>NZ_CP196526.1:0-5246627 GCF_051789125.1 Gordonia terrae | reverse complement strand
AGGGCTGGCCTCCTGATGCGGAAAACTACCAGCGTTGACGAAAGCGATGGCATCTGCGCTGCCGGACCCATCTCTCCACAGGCTTATCCACACCTGTGTACAAAGGTGACGACGAACTTGGGACTTCGGTCTGAGCCAGGTCCCCGAGGTGGTGCCTCGCACGGAGTGGTGGCCGACGCTTTGAGAGAACGTAACAGAGGTCCGGGTGGGCCACAAAGCGATCGGGACGTTTGACTCGGAACGACTGATAAAGGTCCTTCAGTGGTCCGGAACACAGCTGGTCGGAGCCGGTTCCGAGGCGACGAACGGCTCGTTTGATTTGAACGCGCGGTGTCAGTAGTCTCGACTGGTCATCCAGGTTGCGGATTTGCGCGGCGGTTCTTCGTGTTCGCCGACTCATCACCGACAACAGTTCGGCACCGTCCTGGATCAAAGACCAACGACAAGATGTGGGTCACGCACGGGTAACCGGCGTGCGCACAGCGAGCACAAGGAGTTCCCGTGGCCAAGGGCAAGCGTACTTTCCAGCCGAACAACCGTCGTCGCGCACGCGTGCACGGTTTCCGTCTGCGCATGCGGACCCGCGCCGGCCGTGCGATCGTCAGCAGCCGCCGTACCAAGGGCCGCGCGAAGCTCACCGCCTGATCGTCGGCTCCTCACCGGGTCTTCGCGGATCCGGTCGGCTGATCGATGACTGCGCCCACTCATCGGATCTCGCGTGGATCCGACTTCTCTCGCACCCTCAAGTCCGGTGCGAGGGTGAAGAGTCGTGACTTCTCCCTGCACCTCGCGGTGGTCGGACATGACTGGCCCGACCCCCGAGGCGTGCGACGCGACGTCGCGATGACCGGCGGGCCCTGGCTGGGGCTCGTCGTCAGCAAATCCGTGGGCAACGCCGTCACGCGTCACGCGGTGGCACGCAAGCTGCGCGCAGCGTTCGCCGCCACTCGACATCTCTGTCCCGCGGTGGAGAGCTACGTCGTCATCCGTGCCCGGGACACCGCCTCGGAGCGGAGCAGCGACGAACTCGCCGACCAGATGCGTGCGGCGTTCACGAGCCGGCGCATCGCAGGACTCGCAGGCGGCACGCCGTCGGCCGACGGAGTGGGCGCGTACCGATGACATCTGCCGAGCTCGACGACACGTCGGCGGTGAACTCCGTCGGCAGCGCTCCCCCGTCGACACCGGCTGCTCGTTTCCTCCGTGGCGTCCGACTGTTCCCCCGCCGCGTGCTCATCTTCCTCATCGAGCTGTACCGCACCTGGGTGTCCCCCATGCGGTTGCCGACCTGCCGGTTCGAACCCACGTGTTCGGGTTACGCGGTCGAAGCGCTCGACCGACATGGATTTCTCTACGGCTCGGTCTTGTCGATCATCCGTCTGCTCAAGTGCGGACCCTGGCACAAGCCCGGCTACGACCCGGTCCCCGATCGTGGCTTCGGCGAGCTGTGCCGCGATCTTTGGAGCGGGATGACCGGCAACCATCGACCTCGGAAACATCAGCACGGGTCCGGCGAGACCCGTGCTCTGTGAGTACAACAAGTGAGGGGTAACTGACCCGTGCTCGACTTCATCTACTACCCGGTCTCCGGGATCATGTGGGTCTGGCATTGGCTCTTCAGCCATGTCACGCCCGACACCCCGGGTGGCAACGGTATCGCGTGGGCTCTGTCGGTGGTGTTCCTCGTGTTCACCCTGCGCGCGATCCTCTACAAGCCCTTCGTGAAGCAGATCCGCACCACGAAGAAGATGCAGGAGATCAATCCGCAGCTCCAGGCGATCCGTAAGAAGTACGCCAAGGATCGGGTCAAGATGACCGAGGAGATGCAGAAGCTGCAGAAGGAGCACGGGTTCAACCCGATGCTCGGTTGTCTGCCGATGCTGCTGCAGATCCCGGTCTTCATCGGTCTGTTCCATGTGCTGCGTTCGTTCAACCGCATGGGTACCGGTATGGGCCAGCTCGGCATGAGCGCCGCCGAGACCCGTTCGCAGGGCAACTACGTCTTCAGTGCCGATCAGGTTCAGAACTTCCTCGACGCCCGTCTGTTCGGTGTGCCGCTGTCGTCCTACCTGGTCGAGCCGGCCACCGAGTTCCAGGCCTTCGTCGAGCCGGGCTCCCCCATCGACTTCACTCGCCCGCAGATCGCATACGTCGTCGTGCCGATGATGATCATCGCCTCGATTGCCACGCACATGAACTCGCGTGCATCGGTGGCCCGCCAGCCCGAGGCGGCGCTGGAGAATCCGCAGACCCGGATGATGAACAATCTGGCGCTCTACATCTTCCCGATCGGCATCCTCATCACCGGCCCGTTCTTCCCGGTCGCCATCCTTCTCTACTGGATGAGCAACAACATCTGGACCTACGGTCAGCAGCACATCGTCTTCGGCCACATCGCCAAAGAAGAGGAAGAGGCCAAACTCGCCAAGCAGGAGAAGCTGAAGGCGAACGCTCCCAAGCCCGGTGTGCGGCCGGACCGCAAGAAGCGCAACGCCGGCGGTTCGGGGACGTCCGATGCGACGACTGTGTCCTTGTCCAAGGGTGACGAGTCCGCCGCCGACACGGTGGCCGATGACGTAAAGGATTCCGCCACGTCGGGTTCTGCATCGTCGGGGTCGGGGACATCCGGCAACGGATCATCGCCCGCCGCCGGGGACAGCGGTCCCGGTGCGAAGCCGAAACCTGGCCAGAAACCCACTCGTTCCGGCGCTGGCGCTGCGCCCGGCAAGAAGCAGAACCACAACCGCGGAAGTCGATCGACGACCAAGGGCGGCAACAAACGCGGCGGCAAACGATGACCGCCAGAGACTTGTTCGATGAAGCACAGAAGTTAGGTGAATGAGATGACAGCAGAGACTGCAACTCAAGCCGGTTCGGACTCCGACACCCACGCCGGAGCGCAGACCGAGGAACGTGGCGAGGGCCAGACGGATACCGGTTCGGCCGTGGCAGAAGAGACGACCGCCGTCGAGAGCCCCGTCGCGGGTGCAGATGCCGACGCCGACGACCCGTCGGAGGACGCCGAGGACATCGACGATGACGATGACGACGAGGATCGTCTCGTCGAAGAAGGCGAAATCGCCGGCGATTACTTGGAGCAACTGCTCGACGTTCTGGACTTCGATGGTGACATCGATCTCGACGTCGATGGCGATCGCGCGGTGGTCAGCATCGACGGTGGCGATGATCTGACGAAGCTCGTCGGCCGTAAGGGTGAGGTTCTCGATGCTCTGCAGGAGCTGACCCGTCTCGCTGTTCAGCAGGCGACGGGCGAGCGCAGTCGGCTGATGCTCGACGTGGCGCGGTGGCGTGCCGATCGTCGTGACCGCCTGGCTCGTCTGGGTCGCGAGGTCGCTGAGCGCGTGTTGTCCTCAGGTGAGCGTGAGGCGTTGGATCCGATGACGCCGTTCGAGCGGAAGATCGTCCACGACGCGGTAGCCGTCGTCGACGGGGTCGTCAGCGAGAGCGAGGGCACGGAGCCCAAGCGTCGCGTGGTGGTTCTGCCCGCATAGCCCAGCGTCACTCCCCTCCCCCCGAAGTTGCTCAGGCCCCGACCTTTGGTCGGGGCCTGAGTCGTTGTGCGGGAGGGTCTATGGTCGGTTCCGGTTGCAAATGACATCGATGTTGTTTCACGTGAAACGGTGGCCGTTGAAGCTGCGTCAGCGCGGGTGCCCCGGTAGCGACTGCTGAATGTAGGCGAATGTCCCCACGATGTCGGCGAAACGCAACCTGAGGCCGGCGAGCGACCCTGGATTCGAGCTCCGTCGGCCGGCGGACGTCGGCGGCCAGGCCGCGAACTCCCCGCGGTTCTGCTGGACTCGGCTCGGGCCCGCGTCCTCGAGGCGCTGTCATGGTCCCAGTCATCGTCCGGTGCTCATCATGGCCGTCTCCACGAACCCCTCTCGGATGGGAAGGTTTACGTCACGTGACCAAAGATGACCTGTCCATCCGTCCAGGGCAATGCGGGCTCACCAAAGTGGATTTCGGGGTGTTCGTTGGCCGACGGTCGGTCCACGGAGAACAAATGACCAGCATGTTGTTTCACGTGAAACATCGCCACGTGGCTGTGTGGACCATCCGTTCGGGCGCGACCGTTTCACGTGAAACACTGTGTAGGTTGCCGACATGAATTGGAGTGCCAGTGCCGCCAGATACGCCCCCGAACGAACAAGAAGACCGAGAAGCCTCGGCGAGACCGCCGGCCGCGGCGGAAGGGGTGTTCGGTGCACGCGTCGAGGTTGCCAGCGCCTACTGGACGATCTTGGCGACGGATGGCATCGAGCACGGCCTCATGGGGCCGCGTGAGGTGCCACGGCTGTGGGACCGGCACATACTCAATTGCGGCGTTCTCGGTGAACTGATCGGCAACGATGCGACGGTCTTCGATGTCGGCAGCGGTGCCGGATTGCCAGGCATACCACTGGCGATCGCGCGGCCGGACCTGACGATCACTTTGATCGAGCCGCTCCTGCGGCGCAGTTCCTTCCTTGAGCGGGCCACGACGAGCCTCGACTTGGACAACGTCTCCGTAGTGCGTGGTCGTGCTGAGGAGAAATCTGTGCGCGCGTCAGTGGGCCTCGCGGATGTGGTGACCTCGCGAGCAGTGGCGCCCCTGGAACGTTTGGCCAAGTGGTCCGCTCCCCTCGTACGGGGCGGAGGGCGCATGATCGCGATCAAAGGATCGTCGGCTGCGGAGGAGATCGAGCGGGACCGTGCTGTCGTGGGCAGGACCGGAGTCAGTGACCTCACTGTGGCGGTGTGTGGCGACCGGTACTTGGATACACCGACAACTGTGATCATCGGGACCAAATCTGAGCGAGTTCGCGGTAGTCGCTCGGGACGACGCTGAGGGGGCGATCGAATTGGTGTGGAGTCCACGGAGGGCGCAGAATAGGAAGCGTTCTGCCGGTACCTCTGATGGTGCCGGCGTCGGCGGTTCGGTACCACTGTCGGCGGCGGCTGACGCCGACGTCAGTGTTGGCGCGAACGCCTACCAGGTCGGTAAAAGGAGTCCAGGCGTGGTCGATCAAGACCCGAATGTTTCACGTGAAACCTCCCGCGGTGGCGTACCCACCTCCTCGGGCCAACCGTTCGCCGACACTCCGATCGCTATGGCGGCAGAGCGTGCGAGTCAGGTGTTGACGCCAGGCGGGGCGGGTCAGCTACCCCGTCCGCCGCACACGCGGATCATGACGGTGGCGAATCAGAAGGGTGGCGTCGGCAAGACCACAACAGCCGTCAATTTGGCCGCCGGCCTCGCCGTGCGCGGACTTCGAGTCTTGGTGGTGGACCTCGATCCTCAGGGAAACGCCAGCACCGCTCTCGGTATCGACCACCGGGCGCAGGAGATCGCGTCGGTCTACGAACTCCTTCTCGGCGAGGTGACCCTGAGGGAAGCGATCCAAGAATCACCGAGTCAGCAGGGCCTCTTCTGCGTGCCGGCAACGCTGGATCTGGCCGGTGCCGAGATCGAACTAGTCTCTTTGGTGGCGCGTGAGAACCGACTGCGCAATGCGCTTTCCGACGAAGTGCTCCGCGAATATCAGATCGACTACGTGTTCATCGACTGTCCCCCGTCTCTCGGCCTGCTGACGGTCAACGCGATGGTCGCCGCGCGCGAGGTCCTGATTCCCATTCAGTGCGAGTACTACGCACTGGAAGGTGTCGGGCAGCTCCTGCGCAACATCGAGCTCGTTCAGGCGCACCTCAACCGCGATCTCCACGTGTCGACGATCGTCCTCACGATGTATGACGGTCGAACCAAACTCGCCGACCAGGTCGCCGAAGAGGTTCGACGCCACTTCGGAGACAAGGTGTTGAGCACGATCATCCCGCGCAGCGTCAAGGTCTCGGAGGCTCCGGGGTACGGGATGACGATCATCGAATACGACCCCGGGTCTCGCGGAGCGATGAGTTACCTCGACGCTGCTCGGGAACTCGCACTCCGCGCCGCAGAGAGCGCTACGGCATGAGCCGCTACTCAGAGCCACAGGGAACGAACAAGCGCGGGGAGGTACAGCGATGAGTCAACGAGATACCGCACAACGCCGGGGTGGTCTCGGTCGCGGTCTGGCCGCACTGATTCCTACGGGTCCCGCGGATGATCACTCCGATGCCCCGCGCCTCGGAAACGCTGCCGCGGACGTCGTGATCGGCAAAGCTCCGGTCTCCCCTGGCGCCGGTCAGTCCGCGCCGGCAGCGGGCCCGGGTACGACGGCGCCGAACGGAACGGAACCGTTGAGCCCTGAAGAGGCGGGCGCGGTGTACCGCGAACTCCCGCCCACGCAGATCCAGCCGAACCCCAACCAGCCGCGCACCGTCTTCGACGAAGAAGCCATGGCCGAGCTCGTGCACTCGATCCGTGAGTTCGGACTGATGCAACCCATCGTCGTGCGCCGGCTCAAGGAGACGACCCCAGACGGTGTGGGTTACCAGATCGTCATGGGTGAGCGTCGGTGGCGGGCCAGCCAGGAGGCCGGCCTGGACGCCATTCCGGCGATCGTCCGCGAGACCCCCGACGGCGACATGCTGCGGGACGCTCTCCTGGAGAACATCCATCGCGCGCAGCTCAATCCGCTGGAGGAGGCGGCTGCCTACCAACAGCTGCTCGAAGAGTTCGGTGTCACGCACGAAGAGTTGGCGACGCGCCTCGGTCGTTCACGCCCACTCATCAGCAACATGATCCGGCTGCTCAAACTGCCCATCCCGGTGCAGCGTCGTGTGGCCGCCGGCGTCCTATCGGCGGGCCACGCGCGCGCTCTGCTGTCGCTGGAGACCGGTAGCGATGCGCAGGAAGCACTCGCCGCGCGGATCGTCGCGGAGGGTCTGTCGGTGCGCGCGACCGAGGAAGCCGTGACGCTCGCCAACCGCGGGGACGGTCCGGACTCGCGGTCCCCCGCCGCACCGAAGCGCCGGCCGATGCAGATGCCAGGATTGCAAGACCTCGCTGAGCGACTCTCCGACAGTCTGGACACCAGGGTTACAGTCAGTCTTGGGAAGAGAAAAGGGAAGATCGTCGTGGAGTTCGGGTCAGTGGACGACTTGGAACGCATCGTCCAGTTCATCGACCCGAAGAAGTGAATTACACGGCGAGAACTCGGGTACCGGCGGATGCGGAAGTAATGTCACAGTGACAGTTGAGGTAGAAGATCGACGACCGAACGTCGGGAAGCATTGGTGCGCAGTGTCTTTCGCCGATCGGTCGCTCCGGGTTCGGAGTTCGGCGTCATGAGTGTGTCGGTCTCCCGTCTGGAACTCGGCTCGTTCGCGTCGCTTCCCCAACACACCCGACGGTGCGTCTTCTGGGAAGTCGAGCCGCCGACAGATTCCGGGCGCGGCCCCGGTTCGCAGTTGCCGACGGTCCCCGACTTCGAACCGTATGAAAGTGAGTTCGACAAGGAGGCCTGGATCTCGGGTCTGCTTCTCGACTGGGGTGCCTGCGGGCAGGTTGCGATCGAGTCGTCGACGAACAGTGTCATCGGAACCGCGTTCTACGCGCCTCCGAAGCGCGTACCCCGTTCACGCCACTTCCCCACTTCACCGGTGAGTCACGACGCGGTGTTGTTGACGAGCATCCGGACCGAGCCCGGGTACGACGAGGTGGCGAGTCTGCTGCTCGACGCGGTACTCGGAGATCTGATCCGACGGGGCGTGCGCGCCGTCGAGTCGTTCGGTTTGGTCCGGAACGGCATGGGTGCCGACTCGTCCGGCACGGGCGGTGCGAGCGGCTCGCTCAGCGACGATCTGGAGTTCTGGTCCGACGAGGCCATCGTCGAAGTCGCCCGGGAGATACTCGACGATCCGCAGTCCGACCTGTGCACATCGTGCATGAACGATGCGTCGTTCCTGAAGGACTCCGGATTCGACGTGGTGTCCTCACACCAGCGTTTCCCTCGCTTCCGGTTGGAGCTCGACGAGGGCCTCGGGTGGAAGTTCGAGGTGGAAAGTGCGCTGGAGAAGCTGGTCGTGATGGCCGAGATGGATCTCGCCGGCCGGCAACGGACGGCGGTGCCCGTGGGGATGCGACCCCAGCGGGTCAGCGCGGAGCGTTCTCGGCTGCGAGCAGATCAGCGAAGGTGTAAGTGCCCGTAGGACGATCGTCCTGATCCAGCAGGTATAGGCGCTTGACCGCCACCACGATGGCGTCGGCGATGACGTTGCGCCAGTCCGAATCCGACAGCACTGCAGCGTCATTCGGGTTGGTGATGTAGCCGACGTCGATGAGGGCCACCGGCATCTTGGTGAGTCGGAGCAGGTCCCACGTGCGCGGGTGTGACCGGCAGTCGGCCAGCGGCGTGCGTGCGGCGATCTCCCGCTGGATGAACCCGGCGAGATTGCGTCCGATGGAAGAGAACGAGTTGTTGTTGCCGAAGTAGAACGACGCGACACCATTCGCCTGCTCATTGCGATAATGACCGCACCGCAGCGAGATCATCAGGTCGGCGTCCATCAGATTCGCGACTCGGGCGCGCTCGTCGTCGCCGGGACGGCCCCGCCCGTCGTGCGACAGGAAGGTCTGCATCCCGGTCGCGGCCATACGACCTTCGAGACGGGCACCGAGGTCCCAGAGGAGTTCGGATTCCCGCTCGGCCAGGTCGCCGGTCGACAGCCCGTGCAGTCCCCCGGAACCGGGATCGATCAGGATCCGCTTGCCGGACAGGTGTGGACCGGAGCGACGGACGTGCTCCTCTTCCCGGATGGCGTAGGGCGATCCGCCGGTGACACGGGTGCCGAGACGCTCGAGCGACCGCAGTGTGGCCGGACCACAGATCCCGTCGGACGCCAGGCCGTATTCGCTCTGGTAAAGACACACGGCGTTGTGGGTCGTGAGACCGAAGACCCCGTCGACGAGCGAGGTGAAGTACCCCAGGTTCTGCAGACGGCTCTGCAAGGTGGCGACGTCGTCGCCGACCATGGGCGCCGACAGCTGGTACGACAGCACGCGGGCTCCGAGACGGTACGAGGCCTCGCGCAGAACACGGTAGGTCGCGGGCCCGACGATGCCGTCGACGATCAGGCCACGCTCCTGCTGGAACGCGCGGACGGCCCGATCGCAGGCCTCGTCGAAGACGGCCTCGGGCGGAGCCCACCCATTGGTGGCGCTGTGATCGGTGGTGGTGGACCCGGTATCGGGTAGCAGTCCACGTCCGACCAGGATGGCGCGGATCTCGGCCACCGCCGAGCCGTGATCACCAAGTCGGAACAATGGCATCTCGTCACCCCTCGTACGGATCGCGGCAGGAGCGGGTCTGCACGCGGTAACCGATGCACACCGTGCGGGTACATCGGCCAAACGTCAGCCTGCATTCTCTCAGCTGAACTTCACGACACCAAACTGCCCACGGTATGAGCGGCATGGCCCCCTGCGTCGTGGTCTCAGGTCGAGACCACGGCCGACACTACCAACGCAAACAGCCCGCGGGTGGACGACAGCATCGTTCACCCGTCGGACTGTTGCGATGGTGTGCGGTGAAACCGCAGGTGATCAGGCCGACTGACCGACCACCGAATCGAGCTCGCGCAGAAGTGCGGCCTTGCCCTTGGCGCCGACGATGGTCTTCACCGGCTGGCCCTTGTCGAACAGGATCATGGTCGGGATGGACATGATCTGGAAGTCCCGCGCGGTGGACGGGCTCTCGTCGACGTCGACCTTGGCGACGGTGAGTTTGTCACCGTGATCGCGTGCGATCTCTTCCAGAACCGGGGCCACCATGCGGCACGGTCCGCACCACGTGGCCCAGAAGTCCACGAGGACCGGCTTGTCGGCACCCAGAACGGTGTCCTTGAACGTCGCGTCGGTGACGGCGACTGTGTGTTCACCCATGGTTGTGACCTCCTTGGTCGTACCGGGCGACGGGCGCCCGGGTGGAAAGTGTGGGGAAAGGCTCAGGCAGGCGCCTGGACCGCGTCGATCTCGGAGACTGTCGACGCTTCGGTCTCGTCCAGGGTGAGGTCGGCGGCCTGTCCCTGTTCGGCGAGCCACCGCTCGGCGTCGATCGCGGCGGAGCACCCGCTGCCGGCGGCGGTGATCGCCTGACGGTAGGTGTGGTCCACGAGGTCTCCCGCGGCGAACACGCCGGGCAGCGAGGTGTGGGTCGTGCGCCCCTGGGTGAGTACGTAACCCTCGCTGTCGAGGTCGACCTGGCCGCGAACGAGCTCGCTGCGGGGATCGTGACCGATCGCGACGAACATCCCGGTCACGTCCAGGGTGCTGACCTCGCCGGTCCGGGTGTCCTCGATGGTCAGGCCGGACACCGAGCCGTCTCCGACGACCGACGTGACGGCGGCGTTGGTGACGAAACGGATCTTGTCGTTGGCGCGGGCACGCTCGAGCATGATCTTCGACGCGCGGAACTCGTCGCGCCGATGGACGAGGGAGACACTGCGTGCGAACTTGGTGAGGAACGTCGCTTCTTCCATCGCGGAATCGCCACCGCCGATGACGGCGATGTCCTGGTCCTTGAAGAAGAACCCGTCGCAGGTCGCACAGGCAGACACCCCGCGACCGAGCAGCTGCTGCTCGCCCTCGATACCGAGATAGCGGGCCGCAGCGCCCATCGCGAGGATGACCGCACGGGCGCGGAACACCTCACCACCGACCTCGACCTCCTTGACGGGGCCGGTCAGGCGGACCGTGTCGACGTCCTCCATGCGCAGGTCGGCGCCGAATCGGATCGCCTGCTCGCGCATCTCGTCCATCAGGGCGGGGCCCTGGATACCGGTCTGGAAGCCGGGGAAGTTCTCGACCTCGGTGGTCGTCATCAGTGCACCACCGAACTGGGTGCCCTCGAAGACGATCGGAGATAGCTCGGCGCGCGCTGCGTAGATCGCTGCGGTGTACCCGGCAGGGCCAGATCCGATGATGATCAAGTCGTGGATCTGCTGGGTCTCTGGCTGGCTCATCCATCCTCCGTGCTGTGGGTTTAGCGAGACCCGCGCGGTAGACGCGGGGTCACGGCTGCTTCAACACAAGGGTAAGCGGAGATGTTCCCGCACACCCGCGCCCGTGCGGTCCGCCGGATCGCCTGGCCGGCGACGCCGTCGTCCGGCCGCACCCCGGTCAGCCACCGATGACGGACCGGGAGATGAATGCCGGGTTGCCGGTGTCGCAGTCCAGGCCCACGATCAGTGCGTCGAACCGGCCGGCGACCCCGGTCGACATCAGGATGGCAGCGGCTGCGGTTCCGCGTACGGTGATCCGTCCGGACCCGACGATGACGACGTGAACGGGGATGAGGTGCGCGGCTGTGCAGCGCCGGAGCGCGGCGACCGACCCGAAGGGCGCCCCGTCGGTGCGTCCCAGAACGGACAGTGCCGTTGCCGTGCCCACCGGATCCGGCGCGGGTTGTGTCGGGGCGGGACGGGCCTGCGGGGGTGGTGCGTCCGGAGAGGAGAGCATCCGGAAGATGCCGACGGATCCCGCGACGACGACGAGAACGGCCGCCGCAGCGGCGAGCCATCGGCCGACCGACGCCCGGCCACCGTCGGGGGACGATCCGCGGACACGTCGTCGGGTGTCGAGGTGGGTCGGCTCCTGCACCGAGCCCCTCAGCGCGGTCAGGGTGGCTTCGACATCGACGCGAACAGGGTCGGGTGCGGCGGTGATCTCGGGACCGGTCGATCGAAGATCGGCGACGGTTCGGTCCAATCCGTCCAGGATCGACTGTGCTGCAGGGTCATCGGCGATCCGCGCGCGAATGTGGTCAGCGACGCGCTCCGAGAGCGCTCCGGCGTGATAGTCGGCGAGGGTCTCCGCCGAGTACGGCGGATCGGGTAGGTCGCCGGACCGGGTGTCGTCGGGTCCCCGAGGGGTCATGGTGTCAGTCTTCCATTCCGCGGTGTCGGGCGTCAGCGTCGAGGTCTGGGTTGGGTCTCTGGGTGGGTCGGTGAGTCCGGGGTACTGCGCCGGGGTTCTCGGATCGGGTCACGGGTGTTGTCGTCGGATACTTGGACGTGTGCCGGGCGGATTCGGTTCCACTAAACCTCGAACTCGTGGAAGTGCTTGCCGCACCGAGAGTTACCGATCCTCTACTCACGTAGGTGCCCGAGGACCTGGGCGAGTCGGAGCCGTCCGCGCGCGCAGCGACTCTTGATCGTGCCCTCGGCCACGCCGAGAATGGCCGCGGCCTCGGCGACCGAGTATCCCTCGAGATCCACCGCCACGATCGCTGCCCGCTGACCTTCGGGCAGGACGTGCAGCGCCCGCCCGATGGACACCGACAGGTCGACGCCGGCGATCTCGTCGTTGGTGTCGGCGATCGCAAGCACGTCCCAGTCCGGCAGCGGGAGCGTCCTGCGAACCCTGTTCCGCCGGATGCGATCGAGGCATGCGTTGACCACGATGCGGTGCAGCCAACTCGTGACCTTGGCATCCGACCGGAAATCGTGCGCTGTCCGGTGCGCGGCGATCAACGCGTCTTGGAGGGCATCGGCGGCGTCCTCGGGATTCTGGCTCGTCCGGCAGGCGACCGAGTACAGGTAGTCGAGGTGCCGTCTGATCAGATCCGGGAAGGCATCGGGGTCGCCCGCGAGGTGGGCATGCAGGAGTTCCTCGTCGGTACGCGTCTCGGTTGCGTCAGTCCCCCCGGCCATGGGCTGAGAGTAGTGGAGCAGACCCGACGTCATCCGAAGGAGCGACGCCTGTGTACAGATGCGGGCGGCCGGTGAATTCGTCCTCAGGTCTCGAGTCGCGCGCGGATCGCCGCCATCCGTGACCTCAGCTCACGTTCGTCGATGACACCGCGGTCGAGCAGCGTGTGCGCCAGCGCGACGAGCTGGTTCTCCGGATACGGCAGCGTGGCATAGGTGGTCGACGACAACCGGTCTTCCTCGTCCCGCCGTTCGACGCCCCCTGGCGGATCCATCCCATCGGACCCCGTCGGAGTGTCGGCAGCCCGATCGAGCGCATCGCAGAGACCGTCGAGGCTGGTCTTCCAGGGCGGAACAGGGTTCTCCACACCGTATTTCGACGCCATGCGGCTCCACACCTGATCGCGCTCGACGATCGTGGCGAGAGGTTCGTACGTGCCGGAGCCGTCCCCGGTGGTCATCGACTCACTCCCCCGCTGGGTGGACGGCCGGACGGATGGTGGACACGGCGTTGGTGGTGACACCCGGTCGCGGGAGGGCTACACCGATCAGACAGTCGCGCGTGATGATCTCGGCCAACTGTTCTTCGGTCCAACCATCCGTGCCCGCCGGGCGCTGCGGCATCACCATGAACCGGTGTTTCTGGTTCGAGTCCTGCACGCGCACCGAGACACCCTCGGGCAGCTGGAGTCCGAACTCCGACAACACCTGTCGGGGCCATCGCACCATCCGGCGCCGGTAGTTCGGCGTGCGGTACCACTCGGGGGAGTTACCCAGGATCGGCCGCGGATAACAGGAACAGAGCGCACACACGATCACATGGTGCAGCGTCGGGGTGTCGGCGAGGATCTCGAAAGCCGTGAAATCACTGGGCGTTCCGAAACCGGTCGGCTCCAGCCAATCCACGCCGACCTCCTTGCTCGCGGCCATCGGATCGGTCAGGGCCAGCTGTTCGAAGTCGGGATCGAGCCACGCGCGGGCGACGAGCTTCGCCGCCGGCGTCGGTCCGATCTGCTCGGCGAACTCGGTGAAACGCCGATGCTCCTCGGCGGTGAAGAGCCCCTTCTCGATGCACAGTTCGCGCAGCGCGATCTCGAGCACCTCGAAATCGGTGATCTCGTCCACCATGGGCTTGACCGTCCGCGCGTGGTCGTGGTCGTGGTCGTGATCATGATCGTGGCTGTCGCTCATAGGGTTTCGTCCTCCTCGCCGGCGTGCGCCAGCCAGCGTTCGGGGATCTCTGTCTGGAGGGTGTCGTCGGCGGGTCCGTTGTATCCATGCCACAGGTCGCCCATGGCGAAGCGGACCACGTAGAACCATTCGGCCGGGGCGTCCGACAACCCCCAGGTCTCGTCCTCGGGTGCGGGACTCTCGTACGCGACAGCGGCCACCTCTCCGACCGCACCGCGGACGTATTCGGGTGTCCGCGTGTACAACAGGACCGGGAGCTCGCGGACCACGACACGATCACCGACCGCGAAGGCGGCCTCCCCCGCGCGTCCGGCATACACCTGCGGATCGCCGATCCCGACCGCGTGTCGGTGATGGGTGTTGCGGGGTACATCGGCTCCGTCGCCGACGCTGCGCGGTTGCGCCTCGGGCAGCCTCCCGTCCAATCCGCCGGCATATCGCTCCTGGATCTCGAGCATGCGCTCGCTGAGCTCGCCCAGCGCGATGTGGTGCTTCTCCACCAGGATCCTGGCGACCGCGAGCAACCATCGGCCGTAGTAGGGGAAACCTAGGTAGACCGTTCGACCGACGTCGACATTGCCGATGCGACGCCGTTCTTCGGACAGCCAGATTCCTCGCCATGCCAGGACCTCGCACATGACGTAGGTCATGTGCTCCCACTCCTCGTAGGCCTTGCCCTCGTAGAAGATCGGCGCATCGGGTTCGCCACCGACGTCGTGTACCGGCTTCATGTAGGCGACGAAGCGCGAGTGGTCGAGCAGGTCCGGCGTCGGGGCGTCGGGGAGCTCGGGATACGACGATTGAAGTCGCGCAACGAGATCCAGTTGTCGCGCACGGTCGGATGCAGTGCTCATCGGACACCTCCCGGACCACGGGTCCGACAGCTCGAAGCAGAATGAGTCGAAATCTACACCCGGCGCCGGTGCGCTCGTGGCGTTTTGGCGCGCACGGTCCGCGGATCAGGCCAGGAGTCGGCCGTATGCGGCGACGAACAGCTCGACGCAGACGTCGAGGATGTCGTCGAGGGAGGTGCGTCGTGCGCGCGCACTCCCCTCGCCGGCGCCTTCCTCGAGAGCGACATACCAGTCGACGAGGAGTTGCGTCACCGCGCCGACGAGTCCCACCGAGGCGAGGCGTTCGCGGTCCGACGGTGGGCGGGACCCGCGTGCGAGGGCGAGGATCAGGTCGGCCCACTCGTGGATCGCTCGCATACGGACGCGTTCGATCTCCGGGGACACCCCGACCACCTCGACCAGCATCACGCGGGCACGTCGTGGATCGTCCCCCAGGCACGACATGAACGCACCGAGTGCCGAGCGCGCGGCATCCGGAACATCCTCGGGTGCAATGCCTTCGACGCGTTCACGGTCCTGCGCCGCGGTGGTTGACTCCCACCCTGCTGTTCCAGCAGCCGCCGCGACCGTCGCGGCACGTACGAACGCAACGCTGTCGTCGTAGACGGCCACGAGCAGGTCGGCCCGGTCGGTGAACGACTCATAGAAGTACCGCTGGGTGAGGCCCGCCTGGTCGCAGACGCTCTTGACCGAGGCTTTCGCGTACCCGTCCTTGCCGAAGACGTCGAGGCCCGCAGCGATCAGAGCTGCTCGACGCCGCTCGCGACGTTCGGCGGGGTCGGCTCCCCCGTAGCGCCTGCCCGTGCCCGTGCCCTGGGCGTTGGTGGACGGGGTCGACGGAACCGACATCGAGCGTCTCCTTCACCGGGCGGGGTTTACAGGGCAACTTCTGACACGATACCTTGTCAGAAGTAAGTGACACGTAGGCGTGTCAGATGAGGCCCGAGGAGGGGACGACGCCGTGCTGGAGTTCTTGCCAGAGCCGATGCGTGAGCCGACCGTGCTCGCCATCCCGTTCTTCGTGACCCTGCTGGCCATCGAGTGGTGGGCGGCGGCCAAGCTCGAGCACGACCACGATGACGAACCGTCCGTGTCCGCGGAGGGGACAGACCGCCGGGCGCGGCCGGGTGCCTACGACTCTCGCGATGCACGGTCGAGCGTGACCATGGGGCTGGTCTCGATCGCGACCAGCGCGTTCTGGAAGTTTCTCGGATTGCTGCTCTACACAGCGTTGTTCGCGTATGTCGCGCCGTGGCAGCTACCCATCGGTGAGTGGTACACGTGGGTCATCGCCTTCCTGGGGGTCGACTTCCTCTTCTACTGGAGTCATCGGGTGTCCCACCGGGTGCGACTGGTGTGGGCGACACACCAGGCCCACCACTCGAGCGAATACTTCAACTTTGCCACCGCGCTGCGACAGAAATGGAACATCAGCGCCGCCGTACTCATGTGGATCCCGTTGCCGCTGCTGGGAGTTCCGCCCGCACTGGTGTTCTTCGCCTACTCTCTGAACCTTGTCTACCAGTTCTGGATCCACACCGAGCGGATCGGCACCATGTGGGCGCCGTTCGAGTTCGTCTTCAACACGCCGTCCCACCACCGGGTGCACCACGGGTGCGATCCGGAGTATCTCGACCGCAATTACGGCGGGGTGTTCATCGTCTGGGACCGGTTGTTCGGCTCGTTCGCCCCAGAGATCCGACGCCCGCGTTACGGGCTCACGAAACCCGTGGGTACGCACAACATCTGGCGCCTACAGACGCACGAATATGCGGCCATCGCACGGGATGTCCGGTCTGCGTCGACGTGGCGGGCCCGGCTCGGTTACATCTTCGGCCCACCGGGGTGGGCGCCGAACGGACAGGTGCAGCCCTCGACCGACGTCGAAGAGACGGCGGCGGAACGGGATTCGACGAAGCGGGTCAGCCGGCCATCGTGATGCGCGAGATCTCCGCCTGATAGCCCCCGGACGCGCTCGGCAGGCTGGTGATCCACACCATCACGTAGCGGCTCTCGAGCGGCTCCGCGATCGGGATGGTGGTCGAGTTCTGACCGACTCGGCCCGCGGCGACCGGCGTGGTCCGTGCGAAGGCAGGCCGGGCTGACGGGGCGGAGCGGATCTCGACGTCCATGCCGGGGGTCGGCGTCTCGATGGTGACGGACTTGACGGCGCGTTCGGAGCCCAGGTCGAACATCAAGCCCAGACCCTGTTTGAGACCACCGAAGTCGGGCCGACCCCGGTAGTTGTCGGTCTCCCACGGTGGGGCCGCCCCGGTGATGACGTTACGGACGTTCGCCGAGTTATCCGGCGGTTGGGACGAGAAGTCGACGACCGACACCGACTGCAACGGGATGGCCGCCGATGCCGGCTGTCCTGCCGGCGGGGCCGGGGCATTCGCGCCCGGCGTCGGTGCGGGTTCGGTGTTGGTGATGATCGAGTCGATGTCGCTCGAGCCGTCGCTGCCGCCGAAGACATTGGTGGCGCCCAGGATCAGGGCGATGATCACGAACAGCGCGAGGAGTCCGGCCCCGATCAGCAGCGCCACGTTGCGGCGCGGAGGTTTGCCGTCCCCGCTGCCCATCCTCGGCGCCACCGTCACAGGTGGCGGGGCGTCGGCGTCGGTGATCGCCGGCAGCATGTCGGTGTTGAGGTCGACGACCGTCGCCTGGTCCAGGACGTGCTGCACGGTCGCGGCGGTGCGGATGCCGCGTGACCCGTCGAGGGCCCGTGCGGCGACCGCCGAGATCTCGAACGGGATGTCCGGCTTGGCGGCGCGGGGCTCGATCGGCTGGGAGTCGTCGCCCGGGGCCGCGACGGGTATCCCGCCGACCGGCTCGGTGACGTCTGCCGTGGTGACCAACCGCGAGCCGGTCTCGGGGTCGAGCGCCCAGCGGTTGAGCAGCAGGGCGTAGAGCACCGCGCCGAGTCCGCGGACATCGGAGGCCTTGTCGTCGCCGGCGAGTGTGCCGGGGAAGGCGAGGACGGCATTGCCGTCGTGGCTGATCCGGATCCGGTCGGGATGGTCGATGGACAGTGCGCCGCCGGACCGGTGCGCGATCTCGGCTGCCGCGGCGAGCGAACGAACCGCGCGAGCGGCACCGATGGGCGACGGCCCGGACCTGGCGACATCGGCCATCGACGAACCCGGGACCCATTCGGCGACGACAATGCCACCCGACGAGCCGCGGACGACGTCGAGGACACGCGCCACACCGTCGGAGTTGATCTGACCGAGCCGGAGCGTGCGCGACAGCACCGCTTGCGGCCCCTGATCGGAGATCTTCGCGGACTGCCCGCGCTCGGGCGGTGGCGCGAGCTGCTCAGCGTCGACGAAGGTCAGGGCCACCTCGCGGTCGAGGTTGATGTCCTGTGCCCGCCAGAACTGGAGGCCGCGGCTGCCGCCGTGCTGCTCGAGGAGCCGGTACCGTCCGCCGGCCACGGCGGCACCCGGCACGAGGCGGGGACCGCGTCGGCGTGCGGAGTCCGGGGTGTCGGCGGTACCGGCGCCGGTGTTCGGGGTGGCGGGAGGAGTCTGGGTGCCGTCGGCGTCGGGTTCGACGGGCGGCCCGGTGGGAGCAGTGGTGTCGACCTCACTGTCACTCACGCGACGCACTCCTCTCCTGCGGTATCTGATGTCGCGCGGAACCGGCGCGACCTCGGGGATGGGGCGTACATCCCGATGTGCGCCGATCGCGCCACCGGTGTGTACGTAGTACGACTGCCACGTCGCCGTACCTCTGTCGAAGCGGCGCAGCACCTGTACCTGACCAGAGTACGGGAGCGATTCGTCGGCGGTGACCCGCGGAAACTGAACTGTGATCGCCGGTGACTGTTCGCGATCGGGCTGCGCGGGAGGGGCGAGGGCCGGGATGAAACGGCCCAGCACGCGACGGACCGCCATGCCGATCGCCACGACATCCGGGACGCGGGCCGCGGCGAGACCGGCGTAGGTCACCGCGAGCACCACACCCGCGGTGAGGGCGAGGTACAGAACCGAACCGACCTTGCCGAACCAGCCGATCATGTGGTCGAGACCGGTCATCTTCGCGACCGCCCACACGGTCGCCGAGACGCCGAGAGAGATCGCCAGGGTCACCAGCGATGTCCGGGTGACGTCGGTCAGTCGTGCCCCGCGGAGCCGGCTCCGCAGCAGGAAATGGCCGACGATCGCACCGATGAGGTAGCCCAGGCCGTTGGACAGGGCGAGCCATCGCACGATCAGTTGCGGATCGTCGAACAGCACCGGTCCCAGGTACGACGACGCGACCTTGACCACGGTGATGCCCAGAGCGATGAATGTCGGGGTCCAGGCATCCTCGCGGGCGTAGAACACGCGCAGCTGGACGAGCGTCATCGAATACGGGATCAGGGTGAACGCACCCCAGGCGAGGACCGAACCGAGCTGCGACGCCGAGGCGGCGTCGAACTTGCCGAAGTTGAACACGGCGATGGCGATCGCAGGTCCGAAGAACGTCATGAACGACACGACCGGGACGAGCGCGACCATCGTGAGGCGGGTCGCCAGCGACAGGTCGTCGACCACGGCCTTGGTGTCGTCGGCGGTGGCGTTGCGCGACAGCCGGGGCATGATCGCCGTCAGGATCGTCACGCCCAGCACGCCGTAGGGCAGCTGCAGCAACTGCCAGTGGGTGAAGTAGATGCTGACACCCGACGCGTCGGCCGAGGAGGCGATGCGATAGGTGACGATCAGGCCGACCTGCAGCAGCGCGACATAGGCCACGATGGCGACCGCCATGTTGCCGAACTGGCGCAGCCGCGCGTCGATGCCCCACTCCAGCCGCAGGCGGACGCCGGCTCTTCGCAGGAACGGCACCAGGATCGACGCCTGCAGAACCACACCCAGCGTGCAGCCGATGCCGAGGACGAGCAGCTGCGGATCGCTCATCCGGACCGGGTTCAGCGTGATCTCGCCGGGCACCACCGCGTAGAGCACCAGCGTCGTGATCTGCACGACGTTGTTGAGTACCGGAGCCCAGGCACCGGGTTTGAAGTGGCCGCGGAGGTTGAGGATCGCGATGAACAGCGCCGAGAGCCCGTAGAAGAGGATCTCCGGGAGCAGCAGGTAGGCGAGGGCGGTGGAGAGTTCGCGGTTGACCTGGCCGTCCCCGAGGTTGAGGTAGGTCAGCAGTGGGGCGGCGATGACGGCTATCACCGTGGCGGAGCCGAGTACGACGACCGTGATGGTGAAGATGCGGTTGATGAAACCCTGGCCGCCGTCGGGATCCTCGGCTTCCGCGCGGGCGAGCAGCGGGATCACGATCGCGGTCAGCACGGCACCGAGGACGACTTCGGCGATCATGTTCGGCAGCACGTCGGCGGCCTGGAATGCCGAGGCGATCGCCGGCCCGAGCATCGCGAGGATGAGCACCGTCCGCAGGAATCCGGTGATCCGGCTGAAGAGGGTGGCGATCGCGATCGAGCCGCTGGTCCGCAGGATGCTCGAGTCCGAGTCCCGCGCCAGGCCCGTCGACGACGCGGCCTCGTCGGCCACACCGACGGCCCCGGCGTTCTCGTCGGGCACGCTCGGTCGATGACGGGGATCGGGCGAGGTGGACACCCGGCCCGACGGCCCGGCGGCTGCCTTCGCCGGCACCGGACCGCCCACTGGGCGTCGTGCGCGCGATGTCGGCAACGGAATGTGCCGGGTCGCCGCCTCGGACTGGGGCGGCAGCGGGCGTCGCGGGGCCGCCGGCGTCGGGGTCACCCGATCCGGAGAAACCCTGGTGGGCGGGACGCGGCCGGGTGGGATCTTCTGCGGGACGGCACGGCCGGGACGCTGGGACGGCCCCGCGCCGGGTTGCCCCGGCCGCGGTGCGCGCGGCTCATCGTTCCGGGTCACGTCGCTTCTGCCGCCGTCCTCAGGTCGTCGAAAGTCGGTCATGAGGGGTCGTCGCCCGCATCCTCGTCATGCATCCGACCCTCGCTCTGCAGGGTACGACGTCGCTCCTGATACCCGCTTCCGGCGAGCATCCGTTCCAGTTCGTCGGGCTCGGGGCGGTCGGCATCCGCGGGGTCGGGTTGTCCGCGGAAGCGATGCCAGAGTCGGCGTGCGGTCAGCAGGACGAGAGCTGCTCCGGCGATGATCGTGATGTAGAACAGCGGTTTGCCGTAGGCATTGGTGTGCACCGACAGACTGATGGGCTCACCCAGAGACACTCCCGTCACCGTCGACAGCTGGATCTCGACGCTGATGGCCTCGGATGTCTCGCCGCGCGTCGGGAGCTGGATCTGTCGCGTCCCGCGTGCCGGGATCTCGATCACACCGAGATCGCCGATCTCGATGTCCTTCGGTTCCGAGGTGATGAGGCGGGCCCGGATGGGAAGAGCGAGGTCGTTGCTCACCACGAGGAGCAGCGGACTGCGTTCGGACGCCAGGGTGTAGCGGCCCCCGGGATCGAGGATGCTCACCGACTGGCCCATCCGGTGCAGCGTCGACGACACAGCGCCGATCCGCTCGGACTGCATGCGCCGGAGATGGGTGTACACCGCTGTGCCGCGGGCGTCCGGTGACCGGATCGCGCGTAGCTGGTCCTCCCGCAGCGGGGACATGTAGCGCTCGGGCGTCGCGGCCACGTCCGCCGAGCGCACGAGCGAACCCTCGAACTGCCAGCTGTCCTCGACATTGCGTCGGATGGCCGCGGTCGCATCCGTCGTCAGGACCGAGCCGATCCGGCTGATCGGACCGACTCCGGCCGGATCCGTCAGGCGGGCGGGGTCCGGCGTGTCGGCGAGATCGGCCGCGAGCGCCGGCAGCGGGGTCGGGGTGGCCGCCCCCGACTCGAGCAGGAGCCGGGCCGTGGCGAAGATCGCCTCCGAGTCCGCGACCGTCGGAGACCAATACGTCGGGGGCACCAGGAACGCGGACCTGCCGACGACCGGATCACGGGTCGCGGTGGACGGGGTCCCCGATGCGGGAGCGGGGTCGGGCGCGGCGATCGCCGGGTACGCCAGTGCTCCGATGGCGGTCTGCCGTCGGCTGCCCGGGGATTCGTCGGTGAGGTCGACGCGCTGGCCGGGTGGCGTGAGCGCCGGTGTGCTCGGTGCGGTCCCGATGCCCGCGAGCGAGGCGGTGATCGGGGCGTCATAGGTCTGCGTCGCGAGCCCGCCGACCCGGTACCGGCCGGTGTCGCTTCGGCGGCCGGTGGGAACGACCGAATTCGACGCCACCGCCGTCGCGGAGACCTGGGCTTGTTCGAGGGCCTCCGCACCATCGTCGTCGATGGCGCCCAGCGCCGGAATCGACAGGCCGCGCACACTGCGCACCCCGAGGACGGTGTCGACGATGTCGGCGGGTGACCGCAGCGCGGCATCGGTCAGGCCCGCGTTGCCGATCCTGGTCAGCGAGCTCAGATCGGCCTGCGCGAACGGCAGGGCCACGACGCACATCCGGCCCGCGGTCCAGCGCAGCGCGTCCAGCCATCGGGCGGCGGCGTCGGCTCCGCTGCCGGGCCGGGTCGCGGCAGTGGGATCGGCCGGGTTGTCGGAGACCTCGTAACCGAGCGTCATCGCACGCACCGTGATGACGAGGTCGGGGTCGACGGCCAGGCACATGCTCTCGGCGAGCTTCTCGGAGCCGGGCAGCACCGTCGGCTCCGGGTCCTCCGACGTCGTGGGCGCGGACGCCTCCGAGACGGCCGACCCCGACTGCTCGCGGGGTGGTTCGCCGACCACCCGCTGTAATGCTTTGAGCAGTTCGTTGAGCCGTCCGCCGTCGCCGAGGGACCGTGCCATGTCCTCGTTGATGAGACGTACCGGTTCGGTGTTGCCGCCCAGCACGCCCGGAGCGAGCTGCGGCGGCGCCGCCAACGGCCAGAGCATGGTCATACGCGCCGGACTCGACAGGTTCGCCGACACCGAACCGTCCGGTCCGAGACCCGGGACCGGTTCGGCCGAGGAGTACTCGGAACTGGGATCGACATAGTCGGCGGCGCGCGTGTCGTCGGGAGGCAACGACAGCACCGGTAACAGCATCCGCGACCCCGCGACCTGCGCGGTGTTGCCGTACTCGGGCGTGCCGTTGACATTGACCTGCATGGGGTACACACCCGTGCGGGAGATCGCGAGACCCTGACCGGCCGGACCCGTCGTCGCCGACAGGGACATCGACATCCGGAAGCCGACACTCTCGCCGGGGGCGAGCGAGTCGGTGAGCGCCTCGAAGGGACCGGCGACCGCTACGGCGGGGTCGTTGTCGGCCAGGCCGGTGCGCAGCCCCGACGCGGTGGCCACCGGATCGCCACGCTCGAGTCTGATGGTGAGGTCGGTGATCGAACGGTCGCCGACGTTCTCGACGCGCCCGCTCACGGTGACGACCGGACGGCTCGTCGTGGTCACGATGTTCGGGCTCATCGAGTCGATGACGATGCGGGCGAATCGTCCCGGGTTCTGCTGCTCGGTGTCACCGGCATCCGACGTGGTTGCGCCGCCGCCCGTTCCGGGCTCCGCCGCCGCCGGGGTGGTCGCGCCCGGCAACGCCATGAGCCCGACGATCGCCAGAACGACGGCCAGTGCGGAGGCGGTGCGCACGCCGGAACGCGACACCCTGGACAGCGGTGGACGTCGGGACCGACCGAAGTCGGGAGAGAAGGAACGCGGCTCAGCCATCGCCGGCCGCGGGCCGTCGGGGACGGCGTCGGCGCCGACGAGGACGCACCGGGGGCGGTGGCTCGTTGCGGCGCTGGTTGCGTGCGGCGGCGGCTTTCTCATAGGCGTTGGGTTCGGTCCGGATGCTCTCGGCCTCGGACTGAGCCAACCGTGTGGGGTCGGCGGCGAGATCGGCGATCACGCCGCGGGCCATCCGGGCGAGACGTCGCTCGTCAGAGTACGTGAGGCGACGCGGTAGCTCGTGTAACGGCACCCACGCCACCTCGGAGACCTCATAGTCGGCGTCGGAGAGCTCGCCACCGGTGCATCGCAGGAGATAGTGGTGCACCGTCTTGTGAATGCGACGGCCCTCGCTGACGAACCAGTAGTCGATCTTGCCGAGCGGGGCCACCACGGTGCCCTGGATGCCGGTCTCCTCCTCGACCTCCCGGATCGCGGTCTGCTCGGCGGTCTCGCCGGTCTCGATGTGGCCCTTGGGTAGCGACCACATCGTTCGGCCGCGTCGATCGACCCGACCGATGAGTGCCGCGGAGAGTTCGTCGATGGGCAGTCCGAGATCGGAGATGACGAGCCCGCCCGCCGACGTCTCCCGCACGGTGCGCAACTTCTCGCCGCCGCGGTCCGAATGCGACCGGTCGGTGGGTGGCTTCTCCGGGTGGGTCCGGTCCGGGGTGGGCCGGTCGGTGTTCCGATCGGCGCGGGCGCCGCGCCGACGGTTCTTCGCGGTCTTGCCGCCGGCCTGGGTGAGACCCGTCTTGGTGAGCTTCGCCGTCACCGCGACCATGTCCGACGGCTTCGGCGGGGTGACGCGTGGCCGCGCACGGTCGGGATCGACGGGAAGCTTGTCCACCGACTCGGCTTCGACGGGGTCGGGGCAGGCGGGGTCGGCGGTGCGGGCGCGCGCGAGGTCGTTGGGAGTGGGGTGGTGGGTGGAGGGAGCGGGCTCGGAGGCCGGATTGTGGGCGGTCTGCTTGTGACCGCCCTGCCGGTGCCCGGTCTGTTTGTGCCCGGGTTGTTTCAGGCCGGGCTGTTTGTTCTGCGGCGCCGAGCCGTGCGCGGTGGCCGCGCCCTTGCGGCGGCCCCGGCGTCGTCGACCGCGGCGCGAACGGCGTCCCTGACCGGCCGGGCCCTGATCCCCCTGGCCGGCGTCCTCGCCGTGCGCACCCGACGAGACGCCACTGACGTCTGAAGGGTTGGTCGAGGAATCGGTGGACACTCCACGATGCTAGCGGCTGGTCACCTGCTGTTTGGCCGGACGCCTCGTAGGCACGGAGGTTGTGGATATCCGCACGCGAGGTGTGCAGGACTCGTGTAGGGGGTCGGCGACGAACCGCGCGGGCGCCGCCGTGACGCTCTCGCCGTGACGTCGTGGCGTGTCACGACGGTAGGGTGACAAGCCGTGAAGAACTCATCGTCGGGAGCCGCGCCATCCGGGGCAGCACCTTCGGGCACGGTGCCGTCGGACGGCGGGCCGACCGTGTCGGATCCCGAGCGGCGTACGCGTCTGCTCGCGGCCGCTGCCATCGCGCTGCGCGATCTCGACGACGTCCTGGTCCCGCTCGGCGACCTGTTCGCGACCGCGGGGCACGAGTTGTACCTGGTCGGCGGCTCGGTTCGCGACGCGGTGCTGGGGCGGCTCGGCAACGACCTCGACTTCACCACCGACGCCCGCCCCGAGCAGGTGTCACGCCTGCTCAGAGGCTGGGCGGACGCGTTCTGGGATGTCGGTATCGAGTTCGGCACGGTCGGTGTCCGCAAGGGTGACCATCTCATCGAGATCACCACTTTCCGCGCCGACTCCTACGACCAGGTCAGCCGCAACCCCGAGGTCACCTTCGGCACGACGCTCGACGACGACCTGGTCCGACGCGACTTCACCGTCAACGCGATGGCCGTCCGCATCGGAGCCACGGGAACCCAGGACTTCTGCGACCCGCTCGACGGCATGACCGCACTGCTCGCCGGTGTCCTCGACACCCCCGCGACTCCCGAGCAGTCCTTCGGCGACGACCCGTTGCGCATGCTGCGGGCCGTGCGGTTCGTCTCGCAGCTCGGCTTCGGCCTGGCGCCGCGTGTGTGGCAGGCGATCACCGAGATGAACGGTGAGATCGATCGCATCACCGCCGAGCGGATACGCGCCGAACTGGACAAGCTGATCTGCGGGGAGTTCCCGATCGAGGCCATCGATGCGATGGTCGAGACGGGTCTCGCCGAGCGGGTGCTGCCCGAAGTGCCGGGCATGAAGCTCACCATCGACGAGCATCACCAGCACAAGGACGTCTATCAGCATTCGCTCACCGTGCTGAGGCAGGCGATCGACCTCGAGGAGGGCGATCCCGACCTGGTGCTGCGCTGGGCGGCACTGCTTCATGACATCGGCAAACCCGCCACGCGACGCCACGAGCCGGGCGGCGGGGTCAGCTTCCATCACCACGAGGTGGTCGGCGCGAAGATGGTGCGCAAACGGATGCGCGCCCTGAAGTACCCGAAGGCGGTCGTGGCCGACGTCGCGCAACTGGTGTTTCTGCATCTGCGGTTCCACGGATACGGCGACGGGGCATGGACCGATTCGGCTGTGCGGCGCTACGTCACCGACGCCGGTCCCCTGCTGGACAAACTCAACAAGCTGGTCCGGGCGGACTGCACCACCCGCAACAAGCGTCGTGCCCGTCGACTCCAGCAGAACTACGACGACCTCGAACAGCGCATCGCCGACCTCCAGGCTGCCGAGAACCTACAGAAGGTCCGGCCCGATCTCGACGGAAACGCCATCATGGAGCTGCTCGGGGTGCCGCCCGGCCCGATCGTCGGGCAGGCATGGCGGCACCTCAAGGAACTCCGCCTCGATCGGGGTCCGCTCAGTCGCGACGAGGCCGAGCAGGCACTGCGGGAATGGTGGGCCGCGCGCGGCGCCCGGTGATTCTCCCCGCGGCTTTGCCGAAGCGAATCCCTATCGGGTCGACGCCGGTGCGAACACCTCGATCGCGTGCGGCACCGCCTCGAACACCGCGGGCAGCTCCCCGACGAGATCGCCGTCGACGGAGACCAGTGCGGGCGGATCGCAGTACAGCTCGACCTCGGTCCCACGCATGGTCCGTACGTTGGGACTCTCGATGTGCTTGCCCGAGAACACCTTCGGGAACACACGCGCGATCGTCCAGCGAGCCCGGCGCGCCGGGTTGAGCGCCAGGGTGACGTCGATCTCGCCGTCGGTGACCGACGCCTGCGGAGTGATCTTCATTCCGCCGCCGTAGGACGTCGTGTTGCCGATCGCGGCGAAGATGAGATCGGATTCGACGGCCTGATCGTCGACGCGCACCTGATAGTGCCGCGACCGCAGCCGGAGGAGTTCCCACAGGGCGGCGAGCGTGTAGCGCGCCTGACCGCGGGGCCATCGCATGTCGATGGCGCGGGCGGTGACCGCCGCGTCGAAGCCCGTGGCCGCGACCGTGCTGAACAGCGCGGTCCGGCCGTCCGGGAAGCTGACCCGACCGAGATCGACGGCACGGCGGTGACCGGCGAGGATGACCCCGACGGCCTCGGCCAGGTCGTGCGGGATGTTCAGGTTGCGGGCGAAGTCGTTGCCGCTACCGGCCGGGATGACGGCCAGCGGTTTGCCCGAGCCGATGCTGGCCTCAACCGCCAGACGTACCGTGCCGTCGCCCCCCACGACGACGAGTACGTCGGTGTCTCCCCGTGCTGCCTTACCCGCGAGGTCGGCGGCGTCGGCGATGTCTTCGCCGACGATCACCTCGACCTCGACGTCGTGTGCACGCAGGAGTTCTGCTGCCTGATGTGCGACGCGCAGTCCGGTCCCGTGGCGCGCGTATGGACTGGCCACAAGTGTGGCGTGTTCGATTGTCATGTGCTCGGCCCCCCGCCGATTGAGTGATCCGTTACAGTGTTACACATCATGGCAATCCGTAACGAGGAGATCGGCGATCTCGTTCTGGACGCAGCTCGGAGCTGCCTGCTGCGTAGCGGCGGCCGCAAGGTGACTGTGTCCGAGGTCGCGCGTCAAGCAGGAGTCAGCCGGCCGACGGTGTATCGCCGGTGGCCCGACATCACCGAGATCATCCGTGGCCTGCTCACGCGCGAGGTGCTCGACATCGTCGAGGCGACGATCGTCGACACCGGCGACCCCGCCGACCTCGACTCCCTGGTCGATCAGGTGGTGTCGGTGGTCGGGGCCCTGCGAAACAACGAGCTGATCGCGTCGCTGTGGCGTGAGCAGCGAGACTTCATGTCGCCGTACGTCTTCGAGCGGCTCGGCACGAGTCAGCAGAGTGCGCTGGCGATCCTGGCCGACATGCTGTCGAAGGGTCAGGAACACGGACAGGTCCGTACCGGCGATGCCAAGCGCATGGCGGCGATGGTTCTTTTGATCGCACAGTCGTTCCTCCAGTCGGGTGCCCTCGTGTCCGACATCCTCGCCGAGGGGTGGAGCACCGAACTCCACGGTGTGGTCGCCGGCTATCTCCGTCCGGTCGATGAGTGAGCGCGTGACCGTCGACGACACGGCGGTGCGACTCTGATGGCGACACTCTCGGCGGCAACCCGTGCGCGTGCTCTCGACCGGCTCGCCTCGGGCGATCCCGTCGATCTGCTGGTGGTGGGCGGGGGGATCACCGGTGTGGGCGTCGCGCTCGACGCGGCCACCCGCGGGCTGAGCGTCGCGCTCGTCGAGAAGGACGATCTGGCGGCGGGCACCTCGCGATGGAGCAGCAAGCTCGTCCACGGCGGTCTGCGCTATCTCGCCAAGGGCGACATCCGCATCGCACGCGAGAGCGCGATCGAGCGGCATCACCTGATGACAGCGATAGCCCCGCATCTGATCGCCCCTCTCCGGCAGATCATCCCCGACCGTGGCGGCCGGCAGGCCTCCATCATCAGGTTCGGTCTCCGGACCGGTGACCTGCTGCGTCGCCACGCCGGCACCCCCGATTCGGTCCTGCCGCCGCCCGCACGGCTCTCGCCGGTGGGAACGCTCGGGCGTTGCCCCACCCTGTCGCCGGTCGGTCTGCGCGGCGGGATCTCCACCGCTGACGGCCAGCTTATCGACGACGCCCGTCTCGTCGTCGCCCTCGCGCGGACGGCGGCCGGTTACGGCACCTCGATCGCGACGCGCACGCGGGCCGACCGGGTGGACGGCCGCGGGGCCACCCTGACGGATCTGCTGACCGGGGAGAGCTTCGACGTCGGCGCCCGCATGGTGATCAACGCCACCGGGGTCTGGTCCGGCGACGTCGACCAGTCCATCGCCGTGAGTCCCAGCCGCGGAACGCATCTCGTCGTCGACGCAGCGTCGTTGGGTCACCCCTCGGCGGCACTCACAATCCCCCTCGGCAATTCGGTGTCGAGGTTCGTCTTCGTCGTGCCCGCACAGCTCGGCCGTGTCTACATCGGTCTCACCGACGTCGCGGCGCCCGGACCCATCCCGGATGTGCCGACGCCCGACTCGTCGGAGATCGATTTCCTCCTCGACGCACTCAACCCGGCGTTGGCCAGGCCGATCGAACGGGCCGACATCATCGGAACGTTCTCCGGCCTGCGACCCCTGGTCGACACCCGCGCCTCGGCGGACCGAGGCGCGTCGGAGGCGCTCGCCGATGTCTCGCGTCAGCATCATGTGCGCACGCGCGGCGACGGGCTCGTCAGTGTTCTGGGCGGAAAGCTCACGACCTACCGGCGGATGGCGCAGGACGCCGTCGACGCAGCGCTCGCGACCACCGATCTCGCGGCCGGCGAGTGTGTCACGACCACCACTCCCCTGGTCGGGGCACTGCGCAGCCCCGCTGAGAGCGGACTGCCCACATCGCTCGTACAGCGTTTCGGAGGCGAGGCGCCGGCCGTCGTGAAGGCCGCCGCGTCCCTGGACCGTCCGCTGGAACAGATCACCGCCGGCATCGACGTGACGCGCGCCGAGATCGCTTTCGCGCTCACCCACGAGGGCGCGCTGGACACCGACGACATCCTGCATCGACGCACCCGTATCGGGCTGGTGCCGCGGGATGCCGATGCCGCCCGGCCGGACGTCGAGAAGATCGTCGGCGAGGTGCTCGGCTGAGCACCTCACGAGCCCCGGCCCGTCAGTAGCCCATCGTCCGCAGCGCGTCGGCGACGCGGTCGAGTTCGTCGCGGCGCGCGTCGAGGTGCGGGCTGAGACGGAGCACCGGGTGTTCGGTGGCCAGCGGGGCCCGCCAGGTGTCGGCCGCGGTGACCAGGACACCGAGGGACAGCAGTTTGTCCCGGGCCGCCGCGACGTCGCCGAACTGCCATCCCGGCGGCGGTGCGAGCGTCACGATGGCCGACGGTTCGTCGATCGGTTCGAGGACTTCCCAGCTCGCGATGCCGTGGAGTCGCTCGCGGGTGGCCTTGCCGATCTTCGCGAGTTCGCGGAAGACCCGCTGCTGTCCGATGTCGAGGAGTTCGCGGACGGCGACGCCGAGCCCGAGGCGTCCCGCGATGAATGCCTCCGAGCCGTCGATCTGCACCGGCCGCAACGAGTCTCGGCGCACCGCGACGAACCCGACACCACGCGGACCGGTGAGCCACTTGCGACTGGTGCCGTAGACGACGTCGGCTCCGGTGACGGTGGGGACGTGACCGACGGACTGCGCCATGTCGACCACGACGGGCACCCCGGCGCGGTGAGCGAGTTCGACGATGCGCGTGACCGGCTGCACCACACCGGACATCGAGCCGATGTGGCAGACGTGGATGAAGTCGGGCTGCTCGAACTGCAGCATGTTCTCGAGTGCGTCGGTGTCCACGTGGCCGTAGACGTCGCCGTCGGGCATGGTGCGGACGGCGTAGCCGCGGCGCTCGAATTCCTCCAGGTTGGGCCCGAACTCGTTCTTGGCGACCCACACCGTCGACGTGACCGGAAGGCTCCAGTTGGTGAGCAGCGCGCGCAATGCGGCGCGGGCACTCTCGCGGAAGACGATCTCGTCTCCCGTGTGCCCGAGGAGTGCAGCGAGGTTCCTTGTGTCACGCGCGATCTCGTCGGCGCGATCGTCGGCGGCGACATACGATCCGCGTTCGGTCTCACGCCACAGGTGTGCGGTCATCGCGCCGATGAGCGCGTAGGACGAGCGGCCCGCCGACGCGGAGTCGAGGTGTGCCAGGGCGGGCTCGAGTCGTGCCGCGTGCCACTGCTCGCCGAGATCGCTGACGTACATGCGCCACAACCTACCGGGTGGCCTCCGGCGTGGTCATCCGCCGGGTGCGTGCGGATCCCGCGGGAGGCCGACCCCGACCTCGTACCGGGAACCGATTCGCCTCCCGCTGCGTCCAAGAACCCATGGAGCCGGTGATCGAGTACTTCTTCGGGTCCGGCGATGGTTCGCTGACCCGCTGGTCCTCGCCGGCGGATCTGACCCTCGGCAGCACGCCCGGCGTGTCCGATGCGGTCCTGCTCGACTTCGACGGGGACGGGCGCCGCGACGACGCGATGTGGGACACCGACGCCGATGGCGTGGCCGACGTGGCGGCGCTGGACATCGACGCCCACACCGGACCCGATGCGTTCTACCGCGACTCGGGTGCCGGGTTGTGGGATCGGCCCGTGGGGCGTGAGGACATCGGCCCCGGAGCAACTCCGCCCTCTCCGGACGACCCCGAGGCGACGGATCAGCCGGGATCGCACGCGCTGCGTCTGGATCTCGACGACGACGGTGACACCGATGCGGAGCTGGTGGGTACGGAGAGGGCGGGAAGGATCGTCGGCGCGAGCCTCTACGTCGACTCCGACGGAGACGGCACACACGATGTGATGCTGACCGATCTGAACGGGGACGGGTTCGCCGACACCGCCTACGAACGCCGGGATCCCCGATTCACGCGGCGGGATCGGTGACGGCGGAACGAGCCTTCGTGTGCCCGGGTGCGGCGTCGCCTCGAGGGTGCAGCACCCGCACCACCAGGATTCCGACGAGATACAGCACCACGCCCAGCACGACGAGCGCCGCCGCCCGTCCGTCGTCGGGGATCGCCAGGGCGGCCACGGTCACCGCGCCCACGTACGCGACGTTGAAGACGGCGTCCTGGACCGAGAAGACCTGACCGCGGACCGCGTCGCCGACGTCGACCTGCATGGCGAGGTCCCCGCACAGCTTGGCGATCTGCCCGATCAGCCCGAGGACGAAGGCCGATCCGCAGATCACCACGAAATCGAACGTGAGCACGGTGAGCTCGGCCACCGCGCCGGCCGCGAGCGCGCCGAGGAGGGTCGCGTACCGGCCGACCCGGGCCACTGCGATGGGTGTGACCACCGCGGCGAGAAATGCGCCCACTCCGGTGAACCCGATGACGAGGCTCACCCGGTCGAGACCGTCGCCGGGACCCATCTGCCGGGTCAGTACCAGGATCATCAGCGTGTTCATGCCGAACACCAACCGGTGCGCCCCGATCGCGGAGAGCGCGGCGGCGACTGTCCGGTGGTGTGCCACCGCACGGACGCCGTGCCAGAGTCCCACCGAGACCGCGTGCATGGCCGACCGTCCCGGGTCGTCGGGCTCGTCCGGCCCGAGCTGCAGCGGCCGGAATCCGTGGGCCAGGCCACCCGACACGACGGCGAGCACGATCCCGGCGAGCATGGTGAGCGCGCTGCCCACGTTGTCGTCGCCGAACACCGCGCGCAGGCCCAGCGTGATTCCCAGACCCACACTCAGCATCGCGCCGCCGAGGGTGGTGAAGAGCGCGTTCGTCGCCACGATGACGTCGCGCCGCGCCACATGCGGGAGGCCCGCGGACAGCCCGGCCGCCACGAACCGGCTCGCGCCGGTGGCGGCGAGTGCCGAGACGAGGACGACGACGTCGGGTGCGCCGGAGGCCACGGCCAGCGCCACGAGCCCGATGATCACACCGCGCAGCAGGTTGGCGTACAGCAGGACGTTGCGGCGATCCCAGTGGTCGAGGAGAGCTCCGGCGAACGGCCCGATCAGTGAGTACGGCAACAGCAGCACCGCGAGGCCGCCCGCCACCGCGAGGGGATCCGCGTGCCTCTCGGGGTTGAACAGGATGCTGCCGACGAGTGCGGCCTGGAAGATGCCATCGGTGATCTGACTGGACAGGCGGACCGAGAGGAGTCGGCCGAGGCCCGGCGAGGAGCGCAGCGACTGGAAGAACACCGACCACCCGCGCTGCTCGCGGGCGGACTGGGTGCTGTTCACTGATTCAGGGTACAGAGCTGACGCAGGATGCAGAGGCCGAGCGTCGGTCCCCGAATTTGCGAACGTGCGATGATGGTCGGGTGGCCGGAGGTGACGACGCAGACGATCCCACACCGGAATTCCGCCCCGGAGACCATGCGGCGGAAGGCGGTGGTGGAGGCCGTATGCCCGGCGTCCCCTGGGATGCGGATCCGTCTCCGCGAGTTCGGCCCGGTTCCGTGCTGATCGCCTCTGTCGACCTCACCGAGCCGACATTCGCCCGGACGATCATCTACATCATCGAGCACAACGAGGCCGGCAGTCTGGGCGTGATCCTCAACCGCATGAGCCAGACGGCCGTGCACAACCTGCTTCCACAGTGGACCGACCTCGCGGCCTCGCCGCGCGCGCTGTACATCGGCGGGCCGGTCAATCAAGAAGCGGCGCTGTGCCTCGGCGTCGTGAAGCCCGGCGTCGCGATCGACGACGTGCCCGCGTTGCGGCCGGTCGACGGCCGGGTCGTGCTCGTCGACCTCGACGCCGATCCCGAACCACTCGCCGAGCTTCTGGACGGGGTGCGGATCTTCGCCGGTTACAGCGGCTGGGGAGCGGGACAGCTCGACGACGAACTCGATCAGTTCAGCTGGATGGTCGCCTCGGCACTCCCCCGCGATCTGCTCGCCTCTCCCTCGTCGGACGTGTGGTTCGACGTCTTGCGTCGGCAACCGTGGCCCAAGCCGCTCCTGGCAACCCATCCGATCGATCTCAGCGTCAACTGACTCCCATCACCTGCGCCCCGACCGTCGAGTGATGCTGAGCGTTCACTGAGAGGCCCCGTGACCCACGTCACCGGACGGGTGTTACGTTGTGGACGCTTGATCGGACAATCGCCGGCTGCGCATCGTGTGACCGGCGGATTCACACGCGGGGGTGTGCATGAGCGGGTCGAAGGGCATTGGGGTTCTCGTCGGAGTGGTGCTGGGGATCGTCGCCCTGGTGGCGCCGATCGCCGTCGCGGGCGCCGCGCCGGTCGGGCCGAGCGGAGGTGCCGATGCCGTGCGGTGGCAGGCGAGCCACGACGGACCGCAGCCCTATGCGGGAGTGAATGTCACCTGGGACGTCCCGATCCGGATGAGCGACGGCACGGTCCTCCGCGCCAACGTGTACCGCCCGGCCGACGCCCGCGAACGCCCAACGTCGACGAAGACGCCGGTCATCGTGAACATGACCCCGTACACCAAGCTGATCACGACGGTGGGCTCAGCGGTCATGCAGAACCCGGTCCTCGAGCCCTACCTCCTGCAGGTGGCTCGGTCGATCAATCTGTCGGGCACCCCGATCGACGGCATCACCGACATCGCGGAGACGATTCGCGACGGCGGGGCCAAGACCTTCCTCGTCGACTTCGACCTCGTTCGCAGCGGGTACACGCAGGTCGTCGTGGACGTGCGCGGAACCGGCTTCTCGCAGGGCGTCTGGGATGTGTTCCAGTCGCGCGAGCAGCGCGACACGATCGAGGTCATCGACTGGGCGTCGAAGCAGCGGTGGTCCAACGGCAAGGTCGGCATGTCGGGTGTCTCGTACTCGGCAATCAATCAGATCCAGGCCGCGAACAAGAATCCCGAGGCCCTGAAGGCGATCTTCCCGGTCGAACCAGGCGGAGACCTCATCCGCGACATCGTCGCGCCGGGCGGCGCGCTCGGTGTCGGCTTCCTGCCGCTGTGGCTGACCCTGGTCAACACGACGAAGATGATCCCGAATGTCGCGTCGATGCTGAACGGCACCTTCGACTGGAAGTGGCTGTCCGACCGCATCTCCGATCCCTTCACGTTCTATCCGCAGCTCTTCGCCGCTCTGCTCACGCCGGACATCCCGTCGGTGCCGCCGAACCTGAAGGCATTGCTGGAGAACGGTTCCGAGCCCCGGTCGTCATGGCTCGACCACGCCGATCGGATCAGCACGCCGACGATGATCTACGGCGGCTGGTTCGACCTCTTCACCAACAGTGAAGTGCGCATGTACAACAAGATCCCGTTGCCGCCGGGCCGCAAGCAGCTGATCATGGGCGACGGATACCACCTGACGATCGGTGGTGGACAGGAGGGCCGGCGTGGTACGCCACCCCGGCTGGACGTCCTGCAGAAGGCCTGGTTCGACAAGTGGCTCAAGGGGATCGACAACGGCATCGACTCCTACGGTCCGGTCAACCTCAAGCAGGTCGGCGATGCGTGGATCACCGCGAAGCAGTTCCCGAGGGCCGGTATGGAACGCCAGCGCCTCTACCTCAGCGACCGGCGCAGCGGGACCGCCGCGCACGCGGTGCGAGACGGGAGTCTGACCACGGCGACGCCCGGCTCCCGTGCGCGTATGACCATCGCTCCCGGTCTGGCGACCATGTGCTCGCGCGACGCGGCCCAGCAGCTGGCGGGTGCGCTCGCGATCTTCCCGTTCTGCGCCGACGACGCGCGGATCTCCGAACGTGCCGCCCTGACGTTCACCACTCCCCCGCTGACGACGACACGCAGCGTGTCGGGCTACGCCAACGTCCGCCTGAACACGGTGCTCGACGCCACCGACGGTTACTGGACCGCCACCCTCAACGACGTCGCGCCCGACGGCACGTCGAAGGTGCTCACGTCCGGCCAGGTCATGGCGTCCCTGCGCGGATACGATCCCGCGGCATCGCAGTTCGCTCCCAACGGCGACGTCATCGACCCGTTCTACGATCTGACCCTGGCCTCACGCCAGCGCGTCGCGCCAGGTCGTCCGGTCAGCGTCGACATCGGTCTGCTGCCCACCGAGGCGATCATCAAACCGGGTCACCGCCTGCGGATCGACGTGTTCTCGATGAACTTCCCACGTGGTCTCCCCCTGCGCCCGCTGCTCAACGAGTCGGGTCTGCGCCCGCAGCACATCCAGCTCGATCCGAACCGGCCGAGCTTCGTGAACCTGCCCCTGTCGACGCCGGTCGGCCGGCCCGTCGGCTGATCGGGGCCGTCTGACCCCTGATGTGCGCGGAGCGATAGTTCCGGCTCGCCCTGCTCCATGAGGAGCGAGCTCGCGAGCATCTCGAAGGGGTCGCAATCGTCGATCAGCCTTGCCCTCTCCGGCATTGCTGGCGGCGTGCGCGGCGACGTAACGGTGCAGGTGGGCGATCCCGGTCTCGTAGAGACGATCGTAGGCACCACGGCTGGTCGAGCCAGACTCATACTCGTTCGACGTTGCGGCACAGCCTATTTCAGGCCTGTCTAGGCGGTAGTCCACTCGAGTCCGAGTAGCGTCAGAGCGCGGGCCAGTTGTGGATCCGCGGCCTGGTGCGACGTCGGTGCCGTCGAGCTCCAGGGCGTCGAGCAGGTAGAGCATCGCGGGGACATCGGCGAGCAGCCGTCGGCCCGGCCTCGGTGTGTGCATGCGGCGTTGCAGAAGCGAGAATGACGGCCGCCTGGCGACGTCGAGGGTCACGATCTCACCGTCGACCACCATGTCGCGGCCACCGGAGGCTTTCACCAGAGCGGCCGCGATCTCGGAGGATACGTCGAGGTGATCGGACTGAGGTTACGGCTCAGCAGCAACACCTCACCGCGGGGCGACTCGGGCGACACAGCGCTGACCATCCCACTTCATCTCCCACGACCAGCCCGAACCTGATGGAGGGGGACCGGGCGTCGCGAGCATCGGTGACATACCAGGCACGGTGGCTGCACCTTCCTCTCGCGCCGTGGGTGAACGACTGAAGCCGCCAACCCGTGGATGGGGTTGACGGCTTCAGTGTGTAGCCGGACGGTGCCGGTCAGTGCGCCTCTCGGCGAGTGGCCGCTCGCAGCGGCGAATGGGGTGAGGCCCGGGGCAGTGAGCCCGTCACCGTCGCACCGTTCAACTGCGGCCGCGGCCGCAGTATTCCGCGGCTCCAACGTCTCGTCGCGTTGCGTCTGGTGTCCGCCTCGCGCACCCGCGCGGAGTTGATCGACGACGTGCAATGGGTCCTCGACGACCCCAAATGCGATAGCCGTCCGCCGCTGTCATCGGCGGCAGGGACCGCGCAACTACGCTCCGCATTCTTCACCGACGTGCGTGAGGCACTCATCAACGATGACCGCGCGCGAGTCGAACACCTCATCACCACCGCCCGCGCCGAAACACTGACCATCATCGGCGTCCCCGACCACCACATCGCACCCCCGGACCTGCGTATATCCACTCTTGGCCTTTGGAGCGGCGGAACTCGAGGGTTTCCTCGGCCCGGCGTAGTTCGGCGTGTAGGTCGGTGGCGGGTTGGTAGTGGGTGTCGGTGACCGCGCGGGCGAACTCGGCGATCCCGGTGGGGGTGAAGGTGTGGGCGGGTACACGGATGCGTGGTTCGCCGGGCAGAATGTAGTCGCTGCTGGTGACGCCCTTGTCGCCGCTTTGGAGTGCTGCCAGTGGGCGGCCGAGGAAGGCTTGGTAGCCGATGAGGCGACCGGCGCTGGTGTTTTCGTAGGAGAGGTATTGCACCCACCATTCGACGGGTGTGCGTAGTAGGTAGGTGCGTCGGCCGGTGCCGATGATGTGCCAGGTGTCGTCGAGGAGGGTGGCGGCTTCGGTGATCACGCTGCGCCAGTCTCGTGCGCTCAGTGCCATGTGGAAATGTCAGTAATATTCTGTCGCAACACGTTAGACCTTGTAGATGGTGTTGCCGTGTTCATCGACGCGATTGGAGAACTCGATGAGTGAGGGGTTGCGGTCGCAGATGAGGTCGTAGGCGCGTTGGGAGACGATCAGTTCGCTTCCTTTGGTTCGAATTCCGAGGTCGTGCTCGAGGGGTATTCCCCAGATGTCGAGGCATTTCAATGGGGGTAGTTCGCCGATGGCGTCTGGGTCTTCGACCCAGGGGGCGATGCTGGTGGTGCACGGTCCCAGCCGGTATCCGGTGAGTCCGGCCTCGTTCATCGCTTCGGCCAGCTCCTCGGTGACCGCATATGTTCCAACCGAGGTAATGATCTCTGTCCTTAGGGGGAACTCGAAATCCATCCGCGCCGACACTGTCCGGAGAGGAGTGCGAGGGTCATTTGCATAGACTTCGTCCATTGCATTCGCCGGTACTTCCGGGCTGAGTACATAGAAGAGCATTGGGGCCTCCGGGGTGGGGTGCTGGGTTGTCATTCGCCGATCCCTGAGTAGTCGCTGTAGGGCCCCAATTGGCCGGTCCAGCCGTCTAGGATCATCCTTAGTACGTCGAGGCGCTCGGCGAGTGTCATGACGCTGAAGCGTGATACCTGATCTGTGCTCAGTCCGAGTTCGAGGAGGATGGTCTCCAGGTCGCCGGAAGTGACGATGTCGGGGTTGGGAACCATTTTGTCCCCAAACAGAACGTCTATCAAGAACGCTCCGAACAGGAGCCCTTCGCGTGCCAATTGAGCTGCGGAACCCTCCATCGGCTGTTTCGACCTAGGTAGGACGTCCCACTCTTTAAGTCTGGCATAGATGGCGTCCCAGGCTCTGCGGATGGCGCTTTGGTGGAGTTTGGGGGCGTCTGCACCCCAGATTCCGCGTGTGTTCTCTCCCGAGTCTTTGGTCTCGGGAGAGAACACACCTGGATAACGCTCCCAGATGATCTGTTCGATGGCGTGGTGGATCTGTTTGCCGAACGGTGTCCAGCCGGTTGCTTCCCAGAATGAGCGTCGGTAGGCCTCGAGTTGCATGTAGAACGTGTAGAGGGGGTCGCCTTTGCTTGGTGGGTCGGCCTGGTCTACTCCGTAGGTGTCTCGGAGTTGTTCGCCCGGGGTCCGCTCATCGGGAGGTGTCGGCTGAGCGTCGGGAGTCTCGGGGTCTTGTTCTGGGGGAGCGAGTTGATCAATGATCCGCCCGAACCAGGTGCCGTCTGGTGACGGCTGGCCGGCGCCATCTCCTTCCTTCTGCGGGGACCCGGGTGGTGGGGCGTAGTCGGGGTCGGGTGGGTTGCGGAAGTCGGGGGTGTCGGGGTCGGGGGGTGTGGTGGGTTGCCACCAGTCCGGTGGGGTGTGGTCGGGGACCTCGCCCGGTGCGGTGGGTTCGCCGGGTGTTTGGGCGCCGGGCGTGTCCGGGGTGTCCGGGGTGTCGGGGTTGTCTGGGGTTTGCGGGGTGTCGGGTTCTGGTGGTGATGGTGGGAGGTCGCCGGGGGCGGTGGGTCGGTCTGGTTGTGGGAGGTCGCCGGGCGGGGTCGGTTCGTCGGGGCGGGAGTCGGGACTGGTGTCGGGGTCGGGAAGGTCGCCGGGCGGTGTGGGTTGGTCGGGTGCTTCAGTGGGCGGTTGATCGGGGATGTCGCCGGGCTGGCGAGGCTCGCCGGGTGATTCGGGGGTGTCCCCGGGAGGTGTGGGGGTGGCGGGAAGGGCGTGGCGGCGGTGGTGTTCGTCGTCCCAGAGGCGTTGGTGGTGGTCGATGATGTCGCGTAGTCGTTCGCGTAGTGCGGGGTCGTTGATGTCATCGAGCGCTTCACGTGCTCGGCGCAGGAAGTCGTTCATTTCTTTACGGGCGTCGGCGAATTCTTCGGGGGTCATCTCGCGCAGGGCTTCGCGCCATAACTCATCGCTGGAACGTCCGAGTCGTTCGAGTTCGTCGATGAGTCGTTCGAGGTCGGTGGTGGCTTCGGGATTGACACCGGGATCTGCGGGCCGGACCGTGTTCGGGCGGGCCATTCGGGGGAGTACGCGCGGGAGGGCGCGAATAATCAGGCCACCGAGAGCCGGCAGCAGCACTGGGGCTATCTCAGGTTGTTGACCCTGTCCTCGGTCACCCCCCGGGAGTGGTTCGGGCTCGGGCGCCAGCTCGGGTTCGGGGTCGGGTGCCAGTTCCGGTGGCGAGATAGGCCCGTACTCAGGGGTGGGTCCGTACTCAGGGGTGGGTCCGTACTCAGGGGTGGGTCCGTAGTCGGGGCTGGTCTCGTAGCTGGGCTCGTAGCTGGGGGTGGTGGCGTGGTCTCCGCCGCCTTGGCCTGACGGCGGTGCGGTGTCCGGTGTTTCGGCTGGGCTGTTGTTGGTGTTCTTTTCGGGATTGGTCGCGGTCGGGGGTTGGGGGCGGGGAACCTCCGCGCTGGCGGCGGTGTTGTACATGCGTGCGCCCGGTGACGCCGATGCCGGTGCGGATGCGGTGTTGCGCGTGGAGGATTGGGCGCGGGTGCGTGGGTAGGAGGCGGCGACGGCTCCGGCGCCGGCGAGGATCCAGATCGCCAGCGGAATCGAACCGCGCTCACCGTCGGTGTCTGTGGTGGCCGGTGGTGTGGTGTCGGTCGGGACGGACGGTTCATCGGCGTCATCGATGATGGTGCCGGTGGGTGGTGCGACAGGCTGTGGCACCGACGGTGTGGGGAGACCAGGGTTGTTGTCGGGCGGGGTGTTCGGGGGTTGCGGAACTCGTGTGGGCGCAGTGCCGACCGGAGGTTGCGGACCATGCGGCGCGCGCGGGGATGGCTGGCCGGGGACGGGCACGATGGGGGTTCCGTTGCCTTGGCCGGGGCCTGGTCCGGGGTTGCCGGTGATGCCGGGTCCGCCGGTGGAGCCTGGGTTGTTGCCGCCTGTGGTGGGTGGCGGGGTGTTTTGGGTGGGTGGTGGGGTGTAGGTGGGGACGCTGATGCAGGGCCAGCCGGGCCCGTATTGGGCGCGCATTTGGTCGCAGAGTGGGTCGGCGTGCGCGGTCGAGGAGAGTCCGGTGAGCACACCACAGGTGATGGCCGCGGTCCCCGCGAGCGTAAGAAGTGTTGTGGCGGTGCGGGTATGGCGTGTGGGGCGGTGGGTCATTGGTTGCCGACGACTTTGGCCAGGATGGCGTCGGCGCCGGTCCAGAACCAGCGTCCGGCGATCGACATGAGGAGGAAGTAGCCGAGGAACACCGGGATCTGTCCCCACCGATCCGACCATTGGGCGAGGTGGGTGAGGTTGGCTGCGGCCAGGACCAGCAGGGTGCACCCGGCGACGAACAGTGCTGCTTTCAGGAAGGGAAAGCCGCCACGATCATCACTGGCGTCGGGAGCATGACTGTCGGCGGAGTGGCGCGACCGGGTATGCGATGAGGCGCCCGCCCCGGTGGTGGTGGGTGTGGTCATGGCGGTGGGTCTCCTGGACGTACCGGGGTTCGGGCTGGCTGGGGTTGGGTTGCCGGGGTTAGCGGGTGGGCCAGTACTGGGTGATGCCGAGGGGCTGGTTGGGCTGTGTGCGGTTGAGGTAGACCCCGATGCGGCCGCCGGGGCGGGCGGCGGCCTCGGCGACGAGTTGTTGTTTGCTGACGTGGAAGTAGTGGCGGCCACCTTCGGTGGTGCGTAAGTGCTGGAACTGTGAGTCGGCTCGCACCTTCACCGTGGTGTGTTCGATGATTCCGGGCTGGTCGAGGAACCGCACCAGTCCGATGTCCGCGGCGTGCCGGGTTTCGGCGTGGGTCAGCCACAGCACGGTGTAGCGGTTGTCTTGTTTGACCTCGACGGCGTGTGCGGAGCCCGCACCGCCGGTGATACCGGCGCTGGCGGCGGCGATCGCCGCTACGGCGCACACGCCGGCACCGATTCGCTTGATGCTGACATTGTTCATGTGGGTCTCCTTGCGATGTCGTGTATTTCGGTGGTGGGCGGGAGAGTAGGGGGTTTAGAGGTAGTGGGGTTGGCCGTAGACGTTGATGGTGTTGTCGTTGGTGGGTGTGGAGATGGCGACGGTGACGTAGGAGCGCACGGCGACCGGCCCGAGGCAGCCGTCGACTTTGACGTGCACACCGTCGACGGTGAGTCCGGCAGAGGGTCCGGCGAGTTTCTTGGTGCCGAACGGAATGTCGGCGATCGTGCCCGGTTTCAACGTGGTGGAGATGTTGCCGCTGGCCTGGGCGCCGACGATCAGCGCTGGTGGCCAGGAGATCGACATCTGCGCTGTGGGGCCGGCGGTGACGCCGAGGGTCACCCCGGAGGTGACGTCGGTGTTGCAGCCGATCTGGAAACCAGATGTGACTGTGCCCGCGGAGACCGCGATGCGGCCGGCGCCGGTGATGCGTCCTTCGCCGCGCAGCGACAGGAAACCTTCACGTGTCCAAGGTGATTGGTTGAGAGGCGCGACGCTGCGCACCTTCTCGTCGGCTTTGATGGCAGTCACCCGCCACCCGTCGGCGGTGGTTTTCGACACCTGGTGGTCAGGAAAGGTGGCCGCGGCCGCAGTACCGGCCCCGACGCCGGCAGCCAGACCGACCACGACCGCGGCCGCTGCCGTGACCGCATGACGACCCGCGTTCGTCTGCAAACCACCCCAATGCATGAACATTGCCGTATCCATTCTTCGCTATCGTGAACACGAAGAGTGGATCACACAGGCGCGACATTCACTATCGAAAACTACCGGTTGTGACATACGCAACATTGCGGTGGTGATCGGTTGTGGCCCGGCGTTGCGCTGGCAAGCCGCGAGAGGGGTGGTTGGTGGCGGAGTCGGTGCACCTTGGCCCCAGCGGCGACGCCGAAGGCGTTGTGGGTGAGGACTTGTCGTGGGCGGCGCTGATCAACGCGTTGTTTGAGCACACGCCCGGGCCGGCGCTCGGCGTGCCGTTGACGGGGCGGGAGGTGTGTCGTAGCGCCAATCAGGCCCGGGCGGGCGGTTGAAAGAGCCAATGCTCTCCTCGCTGCGACGCGGGCGGGCACTCGAACCCGGCTTCGGAATCATCGCCGCCGTCGCTGACTGGTTCGGGGTCGACATCGCGTTCTTCACCCGAGAGTTCCACCACCCACACCAGGATCAGTCGATGGCATAACGAGTGCAGACGGCCAACAACACCTGGCCGCGCCTGCTACGGATGGCCGCCGACATCGACGAACTACCCGAACCGCACCGCGCCAACATCCAGGCCCTCATCACCATCCTCGCCAGCCGAGATGGAGACGGGTAATCAATGCTCGTCCGGACGCCCCGCACCCCGACTACCTGACATAATATCCGTTATTGGCGTGATGCATTGTGCCGCAGAGTAATTCGTCACCAGTGAGACGCCCAGGACAAAGGCCAGGGGGATCGACACGAGACCGGGACTCGACAGCGGGAGCCACGCGAAATCCGCACCGGGGAACATCGACGACGACGAACCCGAGACCGCCGGAGAAAACATGATGAAGTTCAGACTTGGCGCTTCTCTGCGCAAACGTCCAGGAATGCCGTCCCCTGCTGGCGGCGCCGCTGAGCCGCAGCCTTGGCCCTACGCCTGCTGAGCCTTACGCGCCGCCGCCAGCGATTGCCGCAGCGCTTCAGCGAGACGGTCGAGGTCGTTATCCGCTGTCGTCCAATTGGAGAAGGACACGCGTATCGCCGCTCGACCGTGCCATTCGGTTCCCGCGACCCACGCCTCTCCGCTGCGGCGCACGAGTTCTGCCACACGCCAAGTGCGCTCGTCGCTGTCGTCAGCACGGATCAGGACCTGGTTGAGCACCACGTCGTTGCATACGGAGAAGCCGTCGGTGGCTTGCATCGTCTCGGCCAGGCGGCGGGCATGGTCGCAGCAGCGTTCGATCAGTTGTCGCAACCCCAGCCTGCCTAGCGAGGCGAGCGCTGCGTAGACAGGTACCGCGCGTGCACGCCGGGACATCTCGGGCACCAGGACGCCGGGCTCGCGCTCGCTACTTGTGGGCAGATAGCTGGTGTTGGCACCTAGTGCGGAGCGAGCAGCTTGGGGGTCGGCGACAATGGCCAGGCCGCAGTCGTAGGGGACGTTGAGCCACTTGTGTGCGTCGGTCGACCACGAATCGGCCAACTCGACACCTCGGACGAGTGCCGACAGTCGCGGCGATGCGCTAGCCCAAAGTCCGAATGCGCCGTCGACGTGAACCCAGCCGCCGTGCTTGTGGGTCGCCGCGACGATCTCTGACATTGGGTCGCACGCTCCGGAGTTCACGTTGCCGACCTGCGCGCACACGATGGCGGGGTCGGAGTCGGCGGCGAGCGCGTCGGCGAGCGCGTCGGCTCTCATCGCTCCTTGTGCGTCGGCCGCCACGCGCTCGACGCGGCGCGATCCCAGACCGATCATCTGCAACGCCTGCAGTACGGAGGGATGGACCTCGTCGCCCACGAGTACGCGAACACGGGGCGCTTGGGCGAGCCCATCGGCCTCAACGTCCCAACCTTGCCGTGCCAAGAGAACGTGCCGTGCGGAAAGCAACCCAACGACGTTTCCCGCCGTGGCTCCGGTGACGAACCCGACCGCCGCGCGCGTGGGCAACCCAAGAGCGTCGAGAACCCAGCGCTCGGTGACGGCATCGATCGCAGCGCCGGCCGGCGACGACATCCGGCTGTACGCGGTCTGGTCCCAGGTCGATACCAGCCAGTCGGCAGCCAGGGCCGCGGGTAGCGTTCCTCCGACGACGAGGCCGAAGTAGCGAGGGCCGGCGCACGCAATGGTTGCCGGACCGAGAGTGGCGGCCAATCGCTCGACTACCGCGACCGCATTCGTACCTTGGTCGGGCAACGGCCCGCTCAGTGCGTCGACGACATCGTCATAGCTCGTACTCGCATCGACCGGCCGGTGTGGCAGTCCCTGCAGGTATTCGGTCGCCAGTTCCAACGCCCTTGGCAGAGCCGCGTACACGTCGTCGGTTCCAACCGGGGCGGAATGCTGATCCATTGAAACTATCCTCGCTCTCGAGTTCGTGTCGTGCGAGCGTCGACCTCACCGATGCCGACCTGGCGGCGGATTCACTAATCGAAGCGACTCCAATGGCCGTCCAGCCAACCCAAAATTGGCAATGGGTCAAGCCTGCCAGACGCGGCCGCAGTCCGCGATGTGTCCCTACCTGCGGCATGTCAAGTTTACTTGACATAAGGTTAATTATCGGCACTTCAAATCGACTGGGCGAACTAGCAATTCGGGTTCGAGTTGACATAAGCGTCCTGCGAGCGGCGGCGTGAAAGGCGCCAAGCGGCCGCGCCGATGATCGGAACAAGCCACACGACGCCGACCCACGTCGCACTGCGACGCGGCCCGATGTGACGACTGATGACGTCGACAGTCGCGAACATCGACAAGGTGATCCAGACGCAGAACAACACAAACAACGCGAAACCGATGAAGAACGGCCAGTTGTCCGCGCGGCAATCAGCAGCGCATTCGGATAGTCCGGCCGTGGCCATCAGCACATCCACAATCTACTCGCCGCGGGCAGCCCACCCGACGGCTTTGTCGAGGAGCACGACCGTGTCGATTGTCGAAGAGCGCACCGCCTGATTTGTCCCTTGCGGTTGCTAGCGTGGCTTGATGACTACGTGGGATGAGGTCGAGGTAGGTAACCACCAGTTCCAGATCGGTGGGCTTGAGTCTGATCCGACCACCATCGCAGCGGAAACCGATGTCTTCATCGTGTCCGGGTCCGGGTTGCTAGTGGTACATACCGGTATCTCCGCGGGCCCCGCCACGGTGGGTGTCGAGCTGCATGACAGTGCCCCGCCGGCCGATCTGGACGCGTGGGACAACGTCGCGGAGACAACGGTGTCGACCACCCAGGATCTGCACGTGATGACAGTCGACGGGGAGGTCTCTGAGGCCCTGGGCCCTATCCCCGCTCCCGCATCGGGTGCAGTGACCCTACGGGTGTCCACACGCGGGCGTGCCGCAAACTGGGATCGCATCGTCGACGAGCCGTGCGAGGACTACCTGATCCAGGCATGGCCTGACGATTCAAACACCCCTACCCGGCAGTTGAGATCGGCCGACGGGATGTGGGCCGCCGCGGACCGCGACCCCGGCTCGGACGCCGCTCAAGGCGATCCAGGCATCGATGTCACCGCGGATGCGACGGTTCGGATTCGCGGACCCGTCATAACTCCCACGCGTTACGACCACGGCCGCTGATGGATGCTCTGCGACGATGGTCTGATGATGCGTTGGACCCTCGACCACGGGAACCCGCTGCCACCAGGGTGGAGCTATCTGCCGCGAGATGAGGAGAATCTCGCGTGGGATCTGTTCATCGACCGGTTCCAATCATTCCGGCCGAGCGTCTACCCGAAAGACTGGCCCGCAGTGGTTGATCCGAATCCGTCAGTAACCTTCGATCTGGCTGTTCCGGAGAATTCGCCCGGCGTCTGGAGCGCACAGTTCGATGCAATCAACGCCGAGGCTCAGCGCTGCTTCGTCAGCGTGTTCGACGACCCCGGCTGGATCGTGCTCGACTGGCAGCACCCCGGCTATCGGCTCGATGCCGCAGTACACGCCGAGACGTTCGACACCGAGTGGCCGGTGACTGTGTGCCCAAACGGGGACTACTACATCTTCGCCCGTCCCGACTTCAGAGCCGGCACATTCGGACACCCCTGGGAGAAGACGCTGTGCGTTTTCGGTGCCGAGCTGGTCGGGACCTTGGGGCAGACCCTCGCAACATGGCTGCCGCTCAAGCGCGAGAAACAGACGAACATAGAGGGTACGACCACCCCTTTGAGTTCGTCATAACGTAGATTATCGGCACCTCAATGAGGCTGGGGGAGCACGGTTCTCGGCGCTGTCTGACGTAAGGTTTGTTGGTCGCGATCTAAGGATTCGACTGTCGGACCCTCATGAGGTCGGGGATCGATCAGTCGGAGTAGCGGGGCACGACGGCGAACACCTCGATGTCGCGCGGTACCCCCTTGGCGCGGAATCGCCGGCGACGAGTGGCGTACCGATCGGCGCCGGCGGCCTCGACGGTCGCTCCGCTGGCCAACAGCTCACCGGCTCCCGCGGCTGCCGCGACCCGAGCGGCTACGTTGACATCGACACCGAGGAAATCGTCACCGACCGCCCGCGGTTCGCCGGTGTGGAGACCGGCTCGCAGCTGTGGCCGGTAGTCCCCGACCGTCAGGGCACTCACGGCGACGATCACCTCGTGACCGGCCTCGATCGCCTCGACACCGTCGATGAACACGGCCATCGTCCCGTCGCCGAGATTTTTGACGATGCGTCCGCCGCGGCTGCGCACGATGTTCTCGGTGACGCCGTTGACGTCGCGCAGGAGTTGGAGGACCTGGTCGTCTCCGGCATGCAGGGCCCACGTCGAGAATCCGACGAGATCGGTGAACAAGATGGTGGCGGGGACTGGAGTGCGATCGGATCGACGACGTCGTGTGGTCACCAACGCCTGCCACACCTGGATCGATGCGAGGCCGATCTCTCGTATGGCACTGGGTTTCTCGGGCCGGGACTCGCTGATGAGGCGTGCCACGCGGTCGGATGCACGCGGCCCGGTGATCGGGTTCTCGTTGTGCGGGATCAGATCTCGTGCGGCGCGAGCAGCCTTGACGACCCCGGCGCTGGAGTCGGTGCGGGCCAGCAGGTCGGCCATCCGGCGCCCGGGTCCGGGACGGTCGGGATCGTCGCGTCGGACGGGAAGCCGGTCGCCCCGACGACGGGTCGACCCACCGGTCCTATCGTTCGCTGCGGAGGGTTCGTCCGGGCCGTCCGCGGCGGATGTCGCATCGTCGTCGGTCGGACCGGGATCATCCGGGAGACCGTCGCGGTCGCGGTCACGTGTCGAGTCGTCGGCTCCGGTCACGCCTTGAGTCTAGTGGCCCCGCTCATCTCATGACCCGCAACAGCCAGCGAAAGACGACATCGGACGAGGTCTCTAGAGTAAGGCCCGGTCATCGTCGCCACACTCTTCGCCTTCGACCAGCGATCCGGAGCAATACTCGGCGGCCTCCAACTGGGAGATCTCCGCTCAGCGATAGCCCTCGCCGGTCGCCTCCGTGACCGCCGCGAGGACAACGGGGTCTGTGCAGCCACGCGCGAATCAGGTGATGCGACGGTCGATGTCGCGACCGAGCCACCAGCCTCCGACACGGTCGGCCGCCGGCGCCAACCAGCGCGGCCGGCAGGTGAAGTTGTAGCGCCACGTGACGCGGGACTGATCGTCCCCGTGCGGCGAAAAGCGCCAGCAGCCTTGCTCGGCGACGTAGCGGTCATGTCTCGATGCTAGACACGGTTCACGTCATCGTTCCGCGTGAAGTGTCAGAGGTCCGTGGCGTCAAACCCCTCGGGTAAGAGACCAGAAGGGACGGGCAGCCTCACGGCCACCCGTCCCTTCTCTCAGCGTCCGGCGACACACCTCGACTGCGCCGCCTCAAATCCGGTTAAAGACCAGGATCAGCCTTGTCGTCGCGGAAACTTCGAGCCTGCAACGCGGCCACAACCGCTGCGACCAACGCGATAAACAGAAACCGATCACCTGTCCCCCGGCCGTCATAATCTCCGACCGCAACAATCACGACAGCAACCGCGATCAAGAACCATGAGAACGCATACGATTTCGCCACAGTTACCGATCTTAAACTGACCTCACCGCCGCGATCGAGGCCCTGCACGACCGGTCCCGGACAGCGACGTCGACGACGCCCTGACTGTCATGTCAGGATAACCAGACGTAGAGTTTGCTCACGACAGGTTTACCTGACGTAGGACAAATTATCGGCGGAATATGTTGCCGTGCTGCATGATTCGTCACCAGTGACGAAAGTGTGCGGGAATCACGTTCGACGGCCTCGATATCTGCGCGCACCGTTGGCCTTTGAGCCCGCGGGCCCGCCGACCACGACTCCTACGCTCAGTGGTGCGTGGCCTCGCCAGCCGAGGCCGTCGCCGTACGTCACCGTCGGAATGCTCAGCGTCGACACCGCAGTCGAAACATCGACGCCAACTGATCAGATTGGCGCGTTGGCCGCTTCGTCGTCGGCCTCGCGCCCGTACCGGGTGGCGAGCCACGAGCAGATCATGAGCTGGATCTGATGGAAGATCATCAGCGGCAGGACGATCAGGCCCACGGCGCTCCCGGCGAAGAGCACGGTCGCCATCGGCAGACCGGTGGCCAGGCTCTTCTTGGTTCCGCAGAACTGGATGGCGATGGTGTCGGCGCGGTCGAAGCCGAGCCGCCGCGGTACCCAGCGGGTGACCGCCAGCATCACGACGACGAGCAGTAGCGAGATCACCGACACGGCGACCACCTGCCACACCCCCACCGCCGACCAGATGCCCTCGACGACGCCTTCGCTGAAAGCGACATAGACGACGAGCACGATCGCGCTGCGGTCGGCCAGCTTGGTGATCTTCGCGTGCCGCGTGAAGAACGGGCCGACCCATGGGCGGGCGAGCTGGCCGAGCAGGAACGGCACCAGGATCTGGGCCACGATCTTCAGCACCGACGTCGCGTCGATGCTGATGTCACCGCTGCTCTGCATCAGCGCGACCACCAGCAGTGGCGTGAGGAAGACGCCGAGGATGTTCGATGTCGAGGCGCTGACGATAGCGCCGGCGATGTTGCCGCGGGCCATCGAGGTGAAGGCGATCGAGGACTGCACGGTCGAGGGCACGAGGCACATGAAAAGCAGACCGGCGTACAGGTCCTCGCCGATGAGTGGTTCGACCACCGGCTTCAGTGCGAGACCGATCAGCGGGAACGCGATGAACGTGAACGCGAGGATCGTGAGGTGCAGGCGCCAGTGCTTGAGACCTTCGAGTGCCTCACGTGGGTGCAGACGGGTGCCGTAGAGGAAGAACAGCGCCGCGATGGCGGCGACGACGATCCAGTCGAGTGCCTCCGCGGCGGCACCGCGGACCGGGAGGAACGCGGCCACGACGACGGCGACGATGATCGCGAGGATGAAGCCGTCGACCGGTGAACGGTCCAAGAGTTGCTTGAGAGTGCGCATGGGTGTGCCCTCGAAAGGTGGTGGGGGTGAGACGCGTGGGTGAGACGAAAGAGCTCAGGCCTGCGCGGTGTCTCCGGCGCAGACGCCGCGCAGCGAGCACGCACCACAGCTGCTGGTACCGCAGTCGGAAGCGGGATCCGAGGGATCCTTGTCGGCGGGCCCGTGGTCGTGGGCATCTCCGCCCGAGCAGCAGGAGCAGCCTTCGTCGTCGGCGGGGACGGTGGCGGCTGCTCGTACGGCAATGCCGCTGACCAGCCCGATCACCGCGAGCGCTACGACGAGCGCGACCAGACCGAACACGGGTGCCCACCCGCTGGAAACCGCGAGGGTGGCGATACCGCCGAGCACGAGGATGGCGCTCGCTCCGAGCGTGCCCGGTGCCGCGACCCGGTTGGCGACGCGGAACGCCTCGTCGGAGCGCATGGTCTCGCCGGAGCGGACACCGGCCCAGCGGTTGCGCGGCAGAGAGCCGCGAAGTCCTCGGATTCCTACCACGACCCAGAGTCCGGCCAGCACGAAGAGCAAGACGGCGACGGCAACGGGCAGGGCGTTCACGACCCACAGCATACGACCGTGCGTCGTACGGACCGAATCGGAGCGTCCGCCACGGTTCCGGACGTCACGCCGCGCGACCGGATTCACGGCCGGTCCGGGACAGGATTTACCCTGGTCGCGTGACTTCAGCTGAGACCAAGGGCAGCGGCTCGGCCGGGACGACCGGAACCGGCACCGCCGACACCACCGCGCATCGCTACACCGCAGCGGTCGCCGGTGACATCGAGCAGCGCTGGCAGCAGACGTGGTCCGACGAGCACGCCTATGAGGCGCCCAACCCCGTCGGACCGCTGGCCGGTGACCTCAGTGCCTTCGGCGGGGGCGGTGCCGACGCCGCGGACAAGCTGTTCGTGCAGGACATGTTCCCCTACCCGTCGGGAGCCGGACTGCACGTCGGGCACCCGCTCGGCTTCATCGCCAGCGACGTCTTCGCGCGCTACCAGCGGATGACCGGCAAGAACGTGCTGCACACGATGGGCTTCGACTCGTTCGGCCTGCCCGCCGAGCAGTACGCGGTACAGACCGGTACGCATCCCCGCACCACGACCGAGCAGAACATCGAGCGCTACCTCGGCCAGATCCGCCGTCTGGGTCTCGGCCACGACGAGCGACGCCGCGTGGCGACCACCGATGTCGAGTTCTACCGGTGGACCCAGTGGATCTTCCTGCAGATCTACAACGCGTGGTACGACGCCGACCAGGGCAAGGCGCGACGCATCTCCGAGCTGGTCGACGAATTCGCCTCCGGCGCACGCCCGTTGGCCGGCGCATTCGCGGGCCGCGCATGGGCTGACCTCTCCCCCGCCGAGCGGACCGAGGTCATCGACGATCACCGCCTGGTCTACCTGAGTGATTCGCTGGTCAACTGGTGCCCGGGCCTGGGCACCGTGCTGGCCAACGAGGAGGTCACCGCCGATGGTCGCAGTGACCGCGGCAACTTCCCCGTCTTCCGGAAGCATCTGCGCCAGTGGATGATGCGGATCACCGCGTACTCGGACAGGTTGCTCGACGACCTGGACCTGCTGGACTGGCCGGACAAGGTCAAGACCATGCAGCGCAACTGGATCGGACGTTCGCGCGGCGCCCAGGTGCGCTTCGACGTGCCGGGTATCGGTGACATCGAGGTGTTCACCACCCGCCCCGACACCCTGTTCGGAGCGACCTACATGGTGCTCGCGCCCGAGCACTCCCTCGTCGACCGTCTGACCGCGACCGAGTGGCCGGCGAACACCGACCCGCGCTGGACGGGCGGAGCCGCCGATCCGGCCGCGGCGATCGCCGGCTACCGGGCGTCGATCGCGGCCAAGTCCGACCTCGAGCGCCAGGAGAACAAGGAGAAGACGGGCGTCTTCACCGGCAGTTTCGCGGTGAATCCCGTGAACGGCGAACAGGTTCCGGTGTTCATCGCCGACTACGTCCTGATGGGTTATGGCACCGGCGCGATCATGGCGGTCCCGGCCCATGATGCCCGTGATCACGAGTTCGCGACCGTCTTCGGCCTGCCGATCCGCGAGGTCATCGGGTCGGACACCGATATCCAGGCCGAGGCGTATGTCGGAGACGGGCCACTCGTCAACTCCGGCTTCCTCGACGGACTGCGGGTCGACGACGCGAAGGCCGCCGTCGTCGAACGGCTGGAGGCCGACGGTGCCGGAACCGGAAAGATCCAGTACAAGCTGCGCGACTGGCTGTTCGCCCGGCAGCGCTACTGGGGTGAGCCGTTCCCGATCGTCTACGACGCGGCAGGCCGGCCGCATGCGCTGCCGGAATCGATGCTGCCGGTGGAACTGCCGGAAGTCGACGACTACGCACCGGTGTCCTTCGATCCGGACGACGCCGACAGCGAGCCCTCTCCCCCGCTGGCGAAGGCCACCGACTGGATGACCGTCGAACTGGATCTCGGTGACGGCCCGCAGACCTACACCCGTGACGCCAACGTCATGCCCCAGTGGGCGGGCAGCTCCTGGTATCAGCTGCGCTACATCGATCCCACCAACTCGGACACGTTGTGCGCCAAGGAGAACGAAGCGTATTGGATGGGTCCCCGTCCGGCGCTGCACGGCGAGAACGACCCGGGTGGCCTCGACCTCTACATCGGTGGCGTCGAGCACGCGGTTCTGCACCTGCTGTACTCGCGGTTCTGGCACAAGGTCCTGTTCGACCTGGGTTACGTCACCAGCCGCGAGCCCTACCGGAAGCTGTTCAACCAGGGCATGATCCAGGCGTACGCCTATACCGACTCACGCGGAATCTACGTACCTGCCGAGGAGGTCACCGAGGAGAACGGCCAGTTCTTCTACAACGGTGAACAGGTCCGCCAGGAGTACGGGAAGATGGGCAAGTCGCTGAAGAACTCGGTGACCCCCGACGACATCTGCCGCGACTACGGTGCCGACACCCTGCGCGTCTACGAGATGTTCATGGGTCCTCTGGACCAGTCGCGTCCGTGGGCCACCAAGGACGTCGTCGGCTCGCAGCGGTTCCTGCAGCGCATCTGGCGACTCGTCGTCGACGAGGAGTCCGGCGCGGTGCGCGTCACCGACGCCGAACTCGACGACGACACGAAACGGTTGCTGCACAAGACGATCGCCGGTGTTCGCGAAGACTACGACGCGCTGCGTAACAACACGGCGGTCGCCAAGCTGACGGTGCTGACCAACCACCTGACGAAGAACTTCGAGAAGACCGGTCCCCCACGCGAAGCCGTCGAATCACTGGTGACCATGCTGGCGCCCCTGGCACCGCATATCGCGGAGGAGCTGTGGCATCGCCTGGGTCAGGGCGGTCTTGTGGTGCGCGGTCCCTTCCCCACTCCCGATCCGAAGTGGCTGGTCGAGGACACCGTCGAGATCCCGGTTCAGGTCAAGGGCAAGGTCCGCAGCCGCATCACCGTGGCCGCCGATGCCGACGAGGACACCCTGCGTGCCACCGCCCTCGCCGACGAGAAGATCGCCGCGATCCTCGACGGTGCCGAACCGCGCAAGGTCATCGTGGTGCCCGGCCGGATGGTGAACATCGTCCCGTGACCTTTGCTCCCTGAGGTGCGAGGAGCGATAGCGACGAGCCTCGAAGGGCCCCGATCTACTTCGGCGGCAACTTCCGCGCGAAGTCGGCGCCGATCGCGACCCAGCGGGAGAGTTGCCGGTCGGTGGCGACACCGTCGTCGCCGACGCGCAACCAGCCGCGCGTCTCCCGGCCCGACATGACCATGGGCGCGGTGTGCGGATACTCGAGCAGGCTGTCGGTCTCCTCGGGCGGGACGCGGACCAGGATGCCGCCCTTGCCGCTCGCGGCGACCGCCATGTTGCCCTTGATCAGGAACGCCAGTCCGCCGAACATCGACTTCTCGTCGACGCCGCACTCCGTCGCCATCAGCGCACGGATGCGAAAGGCGAGTTCCTCGTCGTAGGCCACCGGTCCAGGCTATTCGCCGTCGGAACCCGCGAGGGACTTGGCAACGAACTTACCGGGCAGTAAGGTATCGACATGGCGATCAACCTGGAGCTCCCGAAGAAGTTCGATTCGACGGTCGAGCGCACCCACATGGCTGCCGAGCACCTCTTCCGGCCCATCTCGCGCAAGTACGACAAGGCCGAGCACGAGTATCCGGTGGAACTCGATGAGCTGGCCAAGCTGGCCAAACAGGGCCGGTCCTCGGAGAAGTCCGCCGATACCGACAAGTCCGCATCGGACGCGCCGTCGGTGAACGGCGCCAACATGCGCGGTCTTCTCTCCGCACTGGAGATGAGCTGGGGCGACGTCGGACTTCTGCTCTCCATCCCGGGACAGGGACTCGGCAACGCGGCGATCGCGGCGGTGGCCACTCCCGAGCAACTCGAACGCTTCGGTGATGTGTGGGCGGCGATGGCGATCACCGAGCCCAGCTTCGGCTCCGACTCGGCCGCGGTGACCACCACCGCCACGCTCGACGGCGACGACTACATCCTGAACGGCGAGAAGATCTTCGTCACCGCCGGTTCGCGGGCCGACCATGTGGTCGTGTGGGCCACCATCGACAAGACCGTCGGACGTGCGGCGATCAAGAGCTTCGTCGTGCCGATGACGACCGACGGTGTCACGGTCGCGCGCCTCGAGCACAAGCTCGGCATCAAGGCCTCCGACACAGCGGTCGTTCGGTTCGAGAACGCTCGTGTGCCGGCCGAGAACCTCCTCGGTTCGCCGGAGATCGACACCAAGAAGGCCTTCGGCGGGGTCATGCAGACCTTCGACAACACGCGCCCGGTGGTCGCGGCGATGGCCATCGGTCTCGGTCGTGCGGCGCTCGAAGAACTTCGACGGATGCTGGAGGACGCGGGCCACCAAATCGACTACGACCGTCCCGCATCGGCTCAGCACGCCACCGTCGCGGAGTACATCCGGCTCGAATCCGACTGGGAGGCATCGTGGTTGCACACGGTGCGCGCGGCCTGGATGGCCGACAACAAGCAACCGAACTCCGCCGAGGCGTCGATGTCCAAGGCCAAGGCCGGTCGCACCGTCACCGACATCACCAACAAGGCGGTAGAAATCGGTGCCACAGCGGGCTTTTCGGAGACCTCCCTGTTGGAGAAGTGGGCTCGAGACTCGAAGATCCTCGACATCTTCGAAGGCACGCAACAGATTCAGCAATTGATCATCGCGCGCCGGGTGCTGGGTAAGACGTCGACGGATCTGAAGTAGCAGACCGTCCCCGCCGTTCGCAGGCGGATTCGACGTAGCGATTCTGGATAACCGACAGCAAATGCCGCCGAGCCGGCACATCTGGTTCCACGACGTGTGACCATGGGGCGTAGGGGTCGGGCATCCGGCCCGGCCTGCGACCGCTGTCGGAGGTGGCGATGTGACCACAACCCTTGATTTCGACGTCGACCCGTCGCTTGTGGACCTGTACAAGCACCTCCACCGGCATCCCGAACTCGGTTTTCGAGAACAGCAAACCGCAGCGATCGCGGCAGATCGCCTGCACGCAGCGGGTTTTGAGGTCACCACGGGAGTGGGGAAGACCGGTGTCGTCGGCATCCTGCGAAACGGGGACGGACCGACGATCGCGCTGCGCGCCGACATGGACGCACTCCCGGTCCGCGAGGACACCGGTCTCGACTACGCCAGTACAGTGACCGCAACCGACGACGACGGCAAGTCGGTGCCGGTGGCACATGCATGTGGCCACGACCTGCACACCACGTGCCTGCTCGGGGCATCCGCGGTCCTGGCTGCGAACACCCGAGAGTGGTCGGGAACGCTGGTTGTGGTCTTTCAGCCTGCGGAGGAACTCGGTGCCGGCGCGCAGGCGATGGTCGACGACGGCCTGTGGGACCGGTTCCCGCGACCCGACGTGGTTCTGGGCCAGCATGTGGCTCCGCTACCGGCCGGCAAGATCGCGGGCCACCCCGGCGCCTCGTATGCGGGCTCGGATTCGTTGCGGGTCCGTCTCGTCGGCCGTGGAGCGCACGGATCCATGCCCGAGGCATCTGTCGACCCGATCGTCCTGGCGGCGTCGACGGTGCTGCGACTGCAGACCGTCATCTCCAGAGAGATCCCGAGCACCGCCACCGCGGTGCTGACGGTCGGCTCGATCCATGCGGGCGACGCGGCGAACGTGATCCCCGGCGAGGCCGAGATCCAGCTGAACATCCGTAGTTACGACGAGGGAGTCCGTCGCAAGATTCTCGACGGTGTCGAACGAATAGTCCGCGGCGAGGCCGCTGCCTCGGGAGCGCCCGACGAACCGACGGTCACCGAGATCGAGCGGTTCCCCGTCGTCACGAATGACGCTGACGCACTGGACAAAACCCTCGAGACATTCGCGGAGTGGCTCGGCGAGGGCAACATTCTCGACCCCGGGGCCGGTGCGGGCAGTGAGGATGTCGGGATTCTCGCGACGAGTTGCGATGCACCACTGTCGTATTGGTTGCTCGGGGGTGCGGACCCGTCGCTGTTCACCACCGGCGACATGACCGACCCGGCTCTGCTGACGGTGCCCTCCAACCATTCACCGCACTACGCGCCGGTGATCGACCCGACCCTGCCGATCGGGGTTCGGGCGCTGGTGCATGCCGCGCGCTCCTGGCTCGGTCCGGGCATCTGACGTACGGTCACACCCGACCGATCAGCCACTCGGCGATGACCTCGGCGTTGCGCGGATCGGTCGCCACTCCCGGGTGCCCCGTGAAGTGGTCGTAGTAGGTGACCGGTACGCCTGCCCGGCGATAGGTCTCGACCAGCCCCGACACCAGGGGTGCCGGCGACACGGTGTCGACTGTTCCGGAGTCGATCCGGACCGGCAGTCCGCGCGGGAAGCGCAGTGCGGCAACGTCGTTGTCGCGGAGGATGCCCAGTAGCGCTTCCTTCATCTCGGCACCGCGCGGACCGAGGAGATGCGCGGGAGCGAGACCGCCGAACGAGTCCGGGGCTGTCAGATCGGCGTAGCAGCGGGTCTCCACCTGCGGCCGGAGCTTCCGTGCCGCGGTGCTGAGCCCACCCGTCTCCATGAGTCGGTCGAAGGCGGGATCGGCTGCGCCCGCGCCACTCCCGATCAACGCGGCCAGCCCCATGAGTTCGTTGATGGCCGGTCCGGCCACCGGGACATTCGAGGCGCCGTCGAGCAGGGCGGCGATCTGCGTCGGCGGTGCCAGCGCCGACACCGCTCGCAAGCGCAGGTTTCCCCATTCCGAGGACGGACGGGCCGCGGCCGACAGCGCAGCGACCGCACCCTCGGAGTGGCCGGCCACGACGACGTCATGCCCGATACGAGGGTCGAGATGGGCAGTGGCGAACGCCATGTCGACCGTCGATCGCGCGAGCGAGGAACCGATGAGGTAGGGATGTGGGCCCGGCGCACCGATGCCCTCGAAGTCCGGCCGGGCGACGGCGAACCCGGCGTCGAGAAGTCGGGCGACGATGGCATCTCCGGACGTCATCCGGGGGAGCTCGGCGTGGTCGGAGTGCGCGGTCGAGGGGGCGCAGTCGTCGGCGGCACCGACCGTCATGTGGTTCCAGACGGCCAGCGGCCAGCCCTCGGCCGGCGGCGGGCTCGACGGAGTGAGCAGGGTTCCGGTCATCTCGGTGGGTTCGCCGCGGACCGAGGTCGAGCTGTACCGCACGCGGAGCGTCGAATCAGCCTGGGGGAGAGCGACAACGGGGTCGTATACGGCTTCGGTGCTGATGACGCGGGGGGTGACGAGGTGGACGGCCGTCGAGTTCGGGGACGGGCCCGCCCAGGTGGACCCGACACCGGCGAACGCGGCGGTGCCCACCGCGACGGCCGCGATGGCTCCGGCGAGCAGCCGTCGGCCGACCGGTCGTCTCGTATGGCTCACGGAGTGTGCTGGCACCGTCACTCGTAGCAGGGTAACCGCGCGTGGCCGGTGGCGCGCCGGGGAACGCGGGGCGCGACCCGTTTCATCGCAACAGTCGCTCCCGGAGCGCGGCCTCCCGCTCCAGACGTTCGGTGTCGCGACGTCGGCGCTCGGCCATGATCGCCGACAACACGTCCTCGAACGGGGCGCCCGGCGGGGGAGCGGGCGCGACGAACGGCGCCACATCGAACACGATGCGGCGGGCGGCATGGGCGCGCGGCTCTGGTTTCATGCCGTGCCGGCCGTCGAGGAACTGGCGGACGATCACTGCGAGGCGGTCGGGGAGCGCCGCCATGTCTGCCGCCCGCGCCCACACCTCGAGTTGCGGTGGCATCTGGATCGGTGCCTGGTCGACGATTCGGTGCCGATCGCGGATCACATAGGTGCCTGCCAGCAGATCCCCGAGGCGTTTGTTGCGGCGAGAGATGGCCGCGGAGATCAGCGCCGGCAGGCCGAGACATGCGAAGAGTTCGACGAACCCGACCAGTGCGCGGGTGAGCGCGTGCCGGAATCGGATGGGACCCGCGTCGTCACGGACGGTGCGCAGCCCGAGGACGAGGTGGCCGACGGTCTTTCCCGGCGTGACGGTCTCGAGCGCGGTGGGAAGTGCGACGACGGCCAGGATGGGAATGAGGGTGTTGATCGTCCCGCGCCAGGCCTCGTTCGCGTCGATGGCGACCTTGAACGAGAGCCACCAGAGGAACAACCACAGACCGAATCCGAGAGCGACGTCGATGATGCCGGAGAGAATTCGATAACCGAGGTTTGCCGGGGGCAGTGCGAGGGCGACCGCCTCACCCGAGACGAGGTCGTCGCGGCCGACCCCGACTGTCGCCGTGGCACCCGCACCCCAGGCAACCGTGCCAGGTCGGCCGGCCACCGGCGCACCGGGTGCACCCGGCGGCGGGGGAGGCGCGGGACTCGACATCACGCCTCACCCTACGACGTGACGGCACCGGGTGGCCGTCGGACTGCACCGGCACGACGTCCGCTGAATGACACGCGCCGACATGACGAAAACGGCGGTTAGGCTGACCGGGTGGATCTCGACGCCTATGTGTCCGCGCACCGCGCGACGTGGGAGCGACTCGACACCCTGTCGCGTCGTCGTCGTCTCACCGGCGCCGAGGCCGACGAGATGATCGACACCTATCAGCGGGTGGCGACGCATCTGTCGGTGATCCGATCCGCTGCCCCCGACGCGTCACTCGTCGCCTACCTCTCGTCGTTGCTGGCGCGCGCTCGGGGGCGTGCCACCGGTACCCGGGTCAGCACTCCCGCGACGGTCGTCGAGTTCTTCGCCGTGTCGTTTCCCGCGGCCCTCTACCGGATGCGGTGGTGGTGGCTGTCGGTGATGGGTGCCTCGCTGGGTGCGGCGGCACTCATGACGTGGTGGGTCCTGGAGCATCCGCGCATCGAGAGTTCCTTCGCCTCGCCCGAGGAGATCGAGCGACTCGTCACGAACGACTTCGAGAACTATTACAGCGAATTCGAGGCCACCTCGTTCGCGGCGCGGGTGTGGACCAACAACTTCTGGCTCGCTGCCCTGTGTATCGCGTTGGGCGTCTTCGGCTTTCCGGTCGTCTGGATGCTCTACACGAACGTCTTGAATCTTGTGGTCGTCGCGTCGATCATGATCCGCCACGGTCGTGGCGACCTGTTCTTCGGGCTGATCCTGCCGCACGGGATGCTGGAGCTGACGTGCCTGTTCGTCGCCGCGGGCGTCGGACTTCGGATCTTCTGGGCCTGGGTGTCACCCGGGAACAGAACGCGGGCAACAGCTCTCGGCGAGGCGGGCCGAGCCGCGATAGGTGTTGCCCTCGGTCTGGTCGTGGTGCTGCTGCTGTGCGGGGTGATCGAGGCCTTCGTGACCCCGTCCCCGTTGCCCACCTGGGCGCGCATCGGGATCGGAGTCTCGGTGTGGTCGCTGTTCATGGCCTACGTCTTCGTCGCCGGACGCCGCGCGGTCGAACACGGAGACACCGGCGACCTCGACGAGGCCGACCGCGGGCTCACCGTGCCGACCGCGTGACCGCATAGTTGCGCCTCGACCCCCGGACCGCAGGTCGACCGCCGGACCGCGAAAGACGTGGAGGCGTCGAGGCGACGTCCACCGGTGCCCCGACACCGCCTACGATCACGGGAGAATCTTCGACGAAGGGAACGACCGATGGCCGCTCGTAAGGGATCGCTGGACAAAGTCTCGCTGGTGGGAGGTGGCCTGGCCGCGGTCGGGCTCGCGCACTTCGTCGCACCGCAGGCCTTCGCGCCGATCACGGCACCGGTGTTCCCCGACGACACGACCACCTGGACCTACCGCAACGGTGCCCTCGAGACCGCGATCGGTGTGGCGCTGGTGTCGCCCCGCACCCGACGGCTGGGTCTGGCGGGGCTCGCCGGGTACGTAGGGTTCCTCGGCTACCGGGCTGTGCTCGCGAAGAAGTGACGCCCCCTCGGTGACAGTCGCCCTTCGGTGGCTCGTCGCCAGCGCTCCTCCTATGTGCAGAAGCGCTACTTCCCAACAGCTGCGCTATTTACAACTAGCGCAGATCGGTGTCAGGTAGCGCTTGTGTCGGTCAACAGCGGAGCACGTACACGAGACAGATCGGCGCCGACCCGCGGGTAGCGGTCGCTCGGCGAGGACGGCTAGCTCGGAGCAACCCCCGCGTCGCGGAGTGTGATCACTGGGTGGAAAAGCGCTGTGCCGTCGAGTCGTCCTCGGCCGTATCGAAGGCCTCCCGGGCACGTTCGATGTCAGGCATGTGTGCCGTCGCCCATTCGAGGATCACGTCGATGGGTGGACGAAGTGTCTTGCCCAGCGGGGTGATTCGGTACTCGACCGCGACCGGGCGCGAGCTCAGCAGGACCCGTTCGACGATGCCGTTCCGCTCGAGCTTGCGCAATGTCGCGGTGAGCGACTTCTGGGTGACCGTTGGTATGGCGCGCCGCAAACCGTTGAACCGGCAGGGTTGCTCGCAGAGTTCGTTCAAGACCGCCAACGACCATTTGTCCAGCACCTGATCCAGCAGTTCGCGATGTGGTGCGCTGATCGCGAGCTCGACGGACTGTCCACCGGTATCGGTCATGAAACCACGTCTCCTTGAAGTGTCCTGCAGCCACCAAGTATCAAAGATATACCTATTGGATGCCGCTGAGGAGAACACCATGACCGTTGACTACTCGACCCCGCTGGGCATGACCCAGCCGACGCCATACCACCACGTTGCTGTGGGCACGGGGACGCGTCACGTGCACGTCAGTGGCCAGATCGCTCGAACGGCCGACGGAACGCCTGTGGCACCGGGTGACCTGGCGGGCCAGGTCGCTCAGGCGCTGCGAAACACCGCAGCCGGCTTGGCAGGGGCGGGGGCGGCTTTCGGCGACGTCCTGCGGTTGACGTTCTACGTGACCGACTGGGCGCCCGAGAAGATCGCCGATTTCATGGCCGGTGTCGAGCGCGTTGCCGAGGACATTGGCCTGCCGTCTCCGATGCCCCCCGCCTCGTTGATCGGCGTCGACTACCTCTTCGAACCCGACGTCCTCGTCGAAGTCGAAGCCACCGCGATCCTCGACTGACGGCGCGGGACAGTCCCTCGCACGATGACTCCGGACTGTCGCGGACCGGTCCCCATTCCAGCCCTCTGCCGACACGGTAAACCACCCCACCGACATAACCGACTGACGCTGGGAGTGGTTGAGCGATTTGTGGATTGGTTGCGGGGTGGATTCGACCAGGCTCGTCGCTGCGCTCGGTGCCGGCTCAACCGGCAGGGGGGTCAGAGCAATCCCCGCGACTTCAGCAGAAGGTAGTGATCGGCGAGTTTTGCGGGGAGTTTTGCCGGCTCGGCATCCACCACGTCGACGCCGAGCCGGCTCAACGCAGTGGCCGTCCGGTTGCGGAGTGTGATCGTGCGGGCCGCGGCCGCGGCGTCGTAGATCTGGGCGGCGTCGCCGCGTTTGGCAAGCATGTGGTCGAGGGCGGGGTCGGCGACCGAACCGATGATCACCTTGTAACGCTGCGCCAGGACCGCCAGCGGTGGGAGCAGAGACTCCTCGACGGCGGCCGGTTCGAGCGGGGTCAGCAGGACGAGCAAGGCGCGCTGACGCCCGATCTTGGCGACCTCGGCACCGAGTAGGGGCCAATCCGCCTCGAGCAGAGCGGGTTCGAGGTCGGCCATGGCGGTGACCAGGCTGTTGAGCAGCATGGTGCGACCGACCCCGACCACCCGCCGGTGCACGCGCCGGTCGCCGGCGATGAGGTCCACCCGGTCGCCGGCATGGGACGCGAGCGCGGCCAGCAGAAGCGCCGCATCCATCGCGGCGTCGAGTCGAGGGGTGTCGCCAACCCGCCCGGCCGAGGTCCGCGAGGTGTCCAGGACGATGACGATGTGCCGGTCCTTCTCGGGCTGCCAGGTACGGACCACCGTCGACCGGCGTCGGGCGGTGGCGCGCCAGTCGATGCTGCGGACATCGTCACCCTCGACATAGTCGCGCAGGGAGTCGAATTCGGTGCCCTGGCCGCGCACCCGCACCGCCGACCGGCCGTCGAGCTGGCGGAGATGGGCGAGCCGCGAGGGCAGGAGCCGGCGGGAATCGAACGGCGGCAATGCTCGGACGCGGCCCGGCATCGCGACCGAACGCTGGCGTCCGGCGAGTCCGAGTGGTCCGAGCCGGCGGATGGTCATCCGTACGGCCAGGCGGTCTCCGCGCCGGGTGGGCGTGAGGATCGTTGTCACCGAGCGTGTCTCGGCGCGCGGAACGGTGACGCGGTGTGTGTTCTCCGACGCGCCCGCCGATGGCTGCCAACTGTCGCGCAGGACACCACGGAACGTCCCCGAGCCGTGGTTGGTGACGGCGACCGAACAGGTCGTGGACTCGCCGAGTCGAAGAGGCCCGGGTACGGAACGCGCCAGGGTGATCGACTTCGTCGATCCGGCGAGCGCGATGTCGACGCAGACGAGCATCACGCAGAACATCACCCACAGCGGCGGGACCACGAAGTTCGGCCAGACCAGGATGGGCACCGCACCGAGCAGCACCAGGAGCAGAGAGCGTCCGGTGAGGAACATCAGCGCGGGACGGGCACCGACTTGACGGCGGCGTCGAGCACCGACCCCACCGAGACGCCTTCGAGTTCGGCTTCCGGCCGCAGCGACAATCGGTGCGCCAGGGTCGACTGTGCCAGCGCCTGAACGTCATCGGGGGTCACGAAGTCGCGGCCGTTGAGCCAGGCCCACGCCCGACTCGTACCCAGCAGCGCCGTCGCGCCGCGTGGGCTGACGCCGAGGGCCAGCGACGGGGAGAACCGGGTGGCGCGTGCGATGTCGACGATGTACGCGGTCACCTGCGGCGCCACCGAAACCCGGCGTACCTGCTCGGCACCGGCCTCGACATCGGCCGCCGAGGCGACGGACCGCAATCCTGCGGCGGCGAGGTTCCGCGGATCGAAGCCGGAGGCGTGCCGTGTCAGGACGGTGATCTCGTCGTCGCGGGGAGGCAGCGGCAGGGTGACCTTCAGCAGGAACCGGTCGAGCTGCGCCTCGGGCAGGGGGTAGGTGCCCTCGTACTCCACCGGGTTCTGCGTCGCGGCCACAAGGAACGGGCTCGGCAGCGGCCGGGGATGACCGTCGACGGTGACCTGGCGCTCCTCCATGGCCTCCAGCAACGACGCCTGGGTTTTCGGCGGGGTCCGGTTGATCTCGTCGGCCAGCAGCAGGTTGGTGAACACCGGTCCCTCGCGGAACGTGAATTCCGAACTGGCGGCGTCGAAGACGAGGGAGCCGGTCACATCTCCGGGCATCAGGTCGGGGGTGAACTGCACGCGTTTGGTGTCGACGTCGAGCGCGGCCGCGACCGACCGGACGAGCAGTGTCTTCGCCACGCCGGGAACGCCTTCGAGGAGAATGTGGCCGCGGCACAGCAACGCGATCAGGATGCCCGCCACGGCCGGGTCCTGACCGACGACGGCTTTCGCGACCTCGGCCCGAACCGCGCCCAGGGCGTCCCGGGCACGATTCTTCTCGAATGCTCCGGGGCGCGTGGACGCCTGCTGCTGGTCGAACGGGTTCTGCTGCGGTGGCGGTCCGGATGGACCGGGCTGCTCGAGCGGGCCGGGGGTGCGGGACGGGTCGACGGTCATGGCGTGAGTCGGACTTCCTTCTCGAGAGCGGTCAGTGCGGCGGTGAAGTGCACGAGTCCCGCGGCATCGGCGGGCAGTGGTCCGGCGAGCAGCGCGTGGACCTCGCCGGGATCGCGGTGGCTTGCTCCGGCCACGGCGACCACGATCGCCTGGACGGACGGATCGGTGTTCTCGGTCCGCGCGACCGTCGATTCCCAATCCGGCTGGGACAGCGCATCTGTGGCCCGTGTCGCGTCGAACGGGAGGCCGAGGAACGATGCGAGCGAGCACAGTGTGTGGATCCGGAGGGCAGCGGCGGCGCGGGCGTCGGCCCCGGCCCGGTGGTACATCCGGCCGCGGGCCCGGGTGGTCTCGATGGCCTTCACGACGGCGGGCAACGGTTCGGTCACCAGTGCGCCGAATCGCCTGCCGCGCCACAGCATCAGCACCAGCACGCCGAAGACCGCCAGCAGGATCAGCGGCCCCACCGCCTCCGGGATGTCGGACTCCTCGTCGTCGGTGTCGACCTCGTCGGTGAAGAGCGGTATGTACCAGAGGATGTCGTTCGAGCTCGCGAAGACCCGGACGGCCACGCCGGCATTGTCGTGATCGGCCAGCTGCTCGTTGGTCACCAAGTCGCCGCTGACGATGACGACCTCCGGTCGGTCGGCGTTGCCTGGGACGATCACCAGGTTCGACGCCGTGTCCGCGGTGAAGCACGCGGTGACCGCGGGCGGGGTCGAGGTCGGGACATAGCCGAACGGGGAGTAGCCGACGATGTCGGTCTCGGCGATCTCCGAGGTCCGGCAACCGGCGGCGACCGCAGCCGGCCCGGCACCGAAGCCGGACGTGACCGGGAGTCCCAGCGCGCTGAGCACAGTGTTGTCCGGCGCGACCAGGATCACCCGGTGGGCGTCACGTACCCGGTCCCGGAACTGCTGTGTGGTACCGGGATTCAGCGCAGACGTGGAACTCACGACCACGGTTGTGCCGCTGTCGGGCCGGGGCGCGTCGGTGAAGTCGTCGAGACCTCGTACCTGCCGGACGTCGGCACCGTGGTCGTCGAGGATCCGCGCCAGCGCCCGGGCTCCGGTGGGCTGCGCGTTGTCGGGGTCGTAGCTGACGCCGGGCCCGGGTGCGCCCTTGACCCCGGTCAGCGCGGTGAGGCCGAGCAGGCCCACGACCGCGATGACGACGACCACCACCAGGACGATGACCACCCAGATCCAGCGCGGGGTTGCATTCTTCACCGGAGCCGGCCGCGGGCCGCGTGTGTGGACTTCGGCGGTCACCGGGGCACCGCCAGTCGACGAGGACGGTTCCCCTCGGCCTGCGCCGGTCGTGCGGAGGCGATCGCGCGGTCGAGTTCGAGGACGCGTGACGCGGACTCCGCCGACGCGTGTCGATCGCCGTACGCGACGGCGTCGAACAGGTCGGTCGCGCGGGACAACGCGTCGGCATGGAGCGGGAATCTCGGTCCGAGGTCGACGGCGACGTCGTGGGCGGTGAGTGACGGTTCGTCGGCCAGCAGCCGTCGCTCGATCCCGCGCCGCGTCATGGACCGGACCGATGCGATCACGCAGGCGTCGTACCGGCCTGCCGCATAGGCGTTCTCGGCCTCGCTCCGGAACTCCTCGGCGGTCCGAGCCGCGCCGGACATCACCGTCGTCGACGTCGGTGTCGAGGCGACCTCGGGCACTCTCGGGTTGCGCCGGAGGTGACGAACGACCACGACGACGAGTCCGAGGACGAGCGCGATCGCGAGGACGATGACGATCACCCGGATGGTGTCCGATCCCCCGAACCATCCGAAGATGTTGTCGGCGAGCCATTCCCAGAGTCGTTCACTGAACCGGTCGAGCCACGACGGTTGCGGCGGCTGGTAGTCGGAGTCGGAAAGCTCCTGCTCGGCCCAGCGTCGGGCCTCGTCGTTACCGGGGTCGAGTGGCTGAGCGAGGATCGGGGTCACCGGCCACCCGGCCCCGTGTGGAGTGCCGTGGCCGTCTGCGCGGTGCGCGCCTCGTCGTAGAGGACCGCCGGTACGACGGTCAGGACCGGTTGCACGACGATCGAGGCCAGGACGGCGCCGATCACCGACGCAATCGTCGCGGTGGTGTCGCCATCACCGCCGAACCACTCGCCGGCGATGGATCCGACGAGGTCGACGGGGTACATCATCGTCGCCATAGCCGCCCAGACCAGGACGCCCATCACCGCGAGAACGCCACACGTCCGCCAGAACCCGGGGACCGAGAGCGCTCCCGAGCGGCCGAGAGCGTCCCGGATCGAGAGTCCGTCGACGACGATCGCCGGTGCGGTGAACACTGTGCGCACGCCGAGCCACGCCACCGGGATCACCGCGACCAGGGCGAGAAGCACACTGCCCGCGACAAGAACGAGCCCACCCGAGCGCACACCGAGTGTGAACAGTGTGACGGCGGGTGTGAAGGCCGTCGCGACGGCGAGCGCGAGCAGCGCGGTCCAACCGAGCAGCGGCATGAGTGCGCGCCGGGTGTGCTGCCACGTGTCGAGGAGGGTGACCCGGGTACCGGCGCGGAGACGGGCCGCCGGGTGAGCTGCGACTCCGCTGAGCGTGCCTGCCACGACGATCCACTGCGCAAATGCGACAGCCACGACCGCAGCGGCCGGTGCCGCGGACGAGCCCCACTCATCCGGATCTTCCAGGAAGGGGCCGGAGCTCACGAGCCAGTACGTGGCGATCACGAGCGGCACCGCTGCCACCAGCCAGCTCGCGCCCACGAGGCCGACGAACACGCGGGGTGCGGCGAAGACGGTCGTGAAGATCCGTTGCAGAAGGTCGGTGACGGACGCGGGTCGCAGCAGCGGCACCGGACCCGGCCACCACCAACCCTGCGGGTTGACCGCGACGGGGCCGTGCGGCCCGGACACGGCCGAACCCCACTGCGGTTGCGGGCCCGACTGCGGTTGTGAGACCGACGGTGCCTGCGAGTCGGCCGCGTCGACGGGCCGCCATTCGTCGGACACGTCCGGAGGTCGCCGCGAGGCCTCGTCAGGCCGGGGCGGCGGTGCGTGCGGGGGCTCGGACATCGACGACGGACACCGGCCTTTCCACGCGGGGGATCTGTGCGGCGAACGTATCAAACAAGCAGGCCCGTGCACCGGAATCATCCACCGGTCGACGGACACGCGTGCTACCGTGCCGAACTAGAACACGTTCTATTTCTGGAGGATTGATGACCGTTGAGCAAGCCGGGCTGGCCGAGAAGATCGACGCCGCCGTGGACGCCTACATCGAACTGCTGAACTCGGGGACCGCCGAGCAGATCGCCGATCTCTACGCGGCCGATGCGACCGTCGAGGATCCCATCGGCGCCGACATCCGCGACACCCGCGACCAGCTCGTGGAGTTCTACTCGGTCATCACCGGTATGGACGAGCGCACCGCCACCCTGAAGTGGAAGAAGATCGCCGGCGACACCGCCGTGTTCGAGTTCACCCTCGTCACCAAGACCGCAGGCCTCGCCTTCGAGATCACCCCGGTCGACATCATGGTGTTCGACGACGAGGGCAAGGTGGCGACGATGCGCGCGGTGTGGCAGCAGTCGGACCTCAAGCAGCTCTGAGTCAGCCCAGCCCCGTCGGTCGCAGCACGATCTCCTCGGGGTGGGCGTCGGCCGGGGTGTGCACGGCCTGCACGACGGCACGGGCGACGGTCGAGGGCCTCAGGAACTTCGACGGGTCGTACTCGTCGCCCTCGATGGCGACGATGTCGCGCTGCATGTCGGTGTCGATGCGTCCGGGGAAGACCGTGGTGACCCGAAGAGTGGGCTCCTCGACGCGTAACCCGTCGGCGAGCGCACGCAGTGCGAATTTGCTCGCCGCGTACGGGGTCCAGCCCGGATTGACCCGGCGCCCCGCGCCCGAGTTGACGAAGACGACGTGGCCGGAGGCCGCCCGCAGCGCGGGGAGCAGTAGTCGCGTCAGTTCCGCCGCCGCGATCAGATTGACCTCGAGGACGTGATGCCACTCCTCGACGGGGGTGTCGGCCACCTTCTCGAGGCTGCTCCCCACGCCGGCGTTGTGGACCAGCACATCGAGGGACGTGATCGCCTCTACCTCGGCCTCGACCTCCTCGTAGTCGGTCAGTTCGACGGCGAACGTGCTGGCACCGTCGAGTTCGGTGGCGAGCCGGTCGAGTTCGGGGGAGGGGCGTCCGCCGAGGAGCAGGTCGTGGGTGGGGGCGAGTTGCCGGGCGATCTCGGCACCGAGACCTCGGCTCGCTCCGGTGATCAAAGCGGTGGGCACTCCTCGACCCTACTGTCGAACCGGAGAAGCCGAGCCGCATCGGGCTCGCTGAGCACAGCCGGGCGCCGCGGGGCACAATCGTCGGCGTGGCCAGGTACGGATTCACCCCAACGCAGTTGTCGGCGCGTGCCGCCTATCTGCTGCGCGGCAACGACCTGGGCACGATGACAAGTGCTGCGCCCAAGCTGTATCCGCACATGTGGAGCTGGGATGCGGCGTTCGTGACTGTCGGCCTCGCGCCGCTGTCGGTGGAGCGGGCCGTGATCGAGATGGACACGTTGCTGTCCGCACAGTGGCGCAACGGGATGATCCCGCACATCGTCTTCGCCAACGGTCGTGACGGATACTTCCCCGGCCCGTCTCGCTGGGAGTGCGCCCGGCTGGCCGAATGCGCACCCGACTTCCCCGACACCTCCGGGATCACGCAGCCGCCGGTGCACGCGATCGCCGTGCAGCGCATCCTCGACCATTCCCGACGCCACGGCCGTACGACGCGAGCGGTGGCCAACGAGTTCATCGACCGGCGTTGGAGTTCTCTCGTGCGGTGGCACCGCTGGCTGGCCCATGCCCGAGATCCCAACGGCCGCGGCCGGATCACCCTCTTCCACGGCTGGGAATCCGGCATGGACAATTCCCCGCGCTGGGACTCCGCCTACGCCAACGTCGTTCCGGGCCTGGACCTTCCGCCTTATCAGCGGGCCGACCTCGACCATGTCGAAGACATGTCGATGCGCCCCACCGATCTCGAGTACGACCGTTACATCTGGCTCGTCGAGCAGATGAAACGGGCGAACTACGACGACGAACTGCTTCCGAAGGTGATGAGCTTCGCGGTCGAGGACGTCTTCGTCAGCGCCATCTTCGCCGTCGCGTGTGACGTGCTCGCCACCATCGGCGAGGACTATTCCAAGCCGAGGTCGGATGTGCGCGACCTGCGCGCGTGGGCCGACCGGTTCCGGTCCGGTGTGGTGTCGGCGGCCAACGATCGCAACGGTGCCGCAAGGGATTTCGATCTCCGCGCCAACTCGTGGATCAACACCGAGACCATCGCGGTGTTCGCACCGCTGCTGTGCGGTGGCCTGTCGCGCGAACGTGAACGTGCCCTGCTGCGGCTCTTCGACGGCCCGAGGTACTGCGGCCATCCGGACCTGCGCTATGCGGTGCCGCCCTCGACGTCACCGATCTCGGCGGACTTCCGTCCGCGGGAGTACTGGCGCGGCCCGGTGTGGCCGGTGATGACCTGGCTGTTCAGCTGGGCGTTCGCCCGCCGGGGGTGGACCGAACGGTCTGCGCGCCTTCGCGACGAGGGTCTGCGACAGGCGACCGACGGGACGTTCGCCGAGTACTACGAACCCTTCACCGGCGAACCGCTCGGCAGCATGCAGCAGAGCTGGACCGCGGCCTCGGTACTCGACTGGTTGGACTGACGACCGGCTCCACCTGCGCGTGCGCCCACCAGATCGGCCCACTGCCCGCCACCACCTCCATGTCACCGGGCGATCCATGTCACCGCACCGATCAGACTGTCCCACAGAGATCTACAGTTCCCTCATCCGACGGCAGACGTCGTCGTACACGGCCACCAGCGACCGGGGAGACGCCGATCCGCTCTCGGCGGCCTCGTTGACCTCCACCCACTCCTCGAAAGCGCATTGCACCTCGAGATTGGCGATCTCGAGAATCATCCGGATCTGCGCACGGGTTCTCGTCGAACTCCGCCCACCGAGGGCCTCGGGGCGCTGCCGGGACTTCTCGGCATGGCGGCCGAGCACCACCCGGCTGAGGCATGGTGTCGCGAGCACGAGTTTCTGTACGCGCATGAAGTGTGCCGATACGTCGTCGCTGCGATCTCCGAAGCCCTCGAGGAGTTCGCGGTAGGCGCCCTCGATGTCGGCGAGGGTCAGGGTGTCGGCGTCGAGGGTGGCGAGATGGTCGTCGATGGCCTGGTCGAATCCGAACCGGTCGAAGAGTACGCAGTCTTCTTTTGTGGGGAAGTACCGGAAGAACGTCCGGGACGACACTCCCGCGGCAGCCGCGACCTCATCGACGGTCGTCGCTTCGAACCCGTTGCGCTCGAACAGATCCAACGCGACCTCATGGATCTCCCGGAGGGTCGCATCCCGTCGCCGGGCCCGCAACCCGCCGCTCTCGGAGGAGTCTGTCATGGGCACGAGGGTAGCCTTCACGCCAGAAGCTCGCGTCACCTGCTGCCAATCTGACAGTCACTGACACATTCGTGTATCGTCGCCGTGTGATCGACCGGATGACCGAAGCGATGAAAGAGCGACCGTGACCGAGAACGCAGCCCTCGCGGGCACCGACGAGCGCCGAGACACCCCCACCACCGAGCGCAGCGGTGTGCTGCTCATCGGTGTGCTGCTGGTCGCGGCCTTCGTGGTGATCCTCAACGAGACGATCCTCAGCGTGGCCCTGCCCACCCTGATGACCGATCTCGACATCACCGCGGCGACCGCTCAGTGGCTGACCAGTGGGTTCCTGTTGACGATGGCGATCGTCATCCCGATCACCGGGTTCCTGATGCAGCGGTTCACGCTGCGGTCCATCTACATCGCGGCGATGACCCTGTTCACGGTCGGAACGCTCGTCGCGGCACTGGCGCCGGGTTTCGAGCTCCTGATCATCGCGCGTATTGTCCAGGCGTCGGGTACCGCGCTCATGGTGCCGCTCCTGATGACGACCATCCTCAATGTCGTTCCCGAGCAGAATCGCGGCCGCACAATGGGGCTCGTCTCCATCGTGATAGCGGTGGCGCCTGCCATCGGGCCCACGGTGTCCGGTCTCATCCTGCAGTCGCTGAGCTGGCGCGCGATGTTCTGGATCGTGCTCCCGATCGCGGTCGGCGCGCTGATCCTGGGCGGGGTCTTCGTCCGCAATGTGACCGAGCAGCGGCCCTCGCACCTCGACATCATCTCGGTTCCGTTGTCGGCTCTCGGTTTCGGTGGACTCGTCTACGGACTGAGCAGCATCGGGGAATCCGCCAACGGACACGCTCCGGTCCCGCCGTGGGTGCCGCTGGTCATCGGAGTCGTCGCACTCGCGCTGTTCGTCTACCGGCAGCTGGCCCTCGCCGGTCGCGGCCACGCGCTGCTCGACCTACGGACCTTCGCGGTCGGGCCCTTCCGCCTCGCCGTCGTGTTGATGGCGGGCTTCATGCTCACCCTCTTCGGCGCGCTGATCCTGCTGCCGCTGTACCTGCAGAACGTGATGGGCAAAGACGTCCTGACGACTGGTCTGGTGCTGTTGCCGGGTGGTCTCGTGATGGGTCTGCTGGCGCCGTTCGTCGGGGCCCTGTTCGACAAGCTCGGTGCGCGGCCGCTCGTCCTGCCCGGCACGATCGCGGTCAGCGCGGGCACCTGGTTGCTCACCACCCTCGACGCCGGCTCGTCGATCGGCATGGTGATCGCCGCTCACGTGATCCTCAGCGCGGGAATCGCTTTCGGCCTCACGCCGCTGATGACCTCCGCTCTCGGGTCACTGAGCCCGGAACTGTACTCCCATGGCAGCGCGACGGTCAGCACCATCCAGCAGGTCGCCGGGGCGGCCGGCACGGCACTGTTCATCACGTTGATGACCAGGGGAACCCAATCGGCCATCGACGACGGGGTGAACCCGCTCCAGGCGGGCGCCGACGGCGTCCACCTCGCGTTCGTCGTCGCCGGTTGCCTGTCGCTCGTGCTCGTCGCGGCGGCCGCACTGGTGCGGGGCCGCAAGAGCGCGTAGGAGGTTCGGCCCGGCTCGGTGTCCGGTCGTCTACTTCAGACCCGACGGCACGGTCTTGCCGTTGACGGTCACGGTGACGTCGCCGCTCGTCGTGCTCTCGGAAATGGTGCCGTGGTCGAAGGTCACCACCCGGCGGTCGCCGTCGGTGGTCAGGTCGCTCGTGGGGACTCCCAGAGGTCCGGCCGAGCCGTTCTTCCCGGTGATCAACGGGATGCCATCCGGATCACGCTCGGTGTTCCACGCGTCCCGGATCCTGCCCGAGGTGATGATGTACGCCGGTGTCCCCGGGTCTGCGGACTTCGCGATGACCACGCCGCCCTGGAACTGCTGGAACACGACGCCGCTGTCCCCGGGTCCCGGCGTTGTGATCGCCGGTCAGCGGTTGACCGAGAGCGTCCTTCTGGGCCGCGGTCGCCGACGCGTACTTGGTGGCGATCGGGCCGGCCAGTGTCACCTCGACGTCGTCGACACCCACGACCGTCAGTGAGGAGGGCGCGGCCTCGGTCGGCCTCTCCGCGCCCGCGACCTTCTTCTCGCCGGGGCCTGCCGGTGACGTCGACACCGGTGTCGACGATGCCGTTCCCGGGGCACCGCCCGCATCGGTGCCGCCGCAACCGGCGGCGAGCAGCGTGACGACGAACAACCCGGCGACGAGCCCGCTGCGACGGGACGCGACCTGCGTCATGTGTTCCTCTCGGATTCAGATCTGGGAGTTCCGACCTCGCACACGCGGCCGGTCCTCTGCGCACCAACCGGACTTTCGGGTCGACTCTATCGATTCGACGCCCCGGTGTCGGCGCGACGACAGCACCGCACCGTCGAGTGGCTCGGTGACCGGTCGTGTCGATAGATCTCTCTGGGTTGAGCCGGCCTACCAACTCCTTGCGCCAGCAGGATGTCCGCCGGTTCCGGTTCTGCGAGAAAACGCCGTAGCACTCCATTACAAAGCCGTCATACAGCGGAAACACTCCACTTGTTTCATAGCAGGGGACAACGTCTACTCAGGTGATTCGCCACGACAGGCGATGACTCACCTGGGGACGTGATCAAGTACCGCCTCCGGCGAGTACACCCCGAAGACGCAAGTGAAGGAGCAACGTGACCATCGAGAGTGCCAAGGCGTTGGAGTTCCGCGTGACCAGCGGCGGACACGAGAACCTGCCGAAGATGCCCGAGTCCGAGTACCCGGGAACCCAGGGCTTCATCGGCGACGTCTACGAGAACCCGGACGGAAGTCCCATGTGCAGCGGATACTTCGAGCTGCGCCACACTGACGAGCCGCTGTATTACGAATACGAGTACGACGAGATGAAGGTCGTCCTCCAGGGCGAGTTCCTCTTGGAGAACAAGGAGACCGGACAGAAGACGGTCGCGAAGGCCAAGGACGCGATCTTCTTCCCGAAGGGGTCCAAGATCTACTTCAGCACGCCCGATTACGCGCTTGCCTTCTACACGGGGCTGCGCGACGCGACACTGCTCTGAATCACCATGTCGCAGATCGCGTACTCCAGCGTGCCGCCGTGGGCGCGTGCCGGTGGGCCGGTCGTCCCGGCAACCCCTGCACCGACCGGTAGCTCCTATGTGCTGGTCGGTGTCGGGGACGTCGCCGACATCCTGGGTCGGTGGGAAGCCGAACTCCCTCCGCGTGCGACCACACGCATCCACGGAGATGCCGACTCGGTCGCCGACCTGCTCGGCACCGCCTTGACCGAAGCCGTTGTCGGCGTGCGTGTCTGGATCGTCGCCGACGTCGGCGACGCCCTCGTGCTCCGTGCTGTCGCGCTCGGCGCGGGCCTCGAGGACGACGAGATCGAGGTCGTTCCGGCCCCTCGGGCGGGGAGACGTCCGGTCGAGATCTTCTGCGCCCACTGCCGTTCGATCACGCGGACCACCGCCGTGGTCGACGACGTCGTCCCGTGTGCCGGCTGCCGACGCGACCTCCTCGTCTACCACCATGTGTCCCGGCGGTCGGGGCAGTTCCTGGGCTTCATGGTCGACGCCGAGACCGCGGGTGCAGACAGCGCCATGTCCCACTCCAACTAGGAGCTGATCCGATGAACATCGCGCTCGCAGAGACGAACCCACCGGTATCGGTCGCCGAGAACGCAACCCGTCCGACGACGATGGACCTGCTCGTGACCTCGATCGAGAACACGACGCGCGACATCCGCGCGATCACCCTGGCCGACCCGACGGGCCGAGCGCTCCCCGCGTTCGTCCCGGGCAGCCACCTGGTGGTCCACGCCGGGAGCCACACCAACGCGTACAGTCTCACGGGCGACGGCACCCACCCGTCGCACTACTCCATCTCGGTTCTCCGTTGCGACGACGGCCACGGCGGTTCCCGTTGGCTTCACGAGCGGCTGGCCGTCGGCGATCATCTGACTGTCGGGCTGCCCCGCAGCGCCTTCGGCCCGATCGCACGTGCCCGCAAACATCTTCTGATCGCCGGCGGTATCGGGATCACCCCGATCGTGTCACATCTGCGGGCCGCGACACGGTGGCGTCGAGATGTTCAGTTGCTCTACGTGTTCCGCGACTCGTCCGCCGCCCACCTCGACGATGTGACGGCGCTCGCCGGCACACGGGCGGAGCTGTTCACCGACCGTTCGTCCTTCGCCGAACGGCTCGAGCAGGCTCTCGGGTCGCAACCCGTCGGCACACACTTGTACGTGTGCGGACCGTCGCCCATGATCGATGCCGTGACTGCGGCGGCCGCCGCCGCGGGTTGGCCCGACTCGCGAATCCACTTCGAACGCTTCGGTGTCGACGCGCTCGACGCCGGTGACCCGTTCCGCGTGACTCTCCGCGAGACCGGACGCACGATCGACGTGCCGTCCGGCACCAGTCTCCTCGAAGCCCTCGAGCACGACGGCATCGCGATTCCCAACCTGTGCCGGCAGGGCGTCTGCGGAGAGTGCCGCATCCCCCTCGCCGGTGGTACGCCCATCCACCGCGACCTCTACCTCACCGCCGAGGAGAAGGACGCCGGTGACGCCATCATGCCGTGCGTCTCGCGCGCGGCCGCGGGTTGCACATTGGAGGTTCCCCTGTGACCAGCACGCTCGAGACGGACATCGCGCGAGATCTGCTCGCGGGATTCCCGTTTCCGTTCCCCGACGACCGATATCGCTACAGCACCAATGTCGAACCGGCGCGGAATCCGGTGGTCACGCCCACCGGTCAGTGGGGTTCCGCGGTCATCGACATCGACGCGGAGTATCGAACCGAACTCGATCAGCGAGCGACGATCCTCGCCGCCGACCCCACCCGCCACGCGGTGCTGCCGCACATGGTGCCTGCGGCGTGGGACGCGATGCTGACGATCATGCGGGAGCTCGATTCCGCGTACCCCGAACAGATGCAGCTGCGATCGACCGGAGCCGACACCTGGATGTGGCGCAACACCGTACTCGGCATCGAGCAGGGTTTCCGGTACGGCGACGACACCACGCTGCCCGACGAACCGCTGCGCTACATCACTTCTCAGGTCCAGGAGGACATCGCACTCCTCGATCAGCGCAACGACCAGCTGTTCGTCGACGCGGGTGTGGTCACCTTCGCCGCCGACTGGAGCTTCGGATTCGACGTCGGCATGAGTTTCCTCGAGATCCACGGTCCGGTCCCGCGTGTCCGCAAGGAAGGCGTCATCACCCGGGCCCACGAGTTCCTCAAACGCCTGCAACCGCATCAGCCGTATCGGCGGACCAACTGGACCCTGACCATCGATCGCCGCCTCGACGTCTCCACGGAGATCTACCCCGAGTGGGGACCCGACCGCGAGAGCATCCAGACCGTCCCCGACGACGAGTTCGGCCGCCGCGTCCATCTGCGCGTCGAGGTCCAGCACCTCGTCCGCCTCCCGGACTCGGGTGCGGTGATGTTCGTGATCCGCACGTACATGCTCCCCCTGGAGCAGCTCGCGACCGTCGAGCCGTGGCGGCGCCGCACCGCCGAAGTGTTGGCCGAATTGCCCGCGGACATGGCCGATTACAAGGGGATCATCAAGTTCCGGGACCGTGCGGCGAGCTGGCTGCGGTCCGCCGTCCCCACGCCGTCAGAGGTTTCGGGGCCCGGAGTACCCGTGTGGCCGACGTCTCCACCCGCCGTCGACACCAGTGGGTCGGCGTTCCTCGTCGTCACCGTCGGCGACGACCCCGAGGCCGCACACGTGTCGCGGACCTGGGTGGGTGCGGCCGAGGCCGTGGGCCCGACCCGACTCCTGGTTCTCGACACCCTGGCCGACGACCATGACCGCGCCGCGCTGCAGCGTGCCCTGGACGAGTCTGTCACCGGGACGCGGATCCTCGTGACCGGCGGTCAGTACGACGTCATGACGGCGCTCGCGGCGGCCCGCGGGGCGGGAGCGCTGCCCGCAGAACTGTCGTCGTATGTGACCCACACCCACGACCTACCGCTCTACTGCGCACACTGCCGCGACACGTTCCGGGTGGAGGCAGCGGCCGGGGAAACCGTCATATGTCCGGGTTGCGCGCGCGATCTCGCCATCCACGAGCATCATTCGCCGGTGCTCGGGAGCTTCCTGGGCTCTGCAGCAGGTGATGCATGACCGCTGTGGCCATTCCGCAACAACCGGCGGCTCATCTGCACCCGGCGTACGCCACCGGACCGCGACCGATGCGGGTCGTCTCGATTCGCCGGCTCACCGACGCGATCACCCACTTCCGCTTCGGCCCCCTCGACGACTCCTCACCGGCACTGACGGCGTACCAGCCCGGCAGTCACCTGATCATCACGACCGGTGATGGACGCAACGCTTACTCCCTCGTCGACGACGGGATGTATCCGACCACCTACGGGATCTCCGTCCTGCGGCGGGCAGCCGGTGGAGGCTCGGACTGGTTGCACGACAACCTCGTCGAGGATGCCGTCGTCGAGATCGAGGGACCCAGGTCGATGTTCGCGCCTGTCCTCGACCAGCATGGTGCGCTTCTCGTCGCGGGTGGGATCGGTGTCACGCCGGTGCTCTCACACGCGCGGGCTCTGGCGCGCGACGGACGTCGTGCGGACATCGTGTACTCGTACCGACGCGGCGGCGGTGCGCACCTCGAGGACCTTCGGGCGTTGGCGCGGCACCCGCACATCTCGCTGCACGAGGTGTCCGGGGCCGAACAGACCGCGGCGCTCATCGCCGAGAGACTGCGGGCACAACCCCTGGGTACGCATGCCTACGCCTGCGGACCCGCGTCACTTCTCGACACCTACGCGCGACTGGCCGCGGACGCCGGATGGCCCGATGCACGTGTCCATCTGGAGCGTTTCGCCGCGCCCGAACAGGACCCGGGTGACCCGTTCACCGCCACCGTGGCATCGACGGGTGCCGGCATCGACGTACCGGCCGGGGTGTCGCTGCTGCAGCGGCTGCTCGACACGGGTGTCGCGGTACCCAACCTGTGCCGTCAGGGGGTGTGCGGCGAATGCCGAATCCCGGTGCGACGCGGCGTCATCGAACATCGAGACTTCGTACTGACCGAGGACGAGAAGGCCGCGGGTGACTCGATGCTGTGCTGTGTGTCCCGAGGCCACGACATCGAGGTGGACCTATGAGCACCGAATCTCTTTCCGTCCGTCGAGTCGACCACTTGGCGAACCTCCCGTGGCCGTTCCCCGACGATCTCGACGAGTTCGCCTACAGCGTGAACGTGGAACCGGCACGCGTCCCGCGAGCCACGCGCGCGGGCGAATGGGGTAGACACCTCGTCGATCTCGGAGGTGTCGAGTACCCGGAGATCATGGCCGAGCGGCGTCGGATCCTCGACGCCGATCCCTCCCGCGTGCGGGTTCGTACGGGTATGGAACTGGCGTGCTGGGATCTGCTGATCTACTACCTCCGCGATCTCGACCGCGCATACCCCGACGTGATGCATCTCGCCGAAGACGGTGACGGCCGATTCCGTTGGCGCAACGACCTCCTCGGAACGGACCAGGCCTTCGTGCTCGGCGACCCGCGCACGTTGCCGTACGGGCCGATGGAGTTCCTGGCGCGCGAAGTCCCCGATGATCTGCTGCTCGTCACCGAGCGCGACGGACACCTCTACTTCGACGCCGGGGTCGTCACCTTCGCCGCGGCATGGTCGGTGTCGTTCGACGTCGGCATGGACATGTACGAGATCCACGCACCGGTCCCGCGCATGCTTCGCGAGGGCATCGTCGCCCGCGCGGAACAGTTCCTGCGGAGGCTACCGGCCGACCAGGTCTACCGCAGGGTGAACTGGACGCTCTCGGCGTCGGACTCGCACAAACTCGACGTCAGTCTCGAGGAACTCCCCGAGTGGTCCGGCGATGTCCCCGGGATGATCGCCGACGGCGATTTCGGCAGGGCGCGCCTGCGAATCGAGCTGGAACACTTCGTCCGGTTGCCGATGTCGGGTGCGGTGACGTTCAATATCCGGACATTCATGGCCTCGCTCGAGGACGTGAAGCGCATACCCGAGTGGGCCGGTCAACTGGCGACCGTCATCGAGACGCTCGGCGAGGACATCGCCGCTTACAAGGGATTCCTCGACTATCGCGACAGTGTCGTCGCCTATCTCCGCGGTCAACGGTGCCCGTGAGCTGCTGGTCCCGCACAACCCGATTTCTCCACAGTCCCTGAACCGAAAGATCGCTCATGGAACCGATTCTCGCGGCCAACGCCGACCTGGCATGGATGCTGGCGGCCTTCGTCTTCGTCCTGCTGATGTTCCCCGGCCTCGCCTTCTTCTACGGCGGCATGGTCGGGTCGAAGAACGTGCTCAACATCATGACCATGGTCATGTCCACCCTCGCGATCACGGCCGTCCTCTACGTCGTGATCGGCCACGGCCTGGTGTCGGGACCGTCGGTGGGCGGGTGGGGTCTCATCGGCAATCCGACCGACTACATCGGATTGACCAACTGGCTGACCGATGACGCGTCCGGAGCCACCCAGACGCTGTACTTCGCGGCCTGGTTCATCCTGTTCGCCGCGATCACGATCGCCATCGTGGCCAGTGGTGCCGCCGGCCGGATGAAATTCTCCGCTTGGCTGGTCTTCGCGCCGATCTGGCTTCTTGTGGTGTATTTCCCAGTCGCGCACTGGGTCTTCGCTGCTGACGTCGACGACAACTACAGCGGTGGATTCCTGCTCAACGATCTCGAGATCGTCGACTACGCCGGCGGTACGGCGGTGCACATGAATTCCGGTGTCGCGGCGCTCGCCCTGGCCGTCGTCCTGGGCGCGCGCAAGCGTCGCATGGAACGTCCGCACAACGTGCCGATGACGATCCTCGGCGGCGGCATCCTGTTCTTCGGCTGGTTCGGGTTCAACGGCAGCTGTGCGCTCGGGGCCAACTTCCTGGCACAGGCCGTCATCCTGAACACGCTGCTCGCCGGGTCCGCGGGCATGATCGGCTTCGCCATCGTGGAGAAGTGGCGTGAGGGACATGTGACCTCGCTCGGCATGATCACCGGCACCGTCGCAGGCCTGGTGGGCATCACACCCGCGGCGAGCAGCATGGCGCCGCTCGGGGCGCTGCTCGTCGGCATCTTCGCCGCTGCCGTCGTGGCGTTCCTGCTGAGCTTCAAGAGCAGGCTGAAGGTCGACGAGACGCTGGACGCATTCGCCGTCCACGGTGTCGGTGGCATCGTGGGCACCATCTGCATCGTCTTGTTCGCCACCGAGGCGGCGCCGGCCGGTGTCCAGGGCATCCTCTTCGGGGGACCGGTCGACATCGTGTGGCGCGAACTCGCCGGAATCGTCATCACCTGCACCTACTCGTTCGTGATGACCTGGCTCATCGCGAAGGGTCTCGACAAGCTCATCGGCCTACGCGTCGACGAGGAAACCGAGGTGACCGGCCTGGACACCGTGCTGCACGCCGAGACCGCGTACGAGATCCCGAGTGCGTCAGTCGGACACGCCGGCAGCGGCCTCGCCGGCATGTCGCCCGCGCGGGCGGTCGACAGGGTCGAGCAGGCGATGCCGTCGTCGGCACCGGCGTCGGCGCCACCCGCGGGGGTCTGACCGACCGCGCCGGACGCTTTGCGTCAGTGACTGCTCGGGGGTTCACCGGTCACCGGTGGGCCCCCGAGTATTTCTGTGTCGGATCGGCAAACGCCTCGCGCAAAACGACACCCATCGCTCACCGCTGCGAAACACGAGGGAAACAGTCAAGGCGTCTACTAGCGGTAGACAGTGGTTCACAAGAGTGGACACCGTGAACGAGAACCTCTAGAGTCGACCCCGGAGCACACGATGACGACGATCGCGACGACAACGACCGAGAAGACAACCACCGCAACGTCAACCAGCGAGACCACCGACGAACTGGCCGCGCTGTGTGCGGCACACGGCACGAAGTTCATCCTCGCGATGTTCGTCGACCTTCGCGGCAAGCCCTGCGCCAAGCTGGTACCGGTGGAGGCAGTCGACGAACTGGCCACCGACGGAGTCGGATTCGCCGGCTACGCGGTCGGCGCGATCGGGCAGGAACCCAAGGATCCCGACCTCATCGCCATCCCGGACGTCAGTTCCTTCCTGCCCATCCCGTTCATCAAGGAGGGCCTCGCAGTCGTCCAGTGCGACCCGCACGTCGAAGGGAAGCCATGGCCGTTCGCGCCGCGCAACATCCTCAAGGCGCTCATCGCACAGACCGCGGATGCCGGGTTCGAGCCGTGGGTCGGTGCCGAGGTCGAGTACTTCCTCCTCAAGCGGGGCGCCGACGGTTCGCTGGTGACCGCGGACGCCGCCGATGACTCCGACCAGCCCTGCTACGACGTCCGCGGGTTGACGCGCATGTACGAGCACTTGACGACGGTCTCCACCGCGATGAACCAGCTCGGCTGGAGCAACTACGCCAACGACCACGAAGACGGGAACGGGCAGTTCGAGCAGAACTTCGCCTACTCCGACGCGCTCACCACAGCCGACCGGGTCGTCACGCTCCGCTACCTGCTGTCGGCGCTGGCCGCGGAGAGGGGCATGATCGCGACCTTCATGCCCAAGCCGTTCGCCGAGCGCACCGGGTCGGGCCTGCACTTCCACCTGTCGCTCACCCGGGCCGGGGACCCGGTCTTCCCGCAGGTCGGCGACGACGAGCGCGGGCTCGGACTGTCCGAGACGGCCTACGGTTTCATCGGCGGCATCCTCGAGCACGCGCCCGCCTTGCAGGCGGTCATCGCCCCGACGGTCAACTCATACAAGCGAACCGGGGCCACCGCCACCCGGTCGGGTGCCTCGTGGGCACCGAGGCGTGCCACCTACGGAGGTAACGACCGCACGCACTATGTCCGAGTGCCCGACGAGCAGCGCGTCGAACTGCGCGGCGCCGACGGGTCCGCGAATCCCTATCTGGCCGTTGCCGCGTTGCTCGGAGCCGGTCTCGACGGCATCAAGCGGAGTCTGGACCCCGGCCCTGTCGGGAACTGCCCCGGCCACATCGCCGAACTGCCGCTGACCCTCCTGCACGCCGTGGACGCGCTCGAGATCGACGCGGTGGTCGCCGGAACACTCGACGCCGCGCTCCCCGAGGACTGGCCGACCGAGCAGCAACGGGTGTCCGCCTACTTCGCCGGCCTCAAACGCGATGAGTTCTTCGATTGGCACGCGGCCGTCTCGCCGTGGGAGGTCGACAAGTACCTCACCGCCTTCTGACACGGCCCACCTCTCACGCGATCACCCGAATCCCGACGAACCACTCCATCACCCCATCGAACGTAAGGACCTGACCATGTGCGGAATCGTCGGGTTGCACCTGCGCAACCCGGATCTCCATCCCCGACTCGGCGCCCTGCTCGCCGTGATGCTCGGCGAGATGCAGGACCGCGGTGCCGATTCGGCCGGCATCGCCGTCTACGGCAACCCCGAATGGGCGCCGCCGGGGCATGGGTGTATCTCCCTCCTGGAACTCGAGGTGTCGGCCGAGGAGGTGGCGAGCACGCTCGGAGCCGCCCTCGGGGTCCCGGTGGCCGCACAGGCGATCGACGTCACCCTGGTGGTGTCGGCTCCGGTGTCCGCCGACGAGCTGCTCGTCGCGACGCGTGCCGCCTACCCCGCTGCGCTGATCGCCGGTTTCGGAGCCGACCTGACCGTCCTCAAGGGCGTCGGCGCACCGCGGGACCTGACCGAATCATGGTCGCTTGCAGCGGCGTCGGGCTGGCAGGGCGTCGGCCACACCCGCATGGCCACCGAGTCGGCCGTCACCTCGTCGGGCGCCCACCCGTTCGCGGTGGGTCCCGAACAGTGCCTTGTCCACAACGGATCGTTCGCCAATCACGCCACCATCCGGCGCGAACTGCGCGCCGCGGGAGTCGAGTTCGACAGCGAGAACGACACGGAGGTGGGTGCGCGCTTCGTCGCCCATCAGCTGGCCGCGGGCAAGGACGTGGAGACCGCACTGAAAGAGGTCTGCGCGAACTTCGACGGCTTCTACACACTCCTCGTGTCGAACCGTGACTCGTTCGCCGTCGTCCGGGACGCGATCGCGTGCAAGCCCGCCGTGATCGCCGAAACCGACGACTGGGTCGCGATGGCCAGCGAGTACCGGGCACTCGCCAAGCTCCCGGGCGTGGAGAACGCCCGGATCTGGGAGCCGGAGCCGGAGGTCGTGTACGCATGGACACGATGACCGTCGAGCAGGCACCCGCACCTTCCGTTCCCGCCTCGACCGGCCTGGCGAAAGCTGAGACGATGAACCCCAACCACACCTTCGATCTGGCGACTACACCTCTGCGCGAGATCAATTCGGCTCTGCACGGCGACATCTCGGGTGACATCGTCATCGAGAACCCGGCCGGCGCCCACAGCGTCGCCGCGGGAGTGAACCTGCCGGTGAAGATCACGGTCAACGGTCACGTCGGCTACTACGCGGCCGGGATGAACCAGCAGGCCGAGGTGACCATCAACGGCAATGCCGGCACCGGCGTGGCCGAGAACATGATGAGCGGCAGCGTCATCGTCAAGGGCAACGCGTCCCAGTCGGCAGGCGCGACCGCGCACGGCGGACTCCTCGTGATCGACGGTGACGCCGCCGCGCGATGCGGCATCTCGATGAAGGGGGTCGACATCGTCGTGGGCGGAAACGTCGGCCACAACAGCGCTTTCATGGCCCAGGCCGGACGTCTCGTGGTCCGCGGCGATGCCGGCGACGGTCTCGGCGACTCGATCTACGAGACCCGCATCTATGTTCGCGGCGACGTCGCCTCCCTCGGTGCCGACTGCGTCGCCAAACCCATGCGCGCCGAACACCTCGACGAACTCACCGGCCTGCTCAAGGCCGCCGGGTTCGGCGACGACGACCCGCGCGACTACACCCGCTACGGTTCCGCCCGCGAGCTGTACCACTTCAAGGTCGACAACGCCTCCGCGTACTGACGCCCCCGCTCCCTGAGGTGCGACACCACCCTCGCTCCCTGAGGTCGGCGACACCACTTTGCTCCCTGAGGTGCGAGGAGCGCAGCGACGAGCCACGAAGGGCCGCAACCTCGCACACACACACCACACGACTCGAGAAGGATCACCATGACCGACGACCTCAGCGTCGAGCAGCGCGGACTGCGTGAGTCCGCCACGTTCGACCGCACCACCATCGCCGCCATCCAGCGCGCCGCCGAGACCGGCATCTACGACATCCGCGGTTGGGGCGCCAAGCGCAAGCTGCCGCATTTCGACGACCTGTTGTTCCTCGGTGCGTCGATGTCGCGCTACCCGCTCGAGGGTTACCGCGAACGCTGTGACACCGACGTCGTACTCGGTAACCGGAACGCGAAATACCCATTGCACCTGTCGACTCCGGTGACCATCGCAGGCATGAGCTTCGGCGCGCTCTCGGCCGGCGCGAAGGAGGCACTCGGGCGGGGCGCTTCGGAGGTCGGGACCTCGACCACCACCGGCGACGGCGGGATGACCCCCGAAGAGCGGGGACAGTCCAAGAACCTCGTCTACCAGTACCTCCCGTCGCGGTACGGCATGAACCCCGACGACCTGCGCAAGGCCGATGCCATCGAGATCGTCCTCGGCCAGGGCGCGAAACCCGGTGGCGGCGGAATGCTGCTGGGCCAGAAGATCTCCGAACGTGTCGCCGGCATGCGTACCTTGCCGCAGGGTATCGACCAGCGCAGCGCCTGCCGTCACCCGGACTGGACCGGTCCCGACGACCTCGCCATCAAGATCAACGAGCTGCGTGAGATCACCGACTGGGAGAAGCCGATCTACGTCAAGGTCGGTGCCACCCGCACCTACTACGACGTGAAGCTCGCCGTGCACTCGGGCGCCGACGTCGTCGTGGTCGACGGTATGCAAGGTGGTACCGCCGCAACCCAGGACGTCTTCATCGAACACGTCGGCATCCCCACGCTGGCCGCGATCCCGCAGGCCGTACAGGCGTTGCAGGAGTTGGGTGTTCACAGAGAGGTTCAGTTGATCGTCTCGGGCGGAATCCGCAACGGCGCCGACGTCGCCAAGGCGATGGCACTCGGCGCGGACGCGGTCGCGATCGGGACGGCAGCCCTGATCGCGCTGGGCGACAACGATCCTCGCCACGCGGCGGAGTACGAGGCGCTCGGATCGGCGGCCGGTTACTACGACGACTTCCAGGACGGCCGCGACCCGGCGGGCATCAGCACCCAGGACCCCGAACTCTCCGCCCGCTTCGACCCCGTTCTCGGCGGCAAACGACTCGCGAACTTCCTGCGGGTCATGACGATGGAGGCCCAGACGATCGCCCGCGCGTGCGGCAAGGCGCACCTACAGCACCTGGAGCCCGAGGACCTGGTGGCGATCTCGATCGAGGCGTCGGCCATGGCCCGTGTGCCGCTGGCCGGGACCAGCTGGATCCCGGGATCGGGATCGTGACCGCGGCGGAGACCGCGCAGGTCGTCATCGTCGGCGGAGGCCTGGAAGGGACGGCCGCCGCGTGGGCGCTGGGTCAACGCGGCATCACCGATGTGGTCGTGTGTGAGCGAGACACCGTCGGCGGCGGGATGACCGGCAAGTCGTCGGGGATCGTCCGTTGCCACTACGGTGTCAGCTCGTTGGCCGCCATGGCCGCCTACGGTCTCGAGGTGTTCGAGAAGGCCGAGGAGATCTTCGGTGCCGACATCGGTTTCCGTCAGACCGGATACGTCGTCGGCGTGGGTGAACCCAACGTCGAGAACATGCGCGCGAGTCTCGCCGCGCAGCGCGCGGTGGGTGTACAGACCGAGGAGATCGACGCCGCCGATGTGGCCGCGATGTGGCCGACCGCCGACCTCGACCCGTTCGCGGCCTTCGGCTGGGAGGAGCGTGGCGGGTACGGCGACGCTTATCAGACCGCGCAGGCCTTCGCGGCGTCGGCGCGGGCAACAGGAATCCGAATTCGTCAGGGCACCAACGTCACCGGCCTGGTCGTCGACTCCGACCGGGTGACGGGCGTTCGCCTCGCGGACGGTTCGACGATCTCCGCGGACACCGTGGTGGTCGCCACCGGCGTGTGGACGAAGCCGTTCCTCGCCCCCTTCGGCATCGACGTCCCGATCGAGGTGCACCGCGAGCAGATCGTGATGATTCATCCGGGGGATGATCTCGGAGACGTCCCGGTGTTCTCCGATCTGGTGTCGTTGCAGTATGTCCGCCCGGACGTCCGTGGCGAGATCCTGTTCGGCAACAGCGATCTGGCGGCTCTCGACATCGCGGATCCGGACGGCTACCGCAATCGCGCTGATTCGGACTTCATCGACCTGACCGTCGAGAAGGTCGGCACGCGATTCCCCGGCTTCAGCGATCCGGCGATCACCACGAGCTATGCCGGCTGTTACGACGTGACGCCCGATTGGAACCCGATCATCTCGCGCGGGCCGCTCGACGGCCTCGTGCTGGCCGCCGGCTTCAGCGGGCACGGGTTCAAGATCTCGCCCGCGGTGGGACGGTTGATCGCCGACCTCGTCGTCGACGGTCGCAGCTCCGACCCTCGGGTGCCGGAGACGGACTTCCGCTTCTCACGGTTCGACGACGGCGACCTGCTGAAGACGCGCTTCCCCTACGTGGGGGCGGGGGAGATGCGCTGACCGCATGTGTCAACTGTCAGGAAACGTTGTTTCTCTCTATGCTGGCAGCGTGACCGACGACCCTTTGATCCGGAATCAGTCTGGAATCGCACGGGAACGCCCCGTCGACCAGTCGGTCGAGGAACTAGAACTCGAGACGGCGATCGCCCACAACGTGCGAAGGTTGCGACGGCAGCAAGGTCTGTCGGTGGGAGACATGGCATCTCGGGTCGGTATCTCCAAAGCGATGATGTCGAAGATCGAGAACGCGCAGACCTCGTGCAGTCTCAGCACGCTCGCTCGGCTCGCCAACGGGTTCGACGTGTCGGTGACCTCGCTCTTCCGAGGTGCCGAGATGGAGCGGTCGGCGGTCTTCGTGAAGGCGGGCGAGGGTTCGGAGATCGTTCGCGAGGGCTCCCGCGAGGGTCACGAGTACGAACTGCTCGGTTCACTGCGCGGCGAGCACAAGCGCCTCGAGTGTCTGCTCGTCACGCTGACCGAGAAGTCGGTCACGCAACCGCTGTTCCAGCACGCGGGCACGGAGTTCCTCTACGTCCTCGAAGGCGTGATGGACTACGCGCACAGCCGGTCGGTGTACCGGATGCATCCCGGTGACTCGTTGCAGCTCGACGGCGAGGGTGCGCACGGGCCCGTCGAACTCGTCGAACTGCCGGTGCGTTTTCTGTCGGTGATCGCCTTCCCCGACTCCGCGGTGTGACCGGTCAGGTGCGCGAGCGGCTGAGGTCGAAGTCGTAACGCGACGTCGGAACCACGTCGAGATTCCGGTCCGCCCCGAACCTGGCGACGCTCTCGAGCATCAGGGTCATCCGCCGTTCGAGTTCCTGCTGATCCCCGCCGCTCCCGTAGAACGCGTGGATGTCGCTGACCGCTGTCATCGGGAACAGTTCCTCGACGATCGCTGCGACCGGTGGGGCGTCGTCGGTCAGCGGTCGGTCGACGATGTTCTGGACGTAGCCGAACGTGTCCTGGGTGTCGATGGCGACCTGCGTGTGGTCGTCGAGCCAGCGGCGCAGCCACTCGTCCCGATCGAGCTCTGCCGGTCTGCGGAGGAAGGCGATGTTCGACAGCGCGTTGATCCGGGATCCGTCGCGGGGCAGTTCCGGATCCAGTGGTGTCCGCTCGGTGACCACCCAGGCCGCGACGGGGCCGTCGACCTCGGCGGACACGACCGCCAGGACCGGTTCGGGCTCGGACGCCCAGAATGCGACCGTCGCGCCGATCGGCGGGTCGAGTTCGTCGATGCGCATGGCTGCCGACACCTGGTCGTCGCTGAGGTTGACCTGGACGCGAGTGGCACCCGCGGCGCCGCAGTTCGCGACGAGCAGGTCGGCATCGGCCCGGGTGAGTCCATCACCGCGGATCGCCACGATCACCTTGGAATCCGTCATCGCCCGGACGGTACCCGGCCGCCGGGACGCAGGTCACCGTTTCGCAGATCCACCACAGTCCCGCTCCCTGAGGTGCGAGCGCAGCGAGCCACGAAGGGCCGGCGAACGTTCGTCGCCCTTCGTGGCTCGTCGCTGTCGCTCCTCACACCTCAGGGAGCAGAAAGGTGGGTTTGCGGGGAGCTCAGAACTCCTCGGCGCCGATGAGGGCCGCGTCGTCGGCGACCTTGTGGTCGTGCGCGACCTTCGCCAGGGAGACGGCACCGAGCGCGACGACGCAGTAGGCGGCGGCGAACCACCACGGCGTGGCCTCCGAACCGGTCCACTTGGCGAGGTAGGCGACGAGGACCGCCGCGATGGCGGCGCCCATCCAGCGGAGGAAGCTGAAGCCGGCACTCGAGACAGAGCGCGGGGTGTCACCGCCGACCGCCGACATCGCGACGTCGGTGAAGAGGGTGTTGAGCACGCCGGACGGGAAGCCGGAGAGGATGACGGCCAGGCCGATCAGCCAGACCTGATCCGTCGCGGTGCCGATGCCGGCGAGGACCATCACCAGTCCGTACACCGAGACGGCCACGAGGACACCCGACTTCTCACCGATGACTCGTGCGAGCAGAGGCGCGACGAAGACGCCGGCGACCGCGGTGAGCAGACCCCAGCCGAAGAACACCAGTCCGGCGTACATCGGACGCAGACCCATCGCGATGGGTGCCCAGGCGATCACGGTGAACAGGGCGCCGGTGTAGAACGCGGAACCCACGGAGGTGACGAACAGGGTGCGGTTGCGCAGCACCTTGAGCGGATCGACGATCCGGACGCGAACGCGTTCGGACCGCGGGCCGTCGGCGGGAAGCATGAACGCGCACAGGATCGCGCCGGCCAGCATCAGTAGCGCAGTGCCGGCAAACGGTGCGCGCCAGGTCCATTCACCGAGTGTGGCACCCAGCAGCGGGCCGACCGCCAGGCCGATACCGAGGGCGGCCTCGTACATCATGATGGCGCTGTTGCGGTTGCCGACCGCGGACTGGACGATGAAAGCCAATGCGGTGGCGAGGAACAACGCGTTGCCCAGCCCCCAGATCACCCGATAGGCGATCAGCTGGTCGATGTTGTCGGCGAACGCCGAGACGCCGGCGGCGACGACGATGAGGCCCAGACCGACGGTCAGTGTCCGCCGAGGACCGAAACGGTATGCGGCCCAACCGGTCAGCAGCATTGCGACGCACTGCACACCGACGTAGACGCCGAACAGAAGGGTGAGTTTCTCCGGCGGCGCATTGAGCGCCTCGGCGATGCTGTGCAGGATCGGGTCGACGAGCCCGATGCCCATGAACGCGATGACCGCCGCGAACGCGGTGATCCACACCGCGCGAGGCTGGGCCCGCAGCGATGCGAGCATGGACGGTTCGGAGGCCGGGGTGGCGGAGGTGCCGACCTCGACCGTGTCGGTCGTGGAGTGCTCGGTGACGGTCATGAGGTCCTTCGTCTGGATCGGGTGGGGCAGGCGGTGGGCGAGGGGGTCACACGCTCGCCGTGGCGGCTGCCTCTGCTGCCGGATGGTTGTCGAGTCGTTCGCGCAGGGCCTGCAGCGCCGGGCCGGCCGCCGCGATGGCGGCCCGGTGCTCCGCACTGAGGTCGGCCAGTGCACCCGTCAGGACGACGTCGCGTTCCTCGCGGATCTGCTCGACCAGTGCGCGGCCATGGCCGGTGAGACCGACCAGAACCGCTCGGCGGTCCAGGGGATCGGGCCTGCGTTCCACCAACTCGTGCTTGGTGAGTCCGTCGATCACCGACGTCGCTGTCGGCATGCGGATGGATTCTCGTTCGGCGAGTTCACCCATGCGCATCGACCCATGATCGGCCAGGACGCCGAGGGCTGACGTCTGCGCGGCCGTCAGCTCCACCGAGGGGGCGCGCCGGCGAAGTGCCAGGTACAACCTGGTGATCGTCGGGCGCAAGGCCAGGGCGAGCTGTGCGGAATCGGAGGCGGACACGTTAGCGAGTCTAATACTTAGTACTTCGAAGTATTAAGTCAGAAGCGTGTGATGCTGATTACCGAACTCGAGGCGGAGTGACCGGGTCGGTCGGTCAGTGGTGTCCGACGACCTCGAAAAAGGCGATGAGGTCGCGGCGGGCGGTCGCGACTCCGTCGGGGCGGCCGTCTATTTCACTCAGCAGACCCCGCTGGAAGATGCCGTCGAGTGCGATGTAGGCGACCGCGGGTGTGACCGCCGGCCGGGTCCCCGACAGCTCGCAGAACCTGTCGACGACGCGCCAGATCATCTCTTCACGACGGCTCTCGATCTCGATGACGTCGGCGCGGAACGAGTCGTCGAACATGCTCTGATTACGCAGGTCGTACCAGAGTCGGTGGATGGACGCCTCGGAGTGCATGCCCGCGAAGAACGTGTCGGCGAACTCGTCGCGCAGTTGAGCTGCGGTGACCGCGTTGGCGACGACCTCGTCGTAGCGGGTGACGCAGACGGCTTCGTACTGCCGGACCGCGTGGGCGATGAGGTCGAGTTTGTCGGTGAAGTAGTAGTGCAGCACCCCGTGCGAGTACTCGGAGTTCTGCGCGATCTCGCGCAGGCTCGTCCGCGCGTAACCCAGTTCGGCCAGCGTCGTCAGAGTCGCCATGGCCAGCTCGTCGCGCTTCGCCTGGAACTTGTCGCGTGAGCGGGCCTCGATGCGGGCCTGTCGGTCGACGACTTGTGTCATCTTGCCGTCCTTGCTGGGAGAAGCGTGCTCGGAGAGCCCTCAGTGTACTCATCCGGCCGATCTTGACGCTTGTCAAGGTCGGCCGGATGAGCACCTGACGAGTAGAGGCGTCGGCCTAATTCCGCTGCTCGCCGTAGTTGCCCCGGACCTCGTTCTTGAGGATCTTCCCGACCTTGGAACGAGGTAGCTCAGTCCAGATCTCGACCTCCTTGGGCGCCTTGACACTGCCGATCCGTTGCTTGACGAAGGCGATGAGGTCTGCGGTGTCGGCATCGTGACCCGCGCGCAGTTCCACCGCGGCGGTCACGCGTTCGCCCCACTTGGGATCGGGCAGACCGATGACGGCCGAGTCTTTCACGGCCGGGTGAGCGAGAAGCGCCTGCTCGACCTCGGCCGAGTACACGTTGAATCCACCCGTGATGATCATGTCCTTGGCCCGGTCGACGACAAAGAGGTATCCGTCGTCGTCGAGATATCCGATGTCGCCCGTGTGGTGCCATCCATGCGCACTGACCTCGGCCGTTGCCTCGGGATTGTCGTGGTAACCGTCCATCACCAGCGGGCCGCGGACGACGATCTCGCCTCGTTCGTCCCGCCCCAGCAGCGTCCCGTCGTCGTCCATGATCGCCACCGTGGTCAGCGGCGTCGGCCGGCCGGCCGAGGTGAACCGCTCGGTGGCCATCGAACCGTCTGCCCGAAAGTGCTCCGCGGGCGCGAGCGTCGCGATCATGTTCGGTGCCTCGGTCTGTCCGAACAACTGGCCGAGTACGGGACCGATACGCGTCAGCGCCTCCTCCAGACGGGTGGGGGACATCGGCGCGGCGCCGTACCAGAGACACCGCATCGAGCTCAAGTCCCGACTGTCCAGATCCGGGTGGTCGAGCACGCCGTAGATCACGGTGGGCGGCAGGAACGCGTGGGTGATGCGATGACGTTCGATGAGTTCCAGGAACTCGCCGATGTCGGGCGCGGGCATGATGACGACTTCGCCGCCCAGGCTCAGAATCGGGAACGTCAGGACCCCCGCCGAGTGGGTCAGCGGGGCCAGCGCCAGGTAGCGCGGACGGTCGCCGAAGGGGTAGCTCATCAGCGCCAGCGCGGTCGAGGTCATCATGTTGTCCTCGGTCAATCGCACCCCCTTCGGGCGCCCGGTCGTCCCGCCGGTGCCGGCCAGCATGCACAGGCCGCCGTCGGGTCGTCGACTCTCGTCCGTTTCAGCGCGGTGCGCGTCCAGCCAGGCGTCGAAAGAGGTCGCCCAGCCCACCTCACCGTCCAAGCACACCAGCCAGTCCAGTTGTGGCAACTGATCTTTGATCTTCTCGACCAGGCCGGCGAACTTCGCCTGGAAGAACAGCAGCCGACACCCGAAGAGGTCGAACAGCTGCCGGTTCTCGTCGGCCTCGTTGCGGGGATTGACCGGGCACCACACGGCGCCGGCTCGCGAGATGCCGAAGACACACGTCAATGCCAGCGGGTCGTTCGCCGACAGGACGGCGACCCGATCGCCCGCGTCGATCCCGTTGTGCTGCAACGCACCCGCGATGGCCGTCGACCGATCCTGGACCTCACCGTAGGTCGAGGTGACTCCGCCGGTGGTCAGGCACGGCGCGTCACGTCCCAGCGAGGCACCCTTGTCGAGATACTCCGAAAGTCGCATGTCGCCCTCAGCGGTGCACGGTCACGATCGGGTCCAGCACCAGACCGAAAGCGCGCAGGGTCCCGAGCAACTCGCGGTGTCCGAACGCCTGGCAGCTGGAGACGAAGCCGACGCGTCGGGGTCGTGCCTGCAGCAACTCGTTCGCTGCATGAGCGTTGAGCAGCGCGGTCTGCTTGTAGTTGGAGTTGCCGTGGATCACACAGTGCGCCCGGCCGAGCGGCCCCGACGCGTAGACCGAGTCCAACGACGTGTTCAGGCGCGGATTCTCCCGCGGCGGCATCTCGCTGCGGATGGCGGCCGACTGTTCGTCGATGATCCGGTACTTCTCCTCTTCGGACTTTCCCTCCATCTGCTCGAGCGCAGCCGCAACCAAGACCGGTACCCCCTGCATCAGTGGACGATTGAACACACCGCCGAGCGCCTTTGCCGTGGCCACACGCGGATCGTTCTTGAACCACACCGGATGCGAGGTGCCGCCCCAGGGCAGTGCGAGCCCGAGGTCGTGCTGGCCGGGCACACTCACCGTGTACAGACCTGCGTCCGCGGGCCACTCGACGTACTCGTTCTCCTCGAGGTAGTACGCCTTGGCGAACGCCGCGTTGGTGAGGATGGTGTTGGTCGACGCTACCGTCGGGTGGCCCTTCCAGAACACCTGGATGTCGAGGGTGTCCAGTCCCGGGTTCTCCAGGCAGATGTTCGCCGCGATCTCGCCGATCGAGTACATCTGTGCCAGGCCAGGGGTCAACACCAGTTCGCGCGAGGCGAATTCGGCACCGTACTGGGCCTCGGCGTCGATCATCCAGTTCTGCTCGCCGTTGGTGTCGGTGTAGTGGGCCCCGATCTCCAGGCATGCCTGGACGACCTCGTGACCGTAGCGGGCGAACGGACCGACCGTGTTCAAGACGACGTCGGCACCGCGGAAGGCCTCGGTCAGGGCCTCGACCGTGTGCTCGACCTCGATGATGTCGTATGCGACCGTGTCGATGCCGGGCACCGCCTCGACCGCACTCGTCAACCGGGCGTGATCGCGACCCGCCGCGAGGAACGGAATGTTGTACTCGCGCAGGTATTCACAGATCAGTCGGCCGGTGTATCCGGACGCTCCGTAGACGACGACGCGCTTGTCAGTGGGCATGGCAGAACTCCTCGGGTGCTGGTGAAGCCGGGGTGATGGTGAAAGTGTCGGTGGGATGAAGCGAGGGTCGGGGTGTCACATCCCCATGCCGCCGTCGACCGGCAGGCCGGCGCCGGTGATGAACTTCGCGGCATCGGAGACGAGGAAGACCACGGCGTCGGCCATGTCGTCGACCTGACCGAGTCGGCCGAGGGGCGTCAGTTCCGCGACCGCCTGGGCGGCCGCCTCCGGTGACTCGAACAAGCCGAGAGCGGCGGTCTCGACGGCCAGTTTGTTGCCCATCGCGGTCGGGGTGAGCGCGGGATAGATCGAGTTGACGCGGACGCCGTAACCCAGTTTGCCCGCCTCCGCCGCCGCGACGCGGGTGAGACGGTCGATACCGGACTTCGTCGCGGAATAGACGCTGATTCCCGGGAAAGCGATTGTCGCAGCGACGGATGCGATGTTCACGACTGCCCCGCCCTTGCCCGCGATGCCGCCCGGGCGCATCGCACGGAAGGCGTGTTTGATGCCCAGCGCTGTGCCCAACACGTTGACGTCCAACATCTTCGACGCTTCTGCGGCGTCGATGTCGACCAGGAGACTGGTCACCTCGATGCCGGCGTTGTTCACGACGATGTCCAGGCCGCCGAGCGATTCGACGGTCGACGCCACGGCGGCTTCCCAGGCAGAGTCGTCGGTGACGTCGAGTGAGACGAACTCGGCCTTGGCGCCTTTCGTGCGCAAGGCCTCGACCGTCCGTTGACCGCCGTCCGCGTTCACATCGCCGATCGCCACAGATGCGCCCGCAGCAGCCAGTGCCTCGGCCATTCCGGCGCCGAGACCTTGCGCGCCACCGGTGACCAATGCCGTCCGCCCGGTCAGGTCGTAGCTCGTCATCGTTATACCTCCAGTGAGAACCGCCGATGCCGTCAGCGTCAGGCGGAGAAGCAGGACACAGTCGAGACAACATGTGCTGCACGCCACACTAAGACGAACTCTTGACAGTCGTCAAGAAAAAACTTGACGACTGTCCGGATATGGCTATATCACCGGTGCGGCCGGGTGAGCGGACGGGTCGTCGGCGACTCCGCGTCGCAACAACAAAGCACCCCGGGTTCCGGCTGTGAGCCGGAACCCGGGGGTGTTCGGAGAACTCGGGGGTCTTGGAAGTAGGAGGTGGTCAGACCCCGATTTCGGCGCCGTCCTCGCGCCAGACCGCGACGACAGACGGGCGCGGTTGGGAGTCACCGCCGTCGGGCCAGTGCGAGGCGGGGTTGTCCGCCGAGTGATCGTCGAGCTCACCCGGATGCTGCACGGCGATGAGAATGCGATTCGTGTCGATGATCGGACCGCAGGTCTCGCCGCCCTTGGGCACCGTCAGGAACTGCTTGGTCTCGCCGCGGCGGTCGCCGTCCAACGCGACCGCGAACAGTCCGTCGTTGCTGTCGAGTGCGTTGCCGTCGGTGGACACCCAGAGGTTGCCGTGAGGGTCGAAGGCGACGTTGTCCGGGCAGGAGATGGGGCTGACCTTGGTTTTGTCGAATCCGCCGTAATACGTGTCGGCCGCAGCCGGATCGCCGCAGACGAGGAGCAGCTCCCACGTGAACTCGGTACCGGTGTGGTCGTCGGTCATCTCGAGGACCTGACCGTTCTTGTTCTCGTTACGCGGATTGACCGCGTCCGCGACCGCTTCACCGTCCGTGCCGCGGTCGCTGTTGTTGGTGAGCGCGCAGTACACCTTGCCGGTCTTCGGGTTCGGCTCGATGTCCTCCGGACGGTCCATCTTGGTGGCTCCGACGGCGTCGGCGGCCTGCCGGGTGAACACCGCGACCTCGGCGGGCGTCATACCCGCGATGTACGAGCGGGCCGAGCCGTCGGCGTTGACGGTCAGCAGCGGCTTCCACGAACCCTTGCCGGCGAACTTGCCTGAAGCAGGCGGGGTTCCGGAACCGTCGACTTGGTCGGGCGATTCGCCGGTGAAGGTGGCGACGTACAGGGTGCCCTCGTCGAGGATGCCCATGTTGTGCTCGCGCGCGGTCCGGGACAGCCCACTCTTCATCTTGCGGCTCGACACGAACTTGTAGATGTACTCGAATTTCTCGTCGTCGCCGCTGTACGCGACGACCGTGTCCTTGTCGGGTCCACTGGGGACGACGTAGATGTTCGCCGACTCGTGTTTGAACCGGCCCATCGAACTGTGTTTGACGGGAACGGCTTTCGGGTCCTGCGGATCCACCTCGACGATGTAGCCGAACCGGTTGCCCTCGTTGGGTTCCACGGCGAGATCGAAGCGCTTGTCGAACCGCCCCCAGTGGTGTTCGTCGCCGTCGTCCTCGAACGAGTAGCGCTCGAGTCGCTCGGTGGCCTTGGCGTCGGTCACCTTGCTCGCGTTGCTGAAGTAGTTGTTGAAGTTCTCCTCGCCGGAGAGCATGGTGCCCCAGGGGGTGAGCCCACCCGAGCAGTTTGCGAAGGTTCCCAACACGGTGGAGCCGGCCGGGTCGGCGGTGGTCTTGACGAACTCGCTGCCCGCCGCCGGTCCCGTCAGACGGAAGGGGCTCGAAGCGGTGAGGCGCTGATTCCGCGGTCCCACAACTGGCTTGAGCGCTCCGCTACCGGACTGCGCAGTGACCTCGACGACCGCGATGCCGACCGACGCCATCGCGATGCGCGCCTGCTGTTCGGTCGGTTCGCCGTCCTTGTAACCGGTGAACATGAACGGTTCGGTCGGGTACTCGAGATTCGCGACAAGGTAGTAGTGGTCGGCGACACCGTCGACGGGGATAAGACCGGCGAAATCGTTGTTGAAACCGAACTGGCCCGCCTGGGCCTCCGGCGTCTGATTGGCGAAGTCGAACTCGGGTGCACCGGGAAGGACCGGATCACCCCAGCGGATGACCACCTCCTGCTGGTAACCATCCGGAATCACCACGGCGTCTTGCGTATTCGGGGCGACAGCAGCGAACTTCATACCCGGGAGTGCATCCCCGGAAGCCGCGGGGCTCGACGACGCCGAGCCCGATGAGCCCGAGTCGCCGCAGGCGGCAAGGAGTGACGTCGCGCCGACGGCGACGGCTGCGCCCGCGGATGTCTTCAGGACACTTCGACGAGACACCGCAGTGCGAACGACGTCGCGGAAGTAGGCGTTGTCGCTGGTGTTCCCGGGCTCGTGCCGGCACGCGTCGCCGCACTTGTAGCGGCAGGTCACATAGGCACGGGACGACCGCCCCGCATCCTCACCATTGGACATGAACAGCTGCAACGGAATACGCACACGGGCTCCTCTGAGAAACGTCGCGCCACGGGGCCGGCGCACGACGAGAAGCACGTTAGGAGGGCCAGACGAACCGATGGCTACCCGTGCATGAACGGCAGCCCAACAGAGGTGATGGTTCCACGTGGAACCATGGGAAATGCGTCAGAACCGGCCGCCCGTACCGATGCGTCCGGACGATCCGGAACCGCCGAACGAGCCGGGGCTTCGTCCGCCGCTGCTGAACCCACCACCGAAGCCTCCTCCACCGAAGCCTCCACCGCGGCCGCCGACGGTTCCGCGCAGGAAACTGTCGACCAGGATGCCGCCCAGGACGGCACCCGCGGTCGAGGTTCCCGAGGATCGCGGTTGCTGTGTGTGCTGCCAGCTGACCACGTCACCCTGCGCCGCCATCAAAGCCTGGTCGGCGAGCGAGCCCGCACGGCGGGCCGTGTCGGTCGCCGTGAGCGGGTCGGATGCCGCCGAGTCCTGAGCGGACCGGAGAAGGCGCTGCGCTTCGGCCAACCGGGTCCGTGCCGTGGACTGCACAGCGCCACGACGAGTACCGATGAAGTCGGCGGCAGCCGACACCTTGGCCCCCGCCGACTCCAACGCCGCGGTGAGCACCTGCGCACGCCGCGTGCGCTCAGCCGCCGCATCGCGCGCCTCGGCGAGGGCGTCGTCCAGGTCGGCATCGGCGTCGACGAGCGCGGTGAACGTCCCCAGCGGGTCCGCGTCGAAATCGCTGCGAGCGGCCGCCACCGCCGCTGCCGCGGCCTCGACCGCAGCGGTCAAGTTCGGCCCGCTCGCAGTGAACTCCGCCGCCTCCGCGAGCTCGGCCTCCACCTCGTCGATGAGTGCCGGCATCCGGGAGCGGGCCACGGCGATGTTCGCGTCGGCGTGCTCGATCGCGTCGAGCAGCGCGGTGGCCTGCTCGATGGACCCCTCCGCGGACCTGATGGCCGCGACGGCCGGTCCCTGCCTGCCGACCGGCATGGCGATCGCCTCTCGGCCCTGATCCGCGGTGGCCTCCGCGAAGTCGATCTGCTCGCGGGCCAGATCCACGTTGTCGACGATCGACGCGAGGATGCCCGTACCGTGCGCATCGACGAGCTCGATGAGCCGCCGCGCCGCCGGATCCAGCCGGGCGCGCAGACCGATGAGTTGCTGTGTGATCGAGTCGAATCGGGCGTCGGCGTTGATCAGGAGGTCGCGCAGGGCGTCGAAATTCTCCACCTGGTCGTCGAGCGCACTGTCGGTGTCGGTGCACGTCGTGATGATCTGCACGAGCATGGAGCGTCGTTCGTCGTCGGTCTCGGGAAGATTGTCGTCGAGCCGTTGCCGGATGGCGAATGCCTGCGAAAGCGCCCGCCTCGCACGATCCAGAGTCGCGGTGAACGGGGCGGTGTCCGCCTCGCCGAACTCGCCGATCGCGAGTTGCAGTTCTTCCTCACTGGTGCGGATCGCATTGTCGAGGTCGGTGAGCACCTCCCGCGACCACGGGTCCAGCACGTCGATCGGTTGCGCGGCCAGCTGGTCGACGGTCAGCTCCTGCTCGCGCAACGTCTCCAGACTTCCCTCGATTCGACGCTGTTTCCGGCGGCGCGAGTATAGGAATGCTCCGCCCCCGCCGAGCACCGCGGCGCCCCCGACCACCCCGGCGACGATGACCCCCGTGTAGCTGGGGTCCAGCGCCTCGGACAGCCCGTTGACCGCCGCGAAGCCGGCGCCCGCCCAGTTCGCCTCACGTAGTTGCGGTACGACGTCGTCGTTCGCGACCTCGTCGAGCGTCGACTGATCGAGACCACCGATGCTGTCCGGTGCGAACAAGCGGTACGCGCGGTCTTCGGTCGCGACCGCCAGCAGTGCGTCATGGTCGCCGAGTTCGCTGGTGAGGGCCGTCTGGTCGGCCCACTGCTCGCTCGTGAGACCGCCGAAGTCGCGCACGTACACGATCCACATCTGGACACCGTGCGCGTTGTACAGCGAGTCCACGGCGGCCTCGAGCTCGGTGCGCTGCGCAGAGGTGATCGCGTCCGCCGAGTCGACCACGTACGTCGGGAGGCGGGTGGGCGCTTCGGCCGTCGCCGCTCCGGGCCCCGGCGACAGCAAGGCCAGGAAGAGGCCCAGCAAGGCCACCAGTCCGGCCACCCCGACACAGCGTTTCGGTCCGCCCCCCGATGCCGACACTCGATGCATGATCACAAATTTAACCAGCCACCGCATTCGGGTGAGCGTAGGACCGAAGGGGAACCGAACCGGTCCAGGCTGCGGTCAGTTGCGCGAGTCGCGCCACCGGCAGAGCGCCGCGAGTGCGGTGAGATCGTAGTCGGGACCGTTGACCCCGACCGTCAGCAGTGTCACGCCCTCATCGGCCAACGCGTCGGCATCTCGGAGCAGGGCGTCGACGTCGCCGTCGAACTGCACGCCCGACGACCGCTCGATGGTCTCCGGGTCGCGACCCACGGCCGCGCAATGGTCGGCGAGCACCTTGGACTTGTGCCGGTACTGCTCGACGTCGTTGAAGCCGTGCCAGATGTCGCCGTGCTCGGCGATGTAGCGCAACGTCTTCTTCTCGCCGCTACCGCCGATGAGGATCGGGATGTCTCGCGTAGGGGCCGGATTCAGCTTGGCCAGGCGGGATTTGATCCGTGGCAGTGCGGCGCCGAAGTCGTTCAGCCGCGACCCGACGGTGCCGAAGTCGTAGCCGTACTCGTCATAGTCCTTCTGGAACCAGCCGGCGCCGACACCGAGGACGAGGCGACCACCGCTGATGTGGTCGACGGTGCGCGCCATGTCTGCGAGCAGCTCCGGGTTGCGGTACGAGTTGCAGGTCACCAGTGCGCCGATCTCCACGCGCGAGGTCTGCTCCGCCCACGCACCGAGCATCGTCCAGCACTCGAAGTGCTCACCCTCCGGCGCCCCGTACAACGGATAGAAATGATCCCAGTTGAACGCGATGTCGACGCCCGTGTCCTCGGCGCGCCGCACCGCGTCGCGGATCAACGAGTACTCGGGAGCGTGCTGGGGCTGGATCTGGACACCGATGCGAATGGGGAAGGCCATGCCGACCAGTGTGCCTGCTGTCGGCGGGATCGTCGACGTCGACGCGAGTCACGGTGACCGTCAACCGCTCTCGGACGCGACGGCCGGGACCCAGATGCCCCGGTGGTCGTCGACCCGCTCATCGAGGGCGGGCGGTCGAGGGTGTCGGTTCTTGCCGAATCGGCAACAGTTCTAGCCTCTGGCGACTGCGCGTGCCACAGTCGAGTCATGACCGAGAACCACCACCCCGACACCGTCATCCGACCATCCAGACCCGATGACCCGGGAACCGCAGAGGGTTGGGACGCGCGCTACAGCAGTGCCGACCGCCTCTGGACCTCCGACGTCAACCCTGCATTGGTCGCCGAGGTGTCCGACACGGAGCCGGGTACCGCACTCGACATCGGATCGGGCGAGGGCGCCGACGCGCGCTGGCTGGCCGATCGTGGCTGGCAGGTCACGGCGCTCGACATCTCGCAGGTCGCGATCGACCGGGCCCGCGAGATCGATCCACGACCGTCCATCACCTGGTTGCGTGCCGATGTGATCGCCGACGACGTTCCGGCCGCCGACGTCGATCTGGTGACCATGCACTACTTCCCGATCCCCAAGGCGAACCTCGACGCGGCGCGACGACTGGTCGACGCCGTCGGGCCCGGTGGAACCCTGCTGGTGGTGGCGCATGCCCCGGACGGGGTGCGGGCGCACGGGTTCGATCCGGACGCCTACGTCCAGCCCGGAGACTTCGCGGCACTCCTGGGCGACGGGTGGGAGATCGTCACCGATGAGACACGCGAACGCGGTAGGGCGGCCGGGGGCGGCCATCACACCCACGATGTGGTGTTGCGCGCACGGCGGCGGGTCGGCTGATCCCCACGACCCTCGCGGATTGAGTGCACACCTGTACACTCAGGGCATGACCGCAACGACCACGCGCGAGACCGAACTGCGGGCCCTCGCCGGCCTCGGCCTCTACGAGGTGGGGGAAGCCACACGGGGCATCGGTTCGATGCACCGCGTCATCTCCGGCGGTGTCTTCCGGATGCTCCGACCGGTCCTGGGCAGCTCCGTCGACACGGCGCGGATGGTGCACGACGCCGTGAGCGAGGGCACCTACCACTCCATCGCCGCGGCACTCGACGCCGGCAGGTCGGCGGCGGACCACGTGCCCTGGCCCGAAGGCCGCGCACCCTCGCACACCCATCGAGGCGCGGTGCTGCTCGGCATACTCAACGGGCTCATCGGCGACGAACTAGAGACCGATGACTCGCCGCTGACGGCCGACATGTCCATCCGGATCGACGGGCGCCCGGTCGCGCTCGACTCACGATCGCTTCGAGATGCCTTTCCAGCCCCGACCGGACACGTCGTCGTGTTCCTGCACGGACTGATGGAGTCCGAGTTCGCGTGGTCACTCGGCGAACGACCGACCTACGGCGAGAAGCTGTCCGACGACATCGGTGCGACCGAGGTCCAGATCCGCTACAACACGGGCCGCCACATCAGCGAGAACGGCCGGGCACTCGCCGATCTCCTCGACGCCCTCGTGCTCCTCTGGCCGACCCCGGTGACCCGGTTGACCCTCATCGGCCACTCGATGGGTGGGCTCGTCATCCGAAGTGCCTGTCACGCAGCCGATCAGCGCGGTGACTACTGGACGCGTCTGGTGTCGGAGACGGTGTGCCTGGGCACGCCGCACCTGGGGGCGCCACTGGCACGCGGTGTCCATCTCGCGACGAACGCCTTGTGCCGGATGCCTGTCACGCGTCCGATCGGTTCGTTGCTGCGGCGTCGGAGTGCGGGAGTGCGAGACCTGTTCCACGGCAGCCTCACCGATGACGACTGGGTGGGGCATGACCCAGACGCGTGGTCTCAACCGCCCGGCGCCGACGTCCCCCTACTCGAGGGCGCACGGCATCTGTTCGTTACCGCGACGATCACCCGCGATCCCGACAATCCTCTGGGGCGACTGCTGGGTGACGGCCTGGTGCTCGCACCGAGTGGACGCGGCCAGCACACGCGACGCCGCCGGGGGCTCCGGTTCCAGGAGGGATTCCACGTCGGCGGCGCACACCATTTCACGTTGTTGAACAGCGACGCCATCTACGACTGGATGCTTCCCAACCTCGCACCACGGAAGGCGTTGCCGCCCGGACGATCTTCCTAGGGCGGCACACCCTCGTGCCGGCAGGCGGCGCCGAAGTCGCGTGCCGCCCGCCGGGGAGTGGTTACTTCTTGCCGGGATCGTCGGCGGTCGCGATCTCGACCTCCGCGGTGGCCTGGATCAGCGCCAGTAGATCCTTGTCGAGTCCGGGCGCGAATTCTTCGCGGCGTTCCGGTGCGATGGTCATGGGGAATCCTTCCGGCATGACCTCCGTGCTGAGTTCGGTCCCGTCACCGCTGGGGGATGCGCCGCGGTACAGCTTTGCCGCGTCGCTCTGATTGTCGGCGCTGAAAGTGAACTGGACGCTCTGCAATCCCTGGTCGACAAGCTTCTTGACCTCTGGGTACCGCTCGGCGTTGGTCTTCGGGATGGGCAGGATCGATCCCCAGTTGACCCCGAGACTCTCCAGCGCCTTGGCGAAGGCGTTCTCGTGCGCCTGATCCCGGACGATCAGATAGGCGATCGTGGAGCGGGCCGTCTTGTTGTCGGTCATCTCGTAGATCCGGCATTTCTGCAGTCGGCCGGTGGATTCGAGCATCAGGTTGTAGAGCAGGTCGAGAACGAGGTTCCCGCTGTTGTAGACATACGACCCCGACCACGGATTGCCGGCGGCGTCGACCGGCAGAGCACCCTGTGCACCGACCAGATAGTGGTGAATGTTGCTGGTGTCCAGGGCGATCTTGAGGGGCGTGGACCCCTTCTCACCTGGTTTGTCGACCGGATCGGTCTTCTTGCCGCTGTACTCCGGCGAGCCGTCGAGCAGGCGCGAGATGGTGGTGCCGATGAGTTCGACGTGGCTGATCTCTTCGGTCCCGACACCCTGCAGCAGATCCCGGTACGGCTTGGATGCGGGATCGCCACGGAAGTTCATGGACTGGAAAAGGTATTGCATCATCGTGCGCATCTCGCCGAACTGCCCGCCGAGGCCCTCCTGCAAGGCGTTCGCGGCGGCCGGATCGGGCTCGTCGACGGCGATCTCGTTGATCAATTGCTGAGTGTGTAGGTACACAGGCTCTCCTCGAGCTCGTATGGAGGCGGACCGGCGGTGCCGAAGTTCGCAGATGGTGTGATCGAGTGGCTCGGGACCGGCTGTGACAGAAGGTGAGCAATCCGGCTCGCGGACACCTACACCTCTCCGCCACCCGTCGAAGGGGGCCACAACATCAACAGAGGCCACATTTCTGGAGCAACTGGTACGCCGAGCAATACCCATGCCGCCATGACACAAACACGCCGGACCGGACCCGGCCCCTCTGGGGACGACCGGGGTCGGTCCGGCGTGTGAGGAACGATCGGTACCGCGCTCAGCTCGGACACCTGGTGCCGACGGTTGAGACGCCCATGTCAACGGCGTTCAGGAGGGGCCCTGGTCGAGGTCGAGTAGGGCCCGGACGAACGGGGTTCTGCGTGTGATCGCCACATCACCGATCGGCCCCGCGATTCCGCGTAGGGCGGCGACCCGACCCCACTTCGCGGGAACGGTCACCGAGCGGCGGCGGCGTTCGATCCCGTTGACGAGCGCGGTTGCTGCCTCATGGGCGGATATCTTGGTGGAGAACGATTTCGGCAAGGTGTGCAGGAGGGCCGCCGCACGCGGGTCGTTGTCGACGCCATCGCGGATCATGTCGGTGTCGATGAGGGAGAAATACGCCACCATCGCCGACGCGCCGTGCGCGGCGAGCTCGACACCCAGTCCGCGCCCGATCTGCTCGACCGCGGCTTTGCTCATGGCGTAGGGGATGCTCCCGGCACCGTTGAGATAGGCGAACACCGAGCTGAGGACAACGACCTGACCGCGGTTGGCTATGACGGAGTCGAGTGTGGCGGAGAGCGTGTTGATGACGCCGTTGATGTTCACGTCGACGACGGCCGATACGTCAGTTGTCGAGAGACTACGCAGGGTTCCGGTGCGTCCCAGGATGCCTGCGTTGGCGATGACGGTGTCGATCCGGCTGTACACGCCAAGGGCTTGGCGCACCGCGATGTTCACCGACTCGAGGTCGGTCACGTCGCATGCCAGGTGCAGCGCACTTCCCTCGGGCAGTGTGCCTGCGACCCGTTGCGCTGCGGCGGCATCGATGTCGGCGAGAACCACCCGCGCCCCGCGCTGGGTCAGGATTCGTGCGGTCTGCGCGCCGAGACCCCGCCCGGCACCGGTGAGGAACACGACTTTGTCGCGTAGAGGGTAGGTCGCCATGTCACTTCCCCCGCCCGTGTTCGCCTGCCGCGGTTGGGGTGCGGTGGACACCGCGGCTCACGGTGGGCATCCCTCCGAAACGGAGACCGAGCGCGTCTTCTCTGTCTTGCGTGTAGGCGTCGGTCATCGGCCGGCCGTGCTCACGGCGTCCGTCGCCAGGTGGGCGAGCAGCTGGTCGGTGAATTCGCGATGGTTGTGGAAGACACCGCCGTGACCGGCGTCGGGGTAGATCGTCAGCGTGCTGTTGGGGATTCGACGGTGCATGTCGCGGGAGAGCTCGGTGGGCACCATGCGGTCGTGGTCGCCGTTTGCGATCAGGGTGGGCGCGGTGATCCGGGACAGGTCTTGGGGTTGTTGTCGTCCCCAACGGCGAATCGCTGCGATCTGCCGGTTGAATCCGCGAATCGCCATGGCCTGGTCTTTGTCCACGACGCGCTGGGCGATGCGGTTCAGGTAGTCGCGGGCGGCGGCTTTGCCCGCGGGCGTGCGGGGGAAGAACAGGAACTCCTTCGGGTCGGTGCGGTGCAGGGCTGCGCGCAGAATGTCCCAGAAGATGTAGGCGGGCCCGGTCGGGCGGTCGATTCCCTTCCCACCTGCCGGGCCTGTGCCGGTCAGGACGAGCCTGCGTACCAGTCCGGGGTCGTCGAGAGCGATCTGCTGGGCGATGAAGCCGCCGAGCGAGAAGCCGAACAGGTCGACGTGCTCGAACCCGAGGGCCGCGATCATGGCGCGTGCGGTGTCGGCCATGTCTTTGACGGTGTCCGGGATCGTTCCGCCGGAGCCGCCGACACCCGCGAGCTCGAGCGCCACGACCCGGTGTTCGGCCGCCAGGGGATCGAGGACCGCGGGGTCCCATTCGTCAAGGGTGGCCCCCAGGTGGGTCAGCACGACGACCGGTGTGCCGCCCGTCGGTCCGAGGTCGCGGAAGACCAGCGATTCACCGGCCACGGTGATGGTGCTGTTCGGCGTCTCCGACCAGGTTGTCGGGCGGGACGACTCGGATGCGGTGGCGTTGTCGGTCGTGGCGTCGACGGAGCCTTCGGCGTCGGTCTCGGCCAGACCGGTGGTGACGGCATCGGGACGGGTGGTGACCAGTACCTTGCCGCGTCGGCCGCCGGAGAGGACCTGCTGCATGGCGTCGAGCGTGTGGTGGAAGGGGAGAACGCGGTCGACGACGGGCCGCAGCGTGCCGCTGTCGACAAGTCTGACCAGAGTCTCCAGAGTCGTGCCGTCGGGCTCGATGAACAGGAACTTGTAGCCGACGCCGAGCTTGCGGGCACGGAGTCGGAGACCCGCACTCATTGCACCCAGAGCGAGTTTCACGGGCAGGGGCGCGCCGGCCTGCTCGGCCAGCCCGGGATCGGGGGTGCCGGCGATTCCGACCACGAGTCCCCCGGGGCGAACGACCTCGAGCGAGCGGCTGGTGGTCTCGCCGCCCTGGGTGTCCAGGACAAGATCGACAGGGCTGTCGGCGAGTTCGGCGACGAAGTCCTGGTCGCGGTAGTCGATGACCTTGTCCGCGCCCAGCTCGCGCACGAAGCCGGCGCCGGCGGTGGAGGCGGTGGTGACGACAGTGGCACCCAGGTGCTTGGCGAGTTGAATCGTCAGCGACCCGACGGCACCGGAACCGCCATGAACCAGAACCCGCTGGCCGGGCTGCACGTGGCCGAGGGTGACCAGCGACTGCCAGGCGGTCAGTGCGGCCACGGGTAGTGAGGCCGCCTCGACCAGGGACACACTTGTCGGTGCGGGCGCCAGCGCCGCCTCGTCGACGACGGCGAACTCCGCGTAGGCGCCCATGGCCTCGACGCCTGTATACGCGATCACGGTGTCCCCGACCGCGAATTTCGAGGCGCCCTCCCCGACCGCGACGACCTCACCGGAGAGCTCACCGCCGGCCACGCCCGGCAGGCGGGGGTGGAACAGCAGCTTGAATTCACCTGTCCGGCTGCGTTCGTCGGCCGGGTTGATGCCGGCGGCCGCCACCCGAACCAGGACCTGACCGCGGGCGGGGGTCGGGCGGGGTATCAGCGCCCGCTCGAACGGGGCGCCGTACTTCCTGAGGATGAATGACTCCACAACTGTCTCCGTCTCCCGCGAGCGCAGCATCGCGAGTAGTTACGTTCTGTTATCACTTTGCGGTGACGCTACACTCGGTAGTAACAGACTGCAACCACTAGGAGTGACGATGATCGCCCGACCTCGATCGGCCTGCCCGGTCAACCGGACGTTGGAGATGGTGGGTGACCAGTGGAGCCTGCTGATCCTGCGTGACATCGCCATGTACGACCGGCGTTCGTTTCGCGAACTGCTCACCGGCAGCGAGGAAGGCATCAGCGCACCTGTCCTGTCTCGCCGGCTCACCGACCTCACCGCGTCGGGGTTCCTGTCCAAGACGGAGGTGTCGCGCGGGCAGCAGGGGCGCTATTCGCTCACCGAGCTCGGTCTCGACACGATTCCGCTGCTCGTCGAGCTCGGCCGTCTGGGTCGCAGGATCGATCCGACGACGATCGACCACTCAGATCTCCTCGAGCACCTTCATCAGCACTTGGAGGCGTTGCGCGAGTCCCACCTCGGAGTCGCCAATACCGCCTGAGCGGGTGCCATCATCTCGCATCGACGGGTGTCAGCTCGCCCGCCCGTCGTGGTGACCACGGCTGACGTGGCGTAAAACGCCGGTCCCGGCGACCCCGCGCTCAGCGGCAGACGGCGCCTTGCGACGCCGAGGTGACGAGCTTGGAGTACTTGGCCAACACACCACGCGTGTACCGCGGCGGCAGGGGAGTGAAGTCCTGTGCGCGAGAGGCGAGTTCGTCATCGTCGACGAGGAGGTCGAGGAGACCGCGACCGACGTCGAGCCGGATGCGGTCGCCGTCACGGACCAGCGCAATCGGTCCGCCGTCGACGGCTTCCGGCGCGACGTGGCCGACGCACAGACCCGTGGTGCCGCCCGAGAACCGGCCGTCGGTCATCAGCAGTACGTCCTTGCCGAGTCCGGCGCCCTTGATGGCGCCGGTGATGGCGAGCATCTCGCGCATACCCGGCCCGCCCTTGGGGCCTTCGTATCGGATGACGACCACGTCCCCCGCGGTGATGGTGCCGTCCTCGAGGGCGTCCATCGCGGCGCGCTCCCGATCGAAAACCCTTGCCGTGCCCTCGAAGACGTCGGAGTCGAAACCGGCGGACTTCACCACCGCACCTTCCGGAGCCAGCGACCCCTTGAGGATGGTGATGCCGCCGGTCGGATGGATGGGCGACTTCGTGGCCCGTAGGACCTGACCGTCGGGATCAGGTGGCGCGATGTGGGCCAGGTTCTCCGCGACCGTGGATCCGGTCACGGTCAGGCAGTCGCCGTGGAGGAGTCCCGCGTCGAGGAGCGCCTTCATCACCACCGGCACACCGCCGATGCGGTCGACGTCGGTCATCACGTGCCGGCCGAACGGTTTGACGTCGGCGAGGTGCGGAACCCGGCTGCCGACCCTGATGAAGTCGTCGAGCGACAACTCGACCTCGGCCTCGCTGGCGATGGCGAGGAGATGGAGCACCGCGTTGGTGGAGCCACCGAACGCCATCACCACCGCGATCGCGTTCTCGAAGGCCTCGCGGGTCATGATGTCGCGGGCGGTGATCCCGCGGCGCAGCATCTCGACCACGGCGATCCCGCTCTTCCGCGCGAACTGGTCGCGGCGCTTGTCCGGGGCCGGGGGAGCAGCGCTGCCCGGCAGGGACATACCGAGTGCCTCGGCGGCGCTGGCCATGGTGTTGGCGGTGTACATGCCGCCACATGCACCCTCACCCGGACAGATGGCGCGTTCGATGGTGTCGACGTCCTCGCGGCTCATCAGTCCGCGAGAGCAGGCGCCCACCGCCTCGAACGCGTCGATGATGGTCACCTGACGCTCTTTGCCGTCGGACAGCGTCGCGTATCCGGGCAGCGTCGAGCCGGCGTAGAGGAACACCGAGGCGAGGTCGAGACGGGCGGCCGCCATGAGCATGCCGGGCAGGGACTTGTCGCAACCGGCGAGCAGGACCGAACCGTCGAGCCGCTCGGCGCTCATCACGGTTTCGACGCTGTCGGCGATCACCTCGCGGGAGACCAGCGAGAAGTGCATCCCCTCATGCCCCATCGAGATGCCGTCGGAGACCGAGATGGTGCCGAACTCGAGCGGGTAGCCGCCGCCTTCGTGCACGCCCTCCTTCACGGCCTTGGCCAGCCGATCCAGCGACAGGTTGCACGGCGTGATCTCGTTCCACGACGACCCGACACCGATCTGCGGTTTCACCCAGTCGTCGTCCCCCATGCCCACCGCGCGGAGCATGCCGCGGGCGGCGGTCTTCTCGAGGCCGTCGGTGACGTCGCGACTACGAGGCTTGATGTCGATCTCGGCGCCGGGTTCGGTTCGCTTGGTCATGAAGGCAACAGTAATGGTCGTCCCGGACGAGTGTTCTCGAGTCCGCGTTCGAGGACCGGCGACGATTCGGTCTCCCGACCGTGCGCGGTCAGCACAGAACCGTGCGCTCGTGACCAGATCCATCGCGGCGGGAGTGATTAAGGTCCACCTCGACCCCATCTCTCGTGGAAAGGCCGCCGGCATGAACCCCAGGATCGCGCTCCGAAAACTGGCCGGACGGGCTGTGCTCGTCTCGACGCTGATGGCCGCGGCCGTCGGCCTGTCCGTGGCGCCCGCCGACGCCCAGCCGTCGAGTCCGACAGTCGTCCTGGTGCACGGGGCGTTCGCCGATTCCTCGGGCTGGCGCGACGTCGCGCAGGATCTGCGGAGCCGTGGACTTGCCGTGCAGACCTTCGACAACCCGCTCCGGTCCCCGGCCTACGATGCCGAGCAACTCGAGAAGAAGCTGGCGACGATCGACGGGCCGATCGTTCTCGTCGGCCATTCGTATGGCGGCTTCGTCATCACCAACACCCAGGACCCCGACGTCCGCGCCAACGTTTACATCGCCGCCTTCGCACCCACCTCCGGCGAGTTCGTCCAGGGTCTGCTGAACCCGCTCACCTATCCCGGCAGCCGGTTGCTACCGCCCGCGCTCCAACTGAAGGTCGTCGAGAACGACCCGACCGGGGTCGCCGGACGCAATGTCGACGGCTACATCGCCCGCCCGTACTTCCGTGAGATCTTCGCTCAGGACGTGTCGCCCGCTGTCGCCGCCGACATGTTCGCGCACCAGAAGTCCGCAGCGCTACGCGCCAACCTGGAACCGTCGGGACCGCCGTCGTGGGCACGGGTGCCCAGCTGGTACCTCGTCTCGCAGCAGGATCGGGTGATCCCGCCCGCGCTGCAGCGTTTCCTGGCCGGACGGGCCGCCCCCGGACGCACCGCCGAGGTCAACGCATCTCACGCGTCGCTGGTCTCGCGTCCTGACGCCGTCTCACGCATCGTGCTCCGAGCGGTCGACGCGACGCAGCCGAACTGACGACGCGGCATGATCGTCTTCGACAGCGCCGATCATGCCGAAGCCGACCGAGTCGATGTGGCACGCACGGTCTTCGGTGAACAGGCCGCTCCCTCCACGGTGACCTTCGCCGGTGAGACGCGGATGGTTGCGGTGATGGAGGCGTGGAGATTCGGTCGCGTCAACCTGTTCTGCGCGTCGATGACGGGCAATCAGCTGACGCGGAGCCGTCGCAACATCCGCTCGGGCCCGGCCGGAAACGTCGCCGTGGCGTGGCAGGAGTTCGGCGTGGCCCGCTTCGAACAGCACGGACGGCGTCGCGAGGTCCGGCCCGGGAATCTGATGCTCGTCGACCTCGACCGTCCCTATGGCTTCAGCTGGCCGGGGTGGGGACGATCGAGGTGTCTCAACGTGCCGCTCGCTGCGTTGGGCACCGGTCACGACGAGCTTCGACGCGCGGCCGACCGTCTCGGGCACAGCCCGGTGTATCCGCTTCTCCGCCGGCACATCAGGGGCCTGTGCCTCGGACGGGAGGATGAGGTGCCGTCGAGTGCGGCCGACTCGCTGGGGAACGCGACGATCGCTCTGGTCCGTGCGTTGATCGAGACCGCGGCACACGATGATCCTCCGGTGCCTGACCACGACGGGGTGCGCGACCTGGTCGGCGCCGTGATCGACAGCCGGCTGCACGACCCCGACCTCGACGCCGCATCCGTGACCGCGAGTTGCGGACTGTCGCGTGTCGAGGCCTGTGGCCGGCTGGCCGAGTCGGGGATCGATCTGGATCGGTGGATCGCGGCCCGACGGGTGGCCGCAGCAGGCGCGGCGTTGCGGGCCTCCGACGTCCCGCCCGACGCCGACTTCGCGATGTCGCTGGGCTTTTCCGACCTGAGGTCGTTCGTCGATGCCTTCGTACTCACCCACGGGATGACACCGCGACTGTGGTGGGAGGCTCACGGAGAGCCGTAATTGTGCCCTGACCGGCGGTAACTCCGTCATCAAGGGAGTTCCGCCGGTATTCTTCGTGCTCGATCATCCATTGCCGTCCAGCGAACGTGTCAGATGAGGGGGCCCGGACATGGCCATCGTCTTCGCCTCGCACGAAGTGGCGGAGAAGGACCGCCGAGAGGCGACCTACTCGGCCTTTCTCGACCAGATCTGGCCCACGTCGGTGGAGTTCGACGATCCGCTCCGCACGGACGCGACCATGGAGCGCATCCCCTACGGCAGCACGAGCATCTTCCGCTCGTACCTCACCGGACTCCGGTTGTCGCGCAGCCCGGCCCAGATCCGGAGCGGTCCGTCGGAGGTGCTGGCGATCGCGGTGCAGGAGCGCAGTGTCGGCGGCTTCGACCAGTTCGGGAACCAGCAACGGCTGCGGGTCGGCGACATGATGCTGTGCGACCTGAACACCCCCTACGACTACTACTGGCCCGGGGAAGGGGCATCGCAGGCCCTGTACATCCCGCTCGACGAACTCGACCTCCCCCACGAGGTGGTGCGTGGCGCGGCTGGCCGTCTGGCGTCAAGTCCACTCTGTTCGCTGATGACCGACCGGATCGGGTCGATGGCCGACAACGGTGACGGACTGGCCGCCGATCCGATTGCTGCAGAGGCGATCGGCTCGTCGACCATCGACATAGCCCGCGCGTTGCTGGCGTCGGCCCACGATCCCGACCATGCCCGCGACGCCATGGCGGCCGTGCTCCTCCCGCGTATCCGGGGCTACGTGCGACGGCACCTCGGTGATCCGAATCTCTCGGCCGGGATGATCGCCGATGCACACGGGATCTCGGTGCGAAAGCTGTTCCGGCTCTGCGCGGATGCGGGATTCGGACTCGAACAGTGGATCATCGCCTGCCGGATGGAGGGTGTCCACGACGACCTCGCCCGCCCGGAGACCCGCCACCAGTCGGTCGCGCTCATCGGCCGCCGCTGGGGAGTGACCAACCCGTCCTTCCTGAGCCGGCGGTTTCGTGAGGTGTACGGGATGACGCCACGGGCATGGCGGGTGATGTCCCTGGCGCAGCGGGACGACACGTGACCCCGGGCCGGGAGACGGCCCATCCGGGTGCCTCCCCATGTGCGCCGTGGCACGGGGTCAGTGGCGCCGAAGCGGTGGTCGCATCAGAAGCTCTGTCGGCGACGCACTGGCCGATGGGTGAGGGCATGTGGTTGACCACCGCCGAGCACCGCGGAATCAGACTGGCCCGCAACAGGTCCGCCGACGAGCGAGCAGAGGGGGTGCTGGTCGTGGCGGTCCCCGGAAACGATGAGTGGACCCTGCGTCGAGGCGCCGGAGATCAACAGAGTCCACGATCGCTGACCGTCGTCGATGTGTTGTCACCCTTCGACTTTCGAGCTCACGGAGCCGGGTCGCTGGTCGCGCTGCAGGTTCCGCAGGGATGGCTGGCCCTCGCTCCCGAAACCGTTCGGCGCGGACTCGATCGCTTGCGCGACGTCAACCCGTTGCTCGGCTTCGTCCGTGACCACGTCCTGCACCTGGCGCGGCTGGCGCTGGAATGCCCCGAGTTGCTCCCGGACCTGGCCGCACCGACCAGTGCGGTGATCCGGTCCCTGATCCTCACGTCGGTGGACGCCGGCGACCGGCCGGGGTCGTCGGAACTGGTCGCCTCGGTGAAGACCTACATCGACGAGCACCTCACCGACAGCGGGTTGTGCGCGGACACCATCGCCGCGGCCCACCACGTGTCGACTCGGAAGCTGTACGCCGAGTGGCCGTCCGCCGAGGGGCGACTCGGCGACTACATCATCCGACGGCGGCTGGACCGCGCCCGGGACGCACTCATCGTCCGGCGATACCTGACGATCCCGGCGGTCGCCCGGGCGCACGGATTCAGCGACGCGACTCATTTCGCCAAGCGATTTCGCGCAGCGTATGGCCTGTCGCCGTCGCAATGGCGTCGCGACAACGCGAGACCCTGACCGGATCGTGCGGCAGGCGCCGCCGCGACCCCGCGCCCTTCGCTGAAGAAGTACGGTGCGAGCCGCTGTCGCCACATGTGACCGTCTCCACAACCGGGCCGCGTCACCGACAGCACAGAACCGTGCACCCTCGACACGATCCGCGGCCCGGTTTGCTCTTACGGTGGTCCCACATCGACACCGGAGGATCCCGGAGGACCCATGCCCTACGTCACCACGCTCGACGGAACCGAGATCTACTACAAGGACTGGGGTACCGGACGTCCGGTGCTTCTCAGCCACGGGTGGCCGCTGAACGCGGACAGCTGGGAATCGCAGCAACTCTTCCTGGCGCAGAACGGGTACCGGGCCATCGCGCACGACCGTCGCGGGCACGGGCGGTCGTCGCAGACGTGGTCGGGCAACGAGATGGACACCTATGCAGACGATCTCGCGGAGCTGATCCGGCATCTCGATCTGCAGGAGCTCACTCTCGTCGGGTTCTCCACCGGCGGTGGCGAGGTCACGCGCTACATCGGGCGGCACGGCACCGATCGGGTGGCGCAACTGGTGCTGGTCTCCGCGGTGCCCCCGTTCATGCTCAAGACCGACGACAATCCCGGCGGCGTCCCGATCGAGGTGTTCGACGGCATCCGGTCGGCGTCGACGGTCGATCGCTCACAGACCTACCGGGACCTTGCCGATGGGCCCTTCTTCGGCAACAACCGGCCCGGCCAGAACCAGTCACAGGGCATGCGCGACGCCTTCTGGCGGCAGGGCCTGCAGGCGGGCGCGCACAATGCCTACGAGAGCATCGCCGCGTTCTCGGCCACCGACTTCCGAGCCGACCTCGAACGGGTCGACGTGCCCACGCTCGTGATTCACGGCGACGACGATCAGGTGGTGCCGTTCGACGTGGGCGGCAAGGCGTCCGCCGAACGGGTCGCCGGGGCCGAGCTGAAGGTCTACCCCGGTGCGCCACATGGAATCACCGACACCCACAAGAGCGAGCTCAACGACGATCTCCTCGCCTTTCTCGACACCTACACCGCCCCCTGAGCCCACGCTTGCGGCCACCGACAACGGAGACATCTCATGACCACACCGTCCCCCGACACCATCGTCCTCATCCACGGGTTGTGGGTCACGCCCCGGTCCTGGGAGGAGTGGATCACCTACTACCAGGACAAGGGGTATCGGGTCATCGCACCCGCGTATCCCGGCTTCGAGGTGGAAGTCGAAGCCCTTCGCCAGAACTCGGATGTGATCGCCGACCTCACCGTGCCCGCGACGGTCGACCATCTCGCCGGGATCATCCGCGCACTGCCGTCACCGCCGATCATCATGGGCCACTCCTTCGGAGGCGTGCTCACGCAGTTGCTGCTCGACCGCGGGCTCGGTGCCGCGGCGGTCGTGATCGATTCGGCGCCGACCGAAGGTGTACGCACACAGCCACTCTCGCAGGTTCGCTCGCTGTTCCCGATTCTCAAACGGTTCTCGAACCGCCACAAGGCCGCCGGCTTCACACCCCGGGAGTGGCAGTACGCGTTCACCAACACCCTGAGCGAGGAGGACTCGCGTGCGGTGTACGACCGATATGCGATCCCCGCGCCCGGCTCGTGGGTGTGGAAGTACGGAGTGTTCGCGAACCTCACACCGGGGCACCAGGAGACCTGGGTGGATTACCGGCGCGACGACCGCGCGCCCCTGCTCTTCATCGCCGGCGGGGCAGACCACATCATGCCGCCCGCGGTGAACAGGTCGAACGCCAAGAAGTACCGCCGGTCGAAGTCGGTGACGGACTACCACGAGTTCGCCGGGCGGTCGCACTGGACCTGTGGTGAGCCCGGGTGGGAACAGGTCGCCGACCACGCGCTCCGGTGGGCCGAGGACCACGCGACGCGGGGAGCGTTGCCCGCGTGACCCACCCATGTGCTCCCTGAGGTGTGAGGAGTGCCAGCGGCCCCCACTGCTCCCTGAGGTGTGTGGAGCGATAGCGACGAGCCTCGAAGGGCGCCGCCCGCCCGGCCACTCGTATAAGCGGGTCCGCATGTCCGACAACCGCACCCGCGGCCGAGCCGTGCGAGTCGGTGTGCGCATGTAGCGTGGTGTCCTGTCACCACGTGCGCAGCACATCGGATAGCGAGGACTCCACATGGCACTTCACGCATTGCTCGCCAAGGCCGGGGCAACGGTCGCGACGGGCTTCGTCGGCGCGGTCGCCTACGACGCCGTACGCACCGTCGCCCGCCGCGCCCCGCTGCGCGAAGGTGCTGTCGTCGCCACCACGTGGGGAATCCGCGGAACCCGCAAGGCCGAAGAGGTGGCCGAGTCGGTGCGGCTCAACACCGCCGACATCGTCGCGGAGGCCAAGGAACGGCTGGGTGAGGAGGCGACTCCGCCGGGAACGGCCGTCGCGCACGACCACGACCACGATCACTGAATCGTGAGCGCGTCGGCGCCTACGCAGGACATTCCCGCGACCGAGATCCTGGTCCTGTCATCAGCGGCGGGTCGGGTCCGCATGACGGTGCCCTGGTTACGCGGACCGGCCCGGGGAGCGGCCGATCGTCGTGCCGTCGCCATCGAGGAGAGCGTCGCCCGGGTCACGGGTGTGCGGGCCGTACACGCCTATCCCCGGACAGCATCGGTCGTCGTGTGGTTTCGGGCCGACACCGAGCGAGCCGCGATCGAGCACGCGATCGCAGCTGCCACCGCGGCGGATCCGGCCAATCTTCCTGACCGGGCACCACATTCGGCGGATGTGACGAACGCCGATCTGCTCCGCATGGGCGTCGGCGCCGCGGCCCTCGTGTTGCTGGGCTTCCGACGTTACGGCTTCCGTCGGCCTCCATTGCTCGGCCCGGCGTCGCGCACCGTGGCCACCGGCGTCACGATCTTCTCCGGCTACCCCTTCCTCCGCGGCGCCCTGCGCTCTCTGCGCGGTGGGCGGGCCGGCACCGACGCCCTGGTGTCGGCGGCCACCATCGCGAGTCTGCTGCTCCGCGAGAACGTCGTCGCCCTCACAGTGCTCTGGCTGCTCAACATCGGGGAGTTCCTGCAAGACCTCACGCTCCGACGGACCCGTCGCGCGATCACCGACCTACTCCGCGGCACACAGGACACGGCGTGGGTGCGTCTCGAGGACGACACCGAGGTCCAGGTGCCCATCGACGCACTGCACGTCGGCGACGCGGTCATCGTGCACGAGCAGGTCGCGGTTGCGGTCGACGGTGTGGTGATCGACGGCGAGGCCGTGGTGGACCAGTCCGCGCTGACGGGCGAGAACCTGCCGGTCACCAAGCACGTCGGCGACCGCGTCCAGGCCGGTTCGGTGGTTCTCACCGGCCGGATCGTCATCGAAGCCGACGCCGTCGGCGACGACACCTCGATCGGGCGCATCATCGGCCGCGTCGAGGAGGCCCAGCGCGACCGCGCGCCCATCCAGACGGTCGGGGAGAACTTCTCCCGCCGATTCGTGCCCGCCTCGTTCGCGATGGCGGCGCTGACCCTGCTCGTCACCAGGGATCTCCGACGCGCGATGACGATGCTGCTCATCGCCTGTCCGTGTGCGGTCGGACTGTCCACGCCGACCGCGATCAGCGGGGCCATCGGCAACGGAGCACGCCGCGGCATCCTGATCAAGGGCGGCTCGCACCTCGAGGCGTCGGGCCGGATCTCGGCGGTGGTGTTCGACAAGACCGGCACCCTGACGGTCGGACGTCCGGTCGTCACCAACGTGGTCTCGTTCTCCGACGACTGGCAACCCGAACAGATCCTCGCGTACGCGGCGAGCTCGGAGATCCACTCGCGTCATCCGCTCGCGGAGGCGGTCATCCGTTCCACCGAGGAGCGGCGTATCGAGATCCCGACCCACGCCGAATGCGAGGTGATCGTCGGGCTCGGGATGCGTACCCGCGCCGACGACGGCCGCGTCCTGCTCCTCGGGAGCCCGTCGCTTCTCGACCGGCACGGTGTCGCCATCTCCGACGACGCCATCGACTGGGTGAGTCGGTTGCGACAGGCGAGCGAGACACCTCTGCTGCTCGCCGTCGACGGCACGCTGGTCGGTCTGGTGAGCCTCTCCGACGAACTACGACCCGAGGCGCGCGAGGTGCTCGACGCCCTGCGGGCCGACGGTGTCACGGAGATCGCCATGCTCACCGGCGACCACCCGGTCACCGCTGCCACCATCGCCGCCGAACTCGGCATCGAACGGTGGGCGGCCGAGGTCACGCCCGACGACAAACTCGCCGTTGTCCGCGAACTGCAGGCACTCGGGCACGTCGTCGCGGTGGTGGGTGACGGCGTCAACGACGCTCCCGCCCTGGCTGCGGCCGACATCGGCATCGCCATGGGGCTGGCGGGCACAGACGTCGCCGTCGAGACCGCCGACGTCGCCCTCGCCGGGGACGACCTGCGCAAGCTGCTCGACATCCGGGATCTCGGCTCGCACACCGTCGAGGTGATCCGCCAGAACTACGGCATGTCGATCGCGGTCAACGCCCTGGGTCTGGTGATCGGCGCCGGCGGCGCGCTCTCCCCGGTGTTGGCCGCGGTGTTGCACAATGCGTCCTCGGTTGCGGTGGTGCTCAACAGTTCTCGACTCATCCGCTATCAGGTCGACGCCGCCGACACCGTGACGCGTTGAGGAGCCTATCGTGATCGATCCGCCGACGACGAGTGCGACATTCGAGTGCCCGGCCGGCACCGTCATCGGCCGGGTCTCGGGAGAGGTGGTGCGAGCCACCGGAATCCGTTGTGCACGCGCGGCCCGATTCGAGGTGCCGACACCACAACCGGTGTCGGCCACGCCGATCGACGCGACAGCGCTGTCTCCTGCTTGCCCTCAGCGTGACGGGGAGGGCATCGTCGACAACGCATTCGGTGAGGCAGCACTGGGCGAACTGGTCGGGGACGAACACGCGCAGTACGTGTCGGTCACCGTGCCGGTCGATCGCCGGCCTGACGAGATCCTGCCCGTGATGGTGTGGATCCACGGCGGCTCGTACATCATCGGCGCCGCCGATGCTCCCTGTCACGATCCGTCGGCGCTGGTCGCCGAGCAGCGGGTGATCGTCGTGTCGGTGACCTACCGCCTCGGTCTGTTCGGCTTTCTCGGCGACGGCGTGACGCGGCCGGCGAATCTCGGCCTGCTCGACATGATCGAAGCCCTCCGGTGGGTGCAGCGCAACATCGCGGCCTTCGGCGGTGACCCCGACGCGGTGACGGTCTTCGGTGAATCGGCGGGTGGTGACGCGGTCGCGCAGCTGATGGCGGCCGACGGTGTCTCGGGCTTGTTCCACCGCGCCATCGTGCAGAGTGCGCCGCTCGGTATCACCCGTCGGCGGGAGCGGTTGCACGCCGACATGTTCGCCGCATCGCACGAGGTGTCGGCATCCGCGACGATCGAGGAGGTCCTCGACGTCCAGGAGTCGATGATGGGACTCAAAGCGGTGCTGCAGCATGGTCTTCCCGCTTTCATGTCCTTCGGGCCACAGTACGGGCATCACCCGTTGCCATCCGAGAGCGAGGTGGACGCGGTGTGGGAGGAGCGCGCCAGCGAGGTCGAGCTCTTGATCGGGTGGAACAGCCGGGAGGCCGGGTTCTTCACCGCAGCCATCGGCGGCGTCTCGTCGTTACCGGCTGTTCCGGTCGTCGGCACCCGACTGTACGAGGGTCTCGTCCAGCAACTCACCCGTGCGATCTACACGTCGGCGGCCAATCGCTTCGCGCGGCGGCACCGGCGGGCCGGCGGCAAGGCCGCGCAGTACGTCATCGAGTGGGGCGCAGACGACCACCCCTTGCGCGCCGTGCACACCGTCGACATCCCGCTGCTCTTCGGCACTCCTGACATCTGGGAGGGTGCCCCGATCCTCGCCGGGTACGACGCCGAGAGAGCCGCAGAGGACGGACGTCGTCTCCGCCGGATCTGGGCGGGCTTCGCACGAGACGGTTGGACCGCCCCGTCGGACGTACCGGGCTTGATCCGTTTCCCCTGACCCGCGGCGTTTCGTAGCAGGAATGCGCGCCATATCCGCATTGGCGCTACGGATTCCCGCGCGCCCGGCAGCTTGTCAGAGTCCGATCTTCATCCCGGCGCCGGCGTCCACCCGCAGCTGCTGCCCGGTCACGAACCGCGACTCGTCCGAGGCCAGGTACACAACCGCGTGGGAGATGTCGGCGGCGTCGACCCAGGGAGTCGGCATGAGCTGCATGAACGGGAAGGTCTCCAGGGCATCCTCGCGGGTGGGGTTCTCGAGGTCGGGACGGAATGTCCGATACATCGGGGCACTTTGCAGCATGTCGGTGTCGACGTTCGTCGGGTGGACTGTGTTCAGGCGAATGTTCAGCGGCCCCAACGTGAAAGCCAGCGACGAGGTGTAGGCCCCGAGCATCTTCTTGGCCAGGCCATAGCCGTCGCCGCCCGGGCCTTGCAGCGCCTCCATGCCGTTGATGCCGGTCTGGGGAACCTGGCCGGCGACCGATCCGGTCACGATGATCGACGCACCCGCCGACAGGTGGGGGAGTGCGACATGTACGGCGTTCACGACGCCGACGAAATCGACGTCGAAGGCGTCGACGAAGCCTTCGATCCCGACGTCACGACCGAGCGGGCAGATGCCCGCATTGGCGACCACCACATCCAGACCGCCGAGCTCGGACACCGCGGCTGCGAGGTTCTCGCGCAGCGCTGTGCGATCGCGGACGTCGACTTGAGCGGTGACGCAGCGCCGCCCTGACTTCTCTACGAGTACTCGAGTCTCATCGAGATCCTCCCGAGTCGCGAGAGGGTATTCGTTGGACGCTATGTCCTCGCACAGATCGAAGGCGATGATGTCAGCGCCCTCATCGGCGAGATGGACGGCATGGCTGCGGCCCTGGCCGCGAGCGGCTCCCGTGATCAAAACGACTTTTCCCGCCACGCGATTCATGGTTCTCCTCGGTCTCTTCGATACCTGGACGTGAGAAGTGAAACACGTTCTAGTTTCGCATTCAAATGCGAATGTGGTTATGCAACAGACGTTTTCGGAACCTCTAGCTTCGTAGAGGTGCGAGGGTTCACTACCCGGCGGTCCGCACGACCGCCCCGGCTCTGATCAACCACTCGATGTCGCCGGGACGAACCCGGACCCCGGGGTTCGCTGTCGGTATCACCACGACCTGCTCGCAACGTCGCACCAGGAGTGCAAGCGCTGTCTCCGCCTGGGCAGCGGGCGATTCCGCTGTCCCGGCCACGTGTTCCTCCAGCCGGACGTTCGATCCGCCGTCGGACACCACGAGCACGCGCACTCCGGTGTCCGTGTCGTCGCCGATCACTCCGACGGCGAGCAGAAACGCCGATGCCAGAGGCGTGCCGCCGCCCGACGGCAGTCGGGTGATCGTGTCGTGAGCATCCCTCAGATCACGTGTCGGCTCCACAACCAGCTGCGCCGACGCCCCCTGGGCCGCGATCACGGCCACCTTGGACCTGTTGCCGACGGACTCTTGTATCGCGCCGATGGCCCTGCCCGCCGCGACTCGGCCCTTCACACCGCTCATCGAGTCCGACCGGTCGACGATGACGATCGTGAGCCGACCGGCGCGGCGGGTCCGGACGCTGCTCCGCAACGTGTCCCGATCGAGCCTTCCCCGGCGTGCTGCCATCGCCAGCGTCTGGTGGACATCGAGTCCGAGTGTCGGTTCGTAGTCGACCACGCGCCGGACCCGACCACGGTGTGACAGGGCTCGCGCACCTCGTCGTCCAGGTCGCTTCAGCTGCAGGTAGCGATGCGCCGCTGACACGGTTGCCCATTCAGGCATGGTCGGGGAGCCGGCATCGGGATCGGGCACTCGTGTCACGTCTGCCTCGTCGTGGCCCAGTTCTTGTCCCGAGTCGCCGGCGGGCGCCCCTCGAGCGGAGGGTGTCTGCTCGATGGGCTCAGGCGTGAGGACGGCGGCATCGACCATCGGTCCCAGTCGCGGCTCGATGACGTGGCGCGCCAATATCCTCGTCGACGACCCGGGCCCGACCCTCATGGAAAGCAGGCACCGGCAGGCGCCGATGTCCAACCGGTGGTCATCAAAGCCATTGGCGGCCAGCGACTCGACGACCCAGTTGAGCGGCGCCGCGAAGTCGGTCAGGGGCAAGCGCCGACACCGGATCGTCGGCACGACTCCGAGTCCGACGATGGCAGGCAGGCGCGACAGGAGAGCGCCGGGAACGCTCTCGACGTCAGGAGCGGAAGCGAGTATTCGGTCACTGTCGAGGAGCGCGGCGACAGCGGGGTCGACGAGTTCGGCGGCGGGGATGACGACGCCGGCCGGACCCGAGGACCGCGTGAGAATCGACTGCATCGGTGTTCCGGTCGCGGTCTCATCGGCGGTCACGTCGGCTTCGGTCATCGCTGCGGTGATCGTGATCGCGGAGCGAGGGCGCAGGTGCGCCAAGACCGCCTCCCGGCGGCCGGCGTCGCCGACCAGCAGGAGGCCGAATCGTCCACCGCTGCGCCACGTTCGGCACAGGTGGACCTGACCCGCGTCGAGAAACGACTCCGGAGGACGTTGCCAAGGGAGCATGGTCGACTCAGGCGGCCGAGCGACCGAGGGTCGCCGCCACCGCGTTCCGCACCCGCGCCGTCGATGCCGTCGGACGTTCGAACTGATCGCGCGGAATTCTATGGCGTAGAACAGGAATCGCCGCCTCTCCCAGGTCGCCCGGGGTCACGGAGGGGTGTTCTCGCAGTGCGGCGAGCGCTCGGGCCGCACGTACCAGCATCACTTCGCCACGGTGCCCGACGGCTCCGACCTCCACGCACAGCTGCACAGCGGACTCGAGGATGCGATCGTCGACGTCGACATTCTCTACTTGTCGGCGCGCCGTGGCGAGGCGTTCGGCGAGCCGGTGCTGAGACACCGCAAAACCGGCTGCGAAACCAACAGGATCAGAATCGTATTCGAGACGTTGGCGAACGATGCGCGTCCGCAGGCCCACGTCGGTGATGGTCTGCACATGAGTAGACAGGCCGAATCGGTCCTCCAGCTGTGGTCGCAACTGGCCCTCTTCGGGATTTCCGGGACCGACGAGGATGAAACGCGCAGGATGCCGGTGGCTGAGGCCGTCGCGTTCAACGATGTTGAGCCCGCTTGCCGCGACATCGAGCAACAGGTCCACCAGGAAGTCGTCGAGGAGATTCACCTCGTCGATGTAGAGGTACCCGCCGTGAGCTTCCGCCAGCAGTCCGGGACGAAACATCGCCTCCCCGCCGCGCAACGCGCGGTCGACGTCGAGCGCGCCGACGACTCGGTCCTCGGTCGCCCCGAGCGGCAGGTCGACCACCGGCGCGGCCACTCCCGCCAGCCTCATCAGATCGCCCAGGGCCCGGATGAGGGTGGACTTCGCAGTTCCCCGGTCGCCCATCGCCAGCACTCCCGAGATGCCTGGGTCGACGGCGGTCATCAGCAGCGCGTTCTTGAGGGAGTCATGTCCGAGAACCGCGGTGAAAGGGTAGGTCGTCATCCGTTTCACCCGCCGTGTTCTGCGGCGACGATGAGTGCGGACTGCAGCGACCGCGGGATGGCTCGGCAGTCGGAAGGAGATCGGATACTCACGATCCATCGCATGAGGCCACGCAGCACCGGCCCGCGGTCCGCCGTCGCGAAGGCGTGCCCGAAACGTACGCGCGCTGATCCGGCATCACGATAGGCGACGGCGACGACCGGCCCTTCATGGCACACCCCCAGGCATCCGGTCTTGATGAGAACCCCGCCCGGCGTCGTCCGGATTGTGGCTCCCAGCTGCTGCGAGTGTGCAACCGTCCCGACTCCGCCCGCGTCCGGAGCGCTCTCGTCGCGGAGCTGCCACAGGGCACTGCACCGGTGTCCCGCGCACACAGTCACCAATGGTCCGCCTCGGTCTCCGGCATTCTCGTCGCAACCCATCCCTTAACGATAACCGTTGTCATTTAGACTCGGGTATCGAACACCATGTCGACGACCAGCCGAAGGGGATCACCATGCCCGCATCCGAACAGCTCGAGCGCTTCGCCAACGGGAACGGTTTCATCGCCGCGCTCGACCAGAGCGGGGGCAGTACCCCCAAGGCACTGCGCTTGTACGGCATCGACGACGACCGTTACTCCACGGATGAGGAGATGTTCGACCTCATCAACACGGCGCGCACCCGCATCGTCCTCAGCTCGTCCTTCGACAGCGGTCGCGTCCTCGGCGCGATCCTGTTCCAGGGGACGCTCGATCGCCGCGTCGACGGTGTGGGGTTCGCGCAGTACCTGTGGGACAGCAAGGGAATCATCCCGTTTCTGAAGATCGACAAGGGGTTGCGAGACCAGGAGGACGGCGTTCAACTGATGAAGGACATCCCGGATCTGGGTAGCACCCTCGAAGACGCTCGTACGCGTGGCGTCTTCGGCACCAAGGAGAGGTCGGTCATCCACGAGGCCAGTCCCGAGGGGATCCGGCGGGTCGTCGAGCAGCAGTTCGACGTGGCGGCCCACGTTCTCGCCGCCGACCTGGTTCCCATCCTGGAACCCGAGGTGAGTATCGACGCGCCGGACAAGCGTGAGGCAGAGGAACTGCTGAAGACCGAGATCTTCCGTGGACTGGAGGGGATCGGCGACGCGCAAGTGGCCGTCAAGATCACCATTCCGACCGTCGACGACTTCTACGCCGACCTCATCGCGCACCCGAGGGTCGCCCGAGTGGTGGCACTTTCCGGCGGATACCCGCGCGAGGACGCCTGTGCGAGACTGAGCCGCAACCCCGGCCTCATCGCAAGCTTCAGCCGCGCTCTTCTCGACGGGCTGACCGACCAGCAGGACGACGCCGCGTTCGACCGCACGCTCGACGATTCGATCGACGCAATCTACCGCGCATCGGTCGACTGAGGATGTGCGTGCCATGAGTTCCGCTGGAGGGTCGTGGGTTTCCGACGCCCAGTTTCGAAGTATCGGCACGGGCCTGCGAATCCTGTCGTCGTGGACGCATGCTGACGACGCGCCCGAGGAGGCACTGGCCCGGGCGGTGGGATCGGAGCGTGACACCAACGCGGCTGCAGTCGGGCTGGCCACCGTCGCCAGGTTGCTCGCCATCGAACTCGCGGCGGCCTCGGGTCGCAGCGAACGGACGGTCATCGACGAATTGAGTGCCCTCATCGGAAGACTCCAGGACGCGAACTGAGAGTGGTCGGCGGCGCACCTCGGCGCTCGCGCATGGTTCTTGCCGAAATCGCAAGAACCAGGCCCCGGAGGCGCTGTCCATCCACTAATGACAATCGTTATCATTAAGCGATGAACAGCCAGCTCTCCTCACGCGTTCCCGTCACCGTCCTGTCCGGCTTCCTCGGCGCAGGCAAGACCACCCTTCTGAACCACATCCTGACCAATCGTGGCGGCAAACGGGTCGCGGTCATCGTCAACGACATGAGCGAGGTGAACATCGACGCCCAGCTCGTCGACGGTCCCATGGCCGGCACGGCACACCTCGATCGCACCGAGGAGAAGCTCGTCGAGCTCACCAACGGGTGCATCTGCTGCACCCTCCGGGAGGATCTGATCGAGTCGGTCGCGAAGCTGGCGGGTGAGGGACGATTCGATCACATAGTGGTCGAGTCGACCGGTATTTCCGAGCCGATGCCGGTTGCTGCGAGCTTCGACTGGGAGTTCGCCGACGGTTACACCCTGTCGAAGGTCGCCCGGCTGGACACCATGGTCACCGTCGTCGATGCCGTGACCTTCTTGTCCGAACTCGCCAAGGGTGACAGGCTTCGGGATCGAGATCTCGAAGCCGGCGCCGGTGACGTGCGGTCGATCTCGGATCTCCTGGTCGATCAGGTCGAGTTCGCCGACATTATCCTGTTGAGCAAGACCGACCTGGTCGGTGAGAAGCTGGCCGGCGCCACGGAGGGAACGCTCCGACGACTGAACCCGAACGCCGAGGTCGTTCGAATCACCAACGGACACATAGACCTTGACAAAGTTCTGGGAACCGGACTGTTCGATCTGACGGCCGCGCGCGGTGTCGCCGGATGGCAGGAGGAGCTGGCCGGCGGTCACACTCCGGAGACCGAGGAGTACGGCATTTCCAGTACGGTCTTCCGGTCGGACCGCCCGTTTCATCCGCAACGCCTGCAGTCCGCTCTCGACGGTCTCCGCGGATTGTTGCGCAGCAAGGGATTCTGCTGGGTGGCCAGCCGGCCGGGTATCGGAGCAGTGTGGTCGCAGGCGGGTCCCAACCTCATGATCGAACCTGCCGTGAATTGGGATGACACCGATGTGTCTCCCGGACAAGAGGTGGTGCTGATCGGCGTCAGGCTCGATCACTGGTCACCGATGGAGCTGTTACGCGCCGCCCTTCTGACCGACGAGGAGTACGCCGCCGGGCCCGACGAATGGGTCAACTATCCCGATCCGCTGCCGCAATGGTCTCCGATCGCCGCGCACTCTCACGCGTGAGCCCGGTCAGCAAGAAGAGGCGACCCAAGAAGCGCGGGACGCCGCGGCGGACCGACCGGGAAGTCGTGGCGGACCACCTCGCGCCGATCGTCTCCATGATGCGCGCTCTGCGTACCGAGGTCGACCCACTCGGCAGCGAGGCCTACACCTCGCAATTGTTGTCGGCGTTGATGACTCGCGATGAACCCGATGCGGACGAGGCCGTCGTACTCGGATTCATCGAGACGGTTGCCGACCGCGGCGGGCCGGAGTGCCTTGCTCTATCGCGCGCGCTGTCCGTTGTCGCAACCACAGCGCGAACACGTCATGCTGCCGCCGAGGTCGCGGACCGGATCGCCGCACGAGGTGCCGCCGAACCGGTATGGCACGAGGAACTCGGACGGACCCGCTTGCTGGGATGTCACGAGTACGCAGATGTGTTCGGCGACGAGTGCGTCCTGATGTGTGCCTTCACCGGTCCGGTCCGGCCACACGCACTCATCGGCTTTCTCAATATGTCTCACCCCCATGGATTTCTGACCGACATCATCCTGACGACCGCCATCGACAAAGCGATCGCCGGCTTCGACCGACGCGCCACGGACCTCGACGGGTTGGCGAGGTGTGGACCAGCCAACGATGCGCAGGTCGTCGACACCCTCGCGACGGCCCTCGCCGAGAGTCACCGCTGTGTCGACGTGCCCGACGACGTCGTCGAACTGCGGCCGTTGCTGGGCGCCCGGTTGGCGGGATGCGAGAAGCGCTCAGCCGCAACCGGTGCCGATGACAACGGGCAGGCGGCCGCATTCGACGCCCTCATCGCAGGCACCACGGACCCTGACCGGTTGAGGGTGCTCGATGCGTGGCGCGACTTCAGCGCGGAGTTCGACGCCGGACGAAGCGCCCGCCTGAGTCCGAACAAGATCCGGGCGTTCGCACGACACCTCGGCGAGGCACCAGGCCAGGCGGGCCAGGCGATCTCGAGCCTGATCACGATTCACGACCAGACGAACCCGTGGACATCGCGGGCACGCGAGGCGCTCGTCGGATCCATCAGCGAGGTGTTTCCGGTGCGGGAACGGATCTTCCTCGACACCAGCTGGATCGACGAGATCAGCGCGGGCTGATCCATCTCGGGATTGCCGGACGAGGTATTGCGAGCGCGGCCATGGGTGTCTAAAGTGAACGACGTTCATAAATGAGTATGGCAACCCTAACTAGTTCGGCGATGTGTTGTGCGCCGCCAGCCAAGAGTGGCTTGCCACCGTCGACGGGACCGCCATGACAATCACTGCGTCCACCGAGACCACCGAGCCCGACAACCCGCCACCAGGTCTCGACACCGACGTCGTCGACGCGAAGGCGAAGCAGAAGGCCGGCGCTCGCGCGCTCAAGACGTTGCTGAAGCCGGTTGCCGGGCGGCTGGCCGTCGGCAGACTGCTCGCGGCCGTCTCGGCGTTGCTGGCGGTGGTTCCCTACATCGCGCTGGTACACATCGGCGGCGTGCTGCTCGACGCCTACGGGGCCCGAACCGAGGTCGACGGCGACGAGGTCGGCCGATGGGTCCGCATCCTCGTCCTCACCTTCGCTCTGCGGCTGTTCGTGTACTTTGTCGCGCTCCTCGTGACCCATGTCGCCGACATCAAGCTCGGGCACGTGATCCAGGTTCGCATGATTCAGCGGTTCGCTCGGGTGCCGTTGGCGTGGTTCACGTCCACCAATTCCGGTCGCGTCCGCAAAGCCGTCCAGGATGACATCGGCACCATCCACCACCTCATCGCCCACCAGCCGGTCGATGGGACCAACGCAGTGGTCATGCCGGTCGCACTCATGGTGTACACCTTCGTGATCGACTGGCGGCTGGGACTTCTCGCCATCGCGACTCTGCCGCTCTACATCGCCTCGATGGCGATGTCCATGCGTGGGATGGGTGAGAAGACCGTCGAGATGGATAAGCGCCTGTCGACGGTGTCCGCGCGGATGGTCGAGTTCGTCACGGGCATCGCGGTGGTCAAAGCCTTCGGCCGTGTGGGCCGTGCGCACCGCAGCTACCAGGAGTCGGCCGACGAGTTCCACGACTTCTACGTCGACTGGGTCAAACCCCTCATTCGGGTTGCCGCGCTGGGGACGTCGTTCCTCGCAGTCCCGCTGATCCTGCTCATCAACATCGGTGTGGGTGCGATACTCGTGCATCACGACATGGTGAGCACCGCCGACGTGCTCGCAACGGCACTCATCGCACTGCTGATCCCGTACGCGCTCGAGACCTTGATGAACTCGATGTGGTCGCAGCAGATCGCCGGTGCCTCCGCGCTGCGACTCGCCGAATTGTTGGAGACCCCTGTCCTGTCGCACGTCGACGACTCAGTCGGTCGCGAACCAGGCTCCTACGACGTGGTTTTCGACCGTGTCAGCTACGCCTACGACTCCCGTCCGGACGCCGCGCTCGCCGTTGACGGCGTCAGCTTCACACTGCACCAGAACACCGTCACCGCGCTCATCGGTCCGTCTGGTTCCGGCAAGTCCACGATCGCCACCCTGCTCGCACGATTCGACGACCCGCGATCGGGAACCATCACCATCGGGGGCGTTCCTCTCCAGCACGTGCCGAACCTGTACGCACACGTGGGATTCGTACTCCAGGACCCGCAGCTGTCGGGCATCAGCCTCCGGGACAACATCGCGCTCGGCCGGCCGGCCGCGTCGGATGCCGACATCCGTGAAGCAGCCAGAGCCGCCTGCATCCTCGACGACATCGAAGCGCTGCCCGATGGCTTCGACACCGTCTACGGTGCCGACACCGGCCTGTCCGGCGGTCAGGCCCAGCGGGTCGCGATCGCGCGGGCACTGCTCGTCGACGCGCCGGTTCTGATTCTCGACGAAGCCACGGCCCTCACCGACCCGGAGTCGGAACATCAGATCCAGCAGGCGCTCTCGACGCTCGTCCGCGGACGGACCGTCCTCGTCATTGCGCACCGGCCCGAGGTGATCAAGGGCGTCGACCAGATCATTGTCATCGACGCCGGCCGTGTGACGGCCACGGGAACGCACGAAGAGTTACTCGACCATCCGACTTACGCCCATCTGTGGCAGGTGACCGGCGCCGAGTCGCGTCTGTCCCGCGGCGCCGACCTCGACCACACCGAAGGAGCCCGGCGATGAAAATTCCGCTGATCGATATCGTTCCGCGAATGCAGCGTATGGTCTCCCGTCCCGAGGCAATGCGTCCGGCCATCGCGGCGAGCATGATGGTCGGCGCAGTGGAAGGCCTTGCGCTCGCGACGCTCCTGCCGACCATCACCGCCCTGGCCCAGGGCACCGCGGTATGGGGGCTCGGCCTCTCCGGCTGGTTGGTCGTACTCGCCACCCTGTCGGTGGCGAGTTTCGGCCTCAACTACGTCGCCGAGCGCGCCAATTATGCGGTAGCACTGGACTTTCTGCGGAGTCTTCACCGGCTCGTCGGCGATCAGGTGGCCAAGCAGCCACTCGGTTGGTTCGCCCGCCCGCTCGCGGGTGCGCTCTCCCGGATGGTGTCAACCGAGCTGATGTCGGCCGGTGAGATCTTTGCGCACATGTTCGGGCCGCTGGTGTCACGGACGACATCTGCCCTCGTGATCATCGCCGCCGCATGGTTCTGGGACCCGGTTCTCGGTCTCATCCTCACCATCGCCGTGCCGATCTTCGTCGTGATGACGCTGGCGTCCACGGCCCTGATGCGTGCCGGACGCTCGATCCACGAGCCCTCCGAGGTGACCCTCGCCAACAGGGTGGTGGAGTACGCCCAATGTCAGGGCTCGATCCGCTCGTGTGGGCGCAGCGACGACTACGCGCCGTTGAACAAGGCTCTCGAGGGCACCTACTCGGCGAAGACGAAGGGTCTGTGGCTCGAGACGGTTGGAATGCTGCTCAGCGGCATGGTCACCCAGGGAGTGATCGTCATCCTCATCACGGTCACCGGCTCGCTCGCGGTCGACGGCAGCCTGGACCCGATACCGGCGCTGGCGTTCATCGGCCTGGCGCTGCGGTTCACCTCGACACTGCAGGCGATCACGAGCAGCGCGATGGCCCTGGAGTCGCGACGTCCGCTCCTCGACGGTCTCGACGAAGTGCTCACCGCCGAAGCGCTGCCCGAGTCTCGAACGGCCACAGAACTTCCCACTCCGGGGACCGTGGAACTCGACGATGTCACGTTTTCGTACTCATCCGGCGCCGCACCGGCGCTTCGGAACGTGTCGATCACGGTGCGGGCGGGTTCCATGGTCGCTCTGGTCGGACCGTCGGGCAGCGGAAAGACTTCGATCGCCCGGGTCATCTCCCGGTTCTACGACGTCGACTCCGGCCGGGTCCTGGTCGGTGGTCTGCCGGTCACCGAACAGACCACCGAGCTACTGATGAGCCAGTTGTCGATGGTCTTCCAGGACGTGTACCTGTTCGACGACACACTCGAGGCGAATGTTGGTGTGGGGCGCGCTGACGCAACGACGTCGGAAATCCGCGCGGCCGCCGAGATCGCGGGAGTCACCGAGATCGCCGCCAGATTGCCGGGTGGTTGGTCGGCCCGGGTGGGAGAAGGCGGCCGCGCCCTGTCCGGCGGTGAGCGCCAACGTGTGGCGGTTGCCCGTGCTCTGCTCAAACAGGCGCCCATCGTCCTGCTCGACGAGGCTACGTCGGCCCTGGACATCGAAAACGAGGCCAACATCGTCGCCGCTGTCGAGCGATTGCGCGAAGGTGCGACCGTCCTCGTGATCGCTCATCGTCTCTCGACGATCGCGCGTGCAGACATGATCATCGCGCTCGATGCCGACGGTCGAGTGGAGGCACAGGGAACGCATGACGAGCTGCTCGCGGCCGGTGGGACCTACGCTCGGTTCTGGCGTCGGCTGGAGGATGCCCAGGGCTGGCAACTGACGAATTAGCCTATTCGCATGGATCGTGATGGTGGCGAATCGGCTCGTACGTCTCGAACGGCCGGCAAGAAGGCGGGGCGCAAACCGGCGTTCACCGAGCAGGACGTCATCGCCGCGGTCCTGGAGGAGGGTATCGATCGTTTCACTCTCGCCGGTGTCGCCAAGAATCTCGGGGTGGTCACCGCGGCGCTCTACCGCCTGTACTCCTCACGCGAGAACCTCGTAGTCGCCTGTCTCGACCACATCGCTGCCACCTTCCGGTTGCCCGATGAGAACGACGACTGGCGCACGATCCTCCGTCTCTGGTCCGACGAATGCTGGCGGCTCTGTGAGGCGTACCCGGGACTGAGTCGTGTGGTGTACTCCTACGCACCGGCCTTCACCCGCATCGAGCACATCATCACCGAGTACGCCCGGTGTCTGGCGATACAGGGCAAGACCCACCAGCAGGCGATGTTCGCGCTCGACTTCCTCGGCGACACAGTCTTCGCGTGCTATCTGGGGGTGGAGTCGTGGCGGACCCGCGACGGCGACGGGGTGACCGGTTTCGAACATGTGCAGAGCGCGGTAGACAGCGGATCGATCATCGAGCCTCGGGAGAAGTGGTTGGAGCGAGGGGTGGTCGACACCAAGGTGGACTTCATCATCCTGGGTCTCGAGCACTCATGGCCCGAGATCTGACAGTCGCGCAGGGCACTGGACCTTCGAGCAGTCAGCTGATCACGCCCGAACTACTTCGATGAGTTTTCGGCCCCAGGCGTGTCTACAGTGTTGACCGCCCCATCACGGGGGCGCCACGGAAAGGGAAACCCGATGTCTCGCATGCTGTTCGTCAATACCACCGCCACCGACATCCCGGCGACACGGGAGTTCTTCACCGGTCTGGGGTTCGAGTTCAACACCGACTTCTGCGACGACACCACCCTGTGCCTGGTGGTCAATGATTCGGCGTTCGTGATGATCATGACTCCAGAGAAGTTCCAGGGCTTCATCACCGGCGGAATCAGCGACACCACGAAGGACCGCGAGGTCCTGCTCGCGATCTCGGCCGAGTCACGCGAGGCGGTCGACACCCTCGTGGACAAGGCGCTCGCGACGGGCGGCAGCGCCTGGCAGGAGACCCAGGACCACGGCTGGATGTACGGGCGGAGCTTCCGCGACCTCGACGGTCACGCGTGGGAGGTCTCCTACATGGACCTGGCGGCCATGGCGGGGTGACGACTGCGGTCGCCGTCAGACAGCCGGACGCTGCCCGACGGCGATCAGCGTGTCGCAGTCGACTTCGACGATGCCCTCGTCGGTGAGCCGACGGAGGAATCCGGTGCGCACGTCGTCGACGGCGTCGGTGTCGAGCCCCGCGAGGGCTCCACGTAGCCCACTACCGAGGACCATCGACCAGGAAAAGTCATCGGTACGCGGCACACGAAGATCGAGAACCGACGCCGACACATCCACGGCGCCAATCGATTCGAGCCAGCCGATGATCTTCTCCTCGGTGTCGATCCGAGTGATGGGATGCGGCGGCCCGTCGGATGGGGCGCGCGGGCCGGGCGGCGGTGGGGTGTTCGTCACCCGTGCGACCTCGGTGAAGTACGCGCCGGTGAAGTCGTACAGTGCGTCGTCGTGCCAGACCCCGATCGCGATCCGGCCACCGGGACGCAGAAGGGTCAGCAGATTGCGTACGGAGTCGTCCATGTCGGGAAGGAAGAACACGCCGAAACCGCATGTGAGGACGTCATACCCGCCCTCATCTCGGCCAGGTAGGGCAGTCACGTCATCGACGCGGAAGTCGATGTTGCGCAAGCCCGCCGCAAATGCGCTCGTCTTGGCGCGGTCGATCAGGTCGGCCGCGAAGTCGACGGCGGTGACATGTCCGTCGGGACCGACGACGCGGGCCGCGGCCAAGGCGCTCGCACCGGTACCGGAGCAGACGTCGAGGACGCGATCGCCGAGTGCGACGCGCGCTCGCGCCACCAAGGACTCACCGGCCGGTCCCCACACGATGGGCGTCACGAAATCGAAGTCGGGACTGGTCGAGTTGAACGTGTCGACGAGGCTTGGTCCGGTCATGAGACCAGCGTAGCCCTGTTGACAACGGTTTTCGATAGAGCGTCGACGCCTCATCCGCCCGGGGCGATCCCGACCATCACCGAGCTCAGCCCCAGCTGCCAGACGGTCCCCGCTTCGACGAACCCCGAGGCCAGCATGATCTCGCGGTGCTGGTCGGCGGTCAGTGCGTTGTCGGCCACATGCGCCGGCACATCACGGGCGCGTTGCGCCAGCAGATCGGTGAACTCCGGCTCCTTCTCGATGGCGCCCCACCACTGGGACCATGTCTCCTGCCCGCTGACGTGTGGGCGATCGGCCGCGCGCTCGCCGATCGCCGTCGCGATCTTCTGGAGGCCGGGGGAGTCCGCGAGTAGATGGTCGGCGTTGACCAGCACGCCTTCCGGGCGCAGCAGGTGCGCGCATTCGCGGTAGATCGTCGCCAGGACGGGCACCGAAGGATAGTGCAGTGCGGTACTCGTGACGATCGCTCCGACGCGTAGGTCACGCAGGTCGTCCGCCCAGCCCGGGGTGCCGAGATCTGCCTGCCGGAAGTCGACGTCAGGATGGACGGATGCTCCCAGCTCGAGGAGGAGCGGGTCGATGTCGATGCCGATCACGGTGGCGTCGGGAAACGTATGCGCTACAACGGCAGACAATGAACCCGGGCCACAACCCAAATCGATCACGACGTCGGGGGATGGAGCCGAGGCGAGAACGTCGCAGACAACCTCGAATCTGTCTGTGCGCGCGACGGCGTAGAGCTCCTGCTGGCGTTCCCAGCGATCGAACCAGTGGAGTGCGAGATCCGGGTTCATGACACGGCTTCCTTGTCCACCGCGGCAGGGTGGGAGCGCTCGGCCGACACCGTCAGCGCGATGGCGCCCAGACCGGCCACGGCCGCGGCGGCCGCGCAGATCCAGAATGCCACGGACACGCCGCCGGACTTCTCGACCACCTGTCCTGCGATCGCGGCACCCAGGGCTGCGACGCTCATGTTGACGCAGGTGAACCAGGTGTAGGCCTCAGTGAGCATCCCGGCCGGGACGGCCGCGGCCACGAGTTCGGCGAGGATGGCGGTAGCCGGTGCGATGACCGCGCCGGTCAGCACGAGAATCACGGCGAACGCAGGCACCGAGTCGGTGAGGTTCCACAGCGCGTACCCCAGAGCGAGCGCAACGAGCACGACAGTGGCTCGACGAGCGAGCCCGGCTATCGCGGTGTTCGGCCACGGCAGCGCTCCGTAGATGAGACCGCCGGCGGCGCTGCCGAGGCTCCAGATGGCGATGAGCAGCCCGGTGGTCGCCGAACCCTGACCGTCGCTGCGCAACTCGGCGAATGCCGCAATCGCCACAGGCGAGGCGCCAAATCCGAGAGCCACGGTCGCAGTGATGGCGAGCATTGTCGGAAACCCGGTCACGCGCAGCGGCCCGAGACCGACAGTCCGAGTGCCGCCGGCAGTCCCGGACACCGATCGTAATGCGGCACCGCGGGCAACCGTCACCGTCCCAACCGCGGTGGTCAGCGCCGCCACCACGATCGCCGACGCCGTCCCGGTTGTCGACGGATCCTCGGCGCCGACGACGTCTGTCGCCAAGATGAAACCGGACAGCAGGAGCGGCCCCATCACGAAGACCAGCTCGAACACCGTCGATTCCGCGGCCATCGCGGTGGTACGACCGGATTCGTGTCCGCCGCCCGGACGGGTGAGGTGCGTCCAGCCCGCGCGGATGGCGGGTGACAGCGGCGGGAACAGCGCACCGGCGATCACCGCCACGGGCATGGTGACCCAGAGCCGCTGATCGGACACCACCACCCAGAGCAGTGCGAGTTGAGATACCGAGTACGCCGGGGCGATGACCGGGAGTACGCGAGACACGGTGAAGCGATCGACGAGCCGACCGGCGACCGGTGCGGCGAACGCCGTGGCGAGGGAGATGGCGCCGGCCACGAATCCGGCCTCGGCGTAGTTGCCGCTGACCGCACGCACCAGCAACAGCCACGCGACGATCGTCACCCCGTGCCCGAGGCGAGCGACCGTGCCGCCGATCAGGAGCATCGGCGCACCGGGGATCCGCCACAGCTCCAGGTACCGCCTCACGTGAGTACACCTTCGGGATGCGACGGCGCGATCGGACGGCCGGTCAGGCGCACGCGGGCTGCGACCTGGTCGATGGCCGACGCGATGGCGGCAGCGTCGTGCCCCCGGAACCGGAAGCGGCCGCCGACGTGCTCGTAATACGCATCGGCGTCGCTGATGATGTCGCCGACGCCCACCATGTCTTCGCCGTAGAGTTCCGGCGGGGCCCAATCCGTGCCGAGCGCCGCAGCGGCGGAGGTGATCTCGCACGGACGCTGTGCCGGCGCCGCGAGTAGCAGCAGCCCGCCGAGCTCACGAGGTCCGTGCACTTCGTCCACAGGGGCCCGTGTCACGCGTTCACCGAGAGCGAGCCGGAAGGCGGTCTCCATCAGGTCGTGACCGTGGATGTCGCGCCAGAGAATCGGGATCTCGGCCCCGCCGACCCGCGCTCCGACCTCGAGAAAGGTGCATTGCGGTCCGGAGTCGCCGGACGAGAGGAAGGTCTCGAGATGGAAGACCGTCGACTTTCCTCGGGCCAGGCGTGACACGATCCTCAGTGCGTGATCGTGCACGCGTCGCAGCGTCGCGGGATCGTCGACCTCCACCGAGCCGATCCAACCGCCAGACCGAAAAACCAACGGGGTGTGCAGATATCGATGTACCCGCCAGACCGGTAGCGAGCCCTCGACGTGGACACCGTCGACGTGGAGGAGGGTGCCGGTGGCAAGTGTCTGGACGAGGTGCGGACCCAGTTCTGCCATCCGGGTGTCGAGGTCGAGGTGTGCGAGGTCGTCCTCGCGCAACACGACCACGCCTGCGCTCGAACTCCCGAACCGCGGCTTGAGCACGACCGGCCAACCGTGGGCCCGGGCGAATTCGGCTATGTCCCGCAGATTGTCGACCGCAGCGAATGCCGGCAACTGCTCGCCGGTATCCGCGACCGCTCTGGCCATCGCCATCTTGTCGCGGAACACGCGTAGGTCTTCGGCCGACCAGCCGGGCAGCCCGCGACGTGCGCGCAAACCGGCGGCCACCAGGAGATCGTCTTCTTTCAGGGCGATCACCGCGTCGGCATCCCCGTGCGCGAGTTCGAGGCTGCGCAGGGCCTCCTCGGCCTCGTCCGGATCATCGGTGGCCGCGACGATCCTCATCGCTGCGGCACCGGACGGGACACCCGCCACCCCGGTGGGTGTGGTGATGTAACTGACCCGGTCGACGGTGTGGTCGATGTAGTTCTCATACAGCGCATACGGAGCCACCCACCGATGCAGGACCACGACGTGCCGGCTCACGATGGGGCACCATTCGTCGCGTCGGGTTCTTCACGTTCCACGTCGTAGAAGCCTTCGCCGTCGAGGTACATCACCGTCGCGAGATCGCGTTCGAGGATGTCGCGGACCGGATGGCTCAGACCGATCATCATCGGCTCGGTGACGTCGGAGATCGTCACCGGGATGGATTGTCCCGGTTCGATGATGGCCTGATGGTTGTGATAGCTGGGCAACCGCTGCACCTGATCGAGTTTCGGGTAGCCACGCAATGTTCCGGCGACCGGCGAGGTGAGAAAGGCCATCGCGGTGTGAGCGTGCTGACGCCTCGGCCGACGATGGCTTCCGCGGAACTCTTCCGGTTCCAGGAAAGCTCGGACAGTCCAGTCGATCTGAGATTCACCGACCGCGAGGTGGGCGAAATACGCGGTGTCGGCACCGCATAGGCGAGCCCCGATCTCCACCAGCGCGGGACCGTCGGCCGTCATCATCACCTCGAGGTGGGCAGGACCGTAGCTGATGCCGAGCGAATCCAATACCGAAGTACCGTAGTCGGCGAGCTGTTCCCCGATCGGATCATCGACCGCGATCGAGGTCGCGGCTGCGACGCGGTCTGTGACGCCGTTGGCCGAGATCTTGGTGTACTTCCACATGTCGGTGACGCGGTGACGGCCCGCGCAGCTCACCGTGTTGACCACGTATTCGCCACCCACCAGGAACTCCTGCACCACAACACCTTCGTTTCGGATTCCGAAGATGTTGTCCGACGCCGCAACCCGGTCCACGGCATCGCGGGTCTGCTCCGGCGTATCGCAGAAGTGCACCCCGTCGTTGGCCGCGCTGCGCGTCGGTTTGACCACTACGCGACCGCCGCGGGCACGATGCCATTCCGCGGCGGCCGCCGCGTCAGGAACGCGGATCTGGTCGGCGGTGTGCAGGCCGCATGCCGACAACCGATCGATCATGCCGAACTTGTCGCGGCGTACGGAGCTCAACGCCGTGCCGTTCCCGGGCAACCCGAGCCGCTCGGCGAGGGCATCGGCGAGTTCCACACCGGTCTCACCTCCGGTGATCACCGCGACCGGCCGATGCGCGGCCACCGCGGCCACCGTCCGTTCGATCCCCGGGCCGTCGAACATGTTGCCCTCGTGAATGATCGGGGGTGTGAAGCCGGGCTCGTCGAAGCCGCCGTAGGCCGGAGGCACCTCTGGCGTGCTCTGCACCCGGATCACCTCGTGCCCGGCGTCGAGGAAGCCGCGAGCCAGCCGCAGCGTCGGCGCGTAGAGGTCGACCATCACCACCACCGAGCTCATCGCGCGTTCTCCACTTCTCGTAGGACCTCGATCAACCGGCGGACCTCGTCGGCGGAGGTGTAGGCGTGCATGCTGGCCCGCACCGAGGCGGTCTTCTCGCCGTCACGGCCCTGACAGTGACCGTCGGCGCGCACCATCAAGCCGCGGCTGTCGAGGATGAACCCGAGATCGTTCGACGAGATGTGGCGGTGGCGGAAGGTGACGATGCCGACACGTCGTTGCACATGCGAATCGAGATGCAGGCTGGACTGGCAGCCGAGGACTTCGTAGGCATCCATCGTCGACAACGCGTCGGTGAGCAGGGCACCGAGTGCGAGAGTCCACTCGTGTATCCGGTCCACGCCGGCGGCATCGAGCCAGTCGAGGGCGGCGCAGAGACTCACGATCCCACTGGTGTTGGGGGTGCCCGACCAGCCGTTCGGTGCAAACTCGTGTCCCCGTCGATTGCGCGCCCAGATCGCACCGATACCGGGGAGAGCCATCGCCTTGTGCCCCGAGAAGACGACGAAGTCGACATCGAGCGCACCGACGTCGACGGGGAGGTGTCCAACGCTCTGGGCGGCATCGAGACAGATCACCACGTCCGGTCCGACCGCATCGCGGAGCCGGTGGACGTTCATGTCGTTGCCGTAGACGTGATGTACATGGGTCGCAGCGACGAAGGTCGTTCGGGGCGTAAGCAACCCGCGAAGCGCATCGATGTCGTAATCGCCTGTGCCGGTGGATTCGTAGGGTAGGGCATCGATGGCAACGCGAATGCCCCGGGATGCCAGTGACTCAATAGCTTCCGTCCACGGCAGCAGGTTGGCCTGATGATCGGCGAAGGGGACGATGATGTGGTCGCCATCGCGCAGGTGAGTGGTCAACCAGTCCAGCGCGATTCGGCGAAGTCCACCGCTGGTGCCGCTCGTGAACGTCACTCCGGAACCGTCTGATCCGGTGTCGCCGAGGAACCGGGCAACGCGGCCGCGGGCCGCTTCCACGATGTCGGTGGTGGCGTTGGCCCACGTGTATGTACCCCGGCCGGCGTTGGCGTTGATGGTGCACAGGTATCGGTTCACCGCATCGATGACCGCCTGCGGCTTCTGCGCGGTGGCCGAACTGTCCAGGTACGCCCGGTCGGGGTGGCCCGTCAGGATGGGAAACTGTGCTCGGACCTCACGGTTCCACGATCCCAGCCGCTCGATGACCTCGGCCGGGTCGGCCAGCCGCGAGGAAAGCAGATCCGGTGTGGTCATCGGCCGGCACCTGCACCGCGAACCAACGGAGCACCCGCGTCGCGCCACGCGATGACGCCGCCCGACAAACTGCGGACGCCGCGGTGCCCCATCCGCCGCATGAGAGCGCTGTAACGCAACGATTTCTCGCCCACCGGGCACACCAGCAGCACCGGCTGGTCGGCGCCCACCGGCAGACCGCCGTGCAGCAGTTCGGCGAAGACCTCGTCGACGATGTTGATCGAGCCCTCGATGTGGGCGGCCGCGAAGGCGAAACCTCCGCGCAGGTCGATGACCGTGGGCCGCTCCTGAGCCATCCACGACTGGGCCTGCGCGGCGTCGACGACGGCGGCTGCGGCGAGATCCTGATCCGCGAGGTTGCGAACGTCGTGGATGCGCGGCGGTTGCTTCAGCAGTTCGGGCCGCCGCGTGCGGACGTAGCTCATGTAGCTTTCGACGCGGTCGCAGACGATGAACACCGCACTCTCACGCCGGCCCGACCCTTCGAGTTGGCTGTCGATCTTCGCAAGATGCCGTACCGCGCCGAAATATGCTGCGCCGCCGGTCGGTCCGGCCAGCATCCCGCATCGGCGGACGAGATCGAGCATTCCGTCGATGGCCTCGTCGGCGCTGACCGCCTCGATCGCGTCGTAGGTCTCCGGGTCGAACAACCCGACCTCGTGGACCTCGTCGATGTTCCGGATACCGGGAATGAAATCGGATTTCGCCGCAACGAGACCCAGCACGTGGACACCGTCGTCCACCGCCCGCAACGCTGTGGCCACTCCCGTCGACGACCCGGCGGTACCGACGCACGCGATGAAGTGGTCCGGTGCTCGGCCCAGATCGGCGACGATCTCCGGACCGGTGCCGTCGATGTGGGACTGCACATTCCGATCGTTGAAGTACTGGTCGGTGTGGAAATACCCGCTGCCCGGCTCGGATACGGCTCGGTGGATCCGGGCGAGTGGATCGTCGGTGTCGGTGACGTCCAGACACTCCGCCTGGCCGGGCAGCTCCTCGATGTCGGCACCCAGGAGCAGCAGCAGGTCCTTGATCTCCGGTACCTTCATGCGGTTGGTGACCGAACGGAACCGCACGCCGTGCATGCCCGCGATCACCGCGAGTGCCTTGGCGGTGTTGCCGCTGGAGAGCTCGATCATCGTGCGCTCGCCCGCAGCGGCGTCGTCGAGTCCTGGCTGTGCCATCGACCACGCGGCACGGTCTTTCACCGATCCGAACGGATTGAGCATCTCCAGCTTGGCGTACAGGTCGATGTTGCGTAGGCCGGTCACCGCTGGGTCCATCCTGACCAGCGGAGTGTTGCCGATGACGTCGGTCATGTTGTCGTAGATCATCTCAGGACTCCTGGGTGGTCATCTGCTCTGTGCGCATGAGGTCGGGGAACTGGGGGTCGAGCCACTGGGGCGACAGCGGCCAGTACTGGTCGTCGAGCTTCCACTTCCATTCACCGGCTTCGCGATACATCGCGACCTTGGTGGCGACGGGCTGGCCGAGTGCGTGATCGGCGCTGAAATCCATGAAGTACCCGGCGGTGTTGGGGAAGGCGAGCAGGTCGCCCGCGGCGGGCATCGCCGGGAAGAAGATCTTCCGACGACTGATCAGATCGGATTCCAGGCACAGGTTGCCGATGAGGTAACCGCTGCCGGAGTCGCGCGGAGTGGCGTTCCGCGGCACCAGGACCGGATCGAGTTGCACGCCATGCTCTTCGAGACTGACGTCACGGGCGTTCATGTCCATCCGGACCAGCGTCTCGCCGGTGGGGGAGCTACGGACCTCGAGTACCCGGGCCATCGCGAATCCGCACTGGTCCAGCAGCGCCCGCCCAGGCTCGATGTACAGGTCGTACATGTTCTCGAGGATGATCGTGCCGAGGGGGCGCTGCATCGTCGGTGCCGCCGCACTCAGCAACCCGTCCAGATACCCGGGACCGGCAACCGGACGATGGGCCGGATACAGACCGAGGGTGCCCCGGAGACGACCACCGTCGTTGCGAAGTCCGTATCCGCTTCCCTGCCAGGTGATGTGTTCGCGCTTACCGAGCAGCGCGGAGCCGAGTGCGGTGGTGAAGTCGTCCCACTCCACGGCCGACGACAGGTAGTTCACCCCGTAGCCACCACCGATGTCGAGAACCGTCGGTGCGTGACCCCGGCGGACGAACTCGTCGAGCAGGTGCAGGCTCCCCTCGATGGCTCTGGTCTTCTCCGGCATGCCGACGGTGTCGAGGTGAAAGGCCACCCCGCGCAATCGCACCTCGTCGCGGAACTTGTCGAGGAGCGCCAGCACGACGTCGAGATCATCGGCCGCGCAGCCGAAACGCGACGGCTTGCTGAGGAGGGTGGTGCCGGCGGCGCGGAACTCGGAGAACCGTACGAGCACCGGCACCTTGGAGAGGTGGGCGCCGGCGACGATACGACCCAACAGGGCCAGTTCATCGACTCCGTCGACATTGACCGTGATACCGCTGCGGGCGCACAACCACACGAATTCAGGGGTCTTGGGGCCGGTCGCCATGACCCGCTCCGGGCTGAACCCGGCTCCGAGGACGTGTTGGAGCTCCGCGGGGGAGGCGACGTCAATGCATGCGTCGGTGGCGGCGAGCTCGCGGACCAGTGCACTCGATCTGTTGGCCTTGTGGGCGTAGTAGATGTGGCCGCTGATCCGGTGCGCATCCATCACCTGCCGAAATGCAGCCACGTTGTGCCGGATGCGTTGTGGAAGAAGAACGTTGAGTGGCGATCCCAGGGCATCGACGAGCCGGTGCAGCGTCGCGGCTTCGCCGAGCAGAGATGCGGACTCCTCGGAGAGTGCAGGGGTGAGACGGAGTGGGGGCGGTGCGGTCATGCGGTGGACTCCAGTTCGGGGGTGGTGGGCGGTGCGTATGGCGGCGGTACTGGGGCAGAAGGGCTCACGATTCGCCCCTGATGCATCTCGAGGATCCGGTCCGCATACCGGTGCATCAGGCCTAGGTCGTGGGACACCATGAGGTAGGCCAGCCCGAATACGGTGCGCAGGTCGTCGAGCAGCGACATGATGTCTTCGCGCAAGGGGGCGTCGAGTGCGGACACCGGCTCGTCGAGCAACAGCAGCATCGGGTCGAGCGCGAGCGCGCGTGCGATGGCCACCCGCTGTTGCTGTCCACCGGACAGCTCTGCCGGCCGCCGGGTGCTCAGGTCTGCGCTGAGCCCCACTTGGGAGAGCAGTTCGCGAACACGCCCCGGTTCGGGCGACACTCGATGGATACGCATCGGTTCGGCGACCAGATCGGCAACCGTCATTCGCGGATTGAGTGAGTCGCTGGGATCCTGGAATACGGCGCCCAGCCGGCGACGCAGCGATTGCCTACCGCGCCGGTCCAGTGTGTCGACCGGGGTGCCGAACAGTTCGACGCCCCCCTCCTGTGGGGCGCGCAACGCGAGCACTTGCTCGAGTATCGTCGTCTTTCCGCTTCCCGACTCCCCCACCAGCGCAACGGCTTCGCCGGCGCGTACATCGATGTCGACGTTCACGCAACCGGTGGTGGAAGCGCGTGTGCCGCGGACACCGCGGCGTCCGGGGTAGCGCACGGTGAGTCCGCGGATGGCCAGGACCTCAGGGGTATCCGGGCGTGACCGCGCAGGCGACATGCGTCCGGTGAGCTCCGTCGGTCGTGGACGGGAGCGCTCTTCGAGCACCCCGCTGTCCATCTCGAGAGTGTTGTGACACAACCGGTCGATCACCGCGGCGTCGTGGGAGATGACGAGCATCGCGAGGCGACGTCGCTGCACGAGCTCGTCGAAGAGATCAAGGATCCGTGCGCCGACAACCGCGTCGAGCGCACTGGTCGGCTCGTCGGCGATCAGGACGTCGGGCTCGTTGGCGATGGCGATCGCGATCGCCACCCGCTGCCGCATCCCCCCGGAGAACTCGTGCGGGTAAGCGCCGGCGCGACGTGCTGCGCCCGGGATGCCCACCGCTTCCATCAATCTCACGCCTTCCTGGCGTGCGACGCGCCGGCCGATCCGGCGATGGATCGTGATCGCCTCGGCGATCTGATCGACGACGGTCATCGTGGGCGTGAGCGAGGCGAGCGGGTCCTGTCCCACCCACCCGATCCGTCTTCCCCTGATGTCGCACCACGCGCGCTCATCGAGCCCGAGCAGTTCGCGGCCGTCGAGCCGAACCGAGCCGGTCACCGTGGCCCGCGGTGGGGCGAGCCCCAGGAGGACGGAGGCGGTGATGGTCTTGCCGGAGCCCGAACCGCCGACGATACCCATCGTCCGTCCGGCCTGCAGATCGAACGACGCCCGCCGGACCACCTGTCGCCCCGCGATGGTCACGGCGAGTTCCCGGGCCTCGAGCATCACCGGATGTTCAACGTCCATCGGACGGTCCTTCCAGTCGCAGACGTATGCCTTCGCCGAGCAGACCCACCGCCATCACCGTGGCCACCAGCGCAGCCGCCGGAAAGACGAAGACCCACGGGAAGGTGACCGCCGAGGTGCTCCCGGTGGCGATCAGGGTGCCCAGCGATACATCAGGCGGTTGGACGCCGAATCCGAAGTAGCTCAACCCCGCTTCGGCGATGACGGCCGTGCCGACGGTGAGGGTGACGTCGATGACCAGAAGCGGCACCATGTTCGGTATCAGGTGACGGCAGATGATGCGTACCCGCGAGGCGCCCATGGCGGTGGCGGCGCGCACGAAACCGCTCTCGCGCAGCACCATCGTGCGGGACCGAACCATCCGCGCCGGGAGCATCCACTGGAACACGGCGATGGCCACGACCAGTAGCAACCAGGAACGTCCCGCGAACAACGGGGACAGCACGGCGACGACGACAATCGGTGGCAGCACGAGCAGGACATCGACCGTCCACATGGTCATCCCGTCCGCGCGACCGCCGAGCAATCCCGCGAACGATCCGACGAGCGCCGCGAGCGCGGTGGAGATCAGCGCCACGGCGACGCCGATCAGCAAAGACTTTCGCATACCGTGGAAGGTCTGTGCCGCAACGTCTTCGCCCAGCCGTCCGGTACCGAACCAGTGCTCGCCTCCCGGGGGGGTCAAGATCGCGTCGTGACGCTGGGTCAGGTGGTCGGAACCCGCGAGGACGGGTCCGAGCACAGCTGCGATCAGCAACAGCAACAACAACACGGCGCCGGTGGCGGCCATCATGGTTCCGCGTCGAGGGGCGAATCTGCCTGGCACCACTTCGTCGGCGGTGAGCAGGGTCATCGCACACCTCGAATCCGGACGCGAGGGTCGAGGCGGGAGACGACCACATCCGAGGTGAGTCCGGCGAGAACGACGAGTACCGCGAAGAACAGGGTCACCGACGCGACGACGGTGGCGTCGTGGTCATGGATCGCGGTGAGCACCCAGTCACCGAGACCGTGCCAGCCGAAGACCCGCTCGGTGAAGACGCCGCCGGCGAGGTGGATGCCGAAGCTGAAGGCGAACAATGAGATCACCGGGACCAGGGCTGACCGTAACCCGTGTCGCCAGAAGGCCTGTCGGTCGGACAAGCCCTTGGCGCGGGCGGTGCGGATGTACTCGCTGCCGAGTACGTCGACCGCGGCCGCCCGTTGATACCGCGCGAAGAACGCCAACTGGGGGAGGGCGATACAGATGGTGGGCAACACGAGGTGCTGCACTCGGTCGAGCAGGGCAGCGCCACCGGACAAGTCGGCGCCGACGGTCTGCTCGCCGGAGAAGTACAGGATCTGCTGGCCGGCCATCGTGTTGACCGGAAGCCAGAGCATCTTGAGCAGAGTGCCCAGGACGAAGGTCGGGATCGCGATCAGAGCCAGCGTCCACAGCAGTGAGAACTGGTCGGCGCCGCGGCGCCGCGACATCGCCCCGCGGACCCCGAGGACGACCCCGACCGTCACCGCGACCGCGGCGCCGATCAGGTACAGGCGCAAGCTCGTGCCCGCGCGACGCCACAACTCCTCGGACACGGGCTGATTGGCCACGGTCACGCCGAGGTCGCCGGTGGGGAGACCCGACAGCCAGTGCAGAAAGCGTTCGTGGATCGGCAGGTGCAGACCCAGCCGATGGGCCTGCGCGTCGATCACCGCCTGCGGTGGGCGCGGCTGTCGGGTCTCGAGGTCCGCCAGGGGATCGAAGCTCCATGACGCCAGTGCATAGGCGACGAAGGTCGCCGCCAGACACAGGCACGTGCCCCCGATCACCCGGCGCAGGATCACTGCTGCCAGCCCGCTTTCTCGAAGCCGTACGCGCCGAGACCACGTGCACCGTAGTTCGCCAGATCCGCACGCACCGCATACGCGCCGGATTCGGCGTAGGTGGGCAGGTGGTGAGCGTGTTTCCAGGCGAGCACGTCGATCTGGTTCGCGATCTCGTTGCGCTTGTCGGCGTCGAGCTCGGCGAGCCCCTGGTCGTACAGCGCGTCGATCTCCGGGATGTAGATCCGGCCGTAGTTGCTGCCGAAGTCGTCCCCCTCGACCTTCTGGAACACCGGGCGATCGTGGGCGAACGGGGACGCGGACTTGGTCCACTCGAACGCGGCGATGTCGAAGTTCCCGGGCAGGAGATTGGCGTCGTAGAACTGATCCGGCGACACCGAGACGACCTCCGCCTTCACGCCGACCGCTGCGAGCTGATCGCGGACGACACCGGACACCGTGTTGCCGACCGGCGTGTTCTGGGCGAGCAACCGCAACGTCAGCGGGGTGCCGTTCTTGACCCGGACGTCCCCTTCCCGAACCCATCCGGCCGCGTCGAGCGCCTGCCCGGCAGCCTCCGGATCGAAGGGCAGGGTTGATGAGTTGTCGACGTAACCGGTGTCGGTCGGCGGCAGGATGTGGTTGCCGACGGGCTCGGCACCGGGGACGATCTCGCCGAGGAGCACGGTGGTGATGGCGGCCGGATCGATGGCTTGCGCCACCGCGACGCGGACCTGCTCGTCGGCCAGAATCGCACCGTCGGCGCCGTTGAACGTGAGCTGGCCGGCGCGGCGCTCGGACGCCTGACGGATCTCCACGCCGTCGATCGACTGTGCCCTGGTGAACAGGTCGATGTCACCGCCGACCGGATACAGGTCGATCTCGCCGTTGGCCAGCGCGTCGGCTCGAGCCGCGGGATCCAGTGCACGGAAGGTGATCTGATCGAGCGGCGGCGTGGTCGCCCACCAGTCCGGGTTGCGCTTGACCACCACACTCTTGCCCACCGGGTCGACGCGGTCGACGACGAAGGGGCCTGACGTGATGGTCGGCGCGTTCAGCCAGCCGGTGTTGAAGGTCTCGGGATCGCCGGTCACCTCCTTGGGCACGATCAGGTTGAACAGGCCCTGCCATTCGGCGAACGGCTCGGCGAATGTGACCAGCGCCTGCTGGTCGGTGTCGCCGCGGGTCACCGATTCCACGGCGGAGTAGCCCACGGAGCTGTAACCCTCGAACGCGGCGTTCTTCCCGCTGAGTGCACCCACCTGGGAACGGAGGTCTTCCCAGTCCAGAGGCCGCCCGTTGGACCAGGCCGCGCCATCGGCGATGGTGTAGGTGACCACCTGCGGCGACTCCGACGTCAGCTCGATACTGGAGAAGAAGTCCTCTGCCAGAACGTGTTTGCCGTCTGCTCCGTCCCGGAACGCACTGGGCAGGATCGCTTCGGACAGCTGCCAGGTCACCACCCGCGCGCCGTTGACCTGCAACGGGTTGTAGTTGGTCGGCAGTGCGTCCACCGGAATCCGGAGTTCCCCGCCGTCGCGCAGCGATCCGACCTCTTGGGCGTTGATGTCCTGTGCCTGGGCGGGTGCCGTCTCGGCGGATTCAGATGTCGAGCTACAGCCGGCGACCAGCGCCGCTGTCAATGCCAAGCCGACGACGACGCGTCGACTCATGATGAGTCTCATGACTGTGTGGATGCCCCTTCGATACCGCACGGGGGTGCGGACGCACTATTGCTAATGACAATCATTATCAATAGCACACTGCCGACGGTTTTGGAGACTCCAGTTCGTGACAGCGCGTTCTGGTGCATGTCCGAACGCCATGCGAACATGTGTTCTATGCACATCGAGCGGCGGGAGCGGCGTGACGCGTCGATCCTGCACGCCGATCTCGACTCGTTCTACGCATCGGTGGAGCAGCGGGACGACCCGGCGCTTCGGGGACGTCCGGTCCTTGTCGGGGGTGGCGTGGTCCTCGCCGCGAGCTACGAGGCGAAGGCCCGTGGTGTGCGCTCGCCGATGCCCGGCCACGAGGCACGTGCCCTGTGTCCCGACGCGGTCGTCGTGCCGCCCCGGTTCGAGGCCTATATGGAGGCGAGCCGCGAGGTCTTCGACATCTTTCACGACACCACCCCGGTGGTCGAGGGGATCTCGGTCGACGAGGCCTTTCTCGACGTCGGCGGGTTGGGTCGCATCAGCGGGACGCCTCATGATGTGGCAGCGACGATCCGTCGGCGCGTCCGCGAGGAGGTCGGGCTCCCGATCACCGTCGGCGGCGCGCGCAGTAAATTCCTCGCGAAGGTCGCCAGTGCCGTCGGCAAACCCGACGGTCTGCTGATCGTCGCGCCGGGTACCGAACTGGAGTTCCTGCATCCGCTACCCGTCCGTCGACTGTGGGGCGTCGGCCCGGTCACCGAGGCCAAGCTGCACGACGCCGGAGTGGAGACGGTGGGTCAACTGGCCGCACTCGGGGAGCGATCGCTGCGCGGCATCGTCGGGTCCGGGGCCGGACGACATCTGTTCGCCCTGTCGCTCGCCCAGGATCCGCGTCGCGTCGAGACCGGCAAGCGTCGGAGCTCGATCGGGTCGCAACGTGCTCTCGGTCGCCGCCCCAAATCCGAGGCCGACCTCGAGGCGACGATCGTCGCGATCGTGGAGCGATTGGGCAAGCGGATCCGGGCGGCTGAACGAGTCTGTCGGACTGTGGTTCTGCGGTTGCGCTTCGACGACTTCACCCGCGCCACACGGTCTCGGACGCTCCTCGAACCGACCGACCGCACCGACATCGTCATGGCGTCGGCGCGCGGACTCCTCGCCGACGCCATGCCGATCATCCGCGAGCGGGGGTGCACCCTGGTCGGGCTGTCGTTGACCAACCTCGACGATCACGACAACATCCAGCTCGCCCTGCCCTTCGACACCGACCACGGCGAGGAGCTCGACGCGACCATGGACCTTCTGCGCGATCGCTTCGGACGCGACTCGGTCACTCGCGCGGTGCTCATCGGACGCAACCACGGCGACGACGCGCCGATGCTCCCCGACTAGGGATTTCGTAGCGGAAATGCGCGCTATTTCCCCGTTATCGCTACGAAACGCGGGCGGGGGCGGTGGGCGCGCGAAAAGCGCGAAACGATACTTATGCGCCCAAGCGTGACTGTGATGCCGGTTACGCCAACACTTCTGATGTGACCACCGATGTGGTCGTCCTCACATCCGATGAAGAATCGAGAAGACAATGTTGGTAGCACTCGGCCTCGGGATGGTCGCCACCTTCATGGTGCTGATCATCACCAAGCGGGCGACGCCCGTGGTGGCGCTGATCCTCGTCCCCGTCGCGTTCGGGCTGTTCGCCGGCGCCGGCCTCGGCATCAGCGACATGATCACCGACGGCATCAAGGACCTTGCCCCGACGGCGGCGATGCTGTTCTTCGCGATCATCTTCTTCGGGATCATGATCGACGTCGGCCTCTTCGACCCGGTGGTGCGAGCGGTCGTCCGTGCCGTGCACGACGATCCGGCACGCCTCGTCGTCGGCACCGCGGTGCTGTCCGGTGTCGTGTCCCTCGACGGTGACGGCTCGACGACCTTCATCATCACCACGGCCGCCTTGCTGCCGCTCTACGTGAAGCTCGGAGTCAGTCCGGTCGTCCTCACCGTCGTCGCCGGACTCACCAACGGCACGATGAACATCCTGCCGTGGGGTGGCCCGACCGCCCGGGCGGCGAGTGCGCTGAACATCGACACCAACGACGTCTTCGTCCCGATGGTCCCCGCCCTGGCCGCTGCGCTGGTCGTGGTGCTGCTCTTCGCCTACCACCTCGGAGTCCTCGAACGTCGCCGCATCGGCAAGCTGGAGATCAGAGAGTCGATCCTCGCGCCGAAGGAGGAAGTGCTCGTGGCTGCCGGTGGTGGGACCGGCCTGCCGCCCAAGGGTCGTCGTTCCGGTGGTTCGGGTTCGGCGGCAACCGGTTCCGGCGGATACGACCACGCCCCCACCGGCGATCACGACCTCGGCGCGGTCTCGGCTGCCGCTGACGACGACCGCGACGCCTCCTTCTCCGGCGTCCTCGATCCCCATCGGGAGACCCTGCGTCCCAAGCTCTTCTGGGTGAACGCCGGTCTCACCGTGACCCTGCTGGCCATCCTCGGCGCCGACATCGTCGCCATCCCGGTGCTGTTCATGATCTTCGCCGGCATCGCCCTGGCCATCAACTTCCCGCACATCAAGCAGCAGCAGGAAGCCATCACCCGTCACAGCTCCAGCATCGTGTCGGTGGTCGCCATGGTGCTGGCCGCCGCAGTGCTCACCGGAGTCTTCAACGGCACCGGGATGGTCGACGCCATCGCACACTGGCTCGCCGACGGCATCCCCGACTGGATGGGACCGCACATGGCGATCGTGATCGGCGTGCTCTCGATCCCGCTCACCTTCCTGATGAGCAACGACGCCTTCTACTACGGCGTGCTGCCGGTGCTGTCGGAAACCGCGACCCGCTACGGCATCGACCCCACCGAGATGGCCCGCGCATCGATCACCGGCCAGACCGTACACATGCAGAGCCCCCTCGTCCCGGCGATCCTGCTGCTGGTGGCCCTGGCCGGCGTCGGCTTGGCCGACCACCACAAGAAGGTCCTGTGGCGGGCCACCGTGGTCTCTCTAGTCATGCTCGCCGTCGGCGTGCTGGTGGGAGCGATCCCGTTCTGACGAAACCCCACCGCACTTCGGCGCGTCTGTGACACCCCTCTGTGACACCCCATCTGCGGCACTAGGGTGACAAGCATGCGTTTGCGGACGCAGGTGCTGCTCCTGCAGCTGGCGGTGATCGCCGTCAGCCTCGTGGTCGGGTTCGGACTGGTCATCGCCGGAGCCGACGACCGCGTGCGCGACGAGTACGCGCAACGCGCACTCGCGATCGCCCAGTCGGTCGCCGCCGACGGCGAGGTCCGCAGCGAGGTCGCGGCCCATCCCGGCACCCAGGTGGATGCGGCCGAATTGCTCGACGGCCCGCTCCAGCGTCACGCCGCGGCGGTGCGCGCCCGGACCGGTGCCCTGTTCGTCGTCATCGGCAACGATCGCGGCATCCGTCTTGCTCACCCGGAGGCGTCGGAACTGGCCAAGACGGTCTCCACCGACCCGTCGAAGGTGCTGTCCGGATCGGACGACGTCAACACCGACCGGGGCACCCTCGGCGAATCCGTGCGAGCCAAGGTGCCGATCCTCGGCGACGGGCAACGCGTCGTCGGCTTCGTCAGCGTGGGTGTCTCCACGCAGCGGCTGGAGACAGACACCCGCAGCGACATCATCGCCACATCCCTGCTCGCGCTGGCCGCGCTCGGCATCGGCGCCCTCGGCTCCGCGTTGCTGGCCCGGAGGTGGCGGCGTCTCACCCTCGGTCTCGAGTCCGACGAGCTCGCCGAACTCGTGCGCGAACAGAACGCCGTGCTGCATTCGATGGCCGACGGCGTACTCGCCGTCGACGCCGACGGCATCGTCCGCGTCATCAACGACCGGGCGCGCGCACTGCTCGACATCGACGCGCCGACCGGGACACCCGCGGCCGACCTCGGCCTCACGCCGCGCGTCGCCACCGTCCTGGCGACGCCGACCGACGAACCGCTCGCGGCGAGCATCGGCGAACGCGTCGTCCTCGTCAGCTCCCACCGGGTCCGCGCCGACGGTCGTGACCTCGGCATGGTCTTGTCGGTGATCGACCGCACCGACGTCGAAGCACTCAGCCGGGAGGTGGACTCCATCAGGTCCATGAGCACAGCGCTGCGTGCCCAGCGGCACGAGACCGCGAACCGGATGCACGTGCTCGCCGGTCTGCTCCGACACGGGCATGCCGACGAGGCGCTCGCCTACCTCGACGAACTGGCCGGCACCGGCCCCGGTGGCAGGCTGTTGAGCGGCCTCGACAACGTCCGCGAACCGCACCTGCACGCCTTCCTCGACGCGAAGGCGGCACAGGCGCGAGAACGCGGTGTGACCCTCCGCCTCGGCGACCAGACGTGGCTCGACGCCACCCTGGCCGAACCCGTCGTCGTCACCACCGTCCTCGGTAACCTCGTCGACAACGCCATCGAGGCCGCGGCCGACGGAATGCCCGATGCTCTGTCGGACGCACCGTCCGACGAGCCCGCCGACGTGGAGGTGGAGATCATCGCCGACGGTGACACGCTGCTGGTGTCCGTCGGCGACTCGGGTCCCGGCATCGGCTTCGAGGATCCCGACGACGTCTTCGCGGAGGGGGCGACGACCAAATCCGGCGCATACATACCCGGTGGTCGCGGCATGGGACTCGCCCTCGCCAGGCAGATCGCCCGACGAACCGGCGGCGACCTGTGGGTCGCGCACCCCGGGGGACCCGGCGATCACGAACTCGGCGGTGCACTCTTCGTGGCCAGGCTGCCCGGCGTCCTCGCGCCGACGCCGCACGACGATCGCCGTGAACCCGACGAGCAAGGAGACCGAGAATGAGCGAGGACCTCGGCGTTCTCATCGTCGACGACGACTTCCGGGTCGCGGCCTTGCATTCGACGATCGTCGAGGCGGTCCGCGGATTCACCGTGCGCGCGCGTGCGGGCAGCGTGGCCGCCGCCCGACAGGCGATGGCCGAGCATCCCGACATCGATCTCGCGCTGCTCGACGTCCACCTGCCCGACGGTTCGGGTATCGACCTCGTGGCCGAACTGGCGTGCGACTGCTTCATCGTCGGGGCCGAGACCGACGCCTCCGCGGTGCGTACCGCGACACGCGCCGGTGCACTGGCCTACCTCATCAAACCGTTCGACGATGCCGACCTCGCGCGACGTCTCGCCGGATACGCCCAGTACCGGCGGGTGCTGGCCGGGCGGAACGTCGACCAGAATGCAGTCGACGCAGCCTTGTCGGCGTTGCGATTCGGCACCAGGGCCACCGAACGGTCGGAGTCCGGATCGCCCACCGAACAGCGGATTCTCGCCCTGTTCGCCCGCTCCGACTCGACGCTGTTCGCCGACGACGTGTCCCGGGAGATCGGCGTCGCCGCGCCGACCGCCCGACGGCACCTCGCCAACCTCGTGGCCGCCGGGAAACTGACGATGTCGCTGCAGTACGGCACCACCGGACGACCGCGGCAGGAGTACCGGCTCCGCGGCGCGTGAACCGGCGAGGGCCGCAGGGCCGCCTGCGTCGGTCACAGCACTAGAGTGTGGAGGTTGCCGGAGATGTCGGGGGTGTCTGAGATGCGGACGGTCGGGGTGGATCTCTCCGCGTCTCCGGCGAAAACCGCTGTCGCAGTGCTCGACTGGCGTGACGGCCGGGCTGAGGTGACCGATCTCGTGGTCGGGGCCGACGACGCCGACATCCGCCGGCTCGCCGAGGGTGCGACGCGGATCGGCATCGACTCGCCGTTCGGGTGGCCCGACGAGTTCGTGGACTTCGTCGTCGCCCATCACCGGCACGGGTTGCCTGCGGATCGTCGTCTCGACGAGATCGCACGGCGCCGGCCTCTTGCGCTGCGTCGTACCGATCGTTGGATCGCCGACTCCGGGCTCGGGCGTCCGCTGAGTGTCTCCGCCGATCAGATCGCCCATGTCGCGTTTCGATGTGCCGGGCTACTCGCGGATCTTGCCGTCGACGACCGCGTCGACGGGTGGGCTGTCGAGGCGTATCCGGCAGGCGCCCTCAAACGGTGGGGTCTCACCTCGCGGGGATACAAACGAGCCGTCAATGCGCCGATCCTCGCCGAGCTCCTCGTGGCCCTGACAGCGGCTGCGCCGTGGCTCGATCTCGGCGATCATGCCGAGACGATGGCTCGCGACGACGACGCATTCGACGCCGTGATCACCGCGCTCATCGCTCGCGCCGCCGAGCTCGGCCGGACCACCCTGCCCGACGCCGATGACCGGCCTGTCGCCGCCCGCGAGGGTTGGATTCACGTACCCACCGTCGAACTGGCGGAACTGATCTGAGGTTCGCGGTGACCGCGTGATCAACCGGCCAGCGACAGGCGCATCACCACGCGCGGGAATCGAGCGAGGACCGAACCGGTGTCGGCGGCCTTGACGAACCCCGCCTTTTCGAACAACCCGCGTGTCCCGACGTAGGCCATCGTCAGATCGACCTTCTCGCCCTTGTTGTCGACGGGATACCCCTCGATGGCGGGGGCGCCGTTCGAGCGGGCGTAGTCGACGGCGCCCCTGAGCAGTGCGTGCGAGATCCCCTTCTTGCGATGACCCGGCCGCACCCGGATGCACCACACCGACCAGACCGGCAGGTCGTCGACGTGGGGGATCTTGCGATTGCGCGCGAACGTCGTGTCCGCGCGGGGAGAGACGGCCGCCCAACCGACCACGTCGCCACCGTCGTAGGCCAGGACTCCCAGCGGAATCCCGCTGTCGCACAGCTCCTTCACGAACTTGCCGCGCTCTTCGCGGACCAACTGCTGGTTCTGCGTGCTGGGGATTCGGTAACTCAGGCACCAGCAGACATTCGACGTGGGCTTCTTCGGGCCGACCATCGTGGCGATGTCGTCGAAGATCGTTGCGGGCCGGACCTCGATGGGCATGGGTCCAGCATCGTCGCCGCTCCGGCGGACGGCAAGCACCACGGGTGATCTGGCAGAGGTGCGGTCGTCAGGACTCGCGGGGCCCCGCGCCGAAGACGGTCCGGTACCAGATGGCGGTGAGGATCTCGATCGCCGTGTCGTCGTCGGGGATCGGACCGGCGGCCTCCCCACGCACCGCAAGCCATGTCCAGCAAGTGGATTCGAGTGTCGCCACCAGAGCGGACGCGAGCGGCTCGAGTGGCAGTCCGACGTCGTAACCGGCACGCTCCGCGCCGTGGAGTCCCGACAACACCTGTTTGACGCCCGACACGCGGTTGGCGTGCCAACGAGCGCGGAAATCGTCGTCGAGCATCGACATCTGGAACAGGCCGATGATCTCGGGGAGGTACTTCTTGTAGGTCGTCCAGTAGGCGGTGACCGCTGCCCGCACACTGGCCTCGGGGTCGGCGTGCCGTGTCGCGAGCGAGCCCGCGACGACCTCCTCGCCGAATTGGTCCAGAAGCGCTTCGAGCAGCCGGTCCTTGCTGTCGTAGTAGTTGTAGAACGACCCGGTGGAGCGTCCGGCCGCGGCCGAGATGTCGGAGATCTTGGTGTTGAGATAGCCCTTTTCGGCAAAGGTCCGGCGCGCGGCGTCGAGGAACGCGGCCTCGGTCTGACGTCCTTTGTTCGTCGGCGGCACCTGAGCTCCCTTCCGCGTACCGATGACATATCGAACCACGCGCCGGCGCGCGACCCGTTCGAGCGTCGAGAACGTGTGTGACCCTTGTCAAGTTCTGAAACTGAATCTAGCATCAGAAAACCGTTGGCGACAGAGGAGAGTCATGGAATCGTTCATCCACCACCGCAGGGGCCGCACCCCCAGGCAGGTGCACCGGGACGTGGAGGATCTCAAGGACGACGAACTCGGTCGGTACGGATTCACCGGTCGCACAGCACATCTCTATCGTCGCAACGACCCGACCCGGTTCCGCGCGGTCGGTACCCACACGGGCGTCGACCGGATCGTCACCGACCTCACGCCGACGGATCAGTCCGACCCGGGCGGAGAGCCGCTCGTGATGTTCTTCAACGACGACTGCCGGATCTCGTTGAGCCGCCGTGCCGAGGCCGCGCCCTTCTGGTTCCGGCCGGTCGACGGCGACGAACTGTTCTTCGTGCACGAGGGAACGGGATACTTCGAGACCGAGTTCGGCCGGTTGCCCTATCGGCCCGGCGACTACGTCTACATCCCGAAAGGGTGCACGTATCGTCAGGTGCCCGACGGCCCTTCGTTGCTGCTGATCATCGAGGCGGTCGACGAGTTCCGGGTGCCCGAGGCGGGTGTTCTCGGCAGGTTCTTCCCGTTCGATTCCTCGCTCGTCGTCGTGCCCGAGGCGGAGGCATTCGACGACGACGGCCGCGACGAATACGAGGTGCGCTTCCGCCAGCGTGATGGACAGACCTCCCTGTTCTATGCCTTCCACCCACTCGATGTCGAGGGTTGGCGCGGAGACAATTTCGCGTTCACCTTCAACATCGAGGACTACGACGTCATCACCTCCGAGACCGTCCACCTGCCGCCGACGGTGCATCTGTTCATGCAGGCCACCGGGGTCTACGTGATGAACTTCCTGCCGCGCCCCGCCGAAGCGCGCAAGGGCGCCGAACGCCTGCCGTGGTATCACCGCAACACCGATTTCGACGAGATCGCATTCTTCCACGGCGGCAGCATGTTCGGTGTCTCGATGCCACCGGGGTTGATCTCGCACGCTCCCCAGGGCATGCATCACGGCATTCCGGAGAGGGCGCGCGAACGGTCGCGGCGCAAGTTCGACGAGTTCGATCGGGTGGAATGGAAGGTGATCTCGATCGACACCCGTCGTCGACTGATCCCGTCTCCGGCGATGGTCGAGGCGTCGGTTTCTGATGCGACATCACCGACCAGCGATGAGGCACGCGTATGAATGCGACCCTCGCCGTGCCGCGACACGAGTACGAGCGAATCCCCTATCTCGTTGTGTTCGACGACCTCTCGGCCTACCAGGACACCTACGGCGGGGTCACCGAGAGTGTCGTGCTCGAGAGCTACCTGCTGCGGCCGAAGGGTGTGCCGTCGAAGAACGTCATCGTCTTCATGCATCCCATCGGCGGCGGCGCCTACCTGCCGATGACCAACGCGCTCGCCCGCGCCGGGCATCACGTCATCTACTGCAACAGCCGGTACCGCGGCGTCGACAGTGCGCTGATCATGGAGAAGGTCGTGCAGGACCTCGGGGCGTGTGTGAAGGATGCGCGCGAACGGCTGGGATACGAGAAGGTGATTCTCGCCGGGTGGAGTGGCGGCGGGGCACTGTCGTTGTACTACCAGCAGCAGGCCCAGCACGCGACGGTGACCGAGACGCCCGCGGGTGAGCCCCCGGACCTGACCGCCCTGGACCTGCCGGCCGCGGACGGCATGATGTTGCTCGCCGCGCACGTCTCGCGCCACGGCACATTGACCGAGTGGATGGATCCGTCGATCGTCGACGAGTCCGATCCGCACCGCCGCGACCCGGAGCTGGACCTCTACAACCCGTCGAATCCCCACCAGCCGCCGTACTCGGCGGAGTTCCTCGACCGTTACCGCGCCGCACAGATCGAGCGCAACCGCCGGATCACCGCCTGGGTCAAGCAACAACTCGCCGACCTCCGTGACCATGGCGAGCCCTTGATGGAGCGCGGCTTCATCGTGCACGGGACGATGGCTGATCCGCGGTGGCTGGATCTCACCGTCGACCCCAGTGACCGCGAGCTCGGTTGCTATCTGGGCGATCCGCGGATCGTCAACATGGGTCCGGTCGGCCTCGCGCGGTTCACCACGCTGCGTAGCTGGTTGTCGCAGTGGAGTTTCGACGACGCACTCGGTGACGGTCCGCGCTGCGCGGCCGACCTCGAGGTCCCGACGCTGGTCATCGGCAACTCCGCCGACAACGCGTGCACACCGAGCCACACGCATCGCCTGTTCGACGCGGTCGGTCACCCGGACAAGACGTTGCACACCATCGTCGGTGCGACGCACTACTACTCCGGCCGTGAGCAGGGCCCGAAGCTGAAAGAGGCGGTCGGCGTCATCACCGAGTGGCTGGGGGAGAGGTCCTGGGCCAACTGAGGGCAGCGCACACCACCCCGGCGGGCGCGGAACTCAGCCGAGCAGCTTCTTCTGCACCTTGCCCATCGCGTTGCGCGGCAGCGATTCGACGAACCGGATCTCGCGTGGCCGTTTGTGATTCGACAGCTCGCCCGCGACGAACTCGATGAGTTCGGTGTCGGCGACGGCATCGTCGCCCACCACGTAGGCGACGATGCGTTGACCGAGATGGTCGTCGGGTACACCGATCACCGCGACCTCGTGGACGGCCGGATGCGCGAGCAACACGGTCTCGATCTCGCCGGCGCCGATGCGGAAGCCGCCGGACTTGATGAGGTCGGTGGCGCGGCGTCCGACGATGCGGTGCATGCCGTCGGGATCGATGACGGCGACGTCGCCGGTCGCGAAAAAGCCGTCGGACAGCCATGATTCGGCGGTCGCGTCGGGACGATTCAGGTATCCCGACGCCATCATCGGGCCGCGCACGTGGAGGTCACCGACGCTCTGACCGTCGTGGGGCACGCTCTCGGCGCCCTCGACGAGGCGGGTCTCCACATGGGCGAGGGGAAGGCCGACCCACCCCGGTCGTCGCTCACCATCGGCGCGGGTGCTGACGGTGATGAGTGTCTCGGTCATGCCATAGCGTTCGACGATCTGGTGTCCTGTCAGCTCGTGTATGCGCTCGAACAGAGGCACCGGCAAGGGCGCGCTGCCCGAGATCAAGATCCTGGCACCCGAGAGCTGTTGCGCGTGGGCGGGTTCGGCGGCGACGCGATTCCACACCGTCGGTACGCCGAAGAACATGCTCGCGCCGGTCGCCGCTGCTGCTGCGTAACCCTCAGCGGTCGGTTTCCCGGTGTGGACGAGGCGGCCGCCGCGGCGCAACGGGCCCAGGACGCCGAGGATCAGGCCGTGCACGTGGAACAGCGGAAGGCCGTGCGCGAGAGTGTCGTCGGCAGTCCAGAGCCAGGCGTCGGCGAGCGCGTCGAGCCCCTCGGCGATCGCCTGACGGCTGATCGGCACGCCCTTGGGCAGACCCGTGGTGCCCGACGTGTAAAGGATCAGCGCGATCGAATCGGCGTGGGGCTCGGGGTGACGGTGCCACGACTTCGCATAACGGCGCACTGGTACGACGGGCAGAGTCGCATCCGCCGGGGCCGCGCCGAGCCAGGCTTGTGCACCCGAATCGGTCAAGATGTGGTCGAGCTCGCGCGGACCGGAATCGGGCGGCACGGGGACCACAGGCACACCGGCGATCAGCCCGCCGACCACTGCCAGCACCGTCTCCACGGTCGGGGTCGCCAGGACCGCGACAGTCCGTGCACCGGCGATCCGTTCCGCGACCGCGGTGGCCGCGCCGACGAGGTCCTCCCGCGACAACTGGTCGTCGCCGACGCGGATCACGGCGGGGTCGTCCGGAGCGGTGGGGGTCAGGGTGGGCAGCAGCACAGTTCTCACTGTGCCACGATGCGGCTGCTGCGCCGTCGACCTGCCGCATCGTCGAGGTGACGCGGCGTGCGCGCGATCACGCGTGAGCCGGGGCCGTTTCGGGTACGCATCTGCCATGGCTGACAGAGAAACGCGTGACTCCACGTTCGATCCGCAGAATCCCGACCCGTCGAACACTGCGGGACTCGAATCCGGGGGTGGCGTCCGGCCGGGAGACACCCCACCCGCCGAGACCGCTGTGGGTGGACCCAATCACGAGCCGCCGCAGCGTCGGAAACTCGGCCCGCTCATCGCCATCGCGCTCGCCGCGATCCTGTTCCTGGTGGTGGCCGTGGGTCTCGTCGGACGAGCGGTGGGATTGTTCTGAGCGTGAGCGCCAGTCACCCGCCGGTGGCCGCGGTGCGGGGCATCGACGTCCGAACGAGGACGTCGACCGTCGCCTCCAGGTCGGCATCTTCCATGCTCGATAGCATCGATCGGATGACCTGGCGGATGACGCCGGCACGCGGGTGAAACCGGATGTCCAGCACGGACGCGAGATTCCAGGCGAACAGGAAGGCGTCGCGAACCGCGCGCTCGTAGAGTTCGTCAGCAGTGACCGCCGTGCCGTCGACGTCGACGAGCCGCTCGCCGTCGAGGACGGCGTCGAACGCGGTCACCACCTCAGTCGCGCTGCGTCGGTAAGGATGCTCGAAACCGCCTCCGTACTGGTTCGCCGATGATCGGAGCAGGCTCCCGCGCATATCGTCGGCAACCTGCGCGCGATCGCCGGTCAGAATCGCGGCGACGCGCCGGTTCCGGTTGATCGACGAGACGTACAGGTGGCCGAGATCGCCGGCTCTTCCGACCGCCCCTACGGACATGTCGCCGATGGTCATCTCCGACAGGTGAGCACTCACGTCGTCGGTCATCTCCCGTAGTGCCGCAGTGTCCATGGGACGTCCCTTCATGGTGTCGATCGCCGATTCGCCCTGGTAGGTGGTCGGGATGAGAAGATGCTCCGGCAGCAGAGGAGAAAGAGCCCTGCCCGCAGCGATCGTCTACCACGGTAGACGATCAGAGGAGGTGTGTCGATGGCGAACGACGACGACGCAGTCACGGAGCCGGATCTCGGCGCGCTCGTCGGGCGACTCGTGCCGCGGCTGGTCGCGCTCGAAGCGCCGATACTGCAGGCGGCCGGCCTCTCGATGTGGGAGTACGCCATCGTGAGCGAGGTGGCCGCGACCACGGCGCTGTCGCAACGGGAGTTGTCGCAGCGCACCGGCCGCGACCCCACGCGACTCGGGCGCCACCTCGACGAACTCCAGGGGCGCGACATCGTCACGCGGGAGCGGTCGGGCAACCATCGACAATGGAGCGTCTCTGTCACCGAGCACGGCCGCGAACTGCACGATCGGGTGCGATCGCAGATCAGGACGGTGGAGGACGAACTCCTGCGCGGCGCGATGTCAGACGGTCAGGCAGCGACCTTCCGCCGGCTGCTGCGGCTCCTCGTCGCGACCGTCACCTGACGTCGACACCACATCTCGGGTCTCGGACCCGGATCAGCGCGGATCGATACGAAAGACCCCGCACCGCCCGGCAGCCGCGGCGAATGCGTCAGGCGTGACATCGTCGACGACGCCCGCATCCCTCATCATCTTCGGACCGTCGGTGCCGGCCAGCTCCGGCCACGCGCGCAACACCGGAACCGCCTGGTCGGCCGGTAGTTCGTTGAGACGGACATCGCTCACCCGACCGCGGACGGACAGTTGCGCGAGCCCGTCGGCCGCGCGGACGTTGCGGGCCCAGTCCGCACCGGGGAATCCCTCGAGCAGATACCGGCCGCCGTCGAAGTCGACGATCGTGAGCGGTGTCCGTCGCGGTTTGCCGCTGCGCCGTCCGGGAACGATCAGGACCGGCAGCTCCTTCATGCCGCCGAAGCGCTTGATCAGGAGGAACACCTTGTTCATCGGCTTGAGCCAACGCGGCGGCGTCGCGGAGTGCGGAGAAGTGGGCATGACGGGTCCCTTCGTCGAGCTTACTCCGTACACTGTACGGCGATGGCTCGGCGACGTCCACCGGCCGCGGGTCGGGCTGCACTCGAGCGGCGGCCTCGACCTCAGGGGCGGACCCACCCGTCGGCCATGAACTCGAGAAGCAGCTGCGCTTTGTTGCCGATGGGGCGTCCGGCTTCTTCGTAGCGCCGTGCAACGCGTCGATAGTGTTCGCGAACGGTGCTTTCCGCGATCTGATGCTCACGCGACGTCTGACGAAGGGTGGCCCCGAGCGTGTAGGTCTGCAGGATCTCCCGCTCGCGATCGGTGACGCGGACCCGGTTGACGGGGATGGGCGGAGTCGACGGCGTCGGCGGACCGACGGTCGACGACAGTGCGCGTTCGAGCGCGGCCTCGGCATGAGGGGCGCGGGGAGAGATGCGGATGTGTTCGTGGCCGGCCACGCCGTCGCCGAGGAAGATCACCCGCACCGTGCGCAACGTGGGGATTCGTCGCACGAAACCGAGCATGGCGCCAGAGCGCACCAGGAGCGCCCCCGGATTCCGGAGTGCCGCGAGTTGTGCGGGCTCGACGAGGATCGCGTGATGGCCCGCCGACTCGACCAGCGCGAGAAGCGCGGCGTCGAAGATGTCGCCCTCCGCGACCACGGCGGCGACCCGTGTCCCGGACGACGCCGTCGGGGGCGAAGTGCTCGTGGTTCCGTCCGCGACGTCGGCTCCGTGAGGCTTCCCACCACCAGGCCGGGGCGGCGGGCGGGATTCGTTCAGCGATGTGGACACGGTTCCTGTTCTCCTGCGTCGATGCGTGCGCGGGAACAGTGGCTGTCGGTCCCCGGCGTCGTGCTGGATGGTTGTCGGTCAGGGGGGTCGCGAAACCCTGGCCTGTCGATACCCTTTTCTCCACCCTGGCGAACATCGAGCTGCATGTCAGCCTCTCCACGGCCAGAAATCACCCCGTTCGGGTCGTACTGCGCTCAACGAGCCCGAATAGATGCGTGATCACGCGCGAACGGGAGAAATCGGGCAACATCATGAGTGTGCCGAACGGTTTGCGCGTGCTGGTTGCGACTCCGCTCGGTCACGTCGTGGCTGCGCACCTCACCCATGCGCTCGACCGCGCGACGGTGAGCGTGGCCACCACGCAGGACGAGTTCATCCGCAGCGTCGCGCACAACGTGCGCTTCGACGTCGTGGTGACCGACCTCCTGTGGAACCGTCGCGATCTGGAGTGGGAGTTCGACGGTCTCGACGTCATCGACGCCCTCGCAGTCCACGACCGCCGGGCGCCGGTCATCCTCGCCACCCACGGTTCCGGGCTGGAACGCGATCACCTCGACGAGGCGGGTGAGCGCGAGGAGGTCGCCGGGATCATCGCGAAGTCCGACGGTTTCGATGTGCTGACGAGCACGGTGACGGCGGTGGCCCTCGGACAAGGACTACCGGACAGGCGGTACAACTCCGGACGGTCGACGCTGTACGGACTGTTCTCCGGACAGCGCGGCGCCACCGCCGGCCGACTGGCCGGGGCGATCGCGTCCGGAAACGCGTCGGACAACGCCTCGCTCGCCCGTGCCGCGAAAGTTTCGCCGAGCACGGCGAACAAGGCGACCAACCACTACCTCGGCCCGATCATCACCGAACTCGGCGAGCACGCCGAAGGGTTGCCGATGACCCAGGCAGCCGTCTACCGGTGGTGCGGCCTGCATGCCCGCTATCTCACGAGTTGGTGCCGTCGCAACGGGCACCAGGACGTTCTCGGGCCGGCGCCCCGCTGATCAGGTCGCGCGGGCCTCGGCGGGCTCGTCGTCGCCCAGACCGCAACGGTCGCCGAACCATCGAAGGATCTCGATCCCGGCGAGCGCGCCGGCCTCTGCCGTGCGGGTGAGCCCCGGCGCGGACCAGCCGAGCGACTCCAACTCACCGTGCCGCGGTCTGATCGCGTGGTCCGCCGCGAGCAACAGGTCGGTGTCCAGCCAACCGTCCCCCGCCGCGTACAGCGGGGCCGCGGCGTCGAGCGTCCCGTCCGCCACCAGCCTGCGGCGCACCTCGGCGATCGCCGCCGACTTGGTCACCGGTTGTGGCGTCGCGTAGATCTTGCGCCCCTGCTGTGACACGGTCCACCCACGCGCCCCGCACCAGTCGTGCCACTGCGTCAGGAAATCCGCGGGCTGAGCGGATGTGTCGACGACCAGATAGCAGAACAGGTCGTCGGCGGTGCGCAGTGCCGTCACCCACGAATCGTCGATGCGTGTACGGAGTTCGGCCAGGACCTCGTCGAGAGTCGCTCCGGCACCGGCGACCTCGCTCTCCACGTGGCGGCGCCACCCGGGGTCGTCGGATCCGTCGACGAGAATTCGGCCGCCGTTGCTGACCACCGCGTACCGAAACGGGCTGCCCGGCAGATCGATTCGCTCATACTGAGCGGGGGTGCGCGTGGTCGTCGGGACCACCACCGCGGCGCGCGCCAGCCGGCGCAGCAGGTCGACGGCTGCACCGGCCATATACGACAACGGCGCGTCCTGGTACATCTCGACGCAGACGGTGTCGAGAGTCGTGAACTGGGCGTCGCCCATCGCGGCTCGCGAGTAGATCATCGTGCGATCGAGGTCCGTCGCGATCAGCGCGGTCACGCGTCCTCCTTGATGAGCCCGACGCAGGAGTATGCGAGCGCGGGTGAAACCTCCACCGGTACATCGCGTTCGGCAGCCAGCAACCGGATGTGACGGTGCTCGGGCAGGTCGTCGGCACGGACGAGGATGCGCCAGGGCACACGGCGCAGGAGCACACGGGTGGTCTCACCGACGCCGGGCTTGACCAGGTTGATCGAGGACAACCCGTACTGGTTCTGGATGTGTTCGACGGACTGCCACCCTGACCAGGTGGGCCGCCGCGCCTCTGGTGTCAGCGTCGCGAGGGTCGACGCGACCCGCTCGGCGACCGGGCCGAACTCGGCGCTGACGGTGTCCAGCAGGACGCCCGACACGTCGAAGTCGCGTAGATGACGGTAGAACTTCGCGCCGTGGAACTCGCCGGGGCCGATGTGGTCGGCATTCAGAACGGTCCGGGAGACGAGCCCGGAGACGGTCGAGTTGAGGCAGGCCGAGGCGATCAGGAAGTCGTCGCGGGTCCCGAACAGTGTTGTGCACGAACCGGGGTCGGCGAGAACCGCCAACTCGTCGTGCAACCGGGGCCGGCCGCCGACCCGGGCGTACTCGGCGAGGGCGGCCGTGAGTTCGCGTTGGATGGCGCCCTTGCCGGTCCATCCGTCGACGAAGACGATCGACTCGGCGGGATGGCGCTCGACGATGTGGTCCAGCGCGACGGTGTCGATGCCGCGGCCACGCACGATCGAGATGGTGTAGTGCCGGGGGTCGACACCGTGCATCGCCGTCATCCAGCGTCGGATGAGGATGCCCACGGGCGTTCCTGCGCGGGCGAGCGAGACCAGCGTGGGTGTCGAGTGTCGCTCGGCGAGGAGGAGTTCGGATACGACTCCGACGGCCTCGGCGAGTCGTTGCGCCGACGACCGCAGCGTCGAATGGAACAGTTCCTGGTATTCGCGGCCCGGTTGGTATTCGATCGGAAGAGATTCGGCGTAGTGGGCCTGACCGGACTGGATGCGACGTTCCCGTTCGTGGAGATCGCCCTCCAGGGCGATATCGGACAGGTCCTTGAGCAACCAGGTGACCTCGTCGGGGCCATACGACCCGAAGGACGGACCGTACAGCGGCGGCGTCGAGGTGACGGTGCCCTTCATCGCATCTCGCTTCGTACTCGTGCCAGCGCATGCTGGTCGGTTGCCGGCAGCACCGCGATCGTCACCGGATGGCCTGCTGCGGTGAGGACATCGACGGCGCCACCGGGCGCCCGCAGTTCGGAGGTGTCGGCGGGGGAGTCGACGACGAGCACGACGTGTGGGTCCGGGAAGTCCGAGGAGGACACGTTGTACACGAACCGCGGGGTGCCCGGGTCGGCTTCGGGTGCGGCGAACCGGAATCCGCGACGAAGGGGGTATCCAGGTGCGTCGTGGACCTGGGCGGGCGACCGCGTGGTGGTCTGGTAACCCACCGAGAAACCTCGACGTTCGAGGTGCTCGGCAATGCACAAAGGTGCGTACATCAGTTCCTCGTGGCCGATGACGACGGCTGGACGCCGGGGATCGAGAAGGTCGGCAATGGTGTTCGCGGCACCGTCCGCGGCGCGATGGAAGTCCGCGGAATCCTCGCGGAGGACACCGTGTCGTCCACCGTCGGGTGTTTCCGCCGGCCACTCGAGGGTCGTCGTGGTGACCGCTCCGCGCTGCGCGGTGACCGGATTGAGCTCGTCGGACTCCAGGGCCCATACGTCGTCGAGAAGTGTCGGCGGGAGGGTGATGGCGCCGCATGCGAGTGACACATAGGTGACCTCGACGCCGAGACCTGCTGCCGCCTCGACGCATTCGGCCCGCTGACCGGCGGTCCGCATGTCCACCAGGGATGCCACCACGAACCGGGTGCGCGGTCGGGCCGTGATGATCGACTCGATCGCGCCGAGTGCGGTCCTCCCGGTGGAGATCTCGTCGTCGACGAGGATCAGTGTCTCGTCGGGGGTGGTGGGGTCCAGGAAGGTGTCTGCACTGGGTTGCAGCAGATGGGTGGTCGCGTGGGAATGCCCTTCCTCGAAGGTGCCCGATACCTCCACGCCGGGCAGGCTGCGTCGGGTCGAGTGCAGGTAACGAGATGCCGATATGCGTTCGGCGACACAGTGTCCGAGTCCGGTTGCGGTCTCGGCGAACCCGAATACGAGTGCGTGGGCGGCCGCGTCGGCGCCGATCGCGGCGGCGACCGCGTCACCGAGGTCGTCGGCGGCACCGCGTACGACCGAGGGGCGTGTGGGGATGTGTTTGCCCAGGACCGTCGACACCAGCAGGTGGGCACGTCGCCGATTGTGCCGCAGGCCCAACCGCACCAGATCGCGGACGGTGTGGGCGGGGTGGCCACCGTCCGCAGGAGTCACCGTCACGCCGAATCGCGCGGTCACCCAGTCGATGTCAGAGGTGAGGTGATCGGTCACGAGGCAGCCGCACCCGGCGTCGCGAGTGCCGTGAGGAGATCGACGAAGGAGATGCCCTGACGGGTGACGCCGAAGGCGGCCGCGCGGTCCATCACCCGCAGCGCCCAATTGCGGTGTGGCTTGAGCTCGTTCATCTTGTTGCGATACGACGACGCCCGGACGCCGCCGGACTCTCCGGCGAGGATGTCGAGCGCATCGTGGTACTCCTCATGGGTCACCGCGGACAATGCGTGCACCGCGGCGACGTGTGCCGGATGGATCACGGTCTTGCCGTGCAACCCGTTCGCCCGGTCGAGCGTGATCTCCCGCAGCAACCCGTCCATGTCGCGGCTCACCAGTTGCTGGCGGAAGTAGACGGCGTCGTTCTCGCGGAAAGGGGTGTGCCGCAATAACGGCTGGAACATCCGCTCGTGGTCGGCGAAGTACTCCCACACCGGCCCGGTCACGACGAAACCGGTGTCGTCGCTGCGTCCCAGGTGGTTCACGATGCCGGCGATCACGTCGGCGGCGACCCGCACGTCGTAGATCGTGAGGTCGCGGTCGCGTCGGATGCCGAAGTGGCCGCAGATGTCGGTGGCGCCGATCCGCACGGCGAGGATCTGATCACGGTGTGCGCCGAGCAGCGATGCGAGTGCGGCCAGCTCATCGTCGCGGGTCTCGCGATGGACGACCGAGGCCGACTCCAGCACCGGCATCACCCACAGGTGCTTGCCGAGGACCTCGCGGGCGCGGGTTACGGCGTCCAGCGCCGCCTGGGCGTTGTCCGAGCTGAACTTCGGGATGACGAACCCGGTGAGCGCGCTGGGGGCGTCGAGCGCGGTGGCGATCGGCATGATCTGGTCCGCCGACCGCGGCCGGACGAACAGCAGCATCGCCGGGCCCGGATCGGCGGCGAAGTCGTTCAGGGCGGCCACGGCGTGCTCGATCGCCTCGGCCTCCTCGTGATCGGCCACCGCGTCCTCGAGGTCGATGACCATCGAGATGACACCCTGAGCGCGTCGTCGACGGATCACTTGCGCGAGGTCGGGCCGGGTCGCCGGGACGTACAGCGTTGCGCCCAACGCGACCGCCAACCTCTGAGCGGGCCAAGTCGGGTCGATGGGCTCCGGTCGACGGACGAACAGTTCGTCGAGCGTCTCGTGCGTCAGATGCTCGAAGTGCTTGATCGTCCCGGGCTCGAGACCGGTGTCGTCGGGTCGTGCCGATGTGGTCATCGTGAAGCCGTGCTCACTGTGACGCCGTTGTCGTCGTGCTGGTGGTCATCCTGCGGCCACCTGTCCTCTCATGCGGGAAACGATCTCCGTGATCCGGTCGTCCACCGCGCCCAGCTGGGTCAGATATCCCCAGTAGTCGGGGTGGATGCGATCGAGGTGTTCCTTCGCGCGTTCGATCCGGTCGGCCTGAGCATCGAGGACCGAGCCCCATTCGTCAACCAGAGCGTGATTGACGGCGAACACCTGTGCGTCGCGGAGCCGGAACCGCACACGCTGTTCGGCACCGCGGGGGTCCGCCCGGACCTCGCGGAGGACCCGGAGGCGAGACAACACGTCGTCGACGGCGCGCTCGGCCACGGCGAGGTCGTCGCGGGCGGCGTCGGCGCGGTCGATCGCCTGGTCGGGGGCCTCGTCGAGCAGGGCCCGTGCGGCATCGAGCTCAGCGTCGGCGTGCGCGAGCCGTTCGTCGACGATGCCGCCGTTGCGCTGCAGGTCGACCGAGCAGTCGGCGCTGAACTCGCGCCGGAGCGCGGAGAGCGTGTCGGGGACCTGCGCACCGCGGGTCGAGATGGCGCTGCGCCGGGTTTCCACCGATCGGATGACCTGGCGCGCCCGCTCGCCGAACGACGGGGCGTCGGCGAGCAGTTGTTCGAGCCGCCGGGCCGACGCGACGACGGCCGCGGCCGTCGCCTGACGGTCACGCAGCCCGGTGCTGTGTTCGAACGCCGTCAGAGTGCGGTCGAGGTCGTCGGTGGCCTGGGACACCGATCGCAGCCGATTGACACTGGGCGTGGAGCCCTCCAGCGCGGTCAACGCCCGATGCGCGGCCACCCGTGCTTCCTGGTCCTGTGCGGTGGCGGCACGCATCGAGGCCCGCGCCCGGTCCAGGGTGGCGGCGTTGGCCTGCGCGAAGGCACGCATCGACGCGGTGATCGCGCGTAACGCCTCGGTGGACCGGTCGAGATCCTGAGGCCGGACACGCTGACCCTCCGGCGGCGACAGGAGGCGGAGGTAGTCGGCGGTGGCCTCAGCATGTTGTTCGCGGATGGCCTGCCAGGAGCCGCGGAGCCCGGACCGGGGGTCGAGCGCGGAGCTCGCGCCGACGGCCGGATCGATCTCGGCCAGGACGGATTCGGACTCCAGGAACGCCGCTGTCATTTGTTCCGATGATGCGGGCGATGCGGAATTCGTGCGTGAATCGTTCCCGAACCAACGACGTACGAAGTTTCCGGGCACCACTCGATGCTATCGGCTAATTTCATCTCCGTATGGGGCCGGATTCCCGGCCCACGGTGGGGTGGATGCCGGGGTGTCGACGGCGCCGTGGTGCGGGGATGGCGTCGGGTGACGAACGAGGGACGGTCGATCGGCGGCCTCCCCGCGGCGCGAGAGAGGCACGTCGAATGCAGTTGGTACAACGGTCCAAACGCGTGGTGGAAGCCAGGCTCAACAACACCGCGGTCCGCGCGATCAGCGGATCGATGGTCGCCTACGAGGGTCAGGTGAACTTCAAGTCCGCGGGCTTCGGCGGTGGCGACGGCGTGCTCGCCGGGCTCAAGCAGCGCGCGACCGGCGAAGCGCTGTCGCTCATGGAGGCATCGGGCAACGGCGTCGTCTACTTCGCGCACAACGCTGCCGAGACGACGATCATCGAGCTGAACAACGAGATGCTGCAGGTCGAGTCACAGCAGCTGATGGTGCTCAACGGCAACCTGCAGACCAACGTCGCGTTCGCGGGTCTACGCGGGGCGTCGTCCGGCCAGGGGTTGTTCACGACGACGGTCAGCGGCCACGGCCAGATCGCGTTGCTGTCCAACGGTGGACCGCTGATCCATCTCGAGGTGTCACCGCAGTATCCGCTCGTCGTCGACCCGGACGCGTTCGTCTGTGCCCGTGGGCAGTTGAGTCAGTCCTTCGTCACCGACGTGTCCTGGCGTGCGGCGCTGGGGCAGGGCGGCGGGGAGGCCTTCTCGCTGCGGTGGGATGGCAGCGGTGTCGTGTCGATTCAGCCGGCCGAGCGGTGAGGGCGAGGTAACGCGAATGTTCACCAAGGTCAACAGCAAGGTCGTCTCCGTCGACATCGGCCGTACCGGTCCCGTCGTCGCCCGGCGCGGGGCGATGCTCTTCTACAAGGGCAATGTCCACTTCCAGCCCCACCAGATCGCCGGTGCGGGCGGCATGGGCGGCGGCATGCCGGGTCTGGGGGGTATGGGCGGCATGGCCGGCCGCATGCTCGCAGGCGAACACGAGTCCACGATGATCGCGCAGGGCCAGGGCGAGGTCCACTACGGTTTCCTCGGCATCGAGGCGCATGTCGTGCATCTCGGAGCGGTCGGCGGGATGATCCGCGTCGAGGCGTCGCGTCTGCTGGCCTACGGGGCCAACCTGCAGGCGTCTGTCGTCTCGGTCGCCTCCCAGGGCGGCGGGGGCGGTGGTGGCGGCGGTGGCGTCTTCGGGGCCCTGCGTTCCGCGGCCGCCGGAGCCGTCACGGGTCAGGGCATGTTCACGACGCAACTCTCCGGCCCCGGGTCGGCGGTGCTGCTCGGACACGGTGGCGTCTTCGAACTCGAGGTGTCGCCGGGCAAGCCGCCGGTCACCGTCGACCCACAGGCCTTCGTCGGCTCGGCAGGACAGGTCGCCACGTCGCTGCGTTCGGCGATGAGTTGGCGCAATGTCGGTCGGAGTGGCGGCGAGGCAATGCAATTGGAATGCACCGGACAGGGTGTCGTGTACGTGCAGGCATCGGAGGAGAAGCTGTGAGCCAACTCAACACGGTGTGGAATCCGATGACCCTGCCGTCGGATGACAATGTGCCGGACAACAACTACTCGTTCTGCATCGATCTGAACCAGCCGTGGTTCATGTCCAAGGGCGCCATGATCGCCTACTACGGGCAGATGCAGTTCACCGCTCTCACGCAGGGCCTGCAGGGCAACATGCTGCAGATGGTCGCCCAGCAGTTCTCCGCACCGCTCTACCTCGGTGACTACGTGGTGGCCGAGGGCCAGGGCAAGCTGATCATCGGCGACCGCGGCTACGACATCAACGCCTACGACCTGGAGGACGGCAACCTCACCATCCGTGCCGCCAATCTGCTTGCCTTCCAGCCCAATCTGTCGTTGAACCAGTCGATCGTCCCCGGCTTCCTCACACTCATCGGCACCGGCAAGTTCCTCGCGTCGTCCAACGGTCCGGTCATGTTCGTCGAACCGCCGGTGCGTGTGGACCCGGAAGCGCTTGTCGGGTGGTCGGATTGCCCGTCGCCGAGTCATCACTACGACGAAGCGTGGGTCAACGGTTTCATCGCGGCAGCCGGACGCCGGATGGGTCTCAACTCCGGTGAGGAGCGTCAGTTCGACTTCACCGGAGCCGGAACCGTTCTGGTGCAGTCCAGCGAGAAGGTCCGCGACGACACCTCCGTCCTGCGTACCATCCAAGGCCACCTCCCGGGCATGTCGGTGCCGAGCCTGCACCAGATCAACCAGCAGATCACCCAACAGCTGGGTCAGCAGCAGGGCTGATCCTCCCACCGAAAACAACTGCGCCGCAGATCCGACGAGGATCTGCGGCGCAGTTGTTTGGGCTGGGCTCCCGTGTGAGGAGCGAGCTTGCGAGCGTCACTTTCTGCTCCCTGAGGAGCGAGCTTGCGAGCGTCTCGAAGGGTCAGATGTTGACCCGCTCCTCCTCACCCGCTGCGGCGAGTCGGTTGCGCCGGACGATGCTGGAGACCAGCGCGGCGATGATCAGCGCGACGCCGATGAGGCCGGTGATGATCTCCGGCACGTGGGTGCCGATCGAGTACAGCAGGATGAACGCCAGCGCGCCGATGGCCCAGTGGGCGCCGTGCTCGAGGTACACGTACTCCGAGAGCGTGCCCTTGCGCACCAGGTAGACGGTGAGCGAACGGACGAACATCGCGCCGATGAGGCCGAGGCCGAGGGCGATGATGATCGGGTCGGCGGTGATGGCGAACGCGCCGATGACGCCGTCGAACGAGAACGACGCGTCGAGCACCTCGAGGTAGAGGAACAGGAAGAAGCCCGCCTTGCCGGTGGCCTTGGCCAGGTCCGACGGTCCCGACTTGCCGTTGGACTTCTCGCCTGCCGCCTTCTCGACCGCCGACTTCTCTGCGGCATCGGTGCCGGGCTCGGCCGCATCGTCGTCGTCCTCGGTTTCGACGTTGAAGTACTCGCCGAGGCCGTTGACCAGGATGTAGGTGAGCATGCCGAGCGCGCCGGCGATCATGACCGTCGACCGCTCGTCGGCCGGCGCGATGTAGGTGGCCGTGAGAATCAGCAGGATGAGCGCGATGACGACCTCGAGCATCTCCAGCTTGCCGATCTTCTCGAGCGGGCGCTCGATCCAGGTCAGCCAGGTCAGTTCCTTCTGCTCGAACACGAAGCCCAGGAAGAGCATCAGCAGGAACATGCCGCCGAACGCCGCGATCTGCGGGTGGGCGTCGGTGATGATCGTCTCGTAGCTGGGATCACCGTTGGCGAAGTACGCCGCGTCGTCGGGCGGCGGGTTGAGCGCGAGGTCGAGTGCGTCGACGGGGTTGAGCCCCGAGGCGAGCCACACGATGACCAGCGGGAACACCAGGCGCATACCGAAGACGGCGATCAGGATGCCGATGGTGAGGAAGATCTTCTGCCAGAACTCGCTCATCCGGCGGAGGATCGTGGCGTTGATGACCGCGTTGTCGAAGGACAGCGAGATCTCGAAGACGCCGAGGATGGCGGTCAGGATCAGCGCTTCGACACCGCCATAGAGGAACGCGATGATCAGCGACACGATCGTCACGACGACCGAGAGGCCGAAAATTCGTACTACCACTGGGTTGTGGCCTTTCTAGGGTGCTTGGAAACCAGCCGACCGCATTGTCGGAGAGGAGTGGTGACACGCGGATGCCGCACCCGCTCGAAAGCAGGTGCGGCATGCACGAGGACGTTCAGCGAACGGCCGGAGTCGGCGACGACTCAGACGTTGACACCGAAGTCGCGGGCGATACCCGCGAGACCCGAGGCGTACCCCTGGCCGACCGCACGGAACTTCCACTCCGCCCCGTTACGGTACAGCTCACCGAAGACCATCGCGGTCTCGGTGGAGGCGTCCTCACTGAGGTCGTAGCGGGCGATCTCGGCACCGCCGGCCTGGTTCACGACGCGGATGAACGCGTTGCGGACCTGACCGAAGGACTGCGAGCGCGCGTCCGCGTCGTAGATCGACACGGGGAAGACGATGGAGTCGATGTTCGGCGGAACACCGGCGAGGTCGACCTTGATGACCTCGTCGTCGCCTTCGCCCTCACCGGTCAGGTTGTCGCCGGTGTGCTCGATCGAGCCGTCGGGCGAGCGCAGGTTGTTGAAGAAGATGAAGTGCTGATCGGAGACGACCTTCTTGTCGGTACCGAGCGCGATGGCGCTGGCGTCCAGGTCGAAGTCGGTTCCGGTGGTGGTCCGGATGTCCCAGCCGAGGCCGACGGAGACCGCAGTCAGACCCGGAGCCTCCTTGCTGAGGGAAACGTTCCCGCCCTTGCTCAGGCTCACGCCCATGGTTTGCGCCTTTCTGTTGGTACGGAGTCTGGTGATGTCCGAAGCGACCGATGAATCGGGCGACCGAGAAATCGGGCATTCGGAGCAACCGACAACACTCTATGTGAAGGCTGCGCGGGGGTCATTGAGTTGACTGGATGACCTGGGGTTTCGGCACAGGTCCTGTCCCGGCTACAGCACAGCGGCGCTTCCTCATCAGATCAGGAAGCGCCGCTGTGCTGTACTCTACGAGACTCAGGCCTCGATGATGAACTCTTCGAGCTGGGTGCGCGCGACGTCGTCGGCGAGCTGCTTCGGAGGGGACTTCATCAGGTAGGCCGAGGCCGGGATGACGGGTCCGCCGATGCCGCGGTCCTTGGCGATCTTGGCGGCACGCACGGCGTCGATGATGATGCCGGCCGAGTTGGGGGAGTCCCAGACCTCGAGCTTGTATTCGAGGTTCAGCGGCACGTCGCCGAAGGCGCGGCCTTCGAGGCGGACGTAGGCCCACTTGCGGTCGTCGAGCCACGCAACGTGGTCCGACGGTCCGATGTGGACGTTCTTGTCCTCGACCTTGCCGGCGAGCGAGCCGGTCAGGTTGGAGGTCACGGCCTGGGTCTTGGAGACCTTCTTGGACTCCAGGCGCTCGCGCTCGAGCATGTTCTTGAAGTCCATGTTGCCGCCGACGTTGAGCTGGTAGGTGCGGTCGAGGGTGACGCCGCGATCCTCGAACAGCTTCGCCATCACGCGGTGGGTGATGGTGGCGCCGACCTGGCTCTTGATGTCGTCGCCGACGATCGGGACACCGGCGTCGGTGAACTTCTGGGCCCACTCGGGGTCCGAGGCGATGAACACCGGGAGTGCGTTGACGAAGGCGACGCCAGCGTCGATGCAGCACTGGGCGTAGAACTTGTCGGCCTGCTCCGAGCCGACGGGGAGGTAGCTGACGAGGACGTCGACCTCGTTGTCCTTGAGTGCCTGGACGATGTCGACACCGGAACCGTCTGCCTCGGTGATGGTCTCGAGGTAGTACTTGCCGAGACCGTCGAGGGTGTGTCCGCGCTGGACGGTGACACCGGTCGGCGGGACGTCGGCGATCTTGATGGTGTTGTTCTCGCTGGCGAAGATCGCGTCGGACAGGTCGAAGCCGACCTTCTTGGCGTCGACGTCGAACGCGGCGACGAACTCGACGTCGCGGACGTGGTACGGGCCGAACTTCACGTGCATGAGGCCGGGAACGGTGGCGTTCTCGTCGGCGTCCTTGTAGTACTGCACGCCCTGCACCAGGGATGAAGCGCAGTTTCCTACGCCCACAATGGCAACGCGCACCTTATTGGGCTCACCCATGGTCGGGTTCTCCTTCTTCTCGCGGCATCGCAGTCGTTCGCTGCGCAACCGGTGTTTTCCGTTGCTCGGGTTCTTCGAGCTCTGCGTCCCGGCTCTGCGTCGAGTCCGGGTCTTGATAATCGTCATCGGATCGTCCGGGATCGGTCTTCGATCCCGGATCGACCAGTGACCGTGCGGTTTCGGCGACGTCGTCGTCGAACTGCCCGCCGAACGGGTCTGATCCCCCGTCCTGCTGCGAGCTCTCGGCCGCGATCAACTCGTTGAGCCAGCGGACTTCGCGTTCGCTGGACTCCAGACTCAGTTGATGCAGCTGCCGGGTGTAGCGGTCGACGGTCCGGTTGGACCGGCCGACGATCTCCCGCAATCCCTCTCGCCGTTCCTCGACCTGCCGGCGGCGCCCCTCGAGGATGCGCATGCGCGCAACCGCGGGGGTCCGGCTGAAGAACGCCAGATGCACACCGAATCCGTCGTCGGTGTAGTTCTGGGGCCCCGTGTCGGCGACCAGCTCGGCAAACCGTTCCCGGCCGGCGTCGGTGAGCTGATAGACGCGCCGGCCACGCCGCACCTTCACACCCAGGGGCGTTTCGGGTTCGTCGATGAGGCCGTCGGCCTGCATGCGACGCAGCGTCGGGTAGAGCGATCCGTACGAGAACGCACGGAATGCGCCGAGCAGGCCGGTGAGCCGCTTGCGCAGCTCGTAGCCGTGCATGGGGGATTCGAGAAGCAAACCGAGAATGGCCAGCTCGAGCACTGCGCCACCCCCTTCACGGTCCCGATGATCTGTCACTTCCATCTCGGAGATCGATATGCGGACGTACTCTGACGCGCCGACACCTCACTCCGATGTATTCGCCAATGTATCGCACCGATATAAACGTGTCCACGAGTGGTCAGACGAAACGAGGACTCCGTCTCGGGCCGACCCGCGACCATCCGGCACTCGCCGGGCGCCGGACCCGTCGCGCCGACCTGCGGTCGACGACCACGTACTCTGAGAAACGTGCAACGCCAGATCGTCGACTACGCCCTGCAGCGGCGCGCTCGGCTGTCCTCGGTCCACGCGGGCCGGACCGCCGTGGCCGAGGTCTGCGATGCGAGTCCGTACCTTCTGCGCGCGGCGAAGTTCCATGGCCGGACCAGCGAGACCATGTGCCCGATCTGCCGCAAAGAGCAGGTCACGCTCGTGTCGTGGGTGTTCGGCGACCGCCTGGGTCAGGTGAGCGGCTCGGCCCGCAGCACCGAGGAGATCGCCCGGCTCGCGACGACTGCCGAGGAGTTCTCGGTGCACGTGGTGGAGGTGTGCCGGACCTGCAGCTGGAACCATTTGGTGCAGTCGTACGTTGCCGGGCTGCCGCCGCGGTCGACGCGTCGTTCTCGACGCGTGGCCAAATAGTGCGTGGGCCTGCGGTTTTTTGCCCGGGCCTGTCGTTTGCTGTCACAGTGGAGTCTGCTGTCAGTGGAGTCTGCTGCCGCAGTGAAGCGGCACGAGGCCAGATGAAGTGACCCGCGGCCGCCCGGCGATGATGTCCGTGCGGCCCGGTAGGAAGGTGGACGATGAGCGAGGCACGTGGTTCTTCGCCCACGCCGCGAGGTACCGGAATCCGTCCCGGTACGGGCGGTGGCGGACAGAGCAACGCAAACAGGACAGCGACCAAGCACCGGCGTTTCGCCTGGGCGCTGGGCATCGTCGGGGCGATCGTCCCGGCGATCGTGCTCGTCCTGATCATGGCGTTCGCGTTCACCTATTTCACCGCCGAGATCCCTGAACCCGATGTGAGCCAGAAGGCGACCATCGTCGACACGTCGGGCCGCACCCTCGCCGACGTCACCTCGCCCGACGGCAACCGCACCGTGGTCCCCTTCGACGAGATCCCGGAGACGATGAAGCAGGCCATCGTGGCCGCCGAGGACCGCGAGTTCTGGACCAACAACGGCTTCTCGCCCCGCGGCCTGTCCCGTGCGGCCATCGGCCAGATCACCGGCAACCAGACAGCCGGTGGCGGCTCCACCATCACCCAGCAGTACGTCAAGAACGCGATCGTCGGCGACGAACGCAGCTTCGACCGCAAGTTCAAAGAGCTCGCCATCGCCGCCAAGATGAACGACCGGCACGGCTGGTCCAAGGAGAAGGTCCTCGAGGCCTACCTGAACACCATCTACTTCGGGCGCGGCGCCTACGGGATCGCCGTGGCGGCGCAGAAGTTCTTCAACAAGTCGATCACCGACAAACGTCGTGCCGAACGCAATCCGCTGACCTTCGAGGAGGCGGCGCTGCTGTCGGCGGTCATCCGCGCGCCGTCGTACTACGACCCCGACACCAACCGCGAGGTCACCGAGGCACGCTGGCGCTACGTCCTCGACGGCATGGTCGCCACCGGCGCGATCACCCGTCAGCAGGCCGATTCGGCCGTCTTCCCGAAGACGATCAAGGCCCGCGTCAGCGACTCCGACGAGACCCCGGGCCCCAACGGACTCATCAAGCGGCAGGTCCTCGCCGAGCTCAACCGCATCGGCATCACCGACAAGCAGCTGCGTACCGGCGGCCTGAAGATCAGCACCACGATCGACCCGCAGGTCCAGAACGGCGTCGTGCAGGCCGCGTGCCGCAAGAACCGGATCTACAACTGCCCCGAGGGTGAGCTGAACGGTGAGCCCAAGGACCTCCTCGCCTCGGCGGTGTCCATCGACCCGCAGACCGGCGGTGTGCGCGGCTACTACGGCGGCGACAACCCGGGTGGTTGGGACCTGGCTCAGGCCGGACTGCAGACCGGTTCGTCGTTCAAGGTGTTCGCGCTCGTCGCGGCCCTCGAGCAGGACATCCCGCTGTCGAAGACCTACAGCTCGGCACCGTTCCAGGCCAGCGGCGGCCTGACCGTCGAGAACTCCGACGGCGAGAGCTGTGGCACCTGCAATCTGGCGACCGCCATGAAGATGTCGCTGAACACCGTGTACTACCGGTTGATGATGGACCTCAACGGCGGTGCGCGGGCGGTCGCCGACGCCGCGCACAAGGCCGGTGTCGCGGAGTCCTTCGGCAACATCGAGAAGACGTTGGAAGAGGCGAACGGGCAGCCCGAGGGCGGCGTGGTCCTGGGTCAGTACCAGTCGCGGGTCATCGACATGGCCTCGGCGTACGCCACCCTCGCCGCGTCGGGCGTTTATCACGAGCCCTACTTCGTCCAGAAGGTCGTCGATTCGGAGGGACAGGTTCTCTACGAGCGCAAGACCGAGGGCAAGCGCGTCTTCCCTGCGAAGGTCGCCGACAACGTGACTGCGGCACTCGAGCCGATCGCGGGTTACTCGAACGGCAACTCGCTGTACGACTCGACGCTCGGATCGCGGCCCTCCGCGGCGAAGACCGGCACCGTCCAGCTCGCTGACACCGGACAGAACAAGGACGCCTGGATGGTCGGGTACACCCCGCAGCTGTCCACGGCGGTCTGGGTCGGCACCAGCGACGGCACCGCGCTGACCAACTACAACGGTGCGTCGATCTACGGCAGTGGTCTCCCGTCGTCGATCTGGAAGTCGGCAATGGACGCCGCGCTCGAGGGCAAGGAGATCAAGCAGTTCCCCGAGCCGGAGGAGATCGGCGGGGTCGCCGGCGTGCCCTACGAGGCGCCGGTGACCACCGAAGCGCCGACGAGGTCCTCGCGTGGACCCTCGGTGCCGACGTTCGACATCCCCGATCAGGGCGGCGACGGCAATCTGACCCTCGCCCCGGGTGTGACGATCCCGATCCCGGGCGCCCCACGCAACGGCGGCGGTGGCGGTGGCGGTGGCGGTGGCGGGAACAGTCCGGGCGGCGGGCTGGCACCCGGCGGCGGGGACGGTGGCGATTCCGGTGGCGGCGCACCCGGCGGTGGCGACGGTGAGGACGGCGGAGGAGTCCCTGAACCGCCCATCGGCTGACCATGGCCCCGCAGCCGAATCGGCTCCGCCGAGCGGCTCCGGACCAGCCTGGGACAGCCCCGCACCCTTGGCGAGCGACACCCGCGTCGACGACGCCCGGATGCTGCCGACGCGCACGGACACGATCGTGCGCGAGGCGAGTTCGCTCGTCGGCGGACCCGTCGGTGCGCATGCGGTCATCGGTCGAAGTCGTCATCTGACGCCGCTGCGTGTGTTGTTCGCGCTGGCGCTCTGCGGTCTGGCGCTGGGCTGGTTCGGCAAGGCCGGTTGTCTCCAGCAGGCGCCTCCCGACGACGGCACGGCCGGTCGGCCGGGTGCCGAGATGCGGCTCGACTGGGACGACCAACGTCAGTTCACCAATCTCTGCTACTCCGACGTGATCAGCCTGTTCGGCGCCGAGCGGCTGAATCAGGGCGCGCTGCCCTATCGCGACTTCTGGTTCCAGGAGGACTCCGAGGGCCAGACCATCAAGCGGTACATGGAGTACCCCGTGCTGACCGGCATGTTCATGTACGGCGCCGCGCAGATGAGTCGAGGGTGGTCCTGGGCCGAGGACAACTGGGGTGTGCCCGGAGCACTCGACGTCGTCCTGTTCTTCACCATCGTGGCCCTCGGGTTGACGGCGTTCTGGCTGGTCACCATCTGGGCGACTGCGCTCACCGCCCGCACCCGCATGTGGTCGGTCTGGCTCGTGGCGCTCTCTCCGCTGGTGTTCGTGCACGCCTTCACCAACTTCGACGCCATCGCGACCGCTGCGGTTGCGGTGGCACTGCTGGCCTGGTCGCGGGACCGGCCGTGGCTCACCGGGGTGTGTATCGGACTGGGTGCCGCGGCGAAGCTGTATCCGGCTCTGCTGCTTGTGGTTCTGGGTGCACTCTGTCTGCGGAGCGGCAAGGTCCGGGAATTCGGCTACGTCGCCGGTGCGGCAGTGGGTTCTTGGCTGGTGGTCAACCTGCCGATCCTGATCCCGTACCCGACAGGTTGGTCGGAGTTCTTCCGCTTCAACGCCGATCGGTCGGCAGATCCCGACACGATCTACCGAATCGTCGCCGACGCCGCCGGTTTCACATGGAACATCGACCTCTTGAACGCGTTGTCCGTCGGGTTGACGGTCGTGGTGATCGTCGCGGTGGCGGCCATCGGTGTCTGGGCGCCGCGCCGCCCGCGGGTGGCCCAGCTGGCGTTCCTGGCGGTGGCAGGCTTCCTGCTGGTCAACAAGGTGTGGAGCCCGCAGTACTCGCTGTGGTTGGTTCCGCTTGCCGTGCTTGCGATTCCGCACACGCGCCTGTTGCTGGCCTGGATGACGGTCGACGCGCTCATCTGGATACCGCGGATGAGCCTGTTCCTCGACGCCGAACGCCGCTGGCTACCGGAGGAGTGGTTCACCGCAGGCGTCGTGTTGCGGGGTCTCATGGTCGTGGTCCTGTGCGCGGTCGTCGTGTGGCAGATCTGGCATCCGCGCGACGACCTGGTCCGACAGGGCAACGACGGCCGACGATACGACGATCCGGCCGGTGGGGTTCTCGACGGCGCGCCGGACCGGATCACCCGGCGGCCACGCCGGCACCACGCAGACCGACCCGTCCCGGTCGAGGTCGGCTGAGTCCGCGGTTACCGTCCCGCTGACGCCGAGATCGGCTTCGGCGCAGTCGGACTTCCGCGAATCGGGGCGCACAGACCAACATGGCGCTGGCGCGGATCCGTCGGCGGGATCACCGCCGCCGACTCCGACGACGACCGTCACTCCGGGTCCTGCTTCGATGGTCCTGCTGAGGATTGGACCCGACTTTTCGTGGGTACTGTCGGGTCATGTCGGATACCGCACCACAGATCCCGGACAACACTGTCGATGCCGTCGGAAAAGTAGGGGAGGCGCTGGAGTACATCGAGCGCGCCCGCGGCCACCTCTACACCTTCCACCAACTCATCGGTCGCGGCGACCTCCTGCTCGGCGAAGCGGTCGACGAGCTGCGCGAGGCCGGTCATGCCGAGTTCGCCGACGAACTGTCCACCGACCTGGTCGGGCGCAACGTCCTCGACGGTCGGTGGACCTTCCAGGTCGTCGAGGAGTTCGACGACACCTACTGGGGACCCCTGCGCGAGTACGTCACCCGGGTCCGGGCCGACCTGACCGACGGGCAGCGGCACGTGCACGAGGCGCGGATGAAAGAAGATCGCCGCACACACGGGCACGTCGAGCACACCAAGAAGCCCGAAGCTGACGCCTAGCTCGAAAGGCGCTGTAGCAGAGTTTCTTTCGCCGACGGCCAGTCGTCGTCGGTCATCGCGTACAGGGCGGTGGTGCGCCAGCCGTCGCCGAAACGGCGATGCTTGCGCAACAACCCCTCGAAACTCGCGCCGAGTTTGGTGATCGCTGCGCGCGACTGCTCGTTCCGCTCGTGTGTGTGCCACGCGAGGCGCACGGCGCCGCACTCCTCGAAGGCGTGACGCATCAGCAGGTACTTGGCGGTCGGGTTCACCGCTGTCCCCTGCGCCCGTTCGCTGTAGAAGGTGTATCCGATGCACGCGGAGCGGTTCGTCTCGTCGATCTCGTAGAAGCTCGTCGACCCGATGAGGGTGCCGTCGGTGTTGTCGATGACGGCGAACGCGACTCGCGACTCGAGGTCGGCGAGCGCCGCGTCGACGAAGCGTCGAGCGCTGTCCGTGTCGATGGGTATGCCGGGCACCCAGTGGAATCTGCCCGGGTCCCCGACGACCCGGGCAAGGTCGTCGATGTCGCCGACGGTGAGGGGCCGCAACGTGACCCGTCCGCCGACCAGTGGGCCCGTGCCCAGCCAGGCGCTCACGTCGGCTCACCCGGCCGTCGTCCACCGGCGGCCGGCACCGTGTCACCCGGCCGGTGGCCGCCTGGACGAGGCCCGAGCGGTGCGGGGTCGGCGGTCTTTCGAGGGGCGGGCATGTGCGCGGGTTTCCCGATCGAGGCGAGCGGTTCGCGCAGCGGGGTGCCGACGAACGAGAAGATCAGGTAGGCCAGCAGCGCCGCGTGTACCCACACCGAACCGGCGACCCCGGTGAGAATCCACCATGGCAGCGGGTCGCCTGCGTCGCGGATGGGGAACAGCCGGAAGATGGTCAGGTCCAGAGCGACATCGGCGAGCAGGTACGCCACGATCACCGGCCACCGCACCTTCATCAGGACGAAGAACGGCAGAATCCACAGCGTGTACTGCGGGGAATGCACCTTGTGGAACAACATGAACCCGGCGAGCATCGCGGCGCTGACACCGATCCACGGGAAGAACCCGATCTGCTCATAGCGGCGCCACCCGAGGTACATGGCGGTCGCGAACGCGGCGAGGATGAGCAGTGGGGAGGCGATGCCGACGATGGAGTGATAGCTGTCGGTCGTCCCGGTGACGTACCGCAGCCCCCAGTACCAGATCGAGTTGGTGTCGACGTCGGCGCGGCGCCGACTCTGGAAGGACAGCGCCGCCTTCCACCCGTCGAACCCGAGGATCATGAAGGGCAGCTGGACTGCGACGACCGTGACGATCGCCGCGCCCGCGACCCATGCGGCCCCCGCCCAGTCGAGACCCCGGCGCGCGACGCTCCGCGCGCCACCGACGCCGCCGGTGAGCACATAGGCGGCCAGCGGCAGCACGAAGATCCCGGGATAGAGCTTGAGGCAGAACCCGATGGCGAGCAGGACCGCCGCCGCGACGCCGGCGGTCCGCAGGGGGAGTCGGTGCCGGCCCGTACCCGGGTCCGGTGACGCACCCCAGGTCATCACGGCGATCGCGCCGACCGCGGTGGCCACGACCGGCAGCTCCCAGTTGTGGAACGAGTAGAGCACCAGCGGCGGGGTCGCCGCCCACAGCAGTGCCCACCATCGCACCATCACCGCCAGCAGAATGGTGATCGCGAGGCCGAACGGCGCCAGCAGCAGTGCCGACCGTACGAAGAACTCGGTGTCGTTGTCGGCGCCGGTGGCACCGAAGAACATCAGCAGCCCCGACAGCACCGGATATTCGACGACGCCGCCGAACAGTGTTCCGTCCGAGCCGATTCCGCCGTGGATGTACGGAAAGACGTGGTTGTTGATGTCGCGCCCGAGCCAGAGGTACATCAAGTCCGAGTAGCAGGGGATCAGTGCCCCCGGATCGCCGGTGGGCCAGTTCTCGCTGCGGCCGAGTGCGTCGAAAGGCGCACCGCCGCATCGGAGCTTGGCCTGGAAGCTCCAGAACATCGTCACGGTGGTGGCCAGCAACGACACCAGCACGATGACCGCCGTCTCGCCGCGCCCGGACAGCTGCGGGGACCTCCGGCGAGAGATCGTCCGCGGCTCCGACATGGCCAACAGACTAGGTGGTCCGGCACCCCGCCGCCGAAGCGGCCCGTGACCGCGGATTTCTCTGCGAACGGCCAGGTCATGTATCTTGGACCGGTTGCCGACGCAGGCGACCCTCCTGCCACGGACAGTCCGTGGCCGACCTAGCCCATAGGAGGTGATGTGGTCTTATGCGTCACTACGAATTGATGGTCATCCTCGATCCGAATCTGGACGAGCGCACCGTCGCACCCTCACTCGATACTTTCCTCAATGTTGTCCGCAAGGATGGCGGTTCGGTGGACGGCGTCGACATCTGGGGCAAGCGTCGTCTTGCCTACGAGATCCTCAAGCACAACGAGGGCATCTACGCCGTGATCGATCTCAATGCCGAGCCCGCCACGGTCTCCGAGCTCGATCGTCAGCTCAAGCTGAACGAGTCGGTTCTGCGCACCAAGGTCCTGCGGAAGTAGTCCACAGGGTTTCTTGATCGTCTGAACACGTCGGTACCGGGTTCTAGGGTTGGACCCAGAACACCCGGTGCATGTCGATCAGCGAGTGCCCACCAACGACCCAAGGGGAACACACATGGCAGGCGACACGGTCATCACCGTCATCGGCAATCTCACCGCCGACCCGGAATTGCGGTTCACGCCGTCCGGTGCAGCGGTTGCCAACTTCACGGTGGCTTCCACTCCGCGCACGTTCGACCGTCAGACCAATGAGTGGAAGGACGGCGAAGCGCTGTTCCTCCGCTGCAACATCTGGCGCGACGCCGCGGAGAACGTGACCGAAAGCCTGACCAAGGGTTCCCGGGTGATCGTGCAGGGACGGCTCAAGCAGCGGTCCTACGAAACCAAAGAAGGCGAACGACGCACGGTCGTGGAACTCGAGGTCGACGAGATCGGCCCCTCGCTGCGTTATGCCACCGCCAAGGTCAATCGGGCCTCGCGCGGCGGCGGCGGTGGCGGCGGCGGATTCGGTTCCGGTGGCGGCGGCGGTAGCCGCAGCGGCGGATCGAACCAGCAGGTTGCCGATGATCCCTGGGGCAGCGCGCCTGCCAGCAACAGCGGGGGATCGTTCGGCGGCGGGGACGACGAACCACCTTTCTGATATCGCTCGGGGCATGATGTCCGCCCCGAACAGCCCGGGATCGGCACCGACCGTCCCGAAGCATTGACTGGAGCAATACACACATGGCAAAGGCAAAGCCGAGCCGGAAGCCTCGCGTCGAGAAGGTCACCAAGACCAAGGCGTGCAGCTTCTGCAAGGACAAGAAGGCCGTCATCGACTACAAGGACACCGCGCTGCTGCGCCGTTTCCTGTCCGACCGTGGCAAGATCCGGTCGCGTCGCGTGACCGGTAACTGCGTGCAGCATCAGCGCGACGTCGCTGTGGCAGTGAAGAACTCGCGTGAGGTGGCCCTGCTGCCCTTCACCTCGACCAGCCGATAAGCGGAAAGGATCAGTTGACATGAAGCTCATCCTCACCGCCGCTGTGGAGAACCTCGGCGAAGCCGGCGACATCGTCGTGGTCAAGGACGGCTACGGCCGCAACTACCTGCTGCCCCGCGGCCTGGCCATCAAGGCCACCCGTGGAGCCGAGAAGCAGGTCGAGGGCATCCGGCGTTCGCAGGAAGCCCGCGAGGTCCGCGGTCTCGAGCACGCCAACGAGCTGAAGCAGGCCCTCGAAGGCCTCGCCGACGTCTCGCTGGATGTGAAGACCCACGACTCGGGCAAGCTCTTCGGTTCGGTCACCGCGGCAGACGTCGCCGGTGCCATCAAGACCGCGGGCGGCCCGACCGTCGACAAGCGCAACGTCGAACTGCCCAAGGGGCACATCAAGGCAACCGGTAGCTACCCGGTCACCGTCAACCTGCATCCGCAGGTCTCGGCGACCGTCCAGCTCGCCGTCGTCGCCGCGAGCTGACACAGGCGTTCAACACACAAGGCCGGGTGGAGATCCTCCACCCGGCCTTTGTCGTGCCTGCCGACGACGTAACCACTGCTCCCTGAGGTGCGAGGAGCAATAGCGACGAGCCACGAAGGGCCTGGTGAGCCAGGTTGCTACACCCTTCGAAGCCCCTACTTCGCTCCCTGAGGAGCGCCCGGAGCTTGCGGAGGGAGCGTCACGAAGGGTCGAAGCCCTACTTCGGCGCCGGTGGAGTCGCCGGCAGCTGATTCCAGTACTGCAGTCGCGGCGGAAGGTACCGCGGTGCGGGGTTGGCGCTGTGGTCGACCGCGTTGTTGCCGGGCCCCAGGGTGTCCCAGGACGGGAAGAAGAACTTGTGCCAGGCCGGGGTGAAGATCAGCGCGCGCTGACCGGTGCGGCATGCCACGGTGTCTCTCCTGGGCACCGTGCAGGTGACGCCGGCGATGGTGACCCGTTTGCCCACGCCCAGGACGGGCGGGCGGAAGCCGGCGTTCGATCCGAACCGGTAGGTCTGGGTGTTCCGCGCCCACCACGGCCCTTGCTGATCGTCGGCGATGGCGGCGCCCAGGGCGTCCGGGGGAGCAGTCGCCGGGCGGCCCTGGCAGCCCACGTAGCGGTAACCGGGACCGACCTGGCACATCCAGCGGCCGGTCGTGAAGAAGGAGCGTCCGTTGTCGGCGTAGGCGAGTGAACGGAACATCGTCGGGTCGACGGGTTGATACCGCGTGAGGTCGAACTCGACCGGCATGGACGGCCCGGGTGCGGCAATGGCGGGTGGCGCCGAGGCGATGCCAGCCGCCACTGTCAGGGCCGCCAGTACGACGGTCACCCGCCGGCGCGCGACCCGTCGGATGACCCCGGAACCCAACCCCAACCTCGACACGCTCGACATTGCATCACACCGGGAGCCGGGTTGTCGCCGATCAGCTGTAAGTCGGACGACTGATCAGGTGGATCACCGTCGTGACGAGGTGTAACGCGGACCACACCGGATGTTCACCCGAATATTCGCCACGCGATGTTGCACACCGCGCCGCAACACGCCCGCAAGGCGACTCGCCGAGGAAATCCGAGCGATTTCCAATTAGTTGATTGTGGAAATTAGCCACCGCTCTGACCTGCGAAGACAGGCTTGCTCACACCCTAATTCCTCAGGTTGTCCACAAAGGGTGCACAACGCGTCCCCGTGCGACTCACACTCCGTCCACAAGTGCTCCCCAGATTCACTAACAGTTCGGTTTGAGTCGCCGTCGCAGACGTCCTAATGTCACGCTCCAGCGTCTCCGACCGTTTCGGCGCTCCGGCAATGTCTTATGTCGGTGCGACTATCGGCCGAGACTGACCGAACACGACGTCGACACCGGGGACTCGCGACGTGGCCTACCGGGGCCGACACCACACTTCAAAGTCGTACTCATCGAAGTCGGGTGGGATCGAGCGTTGCGAGAGGTTTGACACGCGTGGCTGTTGTGGATGACCGCGGGCGCGGCCCCGTTGCCGGAGGCCGAGGCCGGGGAGACGACGAGATCCCCGCCGAGGACTTCGGACGGCAGCCCCCGCAGGATCTGGCGGCCGAGCAGTCCGTGCTCGGCGGCATGCTGCTGTCCAAGGACGCGGTCGCCGACGTCGTCGAGAAGATCCGTACGGCGGATTTCTACCGTCCGGCTCACCAGGCGGTCTTCGAGGCGATTCTGACCCTGTACTCCAAGGGCGAGCCGGCCGACGCCGTGACGGTTGCTGCTGAACTCGAGCGTGCGGGGGAGCTCAAGCGCATCGGCGGCGCGCCCTATCTGCACACCCTCATCTCCACGGTCCCGACGGCCGCCAACGCCGGCTACTACGCCGAGATCGTGGCCGAGAAGGCGCTCCTGCGCCGTCTGGTGGAGGCGGGCACCCGCATCGTCCAATACGGCTATGCGGGCGCTGACGGTCAGGACGTGGCCGAGGTGGTCGACCGTGCCCAGGCCGAGGTCTACGAAGTCACCGAGAAGCGCACCGCCGAGGACTACGTCCCGCTCGAGGATCTGCTGCAGCCGACGATGGACGAGATCGACTCCATCGCGTCGCGGGGCGGGATCTCGCTGGGTGTCCCGACCGGGTTCGCCGACTTCGACAAGCTCACCAACGGGCTGCACCCCGGCCAGATGATCATCGTCGCGGCGCGTCCCGGTGTGGGCAAGGCGCTCGCGCTCGACACCCCGCTGCCGACCCCTGCCGGGTGGACGACCATGGGCAAGGTCGCCGTGGGCGATCATCTGCTCGACGCGCATGGCCGTCCGACACGCGTCATCGCCGCCACCGAGGTGATGACCGAACGTCCCTGCTACGAGGTCGAATTCAACGACGGCGCGATGATCGTCGCCGACGAGCAGCACCAGTGGGCGGCCGAGATCGACGGCGAGCGCCAGGTGGTCACCACCGCCGGGCTCCGCGCACACGTGGGATGCGCCGTCGTGCGGAACACGGCGCCGCTCGAACTGCCGCGCAAACGGTTCGCCTACGGCCCGTACACGGTCGCAGCGCTGGCCGGAATGGCTTTCGACGACCCGGAGATCGCCATGCGGATCGACGCCGAGGGGCCCGTCGATGTGATGACGCTGATGGCCGACCTCGGTGGACGAATCCCGTATGAGTACCTGCGGGGTTCGATTGCGCAGCGTCGGGCATTGCTCGCGGGGTTGCTCGACGCCCGCGCCACGGTCGACGACGACGGATGGATCACGGTGCCCGCGGCCACGCGGCACATGACCGCCGTCGTCGCCGACCTCGTGGCCGGACTCGGGTTCAACTACAAGCGCTCGGCGACCGGTTGGCTTCGGGTGGATGCCGACGACGACGTGTTCACCGTTCACCACAAGGCCATCCGGCACAAGGAACTCCGCCGCAAGGCCGGTGTTCGACGGGTCGTCGCGGTGCGTCCGGTCGACCCGGTGCCCGTGCGATGCGTCGAGGTCGACAACGATGAGCATCTCTACCTCGCCGGTGAGGCGATGGTCCCGACCCACAACTCGACCCTCGCCATGGACTTCCTGCGCTCCGCGGCCATCGGGCATGGCCTCACCGCTGCCATGTTCTCTCTGGAGATGAGCAAGACCGAGATCGTCATGCGACTGCTCTCGGCGGAGGCCAAGATCAAGTTGGCCGACATGCGCGCCGGCACCATGAGCGACGACGACTGGACCCGTCTCGCCCGCCGGATGGGCGAGATCTCGGAGGCGCCGTTCTTCATCGACGACTCGCCCAACCTCACGATGATGGAGATTCGCGCCAAGGCGCGCCGTCTCAAGCAGCGCCACGACCTGAAAGTCGTTGCGGTGGACTACATGCAGCTGATGACCTCGGGTAAGAAGGTCGAGTCCCGTCAGCAGGAGGTCTCGGAGTTCTCCCGCCAGCTGAAGCTGCTGGCAAAGGAACTCGAGGTGCCGGTGATCGCGATCAGCCAGCTCAACCGTGGTCCCGAGCAGCGCACGGACAAGAAGCCGCAGGTCTCGGACCTGCGTGAGTCGGGCTCGCTGGAGCAGGACGCCGACATGGTCATCCTGCTGCACCGTCCCGACTCCATCGAGCGCGACGACCCGCGAGCCGGCGAGGCCGACATCATCGTCGGCAAGCACCGTAACGGCCCGACCGCCACGATCACCGTCGCACACCAGCTGCACCTGTCCCGGTTCGTGGACATGGCGCGGGGGTAGTTCGTTCATCCGCGCTCTGGAACGGCCTCAGCTCAGCAACAACCACCCGAACCGTAGTGCGAGGGCAGTGAACCCGAGGAGGCCGGTGGCCACCAGCCAGCGGCGCGCCAGACGCTCGGCCTCCACGTGGTCCCGGCCGGGCCGCAGATAGACGTAGGCGGCGGTCATCGCACATGCCGCAGCCGCGGCCCCGACGAGGATCACCAGCGTCAACATCAACACACCACCCATCATGCCGACGAACTCATCTACTGCGGCGTCGATCTCGGGAAGGCCGCGGCCGGCGCATCAATCGTGAACCGGCGGAGGCGCGGTTTCGACAGGCTCAACCAGCGGAGGCGCACAGTCAACCGGTAGGGACGCACGGTCAACGCGTACGGACGCACAGTCGACGGATTGGGACGCACGGTCAACGGATTAGGGCGCACGGTCGACGGATTGGGCCGCACAGTCAACGGGGCGGGCACGAAGTCGGCGCTGCGACGTCATCCGAAGTCGCAGCGCCGAATCGGGATCGTCGACGACGGGGGGATCAGTCGACGTCCTCTCCCACCCACTTCGCGAGCAGATGGTGCATGTGGCGGATCTTGAGTTCCTGGTAACCCGCGAGCGGCAGGTACTTCTGCGTCGTCGTCTTCAGCCCGCGGTGCACCTTCGGCATGTTGTAGGCGTCCTGGTCGAAGACGCGGGCCGAGCTGCCGAGCACGGTCGCGTCGATCCAGGTCTGTTCCGGAGTCAGCCACTGCACCTTGGCCGCAGGCGGCCGTTCGCCGGTGAACGGTGCGAGCAGGTAGACGTCCATGATGGAGGTGTCGTGGTCGTCGCCGTTGGGACGGAACCGGTAGACGATCCGCTGGTAGGCGCCCCACGGGTGGAAGTTCGGGAACACCGTGTAGTAGATGCTGTCGAGTGACTCGGCGTCGGACATGTTGTCCGCCTTGACATCACCGATGGTGTCTCGGAGACCCTCGCGGGCGAGGAGCCCTGACATCTCACGAGCGGTGACGCCGTCGGGCAGCGTGACCATGGGGTCCTCGTCGATGCGGGCATCGACCATCGAGTCGAACATTTCCTGCTCGGTCGGGACGAACCTGATGTGCGGGCTCGGGACACCGTTGGCGGTGATACCGCGGTTGAAGTTGCCCCAGGCGTCGTACTGGCTGTTCGAATCACCGGTTCCCACAACGCGTTGCGGGTGGGTGGTCACGACGTGGAACGCCTCGGAGAACGCCTCCTGGGCGATCTTCCAGTTCGCGTCGATCACCTTCGCCACGTGCGCCTGGATGTAGCGGTCCTCCAGGGGCCACGCCTCGAAGTGCTTGCCCAGGTCACCGAGGAAGCTGGCCAGGGACTCCGACGCCGGGTCCATGTTGATGAAGACGAAACCGCCCCAGGTGTCGACCTTGACCTGGGGAAGGTCCATGGTGCTTTTGTCGACGTGTGGGAAATCCCATTCGCACGTCATGGATTTCAGCGACCCGTCGAGATTCCAGCAGAAGCCGTGGAACGGACACCGAAGGTCATGTCCGGCGGGGCCGCTCTCCTCGCGGAGCGTGCGACCGCGATGCAGGCATGAGTTGTAGAAGGCGCGGATCGACATGTCTTGTCCGCGTACGACCAGGATCGACTTCTCGCAGATCTCGTAGACGTGCGTGTCGCCGGGCTCGGGGATCTCCTCTTCGCGACAGGCCATCTGCCAGACCTTGTACCACATACGATCTCGCTCGAGTTCGTGATACTTCCGGCTGATGTAGCGAGAGACCGGGATGAAGTTCTGGTCCTCGTAGAGGTCGTGGGTCTCCTCGCGCAGCACCTGGGGGACGGGGTGCGTATCGGTGTCGAGCAGCCGCTGGTAGCTCTCGGCATAGTCGGACTGTTCATCCCGCGAAGCCGTCTGATCGGCGCTACGAGTGTCGATCTCGGTCACAGTTTGCCTCCTTCGGCCAGGCGCGTGGCACGGGCTTCTTCGGCGAGCTTGTCCGCCTGCATTTTCTCGAGAAGCTTGGCTGCGCCCATGAAACGGCGGTTCTGGGTGATGGGGACGGGCTCGCGTGGCCCGAGGCCGACCCACCGCGCCATCTCCGGATCGACGGACTTCACCTCGCCGTGCAGGTAGCGGCCCTCCGGGTCGAAGGTGCCGGTCTTCCCGTCCTTGGTGGTGACGAGCACGTTGTAGTCCTCGTCGAATTCGTAGATGGCTCGACTCATCGGATGCCGGATCTGACGCATCGGGATCTCCTCGGTGGACTGCCGCCTCTTACTTGGCAACGTATGCACTAACTGTAGCACCGGGAGTGAGCAGCGACACATCGAACTGTATCGACTGTCAAAAAAGCATCAGCGCCGACGGGCGACCCAGGTCAATGCGTTGGCGACCAGCCTGCGGTAGTGCGGGTCGCCGAGAGTTGCCGCGGTGTCGCCCGGTTGCAGGTAGACCAATCGCGACCGTCCGTTGGTGCGAGTCCATCCGACCAGCGACGAGCCGGGCTCATGGTGCCAACCCTCACGCTCGTCGCGCCGGCCGGACATGGCGAGTGCGGTGGAGAAGTGCACGTCTTCGGTCATCGGTGCATCCGTCCGCAACAGCGGTGTCACCGAGTCCTCGAACACCTCGCACAGGTAGGTCTCGTCGACGAGGTCGAGATGTGCCGGCAGGCCCGCGGCCACCGGATGCTCGACGTCCTCGACGGAGATGCGCTGTGCCACAGCGTGCCGGTATCCCGAATCGGGGCGTTCTTGACCGCGGACGGTCCCGGGTGAGTAGAGGTAGCGTCCGCCGACGAACTCTGCCCACTCGTCCCAGTTCGCCCAGCTGGCGATGGCGTGGTGCAGGATCACATATCCGTGGCCGGTTGCGGGCGCGTCCCGCAGGCACGTGCGCAACGCTTCCGGTGGACCGGACGGCTCGGGCAGCGTCCCGGGCATGTCGTAGTGCAGGGACGCATCGAACTCGGCGAGTTCGTCCGGGCCGACCTCGGCGTCGGGGTGTTCGCGCCAGGTGGCCTCACCCGGCAGGGACTCCACGAAGTCGGCGAAGGCCGTCCGGTCGAAAGAATGACCGCCGGTGACCGCGAGGATGCGCATGAGGGACTCCAACCAGCATCGAAGTAACTGTGTCTTCGATCAAGTTACTGCAGTCCGATGTCGGTGGTCAGCGTCCTTCGATCATCTTCGTGCAGACGTCGGTGGTCGCGGTGCGCAAACTGGTGACGGGTATGTCCGACAACGGGCCGCCTTCGATGCGCAGCGGCTGGATGGCGATGGTCATCGCGATCATGGTCCGGACCCGTAGCGTGCGGGCGGCGTGCTGGGCGGTCGCGGCGCGCCGGTTGGGAGGATCCTCCCCCGCGGGGAAGTAGTCGAACGCTCGCCGGATGTGGCGCTCCTCGTACTCCTTGGCCAGCAGTCGAGTGCCGGGTGTCGCGCCGCCGGCCATCTGCAGGAACAGCATGCGGGCCGAATTCGGGTGCTCTGCAGTCCAGTCCCACACCGCGGAGACGACATCCTTGAACGTGTCCGGGCTCGCCGACACGTCATCGGGTCGAGCTGACTGCGCCGCGGCCGAACTCGCGTCCATGGCATAGCCCAACGCGCTCTCGAACAGCTCTTCTTTGCTCGCGAAGTGGTAGTAGACCGCGGTCGGGACCATTCCCGCCTCGGTGGCGATCTCCTGGATCGAGGCTTCGGCGAAGCCTTTCCGGGAGAACACCCGCACGGCGGCCTTGACGATCAGATGCCGTCGCGACGGGCGATGTGCGGTCGTGCCGTTGCCGGTGGGTGTGGTTTCGGGTGAGGCTTCCGCCGGGGTCACCGACTCGCCGTCCGGCACCTCTCGGGCGGCGTCGGGGTCGGGGCCCTCGTCGAAGCCCACATCGTCGGCGGCCGGCGACGAGTCCCAGCCGAGCCAGTCCGCGTCCGGGCCGGTTACGCCGGGGTCCTGTGCGCCGGGGTCTTGTGTTCCGGGGGCCGCCGCGCGGTCCGTCGCCCGATCAGTTCGCTTCGATCTCGCCACGCGTCCTCCTCACCGTTTCCCGGTCGTCGTCCGCCCACGGTACGACCTCTGCTCGTCGACCACGGGGTGCCAACAGGATGGCACAGCGGGTCGCAGGTCCCGATGCTGTCATGATCTATTGCATGGCGGGCAAGAATTCTTCAGGCCGGACCCCTTCTGGGCGGACTCCTTCTGATCGCCGCGGCGCCGCGCGGACGACGGCCGCGAGCGGGACGGGATCCGGCGCCAAACGGGCCGCTCATCGCCCCTCCCGGCGCGACGTCGTGGTGGAAGCGGCCATGCACCTCTACTCGATGCGCTCGATCGAGGACGTGACCGTCGCCGACATCGCGGCCGAGGCGCAGATGACCTCGGCGGCGGTCTACTACCACTACCCGTCCAAGGAAGAAGTTCTCCTCGGGGGCCTGCGCCTGTTCGCCGAGCAGATGTTGACGCAGCTCAGGACCGAGATCGACAGCGACCCGGACGCCACCCTCGGGGACGTCATCGTGTCCGTGCTCGAGTGGACCGACGCTCACCGCGCCGCCTCGCTGGTCTACTTCGTGCGGTCGCCCGGGTGGAGTCTGTCGATCGAGGCGCTACGTCGGGAGGTCCGGCTGGAGATGCTGGCGATCTTCTCCGCAGAGCTGCGGGTGCGTGACCGCATCACGTCGAAGGCCAAGCAGGCCGCCGCCGCGACAGCGCTGTCCAGCCTGCTCGAGGTATCCGCGTCGTCGTGGCTCACCGAGGACATCGTGCTCGCGAATCTTGGACGGCGCCGCTTCTCCGACGAGGTGCGCGAACTGGCGACCGACATCGCGAGTGTGTGACCCCGCAGACCACCATCTATAGCTCCACAACACTTCGCGACCGATGAGCTGGGAGATCAGCGCAGTATCTTTATAGCGGCCTCAGTTTGTGGTTCACTGAGGGCGTGCCCCATCAGACCCGTGCGCGCTCCATCGATCTCGACAACCCGTTCGCCCCGCTGGACGGTTTGTGCGAGTTGGTGCTCATCCGTCACGGCGAGCAGGCCCTGAGCAAGGAGCTGAGCGCAGCCGAGACCGTGGACCCGCCGCTCTCCGAGCTCGGACAACGTCAGGTCCGGGCGGTCGCTGCGCGGTTGTCGACCCGTGCCGTCGACGCGATCTACAGCTCTCCGCTGCGCCGGGCACTCGACACCGGGCGCGCGATCGCCGAGCATCACGGCCTCGAACCCGTGGTCCGTGACGGCCTCACCGAATACGAACCGTGGCAGAGCTTCCCCGCAGATCAGTCGCCCTTCGAGACGCTGCCCCACGAGGAGATCTCGCGAATCTTCCGCGAGCACATCCGAACTCGCAAGTACGAGGCGTTCCCCTACGCCGAGGACCCGGTGGCCTTCCGCGCGCGGGTGCTCAGTGAGGTCGGGCTGATCGTCGACGCCCACCTCGGCGAACGGGTGGTCATCACCTGCCACAGCGGCGTCATCAACGCAGTCCTCGCCGATGCGCTCGCCAGCGGTTTCGACATGCCCGTCCGCGTCCATCACACCTCTGTCAGCGTGCTTCGCGGCGCAGACACCCGACGTGCAGTCCAGTCGATCAACGACTTCGGCCACGTCCTCGAATTCCAGACCTCCGTCGGGGCGATGAATCTCTAGCCCCACGACCGCCATCCACCGACCTGAACATCGACACGACAAGAAGGACCCGACATGGATCTCGATCTCAACGGAAAGCGCGCCCTCATCAGCGGTGCGAGCAAGGGCATCGGCCTGGCCATCGCCAGGACGCTTCTCGCCGAGGGTGCCTCGGTGGGCATCTGTGCCCGCGGCGAAGACCAGCTCAAAACGGTCGCCGACGAGCTGTCGGAAACCGGCACGGTGTTCTGGAAGGCCGTCGACGTCGGTGAATCCGAAGCGGTGAGCTCGTTCGTCGCCGACGCCGCCGACGCACTCGGCGGAGTCGACATCGTCATCGTCAACGCTTCCGCAATGACCGGTAAGGGGCGCCAGGCCTGGGAGAACAGCTTCAACGTCGACCTCATGAGCCTGGTGAACTTCATCGAGGCCGCGGCGCCTCATCTGGAGAAGAGTTCGGCCGCTTCCATCGTCACGATCAGCACGACCTCGGCCATCGAGGCCGGCCCCATCACCACCGCCAACAGCTACGGTGCCCTGAAAGCCGCAGTGCTGCAGCACTCGTCGGCGCAGGCCCGCGCTCTGGGGCCCAAAGGCATTCGGGTCAACGCTGTCTCGCCCGGCCCGGTGTACTTCGAGGGCGGCCCCTGGGACACCATCAAGGAACAGCGACCGCAGCTGTACGACGCGGCGCTGTCGTCGGCCGCGCTCGGCAAGTTCGCGGCAGCCGAGGACGTCGCCAACGCAGTGACCTTCCTCGCGTCGCCGGCTGCCGGACACATCACGGGTACCAACCTCGTGATCGACGGCGGCTTCACCAACCGATTCGACTTCTGACATGAGTGCGGACTCCAATGAGACCGGCTCGACCGAGACCGCGGACGTCGTCGTCCTGGGTGGCGGGTCGGGCGGTTACTCGTGTGCCCTGCGCGCAGCGCAACTCGGCATGTCGGTCGTCCTCGTGGAGTCCGACAAGCTCGGCGGAACCTGTCTGCACAACGGGTGCATCCCGACCAAGGCGTTGCTCCATGCTGCCGGCATCGCCGAATCCGTACGACATGCCGGAGATTTCGGGATCAAGGCTTCGCTGGACGGCATCGACATCACCGCGGTCCACGCCTACAAGCAGAAGGTCGTCGACGGTCTGTACCGAGGGCTCGAGGGTCTCATCGCCTCGCGCCGGATCCGGGTGGTCCGCGGGTACGGTCGGATCTCGGATGAGCGGACCGTCGACGTCGATCTGATCGAGGGCGGCGCCACCCGCGTTCGCGGTGAGGCCCTGGTCATCGCGACCGGATCGCAGTCGCGGACTCTGCCGGGCGTGGAGATCGGTGGCCCGATCATGACGAGCGACCGTGCCCTGGAACTCGACTCGATCCCCACGACCGCGATCGTGCTCGGCGGCGGTGTCATCGGGTGCGAGTTCGCCAGTCTGTGGGCGTCGCTCGGCGTCGCGGTCACCGTCGTCGAGGCCGCACCCCGGTTGTTGCCCACCGAGGACGAGTGGTCGTCGAAGCAACTGACCCGGGCGTTCCGCAAGCGGGGCATCACCATTCGTACCGGCGCCATGCTCTCGACGGCGCACGCCGCCGAATCCGGAGTGGTCGTCGAGCTCGCCGGGGAGTCGGCACCGCTCCACGCGGACGTCCTGCTGGTGGCTGTGGGACGGGGACCGCGCACTGCCGGATTGGGTCTCGAAGAGGCCGGCATCGGGCTGGACCGCGGCTTCGTCGTGGTCGACGAGTGGTTGCAGACCGCAGTGCCCGGCGTCTACGCGATCGGCGACATCGTGCCGGGACCTCAACTCGCCCACCGCGGGTTCGGCAACGGCATCTTCGTCGCCGAACAGCTGGCGGGCCTGGACAGCGCGCCCGTGGCCGACACCGGAATCCCGCGGGTGACCTACTCGCATCCGGAGGTGGCCTCCGTCGGCCTCACCGAGGTCGAGGCGAAGGAACGGCACGGCGAGATAACCACCGCCGTACACGATCTCGGTGGCAACGGAAAGAGTCGCATCCTGCAGACCGCGGGTGGGGTCAAGCTGATCCGGGCGGGCACTGACGGTCCGGTGGTGGGAATCCACCTCGTCGGTGATCGTGTCGGTGAACTGATCGGCGAGGCGCAGCTCATCTACAACTGGGAAGCGAACGCGGACGATGTCGCGAACCTGGTGCACGCGCACCCGACCCAGGCCGAGGCACTCGGCGAAGCACATCTGGCGCTGGCCGGTAAACCTCTGCACGCGCACGCCTGAGATCCTCGAGGAGCGGTATGTCCGGACCTGCCGGCCGACTGGACGCGGTCGTCATCTGTGGTGGGCAATGGCACGACTTCGATCACGCCAGGTTGGAGATCCTCGGACTACTCGGCGAGCACGAGACGGTGCGCACCCGAGTGTTCGAGGACTACGGATGCGTATCCGCCCTCGACGCCGCGGACCTGCTGATCACTTACACCTGCAACCGGATTCCCGATGTCGGGGCTCAAGATGCGTTGACACGGTTCCTGGCACGGGGCGGTCGCTGGCTGGCCCTGCACGCGACCAACTCGGCCATCGAACCCACCCCGCCCGGGTCGGCCAGCCGCTACGTGACCCCCCGATCCATGGGGGTGCTGCCCGCGCTGGTCGGCAGTCAGTTCCTCGGTCATCCGCCGATCGCGCCCTACCGCGTCGAGATCGCCGACCCGGACCACCCGTTGGTGGCGGGTGTCGATGATTTCGACGCCGTCGACGAGCTCTACGTGAGCGAGCTCTTCGAACCGATCGAGGTACTCGCACACACCCATTTCGTCGGCGAGTCAACCGGTTTCGACGAGGGGCACACGTCGATCGACGAGCCCCGCCCGGTGCTCTATCTCAAACACCACGATCCCGGGACCGTCTGCTACTTCACGCTCGGGCACTGCCGGGGCAGGTTCGATGTGCAGGACCTCGGTATCGACGACCTCGGCCGCGTCGACCGCGGGAGCTGGGATGTGCCGCAATTCCGCACGATCCTGGAACGTTGCGTCGAGTGGGCGGTGCGCGGGACCTTCTGACGAACCTCACGGTGCCCCCGACGCAGGTACGCGCACGCCGATCCGTTCCCGCTCACCGTATCCGTTCCCGCTCACCGAAATATGGTGAGCGGGAACGGAATCAGTGAGCGGAAGTGCTGGGACTGCAGGGAGCGAGGTGAGTCAGTAGGAGGCGGTGCCGCCGTCGACGCTGAGAATGGCGCCGGTGATGCCTGCGCCCGCGTCCGAGGCCAGGAGCATCGCCATCGCGGAGACCTCTTCGACGGTGTTGGGTCGCTTGATGGCGGACTCCTGGGCGAAGAGGTCCACCATCTCCTCGAAGCTCATGCCCATCGCCGCCGCGGTCTGGGGTCCGTTGTTCTTGATGATGTCGGTGATGACGAGTCCGGGGCAGATGGCGTTGACCGTGATCCCCTGGGTACCGACCTCGCGCGCAATGGATTTGGTCATCCCGTTGATCGCGTGCTTCGCCGCGACGTAGGCAGTGAAGACCGGTTTGCCCTGCTTGCCCTCGACCGAGGAGATGTTGATGATGCGCCCGTGGGATTGCGGGATCATGTGTTGGAGCGCGCGCCGGGTGGCCCAGAAGTTGGAGTTCAGGTTCCAGTTCAGGACCAGATTCCACTCCTCGTCCGACAGTTGTGCCGTGGGTTGGAGGTCGTTCGCGCCGCCCGCGTTGTTCACCAGGACGTCGATGCGTCCGAAGGTGCTCACGGTCTGCTCGATGAAGTCCTCGACGTCGGCCTGCAGGGTGACGTCGCCGGCGAAGAAGGCTGCGCGATCGCCCGCGCCGAGATCGGCCAGAGCTTTATCCCCCTTCTCCTTCGACCGGCCGTTCAGAGCGACCTTCGCACCCTCCGCGAGAGCCGCCTCGGCGATCCCGCGGCCGATTCCCTGGGTCCCGCCGGTGACGGCAACAACTCTGTCCTGCAACTTCATCGAACGTCTCCTTGATTCCGATACGAGAGACCGAGGCGACTTACTTGCCAACGCCTACAGTCTTGCAGGTAGAGTGTCACACATCACAGGCCACGTGTATACCCTGTCAAGAAACTATGACCGCTCATCCCATGCGGTCCCAGCAGAGACGAGAGCGACATGTCCGAACAGCGCTGGTTGGTCGACACCGAACCGAGTGCACGCCTACCGATCTACACGCGCCTCAACGCCAGCGATGTGCTGTCCGATCCCATCACGCCGCTGGGCGCCGACCTCGGGTGGATTCAGAACATCCTGCCGGGGTGGAACGCCGGCTATGCGTTCCACGGGAGCTACTCGCTCGTGGAGAAGCCGGATGTCGCCGCATCGTCGGGGATCTTCTACGGGCATCTGTACATCAATCTGTCGATGTCGCGGCTCGTGGGTATCCGCGGCGGCCTGTCGGTCGAGCTCGTCGACCAGCTGTTCTACGGTGGCGATCCGGACATCCCCGAGTACGTCGGGCATCCCGACGACGAGAACGCCGACGCGAGTGCGCGATTGGCCGCTCGCAACGCCTGGATTCTGTCCACCGAGACCTTCCCCGAACTCGACGAGGATCGCGTGCTGGCCGACCGGTTGCGTACCGAGCGTCCCGACCTGTCGATTCTGACCCCCGTAGCACTCGTCGCCCGCGCACGGTCGGTGATGCCCCTCGAGCGGGCCGCGTGGCGGGGTGAGGTGGCCGCGACGAACGGGGCGGCGGTCGGCCCGTCGGTGCTCGGCCAGCTTCTCGGCCCGGACAACCAAGACCTCATCGTGACCCTGGTGGGCTCGGCGGGCGATGTCGACTCGGCGCTTCCGTCGTTCGCGCTCTGGGAGCTGGGCCGGATGGTTCGCGCCGACGAGCGTCTGACCGAGGCGTTCGATCAGGGAATCGACGGTATCGCTGCCCGGGTGTGCGGGATCGATCCCAAGTTCGATGCCTCCTTCGCCGATTTCATCGCCGAGTTCGGCTACCGGGGCCCGAACGAATGGGACCTCGGGTCGACGTCGTGGGAGACCAAACCCGAGTTGGTGCTCGGCCTCATCGACCGGCTGCGCCTGCAGGAGGATTCTGCATCGCCGACCGCACGCCTCGCCGAGCACGCGGGGGACACCGACGCGGCCCTGGAGCGTGCACGTGCGATCGTCGGCGATGACGCGGAAGGGCAGGCGACCCTCGACGCGGCGCTCGCCTCGGCACGACGCTTCGCCGCCTGGCGCGAACGGGCGAAGACCAACTGCATCAAGGTCTTGCACGAGGCGCGTGTACCGCTGGCCGAGCTCGGACGGCGGCTGCACGAGCAGGGGCATCTCGCCTCCGCCGACCACGTCTTCATGGCGGTCGACGACGAGCTGGACCTCCTGGCCAGCGATCCGGCCGCACTCACCGACACCCTCGCCGAACGGCACCGTGCGTGGAAAGGCCTGTTCGGCCTGGACCTGCCGACCTTCCTCGACACCCGTGAGCCGCTGCCGCCACTGTCGGGACTACGACGCAAGGACCAGGTCGAGGTGGACGAGGTGACCGCGGGTGAAGTCCTGGACGGGTCCGGGGCATCTCCGGGGGTGGTCCGCGGACGCACCCGCACCATCACGTCGATGGACGACCTCGACAGCTTCCAGGTGGACGAGGTCCTCGTGGCGCCGCAGACCGATCCCTCGTGGACGCCGCTGTTCATGGTGTCCTCGGCTGCCATCACCGACGTCGGCGCCATGGGATCGCACGCGATGATCGTCAGCCGCGAGCTCGGGATTCCCTGTGCGGCGGGCGTTCCCGCCGCCACCCGCCGAATCCCCGACGGCACGCTGGTCGAGGTCGACGGATCCAAGGGCACGGTCACCATCCTGGAGCTGCCATGAACAGCGGGGTGGAGGCGACCACGCGTGCGGTGTTCTTGAAGCGGCGGCCCGCCGACGGGATTCCGCGCGCGGAGAACTTCGAGGTCCGGGAAGCCGCGCTGGGGTCCGTCCGCGACGACCAGATCGTCGTGGAGAACCGCTACATGAGCGTCGACCCCTCGATGCGCGGGCGGTTGAGTACTTCGGAGATGCACTACACCACGAGTTTCCAGGAGGATGCGCCCCTCGACGGCTCGGCGATCGGCATCGTCGTCTGCGGCAACTCCCGCATCCCCGACGGTGCGTGCGTCCGGCACCGACTCGGGTGGCGTGAACTCGCCGTCGTCGACGCCGACGCGGCCACCGTCATCGACCCGCGCGGCGTCGATCTGCATCACTGGCTCGGCGTGCTCGGCCAACCCGGGTTCACGGCCTACTGCGGTCTGCTGCGTGCCGGTGGCCTCCGGGCCGGCGACGACGTCTTCGTGTCCGCTGCGGCGGGTGCGGTCGGCAGCGCCGCCGGTCAGTTCGCGAAACTCCTCGGCGCCGGGCGCGTCATCGGCAGCGCGGGTGGACCGGCGAAGTCAGCGCTGCTGACCGAGCGTCTGGGTTTCGACGCGGCGATCGATTATCGCGCCGAGTCCGTGTCCGACGGGTTGCGCCGCGTCTCCGACGGCATCGATCTGTACTTCGACAATGTCGGCGGGGAGCATCTTGTCGCGGCGCTGCACGATCTGCGCATCAACGGTCGCGTCGCGATGTGCGGGATGATCTCCGCGGGCGGCGGCGACGGTCCGTCGGTCGACCACCTCATGCAGGCGATCCTCAAGCGGATCACGTTGACCGGATTCATCGTTCGTGATCACGAGGATCTACGTCCCGAGTTCGAGGACCGCGTGCTCGGGTGGCTCTCCGCGGGGAAGATCGTCGCCGAGTCCACCATCCACTCCGGGATCGACCACGCGGTGGAAGCGTTCCTGTCGATGCTCGAGGGCGGGAACGTCGGCAAGATGCTGGTCGCCCTGAACTGACACCGATCACCGAGAGCCCGGAACCACCGTTGATCGGCAGAGTAACAGGCCTTGGAGTAAGAAAGCTGGTTCAGCCGAGGTGTGCGGTCTCGTTCACCGACTGGATGACCAGACGGCCCGAGCCGAGTACGGCGACCCGGCTCACCGACGTGTAGGCGGGATTGAAGAAGAACGGCGACGGCGCCTGGAGGATGTCGGTGAGGAGTGTGTTGATCGCACCGCCGTGCGAGACGAGCACCGACAGCTCACCGGGAGCCGAGCGCGCGGCGTCGATGACCGCCGCCCGCATCCGCGCGGCGGTGGCGTCCCGGTCGTAGTCGGGGACGAAGTCGTCGTAGCGGCCCTCGGCGAAGGCGCGCCCCTGGTCGGTGGCGGCGATCGCCTCCGGGGTGGCATACACCGCGCGGTCGCTGTCCCACTCGCGGAGGCGTTCGTCGATCGAGACCTCGAGACCGAGCGGTTCAGCTGCGTGACGTGCCGTTTCATAGGCGCGCGTGTACGAACTCGCCACCACCTGCACGACCGGGAGGCCCTGCAACCAGGTGCCGAGTCGGCGGGCCTGCGCGACGCCCTCGGCGCCGAGGCCGGGATCGGGACCGGCCGGACCGCCGGGGAGGCCGTGGCGGACGAGGATGATCTTGCTCGCCGCGGCGATCGTGTCCGGGACCACCGTGTGTGGGGCGTTCGTGCCCGAGGTCGTCGTGCTCATCGCACGGGCTCGGCGTCGAACGCGGAATCTGCGAGGTGGCCCGGCTCGGCCGCGAACGGCACACCGCGTAGGTGGGCCGTGTCGTTGACCGAGTCGACGACGATCACCCCGGAGTCGAGCCGTCGCACGCGGGCGACACTCGTGTAGGCGGGGTTGTGCCAGAACGTCTTCGGCATCTCCAGCACGTCGGCGAGAGTTGCGTTGATGATCCCGCCGTGTGCGACGGCGACGATCCGTCCGCTCGGCCGGAGGGCGAACAGTTGCTCGAGCGCCGACCGGGCTCGTCTGCGGAACCCGTCGAGGTCGAGGGAGGGGACGTACTCCTCGTAGCGGCCCGAACCGACCGCGAGCAATCGTGGATCGTCCGCCGCCATGTCCTCGATCGCGGTGTAGTCCTCGGCAGCGATGTCGTCGTCCCATTCGCGCAGGTCGTCGAGTACGAGATCCACGTCGCGGGACAGCTCGGCCGCGATGACCTGAGCGGTCTGCAACGCGCGGGTGTACGGGCTCGCGACGACGAGGACGATCTCCTCGCCGCGTAGCCAGGTGGCCAACCGCCGGGCATCGCCGATCCCGGCGGGTGCGAGGTCGGGGTTGCGGATGCCGGAGACCGGTTGCCCGTGACGAACGAACAGGATCTCGATCATGTGTGTGCCTTTCGGTGAACGGTCAGCCGGCGATGGTGCGCTCGGAGTCCCAGTACGGGCGGCGGAGTGCCTTCTTGTCGAGCTTGCCCATGGCGTTGCGCGCCAATTCGTATACGACGACATAGTCTTTCGGGCACTTGTAGGACGCCATCGACTCCTTGGCGAAGACGCGGATCGCCTCGACGTCCGGCTCGGTGCCCGCGGTCGGCACGATCAGAGCCAGGAGCGCCTCGCCGAGGTCGGCGTCGGGGACGCCGATGACGGCGACCTCGGCGACGTCGGGATGCCCGCGGAGCACCCGTTCGCTCTCGGCCGGGTAGAGGTTCACCCCACCGGAGACGACCATGTCGGCCACCCGGTCGGTGATGAACACGAATCCGTCCTCGTCGACGTGGCCCACATCGCCGAGTGTTGCGACGCCGGGAAGGACATAGGCCTTGGCGGTCTTCTCCGGGTCGCCGTGGTAGACGACCTCGCGACCCGGGGGAGTGCGAAATCCAAGGATGCCGGTCTCGCCGGGACCGAGGACTGCACCGTCCGATCCGATCACCACCACCTCGAACGGCTCGACGACGCGGCCCACCGAGCTCGGGTGGGCGAGCCACTCTTTCGAGTCGATCTTGCACACGGTGCCGATCTCACTGCCGCCGTACGACTCGACCAGAACCGGGCCGAACCAGTCGATCATCGCCCGCTTCACATCTGCCGGGCAGGCCGATCCGGTGTGGGCGACATATCGGAGACCGGACACGTCGTAGCGAGCTCGGGTCTGTGACGGCAACGCGAGCAGTCGCTGGAAGTGGGTCGGCACCATCAGGGTCGAGGTGACCGAGTGGGCGTCGACGAGATGCAGGACCCGTTCGGCGTCGAAGCGGCCGAGGATGACGACGGGCTCGCCGGAGAGGAGGTGCCGGATGGAGGTGAGTGGGCCGTTGTGCTGCAGCGGACCGACGACCAGGTGAGCGCCGGACGGGTAACCGCTCCGCGCCGCCACCGCCGCCTGGAATGCGGCGGCATCCTGCGCGGGGCCGGGGAGCCAGCGGACCTCGGTCCCCCGGGCTCGTCCGGTGGTACCGGAGGTGTAGACGAGCGGCGGTCGCGACGGCCGCTCGGAGAGGTCGTTCGGCGGGCTCGGCTCGACCGCGAGCAGGCTGTCCCACGTCAGATGCTCCACACGGCCCTCGAGCGGGGGTGTTCGCACACGATCGTGGGTGATGAGCGCCCGCACCGACGCAGTGCCGGCCGCCGCCGCTGCGGCGTCGCACCCTGCGGGACCCGTCACGACGGCGACACATCCGGCGTCGACAAACTGGTCGGCCATCTCACCCGCCGTCAGTTGCCGGGACACCGCGACGGTACCGATCCCAGCACCTATGGCGGCCACGTGCGTGAGGAGCGTCTCGACACGATTCTCACCGATGACCGCGATCCGATCGTCGGGACCGGGGGCGATCCGGCGTAGCGCGGCGCCGAGCCGTTCGAGCACTTCGGCAGCGTATTGCCAAGTGAGGGAGACAGAATCGTCGACGAGCGCCAGGCTTTCGGGATCGGCCTCTGCTCGATCACGGATTCGGTCGAGCATCGGGCACCACTCCTTCGCGCGGGTTGTCTGCGCACCCATCGTCAGGTTAACTGGAGAGCAAGTCAAGTAACCATCCGAACCGGCGAACTTTCGGTCACTAACTTGATAGTGATTCTACTTACAATCGTCTACAGTGGTGACACATACTGCAGAAGAGATCAACTAACTCTGCGGTTTCGGCGGGGTTCCGAGCGCCGCCACCTGCACAGTCATCCCAGAGAGGTGTCATGGTGACCACCACAGAGACCGGCGTCGAGCCGGTTGCTCCCGCCGGACAGGCGACCCCGACCGCAGAACCGCTGCCGGACCGCGAGGTCGTTCTCGACCTGCACAGGCGGATGGTGCGCATCCGCCAGTTCGAGACCGAGGCGGGCCGGTTGATGGAGGGCGGCCGGCTGCCCGGCTTCCTGCACCTCTACGTGGGACAGGAGGCGGTCGCGGCCGGCGCGATGAGCAACCTGCGCGACGACGACCAGATCTCCTCGACACACCGCGGCCACGGCCACGCCGTCGCGAAGGGCGCCCAGTTCCGGCAGATGTTCGCCGAGCTGTTCGGCCGCGTCGACGGCTACTGCAAGGGGCGCGGCGGCTCGATGCACATCAACGATCTCTCGATCGGCATGCTCGGCGCCAACGGGATCGTCGGCGGCGGCATCCCCATCGCTGTGGGAGCGGCGTTCGCGGCGAAGTACCGCGGCGAGGACTCGGTGGCCATCCCGTTCTTCGGTGACGGAGCGAGCAACATCGGCGCCTTCCACGAGGCGGCCAACATGGCCGGGATCCTCGAACTTCCCGTCGTGTTCGTCTGTGAGAACAACGGTTACGCCGAGTTCACCGCACTGCGCGACCACATGAAACTGGAGAACGTGGCCGACCGCGCCGCCGCCTACGGGATGCCCAGTGAGATCTGCGACGGGATGGACGCCATCGAGGTGCGCGCCGCGGTCGGGCGGGCCGTCGAACGTGCCCGCGCCGGCGGCGGGCCCTCCCTGGTCGAGGCGAAGACCTACCGCTACTACGACCACCAGGGCGTCAAGGGCCTACGCAAGACCTACCGGACACAGGAAGAGGTCGAGGCCTGGAAGGAGCGCGACGCGATCAAGCTGCTCGAGGCCCGAGCTGTCGCCGAAGGTGTCGCCACCGAGGCCGAGTTCGCCCAGATCTGGGCCGAGATCGACGCCGACATCGCCGAATCCGTCGCCTTCGCCGAGAACAGCCCGTACCCCGACACCGCCGACATCGCGCTCAACGTCTACAGCGTCTGACCCGGAGAAGCCGAGAACATGTCCACTGCAACAGAGAACATCACCGACAGCGCGGCGCCGGCCGTGCGGTCGACCACCTATGTGAAGGCCTTCAACGAAGGCGTCGCGCAGGTGATGCGCGAAGACGACGACGTCTTCGTGATCGGTGAGGACGTGGCCGCCTACGGCGGCGTCTTCCACATGTACGACGGGCTGCTCGCCGAGTTCGGCAAGCGCCGAATGGTCGACACCCCCATCGCCGAGATGGGTCTGATCGGTCTCGGTGTCGGCGCGGCGGCTCGTGGCCTGCGCCCGATCGTCGACATCATGTTCATGGACTTCCTCGCCGTCGCCCTCGACCAGGTCGTGAACCAGGCAGCGAAGATGAAGTTCATGTACGGCGGCGAGGTCAAGGTGCCGATGGTCATCGCCGTCGCCTACGGCGCCGGGGTGAGCGCGGGGGCGCAGCACTCCCAGAGCCTGGAGAGCTGGCTGGCCCACACTCCTGGACTCAAGGTCGTCATGCCCTCGAACGCACGAGACGCGAAGGGGCTCATCGTCTCCGCGGTGCGCGACGACAACCCTGTGGTCTTCATGCTGAACAAGGTGCTGCTCGGCTCGCGCGGCGAGGTGCCCGAGGAGGTCTACGAGATCCCGATCGGGGAGGCGGCCATCGCGCGTACCGGTGACGACGTGACGATCGTCGCGTTCGGCCGGATGGTCGCCGAGGCGCTCAAGGCGGCCGACGCGCTGGCCGAGAAAGGCATCTCCGCCGAGGTCATCGACCCGCGGTCGGTGCAGCCGCTCGACACCGCGACGATCGTCGAATCGGCACGCAAGACCAACCGCATCCTCGTCGTCCACGAGGCGGTCACGTTCGGCGGCATCGGCGCCGAGGTCGCGGCGCAGATCCAGGAGGAGGCGTTCGACCACCTCGATGCCCCCGTGCTGCGGATCGGTGCGCCGTTCACGCCCGTCCCGTTCAGCACGCCGCTCGAGAAGGCCTACGTGCCCGACGCGGACCGCATCGTCGCCGGTGCCCATCGACTCTTGGAAAGGAACTGATCGTGGCCTTCCAGATCGTGCTGCCCAAACTCGGGCTCACCATGCAGGAAGGTGTCATCGGGGAGTGGGTCGCCCAACCCGGACAGCGGGTTTCGCTGGGCGACACCCTGTTCCGGGTCGAGACCGACAAGGTCGACGTCGACGTCGAGGCGGAGGCCGAAGGGTTGCTGGCCACCAACGCCGAGAACGGTGCGGTGCTGCCGGTCGGGTCCGTGGTCGGCTGGCTTCTCGCCGACGGTGAGTCCGCTCCCGACGGTGGTTCGGCACCTGCCGGACCCGATTCCGATCCGTCTCACTCGGCGGAGGCCACGCCGGGAAACACCTCGCCGGCGGCGGCCGCCACGGTGGTCGAGGTCGCAGGCACGAACGGTGCCCGGCTCAAGGCCTCGCCGAACGCCCGCCGCGTCGCGGCCGAGGCAGGGGTCGATCTGCGCCGCCTCGCCGGAACAGGGCCCGGTGGTCGGATCGTGTCCGAGGATGTCGAGGACTTCCTCGCGCGCCCGCGGGCCGAACACTCCGGTCCGGCCGATTCTCCGGCAGCGTCCTCGTCCGTGACACCGGAGGGCGGGGCGCCGGGCAGTGCTGCGGCATTCGTGGGTCCGGTCGTCCGCAAGCTCGCAGCCGAGCTCGGGGTGGATCTCGCGACCCTGAGCGGCAGCGGGATCGGGGGTCGGGTGACGCGCGCCGACGTGGAACTTGCCGCCGCGGGTGGGTCCCGCTCCGCCGCAACCACATCCGCGCCTGCTGCGGCTCCGGCGCCGGTCGGCCCGCGACCCGGCGATGTGATCCCGCTGCGCGGCATGCGGGGTGCCATCGCCCGGAACATGATGGACAGCCTCCAGTCCATGGCGCAGCTCACGCACGGTTACGAAGTCGATGTCACCGACCTCGTCGCGGTGCGCGCCGCACTCAAGCAGGAATCGGCTGCGGCGGACCGTCGAGCGCCGAGTCTCAACGACTTCATCATCCGCGCCGCCGCCCTCGCACTCCGGCAGCACCCGATGCTCAACGCCGGGATCGTCGACGACCAGATCGTCCTGGCCGAACGAGTCGACGTCGGCGTCGCCGTCGCGGTCGACGGGGGCCTCGTGGTGCCGGTCGTCCGCGACGCCGATCAGCTGTCGGTCGGTGAGATCGCAGGCAGCACCGCCGAACTGGCCGACGCCGCTCGCAACGGCAGACTCGGGCTCGACGACCTCGAAGGCGCCACCTTCTCCGTCAGCACCCTCGGCGCCTACGGAGTGGACTTCTTCACCCCGGTCATCAACCCGGGCAACGTCGCGATACTCGGCGTGGGCCGCGTGAAGGACGGCTTCCGTTGGGACGGAGACACTCCGGTGCGCACCCAGGTGCTCACGCTGAGTCTCACCTTCGATCACCGGGCCGTCGACGGTGCTCCCGCCGCGGAGTACCTGCGCACGGTCGGTGAGATCCTCGGCCGTCCGCTCACCCTCCTCGCGGGGGCGTGACGGTGACGTCCACCGTGGTCGACGACACGCTGTTCGCGCAGCTCGATCCGCCGGTACTCGCCGGGTCGGACTGTGCGAGCTGTGCGGTCGTCGCGTTCCCGGCCGTGTCACGGTGTCCGGGCTGTGCCGGCACGGCGGTGTCGCGGGTGTCCCTACCGCGGCGTGGAACGGTGTGGACCTGGACCGAGCAGTCGTTCGCGCCCAAGCCTCCGTTCCGCGTTCCCGACTCGGGCTTCGAGCCCTTCGTCGTGGCGTATGTCGACCTGGGACCTGTCGTGGTGGAGGCCCGGGTCACGTCACCGGTCCAGATCGGCGACGAGGTCGGACTACGACTGCTCGACCTCGGTGACTGCACCACCTTCGCATTCGAGAAGGTCGCGGCATGAGGAGTGCAGACGTCCACATCGTCGGTGCCGGGATGCATGCATTCGGCCGACACGGTGAGGTCACCGGGATGGACATGGGTGAGCTCGCGTTACGGGCGGCCCTCGCCGACGCCGGCCTCGACTGGTCGTCGGTCGACGCGGCCGTCGGCGGTAGCAATGTCTCGGGAAAGCCGGACTCGCTCGTCGCGCGCCTCGGACTCACGGGCATCCCTTTCGTCACCGTCAAGAACGGCTGCGCCACAGGTGGTGTCGCGCTCGCAACAGCAGCCGACATGATCACGTCCGGACGCGCCGATGTCGTGGCCGTGGTCGGATTCGACAAGCACGAACGGGGCGCCTTCGGTTCCGACCCGGCGGCGTACGGTCTCGGACCCTGGTATGCCAGGTCCGGCATGATGGTCACCACCCAGTACTTCGCGATGAAGACGCGCAGGTATTTCCACGTCCATGGGCTCGACGAGTCGTTGCTCGGCGCGGTTGCCGAGCGGGCATTCTCCAACGGCGCCGCGCACCCGATGGCGTGGCGTCGGAAACCGTTGACCGAGCGCGAGATTCTCGCGGCGACGCCGGTGAACAGCCCGCTGACCCAGTACATGTTCTGCTCGCCCGGGGAGGGTGGCGTCGCCTTGATCCTCGCCTCGGGCGACCGCGCGGCCGACCTGTCTGACACACCGGTCCGACTCGCAGCCGCGGAAGTACGGACCCGACGCTTAGGCTCGTTCGAGGTGTTCTCGCCATGGCTGACCTCCGACCCGGTGCACAGCCCCAGCATCGACGCAGCAGCGGCCGCATTCGCGAAGGCGGGGGTGACCCCTTCCGACGTCGACGTCGCCCAGGTGCAGGACACCGACAGCGGATCGGAGATCATCCACCTCGCCGAGACCGGGTTGTGCGGCCACGGCGAACAGGCCGAGATGATCCGCTCCGGGGCAACCGATGTCGATGGAACCACACCGGTGAACACTGATGGCGGTTGTCTCGCCAACGGAGAACCGATCGGCGCTTCCGGCCTGCGTCAGGTGCACGAGGTCGTCCGCCAACTCCAGGGTCGTGCCGAGGGCAAGCAGGTGCCAGGTGCACCACGGGTCGGTTTCACACATGTCTATGGCGCGCCGGGACTGTCGGCGTGCACGGTTCTGACTGTTTGAGGAGGCTGCCGATGTCGGCACCCGCACTGTCGACCACGGACCCGAGCGGGCCGGATCTCGCGACGTTCCGCGCCGAGGTTCGCGAATGGCTCTCCGGCGTTGCGGCACCCAAGTCGGCGGCCCCGTCGGGGCCCGTCGATCTCGCGGTGTTCCGCAACCTGTCCGACGACGAGGAACGTCAACTCCTCGACGCAGCGAGGAAATACCGCCGCAAACGTTTCGACGCCGGTTACGGCGCACTGACACTCGCCGTCGAGCATGGCGGGAGGGGCCTGCCCGCGTCGTATGCGTCAGAGGTCGCCCGCGCCGAACTCGAGTTCGATGTGCCTCCGTCCACCGAACTGATCAGTGTCACGACCGGACTGGTCGGCCCCGCCGTCGCGATGTTCGGCACCGCCGAGCAGCGCGAGGCGTACGCGCGACCACTGCTGCGCACCGACCTCCTCGCGTGTCAGCTGTTCAGCGAGCCGGGCGCCGGCTCCGACCTGGCCTCCCTGTCCTGCCGTGCCGTCCGCGAGGACGACGGTTGGCGCATCGACGGGCAGAAGGTCTGGTCGTCGGGAGCCCGCTTCGCAGATCTGGGCATGCTGCTCGCCCGGACGGACCCCGACCTGCCGAAACACAAGGGCATCACCGCATTCCTGATCCCGCTGGATGCCCCGGGTGTCGAGATCCGGCCGATCCGCCAGATGAGTGGCGGGGCGTCGTTCAACGAGGTCTTCTTGAATGACGTCCGTGTCCCGGACTCCGCCCGTCTCGGTGACGTCGGCCATGGCTGGAAGATCGCCGGTGCGACACTGTCTTTCGAGCGGACCGCGTCGGGATCGGTCACGCGGAAGAAGGGCGGTTCGGTCGACGAGCTGGTCGAACTGGCACGGCGGGTCGGGGCGGCCGAGGATCCGGTCGTCCGTCAGCAGCTCGCTGACGTCTACATCCGGGCCGAATTGCGGAAGGCCACCGCCGATCGGGTGGCGCGTGCCGCCGCGGCAGGGAGATCGCCGGGTCCTGCGGCCTCCGTCGGCAAGTTGATGGCGTCGGATGTTCTCGTGAAGATCGGTGAGATCGCTGGGGATCTCCTCGGCAACGACATCGCGGTGGCGACCGATCCGAGCCGGTTCGCGTGGACCGAACACCTTCTCGGCAGCCCCGGGTACCGACTCGCGGGCGGCACCGACCAGATCCAGCGCAACATCATCGGCGAACGGGTCCTCGGTCTGCCGCCGGAGCCCCGCGCCGACAAGGATCGCCCGTTCTCGGCTCGCGACAAGCGCTGAGGGTGAGGCGTGGGTCGCCGGCCCTTCGGAGGCTCGTCGCACCCAGGCGTCTCGGCTCACCAACCCAGCGTCAGGGCAATCCGTTCCCGGTGGAAAGCGCTGGTGCCGAACAGCTGTGCGTCGGCCCGCGCCCGGCGAAAGTACAGATGTGAGTCGTGTTCCCAGGTGAAGCCGATGCCGCCGTGCAGTTGTAGAGCCTCGGCGGTGACCGTCCGGTAGCTGTCGCCACACCAGGCGCGGGCCAGGGATGCGGCCTCGGCGAGATCGGCGGAGTCGAGGGCGCGTGTGACAGCCGACCGGGACGACTCGACCAGCACCAGCAGGTCCGCGAGCGTGTGTTTCACGGCCTGGAAACTGCCGATCGCGCGGTCGAACTGCCTGCGCTCCTTGACGTAGTCGACCGTCCGGTCGAGGGTGCGCTGAGCTCCGCCGAGTTGCTCGGCGGCCAGGACGAGGCACGTGACGTCGAGAGCGGGCAGGATCACCGATTCCGGCGGACCGGGTACGGGGAGGCGGCGCGTAGGCACACCGGACAGGGTCACCGCGGCGTGTGCTCGGGACAGGTCGAGGGTCGGCAGCGGGGTGGTCGAGACGCCGGGATGAGTGGCGTCGCAGAGGAACAACCCAGCGCCCGTGTCGGTACGTGCGGCCAGGACGAACCATGATGCCCCCGCAGCACCCAGCGCCGAGGCGGCGACACCACTGATCGTCTCCTCGCCGGTTCCGGAGCCCGCATCGACGGCGAACGCGATGTCGTCGGCATCGAACCAACCGTGCCGATCCAGGCCGAGGAAGGCGGCCGGTGCACCTTCGGCGACCTGTGCCAGTGCGTCGCCGGCACCACCGGAGCGGATGAGTACCTGTGCGGCCAGCACCGTGGACAGAAAGGGGACGGGAAGGACGCCGGCACCCAATTCCTCTGCCACGACCAGGAGTTCGGCGAGCCCGCCGAGGCCGCCGCATTCCTCGGGCAGCCCGAGAGCCGCGACGCCGATCTGCTCGGCGAGCAGCGACCACGAGCGACCATCCCAGCCCGGGCCGTCCGGCGCCAGGTCGCGACAGACCGACGCGCCCCCCAGGGAATCGACGGCGTCGCGGACCGCCATGCGCAGGTCGTCGAGTTCGGTTGTCATGGCGATCCTCTCAGTCGGCGGTCAGGACCGCACGGGCGGCGGCCAGACGGGCCACCGGGACCCGTCGAGGCGAGCACGACACGTAGTGCAGACCAACCGAATTCAAGAAGTCGATCGACGACGGGTCGCCGCCATGCTCACCGCACACCCCGAGTTTGATCTCGGGTTTGGTGCTGCGGGCGAGCAACACCGCTCGAGACACGAGCGCGCCGACCCCGTCGGGATCGAGGACCGCGAACGGACTGTCGGAGAGCAGGCCGTGCTCGAGATAGTGTGTCAGCATGGACTTCTCGACATCATCGCGCGAGAAGCCGTAGGTGAGCTGGGTGAGGTCGTTGGTGCCGAACGACAGGAAGTCCGCGTCCTCGGCGAGCGAACCGGCGAGAAGCGCCGCGCGCGGCGTCTCGACCATGCTGCCCACCTTGTAGGGCACCGCCACACCGGTATCGGCGGCCACCGCGGCCGCCGCCTCGTGGACCTGTGCGATCGCACGCGACAGCTCGCCGGGCAGAGACACGAGCGGAATCATCACCTCCAGCTGCGGCGCGAGCCCTTCGGCCTGCACGGTGACCCAGGCGCGGAACAGCGCCTCGGCCTGAGCGGGGTACAGGCGTTTCTGAACCATCGCGAACCGCACGCCGCGGAGACCGAGCATCGGATTCGCCTCGTGTGCGTCGGCGGCACGGCGCGCCTGCGCCTCGTCGCGGTATCGGCCGTCGATGGGTAGGAACTCGTGGAGTGGCGCGTCGAGCAACCGGACGGTGATGGGCCGGTCCCCGACGACGCGCAGCAGCTCGGTGAAGTCGGCCTGCTGCGCGGCCGTCAGCGCGGCGATGGCGTCGAGTTCCTCGGCGTCGGACTCGGCGAGCACGAGTCGTTGGACGAGTGGGAGCTGGTCACCCAGGAATTGGTGTTCGGTGCGGCACAATCCGATTCCCTCGGCACCCAGGCGGAACGCGGTCGCCGCATCCTCGGCGTTGTCGGCGTTGGCACGCACGCCGAGGCGGCGGATGTCGTCGGCCCACCCCAGCAGGCGGTCGAGTTCGGCCGAGGGTTCGGCCGGGCGGATCGTGACCGCACCCCGGTAGACGTGACCGGTCCGGCCGTTGACCGACACCACCTCACCCTCGGACAGTGTCAGGTCACCGTTCGTCACCGTCCCGGCGGCGCGATCGATCCGCAGTTCGGTGGCGCCGCAGACCGCCGGACGCCCGGCGCCTCGCGCGACGACGGCAGCATGCGACGCCAGTCCGCCGTTCGAGGTCAGGACCGCGGTGGCCGCGAGGAGCGCGGGAACGTCGGCCGGGCTGGTCTCGGACGCCACCAGGATCACGTTGCGGCCCTGCGCCGCCCACTGCAGCGCGGTGTCGGCGCTGAGCGCGATCTCACCGGTCGCCGCGCCCGGCGAGGCGGGCAGCCCCCGCGCCACGAGCTGTTCGCCACCGGTCAGTTTGATCTGCGGATGGAGGAGGTCCTGCATCAGATCCGGGTCGAGCATGGCGACGGCCTCGCGACGGCCGATGGCGTGATCGTTGACGAGGTCGACGGCGAGAGTGGTGACCGCCCGTGGTCCGGGGTGTTCGACCGCGCCGGCGCTGAGCAGTGCGAGCTGGCGGTCGCGAACCTCGAACTCGACTTGCGCGACGCCCCGCAGTTGGGGTTCGAGCGTGGCGAAGATCTGGTCGAGGATGGCCGTGCCGCCGGGCATCGCGCCCAGCGGCTCACCGGGGCCGGGGTCGGGGTCGGTGCGGCGCACGCCGAGGTGGAAGACCCCGCTCGGGGCGTACCCGCCGGTCTCGAGGTCGCGGCTCACCGCCGACCCGTACCCCGACTCGTTCCACGAACCGAGACGCAGTGCGCGAAGATGCAAGGCGATGCCGAGGTCGGCGGGCAGCGACAACGCCTTGCGTGCCCGTTGCCCACGCGGCGACGCCCACCGGGCGAGCATCGCCCTGGCAGCGAGCCCGAGTTGTTCGGCCGGATCGGTCGGGAAGGCAGCCCCGGTCGCATCCACGATGAGATCGAGCAGTGCCGGAACGCGTGCGCGGCTGTCGGAGTGGTCGTCGACCACGTCGTCGAGGTCGTCGGGGTCGACACCGAGGGCGTTCTCCGCGATGAAGCGAAGCGTCTCGGCCCATGAGTCGTAGATGTCGCGGTCGCGGCCGATCACGTCGACCAGGGCGTCGACATTGCGCGGGGACAGGCCGATCACCGAGATGGCCGGCGGAAGTGCCGACACCGGTACCGCCGCACTGCACCGCAGGTGCATCAGCATCGGGCGCCGCTCGGTGCGTACGGCAGGCCAGATTCCGCGAACCGCCAGCTTCTCCAGCAGATCGATGGCAACCCCGGCTGTCTCGCGGTTGGCGAGCTCTTCGCCCGCCCCGACCGGGATCGTCAGGCCGGGCACGACCGGCAGACCGAGACCGACCAGGTTGTCCATCTCGACGCCGTGGACGCCGAGGTCCGCCGCGCCGAGACCACGTGCCCGACCCTGACCGTGCGGTACCGCGATCCGGGTGAGCGTGTGTACCGCGCTGTCGGAGAGGGTCATCCGGCTGCGCCCGCGACGAGCTCCTCTTCGAGCGCCTCGTCCTGTGCGCGGGTGAGACCGAGCAACATCAGCACGTGCTGGTGCAGCCACATCCAGACCGTGTGATAGCCGTCGGTCAGCGGTGAGGTGAGCGACGAGGTGTCTCCGTCGTCGAAGCGTTCGAGCGCGACGCGGAGACGGTCGCGGTGATCGAGCAGTTCAGGAGCGATCTTGCCCGAACGGCGCAGGAGCTTGGAGACCTCGGTGTGGATGTCCTCGAGCTGGTCCCGGATCCGGGCGTCGTACTGAGCGTCCGAGTGGTCGTTGGCCGAGCCGTCGGGACGGCACTGCCATGCGGTGCACAGCTCGCGGAGCCGACGGTTGACCGGAAGGAACGCGCGCAGGAAGTCCATCATCGCCTGCTCCTGATCACCGCCCTCGGGGAGCCGTACGAGTCGACCGGCCTCGGCGATTCCCGACGGAGTCGGCATCACCATGGGTCCCTTCGCGACGGCGTGACCGGCGTCGATGACCTCGTGCATCAGAGGAGTCACCGGCCCTCGGTACATGCCCCTGATCACGAGCCCCACCAGCTCGTCCGTTGCGGTCGCCGGTGCCGAGAGGTTGATCGCAAGGTCGTTCATGATGCTCCTGCAGACGAAGATCGGGTCCCGGTCCGGGACGGGGCTGGTGCCGGTGCGCTGTGACAGGACGGCGCGGAGGCCGATGTTGTGACGCTGCTCATAAGTTACCCAAATAGTAGTTCATGTCAAGAAAGTTGGCCAAACTGTGAACAGAGTTATCGAGATGACCTAGTTACTTGACACTGCGTACGCTTAGCGGGCTACTGTCGGTGGTGTGATCGCCACCACTGTCGAGAGTACGGGTGGCAGGAAGGGGTTCGGCGGAATGGGTGAGGCCACGAGGGTCGAGGACCGGGACGAGCTGTACATCGGCGGCAAGTGGGTGCCGTCGGCCTCGGAGGCGAGGATCGATGTGCGCGAGGCCGCGACCGGTGCGACGCTGGCGCGGGTGCCCGACGGCGACGCCGCCGATTGTGACGACGCGGTGGAGGCGGCGACCCTCGCGTTCGACTCGTGGTCGACGGTTCCGGTCCCCGAGCGAGCCGCGGTTCTGCGCATGTTCGCCGACGAGCTCGCGGCACGTGAGGACCAGCTCGCGGAGATGATGACGCGCGAGGTGGGCACACCCATCAACCGTTCGCGGAGCGTGCAGGTGGGCCTCGGGGTCACGGTCTTCCGAACCATGGCCGACGCCCTGGAGGCGCTACCCCTCGAGGAACGCCGGGGCAACTCCCGGATTCTCCGCGTTCCGGCGGGGGTCGTCGGTGCGATAACCCCGTGGAACTATCCCCTCTACCAGCTCGCGGCCAAGGTCGCGCCGGCGCTCGCGGCCGGTTGCACGACGGTCGTCAAGCCGAGCAGCGTCGCCCCGCTCGCGGCCTTCGTCGTCGCCGACATCGCCGACGCCATCGGTCTGCCGGCCGGTGTGCTGAACGTGGTGTCCGGTCCGGGGCGGACGGTCGGTCAGCGGCTGGCCACCAATCCCGGAGTGGACCTCGTGAGCTTGACCGGCTCCACCGGCGCGGGAGCCAAGGTGGCCGAGCTGGCTGCATCCGGGATCAAGAAAGTCACGTTGGAGCTGGGTGGTAAGTCGGCGTTCATCGTGGCGCCGGGCGCCGATCTCGACACGGCTGCAGCGGCCGCGGTCCGGGGTTGCTTCGTCAACAACGGACAGACGTGCGCCGCGACGACGCGTGTGATCGTCGCCCGCGAGGACGTCGCGACGGTCGAGGCACGCCTCGCCGAGCTCGTGGGCGCGATGACCGTCGGCGATCCCCTCGACCCCTCGATCGACGTCGGCCCGATGGCCTCGGCCGCTCAGCAACGGGTCGTCCTCGGATTCCTCGACTCGCTGCCGAAGGGTGCGCGGGTCCTGGTCGGCGGACCGGGTGAGGTCCCGGGCCTCGACGACACGTTGTCCGGCGGCTACTTCGTGCGTCCGACGGTGGTGAGCGGCGTCGACAACTCCGCCGACATCGCACGCGAAGAGGTCTTCGGTCCGGTCCTGACCGTCCTCGAGTACTCGGACGTGAACGAGGCGGTGTCGATCGCGAACGACTCCGACTACGGGCTGTCGGGTGCGGTGTTCGCGGCCGACGACGATGCGGCCGTGGCGATCGCGCGCCGGCTCCGGACCGGGCAGGTGGCGATCAACGGAGGTCGGTTCAACCCGATGGCCCCGTTCGGGGGCATGAAGAAGTCGGGGATCGGCCGTGAGCTCGGGCCCGACGGTCTCGAAGAGTACTTCGAGAAGATCTCGCTGCAGATGCCCGCCTAGCGCGCATCCCATCCGTGAAGGACGATCACCCATGACCTCTGATCACGAGGCGCTGACGTCTCTGCTGGCGCGTTTCGCGCGCGGCATCGACCTGCGCGACTGGGCGCTCTACCGCTCGGTGTTCACCGACGAGATCGAGGTCGACTATTCCAGTTACCGCGCGGGCAACGCCGGCCGCTTCCGTGCCGACGACTGGGTCCAGCGGGGTCGGATGCTGTTTCCCGGCCTCGCCGCATCCCAGCACTTCCTGTCCAACTTCGACATCGATGTCGATTCCTCCGCCGGCACCGGCAGGGTGGTGACCTATGTCCGTGCCGAACACGTGCTGCCGAACAGCGCGGGTGATGCCATGTTCACGATCGGTGGCTACTACACCGACGACGTGGTGCGGGTGGACGGCGAGTGGCGTATCTGCGTCAAACGCCTGACCGTGCTGTGGAATTCGGGCAACCCGCAGGTGTTGACCATGGCCCGCGAACGCGCCGCCAAACACGAGTCAGAGTGAAGTAATTAGAGGAGGTGGCGGGATGGTGCCGGACCGGGTCGTCTCTCTCGCGTCGTTGTCCGCCCTCGCGGTACCGCCGCCGAGGTTTGTCGAGTACGCGGCCGCAGGCGGATTCGATGCCGTGGGTGTGCGGGTCTCCGACGCGGCGGGTCAACGGGGGCACCAGCTCGTCGAGGGATCACGCATGCTGGCCGACACCGTCCTCGCGCTCGACGACCACGGGATGGAGGTCCTCGACGTCGAGGTGGTGAAACTCCATCCCGGATCTTCCCGGAGTGATTGGGAGCCGGTCCTGTTCGCAGGCGCGGAACTCGGTGCGCGGTTCGTGATCGCCACCGTCCTCGACGACGATCGCAACAGGGCTGTGGACAATCTGGCGTCGCTGTCCGCAGCGGCTGCAGACCATGGCCTGCGCTGCTGCCTCGAGCCCATGGTGTTCAGTGCGGTACGCGACCTCCGTGCCGGCCGGAAGATGGTCGAGCAGGCCGCAGCAGCGTCGGCTCCGGCCGGACTCCTCGTCGATGCGCTGCACTGGTCGCGTGCGGGCGGCGACGTGACGGAGCTCGAGGCCGGCGTGCGCGATGGCCGGATTCCCTACTGGCAGTTGTGCGATGCCCGCGTCACCGGACCGGCGCGCAACGACAACGCCGCGATCGCCGAGGCGCGCGGGAATCGGTTGGCACCTGGAGCGGGCGCGTTGCCTCTGATGTGGCTCGCGAGCACCCTCGGATCGCAGACGCCGATCAGCGTCGAGGTGCCCTCGGCGCGCGGCGACGCCGATCCTCGTCGATGGGCGATGGAGCTCGGTTCGGCGACTCGTCGGCTGCTGTCACGGGTGCCGGCGGACACGCCCCTGACGACCACAGCACGATCCGCAGCCGCACAATCCGACATCACGAAAGTTCCCTCATGACAACACATGTGAAGAGACCCTTCCGTTTCGCCGCTCAGGTGTACCGGTCGGGGACCGGTGCGCAATGGCGAGAGACCGCGCGAAAGGCGGAGGCGCTCGGATACTCGGCCCTCCACGTCTCGGACCATTACATCGGCCCGGGTCCCGCGCTCGATCCCACCGCGCACCGGCCGGTCACCCTCGCTCCGATCGCGAGCATGGCGATCGCCGCGGAGGTGACCGACGACCTGGTGATCGGATGCCGGATGTTCTGCACCAGCTATCACGAGCCGGTGGTCCTCGCGAAAGAGGCTGCCACACTGGCGATGTTCGCGCCGGGGCGGATCGAGGTGGGCTTGGGTGCGGGATGGCTCGGCGCCGAGTACGAGGCGATGGGTGTGCCGTTCCCGTCCGCCGGCGAGCGCATCGACCGGCTCGCCGCGACAGTCGAACTGTGTCGGCAGCAATTCGCCGGCGAGACCATCGACGTCGACCGGGGAGGTGTGCGCGCCTGTGGATTCGAGCCGCTGCCGGTGCCGGAGACGGTGCCGCCCATCATGATCGGCGGTGGTGCTCGGCGGGTCCTGACCCTGGCGGGGGCGACAGCCGACATCGTCAGCATCAATTTCAACAACCGTTCCGGGAAGCTCGGTTCCGACAGTGTGGCGACATCCACGGTGGATGAGACCCACAAGAAGCTCGAGTGGGTCCGGGCCGGGGCGGGCGACCGGATGTCGCAGATCGAGCTGGAGACCGGGGCGTACTTCGTGGCCATCGAGGGTGCCACGGACGTCAGCGAGGCGGCACTGATCGAACGCACCGGATTCACGTCCACCGAACTCCGGTCGTTCCCGCACGCGCTCGTCGGTTCGGTCGACGACATCTGCGAGCAGCTGGAGCAACGGCGCGACGAGTTCGGCTTCTCCTATTTCACCATCGGCGATCGCGCGTTCGAGGAGTTCGCACCGATCGTCGCGCGCATGACCGGGAAGTGAGACAACGAATGACCATCACGAGAGAACCGGCTCGCTACGTCCGCGTGTCCGACCCCGGAGTGCTCGAGACGACCCCGGAGACCGATGTGGAGCCCGGCGCAGGCGAGGTGATCGTGGACATCGGGTTCTGCGGAATCTGCGCCACCGACACCCATGGGTACCAGTCGGCGGGCCTGCCGCCCGCGGTGTTCGGACACGAGTGGATGGGAACGGTCGCCGCGGTGGGCTCGGGCGTCACGCATCTGCGGCCGGGGCAGCGGGTCATCGCCGGGGTAGGCCCCGCATGCGGCATCTGTGCCCAGTGCCGAGCCGGCCACGCCGACAACTGCGACCTCGCCTTCGCGGAGGCGAACGGCATCTCGCCGGGCGCGGCGGTCCACGGAGGGTTCGCGGATCGTCTTCGGGTCTCGGCGCGGCGCGCGATCCCGGTACCCGAAGCTCTTTCGGACGTCGAGGCCGCCCTGATGGAACCGGCCACGGTCACCTACCACGCGGTGCGCCGCGCGCGGGTGCCACTGGGTGCGACCGTCGTGGTGCAGGGGGCAGGACCCATCGGGCTGCTCACCGCGCAGCATGCACGGGCCGCCGGTGCAGGCCGGATCGTCGTGTCCGAACCGTCTTCCGCACGCCGAGAAGCGGCGACTGCGCTCGGGTTCACCGATGTCCTGGCCCCGGAGAGCCTCGGTGACCGGTTGGCCGAGCTGACAACCGGTCTCGGCGCCGACGTCGTCTTCGAGTGCTCGGGCGTGGCGTCGCTGCTGCAGCCGAGCGCCGAACTCGTCCGCCGCGGCGGGACGCTGGCACTGCTCGGTTACCCGGGGACCGACTCCTCGGTCAGTTACGGGGACTGGCAGAGCCGCGAACTCACGGTGATCGGATCGCTCGCCTACACGCACTCGGACTTCGTCGGGGCCATGACGCTGGTGGCCGAGGGACGGATCGACCTGGAGTCGCTGCACACCGGGACCATCGGGCTCGGCGACCTCGAATCGATGTTCGCCGAACTCGATTCGGGCCGTAGCGCACACACGAAGGTACTCGTCGATCCCCGCCGTTGACCTTCGTCGCGGTGTCGCAGACAGGGTGTCGTCGTCAGAAGACCGAGATGTCGAGACGTCGGCGACCCCTGACCGTGTCGGAGACCGCATCGACATTCGGCGCCACAGCCGGTTGGCTCAGCATCCCGACCGTCATCGCCGTGATCGTGGCCTGTGACGGCCGTGGCGATGCCTGTCGTGGTCGCGCCGCGGCACGGGACTCGTGATCTGCGATCAGCGCGAACAACGCGCTGCTGGTTGCGGACAGCCTCTCGGCGCGCTCGTCTTCGGAGAGATGGGTGAGGGTGTCGGACAGCATCGACACCAGCATCCGAGTCGCCGGCCAGTGGTCGAGATTCCGTGCTGTCGATACGTCGGGATGGGTACGGACCCGGTCCAGGAAACGGGCGTAGTGGGTTGAACCCTGCTCGTAGGGAACCGTGAACATCGGTGCCACCAGTACCTCGACAAGGTCCGCCAGTCGCCGGTCGGTTCGGCGGGCGTCGGGGAGGTCGGCGAGCATCGCCATGCGGGCGCGATCCATGCCGTCCTGCCGGCGTTCGACGATGGCGACGATGAGACCTTCGCGGGAACCGAAGTGGTAGTGCACCGCCGAGTTGTTGCGCTGCCCGGCTGCCACCGCGATGTCGCGCAACGGGGCGTCGGGGCCACGCTCGGCCACGAGGCGTTCTCCGGCCAGCAGGAGTCGTTCCCGGCCGCCGGTGTCACCTGTCACGCCGCGAGCCTACCGATCATCAAGGTTGTTTACACAATTAATCACGTGTGCTTAACTCCGGACATGAGGAGATACAGGTGACCGACGACGTGCGGCAGATCGACACCGGCCCAGACTTCGAGCGGTACGCGCGGGGGTGGCACTGCCTCGGCCTGGCCGACTCGTTCCGCGACGGGTGTCCGCATTCCGTCGACGCATTCGGCACTCGCCTCGTCGTGTTCGAGGATGGTTCGGGCGTCATAAGGGTGCTCGATGCCTACTGCCGTCACATGGGCGCCGATCTCGGGATGGGATCTGTGCGCGACGGCCTCCTGGCGTGCCCGTTCCACGGTTGGCGATGGGACGGCGCCACCGGGCGATGTGCCGATGTCCCCTATGCCAAGAGGCGACCCAAGCTGGCACGCACCCGGCGCTGGCTGACAGCGGAGGTCAACGGACAACTGCTCGTCTGGCACGACGTCGAGAACCAGCCGCCCGATCCGGCGTGGCTCCCACCCACGATCGCGGGTTTCGACGAAGGGGAGTGGAGCGAATGGGCTTGGCGGAGTGAGCTCATCGAGGGATCGCATTGCCGGGAGATCGTCGACAACAACGTCGACATGGCTCACTTCTTCTACATCCATCACGCCTATCCCACATACTTCGCCAACGTGATCGACGGACACACAGCCAGCCAACTGATGCACTCGAAGTCTCGCGAGGACATCTTCGGCGACTCGAAGTATTATCACCCGGATTCACTGTTGCGTTCGGAAGCAACATATTTCGGTCCCGCCTACATGATCAACTGGTTGCACAACGACATCGGTGACGGCGGGACGATCGAGGTCGTGCTGACCAATGCCCACTATCCGGTGACCCAGGACTCGTTCGTGCTGCAGTGGGGGGTGGCGGTCCAGAAAGTGCCCGGCCTGACCGAAGATCAGACGGCTCGGATGGCAGAGGCGTTCTCCACCAAGTTCTCCGAGGGATTCCTGGAGGACGTCGAGGTCTGGCGACACAAGACCCGGATCGACAACCCGTTGCTGACAGAGGAGGACGGGCCCGTCTATCAACAGCGCCGATGGTACGAGCAGTTCTATGTCGACAGGGCCGATGTCACCTCCGACATGACCGATCGCTATGAGTGCGAGGTCGATGTCACCCACGCGCGTGGCGAATGGGACGAGGAGATCCGCCGCAACATGGCGGAGCGCCGGCGCCTGGCATCGCTTGGCGCGCGCTGATGGGTGCACTCGACGGCAAGGTCGCGGTCGTCACGGGTGCATCGTCGGGACTCGGCGCCGCCACGGCCCGACTGCTCGCGGAGCGCGGCGCGACGGTCGTCGGGGTGGCCCGCGACCGTGACCGGCTCGCCGAGGTGTTCGCCGAGATTCAGTCCGGGGTCTACACGATCGCAGATGTCGCGGACCCTGAGGCGTGTCGTGCCGCGATCGACTACGCCCTCGAAACGTGTGGCGGTGTCGACGCACTCGTCAACGTGGCCGGTTCGCACACCATGCGCCGCACCGAGGGGCTCAGCGACGCGGAATGGTCCCACGATCTCGCCGTGAATCTCGACGGCCCGTTCTTTCTCTGTCGTGCCGCGCTCCCGCATCTCCTCGCGCGCGCCGGCAGCATCGTGAACGTCGCATCGATCGCCGGTGTCGAAGGGCAGGCGTACTCCGCTGGGTACTGCGCCGCGAAGCACGGGCTGATCGGACTCACGCGAGCGTTGGCGGTGGAGTTCACCGCGGACCGTTTGCGCGTCAACGCTGTGTGCCCCGGCGGTATGGACACCCCGCAGGTCCGGGAGTTCAGCGCCCCCGAGGGGGCGGACTTCGACCTGATTCTCCGGGCGGCATCGCCGCGAGGATTGATGGACCCGCGACAGGTGGCGACGCTGATCGCTTACCTGGTCGGTGATGATGCCGCCGCCGTCCACGGTGCGGTGTATCGCGTCGACAACGGCAAGGGTGCCGGATGACCGGGTCGGTCCCGAACGCGCGACTGGTGTCGTCGATGGCAACGGTCGAGCGGTGCGCCGCTGTGCAGCTCTTGTGAATCGGGGAGTTCAGGCGGGTGCGTCCACGCGCGGGGGAACCGTCTGCCCGCTTCCGCATGTGGCGCCACCGTCGACCGGGATCGTCGTACCGGTGACGAAGGAGGCCAGGGGAGAGGCGAGAAATGCGATGACCTCGGCGACCTCGTCGGCGGTCCCCCACCGCTGCAGCGGGACCATCCGGCGCAGCGACTCATAGCGTTCCGGTGTGTTCACCGCGATCCGCCGCGTCATCCCGGTCTCGATCGGGCCGGGACACACCGAGTTGACCCGGATGAGGTCTCCGGCGAGGTCGATCGCCAGGGAACGAGCGAGGTTCACCACCCCGGCCTTGGCGGCCGCGTAGGGCCACCGGTTCGGTTCCCCGCCGAGCGCGGTTGCCGACGCCGTCACCACGACCGAGCCTCCCCCGCTCCGACGGAAGGCGGGAATCGCCTCCCGCACACCGAGAACCACCGATCGCAGGTTCACCTCGATGGATCGGTCGAAGACGTCGAGGTCGAGGGTCTCGATCGACCCGGAGGCCGGCACCCCGGCGTTGAGGATCAGCGCGTCGAGACGGCCGAACCTCTGCTCGGCGGTCTCGACGGCGGCCCGGTTGTCGTCGACGGACGTGACGTCCCCGACGACCGGGGCGATCTGCGAGTGGTTGTCGAACCGGTCGAGTGCTTCCGCGGAGGTGTCCACCGCGACGACGGAACCGCCGCGCGCGACGAGCAGTTCGGTCACGGACCGTCCGATACCCGAGCCGGCGCCGGTGACGACCGCGACCACACCGGCTCCGGTCACTCGGACCCCATCTCGATGATCGCGCGGCCGACGATCTCTCCGCGTGCCAGCGCCTGATAGGCCTCGTCGACGTTGTCGAGGCGGTAACGACGTGTGATCACCCGCTCGGGTTCGACGATCCCGCCGGCCACCATGCGCAGCAGGGCGGGCATGTCCCGGCGAGCCTTGGCCCCGTAGGAGCCGCGGATCTGGAGACTGCGCCGGACGAGCCGGGCCAGGTCGATCTCGCCGGGCGAGCCGGCGGGTGCGATACCCACGACGACGGCGCGGCCGCCGTCGTCGAGGATGTCGAGCGCGGTCGCGAACGTGCTCGGGTGCCCGAGTGCCTCGAACGCGACGTCGACTCCGTGGCCGTCGGTCAGCGCGCGGACCTCTGCGACGACATCGGTGTCCCGGGAGTTGACCGTGTGGGTGGCGCCGAGCGCCGCCACGGCTTTCAGCTTGTCGTCGTTGACGTCGATCGCGATGATCTGGGCGACGCCCGCGGCCGCGGCGAACTGCACGATCGACGAACCCACACCGCCGGCTGCCACGACGGCGATGCGGTCGGCCAGATGTAGTTCCGCGTTGTTGACCGCGCCGAGCGCGGTGAACGAACTGCACCCGAGGATCGACACCTCACCGAGTCCGACACCGTCGGGGACGACGAAGGCGTCCGAGGCGGGAACCACGCAGTACTCCGCGAGCCCGCCCATCGAGTACATCGCCAGCGGGCTGCCGTCGGCGCGCTGAAGGCGGGTCTCGCCGTCGTACAGCGTCCCGTTGAGTCGGTTGTGCGCGAAGAACTTCTCGCACAGGTCGTCCATTCCGCGCGCACAGTGCCGGCATTCGCCACACGGCATGATGAAGCTGCAGACGACGCGGTCGCCGACCGCCAGCGAGTCGACGCCGTCACCGAGCGCTTCCACCACACCGGAGACCTCGTGCCCGAGAACGGCCGGGGCCGGGAACTTCACCTCGGACTTCAGCACGTGCAGGTCGGTGTGGCAGACCCCGCATGCGGTGACCTTGAGCAGGATCTCCCCGCGACGCGGCGTCGGGCGCGGGATCTCCTCGACGGTCAGTGTCGGCGAATCGCCCTCGAAGACGGCGGCTTTCATGATGCGTTCTCCTTCTGCTCCCGGGCGGCCGGGCCGGTCGCGTCGTTCGCGAGCCGGATCAGCGGCGCGAGTCGCTCGGGCATCCTGGCCCAGTCGTCCGACGACCGGATGTCGTCGGAGAAATTGCATTCGATGATGAAATGATCGGCACCCACCGCGACCGCGGTCTCGATGTCGGCGGCGACGCCGTCGAGTCCCTGGCCCCCCGAACCCACCGGGTCGGTGGGGCGCTGGAGGTAGGAACGCAGGTACAGACGCACCGGCGCCCGGTCGGCCGGTCGCTGTGCGGCCATGGCGTCGAGCTGCTCGCGTAGAGCATCGACGGTCCCGCTGCTGGGATTCCAGATGTCGAAAAGCGCTGCAGTGCGGGCGAGACCACGTGCCGAGCGTAACCCGGAGAGCAGCGGTGGGTGGGGAGTCTGGACCGGTTTCGGGCGCACCGTCGACCTCGGGATCTGGAAGAAGTCACCCGTGAACTCCACCGGGTCGGGACCCCAGCACGCCTGGACGGCGCGCACCAGCTCGTCCATCCGGCGACCCCGGGTACGGGGATCGACGTCCATGAGGCGATGTTCCTCGTCGGACCAGCCGACGCCGAGCCCGGCGACGAGACGCCCGCCGGAGAGCACGTCGAGGGTGGCCAACCGCTGGGCGAGTTCGACGGGCCGGTGGTAGCCGGCCACGAGGATGCTGCTGCCGATCAGCGCGCGCTCGGTGCAGGCGGCGACGAAGGCCATCAGTTCGGTGGCCCCGAGCACCGACCGGTAGGCCGGGTGGACCGACGTGGTGTGGCGGCCGCCGTACACGGAACTGTTCTGCTCGGAATAGAAGAGGTGTTCCTGCGCCCACAGGCCGGTGACACCGAGTTCCTCGGCGGCCACCGCGAAGTCGCGCACCGCCGCGACGTCGACATGTTCACCGAGCTGGGGGAGCGCGAGGCCGACGGTCGGCATCAGAGGATCGTGACCTGGCCGGTGGTGCCGTCGACCTCGATCATCGCGCCGTCCGGGATACGGGCGGTGGCGTCCTGAACCGATACCGCACAGGGGATTCCGAGCTCGCGGCACACGATGGACGAGTGCGTGATGGTGGCGCCGACATTGACCACGACGCCGCCCGCGAACACGAACAGCGGTGTCCACGCCGGGTCGGTCTGCGGTGCGACCAGGATGTCGCCTTCCTCGAGCTGCTCGGCTTGGTAGGGGTCGTGCAGGATGCGGGCGCGCCCACGTGCCACCCCGGGAGCGCCGCCGACGCCGGTGAGGACATCTCCGGGAACCGCCGGGTCCACCCGTTGACCGGTGCGACGGGGCCACTGCGACAGCGGCAGCGGTTCGAACAGGAAGAACGGTGGTTGCAGGTCGAACAGCGCGAGGTACTGGTCCCGTCGCTCTGCGATGGTGGCGGAGAAGGACTCCGGATCGGCGACGAACTGCTCGAGCTCGTCGTCGACGAGCATGGTGATGTCGTGGTGATCGTCCATCACGCCGCGCTCGACCATCCGTGAGCCGAGTTCGTAGAGCGCGCCGCGCATCTCGCCCATGATCTTGACGCAGGCGGTCTTGGTCCGTTCGCGCCAGGGCATGAACTTGGTGATGGACTTCGCCGCGTTCAGGAACGCCGTCGTCGTCTGGGCGTCGGGCATCTTCTCGGCGAGCTCGGCGGTGAGCGCGACGCGCTTCTCCTGGTTGCGGCGCAGGATGAGCTCGGGGTCGGCCTCGGCCGGGCTGTTGCGCATGCCGTTGATGGCCATCAGGGCGAGAACGGGTTTCGTCTCCCAGCTGTCGGAGCGAATGTCCCACTCGTTGGGTGCGCGGGATCCGTACCGGTGGAGGAAGTCGTCGAACTGGTCCTGGAATCCCTTGGCGTCGGCGGTCTCGCTGGACGCAATGGTGTCGAGCGCCGAAGCCAACCCGGAATCGAAGATCGCGGTCAGTTCGGCAGAGCCCGCGACCAGGCGTCCGAGCTTCCACATCGCGTACGACGGTGCGGCCGAGTCGACACCGCCCAGCCCGCTGAGCAGGTCACCCAGCTTGTCGGCCTGGCCGATGCTCGCGAGCAGTTCCCCGGCGACGGCCGGGCCCATCGTCGACAGCGTCGTGGTGACGGGATGGTAGGCGTAGCAGTAGATGAGGTCCGGCAGCAGCGACCTCGCGTGTTCGACGAGTTCGGCGTCGGACAGGGCTGCGAAGTCGGGCCGCTGCTCACGTGCGGTGTCGGCCCGGCGCTTGGCCTCCTCGGCCTCCGGAAAGGTGTCGGTGGTGAGTGCCCAGGCGGTCTTCTCGGCGAGGCCCGCGGTCAGTTCGGCGTTCTCGTCGCCGGGCTTGGGCTGGTACTCGGGGATGTCGGGGTGGTCGCCGACCCACAGGCTGTTCCACACGGGCACGGTGAGTCCCGGGAGTCGGGCGCCGTTCAGTTCGGTCATCGAGAAGTTCGTGTAGTGGTAGCCGCCGAAGTTGCCGATGATCTCCGGCATGACCTCGTCGATCTCCTCAGGCAGATGCGTGCCGAGGTGCTCGGTGTAACCCTCGCGCCACCCGATGTTGAGGCCCTTGTTCCAGACCATCGTGACGTTCAGGGGACTCGACGGGTCCGGAAGGACCTCGCCCGCATTGGCCCGGGTGTAGACGGGGTATCGGCTGCTGAACTCCCAGTCGGTGATCCAGCGGTCGATCCCGACCGGTCCCGCGGACTGATCACTCATGGTTCCTCCTCGATCGAGGTGACGAGATGTATGTCAAGTCACACTATAGAAAGCTGACGTCGATGGAAACATGTACAGAGATATTCCGCAGCTGTTTGGACGTATGAGTCGCCGGTTCACACTCGATCAGTAACTTTACGATGTATCTAGTATTGTGCGTGCAGACCCCGGAGACCTGGGTCACAAACTTCCCGGCGCCGCCCGTCCTTTCACGTGGTTCTCCCGGCGCATCTGCTGACAGAAAGGAAAACCCATGTTCGAGAAGGTGCTGGTGGCCAATCGGGGCGAGATCGCGGTGCGGGCGTTCCGCGCGGCGGTCGAACTCGGTGCGACGACGGTCGCTGTCTACCCCCACGAGGATCGCAACTCGGTGCACCGGGCGAAGGCGTTCGAGTCCTACGAGATCGGTGAACGCGGGCATCCCGTTCGCGCCTATCTCTCGGTCGACGAGGTGGTCCGCACCGCGGTCGCCGCCGGAGCCGACGCCGTCTACCCGGGGTACGGCTTCCTGTCGGAGAATCCCGCGCTGGCACGCGCGTGTGCGGCTCAGGGGATCACGTTCGTCGGACCGTCCGCCGACGTGCTGGAGCTGGCCGGCGACAAGTCGCTGGCTGTGGCCGCGGCGGCGGAGGCGGGCCTGCCGGTGCTGTCCTCCTCGGCCCCGTCCAACGATGTGGACCAACTGGCGGCGGCAGGCGAGGAGATCGGATTCCCCCTGTTCGTGAAGGCGGTCGCCGGCGGGGGTGGTCGAGGCATGCGCCGGGTCGACCGGCCCGAGGGTTTGCGCGCGGCGATCGAGGCCGCATCGCGGGAGGCGACGACGGCCTTCGGCGACGGGACGGTGTTCCTGGAGCGAGCGGTGGTCGACGCCCGGCACATCGAGGTGCAGATCCTGGCCGACGCCACAGGCGAGGTCATCCACCTGTACGAACGGGACTGTTCGCTGCAGCGGCGTCATCAGAAGGTCGTCGAAGTGGCACCCGCGCCCCGGCTCGAACCCGAGATCCGGGACCGGATCTGTTCCGACGCAGTCGCGTTCGCCCGACACATCGGTTACACCTGCGCGGGCACGGTGGAATTCCTGCTCGGTGCCGACGGCCGCCACGTGTTCATCGAGATGAACCCCAGAATCCAGGTCGAGCACACGATCACCGAGGAGATCACCGACGTCGACCTCGTCGCGGCGCAGATGCAGATCGCATCCGGGGCGACTCTGGCCGACCTCGGTCTCGCCCAGGAGTCGATCGAGATCCGCGGAGCCGCCGTGCAGTGCCGGATCACCACCGAAGACGTCACCGACGGATTCCGGCCCGACACCGGCCGGATCACCGCCTACCGCACCCCGGGCGGCTCCGGAGTGCGACTCGACGGCAGCGTCGGGCTCGGCTCCGAGGTCGGTTCGCACTTCGACTCGATGCTGGTGAAACTGACCTGTCGTGGACGGGATCTCGCCACCGCCAGGGCACGCGCCCAGCGGGCGATCGCCGAGTTCCGGGTGCGTGGGGTCGCCACCAACATCCCGTTCCTGCAGGCGGTTCTGGCCGACGAGGACTTCGGCGAGTGGCGGGTGACGACCTCGTTCATCGAGTCCCGGCCCGACCTCCTCGACCAGCACGCGTCGGCCGACCGCGGCACCCGAATCCTCCGCTACCTGGCCGACATCACGGTGAACCGGCCCAACGGCGAGCGCCCGTCGGCGGTGTATCCTTCCGACAAGCTGCCGGTCGTCGATCTGTCGAGCACCCCGCCGGAAGGGTCGCGCGACCGCTTGCGCCGCCTGGGCCCCGCGGCCTTCGCCGCGGAACTTCGCGCGTCAGACGCACTGGCGTTGACCGACACCACCTTTCGGGACGCTCATCAGTCGCTGCTGGCCACCCGTGTTCGCACCCGAGACCTGCTGACGGTTGCACCGTACGTCGCGCGGATGACCCCGCAGCTGTGGTCGGTCGAGGCCTGGGGCGGGGCCACCTTCGACGTCGCGCTGCGGTTCCTCAAAGAGGACCCCTGGGAGCGGCTGGCGGCCTTGCGGGAGGAGATGCCCAACATCTGTCTGCAGATGCTGCTGCGCGGCAAGAACACGGTGGGGTACACGCCGTACCCGCGGCAGGTCAGCGACGCGTTCGTCCGCGAGGCGGCGGCGACCGGCGTCGACGTCTTCCGGATCTTCGACGCGCTCAACAACGTCGACGCGATGCGCCCGGCCATCGACGCGGTGCGCGAGACGGGGACCGGCGTGGCCGAGGTCGCGATGTCCTACACGGGCGATCTCGGCGATCCGGGCGAGACCCTGTACACACTGGACTACTACCTCGCCCTGGCCGAGCACATCGTCGAGGCGGGTGCCCATGTGCTGGCCATCAAGGACATGGCCGGTCTGCTCCGGCCCGGGGCCGCAGCAACGCTGGTGCGCGCATTGCGATCCCGGTTCGATCTACCGGTGCATCTGCACACGCACGACACCGCGGGCGGTCAGCTCGCCACGTACCTCGCGGCCTGGGAGGCCGGCGTCGACGCCGTGGACGGGGCCAGCGCTCCCCTGGCCGGGACGACCAGTCAGCCTCCCCTGTCGGCGATCGTCGCCGCGACCCGGCACACCGACCGCGACACGGGAATCGCCCTCGGTGCGACGTGCGCGCTGGAACCGTACTGGGCCGCGGTGCGGGCCGCGTACGCACCGTTCGACACCGGGTTGCCCGCGCCGACCGGCCGGGTCTACGCACATGAGATCCCCGGCGGCCAGCTGAGCAATCTGCGGCAACAGGCACTGTCCCTGGGACTGGCGGACAGATTCGAGGACGTCGAGGCCGCCTATGCCGGTGCCGACGCCGCCCTGGGCCGGCTCATCAAGGTGACGCCCTCGTCGAAGGTCGTGGGCGACCTCGCGCTCGCGCTCGTCGGTGCCGGCGCGAGCGCCGAGGAGTTCGCCGCCGACCCCACGGCCTACGACATCCCGGACTCGGTGCTCGACTTCCTGCGCGGAGACCTGGGCGAACCGGCGGGCGGCTGGCCCGAGCCGCTGCGCACGCGCGCCTTGGAGGGCCGGGCGGAACCGCGTCCGGCGCAGGAACTCACCGACGACGACGTCCTGGCGCTCGAGGGGACGTCGACGGAACGCCGCGGCGCCCTGAACCGCCTGCTCTTCCCGGCGCCGGATCGCGAGTACCTCGAGCACCGGCGGACTTTCGGCGACACCTCGCGGCTGTCGACGAACCAGTTCTTCTACGGACTCCGCCAGGAGGAGGAGCACCGCGTCGAACTGGAGAAGGGGGTCGAACTGCTCATCGGGCTGGAGGCGATCTCCGAGGCGGACGAGTCGGGGATGCGTAACGTGCTGTGCATCCTCAACGGACAGCTGCGACCGGTACGGGTGCGGGACCGGTCGGTCGAGTCGACGAAGCGGGCCGCGGAGAAAGCCGACCGCAGCGACCCGGGACACCTCGCCGCACCCTTTGCGGGCGTGGTGACGCTCGCCGTCAAAGAAGGCGACGAGCTGCGACGCGGTGAGCCGGTCGGCACCATCGAGGCGATGAAGATGGAGGCGACGATCAGCTCGCCGTGTTCCGGTGTGGTGCAACGGGTCGCGGTGTCGGGGTCGGCCGAGGTCGACGGTGGTGACCTGCTGCTGACACTCGCCCCGCACTGATCGCGAGCGAATCCGGGCCCGCGCCAGGGGTTCTGGGGCGGGCCCGGATTCTTCTCGTCAACCCGTCTCCGGCACTGCTGTACGCACCGGAGAAGACGGAGATCAGCCGGCGACGACGCCGTCCACGAGTGCGGCCGCAACGGTCTCGACGTGCTGATCGACGTCGCCCCACAGCAACTGGTTGGTCTTCGCTCGCCGGAAGTAGTGATGCAGGGGGTGCTCCCAGGTGAAGCCGATACCACCGTGCACCTGGATCGACTCCTCCGCAGCGAACATCGCCGCACGGGAGGCCAGGACGCGCGCGGTGGCCGCCGCGACCGCGAGTTCCCCGTCGCCCCGGACGTCGGCCGAGGACGCGTCCAGCATGGCGGCCTCCGCGAGCTCGATCGCCACGAGCATGTCGACGAGACGGTGTTTGATCGACTGGAACGACCCGATGATGCGGTCGAACTGGGTGCGGTGCTTGCAGTAGTCCACCGACATGTCCAGGCACGCACGGGCGGCGCCGACCTGTTCGGCCGCCACCGCGATCATCGCGATCGACCGGACTCGCGCCAGCCGGGTCTCGGCGTCCGGGCCGGTGATACGCCGTGCCACGGCTCCGTCGAACTCGATGCGTGCGAGTTCTCGTGTCAAGTCCAGGGTTTCGAGTTCGGACCGGTGCAGGCCGGTGGCGTCGGCGGCCAGCACACCCAGTTCGGTGCCCGACTCGGTCGCCGTCACGACCACGAGCACGTCGGCACGCGCTCCGTCGACGACCGCGTGCTGAGAACCGTCGAGAACGAGTGTGTCCTCGTCACGTACGACGGCGCGCACCTCGGAGGTGGTGATCCCGGGGCCGGTCACCAGCGCGGCGACCCTGCCCCCGGAAGCGATGTCACCCAGTACGTCCCGTGCGGCGTCGGAGCCGGCGAGCAACAGGGCGTGACCGGCGAGCACCACCGACGACAGATACGGCGCCGTGCCCATCGTCCGGCCGAGCTCGGACATCACGACCGCCACGTCCTTGAGGCCGGAACCTGCGCCGCCGACGTCTTCGGGGAACGGGATCCCGGTGAGACCCATCGTCCGGAGTGACTGCCACACATCGGTGCCCGGGGCGGTGTCGTCCCACGCGTCCGCGAGGGCATCGCGCAGATCGCGCTGTTCAACCGTCAATTCGAGAGGCATGGTGCTCCTAGCGGGGTTCTCGCGGCAAGCCGAGGCCGCGTTCGCCGATGATGTTGCGCTGGATCTCGTCCGAACCGCCGGCGATTCGGTAACCCGGTGCGCCGAGAAGGTGCTCGGTCCAGGCGAACGTGCCGGGTTCGCCGGTGTCGGCCAGGATTCGGGTGCCCAGGAACGTCGCGGCCGCGTCGCCCACGCGTTTGAGATTCTGGGTCCACACGAGCTTGCCGATCGAACCCTCGACTCCGGGGACGGCGCCGGCCTGTTCGCGTTCGGCGTTGCGCGCCACCATCAGTGCCGACGCGCGCTCGTAGATGGCCGCGTCGCCGAGACGCTGCCGCACCAGCGGATCGTCGGCGATGCCCAGTGTCCGGGCCAGGCGGACGAGGTCGGCACTGTTGCCTCCGGCGCTGACGATCCCGGCGCTGGAACTGCGTTCGAATCCGAGGACGGTGAGCGCGACCTTCCAGCCGTCACCCTCCGCGCCGATCCGCATCTCGTCCGGGATCTCGACGTCGTTGAGGAAGACCTCGTTGAAGGTGGAGCCGCCGGACATCTGGCGGATGGGCCGCACGTCGACCCCGGGGGCGTCCATCGGCACCATGAACGCCGTCATGCCCTTGTGTTTGGGGACGGAGGTGTCCGACCGGGCGATCAGCAGTCCCCATTCGGAGAACTGCGCGCCCGAACTCCACACCTTCTGCCCGTTGACCCGCCAGGTATCTCCGGTCCGCACCGCCTTGGTGCGCAGACCGGCGAGATCGGAACCGGCGCCGGGTTCGGAGAAGAGCTGGCAGCACAGCTCGTCGGTGCGCAGGAAGGATCGGACGAAGCGCTGCTGCTGATCCGGCGTCCCGAGTACGTGCAGTGTCGGCGCGACCAGATCGACGGTCACGAGCACGTTCTCGTGGCGATCGGGCGCCTGGTACTCGCGCTCCATGTTCACGTACACCCGCTCATGACTGGCGCTCAGCCCGGGGCCACCCCATTCGGGACCCCAGGTGATCGCGCCGAAGCCGGCGTCGACGCGTCGGGCCTGCCATGCGCGCGCGGCATCGATGAGGGCGCGCTCCTCGTCGTGGGTCCGGTCGTGGAAGATCGCGTAGTTCGGCTCGTCGGTGGCGGCGGTACGCGGCGGCAGGTTGGCATCGAGCCAGGCTCGGCACTCCTGGGCGTACTCGTCGGGTGTCGCGGTCGAGGTCGGCGAGGTGGCGGTCGATGTCATCGTGATCAGCCCCTGGCCAGGTCGGCGACCTGTGCTTCGACGGCCGTCTTCGAATCGGGGTGTTCGGAGAGCCGTACGGTGAACGACTGTTCGAGCTCATAGCCGCGCCGGATGTCGAGGTCCTCGCATCCGTTCAGCGACTGCTTGGCGAGCACGATGGCGTGCCGGCTCTTCGCCGCGATCGACCGGGCCCGCGCTACGGCGATCTCCATCAGCTCGTCATGAGCGACGACCTCGATCGGCGCACCCCAGTGCGCCAGTGTGGCCGCGTCGGCGGGTTCGGCCGTGAGGAACATCCGGCGCATCGCCTGCTCGGGCAGCATCCGCGCGGTGAACCGGCCGCCACCGAGGACGCCGACGTTCATCTCCGGAAGTCCGAATGTGGCTCGTTCCGAGGCGATGACGAGATCCGACAGGGCGACGAAGCCGAATCCGCTTCCGAGGGCGGGGCCGTTGACCGCCGCGACGACGGGCAGGTGACAATCGCGGATGCTGAACAGCGCGCGCCTTGCGCGTCGCATGGCGATGTCGCCGCTGATGGTGGACATGGTCCGGAACTCATTGATGTCGTTGCCCGCGCAGAAGATGCGACCACGCCCGGTCAGGACTATCGCGCGCACCTCCTGGTCGTCGGACAGAGCGTCGAAGGTGGCGGCGATCTCGTCGTACATCTGCCCGTCCACGGCGTTGACCTTGCCTCTGGCCAGCTCGACACACGCGACACCGGACTCACGCATCGTGACCGAGAGATGCTCTGATGCAGTAATTGTCGTCATCTCGTATGCCTATCTCTCGTGAGCCGCGCCGATCTCACCGCTCCGCTGACGGCGCGGTGCGCACGGACGGCGGGTGCGAACAGATCGTGATGGGCTCACGGTATCGGAGCACAGTAAATATGTACAGAGTTCTCGATGTAGAAACTGCAGGGCCCGGATAACCGGCTTGTTCGCGAACCACCGGACGCCGAGGTCGGTAAGGTATCGACACCGACCGACCTGCGCACACACGGGAGACCCATGACCGTCGCCGACGAGCCCGACACCCGTCAGCCTCGTGGACAGAAGATGTCCGCGCGGGTGGCCAACATGGTGGCCGACGAGATTCTCGGCGGCGGCATCGTCGAGGGCCAACGGTTGCCCACCGAGAAGGAGATGGTCACTGAGTACGGAGTGGCCCGGACTACGGTGCGCGAGGCGCTACGGTTGCTCGAGAGCCGCGATCTCGTGACGATCAAGGCCGGGATCGGTGGCGGCCCCATCGCCAAGCGGCCCGAGCTCGATTCCCTCGGCAACATCATGAAGCTCTTCCTGCAGATCAACGGCGCCAACATCAGCGATGTCATCGACGTGCGGCTGATGCTCGAACCGATGGTCGCGCGCGCCGCGGCGCAGAACGTCACCGACGATCAGCTCGATGCGATGCAGGCCGCGCTGGACCGGATGCGTGAGCATCCCGAGGACCACGACAACTTCCAGGAGAACAACGCGGCCTTTCAGCGCGGTGTCTACGAGGCTGCGGGCAATCCCGCCCTGCGGGTCGTGATGGAGACGCTGTGGCTGCTCGTGCGCGACGCCGAGCCCGACGAGCACCCGATCGCGACGCGCCTGGCGGCCTTCGAACTACAGCAGGACATCCTCGATGCGATGCGGGCCCGCGACGTCGAGGCCACCGCGGCGGCGATGGACGTGTTCAACCAGGAGTCGGCCCGGTACTACCGTCGCCGGTTGCGCGAGATCATCTCCCGGCCCGTGCGCTGGCAGATCTGAGCGGTCACACCACCCGCCGCAGAACTCCCGGCACCACGTCGTCGTCGGCGGCGAGAGCGAGGACCTCACCGAATCCGGCGACCAGGCAGTCCGCGAACAACTCGAGGTCGGCGATCGCCGCACCGTCGGAATTGATTCCGAGACAAGCGATCCCGTTGTGGGTGATCATCGTCGCCATCATCGCGCAACCCGGCAGCGGCCCGAAGGGGAACATGCGTTCCACCTTCGCGCCGGCCACATAGGTGTCCCAGGGGATTCCGGGGACGTTGCTGGCCTGCAGGTCGTTCTGGCTGGTGGTCCCGCTGAACTGCATCAGCACCGACCCGGGCAACCACGCCATCACCGAACCCAGCGTGTTGAAGATGTCGACCGCGGGTTCGTGGCGGGCCACGCGCACCTGCTCGCGGATCGTGAGCACCCGCTCGAAGGGATCGGCGATGCCGACCGGGCCGGCCAGGCGTCCCACGGCGATGCGATTGCCGCCCGCGGGATCCTCCGGGCGACGTACCGAGATGGGGATCGCGACCGGCATCGTCTCCACCGGAGAGCCCATCTTCTCGTGGTAGAGACGGAAACCGCCCACGAGCCCGGCGAGGTACACGTCGTTGATCGAGGCGTTCGTCGCCGCTGCCGCCGCCTTGAGGTCGGCGAACGGAACCTCGAAGGCACTGAATCTCCATGACAGGGAGCGGTGTGCGAGTAGTGGCGACCCGGGTGGGCTGACGAGCCCGGCGACCCTCGGCACCGAACGCCCGTACCGCAGCGCGGTGCTCAGGGCGCGGCGAGGATGAGCAAGCGCCCGGACACCTTTGACGGTGGTGTCCAGCCGATGAGGGATGCGTCGAACCTCTTCGCCGAACTGGCGGCGGAGGAGATCCAGCGTGCCGATGTTGACCGGCTCGGGGCTCGGCGGCTGCGGTTTGCGTGGATTGTGTTCGCGTGTGGGCGAATGCAGCTGTGCGAGTCCGATGATCGCCCCGAGACCATCGGTGAGCGCGTGGTGCGCTTTCAGGAAGTACGCGGCCCTGCCGTCGGGGAGCCCCTCGATCAGGATGCCCTCCCACGGCGGTCGGGCGGCGTCGAGTGCGGTCATCGCGAGTTGCTCACAGGTGGTGAGCAACTCGCGCATGCTGCCGTCTCCGCCGAGGCGGATCCGACGCAGATGGTAGTGCAGGTCGAAGTCGGGATCGACTGCCCAGCTCGGTGTTCCGGTACCGAACGGTGAGTCGACGACGCGCTGCCGGAACCGGGGCGCCATACGACTGGCCCACTCGTGCGCGGCGACCAGCCGATCCCAGTCCGGGTCGCAGTCCCAGATCTCCAGCATGCAGATGGTGCCTCGCATGCGCCGGTCGGTGTCACCGCGCCACATGATGGTGTCCACCGAGCTCATATGGGGTTCGCTGGCCCAGTCGAGCGGGCGGTCGTCGTCCTGCGTCGGTTCGGTGTCGCTCACACTTCCCTCTCCTCGGGTACTTCCACCGGTGGTTCCGCCGAGTCGTCCGCGAACCGCCCGAGTGGCCAGTCGGCAAGCGCGGTGACGTACAACTGCCGCACCTCTTCTGCTCGCGCCCCGATCTCGTCGGCGCTCCAGTCGTCGGTCGGCACCGGTGGCAGAACCATCACCTCGACCGTCCCCGGTCGGATGAGTTGCGAACCCCGCCACATCAGTTCACCGGTGTTGCGCAACACGACGGGGACGACGGGGACACCGGCCTGCATCGCGATGTGGAACGGGCCCTTCTTGAACCGGCCGATACGGGGTGTCGGCGAGCGGGTGCCCTCGGGCGCGACGACCAGCGACATCCCCTGTTCGCGCAGGGCCTTCACCGCAGGTGCCAGCTGTTCGATCGCACGGCCTGGGTCGGCCCGGTCGATGAACACCAGGCCCGCCTGCTGGAGGATCTGCCCGATCACCGGGACCCGCTGTACCTCCTTCTTGGCGACGCCCGTCGCCTCCGATCGGACGAGGTTGATCATCACCGGGAGATCGAGTTTCGACTGGTGATTGAACAGGAACACGCACGGGCGGGCCGAGGTGAGGTACTCACCGCCGTCGAGAACCTGCACGCGGACACCGGCGAGGGCGAGTCCCACGTCGGTTCCCGCGGGCAGTGCTTCGACGAGCGCGGCGGGATCGCGGCGCAGCAAGCCGCTCGTGACACCCACGGCCGCCGAGGCGAGGAACGACCCGTAGAAGGCGCCGGTGCGGGCCAGCATCCCCGCCCGGTTGTACGTCGGATTCTTGAGGTCGATGATCGGCCACCCACGGGATTCGGCCTCCGCCCGAAGGATTCGGCGCGGCGAGACCGCCGCCGGGTTGCCCACCGACTCCAGGTACGGGATGTCCTCGTTGCCGTCGCTGTAGGCGAAAGACGCCGCGAGGTCGATGTCGTTGGCCCGCGCGAGGCTCCGGACCGCGGCAGCCTTCCCCGGCCCCCAGAGGGGACGGCCCCGGATGTTGCCGGTCACCACCCCGTCGATCACCTCGACGTCGGTGGCAAGGGCGAAGTCGGCGTCGATCTCGCGCGCGATCGGTTCGATCTGGAACCTCGTGGCCGACGACGCGATGACGATGGTGTGGCCCATCTCCCGGTGCGCGCGCAGGATCTGCCACATCTGGGGCCGCAGCTTGGCCGCGGTCTCGTATTTGAAGAGATGCTCGCCGAACTCGATGAGCTCCGCGTATGTCTTACCCGCGAAGGTCGGACGCGTGGCGTCGAGCACCTCCGCGTAGTCCTGTTCGGAGACGACGCCGCGCAACCCGATGAGGAGAAAGTCTGCGAGCTCGCCGAAGCCGAACTCCATGCTGCGCAACCGCGCACGCATGATGGCCGCTGCCGAGAACCCCTCGATGAGCGTGCCGTCGTAATCGAAGAGGGCGGCCACCTTCTTTCCGGTGGGTGCGGCACGGATGGCCCGCATGCGATCGGTGAAAGCGCTCACGGTGCGACCTCGGACCACACCGCGGGCTGGATCTCCTCGATCGACGCGATGCGCGCGAGGCGTTTACGCATCGATTCCACCTCGTCGAGCCAGCTGTGCCGTGCGGCAGCGACGTCCTCGTGGTCCTCGCCATCGATCAGGCCGCGGTTGTCGGCGAGCTGGTAGCAGCCGTCGTACAAATCCTTCGACACCGAATCCTTGCTCCGCACAACGCCTTGCAGTGCGAGCTGGCGGCCGAGTCCGAGGCAGTCGGCGATCAGGTCGTCCTTCTCGCGGGCGCTGTCCCCGAGCTCGACGAGCCTGGTCGCGAACACCAGCTGGGCATCGAAGAACGGCTGCAGGGTGCGACGTGCGAGGAGTCCGCCGGTGTGTCCGTGCAGTACCTCATACGTCCACTCCTGGGTCGGGGTGACCGCGCGCCAGCCGGGGGCGAGGAAATCGAGTTCGAGGCCGAGGCGGTGCAGGAACTCGGTTTTCGGCGGGAAGAAGAACTCGAACTTCAGCAGATCGCGGATGCGTAGGGCTTCTCGTTGGGACGCGGCGAGCAGTCCTTCGTCCACCGATGGCCCGCTCCCGGTCGCAGTCGCCTGCTGCGCGTGGTCCTCGGTGCCACCGGTGTGGTCCGGTGCCGGATGGTGGCCCGCCCGGACGTCGCCTTCGGCGACCGCGAGCATCGCGACCTCGACGATCGCGCGGTCGACGAAGTGGTGCAATGCGCCGTTCCGGTAGTACGCGGCGACCGCATGATTGTCCGCCACGATCGACCAGACCGGTTCGGAGCCACCGTCGTAACAGCTCACGACCCCGTTGCCCGCCAGGACCCGGAGGGTCTGGGCCAGTCCGGTGCCCCGGCACAGCGCCGGGTCGGGACCGGGAAGGTCCCGGCGGTCGATGTAGTCGAGCAACGGCGCGAGGATCGCCTCGATCTCGGCGAGCGTGTAGGCACGGTCCTGTGCGCCCAGGAGTGCGAAACCGGCGAGCGACGTCGCCGAGATCGGTGTGGCCGAGTTGATCTCGTCCATCACGCGGAACGCCACCTTCTCGAGTCGCGCGCGCCCTTCACCCGCGTCGTCGAGCGCGGCACGCAAGGAGATGGGGGTGCCGAACCGTACCCGCGCCTCTCCCAGGTAGTTTCGCTGGGCCTTGGCATAGCGCAGCAACCACCCGACGCCCTCCGGCTTCTTGGTGCCGCCGGCGTCCTCGGCGGCCATCGCGCCGATCTCCTGCAGCTGGTCGTAGACGATCGACGTCGGCACGATCGTCACATCGGCCTCCTCGAGTTGACCGACCGCGTCGACGACGTAGGTGAGCAGTCCCAGCTTCGGCTTGCGGAGTTTGCCCGTCCGGCTGCGACCGCCCTCGATGTACCACTCCAGGTTGAAGCGCTTCTCGACGATGTAGGCGAGATAGGAACGCATCGCGAACTTGTAGACGGGGTCGGCGCCGAACTTGCGTCGGATGAAGATCATCCCGGCCCGCCGCGCCACCGGCCCGACCGGCCAGAACGACAGGTTGTTGCCGCCCAGCACGAGGTTCGGCGGAAAATCGTTGTCGCGCAACACCGTGGCGAGGACCAGGGGATCGACATAGGACCGGTGTGACGGCAGGAACACCAGACCGGTCGACTTGTTCAGGGTGCGCAAGGTGTTCAGGTTGTCGACGTCGACGGTGACGTTCCAGGCGCGTTCGTGCAGTCGGCTGAACGTCGCCGAGAAGATGTCGTCCATCAGTCGGCTCTGCGTCGCGACGAACGTCGACAATTTGTCGGTGGCCTCGGCGACCACCGCATCGGTCGGTCTGCCCAGTTCTGCGGCGAGCTTGGCTGCCGAAGTCTGGAACCGCGATGAGCTGCTGATCTGTTCAGCCACCAGCCGGGGCACCTTGTAGCGGTCGCCGACGATCTGACGTTCGGCGCGTTCGGCCGACATCGATGCCTGGAACACGACGAACTCGGCGAAGGGCTCACCCTCCGCCTGGTGCTGCGAATAACGTTCGCGCAGTTCCGCGATCGTCGCGGGTGCACCGGCGACGACGCGGAGACTGTCGGGCCGGCGCTTGCGGATGATCGGCTGCACGATGCCGAGCGGGCGTCGCGGATTCGACAGGACCAGTACGTCGCCGAGAGTGACCCGTCGCTCTCCCTGCCGGACCGCAGGCAGCCATACTGCGCGGACGGGCACGAGAAGGGTGTTCGGCGACAGTTCGTCGAAGTCGATGTCGACCGCCGGGCCGACGATGCGGGCTTGCGGGTAGTTGGCCGACGTCCAGTCGGTCACCGCCCGGATCTCACACGCCGTTCGGGCCTTGGTCAGGACCACCACCGGATCGGTCACTCGCATCACCCTCACGTTCCATCGGTCCGTGCCGACCTCCGCGAGCGACGTCGCCGCGGTCGCGGGAGAGGCACCACGCCTCATTGTGACGCCGCCGACTTCAGGTGGGGACTGTTTCGGTCAGGACCGATGTCGAGCTGGGGTGACGGCTTCTGCGCGATCGACGCCAGCTCGGGCGGGGAGAAGAATGTCCACATACGACGAAGCGCCCCGCCTGACCGAGGTCAGAGGGGGCGCTTCGCGAAAGTCAGGAGCTCAGAGCGCGCTGACGTTGGTAGCCTGGGGGCCCTTGGCACCCTGCTCGACGTCGAATTCGACGCGCTGGTTCTCTTCGAGGTTGCGGAATCCGCTACCGGTGATCGAGGAGTAGTGGACGAAGACATCTGCGCCCTGATCGTCGGGAGCGATGAAGCCGAAGCCCTTTTCGCCGTTGAACCACTTGACGGTTCCCTGTGCCATACTGCTGTACTTCTTTCTTCAGTTCAGCGACCATCGAGACCGACAGCCGCCTCTCAACTCTTTCACACATACCGGCCGTTGCGAAACCCCAGGGCGAATTTTGTTCGCCCGAGTCCCCGGGCCTCGAGGCCCTCCCACATCGACGTCGCTCGGAATACCGGGCGCGCCGAGCGCCTTGAACCTCGACAGGGCCGCGTGACAGGCGGCCGCCGATGACGAGACCCGGCCACCGTCGCATCACGACGGCGCAGTCGCCGGGTACGGAGAAAGGACACACCCTATGGCAGTCCCCACCATCACGCTCAACAATGGAATCACCATCCCGCAGTTGGGATTCGGAGTCTTTCAGGTCCCGCCGGAGGACACCCGCGAGGCCACTCTCACCGCTTTCGAGGTGGGGTATCGGCACATCGACACCGCCGAGATGTACGGCAACGAGAAGGGCGTCGGTGAAGCGGTCCGCGACTCCGGACTCGCCCGCGACGAGATCTTCGTCACCAGCAAGCTGAACAACGGTTTCCACGACTACGACGACGCGCTCAAGGCGCTGGACGGCACTCTCTCGGACCTGGGCCTCGAGCAGATCGACCTCTTCCTGATCCACTGGCCGCTGCCCGAGGTCGGCGATTACGTGCAGACGTGGAAGGCCCTCGAGAAGGCCTACGCGGACGGCAAGGCGCGGGCCATCGGCGTATCCAACTTCCAGCAGGCCCACCTGCAGCGGCTGTTCGACGACACCGACGTCGTGCCCGCCGTCAACCAGATCGAGGTGCATCCGTACCTCACGCAGACCTCTCTGCGCGCTTTCAACGCCGAGCACGGTATCGCCACCGAGGCGTGGTCGCCGATCGCACAGGGCAAGGTGGTCGACGATCCGGTGATCACCGAGATCGCCAAGGCGAAGGACCGCTCGGCCGCGCAGGTGACCCTGCGCTGGCACATCCAGCGCGGCGACATCGTCTTCCCGAAGTCCGTCACCCGCGCACGCGTCGAGGAGAACTTCGCGCTGTTCGATTTCGACCTGTCCGACGACGAGGTCGCCAAGATCGACGCACTCAACGCCGACGAGCGCATCGGGCCGGACCCGGACACGTTCAACTACGTCCCGGAGTGATTCAGCGGCGCGCCGGCTCCGTCCAACAGCGCGCGTGCGAAGGCGCCGGCGGCCTCGATGTCGCCGGCGTCGGGCCGGCCCTTCCGAATCCCTCCCAGGGGTCGAAACGGCCACCAGGTGTCGATTCCTCGACACGAGAAGGTGCCCACCACCTCGTAACCGCGGTCCTCGAGATCGTCGGCCAGCAGCTTCGAGTACTGGCGGAACCTCGGCTCGGGTAGTCCGCTCGTGGAGAACACGAATGCGCGTGCGCGCTGTCCGTGCGGCACTGACTCGACAAACTTGCGCACATCGCGGTGAAAGTTCAGGTTGTAGATGCCGGAACCGAATCCGATGAGGTCGTAGGCCGCGAGATCGACGAGGTCGACGTTCCCCGGTGTGACGACCCGGGCGTGCAGAACCGACCCCATGGCGTCGGCGACCAGTCTGGTGTTGCCATGACTCACCGAGGTGCACACAATCAGAGCTTTCATCGTGTCGTTCCTTTCATCGGGCGACTCGTGGGGAGCGATGGAGGGAGTTCAACTTGTCCGGGTTGCGAATCGCGTACAGCCCTCGGATTCGGCCCTCGACCACCTGGAACAGCAGCGCGTAGTCGCGTCGGTCCCCGTTCCAGAACAGTGCCGTCGGCATCGCGTTGCATCGGATGAGCTCGACTCGAAGCGTCGGTGGACTGGTGCGTGCGACCCCGATCGAGAAGCGAGCCACGTCTTCGCTCCCGGTGAGGGGACGGCGTGCAGCAGCGACCTTTCCGCCGCCATCGGAGATCTGCACGACGTCGGGTGCCAGCACGTCCATCAGTTCCTGGAGGTTGCCGCCTTGGGCCGCCAGCAAGAAGCGGGCGACCAACTCCTCCGCCTTTTCCGGTTCGGGCTCGAAGCGTGGGCGGCGTGCCTGCACGCTCTGTCTCGCGCGGTGAGTGAGTTGCCGGACGGCCGCCTCGCTCTTACGGGTCATCTCCGCGATCTCGGCCGCGGAGAAGCCGAACACCTCTCGAAGCACGAAAACGACACGCTGCTCGGGTGTCAGTGATTCCAGCACCACCAGCATCGCCATCGAAAGCCCCTCGGCGAGAACGGCGTCCGCGTCGACTTCGGATGCGGTCACCAAGGGTTCGGGAAGCCAGTTCCCGATGTAGGTCTCGCGGCGTCGACGGAGGGTACGCAAATGATTGAGGGACTGACGGGTGACGGTCTGAACCAGATACCGTCGGAGATGTTCCACGCCTCCGAGGTCGACTCCGCGCCAACGGAGGTAGCTCTCCTGGAGGATGTCGTCGGCATCGCTGACCGAGCCCAGGATCTCGTAGGCGAGAGTGAACAGGAGCGGCCGGAACTCCATGAACACCTCTGCGTGGTCCCTCGCGGCGGACTCGGCGGGCGACATCGTCTCGTCGCTCATCCGTTGACCACCTCCCCGCTCGAGCGGGACGCAGGGCCCGGCACCCAACGGTAGGCCCGAGGGTGGCGCATCGCCCACACAGTCGAGCGACAGACCAGTTCCTTCATCGTTGCAGCGGTGCTCCCCGACAACCGCCATCGCGCCGATGAGTCGTCACGGTGAGTGCCCTGCACGATCGCCGAGTGCCGTCCCAGGCTCACTGCCTGAGCGATGAAGCCCATCGTGAACGGCTGTGGCTCAATACCTTTCACAAGGCGGATCGCCGTGTCGGCCGCGTGCGCTCCCATCGGCAGGGCCGCCTGGCAACTCATCCGAAACGGTGTTCCGGCGAGCACGACCGCGTCTCCGGCCCCGATCACCCTCGAGTTTCCGGCGCTGATCAGCTTCTGGTCGACACGGAGACGTCCGAGGGGGTCGGTGGGCAAGCCGCTGTGCCGAGCCAGATCCGGGATGCGGAATCCGCTCGCCCAGACGGTGCAATCGCTCGCGAACTCCCTTCCGGCGTTCACTCGCACAGCGTCATCGGTGACCGCGGTGACATGGCTCCCCGTCGTGACGGCGACACCGAGCTTGTCGAGTTCGCGGATCACTCGTTGCCTGCTGCTTTCGGGGAGGCCGTCGCAGATCGTGCCCGCGATCAATCGAACACTGAGATCGGACCTGGCAAAGGCGATTTCCGCGGCGGTTTCCACTGCGGTCAGTCCACCGCCGATCACTGTCACCGGCGCGTTGCCGGTCAATGAGCGCAGACGGCCGGTCAGCGCAAACGCGTCCTCCGGCACCCCGATCGCGAAGCCCGCGCCGGTCGACCCGGGCGGATCACCGCTGCCCACTGCATAGATCAGGACGTCGAAGTGACGTATGTCCCCGGTCGACAGCATGACCTTCTGATCCGTGATCTCCACGGCGCGGTCTCGCACGACGGTGACCGAGTCGTTCAGGACCGTGTGGAGCGGGACCACAGCCGATGATGTACCCGCCGCATGTTCGTGCAGGCGGATTCGCTGTACGAACCGCGCATGCGGGCATATCACTGTCACCCCTGTGTCAGGAGAGCCCGAACCGGCGATGCGGTTGGCGGCCATGACCCCCGCGTAACCTGCCCCGATGACCACAATCTGGACCACCGCACCCTCCTCGTCTGGAGATCCTCGTCATCCAAGACACCTACCGAGGGTCGAGACGTGACGGGCAGCGGAGTGAGTTAAGTCACAGTGCCGGCTGGTTGTGCACGCGCGGGCGTGTCAGCGGTCGCGCGTCGGCTTCGTGAGCGACGCCCGCAACTGGCTGAATCGGAACAGTGCGGGCTTCCCGACCACCGCCTCGTACCGGTCGATGACGTCGCCCACGAACGCCTCCCCATCGCCCGCCGGCAGGCGGCTCGTCCAGTCCGACGCGCCGACGGCGAACCAGTCGCGGAAGTCGGCCACCGAATCGAATTGCCAGTCCAGGTCTTTCACCGTCACGGCGTCGACGGAGAAACCGGCGTCGCCGGCGAGTTCGCGAAACCTGTCCGGCCTGACATGCACGTAGGGTGTCTCGAAATCCGAGAAGAAGCCGCGCCAGCGTGCCCCGGTGGCGACCTCCATGGCCACGTCTTCGATACTCGATCGTTCTGTCGCGCAGACCATCTGGAGTACGGCACGACCACCCTCGACGAGACTCCGCGCGATCCCGGCGAGCGCGGCACGCTGGTCGTGGACCCAGTGCAAGGCGTTGAACGACACCGCGATGTCGAAATCCCGGTCGAAGGGCAACGACAGGACGTCGTCCACGTGGAACTGCACCCGCAGGTTGTCCGCGGGCACACGTGCCAGCGCACGCTCGATCATCCGTCGCGAGGCGTCGACCCCCACGACCGTCCCCGACGGCAGACGCTCGGCGAGGAGCATCGTGATGAATCCGTCGCCGCAGCCGATGTCGAGAAGGCGCTCGTCGCCCTCGAGTTCGAGGTCGCCGATCGACTCTTCCGCGACCATGCGCTGCAGGGCGCTCACGTCGGCGTATCGCGCGCCGTCCCAATCGACCATCGTCACTCCTCGGTTACACCGGATGTGCGCACATTGTCCATCGCCGACGCGTGGTGGGCGGCGGGTTCGGGATCGACGTCGCATGCGACTTCAGTTCGGCCGCGCGACCTCGATCGAAGTCGCATCGACGAAACGAGATCGCATGCGACCTCGATCCGGCTCACGCGAGTAGGCGCCACAAGCCGATCAAGCCTACGACGACGATCACCGCGCGCAACGCTCGCGGCGAGAGTCGTCGTCCGTAACGGGCGCCGATGACACCGCCCGCCAGCGATCCGATCGCGATGACCGCCGCGGCCGACCAGTCGATGCGGTCGAATGCCACGAGCGTGTAGGTCACCGCCGCGACCACGTTGACGACCAGCGACAGCAGATTCTTTGCGGCGTTCATCCGCTGGAGATGGTCGGGCACCACGACGCCGAGGATGGCCATCAGGAGGATGCCCTGCGCGGCGGTGAAATAGCCGCCGTAGACGCCGACGGCGAACGTGCCCGCGACCATCAGGACGAGACGGACAGGAGTGAGTCGGACTGAACCGGGCAGGTCTGACACCGGGCCGCCGGACACTGGGCCGCCTGACACCGGGCCGCCGGACACTGGGCCGCCTGACAGCGGGCCCTCCGACAGGGGGTCGGCTCGGTCCGATCGCGCACCTGCCCACTTCTGGATGCGGGGCTGAGCGACCACCAGCACCAGCGCCCCGACCAGCAGGATCGGCACGATCGTCTCGAACACCCGCTCGGGCAGGTGCAGCAACAACCAGCAGCCGACGAGTGCGCCGCCGAAGCTCGCCGGTATCTGCCATCGCAGGCGCGGCCACTGACCCTCGAGCTCCCGCCGGTAGCCCCAGGTCCCGGACACGCCACCCGCGACGAGGCCGATGGCGTTGGACATCGTCGCCGTCACCGGAGGTACGCCGAATGCGACCAGTGTCGGGAACGTGATGAGTGTGCCGCTGCCGACCACCGCGTTGATCGCTCCCGCTCCGACTCCGGCGAGGAGGACGGCCAGCAGTTCCCACGTGGTCACGATGTGTCGCGCCTAGTGGGCCGCGGCGTCCTTCTTGCGACGCGGGATCACGTGGAGGACGGCCACGATGATGGCGCCGACGACGAGTCCGACGATGGCGGAGAGCACCGTTCCGGCGGTCCAGGACAGCACGGAGCCGAATCCACCGTGGACGAGATGGCCGAACCAGTGCTCGACGTCATGGAGCCGGTCGGCGGGCCAATGGAACCCGGCTTCACCGACGTTGACGAGCAGGATGTGTCCGCCGACCCACAGCATCGCGGCGATGCCGACGACGGTGAGGGTCGACATGATCTTGGGCATCGCGACGACCAGACCGCGCCCGATCTTCTGGAGCGTCGTCGACTCCCGCTGGGCGAGCGACAGCCCGACGTCGTCCATCTTCACGATGATGGCGACCACACCGTAGACGAGGGCGGTGATCAGGAAGGCGACGACGATCAGTACCGCGAGGCGGGTCCAGAACGGCTCGGACTCCACCGAGGACAGCGAGATGACCATGATCTCGGCCGACAGGATCAGATCGGTCCGGATGGCGCCGTTGACCATCGTCTTCTCGAACTCGGGTCCGCCCTGGCCGGCGGTGGTCGTCTCGGCGTGATGACCTCCGCCGACCGCCTCCCACACCTTCTCCGCGCCCTCGTAGCAGAGGAAGAGGCCGCCGGCGATCAGCAGGTAGGGGAGCGCCTGGGGCAGGAACTGGCTCAGGATCATCGCCACGGGCAGGATGATCAGCAGCTTGTTGCGGATGGAGCCGATGGCGATCTTGCGCACGATCGGCAACTCGCGGTCGGGGGTGAATCCGTCGACGTAACGCGGGGTCACCGCGGTGTCGTCGACGACGACGCCCGCTGCCTTGACACTCGCCTTGCCGGCTGCTGCCCCGATGTCGTCGAGTGACGCGGCGGCCGCCCGGGTGAGGGTGGCGATGTCATCGAGCAAGGCGACGAGACCACTGGCCACGGGAACCTCCGGGTTCGAAGAAAGAGTTCCCGAACAGTATGCCGAACCGGCGCGGGCGAGGTAGGGGGCCTCTCCCCCGAGGGGGATCGACCCCTCAGGATCGGGCCGGGGTCGTCAGGACGTCCCCGGCGGCCCGGTCGTCCTCAGGCCGCATCCGTCGCCTGATCGTGGCCAGCGTGATCAGGCCGATCGCACTGGACCCGATGAGGAAGTAGGCGGGTGCGAGCGAGTTGCCGGTCCGGTCGATGAGCCAGGTGGCGATGTAGGCGGCGGTCCCGCCTGCGAGCACCGTCGACAGGTTGAAACCGAGCGCGACGCCGGTCAGTCGGACCCTGGTGTCGAACAGCGAGGGGAACAGCGGTGCGGTACCCACCTGGATCAGTGGAGTGCAGAGGGCGAAGAGGGCGAACGCGATCGCGGCCACCGCGAGTCCGTGGCCTGTCATCAACGCCATCGCCGGGTAGGCCAGCACCGCCGCGGTCAACAGGCCGGCGATGACGACGGGCCGACTGCCGAAGCGGTCCACCAGGATTCCCGCCAACGGCATCGTCGCGGCGATGAACACGATGACCCCGGCCGCGGTCCAGGTGACGGCGGTCTGGCCGTATCCACCCTCACGCACGAGGTGGATGCCCATGTAGGTGAGCACCATATACCCGGTCGCGTTCTGCGCGATCCCCAGTCCGAAGACCTGCAGTACCTGGAAGGGATGGTGGCGCAGCAGATCTCGGAGCGGTGTCTTGGGAACTTCACTCCGGGCGGCGGTCTCGGTGAACTCCGGGGAGTCCTCGATCCGGGTCCGGAGCCAGAGGCACAGCACCAGCAACGGCAGGCCGGCGACGAACGGGATGCGCCATCCCCAGCTCTCCATCTGGGTGTCCGAGGTCAGCGCCGAGGTCGTGGCCACGACGATCGCGGCCAGCGCGAAGCCGCTGTTGGAACCGAGCGCGACGATCGACCCGCCGAGTCCCCGGCGCTTGGGTCCGACGATCTCGTAGACGTAGGTCAGTGCACCGCCGAGCTCTCCACCCGCCGAGAATCCTTGCAGGAGTCGGGCTATCACCAGCAAGGCGGGCGCCAGGACGCCGACGGCGGCGTATGTGGGGAGCAGCGCCATCAGCGTGGTGCCGACGCCCATCAGGATCACCGAGACGAGCAGGGCGCGTTTGCGGCCGAAGCGGTCGCCGAGGCGTCCGAAGAAGATGCCGCCGATCGGGCGCATGAGGTAGGCCGACGCGAAGACCGCGAGGCTCGAGAGCAGTGATGCGGTGGGGTCGTCACTCGGGAAGAACAGCGGGCTGACCACGACCGCCAGGTAGGCGTACACCGTCAGGTCGTAGTACTCGACGACCGTTCCGATTCCGGCGGCGACGACCGCTCGCCGGCTCCGTTGATCCTGCGTTGCCATGAGGTCTCTTTCTGGGAGGGGACGCCAGTGCGGCCGACCTAATATGTACATATTTAGTGAGACGTGCGTTACTCTAGAACGCGTCACGAGAATTCGGCAAGAGTCCCCAGAGGAATCACCATGCGTCCCACGCACTCTCCACACCCCGACCTCGCCGCCCGGTACCGCGCGGCCGGACACTGGCAGGGTCGAACTCTCGACTTCTTCGTCGAACGTGCGGCGGCGCTGTGTCCCGACGCCGTCGCAGTCGTCGACGGGACCCGGCGTCTCACGTTCGCCGACGTCGAGCGCGGCTCGCTCCGGCTGGCAGCGGCACTCTCGGCCCGTGGTGTCGGACCGGGTGACGTCGTGTCGTTCCAGCTCCCCAACTCCGCCGATGCCGTGCTCGTCTTCCACGCGATCCACCGGCTCCGTGCGGTCGCGAACCCGATCGTGCCCATCTATCGCGAGCGGGAGGTCGGTTTCATCCTCGATCAGGCCGGCACCAAGGTCGCGTTCGTGCCCGGAACGCACCGGGGTTTCGACCATGCGGCCATGTATGCCGCTCTGCGACAACGGCTTACCGAACTCGACCTCGTGGTGACGACGGGCGGTAGCGCTGCACCCGGGGACGGCACGATCGGTCTCGACGAGCTCCTCGCCTCGGTGACGCCGGACATGATCGAGAAGGTTCGCTCGCTACCTCGCGCGGACGCCGACGACATCTGTCTGCTGCTGTACACCTCGGGAACCACCGCCGATCCGAAAGGTGCTCTGCACAGCCACAACACGCTGGTCTTCGAGAACACCTCGATGATCGAGACCTTTGGACTCAACGAACGCGACGTCATCTTTAACCCGTCGCCGGTGACGCACGTGACCGGGGTGAACTGTGCGCTGACATTGCCGTTCCTCCTCGGCGCCCGGGTGGTGCTGCAGGACCTGTGGGATCCCGAAGTGGCGCTGGACAATGTGCTCTCCGAGAACGCGAGCTTCATGATCTTCGCGACGCCGTTCCTGCGGGGACTGCTCGACGCGGCCACGGCACGCGACGTGCGGACTCCGTCGGTGCGCTACATCATCTGCGGCGGCGCCGACATCCCCGATTCCCTGACGACGGGAGCGTCGGAAGTGCTCGGTACCGTCACCAGGATGTACGGCGCGACGGAGGGCCCCTCGGTCACGTCGTCGAATCGTTGGGACCGTCCGCGACTGCGAACCGGAACGGACGGGCGGGTGCTGACGCCGACCGAGGTGATCGTGTCCGACGGCGCCGGGGGCGCGGCCGGTGTCGGCGCGGTGGGCGAGGTGCTCTGGCGCGGACCCGACACCTTCCTCGGATATCTCGACGCGTCGCTCAACGCGGAGGCGTTCACCGACGACGGCTTCTTCCGCAGCGGCGACCTCGCCCACTTCGACGCCGACGGCGGCATCCACATCGTCGGGCGGATCAAGGACATCATCAACCGGTCGGGCGAGAAGATCAGCGCCCACGACGTCGAGAACGAGATGAGTGAACACCCGGCGGTCACCGAGGTCGCCGTCGTCGCCGGACCCGACCCCCGCACCGGCGAACGGGGGTGCGCCTTCGTGGTGACCCGCGACGGTGCCGATCTGACCCTCGATGAGGTGCGAGAGTTCCTGTCCGCGCGCGGAGTGGCGATGCAGAAGGTTCCCGAGAGCGTGTTCGTCGTGGATTCGCTGCCGAAGACGGCGAGCGGGAAGATCCAGAAGTTCGCACTGCGGGATTGGACGCGCGACCGCGGCACCACCCCGCCGCAGATGCGGTCGGTGACCATCTCCGCGTCACACGAGCGATAGGCGACACGGCCGCAGCCGCCGATCTGAGGACGCGGGTTGTCAGACTTGATAGCCTGTCGCCACGAGTTCGCCTCGTCCTGCCCCGCAGTGGGGTCGCGAGCGGTGGACCGAGTGCACCAGCAGTGAACAGCGCAGCGCGAAAACCGATTTGGGTGAAACGGACATCCGTCGATCGGCTCGGCAATATCCTGCACCTGTATCGCGGCTGGTGACGAAGGTGACCAGAGGTGCGTCGAGCGCGCAGCCGAACCTGGAGAGAACGATGACGCGGCCCAGCCGCGAAAGGTGGGGTGGACATGGTCTCGGTGACCGGCGCGGTCGGCACGGTGGTCGAATCGGCTCAGGACGCGTTCGGCGCGTTCAAGGTCCTGCGGCGGTCTGGTCTGGTGGATCCGACACGTCCCAAGGAACTGCTGACCACGGTCAAGCGTGCCAAGATCATCGGCCCGTGCGCGGCGGCGGTGGCCCACGGTGCCGACGAGTATCCCGAGGCCGGAGCGGTCGCCGACGAACACGGCGAGCTCACCTTCGGTGAACTGAACGCACACGCCGACGCGCTCGCGAACCACCTGCTGTCGTCGGGGATCAAGCCGGGAGCGGTGATCGGTGTCATCGCACGGGACCATCGCGGCCTGCTGACCACCATGAGCGCCGCGGGCAAGGCAGGATTCCGTCTTGCCATGATGAACACCGGTTTCGGCAAGACCCAGTTCGCCGAGGTGGCAGAGCGCGAGAAGATCGTCGCGATGCTCTACGACGAGGAGTTCACCGACCTCGCCGACACCCTGCCCGCCGACACCCTGCGCATCGTCACCTGGATCGACGGCAACCGACCGATCGGTGACGGCGTCCGAACCCTCGACGACATCGTCGAGAGCGGCGACACGTCCACTCCCCCCGAGCCTGCCGAATGGGGCGGACTGGTCATCCTGACCAGCGGCACGACCGGTCTCCCCAAGGGCGCCCAGCGATCGAAGATGTCGCCGTTTGCCAGTGCCCTTCTCCTGGACCGCATCCCGTTGCCGCAGCGCAGTTCCATGGTGATCGTGTCGCCGATCTTCCACTCGACCGGGTTCGCGCTGTGGGGTGTGGGCACCGCACTGGGCAACAAGACCGTGGTGATGCGCCGGTTCGATGCCGAGAAGACGCTCGCTGCCATCGCCGAGCACAAGGCGGAGGTACTGGTGGCGGTCCCGACCATGCTGCACCGCATGGTCGCCCTCGGACCCGATGTCATCGGCAAGTACGACGTGTCGTCGCTGAAGATCATCGTGCTCGCGGGTTCTGCACTCTCGCCGACCCTGTCAGAGGCGGTGCAGGACACCTTCGGTGACGTGCTCTACAACCTCTACGGCTCGACCGAGGTGGCCATCGCCACAGTCGCCCAGCCGAAAGAACTGCGGCTGGCGCCCGGAACGGTGGGCCGCGCGCCGGTCACCAGCCGACTCGCGCTCTTCGACGACGAGGGCAAGCGGATCTCCGGAACCAATGTGCGCGGCAGGCTGTTCGTACGCAACGGCGCCCCGTTCGAGGGGTACACCGACGGGCGCAACAAAGAGATCATCGACGGGTACATGTCCACCGGCGACATGGCCCGGTTCGACGAGCACGGCCTACTCCACATCGACGGCCGCGACGACGACATGATCGTCTCCGGCGGTGAGAACGTGTACCCGCTCGAGGTCGAGAACCTCCTCGGCCGCCACCCCGACATCGACGATGTCGCCGTCATCGGGGTCGACGACGACGAGTACGGAAAACGTCTGCGCGCCTTCATCATCGCCGCACCTGGTGCGAACCCGACACCGGAGGACATCAAGGCGCACGTCAAGGCCCATCTGGCCCGGTACAAGGTGCCGAGGGACGTCGTCTTCGTCGACGAACTCCCGCGGAACCCCACCGGCAAGCTGGTGCGCAGGCACCTGCCGACCGGGCCGCTCTGACCCTTCGAGTCCCGAAGCGCACTCAGCCGGCGTCGGCGTTGAGCTCGCGCACGACGAGATGCAGTGCGGCCGTGGTGGTCAGCGACCGAACCCGTTCGCGATCGCCGGGGAACTTCCGGGTGACCGTCACCGTGGGGCGGCCGGATATCGCGATGCCGAAGCACACCGTCCCGACCGGCTTGGCCTCGGTGCCACCGCCCGGCCCGGCCACCCCGGTTGTCGACACCGCGACATCCGTGCCGAATCGTTCGAGCGCACCCTCGGCCATCGCCGCGGCCACCTCGACGCTGACCGCCCCGTGCGTCTCGATGAGCGTTGCCGGCACGCCGAGAAGGTCCGTCTTCGCGTCGTTGGAGTACGAGACCACACCGCCGGCGACGTAGGCCGACGATCCCGGACGATCGGTGAGGCGCGCGGCGACGAGACCGCCGGTGCAACTCTCGGCCGTCGCGATGAACCGACCGCCGAGAGCGGCCACGAGATGGTCGTCGATGGTCGACTCGTCAAACGAGAAGATCTGTCGCCCATGGTGTTCGGTCAACAACTCGCGCAGCGCGTCGTAGGCCGGTGCGTCGGCGACCGCGAACCTGGTGACCATGTCTAGTTCGCCCCGGCGCAGGCAGGTGGTGATCTCGAGTCTGTCGAACGCCGGCACGGAGGTCTCCGCCGTGCGCAACGTCTCGGCGAGTTCCGCCTCCAGCAGACCGTAGGCGCGGATGGTCTCCTGCCGCAGTTCGTCGGCGCGGGACAGCACGTCGGCGACCGCTGCGGTGGCGATGGCGGTGGGCCACATCGCCTGGAGCTCGCTGGGCGGGCCGGGCAGGATGACGATGGTCGGCACCCCCGCGGACGCCGGGATCACGACACCCGGCGCGGTACCGGTGGGTGGCACCGCAGCGGCCCCGACCGGTACGAGGGCCTGCTTGCGGATCCCCGCCCTCGTCGGACCCGAGTCAACGTCGAATGCGACCCCGCGCCAGCGCTGGATGATCGCGGCGATGTGCTCCTCGAGTCCGGGATCGAGGAGCAGCTCGCGGCCGCAGAATGCGGCGACGGTGGCGACGGTCAGGTCATCGGCGGTGGGACCGAGACCGCCGCTGGTGACGATCAGGTCGACGTCCTGGTCGGCGAGGAAGCGGAGTTGTGCCGTGAGGTCGGCGGGCCGGTCCCCGCAGATCGTGATGTGGGCGACGTCCACCCCGAGGGCGAGGAGCTCCTCGGACACCCACGGTCCGTTCTGATCGGCGATCCTGCCGGTCAGTACCTCGGTTCCGGTGACCACGATGCCTGCGCGCACACTCACGGAACCGAGACTAGTGGCCACCGACGCAGAACGCGCCCACCGGAGCGGAGGGCGCGTTCGACGGGTTCGGTGACGACCGGTTCGGTGACACCGGGGTCAGGAGCTCAGGCCTTCTCGGCCTTGGCCTTCTCCTGTGCGGACGACCGCGCGGGGTTGGCCTGGTCGTCGGCCTTCGGATCCGACTCGTCCTGCTTCTCGGTCACGCCGGACTTGATCCGGGCCCCGATGTCGGGGTCGACGCGGTGCCAGTACTCGAAAGCGCGCTGCAGGACCGGCTCGGAGACCCCGTTGAGCAGATGGCCGACCACGTTGTCGACGAACCGTTCGCGCTGCTCGTCGTCGAACACCTCGCGGACCATCGTCCCGGCCTGACCCCAGTCGTCGTCCTCGGGATGGTCGACGTAGGCACTGCGGAGGATCTCGCCGTTCGCCGCCCACTGGGGTTCGCCCTGACCGGGATAGAGAGCCGACGGACCACCCTTCGAGTTGGGGGCGTATACGGGGTCGGGAACGTTGTGGATGCGCATCGCGCCGTCCTTGGAATACGAGTGGACCTCGTTGCGCGGAGCGTTCACCGGGATCTGCTTGTAATTGCCGCCGATCCGGTGGCGGTGGGCGTCGGCGTAGGAGAACACGCGCGCCAGCAACATCCGGTCGGGACTGAAACCGATACCCGGCACGACGTTGTTGGGCTCGAAGGCCGCCTGCTCGATCTGTGTGTGGTGATCGACCGGGTTGGTGTGCAGGGTCATCTTGCCGACCTCGATCAGCGGGTAGTCGCCATGCGGCCACACCTTGGTCAGGTCGAACGGATTGAACCGGTAACTCACCGCGTCGTCGAACGGCATGAGCTGCACCTTGAGCGTCCAGCTCGGATGGTTGCCCGCCGCGATGTTCTCGAAGAGGTCGCGCGTGTGGAAATCGGTGTCCGCCGAAGCCATCTGGTCGGCCTCGTGCTGCGTGAGGCTCTCGACACCCTGGTCGGACTTGAAGTGGTACTTCACCCAGTGCTTCACGCCCTCGGCGTTGACCCACAGGTAGGTGTGGGAGCTGTAACCGTTCATGTGCCGCCAGGTCTTCGGGATACCCCGGTCACCCATCAGCCAGGTGACCTGATGCGCCGACTCCGGCGAGAGCGTCCAGAAGTCCCACTGCATGTCGTGGTCGCGAAGGTTGTTGTCCTGACGCCGCTTCTGCGAACGGATGAAGTGCTGGAACTTCATCGGATCCTTGACGAAGAAGACCGGCGTGTTGTTGCCGACCATGTCGTAGATGCCTTCGGACGTATAGAACTTGAGTGCGAAACCGCGTGGGTCGCGCCAGGTGTCGGGGCTGCCGCGCTCGCCTGCCACGGTCGAGAAGCGCGCCACCATCTCGGTTTTCACGCCCGGCTGGAACAGGGCGGCACTGGTGTATGCCGAGATGTCCTCGGTAGTCTCGAAAGTGCCGAACGCGCCACTGCCCTTGGCATGTGGCTGACGCTCGGGAATGCGCTCACGGTTGAACTGCGCCATCTGCTCGATCAGGTAGTGATCGTGCAGGACGATCGGTCCTCCGGCGCCCACGGTCAAGGAGTGCTCGTCACTCCCCGCCGGTGCACCCGAATCACGAGTGGTGAACAGAGAATCGTCGGACATATCGCCTCCGAGAGGTCGTCGTATCCGTGCATGAGGAAGTAGACCCGAGGGCTGCAGGTCCACTTCGACGATCCTACGCCGACGGTCCTACGCCGACGGTCCTACGACGACGGTCCTATGACGATGGGGCCTCCGGAACGTCGATCCCGAATTCCCGCAAGACGGCATCGGTGTGCTGTCCGAGCGAGGGGACCGGACCCATCGCCGGCTCGACGTCGTCGAAAGTCCATGGCGGCAGCACGGCTTTGACCGGGCCGACCTCGGTGTCCACCTCGCGCCACCGGTCCCGCTCGCTCAGCTGGGGATGCGCGACAACGCCTTCGAGATCACGGACCTCGGCGGCCGGGACGCCTGCCGCAGCGAGCCGGAGGTCGAGCTCCGCGGTCGTGAATCGCTTGGTCTCGGTACCGACGAGGTCGTCGACCTCCGCCCGCCTGGAGACGCGGTCGATGTTTGTTCGGTATCGAGGGTCGTCGGCGAGGTCCGGACGCTCCAGGACAACTCGGGCGAGAGCGTCCCAGCCGCGATCGTTCTGGACGCCGATCAGGATCGTTCCGTCCTGGGTGGGGTACTTGTCGTAGGGCACGATCGCGGCGTGGCCGAGCCCGGCGCGCGCGATCTGCCGCCCGCCGTAGAGCCGCATGTACATGGGGTGGCCCATCCATTCGACCGTGGCGTCGAACATCGACACCGAGACCCGCGCGCCGACCCCGATGGTGGCACGCCGGATCAGCGCCGACAGCACGGAGGTGAGCGCGTACATCCCCGCGGCGATGTCCGACGTCGGAATCCCGGTCTTGGACATCTCATCGGGTGTACCCGTGACCGAGATCAGTCCCGCCTCGGCCTGGACGAGCATGTCGTAGGCCTTGCGGTCGCGGAAGGGACCGGCGTCGCCGTACCCCGACATGTCGACCACGATGAGTTCGGGGTGGTCGGCGCGCAGATCCTCGGCGGCCAGGCCGAGCCGGGCGGCGGCGCCGGGAGCGAGGTTCTGCAGGAACACATCGGCTCCCGCGATCAGTGTCGTGATCGCGTTGCGGCCGGAATCGGTCTTGAGGTCGAGGGCCACCGACTCCTTGCCCCGGTTGAGCCACACGAAATGGGTTCCCACCCCGCCTCGGACCGCGGCATCGTAATGGCGTGCGAAGTCGCCGTCGCCGACCCGCTCCACCTTGATGACCCGGGCACCGAGATCGGCCAGGTGACGTGTGGCGAGGGGAGCGGCCACGGCCTGCTCGAGAGCGACGACGGTGATGCCTTCGAGCGGCAGCGGGCCCTGGTCCGGATTCACCGGCCCAGGATCACCCGTTGTGTCGCTTCTCGTCAACGCGGTGTGCGGGTGTCTTCCGCGTCGCTGGTCGCCTCGCCGAGCCGGTGCAGGAGCTCGGTGAGCTTCCGGATGTCATCGGGGTCCCACTGCGCCAGCCGTGCCCGCCACTCGGTGATCGCCGACGCGAGCACGGCCCCGATGCGCTCGCGACCGTGATCGGTGAGGATCACGACCCGCGCTCGTGCGTCTTCCGGGTCCGGGTGTCGCTCGGCCAACCCCAGCCGGACGATCGCGTCGATCTGTCGGGTGACCGTGGACTTCTCCATGCCGACGGCGGTGACGAGATCGGACATCGGCATGGAGTCGTACCGGGCCAGCACGGCGATGAGGGGATAGCACGACGGATCCAGACGCGAGTCGATGGCGCGCGCACGCAGTCGGGTGCGGACGCGCCCGCGCCGCCAGAAGTCGGTGAGCTCGGCCTCTAGTCCGCTGATCGGGTCGACCTCGAAGGCGTCATCCGGCGTCGCGCTGATGTCCGAACCCATGCGATCGCGGGTCCTCTCGTGTGATGGCAGACCGAGTCACCTCGGCGGGTTGCCGGTCAGATTACCCAGTTCGTGTGGGGTAGGTGACGTTGGATAACCCGATGCATGTGGTGCACGATCGAGAAGTGACCACCACACAGCGCACCACGCCGAACGCCTGGGAGTACGTCAAGTACGCCTACTGGGCGCGCCTGCCCAAGTCGATGCTGGACTGGGTGACCAACGACCTCGCCGGGCCTGGCGCGTCGGTGCGCATGGTGGTCCGGTGGGCGGTGCCCTGCATCATCGTGCTGATCCCGATGCTCTTCGTCCCCGCCGACTGGGGTGTGCGGATCACGATGACGATGCCGATCCTGCTGGCGTATCTCTTCTTCTCGATCGCGCTGAACCGCGTCTACCGGAGACACCGGCTGGTCCAGCACGGCCTGAATCCGGAACTGGTCAACAAGCTGGAGCGGGAGAAGAACGCCGACCTCTACGACGAGTACCACCGTAAGTACCGAGGCGAGCGCCGTCAGCCCGGCAACTTCGGCTAGAGCGCGGACCGACCGGTCAGTACAGGTAGTCCTCGCCGCTCGCGCGCACCGTCACGTCGGAAAGGCTTATCCCCCAGGGCTGATCGATGACATGGACGACGGCCCGGGCGAGATCCTCGGGCGTGATGAGCCAGTACTTCACCGAATCGACGTCGGTCAGCTCGGCCGGCAGAGTGCCCTGCATCAACTCGGTGATGTGCTCGCGGTACGACGCCGCCCGCTGACCGACGATCCCGCGGATGGCCCGGTCGTTGACGATCCAGCTGGCGAGATTGGTTCCGGCGACACCGGTGGGTTTGACGGTGGTCACCTTGATCTTGCCCTTGGCCTCGATGCGCAGTGAGTCCGACAGCATGGTGACCGCCGCCTTGGTGGCGCTGTATACGCCCGAACCCTCGAAGCCGCCGTTGCCATAGATCGACGCGATGTTGACGACCTGTCCGCGGCCCTGGGCGATCATCTGGTCGTAGACCGCCGAGATCCCGTTCACGACACCCTTGATGTTGATGTCGATCGCCTTGTGCCACTTCTCCCACGCCCGTTCGTGATCGGCGAAGAAGGCAAGGGGCATGACCCCGGCATTGTTCACGATCACGTCGATCGCACCGAACCGTTCCACGGCCAGGGTGGCCGCTGCTCTCATCTGACCCATGTCGGTGACATCGGCGACGTGGGCGACAGCTGAGCCGCCGGAGTCCGCGATGCCGTCGACGACGCGAGCGAGCCCCTCGGCGTCGATGTCCACACCCACCACGTGCGCGCCTGCGGCGGCGCACATCTCGGCGATCAGCTTGCCGAAACCACCACCGGCCCCGGTGATGATGATGGTCTTGCCCTGCAGATGATCAGACATGTAGCTCCCCGGCCGCCGAATTGGTCGCGTCATCGTAGCAACGCGTGCGACAGACCGGCTGACAGCGCGAATTCGTCGGTCGCACACCGCGGTGCGGCTTTCTGCACACCGAGCCCACGCCCGTGCCCACGCCTCGCGCCGTCGGTGCCGCAAGGTCTCGAGTCCTGTTCCCGCCACAGATTCAGTCACATGACTGAGGGCCTGTCAAGCGGTGCGCATCGGTGACCCAGGTCATTCCAGGTCAACGGTGTTGCCCTTGACACATCCGTCCCGATGCCGAATGCTGCTGAGGCGACAGCGTCCAACGCCTCGCCACTCGTCTCCTGCTCGCGACCTGTTCCCGGCCGCACCACCACCGGCATGTCCGCCACCGGCGTGTTGAACTCCGGCATGGCCGGCTCCACCCTGCCCGACTGCCGGCATGACCGAACGCCGAGAACAACTCTCGCGTCGACGACAAGGAGATCCATGACCGGGGCGTTCCAGACGAGACGTACATTCCTCAAGACGGCGGGGGCGGTGACCGCCGCAGGTGCGGCCGCCGTGGCCGGAAACTCCTCCGTCGCATCGGCTTCACCTCGCCGACGCGTACGCCGGACCCGCGAGGAACATCGGGTGGTGATCGTCGGCTCGGGATTCGGCGGCGGCGTCGCCGCACTCCGTCTCGCGCAGGCCGGTGTGCCAGTGCTGCTGCTCGAGCGTGGCCGACGATGGCCGACAGGGCCGAACTCGGAGACCTTCCCCCGCGCCTCGAGCCCTGACAAGCGGATGCTCTGGCACGAGTCGACCCCGAACCTGTTCGGGAAGCCGTTGAGCGTCGAACCCTATGTGGGACTGTTCGAATCGGTCGCCGGAGTGAACATGACCGCGCTGTGCCCGGCGGGCCTCGGTGGCGGGTCGCTGGTCTATCAGGGGATGACCCTGCAGCCGAGCGAGGCGGTGTTCGCCGAGCACTTCCCGAACGCGCTCGACTGGCAGATGATGAACCGGGTGCACTATCCACGGGTGGCTCGCATGCTGGGTGCGTCGGTGGCTCCGGACTCCGTGGTGCGGTCACCGCAGTATCTGGCACCCCGGCAATTCGCGAAACAGGTTCGCGCCGAGGGTCTTCCGTTACAGAAGATCCCGATGCCCATCGACTGGCGATATGCCGAGGCCGAACTGCGGGGCGAGATGAAACCCGCGTACACCAACGGCGACGGTGCCATCGGCGTCAACAACGGCGGCAAACACAGCGTCGACGTCACCTATATCCGCGAGGCCGAGGCGACCGGGCGGGTGCAAGTACGTACGCTGCACACCGTGCGTCGGGTCGGCCGTCGTCCCGACGGCAAGTGGGCGCTCGAGGTGGAACGCACCGACGAGTTCGGAAATGTGCTGGAGCACAAGGAATTGATCACGCCGACGGTCTTTCTGGCCGCGGGCAGCGTGAACACCACCAAGCTGTTGGTGAAGGCGCAGGCAACCGGAAGCATCGGGGATCTTCCCGACGGGCTCGGGCATGGCTGGGGAACCAACGCCGACCGGATCTACACCTGGACCAGCCCGAGCATCGACTTCGGTGCGGTACAGGGCGGCCCGGTGGTGTTCGGCAGCCCCAACTGGAGCGACCCGAAGAGCGCGTTCACGATCATCCAGGCCTCGCTGCCGCCGCTGCCCGCCTACATCGGCACGACGATGATGGTCGGTTTCGGTGTCAGCTCGGGACGCGGGGTGATCACCTACGACTCCGCTGTCGGTGACGCGGTGATCCGGTGGCCGCACGAAGGTGACTCGGAGATCCAGACCAAACACATCGACCGCACCGTCCGTCGAATCGCCGGTCCGGACGCGATACTCACCGACACCAACGCGGTGTTCCCGTCGACCTGGCACGCGCTCGGTGGCGCCAACATGGGCACGGTGTGCGACCTCGAAGGGCGGGTGAAGGGGCAGCGTGGCCTCTATGTCGTCGACGGCGCCCTCATGCCGGGCAACACCGCGGCGTGCAATCCGTCCATGACCATCGCCGCGGTCGCCGAGCGGGCACTCGACCGCATCGTGGCCGACGATGTGGGCGTGGTGATCTGAGCGGGCTCGGGATCAGCCGGACTGCTCCGACGTCACCGGCGCGAGCCACATGCCTGCGAGGGCGTCGACGACGAGATCGCACTGGTGTTGCCACGACGTGGCCGGGCCGCCGCCTGATTCGGCGGCGCGCTCGATGTCGGCGAGCGCGTTGACGATCAGGTGGCGGGTCATGTTGTTGCGGACCTCGAGCACATCGTCGGGAAACTCCGGCAGGCTGGCGTAGAAGCGGTCGAGGATCTGGGTGAGAACGGTGGAGCCGGCCAATTGCTCGTACAGCAGAGCGGTGGCCGCCGGATCGCTGGACACCTGGGCGAAGAACCGCGCGAAGTAGGTGGGGGCGCCGAGCTGGGCGAGATACTCGATCTCCGGGCCGACGAGGCACCGAAGCCAGTCGCGCACGCCGGGTTCGGGTCCCACGGCCTGCATGCATTTCGCACGCAACCGTTCGATGGGGACGTTGTGGGTGGTGAGGGTGGCGCGGACGAGGTCGTCCTTGGACCCGAAGTGGTGGCCGACCGCGTAGTTGTTGCCCTGGCCTGCGGCCTTGCTCACCTGTCGGTTCGACACCGCCGACACGCCGTGGAGGGCCATCAGCCGTTCGGCCGTGCTGATCAGCAGTTGACGCGTCCGGGCAGACTGCTCCGTCTTCCCCTCGCTCATGGATCGATGATGCCCTAACGTCTGCGACTCGCGGTGTGGGATCGGGGGCCGTCACCCGTCGGCGAGCATGGAGAGTCCGACATTACCGGCAAGGTGCGAAGTGTCGGCCGCTACGACGCGCGAGCCGACCACCGGCTACACAGCAAGTTGGTGCGCACCGGGGTACCCGGACCTAAGGTGAATCGACGATGACCGAGTGATCGCATCGACCGATGGGGGCGGTCGGCGGTCACGACTGTGTGAGGGGACTCGATGGCGACTGCGCCCACGGCCACCGCGAGCTTGCGGGAACTGACGCTGCGAGGGATTCTCCTCGGTGGTGTCATCACCCTGGTGTTCACCGCCGCGAACGTCTATCTCGGCCTCAAGGTCGGGCTGACGTTCGCCACGGCGATCCCCGCGGCAGTGATCTCGATGAGCATCCTCCGGTATTTCGCCAACCACTCGGTGGTGGAGAACAACATCGTCCAGACGATCGCGTCGGCGGCCGGGACGCTGTCGGCGATCATCTTCGTCATCCCCGGCCTGGTGATCGTCGGGTGGTGGACGGGCTTCCCGTACTGGATCACGGTGGCCGTGTGCGCGATCGGCGGAGTCCTGGGCGTCATGTACTCCATCCCGCTGCGTCGTGCGTTGGTCACCGGATCCGACCTCCCTTACCCCGAAGGCGTTGCGGCAGCGGAGGTCCTGAAAGTCGGCGATTCGTCCGGCGGTGCCGCCGAGAACAAGGCCGGGCTCCGCACCATCGTCATCGGCTCGGTCGGGTCGGCCGTCTTCGCGCTGCTCACCAAACTGAAGGTGCTCAGCGACTCGATCTCGACGACGATCAAGATCGGTACCGGCGGAACGCTGTTCAGTGCCGGGTTGTCGATGTCGCTGATCGGCATCGGGCATCTCGTCGGGGTGACCGTCGGCATCGCGATGCTCGTCGGGGTGGTGATCTCCTACGTCGTACTGCTCCCCATCGAGACCCAGAACCGGACGGGCGGAGAGGACTTCGCTGATGCGGTCAGTTCGATCTTCGCCAACGACGTACGGCTCATCGGTGCCGGCGCGATCGCCATCGCCGCCATCTGGACCCTCATCAAGGTCGTCGGTCCGATCGTGCGGGGCATCAGAGCAGCCATGGTCTCGACGCGATCCCGTCGTGACGGGGTCACCGTCGACATCACCGAGCGGGACATGCCGATCAACATCGTCGGCGGAAGCATCCTCGTTCTGCTGATCCCGATCGGTCTCCTGCTGTGGGACTTCGTCCACGACACGGTCCTGGAGGGAAGTGCCACCGGGATCATCGCGGTCAGCATCGCCTTCGTGTTCGTCATCGGGTTGGCCGTCGCGGCGGTGTGCGGATACATGGCTGGACTCATCGGGTCGTCAAACAGCCCGATCTCCGGCGTCGGCATCCTGGTGGTCCTCATCGCCGCGCTGCTGGTCAAGCTGACCTTCGGACCCGCGGACGCCTCGCAGACCGACGCGCTGATCGCCTACACACTGTTCACCGCCGCGGTCGTGTTCGGTGTGGCCACCATCTCCAACGACAACCTGCAGGACCTCAAGACCGGCCAGCTCGTCGGGGCGACACCGTGGAAACAGCAGGTGGCCTTGATCATCGGCGTGCTCTTCGGGTCCGCGATCATCCCGCCGATCCTGCAGCTGATGTACGACGCCTTCGGATTCGTCGGCGCCCCGGGAGCGACCGAAGACGCCCTCGCGGCACCGCAGGCCGGCCTGCTGACGACCCTCGCCCAAGGGGTGCTGGGGGCCGATCTCGACTGGGGTCTCATCGGAATCGGCGCGCTGATCGGCGCCGCCGTCATCGTGATCGACGAACTCCTCGGCCGCGCAGGGCGATTCCGATTGCCGCCGCTGGCCGTAGGCATGGGCATGTACCTGCCGATGTCGGTCGTCCTGATCATCCCGATCGGGGCCTTCATCGGTCACTACTACAACCGGTGGGCCGAACGCAGCGGCGGCGCAGTGGAACACAAGAAGCGGATGGGCGTCCTGTTGGCCACCGGTCTCATCGTCGGCGAAGCCCTGTTCGGAGTGGTCTTCGCCGGGATCGTGGCAGCAACCGGCGACGACTCGGCGCTGGCGATCGTGGGCGACGGGTTCGAGCGATGGGCCCAGATCCTCGGCGTCATCGTCTTCGCCGCGACCATCGTCTTCCTCTACGACCGGGTCCGCAAGATCGCCACGGCGAGCGGCAGCGTGCCGGAGACGACACCCGGGACCCGGAAGGAGTGACTCGTGGACGAACGGTTCTTACGGCAGGCCATCGCCGACTTCCGCTCCGGCGCCGACCATTTCGTGAGCCTCGTCGACGGGATCGACGACAACCGGTGGGACGGTCCCGGTCTCGGTGACTGGTCGCTGCGCTCGCTGGTCGGTCACACCGCCAGGTCACTGACCACGGTCGTCACCTACCTCGCCGAGTCCGCTTCGACGATCGACCTCGACTCCACCGCGGCGTACTACGCGTCGATCCAGGGGTACGGAGACCCGGCGTCGGTCTTGCAGCGTGGGGTCGACGCCGGCCTCGCTCTCGGCGACGACCCCCGGGCGAGCGTCAAGACTCTGCGCGCACGAGCTCTCGACCTGCTCGACGACATCGATGATCGGCCGCTCGCCACGCCGTTCGGCGGCATCTTGCTGTCGCATTACCTGCCGACCCGGACGTTCGAACTCGCCGTGCACGGTCTCGACATCAGCCGCGCGATCGGTGTCGACGGTGCGCTGCCAACGTCAGTCCTGGCGTCCGCGCTGTCGACGGCTGCGGCGACGGCCGCTCGCACCGGTCAGGGCGAGCAGGCGCTGCTCACCCTCACCGGGCGTTCGTCGGAGCCGATCTCGGTCGTCTGAGAGAACCGGCCTCAGCCAGGGACCGCGGCGTGGGCGAACTCGGCGACGATGCCGGCGTTGAAAGCGGCCAGGTCGTCGGGCTTCCGGCTGGTGATGAGGACGTTGTCGCCGTCCCGGCAGATGACCACTTCCTCGTCGACCCAGGTGCCGCCCGCGTTGATGACATCCGTGCTGATGCTCGGGAACGACGTGAGCGTGCGCCCACGCACCACGTCTGCCTCGATCAGCGTCCACGGTGCGTGACAGATGGCGGCCACCGGCTTGCCGGCCTCGAAGAAGCTGCGGACGAAGCGGACGGCGGGTGCCGAAGCGCGCAGGAAGTCGGGATTCGCTACGCCGCCGGGCAGGACGAGCGCGTCGAAGTCGAGGACGCGGGCGTCCTCCAGCACGACATCGACGGGAAAAGTGTCGGCCCGGTCGAGATGATCGAACGCCTGGATCGTGCCCGACTCGATGGACACCAGCACCGGCTTGCCGCCGCACGCCTGGATCGACTTCCACGGTTCGGTGAGTTCGACCTGCTCGGTGCCCTCCTGGGCGACCAGGAATGCGACGGTGATGGCGTTGAGTTCTTCGGCCATGTCTGCTGTGCCTCCTCGTGCGCACCGACCTCTGCCGGGACGAGAACCGAGAGTTTCGGTGATCACTCCGGCCGGGAGGTCGTGGTGCGCCAGTCGTGGGTCCGACCGCGTCTTGATCGTCGGCGCGGATCAACCGACGCCTGTACTCGTTCCGTACCCCCGGGGCTCGAACCCCAAACTGCACCGTGGTCGGTCGCCGGTGTTGAATGTCCTCCGGTGATGCGGAAGAGGAGGGGGCCGTGGGCGGTCTGAACGCGGTGGCGACGTTGGTGCACCTGGCGCGCGGTGGACGAATCGGTGAATCGCACGAGACCCCGTTCACCGTGATCGGTGACGCACCACACCGCGTACTGCGCCGCTACGGCACCGACGACGAGGTCGCCGTCGCTCTCGGATCAGGGCACCCGCCGGTGCTGCTCGTCCCGCCGCTCGCGGTGTCCACGATGTGCTACGACCTGGCGCCGGATCTGTCGGTGGTGCAGTTCTTGCTCTCGACCGGCCGCGTTCCGTACGTGCTGGACTTCGGGGAGATGACGCGGGCCGACCGGCACCTGGGGTTCGCGGATTTCTTCGACGACATCATCCCGGGTGCGATAGCCGGTGTCGTCGCCGATTTCTCGGGCTCGGCCAAGGCCGAAGGCATGGGCGTCGACCTTCTCTCGTGGAGCATCGGAGGCACCCTCAGCCTGCTCACCGTGGCCGCGGATCCGGAACTGCCGGTGCGATCGGTGACCGCGGTGGGGACGCCCCTCGACTATTCGAAGGTGCCGCCTTATCCGCTGGTGAAGAGGCTCATGCGGCCGGTGGGGTCCACGCCGGTGACGCTCGCGCTGAAGGCCCTCGGGGGGATTCCGGCCCCGCTGGTCCGGGTGGCGTATCGGGGAACCGCGTGGCAGCGCGAGCTGAAGAAGCCCGGGTACATCATGCGCAACGCCGACGACACCGAGGCGCTCACGCGGATGAAGGCCATCGACCGGTTCCAGGAGACCATGCCCGGGTATCCCGGCAAGGTCTCCGAGCAGATGTGGGAGAACTTCATCATGCGCGGCGAACTCGGCCGGGGAGTTCTGGACTTCGACGGCCGCACGGTCGATCTCTCACGTGTCACCGTCCCGGTTGCGCTCTTCGGCAGCCATCGCGACGCGATCGTGAGCTGGGCCGCTGCCCATCACGGCGTCGAGCTGCTCAGCGGGTCGCCGCAGGTCGAGTTCACGACGGTCGAGACCAGTCACCTCGGTCTCATCGCGGGGTCGGCCGCGGTCGAGGAGACCTGGCCGGCGATCGAGGAGTTTCTCGACGGCCTGAGCGCGTAATCGTCGATAGCCTGCCGACGATTCACTGCTCCCGGTAGCTCGGCGACGTACACGGCAACCGCTGCGGCGACCCCGAGCAGCAGCCATGCGGCGCTGGGCGCCGCACACGCCATCAGGCAGCCGGTGACGAGCGTTGTCACGCAGATCGTGACCGCCAGTGCGGCGGGCACCCACCGTCCATCCCTCAGGATCAGGACTGCGGCCTGTAGTTGCAGACCGATGACGGCGAAGACCATCCCCGCTACCGCGCCGCTCATCGCGATCGCGCTCGGCAGACCCTCGGAGCCATGGAGGAACGCCATGACCACGGTCGTGAGCAGGGCGGTCAATCCGGCTGCCGCGCCGGCTGTCGGCGAGGTGACGCGCGCGAAGCCTCTTTCGCCTGCCACATCGTCGACGTCAGGTGCAGAACTGGTCATGACTCTCTGTCTAGCCCACTTGTGTCATGACGGGTAGTATGCACATTTTCGTCCATATGGACGAGATTGTCCCCATGGATGGAGTGGATGGAGGATCACTGTGCCCCAACTGAGCGAGCCGGCCCAGCTGAACCAACCCAACCTGCGGGACTCGGTACGACGCGCTTACGAGGTGTGTCCCGTCGAAGTGGCCGTCGCGGTCCTCGGCGGCTCCTGGAAGATGACGATCGTCAAGAACCTGCTCGACGGTCCGATGCGATACGGCGCGCTGGGACGTGCAGTCGGCCCGGTGACGCCCCGAGTTCTCACCCGACAGCTGCGCGAACTCGAATCCGACGGCATCGTCACGCGATCGGCGTTCGCGGAAGTACCTCCCCGGGTGGAGTATTCGCTGACCGAGCAGGGGCAGGCGTTGGCTCCTTTCGTGTCCGCTCTCAACGAATGGGGTAAGAGCTACGCCCACAGCGTGATCGAACCCAGGTACGCACAGGAGAACGACACCGCACACCGCTGAGTCCCGGCGATCACCACGCGATCGGGGCGTAGATGAAAAAACCTTCATCTACGCCTCATCGACGCCTCACCGGCGTCGGACATCGTTACCGACATGAAGATCTCACGAGTACTCGCCGCCCTCGCCCTCGGTGCGCTCGCGGTCGCCGTGGTCGCCGCCGCCTTCTTCCTCATCCGATCCCCTGAACCCAGCCTGGCGTCCGATGCGGTGCCGGTCGACGTCGCGGCGGAGAAGTCACAACAACCGGGAGCATCGACGACGCAGGCCCAGGCTCACACACAGCCGCTGGTGCCCCAGACCCCGCCGGGAGCGCCGGTCCCGCGCGCTGTGGCCCCCAACCTGTACGTCGACGACGACGACCGGTGCGACAACCGGCCCGGCGTGCGGGACGATGATTGTGACGATCAGCGGGATGACATAGATGACCAGCGGGATGACCGGGACGACGGCTTCGAATCCGACGACCAGCACGACGACTGGGACGATGGCGTCGATGACGACCGGTTCGACGACTGACAACAGGGCCTCTCGTGCGGACACCCCGCACGCGGGAGCCGACACCGGGAGCGCGGGTCCGCGACAGCGGCCCGCGCTTCCGGCGCGATGGCGGATCACGGCGTGGATCATGCTCACCACGTTCCTGCTCCTCGCCGTGGTGTTCGTGATGACCCGCAACCTGTTGCTGCGCGATGTCGACAGTCGCGCGAACAACGACGTCTCGCAGGAGGCCAGCGAGTTCCGGACGTTCGCGGCGGAGGGCGTCGACCCCACCACCTCGCAGCCGTTCGATTCGGTGTCGAGACTTCTGGAGGTGTTCCTGTCACGGCAGTCGGCCGGCCAGGGGGAGGTGATGGCCGGCGTGGTCGGCGACAACGAGATCCTCGAGTTGCCCGGCAACGCCTGGCCCGCGTCAGGCGAGGGCAGTCGCGTCCTGGACGAGCTGCGCTCCCAGCCCGGCTCGGCCGGCGTCCTGATGACCACGCACGGCGAGATTCGCTGGGGGAAGGTCGATCTGGAACCCATCGGGGCCGGATCACCGGGCACCACACCGGCGTCGTCGAGACCGGGGACGTTCATCGTCGGGATCTACACCGATCCCGGCCGAGAGCTCGTCGACCGGACGATGCGGGTCCTCGCCCTCGTCGGCCTGGCCGGCATGATCATCACCACCGGGGTCGCGTACCTGGTCGCCGGCCGCATCCTCGCCCCGGTGCGCAGCGTCCGCACCGTCGCCGAGGAGATCGGGGAGAACGACCTGACCGCGCGCGTCCCGGTGCACGGTCGTGACGACATCGCCGCTCTTGCACAGACCTTCAACGCGATGCTCGATCGCATCGAGAGCGCCTACATCACGCAGCGACAGTTCGTCGACGACGCCGGACACGAACTGCGGACACCGATCACCGTGGTCCGGGGTCATCTCGAGCTCCTGCCCGACGATCCCGACGAGCGACGCAAGACCCTCGACCTCGTCGACAGCGAGCTGGTCCGGATGGGGCGCATCGTGGGGGATCTGCTCCTGCTGGCCAAGTCCGAACAACCGGACTTCGTCGTCACCAGGACCGTCGACGCCGCCCAGCTGATGCTCGACATCGAATCCAAGGTGCAACCGCTCGGCGAGCGGGAGTGGTTGCTCATGGAGGTGGCCGAAGGTCCATGTTCGCTGGATCCCGAACGGATCACCCAGGCGATGCTGCAGTTCGCGTCGAACGCGGTCCGTCACACCCGTGCGGGCTCGGTGATCCAGTTGGGTTCGCGCTTCACCGGTTCGGGGTCGCAGCGCCACCTCTCCATCTGGATCACCGATGACGGTCCGGGCGTCGAGGCGCAGGATGCGGCGAAGATCTTCGAACGGTTCCAGCGCGGACGGACGAGTTCGGCCCCCGAACACTCATCCGGTGCCGGGCTGGGACTCGCGATCGTGCGGGCCATCGCCGACGCGCACGTAGGCGTCGCCTGGGTGCGCAGCGTCCCCGGGCACGGGGCGACGTTCGGCATCGACATACCCGCCCCCGATCCATCGTCATTCGCCCCGACGTCGTCCGACGCACCGCCCGAAACAGGAGAGGGGACCACCTGATGAGCCGCGTTCTCATCGCCGAGGACGACGCCAGGATCGCGTCGTTCATCGGAAACGGTCTGCGCGCAGCCGGTTACAGCACCGAGCACGTGTCCGACGGAATGTCGGCACTCGAAGCGGTGCGCAGCGGCGCCTTCGACATGGTCGTCCTCGACATCGGTCTCCCGACGATGGACGGTTTCGATGTCCTGTACTCCATGCGCGGGGAGGGCATCACGACGCCGGTCGTGGTCCTCACCGCCCGGGACAGCGTGAGCGACACCGTGAGCGGGCTCGAGGGCGGGGCAAACGACTACATGACCAAGCCGTTCCAGTTCGCCGAACTGCTGGCGCGCATCCGACTCCGACTGGTGGACGATTCGGCTGTGTCGTCGGAGAACTCGTTGTCCGCGGGCGATCTTCGGCTCGATCTGAAGTCACGTCGCGCGCGGGTCGATGCGGACACCGTCGATCTCACCGCTCGTGAGTTCGCCCTGCTCGAGGTGTTCCTGCGACACCCCGACCAGGTGCTGTCCCGCGAGCAGATCCTCGGCCACGTGTGGGGGTACGACTTCGACCCGGCGTCGAATGTCGTCGATGTGTACGTGCGGGCGCTGCGCAACAAGATCGGATCGCACCGCCTCGAGACGGTCCGCGGCATGGGGTACCGCCTGCGCGCAGGTGACTGACCCGGCTCGACGGCCGGTCCGGACCGTCAGGGCGCGACGCCGAACCAGTCGTCGAACCCGGAGGGGTCGTGCCGCCCGAGCGCACCGTGCTCGAACAGGCCCCAGCCGGTGCGTGCCGTCCCGTCGGCTTCGCGACACACGGCACTCCCGACATGATCGATGACCCCGAACGCCATTCGCCCGGCGATGTCCGCGCTGGTCATGTCGTAGGTGAGACGCTCGGTGAAACCCGCACCGCGCCAGGCTCCGTGCGTCCAGTCGGGATCGCCACCGTACCCGCCGCCCACGTGGATGGGCACGGGCAGATGCGATGTCACCTCGAGGGTGACCGCCGATCCGCCGGCACCGGTTGCGGTGATCGTCGCCCCGGTGGGTACGCGTGTCCCCGACGCGTAGTGCACCGTGATCGCGGGCCATCCCAGCTGCTCGATCCGTCCGTCCTTCCACACCCGGGTGCAGTCGTTGAGTGTCCGGAAACCGGACGGGTCCTCCTGGACGATGAGGACGAGCTGGAAGTCGTCGAAGGCCATCGGGATGTAGAGCCACCACATACCCTCGAAGGGCGGATCTGCCGGCCGGCCTGCGGGTTCGGGCTCGCCGACGGGTCGGATTCCCCACGAGCGGTCGCGGCTCCCGATCCAGGTCGACGGGTCGACGGCGATCTCCTCGCCGTCGATGGTGATGGTGCCCCGCCAGGCCCCGACCTGGGCGAAGCGCTGCGCGTCGAGCGTCACCTTCGCGCCTTGCCGCATGACGTGTGGTTGCTCGAGCACGGCGTCGAAGAGGCCCTCCCAGTGCAGATCCAGGGCGATGCCCTCGGTGTCGGCAAGGGTGAGATGGAGCTCGCGCAGCGGATCGTCGACGCTCATCCGGTATGCGCCGACATGCTGATCGAGCCTGTTGTCGTCGATCACATCACTCAGGTGGAGTGCGGTCTGCGTGTCGGGGCCGTCCTGCCCGCGGCGTCGGATGAGGACGAACGCGTCCTTGACCCCGAGGTTGGGGTAATAGCCGATGCCGGTGATCAAGAAGATGTCGCCGCTGCGGTCGTGGGCGTTCAGGTAGGCGCGGTCATAGAAGTTCCGGTCCGAGCTTCCCGGCCACGATATCGGCTGCGGCAGTTGATGAATGGGGAACTCGTCCATCGGACCCACCCCGGATCGGGTCGTGTCCCCGGATGTGGCCATCTCAGTTCTCCTCGAGGAGTCGTTCGAGCAACGGTCGGTGGTAGAAGAGCGCGCCGTCGACGTCGTCGGGACGGTCGAGCTCGCCGAAGTGCACGCGTCGCGCGCCGGTACGCATGAACACACAGCACCACTGGACGGCGGCGTAGACGTGGAACCAACGCAGATCCGCCAGTTCGACGCCGGTCCGATCCCGGTAGGCGGCGCGCACGTCGGACTCACGGAGCAGGTCGGGAAGTCCGGGGAGCCCGGCCATCGTCGCCAGTTCCTGAAACACCATGTGCGCGAATATCAGCCATGCGACGTCGAGTTCCCGAGGCCCGAGGCGGGCCATCTCCCAGTCGAGTACGGCCGTCGGCGCGAAGTCGGCGAACATCACGTTGCCGAGGCGGGCGTCACCCCAGGACAGCACGGATTCGTCGCGGGCCACGTCTTCCGGGAAGTGCGTGGCGAGCCAGGCGAGGGCCCGTTCCACGAGCGGCGACCGGCCGATCCCCTCGACCGACAGGTCGTACCAGTCCCGTAGCCACACGAGGAGCCGTGACAGGTTGTTCTCACCCGGCGGGAGGTCGTCGACGAGAAACCCGAAATGAGTTGAGGCGTCGGGGATGGAGTGGAGGTCGGCGATCACGCCGATGATCGAATCCTGCATGTCCTGTTGCCGGGCCGGCGGGGCGTCGCCGAACCAGTTGTCGCCGAACGTGTACGGCATCACGTCGGGCGGTACCTCGCCCGAGCACCGGTCCATGAGGAAGAACGGTGCACCGAGGAGGGATCCGCTCGGTTCGAGATGATGTACCGCGGGTACCGGGACATCACTCAGTTCGGCGATCCGACGCATCGTGTCGTACTGGTGGTCCATTCGGTACGAGCGGAAGACCGGGATGTCGTCGGCCGCCGGCGCCATCCGCATCACCCATTCCCGGACAGGGGATTCGGGCCAGGTCACCGAGAGGGGGATGGTCTCCGAGGACATGCCGTTGCTGTCGCCGCCGGCTTCTACACGGACCGCGGGTGCGGCGTCGGGTGTGTCTGCTTGATCCGCGAGCCAGCGCGACAGCACCTCGGGGACCGATGCGTTGTCCCTGCTCGAACGCTGTAGGTGGTCGACCTGCTCGACGGCGGGTTCGGTGGCCATGGGCACCCCCGGGATTCGGTACCGCGACATTCGCTACGGTGAGTAGCGTTATGACAGCAGACTCCTCGCGCGGTTCGCAGCGACTTCGCGAAATCTCCGGCGGAGGGCGGGCACGATGACATCAGAGGTCGCCGAACCGGCCGCCGGCCGCCCTCGCGATGCGCGTATCGATTCCGCGGTGCTCGCCGCCGCCGCGGAGCTGCTCGTCGATGTCGGCTATCGGAAGCTGACGATGGCGGCGATCGCCGAGCGCGCCGGTACGACGAAGACGGCCCTGTATCGCCGCTGGTCGGGCAAGGCCGAGCTGGTCCATGATCTGGCGTTCTCACGGATGACGCGTCTGCCACCGTCCAGCGGCGAGGTCGCCGACGACATCCGGACGCTGGTGGAGTCGGCCCGCGAGTTGTTCGCCAGCCCGGTGACCCGCGCGGCCCTGCCGGGACTGATCTCGGACATGGCCGCCGATCCCGAGCTGGCGGCGCGCGTCCATTCGGGGTTCGCGGAGGTGTTCGGCGCGCTGCGGGATCGCCTGGTGATGGCCGTCGAACGCGGCGAGGTGCATCCCGACGTCGACCCCGATCGGCTCATCGAGGCGGTTGGCGGAGCCGCGATGCTCCACGCGCTGCTGCTCCGGGACGGACGACGGTTCGACGCCGCCTGGGCCGCCCAGCTGAGCGCGCTCGTCGTGCACGGTGTCGTCCGGTGAACGCGATGGCCGCGAGGGGGCGCGGCCGCCGCCCTACACTCGTGAGATGACCGCACCGAAGAGCATCGACGAGGCCGTCGAACAGATCCTGTCCACCTACGACACCATCACCGTGGTCGGGGCGAGCGCGAATCCGTCCAAGGCCGCCAACGAGGTTCCGGCGTACATGAAGAACCATGGGTGGCGCATCATCCCGGTGAATCCCGCTGCTGACGAGATCGTGGGGGAGCGGGTGTACCGGTCGCTGGCCGACATCCCGGAGCAGGTCGGTCTCGTCGACGTCTTCCGTCCCGGGCCCGAGTGCGCCGACGTCGCCCGGGCTGCCGTCGCGGCCGGCGCGAGTGCGCTGTGGCTGCAACTCGGCATCCGCTCGGACGAGGCGCGCTCGATCGCCGAGGAGGGGGGCCTGCTGTACGTCGAGGACCGCTGCCTGATCATCGAGCAGCGTCGCACCGGCATCGTTCCCGCCTGACGACGGTCGTGGCCCGGTGACATTCCTCGACGAACTGACGCACCAACGACTTCCGCTGTTTCTGCTGTTCGCGTCGTTCGTGGTCACGTTCGTGGTGACCCGGGTGATCACCCGGCTCATCCGCGCGGGCAAGGGGCCGTTCCGCAACAACGTCTCCGGCGGTGTGCACGTGCACCACATGGTCCCCGGGTTGATCCTCACGATCGTCGGCGCCTTCCTCTCGGTGGGCGTGAACGGGGCGTCGCCGGGGGCGGAGATCAGTGCGGTGCTCATCGGCATCGGCGCTTCCCTGGTGCTCGACGAGTTCGCACTCATCCTGCGTCTGCAGGACGTGTACTGGTCGCCGGAAGGGCAACTGTCGGTACAGGTCGTGGCCCTGGCGGTGGCTGCCCTGGGCATGGCGCTGCTCGGCTTCAATCCTCTCGAGGACGCCGATCTCGAGATCGGTCCGGTCGCTCTGGTCGCGACGGTGCCGGTGAACATCGCGTGCGCGATCCTGTGCGTGCTGAAGGGCAAGTTCTCCACGGCGATCGTGGGTGTGTTCATCCCGGTGTTCGCCTGGGTCGGGGCGATCCGCGTCGCCCGGCCCCACTCCGCCTGGGCGCGACGCCGCTACTCACCCGCCAAGGTGGAGAAGGCGCGCGATCGTGCGAAGAACTTCGACGGCCGCTGGGGCCGTTGGGGTCTGAGCATCGGCGATCTCGTCGCCGGTAAACCGACCGACGAGCCTGCTGCCCCGGCAGCCGCTCCCGCGGGCACAGGCGCAAGTGACAAGCCTGTCGGCCCCTGATCTGTCGACCTGCGACCGGTGGTCGTGCAGAGTGATTCAGGCAGCATCGTCGAGTCGCATGGTGCGCCGGTTGTTGGCGGGTAGCGGTCGGCGGTGCGGGTCGATGGTGGCGGGCGGCACGAGCCCATACCCGTTGACCCCAGCCCTGGCATCAAGTACGTCGGCAACGGAAAGCCTCGTGGCCACAAACTGTCACCGAAGACCCGATACATCACAACAACCATATTTGGGTCATGTCCCAGGACGGTGGTGACGGTGGGAGTGGTCTGAGTGCTTGTGCGTGTTGTTGTTCAGAGGTTCAGGTCGAGGGTCGGTCCGTAGATCGAGGTCTAAGCCCGTGCAGCAACACCGAAAGCCGCGCGGGCGAGCTCGATGAAACGCGTGGTCGCAGGGGATGGTCGGGACCGCCACAGCAGACCCAGGCGGGCCAGTGTCTCGACGCCCCGGATCGGTAGTCCGACGACGCGTTCATCCGCGTCGGCGATCGATTCGCTGAGAATGCCGACACCCATTCCGCTGCAGACCAATTCGATGATGGCGTCCGGAGACGACGCTTCGATCCCGGGCCGCACGGGCTCACCCTGCGCGAGCGCGGCGGCGTCGAACACGGCCCGGATTCCCGCGCCGGCGGGGAGGCAGATCAGCGACTGCCGACGGAGTGCGGGCATGCCGACGGTCCGCCGTGCAGGGTGCGCCTCCGCCGGCACGACCGCGACGACGCGCTCGGCGATGACCGTCAGGGACTCGACCCCGGCGGGCAGATCGTCCCCGTATCCGGCCAGTGCGACGTCGAGCCGGCCGTCGTCGACGGCTGCGATCAGGTCCGAGGAGGGAGATTCGCTGAGGCTCAACTCGATCTGCGGGTGGGCCGACCGGAAGTCACCGAGCGTCGCGAAGAGCGGTGCGATGGTGCAGCCCTCGACCATCCCGATCGACAGGCTGCCGCGGAGTAGGCCGTCCACGTCGGCGACCGCGCGGCTCACGTTCTCGGCCGCGGCGAGAGCCTCGCGCGCAGCGGGTAGCGCTGCGACACCTGCATCGGTGAGCCGGACGGTGCGACCGGACCGGTCGAACAGAGCCGACCCGAGTTCACGTTCGAGACCGCGGATCTGTGCGCTGATGTTCGGCTGAGTCGTGTGCACCCGGTTGGCCGCTGCCGTGAATCCGCCCTCGGTCGCCACCGCGACGAAGTACTCCAGCTGCCTGAGTTCCATAACTGACGATGATACCGACCATCAAGAGCATCAGTTGGACTTATCGGCGTATCGCCGACACCGTGGAAGTGGAACAACTCCCCACGAAAGGACCAGCGATGACCGCCTACGAAACCGCCCGCAGCCCTGAAGACCTCACCCGGTTGTTCGTCGAATTCTCCAATGCGGCAGACGCCGATGCGGTGGCATCCCTGTACGACGAGAACGCCGTGATGGCCTACCCGCCCGGCGAAGTGACCCGGGGTCGTCAGGCCATCCGCGACCTGTGGGCATCGGTTCTCGAGCACCGGCCGACCTTCGTACCGGAGCCGCCGCTGCCGACGCTCGTCTTCGGAGACGATCTGGCGCTGACATCGACACCTCCCCGCGACGGCGCCGGCGCCCGCGCGCAGGTGGTGGCCCGGCGGCCTGACGGGTCCTGGGTGCGCATCATCGACCAGCCCGAGTTCCAGACCCCGAGCGGCGGAGATTTCTGAGGATGGATTCAGCTTTCGTGCTAGCTTCGCTGTGTCGGCGGTTACACCCGCGAGCGAGGCGGCGCGAAGGGACGGGATTGCGTGGGAGCACCTGAAGCGGGACAAGTGGCCGCCACGATCGCGTCACGACTGGCCACGACGCGCGGCACGACCATCACGGTGGACTCGGCTCGCCGCCTCCCCGCAGGCGCGAGCCGCGCAACGTATGCGGCGACGCTCGTCGACGGCTCCGGCACCACCGAGCCGATCATCATCCGCGCCGTACCCGCCGCCGCCGATGACGGCGGACTGCGCGACGAAGCCCAGGTGCTCCGGGCGGCGGCGGACGCGGGCGTCCCGGTGCCGGTCATCCTCGACGCCGGTTTCGACGAGCCCGACAACGTGCTGGGTTTCCCTTACCTGGCGATGAATTTCATCGGCGGAGAATCGATTCCGCGACGAATCCTGCGCGACGACGCCTACGCGGGTGCACGATCCCGATTCGCGACACAGGCGGGTCAGATCCTCGCACGCATCCACGCGATCGACACCTCGCAGACCCCCGGCCTCGTCGAGCTCACCGATCCGATCGAGGGTTTGCGTCGGCTGTTCCCGCGCGAGTTCGACACCATGCCCGCGGGTCTGGTGCTGGCCACGCAGTGGCTCACCGAGAACAGGACCTCCGCGTCGAATCGAGACTGCCTGGTGCACGGCGATTTCCGGCTGGGCAACCTCCTCGTCGACCCCGACGGTGTTGCCGCGGTGCTGGACTGGGAACTCGTCCACATCGGCGACCCGGTGGAAGATCTGGGGTGGTTGTGCGCGAAGGCCTGGCGGTTCGGCGGTTCGACGCCCGTTGCCGGAATGGGTGATCGATCGACCCTGCTGGACGCCTACGCCGACGTGGCCGGATGGCGGCCCACCGAGGAGGCACTGCGGTGGTGGGAGCTCTACGCCACCGTGAAGTGGGGGTTGATCTGCGCGGTCCAGGCCGCGCGGCACCTCGACGGCGTCGAACGCTCCGTCGAACTCGTCGCGATCGGAAGACGCAGCGCCGAGCAGGAATTCGACGCACTGCTCGACCTGGGTCTCGTGACCCCTGAACCCGTGGCCGACCCGTTGGACGATCCATCGGCGACCCGCGAGGATCTGTACGGGTCCCCGAGCACCTCCGAACTGCTCGAAGCGCTCGCCGAGTTCCTCCGGTCGGACGCCATGCAGGCCGACCTGACGCCTCAGGTGCGGTTCCACACCCGGGTCGCGGGCAACGTCGTCGACGTCGTCCGGCGTGAGGAACTGCTCGGTGCCCGGCACACGGCCGAGAGCGCGCAACGTCTGAGCACGCTCGGGGTCGCCGACCAGCGGGCGCTGTGCGATGGGCTCCGGACGGGTGAGCTCGACGGCAGCGACGACAAGGTGCGCGACGCGATCGTTGCCGACGTGCGCGCTCGGCTGCTGGTCGCGAACCCCAGGTACTTCGCGGTCCCGCATCCGTGACCGGGCCATCCGTGACCGGGCCATCCGTGACCGCCGCCCTCCGAACCCGACCGACCCAGCGAAACCGACCGAGAAGGAATCACCGTGGACTTCGCAGTGCCCCAGTCGCTGAGCGACTACCTCGACGAACTCGACGCCTTCATCGAGGCCGAGATCCTGCCCCTCGAGCAGACCGATGACAACATCCGGTTCTTCGACCACCGTCGGGAGGATTCGCGAACCGACTGGGAACGCGGAGGTCTGCCGAACAAGGAGTGGGAGGCACTCCTCGGTGAGGCGCGCCGCAGGGCCGACGCCGCCGGCCACTTCCGGTACCCGTTCCCCGCGGAGTTCGGCGGGCGTGACGGATCGAATCTGGCGATGGCGATCATCCGCGAACATCTGGCGTCGAAGGGGCTCGGCCTGCACTGCGATCTGCAGAACGAGCACGCCATCGTGGGCAACAACATCGGCCTGCTCCTGATGCTGGAGTACGGAACTCCCGAGCAGAAGGAGGAGTGGGTCGAGGGCCTCGCCGCCGGAACCAAGTTCTTCGCGTTCGGGATCACCGAACCGGACCACGGTTCCGACGCGACGTGGATGGAGACGAGCGCGGTCCGCGATGGCGACGACTGGATCATCAACGGCGAGAAGACCTGGAACACCGGGATTCACGCCGCCCACCGGGACATCATCTTCGCGCGGACCAGTGGCGAGCCCGGTGAGGCCCGCGGGATCACGGCGTTCCTCGTGGACCCGCAAGACCCCGGATTCGCGGTCGAAGAGTATCTGTGGACGTTCAACATGCCCACCGATCACGCCCACATCAGCCTGCGCGACGTCCGGGTGCCGGATTCGGCGGTCTTCGGGGCCGAGGGCGCCGGACTGCAGGTGGTCCAACACTTCTTCAACGAGAACCGCATCCGGCAGGCCGCATCCAGCCTCGGCGCGGCGCAGTACTGCATCAACAGGGCCGTGGCCTATGCCAACGAGCGCGCTCCGTTCGGCAAGAAGCTGTCGACCAATCAGGCCATCCAGTTCCCGCTGGTGGATTTGCACACCCGCGCCGCGATGGTCCGCGCGTTGATACGGGAAACCGCCTGGAAGATGGACACCTACGGTCCGTTCGCGGCGTCGGCAGAGGTGTCGATGTGCAACTACCAGGCGAACCGACTGTGCTGCGACGCGGCCGACCAGGCGATGCAGGTGTTCGGTGGGCGAGGCTATTCACGGCACGAGCCGTTCGAACACATCTACCGCCACCATCGTCGGTACCGCATCACCGAGGGAGCCGACGAGATCCAGATGCGGCGCGTCGCCGGATACCTGTTCGGTTTCATGTCGGGCAAGGCGCCCAAGGGAGTGCGGTCGTCCTGAGTAGGCTGGCCCCATGATCGCGGTCATCATCATCGTGGCGGTTGTCGTGGTCGCCCTGTTCATCCTCGGCGGCGCCGCCTGGTTTGCCTACGACTCGGACAAACGAGTGCGTTCGTTCGCACGGTCCACCGAACTGATCCCCGGTCGTCCCGGCCGGGCGCCCGAGAGCTGGACCACCGACAACACCCGAGAAGCGTTGTTGCATCGACGGATTCGCTACGCGATCGCCGACGTCCACGCCAATCCCGCCATCCCGCGGGACGAAGAACTCGTCGCCGCGCGCGAGCGTCTCGACGACGCGGTCTTCGAGATCGACGATCGGCTGATCGCCGCCGCCGACCTCACCGGGGACGAATCCGCGGAGGCGCTCGACCGTGCCGAGGCGGCGATCAAGGATCTGGAGAAGCTCCCGAAGAAGCTCTGGGAGGCCCCCAGGGAGGAGCAACTCGCAGATCTCGACCGCGTGACCCGAGCGCTGTCGCGGGGCTGACCGTCAGATGACGGTCGGTCGAGGCGGCGGATCCGGCTCGGCCGGACGCGGTTGCGGTTCGGGCGCCGGCGGTGGCGTGGGTACGGGAATCGGGGGCTCGGACGGTGGTTCGGGAATCGGTTCGGGCGCGGGGACGGGCTCGGGTGGTGGCGGTGGCGGCGGGACCGGCTGGTTCATGTCCGGAGTCCTCTCGGCGTGCGCGTCGGGTATGGCTGGCATCGGGTCCATCTGATTCGTCCTCCTCCGACGCTACGCCCGCCGTCGGGGACCGGCCACCGCGTCGTCAGGGCGATGTCGACAGGTCGAGCAGCGTCCGTACGGTGCGCAGGTTGCGCCCCGTTCCCTGGACGCCGAGCCCGCGCGCGATGACCGGTGCGGTCAGCTTCGACCGACCCGCGCCGTCGGCGTAGCGGATGTGCAGGTCGGTGCCGACCACCTGGCAGACGTCGCCGTCGAAGTCCCTCTCCGCGAACGCCGCCGCCTTGTCCGGCGCCGGCGCACCCGTCAGGAAGTAGACATAGGAGTACTTGTCGTCGACCACCTCGAACGGATGGGCGGCCAATGCGCCGCGGACTTGTTCGGGCGTGCGACTGATGACTTCCCGAAACCAGCCGTAGCGTTCCTCCAGCGCCGCCTCGAGAGACCGATCGAACTCATCGGAATCACCCGGTGGCGCGCAGATCAGGTTCCCCGACGCGATGTAGGTCGAGACCTCCGTCGCCCCGAGTTCTGCTGCGATGGAACGTAATTCGCTCATCGGTAGCTTCGCTCCACCGACATTGACCGCGCGGATCAGGATGATGCGCCGCGTCACGGCCGCACCTTCGACAGATCGGTGCGCACCAGCATCACGTTGTAGTCGTCCCACCGGGACACGACGAAGTACAGGTTCTTTCCCGACGATCGCGGGTGGAGGTAAGGGGTGTAGAGGCCGCTCGACTGGGCCTGCGAGATCAGCACCCGCTCGCCGCCCCACGGTCCCTGAGGTGTCGGAGCCGTCCGCAGAACGATGGTGCCCGCTCGTTCGGTGAGCATCACGAACCTGCCGAGGAAGTTGTTGTAGGCCACCGACACCTCGCCGACCGGGCGGGGAACGATCGGTGTCGCGTCCGCCGGGTTCGACGACCAGTTCTGACCGTCGAAGTATCGGTAGCGCTCGAGACGGAGGATGTCGGCGGGACGGAACCGGGCCACATAGGTCGCGCCGAAACGTCCATTGGGTGTGCCGTATTGGTAGATGTATCCGCCGCTGCGCAGGAAGGCACCCATCTGGAAGCGACCGTGTCCGGCGGAGACCTGCGGTACGCCCGGAACCGTGAGGTCGGTGTTCCACCGCATCGTGCCGTTGTCGACAGACCAGGTCTGCCCGTTGTTGTGCGACACGGCGATCGCCGAATAGTTCGTCCGCCAGCGTCCCGGACCCTCCCAGCGGTGGATGGACATGAAGCTGACGAACTGGGTGCCACCGATCGAGATGCCACCCGTCGGGATGCGGCCGACCTCGACGTTACGCACGCCGACCGCGTTGAACATCGGCTGCGCCCACGTGGGATGGGCGCCGGTCACCGACGCACCCGAACGAGTAGATCCGGGTACGGCGTCGGGGAATCGGATCGCCTTGTCCAGGTCGGAGTTCGCGTCGCTGCGCAGCAACGTGTTGTGCTTCCAGACCATCTGGCCGGCACATCTGCCCCAGGTGTCGCCGAACGCCATCAGGATCTGACCGGAACCGTTGTCCCACGGAACCCCCACGTCGGTGGCCGTGATGCCGAACCGCGCGTCGGTGCGCGCCGGGCTGCGCGGTCCCGTCACCCAGGAGATCGCCGTGGTCGCGCCCCTCAGTCTCGGAAGCGGGCCCTGCGGTTTCTTGCCGTCGGCGCGATAGCTGCCGAAGTCGAGGCTGCTCCAGCCCGCCTGGCTCGACCCGCTGCTGCCGGTGCTTCCGACATCGCCCCCGGTGATACCGGTGACGTTGCAGACCGCCGCCCGGGCGGGAGCCGACACCGAGGTCAGGAGCCCGGTGGCCACGGCCACTGCCACGACGACGGTGGTCACGGTGCGCTGGCCACGCCTGATCGGGCGCAGATGCGGCCGGTTGCGTCGAGACATGGGTGTTCTCCCTGCTGGACCACGACAAGTGGTGTCAGTGTGGCAGAAGTGGCGGCCGAGGGGAGCGGCAGTGCTCAAACTCAGCGGCGACTGGCCACCGCGAAGGTGCGACGGAACGGCAGAACCGTGCCGCAGTCGCGGCTCGGGTAGGCCTCGGCGAACCGTTGTTTGAGGTCGTTCGCGAACTGTCGACGCAAGTCGTCCGGGAGCGCCTGTAGGTACGGTCGGGCGCCGGTGCCCGACATCCAGTCGAAGACCGGATCGGGTCCGTCGAGCACATGGAAGTAGGTCGTCTCCCAGACGTTGGCGTGATAGCCCCGCGCGGTGAAGAAGTCCAGGTACATCACGGCGTCGAGACGGGGCAGCGCTCGCAGGTCGCCGAAGGCCCCCACATATGGCTCCGTGGCGGCCAGGTCGGCGAGCGCGGAATGGGTGGGTGCCTCGGTGTTGTTGGGCACCTGAAGCGCGAACGCGCCGCCGTCGGTGAGGTGCCCGAGCAGCCGGTCGATGACGTCGAGATGATCGGGCACCCACTGGAACATCGCGTTCGAGATCATCAGGTCGACGGGGCGGTGCGGGGCCCAGTGGGACACATCGGCGACGTCGTAGTTGGCATGCGCGTCGGTGTTGTCGCGGATGGCGCGATCGACCATGGCCGCCGAGTCGTCGATGCCCAGGATCTCCGCGGCCGGCCACAGTGCGCGCAGGTGCTTGGTGAGATGGCCGGGACCGCAACCGAGATCGACCACCGAGGTCGGATTGATGGGTATCTGCCCGATGAGATCGAGGAACGGCCGAGCACGGTCGTCGGCGAACTGCAGGTAGCGTGTCGGGTCCCAGACAGCCATGGTTCCACCCTAGGTCCCGGGGCTGCCGATGTCAGCGACGCGAGCACTTTGCCTCCCGGTGAGCCCGCGGTCGCGCGCGGCGGCTGCCGTAGGCTTCCCCCGTGACAGCTTCAGCGAATCCTGAGTCTGACAGTTCGCCGGCGGACCCGGCCGGTGCGGCCGTGGTCGAGATCTCGACCGACGGTGCGTGTCTGGGCAACCCCGGTCCCGGCGGGTGGGGTGCGGTGCTCCGCTACAAGGGCACCGAGAAGCGGATCTCCGGGTCCGAACCCGACACGACGAACAACAAGATGGAACTCACCGCCGCCATCGAGGGTCTCGCGGCGCTGACCCGGCCGTCGAACGTGATCATCTACACCGACTCGACGTATGTCCGCAACGGGATCATGAAGTGGGTGAACGGCTGGCAGGCCAACGGATGGAAGACCAAGGACAAGAAGCCGGTCAAGAACGCTGACCTGTGGCGGCGCCTCGTCGACGAGGAGAAGCGGCATCAGGTGGAGTGGCGCTGGGTGAAGGGCCACGCGGGCGACCACTTCAACGAGATCGCCGACGAACTCGCCACCACCGCCGCGCGGGCGGTGGCGCGATGACCGTTCCGGTCGCCGTCGAACCCCACCACGACGAGCACCTCGTCGCCGCCGTCGAGGGCGCGGGCGGTCGTGTCGTCGAGCTCCACGAGGCTCGCGTGCTGGTCTGGATCGGCCCGCCCGCGGAGTTTCCCCAGTTGCCCGACGCCGTCGAGTGGGTGGCGCTCAAGACCGCGGGCATCGAGGACTACGTGGCGGCCGGCGTGCTCGACGACCGCCGTCTCTGGACCAATGCGTCGGGTTTCTACGCAGAGAACGTGGCCGAGCACGCGCTGGCGCTGCTTCTCGCGGGGCTGCGGCAGATCAACACGGCAGTACTACGGCACTGGGACAAGGACCGGATCGACACCGCGGTGCGGTCGCTGCACGGATCGACGGTGACGATCGTCGGTGCGGGTGGCATCGGTGCATCGCTCGCGCCGCGGCTGCGCGCATGCGGGGCGCGGGTCGTCGCGGTGAACCGGTCGGGCCGCGACGTTCCCGGCGCGCACGAGGTGCGGCGGTCGAGCGAGCTGGCCGACGTGTGGGGTTCGACCGATCATGTCGTGCTGGCGGCGCCCGCGACACCGGAGACCCACCACATGATCGACGCCGAGAGTCTCGCCGCGCTCCCGGACCACGCCTGGATCGTGAACGTCGCGCGTGGACCGCTGGTGGACGAGACCGCCCTGTACGACGCACTGACCGAGGGCCGGATCGCGGGTGCGGCGCTGGACGTGACCGATCCCGAGCCGCCCCCGGCCGACCATCCGCTCTGGTCGCTTCCCAACGTGATCATCACCCCGCACGTCGCCAACCCGGCGTCCGGTCTGACCCGCGAACTCGCGCCGTGGGTGGCCGAGAATCTCCGCCGGTTCGCGGCGGGGGAGGAGTTGCTGTCGGTGGTCACCTCCGGCCGCGATTACTGACGTCGTGACCTGCTGATTCCGAGGGATTTCTAGAACACGTTCTCGTTTTGTCGATCGGCGTGGCATGGTCGACAGGTGATTCTCGACAGATTCCGGATAGACGACCAGGTGGCCATCGTGACCGGCGCGAGCCGTGGGCTCGGGGCGGCGATCGCGGTCGCCTTCGCCGAGGCGGGCGGCGACGTGGTGATCGCGGCCCGCAGTGAGTCCGACCTCGAACAGGTCGCCGAAAGGGTCCGTGCGGCCGGCCGGCGGGCGCACACCGTCGCCGTGGACCTCGGCGACCCCGACGCCGCGGCCGCGCTGGCGCAGACCGCGGTGGACGAGTTCGGGCGCCTCGACACGGTGGTCAACAACGTGGGCGGCGCGATGCCACGTCCGCTGTTCGACACGAGCCCCAAGCATCTGCGGGACGCGTTCGACTTCAACGTCGGCAACGCGCACGCACTCGTCGTCGCCGGCTCCAAGCAGATCCTCGCGACCAGCGGCCGGGGCTCGATCATCAACATCACGTCCGCGGTCGGCCGCCTGCCCGGCCGCGCCTACGCCGCCTATGGCACCGCGAAAGCGGCTCTCGCGCACTACACCCGCATCGCCGCGATGGACCTGAACCCGAGGATTCGGGTCAACGGCATCGCGCCGGGCGCCATCCTCACTTCGGCGCTGGAGATCGTCGCCGGCGACGAGGGGATGCGCACCGCAGTCGAGACGTCCACGCCGTTGCACCGACTTGGCGAACCGGAGGACATCGCCGCCGCGGCGCTGTACCTCGCCTCGCCGGCGGGGGCCTACGTCACCGGCAAAATCCTCGAGGTCGACGGCGGGATCATCGCGCCCAACCTGGACCTGCCGATCCCCGACCTCTGATCAGCGGGCTCGATCCGAGCGCGTGATCATTCCGAGCCCCGCTCGAGGGCACCGGCGATCTGACGTTCGAGCTGCGCCGCGGCCATCTGTGGAACGTCGATGATGCCCTCGAGTTCGGCTCGGGCCTTCTTGTAGGCCGACTGCCGCTCGGCGGGTGTGGCCGCGGAGTCGGCGGCGACGCTGATCAGCTTGCGCGCCCGGTCGAGGGCTTCGCGTTCGACGGGTGAGAAGTCGGATTGTCTGCGCCGCCGGGATTCTCGCTCCGCCGCGTCGAATGCCGCGGCGTATTCGCCCACGGCGTCGCGGTACTCGGCGAACTCGGTGGGCGGCAAGGACGCGTCCGGCTCGGGGCGCAGATCGTCGGCGCGGACCCGGGCGCGGTGGAACGCGAGGGTCAGCGGCTCACGCATGTCGGTCATCATCGGGTACTCGATGAGCGTCGCGAGATCCAACTCGTAACCGAACCACTTCTCGTTCAGCGCGTCGTGCTGTCGGAGGGCCCGGCGAACCTGGTCAGCCGACGCCGTCGTGAGCTTGAGCTGCTCGGTCCGGGCGTTCGCCTTGATCCGCGCCAGTTCGATCTTGTCCTTGCGCCGTTTCTCGTTGTACTTCGCGATCGATCCCGCCCAGCCGCCGACGACAGCGCCGATGGGGAAGATCAGCCACCAGTTGTCCGTCGCGAAGCTGACGATCTCGTTCACGGCTCAACTGTACCGAGACGAGGCCTGGCTCATTAGGGTGAACGCATGGCCGACCCCGATGCGCCGAAGCTCGCCGTGGACACGATCGAGGCATGGCGAGAGTGGTTGCGGGACAACCACGACTCGTCCGCGGGTGTGTGGCTGGTGTTCTGGCGCAAGGGATCGGGCCGGGAACCGCTCGACTACGACGAGTGCGTCCGGGAGGCGCTCTGCTGGGGTTGGATCGACGGACACACCCGGGTGATCGACGCCGAACGGCGCGGTATGTGGTTCACCAGACGCGGCCGCACCAGCGGATGGTCGGCGTCGAACAAGGCCCGCGTGGCCGACCTCGCCGCTGCCGGGCGCATCCAGCCCGCGGGACAGGCCGTCATCGACGACGCCCAGGCCCGGGGACTGTGGACGATGTTCGACGACGCCGAGGCGCTGATCGAGTCCCCGGAGCTCGCCGCGGCACTCGACGCCGACCCGGTCGCGCGTGCCAACTGGGACGCGTTCCCGCCGAGTGCCCGCAAGTTCGGGCTGGCGCAACTGGCCATGGCGAAACGCCCCGAGACCAAGACCAAGCGCATCGCCACCATCGTCGAGCAGGCGGCGCGCAACGTCCGGCCGGGATGACCTTCGTGGCTCGCTGCACTGTTCCTCCGGGGGCGGTTGCCGCCGACCACCCGCGTGAAATCTCGTCCATCTGAGCACTGCGCGAGGGCGATATGCCCTTCCGGTGTCGTGAGGTGGATGAGAATTCTCGCGTGCATGGTTTCTGGACCCTTCGAGGCTCGCTCCGCTCGCACCTCAGGGGGCGGGCGGTAGGAGTTCCGCTGGCACCTCAGGAACAACCGGCATCAGCTCGCCTCGATCGCGCCGGTGAACTGGCTCTCGTAGAGGCGGCAGTAGGCGCCGCGGGCGGCGAGGAGCTCGTCGTGGCTGCCCTGTTCGACGATGTGGCCGTCCTCCATGACGACGATGACGTCGGCGTCACGCACCGTCGAAAGACGGTGGGCGATCACGAAACTGGTGCGATCCGACCGCAGGTTCGCCATCGCCTTCTGGATCAGGAGCTCGGTGCGGGTGTCGACCGAGCTCGTCGCCTCGTCGAGGATGAGGATCGTGGGCCGGGCCAGGAACGCCCGGGCGATCGTGATGAGCTGGCGTTCGCCGGCACTCACGCCGCCGCCCTCGTCGTCGAGGACGGTGTCGTATCCGTCGGGCAGTGTGCGCACGAAGTGGTCGACGTGGCTCATCCGGGCTGCGTCGAGCACCTCCTCGCGTGACGCGGTGGGGTCGCCGTAGGCGATGTTGTCGTAGATGGTGCCGCCGAACAGCCACGAGTCCTGCAGCACCATGCCCGTCCGTTCGCGAAGATCGTCTCGCGTCATCGTCGTGGCGTCGACCCCGTCGACACGGATGACACCGGAATCGACGTCGTAGAACCGCATGATGAGGTTGACCAGGGTGGTCTTGCCCGCGCCGGTCGGACCGACGATCGCGACCATGTGGCCCGGTCGGGCGACGAGACTGAGGTTCTCGATGAGCGGTTTGTCCTCGACGTAGCGGAACGAGACGTCGTCGAATTCGATGAGCCCGTTGTCCGAGGACGGGGTCTGCGGCCGCGCGGCGTCCGGGGTCTGCTCCTCGGCGTCGAGGATGTCGAAGATGCGTTCCGCGGAGGCGACACCGCTCTGCATGAGGTTGATCATCGACCCGATCTGGGTGAGCGGCTGCGTGAACTGCCTCGAGTACTGGATGAACGCCTGCACCTCGCCGAGGCTCAGCGATCCCGACGCCACCCGCAGTCCGCCGACGACCGCGACGGCGACGTAGTTCAGGTTCCCCAGGAACATGATCGTCGGCATGATGACGCCCGAGATGAACTGCGCGCGCCAGCTGGACTCGTAGAGCTTCTGGTTGCGCTCGTCGAAGGTCGCCTCGATCTCGCGCTGACGTCCGAAGGCGGTCACCAGCTCGTGGCCGGTGAAGGCCTCCTCGACCTGGGCGTTGAGCGCCCCGGTCGAGGACCACTGGGCGGAGAAGTGCGGCTTGGAACGTTTGGCGATGACCCCGGTGGCGACGATCGCCAGCGGCACCGTGGCGACGGCGATCAGTGCCAGGAGCGGCGAGATCCAGAGCATCATGATCAGCAGGGCGATCACCGTCAGCACGGAGTTCGCGAACTGGGAGATCGTCTGCTGCATGCTCTGCGACAGGTTGTCGAGATCGTTGGTGACCCGGCTGAGCAGTTCGCCGCGGGGCATCGTGTCGTAGTAGCGCAGCGGTAGGCGGTGCACCTTCGCCTCGACGTCGTCGCGCAGACGTCGGATGGTCCCGACCACGACGATGTTCAGCAGGTAACCGGCCAGCCACGCCAGCAACGACGAGACGACGTAGAGCGCCAGGGTGATCAGCAGCACCCGCCCGACGTCGCCGAAATCGACTCCGACGCCGGGGGTCACGTCCATGGACGAGACCATGTCGGCGAAGGTGTTGTCGCCGCTCTCGCGGAGGCCCGCGACGGCCTGGTCCTTGGTGAGACCCTCGGGCAGTGTTCGTCCGATGACGCCGTCGAACACGAGGTCGGTCGCGTGCCCGAGGACCCGTGGCGCGATGGCGATGAGCACGACCGAACCCACCAGGGAGCCCAGGGTCACCGTCATCAGCATCCGGTAGGAGGCGAGTTGGGCGACAACGCGTTTGACCGACGGCCAGAACGACCGCGGTTTGGATTCGGGTCCGGCCGCCATCGGCGGGCCTCCGGGCCGGGTCATGAACGCTCCTCCATCGCCATCTGCGATTCGACGATCTCGGCGTAGGTGGGACACGACTGTCGCAGGTCGTCGTGCGTTCCCAGGCCGACGATTCGGCCGCGATCCAGGACGACGATCTGTTCGGCCTCGACGATGGTCGAGACACGTTGCGCCACAACGATCACCGCTGCGTCGCGGGTTGCGGGCCGGAGGGCGGCCCGCAGTCGTGCGTCGGTGGTGAGGTCGAGTGCGGAGAACGAGTCGTCGAAGAGGTAGATCGAGGGCTTGCGGATGAGAGCGCGTGCGATCGCGAGGCGCTGGCGCTGCCCGCCAGACACGGTGGTCCCGCCCTGGGAGACCTTGGTGTCGAGCCCGTCGGGCATGGCGGACACGAAGTCCTCGGCCTGTGCGATGCGCAACGCCTCCCAGATCTCCTCGTCGGTCGCGTCGGACTTGCCGTGCAGCATGTTGGAGCGGACGGTTCCGGAGAACAGGTAGGGACGCTGGGGGACGAGGCCGACCACCGACCGCAGTTCGTCCGGGTCGAGCCGTTTGACGTCGACGCCGCCCACCCGGACCTCGCCGGCCGTGGTGTCGATGAGGCGGGGTACCAGACCCAGGAGCGTCGTCTTGCCCGATCCGGTCGATCCGACGATCGCGGTCGTCGTGCCCGGCGCGACCTGGAAGGTGATGTCGTGCAACACCGGATCGCTGGCACCGGGGTAGCGGAACTCGGCGGCCTCGAACTCGACCATGCCGGGATGCGAGGCGAATCCGACGGGATCGGAGGGCGGGTGCACCGAGGTCTCGGTGGCGAGGACCGCCGAGATGCGTTCGGCGCAGACCGCGGCCCGCGGCGCCATCATCGCGAGGAACGACGCCATCATCACCGACATCAGGATCTGCATGACGTAGCTCATCACCGCCGTCAGTGCCCCGATCTCGAGGGAGCCGTCGGACACCGCGTGACCGCCGAACCAGATGACCGCCACGATGGTGACGTTGGTGATCACCATGACCGTCGGGAACATCAGTGCCATCAGCCGGCCGACGTGGAGGGTGGCGTCGGCGAGGTGGTCGTTGGCCACCGCGAAGCGTTTGCGCTCGTAGTCTTCGCGGACGAAGGCGCGGACGACCCGGATGCCGGTGATCTGTTCGCGCAGCACGCGGTTGACGTTGTCGATCCGCTCCTGCATCGCGCGGAACCCGGGGATCATCTTCGCGATGATCGCGCCCATCGACACACCGAGGATGGGTACCGCGATGGCGATGACCCACGACAGCGCGGGGGCTTCCCGCACGCCCATGATGATTCCGCCGACGCACATGATCGGTGCCATCACGAGGATCGCGCTGCTCATCACGATGAGCAGCTGCACCTGCTGGACGTCGTTGGTGGTCCGGGTGATCAGCGACGGTGCCCCGAAGGTACCGACCTCGCGTGCGGAGAACGAGTTGACGCGGTGCAGGAGGTCGCCGCGGATGTCGCGGCCGACGCCGAGTGCGGCGCGCGCACCGAAGTACTGCGCGGTGACGGTCACGACGATCTGGGCCACGCTCACCAGCAGCATCCATCCGCCGATGCGCACGATGTAACCGGTGTCGCCGCGGGCGACGCCGTTGTCGATGATGTCTGCGTTCAGGCTCGGCAGGTACAGCATCGCGACGGTCGCCAGCAACTGCAGCACGATGACGAGGGCGACGTGGAGGCGATACCGGGAGAGGTAGGTGCGGACGAGCTGGGTCAGCATGCCGGCGCCGGGGGCGGGGCGAAGTTTGGCGGGGCGAGTGCTACTGCGATCACCTGCGCCAGGGTAGTTGCCGTTCGCAACGGACTCATCCGGGTATTCGTTCTACGGGAAGCGTCGACGACCACCCGGCCCGTGTGCGTCAGAGGATCGTCGGCGCGGTGAGGGCGACCGCGGCCTCGGCGGTGTGCGTGAGGAAGGTGAACGACTCCTGGAAGTACAGGTTCACGACGTCGGCGTCGTGCGAGTCGTAACCGATGGACACGTCCTGCCCGATGGTCAGCTCGAAGTCGCCGCCGCGGGTGCTCATCACGAAGGCCCCGCTGATCGCCGGCGCCCACACGATGTCGCCGGTGAGCAGGCGCTGGATGTGCTCGAGGATCGGGTAGCCGTGGTTCGATGTCTCGTTGACCTGCGTGTAGACCTCCGCCGACATGGCCACCGCGTACGGGCCGTCGACCGATGCCAGCCGCAGCGTGCTCAGCGCCTGGCTGACGGCCTCCGGGTAGTCGCGGACGTCGTCGGGCAGGGCGATCGGCGTGGCCGATGCCTCGGCCCGGATACCGCTGATCGATGCCGCGGCGTAGCCCTCGAAGATGGCCCGGTCCTCGGCGAGTGCGAGTTCGCGGGCGGCCTCGACGACCGGGTCCCAGTCGGAGTCCTTGGCGCCGCGATCGACGTCGTCGATCGCCTCGCGCGAGACGGTGAACGGGACCTTCAGTTCCACCAGTGACTGGGTGCGGCGCTGGAAGGCGGTGATGCCCTGGGCGGGCGAGTCGATCTTCGAGCGATGTCCCAGGGTGACCGATGCGGTGTCGGAGCCCAGCGGACCGGTGACGTCGACGAGCCGGCGGCCGGCGATGTTGCGCTTGAACGAGCGCGTCGCCTCCTCCTCGATCTCCGCCCACGCCGCTTCGGAGATAGGTGCGAGTTCGCGATGCAGGTTGTTCATGGTTTCTCCTTCAGTGCAGGGACCCGATGCCGAGCGAACCGTCGGACGGCGTTGCGCGGGCGGATTCGGGTACGGGGGCGCCACCCGGGGCGGGCGGCAGGTCTTCGAGGAAGTCGAGCGTCGGGGTGAAGAACTGGGCACCGGTGACCGCGGTCGTGAAGTCGAGGAGGCGGTCGTAGTTGCCGGGCGGGTCGCCGATGAACATCTTGCGGAGCATCTCCTCGGTGACGTCGGGGCCGGCCGAGTAGGCGATGTAGAAGGTGCCGTTCACCCCCGGGCCGTTCGCGCTGTTCCCGGAGACGTCGCCGTAGGGCATGTTGTCGCGGACGACGTCGATCTCCTCGCCGTTCTCGTCTTCGACCTTGTTCAGCGCGATGTGGGAGTTGATCGGCTTGTCGTCGTCGGACATCTCGATGTTGTCGAGCTTGGTGCGGCCGATCGCCGCCTCCTGGTCTTCGGTGCGCAGCGCGTTCCAGGCGGAGAGGTCGTGGACGTACCGCTGGATGGCCACGTAGCTGCCACCTTCGAAATCGGGGTCGTCGTCGCCGACGGTGATCGCGTCGATCGCGGCCTGGCCGGTGGGGTTCTCGGTGCCGTCGACGAAGCCGATGAGATCGCGGAGGTCGAAGTAGCGGAAGCCGTGGACCTCGTCCACCACCGTGACGGCGTCACCGAGTGCGGCGGTGATCTTGGCGCCGAGTTCGTAGCAGAGACCCATGTCGTCGGACTTGATGTGCACGAGCAGATCGGCGGGGGTCGCCGGCGCGGTGTGGACCTCGCCCACGTAGGGGACGAACGGTCGCAACGAGCGTGGTCGCGGACCGTCGAAGAGGCGATCCCAGGCGTCCGACCCGATCGACACGATGCCTGCCAGCGCTGCCTCCGGGGCCCGCGACGACACCGCGTTGTTCAATCCGGGAATCTCTTCCAGCGCATCGCGAACCGCGTCCTCACCGCCGTCGTCGATGGTGAAGACGAGGAAGATCGCCGACTTCGTCTTCCGCGTCAGGATGGTCTGGGGCACCGGCACGCTGAACACCCTAGCCGATGGGCATCGACGGTGGGGTGGCAGATCGTGCCGCGAATGTGTAGGGCAGGCAACCCTTTTCGTCGACGGGCAGACGTGTGTGGCCGGTTCGGGATCAGTTGCGCGGTATGGCCCGCGCCACTGCGCGTCCGGCGGCGCGGCCGGAGAAGATGCACCCGCCGAGGAACGTGCCCTCGAGGGCGTTGTATCCGTGCACGCCGCCGCCGCCGAAGCCGGCGACCTCACCCGCGGCGAACAGCCCGTCGAAGGCGCTGCCGTCGGGCCGTAGCACCTGGGAGTCGAGGTTGGTCTCTAGTCCGCCCAGGGTCTTCCGGGTGAGGACGTTGAGTCGGACCGCGATGAGCGGGCCGTGCGCGGGGTCGAGCAGCCGATGCGGCTTGGCCACCCGAACGATCTTGTCGCCGACGAACTGTCGTGCATTGGTGATGGCCATCAGCTGGGCGTCCTTGGAGAACTTGTTGCCGATCTCGGCATCCCGGGCGGACACGATCCGCTCGATGTGCGCGAGGTCGAGCTGCGGACCACGTGCGATCTTGTTCATCCCGGCCACCAGTTCGGGCAGGTTGTCGGCGACCACGAAGTCGACGCCGTTGCGGATGAACGCGTCGACCGGACCGGAGGCGCCCTTGGCGAGCCGGCTCCGCGCGGTGAGCTTGAGGTCCTTCTCCGTGATGTCGGGATTCTGCTCGGACCCCGACAGCATGAACTCCTTCTCCACGATCGTCTGGGTGAGGAGGAACCACGAGTAGTCGTGCCCGGCGGCGAGGATCGCCTTCATCGTCGAATTGGTGTCGAATCCGGGGAAGTTGGGCGGGGCGAGGCGGTTGCCGTTCGCGTCGAGCCAGAGCGAGGACGGGCCCGGGATGATCCGGATCGCGTGGTCTGGCCAGATCGGATCCCAGTTGTGGATGCCCTCGGTGTAGTGCCACATGCGGTCGCGGTTGACGATGCTGGCCCCGGCGGTCTCGCTGATCTCCAGCATCCGGCCGTCGACGTGTGCCGGCACACCGGAGATCATGGTCTGCGGCGCTGGACCGAGCCGGTCGACCGGCCAGTTCTTGCGGATCAGGTCGTGGTTGTGGCCGATGCCGCCGGAGGTGACGATGACCGCGCCCGCGCGGATCTCGAAGTCGCCCACCACATCCCGATTGGAGGCCTGACCGCGATCGGCGTCGGTGGGGGCGAGGGTCGCTCCTCGGATGCCCACCGCCGTGCCGTCCTCGACGATCAGCTCGTCGACGCGGTGGCGGAACCGGAACTCGACCAGGCCGCGCTTCTCGGCCTCGAGGACCGGTTCGGCGAACACGCGGACGACCTCCGGGCCGGTGCCCCAGGTGAGGTGGAACCGGGGCACCGAGTTGCCGTGACCGTCGGCGAAGCCGCCGCCGCGTTCAGCCCACCCGACGATCGGGGTGATACGCAGGCCGAGGTCGTGCAGGTACTGGCGCTTCTCCGTTGCCGCGAAGTCGACGTAGGCGCGGGCCCATTGTCGGGGCCAGTAGTCCTCGTCGTCGCGGTCGAAGCCCGCGGATCCCATCCAGTCCTGCAGAGCGAGGTCGGCCGAGTCGTGGATGCCGAGGCGCCGCTGCTCGGGTGTGTCCACCATGAAGAGGCCGCCGAGTGACCAGAACGCCTGTGCGCCAAGGTTCTTGCGATTCTCCTGATCGACGACGAGCACGCGTCGCCCGGCTTTGGTGAGTTCGTACGTCGCGACGAGACCCGCAAGTCCCGCACCGACGACCACCGCGTCGGCCTCGTGCTCCGCCACCGCAACTCCTCACACCGCCGCCACGCCGGGCTGCTCCCGGCATGTGCACTCGCAGACGAGGTTAGCCCGGCACTACAGCGAGATGTCGGCGTACCGGTGGAACCACGGCGCGGCCTGCTCGAGGCCGGCGGCCAGAGCGAGGAGATCGCCGTCGGCGCCGAGTCTGCCGACGAACTGGACGCCCAGGGGGAGCCCGGTGTCGGTCCAGTGCAGCGGCACACTCATCGCCGGTCGGCCCGTCAGGTTCGCGAGCTGCGTGTACGGCACCCAGCCGAGGCTCTCGTAGACGAGTTGGTCGATGATGCCCAGGCGCGAGATGACGCGGCCGCCGCGGGCGCGCGCCGCGAGGCGGGCCGCCTGCTGGAGAACCCGCGGGGTGGTCATCGATCCGATGCGCGGCGGCGGCACCGCCAGCGTGGGGGTCAGCAGCAGGTCGTGGGTCTGGTGGAAACGTTCGAGTGCGAGGACGTGGTCGTTGATGTGGTCGAGTGCGGTGAACAGCGGCACGACGCCCGCGGAGCGGCCGAGTTCGGCGAGGGTCAGTGTGTCCGCCTCGAAGTGCGAGTCGGGTGCGCCGGTGAGCCGGCGGACCTCGTCGACCTGGGCGGCGCACTTGGCGAACCAGATGTCGAGAAAATCGCGGGCGAGTTCGGCGTCGTCGTGGGGCGGATCGACCTCGTCGACCTGATGGCCCAGGTCGGTCAGCAACGCCACGGCGTGCTCGACCGCGGCCACCGCCTCGGGGTGGGGATTCGGATTGATCGCCGACTTCGTGGTGACGCCGATACGCAGCAGGCGCGGGGGAGTCGCGATGCGGGCCGTGTAGCTCTCGGTGTGCAGGGGCGTCGGGTAGGTCGACGACGGCGTCGGCCCGATGAGGGCGTCGTAGAGGCCGGCGGCGTCGCGCACCGTACGCGTCACCACCCCTTCGATCCCCATGCCGAACAACGGCTCACCGGTCTGCGGACCGAACGGCATGAGGCCGCGCGAACTCTTCAACCCGAACAGGCCGGCGCACGCCGCGGGGATGCGTATCGATCCACCGCCGTCACTGGCGCCGGCCGCGGGGACGATTCCCGCAGCGACCGCCGCGGCACTGCCGCCCGAGGAGCCGCCGGCGGTGACCTCGGTGTTCCAGGGATTACGGGTGGGACCCCAGTACGTGGGCTCGGTGACCCCCTTGGCTCCGAACTCGGGTGTGTTGGTCTTGCCGAAGATCACCAGCCCGGCGTCGAGGAAGCGTTGAACGGTGACCGAATGCTCCTTGGCCACGTGGTTGGCGAGGGCGCGCGACCCCCGCGTCGTCGGATAGCCGCGGTAGTCCTGGGCCAGGTCCTTGATGAGGAACGGGACTCCGGCGAACGGACCGGACAGTTCGCCACCCGCCCGGCGGTCTGCCTCGGCATCCATGCGGATCACGATCGCGTTCAGAGCATCGTCGACCGCGTCGGCGCGCGCCCGCGCGAGGTCGAGGAGTTCGGCGGCGGTCACCTCCCCGGAGGCGACAAGCCCGGCCAGCGTGGTGGCGTCGGCCGCGAGGTACTCACCCATGTTCACCGACCCGACATTAGTGGGTGGCGGCGCGCCGGGCCCGGGATCGGGCCGACGACGATGCGGCGTCTGTGGGGGCGGGCCGGCCGAGGAATTGCGTGTCACCGTTGCCCACCCAAACGGGTAACGGCCGGGTCGCGCCGAGGCGGTCCGTTCGGAGGACAATCAGGCCGCGAGCGCCGCGAATGCCCCAAATGAGCTGTTCGCGTGCGGTCGATGTGATGTGCAACACTCGAAGTCGCCATCACGAGACCCGCTCTCGCCTTTGCCGCGACGTTATCGTGCCGTTACACTTCAGCAGGACGGGTACCGCTCCCAGGGGGGACCAATACAATCCCCTCTACGTACGACCTCGTACACATGCCCGCAGCAGTACCCGGTAGCAAGACCCGCAAGCGGCCGACTCCGGCCGTGGTGATCCAAAGGAAAACTGACGAATGCTGACACGCGCCCGTAAGCGCCTGGTCGCCGGACTCGTGGCTCTTGTGGCCGTCTCGGGTGCGACGCTGGTCGCCGCTCCGCCGGAGGCCTCCGCGGCCAACGGCTGCAATGTCGAGTACGTCCGCTCCAACGCCATGAACCGGACCGTGCCCGTGTGCATCGTCTCGGCCGGCGGTGGCGGACCCAAGCCGACGCTGTACCTGCTCGACGGACTCCGTGCCCCCAACAACAACAGCGGCTGGCTGATCAACACCGATGTTGCCCGCTACATGGCCGGCAAGGGAACCAACGTCGCGATCCCGTTCGGTGGCGCAGGCAGCTTCTACACCGACTGGCAGACCCCCGACCCCAAGCTGGGCGTCAACAAGTGGGAGACCTTCCTGACGCGTGAACTGCCGCGCTACATGGCGGCGCGTCACGGCAGCGACAGTCGTCGCAACGGCATCGCGGGCCTGTCGATGTCGGGCACCTCGGCGCTGAACCTCGCGTCGCGCCACCCCAACTTCTACAAGGCGGTCGCGTCCTACAGCGGCTACCCGACGGTCACCATGCCGGGCTTCACCCAGGGCATCATGGCCTCGGTCGCCGAGGTCGGCGGCAACCCGTTCAACATGTGGGGCTTCTACCCCGCCGGAACCTGGTTCCAGAACGATCCGTTCCTGAGCGCGGGCAATCTGGCGGGCAAGAACGTCTACGTCTCGTCCGGTAGCGGTGTCGGCAGCAAGTACGACTCCTCGGTCAACCCGGCCAGCGCCAACTTCGACCCGGTCAAGTTCGCGCAGATGATCCCGCTCGAGGTCGCCGCATCGACCAGCAGCCAGCTCTACATCGGTCGCCTCGCGCTCGTCCCGGGCGTCAAGCTCACCACCCGGATCACCCCGGACGGTGCGCACTGGTGGGACTACTGGCAGAGCACCTTCAAGGAGTCGTGGGCGAAGACCTTCCGCCCCGCGTTCTTCTGAGCCACCCCGCTCACGCAAGCAATCGGCAAGGGCCGGTGACCTTCGGGTCACCGGCCCTTGCTGTTGTGTGGCCTCCTGTTCCCTGAGGTGCGAGCGGGGGCCTTCCTGTTCCCTGCGTCGCCAGCGGAGGCCTTCCTGTTCCCTGAGGTGCGAGCGGGCGAGCCACGAAGGGCACGAAGCCTGCGTCGCCAGCCCTTCGTGGCTCGTCGCTTGCGCTCCTCACACCTCAGGGAGCAATGGGGTGGCTCGTCGCACCTCAGGGAGCAATGGGGTGGCTCCTCGCTGCGCTCGGTGCCGGCTCAACCCGCAGTGGGCGGTGCCGGCCCAACTCGCCCGACCCAAACACTGCGGGCGCATCCGGTGGATACCGGATGCGCCCGCAGTGGTCGCGCTGCTGCCGAGTCCTACTCGGGTGGCGGTTGCTTGCGGAAGGTCCGCGTGGCCGAGTCGTCGGCCGGCGGGTCGCCGCCGTCGACCCTCGGGATCTGCTCGGTCGGTCGTTCCCACGGGTTGGCGCCCGCAGGTGTGGCACCGGCCGCGGGCGGCGGGTCACGCTTGATCAGCGTGGTGTCGCGCTCGTCGGCGGGCGGAGTGACCACCGGCGGCGCGTCGGCCGGACGGGTGTCGTTGCGACGACCGCGGAAGAACAGCAGGGCCGCGATGATCAACAGGATCACGCCGACGACACCGAGGATGATGGGCACCCACACACCGCCGACCTTGAGCTGGTTGACGTACCCGCTGGCCTTGTCGGCCTGGTTCTTGACCGTCGCATCGGTCCACTTGAACGTGCCCTTGAGCGCATCCATGCGGAACTCGCGCACCGGCTCCGGGGTCGCGTCGCTCTGGTCGGGCGACTTGAAGTACTGGTGCTGGTCCTCGCGGCCGTCGACGATGGTGCCTGTGGTCGGCTCCACCCACACGTGGCGGGTCGCCGCCGCGTAGCGGTGCATCGTGATCGGGTCGTTGGCGCGCACGCCGCGCCCGGTGATGCCCCACCACCGGGCGGGCATCGTCAGCATCGTGCCCAGTGCGGCCTCGCCCTGCGCGTTGGGGAGATTCGACAGGTCGGTCTCGGGGACCTCACACACGAAGTGGTAGGTCTCGAGCCCGTCGATGGTCTCTTCGCCCTCGAACTTCGCCGCACAGTCCTGGCGGGTGTTGAGGTCGTAGTACGGGTAGTCGCGCTTCTGGACGTCGAAGCCGAACTTGTACTGGTAGCCCGTGCGGTTGTCGAGGGCGACCGACACGTCGTTGACGTTGCCGCCCTCCGGAACCGCCTCGAGTTGCAGTGAGCTCACCGCACCGTTCGGTGCCGAGGTCTTCCGGTTGACCGAAACACGGTCGATCGTCGCGGTCAGCAGCCCGTCTTCACAGGTGCGGGCGTCGTTCGCCGGTGCGACCGACGGCTCGGTCTCGACGCCCTCGGCGTCACGCAGTCGTTCGATGAGGACGGTCTGCGCGGACTGCAGGCTCGCCTGGCGACTGTCGGACGGCTCGGTGATGATCGAGCGGCGCTGCTGTTTCAGCGACGCGTCGAGCGTGCGGGCCCGGCTCTCCGACACCGAGCAGCGGTCGAAGATGACTGCGGGGAACCGCTCTCCGGTCGAACCGTCTGCGGCAACCGTTGTGGCGTCGGAGGTGATGTCCAGATCGAGAGGCACCACCTTCAACTGCGGTACCAGATAGAGAGGTATGGCGATGGCAGCCGCGATGCACGCGGCGCCAAAGAAGGCCAGCACTGCCGGCACGAATCGCTTCATGTGTGACTCCTGGTATCAGCTGATCGCTCCCACCCTAGCGGTCGCGTCGCCCGCAGCAGGCCACAGTGGGGGTCCGACATGCCGGGATCGGACGCGGACGATCAGCCGAGTCGTGCGCGGTCGGCTCGCCGGTCGCGCTCGGCTTCTTTCAGGATGCCCGCCATGTACCCGTAGATCTCTTTGTCGGACATGGCCTTCCAGCGAGGCGCCAGCAGCTTCATGTACTTCTCGACGTAGAGGAGTTGCTTGCCGACGAGGACGAGTTCGCGGGGCAGCCTCGCATCGTGGGCCCGCGCGACGGCCGCGAGCTGACGTCCCAGGTCGGTGTAGGACATCGAACCGAGATCGGTGGTGGACAGCGGCGTGGTCACCTTCTTGATGTCCTGGGCGCCCTGGGTCGTGGAACCCGGCTTGTGCACGGCTCCCAACAAGAAGATGGCCCGGCCGGCGGACTCGTGGTCGCCCCGCACGACGAGATCGACGACGAGCTGTCGGAGGATGCGACGCGTGCGCGGCGTGAACCGTCCGACGATGCCGAAGTCGAGCAGCACGAGCTTGCCCGCGTCGTCGACGAGCACGTTGCCCGCGTGGAGATCTCCGTGGAACAGGCCGCCGTGGAATGCCGAGTCCAGCAGTGACAGGAGCAGATTGCGGCACAGCGCGACGCCGTCGTGCCCGGCTGCGCGGACGGCGGCGGCATCGTCGATGCGCGTGGCGTGGATGCGCTCCATCGTCAGCACCCGCTGCGTCGTGAACTCGTCATAGACCTGCGGGACGCGCACCCGGTCACCGAACGGGCCCGGTTGCAGGCAGTCGAACCATTCGCGCATTGTGTCGGCTTCGATGCGGAAATCCAGTTCGGCGTCGAGTCCGGCGGCGAAGTCCTCGACGACGTGTCGCGCGCTGAGCATCCGGCCGTACTCGGAGACCTCCACGAGCCCGGCGAGGCGTTCGAGGATGGCGACGTCGGGGGCGAGCCGGTCGGCGATACCCGGACGCTGGATCTTCACCACGACCTCGTCGCCGGTGTGCAGTGTCGCGGTGTGCACCTGCGCGATCGATGCCGAAGCGATGGGAACAGGGTCGAAGGAGGCGAAAACATCCTCCGGCGGGCGACCGAGTTCGTTGATGAACTGCTGGCGCATGAGCGCCGGGTCGGCGGGTTTGACGCGGTCCAGCAACGATTCGAATTCGGCGGACATCGCCTCGGAGAACACCCCGGGACTCGACGCGATGAGCTGCCCGAGCTTCACGTAGGTCGGGCCGAGGTGCTCGAACGTCGTGCGGATCTCGTGCGCGACGCGCGCAGCGCTGGGTGCGCGACCGCGCACCGCGTCGCCTGCCGTGTGGAGGACGAATCGGCCCACGCCCGCCGCCGCGTGCACGGTCGTCGTCCCGAATCGCGTGATCTCGGCGACCCGGGACACCGGATGCAGCTGCGTACGTTGACCGTCGTCGACTGAGCTGTTGATCGTCACCGTCGGTCATTGTAACGATCGGCGGCCGAGGATCCAGTGGGTGCAGACCTCCCACGTGCCGTTATGGCGTCGGCGCGGGTGGGCGGGCAGACTGGCGGTACCGCACACATGCGCCAGTCCGCATCCGTCCACGAGACCCGTGTGACGAGACCTGTGCGATGCGCAGCAGCCCGACACCCGACCGCAGGAGGTCCCATGCCCACGCCCGTCAACGCCTACATCGCGCCCGCAGCCGACCGCCCGCTGGAACCGACGACCATCGACCGGCGCGATCTGGGTCCCCACGACGTGTCGATCGACATCGCGTACGCGGGGATCTGTCACTCCGACATCCACACCGCCCGCGACGAGTGGGGAGGCACCCGGTTCCCGGTCGTGCCCGGCCACGAGATCGCCGGAACCGTCGCCGCCGTCGGTGACTCGGTCACCCGGTATGCCGTCGGCGACCGGGTGGGAGTCGGCTGCCTCGTCGACTCGTGCCGGGAGTGTGAACCGTGCCGCCTCGGCGAGGAGCAGTACTGCGAGCGCGGCGGCATCGGCACCTACAACGCGATCGGCCGCGACGGCCAGCCCACCCACGGCGGGTACAGCACGGCGATCGTCGTCGACGAGAACTATGTGTGCCGGATCCCCGAGGGCATCGGACTGGCCGAGGCGGCACCCCTGCTCTGTGCCGGCATCACGCTGTACTCCCCGTTGCGGCACTGGGGCGCCGGGCCCGGCAAGAAGGTGGCCATCGTGGGCTTCGGCGGTCTCGGACACGTCGGGGTCAAGATCGCGCACGCTCTTGGCGCGGAGGTGACGGTGCTGTCGCAGTCGCTGAAGAAGATGGAGGACGGCCTGCGGCTCGGCGCTGATCACTATCATGCGACCAGCGATCCGCAGACCTTCCGGGAACTCCGCAACTCCTTCGACCTGATCCTCAACACCGTGTCGGCGAACCTCCCGATGGAGAAGTATCTCGGGATGCTGGCACTCGACGGGACGCTCGTCGAACTGGGCTTGCCGGAGCATCCGATCGAGGTCCCGGCCGGTGCGCTGATCGGCAAGCGTCGCAGCTTCGCGGGCTCGATGATCGGCGGCATCGCGCAGACCCAGGAGATGCTCGATTTCTGCGCCGAGCACGGCATCGGCGCGGAGATCGAGGTGATCTCGGCGGATCAGATCAACGAGGCCTACGACCGCGTGGTCGCCTCGGATGTGCGCTACCGCTTCGTGATCGACACCTCGACGCTGTGACGGGTCCACTCCTTCAGCACATCGAAGCGGAGTCCTGACGTTTGACGGTAGTCGTGCACGGGAACCCGGCGACGGTCCGTAGTCGAACAGGAATGGTCGTGATACCCGATGTCGGAGAAACTCCCGATGGAACCGAGTGAGACCGGAACGCCGAGCGCAACACCCGACGACGCGCGGCGGAAGGTGGACGAACTCGAGGAGCGCACCGTCGACGAGCCGGATACCCCCGAGCCGAATGTCACCGAGCAGGAAGACCCGGACTCGTCGGACGCCGGTGTACCCGAGCCGCCGGACTGAGCCGCGCTAGTGTTCGAGCCATGCTCACCGAAGGACGAGACGGCGAGAGAACAGGCAGCGGCGGGCACGCGGGCGGCCTTCGGGTCGTGGCCGAGCACGGTTTGCCCGAGACCCTGATCGCGCACGGCGAGAGCAAGATCGAGCAGATCGCTCGCGAATCAGGGCTCGAATACCTGGGTTTCACCGTGACGCGTGACACCACACTGCAGATGACGCCCCGCGGTGACCTCGAAACCGTCTGGGGCACCGACGACACCGCGGGCGAGGTGATCGTCTTCGTCACCGAGATGCCGCGTCTCTACCAGGCGCGCGACGCCGGCGGCGCGCCCGATTCCACGCGGAACCGGGTGATCCTCGCCGAGGTCGATCGCGAACGCCGCGCGGCGGTACTCGCGTTGCCCGCCCTGGGTCCCGCCCCGCGGCGTGCGTTGCGAACCCTGATCGAGACCGTCGTACGCGCGATGCTCGACGCCGGGTCCATGCATGAACTCGAGGACCGGCGCGGACTGAGCGTGGTTCGGGACGGTGACACCGAATACGTTCTGGCCGAGGGTTATCGGCATCGTGCGCGGTTGATGGCCGGGATGGTCCGCGGCAACCGCCCGTGGCGGCTCATCCCCACCCTGACCGGTATGACGGCCGCGGCTGCGGCGGCCGCCTCGTTCGGCATCTTCTTCTCCACGATCTGGTCGATGGCCAACGCCCTGAGCTCCTGGCGGCTGGGTGCGATCACCCTGTTGTCGATGGTGCTCGCCTCGGTGTGGCTGATCACCAACAACCGGTTGTGGGAGCGTTCGGCGGTCACCTCGAAGCCGAGGGCCCGGCTCTACAACATGGCGACGGTGTGCACCGTGGCTTTCGGCGCACTCGTGCTCTATGCCGGTCTGTTCGCCGCGACCCTGATCGCGGCCCTGATCGTCATCGAAGAGAACTTCCTCGCCTCACAGCTGGGATACCCGGTGGGGCTTCGCAATTACGTGTATCTCGCGTGGCTGGCCACCTCGATGGGCATATTCGCGGGGGCGCTGGGCTCCAGTGCGGACAGCTACGACGACGTCTTGCGCGCCACCTACGGGTACCGGGAACGCCTGCGCCGTCAGGCTTCAGAGGCGGCACGCCGCGAGCGAGACGACGAAACAGACTGAGACGACGTGATAGATCGCGGGCCGGCGTTGAGCGAATCGCCAACCCGGCCCGGCTGCCGCGCAATCGTCAGGAGGCGTGGTTCTCGGCCAGCATAGACAGGCGCCTCAGACATTCGTTGAGGCGCGGCGACATCGCGGTCTCCTGGATCATCGGCGGGATCCACTTGAGCGGAGCGGTCTCCACGAACTCCTCCATTCCGATCAGCGAACCGTCACCGTCTTTCTCGATGGTCATACGGATGCGTGCGCGGCCGAAAGGCCATCCGGCAGCGGACAGCACGAGCAATCCCGCCTTGGATTCCACCGATTCGGTCTCGTCGTCGAGCAGCGCCGGCCACACGCCGACGGAGTGATGGATCTTCGAGCCGGCCTGCGGCCAGTTGTGGTCGACATCGCGGATGCGGGAGGCGCCGACCACCCAGGAGGCGTACAGCCAGCCATTGGACAGCACCGACCACACCTGGGCCGGGGTCGCGCTCGTGTGGCGTTGGACTCGATTCATTCTTTCGTGTCTCCGTTCGGGGTGTGTTCGGTTCGGTGGGTGGGGTTCAGTGCGTCTCGTTCAGTGTGTCTCGTTCAGCGTGTGTTCCGGGTTTTCGTCATACGCTGCACGATGTTGCGGCTCAACAGTCTTCGCGGAAGGCCGCGGACGCCGTCCGACCCCAGTGCGGCCCGCGCGGCGTTGTTGCCGCAGGCGCCGTGCACCCCGCCGCCGGGATGTGCGCCCGATCCCGCGAGATACAGGCGGTCGATCGGCGTCGAGGCTCCGCCGAGGTTCGGCGTCGGCCGAAAGACCAACTGCTGGAACAGTTGCGCGGTGCCGCCGTTGACCGTGCCGTGTTCGAGATTGGCGTCGGAGGCCTGCAGGTCCTGCGGCGTCTGGACGCTACGGCCGACGATGAGGTCGGACACGCCGGGGGCGTGCGCTTCCAACACCGCGTCCATCCGGCGAGCCAGCAACCGGGCCGCCTCGTCGTCGGTGATGCCCCGCGGTAGATGACTGTACGACCAGGCACTTTCGGTGCCGGCGGGTGACCTGCTCGCGTCGGACGTGGACATCTGGCCGAACAGCAGGAAGGGATGTTCGGGGACCCGTCCGGTCTCGATGTCGGCTGTCGAGTACGCGATGTTGCGTGCGTCGGCGCTCAGATGGATGGTGCCGGCCCCGGCGAGATTCGAACTGCGCCAGGGGATTGCCTCACCGAACGCGTAGTTGATCTTGACGACCGGGGTGTCCCAGGTGAACAGTCGCAGGTCGTCGAGGACGCGAGTGGGTACATCGTCGGGGGAGAGCAGCCGGGTGTAGAGCGCCGGTGCCGAGACGTCGGCCAGTACGGCGCGCGTGGCGGGCCAGCGGCGGCCGGTGCTGTCGAGTACGCCGACGGCGCGCCCGCCCTGGACGTCGATCGACACCACCTCGGTGTCGCACACGACGCTCACCCCGACACTCTCGGCGCGTCGCCGCAGTGCCGCCGACAGCTCGCCCGCGCCGCCGACGGGGACCGGGTAGCCGGTGTCCTGGCCGAGCATCGTGAGCAGGTACCCCATGAGGCCACTACCGGGAGCGTGGAGCGGGATGTCGGCGTGCAGTGCATTGCCGAGGATGAGCAGGCCGGACTTCTCGCTGTGGAACAACTCACGGACCATCTGGTCGGCGGGCAGGAGCAGGAACCGTGCGAGGCGCAGGGCGTCGGCGGTGCCGATCGAGTGCAGCAGCTTGAGTAGCGTGCCGACCGGCGGAAACGGCCCGAACAGGGTGTTGAGAATCGCGGGACGCAGTTGGTGCCACTGTTCGACCAGGTCGAGCCAGGCGCGTTCGTCGTGTTTGTCGAAGGTGCCGAGGTGCGCGGCGGTGTCGGCCGCGTCGGGAAACACCACCGGCGCGTCGTCGTCGTCGGGCCCGGCGGGGTGTCCGAACGCCAGCGGCGCCCGGCTCCAGCGCAGACCGTGCGCGGCGAGGTCGAGGTCGGCGAACACCGGCGAAGCCACTGCCAGCGGGTAGAAGGCGCTGAACAGGTCGGAGACGTAACCGGGCGTCAGCTCCGCGCTGCGGACCGCGCCACCGACCTCCGGTTGCGCCTCCAGCAGCGTGACGTCCCAGCCGGCATCGGCGAGTCGGATCGCGGCGATGAGACCGTTGTGGCCGGCTCCGATGACAACGGCGTCCGATGCGCTCAACTGCCGCCTCCTCTCGTGTGGTCACGTTCGGTGCGCGGGGTACCCGCGCCAGGCCTCGGTAAACGCACGGTCTCGGTAAACGCCCGGTGTCGGGGAAGGAGGGATGTGTAGCGGCCCGGCGAGGGGGTAGTTCCTCGAGGGTGACGAACTGGCGAGCGTTCCTCGAGCGGTGTCCCGACCTGTCGTGGCGTCCCGAGGTCCTGTGGCATCCGCAGGTCAGCGATCACCGGCTCCGACGGCTGTGCGCCGGCCGACCGGTCGTGATCACCGGCGCGGGTGCGGGCATGGGCCGTGCGCTCGCCCGACACCTGACCGGCGCGGGAATCGAGGTGTTCGTGGGCGACGACGACGTGGCCGCCGGGCGCGAGACCGCCCGGATGTGTCGTGCGGACGGCGGCCGGGTGACGTTCACCGAACTCGATGTCTCCGACGCCGACGCCATGCGTGCTCATGCCGACGAGATCGTCGACGCGGCGGGACCGCCCGCCATCGTGTTCAACAACGCAGGCATCACCATGGTCGCCGGCGTCCTCGAGGAGGACGACGACTACGCGCGTCGGATCATGGCCGTGAACCTCGGTGGCGTCGTCAACGGGACGTCGGCGTTCCTCCCGCATCTGCAGTCGGCCGGTAGCGGACACATCGTCAACACGTCGAGTGCATTCGGGCTACTCGGATCGCCATCCCAATCCGCGTATTCGGCGTCGAAGTTCGCCACCCGGGGCTACTCGGAGACCGTGCAGCAGCAACTGCGGGCCGAGGCGTCGGGCGTCACGCTGCACATCGTCTTCCCGGGCGCAGTCCACACCGAGATCGCTTACCGCGCACGCTATGTCGACCCTCGCGTACGCGACTTCGTGACGAAGGGCTTCACCCACCGGATGCCCGGTACGCGACCGCCCGCCGCTGCCGCCGCCATCCTGCACGGAGTCCTTGCCGGGCATCAGCGAATTCCTGTCGGGATCGACGCGCGCGCAATCGATCTGGGAACACGCGTGCTGGCCGGCGCAGTACAACGGCCGGTGGCCGTCATGACGCGTCCGGTGTTCCGCCGCATTCTCGGCGGCGCGGGGCCTCAGACGTCGCCGCGTCGGAGCATGCGGCCCCGGGCGGTCTCGAAGTCCACGCGCTGACCGCGGACCCAGGTCCCCTTGACCACTCCGGCGAGCGCCCGGCCGTCGTACGGGCTCACCGGGTTCTTGTGGTGGAGCCGGTTGACGTCGACGATCTGTGCGGACTCCGGCTCGAAGATGGCGAAGTCGGCGTCGCAACCGAGGGCGATGCGGCCCTTGTTCGGCAGGCCGGCGAGGTCCGCAGGCTTCGACGCCATCCATTCGATGACCTGCGGCAGGTCGATGCCGCGCTTCTTGGCCTCCGACCAGATGAGCGACAGTCCCAGCTGCAGTGAGGCGACACCGCCCCACGCGACGCCGAAGTCGCCGTTCTCGGGATCCTTGAGGTCGACGGTCGACGGCGAGTGGTCGGAGACGATGCAGTCGATGGTGCCGGCCAGCAGTCCCTCCCACAGCAATTCACGGTTGCCGGCCTCGCGGATGGGCGGGCAGCACTTGAAGGCCGTCGCACCGTTGGGCACCTCCTCGGCCAGCAGGGTGAGGTAGTGCGGGCAGGTCTCGACGGTGATCTTCACACCGTCGCGCTTCGCGCTGGCCAGCATCGGCAGCGCGTCCGACGACGACAGGTGGAGCACATGGGCGCGGACCCCGGTCCAGCGCGCGCGCTCGATCACCTCGGCGATCGCCAGGTTCTCGGCGCCACGCGGCCGCGACGCGAGGAACCGTTGATACTCATCGCCTTCGGGGGAGGGAGCCTTGTCGATGGCCCGAGAATCCTCCGCGTGGACGATCATCAGCGAGTCGAACTCGGCGAGCTTGGCCATGTCGGCTTCCATCTCGTCGGCCGTGAGGTGCGGGAACTCGTCCACCCCCGAGTGCAGCAGAAAGCACTTGAAGCCGAACACTCCCGCATCGTGCAGGCCGCGCAGGTCGTCCTCGTTGCCGGGAATCGCGCCGCCCCAGAAGCCGACGTCGATGTGCGTCTTGCCCTGTGCGGCAGCACGCTTCTCGGCCAGGGCGTCGACGTTCACAGTGGGTGGGATCGAATTGAGCGGCATGTCGATGAGCGTGGTGACGCCGCCGGCTGCCGCCGCGCGGGTGGCCGAGTCGAAGCCCTCCCACTCGGTGCGACCGGGCTCGTTGACGTGCACGTGGGTGTCCACCAAACCGGGGATCATCACCTGGTCGTCGGCGAGTTCGATGACCTCGGCGCCCGCCAGACCGCTGCCGAGCGGTTCGATGGCGACCACCCGGCCGTCGCGGATGCCGATCTCGCGCGCGACGATGCCCGCCGTCGTCAGTGTCTGTTCGCCGCGCACGACCAGGTCGAACGGGGTGTCGGAGACAGGGGCGTGGTCACCGGATTCTGAGGTCATGGGGCGGGACTCCTTGATGGTCGCCGTGTCCTGGGTCGATCCAGAGACTAGCTCAGACTATTCCTCATCATGGAATCTTGCTCTGTCATTTCGGAACGTAACTCGCGAGTAGCCCAGGGTCATGCTATTGACAACGACCCTGAGCATGGGGCTAACTGTCACGAACGCGGAAATCTGATTCCACATCACGGAACGTCCGCAAGTGTAGGAGCGCGGTCATCGCCGACCGTCCGACCGAAAGTGCAGAGATGAGCACTGAACCGCCCACGATTTCCCGCGACGATGCATCGCCGACGCAGTCCCCGGGCGGGTTCCCGGCCGACGAGAGCGCGCATGGTGTCACCGGGACCGTCCCGGACGGGTTGAGCCCCCGGTTGTACAACGCCGACCTGGCGCCGACCAGCCGCGTCGGGCGGCGCTGGAGCAGTTACAACATCTTCACGCTGTGGGCCAACGACGTCCACAGCCTGGGCAATTATGCCTTCGCTATCGGCCTGTTCGCGCTCGGGCTCGGCGGTTGGCAGATCCTGACGGCACTGGTCCTCGGCGGGGTCTTCCTCTTCCTGCTGCTGAACCTGTCCGGGTTCATGGGAGAGAAGACCGGTGTGCCGTTCCCGGTCATGAGTCGCATCTCGTTCGGTATCCGCGGCGCGCAGATCCCAGCCCTCATCCGTGGCGGAGTGGCGATCGCGTGGTTCGGCATCCAGACCTACCTCGCCTCCGTCGTCCTGCGGATCATGCTGGTGGCGTTGTTCCCCGGGGCGGCAGATCTGGACACCAACCGCTTCCTCGGACTCTCGACCCTGGGCTGGATCGCCTTCGTGTCCCTGTGGGTGATCCAGGTGATCATCGTCAGCTACGGCATGGAGATGATCCGACGCTACGAGGCCTTCGCCGGTCCGGTCATCCTGATCACGATGGTCGCGTTGGCGGTCTGGATGCTCAGCAACGCCGACTGGACCATCGCGTGGTCGACGCCTGATTCCCTGACCGGCGTGGACATGTGGCTGCAGATCATCGGTGGCGCCAGCCTGTGGGTCGCGATCTACGGCACCTTCGTCCTCAATTTCTGCGACTTCACGCGCAACGCGGAATCGCGAAAGGCCATCGTGGGCGGCAACTTCTGGGGCATCCCGCTCAACATGCTGCTCTTCGGTGGCATCGTGATCGTCCTCGCCGGTGCGCAGTTCCGGATCAACGGCACGGTCATCGAATCGCCGGCGGACATCGTCCAGACCGTGCCCAACACCTTCCTGTTGGTGCTGGCCTGCCTGGCACTGCTGATTCTCACCGTCGCGGTGAACCTCATGGCCAACTTCGTCGCGCCGATCTATGCACTGTCGAACCTCTTCCCGCGCCATCTCGACTTCCGGCGCGCAGCGCTCGTCACCGCGATCATCGGTCTGGTCATCCTGCCGTGGAACCTCTACAACTCTCCCGCGGTGATCAACTACTTCCTGGGCGGGCTCGGTGCGCTCCTCGGACCGCTGTTCGGCATCGTGATGGCCGACTACTGGCTCGTCCGTCGCGCACGGATCGATGTACCAGCGCTGTTCAGCGAGGCCCCCGACGCCGCCTATCATTACCGCGGCGGGGTGAACATGCGGGCGGTCGCCGCCCTGGTCCCGACTGCCGCCATCGCTCTGGTGATGGCCTTCGTCCCGGCCTTCGAAGTGATCTCGGAGTTCTCCTGGTTCATCGGCGCCGGTCTCGGCGCGGTGGTCTACCTGGTGGTCGCCGACCGCCGCGGGCCGTTCGCCGAGGTGTCGGGCGAGCCGATCTCCGTCGCCAGCACACACTGATCAGGGAGAAGATCTGATGCGCATCCTCGTCGCCAACGTGAACACCACCGAGTCGATGACCGACGCCATCGCCGAGTCGGCTCGGTCGGTGGCCTCGCCGGGCACCGAGATCATCGGCATCACCCCGCGATTCGGCGCCGACTCGTGCGAGGGGAATTTCGAGTCCTACCTCGCGGCCATCGCCGTGATGGACGCGATCCTCGCCTACCCCGAGCCGTACGACGCGGTGATCCAGGCAGGGTACGGCGAGCACGGCCGTGAGGGATTGCAGGAACTCCTCGAGGTCCCCGTCGTCGACATCACCGAGGCCGCTGCGTCGACGGCGATGTACCTGGGTCACAAGTTCTCGGTGGTGACGACGCTGGACCGGACCGTCCCGCTCATCGAGGACCGGCTCAAGCTCGCCGGCCTCGATCAACGCTGCGCATCGGTCCGGGCGTCGGGACTCGGTGTGCTGGAACTGGAGTCGGACCCGCAGCGAGCGGTCGAGGCGATCGTCGAACAGTCGACGCGCGCCGTGTCCGACGATCACGCCGAGGTGATCTGCCTCGGTTGCGGCGGTATGGCGGAGCTCGAGGAGCAGGTCCGCGAAGCGACCGGGGTTCCGATCGTCGACGGCGTGCGGGCTGCGGTGACCATCGCCGAAGGTCTTGTCCGGATGGGTCTCTCGACGTCGAAGGTGCGGACCTACGCCCCGCCGCGGGAGAAGAAGATCACCGGCTGGCCGTTCCGGGGTTGACCGCCCGAGTTCCCGCGCGTCCACCGCGGGTCCCGTCCGGCCAGGCCCACGAGCCGGTCGGCGAGGGGTGCGTCGCAGTGTAATTTCCCACGATGCCCCGCCACGCGGTGTCGATCACTACTCTGGCCGGGTGACCTCTCCGATCCGTGAATACACGACCATCAGCCATCCGGAGCCGAATACCCGTGTCTGGCATGAGATCCAGGGAGACGGGCAACCCGCCGTCCTGCTGCACGGCGCCTTCTCCGGTGCGTCGTCATGGGGCGGGCAGGTTCCTGCCCTCGTCGAGGCGGGCTGGAAGGTGTTCTGTCCGGAGCGGCACGGCCATGGTCACAGCCCAGACGTGATGGACGAGTTCCACTATGCCGACATGGCCGAGGAGACGATCGCCTATCTCGACGAGGTCGTCGGCGGCCCTGCCGAGATCGTCGGGTGGAGTGATGGAGCGGTGGTGGGTGTGCTGGTCGCGCTTCGCCGACCCGATCTGGTCCGTCACCTGGTGCTGATAGGTCAGTACTACAACAGTTCGGGGCGTGCCGTCGGGGGTATTCTCGATGCGCTCGACACCGCCGACGACGAGCTGATGGGTTTCTTCGCCGCGGAGTACGCATCCGAATCGCCGGACGGGGCAGATCATTTCCCGGTCGTCTTCGACAAGACGATGGCGATGATCAACTCCGAACCCGAGATCGATCTCGGTGATCTGGCAGCGATCACCGCACCGACGCTGGTCATGCAGGGCGACCAGGACGAGGTGACCCTGGAGCACAGCCGTGACGTCGCCGCCGCCATCGCCGGCGCTCGCCTGGCGGTGATCCCCGGGACACATCTCATCCCGATCGAGGCGTCGCAGGCGGTGAACGCGGTGATCGTGCAGTTCCTGTGTGGGGACTGAGCGCGTATACGCAACAGGAACTCGAAGTGGTGACCTTTTTCAGCTGCCGAACGTAGTGGAGTAGTCGACTACTTCCGCTCGCGATGCTGTACCGCGGCAGAGTGATCGACGGGTGCACACGCATCCTTTCCATCACTCCGAAAGGGTCACCATGACATCGAATCGCTCATCACTCCGCACCCGACGCATCGCGGGCGCCACAGCTGCGGCGTTGGGGACACTCGCCGTGTCCTCACTGATCGTGGCCCCGGCTCACGCGATTGGACAGATCGACGTCAGTCCGGGGTTCGCCGGCCGCTACGGCGCCGGGTGCACCTACACCCTCACGGTGCCGGCCAAACCAGGAAGCTACGTGTACTTCACCGACAACGGCATGACCATCGGGGGAGGCGCGCAACCTGTCTCAGGTGGGGTCGCGACATTGAAGTGGAAGCCGGCCAGTACCGGAGCGCATCTGCTCAGGGCGCTCGAGGCTCCGTCGGGCGCGGTGTCGGTAGCGAAGAATGTCGCTGTCGGACAGGGCCTCGACCTCGGCAGCTCCTGTCTCGCGTTCTGAGGATGATCCGGGGATTTCTCGGGATACTGACAGGCAGTGGTGGTTGACGGTGGCCGGCAACGACTTCGACGAAGACGCCGTCCGGTGTGCTCTGGATCGGCTGCCACTGCCGTACTCCGAGGCACTTCGGTTGCGGATGGCCGGGATCAGCGACTCGGTCATCGCCGACATCCTGGGGGTGGATTCGACGGCTTTGCCCGGAATGTTCGAAATCGCCGAGGCCAAACTCGGCATGGTCCTCCGTCGGCGAGAACTCTGAGGTCACACTGCCGGTAGATTTACGAATGCGCCAGGGCATGCGCCATCGAGCGCCTCGCGAACCAGAGCGATCATCGTCGGGTTCTTCGGTTCGTCGATGTGCGGACCGCCTTCGATGCGGTCGACGACACAGGCTCCACCGTCGAGCGCCCTGTCCCGTCCTCCAGGGACCAACTCGTCGTCGGCCACCGTCCGAAGCGTTGTGTACCTGACCATCCCGGGAGTGTCGTCACCATGATTGAGCCTCGCCAGGAACGTGCTGTTGGGACACATCTCCCCACCGAGACGTGCGGGCAGAACGCAGGTCGGGAGCCAACCGTACTGACCGGTGCCCATCGAGACATAGTTGCCGATCCGCGAGGTTCCGCCGAGGTACTTGATGTAGTGGCGCGCAGACAGACCGCCCATGCTGTGCGCGACGAGATCGACCTGTCTTCCGTCCGAGTCGGTCTGGGCGGCAGCGACTGTCTGCGCGATCACTCGGGCGTTGACGGAGTTGACGTCTCCCGGCAACTCGACTGCGTAGACCGAGTGACCGTCCGACTGCAGAGCAGCTCGAAGAGGCTCGAAGTCGTGATCTCGGGGTGGTAGCAATCGTGACGCAGTCCAACCGTGCACCAGCACCACCGGATTCCGTCCCGGTTGAGGTTCGGCGTTCACGAATATCGGCACAGCGGCGGGGATTCCGATCGTGACGAGGGCTGAGCTCGAAAGAAGCACGATTCCAATAGATCTCAGGTCCGCAAACGCGTGAACCGGGGGGACGAGATGCCTGCACACCGAACGAATGAGGCCAACAATGTCGAGGTTCTGCATTTGCTGATTTTACGTCGTCGTGCTCGGTTTGCTGATGTGCTGCGTTTTATGATTAGTGAGGCAAGCTATTCAGATCCGTCGCATTTTCGATTCCATTGTGAATCCGATGTATCTAAGCTCTATCCATGAATTGTTGGCCGCTGACCGGACGGGCTGAAGAGCTCGCGGCGGCATCGGCCGGTGTCCTCGGCGGTGGCATCGTCATCTCTGGCGCCGCGGGTGTGGGTAAGAGTCGACTCGCGCACGAGATCCTGGATGCGGCGCGTCGGACCGGTCGGCGATGCCGGTATCTGGCGGCCACCGAGTCTGCCCGCTCAGTGCCGCTCGGGGTATTCGCGGAGTACACCACAGGTTCCGGCGAGGACCCCCTCGCACGTATCGGCAGGGTCCTGGACGCGGTCGCGGGTGGAAGTGACGACCCACCGCTCGTCCTGATCGACGACGCGCACCTTCTTGATGACCAGTCGGCGCTGGTCGTTCATCAGATGGTCCTGCACGGCACGGCATCCGTCGTCCTCACCGTCCGCACCGGCAAGCAAGCTCCGGATACGATCCGCACCCTCTGGAAGAGCAACGGCCTGGCGCGTCTGGAGTTGCAGCCGCTGTCACGGTTGGAAACAGTCGATCTGCTCGAAAATGTCCTGAACGGCGTGATCGAATCCGAGAGCGCCGATCGCTTGTGGCATTACACGCGCGGCAATGTGTTGTACCTGCGCCAACTAGTATCCGACGAGTTGGCGGCCGGTCATCTGTTCCGTCGGTTCTCGGTCTGGATATGGGACCGCGCTCCGATGGTGTCGCAGACGCTGTTCGAACTGGTCGATGCCGGCGTAGGCCGACAACCGGACCACGTTGTCTCCGTTGTCGATGTCCTGGCGGTCGCCGAGCCCCTCCAACTGGAGACCGTGCGGGCCGTCGTCGGTCACGCGGCGGTCGAGCAGGCCGAGGCCGCCGACCTCATCACGGTCGACACGGACGCGGTCCATCCCGTTGTGCGGCTGGCGCATCCCATGTATGGCGAAGTGCGCAGGCACCGTGCACCCGCGCTTCGATTGCGCAGGCTCCGAAGCGCGGTGATCGCGGCACTACCGACGCCGACGGACGGACGCCCGCTCAACGATGTCGAACTCGTCCGCCGCGCGGTCTTGACGGTGGAGTCGGATACGACACCCGATCCGGATGTGCTCGTGGATGCGGCGAACGCGGCGATCCGCCAGATGGACCCGGTGACCGGGGAGCGTCTTGCTCGTTGTGCCATCCACAACGGCGGAGGTGTTCCCGCCCAGACCGTTCTGATGAATGCACTGGCCAACGGTGAACACCTCGAACCCGCCCTCGCGATCAATCACGAACTCCTCGCGGGTGCAACCACAGAGGTCGAGCGCGTTGTGTTCGGCCTCATCCGTGTCGGGATCTTTCTCCGCCAGAACAATCGCGCAGAGGCCGGCCAGATCCGCGACTGGCAGATGGCCGCAGAAGACTGTGGGCTGACGAAAATCTATGAATGTCTGCTGGCCGCCGTCCTGTCGCTGGAGAACGATTTCGAATCCGCAGCGCAGGTCGCTGTTGCCGGTCTGTCGGGAACGGGCGAGCTGCCACCGGCCGCCGAGTTCGTCGGAAGGTTCGGGCTCGTGACCGCGTGCGGCGAGCTCGGTCGAATCTCGCTGGTCCGTGACCACGCGCAGCGCGGTCACCTTCTCGCCCGGACTTCGCCGATAACCGCGAGCGCTCGTTTCTCCTTCACCGCCTGTCATGCGATGACGCTTCTGTTCGCGGGTCTGATCGGAGAAGCGACTGGTCTGGCGACGCGATTCGAGGGCGAGCCGATGGACCATCCGCTCGCGCGGGCGTATCGTGCGACCTTCTCCGGCCTGCTGGCCCTGTCCAGCGGTGAACTCCCGCTCGCCCGCCGCCTTCTCGCAGAGGCGAGTGCCCTCGTCGACAATCAGCTACTCCGATCGTGCGTCGATTTCGCAATGGCAACCGCGCTGGCCATGACGGGAGATGCCGCGAATGCGCAGGCGGCCCTCTCGCGCGTGCCGGCCGACGATCCGGCGCGAGAGTCGTTGACCTATGTGGTCACCGCGGCCGCCTGGACCCGTGCAGCGGGCGGGCTGGTGAGCGAGGCCATCGACATCTCCCTTGACGGTGCGCGTGCCGCGCGGGACCTCCCGGCACCGGCGCGGGAGGTGATGTGCCTTCAGACCGCAGCCCAATTCGGCGACACCACCTATGCGGACCGGTTGGTAGCACTCGCGTCGAGGGTGGAAGGCCCGCGCGTGGGAGCGGCTGCGGCCCACGTCGTCGCGTTACGAGCTGCCGATGGTGACGGGCTCATGGCGGCGGCGAAAATGTACGAGTCCTTCGGTGATCTGGTGGCTGCCGGTGATGCAGCGGCACAGGCTGCCGTCGTATGTCGCAGCGGCGGACTACGCGGTTCCGCGATGACGGCGACAGCGTTCTCGCGACAGCTTGCGGCCAGAACCGGCGCCGACACCCCCGCGTTACGCATGAACCAGCTGTCGGTTCCCCTGACCGCTCGTCAACGTGAAGTCATCGCACTGGCTGGTCAAGGAATGACCAACCGCGAAATCGCAGACCGGTTGACCACGTCGGTCCGAACCGTCGAAGGCCACCTCTTCCGGGCAAGCCGAAGCACGGGTGTCAGCGGTCGCGATGCGTTGATCGGTCTGTTGCTTCATCCAGATGAACGTGCGGAGTCGTCAGAGAGGGCGTTGCCGCCAGTACGGACGTGAAGTTCCGGAGTGTTCCGCGGAACACTCGGGACCTCGGATCGAGACCGGAAGAGTTGTCGGTGCCGCCCGATAGCTTGTTCTTGTACCTTTCATTCGGGGCATGGGGGTTGCTGTGGGGGTCAGTGCTTTTCGTTCTGCTGGGGATGTGTCGTCGATGTTCGATGATGCCGACCCGGCGTCGTTGTCTGATGAGATGCTCGAGCATCGAGTGCTCGGTTATGCGGCTCAGATCACCGCGTTGACGGCGCAGTTTCTGGGTTTGGTCGCGGAGTGGGATGAGCGGCACGGGTGGTCGGGTCCGGGGATCGCCTCGTGTGCGCACTGGTTGTCGTGGAAGGCGGGCATCTCGATGCGCACCGCGCATGAGCAGGTGCGGGTGGCCCGGGCGTTGGTCGATCTGTCGCTGATTCGTGAGGCGTTCGCGCAGGGGCGGTTGACGTATTCGAAGGTCCGCGCGTTGACGCGGGTGGCCACACCGGAGCGTGAGCTGGAGTTGGTGAATCTGGCGTTGTCGACGACGGCCAGTCAGTTGGACCGGGCGGTGCGGGCGATGCGCCATATCGACCGCAACCGCGGTGTCGAGGAGGACAGTGGGCCGCTGGTGGAGTCGACGGGGCGGTGGAGGTGGAATGCTGACGGGTCGTTGTCGGTGTCGTTGACGTTGAGTCCGCTGGATGGGGCGCGCTTTCTGGCGGGTGCGGTGCGTGCGGAGTACGAACGCACCCGGATCAGCGACGATCCGGATCTGCCCACTGGCCCGAGCGTTCCGCGGAACACCGAGTCCGGTTCGGGCGGGACGGATTCCGAGGTGGTTCCGTCGCGGCGACGGGATCTGTGGCGGCAGGTGCCGTCGAATCTGGCGCCGGCGGTGGTGGTGATGGCCGACATGGTCCATGACGGGATCGCGATGCCCGATCTTGCGCCGGGTGCGGAGATCCTCATCCATGCCGGTGAGGGTGTGGAGCAGGCTCATCTCGATGATGGTCCGGCGTTGTCCGACGATGACCTGGCCGAGGCCCGGTGTGGTGCGACCGCTCGGGATGTGGTGAGCCGCAGGGTTGCCGGGCAACCCGGCAGGCTCGCGTTGTTGGGTGTGGGGCGTCGGAAGCGTGTGCCGAACAAGGTGTTGGTGCGGGCGTTGTTGGTGCGGGATCGGTGTTGTCAGGTGCCGGGGTGTGGGCGTACGCGTCATCTGCACGCGCATCATGTGGAGTTCTGGTCGGCGGGTGGGCGGACTGATCCGGACAATCTGATCTTGTTGTGCGGGTCGTGTCACCGGTCGCTGCATCGGGGTGAGTTCTCGATCACCGCGCATGGTGGGCAGCGGTTCACGTTTCATCGCCCCGATGGTGCCGAGATCGAGGTGGCGCCGCCGACCTCGACACCGACGGAGTGGCGACCAAACCCTCGCATCAGCACTGGCGCGACGGTCCCGGTCGGTGGCGGCCGGATGGACCTGGGGTACACCACCGAGGTGCTGTACGCGGTGTGGGAATGGAAGCAGCGCAACGAAACCAGGACGGCGCCCGTCGTTCCCGAGGCGGCGTGATGGCACGGTCTTGTCGTTGACCGTGCCATTCCCTGGGTTCCGTGTCCTCGACAGTCGATCACCCGTGTCGACGGCGGTACTCGCGCGCGGCACCCGGATGCAGGGGGACGGAGCCGGTGAGGATCAATGACTGGGCGTCGAGGAACTGACTGCCGATCGCCTGCGACGGCACGAGGCGTGCGGACTCGTCGAGAAGCAGATCGACGACGGCCGCAGCGGTCGCGTCGGGGACGTCCCGGCGGGCGAGCAGCAGGTTCGCGACGCCGACGGTGGTGACCGCCGGATGTCGGCCGTAGATGTCGGCCGGGATGCGCACGGGCTCATACGCCGGCCCGTACTGCCGTCGTAAGGCCGACACGACACCGCCGAGGTCGAGAAGGGCGATCGGCACCCGCGGGTCGGTGAATGCCGGGGTCGGCAGACCACCTGCCCACATGACGGCATCGACTGCTCCCGCGGCGAGCGCCGCGCCGGCGTCCCGCATCGTCTGGCGAACCGGTCGGATGTCGCGGGCGGGTGCGAGGCCGGCGGCGGCGAGCACCCGCTCGGAGAGTCCCGCGGCGCCGGATCCCGGTGCGCCGACACTCACCACCCGTCCGCGCAGATCGGCGATCGTCGCGATGCCGGAGCCGGCGCGGACCGCCACCTGGAAGTAGTTCTCGTACACGCACCCGAGCGCTGTCAGCTGAGGGTTCGCACGCTCGGTGGCCGTGTCGCTGAGGCTGAGGGCGAGCTCCGCGGAACCGTTCGCCAGGGCATCGAGGTTCTCGGCCGAACCGCCCGACTGACGAGGGCGGATCGGCGGCGCGCCCACCCGGTCGGCCGCCGCGGCGAGGAGACCGGCAAATTCCCAGAAGAATCCGCCGGACTCTCCGGCCGCCAGGTGGACCGGTGCGCCTCGCTCGGTTCCGCACGCGGACAGCAGAAGCAACGCTCCCACGCCGCAGCCCCCGCGGAGCACGGTCCGCCGGTCGACCGACCCGCGCGCGTACGACATGGTGTCACCTTAGGCCCGCTGGGCATCGGCCCCTGCGTCGACGAAGGCCCGCCCCTGCTCGCGATCGAGTGGCGTCTCCGCCTTGTTGCGCAGGACGAAGATGTAGACCAGCAGCGACACCGCGATCACGACGGTGACGTAGGCGATGAACCACGGGACATGACCGCCGTTCTTCGCGGCCTGATAGATCAGCGGCGCGGTGCCACCGAACGCGGAGTTCGCGAGGGCGTAACCGAGACCGACTCCCAGGGCCCGGACATGCGAGGGGAACAGTTCCGCCTTCACGATCGCGTTGATGGAGGTGTAACCGGTGAGGATCACATAACCGATACCGAGCAGGGTCAACGACGCAGCGACCGAAGTGGTCTGGGGCAGGTAGGTGATCAGGAAGTAGGTGTACAGGACACCGCCGACGCCGAAGAAGATGAGGACCGGTTTGCGTCCGACCTTGTCGCTGATCATTCCGCCGATCGGTTGCAGCGCCATCAGGAACACCAGGCCGATGAGATTGATCCAGGTACCGGTGCGGCCGTGGTCCTCGTAGGCCGTCTTGACGATGGCCGGCGCGTTGACGCTGTAGGTGTAGAAGGCGATGGTGCCACCGATGGTGACCAGGAAGCAGACCAGCAGGGGACGCCAGTTGTTCAGCAGGAGTTCGCGAATCGATCCGGACTCGGAGTCGGCGCCGCTGCGCACGGCTTCCAGCTGCTCCGGGGTCAGCGACTCGTCCATGCTGCGGCGCAGCCAGAAGACGACGACCGCGGCCACACCACCGATGAGGAACGCGATGCGCCAGCCGAAGTCGGAGATCTGATCCTTGTCGAGGAAGCCCTGCATCACGAGCAGGGTGAGCTGTGCCAACACGTGTCCGCCGATCAGCGTGACGTATTGGAACGACGAGAAGAAGCCGCGACGCTCGCGAGTGGCGGCCTCGGACATGTAGGTGGCCGATGCGCCGTACTCACCACCGGTGGCGAAACCCTGCACCAGACGGCAGAGCACCAGGATGACCGCTGCCCACACGCCGATCGACTCCCGACCCGGCGTCAGCGCGATCGCCAGCGAGCATGCGGCCATCAACGACACACTGAAGGTCAGTGCCGCACGTCGGCCCCGACGGTCGGCGTAGCGCCCGAAGAACCAGGAACCGACCGGCCGCATCAGGAAGGTGACGGCGAAGATGGCGTACACGTAGACGGTCGAGTTCTTGTCGGCAGGGTCGAAGAACTGACTCTCGAAGTACGTCGCGAACACCGTGTAGACGTAGACGTCGTACCACTCCACGAGGTTGCCCGAGGACCCGCGCAGGGTGTTGAGCACGGCCCGACGGGTCGCTGCGGGCGAGGAGCTCGTCGGTGCGCTCCGCGCGTCCGCGGGGTGCCGGGTGGGCGAGTCGGTCATCGGTGTCCTCCAGGTCGTCGAACGTGCACCCGACCCGGGGCCGGCGTCGGTGCCCCTAACACTGTGAACGCAGTCACAGGCTCAACGGAAGCCGATCGCGGTTTCCTAACACTCCCTTAGGACTGATCGTCCGCCCCGACGTCCGCCCTCGGGATCCAGAGGTCCACCCGCAGGCCCGCAGGTCGTCCGGCGCTCACCGTCAGCTCGCCCCCGGCCCCCTCGACCAGGGCCGCAGCGATGGAGAGTCCGAGCCCGGAGCCCGGTCCCGTGCCGGCCGAGGCACGGAAGAACCGTTCCGTCACGCGGGGCAATTCGCCGTCGGTCACACCGCGGCCGGTGTCGGCCACCCAGATCCGGACGCGAGTTCCCTCGGACCGGCAGCCCAGCTCGACGGACGCGCCCGGTCCGGCGTGATGGACCGCGTTGCTCATCAGGACGTCCATCACCCGGATCAGATCGTCCTCGTCGAGTGCGGCGATCGTCGAGGACGGTCGCCCCGACGGCAGTGCGATCGACGCCGACAGTCCGGCGTCCGCGAGGGCACCCGCCCAGAAGTCGTGGCGGTCGACCAGCACCGTGGCGGCGTCGCAGACGCCGGTGGCGGAGCCGGCCGGCCGCGACTCGGCGGTGGCCAGGACGAGCAGGTCCTCGACGATGCGGTCCAGCCGGTCTATCTCCACGAGCGTCTTCTGATGCGAGGCGAGCGATCTGCCGGTCAGGCCGAGACCGAGAGTGTCGAGACGAAACCGGACCGCGGCGAGCGGATTACGCAGGGCGTGGGCGGTGTCGGCGACCAGACGGCGCTGGGCCGCGGTGGCGTTCTCGACGTCGTCGGCCATTTCGTCGAAGATCCGGGCCAGCTCACGGACCTCCGGCGGGCCGCTGCGCCGGTGATCGCGGAGTCCGTTCTGCCTCGGTTCGTTCGTGCCCGGAACGCGGTCGATGATCGATGCGCGCAGCGAGCGCACCCGGGTGGTCAACGCGGTGAGCGGGCGAACCGTCCACCGCGACAGGGCTACCGCGATCAGCGACCCCACCACGAGCATCGCGACGGCCCCACCGGCGATCACCGCCCAGGTCTCGGCGACGTCGCGTCTGGCCGCCGACGTCGACGCCTCGATGACCACCGCGCCGTCGACCTGGGTGCCGGTACCGATCGGCATGGCCACCAGCACCGACCCGGGCGACCAGGGCGTCAATCCCGACGCGATCCGGGTGCGCTGGTTGCGCAGCGCCTCGGACACGGCCTCGGCGACTTCTGGTGACTGCGCGGTGAGGCCGGCCGAGGCCCGCGTCGTACCGGCTCGATCGACCACCACGACACCTTCGCCGTAGAGGTCGCGATAGCGCTCGACGGCCTGCTGCAGCTCGGTGCCCCGCATCTCCGGTTCCCGGTCGGCGAGGTCGGCGAAGTAGACCGCGGACGCGGTCCGGCTCTCGGTGAAACGTTGCAGCCGTTCGCGACTCACCGTCGTGGCGAGGGGGACCGCCAGCCCCAGGACCACGATCGCCGAGTAGGCGACGAGCACGAGCAGCACGCGCCGCCACATCGCTCAGGAGCCCCAGCGGTAGCCGTACCCGCGGATCGTCTCGATCACGCCGGGCCTGCCGAGCTTCGCCCGGAGTGCGGTCATGTGTACGTCGAGGCTCCGGGAGATCGCGACGTAGGCGTCGCCCCAGATCGCGTCCATCAATTGTTCGCGGCTCACTGCCTCACCACGGCGTGTGACGAGGTGCGCGAGGAGTTCGAACTCCTTGGGAGTCAGTGCCACGTCGGCACCGGCCACGGTGACCAGCCGCGCATCGAGGTCCACCACGATGTCGCCGGTCGTGACCCGTCGCCGGGCGGCCGGTGACTCGTCGACGGCGCGCCGGCGGGCGGCCACCTCCAGGCGCGCCATCAGCTCGCCCAGCCGCGCCGGCTTGACCACATAGTCGTCGGCGCCCCCGCGAAGTGCCCGCACCACCGACCGCTCGTCGTGCCGCGCGGTGAGCACCACCACCGGCATCTCGCTGACGGCCCGCAACCGGCGCAACACGGTCAGACCGTCCTCGTCGGGGAGACCCAGGTCCAGCAGTACCAGGTCGAAATCCCGGTGACCGAGTAGGAGGTCGGCACCGCGGCGCATCCGACGGGGTTCGTGGCCGACCTCGTTCAGGGCGTCGACGAGCGCATCACCGACCCCGTCGTCGTCCTCCACCACCGCGATACGCATCGGGTCCACGGTACGACAGCGGCGAGAAGGGGGTTGTCAGAGCGCGATCTGCCGATTGACGTCCTTGTAGAGCAGGTACCGGAAGTTCGACGGTCCGCCCGCGTAGCAGGCCTGGGGGCAGAAGGCGCGCAGCGACATGTAGTCGCCCTCCTGGACTTCCACCCAGTCCTCGTTGAGCCGATAGACGGCCTTGCCTTCCAGGACGTAGAGGCCGTGCTCCATCACGTGGGTCTCGGCGAACGGGATCGACGCCCCGGGCTCGAAGGTGACGACGTTGACGTGCATGTCGTAGGCGAGGTCCTGCGGGTCGAGCATTCGCGTTGTGCGCCAGGCGCCGTCGGTGTCGGGCATCGGCGAGGGTTCGATGTCGCGCTCGTTGCCGAACTTCGGGGCCGGCTCATGACCGGCGATGGGCTGGTAGCGCTTGCGGATCCAGTGGAACGACACGGGGACGTCACCGCGATTGTGTGCCGACCACGGGGTGCCCGCGGGCAGATAGCCGAAACCGCCCTCGGTCAGGACGTGATCGGAGTCCGCGACGGTGACCGTCAGTGCGCCGGAGGTGACGAACACGAAGCCCTCGACCTCCGACTGCGGTTCCGGCGCATCCGAACCGCCGCCCGGGGCGACCTCCACGATCGTCTGGGCGAAGGTCTGGGCGCCGCCGGGCACGGGGCGGTTGAGAATCCAGGCGCGGGTGTCGGTCCACTCGGGGAAGACCGACGTGACGATGTCGCGGAGCACGCCACGCGGGATCACCGTGTACGCCTCGGTGACCACCGCGCGGTCGGTGAGCAGATCGGTCTGCGGCGGCAGTCCGCCGGTGGGGGTGTAGTACGGCGACGCGGTCATCGTGGTGTCCTGTTCGTCGAAGGGGTGAATGGCGTGTAGGGCTGATGGTTTCGAACTCAGACGCCGGAAGCCGGCGGACGATGGAGCGCTAGTTCACGCACCTTCGCGAGGGGGAGATCGGTCGCGGCCTCGACTTCGTCGACGGTCAATGCCCCGCACAGTTCGCCGCGGCGGATGAAGCCGGCGAGCGCGCGGGCCGTTGCGGGTTCGTCGAGCACCGATGACTCGATCCGATGCGCATAGTTGCGTAAACGCACTGCGGCGGAGTCGAATCCGTCGCGATAGAAGGCGTAGGTCGCCAGGAAGCGGGTGACCAGCTGGGCGGGGTGCAGATCCCATCCCTGATAGAAGCCGCGCTCGAGGTGGCGGCGGACCAGCCGCGCGTGCAGCGCCCAGCCTGCCTCGACGGCCTCCCGGTCGCCGACCGGCAGGATGTTGGTCGACCCGTCCGACAAGCGCACGCCGGTGCCCGCGGCGGCGAGCTGCATCACGGCCTTCGCGTGGTCGGCGGCCGGATGCTCCATCGACTGATACGCGGCAGCGATGCCGAGGGATGCCGAGTAGTCGTAGGTGCCGTAGTGCAGCGCGGTCACCCGACCCTCGCCCGCCTGGATCATCGGCGCGACGGCCGCAGTGCCGTCGGCAGCCATCACCGCTTGCGGGGTCTCGACCTGGATCTCGAAACCGATGCGTCCGTCCGGGAGGTCGTGGATCCGTTCGAGTTCTCCGGCGACGGTCACCATCGCGACGACCTGGTCGGTGGAGGTGACCTTCGGCAACGTCAGGGTCAACCCGGCGGGGAGTTCCCCGGCCTCGGCCAGTCCGGAGACGAACAGGTCGAGGGTGCGCAGGCCGCGAGCCCGCACGTCGGCCTCGAAGCACTTGAAACGGATGCCGATGAACGGGGGAGTGGTCCCGGCGTCGCGGATCGCGGCGACGGCAGCCGCCACGGCTGCGTCCTCCTCGTCGTCGGAGCGGACGCCGTAGCCGTCTTCGAAGTCGATGCGCAGGTCCTCGATGGGCTCGGTGCGCAGCTTCGCCTCGACGAGGGTCGCGAGGGCGGTTGCGTCCGAGTCGGTCCGGGCGACGGTGGAGCGGGCGATCGTGGCGAGGCCGCCGTGCTCGGCGGCGGTGTCGAGCGCCGTCTGCCCCCACTCCTCGGCGATTCGCGCCGAGTACCGGTCTGCTGGAACGTAGACCGTGTGGACCGGCTGCCGGCTGCCGTCGTCGCCCGGGTATCGACCGGACAGCACGGCGTCCGCCGGGGCCAGAGCGGCCTCGACCCCGGCGAGAAAGGCCGCACCGAGGCGACCGGGCTGCGCACTCACGACAGGCACCCCTCATCGGTAGATGGAAAAGTAATTCCGCAGAGCGGAGTTTACTGTAGGACCGGCGTCTGCCACCAGTCCTGAGCTGCGACGCCGACCGATTGTGGTTTCACATGACGGAACGTAGCGTGATCTCGGACTGTGGAGTACCGAGAAGTGCAATGGAGAGGTGGCGATGGCAGGGAGCTCGGGCGGAGTGCAATCGGTCGAGCGCGCCTTCGAGCTGATGGAGCTCATCGGACGCGCCGGCGGCGAATGCTCGCTCAGTCATCTGTCCGCGGAGTCGCCGCTGCCGCCGCCCACCATCCACCGGCTGCTCCGCACGCTCGTGGGCATCGGATACGTCCGCCAACTCCCGAACCGGTCATATGCGTTGGGGCCCCGGCTGATTCGGCTCGGTGAGGTCGCCAATCGCCAGCTCGGCGCAGTGGCTGCACCCGTACTCGGCTCCCTGGTCGCCGAACTCAGTGAGACCGCGAGTCTCGCGGTACTCGACGGCGACATGGTCATCTACGTGGCGCAGGTCCCGTCACCGCACAGCATGCGCACCAACAACGAGGTCGGACGCCGGGTCACCATGCACAACACCGCCGTCGGCAAGGCCGTCCTGGCCGAGCTCGACGACGCGCGAATCCTCAAACACGTGACCCAGGCCGGTCTCACCGCCGCCACCGAGTGGAGCGTCACGTCCCTCTCGGGTGTGTTCGCCGCCGTCGAGCAGGTACGCGCAGACGGCGTCGCCACCGACGAGCAAGAACATGAGGTGGGGGTCTGTGGCATGGCAGTCGCGGTCCCGGGTGCCCCGACGCCGATGGCGGTCGGCATCTCCGGGCCGGTCGCCCGGTTCGACGACGATCTGCGCACTCGCGCGGTCACGGCGCTGCGCACCGCCGCCGAGACCGTCTCCGAAGCGCTCATCGGGTCCCGGGAGTCCTAGCCGCGGGGGTCAGCGCTCACCGTCTCCAGAGGTCTTCTGGGAGGCCAGATTTCGGGTCGCTGGACCCTCCAGCACGTTGCCCTCGGGATCGAAGCGCGAGGCATGGAGCGGGCAGTCCCATGTCTGTTCCGCGTCGTTCCACCGCAGGACGCCGCCCAGGTGGGTGCAGAGCGGCGCGACCGACTGCGTCGTCCCGTTGACGGTGCAGACACCGCGCGGACTGATCCCGTCGTGCCCGACCACGCCGTCGCCTTCGGCGGGATGCTTCTTGGTGGGTTTGAGCAGGCCCGCGTAACCGGCGGTCATGTACGCCGCGACCTGTCCGTTGGCCGAGAGTGCCGAACGGAGTGAACCGAGACTGGTGACCTCGGAGGTCCGGAACGGGCGGAAGGTCTTCGACCACGGCGGCTCGCTACCGAGGATCCGCCCGGTCATCGCAAGTGCCGCGGCGACACCGTTTGTCAGGCCCCACTTCGCGAAACCCGTTGCCACCTGGACGTTCTCCACGCCGGGCAGGATGGGTCCGACGTAGGGGAGCTGGTCGATGGTGGTGTAGTCCTGCGCCGACCAGCGGGCGACCATCCGAGCGGTGGGAAAGTGCTTCTCGGTCCACGCCAGCAGGTCCATGACGTGCTGTCGCTCGGAACTCGTCCGACCCACCTCATGGCCCCATCCGCCCACGAGTAGCAACTCGCCGTCGTAACCGGGTCGGGTCGCGGTCCGTAGGGACACCGACGGAGTGTCGGCGCCCAGGTACATCTCGCGGGGAATCTGCTCGTCGACGGTGAACGCCGCGGCGTACGACCGTGAGAAGTGCATGCGCGCGAAGTAGCCGCCGCGGTCGAAGATCGGCTGGCCGGTCGCCACGACGACGGCATCGGCGCGGACGTCCCCGGCGTCGGTGGACAGGACGTTCGGCGATCCGTGCTTCAGGCCCTGGACCCGTACGCCCTCGTAGAGGTGGCCGCCGTGGGCGCGGAGGTCGTCGGCGAGCGCCCGCAGCACCACCATCGGGTCGATCTGGGCTTGACCTTCGAGCCTGATCGCCGTCCGGACGTCGAAGGGTAGCTCCGGGGTGTCGACGTGGGACACCGGGATGTCGTGCGCGCGGCAGACCGCGAACTCCTCCTCGACGGTCTTCGCGCCCGAGGCGGTCGAGGCGAAGGTCAGCGCCGCTCGTTCGTCGACCTTCAGGCCGCGGTGCTCGAGGTAGTGACGGAGCCAGGCCTGACCTTCGCGGTTGGCCTCGACGTAGTCGTGGACCGCGGACTTCTTCTGCCGACTCGCTATCGACGACAGTCTCGATCCCTGGAGCAGGGAGAGCTTGCCGGTGGTGTGTCCCGTCGCGGCGGCGCCGATGTGCCGCGCTTCGAGAACCGCGACGGTCTGCCCGGCTCGGGCGAGCAGCAGAGCAGTCGTGAGGCCGGTGATACCGCCACCGATGACGACCTGGTCGAAGGTGTCGATGACGTCGATGGGCATCGTCTCCGGGCGGACGTCGGGCAGGGCGTCGGAGGCGGAGTCGCCGGCCGGGTCGAACCAGAGTGTTTTCATGACCCCCGGGTTTGCCGTGATCAGGGGGAATCAAACATTTTCGACGGGGCTCACCGAGGAGTAGGGTTTTCGACTGGGAATCGAAAACGTGAGCCGGGAGTTGACCTCGAGTGCGGGTGGCCGGCGGCGAGAGGCGGTTGAGATGAGCGGGTCCACACACGGGCGGATCGAGGAGCCCGGCTCGTTGCGCGCCGACCTCGTCGTGGTGGGGGCGGGCATCGCGGGACTGACCGCCGCCCTGTGTGCCGCCGAGAACGGGCTCGAGGTGGTCGTTCTCAACAAGGGGCCGCGCTGGGATGCCACCCGCGGCGAGCAGCCCACCTCCACGTTCTATGCGCAGGGCGGTGTCGCCGTGGTGATGCCCGCGGGCCACGGAGGCCCTGTCGGTGACGATCCCGCCGACTCCGTGGACCGTCACCTCGCCGACACCGTCGCGGCGGGCGCCGGCCTCACCGATGCCTCCGCGTCGAGACCGATCCTGGAAGACGGGTGGGCGTCGGTGTCGGCGCTGATCGACTGGGGAGCCGAGTTCGACCGGGGCGTCGACGGCGCGCTGCTCCGCACCCGCGAGGGCGGTCACTCGCTGCGTCGGATCATCCACGCCGGCGGTGACGCGACCGGTGCTGCGATCCAGCGCGCGCTGCACTCGGCGGTGCGTACCGCAGCCGGCCGCGGGGATACGCCCGCGATCCGTTTCCTCGACGACGCGATCGCGACCGCGGTGCTCCTCGACGACTACGACCGCGACGACGGTCAGCAGCGGGCGCTCGGCGTCGCCGTCCTGCGCGACGGGCGTGCCGAGTCGGTACTCGCCCCGACCGTGCTGCTTGCGACGGGCGGCGCGGGACACCTCTACGCGGCGACGACGAACCCCGCAGGTGCGACCGGTGACGGCATCGCGCTCGCACTACGCGCCGGTGCCGAGGTGGCCGACCTGGAGTTCATCCAGTTCCATCCGACGATGCTCTACACCGCGGGGGCACGGGGCCGGCGCACGTTGATCAGCGAGGCGGTCCGCGGTGAGGGCGGAACACTCGTCGACGTCGAGGGCCGGTCGGTGACCGCCGGGGTCCACCCCATGGGCGACCTGGCCCCGCGGGACGTGGTCGCCGACGCGGTCGAGACCGCGATCGAACTCACCGGCCATCCGTGCGTCTACCTCGATGTCGGAGGCGTCCCCGACTTCGAGGCCCGGTTCCCGACCGTCAGCGCGGGAATCCGGGCCGCGGGGCTCGATCCCGCATCCCGTCGCATCCCGGTGGTGCCGGGCGCGCACTACCTCTGCGGCGGGGTCGTGACCGACAGCGACGCCAAGACCGCGGTCGACGGGTTGCTCGCGGCCGGGGAGGTCGCGCGCACCGGCCTGCACGGCGCCAACCGTCTGGCGTCGAACAGCCTTCTGGAAGGTCTGGTCATGGGTCGCCGCGCGGCCGGGGTCGCGATCACCCGTCGTGGCCTGCCGGTGCCGGAACGCGCGCGGCGCCCGGTCGCGGAAACCGTCCCGATCCTCGACCGCGGCCTCCTGCAGGACACGATGTCGCGCCGCGCGGCATTGCGCAGGTCGGCCGACGGGCTCGCCGAGACCGCCGACCTGCTCTCGACGGCACCTCGACGGGTTCCGCGATCGGCGCGCGACGTCGAAGATGCGGCGCTGACCCTCACCGCGTCGGCCGTCGTGGCGTCGGCGGCCGCCCGCACCGAGTCCCGGGGTGCGCACGTCCGCACGGATTTCCCGCTGACCGCCGAGGCGTCGGAGTCGCGCGTTCTCCGGCTCGTCGACGGTGAGCTGCGAGAGGCCCGTGTGGCGCTCGCCCCGCGCTGAACCGGGGCAAGTCGATGCGGGTGCCCTGGCAACAGGGCTAGATTGGCGTCGATGACCTCAGCAGACGGCCTGGCGCGCGGCCAGGTGAACCCCGACGGCCGATCGAATTCCGGTTCCGACCCCGGCGGCCGGTCTCCGGACACCGTCGTCATCGACCTCGGCCACCTCACCCTGCGCGCACTGACGTGGGGTCCCGACGACGGCCCGGTTGCGGTGTGCCTCCACGGCTTTCCTGATTCGGCCTGGACCTGGCGGCACCTGGGTCCGGAGCTCGCAGCGGCCGGTTACCGGGTCATCGCTCCTTTCACGCGCGGCTACGCGCCGTCGAACATACCGGCGGACAAGGACTTTCACGTTGCCGCGCTGGCCCACGACGCCCGCGGGATCCACGCGGCGGTGGGTGCGGGTGAGGATGCGGTGCTCATCGGGCACGACTGGGGCGCGATGACGGCCAACGCGCTCGCGCATCGCTTCGACAATCCCTACGCGGCGGTGGTGTCGATGGCGGTGCCGCCGGTGCCCGCGGTGAGGCGCTCCCTGGCCCAGGGCGCCGAAGGTGCCAGAATGCTCGGTCGTCAGATGCTCATGAGCTGGTACATCGCGTTCAATCAACTGCCCTGGGTGCCCGAGCGCAGCCTGGACACGCTGATCCCGCTGTTGTGGCGCCGGTGGCGGCTGACCCGCGGGTCCCGTCCGGCAAGTCTCGACATCGATCACGCGCTCGCGGCGCTGCCCACCCGGGCACATCGGTCAGCGGCCCTGGGCTACTACCGGGCGCTGCGTAAGCCGCGTGTCGATCCGCGATATCGCGATTTTCGCAACGACTGGCTCGGCGAACCCCGTTGCCGCACGTTGTACCTACACGGGGCCGACGACGGTTGCATGCAGTCACGCTTCACCGACCGCGTCCGCGAGGTGTTGCCGCCCGGGAGCGGCGCCGCGGTCGTCGCCGGAGCGGGCCACTTTCTCCACCTCGACGAGCCCGATGAGGTGAACGCGAGGATTCTCGGGTTCCTCTCTGAAACGCGCGGGGCCGACGGGGTGGCACCGGACGGGCCCGCTTCGTAGACTGACGCCCGGGATCTTCACGTCGTGGTCACCGGGGGGCGGCCACCGCATCGCATGCCGGGGGGTTTTGCGTGCTGGGGGCGGGCGTCGTTGCCGACGCCGCCGTCACGGCTTGAGGAGACACCGTGCGCGCGACGGGCGGTGTGGCGCGCGAAGATTTCGTCGCGAGGCAATGCATGAAGGGGAGTCCGTATGAACGGCGAGGGCTGTTGGTCGACGGTGGTGTGCCGGCCGACCGAACGCGCGGCGCTGGGACTGTCGGGTGACTCCGATTGGTTGCTGCAGTGCCGGCTGGCGATCGGGCACCGGGGCAATCACGCCACCGACGCGAGCACGCACCCGCGGCACGATCGGCGTCTCTGGCTGGAGTGGAACGATTTCGACGATCGCGCCCAGTCGCTCATCGAACGCAACCCCTGCCCGGTCCCGTCGCCCGAAGGTGCGGGATGTGTGTTCTTCGCCGGGCACGGCGGACCCCACTTCTACGCCCGTACCAACGGTCACGCGCCCTCGGTCATGACCGGTGCCGGGGCCCCGGGTCCGCATGCCGCCGGTCCCGACCGATCCGCGACCTCCCAGCACCAGCCGCCGACCCGAATGGGGACGCACCGGTTGCCCGATTCCCATCAGCCCGCCCCGCTCCCGCAGGAGCCGCCGGTTGCCGAGCCCGATCCGCGACCGGCTTATCGCGGGGGCCGTCGCTCCACCAACGCCGAGCCGTTCGTGACCGAGGACTACCAGGGTCGCCGCCACCGGACGGACGACATGAACGCAGCGGGTCCGATTACGGGCGTGCCGAATGGCCCGGTGGCCGACGTTCCGCCATCGATTCCCGTGGCACCGGAGTCGCCGTTCACCACCCCGGATGTCGAAGCGCCGTCTGGGGTACAGGTCCTCGACGCCGCTCGGCTCGAGGCCATCGGCGCGGCGCTCGACGAGGTCGCCACCGCCCTGGCTCGACTGGCCGCGGTGCTGCGCCCGTAGGCGTAGGTCAGCGCGACCGGTCACCGTGCGGCGGAATCCCCTGTTCGATTCGTCCGGCAACCATCTCGACCCACTCGCCGATGATGCGGTCGTCGTCCACCGCCAGCGGTTGCAGTCCGAGGAAGTCCTTCATGGTGCGGTGGGCGAACAGAGCGTTCAATGCGACCGCGGCAATGTCCTCCGCCTGGGGTCGGCCCATGTCGGGCACCTGACGTTGAACCCAGCTCGCCATGCCCACATACGACTCCTCCACGAGCTGCGCCAGGGTGTCGGCGAGCCGGCGAGGCCGGTCACGGAGTTCCGAGCTCACGATGCGCAGGAGCTGACTCTCCTCGTCGATGACCTGCAGCGTGTACCGGCCGACGACGGTCAACTCAGAGCGCAGATCGGTGAGTCCCTCGAAGATCTGCCGGATGTCGCGTAGAGCGCGCAGCCGGTCGAGCTGACGGTCGATGCCGGCCTCGAGCAGGACTTCTTTGGACCGGAAGTGGTGGTAGAGCCCACCCGAACCGGGCGTCAGACCCGCCGCGGCCTCGATCTGCGCCACACTCGTCGCCCGGTAACCCTGCTCTCCGAAGAGGCGCATCGCCTCGTCGATCAACCGGTCTCTGGTTGCTGCGGTCATATTCCTCGTCTCGCGGGGTCCGACATCGGTGGGTCTCGGCGATCACTGCATTGACAGGACCTAAGTGTGCACTTAGCGTAGCCAAGTAGCCCGACTAAGTGAACACTTAGGAACACTGGAGGCAATCATGGACGTCATGGTCGGCCACGATGCGCCAACACCGACTGTCTGGTTGCGACCCGACGGCAGTCCGCCGTCGGCGCCGCGCCCGTGGGATTACGGGCCCGGCCCGGTGCGGTTCGACGAGCAGACAGAATCCTGGCTGGTCACCGGCTATGACGCCGCCCGCGAAGTGTTGTTGGGCACCGGTTGGAGTAGCGACCCGGAGACCGCAGACGTGAGTCGCCGCGCCCTGCGGGCTGCCGGATTCGAGGATGCGCCGCTCGCACAGACGATGCTTACGCGCGATGCGCCCGACCACGACCGCATCCGCGGTTCACTGCGCGACGTCTTCACACCGCACTACATCGCGTCGATGGGGGCCGGGGTGGAGGCGATCGCCTCCGAAGTGATCGGCGGCGTCTCCACCGGAGAGGGCTTCGACCTGATGTCGATGATCGCCCAACCCCTCCCGATCGCGGTCATCGCAGAGTGGATGGCACTCGACCCTGCTGTGGCACAGCTCATGTGGGATGAGACGAGCGAGCTGGTCGGCGTCCTCGAGGGCACCGTGCTACCCGTCGGGCAACTGCGGCCGATCTCGGCGCTGACGGAGTTGTTCGCCGAATTCCTCGCGGTGGCAGCCCAGCGCCGGCTCGAGCCCGAGGATGACCTGCTCAGTCTCTTGGCCGCCGACCCCGAACTGGAACTCGACGAGGTCGTGTCGAACGCGATCCTGCTCGCGATCGCCGGTCACGAGACCACCGCGAAGCTGCTGGGCACCAGCATGATCCGGCTGTGCGCGGGAGAACCCGGTGGCCGGGCTATCGACACACTCGACGACGTCGGCGCCGACGAGGTTCTCGACGAGCTGTTCCGACTCGACGGGACCGCCCAGATCGTGGTCCGAGCCGCGAGCGACCGGCACATCCTGGCCGGGAACACCATCGAACGGGGAGCGCGGGTCATCGTGGCGATCGCGGCCGCCAACCGGGACCCGGAGGTGTTCGAGTCACCGCACGAGTTCCGTCCGGAACGGAGGGGGCCGGCACACCTGGCGCTCGGCTACGGGCGCCACCGGTGCCTGGGTGCGGCCCTGGCCCGGCTGGAACTGAAAACCGCCCTGCGGCAGCTGCAATCGCGAGGACCGGTGCTCGCCGGGCCGGTGACATGGCATCCCTCGGGACTGCTGAGGGGACCGAAGGAAGTGCCGATGGTGTTCACCGACGGGGGAATTCGATGACAGACCAGCCGCAGACTCCATCCGGTACGGATCGCTTCGGTACCGTCCGGGCCGGTCGCGTGAGACGCACCGTCCCGGTCGTGGGCTTCGCGGCTCGAGCTGCCGGCGGTCGCGTCGTCGCCGGCCTGCGCAACCGCACCGGTGACCCCGACGCCATCGACCGCTTCCATCAACGCACTGCCGAGCGGTACGCGGACATGCTCGGCCACTCGAAGGGGGTTCTCATGAAGGCCGGGCAACTCATGTCGACCTACGACGTCGACGCCGGCGTCGGACCCCTCGCCACGTATCAGGCTGCGCTGCAGCGCCTCCAATCCGATGCGCCGCCGATGGACCTCGCCACCACACGCGGGGTGGTGGAGGCGGATCTCGGCGGACGCATCGAGGATCTGTTCGACGAGTTCTCTCCCGAACCGATCGCGGCCGCATCCATCGGTCAGGTGCATACGGCGACGCTGACCAACGGGCAGCAGGTGGCGGTGAAGGTGCAGTACCCGGGTGTGGCCCGCGCCATTCGCGATGATCTCGCCAACACCGAACTGTTGGCCACATTCCTCAAACTCGGGATGGCCCTGACCCCGCGAGCGATGCGCACCGATCAGCGGTCCGCCGCGGCCGAGATCGCCGAGCGCATAGCCGAAGAACTCGACTACCGGCACGAGGCACGCAGCATCCGACGGTTCGCTGATCTGTACCGGGGACACCCGTTCATACGGGTCCCCGACGTGTTCGACAGCCACTCGGGCGATCGGGTGCTCACCATGACCTTTCTGGAGGGCGTGGGATGGGCCGACGCCCGCCGAGCCGATCAGCATCTCCGCAACAGCTGGGCCGAGGCGATCGGCTACTTCGGTTTCGGTGCATACCGGCACAGCAACCTGTTCAACGCGGACCCGCACCCGGGCAACTATCGCTTCGGCGACGACGGCACGGTGGGATTCGTCGACTTCGGGTGCGTCAAGCAGTTCCCCGAGTGGGTTCGTCGGGGCATCGTCACAATGTTCCGCGCGACGTGCGACGGTGATCGTCACGAGCTGTATCGACTCATGCTCGACCACGGGTTCATCACGCCGGACACCGATCTCGACATCGACGACGCATTCCAGTGGTGGGCGATGATGGCATCGAGCGTCATCGCCGAGCAGCCTCACACGTTCGTCCCGGCCGACAGCACCGGGCTGATGCAGTCCATGTTCGACGACGGGCCGATCGGCACAGCGGTCCGCAAGATGCAGATCCCCAGCGACTACGTGATGCTCGCTCGGATCAACCTCGGCATCAACGCGATCCTGAGTGAGCTGGGCGCCACCCTCGACACCCGTGATCAGCTCGACTGCGTCGACGGCGTCGGAGAACCCAGGACCCCCGCGGGCCGGGCGCACGTGGCGTGGGTCCGCGAACGGGGCCTGCCGTTCGGACTCGCCGAGCGCTGACATCACTCACCCGCAATCGCGCGACCCGGATGTACCCTAGGGGGGTACCGTTTTGGCGCCGTGGCTGGTATACCTGGTCGGGCATACCCGTGAGGGGTATCCGGACGGGAGTGACATGGACGAGCACCAGCACGGCTACATCGGCCGCAAGGACGATTACCTCCGCCGACTCAAGCGCATCGAGGGGCAGGCGCGTGGCCTGCAGCGCATGGTCGAGGAGGACACCTACTGCATCGACATCCTGACGCAGGTGTCGGCGATGACCAAGGCACTGCAGGCCGTCAGCCTCGGCCTGCTCGAAGAACACATGGCGCACTGCGTCGTGCACGCCGCGCAGGAGAGCGACGAGGCCGGCAAGGCCAAGGTCGACGAGGCCATGGCCGCGATCTCGCGTCTGGTCAAGTCCTGACCGATCCCGCCCGCCTTCCGCCCAACCCAGACGATTCCAGGAGTAGCGACATGAGCACCACCAGCACATACACCGTCACCGGCATGACCTGCGGCCACTGCGTGGCATCGGTCCGCGAGGAGATCGAGGCGCTGCCCGGCGTGACGAACGTCGAGGTCACCCTCGATGACGGATCGGTGCGCGTCGTCGCCGACCGCGAGCTGGGCCGGTCCGAGGTCGAGTCCGCGGTCACCGAAGCCGGATACGCGCTGGCCTGACGATGACAACCGCAGTCGCCCGTCCGGTCGCCTACGTCGTGGCCCTGATCGCGGTGGTCGCCATCGCGTTCGTCGTCGGCCGCGCGTGGGGGCCCGATGTGGAGCCGGCGCCGCAGCATTCGCCGTCCCACAGCGTCGAGCAACCCGACGCGCCCGACTCCGTCCCGCATGGAGGTGACCACTGATGACCGCGACCGCACCTCACCTGATCGACCTCGACATCTCCGGCATGACGTGCGCGTCATGCGCCAACCGCATCGAACGCAAACTGAACAAGCTCGACGGGGTGACGGCGTCGGTGAACTATGCGACCGAACGCGCACACGTCGAGGTGCCGAGCGGCCTGGAGACGACAGACCTCGTGGACGTGGTCCGTGCGGCCGGTTACGACGCCGCGCCGGTCGTGCCGGACCAGCCTGCCGGTACCGAGGACGCCGAGCGCACGGGTTCGGACGACCCCGAGCTGGACGCGCTCCGGCGACGGTTGATCGTGTCGGCGGCACTGTCGGTCCCGGTGATCGCGCTGGCGATGATCCCGGCGCTCCAGTTCACCTACTGGCAATGGGCGTCGCTGACCCTTGCCGCTCCCGTCGTCGTCTGGGGCGCCTACCCGTTCCACCGCGCCGCGTGGGTCAATCTGCGCCATGGTGCCACCACGATGGACACCCTCGTCTCGGTGGGAACCCTCGCGGCGTTCGGATGGTCGCTGTACGCCCTGTTCCTCGGAACGGCCGGCACGCCGGGCCTCACCCACGGCTTCGACCTGCTGCCGCAACGCTCCGACGGTTCGTCGCACATCTATCTCGAGGCGGCCGCGGGGGTCACGACCTTCCTGCTGGCCGGACGCTACTTCGAGAAGCGCGCCAAACGTCGTGCGGGAGATGCGCTGTCGGCGCTGATGGATCTCGGCGCAAAAGATGTCGTGATCCGCGACGCGAGTGGGGTCGAGAGCCGAATCCCCATCGCGCAGCTGGCGGTCGGCGACGAGTTCGTGGTGCGGCCCGGCGAGAAGATCGCGACCGACGGCGTCGTCGTCGACGGCGCATCGGCGGTCGATGCGTCGATGGTGTCGGGCGAATCGGTACCCGTCGAGGTCACCCCGGGTGACGCGGTCGTCGGCGCGACGATCAACACCAGCGGACTGCTCGTCGTGCGGGCCACCGCCGTCGGGTCGGACACCGCGCTGTCACAGATGGCGCGCATGGTGACAGCGGCTCAGGAGGGCAAGGCCGACGTCCAGCGTCTGGCCGACCGCATCTCGTCGGTGTTCGTCCCGATCGTCATCGCGATCTCGGTTGCGACGCTGAGCTTCTGGTTGGGCGTCGCATCGACGTCGGGGTTCGCGGGCGGAGATGTCACCTTCGCGTTCACCGCGGCGGTCGCCGTCCTGATCATTGCGTGCCCGTGTGCGCTGGGGCTGGCCACACCGACCGCACTGATGGTCGGTACCGGGCGCGGGGCGCAGCTGGGCATCCTGCTGAAGGGGCCGGAGGTGCTCGAGTCGACGCGACGTGTCGACACGATCGTGCTGGACAAGACGGGCACCGTCACCACCGGCGAGATGACGTTCTCCGCGATCACCGTGGTCGACGGCTTCACCGAGGAGCAGGTTCTCGGCTGGGCGGCGTCGGTGGAGTCGGGGTCGGAACATCCGATCGCGGCGGCCATCGTCGATGCCGGACGCGACCACATCGACGCACACGTCCGTGACTTCGTCTCCACGCAGGGCGCCGGCGTCGCCGGGATCGTCGGCGACCGGCTGGTGAAGGTGGTGTCGCCGAGCAAGGTCGACGTGCCCATGCCACGGTCACTCGACGTCGCGGTGGCCACCGCCGAATCCGAGGGCGCGACGGCGGTCGTCGTGCTGGTCGGAGAGCAGTCCTCCGAAGATGCTGCGGGACAACCGGTTCCTGTGGGAGTCGTCGTGGTGGCCGATCGGATCAAATCGTCGTCGGCCGCGGCGATCGCCGAGTTCCGGCGACTGGGGTTGACGCCGAAGCTGCTCACCGGCGACAACGAGGGTGCCGCCCGGGCCGTGGCGTCGAGTGTCGGCATCGACGATGTCACCGCCGGCGTCAGCCCGCGACGCAAGCTGGAGGTGATCGCCGAACTGCAGGAGCAGGGCCACGTGGTGGCGATGGTCGGCGACGGTATCAACGACGCCGCGGCGCTCGCGCAGGCCGATCTCGGCCTCGCGATGGGCACCGGAACCGACGTCGCGATGGCCGCCAGCGACTTGACCGTCGTGAGCGGCGACCTGCGCGCGGTGGCTGACGCCATCGCCCTGGCGCGTCGAACCCTCGGCACCATCAGGGGAAACCTGTTCTGGGCCTTCGGATACAACGTCGCAGCCATTCCGCTGGCGGCCGCGGGCATGCTCAACCCGATGATCGCGGGCGCGGCGATGGCCCTGTCGTCGGTCTTCGTCGTCGGCAACAGCCTGCGACTCCGGGGGTTCGCGCCGAAGCGCTGACAGGTGACCGCCGGGTGCGCAGCGGTCACGCCCTGGTGGTCACCCGCGATGCCGCGTGCCGCCCGGCGCGCCGGCCGAAGTACGATCCCTCACCCAATTGTGTTCCGCTGCAATAACCTTTGCAGTCCTGGGCGATGTTGGTCGCGCTGGCGCCGGCTGCGTAGAGCCCGCTGATGACCGAGCCCGACTCGTCGAGTACTTCGCCGTCGAGCGACGTGGCCATGCCGCCCATCGTGAAGCCTGCGTACATCGCCTTGCCGAGGGAGAGGTCGTAGGCGGCCCAGGGGCCGGTGTCCTGCGGTTCGAGGAACTCGGCGGCCTTGTGGAAGTCGGGGTCCTCCTTCTTCGCCGCGTTCTCGTTGTACCGGGCCATGGTCGCCTGCAGCTTGCCCTCGGGGATGCCGAGGTCTCGCTCCATCTCCTCGATCGTCTCCCAGCCGTCGATGAGCGGGACCAGATAGTTCTGCTTCTCGTTCATGTGTGACTCGTTCACGATGAGGTAGGCGACCGAATCAGGCTGCTCGAGAACGAAACCCGAAGTCCGCGCGTGGTAGGAGTCCTCGGTCACGAACCGCTCCCCGAACTTGTTCACGATGACACCCATCACCATGCTCGCGGGCGGGTAGATCGGCGCGGTGATGAACGCGTTGTTCATGTATTTCAGCGCGGCACCGGCGGATTGCCCCATTCGCAGCCCGAGCCCGTCGTCGTAGGTGTTGCCGAGGACGAACGGCTTCTCGGCGAGATGCGGGGTGTGCTCGGCGACCATGTCGGGGTTCATCACGAAACCGCCGGCGGCGATGATGACCGAGTCCGCGCGGATGACGCCCTCCGCGTCGGGCGTCTTCCATGTCACGCCGACGACGGCCCCGTTGTCGTCGACGACCAGTTGACGGGCGCCGGTCTCGTAGCGGACCTCGGCGCCGAGTTCGTCGAGCCGGGTGACGAGCAGGTCGATGACCAGCTTCGCGCCCCCGGTCTCCCCGGGGACCGGGACCTTGTGGCCGCGCGGTGCCGGTACGGCCTGGTGTTTGAACGGCCAGACCTTCTCGTTGCCGGTGAACATCAGCCCCTCGGTGCCGGGCTGGATGACGGCCTTCTCCGGATAGAAGCTGCGTTCGAAGGTGAAGCCCAGGCCCTCGAGCCAGTTGAAGTGGTCGACACTGTCGGCGCAGTAGGCGTGGATCTTGTCGGGCTCGGGATCGACCGACACCGCGGTGAGGTACTTCTCCATCTCCTCGACGGAGTCGTCCTGGCCGGTGGCCTTCTGCACCGCGGTGCCGCCGCCGAGGTAGAAGAACCCACCGGACAGCGAGGTGGTGCCGCCCGGAGCTGCGGCGCGCTCGAGCAGGAGGACTCGCGCCCCGTTCGCGGCGGCCTCCGCCGCGGCGCATCCGCCGGCGATGCCGAAACCGATCACGACGACATCGACCTCGTCGGAGAACTCGGACACCGAAGTGAGGGGGACGGTCTCCGGGATCTCGGTACTGGTAGCCATGAGCGACAGATTAACCGACAAACTAGAACCTGTTCTAGTACTTGATAACGATTCGTGCACCGGTCCGCCGGTCGGATCACCGGGTGATCTCGGAACGGACGGCCCACGGCGTACTCACAGGTTTCTTCGGTATCAAGAAATATGTCCTCTACTACGACGCGGCGTAGCCTCTCGCCGGCCCCCGGGATAGCGGGTGTGGTCGCCGTCGGTGCTGCTCTTGCGGCCGGCGAACTCGCCGCGGTGCCGATCTCGCCGGACGCGTCGCCGTACTTCGCGGTCGGCTCCTCGGTCGTCGATCTCTCGCCCAAGCCGGTCCGTGACTGGGCCATCGACACCTTCGGGACCGCCGACAAGCTCGCGCTGTTCGTGGGCATGGGTGTTCTCATCGCCGTCATCGCGGCCGCCTGCGGGTACCTCGAACGCCGTCGGCCGCCGCTCGGTTCGCTCGTCGTAGCGGCGTTCGGGGTGGTCGGTGTCATCGCGGCACTCAACCGGCCGAACGCCACATGGACCCACGCAGTGCCCTCCGTCGTCGCCGGTGTCGTCGGTGTCCTCGTCCTGCGACTGCTGCTGGCGCAGCTCGGTCCGCGCCGCGCCGCGTCGCGGAAAGACGGCGTCGAGACGGATGGCGCAGAGACCGATGACGTGGATGCGCGCCCGGCCGGACGCGCCTCGATGTCGAGACGCTTCGTGCTGACCGCGGCGGGCGTGGCTGCCGTGGCGGTCGCCGCCGGTGCCGTCGGGCGCAAGATGCTCACCGACACCGCGGGTGTCATCGCGGACCGGGCTCGCATCCTGCTTCCGACGCCGAGGACGTCGGCTCCACCGGTGCCCGACGGGGTCGATCTGTCCGGTTCCGGCGCAACGTCTTTCATCACCGACAACGACGACTTCTACCGGATCGACACCGCTCTGCAGGTGCCGACGCTGACCACCGAGGACTGGCGACTGCGCATCCACGGTGACGTCGACAAGGAGGTCACGCTCACCTGGGACGACCTGCTGGCGATGCCGATGACCGAACGCATCGTGACGCTGACGTGTGTCTCCAACGAGGTCGGTGGCGACCTCGTCGGCAACGCCCGCTGGCTCGGTGTGCCGATGCGCGATGTCCTCGAACTCGCGGGCGTCAAACCCGGCTCCGACATGCTCTTGTCCACCAGCATCGACGGGTGGACGTGCGGCACCCCGATCTCCGACGTCACCGACGGCCGCGACGCGTTGCTGGCCATCGGGATGAACGGATCCCCGCTGCCCTTCGAGCACGGTTATCCCGTTCGCCAGGTGGTGCCCGGGCTGTACGGGTATGTCTCGGCGACCAAGTGGGTCGTCGACTGGGAGATCACCCGGTTCTCCGAGGCGAAGGCGTACTGGACGACTCGCGGATGGTCGGCGATGGGTCCGATCAAGATGGCGTCGCGGTTCGATCGCCCGGCCGACAACTCCGAGCATCCCGCCGGGGAGGTCGTCGTCGCCGGCACCGCGTGGGCCCAGCACACCGGGATCGAGCGGGTCGAGGTCCGCGTCGATCAGGGTCCGTGGCAACCCGCCGAGCTCGCAGCGGAGTACAGCATCGACACCTGGCGGCAGTGGCGGTTCCCGTGGCAGGCGACCAAGGGCGAGCACACCCTCGAATGCCGAGCGATCGACAAGCTCGGCCGGGCGCAGATCGAGCGCTATCAGGCGACTGCGCCCGACGGGGCGAGCGGTCTGGACGACCACGTCTACACCATCGTCTGACTCCTCTGTCGCGCTGAGCCCGGCCGGAGTGACCCGGCCTGCGGACGACAACTGTCCGGACATCTGTCCAGAAATGGGAAAAACCGCAGCGTCAAGGCCAGAGTGAGGTATCTGACTCACCTGAGCTGTCGCTGAGAACGCATGTTATGTTCAACGCACCTTTATGTGAGCCGGGTGACAGTCATCCCCTTGTCAGACCCGTGCACCTCGTGACCTGCGTCAGGTCGTCCGTTTCGCCGACACACATGGCGGAGCTGCACGATCTGGAGGCAGGTCACCTCGTTGACAAGACGCGCCGAGCACAGGCGCGCCAACCAACGGCGCCGCGGTGAGCGGCGCCGGATCAGGCAGGGTGAAACAGAATGACAGTGGGTGTCGTGCGCGAGACGGCCCCGGGGGAGCGCCGAGTGGCGCTCGTCCCGAAGGTGGTCGCTGCGCTGGTGGGCAAGCAGGTGCCCGTGGTCGTGGAGTCGGGGGCCGGTCTCGGCGCTCTGATCCCCGACGAGGCGTACACCGAGGCGGGAGCGTCGATCGGTGACCCGTATGAGGCCGATGTGGTCTTGCGGGTGTCGCCGCCGTCGGATTCCGAGATCGGCAAGCTGCGCAGCGGGCAGAAGCTGATCGGTTTCCTCGCGCCGCGCAACGCCGACAACCAGATCGGCACGCTGCGCGACGCCGGTGTCGAGGCGTACGCGGTGGAGGCGATCCCGCGTATCTCCCGAGCACAGGTGATGGATGCGCTCAGTTCGCAGGCGAACGTCGCGGGGTACAAGTCGGTCGTGGTGGCCGCGGATGTGTCGACGCGGTTCTTCCCGATGCTGACAACGGCCGCCGGCACGGTGAAGCCGGCCACGGTACTGGTCCTCGGCGTCGGCGTGGCGGGTCTGCAGGCGCTGGCCACGGCCAAGCGTCTGGGCGCCCGCACCACCGGATACGACGTGCGCCCCGAGGTCGCCGAGCAGGTTCGTTCGGTCGGGGCGCAGTGGCTGGATCTGGGCATCGATGCTGCCGGTGAAGGCGGGTACGCCCGTGAGCTCACCGACGACGAGCGCGCCCAGCAGCAGCAGGCGCTCGAAGACGCGATCAAGGGCTTCGACGTGGTCATCACCACCGCGCTCGTGCCGGGACGTCCGGCGCCGCGTCTGGTGACCGCGGCCGCGGTCGAGGGCATGAAGCCGGGCAGTGTGGTCGTCGACCTCGCCGGCGAGACGGGCGGCAACTGCGAGCTGACCGAACCGGGGCAGACCGTCGTCAAGCACGACGTGACGATCGCGGCACCGCTGAACCTGCCGGCCACCATGCCCGAGCATGCCAGCGAGCTGTACTCGAAGAACCTGCTGGCGTTGATCGAGCTGATGCTCGACGACAACGGCACCATCACACCGGATTTCGACGACGAGGTCGTCGCGGCCGCGTGTGTCACACGTGAGGCCGGCGCCGGGAACGACGTGAGCGGGCCGAAAGACGATCAGCAGGAGGTGTCTGCCTGATGTATTCCGGACTTCTCGCGAATCTCGCGATCCTGGTGCTCGCCGGGTTCGTCGGCTTCGCCGTCATCTCCAAGGTTCCCAACACCCTGCACACGCCGTTGATGTCGGGCACCAATGCCATTCACGGCATCGTCGTGCTCGGCGCGCTTGTGGTCCTGGGCAAGTTGCCCGCCGACGCCGGGTGGGGTGTGCGCATCATCGCCTTCGTCGCGCTGGTGTTCGGCACGCTCAACGTGATCGGTGGCTTCGCGGTCACCGACCGGATGCTGGGCATGTTCAAGGGTAAGAAGGAGGCGGCCAAGTGAACGGCTCGCAGTTGGTACTCGCGGCGGGCGCGCACACCCCGAGCGAGGGCGTCGCCTACCTGGTGACTGCGCTCTACATCGTGTCGTTCTCCCTGTTCATCTACGGCCTGATGGGTCTGACCGGACCCAAGACCGCGGTGCGCGGCAACTGGATCGCCGCGGTGGGCATGGGTCTGGCCGTCGCCGCGACGCTGCTCTACGTCTGGAACGAAGGAGCTGTCGGTTCCGACGGGCACTCGACCGAGGGTGTCCCCACCATCAACTGGGTGCTCATCGTCGTCGGTCTCGTTCTCGGTGTGGCACTGGGTATCCCCCCGGCGCTGAAGACCAAGATGACGGCCATGCCGCAGCTGGTCGCGCTGTTCAACGGCGTCGGCGGTGGCACCGTCGCGCTCATCGCCTGGGCCGAGTTCATCGAGACCTCCGGGTTCTCGACGTTCCACAACATCGAGCCCGCGTCGCCGCTCGTGATCGGTTCGCTGATCGCCGCGATCATCGGCTCGATCTCGTTCTGGGGATCGTTGGTGGCCTTCGCCAAGCTGCAGGAGATCATGCCCAAGGGGCTGGAGAAGACGTTCGTCTCCAACGCCAAGCTGTTCCAGGCCGCCAACATCGTGCTGCTCATCGTCGCACTCGGTGTGGCGATCTACCTCGGAGTCGACGCCTCGAACGGTGGGGGCGCGAGCATCTGGTGGATGGTGGGTCTACTGATCGCCGCGGGCGTGATGGGACTGTTCGTGGTGTTCCCCATCGGCGGCGCGGACATGCCGGTGGTGATCTCGTTGCTGAACGCGATGACGGGTCTGTCGGCTGCGGCCGCGGGTATCGCGTTGGACAACACGGCGTTGATCGTCGCCGGCATGATCGTCGGCGCCTCGGGTTCGATCCTGACCAACCTCATGGCCAAGGCCATGAACCGGTCGATCCCGGCCATCGTGTTCGGCTCCTTCGGTGGCGGCGATGCCGCTGCCGCAGGCGGTCCCGGCGCCGAGGGCGGCACGGTCAAGGCGACCTCGGCCGCCGACGCCGCGATTCAGATGGCCTACGCCAACCAGGTCATCGTCGTCCCCGGTTACGGTCTGGCCGTGGCGCAGGCCCAGCACGCGGTCAAGGAGATGGCAAAGCTGCTGGAGGCCAAGGGCGTCGAGGTCAAGTACGCGATCCACCCGGTCGCCGGCCGCATGCCCGGTCACATGAACGTGCTGCTCGCCGAGGCCGACGTCGAGTACGACTCGATGAAGGAGATGGACGACATCAACGGCGAGTTCAGCCGGACCGACGTCGCCATCGTCATCGGCGCCAACGACGTCACCAACCCCGCGGCGCGCAACGATCCGAGTTCGCCGATCCACGGCATGCCGATCCTCAACGTCGACGAGGCGCGCTCCACCATCGTGCTGAAGCGGTCGATGAGTTCGGGTTACGCCGGCATCGAGAACCCGCTCTTCTTCGCCGACGGCACCAGCATGCTCTTCGGCGACGCCAAGAAGAGCGTCGACAGCGTCATCGAGGAGCTGAAGGCGCTCTAGCGCTCCTGTTTCGGTCACGAGACCCCGGCAACCGTTCTGGTCGTCGGGGTCTCGTCGTCGGTGGCCACCCGTTCAGAGTGCGCCGACGAGACGTCAGGAAGTTCGCCCCAGTTTCACCTGCGCTTGTCGTAGGACCGACGGCACCTTGGACGCCGCGAAAAGTGTGCGGAACTGCCAACTGTCGTCGCGTGGAAGGATTCTCGACCGCTGAAGGGCGTCGAGTGAGTCGTACAGGGTTTCCCCCTCTTGGAGGAGACCGTCCTCGTTGAAGTGGTACCGATCCACGGCCGGGCACTGGAGGAAACGACCGTTGCCGTGCACGACCGCGGCCGTGTCGTCGTACGGGTACAGACGCAAGGAGCCGTCGAAGTGGCCGCTCCCCATGTATCTGATCATGGTACGAACCGTGCCCTCCGGTGTGACGTCGACGTAGACCTGGTCCGGCACCGGGTCATAGCGCCAGTCGGGGATCGCGTCGAAGAAGGCGAAATTGTAGGTGACGAAGTCATCGATACCGACGATTGTCCTGCCGAAAGTCGTGACGTCCGTGTACTTCATGTCCGGTGCGTACAACTCGTGGTTGAGGCTCATGTCCCGAACGAGGAAACTCCACCAGTACTTCTTGGCCCATGTCATGAGCCACGAGAAATCGCGGTCGAATGCCTTGCTGTACATATCCAGTTTTGCCTCCCACATCGTGAACCACTCACGGGTCGTGGCCTGGAGCTCCTCTTCCGAGAGGACACGAACAGGATCGCCCCGGTTCGAGTCGAGATACTCGGGTGCGGGTCGGGCGAGGCGGGGTTTCCGCAGAGCCTCCTGGAACATCTCTTCGCTGAACGTCATTTCTTTCCTCTCTGGTTGTGCCGCAAGAGTGCGACAGGGACTTTCGGGGGTGGTTGGTTCGCCTGGACGGTCCTGGGGGTTCGCTCGCGGTGGTGGGTATTGTCGAGATCGGCGAGCAATGCGGGGAACGAGGGGTCGAATGGTGGACAGTGACTCGGACAAGCTGTGGCGAGGACAGACGCTCCACGACCGTTCGTTGAAGCGGCGGGAACAACTGCTCGATGTCGGCGAGGAGCTGCTCGGAAGCGCGGGGGCCGGCGCCGTGACGATGCGGGCGGTGGTCCGCGAGGCGCAGCTCAGTCCGCGCTACTTCTACGAGACCTTCAGTGGCCGCGAAGATTTCCTTGTCGCTGTTTACGATCGCGTCGAAAGGCGACTCCTCGAGCGTGTGTCGGGGATGGAGCTGAGCGAAGACTTTCGAACATCGGTCCACGCGGTCTGTATCCTCTGCGGCGACTTCTTCGAGGAGGACCCCCGCCGCGCTCGAATACTCCTTCGCGAACCGTTGAGCGACGACATCCTCCGCGACCACAGTGCGCGACGCGCCCAGATGTTCGTCGAGACCATGCTGAGATTGCTCGGCGCGGAGAGCGTGATACGACCGCGCCCGGAGCTGATACCCGCCCTGGCCACCGGACTGTCCGGTGCACTGGTGGCGCTCTATCTCGGTTTCGCCGACGGGCGACTCGATCTGACCCGCGACCAAATCGCGGAGACCGCGGTCGAGATCGTCTACGCCTTGGCCGACGCTGCGCGCCCGCGAGTGCATCGCACTCAGTAGCTGGTTCGGTCCGACTGACTGGAGCAGGTCGATGACGGGTTGCTTCTCATAGATCCTGGCCGCTGTATGTTCACCCGGACGGTGCGGCCGCTGTATGTTCACCCGGACGGTGCGGCCGCTGTATGTTCACCCGGACGGTGCGGCCGCCGGCGAGTCGGTTCGGGCGAGTCGACGGTTGGATCGAATCCGTCTGTGCCGAAGTTGTTCTGAGACGGAGGGCAGTATCGAGTAGCTGTGCGGTCCGGGGGTCGCCACGACGATAGAGGTCATACACCTTGCCGGTCAGAGTCGCACTGGCGCCGAGCCACCGGAACAGCGGTTGCACACACCAGTACATCAACCGGAGCAACGGATCGGCGACCCTCGGTACGCCGTTTCCGCGCCGAAAGACTTCTGGTACAACGGCCATGCACATCAGCTCGGACAGCGCGAGCGTGAGATCGACGGCGACGTGGCGCAGCCGGCGGCCGCCGCCGAGAGTGGTCAGGAGTCGTACCGCGCGCAGCCGGTCGGTTGACCACCCCTGCTTTGTGCAGAACTGATCGGCGACGGACTCGTAATACGTAGTGAGCTCGTCCGGTGTGGTGGGAAACGACTCCCGCGGTACGCCCATCAGAACAGCGATCTGCGATCCCTCGGACAGGTATTCGCACATCTCCCGATCCGAGAGGCGTTGTACACGTCGTCCGTTCTCGTAGGCGAAGTTCTCGTACGCCAGGATGGCGGCGTGGACGATGGTGACCGCGGCGAACAGCATGCTGGATTGATCGGTCGCGGAATACTTCTCACTGCTCCCGGTCATCGTTCCATGCATCGGCCGGTGATAGTTGAACAGTTGGCGCGCGGCCAGGTTGGCCTCCGATTTCGACCCGAAGAGAATGGGTGCGGGAACGCTCACCGTCCGTACGACCCGCTCGAAGAAGGTGACCTGAGGGCCACTGCTGACCTGCGCCGTCCTCGATGGTGCGCCGAAGACGGGATCGTGCTCGGCCAGAACGTGCTGGAACACGATGTGCGGGGATTCAAGGGCATTGGTGATCTGCGCGATCATGACCTGCGTCGCGGGGTGCAGGAAGACCCTCCACGACCACGAATCGGGGCCGAAGTAGCCCGTGTCGTCATCGGGACCAGGCGGCTCTGTCGGCGTCGACGGCCCGGGTTCCGGCATGGTTGTACCTCATCTCGACATCTGACCTCGAAGTCATAGGAATCGGGTGATTCCTATGATTGAGGGATCGTGTCACTTCGATCGCACGGTGTCAACGACGGCGATCGAGCAGGAATCGAGAAGCCGATGCCGGGTGGGGGACAGTAGCGTCGACGTCATCGCCCGATCGATCATGGAGGAAACCATGGCCCTGTCATTGCGTTCGCTGTCGCTCTGGTATCAGCGAAAGGTCAACGAGCGCACCGTCAGACGTATCCGGAACAAGAGCGGGTCCATGTGGGGTATGGAGATGCTCGTGCTCCGCACGACCGGACGGAAGTCCGGTCTGCCCCGCGAGACCCCGCTGAGCTGGTTCCCCGACGGCGACGACTGGCTGATCGTTGCGTCGGGTGGTGGCAAGCGGAATCCGGACTGGTTCGCCAACCTGACTGCTCACCCCGACGCAGTCGCCGTCGAACGGCACGGCGAGGAGCCTGTTGCGGTGAGACCAGTTGTCCTCGACGCCGAGGAACGCGCGACTGCGTGGAAGCGTGTCGTCGACGCCCAGCCGCGCTATGCCAAGTACCAGAAGAAGTCGTCCCGCGAATACCCGCTGGTCAGGTTGGTCGCCACGGGTCGGTAGACGTGGGCCGATGAGTTTCGGTGGGGTGGGGTGTCTACCACTGCACAAACTCATCGCCCCCGCTTTCCAGGAGATCGTCATGGCTCATCACACCGTCACCCGCGGAACCGTTTCCACTGCACCCGACGGCACCGACACCGTCACCACCGAAGAGTCGGCCACCCGGCATGCGGGCCGGAACTGGCGCCGCACAACGGGAATCGTGATCAGTGTGCTGGTCGGTGCGTTCTTGTCCTTCGACGTCGTGATCAAGCTGACGCGTCCGCAGGAGGTGATCGATTCCATGGCAAAGCTCGGCTTCCCGATCGGGCAGGCCCTGGTGATGGGCGTCGTGCTGCTCGTCTGCCTCGTTGCGTACGCGATCCCGCGTACCGCGGTGCTCGGCGCCCTCGGCATCACTGCCTACCTGGGTGGAGCGGTGACGGCCAACATGAGGATCGAGGCGCCGCTCTTCGACACGGTCCTTTTCGCGGTCTATACCGGGGTGCTGATGTGGATCGGACTCGCCCTGCGCCGCCCGGAATTGCTGAAAGTGGTCGGCCTGAAACGCTGAGTCTGCTCGACGCTCAGCGGCCCCGCACCCGTTACCGATCTGGGATCGCATGGGTGCGGGGATGTTGCGCATCTCTCGTACCGTTACGCGAGTGACTGGTGTGACCAGAGTGAAGCGTATGAAGCTGGCAGCGGCGGCGACGATCGCGGTTGCCGCGCTCGGCGGCGTGGCCGTCGGGGCCCTGCCGGCGCAGGACGCGTCGGTGGTGACGACTGCTTCGGCCGTCGATCCGGCCGGTCTGTACAACAGTGCCCAGTCGAAGTTCGCCGGTGGCGACGTCGCGGGTGGACTCGAGTTGCTGCAGCAGGTCCTCGCGATCGCCCCGGCGGACACCGACGCCCTCGCCTTGCAGGCGATCTGGGCCGACCAGATCGATGATGTCGTCGTCGTCCGCTCGGCACTCAATCGGCTGTCGATGATGAACCGGGCGCTCGCGACCACCGCGCGCAACATCATCTCGGGTGTCACCACTGCCGCAGCGATCGTTCCGGCGACCACGCCACAACCGGTGTCCGGCCGGGTGGCCATCGTCGTGCTCGGTTACGGACTGAACGCCAACGGCAAGATGGCGCCGGAACTGGTGAACAGGGTGTCGGCAGGCAAGGCGCAATCCGAGGTCAGCACCGATGCCCCCATCGTCGTGACCGGCGGTGTGCCCAAGAAGGGCATCACCGAGGCGGCCGCGATGCGAACCTGGCTGGTCGACAACGGTGTGGGGGCCGACCGAATTCTCGTGGAGGACAAGTCGGGATCGACGGTGGCCAACGCACAGAACACCGCCGAGATCCTGCGGGCGCGGGGTATCCGCGACATCGTTCTGGTCACCTCGCCGAACCATATCCGGCGCGGTGCGGCCGATTTCGGCGCCATGGGTCTACGCGTCGTCGGGTCGCTCACCACCGCAACGGACCTCGAGAAGTACCAGACCCCGTTGACGAAGTCACAGCAGAGCGGCATCAGACTCGAAGCCACCCGGACCGCGAGGATCCCGGCGACACACGAAGCCGGGCTGCTGCCGCAGAACCTGCCCGACCCAGGTCCCGGGTTGATTCCGGAGATCGGCGGGAAGATCCTGCAGGAGCTGTTGGGCGCCGGTTCTTCCGGCTGAGGGGGCTCTGCCGGGCCACGACCACGGGGCCTGTCCCGGTGAAGTGAGTCACATCAAATCGGCATTGTGCTGCGATCTCTCCACGCGCCGCGGGCAGAATTCATCTGGATTCAACAAATCGCCGGTACTTTCGGACATATGCGAAAAAAGGGAGTCGGGGCCCTCGGAATTCGCGACGTGGTGCGGTACGACCTACCCGCATCGCTCGTGGTTTTCCTTGTCGCCCTTCCGTTGTCATTGGGAATCGCCATCGCGTCGGATGCCCCGGTGCTCGCCGGGCTCATCGCCGCGGTGGTCGGCGGCATCGTCGTCGGCCTGATAGGCGGTAGCCCTCTTCAGGTTTCGGGTCCGGCCGCCGGGCTCACGGTCGTCGTCGCCGACATGGTCGCCAACTTCGGTTGGCGCGTAACATGTTTGATCACAGTGGGCGCCGGGGTGCTCCAGATTTTGTTCGGCCTCAGCAAGGTGGCCGGAGCCGCGTTGGCCATCGCGCCCGTGGTCGTGCACGCGATGCTCGCCGGAATCGGTATCACCATCGCACTGCAGCAGATTCACGTGTTGCTGGGCGGTAGTTCGGCGAGCACCGCGTGGGAGAACGTGACCTCTCTGCCGTCAGGGCTGGCGAACATCGAGACCTCCGGTGCGCTCGTGGGTGGCACGGTCATCGTCGTGCTCCTGGTCTGGCCGCTGCTGCCGGCGCCGGTACGCAAGGTGCCGGGACCTCTGGTCGCGATCGTCGGCGCGACCCTCATGACGTTCGTGTTCGGTCTCGACGTCGAGCGGATCAGCATCGACGGCAACTTCTTCGAGGCGATCACCCTGCCGGAACTACCCGACGGCGGTTGGGGCGCAGTACTTCTGGGTGTGCTGACCGTCGCCCTGATCGCGAGCGTCGAGTCGCTGCTGTCCGCGGTGGCCGTCGACAAGATGCACACCGGCCCGCGCAGCAACCTCAACCGGGAACTGCTCGGCCAGGGCAGCGCGAACATCACCTCGGGAATGCTCGGCGGGTTGCCGGTGACCGGTGTGATCGTCCGCAGCACGACCAACGTGGCCTCGGGTGCGCGCACCTCGGCGTCGGCCGTGATGCACGGTGTGTGGGTGCTCGTGTTCGCGGCGCTGCTGACGGGTCTCGTCGAGCAGATCCCGATGGCCGCGCTGGCCGGGCTGCTGGTGGTGATCGGCATCCAGTTGGTCAAGCTGGCGCACATGCGGATCGCGCTGCGCACCGGAGATCTCTGGGTCTATGTCATCACGGTGCTGTCGGTCGTCTTCCTCAACCTCCTCGAGGGAGTGGGCATCGGGCTGGCCGTGGCGATCGGACTGGTCGTCTGGCGAGTGGTCCGGGCCGAGATCACCTCTGAGCCGACCGGCGCCGAGGAATCGCGGCAATGGGTTGTCCGCGTGCATGGTTCGTTGAGTTTCTTGTCGCTGCCGAAGCTGAACAAGGCGCTGACACAGGTGCCGGACGGAGCGCATCTGACGCTGGAACTCGACACCGATTTCCTGGATCACGCGGCGTCGGAGATGCTCCAGGACTTCCGATGGGCACACGAAGCGGGCGGCGGTACGGTGCTCGTCGTCGAGAAGGGCCGTGCCCGGCTCGTCGACGCCCCCCGGCGTCCTCCGCGCCGGCACACGACGGGGTTTGCCGGCCTGACACCGTGGCGTAAGCGTGCCGACTCGGAAACTGCTGCGGCGCAGGATCGGCCGGCCGCACTGCGTTCGGTCCTCGGCGGAGTCGACGAGTATGAGAACGAGCATGCCGACGCGTTGCGGGCCATGCTCGCCGACATCACCGAATCACAGGATCCGGACTCTCTCTTCGTGACCTGCGCGGACTCGCGACTGCTGCCGAACGTCATCACGGCCAGCGGACCGGGCGATCTGTTCACCGTGCGCAACGTCGGCAACCTGGTTCCGACCGCGTCGGACGATGACGTATCGGTCGAGGCCGCACTGGAATTCGCGATCGGCGAACTCGCCGTGTCGTCCGTCGTGGTCTGTGGTCATTCGTCCTGCGGAGCCATGCGTGCTCTCCTCGACGGTGAGCAGGCGGAGTCCGACCCCGCCGAGACGACCACGACCGGGGAGACCTCGGACCGCACGCCCATCCAGCGTTGGCTGCGTCATGCGGTCCCGAGCCGGGTGGCGTTCCGCCACGGACATCCCGCCGGCCGGGCCGCAGCCGAGCTCGGACTACCCGAGGTGGATCAACTCGCGGTGGTCAACGTCGCGAAGCAGATCGAGACACTCGCACGCCATCCCCTGGTAGGCCGGGCGGCCGCCGAGGCCCGGCTCCGAATCGTGGGACTCTACTTCGACATCGCCACTGCGCGGGTGTACGAGGTGACCCCACAGAGTCTGTCCCCGGTGGCCCCACGCGAGGAGGCGCCTGCCGTCTCGAGCTGACGGCGGGCGAAGGCGGTCAGGACATCACCGAGCGGAAATGGGTGACGAACCGGCCGTTGCCATGGACGTCGCCGTCGAACATGTGGAACGCGATACCCGGCGGTTGACCCCGGTTGACGACCTCCAGGCCCTCGAACGGCAGGTTGAGGGTCGAGGAGACGCCTGGTGCAACGCACAGCGGACGGTCGGCGAACGTGGTCACCGCCGGGGTGTGTGCGTGTCCGCACAGGAAGGCGACGATGTTCGGGTATTCGCCGACGAGCGCGGCCAGACGCTCCTCGCCGGTCTGACGGATCGAGTCCATGAACGGCATGTGCAGGTCGACCGGTGGGTGGTGGAACGCGATGAACACCGGGGTGGACGGGCCCGCCGATCGCAGTTCCGCTGCCAACCAGGCGACCGTCCCGTCATCGAGGTAGCCGTCGTTGCGTCCGGGAATCGAGCTGTCGCACATCAAGAAGACGACATCGTCCCCATCCCGTCCGCGTAAGCGTCGTGCGTGGTTGATCGGCCCGGAGGTCTCGGTGCCAACGAGGGCAGCGCTGAAGGGTTCGCGGACGTCGTGGTTGCCCGCGGTGATGAGCATCGGCAGCGGACTCTCGAGCACGCCGAGCGCCTCGCGATACTCGCTGGGGGCGCCCTCGTCGGCGATGTCGCCGGTGACCAGGAGGACGTCGATCCCGGCCGCGCGGGCATTGACGTAGTCCAGCGTCGACTCGATACGGCTCCTGTTGAAGCGCGTCCCGTTGAAATGCAGGTCGCTGATCTGGGCGACAACGAACACGAAGAGCTCCTGTCACGGTCTCTGACTCACACGAGGCTATCTGTCGGGTGGGCCGGAGGACCCATCGCGTCGACGGTGCGAGGTGCAACGCACTCCGCGGACATGACTGTGGTCCAGCCCGCTCCGATGCGCGAATCGGTCTGTTTGCATTCTCCCGGCTCCGCGCGCACACTTGCGAACGACAACTAGTTGCAGACCGCAACTAATTGCAAAGGGAAAGTAAAGGCTCGGATCGGAGGGAGCGTGATGCTCGATCAACAGGCGATCGACGACCTCTTCGAGACGCTGCTGCGGTTCGTACGCATCCGCGAGCGAGCGGTCCACACCACGTTCCGGACGCGTGAAGGCGAGTTCGAGGCGGCGGCGTTCAAGGCGCTGTTCCCGCTCTCCCGACGCTCGATGCGATCCCGTGAGCTCGCCGAGACCATGAACGCCGATCCGTCGACGGTGAGTCGTCACGTGGCTCAACTCGTGGAGCACGAGCTGATCCGCCGCGAGGCCGACCCCGACGACGGTCGTGCCACCCTCCTCGTCATCACCGATGCGGGCCGAGACCGCGTCCTGGCGATGCGCGAGATGCGGCGAACCGCGATGGCCGACGTCATGGCGGAGTGGACCGACGACGAACTCCACACCCTTGTCAGGCTTCTCGGCCGATTCGTCGACGCCGCAGACGCGGCCCTCAACCCGGCGTGCCCAGCCCGCGAGCCGGACGCGGATGCGTGAAACCCGTGAAAGGACAACAATGACAGACTCTTCGGCGGCCCCCGAAACGGTGGTCTCTGGAACGGTGGCCCACGACGGTGAGGTCGCCGGGGCCGGACTGACCCATCGCCAGATCCTGACCATTCTGGCCGGACTCATGATGGGCATGTTCCTCGCCGCCCTCGACCAGACCATCGTGTCGACCGCGATCCGCACCATCGCCGACGACCTGCAGGGATACGACATGCAGGCCTGGGTGACCACGGCCTACCTGGTCACCGCGACGATCGTGACCCCCCTGTACGGCAAGCTCTCCGACCTCTACGGTCGCAAACCGTTCTTCTTGCTGGCGATCTCGATCTTCATCGTCGGTTCGTTGCTGTGCACGATCGCCACGTCGATGTACGAGCTCGCCGCGTTCCGCGCTTTCCAGGGACTCGGTGCGGGCGGCCTGATGACCCTCGCGTTGACCACCATCGGCGACATCGTGCCGCCCCGTGAACGCGCCAAGTACCAGGGCTACTTCCTCGCCGTGTTCGGCACCTCCAGCGTCCTCGGGCCGGTTCTCGGCGGCCTGTTCGCCGGCCAGACGACGATCCTCTGGGTGTCCGGCTGGCGCTGGGTGTTCCTCGTGAACGTGCCGATCGGGCTCGCCGCGCTGTTCGTCGTCTACAAGGTGCTCAACTACGACCAGCAGAAGGGCGTCGGCGGGCGCACCGATTACTGGGGCGCGACGGCGCTGGCCGTCGCGGTGGCCCCGCTGCTCATCGTCGCCGAGCAGGGCCGCGAGTGGGGCTGGAGCTCCGGACTGGCGATCCTCTGTTACGGCATCGGCATCGTCGGTATCGCGGCATTCATCTGGATCGAGCACACAATGGGCGACGACGCACTGATCCCGTTGCGCGTGTTCAAGAACGTGGTCTTCAGTCAGGGCATCGTCATCTCGGTCATCATCGGTGCGGTCATGTTCGGCGGGATCTCGATGCTGCCGCAGTACTTCCAGGTCCTCCGCGGATCGAGCCCCATGGTCGCCGGTCTCCAGATGCTGCCCATGGTGCTCGGACTCATGACCGGCTCGATCCTGTCGGGCCAGCTGATCTCCCGCACCGGCCGCTACAAGATCTTCACGATCATCGGCGCGGTGCTGATCACCGCGGGCACGTTCCTGCTCCACCTGGTCGGCACCGACACCCCGGTCTACCTGGTGATGCTGATGGCGGCGCTGCTCGGGTTCGGTCTCGGCAATCTGATGCAGCCCATCACCCTTGCGATGCAGAACATCCTGCCGCCCAAGGACATGGGACTGTCCACCGGCACCGCCACCTTCTTCCGTCAGATCGGTGGAACGCTCGGTGTCGCGGTCTTCTTCTCGCTGCTGTTCTCGTTCATGGGGCCGAGCATCCGGGACGAGATGGTGTCGGCGGCCGCTCAGCCCGAGTACCGCGCGGCGGTCGTGGAGGCCTCGCAGAGCACCGACCCGCAGGTCAGTGCATTCGGACAGTCGCTCATGGTCGCCGCCCAGAACCCCGGTGCCGCAGCCGGATCGTCGAACAGCGTCATGAGCGACACCTCGGTCATCGAGAAGCTGCCCACCGAACTGGCACAGCCCATCAAGGAAGGCTTCGCCAACTCGATGGACCGGGTGTTCCTGGCGGTGTCGATCATCTCGCTGCTGGCCATCATCGGAACGATCACCTGGAAAGAGCTCCCGCTGCGCCAGGGACGCCCGATCGGGGACCCGGAGCCGACGCCCGCCTCGTGAGGGCGCACGCTCCTGAGGTGGGGGCACCGCAAAAGCGCTACCTGACCCCCATAGGCGCTAGTTGTAGGTAGCGCGGCTGATGGGAAAGTAGCGCTTCTCTGGAAGAGCGACCTGAGGTGGTGACCGGAAGCGGTCCGTGACCCTCAAGAGGCGCGGGCGGTGGGGAGATCGGTGGCGTAGCGGATCACCGAATCGACTCGGCCGAGACGCCGTTCGATGATCACGATCGCCTCGGCGAGCTGTTCGGGATCGTCGACATCGGCGACGAGTGTCGCCGTGTACCCGTTGTTGCCCACCATGAACGGCAAGACGGCGGAGTACTCGCTGCTGACGACGGCCACCGGGATGTCGAGGCGGAACAGGGTGCGGGCGTAGTCGATGGCGGCGGGATCTTCGAGGACCACGAGCGGGACGGAGGCGGTGTTCTTGCTTCTTCTCATGTGTCGAGAGTGGACTCGTAGTGTGGGGTCGGGTTCGGAATCCTCTGTGGATTGGCTGTGAACGTCGCAGCGACAGCGCATCTCATCGTCCGTTGTCCGGCCACGTGCAGGACCCGACTCACCCGGACAAGGTCCTGCCGAACAGGGCCTCCAGTTCGGTGAAGTGATGTTCGCAGGCCTCGTGATGGTAGGCCTCCAGGTCGGACATCGTATAGCCGTGTGGTGCACCGGGATAGACGGTCGCCGAGTGGGCGACGCCGCCGCCGGTCAGGGCGTGCTCGAACTGGGCCACCGCCGTGGCGGGTAGCGATCGGTCCTTGTCGGCATGGATGGCGAGCACGAAGGCGTCGATGCCGACGAGATGCAGGTGCGGACTGTCACGGTCGTCGGTGACCAACCCGCCGGTGTGGAACAGGCCCACCGCGGCCACGTCGTCGGGCCGGGCGGCGGCGATGTTCAGCGCAAACCGCCCGCCCATGCAGTAACCGGTGACACCGACGGGCCCGGGAGCGACGCCCGGTAGGGATTGCAGAGCGTCGAGGTAGGCGACGAGGTCGGGACGCACCGCGTCGGGAGTGAGCGTCCGGGCCCGTGGCATGGCGGAGGCGAAGAACGCGGCCCGCGCCTCGGGCAGGAGGAGGTCTTCGGTGGGGGCCCACTCGGTGACGGACCCATACCGATGGAACAGGTGGGGCACGAGCACGACGAATCCCCACGACGCGATGCGGTCGGCCATGGCCTCGATCCGCGGCCGCAGCCCGATCACGTCGGTGAGGAACAGAACACCGGGCCGCAGGGTGTCGCCCGATGGTGAATCCGGCCGCGCCACATAGGCCTCGGTGTCGGCGTCGGCCGCGGCGATGGTGATCGTCTCACCGGTCATGGGCTTCACTCCTGTCGTCGTCTCGGCTCAGAGGTCGCCGGGAAGTTTGTCCCGTCGGATTCCGCGCCAGCTGGGGTGACGCAGGTGGCCGGCCGTCGTCCAGTCCATGAAACGGACCTCGCCGACGATCTTGGGCAGGACCCACACCGCGCTCGACGCGACGGGTCGGTCGAGTTTGTCGAGAAACGGCGACCGCGAGATCTCCAGCGGGCCCAGTTCCTCGGCGAGCGAACGCAGCTGCGCGTCGGTGAATCCGGTGCCGACGCGACCGACGTAGCGCAGCCCGGTCTCCTCGGGCAGACCGATCAGCAGGGAGCCGATGGTGTGGGCGCGGTTGCCGCGCCCCGGTCGATACCCGCCGACGACGACCTCGATGTCGCTCCAGTTCTTGTGCTTCAGCCAGGTCGTCGACCGGCGCCCCTGCTGGTACACCGAGTTGCGGCGTTTGGCGACAACGCCTTCCAGATTGTGTTCGCGGCTGTACTCGACGGCGGCCGATCCCGGGCCGGGAAGCAGCGGCGGAACCTCGACGAAGGCGGAGTTGCGGAAGGCAGGGGCCAGTTCCTCGAGGAGCTCGCGACGGACCGACCACGGCTTGCGCAGCAACGACGAGCCGTTGAGGAAGAGGATGTCGAACAGGTGTAACCGCAGTGAGTACGGCTCGTCGGTGTGCCGGCGCGAGGTCAGGAGGGTGAAGTTGGTGCGCCCGGAGGAGTCGATGGCGACGACCTCGCCGTCGAGCACCACATCCATGAGGCCGAGATCGTCTGCGAGACCGGCGAGTTCGGGAAAATCGGCGGTCATGTCGATACCTGATCGAGAGGTGAGCCGGAACTCGCCGCCGACCGAGCGGATGAGGAGGCGATACCCGTCCCACTTGCCCTCGAAGGCCCAGTCGCGGCCGTTGAGCCCGTCGATCGACTCGTCGGTGGCGAGCATCGGTCGTGGATCGGTGAGGCTGTCGGGAACGATCGGGCGCGGCTCGTCGCTCATGAGGTGGGCGAGCCAGTTCTTCTCGCCGGTCCGGATCAGTGCGTACCGGCCCTGCACGCGCTCGCCGTGGAGGCGGACGATGACCTCTTTGTCCCGCCACTTCTCGAGCTCGAAGGTGCCCTTGTCCCAGATGGATACGTGGCCGCCGCCGTATTCGCCCGCCGGGATGTCGCCTTCGAAGTCGGCGTAGTCCATCGGATGGTCCTCGGTCTGCACCGCAAGCCGGTTCTGATCGGGGTCGGTGGGCGGGTTCTTGGGTATGGCCCACGACACCAGGACCCCGTCGTGTTCGAGCCGGAAGTCGTAGTGCAGCCGGCGGGCGTGATGTTCCTGAATCACGAAGATCGGAGTTCGGTCCGTCGCCGGCTCCGCGGAGTCGGTTTCTTCCGGGAGGCTTTCGGCTTCGATGCGCTGCCGGTGCACCTCGTCACCGAAGGGTTCGGGCGTCTTCGACTGGTCGCGCTTGCGCCGGTATTCCTTCAGGTTGATGACCTGGCCCGCCGCCTGCTCGACGACGGGTTCGGGCTCGTCGTCGTAGGGGTCGTCGAGGCCGTCGAGAAGATCACCGAACTCCTCGACGCGGTCCAGTACCTCGGTGTAGAGCAGTTGGGCGAGCCCGGGATCCTCCATCTCCTCCCAGGTGCGCGGCGCGGCCACCCACGGCTGCTCGCGTCCGCGCATCGAGTACGGGGCGAGGGTGGTCTTGGCTGCGGTGTTCTGGCTCCAGTCGATGAAGACCTTGTCGTCGCGCAGCGACTTGGACATCTTGGCGGTGATGAAATCACTGTGCTGACGCGCGAACTCGTTGGCGACCTCCTGCGCCACCTTGCGCGCCGCATCCGACGTCACGGGTTTCGGGAGCCGCGCGTAGAGGTGGATGCCCTTGCCGCCGCTGGTCACCGGGTAGGTCGTCGCCCCGCCGAGCCAGTTGCGGATCTCGCACGCCACCTCCGCGGTCCGGTGCAGCGGCACCCGCGGTCCGGGATCGAGGTCGAAGACGATGCGATTGGCCATGGGTGCCCCGTCGGGTCCCATGGGGAGCCGCCACTGCGGTGTGTGGATCTCGAGCACCGCCATCTGCGCGAGCCAGACCAGCGTGGCGCGATCGTCGGCCATCGCATACGAGATGACCCGCTCGCTGTGCTGGATGCCGTGGCGTCTAATCCAGTCCGGTGCGCTGTCGGGGACGTTCTTCTCGAAGAACGGGGTCGACTCGACGCCGTTGGGCCACCGTTTACGGGTGATGAGGCGACCCCGCACGTGGGGCAGGAGGACGTCGGCGATGCGCGAGTAGTAGTCGATGACCTCGAACTTTCGGGTCCCGGCCGCCGGATAGAGCACCTTCGACAGATTGGTGATCGAGATCCGTCGGCCGTCGACCTCCAGAGTCTCGCCGCCTGCCATGCCGTCCATTGTCCACAACGACGGCCGAGAAGGTATCGCTGCTTGCCGCCATCTGACCCCGATCCCTGGCAGAATGGCCTCCATGCGCTCGATCTGGAAGGGCGACCTCAGCTTTGGCCTGGTCAACGTGCCGGTCAAGGTCTATTCCGCGACCGAGAGTCACGACCGCAAGTCCTACCAGGTCGACTCGTCGGACGGCACCCGCATCCGTTACCGCCGCGTGCGTGAGGGCACCGACACCGAGGTCGACTACGGCGACATCGCCAACGCCTACGAATCCGAGTCCGGTGAGACGGTGATCCTGACCAAGGAGGATCTGGCCTCGCTGCCGGTACAGAAGAGCCCGGAGATCTCGATCCTGGAATTCGTGCCCGCCGAGCAGGTCGACCCGATCTATTTCGACAAGCCCTACTATCTCGAACCGTCGTCGAAGTCGCCGAAGGCGTATGTCCTGCTGGCCAAGGCGCTGGAGGAGACGGATCGGCTCGCGATCGCCTCGTTCACCCTGCGCAACCGGACACGCGTGGCGGCGCTGCGGGTCGTCGACGGTGTGATGACGTTGCAGACGCTGCTGTGGCCCGACGAGGTCCGCAAACCCGACTTCGGCTTCCTCGACGACGACACCGAGATCCGCGACCAGGAGCTGCAGATGGCGGCGTCGCTGATCGAATCGATGGCGTCGGACTACGACCCCTCCGAGTTCGAGGACACCTATCAGAACGAGTTGACCAAGCTCATCGAGGCGAAGTCCGAGGGCGGCGAGGCGTTCCCCGAATCCGACGACGAGGACAAGGACACCGAGGACTCCGACGTCGCCGATCTCCTCGCCGCGTTGCGTGCGTCGGTGAAGGACAGAGGGGACTCGGACTCGAAGGACACCGCCGCCGAGAAGGCCCCGGCCAAGAAGGCTGCGGCGAAGACCGCCGCGAAGAAGGCGCCGGCCAAGAAGGCCGCTTCCAAGTCGACGGCCAAGAAGGCCTCGTCGGGCAGTTCTGGGTCCAGCAAGTCCACGGCCAAGAAAGCGCCCGCCAAGAAGTCCTCGCGCAAGGCGAGCTGACCCGCGCCGCCGGAATTCGGTGGCATCACGGACCGCGATTCGGGCAAGCTCGTGGGGTGAAATCCGCCGCCGACACCCGTCTGCCTCGCGCGTTGCTGCCGTTTGCGCGCCGGCAGTATCGGCTGCTCGCGTCCGGACTGATTCTCGCCATGTTCGCCGACGGTGTGTGGACGATCGCGGTGATCTGGCAGGTCATCGCACTCGGCGGCGGACCGGGTCAGGTGTCGCTGGCCACCGGCGTGGCCGCGGTGGGGATGTTGCTCTCCACTCTGGCCGGTGGTGTGCTCGCCGACCGTATCTCGCAGCGACACATCATGATCGGGCTCGAGGTCGCGAAGATGGTCGCGTTCGGCGCGATCGGGCTGGCGTCGGTCACCGGCGTGTTGCAGCTGTGGCATGTGGTGCTGGCGTCGTTGCTGGGCGGCATCACCACCGGCATGTACTACCCGGCGTATTCGGCGCTGCTGCCGGCGATCGTCGCACCGTCGGAGTTGCAGGCGGCGAACGGGATCGAGGGGTTCTTCCGGCCGGTCGTCTTCCAGGCCGGGGGTCCGATGATCGCGGGTGCGGTCATCGGGGCGTGGGCCCCCGGCCCGGCGGTGCTGATGGCGGCCGTCGCCACCATCGCCTCGGGTGTCTGTTACCTCTGGATGGCGCCGGTCACGGCGCGCCGACTCGGCGAGACCACCGAGGACGAGCCGGCGGTCGAAGGTGCGGGTGCTCGGCGGATCGTCACCGACCTGGCCGAGGGATTCGTCTACATGGCCCGGACCCCGTGGCTGTGGGGCACGCTGCTCTTCGCGTGTGTTCTGGTGCTGGCGACGCTCGGTCCGATCGAGGTGCTCGTACCGTTCGCACTGCGTGAGCGCGTCGACGGTGGCGCGACCCAGCACGCCTGGGTACTCGCCGGATTCGGACTCGGCGCGGCCGCGGCGTCGCTGGTCTTCGCCTCGATCCCGATGCCACGGCGGTACCTGACCGTCATGTTCTCGCTCTGGGCGTTCTCCAGTCTGCCGTTGGTGCTGATGGGTCTCGCCGATTCGACGTGGATGTTCATCGCCGCCGGAGTGGCCTTGGGCATCCTGTTCGACGGCCCGATGGTGGTGTGGGGCACGCTCTTACAGCGCCGCGTGCCACCTGCGCTGCTGGGCCGGATCGCGAGCCTGGACTTCTTCGTGTCGGTCGCGCTGATGCCGGTGTCGATGGCCATCGCCGCCCCGGTCTCGTCGGCGATCGGCCTGACCGCCACGTTCGTGCTGGCCGGGCTGCTCCCGGTGCCGATCGCGTGGGCGTTCTACTTCGCCGCCCGTATGTGGCGGGACGAGATCGAGAACCCGCTTGTCGACGAGGACCACCCGAAGCTGGTCGATTCCGCGCGTTCATAGCTGCGGACCGCGCGTGGCGCGGTGAGAGCTATGGGATCCCTACCTCGCACTCCCCGCCCGGGGAGTGTGTTGACGTGACCCGGCCCACAGCCTACGGTTACACATCATCCAAAAAGTGTATGACGTGACGTAGATGGAGTGGGTCGGTGTCCTTGGGAAAACGGGCGGTCGTGCTGGGCGGCAGTGTCGCGGGTATGTGTGCGGCAGGTGCGGTGTCGCCGTACTTCGACGAGGTGTTGGTGCTCGAGCGCGACATCATTCCTGACGACGCCGAACATCGTCGCGGGGTCCCGCAGAGCAAACACCCACACTTCCTGCTCAACTCCGGGCGACGCGCCATGGGCGAGCTGTTCCCGGGCTACGAGGAGGCGCTCATCGACGCCGGCGCGCTGCACATGATGCCGTCGCTGGCCGCCGCGCACTGCGAGGGACCCGTGTGGGTGCCGCGCAAGGAAGCGCCGATGACCATGGTCTACGCGTCGCGGCTGCTCATCGAACGCACGCTGCGCGACAAGCTCGCGCTCGTGCCGAACGTCACCGTCGAAGAGGGCGTCAACATCGAGGGCCTCGAGACCGTGGACGGCGGGCAGCCGTCGGGTCGGGTCACCGGTGTGTGGGTGGTCGGCGGCGACGGCGGCGGCGACAAACGCCTGATCGACGCCGATCTCGTCATCGATGCCCTCGGCCGGGGGTCAGCTGTCTCGGACTGGTTGGTCAAGGCCGGCTGGCCCGAGAGTCCGGTGCAGTCGCTGGACGCCGGCGTCACCTATGTGTCGCGCTGGTACCAGAAACCGGCGGATCTGCCGGACAGCTGGTGGTGGGCGCAGATGTCGGTGATGCCGACCTCGGACACCAAGCCGCACCCGATCGAACACGACTTCCTGTGCCAGATCTTCCCCATCGAAGGCGATCGGGTCCTCGTGACGATGGGATCGTGGGGTCACCCGATGCCGCGCAAGGAGGACGAGTTCATGGAGACCGTCCGCAAGGTGCGCGCCCCGGCATTCGCCCGGGCCGTCGAATTGTGCGAGCCGATCTCCAAGGTGTTCGTCACCAAGTCGACCGGCAACAAGCGCCGCCGCTACGACGCGCTGGACAATCCGCCGGCCGGGTTGGTGGCGATCGGGGACGCGGTGTGCGGGTTCAACCCGTTCTACGCACAGGGCATGAGTTCGGCGTCGAAGTCGGCGGTGCTGCTACGCGACAAACTCGCCGCCGCCACCCGCGTGGACAGCGCGTTCACCAAGGACTACTTCGCAGCGCAACGGGTTCTGCTCGACGACATCTGGACGCTGGCACTGGCTCGCGACCAGGGATACGAGAACGCCGAGGGCACCGACATCGCGCCCCGATGGCGGCAGCAGCTCGCCAACCGCGCGAGCTGGCCGATCTTCAACCACATCTCGGCAACCACACGCGAAGACGCGGTCGTGGCACAGCATTTCGCCGATGTCTTCAATCTGGACGAGTCGGTCACGACCATGGTCAAGAGTCCCCGCGTCCTCGCCGGTCTGGCGTGGTTCGCGGTCAAACGAGCCGTCAAACGCACCAAGCTGCCGATCGGTTTCGACAACCAGCAGGACCCGCCGTCGGACATCTGGCGCGACGGCACGCCGCATCCGGCAGGCCGGGCCCTGGTGATTCCCCAGGGCACCCCGCAGGGCGAGTACGCAGCGGTTTCGGCCGCGGCGGGGAAGTAGGGAGACGATGGCGGTCTGCACCCCGGGCGACGTCCCGTCGATCATCACCAGCTACCTCGGTTTCGACTGCGAGGGTGCCAATCCGTTTGTCACCATTCGCAATCCGGCCGACCTAGCACACTGGACGCAACCGGTCCTGGAACTCACGATCATCCTCGGCGCGGTCCTCGCGCTGATGCACGCGATCCGGCGACTACGCCGCGACGGCGACCCCACCAACCTGACCGTGTGGATCGGATCCTTGGTCTACCTGTTCGTGATCGAGCCGCCGCTGTACTTCCCGAACTGGTTCCACGCCGAAGAGGCGATGGGATTCATGTTCTCCCACAACGTCTTCACGGTCACCTTCATGTTCGACCGGCTGCCGCTGTACATCGTCGCGTTCTATCCGGCCGTGAGCCAGCTCGCCTACGAGATCGTGCGTGCGTGGGGATTCTTCGACGGCTCCAAGCGTTCGGCTCTGCGTGGCTCGCTCGTACTCGCGCTGGTCTTCCAGACCTTCTACGAGATCTTCGATCAGCTGGGCCCCCAGCTCAAGTGGTGGGCCTGGAACGTCGACGCGCCGTACTACCGGCAGACGCTCGAGCAGCTCCGGGACCAGGGGATCACGCCCGATGATCTCGGCAACCCCGCCGCGGTGCCCACCCTGGCCTCGGTCCCATGGGGCAGCGTGTGGCTGTTCGCGACCGTCTCGTTCGCCGTTCTCGTCTACCTCGCAGTGCGCCTGGTGAAGATCCCGACCTCACAGGGCCGCGCCCCGCACGGGTGGTCGTTGACGTGGCGCATCGTCGTCGCGGGCGTCGTGGCGGTGATCAGCATGCCGCTGCTGTCCATCCCGACCGCGTTGTTCGGTCGCGACGAGAACGCCAATCAGGACGCGCAGACGATCGTGTACTGGGTCGAGATGGCTCTCGTCTGGGGGATCGGACTGGCGCTTCTGTTCGCGCAGTGGCGTCGCCTGCGCAGTGACCCGACGATCGGCGTCGACGAGGCGCGCAGTGCGCGTCCTTTCCTCATCGTGTTCCCGATCCTGTTCCTCGGGGTGCACGTGGTGCTGTGGCTCACCGCGCTGCCCGCCTTCTTCGATGCCGAGGACGGGATCACCGCCGACAACACGCCGATCGGAAGCCTCCCGTATGTGGTCGCCTGTCTGGTCGTCGCGATCAGTGTACTGGGCGTCGCGCTGAGCAGGGGTCGGCGTGCGGCCGACGTCAGCCCGGAAGTCGTCGGAACTCGGACGGCATCAGACGTGTGAGAACATGGGCGCATGAGGACCCGGGGGTGGCAAGGCGATCTACCCCGGGATTCTGACGAGGCCAGGGCCAGGATTCTCAGTGCCGCGGCGACCTGTGTGGAACGCTACGGCGCCCAGAAGACCCGGCTGGTCGACGTGGCCGCCGAGCTCGGTGTCACCAGACAGACCGTCTACCGCTACTACTCGTCGGTGGACGAGATGCTCGTGGCAGTGGCAGAAGCCGGTGCGGCCGATTTCCTCGATCGGATGAAGGCGGATCTCGCCCATGTGCGCACCCCCGCCGACGCGATCACCGAGACGATCATCTACTGCCTTCGGGTCCTGCCCGACGAGCCCGCGATCGGATTGATGGTGCGGGCCGGCGAGACCGAGTTCTTCACCCGTGAGGCGACCTCGGCCGGCGCCGTCGAGCTCGGTGCCGCGATGCTGCGCCGACTCGACGTCGACTGGAAGGCGCACGGTTTCGACGACGACGCGATGTCGGGCCTGGCCGAGTTGGTGATGCGGGTGTGGCTCAGTTTTCTGCAATACCCCGCGAACCCGGCCCGGTCGGACGACGACCTTCGCCAGTTCATCAGACGGTGGGTCTGCCCGCCCATCTTGGCCACCGACCGCGCCTGAACGGCCGCACCTAGAGGGCGCGGGAGGCCCCATCAACCACGGCCGACGTGAGTGCTTGCAGCAGAGGTGAACTCAGCTTCCAGTACTGCCAGTACAGCGGGACGTCGACGTGGTGGTCGGCGATGAGTCGCACCCGTCCGGCCTCGAGTGCGGCAGCGACCTGGACGACGGGTACTGCGCCGACGGATACAGATCTCGGTTGTTTAGCGATTCGCCGGCCGGGTAGGACCTATACCACATCAATCAGAGGAGTTCTCATGGCCCGCGCAACCGTTTTTCATCAGATGCATGACGTGGGTCTCGCCGCGTGGTTCGGCGGAACGCTGGCCAACGCCGTTGCCTTGAATGCCGCAGCCGGCGAGAGTGGCTCCAGTTCGGGCGTCGGTGCTGTCGCCAACGAGGGCTGGGACCGCTGGACCCCGGTGAATGCGGCCGCCATCGGCGCGCACCTCATCGGTTCGGTCGGCCTGCTCAAACATGACCTCGGGCGCATGCACGCCCAGCAGGGCGTCCCCGGTATGGCCGCGACGAAAACGGTCCTCACCGTCGCCGCCCTGGGTGTGACCGGATACAGCCGGGCGCTGGGACAGAAGGTGTCCGCACAAGGCGCCGTCCCGGCAACCGACGCGACGACCCCTGCCGTGGGGACACCACCAGAGGTGGCGTCGGCACAGAAGCAGCTCAAGGTGCTGCAGTGGGCGGTGCCGGCACTCACTGGAGCAATTGTGGCGATCGGGGCGTTCGCGTCCGAGCAGTACCGTGCGGAAGAGGTCTCCAAGGGCGTCGTACAGCGGCTCCTGGCCTGATCTGCTGGCGCGCTTGCCTTGTGAACGACGCCGACGCGGCGGCCGCCGGATGGGTCCTGCCCACATATGGGGCAGCCGTCCGCGGTTGCCGGAGCTACAGAACGAGCGCGGCCCCGCTGACGACACTCGTAGTGAGTGCTTGCAGCAGAGGTGAACTCAACTTCCAGTACTGCCAGTACAGCGGGACGTCGACGTGGTGGTCGGCGATGAGTCGCACCCGTCCGGCCTCGAGTGCGGCGGCGATCTGTACGACGGGTACCGCGCCCCAGCCGATACCGAGTTCGACGGCGCGGTGGTACTCGGTCGACGCCGGGATGTACACCGCGGGTGGGTCGATGGGGCGTCCCGCGAGCGCCGCCGAGATGTTGCGCTGGATGTGGTCGTTGCGGTCGAACTGCACCATCGGCGCTCGTGACAGCGAGTCGGCGTCCGGTCCGTCGGGTAGCCACGTATCGATGAAATCCGGTGTGGCGACGGGGAGATAACGCATCGCCCCCAGGGATTGCAGTGCGCACCCGCGGATCGCGAGCGGTTCCGAGGTCACCGCGGCCAGGACGTCGCCGGTGCGCAGCAGCGCGCTGCTGCGGGTCTCGTCGTCGCGGAAGACCTCCACCGCGACGGCGTGTTCGCGGTGGAACCGGGCCAGCACCGGCAGCAACCAGGTGGCCAGCGAGTCGGCATTGGTGGCGATCGGGAGGTGGATGCGAGGACGGTCGACCAGCGGCAGCTCGTCCTCGCCGGGCGCCCCGACGAATTCGGCGCGCGTCTCGGCGAGCAGCAGTTCCCACTGCTTGGCCAGTCGGACCAGCACCTCACCGTCCGGGGTGGCGGTTGCCGGTTTGGTCCGGCGTAACAGCACCCGGCCGGCGGCGGTCTCGAGGGCCTTGATCCGCTGACTCACCGCCGACGGGGTGATGTGGAGACTGGTGGCAGCCGCGTCGAAGGTGCCCTCGCGCAACACCGCGGCGAGCGTCCGCAGGCCCTCCTGGCTGATGTCCACGAGCCGAGGCTAGACGACGGTGGTCTGCCCGCGTCGCCCCCGCAGCACGCCGAGTGCAAGAAGCGCCGCACCCGTCCAGCAGTGCTGTCTACAAGCTGGGTCTTCCCGCGACCCCCCTGCCTGCCGCCGTGTCCAGCACCGGACGGTTCGGACAGGGGCGTCGGGCTAGGCTCATGTGGTGGACAAGAGTGGCATTCGCCGTGGTGATCGCATCGCGAGTGGCAGCGCGAAGGAAGATGGTCTACATCGGTCGGGTGATGCCGCCTCGGGCCGGGAGATGCGCAGCCGAGCTAGAATGGCGAGTATCCGACGAGACGAGTTGTTGACTGATCTCGAGGCAATCTTTCTCTCCGAGGGGTTCAGCGATCTGACAACCGATGAGCTCTGCAAGCGGTTGAGCTGCTCCAAGTCGACGCTATACGGCGTTGCTCCGACCCGGGCGCAGATCAACCAGGCCGTGGTCCGGCATTTCTTCGCACGCTCGACAATCGAGATCGATGCACGGGTCGCCGAGGAAACGGACACTGCGACAAAGATCCTGACGTACTTGGCGGGTGTGGGAGCGGCGATGAATCGTAATTCGCCTGCCTTCTATTCCGACATGATCAGCTATCGACCAACCGCTGAGATCTACCGGTTGAACTCCCAGGCTGCGGCGCGGCGCGTGCGTTCGCTGATAGAGGACGGTGTAGGCGAGGGAGTCTTCCGTCCCATGGATGCTGCGCTCGCGGCTCTGACCGTGGGGTATCTGATGGACGGCGTTCAGTCGGGGGAGGTTCTCGAGGAGACGGGGCTGAGTGCCGGCGATGCCTTCACCGAACTCGGTGAATTGCTGGTCCACGGGCTTGCCGTGCGCGCCACGTGACAAGAGGTGCGGAGGCCCCGTGGAGGACTCCGCACCTCTCGGCTATTGATCGCGCAGTCTCAGTCCTTGACGACGGGAAGAATGATCCGGGACGGTCGATGCTCGTCGTGGAAGATCCGGTTGTTGGCCACGCGCATGGTCGTTCCCTCGGTGACGGGCTGACCCGTGTTGAGGTTGCGGTCCCAGCGGGGGAAGTTGCTCGACGTCACATGCACACGTAGGCGGTGGCCTGCTTTGACGAGGATCGAGGTGGACCACAGGTCGACCGCGACTTCGTCGATGCGCCCGGGCTCGGTGTGGACGCGGGTGATGCCATCGACCAGATTGCGGGAGACACCGTGCTCGTCGACGTCGCACAGTCGTACCACCCAGTCGGTGGACGGGCCGTCGGTGGAGACAAAGAGTGTGGCGTTCACGCGTCCGGTGATCTCGATGTCCTCCTCGAGCGGAGCGGTGGTGAAGACGAGAACGTCGTCGCGGGACTCGATGTCACGTTGATCGAACACCCCGGCGGGGAACTCAGAGGACATCACCAGGTTGCCGCCGCGGGTGATGACTGGATCCGCGGGGTCGTAGATGAATCCGGACTGTGCCTCGGGAGCCTCTGATTTCGTCCAGCTAAGGGTTGCATCCTCGTGCAGATACAGGTCGGCGTTCACGGCTCGGCTGAGTGGCCACTCGGTCTCTGCGCGCCACTGATTGGCGCCCATCACGAACAGGAGGACGCCGGATTCATGTGCCTCGGTGGCCGGCAAGTCTTTGAGCCAGTGGTCGTACCACTCACGTTGCACTTCGGTCATTGTGTGTCCGTTGATGGTGCCGGCCGAGATTCCGAAGTTGACGTCGCCGATCTGACCGGAGCCGGACCCGATGGTCAGGTGAGTCCACGGGCCTACGACGAGCCGTGCGGTCCTTCCCCGGTTATGCATGCCGACGAAGTTGTCCAGGGATCCCTGGAGGAAGACGTCGTACCACCCTGCGAATGTCAGGCTCGGGATGTCGATCTCATCGTAGCGATTGGCGACGCGGGAGTCGTCGGTTGTCGCCGGGTCGGCTAGCGCACGGGCTACCCCGATATCCGGCTGTCCGGAGGCCTCGAGTGCGCGCACTGCTCCTGACGGGAGTTGGTGGTAGGTCTGTGTCGCCAACAGGTCGAAGGCCGTGAGGCTCGCCTGCAGTGTCTTCATCACATCGTCGGGTGCGAGGCCCGACTTCGGGATCTGTCCCAGCGCCGTGAAAAGGCCCCACCAGGTGTTGAGGCCGAGCTCTATTGCGCCACCGCGGAACATCAAGCCGTCGTCGGGGTCGCTCCAGGTGATCGCCGGTGCGATCGCCGCGAGATGTGGAGCCTTCGAGATGGCAGTGCTCCACTGGGTGCTGCCGAGGTAGCTCCCGCCGAACATGCCTACTTTCCCGTTGCTGTTCGGCAGCGAAGCTGCCCACTCTGCTGTGTCGTAGCCGTCTTCACGCTCATACTTCCAGGGCAACCAGTCGCCATCGGATTCGAACCGGCCACGTGAATCCTGGTGCACCACGATGTAACCCGCCCGCACGATCTTCTTCACGTCGAGGAATGCATCGAGCATCGAGGCGGCGCTCTTGTCATATGGATGGCGAGTCACGAGAACCGGGTACGCGCCCTCTGCTGCGGGCCGGTAGACGTCGGCTCGCAGTACCGTGCCGTCGCGCATCGGTACGGGAACATCGAACTCGATCCGGATCTCGTGAACCTGCGAATCGTCTTGCACGTGGCAGTCCTCTCTCGTACGACCGCAACTTTGCGGCCATGTGTGAGCACCGTAACAGGAAGGAGTACGATATGTACATGAATCGTACTCTTTGAGATACGATTCGTTCCGACAACGTACCGCTCGAGAGGTTGAGATGACCACGACCACGCATTCCACAGGGCCGCGCGTACCCGGCCCGCTTAAGAGGGTCGAGCACATTCGTGCCGCCTACAGTGCCGCTGATGCAACGATGTCGTGGCTGGTCTGCGACGCGCATTCGCCTGACCGGGTGGCGTTCCGGTTCGTCGATGCCGACCTTCAGGTCACGGAGATGACGTACGGCGAGTTGGCACAACGGTCGAGGCGGGCAGCGTTCTTTCTGTCCGAGAAGGGGGTCGGGCCGGGCGACCGGGTCGCGAGCCTGCTCGCCAAGGGCCCGGATCTGCCGGCGCTGATCGTCGGGATCTGGCGACTGGGCGCGGTGTATGTCCCCTTGTTCACCGCGTTCGCCGCCGAGGCCGTCGCCGATCGGATGGCGGACGCCGGCGTGAAGCTCGTGGTCGCCGACGATGAGCAATTGGCGAAAGTCACTGATCTGCCGGTGCGGGTCGCGCTGGCCAACACGTCGGCAGACGGTGAGGGCCGCGCCGACGACTTCAGTGCCGCGCTACGGCATGGCCCGGAATGGACCGGACCGGCTCCGGTGGTCGGGCCGCACACCCCGATCGTTCAGATGGCTACTTCGGGGACGACAGGCAAGCCCAAGGTCGTTGTCCACCCGCTGATGTACGCGGCTGGGTGGCAGGCGTACGTTGAGTTGGGACTTGCTGCGGGAGACCGATACTGGTGTGGCGCCGACCCTGGTTGGGCCTATGGCCTCTACAGCTTGATCGTGGGTCCGTTGGCTGCGGGCGTTCCCAGCATCGTCACCCAGGGCACGTTCAAGCCCGAGCAGACGTGGCGAGTGCTCGCCGAACTCGACGTCACCGATTTCGCCGCCGCGCCCACCGTACTGCGCGCATTGCGCGCCAACGATCCGGGACTCGAACTGCCGGCTCTGCGCAGGATTTCCACCGCCGGCGAGCCGCTGACCCCCGAAGTCGGAGAGTGGACGCGTAGCCGGTTCGGCCTCGATGTGCACGACCACTTCGGTCAAACCGAGCTTGGAATGACTGCCGGCTTCGCCCATCATCCCGACCTTGACCGCGGCACCGTCCCACGTGCGATGGGCGAGTCGTTTCCGGGTTGGACCGTGACGGTACTGCGGGCGGATTCCGATGAGGTGGCGGCGGCGGGTGAAGTCGGCCGGCTCGCCGTCGACACCGCTGCGAGCCCCTTCTTCACCTTCACCGGCTATGGCACCGAGCGCAATATTCTCGGCTCACGTTTCACCGCCGACGGCACCCACTACCTGACCGGCGACCTTGCCTCGGTGGGCGATGATGGACTGATCAGGTTCTCCTCGCGCGACGACGACGTCATCCTGATGGCCGGCTACCGCATCGGGCCCTTCGACATCGAGAGTGTCCTGGCCGCCCATCCTGCAGTCGCAGAGTGTGCCGTGGTCGCCACACCCGACGAGGTACGTGGTGAGGTCGTGCATGCCTACGTCGTGCCGACCACTGCGCTCGACGATCCCGACGTGCTCGCCCGCGAACTCCAGGACTGGGTACGGACCCGGTACGCTGCCCACGCCTATCCACGCATCGTGACTTTCGTGGACACCTTGCCGAAGACCCCCAGCGGCAAGATCCAGCGCGTCGCTCTCCGTACTGCGACCAGCGACGGCCAGGCAGCCACGTGAGCGAACTCCTGGTCACCCGTCACGAGTCAGTAGAAACCTGGAACCTGAACCGCCCCCAGGCCCGCAATGCCCTCGACCGGGCCCTTGTGGCACGGCTGAGCGAGGCGATCATGTCCGCTGAATCAACGGACACCGACGTGGTGGTGCTTCGAGGCACCGGGCCCAGCTTCTGTGCCGGAGCCGATCTCGCCCTGTTGAGTACCTACGATGCCGCGCGCGGCGACACTCCCCGTGAACATCTGACCGCGATCTGGGACCTCACGCTCGCCATGGAACGCAGCCCGATCACCTTCGTCGGCGCTCTGCACGGCCACGCCATCGCAGGTGGCCTCGAGCTGGCACTTGCCTGCGACATCGTCATCGCGGCAGCAGGAACCCTGATCGGCGACGGACACGTCCGACAGTGTCTGCTCCCGGGTGGCGGCGCCAGTGCCCGCATGGAACGCGCCTTCGGACGTTCTACCGCGACCAGGCTGGCACTGACCGGCGAATTCCTGCCGGCCGAGCATCCAGCCTTCGGCACATGGCTTCACACCATCACACCCGCTGACGAACTCGAACCAGCGGTGACTGCGGTCTCCGCAAGCCTCACCGCAGTTCCGGCCAGCGCACGCTCAGCCTACAAACGACTACTGCACGACACGCATGAACCGCTCGACGCTTCACATCGCGACCGGGAGCTCGACACTTTCGACCAGCACTGGCTCGACAACGACGTACCCCAGGTGCTGCGCGCATTCCTCAACAAGACTCGAAAGGCTGCCCGATGACCGATCGATATGCCGGCCAAACCGTACTTCTCACCGGCGGAGGACAGGGCTTGGGCCGCGCCATGGTCCACCGCTTCGCTGCTGAAGGAGCGCAGGTTCATTTCGCTGACCTGAACCCCGGTCAGGCGGCAGAAACTCTCAGGCAGTTACCTGGCCACGGACACGCTTTTCACGAAGTCGACATCGCAGACCCGGCAGCCGCCAGAGAATGGGTCGACTCGGTCGCCGCTACCGAAGGCCGTATCGATGTCTTGGTGAACAATGCCGGAATCATCCGCGACAATCGAATCGAGAACATTTCCACCGAGGACTGGGACGCCGTCATCGCTGTCAGCCTCAACGGTGCGTTCTACTGCACACAGGCGGCCTTCGTCCACATGAAAGAACGTCAGTACGGCCGGGTGCTCTCCTTCTCCTCGATGAGCTGGCGTGGCAACTTCGGACAAGTCAACTACGTCGCTGCCAAAGCAGGTGTCGTGGGGTTCACCCGCGGCTTCGCACTCGAAGGCGCCCGGCACGGCGTGACCGCCAACGCCATAGCCCCCGGTCTCATCGAAACGCCGATGCTCGCCTCCATGAACGGCCCAGCCCGTGACAAACTCGTCAGCAAGGTCCCGATGCGCCACACCGGGGTGCCCGAAGACATCTCCGCCGCAGCCGCTTTCCTCTGTTCGCCTGAAGCCGGGTACGTCACCGGGGTGGTACTCGACGTCGACGGCGGCATCGGCATCGGCTCCTCGATACGCTGAGGTCGGCAGCGGCAGGCAGCGACGGCGTAGCGGAGGGCGGGGAATCCTCTGCCCCGAGGCACGCCCACCGAATCCAGGGTTGGCTGACTGCCTGGCCCCACCGTCACCCCCCGGCGAGGTCCCAGGACCGCCATCGCGGCTGAACGTGCCCGATGGTGGCGTACGGACACTCTCCTGATCGGTGACGTCTGACCTGGCGGAAGGTTGAAGCGCTCGTGACGAGTTCCACCGCGGCGGTAGCCGCAAGTTCCTCGACTTGCTGTCCGTAGGCGCGTATGTCAGCGGGGTATCCATCGAGTTCGGTCTAAGGGTGGACCACCCCGACGCGTATCAGAGGTTCAATGCCACGGCGAGTGCCCGTAGGTTGGGCAGTGGGTCGTCGGTCCGCGCATCAACGGAGACCTGTACTACTACTACTACTACTACTACTACATGGTCTGCGCCGGCGGCGAGATGCGCGGTCACCGCGGCGGCAGCATCGTCGGCTGTTCCCAGGCCGACCAACGCACGGGTCAACCTCTCGGACCCGCCGTCCGCCAGATCGGTCTTGTCGAAACCCTGCCGTAGCCATGATTCTCGGTAGTTGTTCATGTGTAGATAGGTCGCCAGGTGGGTCTGGGCGCGATGAAGTTGATCTGTAGGCGATTCCGGTTCCGACCACCAAGCGCTTCGTGGCGTCCAGTAAGGCTGCCGATTCGACCAGTACGTCCTTACCTCCGCCCTCGGGCATGAACAATGATCCGTAACCGCGCCTCGATGTCGCGCGCCATCATCTGCGCGTCGGCGATCGGCCACGGTTCGCTGTTCCAGAACACGCCGATTTTTCGACGGAAACTCAATGAGTCCCGGTTTTTCTTCACTGTTCGTACCCTTTGTTCGTTCCGGCGACGGGTTCGTCGCGGTCAACCGACATCAGGCCTCCTCGTTGAAATCGGACGTCACGTCCGTTGGAACGTGCGAGCAAGAATGGAGCTTGAGGTGCAGGTACTCCACGAGCCGAGGCTAGACGACAGTGGTCTGCCCGCGTCGTCCCCGCAGCACGCCGAGTGCGAGAAGTGCCGCGCCGACGGCCACCCAGCCGAGGAGTACCGCGAGGGGTCCGGCAACGCTCGCCTCGGGGAAGTACGCCGCGCTTCGGAGCAGGGTGCCGCCTGCGCCGGGCGGGAGCCACTGTCCGATCGCGCCCCACGGGCTCGGCAGGAGATACGGCGAGGATGCGAGCCCCGACAACGGGTTCGAGATCAGGACCATCACGAGCGCCGACAGTCCGACCCCGGCGGTACCGAACAGCGTGCCCGCTCCGACCGTGAACCAGGCGATCGCCGCGATCATCGCGGCCGCGGCCAGCCCGACCGCACCGACCCCGCCGTCGATGACGCCCAGCCACGACCAGACCGCGGCGAAGCCGAAACCCGCGACGAGCGGACCGAGGACGGCCAAGGTCACCTGCATCGCGACTCGACCACGCAAGGCGACGGCCGCCGCACCGCCCACGGCCATGCCGGCGATCAGCAACGGCAGCAGCCCGGCGGCGAAACCCGTTCCGCGCGCGTCGCTCCCGGGGGTGGGAACCACCGATTCGGCGGCGACCGGTACCCCTTGGGCGGTGGCGATGCCGCTGCCGACCCCGGTGACGACCTGCGCCAGCACGGGCGACCCGGCCTCGGCGGTCAACACGGTGACGCCGTCGGAGCCGACCGTGATCGCGCCCGCCAGTTCGCGGCGTTCGATCGCGGCACGAGCGTCGTCGGCGTCGGCGAACCGCTCGACGGCGAACGCATCGTCACCGGCCCGCTCGGCGAGTGCCGACTCGATCGCCTGCGCGGCGGGCGGGGGAGCGACGAGACCGATCGGGGCCTGGTGCGGCTGGGGGTCGACGGCCAGCGACACGAACATCGCGGCGATCGCGACCACGACCGCGGGGATGAGAACGATCATCGCGGTCACGGTCCGCCAGTTCGGTGCGTGCGTCGCACCGGACGCGCCGGCGGACTGTGCACCGTCCGGTGCGGTGTCGTCGGACGTAAGGGGCCGCGCTTCCGGTTGGTGCAGGTCTGCATTCATGACATCTCCTAAAAAGAACGAACCTTCGTTTTAGAGTATGCGCCTGGCGTGTGGCCGAAACAAGAACGAATATTCGTTTTAGTCTGTTCGCATGCCGAAGATCAGCGACGAACGCAAACTCGAGCGAAGTCAGCAGATCCTGGAGGCTGCGCGTCGATGCTTCGCCGGCAGGGGGTTCCACCGGACGTCGATGTCCGACGTCATTCGGGAGTCGGGACTCAGCGCGGGGGCGGTCTACTCCTACTACTCCTCGAAGGAGGAGCTCATCGCTGCGGTCGCGAGGTCGGTGTTCGTCGCCTACGAAGCCGGGATCAGCAGCTTCGACGATCCGCAGACGCGGCCGGCGTCCCCGGAGGAGGCGGTACGCCTACTCGCCGCACGGATCATGTCCGAGATCGCCCCGCTGTCTGACGGGTTCCGGATGGTGCTCACCGTCTGGGGTGAAGCGGCCAACAGCGCGGAGCTGCGCGAGACCGTGCGCGACATCGTGCTCGGCCTGCGCGCAGTCTTCGAGCGGGTGCTGACCAGGTGGCGCGACACCGGGCACAAGCTGCCGGCCGAACCCGCGGAGCTCGCGCCCGTTGTCGTATCCGTGATGCAGGGCGCGGTCGTGCAGCAGGGGCTGGTGGGTGACCTCGACCTCGCGTCGTACATCGACACCGTCTGCGCGGTTCTCCGGGCATCGGGCATGGGTGACCTCAGATGAAGCTGAGCTGATGATTCGTCAGAAACTTTCGCTGTACTGACGAAGGTCGCGACCCTAGCGTCGTCCGGGTGACCAGCTATCTCCTGCCCGCTCTCGCCGGACTGCTGACCGGCGCCGGACTCATCATCGCCATCGGACCCCAGAACGTCTTCGTGCTGCGCCAGGGCGTCGCGCGTCGGCACACCGCGCCGATCGTGGCGGTCTGTGCCGTCTCCGACATCGTGCTCATCGTCGCGGGTGTTGCCGGACTCGGCGCACTCGTCGCCGCACACCCGGCGGTCGTGACGTTCGCCAAGGCAGCCGGCGGTCTCTACGTCGGGGCACTGGGCGTGCTGGCCGCCCGACGCTGTGTGCGCAGCACCGAGGCCATCGCGGCCGACACCGCCGGGGCCGACAACAGGAGGGCCGAGTCCACCGGGCGGTGGGTCGCGGTCGGCACGGCGCTGGCCCTGACGTGGCTGAACCCCCACGTCTACCTCGACACCGTCATCACCATGGGCGCGATTGCCAACGGGCACGGAAACGGTAAGTGGGCCTTCGCCTTCGGCGCTTGTATCGCGAGCGTCCTGTGGTTCTCCGCGCTCGGGGGCGGGGCGCGCAGGCTATCCGGTTTCTTCGCCAGTCCCCGCGCCTGGAGGGTGCTCGACGCAGTCGTCGCGGTCATCATGCTCGGGATGGCGGTGGCGCTGTTCGCGTCGATCTGAGAGGCGGATCGGTCGTGTTCGGACCTCGCCCGAGGTGTCTCTCGGCAGGCCGCGGCGGCGTAGGTGAAGAGTTTTCGGGTATCCCGGAGGGGTGACAGTGCGCCGATCGGCCCCCACGGTGACTCGCGAGACCACGATCCGCGAGCGTGCGAAGACGTTCGACGTGCGCGCACTTCTGTCCGACGTCCGCACAGTCCTCGGCCGCGGCGACCTCGCTGCGGCCGCGGCGACCCTCACCTACTACGCCGCGATCGCCGTGGTGCCGTGGGCGCTGCTCGCGATCTGGTCGACCACGTGGATGCCGGGCGCACCTGACGAGGAGTCGCTCGCCGGGTTGCGGGTGCTCGTCCCGGCGCAGATGGGCGGCCGGGGCGTCTTCGACGAGGCGGTCGCGGTGGGTACCGGACTGTCACTGATGAGCGCTCTGGTGATGCTGTTCCCGGCGTCGTTCTACGGCGAGGGCATCCGCCGAGCCTGCGTCTCGCTGCATCCGCGCGAGGACCGCTTCACGGGGTGGCGGTCCCGGATCTGGGTGCTGGGCCTCCTGGTCGCCCTGCCACCGCTCACCTACGTCGTGGTCGCGGTGAGCGGAACACTGACCACACTGGCTCCGGACGGAGGCGGATCCGGGAGCCTCGCGGACCTCGCTCTCCGCGTCGTCGTCGAGTTCGTCACGGTCTGGCTGACCCTCACCGTCGCCCTGACGTGGGTGTACTGGCGTGTGACGCCCGGACATCAGACCCTCGGCGTCGCGGCGCTGGCCGCACTCGGGACCGCATCCTTCATCGCCGGGTTCACCCAGGGCTTCCTGTTGTTCCTGTCGCTGCCGATCGACGTCGGAATCCCTTACGGTGGTCTTCGGGTGATCGGCGGGGTGGTCGCCGCGGGCCTGTGGCTCTACGTCGCGCATGTGATCGTGATCGTGGGGTGGGCATTCGGCCAGGCCATCGGTATGCAGGGAGGCGAGCGTGTCCACCGAGCGTGATCACCTCGCGCATGGGAGCGAACAGCATCCGGCCTCGGCTCGGGAGGCCGCACTCGAGGCGTGGTCGGGACTGCACGGCGGCATCGATCCACGGAACAGCTTCTGGGTACGCAACTGGGTGCTGATCAGCCACGCCTGCGCGCGCCCGCTGGTACGCCTGGGGCTCACCCCGAACACCGTCACCGCCCTGGGTGTCATCGCCACCGCCGTCGGACTGTGCCTGACGATCCTCGGTGAGTGGTGGCCGCTGCTCGCGGCAGTCGTCATCGTGGTGGCCGCGCTCCTCGACGGCATCGACGGCGCAATCGCCGCGCAGACCGGAACCGCATCGCGGTGGGGACGCATCAACGACGCCGTCGCCGACCGCTTCTCGGACGTCATGCTCGTCGGCATCGTGGTGGTCGTGGGTGCGCCGCCGTGGATCGGTGCGACGCTCGCCGTGTTGACGCTGATCCTCGAGATCACCCGCGCGACGGCCCAGGCCGTCGGGATGAAGGGGCCGGGGGCGGTGACGGTGTGGGAACGGCCGTCACGGGTGATCCTGGCGGTCGTCGCCGCGGCGTCGTCGACGCTGTGGTGGAAGGCGGACCTCCAGGTCGCGGACGTGCTGGCCACGGCGATCGCGATGACCGGAACGGTTCTGGCGCTCATCGGGACGATCCAGCTCGGCGTCGCCGTGCGCAGGCAGACCCGCGGACTCGGCTGACCCGCGGTCGGCGAATGGCCGACCGGTCCGTTTCGGGCCGTGCGCGCCCGTCCCATCCGGACCGTGCGTCGGTGACGAACAATGGGAGACGTACGCCTGCCAGACAGACGTGAACCTGCTCGACACTTCAGACCCGCAAGGATTCCAGGATGACGAACGACTCGGTGGTTCTCGCCGACGCCGACGGCCGCCCGTGCGGCACTGCCGACCGCGAGGGCGTGCACGGATTCGACACGCCGTTGCACTTCGCCTTCTCGTGCCACCTCGTCGAGAACGGCCGCATCCTCATGACGCGCCGTGCGCTGGCCAAGCGCAGCTGGCCGGGCGTGTGGACCAATTCGTTCTGCGGTCACCCGCGTCCCGGCGAGGACGTCGTCGACGCCGTCCACCGCTATGCCCGCCGCGAACTGGGCATCGACGTGGCCGACGTCCGCTGCATCCTGCCCGACTTCCGGTACCGCGCCGTCGACGCGAGCGGGATCGTCGAGAACGAGATCTGCCCGGTGTTCGTCGCGCGCCCGCTGGGCGCGCCGGCCCCGAATCCGGACGAGGTCGCCGAACATGTGTGGGCCGACGTGACCGACGTGTGGTCGACAGTCGAACGCACGCCGTGGGCGCTCAGCCCCTGGTTCGTCGAACAGGTACGACAGCTGCCCGAGCGCGGCGGTGCCCACGACACCCATCCGGTGATGTCCCGGGCCTCGAATTCATGACGTCAGGGAAATCCGTTCAATCAGTGAGGTCGAGGAGCGGTCGGATGATGCACATACCCGGTCATACCGAGGTGGTTCCACCCCATCGTCGTTACGACGAGGTCGCCGAGGCCAGCGCAGCGCTCGTCATCAAGTCGTACTCCAGCTCGTTCGGGCTGGCCTCGCGGCTGCTTCCCCCGCGTATCCGTCGTGACGTCCAGAACATCTACGCGCTCGTCCGCGTCGCCGACGAGATCGTCGACGCACCGCGTCCCGAGCAGGGGCTGGTGGACCGCAGCAACGAGCTCGATCAGCTCGAGGAACAGACCAGCGTCGCGCTCGTGACGGGGTCGAGCAGCAATCTCGTCGTCCATGCGTTCGCGCAGACGGCGCGCCGGGTCGGCATCGACCTCGATCTGGTGGGACCGTTCTTCGATTCGATGCGCAGCGACCTGACCCAGGTCCAGCACGATTTCGACTCGCTGGCGGCCTACATCTACGGCTCCGCCGAGGTGGTCGGTCTCATGTGCCTGCGGGCGTTCCTCGACGGCGAAGCCAAGGCCGCCGCGCGCTACGACCACCTCGAACCCGGGGCCCGGCGCCTCGGGGCGGCGTTCCAGAAGATCAACTTCCTGCGTGACTTCGGGGAGGACAGTGACGGTCTGGGGCGTCGCTACCTCGTCGGCCTCGACCCCGACGACCCAGCTGACGCCGCGTGGTCGCTGTGGCTCGACGACATCGACCTCGACCTCACCGCGGCCGCTGCCGCCATCCCGGATCTACCGGTGGGCAGCCGGGTCGCGGTGTGCACCGCACACGACCTGTTCGCCGAACTGACCGCACGCCTTCGCGAGTCGTCGGCGGCGCAGGCTCGCCGTAGCCGGGTCCGAGTCCCCAACGCGGGCAAGGCGAGGATCGCCGCCGCGGCGGTGGCCCGCCGCGGAATGCCCCGGGCCACCACACGCCGCGACGTGTCGCGCATCCATGGACGGAGCACACACGCATGATCGACCCGAAACGCGTCGTGGTCATCGGCGGCGGGGTGGCCGGCCTCGCGACCGCGGCCCTCCTCGCGCACGACGGCCATGATGTCGAGATCGTCGAGAAGAACCACGAACTCGGCGGACGTGCCGGCACCTGGAGCCGGGACGGATTCCGGTTCGACACCGGCCCGTCGTGGTGGCTCATGCCGGAGGTCTTCGACCACTTCTTCGAGATGCTCGGCACCTCGACCGCCGAACAGCTCGACCTGGTCCGGCTCGACCCTGGCTACCGGGTGTTCTTCGGCGACGGCGAGTCCGACGGCCCGCCGATCGACATCGCCGGTGACTACGCCCGGAACCGGGCATTGTTCGAGCAGATCGAGCCCGGTGCCGGCGCCGCCCTCGACGATTACCTGCGCACCGCGCGGCAGGCGTACGACCTTGCCGTGGAACGCTTCCTGTACACCAGTTTCGACTCGCCGCGCGCGTTCCTCAGCGGGCCCGTGCTGCGCCACGCGAAGACGCTCGCCACGCTGCTGTCGTCGTCGCTGCAGTCGTTCATCTCGTCGCGCTTCACCGATCGGCGCCTGCAGCAGGTGCTGGGGTACCCGGCGGTCTTCCTCGGGTCGTCCCCCGAGCGCACCCCGGCGATGTATCACCTGATGAGCTGGCTCGATCTGGCCGACGGAGTGCGTTACCCCAACGGCGGGTTCACGACGCTCGTCGACGCGCTGGAGCGGGTGGCCCGCGAGCGCGGTGTACAGATACACACCGGCGCCGCGGCGACGGCGGTGTTGACCCGCGAACGTACCGGTCGTCGGACGTCCCGGCGTCGTGCCGAGGTCGGCGGGGTGCGCATCGAGACAGCGGCGGGCGAGACCCGAGATCTGTACGCCGACATCGTCATCGGAGCCGCTGATCTCCATCATCTCGAGACCCGGCTGCTCCCCACGGAACTGCAGACCTTCCCGGAGCGGTACTGGCAGCGCGCCACGTCGGGCCCGGGCGCGGTTCTGGCCTGCCTGGGTGTGAGCGGGACGCTGCCCGAGTTGGCGCACCATTCGTTGTTCTTCACCGAGGACTGGAAGACCAACTTCGACGCCATCTTCGAGGCTCCGACGCGCATCCCGGATCCCGCGTCGCTGTACGTGTGCAAGCCGTCGGCGACGGACGCCTCGGTGGCACCGGCCGATCACGAGAACCTCTTCATCCTCGTTCCCGTGCCGCCGGATCCCGGCGTGGGCCACGGCGGCGTCGACGGCGGCGGGGACCCCGACATCGAGAAGGTGGCCGACCGGGCGATCGCGATGATCGGCCAGTGGTCGGGCGTCCCGGATCTCGCCGATCGTGTCGTCGTGCGGCGCACCATCGGACCCGCCGACTTCGTGGACTCCGTGAACTCGTGGTGCGGTGGTGCGCTGGGCCCGGCACACACGCTTCGGCAGAGCGCGTTCCTCCGGTCGACGAACCGTTCGCGGAAGGTTGACGGGTTGTACTACGCGGGATCGAGCACGCGCCCCGGCATCGGCCTGCCGATGTGCCTGATCAGCGCCGAACTCATCCGGAAGAAGCTTCGCGGCGACCGGTCGGTGGGGCCGATGCCGGTCGGGAGTCGCTGACCTGCAATGGCGGGTTGCTCCGTCGAGGTTTGACAGCCCGGTCACCCGGGTATGAGCGCGTGACGGTGCTCACAGTGAGCGGGCGAAAGGTCCGGGCGACATGGAGAGAACACGTACGAGTTCATGGTGGCGCAGCCCGCGGTGGATATGGTCGCGTCGGGATCTCACGCCGCAGGAGCGGTTCAACCTGCAAGCCTCGCGCGTTCCGGTGGCGGTCGTGACCGCGTCGCTGGGTGGGCATGCGTACACATACCGCGATCGGGTCTGACGCAGTCGAGGCGACGGGGTGATTCGAGGCACGCGGGCCACCGGCGCTGAGATCGTCCAACCTGAACGTGGCGGGTCGCGCCGAGCAGATCGCGCAGCGCGGCCACGCGTTCGGGCTGTCATATCCGTGTCTCCTCGACCGGCAATTTCTTGAACTGTTCGCACATGTAACGCACTGAGGGAGAAAGGTTCTCGTGACTGTGCTCCCAGACGGGTGCGACGACATCGCCCTCGTCAACCTGCACCGACCGATTACCGAACCGGCGATTACACGCCTTAGATCTGCACCTGGACGATCAGTGTGCTACCTCCAGGCTTGTCCAGTTGGACGAGATCGGGATTGCTCGGTGAACCGGTGGTGAGTCTGCTCTGCTCGTTGAGCGCGGCGGAGAAAGTGGTCGTGGACAAGCTGTTGGAAATCCGAAAATGCCACCGCACGGTTGCTGTTTGCCGACCGCCACAACCTGGTCTCGCACTACCCATCAACTCGAACCCCAACGTGTACGAGCCTCCCGGGGTCACTCGACCTGGCGATCGGTCTTCCTTGCTCACCTGGTCTCTTAGTTCATCATCGTCCACCCGCACACATCTATCGATGTCTTCGTCGACGGCAATCGTCACGTTCGCCGAGGGGCGAACCCTCGAGCTGTAGAGGTCGGACTCGATGTACCGGAAGCTGACCTCGAACTGTGGTGACGCGTATCCAGGCGCGGGACCGGCCGTCGATCCCAGGTTCGGGAGAGCTCGCGCGAGATCGTCTAGTGGTGACGCCGATGACGCGCCGGCGCCGGCCACCGCCTGGACGCCCGCGATGGTCGCCGTAATCACGGTGGCGAGCATGCAGAACCGGGAACCTCTTGTCGGCTGCGCCATTTGCCGATTGTAGTGGACAAGCGTACTTCGATCCGGGGATCTAGTGAGTCCGATCTCCTAGCGTTCGTATCCGAGCAGTCCGGCGATCGCGGGTCGCGCTGCACCCACCATGATTCGGGCAGAACAAGCGAGGTCGTACGCCCAGCCCAACACTCAGCGATGTGCGGGCGCCGGTCCGATGAGGCCCGCGACGATCTTCGCCGACATGACCACGAGCGGCAGCCCGCCACCCGGATGCGACGACCCGCCGACCAGGAAGAGACCCGGTATCGGTGAGGTGTTCGACGGTCGCAGGAACGCCGACCGCGGTCCGTTCGACGACGACCCGTAGATCGAGCCGCCCGGGGTCTTGGTGCGGCGTTCGAGGTCGGCGGGGGACACCAGCAGGCGGTGGCGGATGTGTCCGCTGAGGTCGAGCCCCCGATCGCCTATGACCTCGAGGATCTGGTCCGCGTAGGAGTCGGCGAGCCCTGGTGCGTCCCAGTTCACCCCGTGCTCGGGGTCATGGCGCGGGGCGTTGACGAGTACGAACCACGCGGCTGTCCCGGGCTCGGGCACGATGTCGGGGTCGGCCGGAGCCGAGATGTACACGGTGGGACGCGCGACCGGACGGGGCGGGCCGTTGAAGCCGAACACGGCGTCGAACTCCTCGTCGTAGTCCTCGGCGAACAGCACGTGGTGATGCGGTTGATCGGGCGGCGGGTCGTCGAGCGCGAGCAGGAGTACGAACCCCGACAGCGACGGCGTCGTCCGGCGAAGGAGTGCCCTGGGAACGCGGCCGGCGCGGCGGGGAACGAGACTGTCATAGACCTGGCGGGCGTCGGCGTTGGCCACGACGATGTCGGCCGACCGCCGGGTGCCGTCGGCGAGTTCGACGCCGTCGGCCCGGCCGCGGGCGTCCGTCGTCACCCGGGTGACCTCGACGCCGAGTTCGAGATGCCCGCCGAGTGCGCAGAAGCGATCCCGCATGGCGGTGGCGATGCGTCCCAATCCGCCTCGGACATACCATGATCCGAAGGACTGCTCCGCCCACGGCACGGAGGCCAGGGCCGCCGGGGCGCGACGAGGGTCGGAACCGGTGTAGGTGGCGTACCGGTCGAGGAGCATGCGCAGGCGAGGGTCGACGAGGTGTCGATCACCGAGTCCGCGGAGGGTTCGCCAGGGAGCGACGGTCGCAACGTCCGACGGGGTGGCGATGCCACCGATCATCGTGCGGATACTCATCGGCGACTCGAGGAACGGCTCGTGCGTGACGTCCCAGACACGTTGTGCGCGGTGGAGAAACGACGACCACTGGGCGCCTCGCCCGGGTCCGAGAGCGGCGTCGAGGGCGGCCGGGATGTCGTCGAGGGTTCCCGGCATGTCGAGGACGGTGCCGTCGGGGAATCGGTAGCGGGCGGCGACCGGGAGTCGCTCGAGGGTCAGGTAGTCATGGATCGACGTGTCCGTCGCCGCGAAGAGTTCTTCGAACACGTGCGGCATGGTGACGAGCGACGGCCCGGTGTCGAAGACGAAACCGTCGTGTTCGATCACGCCGAGTTTGCCGCCTACGTCGTCGAATTGCTCGAGAACGGTGACGTCGTGGCCGGCCGCGGACAGGCGCATGGCGACGGAGAGTCCGCCGACGCCCGCACCGATCACCAGGACACGGCTCATCGGTGCGCCTCGATGGGTCGTCCCTTCCAGTGCAGGTCTCCGCGGTGCCGCGCGAGCGTCGAATCGACTGCGAGGCCGGTGAAGACGAGGATCGACAGCGGGTGGCCGAAGGCGTCGGGCCAGGCGCGGCCACCGGTGCAGCGGGCGGAGACGGCTCGCGAGGCGACGCCGGAGAGGTAACCGACCAGCCCGGTCCTCGAGCCGAACAGTGCTGCGACGGCGGGCAACACGTACATCAGACAGAGGAGCCCGGTGACGGCGAGCGTCCCGGCCGGCGAGCCGAACGCCGACCAGAGCGACTTGCGGTAACCCTCCCGGACCTCGTCCCACCCGTGGTACATGCGGCAGGTGGCGACGGTACTGCCTTCGGCGACCACCCCGCGTCCGCCCGCCGCCTTGATGGCCCGTAGCAGGCCGATGTCCTCGAGTACGACGTCCCGTACGGCGTCGTGTCCACCCGCGCGGTGGTAGGTCGCGGCGTCGACGACCATCATCTGTCCGTTTGCCGCGGTGAGGGATTCACGCGACGAGCGCTCGGCGAGTCCGAGCGGGAGGGTGCTCATCCACGACCATTGCAGCAGCGGCTGGACCAGACGCTCCGCCGGGCCGACCGCGACCTGGCGGGGGTAGGGGCTCACCAGGTCGAGTCCGGTGTCGCGCAACAGAGCGAGCGACGAGGTGAAGGCGTGCGGCTCCACCACGACGTCGGCGTCGACGAATATGTAGACCCCGTCGGGATGGGCCATGTCCGCCAATTGCCGGCACGCCCAGGTCTTTCCGAGCCAACCCGGGGGAGGCGGGACTCCTTGACGCACCTCGATCCGAGCGTCCCGGTCGGCCAGGCGTGTCAGCACCGCGTCGGTGCCGTCGACGGAACCGTCGTCGAGTACGAGGATGCGGACGGGCCCGTGCCAACGATCGGCCGCCTCGAGCACGGCGGTCAGGCACCGTTCGGCGGTGTCTGCCTCGTCGCGCATCGGGAGGAGGATCGAGAGCGGTTCGGAGGCGGGGATGCCCGACAACCCGGGCCTACGCACACGGCGCGCATTGTCGACGGTCAGCACCAGCGAGGCCACGGACAACGCGGTGCCCACCGCGACGAGCCTGCGCCCCAGCTCAGCCACTCGCACGGCGCCCCTTGATCTCGAAAACCAGAAGCGGTATCGCGATGACCCCCATCAGGATTCCGCCGGTGATGGCGACCGTCGGGCGACCGAAGAACATCGCGTGCGCCATCACCGAGGAGAAGTAGGTCCACAGATAGGCGGTGACCGGCACGGCGTCGATGCCGGCGCGGTCGGAACGACCGATCGCGAGGTCGAGGGCCGCGATCATGAGCAACGAGACCAGCAGCCAGCCCGCGAAGTTCGTCAACGGGATGTCGGCGACCCCGGGCAACGACGGCTCCGGATACCGCCACGCCCAGTTGCCCTGGTCGACCATCTGCGGGTCGAGGAACACGTCCCAGGCGGTGAGCGCATACGCGCCGACAACGGCGACGATCGGTCGCGTCGCCGCCCCGGACGCGCCGAGAGCACCGACGAGTCTGCGCGTGACCACCAGCGCCGGCCACGACATCATGATCCAGGCCAACGGGACCAACACCGGGACACCCAGGACCTTGAGTCCCAGGCCGTCGGTGTACTCGTATGTGCCGAACGGGAATCCGGTGCTGACGCCGACGGATTCGGCGAGCAGACCGCCGCCGCCGGCGATCACGGCGAGGGCCACAGCGGCTTTCGGGCCGCGTGTCGCGCCCACATGGACGAGTGAGGCCGACGCCAGCAGCAGGACACTCGCGACGGTCAGCGGCAGCGTGCCCCCATCGGTGAACGGGAAAGCGATCTGCACGCCGATCGTCGCGGCGAGCAGCACCCAGGCGAGAGCCACGAGTCCGCGGCCCCATGCGAGGTGTGGGCGGCCGGTCTCCTGCGGGTCGGCGGGCGTGGGGACGGGACGGCGTGTGGCGAAGTCGTTGGTCACGCCGACCTCCCCTCGTAGGTGCCGACCACGTCGGTGACGGCGAAGCGGGCGAACAGTTCCTCGGCATACCAGCGTGCGGACTCCGTACTTCGGACCGCGGACAGATGGGCCGGTGACCGATAGGCGAATTCTGTCAGATCGTGCGCGGTGTCCCAGAGCGAGAATGTGCCCTGCACACCGAGTGGGAGCTCGCCGACCCCGAGAGCGAGCCGATTGCCCTGAGCGCCTGCGAGTTCGGTGGCCACCGGCGGAACCGCACGCCAGAACGAGACCATGGTCGTGGGACGCAACCGGGCACGGGTGAGAGCCGCGACGGGACCGGTCCAACGGGCGCCCGTTCGCTCGGTCGTCGTGTGGTCGGCTCGGGAACGGTCGTTGCCGAACGGATCGACCCGCGACCACTGCCCTTTCGAGCGGAGCGGTCGCATCGTCACGCGAAGTTCCTCGGTGCTCGACTCCTGCCACCGCCGCAACACGGGCGACTTCGCGGCGGCGCGGGCGGCGGCGTCGTCGTGCCACACCGTGAGCGCGGCCCAGTGTCGTAGATCGGCGCTGTCCAAGGTGAACGTGCGTGATGTGCCGGTACCGAGCAGCTTCGCGAAGCGCAGTCCCGGGGTCCGGCGCAATGCCCGACGCCCCGACGACATGCGTCCGAGCGCGGGGAGGACGCGGTCCACTCCCCACACGCGGAGTTCGACCGTGGGTCCGCCGGGTGAGGTCATGAGCGACGCCACACGCAGCGTTCGACGAGCGTGGTCAGCGCCTGCCTGCTGTGGTCGTCCACCCGGACGGAGTCGATGATGGTCAGCGCCTCCTCGGCGAGGTCGACGATCCGCTGTTCGACGCGATCCACCGAGCCCGTCGACTCCAGGACCTCGCGCATCCGGGCGGCCCCGTCCTCGTCGAGATCGGGATTGCCGAGGCCGTCGGCGAGCACCCGACGTTCCATCCGGCCCGCGGACTCCTCGGCCAGAGCGATGAGCATGGTCCGCTTGCCTTCCCGGAGGTCGTCGATCGCGGGCTTGCCGGTGACCTTCTCGTCGCCGAACACCCCGAGGATGTCGTCGCGGAGCTGGAATGCCTCACCGGCGGTGAGGCCGATGCGGTCGTAGGCGTCGAGGAGTGTCGCGTCGGCCCCGGCGAGGGTGCCACCGAGCCGCAACGGCTGGCCGATCGTGTACCGCGCGCTCTTGTAACGCAGGATGCGCGCCGTCCGGTCGGCGTCGGTCTGCTCCTCGGTCTGGCTGAGCATGTCGAGGTACTGGCCGCCGTAGGCCTCGTCGCGCATCGCCGACCAGGTCCGGCGGACGGCTCGTCGGGTCTCACCGGTGGCGGTGTCGGTGGCCGTCGCGGCCAGGTCGTCGGACCAGGACAGGCACATGTCACCGACCAGGATGGCGACCGCGGTGCCGTGGCGCTCGGCGTCACCGCGACGCCCCGCACGGAGGTGATCGTCGGCGAAGAGTCGATGGACCGTCGGCAGTCCGCGTCGTGTGTCGCTGTCGTCCATCACGTCGTCGTGCACGAGCGCGGCCAGATGGAAGAGCTCGATCGCCGCGGCCATCTCGACCATCCCGGGCACGGCCGAGCCCTGCGCGGCTCCCCGTGCGCCCGTGAGACAGAACGCGGCACGCAACCGCTTGCCGCCACCGATCCGCTGCGAGACGGCGTCGATCGCCGGGGCCAGCTCGGGTCCCACCTGTCGCAGGGTGGCGGCGTGCTGCCGGAAGTGCGAGGCCACGACCTCCTCGACGAGCTCCAGATCGGTCGTCGCGTTCTCGATCGGGTGGAGCTCGCGGAGTGTGGAGGTCGACAGGGATGACGGCGGTACGGACGAGTCGGTCATCTCTGCGGTCGGTGTCATGTCGGGGCCCTTCGGAGTCCGGGTTCAGGGACGTGTATCCGCGGATCGTGGTGTTCGGGGTCGGTCTCGGATACCCCGTGTTCGGAGCGGTAACCGCGGGCGGATGGGTGGCGGCGACATGCCGGTAGCGTGAGTCGCATGGCAGTGGATGCAACGGTGCCCGTGGTGGCGATCGGTCTTGTCGGTGGTTTCGCGGTCGCCCGCTACAGCGGCCGCCGTGAGCTGGGCGGGGTGGTGCTCGGCACGGCCGGTGCCTGGTGTACCCGGCAGTGGGCGGTGTCGAAGGGCCCCGCAGTCGCGGGCGGTCTGCTGGCCGGCTACCTGGCCGCGTTCGGCGGGTCGCATCCGTTGGCGAAGAAGATCGGTGCGTGGCCGTCGGTGGCCGCGGTGACTGTCGCCGCGGCAGGCGCGACGGCCGTCGCGACCCGCTGACGGCGAGCGATCCCCGACCGGGATCGACGACCCGGCGTTACGATCACCACCCATGACCGCGGGATACGGACGGACGCGCCAGAACGACATCTACACCGCCGGTGTTCACCGGCGGAAACCGCGTGTACCAACGGATTTCGCGGAGCTAGAGCGGCGTGCCAAGCGTGCCATGTCGGCGCGGGCGTGGGCGTACATCGCCGGTGGTGCCGGTGAGGGACGCACCATGGCGGCCAACCGTGCGGCTCTCGACCGCTGGGCGATCGTGCCGCGAATCCTCCGTGATGTCTCGGAACGGAACCTGGCCGTCGATCTGTTCGGGCGTCGCATACCGGCCCCGGTGCTGTTCGCGCCCGTCGGTGCGGGATCGCTCGCCGCGCCCGGCGCCGATGCGCTCATCGGCCGCGCCGCCGCGGAACTCGGCGTGCCCTACATCTTCTCGAACCAGGCGAGTGTCGCGATGGAGGACGTCGCCGCGGAGATGGATCGGGTCACTCCCGGCGCGCCGCGTTGGTTCCAGCTGTACTGGTCCACCGACGACGACCTCGTCGACAGTCTGCTCGCCCGCGCCGAGGAGGTTCGCGCCGACGCGGTGGTCGTCACCCTCGACACGACGATGCTCGGGTGGCGGCCGCAGGACCTGAACCTCGGGTCGCTCCCGTTCGCGCGCGGTGAGGGCATCGCGCAGTACACCTCCGACCGCCGGTTCGTCGACATCGTGGCCGACCGACTGCGTGCCGCAGCCGACGAACGCCCCGAGATCTCGCTCGGTGCGATCGCCACGCTGGTCTCCATCACCCGCAACGCGCCGGGGAGGTTCCTCGACAACCTGAGGTCGCCGCAGCCGCGCGGCGCGGTGCAGACGTTTCTCGACATCTACTCCCGGCCGTCGCTGAACTGGGACGACCTCGCCGGACTCCGCGAGCGCACCTCACTGCCGATCGTCCTCAAGGGCGTGCTGCACCCCGACGACGCGCGGCAGGCCGTCGACGCCGGCGTCGACGGCATCGTCGTGTCCAATCACGGCGGCCGGCAGGTCGACGGCGCCATCAGCACGATCGACGCGCTCGAGGCGATCGCCCCCGTCGTCGACGGGCGGATCAAGGTGCTCATCGACTCGGGCATCTACACCGGCTCCGACGTCTTCAAGGCGCTCGCGCTCGGCGCCGACGCCGCCTGCATCGGCCGGCCGCACATGTACGGGCTCGCGCTCGCCGGCTCCGATGGTGCCCGCGACGTCGTCGCCGACATCATCGCCGAACTCGACCTCACCCTCGGGTTGTCCGGTCACACCGACGTCGTCGACCTCGACCGCGAGGCGTTGCGGCGGTTGTAGGCCTGCTGGTGCCCGCTCAGACCAGCGGGCGTCCCGTCCGCATCCGCCACCGGACGTCGGCGAGCAGGACGTTGAACGGGAAGGCGCGCACCCACTTCGGGGCGCGCGTGATGAAGGCGCGCAGGACCGCGTTGTGGGTGTCGAAGTACAACTCCTGCCACGGCGAGAGCCGGACCCGCATCTTGTGACGGAAGTTCTCCGGCAGGAAGCCGATGGCCATGATCTCGAAATGCCAGCCGAACAACCGGGAGATCACGGGCCCGAGGAACTCCGCGCGGGCGATCGACATCAGGTACTCGCGGATGGTGTCGTCGATCTCGAGGGTCTCGACCGTCTCGTTCCAGTACGTCTCGAAGTCCGCACGCGTGGCAGGCCACATCTCGCGGGGGACCTGGAGCGTCGTGCCGAGAACCGCTCCGGCCTGGTAGCGCTCGTCGGTCACCTCGGTGACGCCGCCGAAGATCCGGTGGACGTCCTCGGTGCCGCGGTAGAGGCAGGCCGCGACCCACAGCTGCAGCGCAGGGTCGAAGGCGTTGTATTTGACCGGGCTCTCCGGGGTCGACCGGACCTGTGCGTGCGCCTTGCCGACCGCCTTGCGGTAGGCCTTGCGGTCCTTGGCGCTGCCGAGTCCGGCGACGGCGAGGTAGCTCAGCGTGGTGCGTCCGCGCTTCATCGGATGCTTGAACAGGTTGCCCGAGTCCACGCGGCTCTCGTACACGCCGTATCCGACGGCAGGCAGGCTGAGCTGCATGATCACGTTCGCGGCGCCGGCGATCACGCCGATGCCGAGGGGATCGAGGTCGCTGGTGGGGAGGGCGTCGAGCTCCGCGCGAGACATCCGCGCGGTCGTTGGCAAGAACTCGGTGTCCGGCCGCTCCGCGGTGAGAAATTCCTCGACCTCGGCTGTCACGTCGGTCGACGTTTGTGGTGACAGGGCCGAACTTCCACTGGTGATAGGCTCCGTTGCCATCGAACACCCCTCCTGCTCGAATTCTGGAAACGACTGTTTCCCGTTTTATGAGACACCTAACTTACTGGGGTGTCAAGATAGGAAACATGGGACGAGCACCATCGACTCCGGACAGCCGATCCGGCGCTGCGCCGGACTCGGCCGCCACCCTGCGGGCCTACGGCGGCGAAGGGGGCGACACCCGCGTCGCACGTCGCCGGTCGGCGTTGATCGACGCCGGGTTGGATCTGCTCGGCGCCGATGACGTGGGCGCGGTGACGGTCCGCGGCGTCTGCCGCCGCGCAGGGCTGACCGCCCGGTACTTCTACGAGAGCTTCGAATCGGTGGATCAGCTCGTCGGTGTCATGTACGACGAGGTCATCGAAGAGATCGCCCAGGCCAGCCTCGCCGCCTTCTCCGAGGGTGCGAGCATGCGGGCCAAGGTCGCCGGCGCGGTGGCCGCCATCGTCGACGTCATCGACGCGGACCGGCGCAAGGGTCGACTGCTGTTCTCGCAGGCGCTGCAGAGTCCGGTGATCGCCGCCAAGCGCATGGAGTCGACGACGCTGTTCGCCGGGCTGACACTGCAGAGCACCTCGGCGATCCTCGACGTCCATGTCGGCCCGTCCGCGGCCGTCGGCGTGGCGCACTATCAGGTGGGCGGTCTGAGCCGCCTGCTCGCCGCGTGGCTCGAGGGCGACGTCGATCTGAGCAAGGCCGATGTCGTGGACCTGAGCATCGCGCTGCTGGTGTCACCCGCGGAAATGCTGGAGAACAGCCTGTCCCGCCGCCACGGCGATGGTGAGTAGTGCTGCGCGTGGGGATATGTTTGAACCCATGAGTGGCGGATCCGGCGAAGCAGACCTCCGACCGGCGAAGCGACCACTGGACGGCTGGCGTGACTACGGCGAGCCCGAGCTCCCGATTCCGCTGGCAGCCGCCCTAGCCGCGTTCGCCGAGCAGGGTTATCACGGCACGTCGGTCCGGGAGATCGCGGCGCGGGCGAACCTGTCGGTGCCGGGCCTCTATCACCACTACCCGTCGAAGCAGTCGCTTCTGCAAGGACTTCTCGAACGGACCATGACCGACCTGCTTGCGCGTTCGGAGGCAGCGATCGTCGAAGCGGGGCCCGAGCCGATCCGGCAGTTCGACGCCGTTGTCGAGTCGTTGCTGCGGTTCCATATGTATCGCCGGGAACAGGCTTTCGTGGGGTCCACCGAGATCCGCAGCCTCGACGACACCTACCGCCCGACCTACATCGGCCACCGGGACCGGCAGCAGCGGATGGTCGACGAGATCGTCTTCGCCGGCGTGGAAGCAGGGGACTTCACCACGGAGTACCCGAAGGATGCGGCCCGCGCGGTGGCGACGATGTGTGTCGGCGTCTCCACGTGGTTCAAGCTCGACGGGCTCCTCGGCCCGGATGAACTCATCGCGCGGAACCTGCAGCTAGCCCGCGCACTCGTCGGATATCGCGCGGACTGAGTCCGACGGCGCGTCCGCGTCGTCGCCGACTTCGCGGGTGAGCTTGACCCGGCAGTCACGGGCTGGCAAGGTATGGGACGCCGAACGAGCGATCGGTCGGCGTTCGGGGAACCTCTGTCAGTACTACCTCTGTCAGTACCAAGTGAGTTGAAACAGTTCAGCGCCGGGAGCGAAGCGAGCGGGCTGAATCGGAAACGGCCCGTGCGTTAAGGAGTCACCATGCCCATAGACCTCCGTCACGACGATGACGTGCTCGACGTGGTCGCGAAGACCGAGAGCTTCGTCCGTGACTATGTCCTGCCCATCGAGGACGGGGCGGCCGGTGACATCACGGCGGCCGGCGGTGACGAGATCCGCCGCGAGATGAACGCGAAGGCCAAAGAGGCAGGGATCTTCGGGCCGCACGCGCCCGTCGAATTCGGCGGACTCGGTCTCAACATGTGCGACCGCGCACCCGTCTTCGAGGCCGCCGGTTACTCGACTTTCGGTCCCATCGCTTTGCACATCGGCGCACCCGACGAGGGCAATGTGCACATGCTGGCGCACATCGCGAGCGAGGAACAGCGTCACAAGTACCTTGCGCCGCTCGCCGCCGGCGATGTCCGGTCGGCATTTGCGATGACCGAGCCCGCGCCGGGAGCCGGCTCCGACCCGAACGCACTGCGCACCGAAGCCGTCCGTGTCGACGGCGGCTGGAAGATCAACGGCGACAAGCACTTCATCACCGGCGCCGAAGGCGCCGGCTTCTTCATCATCATGGCGCGGACCTCGGGTGCGCCCGGTGACCGCGGCGGGGCAACGATGTTCCTCGCGCCCGCCGACACTCCGGGTCTGACCGTCGGCCGTCACATCAACACCATCGACAAGGCGATGATCGGCGGTCACTGCGAGGTGAGCTTCACCGATGTCTTCGTTCCCGACGAGGACATCCTCGGCGAGGTCAACGAGGGTTACCGTTACGCGCAGGTCCGGCTGGGGCCTGCCCGCATGACCCACGTGATGCGATGGCTCGGTTCGGCAAAGCGCTGCCAGGACGTCGCCGTCGATTATGTCTCGCGCCGTGAGGGATTCGGTGGCCGTCTCGGAGACCTGGGCATGATCCAGCAGCTCGTCGCCGACAACGAGATCGACCTGGCCGCCACTCGGGCGCTGTTGCTGAAGGCCTGCCACGAACTCGATCTGGGCAACCACGCCTCCGACGAGACGTCCATCGCCAAGACCTTTGCTGCCGAAGCGTATTCGCGGATCGCCGATCGCAGCATCCAGATGTGCGGCGGCCTCGGCGTGTCCGCCGACCTGCCGTTGGCCCGCCTGTCGCAGGAACTCCGGCCGTTCCGCATCTACGACGGCCCCTCCGAGGTCCACCGGTGGGCGATCGCCCGCCGCGCCGTCGGACGTGCGAAGAAGGCCCAGCAGGCGCTCGAAGCCAAGGCATCGGCGGGTGCCCGATGACGTCGGCAGAGTCCGCACTGGACCGGGATCGCCTGCGCCGGTTACTGACCGACAACGGCGTCGAGCTTGCAGGCGAGCTGTCGATCGAGCTGATCAGCGGCGGTAAGTCGAATCTCACCTACACGGTGACCGATGGCGTCTCCACCTGGGTGGCCCGGCGGCCGCCGACCGGTGGGTTGACACCCTCCGCTCACGACATGAGTCGAGAGTGGGCGGTCACCAGCGCGCTGCAGTCGACGTCGGTCCCCGTGGCCAAGACGGTGGCCTTCGACTCCGACGGCTCCGTCATCGGCGCGCCCTGCACCGTCGTCGAATTCGTCGACGGGCGAGTGGTCCGTACCGCCGCCGATCTCGACGCGTTCTCCGACGACGAGGTCGCCCAGAACCTCGATGCGCTCGTACGGACACTCGCCGACCTCCATGCGGTCGACCATCACGCGGTGGGTCTCGGCGAGTTCGGCCGGCCGGCCGGTTTCGCGGCGCGACAGGTCAAGCTGTGGGCTCGCCAGTGGGGTCACGTGAAGACACGCGAGCTGCCCGATGTCGATCGGCTCGTTGATGCGCTCGCCGCCCGCGTGCCGGAGCAGGCGCGGGAGTCGGTGGTACACGGCGACTTCCGGATCGACAACACCATCGTCGACGCCGATGACCCATCCCGCATCGCTGCGGTCGTCGACTGGGAGATGTCGACGCTCGGCGATCCGCTCACCGACGTCGCGCTCATGTGTGTCTACCGCACCGGTGCCTTCGATCAAGTTCTCGGATTCTCCGCGGCCTGGACCAGCGACCGCTACGCGTCGGTCGACGAGATCGCCCAGAAGTACTCCATTGCAACCGGTTCCGATCTCGGTGACTGGGATTTCTATCTCGGTCTGGCGAATCTCAAGCTGGGTGTGATCGCCGAGGGGATCACCTATCGGGCGCTGTCGGGTGCGTCGTCGGGTGACGGCGCGGAGAAGGCGGGTGAGGCCACCGCGGCGTTCATCGCCGACGGCTTGCGGCACATCAGCTGATCGTTTTCTGAAAGTCGGTGTCACCGAGCGTTTTCGTTGAGGACAAAGGGGCAAGTGTATGAGTGGGTCTACGACCAGCCGGAGTGCGCTGGTGACCGGAGCGTCACGCGGCATCGGTGCGGCGATCGCCGAGCGGTTCGCCGCCGACGGGTGGGATCTGACCATCAGCGCGCGCGGGCGTGATGCGTTGGAGAGCAAAGCCGCCGAGCTTCTCGAACGCGGGGCCGGGCGGGTGGAGGTCGTGCCCGCGGACATGACCGATGCCGAGGCGATCAGCGCGCTCGGCACCGCGCACGCAGAGGCGTTCGGGCGGTTCGATGCGTTGATCATCAACGCCGGGATGGGATCGAAGGGGTCAGTGGCCGAATTGCCGGTCAAGCGATTCGATCGGTTGTACCAGGTCAATGTCCGCGCGCCCTTCATCCTGCTGCAATCCGCCCTGCCCACCCTCCGCGACACCGCACGAGTTCACGGAGCCGCGAAAGTCATCGCGGTCGCGTCGATCACCGGTGTCTATCCGGAGCCCGAACTGTCCGCCTACGGGGCCACCAAGGCGGCACTGATCTCCCTGTGCGAGACGTTCAACCTCGAGGAGTCGGAGAACGGTGTGAGCGCTACGACGATCGCGCCGGGCTATGTCAACACCGACATGACCGACTGGCTCAAGGACCGTATTCGTCCCGAGGAGATGATCACGGCCGCGGACGTCGCCGTGCTGGCCCACTCGGTCACCCAGCTCTCCCGATACGCGGTGCTGCCGAACGTCGTCCTCACCAGGCCGGGGACGAACCTGCATCGGGCGTAGGCGGGTGGAGGCATGGGGTAGCAGCCCATGTGTGCGATTCGGCGCGAGCCCTCGGAGCTTCTAATCATGTTCCATTGGTGTTTGTGACCTGATTGGCGTATTAGTAGTGTCATGACTAGCTCTGCTCGCCACCTCGCCGCAAGCCTAGACGAAGGGTATGTCCGCTCCGTTCTCGTCGGGGGGCAGTGGCGAGACGGTGGCGGTGAGCGTTTCGCGGTCCACGATCCCTCAGACGGCACCGTTGTCGCTCATGTGGGAAACGGTGGGCTGCACGATGCCTGTGACGCCGTTGGGGCGGCCGCGTCGGCGTTGCCTCAATGGTCCGGCTCGAGTCCGCGTGCGCGTGCCGACGTGCTGATGAAGATCTTCAGCTCGGTCCTGGCCGCAGAAGACGAACTCGCCGAACTCATCACCAAGGAGAACGGCAAATCCATCGCCGATGCCCGCTCCGAGGTGCGCTACGCAGCCGAGTTCTTCCGGTGGTTCGCCGAGGAGTGTGTGCGGACTTCGGGACAGTATGGAGAAGCACCACTCGGCGGCAGCCGCACCATCGTCACGCATCACCCGGTGGGCGTTGCAGCGCTGGTCACGCCCTGGAACTTCCCCGCGGCCATGATTGCCCGAAAGATCGCGCCTGCGCTTGCAGCGGGCTGCACAGTAGTCGTGAAGCCGGCCCGCGAGACACCGCTGACCGCAGTGGCGATGATGCGGATCGCTCAGGAGGCAGGGCTCCCGGACGGGGCCGTCAACCTGGTCACCACCGATGATTCGAAGACCGTGGTGGGGGCGTGGTTGAAGGACAAGGACGTGCGAAAGCTCTCGTTCACCGGTTCGACCGCGGTCGGCAGCCACCTGTTGCGGCAGGCCGCGGATCGCGTTCTGAATTGTTCGATGGAGTTGGGTGGTAACGCACCGTTCATCGTCACCGCGGACGCACACATCGAAGCCGCAGTTGAGGGCGCGATGATCGCCAAGTTCCGTGGAAGCGGACAGGCGTGCACCGCGGCCAATCGGTTCTATGTACATGCCGACGTTCTCGACGACTTCACCGACCAGCTCGTGAAAGCCGTATCGAGTCTGCGGGTCGGTTCGTCTGCGGACGGTAGCGACATCGGGCCGATGATCTCGCCCTCGGCCGTGAACGACATCACGAGCCTGGTGGACGCAAGTGTGGCAGCCGGTGCCTCGGTGGCGTTTCAGAGCCCTGTCCCCGATGGCGACGGATTCTTCTATCCGCCAACGGTTCTGACATCGGTCCCGGCCGACGCGCCGGTGGTCACCGACGAGATCTTCGGTCCGGTCGCGCCGATAGTCTCGTGGTCGGACGTCGATGAGCTCATGGCGCAGGTCAACGGCACCGAACTGGGGCTGGCTGCTTATGTGTACGCCGGCTCGATGCAAGCGGGACTCGCACTCGGCGAGTCGATCGAGGCGGGGATGGTTGCCGTCAATCGCGGTGTGGTGTCAGACCCCTCCGCGCCCTTCGGCGGTATGAAGCAGAGTGGCCTGGGTCGAGAAGGAGCTCGCGTCGGGATGGAAGAGTTCATGGAGACGCAGTACCTGAGTGTCGGATGGCCCTGGAAGTGACGAGCACGACGACGCCGGACGCGTTGGCGATCCGCACGGTGCGATCTGCGACTCCGACCGGCCTGCCAGGGCGAGCGGGATCGCACTGAATTCGGATCGTATGATCGCCACCGCGAAGTCTGTTGACGCGACGGAGAGCGAAACACTTCGTCCTCATGCGATCACGGCGGTACTCGCCACCGCCGTGATCGCCTTCTCGCTCCTCCAGTCGTTGATCATCCCGGTACTACCGGTCCTGCAGAACAGTTTCGGGACGGATCAGTCAACGGTGTCGTGGGTGGTGACCGCCTACCTGTTGTCAGCATCTGTCGCCACACCTCTGCTGGGCAGGGCCGGAGACAGGTTCGGCAAACGCCGCGTGCTGGTGATCACCATCACCGGGCTCGCAGTCGGCTCGGTCATGTCGGCGCTTGCGCCCAGTGTGGAATGGCTCATCGCCGCGCGGGTTGTCCAAGGGATCGGCGGGGGTGTCCTGCCGTTGTCGTTCAGCATCCTGCGCGACGTGTTCTCGCTGGAGCGGACCCGTCGCGCGGTGAGCTTCATTGCGGCCATCGCATCGATCGGCTTCGGTGTCGGCATCGTCGTCGCCGGACCGATCGTCGAATTCCTGGGCTTTCGCTGGTTGTTCTGGATCCCTGCAGTGGCGACCGTGGTCTCCTTGATCGGTGCCCTGATCTTCATTCCGGAAGCCGAGGGCCGTGGGGGACGGATCAACCCCGTGCCTGCCGTCTTTCTGGGTGTGACCTTGGCGTCGACGCTGCTCGTTGTGAGTCGAGGAGCGGACTGGGGTTGGGGCAGCAGCACTTCGATCGGGCTCGGCGTGCTCGGTCTGACATCCGGAGTCGCATGGTTGATGACGGAGATGCGGGTGGAGAACCCGTTGGTCGACCTACGGATGATGCGCCGTCGAGGCGTATGGACCGCCAATGCGGTGGGACTCGCGTTCGGTTATTCGAGCTTCTCGTTCTTCGCGTACCTACCGCAGCTACTGCAGACACCCAGAGATTCGGGCTACGGGTTCGGCATGTCCGTGACGGAAGCCGGGTGGCTTGTTCTACCTTCGTCGGCGTTGTCGGTGCTCACGGGTCTGTGCGCCGCCCGCCTCGTCCGGCTGACCTCGGCGCGTGCCGTGATCGTCTGGGGTGCCGGAATGACTGCGATCGCCTACTCGATGATCGCACTCGCCCATGATCACGTCTGGGAGATAGTCGTGGCCATCAGTTTTCAAGGCGTCGGGACCGGTCTGATCGTGTCGACGATCGCGGCAGTGGTGATCACCTCTGTCCCAGCACATCAAACGGGTACGGCGAGCGGGATGAACGCGAACATCCGCACGATCGGCGGATCGATGGGTACAGCGGCGTTCGCAGGACTGTTGAGTGCCTCCGTAGGGCAGCACGGTCTCCCGGCCGAGTCGGCCTACGCGATGGGATTCGTCATGCTCGCCGTGTCGATGGCCGCAGCCGCAGTCGTGGGGTTGTGGATCCCTCGGGGCAGTAAGCGGGAAGTCGACTCGGCGATGGATGACGCTGTGAGCAACGCCGAACTCGGAATGCTCCCCAACGGCGCCGTCCGACGTAGCGGTTAGCCGATCAGTTGCGCGATCTCGTCCGAGTCCAGTCCCAGTTCGCCGAGGATCTGCTCGGTGTGCTCACCGAGCTCCGGAACGGCTCCCAACTCGGTGACATCTCCGAATTGCAGCGGTGGGACAAGTGAACGAACTGGTCCGTTCGCGGTCCGCACGGACCGCCACCGATCCCTGGCGCTCAGCACCGGGTGGTCGAGAAAGTCCTGAAGGGTGTTGACCCCGGCGAAGGCTATTCGAGCGCGCGTCAGGCGCTCGGCGAGCTCAGCGGAGGTCATCTTCGAAATATTTTCTTGCACAACTTGTTCGAGTGACTGGCGATGTGCGACCCGCTGCGTGTTCGTCGAGTAGCGGGCATCCGCCTCGAGGCCGGGGTCGCCGAAGACCTCGAGGCACAGACGGGACCATTCGCCCTCGTTCTGGACCGCCAGCAACACGACGCGGTCGTCGGCGGCGATGAAAGGGCCGTAAGGCGCAATCGTCGCATGGCGCGCGCCGAACCTGCCCGGGGGGCGCCCCCGGCCCTGGGCGAACAGCGCGGGTTGTCCGATCCACTCGGCGAGCGCCTCGAAGAGCGAGACCTCGATGGCCGCGCCTTCGCCGTTTCGTTCGCGGCGGAGCAAGGCCGCCAGAACGCCGCTGAACCCGTACATTCCGGCGGCGATGTCGGCGACAGAGATCCCCACCCTCGCCATCTCCTCAGCGGTCCCGGTCAAGGTGAGTAGCCCCGATTCCGCCTGCACGAGAAGGTCGTAGGCTTTCCGATGGGCCCAGGGCCCGGTACTGCCCCAGCCGGTGATGCCCAGCACGATCTTCTTGGGGTCGCGCCGCAGCAACTCGTCGGCGCCGAGACCGAGTCGGGCCGCTGCCCCAGGACCGAGGTTTTGCACGACGATGTCCGCGCGGTCGACCAACTGTGTGAGAATCTGCCGTCCCTGCGGTGTCTTCACGTCGAGCGCCAGGGATTCCTTGGCTCGATTGAGCCAGACGAAGTAGCTTGCCAGCCCATTGACCGAGGTGTCGTAGTCGCGGGCGAAGTCGCCGCTGCCCGGGCGCTCGACCTTGATGACACGAGCTCCCAGGTCGGCCAGTTGCCGGGTGGCGAACGGCGCCGCGACGGCGTGTTCGAGCGAGACCACCGTGATGCCGTCGAGAGGTAGCACGTCAGCGACCTTGTGTCTCTGTCACCGCAGCCAATTCCGCGACGGCGTGATCACGACGGGTATCAGGAGTAGAGCTGAGGCCGAACTCTGCATCCACCAAGGCGGCGTCTGCGCCGGGCACCGGAGCAGACGCCGCCGGGACGGGCTCACACCACGAGAATCGCAGCGCGCTGCCGGCGACCTCGACCCCGTCCTCGAACACGCTGTCGGGGAGACACATCCGCATCCCCCGGGCGATTGCCTGGGGATGGGTGAATGCGCCGTTGAGGTCCAGGACGGTCGCCCCGGGTAGCTTGAGCTCGTAGTACAGCTCCTGCCACTCGTCGGCCGTCCGGGTGGCGAAACTCGGCTCGACCAGTGAATAGAGTTCGGCCTCGTTGGTCCGGCGGAGCGGCTCGGTGGCGAAGCGTGGATCATCCTCCCACTCGGGATGTCCGGCGGCTTCGCAGAATCGTCCCCAGAACTGCGGGGTTATGCAGATCACGAACCACCGTGCATCCGCCGTGCGGAACGCGCCGAACGGCAACGACCCGCTGCCTCCTCTGCGTGGTTCGGGGGAGAACCGCTTACCGACGGTCACCGCCTGCGGGACACGATAGGACAGCAACGCGATCTGCGCGTCCAACAACGCCAGATCGATCCGCCTTCCCGCTCCGCTGACACGCCGCGTGCGCTCTGCGCCGAGAACGCCGAGAACGGCGTACAACGCGCCGGTCAGACCCCCGATGGGGTTTCCCCACCGGATCGGGATGTGTGGCCGGGTGTGATCGACCGTGATGCTCATACCGCCGCCGAGCGCTTGGATCGCGTTGTCGAAGGCGGGATATGGGCTCCAGGGACCGGAGTGCCCGAAGCCCGTTATCGAGCACGTGATGATGTCCGGCTTGATCCCGCTGAGGACGGCGTGGTCGATGCCCAAGCGGGTCAGCACCCCGGGACGGTAGTTGTCCAGCACGACGTCTGCGTGCTGGACCAGATCGGTGAAGTAGGCGCGACCCTCGTCGGTCTTGAGGTCGGCGGTGACGCTCTGTTTGCCACGGTTGAGGCCACACCGGAAGGCCGATCCGCGTTCGAGATCCGGATAGGGCTCCAGCGCTTGACCATTCGGCCGGTCGACGCGGATGACACGTGCTCCGAGGTCGGCGAGCAGCTGTGCCGCGAACCCCTTGCTGGGCTCGTCACCGTTGAGTTCGAGAACCGTTGTCCCCCATAGTGGACGCTCCCGGCTGTCGGGTCCGGCCCCGGTCCCGGCCGATGCGGGAGCAACTCTGCGCATCAACGGGATCGGCGGCTCGCCGTGACCGGTGCCCAGGTGGACGGCCCTCTCGTCATGGAGCAGCTCGAGTGCCGCGTCGTCGAATCCGAGCAGCGACGTCAGTACCGTTCGCGTGTCGGCGCCCACCGGACGCGGTGGCCGCCACGACGCGGAGTCGCTGAACTTCAGCGGATCGCCGGCGACGGTTGCACTCCGGCTGAGGTTGTCGGTGATCTGGACGGCCATGTCGCGAGCCCTGACCTGAGGATGGTCGAAGACCTCGGCGACACCGAGGACGCGGGCGACCACGACTCCGGCGGACATCATCTCGGTTTCCCACTCCAGGGCGGTCCGTGTCCGGAACACCTCCTGCAGGACAGCCACCACCGCGTCGCGGTGTGTATGCCGGGCGAGCTGGGTGGCGAATCTCGGGTCGTCGATGAGCTCGGGTCGGCCCATGATCCGACATGCGGTCGGCCACATGCGCTGGCTGATACACAGTGCGACCCATCCGTCGCTGCATTCGAAGTTCCCGAACGGCACCGTTCCCTGGCCGCCCTCGAACGGCGCCGGGTCGGGTTCCTGGCCGAAGGTCAGCGCTTGGGGGACGCGGTAGGAGTTGAGCGCGAGCATCACGTCGAGCATCGAGACGTCGACGTGTTGCCCGACACCGGTGCGGTCGCGGTGGATGATGGCAGCGGCGATTCCGATTGCGCTGTAGATCCCGGCGAAGAGATCGCCGATGGGGATACCCCACCGGACGGGAGGTGTGTCGATACCCAGCCTCGTGTAGTTCATCGTGCCGGACATCGCCTGCACGATGGGGTCGTACGCGGGCATGGTCGACCATGGGCCGTCGGCGCCGAAGCCGCTGAGGGAGCAGGAGATTATCGACGGGTTCCGCTGCGCGAGGTCGTCGTATCCGAGTCCGAGTCGACGCATGACACCGGGACGGAAATTGTCGTACACCACGTCGGCGTGTTCGACGAGGCCGAGGAAGATCTCCCGCCCCTTGTCGTTCTTGAGATCCAGGCTCACCGAATGCTTGTCACGGCTGAGCCCCCAGGCGAATGCCTCGTCCTCGGTCAGCGGGGCGGGCTCCGCAGCCGGCGCGGTGTCCGCTGCGGGGGGCTGCTCGATGCGGATGACCTCCGCCCCGAGATCAGACAGCATCAGCGACCCGAAGGGGCCGGAGACGACCCTGGACAAGTCGAGGACCCGCACACCGGCGAGAGGGGTCGAGGGAGGAGACTGAGGTGACATGTGTACATCCTAATAACAAGTTATTTACAACACAATTAGAGAAGAACTACGCCGCGTCTGCCGCTCGGGTCAACTCGGGGTCGCGTGGGCGAACTCGTCCGTCAGTCCCATCCGGCCGACGATGTCGGTCTTGACGATCTTGCCGCTCGCGGTCCGCGGCAGCGCCTGGTCGGTGGTCACGACGTGGGCCGGGACCTTGAACGATGCCAGCCGCTCGCGTACGTGGCCACGCAACGATTCGGGGCCGGCCGCAGCGCCCGGATGGAGCCTGATGACTGCAGCGAGTTCTTCACCGAGGGTCGGATGGGGGGTTCCGAAGACGGCCGCCTCGATCACATCCGGATGACCGGTCAAACACCCTTCGACCTCGGCGCAGTTGATGTTCTCCCCGCCGCGGATCACGACATCCTTGAGCCGCCCCGAGATGTGCAGGAAACCGTCCCCGTCGAGGCGACCGAGGTCCCCGGTGCGAAACCATCCGTCGATGAAGCTGTCCGGCGAGGAGTCGTCCAGGTAGGACGTGATCACCTGTGGACCGCGGAGGATGATCTCTCCCTCGGTGCCGACGGGCACCGGTTCGAGCTCGCGATCGATGACCGCGATCCCGACCGTCGGCAGAGCCTTCCCGACACTGTCGGAGTGCTCGACCCATTCCTGCCCCCCGATCGCCACCACTCCGGACGTCGACTCCGTGAGGCCGTACCCGGTCCTGGGACTGACCGCGCCGTCGAACTGACGGTGGATCCGCTCGATCAGATGTGCCGGTATGGATGCGCCGCCGATGCCCAGGCTCGTCAACGAGGACAGATCGTGACCGGAGGATTGGGCGACGTCGAGGAAGGTCTGGATCATGTACGGCGCGCCGGAGAGTTCGGTCACCTTTTCCGCCTCGACCAGGCGAGCGGCCTCCTCGGCATCCCATTTGTGTAGCAGGACCATCCGGTGACCGGGATAACTGGAGGTGTAGAGGGTGTTGACCCCGGCAATGTGGAAGAACGGGAACGATACGAGCTTCACCCCGGGTTTCGGCATCTGGGGAGGACTTCCGTCCGTAGATACGCGGACCGCCCGGATCAACTTGTTCAGCAAGGACGCCGAGTGGTTGAGATGGGTCCCGACAACGGCTTTCGGGCGTCCGGTGGTGCCCGAGGTGAACAGGATGGTCGCCGGGTCCAGCGGATCGATCTCGGCATCCGGGGGAGTCGTCGGACCGCCTGCGCCGATGAGGTCGGTGTAGGCGATGGTGTGCTCATCCTCCGGTGAACGGACGGCGACGACATGCTTGACGTCCATCGCGCGGAGGTCCAGTCGCCGGAGGGCACCGATGCGTTCGGCGTCGGCGATCACCACGGACGGCCTGGCCTGGTCCAGGAGACCACTCAGTTCGTCGGGCATCAACCAGGCATTCAGCGGCACCGCGACCGCTCCGAGCAGCTGGGTCGCCCAGAAGGAGAAGATCCATTCGGGGAAGTTGCGCATCGCGATAGCAACGCGATCACCCTGACGCACATTGAGTTCGGACCCCAGTGCGTGTGCGAGAGTGACCACTTCGGCCCATTGTCTGTCGAAGGTCCATCGTTCGTCCCGGTAGACGACCGCATCCATGCTGCCGAACCCGGCGGTCGCCAGAAAGGCATCGCGGAGCGTGCGCGGATCGCGATCAAAGATCTCGTACTCGATGCCGTTGACCACCCTGCGCGTCAGCGGGAACAAGCCATCGGAGCCGGTGAGCTCGTTCCGGTCGGCCTGACTCGAACCACCCACAGCGTGTCCTCTCGATGACCGGAGCGGGACGATGTTGTCCCGATTCGTAATTGTGCTTAAATAATGGTTACACAATAACAAGCACGAGAGTACATCGGTGTAGGGGATCGAAGTGGATGTCGAGGTCGTCACTGGGCAGGGGCGCGTCACCGGTCGGCGTGACGGCGAGGTCTCGAGCTTCCGCGGGATCCCGTATGCGAGTGCTCCGTGCGGTTCTCTGCGTTTCGCCCCGCCCCGGGCTCCGGAGCCAGGTGACGTCGATGCGCGCGGCTGGGGGGCGACCGTGTCCACACCGCCCCAACGGTCGGCCGCGATCGCCGAGTTGCTCCCGGAGCCGAAACGTCCAGGTGCCCAGCCACTCAATCTGAACGTCTGGACTTCGGATCTTGCCGGCCGCTCCCCGGTGCTCGTCTGGATCCACGGCGGCGGATTCGTCACCGGGACCGGTTCCACCGCCGCGTTCGACGGCGGGCGACTGTGTACCCGCGGGCTCGTGGTCGTGACCATCAACTACCGGCTGGCGGTGGAGGGCTTCGTCGCGATCGAGGGATGCGTCCCCAACCGCGGACTCCTCGATCAGATCGCCGCGCTCGAGTGGGTCCGGGACAACATCGCCCATTTCGGCGGCGATCCCGCCCAGGTCACCGTGGCCGGGGAGTCGGCGGGCGCCATGAGCGTGATCACCCTACTGGCGATGCCGCGGGCGCGTGGCCTGTTCCGACGCGCGATCGCCCAGAGCGGGGCGGGTCACCATGTGCACTCTCGTGCCGAGGCGGAGCACGTCGCGGCGGAACTGAGCGGAGAACTCGGAGTGGCGATGACGCCCGAGACCCTCGCGGGGGTCCCGGACTCGCGGCTGTACGCAGCGCTGAATTCTGTGTTGGACAGACTCCCGGCCCGCCCAGCCCCGGAGGGCATGAAGTTCAGTCGCCTCGGGGTCCAACCGGTCGTCGACGGCGACCTCCTCCCGGACTGGCCACTCGCCGCGATAAGAGCGGGGGCGGGTACCGATGTCGACCTACTGGTCGGCACGAACTCACACGAGTACGGACTCTTCGTCGAGGCGGGTGGACTGGCTCCCCGTCTCGACGAGCCCACGATGAGAAGCCTCGTCGCGCGACTCGGTACCGAGGTCGAGGCGTTGTTGCCTGCCTACCGCCGGCACCTGGCCACCGACGCTCCCGCGACCCTGTACGAAGCCCTGCAGTCCGACTGGTTCGCGGTCGTGCCGATGCTGCGCCTGCTCGAGGCGCGCGCCGCGGCGTCGGCGAGTACCCACGTGTACGAGTTCGTTTGGCAACCAGACACATTCGAGGGTCGGTTGGGCGCCTGCCACACCATCGAGGTCCCGTTTGTCTTCGACACGTTGGACGCGGAGTGGGGGCGTCGTCTGCGCGGAGAGGCCCCGCAGACGGTCGCGGACCTGATGGCCGGGGTCTGGTCATCTTTCGTGCGGACCGGTGATCCGGGCTGGCCCGCCGACGACCCGCGGACCCATCCGGTCGCCCGACTGTCCGACCGGGTCGATGTGGTGCCGGACCCGCATCAGTGGCGAGCCGCGATCTGGGATGGCCTGATCCCGACCAGGTGAGGATGAGCGCCAGGCGGCACCGTAGTGGTGTTCCTAGCATGTTAAAGTTGTACTGATTACGTGAATAGCCACTCGTCGGGCGGCTTTACCCCATGCAGTTGGGGAGGGAGAGCAATGAACCAACGTTTGACCGTCGCCGTGGTAGGTGCCGGAATGTCCGGGCTGTTCATCGGCTACCACCTCCAGCGCGCGGGCCACCGATTCACGATATTCGAGAAGAGGGACGCTCCGGGCGGCACCTGGGATGCCAACACCTATCCCGGTTTGCACGTGGACGTGCTGACCCGGAACTACGAGTTCCCGTTCGCGCGCGGGAATCACTGGTCGAAGCGGTATGCCCCGGGTCACGAAGTACGTAAGTACCTTGCCGATTTCGCACGCGATCAAGGGCTCGCGTCCCACATTCGCTTCGCCACCGAGGTCACGGCCGCAGAGTGGGTCGAGGGGCAGTGGCAGTTGACGCTGTCGGACGGGTCGTCCTATGTCGCGGACGTCGTGGTCCACGCGACCGGGTTCTTGCGCATTCCCAACAAGCCCTCGGTGCCCGGGGTCGAATCCTTCGAAGGAAGGTCGTTCCACTCGTCGCAGTGGGATCACACGATCGACCTGAACGACACCTCGCTACGAGTCGGTGTCGTGGGTACCGGCTCCAGCGGGGTGCAGATCGTGACCGCACTGGGCGAACGTGGCCTGGACGTGACCCATTTCATCCGGACACCCCAGTGGATGCAGGTGAAGCCGAATCCCCAGTACACGCGGTGGGAGAAGCTCGTCCTCCGGGTGCCGTTCCTGGCCAAGCGCTATGACAACCGCATGGCCAAGCTCAGGGTCAAGACCGACGGCAACGAGACGTGGCGGCTGGTTCCCGGGCCGGATCGCGAGGAGATGAAGCGACGCTTCACCGCAATGCTCGAGCGGGAGATCCCCGACCCTGACCTACGTGCCAAACTCACCCCGACCGAACCGCTCGGTGTGAAACGGATCGCGAAGACGCCCAACTATTACCGCGTGATCCAGCAGCCGAACGTGCATCCCACGTTCGGTGGTATCCAACGCGTCGAACCGACCGGGATCGTCGACGCGGACGGGACCTTGCACCCGCTCGACGTGATCGTCTGGGCGACCGGATTCGAAGCCCACGCGTACATGCGTCCGATGGCCGTCACCGGACCGAACGGTCTCACGATCGACCAGGCGTGGCGTGACGGGGTGACTGCGTTCCGCGGAGTCGGAGTTCCGGGCTTCCCCAACATGTTCCTGCTCTGTGGCCCGTTCGCGCCGGTCAACTCGATCACCATCCCGACCACGCTCGCGCACGAGGTCGGCTACCTGATGCGATTGCTCGAAGTGATCGATCGAACCGGAAAAGCCTATGCGCCAACCGAAGAAGCCACCGACAAGTTCCTCGCCGAGGTCCGCGCAGCGCTGCCCGGGACCACCTATGCGGAGGGTCACAACTGGTACAGCCAGGAGGTCGGCACCCCGATCATCTGGCCGTTCACGCGTCAGCAGCACGAGGATCAGTACCTCGATCTCAGCATGGCGGACTTCGAGGAGTTCGACTCGGCGCACGCCGACGCCGGCCGTCCCGACGGCGCGTCCTGAGGCTGGCTGTGGACGGGAAACTCTCGACGACACCGAGAATCGTCGACGCACAGATACACGTCTGGAAGGCGTCCACTCCACGACGCCCGTGGCCGGCGGATGCCATCGAGCCACAGCGCAGCGTCCCGCTCGAGGTACCCGAGGTGCGAGCGGTGATGACCGCCGCAGGTGTGGACGCGGCCTTGCTGCTGGCGCCCACGTGGGAAGGCGGCCGCAACGACTACGTGCTCGAAGCGGCTGCGGCGCAACCCGAGCTCTTCGGTGCCCTGTGCCGGTTTCCCGTCGCAGATCCCGAGGCGGTGGAACGTCTGGCGGACTGGCGGGATACGGCTGGAATGCGCGGAATCCGACTGTCGCTCAACCGCGGCGATGTAGACGGCCAGTTGGCCGCAGCGACGCGCAGCGGATTCTTCCGCGCGGCAGAACGGTACCGAGTCCCCCTGAGCATCTATGCGCCTGGCCGGCACGAACTGTATGCCGATCTCGCACAGCGGTATCCGGAGGCGTTGATCACCGTCGACCACTGCGCGATCGAGGATGATCACCTACCACTCGTGGACGCCATCACCCCACTGCTCGACCTGGCCCGGTACCCCGGGATAGCGGTGAAGGCCTCGGCTCTGCCGTGTTTCCTCCGCGAGGAGTACCCGTTCCCCTCCATCGACGAGGCCCTGTGTCGCCTCGTCGAGAGTTTCGGTGCGGAACGCGTCTTCTTCGGGTCGGACCTGTCCCGTCTCCCTGTCCCGTATGTGCACTTGGTAGAGGCTTTTCGGGACCATACCCCGGGTCTCTCCGATGCCGACCGACGACTCGTCCTCGGCGAGGCCCTCATCTCGTGGCTCGACTGGCCGCTCCCCGCGGGGGCCGATCGCATGCCGCACCCTTCCCCTTCGACGATGGAGTTGTGAATGACCAGCCAGCAGGATGGAAAGCGCCCGGGCTCACTGTCCGACATCAGGATCGTGGAGATCGGTGATCACCAGGGGGAGTACTGCGGCCTGGTGCTGGCCGGGCTCGGCGCCGACGTCATCAAGGTCGAGCCACCAGGGGGCAGCCCCTCCCGGATGTCGGCACCGTTCGTCGACGACGTACCGAACCCCGACAAGTCGCTGTACTTCTGGGCGTACAACCGGGGGAAGCGGTCGATCGTCGTCGACGTGGTCGAGCCGGACGGCAAGGCTCAGTACGAACGACTCATCGCGGGTGCCGACGTGGTCATCGACTCGACGCCGCTCGGCCACCTCGACGGACTCGGACTGGGCAGTGCCGAGCTGCGATCGCGACATCCGCATCTGGTCTACGCGCGCCTGACCCCGTTCGGTGAGGACGGCCCCGACAAGGACCTCAAGGCCTCGGACCTCGTACATCTCGCCTACGGCGGCGTGGTGATGAACAACGGCTACGATCCGGATCCGACGCTCGAGTACGACACGCCACCGATCGCCCCACAGCTCGGCCACTCCTATGCGATCGCCGGCGAACAACTCGCGTTCACCATCGTCGCGGCGCTGAGCACACGCAACCGTACCGGCCACGGGCAGCACCTTTCCTGCGCGATCCACGAGGCGGTCGCCAAGAACACCGAGGGCGACCTCATGTCGTGGGTGGCCCTGCGTACCCCGTTCAATCGGCAGACGTGCCGGCATTCGGCGCCGACGGTCTCGCGGCACCGCTCGATCTTCAGCACCAAGGACGGCCGCTGGTACCTGGCCATGACGCGCAACGCCAAGCTCCTCGGTCCGTTCCTCGAGAAGTGGGGCATCGGCGGCACGATCAGTGACGGGTCCGACGAGGTGGAGAAGGACTCCCGCGTCCTGCCCGGCATGGAGGGCGGTGCAGCGAGCAACATGGACGTCGTCGAACAGACGATGCGTCGCTATCTGTACGACAGCGTGCCGTGGCGCGAGGCCCAGGAAGCCGGCCTGATGTGGGTTCCGGTCCGGCAACCACACGAGAGTGCCGACGACGAGCACTGGATCGCTCGCGGGACCTACACAGACGTCGAGCACCCCGAACTGGGGAGGTCTCTTCGCTATCCGACGAGCAAGTGGGTCACCGAAGGTTCGGTGTGGGTGCCGGGTCGTCGCGCTCCGCTACTCGACGAGGATCGTGCCGAGGTGCTGTCGATCGAACCCCGCACCCCCGTCGTCGCACGCGCATCCGAGGAGCCTGCGCGCCTCACGCCCCACGGGACGCCGTTTCCCCTGCAGGGGTTGCGAGTCCTGGATTTCACGTGGATGCTCGCATCGGCCGGTGCCACGAGGTTCCTCGCCGCGCTCGGCGCCGACGTCATCAAGGTGGAATGGCACAAGAACCTGGACCCGCGCCGTGGCGGAAACCCCGTCGGCGGACGCGAGGCGCGCGAGAAGGCGACCGGGCCGGTTCCCTCACAATGGCCCGCGGACCAGGGTGGACCTGTCGGTGCGCAGTACAACAACAAGAATCCCGGCAAGCGTGGATTGTCGCTGAACGTCAAGCACCCGGAAGGTCTGAAGCTGGCCAAACGGCTCGTCGAGCGATCCAGCATCGTCACCGAGGGGTTCTCTCCCGGAGTGATGGAAGGGTGGGGACTGGGTTATGACGTGCTGCGGGAGATCAATCCCGAGGTGATCTACGCCAAGCAATCCGGTATGGGCAGTCACGGAACCTACGGCCGCTTCCGAACGGTCGGCCCTGTCGCCCAGGCCTTCTCCGGACTCTCTCACATGAGTGGTCTGCCGGAGCCGTACCCTCCGGCCGGGTGGGGTTATTCGTATCTGGACTGGTACGGGGCCTACAGCTTCGCACTGGCGCTCATGGCGGCGGTCTATCACCGTGAGCGAACCGGCGAGGGGCAGTGGATCGACGCCTCGCAGAGCGAGGTCGGTCTGTATCTCACCGCCCTGCCGCTGCTCGACCATGACGTGAACGGTCGCGTCTTCGAGCGTGCCGGGAACCGTTCGCCGTATTCCACGGCAGCGCCCGAGGGCATCTACCGATGTGTCGGTGACGACCGCTGGATCGCGATCACCTGTGCGACACAAGAGGAGTGGATTCGACTCGCACGCGAGGCGGGTCACTCCGAGTGGCTGGAGCGCGACGAGTTCGCGACTCTCGAGGCGCGGCAACGGAACCGGGCCGATCTCGACGAACTGATCGGTGGCTGGACTCGCACCTGTGAACCCTTTGCGCTCATGCGACGGCTGCAGGACATCGGCATAGCCGCCGGGGTTGCGCAGACCGCGGCCGACCGCTACGAGCGTGATCCTCAACTCCGACACCTGAATTGGCTGACCGAGCTCGACGCCACGAACTTCGGCCGGTGGCCCGTGGCCGCGCCGTCGGTGCACATGAGTGAGACCCCGCAGTACATCGGCGGCCTGGTGGGTCGGGGTGCACCGACGTACGGCGAGCACAATTACGAGGTCTACGCCGAGATCTTGGGACTGTCGAAGGCCGACGTCGACGCACTGGCCGAGGAGAACATCATCTGATGGACATCCCAGGCGCAATCAGAGGCGCAAGCGCGATCATCGCGGCGGACAACACCATCCAGGGGACGGTACCGGGGATCTCGGCCGACGAACTGGCCGTGGAGGCACTGCGACAGACCCTGGCCTCGGCGGGTCTGCAGAAGTCCGACATCGACGGTTTGATCACATGCAAGTCCTACGGCGGCTTCGGGATCGACACCGAGATCGGTAGGCTCGCCGGGCTCAATCCCGCCTACAGCGCGACACTGGACTACGGCACCTGCAACTTCTCACTCCACCTCGCCTGTGCGGCGATCGAGGCGGGATTGGCCAGTTGCATCGCCATCGTCTACGGAACGACGCAGCGCAGCGACGGCAATCGGTTCTCCCACCCACTGGGGCGTCAGGACGACGCCTCGGTGTACGGATTCCTGAATGTCGCAGGTGTCGCCGGAATGGCGTTCCGGCGACATCAAGCGATGTTCGGGACCACGGAGGCCGACCTCGGTGAGATCGCGGTCTCGCAGCGGCGGTATGCACAGGACAACCCACTGGCGATCTTCCGCGAGCCGATGTCGATCGATGACTATCTCGCGGCGCCCTACCTGGTGGAGCCCTTGCGGCGAGCCGATCTGTGCATGATCTCCGACGGTGGAGCCTGTCTCATCGTGGCGAGCGCCGAACGTGCGCGCGAGCTGGCCGACCGACCGGTGCACGTCATGGGGATCGCGCAGCAGACCGGACTTCGTGACCGGCAGAACGACGACCAGTGGATGCGTCCGTGGATCGCCGGCGTTGCGGACCGGATCTATCCGGCCGCCGGCATCGAGCGCGACGGCATCGATGCGCTCTACATCCAGGATCCCACCAGCGTCTGGGTCATGCAGATGCTGGAGTACTACGGGTTCGTCGAAACGGGCGGAGTCGGTGATGCCTTCCGTTCCGGTGCCATCGGATACGGCGGCACACTTCCGCTGAACACCAACGGCGGCCAGCTGTCGGAGGCCTACATGTGGGGCTTTCTCCATCTCTGCGAACTGTTCCGACAGTTGCAGGGAACCGCGGGGGAACGCCAGATCGATGGTCTGCGTACCGCCCAATACTGCTCGACCTTCGGAATGATGAAGGCCGCGAGCACGATCTTCAGTATGGATGTGTCATGAGCGATGAGGCCCCGTTCGGTACGACCGGCGACGATTCCCCGTTCTGGGAATCGGCCGCGGAGGACCGACTGCTGTTCCAGCAGTGTGACGACTGTGCCTACGTCCGGTGGCCGGCGTCCGGCGTGTGCCCGGAATGCCTGTCTCGACAGGCACACTGGCGAGAGTTCGACGGCTCCGGCACCATCTGGAGTCATGTCGTCTACCACCGTGCGTACGCACAGGAGTTGGCGCAGCAGGTGCCCTACCGGGTGCTGCTGGTCCAGCTCGACTGCGGCGTCCGGATATTGAGCCGAGCAGCCGACGTCGCGACCCCGGTCGAGGTCGGACAACGTGTCGAGGTCCACTTCGGCCCGCTGGGCGACCATCGACGTGTCCCGTTCTTCCGGCCGGTACCGGACTGATCGGGGCCACGCCCACCACATCCGAGAAGGCGCCCCTCCCATTACCCGGGAGGGGCGCCTTTTCGTGGGTTCGCACGGTGGATTCGGTTGTCGGTCAGATCTTCTCGGTCACGAGTTGTCGGCCCGGATGAGGTCGGCGGCGATCCATGCGAGAGCCTGGGTCGGTGCACTGCAGTTGCCGGACGGCATGAACGGGAAGACCGACGAGTCGACGACCCGTACGTTGTCGAGTCCGCGTACCCGGAGGCGGTCGTCGACCACATCGTCATCGTCGGGGCCGATGGCGCAGGTGCCCAGAGTGTGGATTCCCGCGACCCCCTTGTTGATCGTGTAGTCGACGACGGCCTCCGGCGAGGCGCCGAGGGCAGGTCCGGGTTCCAGCTCGGAGACGACGTATCGCGAAAAGGGTTCGGAAGCCAGGATCTCACGAGCCTTGGTGAGCACTTTGGGGATCAGTGCACGGTCATGTTCGGTCTGCAGGTAGTTCGGGATGATCGTCGGATTGTCATCCGATGAAGGGCCGGTGATGTGGATCGAGCCCTGACTGGTGGGATAGGTCGGTGACACGATGAAGCGGGCCCCGGGGAACTTGTCGACGACAAGGCGTCCGGAGGTCGGGCTGGCCGCCGACGTGGAGATCGGGGTGAAGAAGGCGTGTGTGTCGGGCCGCGGGGAAGCCGGGTCGGACTTGTAGGCGGCGACGATGTTGTAGCCACCGTGGGCGATGAGCCCATCGCGAGTGAAGAGATACTTGAAACCCGCCCACATCTGTCGCGCGAATGTCGCTGCCTGCCTGTTGAAGCCGTCGACACCCTGTAGTTCGACCTGGAACATGATGCCCCGGTGCTCGCGCAGGTTTTCGCCGACCTTGGGGCTCACGACCACCGGGCGCACACCCGCGCCCTCGAGCACCTCCGGTCGTCCGACCCCCGACCGTTCCAGGAGTTGCGGTGACTCGAGCGGCCCGCCGGAGATGATCACCTCCCGCGCTGCACGATAGGTGACCTCGCCTCTGCGGCCGCGAGCCACGACCGCGACAGCACGCTTCCCCTCGAAGACGAGACGCTCGGCTGTGGTGTTGGTGACGATCGTGAGGTTTGCACGGCGTCGTGCCGTCCGCAGGAACGAGCGTGATGCGCTCATCCGCGTCCCTCGTTTGATGCTCGACGCAACATATCCCACACGTTCGGCATCGCTGCTGTTCGGGTCGTCGACGAACTCGATGCCATGCTGTCCCATTGCTTCGATGAAGGCGTCGCTCGCCTTCTCGCGCGGGCGGGTGATCGACACCGGCACGGGGCCTCCGACGCCACGCGTCGGGCCTGCGCCGAGTTCGTGATCCTCCAGTTCGGTGAAGGCCGTCAGGAAACGATCCCAGTTCCAGCCCTTCATCCCGAGTTCTTCCCACGAGTCGTAGTCGGGAGCCCAACCGCGGTTCCACACCATCCCGTTGATGGTCGTCGACCCCCCGAGGATCCGACCCCGGGGCCAGGATCCCCGTTCGCCGTCTCCATAGGGCTCGGTCGTGTAGGTCTTCGAGGCCTGGGGGCTGTTCATGGTGAAGTAGAAGCCCTTGGGCACCAGGTGGATCGGGTTGCGGTCGTGGCCGCCGGCCTCGATGAGGAGTACGCGGTTTCGGGGGTCCTCGCTCAAGCGACCGGCGACCACTGACCCGCCGGCACCACTGCCCACGACGATGTAATCGAAATCCTTGGATCTGGCAGCAAACATCCTCTAATGGTAGCGCAGTAGTCATTCAAATAATGAATGATGCCGAGGACGGGCCCGCGACCGAGCATGCAAACGCAGGACAGCGGGGTCGAACGTGGTGCTGACAGCGGATTCCTTGCGGAGAGACGGCCGTCACGCTTATTATCCTCGTAACCCTGCTGCAAACATACTCACCATCCAACCTGCTGGAACAACGACGGGCAGCCTGCGCAGTGGTTCGGGCAGCTCGTGCGACGAAGGTGGCACAACAATGTCAGAACTACAACGTTTCTCGATGACCATCAACGGCAAGCCCGCCGGGACCGAGTACTTCAGCGTTCTCAATCCGGCGACCGAGGTCCCGTTCGCGGAAGCGCCCGAGGCGACCCCCACCGAGGTCCACGCTGCATTCGCCGCTGCCGAGGCGGCATTCGACGTGTGGGCATCCGACGACGGGGTGCGCCGATCGGCCCTCCGCAAGGCTGCCGAGGTCATCACGGCCAATGTCGACGAACTGGCGCAGATCCTGATGAGCGAGCAGGGTAAGCCGTTGGCCGACGCGGTCGGCGAGGCCCATGGGACAGCAGCGTGGATCGGCTACTTCGCCGATGTGGAGATCCCGGAAAGTGAGGTCATCACGCCGGGAGCCGTCGCCCAGGTACGCATCCCGTTGGGCGTGGTCGCCGCCATCACCCCGTGGAACTACCCGCTCATCCAGGCTGCCTGGAAGTTCGCGCCCGCACTGCGAGCGGGCAACACGGTGGTCCTGAAGCCGTCGCCGTACACGCCGTTGGCCACGCTACGGGCCATCGAACTCCTTCAGGATGCATTCCCGGCAGGCGTCCTGAACGTTGTCTCGGGCGGGGACTCCGTGGGTGTCGCGATGACGAAACACCCTGTCCCGGCGATGGTCAGCTTCACCGGTTCGACCAGTGCAGGCAAGGCGGTCGCCGCTGCGGTCGCCGACGATCTGAAGCGGGTCACCCTCGAACTCGGCGGCAACGACCCGGCCATCGTGCTCGACGACATCGACGTCGCCGCCGCCGCGGAGGACCTCTTCTGGGGCGCCTTCGTGAACAACGGGCAGGTGTGCGGTGCCGCCAAGCGCGTCTTCGTGCCGGAGTCGATCTACCCGGCGGTCGCCGATGCGCTTGTCGCAGTGGCGCAGTCGGTGGCGGTGGGTGCCGGCGATCAAGAGGGCGTCCGGCTCGGACCGATCAACAACCGGGCGCAGTTCGAGCGGGTCAACGGACTGCTGGAATCGGCGGTCGCCGCTGGGGCCAGGGTGCGCACGGGCGGCGAGACGGTCGGCGACCGCGGCTACTTCCTGACGCCGACCATCCTCACCGATGTCCCCGCCGGGGCGGAGATCATCGAGGAAGAGCAGTTCGGGCCGGTGCTGCCGTTGGTGCCGTACACCGACATCGACGACGTGGTGAACCAGGTCAACCGATCGAAGTACGGGTTGGGCGGCTCGGTCTGGAGTTCCGACCCCAACCGGGCACTCGCGGTGGGCCGCCGGCTCCGGGTCGGCACGGTCTACATCAACGGACACGCGATCAACCACGGCCCGCACGTCCCCTTCGGCGGAGCACGGTGGAGCGGCATCGGGGTCGAGAACGGATTGGCCGGGCTCGAGGAGTACACCCAGCGGCAGATCATCTACGGCAACGGCGCCGACCTCTGATCAGACCCTGGAGCGCCGAGCGGGAGTGGTCATCGACCACTCCCGCTCGGCGTGTCCGCACTTCTTTTCCGATACCGTTCGGCGCAGACCGGATATGCTGCCGCACATGAGAAATCGGCGGCGAGGATGACCCTCGCCGCCGATCTCGTGGATATGGCCACCGGTCAGGACATCTCGAATCCCTTGTAGCCGGCCGCCGCGGACTCGCGGATCTTCTCGCGGTAGGTCGGTTGCCCGTTCGCATACAGCAGGTACGCTCGCCGGCCCGTTCCCGTGGATTCGAAGGCCCAGGACTCGGCATCTTCCTGCAACGTTCCCCGGATGCCCTCGATGACGTGGTCGTTCCATTCGTCCACGGCCTCTTGGTTCGTCTCGATCCGGGTCAGCCCGTGATCGCGCATGTGCGCGAGGCAGTCGGCGATCCAGTCGGCCTGGGTCTCGGTGACGCGCGGAATGATCCCGGACGCACTCTGCGGTCCGCCGAGGAAGAACAGGTTCGGGAACCCGGCGCCCTGGAGACCGAGATATGTCTGGGGACCGTTGACCCAGTAATCGGCGAGCGGGACATCCCCGAGTCCTCGGATGTCGATCTGCCGGTACGAACCCGTCACCGCCTCGAACCCGGTGGCGATGATGATCATGTCGAAGTCGTACTCCGCGCGGCTGGTCCGGATTCCGGTCTCGGTGTAGCTCTCCAGAGGCTCGGCGGAGGTGGAGATCAGGGAGACGTGCGGTTCGTTGTAGGTCTCGTAGTATCCGTTCTCCAACGGCGGCCGCTTCTGCCCGAAACCGTGGTCGGTCGGGATCAGCAGGTCGGCCACGGCCGGGTCGTCGACCCGCGCGCGGATACGGTCGGCGAGATAGGAGGTCAGGTTCGCGTTCGCCTCGCGACTGAGGGCCACGTCCCGGAAGTTCCCGAGCACGAACGCCATTCCCGGGGCATCGTAGAGCTCGTCCCAGATCTTGCGACGCTCCTCGTCGGTCATCTCGAGCGATGAGGAGGTCATCGGCGCATGGATGCCACCCGCCGGTGTCGTCTGCGTCAGCGAGTAGATCTCGTCGACCCGGGAACGGAGTTCCGCGGCACGCTCGGGTGTGATCGGGTGATTGTTGATCGGGGTGCACCAGTTGGGTGTTCGCTGGAAGACCGTGACCGACGCCGCGGTGCGGGCGATGATCGGGATGATCTGGACCCCGCTCGAGCCGGTTCCGATGACCGCGACCCGTTTGCCGGTGAAGTCGACCTCGTCGTGCGGCCACAGGCCGGTGTGATAGCTCTCGCCGGAGAAATTCTCCAAACCGGGAACCTTCGGGAACGCCGGCTTGGACAGGATCCCCAGAGCGGTGATCAGGTACCGGGTCCGGTACGTCGTGTCACCGTCGGTCGTGACCTCCCATTCGCCGAGGTCGTCGAGCCAGACCGCCGACACGACACGGGAATCGAAGTCGATGTGGTGCCGGAGATCCAGGCGATCCACGACGAAGTTGAGGTATTCCTCGATCTCCGGCTGCCCGGCATACTCTTCCGACCAGGTCCACTCCGCCGTGATCTCCTCGGAGAAGAAGTACCCGTAGGAGTAGCTCTCCGAGTCGAACCGCGCGCCGGGATAGCGGTTCCAGAACCAGGTACCCCCGACTCCGGATCCGGCTTCGACCACCCGTGCGTCGAAGCCCTTGTCGCGTAGAGTCCACAGTTGGTGCAGACCCGAGATGCCTGCTCCGACCACGAGGGCGTCGAGACGGACGGGAACGGTCTCTGCTGGCATTGGCGATGTGGCAGGCATGAGGCTCTTTCGTTCTCGGTGCCGGTCGGCACACCCGGGACTAGTTATGTCTCTATTATGAAAGACTCGTTGTAGCAGGAAGTCAAACTCTCGGCCACAGAGCGAAGCCGGGGCGGACATCCAGCTAGGCGCGTAAAAGGGCGCCCATTCTTTCGCGTATCACTAAATTGTGGTCTAATCGTCCACAAGTTGTTTGGCAGCACGACTGCTACCACCTCCCAGCTCATCGCGGGAGTCAGACCGATCGGGATCAGGAGATACGTGACATGAGTGAGGCTGGAGACTCCGCGACTCGCACAGAGCGACAGCGGTTCGGCCGGGCGGTCATCATCGGCGGGAGCATCGCCGGATGCCTGGCGGCAGCGGCGACGGCCGGACACTTCGACGAGGTGCTCGTCCTCGACCGAGACCAGTTCCCGGAGACTCCACAACAGCGGGCCGGGGTTGCCCAGGGCGCGCACTTCCATGCGCTCATCGCCGGCGGGCGCGTCGCGATCGAGGAGTTGTTGCCGGGTTTCTCGGACGAAGCCATCCGGCTCGGAGCTGCAGATCTCGACTCGACCGCCGACGTGATGCGGTTGGACCGCATCGGTTGGTCACCCCGTTTCGAATCCGACCTGCGCTTCATCATGGCCAGCCGTCCCGTCATCGAGGCGGCGATCCGCAACCTCGCCACGAAGCTCGACGGGGTCGCGTTCGTCACCGGCCGTGAGGCCGTCGGCCTCGTGGCCGACGCCGGGGCGGTCACCGGTGTCCGGCTCGCCGACGGCGAGGTCATCGATGCGGATCTGGTCATCGACGCCACCGGCCGTCGTTCGGTGGCGCCGGAGTGGCTGACGGAGTTGGGTTTCCCCACTCCCGTCGAGACCGTCGTCAACGCGCACTGGGGATACGCGAGCACCTTTCTTCGGGTCCCGGAGAACTGGGACCCCGGCTTCCGAGCCCTGGCTTCGGTTCCGGCCGGGGAGGATGCGTCCACGCCGGAGGCGGGCCGTCGGGCCATGGCCATGTGGGTGGTGGAAGGTGAGCGCCGCTGGATTCTCACCGTGCAGGGTTCGGCGGGCGACTACCCGCCGCGTAAGGAGAAGGATCTCAAGGAGTACGTGGCCGCGATCGGCGTACCCGAACTCGACAAGGCGCTCGACGAGGTCGAGTTCCCGGAGCGGATCTCGATCTGGCGGGACACCACGAACCGTCTGCGCGACTACGCCGCGGTCGAGCGGCGGCCCGAGAACTTCCTCACCATCGGTGACGCCTGGGCGGCGTTCAACCCGGTCTACGGGCAGGGGATGACGGCGGCTGCGCTGGAGGCGCGGGCTCTGGCCGCGCAGATCGAAACGCAGCTGGTCGAGGAGGGCGCGGCATCGCTCGTCGGCCTGGCAGGCCGCTACCACAAGACCACCGACGAGATGGTGCAGTTCTGCTGGAGTTCTTCCACCGCTCTGGATCACCGAATCCCAGGGGTCGAGATCACCGTGGACGGCAAAACCGAGGATGTGGCCGCGGTCTCGCCCGACCAGGGCTTTGCCGATCGGTTGGCGGTCTGGGCGGCCCGCGACAACGACCGGTACATCAAATACCGGGAGACCACGCAGTTGCTGCGGTCGAATGACTGGTTGACGAGCGACGAGGTCGTCGAGACGATCAAGGAGCAGTGGGACGAACTGGGCGCACTGATCCGGACGAGGTGAGACGCGCGGGCCCGGTTCCGTCCGGGCCCGGGTGAGGCGCATCGTGGCGCGTCGGAGACCCGGCGCGCCACGTCTCGTTGACGCACAACACCATTGATATGTGGTTGGCGAGCGATGCTAGGCCTGCCGGCGCCTCAGCACGCACCGACGGCGTCGGCGGGCGTCATCGATCACGAAAGATGTTGTTTCCCAGTCTTTGTCCGGGAAGTGATCGGCCGGGTGGAATTTCGTAGACCGCCCCGGGGGCGCGTTGGAGCACACAACGCGCAACCGCTCTACTGCTTTCCAATTGTGCCACTATCGTGTTAAATGGAACACAAGCGCACGGAACCATAACCGTGACCACAGGCGGGCACCTGCGCACGAGCATCATCTGGAGGTCAAGTTGTCAGAGTCACTGGTCGATGACCACGACACGAGCATCGGACACGTCGACACGTCAGCCGAACAGGCCCGCAACGTCGTGGTCACCAAGAAGGAAACCATCGCCGAAGGCGTCGTGCTCATCGAGTTCGCCGACCCGGACGGCCACGAATTGCCGGTATGGGAGCCCGGATCGCACATCGATGTCGTGATTCCCGGTGACATCGTTCGGCAGTACTCGTTGTGCGGTGACGCCGGCGACCGGTCGGTGTGGCAGATCGCGGTGCTGCGTGAGATCGAGAGTCGTGGGGGTTCGGAATACCTGCACGACACACTTGCCGAAGGCGATCGGATCCTCGTGCGGGGTCCGCGGAACAACTTCCCCTTCGAGCCGGCCGAGAAACTCATCTTCGTCGCAGGTGGCATCGGTGTGACGCCGATGCTCCCGATGGTCGCCGCGGCCGAGGCGCGGGGTGTCGAGTGGGAACTGCTCTACGGCGGGCGATCCCGCTCGAGTATGGGATTCGTCGAGATGTTGGAGAACACCTACGGCGAGCACATCGCGGTTCGGCCCCAGGACGAGTTCGGCCTCCTCGATCTGGCCTCGCTTCTCGGCAAGGTCCGGGCGGACACGGCGGTGTACTGCTGTGGTCCCGAACCTCTCCTGCAGGCAATCGAGTCTGCCTGCGCCCCATGGCCGAAGGGAACTCTGCACCTGGAGCGATTCGCGCCCAAGGAGATCGGCGAGCCGGTCCGGAACGAATCGTTCGAGGTGGAATGTCAGATGTCGGGCAAGACCATCACCGTTCCGCCGGACAAGTCCATCGTCGCGGTCATGCAGGAGAACGACATCCCGATAGTCGTCTCCTGTCAGGAAGGGACGTGTGGCTCCTGCGAGACGGTCATCATCGAAGGTGTACCCGAGCACCGTGATTCGATTCTCACCGAGGCCGAGCGTGCCGAGAACGAGACGATGATGGTGTGTGTCGGCCGTGCGGTGACGCCTCGACTCGTGCTGGACATCTGACGGCGCACCCCTCGAGCGCATCGATCCGGGCCGCACGGACGAGAAGCTCGCAATCCACTTCCCTGTGACAGCCCGATCACGACCCTGGAGGAATCATGACCAGTACCCAAACACCGCTCACCGAGCTACGGGAGAAATTCCGTCGCGACTATGACCCCTACCGGCAGATCCCCATCGCCGATCAGCTCGCCGAGTTCGCCGAACGGCGTGAGTCGTTGCCGATCAGCTACTCCGCGCGCGGCAACGGTACCTGGGTTCTGACCCGGTACGACGACGTCGCCAGCGTGCTGCGGCGCAGCAATCGCGGCTTCATCAGCTTCCCCAACGAACCGGATGGCATCAACCGGACCGGTTCCGACGTCGGGATGATCCCCATCGAACTCGACGGGCGGCGCCATCAGGAGTTCCGCCGTATGCTCGAGCCCGCCTTCTCACCGGAGCGGGTGGCCCGGCTCGAGGGGGACCTGCGTTCGTGGGCTGCACGTCTGGTCGACGAATTCATCGAGGCAGGCGAGTGCGACTTCGGAAACCAGTTCGCCCTCCCGTTCCCGGGTGTCACGGTCATGAAGATCATGGGTTGGCCCGAGGAGGACGTCGAGCGCCTCAACAACTGGGTCGACGTCGTCATGCACGGCCTCCCCGGTGCCACACAGGAGGAATCCGATGCGGCACGGGGTAAAGCCCATGTCGAGATCCACGAGTACATGTTGGGCCTGATCGCCCGACGTCGTGGCGAACCCGCCCGAGAGGACGTGACGACAGCCGCCATCGAGTGCGAGATCGAGGGCGAGAAACTCTCGGACTCGGAACTCTTCGATCTGTTTCTGCTGATGATGCTGGCGGGCCTGGACACAGTGCAGAGTGTGCTGGGTCAGGCGATGGTCTATTTCGCCGGTCGGCAGGACCAGTGGAAGCGACTGGTGGACGATCCCGCACTCATCGAGTCCGCGGTGGAGGAGCTCGTCCGCTGGGGCGCACCGCCGGTTCCGACGCGGACGATCGTGAAGGACGAGGTGCAGGTCGGCGATCTCACGCTGCCCAAGGGGGAGCGGGTGCACTTCGCCCTGGCCGCCGCCAATCGTGATCCGGCGCAATATGACAACCCCGACGAGGTGATCCTGGAGAGGTACCAGGACCCGGCGACGAAGCCCCACGTGGGGTTCGGTATGGGACCGCATCGATGTGTCGGAGTGCATCTCGCTCGTCTCGAGCTCCGGCTCGCGCTGGAGGAGCTCACTCGGCGGTTGCCGGAGTTCGAGCTGGATACGACCAAACCGGCGCCGGTTGAGCACCTCGGACTGGCCTGGGGGGTCAGCAGCGTGCATCTGAAGTTCGCACCGGGACCGCGCGCGGACTAGCCGCCTGCCCCACGTAGGGAACCCGTTTCCGCCTGATCTCCGATGGAGGTCTCGTGGAGACGGGTTTCTCTTGTCGGTCGGCGACCCTGGCGGTTGGCCACTTCTGTCGGTTGGCGACTCTGTCGGTTTGGCGGATGCGATGGGTCACGACAACCGCGACCCGATCCCGTTCGGCCGCGACGTGAAAACGGCACCGGGACACCACGAACCGTGGCGTCCCGGTGCCGTCTTGGTCGGACCGGTGCGGACCCTCAGTCCATCAGGACCACACCGCGGAGGTTGCGGCCGGCATGCATGTCCGCGTACCCGGTGTTGATGTCGTCGAGGGCATAGGTCGTCGTGATCAGGTCGTCGAGGTTCAGCTTGCCCAGCTTGTAGAGGTTCAGCAGCAGCGGGATGTCACGGTAGACGTTGACGCCTCCGTACACGTTGCCACGCAACGTCTTTTCACTGAGGGTGAATTCGAAGAGGCTGAGGTTGACAGTGCTGGATGCCGCCGGGGTCACCGATGTGATGACGGTGCGTCCGCCGGGCCCCGTCAGCCGGGTGACGTCCTGGAGCATGTCGTTGTCGCCGACGCCGACGGAGATGATGGCGACGTCTGCCATCGCCCCCTTCGTCTCGGCCGCCAGGATCTCGGACGCCTCGGCGATACTCGCTGCGGTGTGGGTGGCGCCGAACAGCTTCGCCTTCTCTCGCTTGAAATCGACCGGGTCCACGGCGAGGATCATGCCGGCGCCCGCATTCCGCGCGCCCTGCAGCGAGTTGACGCCGACTCCACCGGTGCCGATGACGACGACGGTCTCGCCCGGCTTGACCTCACCGAGATACACCGAGGCACCCCACCCGGTGATGACCGCGCACCCCAGAAGCGCGGCGGACGAGAAGGGGATGTCGTCGTCGATCTTGATGGCGCGCTGTTCGGCGATCACGGTGTACTCGCTGAACGTCCCCAGCTCCGCCACTCCTCCGAACTGCTGCCCGCGAGCCTCGAACGGCGTGCTGGGCGTGGCGGTTGCCATTTTGGCGATGATGCACATGTTGGCACGACCGGTGTTGCAGAAGTGGCAGTCGCCGCACGGAGGGTTGAACACCATCACCACATGGTCGCCGGGCTTCACCCGAGTCACTCCGGTGCCGACCGCCTCGACGATCCCGGCGCCTTCGTGGCCACCCACCAAAGGCAGTGCGGCAGGCTGATCGCCGGTCACGTAGTGGTCGTCGGAGTGGCACAGTCCGCTGGCCATGACCTTGACGAGGACCTCACCGGGACCGGGAGAAGCGAGGTCCACCGACTCGATGTTCCACTTTTCGCCAACGTTCCACAGGACGGCGGACTTGCTCATGATTGCTCCTAGGAGGTGTAGACAGAGTCTTGTTGTGTGAGTCACAAGTATGACCGAAACCTTATACGAGCACAACTACAGAAATCCCCGCTGGCCGGGGAATTTCGTCCCTTTGCGTAGTCGTAATGAGGTACATTCGACGTCAACAGCACAATTGGACGGCCTTTGACGGCCTCCGGCCTGCGTGGATGGACGAATGGAGGATCATGACCGCTCACGGGCTCCTCTGGGGCATCAAGCACAGTTTTGTCGACTACATCGCACGGATGCCTGACGGACAATCGAGCATCAGCGGAGGCGCGAGACCGACGGAATCGGGCGCGATCTACTTCGAGGTGGACACCGCCGTGACGCCACCGACGCCCGACGGTGCGACGGTGTTCCCGTTCCGGGGTGATGTGCGCTTCGGGGGCCACTTCGGGATGCTGTTCGTCCGGATCGCGGACCCCTGGATCACACGACGAGGTGCACAGGCCGAACTCAGTATCCGCGATCTCGACGAACCTGAAACCGGTCCGCGGAGAACGCTGGTCACCTTCGATCTGGCCGATCCGCGGCACGAGGGCGACGTTGAGATCTTCGAGGCGTCCGAGGTCCGACTCGCACCCACCGCGTGCGATCTCTTCAACGACGTCTATCCGCCGCGAGAGCTGTTCGAGCCCCTGGCGTTCGCCGTGCCCACCGCGCAGGCGGTGTCGACTGTATGAGTTGCCCGGCAGAGCACACGGATCGCGTCGAGATAGAGACCGCCTTGCGCACCTATGCCGTCGCCCTCGACGAACGCAGGTTCGAGCTGTGGAACGAGGTCTTCACCGAGGACGCTGTCATCGACTTCTCGCCCATGGGAGGGCGGCGTGAGACGCCCGCTCAGATGAGCGCGCGCCTCGGGGCAACCGACCCGGGCTGGGTTTTCGCGCAGCATCCGTTGTACAACACGGTGATCGAAGTTGACGGCGACACCGCATCCGCCCACTCGGAGTACGGCGTGGAGACCGGCCGATGGGCCGGTGACCCGGCAGACCGGATCCTGGTGCGGATGAGCGGTGGTGGGTCCTATCGGGACACGCTGCGGCGCACCGAGTCCGGGTGGAGAATCACCGAGCGGGTGATCTCGATGAAGTGGAAGCGCACCGAGACCGTCGCCGACGAGGTCGCTACTCGCTCCGGATCATTGCTCGCGCAAAGGGGTTTCGCGGGTCCCAGGCGGAAATCGGAGTCGTAGGCCGTCGATTCCCCAGGCCAGGCCGAGGTGGTGGCGCGGATGCGAGTCATCCGCGGCCTCGAAGAGGGGCATCCGTCGGTGCAGCTCGGTGAGACCGATCCGCAGCTCGAGTCGAGCGAGGTGGCGTCCGACGCACCGATGCGGTCCGGTCCCGAACGCGAGATGCGGCCGGGGGTCGCGACCGAAGTCCACCCGATCGGGGTCCGGAAAGAACTCGGGATCCCGATTGGCTGCCGCCAGTGGGAAGTGCACGCGTTCGCCTCTGGGGAGGTGGAGGTCGCCGATCTCGATCGATTCGTCCACGATCGTCCGCGTCGGCACGGCAGGCGAGGTCCAGCGCAGCAGCTCCTCGATGGCCGCGTCCAGCGACTCGGGTGTCGCGAACATCTCGGCCCATTGATCCTGATGGTCTGCAAGGTAGGCAATGGACTGGGCCAGGACGCTCTGCACCGTCGCGAGGCCGGCGTTCACCATGAGCAGGAAGAAGTCGAACAACTCGAGGTCACCGAGTTTGCGACCGTCGATCTCGGCGTCGAGCGCCGCCGAGGTCACGTCGTCGGTGCGCGGGGACCGCCGTCGGTCTCGGATGAGGTCGAGCATCCTCGCGTGCATCTCGCGGTGCGCCTCGGCCCTGGCTTCCGCTGTCTCCTCGAGGGATCCACCCTCGACCCCATGGAGGAGGGTCATCGCCCACCGGTTCATCTGCTCGATGTCCTCGGGGGGCCAACCCATGATGGTCTGTACCGCCGCCCCCGCGAACGGTGCGGCGAACTGCTGGACGAAATCACACTCGCCGCTCTCGATGAACTCGTCGATGAGACGGTTGGCCAGGGCTGTCAGCGTCGGGGCCAGTTGTTCGACGCGACGTGGGCTGAATTTGGGGTCGAGCAGTTGTCGAAAGTGTTTGTGCCGGGCCCCATCGACTTCGATCGGGATCATCCCGCGTTCGGAGCCCTGCGTGTTGATGCCGTCGGGATCGTTGGGGAAACTGATGACGCCCCGACTGTTCCGACGCAGGATGTCGGCGATGTCGTCGTAGCGGGTCAACACCCAGCATCCGTTCCCGCGCGCGGAATAGCTGATCGGCAGAGTCCGTCGGCGGTCGGCCAGCTCGGCGAGATGGTCCGGGATGGTCGCCTGTTCGTAGGGGTCGTAGTCGCGGCGATGAGCCTTGCGCAGATCTTCGAGATCGATCGGCTCGGTCATGTTCTACCGTCCTTCCTCGGCCCGCGCGTGCCGACCATCCTACTGGCGACGGGCGACGGTGCTGCGGGCCCGTTCCGGCCGGCCGCGACGAGGCGGTCGAGACGAGTTCACCGACACGATCGGAAGGTCGTGCGAATGTCCTCGACCAGCTCGTCGGGGCGTTCCATGGGGCCGAAGTGACCCCCGACCGCGTGGCGGCTCACGTTCACCACGTTGTAGAGATCTCCGAGGCGGTCCAGCGAGGCGCCGGGCGCGACGTCGTCGGCGAAGACCGAGACGCCGGTGGGGCACTGGATCATCGGTTGCGCCGAGTGCGCCGGCTGCCAGGGGTGTGCCGGGGCCTCCGCGTACAACCGTGCGGTGGTGGCGTAGCTGTTCGTCGCCCAGTACAGGGTCGCACTGGTGAGCAGGAAGTCGAGGGGAAAGACCTCGTCGAAGTCCAACGCGGGATCCATCCACGCCCGGCGGCGCTCGGTGATCCAGGCCGCGAGCCCGACAGGGGAGTCGTGCATCGCATGCGCGAGCGTCTGCGGGTGGACGACCTGCGGGGTGATGTGCCCGATCCGGCGGCGTTCCCAGGCGACGACCTTCTCGCGGTTCTCCGGGGCGGCCGCATCGACGGCGCGTCGAAGGAGATCCCAGGGCCGCTCGACATTCCAACCCTTTGGGGTCGACCCGGCACTGCTGAGATGGATGCCGTACAGATGGTCGGCGTACTTGTGGCCGAGTTGGCTGGTGACCAGCGCACCCCAGTCGCCGCCATACGCGGCGAACCGGTCATGTCCCAGGACGTCGCGGACCAGCCGGACCCACAGGTCGGCAATGTGGTGGTGCGTGATCCCCGGAGTCGTCAACGGTGTGGAGAAGGTGAACCCAGGCAGCGACGGGATGATGAGGTCGAAGGCATCCGCGGGATCACCCCCGTGCGCACCGGGGTCGGTGAGCGGGCCGATGATCCGGTGGAAGTCCCAGAACGTCCATGGCCACCCGTGGGTGAGCACCAAAGGGATCCGCGCCGGGCCGGTGCCCTCGACCGCCGCGAAATGGATCGGGACGCCGTCGATGTCCACCCGGTACTGCGGCAACCGATTGAGTGTCGCTTCGTGCGTCCGCCAGTCGAAGTCCTCGCGCCACGCTCGGACGAACTCGCGCATGTAGTCGGTCGACAGGCCGAATCGACCGTCGGAGTTGTCGATGTCCGGAGCGAACCGGGTCGACGCGAGCCGGCGGTCGAGATCTTCGATGACCTCGTCGGGGATCTCGATCGTGAACGGCCGGGGTGTCATGGGCGACTCCAAGCATGAGTGGTGCGTGTCACCGGCCAGCGTAGACCACAGTGATAATCAAAACACAACTGTCAGGCAGCTCGCCCCGCATGGCACCGCGTGGGAGATCACCGCGAGATCCGCGTCAGAGCTGGACCGAAGCCATTTGGGAGGCGCACGGCCCAGCAGAGAGCTAATCATGATCTAGTCTTTCTATTGTCCTGGACAGTGTGGTGAGCACCACCCTGCCGGGGCCGGCACGTCCGCCGTCCGACGCACTTCGAAGGGAACAGACCAATGACCACCGCTTCCCCGGACATCGACCGATTGCGCGATCGGCTCCGCCGCGACTACGACCCGTATCGGCACGTCTCGATCCAGGAGCAACTCGACGAACTCGCCGAACGGCGCGAGCAGACACCGATTTCCTGGTCTGCCCGTGGCAACGGGTGCTGGGTGCTGACCCGCTACGACGACATCAGCTCGGTCCTGCGGCGGAACAATCGCGGATTCGTCAGCTTCCCCAACGATCCTGACGGCGAGAACGTCCAGGGTGCGCAGAAGGCCCTGATCCCGATCGAACTCGACGGATCGCGCCACAGGCAGTTCCGGCAGCTGCTCGACCCGTTGCTCTCGCCCGCGCGGGTCGCCGAACTCGAACCGCGTCTGTACGAGGCCGCGAACGAACTGATCGACGGGTTCATCGAGAAAGGACATTGCGACTTCGTCGAGGAGTTCGCGATGCCGTTCCCGGGCGCGACCTTTCTGGCACTCATGGGATGGTCTGCCGACGATCTGCCGCTCCTCAATCGCTGGGTCGCCGAGATCCACCACGGGGCACCAGGAGGTACGGAGGAGGAGTCGGCGCGCGTACGGGGTGAGGCCGTCGCGCAGATGCGCGAGTATGTCCTGCGCGTGATCGCCGAACGGCGGGATGATCCCCGTGACGACGCCACGACCCATATCCTCCGGGCCGAGATCGACGGCGAGCGTTTGTCCGACGACGACCTGTTCGACTTCTTCCTGTTGTTGATGCTTGCGGGCCTCGACACCGTGCAGAGCGTCCTCGCCCAGAGCTTCGCGTACCTCGGAACTCACCCTGACCAGTGGGACGAGATGTTCGCATCGTCCGATGCTCTCGACCCGGCGATCGAAGAGCTACTGCGGTGGACCGCACCGGCCGTACCCACCAGGACGGTGACGGCAGAGACGATCGAGATCGGCGACATGGTGCTGCCGCGTGGCGAGCGCGTGCACTTCCCGCTCGCGGTCGCCAACCGCGATCCCAAGTACTTCCCGAACCCCGATGAGGTCGATTTCGGCCGAACCCCGAAGCCGCACCTGGCCTTCGGAATGGGGTCACACCGGTGCGCCGGAGTGCATCTCGCGCGGGTCGAGCTCCGGATCGCCTTTTCGGAGCTGAGACGGCGGTTGGGGTCGGTGACTCTCGACCCGGCCGCTGGTCGTCCCACCGAGCATCTCGGTCTCTCGTGGGGCATGGAGGGCGTCAGTCTGACGTTCACTCCCGGAGTGCGCGAAGCGCGCTGAGTCCTGCGGCGAAGGTGGGGTCGTCAGCGGCCGGCCGGTGATCCAGACATCGGATTCTGAGAGGACCCGCCGCCGCAAGTTGCTGTTGTGATGTAGCACCGACTCACTCTCAATGGTGACAGCGATCACTTCAAGTGGTTTACTAGTCGAGCTACAGCAAAATAAGAGCTTGGTTGTGGCACAACTTGCGGACGGTCGGCGGCCAGCTCCGAGCCAACGGCCACACGCGCCTTCACCAGAGGAGAGACATGAAGCGTTCGAGGTTCATCTCGTGGGGAGTCGGTGTCCTAGCCGTCTGCCTCACGGCGACAGCCTGCGGTGGCAACGACGGCGGCACCGCTGCGCCGTCCTCGGGACCGCCGCTGAGCGGTGCCCCGATCAAGATCGGTTACGCGGTGTCCGAAAGTGGCGTGCTCTCGTCGAGCACCGTGGCAGCAGTGCCCGCCGCCGAGGCATGGGCCGCGAACGTCAACAACACAGGCGGGCTCGGTGGCCGACCGGTGGAGATCGTGGTCGCCGACACGAAGAACAACGCGGGCAGCGCTCAGGCGGCGGTCCGCGGCCTGGTCGAGGACCAGGACATCGTCGCGCTGCTGCTCTCGGATGCTGTGGCGGAGGGCGCGGTAGGGGAATACCTCCAGCAGCAGGGCATTCCGGTGATCGGCGCGGCCGGATACAACGCGGCCGTGTGGAATGGCCTCAGCAACTTCTTCACCACCGCACCGAACGCCGGAATGGTCGTGCAGTCGCTGGCGACCTCGGCGAAGGCGGCCGACTCGAAGGTACTGGTGGCCGGCGTCTGTGCGGAGTCGGCCACATGTGCCGACGACGCGTCGAAGGCACTTGCCCCGTCCGCGCAAGCCAACGGGCTGGATTATGGTGGCGCCGTAACAATCTCGGCGAGTGCGGCCAACTACACAGCGGAGTGCCTGAATTTCAACGAGCGCAGCGCCGACTATGTCGCTCTGCTGGTGTCCGTGGACACTTCGGTGCGGGTCATGACCGACTGCATCCAGCAGGGTTACGACGGCACATTCGGTACCTCGTCGACGAGCTTCAACCCGGAGAAGTACGGCAAGGTGTCCGGGATGAAGATGGTCGGCACGCTCAACGGTTTCCCATGGTGGGCCGACGCCGAGCCGGTGAAGCAGTTCCGGACGGCGATGGAGCAGTACCAGCCGGACACGGACTACTCGACCACCAGTGCCACGACCACGTGGTCGAGCCTCGAACTCTTCCGCAAGGCGCTGGGTCAGAACACGGCAGAAGTCAACCGGCAGAGCGTCTTCGCGGGCTACCGCGCGATCAAGGACGAGACACTCGGTGGCCTGCTCCCGCAACCGGTGACCTTCACCGAGGGTCAGCCGTCGCCCGAGATCAAGTGTTTCTGGCAGTTCAAGTTCGACGCCGGAAACGATGCCCCCGAATTGGTGTCGCCCAGCGGAGATTCCGGCAACGGCGTCCAGGGCGACCTGGCCACCGCCTGCGCACCCTGACAGCAAGGAACTGACTCATCGATGGACGTCTTACTTCCCTTTGTCGTCGCCGGTATCGCCACCGGTGCGGTGCTCGGCATAGCCGGCACGGGTCTTGTGCTCACCTACAAGACCTCGGGCATCTTCAACATCGGGCACGGAGCGGTGGCGGCCGCGGCCGCGTACAGCTTCTACTTCCTGAATGTCGACCAGGAATGGCCGTGGTGGGCGGCGTTCATCGGTGCAGTCGGAGTCCTCGGGCCGTTGTTCGGCGTGCTTCTCGGCGTCATGAGTCGGGCGCTCGCCGAGCAACGGCCCGCGATGAAGATCGTCGCGACCGTGGGTCTCGTGCTGCTCGTCCAGGGCATTGCGACCGCCTACTACGGATACGATCCGCTGAGCCTGCCGCAGTACATCCCGGACGGGACGAAATTCGTGGAGGTCGGTGGCGTCAACATCACCTACGCACAACTGGTGGTCACCGCGGTGTCCCTGATCGCGGTCGCCGGGCTCTACGTCCTGTTCAAGTTCACCCACACGGGTCTGGCCATGCGCGCTGTCGTCAACGACCCCGAGCTTGTCGAACTGCACGGGACCAATTCCCGTCGAGTGCAGCAGCTCGCATGGATCATCGGCTCCACTTTCGCCGCGCTGTCCGGCGTCCTGATCGCCCCGTTCACCGGCATCGAGGCAGTGGCGATGACCTTCCTGGTGGTGCAGGCATTCGGCGCTGCCGCGGTCGGCGCGTTCTCCAGCATCCCGCTCACCTATGTGGGCGCGCTGGTCATCGGTGTCGCAGCGAGCATCTCGACGAAGTTCGTCGTGGATCACCCAGTACTGAACGGACTCTCGTCCAGCTTGCCGTTCTTCTTCCTCCTGGTCGCCCTACTGGTGATCCCGAAGAAGAAGCTCGAGGCGCCACCGCGTGCAGAGAAACCCCCGGTGGTGCCGTGGAAGGGGCCGGACCGCCTGCGCTACGGGGTGGGTGTAGTCGTCGTGGCGATGCTGGCACTCGTCCCACTCCTGGTGGGGGCCAACCTCTCGTACTTCACCATCGGACTCACACAGGCCATCATGTTGCTCTCGCTGGGGCTGTTGGTCCGTACCGCCGGCTTGGTCTCGCTGTGTCAGGCGGCCTTCGGCGCCATCGGCGCCGCCGCATTCGCTCAATTCATGTCGGAACTCCATCTGCCATGGCTGGTCTCTGTTCTCCTCGGCGCTCTGGTCGTGGTCCCGGTCGCGGCACTGCTGGCACTGCCGGCCATCCGACTGTCGGGACTGTTCCTCGCCTTGGCCACCCTGGGTTTCGGACTGATGGTGGAACAGTTGCTGTACCCGCGCTCCTTCTTCTTCACTCAGACCGGTGTGGGACGTGAGATGCCGCGACCTGCCGGGCTGGAGGGAGATACCGGGTACTACTACGTCGTGCTGGCCTTCTTCGTCATCACCGCGATCGCGATGATGGTCATCCACCAGCTCCGCATCGGCCGGACGCTGCAGGGGCTCTCGGGAGCTCCGTTGGCGGTCCGTACGCTCGGTCTGAACGTGAACATGTTGCGTATCATCGTGTTCTGCATCGCGGGCTACTTCGCCGGGATCTCTGGCATCTTGTACGGGTCGACTGTTCACTTCGCCATCCTGGGCGATGACAACTACACCGCCTATTACTCCTTGGTCCTGATCGCGACGTTGATGATCATGCCCTTCCGGGAGCCGTGGTACGCGGTGGTCGCGTTGGTGGCGTCCGTCGTCCCCGCATACCTGCACATCGACAACATCGCGAGCTATCTGAACATCGTCTTCGGTGTCGCGGCGATTCTCGTGGCCACACAGGGTGGCGCGCAGCCGATGCCGATGCGGGTCAGGGAGTGGATCGAGAAGCGTTTCGGTTCATCGAGGCGCTCGGAAAGCAGACCGGCACCGAGCAACGTCGACACATCGCCCTGGCGGGTGGGCGACGAGGCGACCGGCCTCGAGATCGAGGGACTCACGATCAAATACGGCGGCCGGACTGCTGTCGATGACGTGAGCTTCGTGGCACCCGTTGGTCAGATCACCGGGTTGATCGGTCCGAACGGCGCAGGCAAGACCACGACATTCAATGCCGCGAGCGGGATCCTGAGCCCGACCACGGGAAAGGTCAGACTTCACGGGACCGACATCACCAGGGCCGGAGCCGCCAAACGAGGGCGAATGGGTCTCGGCCGGACCTTCCAGCTCATGCAGCTCGCCGATTCACTCACCGTGGCCGAGAACGTCGCGCTGGGGCTTGAGTCGTCGTTGGCCGGATCGAACATCCGGGCGCAGATCGTCGCGAGCCCCGCCGAACGACGGCAGACCGCTGTAGCGGTGGACCATGCGCTGGAACTCTGCGGCATCAGCCATCTCAAGGACATGCCCAGCGGCTCACTGTCCACGGGTCAGCGCCGACTGGTAGAGCTCGCGCGTTGTCTCACCGGACATTTCGACGTGCTGCTGCTCGACGAACCATCGTCCGGCCTCGATCCGGCGGAGACCGTACAGTTCGGAAGAACACTCGAACATGTCGTTCGCGAACGCGGCTGCGGAATCCTCCTCGTCGAACACGACATGGCCCTGGTGCTCGGAATCTGTTCGGACATCTATGTTCTCGACTTCGGTGAGCTCCTCTTCCATGGAACCCCCGAGGAGGTCCGGACGAGTCCGGTCGTGCAGGCCGCCTACCTCGGTTCTGCCGACGAGGCACTCGCCGACCACGAGCCCGAAGGAATGGCAACGCGATGACCAGCATTGAGGCAACCCCCGCTGCCGGGGTCGGCACCGCAGCCCTGGAACTGCGGAACATCAACTGCAGCTACGGACAGACCCAGGTCCTGCGGGACGTGTCGTTGACCGTTCCCGCCGGCGGAACCACCGCCCTGATAGGGCCGAACGGTGCCGGTAAAACGACTACCTTGCGGGTCGCCAGCGGGCTGCTCCAACCCACCAGCGGTTCGGTCTTCGTGTTCGACGACGACGTCACTCGCGTGGCGCCCAGCCGCCGCGCCTCACGTGGACTCTGCCATGTCCCCGAGGGACGCGGGGTGTATCGGAACCTCACGGTGCGGGAGAACCTGCTGATGCAGGCGCCGCGAGGTGAGGCCGCCACCGCACTCGAGCGTGCCACGTCGGTGTTTCCCGTGCTGGGGGGTCGGCTGAGTCAGCGTGCCGGTACGTTGAGTGGCGGCGAGCAGCAGATGCTGGCCCTCTGCGCTGCCTACGTGCGGAGTCCCGAGCTCGTACTCGTGGACGAACCATCATTGGGTCTTGCGCCCATCATTGTCGATGTCGTGTTCGAATTCATCGGCACGTTGCGGGAGCAGCGCGCCGCGGTGCTCCTGGTGGATCAGTATGCGCTGCGCACTCTCTCGATCGCCGACACCGCGTATGTGCTGCGGCGCGGGCAGATCGCCTACGCCGGCGATGCGGCGACGTTGCTCGAGGGAGACATGTTCGAGCAGTACATCGGCTGACACAGATTTGATCAGAGAAACGGAGGTCATGTGACCGCAGGAGACGTCGAGTCCAGGTTGGCCGCGCTGGAAACGCGTGTCGCCGAGCTCGAAGACGAGAAGGCGATCCGAGAACTGTTGTCGAGGTACGGGTACTACGCGGATGCGTGTCTCGACGACGAGTACTTCGACCTGTTCACCGACGACTGTGTCATGGACGTGTCCTCGGGCCAGGCCGACGATCCGTATTCGGTGGTGCGCTGGGAGGGGGTGGAAGCACTGCGCGAGTTCCTCTCTGTCCGCACGGCGCGACACGGTGACGGGTTCTACGGCCGGAGCCTGCACATGCAGGGCAACAACCTGGCGGTGCGGATCGACGGGCCGGAGGCGGTCGCGTCCAACTACTCGTTCATCCTCCAGCAGGCTGAGCCGGACATCCGGTTGGTGAGTGCCTCGATCAACGAATGGGTGTTGCGGAAGGTCGACGGACGGTGGTTCGTCCAGAGCAGGATTCGTCGACGGGTCGGCGCCCCCGATACCGCCGATGTGGTGCGTGCCACCGAGGGTTGACCACTACGACGAAGACCGCCCCGGCACCATTGAGTGCCGGGGCGGTCTTCGTCGTGGGCCAGATGTCAGGGGCGGGCGTATTCGGCAGCCTCGGAGAGGAGTTGATCCAGATGGCTCCGGGCGTCTTCGAGGCGACGGGCGTACTCTTCGCGGCGGCGGTCGACCTCGATGTGGTCGACGTCGGCCACGACTCGATCAGCGGCCGGGGTCGCGACTGGTTGGTGCGCCGAGGCCGCCACCCAGAATTCACGGACGATGGCTTTTGCCAGGCGGTCGTAGTCGATGTCGATGATCACACCGGATCCGACACCGGGATCGGCGATGCCGGCACGTGGCGACGAGGTCGCCACCGGCTTCGCCGACGAGATCCGGTACGTGCGTTTACCCCGGATGTCGCGCTCGATCTCCCCCTCGGAGTCCATGGCCGCGATCAACTGGATGAAGGCCACCGACGACCCGCTGTAGCCGATGGCTTCTTTGAGGAGTTTGGTCGCGTAACCCGAAGGGTCTTCGATCGGACCAGAAGAGGACAGGTACTGCTGGATACGGGCGCGGGCGGTATGGTCGCGGGCCATGACACACTCCTCGAATCTGCTGCGCAGGGATCGCGCGGGCGATCCGCGTCTCGAATCCTAATCAGTCTGCGAGAAGACTAACATATGAGCGTATCCGCTGGTGTGGACTCTGCTACAACTGCAGCATAATTACTCCACCGGAGTGGGCTGTCTCACGGGGACGGTGTGTCCACGTTGTAGACGATCGTGTTGCCGCCGTCGACGATCAGTGTCTGCCCCGTCAGGTGTGACGACAACGGGCACGTCAGGAACAGTGCGCATGCGGCCACGTCGGCCGGGACGGCGAGTCTGCGCAGCGGGGTCTTGGCGACGTTGGACTCGAGCAGTTCGTCGGTCCACTTCGGGTTCGCCTGTGCGCGCGGTGTCCGGACCACGCCGGGCGCGACTGCGTTGACCCGTATCCCGTCGGGGCCGAATTCCACCGCCGCGGTGCGGACAAGGGACATCAGCGCAGCCTTGTGCGCCCCGTACGCCGCGGTCATCGGGGCGCTCGTGAGCCCTGCGACCGACGCGACGAACGTCAGTGTTCCGCCGGAGTCGGTCGCGCTCCAGTACTCGTGGGCGTACTGCAGCGTGAGATAGGCATGGCGGAGCACGATGTCGTGATGGAAGCGCCAGTCGTCGTCGGTCAAGTCCGTCAGCGACTTGTACCGTGCACCCCCGATGATGTCGATGACGCCGTCGAGCCGTCCCAGCCTGCTGCCCACGAAGGCGAAGAGGGCCGCGACATCCTCGCGAGAGGTGAGATCGCCGGCCCAGGCGACACCGCCGACCTCGCCGGCGACCTGACCGGCTCGTTCACTGTCGACGTCGACGCACACCACGGTCGCGCCGACGGCGGCGAGTGCGTGTGCGCTCTGTCGCCCGATGCCGAGTCCTGCCCCGAGCACGACCTGGACCGTGTCGTCCAACCGGAGCATCCGGGAGTAGTCGGGAACCTCGGCCGCGTCGGTTTCGCGCATCACTTGTTCCCGGCTCCCCGGTCGAGCTTCCACGGCAGCGCGCCGTCTTCGGTTTTCGCGCGATCGCCGCCCTCGCCGTGGATCTCGGCCCAGTGAGCGTGATTGAGCTGGTGCAGGTTGAACGCGGATTGCAGGGCGTTGTAGAACCCCTGGTTCTCCAGGGTCTGATTGACCGACTCCTTGATCATGAGCGAGGTGAAGCTGGGCCGACGCGCGATCTCGCGAGCCATCTCCAAGGTCTTCGCCTCGAGTTCGTCGGCAGCGAAGATCCGGCTGACCATTCCGAGGCGGTGTGCCTCCTCGATGTCGATCGAATCACCCAGCAGCAGGAGTTCTTTCGCCTTGCGGGGACCGAATTCCCACGGATGTGCGAAGTACTCCACCCCGCACATCCCCAACCGGACCGCGACCGGGTCGGCGAACTTCGTTCCCTCGGCCCCGACGATGAGGTCGCAGGACCACGCCAGCGTCAGTCCCGCGGCGAGGACCGCGCCTTGGACCTGGGCGATGGTGATCTTTCGGAGATTCCGCCAGCGCCAGGCATTCTGATAGAAGAAGTGCCACTCCTCGACCGACTTCTTCTCTGCGCTCCGCTTGGTGGCGCCGTGCGTGGTGAACGTCGGATGGAAGTGCTCCGAGTCCGGGTCGCGTTCCTCCGCCCGGTCGGGGGTTCCCATGTCGTGTCCGGCGGAGAACACCTCGCCGGCGCCGGCCAGGATCACCACCCGCACCGTGTCGTCGGCCTCGGCGCGGAGGAACGCCTGGTCGAGTTCGACCAGGAGCGTGCGGTTCTGGGCGTTGCGGTAACCAGCGCGGTCCAGTGTGATGCGGGCGATCAGGCCGTCGTCGAGCAATTCGTAGGAGATGAAGCGGTAGTCGGACATCAGATGCCTTCCGTGTCAATCGGGTCCAGGTGGAGCGGTGTCACTTGATCGCCAGCGGGATCAGCGGAGAACCGACCGCTCCGGTGATCGGCAGGGGCGGCGCGGTCAGGAAGAATTCATGCACTCCGTCTTCGGCGCAGTCGGTCGCCAGGTGGTCGAGGTCCCAGATCTCGCCGATGCGGACCCCGGCGTTGACCATCAGCAGGATGTGCACGGGGTGGGCGATGTCGGGGCATTCGGACGGGAGCACCTCGAGACCCCAGGTGTCTGCGGCGACCGCAGCCACACGGCGACGCGCCAACCATGCCGCGCCGCTGATCCCGAGCCCCGGGCTGGGGCCTGCCACATAGTCCCCCCAGCCGGACTCGCGCCGGTGCGCGAGATGGCCCGTCCGGATGAGCACGAAGTCGCCCTCACCGACGGCCGTCTCCGTCTCGTCGACCCATCGCTGGAGGTCGGAATCCTGGATCGCGTCACCGGGATCGAGGTGGTCCCGGCCGAGCATCCGAGGAATGTCGAGCAGGACCCCACGGCCGACCGCCCGGTCCACCATCGTGGTGACACTGTTGTGGGTCGCACCGTTCCCGGTCACCGATCCGGGCCCGTGGCCGTTGTAGGTCTGACCGTCATAGAATATGTGACACAACGCATCCCACTGGGTGCCGGATTGCAGTGGCAGGTAAACGGCATCGTCGGTCGACCTCATTCCGCGGATCCCCTGGTCGCCGTCGGCGAGCATGTCCCCACCGTGACGAAGCATCACGTGTTGAGGGTTGACCCGCGCGGTCCGACCGGTCTGCGGTCCGTTGCGATCCATCGGGATCGCCAGCGGGAACACGCAACCGCGACGAATCAAGCGTCCCGCAGCCACGACGGTGTCGGCGGTGACCCAATTCGCTGCTCCCAGTTCATCGTCGGGCCCCCATTGACCCCAGGTGCGGAGCTCGGCCGCCAGGGCATGGACCTCCGCGGCGGTGTACTCCCGTCTCGCGACCGGCGCTGGGGACACTGGACACTCCTTCACCGGGTTCGGACCGTGGCGCGGTCAGGTCGAAACGTACGACATTCCCCTCAATAGTTATGTTGTATTAGTGTTACAGTCAAGTTGGAGCATACGTAACGGATGTGATCGACGAGTGAGAAGAGGTTTGGCCCCATGACGACGACCGTCACCCCGGACGCGACGATGGTCGAGCAGATCGCCACCGGGGTTGTCCGCGAACACCCGCCCGGACAAGCCCCGCTGCGCGACCTGATGGGCGCGTGGTTCGATGCCGGACTGGCATGGGTCCACTTCCCCCGGGGGCTGGGCGGGCTCGAGGCCCCGCGCAGCCTGCAAGCCGTGGCCAACCGCGTCATCCGAGCCGCGGGTGGCCCGGAACCGCGAACAGTCAACACGATCGGCTACGGCATCGTAGCGGGCACGATCAGTCGTTACGTTCCCCACGATCGGGCAGCGACACTGTTGCGCCCCCTCGCCACCGGCGAGGAACTGTGGTGTCAGTTGTTCAGTGAGCCGGGGGCTGGGTCCGACCTCGCCGGCCTGGCGACGTCGGCGGTCCGGGACGGCGACGGATGGCGCATCAACGGCCAGAAGGTCTGGACCAGCCTGGCCCACAAGTCGACATGGGCCGTGCTGCTGGCCCGCACCGACCCCACCGTGGCCAAGCACAAGGGGCTGACCTACTTCATCGTGCGTATGGACACACCCGGCATCGAGGTGCGACCACTGCGGCAGATGACTGGTCGCGCCTCGTTCAACGAGGTCTTCCTCGACGACGTCTGGATTCCCGATGACCAGCGCCTGGGCGACGTCGGCGCAGGGTGGTTCGTGGCCACCGGGACGCTGGGTGACGAGCGCACCTCTCTGGGCGACCGCATCCCCGCCCGCGGGAGCGGAGCGATCGCCGACGCCATCGCCATCTGGCAGGCGAACCCGGATCGGCAGACACCGGTCGCCAGGGACCGGCTGGTTCGGCTGTGGGCCCGGGCGGATGCTCACCGGCTCACCGCCGAACGGGCCCGCGTCGCCGCGGTGAGCGGGACGCCGGGCCCGGAGAGCGCGATCGTGAAGCTCGTCGGATCGGAACTGAACCAGGCGATCTACGAGTTCTGCGTCGACCTGCTCGGGCCCGACGGTCCGTTGCTGGACACCTACTCGCCGGAGGCGCCGGACGACGAGAGCGGTGCGACCGCGGTCCAGCGAAAATTCCTCCGGTCGAGAGCTGCGACGCTTGAGGGCGGAACCTCGGAGATCATGCGCAACGTGATCGGCGAACGTGTGTTGAAGCTGCCGCAAGAGCTTCGGAACGACAAGGGAAAGCCATGGAACGAGATCCCCAGATGACCTCGCAAGCACAAGAGTTCGACTTCTCCGAGGACCTTCTCGAGTTGCGTGCCGTGGTGCGTGAGTTCTGCGCCGACCTCTCTTCGGAGGAGATCGTCCGCAAGACGATGGAATCGGAGAGCGGATACGACCGTGTCCTGTGGCGTCGCCTGGCGACCGAACTCGGCGTCTTCGGGCTGTCGGTGCCGGAAGAGCTCGGTGGCGACGGGGTGGGTCACCCGGCTCAGGCCCTCGTCTTCGAGGAGCTCGGTGCCGCGCTGGTCTGTGGGCCGGTCATCGGAACGCTCGCCCTCGGGATCCCCGCACTCGTGCAGACGGCGGCATCGGCCGACGGAGAGCGGGCTGCCGCGTTGCTGCGGTCGGCCATCGGCGGCGAGACGGTCCTGACCGTGGCCGCGCCCATCGCGGACGGGGCTTACGACCCCGATGCGTCGAGCCTGACCGCACGTCCTTCGGATGACGGTTGGATCATCGACGGTGTCGCCGAGCATGTACCCGACGGGATGTCGGCAGAGGTCGTGCTGGCGGCGGCCCGGACAGACACCGGGGTATCGCTGTTCGCCGTGAACGTCCCGCAGGAGGGGCTGGAGCGGTCACCGCTGACCACGATGGACCTCACGCGCAGGCAGGCCCGGCTGGAGTTCTCGGGCGTCCGCGGCGAGCTGATCGCAGACGCGTCGATGACCGAGGCCGCCTGCGAGCACGCCGCCCGCGTCGGTGCGGTATTCGTGGCCGCCGAACAGGTCGGTGGCGCCCAGGCGATGCTGGACCGAACCGTCGCACACGCGCGTGAACGCCTTCAGTTCGGCCAGCCGATCGGCGCGTTCCAGGCCGTCAAACACAAATGCGCCGACATGTTGATGCTGGTCGAACAGGCGAAGTCGGTCGCTTATCACGGTGCGTGGTCCCTCGACGGGGGCGAGGAGGACACGCGGCTGGCGGCCAGTCTCGCCCGCGCGGTTGCCTCGGAGGCGTACTACCGCGTGACCGCCACCGCGATCCAACTGCACGGTGGTACCGGTTTCACCTGGGAGTACCCGGCTCACCTGTACTTCAAGCGTGCGGTCGCCGACTCCGCGGTGCTCGGAACCCCGGAACGCCACTACGACCTGGTTGCCGAACGCGCGTTGGACTGTCCGCCGAGGTCGGGGTCTGACGGAGACACCGCGGTCGAGCTACACCTAGGGGCGCAGTGACCGCCAATGTTGTTCAAACACCAATAGAACACTATAGTGACATCACAGAAGGGCGTGTTCCCGTGCCCAGGTCGACGGAGAACGCCGACGCGATCGAGAATCCCTGATCTTTCCGGAGGACTAGTAATGAGCCAGCCCGACACGCAGTCCGCGCCAGATTCCGCCGAGGTGTCGACATTCGACGTACTGATCATCGGCGCGGGGGCGAGCGGTATGCGTGAGCTCATGTTGATTCGGGATCTCGGCCTGTCTGTCCGTGTGCTCGAGGCGGCACCGGCAGTCGGGGGTACCTGGTATTGGAATCGGTATCCCGGTGCTCGGCTGGATTCGGAGAGCTTCAGTTATCAGTACTCGTTTTCTCAGGAGTTGCTGGAGGAGTGGGACTGGCAGGAGATGTTCGCCGGTCAGCCTGAGCTGGAGCGCTACTTCAACAGGGTCGCCGACAAGTTCGATCTCCGACGGGACATCGACTTCGACACGCGCGTCGAGCGGATGATCTTCGACGAGGCTGCAAACCAGTGGCATGTGACGACAACAGACGGCGCTCGTTACGTCGCACGCTTCGTCATCACGGCGACCGGCGTCTTGTCCGCGCCGCAGTTTCCGGCCATTCCCGGACTCGAGGATTTCCGCGGCGAGTGGTATCACACGGGTCAGTGGCCGGATGAGGACGTCGACTTCACGGGTAAGCGGGTCGTCGTGATCGGAACCGGTGCCAGCGGCGTCCAGGTGATCACTGAGATCGGCAAGACCGCAGGTCACCTGACCGTCTTCCAGCGCACGCCGAATTGGGCTGTGCCACTGCGAAATTCTCCGATAGACGCGGAACTGATGCAGGAGATCCGTGCCGGGTATCCCGAGATGTTCGAGCGGATGGGGCAGACGTTCAGTGGGTTCTTGCACGACTGGGATCCGGTCGCGTCGACCGATGTCTCCGTCGAGGAACGCGACGCTCGATTCGAGAGGGCATGGAACTCACCGGGGTTCGCGAAATGGACCGGCATGTACCACGACATCGCCCGGGATGCGGAGGCCAACCAGATTTACTGCGACTTCCTTGCCGACAAGATCCGCGAGCGCGTGCGGGATCCCAAGACCGCTGAGATGCTGATCCCCAAAGACCATCTCTTCGGTACGAAGCGGGTGCCGTGTGAGAGTGGGTACTTCGAAACCTACAACCGCGACAACGTCGAATTGATGTCGTTGAGCGAGAACCCCATCGAAAGATTCACCGAGGACGGTCTGGCCACCGCCCAAGGTGAGATCCTCGCCGACATCGTCGTCTTCGCAACCGGATTCGAGGCGTTCACGGGAGCATTGAATCGCATCGACATCCACGGGGTCGACGACCTGACGCTCCGCGAGAAATGGTCGGAAGGGCCGGTGACGTACCTCGGTATCCAGGTCAGCGGTTTCCCCAATCTCTTCATCATGGGTGGCCCACACGGAAAGGGTGGCCACGGCAACTCGCTGCGGTGCAGTGAGCGGGTCCTCGAGTGGATGGCGCGTCTGGCCGAGTATGCGTTCGACAACGGTGTCTCGCGGATCGAAGCCGATCCCGTCGCCGAGGCCGAGTGGACCGAGCACGTGGTCGAAGAAGCGATGAAAGGTCTTGGGGCGAACACCAAGTCCTATGTGTTCGGCGACAACGTCCCGGGACGTCGACGCACGTATCTCGCCTACGTCGGTTCGCTCCCGGAGTTCGTGCAGCGGTTGAAGCGAGTGGAATCCGAGGGGTACGCAGGGTTCATCACCACGTGAGCGGGGCGCTTCGGCCGTGAGGTTCGAGGCGCTGTCATAGAACCGTGAAAACCCTGGTGCCGAAGCGGCACCAGGGTTTTGACGTGGTCGAACAAGTGGAACCGAGCCGGAGAACGTCGCTCTCGCGGCCCGACCGCGGGGCCGGGGGGGGGCTGGGTCAGAAGGTGTGCTCAGACGCGAGAACGTAGCGACAGGGCCCGGCTTCCGGTGCACCCCTGCTCGGACCTGTATCGCCGCGCCGCGCCGGTCGCCGACAGCTCGGCGGTGGTCGACGTGAACCACCCTTGCGCGCGAAGAGACAGTTCCACATCGGATCTGAGCAAAGCGCCCAATTTGAGAAGCGTCTGCCACGTCACCCGGGTACCCGGCTCGGGCATGTCGGTGTCGGGCGGGAGGGATCGTGTGTCGCACGATGTCATCTCTCCCAGACGACGAGCGGTGTCCAGGACGAGTTCCTCCCAGGCGAGGAAGCCGTACGGATCGTCAGCATGAGGGGGCTCCGGTAGGAGCCGAGCAGCGCGCCGCGCCAACATGCAGTCTCGGTCTTCTTCGACAATCATCTGAACCTCCCGCGGTGTAACCCGAGTCACAGACTAGACGAGCGGAAACGCGACCGTCAAGCGATGCTATTGACAGCGCGGACTATTATTCAGGACGTGGCGTACAGCGGCGGAGACGAGTCCATCTCCATGGCTCTGGAACGACTCGCCCTCGCACTCGGCGAGGGCGGGGCGGTACCGGTTGCCGAGTTGGTACGAGCGCTCGAGCGCGCGGCTGAGCGTCTCCGTAATCGGACGACAAGCGTCGAACCGCCGACCGACCTCGTCACCCAAGCCGAGGCTGCCCGGATGATCGGGGTCAGTCGCCAGGCCGTCAATCAATGGGTTCGCAAGGGGACACTCAGAACGTACGAATCAGTCGCCAGTGGCCGCTCGGCCCCCGAGGTCTCACTGGCCGAAGTGGCGATCGCGGCGAACCGACGAACCCGCGAGGTCCCGTTCTCCAGCAGTCTCCGTCGTGAGCTGACCGACTTCCTGTCGATCATCGACCAAGGTTCGACACGGGGTCTCGCCACCGCGCTCAGCGATGCCGTCGACGACGACTCCGCGAGCGAGCGAACATCGGAGAAGGTCCGGATCCTCGGCGAGTTCGTCACTGCCTCAATGGGTGTGGGCGACCAGCAGCACGAGTTCACCGAAGCCGGTCTCGGGCTCCTCGCACAACTCGATCCGGTGCTTCCGGTGGATCCCGACAGGGGGTTCGGCCGGTTGGCGAACTCCCTCGGCCTGCTCATCACGTCCGCGCAGGGCAAGACCGGTTTCGACACCCCGTCGACAGCACTGTTGGGACTACTCGGCGCGGCGACGGTGGGAGCTCAGTACGAGGGTCCGGACGCGATGGAAGGCAGTATCATCGCCGATGCTGCCAGGGACGTGTGGTCCGACGACTGGCCACTGCGCCTCTACGATGCGGCCTACCACGTCGGCGAGTTGCGGCCCGCCCCGCTGGCGAGGTACACGGCCTCACTCGTCTACCTCGACTACCACCGGTTTCTCCGTCAGGCACAATCGGGCGGGCTGACGATTGCGTATTCACGGGGACCCGGCCCCCTCATCCCGCACCGCTACTTCGGCGGCCCTGTGCTTTTCGACCGGTTGACCGGGCGTCCGCCGGGGGAGTTCTGCTGGGAGTTCTCGGCGGCAGCGGCGCGCAAAGGCCGGCCGGTCGGACTGGACAGCGCCGTGAGTCCGTTTCGCATCATGAACTACCACTATGGATTGCTGGACAGCAGCGTTCACGGGATTCGCCGGTACTGCTTCTCGGCGGAGAATGCCGGCCGGGAGTTGCGCGACCACCTGGGCCGATTGTCCACGGCGGAACGTGAAACCTACACGCACCTCGCAATCGAGACCTTGGCGACCGCGCTGTCAGAACCGCGGCTGGAACTCGTCGCCGTCGACCGGGAGTCCGACTTCGACTGGTGGAAGGACCACCTGATCCGATCATCCCCCGGCGAAGTGCTGCTCGGACTCCGTGACCACCGTGCGCGACAGGTGGCGCATGCACTACTTGTACAGACGAGTACTCTGCCTCAGGTCGTCGAGGCGGCCCAGTCGGACAGCTCGCTCCGCGACCGGATGCGAATCTATGTCAAGAATCTCGAGTTCGACGTCATCGACGCGCGGTATCAAGACGATCTGCGTCGGGGGGTCACCCGCGTGATCAAGCGCGGAGGGGAGTCGCTCGACAGGGACGATGCCTACAACCTTGCGGAGCGGGAACTCAGAAATCTCACATAGTGACGACCCGAAGCAGAGCGTTCGGGTGCATGCCACCGTGCCGGGGCCACCGGCCGGTGTGCACGAGGATGCTCCTGGCTCGGGTCAGCGGAAGGTGGCGATTCCACCTTCGCGGTCCGAGAGGTGGCCGTGTTCGTTGAACGACACCACCGAGACGCCGCTCCGGCCGACGATGAGCTTGCTGATGGAGGCGTTGACCATCGTGCGGGCCATCGCCGGCCACGTCTCGTCGGGGATGCCCCACAGCTGTGCGATCCACTGGGTGATGGTTCCGGCGGAGGACACCACCAGCACGGTCTGACCGGAACCGGCGAGTTCGGTGGCGCGCGCGGCGGCGTCGGAGACTCGGGCCTTGAACTGGGGGTAGCTCTCGGCGGGACCGCCGTCGAGGCCGGGTGCGGCGTCGTGCTCGCCGGCCGCGATCCAGGCTGCCAGTCCCTTGTCGAGCTGTTCCTGATAGCTGCGGCCGTCGCGGTACATCTCGGGCGTGGCCTCCCCGACCAGTGCGGGCAGCGAGTACTCGTTCCAGCCCGGGTCGACATGAGGCTGTGGCTTGTCGGCGAACGCGCCGAGCACCCCGGTCAGGGTCTGTTGCTGGCGGGGAAGGTCGCCGCTGGTCGCCGCGGTGAAGCCGTCGATCTGCCCGGACAGGAACCCACCGGACAGTGCGGCCTGGGTGCTACCAGTCGTCGTGAGTCCGCCCGGTCCGTTGGTCAGGTCATCGGTGGCGTCGGCGATTCCGTAGGCCAGTGCATTCGCCTGACCGTGACGTACCAGATAGATCACACCCATTGCTGCACCCTATGTGGGCTTCGATGAGTTCGGCATGGCGGGCCGGTCTGTACCAGTGACCCCGACTCGTCTGGAGCGCGCCAGTGACGCCGATGCTGTTCGTGAACCTGCCCGTGGCAGATGTCGACCGTTCGCGTCGATTCTTCGGCGTGCTCGGGTTCCGCTTCGACGAGATGTTCTGCGACGTCGGCACCGCGTGCATGTCGATCAACGACTCGGCGATGGTGGTCTTGATGCAACGACGCCGGTTTGCCGGTTACGCCGCCGCGGCCGTGGCGGATCCGGCATGGGGCCGGGAATCCCTGCTCGCGATCTCGGCCGACAGCCGAGCCCACGCGGACCGACTCGCCGACGGTGCGCTCGCGGCCGGCGGCACGGTGCTCCGTGACCCCGAAGACCTCGGGTTCATGTACTGCCGGAGTTTCTGCGATCCGGATGGGCACGCATGGGAGGTCGTCTGGATGGATCCGGGTCAGATCCCGCAGACCCCCGACGCCTGACGGGTCGGCCCCGGCTCAGTGCCAGGGTTGCTCGCCCGAACGCGCGGGAGCGTCGTAAGGGGTTGCGGGAAGGCCGAACCGAGCGAAGTCGGCTTCCATCGTGTCGCTGAAGAAGGCCACGACGTGGCTGACCTTGCCGGCCGCGGGATCGAGCTCCAGCACCTGCAGCTGGAACGGGCGATGAACGCCGTCGGGTTCGAGCATGTAGAGGCCGTACGCGGGCTGTCCGTTGGCGATCGTGGGCAGCATGATCTGGTCGCCGGCCTTCTCGGCCGGGCAGTTGTTGCGGATGAGGATGCCGATGTTCTCGGCGCCCTGATACCAACCGGTGAACGGGGGCATCTCCCAGATCGCCTTGTCGGTGAAGAGTTCGACCATCGCGTCGACGTCGTAGCGTTCGAACGCCGACACGTAGCGGGCCAGCAGCTCGCGTTTCGCGGTGTCGTCCAGTGTCTCCTGTGCGCTCTCGCCGACCGAGTCCTGGTGCGGACGAACGGTCTTGACCTGCTCACGAGCGCGCTGCAGCAGGCTGTTCACGGTCGCGGTGGTGACACCGATGGTGTCGGCGACCTCGGCGGCCCGCCACTGCAACACATCGCGCAGGATCAGCACGGCGCGCTGGCGTTCGGGCAGGTGTTGCAACGCGGCGATGAACGCCAGTCGGACCGACTCACGTGCGCCGACGACGAAGGCCGGGTCGGCGTCGTCGGCGGGGGCGATGTCGTCGACGGTACCCGCATACGGCTCGAGCCACGGCACCTCGTGGTTCTGCAGCAGATCATCGGCCGGGTCGAACGCGTCGCCGCCGAGGCCCGACGGCAGTGGGCGACGTTGTGAGCTCTGCAGGGCGGTCAGGCAGGTGTTGGTCGCGATCTTGTGCAGCCAGGTGCGCACCGACGCTCGGTGATCGAACTTCGGGTAGCCCCGCCACGCCCGGAGGAAGGTCTCCTGGGCCAGGTCCTCGGCGTCGTGGTGAGAGCCTGTCATCCGGTAGCAGTGCGCGATGATCTCGCGTCGAAAAGGTTCGGTGACCTCCAGGAACTCGGCGTCGGACGGGGCGTCGGGCGCAGTCGTGGGACTGGTTGTGGTCATGCTCACAATCTACCGGGGACCTCCGACAGGCTCGACCCGAGTCAGCAACCCGACCGGGGTCCGCTTGCGGATGATCCGCAGGTGGCGTGTGGGAGTCCGCAGCGATTTGGGATCACGCTGAGTGCAACCCCTGCGGTGGGCCCGGGACGGACCTATTGTCGCCGGTGAACGCGTCTGTCGGCTCCATCGCCGCCGGTCGGGGGAGTGTTCGTGCGCTTGCCGCGTCCCTGGGCCGTTGCTAGGTTGATCGGCATGACAAGTGCCGACGCCAAGCTCCCGGAGGTCACCTATGTGACCACCGCGCTGGGCTGTCGTCTGCCACTTGCACGCGTTCTCTGTTGTCGTCGAATGCGCTGAGCCGACCCCCGCCAGGTCTCTTCTCCTCCCGGGGCGTCGTTGTCTCGAGTTCCTGTTCCCAGGGCTCTCCGGCTCCCCCCGCCATCGAGCGGGTTTCTCGACGAGGACGATCATGACCACCGCACTTCCCGAATCCACACCCCGCGCTGTCCGCACTTCGCTCGCTCCGCTCGGGCGCCCGACACCGGCCCCGCTCGTTCGTCGCCAACCGGCTGTTCGCCCGGTGCGTCGCGGTCCGCAGGGCACTCGCCAGCCCGTACCGTTGTCATCCATACCGCCGGCGCGGACCTCGGTCCCGAACGCCGATCGACGCGGAGCAGGAAAGGGGGACCACCGGGTGCACGTCGCGACCCCGCGCCTGGAGTTGTCGACCAAGCCCGCCGCACTGGTCCTGCGGGCCGCACGTCTGGCGGGACCGTTGTTCCGCGACGATGCCGCCGAACGCACCGGTCTCAGCATCTCGACGGTGAACCGCCAGGTCAGCGCGCTGCTCAAGGCCGGCCTGATCCGTGAGCGCGCCGACCTCGCACCGTCCGGCGCCATCGGGCGGCCCCGGCTCCCGTTCGAGGTCAACCTGGCCGAGTTCCTCACCCTCGGCATCCACATCGGTTACAAGGTCACGGCCATCACCACACACGACCTGCTCCACCGCGTCGTGGGTGCGATCCAGATCCCCACGCCGGTCGCCGATACGCCGGAGGAAGCCCTGACCGCGATCGGCCTGAGCGCCCGGCGTTTTGCCGAGCGATGGACCGGGCGGCGGGTGCTGTGGGTGGGTGTCGCGCTCGGTGGCCGCGTCGCCGAGGGCGGCGTCGTCGACCATCCGCGACTCGGGTGGGAAGGTGCGCCCGTCGGGCAGACCATCGCCGAGGCCATCGGGCTGCCGGTGTCGGTGGCCTCTCACGTCGAGGCGATGGCCGCGGCCGAACTCGTCCTCAATCCCGACGACGAGCAGTCGAGCTTCCTGTACTTCTACGCCCGCGAGATGCTGGGCATCGCGTTCAGCGTGGGCGGCACCGTGCACACCCCGACCGCCGGTCCGCCGGTCATCGGGCATTTCCCGACCGGCGCGACGACACTCCTCGACCCGCACCGCACCGGCCGTCTCGAGCCCGCTGTCAGTGACACCGGTGTGGTGGAAGCCGCTCGGGCGCTGGGACTCTCGGTCGCCGATGTCGAAGGTGTCCACGCGCTGGCGCGGACCGGGGACGTGACCGCACGACGGTTGCTCGAGGAGCGGGCGGAGGTGCTCGGCCGGACCGTGGGCCTCATCGCCGACATCTTCAACCCCGACCACATCATCCTGGGCGGGCAGGCCTTCACCGACTATCCGACGAGTCTTCCGACGGTCGCGAAGGCCGTGCGGGAGACGTCGATCGTTGCCAAGCGTGATGTGCGCGTGTCGCATTCGGGAGCGACGGTGCAGCAGCAGGCAGCCGGCGCCGTGTCGCTGGACGCGATCTACAGCGACCCGCTGCAGGCGATCACGTTGACAGCCTGAGCGGGTCGCGGAGCGCGTCGGACGTCTAGTCCGAGGTGCGCTTGTTGTAGGCGCGCAGTGCGAACGGGGCGAAGATCAACGTCAGCGCGACCGTCCAGATCAGGGTGGCCACGACCGGGTGCTGCATGGGCAGCGCCGTACCCGGACCGAACGCCGGGCCGTTGCCCCACAGCACGCGCAACGCCTGCACCAGCGACGACATCGGATTCCATTCGGCGATCGTCTGCAGCCAGGTGGGCATCGGCTCGGTCGGGACGAAGGCGTTGGACAGGAACGTGATCGGGAACAGCACCGAGAACATGAAGCCGTTGACGGCCTCGACCGTCCGCAGCCACGAACCGATGAGGATGCCGAACCAGATCATCGCGAAGCCGAAGAGTACGAGCAGCGCGAATGCGAGGACCGCCTCTCCGAACGAACCCCTGATCCGCCAACCGATGGCCAAGCCCGTCACGGCCATGACGACGATGCCGATCGAGCTGTGGAGCAGACTGGCGATGCTACGGCCGATCAGCACCGACGACCGCTGGATGGGCAGCGACCGGAAGCGGTCGATGATGCCCTTCTCGAGATCGGCGGTGATGCCGGTGGACACGATGAACGCGGTGAACACGATCGTCTGCCCCATGATGCCCGGGAGCAGGAACTCTTTGTAGGACGCGGAGTCGGTCTGGATCGAGGCGCCGAAGACGTAGGCGAACAACAGCACGAACATGATCGGCTGAATGGTGACGTCGGAGAGCATCTCCGGCATCCGCTTGGTGTGGATCATGTTGCGCTTGACCATGATCCAGGCCTGCTGCCAGATGGTTGTCGGATGGATCCGCGGCTTGTCCGCGACCACCGCGTCGGTGTGTGCAGTGGTGGTCATCAGGAGTGCTCCTCGTCGGTGGGATTGTCGGTGTCCGCGGCGTTTCCGGAATCTTCGGCGCGGTGGCCGGTGAGGGACAGGAAGACGTCGTCGAGGCTCGGGCGGGCGAGACCGAAGTCGTCCACCTCGATGCCGCTCTCGTCGAACCAGGCCGCGACGCGGGGAAGGTCGCCGAGTCCGGCGGCCGCCGTCGTCAACCGGCGTGCGGCGACGTCGACGAACACCTCCGCACCGTTCTTGCGGAGGAGCGCCTCCGCGGCGGAGAGATCGTCGGCGTGCGAGACGGTCAGCACGAGGCTGGCCGAACCGGCCTGCTCCTTGAGCTGGAGTGACGTGCCGTGGGCGATGATGGTGCCCTTGTCGATCACCACGATGTCGTCGGCGAGCTGGTCGGCCTCTTCCAGATACTGGGTTGTCAGCAGCAGCGTGGTGCCGTCGGCCACCAGCTCGCGCAGTACGTCCCACAGTTCGGAGCGGCTACGCGGGTCCAGGCCCGTGGTCGGCTCGTCGAGGAACAGCACCGGCGGTGTGGCGAGCAGGCTGACCGCGAGGTCCAGGCGACGGCGCATACCGCCCGAGTAGGCCTTGACCTGTTTGTCCCCGGCCTCGGTCAGGGAGAACTGTTCGAGCAAATCGTCCGAGCGGCGTGCGAGTGTCTTGCGTCCGATGCCGTAGAGGCCACCGATCATCCGCAGATTCTCACGGCCGGTGAGGATTTCGTCCACCGTCGCAGCCTGTCCGGTGAGGCCCATGTTCTGGCGGACCATCCCGGGTTGCTCCCGGACGTCGTAACCGGCGATGCGTGCGGTTCCGCTCGTGGGTGGTGACAGGGTGGTCATCATGCGGACCGTGGTGGTCTTGCCCGCGCCGTTGGGACCGAGCAGGCCGAGCACGGAGCCCCGCGGCACGGTGAAACTGACACCGTCGACCGCGGTGAAGTCGCCGAAGCGTTTCACCAGGTCGATGGCCTCGATGGCGACGTCGGACGTCGCAACGTCTCCCGGTGCGGTGGCGGGAACTGTGATTGAGCTCATGATTCCTCACGGTATCGATGGGGTCGGACAACCGCGACCGATTTTCACGGCGTCCGGGTGACTACGGGGTAAATCTCGGGGAACCCTCGGGGTTCGACGGTCGGATCGCGGTCCTCCTCGACATGACAGACCGGCCCCCTCCACCGAATTCATCGGTCCGGCGACGGGAAATCCGGCGGGCGGATCGAAAATCAGCCTAAGACCTCAAGTTCCCTTGAGGTCAACCCTTCTCGAATCCGAGGATGCGCACATTGCGGGACGATATTTCCGCGGATGCGGATAGGATGGCTGGGTGACCGCCATACGGATCAAGGACGCCGCCGCCCTGCTCGGGGTCAGCGACGACTCCATCCGCCGCTGGATCAGCTCCGGCGTCCTCGAGCAGACCGACACGGGGCCGGTCGCCACCGTCGACGGTGTCCGCCTTGCACAGCTGGCGCGGGAGCGGGCGGTCGCGCCCGACGACGGTGCGACGGTCGCGCGGTCGGCGCGCAACCGTTTCACCGGACTCGTGACCGACGTCCGGATGGACGGGGTGATGGCACAGGTGACCTTGCAATGCGGGCCGTTCGAGGTGACCTCGCTGATGAGCGCGGACGCCGCCCGCGAGCTCGAACTGCGACCGGGCGTCGTCGCCACCGCCGTGGTGAAGGCGACGACAGTCATCGTCGAGACCAACAGGAGAAGCGGATGAACACGCGTCTCGCGTCGCTCGCCGTCACCGCAGCGCTGGTGGCGGCCGGGTGTACGGCGGCCGACGGCGCGAACCCCTCGTCGCCGACGGCCACGCTCGACGTCTCGGCGGCGGCGTCGTTGAAGAAGACCTTCACCGCCATCGCCGACGAGTTCGAGGCCGGTCATCGCGGCGTGACGGTGAGGCTGTCGTTCGACGGCTCGTCGACACTCGCGAACCAGATCGAGCAGGGGGCGCCCGCCGACGTGTTCGCCAGCGCCGACGAGAAGAACATGCGCAAGCTCGGCGACCTCGCCGTCGACCCCGAGATCTTCGCCACCAACACATTGCTGATCGTCACCGCGCCCGGGAACCCCGAGAACATCCGGTCGTTCGCGGATCTGAACAAGCCCGGCGTCACGACGGTCGTCTGCCAACCGGCGCAACCGTGCGGTACCGCGACCGACGAGGTGGAGAAGCGGACGGGTGTGACCCTGGACGCCGTCTCAGAGGAACAGTCGGTGAGCGCTGTACTGACGAAGGTGACGACCGGGCAGGCCGATGCGGGTGTCGTGTACGTGACCGATGCACGTGCCGCGGGGAACAAGGTGGCCACCGTCTCCGATCCCGCGTTCGCGGCGGTTCTCAACTCCTATCCGATCGCCACCGTACGAGATGCCGACGGTGCGCGACTCGGCGCACAGTTCGTCGACCTCGTGCTCGGGCCGCAGGGTCAGCAGATCCTGCGGGAAGCCGGTTTCGGCGCGCCGTGAGGCGTAAACGGACAGTGCTGCCCAGCTATCGTGAACCGGCGGGACTGCCGGGATGGACATTCGTCGTCGCCGCTCTCGGTGTCGCGCTCATCATCCTGCCTCCGCTGGCGCTGATCCTCAGGTCTCCGTGGGCCACCTTCGTCGAACAGGTCACCTCCCGGGAATCAGTTGACGCACTGAAACTATCTCTGATGACCGCAGCGTCCAGCACGGTCATCTGCCTCGTGCTGGGCGTGCCGATGGCGGTGGTTCTCGCGCGGTACGACGGGCCGATCGTCCGGATCCTGCGTTCATTCGTCCTGCTGCCTCTGGTGTTACCGCCGGTGGTGGGCGGGCTGGCGCTGCTGTACACGTTCGGCCGGCTCGGGATCGTCGGCGAGTACCTGCACACCGCCGGGATCGACATCGCGTTCAGCACCACCGCGGTGGTTCTCGCACAGACCTTCGTCGCCCTGCCGTTTCTCGTGATCAGCGTGGAAGGTGCAGTGCGCGTGGTGGGTACGCGTTATGAGGAGGTCGCCGCGACGCTGGGTGCCGGTCCGACCCGCACGCTGTGGCGGGTGACCCTGCCGCTGGTCCTACCCTCGCTGGCGGCCGGCTTGGTGCTCTCATTCGCTCGCGCGCTCGGCGAGTTCGGCGCGACGATCACCTTCGCGGGCAACGCTCCCGGTATCACCCAGACGGCGCCGCTGGCTGTCTATGTGTCGGCGATCGATGACCCACAGGCGGCGATCCCGTTGTCGCTCATCCTGGTACTGGTATCGCTGGTCGTCGTCGTGGGCGTGCACAGCCGCCGGCGTCGTGGGGCGGCGGGCGCGGTGTGAACGACGATCTTGTGGTGTCCATCGACAACGCGATGCCATTCCTGCAGATCGAGCACCGGTTCACCGCCGGTGGCACGACTGCCGTCGTCGGACCCAACGGTGCCGGGAAGTCGACGATGCTGCGGGCGATCTCCGGGCTGCTGCGTCCCGACGATCCCAGTCGGATCGCGCTCGGCGAGGAGGTGTTCCGTGACTCCCGGCGATCGGTACCACCGCATCGGCGCGGAGTCGCGCTCCTCTCGCAGGACGCGCGCCTGTTCCCGCACTTGACCGTTGCGGAGAACGTGGCCTTCGCGCCGTCGGCGCAGCGGTTGTCGAAACAGGAGGTCGGTGCGCGCGTCGATCGATGGCTCAGGGCCACCGAGGTCAACGATCTGGCGGATCGCAGACCCGACCAGCTCTCCGGGGGTCAAGCTCAGCGGGTCGCAATCGCCCGCGCCCTCGCGGCGGAACCACGAATTCTATTGCTGGACGAACCGTTTCGTGCGCTGGACGTCGACGTGGCGAGTCGGTTGCGGGCGTTGTTGCGGAGCCTGCTGGCCGACCGTGGGCGTACGACGATCATGGTGACCCACGATCCGGTGGACGCCCTCGGGCTCGCCGACGAGATCATCGTGCTCGACTCCGGTCGCGTCATCGAATCCGGTTCGACGCGTGACGTTCTCACACGTCCGACCAGCCGGTTCGCGGCGTCACTTTCCGGTCTCAATCTGTTCGTGGGCAGCATGAACGAACCGTCGACCGTCGTCGACGACGACGGTCGACGGGTGGTCGGTTCGGCAGGGGACAGTTCGTCAGATGTGCCCGGGCCCGGTGCTTCCGTCGCGGCCACGTTCTCGCCGCGGGCTGTCGCGGTGTACCTCGATGCCCCGCACGGCAGCCCGCGCACCGTCTTGCCCGCGACGATTCGGGATGTCGTGCCCCGCGGTGACCATGCGGTAGTCAATACCGACGTCGGTGGTCAGCTCGTCGCCGCCGAGGTGACCTGGGCAGCTGTCGCCGACCTCGGACTCGCCACGGGCCTCGCGGTGTACCTGGTCGTCAAGGCGAGCGAGGTGCGGATCAGCGCGGTGGTCCCGGGCTCAGTCAGGGAGTGAGATCAGTCGTTGAGCGGCCCGTCGCGGTGCACTTCGAGTACGCGTGCCTTGAGGTGCTTGTACCCGCGCACCCGCAGCGTGGGAATCGATTTCAGATAGAACCGGTCGTCGTCGCGCAGAGCGTCGGCGATTGCGTCGTCGACCAGCGTGGTGCCGGAGCGGGCGGAGCTGGTGAGCCGGGATGCGATGTTGACCGGTTCTCCGAAGACGTCCCCGAGCCGCGTGAGCACCGCCCCGCGTGCCATGCCCAGGCGCAGTGGCGGAAGGTTGTCGTCGCCAGAGAGCTGATGGATGTCGAGGGCGGCGCTCGCCGCAGCGGCTGCGTCGTCGAAGGTGAACATCACCGCGTCGCCGAGTGTCTTCACCACGCGCCCACCATGGTCGACGACCACGTCGAAGGTGTCGTCCTCGAACGATCCGAGGAGGGTCTCGAGGTCGTTCAGGTCGATGCGTCGGGAAAGGCTTGTGTAGCCGACGATGTCGGCGAAACCGATGATGAGGTCGATCTCGTCCGCTGCGGAATGGTCGGCGTGCCGCTCGATGGCCTGTGCCATGTGGCGTCGCCAGATGAGTTGCTGGATCTGGCCGAGGGCGACGCTCATCTGTTCGACGTTCCAGGGGACGGCGGGATCGTCGGCGATCTCCCGAAGCAGATCGGCCTGCCACTCGGCCAGGCGCGACATGGTCTGGCCGATCGCCCGGGCCATCGCGATCTGGGTGGTCTCGGGCATTGCCGACGACGAGCTAGCGAACACCTTGAGTGCGGTCACGTCACGGTCCGAGAAGACCCGGTCGGAAGACGGCCGTCGGACGAATCCGAATGCGTTCCAAGCCTTCTCGGCGAACTCGGGTGACAGGCCGAGCTCGGCGACCAGCTCGTCGCGGGTGTGGCGGGGTTCGGTCGACTCGGAGGTCTCGGGAGTCGGACGGCTCGCATGCATGACCCAAGTGTCCCTTATGCCTGCCTTCGCCGACCCGGCATTGTCGTAGCCGAGCGGATCAGAGCGCGAGCACGCCCTTCATGAGATACGCCATGCGCGCGGCGAACTGCGGACTCTCCGAGCCGCGTCGCATGCGGACGGCGTCGTTGACGATCGAGAGCGCCGCGTGCACGGCGACCGCGCCCTGATCGCGCTTGATCTCCGGGTCGACCTGCATGAGCAGATCCACCCACCTCGCCACGTAACGCCGCTGTACGTCGACGAGATCGGTGGCGCTCGGCTGGCCGGCAAGAGCGGGGGAGTTGTTGAAACTGACCGACAGGTCGGGGGTGCTCGTGATGGTCTCGACGTAGGAATCCACCAGGCCGGCCAGGAGTTTCGCAGGGTCGGAGGTGGCGCCGTACACGGCCATCACCCCGGCCTCCAGTCGTGCCCCGCTGCGCTGACCGATGGCGACGAGGATGGCGAGCTTCGACGGGAAGTGTTTGTAGACACTGGGGCCCGCGATGCCGACGGCTCCGCCGATCTCGTCGACGCCGACGTCGGTGTACCCGCGGTCGGCGAAGAGCTCGGCCGCCGCGTCGAGGATCTCGTCGCGACGCGAGCCCGGCACCGAGGTGACCGTCGGCGAGGTCGCGAACGGTGGAGCCGCAGCGGGGCTCAGGGCGAGGATCCGACGGATGAGCTTCTCGATCTCGTCACGCGCACGCGCCCCGGACATGCGCGTGTGGTGCACGGTGAGGCTGCCGCTGACGCTCAGGATCGCCCACGCCAGCTGCACGGCCTCGCGCTCGGAAAGATCCGTGCGCCGGGCGGCGAGCGCGGTCGCCCAGTGACCGATCACCTCGCGGGTGCGGATCGCCACCTGCTTGTTCTGCTCGGTGGTCAGGTAGTTGCTGGTCCACCGCCACAGCGACGCCGCCTGGGGGCGCTGCACGGCCAGGTCGCAGACCGTCGAGATCAGCGAGCTCGTGTCCCCGCTGCCGGTGAGGGCCCGATCCGTACAGGTCTCGAGGTCGTCGACGCCGGCCAACACCGCGGCCGCCAGCAGGGACTGTTTGTCGTCGAAGTGCCGGTACACCGATGGCGCGGTGACGCCGGCCGAGCGCGCGATGTCGGCGAGCGACACCTGCGCGTACCCACGCTGCAGGAAGAGCGCGGCCGCGGAGTCGACGAGTTGTCGCTTGCGGTCGGCGCCCCGGGTGCGAGAGGTGGGTTTGCGGTCAGGCATGGTGAACAGACCATAGCGCACATTCGACAGAACACCAGACCTCTTGACCACCGGGTATAGCCAAATAAGTTATTCCGCGTTAGCCTCGGTGGGTAACCAACCAGTGGTTCGTGTGAAAGGAACACTTTCGTGCCTGATCAAGCATTCATCTACGAGGCGATCCGTACGCCTCGTGGCAAGCAGCGCGGCGGCTCGCTGCACAGCGTGAAGCCGGTCGACCTGGTCTCCGGTCTCATCAACGAGGTCCTGTCGCGTCACGGCGGCCTCGATCCGGCAGACGTCAACGACGTCATCCTCGGTGTCGTCTCCCCGGTCGGCGAGCAGGGTGCGGTCATCTCGCGCACCGCCGCCCTCAACAGCGGCCTCCCCGAGACCGTCCCCGGCACCCAGATCAACCGCTTCTGCGCCTCCGGCCTGGAAGCCACCAACCTCGCCGCGGCCAAGGTCGCGTCCGGCTTCGACGACCTGGTTCTCGCCGGCGGCGTCGAGTCGATGTCGCGTGTCCCGATGGGCAGCGACGGCGGTGCACTCTTCACCGACCCGGCCACCGCATACGACCACTACATCGTCCCGCAGGGCATCGGTGCCGACCTGATCGCCACCATCGAGGGCTTCTCGCGCGAGGACGTCGACGCCTACGCCGCCGAGTCGCAGGCTCGCGCCGAAAAGGCATGGAACAGCGGCTACTTCACCAAGTCCGTGGTTCCGGTCAAGGACATCAACGGTGTCACGATCCTCGATCACGACGAGCACCGTCGCCCGGGTTCGACCGTCGAGAGCCTCGGCAAGCTGAAGGCCGCCTTCGCCGCCCTCGCCGACATGGCCGGCTTCGACGACGTCGCCCTGCAGAAGTACCCGAGCGTCGAGAAGATCAACCACGTCCACACCGGTGGCAACAGCTCCGGCATCGTCGACGGTTCGGGCCTCGTGCTCATCGGCAGCGAGGAGGCAGGCAAGCGCAACGGCCTCACCCCGCGTGCCCGCGTCGTCTCCTTCGCCGAGATCGGCAGCGAGCCCACCATCATGCTCACCGGCCCCACCCCGGCCACCGAGCTGGCTCTGAAGAAGGCCGGCCTGACCGTCGACGACATCGACGTGTTCGAGCTGAACGAGGCCTTCGCCTCGGTCGTCATGAAGTGGATGAAGGATCTGAAGATCCCGCACGAGAAGGTCAACGTGAACGGCGGCGCGATCGCCATGGGTCACCCGCTCGGTGCCACCGGCGCCATGATCTACGGCACCTGCCTCGACGAGCTCGAGCGCACCGGCGGCCGCTACGGCCTGATCACCCTCTGTATCGGTGGCGGCATGGGCGTCGCGACCATCATCGAGCGTCTCTGACTCTCCCGGCCCTGCCACTTCACGAGAAAGAACTCTGCGAATCACCATGAGTGACAACATGATCAACTGGGAGAAAGACGCCGACGGCGTCGTCATCCTGACCATGGACGACCCCAACCAGGGCGCCAACACGATGAACGCGCTCTACCAGGAGTCGATGGCCGCGACCGTCGATCGCCTGGAGGCCGAGAAGGACGACATCACCGGTGTCGTGCTCACCTCGGCGAAGAAGACCTTCTTCGCCGGCGGCGACCTCAAGGACATGACCAGCGATCGCAGCGGTGTCTCCAAGGAGGAGCTCGCCACGCAGATCACCGAGTCGACCAACGGCATGAAGAAGGTGCTGCGTCGTCTCGAGACCCTGGGCAAGCCGGTCGTTGCCGCCATCAACGGTGCCGCCCTCGGCGGTGGCCTGGAGATCGCGCTGCACACCCACTACCGCATCGCCGCGGACGTCAAGGGTGTCCAGATCGGTCTGCCCGAGGCCACCCTCGGCCTGCTGCCCGGTGGCGGTGGCGTCGTCCGTACCGTCCGTCTGCTCGGTATCCAGAACGCCCTCATGGGTGTCCTGCTCCAGGGTCAGCGCTTCAACCCGACCAAGGCCAAGGAGACCGGCCTGGTCAACGAGGTCGTCGGCTCCATCGAGGAACTGATCCCCGCCGCCAAGGCATGGATCAAGGAGAACCCCGAGGCCCAGCAGCCGTTCGACGTCAAGGGCTACAAGATCCCGGGCGGTGCCCCCACCAACCCGGCGTTCGCCGCCAACCTCCCGGCCCTGCCGGCGCTGCTGCGCAAGCAGATCAAGGGCGCCAACATGCCGGCTCCGCGTGCCATCCTGGCCGCTGCCGTCGAGGGCGCGTACGTCGACGTCGACACCGCCGACATCATCGAGACCCGCTACTTCGTCTCGCTGGTCACCGGCCAGGTCGCGCAGAACATGATCAAGGCGTTCTTCTTCGACCTGCAGCACATCAACGGCGGCGGCTCGCGCCCCGAGGGTTACGACAAGTTCACCGCCAAGAAGGTCGGCGTCATCGGCGCCGGAATGATGGGCGCGGCAATCGCTTACGTGTCGGCGAAGGCCGGCATCGAGGTGGTCCTCAAGGACATCGACCTCGATGCTGCCAAGCGCGGTAAGGGCTACTCGGAGAAGCTCGAGGAGAAGGCTCTCGCCAAGGGCAAGACCACGCAGGAGAAGAGCGACGCTCTGCTCGCCCGCATCCACCCGACCGTCGACGCCGCCGACTTCAAGGGCGTCGACCTCGTCATCGAGGCCGCCTTCGAGTCGGTCGAGGTCAAGCACAAGGTGTTCCAGGAGATCGAGGACATCGTCGAGCCCGACGCCGTCCTGGGCTCCAACACCTCGACCCTGCCGATCACCATCCTCGCCGAGGGCGTGAAGCGGTCCGAGGACTTCATCGGAATCCACTTCTTCTCGCCCGTCGACAAGATGCCGCTGGTCGAGATCATCCGCGGTGAGAAGACCTCGGATGCCGTGCTGGCCAAGGTCATCGACTACACCCTGGCGATCCGCAAGACCCCGATCGTCGTCAACGACAGCCGCGGGTTCTTCACCAGCCGCGTCATCGGCACCTTCGTCAACGAGGCCATCGCGGCCGTCGGCGAGGGCATCGAGCCTGCGTTCATCGAGCATGCGGGCACCCAGGCCGGTTACCCGGCCGCGCCGCTGCAGCTCATGGACGAGCTGACCCTGACCCTGCCGCAGAAGATCCGCAAGGAGACCGAGGCAGCGGCCAAGGCCGAGGGCAAGGACTTCCCGCAGCACGGGTCCAACGCCGTCGTCGACTGGATGGTCGACAACGGCCGCACCGCCCGTAAGGACGGCAAGGGCTTCTACGACTACGACGAGAACGGCAAGCGCACCCAGCTCTGGCCGGGTCTGCGTGAGCACTTCAAGTCGGGCACCAAGGAGATCCCGCTCGAGGACATGAAGGAGCGCATGCTCTTCGCCGAGGCCCTCGAGACCGTCAAGTGCTTCGACGAAGGTGTCCTCACCTCCGTGCCGGACGCCAACATCGGTTCGATCTTCGGCATCGGGTTCCCCGCCTGGACCGGTGGTGTCATCCAGTACATCAACGGTTACGAGGGTGGCCTGCAGGGCTTCGTCGACCGCGCACGCGACCTCGCGTCGAAGTACGGCAAGCACTTCGAGCCGCCGGCCTCGCTCGTCGAGAAGGCCGCCAAGGGCGAGAAGTACTGATCTGAGCTGACACTCAAGAACCCCGGCCGGACGTGTTCCGGCCGGGGTTCTTGCTGTTCGCTCACCATTTCCGTTCCCGCTCACCGAAATCGAGTGAGCGGGAACGGAAAGAGTGAGCGTCATGCAGCGAGCAACCCGAGCTTCTGCAGCCACGGTCGCAGGATCTCGTCGAGTTCGCCCTTCCGCAGCGTCGCCCATGTCCACCGGACGACCACCACTCCGGCGGCCCGCAGCCGGTCCTCGCGGATCTTCTCTCGGATGACGGCGTCAGCCGATGTCTCGCCGGGTTTCACCAGCGCGCCGTACTTCTGCAGACCGTCGAACTCGCCGACGAGCAGCCCCTCCCAGTCGAAGTCGCACCGGTACCTGTCACCACCGATGAGGTACTCATGCTGCAGTGTGGGGGTGGGTAGGCCGGCATCGATGATCTGGGCCCGGCTCCACGACTCCCCGACGCTCTCCGACGCCGCGTCGGCGAACGGCAGGGCGCGCCTGGCGTTGCGAGCGCTTCGACGCCGGCGGCCGGACAGCAGGTCGCTCATCGTCTCGCGGTCCGCGCCGAGCCGCAGCGCGGCGTCGAAGACGACGAGCGCCTGCGCAAAGGTGCCCATGATGGCGACGTCGACCGCAGTGCGCTCGATCGAGGTCGTGCGAACCCCGTCGATCTGGATGATCTCGGCGGGGTCGAGTGGCGCGGCGTGGATATGTCGCTGTGCCCGGATGGAGCCGCCCGAAGTGCGACCGGTGGTCACGTGGACGAGGGACAGATCGGGATCGAACATCGGCAGACTGAGCACTACAGCTGCGGAGGTATGACTGAGGGGGTGTCCGTCCGCCCGTTCCGAGGTGGCGGCGGCGAGCGCGCGGAGGCGATGCCGCTTCTCGGCCGAGTCCGCACCTGTGGGCTGACCGGCGGCGGCGATCCAGACGCCCGGGATCACACTGATCAACTCGCCGCGGGTGACGGCCCCGGACAGCTCCTCGTCGGAGAACCCGGCACGGAGTGCGGCGTCACGATGGAGGAGTCCGAACCGGTCGGCGGGGAACATCAGCATGGGTACTTCGACGCAGCGGAGCGCTCCTCGGTTCCATCTCCACTGCCGCTCACGATATCCGTTCCCGCTCACATGATCTGGGTGAGCGGGAACGGATTCGGTGAGCGGGAATTAGTCGTCCGACGGCACCTCGGCACCGCCGACGCTGAGGACCACCCGCGCGCCGTAGGGCACGGACTCGACGAGACGCAACTGCGCCAGCGCCGGGTGGGCGTCGAGCAACCGGCCCGCATTGGCCAGTGCGCGCAGGGCGGCGGTCTCGGCGCGAGCCGCCTCCAGCTTCGCCAGACCACGGGTCTTGGCGGTGATCACATCGAGGGCCGCGCTGCGTACCTCGGCCGGGACGATGACATCGCGGACGACGACGTCGAGCACTTCCATGCCCACGGCGCTCGCGGCCGCGCCCGCTGCGGCGCGGATCGGGGCGACGTCGACCGTGTCGCCGCGTCGGATGAGGTCGTCCGACGCGACGCCGGCACAGACCTCACGCAGCTCGATCTGGGCGGCCAGGTAGACCGCGCCGATCGGGTCGGAGGCCCGCTCGACGAAGGCGACCGCGTCGATCACGCGGGCGCGCAACGTCATCGAGATACGGACCGCCATGGAATCGGCGGTGAGGATCTCCTGCGGTGCGACCTGGATCAGGCGCTCACGCAGGTCGACGCTCAGCGTCGCGTCGGGCATGCGTACGCGGTGACGACCGGTGGGCAGCGTCTGGACTTCCGCACCCCGGTAGGCCAGCACGGTGTGGCCCGGTGGGACGGTGATTCGGTTGTGGAACAGCATGGCGATCCTCCTTTCCGTTGCGTCGCAATGCTTGTCGGGACAGAGAGTTCGGATGGCGACACCGCTCGCGGGCGGGCCCGGCCGGTGGGGTGCGCCGCGGAGTCGCGGACGACCCGGACGACGACCACAGGACCGACGGGCCCGTGCTCCCGGGAGCGGCGCCGTGTCAGGACTCGAACCTGCTCGGGAGGTATCCCTTGCCATCTGAAGGCGGACGAGGATTCCGACGCGCAGAAACACGTCGCGGTATCCCGCTCCGGTCTGCTGGTCCTCGTGCCGAACGGGAACTATGCCAGCGTGGGGTGCTGGGGCGCAATGGAATAACGAGCATCGATCTCGGCTCCCTGATGAGCAATCTTGCGTCGTGGGCCACGAAAGACCTGCCCCGAGGCCCCATTTCGTGACCGACAGACTTCAACTCGACCCCTGGACCTCGATCGAAGTCCATCGGTCGAGTTGAAGTCTGCCGGTCGGGGGCCCGACCTCCTGTGGTTCATTCGATTCAGGGAACCGAGGGGCTCGTCGATCTCGACGCGCTCCTTCGTCTCTTGCTTGGCCCGGCGATTGTCTGCTCCTCGCACCTCAACATCTGTGGCCTGGCGGCCGTCATGGACTACGACCGAACTCTGCTCCCTGAGACCGAGCCACGAAGGGTTTCCTGACTCGGTCGCCGGACCCTTCGTGACGCGCCCTCCGCAAGCTCCGGGTGCTCCTCAGGGAGCGATGGGTTGCCGCTTTCTGCAAGCTCCGGGTGCTCCTCAGGGAGCGATGGGTTGCCGCTTTCTGCAAGCTCCGGGCACTCCTCAGGGACCGGGGGTCAGCAGACCTCTCGGGCTCGAGACCAGCGGTTTTGTGGTTCTTTAGGATTGGGGATCGGGGGATGGAACCGTTCGGGCGCCGGGCGCGTCCAAGTGTTCGTGATCCCGATTCCCGCTGATCGTTCCGGCCTGATCTTTCGCGAGCACGCGCTCCGCGTCGGATTCTCCGAAGCCGACCTGGACGAGTCGGTGATCCGCGATCACCTCGTGCAACTGGGGCCTGGCGTGTTCGCGCTCGCGGTCGGGTACCTGCTGTGGTCGCGGACGTGATGACACCCCGCGCCGAGACGACGACCGGCGTATCGGGACGTGCCCGATACGCCGGTCGTCGACCGAATTCGATATGTCAGGCCGGTCCGCCGATCGCCTGGCCGTTCATCGTCTGGCTGTTCTTCGCCGGCCCACCGATCGTTGTGCGGCCACCGATTGTGGTGTCGTCCGGCACCTTCGGCTCGGTCCGGCGGAGCAGCAGGACGAGTCCCAGGGCGACCGCGACCGGAGCGCACGCGATGAGCACGATGGCACTCGTCGACAGTCCCAGTCCGATCAGGGCGCCGCCGACGATCGGGCCGACCACAGATCCGAGGCGGCCCATCGAGGACGCCCAGCCGACACCCGTCGCGGCGGTGGCCTGCGGATAGATCGACACCGCGACGGCGGCCTGCCCGATCATGCCGGCCTGCAGTCCGAGCCCGACACCGCCGAACACCACCAGCAGCAGCGCCTTGTCGGCGCCGAGGAAGGCGGACAGGATCAGGAACACGATCGCAGCCACTGTGGTCCCGGCGAGGATCGAGCTCATCCGGTACCTGGTCGCGCCGAGGATCAGTACCCCGGCGCCGACGATGCTGCCGACGCCCAGTGCCGCCGACCCGAGGGGTGCCAGTCCCGTGCTGAAGCCGTAACTCGTCAGCAGGGTGGGCAGCCAGGACGAGAAGATGTAGAAGACCGAGAACACCATGAAGGCGAAGCCCCAGAGCAGAATGGTCCGCCCGCGCACTTCTGGGTCGAACAGCCGGGCCACGGCCGCGTGGTGGCGGGCCTCCGAACCCGGGGCCACACCGGTCAGCGTGCGCTCGTCGGGCAGCCACACCCACAGGAAGGGGAACAGGACTGCCGAGGCGATGGCGCCGGCGACGAACACCGACGGCCAGCCGTACGCAGACACCAACCGTGTGCCCAACAGTCCGGCGATCAACGCTCCCATCGAGATGCCCATCGTGACGAACACCGCGATCGACTGCCGGTGCCGGGCCGGGTTGAGTGCGGTCGCCTGTGCCACCGCCGCCGGCATGACGGCGCCGAGACCGAAGCCGGTGACCAGGCGCAGCACGCTCAGCTCGACGATGTTGCCGGCCCAGGCCGTCAGCAGACTACCGACGGTGAAGACGATCACCGCGGCCAGGATGACGTTGCGGCAGCCGAAGCGTGCGGTGAGCCGGCCGACGGCGATGTAGCCCAAGGCGACACCGAGGCTGGTCAGCGACAGCGCGGGTGTGAAGTGGGATGCGGGCACACCCCAGTCCTCTTTGAGCGCCGGTACCGAGAGGCCCAGGGCGATGGTGTCGTAGCCGTCGAGGACGACGGCGACGAAGGCGAGGATCAGGACCGGCCAGTTGGGTCTGTCGACTGCCGGTGCTGAGTTGTTCGGGCTGGAGTTGAGAGTTGGTCCGCTCACGATGGCGTCCTAGGTGTGTAGTCGGCGTGGCTGACGCCGGTTCGAGTGATTCTAGTCGGCCGCGGGTGCGGCCTTCGGGAGAAATCCCTGTGCTTCGACCTCGACGCTGAGGCCCGGCTCGACCAGTGCCGACACCTCGACGAGGGTCGAACACGGGAAGTCCCCGGAGAACATCGCGCTCCGGGCGCGTCCGACCGCCGCCTTGTCGGCGATGTCGGTGACGAAGATGCGCAGGACGACGATGTCGTCGACCGTCGCGCCGCACGCCTCGGTGAGTGCGCGGACGCGGCGAAACGTTTCGACGGCCTGTGCGTGCGTGTCGTTCCCACCCACCGGACCGTCCGAGCCGCCGGCGTGCATGCCCGACAGGAAGAACTGGTCGCCGACGACCCGGGCGTTGCTGAACATGTCCGGACGGGGCGGTTCCACGACGTCGGGGTGTCCGATCCGGGTCATGAGGTCACCGCGGCACGCCGCGCATCGGATTCGCGGGTCAGTCGTTCGCGGACCGGTAGGAAGTCGTACGTCGGGTAGAAGTCGGTGGCGAAAGAACCCCACGCCCGCCGTTCCAGTTCGACGTTCACTGCGGGCAGCCGGTCGGCCGGGAGCCGGAGGGTCACGATCTGTCCGATCCCCATGGCGACGACCCAGGAGACGATCTCGCAACCGGCGGGCGGGAAGCCGTGCCACCAGTCGTTCTCGTCGAGCCGACCCTGCAACTGTTCGAGGTTCTGACTCTGATCGTGGCGCAGCACCACGGTGAGCAACATCGTCTCGCTGGCGGTCATGCGTTCGCTGCGACGAGTTGTTCGGCCTGGGCGACGGCGTCGGCGCGGTAGATCCGCCGAATACGGGAGACCCCGAGATCGTGCTGGTAGAGGTGCTCCTCTCGGTCGGCGTCACCGGCGAGCGCCTCGAGGACCAGCCGGTCCTGTTCGAGGACCTCCCAGTGCTTGGCCTCCAGCGTCGTCCGATACAGGAACCGCCAGGTCTCGCGTTCCCAGCCGGACACGCGGCGGGTGCGCCAATGGAAGATCGCCGACGTCGAGCGGTCGATGGGCGTGCTCATCCCGACGATCCCGAACACCCCGCCGGGGCCGGCGCCGGGACCGTATGGGATCTCGAGGTCGACGTAATCCATTGATCCGCGGACGAACTCGACCCAGTCGAAGTTGACGCCGCGCTGGTCGGTCTTCTCGAAGAAGAAGCCGCGGTCGGTCTCGCGGATGCGGAACCGCGCCGAGGTGTCGCCACCGAACATCGAATGCGAATTGCGGTGCAGGAAAGCGCCGTGCATGGGGTCGAGGACGTTGTCCATGTAGAAGCGCCACGGTCCCGCCCATTCGGCGAAGTTGCCGAACCACGACACCTCCGGATCGGACAGCCGGTCGGGCAGCACGAACGGGGTGGGCACCGACTCGGCGGTGAGCGGAAGGAAGGCGAAGATCGTGTCGGCTGCCTCGACCACCTCGAGCGACACCGTCGCCCGGCGGCCCTCGAGGGCACACCCCGGCATTCCCGGCACCGACACGACGGTGCCTTCGCCGTCCACCTGGACACCGTGATACGCGCAGGCGATGCGGTCCCCGAGATGTTGGCCCACCGACAGCGGCGCGCTGCGGTGGGGACACCGATCCTCGAGCATGCGGACCCGTCCCTGCGCGTCGCGGAACAGCACCCAGTCGACCTCGAGCCGACGGACCGGGACCATGGCGCCGGGTTCGAGCATCCGCGACGGGAGGATCGGGTACCAGCGGTCCCGGAGTCCCGTCGCCGCGATCTCGTCGGCGTCGAGGTGACGGCGGGTCCCCACGGCGTAGGTCGGGGTCCGTCGCGCGGAGGGCCGTTCGCGGGACGCGGACCTCTGGTCGGAGGTGGGCTGTGTGGTTGTCATGTCATTTCCCCAATCTGCGCATCTCGGCGCGGAAGGTCTCGGCGGTCCACGGACCACCGTCGGGTCCGTGGAGACCGAGGGCGTTCAGGCCGTCGGTGACCTCGTCGAGAGTCGTTGCCCCCGCGGTGAAGATCTCGGTGACGGAACCGGCGAGCTTGAGCTCGTAGGGGGTCAGCGGTTCCGGATGTGTCTGGTGCGTCTCGAGGTAGGGCTCGCGGGCTGGGCGAGTCATCATCGGAGAACTCCTTCGTCGATGAGTGGGGTGGGCTGGGCGAGGAGGCGGCCGTCGCGGGCGGCGAGGCCCTCGGCGATCGCGACGAATGAGACGGCCCACTCCTCGAAGGACTCCCGGCACTCGGTGTGCGCGGGGACGGGGGCGCCGTCGAGAACGACGAAGACACCGTTGTCGATGTCGCCGGCAAGCGTCTGCGCCGCACCGAGATCGGTGTCGGCGTCTGGCGCGGAGGCGAGCACCAGGGTCGGAACCCGCACGGAAGGAAGTATCTTCGTCGTCTCCGCGGTGAGTGGTGCGGGCTCGGCCAGGATGAGACTGAGCACGAGTTCCGGATTCTCGACGGCAAGTGCGACCGCGTCGGCGACATCGGTACCGGAGGCGAAGACGTGGGCCTGGTCTCCCGAACGCACCCGCGTCGCGAGGTCATCACCCCACCAGAGGGCCGGGGTGGTCATGACGAAGCCCCCGACGGATTGTGCTCGGTGGGAACGTGCACGGGTGGGACGAACGGGCCGGGAGCGGGCTCGATGGCCTCGACATCCACCTCGATGAACGACGGTCCGCCGCGTTGCACCGCGGCCTCGAGGGCCTCGGCGATGACGCCCGGACCCCGCACGAGCCGGTAGGGGATGTCCATCGACGCGGCCAGCAGGTCGAACCGCGGGGTGTGGAGGTCGACACCCGAACGTCGGAAGCCGTTCTTCTGCTGCATGTTCCGCAGCACTCCGTAACCGCCGTCGTTGACGACCAGCACGATCACCGGGGCGCCCGACCCGGCCAGGGAGGCGAGCTCGCCCAGGTGGACGGCGAGTCCGCCGTCGCCGGCCAGCACAAGTGTAGGGACGTCGGGCCGGGCATGCGCCGCACCGATTCCCATGGCGAGTCCCTGACCGATGCCGCCGCCGAGCGGGAAGATGTTGGTGCCGCGCTCGTAGATCGGGAGCAGGCGGTTGCCCCATTGGCTCGACGGGATCGTCACGTCGCGGGCGATCACCGAGCGGCGAGGCAGCGCAGTGCGGATCGCCGTGCAGATCTCGGCGTAACCGCCGATGTAGGTCGTGAGATCGGCCCGGACCTCCTCACGGACCGCTGTCACCCGGGCGGGCCACTCGTCGACGGTGGCGACCGTGTCGAGGCGGTCGAGGATCGCCGTGATCGTGTGTGCCGCATCGCCGGTGAGTCCTACCGTGGCGGGATAGACCCGGCCGATCGTCGTCGGCTCGACGTCGATCTGGATCATGGTCGCCGGCAGCGACAGCGAGTAGGACGCCGTCTCGTTCGACCGGAAGTGCGTGCCGACGGCGAGGAGCAGGTCGGCGTCGTCGAGCAGCGCTCGTACCGCGGGAGTGGTGCCGAAGTTGCCGATGACCAGCGGGACATCCTCGGCGACGATCCCGCGTCCGGAGTTGCTGGTGACGATGCCCGCGCCGAGGCTCCGCGCGAGCTCGGCCACCTGGTCACCGGCACCGGCGGCCCCGCCACCCAGCCAGAGCAGAGGCCGTTGCGCGTTCCGCAGCAGATCGGTGGCGCGGGCGATGGCGTCGGTGTCGGCCACGGGCAGTGCGACCGGCGTCGACGGAGCCGGTCGCTGGGCGTCCGGTGAGGCGAGATACTGGAGGTCCGTGGGCCATTCGACGCTGGCGGGGCCCGACGGTGCGGCGAGGATCCGCGCGATGGCGGTCTCGAGTTCGGCCTCGACGTCCTTGGCCTCGGTGATGGTGGTGGAGTACGCCGAGATCGCGTCGAGCATCTGCGGCTGGGCCGGGAACTCGTGGATGACCCCGCGACTGGCGGCCGGCCGGCCGGGTGCGAGGAACTCGCTCTCGATCTGTCCGGTGATGTGCAGGACGCGGCTGCCCGCGGTCAATGCCTCCACCATCGAGCCCGCGGCATTTCCGGCCCCGGTACCGGTACTGGTCAGCGCGACGCCGAGACCGCCTGACGCGCGGGCGAATCCGTCGGCGGCGTTGACCGCGGCAGCCTCGTGCCGCATCTCGACGAACACGAGGTCGCGGTCGACGGCTTCGACGAGCGGGAGATTGTGGATGCTGATGACCCCGAAGACGGTGGTGACGCCGTGCCGGCGCAGCACCTCGACGAGGACGTCGCCGCCGGTGGGTCGGCGGTTCTCGGTGTGTTCGGTCATCGGATGGATCTCCTGTTGCTGGGTTCGTATGGGGAGGGCGGGACTCGTGTCAGGCAAGAGCGCGATCAGACATAGCGGTGCACCCCGCCGCCGACCTCGAGCGTGGCGCCGGTCGTGTAGCTGTTCCGCGGCGAGAGCAGGGTGGCGATGGGAAACGCGAGCTCGTCGGCGGAGCCGAAGCGTCCCAGTGCGATTCCGCGGTCATCGGCGATCTCCGCGCTCCACGCCGCGAAGTCGTCGGCGCCGCTCTCGGCGAACCGGCGCTGCCACTGCCCGGTGTCGATGAGGCCGAGCAGCACCGAGTTGACGCGCGTCCCGTCGGTCGCGAGCTCCTCGGCGAGCGAGCTCGACAGGTTCAGCAGGCCCGCCCGGGCCGCGGACGTGACTGCCAGGCGGGTTTCGGGCTGCCGCGACAGGATGGCGTTGACGATCACCACGGCGCCGCGGTCCGACGCCGCGAGCGCGGCACGGGTGGCACGAATGACGTGCAGGGCGCCGAAGATCTTGAGGTCGAACTCGTCACGGATCTCCTCGTCGGTGGTCTCGTCGAGTGACCGCATGAGCGACCGGCCGGCGTTGCAGACCACGCCGTCGAGACCACCGAGGCGATCAACGGCGGTGGCGACGAATGCGTCGACCGACGCGCGGCTGGTGACGTCGCACGAGGCGGTGACCACGTCGGTGATCGCGGCGAGATCGGCTGTCGCGGAGCGAAGGCGGTCCTCGTCCCGGGCGCAGAGTGCCAGCCGCGCGCCTTCCTCGGCGAGGAGCCGGGCGGTGGCGAGACCGATGCCGGAGCTCGCGCCGGTGATCAGCAGCCGGCGACCGGCGAGTTGCAGGTCCATGGGTACTCCTCGGGGCTGGTGGTGGGGAAAGGTGGTGCGGGGCCGCGTCGTTCAGCGGAAGATGAAACCGCCGTCGACGACGATGGTCTGACCGGTGACGAAAGCGGCGTCCTCGGACAACAGGAAGCGGACCACACCGGCCACGTCCTGCGGGGTCTGTTCGCGGTCGAGTGCGCGTCCGGCGGCGTAGGTGCGGTACCGGTCTTCGGGAACACCCTCGGTGGCCTCGACCCGGATCAGCCCGGGCGCAACGGCATTGACGCGGACACCGTGTGGGCCGGCGTCGCGGGCCATCGATCGCGTCATGCCGATGACCGCGGCCTTGGACGACACATAGTGCACCAGCCGCGGCGACCCGTACATGGCGACGTCGGAGGCGATGTTGACCACAGCGCCCTGAGAGCGGGAGAGCAACGGCCACAGGTACTTCGTGACCGACCAGGTGCCGCGGACATTGACGTCGGTCAGTCGGCCGAACTCGTCGTCGGCGAGTTCGAAGAACGTCGCACCGCCGACGCCGTCGGCGATCGCGGCGTTGTTGACCAACCCCACGACCCGGTCACCGTCGTCGTCGAGACGATCGGCGAGTGCCCGCACGGAGTCGACGTCGGCGATGTCGGTGACGATGGCGAGCGCGTCGTGGCCGCTCTCGCGGAGTGCGGCCTCCGCGCGACCGGCGGTCTCGGCGTCGCGTTCGGCGATCACGAGCCGATGACCGTCCCGGCCGAGCCGCTCGGCGATGGCCCTGCCGAGACCGCGCCCGCCACCGGTCACGACGACCGTGCCGGCGTTCACGGCAGGCTCCCGAGGAAGTCCATGACGTGGTCGGCGACCGTGCCGGGGCGTTCCTGGATGGCGACGTGTCCGGCGTCGGGGACGATGCGTAGCACGGCCCCGGGGATGCGTTCGGCCAGGAGGCGCGACTCGTCGACTCCGGTGATGGTGTCGTGCTCGCCGACGACGACGAGGGTGGGTGCGGTGATGGAGGCCAGGTCGGCGCCGAGGTCGGTGGCGGCCATGAACTCCGCCGCGACCCCGAATCCGGGCAGACGCACGGCTGACATGGTGCGCTGGACCTCGGCGGTGATCGAGGGGTCGGCGCCCGGGGCGGTGAGTGCCCCCGCCCGCTCGGCCGCCACCGCGGCGGGGCCGCGGTCGGCGAGACCGGTCACGCGCGATCGCATGGCGGCCGCCCTGTGCGCGGAGGTGCCCGAGCCGCGGGTGCTGTCGGCGACGACGAGCGCGCTGACGAGGCCGGGGTGCCGGATCGCGAGTGCCATCGCGATCACCCCGCCCCAGGACGTGCCGAGCAGGACGACCGGCCGGTCCGGGGACAGCGCACGCACCACGTCGGCGATCTCGTCCACCGGGTCGACGCCGGCGCGTGGATCGTGGGAACGTCCGTAACCGGGCGCGTCGGGACACCAGCAGTTCAGTCCCGCGGCGGCGAGTCGTGCGGCGAGCGGTGCACAGGACGACGCCGCTCCGCCGATGCCGTGCAGCAGCACCGCGTCGTGTTCGCCGCGGACCTCGCGTCCGGACGGGTGGGCCTCGACGTGCACGCGTTCGAGAACTGGTGTGGCGGTGATCATGCGACACCCACGGGTTCGGGCAAGGCGATGAAGTAGTCGGGGTCTCGCGGTGTCACCAGGGAGCTCACACCGTGGTCGGGAATGCCGGCCATCGCCGAGCGGACCGCGGTCGTCGGCGGGCCTGCGGTGCCCCACTGATCGGACAGTTCGGGCGTGCGTCGCCAGGTCCGGCACAGCCATGCGTCCTCGTCGATCTGCGCCACCTCGGAGGTGTACTCGCAGACGAGCCCCGCCGGATCGGTGAAGTAGGAGAATGTGTTGTCGCCGGGGCCGTGGCGGCCCGGACCCCACTGCGGCGAGATCCCGTGGGAGCGCAGGTTGCCGATGCCGCGCATGAAGTGGTCGATCGAGGTCATCTCGTAGGCGACGTGGTTGAGCGCCGGCCACGCCGCCTGGTTCAGCGCGATGACGTGATGCTCGGAGTTGCACCGGAGGAATGACATCTGGCGCTCCGACCAGTCCGACACCCGCATTCCGAGGACCTGGGTGTAGAACGCCGTGATCCGTTCGATGTCGGTGGTGTTCAGGACGACGTGGGCGATCTTGCGCGGGATGGCACGACGGCCCGCCGGCTCCTGCGACGACACGGCGTGGACGTCCGCCGACAGCTCGACGGTGCGTCCCTCCGGATCGACCAGTGCGAGACCGTAACCGCCACCGGCGTCGTCGAGCGGACCGGGCTCGCGGAGCAGCGGTACACCGATCCGATCGAGTGCGCGGGCGGCGTCGTCGACCTCGCGAGGTGTCCCCAGCGCGAAGCTGAAGCCGCCCAGGGCGTTCGAGTCGCCCCGGCAGAGGTCCAGGACGTGGTGCTCGGTGCCGGTGGCGCGGAGCCAGAACCGGTCGCCGTCCTCGTCGACCGTGCTCAGTCCCCACACCTCGTGGTAGAAGTCCCGCGAGGCCAGGGGATCGGGGACGCTCAGTGTGACCGACCGCAGGCTGCGCAGTCGGCACACCGGCTGGTCGGTGAGAACGGGAAGCTGGGAGTAGAGCACGGGATTCCCCTAGAGGTCGAGTACGAGTTCGGCTGAGTGGCAACGCGAGACGCACGGAAGCATCGTCTGGCCGCTCGCATGTTCGGTGTCGGTGAGTACGAAGTCGCGGTGGTCGAGGTCGCCCTTAACGACCCCGACCTCGCAGGTTCCGCAGATGCCTTCGGTGCAGGAGCTGGGGACATCGACGCCGGCGTCGGCGAGGGCGTCGAGCACGGACCTCTCGGCCGGTACCGGGATCCGCTGACCGGTCCGTTCGAGGACGACGTCGAAGGCCGTGTCCCCGCCGGTGTCCACCTCGACGACCGGCGCGGCGAAACGTTCGCTGCGCAGGGGGATCTCCGGAGGGACGACGCCGGCGACGGCGTCGAGCAGTGCGCCGGGCCCGCAGCAGTACGCCACCGATCCGGGCGGCACGTCCTCGAACAGCGCTCTCAGGTCGGGCAATCCGCCGCGCTCGTCGTCGGCATGAACGACCGACGCCGAGTGCGCGGCCACCTCGTCGACGAACGCCATCGACCGTCGTGACCGGCCCGCGTACAGCATCCGCCAGGACCCGCCCTCGGACTCCAGCCGGCGCATCATCGCGACGATCGGGGTGATGCCGACGCCGCCGGCGATCAGGATGTGGTGCGCGGCATCGGGGTCGACGGCGAAGGCGTTGCGCGGACCGTCGACCTCGATCTCGGCGCCGACGGACAGTCGGTCATGGACATATGTGCTTCCGCCCCGGGACTTCTCGGCCCGGAGGACGGCCACGGTCCAGCGCGACGAGTCCTCCGGCGCCGAGCACAGCGAGTACTCCCGCACGAGCCCGTCCGGCAGACGAAGCGCGACATGCGACCCCGGTTCCCAGCGCGGGAGTTCGGCACCGGACGGATCCACGAGGGTGATGCTCGTGACGCCGTCGGCCTCCCAGGTCTTCTGGTGCACGCGAAGGACTCTCGTCGTGTCTGCGGACATGGTGGGCACCTCTCGGGTTCGGGTACGGGCAGGACGAGGCTCAGCGCGTGACGCCGAACATCTCCGAGCTCGGCGGGTAGGTGGGCAGCTGCGGCTTCTCGGCGCCGATGATCACGCAGAACAGCGCGTCGGTGTCGCCGACGTTGGCGAGGCTGCGGGGGACGCCGGCGGGCACGCGGATCAGGTCGCGGTAACCGAGACGACGGACCGCCTTCTTGGTGCCGTCCTCCACGTCGTGGACGGCGACCTCGAGCTCACCCTCGAGGACGAAGAACACCTCTTCGACGTCGTGGTGGGTGTGCTCGGGTCCGACGGCCCCGGCGGGCAGGCGCATGTTGGAGAACGTGAAGTGGTCCGACGGCAGGGTCCGGTTGTCGTTCTCGTGGTTGCCGGTGGCGCCCGAGCCGATGTAGCGGATCTGGGCGCGCTTGAAGCGGTCGCCGCCGGCGGCGGCCTGGAAACCCAGTGTGTCCCAGTCCTCGTGGCGGGTCTCGCGGCTGGCGATGCACGAGTCGATCTGCTGCTCGAGGTCGGCGACGGTCTTCTCTGGTGCGGTCATGGTGATGATTCCTCTCGGTGTTCTGGGTGGGATTGGTGCGGAGGTGGTCCGGTCAGGACGAGTGGGCGATCGCCTCGATCTCGACGGTCGCGCCATAGGGCAGCGCGGCCACCTCGACGAACGACCGGGCCGGGCGCGGTGCGTCGAAGACGCTCTCGTAGTGACGGTTCGCGGCATCGCGCAGCGAGACGTCGGTGACGAAATAGGTGGTCTTGACGATGTCTGCGAGGGTCATGTCGATGGTGGCCAGTCGTTCGCCGAGCCGGGCCATCGCCGCGTCGAGTGCGGCCTCGACACCCGGCACGGCCACGCCGTGCTCGTCCACCGACAGTGCGCCGGAGACGAATCCGAAACCGGCGACGGCGAACGCGGGGCTATAGGGGTGCGCGGTGTCGTGGTCTGATGTGGCTGGGGTGGTCGAGGCTGCGGTGGTCGAGGCTGGGGCGGTCATGGGTGTGGTTCCTTCCGTCGGGGTGTGGATGTCGTCGCGATGCACGGATGGCGCGGTCACGGCCGGCGCCCCCATGCGATCGGCTCGTCGCTGCGGTCGAGGTAGATGCTCTTCTGGTCGGAGTACTGGCGAATCGCCTCGCGTCCCTTCTCGGTACCGAGCCCGCTGTCGCGGAGCCCGGTGAACGGCGTCGAGATCGAGAACTGCTTGTAGGTGTTGACCCAGACGGTTCCGGCGTCGACGGCCTCGCCGACCCGCAGGGCGCGGCGGTAGTCCTCGGTCCACACTCCGCAGGCCAGTCCGTAGACGGTGTCGTTGGCCTGCGCCACGACATCGGCCTCGTCGTCGAACGGGATGATCACCGCGACCGGACCGAAGATCTCCTCCTGGCTGATCCGGTCGGTGTTGGCCACCCCGGTCAGCACCGTGGGCGGGTAGTACCAACCATCGGCCAGCGGACCGTCGACGGGAACCGCGCCACCGCAGCGCACTTCGGCGCCGTCGGCCATGGCACGGTTGACCTTCTCGGCCACCGAGTCGCGATGCGCGGCCGAGATCATCGGTGCGACGTCGGTGCCGGGGTCGGTACCCGGGCCCATGCGCAGCTGCTTGGCGCGCCGCACCAGATCGTCGGTGAAGGACTCGACGATGCTGCGCTGCACGAACACTCGCGAGCCGGCGATGCAGCTCTGTCCGCTCGACGAGAAGATGCCATACAGCACGCCCTGCGCGGCGCGTTCGAGATCGGCGTCGGCGAAGACGATGGTCGGGGACTTACCGCCCAGCTCCAGCGTGATCGGCATGAGCTTGTCGGCCGCGATCCGACCGAGGTGGCGCCCGGTGCTCGTCCCACCGGTGAACGACACCTTCGCGACGTCGGGGTGACGCACGATGGCCTCGCCCACGGTCCGACCAGGGCCGGGCAGAACCGAGAGCAGGCCGCGCGGCAGTCCGGCCTCTTCGCAGATACGGGCCAGCAGCAAGGTCACCCATGGCGCCCAGACCGGCGGCTTGCTGATGACCGCGTTGCCCGCTGCGAGCGCGGGCGCCAGCTTCTGGGCGTCGGACGCGATCGGCGAGTTCCACGGGGTGATGGCACCGACGACACCCATCGGACGATGCGTCGACATCGTCAGCCACGGGCCGCGCGGGGTCGTGAGCGCGCCGTCGGAGGTCTCCGCGGCAGCCGCCATGTATCGAAAGGTGTTGGCCGCACTCACAGCCAGTGCCGTCGTCTCGCCGAGGGTCTTGCCGGTGTCGAGGGTCTGCAGCCGCGCGATGCGATCGCGGGCGGCGTCGATCCCGTCGCCGATCCGGTGCAGCACCGCGGCGCGCTCGTGGGGAAGTGCGCTCGCCCAACCGCTTTCGTGCGCAGCTTGCAGACCTGCCCGGACCGCGCTGTCCACGTCCGCCGGTGTCGCCGCGTGCAGGGTCGCGAAGACCCGGCCGGTCGACGGGTCGACGGATTCGATCAGGTCACCGCCACCGACCTCCCAGTGGCCGCCGACGTGGATGCGGTCGTCGAGATCACGGGAGTCGACCGTGAGGTGTTCGGGGGTACTGGTCACGAGGGGCATGCGATTCCGTTCGGGGCAGAAGACCGAGATGGTCCGGAGGAATATCTTTGCGCTAAGACAGTTGTAAAGCCTTAGCGCTAAGAGGTCAACCGGGGAAGTCGCAGTACAGAGCTCTGTAACGCCGGTTTTACGTCGGCGAAACAGCGGAGACGCAGGTCACATGGGGTGTGTCGGCCATCACGGCCCGGCAGAAAATTTTTCGACCGGAGAGGTCAGAGCGCTGCGATCGGATCCGATTCGCCCGGATCGAGACCGTCGCCCAGGACGGCGAAGCGCGCGGAGTGCTCCAGCTTCCCGAGCAGCCTCGCAAGGTCGGCCGCCTCATCCGACGACAGTTCGGCGAGCATCGTCTCGAGTTTCGCGAAGTGTTCGTCGGCGATGCGATCGACCAGTTCCGAGCCGGCCGGCGTGAGTTCGACATAGACGACACGCGCGTCAGATCTGTCGCGCGTGCGCGTGACCAGGCCGGCCTCCTCGAGGCGCTTCACGCGCAGGGACAGACCGCCCGTGGTGACGAGGGTCTGTTCGGCGAGTTCGCCCGCGGTCAGGCGATGGTCGGGGACGGCTCGGCGCAGACAGGCGAGGACGTCGAAACCGGAGTCGGTGATGTCGTGCTCGTCGAAGGTCGACGCGATGCGCGCCTTGTAGACGAGGAAGCTGCGGTGGAGCCGGCCGAAGACCTTCAGGGCCGAGACGTCGAGCTCGGGACGGGCCACGGCCCAGTGGGACACGATGACGTCGACACCATCCATGGTGGTCGAGGTTACCCATCCCCGGAGGTCGGCGGCGGGACCGGCGCCGCCCGGAGGGTCAACGGGTCAGGAAGGAGGTGACGGCTGCCTCGAAGGCGGCCTTGGCCTCGATCATCACCCAGTGCCCACACTTGGGGAAGATGTGAAGTTCCGCGTCGGGGATGAGACGCATCGGGATCATCGACATGTCCGGAGGGCTGACGCGGTCGTCGCGGCCCCAGGTCAGCAGCGTCGGGCAGGCGACCTTGTGCATCGACGCCCAGTACGGCGGGTTGTCGGAGGCGGCCATGAACTGCTGCTGCATCTCGAAAGCCGCTGAGCCGTACATCATCTGCGCCGTCTTCTGCGCGTCGGGATTGATGGCCGCTTCCCATCGCTCCTCGATGAGCTCCTCGGTGACGAGCGAGCGGTCGAAGACCATCGAGTTCAGCCACCGGACCAGCTTGTCCCGTTTGCCGTCGAGGTCACTGTCGGGGGCGTCGGTGAACTCCTGCAGCAGGCGCAGGCCCTCACTGGGGCTGGGGCTGAACACATTCGGGCCGACGCCGCCGATGGTGACGAGCTTCTCGACACGCTCGGGCTTCTTGATCGCCAGGTTGATGCCGACGACGCCACCCATCGAGTTGCCGATCATCGCGGCCTTGTCGATGCCGAGTGCGTCCATGAACCGGATGACCGAACTGCCGGCGGTCAGCACCGGGTGACCTTCGACGGCGTCGCTCACCCCGAACCCGGGGAACTCGATCACGAAGCAGTGGTGTGTCCGCGCGAAGTGCCCGAGGTTCCCGCGGTAGTTGCGCCAACCGGTCACGCCAGGCCCGGAACCGTGCAACAGGATCAGCGGTGGCGCGTCGGCGTCGCCTGCCTCGTGATAGCGCAGCGTGCCCTGGTCGGTCGTCAGTTCCCGTTTGGTCGCATCGAAGGTGACATCCACGACGACCAGACTAGAACGTGTTCTAATCCGTTGTCACCGGGTGGGCATGATCCGACCTATCTGGAGAGGTGAGGTGCCCGACTCCGATGATGTCGTGCAGGATGCGATGCACGATCGCGTCACCGACGACCTCGTAGTGGACCATGCGGCCGACTTTCTCCGATCGGACCCAACCCTGGTCGCGCAGCTTGCGGATCGACTGCGAGGCGGCGTTCTCGGTGATGCCGATACGAGTGGCGAGTTCGGCGACGGTGGAACCGGGCCGGGCGTGCATCTCGGCGACCAGGCGCAACCGCGTCGGGTCGCTGAGCAGCATGAATCGCGCAGCCCACGAGTCCGGGTCGAAGTCGGTCACCGGTACTCCTCGTCGCCTCGGCGGGTGTCTGCAGGTATGCCGCCCATCGTCCACCACCGCCTCCGTTGGCGGCAAATGTGTGTTCGGGAGAACATATGTCTGTGCACACAGATGTGGGGGGAACGTCGTCGACCGTTCGGAGATCGGCCACTGCCGGGGCCGCGGTGCTCCTGGCGACGGTTGCACTCGCCGGGTGCTCGACGTCGGACCGGGCGTCGGCGACCGACCAGATCGTCCTCGGCGAAAGTCAGGAGTTGGGCGACTTCAACCCGATGCTCGGTTACGCACAGCTCGGTGTCTCACCTCTCTACGACGGTCTGCTCATCCCGGCAGCCGACGGTGACGACCGCGTCCCCGACCTCGTCCCGGCGCTCGCCGAGTCGAAACCCGAACGGATAGCGCCCCGGACGTGGCGGGTACCGCTCAGGACTGGTGTGACGTTCTCCGACGGCACCGCCTTCGATGCCGCCGACGTCGTCGCGACCTACCGGGCGCTGGCCGACCCCCTGGTCGCGTCGGAGATCTCGACCGACTTCGCGCCGATCGTCGCCGTCGAAGCCGAAGGGGCGCAGTCGGTCACGGTCCGCATGAACACCGATGCCGACCCGTCGCCGTACCTGCTGGTGGGCGTCGTGCCGTCCGAGCGGGTGGAGAACGCGCCGGCGGCGGAGTGGGCACTGAACACCCAACCGGTGGGGACGGGCGCGTACCGGCTCGAGTCGCTCGACCCCGATCAGGCGGTTCTCGTTGCCCGCGAGGATCATCGGGGTGACCGTCCGGCGGTCCGGCGCATCGTCTACAGCCACGTTCCCGACGACAACACGCGCGCGCAGCGGATCGCGGCCGGAGAGATCGACGGCGCCGGTCTGCCGCCGCGCCTCGCCGACGGTCTCGCGGGTCGCGACGGCATCGACGTGGTCTCGGTGAAGTCCGCGGACTGGCGTGGGATCTCACTGCCCGGGACGAATCCGTTCACCGCCGATCCGGCCGCCCGGCTCGCCTTGAACCTGGGCGTCGACCGGCAGGGCGTCGTCGACGACGTGCTCGCCGGCGCGGGCGAACCCGCCAGTACGCCGGTCGCCTCGGTGTACGGGACCGCCGTGTACGACACGGGTGCACAATTCGCCTTCGACCCCACGGCCGCGGCGGCCGCGCTCGATGACGCCGGATGGCGGGTCGGTGCCGACGGTGTCCGCACCCGGGGTACAGACCGGGCATCGTTCCCGCTGCTCTACAACGCGCAGGACACTCTCCGTCGCGACCTCGCGGTCGCGTTCGCGGCGTCGATGAAGAAGATCGGGGTGGAAGTGCTGACCCGCGGCACCAGCTGGGACGACATCGACTCCGAACTCGGAACAGCGGCGGTGCTTCTGGGTGGAGGGGCGACGCCGTACAGCATCGACTCGCAGGTCTACGACACTCTGCACACCCGCATCCCCGATTCGTCGCCGTACGCCAACCCCGGCGATCTCACCGCTCCCGGGCTCGACGCGCTCCTCGATCAGGCACGCATGAGCGCGCCCGGCCCGGAGAACGATCTGCGGTACAAGCGAATTCAACAGCTATATGTGGAGCAACCGTCCTACGTGTTCCTGGCCTTCCTCCACCACACCTATGTCTCCCGCGGTGCGGGGTGGCACCACGACGCGCCGATCCTCGAGCCCCATTCGCACGGGGTGACCTGGGGGCCGTGGTGGAACTTCCCGTCGTGGCAACCGAACTCGTGACGTCGGTCGTCGCCCCGCCCGAGACGCCCGCGGGGTCAGCAGGTCTCGTCGACACACCCCGCCAGCCGTCGCGGGGGAGGTCCCGCCTGCGCGCCACGGGTGTGCTGCTGCTTCGTCGTCTGCTGCTGATGATCCCCACGACGGTCCTGGTGTCGCTGGGCATCTTCGCGGTCGCCGCGGCGTCTCCCTTCGATCCGCTCACCGCTCACCTGGGTGACAACTACCAGTCGGCGACCCCCGCGCAACGGCAAGCGGTCTCGGCCGCCTACGACCTCGACCAACACTGGCTGCGGTCCTGGTGGAACTGGTGGGGTGCCCTGCTCCACGGCGACCTCGGGTGGTCGTCGACGAAGGGACAACCCGTTGTCGAGGTCATCGGCCAGCGCCTTCCGTTCACACTGGGGATGTCATCGGCGGCACTGCTGTCGGCGGCGGTCGTCGCCATCCTGGTCGGTGCGTTCATCGGCATGCGCCGGGGTGGCCTGCTCGATCGGCTGTGCACGTCGCTCGCCGCCGTGCTCGCCGCGACGCCACCGTTCGTGGTGTCGCTGATCCTGGTCAGCGTGTTCGCGGTCGGACTGGGATGGTTGCCGACCTCTGGTGCCCGACGCCCCGGTGACGACTATTCGGTCGACGGTCTGCTCACCCATGCGGTACTGCCGTATACGGCCCTGACCGTGTCGATGATCCCGTGGTTGCTGCTGACCATGCGCGCCGCCGTCGTCGACGCCGCCGCATCCGATGCGATACGCGCTGCACGCGCCCGGGGCATCGCGGGGCGGAGACTGCTGACGGGTCACATCGTCCCCGTGTCGGTACTGCCGACCCTCGCTCTCCTCGGGACACGGCTCCCCGAACTGATCGCCGGCGCCGCGATCGTCGAGGCGATCTTCGGATGGCCGGGGCTGGCCGAGGCACTGGTCGATTCCGCGGTGGCACTCGACTTCCCGCTGCTGGCCGCGCTTGCCGTCGGGTCGGCGATCCTGGTGCTCGTCGGTTCCGCCCTCTCCGATGCGGCCGCGGTGTGGATCGATCCGCGGATCAGGCTGCGGGCATGACCGAGCGAACCCACGCCACGGCGGCACACACCGGAGCCCGCACGCTCGGCGACCGGGCTCTCCTGCTCGCGCCGTGGATCGTCCTGGGTGTGATCGCGTCTCTCGCCGTCGGCGTGCCCCTGGTGGCGGGTGACCAGACCGCCGACTTCGCCGGGGCGTTGCTCCCGCCCGGCGCCGACGCCCGCCTGGGCACAGATCACTCGGGTTACGACCTCGGCGTGAGAACTGCTGAGGGACTGCGTATCTCGCTCTTCATCGCCGCTCTGTGTGCCGTGATCGCGACGGCGCTGGGCGTGCTGATCGGCGTCGGATCGGTGACGGTGGGTGGATGGTTCGACGCCCTGGTGATGCGAGTCGTCGACGGCGTGAACGCACTGCCGCACCTCGTTGTCGGCGTGGTGATCGCCGCGATGTGGCGGGGCGAGCCGGTCGCGATCATCGCGTCGATCGCCCTGACCCACTGGCCTGCCGTGGCCCGGGTGGTGCGCGCCGAACTGCTCGAGGCGACGTCGTCGGGGTGGGTCGAGGCGGCGCGGCTGTCCGGGGCATCGCGCACCTTCGTCGCGACCCGGCACCTGCTGCCCGCTGTGAGCGGACAGATCCTGGTCGCCATGACCGTGCTGCTCCCACACGCGGTCTGGCACGAGACGACCCTGTCCTTCCTGGGGGTCGGGCTCTCGCCCGACTCCGCGAGCCTGGGCACCCTTCTCGGCCAGGCGCGCGGCGACGTCCTCACCGGAGCGTGGTGGGCCCTCGCGGTGCCGGGCATCGCGCTCATGGTGACGGCACTGGCGTGCGCGGCCGCGGCCGCCTCGTTGCGGCGGCTCACCCTGCCGCCGACGGGGGAGGTCTGGCGGTGAGCGCCCGCCTCGACGACGTGAGCGTCGAGATCGTCGTCCGCGGGCGGTGGCGCCGGTCCGCGGTCCGGGTCCTCGACGACGTCTCACTCGACCTGACGGCCGGTTCGATGACCGCACTCGTCGGCGAGTCCGGCTGCGGCAAATCGATGATCGCGGCGGTGCTGTCCGGGCTCCTGCCTCCCGGGTCCGCCGCGACCGGACGACTCCGTCTGGACGGGGAGGAGTTCGTCGACGACGCGCTTCTCGGCCGTGACCCGAGATGGCGTCGGCTTCGCGGACACCGCGTCGGCCATGTGCCGCAGTCGGCGGCCACCTCGTTCACCCCGGTCCGGACGATCGGTGCCCAGCTCGACGAGGTGATCGCCGCCCTCGGCGGTTCGGCCGATGCCGCTGAACTCTGCCGCCGGGTGCACCTCGATCCCGTCGCGTTGCGGCTGTACCCGCACGAGCTCTCCGGTGGCATGGCACAGCGCGCCGCGATCGCCGCCGCGATCGCCGGCGAGCCCGCGATCCTCGTCGCCGACGAACCCACCTCGGCGCTGGATGCCCACCTCGCGGCCGAGATCTGGGACCTCCTCGCCGCGGCGGCGCTCAGGGGCGCGGCAGTACTGGTGATCACCCACGACATCGAGACGCTGCGCCGGCGGGCCGACACCACGAACGACCGGGTGGCCGTGATGCGCGCCGGCCGCATCGTGGCGCAGGGCGGCTTCGACGCGCTCGCTGCGTCCGACGACGCCTATGTGGCGGAGTTCCTCGAGGCGGTGCGATGACCGCGCTGCTCGGCACCGGCCTCACCGCCCGCTTCGGCGGCACCGTCGTCTTCGACGAACTCGACGTGACCGTGCCCGCCGGGTCGGTCACCGGTGTCGTCGGACGATCGGGGAGCGGCAAGACGACCCTGTTGCGCATCCTCGCCGGACTGGTTCCCGCGGCGGCAGGGCGGGTCGAGTGGCGTGGTGACGACCGCCGACCCTGGGACATCGGGCTACTCGCCCAGCATCCCCGGCTCGTCACCGACCCGCGGTGGACGCTGCGGCGGATCGTCACCGAACCTGCGGCCATCGCGCGACGCGACTGTGATGCCGAACCGATCGCGGCCCGCGTCGGACTCGACGCGGGGCTCCTGGACCGATACCCGTCCCAGGTCAGTGACGGTCAGCTACAGCGTGCGTGTATCGGACGGCTCATCGTGCAGGCGCCGCGCATCCTGCTGTGCGACGAGCCGACGGCCATGCTGGACCCGATGGCCGCGCGTGCGGTGATGACGCTGCTCGACGAACTCGTCGACGATGGCGCCGGCCTGCTGCTGATCAGCCACAACCGCGGGCTCGTGACGGCCCGCGCCGACCGCGTCGTGGATCTCGACCGGCGATGACGGTCACGACTCACATCTGCAGGCGCGCCGCGTCGTCCTCGCCCATCGCGTCCTCGAGGACCTCGGGGGAGTAGTCGAGGTCGATGTCGGCGATGGGTCGTCCGCGGGCGGACTCGATGGCCGACAGCCTGCGCTGCGCACGATCGGCGGCGTAGCCGAGGAACTCGTTGTTGTCGAGGCCGAACGGCTGGACCTCGAACTGTTGGTTCACCCACTCGATCATCCCCAGGGCGAGCGGGAGCAACTCGTTCATGCGCTCGCCGACGGTCTCCCACAGCGAGTCGTCGGCCGCGACGTGGCGTCGGCAGGTGAAGGTGCCCCACGCCATGTGGCGTCGCTCGTCGTCGCCGATGAAGCGGATCAGCTTCTGCATCCCGGGGAAGATGCCGTATCGGGTGCACACCTTCTGCCATGCGTGGTATCCGGTCAGCGCGAGACTGCCCTCGATGACGTGGTTGTAGGTGACGCTCGCCCGGATCTGGTTACGCGGGGACGGGTCGTGATCGAGCGCGTGCAGCGAGTCGGGGAGCTCCTCGTAGAACAGCCGGCGGTAGTACGGGTTGTCGGCGACGAACGCCTGGAGGTCGCCGGTCAGACCGACGGCATCCATCCACCGCCGGAACACCTGGGTGTGTTTGGCCTCCTCGAAGCAGAACTGCGACAGGTACATCTCGTCGCCGAATCGTCCCTCGGACGCCATCGCCTTCATGAACGGCTGGATGTCCTGGGTGACGGCCTCTTCCCCCGCGATGAACTGGCTCACCAGGTAGGTCGAGCTGCGGCGCTGCTCGTCGGACAGCTCGGCCCAGTCCTGTGCGTCCTGGGTGAAGTCGATGGCGACCGGGTCCCAGAACCGGGAGTTGCCTTTGACGAAGAGCCGCAACGGAAATGAATCCCAGTTGAGACCGCCCTGACGCAGCGACGAGAAGTCCTGACGCCCCTGCGCCTTGTGTTCGATGAGAGTCATTCCGGTCACCAGCCAGACACTTCGGGAGTGGAATACCCGACGCTAACCCTTTCCCGGATGCGGAGGCGCAGAATCGGTGAACTCCGTTGCAGCAGCGACCTTCTCCGCCCGGTGATCGCTCCGCGCAAGTGCGCTCGGCCACCAGATCCGTCGCCCGATGTCGAGGGTCAGGGCGGGCACGAGCAGCGTCCGCACGATCAGCGTGTCGACGAGCACCCCGAACGCCACCAGGAACGCGACCTGGAACAGGAACAACAGCGGGATCACCGCGAGCGCGGCGAAAGTCGCCGCGAGGACCACGCCGGCCGAGGTGATGACCCCGCCCGTCGCGGTCAGGCCCCGGATCATTCCGAGCCGCGTCCCGTGCCGGAGCGTCTCCTCACGCACCCGCGTCATCAGGAAGATGTTGTAGTCGATGCCGAGGGCGACGAGGAAGACGAACGCGAACAGCGGCACCACCGGGTCGGCGCCCGGGAAGCCGAACGGTCCGTTGAACAGCAGAGCCGCCACCCCGAGCGTCGCGGCGAACGACAGGACCGTCGTGGCGAGCAGGATGGCCGGCGCGAGGATGCTGCGCAGTAGTGCCACGAGGATGACGAAGACGACAAGCAGCACGATCGGGATGATCAGGTTGCGGTCGTGGATGGAAGTCTCGCGGGTGTCGAGGTCGATCGCGGTGGTGCCGCCGACCAGCGTGTCCGGCACGCCGTCGACAGCCGCGCGGATGGCGATCACGGTGTCCTGCGCGGCCAGCGAGTCGGCGTTGTCGGTGAGCGTCGCGGTGATCGCGACCTTCCCGTCGCGCACCAGCGGGGCGGTGTCGGCGGGGTCGGGGCCCCGCACGAGGTCGGCTCCCGCGACACCCTCGGTGGCCCGCACCTTTTCCAGCACCTGGCCGCCGCTTGCCTCCGCGGTGATGACGTAGGTCGGTGACCCACTGCCCGCGTCGAAGTGCTCGGCCTGCACCTTCGCGCCCTCGACCGATTCCACGGTTCCCATGAAGTAATCGGTCGTGGCGACGCCGTCGGCCTTGAACGTCGGGGCGAACGCGGCGCCGATGAGCAAGAGGATGAGCGTGCCCGCCCAGATGGCGCGCGGTGACGCGGCCACCCGGTCGGCGATGCGCTTCCACAGCCGGTGGGTGGCGCCGGTGTCGGCCGAGGTGGACGGCGCGTACTTCGGTCGGAGCGGCCAGAACGCGGTGCGCCCGAGCAGCGCCAGCGCGGCGGGCAGGAACGTCATCGACGCCAGGAACGACGCCACGATGCCGAGCGCCGCGACCGGGCCGAGGCTCTTGTTGGAGTTCAGATCCGACAGCAGCAGACACAGGACGCCGGCGATGACCGTGCCGGCCGAGGCGCCGACCGGTTCGATGGTCGCCCGCCACGCCTGCCGGATGGCCGCGTACTTGTCGTCGGTGGCGATGAGTTCCTCGCGATACCGCGAGACCAGCAGCAGCGCGTAGTCGGTCGCCGCCCCGAAGACGAGGATGAACAGGATTCCCTGACTCTGACCGTTGAGGTCGAGGACACCCTGCTTGGTCAGGAAGTAGACCGCCCCCGACGCCAGGCCCAGGGCGAAGATCGCCGAGACCAGCACGACGAACGGCAGGATCGGGCTGCGGTACACGACGATGAGGATCAGGATCACCACGGAACCGGCCACCAGCAGCAGCAGGCCGTCGATGCCGGCGAAGGCTTCGCCGAGATCGGCGACCTGGCCCGCCGGGCCGGTGACGGCCACGTCCAGGCCGGCCGGCGCGTCGGCCAGCGCCTCGCGCAGCACTTCGACGGTGTCGGCGGGTTCACCCTCCGTGGAGATCGGTACGAAGAGTTCGGCGGCCTCGCCGTCCTCCGACGGGATCGGCGGCGAGACGGCCGGGCCGAAACCGTCGGTGCCCGCCAGCGGCGCGGTGGCGGTGGTCAGGAACTCGAGATCACCCGGGGTGATCCCGCCGGTCCGTTCCGCGATGACGATCGCGGGGATCTCGTCGGTGTCCTGGAAATCGGCGAGCAGATTCTGGACCTGCGTCGACTCGGCAGAGGACGGGAGAAACGTGCTGTTGTCATTGCTCGCGACGCTCGCCAGCTGCCCGGCGAAGGGGCCGGTCACACCGCCGATGACGAGCCAGCCGAGGAGGAGCAGGGCCGGGATGAGCCAGCGCATCCTGCGAACGGGACGGGGACTCGAATCGGACGTGTCCGGCATGCGTTCATCGTGACACGCGTCGGCTGCGCGCGCGGTCGACCCGCGCCGAGAAAACGGCTGCATGCCCGCGGATTCGGTGTCGTCGACCGTCCGGATGGCGCACTGACCCGCTCGCTGGAACACCACACGCAATCTTGTGCCATGGATCGGGTGAATCTGCTGCGCCCGACTCCGAGTTCGACCACCATGTGATCTACGTCGCATAAGCAGACGGCGATATCTGACGCCCCCAGTGGGGCGGCACGAGCAAGGGAGCACGTATGAAGACCAAGGGTGCAGTTCTGCGGAATCCGGGCGAAGAGTGGAAGATCGAGGAATTCGAACTCGGTGACCCGGTGGCGGGCGAGGTCCAGGTCAAGCTCGTCAGCTCGGGCCTGTGCCACTCCGACCATCATCTGCGGACCGGTGACAGCCCCGCGCCGATGCCGGTCCTCGGCGGCCACGAGGGCGCGGGTGTGGTGACGAAGGTCGGCCCAGGCGTCACGAAGCTCAAAGAAGGCGACCACGTCGTCACCGCGTTCATCCCCGCCTGCGGAACCTGCGAGCCGTGCTCGCGCGGTCAGCAGAACATCTGCGACGAGGGAGCCCGCCTGCTGACGGGTCTGTCCATCTCCGACGACACCAACCGCGCGTTCACCTCCGACGGGCTCCCCCTCGTGCAGATGTGCATGCTCGGTACCTTCGCGCCGTACATCACCGTGAACCAGGCGTCGCTGGTCAAGATCGAAGACGACATCCCGCTGCAGGCGGCTGCACTGCTCGGCTGCGGCGTCGCGACCGGATGGGGTTCGGCCGTGGAGATCGGCGGCACGCACGCCGGTGACACCGTGGTGGTCGTCGGCATCGGTGGAGTCGGCATCAACTCGATCCAGGGTGCGGCCGCCGCCGGCGCACGCAACGTCATCGCCGTCGATCCGGTGCCGTTCAAGTTGCAGATGGCCGAGAAACTCGGTGCGACACACACCTTCCCGTCGATGGAAGCCGCGCTCGAGGCGATCGGTGACATCACGTGGGGCAAGATGGCCAACACCACGATCCTCACCGTGGGCGAGATCGACGGCTCGATGATCGCCCCCGCCCTCGCGCTCACCGGCAAGGCAGGGCAGGTCGTCGTGGTCGGCATGGGCAACTTCCAGTCGATGGACGCCCAGATGAACCTGTTCGACCTCACCCTCATGCAGAAGCGCGTGCAGGGCGCGATCTTCGGTGGCGCGAGCCCGCGCACGCAGGTACCGGCACTGCTCAACGAATACCGTGCCGGAAAGCTCAACCTCGACGACCTGGTGACCAAGACCTACCGGCTCGACCAGATCAACGAGGCCTACGACGACATGCTGGCGGGCAACAACATTCGCGGCATGATCGTCTACGGCGAGGACGACTACTGAGCCCGGCCGCCTGAGCTGCGGTCCGGATCAACCCGGTCCCGTTCAACCCGGTCCCGTTCAACCCCGGTCCCGTTCAACGACGCCAGGTCACCGTCCGGTGACCTGGCGTCGCTGGGTCACCAGCAGATTGAGGAACCGGACGCCGAGTCCGAGTAGCAGCAGGGTGCTCGCCATCTGGATGGAGACCGCGATACGCGCCCCCTGCGAATCCGGCGCGATGTCACCGAAACCCGTCGTGGTGAACACGGTCAGACAGAAGTAGAGGGCGTCGACCCGGGTGAGCGACTCGTTGAAGCTCCCGGGATCGTACTCGGAGAACAGGAAATACGTCGTTGCGAAGGCGACGATGTAGAACCCGGCCAGCGCGACGAGCATCTCCATCGCGGTCGCGACCGGACGGTCGGAGTGCGCGAACTTGCGGACCTCCCAGACGCAGAACGCCAGCAGCAGAACCGCGCCCAGCACCAACCCGAGATAGTTCAGATCGCTCGCCTTGTCGATGGGCAGCAGAAAATACTCGGCGAGCAGGATGACCGCCGCACCGATCGGGCGGAGCAGAGCGACCGTGAGTTCGCGCCCCCGCACCAGCCCGAGAGAGCCGGCCGTACCCGGCGCCGCCGGGGAACTCGTGTTCTGGGATCCTCCGTCAGCGTCGGGCACCGCGTTCACCAGATCCGGACGCGCTCAGCCTCGTCCAGATACAGTGCGTCACCCGGCTTCACGTCGAACGCCTCATAGAAGGCGTCCATGTTGCGGACGACGCCGTTGCACCGGAACTCCGGCGGCGAATGCGGATCGATGGACAGTCGACGGATGGCCTCGGCGTCGCGGGTCTTGGTCCGCCAGATCTGAGCCCAGCTGAAGAACACACGCTGGATGCCGGTCAACCCGTCGATCACCGGCGGCGCACTCGCTTCGCTCCCGGCGCCGGTGTCATTCGGCCCGCTCGCTTCGCTCCCGGCGCCGTCGGGATTCGGCCCGCTCGCTTCGCTCCCGGCGCCGGGTTCGTTGGCGATCTGATACGCGACGAGACCGATCGACAACCCACCGAGGTCACCGATGTTCTCGCCGATCGTGAACTCGCCGTTGACCTTGTACTCGGAGTCGAGGCCGACCGGGGTGAACTCGCCGTACTGATCGATCAGTTTGCGCGTGCGCGACGAGAACTCGGTCCGGTCGGCGTCGGTCCACCAGTCGACGAGATTGCCGTCGCCGTCGTACTTTGCGCCCTGGTCGTCGAAACCGTGGCCGATCTCATGACCGATCACCGCGCCGATCCCGCCGTAGTTGGCGGCGTCATCGGCCTCGGGGTCGAAGAACGGTGGCTGCAGGATCGCGGCGGGGAACACGATCTCGTTCATGCCGGGGTTGTAGTAGGCGTTGACCGTCTGCGGCGTCATGAACCACTCGTCGTGGTCGACCGGCGAGCCGATCTTCGCGAACTCGCGATCCTGCTCGAACGACGATGCGCGCGCGACGTTCCCGATGAGGTCGCCGCGATCGACGCACAGCGAGCTGTAGTCCCGCCACTTGGCCGGGTAGCCGACCTTCGGGGTGAACTTGCCGAGTTTGACCAGGGCCTTCTCCCGGGTGTCGGGGGTCATCCACGGCAGGTCGGAGATGTTGCGGCGGTAGGCCTCGACGAGGTTGGCGATCAGCTCGTCCATCCGGGCCTTGGCCTCCGGTGGGAAGTGCTTGGCCACATACAGTTTGCCGACCGCGAAACCCATCGCCGCCTCGACGAAGCCGACGCCGCGCTTCCAGCGGTCGCGGTTGGCCTCGGCGCCGGTGAGGGTGCGGCCGTAGAAGTCGAAGTTCTCGTCGACGAACACCGACGAGAGGTAGGGGGCCGCCGAATGCAGCAGGCGCCACGTCAGCCACGTCTTCCATTCCTCGAGCGGCCGTGACCCGATGAGACCGGAGACCCCGGACACGAAGGACGGCTGTGCGACGACGACCTCACCGAAGGTCGCATCGCCGCTGGTGCCCAGCCCGCCGAACCACTCGCTGAGCGGGAACCCGTCTGCGGTGGACGACAATTCGTCCAGCGACATCAGGTTGTAGGTGAGCTCGGCATCGCGGCGGCGGACCACGTCCCAGTGCTCCGCGGCGATCGCGGTCTCGAGGTCGAGCACGGTTGCGGCACGCGCGGCGGCGTCATCGAACCCGGCCAGCGCGAACATCCGCTCGACGTGCGCGACATACGCCGTCCGGGTGTCGGCATGCTTGTCGGTGCCGTCGGAACCGGGCCGGTAGTACGACTCGTCGGGCAGTCCGAGCCCGGACTGGGTGAGGTGCACGAGGTAGCGGTCGGACTGGCGGGCGTCGGTGTCGACGTAGTAGCCGAACAGTCCGCCCGTCCCGTGTCGTTGCAGCCGGCCGAGGCGACGAGCGAGCGCGTCGACGGAGTCGAGGGCCGCGATCTTCTCCAGCTCGCCGCTGATCGGGCCGATCCCGAGGGCTTCGATGTGGTCGGTGTCCATGAACGACGCGTAGAGATCGCCGATCTTCTGTTCGTCCGACCCGCTCTCCGGGTTTGACGCCGCGCACTCGGTGATGATGTCGCGGACGTTCTCCTCCGAGTTGTCGCGCAGCACGTGGAACGCGCCGTCGACCGAACGGTCTTCGGGAATGACATGCGAGTCGAGCCACTTCCCGTTCACGTGCGCGAACAGATCGTCCTGGATGCGGACGGACTCGTCGACCCATTCGAGGTCGAGGCCGGACTTGAGGTCTGTGTTCGATGCAGTCACGCGTTCCATCCTGACACCCGATCGGCAATTCGTCAGCCGCGTCAGCCGTGGGCGGAAATCGCGGTACCGATCCCCGTCATCGAGGCGGGCACTCCACCTACGCTGAACGGATGGACGAAATCTATGACGTCGTCGTGATCGGTGGCGGACCCGTCGGCGAGAACGTCGCCGACTACGCCATCCGGGGCAGCGATCGCACGGCGGCCGTCATCGAGCACGAACTGATGGGTGGCGAGTGCTCGTACTGGGCGTGCATGCCGAGCAAAGCGCTGCTGGGTCCGGGGGCTGCGCTCGCGGGTGCCCGAGCGCTGGCGGGTGCGCGTGAACGGGTGAGCGGGGAGCGGCCGGACCCCGCCGCGGTGCTGGGCTGGCGGGACACCGTGACCAGCCGCGATGATTCCGGCCTCGGGCACGACGATGCCGGTCAGGTTCGCTGGGCCGAAGGTGCCGGTGTCCATGTGCTCCGCGGGCACGGGCGGATCTCGGGTGAGCGACAGGTCACCGTCGGCGACACGGTGGTCACCGCGCGGCATGCAGTGGTCGTCGCGACGGGGAGCACGGCGTCGATCCCGCCCACCCCCGGCCTCGCCGAGGCGAACCCGTGGACGTCCCGCGACGCGACGAACGTCGTCGAGATCCCGGACCGCATCCTGGTTCTCGGTGGTGGCGTCGTGGCCTGTGAGGCGGTGACCTGGCTGCTCGACCTCGGCGTGCGCCAGGTGGTGATGGCCATCCGGGGTGACCGGTTGCTGCCGAAGATGGAGTCGTTCGTCTCCCAGCGGATCGCGGACTCACTGCGGGCTCGCGGGGCCGACATCCGCTTCGGAACCACCATCGAGTCCGTCGACCGTCCCGACGCCGCGCACACCGGTTACGGCCGCATCCACGGAGGCCCGGCCACCGTGCGTCTCGCCGGGGACGGCGCGGGGGACGTGGTCGTCGACGAGATCCTGGTGGCCGCCGGAAGGTCACCGGCCACAGGAGATCTCGGGCTGGAGACGGTGGGACTCGCGCCGGGTCGTCCGATTGGCGTGGATGATCAGCTGACGGTCGCGGACCGGTCGTGGTTGTACGCGGTCGGCGACGTCAACGGCCGAAACGCGTTGACCCACATGGGTAAATACCAGGCGCGTGTGGCGGGCGACGTGATCGCCGCACGGGCGGAGGGGCGATCGCTCGACGATCCCCGGTTCGTCGCGAGCGCCGACCACGGCGCGGTCCCGCAGGTGGTGTTCACCCGACCGGGGGTCGCCTCGGTGGGAGTCACCGAGCAGCAGGCCAGAGACAGCGGTGTCGACGTGCGGGTCGCCGATGGCGACATCTCGGTCGCCGGCTCGTATCTCGTCGATGCCGACTACTCCGGGCATGCGTGCCTTGTCGTCGACGCGACGCGCGATGTCCTCGTCGGCGCCACGTTCGTGGGTGCGCAGACCGCCGAACTCGTCCACTCGGCGACGGTGGCGATCGTCGGCGAGGTCCCGTTGTCGCGGTTGTGGCACGCGGTCCCGTCGTATCCGACGGTCAGCGAGGTGTGGCTGCGTCTCCTCGATCAGTTGAGGTGAACGGTCAGAAGCTGAACCCCTTCACCTTCTCGGCCCGGATGATGATCCGGACCCAGTCGTCTGCCACGATCTCGGCGAGTTCCTGTGCGCGGGCGGGATCGTCGAGGTCCCAGTAGCGCTCGGCGAGTCGGGTGGCGAGTTCTCGCGCGGCCGCGGTGTCGGACACGACCATGGCCGGACCCGACACCGACATCCATCGTTCGCGTTCGTCGGCCGGCGATGCGATCACGATCGACGCCCGCGGGTCATCCGCGAGGCGCCGCACCTTGAGTGAGTCGGGGCCGGTGAACAGCTGGATCGTTCCGTCCGCGGATGCCTCGAACCAGACCGGCCGGGGCTGCGGGGGTGTCGGACCGCTGGCCGTCGAGAAGAACCCGAGAAGTGGGCGCCCGAGGAACTCGAGTTCGTCGGCGGTGAAGGTGGCGGTCGAGACGGACTCTGTTCGGGCTGCGTTCTGATCGCTCATGGTCGATACAACGGACCAAGCGGTCAGACATTCCCGGCACAGTGGTCTGACCACTTGACCACCTGTCCGCTCGACGCTACCGTCGCTTCATGCCGTTCGAGCCCGTGTCGCAGCAGACCGCACCCGAGATCGTGTTCGACCAGATCGTCGAGGGTGTGCTGTCCGGCGACCTGTCGGCGGGAGAGGCGCTGCCCAGTGAGCGCGAGTTGGCGCGCATCCTCGGAGTCTCCCGGCCCACCGTGCGCGAAGCCCTCAAGCGTGTGGCCGCCGCCGGCCTCGTCACCATTCGTCAAGGCGACGGTGCGCGGGTTCAGGACATCGCCCGTGCCGGCGGACTCGATCTGCTTCCGCGGCTGCTGATCCGGGGCGGCGCGCTCGTGCCCGGGGTGGCCCGCTCGATCGTCGAGGCGCGGGCGGCGATCGGGCCTGACGTCGCCCGACTGGCGGCGCAACGAGCCGACGACGGCCACCTCGCCAGGCTCGAGGCGGTGGTCACCGAGCTTGCGGCCGGACCGGATCCCGTCGGACAACAGGTGGTGGCGCTGGAGTTCTGGAGCACGGTGATCGACGCGGCCGACTCGATCGCGTTCCGGCTCATGTACAACTCGCTGCGCGCCGCCTACGAGCCGGCGGTCCCCGCACTCGCGGCGGTCCTGGAGCCCGAGGTCGGCAACATCGCGGGCTACCGGGCGCTCGTCGCGGCCATCGCGGCACACGACGCCGATGGCGCGGAAAGCGCTGCCCGTGGGTTGCTCGCACCCGCCACGGCCGCTCTGCTCGAGCTCTGTCGGGCACTCGAAGACGCCGAATCCGAACCAGGAAAGGGGAAGTGATGTCCACCGACGACATCGACGCCACAGCGCGGCGGCAGGTCGCCGCCGAGGAACGCCGCATGAGGTCACGCCGGTCGATGACCCTGCGCGCCGCGTTCGCCGAGTTCCTCCGGCACCCGTCGCCATGGATCATGGCCGCATTTCTGTTGATCGCGCTCACCGCGCGGATGTGGCTGGGCGACTGGGGGATCGCCGATCTCCTCGTGCCCGTGGTGATGGTCGCGAGCTTCCCGCCGGCGGAGTGGCTGATCCACGTCTTCGTCCTGCACTGGCGGCCCAAGCGGCTCGGGCCGGTCACGATCGACCCGCTCGTCGCCCGCAAACACCGTGAGCACCATTCTGATCCGCGGGACATCCCGCTGGTCTTCATTCCGTGGCAGGTACTGGTCACGGTGGTGCTCGCGGCCGTCGCGGTGGGCCTCGTGGTGTTCGCCAGTCCTCAACGCGGACTCACCTTCATGATGGTGTTGGCCGCGATCGGGCTGGTGTACGAGTGGACGCATTACCTGATCCACTCGGATTATCGTCCCCGGCACGCGTTCTACCGGACGCTGTGGCGCAATCACCGGTTCCACCACTACCGCAACGAGCACTACTGGTTCGCCGTCACCACCGCGGGCACCGTCGACCGCCTCATGCACACCTACCCCGACCCCGAATCCATCGAGAAGTCGCCGACCGCAAAGGATCTGCACGCCCTGCAGGCAGACCACCGGGCGGTCAGGAGTTGAAGCGGGTTACGGCGTAGGGCCCAGATCCACCAGAGATGGACAGACGCGGCGGCGTCAGGGCGCCGCGTTTGTCCATTGGGGGTGGGTGTGTGCCGGCCGGACCAGGTCGGCATCAGGGGTGCTCGGTCACCCGCGGGTGAGTCGAGAGGGACCAGGCGTGGACGCCAGCTCGTCGATCACCGGTCCGAAAGCGTGGTCCAGGTGCGCCGCGTGCGACGTCCCGCCGAGGACGCGTCGGCGGAACCCGCACAGGCCGGCGAGGGCATCGACCGATGCGTACCGTGCCGCTGAGGATCGCTCGCCCACCGTGAGGGTCACCGACGCGGCGTCGACGAGTGGTTTGCGCGGCTCGAAGGCACGGAACATCGCGAGTTCCCTTGCCACGACGGTGGAGTCGGCCGACGTCATCTCCGCACTCCAACCCGGCCCGTAGAGCGCGCGCCCGAAACCGGGAACACCGAACTTCCCGAACCCGTCGACGACAGAGTCGAGCAGACCCGGAGCGAGTGACCCGGCGGCCGGTTCGTGGAGAACGGCCATCGCCATCTCGACGCCACGGGCGGCCAGTTCGACGCCGAGCGTGGCGCCCCCGCTCACCGCGAAGACCACTGCGCCCTCACACCGTGGCGCGAGGAACTCGACTTCGGTGTCGAGGCAACCGGATTGGGGCCGGATCGGGACGTCGACGTCGTATCCGACGGCGATGAGAGCGCGTGCCGTCGAGTCCCACACCGGTGGGTCGGTGGCCACGCCACACACCAGGACCGCCCGCCGCGATGTCCTCACGAGCCGACGGCCGCGGTGACCGTGCCGAGGGTGCTCAGCAGCTGCGCCGACGTCGCCGTCGCCCCGAAGACCCCGCCCTGCATGGCGATCATGCTCAGTGCGGCCAGGTGGTGGTCGTGGTCGGTTGCGCCCGTGCAGTCCGACAGCACCAGGCATTCGAATCCGCGGTCGTTGGCCTCGCGCATCGTGGTGTGCACGCAGACGTCGGTGGTGATCCCGGTGAGGATCAGGTGTGTGATTCCGGCCGACCGCAGGATCAGGTCGAGATCGGTGGCGTAGAACGCGCCCTTGCCCGGCTTGTCGATGACGGGTTCGCCGGGAAGGGGCGCGACCTCGGGCACGATCTCCCACCCGGGTTCGCCGCGGACGAGTATCCGGCCGCACGGTCCGGTGGAACCGATTTCGGCGCCGGCGCGAGCCGATCGCCAGCGTTTGTTGGCGGGCAGGTCGGCGAGGTCGGGTCGATGACCTTCGCGGGTGTGGACGACGAGCATCCCGGCGGCGCGGCATGAGGCGAGGACGGCGGCGGTCGGCGCGAGCCCCGCTCTCGTCAACGACAGGTCGTATCCCATCGAGTCGACATAGCCACCCGGACCGCAGAAGTCGACCTGCCAGTCGATCAGCAGGAGGGCGGTCCGCCGCACGTCGAGTGCGCCGTCGTAGGGCCAGGCGTAGGGGTGGGCGTCGACGGTGGTGGTCATCGGAGTGCTCCTGGAGTGAGGGTGTCGGCGTGCGGGGGATCGACCTCGTAGACGACGGTGACGCTGCCGCCACCGGGACGGCCCTGGTGTTCGGCGCCTCCGGAGACGTACACGGCTCCGTCACCCTTCACCGCGGCGGCGAGCGCACCGACCGCGGCACGTGCGTGACGGGTGGCGTTGATGTCGGAGTCGGTGAGCATGGTGTGGCGCAGCCCTCGGATGGTCCCGGTGGGATCGGACTCGGCCTTGACGAACAACTGCCGGATCCGTCCGCCCGCGCGAGCGACCACCGCGGCAGCTTCCTGCAGTGCGGCGAGGTCATAGGCGTCGGTCATCTCGGTGTGCAACGCCCGCAGCGGGTTCGACGCGACCGGGCTCTCACCGAGGACGAGGACATGGCAGGTGTCCAGCTCGGCACCGGCGCTCGCCGATGCCCTGTTGGACCACGCCTCGCGCAGGCCGAGGAGTGCCGCCTGCGCCGTGTCGTCGTCGATCTCGCCGAGGGCCGCGGCGACGCCCAGGGAACTGGCGGCACGCGAGCGCGCCATCGACTCGTAGGTGTCATCGCTCACGGGTTCGACACCGCGACTGCGTAATCCGGCGATGTCGGTCGAGGTGAGCAGGGGACACTTGACGAGCACCAGGTGCACGTCGTCCGAACCGATGCCGAGGTCGACGAGGAGTTTGGCGACGGTGTCGCGGACCGCCTCCCGTTGACCGGTGCGGCCCAGCTCCTCGGGTGGGATCACCGGGGTGGTCCCGACGGCCGCGACCAGGCCTCGATCGTGGCGCGGGTCGCGGGAGTCGTCGGCGACGAGCAGGTTCACATGCGGGGCGAGAACACCTTCGGTTCCACCGGAGAACACCGTGATCGCGGCATCGGTCAGTCGCGGTTCCCACGCCGCCGCGGCCAGGGTCCGGCTGAAATCGTTCACGCAGCCGTTGCCCTCGGTCTTGCCGACCACGGCGAGAATGCTCTCGATGGAAGATCCGTTCTCGGACAACAGGTTCAATGCGTCGGTGTCGTCGGGTCCGGTGGTGGGGACGGTCAGCAGTCGTACGCCGGTCACGCCACGGTCTCCTTGTCGGCGATGGGGTCCGCCGTCGGCGGATCGGTGTGGCCACCGCGGTCGGAACGCCTGCGGCCGGGTAGATGGTGGAAGAAGAGGTTCAGCACGAAGGCGGTGATCACGGCACTGCTGATCGCGTTGCCGAAGATGATCTGCACCTCTGCCGGGAAGTTGCTGTACACGTCCTTCGCGACGACCGGGATCATGCCCGCCCCGAGCGCGAGGGACACGATCAGCAGGTTGTCGTTGTCGCGGTAGTCGACCTTGGACAGGGTGGCGATGCCGGTCCCGGCGACGGTCGCGAACATCACCAGGCTCACCGACCCGATGACCGCGCCGGGCAGGCTGGCGATGGTCTCGCCGAGTTTCGGGATCACGGCGAGGACGATGAGGATCGCTCCCGCGACCACGACCACCGTCCGGCTCGTCACCTTCGTGAGCCGGACGAGACTGACGTTCTGCGCGAAGATGGTGTCCGGGAACGAGGTCCACGCGCCGGCGAGAACCGCGGAGACGCCGTCTGCAGCGAGGCCACGGGCGATGCGCGGCGGGTCGGCGTCGATCCCGGTGGTCTCCGAGATCGCCATCATGTACGCCGTGGACTCGATGAAGATGACGATCATCACGATGCTCATCGAGATGATGCCGGCGAGCGGGAAGGTCGGGGCGCCGAAGAAGAACGGCTCGGGGACGCCGAACCACGCGGCGCCGCCGACCCCGGAGAAGTCGGTCAACGACATCGCCGCGGCGGCACCGGTGCCCAGCACCAGGGCGATGAGGACCGCTGCCTGACGCAGGAATCCGGTTCCGTAGCGCATCAGCGCGACCACCACGATGACGATGCCGAGAGCCAGGGACAGGCGGGTGCCGTCGGCGGGCTCGTCGTCGAAGATCATCGACACCGCCTTGCCGATGAGCGAGAGGCCGATCATCGTGACCGCGGCGCCGCGCACGGCGGGCGGGAAGAAGCGCAGCAGCTTGGAGAACGGGACCGCCATCAAGATGGCGAACACACCCGCACCGATCATCGAGCCGTAGACCGCGTTGAGGCCGTACTCCTGTCCGATGAGGATCATCGGCGTGACCGCGGTGAACGAGGCGCCCGCCACCACCGGCATGCGGGCACCCAGGAATCTACCGATGCCCGCCGCCTGGATGATGGTGACGATGCCGGCGATCAACAGGTCGGCGTTGACGAGCATGCCGATGGTCTGCCGGTCGAGGCCGAGGGCGGCACCGAAGACCAGGGGAACGGTGACGCATCCGGTGTACATGACGATGACGTGCTGGGCGCCGAAGACACCGGTACGCCACCACCCGGTGACGCCGAATGTTCCGGCGCGGGCTCTGAGGAGTTTGTGCATGGGCTAATTCGTATACGTTCTGCGTGTCTTCGACGTTAGGCCGCGTTACCTACTCGTTAAACGCGTCGGAGTCGTATACGAACTTTGCCTATAGCAACGTCCGGACCAGATCCTCGTCTTTGCGAACGTGCTCGTCCATGAGGTAGCCGGCCTGGACCGGAGAGCCGTCGAGGATGGCCCCGGCGATGGCGGTGTGGTCGCGCCAGCACCCATCGGCGCGGGCGGCGACCTCCCGGTCGAAGACCCAGGCGATGCGGCGCAGTGTGCGGTCGAGTGTTCTGGCGAGCTCGCCGTTGCCCGACGCCGAGGCGACCAGTGCGTGGAACTGCATCACCAGGGGCGGCACCGCGTCATGTCGCCGCGATTGTTCGGCCGCCGTACCCGACTCGGTGATCGCGCGTAGCTGATCGGCGTACTCCCCGCCGCGACGCTCCGCGGCGAGCCGGGCGCCGAAGACCTCGAGACCGCGACGCACCTGCATCACCTCGAGCGCATCGGTACGGGACGCTCCGGAGACCGTCGCCCCCTTGTATCGCTCGAGATTGACGAAGCCCTCACTCTGCAACTGGGACAGGGCTTCTCGCACTGGTACGCGCGAGACGCCGAATCTCTCGGCGAGCATGGGCTCCGGCAGGCGGTCGCCGGGAGCGAGCCGGCCGTCCAGCACGTCGTCGCGGATCGCCGCGGCGATCGCGTCCCTCGTCGCCGGCACGGTGATGGTCCGTACGGACAGGGTGGGGTCGGGCGTCTCGGATTCGGGCCTCACCGGAGTCAGGATAGGCGCGGATCGCCGAGCCCACGCCCCGGCCGCGACCCGCCCATGCCCCTCAGGCGCCGCCCAGCCCGCTCGCCATCGTCCACACCAGCACCTCGGACGGCTCGTCGGCCCGGATCGGAACGGTGCCCGTGTCGACGCCGCGCAGTGCGTCGCCGGCCCCGAGTGCGATCTCGTCGGGCGTCACGCGGATCGCACCGTCGACGACGAACAGGTGCGTGTACCGGGATGCGGGCACGTCGACGGAACTGCCGGCAGCGAGCCGGGCGGCGTAGAGCGTCGCACCCGCGTTGGCGATGGGGATCGCCGCTCGGAGGTCGGGGTCGCCGGACACGACCGGGACGAGTCCGCCGGCGTCGAGGCGTTGCCCGATGTCGGCCTGGGCGTAGCTGGGGTCGAGGCCGTGGCGGTCGGGCATGACCCACATCTGGATGTAGCGGACCGGCTCGGTGCCGGTCTCGGCCAGCCCCGGCCAGGGGTCGTTGCGTTCGGAATGTTCGACGCCGGTGCCGGCGCTCATCCGCTGCACCAGGCCGCGGCGGAGAACCCCGGAATGACCGGCCGAGTCGCGGTGGACCAGTGTCCCCGACACCACCCAGGTGACGATCTCGCTCTCCCGATGCGTGTGCAGATCGAAGCCCTCGCCGGGAGCCACCAGCTCGTCGTTGACCGCGAGCAGGGACCCGAAATGGGTGTTCGACGGGTCGTAGTGGTCGCCGAAGGAGAAGCAGTGCCGCGAGCTCAGCCAGTCGGTGCTCGTGAGGGCACGATCGTCACTCCGGATCACCGTGAAAGCCATGCGCCCATCATCGCAGTCCGGCAGGCTGTGAACGGTCGGGCCGCACCCTGAGGCCGGTACCCGCGGCCATGGTGCATGCGTCGCAGTGTCAAAGGTCCCCTCGACGAGATGCGTTCGTGACCGGCTTGATCCCCGAATGGAAGCTGGCGGCGTCGATTTCGGGTGTGACAAGAGTGAAGATTGTTGTCATGAAGATCTGGGTCAAGCGCGCAACGACAGCCGCTTGTGCCGCGGTCTCGTGTGCGGTCATGGTGAGCTCCTGTGGATTCGCCGGCTCGTCGCACACGGGTGCCGCCGCCGCCATCGACGCATTCGCCACCGCTCTCAGCCGCCAGGACGCGGGTGGTGCGGCCGAGTTCACGACCGCGCCGGGACAGGCCGGTAACAGTCTCACCACCACGCTGAAACAGATGTCGGCGCAGCAGGTCGAGGTCGACGTCGAGAACCCCGTGGAGTACAGCGACGGCACCGCGACGTTCTCGGTCACCACCACATGGAAGTGGGACAAGGGTCGCGTCTACGAATCCACCAGCGGCGGAACCGCACGCAAGCTGTCGTCGGGCTGGAAGGTGACCTGGGATCCGGCCATCCTGCACCCGGGTCTGCCCGCGGGCGGCAACCTGCGCGAGATCCGCACCGACGCCACACCGGCTCCCACCGTGCGCAGCCGTACCGGCCGCGTGTTCATGTACGCCCAGCCCGTCAACGAGATCGTTCTCGACCCCACCCGGACCGGGGACGTCGAAGCATCGGCACGGGCCCTCGCGGGCGTCATCGCGCCCATCGCGCCCCTGATCACGCCGCAGGTCATCAAAGACAAGCTCGGCGAGACCCCCGGCAAGGCGATCACCGCCGTCGGTCTGCGCGACTCCGACATGCAGGTTCTCGCCGGCGACCCGCGGCGCGTGCCCGGCGTCACCGTGAACCGCACCGACCAGCTCGTGATGGCCGACCGCAGGCTCTCCTCGCCGCTGGAAGACGGCATCACCAACTACTGGCAGGCCATCCGCGACGCCACCGCGGGCTGGCAGGTCGAGATGGTCGGACCCGGTAGTGCGCCGCGACGCCTCGCCGGCAAGCAGGGCCCGCCCGGACCCGACGTGCTCTCGACCGTCGATCAGGGTGTCCAGCTCACGCTGGGCGACGCCGCTGTGGAGGTCGGTCAACCCGCGACCATCCTGACGCTCGACGCCCAGACCGGAGCGATCCTGGGCATGGCGCAGAACTCCTACGCGATCGACCGCGGCATCGACATCGACCAGCCCTATCCCGTCGGGTCGACGCTGAACCCGGTGTTCGACGCCGTCGGTCGCGCCGCCGGTTCCCAACCCGAACGGGCCGACGAGTTGCTCGACCGCCTCGGTCTCGGCGTGCAGTTCACCGTCCCCGGCGCGAGTGTTCCGACACCCGCGAGTCCCGGCATCTCGACCATCGACTTCCGTCCCGGTCAGAACACGCTGTCGATGACGAACATGGCCGCGCTGGGTGTGGCGATGGCGCGCAGCGCCGCCGGGCAGGCGTCGTCGGTGCCGCCCCATGTGCTCAAGAACGTGCCGACCAAGGTCTCCGGTGGTGATCTCGGCGGTCTCGATCCCGCGATCGTGAAACCGGTGCTGGCGGCCATGACCGCGACCGCGGCGACCGGCGACGCGAGCGACCTCACCCGCGCACCCGGTCTGCGGGCCCTCGTCGGGACCAACGGACCCGAGGGGCCGGGATGGTTCGTGGGTCTCCAGGGCGGTCAGGTCGTCGTGATCTACACCGAGGGGCCGAAATCGGGGACCGCGGCACTGCAGGTCGCCCAGAAGTACTTCACGATCAAGTAGCGGCGGCTCACGCCGAGGCGCGGCGCCCGAGCATCGCGAAGACGGCGCGCCAGCCGAGGAGGAAGAGCGCCAGCACGACGGCGGCGACGATGACGAAGCTCACCGCGACGCCCTGACTGAGGATGAAACGCAGGATCATCGCGACGGTGACCGTGCAGAACCAGACGACGATGCCCACGGGGACCACACGGTCGGGCCGGAAGTCGTGGCCGAAGAAGTCGCTCGACCGGACGTGCGCGTAGACGTAGGTGATCGACCATCCGGCGGCGCACCCGATGAGGAACGGCCACAGGGTGTGCAGGACGGAGACCGGCGCGTACCCCTCTTCGTGGCTGGCTCGTCCGATGAGGACGAAGACGGTGATCGCCACGGCGTCGAACAGCGCCGCGACGGGTCCGGTGGCGGTTCCGCGGGCCGGGGACGTCCCCGCCTCGGCCGTCTCGGAGCCCTCGGCCATGTTCGAGCTCAGCATGATGGATTACCGTACCGGTCCGGCGGCGGATCGGTGTCGGACCTGTGGGGGGTTTCGGCCGGGTGGGGTTGCCCGGAGGACGTGCCGGCCCGGGTCTGAGGATCGGTCGGCGGTGCCGGCCCGAGCTGCTCGGGTGCGCCATCCTGCCCGGCCGCGGCTGCCTCGACGTCCTTCTCGACCTCGTCGATGAACGTGTCGTCACGTTTGATTCGACTGCGGAACATGATCCCGATGACGCCCCAGCCGATGGCCGCGACGATCACGTAGCTGATGAGACGGTAGATCAGGACGGCGGTGATGGCGTCGGCCGCAGGCATCCCAGCACTGGTGAGGGCGGGGACGAGAACGGCGTCGACGACGCCGATGCCGCCCGGCAGCAGCGGAATGGCCGAGCCGACGGCCTTGCCGGCCGCGTAGGCGACCATCAGTCCGGAGATGCTCGGATGGGCGTCGACCGCCCAGCACGCGAACATCAGGCAGCCGACGTCGGCCACCCAGTTGAACAGGCTCCACCCGAATGCGATCGACGTGTCCCGCTTGCCCAGCTGGACCGCCCGGAGCTGCTCGAGGGTTTCGAAGAGGCGCTCGGTGCCGTGGGTCTCGGGCTTGTTCCGGAGCTGGTTGACCCAGCCCAGCACCCGGATACCGGTGCTCTTCAACGACTCCGGATGGCTGGCCAGATATTGGAGCACGACCGCGACGGCCAGGAAACCGGCCACCGAGAACACGACGGAGAACGGACTGGTCTTCGCGCCGGCGAGCAGCGCACCGCCGAAGCCGAGAACGGCGAGACCGATACCGGCGAGCAGGCCCGACATGACGACCTGCCACGACGCGATGACGGGCGTCGCACCCCACTTACGTGTCTCGCGGTAGGTGAACGCCGGCGCCAGCACCTGCCCGCCCGGCATGGTCTGGCTCAGCGAGTTGGCCGCGAGGATGACCGACAAGGACTTCCACTGGGTGACGCGGACCCCCGCCGACCGGAGCAGCGCACGCTGGACCTGCGCGAAACTGTCCATCGAGAGCATGGCGGCGACGAGACAGGCAGCCACCCAGCCCCATTCGATCTCCCCGATGCGGAGCCAGGCACCCTTGAGTTCGGGCCAGATCAGGACGACCTCGACGGTGAGGATGATCAGGACGACGGTGAGGAGAATCCACCGGATCCACCAGACGCGGGGACGCTTGGCCGGGGGTGTCGCGCCCCCCGGCGAGCCCGCATCCTCCGTCGACATACGTGCCACCCTAGGGTAGGGGGCCGTCGCGTATGACCACCCCCATCGGGTCCGCGCACTGTCTAGTGTTGCTTGCGTGAGCGAAGCCGAACGAGCCGACCGGCCGCGTGAGGCGCGTGACCTCGCGTCCTTCGACCGGGCAAAGGTCCACCCGCAGGTGCGTGCCGCAGCCGAATGGTCGTGGCGGTTGCTGCTGATCGTCGCGGTGGGTTACGTCGCGGCCAGGTTGTTCAGCGAGTTCGAGGAAGTGCTCGTCCCGGTCGCGCTGGCGATCCTCGTCTCGGCCATGCTCGTTCCCGGCGTCGATGCCCTCGACCGCCGCGGCGTGCCCAGGGCCCTGGCGGTGATCCTCAACCTCGTCGTGGCCATCGGTCTGCTCGCGGCGGTCATGACGTTCGTGGTGCGGGAGTTCATCCACGGCGTCCCGCAGCTCGCCGAACAGGTCCGCGTGACCGTCGAGAAGACAAGGGAATGGCTCATCGACGGGCCCCTGGGACTCGACCGCGATCAGGTGCGCAATCTGGGCACCGACACGCTCGACTTCATCCAGCACAACCAGGACCGGGTCACCAGCGGCGCACTGGCCACGGCCACCACGGCCACCGAGATCGTCACCGGCGCATTGCTGACCCTGTTCCTGCTGATCTTCTTCCTGTACGGCGGGGGGCAGATCTGGCAGTTCTCGGTCAAACTCGTCCCGGAGGCGAACCGGAATCGCGTGTGGGAGGCGGGTATCGCCGGGTTCGGGACGCTGGTCGGTTACGTCCGGGCGACCGTCGCGGTGGCCTTCGTGGACGCCTGCGGTATCGGTATCGGTCTCGCCATCCTGCAAGTGCCGCTGGCACTTCCGCTGGCGTCGCTGGTCTTCCTCGGCGCGTTCATCCCGATCGTCGGCGCACTCGTCACCGGTTCGCTGGCCGTGCTGGTCGCCCTGGTCACCCAGGGTTGGATCGCGGCCGTCGTCGCGCTCGCCATCGTCGTCGGCGTGATGCAGCTCGAAAGTCATGTGCTGCAGCCGTTCCTGCTGGGTCGATCGGTTCGTCTCCACCCGGTCGCGGTGGTCCTCGGGATCGCGGCCGGGCTGGTGTCGGCAGGCATCATCGGCGGACTGCTCGCCGTGCCCCTGATCGCGTTCCTCAACACCGTCATCCGGCGGCTCCGGGGCCACGTCGACGACGCCGGCGACGATCTCGACAGGCCTATCGCCGAACCGGATCCGCCCGTCTGGGACACCGACGATCCCGACGCGGCGGCCGAGGCCCTCGTCGAGGGGGAAGATCGCGGAGCGCAGGCGCCTGACGGAGATCGTCGACCATGACCCCGGACCGACCGTCGTCGCCGACCGCGGGGCTGCTCCGCTCCCCCGGATCGGACACGATGCTGCGGGCCGTCGACAACGACCCGGTGGGGCCGCTCTGGCGCGGAGCGCAGATCTTCCGCCTCCTCTCCTACCTGTATGCGCTCGGCTTCCAGATAGCGGTCAACCCCGACCTCGACCGGGGCGGAGCCGCATGGGCGCTGTTCGGCATGCTGTCGGCGTGGACACTGGCGAGCGGAATCGGGTACTTCGTCGGTTACGCCCGCACCGTCTACTGGGTGGGTGCCGAGGTGGTGGTGGTCTGCGCGCTGATGCTCTCGACGTCGTATGTCGCGAGCGCCGAGTGGGCCTGGAACAACCAGACCTGGCCCACCACCCTGTGGGCGACCAACGCCGTCATCTCCGTCGCGATTCTCACGGGACCGGTCGGCGGCATCGTGGCGGGGCTGATCGTCGGTGGGACGAGCACGTTCGTGAAGGGTGAACTCAACCTCGACTTCGGGCGCAACGCGACGATCATCGTGATCGTGGCCACCGGAATGGCGGTGGGGCTCGCGGCCGCGGGCGCACGCCGGTCGCACGAGCAACTGTCCCGTGCTGCGCGGATAGCCGCCGCGGCCGAGGAGCGGGAACGACTGTCGCGCGAAGTGCACGACGGCGTGCTGCAGGTGCTGGCCCTCATCGCCCGGCGCGGTCGCGAGATCGGCGGCGCGACAGGTGAACTGGCGTCGCTGGCCGCGGAACAGGAGCGGGCACTGCGTCGTCTCATCTCCGACGTCGACGACCCCGTCGACATGGTGCCCGCCGCCACGACGCGCGTCGACCTCGCCGCCACGCTGCGCGCGCTGGCCGACGGACGGGTCTCGGTCAGCGCCCCGGCCCTGCCGGTGATGGTCTCGGCCCACGTCGGAGCGGAGATCCGTGCCGCGGTCGTCAATGCCCTCGACAACGTCGGGCATCATGCCGGACCGGATGCGCGGGCCTTCATCCTCGTGGAGGATCTGGGCGGTGATGTGGTGGTGAGCGTGCGCGACGACGGGGTCGGAATCGCCGAGGGCCGACTCGCGCAGGCGGTGGCGCAGGGGCGGGTCGGGGTCTCGAAGTCGATCGTGGGTCGAATCGAATCGATCGGTGGCACAGCCACATTGGACACCGAACCGGGAGCGGGCACGGAGTGGGAGTTCACCATTCCGCGCGACGAGAACTCCGACGGCGGAGGGGAGCAGAAGGCATGAGTGCAGACCGGAGCGACGGGGCCGCGAGGCCCTTGCGGATCATGGTCGTCGACGATCACCCGATCTGGCGTGAGGCCGTCGCCCGCGACCTCGCCGACGAGGGTTTCGATGTCGTGGCCACGGCGGACGGGGTGGGTAGTGCGGGGCGGCGCGCCGCGGCCGTCATCCCGGACGTCGTCCTGATGGACATGCAACTCCCCGACGGGACCGGGACCGAGGCAACCGCCGCTGTCCTGGAGGTGTCGCCGCGTACCCGCATCCTGGTGCTGTCCGCGTCAGGGGAGCGCGACGACGTGCTCGAGGCCGTGAAAGCCGGTGCGAGCGGCTATCTCGTGAAGTCCTCGTCGCGCGAAGAACTCGTCGACGCGGTGCGGGCGACCGCAGACGGGCAGGCGGTGTTCACCCCCGGACTCGCCGGGCTCGTGCTCGGCGAGTACCGCAGGATGTCGCAGCAACCCGACACCGCCCCCGCCGCGCCGGTGCTGACCGACCGGGAGACCGAAGTGCTCCGGCTCGTCGCGAAAGGGTTGAGCGCCAAACAGATCGCTCGGCGACTCGACCTGAGTCACCGGACGGTCGAGAACCATGTGCAGGCCACCCTCCGCAAACTGCAGCTCGGCAACCGGGTGGAGCTGACTCGCTACGTCATCGAACACGGTCTGGAGGAGGACTGAGTTCTGCTGCGGGGCGACGGTTTCGCCGCTCACATGATCCGTTCCCGCTCACCAAAATCGGGTGAGCGGGAACGGAATTGGTGAGCGGGGCCGCGCCGGCCGGTCACTTCTGCGAGCGACTGCGCTTCAGTAGTTCCTGGACGCTGATCTGACCGTCGTCACCGGTGTCGTCGGAACGTGCGTGACGATCGGTGCGCGGACGCCTGCGGCGGGTGGAGTCATCGGCCGAGCGGGTGTCCTGCTCGCCGGACGTGGGTCCGGTGTCGGGCCGAGGAGCGGCGGCAGGTGCCGCGTCGGAACTCAGTCCGCGCTCCATCGGTGAAGGTCCGGCGGCCCGACGACCGCGCGACGACGGTGTGGAGGACTCCGGGCTCACCGACGCGGCGAGCGGGCGGCGCCCGGTCTCGTCGAGTGCCGGCCGTCGTCCCAGCGGCGAGCGTTGTCCGGCACCGGGTTCGGCAGCCGGACGGGCAGGTGCGGGAGCCGGGCGGACGGGCGCGGGTTCGGGGCTGCGAGCCGGACGGTCATCGGTGGCGGAAGCGGCGTCGCCGAGACGGATACCGCCTTCGCCCAGACTCCAGCCGCCGGTGTCGGGACGGTCGCTCTTCGGGACCGAGGGGCGACGATACGGGGCGACGGGCCGCCGTTCGACCGGTTCGGGCGCGGGACCGCCTGAGGGCGGTGGGGTGGGTCCCACTCGGGCCGGCGCCCCACGAGGTGGGGTCGGCGCCGGCATGCCACCGGCCGGGCGGCCCGCACCGGGTTGTGGACCCGGAGCGCCGTTCGGCGAGCCGGGCGCGGGCGCCGCACCCGGACGCCGACCCGGCGGGCCTGCGGGACGGGAGTTGGTGAACGCACGGTCGGCATCCGGGCGTGCCGTCGCAGTGCGTGAGGCATCCGGGCGTGAGGTCTCGGGGCGCGCGGTGTCCGGCCGCGCGTCCGCTTCGGGGCGGCGTCGGGCCGGCGCGGGGCCCGCGGCCACCGGCTGGCGACGCGCGGCCGCCATCACCGAGGTCGGTGCCTCGGCCACCAGGGTGCCCGCACTCATCGGCCGGCCGCCTGCGGCGTCGCGCTGCTCGTCGGGCTCGTCGTCGAGCACGGCCTCGCCCAGGCCGATCTTGCGCTGCACGACGCGCATCCAGCGCGGTGCCCACCAGCAGTCGTCGCCGAGAAGCTTCATCACCGACGGCACCAGCAGCATGCGGATGACCGTCGCGTCGAGGATCAGTGCGGCGATCATGCCGAAGGCGATGTACTTCATCATCACGATCTCGGACAGACTGAACGCGCCCGTGACCACGACGAGGATGGCCGCGGCGGCGGTGATGATGCCACCGGTGTGCGCGGTGCCGCTGCGGATCGCCTCGGTGGTGCTCGCGCCCTTCTGTCTGGCCTCGACCATTCGGGAGAGCAGGAACACCTCGTAGTCGGTGGAGAGACCGAAGACGATGGCGATGATGAGCACCAGGACCGCTGCGAACAGGGGACCGGGGGTGAAGTTGGCGATCTCCGCGCCGTGGCCGTCGACGAAGATCCAGGTCAGGATGCCCAGCGTCGCGCCGAGGCCGAGAGCCGTCATGAGCGCGGCCTTGATCGGCAGGACCAGCGAACCGAACTGCAGGAACATCAGCAGGCCGGTGATGAGGACGAGCATGACCGCCATGAGCGGCAGCCGTTGCATCAGCGCGTCGATCGAATCCTGCGTGAGGGCCGGGGTGCCCGACACGTACATCGTGAGGCCCTCGGTGTCGATGGCCCGCAACTGGTCGATGGCCTGTGCCGCGGTGTTGCGGTCCTGCAGGCCCGCCGACACCTGATAGACCCCGACGTTCGGGTAGCGCTCGGCGTCGAAGGACCCGAAGTCCGACTTGTCGGGATCACTGAACTTGTTGGTGAATCCGGGGACCGCGTCGGCGCGCTTGGCGATGGCGTCGAGCTTGTCCTGGTCGGCCTGGCTCGACTCGTCGTAGACGATGACGAGCTTGATGGCCTCGGTGCGCTCGGCGGGGAAGTACTCGTCGAACTTCTCCTGTGCGACGCGGTTGGGATTGTCCGGCGGCAGGAACTTCTCGCTGATGCCGCCGAACTGGATGCTCCCGAACGGGATGATCAGCGCGAGCAGGAGCAGGACGGTGGGGACCGCGGTACGGACCGGGTGCTTCATCACCCACGTCGCCAGCCGTCCCCAGAAGCCGTTCTCGACTTCCTGACTCGTCTTCATACGGCCGCTGTACCGCTGCTCGATGGCCACGGCCCGCTCCTCGGTGGAGAACCGGCGGACCAGCGGGACCACGGTGTGCTTCATCAGCGTGGCCATCGACAGCATGTTCACGCGCGGACCGAGGATGCCCAGGATCGCCGGCAGCACGGTGATCGACAGGATCGCCGCGAGCGAGACCGACGCGATGGCGCCGTAGGCCACCGACTTCAGGAACCCCTGCGGCATGATCAGCAGACACGCCAGTGCCGCGACGATGATCGTCGCCGAGAAGACCACCGTCTGACCGGCGGTCATCACGGTTCTTCGGACCGCGGCCTTCGTCGAATAGCCCTCGCCGAGTTCCTCGCGGAAACGCGACACGATGAACAGGCCGTAGTCGATCGCGATGCCCAGACCGATCAGCGTGACCACCGATTGCGCGAAGATGTTGAGCTCGGTGGTGAGCGCCAGGATCTTCATGATGCCCAGCGAACCCGCGATCGTCAGACCGCCGATGAGCACCGGGAGGCAGGCGGCGACGACGCCGCCGAACACGAAGAACAGCATGATCGCCACCAGCGGCAGGGCGAGGACCTCGGCTCGGTGGATGTCCTTGTCCATGCCCTCGGCCATGGAACCGGAGACCGGCTGCAGGCCGGCGAGTTCGAACGTCGTGCCGGGTAGATCGAAGCGTTCCGGGATGTCCTCGAAGAACGGTTCGATGATCTTGTAGTTGTTGAGGACGGTCGTGTCGTCGTTGCCGGCCACGCCGATACTGATGAACGCGTGCCTGCCGTCGTCGGTAAACAGCCGGTCCTGCAGCGTGCTCTGGGCAGGCTGCACCAGGAACGGGTCGTACATGCCGGGATCGGCACGCCCGACGATGTCGGGGTGTGTGGCGATCAGATCCTCGACGAACGTCTCGACCTTCTTGCCGAACGCCTTGTCGTCGACACGGGTGCCCTCCGGCGGGGTGACCATCAGGATGACGTCGGAGGTGTGGTCCCGACCCAGCGCCTGGTCGGCGTATCGCGCGCCGGTGTCCGATTCCGAGGTGGGATCGAACCAGCCGCTCTGGCTGAGATGTTTGCCGAGATCGAGACCGTACAGTCCGAGTCCGGCCATCATCGCGATCATCACCGCGATGACGAGGAAGCGCATTCGATAGACGAATGTGCCGATGAACCGGAACACGCTGATGTCCTTTCGTGTACGACGAGTCGGGCACTACGGGAGTGCCGGTGGCGATTCTGTCAGTTCTCGCAAGAGATCCTGACAGTGTTGCCTGAGTGATCCCTGAGGCGACGGCCTCGGCGTCACTCCCCGACCGCACCCCGCACGGTCCCGACGACAGCTCGTCGTCGATGCCCGCCGGCGCGCGACGCCGCAGGTCAGCGCAACAAAGCGCTGAGCGGTCGGAACGGCGTGAGCCACGCGCCTTCGTCGGGCAGCGAATCCAGCCCGATGCGCGGCAAGGGCTCGCGGAACACGCCCGTGATGTCCTCGAGATCGATGAACTCGAGCTCCTCGGTGGTGAGCGCCCAGCTGGCGTGTTCGCGGAAACCGATGACGGTGACGGGCACACCGTCGGCCACCACCTCGAGCAGCGGCTCCCGGAACGCCTGACCGTCGGCGGACGCCACGATCACGCCGGCTAGTCCAACAGTGTGCCTGCGAAGTTCGATGTGGTCGAGCATGTCGGAGTCCACGTCGCTGTCGTCGGACAGCTTCGGCTTGGCGAACACCGCGAAACCGACGTTGCGGAGTGCGTCGACCCATGGCCGCACGACATCGGCACTACCTGGGGCGATGTTGGTGAAAACAGTCGCCTCGGGTTCCACGCTCCCGGCTGCGTCGGTGAGAGCGGACACATCCGCGGTCCGCTGTAACAACCAGCGCCCGAGCGCGTCGAAACGTGGACGGTGGGCGGCGGTCGGGCGCCCGCCGAGCAGCGCTCCGAGGCCCATGTCCATGTTCGGGGCGTCCCACACCAGCAGCATCCGGCGCGCGCCCGCCTGCCCGGAGATCGTGTCGGCGAAGCCGGTCGGGCTGTGGTCACTCATGGCGGGCCTCCGTCGGGGTGTCGCCGGCCGCGGTGGCCGGCGGGATGGGCCGCGTGTAGACGAACTCGCTGACGTAGCGGCCGTCGCGTTCCGCGCGCCCCTCGAACTTCGTCGTCGGGCGTTCCAGCGAGATCGGGGACTCGCGGGTCAGCTGCACGACGTGTGGACGGTCGGCGTCCTGGGTGGCGAGCTTCTCCGCGATCCACTCCGCGTAGTCGGCGTGATCTGTCGCGATGTGCAGGACTCCGCCCGGGACCAGGCGGTCGGCCATCAGCTCCAGTGTGCCGGTCTGGACGAACCGGCGTTTGTGGTGACGTGATTTGGGCCAGGGGTCGGGGAAGAACAAGCGGATACCGGTCAGGCTCGACGGCGGGATCAGCTCGGTCAGGACGATCGCCGCGTCGCCGCGGATCATGCGCACATTCGTCAGCCCGTTGCGGTCGACGAGGCCGAGCAACTGCGCCAGTCCGGGCTTGTAGACCTCGACGGCGACGACGTCGACGTCCGGCTCGGCAGAGGCCATCGCGGCGGTCGAGATACCGGTCCCGCTGCCGATCTCGAGCACCTTGGGAGCGTCACGGCCGAACAGCGCCGTGAGGTCGACAGGCGGCTCGGGGACACGCTCGGGACCGATCTCGAGATCGCGACCCAGAACCGGCCAGAGCGTCTCCCAGTTCCGCTGCTGTCCGGTCGTCAGGGTCCCGCGGCGAAACCGGAAACTCGTCACACGCGGGTACAACCGGGACCTGTCGGGGCTGTTGTTCACCCGTCCATGGTTGCGCATCGGCCGATATCGGCGAAGTCGCGGGGCACCCGGCCTGTCGTGGGGCGCGGGCGAGGTCCCGTCGGAGGGATGTGGAGCTCCGGACGCCGATGCGGCGATCGGCGATTATTCTCAGGCCTGCCGCGGTTCGCGTGCGCCTGGCCGATCCGGTCGCGTACGCCAGGGGAACGCCGCGACGGGAGTGACACCGATCGGTGGCACCGAGACCGACATCCGAGAGTTTCCGAGCCGGGGGAGGCGACTGTGCGGGATGCGATGACCGCTTCCGCGGCCGGTCCGACCCCGGGTGGGCGCTGGGCGGCAGGCATGGTGTCCGCGGCCGCCGAGGCGGGCACGCTCGCCGACCTGGTGGAGCCGTCCTCGCCTCTGGTGACGGTGCTGACCGCGGCCGGCCGCCGGTTCCTGCGTCCCCTGCACGTCGAGGTGGTCGGCCGACCCGGCGCGGGGCGCGACACGATGGCGCGCGCGCTGCGCGAACGGCTGTCCCTGATCTCGATCGGCCCGGGTGAGGGTGCGCGGGGCACGGCCGACGCCGACCTCTGGCTCCTCGTCCTCGCCGGTCTGCCCCGACGCGCGGACCACGAGTTGCTGGCGTCGTTGCCGTCCGACCGGGTCGTCGTCGTGTTGGGCAAGGCCGACACCTTCGGTGACTGGAACGCCGCGGCCGGGGTCGCGGCCACGTGTTCGACCCGGCTCGGCACGCCGGTGTACCCGGTCTCGCAGCTGCTCGCGTGTGCCGACCTCGATGCAGGCGACTTCGCGGCGTTGCGCGCGCTGGCCTCGGCCGGCGCCGAGATGCCGTCGATGGCCGGTCGGTTCCTCCTCGGGCGTCCCGGCTCCGACGAGAGGATGATGCGGCAGGCCCTGCTCCGACGCATCGACGCGTACGGAATCGACACCGCACTCGCTCTCATCGCCGCGGGCTCGTCGGCCGCCGACAGCGTGGACGCCCTGAACCGGGCTCTGCGCGACGCCAGCGGGATCACCGATCTGACCGATCCGATCGGCGCCCGGGTGGGCCGGGTGCGGCACTGGCGCGAGGTCGAGCTCCGCGCGGTACTCGAGGACGCCGCCGCGGGCGGGGTCGACCGGGAAGGCGCCGAGCGACTTCTCGCGGCTGCGGGAGCCGTCCCGTGACCACCGGCGCACTCGCTGCCGCGCGGGAGCTGACCGGCTTCGACGCAGGTCGCGTCGGGACGGGGTCGGGCGTGCTCGTCCTCGGCACCGAGGGGGTCGGCGTCCGGACCCTCGCCGACGCCTGTCGCGCGCTTGCCCCGGAACTCGACATCGCGGCCCGCTCGGACCCGGGAACGCCGCCCGGGGTGGCCCTCGTGGTCGTGGATCCGTCGTCGTCGGTGGGAGACGAGGAGCGGCTTCTGGTCGACCACGCCCGGGCACAGGTCGGGACCGTCGCTCTGGTGTGTACCAAGATCGACGCCTTCTGGGAGTGGCCGCGGATCGTGCGCGGGCACCGCAAGACCCTCGATCCGTTCGCGGCCCTGCCGATGTTCGGGGTGTCCGCGGCGGCTGCCCTCGGTGGTGCGGTCGACGAATCGGGTGTCGACGCACTCGTCGAATGGGTGCGCGACGCGGTCCGGGCGCCCGCCGCGGTTCGCCTCGAACGGGCTCGGGTCGCGGCCGGCCTGGGTGCCGTCGAGCACCTCGTCGGCGCGGATGCGTCCGCCTCGACCCCGGAGCGCACGGTCGACGACCTGCTGGCCGAGCGGCGCGCGTTGCTCGTCGCACGCGACCGCGGGCGCCTCGACCGGCTGGCCGCGGTCCGTGCCGGGCTGGTCCGCGCCCGGGCCGAGTCGTCGGCCGAACTCCAGTCGGGTGTTCGCTCGCTGGCCACGGCTGCCGTCGACGACGGGACGGCCACCGGCCCCGAGCACGGCGCCCGGTTGCGTGAGGGATGGGCCGGCCTCGCCGCGACGATCCAGCGCCTCGCCGACGAACGCGTCGACGAGGTACGGGCCACGGCGCTCGTCGGCCTGGACGCGGAGGCCACTCCGGCCGACCCGTGGTCCGCGGTCCCTCTGGACACCGGACGGCCGGGCCGTCGCCCGCGTCGCGGGAGTGCCGAGGACGCACTGCTCGTGATCATCGGCGCATCCACCGGATTGGGTGTGGGACGTCTGGTGGTCGCGCCGATGGCGTCGGTTCAGACCCTGCAGTGGTTCAGCATGCCCCTCACGCTGCTTCTCGGTGTGGCGGTCGCCGGATGGATCATCCGCGTACGGCGCGGGGCGCTCGACCGGGCCGAGCGGGCCACGCGGACCACCGAACTGCTCGCCGATGCGCGATCCGCGCTCGACCATCAGTTGGGTCTGCGGACCGCGGCGGCCGAGACGCGCATCGCCGGTCAGATCGCACGGGCCTACGAACGCCGCGCGCGGGAGGTGGCGCAGCGGGTCGCCGAGCTCGATGAGGAGATCCGTCGCGTGCGGTCCGGGGAGGCGTCCCGCGCGGACCGCACGCTCCGCGAGCGGGCGGCGGCCGTACGCACGGACCTCGCCAGCCGAGCCGAGCAACTCTGGGCGGAACAGGGCCGGGACGGTGGCGGGACGAGCCCGGCCGACGACCCGCACCCCGACGACCCGCACCCCGACGACCCGCACCCCGACGACCCGCACGACGACGCCATGACCGACGACCTGCACGACGACGGAAAGCTGTGACCACGATGGACCCGACATTCGACGACGACGTACCCGACACCGGGGCGGGGCGCGGCTCGTCCCTGTTCGACGCCGGGCTGTTCGACGATGCCGGGATCGATCCCCGCCCCGGGGTCGACTCGGTGGCAGCGCTGCACGAATCGCCCGCGTCCGACGACCTCGACGACCACCTGTGGATGCACGACGACGGCCGGATCTGGGACCTCGGCCCGGCAGAGGTCGACACCGACAACGACGGGATCAACGACTCCCTCACGCGAAACGGGCCGGACGGGTTTACCGTGTACACGGACAGCGATCGGGACGGGCAGGTCGACAAGATCACCGAGATCGGTGCCGACGGCGAGTTCCGTTCGGCAGTGCTCGACCCGGACACCGGCGAGTGGATCTCCGGCGGCTCGGGACGGATCGGCTGACACACAACCGGCGCCCGCGTCGGTAGCGTCGCACGCCGAGACCAGAGCGCGCGCGATCACCAGGGACTTTGGTCATCTGTCACCCGGGTGTGGCGTAGACCGCACCTGGTGAACCCCGTGACCTAGCGCCTGTTCGGTGTACGTATCCTTGACGACGAGACGACCTGACAGGTGGCCATTCCAAGCGGCCACCACCTCGGAGGAGGCCCCAACGATGACCGCAGCCACCATTCCCGGACTGGACCCGAGTAGCGCTCCGACGAAGCACGCGGGACTGCTGGCCTGGGTGGCCGAGGTCGCCGAGCTGACCCAGCCCGACCGGGTGGTGTGGTCTGACGGCAGCGACGAGGAGTGGGAGCGCCTCACGGCCGACCTCGTGAAGGCCGGCACCCTGGTCAAGCTGAACGAGGAGAAGAAGCCGAACTCCTTCCTCGCGAGCTCCGATCCCGCCGACGTGGCGCGCGTGGAGTCGCGGACCTACATCTGCTCGGAGGCCGAAGAGGACGCCGGGCCGACCAACAACTGGGTCGACCCCGCCGAGATGCGTTCCACGATGACCGAGCTCTACCGCGGCAGCATGCGCGGGCGCACGATGTTCGTCATCCCGTTCTGCATGGGCCCCCTCGACTCCGACGACCCCAAGCTGGGCGTCGAACTCACCGACTCCGAATACGTCGTGCTCTCGATGAAGATCATGACCCGCGTCGGCCCCCGCGTCCTGGAGATCCTGGGCGAGGACGGCTTCTTCGTGAAGGCGCTGCACTCCGTCGGCGCGCCGCTCGAGCCCGGCCAGGCCGATGTGCCGTGGCCCTGCAACACCGAGAAATACATCACCCACTTCCCGGAAACCCGCGAGATCTGGTCGTTCGGTTCGGGGTACGGCGGCAACGCCCTGCTCGGCAAGAAGTGCTACGCGCTGCGCATCGCCTCGGTAATCGCGCGTGACGAGGGCTGGATGGCCGAGCACATGCTGATCCTGAAGCTGACCAGCCCGGCGAACAAGGTCTACTACATCGCCGCGGCGTTCCCGAGTGCCTGCGGCAAGACCAACCTCGCGATGCTCCAGCCGACCATCCCCGGTTGGAAGGCCGAGACCGTGGGCGACGACATCGCCTGGATGCGCTTCGGCGCCGACGGTCGCCTCTACGCCATCAATCCCGAGTTCGGGTTCTTCGGCGTCGCACCGGGTACGAGCTACGCCTCGAACCCCAACGCGATGAAGACCATCGAGGCCGGTAACACCCTGTACACCAACGTCGCTCGCACCGACGACGGCGACATCTGGTGGGAGGACATCGACGGCGAGACGCCGGCGCACCTCACCGACTGGCTCGGCAACGACTGGACCCCGGAGTCCGATCACAAGGCGGCACACCCCAACTCGCGATACTGCACCCCGATCGCCCAGTGCCCGTCGCTGGCCGACGAGTGGGACGATCCGCAGGGCGTGCCGATCTCGGCGATCCTGTTCGGTGGCCGTCGCAAGACCACCGTGCCGCTGGTGACCGAGGCCCGCGACTGGCAGACCGGTGTCTTCATGGGCGCCACCGTCGGTTCCGAGCAGACCGCCGCGGCCGAGGGCAAGGTCGGCACCGTGCGCCGCGATCCGATGGCGATGCTGCCGTTCATGGGCTACCACGTCGGCGACTATCTGCAGCACTGGGTCAACATCGGCAAGAACGCCGACGAGTCGAAACTGCCGAAGGTCTTCTACGTCAACTGGTTCCGCCGCGGCGACGACAAGCGCTTCCTGTGGCCCGGATTCGGCGAGAACAGCCGCGTGCTGAAGTGGATCATCGAGCGCATCGAGGGTGAGGCCGAGGGCATCGAGACCCCCATCGGCATCGTCGCGAAGCCGGAGTCGATCGATGTCAGCGGCCTGGACGTACCCGCCGAGGACGTCGCGGAGGCTCTCGCGTTCAACCCCGACGAGTGGCGCGAGGAGATCCCGTCGATCGAGGAGCTCTTCGACTTCGTGGGTGAGAAGCTGCCGAGTTCGCTGCGCGATGAGCTGGACGCCCTGAAGCAGCGCCTGGCCTGACGCCGACCGAGTCCGAGACCGACGATGACGGATGGGTCAGAAGTGACGGTTGAGGTATCGTGCCCCTCATGAAACTACGTCTGTGGGGGGCCACGATCGTCGGAGCCTGCGTGCTGGGCCTGACCTCTCCGCTCGCAGTTCAGCCCGCTTCGGCCATACCGGCCTCAGGTGCGGGTGTGTCGGCGTTCTTCACCGATTCGACGACGATCGGTGACGGGTTGCCGACGGTCAACCGGATCGCCGGCCTCGACCGCACCGGCAACGGCAGCTACGTGATGATCTCCGAGGACGTCCTCCCGGCCCGGTTCTTCACCGCGAACATCGGCTACACCTCTGTCACGGCCGCCTTCACCGGTCGGCCGCGGATCAACGGTGGAGGCACGGTCCTCGGCCCCTGGTTCCTTCCCATGCTTCCCGGGCAGGCCCAGTTCGAGGGCATCCGCAAGACCGGTGGCGGTTACACGGTGGTCAGCGGCGGCAACCATCAGTTCATCCGGCAGATCGGTCCGATCGGTCAGGTACTCCGCGATCTGCCGCTGCCCGGTCATTGGCGACCGGCGTCGAAGTCGGGCGTGGTCGGCCGGCGCGGACTCACCGGTCTGGCCGTGGGGCCCCAGGGCCAGATCAGTGTCCTGACCGCCGGCGGGCTCCGCCAGGACGCGGCCCGGTCGGCCCGCCTGCTGACCTTCGGCAAGACGAACCGGGAGTTCGTCTACCGTCCTGACGCCAACAAGGTGGCCGCCGACGTCCTGGCGATCAACTCGACCGACTTCCTGGTCCTCGAACGCGGTCCGGGCACTCTCGCGAACATCTTCTGGACGACCACCCGGGGTGCCACCTCGGTGACGAACAAGAAGAAGCTGAGCGGGCGTGAGAAGTCGATGACCAAGCGGCGGATCTTCTCCACCACCGCGACGCCGCACCTGCTCACCGGCAACATCTCGGGTCTGGCATGGGGTAACTGGCACCCAGAGGATCCGTTCGCCAAGAACCGCACCCGCACCCTCATCGCGGTGTCGGAGAACGTGGGTTCTCCCAACCGGCTCCACTCGTTCGAGGTTCAGCTCCCGAAGTAGCAGTGCCGAACGTCACGGTCCTCAGGGTGGGGTCAGGGTTATACCCGATGGCCATATCGCCGAGGATTTGGCACGGTTGAGGGCATGACGACGACTGATGGGGCCGCCCGCGGCGACGGTGACGACGCGTTCGGGGCACCCAAGCATGCGGTGGCAGCCGGAGCCGACAACCTGTCCAAACGATATGGCGTCGGTGACACCGCCGTCGAAGCACTCAAGAGCGTCTCCATCTCGTTCCGGGAGGGGGAGTTCACCGCGATCATGGGACCGTCGGGCTCGGGAAAGTCGACGCTGATGCACTGCCTCGCGGGTCTCGACGTCGCGAGCGACGGCAAGGTCTACATCGGCGACACCGATCTGACCGCATTGTCCGACAAGGCGATGACGATGCTCCGCCGCGACCGGATCGGCTTCGTCTTCCAGGCGTTCAACCTGGTACCGACGCTGACCGCGAAGGAGAACATCACCCTTCCCGTCGACATCGCCGGACGCACCGTCGACACCGAGTGGTTCGACGCGGTCGTCGCCCGGCTCGGCATCACCGACCGGCTTGGTCACCTGCCCAGTGAGTTGTCCGGTGGCCAGCAGCAGCGTGTGGCCTGCGCCCGCGCGCTGATCGGCAAGCCGTCGATCATCTTCGGCGACGAACCCACCGGCAACCTCGACTCCCGGTCCTCGGGCGAGGTGTTGTCGATCCTGCGCGCGGCGACCGACGAGTTCGGACAGACCGTCGTGATCGTGACGCACGATCCCCGCGCCGCGTCGTACGCCGACCGGGTCGTGTTCCTCGCCGACGGTCAGATCGTGCAGGAGCTCAGTCGCCCGACCGCCGACGACGTCTTCGAGGTCATGAAGAATCTCGACAACGTCCCGTCCGCCCCAGCCGAACCCGCCTCCGTGTCGTCGGACGCCGCCGAGACCACCGGGGCACACTGAGCCGTGGCCTCCTCCTCGGTGATGCGCAGGGTTTCGCTCCGAAATCTGCGCGCGCACAAACTCCGGCTTTTCCTGACCCTCTTCTCGATCGTCCTCGGCACCTCGTTCGTGGCGGGTTCGATCGTCTTCACCGGCTCCATCTCCAAGGCGTTCAACGACATCTTCGACAGCGCCGCGCAGGGCGTGGCCGTCCAGGTGACGCCCGCCGACCCGCAGTCACCCGGCGTGCCGAACACCGTGGTCGACGAGTTGCGTGCGCAGCGCGGCGAACTCGGTGTCGACAAGCTCGTCGTCAACAACAACGGGCTCGTCACGGTCGCCGGCTCCGACGGCAAGGCCATCCAGACGGGCGGCGCACCGAGCGTCGGCACCACCTACATCCCGCCCGCCGAGGCCCTCTCGCCCGCGGACTCGGCGATCCTCCCGGGTGGCCGCGCGCCGACGAACTCCGGTGAGATCGTCCTCAACACCTCCGCCGCCGACGCGGCCGGGCTGAAGGTCGGATCGAAGACCAAGGTTGTTGTGGGGCAGGGCAACTCCGCGCCGCTGGACGTGACCGTGGTGGGTCTGATCGACCTGCCCAGTTCGACGGGCGGTTACGTGAACGCCCAGTTCGACGCCGCGACGTCGTCTCGCCTGTTCACCGACGGCCAGCACGTCGGTGTGGTGGACATGTCTGCGGTGCAGGGTGTCTCGCCCACGCAGCTGCAGGACCGGGTCATCGCGAAGCTCGGCGCCGCTGCCGATCTCTACGACGTCCGCACCGGCGATCAGGTCCGCGCGGACCAGAAGGAACAGGTCAACGAGTTCCTGCAGATCTTCCAGTACATCCTGCTGGCCTTCGCCGCGATCGGTCTCGTGGTCGGCACCTTCATCATCTACAACACCTTCTCGATGATCGTCGCTCAGCGGAACCGTGAGTTCGCCCTGTTGCGGGCGGTCGGGGCGAGCCGTCGCCAGGTGTCCCGATCGGTGTTGTTCGAGGCGTTCGTCGTCGGTGTTCTCGGCGGCGTACTCGGTCTCGCCATCGGTATCGGTCTGGCGGCCGGACTCAAGGCGCTGACCAGTGCGACCTCGGGTCTGCCGTCGGGTGAGCTGGCCGTGGGGCCGAGCGCGATCATCGCGGGCATCCTGGTCGGCGTCGTGGTGACGATGATCAGCGCGTACGTGCCCGCGGCACGTGCCGCGCGGGTCCCACCGGTCGAAGCGATGCGCGCATCCGCCGCCGAGGGGTCGGCGTCGTTGCGCAAACGCACGATCGTCGGCGCGGTCATCGGTGTGGCATCGATCGCGGCGATCGTCGTCGGTGCGATGGGTGAGGGTGCGGGTCCGGCCGTCACCGTCGGCGCCGGTGCGGCGGGTGCCGTGCTGGCCGCGGTGCTCGTCGGCCCGGCCCTGGCGCGCCCGTTCGTCAGCGTTCTCGGGCGCGTGATCGGTGCGCCCTTCGGGATGATCGGGCGTCTGGCACGGACCAACGCGGTCCGTAACCCGCGTCGCTCCGCGGCCACGGCGTTCGCGCTGACGTTGGGACTCATGCTGGTCGCCATCATCGGCACCCTCGGGCAGTCGTTCAAGGGCACGGTCGACGACGCCGTCGACTCGGGTATCACCGCCGACTACATCGTGGCGGGCACCAACCAGTCGCCGCTACCGCCCGCGGTGACCGACGCGATCGACGGTGTGCCCGGGGTGGCCGAAGTGGTCTCGTTCGGGATCGTCCAGGCCAAGGTCGACGGCAAGGCGGTGACCGGTTTCTCCGCGCTGGGCGGACCGCTGAACAGCGTGACCGTGATGGACATGCAGGACGGCGCGTCGTCGGAACTGCCTGCCGACGGAATGCTCATCAGCGAGCGCACCAGCAAGTCGAACGGATGGAAGCGCGGTGACGTGCTGACGTTCACCTCGGCGACCGGCGCGCAGGTCCAGGTACCCATCGCCGGGATCTACGCCGACAACGAGGCACTCCAGCCGTGGGTGGTGGGTCCCGAGGTCTACGACACGCTGGTGCCGCCGTTCGCGAGGGTCAACGTCACCCTGTTCGTGACGGCCGCGCCCGGTACCGACCTCGACACGCTGCGTACGGGACTCGAGGACGCGACCGCGCAGTACCTGACCGTGCAGATCCAGGACCGGGACCAGTTCAAGGGGCAGATCTCCTCGCAGATCGACCAGATGCTCGGGACGCTGTACGCGATGCTCGGCCTGGCACTGCTGATCGCGGTGCTCGGCATCATCAACACGCTCGCGTTGTCGGTGGTCGAGCGCAAACGCGAGATCGGGATGCTGCGCGCGATCGGCATGGTCCGCGCCCAGGTCCGTCGATCGATCTACCTCGAGTCGGTCCTCATCTCGATCTTCGGTGCCGTGCTCGGCGTGATCCTCGGGACGGTCATCGGCGTGGCCCTGGTCCGCACACTGGCGGAGTGGGGTCTGGGGGCGCCCGTCATCCCGTGGTCGCTGATCGTCATCACGCTGGTCGCGTCAGCTGTGGTCGGCGTGCTGGCCGCGCTGTGGCCCGCGGTTCGGGCCGCGCGCACCGGGCCGTTGGAGGCGATCGCCGACATCTGATGGCGGGTCTCGTCCTCAGCGCGTTCTTCGCCGGCTCACGGCCGGCGTCGCGCGTCCACGGCTCGGGTCGGGAAGCGGGATGACAGAATCGACCGCATGACCCGACCACCTGAGGGCGACCCCAACGATCCGCGGAATCATCCACCGGAGACCCGGCAGTTCGATCCCGACTACGATCCGTCGGCCCCGCCGTCGCAGGCGTACACCGAGCAGCCGTCGGGTCAGCCCTACCCGGGCCCGTACACCGAGCCGCACCCAGGGCCGGCGCCGACGGGTGCCCACCCCCAGTACGTCGATCCCCAGTACGCCGACCCCCGGTACCCCGACCCCCAGTACACGGGGGGATCGCCCTACGCGGCGTCGCCCTACGACGCCCCACATGGTGAGGAGCCTCCCCGGGGGTCGGGCTCGAAGGGCCGCACGATCGGCCTCGCGCTCGTCACGCTGATCGCGGTGGTCGTGCTCGGTCTGGTGGTCGCACTGATCGTGCGCGGCGGAGACGACGATGGCGGCACCACAGCGGCCTCGTCGTCGACGACGGAGTCGAGCGAACCGACGACGTCCACGTTGACGACCGAAGAGACCACCACGACGACCGAGGAGACCACGTCGGCCCCGCCGACGACGCCGCGGTCGGGAACCGTCACCTACCAGCTGACCGGAAGCGGGGACGTCGTCGCGTTGAGTTTCCGGCGTGGACCCGGGTCGCCGACGGTGATCCCGGCGACGGGGTCACCCTGGTCGCAGCGCGTGAATCTCGAGGGATCGCGTGCCAGCATGTCCGCGATCGTCGTACGCGGACCGGTGACCTGCAGCATCCTCGTCGACGGTGAGCAGCTGGCCACCGCGACCAGCCAGGGCGGCACGCTCAACTGCAACGCCGACCTCGCCGCCGAGTAGATCTGGGCGCACCCGGATTCACGGGCTCTCTCAGCGTTTGCGCAGCACGAGGACCAGATTGGTCCCGAGCACCTCGCGCAGCCCCGGGATGCGCATCACCCACCACATCCAGCGGGGGATGTAACGGGGAAACGCCGCGAGGAGTTCGGCTCCGCCGTCCGTCGTCGCCGACCGGGCCCAGCGCAGCCCGTCCGTGGCGTGCACGGCGAACAGTGACGTCCCGAAGAGGTTCTTCGGCGGGTGGCCGTGGCGGCGGGTGTACATCCGCGCCGCGCGATGCCCGCCGAGGTAATGCGTCAGGCCCATCTCGTGACCGCCGAACGGCCCCCACCAGAGTGTGTAGCTGACGATGACCACACCACCCGGCCGGGTCACCCGGAGCATCTCGTCGGCCATCTCCCACGGCGTCGGTGTGTGCTCCACGACGTTCGACGACACGCACACGTCGACGCAGCCGTCGGCAAAGGGCAGCGCCTGGCCGGATCCGCGTACCGAACCGCGGTGTTCCAACCCGCCGGCGTGCATCTCCGCGGGGTCGGGTTCGACGGACATGTAGTGGGCCCCGCGCGCGCGGAAGGCGTCTGCGAAGTATCCGGGACCGCCGCCCACATCGAGGATGACTGCCTCGTCGAGGTCGGGGACGAACGCCGCGACCATGTCCGCGGTGTCGGCGGCCAGCGCCCCGTAGAAGCGGGCCGGGTCGGTCTGCTCGTATCGGAAGTCGGCGAGGAGACCGGCGGCGCGTCGGAGGGTGGCCAGTCGCGCCATCGCGGATCGTCCGGAACGGGCTGAGTCTGAGGTCGCCATCGTCGGCACACTCTAGCCGGGCCCCGTGGGCGCCGGATATCTGCTCCGGCGGTGCGGGTCGGTAGGCTGACGGACGATGCACGTACCCTCTGACGTCCTGCTCCTGTGCTGGCGGGACACCGGCCACCCGCAGGGCGGTGGCAGTGAGACCTACCTGGAACGCGTCGGTGCCGAGTTGGCCCGCCGCGGCGCACGCGTCACCTTTCTCACGTCCGGATATCGCGGGGCAGCCCGTGACGAGGTCCGCGACGGCATGCGCTTCGTCCGCGCCGGTGGTCGGATCAGCGTGTACCCGGTCATGCTCGCGACGATCCTCGCCGGGCGTATCGGCCTCGGCCCGCTCGCGGGGCGCGGTCCCGATGTGGTCGTCGACACCCAGAACGGCGTCCCCTTCTTCTCGGCGCTCGTCTCCGCCGCGCCCACCGTCGTACTCGTCCACCACTGCCATCGGGAGCAGTGGCCGGTCGCCGGGCGGTTGCTCGGGCGGGTGGGATGGTTCATCGAGTCTCGGGTCTCGCCCCGGGTGCATCGCCGGAACCGGTACGTGACGGTGTCGGCGCCGTCGAAGTCCGAGCTCGTCGACCTCGGGGTGGACGCCGACCGGATCTCGGTCGTGCGCAACGGCGTCGACCCGCTTCCGGCAGACATCGGCACGCCCGCCGCCGAGTCGGGGCAGGTGCGTCTCTGTGTCCTGTCGCGGCTGGTTCCGCACAAACAGGTCGAGGACGCTCTCACCGTGGTGGCTCGCCTTCGTCGAGAAGGGGTCGATGCCCGGCTCGACGTCATCGGTGGCGGCTGGTGGTCTGATGAATTGCGGACCGCGGCAGCCGAACTCGGCGTCACGGAGGTTGTCCGCTTTCACGGTCACGTCGACGAGCGACGCAAACACGAACTCCTCGCGGGTGCGCGCGTCCACTTGATGCCGTCCCGCAAAGAGGGATGGGGACTCGCGGTGGTGGAGGCGGCGCAACACGGCGTCCCGACCATCGGTTATCGGAGCGCGGCCGGACTCACCGACTCCATCGACGACGGCGACACCGGTCTGCTCGTCGACGGTGTGGACGAACTCGCCAGCGCGACAAGGAAACTGATCGACAACCCGGACGAGACGCGCCGACTCGGCCGCAACGCCCGCATCAAGGCGAGCCGGTACTCGTGGTCGGCGACGTGCGACGGCTTCCTCGAGGTGTTCGACGCCGTGCGGTCACCGCGCTCGCGACACCGCTGACAAGGCCCGCGAGCAGCACCACCGCCCACACCAGATGGGCGCCCGTCGCCACGGCCCGTTCGAGGGAACCGGCCGATCGGTCCCGGGGGCCGTCCACCTGGTACAGCCGTAGATTCGCGGATTCGACGGCGAGCCGGCTGTTCGCGGCGAGTTCCGCAGGCGTCGAGCCGTTCTCGACGAGCACCCAACCGACGCCGAGCTCGGCGAGCGCCCCGGGGTCGCCCCCGCCCGCGAGGACACCGGAGACGGCGGCGGCATGCTCACCGGGCGGGTCGACGACCTCGCCGTCGACGGTCAGCGTCCCCGACTCCACGACCGGGGCGCGCAACATCCGCGCCGCCGGATCGAGCGCAGGCCCGGACGCGAAGTCGTAGCGGCGCACCGTGTCCGGCGGCCACAGCGCCACCGATCCCTGATCGGGTGGCACCGCCCGAACCACGTCCTGCCAGTCGTCCGGGTACTCCACGGCGCGAACCGATCCACCGACCCCCCAGGCCAGGTCGGGAAGCGGTGCGACGACCAGCAGGGTGACCGCCGCCAGCGCGAAACCCGCGGGCACGCGGCGCCGGGCGGCGACAGCGGCGGCTGCCACCGCAACGGCCACGGCGGGGACGAGCAGGACCGAGAACTTCTGGGCATCGCGCAGGAGACCACCGCCGCCGATGTGCTCGACGACGAACCCCGTCGCCGTCCGCGCGGGTCCGAGGGTGCTGACGATCAACAGGAGCGTGGTTCCCGCGGCGAGCAACGTGAGCGATCGGACCATCGGGTCCAGATGGGCGCGCCGCCGCCACAGATGGACGGCTCCGACGGCGACGACGAGCAGCAGGCACGTCGTCGCGACCGCGGCCCAGCCGATGGTGCGGCTCGCGGGGACGGCGTCGGCGTTCCAGATCCCGCCGAGCGACAGGACGGTACCCACCGGTCCGAGCCACGGCTCGGACCGCAGGCCGAAAGCCTCGACCCCGGTCGCCGTCGACGTGGTTGCCGCATCGCTCATCACACCGGTGACCACCCAGGGAAGCGTGGTGAGGACCCACAGTGTCATCGCGGCGAGGACACGTCGGGTACCCGGCCGGGTGGTGCACAGCGCCACCACGAGGACGATGCCCGCGAGGACGGACCCGGTCGGCGTGAGACCCGCGACCGCCAGCAGGCCGCCCAACATCAGCGGGCCGGCGACACCTGCCCGCTCGTGCAGATCCATGCACGCGACGATGACCCAACCGAGGGCGGCACAGCTCACCAGCAGGCTCCAGTGACCTTGCAGGAGCCGTTCGGCGACATAGGGATTCCACACGGACACGAGCGCGGCGGCCACCGCGCCGGTCCGGCCGGCTCCCGGGACGAGACGGGCCGCGAGACGTCCGTAGCCGACCCCGGTGCAGACCAGTGCGGCCGACAGGAGCACGAGCACGACGACCCCGCCGTCGACGACCGTGGATGTCATCGCGAGGAACCAGTCCTGTGGCACCGCGCGGGGCGGCAGGTCGCCGATGCCCAGTGTGGTGTCGGTGACGTGGGTGCGCGGCGTGGAGACCGCATCGCGGTAGAGCAGGTGGCGCGGCCCCGCACCGATGAGCCCCGGCAGGAGGGGCGCCAGGATCGCGACGGTCGCACCGATGCTCGTCGCGTACAGCACCGGCAACAGCCGTCGGGTGGTCACGGCGCGGGAGCCGATCAGAAGTGGTGGGTGTCCGACGGCGGAGGCGCGTGCACCGGGTCGTCGTCGTAATCCGACTCGGTGATGCCGTACGCCCGCGCGAGATCGAGGATCTTGGTCGCACGCGCGATACGCGGCAGATCGGAGCCGTTCCGGATCTCACCCCCGTCACGCTCGAACTCCGCGAAGAACTCACGCGCCCAGGTGATCTCGTCCTGCGACGGAGAAAGGCCCTCGTTGACCTGTGCGCACTGGCCGGGCGTGAGGCAGATCTTGCCGGTCATGCCGAACTCGGCGCTGACGGCGGTGGCCTCACTCAGTTTCAGTGCGCTCGATCCGACCGTCGGGCCGTCGATCGCGCTGGGCAGATGGGCGGCCTTGGCGGCGATGGTGAATCGCGAACGTGCGTAGGCGAGGGTCTGCGGATTCTCCCCGAAGCCGGTGTCCCGACGGAAGTCCCCGATCCCGAACGCGAGCCGGAAAGTGCCCTTCGTCGCGGCGATCTCGCTGATGCGTTCCAGTCCGCGCGCAGTCTCGACGAGCGCGACGATCGGCAGGCCGGGCAGTCGCTTGGCGGTCTCGGTGACGTGATCGACCGATTCGACCATCGCGAGCATGATCCCGCCGACGGCGGTCCCGGCGAGCGCCTCGAGATCGTCGGCCCACCAGGGGGTGCCGAAACCGTTGACGCGTACCCACTCACCGGCGCCGGGACCTTCCCCGTCCTTGGGTCCGATCCAGCGCACCACGTTGTCGCGGGCCTCGACCTTGTCCTTGGGAGCGACCGCGTCCTCGATGTCCAGCACGATGATGTCGGCACGCGAGCGCGAAGCGGACTCGAACTTGGCGTAGTGGGCGCCGTTCACCAGCAGCCAGCTGCGCGCCAGCACCGGGTCGATTCGCGAACCGACATCGGTCGACTCGGCATCGTAGGTGGGATTGTCGTCGTACATCAGGGTCTCTCGGTCTGGAGGGCTCTCGGACTGGGTGGACAGCAGCCTTCCCATCGTTGCCTACCGACGACGGCCGGTGCAAAGCGCCTCACGTCCGATCGGCACACTTGGACCATGCAGCAGACGCGCCGGACGACGGGCACGGTGGGTGCCGTCGGATCGGTGGCGGTGGGGTCCATGGTCGCCAACGTCTGCATGTACGTGGTGCACCTCACGGCCAGTGCGCATTTCCTCGACGTCAGCGAGTACGGCCGGTTCGCGGTGCTGCTGTCGGCGATGCTGGTCCTCGGCGTGCCTGCGATGGCGCTGCAGAACGTCGTCGCCCGTGAGGTCGTCCTGGGCCGGGACGAACACCGGCTCCGGCGGCTCGGACTCCTGAGCACCTTCTGGGTGGTAGGACTCACGGTCGTCGCGACGCCGCTCGTGGCCGCCCTCCTGCGCACCGAGGTGGGCACGACCGCGGCCGCGCTGGCATCCGCCCCGCTGCTCGCCCTGGTCGCCGCGGGACAGGGTCTGCTCCAGGGGCGCGGTGAATTCCGCGTGCTGGCGTGGGTTCTCGCCGCGGTCGGCGTGCTGCGTTCGGCACCCATCGTCGGGGCGTTCGCCGCCGGTGCCGGTCCCGCGGGCGGATTGTGGGCCGGCACGGTCGGGACCGGGATCGCGGCGGCGGTCGTCTGGCTGGTGGTGTGGTCGGTCACCGGGCAGGCGCGCGCGGCCGGTCGACCCGGGGTGGTCGGGGTGCTCAGCGTGGCCCGCGCGTCACAGGTCCAGCTGGTCCTGATCGTCGCGTCGTCGGTCGATCTGCTGCTGTCGCCCCAGGTGCTCGACTCCGTGGACGTCGGGGTGTATGCCCTGGGAGCCATCGCGACCAAGGTCGCGTTCTGGTTGCCGCAGGCGATCGGCGTCGTGTTCTATCCGCGGCTCGCCGACCCGGCCCGGTCGCGGGCCTCGCTCCGGCAGGCCGTGACCGTCGTGGCCGGTATCGGAGTGGCCCTCACCGTGCTGGCCGGGGGTGCGGGCCCGGTGGTTCCGCTCGTGTTCGGCGACGGCTACGACGAACTCGTCCCGATCCTCTGGCTGTTCGCCTACATCGGTGCCGCGCTCGCCGTCCTCCAGGTGGTGCTGTTGTCGGCGATCGCACGCGACCGGACGCGCGTCGCACTCCTCACCTGGGTGGTGGTCGCGGTCGAGGTGCTGCTGATCCTCACGGTCACCGGTTCCATCGTGGCGGTCGCCGCGACCGCGGCGGCGGCCGTCACCCTCGCCGCCCTGGGGACGTGGGCGGTCGCGCGCTGAGCGTGGCCCTTCGTGGCTCGCTGCGCTCGCACCTCAGGGAGCGAGAAGCGCGAGTGGCTCACCGTCCACGGTCCCTGAGGTGCGAGGAGCGCAAGCGACGAGCCTCGAAGGGCGCCCGACCCCGACCCGGCACGTTGCCGACTGCCCGAAGTTTCGGCAGTGTTGTGTCATGAGCGACAACGAGAACACACATGTCACTGTCGAACGAACCATCGAGGCACCCGTCGACGCGGTGTTCGATGTCCTCTCCAATCCCGAGCGGCACCAGGCGCTCGACGGATCGGGATTCATCCGCGGCGTCGACCACGCCGACCGCATCCAGCAAGTCGGCGACGTGTTCACCATGAACATGGCCGGCGACCACATGGGCGGCGACTACAAGACCGACAACCACGTCACCGGTTACGCCAAGGACAAGCTGCTGGCGTGGAAGACCGCACCCGCGGGCACCGAGCCTCCCGGATGGGAATGGCTGTGGGAGCTGGAAGCCCAGGGCCCCAACGAGACCCTGGTCCGCCACACCTACGACTGGTCGAAGGTCACCGACAAGAAGCTGCTCGAAAAGGTGAAGTTCCCACTCGTCACCGAACACCAGCTGAACGACACCCTCGGCCGGCTCGCCGCAGAAGCGTCTTCCTGATCGCAGGCCGGTGAACCGACCGGCCGCGATTCCGACGAAGAGGCATCACCCCGCTGATTGACAACGTGCCGTTGTCGGCGAGGGTGGTGCCTCTTCGTCGCTCCCGGCGCCGTCACATCCGGCCCGCTCGCTTCGCTCCCGGCGCCGTCACATCCGGCCCGCTCGCTTCGCTCCCGGCGCCGGGCCCCGGATCATGAGCATCCCGACGATCAACGCCGCAATCCCCAGAACCGCGGTCCCGATCGGGACCAGGCGTCCCCAGATGAGGATGGGTTTCGCGAGATCCGCTGCCAGGTCGGACATCTCGGCCTGGGTGGTGTCGTCGTAGGTGAACGTGGCACGCATGTGCGGGAGCTCGAAATCGGTCGGGACGCCGGGAGTGCCGTCGGGGAAGCGGTACACCTCGTCGACCGTGATCGTGGCATCCACGATCGTGCCGGTCTGCGGGTCGACGGCCAGGTCCCACGACGCCCGGTGATGCAGCGTGGCGGTCAGCGGACGCCCGGACGGGCCGTCCACGCCGAACCACGAAGCGGGCCGGGTGATCGACACGTAGGTGCCGACGGGCCGGCCGAGTGCCTCTCGCGCGAGATCGGTGTCCGGGATCTCGGCACGGAACCGCGCCACGTCACGACCCCGCACCTCGGTGTCGCCGGTGTGGACCAGCGGCACGGTCGTCCGGGTGATGGCGTCGAAGTACTCGGTGTCGTTCGAACCCGTGTCGAATGGCAGCAGATACGTGAAACCTCGCCGGTCCGGTACCAGGACGGCAGCCTGGTCGCTGTCGTACTGGATCTCCGACGCCCCCCGCGCGGCGAGGCGCGGCAGGGCGTTCTTCCGGTCGAGCGTCACCCGATCCTTGATGGCACTGACGGTGGCGTCGTTGCAGGGTTGCCCGGCGCCGGTGGCGTCGCTGCCCGGCCGCGGATCACCGGGCTCCACCTCGCGGTCGTCGACGCGCAGGGTCCGGGCCTGGATCGACGTGCCCGCCTGCACCGTCACCCGGTGTTCGTCGGACGGTTGCACCGCGACGACGCGCTGCTGGCGCACGAGGTCGGCGTCGAGTGTGCGGGCCGAACGGGTCTCGAGCGAGCACCGATCGAAGATCGTCGCGTCCTCGGCGGTGGCGACGGTGGTGAAGTCGGTGCTGAGCGGGACCGTGCGGAAATTCCCGACCAGCAGAGTCGGCAAGGCGATGGTCACCGCCAGCAGAAAGCTGCCCAGGAAGATCAGCGTCGGGCCGAGGAGGTCCGCGGTCGACCAGCGGCGTGGGTGCGACGCGTGCTCCGGCACGGGACCGATGGACGACGAAGACATGGTGGCGAGGGTACGCAACGGGCCCCGGCTACCCTGTGAGCAGCATGACCAGCACCGACTCCGCCCGACCCGCCGACGCTGCCGTCCCCGCCACCGCGAGACGGTTCTACCCGCAGCTCGAGGGCATGCGGGCGATCGCGGCGATCGGGGTGTTGACCACGCACGTCGCCTTCCAGACACGTGCGGTCGAGATCGGCATCCTCGGGCCCGTGCTCGGCCGCCTCGACCTCGCGGTCGCGCTGTTCTTCGCCCTCTCCGGATTCCTCCTGTGGCGACCCTGGGTCGACGCCGCGCACCACGGCTCCGGACACCCGTCGGTACCGCGGTATCTCCGCCATCGGGTCGTCCGGATCTGGCCCGCCTACCTCGTGGTCGTGGTCCTGGTGATCCTGCTGCTGCCCGAAGCCCAAGGTGCCGGCCTCGAGGTGTGGCTGGCCAATCTGACTCTGACGCAGGTCTTCATCCCGCTGACCCTCACCGCCGGTCTCACCCAGATGTGGAGCCTCTCGGTCGAGATCGCCTTCTACGCGCTCCTCCCCGTCCTCGGTTTCGCCTTGCTCCGGTTGCGCGGAACCCGTGTGACGGCGCGCATCCCGGCGCTCGCGGCCCTGGCTCTGCTGAGCCTCGGCTGGGCGTGGGTGGGCACCGCACTGCCGGTGGCCGAAGGGGTCGAGACCAAGAACTGGGTCTTCGGGCACCTGCCGTGGTTCATCGCGGGTCTCGTCCTGGCCGAGATCGCCGGTGTCCTCGACCGCGATGCGGACATCGATCGTGCGCCCCGGGGACGCTGGACGGCGCTGACGATCCGCGTGAGCGCGAACCGCCCGCTGATGTTCGCCGTATTCGTCGGTGCCTACGGTCTGGCGTGCACCCGTCTCGCCGGACCGACAGGCCTCGGCGAGGTGACCGAGATAGAGTTCGCGACCAAGATGGTGCTCGGCGCACTGTGCGGGTACGCGCTCCTCGCGCCGCTCGTCTGCAACCCGGGCCCCTTCCGGGTCCTCACCTCGCGCGTGATGCTGGCCCTCGGCCGATGGTCGTACGGCATCTTCATCTGGCACGTGGCGGTTCTCGCCGTGGTGTTCCCGCTGTTCGGCATCGTGCCGTTCAACGGCAACACCCTACTGGTGTTGACGATCACGCTCGGCCTGTCCGTCGGAATCGCCGCGGCCGGTTACGCATTCATCGAGGAGCCGGCCCGAAACTGGTTGCGCAGCCGCGAGGATCGTCGACGAATGCGTTCGAGCGCCGAGGAGCCCGGGTCCGCGGCGACGCGCGCGTCTCCGTCGGAGGCGGCGGACGTCTCGTCGAGCGACGACCAGAACGTGAGCCACGACGCCGTCGACACCGCGAGCAGAGCCGGCAGCTGAACCCACCACTCGAACCCGTGGTAACCGCCGGAGGCGTGCCACGGGCCGGCGGCGAGTGCGATGGTCGCCGCCATCATCGTCACGAACACGGCTGTGACACCGACCTTCTGCCTCACCCCGGCGGTGATGCCGACGACGGCGAGCCCCGTCGCCAACCCCCACCATCCCGACAGCAGCCACGTGCCCGCCACGATCGACAGACCGGCCGCGATCAGCGTGCCGCGTCCCGGCGGCGCCGACCTCGACATCGAGACCTGATGCACAGCGGTGCGTCGGCGTCCCGGCGGCCACCAGGCGACCACGAGCAGCAACACCATCACCACGAGGCCGATGGACAGCGCCCAACGGTAGAGGGAGTCGAACCGGTAGGTGAGTTCGATCGTTCCCGTCGTCCCGGCCGGCACCACCCAGCCCTGCTGCCAGCCGTTGACGACGACCGGACGCAACTCACGTCCGTCGTGTCGTGCGATCCATCCGGGATTGGTGCTCTCCGGCACCGTCAGCACGCGCTCCGGGCCGGACCCGACCTCCACCGACCTATGGGCCGCAGACCATTCGGTCACCGAGGGAGTCGTGGTGACCGCCGGTGCGACCGGCGCCCCGTCGACCAGTGACAGGGCGTCGACGGTGAACGCCTCGCCCGGGTTGACCGACACCTCCTGTCGACCCGCGGGGAGCGCGAGTTTGGCTGCGCCACAGGCACGTCCGACCACGGGTTGGCCGGCCCGCAGTGCGGCGGCCGTCGTCCGCGCCGACATCCGGATCACCTGACCGGCCGCGGTGACACCGATCCCGTCGTCGCACCCGATCTCGACGATCCGGTCGTCCACTCGATTGTCGGTGTCCTCGGTGGTGCCGCGCCCGGCAGGCGCCGGGGACACCTCGACCTCGGCGATTCCCGGCGGTGCGGGGCTGGCGAAACCCAGACTGTTGACGTCGATGAGGTCCGTCTGGGCGAGCAGGGTGATCTCGATGCGGTCGGTGACCGCGGGGTCCAGCCGTACGACACCGTCTTCGCCGATCTCTCGGATCTGCTCACCGGTGCCGAGGTCGACGGCCACCTCGGTGGGGGCCGCGGGATATGAACGGGGAGCGACGATTTTCACCGACTCCACCTGCTGAGCGGCCGGCAGCCGCAGGGTGAGGGTGGGACTGTTCTCGTCGGTCTCCTTGCCGTCCGTGCCGGTCCTGTCCCTGCCGGCCTGGTCCGGGATCTCTGGTGCGGTCCACGACGTCCCGGGGTCGCCGTCGACCGCCGCGCCCGGACCGCCACGCGGATCGGTGACGGGCCGCGGGCCCGTCGCGACGATGCCGTCGTCGACGGCGAGGAGCCGGTCGAGGGCGTCACCGGGCCGCGGCCGGAGGATCACGGTGGGCGACACGGTGACATCGGAAGGGACGGACAGCGCCCGCCCGAAGACCGACGGTGTCTCCGGCGACAGGCCGAGACCCGGTGCGCACCGGACCATCTCGCGCGCCGGATCGGAGACGCACGAGGCGCGGCCGGTGAGTTCTTGAAACAGCAGCCACTGCGCGACCGGGGTGCCCGCCTCGAGCTCGGGAAGCGACACGCGATGGCGGATGGGCAGCGGTGTCGAGGTCCGCAGGTCCGACACCGAGACCTCGCCCAGCGCGAACTGGTTGCCGGCCGTGCCGTCGTCGGTGCGGAGGGCGCGGATCTGCACCCACCGGGTCGGGCCGCTCGGCGCGGTCACCGTCATCGGTTCGCCCGGACGTAATCCGGAGACGACGGTGCTCCCCGCCTCGGTGGTGATCAGCGCGCTGGTGACGTCGGGGCCGAGTGCCTTCGCCGTGGTGAGCGTCACCGCCAGGTCGGTCTTGGGCGTCGTGAACCCGAGGCGCATCCACCGGCCGACCGCGCTTTCCAGGCCGCCGCTGACCCACGCGGTCTGGGGATTGCCGTCGAACGCTGCGGCCGCGGAGTTGGCGGCCGAGGTCTGCCCGGGTTGCACCGCATCCGCCGCCGAACCCGACGTCGACACCTCGACCTCACCGCTCTCGTTGTCCAGCAGCCACTCTCCGTGAACCAGTGGCTGTCCGTCGACGGGATAGTCGGCTGCGGCGTTCTGGGTCCGACGCGGGTCCGTGGCGGTGCGGATCGCTGAACTGTGGTCGTCCACGCGCCCGAAGTCGGTCTCCCGATCGCCGGGCGTATCGGTGACGATCAGCGGGCCGCCGGTGATGCCCGCGCGACGGGCGTCGGCGTCGAGCAACACCGGTCCCAGCGGCGGAAGGCCCTGTCGCGCACGGACCTCGTCGAGTTCGGCGACGGCCTCGGGACCGCCTGCCACACGGGGGAGTTCGTCGCGGTCGATCAGCACGGGGCCGGTGCCGGGACGCCCCGATCTCGGTGGTGCGTCGACGGCGAAGATCTGCACGGCGGGCATGGCGGGACGAAGCCCGTTGTCCCGCACCACACCCCGAACGGTCGACGGTTCGATCTCGGGTCCGAACACGGCCACCCGCCGGAGTCCGGGCGACTCGTCGAGTGCCTGCTGGGCGAGCAGGGGTCGAGCGGAGCGTGAGGTCTCGGGATCCAGGTCCGCACGCAACACCACGTATCCGATGCCCTGCTGGGTGAGAGTCGCGGCGAGGCCCGGAGAACCTCGCCCCGAGGCGATCTCGCGCTGCACGGCGTCGAGCGCACGGATCGCCCCCGGCGGCGTGAGCGGGATGGCGTCGCGGACCGCCCACGGTGTGTCGGCCAGCGGTTGCAGGGGTTCGTCGCGGGTGAGTCCCCACAGCTGATCGGCGAACGGGGCACCCGGCACCACCAGCGCACGGGAGGCGGGAGCGCCATCGTCGGTGTCGGTGTCGGTGTCGGTGTCGTGCCGGCTGTGCTCGGCCAGCCAGTCCGCGGTCTGCTGCCAGTGGCGGGGGATGGCCGTGTAGGTGCCGCCCGGCGCGAGCTGGCCGGTCCACATCAGTGATCCGGCTCCGATGACGGCGACGAGCAGCACGATCGTCGCCGCCACCGGCCGCGAACGCTGTGGTTGGGCGAAGGCCGACAATGTCTGTCGCACACTCGCGGTGCCGGGCAAGGGAACCCGCGCCAACAGGTGGGCGATGCCGAGCACCAGCGGTATGCGGATGAGCGGTTCGAATTTGTGGATGTTGCGCAGTGGTGCGCCGGAGCCGTCGAGGAAGACGCGGATCTGCTCGGCGATCGGTGACCCGAGTCCGCCCGCGTAGCCCACGCACATCACGAGGAGGCCGACACCGAGAATGCTCATCAGGCGACCGCGAAACGGCATGGAACGCATGCACAGCCCGGCGAGCCCGGCGGCGGCGATCGTCCCCGTCGCGAGGACCGCGGCCGGCTGGGTGACGAGCACCGCCCCGGCGACGCGCTCCGGTGAGACGAACGGCGTCCACGAGCTCGCGCCGCGGAGCACCTCGGTGAGCGAAGTCCACTGGGTGGTCACCCGCGATGACTCGATGTAGTCGAGGAACGGTGGACTGACCCGGGACAGGATCAGCAGCGGCACGACCCACCAGGCGCAGGCGAGGGTCAGGCCGGCCGCGGTCCAAGCGCCGAATCGCCACCAGCGGCGGTCGCGCGGACTGTGCAGTAGCCACCACAGGGCGGCGACGCCGAGGGCCGCCAGCGTTGCGACGGCGTTGACGGCTCCCATCAGTGCGACCGCGGCCGCCGCACGTGCGGCCTCACGCCAGAGCGGCGGATCGTCGTCGGCGCCGCGCGTGTCCAGTGCGCGCACCACCGGCACGAGCACCCACGGTGCCAGCATCATCGGCAACGTCTCCGACGAGATGGACCCGAGCGTGGTGAGCACCCTCGGACTCAGCACGAAGACGGTGGCCGCGATGACCCGTGAAGCAGGCGAGCCGAGTCGCAACGCCTCCGCGAGCCGCACGATCCCGACGAACCCCACCGTGAGCAGCAGTGCCCACCACAGGCGTTGCACGATCCATGGCGGGATGGACAGGAGGTCGCCGGCGGCGAAGAACGCGCCGTGCGGGAAGAAGTAGCCGTACGCCTGGTTCTGCACCTGTCCCATGGGCGCGTCGGGCGTCCACAGGTGCGCGGCACGTGCCAGGAAGCCGAGTGGATCGGCGGTGAGGTCGAGCTTGGTGTCGGCGGAGATCCGCCCCGGGGACTGCAACAGGCACACGATCAAGGCGATCGCTGCGACGACCCCGACATGTCGACGACCGAAGGCCGGACGATCCAGGGGCGTGGGCGGGCTGCTCAGTTGCTGCTGCTGTCGATCAGACGACGCCGTGACCTGCGGCGTCGAGGCGTCAGTTGGTCTCGCCGGCTCCGCCGCGCGAACCGTAGTCCACCGAACCCTGCACAAATCCGTTGTTCGGGCTGATGTTGTTCAGGTCGGTGGACGGGCTGTTCTCGGAGGCCAGGAAGCCGCCGAGGAACACCGCGCCGAGTCCTACCAGGATGCCGGCGACTCCGGCAACGGCTCCGGCGACAAGGCGGTTGTTGGTCATGGCGACGAAACTACCATCGCGCGGTCGGCGAACCGCTGGACACCTGCTGATCGGCGCGGTGCGGGACAGGTCGTCAGCGCCGAGCTCGGACACCGACGAGGGCACGATCCCACAGCAGTTGCATGCCGGCCTTCAGCAGTTCGGGAGTTTCGATGCCCCGTGTCATCAGGAGCGTGGACGAGGCGACCGTGCGCGTGGACGCCTTCGATCGGTGGCCGGAATCGATGTGCGGCTGCGGGTCGTATTCGATGAACAACTGGATCGCCTCGGCCCTGGCCTTTCCGGCGATCTGCTCGGCCAGCCACAGTGCGAGATCGATGCCGGCCGAGACCCCGGCCGCCGTGACGACGTCCTGGTCGGGCAGTGCCCGCACTATGCGTTCGTCGGAGACGGCGCGGGCGCCCTGCGCGGTGAGCGCTGTCATCGCCGCCCAGTGGGTCGTCGCGGGCAGTCCGTCGAGTAGACCGGCCGCCGCGAGTACGACCGAACCGGTGCACACCGAGCTCGTCCAGCAGGCTCCCGGACGCACTGCGCGCAGCCACTCGAGAACCTTCTGATCCTTCGACGTCGCCAAGAAGCCCGGCCCCCCCGGCACCAGGACGACGTCGGGGGACGGTGTCTCGTCGAACGAGTGGGTGGCACCGACGACGAGTACACCCGAGTCGGCGACGATCGGCCCCGGCTCGTGCCACACGAACCGGACCTCGGCGTCGGGCAGATTGCGCAACACCTCGTACGGACCGATGAAGTCGAGCGCGGTGAACTGTGGATAGAGCACGATCGCGATCTGGGTCATGGAAAGGGCCTTTCGTTGTGTGCGTGGATCGGGTGTGGCGGGTCGCAGGGGGTCGGGGTCAGCGGAAGGTTCGCCGGTACTGGTCGGGAGGCACGCCGAGTCGTCGGACGAAGGCGCGTCGCATCGTCTCGGCGGTACCGAAACCGCAGCGGTCGGCGATGACCGGCATCGTCTCGTCGCTCTCGGTGAGCGCGCGCCGGGCCGCATCGGTCCGGACCCGTTCCACGTAGGCGCCTGGCGCCTCCCCGGTCTCCTCGGTGAAGACACGAGAGAAGTGGCGCGCACTCATCGCCGCGCACTGCGCGAGCTCGTCGATGCGGTGGGGGCGTCCGGGTTCGGCTTCGATGCGCTCCTGGACGTCCCGGATCGCCGTCCGTCGCGCTCGCGGCATCCATACGGGCGGCGCGAACTGGCTCTGACCGCCGGGGCGACGCATGTAGAGGACGAGCCATCGAGCGACGAGTTGGGCGAGTTCGGTGCCGTGGTCCTCCTCGATGAGTGCCAGCGACATGTCGATGCCGGCGGTCACCCCCGCCGAAGTCCAGATCCGGTCACTACTGCGTACGAACAGCGCTTCGGCGTCGACCTGGACCGACGGATGACGTTCGGCGAGAAGCCCGGTGACGGCCCAGTGGGTGGTGGCGCGTTTGCCGTCGAGGAGACCCGCCTCGGCGGCCAGGAACGCGCCGTTGCACACGCTGACGACGCGGCGGGCACGTCGTGCCGTCTGTCGAATCCATCCGACGAGTTCGGCGTCCCGGGTCGCATCGTGGACGCCGGTGCCGCCGGGAATCACCAGGGTGTCGATGGGCGCGGTCGGGTCGGGCAGCGGGTGTGCGGCGAACTCGATGCCGACGCCTGTCCCGACGGATTGCCCTGCCTGCGAGACGAGGCGGAGGTCGTAGGAGATCGGCGATCCCCGGTCGGTCAACGCGAGCGATGCGGTCGTGAACACATCGGCCGGACCCGTCACATCCAGGGCCTGCACCCCGGGGAACCCGAGAATCACCACCGGTCGCGTCATGAGGCCATGGTTTCCCAGTCCGGGCATGGCGTCCAGGCCATGCATCCCACAGATCAGGACATCCGGGCCGTTACGGGGTGACCTGCGGTTCCCTCTCGCATTTCGCCGGCACGATGAACACCGGGCGGTGGCAGTGCTTGAGGACGCGTTCGGCGACGCTCGACCGCAGCAGGGCCTTGAGGCCCGACGCCCCACGCGTGCCGGTGACCAGGAGGTCGACGTCGAGGGCCTCGGCCGCGGCGACGAGGGCACCCCACACCGTCGACTCGACCTCGACGAGCAGGCCGCGTGCGGCCAGTCCGCACTCGGTGGCGAGTTCGACGCCACGCCCGTTGACCGCGGACGCCTCTTCTTCCAGCGCGCGGTCGACACCGGCGTCGAGCTGGGTGTCGATGAAGGGCTGCATCCCGCTGGCAAGGGTGGACATCCGAGCCGGGGTCATGCCGCCGGGTTGCCAGGCGGTCACCACCACCGCGGATCGTGCGCGCAGGAACTGGCCGGCGTAGCGGATGGCGCGATCGGCGTTGGGCGAACCGTCGTAGGCGATCATCAGGGTCTGCGCGGCATCGTTGTCACCGCCACCGCTCGATGCGGTTGCGGACCCGGTCGGAATGGACCCCACGTCCATTGGCTCAGATTACATGCCAGACTCGTGCCATGGGCTCAACTCGCCGACCCCGATGGAACCGGAACGCGCTGACGACGGCAACCGTCGCCGGTCTGGGCGTCGCCCTCGCGGCCTGCACCGGCTCGACCGCGGATGGACCGCCACCGACGCCGTCCTACTCGTCCTCGAGCGAGGCGCCGATGTCCTCATCGACGTCGCCGAGTGCCACCCCGGTCGCGAACGCTTGCGGTGCAATCGAACTCGCGAAACTGTCCACGAGGCAGAAGCTGGCGCAGCTGCTCGTCGTCGGGGTGACCGGTGCCTCCGACGCGCAGCAGATCGTCGAGGACGAGGAGATCGGCGGCATCTTCGTCGGCAGCTGGACCGACAAGGCGATCCTGACCAGCGGTGCGGCGGCACGTATTTCGCAGAATTCGTCGATCCCGCTGATGGTCACGGTCGACCACGAGGGCGGTCGCGTCTCGCGGCTGTCGGCGCTGGGGATCGACCACGCGTCACCTCGTGAGCTCGCCCAGACGAAGACGCCCGCCCAGGTGACGGCCATCGCCACCGATGTGGGTCGCAAACTCAAACGGCTCGGCGTGACCGTCGACTTCGCGCCGGTCGCCGACGTCAGCGATGAATCCGATGACGAGGTCATCGGCGACCGTTCGTTCAGCAACGACCCGGCGGTCGTCACCGAGTACGCCCGCGCCTATGCAACCGGGCTGGCTGCCGCGGGAATCACGCCGGTGTACAAGCACTTTCCGGGTCACGGCCACGGTTCGGGCGATTCGCACCTCGGGGTGGTGACCGTTCCGACTCTGCCCGAACTCCGCACCAGCGACCTCGCTCCGTTCCGCAGCCTGCTCCGCGATCCGGGTACCGCGGGCGCGATGGTGGGTCACCTCATCGTGCCGGGGCTCACCGGCGGTCTGCCCGCGAGCATCAGCCGTCCTGCCATCCAGATGTTGCGTACGGGAGTCGGATACGACGGTCCGCGTTTCGACGGTGTGATCTACTCCGACGACCTGTCCGGCATGGCGGCGATCAGCGCGCAGTACCCCATCGAGCAGGCCGTCGAGCGGTTCGTCCTCGCCGGCGGCGACGTCGCGCTGTGGCTGTCCACCGACCGCGTCTCCTCCGTGCTCGACAACCTCGAACGCGCGGTCGTGCAAGGTCGTCTCGCCCCCCAGCGACTCGACGCCAAGGTGGTGCGGATACTGCGGTCGAAGGGCATGCTGGACTGCTGAGGCGTCCCGGGCCGGCGGACCCGGGTGGGGTTTCACCTTACCGATTGGTAAGTTCTTGATATCGTCTGAGGACGAGAGTGTGTCGTCGAACGGAGTGGTCATGTCGGGCGGAACCAAGCGTCTGCCGCGCGCGGTGCGCGAGCAACAGATGCTCGACGCCGCCGTCAAGGTGTTCTCGCAGCACGGTTTCCGCGAGACGTCGATGGACGCCATCGCATCCGAGGCGCAGATCTCCAAGCCGATGCTGTACCTGTACTACGGCTCCAAGGACGAACTCTTCAGCGCCTGTATCGCCCGGGAATCCGGGCTGTTCATCGACGCCATGAGCGTCGGCTTCGACCCCTCGCTGTCGCAACGCGAGCAGGCCGTCACGGTGATCCGCGAGTTCCTCCGATTCGTGCACGAACATCGTCAGTCGTGGCGCGTGCTCTACCGCGTCGCCATCGGTACCGCCGGGTTCGCCGGCATCGTCTCCGAGAGCCGGCAGCGTGTCACCGAGATGGTCACCGAACTGATCAAGGCGGGCACGACCGTCGAGGGCGCGAGCGACCTCGACTTCGAACTGACCGCCGTGTCGATCGTGGGCGCCGCGGAGGCCGTGGCCGACCGCATCACCGAGGGCGACGTCGACCTCGAGAAGGCCACCAACCTCCTCGTCGGCATCACCTGGCGCGGCCTGAAGGGTGTCGGTACCGACTCCTGACGGCGCTTCCCGCTCACACGTTCCGTTCCCGCTCACTCGATGTCGGTGAGCGGGAACGGAAAAGGTGAGCGAGAGCCCTCAGCCCTCGCGCGTGGTGGCGGTGAGGTGCGGGAAACCCTTGCGACGATCGCGGATCGAGATGTCGAAGCCGCCGGTGCCGTCGATGCGGCGGGTGTAGAGGTTCACCTTGGCGGGCAACAGGATCGGCTTGCCGAACCGCACGTCGTAGGTGACGGTGTCGGGAAGCTGTGCCTCGACGTTCGCGACAGCCGCCGCAGCACTCCACATCCCGTGGGCGATCGCCCGGGGGAAGCCGAAGGCCTTGGCCGGCAGGTTGCCCATGTGGATCGGATTGCGGTCGCCCGACGCGGCCGCGTACTCGCGGATCCTCTTGAGGTCGACCGCGAGGATCGCGTCCGGGGGCGGCGGGGTCTTCGACTTCGGTTCCGGCCCGCGCGGCTCGTCGGACAGGCTGGTCCGCTGCTGCTTGAGGAACGTCGCGGTCTGGGTGGTCACCAGCTCGGAGCCGACACGGACCTCACTGATGACGTCGATGAGGATGCCCTTGCGGTGCTCGCGGAGGTTCTCGGCATGCGTCACGATGTCGAGCGGTTCGCCGACCTCGATGGGGCGCTTGCGTTCGATCCTGTTGGTCATGTGGACCGAACCGACTGCACCGAACGGGAATTCGTCGGAGGTCATCAGCTTCATGGTCACCGGGAACTGCAACACGAACGGGTACGTCAGCGGCAGGGTATCGCCGAACCGCTGCCCCGTTGCGTGGCAATAGGCTTGCAGGGCAGACGAATCGACCCGGATGCCGTCCAGTCGGTAGCGGGTGTCCGGGGCGACGGCGTCAGCTGGGACGCGTGGCGGCTTGCCGATGCCGGGCAGCAGCGCGGTGACGGCCTTGCCGTACAGCTCGCCGGTGCCGGGCGCGGCGGGGAGCGTGATCGTCTTCGCCATCAGGCCCCCAGGAATCCCTGGCCGCAGACGCGGACCACGTTGCCGGTGATGGCGTTGCTCGCCGGATTGGCGAAGTACGCAACGGTCTCGGCGACGTCGACGGTCTGGCCGCCCTGCTGCAGCGAGCTCATCAGGCGTCCGGCCTCGCGGGTGGCGAGCGGGATCGCGGCGGTCATCTTGGTCTCGATGAAGCCCGGCGCGACGGCGTTGATGGTGATGCCCTTCTCGGCCAGGATCGGCGCGTAGGCGTCGACCAGCCCGATCACGCCGGCCTTGGAGGCGCCGTAGTTGGTCTGGCCGCGGTTACCGGCGATGCCGGCGATCGACGACACGTCGACGACGGCGCCGCCCTCACGCAGCGCGCCCTTCTCGAGCAGCGTCTCGACGAGGGTCTGCGGTGCGATGAGGTTGACCGCGATCACGGCGTCCCAGCGGGCGTCGTCCATGTTGGCGAGCAGCTTGTCGCGGGTGATGCCTGCGTTGTTGACGATGATGTCGATGCCGCCGTGACGCTCCAGGGCATGCTCGGCGAGCTTGGCGCCCGCGTCGGCCGCGGTGACGTCGAGCGGGAAGGCGGTGCCACCGACCTTGTTCGCGGTCTCCGAGAGCGCGTCACCGGCCTGCGGAACGTCGGCGGCGATGACGTGGGCGCCGTCGCGCGACAGCACCTCGGCGATGGTGGCGCCGATGCCGCGGGCGGCACCGGTGACCACGGCGACCTTGCCCTCGAGCGGCTTGTCCCAGTTCTTCGGCGCGGTGGCGTCAGCGCCTCCGACGCGGATGACCTGGGCGTCGACGAAGGCGGACTTGGCCGACAGGACGAAGCGCACGGTCGACTCCAGGCCGGTCAGTCCGGTCTTGGCGTCGGGCGACACGTAGACGAGCTGGACCGTCGAGCCCTTGAGGAGCTCCTTGCCCAGCGAGCGCGTGAAGCCCTCGAGAGCGCGCTGGGCAACCCGCTCCGACGGATCGGTGACCAGCTCGGGCGTGGTGCCGATGACCAGGAACCGCGCGCAAGGCGCGGTCGAGCGCATGGCGGGCTGGAAGAACTCGAAGAGCTGACGGAGTTCGGCGGGGGAGGTGATGCCGGTCGCGTCGAAGACCAGACCGCCGTACTTGTCGGCGCTGCGGCCGGTCGTCGCGTTCTGGATGAGGTCGTAGTCGTCGGTCGAGAGCATCTCCCGAAGCGGTTCGACGAGCCGTCCCGATCCGCCGAGCAGCACCGGTCCCGGCAATGCGGGCTCGGACGGCTTGTAGCGCCGCAGCGGTGGCGGGACGGGGAGTCCGGCCTGTTTCGCGATGAAAGCGCCCGGCGCGGAATGGACGAAGCTCGAGTACAGGCCAGTGTTTCCGTTGGCGGCCACGTTGATCTCCTCTGACTGTCGTTCGACAACGAACTTACTGATGAGTAAGAATACGCTATAGATACCGCACACGACCCTGGGAGATCGACGTGGCCGAACAGTCCAACCCCACCAGCAAGCCCAAGACCCGCAGCGAACGCCCGGTCGCGATCCTCGGCGGCAACCGCATCCCGTTCGCCCGCCAGGACAAGGCGTACGCGACGGTCAGCAACCAGGAGATGTTCACCGCCGCCCTCGACGGCTTGGTGAGCCGGTTCAACCTGCAGGGCGAGCAGCTCGGCATGGTCGCCGGTGGTGCCGTGCTCAAGCACGCCCGTGATTTCAATCTCATCCGTGAGTCGGTGCTCGGCTCGGCCCTGTCGCCGTACACGCCGGCCTTCGACATCCAACAGGCATGCGGCACCGGTTTGCAGGCCATCACCACCGTCGCCGACGGCATCGCGCGCGGCCGCTACGACGCCGCGATCGGTGGCGGTGTCGACACCACCTCCGACGCCCCGATCGCCGTGGGCGAGGGCCTGCGCCGCCAGCTGCTGCAGGTCAACCGTTCGCGTAGCACGAAGGACCAGGTCCTCAATGCCGCGAAGCTGCTGACCAAGCTCGGCATCGAGATCCCGCGCAACGGCGAACCGCGCACCGGCATGTCGATGGGCGAACACGCCGCCATCACCGCTAAGGAGTTCGGCGTCAAGCGCGCCGACCAGGACGAACTCGCCGCCCGCAGCCACCAGAACATGGCGGCCGCCTACGATGCAGGCTTCTTCGACGACCTGATCACCCCGTTCATGGGCCTCACGCGCGATCAGAACCTGCGCGGCGACTCGACCGCCGAGAAGCTGGCCAAGCTCAAGCCCGTCTTCGGCGTCTCGCTCGGCGACGCGACGATGACCGCCGGCAACTCGACCCCGCTCACCGACGGTGCGTCGACCGTTCTGCTGGGCAGCGACGAGTGGGCCGCCGAGCGTGGCCTGCCCGTTCTCGCCTACTTCGTGGACAGCGAGACCGCGGCGGTCGACTACGTCAACGGTCCGGACGGCCTGCTCATGGCGCCGACCTATGCGGTGCCGCGCCTGCTGGCCCGCAACGGCCTCACCCTGCAGGATTTCGACTTCTACGAGATCCACGAGGCGTTCGCCTCCGTGGTGCTGGCCACCCTCCAGGCCTGGGAGTCCGAGGAGTACTGCAAGGAGCGCCTCGGACTGGACTCGGCGCTGGGTTCGATTGATCGCAGCAAGCTCAACGTCCACGGTTCCTCGCTGGCGGCCGGGCATCCGTTCGCGGCCACCGGCGGCCGGATCGTGGCGCAGGCGGCCAAGCAGATCAAGGAGAACGGCGGCGGTCGCGCGCTCATCTCCATCTGTGCCGCCGGGGGCCAGGGCGTCACCGCGATCATCGAAGGCTGATCTGCAGCGCGACACCCCACCGCGTCGTCCGACCGCGAGGACCGAAAAGGCCGATCGGGCCCTGGATCTCACGAACTGAGACGGATCAGCGACACATTCGCCGATCCGTCTCGGTTTCGTGGGACGAAAGCGGGTACTTCGTCACATATTCGACAGAAATCGGTGTCCGGAGATGTCGTCAGCCGAAAAGTAGCGTAAACATGTGTATAGCTCCGGCTGCGCTGTCAGACCCCCGACCCGACAGCTCGGCCGGAGCGCCTACGTTTCCGACCGTGGTTCTGCGGCCATCCACCGACTGGCCCAGCTGTCAGCCGTGATGGATGGAGTTGTGACCCCAGGCGCACGACGAGCCCGCCATGCCCTACGCGCCGTACTGGCCCTCGTCGCCGTCATCACGCTGGTGCTCGCAGCCGAATTCGTCGTCACCCGCTCCGACTCCGCACGCAACGCCGTCATCGGCGGCATCGACGCCGGAGGCCGTGATTCCGCCACGCTGGCACCCGTCCTCGACGAGCTGACCGCTCGTTCGGAGCAGCCGGTGATCCTGCGCACGCCCGAGGGATCCGCCGAGGTCGCCCCGTCCGACCTCGGTCTCACCCTCGATCTCGATGCGACGCGAGCCCGCCTGCTCGAACAGCCCCGCAATCCGCTCACCCGGTTGGCTGCCCTCTTCGGATGGGACCACGACGTCGAGCCGGTCGTCACCCTGGATCGTCGTGCGATGGACACCGCCCTCGATGCCCAGCGCAAAGCGCTGGAGAAGGCCGCGGTCGAAGGCGGCGTGCATTACGACGGCACCAGACCCGTCGGGGATCAGCCGGCTGCGGGTGAACGCATCGCCCGGGACGCGGCGGCCGCGACGCTCGTCGACCGTTGGCTCGACGGCGCGCCCGTCGACCTCCCGATGGAACCGTTCTCGCCGACCGTCAGCTCCGAGGTCGTCGCGGCAACGGTCGCCGGACCGGCGGAGCGGGTGACATCGGCCCCGATGCGGCTGGTCGATCGCCGGAAGCGGACGGTCGAGGTTCCCGCGGGCGACCTGGCGGCGATGCTGACCTTCGGCCCCGACGGTCGCGGCGGGCTGGTTCCCCGCGCCGACGAGCCCACGGCCCGCAAGATCCTCGCGCCCGACCTCGATGCCTCGCAGCGCGCGCCCGTCGACGCGCGGTTCGAATTCGAGAGTGGTCGCCCGACCGTGGTGCCCGGCGTCGACGGCGCGTCGATCGACTGGCCCGAAACACTGGACAGACTGGCGACGCGCGCGGCAGGCGAAGGGGGCGATCGGACGGTCGAGGTCGTCTACAAGGACGTGGAACCCCGGCTCACCACCGACGCCGCCCGCAAACTCGGCGTCCGCGAACTGATCAGCGAGTACACCACCGGCGGCTTCTCGAGCGCATCGGGCGAGAACATCCGGCTCGTCGCCGAAGAGGTCGACGGCGCGCTGGTCATGCCGGGAAAGGTGTTCTCGCTCAACGGACACACCGGCCCGCGAGGTTCGGCGCAGGGGTATGTCGACTCGACGATCATCGATCACGGCCGCGCGTCGACCGCTGTCGGCGGCGGTATCTCCCAGTTCGCGACGACCCTCTACAACGCCGCCTACTTCGCCGGCCTCGAGGATGTCGACCACACGGAGCACGCGTACTACATCTCGCGGTATCCGGAGGCGCGCGAGGCGACGGTGTTCGAGGGGGCGATCGACCTCAAGTTCCGCAACAACACCCGTCACGGCGTCCTGATCGAGACCTCGTGGTCACCCTCGGAGGTGACCGTCAGACTCTGGGGCACCAAGGCTTTCGAGGTGGAGTCGATCACCGGCGAACGTTTCGCCACCACCGAACCGCAGCGTGTACGGGTGCCACGGGGCGATGACTGTATCCCCAGCAGCGGCAGCAAGGGCTTCACGACATCGGACACCCGCGTCGTCAAGGACGCCCGCACCGGTCGGGAGATCAACCGCGCCACCCGGACCGTGCGGTACGCGCCCGAACCCATCGTGAAGTGCGTCTGAAGCCCATCTGCCCCGCGTCGCCCCCGCACGGCGGTGTGGACTGTTCCACCGAAGGGCTTTACCGAACGATAGATCGCTCGATAGGCTCCGGGACGTGGATATCAACGGAGCTAGTGCAATCGTCACAGGTGGCGCGTCGGGTATCGGCGCAGCTGCGGCTCGCCAGCTGGCGGCCAAGGGTGCGAAGGTCATCGTCGCCGACCTCAACGCGGACAAGGGCGAGGAACTCGCCAAGGAGATCGGCGGGCAGTTCGTCGCCGTCGATGTGACCTCGACCGAACAAATCGAAGCCGCCATCAACGCGGCCACCGAACTCGGCCCGCTGCGCGCGCTGGTCAACTCGGCCGGTATCGGCTGGGCACAGCGCACCATCGGCCGCGACGGCGAATTCGGTTCGGCACACAACCTCGACGCCTACAAGAAGGTCATCGCGATCAACCTGATCGGCACCTTCGACTTCATCCGCCTCGCCGCCACCGCGATGAGCCGCAACGAGCCGCTCGACGCCCATGGCGAGCGCGGCGCGATCGTCAACATGGCCAGCGTCGCAGCCTTCGACGGCCAGATCGGGCAGGCGTCGTACTCGTCGTCCAAGGGTGGCGTCGTCGGCATGACCCTCCCGGTCGCGCGTGACCTGGCCGCGGTCGGCATCCGCGTCAACACCATCGCACCCGGCCTCATCGACACCCCGATCTACGGTGAGGGCGAAGCCGCAGACGCGTTCAAGGCCAAGCTCGGCGAGTCGGTCCTGTTCCCGCATCGCCTCGGCGCACCCGACGAGCTCGCCTCGATGGTCGTCGAACTGGTCACCAACAGCTACATGAACGCCGAGGTCATCCGCGTCGACGGCGGCATCCGGATGCCACCGAAGTAGACCACGATGATCGACGCCCGCCGAATCAGCGGCGTGGGTCTGATCGGAGCGCTTGCGGCCGTGCTGATCACAGCCGCGTGCGCCACCGAGACCTCGGGGACTGCTGTCCCCGAGGTCTCGCCGATCGCCCTGACGACACCAGAATCGTCGACACCGGCATCGTCGACAGCGACGACCAGCATGTCGGCACCCGCCACGACCAGTTCGACCACCCGGTCACGGGCGGCGATCCCGCCGCAGTCGGGTGCGGCGACCGACCCGGACGAGATGACCTGCGAGACCTACCTGTCGCTCACCGACGACGAACAGATCGCCACGGTCAACGCATTCGCGGACCGGCACGACAAGGAGCTGGTCAAGAGCAACCCCAACAGCTACCTGTTGTTCCGCGCCTTCTGCGTCGGTGACCCCGACATGCTCCTCAAGGACAACCTGCTCCTCCAGGGCAGCTGAACAGCGTTCGCGACGATCGACGTCGATGAGCAGACGCACTGCCGATCCGGCGGTGCGTCTGTTCGTTCTTCGTGACCTGCTCGTGTGAAAGAACTTTCATTCGCGTCTCATGGAGGTGTCACGCCGGCGCCCGATAGTTGTCGGCATGAACGTTCCGCACACGATCGACCGAGACCCGGGGCACCCGGGGCCGGTGACGATGTTCGCGACGCGCCCGCCTGTGCAAAGGGTGGTGCCGCCACCGCCGCGCCGGCCCCTCCGGGAAATCCTCGGCGGAGCGTTGTCCCCGTGGGCGGCAGCAGGACTGGTCGTCGTCGTGGTCGCCGGCGCGTTCGTCGGGCACGCCGGATGGTCGGGGGAGCTGTCGTTCGACGCCGTCGTCACCCTGCTCGTGTTCCTGGTCGCGGTGTGGGCGTGGATCTTCTCGCCCCTCGACGACACCTACGTCGCCCTCGGCGGTGGCATCGCCCTGGTGATCTTCGGGATCATCGACGCCGATGCCTTCGTGGGAAGCCTCGGCTCAGGGGTGATCTGGCTTCTGATCGGTGCCTTCGTGATCGCGGCCGCGATCACGGCGTCGGGCCTCTCGGCTCGTGTGTCGGCGCGGGTCGTTCGCCGAGCCCGCACGCCTCGCCAGCTGGTCCATCTCCTCACCGCAGCGCTGCTGCTGACCACTTTCGCGATCCCGGCGACGTCCGGGCGCGCAGCCCTCGCGCTTCCGATCTTCCTCGCCCTCGCCGCGGTGCTGCGTGACAGGCCGCGACTGGTGCTGTGTCTCGCGCTGGTCTTCCCGTTCGTGATCCTGTTCTCGGCGGTCGGATCGCTCCTGGGTGCCGGCGCACACCTCATCACCGCCGAGATCGTCTCGGCGGCAACCGGAACCGGTATCGGATTCCTGCAGTGGGCGGTACTCGGCGTGCCGCTGGCAGTCGTGTGGTCGCACTCGGCGGCAGAGGTCGCGCTGTGGTTGATGACCGACCACGACGAACGGGCGCGTCCACTGCGCGTGCCGCCGGCTGCTTTCGAGTCGACCGGAACGGCGACTTCGGGCCCGCTCACGACCGCTCAACGACGAGTGTCGGTCATTCTCGGACTCGTGGTCGCGCTCTGGTGTTCTGAGCCTCTGCACGGCGTCGACCCGGCGATCGTCGCGGTGCTCGGCGCGCTGGCCGCGTCCGCCCCTGCGGTCGGGGCGACCACGCTGGGCGCGGCGCTGAAGACCATCCCGTGGACGCTTCTGCTGTTCATGGCCGCGACCCTCGCGCTGGGGATGGCCCTCAACTCCAGCGGCGCCGCACAGTGGTTGGCTGACCGGGCTTTCGGTTCCATCGCCGACAGCGGCCCGGCGGCCGCGATGGTGTTCGTCGTCGTGTCGGCCACCGTGTCACTACTCGCGCACCTGGTGATCCAATCTCGTTCGGCCCGTTCGGCGGTGCTGATCCCCATCATCGTCGTCACCGCCCCCGCTGTCGGGGTCGACCCCGTGGCCGCGGCCTTCCTGTCCACCGCGGCCGCCGGATTCTGCATCACACTGACGAGCTCGGCGAAGCCGGTGGCCATGTTCGCCGCGAGTGCCGAAGTGCCGGGTTACCAACCGCGGCATCTCCTCGGGATGTCGGCGTTGCTCGCGCCGGTGTCGCTGGGGTTGCTGATCGTCTTCGCCTGCTGGGTGTGGCCCCACCTCGGGCTTCCCCTTCTCTCGTCCTGACCGTCGCGCCGCGACTATCACCGACTCTGCCTGCGGGTGCGAGTTCTGCCGTCCCATCGATCAACAGGAGTCCCGATGTCTGTCCGAGTTCCGCAACGAATCCTGGTCGCCCCGAGCGGTTTCAAGGAGAGCCTCGACGCCCTGTCGGTGGCCACCGCCATCGCCGCGGGGGTTCGGCGCACCCTTCCCGGGGTGCGCGTCGACATCGCGCCCATCGCCGACGGGGGTGAGGGAACGGCGCGCATCTTGGCGGCCGCAGGTAACGGCCGGCTCCACGAACTGACCGTCTGCGGTCCCACAGGTGAACCCGTGCAATCGCATTGGGCTGAAGTGGGCGTCGGCCGGAACCGGATCGGCGTCGTCGAAATGGCCGCCGCCGCGGGCTTGGCGCTCGTTCCGGCCGGGCAGCGAGATCCCGGCGCCACCACCACCTTCGGTGTCGGACAACTGATCGCCGCGGCGCTCGACGCCGGTGTTTCGGCGATCCTGGTCGGGTGCGGGGACTCGGGTACGTGCGACGGCGGCGCGGGTGCGTTGCAGGCTCTCGGGGCGCGCGTGTTGGACCACGACGGTCGCGAGATCGGTCGCGGTGGAGATCAACTCGCTCGAGCCGTGGCACTGGACCTCGCCGGCCTGCATCCCCGGCTGCGGGAGACGGAGATGGTGATCGCGGGTAATCCACACAATGTGCTCACCGGGCCGCACGGCGTGGCGCGGGTCTTCGGGCCGCAGAAGGGTGCGACGCCGGCCCAGGTCGATTCGTTGTCGGCGGCGCTCGACGTCTGGGCGGGCGTCCTGGAGCGGGATGGGCTGCCCGGCAACGACTATCGCCACGGGGCGGGTTCCGGCGCCTCGGGCGGGCTGGGGGCGGGACTGGCCGCCGTCGGCGGCGTCCTACGTTCACGCTTCGATGCGTTGCTCGATTCCGGACTGTCGGGGATCGACCTCGACCATCGAATCGGCAAGGCCGACCTCGTGATCACGGCCGAGGGGTCCATCGACTTCCAGACCCCGCACGGAAAGGTGCCCGCCGAGGTGGCGCGCCGCGCCCAGTTGCGGGGTGTGCCTGTCGTCGCGCTCGCGGGTTCGCTCGGGCATGGTGCCCCGTCCGTGCACGACGTGGGGATCGGCGCGATCGCGTCGATAATTCCGGTTCCCATGCCGCTGTCGGAGGCCGTGGCCAACGGCGAGAAACTCCTCGCCGATGCCGCCGAGCGCACCATGCGGATGATCCTGCTCGGCGCGGCTGTGTCCGCCCGGGCGGGACAGCGGAAGCGCAAGAAGGCCGTCTGACCGACGAACTTCGTTTCGACCGATGGACTTCGATCGAAGTCCATCGGTCGATTTGAGGTTCGCCGGTGGGGCCGACCGGTAGGCGTCCCAGTCGGACAACAGATCCGACAGTGGATACGACGGGCAGCGATCGCGAGGTTCGGGATAGTCTTCGCGCGTGACCAATTCGCCATATCAGTCGGGGGATCCGCGATTCGGACCACCACCCCCACCCGGGCAGTACCCTCCGCATCCGGGTTTTCAACCGCCGACTCAGCCGTACGGGGCTCCGCCTCCGTACGGTGGTCCGATTCCCGGAGGCATGTACCCGCCAGGACCGCCGTTTCGTCCGCGGCCTAAGAAGAAGCGCGCCTGGTTGTGGGTCTCGCTGGGGGTGACGGCAGTCGTGGTGGCTGTTTCCGCCTTTGTGATGATGTCGAAGTTGGTGGACTCACTACCACCGAGTGTCACTATCACCACTAGCGATGATGTGGCCGTCGGCGAGTGCGTGACGATGAAGACTCTCAACGGCGAGGCGCGCACTTACCGTGCATCCTGCGATGTGGGTACCTTCCACTTCGTCGTAGCGGACAAGGTTGTCAATGAGGCTGCGTGCGGTCCGGACTACTCGAGGTCCTGGTTTGTCCATGCGCGCTCGGGGACAAGTGACGTTCTCTGCCTGGCGCCGGTGTACAAACAGGGTCGGTGCTACTACGAACCGAGTGCGACCGGCGGTACTGCTTTGGCGGAGATGCGCGAAATCGACTGCGGCAAGCCAGTCCTCCGGCCCGGCGCGATCAACTTCCGCATCGACACAAAGATCTCGGCGGAACCACGATGTGCCCCAACCCAGGATAAGTACTACGTGTCCAAGCCGGTGCCGGCCGGTTACTGCCTCACCTATCTCGCATGACTACTCGCCGTGGCAGGCAGCAGGGGGCGATCTGGTCGATATTGGTTTGTGGTCTGAGCTCACGCAGACGTCGACCCCAGATGTCCACCCACCGATCGACCTGCTCGGTCCCCCGGACTATCGCCCGACCGACGGACTTCAATCCGACCGAAGGACTTCGATCGAAGTCCATCGGTCGAGTTGAGGTCTGCCGGTGCGCTGATCCCATGGACCGGTGCCGGTAGTCTTCGCGGCGTGACCAACTCGCCGTATCAACCGGGGGACCCTCGATTCGGGCCACAACCACAGCCCGGGCAGTACCCACCGCACGGCGGGTTCCCGCCGCCCAACCGGACCTTCGGGGCGCCGCCACCGAATCAGATGCCCTATGGCGCCCCGCCTCCGTACCCGGGTCCGATGCCGGGAGGGACGTATCCACCCGGGCCGCCGTTCCCGCCGCCGCCGAAGAAGAAGCGCACGGGGTTGTGGGTTGCGCTGGCCGTCGTCGGTGCGTTGTTGCTGATCGTCGTGATCGGCGGGGTGGCGAGAGTGGTGATCGGCGCGGCTCAGGGCGGGAGTGGGGTTCAGGACACCAGCGACGTCGCGGTGGGTGAGTGCATCGTGGTGACGGCGGAGCCGGACACGCTCAAGGCCCGCGAAGTGTCCTGTGCGGACACCGGTTTCCACTATGTCGTGGCGGACAAGGCGATCACCGAGGGACTGTGCGGTCCCGACTACTCCCGGTATTGGATCGCGGGCGAGGACGGCGCGCTCTGCCTGGCGCAGGTCTATCAGGAGGGACGGTGTTACTTCCTGCCGACCGCGACCGGCGGCAACGCGCTCGCCGAGACGCGCGAGATCCAGTGCGGTTCACCGGTTTCCGGAGGGACGAACATTCGCGTCGATTCGAAGACGTCGGGTGAACCGCAGTGCACCGATTCCGACGGGACCTACTTCGCGGAAAAGCCCAGGCCCGTTGGTTACTGCTTCAGTCTGATCGAGTGACACCGTCGACCCGCGCGGTGTGAACCGGGCACACCCACCACCAATGGACAGGTCCACCCCGAGATCGGGGGCGTGTCTGTCCATCGCTGGTGGATCTACGCCGACCGAAGGAAACGAGAACTCCCACCGGTGGATTCGCCGGTGGGAGTTCTCGTCTCAGGTGGTTCTGGCTCAGAAAGCCGCTTCGTCGAGTTCCATGATGTCGTTGTCGATGTTCTCGACGGTGACGCGGACGGCGGTGAGCAGGGGCAGCATGTTCTTGGCGAAGAAGCTGGCCACTGCGACCTTGCCCTCATAGAACGACTTGTCGGCATCGGTGGCGCCGTTGTCCAGTGCGGCGAGGGCCACCTCGGACTGGCGCAGGAGCAGCCAGCCGATGAGGAGGTCGCCGACCGCCATCAGGAAGCGGACCGATCCGAGACCGACCTTGTACAGCTCGGACGAGTTCTCCTGTGCCGCCATCAGATCGTTGGTCAGCGACGCCGCCATCCCCTGGACGTCGTCGAGGGCCGTCTTCAGCAGTGCACGCTCGGTCTTGAGCCGGCCGTTGCCCGCCTCGGAGTCGATGAAGCTCTGGATCTGTCCGGCGACGTGTGCCAGGGCCTGGCCCTTGTCGCGGATGATCTTGCGGAAGAAGAAGTCCTGGGCCTGGATGGCCGTGGTGCCTTCGTAGAGCGAATCGATCTTGGAGTCGCGGATGTACTGCTCGATCGGGTAGTCCTGCAGGAAGCCGGAGCCACCGAGGGTCTGGAGCGACTCGTGGCCGAGGGTGCCGTAGGCGCGCTCGGAACCGACGCCCTTGACGATCGGCAGGAGCAGGTCGTTGACGCGGTGTGCCATCTCGGCGTCGGCGCCGGAGACGATCTTCGCGGCGGCGACGTCCTGGTGCGACGCGGTGTACAGGTAGATCGCGCGCAGTCCCTCGGCGTATGCCTTCTGGGTCATCAGCGAGCGACGGACATCCGGGTGATGGGTGATCGACACGCGCGGTGCGCTCTTGTCGGTCATCTGGGTCATGTCCGCACCCTGGATACGCTCCTTGGCGTATTCGAGTGCATTCAGGTAACCGGTCGACAGGGTCGAGATGGCCTTGGTGCCCACCATCATTCGAGCGTGCTCGATGACGTCGAACATCTGCGCGATGCCCTTGTGGACCTCGCCGACGAGCCAGCCCTTGGCCGGGACACCGTGCTGTCCGAAGGTGACCTCACAGGTGGCCGAGGCCTTGATGCCCATCTTGTGCTCGACATTGGTGACGAAGACGCCGTTGCGCTCGCCGAGCTCGCCGGTCTCGAAGTCGAAGTGGAACTTCGGTACGAAGAACAGCGACAGGCCCTTGGTGCCCGGTCCGGCACCCTCGGGTCGTGCGAGCACGAGGTGGAAGATGTTCTCGGTCATGTCCTGATCGGCCGAGGTGATGAAGCGCTTTACGCCGTCGATGTGCCAGGAGCCGTCTTCCTGCTGCACTGCCTTGGTGCGGCCGGCGCCCACATCGGAACCGGCGTCGGGCTCGGTCAGCACCATGGTGGCGCCCCAGCCGCGCTCGGAGCAGATCGCTGCCCACTTCTTCTGCTCGTCGGTGCCGTTGTCGTAGAAGATGTTCGAGAAACCCGCACCGGCGGCGTACATGAAGACCGGCGGGTTGGCGCCCAGGATCATCTCGCCGATGGCCCAGTACAGCGAACGGGGAGCGGGCAGACCGCCGAGCTCCTCGGCGATGCCGATCTTGTCCCAGCCGCCTTCGACGAGGGCGTTGTAGGACTTCTTGAACGACTCGGGGATCGTCACGGTGTGGTTGTCGGGGTCGAAGACCGGCGGGTTGCGGTCGGCCTCGACGAAGGATTCCGCGATGGGGCCCTCGGCGAGCGCGCGGACCTCGCGCAGCATGTCGACGGCGGTCTCGTGGTCGAGGTCACCGAAGTCGCCTGCTTCGAGTACCTTGTCGAGCTCGAACAGTTCGAAGAGGTTGAACTGCAGGTCGCGCATGTTGCTCTTGTAATGGCCCATCGTGGTTCCTTATCTGGTGTGGCCGTGTGCTTGGCGTCCTCGACCCGGTCCGATCGCGTCGCGAGGGCGCGTACCGGCCGGGCGATGTGGCTGTTCGGCTCGAGCTAAGTTACTCGCCGGTAACCCCAAGAATAGACCCATCCTCGCGTCGGGGCAATCGATGAACGTGTGATCTACGCCCCCGGCGGTCGATCCCGCCGACGAGAATCCCCCAACTCCGACATCTCGGTTCGATGTGCGCTCCAATGAGCCATGAGAAGATCCCGAATCGGCACATCTCGGACGGCGATGGTCGTGATCGCGATTCTCGCTCTGGCAGCCGGTCTGCTGGTGAGTGTCGCCCCGGCCGACGCCGCACCCAAGCCGGCGTGGAACGGGGTGTACTCGCTCAAGAGGTTCGCGGCGACCAAGACCGGGACCAGCCTCGCGGCACGTCAACGCGAACCCGACTTCGCCGACGACTACACCTTCGTCACCGAGTGTCTCCGCACCAGGTGCACCGCGACCGTCGTGGGCGGCCCCAAGCCTGCGAACCCGACGCTGCCCCAGCCGCCGCGCTACACCTGGCAGAACGGCGCCTGGGTACATCGCTACAGCTGGCAGTGGGATTGCTGGCAGGGCGCGGGTGTCCCGAAGGTGTGGCGGCCTGCGCGGTCGGTCGCGACCTACCGGCCGCAGAGCGACGGCTCGCTCAAGGGCGTGTGGCGGACCACGATCTCCGGAGGTCCGTGCCGAGGGACCGTCGTGATGAACGTGGCGGCCTACCCGGTCTCATGACCTGACGGATCAGAGGGATTCGCGGAGGTAGGCGAGATCGTCGGGGATGCCCTCGGCGGGCGTCTCGAGGATGACCGGCGCACCCGCCGCCTCGGCGACCGCCACCAGGACCTCGGGGTCGATGTGGCCGGAAGCGAGGTTGGCGTGCCGGTCGCGTCCGGAGTCGAACTCGTCGCGCGAATTGTTGAGGTGCACCAGGTCGATTCGTCCGGTGATCTGGCGGACGCGTTCGACGAGCCCGACCAGGTCTTCGCCACCCGCCCACGCGTGACAGGTGTCGAGGCAGAAGCCGGCCTGGTCGAAGTCGCCGACCGCCTCCCACAACCGGTCGATCGCCTCCAGGGTGCGGGCCATCGCGTGGTCGCCGCCGGCGGTGTTCTCGATCAGGATCGGTACGCCGAAGCCGCCCTTGTCGACCTGACGATCGAAGAGCTTGCGCCAGTTCGCGAATCCCTCGGCGCTGTCCTCGCCGTCCCGCAGGTGACCGCCGTGGACGACGAGACCGAACGCGCCGAGTTCCGCGGCGGCAGCTGCCTGCTGTTCGACGGCTTTGCGTGAGGGCATCCGCAGCCTGTTGTTCAGGCTCGCGACGTTGATCTGGTAGCTCGAGTGCACGACGACGTCGATGTCGGATTCCCGGAACTCGGCCGCCCGCGGATTGGGCTGGGGCTTCTTCCAGCTCTGGGGATCCGTGACGAACATCTGGAAGACGTCGATGCCGAGTTCTTCGGCCGTGGCCAGTGGGTCGGCGTCCTCGCGAAGATGTGCTCCGATGCGCATGCGACAACGATAGTGGCCGCCACCGACGGCCCGGAATGCCCGTCGCCGGTCTCGGGCGGGCGGTGGTCGGGGCCGACATCGGCCGGTAGCGGTCAGCGCCGGCGGCGACTCATTCGCCGAGGCAGGGTTCGGTCTCGATGGTGATCGGTACGCCGGGGGCGATGAGCAGCCGGCAGGGTGCCGCGCTGTCGTGATAGAGGTTCAGCCACTCGTGGCCGCGGGTGCCGTCGGCGTAGACCGCGTCGAGCGTGCGGTTGAGCCGGGCTTCGGCCTCCTTGTTGATGATGTAGCGCTGGTCGCCGTAGCGCAGATAGCGATTGGGCACCGAGACCTCCTTCGAACGGTGGCTCCAGTGTGATCCACAACACCGAGACCGGCGAGTGGTCCGGCAAAAACGGTCATTTACCCCAGCCCAGCGCCTCGAATCCATGCGCGCCGAGAAGCCCGAGTGCGACATGCCTGGCCGTCGCGGTGGGTGGCGGACAAAAGATGGCCATTACACTGACGGCAGGTTAAGTGGGTGGTTGCCCTGCGGGGTGTGACGGGCGGGATTGTGTCGGGTGAGTGTCGACGAGACGGTGGGCGTCCCGCAACCGGGCCGGCCTTCCGGGCGCGGTGAGCGCGAGGCCACGAAAACGACAGCCGCGAAGGCGCCCGATGGTGCGTCCGCAGCCGAAGGTGCAAGACCTTCTCCCGCCGACGCCGATCCGCCGGAGATGTCCCCGGTCGTCGACGATCTGGCCGCCGCGGCAGAGATGGAATCCGACCCCGAGAGCCGTCGCGACCTGACGATGGTCCGGCGCATCGCGATCGGCGCCTGGGTCGTTCTGATGGCGGTCCACGTCGCGCTCTATGGCCTGGCCTTCGACCGCACGCGCCTGATCATCCTGATGTGTCTGGGACTCGCGGCGGCGTGCATCGGCCGCCGCAAGTTCATCACGATCCTCATCGACTGGGCGCCGTTCGCGTTGATCCTGATCCTCTACGACTGGACGCGCGACGTCGCACGCATCGTCGACATGCCCACACATTGGCATCTCGCGATCGACTTCGACGCATGGCTGACCGGTGGGGTCAATCCCACCGCCTGGCTGCAGGAGAACCTCAAGCAGGCGAGCCCGCCCTGGTGGGAGGTCATCGTCAGCGTCGTCTACATGTCGTACTTCATCGTCCCGTACGCCGTCGCCGCCGTGCTGTGGCTGAAGGACCGATCGGCATGGCGCCGGTATGCGGCGTGCTTCGTGGCCACCACATTCCTCGCGCTGGTCGGTTACACACTGGTTCCCGGGGCGCCGCCGTGGGCGGCCGCACGATGCACCGCGGCAGAGGTCCAGGACTTCCCGCGCGACCCCATCTGTATGTACTCGGAGGAGGCGAAGGAGCCGGGCGGCCTCCTCGGTCCGCTCGACAACGAGTATCCGGACGCCAACCCCTACGTCGAACGCATCTCCTCGCGCGGATGGGGCTTCCTGAACATCCACGCCGCGTCGAACCTGGTGGAAGTCGGGCAGGGCAAGTCCAACCTGGTCGCGGCGATCCCCTCACTGCATGCGGGGCTCACGATGCTGCTCGCGCTCTTCATGTGGCCGCGGGTGAAGGCCCTGGGCAAGACGCTGTACATGGGGTACGCGTTCGCGATGGCGTTCGCGCTCGTCTACACCGCCGAGCACTACATCTTCGACATCGTCCTCGGCTGGGCGTTGGCGGCCGCGGTGGTGGTGACCTACCGGCTCATCGACCGGCAATGGCTGATCCCGCGTCAGAGACGGTTGGCCGCCGAGAGCGCGGCCGCGGGGGAGGACGACGCGCAAGCCGCCGATCCGAAGCCCGCCGACACCGACTCCCGCGACGACACAGCGAGGGCCTCGAGCAGCGCGTCGTGAACTCGTAGTGTGGACACCGTGAGCCGACGCCGCCATCCGGGTCACCGCGTGGTCGTACGACGACGCGGGCTGGTGTTCGTGCTCGTCCTGGCCGTGATGCTCATGCACACCGTGGTGTCGGGACATGCGGGCGCGCCTGCCGCGGCCACCGCGGGGCACGAGATGCCCGGTCATTCTGCGGGGCACCCTGAGTCGCATGGTGTCGACGACGCCGCGATGGTCGCGTCGCCGGTGATGGTGTCGGCGCCGGAGATGACGGCCTCCGAGGACTGCGGGGATCACGTCCACGACTGCGTCTTCACCCGTGCGGCGGACGTCGACCTCCCGGCCGTGGTGCTGGTCCTGCTCGTCTGGGCGCTGGCGGTGCTGCCGCGCGTCACCGACACGGTTCGACACCGCACGACCGTGCTGGGCCGTCCACCACCCTGGGCGATCCCCTCGCATCTGCAATTGCAGGTGATCCGCTGCTGAGGAGACCTCGGCGGACCGCTCGGTTCGCCATGTCGTCCTCTCTCCACCACCGGCCTGCGCATCGACGCGGCCGGATCTCAGCAGCAAAGGAATCCCACTCATGTACGCACACAAAACATCTCGACGCCGAGTGCGCGCGGTCGCCGGACTCGGACTCGCGGCGTCTGCCGTGCTCGCCCTTGCCGGATGTTCGCCGGACGAGGAGCCGGCCACGACCACCACGGGAGCCTCCCAGCCCGTCTCGTCGGTCTCGGCTTCGGCATCGGCTGATCACAACGAAGCCGATGTGGAGTTCACCTCGACGATGATCGGGCACCACCGTCAGGCGGTGATGATGGCCGAACTCGTCGAGGGCAGGACCGACAACGCCGAGCTGATCGCGCTCGCGTCATCGATCGAGAAGGCGCAGAACACCGAGATCACCGAGATGGAAAGCCGGCTCGAGTCGTGGGGCGTCGACCCCTCCGAGACGGACTCCCACGGCGGTCACGGTGGACACGACGACATGCCCGGCATGTTGTCGTCGGATCAGATGACGGCACTGCGGAACTCGCAGGGCTCGGCCTTCGACACGCTGTGGCTCGAAGGGATGATCCGCCACCACGAGGGAGCCATCGCGATGGCCGACGCCGTCCTCACCGACGGTGTCGATCCGGCGACCAAAGCACTTGCGGCGGAAGTGAAGAAGACGCAGAAGGCCGAGATCGATCAGATGAAGGGCATGCTCGGCCAGAGCTGAGCGCCCAGGAATGACATCGGGGCGGTTGACGTCCGCGAACGGACGTCAACCGCCCCGAGCGGGGTCCTTCACAGGCTGGCCTCCGCCGGGCCGTCGCCGGACAACATGTGCCGGAACCATTCGTGACCAGGATCGTCGGTTTGTGAGGGGTGCCACCAGAGAGCAAGGCTCAACGGTGTCAGTGTCACCGGGCAGGGCAGCACCCGCACCGGCCACCGGGCCTGCACCCGAGTAGTGAGTCGTTTCTGGCACAACGCAATGCGATTCGTCCCGGACACCAGAGCAGGGAGCGACGCGTAACTGTCGACGATGAGCTGGATACGCGGTTCGATGCCTTCATGACGTAGTTCGCGCATTGCGCTGGTGTCGGTGACCGGCCGCCACGACGTGATGACCCATGGGAGTTCGGCGAGATTCTGGCGGGTCAGTGTGTCCCCAACCCGATCGTTGTCGTTGGCGACGAGGCAGACCCACTCGTCACGGAGGAGGTCGAGATACGGAGTGTTCTTGGCGTCGAGAAGAATCCCGTGAGGCAGAACCACGCCGTCGACCGTCTGGAGGGAGTCCGGCGCTTCCGCGAGAAGAGTTGTGGTGAGCTGTCTGAGCTCCACCTTGACCCGAGTGGAGTCGTCGCGGTGGATCATCGCCAGGCGATCGCTGAGGCCGACATACGAGTAGTCCGAACAGGACAGCACAAAATGGCGGCCTGATTCCTTGGGATCGAATGACGTCTGATGCGAGAACACGCGATCGAGACCGTTCAGGGCGTCGGGAGTACGTTCGAGGAGTTGGGCCGCCAGCGGAGTCAGTCGGTAGGTGTTCCCGTCACGCATGAGTAGCTCGTCATCGAAGTGGCGCCGCAGACGGGCCAGCGCCGCGCTGGTCGCGGGCTGGCTCAGCATCAGCTTCTCGGCAGCCCGCGAAACGCTGCGTTCGACCAGCAACGCGTCGAGCGTGCGCAGCAGATTGAAATCGACCTCTCGCGCCATCGCTCGATCTCAGGTGTTCAACGAGGGCGCGAGCCCGCCCGAGATGGCCGGCCACGGCTGCGTGCGACCCGTACACGAGCGCGTCGAGTGGTCGCCGCGGGAAGCCCTACGCGTTGCTGCTTCGACCTGTACCCCGTCAACACTCCCTGCGACATCGTGCACACGAACGGCCCACACGCCGGCGCGCGCGGCCAGCACCGTGGTGGCAAGGGTGGCGGCGTCTCTCGACTGGACCGGCCGGGGGACGCCCTGGTCCTGCAGGAGCGTTCCCAGGAAGCTCTTTCGCGAAGTGCCGACGAGTACACGTAACCCGATCGCCACGATGTCGTCGATGCCGGCGAGGAGCGCGAGGTCATCGTGCGGTCGCTTCGCGAAACCGAATCCAGGATCGAGGATGATCTGTTCAGGCCGTATCCCCGCGCACACCGCTCGATCGGCCTGCGTGAGCAGTTCGCTGCGCACCTCTGTCACAGTGTCGGCGTACTGCGCGGCAGAGCTCATGGTCCGGCTGTGACCGCGCCAGTGGTTCAACACCCACGCCACCCCGGCCTCGGCGACCAGTGGGATCATGTGTGAATCGGCCCGACCGCCGCTCACATCATTGATCAATATGGCACCCGCATCGAGTGCCCGCGCGGCCACCGACGCGCGCATCGTGTCCACGCTGACCGACACGCCGAGTCGGCTGAGTTCACCGATGACGGGTAGGACTCGTCGCATCTCTTCATCGGGATCGACCCGTTCCGCGCCGGGTCTGGTCGACTCACCCCCGACATCGATCATGTCCGCACCGGCGAGCGACATCTGTAATGCGTGCTCGATTGCCGATCGGGAGTCGACATAGCGGCCTCCGTCGGAGAAGGAATCGGGCGTCACGTTCACTATCCCCATGACACGACATCGGCCGGCCGGCTGGTGGCGAGAGTCCTTCTGGGTCATGTCACACCTCGTTGTCTGCGGCCGGTGGCCGTCGTAACGGTCAGGCGCCGGCCGTTGACGGGTCGCGCCCGCTGCCCCCGGCGTCGGAGGCGGTGTCCCGCTGTTGCATCTTTGCGGCAGTCACGGTGTTCGCCAGCAACGTGGCGATAGTCATCGGACCGACTCCGCCGGGCACCGGCGTGATCAATCCGGCGGTCTCGACGGCCGAGTGGTAGTGGACGTCGCCACTCAATCCGTTCGGTCCCCGGTGGATTCCGACGTCGATCACGGTGGCGCCGGGCTTTATCGCCGAGCCGTCGATCAGGTCGGGGACGCCTGCGGCGACGACGAGCACGTCCGCAGTGCGGCAAACGGATACGAGGTCGCGTGTTCGGGAATGGCACACGGTCACGGTCGCATCGCGCCCCAGGAGCAGCTGCGCCATGGGTTTCCCGACCAACTCGGAGCGGCCGACGACGACAACGTCGGCACCGGTGAGAGGGACATGATGAGAGTCGAGCAAGCTGAGCACGCCGGAGGGCGTGCATGGGCGGATACCCTCCTTGCCCTGCAGGAGTTTTCCAGCATTCTCCGTGGTGAGTCCGTCGACGTCTTTCGAAGCAGGTATGCGTTCGATCAGCGCGGCGGAATCCAGGTGGCCAGGCGTCGGCAGCTGCAAGAGTATGCCCGACACCCGCGGGTCCGTGGCGAGCTCGTCGATGAGTTCGACCGCGGCGGACTGGGAAACATCGCCGGACAGATGTTGATGTAGATCGGACATGCCCGCAGCGACCGAGGCCCGGCGCTTGTTCCGGACATACACCTCAGAGGCGGGGTCATCGCCGATGAGGACGGTCGCCAGTCCTGGTGCAGAAAAACCGGATTCGACGAGCCGCGTCACTTCTGACCGGACGCCTTCACGGACCTGCCGCGCTATGGCCACGCCGTCGATGATCTGTGCTGTCATGATTCTCCTAGAAGACGACTGTGGTGTTGCCCGTACGTGCGACGCGATCCTCGCAGTGCCATCGAACGGCTCGCGAGAGAACGGTGCGTTCGACATCCGCGCCGAGGCGGACCAGGTCTTCGGTCGACTGCTCATGAGTGACCCGAACAACGTCTTGTTCGATGATGGGCCCCTCGTCGAGTTCGGCGGTGACATAGTGAGCAGTCGCCCCCACGAGCTTCACGCCTCGTTGCTTCGCCTTCTGGTAGGGGCCGGCGCCGATGAACGCGGGTAGGAACGAATGGTGGATGTTGATGAGCGGACAGTCGATTCGCTCGAGAAAGTCCGGGGTGATCACCTGCATGTACCTCGCGAGTACGACGAGGTCGACGTTTCCCTGCAGGAGTTCGAGTTGTCGTTGTTCGGCGTCGGCGCGATTGTCGCGCGAAGCGGGTATGTGAAAGAACGGCACGCCGAACGGGCGAACGGCTTCCGCGAGGTCCGGATGATTGGCGATCACCATCGCCACGGACATGTCGAGTTCGCCACGTCGATTGCGCCACAACAGGTCCAGTAGACAGTGGTCGGTCTTGGACACCATGATGGCGACGCGCTTCGGTCGGGCGATCTCCGTCATCCGAAAGTCCATGTCGAAAGGTCCGGCGACGTGCTCAGCGAAATCCGAGCGCATGTCTTCGCACGCAGCCGCCAGGCCCGGTCGGTGGAACTCGGTGCGCTGGATGAATTGTCCGCCCGTCTCTTCGGTTGAATGCTGGTCGAGTGTGACAATGTTCGCGCCGTGCTCGGACAGAAAGGTGCCGACTGCCGCGACGATTCCGGGCCGGTCCGGGCACTGGATCATCAACCGCCCCATGTCCGCGGTGTCTCGGCCCGCCGCTGAGGTGGGTTGGGGTGCCATCACCGCCGTGTTCATGGTGTCTCCGTCGAGGTTGATAGCGTGCGCTGACGCCATGCAATGGTCTGATCGAGGTCGTTGAAGCTGAAGATGTGTATCCCCGCGAGCCCGTAACGCGGGTCGCCGAGGACAGGGCCGATCCGGGACAGGATGTGATCGGGGCGGTATCCGCCCGGCCGGAAGAACCTATACAGCAGGGATTGTTGTTTGGTCAGGAAGCGGGTCGATTCCCCGAGACCGAGTGTGGCGGAGATCCGGAGCAGCTTCTTTCGTCGCACCGCGCCCGGGACGCCGACCAGGATCGGGAGGTCGATACCCGAATCCCGGAGCCTTGCAGCCCATGCCACAGTGGTGCCGGGATTGAAGCAGATCTGCGTCGTGATGTGATCGGCGAGGATCGCCTTCGCCGACAGCGCGTTCATCAGGACCGCGTCGTCCACCCCGGGAATGCCCTCGGGGTGCCCCCCGATACCGATATCTGTGAATGGACTGCTGCCATCGTGGATCGCGGTGAGCAGAGCCAGCGCATCGGCGAAGGATGTCGCGGTGTCGGTGGCATCGCCTCCGATGACGAACGCCGAGGTGATCTCTGAATCTCGGCAACGGCTCAGAATGTCGGCCAGGTGGCCGCGATCCCGGATCAGGCGCGCCGAGAGGTGCGGTGTGACCGCATAACCCGCGTGGGAAAGTCTCTCGGCGAGGTCGATGGTGGCGTCTTGGCCGCGACCTGGCGATGCGGTCACCGTCAGACGGACGGACCGGGGGACGTGTTCGAGTACCGCGTCGCCGGTGGAGGTGAACGGAATGATCTCGACGGGTGCGCTCTGGACGGCATCGCGCAGAGCATCGCGTGTGAATGGGTTGTCAGCGGCTGAGTAGGGAGTCAAGGCTTCAATCCCGGGCTAGTGGGTCCGTGGCGGTTGCGTGCTGACTGTGGCCCGCAGCGTCGTCTGGACGTGCGGTTGCATGTACTGCCGCCCTGCCCCGCCATCCGGTTCCCCCCAGGTGATTTCGACCTCGTCCCCGTCGCGTGCGTCGTCCTCGTACAGGGAGGCGAGGCTCACGACCTCACCGATGTTGGTGGACAGACCGCCCCACATCGATGCCCCGACGATCCGATCGTCGATTCGTACCGCGTCGTAGTAGGCGGTGACGGGGGTGCAGTTCGGCAGGCACATGATCTTCGGTCGCTCACCGGTGCCGAACATGCTGTCTCGCGAGATGCGCGACACGTCGTCGGTGTTCCAGCGCAACCAGACTTTTCGACGACGGGACTCGTCGGCCCGGGCCTCGAGCGCCTGCCGGCCGATGAAGTCGTGGTCGAATTTGACGAGGTTTCCGTACCCGAGGTCCCAGGGGTACATGTAGAAGTCCTCGATGTCGTGGGATTCGAGGCTGCCTTGAAGTGAGAGAACGCTTTCCAGCGAGTGCGTCGGAAGGTACTCGCGATAGGCAAGCATGTCGTCCTGTGTGTAGATGCCCGGAACGAACATCGGGATCCACCCTGATTCGGCCAATGTCGTCACATAGGACGTCGCTCCTCCGCGCTGTAGCCCCAGCTCGGTTCCGGCGTCGATGAGGACGTCCAGCACGGTGTGCAGGTGTTCGTACGGACCCCATAGTTCGAGGCCGGTGTATTCTTCGCCCGGTACGCCGGACATGGTGTGGTTGAGTGCGTACACGGGCGTCCCGCCGATGGACAGTTCGCCCATCCGGAAGAAGCCGATGTGGTCGAACTTCGCGTCTGCGGCGGCCTCGATGATGTCCTGGGTCCGAGGACCGTTCAACTGGAATCGCCAGAACCGACGTTGCCCGGAACGATTGAACAGGGTGGCTTCGTCACGCGTTACCTCGACGTCGTAATTTCCTCGCCGGACTTGGAACTCGACCCAGTTCGCCGCGCTCGGAACCCCGACGAGACTGAACTCGTCGTCGGCCAGTCCGAACAGGATGGCGTCGCCGATCACGTGTCCGTCGGGTGCGCACGCGACGAACTGCTTGGCCCGGTTGTTGCCCAGGTTCGCCGGGCTGTTGACACCGGTGTCGCTGAGCAGGCGTTTGACGTCGGGGCCACGGAAGGTGACCGCGGTCATGTGGTGGGTCTGGTCGAAGAGGACTGCGCCTTCGATCCATGCCTTTTGCTCGTCGTACCAGGTGGACCATTCGGGCGGGTACCAGAACGGGTAGTTGAGTGCGGGTACCCCGCGTAGCAGTTCGACCGGGCTGCCGGACTCGTTGATTCTGTCTTGAAGCGACTGTGGCACGGCGGATCTCTTTCGAAGTGGTGACGTAACGGTCAGCGTGGGAGGTTCGGCATTTCAGACCGTTGCGGTCAGGTCAGCCCTCCGGTTGTCTTCCTTGTAGGGAGCGGGGGCCACGGTCGCCCGGACCTGCTTCTGCGGAGTACCCGGGTCTCCCCACACGACCACCACCTCGGTTCCTGGTTCGGCGTGTGCGACGTCGATCGTGCAGAGCGACAACATCCGACGGAAGTAGACGCTGTAACCCCGGGATGTCGTCACACCGACGACGTCGCCGTCGGCATTGAGCACACTGTCGGCGACGATATGACCGCGCATGTCGCGGGGGATCTCCATGGGCGTGTACATCGGGCGGCTCGGATCGAAAGCTGACGCATAGACGTCGATCACGTCGTTGGCGTTCCATTCGAGGGTGACCATCTTGCGGCGAGGCGTCGCCACTTCCTCTTCGAGCGCTTTGCGGCCGCGGAACTCATGGTCGAACTTGATGTTCCGGCCCCAGTTGAGCTCAACGGGGCTGCGGTACCAGTCGGCTGGATCGTCCGACTCGAAGCTGCCCTTGATGCGGATGAACATTTCGAGCAGGCCGGGGATCTCGGTGCGGATCTTGTCCACATAAGACACCATGTCGGGTCCGAAGATGGCCGGGATGTAGTCCCAGCCGATTGTCGGGAAGCAGGCCTCGAGGTGGTTGATCATTGCGACCCGGGCACCCATTTCCTCGATGCCGAACTCTTCGCCGGCGTCCATCACGGCGGCGTGGATCTTGTCGCGATCGGTCATCGGGCCGATCAGTTCGAATCCGACCTCACCGGCCATCCCCTGGCGCAGGGCCCCGACCCGGGTTCCGGCGATCTCGATGTGGCCGACGTGCATGAACTTGATGTCGCGCAGTGTGGTTCCCGATGCCTTCTCGAGTGTCTTGAGTGCGTTCGGTCCCGATACCTGGAGGCTGTATCCCTCCAGCGTTTCGACCGTGACGTCATATCCCAGCCGCTGTGCACGCCATTCCAGGTAGTAGCAACCAAGCGCGTAGATCATGAACTGGTCTTCACCTTCGCGGATGGCGATTCCCTCGTGAATGATCTTCCCGTTGTCGTCACACATCGACAGGTGCTTGGCCTGCCACAGCTCGAACTTCTCGAAGCTGTTGACGCTGTGATCGGACAAGAGCCGAAGCGCATCAGGTCCGGAGAACCGCTTCTGCCAGATGAAAGACCAGTCGCCGATGTAGCACGTCTCTTTCCAGGAGAGCTGTTCTTTGACCCACCCGGAATGCTCCAGCTGCCCCCACAGCCAGTTCATGTCGCCCACGACGGGGCCTCGTAGTTGCTCGACGACCGCCTTGGCGGAGTAGGTGTTCATGATCGCGTCCTTTCGACATGGTGGCTCGTGTAACCCGGTGAGGGCGGTTCGGCGTGGGTAGAAGTAGTCGGATCAGTCCTGGGGAGGAAGCCCGTAGAACGGGGTGCGACCCACCGGAAGCGGTTCCGCCACTACGGAATTTCGCTGGTAACCGAGCCCGGTGAGGTGCAACGTGACCTCATCGCCAGGGCTGAGGTACTGGCCGTGGACGCCACCGTTACCCGGAGGAGAACCGGTCATGACCAGATCGCCGGCGAGGATCTTCATGCGCTCGGATGCGTACGCGACGATCTCGCCGGGGCTGAAGATCATGTCCGAGGTCGGCCAGTCTTGTTTGACGTCACCGTTCACCCGCAGTTCGATCCGTATGTCACCGAGAGCATCGGCGAACTGTCTGGGAACCACGAATGGGCCGGCGATCTTGGACCCTGGTTGCTGCTTGATGATCCAGTCGTGGCTCCAGCGGATATCCGAGCGAGTGAAGTAGTCAAGCGTGTGCATGTCGTTGATCATCGTGAAGCCCGCGATGTGCGACATGGCTTCCTCCGGGTCCATGAAGCGTGGTGAGTCTCCGGTGAGCACCAGCCCGAGCTCGCCTTCCCAGTCGTGCTTGACGCCGATCGGAGGCAGGACGATGTCATCTGTGGCTCCGACGACAGCGCCGTGGGTGACCATGAAGATGAACGGGATACCCGTGGCCCGACGCGTCTTCATGAATTCCATGTTGCGGCCGAAGAAGGACTCGTTCGACTCGCCCTCAGCCCGGAGTTTCTCGTATTCACCTGTGTGGGTGTACATCTCCGCCGCGTGCTGCAAGTAGTTCGACCCCGCACCCAGAACCTGAGGGTGCTCGGTCGGTGGCAGAACACCGAAATGGCTGTAGGGCTCAGGGAGAGGAACGCCTGTCTCGTTCAATGCAACCAGGCGATCAAAGGTTCGGTCCCAATCACGGTACAGCGTCGATGAAGTCGGAAAATCCGAGCTGATATCGAGAACTGATCCGTCGGGGCGGACGATTGCCTGGAACGTGCGCTCGGGCTCGGAGAGCCTGGCGAGTCCGAAAGTTCCTGTGGCCAGTCCTGTGGTGAGGTTCTCGTCGGTCATGTAGGTGCCAATCTGTAGAATGCCATACCTGTTGCGGCCTGGTGGGTTTGAGCGCGCGTCAGCGGCGGAGGGCGGAGGTGTCACCACATCGTCGGCCGCTGGGATCCGCATTGCTTGCTGACACCAGTGTGACCTGAACCTCATCGATCCGGGAAGCGGTGTTCCGTTATACGGACCATCAGTCTCATGAATACCGGTCAGGGTCGATCGTGCGTGTACCGAACATGCTGCAGTGCCGAGCGAACGCGTGCTGCCGGTTTGGGGCCGAATCGGCTATCGATAGGGCGAATGGCACCTATCCAGATGACGCTGTTCCTCGTCGAATGCGCACCCGCTACGGTGAACCCATGTGAGCTCAGTAACAGCACACGCGAACCGGCCGGCGTCGGGGCGCGTCTGGGCGATTGCCTCGGGTTCGCGGCGTCGGTCGGCTCCAGGGCCGACCACCTCCCGGGGCTCAACGATTGCGGGCCGCCGACCGTTGGACTGTTCCCTCGCTTTCTCGCCAGTCGGAATACCCGCCGCCGCGATCGATTCTCTCTCGCGGCGAACAATTTTCGGATACCAGACCACCACTGAGGAGATGACGTGGCACGCCTAGTGCATGTTTGCATTGTTCCGCACGATCCGACCCTTTCGAGAGCTTTCGCCGCTGTCGAGGACGGGCATCCGATCTTCCGCCGAATGCTCGACAATTTCGAACGGGTGCGGCAGTCCCTGCATGCTGCGAAGCCTGATGTGATCGTGATGGCCTCCGGCGACCATTTCAATCAATGGTTCTACGACGGGGTTCCAGCGTTCGCGGTGGGTAAGAGTGCCCGCACCACCGGCCCCTTCCCGTGGGAGCTGGAGGTCTACGGCCTTCCTCCTTATGCGACCGCCGGTGATCATGCTCTTGGACAACATATCCTGGAGGAGGGTCTCGCTCGCCACTTCGACCTGACGGCCTCCAACGAGTACCAGATCGACCATGGATTCACGGTTCCCCTCACGTACGTGCGGCCCGAGCAAGACATCCCCGTCGTCCCGCTCTGGACCAACGTCCTGTTGCCACCGCTTCCACCGGGCCGGCGATACTTCGACCTCGGACGAACACTGAGAGACGTCATCGAGGCCTACCCAGCGGACATCCGGGTCGCGGTGATCGCCACCGGGCACATGAAGAACTCGGTCGGTGGCCCGGCGATGCTGAACTACTCGAAGGAACCAGTGACGGCCTGGGATCTTCGTACCTGGGAATTGTTTACGACGGGGAGGGTCGACGACCTTCTTCCGGAGTGCACGTGGGAACAGCTCTACGCGCACGGAAACGGCACGCCAGGGTTCATGGTGCATCTCGTCGGGTGGGGGGTGGCCGGCGGACGTGTTCCCAGTTGGTGCGAGCTGACATCCGCGCCCGTGACGTTCGCCCAGGCGTACCTCGAGTGGGATGAGGCCTGCCTTCATGAAGGAGATGAAGAATGAGTACGTACGAATTGAACAAGGCTCTCTGGACAATATATACATCCGCCGAGCAGACGCGGCGTGTGGTGAACAACCCGTCCGACTTCGCCGCCGGATTCGACCTGACCGACGATGAGCGCACAGCACTGCAAACGCTCGACTACAGAGCCCTTTTGACCGTCGGTGCCCACCCATTCCTCATGTTCAAGACAGCGCTCCGAACGCGAGCGCCGATGAATCCGGACAAGATTCGCGAGTACGTCGACGAGCTGCAAGGGCTCGAGCTTCGCGACATCATGACCTGAGGCGTGATGGCGCGCAAGTGCTTCGGCAGCGGTAGGGCCACAGGCAAGGAGAAGCAACGTGACTGGTGAATCAGGGCCGCAGGCGTGGTTGTCCCGTCCGGTCCGGACGTGGACATACGAGCGGGTTGACTTCTTCGAACGATGCCCGCAGTGCGGCCACCACGCGACCGCAACCGTGGTCGGACGCTGCTGGGGCTCGAGGAAGGACGATCGCGTGCTGCACGTGAGTTGTGGTCGTCCGTGCGGCTGGGCGGAATCCAAGGCGCTCACCGAGTCGGCCGACGAATTCCTCTGATATCCAGCCTGATTGGGATCGATCCGGGAGTTCCGGACGCCGGCGCGCCAACGCGTCTCCCCGGGGCGACATGGGTATTGGTGTGCTTTCCGACTCTTCAGAGGTGAACGTCATGACTGCAATCGATCCGGCGACGGGTCTGGCTGAGAACACGTTTGGGTTGGCGAGATTGCTCGACAAGGGTCGTGTCATCAATGCACTTGTGCGTCCGGGTGGAGAGATCGTCGACGTGTCCGCCGAATTCCCGGACCAGGATTCACTCTATGGCGACTGGCCCCGAGCCTTCGACGCTCTGGAGCGGATTGCGTCACGTGCGCCGGCCACCGGCGGGGGCCTCGGCGACTACGAACTGTTGGCCCCCACCGTGCGCCCTCAGATCCTCTGTGCGGGTTCCAATTATCGGCAGCATGCCGCAGAGATGTACACCTTCAACGACGGCAACTATCAGAAGCAGCGTCGTGAAGGCGAGTCGGATGAAGACTTCTACGAGCGCAACCTGACGTTCGTTCAGGAAACCCGCGCGCAGGGGATGCCCTTCATCTGGCTGGCGGCGCACGGGTCACTGGTGGGTCCTGATGACGACATCGTGTTGCCCGCGGTGGGTGTGCAGCATGATTGGGAAGCAGAGCTGACCGTCGTGATCGCCGGCGGCGCGCCACGGTATCTCAGCCCGGAAGAGGCCGGGGATTTCATTGCGGGATACACGATCGGTAACGACATGCACACCGGGGAGCTGTTCAGTCGAGACGACATCAAGTGGAACGCTGACTGGATCGCGAAGCACCCGCCGACATTCACACAGGCCGGGCCCCTGGTCGTTCCGAAGCAGTTCTTCCCGGACCGCTCTGAGATGCAGATCGAGCTCGACGTCAACGGTGAGCGCATGCAGGACTGGCCGGCAGACGACATGATCTTCTCGCCCGAGACGTACCTCGCGTATGCCTCCGAACGACTTTCGCTACTGCCCGGGGATCTGCTCATGATGGGTTCTCCTCCCGGAAACGGCGCCGTGCATGGGGGTAAGTGGCTCGTGCCGGGTGACGTCATCGACATACGTATCACCGGGCTGGGGAGCCAGCGTCATCGTGTGGTGGCCGAGGACTCGAACAGCAGGAAGCCGTTCTTCGGTCTACCCCCGTTCGCCGGTCGCACAACGACGGCGGAGTCACCTTCCCCCCAGAAGTAGGCTCGGGTCTCGAGCGGTTGCTCGACGGTGTCGGGCCACGGGCACGTCGTGCCGGCCGGCTTCGGGTAGCTCTCAGGCGGGGCGAGACAGTTCAGAGGTCGCGGGGTTCGAGTCGGATGGTGACTGCTTTGGACACTGGTGTGTTGGATGCGTCGGCGACGTGGTCGAGGGGGATGAGGGGGTTGGTTTCGGGGTAGTAGGCGGCGGTGTTGCCGATGGGGGTGGGGTAGGTGACGAGTCGGAAGTTGGGTGCGCGGCGTTCTTCGAGTGTGCCGTCGGGGCGGGTCCATTCGGAGACGAGGTCGACGTGGTCCCCGTCGTCGAACCCCAGCGCTTCGATGTCGGCGGGGTTGATGAACAGCACGCGTCGTCCGTTCTTGATGCCGCGGTAGCGGTCGTCGAGTCCGTAGATGGTGGTGTTGTACTGGTCGTGGCTGCGCATGGTCTGCAGGATCAGTCGGCCCGCGGGTATGGGCACCCACCGCAGGCTGTTGACGACGAACGTGGCTTTGCCTGTGGCGGTGTCGAAGCGGCGTTCGTCGCGGGGTGGGTGGGGTAGGGCGAGGCCGTCGGGTTGCCGTACGCGGGTGTTGAAGTCGGTGAAGCCGGGGACGGTACGGGCGATGGAGTCGCGGATGGTGTCGTAGTCGTCGGCGAACTGCTGCCAGGGCACCGGATGGTGGGGTCCGAGTAGTTGTTGGGCGAGTTCGCAGACGATGGTGACTTCGCTGCGCAGGTGTTTGCTGGCGGGGGTGAGGCCGCCGCGGGACAGATGCACCATGGACATGGAGTCCTCAACTGTGACCAGTTGTGTGCGACCACCGCGGATGTCTTTGTCAGTCCGACCCAGAGACGGCAGGATCAGCGCGGTGCGTCCGGTCACCACGTGTGAGCGGTTGAGTTTGGTCGACACCTGCACGGTGAGTGAACAATTACGCAAGGCGGCTTCGGTGACTTCGGTGTCGGGGGTGGCGGCGACGAAGTTGCCGCCCATGGCCATGAACACCGACGCTTTTCTGTCGCGCATCGCGCGGATGGAGTCGACGGCGTCGAGTCCGTGGTGGCGGGGGCTGGTGATGGTGAATTCGGTGTCGAGGGCGTCGAGGAACTCCTCGGGCATCTTTTCCCAGATGCCCATGGTGCGGTCGCCTTGGACGTTGGAGTGTCCGCGGACGGGGCATACGCCTGCCCCGGGTTTGCCGATCATGCCGCGCATCAGCAGCAGGGCGACGGCGTCCTGGATGGTCGCGACCCCGTGGGTTTGTTGGGTCAATCCCATGGCCCAGCAGATGATCGTGGCTCGTGAGGTGATGAGCGCGTGTGCGGTGGTGCGGATCTGGTCGAGGGTGAGGCCGGTCGCCTCGACGACGACGTCGAGGTCGACCTGGCGGATGTGGTCGGCGTAGGTGTCCCAGCCGGTGCAGTGGTCGGTGAGGAAGTCGTGGTCGAGGACGGTGCCGGGTGCGGCGTCTTCGGCGTCGAGGACGAGTTTGGCCAAACCCTGGAAGAGTGCTTGGTCGCCGCCGATGCGGATCTGGAGAAAATCGTCCGCGATGGCGACACCGTGGCCGATGATGCCGTGGAGTTTTTGGGGGTCTTTGAAGCGTAGGAGTCCGGCTTCGGGTAGTGGGTTGATGGCGATGATGCGGGCGCCGTTGGCTTTCGCTTGTTCCAGGGTGGAGAGCATGCGGGGGTGGTTGGTGCCGGGGTTTTGGCCGGCGATGAGGATGAGGTCGGCGTGTTCGATGTCGGGTACCGATACCGAGCCTTTGCCGATGCCGATGGTCTCGGTCAGCGCGGATCCGGATGATTCGTGGCACATGTTGGAGCAGTCGGGCATGTTGTTGGTGCCGAATGCCCGGATCATGAGTTGGTAGAGGAACGCGGCTTCGTTGCTGGTGCGGCCGGAGGTGTAGAACACGGCTTGGTCTGGCGATTCCAGCGCGTTGAGTTCGCGGGCGATGATCGCGTGTGCTGTGTTCCAGTCGATCGGTGTGTAGTGGGTTGCTCCGGGTCGCAGCACCATCGGGTGGGTGATGCGGCCCTGCTGGCCCAGCCAGTAGTCACTGCGCTGGAGTAGCTCGGCGATCGGGTGCGTGGCGAAGAACTCGGGGTCGACGACGCGGCGGGTGGCTTCCTCGGCCACCGCTTTGGCGCCGTTCTCGCAGAACTCGGCGTGTTTGCGGTGTCCAGGCGTTTCTGGCCAGGCACAACCAGGGCAATCGAAGCCGTTGCGCTGGTTCAGCTTTGTCAGGGTACGAACCGTACGCCCGACCCCCATCTGCTCCACACCGCGCTGCAACGACACCAACACGGCTTTCAACCCAGCGGCATGATCCTTCTCGCCTGTGACGATCAGATCGTCGTCGCTGACATCAAGTCGTGGGGCTGGGGTGTACATGGCTCATCAGCTCTCGTCTCGAGGTGACCGCTCGGTGCAGGTCGCCGGAACTCGGTTCAATGCGCGGCTACGACGATCGGCGCATCGGTTGCTTCGACAACCGTATCCGTCGTAACTCCCGGTGCGAGCTCGGCGAGTCGGAGATGACCGTCGATCACGTCGAGGACTCCGAGATCGGTGATGATGCGATCGACGACGCGTCTACCAGTGAGTGGCAGCGTACATTCTTCGACGATCTTGCTGACTCCGTGGCGATCGGTGTGCTCCATGAGGACGATGACCCGTTTGGCACCGTGGACCAGATCCATTGCGCCGCCCATGCCCTTCACCATCTTTCCGGGAACCATCCAGTTGGCGAGGTCCCCACTCTGGGATACCTGCATTCCGCCCAGGACGGCGGTGTCGATGTGGCCGCCTCGGATCATGCCGAAGGAGACGGCGGAATCGAAGTACGCTGCGCCAGGTCGAACGGTGACCGTTTCTTTTCCCGCGTTGATCAGGTCAGGGTCGACCTGATCGTCGGTGGGATATCCCCCCGTGCCGAGAATGCCGTTCTCCGAATGCAATGTGACACGGATGGCGGGGTCGAGGTGGTCCGGGATCAAGGTCGGCAATCCTATGCCCAGATTGATGTACTCCCCGTCTCTCATCTCCGCCGCGGCACGCGCTGCCATCTCGGGCCGTGTCCAGCCCCTCCTCCGTGTGAAGCTCACCGGGACCCTCCTGTCGTCGCGCTCGCAACTGTGCGCTTCTCGATCCGATTGTCCTGTGGGCCCGTGTCGACTATTCGCTGGACGAAGACCCCGGGTGTGTGCACGTGCGACGGGTCGATGACGCCCTGCGGCACCAACTCTTCCACTTCGGCGATCGTGACCCGCCCGGCCATCGCCACCAGCGGGTTGAAGTTCATTGCGGTCTTGTCGAACACCAGGTTCCCCACCGTGTCACCCATGCGAGCATGGACGAGTGCGAAGTCTGTGGTGACCGACGTCTCGAGCACATACTCACGATCTCCGAAGGCGCGCGTCTCCTTTGCCGGCGACGCGATCGCGATGGCACCGTCCTGGGCGTAGCGCCAGGGCATTCCACCGTCAGCAACGGAAGTCCCGACCCCTGCCGGGGTGAAGAATGCCGGTACTCCGATACCGCCCGTTCGCAGTCGCTCCGCAAGTGTGCCCTGGGGCGTCAACTCGACCTCGAGTTCCCCGCTCAGGTATTGGCGTTCGAACTCCTTGTTCTCTCCCACATACGATGCGGTCACACGCTTGACCTGACCGCTCGCCAGCAAGAGGCCCAACCCGTGGTCGTCGACCCCGCAGTTGTTGGAGAAGATCTCCAACTCCCGGGGACCCAGGCGCCGCAGCGCGGCGATGAGTTGATCGGGGATCCCGCACAGGCCGAAGCCGCCGACTGCCAGGGATGACCCGGTCTTGATGTCGGCGACCGCGTCCGCGGTCGTGCTGAACACCTTGGAATGCACTGATGTGTCCTATCCGCTCGTCATATCCGGTCGGCGTACGTCGAAGAGGTCGAGTTGAGTGGCGAGTAGTCGGTAGTACCCGACCAGCGCGCTGAGCTCGAACAGGCACGGTCGGCCCAGTTCATCCGCGCACCTTGTGTAGAAGGGCTCGTCGATCTGTTCGTCTCTGATCAGTCGGAGTACCAGTTCGAGACAGAGCCTCTCGGGGCTCCCGTCGGCAAATGGCAACGAGTCGGCCTCCGCGATTCGTAGCATCTCGAGTTCTTGTCCGGTGAGTCCGACGCCGGCGCCCACTGTTTCGTGGGCGTACTTTTCGAAATCGCTGTTGAGGGTGTTGGCGACGAGCAGGATGCACGCCTCGCGGACCCGCGGTTCGAGTTCGGTGTGAAAGCGGATGGCCGAACCCAGGCGCTGCAGTGCATCTCCGACGTGCGGATTGAGCAGCATCGCATTGAAGGGCCCGTGTAGCGTCCCGTCCGGAGCAAGGATGTCGAAGGACTGACGGCTTTGTGTACGGGGGCCGCCGACGATGGAGTTGTAGACAGCTGATTGCTCAGTGTCCAATTCCGCGGGCCGGAAGCGGCGAAGCCGTTCGACGGGTGCCCCATCGTGCGCGGTCACACCTCGGGTACGAGCGCGACGACCCGCGACCATGCGCCACTCGCGCGTTCGAGGCAGACCGGCAATGCCAGAACGTGGAAGCCGTGTCCCTTGGCGGGCAATAGGTTGAGGTTGCATAGCTTCTCGATCTGCGAATATTGATGGGAGACACCGTATTTGTGTGATTCCCACAGCTGATCGGTGTCTCCGGCCAGCGCCTGCGCAGCCATGACGTCCATCGGGCGGTCCAGGCCCCACGCATCGATGCCGATCAGTCGTACGCCACGTTCGACGAGGTAGGCCGTGGCATCGCGCCGGAGTCCCGGGTGGAGCAGGTCGTAACCCGGCTCGCCGTAATGGAGGGAAACGTCGGTGCGGATGAGCACGATGTCGAGTGGCCGAATCGAATAATCGATCCGCTGGAGCCCGGCCTCGATGTCAGCGGCGGTGATTCCGTCGTCCCGGGTGCATTCCCGCATGTCGAGAACAACACCGTTGCCGATGACCCAGCTGAACGGAACTTCGTCGATCGTACGCGGGCGGTGGCCGGCATCATCGACGGGACCGTAATGGTAAGGGGCATCGATGTGCGTACCCGAATGGGTGGTGAGGGTGACGCGCTCCCAAGCCCACGCCTGCCGGTGGGACCAATGTTCGGGCCGCAGGCCCAGTGCCGGACTCACCGACTCTGCGGTCTGTTCGTGCTCGAAGTACTCGATCGTGTGCGGCATCGTCTCGTGGGCGGACGTCGAGTTACTCAGGCGCTGACTGAGATCCACCACCCGGGTGGCGACGCCGAAAAGCGAGACGAGGTCGCTGTCGAGGGACTGGTGCATGTCCGAAGTCATCACTGATCCCGTGGTTCGGCGACGGCGATCGACTTGATCTCGGTGAATTCCCGGAGACCCCAGGGGCCGAGTTCACGTCCGTATCCGCTGTTCTTCATACCTCCGAAGGGAAGGCGCGCATCGGAGACCACGATGGCATTGACGAACACCATGCCGGATTGGACCTGGCGTGCGATCCGTTTCCCGCGTTCGGTGTCTCCGGTCCAGATCGATCCGCCCAGCCCGTAGGCAGAGTCATTGGCGGCGGCGATCGCGGCGTCTTCGTCGGGGACGCGCACGATGACGGCGACGGGACCGAAAGTCTCCTCCCGGAAGACGGGCATCGACGCCGTCACGCCGGTGAGGACGATCGGCTTGACGTAGGTGCCGGGCTCGCGGTCGAGGAAAGCGCCGGTACGCAGGACAGCGCCTGCGGCGATGGAGTCGTCGACCTGTCGTTTGAGTGTCTGTGCGAAGCGCGGCTCGGCGACCGGGGCGATGTGCGTGTCGCGGTCCATCGGATCGCCGAGGCGCAGCGCCTCGACGGCGCGGACGAAACGTTCCTCGAACTCGTCGGCGATCGCGTCGACGACGATGAGTCGCTTGGCGTTGATACACGCCTGGCCGGCGTTGGTGAACCGGCTCGTCACGCCGGCCGCGACGGCCTGGTCGATGTCCGCGTCCTCGAGGACGATGAAGGGATCCGATCCACCGAGTTCCATGACCGAACGTTTGAGGTGGCGACCGGCCGCAGCGGCGACAGCACTGCCGGCACGTTCGCTTCCGGTGAGTGTCACACCTTGGACTCGTGGATCGGCGAGCAGGCCGTCCACCGCGGTCGGTTCGACGAGGAGCGATCGGAAAACGCCGTCCGGGAAACCTGCAGCCCTGAACAGCTCTTCGATCGCCAACGCGCACTGCGGCACATTCGACGCATGTTTCAGCAGGACGGTGTTTCCTGCCATCAGGGCGGCCGGTGCGAATCGAAAGACCTGCACATAGGGGAAGTTCCACGGCATGACCGCGAGTAGGGGACCGACCGGTTCGTACTCGATCCAGTTCTCCCACTGGCCCCCGTCGATCGGATGCGCGGCGAGGAGATGCTCGGCGTTGTCGGCGTAGTACTCACAGAAAACAGCGGACTTCTCGACTTCGCCCTCGGACTCGGCGATGATCTTGCCCACCTCGAGGGTGGCGAGTTCCGCCAGCTGCTTCTGGTTCTTCCGCAATCCCTGCGCGAGCGCGCGAACGAGGTCGGCTCGCTGCTTCATCGGGACGGCCCGCCATCGCGCGAACGCATCCCACGACGACTGGACAGCGGTCTCGACCGCGTCGGATGTCATCTCCGGGACCTCTTGCAGCAGAACCCCATCCGCAGGATTTCTTGATTCGAGCGCCATTGTGTTCCTTCCGTAGGCGAATGTCCCCCTCGGAGACCGACTCGAACGCTGACTGTACGTACGTACAAATGCAAAAGCAATGGATGGACTAAACGTACGTACAGGGTTAAGGTGGTGGTCTCATCTACGTTGCGGTACGAGCGGTGAACAGGAACTCGCTTTTCGGGTCATTGATCCCAGGTGAGTGCGTTACCCCCTCACCGCCTGGACCACGGAGGGTTGTGGACCCGATCGACGACCTGACAAGACTCGCGGAACCGACGGCCGGGGGCCCTGACGCCCGAAGGCCCGGACCTTCGGAAGTGAAGAGATCGGCACAGGGGCAACGAACCCGTGATCTCATCCTCGACGCCTGTGAACGCCTCTTCGCGACAGAGGGTTACCACGGGACCACCATGCGCCAGGTGGCGAACTACGCAGGCGTCAAAGTGGCACTGGTGGTCTACCACTTCGAGACCAAGATGTCGCTGTACACCGAGATCTTTGCTCGCCGGCAGTACGTGAACGAGCGACGATTGCAGCTCCTGCAGGGCATCGAGGATCGATCGTCACCCGATGCTCTGCCTGCCATCATCGACGCATTGATCGGGCCTTCCCTGGCCTTACACGACGATCCGCAGGATCGATGGTTCGCACAGTTGGTGTTGCGCGAGACGGCCGATCCGTCGAATGTCGACAGGCCGGTCATGGAGAGATTCTTCGATCCGCTCGCGGTGGCATTCATCGACGCGCTGCGCTCGGCACTTCCGGACCGCCCTCCGGGATTCCACGAGTGGGCCTACCTGTTCAGCGTCGGTGCCTTGACCCAGAGTGTCGCCGAGCCGCGAGCCCACCGCCTGGGGGCTGTGCCGCACGCGGACAAGGCCGAGTTCCTCCGGTCCTTCATCGTGGCCGGGTTGTCCGGAAGTGTTGGCGTCCAGTCCTTTCCGTCATCGAGTGGTCTCGTCAAAGCGGCTGACTGACATGTGGAGTCCATTGAATCGGCGCAAGTCGCCGCGAGCGGTGGGTGATGACACGATCCCACGATCGACCGCGCTCTGCGCGAGCGTGACAATGGCGTGCGCGCATGGTCTCTCTCTCGATCAGATCGGAGAGTCAGCCGCCGACGACCACAGTTCAACCGCGGCGAGCGACAACGCGGACGGCTCGTCGACGTCCGACGATCGTCTGGATGCGGACACGGAGGGGTCCTTGTGACCCGATCCCCGTTGACCCCAAGGGAGAAACCCGGGGAAGGCGGCGACGAGAAGATCACCGGCACATGACATCCCCTCCCGGGCGGGACACGTTCCGGATCGGAGCGGAAGACGTCTCGGCCACCGAACTGCTCCGGTCCCTGCACCGCGCGGCAAGTGAACGCGGCATCCCGGCGCCGGCCGCTCTGATCGGCGACTGGCTGGATCACACCGCGGTGATCGCACCGTCGATCCTCATTCAGGAGGGAATCGGCGTGGACCACGACGTCGACGCGTTCTGGTTCGGGTACGTACCCTTCCCGGACGAGTCGACCGACGCCGAGGTCTTCGCAATGGTCGGGGGTACAGCGGATTCAGTGCTTTGTCGCGATCGTGCTGGGTGCTGGTGGTGGACGAGTACGTGCGGAGCGCCGTGCCCGGAGTGGGTGATGCAGGCGTTCAGACCGGTGCCGCACAAGTCGTGGCGCGCGGACTGGACGGTGCCCAGCAGTGATCCTCACCTGTCGGCAATCGATCTGTGTCTCGAGGCGATTCGATGTGGTGAGGTGTATCAAGCCTGTGTCTGTACGGCTTTCGAGGGGCGCCTGGTCGGATCCGGTGTCGACTACTTCGCAGATGTCGTGTCCGCGTTGGGATCACGGAAGGCTGCGTACATGGAAACCGGAGATCACGGCGGGGCTGTGCTCTCTTTCTCTCCGGAGACGTTCCTGTCCCGACGGGGACCGGTGGTCCGCTCGAGCCCGATCAAGGGCACCCTGCCATTGTCACGCGACCCCGCTGACCTGCGGGCATCGGACAAGGACGTGGCCGAGAACATCATGATCGTCGACCTGGTGCGCAACGACCTCGGTCGTGTCGCAGAGGTCGGGACAGTGAGTGCCGTCGAGCTGCTGCGCGTTGTTCCTGCGCCAGGGGTATGGCATCTCGCCTCCACGATAGAAGCCGAGGTCGCGCCGATCGTCGACGATCGTACGCTCGTGACCGCTGCCTTCCCACCGGCGTCGGTCACCGGCACGCCCAAACTGCGCGCTCGTGCTCTCATCGCGAAATGGGAATCGCGGCCGCGGGGTGTGTACTGCGGCAGTATCGGTGTCCGCTCGCCCGCAGTAGGTCTGGACATGAACGTGGCGATTCGGACCGTGACCGTCGATGCAGCGGGACAGACCGTCCTCGGCGTCGGAGGGGGAATCACAATCGACTCCGATCCGGCGGCCGAGTGGCAGGAGTGCCTGGACAAAGCGGCCTCCATCGTCGCCTTCGACGTGTCCGGCGTCCGTGCAGACAGCCCACGCGCGCCGATGTATGCGTCGCGCGAATAGCCGGTATCCGTGATCCGCGGTTCACAGGGACCTTCGTAGCTCCTAAGCTCGACGCCAACGCCAGTGGTCCGCGCAGGACCGATCGTTGCGAGCGCTGCGCTCATGGACGCTCCGCCAGAACTCCGCACCGGCCCGTTCCGAAACGGCTTGGCGTCAGTCGAATTGCCGATCGTGATCCCGCTTTGTGGAATCGGCAGGTAAAGGATCTCTACTCATGACACAGAACATCATCGGCGGCCCGGTCGTCGATGTCCACGCCCATTGCTACGTCGACGAGGTAGATCGGGTCATCGCCGGTGTTCCCGAGGCGTCGGCCGAACGTGCCGCGCAGCTGACTCTCTTCGGCAAGCAATCGATAGAGGTCAACGCCAAGAGATTCGCCGGCGAATGGCATACCCGGATGACCGACATCGATGTTCGGCTCGGAGCGATGGACGCGATGGGTGTCGACGTACAGGCGGTCAGCGTCACACCCCTTCAGTACCACTACTGGGCGGGCCGCGAGCTCTCGGAAGTGATTGTCCGAACGATCAATGAGTCGCTTGCATGCACAGCTGCGCACGCGCCCGACCGTCTCGTGGCGTTGGCAACCGTGGCATTGCAGTTTCCGGACTGCGGCGCCGACCAGCTCCGCCACGCGGTGACCGAACTGGGAATGCGGGGGGTTCAGATCTCGTCCAACGCGCGTGGCCGGGACTTCTCGGATCGCGGATACGATCCGCTGTGGGACACCGCGCAAGAATTGGGAGTTCCGATCTTCGTCCACCCCTGGGGGTGTGACTACTCGGACCGTCTCTCGTCGTTCTACCTCGGGAACATCATCGGCCAGCCGCTGGAGACCACCACAGCCTTGTATCACATGGTGTTCGGCGGTGTGTTGGACCGGTTTCCGGACCTGATCGTGTGCGGTGCTCATGGTGGCGGTTACTTTCCCCACTACCTCGGGCGCGCCGACCATGCGTTTCGGGTACGTCCAGAATCGCGCACGATGGCCCGGCCGCCGAGCGACTATCTGGAGTCGCTGTACTTCGACTCATTGGTCTACCGCACCGATACTCTCGAGGCGCTGATCGCTGCCGCAGGTCACGACCGGGTGGTTCTGGGAACGGACTATCCCTATGACATGGCAGAAGATGCTCCCATGGAACGGCTCTCGGTGCTCGACACCGCCGCCGCGCGGGCAGTGGCGGGGGAAACCGCTGCCAGGCTACTCCGCCTGACGATCTGACCGCCGGGCAGCTACCGCGCGTCCCTTCGGCCGGTGTGAGAGCCGGCCGCGCCCGTCGACCGCCGGCCGTGATACGCACCGCAGGTGTTCGAGTGGGCGGAACGAGCACTGGTGCAACTAACTTCGCTCGGTCAAGGTCACTGGGGGCGCACAAAGCGCCTCCTCGATCAGCAACCGGGAGTAGTCATGAGTAGCGCCGAGGCCGTGAACAGCGTGGGCAGAGACGGCGACGCCGTCGACGCCGCGCGTCGCAGATTGATGTCAGCGATGCAAACCCGAATACCTTGTGAGCCCATCCGTGACCTCATCGCTCCGGAGGACACGACGAGCGCGTACGCGGTGCAGCAGGAAGTCGTCGCCGGCCTGGTCGCGCGAGGCGCCAGAGTCGTCGGCCGGAAGGTCGGGCTGACCTCCACCGCGGTACAGCATCAACTGGGGGTTGATCAGCCCGATTTCGGGATGCTCCTCGACGACATGCGTTGTCCGGAGGATTCGCCGATTTCGATGGGGCGGTTGTTGCAGCCGAGGGTTGAGGCCGAGGTGGCCTTTGTGCTCGGGGCAGATCTGGCCGAGGGGGACCTCGGGTATGCACAGGTTCGCGAAGCAGTGAGCTGCATGGTCCCCGCGCTCGAGATCGTTGACAGCCGGATTGCCGACTGGGACATCACGTTTGTGGACACTGTCGCCGACAATGGCTCAAGTGGACTCTTCGTCCTGGGCGCCGCTCGTGGCAGCCTCGACGAGGTCGAGCCGATCGACGTGATCATGGAGATGGCGGTCGACGGGCATGTCGTCTCCCGAGGGACCGGCGCCGACTGTCTCGGCGATCCGCTCAATGCCCTGAGGTGGCTGGCGGTGACGGCGAGAGAGTACGGTCAGCCGCTGCGCGCAGGCCAGGTCGTCCTCTCGGGAGCTCTCGGACCGATGGCCTCGGTGATCGATGCCTGCACCGTCAGCGCGACGATATCTGGGCTTGGCTCTGTCACAGCGACTTTCATTCAGGAGTGATCGGTATGCATGCAAAGGGTCCCGTATCGGTGGCCGTGATCGGATCGGGCAACATCGGCACCGACCTGATGATGAAGGTGCTGCGAAACTCGAATAACCTCGACATCGGCGCCATGGTCGGAATCGACAGCGCCTCCGATGGCCTTGCCAGGGCTCGAAGCCTTGGTGTCCCGACGACGGCCGAGGGAGTCGACGGCCTCATCAGGATGCCCGGTTTTGACGATGTCGGCATCGTCTTCGACGCCACCTCCGCCAGAGCGCACGTCGCGAACGCGGAGAAGTTGGCGCCGTACGGGAAGCGCCTGATCGATCTCACCCCCGCCGCAATCGGCCCGTTTGTCGTCCCGGCAGTCAATCTCGAGACTCACCGTGATGCGCCGAACGTCAACATGGTCACCTGCGGCGGCCAGGCGACGATCCCGATCGTGGCAGCGGTGTCCTCGATCGTGCCGGTGGCCTATGCCGAGATCGTGGCGTCCATCGCATCGAAGTCGGCCGGACCCGGGACTCGGGCCAACATCGACGAATTCACCGAGACGACCTCGCACGCAATCGAATCGGTCGGAGGTGCTCGCCGAGGTAAGGCCATCATCATCTTGAACCCAGCCGATCCGCCGCTGCTCATGCGCGACACCGTACTCTGCCTCGCGACGGCGCCGAAGGCCGCCGATCGCGAGGCGATCGTGGATGCGGTTCACGACATGGTGGCGCGCGTCGCCGCCTATGTCCCCGGATATCGGCTCAAGCAGCAAGTACAGATCACGCCTGTTCCGGCGGATCAGCCCGTGCACACCCTCATTCCGGCCGACGGAGGTATCCCAACCCATCAGGTGACTGTGTTCCTGGAGGTGGAGGGCGCTGCGCATTACCTTCCCGCGTACGCGGGAAACCTCGACATCATGACCTCGGCAGCGGTGCAGTACGCCGACAGCGTCGCGTCGCGGATGACCGACGACTCGGAAGGGGCCCGGGCATGAGTGCGGTCCAGATCTTCTTACAGGACGTGACCCTGCGCGATGGCATGCACGCGGTACGCCATCGCATTTCGCCCGAGAACGTGGGCGCGATCGTCGGCGCGCTGGATGCTGCCGGGGTCGACGGTATCGAGGTGGCCCACGGCGACGGCCTCGCGGGCGGCAGTCTCACCTACGGGCCCGGCAGCAACACCGACTGGGAGTGGATCGAAGCCGCCGCGGACCGTCTGCGCCACGCGCGGCTGACCACTTTGCTGCTCCCCGGGATCGGGACCATAGCTGATCTCGAGCAGGCGCACAGACTCGGTGTCGGGTCGGTACGGGTCGCGACGCACTGTACCGAGGCCGATGTCTCGGCTCAACACATCGCGACGGCCCGTGAGCTCGGCATGGACGTGTCGGGGTTTCTGATGATGAGCCATATGACCGAACCCGTCGAGCTCGCCCGACAGGCCGCCCTCATGGAGAGCTACGGGGCCAACTGTGTCTACGTCACAGACTCAGGAGGCAAACTGACGATGACGGGTATCCGAGAGCGGGTCCTCGCCTACCGGGAGGTCCTCGACCCCGCCACCGAGATCGGCATCCATGCGCACGAGAACCTGTCGCTGTCGGTTGCGAACTCGGTCGCTGCCGTCGAGGCAGGAGCCACTCGGGTCGATGCCTCGCTGGCCGGCCACGGTGCGGGTGCCGGAAACTGTCCGATCGAACCCTTCGTCGCTGTCGCAGATCAGTACGGGTGGAAGCACAACGCCGACCTCTTCGCCCTCCAAGATGCCGCGGACGACATCGTCCGACCGCTGCAAGACCGTCCGGTTCGGGTCGATCGCGAGACCCTCACTCTCGGATATGCGGGGGTCTACTCGTCATTTCTCCGCCATGCGGAGAGCGCATCAGACCGCTACGGGGTCGACGTGCGAACCATCTTGCTCGAAGTCGGTCGCCGCGGACTCGTCGGCGGGCAGGAGGATTTGATCGTCGACATCGCGCTGGATTTGCGTGACACCGCGACTGTGCGCACTCTCTGACCCGACGGTCGACGGCATCGAGACCGCGGCGGCATTGTGCCCGTCGCGGTCTCATGTGTTCTGAGGCAATGGATGTCCCCCCGGGGGCCTTTCTGGGTCGGCGGACCGAGCAAGGGCCCGATGATCACCAGACGACTTCCGGGCCCGTGGCCGTCAGGTTTCTATCGGGTTGCCCGACAAGTCGTTGTGAGTCGGTTGACGAGACAACCGGGTGGGTGGTCGCCGTAGCGACCACCCACCCGGTTGTTGTGGTTCAGGACTCCGCGATGAAATTGTGCACGAGGCTGTTGAACTCGTCAGGATGCTCCATCTGGGTCCAGTGCCCACAGCGGTTGAAGATGTGGAGCCGGGCAGACGGGATCATAGAGAGCAGGCGTAGAGCATTTTCGTAGTGCACGGCGGCGTCATCGCGCCCGTGCACGATGAGGGTCGGTACGTCGATCCGGGCGAGCGCGGGCACCACTTCCTCGTAGAGATGCGGAGGGCCGTTCGTCTCACCGCCGTGCATCACCGCTTGACGCCAGTTCTCGAGATGATCGGGACGGGACAGTGCTGCCTCTGAGCGGCTCGCCGCCATACTCTCGTCTGCTGCGAGTTCGGGGTCGGCGGTCAAAGCCGCCACGACCTGCTGGAAGTTCTCGGGTGTCGGGTCGAAATAGGCTCGGGCGAGCGCGCGAATCCCCGAAGTGTGGGCAGTGGGGGGACCGAAGATGTTCGGCCCGGGTGCCGGAGCGCCCATCGGAACCAGTGTGGCAACCCGATCCGGGTGATTGGCAGTGAATCGGATCGCGGTAGCCCCGCCGATGGAGTTGCCGACGATGTTCACTGTATCCAGACCGAGCTCGTCGAGGACTAGCTCGAGCGCCTCGACGTGATCACGGTCGCCGGGCACAGCCGTGTCGCTCTTTCCCCAACCGGGCATGTCTACTGCGAGAACGCGATACCGGTCGGCGAAGTATGGGATGTTCCGGACGAAGTTGGACCACCCGCTCGCACCCGGGCCGCCTCCGTGGAGGAGTACCAGGGGTGCGCCGGTCCCTACCTCGTTGTAGTGGATCTTCCATTTCCGTGTCTGGACGAACTTGCTGGTCTTCTCTTCGGTGATCGTGTCATGGGTGGTGGTCATTGGTCGCTTCCGTCGGAATTCGTTGACATGAAAGGGGTTCGAGCAGAGTGTTCGCGGGGACTCCGGATGATCTCGTCAGTTCAACTGGCCGACGAAGGTGTGTCCCCAGTTGCTCAGGGCCTCGTAATGTCCGGGTACCCAGACCTCGTCGTCCACCAGCAACCCGTTGCATCCGTACTCGATGTCGAATCCGGAAGGGGTGGTGATGTAGAAGGAGGTCATCCTGTCGTTGGAATGCTCCCCCAGGGTGATCACGATGTCGCCGGCAGTTTCCTGCGCATGGGTCATCATGCGGCCCAGGGTGCGAAAATCGGTGACCTCGAGCATGATGTGACCGAGGCCGGGTGGGAGGATCGGACTGCGAGCCACGGCGATCGAATGGTGTCTCGGGTTGCAGTGCAGGAACACTGCGTCGTCGTCGGACTGCAACGCCGTGAGCGCGATGGTGTCGGTCAGTTTGAAACCGAGGACGTCGCGATACCAGTTGGAGAGCTCTACCGGGTCGCCCGCTCCCGTCATGAACACGTGACCGACGCCGAGGTCGCCGGTGACGAACTGGACATCTGCCGGCGACTCGAACGGCTCCGTTGCCGCTGGAATGTCGGTGACCGCTTCGATGACGTTGCCGTCGGGGTCGGCGAATCGCACCAGTTCACCACGGACGCCTCGCTGACGGCGAGCGTCGTCGTCGGTCCGGAACTCGACACCAGCCGCCTTCAGCTCAGCTTTCAACCGGTCCATCGCGCCGTCGGCAACCGTGAACCCCAGTGCCGTCAAGGATTGCGGGCCCTGCGCGGGTCCGTCCTCGACGACGATCCGGTAGGCGCGGTCGTCGAGGCGGATCCGGATGCTCCCGGAATCGGTACGGTCGGCCGCCGCACCGAGCTTGTCGGTGGCGAAGCGCTCCCACTCGTCGGCGGGGCCGGTGACGACGACATACCCGAGGGACGTGAAAATGGTCATCTGAATCTTCTTTCGTTGACTTGTGAACGGATGATCTGATTACTGGTTCTGAAGGTTCAGCTCGGAGGCGAAAGGCCGCTCCTGCGGCGAACCAGGGTCGTAGCCGAGACTTCGAGCGACTGCGTCGACAAGGCCGGTGGTGTCGTCGGCTGTCCTGGCGCGCCAGGCGATGTGTCCGTCCGGTCGGACGAGTAGACAACCGTCGTCCTCGATTCCTCGCACCCGCTCCCACTCACCCATGGGGTCGCGTAAACCGCGGGACCCACCGATGACCTGTACGACCAGCGGTAGGCCGTAGATCGCTCGGATACGGTCGACCGCAGGCAGCCAGCCGTCTCCCGCGCGTCCGAGAATCAGGGTGTATTTTCCGTGTCCGACCAGGTCGACAGTGGAGACACGGCGACGACTGCATTCGACCCATGCGTGCGGGATGTGTTGTCCCGGTGCGGTTGACGGGACGTACTCCACCCCGTCCGGGTCGGCTGGAGTGGGCGCAGGATCCGGGTAACCGAGGTCATAGCGGTAACCGAGTTCGACGTCGAGTGCATTGAAAGCAAAGTCCATCGTCTCGTGAAAGTCGTTGATTGTCTCGCGCAATTGGGCTCCGCGAGGGGAATTTTCCCCAATTTCATTCACCACGTTCCATTTCTGGTCGGCGGTCAGGTCTCCGGTGATACCCAATGCGGGGCCGAGGGCGTAGATCCTCGCCACAGATGCGTAGGCCCGATCGACGATCTGTCGGCCCACGGGTGCGCGTTCTGTGGAGTAACTGTCGAGCAGGCCGGGTCCCGCGACACCGGTCAAGACAAGGTGCAGCTTCCAGGCGAGATTGTAAGCGTCCGCGATCGAGGTGTTGCTCCCGAGGCCATTCGCCGGGGGATGCTGGTGCACGGCGTCGCCCATGCAGAAGACTCGACCCGAGGAATACTGGTCAGCGGCAGCATGATTGATCGACCACGTGCTGATGTGCTTGATCTCGACGTCGATGAGTGGATCCCCTATCGAACGCCGGACGTGCTCGGTGACCTCGTCCTCCGACGGCGTGTGTCCGTCGGGCACCGCCCAGCCGGCAATCCACTCGTCGAACCCGTCGACGAGAATCCATGTCGCGTAATCGTTGTCCACAGCCCAGTACAGCGCGCCAGGTCGATGCGCCACGTAGCGACTCAGGTCGGCCTTGATCCAGGCGAAGGCATTGGTTCCCAGATCGAGCTCACCGCGAACCGACAGTCCGATCTCTTTCAGCACCCGGCTCTTCGCTCCGTCGGCTCCGAGCAGATATTGGGCGCGAACCCGGTACTCGCGCCCGGAATGACGGTCGAGGACGGTCGCATCGACACCGGTGTCGTCCTGCTGCAACCTCAAGAACTCGTGCCCGAAACGGAGATCGACCATTCCCGTGGCGACGGCGGCCTCGGCGAGGATGGGCTCGAGCCGGTGTTGAAAGAGGTTGAGAGGCAGATGCCGACTAGCGCTTCGGTACCGTGCCTGATCTCTGATGCCGGCACCCCAGGCGGTGGTCCGGGTGATCTCCGGCCCTTCGAGGGACAGGCACCAGACGTTGTATGGCAGATCCTCGAGCACCCGACCTGCCTCACGGACGGGCACCTCCACCCCTAGGTCGGACAAGATCTCCAGAGTCCTCTGGTTGGTGATGTGAGCGCGCGGGGTGTGTGCCAGACCGACATACCTGGTGACGACGATGCTCCGGATCCCGAGTCGGGCCAGGGAAAGTGCGGACGTCAGACCCGCCGGACCCGATCCCACGATCAGGACGGGCGTGTGTTCGGGTACTACCTCGGGTGCTGTGGTCGGTGCAGATTTCTGTTCGGACATCGAAGCCCTTTCTCGAGCAAGCGTCACAGACGAACTGCGACATGGGTGATTCACATCACTGTCGCAACAACCGAACCGATTGCCAACGAAGTGTTCCGCAACGCGGAACACTTCGAGGGCGGGTGAGGCGATCGGGGCTACGGTCGAATCTCGCTGGGAAGAAGTCACATTCGAGGAGATCACGACATGTCGGACCTGTCAGAGGGATGGATCGATGTACACAGCCACTTCACTGTGCCTGCCGATCGCCGTGCGCTGGATCTCGACCCAGCCCGAGACCATATGGAACGCATGGGAATCGGTGCACAACTCTTGTCTGACCTGACGGTCTACGACCACGAGGCGGTGCGGCGATCCAATGACTACGGTGCCGCCTCGGTGCAGGGGGATCCGACCCGTTTCGGTCTACTCGCCGCTCTACCGCTGACCGAACCGGAAGCGGCCCTGGATGAGATCGACCGGGTCGTTCGAGAGCATCAGCCCGAAGGTTTCGCCCTGTGCGCCACCTACGATGGAGACTTCCTGGGGGCGGAACGATTCCGTCCCGTGTGGCGCGAGCTGAGTCGCCGCCGCGCAACCGTGTTGGTGCACCCCAACCCATTTACTCCCGGAGCGCTCCCGTTGCCACCCCCGTTGTTCGAGGTGGCGTTCGACACCGCACGGACCGCCGTGAGTATGTTGTGGGCCGGCACCCTTCAGGACGCACACGATGTGAAGGTGATCTTCACCCATGCCGGCGGGGCGCTGCCGGCACTCGCGGGGCGACTCGACTTGCTCTGTGACGCTGAGTGGGTGCCGCACGACGGCGTTCATCGAGAGGGCATCCGGTCGACCCTCGCCGAGGTCTACTACGACACCGCCATGTCTGCGTCGCAGGGCTCGCTTGCGCCGGTGCTGAGCGTGACGTCGCCGGATCACATCCTGTACGGCTCAGACTTTGGTGCACCTTGCGCCGATGACGCTGTCCTGCAGCGGAATCTGGAAAACCTCACATCCAGTCCGCTATTGCCGGAGGGGGTTGCGGCGAGCATCGGTCGGAACGCGCAGGTCCTGTTTCCGCGGCTGGCACGGCGCATGAGCGGCCGCTGACTCGTCGACTTGCGCAGATCGCTCGGCGCCGAGCCCGGCGGCCCGATCAGCATCCCGATTCGGTGTGTCGGATCGCGGCCTCGATGAGTGCGTCCACGTGGGCGCGCACTCGGCTGGGAATGTCAGGTGCTCCGAGGATGAACAGGCCCATGAGCCAGGCGTTCAGCGATGTGGCGAGATCCTGGCAGTGCTCGGGTGTCGTAGGGTGGCCCCGTTCGGCGAGCGTCGTGCGGATCTGCTCTGCGCCGTCCCTCAACAGGGCTTGACGAAAAGGTTCCACGATCGAGCCGATCTCGTCTCCCCCAAGGTGATTCAGAAACACCGACACCACCAACCGGTGGAAGTCGGGGTGTGAGTCGACTGACCGGGCCACCGCTTCATAGAAGACGATCGTTGCCTCGGCGTCGGAGACCGCCGGGGTCATGGCGGCTGCGACATCGGAGTGAACTCTGCGGAATCCTCTTTCGAGTACGGCCGCCAGTAGCCCGGTCTTGGACCCGAAGTGGTAGTAGAGCGTTCCATTGGGGCAACCCGACGCGGATACGAGGTCGGCTATCGATACCGCGCCCACCCCCCGAGTGCCCATCTCGACTTCCGCTGCATCCATCAGGGCGACCCGTGCAGCACTGACCCGTCGTGCACGTCTGGTGTCGGATGGGGGTGTCGTGGTCATGCCTGTTGACCGATTCGCGACGGATGACGGCCAAGAGCCCGGCTGATCGAATCAGCAATTGTGACCAGAGGTGGGATCAGATGTGTGGCAGGCTGTTTCGTGGTTTCGAAGCCGATGGACACGGCTGCTACGGCGTTGCCGCCCACGATGATCGGACGTGCCACGCAGGAACGGCCTTGGACGGCCTCGTCAACGTCGGTCGCGATTCCTCGCTGCCGTACGCGCGCGAGATCTGCGCGTAACCGCCGCGGGTCCACGACGGAGCGGTCGGTCAGTCGAGCGAGCGCAGGTGCTCCCGTGGCGCCGGGCGGGTCGGCGGGCGGTGCAAACGCCAGTAGCGATTTGCCGACGCCGGTGCAATGAGCCGGCAGAGACATCCCCACATCCGTAGGGAACAGGCGAGACTCGGGCCCATGGAGCTTTTCCAAGTACACGACGTCCGCTTCGCGCAAGACGCATAAGTGGATCGTGTGCCCGACGGCGCGGTGGAGGGCGAGGAGGTGAGGCATGGCCTCGGATCGGATCACGGACTCCGGTGAGGTCTTCAGGAGCGACAGCATCTTGAGGGATACGTGATACCGGCCTTCGACCACCTCGACGGCGCCGACGTCGACGAGTGTTCTCAACTGACGGTGCACGGTCGACTTCGGTAGACCCGTGCGACGAGCGATGTCGCTCAGGGTCAACACTCCACCAGCGGACGGCGAGTGCGCGAAGGCGCCCAGAATGTCGAAAGCGCGGTGCACTGCCGATGCCGGCGGGTGGGTTGTCGGGGGCGGGAGAACGGACGTCATCGTCGCAACCTTCGATTGGAGCAATCACTCCAATTGGAGTGATTGCTCCAATGTACGCCCGGCGAGTGACGTGGGCAACAGTTTTCTGGGTGGAGGTCTGCAGGATCGAGTCATGCCACGTCCACAGGGCGCGATGATGCGCCTCTGATGAGTGGGGCCCTGTCGATCGGGTACCGGCGGTCCGCCGGAGGCTGAAGCCGCGGGTGAGGTCAGCCGCGACGCAGCGGCAACCGCATCAGGTACACCTGGTATCCGATGGAGATGGAGTAGGTGAAGTACAGGGTGCTGCCCTTCGACCAGGGGTGGATGTAGGGCGCGTATCCGGTGTACGGATCGACCGACGGTGCCACGATCTCGCCGGAAGACCAAGGGCCCGAAGGGCTGTCGGCAGTACGCAGGGTCACGCCGACGTCCTGGCTGGCGAGCGAGATGTACTTGCCGAGGTAGTCGTTCCACTGCACCGACAGCTCACCGGTGGGTGCGCCCATCACCGGTGTCGCGGCGTCGGGGTTGTTCGGAACCCAGCGGCCGTAGGAGAAGTACTCCCACTTGCCGAGCTTCTCGATGTCCTTCTCGTTCACGCGCGCGAGATACACACCGCCCCATCGTCCGTCGGGGGTGCCGTAGTAGTAGACGGTCTTGCCGACCTTGAGGAAGGCGCCCATCTGGAACTTCTTGTTGCCGCCACCGTTGGGCCGGAACGCGTTGGCCGATCGCCAGTTCTCGCCGTTGTCGTCGGAGACGACGAGGCCGGCCCAGTTGGTGGTCCAGATTCCCGGCTGGTCCCAGCGTTTGACCGACATGACGGTCATGTACTGCTTACCGTTGGCCGCGACGCCGGCGGTCGGGATGATCGTGACCTCACGCCGGACGTTCGGCTTCAGCAGACGTTTCGCGTGACCGGGGCGGCCGGCGTGCGAGGTGAAGGTCATGCCGTCGTTGAGATGCCTGTCGGTGCTGCGGAGCAGGACATTGGACCGCCAGTAGAAGAGCTCACCGTAGAGCAGTGACCATCCGTTGAACGACTGCGTGTCGCCGAAGGCCGTGAGGATCTCGCCGCGTCCGTTGTCCCACATGACGCCGAGGTCGGTGCCGACGATGTTGAACCGTCCGATGGTGTCGTTCATCGCGAACGGCCCGGTCAACCGGTTGACGATCGTCGCAGGTCCGGCCGCATGTCGGGCGGCGTGAGCGGGTGAGGCGGCCAGGGTGGTCGTCAGTGCCAGAGCGAGTACGGAGACGACAAGACCCAGGAAAAGCCGTGAAAGGCGCCGTGTCATGGCCGTGACCTTATCAAGACCTGAGAGACATGTGTGAGGTGCGCTACGTGCTTTGCGCCGCTAAGAAATCGTGCGGGCTCAAGCCTCTCTATAGCGCTCCGAGGTGTCCACGGTGGTGAAGTCGATCTGTGCCGCCGCGTTGTTCACCGCCGTCACGAGGGCGGTTCCGAACATCCCGTCGGTGTCGTAGAGGCCCGCGTTGCTCACCGAGACCCCGTCGTCCTCGACGTGGACGTCGGCTTCGACGCCGACGCGCTCACCACGCGGCAGGCGGCTGATCGCCACGGTGAGATCGCAGTTGATGAATCCGATGCCGGTGGTGCCCCAGTTCGAGATCAGGCTCGCCGACTCGGCGCTGACCACCGCACGCTGGAACGGGGTCGGCTGTTCACCGAGCACGATCGGGGCGGCCCGGGTCCACATCCTCTTGCGGTGCCCGTTCTGGTGCTTCGACATGTCCTTCTCCCACTCGCCGACGCTGTCCTGGGCGTCGTCGGAGGCGAATCTGGGGGAGAGGTCGTCGGCGTCGGTTGCGGGAGGACGGAAGGTGACCGCTTCCGGCGGACGGTGCCACCGCTCGCCGGGCGGGTTGCTCGAGGTCCGTAGGAAGACGGTGGTCCCGCGGGCGACGACCACCTCATCGGCGTCGGCGGGATGCTGTACCACCTCGACGTCGACGACCCGGATGCGCCCGCCCGAGCGCACCGGACGGACCCGTGTCGAGGTGGTGATGTCGCGCGCGGCCTTGAACAGGTCGATGGTGCAGCGCGCCGGGACGAACTCGTCGTCGCCGTACTCCATCTCCACCGCACGCGCCGCGAGCCCGCAGACCGCCGGCCCGTTCAGCGTCCCGGGGGCCCAGAGGCTGGCGGCGAAGGTGGTCGGCCGGTACCGGAGCTCGCCGCCGGGCGCGTCGATCGGTTCGAAGAACGCGATGTTGGTCATCGTTACTTATTACCTGCCTGCTCCCGGACGCAAGGAGGGCGGTCGGGTTTGTGCCGGGCCTGGGTGAATAGCGCGCCGACGGCGCCGTGGACCGATAACCTCCGACCATGACTTTCGCCACGGTGTACACCAAACACTTCCCGGACGAGTTGGTCGGCGCCGTCCGGAGCGCACTCATCATCACGTCGATCGTCGGCATCGTGCTCGGCGTGATCGCGATCGTGTGGCCGGGCCCGACGATCGTCGTCGTCGCGATGCTGTTCGCGATCTCGCTGATCATCGCCGGGATCTTCCGCATCTACCAGGCGTTCGCGGCGTCGTTCCTCGGAACCGGGGTGCGGGTCATGCTGGGCATCGTCGGCGCCATCGTCCTGCTGGCCGGCGTGATCGCGCTCTTCAGCCCCGGCGACGCGGTGTGGCTGCTCGCGGTGTTCATCGGCATCGGATGGATCTTCCAGGGCGTCGCCGACCTGTACGCCGCGGTCACCAAGTCCGGCCACAGCCCGACGTGGTTCCTGATCCTGTCGGGCATCCTCTCCGTGGGCGCCGGCATCGTGATGATGATCCTCCCGGCCTTCTCACTGGAGGTCCTCGCGTGGGTCGGCGGCATCATGCTGGTCGCGTTGTCGATCGCCACCCTGCTCACCCTCCCGAAGAAGGTTGAGCAGCCCACTCCGGGTCAGCCCGCCCCGGGTCAGCCCACTCCGGGCGAGCCCGCGATCTGACTCGACTGGCTGCCTGACCGGTCGAACACCGGTCTGCCGTTGAGCTGTCGCGACCTAGCGCGGCCAGGGCGCGATCGGGTTCCCCTGCCAGCGCGTGTGTGCCGGAACGACGTCACCTCGCATGACCAGCGATGCCGGGCCGACCGTGGCGGACTCGCCGAGCCCCGATGCCGGCAGCGCCACGCAGTGCGGTCCGAGGGTCGCGCCCGCACCGAGGGTCACCCGGTCGATCGCCATGACCCGGTCGTGGAAAAGGTGGGTCTGCACGACGCAGCCGCGCTGGACGGTGGCACCGTCGCCGAGGGTGACCAGGTCCGCCTCGGGTAGCCAGTAGGTCTCGCACCACACTCCGCGACCGATCTTGGCACCGAGCATCCGCAGCCAGAGGTTCAGGATCGGCGTGCCGGACGCGGCGTTGGCGAACCAGGGAGCCGCGACCGTTTCCACGAACGCGTCCGAGAGCTCGTTGCGCCAGACGAACGAGCTCCACAGCGGGTGTTCGCTGACGGTGATGCGGCCGACGACGAGCCACTTGGCCGCGGCCGCGATCACGCACGCAATGGCCCCGACGGCCAACAGCACGAGTCCGCTCGCCAGCGCGGCGACGCCGTAGTGGACGTGCACCGCGAGGTACTGCAGTGCGAGCAGCAGCCCGAGGCCCAGCCCGTAGGACACCATGACCGGCAGCAGGCGCAACGTCTCGATCGAGGCGCGCGCGACCTTCAGCGGCAGCGGGGGATCGAAGGTGCGTGAGGTGTCGATCTCGGCGGCGGTCCGCCGCAGACGGACCGGCGGGCTGCCCAGCCAGCTCGACCCCGACTTCGCCCGGTCCGGCGTGGCCGACAGCACCGCGACCAGACCGTTCTTGGGTACCTTGCGGCCGGGCCCGGTCATGCCGGAGTTGCCCAGGAACGAGCGTTTGCCGATCTTCGCCTCGTCGATGTGGAGCCAGCCGCCGCCGAGCTCGTAGGACGCCACCATCGTGTCGTCGGCGAGGAAGGCGCCGTCGCCGATGGTGGTGAACCGCGGCAGGACGAGTGCGGTCGAGATCTCGGTCCCGGCACCGACTTTCGCTCCCAGGAGGCGGAACCACGCCGGGGTCAGCAGGCTGGCGTACAGCGGGAAGAGGTAGGTGCGAGCGGCGTCGAGCAGCCGTTCGGTGATCCACACCTGCCACCCGACGCGCGACCGCACCGGGTGATAACCCGTGCGGAGACCCAGCCCGGCCAGGCGCACCAGCACGGCGGTGATCGCCGCGAAGACGAACAGGCTCGTGACGGTGGCCGCGGGCAGCAGGATCAGCGCTCGGATCCCGGCGTCGCGCAACCGGTCGGCGGTCATCGCCCAGGACCCGATGACCGCGAGGCCCGCGGCCAGTGAGAGAAGCGGGATGGCCGCGAGTACCAGCGACGACAGGCCGTACACCGGAACCCATCCCGCGGCACGCGGTGGCCGGTGGTCGGGCCAGGGATGCTCTGCCTTGCCGATCTTGACGGCGGGCGAGCCTGCCCAGTGCTGCCGTGCCTTGACCCGGCCGAACACCGCGGAACCGGGTGCGACGACGGCGTCGCGCCCGACGACCGCCCCAGGGGTCAGCGTCGACCGTGCGCCGATGGACGCGCCGCGCTTGATGGCGATCTCACCGATGTGCACGGCGTCGCCGTCGATCCACCATCCCGAGATGTCGACCTCGGGTTCGATCGAGGCGCCGTCGCCGACCGTGAGCAGCCCGGTGACCGGCGGGATGGTGTGCAGGTCGACGCCGCGGCCGACCTGCGCACCCAGGGCACGGGCCAGGTAGATCATCCAGGGCGCGCCCGACAGGTTGGCGGCGCCGCTGGCGTCGAGGAGTCGTTCGGCCACCCACAGGCGGATGTGGACGGACCCGCCTCGGGGATGGACTCCCGGCGTCACGCCGGCGAGCAGCAGTCGCGCGCCGAGGGCGGCGATGCACATGCGTCCGGGCGGGGTGATGAAGACCAGGAACGCCGCGAGGAGCACCCACCAGTTGATCTCGACGAGCCACTCGACGGTGCGGCCCATCCGGTCCGCGGCGAGCAGGGCGACGTTGTTGGCCACGCCCAGCCATGTCGCCCACTGCAATCCGGTGAGCGTGGTCAGCGGAACGGTGAGCGCCAGCTGCGCCAGACCGGCCGAACGGGGAGTGGGTTCGATGTGTCGCTCGTCGATGCTGGTGGTCGGGCGGCGGGCGTCGAGCATCTCGGCCATCGAGCCCAGGCGCGGATGGTCGTAGAGGTCGGCGACCGAGATGTCGGGATGGCGTTCGCGCACCGCGGTGACCAACTGCGCCGCGGCCAGCGAACCCCCGCCCTCGGCGAAGAAATCCACGTCGGGGCTGGAGATGGTCGATCCGAGTACATCGGTCCACAGCTGGGCCAGCCAGAACTCGGTCTCACTGAGTTCTACATCGTCATCGACTGGTCTGTCGCTGCCCGGCAGGGGCCAGGGCAGCGCATCACGATCGACCTTTCCCGAAGTGCGCGTGGGCAATTCGTCGACGAGAGCAAGGGTGGGCACCATGGCCGCGGGTAGTTGCCTGCGCAGCTCGGCATGTGCCGCGGACACGTCGAATGCGGGATCGGCCGACACGAGATAGCCGACGAGCAGGCTGTTGCCCGCGGCGGACTTGCGGACCGCGGCGGCCGCGCCGCTGACGCCGGGCAGATTCTGGAGGGCATTGTCGATCTCACCGAGTTCGATGCGCCGGCCGCCGACCTTGACCTGATCGTCCGCGCGACCCACGAAGAGCAGTCCCGCGGTGTCCAACCGGACGAGATCGCCGCTGCGGTAGGCGCGTTCCCACCCGAGGGTCGGCATCGGCGCATACTTCTCGGCGTCCTTGGCCGGGTCGAGGTAGCGGGCCAGGCCGACGCCGCCGATGACGAGCTCGCCGACCTCACCCTCCGCGACAGGTTGTCCCTGCGCGTCGACGACGGCGAGATCCCAGCCCCGCAAAGGTAATCCGATGCGGACCGGGCCGCCTCCACCGAGCGGGGCGGCGCACGCGACGACGGTGGCCTCGGTGGGGCCGTAGGTGTTCCACACCTCGCGGCCGGGAACAGCGAGACGATCGGCCAGCTCGGGCGGGCACGCCTCGCCGCCGAAGATGAGCAACCGCACGGCTTCGAGGGCCTCCGGCGGCCACAGGGACGCCAGGGTCGGCACGGTCGAGACGACGGTGATGTCGCGAGCCACGAGCCACGGCCCGAGATCCATCCCGCTACGGACGAGGGAGCGCGGCGCGGGGACCAGGCAGGCGCCGTTGCGCCACGCCAGCCACATCTCCTCACACGACGCGTCGAAGGCGACCGACAGGCCGGCGAGGACGCGGTCGTGGGGACCGATCGGGGCATCCTGCAGGAACATGTCGGCTTCGGCGTCGACGAAGGCCGCGGCATTGCGGTGGGTGACGGCCACGCCCTTGGGTTTGCCCGTCGATCCGGAGGTGAAGATGATCCACGCGTCGTCGTCGGGTGCGGGACGGGCGGGCGCGGTGGCATCGGCGGTCGTCGACGTCGATCGGGGGCCGTCGGCGTCGACGATGGCGTCGACCCCGGCCTCGCCGAACACCAGCTCGGCCCGTTCGTCAGGGTCGTCGGCGTCGACCGGCACGTACGCCGCCCCGGCGTAGAGGGTCGCCAGGATCGCGACGTACAGGTCGCGTGAGCCCGACGGCATGCGGATGCCGACGCGGCTGCCACGCCCGACACCGACCTCGGCGAGACGGGTGACCGTGCGTCGGACCACGGCCAGCAACTGGCCGTAGGTCAGGGTCATATCGCCGTCGTCGATGGCGGCGGCATCGGGATGTTCCCGGGCGGTCGCGGTGAGGACGTCGCACAGGGTGCGAGGGGGGTCTGCCTGCGCGGACAACAGGAACTGGGGTGGTGTCTGCACCTAGCCGGCACCTGCCGGGCACATCCGCGATCTGGTCACGAGTTCGAGAATATAGCCGACGAAGGTGACCGTCCGACCTCGGCTCGGTGAACGCCGTCCCGGACGAACGTACTGAAACGGACTGACATCCGGTGTAGCTTCGGCCTCAGACCAGGAGGAATCTGATGCCCATCGTTCACCACCGTCGGCCGAGCTTCCTGTCGTATCCCATGTGGCTCGGCGCCCGTGTGCTCCTCAAGCCGGCCCTGTCGTTGTGGCCGGTCAACAAGACGGGACTCGCGGGCCTGTTCCTGATCGACCGGATCGTCGCCGTCGGTCCCAAACCCCGAGGGGTGGTCCGCGAGCAGCTCGTCCTCGCCGGTCGTCCTGCCGAGCTGATCATGCCGGTCGGGCCGTCGCGCCGGGACAGCGACACGGCCATGTTGTACCTGCACGGCGGGGCCTTCGTCGTCTGCGGGCTCGGCACGCATCGTTCGATCTCGGCCCGCATGGCCCGGGCCTGCGAGGTGCCTGTCTTCTCGCTGGAGTACCGCCAGCTGCCGAAGGCCGGTGTCGGTACGTCGATCACCGACGCGGTCGACGCGTATGCGGAGCTGATCAACGAGCGCGGTTTCCGCCGCGTCGTCGTCGCCGGCGATTCGGCCGGCGGATTCCTCGCCGCCAAGGTGGTCGAGGCCGCTGTCGCGCGCGGGTTGCCGACGCCCACCGCACTGATCGGGTTCTCCCCGCTGCTCGACATGGATCTGGGCATCCACCCCGACCGGTCGAGCCGGTCCGACGCCTACCTGCCCAAGTCGAAGATGGCCCGGCTGGCGCCCCAGTTCGACAAGGGTCCGATCCCGCTGACCGGGGTTCGGCGCATCGCCGACGCCGACCTGTCGGAGTTCCCGCCCACGGTGATGGTCACCGCCGAGGGTGAGATGCTCGAACCCGACGTCATCGACCTGGTCGAGTCCCTCGACGAGGCGGGGGTCGTCGCCGTCGCACACAGCTACGCCTGGCAGGTGCACGCGTTCCCGGTGCTGAGCTCGCGGCACCCGGAGACGCTGGACGCGGTCGAGGTGACCGCCACCTTCGCCGTGGAGGCGGTTCGGGAGGCCAAGACAGCCGACGAGCGGGCGAGCCAACGGGCCGGTTGATGGCACGCTGGTTGCCGTGAGCGCACCGGATCCAGCCCCACGAGTCCCCGACGCGACGAACTCCGCTCCCGGCCTGTCCGACGACACCCCACCCCGGCCGCCGGGCTCGGTCGATGCCCGGTTCACCCTGGCCGCCGAACGCACGATGCTGGCCTGGGTCCGTACGGCTCTCGGGTTCATGGCCGCCGGTATCGCGGTGGTCTATCTGGCACCCGACCAGGAGGCGCCGGCTCTCGACGTCGTGCTCGGTGTCGTGATGGTGGGGCTGGGCGCCGTCCTGGCCCTGCTCGGTGCCTGGCGGTGGCGCCGGACGACGACGGCTCTGGTCAGCGGCGGCGAGATGCCGGGCCCGAGGCAGGTGCTGGGTGTCGTCGCTGCGATAGTGGTGGTGGCCATCCTCGTCGCGGTCGTCATGGTGCTGCAGTCCTGAGCAGAAGTGTCTTCCGGCTCGCGACCTCAGCAGTACGACCTCAGCAGTACGACCTCAGCAGTGAACAGTGCAGGAGTTTCTCGTGAGTACCGGTCCCGACTTCTCGCGCAGCGCGCAGACGTTCTCGATGACGCTGACCATCGTCGGCGCGACCATCCTCATCTTCTGCATCGGCTGGCTGACCGTCGGCTGGTGGCAGGAGGGCCGCTGGTTCTGGGTCGCGATCGGCGTCGCCGTCGTGGTCGTGAACATCGTGCTCATCGCGATGCAGCTGCGCCGCAGGCTGAGTGAACGGGTCAAGGACTCCGACGATCGCCCGCGCCGCCGCGGCCTCATCGACAACTTCGACGACCTCGACGACTGAACGCCGTCACGACCGCCTCTTCCGGTAGAGCTTTCCGGCCTGCGGGTGAGACGGCACAACAGGTGCGCTACCTGACATCGATCTGCGCGGGTTGTGAGTAGCGCAGATCGGGTCGAAGTAGCGCACCTGTGGGGTCCGCGGAAACTGAGGTGCGGGCCCCGGAGGGCTCACGCGGTGAGGGTCCCCGAGTCCGACTCGTCGTCGGCGAACTGCGTCCGATAGAGCTCGGCGTAACGGCCGTTGCGAGCGAGGAGTGTCGGGTGGTCTCCGCGTTCGACGACGCGACCACCTTCGAGCACCACGATCTCGTCGGCGGCCCGGATCGTCGAGAGCCGGTGCGCGATCACGATCGAGGTGCGACCCTCGAGTGCCTCGCCGAGGGCTTCCTGAACCGCCGCTTCCGACGTCGAGTCCAGGTGGGCGGTCGCCTCGTCGAGGATCACCACCGACGGTTGCGCGAGAAGCAGTCGTGCGATCGTCATCCGCTGACGTTCGCCGCCCGACAGCCGGTAACCGCGTTCGCCGACGACAGTGTCGAGCCCGTCGGGGAGCGAGCCGACGAGTTCGTCGAGGCGGGCACGGCGCAGGGCGTCCCAGATCTCGTCGTCGGATGTCTCCGGTCGCGCGAGGACGAGGTTGGCCCGGACGGTGTCGTGGAAGAGATGGCCGTCCTGGGTGACCAGGCCGACCGTCCGATGCACCGACGCGGTCTGCAACTTCCGGATGTCGACCCCGGCCAGCTCGATCGACCCCTCGTCGACGTCGTAGAGGCGGGTGGCGAGGCTCGCGATGGTCGACTTGCCCGCTCCCGAACTGCCGACCAGGGCGACCATGCTGCCGGCCGGGACATCGAGGTCCACGTGGTGCAGGACCGTTGTTCCGGCTCGATTGTCCAGCTGGGCAACCTCTTCCAGCGACGCCAGTGACACCTTGTCGGCCGCCGGGTACGCGAACGACACATCGTCGAAGCGGATCGAGACGGGCACGGGCCGTCCGCTCTCGGTGCCCGGCACCGCGATCGCGTCGGGTGCGTCGGTGATCAGCGGACGCAGATCGAGTACCTCGAAGACCCGCTCGAAACTGACCAGGGCGCTCATGATCTCGACACGGGCATTGGCCAGCGCGGTGAGCGGCGCGTACATCCGCGTCAGCAGCAGTGCCAGCGAGACGACCGCGCCCGCGGACAGGTGGTCCTGCACGGCGAGCCAACCGCCGAGGCCGTAGACCAGGGCCAGCGCGAGAGCCGACACCAGCATCAAGGTGGTCATGAAGTAGGCCTGCAGCATCGATCGGCGCACGCCGATGTCGCGGACGCGGTCGGCGCGGTCGGCGAACTCGCGTGACTCCAGGTCAGGCCGTCCGAACAGCTTCACCAGTGTGGCGCCCGGTGCCGAGAAGCGCTCGGTCATCTGGGTGGACATGCGGGCATTGTGCTCGGCGGCCTCGCGCGACAGGGAGGCCATACGGCGGCCCATCCGCCGAGCCGGGATCACGAAGATCGGCAGGAGAACCAGTGCGAGCAGGGTGATCTGCCAGCTGATCGCGATCATGACGCCGAGCGTCAGCGTGAGGGTCACGATGTTGGAGACGACGCCGGAGAGGGTGTCGCTGAACGCGCGCTGCGCGCCGATCACGTCGTTGTTCAGGCGGCTGACGAGGGCGCCGGTGCGGGTGCGGGTGAAGAATGCGACCGGCATCTTCTGGACGTGGTCGAAGACGGCGCGGCGGAGGTCGAGGATGAGGCCCTCGCCGATGTTCGACGACAGCCATCGGACGGCGATGCCCGCACCGGCCTCGGCGACGGCGATCAGCGCGATGGCGACGGCGAGCCAGACGATCATCGTCTCCGACCCGCTCTGGGTGATGAGGTTGACGACTCGTCCCGCGAGCAGAGGGGTCACGACCGTCAGGACCGCCGTGAACACCGACAGCACCAGGAACAGGCCGATGCGCCTCCGGTGTGGCCGTGCGAAGTCGCCGATCCGACGCAGCGTGACGCGGCGATCTCCGCGCAGTCGCTTGCTGTCCGGTTGGGTGGAGGACTTGTACATCATGTCCCAGGCGACCGATTGCATGCTCATGACGTCCACGGTAGAACTTCAAGTCAACTTCAAGTCCACTCGTGGTCGGCCTCGGTCGCCGAATGGCCTCTGACGTCGAGCTTTCGCGTGATGCTCTAGGTTGGTCGGAGAGATCACAACACGACTCGGCCGCACTTGCGGGCCGATCCGGGCAGGCGGTAGAGGAGCGACGGACATGGCAGAACTCAAGCTCGGTTTCAAGGCGTCGGCGGAGCAGTTCGACCCGCGCGAGCTGGTGGAGATCGCGGTCGCGGCCGAGGAGCACGGCATGGATTCGGTTGCGGTGAGCGATCACTTCCAGCCGTGGCGGCACAACGGCGGGCACGCACCCTTCTCGCTCGCCTGGATGGCGGCGGTCGGCGAGCGCACCAAGCGGGTGCAGATCGGCACCTCGGTCATGACCCCGACCTTCCGCTACAACCCGGCGGTCATCGCGCAGGCCTTCGCCTCGATGGGGTGCATGTACCCCGGCCGCATCATGCTCGGTGTCGGAACCGGCGAAGCCCTGAACGAGTACGCGACCGGATTCCAGGGCGAGTGGCCGGAGTTCAAGGAACGCTTCGCGCGTCTGCGCGAGTCCATCACGCTCATGCGTGAGTTGTGGACCGGCGAGGAAGTGAACTTCGACGGCGAGTACTACCACACGCAGGGTGCCTACATGTACGACATCCCCGAGCAGCCGATCCCGGTGTACGTCGCCGCCGGTGGTCCGGTCGTCGCACGTTATGCGGGTCGCTCCGGCGACGGTTTCATCTGCACCTCGGGCAAGGGGCCCGAGCTCTACACCGAGAAGCTCCTGCCCGCGGTGGCCGAGGGTGCGGAGAAGGCCGGACGCGACGTCGACACGATCGACAAGATGATCGAGATCAAGATCTCCTACGATCCCGATCCCGAACTGGCGCTGGAGAACACCCGGTTCTGGGCGCCGCTGTCGCTGACCCCGGAGCAGAAGCACAGCGTCAACAGCTCGACGGAGATGGAGCGCCTCGCCGACGAACTGCCGATCGAGCAGGTCGCCAAGCGCTGGATCGTCTCCTCTGATCCCGACGAGGCCGTGGAGAAGGTCAAGTTCTACACCGACGCCGGACTGAACCACCTCGTGTTCCACGCTCCCGGCCACGACCAGCAGCGGTTCCTCGAGAACTTCGAGCGCGATCTGGCGCCGCGCCTGCGCAAGCTCGGCTGACCCTGCCGAAGCCATAGCCCGAAACCGCGCCCGCCGCGGCTTCGGGCTATGAAACCGGGTCGGTATGGCTCACTCTGAGTCCATGCCCTCGACAACAGAGTCAGCGTCGTCGTCTCGGTTCCGCGTACCGGTGGCGTCGTTGCCGGCGATCGCGGCCCTCATCACCGTCGTGCTCTGGGCCTCGGCTTTCGTCGGCATCCGCGCGCTCGGTGACACGTTCTCACCGGGTTCCATGGCCTTCCTCCGGTTGCTGGCCGCCGTGATCCCCCTGACGGTCATCCTGCTGATCGTGCGCTTCCGCGGGCGATCCGCGGACGCGTCGAAGCGGATGTCGTTGCCCCGTGGGCGGGCCCTCGTCCTCGTGATCGCCTACGGCGTCGCCTGGTTCGCGGGCTACACGGTGCTGCTGAACTGGGCCGAACAGCATCTCGACGCCGGGACCGCGGCGCTGCTCGTGAACCTGGCACCGATCCTGGTCGCCGTCGCGGCGGGACTCTTCATGGGAGAGGGTTTCCCGCGTCATCTCGTCATCGGGATGACCATCGCCTTCGCCGGAGTCGTCCTCATCGCTCTCGGCGGGTCGGCGACCTCCGACGCGCAGGCCGACTGGCTCGGGATCGTGCTCGGCGTCGGCGCGGCGATCCTCTACGCCACCGGTGTGCTCATCCAGAAGTCGGCGCTGCGCACGGTCGACGCGCTGACGGCCACCTGGCTGGGCGCGCTGGCCGGTCTGCTCGCGACCACGCCGTTCGTGCCGACGGCCCTCGCCGAACTCGCCGACGCTGACGCCACGGCGATCTGGGCGGTGATCTATCTCGGCGTCGGGCCGACCGCCATCGCCTTCTCGACGTGGGCGTACGCCCTCGCCCGCACCGACGCCAGTGCGATGGCGGCCACGACGCTGGTGGTCCCGGCGATCGTCATCGTCCTGTCCTGGGCGCTGCTCGACGAGTTGCCGACGGGCGTCGGAATCGTCGGCGGCGTGATGTGTATCGCCGGTGTGGCGATCGCGCGACGGCTCCTGCCGATGAGGCGGCGCGGCCCGGTCGGTGCGCGTAGCCTTGACGCATCGTCACCAGCGGCGATGCCCTCAGAGTCGCGACGGGCCCCCGCCGCGCAGGCAATCGAGGAGACACCGTCATGCGCAAGCTCGTCGCCGGTCTCGCGATCGGCGGATCTCTGACCCTGGGCGCTATCGCGACGCTGTCGGTGGTCGATGCGGAGTCGCCGGCCGCTCCCACGAGTGCCGTCTGCGGCCCGTTCTCGGGGTCGGGACCCATCCCCGGATGTGCGTTCCGGGTGGACGGCAGCCGGCTGCAGATAAGTCTCCACAACAACGCCACACGAACCCCGCCGGTGGTCTGCACGCTGACGCCGAGCGGAGCGTTGCAGCCGACCGACACCACCGCGATGGGCCCGGACGGGCGCGGAACTCTCGGTGCCGCGGTGTTCTCCGGCGTCTCGCGGACCTTCGTCGTCGACTGCCGCGGCGGGGGCACGGGCAACGATCGCGTGGCACGGCAGACGACCATCGTCGCGCGCGCCGAGGCGCCCACGGCGGAGCGGACGACGCCGTCGGCACGCCGCTCTTCGCGGGCCCCGGCGCCCTCTGCCCCTCCCGTGACGCCCGAGACGAGCGAGCCGTCCAACGGGGGCGCGGCGACGAGCACGGGGGACGCCGCGGTGCCCGAGCAGACGTCCACCGCGACTCCGACCACGACGACGACCACCACGACGGTTCCCGCCGCATCCTGATTCGCTACGGTTTTCGCATGGATCGTGACCGGATGGTGGACGTCGGAGTGGGGTTGGTGTCCCGTTTCGGTGCCAAGACGCTGAGTTTGACATCGGTGGCGCGTCACGCCGGGGTTGCGCGGGCAACCGCTTATCGCATGTTCGGCGGACGTGACGCGCTGGTCGCCGCGATCGTCGAACGCGAGGTGTCGCTGCTGCGGGTCAAGCTGATGGAGTGGTCGGAGACCGCACCCGATGCCGCCGGCAAGGTGCGTGCCCAGGTCGTGAACGTCCTGCCCTACATCCGCGATCACGAGGCGCTCCAGTACGTCCTGCACAAGGAGCCCGAGGAGATCGTGCGCGCGCTGGTCGCCACCAGCGATTCCGCCGGCCCGACGCTCATCCATCAGATCGTCGCCGAGACGCTGCCCGACCTCGAGCCCGAGATCGGGGATCAGCTGTTCCCGAACCCGCGCGGCGCCGCGGAGTTCCTGGTGCGGACGATCTACTCGCTCATGCTGATCCCCGACAGCTTCCTCAGCGATGAGGAGATCGCCGAACTCGTCGTCCGGGCGGTGGTCCGGCGGGACGCCCCGCCGGCCGGCTCGGCCGACACCCGCACCGACGGGCGTCCCGGCGCATGACCGGCGACGAGCGGGGCGGCGAGATGCTGGGCGGGCGTGGCGAGGACGAGACCGCGGTGCCCGTCGTGACGATGGTCCGGCCCCGCTGGGGCGATCCGGCACGGACCACCGAACTCCCGGCCGCGGCGGCGGCGCTCGCGGGTGGCGCTGAGCCGGACCCCGGTGTCGACCCGGCCGCCGTCGCACCGCCCGAGTCGCGGATCGGGGACGAGCTCCGCGCACAGATCGCGACCGTCGTGGGGGCGCAGCACGTCTCCGCCGCCGACGATGTACGGGTACAGCACACCCGTGGCTATTCGACGCCGGACCTGTTGCGCCTGCGCGCCGGCGACGCCACCGACGCGCCCGATGTCGTCGTGTATCCCGGCGACCACGACGAGGTCGTCTCGATCCTCGAGCTGTGCAGCCGTCATGATCTCGCGGTGGTGCCGTTCACCGGCGGCACGTCGGTGGTCGGCGGCTTGGCGCCGGAGCGCTCGGGCACGACCGGTGTCGTGAGCGTCGACCTGCGCAGGCTGGACCGGCTGCTGGAGATCGACAGCATCTCCAGGGTCGCCGACCTGCAGGCCGGTCTTCGCGGTCCGGCCGCAGAAGCGCTTCTGCGGGAACAGGGTTGGACGCTCGGACACTTTCCCCAGTCTTACGAGGGTGCCGGGATCGGCGGGTACGCGGCCACGCGCTCGGCAGGTCAGTCGTCGGCCGGTTACGGGCGTTTTGACGAGATGGTCGAGGGGCTCGTCCTCGCGACACCGCGCGGGACCATCGAACTGGGTACCGCACCGCGTTCGGCCGCGGGTCCCGATCTGCGGCAACTGGTCCTGGGATCGGAAGGCGTCTTCGGGATCATCACCAGCGTGCGCGTACGTATTCGGCCCGCGCCGTCGGCTCGTGTCTTCGACGCGTGGCGTTTCCCGTCGTTCGCCGACGGGGCCACCGCTCTCCGGCGTCTCGCGCAGGACGGCCCGCTGCCGACGGTGCTGCGGTTGTCGGACGAGGTGGAGACGGCGTTGAATCTCGCGGATCCTGCCGGCGCCGGGAGCGAAGCGAGCGGGCCGAGTGGGTACGGCGCCGGGAGCGAAGCGAGCGGCGCTTCTGGTTGCCTGGTCATCGCCGGTTATGAGGGCGAGGACGGCGAGGTCGCGCGGCGACGGGATGCGGCGTCGTCGGTTCTGGTCGACGCCGGGGGTGTGGCATCGGGGGCCGCGCCCGGCGAGTCCTGGCGCACCGGCAGATTCGCCGCTCCCTACTTGCGGGACCCGCTGCTCGATGCCGGTGTGCTGGTGGAGACGTTGGAGACCGTCACCTTCTGGTCGCGTCTGCACGAGTTGCGCGCGGCGGTCACGGCGGCGATCACCGACACGCTCACGGCGTCGGGGACACCGCCGCTGGTGATGTGCCACATCAGCCACGTGTACGAGTCGGGGGCGTCGCTGTACTTCACGGTCGTCGCACCGTTCGGGGAGGACCCGTCGGCTGACTGGGCGTCGGCGAAATCCGCGGCCAACACGGCCATCCGGGCTGCGGGCGCGAGCATCACGCACCATCACGCGGTGGGCCGCGACCATCGGGATGCCTACCACGACGAGATCGGGCCGCTCGCACTCGATGCGCTGCGTGCGGTGAAGGCGTCGCTGGATCCGGCCGGCATCTGCAATCCCGGCATCCTGGTCTGACGACCCCGCGACCCCACTCGGTCGACGACCCCTGCGGCCCGGTCGCGCGCCACTATGCTGGGGCGCATGGCCACGGATGCAGATCTCGCCGAGCACGCAGACCGACCCGGGAGCGCAGAACACGCCGTCGCCGGGACCACGACGAGCATCTACATCGCCTCGGCGGAAGGTGAGACCGGCAAGTCGATCGTCGCCCTCGGTCTGCTGGCGCTGATGTCGGCGACCGGCGGCCGCGTGGGTGTGTTCCGTCCGATCTCGCGTGCGGGCAACGACGATCGTGACCACATCCTGGACCTGCTGCTCGACTACGACTCGGTCGACATTCCCTATGAGGACTGCCTCGGGGTCACCTATGAACAGGTCCACGACGACCCGGAGGGAGCGATCGCCGAGATCGTCGCCCGCTTCCACGCGATCCAGTCGCGGTGCGACCGCGTGGTCATCGTCGGGTCGGATTACACCGATGTCGGTACCCCCTCGGAGCTGAGCTACAACGCGCGGATCGCCGCGAACCTGTCGGCGCCGATGGTGCTGGCGGTCAAGGCCATCGACCGGTCTCCGCAGGAATTGCACGGGCTCGCCGAGGGTTTGATCGCCGAGGTGACGGCCGCGCATGCGACACCCATCGCCCTGGTCGCCAACCGGTGTGATCCCGATCGCCTCGAGGAGATCCGGGAACAGTTGCGGAGCACCGGTATTCCGGCGCTGTGCCTTCCGGAGGAACCCGTGCTGTTCGCGCCGACGATGGGGGAGCTCAAGGATGCGCTCGGCGCCACGATGTACAGCGGTGACGAGGACCTGCTCGACCGCGAGGCGCTTCGGGTGATGGTCGGCGGGATGACGGTGGAGCACATCCTCGAACGGCTCACCGACGGAACGGTGGTCATCACACCCGCCGACCGGTCGGATGTCCTGCTCGCCCTTGTGAACGCCAATACGGCACAGGGCTTCCCGCGGCTCGCCGGCATCATCCTCAACGGTGGGTTGAAGCCGCATCCCATGATCGAGGCGCTGGTGAGCGGTCTGCGGCCGACGCTGCCGATCATCAGCTGCCCGCAGGGCACCTACGACACGGCCCGTACCGCCGCGCACACGCGGGGGCGGTTCGGCCTGGGGTCGGTCCGCAAGATCGAGGCCGCGTTGGCGCTCATGGAGACCTACGTCGATCCGGAGCAGGTGATGCACAACCTGAACGTGTCGATGCCGACGGTCGTGACGCCGCAGATGTTCGAGTACCGGCTGATCTCCCGCGCGCGGGCCGATCGCAAGCACATCGTCCTGCCGGAGGGCGACGACGATCGAATCCTGAGGGCCGCCAATCGTCTTGCCCGTCGCGGGGTCGCCGAACTCACTCTCCTCGGCGACCCGGACGCCGTCCGGGAACGCTCGATCGAGCTCGGCCTCGACCTCTCCGATGTGGCGGTCATCGATCCGGCCACCTCGGAGTACCTCGACGAGTTCGCCCGCATCTACGCCGATCTCCGGAAGCACAAGGGAATGGATTTCGAACGCGCGCAGGAGAAGATGCGCGATGTGTCGTACTTCGGCACGATGATGGTGCACACCGGACGCGCCGACGGGATGGTGTCGGGCGCCTCGCACACCACCGCGCACACGATCCGGCCGGCTTTCGAGATCATCAAGACCAAGCCGGGCGTCTCGACCGTCTCGAGTGTCTTCTTCATGTGTCTCGCCGACAAGGTGCTCGCCTATGGCGACTGCGCCATCGTCCCGGATCCCTCCGACGAACAGCTCGCCGACATCGCGATCTCTTCGGCGCAGACCTCGGCGGCGTTCGGGATCGATCCGCGCGTCGCGATGCTCTCGTATTCGACGGGCACATCGGGGGCGGGGGCCGACGTCGAGAAGGTGAAGACGGCAACGGAACTCGTGCGCGAACGCGCACCGGAGCTGCTCGTGGAGGGGCCGATCCAGTACGACGCTGCGGTGGAACCGTCGGTCGCGCAGACCAAGATGCCGGATTCGCCGGTGGCGGGACGTGCGACGGTGCTGATCTTCCCGGATCTCAACACCGGCAACAACACCTACAAGGCGGTCCAGCGTAGCGCCGGGGCCGTCGCGATCGGGCCGGTGCTGCAGGGTCTGAACAAGCCGATCAACGATCTGAGCAGGGGAGCGCTCGTGTCCGACATCGTCAACACGGTGGCCATCACCGCGATCCAGGCGCAGCAGCCCGAGGCCGGGGCGCCGGCGTCGGCCGACACCGAGGCCGCCGCCTCCGATGCCGAGGCGCGCCGATGAGCGACGTCACCGGGGCGGTCCTGGTGTTCAATGCCGGGTCGTCGTCGTTGAAGTATCAGCTGGTTCAGCCGGACTCCGGTTCGGTTCTGGCCGAGGGGATCGCCGAGCGGATCGGTGACGAGGGATCGTCGATCACACACGACCAGAACGGTGAGAGTGTCACCGAGACAGTGCCGCTCGACGATCATCTCGCCGCGGTCCGGCGTGCGGAACGCTTCTTCGCCGACAACGGCACCGATCTCGCGAGCGCCGGACTCACGGCGGTCGGGCACCGGGTGGTCCACGGCGGCAGGTCATTCCACGAGCCGACGCTGGTGACCTCGAGGGTCATCTCGGAGATCGAGCGCATCTCACCGTTGGCGCCGCTGCACAATCCCGCCAATCTGGTCGGCATCCTGGCGGCGCAGGAACTGCTGCCCGATGTCCCCTCGGTCGCGGTGTTCGACACGGCCTTCTTCCATGGTCTGCCCGATGCAGCCGCGACGTATGCGATCGACCGGGAAGTCGCCGCCGAACACGCGATCCGCCGTTACGGCTTTCACGGCACCAGTCACGAGTACGTGTCGGCTCGGGCGGCGGAGTTCCTCGGGCGAGATGCCGCCGATCTCAACCAGATCGTCCTGCATCTCGGCAACGGTGCGTCGGCGTCGGCGATCGCGGGCGGGCAGCCGATCGACACCTCGATGGGGATGACGCCCCTCGAGGGACTCGTCATGGGCACCAGGAGCGGGGACATCGACCCGGGACTCGTGCTGCATCTCAACCGGGTCGCCGACCTGTCGGTCGACGAGATCGACGTGTTGCTCAACAAACGATCGGGACTCCGGGGACTGTGCGGCGAGAACGACTTCCGCACGATCAGCGAGATGATGGACGCCGGTGACGACGCCGCGCGCCGTGCCTTCGACGTCTACATCCATCGACTGCGTCGTTACATCGGTGCGTACGCCTTCGCGCTCGGACGTGTCGATGCGATCACCTTCACGGCCGGTGTCGGGGAGAACTCTGCTGTCGTCCGCGCCCGCGCACTCGAGGGGCTCGAGGGTTTCGGGGTCATCGTCGATGCGGAGCGGAACTCGGTGCGTGCCAAGCAGGCTCGCCGGATCTCGACCGACGACAGCGCGGTCGACGTGCTCGTGGTCCCGACCAACGAGGAGCTCGCCATCGCGCGACAATCGGCGGCGGTGGTGGCGGGTTAGCGGTCGATACCGCCCCTGAACGGTGTTCGGCGAGCCTCAATAGCGCAGCCCACCTACATGCATCGTCGATGCCACTGATCCTCGAATTCCATTGCCGGGGAGCGGAGTAACGGGTACATTCGAACATGTATTCGCTCGACGTCTCCGGGGGGTGACCATCCCAGTCGAATCAGCTACGCCACAGCCGCGTGCTGCCGAGTTGGTCGCCGAGCTGCATCGGGTCATCGATGAGTTGCAGACGGTCGACTTGTCGCCGTGTGCCGACGCCGAGCTGATCGAGATCGCCGCCGCAACCGAACGTGCCATCGCACGAACCACATTCGCGGGCGACCGGCAGATCGCGGAAGTCGAGACCCGCGATCTCCCCCGCAAGACCGGCACCCGCACCCTCGCATCATTCATGACCCACCGCCTACGGATCTCCAATCCGATGCGACGACGCAAACACCTGACCGCGACCGCCGCCCTCACATGCCTCGACGGCGAGCAACTCGAACCCGAACATCCCACACTCGCAGCCGCTTTCGCCCAGGGCAGAGTCGGATCTGCTCACGTCGAGGCCGTCATCGACGTCCTCGACCAGATTCCGCACGCCGTCGGGCATGACGTGAGGGCTGCCGAACGACAGATGGCCGAGATCGCCGTCGATCACACCCCCGCCGACATCACCCAGCTGGGTGCACGGCTGATCGCCCACCTCGACCCCGACGGCACCCTCGCCGACGACACCGAACGCACACGGCGACGCAACCTCTGGATCAATCGCCAACGCGCCGACGGCACAGCGAAACTCACCGGCACCCTCACACCCGAACTCGCCGCACGCGTGACCATGCTGCTCGCCGTGTGGGCCAAACCCGGCATGAACAACCCCGGCGACCCAGACTCGCCCACAGGGTCATTCGAAGACGCCGACCCCAACACCCTGGCCGCCGCCGCCGAACGTGACGCCCGCACCCCCGCGCAGATCAACCACGACGCCCTCAACGCGCTGCTGAAAGCAGTCTTCGACGACGGACTCCTCGGCACGACCCACCGCGGCCTACCCGTACAACTGATCATCAAAGCCGACCTCGACGACCTGATCCGCGAAGCCGGACTCGCCACCACCGCCACCGGCACCCTGCTGCCGATCGCCGACGTCCTCGACCTCGCAGCCGATGCCCAACCGTGGCTGGCCGTGTTCAAGAACCAGACGACGGTGCCGCTGCACTTCGGACGCGGCACACGCCTGGCCACCCGCGGACAACGCCTGGCCTCCTTCGCCCGACCCGACGGTGATGTCTGCTCGGCACCCGGCTGCGATCAACCCGCCACCCAGGTCGAGATGCACCACGCCCACCAGGATTGGGCCGACGGCGGCCTCACCGACATCGACGACCTCACCCCCGCCTGCCCACGGCACAACCGCATGGTCGGCAAGAACCCCGGCCAGTACACCACCCGCATCGTCCGTCACGGACCCGATGAAGGCCGCTGCGCATGGCGACTGAACAGCGAACCAGGAGCACCACCCAACCCCGAGCACATCAACCGCCGACCCGACACACCGAAGCGGCTGGCCACACATATGAACAACGTGCGCAACGAGATCCACGGACCCTGCCGGCCCGCCGATCATCCACGCCCGGAGGAGCCGAACCCACCGCGGCGCGGCGTGGACATCACACACACGCCCCTCATCTGTGGTGGAAGCACGCCTCACCGAGGTTCTCGGCCGGCACTGGATGCGTTCTCAGAACAGGGTGTTGGGCCGAACATAGTTGGCGAGGTCGACGAGCATGAACCGGTGGTCCCGGTTGGTGCGCGTCAACCGGGCGAGCTGGCGCAGCGAACGCTCGGTGCCGGTACGGATTCCGTACTCGGTGAACGGGAACCCGAGCAGCGTCGACGGTTCCTTGTCCTGGGCCGCGTCGTCGGGGTTGTCGTGAATCCACCCGAGCGCGGTCCCCAGGACGATGAGCAACATGCGCGCCTTGCGTGGTTCCGTGTCGGGGATCTGCTCCAACCGCCGTGCCGCCTCGACGATCTGTTCACGGGACACCTGCGACGTCGGCCGGCCATGGACCAGCGCGATGATCGCCGTCGCCCGTGCGGTGTTGAAATGCCTGCTGGTGGCGGGGACTTCGTCGAGCGGCTGGATCGCCGCGTCGATGTCACCCGCCGCCACCGCCAGCCGCGCCAGACCGAAGGCCGCCGTGACGATGCTGTGGTCGGTGAGCCACAGGTCGTGATAGTGGTGCTGCGCGATGTCATACAGCCGGGCGATCTTGTCCGCGGACTTACCGGGGCCCTTCTCGTCGGCGAGCCAGCGACCGATGAGTTCCGCCGTACCCGCGACGGCCAGCTTGGGTGCCACCTCGCCCGGCATCGCACCCAGCACCTCGTCGAATCGCTCATACGCGAGCTCCGGCTCGTCGTTCATCAGCGCGCAGATGCCCATGTACCATTCGACGCGCCACGAATCCCCATGGTGGATACGGACTTCGCGCAACAGGGCGAGTGCGGTGTCGACGTCGTCGAGCTGGAGGTGCGCACGTGCCTCGGCCAGGTCGATCTCCCTGGAGGGGTGTGCACTCTCGACCGGGCGACCACCGAAGAGCGACGCGAAACCCTCGGCCCGGGCGGTGTTGATGGAGTCGAGGGTCTGTCGCGGATCCGACAGTGCCGCCGAGGTGAGCAGGCTCGCCGCGGGATCGAGCGGATTGACCAGTGGCACAGGCAACGCGTTGGCGATGTCGACCGGGTCGTAGAACGCCGCCTGATCGGGATCGAAGAAGCCATCGACGGGGGCCAGCATCAGATCGGTGCCGAAAGTCGAACGCTGCGGTGTGAACACGGTCGACAACGCGGGCCGGGGAACTCCGGTGTGCACGGCCACGGTCTCGCGCAACACATTGAGCACCTGGGTGCTCATCTCCTCCGCGGACACGAACCGGTCGGCCGGTTCCGGAGCCGTGGCACGTTGCAGCAGACGGTAGAACGACGGATTGTCCCGGAACACCTGCGTCTTCGACGCCGCCGGTAGTCCGTCGACGTAGCGGCCGTGCCGCATCTCGATCGGCACGGTCAGCACGGCGAGAGTGCGTCCGATGCTGTAGATGTCGGTGGCGATCTGCGGGCCGGTCTTCACGATCTCGGGCGCCTGGAAGCCGGGCGTGCCGTAGAGGTGACCGTACCCGTTGATCGGGGAGACCGCGCCGAGGTCGATCAGCTTGACCTCGTCGCTGCCGACCATGATGTTCTCGGGTTTGACGTCGTTGTACACCAACCCCACCGAATGCAGATAACCCACCGCCAGAAGGACTTCGAGGATGTAGGCAAGACCCTGCTCCACCGACAGCAGTGAGCTGCGCGGGTCCCCGGAGGTGATCTGCTTCAGCGTCTGCCCGCCGATGTACTCCATCACGATGTAGCCGAAGCGTTCACCGTTGTCGTCGACGTGTTCGACGAAGTTGTAGATCTTGACGATGCCGGGATGATTCACCGAGGCCAGGAACTGGCGTTCGGCCACCGCGACGCGCTGGGCCTCCGAATCCGAGGAATTCAGCAGGCCTTTGAGAACGACGGGCCGATCGCTCACATTGCGGTCGATCGCCAGATAGATCCAGCCGAGGCCGCCGTGGGCGATCGCACCGGCGATCTCGTACTGCTCGGCGACCAGCGTTCCGGGCGCGAGCCCCGGCACGAACGAGTAGCGCGCGCCGCAGTTGACGCAGTCGCCGGTCGGCGGACCGGCACCCTCGCCTTCGAGGCGTCCGACCGGCTTGCCGCAGCGCCAGCAGAACCGCTTGCTCTCGGCGATCACCGGGTCGTCGATGACCGCGTCTTCGGGTTCGATGTCGGTGATCTTGGGCATCTCGACCAGGCCGCTGCCGAGCCGCCGTTCATGCACCGGGGGCCGACGACGCGGCACCAGACGTCTCCCGAGCGGACCCGAATCGGCCTCGTCCGGCCCCATCACCGGTCGCGATCGCACGACGCGGTCGGTCTGATCGTCGAACCTGCTGTCGGGGTCGGTGCCGACGGTGAACATCGGTGCCGCCGCCTGGGTTCCGATGTCGGGATCGGCCCGCAGACTCGGGTCCGTGGTGTCGTCCGAGCCCTCGGTGAGTGCGTTCAGATCAGCCTTCTGGGTGCCGACCTGGTCGGCGGCCGGGCCTTCGTCCCGTCTGTCGGTGACCTGTGCCGTCGTCCCGGTGTCCCCCGGCTGGTCGGCCATGAGGTCGTCGAGGGAGACCCGCTGGGTGCCGACATCGGACTGCTCCGCGTCCGTGCCGCCGTTGCCTGTGTGGTCGTCGTACATGGGTGTCAGTCCCGGTAGTACGGCTGCGGCGCACCGTACCCACTGTCGAGGATGGACAGCCAGCGGTCACGGATCTGCTGCCACCGGCCCGTCGCGCGGATCCGTTCGAGCACTCCGTTGACGAAGCGGACCATGTCGTCCTGTCCCTTCGGGATGCCCACGCCGTAGAACTCTTCACCGAGGCTGGGCCCGACGACCCGCACCCACGGGTCCTGCGCGGCCAGTCCGGCGAGGATGGCGTCGTCGGAGGTCACCGCGTCGATCTGGCCCTGCTGCATCAGGACCAGGCAGTCGGCCCACGTGGTGGTGCTGACCATCCTGGCCTGCGGCTGGATGGACTGCAGGCGGCCGATCGAGGTGGTTCCACGCGCTGCGCACACCCGCTTGCCGCCGAGTTGCGCGGGCCCGGTGACATCGGAGTTACGGAAGGACAGAATTCGTTGCGACGCAACATAATAGGGCGCCGAGAAGCTGATGTCCTCGAGTCGGTCGCAGGTGATGCTCATCGTCTTGACGACCAGGTCGACGGTCATGTCCCGCAAGGCGTCGATCCGCTGCGCCGAGCTCAGGACCTGGAACTCCACCCGCCGCTCGTCGCCGAAGATGGCGCCCGCTATCTCGCGGGCGATGTCGACGTCGAAGCCCTGGATGTCGCCGGAGATGGGATCGCGGAAGCTGAACAGGTTGGACCCGATGTCGAGTCCGACGATGAGTCGGCCGCGTTCGAGGATTCCGCCCATCGTGGAGTTGAGGGGCATCCGGCCGGGGGCGGGCATCTCTGCCGGCGGCCGCAGTGTCAGCGTCGCGTTGCACGCCTCCGAACTCGGCGGCGGCTCGACCGGCACGTCGACCTGGACACCGGGCAGGACCGGCGGTCCGGCGGTGGCGGTGGGCGGCGGCGAGTCGGGCGCGGGAAAGCGGACACAACCGGTCGCGAGCAAACCGATCACCGCGAGCAGGACCAGAACGGTCACCCGGCTGCGGTACGACCCCGGACGCCTCATCGGTACTCCCGGATCCGCGGGATGAGTCCACCGATGACGGCGAGACCGGCGAACACGGTGAGCAGCAGGATTCCCGTGCCCGTGAAGCCCAGCACTCGCTGGGCGGTGTTGATGTCGTCGCGGAAGGACGTGCGGGCCGTGGTGATCGCGTCGACGAGTCCGGTGTCGACGGTGGTGTAGGCGCGCGCGGAGCTGTCCGGTCCGTCACCCACGGTGTGGAGTCGGGCGAGACCGAAGTTCCCGGTCTGGATGTAGCGGCGGACCGCGGCATCGGTACGTCGCCATTCCGCGAGGGCGGCGGTCACCGCGTCGAGCTGTTCGACGGTGACCGCGCTGTGTCCGTCCTCGGTCCCGGCGCGCACATCGTCGACGATATCGCCGATCTCGTTGGTCGCCGCGGAGAAGCTGCGTTCGAGCCCACCCTGGTCGCCGCGCCGGATGAGGGACAGCGTCTCGGCCGATCGAGCCTGCTGGGTGAGGATGCGTGCGGCGGTCAGGTCACGCAACGGATCGGCGCCCTCGGTGCGGGCGTCGCTGGTGGCCGCGACCGACATCAGTCCCGACGCGAGCAGCCACAGCGTGCCGCCGGCGAGCGCGGCGACCGCGGCGACGATCCCGATGTTGAATCGGCGCCGGGTACGGCGCGCGAGGTACCTCGACGTCAGCACCAGCGCCGCGAGCAGCAGCAACAGTGGTGCGTACACCGTCCAGGGCGGCCGGGTGAGGCTCTGTTGCGGATCGGCGATCGCCATCGACCGGCGCTCGTAGAGACGCTGCGCGGCGGGCAGGATCTTGTCCTGCATCATCGACGACGCCTGCCCCAGGTAGGCCGACCCGACCGGGTTGCCGAGACGGTTGTTGGTCCGTGCCGTCTCGATCAGTCCGCTGTACACCGGGATCGACGTGGACAGGGTCTCCAGGTCGGCGCTGACCGCCTGCTCGGCACGGTCCGAGGTCATGCCCGACCCGGGCTCGCTGGACGTGCCGGTCGCCAGGATCAGCGACGACGACGCGGTGGCGAGTGCGTCGGAGTAGCGCTGGCGCAGCTCAGGGCTCTCCAGGCCGCCCGAGATGAACGCGGCGTTGGCCGAGGCGTCGGCGATCGACAGGGAGCTGTAGAGGACCTGCGCGGCCTCGGCGAGGGGTTCGGTCCGGTCGATGAGCCGCTGCAGTGTCTGGGTGCGGTCCTCGAGCACGGTCGAGGCATACAGTCCGGTGCCCAGGCAGCCGAGGGCGAGGATTCCGCAGATGATGATCAGCTTGCCCGGCGTCGTGACCGCGAAGTGACGAATGGTCTGGAAGGGCGACTGGGCGCGTTCCCGCGCGGTGGCGACGAGCTCGCGTCGATCGGCGAGCACCTGTCGGATCGGCGGCGACGACTGGGCCGGTCGGATCGTGCGACCGCCACGCGTGAGTGCCGTCCGCACGGAGGACGCGTCGCCGGTCACCTACCTGATCCCTTCTCAAACGCTGGATCGTCTCCGGTGCGGTTCCTCGTCCACCGGGTCCCCCTACCGGCTTCTCCTGACCGGGCGATCAACGCCGGATGTCGTGTCACCCCACATGCGGGTCATTCCTGCTGCTGGTCGTCCCTGCTGCTGGTCGTCCCACTGTGGTGTCAGTCAGTTCATCGTCCACCGGGTCGTGCGCGTTTCAGCCTATGCCATCGCGCGGAGTTCCTCCGGCCTTGCTCACGGCCGAGTCGCAGGCGGGGATCGTCGCCGCCGATCCCGGCACCCGCCCACGCACGTGGCGGCGCCGCACGGTTTTCGACGCCGCGCGAGCACCTTTCGTCGCCGGCCCGGACGGGGCCCGGAATCCGATGTCCCTGGCAGGTCGAGCGCGTCTCACTTACGGTGGAGGTCACCCGGCCGAGTCGGCCGGGGTGCGAGGAGGCGTGGTGCGCGGCGACGGCGACGGCTGGGTGATCGATCCCGACGGTTCACGGTACTGGGGGATCCACGGCGCAGCGGGACTGTTGCTGCGGGCGCCCCTGCCCGAAGGGACGACGGGTGTACTCCTCCAGCACCGCGCCGCATGGTCGCATCAGGGCGGCACCTGGGCACTGCCCGGCGGGGCCCGTGACTCGCACGAAGGCGCCATCGACACCGCGATCCGGGAAGCCCAGGAGGAAGCCGGCATCTCCGGTGATGATCTGCGCGTGGTGGCGGCCGTCGTCACCCACGAGTCGCCGGGTGGCTGGACCTACACCACCGTCATCGCCGAGACCGACGAACCGGTGAGCACGGTCGCCAACTTCGAATCGACGGAGCTGCGCTGGGTCGACGAGAAACGCGTAGACCAACTCCCGCTGCACCCGGCGTTCGGCCTGGCCTGGCCGACGCTGCGCGAGCGCATCGCGATGCTCGACCCGCAGGGCTGACGCATCACTGCGCCGGGGTCCTGACAGCACCGCCGGTCTCGGCGGATCCGGCCGCCTCGAGCAGCCGGTTGGCCGCGGCGACGAGCGCATGGACACTCGCCTCCTGGCTGCTGCGACCCTCTCCGGCCGCCCACGCCTGCCGGCCGTTGCTCTCGCACAGCAGGAACGTGGTGATGCGACCGTCGACCTCGCGCTGATGAAGGCGGACGATCTGCACCGGGGCGCCGACGTCGGCGAGGATCGAGGTCATCGCGCCGACGGGACCGGCGGCGACGGCGGTACACGACATGATCCGGTCGGCGACGGCCAGCGTGGCGCGGCATTCGACGAGATCGTCGCGGCACGAGGACATCGACCACGACCCGAGCCGGATGGTGCCGCCGGACGCGTATTCGGTGGTGAACGCCTGGAGGGTCATACCGGTCGCCTCTTCGCGAAGGCCCGGGGGAAGCGGGCGACCGAAGCGGACCGAGAGGGGATCGCCCGTGGGCTGCGCGCCCGAGCGGTGGCCGGTGGGGTGGGCGCCGGTGAGCTGGGCGCCGGGCTCGTCACACGGCCAGGATGGTCGGGACAGGTGAAGTGTGTGCATCTCTGAAGCCGATTCCGGTCGAAGAAAGGATGACCGACTGGAGAGCGCAACCGACCCGCAGCGGGGGGTCGGTCAGATTCAGACCCCGCTGCGGCGGGTTACGAGGGCGCTCGGCATGCACAACATGATCGGTCCACCATAGACCCGGTGGTGGGGCGGAGCAAACAGATTTGTCTGTGCGCAGGCGCGTCTACAGCAGGCCGAGGAGTTCCCGAGCCGAGGCCGCCGGGTCGGTCGCGCCGGTGATGGCGCGCACCACGACGATGCGCCCGGCACCCGCGGCGGTCACCTCGCCGACCCGCGACGCGTCGATGCCGCCGATGGCGAACCAGGGCTTCGTGGTCCCTGCCGCTGCCGTCGACGTCACGAGGTCGAGCCCGGCCGCGGTCCGGCCGGGCTTGGTCGGGGTGGTCCAGCACGGGCCGACGCAGAAGTAGTCGACGTCCTCGTCGACCATCGCGACGGCGGCCTGCTCGGGATCATGGGTCGAGGCGCCGATGAGGACGTCCGGGCCGACGATGTCGCGTGCGACCCGCGGCGGGAGATCACCCTGCCCGACGTGGAGGACGTCGGCGCCCGACAGCGCCGCGATGTCGGCACGATCATTGACGGCCAGCAGTGCGCCGTGCGCGTCGGCGACCTCCCGCAGCCCGGCGAGGATCTCGAGTTCCTCGCGCGCCTCGAGGGTGCCGAACTCGCGTTCACCGGCCGAACCCTTGTCGCGGAGCTGCACGATGTCGACGCCACCGGCGAGTGCGGCGCCGACGAAGTCGAGGAGGTCGCCGCGTTCTCGCCGGGCATCGGTGCAGAGGTAGAGCCGAGCCGACTCGAGCCGCCGGTGCCGGTCGGTTCCAAGACCCTGTTCGGTGCGCGTCGAAGTCACGCCGACCAGGCTAGCCCGACTCCGGAGGAGGTTCGGCCGGGCGTAGGCTGGACCGCACGAACACACGGGAGCCCGGGACAGCCGGGCTGAGAGTGCGGACCGTCTCCGCTGACCGTCGAACCTGATCCGGGTCATTCCGGCGAAGGAAGGTGATTCTCAAAGTGAGTGAATTCCAGCGCCGCACCGCCGACGCCGCGAGCCGCGAACTGACGGTCGTCGGCGGCGGAGTCATCGGCCTGACCTGCGCCCTCACCGCCGCCGACGCGGGCTGGCGGGTTCGGGTGCTCGATGCCGGCGCCGACGACCGGGCGTCGTGGGTGGCCGGGGGGATGCTCGGATCGCTCGGTGAGGGACATCCCGGCGAGGAGGCGTCACTCGCCCTGTCGGTCGAGTCGGTCGGCCGCTGGCCCGCTCTCGTCAAGCGCCTCGGCGACGAGGAGATCGTCACCGCGACCGACTCCCTGTTCGTCGCGGCGTCCGCGGCCGACCTCGGGTATCTCCGCAATCTCGCCGACTTCGTCTGGGCGCAGCAACCCCGACCCGACGCGACCCCGCATCTCGATCCGACCCCGCATCTCGATCCGACCCTGCATTCCGGTTCGACCCTGCACCCGGTGAGCGGTCGCGAGATCCGAACGCTCGAACCATCGTTGAGCTCGCGTCTCGTCGGCGGTTACCGCGCGGCCGGCGAATGGGCCGTCGACAACCGGCGCCTGCTCGGGGCGTTGCGATCCGCAGCGGCCGGCGTCGGCGTCGACTTCGTGTCGCGGCACGTCGAGTCCCTCGCCGAGCTCGACCGGGAACTCGACGCCGGTACGCAGATACTCCTCGCCGCAGGCCTGGGGACCGCCGGGCTCTGGCCCGGCGCACGCCTGATCCCGGCGAAGGGAGAGATCCTGCGCCTGCGGCGAACCCGCTGGTCGGTGCCGCCGCCCCGGCACGTGATCCGGGCCCGGTTGCACGCCAGAGATGTGTACCTCGTGCCGCGCGACGGCGGGATCGTCGTCGGCGCAACGCAATACGAGCCGGAGGGGACGGCCGACCGGACGCCGCAGGCGGGTGGCGTGGCCGACCTCCTGGCCGATGCCATCGAGGTGCTGCCCGGCTTGCGCACGTATGAACTCGTCGAGGCGGGGGCGGGCCTGCGCCCCTGCACCTCCGACGGCCTCCCCCTCGTGACGCGCCTCGACACGCGCACGGTGGTGGCGACCGGGCACGGACGCAACGGAATCGTCCTCGCGCCCGGCACCGCCGCACAGGTCCTGTCGATCCTGGAAGGAGACGACGAATGAGTATCACGGTGAACGGCAAGACGATCGACGTCGAGGCGGACACATCGGTCGACGACGTGGTCGCCGGACTCGGCCTGCCCGATCGGGGGATCGCGGTGGCCGTGGACGGTGCGGTCGTGCCGCGCGGCCGTTGGGCCCGGCACACGATGACCGACGGCGCCGTCGTCGAGATCGTCACGGCGGTGCAGGGTGGCTGAGAGCACCGATCCGCTCCGCATCGCCGGCCGGGACTTCACCTCGCGCCTCATCACCGGCACCGGCGGGGCGTCGAATCTGGCGACGCTCGAGCGCGCGCTGGTGGCGTCGGGCACCGAACTCACGACCGTCGCGGTGCGTCGGGTGGATGCGGCATCCGGGACCGGCGTCTTCGATCTCCTGCGTCGTCTCGACATCGCCGTGCTGCCCAACACGGCGGGTTGTCACACCACCTCCGAAGCCGTCCTCACCGCACAACTCGCGCGTGAGGCGTTCGAGACGAACTGGGTGAAGCTCGAGGTGGTCGCCGACGAACGCACCCTCATGCCCGATGCGGTGGAACTCGTCGACGCCGCGGCCGCACTGGTCGCCGACGGGTTCGTGGTGCTCGCCTACACGAATGACGATCCGGTGCTGGCCGCCCGCCTCGCCGATCTGGGCGTTGCCGCGGTGATGCCGCTCGGGTCACCGATCGGGACCGGGCTCGGAATCCTCAACCCGCACAACATCGAGATGATCGTCGACCAGTGCGCGAACCGGTACGACGCCGCGATCCCGGTCATCCTCGACGCCGGGATCGGGACCGCGAGCGATGCGGCGCTGGCGATGGAACTCGGCTGCGACGGCGTGCTTCTCGCCACCGCGGTCACGCGCGCCGAACACCCGGAGCGGATGGCGACGGCGATGCGACACGCGGTGGTCGCCGGTCGCCTGGCCGCGCGTTCGGGACGAATCCCCAAGCGTTTCTGGGCACACGCGTCGTCACCCGCACGCGAACGCGACTGATCCGCCGGCGGCGACAGGCCGTGCGGATGACAGACCGGGCCCGCCGACGATCGACCGCTATGGTCGAGGCGTGTTGCAGGTAGCGAATCTGACGAAGGAATTCGGCGGTCACCGCGCGGTCGACGATCTCACCTTCGAGGTGGGGCCGGGTCGCGTCACGGGCTTCCTCGGGCCGAACGGTGCGGGGAAGTCGACGACGATGCGGATGATGCTCGGACTCGACCGCCCGACGTCGGGCACCGCGACGATCAACGGGCAGGCCTATCGCGACCTCGACCATCCGCTTCGGCAGGTGGGTGCCCTGCTCGACGCGCGCTGGGTGCATCCCAATCGGAGCGCGCGGTCGCATCTGCGCTGGCTGGCCGCGAGCAACCAGATCCCGGTGGCCCGCGTCGACGAGGTGCTCGAGACCGTGGGGCTCACCTCGGTCGCGAAGAAGCGCGCCGGCGGCTTCTCGCTCGGTATGTCTCAGCGCCTGGGCCTGGCCGGGGCCCTGCTGGGCGACCCGCACACACTGCTGTTCGACGAGCCGGTCAACGGCCTCGATCCGGAGGGCATCGTCTGGATCCGCGGTTTCATGCGGGACCTCGCCGCGCAGGGTCGCACGGTACTGGTGTCGAGCCACCTGCTGACCGAGATGTCGCTCACCGCAGATCATCTCGTGGTCATCGGACGCGGACGGCTCATCGCGAACTGTTCGGTTGCCGAGTTCACCGGCCGAGCCCGGCAGTCGGTGCGCGTCCGCGGACCGCAACTGGAGCAGTTGCACGCCGCGCTCGCGGCCGCCGGCCTGCAACCCGCGCCCGGAGACCCGGATGCGCACGGCCGGCCGGTGATGCGCGTACCCGACACCACAACCGATCACGTCGGCGACATCGCCGCCGCGGCCGGCATCGCGCTGCACGAACTGTCCGCCGAGTCGGCGTCCCTGGAAGAGGTGTTCATGTCGATGACCGCACACGCCGTCGACTACCAGGGAGGTGCGCACAAGTGATCGCCGCGATCAACGCCGAACGGATCAAGCTCGCGAGCACCCGATCGCCGTACTGGTGTCTCGGGGTCGTCGTGGTGCTGGGACTCGGCATCGCCGTGCTTCTCGGCGCCATCGCCGGTGGCGGCTACGGAGACCCCGGCGAGACCGACTCGCTGACCGGCCAATATCTGACCGGGGTCAACCAGTTCGGGGTGGCGGTCCTCGCGATCATGGCCGTCCTGGGAATCACCACGGAGTACCGCTTCGGCACCATCCGGCCGACATTCGCGGCGGTACCGCGACGCCCACGGGTGCTCATCGCGAAGGTCGTCGTGTTCGGGGTGCTCACGTTCGTGGTCACGGCGGTTGTCTGCGTGGTGGCGCTGGTGCTGGCGCAGGCCCTGGCCGGTGACGGGATCGCGCTCGGCGGCCCCGATACCGTCCGACAGCTCTGGGGCACACCGGTTTTCGCGACGTTGTGCGCGCTGATCGGTCTCGCCGTCGGCGCCCTCGTCCGTCATTCGGCCGGTGCGGTGGCGATCGTGCTGGTGTGGATGCTCGCACTGGAGCGGATCATCTCGGTGTTGCCGCGGGTGGGGGAGTACATCGTGTCGTTCCTACCGTTCCTGAACGGATGGAACTTCTTGGCCGGCGGCAGCGAGACCTTCGACTGGAATGCCTACGGCTCGCTGCTGTACTTCGCGGTGTTCACCCTCGCACTGCTGGGTGTCGCGGTGGCGGTGACCAACGCCCGCGACGCGTAGTCGGCGGCACCGCGTCGCGTCGACTCACCGAGCGCGATCGAGCGCGGCGATGACCTCGTCGTCGTCGACCTGACCGAAATCGTCATAGGACAGGCCGACCGCCCGGAACGGTTCCGGTGTCGTCAGCACGACGAACCCGGTGACACCCCGATCACGCAGGCGGCCGGGCGAATCCGCGGGCGCCGTCGGCACCGCCACGATCACCGACGACGCTCCGGCCGAGCGCACGGAGTCGATGGCGACCGCCATGCTGGACCCGGTGGCGAGGCCGTCGTCGACGAGCACGACGGTGCGTCCGGCCGGCTCGACCCGTGGCCGCTCACCCCGGTAGCGGCGTTCGCGCGTGTGCAGCAGGCGCCGCTCGCGGTCGGCGACGTCGTCGAAGACACTGTGCGACACGCCGAGTCGCCGCGGAACATCGTCGTTGACGACGAGGTGGTCCGCGGTCAACGCCCCCATCGCGAACTCGGCGTGACCGGGCGCGCCGATCTTGCGGACCACCAGGACATCCAGCTCGCACGGCCCGATGGCGGAGAGCGCGTCCGCGACTTCGCGCGCGACGGGCACCCCGCCACGCGCGAGGCCCAGCACCACCGGGGCGTCGGCCCCGTCGCGCGTCATGGTGTCGTCGCCGGACGTCGACTCGATGAACTCGACGACCCGCGCGCCCAGGAGCCGACCGGCCTCGCGCCGGTCGGCGAAGACGCGCGACGACATCGCCGACCCGCTACAGATGCACCGCGGGGCCGACTTTCAGCGAGAAGCTGGGCACGTCGGCGAGCCCGACGGTGGCCTCGTAGGTGCGGTCGTAACCGGTGCTGCTGATCCGCCAGCCCTCAGGGGTGCGGCGATAGGTGTCCTCGTAGAACGCCGCGCCGAGGAGCATGAACGAGAACTCGGCGACGATGACGCGGTCCTGCAGGTACCAGCGTCCACGCGCGGCGTCCGGACCGTCGAACTCGATCTCCGGGTGATTCACGCGGTGCTCGGTGATCACCGCCGCACCGACGTTCTTCCGCATGTAGCCGACCAGCTCGTCGCGGTCGGTGAACGACAGTTCCGCACCGTAATTCCCGGTCACGTCGGTGGTCAGGGTGTCGGCGAATCCGTCCCAGTCCTTGGTGTCCAGGCACCGCAGGTAGCGGTATTTCAGGGTTTCGATCGCACGGAGATCGTCGGCGACGGTCACTTCTGCCTCGTTCCCGGCAGGATGCCCGCATCGATGACGGCCTTCACGATGGGTTTGGTGCGCTCGAGGAGGTCTTCGGTTCCGGTCCACCGGGATTCGCTCGCGGCATCGGTCGTGGCCTCGATGTCGTCGTAGAGTGCTGCGCCCTGAGCGGTGAGCATGTGCCCGTCGTCGACCCGTTCGGCGAGCCCGGCATCGACGAGGCGGTCGACGCTCTCATCCCACTCCTGCTCGGAGTACCCGCGGGTGATCATCACGATGCGCTTGCCGAGGACGCGACGCCGGACCGCCGGGTCGGGGAGCTGTGCCTCGTGGAACACCGCGGCATCGAACCCGTCGAGCCCGTGCAGTGCGAGGGCGGCGATGTGGTTGTCCCCGCGCCATTCTCGCAGCACCGCGATGGCCTGCCACAACCGGAGGCGTGCGGTGTCCGGAGTGGGTACGCTCGACCAGGCCGCGGCGAGGGGCCGACCGCCCAGAGGTAGTCCCACGGCGAGATCGGTGTACTCCGAGGCGAGTTCGTCGAGAGTCGCGTCGTCGATGTCGGCGCCCAGGATGTCTCGCAGGGAGTCGTCGAGCATCTGGTTGCGGCGCTCGTGAATGCGATCGAGGCCCACGTCGAGGGCGGCCGACCAGCTCTTCGCGATCAGCTCCGGATTGAAGTTGTAGAACGCGGCGGCGACGACCGACGGCACGCACGGGCCGAAGGGCGCCCCGCGCGCGCCGACGTAGAACGCGTACGGGTCGAGGCCGGTGTCCGTCTGTGCGTCCCGGAGTCCGGGGTTGAAGTAGGCCAGGATGTGAAAGGGCTCGAGGGTCTCGTAGGCGCGCCGGGCAGCGGAGCCCGTGCTGGTCGGTGTCATCAACCCACCCTCGCGACCCCCGCGGCAGGTGTCAACACCCCGGCACGCATCGCGGCGTGGATCCGGCCCCCGGGACCGGACCCGGTCATGACATCAGGTTCCGCGGGAGTCGCGGGCGTCGGTGAAATCAGGTCGGGGACTCTCGCGATGCCCGAAGTCGTGCCGGGTGAACGGGTCCCGGCGCGCACGGACCTCGGTACGCGCGGGTGGCTCCGTCTGCGGGGGCGTCTCCGTCTGTGCGTCGGCATCGCTCGTGTCGGCGGTGCCGTCGGCGTCGGGCTCCTCACGACCGCGCCGCCAGCCGCCCTTCATGGGTGGTGCCTCGCCGAGGTGGTCGGGATCGACCGACCCGTACCAGGCCACCAGAACGGCACCGATGACCGCGCCGACGAAACCGAGGATCGCCAGCCAGCCGAGTCCGGGCTTGGCGGTGTCCTCCAGGAACACGACTCCGACGAGGCTGGGTCCGGCGGTCTCGCCCACCACCAGCACGGCCGTCACGCCGTTGACCGCCCCGAGTTGCAATGCGACGGTCTGCACGTAGAACCCGACGGCACCGGCGGCCGCGATGGTCCATGCGGCCGGATCCGTCAGCAGGGCGACGGCGTCGAACGGCTGCACGCCGTCGAGGATGCGGACCGCGATCGCGATGATGCCGAACAGGAGTCCGGCCGATGCGCCGCCGACGATCGCCCCGGCCGGGCCGAGGTTGTAGACGCCGACGAGGGCCAGGGCGCACAGCCCGAGGGTGGCGATGAACAGACCCCAGTGGAAGGCGATCTCCTCGCCGCCGCCGGTGTGGTGCGCCGAGGACACCCCGAGCAGGCACAACGACAACACGACGAGCCAGATGGCCACCCATTCCCGGGTGTGCAGTGCGATGTTGAGGATGATCGTGCCGAGCAGGGCGGTGATGACCAGATTGGCCGACACGATGGTTTGCGAGAGGAACAGCGGCAGGAACCGCGCGGCGAGCGCGCCGCCGGCGAAGCCGACGACCACCAGCGTCGTACCCAGGATGAATGCGGGGTCCACCAGGGTGGACATCGTCGACGACAGGGTCGGTGCGCCGTTCTCGGTGGTGATGCCCTCGCCCTCGTCGGCGGCAGCCTCGGCGACGCGGCGGGCGCCCAGCGCACGCAGCACCGTCGACATCCCGTAGGCGACGGCGGCGAGGCAGGCGGCGATCACGCCGATCACGAACAGCTGCATGCCTCCTCCATCCGTTCCGGAGGCCGCCTCGGCGGAACCCGGACCGCCGACCACCCCGACTGTCTTCAGGCTCGACCGGCTCGCGGCCGATCGTGGGAAAACTAACAGCACGAACCGACAACGGGGTAACGAATATTCCCGAGGTGTCCGTTTTTCGACGAAGAATGTCTGTGCAACCGATCACCCCGGATCGTCCACCCGATGCGTCGACGATTGCCACCGATAGACTCGCCCGGGTGGACAGCGCCGGACGAGCTCATGTACTGATCACCTTCGGCAGGTCGTTCCTGTCTCTGGAACTCGCCCGCCTCATGGCGGCCGGCGGGCACCGGGTCACCGTGGTCGACTCGATTCCGGTGGGCATCAGCCGATTCTCGAACGCGGTCAGCGGCTTCCACCGCGTGCCGCCGCCCAAGTTCGAGCCCCTCGCGTACTGCCACGCCCTCGCGCGGATCGTGGCCGACAACGACGTGGACATGGTGATCCCGGTGCACGAGGAGACCGACATCATCGCGATGCTCGCCGATGTCTTCCCGCCCGGATGTCGTTTGTTCCTGTCCGATTTCGCCACCGAGAACCGGCTGCACAACAAATACGATTTCCAGGAGCTGCTCGTCGAACTGGGCATTCCGACTCGGAAATTCGCTCGCGTCACCGGACCCGAGGACGTCGGCTCGCTGGATTTCGAGCAACCGTTCGCGCTGAAGCGCTGTTATTCGCGCGGTTCGCAGAAGGTCCACAAGGTGTCGCCGGGCGACCCGCTGACATGGCTCGAACACGACGAACAGAACCCGTGGATCGCCCAGGAGTGGGCGTCGGGCAACAACTACTGCACCTACTCGGTGTGCCATGAGGGCCGGGTCTACGCGCACGCCACCTATCCGGTCGATTACGCGATCGACGGGAGCTCGTGCCTCAACTTCCGGTCCGTCGACCACCCGCGGATCGCCGCGTGGGTCAGCGACTTCGTGCGCCGCGTGAACTTCACCGGCCAGATCGGCTTCGATTTCATCGAGGACAAGAACGGGTCCGGCGACCTGTTCTGCATCGAGTGCAATCCGCGGGCGACGAGCGGGATCATGATGTTCAGCCCCGAGGACGGCGTGGACCGTGCCTTCCTCGGCACCGCCGACCCGGATGCCGGGGTCATCACGCCGGGGTCGGGCGTCGACAAGATGATCGGGCTGGGCATGTTGCTGTACGGGTGGCGGTCGTCGTCTCGCAAGGACCGCACGCTGCGCGACTTCGTGCGTGACTTCCGCGGTGCGTCCGATGTGGTCAGCTGCCCCGGCGACCAGAAGCCGGCGCTGATGCTGCCGTTCGCCTACGTGGGCATCCTCCGCAGTTGTCTCAAGTACCGGGTCGGCCTCGCCGAGGGATTCATGCACGATCACGAGTGGGACGGACTGCGCATCAGCCTCTGACCGGCGCCGGGCGGCGCTGATCGTATGACGCTGTGTCCGTTTCCCGGACGCCACGTCATACCGATCTCGAGAACGTACGATTTTCCGATGACGTCGACGACGCCCGAGGTCGAAACGGGTACGGCCCCGAAGAACGCGCGTGCGATCCTCGTCGCGCTGATCCTGGTGGCCGGTGTGGCCAACATCAATCTCGCGGTCGCGAACGTCGCGCTGCCCGACATCGGTAAGGCGCTCGACGCGAGTTCGACGCAGCTGAACCTGATCGCGGTGGGATATTCGCTGGGTCTGGCCGCGTCGGTGCTGTATTTCGGTGCGCTCGGCGACCGCCACGGACGTAAGCGGATGCTGGTGTTCGGCATGAGCTTGTCGATCCCGGCGTCCGTGGTGGCCGGATTCGCGCCCAGTGTCGAAGTCCTCTTCGGCGCACGACTTGTCGGTGGTATCGCCGCCGGTCTGGCGTTCCCCACGACGCTGGCGGTGATCACCGCTCTGTGGTCGGGGCCGCGCCGGACGCGGGCGATCGCCGCGTGGTCGGCGTTCGGCGGTGCGATCTCGGCGTTGGGACCGGTCCTGTCCGGGGCGTTGCTCGAGGTGTTCTCCTGGCACTCGGTGTTCCTGGTGACCCTGCCGCTCGCGGTCGTCGCGCTGGTCGCCGCATGGCGTCTGGTGCCCACCGACACCGGGGACGAGGCCGCGGTCGTCGACAACCTCGGCGGCATCGTCTCGATCGTGATGGTCGGGTCGCTGGTGCTCGCGATCAACTTCGCGCCGAATTCCGATCAGCGACTCCAGGTGTACATCCTCGCCGCGACAGCCCTCGTCGCCGGTGCCGGATTCGTCTGGCGTCAGCTGACCGTGCACGTCCCGCTGTTCGACCTGCGGATCGCCGCGCGACGCACCTTCTGGGTGGCCGCGGTGGGCGGTCTCATCGTCTTCGGCACCCTGATGGGTGCGATGTTCATCGGCCAGCAGTACATGCAGAACGTACTCGGTTATTCGACGCTCGCGGCGGGTGCGACGATCCTGCCCGCCGCGGCCGCGATGGTCGTCGTGGCGCCGCGGTCGGCCAAGCTCGTGCAGAGCATGGGCTCACGGTTCACCTTGCTGTCGGGGTATGCGTTCATCGTGGTCGGCCTGGTGCTCGCGATGCTCACCTGGGACGAGCATGCCCACTTCTGGCACGTCGGACTGGTGTACGTGCTGGTGGGTGTCGGTGTGGGACTGGCGGGTACGCCGGCGTCACAGTCGCTCACCGGCTCGGTCCCCGTACAGCGCGCGGGAATGGCGTCGAGCATGTCTGACCTGCAACGCGACCTGGGCGGCGCGATCCTGCAGTCCACCCTCGGGGCGATCCTGACCGCCGGTTACGCGAATCAGTTGCGCGACAGCATCGCCGGCTCTCCGCAGGCAGACCAGGTCTCCGAACAGACCGAGACCGCGCTGACCAAGTCCTTCTCCAGTGCAGAGGTGTTGGCCGAGCGCTACCCGCAGTACGCCGACGACATCATCGGTGCGGCGCGCGACGCGTTCGTCCAGGGCGACAAGGTCGCCTACGGAGCGGCGGCGTGCATCGTCGTCGTGGGCGCCACGGTGGTGTTCTTCTTCTATCCGAAACACGACGCCGAGCGCGCCGCGATGGCGGAGTACGCGGCTCAGCGCAGTCTGTGAACCGTCGGCGGGACTGAACCGCTCACCGCGGAGAGTCGAAGGCGGCCAGCAGCATTCGCGCGGCCATCGTGATGAGCGACTCGCGGTCGGAGTCGCGAGGACGCTGGAGCGCGATGCGCAGACACAGGCTGGCGGTCGCTCCCATGGTGAGGAACACCAGTTCGTCGATCGCCTGATCGTCGAGGTCGGGGCGCAGGCGTGAGGGGAGGATGCGCGCGAGTGGGAGCAACGGAGCCTCGACCTCGGCCCAGGCGTCACCGAAGCCGTTGTGCTGCAATTCGAGCGAGGCGCGCAGGACCGGTGCGTGGGACTCGAACGAGCTCACCAGCGTCTCGACGACGGTGACCATCGCATCCTGCGGTTGCTGATCCATCGCGCGACCGATGCCCCCGGCCAGGGTGGCGGTGATGTCGTGCACCGCGGCGAGGCGGAGTTCCTCGACGATCGCATCCATGTCGGCGAAGTAGCGATACACCGTTCCGATGCTCACGTGGGCGTGATCGGCGAGCTCGGCTGTGGTGGGCCGGCGCTCGGGGCGGCGCTCGAGAAGCGCCAGGGTAGACGTGAGGATGCGTTGCCGCATCTCCCGGCTGCGTTGTTGGCGGGGCGACTTGCGCGCCTGGTGTGATGCGGTTTTAGGGTTCGATGGTGGGCCCATGGAAAGTGAATAGTAAGTGAGGATCGCTCGTGTTCTCATGGATTCATGGAACCGAACAGTCCTTCCGGCCTCGTGAACACCGAGGCGGCCGTGCAGCGGTACGGCGCGGCGGGCCGGGTCTGGCTCGAGCAGATGTGGCTCGCCGACCCCCTGGCCGACGCGGTGGCGGCCGACAAACAGCCCGGCGGACCGACGACAGCGGTTCTGCGGACGGCGCTGGCCGACGGGATCGACGCCGTCACCGACGCCACGGCCTCGTTGCGCGACCTGTTCGCTTTCCTCGACGACGAACCGGACTGGGTCGATCACGACCGAATGGGTCGCGCCGCCGACGCGCTCATCGTGCACACCGCGCCCCTCGGGATCGTGCTCGGTGCCGCCTCGCTCGTGAGGGGTGCGGGAAACACGCTCGCCGGCAAGCCCTTGGCGATCACCGAGCGCTATGTGTCGCAACCCGCGGTGCGATCGGTCGAGGTCGGCGAGTGGTTGCGTCAGGTCATCACGCCCGGTGGAATGCGTCGCGACGGAGACGGTTTCGCCTACACGGTCCGGGTCCGGATGATCCACGCCCACGTCCGGCACATGCTCGGCAAGCGCGGCGACTGGGACCACGAGGCCTGGGGCGTGCCGATTCCGCAGCCGTACATGGCCTTCACCATGGCCGAGTTCGGTCACATCGCGATCGACGCGATGCACAAGCTCGGGGTGCGCTTCACCGATCGCGAACTCGACGACATCTATCACCTCTGGCGTTACGTCGGGCACGTCGTGGGTATGAGCCCGGAACTCAACCCCGCGTGCGAGGCCGATCACGTCCGCATCGAGGAGCTCTACCGCCTGACGTCACCGGGCCCCGGGCCCGACGACCGTGACTTCGTGGTGGCACTGACCGACGATTACCTGGGTCCCGAGCTGGCGAAGGTCCTGCCGGGGCCGTGGGCGCTGCGGCAGCGGATCGCCGGCGCGACGATGTACGGACTGCAGCGGGTCTTCATCGGCGACGCCGACGCCGATGCACTCGGAATCCCGGACGGGCCCCTCAAGCACGTTCTGGGCCGGGTGGGTCCGATTCTCGCGACGGCGGGTTCGGCGCAGCGGAGGTTGCGGGGCGAGCGGCGCAATCGGGCCCGGATCGAGGCGGCGTATCGAGCCCGCGATGCCGAGATGCGGCGGATGCGCCGGGATTACCGCATGTCCCATGACCTCGTCGACACCGCACCTGCCGCCTCGACGTCATCAGCGTCGTCGATCTCATCGACGCGCGCTCAGCCATCGAACCGGCCTGCGGCGGTGACGTCCTCGGTCAGGCAGTAACCCACCGAGACGGGTTGCGTGAACGCCCATTTCGTCTCCTCGTCGGTGCAGCTGACCGAGTCGTCGCCACGACTCACCGACTTGGCCACGATGGTGTTCGCGGCGGGCGAGGCGTTGCACTCCACCTCCCGATAGTCGGCGAGCTTGCCGCCGTTGAGCGGGATCTGATAGCAGGTGTCGACGGCGAAATTCGGTGTCAGGCAGAGCTTCTGGGACCCTTCGGCGAAGGTGAGCGCCGATGTGTTGGGAGTGCCGCATTCGGCCGAGGTGGCGACCTTGTCCGCGGCGTAGAACGTCAGCCCCTCGGTGCCCTCGCATTCGGCCTTGGTGGCCTCGACCTTGCCGTCGCCGGCCTCTCCGCCGATCTGCAGGCACTCACCGACGTCGATGTCGGACGCCTCCTCGACGGTCTGGGATCCGACGCTGACACTGCAGGCCGCCAGCACGGAGAACCCCATACAGGCGACGATGACGGTGGCGCGACGCCCGATCTGCCACAGGGGGCGGTCCACCGGCGGGATCGTCCCGGCGCCGGGTCCGGCGACGGCGGGAGAAGCGGGATTCGAGGGGGAGGGGCGCGACATCGTGGGATTCCAATCGTGAGGGTCGGCGAGTGCCCGGGGCGGGCGGCTCGATCGCGATCTGTTGTGGAATCGAGGATGTCGTGCGGCTCTTGGTGGAAACTTGAGGTCGGCTTGCCGGGGCTGGAGGCGGCGGTCCAAGCGGGCGGGTCACCGACGGAGGGTGCCCCTCGAGGTGCGCTCCCGATCCCCGCTCAGCGCTTCTCGAGCGAGGCGTCGAGCGCTTCGAGCTGTTCGGGGCGGACGTCGCGGAGTACTGCGAGGGTGGCGGTGATCGCGAGGTCGCAGGCCTCGTCGACACCGGCGCCGTCGACGATCAGTGCCCGGTGCGCGACGTCGAGACTCATCCCCAGCAGCAGTGAGGCGAGGGTGTCCGCGCTGGCGGCGATGTGCGCGCCTCGTTCGGCGTAGTTGTCGCGCAGGCGGGCGGCGATCCGTGGTTCGAGAGCGGCGTACAGCTTGCGGTCGCCGCCGCCTTCGCGATGGCCGATGAGGACGCGCAGTCCCGCCGGGTGACGTCGGGCGTAGTCGAACAGGCACTGCACCGAATACCGGGCGCGGGCACCGTAGGGCATGTCCTCGCTGGCGTCGTACACCTCGAACATGAACGAGGTGAAGGTGTCGAGCTCACGGGCCATCACGCGGCCGACCAGCTCGTCGCGTGATCCGAAGTGGGCGTACAGGGTCACCCGCGTGGTGCCGCCGCGTTCGGCGATGGCGGTCATCGTGGTGCGTTCGGCCCCGACCTCGGCGATGACCGCGCACGCGGCGTCGAGCAGTTCGTCGTCGGTGGGCCGGTTGCGGGTGCTGCGCGTCGGGCGAGCGACGCGTCCGTCATCCCGTGCGGGGGCGTTGTCCGCGGTGGCCACGTCGTTCTCGGTTCCGTCTCGTCGTCAGTCCGTGCGGTGCGCCTGCTGCCGCCGGCGGGCTACGAGGCGAGATCCTCGACGGTCCGGCCGAAGTAGGCGGCCTCGACTTTATCCCGGTGGTTCCGCAGCTCGCGCGCCGGAGCCGACAGCGCGACGCGGCCGTGGTGCAACACGATCGCCGAGTCGGCGATCCCCAGCGCGAGATCGATGTGCTGTTCGACGAGGACGACCGCCATCTGATGCTCGTCGGCGATGGAACGCAGCCGGGGCAGCAGGTCCTGGACCGCGACCGGCGACAGGCCCAGGCTCAACTCGTCGATGAGCAGCACCTTGGGGCTCGCCAGGAGTGCCTTGGCCAGGGCCAGCATCTGCTGTTCCCCGCCGGACAGGTTGCCGCATCGCCGGCCACGCATCGTCTTCAGCTTCGGGAAGTACTGGTAGACGGTGTCGAGTTCGGTTCCGTTGCGTCGTTTGGCGAGGCGCAGGTTGTCCGACACCGACAACCGGTGGAACACGCCACGGGTGTCGGGGACCAGGGTGACGCCGCGCCGGGCGTTGCGTTCGATGCGTCGGTCGATGGGATCGCCCAGGGCGGTCACCGTGCCGGACATGAGGCCGAGCGCGCCGATCGCGGCGAGCAGAGTGGTCGTCTTGCCCGCACCGTTGGGGCCGAGCAGTGCCAGGATCTCACCGGGCCGGACCGACGCACTGAGGCCTCGGACGGCGGGAACCCCGCCGTAGCCGACGGTGATGTCGTCGATCGTCAGCACCGCGGTCGTCGGGTCCGGTGTCGCCGGTCGGGGTCGGTCGGCCGCGGGTGACGGTTCGGCGTGCGCGCTCATCGCGTCTCCTTCGAGGCGTGCCCGGTGGGGCCGTTGTCTGACGGTCGTTCGGTGTCGAGACCGGGTTCGGACGGGTCGCCGGCCGTAGCCGGCAGATCGGCGACCGCGTCCGGGTCGACCTCGGGGCTGCCGAGGTAGGCCGAGATCACGGCGGGATCGTCCTGGATGGCGGCCGGTGGTCCGCTGGCGATGACCCGGCCGAAGTCGAGCACGTACAAGCGGTCGCACACGTCGAGTACGAGCGACATGTCGTGGTCGATCAGCAGGATGCCGATGCCGGTCGCGGCGATCCGGCGGAGTTCCGTGCCGAAGTCCCGGCTCTCGTGGGTGTCGAGTCCGGCGGCCGGCTCGTCGAGCAGGACGAGTCGGGTCCCACCCACGAGCGCGCGCGCGACACCCACCAACTTCTGTTGTCCGAGAGTGAGTTCCCCGGGCAATTGGTCGGCGGCGTCGGCCAGCCCGACGAGATCGAGTGCGTGCGAGATGACGTCCGCGGGTGGCCGGGAGCCGTTGAGCACGTCGGACAGCATCGCCCGGATGCCGACCGGTTGGACGGCGACCGCCAGATTCTGGGCGACGGTGAGGTCGGTGAACAGCTCGCCCGCCTGCCACGTGCGGGCCATCCCCGCGCGTCGGCGACGATGCGGGCTCGCCTTCTCCAGGCTCTCCCCGCGCAGCGACACCCGGCCGGTGGACTTGGTGAAGCCGGTGACGGCGTCGACGAACGTCGTCTTGCCTGCCCCGTTGGGTCCGATCAATCCGACGATCTCCCCGGCGCCGACGGTGATGTCGATGTCGGAGTTGGCGCTGACGCCGCCGTATCGGACCGACAACCCGCCTGTTTCCAGCAGCGTCGGGGGAGCCGTCTGCGGCTCCAGTGTCGTCTCAGACATGTGCACCTGCCTGTGCGCTCTGCGCCGCACCCGGCGCTTCCGGGTGTGGGGTCGGTCCGCGGCGGTGGGAACGTATGCGCTCGCCGAACTCCGACATCGCGCCCGCGACGCCCACCGGGTTCAGCACCGCCATCAACAGCAGGCTGCCGGCCGCGAAGAGCTCGTAGTACTCACCGAGGCTGAGGGTCTGGTTGAGGAACACGTAGCCGACGCCCAGCGGTCCGATGATGCCGGCGAGGACCGCGCCGGCGAACGACGTGATGCCGCCGACGTAGGTCATCGCGAGCAGCGTGAGGCCGATCATCACGGTGAACGAGCCGGCCGACAACTGGCCGCGGCTGTAACCGATGAGGCAACCGCCGATGCCGGCCAGGAACGCCGAGAGCGCGAAACCGAGCAACTTGGTTGCGGCGACGTTGATCCCGACCGATGACGCCGCACGTTCGTTGGAGCGCACGGCGAGGAAGGCCCGGCCGGTGGAGCCGCCCATGAAGCGCAGCACCACGAGGGTCGCGATCGCGACGACGATCAAGACCATCAGCGAGAACCGGATCGTGACCAGGTTGGTGCCGTCGCGCACCCCGAGATCGAGGCCGAAGAGTGTCGGGTCCGCGATGAGGTTGCCCTCGAATGAGGTGATGGCCGGATTGTTGAAGACGAAGCTCTGGATGGCCAAGGCGGCAGCCAATGTCACGACGGCGAGCTGGGCCCCGCGGATGCGGAGCGCGGGTACGCCCACCAGGACACCGAGGCCGGTCGCGATGAGGGCCGCGAAGATCATGCTGAACGGGAACGGCACGTTCCAGTTGGTCGTCAGCTTCGACAGTGCGAAACCGGCCGCACCGGCAAAGGCCATGCTGGCCAACGAGATCTGACCGAGATAACCGGTGAGCAGTACCAGCGACAGCGCGATGAGGGTGAGGATCACCGAGGTGACGACGCCGAATCGCCAGCTGCCCGACGTGAGCAAGATGGCCGCGACGACCACGGCGATACAGATGGTCGTCGGGATCACCCGGATGCGCGGGATGCGGACCGCGGGCATCCGCACCTCGCCGAGTGAACCGCGAGAGGGGATTCGACCGCCGAGCAGGAACAGGGCGATGACGACGATGACGAACGGGACGGCATCGCCGAGCCCGGCCTGCGCCCATTCGGGCCACCAGTCCTTGGTGGTGAGCCACGTGATGACCGACTGGAAGGCGCCGAGCACAAGCCCTGCGGCGCAGGCGATGCCGAACGATGTGAGGCGGCCGACGAGTGCCACCGCCAGCGCCGGGATGACGAAGAACGTGTAGCTGGTCTCGGTGAGTCCGATGGTGAACGACGCGAGTACGACGATGAGCCCGGTCGCCGCTCCGGTCAGCGCCCATACGATTCCCGCGAGGCGGTCGGGGGAGTAGCCGGAGAGTCGTGCGGCCAGTTCGTCTTCCGAACCGGCGCGGGTGGCCACACCCAGCGTGGTCAGCCGGAAGTACGCCCACAGGACCAGCGAGATGACGATGGCGACGCCGGCGAGGATCAGGTCCGAGACGTTGACGACCGCACCGGCGATGTCGACGGTGGTCTCCGGCAGGATCGACTCGGCGAAGAGGTTCTCGGTCTCGAAACGCAAGTGCACGAGTGCCTGGATGAACAGCATCAGGCCCACCGAGGCGACCACCTGCGCGAGCACGGGGGCAGACCGTAGCGGCCGGAAGATCAGCACATGGGCGAGCAGCGCCCAGACCACCGCGCTGAGTACGCCGAGAACCACCGCGAGCTCCATCGACGTGGGATCGCTCTCGCTACCGAGGCGCAGTGTGCCGATGGGCAGGACGAGGCTGCCGTCGGTGCGCAGTGCCGCGACGAGGTAGACCGAGTACAGGCCGATGGCGCCCTGCGCGAAGTTGATGATGCCGGTGGCGGCATAGATGCCCACGAGGGACGAGGCGAGCACCGAGTAGATGGCACCGGCGGAGAGTCCGAGGAAGACGAACTGGAGGAACTGGCCCATGTGGCGTACTCATTCGTTCGGCGCGCAGGCGATCTCACGCGCGTGCGGGTGCGGATGGAGCAGAGTCGGGTGTGGCGGGGTGGGTGTCCACCCCGCCACACGCGACCTGCGTCAGTAAGCGCCCGGAATGCGCTGCAGCGCAGCCGGAAGCGGGGTGATGAATCCGCCGGTGGCGGGTTCGGTCTTCTTCTCGGCGACGACGTCGAACAGCAGCATCTCGGTGGTGCAGTTCGGCGTGGTCGGCTTACCGCAGTTGAGCTTCGGGCCGATGAAGGACTGGTAGTCCGTCACGGCCTTCAACGCACCGAGCACGTTGGGTCCGGTGTAGTCGGTCACCTTGGCGTTGTTGAGCGTGATCGCGAAGTCCGCGAGGGTCGCGAAGGTGCCGTACGCGTAGAACCCGCCGGTGCCGCCCTGCCCGTCGATGAACTTCTGGGCGATATCGAGGTTGGCCTTGGCCGGTTCCGGTGCAGAATCCTTGGCCGGGGGTTGCCAGATCGGTGAATACGTCTGTGCGCCAACTGCTTGCGCACCCATCGTGTCGATGAAGTCGGTGCAGGCGGCCATGAACATGGTGCCCTCGTATTTCACCGACCGCAGCGACTGTGCGAGCTTGGTGCACACGTTGTCGTTCTGCGAGGTCATCAGTCCGGCGGCGGCGGGGTCGCCCTCGGCCAGGGTGGTGGCCAGCGAGGTGAAGTTCGGTCCGGTCGGCGGGTAGTAGACCGACTTGACGTCGATGCCGAGCTGCGCCCCGAGCGGCTTCATCAGTCCGTCGAACACCTGGTGCGCCTGCGGCAGGTCGGCGTTCGCGAGGGTCAGGGAGTTCTTGTTCGACGCCTTGAGCTGCTGCATGAAGCCGACGAGGAATGCGGCGGGCGGCGGCCCGAAGTACACGCGGTTCTCGGCCGACGCGCCGGTCGAGGTGTTGAAGGGGATCTGACCGACCAGCGGGATCCCGGCCGAGGTGAGAATCGGTACCGCGGAGGCGGACTCGGCGTTGTAACCGTCGATGGCGGCGACCACGCCGGCCTCGACGAACTGATTCGCGCACGACACCGTCGATTCCGGTGCCGTCTGATCGATGCCGCAGTCGACGATCTCGACGGGGCGTCCGCCGATGCCGCCGATCTGGTTGTTGATGTAGTCGAGGGCGGCGTCCTTGCCGGTGGTCACGCCACCCTGCGTCGCCGGTCCCTTGGTGGGGTTGAACAAGCCGATCTTGATGGCCTCGCCCGAGGCCTTGGTGCCGCTGGAGTCCGCGGCTGAACCGTCCGACGATCCGCCGTCGTCGCTGCTACACGACACGACCGAGAAGATGCATGCCGCGGCGACGGCGACTGCCGCCAACCGTCCGGCTCTCCTGCGTGAATTCGACCAACGCATGTTTCGACTGCCTTTCCCGATGATCTCCGGGCACGACGACACCGCCCTGTGAGAGGCCATGGCGACATCGCCCCGGCGGGGCTTCGAGGTGAATGGGGTTCGATCAACCCAGTGCTGTGCCCGGGTCCGTGATGTCGGCACCGTCCGCCCTGGTCACGGGCGGTGAGTCCGCGTCGGATGTGATGTGGACCACTCGAAAAGTAGCCATATCCTTACGCTGGTGTCAAGCTGTTGAGCCAAACTGGACCCACACTGCAGCCATGCCCACGCACACTGCCCGTCGCGATGAGTTCGCAACGGGCAGTGGGACAAACGATTCAGTGCGGCGAGTCCGCCGCCGGGGGTCAGCGAACGGTGACGCGGCCGTTCGCCTCGACGGTCACCTCGGCGGTGTAAGCACGCACCAGGTCGAGGCGCTGCCAGGAGGCGCGACCTGGCCTCTGGTCGTCCAGCGGGTAACCGGGCGGGAGCGCGGTCTGTGCGAGTACCTGTCGTCGTTGGTCGACGGTCAGGTGCGGAAAGGCGCCGGCGATGAGTCCGACCGCCTGTTCCGGTACGACCATCGGATGGGTCGGCGACGCGACCCGCCCGAATCCGTAGGTGAGACGCTTGTCGTAGACGGCCCGCGCCTCGGAGTCGGTCAGGTACGGGGTGTCACGCGCGATGCACGTCGACAGGCTTGCGCCGCAGCGCCATTCGAGCTCCTTGCGGATCTCGGTCGACGCGGCGGTGAGCAGGCGACGGAACTGCGGGTCGTTCCAGCGGTCGGCCGCCGCGGCCTGACCCACCATCGCCCCGCCGATCACGTCGAGTGGGTAGTGCACGCCGAGCACGATGCGGTGGTAACCGCCCTCGGACGCCCGGGTGAGCAACTGTGGCCCGAATTCGGGAAGCATCGACGCGAGGAGCGCCCCACGCCAGAAGAACAGGCCGGCGTGACCGGAGGGGAACGACGGGTTGCTGCCGAGCGCGTCGTACTCGCTGGCTCCGGCGCGCATGTACTTGCGGATGCGTTGGGGCGCGACGATGAAGGGTCGCTCGTAGCCGAAGGTGTACTTCTCGACGAAGGTCGCGTTCGCGACACCGCCCGCGCGCGCCAGGTAGTCGCTGAGGAGCGCCGTGGTCTTGGGCAGTCGCCCGGCCGCGAGGGCGTCGCGGAAGTGACGTCCCAGGCGTGCGCCGAAGGCGTCGGACATCGTCCACAGCGGGTCGTCGTGCGCGTCGGCGAGAGCGCGACGCTGCAGGGCGGGATCGTCGGCCGCGGACTGGTTGACGGCGACCGCCGTCTCGAGGTTGCGAGCCATGACCTCGGGGTGGTTGCGGCGCAGCGGGTCGAACGAGTCGATGGGCTCGAGGTAGACCCCGCCCGGATACGACGAGATGTCGGACGCATACAGCCGCGCGATGTCGGTGACGGGAAACGGCGTCGGGTTCGGCCGCGCCGGGGCGGCATGCGTGGGCGCCGCGAGCGTGAGGGTGGCCGCGACGGCGGCGGCCACACCGATCGTCGACGTGATCAGGCGTGAGGTCCGGGATCTACGAGGTGTCGTGAGCGACGGTGTCGACGGGGTCTGGGCGGCGCTGTCCGAGATCACCCCACGATCGTAGAGGTTCGTTGCGCCCATCGGTGGCCGGCGCCCGCCACCCCACGACGACGCTCCGGGTACCTGCCTCACCGCAGTGGCAGGCCCTGCTCCAGCAGGTCGATGGCACGCAGGGTGGTCTCCAGTTGCGGCATGTCGCGATTGTCGTCGAGTTCGGTCGCGAGGTGAAAGGTCACCCCGGCGACGGCGTCGAGGAAGACCTTCAGCCGGAAATCGTCGGGTGCGATCCCCAGGTAATCGGCGATCAGCTGCGTCATGTCGGAGATGATGCGTTCGGACTCGACCTGAAAGGTCTTCTGTAGCAGCGGTTCGGTGCGGATCAGTTGCATGCGCAGCGGATTGCCCACCCAGGGGTCGTCGATGGTGAGGCGGTGCAGTTCGGTCATCAGTTGCCGGATGAGGTCGAAGTGGCTGAGCCCGGGCGGCATCGACTCGACGATCGCGTGCGCCTCGGCGTGCAGGTGCTCGTCGCCGATGACCACTTGTTCCTTGGATGGGAAATAGCGGAAGAACGTGGTGTGCGAGACACCGGCGGCCTCGGCGATCTGCTCGACGGTTGTTCCGGCATAACCCTGTTCGGCGATCAAGGTGATGGCGGCCTGCCGGATCGCGTTGCGGGTGCGGAGTTTGTTCTGCTCGCGCAGGCCCATCCGGCGCCCCGGGGTGTCTCCCGGGGCGCCGGTGGGGGCGCTCGCCGTCAGGCGGTCGGCCATGTGTCCTCAGCGGTCATGAGATGCCTTGTCGCTGCAGGCCTTGTCGCTGTGAGGCCTTGTCACCGTCAGGTGCTGTCGAACAGATGTCACCTCGCGGGAACCGGCTCCCTGGTCCCCTCGGGATCCTCGAGCCCGCGATGGCGGACGGCTTCACCCTCGATGTCGAAGTTGATGACGAAGCGGTCCAGCCAGCGCGGCAGGCTCCAGGCGCGGTCGCCGAGGAGCGCGATGACCGCGGGCACCACCAGCATCCGGATCACGAAGGCGTCGAAGAAGACCGCCGCCGCGAGCGCGAAGCCCATCATCTTGGCGGTCGTCTCCGGGGAGAGCATGAACGCGGCGAAGACGCTGATCATGATGATCGCCGCGGACGTCACCACTCGGGCGCCGTGCCGGTAGCCCGCGACGATCGCCTCCTTGGCCGACATCCCGTGGATGTACTCCTCGCGCATTCGGGTCACGAGGAACACCTGGTAGTCCATCGCGAGGCCGAACACCACGCCGATCAGGAAGATCGGCAGGAAGGAGATGATCGGCTGGGTGTTCGTGATGAGGCCGAGCCAACCCTCCTGGAAGATCGCGACGGTGATTCCGAAGGTCGCCAGCACCGAGAAGATGAAGCCGACCGTGCCGATCAGCGGCACCCAGATCGACCGGAACACCCCGATCATGATCAGGAACGCAAGTCCGACAACGACGATCAGGTAGGGGATCAGCGCGTCGTCGAGCTTCTGCGACAGGTCCGACATGATCGCGGTCTGGCCGCCGACATGCAGTTCGGCACCGCGTTCGGAGACTACCGGTGCGAACTCACGGATCTGCTCCATCAGCTCGTGTGTGGCCGCCGACGACGGTGAGCTCTCCGGGGTGACGATGATCAGCGCGGTGTTGCCGTTCTGGCCACCGTCGTTACCGGTCCAGGTCAGTGCCGCCGGATTGGAGACGTCACCGAGACCTGCGATGTGCCTGACGGTTTCGTCGGCGACGGTCTTGATCGGGTTGTCCTCGTCATGCACGACGACGAGCAGCGGTCCGTTGATGCCCTCGCCGAATCCACGGTTGAGCAGTGCCTGGGCGGGCGCCTCGGCTTCGCTCGTCATCGACAGGCCCAGTTCCATCTTGGTCGCCGGGATGGCGGCGCCGGCCAGCGCGAGCAGTCCGAGGACGATGAACGGGATCGGCCATTTGACCACCGTGCGGCCGACTCGGATGCCGAGTGTGTCACTGGATTCGGACTCCTCGGCGTGTCTGATCCAAGGGATTCGCGGCACGAACGCGAAGTGTCCGAAGGCGCCCAGGAGTGCGGGGATCAGGGTGAGGGCGGCCAGGACGGCGATCAGTACCGCCACACCGGCGCCCGCACCCATCTGCGTGATGATCGGGATGCCGATGACCACCAGCGCGACGACGGCGATGATGACGGTGAGTCCCGCGAACACCACCGCGGATCCCGCTGTGCCGACAGCCCGTCCGGCCGCGTCCGCCGGCGAGCCTCCCCGTCTGAGCTCCGCTCGATAGCGGGAGACGATGAACAGCGCATAGTCGATGGACACCGCGATACCCAGCATCGTGACGATGGCCGTCGCGGACTCGTTGATGGACAGCACCTCGGCCGACAGGTTGAGCAGCATGATCGTGATCGCCACCCCGACGATCGCGGTCACCAGCGGGATGAAGGCGGCGATCAGAGCGCCGAAGGCGACGATCATGACCACGAACGCCACCGCGAAACCGATCAGTTCGGCCGCGCCACCCGGTTCCATCACCTGCATCAGCGAACCGGTGGCTTCGACCTGCAGGCCGTTGCCCCGGTTCTCGTCGAGGATCTTGACCAGTTCATCCCGGTTCTCGACGGTCAGGTCGAGCATCTCGATGTTCTGACGGACCTGGATGAGTCCGACCCGCCCGTTGTCGCCGACGACCGACGGCGCCATGGCCGGTTGCGCCGCCGCGACGACCAGCGGGTTCACCACGGTCTGCGGATCGATCACGTCGGGAAGGGTCCGCAGGTCCTCGGCGAGCTTGTCGATCTGGGCGGCGTGGTTCTGCAACCCGTCGTCAGCGGCCACGAGGATGCTGGTCGACGCCCGTTCCTGCTGGGCCATGACCTGCGGGAAATACTCCTCGACCTGTTCGGTGGCGATCCCCGAATCGGTACCCGGCAGGCTGAAGTCCTTGGCGAACTTCGGCTGGAGTGTGCCGACGAGGCCGGCGACCGCGATGAGTGCGACCAGCCAGACCGCGATCACCGCCCATTTGTGCCGGAAGGAGAACCTTCCGAGCTTGAACAGATATGACGCCATGGGGTGGAACCCTTCCGGTACTTCGAGCGCAGGAGTCGGCCTCGGACCCGAGAGCGACGGTGACGTCCAAAATGGTACCCACTAACACTCGTTACTCAGTGTCAGTTTCGGGAGGGTTTTCGCTCACGTCGGCGACGCTCGCGTGCTGTGCATCTCACTCAATAGAGCGCGCGGCATCGACGACGGGGATCTGGCCGGCCTCCGGCCGGGTTCCGGTCGGGTCAGCGGGCGTTCGGCGGGGTCTGATCGCGGCGGGGGTCGACGTGCGAACGCGGGTCTGCTCCATGACCGCCCACTCCGTGTTGCTGCTGGTCCCCGTGACCGCCCATTCCGGGTTGCTGCTGGTCCCCGTGCCGGCCGTGCCCGGTGTCGTCGCGTCCGTCGCCGGTGCGTCGAACGTCGGGATCCAGCTTGTCTGCCCGGGCGAACTCGCTCTCCACTTCGTGGCGTGACTCGGCCGCGTGCCCCTGATGATGGCGGGCCTGTTCCTGGAGTCGCTTGGCCTCGGCGGCCTTGGCGTCCGCTTCTGCCTTGGCCTGGCGTGCCCGCGCGTCGGCTTCCTCGGCGACGGCCTCACGCTGTCGGACCGTCGACACCTGTTGGGAAGCGTTCTGGCGGATCTCCTCGGCCTGGACGCGTCGTCTCGCTTTGCGTTGCCGCAGCAACAGCAGCACCAGGGCGAGCACGACGATCACGGCGATGACGGCGATGATGATCCAGATGGCGGTGTCCACGGCGCACTCCTCGGTCGGACGATGGTGCGAGCGGGGTACCCCGTCCAGATGCCGGCTAACCGCACGGTCGCAGTGCCGCGTGCGGTCTAGCGCTGCGCGCGCGTCGGAGCGGGCTGCGAATCGGTGGTTGCCGTGATGAGGTCGTAACCGCGATGCCACAGCCACTCGAGGGGACCGCGCTCGAATCGGCGCAGCCAGACGTGGGAGACGATGACGAGCATCGTGACGATCGCCAGATAGAGCCCCACCGTCACCGGGACCAGAGTCGTGCCGTCGAGCCGCTGTGCGAGGCCGACACCCCATCCATAGCAGATCGCGCCCGCGATCGCATTCTGAAACACGTAGCAGGACAGAGCCATTCGTCCCACCGGGGCGAGCGTGCGGCCGTATCGGCCAGGGGGCCGGCCGTCTGCGTAATATCCGGCGACCCAGGCGAGCAACCCGAGTGCGACAACCGGAGCCAATCCGTACCGTCCCACGACGAGTCCGGCGTCCCCGCCGCAGAGCCCGACGACGAGATCGAGGGGAAGGGCGACCCCCAGTCCGGCGATCATGAGGCGCCGCCGAAGCCGGGCGCCGTGCGGTTGCAGGACACCGGCGCGCAGCAGGGCGGCGCCGACGAGGAACAGCGCGATCGACATGGGCAGGATCACGATGACCTCGGCGCGGAACGCCAGAAGGTTCTCGGCGCGGAACGCGATGAGACTGACGAAGCTGCCGTCCGCGTAGGGGTTGGGGGACAGCGCGGTGCCGGCCCCGGCACCCGACGAGGCGGGAGCGGCGAGAAGAGCCCAGGTCACCAGGCCCAGCAACGCCACGTGAGTCGCGACGGCTATCGCGATGGCGATGTACTGGCGGCGGAGACGCATCGTCAGCAGGTAGGCCACGATGAGTCCGGTGACCGCGTAACCCATCAGGACGTCGAACTCGGTGAAGAGGAAGTAGTTGATCGTGCCGTCGACGAACAGCAGGGCGGCGCGCCAGTAGTACCGACCGGGCCAGGGTCGGCCCCGCCGTGTGGCCGAACGTTGCTGGATGGCCAGGCCGATCCCGAACATGATCGTGAGCAGGCCGAGGAACTTGCCCTGCGCGAGCTGCTGCAGGATGTCCTCGACCGTCGCCCACGAGCCGGTGGCGTGATTCGTGCCCTGGATGTACCCCACCAATCCCTCCGGATTGGTGAAGATCCAGATGTTGGTCGCGAGGGTACCCAGGATCGCGATGCCGCGTAGGACGTCGAGCGCCACGTGTCGGGTCGCCATCGTGTCTCCGTTCTTTGCTGACACAAGCGTGCTATCAAAACTTGGGTCAACGTAGCACGGGTGTACTAGCATGGGTCAATGCCGAAGTTGATCGACCGGGACGAGCGCCGCGCCGAGATAGCCGAGGCCCTGTGGCGGATCGTGTTGCGCGAAGGAGCTTCCGGGGTGTCGGTCCGTGAGGTGGCGGCCGAGGCGGGGATCTCGGTGGGTTCGCTCCGGCATGTGTTCGCCGACAAGGAGGAGTTGCTCGAGTTCTCGATGCGGCTGATCTACGAGCGGGTCGCGGAGCGATTACGACGACACGACCGGATCCGCAACCCGCTGCGCTGGGCCGAGGCTGCGTTGTCCGAGGTCCTGCCGCTCGACGACGACCGGCGGGTGGAGATGCACGTCAATCTCGCGATGGTGACCGAGTCGGTGGCGCATCCCGGACTCGCCGCGGCCGCCCGTGAGGCGCACGACGGTCTGCGTTCACTCTGCGCGACGGTGCTGACCGTCCTCGACGAGCATGAGCTGTTGGGAGCAGGGCGCGACCTCGACGCCGACGCGATCGCGCTGCACGCCCTCGTCGACGGCCTGGCGATGCACCTGCTCCTCGCCGACACCGAGTCGCCGGCCCGGGCGCAACGCGTACTCCGGGACCATCTGGCGGGATTGCGGTCCTAGACTTCGAAGTTGTTGCGGGGTCTCAGCTCTCCGGGTCTGTGTCGCCCTCTTCGCGGGCGCGTCGCTTGTCGGCGTGGAGCGACTTGACGCGCCGCTCTTCCCGACGGACCTCGATCTGGGTGGCGCGTTCCGCGGCCAGCCAGTCGGGCATCTCCGCCAGCAGCTCGTCGATCTGCGCGGTCGTCAGCGCGTCGGTGATGCCGCCGCGGACGAGGCCGGAGTTGGAGATGCCGAGTTTCGCGGCCACCAGGTTCTTGGGGTGCGGCCCGTCGGCCCGGAGGGTGCGGAGCCACTCGGGTGGATCGGCCTGCAGGGCAGCGAGCTCCGACCGGGTGATGGGGCCGTCCCGGAACTCGGCAGGTGTGGCCGGGAGGTACACGTCCAGCTTCTTGGCGGCGGTGGCCGGCTTCATCGACTGCGAGCTCATTCGTCGAGGATATCGGGCGGTAGCCTTTGGACGTGACCACACCCGGCGTGACCACCACCGACGATGCCCCGGCCTTCCGGCTGGCATACGTCCCCGGTGTGACCCCGAGCAAATGGGTGCGCATCTGGGCCGAGCGCCGACCAGGTGTGCGGTTGGAGCTGATCGCCCTCGAGGTGGCCGCGTGTGCCGGTGCGGTCGGCGGTGGTCGGATCGAGATGGCGATCACCCGCCTGCCCGACGCGTTGCGTCACGGCGATGCCGGAACGCACCACACCATCGACCTCTACGACGAGACGACGGTGGTCGTGGTTCCGAAAGACCATGTCCTGACCGCGGGCGACGAGCTGACGATGGCCGATCTCGCCGATGAGCAGTTCCTGTGGCCGTCGGACGAGCCACTGTTCGTGGCCGAGCGCCCCGGTGCCGCGGTGGACCACCGGCCCGAGACCACCGGCGACGCAATCGAACTCGTGGCCGCCGGCGTCGGCGTGTTGCTCGTACCCCAGTCGCTGGCGCGGCTGCACCACCGCAAAGATCTCGTCTACCGACCGGTGACCGACGCGCCGACGAGCACCGTGGGACTTCTATGGCCCTCTCCTACAACGGAACTCGCGGACGAGTTCGTCGGTATCGTGCGCGGGCGGAAGGCGACGTCGTCGCGGGGTCGCGCCGAGCCGACGCCCAAGCGTTCGGCGAAGGAGAAGGCCGCCGCGAAGAGGGCGGCACGCGAGGCCGCCGGGAAGATCCCGGGCAAGAGTTCGCGCCGGGGCACCGGCCGTTCCAAACGGCGGTGACCCGGCGCGCTCACGTGCGGTGTTCGAGGTGGCTCAGGCGCTCCACTCCGCAGTACGTTCCGGGGTTGCCTCGGCGAGGGCCTTGATCGTGTCCTCGACACCGAAGTCCTTGCCGTACACCGGGGTTCCCGGCTGCTGACGCCACGACTCGGCGAGCGGACCCGCGTCGACCGGATCGAAGCCGAGTTCGTCGACGAGAGCGGACACGATCTTCTTGCCCTCGGCATCGTCGCCGGCGATGGGCAGCGCGATCCGGCCCTCGGTCCCCGCGGGGACGCCCTTGTTCAGTAGATGCTTCCAGTAGATCCCGTTGAAGACCTTGTAGACCGGTACGCCGAGCAGGTCCGAGACCCAGACGCTCTCGGGTGTGCCGTTCTCGATCGCCTCGATCTTGCCGTCCCGCTGCTGCGGGTAGTAGTTGTTGGTCTCGATGACCGGAGCGCCCGGCTTGCGGGCATCGAGGATGCCCGAGGCCAGGTCGGGCGTGTTCTTCTGCGGAATGCTGACGATCACCAGGTCGGCGTCCTGCGCGGCGTCGGCCGCCCACACCGCCGTGGCGCCGGTCTCGGCGGCCAGCTCGGCCAGCGTCTCCGGGTCGCGTGAGTTGGCCACGCGCACCTCGTGTCCCAGGGCGGTGAGTCGACGCGTGAGCGTCCCGCCGATGAATCCCGCACCGATGATCCCGATCTTCACAACTGCACCTCTAAGTCTGGACGAAGTCTTGGACCTCTCGGGCAACGAGGGTGGGTGCCGGGCCATTCCCGGGCGGGACGAAGGGTGACGAGCGACTCGGTCGAGTGCGTGGGACCGGCGCGCCGTGCTCGGCTGCTGCTGGACCCAGACATCGATGCGCAATCGACGTCGACGGATGTTCCGGCCGAACTGGGCGGTTACGGCCGTCGCCTATGAGGTGGCCGACCAACCGTGCCACGTCAGAGACTCCACGACGATCACCGGTCCATCGGGCCGTCGGAGTCGATACTGCGGGTACTTCGCGGCCAGCACGTCGACGCCGTGAATGCCGACGGGTTCACCGGCGTCGACGACGTGTGCCCGGCCGTCGACCCGCACCCACCAGAGTTCATCCCAGCTGTCGGAGTACAGGTCAGCCAAGAGCGACACCGCGGGATTGTCCGCGATGTTGGCGAGACGACGTAGTGCGGTGGTTCGTTTCGGCTTGTGATCCACGCACGTGTAGATGACGTCGTCATCGATTGCGCATACGACGGGGACCAGGTGCGGTTTGTTGCCGGGTGACACGGTGGCGAGCTTGACCGACCGGGCGGCGGCGAAACGTTCGCGAGTCAGGCGCAGGTCCATCTCACGAGGATGACATGCGCCCGCGTGCCGAACTAAGCGCCGGAAGAGTCGGAACGCCGCGCCCGCCGGGAGATGAGGCTCGAGGTGACCGATGAGCACGGGCACCGGTTCGGGTCCACCTCTGTGTCCACCCCCCGTTCCGGGGAACCCGACCAGAAAGGGTCTCCAGCATGACTCACGACAACGTTGCCGTCAGCCTCACGATCTCCGCCACGCCCGACGAGGTGTTCGCGACGCTCGCCGACCCCCGCACCCACCAGGCCATCGACGGCACCGGCTGGGTTCGGGACGCAGTCGACACGACACCGCTGCGGGAGGTGGGTCAGGTCTTCCGGATGAACATGTACCACTCGAACCATCCGGACGGTGACTACCTGATGGAGAACCGGGTCGAGGTGATCGAACCGCTGTCGGCGATAGCGTGGCAACCAGGGCAGCGCAACGACTCGGGGGAGCTCGAGTTCGGCGGCTGGACATGGCGGTACGATCTGGTGCCGGTGGGGAAGTCGTCCACCGAGCTCACCTTGACCTACGACTGGTCGGCCGTACCCACCCACATCCGCGAGTACATCCAGTTCCCGCCGTTTGCCGACGACCATCTGCGTAACTCGTTGAACCACATCGCCGAGCTTGTCGGCTGACGAACTCGGGAACGATCGGCATGGACCGAGCCGACGGCCCACTCGCCGCGCCGCGAATCGACGGAGCGAGACCCGGTGCCCCACCCCGCGATCGCCCGACGATCCGGTCAGCCGACGAGGTCCGGATCCGGGTCGCGATGCGCCGACGCAGCCGACGTGGGTGACAGATCGGCGGTGAGCAGGTCCACGGTCGGGCTGCGGGTGATCACCTTGTGGCCCCACCACAGCGCGAGGAACACGAACAGGGCGCCGTAGGCGGTGAGCCACAGTTCGAGATTCCCCGCGGATCCGTCGCGGATCGCCGGGAGATTCTGCCCGGCGATGACTGCAACACACATGAGCAACGCGATGATCGGGCCGGCCGGATAGAGCCACGCCTTGTACGGGAGTATGCCGAGGTCCAGACCTTGCGCCTGCCACGCCCGGCGGAACCGATAGTGAGCCCAGGCGATACCCATCCACGTGATGAAACCGGCCACCGATGAGGCGGTGACCAGCCAGACGTAGGCGCGACCGTCGCCCACCCGACTCGCCAGGAAGCAGAGGGCGCCGATCGCCGTCGTCGCGGCCACGGCGAGGAGTGGAACACCTGATCGCGTGACCCAGGCGAACACACGTGGCGCATTGCCCTGAACCGACAGGCCGTACAACGCGCGGGTCGCTGCGAACAGGCTCGCGTTGCCCGCCGACAGGATCGCGATCAGGATCACGGCGTTCATGATCGATGCCGCCACCGCGATCCCCGCGTCGGAGAACACAAGGGTGAACGGGGCGACCGCAATGTTCTCCTCGGACGCATTCAGGAGATTGGGGTCGGTGTACGGGATCAGGAACGCGATGACAGTCAGGGTGCCGATGTAGAACAGCAGGATGCGTACGAAGACGGTGCGTACGGCGCGCGGAATGGCCGTCTTCGGTTCGACGGCCTCGCCGGCGGCGACCGCGATCATCTCAGTGCCCTGGAATGCGAAACCGGCGATGAGGAAGACCGACAGCATCCCGATCGGGAAGTCCACGAACGGAGCGTCGCCGATCGTCCAATTGCTGAACCCCGGCGACGGGCCGTCGCCGACGACACCGAGGATCAACAGGACGCCGACGATGAGAAAGACGACCACCGCGATGACCTTGATCGCCGCGAACCAGAACTCGGCCTCGCCGAACGCCTTGACCGCGAACAGGTTCAGCGCCAGTAGACCCGCCAGGAACACGACCGACCAGATCCACGACGGCACGTCGGGTGCCCAGTACTTCATGATCAACCCGGCGGCCACCAGCTCGGCCGCCAGGGTGACCGACCAGTTGAGCCAGTAGTTCCATCCCGCCGCGAACCCGAAGGACTTGCTCACGAAGCGTTTGCCGTACTCCTCGAACGGGTTGCTGCACGGGATGTATGCCGACATCTCGCCGAGGCTCTGCATGAGGAAGAAGACCATGCAGCCCATCAACAGATACGCGAGGATGGCGCCACCCGGGCCCGCGTCGGAGATGGTGGCGCCGGAGGCAACGAACAAGCCGGTACCGATGGCGCCGCCGAGCGCGAGCATGCTGATGTGACGACTCTGAAGTCCCTTGCGCAGAGATTCATCGGGGGTGATCCCCAGAGGACTGGACACCGGCAGAGTCTAACGGCCTGTCGGCCCGTCGGCCGGGTGTTGCAACTGTTGTGGCGTACTTCAGCCCTGCCGGGCACGAACATCATTGCCCGCACGGACTCGGCTTCACCGGCGGTGCGAAAAGCCGCTCTAACTGCGGTGGTGGTGGAGCCGATGACGGGAATTCTCGGCAGCTCGAACTGCCCGCACCCGACTAGGAACCCAGAGACCCAAACGGCGACGGCGGAGCCTTCGGCTTCGGCGTGGGCTTCCACGTGAACGTCCACTTCGCCAGCTGCGCCCCCAACACACCCTGGTAGACGAGAATCGTCGGGCGAGGTCCTGTCACTTCCAGCTCGATCGTCCCGCGCAACCGATCCCCGGCCGGCAGGAGTTCCGAAGTCAGATGGTTGTTGCCCCGGTACGTGGGCGAGTTGTAGCGGTAGCCATCCATGGTTTTCGCCACGAAGTAGAAGGGGTTGAATGGCATCTGCCCTTTGGTGGCTTGGATGTCGACGTCGTAGACGACGGAGTCGCTGTAGGAGGTGGCGGACACGATGTTGATCCAGCCGCCCCAGTCGTCTTCGCCGACCCATCGCGCGCTTTCCGGCGGTGCCGCCTTGGCGGTGGTGGGGGTGAGGAATGCCAGGGCGGCGAGGATGGTGGTGAGCGCGATGATGGCGCGTTTCATTCTGTTCTCCGTGTTCTTAAGCGGCGCAAACGATTCACCACTTGTGGTGAACACGTTAAGGCTTCCTGAGTTTCCAGGAGGCCGATCACAATCTGGTAGAAGCAGGTGAGCGAAATGCCGAACTCGTCTCGAACTTGCTGCTCCAAGTTGCCCGGGTAGCTCCATCTCTCACCCGCGAGATCCACCATGCGCTTCTCGTCGTCGAGCACGCCCCGAACTCCGGCCCGTCATTTTCGGCGTGTCCGGCCTCGGCGTCCTGGAAGTCCCGGACCCGCGGCCGGTCGTCGGCGTAGCTGACACACCACCTCACCGTCAACGCGTATCTCGCCCGCGACCATTCGCTCCTCGTTCATGCAATCCGATAATCCTTTGGGCACAGATGAGTGATCTGTGCGCGCTCCTCATCGGTCACATGCGCCAACCGCAGACAGAACGTGTAGTCGTCCACCCACGGCTTGTGTGTCATGCAGTGATGTCCGGTTCCGAGATCACCGCGTAGGCGAGATCGTCGATCGTGATGAGCCGGCGCGCGGCCACCAGGTTTACCTGTCGCTCGAGCTTGTGCAGAACCGACCTCGTGAGTCGCGGACGTACCTGCGGGCGCTCACGTCTGGCCGTCGTGACGGAGTCCTACAGAGGCGACGCGGTTTCCTGCATCGGGTCGGCAGCATCACGCGGCAGCAGATCGCCGACTGGGTGCTGGCCCTCACCGACGCTGGGAAGAAGCCGAGCACCGTGCGGCACGCGTACTTCGTCGTGAAGATGGTGCTGGAGCACGCTGTGGTGGACGGCCTACTGCGCGACAACCCCGCCGACCACGTGAGGCTGCCGAGCGAGCGCACCGCAGACAGCGGGACGCCTGGCGCGGTGGACGATCCCGATATGTTCCTGACTGCCGACCAGGTGTCGGCACTCGTGGCCGCTACGCCCTGGCCGTACAACGTGCTGACCCACATGGCCGCGTGGAGCGGCCCAAGAGCTGCCGAGCTGGGCGGGTTGCAGGTGGGCGACGTGGAGCTGCCTGCGCGGCAGATCAACCCCAACGCGCGGCCCAAACCCGGAACCCTGCGAGTGGATCGCACGCTTAGCCCTCGTCCCACAGGCGGGTACGACACACCCAAGACGCGGGGGAGCCGGCGACGAGTACCCCTGACCGCGGCGACGGTGGACGTGCTGCGCGACTACCTGCCCTGCACCCCGCTCTGACGAACCGACTGCTCCGCTGTTCCCGGCGTTCCGGCTTTCGCTGCCGCAGCAGACTGGGGTGCGCGCTACCGATAGTCCCGAGACGGCGGGAGCCAAGGCGCAGCGCAACGCGAACGCCCTGGCAGCTCTCACGGTGGACGATGCCGAGCAGCGCCTAGACCTGGACTGGAGCAGCCCCGTCCGGCACCAGAACTTCTACAAGGCGGTGTTCCGTCCGGCGGTACTGCGCGCGGGCACGGCGCCCACTGGCCTGAAGTTCCACGCGCTGCGCCACACCTACGCCAGCCTGTGCGTGGCGGCGGGTATTCCTCCGTTGGAGATCGCTCGGTTCATGGGCCACGCGAAGGTCACCACCAGGTTCAGTGTGTACGCCCACCTCTTCGAGGACGACCACACCGACGCCATGTACGCCCTGGCCGCGCTGGGCACGCCTGCCAACTGTGAGAATGTGCTGCGGTTGCGCGGCTAGAATAGCGTGCCCTCGTCGCCATCTTCGGTCAGCGCCTTCATCGCATCGGGTTGCCAATCGCCGAATTTAAGGTAGAAGGCAAGCATGGGATCCTCTATGTAAGCGACTTCATCTCGGTAGCTGAATATGGGATCGGCGTTCCCCTTCTTGTCATCAGCTACCGCAGACATTCCTCTGAGCGCGGTCACAATCCGCTCTTTAGCGACGGTTTGATCCGCCAATTCGCTTACTTTCTCACGAATGGTCTTGAATCGCAGATTCAGGGGCGGAATTAAATCTCGAATAGCCATCAATGTGATACCGTAGCTATCGGTATGGCCCCCCTCTACTAGGGAGATAGGTTTTCTGGCCTCGCCCTTTGTATTTCGACCTGAAAGAATATCCTGGAATGCGAATGGCTCGGACTCCGTAGCAGCATCACGCACGACGGTGGCCAGATTCCCTGGGATATCGAGTTGTATCGGCTCGCGAGGGGACTCTCGTATCTTGTTCTTACTTAGAAGGGTATAGCACAGCTCCTGCATCACATGGGGCGACCCGAAGGAGTTCTTGGCTAGCGCAGTTGCGACCTGATCGTTTTCGTCGATTAGTCGCAATTTCTCGAAGCCCCTGTTAGCAATGGATACCAGTTCGCCCATTGTCCATTCAGGAACGCGGAACTTGACCATTCTGCCGCCAATATCGGATGCGGCCTTCGCCGGGTCGAACGAGTGGGACGGAATAGCGATCAGGGCGACGAACGTCTTCCTAAGGAGTGGCTTTATCGCCTTCGCAATGTCTTCGCGAACTGGAGCGTCGATATGATGAAAATCATCGACGATAATAGGAACAGGTTTCGCGGTTAAGTGGTCCTCCACGTGCTGTGAAACGACCGTCGAATACGACCATGTCCGTCGCGACCCGGACGACGACTTGTCTTCGGATGACAACGATCCCATCGCGACAGGGCGGAATCCGGCTTCGCCCTTAACGGTGTCAGATTTGCTCTCATCCTCGGACTCTTCAGTAGTGAATCTATCGTTCAATTGAAGTTGGTGGGCAAGGGTGGACCAGAAGTCGTCGATGCTTGATATGCGAGTACCTTGAATCCAGCACGCATCGCCCTCCGGAAGCACGCGCTCCACCAGCGAGGTCTTGCCCGACTTGCTGACGCCGTAGAGCATCACTCCACCAGCCCTCCGCAGAGTCTTGCCCCTGAACTTCTCGTCGAAGGTGGTGCCATCTGGGTCGTTGCCAATTCGCGGTGTGTAGGTGGCCTCAGGGGTCTTGCCAGTTGAAAACACCTGATCAAGCAGAAAGACTTCAACCATCTCGGAATCCGGGTGGTCGTCGGTTGTGGCCATGCTACGGAGATTATCTCAACAGGTAGACATGTAGGCGCGCCCGGCACGAGGTGCGGCGCGTTGGCACTCGGCGGGTAGCACAGGGGTGACATGCGGCCCGCCGTGCCGGGTTGCGGAAGTTGCGAAACGCCGCTCTAGCTGCGGTGATGGTGGAGCCGATGACGGGAATCGAACCCGCGTATTCAGCTTGGGAAGCTGATGTTCTGCCATTGAACTACATCGGCGTGCGAGTGCTCGACTCGCGATCGACAGCCTAGCAAACCGGTGGCCGGGCCGGTCCGGCCTGCCCGCAGATGTCGCAGATCGTGTCGCCCTCCGTCACGAAGCCGCGACATCTGTTCACAGACCGGATCGGCATGGCGGGTGAACGTGCCTGCGGCAGCGACTATTTCGAACCAGGGGGTTGCGCGCCCCAGCAAGCGTCGCTACACTCGAACATAGTTTCGAGTAAAGCCATGATGATGGGGGACAAATCATGGCTTTCGTCGAGCCATCCGCACCACAACCACTCCTGCTCGCCCAGTACGAGCGCCTGCATGCGCTTCTGGACGAGATCGCCGAGACGCAGTCCACGGACTGCTCCGAGACCGAACTGCTGCAGGTCGCCATCGAGCACGAGCGTGCCGAACGGCGGATGCTCTCGGTGTTCACCGACCACATCGTCGACATCGACGAGCGATCGGCATTCCGCAAGATGGGTTGCCAGACCGTCTCCAACTTCCTGTGCCACGTGCTGAACCGGCGCGGCGAGGCGAATCGACTGCTGAATCGCGTGTGGGCGCTGGGCAAGTTCCCGGACATGCAGGGGGTCCCGCTCGAGCCCCGCTTCCCGGAGACAGCCAAAGGTGTTGTCGACGGCGAGATCTCGGGTCGGCACGTCGACGTCGTCATCGAGGTGATGCGCAAGATCCCCGCCGGCGTCGATCCCGTCGACAAGCAAGCGGCCGAGGCGACTCTCGCGCACTACGCGCGTGAGTACGACCCGTCGTCGCTCCGGGACCTCGGTGCGCGCATCCTCGCTCACCTCGACCCCGACGGAACCATCACCGACGACCGGGACCGCGCCCGCAACCGCGGACTGAAACTCGGACCGCAGGACGCCCAACTCATGTCCCGGCTGACCGCCACCCTCGACCCGACGACGCGCGCCATGTTCGACGTCGTCCTGGCAGTATGGGCCGCGCCCGGGATGAACAATCCCACAGACCCGCAATCGCCCACCGGGAACCCTGCCGACGCGAACCCCGAGGCCCTGGCCGCGGCCGCCGAGCGCGACGAGCGTTCGGCGGAGAAACGCAACCACGACGCGTTCCGCGCGGTGCTGCGGTTCGCGCTCGACGGCGGCGCACTCGGCGGGTCGCACCACGGACTGCCCCCACACCTCATCATCACGATCTCCGAGTCATCACTCCGCGAAGCGGCCGGCGACCCCGCACGCACCGCGACGGGGACGCTGCTGCCGATCAAGGACGTGGTCGAGCTCGCCGCCGAAACACACCAACATCTGGCCGTGTTCCGCGACCACACCAGCGAGGTCCTCCACCTGGGACGGTCCCGGCGGTGCGCATCGCGCGCACAGCGTTTCGCCGCGGTCGCCCGCGACGGCGGATGCACCCACCCCGGCTGCACGCGTGCGTCATTCGACTGCGAACTCCATCACGTCGCCGAATGGCATGCCGACGGCGGTCACACCGATCTGGACAACTTGGCCACCGCCTGCGGACCCCACAACCGGGCGGTCGGCACCGGCAAGGACCAGTGGGCCACCACCATCGCGACCGAGGGAGTCGACGCGGGCCGCGCCGTCTGGCACGCACCCCGCTCGCACCCCTCGTCGACGCCTCGGATCAATCACGCCCACCGCACCGACGCCATCCTCGACCGGATGCGCGCCGACGTCCGGCAGCGCAGAACCACGGTGCCGGAGAGCCGGGGAGGGGCGATCCCGGCAGACACGGCCGCAGACCCGCCCTGACCATTCGATAACCTCGACACCGTGCTGCTCTCCGACCGCGACATCCGCGCCGAGATCGCTGACGGGCGCCTCGCCATCGATCCGTTCGATCCTGCCCTCGTCCAGCCCTCCAGCGTCGACGTCCGGCTCGACGGTCTGTTCCGGGTGTTCAACAACACCAGGTACACCCATATCGACCCCGCGCAACGGCAGGACGAACTCACCACCCTGGTCGAACCGGCCGAAGGCGAGCCCTTCGTGCTGCACCCGGGGGAGTTCGTGCTGGGCTCGACCCTCGAGGTGTGCTCACTGCCCGACGACCTCGCCGGCCGCCTCGAAGGCAAGTCGTCGCTCGGCCGTCTCGGCCTCCTCACCCATTCGACGGCGGGGTTCATCGACCCCGGTTTCTCCGGCCACATCACCCTCGAGCTCTCCAACGTCGCCAACCTGCCGATCACCCTCTGGCCCGGGATGAAGATCGGGCAGCTCTGCCTCATCCGGCTCAGCAGTCCGGCCGAGGAACCGTACGGCAGCGCGTCGGTGGGGTCGAAGTACCAGGGACAACGCGGACCCACCCCGTCGAAGGCGTACCTGAACTTCCAGAAGCACGACTGAACTTCGCAGAGACACCGACCTCCGGTCGACGGGTGCTGATCCGGAAGTTCACCCAGCCGATCACCACACGCCACGAAGGGGATGGTTACCGGCCGCACCCCGTGGGTAACCGTTGCCTTCATGAAGCTCACGGTGATCGGATGCGGCTACCTCGGTGCCACTCATGCGGCCTGTATGGCCGAGCTCGGACACGACGTCGTCGGCATCGACGTCGACGCGCAGAAGGTCGAACGACTCCAAGCCGGTGAGGTCCCGTTCTTCGAACCCGGACTCGCCGACATCCTCCGCCGCAACATCGACGCCGGCCGGCTCCGCTTCACCACCGACCATCTCGCCGCCGCCGACCACGCCTCGGTCCACTTCCTCGGCGTCGGCACCCCGCAGGAGGCCCGCGGGCATCGTGCCGACCTGTCCCACGTGTACGCCGCCGTCGACTCACTCGTGCCGACACTGCGCGGCAAGCACCTGATCATCGGGAAGTCCACCGTCCCGGTCGGCACGTGTGCCGAACTGTCGCAGCGTATCTCGGTCCTGACGCAGTCGGGCGCCGATATCGAGTTGTCCTGGAGTCCGGAGTTCCTCCGCGAGGGTTTCGCCGTCGAGGACACCCTCGAACCGGACCGCTTGGTGTTGGGGACCGGGTCACTCGACGACCCCTCCTACGATCCCGACGCCGAATCGTCGGCGAGCGAGGTGATCCGCGAGATCTACCGCGAGATCCTCGAGACCGGTGTGCCGCTCATCGAAACGGACTGGGCGACCGCGGAACTCGTCAAGGTGTCGGCAAACGCATTCCTGGCCACCAAGATCTCCTTCATCAACGCGATCAGCGAGCTGGCCGAGATCGCCGGCGCCGACATCAACACGCTGGCCGACGCCATCGGGTACGACCCGCGTATCGGCCGCCGGTTCCTCAACGCCGGACTCGGTTTCGGCGGGGGATGCCTGCCCAAGGACATCCGCGCCCTGACCGCCCGTGCCGACGACATGGGTGCACCGCGCGCTGTCGGCTTCCTCCGCGAGGTCGATGCGATCAACATGCGCCGCCGGGGCGCTGCCGTCGAACTGGTCTACGAGGCGCTGGGCGGCGAGGTCCTCGGCCGGAACATCGCCGTGCTGGGCGCCGCGTTCAAACCCGAGAGCGACGACGTCCGGGACTCGCCCGCCCTCACCGTCGCAAGCAGGCTCGCCCTGGAAGGCGCGTCTGTCACCGTCTTCGATCCCAAGGCGATGGACAACTCCCGACGCATCCAGCCGAGCCTCAACTACGCGGCCACCGCTCGCGAGGCGTGCGACCGAGCCGACGTCGTCCTGATCGCCACCGAATGGGCCGAATTCGTGCACATGGCACCCGAGGAACTCGACGGCATCGTGCGCGCCAAGAACATCGTCGACGGCCGGCGCTGTCTCGACCCGCAGATGTGGCGCGACGCCGGGTGGGTGTACCGCGCGCTGGGCGGTCCCGCGCCGACCCGGCGAGCACCGGCCGCGGCGGCGAAACAGGCGTCCACCACTCAGGTGTCGCCCCAGCGGGTCTCGTCAAAGCAGGTGAACGGCATCGCGGCGCGGGCGTCGGGCCGCTGAGCCATGCTAGGTTGAGTCTCGCGACTGTTCAGAGCGCACCTTCTCGCCGGCGGGGGCATGGGGCGAGGTGCACGCGAGGTGCAGGAAACCAATCAGATGACCGACACGGCGGCCGATCCGGCTGTGGGACCCACCTCGGCGGATGCAGAGGTCATGGTCGATGCTGCCGTCGTCGACACCGTGCGGGCCACCCTGCGCGACCGCGGAATCCCGGACGACTCCGAGTTGGTGCTGCTCGACCTCGACCCTGATACCGGAGTGTCCGTGGGCCGCTTCGATCCCGCGCGCGGGATCGTCACCGACCCCTACACCGACGCCGCTCTCACTCTCGTCGCGCTCGACAGAGCAATCGCCGACCATCTCGTGCGGGTGGGCCGTGTGGCTCCACCCACCTCGTCGGCATGGCACGACGAGGTCCTCGACCTGGTGACCCGGGGCCGTGATCGACTGCGGGACTCCGACGGCACCTTTCTGATGGGCCGAGACCACATCCGTTTGTTCCGGATGGCCCGACGCGACGTCGCCGAGGCCGGTGAGCCGCTCACCGCCCGCGCCGAGGACCTGGCCCGCGCAGCGGTGGACGGCGTGGGTGCTCCCGCGGTGGTGATATCCGGCCGCGTCGGTGCCTGGCCCGGTCTGCGGGATGCCATCGCGCTTGCTGTCCGTGTGCCCGTCGTCGATGTCGAGGGGCCCGCGGATGATTCCCTTCCCCCGGCGAGGACCGCTGTCCCCGAGCCGCCGGTCGCGCCGATCACAGTTCCCGACTCGACTGCCCCGCTGGTCTCGCCCCCGCCCGAGCCGCCGGTCCCGGCAGCACCGAGCGATCCGCCGCCCGTGTTCGACGGACCTGCCGCCCACATTCCCCCCGTCGAGGACCGGCCCGATCCGGTCGTCATGAATGGGTATGTCCCACAGTGGACTTCGGCGGGGGTCGGCCCGGCGAAGGCCCCCGCTGCAAACGCTGGACCGCGCCGAGCCACTCGACGACGGAGCACTCGACGACGGAGCACGCGACTACTGGCCGCCCTGGCGTTGGTGTGTGCGGTGTCCGTCGTCGGCGTCGCGGCTGCGCTCGCGGTGGCTTACGACGATCCCACCACGGTGTCCGCGCCGCAGCCCAGGACGACCGCCACGCCGCCCGGCATCGAATATGCCGACCCGGCCATCCTCGCGGAGGCGCGACAACCCGCGCGTAGGTACACGCCACCTCCACCGCCGGAGACGACGACGGAGGCGCCGGCGACCCGGCCCCGGCCGCGCGCTCCGCGTCCGCCCCGAGGTGGCGGGATCACCATCCCGAACCCGATCCCCGGTCTGCCGCCGATCGTCCTGCCGTAGTCACTTTCTCGGCTGTGGGGCGAGTCCGCGCGCGACGAAGTCCAGCACCTTCTCATAACTCGACGATGCGTCGATGTGGGGTGGATGCGTGCCCGCCAGTTCGAGGCTGACCGCACCATGCACGGCCGACCACGCCTGCATGGCCAGGTCGGCGGGGTCGCCCAGCATGATCACCCCGGCAACCTGGCCGTATCGGATGACGTCGACGAGCACCATGAACGCGTGTGAGGCGACCTCGGAGTCGGGGACACACTGCGCCGAGAACATCAGCCGGTAGATCACCGGGTTGGCCATGGCGAAGGCGCGGTACGCGCGGCCCGAACTGCGCAGGCGGACGACCGGATCGTCATCGAGGGCTGCCACGGCCCGGCCGAACTCGGCGAAACCGTCGGTGACCAGGGCATCGAGGAGGCCGTCCCGGCCGTCGAAGTGGTTGTAGACCCCCATCGGCGCGACCTTGGCCTCGGCAGCGACGGCCCGCACCGTGAGGCCGCTCTCGCCGTCGCGCTCCAGGATCGTGCGTCCCGCCGAGAGCAGGGCCGAACGAATGTCGGCGGCGGAGGTGCGGGTGCGCGGCTTCGCAGGGGACATGTTGACAACTTACTGGAACAGTGTTCTTCTCGTATAGAACAATGTACTACAACAGTGGCACAGTGTTCTAAGACGTCCCTCGCGGCGTCGTACAGCATCCGACGAGACACCCTTCACGCGACAAGGACACCGTCATGAACTCCCTCAGCACACACTCTCGGTGGTGGGCGCTCGGCGCCCTCTGTTTTGCCGAGTTGATGGTCATGATCGACAACACGATCGTCAACGTGGCGCTCCCGACCCTCGCTCGTGACCTCGACGCCGGCATGTCGGGTCTGCAGTGGATCGTCGACGCCTTCACGCTCGTCTTCGCCGGCCTGCTGCTGACCGGCGGCTATCTCGGTGACCGTTTCGGGCACCGCCGCATGCTCCTCACCGGCATCGCCGGGTTCATGCTGGTGTCGGTGCTGGCGGCGTCGTCGCAGAGCATCGCACAGCTCATCGCGGGCCGAGCGGGGTTGGGAGCCTTTGCCGCACTGGTCTTCCCGGCGACACTCGCGATCATCACCACGATCTTCGTCGACAGCAGGGAACGGGCGACGGCGGTCGGGATCTGGGCGGCCGTCTCCGGCGTGGCCGTGGCCATCGGCCCGGTGCTCGGCGGTTGGCTGCTCGAGCACTTCTCCTGGACATCGGTGTTCTGGGTGAACGTCCCCTTCGGTGTGCTCGCGGTGGTGCTGATCGTGGCGGTCGTCCCGGACACGCGGCCGGTGTCGGTGCCGCGCTTCGACCTGCCGGGCGTGTTCCTGTCTGTGGCCGGCCTCGGGCTGCTCACCTACAGTCTCATCGAGGCACCGCACGTCGGCTGGGGCGAGGTGCGCACCGTCGTCGGAATCATTGCGGCGCTGATCATTCTGATGATCTTCGTGCTGTCGCAGCTGCGCCGGGCACACCCCATCCTGGATGTGCGGCTCTTCGCCAACCGCCGCTTCGCCACCGCGGCGGGGATGATCAGCGTCGCCTTCTTCGCCCTGTTCGGCTTCATCTTCCTGATCACCCAGTTCTTCCAGGCGGTCAAGGGGTACGGTCCCCTCGCGGCCGGGGTCCGCACGCTCCCGTTCGCGCTCGTGATGGCCGCGCTGTCGCCGGTCGCCATGGCCCTGTCGCACCGGTTCGGCCCGCGCGTCGTCGCCGTGGCCGGCGCATTCCTCATGTCCGGGGGATTCGCGCTCGTCGAGATGTCCTCGCGCGCATCGGGTTACTGGGAACTCATCGTCTGGTCGATGGCGCTGATGGCCGCCGGGTTGGCGTTCATCTCCGGACCCTGCACCCAGCTGATCATGGATGCGCTGCGTCCCGAGCAGGCCGGTGCGGGCAGTGCCGTGAACGACACGACCCGGGAGATCGGCGGGACTCTCGGGGTCGCGGTCCTGGGATCCATACTCACGTCGACGTATGCCGCGGGCATCGGTGATCGGTTGTCGGGCAGCGGATTGCCGGCCGAGGCGGTCGACGCGGCCAAGCAGTCCGTCATGGCGGGTGGTGAGGTGGCAGAAGAGTTGCCGGGTGCCGTCGGCCAGGCGGTACGCACAGCGGTGCAGGAGGTGTTCATGAACGGCCTGCACGACGCGGTCTGGGCGGCCGTGGCGATCACCGCCGCCGCGGGTGTCGCGGCTGTATTCCTGCTGCGCAACGGTTCCGGACGGGAGGCGCAGGCTGCAGCCACACTGGGCTCAGAGATCGATGACGAGGTCCCCGCCGGTACTGCGTGAGACGCAGGTGAGCATGGTCCCGGCTTCGCGTTCGGGCTCGGTCAGGATGTTGTCGCGGTGATCGACGTCGCCCGACAGCGTCCTGACCTTGCACGTGCCACAGAATCCCTGACGACACGAGTAGGGGACCGACGGGAGTACGCGCCGGATCGCGGCGAGGGCGGACTCGTCGGCGGCCACCGGGATCGCCTGACCCGTCGACGCGAGCGTGACCGTGAACGCGGTCCCGTTCTCGACCGGCGGCGGACTGAACCGTTCGTAGTGCAGTTCGATGTCCGGCCGGTGGGCGAGGTGGCGGCGGAGTCCTTCCAGCATCGGTACCGGTCCACAGCAGTACACGGCCAACTCGGCCGGATCGTCGACGGGGCCGACCAGTTCGGGCATCGTCGGCAGGCCGTGAACGTCGTCGGTGCGGATGGTGATGCGGTCTCCGAAGCGGGCCACCTCGTCGAGGAACGGGATCGAGTCGGCGCTGCGCCCGGTGTAGATCATCGACCAGTCCAGGCCGAAGCGTTCGGCGCTCGCCAGCATCGGCAGGATCGGGGTGATCCCGATACCGGCCGCGACGAATCGCAGACGGCGTGCCGGCGACCCGTGGCCGGGGACGGCGAGCGGAAAGGCATTGCGCGGCCCCTTGATCGGGAGAACATCCCCGACCGTCAGCGCATCATGGACCTCGATCGACCCGCCGCCGCCCGCGGGGATGCGGCGGACGGCGATCCGGTAACGCGTCCGGTCGGCAGGATCGCCGCACAGCGAATACTCGCGCATACGGCCCGACGGCAGCAGCAGGTCGACGTGTGCGCCGGCACGCCACTCGGGCAGGGCCCCGCCCTGGGCCGCCTCGAGCGTGAGGGCGATGACGTTCTCGTCCCGGGCGACGACCTCGCGCTCGACGATCCGCACCTGCGTGACCCCGTCGTTCGCCGGGCCGGGGCGCAACGGAGCCAGCGGGCGCCAGACCGGCCACCACGCCCGGAACATCAACGTGCCCAGGGTGATCACCGGATCGTGGCGCCACCGGCCGTGCAGATGGGGTGGGGGTGCTGTCAGCGTCGTCGAATGCGGGTGCGCGCGTTGGTTCATGTCCTCGCCTCCTCGCCGATCGAGAGCCTCATGCCGCGTTGCGGGCGGCGGGAGAACTCGCGAGATAGGCGACCGCCTGCGCGGTGCTCCCGATGTCCTCCGGCCGGAAGCCCGGACGGAAATAGCTGAAGGTCGAGAAGATGATCGTCCGCATCTTCGGCAGCACCCCGGCGCGCACACCGCGGTGGTAATGCCAGGTCTTCTGGAAGTAGTTGTAGGACAACGACTTGTCCTGACTCATGATGAACCGGTATCCCCGCTGGATCAGGAACAGCAGGATGGGCAGCACCGCGAACATCGCGCGCCCCCGCCGGAGGTACCCGTCCCCGAAGTACGCCGCGACGTCATGGGCCACCGCCCGATGCTCGACCTCTTCGGCGCCGTGCCACATGAACAGATCGGCCATGGTCGGATGGGCGCCGAGCCGGGTCCAGGTGTTGTTCAATGCGAAGTCACCCAGGATCGCGGTGTAGTGCTCGAGGGCGGCGATCAACCACAGGCGTTCGACGAGATGCTTGTGCCGGGCCTCCTCGGTTCCGCCGTCGAGGGGGCCGAGCACCTTGCGGAAAATCCACTCCATCTGCAGCTGGTAGGGCCGCGGATCGATGCCGTGGTGATCGAGGAACTCCCAGAGCACGTGGTCGTGGGCCTCGGCGTGCATGGCCTCCTGACCGATGAAACCCCGCATCCGAGCGGCGAGTTCGTCGTCGGCGACCAGTGGCAACGCCTCGTTGTAGGTCTGCACGAACCACCGCTCTCCCTCGGGCAGCAGCAGATTCAGGACGCTGATGAAGTTCGACGCCACGGGATGGCCGGGAATCCAGTGCAGCGGCACGTCATCCCAGTCGAAGGTCACGTTGCGTGCGTGCAGTTCGACGGGACCGGGGTCGGCGGGGTCCGAGACGGTGGTCCGGTCGATACCGCGGTGGTGAGCGCTGGTGTCGGTCACGGCGGTCATCCCGTGACGTTCTGACGTGCGCCGATCCGTGACAGCCACGGCGCGAACCGATAGATGCGGTAACCCACCTTGGCCTCCACGGTCACCGGGACCACGGCTTTGTTGCGCTCGATCGCCGAGACGATCTCACGTGCCACCCGATCGGGCGTGAATCCGCGACGCTGATAGAACCGATCGAGCCGGTCCCGTTGTGACCGTTCGGCTTCGGCGTCGAGGCCGGCGATGGGGGTCGACGACACGATGTTGGTGTCGACGAGGCCGGGACAGATCGCGCTGACCCCGATCCGGTGCCCGGCGAGTTCGGCGCGCAGGGACTCGGAGAAGAGCAGCACGCCCGCCTTCGAGGCGGCGTACAGGCCCAGGCTGCGTGATGGCGTGAACGCCGCGGCCGACGCGACGTTGACGATGTGTCCGCCGACGCCGCGGTCGACCATCTGCCTGCCGAACTCACGGCTACCGGTGACGACGCCGCGCAGGTTGACGTCGAGCAGGCGGTCGACCTGTTCGTCCGTGGCGTCGAGAACGCCCCCGGCCAAACCGATTCCGGCGTTGTTGACCACGATGTCGGGTACGCCGTGGGTATCTTGGACGCGTGCGGCGAACGCCGCGAAACCGGGGGTGTCGGAAACGTCGAGGAGGTAGGCGTGCGCGGAGGAACCGGCCGCCTTGCATGCCCGTGCGGTCTCGTCGGCGGATTCGAGATCGAGATCGGCCAGGACCAGTTCGCAACCGCGCTCGGCCAGTGCGAGCGCGGTCTCCCGCCCGATTCCGCTACCCGCGCCGGTGATCACCACGAGTTTGCCTGCGAGCTTTCGTGGTTCGCTGAACAGGCGCGAGCGCTCCATCGCGGGCGCCGGCTCACCGCTGTTGGTCTGCAGGGCAAGGAAGTCGAGGACCAGGTCGGTGAGGTAGTCCGGGTGGGTGTAGGGCAACCAGTGACCGGTGGGTGTGTCCCGGCGCCACAGCTTGGCCGCGTAGGTCGGTGTGTTGTCGTAGATCGCGGGCCGTAGCGCGATGTCGCGTTCGTTCACGACCTGGAGGACCGGCACCGTGGTGATCCGGGGGTTCGACCGCATCAGTTTGGATCGGATGTTCGCGCGGTAGAGGGCGAGGCCGGTGATCATGTCGCGGCGCAGGGACGCGGCGACGTCGACGTTCTCCGGGGGTGTGCCCTCGACCGTGCGCAGGAACTGCCTCCACACCGTCGGGTTACCCATCCCACGTAGCAGCACGTCGGGCAGCACCGGGAGCTGGAAGAGTCCGGTGTACGCCGACGACATCGTCTGCGCGAGCACATTTCGCAGGTGGCGAGGCGTCGGGTTCGCGAACTGGTCGCGGACGAACTGGCCGAGATGATCGAGATTCGGTCCGGACACCGAGACGAACGATGCGATGCGGGCCTGGGCACGTGGCCGGCTCACGGCCTCCCAGGTCTGCACCGAGCCCCAGTCGTGCGCGACCACGTGTACGGCGTCGTCGGGACTCACCGCTTCGGCCACGGCGTACAGGTCGTCGGCGAGTTCGTCGAGCCGGTACGCGGCGACCTCGCCGGGACGGTCGCTGTCGCCGAATCCTCGGCAGTCGTAGGCGACGACGTGGTACTTCTCGGCCAACCGGGGGGCGATGTGCGTCCACAGGTGGTGGGTGTCGGGCCAGCCGTGGACCAGCACCACGGTGGGGTTCGTCGGATCGCCCAGCTCATAGGTCGCCAGTCGGATCCCGTTGTTGGTCACGGTCCCCGGGCGCCAGTCGGGTCGCCGGCGAATTGCCTGTTCGGACATCTGTCACCTCGTCGTGAGTGCCGCACCTGATGGAGGTACACGTTACCAACGGTTACATAAATGTCCAGACCCGGTGGAAAGAGTGAGGGCCCGGTCGGTTGACCGGGCCCTCACCAGGGTCTTGCGAGACTGTGTCAGATCACTGACGGTACGACGACAAGAAGTTGCCGATACGCTCCACGGCCTCGGTCAGATCCCGCGACCACGGCAGCGTGACGATCCGGAAGTGGTTGTGGTCGTCGAGGTTGAAGCCGGTGCCCTGCACGACGAGGATCTTCTCCTGCAGCAGCAGATCTTGGACGAACAATTCGTCGTTGTGGATCTCGTAGACCTCGGGGTCGAGGCGAGGGAATGCGTACAGCGCGCCCTTGGGTTTCACGCAGCTGACGCCGGGGATCTCGTTCAGCTTCTCCCACGTCACGTTTCGCTGCTCGTACAACCGCCCGCCGGGGGAGACGAGGGCCTCGATGGACTGGTAGCCGCCGAGCGCCACCTGGATGGCGTGCTGGCCCGGCACGTTGGAGCACAGGCGCGTCGAGGCCAGGATGCCCATGCCCTCGATGAAGCCGCGGGCGTGATCCTTGGGGCCGGTCATGACCACCCAGCCGGCGCGGTAACCGCAGACCCGGTAGGCCTTCGACAGTCCGTTGAAGGTGAGACACAACAGGTCCGGCGCCAGCGAGGCCACATTCACGTGCTCGGCGTCGTCGTAGATGATCTTGTCGTAGATCTCGTCGGCGAGGATCAGCAGCGAGTGCTGGCGCGCGAGTTCGACGAGCTGCTCGAGGACCTCGCGGGAGTAGACCGCGCCGGTCGGGTTGTTCGGGTTGATGATGACGATCGCCTTGGTGCGGTCGGTGATCTTCGCGGCGATGTCGGCGACGTCAGGATTCCACCCGTTCTCCTCGTCGCAGCGGTAATGCACGGGCTGGCCGCCCGACAGCGAGGTCATCGCGGTCCACAGCGGGTAGTCGGGCGCGGGGATCAGCACCTCGTCGCCGTCGTTCAGCAGCGCCTGCATGGTCATCGTGATGAGCTCGGAGACCCCGTTGCCCAGGATGACGTCGTCGACGTCGAAGTACGGGAAGTCGGGGATCAGTTCGTAGCGGGTCACGACCGCCCGGCGTGCGGGGAGCACACCGGCCGACTCGGAGTAGCCCTGCGCGTACGGAAGGGCGTGGATCATGTCGCGCATGATCACGTCGGGGGCCTCGAAGCCGAACAGGGCGGGGTTGCCGATGTTCAGCTTGAGGATGCGATGCCCCTCCGCCTCGAGCCGCTGCGCATGCGCGTGTACGGGACCACGGATCTCGTAGCACACGTTCTGCAGCTTGAGCGACTGCTCGAGCGGCTTGAGGTTCTGGTTCAGGTGCGAAACATGGGGCCTACTCACGGGTACATTGTCGCAGCCGGTGGCAAATGCGTTTCTGCCAGTGCCGGAGTCCCGGGTCTGACGCCCAGACGACAGATGTCGCACTCCGTGACGGTGACCGACACGAAATGCGACATCTGCTGCTGGGTACTGCGGGGAACTACTTGTGACCGGGCCGCTTCTTGCCGGCGGCGATGCCGAAGCCCTTGGCCTTCGACGCACCGGCCTCGGCGATGGTCCGTGCTTCTCCGGTCCCGTTGCTCGACGGCTCGGGAGAAGAGGGCTCGGGCTCCTCGGCTTCGGGCTCCTCTGCCCCAGATGCCTGGGCTTCGGGTGCCTGTGCCTGTGGTGCTTCGGTGTGGGCTGTCTCGACCTCGGGGGTCTCTGCGTCCGCCGACTCCGAGGCCTCGGACGCCGGCTCCGACTCCGCCTCGGGTTCGGCCGCTGCGGGCGCGGGTGTGGCGGCGGCCGGGGCCGCCTTGCTCGCCCCGCCCGGTCGCTTCTTGCCCGCGGCCATGCCGAAGCCCTTGGCCTTGGCCGGCTTCTCCTCGGTCAACGCTGCGGCCGAACCGCCCTCGGTGTCCGCCGGCGTCGCCTCCGACGACGGTGCCTCGGCTGCCGGCGCCTCGGCAGTCTCCGACTCGGCTGCCCCGGCAGTCTGCGACTCCGCGGCCTCCGGCTCGGGTTCGGTCTGAGCCGGTGCGGCGGCGGCCGGCTTGGCCGCGGCCTTGCCGATCCCGCCGGGACGCTTCTTGCCCGCGGACATCCCGAAGCCCTTGGCCTTGCCGGGCTTCTCTTCCGTTGCGGCAGCGACGGAAGTGTCGGTGGTCGCCGTCACGGTGGTTGCCGATTCGGTGTCCACGGTCGGGGCGGCGTCCGGTGCCGATTCGCTCTCGTCGATCTTGTTCTCGGCGGGAGCGGTCACTCCGGCGTCGGGTGCGGCCGCGTTGGTGGTCTTCTGACCCGGCCGCTTGGCCTTGCCCATGCCGAAGCCCTTCGACGCGGGCTCCTTCTCGGCCGTCTCGGTGGCGGTCTCGGCGACCTCCTCCTTGACCGCTTCCGACGACTCGGTCTCGGCGGGTACCGGTTCCGCGGTCCCTCCGGCGGGCTTGCCTGCCGCACCGGGACGCTTGGCGCCGCCCTTCATGCCGAAGCCCTTGGCGGCGGGCTTCTTGTCGGCGGGTGCCTCGGCAGGGGCCTCCGCGGGTACGGAATCCGTGGCCGGGGCGGCAGATGATGCGGCGGCGCCGGGCTTCTTGCCGCCCTTCATGCCGAAGCCCTTGGAGGCCGGCTTCTTCTCGGCCGGTGCCTTCTCGGTCGGTGCCTCCGGTGCGGCTGTCTTGGCCGTCGCACCCGGCTTCTTGCCGCCCTTCATGCCCAGGCCGACCTTCGGCTTCGGAGCCGCCTCGGTCGTCGCCGATGCGGATGCTGCCGCCGCGGCGGGGACCTTCTCGGGTTCGGGCTCGGGCTCCGGCTCTGCAAGGGTCGGACGCGGTCCGAGGAATCGGCCGCCGAGCTTGACCTCGGTCCGGTCGCGCTTGACCGACTCGAGCAGCAACTGCGCGACGTCGACGACCTCGACCTTGCCCTCGGACTCGGTGCCGCTGGTCCGTGCGGTCACACCGTCGGTCAGCATCACGCGGCAGAACGGGCAACCCGTCGCGACCTTCTTGATCTGATCCCCGGTCGTGTCGCCGAGTGTGTTGAGAGCCTCGTCTACCCGGTCGATGTTGATCCGCTTGCCGATCTGCTCTTCCATCCACATGCGCGCACCACCGGCGCCACAGCACATGGACCGTTCGCCGTGACGCGGCATCTCGGTGAGCGTCGAACCGGCGGCGCCCATCAGCTCACGCGGAGCGTCGTAGACCTTGTTGTGGCGGCCCAGGTAGCAGGGGTCGTGGTAGGTGACGCCCTCGCCGAGCGGCGCGACCGGGACGAGGCGCTTCTCGCGGACGAGCCGGTTGAGCAGCTGCGTGTGGTGCACGACCTCGTACTTGGCGCCGAGCTGCGGATATTCGTTGCCCAGTGCGTTGAAGCAGTGTGCACAGGTCACGACGACCTTCTTGCGCTGCTCGGGTGCGGTGGCGAAGACCTCGCCGAGCATCTCGATGTTCTGCTGCGCGAGCATCTGGAAGAGGAACTCGTTGCCCGCGCGTCGTGCCGAGTCACCGGTACAGGTCTCGCCCTCGCCGAGGACCATGAAGTTGACCGCGGCCATGTCGAGCAACTCCGCGACGGCCTTGGTGGTCTTCTTCGCACGGTCTTCGTAGGCGCCGGCACAGCCGACCCAGAACAGGTACTCGAAGCCCTCGAACGACTCGACGTCCTTGCCGAAGACCGGGATCTCGATGTCCATCTCGTCGATCCAGGCGGTGCGCGCGGAGGCGTTCTGGCCCCACGGGTTGCCCTTGTTCTCGAGGTTCTTGAACATGCCGGCCAGCTCGGTCGGGAAGTCCGACTCGATCAGGACCTGGTAGCGGCGCATGTCGAGGATGTGGTCGACGTGCTCGATGTCGACGGGGCACTGCTCGACGCACGCGCCACAGGTGGTGCAGCTCCACAGGGTCTCGGTGTCGATGACCGCACCGAGTGCCTCGGCATCGAACTCGCCGTCCACGGCTTCGACACCGTTGCCGCCGCCGAGATCGCCCTTGGACTCGCCGACGAGCTTGCGTGCCGCTTCGGCGCGTGCCGCCTCGGGGATCGCGTTGAGCTTGTCCTCGAGCACGTTGCCGTCGGCATCGACCAGACCGACCTCGTCGCCGCCCATGTCCTTGCGGCCACCGGCCAGCAGGTAGGGGGCCTTGGCGTTGCCGTGGTCGCGCAGCGACATGATCAGCAGCTTGGGACTCAGCGGCTTACCGGTGTTCCACGCGGGGCACTGCGACTGGCAACGACCGCATTCGGTACAGGTGGTGAAGTCCAGCCAGCCCTTCCAGGAGAAGTCCTCGATCTTTCCGGCGCCGAACGCGTCGACGTCGGGATCGGCGGTCTCCATGTCGAGGACCTTGCCCTGGCTCATCATCGGCTTCGCGGCACCGAGGGCGACGCCGCCGTCCTGCTCGCGCTTGAAGTAGATGTTGAAGAAGGCCGAGAAGCGGTGCCACGCAACGCCCCAGCTGATGTTCATGCCGACCATCGCGAGCCACACCATGCCGCTCATCAGCTTGATGACCGCGAAGATCGACACCAGTGTCGGCGACGCCGGCAGGAGCTTGGCGACCTGCATGGTGAAGAAGTCGGAGTAGGCGTTGGAGTGGTGGTAGGTGGCGATCTTCGACGCCTTCACCAGGATCATGCCCAGGCCCTCGAGCAACACGACGGCCTCGACGAAGTAGGCCGGCCCGAAACGCGAACCGCCGAAGCGCGACAGCCGTTCCGGGACGCGCGGGTGGTTCAGCTGCCGGATGACGATCAGGACGATGATGCCGACCACGGTTCCGATACCCAGCAGCTCGTCCCAGAGGTGCCAGGCGAACGTGTCACCGAAGACGGGCCAGTGGAACTCGGGATTGATGGACTGACCGTAGGCCTCGAACCACAGCAGGGCGCCGCCGAGGAAGCCGATCATCACCAGCCAGTGCGCCCAGCCGACGGTGCGGAACTTCACCATCCGGGTGTGGACGATGAACTCTTTGAGCATCGTCAGCATGCGCGGCAGGATGGGCCAGAAGCGGGAGCTGTCGACCTTGTGCCCGAGCTTGATGGTGCGGTAGATCCGCACCACGCCACCGAGGAACAGGTACCAGCAGAGGAGGCTGATCACCGCGGCTGTCGTGCCGATGGCAATCGTCGTGGTAGTCACGGGCGCGTACCGGCCTTTCGTCTAGGTCGTCCGCCGCCGGGTCGCGGAACGCGAGGCTGGGTACCACGGGGCGGTGTACTACAGGTAACCGTAATTCGTTGCGCCACCGGCGCGCTGCCAAGGCTGGCCTAATCACTGCAGGTCTACATCACCACCGATGATACTCACCAGTAACTTACTGTCGAGTCAGGGTGGGCGACGCCACGTCCGGGTCACGGGCGGACGCCGGTGTCACCGGGTGCGCGCGACCTTCTCGAGTTCCTCCAGGGCCGTGTCGAGGTGCGTGAGCAGGCGTTGCAGGCTCGGAAGCTGGGCGCGAGCGCCGATCAACCCGAAGTTGATGTGCTCGGCGGTGCTGGTCACGGTGATGTTGAGGGCCAGGCCCTGCGTCGGGATGGAGACGGGATACACACCGTCGAGTCGGGCGCCGTTCCAGTAGAGGTGCTTCGACGGCCCCGGCACGTTGCTGATGATGATGTTGAACTGCGGCGGGACGTACTGCACGAAGCCGGGGACGGTGGCGAACGCCAGCGGCGCGAAGTTGGCCGCCCCGAGTGCGAGCGCTTGCAGCGGGCGCAGTCCGCGGACCACCGACTTGCTGTGGCGGGCCGAGTCCACGAGCTTGTCGAGGCGGCGTTCGGGATCGGGTTCGTCGGTCGCGAGGCTGACCAGGATGGCGGTCACCGCGTTGCCCTCGTCGTCGCCGTCGGTGTGCATCGACACCGGTACTGCCGCGATGAGCGGAGCGTCCGGGAGCGCGTCGTGTTCGATCAGGTAGGACCGCAGGGCGCCCGAGCACATCGCGACGATGACGTCGTTGAGGGTGATGTTGCGGGCATCGGCCACCGCTCGGAGGCGCTCGAGTTCCCACTGCTGCGACGCGAAGCGACGGGCGCTGCCGATCGCGACGTCGAGGATGGTCCGCGGCGCGCGTCCCAGCGGCGCCACGAATTCCGGATCACGCAGACCGGAGACCGCCACCTTCGCCGCGGCCGGACCCATGCCTGCGATCTGACCCGCAACGTTGGCGAGTCCCGACACCCGGTCGCGCAGACTCGGCGCGGGGCGTGGCGGCCGACGCTCCGCCAGCGCGGGATCCCAGGGCGCCGTGCCCGACCGGTCGTCGGGGTCGTCGGACAGCGCGCGATGAAGCAGGCGGAGTGCCGAGACCCCGTCGACCAGCGAGTGATGGACCTTGGTGTAGAGCGCCACCCGACCGTCGTCGAGGCCCTCGATGACGTGGATCTCCCACATCGGGCGGAACCGGTCCATCAGTGACCCGTGGTTGAGAGAGACATAGCGCAACAACTCGCGGACGCGGCCCGGGCGGGGCAGGACGGTGCGTCGTACGTGGTAGTCGAAGTCGATGTCGTCGTCGTAGGACCAGGCCACGTTGCCCAGCAGGGTGACCGGCGTGGCCGGGCGCTTGCGGAAAAGGGGATGCACGTCGGTGCAGCCGCAGAACGCCTCGATGATCTCTTCGGCGAGCTCGCTGGACGACTGGCCCTCGCGCGGGATGAACAGTTGGAGTCCGCCGACGTGCATGGGTTGCTCGCGTGTCTCGGCCAGCAGGAACATCGACGAGGTGACCGGCATGTACGGCATTCGCACCATCACTTTCCCAGACGGACGGATGCGCAGGAGGGGAGCGCGACCGAGTCCCACAAGTATCACGGCGTGGCCGCCGCCCCCGGGGTGGAATGGCCATGTTCGCCGACCGCTCGATCTAGGTTGGAGGCGTGAGGTCAGGGGCTCGTCTCGTCGGGGCTGCGGTGATCGTGCTCGTCGAGCTCTGGATCACCGTGGCCGCGACGTGGATGTACTTCTCGTCGGCGGGCAGGATCGACGACGCCGGCGACCCGCCGTCGCGGCCGACGCTTCTCGTGCTGGGATCGCTGGTCTACGACGACGGCACTCCCGGTGACTATGTGCGGGGGCGGCTCGATACCGCCCTCGCGTTGTACCGGACCGGTCAGGTGGCGCGGATCATCAACTCCGGCAACGGCTCTGCTGATGCCGGGAACGAGCCCGCGGTGATGCGCCGATATCTCGAGGCGCACGGGGTGAACGCGGCGTCGATCGTCGACGACCCGGCCGGCCTCGATACCGCGGCGAGTTGCCGGCGGGCGCGGCAGGTGTTCGGCGTGCGCGAGGTGATCGTCGTGACCCAGGGCTTCCATCTGCGCCGGGCGATCGCTCTGTGCCGGGCCGAGGGGGTCGACGCACGCGGTGTCGTCGCCGAATGTGACTGTCCGGTCTGGACTGTGGTGCGCAACCACGTCCGCGAGACGGTCTTCGCGGGCCCGCGGGCGGTCCTCACCGCGGTGAGGTGAGGGGTCTCACCACCAGCCGAGGGTGCGCTGGAGGTCGGCCTCGACGGCGGGGATCAGGCTGCGGACGAACGTGGCCGACAGGTGATGGAAGTCGTGCCACACGAGGATGTTCCCGACGACGGCCGGGCAGTAGTCGTCGTCGCACATCGCGTCGGTGTAGTCGAGGAAGGACATGTTCGGGAACTGGCCGGCGAGCGGTGCCGCGGGATCTGCCGGCGCCATCGCCTGATCGCGGGGGACTCCGCACACCGAGGGTTTGCGCCCGCTGGCAAGACACTCTGGTGGCTTGAGTTGTCCGGTGGCCCAAGGGTTGTCGCGCACCGCGACGACCCGCTGCCCGCGGTCGCGGAACTGGGCGAAGATCTCCTCGTAGTCCTTGGGGACGTAATCGCCGTCGCCCGACTCGACGGGGCGCGTGCTGTTGGTGAACACCACGTCGGGCTTGTCGACGGCGAGGCGCTCCATCACGCGTCGCGACCAGTCGTTGCATTGGTAGTACTTCTGGCCGAACCACGTGAAGACGTGTTCGGTGGTGAGGGCGCACCCCACCTTGAGATAGGTGGTGACCCGGAAGTGGTGGCGCTTGCCGATGTCGTTGAGCGCGGTGATCCACTGCTCGGCATGCGAGCCGCCGACGAGGGCGATGGTGCGGGGGGCGTTGACGTCGCCGTAATACCCGACCTTGATGGACGGGTCCTTCCAGCCGCTGATGATCGAGTCGTAGGACGTGATGGGCCAGTCCATGTCGACGACCTCGGGGCTCGGCTCGGCCACGACCTTCGGCACGGGTGCCCCGTCGAGGAAGGCCCGTGCCCCCGGGTACAGGCGCGGGTCGAGGTTCTCGGTGTCGAGAGTGGCGTTGGCGGCGTCCCGCTGCCAGGTGACGGCAGCCGCGCCGGCGGCGACGCTGATGACGATCAGGACGGCGAGCAGCGCGCGGCGGTACCCGCGTGTGTCCGACAGGCGCGGCCGGCCGGAATCGGTCCGCGCGCGCTCGGGCGAACCGGATCGCAACGGTGCTTCGACGAATCTGGTCGTCAGCCAGGCCAGCAGCACCGAAACGGCCAGGATCGCCGTGCCCTCGAGCCAGGAGACGTCGTCCTGATACCGCCACGCCAGATAGAAGATGAGCAACGGCCAGTGCCACAGGTACAGCGCGTAGGCGATCGAACCGAGCCACACCAGGCGCGGGTGTGCGAGGCCGCGGCTGACACCGGACCGGATGGACGCCTGACCGGTTGTCCCATCGGCGGGCGCCGTCTGCGACGAGCCGACCCAGATCAGCACGAGCGTCGCGCCGACCGGGACGAGCGCCCACGCGGCCGGGTATTCCTGGACGCCGGCGATCCACCAACCGCACGTGATGATCAGGCCCAGGGCAACGATGCCGAGCAGGTCACGCATCCACCGGGACAACGGGATGCGCGGCATCCACACCGCGAGGAGCCCGCCCGCGAGCGGCTCCCACAGTCGGGCGACGGTGTCGTAGTAGGTGAAGGGCTGGTTGATCCCGTGGCGGTAGTTGGCCCATGCAAACGAGCCGAGTGCGACGACTCCCAGGCCGATACCGACGACGCCACGCACCACCTTGGGATCGGCGAAGAAGGCGAAGCGTCGTCCGAGTGAGCGCAGAACACCGCCGAGCGCGAGGGCACACAGCAGTGTGAGGACGAAGAACTGCCCCTGCATCGACATCGACCACAGGTGCTGCATCGGGCTGTTGGCGGAATCGGCGGCGGCGTAGTCCTGCGACTCGAACGCCAGGTGCCAGTTCTGGTAGTACAGGGCACTGGCCTGCAACTCGGCTCCGAGCGGTCCCCACCGCGTCGTCGGCATGATCAGCGCGATCAGGGCGGCGGTCACCGCCAGCACCAGCAGCAAGGCGGGCAGGAGCCGACGCACGAGCCGCCAGAACCGCGGCCACGGATTGATCGCCGCACGCCACGTCGACGTCGTCGGCTGTGTGGCCAGCACGTGCTTGAGCAATGACGCGACGAAGAAGTAGCCCGACAGCGTCAGGAAGACGTCGACGCCGCCGGACACGCGGCCGAACCAGACGTGGAACACCGCGACCAGCGCGATCGCGACACCTCGCAGACCGTCGAGGTCGAGCCGGTAACCCGACGTGTTGCCGGTCGCGGCGTCCTCGTTGGGTGTCGCGACGGGGGTCGCGTCGGTCAGGGGCGTACGCACAGAGGGCGATGGTACTTGCCCGCACCTGAGCGTTGGCCGGCACGAGCGGGATGTCGCCGCACCTCGCAGCGGACTCTCAGGGAAGCCCGAACGCCGCCTCACCGGGCCGACCGCGTCGTACGATCCAACGCATGCTGCTCTTGTCGATGGGCGTGTCGGTCGACGGCTTCATCGCCGACCGCGACGGCGACTTCACCTGGACCGTCCCCGACGACGGACTGTTCGCCTTTCACACCGAACGGGTGGCCGACCTCGGCGCCTTCGTGTGCGGGCGTCGACTCTACGAGACGATGCTGGTGTGGGAGACCGACCCACGCATGCGCGAGACCGAGGCCGACGCCGCCTTCGCCGACCTCTGGTCGGCGCTGCCCAAGGTGGTGTTCAGCCGCACCCTGACGTCGGTCGAGGGCAATGCCCGGCTGGCGCAGCGCCCGCTGACCGAGGAGCTCGCGGCGATCCTGGACTCGACGGACTCCGACGTGGAGATCGGCGGTGCGGATCTGGCCGGGCAGGCCATCGAGTCCGGCTTCGTCGACGAGTTCCGGATCTTCCGTTACCCGATCGTCGTCGGTGGCGGGACGCCGTTCTTCCCGCCGGTGACGCGATCCATCCCGCTCGAACTCGCCGAGACGCGCACCTTCGGCCAGGTACTCTACGAGCGGTACCGCCGGGTGCGCGACCAGACGTGACCGACACGGGAACGTCCCGTCGCCGGCGAGTCGTTCGTTCGCCCCTCATTCGTTCGCGCTGCGTCTAACCCTTCAGCCACATCGATCCCCCCGGCACCCTGTCGATCAGCCAATTCACGCCGACTTCAGGGGAGATTCCATATGAGAGCACGACGATCGGTCGCGATCATCGGAGCCGGGCTGGCCGGGACCAGCGCCGCTCTCGGCTTTCTCGACGCGGGTTTCGACGTAACCCTCTACAGCGACCGGGACCGGGAGTCACTACGAGACAAGGTGCCGCCGACCGGGGTCGGCGTCCTGTTCGGAAAGCCTCGCGAATGGGACGCGGAGATCATCGACGACCTGTACGAGGTCGGCAACACCACCGGGATCAGCGCTCGTCTGTACTCGGGCAGCGGCGACGAGCGCGCCGCGGTCCTCGAGTTCAACCCGGACTACGGTTACGTCGCCCAAGCCGTCGACCTCCGCCTGCGGGCCGACGACCGTCTGGCCCGATTCCTGGACCGCGGTGGCCGATTCGAGGTGGGGCAGGTCGGTCTCGACCGTCTCGACACGATCGCCGCCGACGCCGACATCACCCTCGTCGCGACCGGCAAGGGCGGACTGTCGACGCTCTTCCCCGTCGACGAGTCGCGCTCGCACTACCGGGAACCCCAGCGTCGTCTGCTGCAGGTCACCCTGACCGGTGTCGACCACGGTCCCGAGTCCTTCGCCTACCGCAGCAGCGCGGGCGGCGACCACTCGCTGTTCAACCTCGACGCGCAGAACGGTGAGATCTTCGTCGGGCCGTTCCTGCACAAGGACGCCGGACCGACGTGGTCGTTCATCGTCTTCGCCAAGCCGGACGGGGCGTGGGCCGCCCGCATCGACGACGTCCACGACGCCGTGTCCGCCCGCCAGACGATCTCGGGCATCTTCGCCGAGTACTTCCCGGAGGACGCACCCGTCATCGATCGGCTCCAGGTCATCGAGTCCGATCCGGTGTCGTGGCTCAAGGGCGCGGTCACCCCGACCGTGCGGCAGGCCGTCGCCTCCACCGCGGGTGGACATCCGGTCGCGGCCATCGGCGACACCGCCATCGCCGTGGACCCGGTCGCGGGGCAGGGCGCCGCCAACACCCTGTTCCAGGTCGCCGAACTCGTCAAGGCAGCGCGGGACCACGAAGGCGAATTCACCGCCGAGTGGCTGTCGGCGGAGTTCGAGAAGCACTGGGAGCGACGCGGACGAGCCGCCGTCGAGGTCACCCGGCTCTATCTCGGGGACCCCGACTACGCGACGCACCTGGAGTTGTCGTTTCCGGCGGCCGCCGTCAGTCCCCCCATCGCCTCGGCACTGTTCGGACTGCTCTCCGAGCCGAATCCGCTGCTCGGCCTGCGGACCCGTGAGGACGTCGAGGGCTTCATCTCTGCGGTGGCCGGTGAACCACACGATCAGGTCCTCGCCCGCTTCGCGCCGGCCGGTCAATTCAGCGCCGCCACCCCGGAGGCCGTGAGCGCCTGACAGCCTCCCGAACGACGCACCTCGCCGCCCGCGCCGGACGGCGAGGTGCGTGGTCGTTCGGCGCACTCGAACCAGACGCCCCATGGGAGACGACTCCCGTGGTGTGATACGAACGACATCGTCGTTCGAGTCGGCGCCGGAGGGGGCAGATGTGAAGTCGGGGTGGACGTTGGCCGATGCGCCTCCGCAGACCGGACGGGTCGCCGTGGTGACCGGCGCGAACTCGGGGATCGGACGCGAGATCGCGCTCGGTCTGGCGACGCTGGGAGCCCGTGTCGTGCTGGCGTGCCGCAATCCGCAGAACGCGGCCGAGGCCTACGACTACATCGCGGGGAAGGTTCCCGGCGCCGAGCTGGAGACCGTCGACCTCGACCTCGCGAGCCTGGATTCGGTCCGTGCTGCCGCCGGCGAGATCGGCCGGCGCCATACCCGGGTCGACGTGCTGGTGAACAACGCCGGGGTCATGCGGGCGCGTCGCGAACTGACGTCCGACGGTTTCGAGATGGACTTCGGCACAAACTATCTGGGTCACTACGCGCTGACCGGACTGCTGATCGACCGCCTGCTGGCCGCGGATGCGGCGCGGGTGGTCACCGTCGGCAGTCATGTCCACCGCGCCGGCACCATCGATTTCGACGACCTGCCGATGGAGCGCACGTTCAGCACCGCAGGCGCCTACTCGCGCTCGAAGCTCGCCCAGATGCTGTTCGCGCTCGAACTGGATCGTCGGATGAGAAGTGCTGACGTGTCGGCGATCTCGCTGGCCTGCCACCCCGGCGGGACCCGGACCGGGGTGATGCGTGAACAGAGCAGGTTCCTCCAGTGGGCCTATCACGCGCCGTCGCTGCGCTGGCTCACCGACCTGTTCATCATGGACCCGCCCGACGGTGCCCTGCCGGTCCTCCGCGCGGCCGCCGACCCGAAGGCGCAGGGCGGCGAGTACTACGGTCCGGTGGGCAGTCTCGGACTCGTCGGTCCACCGGTGCTGGTGGAACCGGCCGCGAAGGCCAAGGACGCCGACGTCGCCGCACGCCTGTGGGACGTCGGAGCCGAACTCACCGGTGTGGCCATCGATCTCGGGCCGTCTCCTGCTCCCTGAGGCGCGCAGCAACCCTCGTCAGATCGCGAACCGCCCCGCGAACGACCGCAGCGGTAGGTCCGCGCTCGTCACGATGCCCGGTGCCGCCGCGACGACCGATCGGATCGAGTTGAGGGCGGGCAGGCCGGTGACGGTCATCCCGATCGATGCGAAGTTCTCCGGCTTGGTGAGGTCGAAACCCTTGCGCGGGAAGATCATGTGCTTGGAGTAGATGTTCGGGTCGCCGGTGACCTGGGTGATGTAGCAGGCCTGGATGTTCCACGACGGATCGGTATGCGGAGTCATCTGCCATTCGAGGTGGGATTCGACGCGGGCCACACCGTCGACCATGCCCTGGTACTTGATGTAGCTGCCGCCGAGGGAGCCCTCCGGCAACTGGTACCAGCCGAGGTCGACATCCTTGGTGCACGCGCCGAGGACATAGGAGAACGCCACCTCGTCGAGTTCGAGATCGAAGGCATCGGCCATCAGGTACACCGAATCCGCGAAGACCGCGGTGTACTTGTACAGCGAATCCGGGATGCTCGGATCATCCACGGGCAGGCCGTATCCCACGGCCTTCCACGTATCGACGGAATGGTGGCACGAGACGTCGACCGACTCGATGACGGTGACGTTCTCGATTTCGGCGACGTCGGCGGTGTGCACGATGCCCAGGATCTGTGCGAGACCCGGATTCATTCCGGTGCCGTAGAAGGTGGCGCCGCCCTTCTCGCAGGCCGCCGCGATGATCTCGCTGACCTTGCTTCCCGACGGATGTGGATGGTTGGTGTCGCGGTGGAATCCGGTGATCCAGTCGGCGGTGGTCACGACGTTGATGCCGGCTTCGAGCACCGCGACGTAGAGGTCCTCGTCGGGGAACACGCCGTGGAACGTGAGCACGTCCGGATGCGCGGCGATGATCTCGTCGACGGTGCCGGTGGCGGTCACCCCGATCGGATCGAGGCCGACGATCTCACCGGCGTCGCGTCCGATCTTGTCGGGCGTATAACAGTGCAGGCCGACGAGTTCGAGGTCGGGATGTGACTGGATACGGCCGATCATCTCGGTGCCCAGATTGCCGGTGGCGACCTGGAAGACCCGGATTCGGTCGGTGGTGGTCATGCGAGATCCTCTCGGAGGGTTGCGGTGTCAGGATCGGGCGGCGGCGCGCAGCGCGTCGAGTTCGGAGCGGCGGATGCGGACGTACTCGTCACCGGACCCCTCGCGCGACGGAAGGTCGATGGCACCTGTCTCGGGACGGGTCGGATCCGACTCCGCCGGGCCGCCGTCGGGATAGAACTGGCGGGCCCACTTGCGCAGTGCGGTGAAGCCCTCGAATTCCTTGCGTGACAGGGCCGGCGGGTCGCTGTAGCGCTGGTGCGCCCAGATGTCGATGTCGGCCGCGAACTGCTCGATCACGAGGTCGGCCATCGTCGTGCCGTAGCGGGTGATCTCACCGCTCTCCTCGCCGGGTTTGCGGCCGATCCACACGGTGAACCGGACGTCGGAGGTGTGTTCGTCGACCGGGGTGACCGCGGGCATCGTGCGGTTGTCGACCATGCCCCAGCTCTTGGTCACCGAGCAGCCGAGCCCGGCATTGATGGATTCGACTCCGCTGGTGGCGCTTTCGAGTGTCGCGCCCTCGTCGAAGGCGATCGTGAAGTCGACGTGCGAGACCGGGCCCCCGAAATCGTGCCGGGTGAATTCCGGCATGAACGGAGTCTTGTGCACGAAGATGAAGTGGGCGAAGTCGACGCCGTTCTCCATGATGTATTGCGGATGGATCTCGAGCCCCGGCCGGAACAGGGTGGCGGCGGGCACCGGTGGGTAATAGTCGGCAGCACTTCGGTCGTCGTCGAAATCGGCGAAGATGTCCGGGACCTCGAAGTGGGGTGGCCGACCGTCCACGTCGTGCCAGATCCACACCGCTTCATTGCGTTCGACGACCGGATAGCTACGAATCCGGCGACCCTTGTTGGGGTGCTTCTCGTAGGGGATGCACACGTTGCGGCCCTCGCGGTTCCACTCCCAACCGTGGAACGGGCAGACCAGGTTCTCGCCCTCGACGTGCCCGCCGTGGCCCAGGTGCGCACCCAGGTGCTCGCAATAGGCGTCGAAGACGGACAGATGCCCGGACCGGGACCGCCAGGCCACCATCTCCCGACCGAAGTACTTCATGGTGTGCACCACACCGACCGGGATCTCCGAGCTCCATGCGACCTGGAACCACCCGGTGGGGGTCATCGACAGCGGCGTTCTCGCCATGACGCAACGGTAGGTCCCCCGGCGCAGGAATACAAGAGGGTTCTATGAAAAATGAACCGGCAGGTCAGCTGGCGGTTTCGGCCAGTTCGGGCACGGCCTCGGAGTCGGTCGCGAGGGATGCCTCCTGCATGACCCGATGGATCTCCGCGTTGAAGTCCTCGACGGCCTCGATGTTCGACGCGTGTCCGGTGTCGAGGACCACGAGGCTGTCGAGGTGACCCCGTACCGAGAGTGAGTGCGCGATCCGCTGCGTCATCGCGTGCGGCAGAAGGAGATCGTGGCGACCGCCGATCACGGTGGTGGGTACCGAGATCGCCTCGACGCCGACCGGCCCCAAGGCCAGCTGGACGAGGGCGACCGCGGTCTTCGCGCGTGACGACGGTGTGCACGACCGTGTCATCGCGAGGAGGAACGCGGCATGATCGATGGTCGCCGAGCGGCCGTTGAGAATGCGGTGCCGGATGAGGCTCCGCGTGAACCGGTCTCCGGGGAGGGGGACCGGTAGCGACAATGCCATCTGCGCGAGCCACAGTGGGGCCTTGATCGGACCGTTGAGCAAGGGCAGCACGCGACTCTCGGTGGCGATCCCGCCCCACGTGGTGTTGGCGAGGACCATGGCGGCGGCCCGCGCTTCCGCTTGTGCGCGATGGCGATGCGCCCACGCCTGCAGGGTGATGCCGCCCATGCTGTGACCGACGAACACGGCTTTGTCAGCGGCCGGCACCGTTTGCGATACGACGGCGTACAGGTCGTCGGCGAGCACATCGGTGTCGAACTTGCGTTTGCCCCAGGTGCTCTCGCCGTGTCCGCGCTGGTCGTAGGCGATGACGTGATAGCGCTCGGACAGTGCGTTGATCTGCGGGTTCCAGTACTCGATGCAACAACACCAGCCATGGACCAATACCAGGACGGGAGCTCCCGACGGACCATGGTGGTGCACCCGCAGCCGCGCGCCGTCGTCGGTGACCGCCCAGGAGACACGGTCGGGCTCGCGCGAATTGAACAGGGCATCGACATAGACGCGCCGTCGGAGCCGGCGACGCGCCTCGGCCGGCCGCAGACCGGAAAGTGCGTGTCGAGCAGCGCTCACGCCACCGGGTCCGGTCATGTCGTCTCCCTCGATCCGTCCGTGACACGAGTCACAGCAGAAGCTTAATGATACAAACTACCAGCGTTTGTTTCACAACTTTCGGGGCACGATGTGCGACATGTATCGGTTTGCCGCGCCGCCCCGTCCGCGGTGGTCATCACTTGCTCGGGTGGATAACCGAGGGGCGCCCGGCCAAAACCTCTCGCCGGTCAGCGGAACGGCGACGACCTTGACTACCATCGGCGATCATGCCTCCCGCGGACCGGCGCGCCGCCGATGACGGAGCGGCCGCGGGCGGCCGCCGCGCGAACCGTCGTGGGCAGGCCACGCGTGACGCGATGCTCGACGCGGCACTCGTGTCTCTTTCGTCCGGCGACCCGGCTTCGGTATCTGGCAACCGGATCGCCAAGGACATCGGGGCCACGTGGGGGGCCATCAAGTACCAGTTCGGCGACATCGACGGTCTGTGGGCCGCGGTGCTGCACCGCACCGCCGAACATCGCGGGGACCTCCCGGTGAGTGTGAAACCCGAGGCGCCACTGAAACAGCGGGTGGAGGCGATCGTCGACCTGATGTACGAGGGACTCACCTCGCCGGAGTCACGGGCGATCGAGACGTTGCGGGCAGCCCTGCCGCGCGACCCCGACGAACTCCGTCGCACGTTCCCGAAGACCGCGGACGAGTTCGCCTCGTGGGGTCCGTCGTGGATCGACTCGTGTCAGCGAGCCTTTGCCGACCTCGACGTCGACCCCGAGCGCGTTCGCGAGGTCGCCGCCTTCCTGCCCGGTGCGATGCGTGGACTCGTGTCGGAGAAGCAGCTCGGCAGTTTCCAGGACCAGCAACTGGCGCGGCGCGGTCTGGCGCGCGCGATCGTCGCGCTCCTGGCGGCTTAACCGGTCTCGTCCGGGTCGTCCTCGCCTTCGGCCTGATCGGGTTGGGAGGCGTTCGAGGTCACCATCTCCGGGTCGCCGTCGGGGTCGTGCTGGTCGTCGGGATCGGTGGGTGCGGCGGATTCGTTGGTGGACATGCGGAGCTCCTTGCTCGTGTCGCTGTGGGTTCGATCGGGGTGGGTTCGATCGGGGTGGGTCCGATCGGGGTGGGTCCGACACCTCGACCGCGTTCCCTCGTGTCCGACCGACCAAACCCCCGTTTGAGCGGTCTGGGGGCCGGGTAGACCGGTGGCGGTCGACGCCCTGCGCGCACGGGCGTGACGTCCCCGGAAGGAGTGCCGTCGGCGATGGCACGGAAATCGCGAGAACCCATGCACGATCAGAACGACACCCGGTCCGCTCCGCCGTCGCTGGCGCGAGCCGGCGTCCGTGACACAGCCCGCATCCTGGGGGGTGTGCTCGCCCCGGTGGTCGCCGAAGGTGTTGTGGCGCGCCGGAAGTCGACGGTCCGCCTGGGTGGACGACTCGACACACACGGACGGGCGGCCCGGATTCTGAACGACATGCGCTCGAAATACGACGCCGACGCCCTGCGGCTGACTTTCCCGCGCCCGATGGTCGTGGCATTGCGCCCGCCCGCGGTCACCGCCACCCTGACGGGCACTCCGGACCCGTTCACCCCGGCGTCGAAGGAGAAGGTCGCCGCGTTGTCACGGTTCCAGCCGACCGGAGTGTTGATCTCCGACGATCGGCATCGGGTGGCGCGCCGTGAGCTGAACGAGCTGGCGCTGGAGTCGACTCAGGACGTGCACTCGCTGCATCGGCGGTGCGCGGCGATCATCGAGTCCGAGGTGGCCGAACTCTTCGCGAACAATGCCGCCGACGGCCTCTCCTGGGATTCGTACGCGGTCGCCCATTGGCACATGGTGCGCCGCTTCGTGTTCGGCGACTCGGCCAGGGACGACGAGGAGCTGACCGACGTGTTGACGGTGCTGCGGCGCGACGCCAACTGGGCATACGCGCACCCGCGCCGGTCCACGACATATGACAACTTCCGCCGCCGGTTGGATCATCTGTCGACGGCGGCGCCCCGGGACTCGCTGGCCGCCATCGTGCGGGATGCGGTCGACAAGCCGGGTTCCCTCGACCCGATCGGGCAGATCCCGCACTGGCTGTTCGCCTTCGACGCCGTGGCGGTCGCGATCCACCGGGCGCTGGCGCTGCTGGCAGCTCACCCCGACTCGGCGGCACGGGCGCGGGCGGAGGTCGCGGCCGCGACCATCACCGAGGTGCGTGCGCTGCCGACCCTGCGCGCGACGATGCTCGAGTCGCTGCGGCTGTGGCCGACGACGCTCGCCATCCTCCGGGAAGCGACACGGGATGTCGAGTGGGCGGGTGGCGTCGTGCCTGCCGGCGCGACGACGGTGGTGATCGGTGAATTCTTCCAACGCGACGACGACGCGATGGACTTCGCCCAACGGTTCACGCCCGAGATCTGGACGGACGGCCGTGCGCGCGATCTCGCGGGCGTGGTCCCGTTCAGCGACGGGCCCGGCGTGTGTCCGGGACGCAACCTCGTGCTGATGTTCGGCACGGCGGTGCTGGCCACGATCTGTCGGACTTTCGACCTCGACGACAACGTGCTGGCGCCGCGGGTGCGCGCGGGCAGCGTCGACATGCCGCACGCGCTCGACCACTTCGACCTCCGTGTCGGCCTGACCCCTCGCGCCGAGGATTGACACACGCGGCTGGCGGGACATCAGCCGGGACGAGTGGTTCCGCAGCTTCGAGCACGCCGAACTCGCACTGGTCTACGAAGCGGAGAAGTCCGGCGCGTGCACCTTCGCGAAGGTCGTGCCCGCGCCGGACTTCTGATCCGGTTGCGCCTGGTCGGCGCGTACTAGACGCGCCGCGCGGCGTAGCGGGCGCCCTCGAGCGTCATTCCGTTGACCGAGTACAGCACGTGTAGGGCGTTGGGGCCGCCGACCGGTGCGCCGTCGCAGATGGTGTCACCCGCGATGCAATAGCGGATCGTCCTGCTCCGGTACGGGGCCGCCACCTTGATCGGGGGCGCACCGATGTCGTCGATGAAGCGGTCCGACGGCGCGCCGTAGAGCACGATCGCCGACACGTTGCGAGCGAGGTCGGCCGGGAGGGGCGGGGGCACGAACCGGTCGTACGCGGCGTAGCGCGCAGGCAGGTCGAGTCCGGCGTGCACGGCGTAACCCGCCACGACCGCGCCTTGGGAGTATCCGCCGAGGACGACCTTGGTTCCCGGGCAGTTCTTGGCCAGGTACTTGATGCGGCTCTGTGTCGACCGGACACCGTCGGCGACGGTCCGTGCGAACTTCATCCGGTTGTTGAACTGGTCGCTGGCCGGGTAGGGCACCGCGTACGACGCCACGGACTTGCCGGGGAGTTGGGAGCGGACGGCCTCGACGAAGGAGATTCCGGTGAGTCCCATCGGAGGTGCCGTCTCGACCGTGCCGCGGGCGAACACCACCTCGACATCGGAGCACGGTGCGGCTTGTGCCGCCGGAGTCCCGGTGACCACCGCCCCCGTGATCGCAGACACCAGACAGAGGACGGAGACGCTCAACCGTTTGATCACTCGCCCCATGGTAGAGATCACATCCGACAAGAGTAAGAAGTTCATCATCACAAAGATCGAGGGAGTCGAGGGCCATCCGGCGGGCGTTCTGCGACGAAGGACCCTGATGAGCAGACGCTAGGTTTTGTACGATCACGTGACTCGCCGGGCTGGACCGGCGGTATCGAAGTAAAGGTGAGTGCCGGTGGACTCAGACGTTCATTTCAAGATCGCCGAGTTGGTACGGCAGATGCACGCGGTACCGGAGTCCACCCAAGATTCGACCGGCGAGGTCCTGTCGTCGATCACCGAGGGCGCTGTCGAGTACGTTCCCGGTGCGCAGCACGCCGGTGTCCTCCTGGTCGACCAGAAGAAGAACTTCGACACCCTCGCGCCCACCGGTCCCGTGATGAACGAGGTGGACCAGATCCAGAAGGAGACGGGCGAGGGTCCGTGCCTACAGGCGGCCTGGGACCACCACATCGTGCTGATGAACGACATCCGGTCCGACCCGCGCTTCCCGCGGTTCTCGGCGCGCGTCATCGACGAGACCCCGGTACGAGCGAGCCTGTCGTTCAAGTTGTTCACCGATCAGGGAACGATGGGCGCACTCAACGTCTTCGCCGATCACACCGACGCATTCGACGAGGAGTCGCAGGAGATCGGTCTGTTGTTCGCGACGCACGCGGCGCTCGCCCTGCGCGCGGCCCGTCAGCAGCAGCACTTCCGCAGCGCCCTGGCGAGCCGGGACGTCATCGGGCAGGCCAAGGGCATGATCATGTACCGCTTCCGGATCGACGCGGTCGCGGCCTTCGCCCTTCTCAAGCGCTTGTCGCAGGACACGAACACGCCCCTGGCCAAGGTCGCCGAACAGCTCGTCGAGAAGGAACTGGCCGAACCCGTCGAGTCGGGGAACGGGTCACGGTCCTGAACCGGCGCTCCCGCGCCGGGCACCCTCCGTCGACCGGGCGCCCCTTTTCGTCGACCGTGCACCGTTTTTCGTCGACCGGGCGCCGTTTTTCGTCGACTGTGCGCTGGGCAGCGCCCGGCCGCCACTAGGTTGGGCTCATGCGCAGCCGGCACGTGAGTGTGGTCATCAATACCGAACCCGGGAACGTCTACGACTTCGCGGCCGAACCCGACAACCTGCCGCGCTGGGCCGCGGGGCTGGCGACCTCGGAGGTCACGCGACGGGGAGGCGAGCTACTCGTCGAATCGCCGATGGGCACGGTGAGAGTTCGGTTCGTCGCGCGTAACGACTTCGGCGTCGTCGACCACGAGGTGATCCTCCCGAACGGGGACACGGTGCTCAATCCACTGCGGGTGCTTGCGCACCCCGACGGTGCGGAAGTCGTGTTCACGATCCGGCAGCTGGCGATGTCCGACGACGAGTTCGAGCGTGACGCCCGAACGGTCGAGGAGGATCTCACTCGTCTCAAGTCATTGCTGGAGACGGGCAGTCCTCGATAACGGCGACCCGGCCGAGCGGGTTGCCGGTGTCACTTGTGCTGCAGGGTGAAGTCCTCAGAGTACTTCTGCCGCAACGCCTCCCACTCTGCCGAACTGATGCCGAGGGCCTCGAGCAGATACGCGGAGACGGCGCCGGCGACCAGGGCGACCCGGGCTGGGTTCTCGTCGGTGGTCTCGCGTACCGCCTCGCCTGCGATGCCGCCGAGAGTGTGTTCCCCGTCCGGAATCCACAGCAGGTCCGTCGCCCCTGGGCTGAGGTGGAACGCATCGGTCAGCCATTCCGGACCGCGAGTCGACAGCGGCGAGTCGTCCTTGCCGCCGGCGACGACCAGTGTCGGGGTCGTCATCGTCGAGAAGTCGGGGCGCATGAACGGCAGGTGTTCGCGCGCATACTCGCTCAGGCTGTCCCCGGTCCCGGCCGTCGCGAGCAGTGCACCCGCTCGCACAGCTCGATGTGCGAGATCCGCGCCGACGACCCCGTCGGGCCCGATCACACGCGCCCCGAGGAGAGCGCCGACGGTCTGGCCGCCCCACGAGTGGCCGACCGCGGCCAGCCGATCGATGTCGACGCGGGAGCGTAGGTCTCCACCGGCCGCGCCCAGAATCTCGTGGAGGTGGTCGATCACGGCGTGGGCGTCGTCGATCCGCGCGCGCCAGATGGTCGCGAAGCTCGGGTCGTCGAACCCGATCCCGTGCCGCCGGGAGTCGAGGTGTGTTGGTTGTACGACGACGAAACCCGAAGCAGCCCAATGATCGACGAGTGGCTCGTAACCGTCCATCGACCAGGCGTTGCCATGGGAGAACACGATGACCGGGAGGCGATCACCGGTGCGTGGGGCGGTGACCTTCACCGTCAGAGGCAACGGCCGGTCCGAGGTGTGGACGACGATGGGCTTGACGGCGACGATCTGGCGGGCGAGCAATTCGATGGACACGGTACTTCTTTCGGATGGAGGGTTTCGGATGGAGGGACGGCAAGCGCGATAACCTGAACGGAACGATGTTCCGCCAAGTTAGCGGAACAATGTTCCGCGAGCAAGGGGTGGAAGGTGACCGAACGTAAAAACGCACGTCAGGCGCAGGCCGAGCGCAGCCGCCGTGCGCTTCTCGATGCGGCGGCTGCGGCATTCGTAGAAGCGGGCGTGCAAGCCCCGGTGCGCGACATCGCCGCGCGGGCCGGCGTCGGGGTCGGCACCGTGTACCGACACTTCCCGACGCGTGCCGAACTGGTCACCGCCGTGTACCGGCACCAGGTCGACGAGTGCGCAGCGCTGGCGGAACAGCTTCTCGCCGAACGCATCCCGCCGCGCGCAGCGCTGTGCCGGTGGACGTCGGCATTCACTGACTTCCTGGTCACCAAACACGGATTGAGCGACGCCCTCAGCTCCGACGATCCGAGCCTGACCGATCTGCACGCGCTCATCTTCGACACCCTCGTGCCGGCATTCGCCTCACTGCTCGAGCCCGCGCAGGCGGCGGGGCAGGTCAACGAGGACATCTGCGCGCTGACGTTCCTGCGGGCGATCGGGAACCTGTGCATCGTCGGCCCCGGGTACACCGACTCCGACGCGCGGGCGATGGTCGATCTGCTGCTGGTCGGTTCCGGCGCAGCGTCGGCCGGACTCGAGAACGCGGGGCGATGAGAACGGGCACGCGTCGAAGTCAGTCCTGAGGAGAAGCGACTGTGACGGAACGCGACTTCGAGGGGATCCCATGACAGAGCGTCGACTGTTCTTCATCCACGGCGCGGGCGGTTACGTCGACGACGGCCCGCTCGCCGAGGCGCTGTCCGCGGCACTCGGCGCGACGCTGGATATGCCGGAGTTCTCCGACGACGACATGTCGATCGAGGCGTGGGCGCGCCCGATCCGGGAGTGTCTCGCGGGGCTGGACACCGCCGACGCCGTCGTCGCGCACTCGTTCGGAGCGACGGTGCTGTTGCACGTCCTCGCCGAGGCCGATTCCGCGGTCCCCGAACACGTGGTGCTGCTTGCGATGCCGAACTGGGGACCGGACGGTTGGGATGTTCCCCAATACGTCCTCGCCGACCACCCGCTCCCTGAGGTGCGAGGAGCCTCGAAGGGGGTCGCCCTCCACCACTGCGTCGACGACGCGGTGGTGCCCGTCGAGCACCTGGACCTGAACGCGCGGCTCCTCCCGTCGGCGACGCTGCAGCGTCACCCGGTGGGTGGCCACCAATTCGATGGGCTCGCCGATGTCATCGCCGCCGAAGTGGTTGCGCGCGGGCGACGAGCCACCGACCCTGGGTAGGGACAACAGGTCGGCAAAAGGTGCAAGCCCGGAAAGGCCCACATGGACGAGAACCGATGAGCGAGCAGTGGTCGGCCGACATCGAGGCATATGGCGTCCCGGCCGCGTCGCCTGCCGGCAGGTGGCTGATCGTCGCCGCGGTCCTCGGTTCGGGTGTGGCGTTCATCGACGGCACGGTCGTCAACGTCGCGCTGCCCGCGATCGCGCGCGACCTCGACACCGGTCTGCGTGGACAGCAGTGGGTCCTCGACGGTTATCTGCTGACGCTGAGCGCGTTGCTGCTGCTGGGCGGTGTGGCGGGTGACCGGTACGGACGGCGGTTGATCTTCGTCGGGGGACTCGGTGTGTTCGCGGTGGCGACGGTCGCGTGCGGCCTCGCGCCGACTGTCGAGCTGCTGGTGGTCGCCCGGATCGTCCAGGGGGTCGCGGCTGCGGCCGTGGTGCCGGGAAGCCTCGCGCTGATCAATGCCGAGATCCGGCCTTCCGATCGAGGTGCCGCCGTCGGACTGTGGGCCGGGATGTCCGGTGCGACCACCGCTCTCGGGCCGTTCGTCGGCGGGTGGCTGGTCGACGCCGCGTCGTGGCGCTGGACATTTCTGCTGAGCGTGCCGCTGGCACTGGGCGCGCTGTGGATCGCACTGCGTCATGTTCCCGACTCGCGGGGTGCGCCGGCGGACGGGTCGCTCGATGTCGCGGGTGCGGTGGCCATGACCGCTGGGCTCGCGGGGGTGATCTACGCCTTGATCGAGGGTCCGTCGAGCGGTTGGACGCTGGTGCCGGTGGTCGCCGGGCTGGCCGGGCTCGCGTCCCTCGCCGGGTTCGTCGTCCTGGAGTCGAGGGTGCGTTCGCCGCTGCTGCCGCTCCGCCTCTTCCGTTCGTCACAGTTCACCGGCGCCAACCTCACCACCTTGCTCGTCTATGCGGCGCTCGGCGGTGCGCTGTTCCTGCTCGCCCTGCAGTTGCAGCAGAGCCTGGGATACTCGGCGTTCGAGGCGGGCGCGGCGATGTTCCCGAGCACGTTCATCATGTTGTTCGGGTCGCCGCTGGTGGGAAAGCTCGCGCAGCGCACGGGTCCGCGGCTGCCCATGACCGTCGGTCCGCTGATCGCGGCGGGGGGATTCGCGCTGATGTCGCGCGTCGGACCCGGAGCGGGCTACCTCGACGCGGTGCTGCCCGGAGTGCTCTTGTTCGGGCTCGGCATGACCGTCACCGTTGCGCCATTGACCGCGGCAGCGCTGGCCGCGGTCGACGACGAGCTCGCCGGAACCGCGTCGGGCGTCAACAACGCGGTCGCGCGACTGGCCGGTCTGCTCGCGGTGGCGGTGCTGCCCGCGGTGGCCGGGATCGACGCCGGACCCGGCGACCCGCTGGGCAGCGGATTCCAGACCGCGATGTATCTGTGCGCCGCGTGCTGTGCGGTCGGCGGACTGGTGGCGGCGTGCACCATCCGGTCGAGCACCGACGTGCAGCCGCAGGTGCGGGCGGGCGTGGACGCCGCGTGCCAGGACGCGGCCACCCGCCGGGAACGCGCCGCGAATCCTTAGCTCCAAACCGCGGTCACCGCGGCGTCGAGCTATGAATCGCGGCGCTCACCGGTGCCGGCTGCGATGGCCCAGATGACGAGCAGCGGCTGGAAGAACAGTCGCGTGAGCCGCTTCTGATCGGTGTCCAGACCGAACGCGTCGATGTGCTCGACGTACTGGTTGATGTTGCCGGGGAAGATGGCGACGAAGAAGGCGGCCACGATCCACGACACCACCTTGCGATGCCGGGGGAGGGCGATGAGGGCTGCGCCGAGCGCGATCTCGACTCCACCCGAGGCCAGCACCACGAAGTCCTTGCTGAACGGCACCCAGTCGGGCACCTGCGCCTGGAACTCCTGCCGCTGGGCGGTCAGATGACCTACCCCGGCGACCGCGAGTACGGTTCCGAGCGCGATGCGGGCGATGGCGAAGCCCAGCGGCTGACGAGTGGTGGTGGGGGTCAGGACTGACATGCAGGCTCCTCGTGTGGGCGTCGGTTCGGTTGTACCGCACTTCGTGGCGGGCGGGGTTTCGGACGGTCGACGCCGCGGAGTTCGCGTCGGCCTGAGTCTTGGCGTCGATTTCTGGCACAGAAGTACTTACTTGTGATTGAGTGTTGTGACTGCGGCCACTAGGACGGGGCCGCTCGTTGTACGAAGAGGACAGCCCATGACACTCGACACCTCACCGTCACACCATCTTTCCGCCTCGTGGCTGCAGTCGGTGTCCGACGCGCTGCGAGGTGCGGCCGGTGTCGTGGTCACCACGGCGGCGTTCCTCGTCGCCGTCGCGGTGCTGGTGGTCGCGCAGATCGTCGTGGTCGCCACCCGCGCTGCCGTCGACCTCACCTGAGTTCGCGGCCTGTCGAGCAGACCCACCCCCGTTGGACACATCCGCCCCGGATTCGGGTGTGGGTGTGTCCAACGGTGGTGAGGGTGCGGCGGTTACCCGGGGTGTGGCCACCCCGTTCGCTCCTGGCATAAATCGCTCGGGAACAAGATTCCTGCCATCTGGGTTGAGTCGGTCAGACTTAACTCTGGAGGTTTCATGTCACAGACATATTCACTGCCGGTTCTCTTCGTTCCTGACGTCGTCGTGCTGCCCGGCATGGTCGTGCCCATCCCGCTCGACGATGCCGCGCAGGCCACCATCGACGCCGCCCGGGCGAGTGAGTCCGGGAAACTGCTGGTGGCGCCGCGTTTGGACGACCGGTATCCCACCTACGGTGTCATCGCGTCGATCGTGCAGGTCGGGCGTATCCCGGGTGGCGGCCTCGCCGCCGTCGTCAAGGGTGAGCAGCGTGCGCAGATCGGTACCGGAACACCTGGCCACGGAGCAGCGCTCTGGGTCGAGGTGACCGAGGCCGAGTCCGCCGACATCACCGACGCAGACCGCGACCTGGCGGCCGAGTACAAGAAGCTCGTCCTGGCCATGCTGCAGCGCCGGGAGGCCTGGCAGCTCATCGACGCCGTGAACAAGATGAGTGACCCGTCCGATCTCGCCGACACGTCGGGCTATGCCTCGTGGCTGACCGACGAACAGAAGCGGGAGCTGCTCGAGACCCCGGTGACCGCTGCGCGGTTGCGCCTGCTCATCGAGTGGACCGGCGACCACCTCGCCGAGTCCGAGGTGACCGAGAAGATCGCCGAGGACGTCCGCGCGGGTATGGACAAGCAGCAGAAGGAATTCCTGCTGCGACAGCAACTCGCCGCCATTCGCAAGGAGCTCGGTGAGGACGAACCCGAGGGCGCCGACGACTACCGCGGCCGCGTGGAAGAGGCGGACCTGCCGGAGAAGGTGCGTGAAGCAGCGCTCCGCGAGGTGGGCAAGCTCGAACGCGCCAGCGACCAGTCGCCGGAGACCGGATGGATTCGCACCTGGCTCGACACCGTCCTCGAGCTGCCGTGGAACACACGTACCGAGGACTCCACCGACGTGAAGGGCGCGCGCGAGATCCTCGACGCCGATCACCACGGTCTCGATGACGTGAAGGACCGCATCGTCGAATACCTGGCGGTGCGTGCCCGCCGCGCCGAACGCGGCCTCCAGGTCGTCGGTGGACGCGGGTCGGGCGCCGTGATGGTGCTCGCCGGCCCTCCCGGCGTCGGCAAGACCTCGCTCGGCGAGAGCGTCGCCCGGGCGCTCGGACGCAAGTTCGTGCGCGTCGCCCTCGGCGGTGTGCGCGACGAGTCGGAGATCCGCGGTCACCGCCGTACCTACGTCGGCGCGCTGCCCGGCCGGATCGTGCGTGCCATCGGCGAGGCGGGGTCGATGAATCCCGTTGTGCTGCTGGACGAGATCGACAAGGTGGGGTCGGACTACCGGGGCGACCCGGCGGCGGCTCTGCTGGAGGTCCTCGACCCCGCGCAGAACCACACCTTCCGCGATCACTACCTCGATCTCGATCTCGACCTGTCCGACGTGTTGTTCCTCGCGACGGCCAACGTCATCGAGAACATCCCGTCGGCGCTGCTCGACCGGATGGAGCTGGTCACGCTCGACGGCTACACCGAGGACGACAAGGTCGCCATCGCCCGCGACTACCTGCTACCCCGGCAGGCCGAGCGTGCGGCGCTGACCGCCGACGAGGTGACCGTCACCGATGCGGCGTTGCGGGAGATCGCGGCCAACTACACCCGCGAACCCGGTGTGCGGCAGTTCGAACGGCTGCTCGCGAAGGCGTTGCGCAAGGCCGCGACCAACCTCGCGGTCGAATCGGGGGAGGGGGACAAGGCGACAGCTCCGGTCACCATCGACGAGCCGGACCTGCGCGACTACCTCGGTCGGCCGCGGTTCACGCCGGAGGCGGCGGAACGGACGGCGGTCCCCGGTGTCGCAACGGGTCTCGCGGTCACGGGAATGGGCGGCGATGTCCTCTTCATCGAGGTCAACGCCACCGACGGCGAGCCGGGTCTGAAGCTGACCGGGCAGCTCGGCGACGTGATGAAGGAGTCGGCACAGATCGCACTGTCGTACGTGCGGGCGCATGCCGAGCAACTCGGCGTCGACCCGAAGGCGCTCGACAAGACCATCCACGTGCACGTTCCGGCCGGAGCGGTGCCCAAGGACGGTCCGAGCGCCGGCGTCACCATGGTCACCGCGCTGGTATCGATGGCGACGGGTCGTCAGGTGCGCAGCGATGTCGGGATGACCGGCGAGGTCACGCTCAACGGGCGCGTCCTGCCGATCGGTGGGGTCAAGCAGAAACTGCTTGCCGCACAACGCAACGGATTGAAGACCGTCTTCATCCCGCAGCGCAATGAGCCCGACCTCGACGACGTGCCGGCCGAGGTGCTCGACGCCCTCGACGTGCGGCCGATGACCGATATCGCCGAGATCGTCGCGCAGGCACTGGAAGCCGCCGCCGATGCGAAGGTGACCGCAGCCTGATCTCGCCTCGACGACGCCACACCCCGGCGGGTGCGTGGACCGACCACGTCCCGCCGGGGTGTGTCGTTTGTGAGGACCGGGCCGTCGAGCGTCAGGCGCTGCCCTGCAGTTCGTCGGCGTTGACCGTGGTCGCCCATGACGGCAGGTCGGCGTACCGACTCCGCAGCGGCGCCTTGTCGATCTTCATCCCGGCCGTTCTCGGAAGCGGGTCGGCAACGAATTCGACGTACCTGGGTGTCTTGAACCGGGCGAGGCGGGACCGGCAGTGGTGGACGACATCATGGGCTGACAGTCCACCGCCCGCGCGTAGCAGCACCGCCGGGGCCTCCCCGAACTGCGCGTCGGCGACGCCGATCACCGCGACCTCGATGACACCATCGAGTTCCATGATGACCCGTTCGAGTTCTGCGGCGTAGATGTTGATGCCGCCCGAGATGATCACGTCCTTGATGCGGCCGACGATCCGCAGCAGACCGTCCTCGTCGCGTGCGGCGACATCGCCGGTGCGCAGCCAGCCGTCGACGAAGTTGGCGTTCGTCTGCTCCTCGTCACGCCAGTAACCGGCTGCGAGCCCGGGGCCGGAGATCCAGATCTCGCCGGCTTCTCCCGCGGTGCAGGCATTTCCATCTGCATTCCGCACGGTGAAGGTGTTGAGGATGCCGCCGAGTCCCACGCTGTCGGGGTGATGGATCGCCATCTCGACGGTGGGTACGGAGGCGTTCGATTGTGATTCGGTGAGGCCGTACACCTGGCGCAGCCCGATACCCTTGGCGGCCCACGAGTTGATCAGTTCAGTGGTGACCGGGTTGCCTCCGGTGAAAGCGACTGTCAGCGAGGACAGATCGGCATCGGCGAATGCCGGGTCGGAAGCCATCTGCTCGTAGAAGATGGTGGTCGCTCCCAGGTGCGAGATGTTGCTGTCGCGGATGAGGGCAAGGGCCACGCGGGGGTCCCAGTCAGGCAGGAAGACGGCGCTCCCACCGAGCACCAGTGGGGCCAGGAATCCGTTGAGCAGCCCGGCGCCGAAGGCCATCGAGCTGACGTTGAGCGACCTGACCCGCATGAAACCGGGCTCTTGGAGGCACCACTCGAAGAAGGCGTTCGTCAGTGAATCATGGGTGAAGACAACGCCTTTTGGTGATCCGGTCGATCCCGAGGTGGACAGGATCGCGACGGGGTGATCACCGGAGGTCGTCGGGGTCTCCCGCCCGGCCGGTGTCGAGGGTGGGGTGTGCACGGCCAGTGCATCGAGATCGGCGACCGGCGGGGCGTCGTCGAGATCCGCGACCACCGCGTCGACCGCCGGCCGGAACGCGTCGACCGCCACTATCAGGCTGGGCTCGAGTTTGGTGATGGCCTGGGTGAGTTCGACCGGGCCGTTGCGCTCGTTCAGCGGGCACAGCACCGCTCGGGTCTTGATGATCCCCACGGCGACCACCGCCCAGTTGTCAGAGGGTCGACCGACGATCGCGACCCGGTCGCCGAGCTGGATTCCCCGCGCGACGAGAGCGTCCGCGACTCGCTCAGCGCGTTCGTCCAGCTCGCCCCGGGTGAGAACCGAGCCGTCGCACTCGATGACCGGAGAGTCGGGTTGCCGAATCGCCCAGGCTGACAGCGGGCGCAGGATGTCGTGGTTCATGGTGCGTTCCTTCGGTGACGGGGTGTGTCGAGGAGGGCTGGAGCTGTGGTCCGGTGTCGGTGGCGACTCTCGTCGGGACCGGGTTGGGGGTCGGATGCGGCGCGCATGGCGAATGCCACATCGGTGCGGTCGTGGTGAAAGCCTGCGGATCGGAGCGCTTCCAGGAGAGGTCGGTCACCGGTGTCCACGGTGACCTCGATCTGTGCGGGATCACGGTCGTGCAGTAGCGCTGCCGCGGCGTCGACGAGAGCATTGATCGTGACCGCAGGGCTCGCGACACCGGGGCGTGTGGCGCGAATCGTCAAACGAGTTGCCTCGTCACGGTTGTCGACAGCGAAGTGGCCGACCGTGGTGCCCGAGTCGCCGGCCACCGCATACACGGTGGGTGCAGACGTGGGTTCGAGGTGCTGCCACACCGAGTGGGTGTCGCTGCTGTGCTCGAGGTCGCGCCGGACCGAGTGGATGCGTCCCGAGCCGGTCGCCGAGTGCAGCGGTGACGTCGAGGAAGGCACCAGCACATCTCTTTCGGCGACGATGGTCGCGCCGGCCCGGCCTGCTGCCCTGAGCGCTGCGGGATGTGACCCGAATGCGCAGGCAAGGACGTCGACGCCGGTATGTGCGGCGAAGCGGCGACCGGGTCCGAGCGCCTCGAAGGCCGCGGTGATGACTCCGGTGGAACGGAAGTCCGGATCGACCACTGCGCTCACCACGATCGGACCGTCGGTCGGGTTCTGGGTGAAGGTGAGAACAGCTGCGAGGCTGACGCCGTCCGTTCGTGGTGCTGCCCACCGGCGCAGTCGCGTGAACACCTCGGCGGTGCACGACGAACCATGCTGTTGCCGTTGCGCGCCAACCGAAGTGAAGCTCATCTCCGCGTCGACCCGGCGCGCGCGCTCGATCAGCTCGTGTGCATCTCCGACCGGCGGCCCGTCGTTCCAGTGGAGCGTGACCAGATCCCAGTCGATGTCGTCGTGACGACCTACGTCGAGGGCCATCGTCGGCTCTCGGGGGTACTGATCAACCGGTCCACCTCACGCCGAAAGAGGTGGCTTGCGATCTCGTTGCGGCCCAACAGCATCGTTCCGGCATCGAGACTCGACAAGGCCGCCTGCGAACTGTCCAGGATGGGAAAGTCCTCATCGTGAAGGATCGACACGAGGAGGCCCCAGTTCTTGGCCCACCGGCGCTGCCAGTGTTCGGGTTCGAGCCCGCTGTCGGCGATACTCGGTGCCAGGATGCGCATTTCCATGATCGAACGGTTGGGGTCCGCCCCGATCGGGCGGAACGTCAACAGCTCGAAGTGGGTGGCGTGCTTGAGCAGCATCGTGTTGGGCGCCAGGAAGCAACTCTCGATGGTGTGCGCCTCCATCTCCGCGGTCCACTTCACTTCGGTGCCGATGAACTGGTCCAGAGTCTTGCGGGCCGTCAGGAACCAGAAGGAACGTCCGAAGTCCTCGAGAGTGACCGCGTTGGTGTGGAGCATCTTTCCGGCGGTGTTGGGATGCGCGTACTTCACGTGATAGTTGTCGAGAAAGCCGTCCTGCATGATCTTCCAATTGACCGGTCGCTCATAGGGATGCGGATCGACACTGATCAGATCAGCGATCCCGTACTCGGCCATGAGCGCGTCCATGTCGGGTCCGAGCCAGGCCGCGACATCGATCTCGCGGTGCGCGTTGTCGACGACCCAGATGAACCCATGTCGCTCCTCCACCGGAAGGCTCACCAAACCGGACTTCGTCCTGTCGAAGTCGCCGAAGGTGTCGTCCAACGTGACCGTTCGGAGTGTGCCGTCAGGGCTGTATGACCACCGGTGATACGGGCACGAGAACAACCGGCATGTGCCGGATTTCTCGGTCACCAACTGGGCGCCCCGATGCCGGCAGGCATTGATGAAGGCCTTGACACTTCCGTCCCGCTGACGGATGACGACGACCTTGTTGCGCGGCAGGTCGATCGATACGAAGTCGTTGTTCCTGGGAATCTCCGACGAGTGCGCGACGATGAAGGGAACCTCGCCGAAGATGCGATCTCGCTCGAGTTCGGCGCGCACGGGGTCGTGGTAGTCGATCGCCCTGAACGGTTGGATCTCGGGGACCTGGTCGGTCGCTTTCCCATCGAGATGACCGAGCAATGCCCGCAGGGCACGAGTTCGCCGGTCCTGGATCGTCTGTGATCGATCATCGACGACTACCACTGGCCGCTCCTCTTCATGACAGTTGCGACGTCACCACTGACGAGCCCGGTGACGGACGGTCCGGGGTGGCTGTGACCCGGCTCACTCAAATAAACTAGTGGCATTAGTATAAATCGTCAAGAGAGTTCCCGCGTACACTTTGTGAGCCGACGCAGAGAAGAGGGTGCCCGTGGGCCGAAAGCCGATGATCCAGCGCGAGAACGCTGTTCGCGCCGCCCTGGACATCATCGATGCCGATGGGCCAGGGGCGCTGAGTCTGGAGAAGATGGCGGCGAAGCTCGGTGTCCGCTCGCCGTCGCTGTACAACCACTTCGACGACAAAGCCGAGATCCTGTCAGCGGTCGCTCGCCTCGTCGTCTCGGAGACGTCGCGACAACCCGACCCAACCGACGGCGAGGACTGGCAGCACTGGCTCGTCAGCGCCAGTGTGCTGTTCCGTCAGGCGCTGCTCACCCATCAGCGAGCTGTGCCGATCGTCGTCGAGCACTTCCCGCGAGGGCTACTGGAACGGCTCTACGCCGAACACTGCCGAATCCTGGGACTGTGCGGTGTGCCGCTCGACTCGCAGATGTTCATCCTGGAATCGGTCCATCGGATGACCATCGGTTCGGCGATGTGTATCGCCACGGGAAGACCGGCCATGGCCCCGTTCGAGAACCCAGAGCAGTTCGATCCTGATCTGGCGCGCTCGATGGAGACCGCACGCTGGACCGATGAACGCCTCTTCGTCGAGATGGTGACAGCATTCCTCGCCGGAGTGTCGCGTCAGTTCTCCGAGCCCGACGAGGTGTCCGGCGGCTGATCCGGCATCGCCGGGGCCGGTGCGCCCGGATACGTCACGTCCAGGCGGAGACGGCGTCGGTGTAGAACGCCATCCGTTTCCGGAGCGCATCGGGGTCGATGCCGAATTCCTCGGGCCTGTACCGGTGTCGGCCCTTTCCGTGGCGTGGTTGCGCGGCATCGTGTTCGGCGAGCAGTGTGGCGATATCGGGCGGATCGATGTCGGCCGCGGCGTAGACCCGGCCGATCGTCGTCTCGGGTCGGGCCACCAGGTCCCGGTAATCGAGGTCGAGGATCGTCGTCGATGTCGCCGCGGGCGACGACCGGAACTCCAGCGCCCGCCGGAACCACAGCTCGGACTGCTCGATCTGGAATCGGCCGACATCGTGTCCGTCCACGTCGTCGCTGTAGGTCGAGCGGTACGTCGCGAACAGGCTGGCCCCCGATGCCACGGTCTCCACGATGTCGCGGTGCAGGTGCACGATGCAGACACCGGGATACGTGGCGGCGAGGTGGCCGAGTTCTGGTGTGTGCGCGGGCGCTTTGAGCAACCAGCGTCGATCCGAACCGTCGTCGAGGATCTGCAACATGCGCCGGTGGTTGGTGTACTCGGCGGCGAAATCCTGGGTGGCGAGCCACGACGAGTACCCGTCGAGGCGCATCGTGGAGCTGAATCCCCAGTTGCGCATGGTGGTCCCCATCCCCAGAACGCACTCCTCCGGGAGGAGCGGTCCGGAGTCGTGGACGGCGGCCATGGACGGATTGAGCAGCTGAAGTGGATTCGGCTGACGCGCTTGATCTTCGACGAACCGCTCGCGCTCGTCGGGGGTCATCCGCGCGGCCCGCCAGGGAGCGTACAGTTCCAGCGGTCGCGGTGCCCGCAGGCGCGGGTCGCGGGCGAGGAGCCGGAACAGGAACGTGGTACCGGTACGCCACCCGCCGATGATCACGATGGGTGGTGCGATGGACCGCTGTGCCACTGCGGGATCGGTACGCAGCGTCTTGTCGAAGATCGAGCGGGCACGCAGCTTTCCGACGGCCGCGTCCTGGGCGTGACGGACCCCGACCGCGTTCAACCGACCGTCGGTTGCTGCCGACTCGAGATACTGCTCCAGGCCCGGCCGCCACTCGGCGGGGTCGCCCAGTCCTTCGACGCCGTGCTCGCCCGTCGCGCGTTCGACGAGCCCGTCCGCGGTCTGGGCGCCGAGCCGGTAGCGGTCGGGATGGGCCGCGCGGTCAGCCTCGGCCGAGGCGTAGATGTTCCGTGCTGTCCCGGTCCGCTCGGGCGCTGCCCAACGGGTCATGGGGCATCTCGCAATTCGTCGAGCCCGACGACCCGGGCGGAGGGGAGTGCGGGGGTGTCGGCCGGCTGCAGGAAACGCATCACGACGATGCCGAAATCCCGGCCTTCCGTGTCGATCCAGTCTCCTGCGCCGGGGTCTTCGGCGGCGACGACGAACCGATAGCGGCCGTCGACGAGGGTCGCCGTTCCGCCCGTGTACGAGACGGGGCGGTACCGGAAGTCGAGCGAGTTCAGGAATCGGCTGTAGGCGAGAATGTTCCAGTACCGGCAGTCGACGACGTCTCCCTCGATCACCAGCGCCTGCCCGGGGTCGAGCTGCCAACCGCCGCGCACGTAGTGGATGCCCGGTTCGGTGAACACCGCGCCGCCGGACATCTCCGACCAGTGCCGCATCGTGTTCGGGGGATCGTGGTCGTCCTTGGTGGACACCTCGAAGATCGTCGGCAACATCGACGTCATGGTGCCGAGCGTGCCGAGTCGCGCGCAGAACTTCGCCGGGTCCAGCGCCGGGGGAGTGGGTGGTTCGACGAGCGGTTCGATGGTGCACCGCCCCGCCTCGCCGCGGGAGGCGTCGTCGTGGAAGAAGCGCACCCAGATCACCGAGGACTTCTCGGGCAGATCCAGATGGTCCGCGCCGTTGTCGGACCCGGCATCACCGCCGACGAGGATCTCGAACGAACCATCGTCGTCGAAATCGATCGCGTCGCTGTCGATCCGGGCGGTGGCCTCCGAGTTGATGCCACCGGTACGTCGGTAGGCGGTGACCGAGACGTACACGGCGTCGCCACGATTCCCGCGGATGCGGTACGACCGGTCGCTCCGCACGTCGGCCACCCAGTATCGGAAGTCCGGATTGTCCATCAGGAACTTGTGTCGCCACCCGTTGAAGGGCACCAGTTCGGGACGCTCCCGGTCGACATCGAAGCGAGACAACTGATTCGACAATCCGCGGATGAGTGCGCGGTAGCCGTCGGCCTGTTCGGCAGGACCGAGCCCGGCTGTGTCGAGCGCGATCTTGTCGCCCGCGGCCCGGAGCGCATCGACGAGACCGTTCCACGCGTCGACCTCGGGTCGTGAGGAGTCGCTCACGAGAACCGGACCCGGTCGTCGCGCCGGTAGTGCGGGCCGATGTCGTCGATGAGCACTCCCGGCTCGGCGGCCACGACCGCCGGGATCGCGTCGAGCACCGCTCGCACCGACGCCGTGGTGATCGGATTGGTATGGCCCGCACCGATGCCGAACTCCAGCTGGGTCCGCATCTCGGCCGGCTCGCCGCTCACGACCAGCGTGTAGGCGATCGGGCTGGTGAACCCGCCGAAGGGGAGGTCGTCGCCGCGGTAGACGACGTCCGCGGCGGCGAGGTACCAGCATTCCTCGTTGGTGAAGAAGTGATGATCGCCGAGGTATCCGCGATGGGTCAGGTGCAGTGCGGCCGCGGTTCCCTTCTCGATCGTGGTCGTGCCGACCCGGGCGTCCTCGGCGGCGGGAAGACCCCGCAGCGACGTCTCCACCCGGACCTCGGAACTGTCGGAGCCGTAGAGCGCATGGGCGACGTTGCCGGTGAGGTCGCCGTAGTAGAGGTCGCCGCCCCGGGCCACCGGCGAATCCGGGCCCAGGGAGTCGAGGTCGGCGCCGAAACCCAGTGCTCCGAGGCCTCCCCACATCGACCCCGCGCTGGTGAAGTCGACGGCCTCGACCGACCGGACGTGGCTGACCGACGACATCGCCTTGGCCATCGTCATCGCCAGCCGTTCGACGATGAACGTGGGATGGACTCCGGTGCCGTGCAGCGTCGAACCGCCCGCCAGGCACGCCTCGAGCAGTTGCCGCGGCGATTTGCGGAACGGACTCATCCAGTTCGGCATCGACACGTTGTGATACGCCGCGGTCGCGACCACGTTCTTGCCCGAGGCGAGCAGGTCGACGACGTCGTCGTCGAGGCCCTTGAGCACCGCGGCCGGCGCAGGGGTGACCACGACGCAGTCGACATCGAGTGCCTTGATCGCTTCGCGATCGGTGGTGGCCGGAATCCCGATGGGGTCGGTGCGCACCAGCTCGCCGATGTCGCGCCCGTCCTTTTCCGGGTTGCGGACCAGGGCACCCACCACCTCGAAGGCGGGATCGGCGACGGCGGCGCGGATCACCGCGCCGCCGACCTCGCCCGGCCCCCACACCGCGATCCGATGGGGCCGGGCCGGCGCGGCGGTATCGGGAAGTGGCGGGCGTGGCGTCATCGGCCGTCCTCGAGTTTGGTGGGCGTGCCGTGAGACGGCCACCCGAAGTGGAAGCGCGCGGTTCCTGTTGAAATCTGCCGTGCCCGGTCCGGGGTGTCAAGGTTCGATGGCCCGCCGGGCATCCCTCGGCTGATCCGTATGACGTCGGGTTCGGAATCCGGACTCAACGTCATACGCGTTCCATGTCAGGGGCATCGCGCGTGGGCGCGGCGGTTGCGAATCCGACCCGCCGCCGAGCCCTGAGTGAGGTGTGCTCAACTTTTTTGGAGCATCGGGGAACAATCTTCGGATGCGCCCCGTTACACACTTCGAGAAACCTGAGCGACAAGGACTCAAGTCGGTTTGACTCGGACCCGCTTTTTCAGTAGGACATGAGTCGGACGCACTGAAGTCCGGTCCCGCAGGCTTCGGACATCAACCCCGGTCCGATCGTTCCGGTCGAGCCGCGGGAACCAGAACTCGGGTGCACACCCACAAACTAGGAGGAAGCCAAACATGTCTCGTGCTGTTGGAATCGACCTCGGCACCACCAACTCGGTGGTGGCGGTGCTCGAAGGCGGCGAAGCCGCTGTCATCGCCAACGCCGAGGGCGCCCGGACCACGCCGTCCGTGGTCGCGTTCGCGCGTAACGGCGAGGTGCTGGTCGGTCAGCCCGCAAAGAACCAGGCGGTCACCAACGTCGACCGCACCATCCGCTCCGTCAAGCGCCACATGGGCGAAGGCGACTGGACCGTCGAGATCGACGACAAGAAGTACACCCCGCAGGAGATCAGTGCGCGCACGCTCATGAAGCTGAAGCGCGACGCCGAGTCGTACCTGGGCGAGGACGTCACCGACGCCGTCATCACGGTGCCCGCGTACTTCAACGACTCCCAGCGCCAGGCCACCAAGGAAGCCGGCCAGATCGCCGGCCTCAACGTGCTCCGCATCGTCAACGAGCCCACCGCGGCCGCTCTGGCCTACGGCCTGGACAAGGGCGAGAAGGAACAGACCATCCTGGTCTTCGACCTCGGTGGCGGTACGTTCGACGTCTCGCTGCTCGAGATCGGCGACGGCGTCGTGGAGGTCCGTGCGACCTCCGGTGACAACCACCTCGGTGGTGACGACTGGGATCAGCGTGTCGTCGACTGGCTCGTCGAGAAGTTCAAGAGCCAGAACGGCATCGACCTGACCAAGGACAAGATGGCCCTGCAGCGTCTGCGTGAGGCTGCCGAGAAGGCCAAGATCGAACTCTCGAGCTCGCAGAGCACCTCGATCAACCTGCCCTACATCACCGTCGACGCCGACAAGAACCCGCTGTTCCTCGACGAGCAGCTCTCGCGCAGCGAGTTCCAGAAGATCACCTCTGATCTGCTGGAGCGCACCCGCGCACCGTTCCAGGCCGTCATCAAGGATGCGGGCATCTCCGTCGGCGACATCGACCACGTCGTGCTCGTCGGTGGTTCGACCCGTATGCCGGCCGTCACCGACCTGGTCAAGGAACTGACCGGCGGCCGCGAGCCCAACAAGGGCGTCAACCCGGACGAGGTCGTCGCCGTCGGCGCCGCACTGCAGGCCGGTGTGCTCCGCGGTGAGGTCAAGGACGTGCTGCTCCTCGACGTGACCCCGCTGTCGCTCGGTATCGAGACCAAGGGCGGCGTCATGCACAAGCTGATCGAGCGCAACACCACGATCCCGACCAAGCGCTCGGAGACCTACACCACGGCCGAGGACAACCAGCCGTCGGTGCAGATCCAGGTCTACCAGGGTGAGCGCGAGATCGCGTCGCACAACAAGTTGCTCGGCAGCTTCGAGCTGGGCGGCATCGCGCCCGCGCCGCAGGGTGTCCCGCAGATCGAGGTGACCTTCGACATCGACGCCAACGGCATCGTGCACGTCACCGCCAAGGACAAGGGCACCGGCAAGGAGAACTCGATCCGCATCCAGGACGGTTCCGGCCTGAGCAAGGACGAGATCGACCGCATGATCAAGGACGCGGAGGCCCACGCGGACGAGGACCGCAAGCGCCGCGAGGAGGCCGAGACCCGCAACCAGGCGGAATCGCTCGTCCACCAGACCGAGAAGTTCCTCAAGGAGAACGAGGACAAGGTCCCCGCGGAGCTCAAGGACAAGGTCGAGGCCGCTGTCGCCGGCGCGCAGGAAGCGCTGAAGGGCAACGACTCCGCCGCGATCAAGTCCGCGATCGAGAAGCTGTCGGAGGAGTCCCAGGCCCTCGGCCAGGCGATCTACGCCAACGCCGCCGCGGAAACCCCCGACGGTGAGGCAGCCGGCGCCGACAGCGATCCCGATGTCGTCGACGCCGAGGTCGTCGACGAGACCGACTCGAAGGAGAACAAGTGACCGCAGGATCCCATTCGGCGAATGGGTCCGGCGAGGAGCCGGTGACGGTGACCGACCGTCGTCGCATCGATCCGGAAACCGGTGAGGTGCGCGACGAGCCGGCCGCCGGCCCCGGCCCGGCAGACGCCGAACCGATCGCCGACGAGTCACAGGCGGATGAGCAGCAGGCCGACGGCGCAGCCGGCGAACCGGATGCCCGCGTCGCCGAACTGACGGCCGATCTGCAACGGGAACGCGCGCAGTTCGCCAACTTCCGGCGGCGGGCCGCGGAGGAGAAGCAGGGATCTGTCGCCTACGGCAAGCAGATCCTGATCGACAAGCTGCTCCCGATCATCGACGACCTCGACCGTGCCCGCGAGCACGGCGATCTCGAGAGCGGTCCGCTGCGTGCGGTCGCCGACAAGCTGACCGGCGTGCTGGCGGCCGAGGGGCTCGTCGCCTTCGGCGCGGCCGGCGACGAGTTCAATCCCGAACTCCACGAGGCCGTGCAGCATGACGGCACCGGCGAGCGTCCGGTCATCGGAGCGGTGTATCGATGCGGGTATCGACTGGGCGAGAAGGTGATCCGCACCGCCATGGTGACGGTCACCGATCCCGACCCCGCCGCAGACCCGACCGGTGCACAATAGAGCGACCGCGGGTGAACCCTGAGGGCGAACCCACCGCCGATCCCTGAGGTGCGACGAGCCACGAAGGGCGACGAACCCTTCGTGGCTCGCTTCGCCCGCACCTCAGGGGGCAGGTGGTCCACAAATCAAACACCAATCCAGACAACAGAACTCAAGGGAGGTGACGTCTGGTGGCACCACAACGTGAGTGGTTAGAACACGACTTCTACAAGGACCTGGGCGTTGCTTCTGACGCTTCGGCTGAAGAGATCAAGAAGGCCTATCGCAAGCTCGCTCGCGAGCTGCATCCGGACGCGAATCCGGGTGACGCCGCGGCCGAAGAACGCTTCAAGCGGGTGTCCGAAGCCCACAGCGTGCTCGGCGATCCCGAGAAGCGCAAAGAATACGACGAGACGCGAGCCATGTTCGCCGGCGGACGATTCCGCGGCGGCGGCAACGGCTTCCCGGGCGGATTCCCCGGTGGCGGCACGACGTACACGACCGGCGGCGGCAACGACTTCGACCTCGGCGACCTGTTCGGCGGGGCGCAGACGGCCGGTGGCGGCGGCGGATTCGGCGACATCTTCGACGGGCTCTTCAACCGCGGTGGCGGAACACAGCGCACCTCGACGGCGAGTCGTCCGCGCCGCGGCAAGGACCTCGAGACCGAGACGACCCTGTCCTTCAAGGACGCGGCGCTCGGGACCACGGTTCCGCTGCGGGTGACCAGCCCGTCCCCCTGCACGACCTGTCACGGTTCCGGCGCCAAGCCGGGCACCAGTCCGCGGGTCTGCGCCAACTGCAACGGTTCCGGCTTCGTCAGCCGCAACCAGGGAGCGTTCGGATTCAGCGAGCCGTGCCAGGACTGCCAGGGCACCGGTTCACGCATCGACGATCCGTGCACCGACTGCGACGGCAGCGGCGTGAAGGTCCGCGCCCGCACCATCAATGTCCGCATCCCGGCCGGAGTCGAAGACGGACAACGCATCCGGCTCGCCGGGCAGGGTGAGGCCGGTCGGCGCGGCGCGCCGTCGGGCGACCTGTACGTCGTCGTCCATGTCACGCCCTCCAAACAGTTCACCCGCAGCGGCAACGACCTGCGTGTGCAGTTGCCGGTACGCATCTCCGAACTCGTTCTCGGCGCGACGGTCTCGGTGCCGACGCTCGAGGGTTCGGTCGGGGTCAAGATCCCGGCGAACACCACCGACGGACGGACCCTGCGGGTGCGCGGCCGAGGCGTCCCCAAGCGTTCCGGGGGTGCGGGCGATTTGCTCGTCACCGTCAAGGTCGCGGTGCCCGACAAGCTCGACGACGCCGCGGTAGAGGCCATGCGCGCCTACGATCAGGCCGAACGCGCCAGCGGTTTCGACCCGAGAGCGAACTGGGGTAGGTGAGTCATGGCCGGCCAGAAGAACTTCGACGCCGACAGCGCGACATTCATGATCTCGGTGGCCGCCGAACTCGCCGGCATGCACGCCCAGACCCTGCGGACCTATGACCGACTGGGTCTGGTCACCCCCCAGCGGACGAGTGGCGGCGGACGCCGCTACTCGTCCCGCGACGTCGAACTCCTGCGAGAGATCCAGCGTCTCTCGCAGGAGGAGGGCGTCAACCTCGCCGGCATCAAACGCATCATCGATCTCAGCAACCAGGTCGAGGCGTTGCAGCACCGCGTACGCGAACTGACCGACGAGGTCCAGGCGCAGGCCGCCCGGACCCGACGCGGGGGCGAGCTCGTCCCGGTGCCGCGCACCAATGCGCTCGTCGTCTGGCAGCCGCGCCGCAAGCGCACCGCCGACTGATACTTCCTCAACCGGGGCACGTTGGACGGCTGTACGCCGTCCCGACTACGTACCTTGCCCTACTGGGTACCGTGGACATATGGCTTCCGAACCCGTCACCACCGTCGATTCCGGTCCGCACAAGGTCTCCCGTCGGGTCGTCGTCAACGCCCCGGCCACCGAGGTCTTCGCACTCGTCGCCAATCCGCACCGCCATCCCGAACTCGACGGTTCGGGCACGGTGCGCGACACCCCGGTCGAGGGACCCGAGACCCTCACCCGCGGCGCGCGGTTCAGCGTCGGGATGAAGCAGTACGGGGTGCCCTACAAGATCACCTCGACGGCCACCGACGTCGAGACCGACCGGGTCGTCGAATGGCAGCACCCGTTCGGTCATCGCTGGCGCTGGGACCTCGAGGCCACCTCACCGACCACCACCACGGTCACCGAGACCTTCGACTACTCGACCCTGCGCGTCCCGAAGGTCATGGAACTCATCGGATACGACAAGAAGAACGGCAAGGGGATCGAGGGAACTCTCCGCGCGCTCGCGGCCCGTTTCGCCTGAGCGCGGCCGCCCGATGGACTCCGCCGCAGACAATCCGTCTCCCGCGCCCACCGATCCCGTCGATCCCGGTGACCCCGCCGATCCCGTCGTGGTCCTCGGCGTCGTCGCCGCCCCCGGACAGGCCATCGGCCTCGCACGCAAACTCGTCGAGGCGAACCTGGCCGATCACGTCCAGACGACGTTTCCCGGCGCCCGATGGCAGGTCGAGCTCGTCGAGGCCGCGGTGGTGCAACCCCCGGCCGGCGACGCCGAGATCGTCGACGCCACGCGCGATCTCATGCTCGACCACGAGTGGGACCTGGTCGTCTGTATGACCGACCTGCCGCTGCACGTCGGAAAACGGCCCGTGGTGGCCCACGCCAATGCGGTGCACGGCGTCGCGGTCCTCTCGGTACCCGCACTCGGTGCGACCGGAGTCCGGCAGCGGACGCGCGGGATCATCACCGGACTCGTCGGGCAGCTGCTCGGGGCCGACGCCGATGACCTGCGCGAGCACCAGAAGTCCCCGTCACGGTCCGCGCTGCGTCATCGGGTCCGTCAGCTCGGCACCGACGTCGACGACGACGGCACCGCGTTCACCGCGCGAGTACTCACGGGCAACCTCCGCCTCCTCAGCGGCATGGTCCGCGCCAACCGGCCCTGGCGACTCGCCCTGGGCCTCACCCGCGCTCTCACCGGCGCGATAGCCGCCGGCGTGTTCGCGCTCGTGACCGCCGACATCTGGCTGCTCGCCGACACTTTCGGCGGCGTCCGGCTCACCGGCGTGGCCCTGGGCTCGATCATCGCCATCACCGCCACCCTGATCATCGGCGCCAACCTGTGGGAGCGGGGGAGTTCGCGCCAGACCAGAGAACAGGTGGCGCTGTTCAACATCACCACGGTGATCACGGTGGTCCTCGGCGTCGCGGCCTTCTACGCGGCGCTCTTCGTCCTCGCCGCACTCGGCGCTCTCTGCCTGGTGGTCCCGCAGGTGTTCAGCGAGACTCTCGGACACCCGGCCGGTGTCACCGACTACCTCGAGGTCGCCTGGCTGACGTGTTCGCTCGCGACGGTGGGCGGGGCGTTGGGCGCCGGCCTCGAGACCGACGAGTCGGTCCGCGATGCGGCCTACACACAGCATCCGGCCGACCCGATCTGAGCGGGTGGGCTCAGCCGATCCGAGTGCTCCGGCCCGCAGACCAGCAGTTAGGCTAGCGGGTCAGAACGCCGAAGCAGCTCGGCGACGGGGAGGTTGACCATGTCCGAGGTACCCGGGAACGGTGCGATGCCGGGTTTCGTGGTCCTCGGGATATCCGTCGTCGACGACCAGATCAGCTCGGTGGTCCGCGACGCCGACGGGCATGTGCTGGCGAGCAACCTCGTCGACCTCCCCGATCCGTCGGCCGCCGGCGCCGAGGCCGCGATCATCGAACTCGTCGAGTCGGTTCCGGTGGAAGTCGACCGGATCGGCATCTCGGCGTCCCGTGAGGACGTCCGCAAGCACCTCGCCCACGCGTTCGCCGCGGGAACGGGCGCATCCTGGTTCGACAAGGTTCTCGTCACCGGTTACGCCGCGGCGCTCGCCGAGATCGCCTGCACTCATTCGACACGGGGCGGCGTCGTCGCCGTCGTCGACCTCGACCGGGACGCCGCGCCGGCGACGGGTACGACGCTGGCAACGATCGACACCGCGTCGGGCGCCGTACTCGGTACCGCCGACTTCGCTCCCGGACAGGTCTCCCCGGTCACCGACCCCGAGGGCGCGACCCGTCTGGCGACCGCCGTCACCACCCTTCCCCGCGGCCGCGACATCACCTCGGTGATCGTCGTCGGCCCGGGCGCGCAGCTCCCCGGCATCGCACCCGCCTTCGAGTACGCGGCCCAGCGTCCCGTCACCGTTGCCGACAATCCGTCCCTGGCCTCGGCGCTCGGTGCGGCCGACGCCGCGGTCGTTGCATTCGCAGCACCGGCCACCCCCGGCCGGACGACGACCGGCCGGCGCTGGTGGTTCGTGGGTGCGGCGATCGGCGCCGCTGTGTTCCTGGCGGCGATCGGGATGACACTCATCCTGACCGCCGAGGCCACGACGGCCGAGCCCGCTCGCATCACGATCACCGAGACGCCGGCTGCGGTCACCCAGACCGAACAGGCCACGGTGACCGAGACCGAGACCAGCACCGATGTCCGGACGACGACCGTCACGAGTACTCCGCGCCCCGTCACCCGGACCACGACGGTGACCGACGCGGCACCCGAGACGGTCACCGTCACCGAGACCGAGACGGTCTTCAGCGCACCGCCGGGTGGCCAGCCGAGTCTCGAGGTCCCCTGATCAGAAGACCGGGTCGTGCTGGATCCGGCTGGCCCGGACGCCCGCGATGATGAGCGAACGCCGTGTCGCCTCGATCATCTGCGGTGACCCGGCGATCAGCACCTGGTGGTCGTCCCAGTGACCGCTGCGGGTGACCACGTCGGCGAGCGTGCCGATCTCGTGGTCGACGCCGAGTTCCGCGGGTGTCGCGACGGCGGTGATCCACCAGGGATCGCTGTCTTCCTGCGTCACCGCGGTCACCCGCAACCACGGATTGGTCGCCGCGATCCGGCGTAGCACGGTGAGGTCGTAGAGTTCCCCGGGATAACGCATGCCGTAGAAGATGTGTGTCTCCGGCGAGTCGGCCCGCTTCGACATCTCGATCAAGAGTGCGCGCAGGGGCGCGAGGCCGGTCCCGCCCGCGATCATCAGCACCTTGTTGCCCTGGTCGGGTCTGTCCCGGTCGATGTGCAGCGTGCCGTGTCCCTGGGCGAGGGTCCACACGTCACCCACGCGGGTCTCGCCGACGATGGCCGTGCTCACCGTCCCGCGCGGGACCGCCCGCACATGGAACTCGAGTTCGCCCGCGGGATTGGGTGGGATGGCGGGGGAGAGGTTGCGCCACTGTTTGGGCCACTGCGGCACGTGGACCTCGAGGTACTGACCCACGTTGAAGGTGAGCGGTGCGTGCGCGAGCAGCCGTACGACCGCGAGATCGCGGGTGATGCGGTACTTCTCGACGACCTCGGCCGTCCAGCGCGCGGGATGGGTGGCGCTCTCGGCGGCACCGCGCATCACCCCGGTCACCAGCATCATCGCCTGCGAGATCGTCTGCTCGGTCTCGGCGTCCCAGTAGCCCTCCATGAGGGCGGCGAACTCACCCATCAGTGCGGCGTACATGACGTGGTAGTGCTCGGGCTCGACCCCGAATTTGCGGTGGTCGCGGCCGAGCTGTGCGAGGAACTCCACCAGTTCGGCGTGACCGGACTCGGCCGGGATGGCTTCGAGAACGTGATCGATCACCCGATGGAACGCGACCCGCTGAGCGGCCATGGACACCCCGAAGAGATCACGCAGATCGGGATCGATCGCGAACATCCGGGTGTAGACATCGGTGACGAATCGGTCGGGGTGCCGGTTCACCGCCGTTCGCAGCTGATGCAGTGCATGGCGTGAGTGAGTCGCCATCGTGAGAAAAGATCACCTCCGTCGACGCCCGGTCCCCCGCCCGGTTCAAGAGACCCACACTAGCCCTTCGGGGCGGCCGGATTCAGGATCCGGCATCGGATGTCGGACACTGATCCGGTATGGCAAGGTACGGGGATGACGTCCCTCGATGGTGTCCTCACGGGCATCGTTGATGCGCATGTGCAGCACTGGAACCCGCGCCGAACCCCGTGGGCGGCCACTCGCGCGTCGCGGCTGTATGGATTCGTCCCCACTTTGGGCGACCGCGTGTTCCCCCTGATCGTCTCCCGCGCGGATCGGGAGTACGTGCTGACGCCGCGCACGGTCGCCCGGCCCTACGAGCCGCGGCAGTACGCCACCGACGCGGCGCTCGTCCCGACGGTGGCCGGCGCTCCGATCGACACCGTCGTCCATGTGGAGTCCCACTGGCGAAAGGCGGCCACCGATGGCGCCGAGCCGCCGGTCGACAGTACGGCTGTGGAAGAGACGCGCTACCTCGAGAGCCTGCCGTTCGGTCAGGCCGGGACACCCCGGCTGGGGGCCGTGATCGCCCACGGGGATCCGCGGACGCGTGACTTCGCGACCATGCTCGACGAGCAGTTCGGTGCTTCGCCGCGATTCCGCGGTATCCGGATCGTCGCCTCCCGGCATCCCGATCCGCGGGTGCGCGACGGCGGGGACACCGACAACCTGCTGTCGTCGACGGCGTTCCTCGAGGGCTTCGCCGAGCTGGCGGGCCGCGACCTCGTCTTCGAGGCGTCGGTGTACTCCCACCAGCTCTACGACGTCATCCTCCTGGCGCGCGAATACCCGACCACGACGATCGTCCTCGACCACTTCGGCATCCCGGCAGGTGTGTTCGGTCCGGTCGGGATGCGGACCGGGGCGACCGCCGCCGCGCGTGCCGACATCTGGCGGCTGTGGCGTGAACGGATGACGACGCTGGCGACGCATCGCAACGTGGTGGTGAAGCTGTCGGGTCTGGCGATGCCGATCCTCGGTTACGGTCACGAACGCTGGGGAAACATCGGCGGTCAGGCGACGCTGGCGGAGATGATCGGCCCCTTCGTCGAACACGTCGTCACGCATTTCGGTTCCGACCGCATCATGTTCGGGTCCAACTATCCGATCGACCGCCCCAACGCGGCGATCGACGTACTCGTCGGCGCACTCGTCGACTGTGTCTCCCAGTGGGGTTCGGACGCATTGCGGAACATCTTCCGCGACACAGCGACCCGGGTCTATTCGATTGCCGGGCCGAAGGACTGACCGGTCATCGTGACCGCTTCCACCAGGACGACGATCGTGCCGGTTCCGGGACGGGTACATCGCGCATGAGCCGGACGAGGATGTCGACGAGCGCCGTGCAGGACGGGTAGCGATCCTCGGGTGATTTGGCCAGTGCCTTGGCGAAGATCGAGTTCACCGCCGACGGCAGCCACGGTCGACGCCGGGTCAGGCGCGGCGGGTCGTCGTTGATGTGCGCCTGGGTGATCGCGAAAGCCGTGGTGCGTGGGTAGGGCGGTGCGCCGGTGAGGAGTTCGACGAGCGTGCAGGCGAAGGCGTAGAAATCCGTTGCCGGTGACAGTCTTTGAGCCTGGAGCAGTTCGGGGGAGGCGTAGCCGATGGAACCCTGCACCCGGCCGTTGCGGGCCAGTGGCCTTGTGTCGTCGAGGAACTGGGCGATCCCGAAGTCGGTGAGGTAACCGTCCACCCGTGCCCCGCCCGGCGTGTCCGACAGCAGGATGTTCGCCGGTTTGACGTCGCGGTGCAGGATCTCCTGACCGTGAGCGAAGTCGAGGGCGTCGGCGATCTGCGCGGCGACCCGCAGGATGGTGCCGACGTCGGGTTCGTCGCCGTCACCGGGGATGAGGGCGGTGGCGGCCGGGCCCGCGACGTACTGCATCGTCAGGTACATCGACGGCAGATGTCGAGGCCCGCGGGAGTGCCGGGGTACCGGGATCTCGCCGTGGGACAGCATGCGCACGATGTGCGGGTGGTCGAGGACCGACGCGATGTCGAATTCACGCTCGAAGCGCTCCCGGACCCGTGCGTGGTCGGACGCGTTGGGGTGGAGCACCTTCAGCGCGACCGGCTCGCCGCACGACCCTCGGCCGTCGGGGCCACCGGTGCGATGGGCCCGGAACACGTCCGCGCTGGCCCCGCCACCGAGGAACTCGTCGATGGTGAAGCCGGCCACGCCCTCGCCAACCTCGAACATGTCGTCAGCGTAGAGGTGGCGCGGCCTTGTTCAGGACGTCGGCGTCAACCGGAAGATGGGGAATTGCCGTCCCTGTGCGGTCTCGGTGTACTTCAGGAACTGCTCGGAGGCCTCGATGAACTTCTGCCAGGCGGCTTCCCAGTGGTCCCCGTCGATCTCCGACACCTGCGTGTCGTGTCGCGCCACACCGTTGTCGGCGGGCGCCTCGACCGCGACCGACTCGGGGTGGGCCCGGAGGTTGTGCACCCAGGCGGGGGCCTTCGGCGAGCCGGCGTAGGAACCGATGATGAGCCAGCTGCCGTCGTCGGGGAGCGCGAACAGCGGACTGATCCGCGGCTCTCCGGACTTGGCGCCGACCGTGTGCAGCAGGACCAGGTTCTTGCCGAACCCGGCTGTGTCCACATGGCCGCCGTTGGAGCGGAACTCGTTGATGACCGTCGCGTTGAAATCGTTCACGGCGTCCATTGTTGCGGTACCGGGCCGCGCAGGCCATGTGTCAAAGTGAAACCGCGGCTGCGGGCCCGGCGAATACTCTGAACAGATGAGTGCCGATACGCGTTCGCTCGCCGATTCTCTGCCCGCGGGCATGGTGGTCACCGATCCCGACATCCTCGCGGGTTACCGCCAGGACAGGGCGGCGGATCCGTCGGCCGGCACGCCTCTGGCACTCGTCCGCCCGACGACGACCGCAGAGGTGCAGAGCACTGTTCGATGGTGCGCGGCCAACGGGGTACCGATCATCACCCGTGGAGCGGGCACGAGCCTCTCCGGCGGTTCGACGGCGGTCGACGGCGCGATCATGCTCTCCACCGAGAAGATGCGCGACATCGTGGTCGACTCGGCGACGCGGACCGCGGTGGTCCAGCCCGGTCTGTTCAACTCCGAGGTCAAGGCTGCCGCCGCCGCACATGGTCTCTGGTATCCGCCCGACCCCTCCTCGTTCGAGATCTGCTCGATCGGCGGCAACGTCGCCACCAACGCGGGCGGACTGTGCTGCATCAAGTACGGGGTGACCACCGACTACGTCCTGGGTCTCGAGGTGGTGCTGGCCGACGGCCGCGCGGTACGGGTCGGGGGCAAGCAACTCAAGGACTCGGCCGGGCTGCCGCTGACGAAACTGTTCGTCGGCAGTGAGGGCCTGCTCGGCATCATCACCGAGGTCACGCTGCGGCTGCTGCCTCCGCAGGGGCCGGCGAGCACCGTCGTCGGGGTCTTCGGGTCGGTGCACGAAGCCAGTGAGGCCGTCCTCGCCGTGACCGCCGAGATCCGACCGGCGATGCTCGAGTTCATGGACTCGGTGGCGATCAACGCCGTCGAGGACCTGCTGCGCATGGGTCTCGACCGCGAGGCCGGTGCGCTGCTCGTCGCCCAGTCCGACATCCCGGGAGCCGCCGGGGCGGCCGAGGTGGAGTTCATCAGGCAGGCGTTCGAGGACAACGGCGCCGGGGAGGTCTTCGCCACCGACGATCCCACCGAGGGCGAGGCGTTCACCGCCGCACGACGCGCGGCGATCCCGGCCGTGGAGAAACTGGGGTCGTTGCTGCTCGAGGACGTCGGGGTGCCCCTGCCCTCACTACCGGACCTGATCGACGGCGTCGCGAAGATCGCCGCGGACAACCAGGTGATGATCTCGGTGATCGCGCATGCCGGCGACGGCAACACGCACCCGCTCATCGTCTTCGATCCGGCCGACGCCGACGAGTCCGCGCGTGCGCAGGTGGCATTCGGTCAGATCATGGACCTCGCGATCGAGCTGGGCGGCACGATCACCGGCGAGCACGGCGTGGGCCGCCTCAAGAAGGGCTGGTTGCCCGATCAGGTGGGGCCGGACGTCATGGAACTGACCGCGCTCATCAAGCAGGCTCTCGACCCCGACGGTCTGCTGAACCCGGGCGTGCTCCTGTAGGCCCGGGATCGGAATCCTCGGGCCCGGCCACCACGTAGGTGCCGCGGCCAGCGGCCTTGGCGTCGAACAGTGCGGTGTCCGCGACCGCGAACTCGCGCTGGATGAGCGCGGTCGCGTCGGCCTCGGACAGGCTCCCGCCGGGCGTCGTTCCGACGGCGATGCCGAGGCTGATGGTGGCGATCCGCCGGCCGTCGGCCTCGATGGGTTGTGCCCGGATGCGTTCGGCGAGTGCGCGCACGCTGGTCTCGTCGTGGCGGACCGCGATCGCGAACTCGTCACCCCCGAGACGCCCGACGACGGCAGCGTCGTCGACCGCGGACTGCAGGATCTCCGCGACCCGTTGGAGCACGGTGTCGCCGACCGCGTGGCCGTGCTCGTCGTTGATGTTCTTGAACCGGTCGACGTCGGCCGCGATGAGGGCGAAACGGGGGGTCGGGCTGCGGCGCAACATCGAGGTCGTCGCGTAGACGAAACCCCGTCGATTCAGCAAACCGGTGAGGGGATCGGTATTGGCCATGATGAGTTGGTGTTTCAGCGATCGCTGGAAATCGGAGGTGTAACTGCGGTGCAGCGCGGTGGTGCCATTGGTCACGAGGAGGAGCGCCAGCGTGGTGAAGAGAATGTTCGCAAGTGGGAGGTCGTCGGACCATGCGACGGTTCCGAGCGCGCAGACGACGGCACTGGAATAGATCATGTGGGCATATGCGACCGGGCTTCGGACGAAATGCGCCACATACGACCCGACGACGGCGAAAATCGCCGCGCAGAACTGCGCCAGGATCACGTCGGAGATGCTGAGGAGAGCAACGGTCAGGACTGCGTCGGCATAGACGACGAACGCCGTGTTGAATCCTTTGATGGATGACTGCTTGGTCCACCAGATGACTCCCAGGTGGACCCGGCTGACCGCGAAAGCCATGGGCACGGTGGTGGCAGCGGCGATTCCGAGGGCGATCGAGCGCGGGACGGAGCCCTGGGTGCCGCTCGGCGTGAAGAGTGCGATGGCTCCGAGTAGTCCGCAGACCACCACGAGTACGGCGATGGTGTAGCGGACGTGCCGTTCGCGCATCCGCACCTGGTTCAGGACGTGGTCGGCGTCGTCGTAGAGGTGCGGATGACCGGAGATCTCGGCGGTCATCGGCCCGTGGCGAAGCGTCCGGAAGCGTGCGGCTCGCGCTTCCTCGCTCTCGCTGTCCCGGTGCTCGATGGCTCCGTCCTCTTTCCGCTCGTGTCACGCCGTGCTCCGCTCGGAGCAAGAACTCCGAGAACAATCGTCGGAGCAGGCATAACGGAGTTTAGAGGACGATTAACGATCGTTTCATACGAAAATCCACAGGATGACCCGACAGCGGAAAAGGTGTAAGAATCGGCAGAATCGCCGTCGAGTTTCGCATTGAGACGGTCGTGCCAAATGCCCGGTCGGTCGGCTCCCGCTGAGGTCCTCCCGTCCCCTCCGCGGGGGGACCTCAGCAGGCAGTCGAATGCGATTTGGCATTTGGTGACGCGGCCTCGCAAAAACCAGCATATTAGCTCGATGGTCAACCTACAATCACATCAATCTGGATAACTGACAGGAGATGGTTGATGAACGGTCCTGGGGACCCTGGACTACGAGATATCGACCTTCGACGACTCCGAATGTTCGTGGTGGTGATGGAAGCGCCGAGCCTCCGCGTCGCCGCGGATGACCTCTTCATCAGTCAGCAAGCGCTTTCGTCGGCCATTCGCGAACTCGAACGCCACCTCGGCGTCGAACTGTTCTCCCGTTCCCGGCGGAGTCTCACGCCGACCCCGGCAGGCGAGGCGCTCTATCGCGGCGCCGTGCCGTTGCTGGCCGGCGGCGAGCAACTCGCGACCCAGGTCAGGCGGGTGGACGCCGGTGCACCCGCCCCGTTCGTCATCGGACATGCGCCCGACCTCGCGCCCTCGGAGGTGTTCCGGATCATCGAGCCGGTGGTCCTCGCCGACTCGACGGTGCCGATCACCGTCCGGCCGGTCTTCGCCGAGCTGATCCGCGACGAGCTGCTGTCGGGGGCGATCGACATGGCCCTCGGCCGAGGCGTGGCCGCGCCGCCGGACATGGCGACGACCATCGCCACGCAGCACGAACTGCGACTCGCGGTGCGGGCCGACCATCCGCTCGCCGAGCACGACCGGGTCGACATGGCCGACCTCGCCGACTACGACATCGTGGTGTGGGGTCCGGAGCACGAGTACGAGTACACCGACATGCTCGTCGGCATGTGCCGGCGCGCGGGGTTCGAGCCGCGCATCATCCTGTCGACCCTGCTGGGAACCCCACCGCACACCGCGGTGATCGCCCATCCCAAGGCGTGCGCCTTCGTGACCAACGAACCGGGATGGATCTACGTCAATCGCATCCGGATCGTCGAATTCAACGACCCGCCGTTCGCGCCGGTTCGCGCGATGTGGTTGCCGAACACCTCGTCGACGCTACGGCGCCAGATCCTCGCGGCGGCCGAGAACTCACTGTGACCGTGCGGACGGTCGGTCCCACCTCGACGCGGTGACCGCTCAGTGTCGCTCGAGGATCCCGCTGAGATCCGCCTCGTCGGCCAGGGCCCCGTACTCGAAGCTGCGGTCGGGGCCCAGCCGGCTCGCGATGAAGGCATCGGCGACGGCCGGCGGGCTGTAGCGCACCAGCAGTGACGCCTCGAGGGCGAGGGCCATCGATTCGACGGTGGCCCGGGCACGACGCTGGGCGTCGGCGGGCGCCATGCGAGAGAGCTCTCCCAGCTGATCGCGCAGCCGGTCGAGATGGTTGTCCAGGGTGCGATCGGCTCCGCGCGCCTTGACCAGCTCGGCGTCGAAGGCGGCGACCGACTCGGGTTCACGGGTCATCGCGCGCAGGACATCGAGCGCGATGACGTTGCCCGAGCCTTCCCACACCGCCATCACCGGTTGTTCGCGGTATCGCATGGCGAGGGGGAAGTCCTCGGTGTATCCGTTGCCGCCCAGGCACTCCAGCGCCTCGTAGGCGTGATGGGGTCCGCGCTTGCAGATCCAGTATTTGGCGACCGCGGTGGCCAGTCGCCGGAACGCGTGCTCCTGCGGGTCGGCGTCCTCGTCGTGAGCGCGCGCCAAGCGGATGGCGGTGGTGGTCGCGGCCTCCGATTCCAGTGCGAGGTCGGCCAATACGGCCGTCATCGCGGGCTGGTCGGCCAGTGTCGCGCCGAATGCGCTGCGGTGCCGGGCATGCCAGGTCGCCTCGGCCACGGCCTGGCGCATGCCTGCCGCCGAACCGAGGACGCAGTCGAGCCGGGTCTGGGCGACCATCTCGATGATGGTGCGCACGCCGCGGCCGGGTTCACCCACCATGATCGCCACCGTGCCGTCGAGCTCGATCTCGCTGGAGGCGTTGGACTTGTTGCCCAGCTTGTCCTTAAGGCGCTGAATGCGGAACACGTTGCGGGTGCCGTCGGGCAGCATGCGGGGGAGCAGAAAGCACGAGAGGCCCTCCCCGCCGGAACCCCGCGCCTGGGCGAGAACGAGGAAGGCATCGGACATCGGGGCAGAGCAGAACCACTTGTGCCCGGTCAGGAGGTATTCGGCGCCGGGGCCGCCCGCGCCTGCGGGGACGGCGACGGTCGTGTTCGCCCGGACGTCGGATCCGCCCTGCTTCTCGGTCATCGACATGCCGAATATCGCCGAGTCCTTGTCGGCGCTCAACTCGGGGGAGTAGTTGCGCGACAGTGCCTTCGGTACCCACTGGGCGGCGACGTCGGGCTGCAGCTCCAGCGACGGGATCACCGCGTGGGTCATCGACACCGGGCAGGCGTGACCCGGTTCGATCTGGCCGAAGAGCATGAACGAGGCGGCGCGGACGACGTGGGATCCGGGCTGCGGGTCAGCCCAGCACCGCGTGTGCGAGCCGTGGGCGATCGACGCCGAGATGATGCGGTGGTAGGCGGGGTGGTATTCGACCTCGTCGATGCGGTTGCCCCACCGGTCGAAGGTTCGCAGCGTCGGCGTCACGGTGTTCGCGAGATGTGCATCGTGCTTGAAGGATTCGCTGCCGACGAGTGAGCCGATCTCCCGGAGTTCCGCGTCGCCCCACCCGCCGTCGTGCCGGGCGACGGCTTCGCGCAACACGGTGTCGAGTTCGTACTCGTTCACCTCGACACGCGGCGCCGCCTGGTTGACCACCTCGTGGGTGAGATGCGGCTGCGGCCGGACGGAATTCGCGGACCGGGTCATCGTGCCTCCTGCTGTGGGGTGCCTTGCAACGGACTGTCCAGGACGTCGTCGGGAATCTGGAGATTGGTGAAGACGACGGCGACGGCGTCTTCGAGTCGGTAGCCGAAATCGGCACCGGTGGCGGCTTTCTGGACCGCGAGTCCGAAGATCGCCGACCAGAACGCGCGGGCCTCGACATCGATCCCGGCGCGCAGCTGCCACCCCGTGCGGACGAGGGTGGACAGCAGTGCTTCTTCGCCGCGCTCGTGCAGGACGGTGAGTGTGTCGGTGATGAGCGGACGCAGGTCGGTGCGGCGTGACACGAGAAGCAGTGCCGTGGTGAACAATTCGACGTCACGCGCGCACCGTCCGAGGAGTGTCCCGACCAGGGTGTTGGTGTACTCGCGAACCGTCTCGGCGTCGGCGGCCGCCTCTTCTGCGCGCCGGCCTGCGCGCAGCACCCCGGCGCTCGCCACCTCGACGAACAGTTGCTCTTTGGAGCCGAAGTAGTACGTCACCTGATTGGGGTAGGCGTCGGCGCGGCTGCAGATCTGCGCCACGGACGCCGACTCGCCGTTCTCGGCGAACACCTCGGCAGCGGCGCGGAGCAGTGACTTGCGTGTGGCCTTCCCGGCCTCTCGCGTCGCGCGTCCGGTGGTGGGCATCGCACTTCCCGTCGTCGTGCAGTGTTTGTATGACAAACAATAAACCGGGCCGGTGGGGCGGGGCAAGGGTGTACGAAGGGCCAAGAGAACACTCGTGAGCGTCCGACATTTCAGGGAGCAGGGGTGGGTCGCTACTTGCTGCTCGAGCCCGCGTCGAAGCTGCTGACCTGCACGCTCGTCACGTCCAATATTCGCGGGTAGGCGGGCGACGATCCGGGCACTGCGCGGTCGGGGAAGTCGAAGATGCTCAGCATGAGCTGCATCGGATAGTCGATCGCCTGCTCCACCTCTTTCACGATGCGTCCGTCGACGGTGAACACGAGCCGATCGGGTGACCATTCGACGGCGTAGTCGTGGAGGTCTGCCAGATCCGTCGTCATCTCGAGGGTGGAGAAGTCGTCGACGATGCGCGGGTCGCGATGGGGATGCACACCGACGCCCAGTCTCCAGGGTTCGCCCGGAGCCGGTCCGAAGATCTCCGCGACGCAGATCTCGCCCGATTCCTCCGGTCGCTCCTCGGTGCCGAGCAGCCAGAAGGCGACCATCGACGCCGGATCGGGAATCGCACGCATCCGCACCGCGAAGCGTCCGTGACGCTGAGCGAAGAGGATCTCCGACGGGCGATGGCTGGTCACCACGAGACCCGGCCGGTGGGCGTGCTGACCGACCGGACTGCCGATCGGGCCGGCGCGATGGCCTGTCTGCACGCTCGAGACGCGCATCCCCGACTCCTCGGGACGCCACGCGGGCTGATCGTCGTCGATGCACAGCAGTGTCCGACCGTCGGAGGTCAGGCGTCGGGCCTCGGACCGAGAGGGGGTCGACCAGTGCGGCAGGTAGCTGTCGATCCACGTTCGCGGGTCGAAACCGTCGCCACGGAAATCGTCTCGCAGGGTGATCAAGGGGAGTGCCTCTCTCGCCGGTCTCCGCGTCGGTCCTCGCTTGCCTCCGACGAGGGTCTAGCGTAGCGTCCACTCGCTATGACGACGGTCATAGTGAACCGGCGGGGTACCGAATGAGCCCCGCACTGTCCGGCCTGGTGGATGGATTCGATGCGGACGCGCCGTTCGCGGTGCCCGGCTCGTGGACACAGGGCCGCACCGCCTACGGCGGGATGACGGCCGCGCTGTCGGTCCAAGCGGCGCTGAACACCCTGAGTGCAGAACTCCCGCCATTGCGCACCGCCCAGTTCGCCTTCGTCGCACCGGTCATCGACACGGTGGAGTTCACCGCCGACGAGATGCGGCGCGGACGGTCGGCCACGAGCGTCGCGGTGACTGCACGCAGCCGTGATCAGGGGGCGGCGCACGCGACGCTGGTGTTCGCGAGTCCTCGTACGAGCGGCGTCGTGCACGACACGCTCGTCCCGCCCGCTGTCGCCGATCCGACGCAGTGCCCACCGTTTGCCGAAGACTCGTCGACGACGCCGGCCTTCGTCGACAACTTCGACATGCGGCGGGCCGGCGGTGGCACGCTGTTGGCGGGCGACGAACCTCGGCTGCTCGCGTGGGTGCGTCATCGAGACGCGAGCGGTGTGCACCCCGCGGTCGCGCTCATCGCCCTGGCCGACAGTCTGCCGCCCGCTGCGATGACCTCGTTCGTCGAATGGGCGCCGGTCAGCACCATGACCTGGACCGTCCACCTGTGCACCGACGTTCTGCCGCAGCCCGACGAGTGGCTACTGCTCGACTCGACCGCGACCCATACCGGGGACGGTTACTCGCATCAGTCGATGACGATGTGGAACGCTGCGGGTCAGCCGATCGTCACCGGCTCCCAGACGGTTGCGGTGTTCGCCTGATCGAGGCCGGTGCGGCGTCGCGATGCGGCAGATCGATCCGCGTCGCGAACGAAACTGCCGCAACAACAACCTGAGGTGGGTGGTCGGGCCGGTCAGTCCGCGGGCCACCGTTCGGTGATGAGTTCGACCATGTCGTCCACCCACGCGTCGTCGAGTGCGGCGTCCTGACGGATGAGGATGCGGAAGATCGCGGTGCCAGCCACGACCTCGGCGAGCATCGGTAACCGGTCGTCGTCGCGACGTTCGTGACCGAACCGGTCCTCGAAGGCCGTCAGGTCTCCGGCCAGTCGCGCGATCATCTGACTGTGCACCTCGGGCGCGGCGACGGTGTCGGCGATCAGCCCGGGGAGTGCCACGCGCACCTCGGGGCTGTTGAACATCGCGCGCACGATCTCGACGAGCGCCCTGATGTCCTGGCGCACGTCCCCCGAACCGGCGGGCGGGGACAGTGTTTCGGCCGGTAGGACCGCCTCGTGCACGAGCTGCGCCTTGCCCGACCAGCGCCGGTAGATCGCCGCGGTGGTGGTTCCGGCGCGCGCGGCGATCGCCGACAGCGACAGCGCGGGATAGCCGGTCTCGAGGATCAGTTCGCGGGTGGCGTTGATGATCGCTGCGTCGATTCGACCGTCGCGCGGGCGGCCGGGCGACGACGGCGCAGATCTCGCGTTCTCCCTCGAACCGTCATCTGTCATGAGAGCATCATAATTCCAATACAGTGTGCATCGTATTTGAGGGAGCGTTTGTGAGGCTGAGTCCGCTCGATGAGTATCCGATCCATCAGACGTCGGCGCCGGTGACGTGGCCGGCGACCTCGGACCGGAATTTCTACGACCGCTCGTACTTCAACGTCCTGGACCGCGGCGGACGCTTCATGGCGCTCACCGGCATCGGTTACTACCCACGGCTCGGGGTCAAGGACGCCTATTTCGTCGTCCGGCGCGGTGACACCCAGACCGCGGTACACCTCAGCGACGCCATCGACGACGATCGACTTCACCAGAATGTCAACGGTTATCGCCTCGAGGTCGTGGAGCCGCTGGAGGAGTTGCGGCTGACCCTCGACGAGACCGAGGGGATCGCGGCGGACCTCACGTGGCGGGGCCTGTTTCCGGCGGCTCTGGAGAAACCGCACGACATGCTCACCGAGCGGCGAGTGACGTTGGAGGCCTGTCGATTCGCCCAGGTCGGATGGTGGCAGGGGTGGATCGACGTCGACGGCGAAAGGCTCACCGTCGACCACGACACCAGTGTGGCGAGTCGCGACCGGTCCTGGGGTATCCGGCCCGTGGGGGAGCCCGAGCCGGGCGGGCGGTCGGACACCTCATTCCGCGGGATGTGGTGGCTCTACCTCCCGCTGGCCTTCGACGACTTCCAACTGTTCCTGATCCTGCAGGAGGACCCGGACGGACATCGCAGTCTGTACGACTGCACGCGGCGCTGGCGGGACGGGCGCGTCGAGCAACTCGACGGCGTGCGGGTCACCATCGATTACACTCCCGGGACCAGGATCCCGCGCGGTGCGCACATCGAGTTCCTGAACCGGGCCGGTGATCGGATCCAGCTAGACGTCGAGTCGAAGTTGTTCGCTCCCATTGCCTTCGGCTCCGGATATGGTGGCGACACCTCGTGGGCACACGGTACCTGGAAGGAGGGCGCGTTCGCCGAACGCGTCACCTTCGACCTCACCGACGACGAGGTCATGGCCCGCGCGCCGTTCAGCCTCATCGACCACGTCGGATCGGCCGTGTGCACCGAGCCCGACGGCACCGTACGACGAGGCGCCGGCCTGTTCGAGCACGGCGTCATCGGACCGCACCACCCGTCGGGCTTCTCCGACTGGACCGACGTGGCGAAGTAGGCACGACATGAAGATCATGACGGCCTTGTTCAATCCGACCGATGCGGTCGAGCGCGCGACGCTGCTGAAGGAGGCGGGCGCGTCGGGAGTGTTCACCTTCGAGGGTCCGCACGACGTGTTCAGCCCGCTGGTGCTGGCGTCGGCGGTCGAGGGCCTCGACATCATGTCCAATGTCGCGATCGCGTTCCCGCGCAACCCGGTCCAGTTGGCCCACCAGGCCAACGACCTGCAACTGCTGAGCGAGGGACGTTTCATCCTGGGCCTCGGCACCCAGGTGCGCGCGCAGATCGAGAAGCGCTACGGAGCCGAGTTCGACCGTCCGGTCGAGCGAATGAAGGAGATGGTCGGCGCGCTGCGCGCGATCTTCGCGACGTGGAACGCCGGTGAGCGACTGGACTTCCGGGGTGAGTACTACCGGCACACGCTGATGACGCCGACCTTCGTACCGGGGCCCAACCCGTACGGGCCCCCGCCCATCTACCTGGGCGCGTTGGGACCTCGACTCACCCGTGCGACCGCCGAGGTGGCCGACGGCCTGCTGGTGATGCCGTTCGGTACCAAGCGTTTCCTGCACGAGACGACGCTGCCCGCGGTTCGCGCAGGACTCGCCGCGGCGGGGCGCGGTGAGCAGGACTTCGAGGTGGTGCCCGAGATCATCGTGTCCGTGGCGACGGGCGCCGGGAGCGAAGCGAGCGGGCCAACTGTGACAGGGCGAGGCGACGACCACGCGTCGACGCGGATGTTGTTGGCTTTCTACGGTTCCACTCCGGCGTACCGTCCGGTGCTCGACGCGCACGGGTGGGGGGACCTGCAGCCCGAACTCAACGCGATGTCCAAGCAGGGGCGCTGGCAGGAGATGGCCAGACTCATCGACGACGAGATGTTGCACACGATCGCCGCGTGCGGATCCCCGAAGGAGGTGGCCGCGCACATCCGTGACCGGGTCGACGGGGTGTCGGACCGCATCTGCCTGTATCAGCCCGGCCCGATCGAGGTGCATGCGCTCGCCGAGATCGTCGACGCGCTTGGTGGGTCGAGATGACCGCCGCCACCATCGACTTCGACGACATCACCGACGAGCGGTACGGAGGGAAAGCGGCCGGTCTCGCGCGTCTGCGACGACTCGGTTTCGCGGTGCCGGTGGGCTTCGTCGTCGCCGACGCTGCCGCACCCGGGGTTTTCGACGAGGCGGTCCGCCGGTTCGACGAGATGGCCGTGGCCGGCGAGACGCCGGTCGCCGTACGGTCCTCGGCGGTCGGGGAGGACGGCGACGATCAGTCGTTCGCCGGCCAGTACGACACCGTGCTGGGTGTGGACACTGCCGAGGCCTTCGCCGACGCGCTCCGCACGTGCACCACGTCAGCCCACAACGCACGAGCATCCTCGTACGCCGGGCACGCGGCGCCGACCATGCACGTCGTGGTCCAGCGGATGGTCGACGCACGGGCCGCGGGCGTGGTGTTCACCGCCGACCCCACGTCGGGGCGACGCGACCTGACGGTGATCGACGCGGTCTCCGGGCTCGGCGAGACCCTCGTCGACGGGACGGCCGCTCCCGACCACATCGTTCTCGACGACACCGGTACGCCCGTGGTGAGCGAAAGCGTTGCGGCGCCGGTCCTGTCACCGGCCGAGGTCGCGGCGATCCATGCCGGCGCCCACCGGGCCGCGCAGGCCTGGGGCCGGCCGCTGGATCTCGAGTGGGCGATCGACGGGTCCGGGGAGCTCTGGTGGCTGCAGGCCCGCCCGATCACCACTCTCCCCGGCGATCTCAACGAGATGGACTCTCCCGTCGCCGGGGCCGACCACGTCTACACCCGATGCAACATCGGCGAGATGATGCCCGGCGCGTTCTGTCCGCTCACCGCGTCGGTCTCCGGTTTCGCCATCGACTACGCGATGCAGATGGTGCAGGTGGTCGCCCGGGCGCAGGAGCGGTACGAGAGGCCGTGGCTGCAGGTGGGCTACTTCTACGGACACATGTTCCTCAACCTGACCGAGGGCACGGCGTTGAGTTCCGGCATCCTCGGCAACTCCCTGGAGCAGTTCTCCACGTCGATCTGCGGGCGGGTCATCGACGAACTGAAACCCAAGCCGCCGCAACCATTCCGGCGCAAACTCGGCAACACGATCCGACTCACCACGCACGCGCTGTCGGTGGGGCCGGCGATTCGTCGGTTACCCGGGGAGATCGCCGGATTCGAGGTGCCGACGGGTTCCGATCCGCGAGATGTCCTGCGGCAGCTGGAGGACGGCGTCGAACAGTACTGCGACGTCACGCTGACCCACGTGCGGTCGTCGTCGCGGGCGGCTGTCGCGGCGAACGTCCTCGAGAGTGTGCTGGTCCGACAGGCGGTCAAGGACGGCCGCAGCGAAGATGACGGCAAGGCGGACGCGGCTCGGCTCATGGCCGGTGCCTCGGAGGTCGAGAGCGCCGTGATGCTCGCCGAACTCGACTCGGTGGTGCGCACCATCGCCGCCGAGAAGTCGGTCGCCGAGCGATTCCTCGCCGCAGCACCGGATGACGCGGTCACCACGCTGCGTTCGACGACCGACAACGCCGGGACAGATCTGCGGGCGTTCCTCGACCGGCACGGTCACCGCGGGTACCGAGAACTCTGTATGCGAGACCCGTCCTGGGCCGACGACCCCGGCGGACTGGGCGCGATGATGCAGGTGATGGTCCGATCGGCGGTCGACGGAACCGACCGGGAACCGGTGCGCGTCGCCGTCGACGAACACCCGTCGGCGATGATCCGACTCCTCGCCCGCCTGGCACAGCGAGGTGCGCGCGGGCGAGAGGAGACGAAGTCGCGGATGGCGCTGATGGCCTATGCGCTCAAGCGGGGTTACCGTCACCTCGGCCGCGTCCTGACCGAGACCGGCCGGTTGCCCGACGCCGACCTCGTCTTCTTCTTCGACCGCGCCGAGCTGAAGCTCGTCGTCGGGACCGGCGACATCGCCGACCTCGTGCAGCGGGCTCGAGGTCGTCGAGAAGCGTTGTTGTTCCAGGACTCCCTCGAGTTCGACGACGTGTCCGTGGGACGACCGTCCCCGCGAGTGGCGGCTCCGGCGCGCGGTGCCTCCGGCGACCGAATCGTCGGCCGACCCGCTGGGCGGGGCAGCGTCGAAGGTGTGGTGCGCGTGGCGAAGTCGATCGTGGAGGCGCGCGAGGTCCAGCGTGGCGAGATCCTCGTCGCGCCCGTCACCGATGTCGGTTGGACACCGTATTTCACCGTCATCGGCGCGCTGGTCACCGACATTGGGAGTTCGGTGTCGCATGGCGCGGTCGTGGCCCGTGAGTACGGATTGCCCTGTGTCGTCAACACTCTGGTGGGCACACGTGTGCTCGAGACCGGCGACCGCGTCCTCGTCGACGGGGACAGGGGTGTGGTCGTCCGGCTCGAGCCCCGTTGACCGGACACGCCGGGTCGCGGGCGTGCCGGCTCGGCTCAGTCGGCGACGGCCGGATAGGCGTCGAGCATCAGTCCGGCGACCACGGTCAGGGCGTCACGCCACGCCTCGGTCATCTCCGGTGTCCACTGCTGCCCGCCGGCTCTGACCATCGCCTCGACCAGGGCTTCGGCGACCCACCCGTACATCTCGGAGGTGACGCCGAGGTCGGCGTGCCGTCGTCCCAGTGCGCCGAGTGTGCGGCTGAGCCACTCGGCGTCGTCGAGATGGTCGAGCACGGCTGCTATGGCCTGCTGGAGCATCGTGGCCTGCGGCCTCAGATCGGCGCCGAACATCGGCCTCACCTCGGGGTGTTCGTCGAACAGGCGCTCGTAGAAGTCGAGCATCAGCTTGTGCTCGTCGTCGATCACCAGGGACAGGCTGTTCTGCAACACTTCTCGGTTCAACATGGTGGGGCTGCACCTCGTCGGGATCGTGATGTGTCAATGACACAGAATGTGTATCGTTGTAACATTTAGCACGACGCGGGGCCTCTCACAGCGGAATGGCCGGACCGCGAACCCGGTGCTCTCGCGCAGACGCTTCGACACGCCGGGCGGGACTCGGCGCTCCCGTCGTCGCTGGCGACCTCGGCGTTCAATCTGGGGTACGGCGCTCGGCGCTGCCGGTGCGGGCGCCACGCTGTCGACCGGTCTGGGAGTCGACGGCCCGCCCGCATTCGGGGCACTCGTTGCGACCGGCGCGCTCGTTGGCCTGCTCGTACTCGCCGTCGTGACGACCCGCGCGCCACAGCCGGACCCGGTACCCGCAGAGACCCGTATCGCGCAGACCCGTATCGCGCAGACCCATACCGCTGAGGAAAGGTGTTCATCATGAAGATCACTCGCAGTTCCATCGACACCGCGAAGGGGCCTGGCGACTGGTTCACCGGGGACGTGTACATCGACTCCGTCGCCGCATCGCCCGCGCCGTCGCGGGTGTCGGCAAACCTCGTGCACTTCATGCCGGGTGCGCGGACGCACTGGCACCGGCATCCGCTCAGTCAGACGGTTTTCGTCACCGAGGGCGTCGGCCTGTGCCAGCGGCGCGGTGGACCCGTCGAGGTCATCCGCCCCGGCGACCGCGTGCTCTTCGAAGCCGACGAGGAGCACTGGCACGGTGCGGCACCCACTCGCCTGATGGTTCACCTCGCGATCAACGAGGCCGACGACGAGCACGACGCGGTCGAGTGGCTCGACCCGGTCACCGATGAGGAGTACAGGCAGGCGCCTGCCGCAGGTTCCTGACGGGGCGCCGGGGACGCCCGCGGACCCTTGACAGGCGTCCCGTTGTCGGTCATCCGACCAGCCCGTCGACGCGCCGTACTCGCGCGTAGCGATTTGACTCGTAAGAATCACACCGTCGAACCACCCCGCGCGTCCCGGATCGCCACTGAGCTGGGTCGGCGCGCTGTACCGTACCTGCGGACCTTCAACCGCACGACGACGACGTGAATGGAGTCGGTGTTGTTTTCTCGTATCGCCATCGTGAACCGAGGTGAGGCCGCGATGCGGCTCATCCACGCCGTTCGGGGCCTGTCGGAAGAGACCCGGCAGCCCATCGAGGTCATCGCCCTGCACACCGACGTGGACCGCAACGCCACGTTCGTGCGCGAGGCGGACGTCGCCTACGACCTCGGACCGGCGGCATCGAGGCCGTACCTGAACATGAAGGTGCTCGAACACGCCCTGCTGGAGACCGGTGCCGACGCGGCATGGGTCGGCTGGGGCTTCGTGGCCGAGGACCCGCTGTTCGCCGAACTGTGCGATCGGATCGGCGTCACGTTCGTCGGGCCGTCGGCCGAGGCCATGCGCAAGCTCGGCGACAAGATCGGCGCCAAGCTGATCGCCGAAGAGGTGGGCGTCCCGGTGGCGGCGTGGAGCCGCGGCGGTGTGGACACCCTCGACGAGGCGGTGGCCGCGGCAGCCGAGATCGGCTACCCGCTGATGCTGAAGGCCACTGCGGGTGGCGGTGGCCGGGGCATTCGCAAGGTCGCCAGCGACGCCGACCTCCGCGACGCCTACACCCGTACCCGCGAGGAGGCCGAGCGCGCCTTCGGCAGTGGCGTGGTGTTCCTGGAACGGCTCGTCACCGGCGCGCGTCACGTGGAGGTCCAGGTCATCGCCGACGGCCAGGGCACCGCCTGGGCGCTGGGCGTCCGCGACTGCTCGGTGCAGCGACGAAACCAGAAGATCATCGAGGAATCGGCGTCGCCGGTCCTGCCCGCCGACCGGGTCGCCGAGCTCAAGGCGTCGGCCGAGCGGCTCGCCGTCGCCGTGGGTTACCGGGGCGCGGCCACCGTCGAGTTCCTCTACCACCCGGGCGAGAACCTGCTGGCGTTCCTCGAGGTCAACACCCGACTGCAGGTGGAACACCCGATCACCGAGGCGACCACCGGCTTCGACCTGGTGCGAGCGCAGCTGCACGTCGCGTCGGGGGGTCGTCTCGACGGCGAGCCGCCGAGCGAACGCGGCCACGCCATCGAGGCCCGCCTGAACGCCGAGGACCCCGACCGCGACTTCGCGCCCGCCCCCGGCCGCATCGACCTGCTGGAGCTTCCTGCCGGCCCGGGCATCCGCGTCGACACCGGGGTGAGCGAGGGCGACACCATCCCCGCCGACTTCGACTCGATGATCGCCAAGATCATCGCCTACGGTCGCGATCGCAATGAGGCGCTCGGACGTCTGCGCCGGGCCATCCGCGAGACCCGCGTCATCATCGCCGGTGGCGCGACCAACAAGAGTTTCGTGCTGGAGCTGCTGGACCAGCCGCAGGTCATCGACGGCAGCGCGGACACCGGCTGGATCGACCGCGTGCGCGCCGAAGGCGGCCTCGTCGCCAACCGGCACTCGGCGATTGCACTGATCGCCGCGGCGATCGACGCCTACGAGGAAGAGGAACTCGTCGAACGGCAGCGTCTGATGTCGACGGCCTCCGGCGGTCGCCCGCAGGTGCAGCACGAGAGCGGACGCCCCCTCGATCTGAAGCTCCGCGGCGTCGCCTACCGCGTGCGTGTCGCCGCCATCGGTGCCCACCGCTTCCGCGTCGTCATCGAGGCGCCGGGGGAGATCCGCACCGCCGACGTCGACCTCGAACGCTTCGACGAACACGCCGCACAGCTCGTGGTGAACCGGGTCCGCTACCGCCTGATCACCGACACCCACGGACCGATCCACCTCGTCGACGTCGACGGGGTCACCCACCGCGTCAGTCGCGACGAGGGCGGCGTGGTGCGCTCGCCCGCACCGGCACTCGTCGTCGCCACACCGGTCCAGGCCGGGGACGAGGTCGAGGCCGGCGCCCCCATCCTGGTCCTCGAGAGCATGAAGATGGAGACGGTGTTGCGCGCCCCGGTGCGCTCGCGGATCAAGGAGTGCGGGGTCTCGGTCGGTACGCAGGTGGAGACCGGCGCCACGCTGATGCGCCTGGAACCGCTCGCCGACGACGAGGACGAGGCGGAGGAGGAGGTCGGCGCGACCGTCGACCTCGAACTGCCGGAGGAGCCCCAGGTCGACCCGACCGAGCGGACCACCCGTAGCCAAGAGGATCTGCGCAGTCAGCTGCTCGGCTTCGATGTGGACCCCAACCACCGGACACGACTGCTCGACGAGTACCTGTCCGTCCGCCGCGCCGCCATCGACAGCGGGCGTCGTCCGCTCGCCGACGAACTCGAACTGGTGACGGTCTTCGCCGACCTCGCCGAGCTGAGCCAGAACCGGCCGTCGAGCCACGAGGTCGGCGTCGAGCACGTGCACAGCGCGCGCGAGAACTTCCACACCTATCTGCAGAGTCTCGACGCCGAACGCGACGGACTGCCCGCGGCGTTCCACGATCAGCTGGGCCGCGCGCTCGGTCACTACGGTGTCACCGATCTCGAGCGCACCCCCGAGCTCGAAGCCGCTGTCTTCCGGATCTTCCTCGCGCTGCAGAACCCGAACGATTCGGCCTCGGTGATCAGCGCGCTGCTGCTGGAATGGCTCGACGAGCCGACCCCGCGCGACGAACTGCGCGAGGCGGTGGGCACCGCCCTCGACCGCCTCGTCGCCGCCACCCAGGTCCGCTTCCCGGCGGTCGCCGACCTCGCGCGCGGCGTCATCTACGCCTGGTATGGCCAGCCGCTGCTGCTGCGCGACCGGGCACGCGTCTACAGCAATGTGCGCAAGCAGTTGAAGTACCTCGACGAGAACCCCGACGCCGCCGACCGTACGAACCGCATCGACGACATGGTGCGCAGCACCGAACCGCTCGTCCGGCTTCTCGGACAGCGCATCGAGCGGCACGCCGACAACACCGTCATGCTCGAAGTGCTGACCCGGCGCTACTACGGCAACCGGGGTCTCGCCGACATCCGGATCCGCGAGGCCGGTGGCGCGACCTTCGTGGTCGCCGAGCGCGACGCGGGCAACATCGCCTCGGCCGCGGTCGGTTTCGACGCTCTGCCCGCCACCATCGGCGGACTCGCCGAGCTCGCCCGCGACACCGCCGCCGTCGACGCCGACATCTACCTCGCCTGGGAGCAACAACCCGACGACTTCGATGTCCTCGCCGGGACGCTGCACGACATCGTCGCCACGAGTTCGCTTCCGCCGCAGGTACATCGCGTCACCATCACCGTCGCCGGCAGTGCCGATGCGCGGATGCACCACCACGTCACCTTCCGCCCGTCGGCCACCGGTATGGCCGAGGAACGTCTGATCCGCGGTCTGCACCCCTACATCGCACAGCGGATGCAGATGGAGCGCCTGCGCAAGTTCGACCTCACCCGGCTTCCGTCGTCGGACGACGAAGAGGTCTACCTGTTCCGTTGTGTCGCACGGGAGAACCCGTCGGACCGGCGTCTCGTCGCCTTCGCCCAGGTGCGCGACCTGACCGCCTTGCGTGAGCAGGACGGCCGGCTGCTGACGCTGCCGACCGCCGAGGCCGCGCTCGCGTCGTGCGTCGACTCGATCCGGCGTGCGCAGCGCGGTTCCACCAACCTGTCGAGCGCCAACCGGATCATCATGTACGTCTGGCCGCCCATCGACGTCGACGCCGGCATCCTCGACCTGATCGCCGACCACATCCGTGGCACCACACAGGGAGTCGGCCTCGAAGAGGTGCAGCTCATCGCGCGGCGCCGCGATCGCGACACCGGTGAGCTGAGCAAGGTCTCGGTCCACTTCTCGGTCAACCCCACCGGCGGTTACGACGTGCGGGTGACCGATCCGTCCGACGAACCCATCGAACCGGTCGACGAGTACCGCCAGAAGGTGCTGCGCGCTGCGAAGCGCAACACCGTCTACCCGTACGAATTGGCCGCCATCCTGGGCGATTTCACCGAGTACGACCTCGACGCCGAGCAGCGTCTGGTGCAGGTCGATCGTCCCAAGGGTCGCAACTCGGCCGCGATCGTCGCCGGTGTGGTCACCACGCCCACCGAGAAGTACCCGCGGGGTGTGACCCGCGTGGTCCTGCTCGGTGATCCGACGAAGTCGTTGGGCGCTCTCGCGGAACCGGAGTGCAGTCGGCTGGTCGCGGCGCTCGACCTCGCCGAGCAGATGCAGGTCCCGCTCGAGTGGTACGCACTGTCGTCGGGTGCGCGGATCTCCATGGATTCCGGCACGGAGAACATGGACTGGATCGCCCGAGCACTGAAGCGGATCGTCGAGTTCACCCAGGCCGGTGGTGAGATCAACATCGTCGTGGCCGGTATCAACGTGGGCGGGCAGCCGTATTGGAACGCCGAGGCGACGATGCTGATGCACACCAAGGGCATCCTGGTGATGACACCGGAGTCGGCGATGGTGCTCACCGGCAAGCAGTCACTGGACTTCTCCGGCGGTGTGTCGGCGGAGGACAACTTCGGCATCGGCGGTTACGACCGCATCATGGGCCCCAACGGTCAGGCGCAGTACTGGGCGCCTAATCTCGGTGCGGCACGGGATCTCCTGATGGCCCACTACGAGCACACCTACGTGATGCCGGGCGAGCAGACACCGCGTCGCGCGATCACGAGCGACCCCGTGGACCGTGACATCTCCGACTACCCGCACGTCCTGGCGGGCAGCGATTTCACCACGGTCGGGCAGATCTTCTCGGTGGCCTCCAACCCGGATCGCAAGAAGCCGTTCGACATCCGCACGGTGATCCGCGCCGTGGCCGACCAGGACCATCCGGTGCTGGAACGCTGGGCGGGGATGGCCGATGCCGAGACCGCGGTCGTGTGCGATCTGCACATGGGCGGAATCCCGGTGTGCCTCTTGGGTATCGAGTCGAAAGAGGTGCCGCGTCGGGGTTACACGCCGACCGACGGTCCTGACACCTACACCGCAGGAACGCTGTTCCCGCAGTCGTCGAAGAAGGCGGCGCGCGCGATCAACGTGGCGAGCGGCAACCGTCCGCTCGTGGTGCTGGCCAACCTGTCCGGGTTCGACGGATCGCCGGAGTCGTTGCGCAAGTTGCAGCTGGAGTACGGCGCGGAGATCGGCCGCGCGATCGTGAACTTCGAGGGCCCCATCGTGTTCTGCGTGATCTCGCGCTACCACGGCGGCGCGTTCGTTGTGTTCTCGAAGGCGTTGAATCCCAACATGACCGTGCTCGCTATCGACGGGTCGTTCGCGTCGGTGCTCGGCGGCGCCCCGGCGGCCGCGGTGGTCTTCGCCGGCGATGTGGCCAAGCGGGTCGGCGCCGACGCGCGGGTGCGCGAACTCGAGGCCGAGACCGCGCAGGCGACCGGCCCGGACCGTTCGCGGCTCAACGCCGAACTCGCCGACCTGCGCCAATCGGTGCGGGCGGAGAAGATCAGCGAGATCGCCGCGGAGTTCGACTCGGTGCACAGCATCCGTCGCGCCGTCGAGGTCGGTTCGGTCGATGCGGTCATCCAGGCCGAGGAGCTCCGGCCCCAGATCATCGGCGCCATCGAGAAGTCTCCGGCGTGGGGGAGGCAGGACTCGCAGGTGAGCAGCTCGTAGTATCTGCTGCTCCCTGAGGTGCGGGGAGCCCCCTGCTGCTCCCTGAGGTGCGCGGAGTCCCTACTTCCGCTCCCCGAGGTGCGGGGAGCCCCCTGCTGCTCCCTGAGGTGCGAGCGAAGCGAGCCACGAAGGGCCTCGCAACGTTTCTCACCAGGCCCTTCGTGGCTTGTCGCTATCGCTCCTCGCACCTCAGGGACCGGGGGGGTTGCGGTTCTTTCGGGCGCGGATCAGCCGCGCTCGGCGATCTCCTTGATCGCGGCGAGGGTGACCGGGATGCCCGACAGGGCCGCGTCGCGACGTTGCTCGAGTTGGGCGTCCGCGTCGTCGCCGTAGCGCTTCGCGAACAGGTCGAAGCCGCCGGGTTGCACAGCCCACGACTCGGTGAGCATCGAGCCCTCACCCTCCGGGGCGATGGTGTAGGACCACTGCACGGCGTCGCCGTTGACCATCCAGGCGAACTCGACGGGCTCGTGCGCGGCGATGACCCGCGACCGGGTCTCCCACACTCGCTCCGGCGTCTCGTTCCGGCCGTGGAACCAGGCGCCGACCTCGGGTCCGGTGGCGGGTTCCTCCCACCAGCAGGCCTTGCAGATCGGACTCCACTCGCCGGTGCGGCCGATGTCGGTCACGAGGTCCCAGACCTGTTGCGGGGTGGCATCGATCTGAACGGACTCGGAGTGGGTGAATCGAGCGCTGCGGTCGGTGTCGCTGGTCGTCATGGTCCCTTCCTGCGGTCGCGTAGGGACCATCCTAGGGAGGGCGCTGCTCAGAGAGCGGTGGTCCGGTACCGGGACGGGCTCGTCCCGAAGGTTCGGCTGAACGCGCGGCTGAAGTGCGAGGGATCGCGGAAACCGACCTGCGCGCAGATGTCGGCGACGCAGAGATCGCTCTGGACGAGCAGGGTGCGGGCCCTGTCGAGCCGTCGGGCGTAGAGCCAGGCCCGGGGTGTGGTGCCGGTGGTGCTGAACAGCTTGTGCACGTATCGCACCGACATCCCGACCTCCGCGGCCACCAGCGCAATGGTGTGGTCGGGATCGTGCAGGTGATCGGCCATCGCGCTCTGGACCGCGCGTAGGTCGGCGGCGTGTATCCGGTCGGTCGCGGTGCGGGGTGAGATCTGCTCGGCCACCGCGCCGGCGACCATGTCGAGCACCGCGCTCGCCACCGTGCCGGAGGACGACACGGAGATCCCCTGGACCTGGGCGGCGACGTCGACCAGGAAACTCGACACCAGCCGTCCGATGCCCGAGTCGACTGCGATGGCCCGGCCCGTCGCGTCGTCGATGACGTCGTGCGTCGCCCGCGCAGCGAGCTGTTCTCGCGGGGCGCGCACGACGATCTGCTCGAACTCGGTGGCGCCGCTGACGACGAAAGGTGCAGTGGCGTCGATGATTCCGAAGGCTCCGTGCTCGAGCAGGCCGCTGCGTTCGCCCTGCGAGATCGTCGCGGCTCCCTGGGTGATGAGGCACAGCAGATAGTCGTCGGCCGGGTCGGATTCGATCATCGCCGGCGTGCGGACAACGGTGTGCGGGTCGGCGCGGACCACGCTCACCGACAGGCTGCCCACGGGGCGGGCGACGATCTGCGCGGTGAACGGCCGGCGCGCCTGTGGCCAGTCGATGTCCATCTCGCAGAAGGTGGCGTCGAGCGCCTCCGCCCAGCGCACACGGCCCTCGGTGCTCGCGAGTTCGCTCGTGCTCAGTTCCACGGATCCGGCGGTGCACGCGGAGTCATCCATCGGTGCATTTGCAGTCATTCTCTCCCCTCACCTCCACCCATAGTGTTCCAGATCACAGGACATTGCCACGGCGGCCGACGACATGACCGAACGAGCCGGCCCCAGACAACAGATATCCGGGACAACCGATATCCGGAACGACAACGGAGAGTCACCATGACCGCAGTCCAGCCCTCCCACGAGGTCACCCCGAAATTCGTCGAAGAGATCACGATGGCCGAACTCGAGGCCGATCCGTACCCGTTCTACGAGCGACTCCGGAAGGAGGCGCCGGTGGCGTTCGTGCCCTCGCTCGGGATGTACATCGTCTCGACCCGTGAACTCTGCATGCAGATCGCGAAGGATTCGGACAACTGGCCTGCGGTGATCTCCCCGGCGGGCGGCCGCACTTTCGGCCACGGGGCGCTGCTCAACACGAATGGCCCGGAGCATCGCGACCTGCGTGACATGGTCGAGCCGCATCTACAGCCGTCGGCCGTCGACAACTACATCGACGATCTGGTCCGGCCGTACGCTCGCGAGCTGCTCGAGCGGATCGAGGACAACGGTTCGGCCGACATCGTCGCCGAGTACTGCGAGCCGGTCAGCGTCCGTGCCCTCGGCGATCTGCTGGGCCTCGGGGACGTGAGCACCGACAAGCTGCGGGAATGGTTCCACAAGCTCAGCGTCTCGTTCACCAACTCCGCGATGACGCCTGACGGCGAGTTCGCCAACCCGGACGGCTTCGCCCCCGGGGACGAGGCGAAGGCCGAGATCATCGCGCACGTCGACCCCAAGATCGACAGGTGGATCGACAATCCGGACCACAGCGCGATCTCCCACTGGCTGCACGACGGTATGCCGGAGGGGCAGACGCGCAGCCGCGACGTCATCTACCCCAACCTCTACGTGTTCTTGCTGGGCGCGATGCAGGAGCCGGGTCACGCCATGGCCACCACTCTCGCCGGTCTGTTCAGCCGGCCGGAACAGCTGGAGCGGGTGGTCGACGATCCGGGCCTCATCCCGAGGGCGGTCGGTGAGGGGATGCGGTGGGTCGCGCCGATCTGGTCGGCGGCCGCGAAGATCGCCACCGACGAGGTCGTCGTCGGCGGGGTGACGATCCCGCAGAACTCCGTGGTGATGCTGTCCTACGGCTCGGCGAATCAGGACGAGAACGCCTACGACGCCCCGACAGCCTACGACCTCGACCGCGGCGTGATCCCGAACATGACGTTCGGCGGCGGCGTTCATGCCTGCGCCGGCACCTATTTCGCGAACAATGTGATCCGGATCGCGCTCGAGGAACTGCTGGAGACGATCCCCAACATCGAGCGCGACACCGATCACGAGGTCAACTTCTGGGGCTGGGGCTTCCGTGGTCCCAAGGATCTCCACGTCAAGTGGGAGGTCTGAGCCGTGAGCACCACACACCGGGTCCGTGTCGAGGGTTCGGATACGTCGCTGGACGTCGCCGCCGACCAGTCGGTGCTCGATGCGGTCCTGCGTGCCGGGGAGTGGCTGCCGCACTCCTGCACGCAGGGGACCTGCGGGACCTGTAAGCTCCGGGTGCTCGAGGGTCAAGTCGCGCACCACGATTCACCCGAGTACACGCTGACCCCGGCCGAGCGGTGTGCCGGGCTGGCGCTGGGTTGCATGGCCACACCGTGCTCGGACCTCGTCGTCGAACCGCTGGGCACCGCGTCCGACGACGGGGCGCCACGACATCCGCTGCGCGACCACGACGGCACCGTCGTCGTCCTGGACGACATCGCCGCCGACACGCGCCGGCTCGTCGTCGAACTGGACGAACCGATGTCGTTCAACGCCGGTCAGTACGCGGAACTGCAGATCCCCGGCACTGGTCTCGGACGGCAGTATTCGATGGCCAACCCGCCGTCGGAGTCGCGGCGCCTGGAGTTCCACGTCAAGCGCACTGTCGGTGGAAGAGCAACGGAGGGTTGGATCTTCGGATCGATGTCGGTCGGGGAGCGCGTAGAACTCCGCGGGCCGCTGGGCCAGTTCCACCTCGTGCGCGAACAGGCCGAGCCGGCGATCCTCATCGGAGGGGGCACCGGACTCGCCCCGCTCAAGTCGATCGCCTGTCACGTGCTGGATCACGGACTGGTCCCCGAGCTGTACCTCTACCACGGTGGCCGGTGTCGCGACGACCTCTACGATGTGGAGTTCTTCCGCGACCTGGCGGCCGAGCACGGGAACTTCCACTACCGACCCGTCCTGAGCGAGGAGCAGTGGGAGGGGCCGACCGGGATGGTCACCGATGTGGTCGTCGAGGACTTCCGAAGCTGTAAAGGGCTGAGCGCCTACCTGTGTGGGCCGCCGGCCATGATCGAGGCAGGCGTTCGGGCGCTCAAACGCCGCCGGATGGCGCCCCGCCTCATCTTCCGCGAGGAATTCACCGTTGCTGCCCCGGTGGCGACCACCGCGGTGTCGTGACATCCCGCTCGAATCCGAAAGGCAAGTCATGTACCGACTCACCGTGATCTACGGACATCCGCTCGACCCGGCGGCCTTCGACCGGCACTACGAGAACGCGCACGCCGAGCTGGTTCGCCGCATTCCCGGACTGCGGCGGTTCGCTGCGGGAAAGTGCGAGTCCCTCGACGGCACCGAACCCGCCTCGTACAGCGTGGCCGAGCTGTACTTCGACTCGAAAGAGGCGCTCGCGCAGGCTCTCGGTTCTCCCGAAGGCCAGGCCGCGGCCGGTGATGTCGCGAACTTCGCCACCGGTGGTGCGACCATGTTGTTCAGCGACGAGTCGACGGTGGGGCCCTGACGTGGCCGCGCTGCAGACCGTCCAGAAGATCGGCCCGGTCCTGGATCTGTTCACCGTCGAACGTCCGGAGTGGGGTGTGTCGGAGGTCGCGGGCGAGCTCGGCGTCCCCCGATCGAGCGCGCACGCGCTGCTGGCCTCACTGGTCGACATCGGCCTGCTGCAGTGCCGTGCCCGCGGCCGCTACCGTATCGGCTGGCGGGTCGTCGAATTGAACCAGGCTCTGCAGGGCACGGTCGACGTCAAGTCCTGTGCCGCGCCGATCCTGCAGGAACTGTCGGAGAAGTTCGGCGAGACAACCCATCTCGCGGTCATGGAGCGCTACCGGGTGATCTACGTCGACAAGGTGCTCGGCAACCACGTCATCAACGTGTCCGGGGCACGGATCGGTGCCCAGCTCGACGCGCACTGCAGCGCGGTCGGCAAAGTGTTGCTCGCGCACTGCGACCCGGCCCAGCTGGCCCGCAACGTGACCGACAAGCCGCTAAGGCGGTACACGTCGTCGACCGTCACGGACCCGAGCGAACTGGCAGCAGAGCTGAAGGGCGTGCTGCGTCGGGGCTGCGCCTTCGACCTGGCCGAAGCGGTCCCCGAGGTCCACTGTGTCGCGGCACCGATCCGCGACGAGATGGGTGTGGTCGTGGCGGCGATATCGATCACCGCGCCCGCGACGAGGTTCACCCCGGCACAACACGAATTCCGACGTGCGGTGATCGCTGCTGCCGCCGACGCGTCCCGCGCGCTGAGCACCTCGACCGGCGAGATGTCCACGCCCATCCGTCTGCCCGAACGCGAGGTCTCCGTCCTGCACGCGGTGGCGGGATGACCCTGCGGTCACCGTCCCTCATCCCAGAAAGATCATGCCCTCCATGACCGACCATGCCCAACTCGTGCGAGACGCCGCCGAAGCGCTACTCGACGCCTACCGCACCCACACCCCGATCGAACCACTGGCCTCGCAATTCGCGGGCCACCCGCTGTCGACCGCCTACGAGATCGCCCTCGCTCAGGTCCAGGACTGGGAGAAGAACGGCGATGCGGTGAAGGGACACAAGGTCGGACTGGCCTCACGTGCCATCCAACGGCAGATGGGCGTCGACCAGCCGGACTTCGGGCATCTCACGGCGAGCATGTTCCACCTCGAGCACGCGCCGATCCCGGCGGGCACGTTCATCCAGCCGCGCATCGAACCGGAGGTGGCCTTCGTCCTCGCGAAACCGCTTCGCGGACCGGGGGTCACGGTGGCGGAAGCGGCCGCAGCCGTCGACTTCGTGCTCCCCGCACTGGAAATCGTGGATTCGCGCATCCGCGACTGGCAGATCGGAATCTTCGACACCATCGCCGACAATGCGTCGTCGGGCGGGGTCATCCTGGGCGGGCGGCCGGTGCCGCTCGTCGACGTCGACCTTCGGATGGCCGGTTGCAACCTGCACGTGAACGGCGAACTCGTCGACACCGGCGCCGGTGGCGCGGTGCTGGGATCACCGATCAACGCCCTGGTCTGGCTGGCCAACACGGTCGGACCGCTGGGCGTCACGCTCGAGCCCGGCCATGTGGTGCTGCCCGGCTCGATGACCGCGGCCGTGCCGGTCGTGCCGGGGGACACCGTGGTCGCCACCATCGCCGGGCTCGGAAGTGTCACAGCGGTGCTGGCGGGCGCGTGAGAAGGACGAACTCGTGATCTATGAAGGGAAGAACGTGACCGACAACGGAATCGACGACTGGAGTGCGGTTCGTGTCGCCGGCACGCTGCTCAGCGCCGAGCGCTCGCGGACGGCGCGGACCTCGATCCAACACGAGTGGCCGGGGCTGACCCTCGACGTCGCCTATGCCGCCCAGGACATCGCGCTGGCCGACCGCCGCTCGCGCGGGGAGACCGTGACCGGGATCAAGCTGGGCCTGACCTCGCGGGCCAAGCAGAAGCAGATGGGCGTCGACGAGCCGTCGGTCGCGTGGCTGACCGACGCCATGGTTCTGCCCGCAGGCCTGCCGGTCCCGCGTGAGCGACTGATCCATCCCCGCGCCGAGCCGGAGATCGCATTCGTGCTCGGACGCCCCCTGGCCGGTCCCGGGGTCACCGCGGCCACGGCCCTCGCCGCCGTGGATCACGCGATGGCTGCTATCGAGATCATCGACAGCCGGTACTCCGGATTCAAGTTCACCCTCGCGGACGCGGTCGCGGACAACAACTCCTCCGGCGTCTACGTGACCGGCCCGGTGATCCGCGACGTCGCGGACACGGACTTCGGGCTCGAGGCGTGCCTGTTGGAAGTCGACGGTGACATCGTCGCAACGGCGACGGGTTCGGCGGTGCTCGGACACCCCGCCGAGGCACTGGCATTCGCCGCCAACACCTTCGGCGCACGAGGCGTCACCCTGGAAGCGGGTTGGGTCGTCCTCACCGGGGGCATGACGGACGCCGTCGCGGTGGAGCCGAACAGCCGGGTCGCGGCGCACTTCACCACACTCGGCTCCGTCACGATCGCGGGGGGTTGAGATGCCGTTCATCGATGTCACCATCGCTCAGGGGCGTTCGCCCGACGAGGTGCGCGCGCTGATGCGCGAGCTGACGGCTGCCGCCCACCGTGCCATCGGCGCCCCGATAGCGAACATCCGCGTCTGCGTCCGCGAGGTCCCGGCCACCCACTGGTCGGCAGGCGACGTGACCGTCGCCGAACGTCAGGCGGTGGCCGCGCGGGATTTCGTAGCGAAAGACGGCCTATAGCGCGCATTTTCGCTACGAAATCCCGGGGCGGGGTCGCCTCAGGGTGCAGCGCGCAGCGAGATCTCCGTTGCCCGGGCGTCACTTGCGGGCATTCCGCCGATGCCCCAGTTCTCTGGCGCCACCTCGACGATGTGTCCGCGGACGCCCGACCGCTCGACGTCCAGGTGCTCGACGACGAGGTCGGTGAAGGCGGCGAGCAACTCCGAACGCTGGTGCGCCGGCCGGCCGGCGAGCACGGTTGCGGTGAAATACGGTGCGGCCGTGCCGCCGTCGGCGACGAGCTGTCCACCGACGGCGATGTCGGCGGGGTCGTACTGCACGGTGAAAGCGCGAACCCGCTCGATCGGTGAGTCGAGTATGCGCGAGTAGGCCGCGCTCGCGTCGGTCAGCAGAGCAGCGAGCTGCTCTGCGGATGCGCTGCCGATGGGTATGTGGAAATGTGCAACCGGCATGGTCGGCTCCGATCGGAAATGCCTGTGTCCGTTGCGGACCGGACTACTGGATGCCGTGGCGAGTTCCACCGTCGGCGTTGAGGACGCTGCCGTGCAGCACGGCGGCCTGGGGTTCGAGCAACATCTCGACGAGCCAGGCGATCTCGTCCAGCGTGGGCAGGCGGCCCAACGAGGTCTTGGCCGTGTACCTGTCCCAGATCTCCTGCGTCGCAGCACCGGTCTCGCGCGATTCGGTATCGACGAAGGCGCGCAATCGAGGGGTGTCGATGGGGCCGGGTGCAATGGTGTGCACGGTGACCCCTCGGGGTCCGTACAAGGCACCGATCTGTCGCATCAGGTTGAGCAGGGCGGCGTTGGCGGTGCCCGGGCCCGCGTCGAGGGGCCCCGGCTCGAGTCCGAGGGAACCCGCGACCGCGACGAACCGTGAGCCCTCGGTGAGATGGTCGCGGACGGCGCGAAGCAGTCGGACCGTCCCGGCCACCTTGATGTTCGCGGCAGTGGCCAGCAACGAGGGTTCGATCGCATCCGCGGAGCCGCGGACCGGCAGGCCGGCCGCGAAGACCGCGAGTCGTACGGTCCCGTCGAGGTGCGCGCGAATCACGTCCACGGATCCGTCCTCTGCGATGTCGGCGGCGCACGGGACGATCAGTTCGTCTGTTGCCGCCAGCTGTTCGAGTTCGTCCGCACGACGCCCCACCGCGAGAACCCGCATCCCGCGCGCCACCAGGCGTCGTGTGAACACCGTCCCCATCGCGCCGGTCGCGCCGACGACCACGCACGTCTCGGTTGTCGACACGGGGCCTACTTCCGGATGCGGAGCGTCACCGCGCGCGGTTCGGTGAAGAACTCCCGGGAGTACTGGCCACCCTCGCGGCCCAGGCCGCTGATGCCCTCACCGCCGAAGGGCAGCCGGAGGTCGCGTTCGAAGAAGGTGTTGATCCAGACCGTACCGGCCTTCCAGCGCGCCGCCATCCGATGAGCCCGGTCGAGATTCTGCGTGAACAGGATGCCTGCCAGACCATAGGGCGAGTCATTGGTGATGCGCAGGGCTTCGTCTTCGGTGTCGAAGCCCAAGACCGTCTCGACGGGACCGAAGATCTCCTCCCGTGCCGTTCGGGAGTCGTTGGTCAGGCCGGTGATGACGGTCGGCGGATAGTAGAAGCCGCCTGCCCGATCCGGATCGGTGAGTCGTTCACCGCCGGTGATGATCTTGCCGCCTTCGTCCTGTGCCAGCTCGACATAGCTGTGCACCTTGTCGAGGTGTCGCTGCTCGATGAGCGGGCCCATGAACGTCGCCGTGTCCTTGGGGTCGCCGACCGCGAGTTTCCGTGCTTCCTCGGCGAAGCGTTCCACGAACTCCTCGCGGATCGAGTTCTGCACCAGCAGGCGCGAACCCGACAGACAGACCTGCCCGTTGCCGCCGAAGATGGCCCGGAGCGACATCGGTACGGCCACGTCGAGATCGGCGTCGGCGAATACGATGTTGGCCGACTTGCCACCCATCTCGGCCGAGACGGGGGTGTGGTTCGCCGCCGCTGCCTGCAGGATCTTCACGCCGGTGGCGCTCGATCCGGTGAAGGTGATGCGGTCGACGCGCGGATCGGAGGTCAGCGGTCCGGCAATGGCCTCGCCGCCGAAACCGTGGACGACGTTGAGGACTCCGGGCGGCAGACCCGCCTCGAGTGCGATCTGCGCGAAGCGGTTGGCGGTCAACGGGGTCTGCGGCGCCGGTTTGAGGATCACGGTGTTGCCGAAGGCCAATGCGGGGGCGATCTTCCACGTCGCCAGCATCAGCGGCGCATTCCACGGACTGATCGCAGACACCACCCCGGCGGGCGGATAGAGGACGTAGGAGAGCAGATCGCCGTCCGGGTAGGCCTCGTTGGCGGCCATCGAGACATAGTCGGCGAAGAAGCGCAGATTGTGGGCCACCCGCGGGATCTCGGCGTGCAGCGACTGCGTGATCGTCTTGCCGCCATCGCGGGTCTCGAGCTGTGCCAGCTCTTCCCGGTGGTCGTCGACGGCGTCGGCGACCGCGTGCAGGATCGCCGCGCGTTCCTTGGCCGACATCTGGGGCCACGGGCCATCGTCGAAAGCGGTACGGGCAGAGTCGATCGCCGCGATGCCGTCGTCAGCGGTGCCGCGCGCCACCCGGGCGAGCAACGCGCCGTCGTGCGGGTCGCGCGACTCGAACGTGGCGCCGTCCGACGCTGTGCGCCACTCGCTGCCGATGAGGTGACGAACCTCGGCGATACTGTTCTGGTCGGTGCTGTTCTTATGGGTGCCGGAAAGAGTCATTGCCTCACACCTCCGCCGCGACGGGCGTCTCGTAGGTGCGGCCCGCCAGCTCGGAGGCCACATCGATGATCATGTCTTCCTGGCCGCCGATCACGCCGCGCCGGCCGAGTTCGAGCAGGATGTCCCGGGCCGGCACCCCGAACTTCTTCGCGGCGCGTTTGGTGGGGTGGAAGAAGGTGGAGTACACGCCGGCGTAGCCGAGCACGAGAGCGGTTTCGTCGACGATCTGCGGCTCGGTCATCAGTGGGGCCACGACGTTCTCGGCGGTGTCGATGAGCGGGAACAGCTCCACGCCGGTGTCCCAACCTGCGCGCTCGAATGCGGCGGCGAGGACTTCGGTCTGGGCGTTTCCTGCGCTGGCTCCGAGCCCGCGCAGAGACCCGTCGATGTAGGTGGCGCCGTTCTCGGCGGCGGTGAGCGCGTTGGCGATTCCGACACCGAGGTTGTTGTGGGCGTGGAAACCGATGTCAGCCGAGATCGCCTCACGCAGTGCCGCGACCCGCGCGCCCGCCTGCTGCGGGACGAGCGCGCCTGCGGAATCGACGACGTAGACGACGTCGGCGCCATAGGAGTCGAGCTTCGCCGCCTGCTCGGCGAGTGCGTCGGGTTCGAGTTTGTGGCTCATCATGAGAAAGGTCATCACTTCGAGCCCGTTCTCCTTCGCCCATTCGATGGGCTGTTGTCCGCAATCCGCCTCGGTGCAGTGGACGGCGACGCGGACCGTCGAGATTCCCGCGTCCACCGCGGCCTGTAGTTCGTTCAGTGTCGCGATGCCGGGGACGTAGAGCACCGCGATGGCGGCGTTCTCCACCGCGTCGACGGCGGCGCGCACGTACTCGGGGTCGGTGGCCGCGGCGAAGCCGTACTGGACCGATGACGCCCCGAGGCCGATGCCGTGTGCCACTTCGATTGTCGGAACTCCGGCTCGGTCGAGACCGGCCGCGATGGCTGCGACGTCGCGGGTGGTGAACCGGTGCGAGACGCTCGACATCCCGTCGCGCAGGGTCGTGTCGACGAGGGTGACCGAATGTGGTCGGGGGGCTGAGGTTTGTCTGGTCATCGCAGAGCTCCTGTCTGGAGTGTCGCTGTCTCGGCCTTCTCCTGCGCCATCACCTCGGCGACCTGTACCGCGGCTGCGGTGATGATGTCGAGATTGCCTGCGTACGTGGGCAAGAAGTCGCCTGCACCGACGACCTCGAGCATCACGGTCACGAGATCGCCGTCCACGTCGACGAGTTTGAGTGTGTAACCGGGCACGTAGCGCTGGACCTCCGCGACGATGTCGACCACGGCGCGTTCGATGGCCCCAGCGTCCGGGTTCCGCACTTTGGCATACACCGTGTCGCGCATGTTCATCGGAGGCTCGGCCGGGTTGATCACCGAGATCGCCTTGGCCCGGTCGGCTCCCGCGACCTGCATCAGGGCGCGCCCCGTCTTCTCGCTGAACTCGCTGAGGTTCTGCCGCGTCCCCGGGCCCGCACTCGCCGACGCGATGGCGGCGACGATCTCACCGTAGGCAGCGTCGGCGGCCTGATCGATCGCATAGAGGATCGGGATGGTGGCCTGCCCGGCGCAGCTCACCATGTTCACGTTGGGGGCGTTGACGTGCTCGCGGAGGTTGACCGCCGGGACGACGTAGGGTCCGACCGATGCGGGGGTCAGGTCGATGGCGGTGATCCCCGCGTCGGCGTAGCGGGGGGCCACGGCGGCGTGGACCTTGGCCGACGTGGCCTCGAAGACGAGATCGGGCAGCGTCGACTGTTGCAGCAACCAGTCCACACCCTCCGCCGACGCCTCGAGTCCCTCGGCGCGTGCTCGTCGCAGACCCTCACTGGTGGAGTCGATTCCGACCATGTAGGCCGGTTCGACGTACTCGGAACGCAACAGTTTGTACATCAGGTCCGTCCCGATGTTGCCCGATCCGACAATGGCGGCGGTCAACCGGCTCATCGCATGTCTCCTCTGCTCTGGCGCACGTCCGGCCTCGGATGCCTTCGGCGTGCTCGACTCGAACGTAAGGAGCGGGGGCCCTCTTCGGGGCCGGGCACGGGCAGTCCGAATGCGAAGGGCGTCGGCAGCACCGTTGTTCGGATATGCCGAACGGCGGTGACGGCAGTCACATCTCGTCGCCATGCTGAGGCTCATCAGCCAGCAGCCACCGAGATCCGGTGTCACACGACCCACAGGAGAACCGATGACCGAGAACGCCGCACGCTTCGATGTCGCACACCTCGCGCGAGCCGAACTGTTGAGCCCGAAGCCGCAGGAAACCCTCGACTTCTTCACCAGGTTCCTGGGCATGTACGTCACCCGGCGCGACGGTCAGTCGGTCTACCTCCGAGCGTACGAGGACCCCTACCCCTGGAGCCTGAAGATCACCGAGTCCGCCGAGCCCGGGATGGGCCACGCCGGCCTGCGGACCAGCTCTGCCGAGGCCCTCGAACGCCGTGCCGCCTCGCTGCAGGGGGCGAACATCGAGACATCCTGGCACGAGGACGAATTCGGCTACGGCAAGACGCTCGCGTACAAGACCGCCGACGGTCACGATTTCTCGCTGCTCTGGGAGGCCGAGAAGTACGTGGCGCCAGCGGAACTGCAGAGCAAGATCCTCACCCGGCCGTCGAAGAAGCCGCTGCAGGGGATCCCGGTCAAGCGCATCGACCACCTCAACCTGATGGCTTCCGATGTCACCGCGGTCAAAACCGAGTTCGAGCGGCACCTCGGGTTCCGCACCACCGAGCGCGTCGTCGACGGAGACGTCGAGATCGGCGCCTGGATGAGCTCGAACGTCCTCGGCCACGAGGTCGCGTGTATGCGCGACATGACCGGCGGGCGGGGCAAGCTGCATCACCTCGCCTTCTACTACGGCACGGGTCAGCACAACATCGACGCGGTGGAGATGTTCCGCGAGTACGACATCCGGATCGAAGCCGGGCCGGATCGGCACGGGATCACCCAGGGGCAGTTCCTGTACGTGTTCGAACCGGGTGGCAACCGCATCGAGCTGTTCGGTGAAGCCGGGTACCTGCATCTCGACCCGTCCGCCGAGACGAAGACCTGGCAGATGTCCGACATCGACACCGGCCTGGCCATCGGTGGTGCGAAGCTGCCGTGGGAAACCTACTTCACCTATGGCACCCCCAGCCCGCTCCCGCTCGACGAGCACATCACGGCCTTCGCCGACTTCGGGCCGGGCGCACCCGCGCCGGAGGCAGAGGCGGTCGTCGAACTGCTGCCCGACGAGATCGAGCGGTCCCGTGCCGTGGCCGATGCTCCGGTCTGATCCGCCCGGACCGATCGAAGCAGTCCATCCCTACCAGATCAGGAGACTCCTTGACTGCCATCGACATCGCCACGGTGTCGTCGTCCGACGGTGCGTCTGACCAGCCGCCGCGGATCGCCGACATCCTGTACCACGACCTCGTGTCACCCGGCGAGGTCGCCGCGGTTCGCCACCGGGTTCGCGAGGTCGCGCTCCGCGACGTCGCCCCGGTGGCCGACCGGATCGCGCGGGGCGACGAACGGCTCGACGGCTTCCCGCGGGACGTGTTCGATCGGCTGGCCGCGGCGGGGATCTACCGCATCCCCTTTCCGGCCGATGTCGGTGGCGACGGACTGGCCCACCCGGCGACCGCGACGGCCACCGCTGTCGAAGAACTGGCGTACTTCTCCAACAGCGTCGCCGCGATCTTCGACGTCCACTGCATCCTCGCGGGGAACGCCGTCAATCAGGGCACGCCAGCGCAGCGCCGGAGGTGGCTGGCCCCGGTCGTCGCCGGTGAGCTCGTGGGTGCGTTCGCCACCAGTGAACCGGCCGCGTCGAGCGATCTCTCGCCCGAGGCGGTCCAGACCGTGGCGCACCGCCGCGGCGACGTATGGGTCCTGAACGGGCGCAAGCGGTGGATCACCAATTCCGTCGTCGCCGCGTTCGTGGTGGTCCTCGCGCGCACCGGCGACCGGCTTTCGACGTTCATCGTCCCGACCGACACCCCGGGGGTCCGGGTGGGAATTCCCGATCGCAAGCTCGGGAACAAGGGCCAGATCACCGCCGACGTCCACCTCGACGGGGTGGAGCTGGGGCCGGAGTCCCTGCTCGGAACCGAGGGCGGCGGTCTGAAGGTCGCCTTGCAGACGCTGACCTACGGGCGCATCGGGATCGCGGCGGCCGGCGTCGGGATGGCGCAGGCCGCCTTCGACCGCACCGCTGCTCACCTGCGCACCCGGGTGGCGTTCGGCGAACCGCTCGCGGCGCGGCAGCACTGGCAGTTCCTCATGGCCGACCGCGCGACCGAGATCGCGATCTCGCGTGACCTGTACATCAAGGCGGCGATGCGGCTCGACTCCGGCACGCGGTTCCCCGAACCGGAGGCGGCGATGGCAAAACTGCGCGGCACCGAGGTCGCGGTGCAGATGGCGCGCGACGCGGTCCAGGCATTCGGCGGACTGGGCTTCACCCAGGAACTGGGCGACGACGACTCGTCGGGTCCGGTCGAGGCGTTCTACCGGGACAGCAAGATCGGGGAGATCTACGAGGGTGCCAGCGAGGTGCAGCGCTGGGTGCTCGCACGGCAGATCTTCGGGCGTGACGTCGTGGGCTGATCGGACTCCGCGATGCCGTGCGCGGGCCGCCGTCCACCTGGTGGGCGGCGGCCCTTGGCGTGTCGGGACCAAAACAGGGCATCGTGGTGTTGTGCACGGTGACGCCTTCCGAGCGCCGTCGATCGACGGGGCGGGGGAGCGTCAGCAGGAGGAAACGTGAGCAACACCTATCGCAAGTCCCCCGAGGCGTTGAGCCGCCTCACCGACACGCAGTTCCGCATCACCCAGCGTGACGGCACCGAGCGCGCCTTCGACAACGAGTACTGGGACAACCACGAACCGGGTATCTACGTGGATGTCGTGTCGGGGCAGCCGCTGTTCTCGTCGACCGACAAGTTCGACAGCGGGACCGGATGGCCGAGCTTCACCAGGCCCATCGATCCCGACGCCGTGGCGACCAAGGTCGATCGGAGCCTGTTCATGCGGCGTATCGAAGTGCGGTCCGCCGGGGCCGACAGTCACCTCGGACATCTCTTCGACGACGGGCCCCGCGACGCGGGCGGTCGGCGCTACTGCATGAACTCCGCATCACTGCGGTTCATCCCGGCCGCCGAACTCGAGGCGGAGGGTTACGGCGAGTTCGCGGCCCTGTTCGCCGACACGCCCGCCACCGACACCCCCGGCACCGACACGCCCGGCACCGACACCCCCAGCACCGACACCCATGAGGAGAAGGCATGACCACAGACACCGGCCAGATCACCGTCCGTCCCGGCACGGAGACCGCCGTCCTCGCCGGCGGCTGCTTCTGGGGTATGGAGGATCTGATCCGTAGGCAGCCCGGCGTGCTCGACACCCGAGTCGGGTACACGGGCGGACAGAACGATCACGCCACCTACCGCAACCATCCCGGTCACGCCGAAGCCGTCGAGATCGTGTTCGATCCGACGCAGACGTCGTACCGCGACATCCTGGCGTTCTTCTTCCAGATCCACGATCCGACGACACGCGATCGGCAGGGCAACGACGTGGGTTCCAGCTACCGGTCGGCCATCTTCCCGGTGACCCCGGAGCAGGAGCAGGTCGCACGTGACACGATCGCCGACGTCGACGCGTCGGGTCTGTGGCCCGGCAAGGCGGTCACGACGATCGAGGCGCTGGGTCCGTTCTGGCAGGCCGAGCCGGAGCACCAGGACTACCTGCTGAACTTCCCCAACGGCTACACCTGCCACTTCCCGCGCCCGGGATGGGTGTTGCCGAAGCGGGATGCGGCATCCGCGAGCTGATGGCCCCGCCTCGTTGACGTTCCCGGTTCGTTGACGTCACCGGTCACCGGTTGACCATCCGGCCCCGGCGCTTCCCGCGTCGGGGCCGGTTGTCTGTGGCGTCGCGATCGCCCGTGCGGTGGATGTGCCGGCAGGTACGTTGAGACATCTGCGGGCACGGGTGAATCCGTGCGCGACGTGGTCGGCAACCATGAAGGGATCGGTCCGGATCATGCCGAAGGTTCTGGTCGTCGGCGCTGTCAACGTCGATCTCGTCGTGGAAACCGACCGCCTGCCGGGTCCGGGTGAGACGGTCGTCGGCCCGACGGTGACGCGTCACGGCGGCGGGAAGGGCGCGAACGCCGCGGTGGCCGCCGCGCGTGCGGGCGCCGAGGTGCGTTACTGCGGCGCCGTGGGGTCCGACGACATGGCCGAGAGCGCCCTGGCGGAGCTGCGACACGAGGGGGTCGACATCGCCGATGTGGCCGCGCTCGACGAGGTGGCCACCGGAATGGCACTGATCGTCGTCGATTCGCGCGGCGAGAATCAGATCGCGGTGGGTGCGGGCGCGAACGGTGTGCTCGACGCGGCAGTCGTCCAACGGGCGGTCGACCGGGCAGCCGGCTGGGCGGGGTGCGTACTCGTCAGCACCGAGATTCCTGCCGATGCCGTGGCTGCGGCCGTGGAACAGGCTGCTGCACATGGTATTCCGTGCGTCCTCAACCCGGCGCCGGTGCTGCCGTCCCTGATCGGGCTGATGGCCTCGGCGCCGATGTTGACGCCCAACACGTCAGAACTCCGCGACCTGCACGCGCTGCTGCTCGAGTCGACGGACACGCCGGCCGAGGCATCCGTGACCGAGCAGGCGAGGATGGTGGCCTCCCGAGCGGTCGTTCCGGTACTCGTGACACTCGGCGCGGACGGAGTCCTGCTCGCGGATACCGCCGGTGACACGATCACCGTGCCCGCCGGCCGCGTCGACGCGGTCGTCGACACAACCGGAGCGGGCGACACCTTCAACGGTGTGTTCGCGGCCTCGGTGGCCGACGGCTCGACGGTCGTGGAAGCCGCGAAGCGGGGTGTGACGGCGGCGTCGTTGTCGATCGCGGCCGTCGGTGCCCGTACCGGGATGCCGACAGACGAGGCGATCCGCCGCGCACTGTGACGACGCGCTTGCCCCGGTGGCCTGTCTCACGCACCGCGTTCTCGCTCACCACGAACTTCCGGATCCGCGACAGCGGAAAGGAATATCGCTGCGGGAACGTCAGGGGGACCGGATGGTGAGGACCGCGAGGGCGCCGTCGTCGCTGCGGTAGGTGTGCGCCGCGTCGGAGAGCCACTGCAACGATTCGCCCGGTCCCGCGGCCCGCTCGTGATCGACGCGGCCGGCGACGAGGTGACCGCTGACGACGTACACATGCTCGACGACGCCGGGTCCGTGCGCGGGTGACTCCCTGACTCCGCCCGGGGTCACGCGCAGCCAGAAGACCTCGGTGACCGACCCGTCGTCGTGATGCTCTACGTGGAGCAGGCGTGCGGAGAGGTGCGGACTCGAGCCCACGGCACCGGTGTCCTCGCCGAGGAGGGCGGTCAGCGGGACACCGAGGGGTCCGGCCACCGCGTACAGGGTATCCAGCGTCGGATTCCGTTGGCCTGCTTCGAGTTCGGACAGCGAGCCCTTCCCGATTCCGGCTTCGCGGGCCAGTGCGGACAGCGACAGGCCGCGGCGGTGGCGCAGCGTGGTGATCCGGGTGCCGACCGAGCGTCGTCGGTCCTCGCCGTCTGTCATCGTCGAAGTCCCTGTCCTGTGGGGGCCGTCGGTTGTGTTCTGTTTACGGAACGATACCGGTTATGCTCGCGACATGACCAGTCCAGGATCGACGACGCGCAGCGAGCCGATCATCGCAGGCGTCGTCACGTCGCTCGTCGGGTTCACCTCGTCGTTCGTCGTGGTCGTCACCGGTCTGCGTGCGGTGGGAGCCTCGCCGGAGCAAGCCGCGTCGGGGCTTCTCGCGCTGACAGTCATGTTCGCGCTCGGAACGATCCTGTTGTCGTTGCGGTCCCGCCGTCCGGTGACACTGGCGTGGTCCACGCCCGGCGCTGCGCTCCTGGCGTCGACGGGGGCGTCGTATGAAGGCGGCTGGTCCGCGGCGGTCGGCGCGTTCCTGCTCGTCGGCGTGCTGGTGCTCGTGACCGGACTCGTGCCGGCCCTCGGCGACCTGATCGGACGTATCCCGACGCCGATCGCGCAGGCGATGCTCGCCGGAGTGCTGCTCACCCTGTGCCTCGCGCCGATGAGATCCCTCGCCGCGCAACCATGGTCGACGCTGCCGATCCTCATCGTGTGGCTGCTGGCGATGCGGTGGCTCACGAGATGGGCCCTGCCTCTGGCGCTGGCCACCGCACTGATCGTCATCGGCGTGAACCTCTCGGTGAACGGTTACGACGGCTGGACGACCGCGTCATGGGTACCCCGGCTCGCCTGGACGACACCGACCTTCGACGCCGCGGCCGTCGTCGGGCTCGCGGTACCGCTCTACATCGTCACGATGGCGTCGCAGAACGTGCCGGGGGTGGCCGTGCTGAAATCATTTGGTTACGAAACGCCTTGGCGCCCGGCGATGTTCGTGACCGGGGCGGGGACGGTCATCGGCGCACCCTTCGGCGGGCACGCGATCAACCTGGCGGCGCTGTCGGCGGCCCTGGCCGCGGGGCCGGAGGCCGGCGCCGACCGGTCGCGGCGCTGGATCGCCGGCGTCGCAACGGGTTCGACGAGCCTCGTGCTCGCCGTACTGTCCGGGGCGCTGGTGACGATCACCGCGATCGCCCCGGAGGGTCTCCTCGAAGCCGTCGCAGGCCTCGCCCTCCTGGCGACCTTCGTCGCGGCCATCACCGGGGCATTCGACCGGGAGGAATTCCGCATCCCGGCGGCCCTCACCTTCGTGACCGCGGCAGCGGGCGTCGCCTTCGCCGGCATCGGCGGGGCCTTCTGGGCGCTCGTCGTGGGCCTGGTGGCGCACGGGGTGCTGCGCAAACGGTGAATCGGGCCGGACCCGAGGCATGACCTCAGTCGAGGGCCGCGACGCGCCTCTTCTCCTCGTCGACGTCGAAATCTGCTGCCGGCCAATCCAGTCGGAGTCCTGAAAGTGTGTGGATCAGCAGCTCGCAGACGGCAAGCCGCGCGAACCACTTGTGGTCGGAGGGAATGACGAACCAGGGGGCGGTGTCGCGGTCGGTGAGGTCGAAGACCGCTTGGTAGGCCTCGAGGTAGGCGTCCCAGTAACCGCGCTCGTCGATGTCTCCCGGGTTGTACTTCCAGTGTTTGTCCGGTCGTTCGAGCCGTTCGGCGAGTCGCTTCTTCTGCTCGTCCTTCGAGACCACGAGACAGCACTTGATGATCGTCGTCCCGGAATCGACGAGGTCGGACTCGAACCGGTTGATCAGGTCGTAGCGCGCCTCCCACTCCGACCGAGGGACGAGGCGGTGCACGCGGACGGGCAGGACGTCTTCGTAATGCGACCGGTCGAAGATGCCGATCCTGCCGGCGGGCGGCAGGGCCCGGTGGATGCGCCACAGGAAGTCGTGCTGCAGTTCTTCTTCGGTCGGCTTCCCGAAACCCCGGACGGACAGACCCTGCGGGTCCATCATGCCCCCGACGTGGCGCACGATCCCGCCCTTGCCCGCGGTGTCCATGCCCTGCAGGACGAGCAACACGGAGCGGTGGTCTCCCGAACGACCGTTGGCGTACAACAACTCCTGCAGATCGGCGAGCACCTCGCCGCGCTCGGACAGGAGCCGCGTGCCCGCTTCCTTGTCGCCGCGGAATCCCGGGGTCGTGTCGGCGTCGAAGTCGGCGATCGGGCCGATGGCGCCCGCACGCAGGGCATCGACGGCCGGCATGGACCAGCCGATGCTCATGAGGAGGGCTCCCGACTCGGGGTGGTGGTGGGAGGCGGGAAAAGCGGCCCGCCGCCGAACGCGTCGCGATGTGAGTCCGGTTGTGCACCATCATTGTTGGCGATGCCGTAACCCGCGCCGAGTTCGGCGGTGACGAGCGTGCGTCCGTTGAGGACGGGGAGTTGCGGGTCGGACGCCAGACGCGCGATCACCCGCCCGACGAACTCGGGGTCTTCGGCGCGGGCCAGGGAGAAGCCGGCGAACTCGTCGACCCCCAGCGACAACAGCAGCTCGGTGCGAATCAGGCCGAGCCACAACGACACCGCGCTCACACCTGTGCCGTCGAGCTCGACCGCCATGTCAGCAGCCATCTTGTCCAGGGCGGTCTTGCTCATGCCGTAGAGCACCGAGTGCAGGTGGCCACGCGAACCGAACGAGGAGATGTTGGCGATCAGGCCGCCACCGGCGGTGGTCATCATGCGGGCCGCGTGCACCGAGGCCACGTAGTGGGCTCGGAGTCCGACGCCGATCAGGGTGTCCCAGTCGTCGACCGGCCGCTGCCAGAACGGATCCGAGAATCCCCCGAAGCCGCGTGGGGCCGCCCACGCGTTGTTGACGAGCAGGTCGAGTCGTCCGCTGGTCGCCGCGATCTGCTCGAACACCGAGGCGACGGATTCGTCGTCGGTGTGGTCACACGCGAGCGCGACGGCGCCGTCCGGGCCGGAGCCCTTGCGTGACGTGACGTACGTGGTCCACCCGTCGTCGATCAGGGCACGGGCGATCCCGAACCCGACTCCGCGGCTGCCGCCGGTGACGAGCGCGACGCGGTTCACGGCAGCCCGGGAGCGTCGGGGGAGGCATCGAAGAGCGTCGGCGGGGCCGCCAGGAACGCCTCGCGTGAACCGTTGACCTTCCACACGCCGACCACGGCGCTCCACACCATCATGGTCAGATAATCCACGACCTCGTCCGCGTCGAGAGTGCGATTGGTCATCCACCAGTCGACGACGTGCTGAATCCCCCCGACGAGCGCGTGCGACCACAACTCGGCGCCCGTGGTGTCGGCGCCCCGTTCCGCCATCCGCATCTGGATGCTGCTCATGACCAATTGGGTGACCAGACGGACGGAGTCGGCCGGCGCGGGCGACGACGTCGGCGAACTGGCCAGCGCGAAACGGTACAGGTTCGGCTCGTCGTCGACGGCGTGGACGTACACCCCGATGATGGTGTGGGTGAGCGTGTATTCGTCGACGTCATCGGCGATCGCCTCGGTCAGCCGCGGCCAGATGGTCGTCTCGAAGAATCGTGCCGTGGTGGCGACCCCGAGGTCGCTCTTGTCGGCGAAGTAGCGATACAGGACGGTTTTGGACACGCCTATGTGTGCGGCGATCTCGTCCATGCCCACATCGGCACCGAGGTCGCGGACCGCGGCGATGACGCCGTCGGTGAGTTCGGTGCGCCGCGCGAGCTTGTGTTTCTCCCAACGCTGCTTGCGTCCGTCGGGCTTGGCCCCGGTCTCGGCGACCGACTCGGTCACCGAGGTCAGCACCTGTTCGAGACCCCGCGTCACGTTGGCCGCGGCCGCCACTGCTGCGCGCGCGGCGGCCGCTGGTTTGGGGCGGTTGGCCATCACGCAGCCAGCGTAGTCGCTCGATGGGTGACACTGGTCCCATGGCATCGACAGTCGTCCCAGGAGTCGCCGGTCAGCACGAGGGCCCACCGGCCAAGGCGTTCTCGCCCGGTTTCGGTGAGAACGGCGCCGGCGACGCGGGCAGGCGCAGGGATCTGCGCAAGATGAAGGTGGTGGCGACCGGCTTTCTGGTGTTCGCCGCGATCGTCTACCTGTTCACCCGCTACCTCGAGCACCGAGACGGCACCGACGTGGCGGCGTGGGTCGGATACGTGCGTGCGGCATCGGAAGCCGGAATGGTGGGTGCGCTGGCCGACTGGTTCGCGGTGACCGCACTCTTCCGTCACCCGCTGGGCATACCGATTCCCCACACGGCCCTGATCCGGAAGAAGAAAGACGACATCGGAGATCAGCTCGGCGGGTTCATCGAGGAGAACTTCATGACTCCCGACGTGGTGGTCTACCGAGCCGAGCAGTTGGATCTGCCGCGTCGGCTGTCGACGTGGGTCGCCGACCCGCGCAACGCACCGCGGGTGAGCGGCGAAGCCGCGCGGGCGATCAAGCTCGCCGCCGAGATGCTGCGTGACGAGGACGTCGAACAACTCATCCAGGCGGCGCTGAAATGGGCGGCGGAACCGCAGTGGGCGCCACCGACCGGACGCATCCTCGAGCAGCTCATCGCCGAGGACCGGCTGGAGCCGGTCTTCCAGCTGCTGTGCGATCGCGCCCACGAGTGGGCACTGGGTAGTCAGGATCTCGTCGACCGGGTGGTGGACCGGGACGGACCTCAGTGGACGCCGAAGTTCGTCAACAATCTGGTGGGCGACCGGATCTATCGCGAACTCGTCGACTTCACCTACAAGGTGCGGGTCGACCCGGATCACGAATTGCGGCGCGCCATGCATGAATTCGTGGAGAAGTTCGCCGACGACCTGCAGAACGACCCCGAGATGATCGCCAAGTTCGAGGCCCTCAAGCTCGAGCTGGTGGGGCGCGACGAGGTGACCGGCGCGGCGTCGACGGCGTGGCAGACGGGTAAGGCGGTCATCGAGGAGATGCTGTCGGATCCGAACAGCACCCTGCGGAACACGTTGTCGGACTCGATCATCCAGCTCGCGGAGCGGATTCGCGACGACCGTCCCCTGCAGGAGAAGATGAACGGCTGGGTCGCCCGGGTGGCGCACCACGTCGCCGCGAACTACTCGCAGGAGATCATCTCGGTCATCACCGAGACGGTCCGCGGCTGGGACGCCGACGACACGAGCCGCAAGATCGAGCTCCAGGTGGGGCGTGATCTCCAGTTCATCCGGATCAACGGCACCGTGGTCGGTGCGCTGGCTGGACTGGTCATCTACTCGACGTCGGTGCTGATCTTCTCGTGAGGGTCATCTCCTGAGCGCCGCCGACGGCAGGGCCGCCCCGCGCATTAGCTGTGTGCTTGCACGGGTTAGCAGTCGTGTTGATACTGGGAGAAGGGCCGCACGTCGTCGTCTGGCCCGTTTCCGGAAGTCGGCCGACGGCCGAACGGCGCCGGTGAGTCCACACGAATGGAGCGTTGATGCAGTCGGAGAAGGACGAGCCGTCCCTCGACGCAGAGGGCGCCGTCGAATCACGGGACCGGACAGCGGATTCCGAGTCCGGGGAATCCGGGGACGCATCCACCGCGATCGCCGTCGAAGCCGTAGAGGCCGTGGCCAACGCCGCGCAGGACATCGGCGCGTTCATCCGATCTCAGCGGATGGCCGGGAAGGTCTCGCTGCGTCAGCTCGCGGAACGCGCCGGTGTCAGCAATCCTTATCTCAGCCAGATCGAACGCGGTCTGCGTAAGCCATCGGCCGAGGTGCTCGCCCAGATCGCCAAGGGACTGCGGGTTTCCGCGGAGGTGTTGTACGTCCGGGCAGGGATTCTCGAAGAACGGCCCGCGAGTCCGGTCCGTGATGCTCTGATCGCAGATGACTCCATCAACGAGCGTCAGAAGCAGATGTTGCTGGAGATCTACGAGTCATTCCGCAAAGAGAACACGATCGAGTCGACCGGCAAGGAGTAGCTGATGAGCGAGAATCCGTTGACGACAGCCGTGGGGCAGGTTGCTGCCTTGCTCGCAGACGTGCGTGAACGCGGCGAAGCCGCCGGCGAACAAGCGCAATCGAAGCTCGTCGAGACTGTCGGTTCGACCCAGGCCCGGGTCGACGACGCCCGATCGAAGCTCGCCGAGACCGTCGAATCCACCCAATCGAAGCTCGCCGAGACGGTCGGTTCCACCCAATCCATCATCGAGTCGCGGATCGCAGGCACGCGCGACGACGCGCAGGCACGGCTCGACGAGGCCCTGGCCACGGCGCTCGCTCTGTTCGAGGAGGCGAGGACCAAGCTCTCGGCTCTGCCGGTCGAATTGCCCGCGGAGATAGAGGAACTGCGGGCTCGTTTCTCGCCGGAGGAGTTGCGCAAGGTCGCCGAGGCGTACCTCGCGGTGGCAGCCGGCCTGCTGACCGCCCTGTCGGAACGGCGTGACGAAGCCGTGGAGAAGCTGAAGTCGCAGCCGCTGGTCGGGGAGAACCTGCCGAAGCTCGAGAAGGTGTACAACGACGCCGTCGGTCTCACCGAAGAAGCGTTGGGGACGATCTCCGAGCAGACCCGTGCGGTCGGCGAGCGTGCGCTGAAGCTGGCGAACCGTACCGACGGCGACGACGCCGGGGCGGCTGCGAGCACGGGACCCGGCAGTGCGGGGATCGACGCGACCGACGAGCTCCCGCCGAAGGCGGCGGCCAAGATCGCCGAGGTCAAGGCGGCCGTCGACCGGGCGCCGGTGGACAAGGCGCCCGAACCGCCGGTCAGTCCCCAGAAGGCAAACCCCCAGAAGGCGACACCCCAGAAGGCAACGCCTGAGAAGTCCGTGGCTCCCGCGAAGACGACACCCGCGAAGACGACTCCCGCGAAGACGACTCCCGCGAAGACGACACCGGCCAAGAAGACGACTGCGCCGGCAGCCAAGAAGGCAGCGCCCGCGAAGGCCGCCACCAAGAAGGCCGCGGCCGTCAGGGACGCGGCCGAGCGCGCCGGCGCCAAGAAGACGGCTGCCGCCAAGAAGACGGCCGGCGCCACGAAGACCCCGGCCACGAAGACACCCGCCAAGAAGACGCCTGCCAAGAAGGCGGCCGCCGACACAGCGCAGACACCGACGCCGGGCGCGAAGAAGGCTGCTCCGACGAAGACCGCTGCACGTGAGGCGCCGGCGAAGAAGGCTGCCGCGACGGAGGCCCCGGCCAAGAAGACTGCTGCCAAGAAGACTGCTGCCAAGAAGACTGCTGCCAAGAAGACTGCCGCCAACAAGAACACGGCACAGAAGGCCACACCACAGAAGGCCACCGCCACGAAGACACCCGCCAAGAAGTCGCCGGCGAAGAAGGCGTCTCCGGGCGCGGAGTGACGGCCGATCGGGGCCGGGTGGGCGGTCCGCGTCGTAGGGTGTCGCAGCAAACCCGACTCGCGCGGCTACAGTGTTCGACGTGGACTTCTTCAGCGTATTGGCATATGGCCAGAGTCTGATCATGTTGACCCTGACGGTGGTCGCGGGTATCGCCTCGACCGTCGCGCTGATCCATGCGGCCATCCAACGGCCGGACGCCTTCCCGGCGGTGGACCGGCAGAGCAAGGTGATCTGGGTGTCGATCCTCGCCGCCGCCACCCTGTTCATCTGGTTCTTCGGGGCGGTGAACTTCCTGGGCATCATCGGCGTGGTCGCGATGCTCGTCTACCTCGTCGACGTGCGCAAACGCGTCGACGACATCCAGGGCAAGTCCTGGTTCAGCAAAAGGGCCTGACGCGTCGTGGCGGAATATCGGATCAATGACCTCGCGGAGGCCTCGGGGGTCAGTGTTCGCAACATCCGGGTCTATCAGGACCGCGGACTGCTTCCGCCGCCCACGATCCGGGGTCGGGCGGGCTGGTACTCCGACCAGCACCTCGTCCGGTTGAACCTGATCTCCCGGATGCTCGAGCGGGGCTACACCTTCGCCACCATCAGCGAGCTCCTCCACGCCGCACATCATGGGATGCGTGTCGAACAGATCCTGCGCGGAAACCCCAAGGGCGGACGGTTCCGGAACTTCAAGCGGGCCGCGACCATCACGATCACCGAGCTGCGCAAGACGCTGAACGCCAGCGACCGGTCCATCGCACTCAGCCAGAAGCTCGGTTTGCTGGCCAAGGACGGGGCGCACTACGCGATCCGCAACCCCGAACTCCTCGAAGGCGCGGAGATCCTGGTCAAGCGGGGGATCGACATCGACGTCCTCCTCGACCGCTGGGTGCGGGTGCAGGAGGATCTGGAAGACGTGGCCACGAGCTTCGTCTCGATCATCACCGATCGGTACTTCGACGAGAACCTCCCGGACCTCGGTGAGGCGGGCGTCAGCGAGATGGCCGACCTCATCCAGACGGTACGGCCGATCGCGCACGAGATCGTCGAGACGACCTTCCGCAAGGCTCTCGATGATCAGATCTCCAAGGCGATCGGCGAGGCCGCGACCTACTTCGACGCCGAGTTGCCCCCGCCGATCGTGTCCGGTGACGACCAGATGGAGCACGAACAGCCGGAGCAGGCACAGCCGGATTACGAGACAACAGACATTGGTACATTGAACACCGAAACGGGGCGCTGAGCGGACTCGGCGCCGCACGGGGCCACGTCGGCCCCGAACAGGTGAGGAGTGCCGGTGAACACGAAGTCGTTGGCCAGTGCGGGTGGCATAGCCGCCGCCGTCGGAGCAGGGGTCGTCGGCCTGGGGGTCGGTACCATCCTCGCCGGCCTTGCGCGAGAGGCGCTACGCGCCGACGTCGCGGTGGACGACGGACCCGACGATCTGCTCACCGAACCCCGGAACGCTCCGGAGCGGCTCGGGGTCCGCACACCGGACGGCACCGAACTCAACGTGGAGGTCTACGGCGACTCCGGAGACCCTGCCTCGAATGACACCGGCGACGTCATCGTGATGGTGCACGGCTGGACCTGCAACACTGCGTACTGGTATCCGCAGATCAATCACCTGGCGGCCTCCGAGGGCGGTGCGCGACGCGTGGTGGTCTACGACCAGCGCGGCCACGGACGCAGTGAGCGCGGCCGGCGCCGCCCGACGGTCGCGATGCTCGGCGAAGACCTCGACGCCGTGATCGAGGCCACGGTCCCGGCGGGACGCCGCGCGATCCTGGTGGGTCACAGCATGGGCGGGATGACGATCATGTCGTGGGCCGCTCAATATCCCGAGAAGGTCGGGTCGCTCGTCTCGTCGGTCGTGCTCGTCTCCACGGCGGCCAAGGCGGTCATGGACAATCACCTGCTGATCCCGGTGGATCTGCCTGTCTACGCCAAGCCCTTCGCACCCGCGGTGTCGAAATTGATCACCTCGGTGCCGGTGCCGATCCCCAAGACGTCCTACGGCGTTCGCTTCTCGCACTACATCGCGCTCGGTCCGAATGCCCGGCGAGCTCATGTCGACTTCGTCGACGAGATGATCGGTGCCTGCCCGCCGCGCGCACGCGCCGGATGGGGGTCGGCGATGGGCAAACTGGACGTCACCGCCGGCCTTGCGGCGCTGTCGGTTCCGACCACGGTGGTCGTCGGCACCGAGGACCGCCTGACCCCGCGGCTGCACGCCGAGCAGATGGCGGACATGTTGCGGCGCAACGGTTCTCTGCGGGACTTCGTCGTCTACGAGGGTGTGGGCCACATGTCCAGCATCGAGGCGGCCGAACGATTCAACGAGCTGCTCGATCAGGTCGTCGCGGAGAGCTCGGCGGAGACCGAACGCGCGTCCTGAATCCTCGCCGCGTTCAGAGCGAGCAGTTGACCAGCACGGGCTCGGGTCGGAGTGTCACGCCGAACGCGTCGACGACCCCGTCTCGTACCTCGCGCGCGAGGTCGAGGAGTGCCGCGGTGGTCGCGCCGCCCCGGTTGGTCAGTGCGAGAGTGTGTTTCGTCGACAGTCGCACGGTCGAATCCGGGCCGGGATGGCCGCGGTGGAACCCCGCGCGTTCGATCAGCCAGCCGGCCGACAGCTTGATCGCCGACGCGGCGTCGTCGGTGCTCGCGGGATCGGGGCCGGCGGGATATGCCGGGATGGCGACGTCGTCCCCGACGCGCGCGGCGATGCGCTCGAGCACCGAGGCGGCCTCGATGCCCGGAACGATCGGGTTGGTGAAGAACGAACCGGCACTCCAGGTGTCGAAGTCGTCGGCGTCGAGCACCATGCCCTTGCCGCGCCGCAGGGCCAGCACCGCATCGCGGGCGGTGCGCGCGTCGACGCGTTCTCCCGGTTCCACGCCCACCCGGGTGGCGAGTTCGCGATAACGGATGGGCTGGCTGGCATGGTCGTCGTTCAGCCAGAACGACACCGCGACGACCACGAAATCGTTGCGGTGCTTGAGGTTACTGGTCCGGTAGCCGAGCCCGAGCTCGCCGGGGGACACCCAGCGGAGGTTTCCCGAACGCCGGTCGAGAACCTGAACCGAGCGGAGGATGTCGGCGACCTCCACGCCGTACGCCCCGACGTTCTGTACCGGGGTCGCACCCGCCGCACCGGGAATACCGGACAGGCATTCGAGGCCGCCGTACCCGGCGTCGATGGTCGCGGACACCAGGTCGTCCCAGCCCACCCCCGCATCGGCGACGACATAGGTGCGGCCGGACTCGCGGCCGGCTCCGAACTCGACGCGGGCGCTTGCCAACACGACGGCGGTGCCGTCGAATCCGGCGTCGGCGATCACCAGATTGGAACCGCCGCCGACGACGAGGACGGGTTCGGACCGTCCGTCGAGCTCGAGGATGGTCTCGACGATGCCGCGGGTGTCGTCGCAGCGGATGATCTCGCGCGCGGGTCCACCCAGGCGCAGCGTGGTCAGCTCGGCAAGTGGCGCGCTCAGCGGCGCCTGCGTGTCGGTCACGCCCTCAACGTTAACCGGCGCCCGGTAGCGTGCACCTCATGGCGAGCAAGCTACAGCACACGGTGTCCTATCCCTTCTCCACCGAGCGACTGTGGGCGATCTACACGACAGAGAAGTACTGGCACGACCTCGTCGAGCGGATGAACTCCGGTCACGGGCACGTGGACAAGGTGACGATCGGCACCGACACCGTCACCGTCGAGATCCAGCAGGGCATCCCGGCGGAGAAGCTTCCGTCCGCGGTCACCAAGATCATGCCCGGCGACCTGCGCATCCCGCGGAAGAACACGTATCGGCTGGTCGGCGACCGTATCGAGGGGGAGACGCACGCGACCGTCGACGGCGCCCCGGTGCCGGTGAACGTGACGGGCACGACGCTCACCACGGGCGATCCGGCGACCACTGACAACCGCGCTGAGGTGTCGGTCAACATCCCGGTCTTCGGCGGAAAGATCGAGAAGTCGGTGGTCAGCGAGCTGTCCGCACTGCTCGACGCCGAGTGCGGACACACCGTCGAGTGGGAGAGCGAGAATCCGCTGACGTAGCCTGGTCTGCATGGCACGACGGCTCAGCTACTCCGCTCGCTACACACAGCCGGCGGAGAAGCTCTACCAAGCGCAGAGCATCAAGCAGTACTGGGACGACATGATGGCGGGATTCCAGATGATCTCGCCGCACTGTGAGGTCGACTCCTTCGTCTCCGACGAGACGGGTATCCGGGTGGTGCTCAAGCAGACCATCGGGCGGGACCAGCTTCCGTCGCTCGCGCAGACGGTGATGAAGAAGGACATGGTCATCACCCGCGAGGAGTCGCTGGGGCCGTTCGACCCGGACAACACCAAGGGCACCTACAACGCCTCGATCCCGGCAGGTCCGGGCAGTCTCAACGGCTGGCAGGAACTGTTCCCGACCGAGAACGGGGGCTGCACGATCCGCCGGACGAGCGAGGCCAAGGTGTTCGTGCCCTTCGTCAACGGCAAGCTCGAGCAGATGATCCTGATCAACCTCGTCGACCTCTTCCGCGCCGAGGCCGAGTACGCCAAGGACTGGGTCGACAAGAACTTGTGACCCGGCCCGGGCGCAGACCGTCGGTCGGGTTGCCGAGTGAGAATCGACGAGCGTAGTGAGGTACGAGCGCAGCGAGGAGGCTCGGAGCGAGAGCAGGCCCGGGCGCAGACCACACGGCCGGATCACGCGGGGTACGACGAACATCAATCGGTTGCGTCGGGTGGACCGCTGGATGGTCCATGAGCCCGCCGTGACGGCCGCGCTCGACGTCCCGCGACCGCTGGTCGTGGACCTCGGTTATGGCGCACGCCCCGACACGACCGTCGAGATGGCCGGGCGGCTGCGGCAGGTTGCGCCGGACCTGGAGATGGTGGGCCTCGAGATCGATCCGGAGCGCGTCGTCGAACCGCGGGACGGGGTGCGCTTCGCGGTCGGCGGGTTCGAGCTGGGCGGTCTGCGACCACGGCTGGTCCGGGCGTTCAACGTGCTGCGGCAGTACGACGAGGACGAGGTCGGGGCGGCGTGGGCGCGGATGCGCGCCGCCCTCGCGCCGGGCGGGTTGATCGTCGAGGGAACGTGCGACGAGATCGGCCGGCGGTGTACGTGGGTGTTGCTCGACACCGGCGGTCCGGTGAGTCTGACCCTGAGTTGGTCTCCGGAGCATTCGGCACGGCCGTCCGATCTCGCCGAGCGGTTACCGAAGGCCCTCATCCACCGGAACGTCCCGGGCGAGAAGATCCACGATCTGCTGACACTGGCCGACCAGTGCTGGGATGTCGCCGCGCCCCTGGCGCCGTACGGTCCGCGGGTCCGCTGGCGTTCGGCACTCGGGCTGATGCGGGATCGCGGCGTCGCGTGCGCGGTGCCTCGGCGTCGGACCTCGGACAATCTGCTGACCGTCCCCTGGTCGGTGGTCGCACCTCGCTAGGGGGGCGACCACGTCGGCCGGCAGGGGAGGCCCGCCCCGAAGTCGGGACCGGGCACCGGCGTTCCGGACGCTACTGTGACGGCATGCGCGTGGCCATGGCCCAGATCAGTTCCACCGACGATCCGAACGCCAATCTGGCGACCCTGCGGAATGCGACCGAGGACGCCGCGTCTCGCGGTGCGGAACTCGTCGTGTTCCCGGAGGCGACGATGTGCCGATTCGGCGTTCCGCTGAAGCCCGTCGCCGAAGATCTCGACGGCCGGTGGGCGCGAGGTGTCTCCGACGTGGCGGCGTCGGCGGGTGTCACCGTCGTGGCGGGCATGTTCACCCCGTCCGGCGACGGACGCGTCCGGAACACGGTGCTCGTCGCACAGCCGGACGGAACTCGCGTGGGGTACCACAAGATCCACCTGTTCGATGCCTTCGGCTTCACCGAGTCCACGACCGTCGCACCCGGCGACGACCCGCTCACCTTTCGGGTCGGCGAGGTCACCGTGGGGGTCGCGACCTGCTACGACATCCGGTTCCCGGGGTTGTTCACCAACCTGGCCCGACGCGGTGCCGAGGTGATCGTGGTGCCGACCTCCTGGGGTTCCGGCCCCGGCAAGTTGCGCCAATGGGAGGTGCTGGCCTCCGCGCGAGCCCTGGATTCGACGACGTTCGTCGTCGCCGTCGGCCAGGCGGTCCCGCCCGACGAGGAGGTGGCGGCGTCGCCCGCGCCGACCGGAATCGGACACAGCCAAATCACAGACCCATTCGGTACGTTGGTCGCCGCGTATCCGGATAGCATCCGGATCGACGTGCACGACCTCGACCTAGCACTGGTCGAGAAGGCCCGTGGACAACTGGCGGTCCTCGCCAACGAGCGACACCTGCCGGTCGGCGGAGCGGTGGACACCGACCTGACAACAGCCGACGCGCGGCTCCGCGAGTCCGACGACCGAGGACGGAAACCATGAGCGACAGCAACACGCCCCGCCCCGACGCTTCATCCGGGGACGATCCCGTCGACCCGACCCATCGCATCGACCCCGTATCGGGAGACGCGGGCGATGAGTGGCAGCCGGCTCCACACCCATCCACACCGGAACCTTCCACGCTGGAACCTTCCGCGCCGGATCAGGCCACACCGGAGCATTCACCCACCGAGCAGTTCGCGACCGACCCGATCGTTCCCGGCGCGCAGGCGTATTCGGCGGTTCCGCCTGCTGATGCCGAGACCACGGACTTCGGCAGCGGCCAGAAGCCCGCCACCACACAGTTCGGACCGGGCGACGAGCCCTACGGCTCGGGCCCCGTCGATGCGACACCTCCCGGGGCTCCCGGAAGCGGCCCGGTCAGGACGTCGCCGCGGAAGAAGCGGAGCACCGGCAAGATCATCGCCTTCAGCGTGGTGGGCGTGCTGTTGCTCGGGGTCATCGCCGCGGTGGGCAGCGAGCTCTATCTGCGCAACAAGGTGACCGACTGTCTCGAGCAGTCGTTCAGCGGACTCACCGGCGTGCCGACCGAGGTGTCGCTGAGCCGCAAACCGATCGTGTTGCAGGGCAGCGGCGACATCCCGTTCGTGCAGGTCGACACCGACGACAACGCGGGCGGTGTGCGACTGCACATGCGGGCCGACGGCATCTCGGGCAGCGACACCGCCACCGACATCCGCAGTCTCAACGGCACCGGCTTCATCCCGTACGAGCGGATCGTCGAACTCAGCAAGGAACAGGCCGCGGGTTCCGGCCAGAGCACCGGCGGTACCGCGGCCGGGGCTGCGGCGGTCGAGCAGATCACCGGCAACGCCGCGGACGGCACCTTCGAGGTGCAGGCCGCGTTCCCCGTCATGGTCTTCCAGGTGCCGGTGTCGGCGACCATCAAACCGGTCGTCACCGATGGTCGCGTCGAATTCCAGGTGGTCAAGGCCAGCGCACTCGTCTTCGGCATCCCGCCGGACTTCGCCCAGCAGATCGTCGACCAGGTCACGACATCCTCGCTCGGCCCCTTCTTCGACGAGGTGCAGGTCGACTCGCTCAAGGTCACCGACACCGGTCTGGAGTTCGCGATCAGCGGGTCCGACGTGCAGTTGACCAGCGAGATGACCGGCGGATCGCAGGGTCAGTCGGGCGGTTGTTCCGTCTGACGGGGGTTCGCCCGGAGGAACCACACCGTGGGACCGTCGGTCAGGGTGAACTCGGCGTAGACCCGGCCGGCCCACTTCCGGGTGTACACGCCGACCATGTGCCGGTCGGCGGTGCTGGTCGTCACCGGTGATCCGTTGCCGAGCGCGTCGGTCAGCACCGGTTCCAAGAGAGCGGTGAGTGAACCGTTCTCGCGGTGATCGGGGTGTACCAGGGCGAAGACGATGCTCACGGCTCCGGGGACGACGCACGCAGCAGACTTCTCCTGCAGTTCGCGGAACCGCGCGATGAAGCCGGCGAGCGCGGTCACGTAATGCTGCGACCGCGAAGCCAACTCGTCGCTGATCGGTTGTGCACTGTGGTCGGGTCCGGCGACCGCGATCAGCGCCACCAATCGGCCGTCATCGGTGAACATGCCTCTCAGGCCGGGCAGGAGATCGGTGAAGAGAATGTCGGCGTACCAGCGGTAGGCGTCGGCGGGGGCGTCCTCACCGATCAGCCAGCGGTACACCGGTACCCCGCGCATCTCCGGGCCGAGGAGGTCGAGCGCATCCGGTCGGTCGTCGTCGGTCAGCGGCCGCGTGTGCGTGCTGATCGCCCGTGAACTCCTCATATCCATATACCAGCACATTCTCCGTAGAAATCGGCACGAAGTCGGTGATGAATGCCGGATCGTCGTTTCTCGTCGAGCGAATGCTGATTCCCGTGTCGGGTTTGCACTCCGGTTAGAAGCGCACCAGTGATTGTTAAACTGAGAATTTCGCTTACTGAATGACAGTGTCGTGATCGCTCTGTAATGTCGCCCTCGAGCCGTCACGCAGGTGAGAGTGGACGGTTTGCACGAAGTATCTCACCACTGGCGAAAGAGGAAGAACATGGCAGGAATAGTGGACGGCGGCATCACCGGAGCGATCACCGGAGCGATCGAGGTGATTCTCGGCGGACTCGGAGATTCCGGATCGATCGGTGGCGGATCCCTCGGCGGCGACGCCGACTGACACAGTTCATGCCGGCGCGGTATCCCCTCCGCGGGCCGGCATCGCTGCAGCTCCGCAGATTCGGCAGTCGGTAACGCGCGTTGCGATACCGGCTGCCGAACTGTTTTCGGGCCTTGGAAAACGACCACACCGTTGCATCGACGCTGCAAACAAGATATCGGCGATACTTTTTGTCTTTCGTGTCCTAAATCCCGTCGACCCCACTCACCTGCGACTTCGCCGAATCACCGAGATGTGTTTCGTGGGAGGTTGTCGATGAATCGGTGCATTTGGGCAGAAATTTGCGAAATCAATATGTAACGTCGGAAACGAGCCGACGCACGGGTGAGAGCGGACGGTTTGTATCGAAAGATCTCACCATCGACGAAGGAGTAACCATGGGAGACATTGTCACCGGTGTCATCGAAGAAGTACTCGGCGAATTGGTCACCGGCTCGCTCGACGGCGGGACCGAAGACCCGGCGTAAGTCGACGCAAACTTCGAACCGCCCCACGATTGCGATCGTGGGGCGGTTCGCGTTGGTACGAGCGGGTTTCCGTAACCCGGTGGCGGCGTCAGTTGAAGACGACGGTCTTGCGGCCGTGGACGAGCACACGGTCCTCGAGGTGCCACCGCAATCCCCGCGAGAGGACGAGCGTCTCGATGTCGCGGCCCTGCCGGACCATGTCGGCCACGGAGTCGCCGTGATCGACTCGCACCACGTCCTGCTCGATGATCGGCCCGGCGTCGAGATCGGCCGTCACGTAGTGGCAGGTGGCGCCGATCAGTTTGACCCCGCGCGCGAACGCCTGATGGTAGGGGCGCGCGCCGATGAAGCTGGGCAGGAAGCTGTGATGGATGTTCAGGGCGCGACCCGCCCACGCCTCGCAGAGCTGCGGGGGCAGTATCTGCATGAACCGAGCCAGCACCACGGCGTCGGGTCGATAACCGTCGACGATCCGGCCCAGTTCCGCGAAGGACTCGGCCTTGCGCTCCCCGGCGAACGGGACGTGGTGGAACGGAATGCCGAAACGTGTTGCGAGGTCCTCGAGTTCACGGTGGTTGCCGATGATCGCGCGGATCGCGGCCGGTAGTTCGCCCCGATGCGCCCGGCCGAGAAGGTCCAGGAGGCAGTGGGTTTCCTTGCTGACCAGCAGCACGACGGACTTCGTGGCCCGCGAGTCCGTGAGTCGCCATTCGGTGTCGGGTCCGAGTTCGTCGGCGACCTCGGCGGCAAAGCGTGCGCGCAGTTCCTCCGGGCTCGACGACACCGAATCCGCGCGGATCGCCTGGCGCGTGAAGAACCAGCCGGTCTCCTCGTCGGAGTGGTAGGCCGCCTCGGTGATCCAGCCGCCGACGTCGGTGAGGAAGGTCGAGATGCGCGCCACGATCCCCGTGCGGTCGGGGCAGCCGAGCGTCAGCACATAGCGGTGCTCGGTGTGATCTGCATGGGTCGAATCCGTCTGGGTTGTCTGTCCGGTGGCCACGACTGCCAGTGTGCCAAGCTCGTCGGTGTGACGAACACCGACCTGCGGCGGAGCGATGTCGCCGCCATCATCGACCACACCCTCCTCAAACCCGAGGCCACACGCGCGGATGCGGAGGCCACAGTCGCCGAGGCGGCGCGGCTCGGTGTGCTGGCGGTCTGCCTGTCGCCGTCCATGTTGCCGATCGACACCGGTGATCTACGGAGCTGCGTGGTCGCCGGATTCCCCTCCGGGAAGCATCATTCGCTGGTCAAGGCTGCCGAGGCGCGGCTCGCTGTCGACTCGGGCGCCCAGGAGATCGACATGGTCATCGACGTGGGGGCGGCCGTGGACGGCCGGTTCGACGAGGTCTTCGCCGACGTCCTCACGGTTCGTGAGGCCGTCGGCGAGGACACGCTGCTGAAGGTCATCGTCGAGTCGGCCGCCCTCCTCGAGTACGCGGGTCCGGACACCCTCGTCGAGGTGTGCCGCCGGGCCGAACGCGCGGGCGCGTCGATGGTGAAGACGTCGACCGGCTTCCATCCTGCGGGTGGTGCGAGCGTCGAGGCCGTGACCTTGATGCGCGACGCGGTCGGCGCCCGGGTCGGGGTGAAGGCCAGCGGTGGGATCCGCACCGCCGACTTCGCCGCCGAACTGATCGCGGCCGGCGCCACCCGACTCGGCCTGTCGTCCTCGGCCGCCGTTCTCGACGGCTTCCCCGAGTAACCGGTCCGCTCACCCGCTCCGCGGAACCGGCACCTGCGTCACGCCGACGCGGCGACCTTCGCGTCGAGTTCGGCCATCACCAGACTGGCGTTGACCGCGGCCCCGGCCGACACCCCCTCGCCCATCGCGACGGTCACCATCGCGTGCACGGTGGTCGCGTTGCCCACGGCCCAGACCCCCGGTATGGCTGTCTCGCCCATCACACCGGTGCCGATGAGCCCGCCCATGGGTCCCTCGTCGAGGGAGCCGCCCAGACGTTCGTACAGCTCACCGCGCACGACGAACTTCGGCGCCACGACCACCGCGTCGGCGTCGAGCACCGAGCCGTCGGTCATGAGCACACCGTCGAGGACCGGCGAGCCGCCCTCGTCGCGGGTACGGACCCGCTCGACCGAACGCTCGTCGATGGCGATGTCCATCGCGGCGAGGTTCGTCCGGTCGGTCTCGGAGAGTGCGGCCGGGTCGTGGGTGATGATCGTGACCTGGTCGCTGAGCTGCCGGAACATCAGGGCCTGGTGTGCAGACATCGGACTCGTGGCGATGAGCGCGATCCGCTTGCCGCGGACCTCATAGCCGTGGCAGTACGGGCAGTGCAGGACGTCGCGTCCCCACAGTTCGGCGACACCCGGGATGTCGGGGAGCTCGTCGACGAGTCCGGTCGCGAGGATCAGTCTGCGTGCGGTCACCGTCTCGCCCGATGCGAGCGACAGGGTGAAGGAGTCGGCGTCGGTGGTGGCGTCGACGACGGTGCCCGAGCGGATCTCGGCACCGTATCCGGTCGCCTCGGCGCGGCCGCGCTCGAGCAGTTCGAGCGGGGAGATGCCGTCTTGTCCGAGGACGTTGTGTGCGCCCGCGGCCGGAGCGTTGCGCGGCGAGCCCGCATCGATCACGACCACCTTGCGCAACGAACGCGCCAGCACCGTCGCGGCGCTGAGGCCGGCGGCCCCACCGCCGATGATCGCGGCATCGTATTCGCTTGCGGTGGAATCATTTCTTGTCACAGCTGTGGACATCGAATCCTCTTTCGGAGATGAAGGTCGGGTCGTCGGGTGGTCTGTTCGCGGCGGTGATCTGGACGCGGCGGTGTTCAGGACACGGCACCGCGCGGCCGCGCGATCCAGACGAGTCGCCCGGCGCGCATGGTGAGGTCGTCGCGACGGTGCAGGGCGGTGGGATTGTCCTCGTCGAGCAGATCGTCGAGGGCGGAGACATCGGCGGGGCTCAGGGCCGACGGATGAGGGTCTGCGGATGAATGGGTCAGACGGTGCCGGAACTGGCTGAACCAATGCCGGGCGTACCGCGCGACCGACTGGCTCGGGCCGCCGCGCTCGATCTCGATGGTCTGGTGACGTAGAACGTCGTAACCGGCATCGTCGAGCGCGTCCGTCCAGTCTACGAGGGCCTCCCATCCGGCGTGGGCGGTTGCGGCCTGGCAGCGATCCTGGAGGTCCTGAAGTTCGGGGTCCTCACGGGCCGACGAGAACCTGGGCACGTCCGCCATCTCGGCGATCGCGACGACGCCGTCTTCGGCGAGCGAAGCCGCGATCGCCCGGAGCAGCCCCACCGGGTCCGCGACGTGGTGCAGCGACATCGCCGCCCACACGACGTCCGGAGAACCGAGTTCGGGCAGTCCGGCGTCGAGGTCGGCGACGACGGTGTCGAGCCGGTCGGCGAAGCCGGCGTTTTCGGCCCGCCGCGAGACGAGCTCTCCCATCTCGGGCGAGCTGTCGACCGCGACGATCCGTGCCTCGGGGAAGCGGCGTGCGAGAGCCTGCGTCCCGGTCCCTGTCCCGGCTCCGAGGTCGACGATGGTGCCGGGCGTCCGGCCCAGGGTGTCGGCGATGAGCGCGGCGGCGTCGTCGAGGTAACCGCCCATCAGCTCGGCGTCGAGGTCGAGGGCCGACACGAGATGCGCGTGATCCCCGTGCCCGTTGTGCCCGTGTCGTGCAGGGGCGCCGCTGTGAGTGGATGCGGTGTCGTGTGTTCCGGTCATGGCATCCACGGTAGCGCCGCCATGCCCCGATGGCATAGCATCTTGCCAATGACGCAAGAACTCGACGCGGTGGTCCGCCAACGCATACGTGGCCTGCGAGTGGCGAAGGGCTGGACCCTCGACGCCCTCGCGGCCCGCTGCTATCTCTCCCCGTCGACGCTGAGCCGCATCGAGACAGGCCATCGACGCGTGGCCCTCGACCAGCTCGTGCCGATCGCCCGCGCGCTGGGCACCACACTCGACCAGCTGGTGGAACCGGCCGACGACACCGATGTCGTCATCCGGCCCCAGCCGCACACCGTCGACGGCATGACGATGTGGCTGCTGTCCCGCGAGAACACCCCCCAGGGGGTCACGGTGGCGAAGGTGCGGTTCGAGCGGGAGGAACCACCGGGTGAGCTGCGCGTCCATCCCGGTTTGGAGTGGTTCACGGTGCTCTCGGGCACCATCAAGTTGTGGCTGGGCGAGCGCACCATCCTGGTTCCCACGGGCGACGCCGCCGAGTTTCCGACGATGGTCCCGCACGCGATCTGCGCCTACCAGGGACCGGCGGAGGTCTTGTCGATCATGGATCACGCCGGTGAACGTGCGCACCATCCGTCGATGCGCACGGCGACGGACACGCATGCGCACGAGAACGTGGAACACACCGCGCCCTGACATTCGGGCAACCGATGCGCCACATCGCATCGGTAAGGTTGATGCGGTGATGACTCCCCAGGTCCCGCTGAACCGACGTTCCGTGCTGGCGGCGGCCGGGGTCGGTGCGCTCGGCGTCGCGGTGGCGGCCTGCTCGGGTTCCGGGCTCGGCTCCGGCGACGACAAGCCCGCCGACCCGTCCGTCCGGCTCGCCTTCACGCCCGCTCTCGACGCCGAGCCGCCCAGCCCCACCGCGAAGGTCTCGGTCAAGGCGTCCGACGGCTTCCTCAACCCCGACGTCAAGCTGACCAATCCGCGCGGGGTCGTCGTCAAGGGTGAACTCTCCCCAGACCGTACGACGTACACGATCACCGAGCCGCTGGGTTACGGAACCGAATACACCTGGAGCGGAACCGCGGTGGGCACCGACCGCAAGGTGGTGCCGGTCGCGGGGACCTTCACGACTCTGGAACCGTCGAGCCAGGTGAACGTCGTCGTCAACATCGGCGACGGACAGGAGGTCGGCATCGCGGCGCCGATCATCCTGAAGTTCGACAGCACGGTCGAGGACAAGGAGGCGGTCGAACGTGCCCTGACGGTCACCACGACGCCACCCACCGAGGGATCGTGGGCGTGGCTCGGCGAGGACAACGGTTCTCGGGTGCACTGGCGTCCTCGCGAGTATTGGGCACCGGGCACCAAGGTCAGCATGAAGGCAGACCTCTATGGGCTCGACCATGGAGCCGGCGCGTATGGTGCAGCCGACGTGACCAGCGACTTCTCGATCGGGCGGGCACAGATCGTGAAGGCCGCGGAGCCGTCGCACCAGATCGTCGTGCAGCGCGACGGGGCGGAGTTGATGACACTGCCCTGCAGCTACGGCGGAGGCGACCTCGACCGCAACGTCACCCGCTCCGGAATCCACGTGGTGACCGAGAAATACGAAGAATTCTTCATGAGCAATCCGGCCGCGGGCTACTTCAACATCCGCGAGCGCTGGGCGGTGCGCATCTCCAACAACGGCGAATTCATCCACGCGAATCCGGAGACGGTCAACGTGCAGGGCTCCGCGAACGTCACCAACGGATGCATCAACCTCTCCGAATCCGACGCCGAGCGCTACTTCCAGGTGGCGGTGTACGGCGACCCGGTCGAGGTCACCGGGACGCGGATCCCGTTGTCGGAGGCCGACGGCGACATCTACGACTGGATCTACGACTGGGAGACCTGGCAGAGCATGTCGGCGATCAAGGGCGAGGTCCGGGAGACGTCGGTTCCCGCCACTCCCAGCGGTGCGCCCACGTCGAACGCACCGGCGCCGCGCTAGCCGGTCTTGATGTTGCGGCGGGCCGAGGCCTGATCGCGCGGCTTGAGGACGATCTGGTCGAGGTTGACGTGCGGCGGACGCGACGCGACGAAGCCGATGACCTCGGCGACGTCGTCGGCGGTCAGCGGGGTCAATCCCTCGTAGACCGCATCGGCGCGCTCTTTGTCGCCTTCGAAACGCACGAGCGAGAAGTCCGTCTCCACCATCCCCGGGAGGATCTCGGTGAGCCGGACCGGTTCGCCGAGCAGTTCGTAGCGCAGCGTGCGGTGGGTCAGCGCCTGGGCGTGTTTGGCGGAGGTGTATCCGGCACCGTTGTCGTAGGCCTCGATGGCGGCGATCGACGTGACCGCGACGATGAGTCCGTCTCCCGACGCGATGAGCGCGGGGATGAGCGCCTTGGTGATCCGTAGACTCCCGAGGACGTTGGTCTCCCACATCCAGCGCCAGTCGTCCAGGTTCGCCGTCGCGACCGGATCGAGTCCCTTGGCGCCGCCGGCATTGTTGACCAGCACGTGCACGGTGTCGAGGCCGTCGACGAATGCGGCCACCGACTCCTCGTCGGTGACGTCGAGTTGCCTACCCGTACCGCCGATCTCGTCGGCCAGCGCGGTCACCCGGTCGACGCGCCGCGCGCCGACCACCACGTGGTAACCCTGCGCGGCGAGTCGCCGCGCGGTAGCGGCGCCGATCCCCGAACTCGCTCCGGTGACCACGGCGATCGGTCGGGTGTCCGTCGGCTGGAAAGCGTTGTCAGTGCTCATGCGTTCAACCTTACGGTTCGGCACAAGCGCCGCGGCCGGGCCTCATCGCGCCCGGTGGGTTCGAGTCCACTGCTACATTCGTCGCATGCGTGGGGGAGTGATCCCGGCGGCGCTGCAACTCACGTCCACCCCGGCGGCGGCCGTGTTGCACGCGATCCGCGTGAACGGGCCGGTGACGCGAGACCAGCTGGCCTCGTCGACGGGTCTGTCGCCGGCGACCATCAACCGCCAGATCCATGCCCTCGCCGCGCACGGCCTCATCGCCGAGCGCCCCGATCTCGCGACGCCGAAATCGATTGGCAGACCCAAGAATCCGCTCACGATCGATCGGGACTCGCTGTGCGTCGCGGGGATGCACATCGGCGCGCGGCGGACGGTGCTCGTCATCGCCGACCTCGGCGGCCGGCCCCTCTACAGCCACGCCGTGCTGACCCCGACCGGCGACCAGGCCGGTGCCCTGGTGCAGCTGTGCGAGCTCCTCGCCGAGCTCGTCGCTCGCTTCAGCGGACGCCGGGTGCTCTGGGGAGGTGTGGCGGTCGGCGGGGCCGTCGACGCGGACACCGGTGTCGTGAATCACCGGGTTCTGGGCTGGCATCAACTCCCCGTGGGCGCAACGCTTGCGGCGCACCTCGACACTCCGGTATCGGTGTGCGAACACGTCGAGGCGATGGCCGCCGCCGAGCTGCTCCTGACCCATCCGCGCGAGGACCACGGATCGGGCCTGTTCTTCTACGCCCGCGAGACCGCCGGTATGGCAATGACTCTCGATGGTCGTGTCCATGTCCCGGAGCGGGGGGCGGGCACCATCGCGCACCTGCCGGTCTCCTCGCCGGTCCTCGCCCCCGGGTTCACCCGCGTCCGGCTGCAGAACGTCATCGGCAACGATGCCGCGGAGACGGCGGCTCGCCGGCTGGGCACCGATCCGACGTCGGCACGCATCGTCGACGAACGCGCGCGGGTGCTCGGCGAAGCCGTCGCGCTCATCCGGGATGTCATCAATCCCGACGCCATCGTCGTGGCGGGGGAGGCGTTCGCCGCCCATCCGCACGGCCTCGCACCGGTGCAGGCCGCCTTCGACGAGGCCACCACGCTCACCTGGCCGCTGGAGATCGCGCCGTCGAGATTCGGTGTACGCGTGCAGGAGAGTGCAGCGATCGTGGTGGCGCTCAGCGTCATCTACGCCGACCCGATCGCAGCGGTCGCCACTCTCTGACGGACGGTCCGGGCGCCTGCCACTGCCGTCGGCGCGGGCATCCCCTACGGTGAGACCATGACACTGCCACGCGACGTGTCCGCACACCTCGAGGTGCGGGTCGACGACCCGACCGAGTTGGAGATGCAGATCACCGTCGCCAAACTGCCCGGCCTGCAACTGGACGAAGAACTCAAGATCGAGTTCGACGGACGACCGCTGACCCCGGAAGAGATCATCGCGCCGCATGGTTCGCGCATCCACCGGTTGCAGCTCGACCGGGGTCTGCTCACCATCGACTACCGGGCGTCGGTCCTGACCCCCGCCGACCCGTTGCCGGTGGACATCACCGACCGCTCGATGTATCTGCGACCCAGCCGATATGCCGAGTGCGACAAGTTCTTCGGATTCGCGGCGGGGCAGTTCGACTTCTCCACGCCCGACGGGGAACTCCTCACCCAGGTGGCGTCGTTCGTCTCGAGCCGGCTGAGCTACATCCCGGGCGCGAGTGATCCGATCGACGGTGCCGCGGACACCCTGCTCGCCGGCGCCGGGGTGTGCCGGGACTATGCACACCTCGTCGTCGCCCTGCTGCGAGCGCTGAACATCCCGGCCCGCCTGGTCGCCGTCTACGCACCGGGTTGCTCGCCGATGGACTTCCACGCGGTGGCCGAGGCCATCGTCGACGGTCAGTGGGTGGCGGTCGATGCGACCGGGCTCGCTCCGCGGCAGAGTCTGGTGCGGATCGCCACCGGCCGGGACGCGGCCGACACCGCGTTCCTCGACAATCACCGTGGCTCGATCAACCTCAACTCCTACGAGGTGACCGCGACGGTGCGTGGCGACCTTCCGATCGACGACGGCACCGCCCGCGTCCAGATCGGCTGAGCGGGGTCGGTCCGGGTCAGGGACGGCCGGCGGTGGACCGCTTGGCGCGCTGCGCCGCCACGAATCCGAGAACCGTTGCGACGTCGTCGGTGTCGGCGATCCGGTAGCCGGCGGCCGTGTCGCCCTCGCCGACCTTGATGCCGATGTCGCCGGTCTCCGGACGCAGATGTGCGAAGGCCTTCTCGTCGGTCACGTCATCGCCGAGGTATATCACCGCGTCGGCGCCGATCTGTTCGCGCAGGGCGTCGAGCGCGTGTCCCTTGCTGGTCTCGATGACCGCGAGCTCGATGACCGCCTTACCCTCGGTGACGTGCACGTCCGGCCATGACGCGGGGCCCGTCCGCGCGCGAGTGAGGGCAGCGTCCGCGTCGGCGGCGGACGCGTTGCGGACGTGCAGGACGGTGCTCGCCGGTTTGACCTCGACCGTCGTTCCCGCGAATTCCTCTGCGATCGAACGCAGTTCGGCGATGATCCGGGTCAGCAGCGTACGGGCCTCGTCGGTCACCTCGACGGCGAACCCGGACTCGAACTCGCTGCCGTGGCTGCCGACGAGAATCACCGGTGCCGACAGACCCGACAGGTCGGACAGCACGGCGCGCTCGCGACCGGACACCACCGCGACGGCGGTGTCGGGCAGACGGGCTGCCGCGGTGAGCGCCTCGATCGATGCGGGGTCGGGGACGGCGTCCTCGGGACGCGACACGATGGGCGACACGCACCCGTCGTAGTCACTGGCCACGAGCAGCACCCCGGCGCCGGCGGCACGGGTCAGCGCCTCGGTGAGCTCCTCGGGGATGTCCCTGTCGCTCACTGTGACTCGTCCACCAGATGAACTCCGCGGTTCGCCGACAGCTCGGTCTCCGAGTCGGCGCCGAGGGTGCCGAGGAAGCTCTCCGCCCACTTGGTGACGTCGTGTGTGAGGACCTGCCGTCGCAGGGCGCGCATGCGACGCCTGCCTTCGTGTTCACTCTGTTCGACGGCGGCCTGGATCGCGTCTTTCACGCCGTCGAGGTCGTAGGGGTTGGCCTGATATGCCGAGCGCAGTTCGGCTGCGGCGCCGGTGAATTCGCTGAGCACGAGTGCCCCGCCCAGGTCGCCGCGGCAGGCCACGTACTCCTTGGCGACGAGGTTCATGCCGTCGCGCAGGGGAGTGACCAGCATGACGTCGGCGGCGACGAAGAACGCGAGGAGTTCTTCCCGCGGCACCGGCCGATGCAGGTACTGGACCACGGGCTGGCCGACGCTGGCGTAGGTGCCGTTGATGTTGCCGACGAGTTGCTCGATCCCGGCGCGCATCTGCTTGTAGCTCTCCACGCGCTCCCGGCTGGGGGTTGCCAGTTGCAGCATCACGGTCTCGGAGGGGTCGAGCCGCTTCTCGTCCAACAGTTCCGAGATGGCCTTGAGCCGGACGTCGATGCCCTTGGTGTAGTCGAGTCGGTCGACGCCGAGCAGGATCGTCTTGGGGTTGCCGAGTTCGCGCCGGATCTCGGCGGCGCGATCGCGGATCTTGCGCGTCTTCGCCTGCGTCGCGAGTTCGCCGGAGTCGATCGAGATGGGGAACGCGCCGACGCGGACCGTTCGGAAACCGACCTGGACCACGCCGAATCGCGAGCGCACACCCACGGTGCCCTTGCTCGTCGCCTGGCCGGCGAGGCGCCGCGCGAGGTACAGGAAGTTCTGGGCACCACCGGGAAGATGGAAGCCGATGAGATCAGCGCCGAGGAGTCCCTCGACGATCTCGGTGCGCCATGGCATCTGCATGAACAGCTCGACCGGCGGGAACGGAATGTGCAGGAAGAAGCCGATCTTCACGTCGGGCCGGAGCATGCGCAGCATCTTGGGGACGAGCTGCAGCTGATAGTCCTGCACCCAGACGACCGCACCCTCGCCGGCGGCCCTCGATGCCGCCTCCGCGAACCGGCGGTTCACCTCGACATAGGCGTTCCACCATTCGCGGTGGTACTCGGGTTTGACGATGACGTCGTGATAGAGCGGCCAGAGGGTCGCATTGGAGAATCCCTCGTAGTACTCGGCGATCTCCTGCGTCGACAGCGGCACCGCATGGATGTCGATGCCCTCGATGTCGGGGTTGTCGTCGGAGTCGGGAATCCCCGACCAGCCGACCCAGGCGCCGGTGTTGGCGCGCAGGATCGGTTCGAGCGCGGTGACGAGTCCGCCAGGACTCCGTTTCCAGTTGACCGTCCCGTCGGGCAGGACCTCTTTGTCGACCGGCAATCGGTTGGCGACGACGACGAATTCGGCGCCGTCGCGGGCGGCCCGGGGTCCTCCGCCCGCCGAATCGGCAGGCGTGTTGTCGGTGTCTCCCGCTCGCGGTGTCACCTGGTCAGGCGTTCTCGCCCGGTGCGATTCCCAGCATGGCGAGCAGCATCCGGCATTCGTCGGCGTCGGTGGCGTAGGCGGCGACGACGCGGCGAGCCGAATTGGCGGTCTCGTCGGCTACCGGTTCCAGCTCTTCGTCGGCGATGTCGGTGGTCTTCGCGGGCATGGATGTCCCCTCTTGGTGCGGCATGTCTGTGGGTCGGAGCGGCCGAGGTGGCGGCGCCCGACTTCCCATTCTACCCGGGGTGTGGCCGATGCCCACCTCGGCGGTTCAGCGGTACGGCGGCGGTGGAGGCGCCTGTGGTGGGGGTGCCGGTGGTCGGGGCGGTTGGGGCCGGGGCGACGGCGCCTGAGGTGAGGCTGCCTGCGGTGGCGGCGCCTGAGGTGAGGCCGCCTGCGGTGAGGCTGCCCGGAACGGCCGGACTCGTGGGGGTTGCGGCCGCCGGCGGTTCTCGCGCTCCTGCCGGGCCGCACCCGCCCGACGGGCTTCGCGGGCCTCGCGCGCCTCGCGGAGGGCGATGCGCCGGCGCAGTCGCCAGTCCGGTCGTGGTGGGAGCTGCGGGCGGCGCAGCGAGCGTGCCACGAACTCGCCCAGCGTGACGCCTGCGGCCAGCGCGCAGCCGATGGCCAGCGCGTTGGCGATCCAGGTGAAGCCGTCGAGTGTCTGATCGCCGAGGATGCCGTAGAGGCCGCGGTACACGGCGAGACCGGGCAGCAGTGGCGTGATGCCCGCGACGGCGACGACGAGCGGTGGCGTGAGAGCACGGCGGGCGAGCAACCCGCCGATCAGCCCGACCAGGGCGGCCGCGACACCGTTGGCGATGACGTCGCCGATGTCGGTGAAGGTCGCCGACGCGGCGACGGCCGTTCCGATGAAGCCGCCGAGGAAGGCCACGCCGAGTGCACGTGTCTCGGCGTAACTGGCCAGGGCATATGCGCACGCCGCGACCGCGCCGGCCGCGACCCTGATGGGGAGTTCGACGACCGCGAAACTCGTCGTCGTGGTGATGGTCGGCAAGAAGATGCCGACGGCTTCGAGGATGCGGATGGCCACACCGACTCCGGCGATGATGCCGCCGGTCATCAGCAGGAGCTCGAAGAACCGCGCCACACCGGTGATGGGGGCGCCGGTGATGGCGTCCTGTACCGAACCGACGAGGGACAGTCCGGACAACAGGACCACGATGCCCGCCGCGATGACCTGCGAGGGTGCGATCTGCACCCCGAGTCTCTCGGCGGCCCCGAAGACCAGCGCGGCGGGAACGACGGCGATGAAGCCGCCCACCAGTTGCTGGAAGAAGACCGGGGTGCCGATGCGGTTGAGGCTGCGGTTGATGGTGACCGTCACCACCGTGGTCGCGAACGCCAGCGCCGCGACGAGGTACTGACCGCCGAGCAGCACCGAGATACCCGAGGCCATCAGACCCCAGGCGGTGGTGGCCAGCCAGTGGGGATAGGGGTGCGGCGCGGTGATGATCTCGTCGACCATCCGGTGTGCCGTGGACGGACTGATGAATGAGTCCCGGATACGCCGGACCAACCGGTCGACCTGCGCGAGGCGGGTGAAGTCCATCGAGCGGTAGTAGACCTGCTCCATGGTCGTGATCGGGGGGAGCGTCGCGCCGCGGCGGGCACTGACGACGATCGTGTTGTAGGTGACGTCGACGTCGACGTCCTCGAGCCCGTACACCCCGGCGACGAACTTGATCTGCGTCTGGGTGTCGATCGCGCCGGTGCCCGAATCGAGCAGGACGGCACCGATTTTGGTGGCGAGGTCGAGGACCTCGGTGATCGCCGCGACGTCGAACGGCTCGATCGGTTTGCGCGGCGACACCATGATGCTGCCGGGTTCGATCGTGTCCATCGTCGCCTGGCGGGTACCGGTCAGGCGACGCAGAACACGGCCGAGCTGTTCGCGCACGCAGGCCTCCTCGGATCGGAAGAAGGGGGCTCACCTCTCGGCGAGCGGACGTCGCCTCAATCCTGACAGGAGACGCGGCCCACAGCGCACCAGGCTCTCGGTCGAGCGACCGCCGTCGGCGACGCCTCTAGGATCGCACCATGTCCTCTGTGCAGATCTTCGGTCCCAGCGGCGGCCACACCCGTAGCGCCGCCGTCGCTCCCGGAAGCCTCGTCTTCACCGCGGGCGCCGCGCCGATCGACGACGCCGGTGCGACGGTCGCGCCCGGCAACGTCCGCGAGCAGGCGCTGCAGTGCATGCGGAATCTGGAGACCGCCCTCGCCGAGGCCGGTGCCTCGCTCACCGACGTCGCGAAGGTCACCGTGTTCGTCGCCGAACACCTACAGGCAGATCTGGTGGTCGCCTGGGACGCGGTCACCGAGGTGTTCGGCGAGCACAAACCCGCGGGCAGCCTGCTCGGCGTCTCGGTTCTGGCCTACGACGACCAGCTCGTCGAGATCGAGGCGGTCGCGGCCGTCGCGGGCTGACCCGACGGCCCGCGACCGAGTGTGCGGTCGATATACTCGCGCACGCACGCCTCCTTAGCTCAGTGGTAGAGCACTCGCCTTGTAAGCGAGCGGTCGACGGTTCGAACCCGTCAGGGGGCTCAACGAGGTCCCGCCTTCCGGATCGAAGGCGGGGCCTTCTCCCGTTGTGAGCCACTCGAACCGGATGCCGAGCACACGGCTGATCGTGTCCAGCTCGTCGACCTCGAAGGCGACATTCCCGGTCATGCGGCGGGCGAGCTTCGACTGAGTGAAGCCCAGGGCTTCGGCGAGCCGGACGGCCGGCACCTGCTCCTCGGCGAGGAAGCCGCGGAGACGACGAGCGATCTGCTGTGAGCGCGGTTCGGTGGCGCGCAGTTCGTGGATCGAAGCGGTGGTCATGTCGACACAGTAAGTCGCTAATCGGGTAAACGCAACGTGAGGCGCCATTTTTCTTTGTCGAGCTGGGTATGTCGCGCTTGTCACATAGTCGCTCAGCGACTAGACATGCCCTCATGCCCCAGTTAATCGCTCAGCGACTAATCGCCAGCCGGGTTCGCGAGCTCATGAAGGACTCCGGCACCACGCAGCAGCAGGCCGCCGATGCCCTGTTCATGTCGCAGTCCGCGTTCTCGCGCCGCTACCTCGGCCGCGTCGAGTTCCGGGCGTCCGAGCTGCGCATCCTCGCCGACCTGCTGCACGTCAGCGTCTCGGACCTGGTCGACACCGACGACACCCCAGCGTCCGCATAAGCCCCCGCCGCCCGGTTCGCGGTGACGCGAGGGGAAGCCGGGCGGCGGGTTCCTACGAAGGGAATCCACCACATGTATCAATCGATTTCAGAGCACCTCGGCATCGGCTTCATCCTGGCCGCCGTCGTCGCCACGGCGTTCCTCCCCATTGGGCGCGCCGACGACTGGGACTTCGAGCCGGTCCTCGTTGACCGCGGCGTGATCCTCGGGGCCACCCGATGAGCGCCCGGCACCACCTCGACGCCATGGCCGAGGCGTACGACGAGGGATACAACGAAGGCCACCGGTCCGACGCCGTGCCGCACAACCCGTACCGCAAGCTGATCGACGACCGCCGCGAGTTCGTGCGCGAGCAGGTCGAGGACGGGTACGGCACCCTCAGCTACCCGCCGACCTCGGACACCGCGTACGACGACTGCGAGAACGTGCTCGGCGACGACAACGCCGAATGGTTCGACGCGGTCCTCGACGCGCACGACCAGTGGCACGCGCTGCAGGGGGCGGGCAGCCCGGGCGACGACCTGGCGGTGGTCAACGCGGATCCGGTCGAGCCCCGCATCTCCGATGCCGATCGTCTGCTCATTCAGGAGGCGGGCCTCGAGGTTGACCCTGGCGCGTTCGCCGCGCTGAAGGTCCGCCAGTACGTCGGCGGCGAGACCGAGGTCGTCCGGCACATGTCCTTGCGCGAGGCCGACAACCTGGGTCGCGCACTGCAGCTCGCCGTGGTCGCCGCCCGTCTCGGTGAACGGATCACGCAGTGAACGGGCCCGACCACTACCGCGAGGCAGAGCGGCTCATCGAGGAGGGTCGCGAGACCGTGGCGAAGATCGCCGCGGTGCACGAAGACCCGATGACCATGGATGAGGTTCGCGCTCGGCGCGACGACCTCGGCAAGAAGGCGATGGGGATCTGGGCGCAGGCGCAGGCGCACGCCACCCTCGGTCTCGCCGCCGCGACGGCGCTGTCCGGGGTGATCGGCAACAACGTCGCCGCGTCGAATCCGACGAACCAGCTCGCCCACGACGGCACGACCGCGGCGGCGGTCAAGGAGTGGCACAGGATCGCGACTCGGTCAGGTGAACCCCGATGACCGAGCCGACGAATCACGAGCTCATCGGGCGGCTGTACGAGCAGGTCGTCGAGCGCGGAGACATCGCGTTCATCACCTCGACGCCGGCCGAAACGAGCATCAGCGTCCATGGCCTCGACGCGAAGGTCTACCCGCTGCACAACGCGGACGACTCGACCGCGGACACCGCGATCCGGGCCCGGGCGGGCGACGGGCCGGATGCCGGCACCCACTGGCTGTACGTCGCCCGGCCGACCGCGCTCGATGCGCTCCAGGCGGCGGCGTCGTTCCTCGCCTTCCCACCTGATGCGGCTCCCGAGGATCTCCTCGCCTCGCTACGGCGGTCGCTGTCATGACCTACTACCGCACCGAGACCGACATCGCGAATGCCGCGCTCGACCTGGTCGACGAGGTGATCGACGTCGTCGACCCCGCGCAGATGCACCGGATCGTCATGCATCGATTCCGCGCTCAGCCGGAGGCGATGGCTCAGATCACCATGTGCCTCGCGATCTGGGCGAGCGAGGTCAACCTCGGCGACCTCGACAGCATCAGCTCGCGCCGCGCACTCGAGCGGCTGCGTGATCGCCTCCCACGTCCGGCGGTGGCGTCGTGAATCCTCCCGACCCGCAGAACCCAGCACCCCCGCATCGCTCACCCACTCACGTCGACCACATCGAGTGCGTCGCCTGCGCCCGCAATCTGCCCGGCCTGTTCGTCCGCATCGCGACGGGCCTGTGCGTCGCGTGCGAGCGCGCCTACGGAATTCGGAGACCAGGTCAATGACCAACACCACCAGTGTGATCCGCGTCGTGCGAGAGGGCGTCGGAATCCTGCACAACGAGCTCGCCACGGTTGCCCGGCACCTGGGCGCCGACGGAAAGGCGGACGTCGAAGAGTACGAGCGACGCGCCGCCGAAGCCGAAAAGGTCTACCGGCACTTCAGGAATCTGGCCACGGCGTGCCGGACGTTCGGTCGCCTCGGAACACTCGAGGAGGGTCAGGATCTCGCCGACTACCTAATCACTGAGGGTTGGCGTCCGCCCGCATACATCCCGGTCGAGAAGGTCGACAGTGACCACGACGAGGTGCCCGTCACGGAGAGCAAACCGGCCGAGCCGGGGCGCGTGACCGATCGGCAGATCAGCGACGCCCGGATGACGCTCTGGCGGCACAACAACGGCTTCAGTGTCACCGAGGGTGAGCTCGCGCTGGCTCTCGCTCGTGCGCTGTCCGCCCTCGAAGAGGCTCGTCAATGAGCACCGTCGTCGAGCAGCTCGCGGCGGCCGTCATCGATCTCGCCACGGACATGCCCGGTCACAAGCCGATCCGTTCGGCGTTCTGGGACGACACGACTGCCTGGCACGTCGATGGGGCGCCGAACTCAATCCTCGCGTATGCCGTCGAGTCAGTCGCGAAGATCGCGGCGAAGATCCCGGCCGACGCGTTCACGTCGATGGCGAACGTTGGTATGGCATCCGAGAACCTGCCGCGGTGGGGCGTGAAGCTGTCCGAGCCCTGGGCGAAGTGGTTCGACGCAATCGTCCGCGCCGAGCACCAGGGCGAGACGTGGGGGCAGGCACTCGCGACCGCGGGGCCGATCCCGACACTGATCGATGAGTTCCGCGACGTCCAGGCCCACCGGCTCGACCTGGAGCACGACGCGGCTGCGCTCGTGCCGGTTGAAGTAGTCGACGACATCATCGACGCCGAGGTCGTCGAGGAGGTCCCCGAAGCCGACGGCATCTATTCCGATGTGCCCGAGGATGTCTACCACGGAGACCCCGGCTCGATCTCGTCTTCGCAGGCGCGGACGATCCTCAAGCCCGGCGGGCCTGCGCTGATGCGCTACGCCCCGCGCAAGGAGAAGCGCGAGTGGGACTACGGCCACGTCGCCCACGAGCTGATCCTCGGCAAGGGCTCGGGCATCGAGGTCGTCGACGCCCCCGATTGGCGCACGAAGGCGGCGAAAGAGAAGGCCGCCGAGGCGCGCGCGGCCGGCCGGGTCCCGATCCTGCGCGAGAAGTTCGAGCAGGCCGAGAGGCTGCGCGATGCCGTGCTCGCGCACCCGGACGCATCGGTGGTGTTCGAGACCGGCGTGCCCGAGCAGTCGATCTACGCGCACGACCCGGAGACCGGCGTCCGCCTGCGGTGCCGCCCCGACTGGCACACCGGGATCGCGTTCGCGGACCTCAAGACCACCAAGGACGCAGCGAATTTCGAGAAGTCGGTTCGCGAGTACGGCTACCACCAGCAGGAGGCGTTCTATCGCGACGTCGCCGCGCTGGCCGGGATTGAGATCGGGCCGTTCGTGTTCGTGGCCGTCGAGAAGGAGCCGCCATACCTGACGGCCGTCGTCGAGCTGAGCGCCGAGGACGTCGACCTCGGTCGCCGACTCAATCGGGCAGCGATCGACCTCTACGCCCACTGCCGCCGGACGGACACCTGGCCCGGCCTACCCGCCGGCGTCCGCACCATCACCCTCCCGCCCTGGGCGTACACCGACGCCGAGAAGGCAATCGACCGAGTCCACAACATGATTGGAGAACTGACCGCATGACCAGCAACGAGATCCAGCAGCAGCAGACCGCCACCGACGAGCTGTCCCTGCTCCCGCCTCACCAGCCGATCCGCGCGCAGGCGTTCGACCAGCTCGCGCAGACCGTCGAGGCGATGAAACTCGCCGGCCAGTTCGCCGCGAGCATGTGCAAGACGACCGCGGTTCCCGACGTCTACCGCATCGGGTCCAAGGCGAACTCGGATCGCAAGCCGGAGGACGTGATCGCGAACGCGGCCGCGGCAGTCATCTACGGCCTCGAGTTGGAACTCACGCCTTCGCAGGCGCTTCAAAATGTGTTCAGCGTCGGCGGCAAGCCCGCGATCTACGCCCGCACGGCGGCCGCCCTGCTACAGCGACGCGGGTACCGATTCTCGACCGTCGAGTCGACCGACAAGTCCGTGACCGTTCGGGGCTGGTCCCGCGACGGCGAGCTCGTCGAGGAGTCGACGTGGACCATTGAGCGGGCCGAGCAGGCGGGCTACGCCCCGACGATTGACCCGAAGACCGGCGATCTCCGTAAGAACAAGTGGAACAAGCCGATCGGTAACGAGAAGTACCTGACCGATCCGCAGGCGATGCTCTACTCGAAGGCGCTCATGGAGGTCTGCCGCAAGCTGGCGCCCGACGTGCTACTCGGCATCGCCGACCGCGACGACGCTCACCTCTTCGAGGCCGAGGCTCCGCGTCGCGTGCAGAACACCGCGCCCGCCCAGAACAACGATCTCCGCGCCCGTCTCGCCGGGAAGCCGAGCGCCGACGAGCCGCAGGCCGAGGATGCCCCGACTCCCACCGACGAGCCGACCTCGCCAGCTGAGGAGGCTGTGCCGACGGACACGGCTGACGAGGCGCAGCCCGAGCCCGAACCCGAGCCGTCGAACGCAACCGACGAGCCGAGTTCTGACCAGCCCGAGCCCAAGGCTGCTGCCGACCAGGGGGCCGACACCGAGGACTCGAAGTCCGACGCCGCACAGACATCCGAGGACAACACTGAGCCGCCGCACCCGGCTGATGCGCCCCCCGAAGCGGCAACCAAGCGCGCGGTACCCCCGATCACAAAGTTGCAGCTCTCCAAGCTGTGGACCGTGCTCGGCAAAGAGGGCCTGACCGATCGCGACCAGGCCCTCGAATGGATCGGCTCGCAGCTCCAACGCGAGGTCACCTCGACGAAGGAACTTACCAAGACCGAAGCGGCGCAGTTGATCGACTTCCTCGAGAAGGCCCAGGCTGCCGACGCCGCCAAGGGCACGCAGTGATCGTCACCGAGATCATCCCGTCGACCACGCGGGAGTACGAGGTCGTCCACATGGCAGCCAATACCCAGCGCGCCCAGATCCGCGCGTCGGGACGCGAGCCGTGGATCTGGCTGGTCGCCTGGCCGTCGACGCGCCTGCTCGAGATCGACGCCCGGTATGCGGTCCAGTTCTACCCGCACATGCTCGCGAACCTTGGCCTCGGCGCCGAGACCTCGATCGGCTCACTCGCGCAACGTCTCTGTGCTCAGTGCGTCGCCCACACACTGTCGGCCGCCGGCCTGTCAGATCCCAACCATCCCGACCTGTTCCGGAAGGACGCAAACACATGACCGAATACGACGAGACCACCGGCCTGCCCACCGAGACCCACCAGGCCCCGGACGACGTGCCGAAGGCGAACCCCGAGATCCCGCTCGGCACGGGCATCGAGATCAACGGCGAGGTGATCACCGAGGCGAAGATCAAGTTCGTCGGCGGCATGTCGCCTGCGGCACTGAAGAATCCCCCGACTCGCCGGGGCCAGACTCGGGCTTACATCGTCCTCGCAACGTGCGAGAAGCACCACGTCAAGGAGATCAACGACGAGACGGTCGTCGAGATCGACATGAAGCCCTACGTGATCTACGACCGCGACCTCGGGCCGTTCGGCGACCAGATCGAACGCGGCCCCGAGGAGAAGGTCGCCACCGACCCCGACGACGACGTCAAGGACGGCGACGACCACGGGCCCGGGCTGTTCGACGCGGCGGGCAATGTGGCCGGCGACCTCGACGGGGATGTCGACGACGAGGTCGACTGCGAGATTGTCGACGAGGACGAGGGTGGCGACACCGAGGGTAGCGATGTCGTCCACTGGTCCGACGCCCCCGACGGCGGCCAGCAGTGAGCGCCGCTTTCGCGCTGACGATCGCGATCATCGGCAACGTCATCGTCATCCTCGCAGCAGCGGGGCTCATCATCGCCGTGTTCGAGTGGATCGCCGGAGAGTGGCGCCCCATCGTCGCAGCAATCGCGACGGTCGTTGTCGCCCTGTCGCTCTGGGCAACCATCTGGGGGTATGTCACCTACACGGCGCACCAACGCGAGCAGTGCGAGGCCGCGGGGTACGAGTGGATCACTGACACCTGCTACGGCGTGAACGTCAACATCAACGGCGGTGCTCAGTGAGCGCGCCCGCGATGGTCCCGATCAACCGCGCCGAGGGCGATTTCCCGTCTGACCGGCCGACCACCTTCACCGACGGCTACAACCGGTCCCAGGTGCTCGTGCCGATCGAACAGTTGCAGGAAGCCGAGGCCCGCGCTCAGCGGGCCTCGGCCGTGGCCGACCGGCTCGCCGCCGACTGCGACCGGCTGACGGCCGAGCGGGACGCAGCCCTTGCGGAGAGGGTGAACCTCACCGGCTGGCTACTCACCGAGATCGGCGACGGGAATGACGCCGGGGCGACCCTGATCGACCTGGTGCGCCGATACGCGGAGGAGGAGTGCGCCGTCGCCAACGCCTTGCGCGATTCGTGGCAGCGAGACGCAGACGACGCGGCAATCCTGATCGAGCGCATCAAGGCTGGCGATCTGGCGTGGGACGGCTCCGCCTGGGTTGAACCCGTGGTCAACGCCAAGGTCATCGACCACACCGATCCCGACCAGATCCGGTGCGCGGCCGGAGTGATCGAGGGCATCGCCATGGACGCGGGCAGCCCGCGTCCGCACGCGACGATGGTCAACGCGGCAGGGCTTCGACACCGCGCCGAGCAGATCGAGGCGCGGTCATGAGCGGGCACATCAGCCGCGAGGAACTGATCGAGCTGTGCACTGATGGCGTGGTGCCGCAGGGGAAGTGGCGTAACCGCGACTCCGCATCCGCGCAGATCCAACTCGGGCAGGCGCGCGCACTCCTGGCCGCCGACTGCGAGTTTCACGTCATCAACCGGGGATCGATGGCGAGCGACGACAAGACGATTTGGGTCGAGATCTCCTGGTTCGGCTTTTCGCACTTCGAGTACGGCAGCAGCGCGACGGACGACGACACGTTCTACATCCCCACCCGCGCTCGACTCGACGCCGTCGAGGGAAAGGACTGGTACTGATGATCGCCGGCACAGTCGCATTCGTCGACACCGAGACGACCGGCCTCGACCGGGGCGCGGAGGTCTGGGAGTTCGCGGCGATCATCCGCCGCGGCGACGGCAGTGAGTCGACGGTCCACATCCACATCGACCACGACTTCGAGTACGCCGCCACCCTGGACGAGAGGTTCCGCGCCGACCACGACGCCCGGTTCGGTGCGGCCAGCGACATGCATGTCTACAGCCGAGCCGGCGCCGCGAGCATCATTCACGCGGCGCTCGCGGGCACGCACATCGTCGGGGTCAACCCGGCGTTCGATGCCAGGGTGCTCGATCGGCTCCTGGACCTCGCGGGCCTGCAACCGTCATGGCACTACCACCTGATCGACCTCGCGGCGATGAGCCTCGGCGTCATTCTGCGCGATGGCGAGGGCGTCGAACTCCCGTGGCGCTCTGACGACCTGGCCGCGGAGGTGATGCCGATGGTCGACCCCGACGGTGAGCCGCTGTACGCCCGGCACACGGCGATGGGCGACGTCCTGTGGGCGCGTGACTGGTTCGATGCGCTATGCGCGATCGGCGGTAGGGCATCGTGACCGCCTATCCCGCCGGCATGACGCTGCGGCCGATCGAGCACTGGCCAAGGAAGCTGACCGCGAACCGAGAGCGGTCGCCGTTCTCGGCGCCATGGAGCGCGACGCTCGAACTCCTCGAGCGGGAGCTGTCGCACCTCTCGTCCGATCCGCGGCGGTTCGTCGCGCCGTCGGTGCTTCAGATCGCGATGCGAGAGCAGGACTTCCGGCTCGACGGGATGCCGCGGGCGAACGCGCGGCCGGAACACCCGGGGGTGATCCTGTCCGTCGAGTCGCACGCGCGGGGCTCGCTGTCGTTCCCGTGTGACAAGTACCTGACCTGGCAGGACAACTTGCGGGCGATCGCGCTGTCCCTCGAAGCTCTGCGAAGGGTCGACCGGTACGGCACCACCCCGAATGCCGAGCAGTACACCGGCTGGAAGCAGCTTCCCGGCGGCGGCGGCGCGGGCGCACCCTCGACGGCCGACTCCGAGATGGTGATCCTCTCTTACGCGGACCTGCCGATCGGTGAGACGGCGACGCTGGGCCACGCGTACCGGCGAGCACGGGCGAACAGCCATCCGGATCGGCACGGCGGCGACCGCGCAGCGTGGGACGCCGTCGAAGCCGCCGCCGCAGTCCTCCGAGCCGCGGGGAAACTGTCGTGATCCGCCGCCTGCTGCGCCTCGCCTTCGCGCCGTTCCGCGTCGGCGTCCGGCTCGTCGGCCCGCGCGTGATGCCCTTCGGCCACCCATTCGAGCAGGAGTCCGACGAATGACGCGGGCGCGGCGCATGATCCGCCGATCCTCGCGGCTCGCCCTCAGCGCCGCGCTCGCCTTCGGCGCCGGCTGGGCGTGGACCTACTACCGCAACGCTCGCCCGATCGAGCACAACACCATCACCGGCACAGGAGCCGACCTATGACACTCACCCTGACCGATTTGTTCTGCGGCGCTGGCGGCTCGTCGACCGGCGCGGTCGCGATTCCCGGTGTCACCGTCAGGATCGCTGCGAACCACTGGGATCTCGCGATCGCCACGCACAACACCAACCATCCGGATACCGACCACGCGATCGCCGACATCCACCAGGCCGATCCGGGATACTTCCCCCGCACCGACGTACTGTGGGCCAGCCCCGAGTGCACGAAATGGACTGTCGCATCAGGGAAGGCCGCAGCATCGATCGACCCCGGCCTGTGGGAAGACCCGCTCGCCGACGAAGCTGCCCAGCGCTCGCGGATGCTGATGTTCGACGTCCCCCGGTTCGCCGCCCACCACCGCTACCGAGCCGTCATCGTCGAGAACGTCGTCGACGTCTCCACCCGCAAGCAGTACGTGGCCGCATTCGAGCGGTGGCTGACCGAGATGCACAAACTCGGCTACCGGCACCGCGAGGTCTACCTGAACGCGATGCACGCCCAGGCGGCCGGGCTTCCCGCCCCGCAGTCGCGGGACCGCCTGTACGTGGTGTTCTGGCGGGAAGGTGACCGCGCGCCGGACCTCGACCGGTGGACCAGACCGACCGCGTGGTGCGAGACGCACGGCCAGATCGTCGCGATGCAGTCGTGGAAGGACCCCGCCAAGACGCGCGGCCGCTACCGCCAGCAGTACGTGTGGCGTTGCCCCCGCACCGAGTGCCGCAACACGATCGTCGAACCCGGCTGGCTGCCTGCCTCCTCGATCATCGACTGGGACCTGCGCGGCCAGCGGATCGGCGACCGCACGAAACCTCTGTCGCCGAAGACGATGGCCCGCATCCGGGCCGGACTCGAGCGGTATGGGCCGCACATCGTGGACCGGCGCGGCGACTATCGAGTTCGCAGCCTCGCAGACCCACTCTCCACGATGACGGCGAACGAGACCTCGAAGGCGCTACTGGTACCCGTCGAGGGGCGCGACGGCAAGGAGGCGCGCCCTGCCGGTGATCCGCTGCGCACGATGACGACACGCTCGGAGACCGGTGTCCTCGTCACCCTGCGCGGCCAGAACGCACCCAAGACCACCGACGACGTCGTCGACACGTTCGCAGCTTCCGGCACGCACCACGGGCTCCTGATGCGTCACAACTCGAGCAAGGGACCAGGGTCGGAGATGGTCACTCCCACCGATGAAGTGATCCGCACCCTCACGACCAAGGGGCACCAATCGCTCCTCGTGCCGACCGGCGGCACCTGGAACGACACCGCCTACCCGGCGTCCGACCCGATGCGGACGCGCACCACCCGTGAGACCGAGGCCCACGTCGTCACCGCCGCCGACATCGACGACTGTGAGTTCCGCATGCTCGAACCCTCGGAGATCAAGCGAGGCATGGCATTCCCGGCCGAGTATGTGATGCTCGGCAACCGACGCGAACAGGTCAAGATGGCCGGGAACGCTGTTGTGCCGCCCGCCGCGCGCGACCTCGTCGGCGCCGTCGCCGAGAGCCTGGGGGTCGGGTGATGACCGACCTCGTCCCAAGCGCCGAGATCGAGCGCATAGTCGGGGTGCCTCGGCACGACACGAAGCACCTCGCCCGCGCCGTCAGCGCGACCCAGACCGTGTTCGTTCTCCACTCCCGCGAATGCCTCGACAGCGGAATCGATCTCCGAGTGTGCCGATACAGCCTCGCCCTCGACCGCGGCATCCAGGAGGACATCTGGTCGCGACACTGCGACACCCCCGTCGAGATCCGCATCCGCGACACCCGCCTCGTGCCGGTCCAGTCGATGCCTGGTGGCCAAGGCGCCCTAGATATCGGGGGTGCGAAGTGAGCTTCACCGAGCACGACCTGAACCCACCGCTCCCCGGCGAAGCCGGGACCCGCCAGCGGTGCGCCGCCGACGGCCACCCGCCGACGACGTTCAACCCGTGGCAGTTCCGCACCTACTGCCGGTGCGGCCGCCGCCAGTACCTCGGTGACCGGTCGCCGCTCCGTCTCGCTCGAGACGCCGAACTCACCGCGATCGCCGACCGATTCGAGCGACTTGCACGCGAGCAGGAGGCGAGCTGATGAGCGACAACACATCCATCGAGTGGACCGACGCCACCTGGAATCCCGTCACCGGGTGCACGAAGGTCAGCGCCGGGTGCGACCACTGCTACGCGGAGACGTTCGCCGAGCGGTTCCGTGGCACACCGGGGCACTACTTCGAGAACGGGTTCGACGTCGAGCTCCGCGAGAACAAGCTGACCGAGCCTCTGCGGTGGCGGAAGCCCCGAAAGGTGTTCGTCAACAGCATGTCCGACCTGTTCCACGACGCGGTCCCGGATGACTACATCGCGCAGGTGTTCGCCGTCATGGGCATGGCCCGACGCCACACGTTTCAGGTCCTCACGAAGCGGCACGGGCGGATGCGATCACTACTGAGCAGCGAGGACTTTCAGACCCGGGTTGGGCAGTTCCGCTACCGGCTGGGTGATTCCGAGCCGGCCGCCGATGATCAGTCCTGGTCGTGGCCGCTGCCGAACGTGTGGCTCGGCGTCTCGACCGAGAATCAGCAGTGGGCGGACATCCGGATCCCCGCACTCCTCGACACCCCGGCGGCCGTCCGCTTCATCAGCGCCGAGCCACTTCTCGGACCGATCAAGCTGCGTCGGGACTGGGGGTACGGGCCTGGTATCGACTGGATCATCGTGGGCGGCGAGTCTGGTCGCGGTGCTCGTCCGATGCATCCAGACTGGGCGCGCGGTCTGCGCGACCACCGCGACGTCGTCGGAGCCGCGTTCCTGTTCAAGCAGTGGGGCGAGTGGTCACCGCTAGCCGCCGAGGGGCGACGCACCGACAGCCTCGTCATGACCGACGACGGCAACACATACCGGGCCGGTGACCTCGATTGGCCAGATGGACCGCGACGAGGCGAGGCGTATCGCGCCGACTTTCCCCACCACCATCCGACCTACCTGTACCGCGTCGGAAAGCGGGCCGCCGGCCGCGAGCTCGACGGCCGCACCTGGGACCAATACCCGGGCGGTGATCACTAATGCACGCAGTCATCTCCCCGGACGGCAAGTACCGGTACTGGCTCGAGCGTGAGTTGCCGTGGAGCTTCTACGCCGGCGAGGGTGTCGCGCCAGAGACGGCGTGCGCGTTCATCATGCTCAACCCGTCGACCGCCGACGCCACCCAGGACGACCCAACAATCCGTCGCTGCAAGCACTTCGCCACAGCCCTCGGTGCGAGCAAACTGATCGTCGCCAACCTGTACGCCTACCGAGCGACCAACCCCGCAGAACTGCGCACAGTCGACGACCCTGTGGGTCCCGAGAACACCTTCTACCTACAGAGCGCCCTCGACGCCCGGCACGTCGTAGTCGCGTGGGGAACGCACGCATCCGACGAGCAGGTCGCGCGGCTGCGAGCGCTCGCTGACAACACACCGTTGTGGTGTCTCGGCACCACGAAGGCGGGGGCGCCGCGGCACCCGCTGTACGTCCCCAACACGAAGGAGCTCGAACCGTGGGGCGGTGATCGCTGATGCCGCAACGCATCCAGCGGAAGCGCACGAAGGGTTGGCGGATGCCCGCGGGCGCGGTCTACGTGGGCCGTCCGACGAAGTGGGGCAACCCGTATGTAGTCCACGTCCACACGCTCCGCTGCTCACCCATGCACGCGCTGTGCCCCTTATGGGTGGCAGATGACCGCGAACAGGCCGCCCGACTTTTCCGTCACGACCTGCTCTTCCCGGTAACGCACCACCCCCAATACCCCGATCTCGACACGATCCGCGCCGAGCTGGCGGGCCGCGACCTCGTGTGCTGGTGCCCGCTCGACCAGCCGTGCCACGCCGATGTGCTCCTGGAGCTGGCGAACGGTGGTGATCCGCAGTGACCGAGCGAGACCTACTTGACGCACTTCACGAGAAGCTCGGCAGCGAGGCGCAGGGCAACGGCGGACACCGCTGGATCGTCGCCGAGAAGGTGCGGTGTCGAGCTGGCTTCGCCGGATGGCACGACCGCCAGCACGGCCGACTCCGCACCGCCGACGCCCTGGCCATCGACACCTGGATCTCGAAGGGCATGGAGCTGCACGGCTTCGAGGTGAAGTGCTCGCGGTCAGACTGGCTCGCCGAGCTCAAACAGCCCGAGAAGTCCGAGGCGTTCCGTCGGATCTGCGATCGCTGGTGGCTCGTGACCTCCGACCCGGCGATCGTCAAGCCCGGAGAGCTACCCGACGGGTGGGGCCACATGTCCATGGTCACCAGGTATGAGACCCGCTTCGTCGGCGGCTCTGTGTGGCTTCCGGAGTGGGAGCCGGACCCGGCGTACGCGTCGATGGGACGCAGGTACGCCCGTGTCCCCGTCACGACGCTCCGACGAGTCACACGGGCGCCGAAGATGCCTGACCGCGACCCGATCCCGCGACACCTGCTCGCGACGCTCATGCGGGCCACCGCGGTCACCGCCAGCAGGAGACAGGAGGCGTGCGCCTCGTGAGCACCAACCACAACGGCAAGAGGAAAGGGGTCGACCATGGCGAAAGCGACGGGTAAGGATCACGCCCGAGTCAACCTCGACATCTGGAATGACGACGACTGGCTCGACCTGAGTCCGGCCGCCCAACACCTGTACCTGGTGCTCTGGACGTCGCCCGGGCTGACGTACTGCGGCGCCGGCGACTGGCGCCCAGGGAAGATCGCACAGCGCGCCAGTGGGTGGACCATCCGCGGTGTGGAGCTGGCCGCCGAAGAGCTCTCGCGCGAGATGTTCCTGATCATCGACGAGGTCGCCGAGGAGTTCCTGCTGCGCTCGTGGGTCAAGCACGACGCCCTCTGGCGTACGCCGAATATGGCGGTGTCGATGGCGAATGCGCGTGGCGACCTCGCCTCTCGGATCCTCAAGGGCGTCGTTGTGTTCGAGGTCCAGAAGATCCAGAAGAACAACCCTGATTCGTCGGCGTGGCAGCGCGAGCAGCTCGTCAGTCTGCTGTCTCAGAAGGCGATCGATCCGAGCGGCCTCGAGCCCTTCCGAGGCTCCGACAACCCCGGCGACAACCCCACCGCCAACCCTTGGGCTAACCCCCCCGCTAACCCTAGGGGTCAACCCATAGGCCAACCCTTGGGCCAACCCATGGGGGTAACTAATTCCAACCCCCCCGCTAACCCCCCGTCTAACCCCCCCTCTACTCCTGCTCCTACTCCTGCTCCTATCTCCCTTCTCCATTCTCCCGCGGTTTCTGAGTCATCTCACCAAGGCGCGGTGGAGCTTGCACCGCGCCGCGAGACGCGAACTTCGAAGCGGATTGCCGAGCTGAACGCGACCTCACGGAGCGGAGTCGCGAACCAGTTCGCCACCCAGTTCGCCAACTGGGCCGGCGGCGGCATCCCGCAGCAGTCGCTCATCGAGATCGCCCAGGAGGTCGATCAGCTCATCCGCGACGGGATCGACGCCCACCAGATCGCCGAGGGCGTCAAGGCATGGCACAGCTCCGATCGCCTGTACGCCTCGCAGATCCCGCACTTTGTCGCGAAGGCTGCACGACCGCCGGAGTCGCAGTCGAAGCCCACCAAGGCGACCCAGCGGGCCGTCGACACCGTCAGCACCACCGAGCGGCTCATCGCCGAGTTCCGGGAGGCCCAGCAGTGACCACCACGACGCACGACTTCGAGGCGGCGCTTCTGGCCGCCGGCACGGCGATTGCCCGCGCCGAGATCTTCGACGACCGCGTGACGTCCGACGAGGAGCGCATCAAGGCATGGGCCGAGGCGATGGCGCCGCACGGCATCGACAAGGCCGACGCGCTCGCCGCCGTCACGGCCCACTACAGCGCGCCGGGTGCCGACACCATCCGCGTCGGCGACGTGATCACCGCGGCGCGGAAGATCCGCCGCGACCGCGCTGAGCGCGACAAGGGCGAGCAGGTCGCCCAAGCAGCGGCGATCACTGGCCCCGACCGTCAGCTCGGCGGCCTGCCGATCGGCCAGGCCGACGGTAAGCCGATCTGGGACGCCTATGACGAGCACGACGCGATCGAGCTGCCGTGCCGCACCTGCCAGGCCCAGCCCGACCAGGCGTGTGTGAACCTCGCGACCGGCATGACCCGAAAGATCCCATGCCTGTCGCGGCTGTCCGACGGCGTGAAGGCGGCCCGGGCGAAGGCGGCGCAGAGATGAGCGTCGTCGGGATCGATCCGAGCCTGAGAGCCGCTGGAATCGCGATTCTGGGCCTCTCGGGCACCGGGACCGCAGAAATCCGATCTCTGGTCTCTGTGGGCCGCACGGCCACGAAGGGCGACGGCTGGCGCCAGCGCTCGAACCGCATCGTCGCCCAGACGCGGCGCATCGTGTCCTGGGTGCCGGCCGACGCCGAGTTGGTGCTGATCGAGGCGATGCCGCAGGGGATGACCCGGCCGCTGCCGAGCTTTGGTGACCGGTGGGGTCTCTGGTGGGGGGTCTACTCGACCCTGTCGGCCCAGTACCCGGTCGCGGTCGTCAACCCGTCGACCCGCGCCGTCTGGCCGGACGGGAAGTACCCTGCGGGCCTGTCCGCGCGCCAGAAAAAGGCGCACCTCCTCGGCGTCGTGCGCGCCCAGTGGCCGGCCGACGCGCACCGCATCCACGACGACAACGAGGCCGACGGCCTGACGCTCGCCGAGATGGGGGCTCACTGGCTCGGGTGGCCGCTGCCGTTCGAGACGACCGACCGACACGACCGCGGCCTCGGCGCCGTCGAGTGGCCGGAGGGGCTCGCATGAGCGGCCGACACCGCCTCGATGACGGCGGCGTCAGCATGGCGACGACCATTCGCCAGGCGATGATCCGGGAGTACGTCACCGCCGCGGTCCTCACATGGCCGAACCCGTTCCTCGCCCCTTCACTGCCCGCGGTCGCGCCCGGCAATGTGAAGGCTGAACGCCAGGGGCGCAACAGCTTCGGCAGGCTACGGGGTCTCGCATGACGAACGTCTCGGGAGCGCTGCGCACCCAGAGCCTCATCCTCGACATCGCGGCTGACCCCGATCTCGATCGAGACGCCAAGCTCTTCGCCGTGCTACTCGTCGCTGACATCGCGAAACGCCGGACAGCGCTCACCGCTTCGGAACGGCTGGCACGTAAGGGGCACTGGACTTCTCGAATCGCCCAGATGGTCGACGCCTCCGATTCCGGCCTCGATGGACTCCACTTCGTGCGAGCGGTCATTCGCCGCGACGTCCCGCGCTACATCGGAGAGCGTACGACGACGGGTCTGTGTATCGCGCCGATGATTCGACGCGACGGCCCGTGTGGAAAGCGGGCCTATCGCACAGTGAAGATTATCGATCCCATGACCGGGCGGTGGGCGATGGAAGGCTACTGCACACGTCACTGGTCGCTCGACCACAAGATCCGGTCGCAACGCCTGTTTGTTGAGTGGCAGGAGCTGGGGGAGCCTGTGCCGCCGGCCAATTCGGGCGGTGTGCTGCGGCGCTACTTCAACACGGTGTGGGACGAGCTGTATGACTGGGCAGACCCGTACCGGGTGCGCAACGAGGGAGGCAAGGAGCCGACGATACCGAGGCCGAAGCTTGAACTCATCCGAGGCGGTGACGAGTGACCCGAAGCTGTACGCGATGCAACCGGCCCGCCGAGCTGTTCCTGTGCTGGCCTTGCACGAAGAAACTCGCCGACACTCTTGAGCAGATTCCCTGGCTGTCAAACAAACTCGTCCTCACTGCGCACGGTGGCGACAGCCTCAATCACCTCGACGAGCGCCAGTTCTTCGAGGCCCGCGGGACGATCCCCGAGGACGAGATCGAGTCACCCGTGCCGTGGCGCACCTCGGCGGCGAACCGACTACGCGAGTTGCGCGACGTGCTCACCAGGTGGGCGCGCGATCTGTGCGACACCGCCGACATCCAGTTCGAGGTGATAGGCGCATCGCGGGTCTACGGCCCACTGCCCGAGGGGATTCGGCGTGTACCCGCCAACTACGTCGCCACGACGACCGACCTCGCGAACTGGCTCGGGCACTACTTCTCGGCCTTCGGTCACCGAGAAGACGGGGCGATGGCGATGGCCGAGATCATCGGCGCATTCGACCGCGGTGTCGAGGCGATCAACCGGCGGGACCAGGGTATGTACGCCGGGCCGTGCCCGACGATCGTCGGCGTCGAGCCGGATGGAGTGACCCCGCTCCGCTGCCGGGAGGCGCTGTACGTCCGACGCACGCCCGAGGGCGACCCGCGGCCGCACGTCACGTGCTGGAAGTGCAAGCGCCGGCACGACACCGAGAAGCTCCTCGAGGAGATCTGGGCGCAGGCGGGCAACTTCCTACTGACCGGCGCCGAGATTCTGCGCGTCACAGCCGAGCTTGGCGAGCGCATCCCGAAGAATCGGTTTTACCAGTGGCGCAAGGACAGACTGATCCGACCTCGCGGATGGAAGGCCGCGAATGGGCAGATCACGCAGCGAGTGACGAAGGGTGCGCACCCCGTGTTCTCGCTGTCCGAGGTGCGCGAATTGGCTGCAAGAGAGGGGAGTACGAGGTGATGACGAACAGCGAGATCGTCGAGCGGCTTCATTCGCTGGCCGCCGAGGCCAAGGCGGGGACCCTCCATGCTGACCACGACGGTTGGAGCTTCCCGAAGGATCGTCGCCTGCGGTGCGGGTGCGGGGAGGTGCTCATCCCGTCCCGCAACCCAGACCCGTACACGGGCGCGATGTTCCGCGCGGAGCATCCCAACCTCACCCCGGGCCAGCTCTGCCCATCGTGCGAGGACGAGGACAGCTCGATCGCTGAGGATGGTGTGTGCTACCTCTGCGTGTGCGGTTGTAGCTACTGCGAGCCCGACGATGGCTGAGGGCTGGGATGTCGTCGGGGCACTGGCCCTGTCAGTGCCGCTCTACTGGGTGTCCGGCCGCGCCGGCCTCCGGTGGGCGCGGCGGCGCGACCTCATCCGCCAGGAACGCGAACTCGACCAGGCCGCGCGTGCGGTACCCGACGAGGCGCGATATGGCGACTGGCGGGGACCATGGGGTGAGCAGGAACGCGCCGGACGCAGCCTCGTGTCCCTCGATGTCCCACCACCGCCCATGCATCCGCCCCCGGCGCCCACAGCGTCGGGCGGGGTCGGCGTGCATGACCGTTCCGCCGCGTCGATTGTGCCGCTGGTCATCCCGCCGGGCTACGTGGGCGACCTCGACCCGACCGCGTTGTGGATCTTGCCCGAGGTCGTCGACCCGGAGTTCGGCGATGACTGAGTTCAACGCCGGCGACCGGGTGGTTTGGACCGCGCAACTCCCGGGCGGAACGATCGAGATGGCGGGCAAGGTTGTCGAGCACACCGGGTGGCGTCCGCTCTTCTCGCACTGGGTGCAGGTGACTCGCGGCGCCGAGGCCCTCGACGCCTGGGCCTCAAACGAGTTCAACCTCGAGCCGGGCGCGCTGGGCGGTCTGCTCTACCTCTTCGACGAGCAGATGGAGCACATCGATTGATGAAGCGACTCATGAGGTTCTGGCGGGAACTGACGAGACCACCGCAGGCCTTTCGACCTGGCGAACGGGTTCACGTGAAGGGCGCACCCTCGGGCGACGCCTACGTCGGTACGGTCGAGGTGACCTACCCGGGTCAACCCGAGGTGGTCGACGTCTGGTTCGACGACGACATCGGAGGCGCGTACCTAGCCCTGGCGCTCGAGCGGCACGCCGACTGATGGACGACGAGAAGCCCGTATTCAGAGTCGGCGACCGGGTGCGGTTGACCGACAACACACGGACCCCAACGGCGGGACGCCTCACGTACGTCGGTCCCATGGAGTTCAACGGTCGCCGATTCGAGAACTACGCCGCGATCGACGTCACCCACGGGGACAGCATCATCGAGTACGTCCCGCTGAGCCTGATCGAGCACATCGACTGAGGTCGCGTGACAGCGTGACACGCCTAACCTGTCACGGTGTTGGCATTCCGCCGTTCACCTGCATAAACTCGCGAACGACCGCTGACCGACCCTGCCCGAAAGCAGATCGGCCCGCGGTTTTCGTGTCTCTCGCAGACCCCCGTCACAGCGCCGGCGACCGGCGCATCCCCCGCGTTACGGACTGGACCCCTCGGGTTGTGGATTCCCCCTGGATGGTCTGAGAAGTCCCGGCGCTGTGGCGGGTCCCCAACTTGCCCGGCACCCCCGGCGGGCACCCCAACCAGCTCGTGGCAGAGCAGGGGGCAGCGGGCCGCAAGGCCGCGCCAAACGGCCGCAACGCGTTGCGCAGCGCGGGCCCGCTACCGGGGGCCAACTTCAAGGAGGTCGACATGGCATTCGATCCAATGGAGCACGCGCGGAGGGTCATCGCCCAGTACCGCGAGATCCAGGGGCTCCGCGACATCGAGTCACCGGTCGAGCCCGTATCGCGCGAGCAGGTGATCGCAGCGCTCGAGACTCTCGGTATCGACCCGCAGACGACGCGCGTCGTCATCGAGCCCACGCGGATCACCGTCACCCGCTCCGCGCGAGACGAGAACGACGCACTCGTGCGGAATCCGTACGCCGACGTGGTGGGCGTCGATGCCGAACCGCTCGTCCACGAGACGTACACAGTCCCCGTCGAGGCGAGTGCGCCGATGTTCTGCGGCACCAACGACCACCGTGGGAACGACTGGCCCCGTGCCTGAGTTTGCACCCGGCGGCCGCGTCCCCGAGGGTGCGGCATCGTTCGGCGAGTGCCACGGCGGCGAGTGTGGCGGCCATTGGGAGCGCGAGCAGGTCATGCGCCCGGGGCAGCCGCCGATCTGCACATCGTTCTACGCGTGCGGGTATCGCGACGAGGTGTTCATTCCGCTCACCCCATCCGGCGAACGCCGCCGGTCGACCGAGATCCTCGCGCAGATCCAGGAGCGATTCGGCGGTGCCTGAGTTCATCGCCCGCACCGACCCTGACTCGACGTCGGGCCGCAGTGGCCCCGGCCGTTGGGCAGTCGTGCAGACGCCATGCCCGGGTGTCCTGTGGACCAACGACATCGACGCCGTCGGGTTCGTCGCGATCGGCCAGGTGGCCGACACCGTCTTCGAGTCGATCGACATCGACGACGACATCCAGGCCGGAGTCGACGCGGGCCACACCGCGACGCAGGTGTTCGACCGCATGGTCGGCCTCATCGGGAAGTCGGTCAGCGAGGGCGAGCTCACCAACTGGGGGCGGCCGTCGACTCGACTGAAGCTGGACGTCCCGCCGCGGCTGACCAAGCGCGAGATCCTCGACCAGACGAGCGGAGAATCCTGATGCATCTGCCCTCCATTCCGGAATCCCTCGACGCCGACGACGTCCGGGCCGCGCTGAGTGGGCTCGGCATTCCGGTCGACGAGAAGCTCCTCGAGGCACGGTTCACCGCCGGGTCTGTCGAGTTGACGTTCCTGCGGACCGGCGAGGACGGCAACGACGCCGACGCCCTGATCGGCAACACCAGCCCGGGCAGCCGAGGTGGCCCGGCGCTCTCATACGTCACCACCGCGGTCGCCATTCGGCGAAAGCGCGCCGAACAGTGAGACTCGCTCCCGCCCAGCGCAAGAAGGCGCTCGCGAACATGGGCAACGGCTACCAGAAGCAGTCGTTCCTACTCGGCCTGCGCTGCGAGTCCCTCCGTCACGAGGTCGTCACCGCGGAGCAGCAGCGCCGCATCGAGTCCGAACTCCTGCCCGCCGTCCGTCGCGTTCTCGAGAACCAGCAGCGAGGGAACAAGCGCGGCCTGCTCGCCATGCAGATCCAGCGCGCGAACGCCATCTTCGCCGACATCTTCGGCGAGAAGTGGCGGCCTCGCGCCGACAACCCTGTCGAGCGCGAGTGCCTGGCCGATCTTCAGACGTCGCTGGCGCTCTGATGGCCGCCGGCGCGCACATCATCCTCACCCTCGACGAATCGAGGGTCGAGTCCGGCCTGTGGTGCCCGCACTGCAACCTGCCGTCCGGATGGAGTGCACCAGTCCTCGGACTGTCCGAGAACGGCGTCGGGGAGTTCGCCACGGTCGCCCGCTGTTTCGACTGCGACCATCCGCTCTGACATCCGAGAGGACCCCCACCATGACCGCAGCAATGTCCACCGGGATCGCAGCACCAAGCGACCTCGTCGATGCCACCGTCGGCGACCTCCGCGCCGGACGCCGCGTGCTGTTTGTGGTCGACTCAGAGACGGCCGCCGAGGAGGCCTGCCGCGACGTCGTGGACCGGATCTCGGGCGAGCAGGTCGCGCGAGTCATTCGCGCCGCCGGCCAGCGCCGGATCAACATGGTCAACGGCGGAATGGTCAAGTTCACGTCCATCCACGCCAACGGTCAGCGAGGGATGTCGGTCGACACCCTCGTCGTCGCCTGCCATCTGGACGACGACATGCTCGGTGCGGCGCTCTTCGCGCTCAACCAGGCGGATGCGCCGCGCGTCGTCGCGGCACACAAGCTGTCCCGGATCGCCGACTGAGAGTTCGTGCTCTTCCTCGTCACCGGCCCACCCGCCGCTGGCAAGACCACATGGGTCCGCGAGCGCGCCGGCGAGGCCGACATCGTCATCGACTACGACCTGATCGCGAACGCCCTGCGCGGCAAGCGCACCGGCCCCACCAACCACGCCCACCCCGAGGAACTCGCGCTGGTCACGAAGGCGGCCAGGCAGGCGGCCATCGACGCCGCTCTCGCATACGCCGACGAGGACGACCTCGACGTGTATGTGATCCACGGGACGCCCAGCGCCAGCACCGTCGCCCGGTACCGCGACCTCGGCGCCCAGGTCGTCACCATCGACCCCGGCCAGCCTGAGGTCGTCGCCCGTGCCCGACGCGAGCGCCCCGCCCACATGCTCAAGGTGATCGACGAGTACTACGCCGAGAAGCCCCGACGCCCCGCTGTCGCCCGCAAACGCACCACCGCCGAGCGCGGTTACGGCCCCGACCACAAGGCCGAGCGCAAGCGCTGGGAGCCCGTCGTGCGATCCGGCAAGGCGATCTGCTGGCGCTGCAACCGACCGATCCCGCCCTCCGGACCCTGGGACCTCGGCCACGACGACGCGGACCGGTCGAAGTACCGCGGACCCGAGCACGTGGGCTGCAACCGCGGCGCACCCTCGCGAAACCGCTCCGCGAACTGCGATACCAGCCGCGAGTGGTGACACTCAGTGCCGCCGCGCCGGTGACACCGCGTGTCCGCTCGCACCGCTGACCGACCGCCGCCAAACCGGGTGTCGCTGAGACGTCTGTGGGCGGGCCAGATCGACGCCCACCGGCTCCGATCTCGGTCATCGGCGACGTGGATCGCGAGCGTGACGCACAGGACCAGCACGGCGGTCACGTGACTCGATTCGTCACGGGATGTAAACGGCGACCCCTGCGCTGAGTCGCCGCCTCCCAACCGCCCTCGCGGGCACCCCTACCCCCCTCCCTGGTGGCACTGCGTGTCACCCGGCACCGCGTGCCGCTGACCAGCGAAGGAGGCCCGGCGATGACGAAGACCTGCGAGTCGTGCGGCGAGCCCTTCGAGGCCGCTCGGCGCACTGCACGGTTCTGCGGCGCCACATGCCGCAAGCGGGCGTCCCGGGCTGGTGGACCTGCAGCACCGCGTGAGGGGCGCCAGGAGCGCACCACGGCGGCTCCTGCGGCCACCGTGGCAAACGATATCGACACGGGTTCCGACGATCTCGTCTCATCGCTCATCACCGAACTCGAGGCATGCGGTGAACGCTCAACCCTGCTTGGCCAGCAGGCCATCGCCGTCGCTCGGCGCATCGTGAGTCCAAGGGAGACGGGCGCGAGTGTCGCGACGCTGAGCCGAGAGCTGCGGACGGTGATGGGGCAGATCCGCCGTAAGGGCGAGACGGCCGACGTGGTGGACGAAGTGGCGGAACGGCGGGATGCCAAGCTACGCGCTGCGGCCTCTGCTGATTGAGCCTGCGTACTTCACCCATCCGGAGTACGTGCTGACGCTCGGGCCCGAGGTGTGTGACGTGTGCACCGACGCGGGGTTCGCGCCCGATCCCGAGCAGGAGATCGCGCTCGACGCGCTGTTCGCGCTCGGGCCTGGCGGCCGGCCGCTGATCTTCGAGTTCGGCATCGTGGCGCCGAGGCAGAACATGAAGACCGGGTTCGCGAAACAGGCGGCGCTCGGGTGGATGTTCGTCACTGAGGAACGGCGCGTGTCGTGGTCGGCCCACGAGTTCGACACGGCGCGCGAGTCGTTCGGCGACATGGTGACACTGATCGAGAACACACCGTCACTGTCGAGACGTCTGGCGCCTGGCCCGAATGGCGGGATCTACTCAGGCTCGGGCCACATGGCCATTGAGCTCGTCGGTGAGCGGCGGCTGAAGTTCAAGGCCAGGACCAAGACCGGCGGCCGTGGTCTGACCGGCGACAAGACGATCCTCGACGAGGCGTTCGCACTGACCAAGGCCCACATCGGTTCGATCATGCCGACGATGTCGACGCGGGCGGGCGCGCAGATCCTCTACGGCTCGAGCGCGTGCCACACGACCTCGGACGTCCTGCGACGTGTCGTGAAGCGCGGGCGCGCGGGTGGCGAGCCGCGGCTCGGCTACATGGAGTACAGCGCTCCGGAGGGTGGCTGCGCAGACGAGCAGTGCACACACGAGCCTGGGGAGCCAGGCTGCGCGATGGACAACGAGGACAACTGGCGCAGGGCGAACAGCCAGGCAGGACGGCGTATCTCGATGGACTACATACGATCTGAGCGCCTCGCGATGGACCCCAGTGAGTTCGGGCGTGAACGCCTCGGATGGCACGACCCTGAGCCCGAGACCGGCGGCTCGCTCATCTCGTCCGACCAGTGGGGCAACCTGACCGACCCGGAGTCGACACCGATCGACCCAGTCGCCTTCGGCGTGTACGTCTCTCGCGACCGCAGCAGGGCGGCGATTGGTGTGGCCGCCAGGCGCGAGGACGGGAAGATCCACGTCGGCATCGTGCCCGCTGTGCGAGGCCAGCAGATTGAGTCACTACCGGGAACGAACTGGATCGTCGGCCGCGTGAAGGAACTGCGCGACGCGCAGAAGCCGTGCGCGGTGGTGATCGACGACCACTCCTCAGCCGCATCACTACTGCCGGACTTCAAGAAAGAGGGCATCGACGAGGGCACGTCCGACGTGCCCGGGCTCCTGGAGCTGACCGACGCCCACGACATGGCAATCGCGGCCAACACGTTCTACGACGCGGCCATCGAGGACGAACTGCGACACCGTGGCTCGGCCGCGCTGGCCCGTGCGGTGGTGAGCGCCAAGACGCGCGACCTGGCCGATTCGTGGGCCTGGGATCGCAAGGACAAGACGAGCGACATCACACAACTGGTGGCCGTGACCCTCGCTGTGCACGGGCTGATCGTCCGCGGCGAGGGTGCGACAGAGACCGAGGTATGGGGGTTCTGGGAATGACGCTGAGGCGTATGTGCGCGGCGATGGCCGCGATCGGTGCGATTGCCATCGTCGGCGGTGCGGCGATGCTGTGGGCACCGGGTGTCGCGGTGATGATCGCGGGCCTCCTGACGATCGTCGGCTCCGTGGTGCTATACGACCCGAGCGGCCGTCGATGAACCTGCTCGACCGCCTGAAGGGCGGCGTCCGCGCCGAGGAGCGCGAGATGAACCTCGACGAGTACGTGAAGATGCTCAGTCAGTACTCGTTGAACTCGGGCTACATGGCGCCGCACCTACAGCAGACGCTCGCCGGCGATGCGACCGAGCGGCCGTCGAACAACTTCGTCGGTCTCGCACAGGAGGCGTACGCGGCCAACGGTGTTGTGTTCTCGGTGATGCTCGTCCGGATGCTGGTGTTCTCGAGCATCCGGTTCACGTACCAGAATCTCAGATCGGGCGCCCCGTCGGATCTGTTCGGCACGCAGGAGCTTCGCGTTCTCGAGCGGCCCTGGCGCGGGGCCACCACACAGGATCTGTTGACGCGCATGATCCAGGACGCAGACCTCGCAGGTAACAGCTACTGGGTGCGGGACAAGGGCAACAGGGATGAACTGGTGCGCCTGCGCCCCGACTGGGTCGAGATCGTCGGCCGCAGACGCTACTTCAGCGATGCGGGCCGGAAGGTGAACCGCGGCGGCCAGGTGGGCTGGGAGAAGATCGGGTTCATCTACACCGAGGGTGGGCCGGGGTCGAGCGATCCCGTTGCGTTCACCGCTGACGAGGTGTGTCACTTCGCACCGATCCCGGATCCGCTGTCGGAGGTCGACGCCGGCATGTCCTGGCTGACCCCGATCCTGCGCGAGATCCAGGCCGACCAGTCGATGACCCGGCATCAGCGCAAGTTCTTCGACAACGGCGCAACGCCGAACATGATCGTCAAGCACAACCCCGCGGCCAACGAGGGGAAGGTCAAGCAGTGGATCGAGCAGATGCGCGATCGGAACACCGGCATCGAGAACGCTTACAAGACACTGCATCTCTACCCGGGCGCTGACGCGACGGTCGTCGGGACCAACCTGAAAGACATCGACTTCAAGGACGTCCGAGGCGGCGGTGAGACCCGCATCGCGGCGGCCGGTGGAGTCCCGCCGGTCATCGTCGGACTGTCCGAGGGCCTCGCCGCGGCGACCTACTCGAACTACGGCCAGGCGCGACGTCGCCTCGCCGACGGAACCGCTCACCCGCTCTGGCAGAACGTCGCCGGATCGATCGAGACGCTCGTCGAGAGTCGCGGTAACGCAACGCGTCTCTGGTACGACGCACGCGACGTGCCGTTCCTGCGCGAGGACGAAAAGGACGCCGCCGACATCCAACGGACCCGCGCCGAGACGATCAACACGCTCATTTCTGCGGGATACACGCCGGACTCGGTCGTGAAGGCCGTCGACAACAACGACCTCCGACTCCTCGAGCACACCGGAATGGTCAGCGTCCAACTACAGGAGCCAGGCACCCCAGCCGAACCGATCAAGTCGACACCCCCAGTCGACGACGAGGGAGATGACGATGACGACAAAGACGAAGACGCACCAGCGCAGTGACCTGTGCCGGTCCGTACCGTTCACAGTCACCCGCGACGACGAGCATGGCGACGGGCGCAGCTTCACCGGCTACGGCGCCGTGTTCAACTCGCCGACCCGGATCGACTCGTGGGAAGGCACATTCGACGAGCAGTTCGCGCCGGGGGCCTTCCGAAAGACGCTGCGCGAGCGTACGCCGAAGTTCCAGTTCGACCACGGTCGCCACCCTCTAATCGGCTCGGTCCCGATCGGTGTCATCCGGTCGATCCAAGAGGACGACCGCGGTCTCGAGGTCGAGGCGCGCCTCGGCAAACACCTGCTGATCGATCTCATCCAGGAGGCGATCGAGACCGGCGCGATCGACGGCATGTCGATTCGCTTCTCTGTCGTCCGCGAGGAGTGGCGCGACAAGATGGGCCAGGTCGTTCCCGCGTCCGAGGTCGACTACCTGCTGTGGTCCCCAGACGAGCGCGGGCCGCTGCTGCGCACGATCCTCGAGGCGAAACTCGACGAGGTCGGCCCCGTCGTGTGGCCCGCCTACCAAGACACGACCGCGAGTGTGCGGTCGGCTGAGCCGGTGACGATCGACCCGGCTCGCCTGAATGAACCCGAGCAGCGAAAGATGCTCGCCGAACTGCTGCTTCGCGCCGACTCGGCCGATAGCACCAGCCCACCCGATGCGGGTGGGTCGTCCGATGACGAGCCGCAAGACTCCGCAGTGGTGGACGTCGAGCACTCGGATGAGGACACCGCCGCGACGGAAGGCACCGACGACGAGTCGGCCGCCGACCACGAGACGGATTCTCCCCCCGATGATCCCGCGCCGACCGACGAAGTCGACGCCGTCCGCGCTGCCGAATCTGACCGGCTGTTCGCGGAGGCGCTCGCCGAAGTGGCGAACACGCGGGACGCGACGCCCCCCATGAAAGGACTGTGACGATGCCCGTCGAACTGACCCACAAGCAGGCCATCAACCGCGAGAAGGACATCCAGGATGAACTGGAGCGGCTGAAGGCCAAGACCGACAAGACTCCCGAGGACCACGCCGCAGTGCCCAAGCTGCTCGAAGAGTTCCGGTCGGTGCACGCGCACCGTCTCGACCTCGAGCACGACGCCGCGCTGGCCGAGATCCGCTCCGCGTCGAGCGCTGGCGCATCGGACTCGGAGGCCCGGGACGAGAACCGCGGCGGCGGTGGCGACGTCGACATCGTCGACACCACCCGGCACCGCGGGGCTCCGAGCCTGGGCGGCAAGTACCGCAACCCGTGGGACACCTCCGAGGTGCGCTACGGCCAGGCCGGTACTGCCGACGAGCTGCGCCACCGCGCCGAGGATGCGATCGAGCGGATGCCGCACGCGTCGCAGAAGGTCCGTGAGGCGTCGGCCGGGTTCGTCGAGCGTGCTGGCGACGACACCCGCATGGCCGAGCTCGTGCTCGGCACCAGCAGCCCGGAGTACGCGAAGGCGTTCTTCAAGGTGGTCCGGGCGCAGGGCCAGATGGCCGGTCTCGAGGCGGGTGAGCAGCGCGCGCTCTCGCGGGCGATGTCCCTCACCGACGCGAACGGCGGCTTCGCGGTGCCGTTCCAGCTCGATCCCACGGTGATCCTGACCGCCGACGGGTCGTTCAACCAGGTGCGCCAGATCGCCCGGGTGGTGACCGCGACCGGCGATGTCTGGCACGGCATCTCCTCGGCCGGTGTCACCGGCTCGTGGGACGGCGAAGGTACCGAGGTCTCGGATGACTCGCCGACCCTGGCTCAGCCGTCGATCCCGATCCACAAGGGCGATGTCTTCGTGGCCCAGTCGTTCGAGGTCGAGGCCGACGCGGGTCTCGCGGGCGAGATCGCGCGGATGATCGCGTTCGAGAAGGACAGCATGGAGTCGGTCGCCTTCGTGACCGGTTCCGGCTCGGGCCGTCCGACTGGCATCGTCACCGCACTGGCGGGCACGAGCTCGGTCATCACCTCGACCACGACTGACACGTTCGCGGTCGGCGACGTGTACAAGCTCGACACCGCCCTCCCCGCGCGCTACGCCGCCAACGGGTCGTACCTCGGCCACCGTGGGATCTACAACACGATGCGCCAGTTCGACACCAACGGCGGATCGGCCCTGTGGGGTCAGCTCGCCGAGGCGCGCAAGTCCGAGCTGCTCGGGCGCCCGGACTACATCGCGGAGGCGATGAAGTCGGCCGTCACCCCCACGCAGGACAACCACGTCCTGGTGTTCGGTGACTTCTCGAACTACGTGATCGCCGACCGGATCGGCACCACGCTGTCGTACATCCCGCACCTGTTCGGCGCCAATGGCCGCCCGACCGGTCAGAGCGGCTGGTTCGCGTACTTCCGCGTCGGCGCCGACTCGGTGAACGACGGCGCGTTCCGGATGCTCAACGTCACGTAGTCCGCACCACCTCGGTTCGCCGAAGGGGCACAGGTTTCGCCTGTGCCCCTTCGGCGTTTCCGTACCCCGATCCACTTCTCCCCAAGGAGGCCCCCGATGCCGTTCCGCTGCATCAACCCGTTCGCGTACGGCGATGACCTGTACGCCGGCGGCCAGCTCGTCGATGACGACGCCCCGATCCTCGCAACCCACCCGGCGCACTTCGCCCGAGTGGACATCCCGGGCGCACCCGGCGCGGAGACCGCGACCACGGACGTCCCGAAGACGATCCAGACCTCGACCCCGCCTACCGCAGGCACGGCCGCCCAGACGCCAGCCACCGACGCCGGGACCGCCCCGGCCGACCCCACGGCCGCCGAGGCTGGCAAGGCAGCGGACGAGGCCGCGGCGAGCGCGGCGAAGACGCCCGCCGCCGACGCCAAGGGCACGCCGACAAAGTCCGCGCGGGCGCCCCGAGGTGGGGGCAAGTCCGGTGCGTGAGTCGCTGTATAACCGGTGCCTCACCCGGTTGGCACTGCCGATCGCCGAGCGCGCGAACGGAACGGCGAACGGCGCGACGGTCGATCTCGGGCTGTACGGGAACGACTTCCGGGCAGTGCTCTTCGTCGTGACCGCGGCCGCCATCACCGATGGATCGCACGCGATCACGATGCAGGAGTCCGACGACGGAACGGCCTGGCGTGCCGTGCCCGCATCGAAGCGCCTGGGCTCGCTGCCCACACTGGTCGCGGCCAGCGATGACGGGGTATTCGAGTTCGGGTACGTCGTCGGCACGGCGCAGTACGTCCGAGTGGTCGCGACCACGACGGGCGCCACGGCCGGTGGCGTGTTCGGTGCGGTCGCCGTGCTCGCCGAAGCCTCGTCATCGCCGGTTGCGCGGGCCTGAGCCGTGATCGACTTCTCTGGCGCTGGGCCGCTCGTTCAGCCGGACGCGCTGCCCAGTGACTTGTCGAGCCACGGGGGCACCCTCGAGGCCGTCTGTGATGACATCCGGCGCTACTGCGGATGGCACATCGCGCCGGTCATCGAGAGCGCGGTCGTCACCCTCGATCATCTTGGGGATCGGGTGCTGACGTTGCCGACCCTGCACGTGACCGAGGTGGCGAGCGTCGTCGATGCCGATGGCTACGTGATCGAGGGCTACACGTGGTCGGACGACGGCCTTCTGTACCGCGAGCACGGGTGGCCGCGTGGCTATCGGTCGGTGACGGTGACGTTCTCGCACGGCCTCGCTGCGACACCGCGGGGCGTGGTCGACGTCGCCCTCGATATGGTGCGCGACCGCGTGAACGCCGCCGCCAACGCCGACGATCTACCGGTCACCTCGGCCTCGCTCGACGGCGCCACGATCGGCTACGGAGCCCCGAGCGATCTCATCGGCGTCCGCCGAGACCTCGCGCGCGCATACGGCCACGTGCTGAACCGGTTTCAGCGATGAGAGATCCGCTCGCGCGGTTCTACACGTGGTCGCTCGTCGTCGAGCGCAAGACCGGCACGAACGGCCGGGGCGAAGCGGTGCTCGCCGCGCCCGAGACGGTCAAGGCGCGGATCCGCATGGTGGCGCAGACGATCACCACCAGCAACGGCGAAGAGGTCACAACCGTTGCGACGGCGTCGTGTTCGTCGACCACCGCCGCAATCCCCGTCGGGTCGCGCGTGACTCTGCCTGCGGCACTGGCCGCGAACCTCGACGGCTCACCCCGCACGGGCCTCGTCGCGGCCGCGGGGCTCCACGCAGTGCCCGACCAGCCGCGAATCCCGTCGTACTACCAGATCCAAATCACCGGAGGTGCATAGTGCCAGCGAACTGGTCCCTCAACGTCGACATCGCCGCCGCTGCCCAGACGGGCGCCCGTCGCGCCGGCGAGTTCGTCCTCGATGAGGCCAAGAGCCGCGCGCCCATCCTGTCGGGCGAGCTGGTCGAGTCCGGCCGCGTCGTCGAGGAGGGCGCCAACGGCGTGCGCGTGGGATTCGATGCGCCGCACGCGAAGCGGCAGCACTTCGTCGACTACGAGCATCCGCGCGGTGGCGAGCGGTTGTTCCTGAAGAACGCGATCGACGCATCGCGCGCCCAGGTCGAGCAGATCGTCGCCGACGAGATCCGCCAGCGGTTGGGTGGCGGTCGATGACGTTCACCACGAGCGACGAGCTGATCGAGTCCCTTGGTCAGCGCATGGCCGATCTGGGTCTCGTTCGCTACCTTGCCGATCCGAACGCGTCGTTCGGTGCTGACGATCCCGATCGTCCCGCGTACATCGCCGGTCTGCTGCCGCCCGATCCAGATACCTGCGTCTCGGCGGTCGTCACTCGCGACGACCGCGAGCGCGATCCCTTCAACCCTGACATTGACGTGCGACTGCGATTCCGTGCCGCGCGTGGTGCCGCGAAGGGTGCCGATGGATTGGCCGACGACGCGTTCGTCAATCTCCACGTGCCCGATCACGTGACGCGCCTTCGCGAAACGTGGCCCGGCGGTGTCCGGGTCCTAGACGTCCGCCGAGTCTTGCGGGCGGTGTCCTTCACGGACGCCAACGGCCGTACCCAGCGCGCCGATGACTACCGGATAACCCTCAACCCGAAAGGAAGCTAGCAATGGCTGTTCTCGATCATCCGGACACCTCGGCGCTCGACGCCACCCTCGCCCGCAATTGGGCGGTTCAGGTCCGCGAATCCGTCTCCGATCCCTGGATCTTCGTCCAGGGCCTCACCGCCGTCTCCCCGAACATGGGCGACAAGGGGCGCCAGGATGCCGGCGACATGCATGGCGGTGGCTTCGGCGCGCAGGTGGCGACCGAAGTGAACTGGTCGCTCGAACTGACGTTGCAGCGCAAGCTCGCCGACGGCGAACCTGACCCCGGCGTCGAACTCCTGCGCAGCAAGCAGGGCAAGCTCGGCGCCGAGGAGTTCCTGCACGTCCGCTTCTGGCGCACCGACGAACTGCCCGACAGCTACCAGGGCCGAGCGGGTGTCACCTTCGCCAACGCGGCCGGTGACAAGTCCTCGCTCACAGGTGCGACGGCCACCCTCACCGGCTACCAGGCGTACACCACGCCCCCGAAGCCGACCACCGTCCCGGCCGCGACCAGCATCAAGCTGTCGCCGGTCGAGGCCACCGTCGATGTCGGCGGTGTGGTGCAGCTGATCGTCAAGGACAACAACGGCGACAACCGCACCCGCGAGGCGACATTTGAGTCCAGCGGTTCGGCGGTGACCGTCAGCCCGACGGGCCTCGTGACCGGCGTGTCGGAGGATGTCGAGACCGTGACGGCAACCCTCGGCGGGCTCACTGACACCTGCGCGGTGACCGTCGGCGACGGCACGCCGTAGTCGATGACCCAGTTCGACGAGTGGCTCGACTCGAGCACAGCCGTCGTCCTCGGTGAGGACGATCGCGAGTTCCGAGTCGAGCCACCGTCGGCGCTGACGATGCTCGCAATTCATCGCCAGGCTGTCGACGGCCTCGATGCGCTGACCGAATACGAAGAGCGCCAGGCGATCATCTCCGTTCTCGGGAGTGCCTGGCGGGAGATGGCCGAACACGGCATTCCCGACCTCGTCGCCCAGCACGCCGGGCGCGCAGTGCTCGTGCGCTACCTCGATTCCGCCGACGCAGCACTGAATGTGTGGACATTTCAAGCACCCAGGGCGGAGGCAGCGCCCGTGCCGGAACGGCCGAAGGTGTCAATCCTCGGCGTGGCCCCGGACGACGCCAAGGACCCGCCCGGGACGATCAACGACTACGACCCCGGCGGCGGACCCTACGACCCGGTGCGCGGCATCCGCGTGTGGGCGTACCCGATGAAGTTCGCCCCAGTCAATCAGCAGCACAGCGGGTCTCAGGCCAACGAGGCCGAGCGGGCGACCTGGACCGACATCTTCGAACAGTGGGACGCGATTGAGGTCGACTTCGCGTCCCTCCTGCGCATCGACCTGTCGCCCGCGCTACTCCGCGAGCGCTCCTGGCGCTGGTTCGAGGTGCGCCTCTCCCGAATCCTCGGCGACCCGGACACCCTCACGGCCCGACTCATCTCGATACGGAAGGCGGTGGCGCAATGACGACGCGTCTCACGGATCTGTCCAAGCACTACGATCCCGATCTCTACCTGCCGATCAATGGGCATATCTACCAGATCGCAGCGCCCTCAATCCTCGACGTCGAGCGCATCCGCCCAAAGCTGTGGGGCAACGAAGTGTCCGAGTTCGGCCCGAATGAGGAATGGCGCGAGTGTGTGACGATCCTCGGCGCCGCATTCTTCGAGATGCTCGCCAACGCGGTGCCCGCTCCGTACGTCAGTCATGCTGGCCGTACCGCGTTGATCCACTTCTGTTCGGGCCCTCAGGGACCGGAGCTCGGCCGGGCCTACTGGATCTTCACTGGCATCGGCGAGCGCCTCGACATGGTGAAGATGATCGAGCACCTCGCCGACAAGGTTGAGCGCGAACGCAACACCAACGCCGCACGTAAGGCCCTGGCCGGCTGATGAGCGAGCGCATCGCCGACCTCTACGTCGATCTGTCGATCCGGGGAGGGGACAGCCTCGACACGACGCTGCGCCGCACCCGCGACGGCCTCGAGTCAATGGGGGAGCAGGCCGACGAGTCCGCCGAGGCGGCACGTCAGGCGGCGCTCAAGACGACGTCCGCGTACGAGCGTGTCGCGAAGGAGTTGCAGCGCACGCAGGATCAGGCGCGAAAGTACTCGCAGGAGGTGCGGGACTCTTCGCAGCGCGAAGAGATGGCGCTCGAGCGTCTCACTCAGGCGCGCAACCGATATGGCGACTCCTCGGCCGAGGCGTTGCGTGCCGAGCAGCGGTACGTGCAGGCCCAGCGCGAGAGCGAGCGTGCGTCGCAGCGCGCCGAACGCCAGATGGACCAGCTGCGGATCGCCCAGGATCGCGCAGCCCAGGCGGCCCGGCGCGCGGCCCGCGAAGTCCGATCGGCAGGAGAGGAGATCTCGCAGCCGATCAGCCCACCGGAGATCAGCGGCGCCGAGGGCGCTGGTGAAGAGGGCGGCGACGGCATGGGCGCCGGGTTCATGGGCGGTTTCGCCGCGCGCATCGCAGGGCTCGGCAGCAAGGCGGGTCCAATCGGTGCGGCGATCGCTGGTGTGGCTGCGATCGGCATAGGCGCCGGCGCGATCCTCGCGAACGCGATCGCCGAAGGCGCTGAGCGCGAATCGCTTCGAGACCAGATGCAGGCCAACCTCGGGATCGACGAGGAGGCGGCGCGGAAGATGGCGAGCGCCGCGTCGGAAGCCTACATGGACGTGTTCGGCAACTCGGTGGCCGACAACATGGCGACGCTGACCTCACTCGGAGACTTCCAGCTCCTCGACACCGGGGCGTCACAGGCCGAGATGGAAGCCCTCATTGGGAAGACGGCCACCCTGAACCAGATGCTCGGCACCGAGACGCCAGACTCGCTGCGCGCCGTGTCTGGTCTCGTGCGGTCGGGGATGGTGGCCAACATCGATGAGGCGTACGACCTGATCGTCGCCGCCCGGCAGCAGGGCCTCAACGCGCAGGGTGACTTGATCGACTCGATCTCGGAGTACTCGGCTGGCTGGAAGAACACCGGGCTCACCGCCGATATGACGATGGCGCTGATCAAGCAGTCGATGGACCTCGGTGTCGACAACACCGACCGCGCCTCGGACGCGATTCGCGAGTTTGGCCGGCGGATGTACGAAGAGGGCGACACGATCAAGGCCACCCTCAGCGACATCGGGCTCAACGGTGAGCAGATGTACGACACACTGAAAGGTGGAGGGCCAGAAGCGAACGCGGCCTTTGACCAGATCTTCGACAAGATCCGCGGCATCGAGGACCCGATCAAACGCAACCAGGTCGCGATGGCGCTCCTCGGTGACACCGCGGGCGACTTCATCGGCGCCTACAGCCAGTGGGACCCGTCAAAGGCGCTCGACGAGTTCGGAGCGTCGGCCGGCGCCGCCGAGAAAGCGACCAGTGAGCTGGGCGCCAATACCGCGACATCCTTGGAGTCGATGCGGCGCACCACCGAGGAATCGGTGGAGAGCATCAAGGCCGCACTCGCCGAGGCCTTCGGACCTGGACTCGCACAGATGGCCGGCGGGATTGCTGCGAACAAGGACGAGATCATCGCGTTCTTCGCTGATGTCGTCTCGGCGGCCATCACATTCACCATCGGGGTCGGCAACGCACTCGCGGGTGGACTGAAGGTCTTCGCCTACACCACCGGCGCGATCCAGTCGTTCATCGGCGTCATCATCTCAGCGCTGGGAAAGGGCGTTGGCGCCATCGGTGGACTGATCGAGAACATCCCCGGCATGCAGGGTGTGGGCGAAGCACTCAAGAGCGCTGGCGACGTCGCCGATGGATTCGGTATGGAGGTCTCGAAGACCAGCGAGAAGTCGCTCGAGCTTGCCGACGCGATCTCGAATCAGCTCGTGCCTGGGCTCGCAAACGCACGGGATCGGTTCAACAATCTCGCGGACAATGCGCGCGAGGGGTCGACCGAGATCGATTTCCTCAATGGCGCGGTCACGCGGCTACCCGACGGGAAGTCGATCATCATCAGTGACAACTCACCCGAGACCGCCGAGAAGCTGCGTCAACTCGGCTACACGGTCACCACACTCCCCGACGGGACTGTGCGAGTGGAGGCGAACACCGCGGCCGCACAGACGACGCTCGATGAGTATCTGCGCAACAACGCGAACCGCAAGCTCATCGTCGACGCGATCGTCAAGCCGATGCTCGATCCGAACTACCAGCCGAAGCCGCCCGACCAGCTCCCAGTCGGCCCATGGAAGGCGCCCGCGACCCCGCCCAAGACGCCAAACGCCGACGGTTCGATCCGCGAGTACGCGGACGGCGGTGTCGACGGCCCACTTCCGAATCAGGCGGTCATCCAGCCAGCGCGGAACGGTAAGCGCGGGCTGGTGCAGTGGGCGGAGTCGGACGCGGGCCCATGGGAGGCGTTCATCCCGGGTGCACCGAACAAGCGTGGCCGTGCGATGAGCATCCTCTCCGAGGTGGCGGACCGGTTCGGCTACTCGCTCTATCGGTCGTACGCCGACGGCGGGATCTCCGGGGGCCGCGTTCCGTACGGCCTCCCCGTGGGATCGAGCGGCCCGGTCAACGAGCCGTGGGTCGACGAGATCGAGAAGGCGTTCGGCGTCACCGCGTCGACGTACGCCGGGCACCAGGAGAAGGACGGATTCAACAAGGGCATCGACTGGTCGGGACCGGTCGAGAACATGCAGCGTCTCGCCGAGTACTTCGCGACGATCGCCTCGCAGCTCGAGCAGGTGATCTGGCAGAACCCGCAGACGGGGCAGCAGATCGGCATCGCCGACGGCCAGTTCGTCGGGCCGGGCACGAACCAGCCCGGGTACTACGCGTCTGACTGGGCCGACCACATGGACCACGTGCACACGCGGCAGTCGTTCGCGCTGCCGCTCCCGGGGCAGTCTGCGTACGGGATGCCCGCGGGGGTGACGACGATCCCGCTCGTCCAGAATCCGGACGGCACCTGGACGTCTCCAGATCCCGCGTGGGCGGCGCTGATCGCGCGCGAGTCGGGTGGTGTCCCGGACCGGGTACAGGAGGTCCAGGACGCCAACTCGGGCGGCAACGAGGCGTCGGGTCTGTTTCAGATCGCGAAGGGCACGTGGGCGGGCAACGGCGGTAACGAGTTCGCTCCGACGGCCGGCCAGGCAACGCCTCAGCAGCAGGCGATCGTGGCGGCCCGGATCTTCGAGAAGTCGGGCGGCCAACCGTGGGGCGCGGGACTCCCGGGCCGTGAGAACGAGGACGCGCTCCGCGCCGGTCTCAGCACCACCGGCGGCGGCTACGACGTCGTGCCTGGCGGGGGCGTGGACGGTAGCCCGGGGTCGACACCGCCGAAGCCGAAGGAGCCACCCAAGGATCCGAACACCGTCGAGCTGACCTTCGACAATCCGCTGCAACCGTTTTGGTGGAAGGGGGAGAAGGAATACCAGCAGCGGATCATCGACGAGTACGAGGCCCAGCAGGCGTGGGAGGACTACCTCAACCAGCGCGGCGATTGGGCGCCGAAGGAGCAGAAGCAGGCCACCAGCCGCAAGACGCTCGCCGAGGCGACGCGCGATCTCAAAGACGCCGAGACCGATCTCGCGATTGCGATCCAGCGGCAGAAGGAGCAGAAGCCCGACGCGCCGGAGTCGTCGAAGATGTCGACGCAGAAGTCCGTCGACGAGGCCCGCGACAAGGTCACCGACGCGAAAGCCGCGCTCGAAGAGGCCAAGCGGATGCCAAACCCGGTGAAGCAGTACGCGATGGGCGACGTCCGCAACGGACACCAACCCGAGATTGTCCGTCCCGGTGACTACCGCCTGTGGGGCGAGCCTGAGTCGGGCGGTGAGTCGTACATCCCGCACGCGCCGGATCGTCGCGCGCGGGCACTGGGGATCTGGGAAGAGACCGGCCGCATTCTCGGCGTGAAGGGCTACGCCGGCGGCGGATTCGGCGGCTACATCACCGACACCCGGGACGCGACGGCCCCAAAGAACCTCTACGACCTGATGACCATCGGCGCCGGCGGGGCGTTGATGGCGGCCAACACGCTCGCGCCCTACGTGCAGATGCTCGCAACCGGGCAGGTCGACCTCGGCAGTCTCACGCCAACCTTCGACATGAAGTCGAACGATCCGCCGCTCGTCGCCGAGTACGTCGGCAAGGTCACCGACCAGATCTCGCAGCAACTGACCGAGCTCATCTGGGCAGTGAAGGACGGGAAGAACATTCGCGTCACCGTCGAAAACGCCACCGGGCCATCGGGCCTCGCGCTCACCAGAAGGGGCATGTAGTGACGCTTCCACGGTTCCGGTACACCGGCGTCGACGGGTACGTGTACCTATTCGGCGAACCATCCTGCCCGCTGCGTCTGGTCAAGATCGACGGTATCGGTGGTGCGCCGAACGAGCCTGTCGACATCACGGGCGCCGGGCAGGCGGGCGTGACGAACATCGACTTCACCGACCTACCGAGCGTGGTCACTGCTGATTTGCGATTCGGCCCGGAAATGAACGGCGAAACGCTCATTCGCGAAGCCGCCGTCGAGGCGTTCAAGCAGTGGCGCCGGTCGCTCGGGCGTGGGCGCAAGGTCGGCAAGATCGAGAGCCTCGCGACGGGCCGATTTCAGATGGTGCGCACGATGCTGTCCTCGCTCGAGGCGTACGACCTTGGCAACATCTACAACGCGGGTCTGACCAACGAGCGCGTGCAGTGGCGATCGGATGAGTCGTACTGGCGCACAGATCCGTTCGACAAGACGTTTGCCTACGGCGAGACGATCAAGGTCGACAACTTCGGCGACGATCCCTCCTGGGCCTGGTACCAGATCACGGGCCCGATCACCGCGCCGAAGATCGGGCTCGGCGGCGAAGAGATCACGATCAAGCGGGCCGACGGTTCGCAGCTCACCATCCCCGCCGGGAAGACGCTGACGGTGCAGACCGACCCGGACCGGTGGGAGGTCGTCGACAGCGACGGCGTCGATCACTCCTGGCTCGGCACTCGCTGGCACAAGCGGGCACCTGAGGAGACCGAGGGCATCCCTGTGACGTTCACCGGGACCGCGACATCGTCGGCGACGTCCATCCGGGTCGTCATTCCGCAACTGTTCTGGTCGGCCCTCTGATGCCGCCGTTGTTCGATCCCGGATACGCCCCGGGATACGCGGACCCGTACCAGGGCACGGTCGAGCAGTTCCCGATCGAGATCGGCAAGCGGTTCGGCTCAGGCAACGGGTCAGTCGTGAACTGGCGGCCGGTCGGCACATACCAAGAGGCGGCGATCGACTACACGTGGGGCCTCGAGGCGGGCGGTCTCGTCTTCACCCTGAAGCCCGACAACCCGCTGAACGACCTGATCTCCGAGACCGGGATTCAGCGCCGGGCGTACCACGTGCGGGCCACCTACAACGGCATCACGACCACCTACCGCCTGAAGAAGCGCTACGTCAGCGGTCGGCCGGGCCGCGAGGTCTTCAAATACGAGTGCGTGGACTACAAGTACTGGCTCACCCGAGTGTTGTTCTGGGTGAACCCGCTGTTTCCGCCCGAGATCCAGGTCGGTCTAACCGGTAAGCAGGACATCGCATTCGGCCCGTCGGACGCGGTGATGAAGTACTTCATGGCGAAGAACTTCGCCCGTCTCGGCCGACCGGTCTACTGCAAACTGCCGATCCGGTGGCCGGCGGCCTGGTCGCAGTCGAACCTCGCGAACATCTTCGACCTCGATGCGCTGTTCGACATCCTGCTCGGCGGGTCGGCGAATGGTGGCGACGTCGGCAACACGGGCGGCGCGATGGGGGAGCACCTCGGCGACGTCGACCTCCTGGGGCCGATCTCCGACCGCATCGCCGGATTGTTCGACGAGATCGTCGCGATTCAGTGCCGGTTCTCCCCGGGCGACGAGGCGTTCGCCCAGACCGTCGACCTCCTCGAGATGGGCGTCTCCGTCGACTTCTGGGACGGCCACGGCACGAGCCCGACCGTGTTCAACACCGACACCCTCTCGGACCTCCAGTCGATCATCGACTACAGCGACGACCACTTCCTCGACCTCTCGCAACTCCTCAAGCCCATCGTCAACGGTCTGTGGTCCGACGAGATGAACCGCGCCGGATACGTTTTCGATACCAAGCTCAAGCGCGACCGGCGCAACGTCATGTGGCGCACCGACGGTACGCAGATCGACGACTACGAGATGGTCGAGGAGCACGCCGACGCCACCGACGCGATCGTCGGCGGCAAGTCCCCGTCGATGGTCAACGAGCTGATCGAGATCGGCGCCAACCTCGCCATCGCCGCACTCATCGCGGTCGTCGCCACCATCCCGGGCCTCGCGGGCGTCGGCGGCCTGGCGGTCGGCGTCGGTGATCTATTCGACGACATCTTCTTTGCTTATCAACGCTTCTGGGACGCCGAACTCGAAGACGACATAGGCGAAGACGACGCATTCGCCGAAGGGTTCGCCGACAACACCGCGGCCTGGTCGCTCGACGGCTACTCGGTCGCGAAGAACTACCTCAAGAAACACGGCGGCTCGAATGAGCTGACCATCAACACAATCGCGTACGGACCGACCGGCAAGGGCATCAGCTTCGGCGCCGACAACGGGACCGCACGCCGGTTCCGGACCGGCGACATGATGACGTTCTGGGACCGCGGCAACACGGTCGAGCAGTACGCCTCGAAGGTGACAATCGCCGACAAGCCCGGCGAGCGCATGATCCAGCAGGTCACCCTCGGCAACGACATGCGACTGAAGACGCCGTGGGACCGGATGTTCGGCGGCATCGCCCGCGGCACAGCCGCGATCAACGGCCTCGCCAACTCGACCTAGTCCAACTCTTCGGGACTTCCGAACTGTTCACCCTGCGCCCGTCCGGGCCCGGGGACTTCACCGTGTCAGGAGGCACAACAATGGCCGATCCGATCGCCGTCTACGAGCGGCTGATGAAGGACCCCGTCATCAAGGCATCACTGCTCGACGGGGCGAAGACTCGCGGTCACGGCGACATGATCTCGCCACTGTGGGGTCTGATGAACCATCACACTGGGGCGTCGGGCAACTCGTCACCGTGGTCGATCGCGAACCACCACGAGCTCGGTCTGTGCTCGCAGCTCTTCCTCCCGCGCAACGGCAAGGCGGTCATCTGTGGATACGGCGTCGCCTACCACGGTGGTGCTGGTAGCGGCTTCGGGATTCGCGATGTGAACCGTCAACTCCTCGGAATGGAGATGGACAACAACGGGACCGAGGGCTGGGGTTCGCCGCAGTACTGGGCCTGCGTGCGGATCAACGCGCTCGTGCAGGACGAGGCCCGCCTCGGCCGCGATCGCTCGATCGCACACAAAGAGTGGGCGGGTCGCTCACAGGGCAAGTGGGATCCGGGTTCTATGAACATGGACAAGCTGCGGTCGGACATCCAGATCGTCAAGGGCCAGTTGGGCGTTGCTCCGCCGAAGGTTGTGAGGAACGAGATCGACTACGTGCGTTCGTTCTCCCCCTGGCTCGGCGCCGCAACCTCGGGCGAGCTTCCGTTGCGCGGCCGCGTCTCGGGCAAGGTACGCCGGTACGAGGGCGGGAACGTCTACTGGCTCGAAGCGACGAATTCGACCGTCCCCGTGCCGACGGCAATCCTCGAGGTGTACGAGCGCTTCGACTTCGAGAACGGCCTGCTCGGTGTCCCGCTGAAGTACCACGCGCTGATCCCGATGAAGGACGCCGACGGCAAGGTCGTCACCGGACCCGGCGGCGAGACCGTGATCCTCGGCGACATCCAGGGATTCAAGGGCGGTGCGATTCAGCGCCGGTACGGCCACGACGGCTACGCACTGCACGGCCAGATTGGCGAGCGCTACGCCGCCGAGGGTTGGCAGTACGGCGCACTCGGGTTCGCGACCTCCGACGAGTACGAGCGCGACGGCATCATCCGCCAGGACTTCGAGCACGGCGCCCTGCTGTGCGACCGCAACGGCACCGTGAAGCTCGACAGCGGTGACTACCTGTACATCCCCCCGGGTCGCTGACCCTCACCCCCCCCAGAAGGAGTCTCACCATGTCCGTACCCACCCGCACCCCCGCCCGTCTGATCATCGGTCGAGAACCTGCGATGATCTCCGCGGGCATCGTGGCCATCGTCGGCCTGATTTCCGGTTTCCTGCTGCCGATCTCGTCGACCACACAGGCACTCATCCAGACGCTCGTCGGAGCGGCCCTCGCGCTGTGGGTGTGCCTCGCGGTCCGGGAGAACGTCGTGCCCGGCATCCTCGCCGTCATCCAGGCGGCGCTGCCGCTCGTGGTCGTCGCCGGTGCGGACCTGACCACCGATGAACAGGGCCAGATCTACGCCGCCGCCGCGGTCCTGCTCGGCTTGCTCGCTCGCCCGAACCTCACCCCGAAGGCGCCCGCGCTCGACGGTCAGCTCGTCGTCGAGGGTGAGGTCGTGCTCGAATCGGAGGCCATCTCGACCGAGGGCATCGCGTCTGAGGTCGCCAATCAGGTCTCGGGGCAGATCGACGACCTGGTCCGAGCGATCAAGGATGGCCAGAACATTCGCGTTGTCGTCGAAGGTGACGAGGGGCCGGCCGGGTCCGCGATGACCAAGAGGGGCAAGTGAGCATCTCGGACGCGAGCGCCTGGATGAACCCCGCCGCGCTGAGTGACATCGGCGTGGTGGGGGTCGTCGTCGGCGTCGTCCTGATTCTCGGCATCGCGTTCGCGCGCGGATGGCTTGTGTTGGGCAGCCAGGTCTCCATCTACAAGGATGCCGCCGTTCGGGACTCCGAGACCATCGCCAAGCTGCTCGATACGAATGCCACTCAGGCGCAAACAATCGCCGAGTGGAACGTGGCCGGGCAACTGATCGCGAGCCAGTCCCAGGCCCTTCGGGACAGTCTGGAGCGCAGCTGATGTGGTGGCGCCGAAAGTCTCAGGACGAGCATCTACGCACGGTGGATGAGCGGTCGAAAGAGAACGCCCGCCGCGCCGACGCCGCGCAAACCAAAAGTGACCGGCTCGCCGCGCAGGCGCGTCCGATACAGGCCGCGATCGCCGAACAGCTCGATCGAAATCATTGGGCGGAGCTCATCTTCGGAAGGGTGAACTAAGTGGAACTGATGGACGTGGCCGACTGGGCGCTCGTTGTGCTGGCGGCGACCACCACCGTCTTTACCCTCTGCTACCTCATTGGGCAGCCGTGGTGGAAAGAGCGCGTATCGATCATCTACCTCGGCAAATCGATCCTGCTCTCGCTAGTGCTGCTCCAGATCTCGGCCTCGGTGTGGGCGGGCTCGGACTACCCGGGCCGCGCGTGGATCCGGCTCACCCTCTACTCGGGCGGCTCGCTGATGATGTTCGCGCTACTCGTGATGCTGCTGGTGCTGCAACACCGCACGCGGCGCGATCGATGGGCACTGGGCGACTATCGACATCAGTGGGAGATCTGGCGCGACGAGATCCGCAATGCCATCGCACGGATGCACGGCACCCGATGACCCCCGTCAGTGTCTTGATGCTCGACGGCACCTGGTCGAGGCCGCGGGCCCGGTCAGCCGCCGCAGAATCGCTGCGTCGGTCGCTGCGCCCGGGCTACGAGTTCTCCTACGTCGACTACCCGGCGGCCTTCGGGCCGGCGACCGGGATCGGTGATGTGTCACCGGCCGAGTCGATCCGGATCGGCGCGGAGAACGTCGCACGCGCGGTGGAGCTGACACCACACCCCGCGGTGATCGCCTGCTACTCGCAGGGCGTGATGGCGGCGTACAAGTTTGTCCGCGAGATCCTGCCGCACCGGCCGTGGCTCGATGTGCGGGCGATCGCGGCGATGGGCAACCCGCACGAGCCGTCGCACGCCGGCGGTCGAGGCGGGATCGCTGACCGTCTGACACTGCCGAAGAACGGGCCGCGTCTACTGTCCGTGTGGGCGCCCGGCGACCCGATCGCCGACATAGTCGCGAACGCGCCGATTCGGTCGGCGTGGAACGCGACAGAGTGGATGTCGGTGCGCGACTTCCCTTCTGCGGTCCGTTGGGTCAACGACGTGACGGACAACGTCATCGACGACTTCACCGACGGCGTCGAGGAGTGGTGGCAGCGACCCGACATCCTCGCGTCGCTACGCGCTGCGAACGCGTACCTGTTCGGCACCACACACACGACGGACTATGCGCGGTTCGGGCACGCCACCCGGTTGGCACGTCAGATCGAGACGGTCGGGCGGTGACGCCACGAGTCCCCGGAGGTCGGAAACCGAGAATCGAAACCGACCCTCTGGAAGAGTTCAGCGACAGGACGATCGAGGCACTCAAGGACATCCCGATCCGCTTCATCATGGCCGCGATCGGAATTGTCCCCGTGATCGGCCAACCCTTGGCGAACGCGCTCGGTGCGTGGCTGCTCGACACCAGCACCACCGCCGAGCAGGCGCTCGAGTCCGCCGATTCGGCGCAGACGCAGATCGTCACAATCCAACAGGTGTTCTCAGTGCGGTCCAACCGACCCTTCTGGGAAGGACCAGACCCGACCGGAGAATCCAGCTTTCCATTCTCGATGCTCGCGAAGCCGACTGCGCACACTCACACCGTTTCCGATTCCACGGGCGACGGCTCGACCACTACGCGAACCACCAGCGCCACCGGCACGAGCCGGGTCATTGCCACGCAGAGCCTGCTCCCGATGGCGCTGGTGAAGTGCGAGTACAACACCGAGAAAAAGCAGGTGTCGTTCAAGCTCCGCAAGATCGGCACGGTGACCGCCGCCTACATCGACGTCTACCTCATGGGGGAGGACGGCAGCTTCACCCTCCTCACGTCCACCCCCAACGTGGCGGGCGACTTCCTGACCGTGGACGCCTGGCAGCGCGTCCTCATGCCGTCGTCGTACCTCTCCGAGATGGGCGACTGGCTGGGCGTGCAGTTCCGCATGGTCGGGTCCGGGTCGCTGTCGATCGCCGGCGTGGAGATGGAAGCGGAGAACTTCTTTCCGGAGTTCAGGCCGCTGAACTACGCCTTGATGCGCACCACGAACAGCGCACCATCGGTGATCACCAGAGCCCAAGCCGACGAGGCGTATTCGTACCTCGTCCCGTACGTGCAGATCGGTTCCGACGTCGGCCAAGTCGACGCGCCGCGCAATTTCTTCGACAACTTCAACCGGAGCACCCTCGGACCATCGTGGTCGCTGCAACGGCAGAACGGCGGCAATCTCGAGATCGAAAGCAACGCCGTCCGTGACCCCTCGTTCCAGTTGATCGAAGGGATGGCCGCGGCGCTGTACACGCTGCCGCTGACCACCGACAAGATCGCCGCCGAATGGGACTCACTCGACAATGGCGCCAACGACCGGTGGTCGGGTGTGGTGCTCTGCGCATCCTCCGATTTCACCAACTTTCTCTATGTCGCCACCGAGGCCAACGAGGTGATGATCGGGACGATGGCGTCGCTGTCCGGCGGGTTCGTCGAGCGCGCTCGCGTATCCACTGGCACAACAGGTTCGACAAATGGGCACTGGCTGGTCGTCTACGACGGGCCTGTCACCCAGGGCGGGACGAACACCTACCGCGTCTACAAGGGCAGCAACGTCGTCAACGCCGAGGGCAGTATCACCGTCCCGCCCATCGTGACGTGGACCGACTCGAGCAACGTCATCAACCACGGGAAGGGAAACCGATTCGGGGGATTGATGATTCATCACGCAGGCTTCACGATCGGCAGCCCGATCGACAACTGGCGCTACTACGATTGGACCAACTGATGATTGTCGATATCGACGGCGTAGAGCTCGACCTGAAGGTCCGCGAGGGGATCCTCGAGATCGGTCGCCCGGACAAGACGTGGATCGGGTCAGTCTTCGTGGGTCCAGAGCCGGTGCGGCCGGCCCCGCCGCCTGAGGCACCCGACCGCACGCCGGCGGTCCCGATCTTGCCTCAGCAGTGGGCTCAAGATGCCGACGGCACCGTCCGTAACGCGGAAGGTAACTCGATTTTTGGCGTATCGCCAGCACGCACCACCGAAGAAGGAGAATGACCAATGGCATTTCAATCCAAGCTGTACGGCCCGATGTTCCTCAGCCTCGGCAACGGCGAAATCAACTTCAACACGCACACTTTCAAGGCGATGCTGTGCACCAGCAGCTATGCGCCCAACCAGGACACTCACCGGTACAAAGCCGACGTCACGAACGAGATCGCTGGCGGAGGGTCGACGGGGTACACCACCGGCGGCCAGACGCTCACCGGCGTCACTGTCGCCTACAACGCGGCGACCAATCTCTACTCGGTCGACTTCAACGACCCCAGTTGGCCCAACTCCAACATCACCGCCCGGTTCATGGTGGTCTACGACGACACCCCGGCTACAAACAAGCCGCTGGTCTGCTACTGGGATTTCGACGAAGACAAGATCAGCGCGTCGGGCAACTTCACCGGCACCCTGTCAGGCTCCGGCCTGGTCAACATCACCGCTGCCTGACCGAAAGGCGAGACCGCCGTGCGCATCGAGAAAGACCCCAACGCCAAGCTCGACTACGGCATCGACTGGACCGACTGGCTCAAGCAACGCAACGGCTCCACCGATCAGATCGTCGCCAGCACATGGTCGATCAGCGGCCCCGACGCCGCGCTAACCCAGACCGATTCGTCGTTCTCCTCCACTCAGACGGGGGTATGGCTGGCAGCCGGGACCAGCGGCGGCAATTATGCGGTCACCAATCACATCACGACCGCAGCAGGGCGCGAGGATGACCGCACACTACATATCGCAATGAAGCAGAAATGACCGCTGTCGCCGTCGAGCACCGGGTCGTCGCGGCCACCCTCGAGGTGTGCCGCGTCCACGTGGACGCCGAGAATCGCACGGGCACCGTCCCGGCCGAGCATCGCAGCACCACTGTGCTCACTGACCTTCGGCATTGGCAGATCTCGCGGGAGGACCGCGGGCCGTCCGCACCGACTGGTGTGCTGGTGTCCGGCGAGCCCGCGACGGCGACAGCGACAGCACCGAACGGGGTGGTCAGTGCCGCCCGCAACGTCGTTATCAACGGGCTCGCGGCGGGCGGAACAGCACTCGCACCCCCGGGCGCCATCTCGGTCAATAACGAGATCCCCGGGCAGCCTGCTACCGCGATTGCGACGGCCCCGGGCGGCGCTGTCGCTGCTATCCGCAATGTGTCCGTTGTGGGGCATCCAGCGGGTGCGAGCGCGTCAGCGGGCGAGGGGTCGGTCGTCGCGCAACGCAACGCGGTGATCGCCGGTGCTGTTGCCGACGCGGCTGCCGCAGCACCCCTCGGATCGGTCACCGCCATCCGGCACGCCGCCATTACCGGAAGTCCTGCGACGGCGTCAGCAACAGCACCCGCAGGCGAGATCGCGACCGTCCGGCACGTCGCCGTGGTGGGCGGACCCGCAGAGGCCGCAGCGTCGGCACCGGTGGGTGACATCGTCAACGTCGTCGACGTCGAGATCGTCGGCGAGGTCGCGACAGCGACCGCGAGCTCGCCGCCCGGGTCGGTACTCGCCGTCCGGAATCCGTCGATCCCTGGCCTTCCAGCGGGTGCAGCCGCGGTGGCCCCGGACGGCTCGATCAGCACCGTGCGCAACGTCGCCGTTGTGGGCGCGGTTGGCGCCGCGAGCGCCCAGGCGCCCGCGGGCACCATGCAGGCCGTCCGCAACGCCGCCATCTCCGGACAACCCGCCGCCGCCACGGCGTCGGCGCCAGACGGCTCGGTCTCGGCAGTCATCAACTTCGCCTACGACAACACTGCCATCGCCGAGGGCGCCGCGACGACCAGCCTCAATCTCACGACGGCGGCCGGCGCAACGATCATCGTGTTCGTCGCAGGCAACATCACCACCGCCGCCCGAGTTGACGGCGTTGCAATGACTCTGGTCGGCAAGACCGCCAACGCCGCCATGTACTACGCGACCGGGCTCGCCGCGGGTGCGCACACGATCCAGACCGATCGCAGCGGCAGTAGCGGCCACATCGTCTCAGCGACGTCATACGTCGGAGTCAGCTCGGTCACCGGCGGCACACTCGGCAGCGGCACTAGCGCGACACCGTCGGGCACCCCCTCGGGCAGCGGCACGCGCGCCGTCGTCGGATTCGACTTCGGCGCCGGGTCATCCGAGATCGGCAGCGTCACATCGAACGGCACCATCCGCACCATCTACCGCCGAACCTCCGGCAACTGCCTGGCCGTCGCTGACCGCGCGAGCGCACCGGTGCAACTGTCGACGCCTGCGTCGGCCGCCTGGACGAGCATCGCGGTGTGGCTCGCATAGTTCACGGCTCCCAGTCGTCGCCGAGCACCGCAGCCAGCCGGTCCGCCAGATCGGAAGCTTCGGGGCGTCGGCTGTACATGACGTCCTCACACGCATCAACGACCGCACAGCATGAGCAGCAGCCCGCAACGTCTCACGATCGGTCACCGGGCCATTGTCGCCACAGCGATCGCGCGGGTTTCGGGTCCAGCGACGATCGTCGAGAGAAGTACCGTGCGCTGTGCTCCACGGCCGGTTGCGTCGACGCCGACGTTCCCGAGAGCCTCGTCGCCGAGGCTGGCCTTGACGGGCTACCACCACTGAGGTCATAGCGGAACCGTCCGGCCGTCGGCTGCGTCCAACCCGCATGGCCCTCGACACGATCCTCGCGATCATCGCCTGCGTCGCAGCCGGATGGCTCCTCATCGCAACAGCCCCCGACCTCCACTGAGGTCGGGGGCTGCTTCCGTCGCAGCAGGGGCTCGGCGTCAGCTCGCCTTACCGACGAGCTGTGAGACGCGCTGAAAGCTGAGGCCGACGACGGCGCCGATGTCGCGCAGATCGAGGCCGGCCGCGCGGAGTGTGCGTGCAGTCTCCGCGGACTTCTCGACGGCGCGGCGCTCCGCGGCATGCGCCTGTTCTCGCGCGGCCGCAATCTCACGTGACACCTCGAGAACATCCAGACCGTCGACGTCGACGTGTAGATCGAGGTCGACGGTTGAGGGTGCGACGTCGGCGACGAGGCAGATGAGATCGCGCGCCTCGGTCTCGATGTCCTCGAAGCGGCGGGCTTGGGTGAGGGGTTCGGCGACGCCGTTGACGCCGTCGAGTTCGGGGATGCGGATCATCCACCATTTGTCGTCGCGGGTGACGTCGACTCGGTATGTGGTCATGGTGTGCGGTCTCCTCGTGTGCGGTGTGGAGCCTGGGGGCGCTGTGGTGATCGCAGGTGGTGCGTCCCAGGGGCGCGGGCCGGAGTGGTGAGCTCCGGCCCGCCGTGCGGACTAGCCGCAGTTATCGGCGCAGTCGGTGATGGCCTTCAGGACCTTCCGCACGACGCCCGGCGAGGTCTCGCGGTGGCCGTCGGCGATCGGGATGCTCACCCGGTCGTGCTGGCAGGTGTACATGGTGTGGCTTCCTTTCGCGTCGCGCGGGGTGAACCCGGCTTTCTTCAGCCGCTTCACTGTGGTCCGGGTGGGCTCTCCTGCGATCATAAGTCTATTCTAACCGACTAGAGCCGGTCAATCAAGCGGCTAGACACCTTTTGCTCTAGTGGGTTTTAGTAGATGAGCCCGGGCTCATTGACGCGAAGCGCCCCACCCTCATAGCGAGGGTGGGGCGCTCGTTGTGGTCGTGCGGCGGGACGTACTGCTATCCGGCGTTGCCGTACACCTCGAGGATGTTGGCCTCGACCTTCGGCGCGGTGACCGAGCCGCCCATGGTCGTGTCGTAGGTCTCCGATCCGGTAACGCCGACCCACAGCGTCACGAGGTCGTCCTCGACCACCTCTTTGAACGACGCCAGGCCAGCCGTGACGATCGTGTTGATGTCGAAGTCGTAGACGTCGACCTGCTGGCCGTCGGTGTTGACCCGGATCTGAAACGTGCCAGTCGCGGCGTCGGCCTGGACCACTCGGCCATAGATCACATACAGCTCACCCTTGTGCGCGCCGGGATTCTTCGCGACGAGCTGCCAGTCGCGAGAGGTGACCGCGCGGTACGACGCCTTGTCGGTGAGCCGGCGGAACTCTCGATCGCGCTGCTCGCGTGCAGCGGCGGCCGAACGGGATGCGGCTGCGGCAGCGGACGGATCGGGCTTGAAGGTCGTCACGGAACCTTCGGTAGCGGCGGTGCTACTGCTCGCGTTGCGCGAATCGCTACCCGATGATCCGATGACGGCTGCACAGGATCCCACCACGAAAAAGAATGCGAGCAGCGATCCGCAGACGATGAGCAGCGTCTTGCCCGCGCTCGACTTTCGGGGTTGAGGGTACGGGGGTAGGGGTGCTGACGTCGGCGGGGTCGGCTGGCGATTCGCCGTCCACTGATACCCGTCCCACCATCGGATCATCGAGGGGTTTTCGGGGTCGCGGTGCCATCCAGGGGTGGACGGCCAAGGAGGCGGCAGCTGTGACATTCGCGGATCATATCGGGCGTACCCGGCAATCCGCTGTAGTCCGGGCAAGCTACGCGGCGTCGTCCTCTATGCCGAGCCGCTCGATCGCTTCGCGCTTCCGCTGGTCTGTGATCGCGGTGTAGATCGCAGTCGTCGACAAGGTCGCGTGCCGCATCAGCTCCTGGACGACGCGGAGGTCAGCGCCCGCCTCGAGGAGCCCGGTCGCGAACGTGTGGCGCAGGGCGTGAGGCGTGGCGTTCACCCCGTTGCGGAGCATGTACAGGCGCATCCGTTCCGATACGCACTGGCCACCGACGTGCTTCGCCCGCTGCGACGGGAACCAGAACCCCGCGGGCATGAGGGAGGCGTGAGCGACCAGCGCCGGGTGCGCAGGGATCGACAGCGTTGACCCGCCCTTGCCCCGGACCTCGATCATGCCGGTATGGACGTCAAGATCGCGGCCGTGGAACCGCGCGATCTCGGCGACGCGGAGGCCGGCGTACCCGGCGAGCAGGAGCATGGCGAGCATTTCGCGATCGGCGTTGCGGATGAGCGTGCGGAGCTGGGCGGCGGCGATTGGTCGGGGATGCCGCTTCGGTCGGCGAGCGGCCTTGATCGGGGTCATCGGGTTGTCGGCGCGGTGGCCGTTGAGGACGGCCCAGCGGAAGAATCCGGTGAGGATCGAGTGGTACACGCTGCGCGTGACAGCAGCGAGGTCATCGCGACCAAGCCAGCGCGCGAGGTCGAGAGTGTTCGCCTCAATGACGGGATAGCCGAGATCGGATTCGAGTCGGTAAAGGACAATGCGCCGATCCTTAATCGTTCGGTTCGCTTTTCCCTCGGCGTGAAGATGGGTGATCCAGGTGTCGATTGTGATTTCCATGGACATCACTTTTGTCCCATTCGTGTACTTCTGTCCCAGAAATCCCAACCTTTTGGTACGAACGAACTATTTCCGTTCGATACGTTAACGAGGGGGTCTGACCTGCGCAGACCCTTAGGAGTGTGTGCTCTCTTCGCGCGAATTCTGACGCAATGGCCGTGCACCCTCACGCCGCGATTCCGGGGAGCTCGTCAGGGGCGTCGTTCCCAAAGTCGACCCGAATCACAGAGCGAGGTAGCGCCGCTACCTTGTAAGCGAGCGGTCGTCGGTTCAATCCCGACAGGGGGCTCCACGCGATCCCGGCCGCACCGACTCGACTCCGAAGCGGTGCGGCCGTTGTGGTCACCAGATGACGGCGAGACCCGCGGCGAGCAGCGAGAGCGCACCGACCGACCAGAACAGAGGCCGCGGTACGGGTTCGCCGGTTCGCTTCTGCCGGGCGCTGCCCATGCCCAGGATCGCGCCGAGGACCACCAGGATCACCAGCTTGATGCCGATCTTCGGGTAGTTCAGTTCGATGCCCGCCGGCCACGGCGCCGCGAGGGCGAGCCCGGTCAGCAGTGACAGCAGGATTCCGTAGTCCATCACGCGGATGAACCGGAACTCCCGGGCGACGAGCTGGGTGACCCAGCCGCCGAAGGTCACCGCGAACCCGACGATGTGCAGCAGGATTACGACGTTGCGTAGTACTTCCATGGCGTCACTTTACCCAGGCGACGCGCGAAATTTCGGGCACTCGGGAACGTGTTCACGGTGCACGATGGACGGATGAAGCACGACGAACCCGGCACACCCTCCGTCTCGCAACCCACGGGGGCGGTCGCGCCGCTCGCGCGCACCGGCGTCGGGACGTTCCGCGGGGTCGCCGGTGAACGAGCCGACGTCTGGCGGGGCATCCGTTACGCCCAGCCGCCTGTCGGCGACCTCCGATGGCGACGCACGGTGCCACTCACCGCGGACGACGCACCCGCCGACATCGTCGATGCCTCGGCCTTCGGCTCGGTGTGCCCCCAGGTGGTGAACCCCGCGGTCAAGCTCGGCCCCGGCGCGGTCATGGACGAGGACTGCCTGTTCCTCAACGTGTGGACGCCGCCCGGCTCCTCCGAGCACGCCGACGACGCCGTCGGGCTGCCCGTCATGGTGTGGCTGCACGGTGGCGCCTACGTGCTCGGCTCGGGGTGCCAACCGTTCTACGAGGGCTCGAACCTCGCCGCCCAATCTGACGTCGTCGTCGTGACGCTCAACTACCGGCTGGGCGTGCTCGGTTTCGCCGACCTGTCGTCGATCGATCCGCGATTCGAGTCCAACGCCGGGCTGAGTGATGTGTTGACGGCGCTGGCCTGGGTGCGCGACCACATCGCCGCGTTCGGCGGTGACCCGGACAAGGTGACGGTGTTCGGGGAGTCGGCCGGGGCGGGACTCGTCACGGCTCTGCTGACGATGCCGGCCGCCGCCGGTCTGTTCGGTCGTGCCATCGCGCAGAGTTCGCCGGTGACGTCGATGTACGGACGGGAACGCGCCGCGCGGGTCGCCGGGCAGCTGCTGGTCGAGGCAGGAATCGACCCCGCCGGGAGCGACACCGCAAACATCGTCTCGAAGCTCGAGGACCTCGACGGCGCACAGTGCGCGGCCATCACCACCGAGTTGTTCTCGAAGATCCCCGCCGAGACCCCGGGCACCATCGCCTTCGCCCCGGTGATCGACGGCGACCTGCTGCCCGAACACCCGCTCGACGTCTACCGCGCCGGACGCGCACACCCGGTGCCCCTGATCATCGGCACCAACCGCGACGAGGCGAACCTCTTCAAATACATGAAGTCCCCGCTGATGCCGATCACCACCGCCGACATCGAGCGCATGTTCGCCGGCATGGCCGAGGAGTATCCCGACGTCGTCCTGCCCGAACGGGCTCAGGTGCTGTCCGCGTACTCGGGACTGCGCCCCAAGGTCACGGGGCTCGGGGTGGCGCGTGACGTCGCCTTCCGGATGCCCACCCTGTGGCTCGCCGAGGCGCAGGCCCGTCGCGCACCGGTGTACGTCTACCGATACGACTGGACGACGAGGATGTTCCGGCTCCTCGGGCTCGGGGCCGCACACGCCACCGAGGTCCCCTATGTGTGGGGCAACATCGGTGCCAACGCGCGCGACATCACGTTCCTACTCGGCGGCCGCAAGCAGGGAGAAGCGGTGTCGGAGCGGATGATGCGGCGCTGGACGGCGTTCGCGCACGGACTCGACCCGGACGCCGGGTCGCTCGGCGACAACTGGCCGACCTACGACTCCGGTCACCGTCCGGTGCTGCGCATCGACGCCGAGGACCGCGTCGTGCAGAACCTCGACGGCGATCTGTGGGAGGCGTGGGGCGACGAGGTGCTCAGCTTCCGTTGAGCGGGCCGAAACCGTCTGCGGTCATTCATGATTCGCGCGGTCAGTCACAATTCGCGCGGGTGTCGACGTGTGGCAGGTAGGCCGCACGCTGGGCGTCGGTGATCGGTGCAGTGCTCGCGCAGATCCACCGGCGGGCGTCGTCGAGGTCCAGCGTGTGCCGATAGACGTTTCCCGTGGTGTCACCGCCGGTGATGATCTCCTCGTCGGACGGGAGTCGATCCGGGACCTGCCAGGTGGTCGTGGTGTCGGTGGTCGCGAGCAGGGTGCCGACCGGCAGCGGATCGGTCAGGCGGCCGTCGTCGTCGAGTGCGAAGCTGATCAGTTCGTGGGTCGCCGTGCCCACCGCGAGTCGGCTGGGTGCCATCGAGAGGGTCGAGGCGAACATGTCCTCGTGCCGATCGAGCTGTTCGGGCCGGCCGTCGGTGCCCCGCGGCGGGAGCCGCCACGTCGACAGGTCTCGCGCCGCGACGACCAGCACGTCGCCGCTGTCGTCGAATGCTGCCTGCGCGATCGGGGTCTCGTCGTCGACGACCGAGACCGGGAGGTCGCGCCCCGACGTGAGGTCGTAGAGGTAGACGCGTTTGTCGTCGGAGGTCACCGCCAGACGTGAACCGTCGGGACTGAAGGCCACGTCCCGGATCAGGTCCGAGGGACCCCGCAGCGGCAACCCCAGCCGGCGGGGAGCGCCGGGCGCCGAGGTGTCCCAGAGTGCGACGGTGGTGTCGGTGTCGCCGGTGGCCAGGACGTTGCCGGTGGGTGCGAACGCCACCGGGAACGAGTACCGGGTCCCGACCTCGAGCGCAGCGGCTCGTCTGGGGGCCGCGGCATCGGCGACGTCCCACAGTTCGACCAGACCGCCGTTGTTGTTCGCCGTCGCGGCGAGTGTCCCCGGGCCGTTGAGGCTGACCCGCGGATGGTCGTTGACGCGCCGCTGGATCGGCGTCCGGGATCGCAGGGCGAGTCCTTCCGATCCCATGGCCCACAGGTTCAGGGTGGTGTCGGCGCCGACGGTGGCCAGGAGTCGTTGCGACGCATCGGTGTCCAGGCCGGTGATCGTTCCACCACGGTCGGGTTCGCTGCGATCGGGCAGGCTCCACACGTCGATCGTGCCGTCGGACCGCCCCGAGACGAGCCGTTCTCCCGTCGGGTCGAACCGTGCGGCGAAGGTGCGCACCGAGCCCTGTTCGGAGGTGGTCTGCAACGCCCACTGCAGCGTCGGGGACGTGGGGTTCGAGATGTTCCAGACGCGGACGAGGCCGTCGGCGCGCGCGGACGCGACCTGCGAACCCGACGGGTCGAATCCGATCGACCACGAACCGGCCGTGCTGTTGGGCAGCGACGTGCTCACCGGACGGGGGTCGGCGGGATCGGCGACATCCCACAGTTGGGTGTTCGGGCTGTCCCCGGTGACCGCGAGCGCCCGGCTGTCGGGGCCGAACGCGACGGCGTGGGTGATGCTGGGGAATCCGGTGAGGATTCCCGCCGGCCGGGGGGACTCCCCGGTGGTCCACAGCCGCACGGTCCGGTCCTCGCCGCCGCTGGCCATGAGTCGGCCGTCGGGACTGAACGACAGCGTCCGGGCGGCGGCCGTGTGCCCGCGTAGCACCGCGGTCTCTCGTATCGACCCGGTGGGTGACACGGCGTACACCGTGATCGTGCCGTCGTCCGACGAGGCGGCCAGCGTCTGCCCGTCCGCCGAGAACCGCACCATGTAGACGGTGCCGTGACCGGGAGAGACGGTCGTCGCCAGGCGCGGGTTCGATGCGTTCGTCAGATCCCACATGCGGACCGAGCCGTCGCCGCTGCTGGTGGCCAGGAGCGGCCGGGTGGGGTGGAAGTCGGTGCCGGTGACGTAGTTCCCGAAGCCGCGCAGCACCGCGACCTCGCGGTAGCCCGGGGCGTCGGCACGTTCCCAGATCCGTACGGTCCGGTCCCCGCTCGCCGAAGCCAGGTAGCGCCCCGTCCGGTCGAAGGCGAGGTCGTAGACGGGACCGGTGTGTCCCGCCACGGGCGTGACGAGAGGGGTGGTCGCGGCGCCACGCAAGCGGCTGGCCACGGTCGGGTCGTCGGGGTAGATCCGGTGGGCGATGAGGAGCAGTCGTGCGGCCAGAGATGGGTTCGAGGCCTGCATGCCGTCGATGTGGGAGAGCAGGGCGGACCGTTCGGCGGCGTTGCGCTGCTCCCGCAGGTCGTGTGCCTGGCGGAACCCGATCGCCGCGGTGATGGTCGCGGCGATCGCGAGGACGACGATGACCGACACGGCGCCGACCCGCGTCAGACGGCGCCGCTGCTGCATGGCGAGGGCGGCGTCGAGGAAGGCGTCGTTCTCGCGGCTGAGCAGGTGCAGGTAATCACTGTGCAGCGCCGCGCGGTGACGCATGGCCTCGTCGAGGCGGGACCCCGTGTAGAGAAACGACCGGCCGCGGTGGTTGTCCAGCCACGCCTCGGTGTCGGAGTCGAGTTGTTGGCGCCACCGGTGCGTGTCGGAGTCGTCGGCGATCCACTCGGCCAGCCGCGGCCAGGCGGTCAGCACGACGTCGTGCACGAGCATCACCGAATCGGTGGACACGGTCAGCAGACGAGCCTGCGCGAATGCGTCGATGACCGTGGCCACCTCGGGCGGGAACCGCCCGGTGAGGGTGGTCGTCGACAAGGGCACCCGAAGCGCGATCCCGGCGGGTCCGACGTGGACGAGCGCGAGCAGGACCGCGCGAGCGAGATCGCGATGTGCGGGGTCGATGGCTTCCCAGGTGGCCTCGGCGGTGTCGGCGACCGCGCGTGCGATGCCGCCGGTCGCCCGGTATCCCGACAGGGTCATCCGGTTGCCCGACCGCCGCGACCACGTCGCCTGCAGGACGTGCGCCAGCAAGGGCAGGCGGCCGGCCCGGTCACCCACCGTCGACGCCTCGTACAGATCCGTGATCATCACGTCGGCGAGACCCGGCTCGATGCGGCCGCCGGCGAGACGGACCGGTGCGGTGATGACCTCCCGTAGCTGCGTCCGCGTCATCTCGGAGACGATCACGCATCGGCTCTGCCAGGCGTCGGCGAGGAACGGGTGCTCGACGCACTGGCTGAAGAAGTCGGCGCGGACCCCGACGACCACGACGGTGTCGGCGGCGAGCTCCTCGACCTCGCGGAGTGTGGCGGTCCGCAACGGCTCCTCGAGGGAGAAGACGTTCTCGAACTGGTCGATGACGATGACCGCGTCGTCGGGCATCGCCGGATCGCTGTCCGTGTCGTCGGACGGGGTGGAGATGGCCAGACCCGCGGGGGTGATCTCGCCGAGTCTCGGGTCGGGGGATCTGGGGTCCCGCGCGAGGCCGGCACGCAGCAGCGACGATTTGCCCGACCCCGACACCCCGGTCACGACGACCAGCCGCGACGCAGGCGTCAGCGGAGGCGGCCCCTCGCGTGCGGCGAGAATCGTGTCGACGAGTGTGGCCACGAGGTCGTCGCGGCCGAAATACAGCTCGCTGTCCGCGGCGGTGAGGGTGGCCAGCCCGGCGAACGGACGCGTGTGCTGGACGGGGGGCGGTTCGGTGCGGGCGTCGTCGGGGGCTCGACGGTCCCACATCTCACGCCACTGCGGGATCGTGAGGACGTCGACGACCCCCGCGGCCACGGCTCGCGACGTCAACCAGACGAGGAGCGGTTCGACGGTTGCGAAGTCGCGTGGCAGGTGCCGCCCGTTGCGCCAGTCGCTGATGCGTTGCGCCGACACCTTGGCGCGTGCCGCGGAGGCCCGGAGGGTGGGGCGACCCGCTTGCACGAACAGGCGCGCGAGCGCTTCACCGAAATCCACTCACCTGACCCCACGCTCGCCCCGACAGATCGACCGCACCATCATGCGATAGCGGATCGGCGTGCGCCACCATTGCGTGCCCGGTGTGGTGACGGCCACGTCGGGAGCCGGTCGCAGGGCATCGGACTGCGGGGTCCGGACCCGGTGACCAGGGCCGGTCCGGAACAGTTGCGTCCGGTCCGGAGAGTCCGTTTGCGCCGTGACCTGGGCCTATGTCGGCAATTGCTGTCCGGAACTGGAGTGTGGCGCCGCGCTGGGGTGTGCTGTTGGGGCGCATCCCGACGGGGGTCGGGACAGCGCACAGGTTGCGTCGATCGAAGGACACACGGAGGTGTTCGGAGAACACTGCCCGTCGGGGGCTGTGTGTCGTCCGGTCCACGCAACCGCGCGGGTGCCGGACTCTTCTCGGCGGGGGTCGGCGGACTCCGGCACCCGCGTCCCCTCTCACGCGTTCGCGTGCCCGCGCATTTTCGTCGGGCCTGCTCACTACGATCTGCTCATGCGACACATGCCGGGGGCGTCGCGATGACAGCGCGTCCCAGAATTCCCGACGCGCAGCGGCCCACGATCACCGACGCGAAGCGGCCCACGATCACCGACGCGCAGCGTCGCGCGCGACTCGTTCGTCGTGCGCACCTCGATCCGGACTCGCGGGCCTCGACCGTCGTCGACGCCGCGTCGACGATGGTCGGTTTGCACGCCACCACTCCGTCGACCGTCTACCTGTCGGCGTGGGCGCGTATCGGTCCCGGCTTCCGGCGGGAGCATGTTGACGCCGCGCTCTACGACGACCGGACGGTCGTCAAACACCTCGCGATGCGCCGAACGCTGTTCGTCTTCCCGCGCGATGTCCTCGTCGAGGCGGTTGGAGCCCTCGGCCCACGCATCTCGGCGTCCGAGCGCACGAACATGTTGCGGGATCTGCGTCGCAGCCCCGATTACGACGACCCGGAGGGTTGGATCGAGCGGGCGCGCGAGGCGGTCCTCGCCGAACTGGCCGGCGGTGAATCGTTGACCTCCACTGAGCTCCGGCAGCGGTTGCCGGTGCTCGACGGTTACATCACGCATGGGGAGGGAACGTCGTGGGCGGGGCGCGCCCCGATGGGACCGCGGGTACTCAACATGCTCGACGCGGCGGGGGAGATCGTCCGCGGACCCAACCGGCTGGGTTGGCATCTGTCCCGGCCGGCGTGGACGTCGATGGAGCGGTGGCTCGGGGAGCCGCTGCCGTCGATGACCGTGCACGACGGACATCGGGCGCTGATCGAACGATGGCTGCGTACCTACGGGCCGGGCACCGAGACGGACATGGTGTGGTGGCTGGGGTCGACCAAGACCGCCGTCCGCGCTGCGCTGGCCGACCTCGAGACCGTGCAGGTGGACCTCGAGGGCGGCGGCATCGGCCACGTCCTGCCCGACGACGTTCCCGGTGACACCGGCCTCGATGATCCGGTCGAGCCGCGGGCTGTGCTGCTACCCGAACTCGATCCGACCACGATGGGCCACAAAGAACGCGCGTTCTACCTCGGGCCGCACGCATCCCAGATCTTCGACACTGCCGGAAACGGTGGCCAGACCGCGTGGTGGGACGGACGCATCGTCGGTGGGTGGTTCCGCCGGCCGGACTCGTCGATCGACATCATCCCGCTGGAACCGCTGACGCGGGCGGCCCGGCGCGCTCTCGACGCGCGCGCCGAGGAACTCGCGGCATGGCTCGGGGACGAGCCACTCAAGACCGGATATGCCGCACCGTACGCGCGCGGGCTCTGACATCGCCCCGAGTCGACTTCTGGATCGACATCGGTCAATATTGATGAGTGTCTAACAAGAACCTGCTGCTGACGGCCGGCCGGGGCCTGAGTGCCGCGGAGGCGGAGGCGACCGCCCCGGTGGTGAAAGCGCTCGCCGATCCGGTTCGGTTGCGGTTGCTGTCGGAGGTCGCTGCGCATCCGGGAGGGGAGGCCTGCGTCTGCGACATCTCCGGATCGTTCGACGTCTCGCAACCGACCATCTCCCACCACCTCAAAGTGTTGCGGGAGGCGGGTCTCGTGACAAGCGAACGCCGCGCGACCTGGGTGTACTACCGCGTGAACACCGAAGCGCTGCAACAGCTCTCGGATCTGCTCGGGGACCTCGCGGCAGTCGTGGGCGAGTCCCGGTCGTGTGAGGTGCCCCTATCCCTCGAGGTACCCCGATCCCTCGAGGTATCGGAGTGACCGCCAGCGAGACCGCGGTTGCCGGCAAACTGTCGATGCTCGATCGGTTCCTGCCGGTGTGGATCGGCACGGCGATGGTCGTGGGTCTGCTGGTGGGCCGCATCGTGCCCGGTGTGGGTGACGCGCTGGCGGCGGTGGAACTCGACGGCATCTCGCTGCCGATCGCCCTCGGACTGCTGATCATGATGTACCCGGTTCTGGCGAAGGTGCGCTACGACCGGCTCGACTCGGTGACCGGCGATCGTCGTCTGTTGCTGGGATCGCTGTTGCTGAACTGGATCCTCGGCCCGGCGTTGATGTTCGCGCTGGCCTGGCTGCTGCTGCCGGACCTGCCGGAATACCGGACCGGGTTGATCATCGTCGGGCTGGCCCGTTGCATCGCGATGGTCGTCATCTGGAACGATCTGGCGTGCGGCGACCGCGAGGCCGCGGCCGTTCTCGTCGCGCTGAACTCGGTGTTCCAGGTGGTCATGTTCGCCGTGCTGGGCTGGTTCTACCTCTCGGTGTTGCCCGGCTGGCTCGGCCTGGAACAGACGACGATCGACGCCTCGCCGTGGCAGATCGCGAAGTCGGTGCTGATCTTCCTCGGCATTCCGCTGGTCGCCGGTTACCTCACCCGCCGCATCGGCGAACGCCTCAAGGGTCGTGAGTGGTACGAGACATCGTTCTTGCCGCGTCTCGGGCCGTGGGCGCTCTACGGTCTGCTGTTCACCATCGTCGTGCTCTTCGCCCTGCAGGGGGAACAGATCACCTCGGCGCCCTGGGATGTCGCCCGGATCGCGCTCCCGCTGCTGATCTACTTCGCGGTGATGTGGGGCGGAGGGTTTGTTCTCGGTGCCGCGATGGGACTGGGCTACGAGCGCACCACCACGCTCGCGTTCACCGCCGCCGGCAACAACTTCGAGTTGGCCATAGCCGTGGCGATCGCGACCTATGGTGCGACCTCCGGTCAAGCCCTCGCCGGGGTCATCGGGCCACTCATCGAGGTGCCCGTTCTCGTCGGCCTGGTCTATGTGTCCCTGGCGCTGCGCACACGCTTCACCGCTCCCGTCGAACCCACCGAGGAGGCCGTCCGCCGTGGCTGAATCCATCGACGTGCTGTTCGTCTGCGTGAGCAATCGCGGCAAATCCGTGATGGCCGAACATCTCTCGCCCACGGTGACCGACCGCATCGCGGCGTCATCGGCCGGAACGAGTGCGAAGGTCGGCGGTCGGGTCAACGAACTGTCTGCCCGGTCGCTTGCCGAGGTCGGCGTCGATGTCACCGGCCACCGGCCTCGTCAACTCACCGACGACCTGATGCGCGCGGCGGATCTCGTCGTGGTGGTCGGTACCGCAGAGGTCGCGACGCCCGACGGGGTCGAGATCGAGGTCTGGGACACCGTCGAGCCCTCGGTCGACGGTATCGACGGCATCGAACGGATGCGACTGATCCGCGACGACATCACCGCACGCATCCGCGGCCTCGCCGACCGTCTAGGACGCTGATCGGCGGGCTTGCCCTGACGGCGGACCGAACACCGAGGCGATGGTGTCCGGGGACCACTGGACGTACTCGACGACAGCGCCGTCGGGGTGTCGGAGATATGCGAAGCGCCCTGTCGCACTGCGGGATTCGCCGATGAACTCGGCCGCATCGAGCAGTGCGATGAGTGCGTCGAGATCGTCGACGACGACCGGACCGACGGTCGACCGATAGTGCTCGACATCGTCGTCGGTTCCCGCGATGAGGAGGAAGTCGCCGACGGCGGCGAGCTCGGCCTTCTCGAACGGGAACCGAAGATCGGCGGAAGTGCCGACGAGCGTCTCGTAGAGCGGTAGTGACTCGTCGAGGTCGGCGACGAATATCCTGGCGTAGGTCTTCAGCACTCGCATCGACCCCACGCTAGGAGCGCAGGCGGATGAGCGGCAGTACGCACTTTCAGGTGAGTGGGGACGCGGCGTCGTCCGCCGGTGCCGAGCAGCGGGCACGAGAGCTCGCGCGATCTGTGTTCGCCGTCGTGTCGACGAAGTGGGGATTGACCGTCCTGGAGGAGATGTTGCAGCGCCCCCGCCGGTTCCGTGAGTTGAAACGGTCGATCGGGACGATCAGCGACAAGGTTCTGACCCAGACGCTGCGCGATCTCGAGGCGCATGGGCTCGTCCACCGAGATGACCATCGCAGCGCGAACCCGCGGGTGGACTACACCCTGACGGACGCCGGTCGGGACCTCGTCACGACGGTCCACGGCCTGTGCGACTGGTCGCGATCCCATCTCGACGACCTGCTGGCGGCGGCGGGGTCGGTCGACCGAGAGTGACAGCATCGCCGGGAACGAAGTCGGTACGCGAGGTGTTGGGACGGCCATGAGCGCTCCCATCGCCGTCGACATCTGGTCCGATATCGCGTGCCCCTGGTGCTACATCGGCAAACGGAAGTTCGAGGCCGGACTCGCAGCATTCGCCGGACGCGACGACGTCGAGGTGACGTATCACAGTTTCGAGCTCGCGCCCGACACACCGGTCGACTTCGACGGGTCCGAGGTGGACTTCCTGGTCCGGCACAAGGGGATGCCTGCCCAGCAGGTGGAGGGCATGCTCGAACAGGTGAGGGGGCTCGCCGCCGAGGTCGGTCTCGACTACGACTTCGACATCCTTCAGCACACCAAGACACTGCAGGCGCACGAAGCGCTGCACTTCGCGAAAGCCCGTGGCCGACAACTCGATCTGATGGAGAGGCTGTTCAAGGCCTACTTCGAGGAGGGGCGTCACCTGGGACGACGCGACGAACTCGCGGATCTGGCGGTGGAGATCGGCCTCGACCGCGACGAGGTCATCGCGGCTCTGGACTCGGGTGAGTATGCGCCCGCCGTCACCGCCGACATCGACCAGGCGCGCGCATACGGCATCAACGGGGTGCCGTTCTTCGTGATCAACGGCAAGTACGGCGTGTCCGGTGCGCAGGCGCCGGAAACGTTCACGCAAGCCCTCGAGAAGGTCCGGGCCGAGGTGAACGGATCGGTCGACAAACCCACCACCGATGGTCAGACACACCCCTGAATCAGGTGCGGGTGTGTCCATCGGGGGTGGGTTTGTGGGGCCCGCCGACGTGTGAGTGCCCCGCCGAAGTGGGTATGTACCTGCGATGCAGACGTTCCTGCCGTATCCGGACTTCCGACGCTCCGCGGAGGCTCTCGACCAGGCGCGACTCGGCAAGCAGCGGGTGGAGACACTGCAGATCCTGCGTGCGCTCGAGTTGTTCGACTACGGCTGGGCCAATCATCCCGCCGTCGTGATGTGGCGTGGTCACACCCCGGCGCTCGTCGCCTATGGCCTCGCGTTCGTCGACGCCTGGACGCGAGAGGGTCGTGCCGACTCGACCGCCCCGATGATCGCCGAGTTCGCGCCGGACGTGGTGGGCAGGTCGCAGTCGGATCTGGCCACCAGTGGCCTGTTGCCACCGTGGCTGGGTGACGAGCGCATCCACCGAAGCCATCGTTCGGCGCTGCTCCGCAAGGACCCGGATTTCTACGGCGCCCGGTTCGACGACGTCGGCGATGACCTTCCGTACTTCTGGCCCGACGCGCCCGACTCGGCGGCAGCCCATGACCTCGACGTCCCGGCGCGCAGCGTGTGGGTCATCCGCCCGTCGTCGGTGGAGCAGTACGCGGAGTTCCGGCGGAGGCGAATCGTGGGATTCGGTACCGAGTCCGGCATCGACGTCGACGCCTCGGTGGGAACCGAGAGCGAACTGCGCGCACTGCTGAAGGAGGTCTGTCCGGGTCGTCGACCGGGCAAGGACCTCCGGGTGCTCGCGTCGTTCGTCAGCGACGTCGCGATCGCGGACGAGATCGCCGTCGTCGACCCGGCCGATCAGGACGTCCTCGCGCTGGGGGAGGTCGTCGGTGACTACGAGTTCTCCCTGCGCGGCAGAGCTCTCACCCCGCACCGACGACGCGTCCGGTGGACGGGCACGCTCGACCGGGCATCGGTCGTCCCGCCCGCCCTCCTGCAGAACCCGAGGAAGCTCTTTCCGGTGGGCGTCGCGCATGCCGGGCGTACCGCTACTGCACGGGAGCAGCAGAACGGCAGGAGGGTGTAGTCCGATCGGTTGAATTTGCCCCGGAGGTAGGTGCGGGTCGGTCCAACTCTTGCGGAATCGCGACGGCAATCGCGGCCCCTCACGGCCGGTGCACCCTCTGGACTTCATCCCGTATTCGCAGGTCAGTCGCACCCTTTGCCGTGGAAATACATTTGCGGCCCGGTGAAACTCACAAATCATTTGTTTCTCGACGACCGGTTACGGGTGAACAAATGGCCTCGAGGGATGCCGTCCCGGGGACGCGTCCCATCCGGGTGCGTATGGTGAAAAGTATTCGGATTGATACCTGCACGTTGGAGTTCCGTTGTCGAGGCGACGGTGCGGTAGAAGTCATGTGAAGGGACTGTGATGTCCGCAGTGGGTGGTTTTCTCCACCGGCGCCTGATCGTCACGGCTGTCGCCGTCATCGCAATCGTTGTGGCCGTTGGTGTTCCGTCGGTGGCGTCGGCTGAGCCGGACGCCGAGTCGGCACGCGCTGCGTCCCTCGCCCGCGCGATCGCCGACGGGCGGGTCGTGGACCTGTCGGTGTACTCGTCGTCGATGAAACGCGAGGTGCCGGTTCGGGTTCTTCTGCCGGCCGACAGTTCGAAGCCGCGTCCCACTCTCTATTTGCTGAATGGCGCAGGTGGCGGCGAGGGCACCGGACATTGGTTCGAACAGACCGACATCGTGGACTTCGTGGCCGACAAGAATGTGAATGTCGTCGTTCCCATGCGCGGCGCATACAGCTACTACACCGATTGGGTGAAAGTCGACCCGGTGCTGGGTCGAAACAAGTGGACGACCTTTCTGACCAGCGAGTTGCCGCCACTGATCGACAAGAAATTGAACACGACCGGCGTGAACGGGATCGCGGGCATCTCGATGGCGGGCACGTCGTCGCTGAGTCTCGCCGAGTCCGCTCCTGAGCTCTACCGGGCCGTCGCGTCCTACAGCGGATGCGCCGAGACGAGCACCAATCTGGGCAGGCTGGCCATCCGGGCGGTCGTCGAGGGCCGCGGCGGTGGCGACATCGCCAACATCTGGGGGCCGGTCGGATCACCCGGGTGGCGTGCGCACGACCCGGTGGTGAACGCCTACAAACTGCGCGGCAAGTCGATCTACATCAGCACGGGCACCGGTGTACCCGGTCCGCACGACCGCCTGCAGAGCCAGGGGATCGACGGGCAGACCACCATCTACATCGATCAGATCGCCGTCGGCGGCGCCATCGAGGCGGCGACCCATCAGTGCACCCTCAACCTCGACCGCCGGCTCAGACAACTCGGCATCCCCGCGACCGTCGACTACACACCTGGTACTCATGCCTGGCCGTACTGGCAGGACCAGCTCGTGAAGTCATGGCCCATGATCGAGCGCGCGCTCACCGACTGAGCTGGCCGCGATCTGTCACGATGTGTGCGTGACCTCGACCCCGGGAGCGCCGAGCCCCGTCCGGAGTTTGCCGAACCTACGCGACCTGGGCGGCTGGGCAGCGGCTGACGGACGGACGGTTCGATCGGGCCTGTTGTTTCGGTCCACGGACTTCTCCGCCCTCGACGCAGCCGACGTATCTGCACTGGAGGCCTTGGGGCTGAAGACGGTCTTCGACCTGAGGTCGGGCCATGAGAGCGAAGCCATCCCGGACCCGGATCTTCCCGGTGCGTCGAACATCGGCCTAGACGTCCTCGCCGATGCCCAGATGTCGATCCCGGCCAACATCGGCGCGGTTCTCGCCGATCCGGAGGTCGTCGCGCAGGCGGACGAGATGCTCTCGGGCGGAAAGGCGCGCGAGATGATCGCGGGGACCTACCGCGAGATGATCACCCTCCGCAGCGCGACGGATGCCTACACCGGGTTCTTCCGCGGGCTGCTCGGCGACGCCCCCACGCCGATCCTGGTGCACTGCACCACCGGCAAGGACCGGACCGGCTGGGCATCGGCCGCCTTCCTGACGTTGATGGGGGTGTCCGCGGACGACGTCTATCGCGACTATCTGCTCACCAACGAGCGGCTGATCCCCGCGCTCGCCCCGATCTTCGACGGTTTCGCGGCGGCGGGAGGGAACCCCGAACTGCTCGTCGGCGTGCTCGGTGTCGACGCCGGCTACCTCGATGCCGCGTTCGACGAGATGCGTCAACGATTCGGTGATATCAGTGGCTACTTCAGTGAGGGTCTGGGGATCGACGCCGCCGAGCAGGATGCGCTGCGGGAGCGGTTCCTGAGCTAGCGGTCGACATGCTCTGGACCAGTCGCCAGAACTGTTCCAGGTGGCCGGCCATGTCGAGGGTCTCGTCGAACAGCCACTGCACCTGGAGTCCGTCCATGAGCGCGATGGCCATCACGGCCAGCGCGTCAGCGTCGGTCTCCGGCGGTAGCGCCCCGCGCTGTTGCATCCGCTCGATCTCGGCGGACAGTGTCCGACGGGCCGTCGCGTAGCGGTCCACGAAGTACTGGTGGGCGGTGTGATCGGGCTCGGTCGCCTCGGCCGCGAAGCGCGTGTAGAGCTGCACCAGCCCGGGCTGGCTCTCGTTGTGACGAACCTGATCCACCAGTGCGTCGGGCAGGGCGGTGTCCGGATGGAGTCCGCGATCGACTGCGTCCCGACGCTCGAGGATGGCTGTGAACAGCTGTTCCTTGGAGCCGAAGTAGTGCAGGAGGCCGGCCTGGCTCAGGCCCACCGCCTGTGCGAGCTCACGCACCGTGGCTCGGCGGTACCCCGATCGCGCGATCACGTCGAGCACCGCGGTCAGGATCTCCTCCCGCTTCGCCACGCCCTTGGAATACGCACCTCGCCGAACCACCCCCCAACAGTAGACGGCGCCGCCCAAAAACCGAGCGGTGTACTGTTTTGGGATGAGCGAGCTCGACCTGACCGAGAAGGCCGCACTGGGCAGCGGCGCCGATTTCTGGACCACGAAGGCGGTGGGTTCCGTTCCGGCGCTCACCCTCACCGACGGACCTCACGGTGTGCGAAAGCAGACGGGCGCGAGCGATCACCTCGGACTCGCGGGTAGTGAACCCGCGACCTGCTTCCCGCCCGCGGTCGGCCTCGGGCAGAGCTGGGACGCCGATCTCGTGCACCGCGTGGGTGAGGCGCTGGGTCGCGAGGCGAGGGCGCTGGGGGTCGACGTCCTGCTGGGCCCGGGCGTGAACATCAAGCGAGACCCGCGGGGCGGCCGGAACTTCGAGTACTACTCCGAGGACCCGATCGTCACGGGCCGGCTCGTGCGGCCTGGGTGAGGGGCGTGCAGAGCGTCGGGGTCGGAACGTCCCTCAAGCACTTCGCCCTCAACAACGCCGAACACGACCGGATGAGGTCGAGCTCGGACGTCGACGCGCGGCCGATGCGGGAGATCTTCCTGCGTGCCTTCTCCCACATCGTGCGATCCGCCGATCCGTGGACGGTGATGTGCTCGTACAACCGCATCAACGGCACCTACGCATCGGAGAACCGTTGGCTGTTGACCGACCTGTTGCGCGGTGAATGGGGTTTCGACGGTCTCGTCGTGTCGGACTGGGGTGCGGTCTCGGACCGTGTCCGCGCGGTCGCCGCCGGCCTCGACCTCGAGATGCCCGGCCGCGGTGGCTCGACCGACGAACAGGTGGTCGTCGCCGTGCGCAACGGTGAGCTCGGCGAGGCCGCGGTCGACCGAGCGGCCCGCGCGGTCGCCGACCTCGCGGCTCGTACTGCAGCGGGACGTGAGAGTGCGACGGCGATCGACCCCGAGCGCCACCATCGGCTGGCCCGCGAGGCCGCGGCACGGTCGGTCGTGTTGCTGAGGAACGAGGGCGGCCTCCTGCCGCTCGGCCCGGCCCGGTCCGTGGCGGTCATCGGGGAATTCGCACAGGAACCGCGCTATCAGGGCGGCGGTAGCTCGCACGTGAATCCGACCCGGCTCGACGTGCCGGTCGACGAGATCCGGGCGCTGGGGGGACACGTCACCTTCAGCAGCGGTTTCCGCACCGACGGCGCGTCAGGTGATCCGGAGCAGGCCGTTCGCGCGGCTGCGGACGCCGACGCCGCGGTGGTGTTCCTGGGACTCGCGGCCGAGGAGGAGTCCGAAGGCTTCGACCGCGACGACATCGAACTGCCCGCCGGACAACTCGAGTTGCTGAACGAGATCCTGCAGGCGCAACCGCACACCGTCGTCGTACTCGTGCACGGTGGGGTTCTCCGCCTCGCGCCGCTGGACGGCGTGCCCGCGATTCTCGACGCGGCACTGCTCGGGCAGGCCGGCGGCGGCGGCATCGCCGACGTGCTCTTCGGCCGGACCAACCCATCGGGTCGGCTCACCGAGACCGTGCCCGTCCGGCTCCAGGACACCCCGGCCTACCTGAGCTTCCCGGGCGAGCACTCGCACGTCCGCTACGGCGAGGGCATCTACGTCGGCTACCGGTGGTACGACGCCCGCGATCTCGACGTGACGTTCCCGTTCGGACACGGATTGTCGTACACCACCTTCGACTACGCGGGTCTCGTCGTGTCCGATGACGCGTCGGAGATCCGGGTCGAGGTGACGAACAGCGGTGCCCGCAGTGGTCGGGACGTCGTTCAGGTCTACACCTCGAAACGCGACTCCGCGGTCACGCGCGCACCGCGTGAGCTGAAGGGTTTCGCGGTGACCCGGGAGCTCGAGCCCGGTGAGTCGCAGACCGTCACGGTCACCCTCGACCGGGACGATCTCGCCTACTGGGACACCCGGGTCGATCGGTGGATCGTCGAACCCGGGGAGTACACCGTCGAGGTCGGCGCGTCGAGCCGGGACATCCGGGTGATGGCAACTGTCGAGGTGGACGGCGATGACGTTCGCATCCCGCTCGACGAGAACTCGACCCTCGGGGAGGCACTCGCGCATCCGGCCGTCGCCCAGAAGCTCGCGGACCTGGCGGCGCAGAACCCGATGATGAGTGCCGACAACGATGCGCTGGGCGTCGACATGGTGCGCATGATCGCGTCCATCCCGTTGGGCCGTCTCGCCGGTTTCGGAATGAGTGCCGACGATGTGGCCGCCATCATCGCCGCGGGATGGTGAGGCCGTGATCGCGGCTCAGCGGAACACGATGCACGTGGTGGTTCCGTGCGCGACGAGCTTTCCGTCGTGTGAGAACACCTTGCCCTCGGCGGTCGCGGTGGTGCGACCCGCGTGGATGACCGTCCCCACGCCGGTGAGCTCGCCGGCGTCGACGGCCACCGACCGGATGTAGTTCACCTTCAGCTCGAGCGTCGTGTAGCCGACCCCCGCAGGCAGGGTGGTGTGCACGGCGCATCCCATGACGGAGTCGAGCAGGGTCGCGCAGATGCCGCCGTGAACGGTGCCCAGGGGATTGGCGAAGTCGGGTTGTGGGGTCACGGCGAACGTCACCGATCCCTCGTCGATCTGCTTGGGCACCATGCCCAGCAGGCGTCCGATGCTCGGACGGTCCGCGCCGGCGCCTCCGGCCTGCCAGGCGCGCAGCAGTTCGAGGCCCGAGAGGGCGGTGGGGTCGGTCGCGGTGTCCGCAGAGGTACTCATGACTATGTATGTTTGCATAGTCGGCCCCGGTTATGAAGACCCGCATAGTCGAGGGGCCGCGCTCGTGTGGCGATGACCTCGGCGAATGCTATGTATGCTGGCATAGGACACCGCGAGTATGAGGGTCTGGGTCTGCATAGGAGTTGCTGCATGGCATCACAGCCCGCCGAGTCCGTGATCACCGGCTCGGACGAACGCGGTCCGCGCGAGCGCATGATCGTGCACGCCGCCGACCTGATCGGACGTGACGGCGTCGCCGCGACGTCGATCGGCGACGTCATCGCCGCGAGTTCGGCGCCGCGCGGATCCATCTATCACCATTTCCCGGGCGGGAAGACACAGCTGATGACCGAGGCCGTCGAGTATGCGGGGGACTTCATCGCCGAACGCATCGGGCGCCGCACGACGATGATGCCGGCGGACACCGTCCGCGAAATCGGCGGTGTGTGGCGCCGACTGCTGGTCAACACCGACTTCCAGTTCGGCTGTCCGGTCTTGGCGGGTGGTCTGGCGCGGCGCAGCGAGCCGGCCGTCGCCGACGCCTCCGCCGAGATCCTCCGACGCTGGGCCGACCTCGTCACCGCCCGTCTGGTCGTCGACGGCGTGGACGGTGAACGTGCGGGATCACTCGCCAATCTCGTCGTCGCGGCGATCGAGGGAGCCGTCGGTCTCTGTCAGACGCAGCGCAGCGTCGAACCCCTCGATCGGGTCATCGATGAGCTCGCAGGTCTGTGCGATGCGGCGGTCGATCGGCTCCGATCCCACTGAGACGTTGGACACGCGTCTGCTCCATCAGTAGGTTCTCCATGTCGTCACCACCGAGGTGACGGTGGCCCGCGGTGATGGTCCGCGGTGGCTGACAGGGTGGGTGAGTTCGGGGAGATGACGCCATGACGCCGGTCTTCCGGCACGCGCTGGGTTCGGATTTCGACCGGTTGCACCCCAACGTCGCATGGCGCTACGGCATCGACTCCACCTCCGGGGTCGCCCAGATCTGTACCGGGATCTACGAATCCGTGTACATGTCCTCTGCCCTGCCCCCGCCTGCGGTCTGGCACTACGCGAAACGTAACGCCCTGCCCGCCAAGACGAGTCGGATGGTTCCGTTCACCCAGGGGTACTACTGCTACTCCGACGAACTGGGTCGCGAATCGCTCGCGGTGCTGCGGACGTTCCAGTACACCACCGGGCCGCGCAGGCTGAACTCCCTGCTCGTCGCCGGACGCTCCGGTCTCGTCGACTATTTCGGTGACGGACCCGAGTTCCTCTACCCGATCGAACCGTCGGTGACGCCGGCAGGCGAGCTCCTCCTCGAGAGCGGACCCATGCGCTGGCTCGGACGCGGACCCAAGGTCGGTATGCGTGGTCTGTTCACCGCCCAGATGAAGTACATCGAGGGATGGGACGAGCGGCGCGAACGCTTCCGCTGCGACGCGACCGTGCGCAACCCCGTCATCGGCGAGATCATGCATTTCCGTGGGTGGTTCACCGCCGTCGACCAGGCGTGCTCGCTGCGGGACATCCCCGACGAGGCGTGGCCGGTCAACCTGGTCGACCGCGAGAACTGACCGGCGTCAGAGCACACGACTCCGCGGGGTGCGACACGTCGTCGACAGTTCGTTGCATCGCCGAGATGGGGGCGCGGTAGGTTCAGCCCATGGCTGTCTCAGCGAACATCGAATTCGACGTTGCCGCCCCGGTCTCCGTGGTGATGGAAGTGCTCATGGACGTCGAGTCCCTGCCCGAGTGGTCGGGTCCGCACAAGGAGGCGGAGATCCTCTCGAGCCACGACGACGGGACCCCGGAGAAGGTGCGCATGGTCGTCACCGCGGCCGGGATATCCGACGAACAGACGTGCTCTTATGAGTGGACCGACACCAGTTGCGAGTGGCACCTCATCGAGTCGAACCAGTTGAGCCAGCAACACGGCAAGTACAGCGTCACCCCGACCGACAGCGGTTCGCACGTGCGGTTCGACCTCGCGGTCGATCTCAAGATCAAACTGCCCGGACTCATCGTGAAGCGGGCCCAGAAGATGGCCGTCGACACCGCGCGCAAGGGTCTCACCGCAGAGGTGGAGAAGCGCGCCGCCGGCTGAGGGATTTCGTGACCCGAGTGAGACGGGGCGATCGTCATCCGCCGGCGCATCGCACGGGTACGCTGAGGGCGTCACTTACCCGGCGCCGCACAATGGAGGCCAAAGCAGTTGAAAATCAAGAAGTTTGCCGTTCGCGGTCTGGTCCTGCTGGCCGGCGTCGCCGGATGTGTCGGATTCGCCGGTCTGTCGGGTGAAGGGGTGTCCTCGGCATCCACGCACTGCTCGGTGTCGAACGGACATCAGGTCGAGCGCGTCGAGGGTCGCAGTGGTTGTGGCGCGAAGGCCGGGCTCGGCAGCCGCGCGACCGCCGATGAACAGAGCGGAAGTGGTACGGCCGTCTCGGTGTCGGACAACGGCGGGAACGCCTCCGCGTACAACCTGCAGCCCGGGTCCACCGCTCTCGCCGGTGCCAACAGCCGGGGCACCGCCTACTCGGTGACGACGGGACCGAGCGCTCTCTCGATCGCCCAGGCACGCCGCGGCGGAACCGCACTCGCGGTCGGCGGCTGGGGTGGGGAGGCCTACGCCGGACCGGAAGGTGCGCGGTGCAGCGGCGGTTTCGCCACCGCCTTCGACAGCAGCACCGGCAAGGCGTGCCTCCACGCGGGATCGATCGACCTGCGCAACTGAGAGTCAGAACACGCCCGGCGCGACGGCCGTTCACCGGAGCGTCGGGCGTCGTTTTCCCCTTCGACCTATCGTTGTGGCGTGACCGACCTCCACACCACAGACGCCCAGATCGGCCCCGACTTCAGCGTGCTGAACGGTCGCGAAGCCCTACAACAGCTCGTCGACCTGCACGACACGACCCATTTCACGGTCAACGACGACGATGACGACGACCCGGTGCTGCTGACCCTTCCGGACCGGAACGTCGTCGACACCTGGCGCGAGGACTACCCCTACGACGAGCGGATGAGTCGTCGGGAGTACGAGGTGACCAAACGTCGCCTGCAGATCGAGCTGCTCAAGCTGCAGAAATGGTCCAAGCAGACCGGCCAGCGGCACCTGCTGGTGTTCGAGGGACGCGACGCGGCGGGCAAGGGCGGCACGATCAAGCGATTCAACGAACATCTCAACCCGCGCGGCGCCCACGTCGTGGCGCTCGGCAAGCCCAGCGAGCGGGAGGCCACCGAGTGGTACTTCCAGCGCTATGTCCAGCATCTGCCCGCGGGTGGAGAGATGGTCTTCTTCGACCGGTCCTGGTACAACCGGGCCGGCGTCGAACGGGTCATGGGCTTCTGCAGCCCGCAGCAGTACACCCAGTTCATGTCGCAGGTGCCTGCCTTCGAGAAGATGCTCGTCGACGACGGGATCAACCTCGTCAAGTTCTGGTTCTCGGTGACCCCCCTCGAACAGCGCACGCGGTTCGCCATCCGGCAGATCGATCCCGTCCGCCAGTGGAAGCTGTCGCCGATGGATCTCGCGTCGCTGGACAAGTGGGACGCCTACACCCAGGCGAAGGAGGCGATGTTCGCCGCCACGGACACCGACCACGCCCCGTGGACGGTGGTGAAGTCCAACGACAAGAAGCGTGCCCGCATCAATGCGATGCGGCACGTCCTCAGCCTGTTCGACTATGACGGCAAGAACGAGGCCTTCGTCGGGGTGCCGGACCCGCTCATCGTCGGACGCGCCGCCGATGAGATCGGGGAGTAGCCGCCCGATCTCATCGTCTCGGTAGCCTCGTGGCTGTGCGTAGCTTTCTGAGTGCCCTGTTGACGCTCGTCGCGATCGCGGCGACCGTGCTCGCCGTACCGTCGTTCTGGCTGGACCAGCGGCTGGTCGATCGGGAGGGGTTCGTCTCCACGGTCGCGCCGATGGCCGAGAACCAGCAGGTCAAGGACTACCTGGCGGACGAGATCGCCGCCCAGGCGACCGCGCGGACCGACCTTCCGATCGCCGGCGTCCTCGTCCGGCCCCTGGCCGGCCGCTACACCGACAGCGAACAGTTCCGACAGGACTTCGCCGACGTGGTGGGGCAGCAGCACGCATTCCTCTTCGAGACGCCTGCGCCCGGCACGGACACCTCGGTGATGCAGCTCGACATCACCGACATGATCAACCGGGCTCTGAACCTGTCCGGCGGCAACCGGATCCAGGGGCCGGTCGTGGTCGAATTGACCAATGGCGCTTCGGGTCTCGAAGCAGGCAGGTACGCCGAGGTCGGTGACCAGATCACGCTCCTCGCGTGGGGGTCGGCCGCGGTGGCGGTCCTCGCCGCACTGCTCGCCCTACTGGTGGCACGACGCCGCGGGACCGTCTTCGCGTGGCTCGGGCTGGGCGTCGTCGCCGCGGGTGTGTCGACCTGGGCGATGGGGTTGTTCTTCGCCGACCGTGCCAAACAGGAGGTGTCGGGAGCGGAGAGTTCCGGTCGCCGGGTGGCCGAACTCATCATCGACGGCGCGTACGACGACGTCACCCGTGTCGCCGTGATCGTCGGCGGCGTCGGTATCGCGATGTTCGCAGTGGGTGTCCTGGGCAGGCTGATCTTCGCCGGACGCCGCTGATCCTCCCCCGAGGGGTTCAGTGGCCGGCGAACGCCTCCGCCAGCCACCACGCCCCACCGTCGTCGGCGATCTTGGCGTCGATCACCAGCGGGCCAGACGGTGCGGCGGAGGGCAGCGAAGCGACCCAGCGTCTGACCCCGTCGAGGTCGTCGAGCCCGGTGACAGTGACCCCGGTGGCGCCGTGGCCGCGGGCGATGGCGGCGATGTCGACGTCGGGGAAGGTCACCGTGGTCATGTCGGCGTTGCCGAAGTGGTGGACTTCGGCACCGTAGGCGGAGTCGTTGTAGACGATGACGACCAGGGGCAGAGCCAGACGGACGGCAGTCTCCAGTTCGGCGATGGCCATGAGGAATCCGCCGTCGCCGGTGCCGAGCACCGGGACGCGACCCGGCTGGGCGAACGCCGCGCCGATCGCGGTGCCGAGACCGAGGCCGATCGACTGGAACGCCTGGGTGAAACAGAATCCGAACTCGTCGGGAACCGACAGGTGGGTCGACGGATAACCCATGAAGTTGCCGGAGTCGATGGACACGATCCTCTCGGCGGGCAGGATGTCGTCGAGCGCGATGGTCAGCGCCCGCGCATCGACCCGGCCGGGCGTGACCTCCACGGTCACGGGGACATCCCGCCACCGGGACGACACGTCGATCCGCTGCTCGACGTCCGCGGTCCGGTAACCGGTCCGCGCCGGACCGTTCCCGAGGAGGGCGAGCACGTCCGACGCCGTCGCCGCGCAGTCACCGACCACGCCGACGTCGACGCCGCGGTGCGTGCCGAGCGCGTCGACCTCGATGTCGACCTGGGCCACGACGCTGCCGTCGCCGATGAGGCGGCCGTGACGCATCGTCCACATGTTCAGTGCACAGCCCCAGCCGACAACGAGGTCGGCCCGGGTGATGAGCTCGGCGGAGACGGGGGAGGAGAACCCGCCGGAGATCCCCAGCGAGAACGGGTTTCCCGCGAACAGGCCGTTCGCGACGGCCGACGTGGAGACGAGCGCACCGGAATGGTCGGCGAGGGCCGCGATCTCGGGACCGGCGCCGCGCGCGCCACGACCCGCCACGAAGACCGGCCGGTGTGAAGCGTCGATCGAGTCGGCCAGGCGCCGCACCGACGCTTCGTCGGGCCGTACCCGCGGGGCCTCGGCGTGCACCGTGACCGGCGCCGTCACCTCGGCGGGCGCTGCCGCGACGTCGATCGCGACATTGAGCACGACGGTGCGGCGTTGTGTGACCGCGGTGCGGAATGCTCGCGCGACATCGGCGACGGCCGAGCTCGCCCCGTAGACGCGATCGCTGACCGCGCCCACGCTCGTGACGAGTGCGTCCTGATCGATGCGGAAGTTCGACCGCAACGCGGCCGCCGGGGCGTCTGCGGTGAGCACGATCATCGGGGTACGGCTCTTCGCGGCCTCGGTGATGCCGGTCATCGCGTTCGTCAGTCCGCATCCCTGATGGACCGACAGCACGCCGACGCGCCCTGACATGCGCGAATAGGCGTCGGCCATGCTGGCGGCGCCGCCTTCGTGACGCGCCGCGGTGAACGGCACGCCGCCGGAGCGCAGGGCGTTGGTCATCACGAAGTTGCCGCTGCCCACCACGCCGAAGGCGTGACCGACGCCGAGATCGGCGAGCACTCCGCCGACGACGTCGGCGACCGTCGGACCGTATGTGTCCGCCCGGCGCATCAGGCCGCGACGATCGCGAGCACGCGCGAGGGGCTTCCAGTTCCGCCGACGATCGGCAGCGGACTCACCACGATCACCGCACCGGTCGGCGGAAGCGAACCGAGATTGCGGAGGGAGGTGAGACCGTATTTGTCGTTGCCGAGGAAGTGATAGTGCACGGGGAACGCCGGGTCGAATCCGCCGGCGAGGCCGGCGTCCACGCCGACGGTCTCGACGCCCAGGCCGGTGATCTCGCGTTCGGTGGCGAGCCAGCGCGCACAGTCGACCGAGACGCCCGGGGTGTGCGACCCGGTCTCGTCGGCGTTGAGGAACTCGGCCTCGGAACCGCCCCGCGACTCCCACCCGGTGCGCAGCAGCAGCCAGGTGCCCGCCGTCAGCCGGCCGTGACGCTCCTCCCACCGCTCGACGTCGTCGACCTCCAGGAGGTGGTCGGGGTCGGCGGCGACATCGTCGGTGAGGTCGAGAACCGCGGCGGGCCCGATGAGCCGCTGCACGGGGATCTGTGAGACGTCGTCGCCGTCGCGGCCGCTGATCCAGTGGATCGGCGCGTCCAGGTGGGTTCCGATGTGCTCGCCGGTGTGAATGTTGTTGTGCCGCCAGTACGGTCCGGGCTCGTTGTACGCGCTGACCTCTTCGAGGCTGAAGTCGATCAGGTTGGCGAACGGGGCGGGCAACCGCAGCGCCGGTGTCGATGCGCTCAACGGGGTCGTCAGGTCGAGCACGCGGAGGGAACCGTCGGCGAGACCCTCGAGGAACGCGGACAGGGCGGGGGCGGTGGAGGGCATTGGCGACATCCTTTCAGCGACTGCGCCGAATGATGCCAGGTCCACCGCCCCGGCACGCTACTTGCGGGCGCCCCGCCAGTTCATACCCCACCCGTACGCCTCGTCGACCTTGTCCTGGGCGCCACGGATGTATCGGACCTCGCGATTGAGAACCAGTTCACCACCACGGTTCTCGAACAATGCGATCGCGCACGAGAGCGCCGACTGGTCGGCTTCGTCGAGCCGGACCTCGATCTGCGGGCCACTGACCGGATAGAGGGTGACGACGCCGTTGGCGCCCGCCCAGTTGGGCGTGCCCTCGTAGATGTAGGCGAAGATCAGGATGCGCCGGATCTGGTTGGTCGCGGCGAGGTCGATGTACATGTTCTCGCCGCCGGACCCGGATCGGTCGTCTCCGTCGAGATAGATGATCGGCTGGCCGTCGCGGGGTGCCCGGAACGAATTGCCGAGCGCCTGGACGATGCCCTTGCTGCCGTCGGTGAACTCCCACAGGCAGGCGAGGTCGAGATCGATGCCCTGCGCCTTGCGAAACAGGCCGCCGCCCTTGGAGTTCGAGGTCCAGCTCAGATTGACCCGCACCTGTCCGGTGGTGGCGCCCTGTTTGCTGAGAGAGATGCTGGGAGCGGACTTGGTCAGGGTGATCTTGGACAGCGACACCGGTTGCGCGGGCGGCTGCTGGCCGTAACCCGCCGGGGTGGGCGGTTGCTGTCCGTAACCTGCGGGAGCGGGCGGCTGCTGTCCTGCAGGCGGTTGCGCGGGAGGTTGCGGCGGTTGCGCCTTCGGACGCTTGGTGTAGTCGATTCCCATGTCGGTTTCCTCATCTCATCGGCGGGTGACGCGGGCGGTGTTGGCGCCCAGCGTAGTGGACCGAGGTCACTCGGCGGTCCGGCTCGGCCCGGCCTCCGCACGCGCCGACGGGCCGAACGACGACGCCACGGCGAGGGCTCCCTGGGGCGTCCGTCGGCAACTCGCCACCGCGACATGGCACGGGCGGGGGATGCCCGGCGGGATCCGGTATCCGTCGTCGATCTGATAGCGGGTGTTGGTCACCTTCGCGGTGACGGCGCGCGGGTCCGCGGGATCGTCCGGCGCCGCATCCGGCCGGATGACGACCATCGCCTCGGTCACCCCGGCCGGCCAGTCGAACCGCAGGGTGTCTCCGTCGACGCGGACCGCGGTGATCGCGGGCGGATCGTCTTCTGGGGAACTCGAGCTCGACGCGGTCGGCGCGGGGGTGGCCCGCCCGCCGGCGGAGCCGGAACGCCCGGGCTCCGAGCGCTGGTCCCCGAGCACGGCGGTGACCTCGTAGACGGGCGTGATCGGGCCGACCGGGCCGCCGTCGGACAGTTCGGTCGCCGCCGTACGACCGAGGGTCCGGGCCGAGCCGTCTGCGCCGATCCGCACCACGCGGTAGACCACCGCGGGCGTCGGCGAGGCATCCCAGGACACGGTGGTGCCGTCCCGACCCGTCATGGCGCGCACATTGCGGGGCGGCTCGACGCTGACACGGTCCGCGACGGCGTTGAGTCCCTCGTGGTCGACGATCCGGCGCCGCATCTCGATCACCGCGGCCAGCCTGCCGGTGTCGGCGTCCGCCGTCCGGGCCAGCTCGTCGGCTGCGGCGACCACGGCGCGCGCGGCGTCGAGCAGGGCGTCGAGGTTCCCGTCGGCGCCGCCGGCCCGGTCCACATCGCGTGCCTCGCGGTGCAGCACCTCGAACAGCTCCAGCGCGGCGACGTGGCGGTTGTCGGCGGCGAGTGCCTGCGCACGTCGGTAGTTCTCGAGAGCCTTGTCGGCGACGCGTTCGACCTCGGCGGCGACCGCCGCGACTCGGCGGAGGGCATCGCCATCGTCTCCGGCGGCGGCCCGTGCCTCGGCGACCGCCATGCGTGCCCGGAACGGCAGGCCATCGCGCAGGGCGGCGCGTGCGGCGCGTAGCTCGTTCTCCCACCCTCGGGACGGGGTTTCGACAGGCTCAACCGACGGAGGAGGGGGCTCGACCCTCCCCGGGGGTTCGCCAGCCGCTGTGACCACTCGCGCCCCGAATTCTGTTGCCAGAGTCGCGATCACCCGGCTCGCGTCGCGGGTGCCCAACCCGAGCGCCTTCGCCTCGGCGAGGAGGAACTCGTGGTCACCGGCACCCAGTTCGTCCTCCACCAGCACCGCCGCGCGGACGCGAGGACGCAGGTGTTCGGTCACCTCGTCGACGACGGACTGCCGATACGCCTGCGCGAGTGCGGGATCGGCCAGCAGGACGTCGTTCACGTGCACCAGGAGTTCGTCGATCACGGCCCGCATGCGCCCCGCGGCGAGTTCGCGTGCACGGTCGTTGAGCGCGGCGGCGCGCGACCCGACGAGCGCGAGATCGGCCGCGTCGTCGGTGTCGAGGTGCAGCAACGTGAGCAGGGTCGGGGTGGGTTCGCCGTCGTGGAGGCGGTCGAATTCGGCCAGGAGGTCACCGATCTGGCTGCGTTGCCGCTCGGTCAGAACCGCTGGCGGGGCGGCCGGGGCCGGCGCCGCCGACGGCGGGTCGTCGATGAGCCGGTGTCGTCGGAGCCGCGTGGCGATCTCGGCGGCGGTGAGACCGCCCATGGCTCCGATGTCGTCGAGTCCCTGACGTTTGGACGCCGGGATGCCGCCGTAGCGCTCGTTGAGTCGGGCGATGGCGTTGTCGAGGAGCTCGAACCTCTTCTGGTCGCGCAACTCGCGGCGGGTGCGCACCGCACGCGCCTCGGCGATACGACCGGTCTTGTGCCGCAGCGGGGCCGACCGGACGTCGTGCTCGGCCACCAGGCGCGCGACCAGGACGCGGTATTTGGGGTGGTCCCGTTGCTTCTGCCAGAACGCCCACACCTCGTCGAGGCGCCGGGACACCACGTCGTCACCGAGACGTTCGGCCTCGTCGATGGGGATGTCGTAGAGCTCGAACACATCGGATTCCCCGGCGCCGCCGCGCTTCTCGACCACGGCGAGCACGCGTTTGCGGTAGTCGTTGCCGATGAACGGTTCCATCACACCCCCAGCTCTGCCGTACCGTGCCTCATCGGTCCCGTCGCCGGGACCGGTGCACCTGCTCGAGTTCGCGTTCTACCTCGGATTTCGACAGCGACGCACCGGTTTTCGCGGACAAGGTGAGCGGGATCTGCGCGTCGACGTGGAAGGCCGTAACGTGCAGGACGCCGTCGAAGGCCATCTCGAACGTGACCGACACCTCGCTCCCCTCGTCGTAACCGGGTGGGATGTCGGTGATCGCACCCTCGATGAGGACCTTGGCGTCCTCGGGTCGTGGGGACGCGGCCTGCCCCTGCTGCTCCAGGACGACCAACTCGATGCGCGTCTGGTCGCGGCGCATCGTGCCGAACGAGCGTCGAACCCGGATGGGCAGAGTCTGATTGCGGTGGACGAGCCAGCTGGCCTCGAGCTCGCCGTTGTGACCGTTGACCGCCAGCACGCCGAAGCCCCGGGACACGACGGTGTCCACGGAGATCTCGAGCATGCGCCGGACGCTGCTCACCGGCAGCGCGAACGCCTGCGCCACCCGCGTGCAGGACTCGTCGAGATCCGCCGCGTTGACGGTGTCGAGCCCGCGGTCCTCGCGGAGCCGACCCCGGGTCATGAGGTCGGCACGGACCAGTCGTTCGATCTCCAGTTTCTCGCCGTAGATGGCGGCTCCGCGGGCGACGGCGAGGTCGGGGTCGTCGAGTTCGGGTGACTTGCCCAGTGCCGCAGTCAGCTCGCGCGTCACCATCGGCATCCGCGACGAGCCGCCGACGAGGAGTACCCGGTCGACCGATCCGACCCCGCGCCGCTCGGCCGCTGCCAGACACGACCTGGTGAGTTCTACTGTGCGGGCCAGCAGGGGACGGGTGAGTTCCTCCAGCTCGGCGCGGGTGACGGTGATGACCGACCGCGCGCCGTCGTGCGCCACGATCACCGACGTCGAATCTGATTCGGTGAGTTCGTGTTTCGCCCGTTCGGCGGCCAGGATCAAGGTCTGCGATCCGGCCGAGTCGTCCAGCGGGTCCTCGGCATCGGGGTTCTCGGTGCAGAAGGTACGGGACAGGTGGAGCGCGAGGCGCTCGTCCCAGTCGGCGCCGCCGAGTTGATGGTCGCCGTCGACGGCGAGCACGGTGATGCGGCGGTCGGCGAGCTCGATGACCGTCGCGTCGAAGGTGCCGCCGCCGAGGTCGTACACCAGGACCGTCTCGTCGGGGGTGTCCTTGGCGAAGGGGTCGGTGATCCGGCTGAAGCCGTAGGACAGCGCCGCGGCGATCGGCTCGGACAGCACCGCGGCGACGTCGAGGCCCGCGTAGGTCCCGGCCTGGATGGTCGCGCGGCGCTCCTCGTCGCCGAAATAGGCAGGCACGGTGATGACTGCGCGCTCGACCTGCTCGCCGGCGAAAGCCGCATCGGACATGAGGGATTTCAGGATGAGCGCGGAGATCGCGGGCGCCGACCAGGTCTGCCCGTGAGCCACGAAGCGCCACTGTGCGTCACCCATTCGCCGTTTGACGAGGCTGCACACGTTCTCGGGGTCGAGACGAGCCTGCCGGCGCGCTCCTTCGCCGACGACGTGATCGGTGGCGGAGGTGAGCAGCACGGTCGACGGGGTCGTCGGTGCCCCCATCAGGCCGACGATCACCTCCGGGCGGCCGTCGGCGTCGATCTTCGCCATCGCCGAGTTGGTGGTTCCCAGGTCGATCCCGATTACGCCCACGATCGGGGATGCTAGCAGCGCCGACGGCCTCGTCGACTCGGACGACCGGCCGGGCGCCGGTGATTACGCTGTGGAAATGACGACTTCGGAGGAGCCGACGCCCCGCCAGATCGACGCCCTCGCACAGCTCCGGGAGCAGGTGTCCGACCTCGCCCTCGTGGTGGCGCGCCAGACCCGGACCATCGAACGTCTCGTCGACGCGACGAAGGCCCCGGCCGCAGCGGCCGCCGACACACCGCTCCTCGTCGACCTCTTCGCGCTGCACACCGATGCGTCGACGTGCGCGGCGTCGGCGTCGGATGCGGACCGCCCCGCGTTCGAACTGCTGCGTGCCGGACTCGAGCGGATCATCGCCGGGCGCGGGGGTGTGGTGGTCAGTCCGGTGCCCGGTGTCGAGTTCGACGCCCGGACGATGGAAGCCGTCGACGTCCGGGCGGTGGACGATGCCGCCGCGGATCGCACCGTCGCCGAGTTGTTGCGGCCGGGTTTGCTCGTCGGCGATCGGTCCGTGCGCCCGGCGGCAGTGGTCGTACACCGGCATTTCGTAGCGAAAGATGGCATATAGCACCGTCTTTCGCTACGAAATCGGGTGTCAGGTCGTGGGTGACAACGTCCGCCAGAGGAATTCGTAGGCGAGCGCCGACTTGAATGCGGCCTGCTTGTTGTCCGCTGCGCCGCCGTGGCCGCCCTCGATGTTCTCGTAGTACATGACGTCGTGTCCGGTCTCCTCGAGTCGCGCGACGAGTTTGCGTGCGTGCCCGGGATGGACACGGTCGTCGCGCGTCGAGGTGGTGACCAGGATGGACGGGTATGCCGCGCCTGCCTCGACGTTCTGGTACGGCGAGAACGGCTTCATGAACTCCCACTGTTCGGGGTCGTCGGGGTCGCCGTATTCGGCCATCCACGACGCACCGGCGAGCAGCAGGTGATAACGCTTCATGTCGATCAGCGGCACCTGGCACACCAGGGCGCCGAACAACTCGGGGTAGCGCGTGAGCATCACACCCATCAACAGCCCACCGTTGGAACCGCCCTGGGCGCCGAGCTGTTCGGGTGTCGTCAGGCCGGTGTCGACGAGGGCGCGGGCGACCGCGGCGAAGTCTTCGTAGACCTTGTGCCGCCCGGCTTTCTGGGCCTGGGTGTGCCACGACGGTCCGTACTCGCCGCCGCCGCGGATGTTGGCGATGACGTAGATGCCGCCGCGCTCGATCCAGCTCTGTCCGGCGACCGCGAGGTAACCGGGGGTGAGAGAGTTCTCGAAACCGCCGTAACCGTAGAGAAGCGTCGGACCGGAGGAGACGTCGCGTCGGCGGACCACGAAGTACGGAACCCGGGTGCCGTCGTCTGAGGTGGCGAAATGCTGTTCCGCGGTGACGGTCTCGGAGTCGAAGAAGGACGGGCTGTGCTTGATGACCTGTGGAGCGCCGCCGCTCTCACCGTGCAGCAGGCTCGGTGGGTCGGTGAACGATGACGCCGACCAGAACACCTCGTCGCTCTCGTCGGGGTCGGTGTCGAGCACCGAGACCGTCGCGAGGTCGGGGAGGCCGGGCATGTCGACGACCGTCCACGACCCCAGCTCGCGGACCTCCACCCGGGTGTGTACGTCGTGCAGTAGCACGAGGATGAGATGCGAACGGGTGTAGGCATAGTCGACGAGGCTCGTGTGCGCGTCCGGCGTGAACAGGACCGTGGCCTCCCGGGCGCCCGTCCGGTAGGCCTCGTAGTCGAAGGCCAGCAGGGTGCCGGCGACGTGGGTCGTGCCGTCGACCTCCCATGGTGAGCGCGTCATCACCAGCAGCCAGTTCATGCGCACACCGGCGCTCGCGTCCGTGGGGACGTCGAGCAGTTCGGGCTCACCGTCGCGCAGCTCGTAGTCCAGCGAGTTGAAGAAATCGGTTGCGCGCCCGATGAAGTGGCGCTCGTAACCGGGGGTGCTGTCGTAGACCGCGTGTACGGACACATCGCCGGGCTCGCCCGCGAAGACGGTCACCGCGTCCTCGAGCGGCGTGCCTCGCGTCCAGCGTTTGACCACACGCGGATACCCGGAGTCGGTCAAGGAGCCGTGGCCATCGGGTTGCACGCCGAAATCGGTTCCCACGTAGACGGTGTCGCGGTCGATCCAGCCGACGCTCGACTTGTTCTCGGGCAGCGCGAAGCCGTCGGCGACCCAGGTGCGGGAGGGGATGTCGAACTCGCGGACCACCGACGCGTCGGCGCCGCCGCGCGACAGCGAGATCAGCGCCCGCTCGTACTCGGGCCGCAGCACGGTCGCGCCTGCCCACACCCAGTTCTCGTCCTCCTCACGTGACAGCTCGTCGACGTCGATGAGGACGTCCCACTCGGGTGAGTCGGTGACGTAGGAGTCGAAGGTCGTGCGGCGCCAGAGCCCGCGGGGGTTCGCCGCGTCACGCCAGAAGTTGTACAGATACTCGCCGCGGCGGCGGGCGTAGGGAATGCGGTCGTCGGTGTCGAGGGCGGCCAGGGTGGCGGCCTCGAGCTCCCGGAATCGCTCCGACGCGGTCAGGGCGGCGACGGTGGGCTCGTTGTGCGCGCGAACCCATGACAGCGCAGCGTCGCCGGTGACCTCTTCCAGCCACTGGTGGGGATCGTCGGAATCGGGGGACGTGGCTTCGGGAGAACGGGCGTCGTCGTGCGCGGTCATGGCGTCCAACGTACGCGGGGGAGTGTGGTGTCAGACGTGTGGTCGGTGTCGTTTCGCGCAGGGCGAAGCCATTGCCGGGCGTGGGCGAACGGTCGGTGAACGGCCCGAATCGGCCCCCGGACGCAGGTGCCGCGCGGTATCTTTGCCCGGCGAGGATGAGGAGATCTCTATGGCCCCCGACCAGTCGGTTCCTGTTCGCCACACGGACCACCGGGTGCGCCCGCGCCCGAGATGGGGCCGCCTGCCGATGATCACCTGCACCGCGCTCTCGGTCATCGCGCTCGTCGCCGCCTGCGACAGCGGGTCGTCGGGAACGGGTTCGCCTGCGAGCTCGTCGGCCCTGGTGAATCCGAATGAGGTCGCGGCCCAGCCGCTACCGGCCGGCGCGGTCGACAAGGCGGTGGGTCAGCTCGACGACCTCGTCGGCTCGATCATGGAGTCGACGAAGATCCCGGGTATCGCCGTCGCCGTCGTCTCCGGCGGACAGACCAAGTACGCCAAGGGGTTCGGCGTCCGCGACATCGACACCGGTGACGCGGTCGACGCGAACACCGTCTTCCAGCTCGCCTCCGTGTCCAAATCGGTCGGCTCGACGGTGGTGGGTGCCGCGGTGACCGACAAAACCGTCACCTGGGAGATGCCGATCGTCGAATCGCTGCCGTGGTTCGCACTGGCCGAACCGTACGTCACCCGCACCGTGACCGTGGGCGACATGTACTCGCATCGTTCGGGGCTACCCGACCACGCCGGTGACAAGCTCGAGGACATGGGTTACTCGCGCGACGAGATCCTGCAGCGGATGCGCTTCATGCCGCTCGACCCGTTCCGCATCAGCTACGCCTACACCAACTTCGGCGTGACCGCCGGAGCCGAGGCCGTGGCCGTGAAGGCCGGCAAGGACTGGCCCACGCTGTCGCAGGACCTCGTCTACGGGCCCCTCGGAATGAGCAGCACGAGCTCCCGCTACATCGACTTCGAGAAGAGGCCCGACCGCGCTGTCGGACACGTCAAGGCCGACGGCAAGTGGGTGCAGACACCCATCCCGCGCGATCCCGACGCGCAGAGTCCGGCCGGAGGCGTGAGCTCATCGGTCAACGACATGGCGATCTGGCTGAAGATGGTTCTCGCACAGGGCCAACACGCCGGACAGGAGATCGTCGCCGCCGACGCCCTGCTGCCTGCGGTGTCCTCCCAGGTGATCTCCAATCCGCCCAAGACGCCCGACTCCCGCGCCGGATCGTATGGCTACGGTTTCAACGTCGGCGTGACCGAGGATGCGCGCACTCAGTTCAACCACGCCGGCGCCTTCTCCTCGGGCGCGGGAACCGTGTTCTCGATTCTGCCGTCCGCCGACACCGCCATCGTCGTGCTGTCCAACGCCGCGCCCGTCGGGGCGGTCGACGCGATCGCCGCCGAGTTCATGGACCTGGTCCAGTTCGGTGAGGTCCGCAACGACTGGCGCGACCTCTACGCCAAGGCATATGCGCCGCTGAGCGTCCCGAACGGTGTGCTCGTCGGCAAGCCGCGCCCGACCGATCCGGCACCGGCGCAACCGCTGCCGTCGTACGTGGGCACCTACGCCAATCCGGTCTACGGCCCGGCCGAGGTCGTCGAACGCGACGGCAAGCTGATCCTGGAGATGGGTCCGGGCGGGGTCCGCAAACACGAACTCGCTCACTGGGACGGCAACGACTTCACCTTCACGCTGCTCAACGAGAACGCCGAAGCGGGCACGATCTCCCAGGTCACCTTCGACGGACCGCGGATGACGATCGAGTACTACGACGACGAGGAGAGCAACGGCGAGTTCGTGCGCCGGTGATCGTCAGCTCGCGGCGCCGCCCACGGGTGCGGCGACCGCGAGCGGATCCGGGACCTCACCCGTCCGGATGGGGCAGCGCGTGTGCGTGTAGATCGTCGGCATGCACAGGTTGCAGTGGACGCACTTGGATGTCGTCGTCGGGTCGGCGGCCAGGCGCAGCGGGAGGTCGGGTTCCCGCAACAGCGCGCGCCCCATGGCCACGAAGTCGAAGCCCTCGGCGAGCGCGAGGTCCATCGACGCGCGGTCGGTCACGCCGCCGAGCAGGATGAGCGGCAGATCGACGGCCTTGCGCAGTTCCCGGGCCAGCGGGAGCAGGTAGGCGTCGTGGTAGCGATAGTGCTTGAGGAAGAACGGTGCGAAGGCCTTCAGTCCGTACTTCATCGCGCCGGAGAAGGCGTCGGCGAACTCCTTGCGCGGGGCCTCGCCGTGGAACAGGTACATCGGGTTGAGAAGTGAGCTGCCTGCCGTCGGTTCGATGGCGTCGAGGTGGCCGTCGGACTCCAGCAGCTGCGCGACCTGACATGCCTCGTCGACGTTGAAGCCACTGAGCTTCGCGCGTCCGCGGGCGCGTGCGGTGGGTGAGCGGTCGAGGTCGACGCGACCGACGCCGTCGAACATGTTGAGCTTCACCCAGATCGCGACCTCATCGCCGACCTCCTCGCGCACGCTCTCGACCACCTCGCGGGCGATCCGCGCGCGGTTGACGAGGCTGCCCCCGTATCCGTCGCGCCGGTGGTTCAGCAACGGGGACAGGAAACTGGAGATGAGATAGCTGTGCCCGCAATGGATCTCGAGGCCGTCGAAGCCGGAGTCGACGGCGATGCGTGCGGCCTGCCGGAATTTGATCCGTAGCGCGGCGATGTCGTCGACACCGATCTTGCGCGTCACCGACATCCCCATCGGGGCGGGAATCCGCGACGGTCCGAGCGATCTGGCGCGATTCGACGCCGAGTTGGCGACCGCACCGGCGTGCCCGAGCTGGGCGGCGGCGAGTGCGCCCTCGGAGTGGATGGCGTCGGTGAGGCGGCGTAGCCCCGGCGCGACTTCGGGCCGCATCCACATCTGGTGCCGGTCGGTCCGGCCCTCCGGGGAGATCGCGCAGTAGGCGACCGTGCTCATGGCCACGCCGCCCGCCGCGATCTCCCGGTGGAACTCGATCAGCTCGTCGGTCACGAGGGCGTCGGGGGTCATGCCCTCGAAGGTCGCGCATTTGATCAGACGGTTGCGCAGGGTCAGCGGGCCCAGGCGTGCCGGGCTGAACGGTCCGGCGGTGGGGCTGTCCACGTCGGGTCCTCTCTGTCGGGTGGTGGGTCAGTCGGAGTGCTGCCCGGGCGGCGCGGTGAGGCCGGCGGTCACGAAACCCCGGAGGGAGGCCACCGCCGGGGCGGTCAGCGTCTCGGTGCCGCCGAACCGCAGAAGGATGAGCTGGAAGGCCAGCGCCCAGCGGCGTCGCGCCTCGGTCGCGGTCAGTCCGCGTACCGCCTCGGTGAGCATGTCGGCGAAGGGGTCGAGGTCGAACCAGCGCGACGTCCAGCCCGCGGTCGGGTGAGCGAACACGAACCGGGAGAGCAGGCGCAGGTGCAGGTGGCCGGTGGGGTCGCGCTGCAGGTCGACGAACGGGGACACCACGATGTCGACGATCTCGCCGACCGGGGCGGACGGGTCCAGTGACCCCAGCGGATCGGCCCACAGCGGGCCCAGGCGTGACTCCAGCAACGCGATGGTGAGGTCGTCCTTGGTGCCGAAGTGATAGTGGACGGCGGCCGGGTTCGCGTCGGCGGCCGCGCAGATGGCGCGCACCGACACACGCTCGTAGCCGTCTGCGAGAAACAGGCTCTCGGCGACGGTGAGCAGGGTGTCGCGCGTGGGCATCGGCGTCGAACCGGACCGGCCGGCACCCCGACCCGCGCGGGTGTTCTGGGTCACACTGAGATGAAAGCACAGATCAATCGACGATTCAATCAGTGATTGAAAATGGCGGCAGGCTACCGGCGAGTAGTGGGACGCCCTGCGGCGGGCCACACGCGCGACGTAGGCTGACTGTCGTGGCTGAACACTTTCAAACAGTTGTATTGGGTGCAGGTCCAGGTGGGTACGTAGCCGCGATCCGGTCGGCTCAGCTGGGCATGAAAACCGCCGTCATCGAGGAGAAGTACTGGGGCGGTGTGTGTCTGAACGTCGGATGTATCCCGTCCAAGGCACTGCTGCGCAACGCCGAACTCGCGCACATCTTCAACCATCAGGCCAAGACGTTCGGCATCAGCGGCGACGTCTCCTTCGACTTCGGGGCGGCGTTCGACCGCAGCCGCAAGGTCTCGGAGGGCATCGTCAAGGGTGTCCACTTCCTGATGAAGAAGAACAAGATCACCGAGATCGACGGATACGGCGTGTTCACCGACGCCAAGACGATCAAGGTGGGCGATCGCGAGATCACCTTCGACAACGTCATCATCGATACCGGGTCGACGGTCAAACTGCTCCCCGGCGTCGAACTGTCGGAGAACGTGGTCACCTATGAGGACCAGATCCTCACCCGTGAGCTGCCCGAGTCCATCGTCATCGTCGGTGCGGGCGCGATCGGCATGGAATTCGGTTACGTCCTGGCCAACTACGGCGTGGATGTCACCATCGTGGAGTTCCTCGACCGCGTACTCCCCAACGAGGACGCCGACTCGTCCAAGGCGCTCGCCAAGGAGTACAAGAAACTCGGCATCAAGCTGCTCACCGGCACCCGCGTGCAGTCGGTCACCGACAACGGCGACAGCGTCACCGTCACCTACACCGACGCCAAGGACAAGGACGGCGAGCTCACCGTCGACAAGGTCCTCATGTCGGTCGGTTTCGCCCCGCGCGTCGAGGGTTACGGCCTCGAGAAGACCGGTGTCGAACTCACCGACCGCGGTGCCATCGCGATCGACGACTACATGAGGACCAACGTCGACGGCATCTACGCCATCGGCGACGTGACGGCCAAGCTGCAGCTCGCCCACGTCGCCGAGGCGCAGGGTGTCGTGGCCGCGGAGACCATGGCCGGCGTGGAGACCATGACCCTCGGTGACTACCGGTTCATGCCTCGCGCGACCTTCAGTCAGCCCCAGGTCGCGTCCTTCGGACTCACCGAGGCTCAGGCCAAGGACGAGGGTTACAACGTGAAGGCGACGACCTTCCCGTTCTCCGCCAACGGCAAGGCGCAGGGTCTCGGCGAGACGGCGGGCTTCGTCAAGCTGCTCACCAATGCCGACACCGACGAACTCCTCGGCGGGCACCTGGTGGGCGACAACGTCTCCGAGATGCTCCCGGAGATGACCCTGGCCCACAAGTGGGACCTCACCGCCAAGGAACTCGCCCGCAACGTGCACACCCACCCGACCCTGTCGGAAGCGCTGCAGGAGACGTTCCACGGTGCGATCGGGCACATGATCAACCTGTAGTCGCCAGACCCTTCGTGACGGGGCCTCCGCAAGCTCCGGCCCCTCCTCAGGGAGCAGGACCTCCGCAAGCTCCGGCCCCTCGTCAGGGAGCAGGACCTCCGCAAGCTCCGGCCCCTCGTCAGGGAGCAGGAGATGGCTCTCTGCTCCCTGAGGTGCGAGGAGCGCAAGCGACGAGCCACGAAGGGTCCACGCACTACCCTCGGAACGGTGAGTGCCGCCGAACGTGTCCGTGAGTGGACGCCGCCGTGGCCGCTCGACATCGGGGCGACGGTCGGTCTGCACCGGCGCGGTGCGGGCGACCCCGCCTTCGTCTACGGGCGAGACAGGTCGGTGTGGCGGGCGGCGTACACCCCTGACGGGCCGGGCACGCTGACCGTTCGCTCCGACGGCACGATCGTCACCGGACGTGCCTGGGGGCCGGGGGCGGACTGGTTGCTCGAGCAGATGCCCGACTTCCTCGGGGCGAGTGACGACCCGGGCGCGCTGGTCCCACGCCACCCGGTGGTGAGCGAACTCGTCCGCCGCACCGAGGGATTGCGCCTCGGACGCACCGACCGTGTGTGGGAAGCCCTGGTGCCCGCGATCCTCGAGCAGAAGGTCGTGGGCGCCGAGGCGTTCCGCGCATGGCGGTATCTGTTGCGCCGCTACGGGACTCCCGCACCCGGCCCGGTTCCGGAGTCGATGAGGGTCCCGCCACCCCGGGCGGAGTGGGCCCGCATCCCGAGCTGGGAGTGGCATCGCAGCGGCATCGAACCGGTCCGGATGCGGACGATCCGCGGGGCGACCGCGCTCGACGTCGAACGTCATGTGGCCAAGCTCACCGTGCTGCGCGGCGTCGGTCGGTGGACCGAGGCGGAGGCCCTGTCGCGGGCGCTCGGCGATCCCGACGTCGTCAACGTCGGCGACTATCACATCCCGAAACTGGTGGGCCTCACCCTGATCGGTGAGGCCGTCGACGACGCCGGGATGCTCGAGTTGCTCGAACCCTATGCGGGACAACGACAGCGAATCATCCGGATGGTCACGCGGGGCGGCGTCCGCCCCGAGCGGCGCGGGCCGCGGATGACCATCCGCGACTACCGGTCCTTCTGACCCGCGCTGGGTGCCCCGTTCAGCCTCGAATCGTGAACCGCACGAGGGCGTCCTCGCTCACTTCGAACGGACCTGTGATCCCGTCTTGCGCGCCAATACGTACTGCCCCTGGCCGGTGATCGTCTGTTCGACATCGTCGAGGCCGGTGCGGCGGAGGCGCTCGACGATCTCGTTCTCGTCGAAGATGCGGTATCCGCCGGCTCCGGCGAGCGGTCGGACGCCCGGGAACGACGTGAGTGGCGTCCTCACCGAGGTGAAGACCACGATCTCGCCCCCGGGTGCGGTCACTCGCACCAGTTCGTCGATGACGGGCAGGGGGTCGGGGATGAGGTAGAGCGCGGCCAGGCAGGTGACCACGTCGAAGGTGTTGTCGGCGAAGGGCAATGCGTGGGCGTCACCCCGCAGGAAGGCGGCCCGGTCGACGGCGTTGGTCTGCGCGGCGCGTGCGAGCATCGGTGCGGAGAAGTCGATTCCGATACAACGACCGTCACCGGTGAGTGCGTCGGCGATCTCACGCGTGTAATTGCCTGGACCGCAGGCGACATCGAGGACCAGGCGGTCGCCGGGGCGGGCGAGGTAGGCGCGCAGGGCGCGATCGAAGTCGGCCGTGGACCGGCCGCCCAGACTGAAGAGCCGGGTGAAAGTCGGTCGCCACAGGTGTTCGTAGATCTCCGCGAAATACTCGTTGCGCATCAGGCGCTGAGCGATCGACTCCATGCTAGGTGCGCTCGTCCCGCTGGATGCGCAGGGTGTGAATCGTGGTCGCGAGACTGTCGTATTGGCCGACCAGCAAGGTGAAGCCGATGAGCCGGCGCGCGTCGAGGTGTCTGGTCAGCGCCTGCCACGCGGTGTCGGAGACGTCTTTGGTCTCGACGAGCTCGTCGACCGCTCGCAGGATGGCGCGTTCGCGGTCGCCCCACCCGGCGTCCGGACCCTCCAGAATGCGATCGAACTCCTCTGCGGTGATCCCGGCGCGCCGGCCGAGGCGTCGATGATGGTCGAGCTCGTAGGCGCACTCCCGAAGGTGCGCCACTCGGATGATCACCATCTCGGAGTCCTTGCGCGACAACACTCCGAACGGCATGAGTCGACTGCTGAAGTGCAGCCAGCCGCGGAACAGTCCCTTCGCGCGTCCGAGGGTGGAGAAGATGTGGGCGTCCTCGACGCCCATCACGCGCGCGGCCCCGCGTGCGTAGACGAAATTGATCGGCCCGAGCTCCCGGAAACCACCCGGTGCGACGCGAGGTGTACCCATGGGCCCACGGTAGACTACGCGGACTATGACGCACACCACACGGACGTTCACCAGTGTCGACGAACTCAAGGCCGCGATCGGCGAGGATCTCGGGTCGGGCGAGTGGCTCGAGATCACTCAGGAACGGGTCGATGCCTTCGCCGACGCCACCGGAGATCATCAGTGGATTCATGTCGACCCGGAACGTGCGAAGTCCGGTCCGTTCGGGACGACCATCGCGCACGGATACCTGACGGTGTCGTTGCTGCCGATGATCGCCGGCAAGATCTTCACCGTCGAAGGACCCAAGCTGGTCCTCAACTACGGGATGAACAAGTTGCGCTTCCCCAATCCGGTGAAGGTCGGCGCGCGGATCCGGTCCAACGCGGTCATCACCTCGATCGAGGAGACGCCCAAGGGCGTGAACATGGTCGTCACCAACACCGTGGAGATCGAGGGAGAAACCAAGCCCGCGTGCGTCGCCGAGAACCTCCGCGTCCTCGTCTTCTGATCGGTCCCACCGTTTGCCCGGCCGCTCCGGCGGTCAGCGCCGGCATCCGCTGACCGCCGGCTCGCCGGCCAGGCGTCGGTCGAGCCAGTCCAGCGCGACCGGAAAGCCCAGCAGCGCACCGGTGATGTGCTCTCCGAAGATCTCCCGATAGGCGGCGTTCACTCCGTGAGCGCACTGCTCGCGGAACAACGCCCGGGCGCCCGCTGCGGGGATCCACCATTCGTGGGTGCCGTGGTAGATCAGCAGGGGCGTCGCCGACGCCAGGTCCGACATCCGCGTCAGCCGGTAGATCCGCTCGGCCGTCGGCGACCGGAACGGGTCGGGATCGCTGGACAGCAGTTGCATGGGCAGGAATGTTCCGCCGCCGACCGCGGCGGGGATCACGCACACATTCTTCAGCGGCGACGTCGCAAGCCACCGCGCGGGGCGGTTCGCCAATGCCAGGATCTCCGTGCGTTCCCGCGCGATGCCGAGGGTCGCAGCGTGGAAGAGCCCGGTGGCGAGGTTGGCGTTCATGCTGCCGACAAGCATGCGGAAGTCGGCCGGTACGCCGCCGAGGGCCGCGCCCACGACACGCTCGGCGAGTTCCGGTGCGTACTCGCGCAGCAGTTTGGTCGCGCCGTGTGTGGCTATCGCGCCGCCCGAGTAACCGGTCATCGCGATTCGGCTGCGCCGCAAGGAGTCCGGCTCGACGCGGAGCGCGGCGCGGATGGCGTCGAGTGTCACGTGTCCGGCCAGCACCGGCTCGGCGTAGGCCATCCGGGGTCCCTGGTGATCGGGGATGAGGACTGCGTGTCCGGCCTGCAATGCGAGCTGTGTGGTCGGCGGGATCAGGTCGGTGACACCGGTGGCGATGGAGAAGCCGTGTGCAAGAGTGAAACCCGGCGTGCAGGCAGCGCCCAGGGAGTCGATCGGCAGATTGTTCACCAGCATCGGCATCGGCGTACGAGCCGCGTGTCGCGGGATCAGCAGGGTCGCCGTGCCGTAGACCGGTGCGCCGTGTGCGTCGGTGCTGCGGAACTTCAGCAGTGTGGCCGAGCGGAGGGGTACGGTCACCACCGGTCCGGACGATCCCGTGACGTCGCGCGTGGCGATCAGCTCACCCGGGGTGTATCCGCCGAGCCCGGCCGGCCACCGGTCGAACATCGGGTCGCCGGTGGGTGAGGGCAGGATCGCTTCCCGCAATTCCAGTGTGCGATGGCCGAAGCCGGCGGACTGCGCACGCCGGGGAATGGACTCGAGACGGGGGACCGGCGGATCGGGGATGGCGCTGTCGGCGAAGTCGGCCAGCGGCGGTGGGACCGCCATCATGTTGGGTGGGTCGCCGGAAGCGGATCCGGCGCAGGCGACGCCGAGCGTCGCCGACAGGCAGGCGCCGATGATGGTGGACGCCCAGCGGCCCGTGAGCCTGCGGCGCCGTCGGTGCGAGTCACCCGTCATCGGACACCTCCGCGTGGCGGCCGCGTCGTCGCGTCCGCTCACCTCCGCAGACTAGGACAGCCGACTGGGTCGATCGACCAATCCGACCCGACGGTGTCCGGTCCGCAATCGAAATGTGATGTGTGCCATAGCCTCACCGTCGACGCTGGAAGACGTGTAGTTCGTTCGGGTGAAGATCCGAGGCGGGCTGCAGCCGGACTCCAGCCCGTCTAGCATCAAGCGGGTTCGTGTATGAGCTCGAGCCAGGCTGCCCAGCGGGGGTGCGCCGACCCTGGATCGCTGATGTGACAGGAGAGTTGGCGATGCCGATGTGGGGAAGCCGGCGGCGGTGGACGTTGCGGGTGATGACCGGTGCAGGTCTGGCGCTGACGATGATGATCGGTGCCGTGGGAGTCCCGTCCGTGGTACGTGCCGAGCCGCCGAACCTCGGTCCGGTCCCCTCGCAGATCCCCGAGGGCATCGACGCCGTGGTGCCGGCGCCACCGGTGAAAGCGTTGCGACACATACCCGCTCGCGCGGTGACTCCCGGAGCCTCCCGCGAGGTGCAGGAACTCCGCGAGGCGATCATGCCCTCGCCGAGCGGCGACCGGTTCTTCGATGACTGGCCGGGCGACCTCGCGAGCCGTGCGCCCGGAGACGTCATCGCCACGCGCGACGTCATCCGCGCGACGCAACTGTTGATGACTGTTCCGTTGCGGTCGGCTCGCCAGATCAAGTTCCGTAGCGTCGATGCCGCCGGACGGCCGATCTTCGGTACCGCGACCCTGCTCGTCCCCGCCAAGGCATGGAAGGGGCCTCGCCCGCGTCCGGTGCTGATCCACAACTCGCCGATCGTCGCGCTGGGTACGAAATGCACGCCCGGCTACACGCTGGCCCACGGGTACCACGCCGACACCAACATCACCGACCTCATCCCGCCGTTCGCGCAGTTGGCGCTCGATCGCGGTTACGCGGTGATCGTGCCCGACCACACCGGCCCCCGAATGGCCTACGCCGAACCGTACGTCGCGGCGCACGTCATCATGGACTCGGTGCGTGCGGCGGGCCGGCTCGACCCCGACGACTTCGCCCGCGGCCCGATCGCCCTCCACGGGTACTCCGGGGGTGCCATCGCGACGAACGCCGCGGCGAAGCTCGCCCACGGTTACGCGCCGGAGCAGGCCGGGCGGATCGTCGGCGCCGCATATGGAGGTGTTCCGGCCGACTACCGTTCCCTCGCCGGCGCGATGAACGCCAACCTCGCCTCGGGAGTGTTCCACGCCGCCATGCTCGGTGTGGCGCGCGAGCGTCCCGAAGTGCTCACCATGGCCAACAACGCCGCACGCTGGCTCGCGACGTCCCCGATGCGCGACCTGTGCACCTCCGGCATGGGCATTCTGGGTGTCTCGCACATGCCCACCCAGCTCCTGTCGAACGACCCCGATCCCTACCACTCGCCCCTTGCCGAGCGGTTGTTCGAGATCACGTCGATGAAGGAATTCCGGGCGACGATGCCGGTGCGCATCTATCACGGAACCTATGAGTGGTGGATCCCGGCGACCCAGGCGCGCGCACTGTTCGCAGAGCAGTGCGCGCTCGGGGCATCGGCGTCGTACCGCGAGTATCCGGCCGAGCACATGACCGGGATCTTCGCGGCGCTCCCGGACACATTGACCTGGCTGGATGATCGTCTGCGCGGGGTTCCTGCGCAGGACGAATGCCGCCGTTGATCAGGAAGGGCGATTCTCGGTCAGGCTCATGTACGGCGAGACGCTGCTGCTGTGCTCGTCGATACGAAGGGACGCGCCGAGTGCCGGGAAGGCGCGCTGGGCACAGTTGGTCCGTTCGCAGACGCGACAACCGGCACCGATCGGCGTGACATGCGCCTGCGGGCCGATCTCCAGGCCGTCGGAGTAGATCACCCGGGCGGCATGGCGCAGTTCGCATCCCATCCCTATCGCGAAGGTCTTGCCGGGCTGGCCGTAGCGGGTGGCCCGGCGCTCGACGGTTCGTGCGACCCAGAAGTAGTTACGACCGTCGGGCATCTCGGCGATCTGCGTGATGATCTTGCCCGGATAGGCGAACGTCTCGTAGACGTTCCACAGCGGACACGTGCCGCCACTCGACGAGAAGTGGAAACCGGTGGCCGACTGACGTTTCGACATGTTGCCGGCCCGGTCCACGCGGACGAACGACCAGGGTATGCCGCGGAGGTTGGGCCGTTGCAGGGTCGACAGGCGGTGACAGACGGTCTCGTAGGAGACGGCGTAGAACGCCGAGAGGCGCTCGATGTCGTACCGGAAATCCTCTGCGGCACCATGGAATTGGCCATAGGGGAGGACGACGGCCGCGGCGAAGTAGTTGGCCAGACCCAGGAGTCCGAGGGCCCGGGCGTCGGCACTGCTGAAGTTCGCCTCGTCGACCAGTTTGTCGAGCAGGTCCTGGTACTCCAGGTAGCAGAGTTCGCCGGCGAGTTTGAAGGTGCGCTGTCCCGCCGAGAGGGAGGCGGAGAACTCGAGGCGTCGTTGTTCGCGGTTGAAACGGTGCAGCGTGTAGTCACCGAGGTCCACGCGGCGAACGATGCTGATGCCGTGGACGTTCTCGATGCGGTTCGTGATCTCGCGCCTGATGTCCGCCGAGTGCATGCGCATCCGCGCGGTCATCTCCTCGGCGGCGACGTCGAGTTCGTGGATGTAGTTGCGGCGCTGGTAGAAGTAGTCGCGCACCTCCTCGTGTGGGGCGCTGATCGTTCCGCGCATGCTGCGGTCACCTCGCTCGTCGGTGGCCGCGGCGAGCTGGTCGGTCGCGACGCGGTACCGCCGGTGCAGGTTCACCATCGCCTGCGCCATCTCCGGGTGCGCGGCGACCATGGCGCTGATTCCCTGCGCGTCGAGTGCACCGGGGGAGGCCTCGAGGTCGTCGTCGAGCAGTGCCTCACGCAGTTCGGCGACGAGCCGGACATCGTCCTGCGAGTCGAAGAACCCGGCGTCGACACCGAACGCCTCGGTGATCTTGTGCAGCACCGACGCGGTCAGCGGCCGGGCGTCGTGTTCGATCTGGTTGAGGTAGGACGCCGAGATCGACAGTGTCTGCGCGAGCGCGACCTGCGACAACCCGCGCTCCGACCGTAGCTGCCGCAGTCGCGACCCGACATAGGTCCGGCTCATCACGCGCCTTTCGAACCGGTGCTCGTGCACCGAGGGTCGTCCGATATGGGGATGACCACAGGGTACGGTGGCCGCGTGCGCACTCCCGCCGGCCGACGCCGTCCCGTAGCGACGGTGTGCCGGCCGATCGTCGCGGTGACCCTCGCCGTCGCCCTCGCCGTCGCCCTCGCCGGCGCAGTGGCCGGATGTGCCGGCGATCCGGTCAGTGCGCCTGCGCCACGGGGCCCGGCGGACATGGTTCTGTCCGCGGCGGATCTGCCGCCCGGTTTCACCGCGGCACCGCTGTCGGTGAGCGACCTGGTCGCGGGCAACAAGGGTGCCATCGACGCCGCGGAGTCCGCCCGGGTCACCCCGGAGTTCTGCCGGCCCACCGCCGATGCGGCTCTGAACCCGCAACTGTCCGCGGACAACTCGGCCGTGCTGGCCGCGCGCGACGGAGACACCGCCAACCTCGTCGAAGTGGTCACGACCGTCCGGCGCGATGTCGATGCCGACCGGCTCACCACCACCGGTAGGTGCTCGCTTACGACGACCGAGATCACCCGCGGGAATCTGGCCGGGACCCGCGTGTCGACCGAGTACGCCGAAGTGGCGCCGCCGGAGATCGCGGGCGGGTTGCTGGCCGGCGAACAGATGCTGCTCACCCGGTCCGAGGTGACCACGACGCTTCCCGACGGCGGTGTCCGACGCCAGGTCGGGTTCGCCGGATACGCCGTTCTCGACCGTCCCGCCTCGGGCCCGGCGACCGTCCAGCTGACGGTGACCGGCGCGCCGACGCCCGCGACCGAACCCCCGACCGAACCGGCCGAGCCGATCGATGCCGCGGGATTCACGCGACTCTTCGACGCGGCCGTCGAACACGTCACGACTCCCTGAATCACCCGCACGGCCGACCACATCCGGTCGAAGCGCCCTGTGAAGCACGTCACCATGAGGCGGCGACCGGTTCGATGGGAACTCGACGGGGGTCCGAGCGGACCGCAGTCCGCGAACATACTCGCGAGTAGGAAATCCCAGTACGGACGTACTTTTTTGCTCGATCGCCATGCAGTTTCACAGAGTAATATTCGCAAACTTTGCAACACCCGGGCGAAAAATAGCCCACATTTACACCTCGTGAGGGTTGGACCTGCAGGTTTGTTGTATGGCACCCTTGCTTCAGGCACCACCGACCCAGAGACGGAGGGTTCGCAAACCGGCCGAGAATGTAGCCGCTTGCGAATCTCGACCCTTCGTCACGCACGTCGGCTGTCTGTCAGCAGAGAGGCTCCGGCGGCGCGCCGGGCCGGTCGCCCCGTCCGACACGGTCGGGACGAGCAGGACAACGAAAGCGAAGTAGCCAATGAGCAACGTCGGAAAGCCCCGCACCGCCGCGGAAATCCAGCAGGACTGGGACACCAACCCGCGCTGGAAGGGCATCACGCGCGACTACAGCGCCGAGCAGGTCGCCGAGCTCCAGGGTTCGGTCGTCGAGGAGCACACCCTCGCCCGCCGTGGCGCCGAGATCCTCTGGGACGGCGTGACCAAGGGTGACGGCAGCTACATCAACGCACTGGGCGCCCTCACCGGCAACCAGGCCGTGCAGCAGGTCCGCGCCGGCCTGAAGGCCGTGTACCTCTCGGGTTGGCAGGTCGCCGGTGACGCGAACCTGTCCGGCCACACCTACCCCGACCAGTCGCTGTACCCGGCCAACTCGGTCCCCAGCGTCGTGCGTCGCATCAACAACGCGCTCCTGCGCGCCGACGAGATCGCCCGCGTCGAGGGTGACGACAGCGTCGACAACTGGGTCGTGCCGATCGTCGCCGACGGCGAGGCCGGCTTCGGTGGCGCACTCAACGTGTACGAGCTGCAGAAGGCCATGATCGCCGCGGGTGCCGCCGGTACCCACTGGGAGGATCAGCTCGCCTCGGAGAAGAAGTGCGGCCACCTCGGTGGCAAGGTGCTCATCCCCACCCAGCAGCACATCCGCACCCTGAACTCGGCTCGTCTGGCCGCTGACGTCGCCGGTGTCCCCACCGTCGTCATCGCGCGCACCGACGCCGAGGCCGCGACGCTGATCACCTCGGACGTCGACGACCGCGACAAGCAGTTCGTCACCGGTGAGCGCACCGCCGAGGGCTACTACCACGTGAAGAACGGCATCGAGCCGTGCATCGAGCGTGCGAAGTCCTACGCTCCCTACGCCGACATGATCTGGATGGAGACCGGTACCCCCGATCTCGAGCTGGCTCGCAAGTTCGCCGAGGCCGTCAAGTCCGAGTTCCCCGACCAGCTGCTGTCGTACAACTGCAGCCCGTCGTTCAACTGGAGCAAGCACCTCGACGACAGCACCATCGCGAAGTTCCAGAACGAGCTCGGCGCCATGGGCTTCACCTTCCAGTTCATCACGCTGGCCGGCTTCCACTCGCTGAACTACGGCATGTTCGACCTGGCCTACGGTTACGCCCGCGAGCAGATGACCGCCTTCGTCGACCTGCAGAACCGCGAGTTCAAGGCTGCCGACGAGCGCGGCTTCACCGCCGTCAAGCACCAGCGTGAGGTCGGCGCCGGCTACTTCGACAACATCGCCACCACCGTCGACCCGAACACGTCGACCGCGGCGCTGAAGGGTTCCACTGAAGAGGGCCAGTTCCACTAGGAACTCGACCGCCTCTCCGTGATCTCGGCGAACCGGTCAGGCGGTCCGCGGCTTTCGCTGCGGGCCGCCTGCTGGCGTATCCAGGGCTTGGTTCGTACCGGGTAGTTACCCGTGTTCTCACGAAATCAGTTGTCGCTGAGAACTTTCCACTAGGAGCCGACAATGACAAGCCAGCAGATCTCCCGCGTCGGCGTGGTGGGGGCAGGGCAGATGGGTGCGGGGATCGCCGAGGTGTGTGCGCGCGCCCACGCAGATGTGCTCGTCTACGAGTTCACGAGAGAACTCGCCGCCGCCGGGCGTGATCGGGTGCTGCGGTCGCTCGACCGAGGGGTGTCGAGTGGCAAACTGACCCCGCGTGAGCGCGAACAGGCATCGTCGCGCCTCCGATTCACCTCCGACCTCGGCGATTTCGCCGACCGTCAGCTCGTCTGCGAGGCCGTCGTCGAGGACGAGGCCATCAAGACCGGGATCTTCACCGAGCTCGACAAGGTCGTCCGGGACCCGGAGGCGGTGCTCGCCTCCAACACCTCCTCGATCCCGATCATGAAGCTGGGCATGGCAACTCAGAATGCCTCGCGCGTGATCGGACTGCATTTCTTCAACCCGGTGCCGGTGCTCCCGTTGGTCGAGCTCGTCACGACACTCCTGACCACCCCGGAGGTCGGTGAGCGGGCCGAGGCCTTCGCGCACGACGTCTTGGGCAAGCAGGTCGTGCGTTCGGCCGATCGCTCCGGGTTCGTGGTGAACGCGCTCCTGGTTCCCTACCTGCTGTCGTCCATCCGCATGGTGGAGAGCGGGTTCGCGACGGTCGACGACATCGACAAGGCCATGGTCCTCGGGTGTGCTCATCCGATGGGGCCGCTCAAACTGGCCGATCTCGTGGGTCTCGACACGGTCAAGGCCATCGCCGACAAGATGTACGAGGAGTTCAAGGAACCCCTCTATTCGCCTCCTCCGCTGCTGCTGCGCATGGTCGAGGCCGGACGTCTCGGCAAAAAAGCAGGCCAGGGCTTCTATCAGTACGCCTGACGGCGCCCGGATCGTCGCATCCGGCGTGAGCTGGGTCACGAGTGTTAGCAAGATGCTTGCATTTGCTAGCACTTCGTGGATACTGGAATACGGAAACACCAATACCGATGGCGCCGCGGTTCTCTTTTCTCGCGCGGTGACAAGCCTGAGACCAATCGGCTTGCGACACCGGACGTTTCGAGGCGACAGGCGGCAGAACTTCCCGACATGCGCCCGGCGACGATGCCGAGAACAGCGAGACCGCATGTGCTGCAGCGCGATTGGTGAATCGAACAAAGGAGTCCAGCGTGACCACCACCGAACGTAACTATGCCCCTCTCTATGCCGCGGTCGGCGCCGGCGACTTCGCCTACGCGCAGGTCACCGAGAAGCTCACCGAGCTCCGCGAGCGCACCGAGGCGGCCGCCGAGACCGCGCAGTCGCGCTTCGAGGCCCGCTACACCGAGACCAAGACGCTGATCAACGAGCTGCCCGAGACCGCGCAGTCGCGTCTCGACGAGGCCAAGACCCGTATCAGCTCGTTGTCCGAGGAGGTCCCCGGCGATCTCGACGAGCTTCGCGGCAAGTTGACCGCAGACGAGCTCAAGAAGCTCGCCGACCCCTACGTGGAGAAGGCGTACGGCCTGTACACCTCGCTCGCCGAGCGTGGCGAGGCCACCCTCGAGCGCCTGCGCACCAAGCCGGTCGTCCAGGAGAACCTGTCGCGGGCCGAGAAGGTCTACAACGACGCGGTCGACCTGACCGAGGACGCCCTGGGCGTCGTCTCCACCCAGACCCGTCTCGTCGGCGACCGTGCCGCGAAGCTTGCCGGTCGCGTCAGCGAAGAGGTCGAGGACGTCGCCGTCGCGATCGAGGAAGCCGGCAGCAACGTCAAGGAGCAGGCCGACGACGCCGCCAAGGAGATCGACGGCGCCGCAGGCACCGTCGAGGCCAAGGGCCGCGCCGCCAAGTCCTCGCCGGCCAAGAAGGTCGCCGAGGCCAAGGACACCTCCGTGCCCGCGGTCAAGAAGACCGCCGCGAAGAAGGCGCCCGCCAAGAAGGCTCCCGTCAAGAAGCCGACCACCGCGAAGTAGTCTCTGACGCAGTCGAACCCGACGCCCTCGCCATTGTGCGGGGGCGTCGGTCGTTTCGGTGCCTGATGCCGGCGAAAGGCACCCAGCTCAGCGTGTCGCCGGTTTCGGACGTCGCATGAAGCGGCTGTGCTCGGCGCTCGGCAAGAAGTAGTCACCTTGACCGCCCGCTCGCAGCAGCGGCCGCGCACCGGCGGTGTCGAAGGTCTCGTCCGCACGCAGGTGGTCGGTGGCGATGTGGACCTTGACCACCTCGCCGAGGACCATCCAGGTGTCGACCCGGTCCCCGGCCGCCGTGCGCAATCGGAACGAGTCGCTCACCCGGCACTCGAAGCTCACCGGGCTCTCCGCGACGCGCGGCGCGGAGACGAGGTCTGACGCCAGGGGGGTCAGCCCCGCGACCTCGAATTCGTCCTCGCCTGCCGGGACCGCAGCCGAGGTCGCATTCATCTTCTCGCCGAGGTCGTCGGTGGCGAGGTTCCACACGAACTCGCCTGACGCGGTGGAGTTGGCGACGGTGTCCTTGTAACCGACACTCGCGAATCCGACGATCGGCGGGGTGTAGTTGAACAGGTTGAAGAAGCTGTAGGGCGCCAGGTTGCGTACCCCGTCCGCGGACACGGTCGAGATCCAACCGATGGGCCGGGGTGCGACGATCGCGTTCATCGGATCGTGGGACAACCGGTGTCCCTGCAGCGGCTCGTAGGAGTGGTACGTCGTCACCGTCGGTCCTTCTGCAGTGGTCGGATCAGCTCGACCGCCACCGTACGTGAGCAGCCCTACGCGGCGTCGCCTGCGTAGGGTGGATGCGACCGACCTCTGCGTACACCGACGATCGGGGACGATGTGACGCTCTCATCCGACGCTGACCTGCGGACCTTCGCCAACATCCGTGATCTGGGCGGCCTGCGGGTCGTCGGCGGAGGCGTCACCGCGCACAACGTGCTCATCCGCAGCGACGCACCCTATCCCGATGACGAGGACCCGACGGGTATGCCGTGGCCGCCCGCCACCGTCGTCGATCTGCGCGATCCCACGGAGTTGGGCAGCATGGCCGTCACGTGGCCGCCCAGTGTCCGGGTCGTCCACCGTCAGGTGTCCTCCGGCGCCCGTGTCGACCGCCTCGCGGACACGGCTCTCGTCGACATCTACACCGCGATGATGCGCACGGGCGGTCACCGTCTGACTGCCGCGCTCAACGCGTTCGATCCTGCCGGTTCGACCCTGGTGCACTGCGCCGCGGGCAAGGACCGGACCGGCGTCATCGTCGCGATCGCCCTGCTCCTCGCCGGCGTCGACGAGGAGTCCGTCATCACCGACTACCACCGGACCGAAGCCGGTATCGCCGGCGTCTTCGCCCGGTTGCGCCGGCGCAAGCGGATTCCGGTGGGCACCACCATGGACGCGCCCATCCTGCGAACACCGCGCGAGGCGATCGAACTCGTCATCGACGACGTGACCGGTGCGTCCGGCGGTGCGTGGGGGTGGTTCGAGGCCAACGGCGGCGACGTGGCCCACTTCCGGCGGTGGGTCGGGCGATTCGTGCTCACCGGGCCGGACCCGGCCCATGACTGACGACAGTGGACCCGGCGCGGCGGCGTTCGGACCGGAGGTCGTGGCGGCGGTGCTCGCGCACATGAACGACGACCACGCCGACGACTCGCTGCTGATCTGTCGGATGCTGGGTGGGCGCCCGGACGCGACCGCGGCGACCATGACCGGATTCGACCACCGCGCAGCGACTTTCGACGTCACCGTCCCCGAGGGAGTCGTCGGGATGCGGCTGGACTGGGATCGGCCGGTCCGCGACCGCGCCGACGTCCGGGTGGCGGTCGTGGCGATGTTCCGGGCGGCGCAGGATCTTTCAGGGCAGCGCGCGCCCTGACCGAAGGTGTCGAATGTCAGCGTGTCCGGGAGGACGTCGGCGCCGGGAACGGCCATAGTGACCGTATGTGGAAGCAGCTCGCCGGGTTCGCCGCGTTCGGTGCGGTGGTGGCCGCGCTGGGTGCGGCACTGGCCTCGGGCGGCCAGGATGCGTCCGGCGGACCCGACATCTGGATGGCGTGGGGGCCCGGACACACCGCGAGCTTCCCGCCCGACTCCGGTGAGCTGATCATCACCGCCGCTGTGGGCGGCGCCGTCGTCGGCGTACTGGTGGCCGGGGTGCTCTGGGCCGTGGGTGTCCGATTGCAGGAGCGCGACGGAATCCACCTCGGCCGGGTGGTCGCGGCGGGCCTGATCGGAGTCGTGGTGGGCGTGGCGCCCGCAGCGATCCTGCTGGCCGACGCATTCACCGGTGACTCCGACGACGAGTACCCCGTGCTGGTCGTCTACGCCGTCAGCGGTGTGTTCGGCTACTTGCTGGTGCTGGCGGGGATCTCCGGGATGTTGCGGATCTCGGGAGACCCCCACACCCGAGCGACTGTCGTGGCGACGGCGGTGGTCCTACCCGTCGGCGCCGTCCTCGCCATCGGCGCGGCCATGGGGGTGGCCGCGTGGTTCGGCTACACGGCCACCGCGCCTGCCTGGGTCGCCACGATCCTCGCCGTGGTGATGATCCTCGGTGCGACGTTCGGCTTCGCGCGCGCGTGGGCGATGCGACGACGGGCCGAACCCGTGGCTCTCTGAGACGCGATGTCCCGGCGAGTGGATCGAACAAGCCAGGCGAGCGGCCGTCCCCGGTAGGGTCTCCGGGGCGGTGCCAGATGGCACCGGCGCGTGCATGAGCGTGGCGCCGGCGAGAGGAGTTCGGGATGGGGTTTCCGGCACGACGACTGGCGGGCAAGGTCGCGTTCATCACCGGCGTGGCCCGCGGACAGGGCCGCGCCCACGCGGTGCGACTCGCCAGTGAGGGTGCGCACATCATCGGCGTCGACCTCGCTGGACCGCTGCCCGGTGTGCCGTACGACTCGGCGACCGAGGCGGACCTCGACGAGACACGGCGTCTGGTCGAGGGCCAGGGGATGACAGCGTCTCTCACACGATGCGACACACGCGATCTTGACGGGATGCGGCGTGCCGTCGACGACGGTGTCGCCGCGCTGGGCGGCCTGGACGTGGTGGTCGCCAACGCGGGGATCTGTATCCCGCAGACCTGGGACGAGGTGACGTCGCGAAGCTTCCGGGACACCATGGACATCAACGTGACCGGCGTGTGGAACACCGTCACCGCATCGGCTCGGCATCTCATCGACCGTGGTGGGGGTTCGGTCGTCCTGATCAGCTCGCTGGCGGGAAAGAAGCTGCAGCCCTTCATGGTCCACTACACGACGAGCAAACACGCGCTGGTAGGCATGTCCCGGGCGTTCGCAGCGGAGCTGGGCCCGCACAACATCCGGGTCAATACCGTTCATCCCGGTGCGGTGATCACACCGATGGGGTCGGGATCGATGGTCGAGCGCATCGAGCAGACCAATCAGGCCAACCCGCGGCTGGCCGGTATGGGCATGACGTTCCTCAACCAGTTCGCGGCCGAGCCCGACGAGGTCTCGAATGTCGTGGCATTTCTCGCGTCCGACGAGTCGACGTTCATCACCGCCGAGGAGATCTCGATCGACGGTGGGGCGCAGCACTTCTGAGACGCGATCTGCGCTAGGTACTCCCGCGCACCACCAGTTCGACCGGCAGTCGGTGCGAGTCGACCTCGCGACCCGCGGTGAGGTCGAGCAGGCCGCGGACCGCGACCTCGCCGATCTCGCGGGCGGGGGAGCGGACCGTCGTCAACGGGACGGGCAACTGGGCGGCGATCGGGATGTCGTTGTAGCCGATGAGGGCGAGGTCCTCGGGAACCCGCAGACCGAGGTCGCGGGCGACGCCGAGGACGCCGACGGCGATCGTGTCCGACACCGCGAAGATCGCGCGTGGCCGGTTGGGCCGGTCGAGCAGGACACGACCGGCTGCGATGCCGCCGTCGACCTCGAATGTCGATGCGACCACCCGGTCGGCGGGCAGGGGGACTCCGGCTCTGGCCGTCTCGGCGCGGAATCCGGCGATCCGGTCGGTGGCCGTCGTCGCATGACCGGGGCCGGCGATGACCGCGAGATCGGTGTACCCGCGGTCGAGGAGGTGGCGGGCGGCGACGGTCCCGCCCCGGACGTCATCGCCGCCGACGAAGGGGAGTCCGGCGTCGGCGTGCCGCGTGAGTGCCAGCAGGGGCAGGTTGCGGATCCGGAGGGACTCGATGAACTCCCGGCCGGGCTGATGAACACCGCTCAGGAGCAAGCCGTCGACCTGCCTCCCGACGAGCAGTTCGATGGCCCGACGCTGTGCCTCGGGTTCATCGGGCGGGCTCGACAGCAACACGGAGTATCCGGCTCGGCTCGCCGCCTGCTCGATGCCCTGATAGGTGGTCGCGACGACACCGTCGGTGAGGCGGGTCATGACGACGCCGAGTGTGGTGGTCTTGCGGGTCCGCAGACTGGCGGCCCAGAGATTGCGCTGGTAACCCAGTTCGTCGGCAACCTCGCGGACCCGCAGAGCCGAAGGGGACCAGCCGTCGGCGGGCTCGGCCTGGCGCAGGACCCGCGACGCCGTCGACACATGGACGCCCGCGCGCTGCGCGATCTCCTTGAGTGTCGGCGCACGCCGGCCATCGACCACCGTCGCTCCTCTCGCGCTGTGTGGGGAACCGACCTCCCCGTCGGCGTGCGGGCCGGGCGTTGACGCTCGGCGACCGAGCACCTACGTTAGTGCATGCAATCGTTCTTGCAAACGTTCTCGACGCCTCGTCGCGACAGCCTGCACTACGGAGTCCCCGGAGGTCCCGATGTCCCGCACCAGCACGTTGCCCCAGCTCTTCGCCCTGGACTCGCTGCTCGACGCCGATGAGATCGCGATCCGTGACACCGTGCGCAGCTTCGCCGACTCCCGTCTGCGTCCGCACATCGGCGACTGGTTCGAGGATGCGAAACTGCCGGTCCGTGAGATCGCCGCAGAGCTCGGCGGGTTGGGTGCGCTGGGCATGCACCTCGAGGGTTACGGGTGCCCCGGCACTAGTGCCACGGCCTACGGCCTGGCCTGCCTCGAGCTCGAGGCCGTCGACTCCGGAATCCGGAGCCTCGTGTCCGTGCAGGGGTCACTCGCCATGTTCTCGATCCACCACTGGGGTTCGGAGGAGCAGAAGAACGAGTGGCTGCCGCGGATGGCCGCGGGCGAGGCGATCGGCTGCTTCGGTCTGACTGAGCCGGACTTCGGATCCAATCCGTCGGGCATGCGCACCCACGCCAAACGCGATGGCGGTGACTGGGTTCTCAACGGCTCCAAGATGTGGATCACCAACGGGTCGGTCGCCGACGTCGCCGTCGTGTGGGCGCAGACCGACCTCGCCGACAGCCCGGCGGGCATCCGTGGATTCGTGGTGCCCACGGACACTCCTGGCTTCTCCGCACCCGAGATCCACAAGAAGATGTCGCTGCGCGCCTCGGTGACGTCGGAGCTGGTGCTGGACGATGTGCGGCTGCCCGAGTCGGCGATGCTCCCGAAGGCTGAAGGTCTGCGCGGGCCGTTGACCGCGCTCGGGGAGGCCCGCTTCGGCATCATCTTCGGTGCCATCGGCGCCGCGCGCGACTGTCTGGAGACCGCCATCAGCTATGCCCAGACCCGCGAGGTCTTCGACAAGCCGCTCGCGGGATATCAGATCACCCAGACAAAGATCGCCGACATGGCGTTGGAGGTCGGGAAGGGTCACCTGCTGGCCTACCATCTCGGTCGCCTGAAGGACCGGGGCGAGATCACCCCCGAACAGGTCAGCACGGGCAAACTCAACAGCACCCGCGAAGCGATCAAGATCGCCCGCGAGTGCCGAACCATTCTGGGCGCCAACGGCATCACCCTCGAGTATCCGGTGATCAGGCACGCCAACAACCTCGAATCGGTCCTGACCTACGAGGGCACCTCCGAGGTGCACCAGCTGACCATCGGACGCGCGCTCACCGGCTCGGCAGCATTCCGCTGAGGCCTCCGGGATATCGGTGGCTGCGCCTCGATGTCGGCGGCCTGGCGGCCGTCGTGGACCACGAGAGGACGGCTTCGCTGCGGCTCGGACAGAGAAGCGCCACTTTTCCATCAGCCGCGCTACGTGCACCTGGCGCTGATCGGTGTCGGATAGCGCTTGTGTCGCGACGTAGATGTGCCGCACCGTCCCGGACTCCCACGGTGGGACGGTGACTCGGCTACGTTGAGGGTTCGTGCCGACGAAGTCGGCAGAGGCCATGCCCGGTGTGCTCCAGGCGGAGCTCGGGTGCCGAAGGAGGTCGACGTGGACAGTGCGGACGAGGGCGACGTTCACCTGCGCATCGCCGAACTCGCACGGGAACTGCGCAATGATGTCGACGACGAGCAGGTCGCGAAGGCGGTCGTCCAGGGAGCCCTCGCGGACATCCCGGGCGCACAGTACGCAGGACTCACGGTGGCCACGGACCGGCGCACCATCGAGTCCTTCGGTTCGACGCACGAGTACGCCGACCTGCACGACCGGATTCAGAGCGAATTGCGCGAAGGGCCTTGTATCTCAGCCGCTCTCACGGATCGCATCGTGCGCGTCGATGATCTCGACACCGAGGAGAAATGGCCGGAATATCGTCGCCGCGCCCTGGCGGAGACCCCGATCCGATCGGTGCTGTCGTTCCAGCTGTTCGCTGATTCGACGACGATCGGTGCGCTGAATCTCTTCGCGGATGAGCCGAACACGTTCGACATCCACGCCGAAGAGGTCGGGGTCGTCTTCGCCACCCACGCCGCCCTCGCGTGGAACTCGGTTCAGAAGGACAAGCAGTTCCACAGTGCGTTGGCGAATCGCGATGTCATCGGGCAGGCCAAGGGAATGCTCATGGAACGGTTCGGGATCGACGCCGTCGCGGCCTTCGATCTGATGAAGCGGTTGTCGCAGGACTCGAACACGAAGCTCATCGAAATAGCCCGCCAGATCACCTCCAAGCGGTGATCTCGCGGGCTCAGGCCTCAGCGAGTTGTGGCTCCGGCCTATTCGGCGATGGTGAATTCCATTGTGCTGGGTCCGGTAGCGCCCTCGGTGAGGGCCCGGCCGGCGTCCTCGATCACGTCGAAAACCTGGACGTAAGGCGCCATCCCGCAGATCTCGAGGGGTCGTGTGACGTTACGGCCACCGACCAGGACAACAGGAATGCCCTGTTTGCCGGCGTCGTCGATGAAGGAGCGCAACAGCACCAGGCCGACGGTGCCGAAGAAGTTGAGGCCCGAGAAGTCGAGCACGATGCCGTCGACCGGCCCGCGGAGCACACGATCGAGTGCGGCGACGAGATCGGCGGCTGAATCGCGGTCGACGCTTCCCGAAAAGCCTTGCACACAATAGGAATTGGGCGAGACGAGGCGCGGACGGGATTCCGGTGTGACTTCGGCGGCCGGGTCGAATGCGGAGCGAAATGAGGTCGAAGAGGTGAGACTCATGATGTTCTCGTTTCAGTGGAATGCGTTTGGTCAGCTGGTCGATCACTTCGATCGAAAGCCAGATACAGGGGCGAATCCGCCTACGTATCCCAAGTTCACGATCGTCCTGATGGGTTGGAACGTGATGTGGCGAAAGCAAAGGGGCCCTGGACGCCTCTTCGCTTCGAACGCAGCTTCTACCTGAACCGCACTTCTCACCCTACGGGCCGGGGGACGGGCAAACAAGGCCGGGGCCATCTCGTGACAAACGCCTCTAGAGCGTTACCCGGCTGTGACCTTCCCGTGGATCCGGCCGTCAAGTGCGGAGACGTGCAGCGGGTGGACGTTCGGCGGTGACCATGGTTGGCTTGTGTCGGATATGCGTCGAATCCGCTGCGCATGTCCCACGTCTGGATGCGGCATCGATGTCTGCGCATCGGTTCGAACAATCTTCTGTGTCTGGTGGTGAGAATGGCGTCGGGTGACCGTGGCGAGCACGACGATTACAGCGACGTGCTTCCTGCCCTGCGAGCCATGCACGGAGAACCCGACGAGGCCCGGCGGGCGCAACTTCGAGACAAAGTCATCGGGCGGTGTCTGCCGCTGGCCGACCACGTCGCCCGACGGTTCTCCGAGCGCGGAGAACCCATCGACGATCTCCGGCAGGTGGCACGCATCGGGCTGATGCACGCGGTCGACCGATTCGATGTCGAGCGCGGCAACAACTTTCTCGCCTTCGCGGTGCCCACCGTCATGGGTGAGGTGAAGCGGTACTTCCGGGACAGCACCTGGTCCATCCGCGTGCCGCGGCGTGCGCAGGAGGCGTCGCTGAACATCGCGAAAGCCAGTGAGGAACTGCTGCAGTCGCTGGGCCGGTCGCCGCGTCCGAGCGAGATCGCCAAGCACCTCGGACTCCCGGTTGCCGAGGTCATCGAGGGGATGGTCGCCCGGTCGGCGTACACGGCGAGCTCGATCGACGCCGAAGCGGGTTCGTCGACCGACGGGTGGACACTGGCCGACACCCTCGGCGACGAGGACGAACGGCTCGACATGGTCGAGGAGTTCGTCACTCTGCAACCGGCGCTGGAACGTCTCACCGAACGCGAGCGGACGATCCTCACCCTGCGGTTCTTCCGATCGATGTCGCAGAGTGAGATCGCCAAGCAGGTCGGCATCTCGCAGATGCATGTCTCGCGACTCCTCACCCGGATTCTCGAGACCTTGCGGGCCGAGGTCGTGGTCGAGGAGACCGATGACGACGAGTCCTCCGACCACATCGACATCGGTCCCGGTTTCAGGGCTTGACGCTCGTCACGGCTTGAGGATGACCTTGACGGTGCCGTCTGCCTTGCGCTGGAACGCGTCGTAGGCCTCGGGTGCCTTGTCGAGCGGCAGCTCGTGAGTCGCGAAGGTGTCGACGCCCAGCGGGTCGTCGTCGGTGAGCAACGGCATGATGTCGTCGACCCACCGCTTCACGTTCGCCTGCCCCATGTGGAGACGGATCTGCTTGTCGAACATGGTGAGCATGGGCATCGGGTCGGCCGCACCGCCGTACACGCCGGACAACGAGATCGTTCCGCCGCGCTTGACGACGTCGATCGCGGAGTACAGGGCGCCGAGTCGGTCCGTGCCCGCCTCGGACATCGCCTTACGGGCGATGGCGTCGGGTAAGAAGCCGACCATCGTCTGCATCGCCTTGTTGATGGGGGAGCCGTGCGCCTCCATCCCCACGGCATCGATGACCGAGTCGGTGCCCAGCCCGCCCGTGAGGTCGCGGATCGCGTCGCCCACGTCGTCGACCTCGTCGAAGTTCACCGTCTCGATTCCGCGGGCCTCGGCCCGTGCGAGCCGTTCGGGCACCCGGTCGACGCCGATCACCCGGGCGCCCTGATGGGCGGCGATGCGCGCGGCCATGTCTCCGATGGGCCCGAGTCCGAGCACGGTGACGGTCCCGCCGCGGGGGATCTCGGCGTAGGCGACTGCCTGCCATGCGGTCGGCAGGACGTCGGACAGATACACATAGCGCGAATCAGGGTTTCCCAGAGGAACTTTGATGTGGGTGAACTGTGCTTGCGGCACTCGGAGATACTCCGCCTGGCCGCCGGGCACCGAGCCGTACAGCTGCGAATACCCGAAGAGGGCGGCACCGGTCCCTTGTTCGGTGACCCGGGTGGTCTCACACTGCGTCATCAGGCCGTCAAGACAGAAAAGGCATGAGCCACAGGAGATCTGGAAGGGGATCACCACCCGGTCGCCCACCCGCAGATCTCCGGTCTCCTTGCCGACCTCTTCGACGATGCCCATCGGTTCGTGTCCGAGGATGTCGCCGGCCTGCATGAACGGACCGAGCACCTCGTAGAGGTGCAGATCCGAACCGCAGATGTTGGTCGAGGTCACCTTGATGATCGCGTCGGTGGGTTCGATGATCTCGGGGTCGGGAACGGTGTCGACCGATACGTGGCGTTTGCCCTGCCAGGTCACTGCGCGCATGTCTCAGACCTTCTTCTCGTCGGTGGATTCGGTGCCCGTCGGGTGACTGTCCTCGCGCAGATCTTCCTTGCGCTCGTCACGAGCCCGTTCGTGCTTGCCGTCGTGATTGACCGGGAAGCCGTGGAAACGTTCCTCGTACCGCTCGGCTTCCTCGGCGGTGGTCTCGGGCTGGATCGGGTCCTGATGAGCACGGTCTCCATCACGAGCGGCCCGGCGGCGCAGCAGAACTCGGCTGCCGATGAGCAGGCCGATGGCGGCTGCGCCCGCGAGGACCGCACCGATGGCGAGCCAGACGGTGGCGTCGCGGTCGCTCGCGCCGGCGGCGATGGCGAGGCCGGCCAGGATGAGCATGAGGCCGAGGCAGACGAACCCGAGGAGTCCGACGGCTTTCAGGCCGCGGGACTTTCGTCCGGGTCGTCGGGCGATCGCCTCCCGCGAGGCGACTTCACGTTCGGGTGTCAGATCTGGCATGGGGTACTCCCGTCCCGTCTGTTACTCGTTGTGAGGGAGCACGTCATGCGAGTGCCCCATCGATGTGTCGGGGGTTTACCGCGACAGGGCCGGGGTCAAACGTCCCCCCGTGTGGAGCAAGGACGAAAATGGGACGGGACGAGATGTGGATCTCACGCCCGAGGTCAGTAGGTCTGACCTCTGCTAACGTTGCGGCACGTGTATCGGGGGCACGATCAGAGCGGCATACATTCTGGGGCCGCGTTTGGACGACGGCAGCGCGGGGCACTCATGACCAGACCGGTGAACATTCACACCAATCAACGGATGAAGAAGACTCATTTGATGACCGACTCCGACGCCGTTTCCCAGCTCGCGACCGAAGGTGGCACCCCCACGGTTCTGCGGGTGCCTGCGGAGACCGACCGTCTGGCACTGGTTCGCGCACTCGTCGAGACCGCTCTGTACATCGACGACTGGGCGCTCGATGATGTCATCGACGCCAAGGTGGCACTCGATGAAGTGTGTTCGCAGATAATCTCCGCCGCCGCCGACGGCTCCTCCATCGAGATCACCCTGCACGTGTCGGCCACCGGCGTTCTCGGCGAAGTCCGGGGCGAGCTCGTCCAGGGCGTGTCGATCAATGAATCGACCTTCGGATGGCGGATCGTGCAGACGGTCACCGACACCCACGCGATCACCTACGACGAACCGCGACCGGGTACCGGTACGCGTCAGGTCGCCATCCGGTTCTCGAAGTTCCGGCGCTGACTCGCGGTGCGGCGCCACTCGTCGGTGGTGGCGTCGTACGTGACCAGGCCGCGTTCTGCGAAAGCGGTGAGCCACCCCTCCATCGGCCAGACCCCCCAGCGGCGGTGGAACACCCGGGCATTGGCGAGGATGTCGTCGAGATGCTCGACCGGCGGGTTGGAGACCGGGTGATGTTGATGGAATGCGTGCGCTCCACCCACCCAGGCGATCCGAAAGCCGTTGTGCTGCGCCGACATCGCGAAGTCGGTGTCCTCGCCGCCGTACCCTCGGTAACCGGTGTGGAATCCGCCGAGTGACGTCCAGTCCGTCGTGGTGAGGGCGAAGGACAACGACCAGAACAGCATCATCTCCGAGGAGAGCTGGGTCTGACCTGGTCCGGGTGCGGGTCGTGCCGGATGTGGATCGGCGAACCGATGCAGCTCCCGAGGATCGAAGACCAGCTGATCTCGCGGTAGATAGGTGACCGGCCCGCAATACAGCAGGTGTAGGTTTTCGGTGGCCGCCGCCGACCGGAGATAGCGCTCCAGCAGGGTCGGCCCGGGTATGCAGTCGACGTCGAGGAAGACCAGCATCGACGCCCCGGCCTCGACGGCCGCGGACGCCCCCGCGTTGCGGGCCTCGGCGAGTTGCAGGCCGCCGAGAGAATCGCCGGTGAAGGGCAGCACGCGTACCGGATGGTCCGCCGCGACCGCGGCGACACCGGGATCGTCCATGGCCACGACGATGTGCACATCCGGGCGCACGGTGGAGTGCTCGAAGGCCTCGAGTTGTCGTCGCAGATGACGGTGGCGTCCGGATGCGATCGTGATCACCGCGACCCGGTCGGGACCGGCGGTCATCGGTGCGCCACCGACTCGATCGCCCGCGCGGCCCGCTCGGCCGCGCCCGCAGTCCGCCATCGAGACCAGTCGGGCGCCGAGGCGGGGGCCGAGGCCACGATCGATCGCCACGTGTCGGTGTCGGGCCACGATGCGGCGACCGTGGCCAACTCGGATCGGGCGAGGGTGTCGGCGGTGGTGCGCTGCTCGGCGAACGGTCGGTCCTCGGGGAGTACCACCACCGGCCGACCGGCCGCGGCGGCATCGGCGACACTGCCCTGACCGGCGCCGATGACCGTGACGCCGGCGCTGCACAAGAACGGCCACGGATCGTCGACCCAGGTCCCGAAAGCGGGCCCGAGCGCCACGACGTCGAGATCGGGCAGGTCGTCGGCGAGCCTGGTCGCGGGATGTGTCTCGCCGTCGGCCCCGCCCCCGCCCCTGCCTCCGGCGCCGGTGAGGACGAGGACATCGGCGGCGAACGTCTGATGTGAGACTGCGGGTCGGCCGTCGAACCGCGAGATGCCGCCGGTGAACACGGTTTTCGGAAGGTGCTCGGTGAGCCAGGTGGGCCGGTAGAGCTCGGCCGGCCAGGGAGCGAGGATCGCGTCCGCGGCCCGGTAGGCGAGCTGGTGCGGCAGGTCGTCGCGGACCCCGGGCATGGCCATCACGACGACCGGGACGCCGAGCAGGCGGAGGAACAGGGTGACCTCCACCGAGACGTCGACGACGACGGCGGCCGGCCGGCGTTCGGCGACGAACCGAGCCAATTGCGCCATCCGAGTGCGGAGTCCGGCGTCGTGCCGCGGCGCCCAGTGCAGAAGACCCGCGGCGTCGACGTCCCGGGGGTTCGGATCGGTGTCGTCACGATCGAGCGCGATGACCTCGTCGAACGCCGGATCGGACAGCTCGGCACTGGTCAGTGCGACCACGTCGGTGCCCAGATGCCCGGCGATCGCCGTGGCTCGCGAACAGTGCCCGCGGCCCTGGTGGTGGACGTAGTAACCGATCACGCCGGGACCTCCTGGCCCCGCGAGCGTGCCGGAAACCGGTCGGCTACGAGGTCGGCGTAGATCTGCGTGTAACGGTCGATCATCGCCGTGTCGGAACAATGTCCCTCGGCGCGCCGCCGAGCGAGCGAGCGGTCGAGGGTCACCGCGATCTCCGCGGCTTCGGCCAGGGCGTCGATGTCGCCCGGCGGCACGAGTACACCCGCGTCGTCCCCGACGATCTCCGGAATCCCGCCGCGCGCGAACGAGGCCACCGGCGTTCCGCAGGCGAGGGATTCCGCGACCACGAGACCGTACGGTTCGTCCCACACGGGGGTCACGAGGGTGGCGCCGCACGATCCGACGAGCCTCGCGAGATCGTGCTGGTGCAAGTGGCCTTCGTACCGAACCGTCTCGCCGAGGAACGGCGCGATCTGCTGCTCGAAGTAGGTCACATCGCTGATCGGGCCGGCCAGCCGGAGACGTCGCCCGGCGCGCCGGGCCGCCTCGATCGCGAGATGGGCGCCCTTCTCGGCGACGAAGCGGCCGAACCACACCAGGTCGTCCCCGCCCGGCCCGACGGGCCATCGTTCGAGCTCGACCCCGTTGTGGACCACCGGGATCTCGCCCAGCACGTGAGACCAGGAGCGCGCCGTGTGATGGCTGACCGCGACGCACCGGGTGGCCGGTGCGAGGGTCAGTGCCGACTCCAGCCACGGCGTGGGCGGCGTGTGCAGCGTGGTCACCATGGGGGTCTCCACCGCCGGACCCATCGCCACCGGCAGGTAGTGCAGGCTGTGGTTGTGGATGACGTCGAAGTCGCCGGGATTGCGGGTGAACGACAACATCAGCGACAGGTAGGCGTGGTGATCGTGCATGACCTCGAGTGACGGCATCGACACGTCGGATCGCGCCGCCGCCGACGGTTCGAACATCTGCCCGCGCAGTCGATCCGAGTCGACCGGGAGGTCGCTGCCCGCCCCGGCGAACAGGGTGATCTCGTGACCGGCGAGCGTCAGCGCCCGCGTGAGATGCCAGACGTGGGCTTCGAGCCCACCGGCGAACGGCTGCGCGATCGGGTGGCGGCTCGATGCGATGATGGCGATCTTCAGCGTGTCACGCATTCAGGGCCCGGGAGTAGAGGGCCGCGTGCTGTTCGGCCAGGAACACCCGTTGCGCGCGTCGGTCGGGCCACGTCGTCGGGGTCGGGCGTGCCGAATAGGCCTGTGCCAGTGCCTGTACCAGAGAATCCGCGTCGAATTGGTCCTCGGTGAAGTCGTAGGTGAAGCAGTCCTGCTGCTCGGCGTAGAAGCCGCAACTCGGCGCGATGACCGTCGTCCCCAGGTCATGACAGGCCTCGAGCCATCCCGAGTGCGTCCCGAAGCGGTAGGGCAGCACCGACACCGACAGGCCGCTGAGGTAGTCCCACAGCTGGTCGTCGGAGTAGTAGTCGTGCACGAGGACGCGCGCGTAGGGGTGGCGGGACAGTGCCAGCGCCGTGGTGCCGAAGTCGGGGTTGTACCAATGGTTCCCGGGGACGAACACCTCGTCGTGCAGGTTGATCTGGATGGTCATGTCCGGATAGTCGGCCGCTGCCTCGAGCAGGGTCATGATGACCGGGAGCGGATCCATGTTGGCGCGCAGGCTCTTCGCGTGGACACCGACGACGAATTCGTCGGTCGGGGCCTCCCGCGGCGCGAACCTGGCCGGGGGCACGACGTGGGGATGCGGCAGCACGGTCGCCTCGCGGTGCCAGCGCGCCGAGATCTGCTGCGCCGCACCGGGGGTCAGGGTGATCACCTCGTCGGCCGCGGGCACCAGGATGTCGAGCACCTCGTCGTGACTGCCCGGGTCCGGATGATGCGGATTGCGCAGGTCGTGCAGTGTGTACACCAGCGGTTTGCGGTGCCGGTCGAGCTCGTCCACCACCGCAGTCATCTCGGTCGGATCCAGGGCATCGAAGCCGAAGTGGATGTGGAAGACGTCGAACTCGTTGTGGTGGTCGGCGATCCAAGCCGGGTCGAGCATCGCCGGCGGCCACCACCGGCCGGGGACGGTGGCGCCATCGACCGGAACCGGGTCCGGTAACCGGACGACCGAGACCGGCCCGGAGTCGAGGGTGCTGACCGAGCTGTTCAGGGGGGACAGGTGCCGGATGTACACGTGGGACCGGGGTACCGATGCGACCCGAATCCGGGCGGGCTCCGCGGGAGTGCTCCCGCGAGCGTGCTGCAGGGCGCCGATGTCCGACGCCAGTACCGACGCCGTGGTCGGCAGGGTCGTCGAGGACGCCCCCATCGGCTCCAGGGTGGCCGCACCGCTGGGCAGCCCGAAATCCCGTCCGCTCACTCTTCCATCCGTTCACTCCGAGGCCCGCACGGCTGGGTACTCAACCTGGGCTGCGTGATCGCGGCCACACGGCCACGGGTGACCGCCGATCTGCGACGCGGCCACCAGGACGTGAATACCCCGCCGGGGAGTCGGCAAAACCCCGCCGATGGGTGGGGAGGGTGAAGGCTCAGTTGTCGTTCTGATGTGCGTTGAGCAGCAGGTGGTCGAACGACTGCCGGACCGGATCCGGGAGCATGACGTACTGGTGCACGCCGGTGACGATGCTGCGGGCGAGTTCGTTGACCTTGACGTTGGCGGTCTGGGAGCGCCACCGCATCACTTCGAAGGCCCGATCGGCGCTCACCCCGTAGGCCATCGAGATCATTCCCTTGGCCTGTTCGATCACGCCCTGATGTTCCCGGAAACGCGCGACGTGCTCGTCGACGCGGTCCTTCACGGCCTTCTCCTCGATCGCTGTCAGGTCGAGGTAGAAGCCCTCGGCGCCGATGACCTCGCCGGACTCGTCGGTGAGCTGCTGGGAGACGACGGCGACATGACGGATCTCGCCTGCGGTGTCGACGATGCGATGACGACTCGAGAACGGGATACGCCTGCTGAGCATGGTGGAGAGCAGTTGCTCGAAGGACTGCCGGTCTTCGGGATGCTTGTGCCCGGCGATCAACTCGGTGGTCGGCGTGACCTCGCCGGGCCGATAGCCGTGCATCTCGGCCACCTCGTCCGACCACTCCCATTCTTCGGTGTCGAAGAGGAATCGAAAACTGCCGACATGACTGATGCGCGAGTCGCCGGCGGTGTGATCGTTGGCGTCTGTCACCCTCACCCCTCAAACCACAAAATCAACGAAGATGCCAGCGGTCTCGGGCGAAGAATGAGTTTACCTGGCACGCAGGCGGTGTGGGAATCGGCCCGGTCACGGGGCTGCCGCACCGCCCGGGGGTCGTCGTTTCGGGCGCTGATCGGACGGGTATGCGCCCCGGGGTCCGGCAGTGCCCTCGGTAACTCCCCGGGTATCCGGCGTAGACCAGGACGTGTGTGTCGACGCCGGCACACGACATCGGCACCCGGCACCGACACATGAGGAGGACAGGTATGAGCACACACGATGCGGGCGGCGATGCGACCGCCGCGACCGAGGGGATCAACCCCGACCTGACGGTCACCGCGGGTTTCGAGGACCTCGACGAGGATCGCCTCGGCAAGGACCCGCTGGAGGAGGGCATGGACCCGCCTGAGGACTGGTCGGCCAGTGACCGGACCGGGACGACGGCTCGCGAACAGCGCGAAGGTGAGACCCTCGACGAGAAGCTCGATCAAGAAGTGCCCGACGAGCATCCCTGAGGGGCGCCTGCGATCGCGCGGTCGATGTTTCCGGGCTCGCCGGCGCGGGCACTCGGCGGCCATGAGCGATGACAACTCCGTGCACGAGCCGAAGACCATCCCCTACCCGGGTGAGACCGACGACATGCCCGATCGTCCCCGCGACGAGATGCGCGACTATCGCGGCCGTGACCTGCTGGCCGGGAAGACCGCACTCATCACCGGGGGCGACTCCGGGATCGGCCGCGCCGTCGCGGTCGCCTTCGCGAAGGAGGGGGCCGACGTCGCGATCGCGTACCTCGAGGAGGACAACGACGCCCGCCACACCGTCGACCTGATCGAGGCGGAGGGGCGCCAGGCGCGCGCCTACCGCGGCGACCTCGCCGACCCGGCGCTCTGCACCGATATCGTCAAGCGGACCGTCGACGAACTCGGCGCCCTGAACATCCTGGTGAACAACGTCGCGTACCAGAATCCCGTCGACGACTTCATGGAACTGACGCCCGAGCAGTGGCGCCGCACCTTCGACGTCAACATCGACAGCTTCTTCCACACCAGCCGGGCCGCCGTCCCGCACCTCACCGGCGGCGGGGCGATCATCAACACGTCGTCGATCAACGGGCTCAGGGGCAACGACAGCCTCATCGACTACTCGGCGACCAAGGGTGCGGTGCTCGCGCTCACCTACTCGCTGGCCCAGGCGCTGATGGAGCGCAAGATCCGCGTCAACTGTGTTGCGCCCGGTCCGGTCTGGACACCGCTGATCCCCGCCACGATGCCCGCGGAGGCGGTCAAGGACTTCGGCGCGCAGGCGCCGATGGGCCGCGCCGCCCAGCCCGACGAGATCGCACCGTCGTACGTGTTCTTCGCCGCCGAGCAACTGTCGTCGTACTACACCGGTGAGGTGCTCGCGCCGATCGGCGGTGAGACGCTACCCGGCTGAGCTGGGGACCGCCCCGGACGCCGGACCTCAGGGGACCGGGAGCGGCGCCAGGCTGTTCCCGCGCGGCAGCGTTCCGCAGTTGCTGTGCGTGGGAGCGCCGGCGAAGCGTTCTGTGAGGTATTGCAGGGCGAGCGGCTCGAACGGGAGGAACGCTTCCTGGTGGGTCAGGCCGTTGAGCTGCCTGTAGGTGATGTCGACTCCGCGCGAACAGTATTCGTTCGCGAGTCCGATGACATCCCCGGTGATCATCAGGGTGTCGCCGATCGCGTTGTAGTGGCCGACCGCGAGGAACATCTTGGTCCTCGGGGTGCCCGATCGGCCCATGATGTTGTCGTTGATCGCGCGGACCACCTGCGGGACGTCGAGCAACCCGGTGTACGGGGGCTTGACCATGTCCGCGCTGGTGAGGCCCGGATACTTCGACGCGAACTCGGAGATGCACTCGTCGCTCACGTCCTGGGCCACCTGTCGTCCGCGTGGGGACAGGAACGTCGAGGTGTCGAGCCGGTAGGTGCGCTGGTAGGCGACCACGAGCGCCGGGATCACGCCTGCCCACTTCGCACTGCCGTTGATGTACGGCAGGTTGTGGGCCAGATCGACGGGGAGTCCGCCGGCCGCGGCGCCCACGATGTTGAGTTCGGGTGCGTACTTCGGCGCGACCTCTGCCCCGAACTGGGTGGGTATCGAGCCGCCCGAGTAGCCGACGAGGCCGACCGGTGTCGAGCGGGGCAGACGCAGGAAGCCCTGCGCGGCACGGACTCCGTCGAGCGCCGCGTAGCCCGACTGGCGTCCGATGGTCCACTGCAGCTTCTCGCCCTCGTAGTCGGGTACGACCACGGTGTAACCGGCGGCGAGGTAGCCCGCGATCACGCCCTGTTCGGCGGTCGCGGTGCCGTTGGTGTAGCCCCCGCTGAGGGTGTAGGAGGGATCGCATTGTGAACCGAGGGCGTCGTAGGCCATGTGGTACGAGACCAGGCGCGTGGGGCCCGGGGTCAGCGGACGCAGGACGGTGGCCACCGTCACCACGCCTTTCCCGAACTGATCGGTGGTCCGGTAGAGCACCTGGGATCCGGTGATCGGCGTGTTCAGCGTCGGGGTGCGGAACACCATCGGCCGGCTGCGCAGGACCGTGCCCGGTGCGACACCGTCGAGTGGGCCGTTGTACTGGTAGAACGGATCGACGGACGGCAACGGTGAACCGGGGCCGGGTGCGGCATGGGCCCCCGGGGTCCCGAGGACCGATCCCAGGACGAGGCTCACAGCCAGTCCGATGACACCCAACACGCTCACGCGACTCGTACGCACCCCGAACGGCATGGCTCATCTAAACATCGATCTCGCTGGTGCGCGACGGTTCCGGTGGCCGAGCTCCGCCGAGAGCGTGCATGCAGGAGCGCAAACATGGGATGTTAGGTTCTTTGGGTGAGCGAACAGATCACCCCTCCTCGACGAACCAGCGAACTGGTCGTGCAGCGGATGCATGAGCTCATCGCCGACGGCACCTGGCCGGTGGGCGAACGGATTCCCGCCGAGCCGGAGCTCGTCGAGCGGTTCGGTGTGGGACGCAACACGATTCGTGAGGCGGCGCGTGCGCTCGAACATGCGGGCATGCTCGAACCGCGGCGCGGAGACGGAACCTATGTCCGTGGTCGCAGCCCGCTGGCGGGTGCCATCGCCCGATGCTCCGCGCCCTCCGAGGTCCGCGATCTGCTCGAGGTCCGTCGTGCGCTGGAGAGCGAGGCCGCAGCCGGTGCGGCCGAACGGGCGGACACCGCAGCGGCAGCACGCCTGCGAGTGCTGCTCACCAGCACCGAGGAGGCGATGGCGGCCGGAGATCTCGACCGGTACACAGAGGCCGACATCGCCTTCCACGCGGAACTGGTCCGTGCGTCGGGCAACGCGCTGCTCATCCAGATGTACGACGGGATCGCCGAGGTGATCTCACGAGCGCACCCGGCGGTGCTGCGCGCGCCGCTGGCCGCGGGTACGCATCCGCGCGGACACCTCGACGTCGTCGAGGCCATCGAGCGCGGCGACGTCGACGCGGCGCGCGCCGCCGTATACGCCTACGTGGGTTCGACGGCGGGCTCGCCAGCGGACTCGACGGGGGCTCCGGGATGACCGTGCGTGTGCGCCCTGCGAACGAGCGCACCACCCTCGGTGTGATCATCACCGCGGCCGGCATCATGCTCGTGGCCGCGAACCTCCGTCCGGCGGTCGTCGCGGTCGGGCCGTTGATCGGCACGATCTCGGCCGACGAAGGATTCAGCAGCGCGGTGGCCGGGCTGCTGACCGCCCTGCCGGTGCTCTTCTTCGGCATCTCGGCGGTCGTCGCACCCCGCCTCGCCAATCGATTCGGCATCGAGCGCGTCATCTTCGGCGCGATGCTCGTGCTGATCGTCGGGATCGGCGTGCGGTTGGTCCCCGCCGCGGCGGCCCTGTTCGTCGGTTCCGCGGTGATCGGCGCGGCCATCGGTACGTGCAACGTCGTCCTGCCCGCCCTGATCAAGCGGGACTTCGCGCATCGGTCGGGGCTGATGACCGGGTTGTATTCGATGACGCTGTCGGCCGGCGCCGCGGTGGCCTCCGGGGTGAGTGTGCCGATCAGTGATGCGTTGGACGGCAACTGGCGCCTCGCACTGGCCTCGTGGGCTCTCCTCGCGGTGGTCGCCACGGTCGTGTGGATTCCGCAGCTCGCGTCGGTGCACCGGGTGACGTCGACCGCGCCCACGTCGTCGTTGCTGAAGAATCCGATCGCCTGGGCGATCACGGTCTTCATGGGCACCCAGTCGTTGATCTTCTACACCGTCGTGGCGTGGTTGCCGCAGTACCTGGTCGACGGCGGGATGACGCCGGTCCGTGCGGGCGCGGTCCTCGCCTCCGCGCAGGTCGTCGCCCTGATCATGTCGCTGGTCGCGCCGATCGTGGCGGGTCGCTTCGCCGATCAGCGGGCTGTCACCCTGGTGGTCCTCGCCGTGTGCGCCACGGGTTTCGTGGGCCTGCTGGCCACCGATGTGTGGCCGGGCTTCTGGGCGGCGTGCGTGATGGTCGGCCCGGGCGCGTCGATCAGCCTGGCACTGCTCTTCATGGTGCTGCGCAGCTCCGGGGCGAAACAGACGGGGCAGGTGTCCGGGATGGCGCAGTCGGTCGGCTACCTGGCCGCGGCGATCGGTCCGATCCTCATCGGCGGCATCCACGACGTCACCGGCTCGTGGACCGTCGCCATGGCGGTGCTCGGTCTCGTGCTGATCCCGCAGGCGCTGTCGGTTCTCGGCGCGGGCCGGGACGTCAAGATGACGGGCTGAAGAACTCCGACACCGGTCAGCGCTGACCGCTATCGTGTGGCGCATGCATTGCGTGGTCGTGGGTGGGGGACTCGCCGGTCTGGCGTCGGCGGTATGGCTTTCCGAGGCGGGGCAGCGCGTGACCCTGCTCGAACGGCGGGGCTCGCTGGGTGGTCGCACCATCTCCATGCCGTTGTCCGCCGTCGACGACGTGCCCGACAACGGGCAGCATGTGTTCGCCAGTGGCTACGAGCACCTCATGCGCTACCTCGAGAGCGTCGGCACCCGCGATCACGTGGCCTTTCCCGGTCACATGACGATGCGGATGCCCGGGGGCGCGACGCGCAGATCGGCGTTCGGGGGCATCACCGGTCTGCGTGCCGCGCTCGGTGACCTTCCCGGCGTCACGGGTCTGGACCGGCTGCGTACCGCCCGCGCGCAGATCAGGTTGCTACGGCAGGCCTTTCGGCAGCCGGACTGGCTCGACGACGTCACCGCCGACGAATGGTTCCGACGGATAGGGCTGCCGCAGTCCGCGCGAGATGCGCTGTGGGACGGCATCGTCATCGGACTCACCGGCGACAAGCCGGACATCTCCTCGGCCAAGGTGCCGGCCGACCTGCTCGTCACCGGCGTACGACGGGCACGCCAGACGCGGACCCCGATCTCGATCGGCTACCCCACCGTCGACCTCGACACACTGTTCATCGACGGCGCCGAGAAGCGTTTCGCCGACGCCGGCGTCGAGGTCCGGCACCGTGCCGTGGTGGCCTCGATCGACGTCGACGGCGAGAAGGTCGCCGGCGTGACCCTCGCCGACGGGGAGAAGATCGCCGCCGACGCGGTGATCTGCGCGGTCCCGGTGTGGAACGTGAAGGGCCTGCTCGACCAGGTCCCCGGCCACGACCGGATCTACCGGGCCGTCGAGAACCTGACCCCGGTCCCCATCGTCAGCGTGAACCTCTACCTCGACCGGTCCATCGACATGGTGGACTGGGGCGAGGTCCTCCACGGCGGCGAGGGTGTCCTGGAACAGGTGTGGGACCGCCAGCGCATGCATGGGCGCGAACCGCGCGACAATTACTTTTATTCGACGACGGTCTCGGCGTCCTACGACCTCATCGGCAAGACGAACGCCGAGATCACCGACATCCAGATGGGCATGCTGCGCAGATACTATCCGGCGGCCGCCGAGGCGAACGTCGTCCACAGCCACGTGGTGCGGATGCCGAGATCGACCTTCGCGCAACGTCCCGGGACGGCCGGACTCCGCCCGGCACAGCGCACCGCGGTGAACGGTCTCGCACTGGCCGGGGACTGGACCCGGACCGACTGGACCACCACGATGGAAGGCGCGTGCCAGAGCGCGGCGCGTGCGGTCGAGGTGGTGCTGGAGTTCGCGGACCATCGCGCGAAGGGCACGCTGTAGGTCATGACGACATCTGCTTCCGCCTTCCACATCGGCGGTCCCGAAGTGATGCTGCGGATCGGCGACATCGCCGTCTCCGCCGAGCGCGGAGAAGGACGCACGGAGGCCGGACCCTGGCTCGCCGACCCCGCGGCAGGGGTCAGCCGTGGGGCTCTGGCCGTCTCGTGCGACGACGTCACCGGCTATCTCGTCGCCGCGGGTAGCCCGTCGGGTCGATGGCCGGTGTCGCTGGGTATCCGGATGGATTTCCTGGCGGACCCGCCGCTCGACGGGTCGTCGCTACGCGTCACCGGTGAGCTCGTCGGACGCGACGAGCGCGGCGCCATGACCAGGGGAGCCGTCACCGATGCGACGGGACGGACGATCGCGACGGTCATCCATCGTTCGCATCTCATCGACGCACCGCGGACCCCGGGACCCCACGCGTCGCCGCGCATCCTCGACGTCCCGGACGGTCCCGTCCGCGATCAGCTCGGGCTGGTCGAGACCGCCCCGGGTGTGCTCACCATGGGCCCGACGCCGTTGTCCGCCAACGGAATGGGCAGCGTGCACGGGGGAATCCTGATCTGTGCCGCCGAGCTCGCGGCGGCGTCGGGTATCGGCGCCGAGGGGGACATGCGGACGACGAGTGTCGACATCACCTACGTCCGGCCGTGCGACGCCGCGAAGACCGCCACGTTCACCACCGAGGTCACCCACCGCGGCCGCTCCCTGTCGGTCGTGCGCGTGGTGGCCGCCAATCAGGGTGGCAAGCCCGCGGCGATCGCCACGGTTGTGCTGCAGCACATCTGATCCCGCCGCTCCCTGAGGTGCGAGCGCAGCGAGCCACGAAGGGCCGGCCCGGGCTCAGAAACCGCTGGAGGACCCCAGCTCGGGGGCCGGCCCGGCGAAGTAGTGTTCACCGTCGAAGATGGCGGGGAGCCCGGCGGCGAGATAGTTGCCGATCCCTGGCTGGTCGAGTTCGGCGAAGAGCGGATTACGTTCGAGCACACCTGATTCGACGACCTCGCCGAAGGTCCGGTAACGCTCGGACAGTACCGAGGCCTTGTCCAGGGCCGCCTCGACCTCGGCGCTGGTGTGGCGGGCGAACCATGCCGCGAACAGTGGGGTCAACACCCCGCGATGGGTGTAGCGGTCATCTTCCCGGGTGAAGTCGGCGCCCAGTGCCTGTTCGACGGCAGCGACGGCGTCCGCGGTGTCGGTCATCGACACCAGGTCGCGGAAGTGACGCGGGGTCAGCGCCACGAGCATGAAACGCCCACCGTCGGCGGTGACGAAATCCGTTCCGTAGGTGCCGTAGACGTCGTTGCCGGTCGCGGGCCGGGAGCCCACCCCCAGCTGGGGCTCGGTGAGGTAGCCGAGGGTTCCGGCGATGGCCAGTGCGGCGTCCTCGAGCGGCAGCGTGATCTGCGCGCCCGCGCCCGTCAGGTCGCGGCGTCGTACGGCGGCCGTGATGGCAAGTGCCGCATAGAGTCCGCACGCCACATCCCAGGCCGGCAGTGCGTGGTTGACCACGCCGGCGTAGTCGGTGGGGCCGGTGATCGACGGGAAACCGAGCGCGGCGTTCACGGTGTAGTCGACGCCGGGAGTCCCGTCGGTGCGGCCGAGGAGCTCGAGGGTGATCACGTCGGCTCGTGTGCCGGAAAGGGTCTCGTGACTCATCCACGCGCGGCCGGCGGCGTTGGTGACGAGGATGCCGCCGCCGGGCCCACTGTCGGTGACGAGGTCCCGGATGACCTTCTGGCCGGCCGGGTCACGGAAGTCGACGGTCACCGACTTCTTGCCCCGGTTGAGACCCGTCCAGTAGATCGAGTTGCCGTCGTCGGTGACCGGCCACCGCCTGATGTCGGCGGCACCACCCAGCGGGTCGACGCGGATGACCTCCGCGCCGAGCTGCGCGAGAGTCAGGCCGCACAGCGGCGATGCGACGAAGCTCGACACCTCCACGATGCGCAGTCCATCGAGGGGACGGGGATGGGTGGTCACGTTCGGTAGCTCCTCGGGCCGGGACAGCAAGGGTTCAAAGGACTGTGGCGCATGTCAGGCCATCAGGACGTGATAGCGCCAGTCGAGGACGTCGCGATCCCGACCGTCCGCCTCGTGCGCGACGACCGTCGACCGCAGCTGTAGGACGCCGCCGCCACCGGGCAGGGGGGTGGCTTCCTCCACGTGGATGAGGGAGCTCAGGGTGTCGCCTTCACGGACGGGCCCGGTGTGGTCGCACGACTGCCACGACACGACGGTCATGAGGTTCGGGAGGGCCCGGTTGGCCTGTGAGAGTGCGAGTCCGATCGTATGACCGCCGTAGACCAGACGGCCGCCGGCGGATCTGCCTGCCACGCGCTCGTCGTGGTGGGTGGCAGCGATGTTCAGCGACAGGCGTGCGAGTTCGGGTGCGCTCGAGACCACATCGGCACTGGATCGGAAGACACGTCCGGCGAGGTCGGGCGAAAAGTGTTGCCCGCGAACCGCAGATCGGTAGATGTCGAGATCCCAGTCCGGTGTCGCGGGGCGAGAGCCGGCATCTTGACCGATGGCACCGAGGTCATCGGCGTGGACCGTCCGATCCGGGGCGGCGGTGGCCGACAGCGGCAGCATCGCGCAGCGGTAGAAATCGAGGACGGTGTCGCCGCGCTGATCGGTGGTGAGCATGTGGAGCGCGGCGAGTCCGGTTGGCGCGCGGCCGGGTTTGGGTGTGTTCTCCCGGAGTCCGACGACCTCGGTGACCGTGGTGAGCGTGTCGCCGATCCGCGGATGACGCAGGAAGCGCAGACCCCGGTAGAAGAGGTTCGCCTTCACGTGGTGGGTGGCCAGGGTCGACTGCCCGATGGCGACGTCGGTGACGAGACCCGGATGGGCGAGAGTGCCTCCGCCGACGACGCGTTCGCAGAGGTGCGCATCGAGGGACAGGCGCAGGCGGTCACCCAGGATCGACTGATGCGCGGCGGCGAGTCCCGAGGTCAGTGTCACCGATGGTGCGTCGTCGAAGACCCGGCCGTGGGTGAGTTCGTCGAAGTAGGGTCCGCCCACCGCGATCGGGTCAGTCATCGACGCCGCTCTTCGCCAGGATTCGACGTGCGGAGACGGCGAGGGCCTCGTCGAGCATGCGGCCATCGAGCTCGGCCGCGCCGGCACCCGCGGCGGCGGCGTTCTCGAGCGCGTCGAGTACCCGCCGTGCGTCCTCGACGGCGGCGTCGTCCGGGGTGAAGATCTCGATGGCGCTTGCCAACTGAGCCGGGTGGATGACCCACGTGCCGTCGAATCCGAGGTCGCGCACCCAACGCTTGGCGTCGCGGAACACCTCGTCGTCCGCGATGGTCAGGTGTGGGCCGTCGATGACGTCGACGCCCGAGGCGCGGGCGGCGAGGAGCACCGAATCCTGGACGACATGCCAGGTCTGCATGGGCAGGCCCGGAGCCCGGCCCATGGAGGCGCCGAGGTCGGCGTATCCGATCAGGACGGCGTCGAGGCGGTCGGTCGCCGCGCAGATCGCGCCTGCGTCGCGGATGCCGCGCGGGGTTTCCAGCAGCGCCTGCAGGCGAACCGGCGAGTCACCCAACTGACGATCGGCGTCTTCGAGGTCGGCGGGCGAATCGGCCTTGGGCACGACGACGGACGTCAGACCCTCCATCTGAGCGCACGCGGCGAGGTCCGCAGCCGCCCATTCGGTGTCGATGGCGTTGATACGCAACGAGATCGCACGATCGGCGCCGAACTCGGCGACCAGATCTGCCGCGGCAGCACGGGCGGAGTCCTTGTTCGTCGGGGTCACCGCATCCTCGAGATCCAGCACGACCTCGTCGGCGATCGAAGCCAGTGCCTTGCGTGCCTTGCGGTCGTCGGAGGCGGGCGCGACCAGGACGCCCCGTCTTCTCTGCACAGTCGCTCCCAGGGTCGGTGGTTCACGTGTGAATGTGTCGAAATGTGCGGCCAAATGTGACGCCCTTTGGTTGTATCAGACGCCTGTGCTCGAAGGGAAGTGTTGACAACGTCGATCGGCGACCCACAAAATGGCCGTACAAATCAGCCCGTCCGCTCCGCAGATCGTAGGTGTATCCGTTCATGAGCACGCTCGCCGCCGAAGAATCGTTCCTGGTCGAGACCGTTCGGTCGTTCATCGACCGGGAGGTCAAGCCCTCCGTACAGGAGGTGGAGCACGCCAACGAGTACCCGGAGAAGTGGATCGAGCAGATGAAGCAGATCGGGATCTACGGCCTGGCCGTGCCCGAGGAGTTCGGCGGCTCGCCGGTCTCGATGCCGTGTTATGCGCGCGTCACCCAGGAGCTGGCGCGCGGCTGGATGAGCCTGGCGGGGGCGATGGGCGGGCACACCGTCGTCGCCAAACTCCTCACGCTGTTCGGCACCGAAGAGCAGAAGCAGCAATACCTGCCGCGGCTGGCGACGGGTGAGATGCGGGCGACGATGGCGCTGACCGAGCCGGGCGGCGGTTCGGATCTGCAAGCGATGTCGACGGTCGCGAAGGTCGACGGGGACGATCTGGTGATCAGCGGGTCGAAGACGTGGATCAGCAACGCCCGGCGCTCTGGACTGATCGCGCTGATGTGCAAAACCGACCCGGCCGCGACGCCGCGCCACCGGGGGATCTCGATCGTCCTCGTCGAACACGGTCCCGGGCTGACGGTGTCGCGTGACCTGCCGAAACTGGGCTACAAGGGCGTCGAGAGTTGCGAGCTGTCCTTCGACGGCTACCGCACACCGACGTCGTCGATCCTGGGGGCCGAACCCGGCAAGGGATTCGGTCAGATGATGAAAGGCCTGGAGACCGGGCGGATTCAGGTCGCCTGCCGAGCCCTCGGTGTCGCGACGGCCGCGCTCGAGGACTCGCTGGCCTACGCGCAGCAGCGGGAGTCCTTCGGTCAGCCGATCTGGAAGCACCAGTCGATCGGCAACTACCTCGCCGACATGGCCACCAAACTCACCGCGGCACGCCAGCTGACCTGGCATGCGGCCGAACAGTACGACAAGGGCGAGCGGTGCGACATGGAGGCCGGCATGGCGAAGCTCTACGCGTCCGAGGTCGCCATGGAGATCGCCCTGAACGCCGTGCGAATCCACGGCGGATACGGTTACTCCACCGAGTTCGACGTCGAGCGGTACTTCCGGGACGCGCCGCTGATGATCGTCGGGGAGGGCACCAACGAGATCCAGCGCAACGTGATCGCGGCGCAACTCGTGTCCCGTGGTGGCCTCTGACCCGAGGTGACGTCTGCCTCGGAGGCACGAGCGGCCCGACTGGAAGGATGGATCGATGAGTGAGGCGGGGCAGTCCGAGCCGGCGTACAAGACGCTGGCCGCCGAACTGCGCGCCCACATCGCGGACGGCCGATACGCCGGCGGTGTCCGGTTGCCCACCGAATCCGAACTGTCCCAGGAGTACGGCCTCAGCAGGCAGACGGTCCGCCGCGCGTTCCTGGAACTCGTGACCGAGGGGTCGGTGTATCGGGTACCCGGACGCGGGACGTTCGCGACGGACAACGCGGGTCAGTATCTGCGTCAGCTGGGTTCGATCGAGGACCTCATGAATCTGTCCACCGACACCGCGATGCAGGTCCTGGAATCACCCGTCCGCCGAGTGGATCTCGAGGCGGCCGGACGGCTGCGTCTCGACACCGACGTCGTGTGGCGAATCGTCTTCCAGCGATTCCACGACGGTGTGCCGTTCGTCGTGACCACGGTGTCGTGGCCGGAATCGGTGGCGCGCTTGGTGATCGACGCCCCCGAGGTCGAGGCGGGCGCGGTCAGCGAACACACGATGATCGGACTCCTCGAACCCCACCTGGTCCATCCCATCGAGGAATGCGCGCAATCGATCACCGCCACGACCGCCGGCGCCGAGACAGCGGAACGCCTCGGCTGCCCGGTGGGCCACACGGTGCTGCGGGTCGACCGGCTGTATTCCGACTCCCGCGGCCGTGCCGTCGAACTCGCGATCAGCTACTTCCTGCCCGAGCACTACACCTATCGGGTCACCCTGCGCCGTACCGGCGAGCCCGCATCGAAGAGAACAGCACAACCACTGGTCCCCGAGGCGTGAGGAGCGATGGAGTGCTCAGTTCCGGGCCGGAAGCGGTTGCTCTTCCGGCACATTCGACGCGGCGCGTCGTGTCGGGATCGTGAGGGTGATGGCCATGCCGACGAACGCGGCGGCCGCGGCGACCAGGAAGCACCACGTGAACGTCGACTCGTCGGGCACCTCGGTGCCGCCGAGCGAGATGGTGGCACTGGCGAGGATCAGGGCCATCACAGCCGAGGCGATGGTCGTGCCCAGTGATCGCATCAGGCCGTTGAGCCCCACTGCGGCACCGGCTTCGGTCGCCGGCACAGACCCCATGATGAGGGTCGGCATGGCCGCGTACCCGACGCCCACCCCGATGGCGCAGACGATCGACGCCAGCATGAGCTTCCACGCCGCGTCCATGAGGAAGAACGCGAGAAGGTAACCGCAGCCGAGGATCGCCGCACCGATGGCGAGCGTGATCTTGGCTCCGATGCGGTTGATCAGGATGCCGGAGATGGGCGCGAAGATCATCATCATCAGGCCGCCGGGCGCCATCCACAGGCCGGCGGCGAGCAGGGACTGCCCCAGGCCGTAACCGGTGGCCTCGGGTAGTCGCAGGAGCATGGGCAGGACGATCGACTGCGCCATCATGCCGAAGCCGATGGCCGCGGCGGCGATGTTGGTCAGCAGGACCGCGGGGCGTGCGGTGGTCCGCAGATCGACCAGCGGATCCCGTTGGCGGAGTTCGAAGATGCCCCAGACGAGAAGCACGGCGATCCCGCCCAGCCCGAGCCCGAGGGTGCGACCCGACGTCCAACCCCAGTCGTTGGCCTTGGAGACCGCGATGAGGAAGGCGGAGAGCCCCACGGCCAGGCCGATGGCACCGGGAATGTCGATGCGACCGCCCGCGGCGTCGTTCACGCGGGGCACCAGCACCAGGACCGCGATGCTCACGAGCACACCCAGACCGGTCGCCACGTAGAACAGTGCGTGCCAGTCCCAGGTCTGGACGATCCATGCCGCCAGGGGCAGGCCGATCGCGCCGCCGACGCCGAGGGTCGCGCTCATGGCGGCCACGGCCATCGAGGTGATGCGGGGCGGGGTGATCTCGCGGATCAGGCTCATGCCCACCGGGATGAAGCCCATCGCCAGCCCCTGCACACCGCGGCCGATGATGAGCGGGACGAGTGTGTCGCCCAGCGCGCAGATCAGGGAGCCGAGCGTCAGCAGGGCCGCGCTGACGAACAGGACGCGCTGTTTGCCGAACATGTCACCCAGCCGGCCGGCGATCGGCATGGCGACGGCCGCGGCGAGCAGGGTCGCGGTGATGATCCAGGATGCGTTGCCTATCGATGTGTCCAGCAGTCGTGGCAGGTCGGGCTGGATCGGGATGATCAGCGTCTGCATCAACGAGGCGACGAGTCCGCCGAAGCAGAGCACCACCACACTGCCGACGGCGCCGGCGGGCGCTTTGTCGATGGCGTCGACCGCTTCTCCGGTCACCTCGGACGAGGGACGGCTTACTTGGCTCATGGAGAGACCTCCTTCGAGGTATGCAGCATACATATGTAATGTACATACGCAAATCGGACAGTAGATTGTCCACGTCTAGGGATGGAGGAGTGATGTCGGAGGATCCCGACCCGGGGAACCACGCCTCGGGGGATCACGCCCCGTGGCAGTCGCCGGTGCATCGTGACCTGGCGCAGGAACTGCTGCGGATGTCGCGGCGACGCAGCCTCGTCCATCCCGGCGTCGGCCTGGAACGGTCGGCGTTCGCCATCCTGTGGGTGCTCTCCGACGGCAGGCCGCGCACCCTGCGGGAGTTGACCGTCGATCTCGGCCTCGAACAGTCCACGGTCAATCGGCAGGTCAACGCGGCGATCAAACACGGTTACGTGGAGCGCTTCGAGGTCGAGGACTCACTGTCGAAGATGATCCGTCCCACCGAGGCGGGCAGTGAGGCGTTCCGTCGCGAAGGTCTCCTGCGCGCCGAGAGGCTCGAGCAGGTCTTCGCCGACCTCGATCCCGGCACCCCCGAGGCGCTGCTGCGCGAGCTGCGCGCGTTCAACGACGCCTACGAACGCACCCAGCACCGGCATGGTGCCGCCGAGGATCCGGCAGGCCGGAAGCGCGGTCTGGGATGAACGCGCGAGGGACGTTTGTGGTGACCGGGGCGGCGTCGGGGATGGGTGCGGCCGTTGCCGAATCGCTCCGGGCGAAGGGCCACCGGGTCGTCGGCGTCGATCAGCGGGACGTGGAGGTCGTCGCTGATCTGTCGACTCCGCAGGGTCGCCGGGCAGCCGCCGAGCAGGTCCTCGAGATGTCGGGGGGCACGCTCGACGGTGCTGTCCTCGCCGCGGGGATGGGGCCGGCTGCCGGGCTCGAGCGGAAGATCATCGAGGTCAACGTCTTCGGTGTCACCGAACTCCTGACCGCCTGGCGTCCGGCGCTTGCCGCCGCCGAGAAGGCGAAAGTCGTGGTGTTCGGCTCCAATTCGACGACGGTCACGCCGCTGGTCCCGAAGTCCGCGATCCGGCGACTGCTCGACGGGGACGCCGAGGGCGCGACCCGGGTGATCCGCAGGCGCCGTGGGGTCACCGGTCCGGTCGCCTACGCGGCGTCGAAGATCGCGGTCACCCACTGGTGTCGGTCGCACGGCACGACGACCGAGTGGGCGGGTGCGGGTGTACGGGTCAACGTGATCGCCCCGGGCCCGGTCATGACACCGCTGTTGCGATCGCAGCTCGACGGTCCGCAGTCCGGGCGCGTGGAGTCGTTCCCGGTTCCCGTGCGCGAGTTCGGGACTCCTGAGCAACTGGCGTCCTGGGTCCTGCTGATGCTCTCGCCGGCAGCCGATTTCATGTCGGGTGCGGTGGTCACCGTCGACGGCGGGACCGATGCCCTGATGCGCGGACGGGACTGGCCTGCGCCGCTGCCGCTGCGCGGCATGCCCGGGTTGCTGTGGAAGATGTACCGCGCGCCCAAGAACGGGCAGGTCGCCGACTACCAGCCCTGACGGTGTGGTCTACAACCCCGCCCGCTCGAGTGCCTCGTCGAATTCCTCCGAGGCCTGCTTCTCGCTCTTGCCGTCGGCGAGGGCCTGCCGATAGACGGCAAAGAGTTCGGCGCCGTGTTCGGAGTACTTGCGCGTCCAGCGTTCGCTGTCGACCCGCCAGTAGCCGATGACGTCGTAGCACCGGCGATCCCACCGGAGGTCGGGCCCGCGGAGATGCTTGCGTACGGCGCGTGATTCGGCGGCCTCCCCGGCGAACCAGCAGTAGCCACCGGTGGCGGGGATGGGCAGCTCGCGAACGGTCTCGGCCAGTCGGCTGGGAGTGCGCGCGTTGCCGCCGATCACGGGAATCAGTTCGACGCCGCGGTCGGGCAGGTAGGGCAGCTCGGTCGGGGCCGGGACCTCGACGACCGCGGTCACGCCGTCGGTCGAGGGCAGCTCGTCGAGGATGCGCGCCAGCGCAGGGAGGCCGGCGAGGTCGGCGGCGAGGATGAGGCGCTCGGTGCCCGCGGGCGGTGCGTACCAGCTACGCGCGTGGGTCATGACCACCTCGTCGCCGGGTTGTGCGCCCTGTGCCCAGAGCGTCGCCGGACCGGCTGCATGGATCACGAAGTCGACGAGCATGGTGCCCGCGGCGTGGTCTGCGGCGCGGATCGAGTAGTTGCGGCCGTCGGGAACGGGGTCGGCGTCGTAGTACGCCCACACGCCGTCGCGGCACGCCATGTCGGGCGCGCTCCGCTGACCCGGCAGCGGAAAGTAGATCCCGACCGCCTCGTCGGGCGCCCCCGGCAGGCCGAGGCCGGGGAGGTCGGCGACTTCGAAGGCGACGCGACGCAGATTGGGCGTCAGGTCGGCGACGTGCTGTACGCGTGCTCTGGAATAGCCCATGAGGTAACCCTAACCTCACTCCGGCGGCAGCGGCCACAGGGCTGGACCATGGTTACTAGGATATGCAACCATCGAGGGAAACGTTCCGGTGCCTCCGCGCCGGTGCTCGGTCGGTGGAAAGAGGTTCGCGTGTCGCAGTCATCTGTCTCCCCAGCAGGAGCTCCCGGGGCTCCGGCCCCGTCGGTGTTGGCGGAGGAGAACGGTTCCGCGCGGTCGCTGATCCTGAACCGACCGAAGTCCATCAACGCGATCGACCACGAGATGGTCCTGGAGATGGCGCGACGACTCGACGCCTGGGCGCTCGACGACACCGTGCGCGCGGTGGTCGTGTCCGGCGCCGGTGAGCGCGGACTGTGCGCGGGCGGCGACATCGTCGCGATCCACCGCGACGCGGCCGCGCTGAGCGGGAACCCGGAATCCACCGACGCCGATGCCGAGCAGTCCCCGTCGGCGAAGTTCTGGTTCGACGAGTACCGCCTGAACGAGTCGATCTCGACCTTCCCCAAGCCCTACGTCGCGATCATGGACGGCATCGTGATGGGCGGCGGGGTGGGGATCTCGGCCCACGGCGACGTGCGCATCGTCACCGACCGCACCAAGCTCGCGATGCCCGAGGTCGGCATCGGCTTCGTGCCGGATGTCGGTGGGACGCATCTGCTCTCGCGCGTGCCCGACGGACTCGGAACCTACGCCGGGCTGACCGCGGGTCACCTGCGCGGCGCCGACGCCATCGCGATGGGCCTCGCGGACCACTTCGTGCCGGCCGAGTCGCTGCCCGCCTTCATCGCGGCGATCGGCGAATCGGGCGTCGATGAGGCGGTCGACCGGTACGCCGTCGACGCGCCGGCCTCGGACCTCTCGGATCAGCGCGAGTGGATCGCCGGCGCCTTCGCCGCGCCGACCGTCGCCGAGATCGTCGACCGCTGCCGGGCAGTCGGGTCGCCCGAGGCGATCAAGACCGCCGACACCATCGCCGCGAAGAGTCCGACCGCCCTCGCCGTCACCCTGCGCTCGCTGCGCGAGGCCGCCGACGACGCGAGTCTGGCCGACACCCTGGTCCGCGAGTACCGGGTGTCCCTGCGTTGCCTGCTGCACCCGGACATGGCCGAGGGCATCCGCGCCCAGGTCATCGACAAGGACCGCAACCCGACGTGGGCCGAATTCTCCGAGGACGCCGTGGACGCGTTCTTCGCCCCGCTCCCGCATGATCTGACCTTCGCGAACGCGCCCGCTGCCGGCTGATCCTGGGGCAGGGTGGTCCGCAGGCGTCCCGCGGTGTGACCATGTCTGTCGAGCACCACCGAGTTCGTCGGTCATCCCAGACCCACATCACCGAAACCGAAAGAGGTAACACGTGACCGAGTACCAGACCATCCTCGTCGAGACCAGCGGCCGCGTCGGCATCATCACGCTGAACCGCCCCAAGGCCCTCAACGCCCTGAACTCCGAGCTCATGAACGAGGTCGTCGGGGCCGTCAAGGACTTCGACGTCGACGCCGGGATCGGTGCCATCGTGATCACCGGGTCGGAGAAGGCGTTCGCCGCGGGCGCCGACATCAAGGAGATGTCGTCGAAGACCTACGCCGACGTCGTCAACGAGCAGTTCTTCGCTGCCTGGGACGAGCTCTCTCGCGCGCGCACGCCGATCATCGCCGCCGTCACCGGCTACGCGCTCGGTGGCGGATGCGAGCTCGCGATGCTGTGCGACACGATCATCGCCGGCGACAATGCCGTCTTCGGTCAGCCCGAGATCAACCTCGGCGTGATCCCGGGTATCGGCGGCTCCCAGCGACTCACCCGCGCGGTCGGCAAGGCCAAGGCGATGGACATGGTCCTCACCGGTCGGCAGATGAAGGTCGACGAGGCCGAGCGCATGGGTCTGGTCTCACGCGTCGTCCCCAAGGAAGACTGCCGCGCGACCGCTCTCGAGGTCGCAGAGGTCATCGCGTCGAAGTCGCTCATCGCCTCCGCGCTGGCCAAGGACGCGGTGAACCGCGCCTTCGAGTCGAGCCTTGCCGAAGGTGTGCGTGCCGAACGTGCCCTGTTCTACTCGACCTTCGCCACCGACGACCAGACCGAGGGAATGGCCGCCTTCGTCGAGAAGCGCGACCCGAACTTCACCCACCGCTGAGTCCGGTGTCGCCGACCCGGCGTAGCACCGCGAGCACCTGTTCGACGAGAGGTGTGCGCCGGGTGGTGGGAAAGGCGGCGACGAGGTCGACCCGGTCCGCGACGGACAGCGGCCGGTAGACGACCCCGGCGACCCAGAGTGCCGACGTCGGTTCCGGTACGAGCGCGACCCCCGCGCCGGCCGCGACCAGGGTGACCAGGGTCGACGTCTCCTCGACCTCGTGCCGGATCCGGGGGACGAAGCCCGCGCGACCCGCGGCCGCGGCGAGCGCGCCGTGCATCACCGACCTGCCGCCGCCGGCGTGGACGATGAAGTCGTCGCCGTGCAGGAGTGCGAGGTCGACGGGGTCGTCCGGCGGGCCGCCGGCCAGCGGATGATCTTCGGGGAGTGCGACGATCAACCGGTCGCTGCGTATCGCCTCGACGTGCAGGCCGGTGGTGTCGACCGGCATCCGCAACAGGGCGAGATCGATGTCCCCGGCCGCGAGGGCCGCGATCTGCGCGGGCGCCAGCATCTCTCCACGAACGCTGACGTCCACGTCGGGAAGTTCCTCACTCAGCGCCCGCACGAGCTTCGGGAGCAGCGAGTAGGTTGCCGAGCCGACGCAGCCGATCGCAAGGGTGCCCGAGCGCCCGTCGGCTATCCGCTGTGCCTGGCGTCCCGCGGCGTCGACCGAGTCCAGGATCGAGACGGCCCGGCGCAAGTAGTCCTCGCCCGCGGGTGTGAGTTCCACACGTCGCGTGGACCGGACGAGGAGCGCGACCCCGAGTTCGTCCTCGAGTGCACGGATCTGTTGGGACAGCGGCGGCTGGGCCATGTGCAGGCGCCGTGCGGCGCGTCCGAAGTGCAGTTCTTCGGCCACGGCACGGAAGTACCGCAGGTGACGCAACTCCATGACCGGAGTCTACTGATACTTGTCACATATCAAACAGCGCGTTATGGATACTTCTCCATATCGACGTGGGTTCCTACCCTGGATTCATGGCATCTTCCGTTAACGACGCGGCGACCGACATCGTCGTCTGCTCACCATTGCGCACGCCCGTGGGTCGTATGGGTGGTGTTCTCTCGACGGTGCCGGTGACCCGGCTCGCGACCGACCTGCTGCGGACGCTGACCGAGCGCACCGGTCTCGGCGAGGGTGACATCGACGACGTCATCCTCGGACAGGGGTACGCCAACGGCGAGGCCCCGGCCCTCGGCCGGATCGCCGCCCTCGACGCGGGTCTGGGCATCGGGGTTCCCGGCATGCAGGTCGACCGCCGCTGCGGCTCGGGTCTCCAGGCCATCCTGACCGGTGCCTCGGCGGTCGCGACGGGAGGTGCGCGTGTCGTCGTCGCCGGTGGCGCCGAGTCGATGTCGACCGTCGAGCACTACGCCCTCGGCCTGCGGTCGGGAATCAAACAGGGTGGTGTCGAGCTGATGGACCGTCTCGATCGCGGGCGTCTGACGGCCGGCGGCGAGTCGCACCCCGTCCCCGGCGGCATGATCGAGACCGCCGAGAATCTGCGTGCGAGCTACGGGATCACCAGGGCCGACCAGGACGAGTTCGCGGCCCGCTCGCATCGACGCGCCATCGCCGCCCAGGAGGAAGGCCGGTTCTCCGACGAGCTGGTGCCGGTCACCGTCGCCGGTCGCCGCGGGCGGCCCGACACCGTCGTCGACCGCGACGAGCACCCGCGATCCGATGCGACCGTCGAATCCCTTGGCGCGCTTCGTCCGATCCGGCTCAAGCACGACCCGGAGTCGACCGTCACCGCGGGCAACGCCTCCGGTCAGAACGACGGAGCCGCACTGTGTGTGGTGGCCACGCGTGCCGAGGCGGAGCGACGCGGACTCGAACCGCTTCTCGCGCTTCGCTCCTGGGCTGTCACCGGGTGTGAGCCCGAGACCATGGGCATCGGCCCGGTCGGGGCCACGTCCGCCGCACTCGACCGAGCGGGCCTCACCCTCGATGAGATCGACCTCATCGAGATCAACGAGGCGTTCGCCGCACAGGTTCTCGCCTGCCTGGCCGAATGGAAGGTCGATGCCGCCGACGAGCGACTCAATCCCAACGGCTCGGGCATCTCGCTGGGGCATCCCATCGGTGCGACGGGTGCGCGCATTCTCGCCACCGCCGCGTACGAGGCGCGCCGTCGCGAGGCCCGGTACGTCCTGGAGACGATGTGTATCGGTGGCGGACAGGGTCTCGCGGCGATCTTCGAGGCGACCCGATGAGCGCCCGACCGGTCGAGGTCCACGCGGTCGTCTCGGGTCGCACCGACGCCCCCGCGGTGGTGCTGTCGAACTCGCTCGGGTCCACCCATGGCATGTGGGACGCACAGGTCGCCGCGCTCGAGGAGAGGTTCACCGTCGTCCGCTACGACACGCGGGGGCACGGTGACTCGCCGATTCCGCAGGGGCCGTACACGATCGACGATCTCGCCGACGACGTGATCGCGCTTCTCGACCGGTTGGGCATCGAACGCGCCCACCTCGTCGGTCTCTCACTCGGCGGCATGACCATGATGCGGGTGGCTGCACGCAATCCCGAACGTGTGGATCGGCTGGGCCTGCTGTGCACCGCGGCCTATCTGCCGCCCGCGCAGGGATGGACGGACCGCGCCGCACTCGTGCGCGCCGACGGCACCTCGGCGGTCGCCGCAGCTGTGGTCCAGCGCTGGTTCACGCCCGGATACCTCGACGCGAACTCCGAGGCGCGTCAGGCGTACGAGGCCATGGTCGCGGCCACCCCCGCCGAGGGATATGCGGCGTGCTGCGAGGCGATCGCCACGATGGATCAGCGGCCCGACCTGTCGTCGATCGCCGCGCCCACGCTGGCGATCGCGGGTGCCGACGACCCCGCCACCCCGCCGAATCTGTTGGGCGACATCGTCGATGCCGTGCCGCACGGCCGCCTGCTCGTGGTCCCGGAATCGGCTCATCTGGCCAATGCGCAGCAAGCCGACATCATCACCCCCGCACTTCTCGAACACCTGGAGCAGCAATGAGCACTCGCGACAGTGCCGCCACGATGACGGTCGACAACCGTTCCGGCGGCCCGACCAAAATCGCGGCGTCGGCGGCCGAGGCGGTCGCCGACATCCCCGACGGCGCGAGTATCGCGGTCGGCGGTTTCGGGCTGGCCGGCATTCCCGGTTTCCTCATCGACGCGCTCCTCGAGCAGGGTGCGGCGAACCTGACCATCGTGTCGAACAACTGCGGAGCCGACGGCGCGGGCCTGGGGCTGCTGCTGGAGGCCCGCCGCATCGACCGGGTCGTGGCGTCCTACATCGGGGAGAACAAGGAGTTCGGGCGCCAGTTCTTGTCCGGCGAGGTCACCGTCGAACTCACCCCGCAGGGCACGCTCGCCGAACGCATGCGCGCCGGCGGAAGCGGTATCGGTGCGTTCTTCACCCCCACCGGTGTCGGCACGCTCGTCGCCGAGGGCGGACTGCCCTGGCGGTACCACTCCGACGGCACCGTCGCGGAGGCGTCGCCACCCAAGGAGGTTCGGACCTTCCACGGCCGGGAGATGGTTCTCGAGGAGTCGATCGTCACCGACTACGCACTGATCCGGGCCGCGGTCGTCGACACCGACGGCAACTGCCGGTTCCACGCCGCCGCACGCAATTTCAACCCGCCGGCGGCGATGGCCGGGCGCATCACGATCGTCGAGGCGGAGAAGGTGGTCGAGGTCGGCGAGCTCGGACCCGACGAGATCCATCTGCCGGGCATCTTCGTGCAGCGGATCGTCGAGCTCGCCCCGGAGCAGGTGGCACGCAAGGGGATCGAGAAGCGCACGGTCCGTGAACGTCCCACCGCGTCGCCGTCAGCCTAGGAGAGTCGACATGACCTGGACCCGTACCGAGATGGCCGCCCGCGCCGCCCGCGAACTCACCCCCGGTGACTACGTCAACCTGGGAATCGGGCTGCCCACCATGATTCCCGACCTCATGCCCGACAACTCCGGCGTCCACCTGCACGCCGAGAACGGCATCCTCGGGGTCGGACCGTTTCCCTACGACGACGAGGTCGACCCCGACCTCATCAACGCCGGCAAACAGACCGTGTCGGTCCTGCCCGGAGCGTCGTACTTCGATTCGGCCACGAGCTTCGCGATGATCCGCGGCGGCCACGTCGACGTCGCGGTCCTCGGTGGCATGCAGGTCGCGATGAACGGCGACCTGGCCAACTGGATGGTGCCGGGTGCGCTCGTCAAGGGCATCGGTGGCGCCATGGACCTCGTCAACGGCGCAGGCCGGGTCATCGTGCTGATGGACCACGTCACCAAGAAGGGTGAACCCAAGCTGCTCGAGGGCTGCGCGCTCCCACTGACCGGCCGCGGCGTGGTGAGTCGCGTGATCACCGACCTCGGTGTGTTCGATGTTGCCGGAACGGGATTCGACGTCGTGGAGTTCGCCCCGGGTGTCGACCTGGGGATCGTCGAGGACAGGACCGGCGCGCCGGTCTGGGCCGACCATCGGCCCCATTGAGGCCCGATATCGCTCACCATTTCCGTTCCCGCTCACCCATTTTCGGTGAGCGGGAGCGGATCGGGTGAGCGATGTCGTCTCCTGGGGTGACCGCCGGCGCCGTCCGGCCGCCGATTGATCGATGTCATCGATCAATCGGCACAAATTTAGTCTTTGTCATGTATTGATCTACCCCCTAACGTGAGACGTGTCCGCGGTCACACGGCCCGGGCGGATCGGTACGAGACGAGGCAGGTCATGGAGCTACGGCACTTGCGGTACTTCGCCGCTGTGGCCGACACCTGTCATTTCGGGCAGGCGGCGGAGTCGTTGCATGTGGCGCAGCCCGCGCTGTCGTACGCCATCCGCCAGCTCGAAGCCGAACTCGACGTCACGCTGTTCACGCGGACCACCCGGCAGGTCTCGCTCACCCCGGCCGGTCAGTACCTGAGGGTCCAGGCCGAACGCATCCTCGCCGGCGTCGACGAGGCGACAGATGGCGTACGTCGAATCGCCGCCGGCCGCAGCGGCGTCGTCCGCCTCGGTCTCACCGGAATCGCCGCCTTCTCCCACCTCCCGCGTATCGCGCGAGTGGTCAAGCGCGAACTGCCCGACGTCGACCTCCGCATCCAGTCCGACATGCTCACCCCCGGACAGAGCGATGCCCTGCGAGCGGGGACTCTCGACCTCGGAGTGCTGCGTCCGCCTGCGATCGGCGAAGGCATCGAGACGAAGGTGATCGACGTCGAACCGCTCGTGCTGGCGGTGTCCGTCGATCACCGTCTGGCAGTCGAACCCGTGGTCTCCGTCGCCGACCTCCGCAACGAGCCGTTCGTGATGTACGACAGCCAGGACTCTGCGGTGAACGACGCGGTCATGCGGGCATGTCGCGCAGCGGGATTCGTGCCGAACCGGGCGCACCAGGCGCCGGGCACCGCGGTGCTGCTGGCGCTTGTCGCCGCCGGACTCGGTGTCTCTCTGCTGCCGGCCTCGGTTCGTTCGTTGCCTCTCGACGGATTGGTGGTGCGCGACCTCGTCGACGCCGACACCGTCGAGGTGGCGCTCGCCTGGAAATCAGACACCACCGATCCCGTCGTCGCCGCGGTCGCCGATGTCATCGCCGCCGCATTCACCGCCGACGTCGGACACGCCGGTACCCGTTCCTTCCGCGCCCCGTCGGGCGCTCGACCCGGAGAAGACCTATGAAGATCACTCGGGTGGAAGCGATTCCGTTCTCGATCCCCTATGTCAAGCCGCTGAGATTCGCCTCGGGCGAGGTGTATGCCGCGGACCATGTGCTGGTGCGGGTGCACACCGATGCGGGAGTGGTCGGCATCGCCGAGGCGCCCCCGCGTCCCTTCACCTACGGCGAGACCCAGGACGGCATCATCGCCGTGATCGACGGTATCTTCGCCCCGGCGATCGTCGGTCTCACCTTGCTCGAGCGTGAGGTCGTCGCCGCCCGGATGGCCCGCACGGTCGGCAATCCGGCAGCGAAATCAGCTGTGGACATGGCGATCTGGGATGCGCTCGGCAAGGTGCTGGGGCTTCCGGTCGGCGACCTGCTCGGCGGTTTCACCGACCGGATGCGGGTCAGCCACATGCTCGGTTTCGCCGAACCGGCTGTGATGGTCGCCGAAGCCGAGAAGATGGTCGACACCTACGGCATCCGCACCTTCAAGGTGAAGGTCGGCCGACATCCGTTCACCCTCGACACCGCGGTCGTCCGCGCCCTACGCGAGCGGTTCGGCGGTGAGGTCGAACTGTACGTCGACGGCAATCGCGGCTGGACGGCAGCCGAGTCGGTGCGCGCCATGAAGGACATGGCCGACCTCGATCTGCTGTTCGCCGAAGAGCTTTGCGACGCAGCCGATGTGCTCGGGCGGCGTTGGCTCGTCGAACATCTCGACGTACCGTTCATCGCCGACGAGTCGGTGCCCACTCCGGCCGACGTGACCCGCGAGATCCTCGGCCGCTCGGCGACCGCGGTCAGCATCAAGACCGCCCGCACGGGTTTCACCACCTCGCGCCGGACGCACCACCTCGCCGAGGGGCTGGGGGTCCCCGTCGTCATGGGCAACCAGATCGACGGACAGATCGGGACGGCCTGCGCGCTCGCGTTCGGAAGCGCCTTCGAGCTGACGTCGCGCTACGCCGGCGAATTGTCGAACTTCCTCGACATGAGTGACGACCTCCTGGCCGAACCGCTCCAGCTCCGCGACGGCCATCTGCATCGTTCGACCGCGCCCGGCATCGGGTTCGAGCTCGACCCGGACAAGCTCGAGCACTACCGCACCGACAACTGACAGAACCCCACCACACGCCTCGTGGCAGCCCCACGAACTCGAAGTAGCAAGGAGAAGCACATGACCACCACCGAGCATCCACAGGAAGTCGCCACCGCCGCGGCGTCCGGAGCTTCCGCGACCGAGCGTTTCCATGCGGACAAGTCGCCGTTCGAGGCCGTGAAAGACACTCCGCCCGAGCGTGTCTCGATGTTGATCAACGAAGTCCTCGCGGGCGTGCACGAGACCATCCGCAAGCACAAGGTCACCTACGACGAGTACAACGCACTCAAGGCGTGGCTCATCAACGTCGGGGAGGACGGGGAGTGGCCGCTGTTCCTCGACGTGTGGGTCGAGCACGTCGTCGAGGACGTCGCCACCGAGCATCGCCAGGGCAACAAGGGCAGCATCGAAGGCCCGTACTACGTGCCGAACGCCCCGGAACTGGGTGCCAAGGGCGCACTCCCTATGCGCGACAACGAATCCGGCGATCCGCTCCTGTGGACCGGGCAGGTCCGTTCCTGCGACGGCACCGCGCTGGCCGGCGCCACTGTCGAGCTGTGGCACGCCGACGATGACGGCTTCTACTCACAGTTCGCCCCGGGCATCCCGGAGTGGAACCTGCGCGGCACCTTCACCGTCGACGACGACGGCCGGTTCGAGATCACCACCATCCGCCCCGCGCCGTACATGATCCCGACCGACGGCTCGTGCGGAAAGATGATCTCGGCTGCCGGCTGGCACCCGTGGCGTCCCGCGCACCTGCACCTCAAGGTGACCGCACCCGGCCACGAGCAGCTCACCGCGCAGTTGTACTTCCCGGGCGACCCGCACAACGACGACGACGTCGCCAGCGCGGTCAAGCCCGAACTCGTGCTCGATCCGCAGGCCGACGGCAACGGCGGCTACACCGTCTCCTACGACTTCGTGCTCGACCCGGAGAAGTGATGCTGTTCCACGTGCGGATGGACGTCTCCATTCCCGACGATCTCGACCCCGACGTGCGGGCCGACACCGTCGCGCGGGAGAAGGCGTACTCGCAGGATCTGCAACGCGCCGGCAAGTGGCCGCACATCTGGCGGATCGTCGGCGAGTACTCCAACTACTCGATCTTCGACGTCGAGTCGAACGACGAACTGCACACCCTGTTGTCCGGTCTGCCGCTGTTCCCGTACATGCGGATCAAGGTCACGCCGCTGGCGACCCACCCCTCGGACATCAACGGCTGAGGGTTCGTTCCCGCTCACGAAACCCGTTCTCGCTCACCGAAAAGTGGTGAGCGGGAACGGGTTTTGTGAGCGTTACATCATGAGGCCGCCGATCGCAGGGTGAGCATCGTGATCTCCGGCGGAGCGAGAACCCGTACCGGGGGACCCCACGCCCCGGCGCCGCGGGTGGTGTACACGGCGGTGTCGCCGACCTTGTCCAGGCCGGTGACGGTCGGTTGCTGGGCACGCACCAGATACCGGATGGGCCACATCTGCCCGCCATGGGTGTGACCCGACAGCTGTAGGTCGACGCCGAGATCGGAGGCCTCGAAGGCCTGCCGAGGCTGGTGGGCGAGCAACAGGACGAAGTCGTCGGGTGACGAACCCGCCAGTGCGGCAGGCAGATCCGGTTCGTACGGTTCCGGGGCGGTGTGATCGTGGACCCCGGTCAGCTGGATCGTCGCACCGTCGACCTCGATGGGCACCCGCGCATTGCGCAGGGTTCGCACGCCGAATTCTTCCCAGACGTCGAGCCAGCGGCCGCCGTCGTCGGCGTAGTACTCGTGGTTGCCGCTGACACCGAAGACGCCCAGCGGCGCCCGCAGGTCGGTGAGTGGTTCGAGGGTGTCACGGACGTACGGGATGGTCCCGTCGGTGAGATCGCCGACCAGGACGACGAGGTCGGGCTTCCCCGCAGTGACCTGATCGACGACGCGGCGCGTGAACGACGCGTCGCGGGCCGGACCGACGTGCAGATCCGACACGACGGCGATGCGCGTGCCGTCGAACTGCGTGGGCAGGCCGGGCAGTGTGGCGTCGACGTCGACGACCTGTGGCCGGGACGCCTCGAACACCCCGTAACCGGTGATGGCGAGAGCGAGCACCACCACCGTCGCGGTGGCAGCGCGGAGTCGGCCGAGCCGGCGGGCTGCGAACGCCGGGGTGTCCTGCACGCCCGACCGGCGTCGTCGGATCGACCGGACGACGTGCGCCGCGAACGAGACGAGGCCGACCACCGCGAGGCCCAGGAACAGATACAGGACCGCCGCCATCCACACGAGGCCGACGAAGGCGAAGGGCCGCGACCACGACGGGTCCACCGAGCGTCCGGCGGCGAAGCCGACGAGGACGAGCGCCCACAGGACCACCAGCAGGACGTCGGCGGCGATCGACCACGGGCGGGGAAGCGCGGTGGACCGGACGATGCGCCGGTGCAGCCAGAAGGTGATGAGTCCGAAGACGACGGCAGAGAACAGCGCCACGAACGGGACCCCCTGTTGTTGACGATGCTGCCGATGCCGACAGCGTTGAGCCCGGAGTCGGGCGGTTTGCCCCATTCTTCCATCGCGGCTCGTTGGTACCCTCGCCGCCATGAGCGACGTCGTCATCGATCCACTCGATCTGGCCGAGATGCTGCTGGCGACGCCGCCGGTCGTGCTGGATGTGCGCTGGCAGTTGGGCGACTTCGACGGCCGGCGCGCCTATCGCGAGGGGCACATCCCCGGCGCGGTCTACGTCGACCTCGATACCGAACTGGCCGCACCTCCCGCCGGGCCCGCAGGGGGTCGTCACCCACTGCCGACCGTCGATGAACTCCAGGATGCCGCCCGGCGGTGGGGCCTCGACGACGGCGTCCCCGTGGTGGTCTACGACGACTCCGGCAACCTCGCGGCTGCCCGCGCCTGGTGGCTGCTGCGATGGGCCGGTGTCGCCGACGTCCGCCTCCTCGACGGCGGACTCGAGGGGTGGCGACGAGCGGGACTGCGGACGACGACCGGCGACGGCGGCCGGCCGCGTCCGGGCACGGTCACCCTCACCCCCGGCCGGCTCGATGTGGCGGACGTCGACGATGTCGCGGCCGGTCCCGCGTTCCTCCTCGATGCGCGCGCCGGGGAGCGGTACCGCGGCGAGGTCGAACCGGTCGATCCGCGTGCCGGTCACATCCCCGGTGCGTTGAGCGTGCCGACCGCGGACAATCTCGACGACGCCGGGCGCTTCCGATCGCCCGACGAGCTGCGCGCCCGCTTCGGCGATCTGGGTGTGGTCCCTGAGGACGGCGATGACGTGGTGGTCTATTGCGGGTCCGGGATCAACGCGGCCCATCAGATCGCCGCGCTCGCCATCGCCGGTATCGACGCGACGTTGTTCCCCGGCTCGTTCTCGCAGTGGTCGTCGGAGCCGGAGCGACCGGTCGTCGACGGGCCCCGTCCGGCAGGACCAGACGTGTCGGCAGGCGGTGCCTAGGACTGCATCGATGGGTTCGAACGGTCGGACTTGACGGGGTGGTCGGCGTCGACCAGTCGGGCCGCGATCTCGGACACCGGACAGTTGGTGTCCTGGGAGAGCTGGCGAAGGATTCCGAAGGCCTGCAGCGAATCGGTGTCGTAGCGTTCCATGATCATGCCTTTGGCCTGACCGATGATGTCTCGGCTGGCCAGCGCACTGCGGAATTGCTGGCCGCGTTTGGCGGTGTCCAGAGCGATGGCCGCGTGGGTGGCCAGCATCGTGGCGAGGTCTTCGGTGTTCCGGTCGAAGGCATGCGGGGTCTCGGAGAACAGATTGAGGGCTCCGAGCTCGAGGTCGGTCACGTAGAGCTGCAGCGACAAGCACGCCCGGATCGGGGTGTCCGTGCGTACCGCGGTGATGAAGGACGGCCACCGGTCTTCGGTGTCGACGTCGTCGATGATCACGGTCTGCTGGAGCCAGATCGCATCGAAACACGGTCCCTGGCCGTGCTCGTGTTGCAGTGCGTCGAATGTGCGGGCGACCGGTCCGGTCTCGGCGGTCGACTCCAGCTCCGGAGGGCGAGTCCGGTGCCGCTTGTGCACCAGGGTGATTCCGGCGTGATCGACCGCGGCCAGTAGGCGCACCGCCGACTCGGTGACGTGTTCGAGGACGTCGGGTGGGGTGACGGCATCCTCGGACGACCCGTGCACCGCTCGGGCGAGGCGGGCTATATGCGTGTGGACATCGGCACCGTCGACGGCGGACATCTCGTCGTCAGGTGCGGTCATGGTCGAGGGTCATCCGGCGTCACGAACACCAGCGTAGGCAACTCGATGAGAATACGATCGGTATCGGTCATACGCGAGGTCCGGGTGGCGCGGTCGGTCCCTGTCGGGGTGTATCGCCGACTCGGTCCATCTCCCGCAGAATCCGATCGGCCGGCAGGGCGCGGGCGAGCACCTGGCGCACGACCTCGCTCAGGTGTAGCTGGTTGTCGCGGGCGTAGTTGCGCAATGCGTCGAATGCCTGGTCCATGTCGAGGTCTCCGCGGTGGGCGAGAAAACCCTTGGCCTGCTCGAGTGCGGCTCGGCTGTGCAGGGTGCTGCTGAGCTGTTCGCTGATCTGCGCGGTGTCCGCGGAGCTGGGCGCGCCGCGCACGATCGCGATGCTGGCGACATGGGCCAGCGCTTGTGCCAGATCGAGGTCGCCGCCGCTGAGGTCCCCGGCCCGGGTGCCGAACAACCCGAGGGCACCGAGGACGAAATCGTGCAGGCGCATCGGGACAGCGTGTACCGACACGATCCCGGCTGCGGCTGCGGCGTCGACGAACTGTGGCCACCGGTGACGGTGGTCGTCGAGGTTCGCGGCGGTGACGGGTTCCCCGGTGTGGTAGCAGTCCAGGCAGGGTCCCTGGGCGCGCTGGAGCTGGAAGAGCTCCAGCGCCCTCGTTGCTTCGGATGAGGCTGCCACCACGTGCAGGGTGGCTCGCTCGTCGGCGAGAAGCAGCCCCGCCGAGGCGATGTCGAGGATGTCGGCGCAGTTGCTGGTCAGGTCGTTGAGTAGCTCGATGACGTCGAAATCGCCGACGAGGCTGTTGGCGATCGACACGAACGCCTCGGTGACCTTGTGTTCGCGATGGTCATTCATCGGCCCGGTCACCCCTCGGTGAGTTCGTCGGGCCACCGCTGTCGTCGCTGTCGCCGGCGGGGTCGCCGTTGCTGTTGCCGTTGCTGTCGTTGTCGAGTCGAAGACGACGCTCGACGATGTCCCAGGCGACGTCGCTGGCGGTGCGACCACTCAGAAAGGCGTGCGCGCGGAGTCGGGCCAGTGCCTCGGCCGGCGGCAGATCGAGTTGGCTCATGATCATTCCGGTCGCCTGGTAGACCTCGACGCGCTCCAGCGACGCCAGCTCGCTCCAGCCGTCTCCGTCGCCGTCCTCTTCGCCTTCCGCCGCTGCCGCCCAGTCCGTTTCGGTGCTCATCAGGTCCAACATGGGAAGCGCCGCGAGTTCGGCTGCCCACAGCGCGCCGTCGGTGGCATACGGACTCAGTGGTCCCGGGGCCGTGCGGTAGAGGTCGAGCACTCCCGAGTACACCGTCGCGATCGTGGTGGGAAACGCGAACACGGCGCGCACACCACCGGCCAGCACCGCCGGGGTGAACGCCGGCCACCGCTGCTCGAGGGGATCGTCGAGGTCTGTGGCGAAGATCGGCCCCCGTGCGGCAACGGCGTCCAGGCAGGGTCCTTCGCCGAAGGTGAACTGCAATTCGTCGATGCGTCTGCTGAGTTCGCTGCTCGATCCGAAGGTGCCCCGGGAGGTGCCGCCGGCGATGATGGACACCGCCGCACCGTCTACCGGAAGCAGGCGGACGCAGGCGGCGCACAGCCGATCGGCGGCTTTGAGACCTCCGCCCACGCCGGTCATCGCCGAGGCGAGATCGCTGCGCAGTTGTGAGCTCGCGCTCACCGTGGGCTCGTTCGTGTGCCCCGCGCCGTCTTCATGTGATCACCGTAGTCTCAACACGGGGTTGCTGGGCGGGCGCGACCACGATCCACGATTGCCGCGTCGGTATCCTCCCGCGAGCGGTCGACTTCTTCCTCGCCTCTGCGAGTGCCGTGCGAAGTCCGACGCGTGTGCCCGCTTTGGGAGTCAACCGGTCCACCAACGGCATCGAGGAACGGAATCGTTGCTCCGAACCGGTCTCCGGGGCGTCGTGCGATGAACGACGGAGGAATCGATCAGGCAGGGCGAGTTTGTGAATGGTGCGAAGTGCGAGCAGATACTGATGTGCCAGGGATCCTGTGGTGTAGGGAAGGTCGTAGCGCTCGCACAGTGCCTGCACGCGACGCGAGATCTGACGGTAGCGGTTGCTGGGCAGGTCCGGGAACAGGTGGTGCTCGATCTGGTAGCACAGGTTGCCGCTCATGAACGCCATGATCGGCCCGGCGCGAAAGTTCGCACTGCCCAACATCTGTCGTAAGTACCACTGAGGTCGGGTTTCCGACGCGAAGTCGCTCATGGTGAACTTCTCGGCGCCGTCGGGAAAGTGTCCGCAGAAGATCACCACGTAGGCCCACAGGTTGCGGAGCACGTTCGCGGTGAGGTTCGCGGTGATGGTGGAGCGGAACGCGGGCCCGGTGAGCGCGGGGAAGACCACGAAGTCCTTGAGGAGTTGTCTGCCGATCTTGTGGGAGAACTCGCCACCGCTCCGCGCGAGCGGGGTCGGAAGGCCCAGGGGGACAGGGGTCGTCGTCGCGGCCTCGCGAGCCTTCGTCGCGTCGAGGTCGTGCCGGGCGATACCCCACTCGAAGGTCAGTGCCAGCACGATGTTGGCAAGCGGTTGCAGCGCGTTGGCCGGCCGCCACGGGACGTCGCGTGTCATGCGGATGACACCGAAACCGATGTCGTCGTCCATCCCCACGATGTTGGTGTAGACGTGATGAGAGTAGTTGTGCGCCTGTTTCCAGTGCCGGGACGGCCCGACCTGGTCCCATTCCCAGCTCGTGCTGTGCAGTTCGGGGTCGTTCATCCAATCCCATTGCCCGTGCATGATGTTGTGGCCCAGTTCCATGTTCTCGATGATCTTCGAGCACGCCAGCAGGCCGGTTCCCACGATCCAGGCCGGTCGCCACCTGGACCCGAGCAACACCACGCGTCCGCCGATCTCCAGCGAACGCTGCAGGGCGATGGTCCGGTGGATGTATCGGGCATCCTGTGCCCCTCGATCGGCTTCGATGTCAGACCGGATCGAGTCCAATTCCACAGCGAGCGAATCGATGTCGGCGTCAGACAGATGTGCGTATTCTGCGATGTCAGTGATGGCCATGTCGGCTCCTGTCAGCTACCGGCACCGTGTCCACGCTGCCGCTGGGCATCGAGGAACCGATGGTGTCGTGGTGGGGTCGTTGTCCTCGGTCCACCCGTCCGATCCGAGTGTGTCTTCCGACGGCCACCGGTTGGGTTCCGGTGTTCGTATCCGTACTCATGAAATCGCGAAAGGTTCGTTCGAACTGTGCGGGTTCGTCGAGATGTGGGAAGTGCCCGGCTCCGGCAACGATGTCGACCACGACATCGGGAAGCGCGCGGCGTACCGCGTCCGAGTGCGCCGAGGGGATGATGGTGTCGCGGTCGCCCCAGATCAGCAGCGCCGGGACGTGAGCGAAAGCCGGCAGCAATCGGGTGGCACTGACGGTCTGGCCACGATGATCGATCACCGCTCTGACGGTGGCGAGGAACGCCGAACGGGTCGGGCTGTCGGCGATCGAGACGAAGTTGGTCCACGCCTGGCGCGAACTCGGACTGAGCGGAACGATCCGACGCCGGTCGGCGAAGTTCACCACCGTATCGACGACTCCACGGACCGGTGCCGAGGCTGCGACCTTGACGACCAATCCACTCCCGGGGAGTGAGACGATTCGCAGCACCGGGTTGACATCGTTTCCCAACCCGCCGCTGGCGATCAGACATATCCGTTCGACCAGGTCGGGAAACAGGTAGAGCATCTGCATACAGACGCCACCGCCGAAGGAATGGCCGACCACGGTCGCCGAGTCGACGCCCAGGGCGCCGAGCAGGTCGCGAATGGCCGCCGCATGTGCACTCAGTGAGTAGTCGCCGGGCGACTTGTCGGACTCTCCGTGTCCGGGCAGATCGACGGCGATCACCCGGAAGTCCGCGGACAAGGCGACGATCTGTTCGTCCCAGTCGTGGAGACTGCCCATGAGCCCGTGCACCAGCACGACAGCAGGGCCGTTGCCGCGGTCGACGTAGCGAATACGGTGACCGGCGAGGTCGAAAGTGTGGGTGTCGGCGAGGACTTGTGCTCGCATGGGGTGGGGTCCCGTTCTCTCATCGAGAGCTTCCAGGACCGCTGCCTGCGCACACTGTGCACACACGACGGGGTGCACCTGAAGGCGTCTGACCGATGTGCAGGTGCGGAGTCCTCCCGCTGCCTGCGTGTCGACAACGGAATACCCAGGTGAAGCGCCGATCAACCCGGACCACGACAGATCGCCGGGAGTCCTTCGTCACAGGGCGCGTCCGCGCCCGCGCACGAGGTCGGTGGCTTGGGTGGCTACTCGTAGGCCGTCCCGTTCCCCGACCCCGTCGTCCAGCGGTCGCGTCGGGAACGTATTCGATGAGTTTGTCTCAACGTTCCACCCCGGAACGGGCGGAGATGGTGTGATCGGGTGACCGACGATCCCGGGAGTCGCCATGAGCATTGCCCTGACCGAAGACCACGTCGAACTCGCCTCCGTGGTACGCGAATTCATCGTCGACCGCAAGGTGCGAGCGCAGGCACGTGAGCGTCTCGACGCGTCCGAGGAGACCAGACCCACCTTCTGGCAGGAGACCGCCGACCTCGGTTGGCTGGGCCTCCACGTCGCCGAGGAGTACGGCGGTTCCGGTTTCGGTATCGCTGAGTTGGTCGTCGTGACAGAGGAATTCGGTCGCGCCGTGGCGCCGGGGCCGTTCCTGCCGACGGTCATCGCCTCGGCGATCCTGAACCATGCCGACGACGAGACGCGAGCCCGCTGGCTGAGGTCACTCGTCGACGGCACGATCACCGCGGGTGTGGGGCTCGCTCCGGGACTGGCCGAATCCGGTGGCACGGTCTCCGGCGAGGTCGACGCGGTCCTCGGCGCCCCTCTCGCGGATCTGCTGATACTCGTCGCCGCCGACGACGTGCTGGTGGTCGAGTCGTCGCAGGCGGGTGTCGAGGTGGGCGCGCAGGCCGACCTCGATCCCACCCGACGGTCGGCCAGGGTGTCGCTGTCCGATGCCGCCGTCGTCCGTCTGCCGAGACTCGCGGCCACCGCGCTGGCCCTCACCAGGACGCTGGTCTCGGCGGAAGCAGTGGGCGGTGCGCGGGACGCGCTGGACACGGCGGTGGCCTACGCGAAGGTGCGCGAGCAGTTCGGTCGGACGATCGGGTCGTTCCAGGCCGTCAAACACCACTGCGCGAACATGCTCGTGGGTGCCGAGGCAGCCACGGCGGTGGTGTGGGACGCCGCACGGGCGGCCGACGAGGAAGCCGACGCCTTCGGACTGGTGGCGGCGTCAGCCGCGGCGCTGGCACTGCCCACGTATACGCGGAATGCGGAGCTGAACATCCAGGTGCACGGCGGCATCGGGTTCACCTGGGAGCACGACGCGCACCTGCAGCTGCGCCGCGCCACCGTGCTGCAGGCACTCTTCGGCGGACAGCGTCCGGCGCGTGACGTCTACGAGTTCTCCGCAGCCGGCGTCACCCGTGCCAACAGCCTCGACCTTCCGCCCGAGGCCGAGGAACTCCGGACGCGCGTGCGCGCCGACATCGCCGAGATCGCCGCTGCCGACGAGTCCGCGCAACGGGAGAGGCTCATCGACACCGGCTACGTCATGCCGCATTGGCCCAGGCCGTGGGGGCGCGCGGCGGACTCGGTCGAACAACTCGTCATCGAGGAGGAGATGGCTGCGGCGGGTGTGAAGCGGCCGGACTACAGCATCACCGGCTGGGTCATCCTCACCCTCATCCAGCAGGGCACGCAGGACCAGATCGACAGGTTCGTGCGGCCGGCTCTGCTCGGGGACGAGGTGTGGTGCCAGTTGTTCTCCGAGCCGGGTGCGGGATCGGACGCGGCGGCGGTCACCACCAGGGCCACGCGCGTCGACGGCGGCTGGCGCATCAACGGCCAGAAGGTGTGGACCAGCGGCGCGCACCTGTGCCGGCGCGGTCTGGCGACGGTTCGGACCGACCCGGAGGCGCCCAAGCACAAAGGCATCACCGCGGTGCTGATCGACATGAAGGCACCCGGGGTCGAGGTGCGCCCACTGCGTCAGATCACCGGCGGGTCCGAGTTCAACGAGGTGTTCTTCACCGACGTCTTCGTCCCCGACGCCGACGTCGTGGGCACGCCCAACGACGGCTGGGCCGTGGCACGCGCGACCCTCGGTAACGAGCGGGTCAGTATCGGCGGCGGTGCGCCGGGCAGCGACGGTGCCGTGCAGCAGATGGTGGCGCTCGTCGCCGGCTACGGGGAGCGGGTGGAGGGAGCGGCGGCAAAGGTCGGAGACTTCCTCGCCGTCGAAGACGCGCTGCGGCTTCTGAATCTGCGCCGCGCCGCCCGGTCGGTGGTGGGCGCAGCCCCCGGACCCGAGGGCAACGTCACGAAACTGCTTCTCGCCGAACACCTCAGCGATCGCGCTCATCTCGCCGCGGAACTACTCGGACCCGACGTCGCGTTCTCCACCGGCCCCGGCAAGCTGGCGGGTCTGCTGATACTCGGCGCCCGCGGGATGTCGATCGCGGGCGGGACGTCGGAGATCACCCGCAACCAGATCGCCGAACGGATCCTCGGGTTGCCGCGCGACCCGCTCATCCGCTGACGGGAGCTCTGATCCGTGAGGTGCGAGCTTGGTTTTGATCCCTGAGGTGCGAGCGAAGCGAGCCACGAAGGGCGCTCGCCATTCACCGTCGCCCGGGCGGGGGATCACCGGCCGGCCGTAGGGCCCACGAGGGCACCCAGTGTGTGACCTTCTCCTGCCGGTCCTTGGAGGTGATCGTGTAGGTGACCTTGCCGTACCAGGCGCCCCATTCGTCGCGCCCCCATTCGGTGAGGACGCCGAGGTGGACGGACCTGATCTGCAGCCCGTCGGGGTGATACTCGCCGCTGAAGTGGGGTGCGTTGGGGTAGAGAGCGCCGAGATCGATGAGCACGGCCTTGTGACCGACGCGAACGAACGCCGGCCGGTGTGGCTGGCCGTTGTCCCCGCCAATCCACTTCATGCCCACCCGCACAGTTTCGCACGTGTGTTCGAGGGATGTCACCTCCGGTCAGCCGGCGGCCGACCGCTCGCCGACCGTGTGGACGACGACCACCTCGGGGTCCCAGGGGACCAGCTCGTCGACCGTGGTCTGGAGTTCGTCGACCGGCGGGAGGCCCTGAGGAGAGAGCACGCTGACGGTGACCGTGCTGCCGGTCCATGACACGCCGGTGACCTCCGACGTGTCGGACCCCAGCCACGACTCCGCCGCGGTCGCGATCTGACGGGACCACAGCGATGACAAGGAGTTCGCGACCATGGGGAGCGTGACGACGACGAGCGCGACGGCGAGTACCGCGTAGGCGCGCCGTCGTGAAGGACGCGAATGGCGTTCGTCGAGCTCGGTGGCCTCGCGCCCGTAGCCCCCGATCGTCAGCACGACCAGGCTGGTGATGATCATCGCCACCACGTTGGAGGCGAAGAGCACGAAAGCGCCCAGAGCGAGTGACGGCGCCCCCGATCCGAGGCAGACCCCGACGACCCCGAGTGGTGGTACCAGAGAGATGGCGATGGCCACGCCGGGCAACACGTCGCCGACATCGCGACGGGTGATGGCGACCGCGCCGGCGACGCCGGTGGCAAGTGCGGCCAAGAGGTCGACGAGTGTCGGTGATGTCCGGCCCAGCACCTGCGAGTTGGCCAGCACGTTGGTCGGATTGGGCAGCAACTGGGCGAACACGACGCCGAGGATCGTGACCAGGATGACCCCGGCGAGCACGTAGCCGAGGCTCGCGAGCACGAGTCGTCCACGGCCGGTGACGATTCCCAGGCCGACGCCGAGGATCGGGGTGGACAGCGGCGCGACGATCATCGCCCCGATGACCGTCGCCGTGCTGTCGGCGACGACACCCGAGACCGCGATGATCCCGGACAGGGTGAGCATGATCCAGAACGCGCTGCGTTTGGCGGCGCGGCCACCGATCGACAGGTCGAGACGTTCGCCGATCTCATCCAGGGTGCGACGCTGCGAATCGGGGATGAGGGATAGCACCATTCGGCCCCTTCGTCTCGAGGTCCTCCAAAAATACCCCGCCTCGGTTCGCTGTCCGGCAGGTTTGACCCGCGCATGTGACCATGGGGAAACGCCGGGGAGAACGCAGGGGGCGACGATGGATCGATTCACGGGATGTCTACTGGCCGGCGCGGCGGGCGACGCGCTGGGCGGAGCGGTCGAGTTCTCCACGCGGGAATCGATTCTCGACGGGTTCGGGCCCGCGGGGATCACCTCGTACGCGGAAGCCTACGGCGGCGTGGGCACCATCACCGACGACACGCAGATGACGCTGTTCACCGCGGAGGGGTTGCTGCGCGCGTGGGCGCGGGACTGTACGGGAGGCATCTCCTGCTACGCGGCCACGACGGCCCGCGCGTACCTTCGCTGGTTCATCTCTCAGGGCGGGCACCCTCGACACGGGGTGCTGGCGAGTACCGAACGGTCGAGTTGGTTGGCCGATCACCGGGAGTTGCACAACCGGCGTGCACCCGGCACCACCTGCCTCGAGGCGCTCCGGGTGACCACTCGTCCCGGTGCGCCCGCCGACAACGACAGCAAGGGGTGCGGAGGCGTCATGCGGGTTGCACCGGTGGGGTTGTTCGCGGCCCGCGCCGAGTGGTCGGCCGTAGGCACCTTCGACCTCGCAGTGACGCTGGCGGCGCTCACGCACGGGCATCCCTCCGGGTCACTTCCGGCCGGCGTCCTCGCGGTCGCGGTCCGGGATCTGGTCGGCGGGTCGAGCCTGCCCGAGGCGCTGGCCGTGGCGAAGGAGGTTCTCCGTCATCGCCTCGGTCACGAGGAAACCCTCGCCGCGCTCGAGGAAGCCGAGGCCCTCGCCGGCTCGGGCCTGTCGCACGAGGCGGCGATCGCGCGCCTCGGTGCGGGCTGGGTCGGAGAAGAAGCGCTCGCGATCGCGGTCTACTGCGCACTCGTGGCCGACGACCTCGAGGACGCGGTGATCTTGGCGGTCAACCACGACGGTGACTCCGATTCCACGGGTGCGATCGCCGGCAACCTGTTGGGTGCGCGTGACGGCGTCGCAGCGGTTCCGCAGCGCTGGCTCGAGCCGCTCGAACTCCGCGAAATCATCGTCGAGATGGCAGGCGACCTCTACGACTTCGTGGACTGGGACCGCTCCGCGTCCGGAATCGGTAGCGAAAATGCGCGCTATAACCCCATTTTCGCTACGAAATCCGGGGGCGCGTCGACCGGATGAATCCCGGACTGCGCCGCCGACGCGATCATCCTCTCGGTCAACTCCGAATCCGCCCGCGTGCGTAGGGGATCGGCCACATCACGGTGCCACGCCGTGCGGCCGCCCACGACGACCTCGCGGAGGTTGCGCAGTCCGCATCCCAGGACGTAGGTGGCGATCGGGTCCCAGATCGGGCCGAGGTGAGGCGAGCGCGGATCGACGACGAGCAGGTCCGCGAACTTGCCGACCTCCAGTGAACCCACCCGGTCGGCGACTCCGATGGCCGTCGCCGAACCCAGGGTGTGCAGCGCGAGCACGTCGGCGGGTGTCAACAGGGCGGCATCGCTGTGTCTGCCGCGCTGCAGGAACAGTCCCGTACGCATGTTCTCGAAGGGGTCGGACACGTCGGTGCACGACTGGTCGTCGACACCCATCCCGACGGTGACCGAATCCCGCAGCAGGCGAGGCACATCGGCGATCCCGGAGCCGAGCCGTCCGTTCGACATCGGCTGCCAGACCACGGCTGATCCCGTGTCGCGCACCCGGCTGACCATCTCGTCGGTCGGGTGGACGAAGTGACCGAACGCAAAGCCGGGTCCCAGGACGCCCGCGGCGTCGTACCAGTCGAACTTCGACTGCTGTATCTCGATCTGCTCGGCGGTCTCGACGAAGTGTGCCTGATTGGTGATGCCGTAGCGGTCCATCAGGGCGCGTTCGCGTTCGGCGGTCGCAGGGGTCGACGACCATTGGACCGCACCGTAGACCGAACCGCCGAGATCGAAGGCGGGATCGACGGTCTCGAGGTGGGCCATCACCGCGTCGAAGCCGGCGAAGGCGGCGTCCTCGCCGAGCTGCTCGTCGTCGAGCCGAACGCTGGTGACGAATCGGATACCCGCCGCGGCCAGACCGTCGACCTGGGCGGTGACGAACTCCGCGGGGTGGACCCGGGCAGCCTTGAGAACCGACTCCTCGTAGTCGAACAGGGCGATCACCCGCGACTGGGTGAAGTTGTACACCGAGGTGATTCCCGACGACAGGTGGTCGAGCCCGCCGGCCAGCGTCATCCAGTACAGATCCTCGGCCTCGGCGCCGAGCAGCATCGTGCTGTTGAGGGTCACCCACTCGTAGAGCGGGCTGCTCGCTGCGACGCCCCGCATCCCGCCGGTGTAGATGTGGCTGTGCGCGGACACGAAACCTGGTGCGAGGAAACAACCCTCGAGATCATGACGCGGATGCGGAGCGTCGACGGGTGGCGTGCCCTCGCCCATGCCGGAGATCCGGCCGTCCTCGTCGACGGTCAACCACCCCCAGAACCAGGGTGTCTCGCCGGCCACGGGCAGGATCAGTGCGCTGTGATAGGTCCCGGTCATCCGGGTAGTACCTCCGATTTCCAGTCGTCTTCCGTGCGCACGAACCGGACTCTTTGCGACGGACCGTCGGGGTCCCCGCGCCAGAAGGTCAGTTCCCGCAGCTCGATCCCGAAGCCGGTCCATGTGTCCGGCGCGTCCAGGTGCGGGTGCGCTTCGTCGAACAGTGCCCAGCGGCGTCGTCGCTCGTCGGCTGGTTGCGCCGCGAGTTCGTCGTCGTTCAGCCAGGCGAGCAGCTGCAGATAGCGGCTGCGTCGTGAATACGTCTTCCGGAGAGCATCGTCGCTCGCACGGCGCACATCGCCGTGGGCGACGAGCTGGCGGCCGACCTCGGGCCAGGCGATCGAGATCGACGCGCGCGGGAGATGCGACAGTTCGGCGACCTTCGACGACCGGGCGTCGGTGTGGAAATAGACCGCGGTGTCGTCGGTTTCGCTGAGCAGGACGTGGCGCACCCTGGGGTAGCCGTCACGCCCGCAGGTGGCCAGCGCCATCAGTGGCGGTGGGTCGTCGGGGCCGGGCAACCACCGGCGCAGGAGCGTCATGGGATCGATGCCCAACTGATCCCGGGCGTCGCAATCGGAACCGAAGCGGGTGCCGCTGGTGATCACCGGCGGACCCGTCCGGGATCGAAGACGGCGATCTCGGGAAGCGCGGTCACCAGGGTGTCGACACGCTCGTCGAACAGTGTCGCCCCGATTCCGGCGTCGGCACCGGTCGGGTCGCCGATCACCCCGGACTCGGCGAAATCGGTGGACAGCCAACCGAATCGAACCGGCCCGGCGAATCCGACGGAGGTGGCGTCGGCGACCGCATCGGCCACGGTCGCCACAGCCTGATCCATGTGGACCAGATCCGGCCGCAGATGCAACATCATCGATGTCTCGGCCCAGCCCGCATGGATGCCGAGGCCCCGCTCGGTGGGGCCGGGGTGCCCCGGGCCGGAGGAGAAGAACGTCTGGAGGTCGAAGCGGCGCCGCAGTTCTCGGGCGGCGACCTCGATGAGGGCCGAGTTGCCCCCGTGTGCGTTGACGAACAACAACCGTCGCGCGGGTGTCTGTGCGAGGGATGCACCGATGTCGACGATGGTCTCGAAGAGGGTCGAGGCACGCAACCACACCGTGCCCGGTAGCCGTGCGTGTTCGTCGGACTTGGTGTACCCCAGCGACGGGAGCAGCCAGACATCCTGTCCCGCAGCAGCTCCGCGCTCGACGACGGCGGCGGCCACCGCTTCGGCGACGATGAGGTCGGTGGCCAGGGGCAGGTGCGGTCCGTGCGGTTCGATGGCGCCCGTGGGCAGGACGAGGATCGAGTCCCGGGAGAGCGCGGTATCGATCTGTGCGGTGGTGAGCTCGGCGTAGCGACGGTTCGCCCGTCGCCCAGACGCGGTCACATCCACCGACCCGGATTGAGCAACCCCCGGGGATCGGTTCGCTGCGCCAGCGCGTGGACCCGGTCGGCGTCGAGGTCGACGTACCACTGGTGGGGCGAGTGCACCCCCACCCCGAGTTCCTCGAGTGCGGCGACACCGTCGATCACCTGCGCGGGGCTGCGGTAGATCCCGTTGAGCATGCCGAACATCATCTGGTGGCCGACTTCGAGGTGGAGCATCCCTCCTTCGTACACCTGCTCCACCTCGTCGAGCCGGTGGACGAGTGCATCACCACGGACCTCCATGTGAAACCACCTGCCGGGCTGTGCTTTCTGTAACCACCATGTCGGATGGTTGTAGGAGAGGGTGGACAGTTTCACCGTCTCGGCGATGCCCTCGCGGACGGCCTCGACGCGCCCGCCGGCCGCGACGACGAGGTCCGTCGCCTCCTCGAGCGCACGGGCGTCGATGATGCCCCGCACACTCGCCCGACCCCGGACCAGAGCCGGGTCGTCGGGCAGAGCGGCGGTGACGACCGCTCCGTCCGCGGACAGCAGTCGAGGCTTCGGCTCGATCGCCGCCAGGTCGAACGCGGCGTCGAACGCCTCCCGCTGCGAGTCGAAACTCGCGTAGAGACATCGCCATTGCTGCAGCGGCTCGACGCGGACCGACGCGCTCACGATGATGCCGGCGACACCGTAGGTGTGGACGAACGGCTGCGCGTCGTCGCCGTCGAGATGGACGACCTCGGCGTCCTCGGTCGCGTACACCACGTCGAGCGCGTCGACGAACCCCTGGTGGTTGCGGCCGTGCACGATCGTGCCGGTACCGGCCGATCCGCCGCCGAGGAACCCGCCGAGGGTCGACTGGACTGTGGACGGGTACATCCACAGTTGACTGTCTCGGCCCCAGGCGGCCTGCTCCAGGTTGATCATGCGCGCGCCGGCCTGCGCGGTCACGGAATGATCGGTGACACCGTGGATCTCGGTCAGCGAGGTCATGTCGAGCACGAGGCCGCCGAAGCGCGGTATCACCTGTCCGTAGTTCCCGGTGCCCTTGCCCCTCGTGGTGATCGGCACGCCGCGGGCGACCGCGGCGCGCACGATGTCGGGCACGACGTCGGCCGTCCGCGGGTAACACACGAGGTCGGGGGTGCCGAGGTCCTGGGCGGACAGGATCGGGCTCATCCCGGAACCGTCACGTGCGGCCCGCTCCAGGGCCCGCGGCAGCGAGGTGACGCCGCGGGGCCCGAGGACTGCGAGCAGGTCGTCGGCGAGAGCGTCGACGTCGTCGGGACCGAAATCCGGCCGGCCCTCGTCGGTGGCGACCGCGACAACCGGGGCGGTCATGACGGCAGGCCCACCGAGGTGTCGATGAATCGGTTGGTCGCGACGGCGTCGGGGGTCAGGCCGGCGGCTGCGGGTGTACCTTGCTCGGTGAAGATCGGGCCGGTCACCTCGAGAACCCGTGCGACGCGTGCGGTGTCGAAATCGCCGATGGTGGCGTTCGGGCCGTTGCCCACCAGCTTCAGGTCGGCCATCGTCTGCCGTGCGTAGTCGGCATTGCGCTGGGAATAGACCCACCCGGTGTCGTACTGCTCGACCGCATCGAGGATGACCTTGTCCGCGGTATCGGGCGAGGCCATGTAGTCGACGGCGGCGCGCTGCAGGACCGGCACGAGTTGCTCGAGGCACGCCGAGTTCTTCTCGAGGTCGGCCGACCGCACCGACATCGCGGACTTGTAGGTCGGGAACCCGACGTCGTGGACGAGCTGGTACTTCACTGGCTTCTTCCAGCCCTCGACCTCCTCTTGGTACAGCTGGGGTTCGGAACTGGCGTAACCCTGCTGGGCGGTCTTCCCGCCGTCGGAGACGAAGTTTGCCGGCGTCCCGTCGTAGCTTCCGTCGACCTGGCCCGGCGCCAGGATGCCCGCGCCGGTGAGGTAATCCATGTATGTCGAGCCCTCGAAGTACAGCACGCGTGCGTTCACCGGCTTCAGATCCTTGATGCCCTGCGCCTGCGGATACGTCGCGGGGTCCCACATGATCATCTGCGGGCTGATGTCCAGGGGTGCCATCACGCCTGTGGTCGGGTTGGATTCGGAGTTCTGGATCGCCTGATCGGTATCGACGTACCCGAGCAGGATCTCGGGGTCGGAGTACATCTGGGAGGTGACGGACTGGAAACCGATGGCCGGGCCGCCCGCGCGGATCTCGACGTCGACGCCGGTGTACTCGCCGCGGTCGAACAGCGGGCCGACGACGCGCTTGTCGCCTGCGCTGATGGCCGGGTCGGGACCGAGCAGCTGGTAGAGATGCCCGTGTTCGGCCTCGGGATTCCAGTCGGTCTGGATGACGACCTTCTCCGGACAGGCGGCGCTCAGGTCGACCGGGCCGATGGTGCCGGAGTATCCCGACGATTCGGTGCTCTCACCGGAGCCGCAGGCCGCGGTGAAGGCCAGGGCTGCGGCGACCGCCGCGACCCCGGTGGTCCTGCTCAGTCGGCGCCAGGCATGTGTGTTCATCGTTCCTCTTCTCTGACAGTGGTGTTCCGGGAGCGGCGTTCGGGGGTAGGGCGGCGTTCGGGGGTCCGGGCTCTGAATACTCGGAGTCGGTTGTGCGGGTGCAGATGTGGGGACTCGAGGGGTTCAGGGCTGATACCACCTGCCGACGACTCGGTTGCCGAGCCAACCGAACAACCAGAACACCGTGACCCCGAGCAGCGAGGCGAGGACGATCGAGGCGAACAACTCCTCGGCCTGCAACCGTGACCGGTAGTTGTCGATGAGGATCCCGATACCGGGATTCCCCTGTTTGAAGAAGAAGTCACCGACGATCGCACCCACCACGGACAGTCCCGCCGAGATGCGCAGACCGGCGAAGATGGCCGGCATGGCGGCGGGGAACTCAAGCGTGCGCAGGACGGTGAGCCGGCTCGGGTGGTGCAGGGCGAACAGGTCGCGCATCTGACGATCGACAGATCGCAGGCCGAACAGGGTGTTGGACACGATCGGGAACAGCGAGATCAGTACACATACGAACACGCGTGCGCTGAAACCGAACCCGAACCAGAAGCCGACCAATGGGACGAGCGCAAGAATCGGGACGCACTGCAACACCACGGCATACGGGAACAGTGCGTTCTCCATGAGTCGTGACTGTGACATGACCACGGCCCACACGATGCCGATCACGGCGGCGATCAGCAGACCGGTCAGGGCGACGGTCGCCGTCCGCCCCAACGCCTCCCACATGTCATGTGCCGCATCGCCGAGGAGTCCGTCGGTGACCACCGTGTGCGGCGGAGGCATCAGGAACCGGCGACCGGGATCGAGAACGGCGTAGCTCACGAGGTACCAGAGGCCGAGGACGAGGGCCAGGACGACCAGCGGGCCGCCGATCCCGCTGACCCGGGACCGTGATCGCCTGCGCCGCGTGCGCGCGGCGACGGTCAGTTCGGTGGTGGATCCGGTGTCCGACGTCGCGCCGGACCTGGTCCGCGCGGGAGTGGTGGTCGTGAGGCCGGTGGCGGGGTCGGTGTCCGGACTGGTCATGAATGTGCCTCTCGGAGTGCGCGGGAGATCCGGCCCGCGATGGCGCCGAACTCGGGCTCGAAACGCAGATCGGGGGAGCGGGGATAGTCGAACGGGACCTCGATCTCGTCGACGATCGTTCCGGGTCGGCCCGACATCACGAGGACTCTCGTGGACAGGAATGCGGCTTCGGCCACCGAATGCGTGATGAACAGGCCGGCGAAACGTTTGACGGCGAACAGCTCCGTCAGATCGGTACCGAGCCGCTCGCGCGTCAGCTCGTCGAGTGCGGCGAACGGTTCGTCGAACAGGAACAGATCCGGGTCGAGGGTCAGCGACCGCGCGAGTGACACACGCATGCGCATCCCGCCGGACAGCATGTGCGGCAGGTGCTTCTCGAAACCGTCGAGTCCGACGGTCGTCAGAGCGGCCCGGACTCGTTCGCGCCGTTCCGATTTCGGGGTGCCGTCGAGTTCGCCGAGCAGAGCCACGTTGTCGGCCACGGACCGCCACGGGAGCAGGGTGGCGTCCTGGAACACATAGCCGATGCGGTCGGCCCCGCTCTGCATGTAACCGCCGGTGATGGTCTCCAACCCCGACGCCAACCGCAGGAGGGTGGACTTGCCGCAGCCCGAAGGTCCCACGACGCTGACGAATTCACCCTCCCGGACGGTGAGGTCGACGTCATGCAGTGCGTGGGTTCCGTCCGGGTACGTCAGATCCACGTGCTCGAAACCGACGAGCGGGTGACCGAGTGCGGGCCGCGGGGCCGCTGTAGAGGAACTCATCATCTCTCCATACCGACGAGGAACGGGACTGGGCTTGCGGGCAGGGTGATCTCGGGAAACGTGGTCCAGTGGGTGGTCTCCGTGTGTGCGACCGGACGGCCGTTGACGACGACGACCCGATCGGCGGGGGCGGCGGCGATCACGTCGACGAGGTCGGTGCCCCGTACCGCGAGGAGGTCGGCGCGGGCCCCGACGACAGGACCGGCCGGTTCCAGCCCGAGGACCGCACGCGCCTCGCCGGTGACGAGGGACAGGGCGATGGCCGGTTCCTGGTGCGCTGCGGTGATCAGCAACGCGGCCGTCTCCAGCGGGTCTGCGCGTCCGACGGGATTGAACGGATCGCGGATGTTGTCGGCCCCGCCGGCGACTCGGACGCCGTGATCGCGGAGCACGCCGATCGGGGTGATCCCGCGACGGCCGGCGGATGCCCCGTGCCTGCCCTGCAGGTACAGGTTCGTGACGGGCAGGGCGATGACCGAGACCCCCGCTCGCGCCAGCGCGCCCGCCACTCGTTGCAGATCGGGCCCGGGCAGTGTGTCGAGGCGACAGCAGTGTCCGGCGGTACGGATGCGCTCGGACGGCCAGTCGGCGACCCGGTCCGCGAAAGCCTCGATCGTGAGGTGGTCACCGTCGAGGAACTCGTCGACGTGCAGGTCGACACCGAGTTCTCGTGCTTCGGCAAGGTCGAGCAGGCGGGTGAGCTCGGCCCGGGGGTCGTCGGCGATGTGTGGTGCGCCGCCGAGGAGGTCTGCACCGGCATCGAGTGCGGCCTCGATGTGACGTGTCGGTGTGAGCGGACTGGCGAGGACGGTGACCTGGATGTCCATCAGACCCCGGAGAGAGTCACGGACCTCGACGAGGGTCCGCACCGCGCGGAGGGGATCGTCGTGGGTGAGGATGTCGGCATGCGTTCGGACCGCGGTGATCCCGTTGCGCAGCATGGCCGAGGTGGCCCGCAGAGCCCGGGTGCGGAACGACTCCGCGTCGAGCCGGACGCTACCCGCCCGCCACGTGGCGATGGCGTCGACGAGGTCGCCGGTGGGCGGCGACAGCTCGCTCCACGACAGTGCCTTGTCCAGGTGGGCATGAGGTTCCGCCGCAGGTGGGAGGAGAACATGCCCGCGAAGGTCCAGCCAGCCGGGGCGTCGGAACGAGGCCTCGTCGGCCGGACTGATCGACGCGACCCTCCGCACACCCCCCGGTTCGGTCGACACGTGGATGTCCACGACCGATCCGTCGGGCAGCGAGCCGGTGACACCCGGTACGGGGGTGTCCGGATCCGAGGCTGTCTGCGGGGGTTGAATCACATGAACTCCGTTGCGGGACTAAAAGGATGCGCATCGGTGCGCGATGACTGCAGGTCCGCCGTGGCTGGGTCGGCGAAGATCGAGCGTTTCGTGATACTTGTTGACCACGTCAACAAGACCGAATATAGGAATGCGCTGTTGCCGCGACGTTAACCAGAGCTGCGGGCATGTAACCATCGGCGCGGATCGCCGACAGGAGGTGAGGCGGGTATGGCCCTGGACGAGCCGGATCTCGCTCAGGTGTCGTTGGGTGCGGAGATCCGGCGGCGCCGCAAACAGCACGGCCTGACCCTCGCGAATCTGGCTGCCCAGGCGGGTATCTCACACCCGTTCCTGTCCCAGCTCGAACGGGGTTACGCGCGGCCGAGCATGACGACGTTGGAACGGATCGCCCGCGCTCTGGACACGACGCAGGTGAGTCTGATGCTGGCCGCCGATCCGGCGCAGGTCACGCCCACGACGACGTCGGCGCCGGCAGGCGTCGGGGTCGTCCCGGCGGGCGGCGGTGCGATTCTCCCGCAGGCGGGCGACGACGCCGGCTACGCGCGGCTCCTGGTCCGCGGGGACGCCGCGTTCTTTCCGCAGGAGCAGGTGCTGAACCGACGGGAACACCGCGAGTATTTCCAGCACGAGCAGGACGAGTGGGTGCACGTGGTCCGCGGTGAGATCGAGGTCGACTTCGGCGACGGCAGTCTCGTCGAATTGCGCACGGGCGACAGTCTTTACTACGCTGGCGGCATTCCTCACCGCTGGCGGTTGATCGGTCCGGAGTCGGCACATCTGATCGTCGTGCAGGCCTCGTCGTAGACGATCGGGGCAGACAGTCGTAGACGATCGGGGCAGACAGTCGTAGACGATCAGTGCAAGCAGTCGTAGACGAGCCGCTTGGTTGAGGTGCTGTGGTCCCTGTGGCTGGGAACCCGGCGGAGGTCACCCCATGACCGAGGAGATCTCCGATGACAGTGTCGTCGAGCAGTATTCAGGATCCGATCCGCGTACGGGTCGTCGCGCGGCGACGCCTCGCCGCGCACATCGACGAGTTCGTGCTGGGCCCGGCCACCGAATCCCCGCTCCCCGTGTGGACCGCCGGGTCGCACATCGACCTCCACACGCCGGCCGGGCCCGTACGGCAGTACTCGCTCTGCCCGTCGCCCGACGAGGCCGGTCACTATCGGATCGCCGTTGAGCGGCGTGCCGACAGCCGGGGTGGGTCCCGGTCCGTGCACGAGGACCTGTCCGACGGTAGGGAAGTCCGGATCGGGCCGCCGCGCAACCACTTCGCGCTGACCCGCGCCTTGTCGTACGTCTTCGTCGCCGGTGGGATCGGGATTACCCCGCTCGTCAGCCTTGCGGCGGAGGCCGATCGGGCGGGACGGCCGTGGCGTCTGATCTATGTCGGGCGCTCTCGTGAGGAGTTGGCGTTCGCCGATGAACTCGAGGCGCGTCATCCCGGACTCGTCACGATTTTCGAATCTCGCCGTACCGGCCGGCCGGATCTCGCAGCTGTACTGTCCGGCCTCGCGCGTGGAACCGCCGTCTACGCGTGCGGACCACCGTCGATGCTCGATGCGGTGGAGGACGCGTGCGCTCGACGACCCGCTGTCGATGCGTTCGCCGAGAGATTCACCGCCGCGACCACTGAGATGATCGAGGACTCCGAATTCGAGCTCTCGCTGGCGTTGTCGGGGGTCACTGTTCGGGTACCGACCGACCGCACCATTCTCGATGTGCTCGGCGCGAGCGGTGTGGTGGCACCGGCGTCCTGCCGGGAGGGGATCTGTGGAACCTGCGAGACCGGGGTGGTCAGTGGGGAGGTGGATCACCGCGACTCGATTCTCTCGCCGGAGGAACGGTCGGAGAACGAGTCGATGATGATCTGTGTGTCCCGTTGCACCAGTGGTCGTTTGGTCCTCGAGCTGTGACGGCAGGTGAACCGTGACCGGGGTGGTGTTGTCCGGTGCTGCGGCGGTCTTGCGTGACGTGTCGACGGTGACCCACGACCGGGTTGTCGTCGACGGCGGGAGGATCGTGGACGCGCCGGCGCCCTCGGGGGACCGAGCGGCGGGTGGCGCCGAGATCGTCGACGTGTCCGGTTGTGTCGTCACACCGGGCCTCGTCAACGCGCATCATCATCTGCTGCAGAGCGCGTTCCGGTCGCGTCCCGACACCAGGTCGGTTCCGATGCGGGACTGGCTCGCACGGATGTCCCAGCGGTACAGCATGATCGGCGTGGACCCCGAGTTGACCGCGGCCTCGGCGTCGGTGGCGCTCGCCGAATCACTTCTGTGCGGGGTGACCACGGTGGCCGACCACCATCTGACGTGGCCTCGGGACCAGGACCCGGTGTCGCTGGCGGGTGCGACGATCGGCGCCGCACGTCGCGTGGGTGCCCGCCTGGTGTTCGTGCGGGGAACCGCCCGTGACGATCCGGACACCGCCGCGCGATCGGTGCTCGACATCCACGACACCCATCTTTCCGATGCGCGTGACGGTGTGACCTCCGACGGCATGATCCAACTGGCGGTGGGCCCGTCGGGTGTTCACGCCGACGGTCCGGAGACTTTCGCCGCCCTGGCCGAGGTGGCCCGTGATCTGGGTCTGCGTCGCCGGACCCAGGCCAACGAGAAGATCGATGTCGAGGTCGCCGCCGAACGCTACGGGCGCCGTCCGCTCGAATTGCTCGACGAGTGGGGATGGCTCGGCGAGGACGTCACCGTCGCCCACCTCTGCGACATCACCCACGCCGAGATCGACCGGCTCGCCCGGTCGGGAACGACCGCCACGCATGCACCGGCCTGCGATGTACCGATGGGCTGGGGTGTCGCCCGCGTCGCCGCACTGGCGGCGGCCGGCGTGCGTGTCGGATTGGGGACGAGTGGCGGCGGGAGCAACGACGCCGGTCATCTGCTGGCCGATGCGCGTCTGGCCGTTCAGGTTTCGGGGTTGATCGGCGAGCCGGTCACGGCCACGGCGTGTCTCGGGATGGCGACCGAAGGGTCAGCCGCCGGGTTGAACCGCCCCGGGCTGGGGCACCTGCGGCCGGGAGCGGCCGCCGACCTCTGCGTGTGGGACTGTTCGGACGTCTTCGACGCGGGGGCGGCCGATCCGGTGGACGGCCTGCTGTGGGCCGGACCGGGCCGGCGGCCCCGCGACGTCATGGTCGGCGGCCGGTGGGTGGTTCGCGAGGGCCGGTTGCTCACCGCGGAATCCCGCTCACTCGCAGCCGAACTCGGTGCGCTGCTGAAGCGGCGGCAGGTACCCGAGCACTGATCGGTGAGAAGTGCAAACTCTGCTCCCTGAGGTGCGAGCGACGTGGCAATTGCTCCCTGAGGTGCGAGCGAAGCGAGCCGCGAAGGGTCTCGGCGAGACGGGTTGCGAGACCCTTCGAGGCTCGTCGCTTGCGCTCCTCGCACCTCAGGGAACGGAGGGCGTCGCTTGCGCTCCTCGCACCTCAGGGAACGGAGGGCGTCGCTTGCGCTCCTCGCACCTCCGGGAGCGGAGGGCGTCGCTTGCGCACCTCAGGAGTGCGGGCACCAAGCCTCGCCGTCAGGACGAAACTGTCGCACAAGGCGGTGCCGGTGCGTCCTCGGACAGTGGCTTGTTCAGGGGCATCAGGTACAGGACATCGAGGACGACCGGGGTGGTCCCGAGGTTGGCTCCCTCGTGGGTGTTCGCCTTGCCCCCGGGCTCCTGGATGATCTCGCCGGTCCGGTAGACGACCGGCTTGCAGTCGGAACCGGGATGGGTGAGCGTGCCCTGTCGGACCAGGCCGTAGAGCGGGCCGTCGTGATAGTGCCAGCCGGTGGTGCCGCCGGGAGCGATGGTGATCTCGCGGACCTCGACGTGTACGCCGTCGGGCACGAAGGGCAGCAGATCCGCCGGGATGTCCGCCTTGGCCAGGCTGACCGCCGAGATTCCGGATGAGGGTGTGGCATTCGCCGCCGTCGACGACATCGCGAGGGGTGTCAGGAGAGCGGCCGCGGCGGCAAGCGTCGCGACGGCGGTGCGCAGGAGAGGTGTCATCGTCCGACCGTACGTGGACCGGACGGAGGGGATAACCGATTCGTCCGATTCCGCTGTGCGACAGCTCTGGACGATTGACCCGAACGGTTCTGGGTGCAGGTCGATGTGCCTACGATGGCGGAGCCGGTTCGATGACCCGGCCCGAACTCAGGGAGCCCTGGATGCCTCGCTTGTCCAACGCCGCGATCGCCCGCAGCGCCGCCGTCCTCTGCTTGGTGCTCGGCGTGTCGGGGCTGCTCGTGCCGTCGGCCGGTACCGCGGCTGCGGACACCCTCGCCGGGGTCGGTTACGCCAAGGCGACCGCGGGCGCGCCTTACCGGGAGACCTGGGTGTCGCCGCGGAACCTGGTGGTGTCGGTGTGGTCGCGGTCCATGCAGACCCAGATCCCGTCCCTGGTTCAGACGCCCGCCAACCGGAATCAGTCCTCACCGGTGATGTATCTGCTCAGTGGATCGTCGGGCGGCGAGGACAACGACGACTGGACGCACGCCACCGATGCCAATGCGTTCTACGCGAACAAGAACGTGTGGACCGTGACCCCGATCGGCGGTGCCGCGAGCTACTACGCCGACTGGCGCCGCGTCGACCCGGCGGCGAATTTCCGCTTCGGCGTGAAGACGTCCCGTCCCCTGCGGTGGGAGACCTTTCTGACCTCGGAGTTGCCCGCCGCCTTCGAGAACGCCCACGGGGGACGATCGGGCCCGGGACGCTCACGCGGCGTCGCGGGGATCTCGATGGCGGGTACGGCGGTGCTCCGGATCGCCGAGAACCACCCGGGTTTCTACCGAGCGGTCGGCTCCTACTCGGGATGCGCCGACACCGCATCGCCCACCGGACAGCTGCTGCTGCGCAACGTGGCGTTCGTCCCCGGACTCGCCGACGCCAGCAACATGTACGGCCCGCCGGGAGACCCGCAGTGGGCGGCGCAGGACCCGGTGATCAACGCCTACAAGCTCGCTCGCCGCACCCCCGCTCTGTGGATCAGCGCGGCGACCGGCTTGCCCGGCGCGCACGACAACCTGTCGGACCGGCGAGTCGCCGGCAACGTGGGGGAACTCGCCGAGCAGGTCGCCGCCGGCGGATTCGCGGAGGCGGCGGCTCGATCCTGCACCGTGACCATGGCAAACCGTCTCGCCGCGTTGCGGATTCCGGCCGTCGTACGGTTCCCACCCGTCGGTACCCACTCCTGGGGTTATTGGGAGGATCAGATGCATCAGTCCTGGCCGATGTTCGCGCGAGCGCTCGGGGCGTGATGTCTGCGGGGCGTGTGTCGAAGGACGGCCCCAGATGAGCGCAACCCGCCGCAGCCTCTGGCTCTCACAGCTGCTGCACCCGGATGTCTCCCATGTCGTCGCATTCGGCCTCACGCTCGACGGCGAGCTCGACGTCCCACGGTTCAGCGGCGTCGTCGACGACGTGCTCGACCACGTCGGCTGGCATGACGTACATCTGCCCCCGGGGCAGTCACCCGCCGACCCGGGGCCTGTGCGCTTGGGCCCGGCCGACAGCGGGACCGACGCGGTGGTCTGCGTGGACCTGTCCGGAACCGCCGATCCCGATGCCTCGAGCCGGACCCGCGCGCAGCGTTTCCTCGATGCCCCCGACGGCGCCGACCTCACCGCGCCGCTCTTCCGCAGTGAACTGCACGTCCTCGCGGCCGACCGGCATCGGTGGGTGGTGCGTATCCATCACGTGCTGACCGACGGTGCGGGCGCGCTGCGGGTAGCCGGGCACATCGCGGATGCGTACGCCGGTACCGTCGCTGCCGACGCGCTCGAGCCGGCCGATGACGTCGAGCTCGAAGCCGAGGAACAGCGCTACCTCGGGTCTGGCAGGCGGACAGCGGACGCCGAACACTGGAGACGCCTGCTCGAGCGACACGAGCCCTCGCGTCTCACCGACATCGCCGGCACGGGCGAGGCACGCGGCCGAGCCCGCCTGACGTCCCGCATCGTCCGCGTGACCGAGACGCTCGGCGGGCCCCGGGCCGCGTCGTCGGCGGAGTTCGTCACCGCGTTCGCGGGCATGTGCGCGCGGCTGCTCGACACCCCGGACGTGGGTCTCGGTCTCCCGGTCGCGGCGCGCACGTCGGCGACGCGGCTACGTGCCGCTCAACCGGTGTCCAACGTGGTTCCGCTCACCCTGCCGGGCATCGGCGACCACGACGCGGCGCAGGCTGTCGCGGACGTCTCCGCGGCGGTCGTCGACGCGTTGCGGCACCAGCGTCATCCGCGTGAGGAGATGCTGCGGGAACGGCCGGATCTGACGGATTTCGGCGCGGTCGTCAACCTGCTCCCCGGGTTCTCTCCACCCGTGGTCGACGGATTGCGCTGGAGTCTGGAGGTGATGCGCACCGGCCCGATCTCCGACGTCGCGGTCACCGTGCATCCCGCCGGCCAGGACGGACGACGGGCGGTGACCTGGGAGGCGCCCGCGGCGTCCTTCGATACGAGCGCGCTGACGACACTTGCCCGACGATTCGACGCGTACCTGACGGCGATGCTGTGCGAGATCGACGGCGGCCCGGCCGTTCCCGACGACTCGGTGTTCGTCGACGACGAGTGGAAGCGGTTCGCGCGACGCGCCGGACAACCGCCGCCGACGTTCACGCCGACTGCCGCGCTCCTCGAAGACCACCGGCCCGACGACGATCCGACCGCGCCCGCGATCATCGACGGTGAACTGTCGTGGACGCGAGACGAATTCCGCCGCCGCGTCGACTCCGCCACCCGACTGCTGATCGAGGCGGGAGTGCGTCCCGGCGACCGGGTCGCGGTCTGCATCGAGCGCTCGGCGGCATCGGTCGTCGCGTTCTGGGCCGTGATGGGCGCGGGTGGGGTGTGGCTGCCGGTCGGCGATCGCTTCGCACCCGAGGCTCGAACCCTCGAACTCCTGGACAGGTCGGGCGCCGTCGTCGGCCTCACCGTGCGCGGGGGTGCGCGGCCGGGCCGGATCCGTTGGCTCGACGTCGATGAACCGCCGGAGTCGCACACCGGATACCGGCCACCGGGCCTCGACCGTGGGCCCGACGACGGCGCGTACCTGTTGTTCACCTCGGGGTCCACGGGCCGGCCCAAGGGTGTCCTGATGCCGCACAGGGGAATTCCCGCGCTGATCGCGGAGATTCGGGCGTCGTACGGGCTGACGTCGGCGTCGAGGATCCTGCACGTCTCGTCGCCGACCTTCGACACCGGCATCGTCGAGATGCTGTGCGGCGTTGCCTGCGGAGCCACGATCGTCGTCGCGCCGCCGAAGGTGGCAGGCGGTGACGCGCTCGCCGATCTCATCCGAAGGCAGCGCGTCAGCCACATGATGGTGACGCCCTCGGTACTCGCCTCGCTGCCAGTCGGGGCGGCCCGTCACCTCGAGCTGGTGATCGTCGGGGGCGAGACCCTTCCCGCGCCGCTGGCCGACACCTGGGCCGCCCGCGTCTCGTTGCGTAATGCCTACGGTCCCACCGAGACACGATGCAGCATCAATCTCTCGGCGCCCCTGCATCCGGGTCTGCCCATCAGTGTGGGGCCGCCGATGACCGGTGTCATCGAGGCGGTGCTCGACCGGCGCGGCAGGCCCCAGCCGCCGGGTGCACGCGGAATGCTGTTCGCCGCCGGACCCGAAGTGGCCGACGGTTACCTCGACGATCCGGTCGCAAGCGCGAAAGCCTTTGTCGAGTCCACGATCTCGGATGACGCGGCGATGTACCGGACAGGTGACCTGGCCACGTGGACCGTCGACGGCGACCTTCGGTTACTCGGCAGGCGCGACGATCAGATCAAGCTCCGCGGGCTGCGTGTCGAACCCGCGGAGATCGATGCGGCACTGGTGCGGTGTCCCGGCGTGCGGGCGTGCGCGACCGTTCTGCGTGAGTTGCGGAGCGGGCGTTGCGCGCTGGTGTCGTTCGTGGAGCAGGGCGTGCCCGGGCCGAATATAGACGGCCCCGGTCTTCGGCACCTTCTCGGACGTGTCCTGCCGTCGTACATGATCCCCGCCCTGGTCGTCGTCGTCGACGAGCTACCCCGGACCGGAGCGGGAAAGCTGGACCGGAAAGCGTTGCGCGCGTGGCCGTTGCCGGATCGTCGTCCCTCGCGCGGTCCGGAGGGAGCGCACGAGCAGCTGCTGGTGGAGGTGGTCGGTGAGGCGCTCGGTGTCGGAGCGGTCGACTTGTTCGCCGGTTTCCTCGAGCAGGGCGGTGACTCGCTCGCGGTGCTGAGGGTGATCGCCGGACTCGGGGCCGCGGGGCACGTGGAGATCACCCCGAACGATGTTCTCTCCGCACCGGATCTGGCCACTGTGGCGCGGCAGATGGTCGGACCCGACCGGGTCGCCATCGAGCCGTTCACGACCAGCGGGACCGCGGACCGGCAGCCCTCCACCGGGATCGCGGCCGGGGCGTCCGGCACAGGTGACGACGCTGCCGGCGAGCGTCCCCTGACGGTCGCGGAGCGCACCGTCGTACGGGAACCCGGTCATCCGGATGCGCAACTGATCCGGGTCGGTTGGGTGCCACCGGCGGCCGACCGCCCATCGGCAGCAGAGTTGCGTCAACTGTTCCGGGTGCTGGCCGATCGGCACCCCGCGCTGCGGTCCACCTATCCCGACACCGCCGGGGGACCGGTTCGGCGTCCGATGGCCGGCGGCGCCGACGCCGTCGTCGCTGCTGCGCTCACCATCGCCGGAGCCCCGTCCGGTGATGATGTGTCGCGAGGCGATCTCCGCTCGCACGCGGAGCAGATGTCCGTCGAACTCGACGTCCGGGTGGCACCGCCGTTCGCGGTGCGGATCCTGACGGGTGCGCGCGACGAGGTGCTGGCCGCGATCGCGGTCTTTCACCATGTCGCGGTGGACGGGCAATCGCTGGCCGTCCTCGCCCGCGATGCCGACGCGGTCGTCCGCGGAGTGCCGTTGTCCGCGTGCGCGTCCCGGCCGGAGCCCGTGCCCGGCGCGTCGGGCACGACGTCGGGTGGCGACTTGCCGCCCGGGTCGTTCGGCTCCCTGGCGGATCGGGACTTCACCTTCGACGGGATCGACCCCGCGGAGTATCCGCGGGCGAGTGCCGTGCGGCGTCGTGGACTCCTCGACGCCGAGGCCTACTCGAGATTCTGCACCCGCGCCGCCGCCGAGCGCATGACCCCGTTCGAGGCGTTCGGTCAGAACGTCGCCCGGGCTCTGGCCACACTGACCGGGCAGGACCGCGTGATGGCCGCGACGACGGTGTCACGACGCCCGGCCGGCGCCGAGAACACGGTGGGCGACCACGTGATCTGCGCGATCACGCCCCTCGACGCCGGTGTCGACGCGGGGACCGCGGTGACTCGCACCCGCGAGTGCATCGGTGCCGCGACCACCTCCATGGAACTCGTGCTCGCCTCCCTCGGACGACCGGTCGTCGATGGCCGTCTCTTCCCGGTCCCCGTCCTGCTGGGATGGACGCCGACCATCATCCCTCCCACATCCGGCGGCACCCTCTACGCGTTCCCGCCCACGCATACCCGATGGCTGGTGCAGATCGAGGGATCACCGACGCCGACCGGAGAACTGCAGATCGTCGTGACGGGGGCGGCGCCGGTACTCGACGACGCACGTATCGACCAGATCCTGGGGTCGGTGATCGCGCTGGTCCGCGGCTGAGGCGAGACCGCCGCGAACGTGACCGCTTGAACCCGGACGCGACACACCCCGCGGACCATGGGCCCGCGGGGTGTGTCGGTCGCGCGTGTAGCGAACTGACGATCAGGCCAGATCGAACCGATCGTTGTTCGACACCTTCACCCATGCCTTGACGAAGTCGTTGACGAACCGCTCCGCCGAATCGTCCTGCGCGTAGACCTCGGACAGTGCGCGCAGCTGCGAATGCGAGCCGAACACGAGGTCGCTGGCGGTCGCCGTCCACTTGGCCTCACCGGTCGTGCGATCGGTGCCCTCGTAGACGTTCTCCTCCGAACCCGACTTCCATTCGGTGCTCATGTCGACCACGTTGCGGAAGAAATCGTTGGTCAGCACGCCGGGACGATCGGTGAACACGCCGTGCTTCGCGCCGCCGTAGTTGACGTCGAGCACGCGGAGTCCGCCGATGAGCACCGTCAGCTCGGGAGCGGTGAGGTCGAGCATGTAGGCCCGATCGAGCAGGAGCGACTCCAGCGGAGTCTTCTCGCCGTCCTTGCTGTAGTTGCGGAAGCCGTCGGCGCGCGGTTCGAGCACGGCGAAGGAATCCACGTCGGTGCTCTCCTGGGACGCGTCGGTGCGACCGGGGGTGAAGGGCACCTTGACCGGGAATCCGGCTGCCTCGGCGGCCTTCTCGATCGCCGCAGCGCCACCGAGGATGATGAGGTCGGCCAGCGACACCTTCTTGCCACCGGAGGCCGAGTCGTTGAAGTCCTTCTGCACCTGCTCGAGAACGGGCAGGGCCTTGGCGAGTTCACCCGGCTCGTTGATCTCCCAGTTCTTCTGCGGCTCGAGGCGGATACGGGCGCCGTTGGCCCCGCCGCGCTTGTCGGTGCTGCGGAAGCTCGCCGCCGAGGCCCACGCCGTCTTGATCAGCTGGGTCTGCGACAGCGAGTCGAGCAGTGTGCTCTTGAGAGAAGCGATGTCGGCGTCGTCGATCAGTTCGTGGTCGACGGCAGGCACCGGGTCCTGCCAGATCTGCGGCTCGGGAACCCACGGGCCGAGGTAGCGGCTCACCGGTCCCATGTCGCGGTGGAGCAGCTTGTACCAGGCCTTCGCAAAGGCCTCGGCGAGCTCCTCGGGGTGGTCGAGCCAGCGACGGGTGATGTCGGCGTAGATCGGCGACTCACGCAGCGCGACATCGGTGACCAGCATGGTCGGTGCGCGCCCGGGACCACCGAACGGGTCGGGGATGGTGCCCGCGCCTGCCCCGTCCTTGGCGACGTACTGCCAGGCCCCGGCGGGGCTCTTCGTCAGCTCCCACTCGTAGCCGTACAGGTTCTGGAGGAAGCCGTTGCCCCACTGGGTGGGCGTCGAGGTCCAGACGACCTCGAGTCCGCTGGTGATGGTGTCCTCGGCCTTTCCCTTGCCGTAGCCGGACTTCCAGCCCAGACCCTGCTGCTCGATGGGGGCTCCCTCGGGCTCGGGTCCGATCAGATCTCCGTTGCCTGCGCCGTGGGTCTTGCCGAAGCTGTGACCGCCGATGATGAGCGCGGCGGTCTCCTCGTCGTTCATGGCCATCCGGCTGAAGGTCTCCCGGATGTCCTCGGCGGCAGCCAGCGGGTCCGGCTTGCCCTCCGGGCCTTCGGGATTCACGTAGATGAGACCCATGGTGGTGGCGCCGAGAGGCTTGGCGAGTTCGCGCTCGCCCGAGTAGCGCTTGTCGGTACCGAGCCAGGCATCCTCGGGTCCCCAGAAGACCTCCTCGGGCTCCCAGATGTCCTCGCGGCCGAAGCCGAACCCAAAGGTCTTGAAGCCCATGGATTCCAGCGCGACGTTGCCGGCGAAGACGAGGAGGTCGGCCCACGAGAGCTTGGTGCCGTACTTCTGCTTGATGGGCCACAGCAGGCGGCGGGCCTTGTCGAGGTTCGCGTTGTCCGGCCAGCTGTTCAGCGGTGCGAAGCGCTGTGCGCCCTGACCGCCGCCACCGCGGCCGTCGAAGATGCGGTAGGTGCCGGCGGCATGCCAGCTCATGCGGATGAACAGGCCGCCGTAGTGGCCGTAGTCGGCGGGCCACCAGTCCTGCGAGGTGGTCATGAGCGAGACGAGATCGGCCTTGAGGGCCTCGACATCGAGCTTCGCGAACTCCGCCGAGTAGTCGAAATCGTCACCGAGGGGGTTGGAGAGTGAGGAATGTGCGTGCAGGATCGAGAGGTCGATCTGCTCGGGCCACCAGTCCTTGTTGGTCAGCGGCGCATGACCTTTCGGCTCCGGCGACGAGATGACCGGATTCTCGCTCTCGCTGTTGCTACGGGTCTGCTCGTCGGAATTGGGCGGACGGCTGTCGGAGGTCACGACATTCCTTTCGGTGGTGGAACTGGCGGGCTGTTGATCACGGACGTGATCAGGTCGGGGTGGTCAGGTGGGGGCCGAGCTGACGCATTCGGGACAGAGTCCCCAGAAGATGACCTCGGCTTCGTCGAGCACGAAGCCGTGGTCTTCGGACGGGACCAGACAGGGGGCTTCCCCGATGGTGCAATCCACGTCGGCGATCACACCGCATGCGCGGCAGACGACGTGGTGGTGGTTGTCTCCGGTGCGGAATTCGTAGCGCGACACCGAGCCCGACGGTTGAATGCGGCGGATGAGGCCGCGTTCGGTCAGGGCGTGCAGCACGTCGTAGACAGCTTGCCGTGACACATTCGGCAGGGTCTCGCGCACCGCGTTGTAGATGGTGTCGGTGTCGGCGTGGGGTAGTCCGTCGACGGCGTGCATCACCGTCACCCTGGGCTGGGTGACGCGGAGTCGGGCCGCCCGGAGTTGCTGGGCGTAGTCCGAAGTTGATGTCACGTGGACCACCATAGGGGCGCCGCGCCCGCCGCGCAGCCATTTTCTGGAATTGATCCAAATTTGTGTCGAGCCACACCCTCGGCGTCCGGACAGACGACGACGGCCGCCATCCGGGTGGGATGGCGGCCGTCGGTGACGGAACGATCAGCTGTCGATGCCGACCAGGTCCTTGGCGAGCTCTGCGAACCGGATCTCGATCGCAGAGACGACGCGCTGACGATTCTTGTGGGCTTCCTCGTACGCGAGGGTGACGCGCAGGTCGGCAGGCTTGTCGAGCTGCTTGACCGCAGCCACGGCATCCCCGACGTTGAGGTCGACGTAGCCCTGGATCGGCAGATCCTCGGCCTCGACGGTCCCGGTGATCTCACGCAACTGGTGAAGCGCATCGGCCGCGCCGTCGGCACCGCTGTCGCGGGCGCTGTCCTCGACTGCCTCCAGCGCCGCGTCGCGGCCCGCGGCCACCGTCTTGGACACGGCGGCGCCGGCATTGCTGACGGCGTCACCGGCACGCGACGCCGTCTCGGTCGCGTCGTCGACCGCGCGGCCGAACCTGCTGCGGATGGTGTCGACGGGATCGGGCAGCTGACGGGCGAACTCCGCGGTCCGGTCGATCGCCCACGATGCGCCCAGCGCGGGTGCGGTCAAGGCGCGTGCGGCGATGCCGCTGGCCCACTGCGACGGTCCGCGACGCAGGGCGGCCGGGCCACCGAGGGCCTCTTCGGCGAGCACGGTCGTGAGCCAGTGCACGGTGGCCGTGTGGGCGTCGATGAGGCGGTCGGCCAGCGTGACCAGCGCCTGGTCCTCCTGACCGGTGGCGAGCGCCTTCAGATAGGTGGCGCGGGCGACGAGACGCTGTTCCAGCGCAAGGTCGTCGAGAAGTGCTTCGTCGAGCGGTTGGGTCTGCTCGGCGAGCGTCTTTGCGGCGGCTCCGACCCGCCCGAGAACCGGACGGATGACGTCGACGAGTCCGCCGCGCTCGCGCAGCGCGGTCTGGATCGCGTCGGCCCGCTTGCGGGCGTTCTCGGCGTTCTGTGCGAGTTCCTTGCGGATCGCGTCGGTGCGCGCCTGCGCCTGCCGTGTTTCGGCGATCTGGATCTCGGTGTGCGTGAGTGCGAGGATTGCGCGAAGTTGCTGGTGGACGGTGGTGGTGGAAACTGTCATCGGATTTCTTGCTCCCCTCTTCTCCGACGTTGGTGGGTACACCCCGAGTGTTGCCAGGAAATGCGGTTATGTAACATCCTTCGGCCGATTGGTCGGTCCAGCGGCGTCAAACATGCTGTCGCCCTGCGCCTCTCGCCGATTGTGAGCCGAGTCACATCCAGGTTCGAGGCGCCGCGCAATGTCTGGATCAGGAGGTTTGGCCGCCCCGGACGGGCCCCGCCCCCGGCTTGTTCTCGGTCCCCGGGAACTCGGAGCGGGGCGTCGAAGCCCCCGGCCCGGTGAGGTTTGGCCTGGTCCCGGTGGTGGGTACCTCGGCGCGATGGACATCGCGGACGGTGCAGGTCTCCCCGTGCGCCGTTCTCTGTCCGCCGGGTCCGAGATGACGGTCGACCGTCTTGCGGCCCATCTCGGTACGGGTGTCGTCGGCGACCCCGGGATCGGGGCGTCGATCGTGCACGACCTCGACGACGACTCGCGGACCATCCGCCCCGGGGACGCCTACTTCGCGATACCGGGCAGCCGGTGGCATGGCCTCGACTTCGAGCACGCGGTCGCCTCCGCGGGGGCCGTCCTCGTGATCAGTGACCGTCCGTCCGCGGTGTTGCCGACGATCGTCGTCGACGATCCGCGTCGGACGATGGGGCCGTTGGCGTCCTGGTTTCACGGTGAACCGTCTCGCGATGTGCGCGTCTTCGGGGTCACGGGCACCAACGGCAAGACCAGCACCACCCACTTCATCGACGCCGGCCTCACCGCCGCCGGGGAATCCACCGGACTCATCTCGGGGTCACGTATCCGCGGCCCGGGATACGACGTCGTGCCGGCACGAACCACCCCGGAAGCACCGATGCTCCAGCGCACACTGGCATCCTTCCGGCGGCACGGAGTGAGTTCGTGCGCCATGGAGGTCTCGTCGCATGCGGTGGACCAGCATCGTGTCGACGGCACGGCTTTCCGCGTGATGGCCTTCACCAATCTCTCCGACGACCATCTCGACTACCACGGGTCGATGGAGTCGTACTTCGCCACGAAGGCGGACATGTTCACCGCGGAACGCACACAGATCGCGGTGGTCGACGTCGATGACACCTGGGGTGCGCGGCTGGCAGCCGAGACCGGCGTGGAGACCTGGACGTGCTCGGTCTCCGACCCCACTGCCGACGTGGTGGCCGACGATCTCCGGCACGGGCCGCTCGGCACGGCGTTCACCGCGCGGACACCGCACGGCAGCGTCGCACTGGACCTGCAGGTGTTGGGTCCACACCAGGTGGGCAATGCGCTCGTCGCGCTGGCCTGCGCGGCGGCCGACGGCGTGGACCTCGCCGCAGCGGCCGAGGGCATCTCGTCGGTGACCGGCATCGGCGGACGCTGCGAACCGGTACACGCAGGCCAGCCCTTCCGGGCGATCGTCGACTACATGCACAACACCGCAGGCCAGCACGCCATGCTGCCGTATCTGAGGTCGCTGGGCGGAGGGCGACTGATCGTTGTGATCGGCGCAACCGGGGGCCGGGATCCCGGCAAGCGCGTCCCTCTCGGCCACGTCGCCGCGGCCTACGCCGACGTCGTCATCGTCACCGACGAGAGTCCCGAAGACGAGGACCCTGCCGCCATCAGAGCGGAGGTCTTACGGGGAGCGCGCGAGGACGGCACCGCCATGGTCGTCGAAGAGGCCGATCGCCACGGAGCATTCGTGCTCGCGGCGTCCATGGCCGGTGACGACGACGTCGTGGTCGTCACCGGCCGTGGCAGCGACACGTTCCGCCGTTACGGCGCACAGTCGTCGTTCTTCGACGATCACACCGAACTCAAACGGGCGATCAGCGAGACCCGCGGCCGCCGCTGGTGAACACCTCGGCGCGGGCGGCCGCCGCGGCTTCGAGTTCGCGCTGATAGAGGATGCCGTATGTGAAACCGTTCTCGCCGTCACGGACTCCGGCGCTCGCGCCGAGTTCACGGAGAGTCCGCGCGGCGACGGCCGCGTCCTGATGTTCGCCGAGCACGGTCTGGATGTGCTTGTACCGCTTGGCCTGGCCACGCCCGACGGCCTTCTCCACGACCGGGGTGGCGAGCTCACCCGCGTAGCGGGCGCGTTTGGCCGCCTTACGCGCCCGGTGCAGGTCTTCCTCGTCTCCGCTGGACAGCGCCTGCGACAAACGTGTGTCCGCCTTGCGTGCGGCGCGGGTGGCGATGCGGCGGAGATCTTTTCGTCCCACGCGCTCCGCGGCGAGCGGGACCGATTCGGTCCACCCGGACAGCGTCGCGAGCAGTCGCCGGTAACGGTCGGAGGTCATGACCTCGGTGACGGACCGGCGGTGCCGGTGCTGCTGGGCGGACAGCTCCTCGTCGATACGCGCCGCCACCGGGCCGAGCACCAATTCATCGGGCAACTCGGCCACCGCCGAGGCGAACCGGGCCCGGAGGACCTCGCGATCGCGCACCTCACCGAGCTCACCCGCGAACCATCGCAGCTCGCCGTCGAGTTCCGGTAGCCCCGTCGGCTCGAGAAGGCGTTCGCACGTCCGCAGCGTGCTGCGAAGCCGCCGGATCGCCACGCGAACGGCGTGCACCGGATTCTCCCCGCGACGCAGCGCGACGTCGCCGCTGAAGATCTCGCCGATCTGCTCGTGGACGTAGGCGACGAGGGCGTCGCGAGCCGGTGAGGGCGCCGGACCGACCTGTGATCCGTCGTGTCCGACGGCTCGCGCGAACGTCGACGGCGCCGAGGCAGGTCGGGCCCCGGCGCCGACGAGACGTTTGCGGACGTTCTTCGGAATCCGGCCGGAACCCGGGGCCACACTGATCTCGCGCCACGATGTGGCGGTGGCGACGGGTCCGGTCGCCGTCGCGGACATGGCGTCGTCGACCACCTCGTACCGAAGTGCGCCCGCCTCATCGAGGTACCGGTGGCGGGTGCGGCGCGTGTGGACGATGGCCGCGACCCGGAGCGGGTTGCCGAGCCGCAGTCCCCACAGGGCGTCGTCGATCTCAGCGGGTACGGGCGTCGACGACGCGTCGACGCGTTCGACGGGCCGGTCGCCGGATCCCGGCAGGGTGACCCGCCAGCCGGGTGCCTGGCCCTCGCCATCGGCGTAGACCACGGTGACCCCGTGTGCGAACAGGTCACGGTCCTCGGTGTCGTAGTAGGTGTCGGTGAAGTCGGTGGACTCGATCTCGAGGTCGGCGGTGTCGTCGCCGAACTCCGGGATCGCGGTATCCAGGCCGAAATCCCAGGTGTTCTCGCGTGTGGTGTCGGTGTGCACAGTCACTCCTCGGTCCGCTCGCATGCGTTCGCTGACCTCTGGAGGGTGTCCGAACCGGACAGGGGTCAAACGTGCGGCGCGTGCGTGCCGGCGCTGTCACGCACGCTGGTACGTCCCGTCCTCGTGATGGGTGACCTGGCCGTGTCGCTGCAACCGTGCGAGGTGCAGCTCGGCGGTCCGCCGCTCCACGGCGTCGACGAAGGGCAGTGCGACGTGGGGCCGGTACACCAGCCGATGCGCCGCGATGTCCTCGATCCCGTGTGGCTGCGCGAGGAAGTTCAGCAGTCGTTCGTCGCGTCGGTGGATCACGCCTTCGTAGGCGTCGAGGCGCTTCCGGAATTCCTCCGCCCCGGTGACGACGCCTTTCTGGTGGAAGGTGCCGTACCAGCGGGCCTCGATGTCCCGTACCCGCGCGATCGATCCGAGATAGTCGTCGACGCTGCTGCCGACGTCGCCGTACATGGGCCCGAACGAGGTGAGGTCGATGTCGGCGAGGTAGAGGAATCCCGTCGGTTCGACCAGCAGGCCGCAGTGTCCGGCCGTGTGGCCGGGCAGATGAACGACGGTGGCCGTGACGTCGCCGAGGTCGAAGACGTGCCCGTCGTCCACCGACCGTGCTTCTGGGAAACCGTCGGGGAGACCGAAGGTGTCGCCCAGGTCGGCGTCGACCGCCGCCCGTTGCTCATCGGTCAGTCCGTAGTTGTCCAGTAGTACCTGTAGGGACCGGACGCCCGCGACGTCGTTGGAATGGGCGTACTTGTCGGCGGAGAAGTGCCGGAGGCCGGCGATGTGATCCTCGTGCGCATGGCTGATCATGACCGCATCCGGCCGGACCGGGTCGTGGTCCACCTCCAGCGAGGGGTCCATCACCAGGGTGCCCGCGGAGCCGTCTACGACGACGGTGTTGCCGTAGGGGAACGCTCCGCCGTGCGCAGAGGCGAGCACGGTCACCTCGTCGTAGCGGGTCTCGACGAAGCCGGGCGCGGTGGTCACGTGGTAGCCGTACCCCGGCACGCGGCCGACTGTCAACGCGACCGGGATGCGTCCTCCTCCGGGGGTTCGGCCACGGCCCGCAGCCACAGCGGGAGTATGAGCCAGGCGACGGAGAACGCCACGAGCGTGCACACGCCGGCGATCACCGACGCCACCGGTCCGGCTGTCGCGCCGAACACGACGGTGACCGCCCCCGACAGCGCCAGACCGAGGAGGGCGAGCCCGGCGAAGGCCATGTAGTGCGCCTGGTTGACGACCATCGCTAGCTGATGCTGCCGGAACAGCGCGCGGTGGAGGGCGACCGGTGCGGCCAGGAGGACGGCCGCCCCCACCGCGCACGAGACGGTGATGAGATACACGACGCGCAGGGCGCCGCCGAGTTCCTCGAACCCGTCGTGGAACGGCAGGGTGAGGAGGAACCCGGTGAGGATCTGCACGCCCGTCTGCACGACGCGTAGTTCCTGCAGTAGTGAGTTCCAGTTGCGGTCCAGCCGTTGGGTTTCCGTCTCGTCCCGCTGGGCACGATTCCACGCGGCGTCGTCGGCGCCGGGTTCGGTGCGATCGGTGTCGGTCGGACTGGCCACCAGCCCATGTTTGCAGCGTCGGGTCTCGTCCAGCGGTCATCGCGGGTCTCGAAGCGGTCACTTCCCGGTTGCCCGCAGGTCTGGCGCATGCCCCGCGATCGGAGGACGATCGGACCATGGCCACGTCGATGGACGAACTCACCATGTCCCAACTCGGGTCCCTGCGCTGGGCGGACATGCACCGTCGGGTGCGTGCGCTGGTCGGGGGCGAGGTCGTCGTCGACTCGGCGTCGGCCGTCCAGGTGTGGGAGCCGTACCGGGTGGTGGGTTCCTATGCCGTTCCGGTCTCCGATGTGATTGCGAGCTTGGAGAATCCGGAGTCTGTCGACGCCGCAGGCGAGCATCCGCCGATCCTGACGCCCGGCGACCCCTTCGGGCTCCACACCGCGGCGGGCACGGTCTACGACATCGCCGTCGGCACAGGGACATTGCGCGGTGCCGCGTTCCGCCCGGACGACTCCGACCTCGCCGATCACGTCGTGCTCGACTGGTCGGCGTTCGACGAGTGGCGCGAGGAGGATGAGCCGACGGTCGGTCATCCGCATGACCCGTTTCAGCGCATCGACTGCCTGACCAGCAACCGGCACGTCGTCGTCCGTGTCGGCGACGTCGTGCTGGCGGACAGTCGGCGCCCGACGCGCCTGCTGGAAACCCACCTTCCGCCCCGTCACTACCTTCCGCGCGACGACGTCCGGATGGACTTGCTCGTGCCCTCGGACACCGTCACGGTGTGCGCGTACAAGGGTGCGGCCACCTACTGGTCGGCGGTCGTCGGAGACGACATCGTGCCCGACGTCGCGTGGACGTACACCGATCCGCTGAACGACGCTGTCCCGGTCCGCGATCTGATCTGTTTCTACGACGAGCGGGTCGAACTCACCGTCGATCAGTGATCTGAACCCCCCAAGACCCACCACCGTTGGACAGATCCACCCGGCGAGGTGGGGTGGAACTGTCCAACCGTGGTGGGTGTGAGTGCCGGTCGGCGTCAGCGCAGCGAATACCGGATCGGTAGGTGCTTGAGTCCGCCGACGAAGACGGTGGCGGCCAGCTCGGGCTCGCCTGCCAGCTCGATCGAGTCCAGGCGCGGGATCAGTTCGGTGAACAGGCTCCTCATCTCCATCCGCGCCAGGGCCGCGCCGAGACAGAAGTGCACGCCGTAACCGAACGCCAGGTGCTTATTGGGGAACCGGCCGACATCGAACCGGAACGGGTCGTCGAAGACCTCCTCGTCACGATTCGCCGATGTGTATGCGAGATAGACCGATTCGCCCTTCGCGATGGGCACGCCACGCACGGTGGTGTCCTCGGCGGCCGTGCGCATGAATTCCTTGACCGGGGTCGTCCACCGGATCATCTCCTCCACGGCGGTGCCGACGAGTTCGGGTTCGCGGCGTAACCGGTCGAGTTCCCCGGGGTTCTCGATCAGCGCGCGCAGCCCACCGGAGATGGCGTCCTTGGTGGTGTCGTGGCCTGCGCTGGCCACGATGACGTAGTACGACGCGGTGTCGACGTCGGAGAGGGGCTCGCCGTCGACGAGGCCGTTGGCGATGGCGGATGCCAGGTCGTCGGTGGGGTGTGCTCGCCGGGACGCGGTCAGCTTGCTGAAATAGTGGAAGAAGTCGAGCAGCGTCGCCATCCTCTCTTCGAGAGTGGTGCCGCGGCGGTATTCCGCGTCGTCGGCGCCGAACATCTCCTGGGTCAGTTGGTGCATCCGGGGGAAGTCCGCCTCGGGCAGGCCGAGGAGCGACAGGATGACGTACAGGGGGAAGTGGACCGCGATGTCCTCGACGAAGTCGCACTCGGGGCCGATGTCGCGCATCGTGTCGACGTAGCGCCGGGCCAGCTCGTCGACGCGGGTCTGCAAGTCCCGTAATGCTTTCGGACGGAACCAGTCGGCGCCGATCGTCCGCACCTTGCGGTGGTGCGGATCGTCCATGTGGATCAGCGTGCGCAGCCCGGCGCCCGAGTCGAGCTGGGCCTTGGCGACGTCGTCGGCCGCGGCGGTCGTCAGCACCGGCCGCGGCGCGCTCAACCAGAGCTTGTTGTCCCGTTCGATGTCCATGACGTCGGCGTGCTTGGTGATGGCGTAGAACGGGCGGTAGGGCCCGTGATCGACGTGGGCCACCGGGTTGTGCCGGCGGAGATGGGCCATGGCCGCGTGTAGGCGCGGCTCGTCGGCGTAGGCCTTGGCATCGGCGAAGATGTTCGCGGCGTCGTCTGCCGTGCTCGTGCCCACGTTGCTTGTCGTCACCGGGTGCGTCCTTCGGTCGAGGGTGGTTCTCGCTCCGAGTGTCCGATATCGGGGTGTTCCAGTTGGCCGGAATCGCGAACCCGACCGAACACCGTGGGCCACCACGGGAAGGTGGAACCACGACGGTGACAGCCCATCCGTGATGACGCAGGTGACGAATGGCCGCCATGAGCACCCCGACCGAATCCGGCGAGGAAGCGACTCCGACTTCCCGATGCGACGGCGCGACCACTGCCGACTCCGCCGGCGACTACCTGCCGATCGCCGACCACGGTGTCATCGGCGACCTCCGCACCGCGGCCGTCGTGGGGGTCGACGGGCGGATCGACTGGTTCTGCTGTCCGCGGTTCGACTCGCCGAGCGTCTTCGGGTCGTTGCTCGATGCCCGACGAGGCGGCGGCTGGACGGTGGAACCGGTCGACGGCGATGTCACGACGCGGCAGTTCTACCTTCCCGACTCCAACGTTCTCGTCACCCGCTTCCTGAGCGAGGACGGTGTCGCCGAGGTGCAGGATCTGATGCCGATCGCGAGACCACACGACCTCGACCATCGGACGCGGATCATCCGTCGGATCTCCTGTGTGCGGGGTTCGGTCCGGTTCCGCGTGACGGTCGGGCCGAGGTTCGACTACGGCCGTGCGGCACACTCGGTGGTCGTCGAGGACGAATGTCGGGTTCGCTTCGAGACCGACGACCTGGTGCTGCACCTCGTCTCGACCGTCGGCGTCGATCCGGTCGACGACCGGGACGCGGTGGCCGACTTCACCGTCGAGACCGGCGAATGCGTCACGTTCGTCCTCGCGCCCGAGCCCGTCGGACCAGAACTGCTCGACCACGACAGTTCTCCCGCCGTCGTCGCCGCGACGGTCGCGTTCTGGCAGGACTGGGTCTCACGCTCCTCCTACACCGGTAGGTGGCGGGAGATGGTGCATCGGTCGGCACTGACACTCAAACTGCTGACGCACGAACCATCCGGGGCGGTGGTGTCGGCGGTGACCGCCGCGCTTCCCGAAGAGATCGGTGGTGAGCGGAACTGGGATTACCGCTATGTCTGGATCCGCGACGCCGCGTTCACCCTCTACGCGCTGCTCCGGTTGGGGTTCACCGACGAGGCCGGCGCCTTCATGGACTGGCTGACCTGCCGGTTCGACGACGGTGCCGACGAGCCGGGAGATCTGGGGCCGCTGCGTCTGATGTACACACTCGACGGGGATCCGGCGCCGGCCGAGACCGAACTCGACCACTGGGAGGGTTACCGGCAGACCTCGCCGGTGCTGATCGGGAACGCCGCCGCAGACCAGCTCCAACTGGACATCTACGGCGAGCTCATCGACTCGGTGTACCTGTACAACAAGTACGGACCCGGGATCTCCTACGGGTCGTGGACGCATCTGTGCACGGTGGCCGGATGGCTCGTCGACAACTGGGATCGTCCGGACCAGAGCATCTGGGAGGTGCGCAGCAAACCGCAGGACTACGTCTACTCACGCGTGATGTCGTGGGTCGCCCTCGAGCGGATGATCCGGATGAGCCGGCAGCGCGGACTACCCGGCGACGTCGCCGGGTGGATGAAGGCCCGTGACGACATCTTCGTGCAGATCATGGAGCGGGGCTGGAACGACGACGTAGGAGCGTTCGTCCAGACCCTCGACTCCGACCGTCTGGACGCGGCGCTGTTGCTGATCCCCGCCGTGAAGTTGTTGTCGCCCACCGACGACCGGTTCGTCCGCACTCTCGAGCGGATCGAGGAAGAACTCGTGAGCGACTCGCTGGTTTTCCGGTACGACACCGACGGCGGGCACGACGGCCTCGACGGAGCCGAGGGGACGTTCTCCCTGTGCTCGTTCTGGTATGTCGAAGCGCTCACCCGGGTCGGCCGTCTGGCCGACGCGCGGCTGGCGCTGGAGAAGATGTTCACCCACGCCAACCACCTCGGCCTCTACGCCGAGCAGGTCGGTCTCACCGGTGAACAGCTCGGGAACATGCCGCAGGCATTCACCCACCTCGCGCTCATCAGCGCGGCGATCAACCTCGACCGGCGCCTCGGCGAGTAGGCCAAGGCGCCGATCAGCTGTCCGCGTTCAGATCCAGCCGGACCCGCCGCACAGGTCGTCGGCGGCCGCGGGACCGGTCGAACCCGCCGCATACGGTTGCGGCGCAGGCGGATTCTCCAGCACCGGCGCGGCGACCTCCCAGACATGTGCGAGGCCGTCGGGCCGGGTGAACAGAGACCGGTCGCCGCGCAACACATCGACGATGAGCCGTGCGTAGGGCGACAGGCCGTCGGCCACCTCGTCGAGCTGTTCGGTCATGTGGGCGACGGAGAGATCGGTCCCCGAGCCCGGTTCCTTGACCGTGACGGCCAGATCGATGGCACCGTCACCGGCCAGGTCGAAGGTCAGCACGGTGCCGTCGTCCGGGGTGTCGGTCAGCGGACCGTCGGCGGGGGCCCGGAAGACGAGGCTGAGTCGCTGAGAGCTGTGGTCGAGCATCTTGCCGGTGCGGAGCAGGAACGGGACGCCTCGCCAGCGGTCGGTGTCGACCCAGAGGCGCACCGCCGCGAACGTCTCGGTGGTGGAGTCATCGGGGATGCCGTCGGTGTCGCGGTACCCCTCGTACTGGCCGAAGACCACCTCGGCGGGGTCGAGTGGACGGAAGGCCGCGATGACCGACTCACGGGCGTCGAGCAGGTCGTCGGCGCCGAGAGACACCGGAGGCTCCATCGCGGCTTCGGCTGCCACCTGGAACAGGTGGGTGACGACCATGTCCAGAAATGCGCCGGTGGCGTCGTAGAACGCGGCGCGGTCGGCGATGTCGAGGGTCTCCGGGACGTCGATCTGGACCTCCGCCACGTGTTCGCGGTTCCACACCCCGGTGAAGAGTCCGTTGGCGAAGCGCAGGACGTGCAGGTTCTGGGTGCTCTCCTTCCCCAGGAAATGATCGATCCGGTAGATCTGCTTCTCGTCCAGCGATTCGTGGACTGCTTCGTCGAGGGCCCGGAAACCGTCCGGAGACGTACCGAACGGTTTCTCGTAGACGACCCGCGAGTCCTTCGCGAGATCGTGCGCGGCAATGGCTTTGGTGTAGTCGACGAAGGTGGTCGGTGGGAGCGCCAGGTAGTGGACGAGCTGGGCGGAGCCGCCGACGGCGTCGCGGGCTGCGTCGATCACCTCCAACAGGCGTCCGGGATCATCGGCGGTGAACCCGCCCCCGGCGAATCGGATGCTCTCGGCGAACGACGCCCAGTCGTCCGACGAGACCGACCCGTCCGAACCGAACTCCTCGATCGCGTCCTTCACGTGCTGCCGGAACTCGTCGTCGGTACGGTCGCCCCGCCCGTTGCCGATGAGCTGCCATCCGCGGGGGAGCAGCCCGCGCCGGTGGAGTTCGTACAGCGACGGCAGGACCATCCGCTTGGCGAGGTCGCCGGTCGATCCGAAGAGGATGAAGATCACGGATGCGTCATCGCCCGAGTCGGTGTCGGACGGGGTCGCGTTCTCCGGTGCGGAGCTGTCTGCGGTCATGCATCAATAGTGCCCATCGACGATCCCGGAGTACGCATACGCAGCGCGCGCGTCGTGAAAGGGCAGGATGACGCACGGTCCGTGAATGATGAAGCGATCTACTCCGGACCGAATAAGGAGACCGTCTGCTCCGTGGAGACGACCACGTGTCGGCCGTCGATCTTGTAGAGGCTCTCTTCGTCGTGGCTGTCGGAAGGCACAGCTCCTGGATAGGCGACCGACCAGACCTCGTGTCCGGTTCGAATATCGAAGGACTGTAGGCTGCCGTCGAGAATGCTGACCCAGCGCTCGTCGTCGACGAATCTCTGGACCGGCGCGGAGCGATAGTCCTTCTGCCACAGCTGCCGTCCCGTCCGGAGATCGATTCCCACCAGCGACCCGGCCGGGAAGTCGTCGCGGAATTCGAAGACGACGGTGTTGCCGACGATCGCCGCGACCGGCGAATTGATCGAACTCAACGGATTTCTCTCCGCACTCATCAGCCTGCTGTCGGTCCACAGCTTGGCGCCTGATGAGGTGTCATACGCGCTGTCCCCGACCAAGATGACGGACTTGTACTGATCGCCGATCAGGCGTGTTTTGCCGGTGTGATTGCCGGGATTGGTACCTCTTGCGATCACCCTGCCGGTCGCGTCCACGATCTCGAAGGTCCTGCGGATGGGGTCGACCCGCACTTCGATGCGACCCGCCCACGTCCAGACGTTGGGATCGTAGGGATCGGACTCGTCGGGCACCGGGCGTCCGGTCGTCACGTCAAAGGTGGCCGAGTCTCCGGGATTCGGACCGTATCCGACGTTGCCGGTCTGACGCTCGTGGTCGACGTACAGGTTGGAGGACGGGTTCTCGACCCGAAACGTCGCGCTCCATACCGAGGACATGTTCGTCGGGGTGCCCCGATGCACGGTGACCTCGCCGCGCCCGGGACCTTCGACGGCGACCAGGAACTCCGTCCCCGCCTCGTTGGCGGCGGTGACCCGCACGATCTTGCGTTCGGCGGACAACCACGACGTGACTTCACCGGTATGGAGATCGACGTACCGCACTCTCGACTGGTTGCCGGCATAGTCCTCGCACGGGACGAACTGCCCGAGGGTGGCCTGTGTGCAAGACGTGGGATGGTCGAGATTTGCCGTCCACTTGCGTTGTCCGGTAAAGGAGTTGAGCAGCACCAATTGCCCAGGTCCGTCGTGGTTGTCATTGTTCGTCAGGTAGATGAGCGGATCGCCCGCCACGGTGGCGGTGTATGACGGGTAGGCGGACAAGCCGGTGTCTGTGACGTCGACGGTCCACCACTTCTCCGGCGCAGTGGTCATGGCTTCCAACTCGAAGAACTGCGACTCGCCGTCTCGGTCGATCGGTGCGCTTCCGGCTGTCGGCGTGCCGGGCAGCAGTCGGAATGTCCCTGTTGCCGCGGCCAGGGCCGCACACGTCGCAACCGTCACTGCCACGACGAGCACCATGATCGGTGCCAACATCCCGGTCGTCCGCTTCGATGACTGCACGTCGAGTCCCCCAAGATCTGTCCGCGCGATTGGTACATGCCCGTCGAGCACATTAGTGCTGCGGCCAGGTGGGGCGAACACCGCGTGCACAGGGGATATGCGGAGATACGAGAACGAGCCGCGCCCGAAGCTCCAGTGGGCCAGATCACAAATAACTGAGACCTGAGCGGAATGGACTCAACTCTGTTGGCGTTACAACCTCCGTATGGCTCATACTTGAGCCTGTTGGACTAAAGAGAAAGGTGTACGCGAGTGGACAGCTTCACCCCCACCACGAAGACGCAGCAAGCATTGAGTTCTGCTGTGCAGGCGGCGGCCAGCGCTGGAAACCCCGACGTGCGACCGGCCCACATCCTGGTGGCACTGCTCGATCAGTCCGACGGCATCGCGTCGCCACTGCTGAAGGCAGTGGGCGTGGACCCGTCGAGCGTTCGTGCGCAGGCCCAGGCATTGGTCGATCGCATGCCGACGGTGTCCGGCGCCAGCTCGACGCCTCAACTATCCCGCGAGTCGATCGCGGCCATCACCGCAGCCCAGCAGCTGGCCGGTGAACTCGACGACGAGTACGTCTCTACCGAGCACGTCGTCGTCGGCCTGGCGACCGGAGACTCCGATGTCGCCAAACTGCTGCACAACCTCGGTGCGACACCGCAGGCCCTGCGCGAGGCGTTCGTCGCCGTGCGCGGCAGCGCGCGGGTCACCTCCGAGGACCCCGAGTCGACCTACCAGGCTCTCGAGAAGTATTCGACCGACCTGACCGCGGCCGCCCGCGAGGGCAAGCTCGACCCGGTCATCGGCCGCGACACCGAGATCCGGCGCGTCGTGCAGGTCCTCAGCCGTCGGACCAAGAACAACCCGGTCCTCATCGGTGAACCCGGCGTCGGCAAGACCGCCATCGTCGAAGGGCTCGCCCAGCGTATCGTCGCCGGCGACGTCCCGGAGTCGTTGCGCGGCAAGACCGTCATCTCCCTCGACATGGGTTCGATGGTCGCCGGTGCCAAGTACCGCGGCGAGTTCGAGGAACGGCTCAAGGCTGTGCTCGACGAGATCAAGGGTTCGGCCGGACAGGTCATCACCTTCATCGACGAGCTGCACACGATCGTCGGTGCCGGTGCGACAGGCGATTCCGCGATGGATGCCGGCAACATGATCAAGCCGATGCTCGCCCGCGGGGAGCTGCGACTGGTCGGTGCCACCACTCTCGAGGAGTACCGCAAGTACATCGAGAAGGATGCCGCCCTCGAGCGCCGCTTCCAGCAGGTGTACGTCGGTGAGCCCTCGGTCGAGGACGCCATCGGCATCCTCCGCGGCCTCAAGGACCGGTACGAGGTGCACCACGGTGTACGCATCACCGACTCCGCGTTGGTCGCCGCCGCAACGCTTTCCGACCGATACATCACCTCGCGCTTCCTGCCCGACAAGGCCATCGACCTCGTCGACGAGGCCGCGTCGCGGTTGCGGATGGAGATCGACTCGCGTCCCGTCGAGATCGACGAGGTCGAGCGGATCGTCCGCCGACTCGAGGTCGAAGAGGTCGCCTTGGAGAAGGAGACCGACGCGGCGTCGAAGGACCGACTCGAGAAGCTGCGCGCCGAGCTGGCCGACCAGAAGGAGAAGCTCAACGAGCTCTCCGCCCGGTGGCAGTCGGAGAAGACCGCCATCGACGCGGTCCGCGACCTCAAGGAGGAGCTGGAACGCCTTCGCGGCGAAGCTGATCGGGCTGAGCGCGACGGTGACCTCGGGCGCGCTGCCGAGCTGCGGTACGGCAAGATCCCCGGCCTGGAGAAGGAACTCGAGGCCGCGATCGAGAAGACCGGCACCGATCCCTCGCAGGACGTGATGCTGCAGGAGGAGGTCGGACCCGACGACGTGGCCCAGGTCGTGTCGGCGTGGACCGGAATCCCGGCCGGACGCATGCTCGAGGGTGAGACCGCCAAGCTGCTGCGCATGGAGGACGAACTCGGCAAGCGAGTCATCGGACAGAAGGCCGCCATCGGTGCGGTGTCCGACGCGGTGCGTCGAGCACGGGCAGGCGTCGCCGACCCGAACCGACCGCTCGGCTCGTTCATGTTCCTCGGCCCCACCGGCGTCGGCAAGACCGAGCTCGCCAAGGCGCTCGCCGAGTTCCTGTTCGACGACGAGCGGGCCATGGTCCGCATCGACATGAGCGAGTACGGCGAGAAGCACAGCGTCGCACGGCTCGTCGGTGCTCCGCCCGGTTACGTCGGGTACGAGGCCGGTGGCCAGCTCACCGAGGCGGTACGGCGTCGTCCGTACACGGTGGTCCTGTTCGACGAGATCGAGAAGGCCCACCCGGACGTCTTCGACGTGCTGCTGCAGGTGCTCGACGAGGGTCGCTTGACCGACGGCCAGGGACGGACGGTGGACTTCCGCAACACCATCCTCATCCTGACCTCGAACCTCGGTGCGGGTGGCGACAAGGACCACGTCATGATGGCCGTGCGCTCGGCGTTCAAGCCGGAGTTCATCAACCGTCTCGACGACGTGGTGATCTTCGACGCGCTGAGCCCCGAGGAACTGGTGTCGATCGTCGACATCCAGCTCGGCCAGCTCAAGAAGCGCCTTGCGCAACGCCGCCTCGACCTCGAGGTGTCGACCAAGGCCAAGGAATGGTTGGGCGCACGGGGATTCGACCCGCTGTACGGTGCGCGCCCGCTGCGCCGGCTGGTGCAGCAGGCCATCGGCGACCAGCTCGCCAGGCAGCTCCTGTCCGGAGACATCCGCGACGGAGACGTGGTGCCGGTCAACGTCAGTGCCGACGGCGAGTCGTTGGTGCTCGGCTGAGTTCGTAGTCAGACAGAGTTCACCGCAAGACAAGGGGCCCATCCTTCGGGATGGGTCCCTTTGTCGTGTGTGGGCTACTGGTGTGGGAAGCGGTCGAGGTTGTCCTCCACCCAAAGGCGCAATGCGTCCAGCGGTCCGGCGGCGTCCACCCCGAGTTCCGTCAGTTCGTATTCGACGTGCAGCGGGACCGCCGGGTAGACGGTGCGGGTGAGCATCCCAGCTGTTTCCAGCCGACGCAGCGTCGCCGTGAGGACTTTGGGGCTGATCCCGTCCAGCCGCCCGCGGAGCTCTCCGAACCGCATCGGTTGATCGCGTAGGGCGCCGATGACGAGGGCGCTCCACTTGTCGGCGAGAAGATCGAGCATCCCTCGGCAGGGACACGATGCAGAGTAGGCGTCTCCGCGATGGGACTGCAGCGACATGGCGTTGGCCTCGATGCTTTCCAAGGGGTACTAGACTCCCTTGTGGGTAACTGTGGTCGTCGGGATACCTTAGCGCCATGACGAGAAACATGACAGCCCTGGTCGCGGTCGCCGCGGATTCCGTCGAGGACCCGAGCGCGTTCGACGAGACGACAATGCCGGTGCCGAGCCCGCGTCCGCACGATCTGCTCGTCGAGGTCCGTGCGGTCTCGGTCAACCCGGTAGACACCAAAGTGCGTGCGGGACTGCGTGACTCTGACCCGCCGCGTGTTCTGGGATTCGACGCGGCGGGAACTGTCGTCGGGATCGGTGACAAGGTGTCGAGGCTCGCGGTCGGAGACGAGGTCTACTACGCCGGTTCGATCGATCGGCCGGGAACGAACGCCGAGTTCCATCTGGTCGATGAGCGGATCGTCGGACGCAAACCGTCATCCCTGGACTTCGGCGCGGCTGCCGCACTGCCGTTGACCGCGATCACTGCCTGGGAGTCACTGTTCGAGAAGCTTCGGGTCGATTCCGCGGACTCGGGAACGATCGTCGTGGTGGCGGGTGCCGGGGGCGTCGGCTCGATGGTCATACAGTTGGCCCGCACCCTGACTGATCTCACCGTGATCGCAACCGCCTCACGGCCTCACTCGCAGGAATGGACGCGAGAACTCGGTGCCCACCACGTCGTCGACCCGGGACGCCTGCGCGAGGACGTGCGGTCGTACGCCCCGCGCGGTGTGGACTACATCTTCTCTCCCCACTCAGACGGGAATGTCGAGTCCTACGCCGAGATCATGGGCGTGCACGGTCAGGTCGTAGCCATCGACGAACCAGAAGGTCTCGATACCCTCCCGCTGAAGGACAAGAGCCAGAGTTGGCACTGGGAGCTGATGTTCTCGAAGCCGTTGTTCGCACCGGAAGACGACTCGCAACACCAGATTCTCAACCGCCTCGCCGAACTCGTCGACGCCGGCCAGGTCCGCAGCACGGTCAATCGTGAACTTGCGGGCTTCACGATCGAGAATCTCCGCACAGCACACCAGATCTCCGAATCCGGAAGGGCGATCGGCAAGGTGGTCATCACCCGCTGACCACCGTGCACGAGCCCGCGGACCTCACCGGGTGGCGAGGAGCGACATGAGGTGTGCCTCGACAAGAGAGGGTCGGGGCTGGGGTGGACCGGGCCGGGGTGGTCGGGCGTCGATGACGTGGCTGATCGTCGGATTCGGCTGCGTTGGGCGTGGTTGATCGCCGGGCCGGGTTGGTGGTCCGTGGATTTCGTGGCGCACGGTGTCGAGATGTGTCGCGAACCGTCTCGGTATGTCGGGTCGGCGGTTGAGCCCGTCGGGGTTGGGTGGTGCGCCGGGTTCGGCGTTGAGTCGCCAGACGCAGCGGCCCTCGTGGGGTCCGGAACGTCGAATGTGGGTGGTGTACTGGCCGGGTTGATCGCCGACCATGCGGTTGTGTCGCGGGCACGCCGGGGCAAGGTCATCGATGTCGGTGAGTCCGCCCTTGGCCCAATCCGTTTCGGCATGATGAATCTCGACCTGGGTGGCGGGTTGATCGCATCCGGGTGCGGAGCAGACTTCGCCGTCGGGTCGGGCGAAGGAGACGAGGCGCTGTTCGCGGGTGGCGAGGCGTTTGCCCCTACCGAAGTGGAGAGGGACGGCGGTGTGGTTCTTGAACACTGCCAGCCATGGTTGAACGTCGGCGGCAAGATCGATGAGGTCGGGGATGGGCAGCAGGGTGCCGGTGGCGGTGGTGGCGAGTCCGGCTTCGCGGATCAGGTCGCCCAGGTCTGCTTTGATGATCAGCTGCACCGGTAGCCCGCGGTGAGATCTCCCGAGCAACCCGTCCTCGAGGACGGCTTTGAGTAGGGCGTTGAGTGCGTCGTGGTTGATCTGCGCGGGCGTGCGGTCGTCACGTTCCGCGGCGGCGGCGAGAGCGTCGGGGTCGGCTTCCTCGAACGAGCCGGTGGGCGACTGAGGATCACCGGGGTTGTTCATGCCGGGCCTGGCCCATACGGCGAGCAGCATGGTGACCCGGGCGGTGAGTTCGGGAGTGAGGGTGCCGGTCAGCTTGGCTGTGCCGTCGGCGCGTTGTCTGTTGACCCACAGGTTGCGGCGGCGCTTGCGCTCGCGGTCGTCGGCGAGGGTGCCGTCGGGATCGAGATGGGCCAACAGCCGCGCACCCAACTGGGTGATCTCGGCGGGGGTGTGGGCCTGCGCGATCTCGGCCATCTGTCGTTCGGCGGCGACTGTCACGTCGTGGTCGACTCCGTGGGGGATCTGATCGAGGACGTCGATGACGGCGCGAACGTGAGAGGTGCCGACTCGTCCGTCGGCCAAAGCCGATGCCAACGTGGGTTGTTCGGGTTCGAGCGATCCGCCGGTGTGGTTGAGGTGGGTCGCGGTCGCGTGACGCTGATTGTTGCGGCGCATGGGGTCGGACACACGCAGCCGGTGCGTCATGAACGCGGTGATGCTGCGATGGCCGGTGCGATGGGGGAGGTCGCGGTCGGCGATGTCCACGATCTGTCTGTCCCCGGCGAACGTGAGTCGGGCAATTGCCTTTTCGGTATCTGCGGCCACGTCGACGAGGTCGGCGTCCGTGCACGCGCTGAGGTCGACGGTCTGCAGCTCGTCGATGATCCGGTGCAGGTCGGCGACGAGTTCAGTGGCGCGCGACATCGGTGAACCGTCGTCGACGACGCGTGTGGCGTCGGTCATGCCGGTCACCTCCCCGAGAACCGTTGATCCGAACGTACTTTCGAGTGTACCTGAATTCGACGCTCGATGCTTCGGATGTTGTTGCTGCACAGCAAAAGCCGGACTTCAACGCGGCGTCCGATTTGTCGGTGGCCCGTGGTAGGTGCGAGACAGCCGATCCGGGCTGCCCGGTGACCGACCTCGTCGCCCCGCAACCGCTCAGGCGAAGATCGCTTGGAGGGCGCGCACCACGTCGTGGTGATCGCGGATCATCCGGCACCGTCCGCGACCGATCAGCGCGAGGTCCTTGCCGAGCTCGGCGTCGTGTTCACCCGAGGTGTCGAGCAGCACGTCGAGGCGGGGGAGCCGGCCGGCCACCTCCCGGGGATCGGGACCGGCGTTGTGCACACAGTCGCTCAGCAGGATGACGCGCGCATCCGCGGCCGGTACACCGTCGAGCTGCTCGAGTGCGGTCTGCAGTGGGAACGCGACGTTGGTCAGACCCTGCGCGGGCAGTGCGAGCAGTTCGTCGACGAGGTGTTCGGTGGTCACCGGTCGGCCCAGTGGGGTGATGAGCGCGGCATCGGACCAGAAGGCGATGACCGCGAGGTCGTCGCGGCCGAGCTCACCGGCCAGCGCACCGGCCGTCGCGGCCGCGGTGCGTACCTGCTCTCCGCGGGTGGAGCCGGACACGTCGACCGCGAGCACGATGGATCGCCGGCGCCGCACCCGCTCCCGCACACGGATGTCGCCGTCCTCCGGAATCGGTTGGGCAACGATCGCCTCGAGGGTGGCGTCGAGATCGAGCTCGTCGGATCCTCCGCGCCAGGGAAGGGTGGTCAGTGTCCCTTTGGCGCCGCGGCGGGCGTTGCGCGTCATCAGCGGACGCGCCAGGCTCAGCTGTCTGGCTATCTTGACGGCGCGCTCACGAGCGACCGGATCCGATGGCGCGCCGCCGGAGTCGTCGTCGCGTACCCCTGCATCGTCGGTCATCGTGACCGTTCCTCGCGACGATCCGCGCGGGGCGTCCTGCGTACGACGCCGACGCACGGCTTCGGTGACGGCGCCGCCGGGACCGGACGCCTCGATCAGCACCGGGTTCTCCGTCAGTTCCTTGGGCTTGCGTCGCAGCGGCTTGCGGCGAACGGTTCGCGCCGTGCCTGATTCGCGGACGAGGGGTGAGTCCGCGTCGACCTCTCTTCAACCGGGTTCGGCCGCCGCCGGCGCCAACAGGAAGTGGTTCTGCCAGATCTCACCGAGTACGTGCTCGGCGGTCGTGATCGCGGTGTCGTCGAGATGAATTCGGCCCGATAGAGCCACATGCATGGCGTCGAGGAAGGTGGAGGTGTAGTCCGGCGGCAGATCGCGAGGCGGCGAGGTCGCGTCGTCGTGCGGGATCGCGATGCCGCGCATCTCGCAGAGCTGACGGGCCAGCAGTGCGGTGTCGATGGCTCCGCGGACGGAGCTGCCCTGGCGGATGTCAGTGTGCCGACGAGTGGCCCGGGTGACGCCGACGGCGTCCGCAACCACACGCGCCGACGTCGATCCCGTTCGGCGTGAGACGATCTCGCGCTCGGCGGCTGCGTCCTGGTAGTCGACCACCAAGCGACACATGCGGTCGTACACCGACGTCGACAGTCGCGTCGTCCCGACGTTGTCGAAGGGGTTCATCGACGCCACGATGCGGAAACTCGGCGCGGCGGTGATGGTTCCGACGCGCGGAACGGTGATGGTGCGCTCGGCCATCGCGGTGAGGAGGGTGTCGATCGTGTCCTCCGGCGCCCGGTTGAACTCCTCGACGTAGAGGAACCCGCCTCGCCGCATGGCGTCGAGCAGGGGGCCGTCGACGAAGTTCTCGGGGGAGTAGTCCTCGCGAAGTACCCTCGACGGATTGTGGTGACCCACCAGACGACTCGGGGTGAGGTCGGCGTTGCCCTCCACCAGGACCAGCGGGATTCCCCAATCGGCCGTGATGGCCCGCAGCAGCGTGCTCTTCGACGTCCCCGGCGGGCCCTCCAGGATCAGGTCCCGACCGGCGGCAACCGCGGCGAGCACGAGGTCGAGTTCGCGGTCGCGGCCGACCACCTCGTCGGCGATCCGAGCCCGGATCGCCGCGAGGTCGCCGGTTTCCCTGGACCGGATCGAGGTCACTTGACGGGGTCCTGATTGACACCGGCCAGGAGCAGATGGCCGGCGTCGACGGGAATGGTGACGCCGGTGACGGAGGCCGCCAGCTCTGAGTTGAGGTAGAGCGCGGTGTTCGCGATCACCTCGGGTGGCATGAACGTGTGGCCCTTGAGCGCGTGGAAGTGGTAACCGCCCTCGATGAGGTCGTCGGCGGTACCGCCCTCGTGGCCGGCGAACATGTCGTAGGCGCCCTGCTGGTCGGTCATCGGTGTGCGGATGGCGCCCGGATTGATGGAGTTGCAGCGGATTCCGTGTGGCGCGAGTTCGAGCGCGATGTTCTTCATCAACCCGATCACACCGTGCTTGGTGGCCACGTAGTGCGAGTAGTTCATGCCGGGCCGGAGTCCGTTGACCGACGATGTGATGACGATCGAGCCGGTCTGTCGCTCGATCATGTGCGGTGCAACGGCTTTCGCCGACTTCCACACCCCCGTGAGATTGACGTCCATCATGTCCGACCACATCTGCTCGGACATCTCCCAGAAGGGCGCGCGGGTCCAGATCCCGGCGTTGGCGATGAGCACGTCGATCTTGCCGAACTCGGCGATACCCGCCGCAACCGCGTCGTCGAGCTGTGCCTGGTCCCGGACGTCGGCGTCGAAGGACAATGCACGATGGTCGAGAGCCTCGACCTGGCGCACTGTCTCGGCCATGTCGTCGGCCGTCGCCAGCGGGTAGTCGACGGAGTCGAGTCTGCGCGTGATGTCGAGCAGGATCACGTCGGCGCCCTCGCGTGCCGAGGTGACGGCGTGTGCGCGACCCTGGCCCCGCGCGCCGCCGGTGATGAGAACGGTCTTGCCGTCGAGAAGTCCCATGTCGTCTGACCTTTCTAGAGTCGTCCGCCGGCGTCGACCACGTGCGTGGTCCCGGTGACGTAACGGCCGTCGTCGGAGACGAGGTAGAGGATCGCGTTGGAGATGTCGACCGGCTCGACCATGGACACCGGCAGCCTGTTCAGTTGCCTCGCGGCTTCCTCGAAGTCGGCGCGGGTGGGTTGTTCGACGTCGGGGCGGAACAACTGGTACGTGGCGTCGTTGAGGATCATCTCGGTCGCCACAGTGGTCGGGTGCACGGTGTTGACGCGGATGCTCTGCGGTGCCAGCTCTTTCGCGAGGACCTGCATCATGCCGATCAACCCGGCCTTGGCGGCGGAGTAATGCGCGATGTTCTCGTTGGCCCACATCGCGGCGAGTGAACTGGTCAGGACGATCGAACCGCCGCGTCCGCCGGCGACGATGTGTGGTGCCGCCGCCCGAACGGTCTTCCACACGCCGGTGAGATTGATGTCGATCATGGTCTGCCACATGTGTTCGTCCATCTCCAGCGTCGGCGCCATGGTGCTGATGCCGGCGTTGGCGAGGACGATGTCGATGCGGCCCAGCTGTGCCATCCCGTCGTCGGCCGCCTTCTGCAGCGCCGACAGGTCGCGAACGTCGGCTTCGGTCGCGACGATTCGACGATCGAGGGCCTCCACCTCGCGGACGGTCTCCTCGAGATCGCCCGGCTTGGCGGTGGCATAGGGGACCGTGTCGACCTGCTCGGAGATGTCGACGGCGATGATGTCGGCGCCTTCCTGCGCCAGACGCACGGCGTGGCTGCGTCCCTGACCTCGTGCTGCTCCGGTGATGAAGGCGACTTTGCCCTCGAGTTTGCCCATGGCGATCCCTTCGACGCGACGTGTACTGAGTGATGCACGTCTCACTTGGAGGATATGACACACCGTGCCATAAGGGGTCGAAACGGACGTTTCCGCAGTCGGAGCGGACCCGAGGCCTCCGGGTGACACGATGGCGGTCATGGACACCGCACGGTCTTCGGAGCTCCAGGCGGCCAAGGGCGGGCGGCCCGCCACGACGAGCGCCCACCAGTTGGCCGCACGAGCGCAGGAACTGTTCCTCGAACGAGGCTTCGAGAACACCAGCGTGGGCGACATCGCCGACGCCGCCGGGGTCAGCCGGCGCACGTTCTTCCGCTACTTCGCGACCAAGGCCGACGTGGTGTGGGTCGAATCGGCAGCCGAACTCGACCATTTCCGGCGTCTCATCGCGGAGTCCGACTCCCCGGCTCATGTGACGGTGACCGAGGCGTTCATCGCTGCGATCGACCACGGAAGAGCCGAAGCGACGTGGGCGCGTCACCGGGCTCAGCTGATCCTCACCGTCCCCGCGGTGCAGGCACAGGCCAACGTCGTGTACCGACAGTGGCGGGCGGTGATCGCCGAATACGTCCGGACTCATCCGTTCCGTCACGCCGACGACGTGTACCCGATCGCCGTTGCCCACGCGGTCATAGCCGGATCGTCTGCCGCACACGAGATGTGGCTCGATCGCGATGACCTCGAACTCGGCGACTGCCTGCGAGAGATGTTCGCGCTGATGGTGCCGGGGCCTCCGCCGCGGTGACACCGTCGGCGCACGAGTCACGACCGCGTCAGCGCACGACCTCGCGGTGCCCGGCGTCGAGGCGGCGGGTCCAGCCCCGGGTGTCGAGATACTCAAGCAACGGGATCACCACGCGCCGTGAGGTTCCCAGCGCCTGCCGGGCGGCGCTCGTGGTGAACGGTTGATCGAGCGCGGCGAGCGTGCGCATCGCCAGAGCCGGGGCGGTCGGGAGCAGCACCACCCCGTCGCGTAACCGGAGGATTCGGCCCAGGCGTTCGGCGCCCGCGAGTTCCCTTCCGCCCAGGCCGAGTGCGCTGAGGTCGTCGGATTCGGGAGCGCGGAACGGGTGCTCGGTCAGCCGCCGTTCCAGCGCGAGGATCGCATCCTCGGCGTCACCCAGCGACGGGATGTGGCCGGGCGCCGACAGGTGACCGTCGGACGACGACAGTCCCGCGTCGGAGATGACGGCCGGTAGCAGTACGGGATCGGGGAGTCGCAGCAGCGCGGGCACGCCGGACGTCGACAATCCGGGTGCGAGCGGGTTGCGCTCGTGGACGTCGGCGACTGCCGCAGATAACCGTTGAGACCATGCGGCCATGGATGATTCGGCGACCCACCAGTCACCGATCACCCGAACGCCCGCGGGTGCGGACTCCGCGTCGCCGACGAGGCCGAGCCGGATCAGGTCCGCCGCGCGTACCGCTCCCCGGCGAGCCACGTCCTCGGCGGCCCCCTCGTCGGACATGGTGGCCAACGCCGCCGCGCGTCGTGCTGCATCGCCACGACGGTGCAGGGGTGGGGGATCGGGGTGGACGACGACGCCACCGCCGACGATGCGCCGGCCCGGGTCGCGCAGTACCAGTCGGTCACCGCGCGCCAGGGCCACGGCGCGAGCGACGGTGATGCGTGCGTGGTCGGCGTCGAAGGGACGCAGCCGCGCCGGTAGAGCGGCGGTGCCGATGTGCACGATCAGATGTCCCGGCGCCTCGTCGAAAGGCATACCGGTCACCCGCCGGATGTCGGCGACCGCGGAGCAGTGCCACGCACCCGGCGTCACGAGTGCGTCACCTCGGGCGACGTCGTCGACGCCGGCACCTCGTACGTTGACGGCGACCCGGCTCACCGGGCCGGTCGTCGTGAGTGGCTCACCCTCGCTCTGAATTCCGCGGACATCGATTCTCCGGTGACCGTCGGAGGTGAGGAGATCCAGGGCGTCGCCGACCGTGATCGTGCCCGACGCGAGGGTGCCGGTCACCACGGTCCCGGCTCCCGTCCGGGTGAAGACACGATCGATCCAGAACCGTATGCGACCGGTGGTCGACGGTCGTGGCACTTCCGCCAAGACCGTGTCGAGCGCGGAACGCAGCTCGTCGAGACCCACCCCGTCGGGTGCCGACACCGCCACCGCCGGCGCGTCGACGAGGCCCGTCGTGCTCAATGCGGTTCGCGCGGTGCCGATCACCTCGGCGATGCGTTCGGCCGAGGCGCGGTCGGCACGCGTGATCACCAGGAGCCCGTGTTTGATTCCGAGCGCGGCGATGGCGTCGCGATGATCGTCGGACTGGGCGCTCCAGCCCTCGTCGGCGGCGACGACGAACAGGACGACCGGCGCCGGCCCCAACCCGGCGAGCATGTTCGGGATGAATCGCTCGTGCCCGGGGACATCGACGAAGGCGACGTCGACACCGGAAGGCAGTGTGGTCCAGGCGAAACCGAGGTCGATGGTGAGGCCACGGCGTCGTTCCTCGTCCCACCGGTCGGGTTCGATGCCGGTCAGCGCCCGCACGAGCGTGGACTTGCCGTGATCCACGTGCCCGGCGGTGGCCACCACATATCTCATGCGCCGGGGTTCACGACTCGCTCAGCGCCTGCCGGATCGCCCCGAGCAGCCGTGCGTCGTCGGCTTCCGGTATGCACCGCACATCCACCAGGCACGCGTCGTCATGGACGCGCGGCAGGACCGCCGGATCGCCGAGACGGAGGCGCTGCGCGGCCGACACCGGGAGCCGCACCGCCCATCCGGGCAGTGGCACGCCCGGCGCGCCACCGCCGCCGACGCGACCGTCGTGCGCAACGACCGGGAATCCGACTGCCGCGCCCAGGCTTTCGGCACGTTCACGAAGACTACCGGAATCGGCATGGAGATACTCCGACACGGGGGGTCGGGGTCCGCCTACCGTGGCCTCCATCGCGGCGAGCGCGAGTTTGTCCGCCCGAACCGCCCGCGCGAGAGGATGTTTGGCGAGCCGCTGCACGAGTGGGGCGTCACCGAGGACGAGCCCGGCCTGCGGTCCGCCGAGTAGTTTGTCGCCGCTCGCGATGACGAGATCTGCGCCGGCGTCGAGTGTGGTGGAGGCGTCGGGTTCGTCCGGCAGAAGCGGATCGGGCCGGAGGAGTCCGCTGCCGATGTCGGCGACGATGGGGACACCGCGCTCGCGAGCCAGCTCCCGCAGCTGGGACAGCGAGGTCTCGGAGGTGAATCCCTCGACTCGGAAGTTGCTGGGATGCACCTTGAGGATGGCGCCGACGTCGTCGGCGGCGAGGGCCTCCGCGTAGTCACGAGCGTGCGTGCGGTTGGTGGTACCGACCTCGTGCAAACGTGCGCCGGTCGATGCGATCAGCTCGGTGAGCCGGAAACCCGCACCGATCTCGATCATCTCGCCGCGACTGATCACCACCGCACGTCCCGCCGCGAGTGCGGTGGTGGCCAGGACCAGCGCCGCGGCGCCGTTGTTGACCATGAGTGCGTCGCCGGCCGCGGGGCATGCGCGCAGCAGGGCCTCTCTCGTCGCGGCACCCCGCTTCGATCGGGTGCCGGTCTCCAGATCGAGTTCGACGTCGACATATCCCGACGCCGCGATGACGGCGTCGAGGGCGGCCGCCGACAGCGGTGCCCGGCCGAGATTGGTGTGGACGACGACGCCGGTGGCGTTCAGGACCGGGCGAGACGACGACGCGTACGACCCACTCACCGACTCGACGACGATTCGCTCGACGTCCTCAGGTGGTGTGTCGCCGCGGCGTGCGGAGTCCTGCGCCTGGCGGATGATGTCGCGGATCGCAGTGTCGCCCAATCGCACTCGCGCGTCGGACACCGCGGGAAGGGCCAGCAGGGTGTCGGTACGCGGAATCCGGCGACGTGGATCGGTGACGGGGGGCTTCGACACGGCTCCTCGCTTCGCTCGTCACCGGCTCAGCCGGCCGGGACCTGGGGGTTGGCGGAGGCGGACGGGAATCGAACCCGCCAGGCCGAGATACTCGACCTCACCGGTTTTGAAGACCGGGGAGCCCACCAGGACCCATACGCCTCCCTGCGCCGTCCAACGTATCCGACGGCGAGAACCGTCAGTCCTGCCGGTGCGGCCAGTTCCCCTCGGTGATCAGCTCCTCGAAATGGCGGATGAGCTTCGGGTTGAGATCATCCTCGACGGCCCGTTGAAAATCACCGTCCCACTGCGCAAACCATTCCTCATCCCGCTTCATCAGGAAGATGGGCCATCCGTGGGTGATGTCGAGTTCGTCGCCGTAGAGGTCGGTCGAACCGTCTTCCCGCATGTACCAGTAATCGTGTCCCGACTCCCAGAACGCCTGTAGCTCGCCCGCGGTGACGTAGTACTCGCCGTCTGCTTGCCTCATGAGCCCGATGGTAGCGATCCCCGGTCGGGGAGATGTCTGATTGCGAGAGGGCTACCCTCGGCACGGTGACTGTGCGCGATGATGCTCCCGTCCGACTCACCGGCTATGCCCATGGCGGTGGCTGCGCCTGCAAGATCCCGCCGGGCGAACTCGAGCAAGCCGTGGCCGGGCTGACCGGTCAGATCGGCGACGACATCATCGTCGGGCTCGACGCCGGGGACGACGCCGCGGCGGTGCGCGTCCGCGACGACCTCGCCGTGCTCTCCACCGCCGATTTCTTCACCCCGGTCGTCGACGATGCCTACGACTGGGGCCGCATCGCCGCAGCGAACGCGTTGTCCGACATCTACGCGATGGGCGGTGACCCCGTCGTCGCGATCAACCTGGTCGGCTGGCCGCGCGGTGTGCTGCCGATGGAGCTGATGACCGAGGTGCTGCGCGGCGGTCTCGACGTCGGGGCGCTGGCGGGATGCCCGGTGATCGGCGGGCACACCATCGACGACCCGGAACCCAAGTACGGCATGGCGGTGACGGGAGTCGCCCATCCCGACCGGTTGCTGCGCAACGACGCGGCCGAGCCGGGCCTGCCGATCACCCTCACCAAACCGATCGGCGTCGGACTGCTGAACAACCGGCACAAGCAGACGGGTGAGGTGTTCGACGAGGCGATCGCGCTGATGACGACGCTCAATCGCGAGGCCTCGCAAGCTGCGGTCGCGGCCGGTGTCCGCGCGGCGACCGATGTCACCGGATTCGGCCTGCTCGGGCATCTACACAAGATGTGCCGCGCGTCCGGCGTCGGCGCGGTGCTCGACCGTGGTGCGGTACCCGCGGTGAGCGGCGCGGCCGAGGCCCTGCGCGACGGGTTCGTGTCGGGCGGTAGCCGCCGCAACCTCGACTGGGTGCGCCCGCACCTGACCCTCGGACCCGGGATCACCGACGACGACCTGTTGTTCCTGGCCGACGCGCAGACGTCGGGCGGGCTCCTGGTGGTGGGTGAGGTGCCGGGTCATCCGGTGGTCGGCGAGACCGTCGCGGGCTCGGGGATCACGGTGCGGTGACCCTTCGTGGCTCGTCGCTTGCGCTCCTCGCACCTCAGGGAGCAGTGGGGGGCCGCACCTCAGGGAGCACGTCCGCGATCCTGGAGCGCCGCCCACCCACAGATCGAGAAACCATCCGCAACCGCTCACTGATTCCGTTCCCGCTCACCAGATTTCGGTGAGCGGGAACGGATCCGGTGAGCGGGGACTGTCCTTTACGACGCGCCCGCACCTCAGGGCGCGGGCGGGCCGGTGGTGATGGAGTCGTCGGTGATCCCCGCGGCACGACGCGCTGCGAGACGCCGTTTCTGCGGTTCGATGGTGTAGCGGGGATTCTTCGCCGATTCGATTCCGGCGTCGAAGACGCCGAATCGTGTGCACGCCGACGCGGCGAGCAAAGCGAGTCCCGACGCGACGGCCACCGGCCGGGAGCGGCCGCTGAGCAGGGCGCCGACACCGCCGGCCACGGCCAGTCGCTCGCTCCAGCGCAGGAGCTTTCCCGCCGTGCCGTCGTGCATCGGTTCGGTGGTCACCGGGTCCATCCGACGTTCCATCAGTCGCATCGCGGTGAGGTCGCCGATCACGCCGAGAACCGCCAGGGTGCGCGCCGGGGCCGCCTGGTCCGTGGGTGTGGTGACCAGGGCCAGCCCGCTCGACGCCAGGCTCGCCGAACTGACGAACACGAACGGCAGGTCGCGGTGCATGGCGTTCCAGGTGGGCACGGCGGTGTCGGAGAGCAGGACGGCGGTGTACACCGCGAGCGGCGGACCGGCGAGACCCGCCGCCAGTCCGGCCGGGGCCTCGACGGCCCGCAGCGCCGGACGCAGCGGCCCCAGCGGCAGACGTGCCCCGGTCATCCGGTCGATCTCGCCGACCGCGGCCACACCGAGCGCGCCGCTGAACGCCGACAGGATCCATGAGCCGACGCTCATCGGTGAGGTCACCTTGAATGTCCGCAGCATGTTGTAGAAGCGGTCGGGCCGCCCGAGGTCGGCGACGAGCGCGATCGCGCCCAGGCCCACAGCGCCGAGGCCGCCGAGACGGGCGTTGCGGCGCAACACATCCCGTCCGGTGAGCTGGGCGCCGGCGGCGAGGACACCGGAACCGCCGGCGACACCGCCCAGGAACAGGTAGGCGGCGACCTTCTCGTCCCAGGGCGGCGGTTTGACCACGGGATGTCCGTAGTACGAGGTGAACTCGGCGTCGGGAACCATCGACATCTCACGGTTGCCGTCGCCCTGGCCGAAGTTCTTGCGTGGCTTGCGTTGTCCGCCACGGCCGAAACCCCGGCCGCGCCGCCGGGGCGGCTCCGGCGGACGGAACGAGTCGAACTCCGACGAGGTCATCGGCCGCCCCGCAGAAACGAGAGTGCGGCGGCGGCGAGCATTCCGGCGGCGGCGATCCCGGCGCGTTTGTACATCGCCGGCAGGTCCGCGGTGCACACCCGCGGGTCCGGCGGCAGTCCGTAGACCTCTGGCTCGTCGAGCAGCAGGAACACCGACCCGGTGCCGCCGACACCGTCGTTCGGGTTGGCCCCGTAGAGCCGCGCCTCGGTCATACCCTGCTCGTGCAGCGCCCGGACGCGGGCGTGGGCGTCGTCGACGAGGTCGTCGTGGTCGCCGAACTTGATCGACGTGGTCGGGCAGGTCTTCGCACAGGCCGGTGTCTCGTCGTCGAGCAACCGGTCGTAGCAGAGCGTGCACTTCTGCGCGACACCGCGTTTGGGCACCTCGGGCTGCTCGCCCTTGCGCTCGCCGGAGCGGATCGTCGGGGCGGCGGTACCGTCGGCGCGACGCTCGACGACGCCGAACGGGCATCCGGCCACGCACGTCCCGCAGCCGTTGCAGACGTCGTCCTGGATCACCACGGTGCCGAACTCGGTACGGAACAGCGCGCCGGTCGGACAGACGTCGAGGCATCCGGCATGCGTGCAGTGCTTGCAGACGTCCGACGACATCAGCCAGCGGAACTCGGGGGTGTCCGGGACTTCGACTCGGCTCGTCGCTGCGCTCCTCGCCGGCTCAGCCGGCGGGAAGGAGGGCTCAGCCGGCGGGGAGGAGGCTTCAGCCGGCGGGGAGGGCATGGCGGGCATCCCGAGACCGACGAGCATGCGCCCGGATTCACGGGCCTCGGCGATGCGGTCGGAGTTCTGTTCGATGAAGGCGACGTGACGCCAGGTGCTCGCACCGAGCGCGACGGTGTTGTCATACGACATCCCGGTGAGCGCGAGGTCGCCGTCGCGCGGGTTGCCGTTCCACTCCTTGCACGCGACCTCGCAGGCCTTGCAGCCGATGCAGATCGAGGTGTCGGTGAAGAACCCCTTGCGGTCCTCGTGAGTGCTCCAGTGCGCGTCGGCGCTGGGATCGGATGGTCCGGACAGCTGCCCCATCTACTCGTCCGCCTTCCCGGTGATGTGCTGGTTGTCGGTCTCGACGGTGACCCCGGCGCGCTCCTGATGGGCACGCACCAGGTCGAGCAGGGCCCGGCCCTGCGGCCGGCGCCCGGCGATGACGTCGCATGAGCCCACCTTGGACTCCTGGATCTGCACGTTCGGATCCAGTGTGACCCCGATCAGGTCGTTGGCGGCATCGCCGCTGACCACGGCGTCGGAGCCGACGCCCCAGTGGTAGGGGAGCCCGACCTGGTGCACCTGCCGTCCGTTGATGGTCAGCGGCACCATGCGGTCGGTCACGAGAACTCGTGCCTCGATCGCGCCGCGCGGCGAGACGATCGTCGCCCAGCCCTCGTTGGTCAGGCCGCGCTCGGCCGCCAGTTCGGGCGAGATCTCGCAGAACATCTCTGGTTGCAGCTCCGCCAGATACGGCGACCACCGGCTCATGCCGCCCGCGGTGTGATGCTCGGTGAGGCGGTATGTGGTGAACACGAACGGATACACCTCGGAACCCGGGACGCCTCCGCTCGGCGCGCCGAGGTTGTCCACGCGGGGGAACAGGACGCGGGCAGGCGACTGCTGCTGGGGATACAACGTGTTGACCACGGGCGATTCCTGCGGCTCGTAGTGCGTCGGCAGCGGGCCGTCGACCAGCCCGCGAGGGGCATAGAGCCAGCCCTTCCCGTCTGCCTGCATGACGAACGGGTCGTCGCCGCACAGGGCTTCGACGCCGCCGACCGACGGATCGGGCCGTGCGTCGGGTGCGAGGTCGACGGGGAAGTCGGGCACGTCGGGACCGACCCATCGCCCGGCGTCGGCGTTCCATTCCATGTATCGCTTGCGTTCGCTCCACGGGCGACCGTCGGGGTCGGCCGACGCACGGTTGTAGAGGATTCGACGATCCGCCGGCCACACCCAGCCCCACTCGTGCTGGGTGACCCCGCCGCCGCCCTGTGGGACCCGGCGGGCGGCCAGGTTCCGCGGGCCGTCGGTTTCCGCACCGGTGTAGACGCCGGTGTAGATCCAGCACCCGCCCGCGGTCGAGCCGTCGCGTCGCATCTGGGTGTAGGACGTGAGGTTCTTGCCTGCGTCGGGTCCGGTCACGTGATAACCGTTGATCTCCGACAGCACGGCCTCGGGATCGGGGTTGCCGTGCTGGTCGAGGGGATAGTCCCAGGTGATGTCGAGCAGCGGACGGTCGCGGTCGTCGGTCGACCCGGCGAGCCGTTCGCGGATGCGGCGTCCGAGTTCGTAGAAGAAGTCCATCTCGCTCTGGCACTGGCCCGGTGGTTCGACGGCCTGGTGACGCCACTGCACCATGCGCTGCGTCTGCGTGAACGAGCCGGCCTTCTCGACATGGGTGGCCGCGGGCAGGAAGAACACCTCGGTCGCGATGTCCTCGGTGCGGAGCTCCCCGGAGTCGATCTCGGGTCCGTCCTTCCACCAGGTGGCCGTCTCGATCATGTTGAGGTCACGCACGACGAGCCACTTCAGGTGCGACATCGCCATCCGCGCCTGGCGGCCGTTGGCCGAACCCACTGCGGGGTTCTGGCCGAGGACGAAGTAACCGTCGACCTTGTCGGCGAGCATGTCGACCGTCGTCTGGAAGGTACCCGCCGGACCGGTGAGTCGCGGCAGATAGTCGTAACACCAGTCGTTCTCGGCGGTCGCGGCATCGCCGAACCACGCCTTGAGGAGACTCACCGTGTAGTCCTCGGCGTTGGCCCAGAACCCCTTCTCGGCCTTCGAGGTGATGGCGTCGATGTACTCGCCGAAGCTGTCGTGTTTGCCCGCCGAGGGCATCGGCAGATAGCCGGGCAGGAGGTTGAACAGCGTCGGGATGTCCGTGGACCCCTGGATGCTCGCGTGACCGCGGAGCGCCATGATCCCGCCGCCCGGCCGACCGATGTTGCCGAGCAGGAGCTGCAGAACCGACGCGGCACGGATGAACTGGGCGCCGAAGGTGTGCTGGGTCCAGCCGGTCGCGTAGCCGAAGCAGGTGGTGCGTTCGCGACCGGAGTTGTCGGTGACGGCGCGGGCGAGGTACTCGAAGTCGCGTAGCGAGATCCCGCACATGTCGCGCACCATCTCGGGTGTGTAGCGCGAGTAGTGGCGTTTGACTATCTGGAACACGCTGCGCGGATGCTCGAGCGAGTCGTCGCGCACCGTGGCGCCGTGCTCGAGCGGCGGCCCGCCGGAACCGTGTTCGTGGCCGACGGCCCGATCCTTCGCGGGCGGGCCGTCGTCGGGATGGCCCGGTGACTCGACCTTGTCCTCGCCGGCCTGATCTCCGTCGGACTGGGCGTCGGGTTCCTCGTACGCCCACGACGTCGCGTCGTATTCGCCGGTCTCAGGGTCGAAACCGGAGAACAGGCCGCCGAGTTCCTCGGTGTCGCGGAAGTCCTCCGAGATCAGTGTCGCGGCATTGGTGTAGGCGACGACGTACTCACGGAAGTACTTCTCGTGCGTGATAGCGTAGTTGATCAGCGCGCCGAGCAGGACGACGTCAGAGCCGGCACGGATCGAGATGTGCCTGTCCGCAACCGCGGAGGTTCGGGTGAAACGCGGGTCGACGTGAATGACCTTCGCGCCCTTGGCCTTTGCCTCCGACACCCACTGGAAACCCACCGGGTGCGCCTCGGCCATGTTGCCGCCCATGAGGACGATGCAATCGGCGTTGGCCATGTCCTGCAGTGATTGCGTTGCGCCGCCGCGTCCGAACGAGGCCCCCAGACCGGGAACCGTGGCGGAGTGTCATATACGCGCCTGGTTCTCGATCTGGATCGCGCCCGCGGCGGTGAACAACTTCTTGATCAGGTAGTTCTCTTCGTTGTCGAGGGTGGCGCCACCGAGCGAGGCGATACCCATCGTGCGCCGGAGCAGCCGACCCTCGTCGTCGTGGTCCTGCCATCCGCGGCGCCTGGCCTCGAGGAAGCGGTCGGCGATCATGTCGATCGCGGTGTCGCGGTCGAGATCCTGCCACTCCGTGGCGTACGGGGCGCGATAACGAATCGCGGTCTGCCGCATCGGGTTGTTGACGAGCTGTTCGCTCGACGCCCCCTTCGGGCACAGGCGGCCACGCGAGATGGGTGAGTCGGGGTCGCCTTCGATCCCGACGACCTTCTCGTCCTTCACGTACACCTTCTGGCCGCAACCGACCGCACAGAACGGGCACACGCTCTGGACCACGCGGTCCGCGGTGGCGGTGCGCGGTTCGATGCCGCGTGTCCTCGCCGACGTGACCGCCGGTCCACGTCCGAACACGTCGCCCGACCGCAGCTGGCGGAACACCGGCCATTCGAGGGGGCTGAAGGATGGCACGGGATCGAGTCTAACCCTCCCGCGGCCCACGGTCCGGTCGACGGGACCGGCACCAGCGCAGGCGCGCCGGGTTCGACGCCCGGCGTGGTATTCGACGTGGGTCGGCAACCCGACTTGACCATCCTGCAGTCGTCGGTGCCGCCACGGCCCCTCTTCGTGCAGCCGCGTTCAGTGAGTCAACCGGCCGCGTCCATCGAGCACATCTCGGATGATGAGCAGCACCCGCGGCCCCGAGGACGAAACGAAAATCTCGTCCACCTCAGGGACTCCGAAGGGCAATGTGCCCTCCGACCGCCCTGAGAAGGACGAGATTCTCCCATCACCGGCCGCGACGATGGCTGCGTTGTCGTCGTTCGACCCCCTCGACCGGTGCGGGACGCAGTCGAGGCCGCCGTGGCGAGCTGAGGGCCGTCCGACTCAGTGCTGCGCTGCCGTGACATCCGTGCCGCGCGGCACGAGCGCGAACACGGCGACGGCGACGGCGACGAGCGTGAGTCCGCCGACCAGGCTCGTCTCCTGCATGGCGTCGGTGAACGCGGTCGCGGCCCGCTCCGCGAGGCCCGGTGCGGCGGTTGCCTCGGCCAGACCGACGGCGGCGCCGAGAGATTCGGCGGCCGCGTCGGTCACCTCGGGTGGCACGCCGGGCATCGGGTCGGCGGTCAGGGTGGACCGGTACAGGATGGACGCGACGCTGCCGAGAATGGCGACGCCGAGCACGTTGCCGAGGTCGTAGGCGGTCTCCTCGAGTGCGGCGGCATTGCCCGCCTTCGCATCCGGGGTGCCGGCCATGATCATCGCCGAGGCGATCGCCAGCGAGCCGATGCCGAATCCGACGAGCACCTGGGCGATGGCGACCGTGCCGTAACCGAGTCCGTCGGAGCCGAGGGACATCAGCGTCATGCCGACACCGGCGACGGCGATACCGCCGGCCACGACGCCCCGGGCGCCGATCATCCGCGAGAGCGGGGCGGCGATCATCGAGGACACGATCGCCGCTCCCGCCACCGGGAGCAGTCGTACACCGGCCGCGATCGGAGAGTGGCCCTCGACCAACTGGAGCCATTGCGCCAGCAACAGCAGCGCCGCTGCCAGGCCGAACATGGAGCCGAGCGCGGCCAGGATGCCGGCGCTGAACGGCCGGCTGCGGAACAGCGAGACGTCGAGCAGCGGTTCCGTGCGACGCAGGCAGCGCCGCACGAACAGGGTGAGGACAAGCACCGCGCCGAGTAGGGCCAGCCAGGCGACCGGCGCGAGAAGGCTCTCTTCCTTGGCGAACCGCTTGATCGCCCAGACCAGCGCGACCATGCCGGCGATGGACATCAGGGCACCGACGGCGTCCCAGCGGCCCGGCTGCGGGTGCTTGGACTCCGGCAGGATCAGCAGGGCGGCGACGATCGCGACGACCATCAGCGGGACGTTGACGAGGAACGCGGCCCGCCACGAGAAGTACTCGAGGAGAACACCGCCGACGATCGGACCGACGGCCGCGCCGAGACCCGACACCGCGGCCCACAGTCCGAGTGCGGTGGCGCGCTCGGCCGGGTCGGTGAAGATGCTGCGCAACAGCGACAGGGTGGTCGGCATGATCATGGCACCGCCGACGCCCAGCAGCACCCGCACCGCGATGACCGCGCCGGGCGAGTCGGCCAGCAGGACCAGGGCGGAGGCGCCACCGAACACCGCGAAACCGGTGACCAGCATCCGCTTTCGGCCCCATCGATCGGCCAGCGAACTCATGGACAGCAACAGGCCGGCCAGGACGAGAGAGTAGGCGTCGATGGTCCACAACTGCTGATCGGCGGTGGGGCGGAGGTCGCCGGCCAGGTCGGGGAGTGCGACGTTGAGGATCGTCAGGTCGACGGTGATGACCAGCAGACTGGCCGACAGCACCGCGGCCGACGCCCACCGGCGCCGGAAGGACAGGCCCTGTCCGGCGCTGGTCGACGGTGTCGTCTTCGATGTGTGCTGCATCATCGTCGGCTCCGGTTCTGATCGGTGGAGGTGGCGGGGGAACTCAGCCCGGTCAGGGCCGTCAGGGCGGCGGTGAGGTCGTCGATGGACAACGGTGTCCCGTACAGAAGTGCGTGCATCGCCACTCCGTCGGTGTAGGCGGCGACGGCGTGAGCGGCGCTCCGCCCGACGTGCGGCGTGAGGATCTCGACCAGTCCATCGGGCCAGCGGACCGCGAGCGGACGGAGCTCCGGATCGATGACCGCCGCCGACACGAGTGCGAGATCGGCGCGGACCAGTCGCTCGTCGGACATGTACTCGTGTAGCGCCTCGGCGAACACCACCGCCGACGGGCCGTGCTGCTCGAGCGTCTCCGCCACCTCCGCCAGGCCTGAGTCGATGTCGTCGGCGAGACGGGCGAGCGCCGCCTCGCGCAGATCGTCGAGTGTGGCGAAGTACTGCGTCGTCGAGCCGAGCGGCACGCCGGCACGCCGGGCCACCAGGCGGTGCGTCAGACCGTCCGAGCCGACCTCGGTGATCAGGGTGGCGGCGGCCTCGATGATCGTGCGACGCCGCTCCTCGGGATCCCGGCGGCGGCGGGGTGGGGCCTCGGTCATTGAATCGGCGTCCTATCGGTCGTGATGTACGTATGTACATGTACAAAAGTACACTATGACTTGGCCGGTTTTCGGGTCGACTGCTGGCATCATGCGACCATGACGCGACGGCCCCACGACGACGCGACCGAGCCCGGACGCGCGATGCGCAGGATGGATGCGGTCGAGTTGCCGCGGACGGCACTCGACACCTTTCTCTCGTCGTCGGCTTTCGCGGAGATGCTCGATCCCGACGACGAGCGAACGGCGTCGCGAGGCGCGGCGGCGCGGCGCGCGGAGGTCTCCGACGTGGTGCGCGCGATCGATCGTTTCGCCGGCTGGCGGTTCGTCGACCGGGAGCGTGCCGGCGAGGTCGTCTTCGGCGGTGTCACCGGCGGCGGGCTCGGGGTCCGGCCGTCGGTCGTCGACGAGGTGCTCGCCCTGCTGCACCCGGTCGCGCTCCCGTCGCCCGGGCCGCCGAAACCGATTCCGCACGAAGCGAAGTCGACCCTCGGATGCTATGTCTATGCGCTCGTCGACCCGCGGGACGCATCCGTGTTCCACGTGGGCGTGGGTCGCGGTGACCGCGTGTACCGTTACGCGGCTGCCGCGTTGGCCGGGGTGGTGCCCGATCCCGCCGACATCGTCGGCGACGACGAACCGGCACTTGTTGCAACCGCCATCGAAGACCGTGTCCGCGACATCGACGCCGACGGCTTCGGCGTCGAGCACTGGATTCTGCGATACGACGTGAGCATCGTCGAATCCGCCGAATCGCAGGCACTTTCGTTGCGCGGCTCCGCGCGTGACGCCGCCGTACTGGCGGGGTCGGACCTGCCCTCGACGGGGCACGACCCGGCTGCCACCGAACGGCCATGGCCCGTCGAGGAATTGGTCCTGCGCTATGCGGCGCCGGTGTCGCCGCCGCTGCCCGAGCCATGCGTGCTGGTGAAGGTCGACGAGGCGGCCCGCAACAACGCCACCGCCGACGACATCTATCGACTCGCCCGCAGCGCCTGGCGCGCGGGACCGCACCGGACCGTACCCGACCTGCCCGTGCTGGTCTTCGCCGACGATCTCGTCCGCGCGGTCCACCGCGTCGACTACTGGGAGTCCTTCCGCGACGACGAGGGCAACCTCGACCCGAAGCGGTGGGTATACACCGGGAAGCCCGACCCGGAGCTCGAAGCCCGATACGTGGGCACCAGTCTGCGCGAGATCCGCGCAGAGCGCGGCGGCAAGTGGAACCCGTCCGGGTGGCACCCCTATGGACAGGTCCGCTGAACCCGTACCCCACCCGATGGAACAAATCGTTCTCGTCGTCCGAAGTCAGGGGCTTGTGGTCTGGTAGAACTCGCGGCATCGTCCGTCGACAGAAAGCCACCGCATGTCACCAGATCGCCGTACGACACCAGACCGCCGCACCGCTCTGATCACCGGCGCATCCGCCGGGATCGGCAAGACCTTCGCGTCGCATCTCGCCGCACAGGGGTACGACCTCATGCTGGTCGCTCGCCGAGCCGAACGCCTCGACGAGTTGTCCGCACAACTGCATGGTGACCACGGTGTCCGATGTGACGTGTTCGCCGGCGACCTGTCCGATCCCGCGACGCCGGCGGCGATCATCGAGCGCGCCGAAGAGCTCGGGCTGGGAATCGATGTGCTGATCAACAACGCCGGGATGTCGTTGAGCACCAAGTTCGCCGAGACACCGTGGGAGGAGGTGGCAGGTCAGCTGCAACTGATGCTCACCTCGTTGACCGAACTGTCCCATCGAGTGACCCCGGGGATGAAGGAACGCGGTTGGGGGCGAATCGTGAACCTGTCGTCCATCACCGCTCTGTTGCCTCCCGCGGAGGGCCTGCTCTACAGCGCCATCAAGTCATATGTGCTGCTGATGTCGCAATCACTCGACATGGAGCTGAAGCCGCACGGAATACATGTCACGGCGCTGTGTCCTGGATTCACCAGGAGCGAGTTCCACGACGCGATGGGTGCGGAGACCCGCAAGACCGCCGATCGACTGCCGGGTGTCCTGTGGCAAGAACCCGAGGACGTCGTGAAGGAAGGGTGGAACGCGGTGATGAAGGGCGACGCGGTGTGCGTGACGGGGACGGTCAACAAGCTGGCCACTGCGGCGGTGCGGCCCATTCCGCCGGGTGTCCAGTACTTTCTGGGCCGGACCCTGAACCCGTTCAAATAGGCGGGGGCGCACTACTTCTCGGTGCGTCGACTCCCGCCGTGCCAGTCCTCCTCGGTCCCCGCCTCCCCGTCGGTCACGCCGAAGGCGCGCAACTGCGGCTTCTCCCGCAGGCTGCGCTTGAGCTCGGCGAAACCCGGGAAGCTCGCCAGCCCGATCACGTGATCCCACAAGATGATCGCGTCGTCGTCGCTGGGTAGCCGACTGATCACGGGCCCGAAGAACGCCACCCCATCGGGCGGCTGGAAGTGGATGATCGGCGTACCGACGTCGCGGCCGGTCAGCGTGAGGGCCTCGTCGGTCTCGGTCTGGATCTCCGCGTCGAAGCCGGTGTCGTCGAGCGCGGTCAAGTGGCTCGCCGGCAGGTCCAGTTCACTCAGCACCGGGCCCAGGAAGTCCTCGGTGCCGCGGTGGTCGGTGTCGCCGACGATGTAAGAACCGTTGTGCGCGTCGAAGATCCGGGTTCCGAGGGCTTCGTAGAGCGGACCGATCGCGGCGCGCCCGTGCTCGCGGCGGATGCTCGCGGCCACCCGCAAGAGCCTCAACCCGGCGGTGTGACCGGCTTCGTACTCCGGTGGGAAGTGGGCCTCGTAGTCGATGTGCGCGTTCAGCAGCCGCAGTGAGATGAAACGCCAGTCGACCGCGTAGTCGCGCCGCGACTGCACCTTGCGCACCCATTTGCTCGTCATCCACGCGAACGGGCAGACAGGGTCGAAGTAGAAGGCGACGTCGGCGGTACCCGTGTCCATGGGTCCCGACGGTATACCCGTCACCCCGAAGTGGCGAGAGGCGCCGCAATCGGCACCTCCCGCCACATGAGGAACGGGTGACTCAGCCCTGGGCGGCGGCCAGCGCCTCGTTGAACGTCGCGCTCGGCCGCATGACGGCGGCGGTCTTGTCCCAGTCGGGGTAGTAGTAACCGCCGATGTCGACCTGCTCACCCTGCACAGCGTTGAGCTCCTCGACGATCTTGTCCTCGTTGGCGGCGAGGGTCTCGGCCAGCGGGGCGAAGTGCTTGGCGAGATCGGCGTCCTCGGTCTGCGCAGCGAGTTCCTGCGCCCAGTAGAGCGCCAGATAGAACTGGCTGCCGCGGTTGTCGAGTTCGCCGGTCTTGCGTGACGGTCCCTTGTCGTTCTCGAGCAGCTTGCCGGTGGCGGTGTCGAGGGCCTTCGCCAGGATGACGGCGCGCTTGTCGTCGAACTTCTTGCCCACGTCCTCCAGGCTCACCGCGAGCGCGAGGAACTCGCCGAGCGAGTCCCACCGGAGGTGGTTCTCCTCGATGAGCTGCTTGACGTGCTTGGGTGCCGAGCCGCCCGCGCCGGTCTCGTAGAGTCCGCCGCCGGCCATCAGCGGGACGATCGACAGCATCTTGGCGCTGGTGCCCAGCTCCAGGATCGGGAACAGGTCGGTGAGGTAGTCGCGCAGGATGTTGCCCGTGGCCGAGATGGTGTCCAGGCCGCGGACGACGCGCTCGAGGGTGTACCGCATCGCGCGGACCTGCGACATGATCTGGATGTCGAGGCCCTCGGTGTCGTGATCGGGCAGGTACTTGTGCACCTTCTTGATCAGCTCGTTCTCGTGGGGGCGGTACGGGTCCAGCCAGAACAGGACAGGCATTCCCGAGTCGCGGCACCGGTTGACGGCGAGCTTGACCCAGTCCTGGATCGGGGCGTCCTTCACGATGCACAGACGCCAGATGTCGCCCTCTTCGACGGTCTGGGTCAGCAGCACCTCACCGGTCTCGATGTCGGTGATGTTGGCCGTTCCGCCCGCGGGGACCTCGAAGGTCTTGTCGTGCGAGCCGTACTCCTCGGCCTTCTGAGCCATCAGGCCGACGTTGGGGACGGTGCCCATCGTGGTCGGGTCGAACTGCCCGTTGGTCTTACAGAAGTTGATCATCTCCTGGTAGATGCGGGAGAAGGTCGACTCCGGGTTGACCGCCTTGGTGTCCTTGAGGCGTCCGTCGGCGCCGTACATCTTGCCGCCCGCGCGGATCATGGCCGGCATCGAGGCGTCGACGATGACGTCGCTGGGGGAGTGGAAGTTGGTGATGCCGCGCGCCGAATCCACCATCGCCAATTCGGGACGATGCTCATGGCACTTGTGCAGGTCGTCGATGATCTCCTCGCGCTGCGCGCTCGGGAGGGACTCGATCTTGCTGTACAGATCGGAGAGGCCGTTGTTGACGTTCACGCCGAGTTCGTCGAACAGTTCGCCGTGCTTTTCGAACGCGTCCTTGTAGAAGACCTTGACGGCGTGACCGAAGACGATCGGGTGGCTGACGCGCATCATCGTCGCCTTGACGTGCAACGAGAACATGACGCCGGTCTTGTAGGCGTCCTCGATCTGCTCCTCGTAGAACTTGATGAGGGCCTTCTTGCTCATGAACATGCTGTCGATGACGTCGCCGTCGGTGAGTGACACCTCGGGCTTGAGCACGAGCGTCTCGCCGGAGTCGGTGAGCAGTTCCATCTTGACCTTGCGGTCGCCCTCCACCGTCATCGACTTCTCGCCGTGGTAGAAATCGCCCTCGCGCATGTGCGCGACGTGGGTCCGAGACGCCATCGACCACTCACCCATGCTGTGCGGGTGCTTGCGGGCGTACTCCTTGACCGCCCGAGGTGCGCGTCGATCCGAATTGCCTTCGCGCAGAACAGGGTTGACGGCGCTGCCGAGGCACTTGGTGTACCGGTCGCGGATGGCGCGCTCGTCGTCGGTCTTGGGGTTGCCCGGGAAGTCGGGGAGGTCGTAGCCCTTGTCCTGGAGTTCCTTGATGGCGGCGAGGAGCTGGGGGACAGAGGCGCTGATGTTCGGCAGCTTGATGATGTTGGTATCGGAGGCCTGGGTGAGCTTGCCGAGTTCGCCGAGATTGTCGGTGACCTTCTGGTCGTCGGGCAGGATGTCGGAGAACTCGGCGAGGATGCGAGCCGCGACCGAGATGTCACTGGTCTCGACGGTGATTCCGGCCGCCCCGGCGAACGTTCGCACCACCGGCAGAAACGCGTGAGTGGCGAGCATGGGTGCCTCGTCGGTCAGCGTATAGATGATGGTCGGCTGTTCGGCACTCATGCGATGTGTTCTCGATTCTGTCTTGGGTTCGACTCTGCTGCGACCTTGTGGGTCCGGTTTTACCGATATCACGCCGGGGATGGACTCGGGTGACATCTCCACATTGATTTTGCCTGTCCGGGCACAGCGACGGGAGATGTGGTGGGTGGATTCGACCCGAACACGAGGTGGTAACGCGTGTGACCTGGACGAGGTCTCAAATTTGGTGTGGCCGACGCCACACCCCCCCCGGCCTTCGGGGGATATGAGTCGACCCCGCTCGAGCGATGGTCGATCGCCAGGCGGGGTCGTGTGTGAGGCGGGGTCAGGCGGCGCGGCCGGGCACGGTCTGGCGCAGACGGATCAGGCCGTCGCGGATGCGTGACTTGACGGTGGGGAGTGCGACACCGAGGTGCTCGGAGACCTCGCGGTACGTCAGGCCGTGAAAGTAGGCGAGCTCGATGGCCTGGCGCTGCAGCGGGGTGAGGGTCTCGAGTCCGGTATGGATGAGGCGTGCGATCTCGCGTCGCTCGACCGATTCGCTGACCTCGTCGATCTCACGTCCGGTGTCGGCGATGCCGTAGGCGACGGTCCGCCGGGTGGCAGCCGACTCCGAGCGGACACGATCAACGGCCCGACGGTGCGCGAGGGTCAGAATCCAGGACAGGGCCGACCCGGACTCCGGCTTGTAGGTGTCGGCATTGCGCCAGACGGCCAGAAAGGTCTCCTGAGTGGCTTCTTCGCTGTAACCGGGATCGCGGAGAACTCGCAGCGTCATGCCGTAGACGCGATCACACGTGGCGTCGTAGAACTGGGCGAAGGCGTCCATGTCGCCGGTCGCCACGCGGGCAAGGAGTGTGCTCAGATCGGCGTCGTTCATGATGAAACTCCTTGCCGCGATGGCGTTTGTCCGGTGCTCGGGCTGTCGTCGGTGTTCGGTGCCGACGGAGTCGTCGATGCGATGTGTACAACGCTAAGCTGTCGGCCCGTCTCCACCATCATCCCCAGGCACAACGGGATGGTTTCGCAATCCTCATATAACGGTTTCATAACGGGGGTTCCCGGGTCGCCGACCGACGCGTTCTGCGGACGCCGCTGTCGTGCTCGCCGGGTAGCGTCCTCGCGACGGAAGGAATGCCCATGGCCGACGACACGATCACGATCGGTGACGGACGCCCGCGCTGCCTGTGGGCGGCTCGAGAGCCCGAGACCACCTACCACGACACCGAGTGGGGTTTCCCGGTCGTCGGCGACGACGCGCTCTTCGAGCGGGTCTGCCTGGAGGGATTCCAATCGGGTCTGAGCTGGCGCACGATCCTGATGAAGCGGGAGAACTTCCGCGCGGCATTCGCAGGCTTCGACATCGAACGGGTTGCGCGGTTCTCCGACGCCGACGTCGCGCGGCTGCTCGGCGATGCGGGGATCATCCGCCATCGCGGCAAGATCGAGGCGTCGATCAACAACGCGGGCCGGGCCGTCGAACTCATCGAGGAACACGGCTCCCTGGAGTCGTACTTCTGGGGCTACGCGCCCGCCGGAGAGCATGTGCCCGGTTCGATGACCACCTCCCCGGAGTCGGTCGCGCTGTCGAAGGACCTCAAGAAGCGCGGGTGGCGATTCGTCGGTCCGACGACGATGTTCGCCCTCATGCAGGCGACGGGAATGGTCAACGATCACGCGTACGGCTGCGTGATCCGCGAGAAGGTGGATACTGCCCACCGAGGGGCTCAGCAGCCCGGCTCCCAGGCGGCCGTATCCCCTGCGCGTTGCCCGTAGCATTGCCGTATGACCTCGAACAATGCGTCGACCTTCGGCGAGGCGGGAACCGCCAAGTACGTGAATCTGACGACGTACCGCAAGGACGGCACCGCGGTGACCTCGCCGCTGTGGGCCGCGCTCGACGGTGACCGTCTGGTGATGTGGACCGTGGCCGATTCCTGGAAGGTGAAGCGGCTGCGACGTGATCCGCGCGTGGTGGTCCAGGCTTGTGATGTCCGGGGCCACAAGGCCTTCGGCGAACCGGTCCGCGGAACCGTCGAGGTGCTCGACGCCGCGGACAGCGGCCGCGTCAAGAAGGCCATCGCAGACAAGTACGGGCTGCTCGGCAAGATCACCATCCTCGGCAGCAAGATCCGCCGGGGCACGCACGGCAGCGTGGGGATCGTCATCACGCCTGCCGTGTGATCGTTGCCGGTCGCCGCGGCGCGCGGGCCCGGTGACAACGCAGCGTCAATACCGGCCCGGTCCGCGTATGGATCGCGTTAAGAAACTCTCTCGCACGCACTCCGGGGCGTGATCCTTCGATGTGCCCACCGCACGGTGGGCACACCGATGCGTTCGAGAGAGTGAGTGACTGTGGCGGATCTGTTGTACGTGCTGCTCGCCATCGCGGGGTTCGCCCTGTGCGTGCTGGCAGTGCGGGCCGTCGACGTGAGGGCCAGGAAGTGACCGCCGAGGGGGTGGTCAACGTCGCACTCCTGGCGCTTGCGGCCGCGACCGTGCTGTTCCTCCTGGTCGCGCTGGTGTTCCCGGAGAGGTTCTGACGCCGATGAACACGACTCTTGCGGGGTTGCTGCAGGTCGGCGCACTCGTCGCGATCCTCGCCGTCGCCTACGTGCCCCTCGGCGACCACATGGCGCGTGTCTATACCGGCGAACGAGACCTGTGGGTGGAGCGCGTCCTCTACCGCATGGCGCGGGTGAACCCCCGCCGACAACAGACCTGGATCGGTTACGCGCTCGCGGTGCTGGGCTTTTCGCTGGTGAGCTTCATCGCTCTCTACCTGCTGCAGCGCCTCCAGGGCGTCCTGCCCTGGTCCGACGGCAAACCGGGCGTGGCACCGGCGATGGCCTTCAACACCGCGATCTCCTTCGTCAGCAACACCAACTGGCAGTCCTTCTCGCCCGAGGTCGTCATGAGCAACCTGACCCAGATGGTCGGGCTCACCGTGCAGAACTTCGTCTCCGCGGCCGTGGGTATGGCGGTCGCGATCGCGGTGATCCGCGGGATCGTCAACCGTCGGGCGAACGGCGAGATCGGCAACTTCTGGGTCGACCTCGTGCGGGGTGTGACCCGAATCCTCTTGCCGCTCGGTCTCGTGGTGGCCACGTTGCTCATCACGCAGGGTGTCGTGCAGTCGTGGCGCACCGGGTTCGACTGGACGACGCTCGACGGTGCCGGCGCCCGCAGCATGGTCGGACCGTTCGCCTCACAGGAGGCGATCAAAGAACTCGGCACCAACGGCGGCGGGACGCTGTCGGCGAACTCCGCGCATCCCTTCTCCAACCCCACGCCCTTCTCCAACCTCCTCGAGGTCGTCGCGCTGCTGCTGATCCCCGTGTGTCTCACGCGCACGTACGGCACGCTGGTCGCCGACCGGCGCCAGGGCCTGACCCTGCTGGGTGTCATGGCCGCGATCTGGTCGATTCTGTTCACCCTGGTGTGGACCTTCGAAAGTCGCACCGGGGGAGTCGCTTCCGCGGCTGCGGGCGCGATGATGGAGGGCAAGGAGGTGCGACAGGGGATCCCCGGTTCGGTGCTGTTCGCGGTGTCGACGACAGGCACCTCGACCGGGGCGGTCAACTCCGCGCACGACAGCTTCTCGGCCGGCGGTGGCGGCGTACTCCTCTGGAACATGCTCCTCGGCGAGGTCGCGCCCGGCGGCGTCGGCTCGGGGCTGTACGGGATCCTCGTTCTAGCGATCATCACCGTCTTCATCGGCGGACTGCTCGTCGGCCGGTCGCCGACCTTCCTCGGCAAGCGCATCGGTCAGCACGAGATCACCGTCGCCGCACTGTATGTGCTGGTGATGCCGTCGCTCGTCCTCGCCGGCACCGGGATCTCGGTGATACTCGGATCGACGACCGCGGCGCAGGGCAACAGCGGCGACGCCGGGTCGCCCGGAGCGATCCACGGTTTCGGCGAGGTGCTCTACGCCTACGCGTCGGCCGCCAACAACAACGGGAGCGCATTCGGCGGCCTCACGGTGACCAGCGACTGGTTCCAGGCGTCGCTGGGAGTCGCGATGCTCCTCGGGAGATTCCTGCCCATCGTGCTCGTGCTCGCGCTGGCCGGACTGCTCGCACGCCAGATCCCCAAGGACTCCGGTAGATCGGCGCCCGCCGGAGACGAAGGCACCGCCACCGGTGGGCCCGCCTCCGTCATGCCGCACGCGGCGTCGACGGCGGTGCTGACTGCACCGGCCGACGCCGCGCAGGACTCGCGTTCCGCACTGCCGACCCACGGGTTCCTCTACGGATCCCTTCTAGCGGCGACGATCCTGCTCGTCGCCGGACTCACCTTCTTCCCGGCGATGGCGCTGGGACCGATAGCCGAGGCACTGCTGTGACCACACAACTGACCGCGTCCGACCGATCTGGGCCCGACCGATCCGGGCCCAACCGATCTGGGAACAACCGGGCCGCAACCCCTCCGGACGCCGAGCCTGCGCTGGTGTCGCGGGGCGCCTTCGACATCCGCTCCCTGGTGACCTCGTTGCCGCTGGCCCTGCGCAAGCTCACTCCGCGTGATCAGGCCCGCAACCCGGTCATGTTCGTCGTCTTCATGGGTGCTGTGGTGACCACCGTGCTCGCGGTCGTCCGCCCGTCGTGGTTCAGCTGGACCGTCGCGGCCTGGCTGTGGTTCACCGTGCTCTTCGCCAATCTCGCCGAGGCTGTCGCCGAGGGGCGTGGCCGCGCACAGGCGGACAGCCTGCGAAAGGTGAAGCGCGACACGATTGCCCGACGGCTGGTCGACAGCGACGACACACTTGGGCTCGGGGACCTCGACGAGGTCGCCGGCAGTGAGCTGGCCATCGGCGACCTCGTGGTCGTCGAGGCCGGCGAGGTCATCGCCGGCGACGGGGACGTGGTGGACGGTATCGCGACGGTCGACGAATCGGCGATCACCGGCGAATCCGCGCCGGTGGTGCGCGAATCGGGAGGTGACCGGTCGGCGGTCACCGGCGGGACCGTCGTGCTCTCCGATCGCATCGTCGTCCGGATCACCACATCACCCGGCGAGACCTTCGTCGACCGGATGATCGCCCTGGTCGAAGGTGCGGCGCGTAAGAAGACGCCGAACGAGATCGCCCTCGACATCCTCCTGACCAGCCTGACTGTGATCTTCCTGCTCGCGGTCGTCGCCGTCGGACCGATGCAGGAGTATGCGGGCCAGTCGCCCGACCCGATCAAACTGATCGCGCTGCTCGTCTGCCTCATCCCCACGACGATCGGAGCCCTGCTGAGCTCGATCGGCATCGCCGGGATGGACCGGTTGGTGCAGCGCAACGTCCTGGCGATGTCGGGCCGGGCGGTCGAAGCGGCGGGCGACATCGACACCCTGCTCATGGACAAGACCGGCACCATCACCTTCGGAAACCGCCGGGCCACCGAACTGTGTGCGGCGCCGGGGATCTCGATCGACGAGATGGTCCGGGTGGCCCACCGGTGCAGCCTCGCCGACGGCACCCCGGAGGGACGCAGCATCGTCGAACTGTGCGAATCGGCGTACGGGATCAAGCGGGACGACGGTGCGGCCCCGGATCGGCCGGGGACTGACCGAATCGGCCCGGATGCAACGAGGACCGACTCGATCGTCCCGTTCACCGCCCAGACCCGCATGAGCGGAGTGGATCTGCAGACCGCCGGTGGTCTGGTCGAGTATCGCAAGGGCGCCGCCGATGCGGTCACCACATGGGTGGTGGCGGGTGCAGGCGTCGTCGAGGACGCGGTGGCCGACGACGTGGAACGCATCTCCGCCGCGGGCGGTACGCCGCTGGTGGTCGGCGTCCGCGACGGTGAGCGGCCGGCGCGGGTACTCGGTGTGATCGCGTTGTCGGACGTGGTGAAACCCGGCATGGCCGAACGTTTTGCGCAGTTGCGGGCGATGGGCATCCGCACCGTGATGGTCACCGGTGACAATCCACTCACCGCGCGGGCCATCGCGGTCCAGGCCGGGGTCGATGACTTCGTCGCCGAGGCCACCCCCGAGGAGAAGCTGGCCCTGATCAGGTCCGAGCAGGCGTCGGGCCGGCTCGTCGCGATGACGGGGGACGGCACCAACGATGCCCCGGCCCTGGCCCAGGCCGACGTTGGTCTGGCGATGAACACGGGTACGTCGGCCGCCAAAGAGGCCGGCAACATGGTGGACCTCGACTCGGATCCGACGAAGCTCATCGAGGTGGTCGGCATCGGCAAGCAACTGCTGATCACCCGCGGTGCGCTGACGACCTTCTCGCTCGCCAACGATCTCGCCAAGTACTTCGCGATCCTGCCCGCCATGTTCACCGCCGTCTATCCGCAGCTCGACGCCCTCAACATCATGGGTCTGCATTCCGCGCAGTCGGCGATCGTGTCCGCGGTGATCTTCAACGCGCTGATCATCGTCGCGCTCATCCCGCTCTCCCTGCGCGGGGTGCGCTACCGGCCCAGTTCGGCGTCGAAACTGTTGGGCCGCAACTTACTCGTATACGGGGTCGGCGGCGTGATCACGCCGTTCATCGGTATCTGGCTGATCGACCTCGTCGTTCGTTTCGTTCCGGGAATGGGATGACCACCATGAACACACTCCTGTCCGGTCTCTTCCGGCAATGCGTCGCCGCCATCGGAATGGTCCTCGGCCTGACGATGCTCCTCGGTCTCGCTTATCCCGCTGCGGTGTGGGCGATCTCGCGGGTGAACACCTCCGGGGCGGAGGGTTCGCAGATCGTCGACGCGGCGGGCTGCCCGGTTGGCTCCTCGCTGATCGGACTCGACCCACAGGTACGGCCCGGCGCCGGAGACCCGTATCTGCATGCGCGGGTGCTCGGCGCTGCGGACGAGCCGATGGCCACCGGCGATCCGTCCGCGTCGGCGGCGAGTAACCAGGGACCCAACAGTGAGACCCTGCGCGCCCACGTCGAGGCCAGGCGGACGCTCATCGCCGGACGCGAAGGCGTGCCGCCCGCCGCGGTTCCCGCCGACGCCGTGACCGGCTCGGGGTCGGGACTCGACCCCCACATCAGTCCCGAGTACGCCGAACTGCAGGTGGCTCGGCTGGCGCGGGAGAACCGTCGGTCACCCGAGGACATCAGGGCCGTCATCGACGCGCACACACAGGGTCGGCAATGGGGATTCCTGGGGCAGCCGCGGGTCAACGTGCTCGAGGTGAACCTGGCCCTCGGGCACGCGCCACCCGTCTGTCGCGCGTCGTGACCGGGGATAGAATCGGCCGATGACCTCAGCGGCGGACCCGGCGGCGGCGAGGGTCCCGACGCCGGCGGTCGCGGACGCGCACACCGAGGGGCGCGGCAGACTCCGTGTCTTCCTCGGTTGTGCGCCCGGCGTCGGCAAAACCTATGAGATGCTCGCCCAGGCCCGGACTCTCCTCGACGAGGGCGTCGACGTGGTCGTGGCGGTCGTCGAATCCCACGGCCGGGTCGCCACGGCAGCGCTCGTCGAAGGTCTCGAAGTGATCCCCCGGGTACGTCGGTCCTACCGCGGGACACCGTTGGAGGAGATGGACGTCGACGCGGTACTGGCCCGCCGACCGCAGGTCGCCCTGGTCGACGAGCTCGCCCACACCAACGTCCCCGGATCGCGGAACACCAAGCGGTGGATGGACATCGGAGATCTTCTCGATGCGGGCATCGACGTCTACTCGACGATCAACGTCCAACACCTCGCCGGCCTGAACGACGTCGTCGCGCAGATCACGGGCGTCGTGCAGCGCGAGACCGTCCCCGACGACGTGGTGCGCGGCGCCGACCAGATCGAACTCGTCGACATCGACCCCCAGGCACTCCGACGGCGCCTGTCGGCGGGCAAGGTCTATCCGGACGGTCGGGTCGACGGCGCGCTACGCAACTACTTCCGGCAGGGCAACCTCACCGCGCTGCGCGAGCTCGCCCTCCTGTGGCTCGCCGACCAGGTGGATGACAAGCTCGCCGATTACCGTGCGGCGCATGGCATCACAGACACCTGGGAGGCGCGGGAGCGGGTCGTGGTCGCGGTGACCGGGGGTGCCGAGTCGCCCACCTTGCTGCGCCGGGCCGGCCGCATCGCCTCGCGGTCCAGTGCGGAGCTGCTGGCCGTACACGTGGTCCGAGGCGACGGACTGACCGGCACGGGTGTCGACCTCGCCGCGCTGAAAGAGCTCGCCGCCGGCTTCGGCGCGCGCATCCACACCGTCGTCGGTGACGACATCCCTGCCACCCTGCTGGACTTCGCCCGCGGGGTCAACGCCACCCAGCTCGTCGTCGGGACGTCGCGCCGGCCCCGTTGGAAACGGATCTTCGACGAGGGTGTCGGCGCGACGGTGGTCAGTCAGAGCGGTCGCATCGACGTCCACATGGTGACTCACGACGAGCGGAAACGCCGGTCGCGCCTCGACATCCGGGACACCCGCTTCCACCGACCGCTCAGCTGGGTGTTCGCCGTCCTGGTCCCGCTCGCCGTCACGGGCCTGCTGCGGATGCTCGATCCGTGGCTCGGTTTCACCAGTGAGTCGGCTCTGTTCTTCGTGTCGGTCCTCGCGGTGTCGATGCTCGGCGGTATCGCACCGGCCGCGTTGTCGGCCGTGGTCTCGGGTCTGTTGCTGAACTACTTCTTCACCGACCCGCGCTTCACGTTCACGATCAGCCAGCCCGACAACCTGATCACCATCCTGGTGTTGCTGTTGATCGCGGTCGCGGTTGCGGCTCTTGTCGATTCGGCCACCGTGCGCCGTGCGGAGGCGCATGAGGCGACCCGTGAGGCGGAGCTGCTCGCGCTGTTCTCCAGTGTGGTGCTCGGCGGCGCCGACGTTCCGGGGCTCCTCGAACGGTTGCGTGAGACCTACGACCAGACGTCGGTGTCGGTGGTGCGGCGAACCGCGCGGTCCGCACGGCGGGTGGAGGCCGCCGTCGGCGAGCATCCCCCGAAGGGGCCCGACGACGCCGACACCGTGTGCGTCGTACCGGGGGACGAGTTCGAGTTGCTCTTGCGCGGACCGAAGCTCGGTGCGCGTGACCGGCGCGTGCTGGCGGCGGTGGCAGGTCAGGCGGCGAGCGCGGTGCAGCGTCACGCGCTCGAGACCGAGGCGGCCTCCGCGGAGGCGCTCACGCGGACCGACGAGATGCGTCGTGCACTGCTCTCGGCGGTGAGTCACGACCTCCGGACACCGCTCGCCGCCGCGAAGGCCGCGGTGTCGAGCCTGCGCAGCGACGACGTGACCTTCACCCCGGAGGACACCGCGGAGCTGCTGGCGACCGTCGACGAGTCGGTCGATCATCTCGCCGCGCTGGTCGGCAACCTGCTGGACTCGTCGCGTCTTGCGGCGGGGGCCGTCCGGCCGCAGCTGCAGCGGACGTTCCTCCCGGAGGTGGTGCACCGGGCGGCCGCCGAGGTGTACCGATACGGCACGGAGGCGGGGCCCACCTTCGACCTCGGTCATGCCTGGGCGTTCACCGATGCCGGTCTCCTCGAACGTGCGTTGGCGAACCTGATCGACAACGCGCGGCGCCACGGTGGGGGCGAGGTCGAGATCTCGGCACGCCTGACCGCCGGCGATCGGCCGCGATGCGTGATCCGGGTCGTCGATCACGGTCCCGGCCTGCCCGAGGCCGGCCGGGAGCAGGTGTTCGCGGCATTCCATCAGGGCGGCGACACCAGCGGGGCGTCGTCCGGTGTCGGGCTGGGATTGTCGGTGGCACAGGGCTTCGTCTCGGCGATCGGCGGAGCGCTGACCGTCGAGGACACCCCGGGTGGCGGAGTCACGATGGTCGTCGACCTACCCGCTACCGGTGATCTCGAGACGCCGGCCGATCCCGAGACGCCGGCCGACCCCGGGATGCCCGCAGATCCGGGAGGAGCCCGATGACCGCCGAGAAGACCCGGGTCCTCGTCGTCGACGATGAGCCACAACTGCTGCGCGCGTTGCGGATCAACCTCAACGCCCGCGGTTTCGCCGTCACCACCGCGGCGACGGGTGCGGCGGCGCTCACGGCGGCGGCCCGGATCAACCCGCACGTCGTGGTCCTCGACCTCGGCCTGCCGGACATCGACGGACTGACTGTGCTCGAAGGGCTGCGAGGTTGGACGACGGTGCCGGTCATCGTCCTGTCGGCGCGTAGCGACGCGGCGGACAAGGTCGTGGCCCTCGATTCCGGCGCCGACGACTACGTCACCAAACCCTTCGGGATGGAGGAGTTCCTGGCACGGCTGCGGGCGGCACTGCGTCGCGGGGCGGCGGCCGGCGGGGCGTCGGAGTCACCGGTCGTGGACGCCGGTGCGTTCGTCGTCGACCTCGCCGCCAAACAGGTGACGCGCGACGAGGCGCCCGTCCACCTCACCCCCACCGAGTGGGGCATTCTCGAGATGCTGGTGCGCCATGAGGGAAAGCTGGTGTCGCAGAGGGACATCCTGGCGTCGGTGTGGGGACCGGGTTACGACGGACAGAGCAACTACCTCCGCGTCTACCTCGCCAGTCTGCGCCGGAAGTTGGAAGACGACCCCGCACACCCCCGGCATCTGATCACCGAGGCCGGTATGGGTTACCGCTTCGTTCGGACGGGCAGTGCGTCGTCGGGTTCCGGATCATGAACGCGCGGCGATGATCACCGGTGCGGACATCCCCGCCGGCCTGAGTGCGCAGGCGGCGCTGGGGCCGGATTGGCAGGACTGGTTGCGTCGACTGCCCGCCACCGCGTCGGCGTTGCTCACCGAATGGGATCTACGACGCGACGGTTCGCAGGTGTGGCACGGGTTCGAGTCGATGGTGATCCCGGTCTTCGACCGCAGCGGGCGGCAGGGGGTTCTCAAACTCGCCTTCGACGGTGACGACGAGGGTGCCCAGGAAGCACTCGGGCTGCAGCACTGGCACGGTCGGGGCGCGGTGCGTCTGGTGCGCGCGGATCCCCGCAGGCGGGCGCTGCTGCTCGAGCGGCTGGAACGGCGCGACCTGACCACCGTCGACGACGACGAGGCCTGCACGGTGGTCGCCGGACTCTACGGTCGGTTGCACATCCCGGCGCCGGGCCGTCTCACACGCCTCACCGCGCATCTGGAGGGATGGCTGGCCGGGCTGGCCGCCATGCCTCGTGATGCCCCGGTGCCGAGGCGGTTCGTCGAGCAGGCGTCGTCCCTGGGCCGGGACTTCCTGTCGGACACCGACAGCGTGGGCGTCATCGTGCACGGCGACCTGCACCACGAGAACGTCCTCGCCGGTCCCGACGGGCAGTGGGTCGCCATCGACCCCAGTCCGATGTCGGGCGACGCGCACTACGAGCTCGCGCCGATGCTGTGGAACCGCTTGGGCCCGCGGGAGTCCGATGTGCGCGAACAGATTCGCCGACGCTTCTACACCATCGTCGATGCCGCAGACTTCGACCCGGATCGTGCCCGGGACTGGGTCATCGTGCGGATGATCCTCAACGCGCACTGGGCGATCGAGGATGCCGAACGGGCCTCGCGGCCCCTGCGTCCGGCCGATCGGGAATGGATCACGACGTGCATCACGGTCGCGAAAGCGGTCATCGACTGACGTTTGTCGCTGGGTGTGGCGGTCGCATGCGATCTCATTTCGTCGACGCGACCTCGATCGAAGTCGCGTCGACGAAATGAAGTCGCATGCGACCTCGCTTCGGGGGCGGCTCGTCACCGGTCGGCCGGCTCGGCGCAGACATCGCCACAGTCTCGGCGGTGGTTGTCACCACGACGACACCGCGGGTAGATTGTCAACAATCCAACAATCGCCGGTGCTGCGGCACGCCGACGAAACACCGGCTTGCGCGTGTCTTTCACGGTAAGAAAGAGGGGATGACGGTGACGATGAAGGTGGAAGACGAATCGGCGGGTCCGGAGGACCCGGGCTCCGCTCGAACCGTCGTTCGCCAGGGCAAACAGGGTGCGTCGCTGCGGCGTCGGGTGCTGTCGCCACTGGTGCAGGAATCGACACCGGCGATCATCGCGCGTAAGTTGCACGATGCGATAGCCAACGGGGACTTCCCGCCGGGTTCCCAACTGACCGAGTCGGGGCTGGCGGCCGACCTCGGCGTCAGCCGCGGCCCCCTCCGGGAGGCCATGCAGCGGCTCACCGCCGAAGGGCTGCTGGTCAGCCACCGCAACCGCGGGCTGTTCGTCGTCTCGATGGACGACGACGACATCCGCGACATGTACGTCGCGAGGACCGCGGTGGAGCGCGCCGCCGTGCAGCAGGTGATCAGGCACCGAGAGCAGGAGGCGGTGGACTCACTCGGCGAGGCCGTCGATGTCATGCGTGAGTTCATCGACGAGCCCAACGGCGCCGGGATGGCGGAGGCCGACATGGCGTTTCACCAGACACTGGTGGAATACGCCGGAAGTCAACGGCTTTCGCGACTGCACGAGACGATCCTCGTGGAGACGCGAATGTGCCTGCGAGCCATGCGGGGAACCTACTCCTCGGGAAAGGACCGAATCGACGAACACCAGGCGTTGGTGGACGCCATCGCCGCGGGAGACGCCGCGGCGGCAGATGCTCTGATGATCGCGCACATGGCCGACGGGTTGCGCCGCCTGGTCGGTGACGACGAGAACGCCGCCGACCCGCAGGTGGCCAGGGGCTGATCACCCGCGACCGGTAGTCGCGTACGGCCGAGAATCGTGCCGCACGTGCGCATCACGAATCCACCGAGTTCGACCCCAGTGGCCCCACGACTCAGGAAGCGCAGATGAGCGACACGACACCAGCAGACACCTATGAGCAGCTCGCACCGGACCCGGACTCCCCGGAGGGCAAGAAGATCCTCCGCAAGGCCATCGGCGCCTCCGCGATCGGCAACGCCACCGAGTGGTACGACTACGGTGTCTACGCCGCCGCGTCGGTCTACCTGACCCAGGCATTCTTCCCGGGAGAGCTCGGAACCATCGGCACCATGCTGGGTTTCGCGGTCTCCTTCGTCCTGCGTCCGCTGGGCGGAATGGTGTGGGGACCGATTGGTGACCGCATCGGACGCAAGTCGGTCCTGGCGATGACCATCCTGCTCATCTCGGGTGCGACCGCCCTGATCGGTCTGTTGCCGACGCACGCGTCGATCGGTGTGTGGGCCCCGATCCTGCTGATCCTGCTCCGCGTCGTCCAAGGGTTCTCGACCGGTGGCGAATACGGCGGTGCGGCAACGTTCATGGCCGAGTACGCGCCGGACAACAAACGCGGCAAGTACGGCTCGTTCCTCGAATTCGGGACCCTGGCGGGCTTCTGCGGCGGCACCCTGTTCGTCCTGCTCCTGCAACTGCTGCTCACCGACTCGCAGATGGATCAGTGGGGCTGGCGCATCCCGTTCCTGTTCGCCCTGCCGATGGGCCTCATCGGCCTCTACCTACGCTCGCAGATGGAGGACACCCCCGTCTTCCAGGAACTCGAGCAGGACAACGAGATCAAGGGATCGGCCTGGACCCGCTTCAAGGATCTCCTCATCAACTACCGGCGCCCGATCCTCACGATGTTCGGCCTCGTGATCGCCCTCAACGTCGCCAACTACACGCTGCTGGCCTACCAGCCGACCTACCTGCAGAACACGATCGGTCTGTCCGAGACCTCGGCGAGCACAGTCAATCTCGTCGGTCAGCTGGTCATGATGCTGCTGATCCCGTTCTTCGGGTGGTGGTCGGATTCCACGGGCCGCAAACCGATGTGGTGGGGATCGCTGATCGGGCTGTTCGTCCTCGCCTTGCCCCTCTACTGGTTGATGGGGCAGGGCTTCGCCTGGGCCATCGTGGCTTTCGTCATCCTGGGGGTGCTGTACATCCCGCAGCTGGCGACCATCTCGGCGACCTTCCCGGCGATGTTCCCGACGCAGGTTCGCTATGCCGGGTTCGCGATCTCCTACAACGTCGCGACCGCCGCGTTCGGTGGTACGGCCCCGCTGGTCAACGACGCCGTCGTCGAGAAAACCGACTGGTCTCTGTTCCCGGCGATGTACATGATGGGTGCCTGCGCCATCGGCATGGTCGCGCTGCTCTTCCTCAAGGAGACCGCGGGCGGTTCGATCCGCGGCACCGGTATTCCCACCCGCGAGAACGACTTCAGCTCGTTGCAGGGACAGAAGGTGGGTTCGTAAGGTTCGCCGAGCTCAGCCGACGGGGCGCAGAAGGCGCAGCGCGGCGAGGGTGTAGGCCCTCGCCGCGGTGACGAGATCGGCGATCGCGACCGACTCGTCGGGCTGATGGGCATCGGTGTTGATGTTGCCCGGGCCCAGCACGATCGACGGGATGCCGAGGTCGCGGCTGACGAATCCGCCGTCGCAGGCGGCTGTCCATCCGCCGACCGAGGTGGTGGCACCGGCGTGCGTGACCGATCCGACGGCCGCCGTCACCAGGGGATGGTCGGCGGCGGTGGCGAAACCGGGCATCTCCATCGTGACGCGGATGTCGACCGAGATGCCGTCGGTGTCGATGCCCTTGTCGCTGATCGTCTTCCGGAGTTCGGCGGCGATCATGTGCGGGTCCTCGTCGGGCATCAGACGACGGTCGATGCCGAGTGAACACGTGGGCGCGACCACCGAAATCCCCTGTCCGCCGGCGATGGTGCCCACGTTCCACGTCCCGCACCCGAGCAGGTCGTCGAGGTTCTGCGCCAGATCCCGGGCGTCGGCGCGGATGATCTCCACGATCGCGGCGGCGGCGTCGATAGCGCTGCGCCCGTCGGCAGGGCGGCCGGAGTGTGCGGCGCGACCCGTCACGTCGATCTCGATGTACGACGCTCCCCGGCAGCCGCGGACGACTTGCAGATCGGTGGGCTCGGCGACCACGCAGCCGACGAAGTCGTGATCGCCGGGGCGCGCGACGAAGTCGCGTACCCCGAGACCGTGTTCTTCCTCGTCGACGGTGCACACGAGGCGCACCGGCCCCGCGGTTGCCACACCGAGTTCGCGCGCTCGGGACAGTGCGCTCATGGCTGCGACGACGGCGGCGAGTCCGCCCTTCATGTCGGTGGAACCCCGCCCGTAGATGCGACCGTCGCGGATGCGCGCCGTGTACGGGTCGGCCGTCCAGTTGGGACCTGCCGGGACCACGTCGGAATGTCCGAGGAACATCAGGCCCGGCCCGGGGCCGGCGGGGAGAGTCGCGACGAGATTCGGGCGCCCGGGCGCCGCCTCGGTGGTGGAGACCGTCAACCCCACATCGCGACAGGCTTTGTCGAGAACGGCGACGGCCGCTTCCTCGGTGCCGCCCGGATTCTCGCTCGGAGCCTCGACCATGGCAGAGGTGAGCGCGACGATCGCGGCCTCGTCGACGAGGTCGAGCACGGCCTGTTCGGTTGAGGTCAGATCGGGTTCGGGGTCACCACTCACCGTGCCATCTTCTCAAGACTCGCGGTGAGGCGTCGGACACCCTCGTCGATCCGTTCGGGAGTGCTCGAGGCGAAGCACAGACGCATCGAGTTGCGGAAGCGGCCGCCCGGTGACAGCGCCGGGCCCGGGATGAACGCCACGCCGTCGGCCAGGGCGACCTCGAACAGTTCGCGGGTGTCGATCTCGGCGAACTCCTCGCGCAGCGTCACCCACAGGAAGAAGCCGCCTTCGGGATTCGTCGTCACCACCCGGTCACCGAGATGGCGGGCGACGGCTTCGAGCATCGCGTCCTTCCGTTCGCGATAGAGCGTGCGGATCCCGGCCAGGTGGTCCTCGAGGCCGCCGCGGGCGATGTACTCGGCGACGATGTGCTGATTGGGCACATTGGTGCAGGTGTCCATGGCCTGCTTGCCGTTGATGAGCAGTTGACGCAGGGACGGATCGGCGTCGACCCAGCCCACCCGCCAGCCCGGCGCGAGGATCTTGGAGAAGGTACGCACCGAGAAGACGAGAGGATCGCCGGGGCTCAGCGTCTGGAATGTCGGGATGTCGGTGCCGGCGAAGCGCAGCAATCCGTACGGATCGTCGTCGATGACGACCGAACCCCAGGTGTGGGCCAGGCGAAGCAGTTCGCGGCGCCGTTCTTCCGACATCGTCACTCCGGACGGGTTCTGGAAGGTGGGGATCGTGTAGATCGCCTTGGGCGTCTGGTGAGTGTGCGCGACGAGATCCTCGAGTTGATCGACCTGCATCCCGTCGTCGTCGACGGGAACCTCGAGGAGCCGGGCCCCGTACGACAGTGCGGTCGCGCTGCCGTTGGTGTAGGTGGGTGATTCGACGATGACCAAGTCGCCGGGATCGATGAAGAGTTTGCACGCCAGGTCGAGGCCCTGCATGCCGCCGGTGGTGATCACCAGACGATCGTGTGACGACGGATCCGGTGTGGTCGCCAGGTAGTCGACGAGAAGCTGGAGCAGTCGCGGCTCACCCTCGGTGGCACCGTAGGTGAACGAGGTGTGGTCGAGGATCTCGCCGGCGATCTGGCGGAACTCGTCGGCCGGCACCGCCTCGTCGGCGGGTGAACCCATCGCGAAGCGCACGATGTCGTGCGACTGGGCGGCCAGCAACGACGTCGACGAGTCGATCATCGAACCGACCAGGTCCTTCGTCCGGCCCGCCAATGGCAGTGTGGGTCCGGAATGTCGCGCGTCATGCGTGGTTTCGGTGGTGGTCACTTTCTTCACCTCGTGTGGTCGCCCTTCGTGGCTCGTCGCTTGCGCTCCTCGCACCTCAGGGATCTGGTTGGTGTCGTTCGCTGCCTCGGGGGTCTGGTTGGTGTTGTTCGCTGCCTCGGGGGTCTGGTTGGTGTTGTTCGCTGCCTCGGGGGTCTGGTTGGTGTCGTTCGCTGCCTCGGGGGTCTGGTTGGTGTCGTTCACCACCTGGGGGAACAGGTTGTGTCGTTCATTTCCGGATGAGCTCCCGGGGGAAGTCGGTGAACGTCTCCACCCCGGTGGGGCTGACGCGCACGGATTCCGAGAGCTCGAAACCGTAGTTGTCCATCCACATGCCGCACACGATGTGGAAGGTCATGTTGGTCTCCAGCACGGACTCGTCCTCGGAGCGGATGCTGATGGTGCGTTCACCCCAGTCGGGCGGATAGCCGATGCCGATGGAATAGCCCAGGCGCGAGGGCTTTTCGAGACCGTACTTGGCGAGGGTCCAATTCCACGTGGACGCCAGCTCGCGGGTCGCCACGCCCGGCTTGATCGCCTCCAGGACGTTGTCGAGGCCTTCGGCGGTCGCCTTGGCCACGTAGTCCAGGTCCTTCGACACGGTGCCCAGTGACACGGTCCGCGCCAGCGGGCAGTGGTACCGGCTGTGCGCACCGGTGAGCTCGATGACCACCGCCTCGTTCTCGACGAACGTGCCCTGATTCCAGGTCAGATGCGGGGTGTCGGCGGCGGCGCCGGTCGGCAGCATCGGGACGATGGCCGGGTAGTCGCCGCCGTACTCCGGCGTGCCGGTGATCTGGGCCTGCGAGATCGCCGCCGCCGCATCGCATTGCCGGACGCCGATGTCGATGGTGTCGATCGCGGCTCGCATCGCTTCCGAGCACACCATGCCGGCCTGGCGCATCAACTGCACCTCGGCGTCGGACTTCACCGACCGCACCCAGTTCACGAGTTCGAAGTTGTCGACCAGTTTCCACTCCGGGATGGCGTTGAACAGCGCCCGATATGCCTTGGGGGAGAAGAAGTGCGAGTCCATCTCCAGACCGACCGACCCCGCCTTCGACGCCGGCGCGATCAGATGCCGTTGGCGCAGAGACCAGGCGACCCAGTCGAACGGATGCAGGTGCGGGCGGTGCACGTAGCTCTCCGGATAGCCGACGATCTGCTCGGCAGGCAGCCACGTGGTGCGGTGCGCCCCATGGGCATCCATCTCACGGGCGTAGAACACCATCTCGCCGTCGATGGGGACGAACAACATCTGCGGCGTGTAGAACGACCACGCGTTGTACCCGATGAGATAGAAGATGTTGGCCGGGTCGGTGACGATGATCGCCGACAACCCCTGGCGGTCCATGAGTTCACGGACGCGTACCAGGCGCTGTTCGTACTCGCTGTCGGTGAACAGCTGAGCACCGAGGTACATGCTTGTCGCTCCTTACATCTCGACCTTCACAAGCGGGCGATGCGCCGATCGGACGGGCGCGAGGATCAGCGGACGACGGGAGAGGCGGTGTACTTCATGTCGAGGAACTCCTCGATGCCCACGCGTCCGCCCTCACGTCCGAGCCCGGATTCCTTCACACCCCCGAACGGGGCGGCAGGATTGGACACGGCGCCGGTGTTGACCCCGACCATACCGGTTTCCAGCGCGGCCGCCAGGCGAGCGCAGCGGTCGACATCGCGACTGAACAGGTAGCCGACGAGTCCCCACGGCGTGTCGTTGGCCAGTGCGATGACCTCGTCGTCGGCGGCGGGATCGCCGGGCGCATCGGCGTTCCCGAAACCGACGATCGCCGCGACGGGGCCGAAGATCTCGGTGCGCATGAGGTCGGCGTCGAGCCCGACGCCGGTCAGGACGGTCGGCGGGTAGAAGTAACCGGGGCCGTCGGGGGTCTCGCCCCCGCAACACACCGTCGCGCCCTTGGCGACGGCATCGTCGACCAACGAGGCGACCTTCTCGACCGCCTCGGGTTCGACGAGCGGACCCACCTGGGTGCCGTCCCGAGCGCCGTCACCCACCTGCAGCGCCGCCATCCTCGCGGTGAATGCGGCGGTGAACTCGTCGATCACGCTGCGATGCACGAAGATCCGGTTCGCGGCTGTACACGCCTGGCCCATGTTGCGCATCTTGGCGACCATCAGACCGTCGACGGCCCTGGCGATGTCGGCATCGGCGCACACGATGAACGGTGCATTTCCGCCGAGTTCCATCGATGTGCGCATGACCGTCCCGGCCGCCTGGCGCAGCAGCGTCTTGCCGACCGCGGTCGACCCGGTGAAACTCACCTTCCGTGCCAGTCCGCTCTCCATCCACTCGGTGACGACGGTCGCCGGGTCACTCGTCGTGACGACGTTGAGCACGCCCCCGGGAAGTCCGGCCTCGACGAGGATGTCGGTGAGCAGGAGCGTGGTGAGCGGGGTGAGTTCGGCGGGTTTGAGCACCATCGTGCAACCCGCCGCGACGGCCGGTCCGATCTTGCGGGTCGCCATGGCCAGGGGGAAATTCCAAGGTGTGATGAGGATGCACGGACCGACCGGTTGCCTGCTGACCACGACGCGGTGCCCGCCGTCGCCGGTGGTGGTGGAGTCGCCGCCGATCCGCACCGCCTCCTCGGCGAACCACCGGAAGAACTCCGCGCCGTAGGCGACCTCACCTTTGGCCTCGGCCAACGGTTTACCCATCTCGGCGGTCATCACCGACGCGATCTCGTCGGCGCGGCTCATGATGAGTTGGTGTGCGCGGTACAGGATCTCGCTGCGGCTGCGCGGAGAGGTCGCCGCCCACCCGGACTGATGCGCGGCTGCCGTCGCGAGTGCCCGACGGGCGTCCGCGGCGCCGGCATCGCCCACCTGTGCGAGCAACTCTCCGGTGGCCGGGTTCACCACGTCGAAGTGATTGCCGTCGACCGGAGGGGTCCACTCGCCGTCGATGAACAGGTCGGTGCGGATGCGCGCGACGGCATCCGGGACGGTGTGCGTGGCGATGGCGGTCATGATCGGCCTCCTGGCTCGTGGTGCGGGTGATCGTCGGTGGCTGGGTCGAGCAGCTCCGCGAGATGGACACCGCGGATGTCGCGTGCGCCGGCGAGGGAGTCGTCGACGGTGGCGAGGTGTTCGACGGCCATCGCACAGCTGAACCCGTCGGTGACCACGGTTCGGTACGGGTCGTCGCGCAGCGCGGGGGCGAGACAGTTCTCGGCCACGGCCATGGACACCTCGTAGTGGCCCTTCTCGAAGCCGAAATTCCCGGCGACTCCGCAGCATCCGTCGGCGGTGCGCACGGTGACCCCGAGTGCCTCGAGGGGTGCGGTGCCCGTCCGGGCGCCGAAGACCGCGTACTCGTGGCAGTGGGTCTGCACGGTGACCTCGGCGGGTAGACCCGTCGGCTGCCACCCGGCGTCCAGCAACCGGGGAAGGTGTGCGGCGAAACTGCGCACACGCGCGGCCACCCGATGCGCGGCCGGCGTCGGAACCAGCTCGGGCAGGTCCGTGGCCAGCGCTGCGGCACAGCTGGGTTCGACGACGACGATGGGACGGTCGGTCCCGTCGTCGAGGTGCTCGACGGTGCGTCGCATCACCTTTCGGGCGCGGTCCAGCTGTCCGGTCGAGATCCAGGTGAGCCCGCAACACTGCTGCGCCGTGCACCCGACCGTCTCGCCGGTCACGCCGAGGACCCGGGCGGCCGCGGCGGCCACCTGCGGTCGGAACGCCCGCGTGAACGTGTCGACGAACAGGATCACCGCCGACTCCGGCGACACGGGGACGAGGCCGTCCAGATGGCGTCGGCGGGCGCGCCGCGTCGCGAATGCGGGCATCGATCGGCGCGGGTCGATACCACCGAGCCGTGCGGCCACGACGCCCAGCCGGGACCCGAGGGTGCGGTTGATCAGCGGCGCCGCGACCCCGGCCGCCGACAACCAGGCCGGCATCCACCCCAGCGAGTAGTGGGCGAGCGGGCGAAGTCGACGCCGATAGTGGTGGTCGAGGAACTCCGACTTGTAGGTGGCCATGTCGACACCGGTCGGGCAGTCGGTGGAGCACGCCTTGCACGACAGGCACAGGTCGAGGGCCTCGGCGACGTCGGCCGACTGCCACCCCTCGTCGACAGTGGGCGCCGTGCGGACCATGTCCTGCAGGACACGTGCCCGGCCCCGGGTGGAGTCCTTCTCGTCTCGGGTGGCCCGGTAGCTGGGACACATCACCCCGCCGGAGTCGGCGCGGCACCGGCCCACCCCGATGCACCCCTGCACCGCGTGGACGAACGGGTCGAGGACCGGGAGTTCGGTGGGGGTGTGGTCCGGGGACGAGCCGGCGGGGCTGTGGCCCAGGGAGAAACTCGTGGGCCAGGTGCGTGCCGGGATACCGGCCAGCGCCAGGTCCGCGGTGATGGGCGACGGGTCGACGATGCTGCCCGGATTGAGTGTTCCCTTCGGGTCCCAGATCGTCTTGAACTGCGCGAACGCGGCCATCATCGGCGGCGAGTACATGAGCGGGAGCAGGGCCGACCGGGCGCGGCCGTCGCCGTGCTCGCCGGACAGCGAACCACCGTGGCGGACGACGAGTTCGGCGGCATCGGTGCAGAAGTGCTCCATCACGGCGCGGCCCTCGGCGGTACGGAGGTCGAAGGTGATCCGGACGTGCATGCAGCCCGCGCCGAAGTGTCCGTACAGGACACCGGTCAGGCCGTGACGATCGAGGAGTTCGGTGAAGTCGTCGAGGTAGTCGGCGAGTCGTTCGGGTGCGACGGCCGCATCCTCCCAGCCGGGCCAGGACTCGTAGCCGCCACCTACGCTCTCGTCGTCGGGATCGGCCAGCCGAGAGGACAATCCGGCCCCGTCCTCCCGGACGCGCCAGAGCGCTGTGCGCCGCACCGGGTCGTCGACGACGGTGGCGTCGATCATGCGTCCCTGGCTCCGGAGATGATCGAGCAGGCGCTTGGCGGTGGCCGGGACGTCGGATTCCGATTGGGCGGCAGCGCTTTCCTCGTCGACGTCGATGAACAGCCACGCCGCGCCGTCAGGCAGTCCGGCGACGGCGTCACGGCCTCGTCGGGCTGCCATGGTGGACACGATCCTGCGGTCGATGCCCTCGACGGCCGACGGCGCGAACGGCAGGATCGCCGGCACGTCGCGGGCGGCGTCGGACGGGGAGTGGTAGCCGACGCACAACAGGAGTTGTGACGTCGCCACCGGCACGAGGCGGACTCTCGCAGAGACCACGATCGCGCAGGTGCCCTCGCTGCCGACCAGGGCGCGTGCCACGTCGAATCCGTTCTCGGGCAACAGGTGTGCCAGGTGATACCCGGACACCTGCCGGGGGATGGTCTCCAGCTGGGTTCGGAAGATCGACAGGTTCGACGCGGCCAGGTCTTTCATCGCGGTCGTCATCTCGGCGGCCCGGGCGTCGGCCGCGGCGTCGTCGGGATCGGTGGCGTGTAACCCGCTGCGTGTGGCCGTGAGGAGCAGGCCCTCGGCGGTGACGAGGTGCAGTTCGAGAACGTGATCGCTCATCCGGCCGTGGCGAACGGAATGATTGCCGCATGCGTCGTTGCCGATGGCGCCGCCGAGCGTCGCGCGCGAGGCCGACGACGGGTCGGGGGCGAAGGTGAGACGGCCGCCGGTCATCCCGCGGGCGGACGCAGCGAGTGAGGTCAGCACGACGCCCGAACCGGCCACCGCCGTGGCTGTTTCGGCATCGACGCGCAGGACGCGGTCGAGATGACGGGAGAGGTCGATCACCACACCCGGGCCGATCGCGTTGCCGCCCATGGAGGTTCCGCCGCCACGCGCGATCACCGGGATGTCGTGCGCATGACACCAGCCGGCCACCGCGGCCACCTCCTGTGCGGTGCGCGGGAAGGTCACGGCCAGCGGAGGGATGCGGTAGTTGGAGGCGTCGTAGGAGTATTCGGCGAGCCGGCGCGTCGATGCGTCGGCGTCGACACCGAGTCCGGTGAGTTCGGTTGCGATGTCCACCGGCAACACGGCTAACCGAGTGCGGTCGCGAGTGCGGCGCCGAACCGGGCGACGCCGAGATCGATCTCCTCGGCGGTGACGACCAGCGCGGGGATGAGGCGCACGACATTGGCTGCCGGGCCGCAGGTGAGCGACAGCAGGCCGTGGGTCGTGGTGGCCTGCTGTACAGCGACCGCAGCGGCTGCGTCGGGACCGCGGTCACCGGCGGCGTCGGTGGTGACGAACTCGATCCCGGCCATCAGGCCGAGTCCGCGGACGTCGCCCACCGCGGGATGGGCTGCACACGCCTCACGCAGCCCGGCGAGCATCTGCTCGCCGCGGACGCGTGCGTTCTCGACGAGTCCCTCGGATTCGATGACGTCGAGGGTCGCGATCGCGGCGGCGGCCGCCACGGCATTGCCGCCATATGTACCGCCCTGAGAACCCGGCCAGGCCTTGCTCATCAGTTCGGTCGACGCGGCGATCGCCGAGATGGGGAATCCGGAGGCGAGCCCCTTCGCGGTGACGACGATGTCGGGGGTCAGCCCCTCGGCGTGCTGGTGCCCCCAGAACTTGCCGGTGCGGCCGAATCCCGCCTGCACCTCGTCGAGGATCAGCAGGATGCCGTGGCGGGCCGCGCGTTCGGCCAGGCCGTGCAGGAAGCGGGGTGGTGTCGGGAGATACCCGCCGTCGCCCAGCACCGGCTCGATGAGGAAAGCGGCGGTGTCGTCGGGAGCGACGCGCGACTGCAGCAGGTAGTCGAGCTCGCGGAGCGCGAAGTCGATCGCCGTCTCGGTGTCCCAGCCGTAGCGGTAGGCGTAGGGGAAGGGCGCCATGTGCACGCCGCTCATGAGGGGGGAGAAGCCGGCCGAGAAGCGCGTGCCCGCGGTGGTGAGGCTCGCGGCGGCGACCGTACGGCCGTGGAAACCGCCCTGGAACACGATGATGTTGGGTCGTGCGGTCGCCATCCTGGCGAGGCGAACCGCGGCCTCGACCGCCTCGGAGCCCGAATTGGCGTAGAACACCGAGTCGAGGCCGACGGGCAGGACGGCGCCGAGGCGCTCGGTCAGCTCGAGCAGAGGTGTGTGCATCACGGTGGTGTATTGCGCGTGGATCACCTTCGCGCACTGCGCCTGTGCCGCGGCGACGACATGCGGGTGGCAGTGTCCGGTGCTGGTGACGCCGATCCCCGTGGTGAAGTCGAGGTAGTCGCGACCGTCGGTCCCGCGAATCCAGGAACCCTGCGCGTGATCGACGACGACCGGTGTGGCCTGTTTGAGGACGGGACTGAGCGAGGCGGTCTGGACGGCGCGGGCGGGGGAGTCAACGCTGGCGGTCATGGGTACACGGTGACGCCCGATCGTACGATTGTCAACAATTAGACATCTGGGTTGTCAAGCCCACGCTCGAGACCGTCCGCCGACTCGGCCTCGAGCGTGTCCAGCGCGGCGGCGAGGTCCTGCAACGCGTCCAGGCATCGCTGCCACCGCTCGGTCCCCAGGATTGTGGCCAGGCGGTCGGCAGAGGTCCGGTGGCCGGGGTTGATCGCCCGAACCGCCGCCAGGCCCGCCGCGGTCGGGGTGACGAGTTTGGCCCGCCGGTGCGCGGGATTCTCGTGGTACTCGGCGAGTCCGTCGGACACCAGCACGTCGGCGGTGCGCTGCACGCTCTGGCGGGTGATGCCCATGACGCGCGCGATGGCCGCGACCGGCAGGGGTTCGCGCAGGACCGCGCCGAGTACCTGCCAGCGGGTCGCGGTGAGGCCCGCGGGTTCGGCCAGCCCCTCGGCGAGGGCGAGGAACTGTCCGTTCAGGCGGAAAGTCGTCAGGGCAGACGCCGACAAGAGCTCTTGCGGGTCGGTCACTGCTCGTCTGTCAGCGCGTAGAAACCGCTCGGGTCCTGGCGTCCGTACAGCTGGTACCAGGCGTCGAGCACCGGCGGAGCGTAGACGCCGAGCAGTTGGAAGACCTCGCGCGCGAAGTCGACGGGGGCGATCGCCGCCGCGGTGATGATGCCGCGGTCGGTGACCGCCGGGGCGTCGATGTAGTGCTCGGCACCGGCATACCCGGTCGGCGCCAATTGTTCCGGCGCGTTGCTGGTGTGCCGACGGTCATCGAGCAGTCCGGCCCGCGCGAGACCCATCGTCGCGCCGCAGATGCCGGCGACCGGGACCTCCGACGCGGCCCAGCGGCGCGCGGCGTCGACGAACGCGTCGTTGGTCTCCCAGATCTGTGCGCCGGGAAGCACGAGCATCGCGCTGTCGTGCGGGTCGACCTCCTCGAGCGTCGTCTCCGGAACCATCGTGACGCCGCCGATGGTCCGGATCGGGTCCCGCGTGGCGCCGACGGTCACGATCCGGAACGAGCCGGGGTCCTGCTGGTATTCGGGATTGTTGATGCCGGACGCGACGTACCCGAACTCCCAGTCGGCGAGGGTGGGGTAGAGCCCGAGGTGGACGGTCTTCATGGTGATCTCCTTTCGAGACGACATTGACAGCATCCTGTCAAAATGAGAGGATGCTGTCAATGCCACCCGCGGGGAGATCAGGCCCGGAGGCGCTGCCGGAACGCACGTCCGGCAGCCGCCGGTGCGGTCTCCCGGATGACCATCAGGCAACACAGGCTGATCGCCATCAGCACCGCCGCGTACACCCCGACCGGGATGACGCTGCCGGTCGCGCTGACGATCCGGTTGGCGATCATCGGTGCCAGACCGCCGCCGAGCACCGCGCCCATCTGGAAGCCGATGCCGATGCCGCTGTAGCGCTGGGTGATCGGGAACAGTTCGGCGAAGGTCGTCAGCATCGGCCCGTACACGAACCCGGTGAGCGCGAAACCGATGGAGATGACCGTGATGCATGCCGCGAGCGATCCGGATGCGGTGACCCAGAACAGGATCGGGGCGAACACGAGCGAACTGATCATGCCGAACGCGATGACCGGTTTGCGGCCCAGACGGTCGGAGAGGTAGCTGCCGAGAACGACGGTCGCGGCGTGACAGGCGAGCGCCAGGGTGCTGCCGAAGACGACCGGTGAACGGTCGAAACCTCGCCCGGGGTCGGTCTCGGTGAGGAACGACAGCATGAACGTGAACAACAGGAACGCATAACAGTTCTGGCCCACGTTGATCCCCGCGGCGAGTGCGACACGACGCCAGTTCTGGCGCAGGACCGAGAACGCCCGCGGCGAGGACTCCACCGACTGCTGGGAATTGACGAAGTCCGGCGTCTCGCTGACGCGGCTGCGGGTCCACACGCCGATCGCCAGGACGATGCCGCCGATCAGGAACGGGATACGCCAGCCCCAGGCCAGGACCTGCTCCATCGGCATCAGGAGGACGAGGGCGAACGACAGGTTGGCGAGAATGCCGCCGACCGGAGAGCCGAGGGTGACGAAACAGCCGTACAGACCGCGGCGGTGCGCGGGGGCGTGTTCGGCGGCCAGCAGTGCGGCGCCGCCGATCTCACCGCCTCGGGATATCCCGTGCACCATGCGCAGGAAGATCAGGATGATCGGCGCAACGATCCCGATGGCCTGATAGTCGGGCAGTACGCCCATCGCCAGCGTCGACCCGCCCATGAGGAGGAAGGCCGCGGTCAATGCCTTGCGCCGCCCGATCCGGTCGCCGAAGTGCCCGAAGATCACCGCGCCGATGGGTGCCATCACGAAACCCACTGCGAAGGTGGCGAACCCGAGGAAGGTGCCGAACCAGGGGTCGTCTACGTTGAAGTAGACTTTGTTGAACACGAGCGCCGTGGCGGTGCCGTAGATCGCGAAGTCGTAGAACTCCATGATCGTGCCGACACCGGACGCCACGGCCACGCGGGCGGTCCGCTCTCGGCGGGGTTGGGGGGACCCCGGGGCTGCGGGGTCCAGTGGGACGGAACTGTCGAGTGTTACCACGGATCACTCCTCATCGGTGGGCGAACGGGATCGGCGATCCGTCGTTCGGTGGGCTGTACTCGTGGATGAGTCGATTGTGTCGGACTCACCGTGGGGGGAAATAGGGAAAAGCTTTACCGCGCCGCGTCATTGACAGCGTTGATCACGCGGCCGGCAGTTGCCGGTCACGAGCGGTTCGACGAGGACGACGCGGGTCAGTCGGTGGTGGCGAACTCCTCGTGTCGTCCGAGACGACCCAGGGCGTCGAGAACGCGCGCGAAGTCCGCGATCCGTTGTGCCCGGTAGTCGTCGACGGTGTCGGCGTCGAACTCGTAGAAGCCGGCCCCGTCGGAGATCCCGCGGCGCCCGGAGTTCATGTTCGCCTCGACGAGGGGGGCGGGTGCGAAACGTTCGCCGAGTTCGGTCCGGAGATAGTGCGACGCGTGGAACAAGATGTCCCCGCCACCCCAGTCGATGAACTCGAGCAGGCCGAGAACCGCGAAGCGAGAACCGAATCCGAGCCGGACGGCGGTGTCGATGTCCGCCGCGCTCGCGACGCCCTCCTCGACCATCCGGGCGGCCTCGTTCATCACCAGCGTCTGCAGCCTGGGAACGATGTACCCCGGAGACGCGGCACACAGGACCGGGGTCTTGCCGACCGCGATCAGCAGATCACGGGTGACCTGCACGGTGTCCGGGGTCGTCGCCCGGCCGGGACTCACCTCGACCAGGGGCATCAGGTCCGCGGGATTGAGCCAGTGTGCATTGAGAAACCGTTGTGGCTCGGCCAGGTGTCCGGCGAGGTCGTCGACCAGAAAACTCGACGTGGTCGATGCGATGGGGACCGAGGCGGCGACCATCGCCTCGATCCAGGAGAAGGCCCCGCGTTTGACGTCGGCGACCTCGGGCACCGCCTCGAAGACGAGGTCCGCGGTCGCCATCGGACCCATCGCATCGATCTCGCCGACCACCGTGACCTGCGCGGCCACGTCGTCCAGGCGATCGGCGGGAAGCAGACCGAGGATCACTTTGTGGTGCAACGCCGCTCGGATGGCCGAGCGGACCCCGGCCAGGTAGGCGGGGCCGGCCGCACCGCGCTCGCGGAGGTCGACCACGGTGACCGACACGTTCCCGAAGGCCAGTGCCGCGGCGATGCCCTGTCCCATCCGTCCCGCGCCCACCACGGCCACGTGCCGCTTGGTCACCGCGCGACCCCTTCGACGAGGAAGGAGCGCATGCCGTCCCGGTCGAGTCGGTCGAGACCGAGACCTTCCAGGGTGCGTTCGCCCGAGCCCGCGGGTCGACCGGTGACCGCACCGGCGATGGCGAGCAGGCCGTCGGCGACCGGCGCCGGGACCGACGCCCAGCGCGCCACCGAACTCAGCAGCGCCAGCCCCACCTCGACGTCCTCGGTCATGTACCGGTGGGTCCGCAGGTCGATGTGTTCGCGCCAGTCCCCGCTGTCGGTGAGCTTCTCGTGTGCGGCGTTGCCGTACATCCACTCATCGCCGTCGGCGGTGTAGTGGTCGGCCAGGGGGAAGTGCGGGGCGTCGTATCCCAGGGCCTCCCGGATCGCGATCCGCTCGGCGTCGAGGGCGGACGTGACGCGACGGATGGACCCCTGGGTGCCCTCGTTGTGGATGTCCCAGGACGGAAAGTGTTCCAGCGGGCCGGCGTTCATCAGGATCAGGGGCGGATGGATGATCGGTCCCGCGTTCATCAGGGCGCCGCTCAGCGCGTCCTCGACCCGTTCGACGGCGGGGTAGACCTCACCCAGGGTCGCGAGGGCGCGTTCGGTGTGCCGGGCCGGGAAGACTCCGGTGGGCAGGCGTGTCGCGTAACCGCTCACCACCACCCGGGTGTCGCCGTGCTTGCGGGCGAGGTAGGGCAGGGTGCCGGTCTCGGCGAACGCCACATCGGCGGGATTGCCGGCCTCGCGGACCGCGGCGGCGAACACGACGGAGCCGAAGCTGCCCGGCGGGAGGTAGACGATCTGGCCGTCGCGCAGGTGCGGGGCGAGCACCCGGGCGAGCGAATCGTGCGCGAACGCGGGAACCGGTGCGACGATCACGTCGGCGTTGGACACCGCTTCGGCGAGATCGGTGGTGATCGCGATCCCGTCTGCCCCGCCCACACCGATAGGGCGACGCCCCCGGTGGTCGTCGATCTCGAGCACACCGCCGTCGATCAGCGGAGAGAACGCCGCCGCGTCCCGCCGCCACCACGTGACGTGGTGATCCTTCTCGCTCAGTTCCGCGGCCGCGGCGTACGAGCCGTGACCTCCTCCGATGACGCAGACCTTCACGAACCGTCCTCCTGCTCTCGGGCCGCTCGCGGCGACCGTTGGGTGTTGGGAGGAAACGTAGGAGCGGGGCCACGGGCTGTCCCGGCGAGTTCCGATAGCGAAAAAATTCCGCCGCGTGATGCAGGATTGTTGCGTGCCGGACGACCTCGATTATCAGATCGTTCACGCTCTGCAGGTGGCCCCGAGGGCGCCGTGGGGCGTGGTCGGCGACGTCGTGGGGGTCAGCGCGGCGACCGCCGCACGCCGATGGGAACGGCTCGTCGACAGCGGACTCGCCTGGATCGTGACCTATCCCGGAGCCGCCTATCTGAACACCCGGTGCAGCGCGTTCGTCGAGGTGCAGGCCTCCGCGCGGCGCGAGGCGCTCGTCGAACGCCTGTCCCTGGACCGTTCGGTCGCGACCATCCAGAGGACGGCCGGGGACGGCGATCTGCTGCTGACCGTCATGGTTCCCGACCTCGGCTTCCTCGGCGACTGGGTCCAGCGCCTCGCCGAGACCGACGGCGTCGCCCGGACCCGGACGCGGGTGGTGATGCGTGTCTTCGGTGAGAGCGAACGCTGGCGGGTGCGCACTCTGACCGACGCGGAGGAATCGGTTCTCGCCGAACACCGTCCGGTGCACCGGACCCCGATGCACGACCCCGACGACACGGACTTGCGGCTGATCGCCGCGCTGGCCGAGGACGGCCGGAGGTCGGCGGTCGACCTGGCGGCCGCCAGTGGTCTGAGCGCTCCGACGGTCCGCCGCCGGCTCGGTGCCCTCGTGGCCGAACGGGTCCTGTCCATCCGGTGCGAGGTGGCGCATGTGATCAGCGGATGGCCGGTCACCGCCAACGTGTGGGCGCGGGCGTCGTCGAGGTCGATCTCGGCGCTGGTCGACGCGCTCGACGATCTGCCGCAGGTGCGGGTCTGCTGCGAGGTCACCGGCACGGCGAACATCCTGATGGGGGTCTGGCTGCACACCATCGCGGAACTCTCCGAATTCGAGCAGCAACTCGAGAGCCGGGTGCCGGGTCTGGTCGTCGTGGACCGTTCGGTGACCCTCGAGACACCCAAGCGTCTCGGCTCGCTGCTCGACCGGTCGGGCTGCCGCACCGGGTCGGTTCCCGTCGTGTTGTGACGACCGAACGGTGACCACGGTGTCCGGACGTCCTCGATCGGTGGCGATCCGGTGGAACCATGATTCGATGGTCCACGCCGGTGACGTCACGATCCGAGAGGGAGGACCACCGTGACCACATCGACCACGCTGCGTTTCGCCCTGCTGATCACGGCCGCCTGTGGATTCCTCGACAGCTACACCTTTCTGTCCCGCGGTGGGGTCTTCGCGAACGCCCAGACCGGCAACGTCATCCTCCTCGCCCTCAACCTGTCGGAGCGCCGCTGGTACCAGGCGTCCGGTCACCTGTGGCCGATCCTCGCGTTCCTGGTGGGTGTCGTACTGGCGGTACACGTCAAGGCGGGCCGGTTCGATCGCCTGCTCATCTATCCGATCCGCGTGACGATGGCGCTGCAGGTCGCCATCCTCGTCGTCATCGGATTCGTGCCCACCTCGGTGCCGCACTCCTACGTCACGATCCCCATCGCCTTCATCACGGCCATGCAGATCGAGCTGTTCCGCAACATCGGGGACCTGAACTACATCGCGGTGGCGACGACCGGCAACCTCATGCGGCTGGTCGAGGCCGGGTACGGGGTGGCGGTCGATCGCACATCGGAATCCCGCCGGGCGCTCACGGTGTACGCCCGTGTGGTCGGGGCGTTCGCCGGCGGTGCGCTCATCGGGGCCATCTGCACCCAGGTGATGGGTGGCCACGCCGCCTGGGTCCCGGCCGGCTTCCTCGCGGTGACCCTGCTGCTGTTCGTCCTCGACGAACGGACCGGCCCGTCACCTACGGTGGGGGCATGACCGCGCACTCGCCTGTGGTCGCGCTGCTGTATTCGCGCGACAACCCGCCACCCGACAACCTCGCCGCGATCGAAGAACTCGCGACGGTGCGGCTGTGCACCGCAGATGATCTCGGCGACGCGCTCCCGGGTGCGGACGCACTGGTGCTGTGGGACTTCTTCTCTCGGGCCCTGGCCGACAACTGGGAGGCGGTGACCGAATCCCTGCGCTGGATTCACGTGTGCGCCGCGGGTGTCGATGCGCTGATCTTCGACGATCTGCGTGCCTCGGACATCGTCGTGACCAACGCCCACGGTGTGTTCGACCGGCCCATCGCCGAATTCGTGCTCGCGTCGATCCTCGCCCACCACAAGCGTTTACACGAGTCCATGGCGCTGCAGCGCGACCATCGGTGGAGCCGGCGGGAGACCGTCGTGACCCACCGCACCTCCGCGCTGGTCATCGGGACCGGCGGAATCGGGCGGGCCACCGCGAAACTCCTTCGCGCCGTGGGTATCCGCGTGGTCGGAGCGGGGCGGACCGCCCGCGCCGCCGATCCCGATTTCGGGCACGTCGTCTCGACCGGAGAACTCGCCCGCCACGTCGGCGACTTCGACACCGTCGTCGCCATCGCGCCGCTCACCGAGCAGACCTCGGGGATGATCGACGCGCGCGTGCTCGAGGCGATGAAACCGGGTGCGCATTTCGTCAACGTCGGCCGCGGCGAGCTCGTCGACGAGCCCGCGCTGACCGACGCGCTGCGGTCCGGGCACCTCGGGGCCGCGTCGCTCGACGTGTTCGTCACCGAACCGCTGCCGGCCGGCAGCGAACTCTGGGACCTCCCGAACGTCGCGATCTCCGCGCACATGAGCGGCGATGCAGACGGCTGGCGCGAGGCCCTGGCCGAGCAGGTCCTCGACAACCTCCGCCGGTACGCCGAGGCCGGGTCCCGCCCGCTCGCGGACGCGCTGGTCAACGTCGTGGACAAGGAACGCGGCTACGTCCGGGGACGCGGATGACATCGCCTCAGGCCCGCCGATAGTAGGCTGTAGCGCGATGACCACCGTCTATTTCCTGATCGCCGCCGTGGCGCTGCTCGGCGCGGGCGTCCTGTTGTGGCTCGACCGGCAGCGGTCGAGTGTCGCGCGGCACCAGCGCGCGGTCTGGGGCGACGAACACGAGTTCAAGTTCCGCGAGTCGGACACCAAGCTGCGCAAGGTCTTCCGTCGGGCGACCATGAACGTCGGCGACCACATCCAGGTCCGCGACGTAGCCTACGGGCACTATGCCGGGGTGGAGGCCGTGGTCTTCGACCTCGCCGAGACCGCGACCGTGATCGCCGTCCGCCGCTCCTCGCCCTCGACCGTCGTCGTCGACCTCCGGCACGAGGATGTCCTCGCTCCCGCCGAGGACGATGTGGAACTGCTCGGTGCGATGGGTCCGCGCGTCATGTTCTCCAACAATCTCGACGTCGCCCGCCGCGTCTGCGACCGCCGCATGGTCGCGCTCGCCAACAAGGCGCCCGCGTTCGTCGAGGTGATGTGGAACGAGGGCAACTGGGCGCTCGGATCGATGCCGGTCACCAACGACCCGGCCACACTCAACACCGGTCTCGAGGTGGTCCGCCGCTTCGCCGACCTGCTCCGTGTGCTGCCACCGGTGCGCGAACCCGAGGACTCGCCCGATCCGCGCGACCCGCACGGGCCCACCCGCGCCGAACTGGCCGACGAAAAGACCGAGTCGCTGCGGGACAAGCGCCGGCGTCAGGCGGCGTCGGGCGACGGCGGCACCGCCTCGTCGACGACGAGCGCGGCTCCGGCCTCGACGCGCAAACCCCCGAGTGCCCCGCCGACACCGAGCCCCGCCTCGCCCTCGACCGGGGGCCGAGGGATGTCCCCGATGCCGATCCGCGGGTCCGGGACACGCAAGCCCGCGGGCACGTCCGACGAGACGCCGCGTCGCGACACCGGTGAGCGCCCGAACCGTCACCGAAGCTGACCCTGCGACGCCGTATCAACTTGCGCGGCATCGATTCCCGCACGAACGACCGAGAGAGAGTTGCCATGTCCTCGTCCGCCCCGGTCTCCGGCGGGACACCGCCCGAGGTCGACCCGGCCGCCCGCTCGCGTCTCGCCGAACTGGTCCGCGAACTCGCTGTGGTCCACGGCAGGGTCACCCTGTCATCGGGTCGAGAGGCCGACTACTACGTCGACCTGCGCCGGGCGACCCTGCACCACGAGGCGTCGCGTCTCATCGGACGTCTGATGCGACAGCTGACCGCAGACTGGGACTACGCGGCCGCGGGCGGCCTCACCCTGGGGGCCGACCCGGTCGCGACGTCGATCATGCACGCCGACGGCCGTGACATCGACGCCTTCGTGGTTCGGAAGTCGGCGAAGACCTACGGCATGCAGCGGCAGATCGAGGGCCCCGACATCGTGGGGCGCACCGTGCTGGTGGTCGAGGACACCAGCACCACCGGCGGGTCCCCGTCGACGGCGGTCGAGGCCGTCCGTTCGATCGGCGGCACCGTCGTCGGCGTCGCGACGGTCGTCGATCGCGCGACCGGTGCCGACGACGTCATCACCGCGCTCGGCGTGCCCTACCGCTCGCTGCTCACCCTGAGCGACCTCGGACTGGCCTGAACCGGGCTGTGAGCGAGACCGATCGGCCCGACTCCGACGGCGGGGGGCCGGGTCCCACCGAGTGGCTGACCGGCCCGCCGGTGGGTGTCGGGCCCTGGGCCGTCGAGCATCCCGGCGAGCCTGCCCCCGACGACCCGCATCTCGATCGTGAACTCCTCGAACAGGGGGACACCCGCAACGTCGTCGACGCATATCGCTACTGGTCGCGGGAGGCGATCGTCGCCGACATCGATGTCCGACGGCACCCGTTGCACGTCGCGATCGAGAACTTCGCCCACGACGCCAACATCGGGACCGTCGTGCGCACGGCCAACGCGTTCGCCGTGGCCGCCGTCCACATCGTCGGCAGGCGCCGCTGGAACCGTCGCGGCGCGATGGTCACCGACCGCTACCAGCACCTGATGCACCACGACACGGTCGCGGACCTCATCGAGTGGGCGCGGGCGGAGGGGCTCACGGTCGTGGCGGTCGACAACACTCCCGGCGCGGTGCCCCTCGAGACGGCTGAGCTACCGCGCGAGTGCGTACTCCTCTTCGGGCAAGAGGGCCCGGGTGTCAGCGACGACGCCCAGCGTCACGCCGATCTGACCGTGTCCATCGCGCAGTTCGGGTCGACCCGCAGCATCAACGCCGGTGTGGCGGCCGGGATCGCCATGCACGCCTGGATCCGCAGGCACGCGGATCTCGACGCCGCGTGGTGAGGGTTCGACCAGCGGAGATCAGTTCTCGGCGGCGGAGTTGTTCGCCTCGTCCGAGCGCGGCAGCGGTGCCTCCTCGACGGGCTTCTTGCGTGAGCGCAGGATGCGCTTGCCGATCTCGGCGATGATCGGCAGCACCGAGATCAGCACGATCGCGATGAAGATGTAGTCGATGTTGTCGCGGATGAAGGAGATCTGGCCGAGGAAGTAGCCGAGCAGCGTCACTCCCGCACCCCAGGCGATGGCGCCGATCGCGTTGTAGGCCAGGAAGATCGGGTAGCGCATGTTGGCGGCGCCGGCGACCAGCGGCGCATAGGTGCGCACAATCGGCACGAACCGGGCCAGGATGATGGTCACCGGGCCGTGCTTCTCGAAGAACACGTGCGCTTCTTCGATGTAGACCTGCTTGAGTACCTTCGCATTGGGCGTGAACAGCGAATACCCGAGCTTCTTGCCGATCCAGTAACCCACCTGATCGCCGAGGAAGGCCGCGATGGGGATCAGGACGAGGAGCACCCACAGCGGGGCGAACGGCTCGATCTCCGCGGACTTGGCCGCCACGATGAGACCCGCCGTGAAGAGCAGCGAGTCTCCCGGGAGCAGCGGGAACAGCAGACCCGACTCGACGAAGACCACCAGCAACAGGCCCGCCAGCATCCAGGTGCCGAACGAGTTGAGCAGGTTCACCGGGTCCAGGAATCCCGGCAGCAGCGCCAGGTTGGTGGTCGTGGTGGCAAGCGCGGAGTCGATCACGGGGACCCAGAGTACCTGCGCGTCCGTCGAGGACAGAATCTCGCGGCTCGGTGACAGGCGTTTTGCAGCAGGTCCGGGCACGAATGGTGGGCGCACCCGGCGATGTGGCACCTGCCATACTGAGTGGAGTCCGGCCGCGGGAAGTCCGGCTGCTCGCCACCGAAGCATCACTTGACGGCGAGAGAACCCGAACACCAGAGCACATCCACACCCTGGAGGATTCGTCGATGCCCATTGCAACCCCGGAGCAGTACGCCGAGATGTTCGACAAGGCGAAGAAGGGTGGTTACGCATTCCCCGCGATCAACTGCACCTCGTCGTCGACGATCAACGCCGCGATCAAGGGTTTCGCCGACGCGGGTAGCGACGGGATCATCCAGTTCTCCACCGGTGGCGCCGAGTTCGGTTCGGGTCTGGGCGTCAAGGACATGGTGACCGGAGCTGTGGCGCTCGCCGAGTTCGCGCACGTCGTCGCCGAGAAGTACGACGTTCTCATCGGCCTGCACACCGACCACTGCCCCAAGGACAAGCTGGACACCTACGTGCGTCCGCTGCTGCAGATCTCACAGGAGCGCGTCGACGCCGGCCGCAACCCGCTGTTCCAGTCCCACATGTGGGACGGCAGCGCCGTGCCGCTCGACGAGAACCTGGAGATCGCGAAGGAACTCCTGGCCAAGGCGGGCTCGGCCAACATCATCCTGGAGATCGAGATCGGCGTGGTCGGCGGCGAGGAGGACGGCGTCGAGAACGAGATCAACGACAAGCTGTTCACCACCGCCGAGGACTTCGAGAAGACCATCGAGGCGCTCGGTGCCAGCGACTCGGGCAACCGCTACCTGCTGGCCGCGACCTTCGGCAACGTCCACGGCGTCTACAAGCCCGGCAACGTGAAGCTGCGTCCCGACGTGCTCAACACCGGCCAGGAGGTCGCCGCCAAGAAGCTCGGTCTCGGTGACGGTGCCAAGCCGTTCGACTTCGTGTTCCACGGCGGTTCGGGCTCGCTCAAGAGCGAGATCGACGAGGCGCTGAGCTACGGCGTCGTGAAGATGAACGTCGACACCGACACCCAGTACGCCTACACCCGCCCGGTCGCGGGCCACATGTTCGGCAACTACGACGGTGTGCTGAAGGTCGACGGCGACGTCGGCAACAAGAAGGTCTACGACCCGCGCAGCTGGTCGAAGAAGGCCGAGACGAGCATGAGCGAGCGCGTCGTCGAGGCATGTAACGACCTCAAGTCGAACGGCAAGTCCCTCTCCGCCTGATCGAGGGTCCGACGTCTGCCCGCACCCCACCGGGGTGCGGGCAGAACTGCGTTCAGGGACGAGGGACGGCGATCAGTTCCTGCCGTGACCGGTACGCGGAGTCCGCGTGGCCGCGCGCTCGCCGCGCGTGAGCGGCGGGATGTGCTCGACCGCGCCTGCGACGGTCGCCACCGCGCCACTCGCCGTCCGGGCCGCGCCCGACCAGCCGTGACCGCCGCGCGCAACCGAGTCGAGCTGGTCGCGCGTGCGATCGAGGATGCTCAGCGGAGCTGCCGCCAGCACGTTGCCGGGTGGCCGCCGGGCGACAACCGGATGCGGGCGGGTCGGCGCCGTCGACCGGACAGCCTGCCAGTGGGTGCCCAGCCGGACGAGTTCGTCCGGGACGACGGCATCCTGCAGACGTGGCAGGAGTACGTCCTCCTCGTCCCGCACGTCCTCACCCGCGCGTCGACCCGCGAAACCGGCACTCAGGCGGTGACGAGTCCCACGACGACGGCGCCCGCGAGGGCGAGCATCACCAATGCCGCGATCACCACCGCCGGGTCGATGCGCGACCCGGCGTCGGGGCGCGGCCGCGTGCCCGGCCGGATGCGAGTGGTCCGGATGTGGGTGGCCCGGCCCGGGCGCTCGGCGGGTGGTCCCCCGGGGGCGGCCGGTCGGGCCGGCGGTGTGAAATAGCGGGGTGCCGGGTTGCGGTCGGCAGCAGGGGGAACGGGGTACGCAGGACGCGTGAGCTGCCGTGTGGCCTCGGGGGTGTGCGGCGTGCCCCATCCGTGACCCTCGGTCACGTGGGGTTGCAGACCTTCCAGTCGTCCCCGTCGCGTTGCAGATTGAGGGTGACCGTCTGCGGCTCATCCGGTGTGTTGGTGTGCACCGCGATCACCTCGACGACCGCCTGATCACCGCCCTCGACAACGCGGACCGCGTTGATTCCCTGCGTCTGGACGAGCTCGTTGCGGGCGCGCTGGGCCTCGAACGTCTTCTGGTAAGCGGCGTCGTCGAAGTCGCTGTAGAAGGCGTTGAGCTCCCCGCAGGTGACCGACCGCAGGGTGCCGAGGTCGCCTTCGTAGAGAGCGGTCGTGTAATCCATCGCGATGGTCGCCGCCTCATCGGCGGGAGCCGGTGCCCGCAGGCTGTTGTAGGCGAAGATTCCACCGATCACCGCCACGACCGCCACGACGAGCGCGGCGCACGCGATCAGCAGACCCTTTCCGCGCTTCTTCTTCTGTTTCGTCGGGCCGGACCCCGGGATGACCTTCGGTTCGTGCGCGGTGGTCGTCCACTCGCCGGTCGACGGGGCCGCCACCGCCGGTTCAGGTGTGGTGTCGGTACTGTCCCCGGCTGTCGAGCCGGCGGCTGCGGCGGCTCCCGCAGCCGGGATCACCGCTGTCGCGGCGTCGGTGTCGTCGGCGGTGTCTGCATCAGCTGTGTCTGCATCGGCGGAATCCGCGTCGATGGTTTTCGTGTCGACCGGGTCACGATCGACTGCATCCTGATCGACCGGGTCCTCGACGTCGGCGTCGTCGGTCGTGGCGGGGATGGCGACCGTGGGGGCTTCGGCGTCGGATGCCGCATCCTCGACCTCGACGGCGTCCTCGTCGTGGGCCACGGCGATCGCCTCGGTGTCGTCCGCGGGGGTGGCGTCGGCGTCGGACTCGACGGTGTCGGACTCGTCGGTGACTGGTGCCGATTCGGCTGCGGCCTCGGTTTTCGCTGGAGTCTCCACCGACTCGGCCGGCGGATTCACGTCCGCGCCGTCAGCGTCGTCAGCCACGGCTGCCCTGTCGGTGTCTGCGGTCTCCGCGGTGTCGTCGTCTGCGGTGTCTGCGGTGTCTGCGGTGTCTGCGGTGTCCGGGTCCGCGGTGTCGTCTGCACTGTCGCCGGAGTCGTCCGTGACGCCTGCCGATTCGTCGACCGCAGTGCTCTCGGAGGTGTCCGAAGCGGTCGCGGCCGCCACCGCGGCGGCACCCGCGGCTGCCACTCCCGCGCCGACCGCGGTACCGGCCGCGGAGTCGTCGTCGGGTCGTTGTTCGCCGGCAGCGTCCTCGGCGGGAACCGCACTCTCGGTGCTCTCGCCGCCGGTGGCGTCGACCTTCACATCCTCGGCGTCGGAATCCTCGTCCGGCGTGCCGGCATCGACCGGAGTCGCACCCTCGGCGGGCTCGGGGGCCTCGCTCGTCGGGTCGATGTCGTCGAGGTCCTCGAGATCGTCCGTGTCGGGAAGATCCGAGCGCTGGATCACCGTGGTCTTCGAGTCGCTGGGTCCGAGACGCGCCTTACGTGGCGAGGCCTCGTCGGCCCCGCTGCCGGTGTTCTCGGTGTCTGCCGGGGTGTCGTCCGCGCCCAGCGGGTCGATGTCGTCGAGGTCTTCGAGGTCGTCGGCCGACGGCAGGCTGTCGCGGTTGATCACCTGGGTGGCGCCGTCGATCCCGCGTCCGCCCCGGGGCTTCGGTGGCGCGGGCTCGGGTGCCGCGGGCTGCTTCGCGGCACTGACCGCCGTGGACGCGTTCTCGGTCGCCTCGTTCTCGACGGCCTTGTCCCCGGTGGTGTTCTTCTCGGTGGAATCGTCCACAGCTGGCTCGTGGCCCTCTCTGCTGATGCTCGATGGAACGGTGCTGGGTGACGCGGCGCTCGGCGAAGCAGCGTCCGGCACGGTGCTCGGCGAACCGGTGCTCGGGGCCCGTCCGGGTGAAGCAGTGCCGGGTGAAGCGCTGCCGGGCGTCGTGTCCGTGCCGGTCCGGCGAGCACGACGATCCTCACGAACCTGTTTCAGCGTCGACAGTGCTTTGGTGACAGCAGTTCTCGGCCCCTGAGATCGCGACATCGACTGATCACCCCGCATTTCGCGCGTCGCATGACTTCGGTCCGGCCGCCAGATGCCCGGGCAGCAGGACCGATTGCGCCATTCACCCTAGCGAATGCCCCGGCAATCCAGCACTAGGGCGTTTGATCGAACGGGCGTCCGGCACCGGCACGGTGCTTGAATGGTGGGCATGACGTCTTTCGGAGATCTCCTCGGCCCGCAACCGGTACTCCTCACCGGAGACGACGATGCCGAATCAGACCTGCTCAACAGGGCTGCCCCGGCCGACGTGGCGGCGGCGCACCCGACGGCCTCGATCGCTTGGGCCTATCTCGCCGAGGCGGCTCTCGGGTCGGCGAGCCCGGCAGACGCGGGCGATGTGGACACTTCCGCGGTGATCGCCGCGTACGCCTACGCACGGACCGGCTACCACCGCGGGCTCGACCAGTTGCGCCGCCACGGCTGGAAGGGTTTCGGTCCGGTGCCGTGGAGCCACGAGCCCAACCGCGGGTTTCTCCGCTGCGTCGGTGCGCTGGCGCGGGCGGCCCAGCTGATCGGCGAGGAGGACGAGTACCTGCGCTGCCTCGACCTTCTCAACGACAGCGACCCCCGCGCGGCAGCCGAGCTCGGTCTGGCGTGACCCGGACCGGACACCGGGCCTTCTCCCGATGACGTCCGTCCGATGAGCGGGCTCGCGAACCCGTCCTACCCGCGCCGGGTGTTCAACGCGCTCCCGCCGCAGCTCAAGCGTCGGTTTCGGCGGTTGCACGTCTCGCTGGTCCCGATCGTGCAGTGCGCACTGGCCGCCGGGGTGTCGTGGTGGATCGCGGTCGAGATCTTCATCCACCCCGACCCGTTCTTCGCACCCATCGCCGCGGTGATCTCGCTGGGCCTGTCCCTGGGTCAGCGGTGGCGCCGGGCGGCCGAACTCGTCGGCGGTGTCGCGATCGGCATCCTCGTCGGCGACCTGTTCATCAGCCTCGTCGGCGAAGGTGCCTGGCAGATCATGATCGTGGTCGCGCTGGCGATGACGGTCGCGGTGTTCCTCGACGACGGGCCGCTGATCCCGATGCAGGCCGCGTCGTCGGCCGCGCTGGTGGCCACCCTGTTGCCGCCGGGCGGTGTGGCCGGCTTCCACCGCGCCCTCGACGCCCTGATCGGAGGGCTCGTCGGCATCCTCGTGGGTGCGTTGTTGCCGGTCAACCCGGCCAGCCGGGCGCGCCGGGACGCCGCGGGCGTGCTCGCGACGATCCGCGATGCCGCACGCATGCTGTCGTCGGGGCTGCGCGACCACGACGAGGAGAGGGTCGCCGCCGCGCTGGAGTCCGGGCGCGGTACGCAGGCCGCGATCAACAAGATGCATTCGGACATGACCGGGGGTCGCGAGGTGACCCGGATCTCGCCGCTCTACTGGGGATCCCGAATGCGGCTGGATCGACTCTCGGCGACCGCCGACCCGATCGACAACGCGGTACGCAACTTCCGGATCATCGCGCGGCGTGCGCTGGCCATCTCGCAGCGGGGGGAGGAGGTCCAGCCCGCCCTCGTCGAGATCATCGACGACCTCGCCGGTGCCTTCGAGGTGCTGCGCGCCATGATGATGGCCGACCCGGGAGAAGAACCCGACCAGGCGGACGCGGCACGGGTCATCCGCAGCATCGTCCGCAAGGCGCGTGCCGACCTCGTCGTCCACAGCGATCTGTCCGAGGCGGCCCTGCTCGCCGAGATCCGATCCCTGCTCGTCGACCTGCTGATGATCGCCGGTCTGCGCCGGTCGTCGGCGCTCGCCACCCTGCGGAGCTGACCCACGGTTGCCACATATGCGAAGTCCTGCATATATTGACCGGCATCATGGGACACTCACATTCGCACTCCCACACCCCCGGCCCGACGGCCGGCGGGCAGCGACGCCTGTGGCCGATGGTGGTGGCGGTGGCCCTCATCGGCGGGTACTTCGTCGTCGAACTCGTCACCGGCATCCTGGTGAACTCGCTCGCGCTCATCGCCGATGCCGGCCACATGCTCACCGACGTCGTCGCCCTGGTCATGGGCTTGATCGCGCTCCTGCTGGGACGCCACGGCCGGATCACCGACACCCGCAGCTTCGGATGGCATCGTGCGGAGGTGTTCACCGCGGTCGCGAACGCGGTGCTGCTCATGGGGGTCGCGGTCTTCGTCCTCTACGAGGCGGTCGAACGCATCGGCAACGACCCTCAGGTCCCCGGTCTCACGCTCATCGTCGTGGCGCTGGTGGGGCTCGCGGTGAATGTCGGCGTGATGTTCCTCTTGCGGGCCGATGCCAAGGAATCGATCGCGGTGCGCGGTGCGTATCTGGAGGTCCTCGCCGACGCGGTCGGCAGTGTGGGGGTGCTCATCGCCGGCATCGTCGCCATGACGACCGGCTGGGGTTATGCCGACATCGTCGTCGCCGTACTCATCGCGCTGTGGGTGGTGCCGCGGGCGGTCCGGCTGGCCGTCGATGCATTGCGCATCCTCAACCAGCAGGCGCCGGCACATGTCGACGTGGAGGCGCTGCGCGCCGACCTCGCCGAGATACCCACCGTCGACGACGTCCATGACCTCCACGTGTGGACGCTGACGACAGGCATGGACGTGGCCACCGTGCACCTGGGGAGCGCCAAGCCCAACGCCGAGGTACTCCCCGCCGCGCAGGCGGTGCTCGCCCGGCACGGGCTCGACCACGCCACCGTTCAGGTCGATCCGGATGACGGGCAGCGACGTTGTCGTGACGAGTTGACGTGGTGACCGCGATCTCCTGAGCCTGAGGCCGCTCGTGCAAGCGTGCAGATCCAGCTCGGCAACCACATCTGGAGCCACCCCTCACCGACTGACATGTTTTCGCAGCGGAGATCCGCCACCGCAACCGTTTCGCCCCATTTCGCCCACGCTGATTCGTAGTCGCCGGTTCGCGGCAGGCCGCCGATACCGTGTCCCGGTCATGGCTACCTCCCTGGATGTCTCCTCCGAATCGGCCACGTCGATCGCGAACGAGACCGATCTCGAACGTCGCAAGCGTCTGCGCACGGTCGTCGCCGCGAGCCTGCTGGGCACCACCGTCGAGTGGTACGACTTCTTCCTCTACGCCACCGCGGCGAGCCTGGTGTTCAACCAGCTGTTCTTCCCCGACCAGAGTTCGTTCGTCGGCACCCTGCTGTCCTTCGCGACGTTCGCGGTGGGCTTCGTGGTACGTCCGATCGGCGGAATCGTGTTCGGGCACATCGGCGATCGCATCGGCCGCAAACGCACCCTGGCCATCACGATGGTCATGATGGGCGTCGCCACCGCCCTGATGGGTGTGCTGCCGACGGCGGCGTCGGTCGGTGTGCTCGCCCCGATCCTCCTGCTGCTCCTGCGCGTCGTGCAGGGTTTCGCACTGGGCGGGGAGTGGGCAGGTGCGGTCCTGCTGTCGGTCGAACACAGCCCGGAGGGCAAGCGCGGTCTCTTCGGGAGCATCCCGCAGATCGGGCTGGCGCTGGGCCTCGCACTCGGGACCGGCGTGTTCGCCCTGCTGCAGACGGTGCTCGACGAGGACGCCTTCCTCACCTACGGCTGGCGCATCGCCTTCCTGGTGAGCATCGTGCTCGTGGTCATCGGTTTCGTGGTGCGGCTCAAGGTCGACGAGACGCCCGCCTTCGCCGAGGTGGCCGAACTCGCGAAGAAGTCCACTGCGCCGCTGCGCGACGTCGTGCTCCCGCCGAACACCCGCAACACCGTCCTGGGGTTGCTCGCCCGGTGGGGTGAGGGCTCGGCGTTCAACACGTGGGGTGTCTTCGCGATCGCCTATGCGACATCCGAACTCGACATGGAGAAGGTGCCGGTCCTGGTGGCCGTGACCATCGCATCGCTCGTGATGGCCGCACTCCTGCCGTTCTCCGGGCTGCTCACCGATCGGTACGGCGCCAAACGCATCTACCTCATCGGGATCGCCGCGTACGGAATCGCCGTCTACCCGGTCTTCATCCTGTTCGGAACGTCGGATCTCCTGTGGTTCACCGCCGGGCTGGTGGTCGTGTTCGGCGTGATCCACGCGCTGTTCTACGGCGCGCAGGGCACCCTGTTCGCAAGCCTGTATCCGACGCCGGTCCGCTACACCGGACTGTCGGTGGTCTACCAGTTCTCCGGGATCTATGCCTCCGGGCTGACGCCGCTCATCCTGACCGCACTGATCGGCGCCGCGAGCGGTTCGCCGTGGCTCGCGGCCGGCTATCTCGTGCTCACCGCGGTCATCAGCGTCATCGCGACGACACTCATCCGCCGCGACGACCTCCACCTCACGACGGGTCCCCAGGCGCGTCCGGTCGCCTGACCTGCCGGAATCGGTAGCGGCAATGCGCGCCATATCCGCATTGCCGCTACGGATTTCAGGTCAGGGGCGGACGAGCAGCAGATCGGTGACGTGGCGGTAGAACGTCGACCGTTTCAGGACACGCGGATTCACCACGCCTTCGCGTTCGACGACGATGTTGGTCCCGCCGGTCTGGCAGGCGCGTCCGGGGAACCATTTGCCCGGCAACAGCATCCGCTCGACCTGGGCCCGGAGCCCCGGCGCGGTGAGGGTCGGTTCGATGAGGATCGAACGGACCTCACCGTCGAACAGGCGCTCGTCGTCGACGTAGGTCTCGCCGTGCAGCTTCGCGCCCTCGGCACCCAGGTGGCGGGCGCTGCCGACGATGACCGTCGCGGCGTCGTCGCGGATGAGCGGGACCGCGACCGCGGTGCCGTGCTCGGCCAGCTCCCGGGCCGCCGGTCCGTGCGGCAGTCGATAACGCCGGGTCGCCGGGGTCGCCTCGGCGGAGACGTACGCGACCTCGACATCGAGACGGTCGGTGACCATGAGCGCCGCCACGACCTGGGCCAGGTAGATGTCGTTCTCGTGTGCGACGGTCGGTGCGAATCGTTCGGCGACCCGTGGCTCGACGACGATCCGGGTGATGCCGGGGTCGGTCAGGACCTCGGTGACGGCGGCGCGGACGGCCTTCTTGTCGTCGGCGCGACCGGTTTGGGGAAGGAGGGCAAACGGCACGCGGATAGCGTATCCACCGCGCGGACACAGTAGTGTTGGTCAGGTTTGGTCCCAAGCGCGCCGCACAAAGGAGCACCTGTCATGGCCGCGATCGTGCTTATCGGAGCCCAGTGGGGCGACGAGGGCAAAGGCAAAGCGACTGACCTCCTCGGAGGCCGGATCAACTGGGTTGTCCGCTATCAGGGCGGCAACAACGCCGGGCACACCGTCGTACTCCCCAGTGGTGAGACCTTCGCACTGCACCTCATCCCGTCGGGCATCCTGACCCCGGGTGTGCAGAACGTGATCGGCAACGGCGTCGTCGTCGACCCGGGCGTGCTCCTCACCGAACTCGGCGGCCTCGAAGATCGTGACGTCGACACCTCGGGGCTGCTGATCTCCGCCGACGCCCACCTGCTGATGCCGTACCACGTCGCGATCGACAAGGTCACCGAGCGCTTTCTCGGCAACAAGAAGATCGGCACCACCGGCCGCGGGATCGGCCCCTGCTACCAGGACAAGATCGCACGCGTCGGCGTCCGGGTCGCCGACGTCCTCGACGAGAAGATCCTCACCCAGAAGGTCGAGGCGGCCCTCGAACTCAAGAACCAGATCCTGGTGAAGATCTACAACCGCAAGGCCCTCGACCCGGCGCAGGTCGTCGACGAGGTCCTCGGACAGGCCGAGGGATTCAAACACCGCATCTCCGACACCCGGCTCCTGCTGAACCAGGCCCTCGAGCGCGGCGAGACGGTGCTGCTCGAGGGATCGCAGGGCACCCTGCTCGACGTCGATCACGGCACCTACCCGTACGTGACGTCGTCGAACCCGACCGCAGGCGGCGCCGCGGTCGGCGCAGGCATCGGGCCCAACAAGATCACCACCGTCCTCGGCATCCTGAAGGCGTACACGACGCGTGTCGGCTCGGGACCGTTCCCCACCGAGCTCTTCGACGAGTGGGGCGCCTACCTGGCCAAGACCGGCGGCGAGGTGGGCGTCACCACCGGCCGCGCCCGTCGATGCGGCTGGTTCGATGCCGTCATCGCCCGGTATGCGACGCGGGTCAACGGCATCACCGACTACTTCCTCACCAAGCTCGACGTGCTCTCGAGCCTCGACACCGTCCCCATCTGCGTGGCCTACGAGGTCGACGGGGAGCGCGTCGAGGACATGCCGATGACGCAGACCGGCTTCCACCATGCGAAGCCGATCTACGAGGAGATGCCGGGCTGGTGGGAGGACATCTCCCAGTGCAAGACCTTCGAGGATCTGCCCCAGAACGCGCAGAACTACATCCTGCGGCTCGAGGAGCTCTCGGGCGCGCACATCTCCTGCGTCGGCGTCGGTCCGGGACGTGACCAGACGATCGTGCGTCGCGAGATCGTCTGAGGCTCATCCGGCGGACCCGACGCCGGCCTTGCGAAGCTCGTCCCGATTCCGTCGACACGGCGTGATTAGCTAGTGCCCATGCGTGCGAAGCGGGGGAGCCGCGACTACGGGTCGATCCTGCTCGGGTCTGTCGGCGAGAGCACGTTCAAGCAGCGAGTCCGCATCCAGACGTTGCTCACCGCGTCGATCGTGGTGGCCAACCTCTTCGGTGCGGTGGTGGCGGTCGCGCTCACCGCGGTCGGCATCCCACAGCCCACGGTGTTCAGCGCCGAATTGTGGTGGGTCAACTTCATCGTCGTGCCGGTCTACATCACGGTGGCCTTCGTGGTGGGTATCGGCTGGGGCACCTACGTGGGTGTGCGCGACCTGCGCTGGGCGATCCGCGACGTCCCGCCCACCAAGCGCGACGCCCGCCGCACGATGCGGTTGCCGTGGCGGTTGTCGCTCGTGCAGGGATTCCTGTGGGGCGTGGCGACCGTCATGCTCACGATCATGTACGGGATCGTCGATGCCCAGCTGATCCCGAAGACGTTCTTCGTGGTGGGCCTCAGCGGCGTCGTGGTGGTGGCCATCTCGTACCTCTTCATCGACTTCACCCTGCGTCCCGTTGCGGCCGAGCTGATCTCGGCCGGGCATCGGCGACGCAAGCGCACCGGTGTGCGGGCGCGGTCGGTGATGTCGTGGATCGTCGGTTCGGCGATCCCCATCATCGGCATCCTGCTGGTGCTGGCGTTCGGGCTCGCCCGCGACGAGACGTCCAAGCTGGACCTGTTCGTCGGAGCCACGGTGCTGGGTATCACCGCCTTGTTCACCGGGTTGCTGCTGACCCTGCTGTCGAGCATGAGCGTCACGGGTCCGATCCGCAGTGTGCGGGCCGGGATGAACCGCGTGAGTGACGGCGACCTCGAGAACGCCGACCTCGTCGTCTACGACGGCACCGAACTCGGTGACCTGCAGGTGGGGTTCAACTCGATGGTCGCCGGCCTCCGGGAGCGGGAGAAGATCCGGGATCTCTTCGGTCGGCACGTGGGTCATGAGGTCGCCGAGGCCGCGCTGTCGTCGAGTCCGGAACTCGGTGGCACCGAACGTCTCGCCGCCACCCTCTTCGTGGATGTGATCGGCTCGACGACGCTGGCCGCCACACGCAGTCCCACCGAGGTCGTGGAGATCCTCAACAAGTTCTTCGCGGTGATCGTGCGGGCGGTGGAGGAACGAGACGGGCTGGTCAACAAGTTCGAGGGCGACGCGGTGCTCGCGATCTTCGGTGCGCCCATCGACCTCGACGACGCTGCGGCCAACGCGCTCGCCGCCGCGCGGGCCATCGCCCGCGATCTCGCCGAGGAGGTCCCGGACCTGTCGGCGGGTATCGGGGTCAGCTACGGCTCGGTGGTGGCCGGAAACGTCGGTGCCATCGAGCGGTTCGAATACACCGTCATCGGCGATCCGGTCAACGAAAGCGCCCGACTGTCCGAGCTGGCGAAGCGTGACCCGCGGCGTCCACTCGCCTCAGGCCGCGCGGTGGACGCCGCCGGGCGATCCGAGGCCGACCGCTGGGAGGAGCAGGAGACCACCTCGCTGCGCGGCCGGACCGAGGAGACCATCGTGCACGCCGCGATCGTCGACCAGGACAAGACCGGAACCGGGGACAAGGCCAGTGCCGGGGGCCGAGACCTGGACCGATAGCGATCGGGATGGCGCGCCGGTCAGGCGATCGCGTCCTCGGAACTGATCAACCGCCCGTCCGGTCCGACGATGCTCAGGCCCAGCCCGTCGAACACCGAGTACCTGTAGCCGTTGTTGTGAGCCACGTAGTAGTAGCGGCCGCTGCCGTTCTCCTGCACATGGACCTCCGACACCGGGATGCAGATCGTGTTCCCTGAACTGCGGGCGACTCCGCGGTACTCGAGGGTGCCGTCGTCGCGCCACTGGCAGATCGTCGCCGCCGACCGTGCGGTCACGACGGACGTGACGGTGCGCTGGGCGGCATCGCAGGACGGTGCGCCGGGCGCCGCGGTGGCGGTGGAGGTTCCGACGGCGAGCGCCCCGGCGGCGAGGGCGAGGGAAGCGCCGGCCGTGGCCAGGCGGGTGAGTGTGGTTGTCATGGAAACCGAAGGTAGGGCAGCACTTCCGGGCGCGGAATGGGCAGAACTCCCCCGGTTCGTTCAGGTGGGGGACCCTTCGAGGCTCGTCGCTTGCGCTCCTCGCACCTCAGGGAGCGGAACGGCTCGTCGCTTGCGCTCCTCGCACCGGAGGCGGCAGTGTGCTCACGCCTCGCGGTCGCCCTGTCCCTCGGCGAAGTCGAGGCGCCGCAGGGCCGTTCGCAGCACCTCGTCGTCGATGCGGCCCGCGTCGCGTTCTTCGATGAACACCGCCCGCTGGATCTGCAGGATCTCGGTACGCAGGCGGGCGCCCGCCGAGGTCGGGCTCTCGCCGAGGTCCTCGGGGCCCCGGCCCAGTTCCTCCCACGCGACGTTGCGCTGCGTGGTGATCCACTTGCGCAGCATCACCACCTGGAGGCGGCGCGGATCGTCGTCGGTCAGCTCGGCGGCGTATTCCTCGAGCCGGCGCTCGGACTCGCGGGAGGCACGATCCTGGGCCGCCGCGTAGGCGAGGCGGTCCTGGGCGCGCTCGTCTCCGCTGACCCCGAGGTAGCGGATCACCCAGGGCAGCGTCGTCCCCTGGATCAGCAGCGTGCCGACCACGACGACGAAGGTGAGGAACAGGATCTCCGCGCGCGCCGGGAACGGTTCGTGCGCATCGGTGTACACCGGGATCGCGAAGGCGGCGGCCAGTGACACCACGCCGCGCATCCCGGCCCACGAGACCACGAAGACCGACGCCGGAGTGGGCCTCGGCTCGCGGTCCCGGATGCGCCGCGAGAGGACGCGAGGCAGGTAGGTCGCAGGGAAGACCCAGACGATCCGGACCAGGATGGTGGCGGCCAGGACCGCGACGGCGTCGATGCCCACCTGCACCCACGACTCGTTCTCGACGCCGTCGATGAGCATGGGCAACTGCAGGCCGATGAGCAGGAAGACGAACGACTCGAGGATCGTGTCGATGGATTTGCGCACCGCATCGTCCTGGAGCCGCGTGGCATAACCCAGCCGGACCGAGCGGTGCCCGAGGAACAGTCCGGCCGCGACGACGGCGATGACGCCCGAGCCGTGGAACTGCTCGGCCGCGTAATAGGTGGCGAAGGGCACGAGGATGCCGATGGCCGTCTCCATCGGAGGATCGGTGAGCCAGATCCGCACCCACGAGACCACGACGCCGACGAGGAGCCCGACGACCAGCCCGCCGAGTGCGGCGACCGCGAACGTCAAGACCCCCTCACCCACGGAGGCGGTGGCGCCGACCGCCGCGGCCAGCGCGATGCGGAACGCGGTCAGCGCGGTGGCGTCGTTGAGCAGGCTCTCCCCGCCGAGCAGCGTCATCATCCGTCGGGGCAGGCCCAGTCGTCGGCCGATCGCCTGCGCGGACACCGCGTCCGGTGGCGCGACGACGGCGCCGAGCACCAGCGCCGCGGCCAGCGGGAGGTTGGGGACGACCAGGTAGGCCACGTATCCGACCACGAACGTGGTGACCAGCGGCAGCCCGACGGCGAGAAACCCGATCGCCCGCCAGTTCGCGCGGAACGCCTGATACGAACTCTCCTGGGCCGCCGAGTACAGCAGCGGCGGCAGGATGAGGAACAGGACGAGTTCCGGCTCGAGGGCGACCGAGGGCAGTTCGGGAATCCAACCGATGGCCAGCCCCACCGTGACCAGCACCAGCGGCGACGACAGCCCGTACCGACGACACAGTGCGGCGATCAGCACAGCCATGACTGCGATCAGCAGTAGCGATGCGCCCATTGCAGCGACTTTAATCGCGACGGCTCGGTGGATAATGACGAGCATGAAGATCTTTCGCCGGACGTCGTCTGCCGGTCGGGTGGAGCCCGGCCCCGCTTCGGGAGCCGACCCCGGGCCGGACGCCTCGTCCGCCGGGGCGCGATGCACCGAACTCGGCGCCTTCGACATCTCCCCGGCCGACGACCCGGTGTCCGCCTCGGGAGACGAGAGCAGTTGCGAGGACTGCGTGGCGATCGGCGAGGCGCACTGGGCACACCTCCGAAAGTGTCTGACGTGCGGGCACATCGGATGCTGCGACTCGAGTCCGCGTCGCCATGCAACCGCTCATTTCCACGACGTTGCCCACCCCGTCATGCGATCGGCCGAGCCCGGCGAGGTCTGGCGATGGTGTTACGTGCACTCGGTGATGGGATGAACCCGCGCCGCACACGGGTGTGGTGTTCGCCGCGCCCGACCGTGTCGGGATGTGTGCTGACGGCAAGTAGGATTTGAGGATGACGTCGAACAGCGAGAGCGCGATCAGCGCAGACCAGCCGGCGCCGACGACCGGGCCGCCGGACGTCATCGGCACGCCCCTGAGCCCCACCGCCACCAAGGTGATGGTCCTGGGTGCGGGTGAACTGGGCAAAGAGGTCATCATCGCGTTCCAGCGGCTCGGTGTCGAGGTGATCGCCGTCGACCGATACCCGAACGCCCCCGGTCATCAGGTCGCCCACGCCGCCGAGGTCATCGACATGACCGACGCCGATGCCCTGCGCGCCGTCATCGACAAGCACCGTCCCGCGTACGTGGTCCCCGAGATCGAGGCGATCGCGACCCAGGCGCTCGTCGAGGTCGCCGAACGCGGTATCGCCGAGGTCATCCCGACCGCGAGCGCGGTGGTCGCCACGATGAACCGGGAGGGCATCCGCCGCCTGGCCGACGAGGAACTCGGTCTGCCGACCTCCCCGTACCTGTTCGCCGACTCACTCGAGGAGATGACGGTCGCGGCGCGGCAGATCGGTTTTCCCTGCGTGGTGAAGCCGGTGATGTCGTCGTCGGGCAAGGGACAGACGGTCTTACGTGGACCCGAGGACGCTGCCGCCGCCTGGGAGACCGCCAGCACGGCCGGGCGCGTGCAGGGCACCCGCGTGATCGTCGAGGGTTTCGTCGAATTCGACTACGAGATCACGCTTCTCACGGTTCGCGCGATCGATCCCCGGACCGGCAGACTGACGTCGCACTTCTGTGCACCGATCGGGCACCGGCAGATCAACGGCGACTACGTCGAGAGCTGGCAGCCGCATGAGATGAGCACGGACGCGCACGCATCGGCGACCTCTATCGCCGCGCGGATCGCCACCGCCCTCGGTGACGGAAAGCTCGCCGGGCGTGGGGTTTTCGGCGTCGAACTGTTCGTCAAGGGTGACGACGTGTACTTCTCCGAGGTGAGTCCCCGCCCGCACGACACCGGTCTGGTGACCATGGCCACGCAGCGCCTGTCGGAGTTCGAGATGCATGCGCGGGCGATCCTGGGGCTCCCGGTGGACGTCACGCTCGCATCGCCCGGAGCGTCGGCGGTCATCTACGGCCAGCTCGACGAGCCGGCCATCGGGTTCGAGAACGTCGCCGCCGCGCTGACCGTGCCCGAAACCGACATCCGCCTGTTCGGCAAGCCCGAGAGTCACCACCGCAGACGCATGGGTGTGGTCACCGCGACCGCCGACGACGTGCCCGCTGCCCGCGAACGCGCCGTTCGTGCCGCGTCGATGGTGACGCCGGTGCCAGGTCGCCCTGCCGTGCGCAAGGCCACGACGCTGCCGCCGCCGGCTCCTCGCCGTCCCGGCCCCCCGCCGGGTCCGGCGGTCCCGCCACCGGGTGTGCCGGCGCCGGGTGTGCCGACTCCGCCGGGTCCGCCGCCCGGGCGGGGTGGACCTCCGCCCGGACCGCGGCCGGGACCCCGCCCCGTGGGCGGCCCTCGTCCGGTCCCGCCGGGCGCAACGCCTCCTCGTCCGGCAGGCCCGACGGGTCCGGCTCGACGCCCGGCACCGGCGCCCGCGCCGGCTCGCGGCGAGTGACGGGCCGACGCTAGGTGCCGATCTGGGGTGAGCTGCTGGTCGCAGCCGTGGTGATGATCGGGCTGGTGGGCATCGTCGTGCCGATCCTGCCGGGAACACTGCTCATCGTCGGCGCTCTGTTCGTCTGGGCGCTCCTCGTCGGGGGCTGGGCGTGGTCGGTCTTCGCCTTGGCGATGCTCGTGATCGCCGCCGGTGAGGTGATCAAGTACCTGGTCGCCGGGCGCTCGCTGCGTTCGGACGCCATCCCGAACCGGACCATCATGGTCGGCGGTCTCGTCGGCATCGTGGGGTTCTTCGTCGTACCCGTCGTGGGCCTGCTGGTCGGGTTCATCGTCGGCGCGCTGATCGCGGAGCTGATCCGCACCCGCAGCACCGACCGTGCCTGGCGCGGCGCCCTGGCGGCACTGAAGGCGGCGGCCAAGACGATCGGCATCGAGTTGCTGTTCGCGCTGATCGCGACCGGTATCTGGATCGGCGGGGCCTTCACCTGGTAGGCCATCCATCGCCGAAACCGCGGTGAACTGCCACTTTTCTCCCTTGTGACCACAGTCACCGATCTTTGTGTACAGTCGTGCACCGAAGGGTGATACTGGTGAGTAACCACAGCTGATTCAGCAACTCCAGCCGACCACCAACTTCATTCCGACACAGCCAGGGGAGGAGTGCGTGTGAACCTACTGAAATGGAGCAAGCGGCCCGCCGCGGGCGTCGAAGCCCGCAAGCCGGAGGTCAACATCATCCGGGGTCTGGTGGCGCGGGCCACCACGCCGCTGTTGCCCGACGACTATCTGCATCTGATCAATCCGCTGTGGAGCGCCCGTGAACTTCGCGGCAAGGTGGTCGACGTCTCGAAGGAGACCGACGACACCGCGACCGTCACCATCCGGACCGGTTGGGGCTTTCCCGACTCCTACAAGCCCGGCCAGTACGTGGGGATAGGTCTGCAGATCGAGGGCAAGTGGCACTGGCGGTCGTATTCGCTGACGTCCATCGGTGCCGCTGAGAACAAGACCATCGCCATCACGGTGAAGGCCAACCCGGACGGGTTCCTCTCGTCGCACCTGGTCGACGGGGTGAGCCCGGGCACGATCATCCGACTGCAGTCGCCCAAGGGCGACTTCCATCTCCCCGAGCCGGTCCCCGGCAAGATCCTGTTCGTCACCGCAGGCAGCGGGATCACACCTGTGATGGCGATGCTGCGGCAGCTGAGTTCGCACGGTCAGACACCCGACATCGTGCACATCCACTCCGCGCCGACCCGCGACGACGTGATCTTCCTCGACGAGATGGAGAAGCTCGCCGACGAGGCGGACGGATACGATCTCAACCTCCAGCTGACGCGCGAGATGGGCAAGTTCGACGCCTCACGGCTGGACGAGTGGGCCCCGGACTGGCGCGAGCGCGAATGCTGGGCCTGCGGACCGGTGGCGCTGCTCGACGCGATGGAGACGCACTACGAGGACGGCGGTCTGCGTGAACGCCTGCACGTCGAGCGGTTCGCCATCGCCCGCACCGACCACGGCGGCGAAGGTGGCACCGTCAAGTTCGCCATCTCGGACAAAGAGGCCGAGATCGACGGCGCCACAACACTCCTCGAAGCGGGAGAGAACCTGGGAATCCAGATGGCGTTCGGTTGCCGGATGGGCATCTGCCAGACCTGTGTCGTGCCGCTCGCCGGGGGATACGTGCGTGACCTGCGCACCGGCGAGGAACGTCGCGAAGGAGAACGAATCCAGACATGCATCAGCGCTGTGTCTGGTGAATGCACCCTCGATCTGTAGGAGGCTTCATGGCCATCACCGACATCGATCAGTACGCACATCTCACCGAAAGTGACGTCGAGACCCTCGGCGCCGAACTCGATGCCATCCGCCGTGACATCGAGGAGTCGCGGGGAGAGTCCGATGCGAAATACATCCGGCGGGCCATCACCATCCAGCGCAGCCTCGCGGCCGGTGGTCGTCTCGCCCTCATGTTCAGCAACAAGAAGTCGGCCTGGGTGGCCGGTACCGCGATGCTCTCGTTGGCCAAGATCATCGAGAACATGGAGCTCGGACACAACGTGATGCACGGGCAGTGGGACTGGATGAACGATCCCGAGGTCCACTCGTCGTCCTGGGAATGGGACACCACATGTCCGAGCGTGCAGTGGAAGCACTCGCACAACTTCGTCCACCACAAATACACCAACGTGGTGGGGATGGACGACGACGTGGGCTACGGGATCCTGCGCGTCACCCGCGATCAGCCGTGGGAGTGGTGGAACATCGGCAACCCGATCTACAACTTCACCCTCGGCACGTTCTTCGAGATCGGCGTGGCGCTGCACCACCTCGAGACCGAGAAGCTGCGCAACAAGGAGAAGACCTACCGGCAGGCCGCGAAGGACCTGAGGGTGATCGGCACGAAGGTCGGTAAGCAGGCCGCCAAGGACTATCTGATCTTCCCGGCCCTCGCGGGACCCAACTGGAAGACGACCCTCACCGCGAACTTCACGTCGAACATCGTGCGCAACTACTGGGCGTACATGGTCATCTTCTGCGGGCATTTCCCCGACGGCGCCGAGAAGTTCACGGTCGAGGAGTTCGAGAACGAGGATCAGCCGCGCTGGTACCTGCGGCAGATGCTGGGCTCGGCGAACTTCAAGGCGGGGCCGCTGATGCGGTTCATGAGCGGCAACCTCAGTCACCAGATCGAGCACCACCTGTTCCCCGACCTGCCCAGCAGCCGGTACGAGGAGATCGGGGTGCGGGTGCGCGAGCTCTGCGACAAGTACGACCTGCCCTATACGACGGGTTCGCTCCTGGGCCAGTACGCACAGTCCTTCCGGACGATCGCGAAACTGGCGCTGCCCAATTCGTTGCTGAAGGCCACGTCGGATGACGCGCCCGAGACGGCATCGGAGTTGCGGTTCGCGATCCGCGAGGGGCTGGGCGAGCACTTCGGTGTCGACCCGGCGACCGGGAAGCGTCGCGGCCTGCGAACGGCGTTGCGGGAGTTGAAGAACTCGCCGGTCCGCTCGGCGTACGTGGGCAGGGCCTGAGCGGCGTTCGGCAAGATGTGTTGCGCCACCGCAGATGTCGCGGATCGTAGTGGTCCACGCCACGATCCGCGACATCTGCGAAAGCACCTCCGGGGTGAGGCGTCCGTGTCAGAATGACGCCCGTGCGCATCGGGATGACGATGCCTGTGATGGAGCCGGATCTCGACGCCGACACACTCCACTCATGGGCCACCACCATCGACAACGGCCCGTTCAGTTCGCTCTGCTGGGGTGAGCGGATCGCATTCGACAACCCCGAGTGCCTCACCTTTCTCGGCGCCGCCGCCGCGTGGACGCAGCGGGTCCAGCTGGTCATGACCGTCGTGGTGCCGCAGCTGCACGATCCGGTGATGCTCGCCAAGTCCCTGGCCACCGGCGACATGCTCTCCGAAGGCCGGCTGACGGTTGCGTTGGGAGTCGGCGGACGTCACGAGGACTACCGCGCCGTCGGGGCGGACCCGTCGACGCAGACGATGCGTCAGCTGGCCGACCGCGCCGCGACGATGCAACGCGTGTGGGCAGGGGAGAAGCTGACCGAGTCGGTGCTCCCCGTCGGGCCACCGCCGCACCGCAAAGGCGGGCCGCAACTCCACGTCGGCACCACCGGGCCGAAGACCATCCGCAGCGCCGTCGGCTGGGCCGACGGGATCGCCGGCGTGACACTCGATCTCGACACCCGCAAGCAGGACGAACTGTTCGACGTGGCGCGCTCGGCGTGGGCCGAGGCAGGCCGCGCCGCGCCGCACCTCGCGACGTCGTTCTGGTTCGCGATCGGCGACGGCGACGCCCCGCGTGCCCAGGTCACCCGCCACCTGCACCACTACATGAACTGGATTCCGACCGACTTCGTCGACGCGATCGCACCCACCACCGGGTGGTCGGGTACCGAGGCCGAGCTCGCCGAGGTGCTGCGACGCTTCGCCGACATCGGCACCGACGAGGTGCAGCTCATCCCGACGAGTTCGGATCCCGATCAGTTGCGGCGTGCCGCCGATGTGGCGACGGCTTTCGCCTGACGGGCCGCCCGACACGGCCTAGGGTGTGCGACGTGGCCTCTCTCCGCCGGATGCTCGGCATCGGCAGACTCCCCGACGACCTGCGCGATGCGGTGGTCGCCGAACACGCTCACCACATCGTCGAATTCGTGCCGGTGACACTGCGTTTCAGCGGACGCGTGCCGGGGCGGTCGGCCCGTGGGAGTGCCCGGCCGTTCACCGGTGCCCTCGCCCTGACGCCCACGCGCGTCCTGGGGACCCTGTCGAGTGTGCCCGGTAAGGCCGGACGCGCGATCGATCATGAGTGGGCCGCCCCGGCCGGAACGATGGTTCGCGCGGCCTTCGGAGCCGACGGGCTGGTCGTGGAGATCCCGGCGCTCGACCGCGTGCATTCCGACTTCACCGGGACCCTGAGCCTGACCTATGCGACCGAGCTGTCGCCGGCTGTGCTGGGTCGGCTACCGGCCCGGGAGGTGTGGTTCGACGTCCCCGCGCGCTACGTCACGTCGATGGTCGGCGGTCGTCGCGCCGGCTGACACATCGAGGAGCAGCTCGGTCAGTCGCCGTCCGACGGCGATCGGGGCGGTGGACCGCTCCATCTTCGAGCCCGCGAGCGCGCCGTCGTAGACGACCTGGATCTCGCGCGCCACGGATTCCGGGTCCGCGGCATCGAGCTGCCGCAGGTTGTCGGTCAGAGTGGTCAGCACCCACTCACGATGGGCTGTGACCGGCGGCAGCTGTGCGCCCGGGAACTCGGTTGCGGCATTGGCGTACTGGCAGCCGCGGTAGTTGCGGGCCGGCGCGCCGGCGATGGCGAGGTCGAAGAAGGCGAGAATGCGCTCGCGGGGTCCGCCGAGGGTCGCGGTGCCGTCCACCCATCGATTGCGATCAGCGTGATCCAAATGGTCGAGGTAGGCGATGACCAGTCCGTCCTTGGAGCCGTAGGCACTGTAGAGGCTGGCCTTCGCGACCCCCGAGGTGCGCAGGATCAGGTCGATCCCGACCGACCTGATCCCTTGTGCGGCAAAGAGTTCGGTCGCCGTGGCGAGCAGCCGCTGGGCCGGGGTCGCGGCGTCGGCCGCGTTCGACTCGACTGCGGCGTTCTCGTGGACGTTGGTCACAGGAACGAGGGTAAACCACCGGACCGTATAGACAGACCAGTCTGTCTATGTCAGGGTCGAGGGCGTGATCCACAGGTTCCTCACCCGCCGCGTGCACGTCGATCTTCTTCGTGTCGCCGGTGCCGCCTGTTGACCGTCACCACGCACGGCTCCTGATTCCCGAAACACCGCAGCGATGCTGCTCTCTCGTCGTGTCCCGACCTCGAAACCGGCCACTCCGGCGAGCGACATCGATACCGCATCGGGGATCCTCTCCACACGAAAGGCTGATCATGGCGCTCTTCCTCTACGAACTCGAACCTGCCGACAGCGATGCGGGCAGCGTCGAGCAGTTGATCAAGGGACTCGACGCCCACCTGCGCACGGCAGGCGGTGAACTCATCGAGACCCAGGTGACCGAGGGCGCCGGCCGCCTGTTCGTCATCGCCGAGTTCGACGGATGCCGGGCCGCCTCGATCGGCGACGTCGAGGAGTTCAGTGGTCTCGTGGCCGCCGGGCCCGACGAGGTCCGACTCGTCGGCGCCGATCTCGCCGAATTGAAGAAGGCACGTCCGACCGCGGGCTACCTCGTCGAGTGGGACATCCCGGAGGCCATCGACATGGACACCTACCTTGCACGGAAGAAGGCCAATTCGCCGAAGTACGCCGACGTCCCCGAGGTCAGCTTCCTGCGGACCTATGTCCGTGAGGACACCGACAAGTGCCTGTGCTTCTACGACGCGCCGGACGAGGCCGCCGTCCGCCACGCCCGCGACGTCGTCTCGACCCCGGTCGACCGTCTGCACCGACTCCAGGGCTGACGCCATGGGACCGACCCTCACCGCCGGACAGTCCGACGTGACCGGCGTCGACACCGTCGGCAGCGTCGTGTCGGCAGTGGCCGCCCGGGCGCGCGATCTCGATGCGGGCCGAACCGACACCCGGGTGGACATCGCCGCGGCCGGTCGCGCCGGCCTTCTCGACAGGGGCGTCGGAGCGCGCGACGGTGACGCCGCCGCCTCGGTGACCCCCATGGTCGAGGTCATCGAGCGCGTGTCGTCGGCGAGCCTGTCGGTCGGCTTCTCCCTGTGGGCTCAGCGGATGGTGATCGAGTACGTCGCCAGGGCACCGGAAGGGCTTCGGCAGGAGCATCTTCGGTCACTCGTCTCCGGGGATCGGATCGGTGTCACCGCCATGGCGGCCGGTCTCAAGCAGGTCGCCGGGTTGGGCGAGGTGCCCATCACGGGCCGCCTCGGTTCTGGCGGGCTGGTGATCAACGGTCCGATCCGGTGGGCGTCGAACGTCTACGACGAATCGCTCATCGTCCTGCCGGTGCGCACCGAGGACACCACTCTCGTGGTCGTCGTCGACGCGGATGCTCCCGGAGTGGAGATCCGAACTGCGCCAGAGTTGATCGGCCTCGGATCGACGGCATCGACCTCCCTCGCTCTCCACGATGTGGTGGTCGGTGAGAACAATGTGATCTCCGACGATCTGACCTCGTTCGTGCGTCGCATCCGGCCGGTGTTCCTGCTGCTGCAGTGTTCGTTCTGCAGCGGTGCCATCGGCTCGGCGCTCGACGGCGCCGCCGGTTCGCTGACCGGTGTCAACGAGGTGTTCCGCACTGAATTCGACGACCTGAGTGCCGATTTCGCCGGCATCAGGGAGCGTTTGGGGAACTATGCGGACGATCCGTCGGCGCCGTCACCGGCCGAGCTCATCCGCCTGCGCCTCGACGCGGCACAGACCGCAGCGGCGTCGTCCCGCCTCGAGGCCACCGTTCGCGGCGGTGCCGGATACGCCACCGGGAGCGACACCAACCGCCGCTTCCGGGAGACCGCCTTCATCCCCATCCAATCACCTTCGGAAGGACAACTTCGGTGGGAACTCGCGCAGTTCGAATAACGGGCGGCGGCAAGTCGTTCCGCGGTCACACCGTCCTCTCGGACATCGACTTCGCGGTGGACGAAGGCGAGTTCGTGGCGATTCTGGGACGCAGCGGGAGCGGGAAGACCACGTTGCTCCGGGTCCTGGCCGGGCTCGAGACCCTCACCGCCGGAACCCTCGACTGGCTCGACGACACCGACGCCGAACGACCGCACACCGGCGTCGTGTTCCAGCGACCGTTGCTGATGCCGTGGTTGACCGTCGGTGAGAACATCGGGTTCGGTCGGCGCTTCGCCGCGCACCGCGCCTCCTTCGACAGCGCCTATGCGCAGCGCCTGCTCGACCGGTTCGGGCTCGACGGTCTGGCAGACCGCTATCCCGACCAGCTGTCCGGCGGTCAGGCACAACGGGTGGCCATCATCCGCGCGGCCGCGATTCGGCCGCGACTGCTTCTGCTCGACGAGCCGTTCAGCGCGCTCGATCCCGCTGTCCGCGGGGAACTACAGACCTGGTTGGCCGAGCTCGCCGCCGAATTGGCCATCACGGTCGTCCTTGTGACACACGACGTCGACGAGGCGATCAGACTCGCCGACCGCGTCGTCCTGCTGTCCGAGACCGGCCGGATCGGCGCGCAATGGTCGCTCACCCCCGACGCCACCGGCTCCGCCGTCGACCGGTCCGATCCGGTGCGCCGCTCCGAGATCCTCGCGAACTTCGGCCGGCACGTGGGGCAGAAGGTATGAACACGTCCATCTCGCGTCGGGCACTCCTGACCGGGCTCGGCGGTCTCACGGTCGCGGGCGGCGTCGGAGGCGTCATCGGGCTGGGCCGTGCCGCGACGGCGGACCCGCCGGGCGTCTCCGATGCGCTCCGCGTCGGCTACCTGCCGATCACCGACGCATCGCCGTTGCTCATCGCGCACTCGGCGAAGCTCTACGATCCGGCGGCCGTCAGTTCGACCAAACCGGTGCTCTTCCGTAGCTGGTCCTCGCTGGCCGAGGCCTTCGTGACGCGCAAGGTCGATGTCGTTCATCTGCTGATGCCGATGGCCGTCGCGCTGCGGTATTCGATGAACAGCCCCGTGCAGGTCCTGGGGTGGAACCACACCAACGGATCGGCGCTGACCGTAGCGCCCGACATCGTCGAACTCGGGCAGCTCGCGGGGTCTCAGATAGCGATCCCGGCCTGGTGGTCGATCCACAACATCATTCTGCAGAGGCTGCTGCGGCAGCACGATCTGCGTCCGGTGATCCGATCCGGTGCCTCCCGCGGCGACCGGACCGTCGAACTCGTCGTCATGAGCCCGTCGGATATGGTCCCGGCTCTCGCCAACGGATCGATCGGCGGTTACGTCGTCGCCGACCCGTTCAACGCCATGGCACAGGTGCGGGGGATCGGTCGTATCCACACGTTCCTGGGCGACGTCTGGCGTCAGCACGCATGCTGTGCGCTGCTGGTCCATCAGTCCGCCATCGACGAACGCCCCGCAGCGGTCCAGTCACTCGCCGACTCCGTCGTGGCTGCGCAACATCATCTCGACCTCGATCGTCGACGGGCCGCCTCCGAGTTGTCCGGAGGCTATCTGCCGCAACCGAAACCGGCCATCGCCAAAGCGCTGACCTACGATCCGGCCGACTTCACCGTCGCCAACCCCGGCTGGCAACCGCAGCGGCTCGGCTTCGAGCCGTTCCCGTTCCCGAGCTTCACCGAGCGGCTCGTCACCGAGATGGACAACACGATCGTCGACGGCGATCGTCGATTCCTCGACCGGATCGACCCGACCACCGTGCACGCCGACCTCGTCGACGACCGTTTCATCCGCACCGCCATCGGATCACGCGGTGGTGCAGTCGCTCTCGGCCTGCCCGCCGACCTCACCAGAACTGAGCAGGTGACCTCATGACGTTGCTGACCAAGGCCGACGAATCCGTCACGCCCCGTCGACGATCGGGGTCGACACTCGTGCCCCCGGCGATCGCGATCGCCACGCTCATCGCGCTCTGGTGGCTGAGCACCACCGTCATCCCCTCCGCGGATTCGCTTGCGCGACAGTTCGCGCCACAGCAGGTGTTGCCGGCGATGGTGCAACTGCTCGACCGCGGCGTGCTGCTGCCCGACATCGGCCTGAGCCTGTGGCGTCTGCTGATCGGGCTCCTGATCGCGATCGTGCTGGGCTTCCCACTGGGGCTCCTGATAGGTCTGAGCATCACCGCCGACCGGGCGGCCAATCCCATCGTCGCCTTCCTGCGGATGATCTCACCGCTGTCGTGGGCCCCGATCGCGGTGATGGTCTTCGGGATCGGCAACGAGCCGGTCATCTTCCTCATCGCGATCGCCGCGATCTGGCCCATCGTCATCAACACCGCAGCCGGTGTGAAGGCGATCGACAGTGGCTACCTCGAGGTCGCGAGATCGTTCCACGCCACCCGGATCGAGGTCTTGACGACGGTGGTGGTTCCGGCGATCCGCGGGCACGTCCAGACCGGGATCCGGGTTGCCCTCGGTATCGCCTGGGTGGTGCTCGTGCCCGCCGAGATGCTGGGTGTGCGTTCGGGTCTCGGTTACCAGATCCTCAACGCGCGCGACCAGCTCGCCTACGACCAGGTGGCCGCCCTGATCGTGGTCATCGGCATCCTCGGTTTCCTGCTCGATGCAGGCGCACGGCTGCTGCTCACCCGCCGGCGCTGAGCCGCAGGCTCCATACCGACGCTGAGCCGCAGGCTCATACCGTCTGGGGCTCCTCGACGGACCGGCCGGGACGCAGCATCACCAGGGCGAGGACCGCGGCAGCGGCGGTGAGGACCCCGGAGAACACCAGGCACAGGTGCATCCCGTCGAGAAACGCGGTGCCGACGGCACGCATCACGGCGGGTGTGTCCGCACCGAGGTCGAGGCCGGACACCGCACCGAGCCCCTCGCCGTCGACCGCGCCGACCACGCGGTCGCGAACCGCATCGCCCACACCGGCATCGGCGAGTGCGTCCGGCAGAGAATTCACCGCACCCGCGGTGAGCAATGCGCCGAGCAGCGCCGGGCCCAGCGCGCCGCCGACCTGGCGGAAGGCGTTGTTGCCCGCGGCGGCCATGCCGGCGAGGTGGTAAGGCACCGCGGACACGGCGGTCGCCGTCATCGGTGCCATCACCAGGCCCATGCCCAGGCCGAGGATCACCAGGCGCCAGCACAGGGCGACGAACGAGGTGTCGGCATCGACGGTCAGCAGGGCGAACAGGGCGAGAGACACCATGATCAAGCCCCCGCCGATCAGATGGCGCGCCGGAATGCGATGCATCATCTTGCCCGCGAGAGCGCCCACCAGCATCGACGCGCCGTTCATCAGGGCCAGGCGCCATCCCGCTTCCATGGTGCCGAGTTGCTGGACCATGCCGAGATACATGCTCAGCACCAAGATGAAGCCGATGAGGGCGAGGAAGGTGATCATGGCGACGAGAGTGGTGGCGGTGAAGGCGCGGCTGCCGAACAACCGGAGATCGAGCATCGGGCTGTCCGATCGCTTTTCGACGACGACGAATGTGAACCCGGCGATCACGGCGACCAGCAGTGCGACGATGACGCGAGCGTCGACGAGTCCATAGACCCCAGCCTCGATGACGCCGAACACCAAGGCGGTCACCGCGATCGCGGCCGAGATCTGCCCGGGCCAGTCGAGTCGGCGCGCATGCGGCGCACGGGATTCCGGCAGAGCGATGAAGGCGATGACGATGGCGATCACGGCAACCGGTATGGGCAACAAGTAGATCCAGCGCCACCCGATGGCCTCGGCGACCGGTCCGGCGACCAAGGGGCCCACCGTCAGCGACAACGTGAGCGACGACGCCCAGAGGCCGATGAACTTGCCGCGTTCGCGGAAGTCGGGGACGGCGTGACTGATGAGGGCGAGCGTCGTCGGCAACAGTGCCGCGGCCCCGGTACCGGCCAGTGCCTGCCCGAGCCAGACCATCGCGATCGACTGCGCGGTCAAGGCCACCAGTGCGCCCAGCGCGGTCAGGCAGAGGCCGACGAGGTAGACCTTGCGTCGGCCGTGGACGTCACCGAAGACCCCCGCGGTGAGGATGAACGCCGCCATCGGCAGCACGAATGCGTCCTGCACCCAGGACAACTGGGCGGTCGTGGCACCGAACGCCGTGCCGATCGCGGGCAGCCCCACCGCCACGCTCGTGATCGGCAGGTAGGCGACGAACACGCCGAGGCAGGCCATCACGAGGGTGGCCGTGCGGCGTTCGGGGGTGGGCGTGTGGCGGGTCGACGCGAGTGGAGCGGAGATGGTGGAAGTGGAGACAGCGGGAGTGGACGCGGTCACGCGTTCTCGCTTTCGGGAGTACGGAAGATGTCGCCGAACGGCGCAGACCTCCATTCTCCGGGGGTGGTACGCGAAATTCCCCGTCGATCGGTCTCGGCCGCTCTGAACCTCCGCCATGAGCCGCGAAGGCGTTACACTTCTGCCACGATGGACGAGATCGACGGCACGATCCTGCGTGCACTCCAGGTGTCCCCGCGCGCGTCGTTCCGGCAGCTCGGCGAGGTGGCGGGGGTGTCGGAGCAGACTGCGGCACGTCGGTATCAGGCGCTGCGTCGAGCCGGGGTGATGAAGGTGGTCGGCATCATCAAGCCGTCCGTGCGCGGGCAGTCGGAATGGGTCGCGCGCGTGCGGTGCCGACCGGACCGGCTGGAACCCCTGGCCAGGTCGCTGGCACGCCGCCGCGACGTCGCCTTCGCCTATGTCGTCTCCGGTGGCGCCGAGATCGTGTGCGTGCTGCGTGCGCCGCTCGGGGTCGTGGGAGAGGAGGCCGTCGCGCAGGTGTTCCCGACACGAGCGTCGATCATCGACGTCCGCATCGATCTCGTGTTGCACGCCTTCGATCTCGGGCAGCCCGCGTCGCGGTGGACGGGTTTCGGGGGCCACCTGTCGCCTGCCTCCCGAGCCCTTCTCGCCGGCGGGCTCGACACTCCCGATCCGATGCCCGTCGGCGACGACCCCATCCCCGGCGACGAGCCGTCGACGGACGACCGGGCGGGCGGTGCGCGCCTGAGCGCCGAGGATTCCGTGCTCATCGATGCGCTCACCCAGGACGGACGGCTGCCCCACCGGGAGCTGGCCCGCATGTGCGGTTGGACGGTGGGCCGGGTTCGGCGACGACTGCGCACCCTCGAGCGCGGCGGCGCTCTGCACTACGACGTCGAGATCCTGCCCGAGCGACTCGGCTTCGGCCTCAGTGCCACGCTGTGGCTGACCGTCCTGCCCGCGGCGCTCGACCGTGCGGGCGCCGAGCTGGTCGCGCACGACGAGGTCGCGTTCGCGGCCGCCATCAGCGGGGAGCAGAACCTGATGGTCGCCGTCACCTGCCGGGACACCGCCGCGTTCTACGACTACCTCCGCACGAGACTCGCCGCGATCGAGGGTGTCACCGGATATTCGGTGAGCATCCGCATGCGCCGCCTCAAGCAGAACGCCTCGCTGGTGATGCAGGGTCGCCTGATCCAACCGGTGTGATCGCGTCGGGCACCCGGAGCCCGCACGCACGGTAGCGTCCACATGTGATGTCGCCACAGACCACGGATCGGGGCATGGTCCGGTTGTGCCTGCTGGCCGTCGTCGCGGGCCTCGCGACAGGATTGATCGGTGGCGCGTTCCGTTGGTGCCTCGAACACCTCGAACGATGGCGCCACGACATGCTCGAATGGTCGGCCGGTCTCGGTGTGCCCGGATGGTTCGTCCCGATCGCGGTCACCGCGGCCGGCGCCACCGTCGGGGCGCTGGCCGTCCGACTGGTGCCGACGGCAGCGGGTAGCGGCATCCAGCACGTCGAAGCAGTCGAACGCGGTGAGGCGAACGCGGCTCCGCTGCGGCTGATCCCGGCGAAGTTCGCCGGTGCCCTGGCCGCCATCGGCTCGGGACTCGTCCTCGGTCGTGAGGGTCCCACCGTGCACATGGGCGCAGTCGTCGGCGCCGAAACGGCTCGCCGCGGTGGCCTCGACGACCCCGGCGTCCGGGTCATGCAGACATCGATGAGCGGTGCGGGCCTGGCGGTGGCCTTCACCGCTCCCATCGGCGGTGCCCTGTTCGCGCTCGAGGAGGTAGGTCGCTCGTTCCGCCTGCGCCTGGTGGTGCCCACGGTGTTCGCCGTCGTGGCGGCGGTGGCGGCCGGTCGGCTGATACTCGGTGACCTCCCCGAGTTCGTCGTACCGTCGATCACCGTTCCGTCGGTGACATTGCTGCCCGTGTTCGTCGTCTTCGGACTGCTGTCGGGGCTGATCGGGATCGCCTATAGCCGAACGGTTCTCGGAACCCTCGGCTGGGTGGGAGGGTTCACCCGTGTGCCGCCCATGGCCAGGGCCGCCGTGATCGGTGCCGTTATCGGGGCGCTGCTCGCCGTCGACGCCCGGACCGCGGGCGGTGGCGACGATCTCACGCAGGCCGTTGTCGACGACGGTGTCGTGCTGCCCGCACTCGTCGCGCTGTTCCTGGTGCGGTTCGTCGCGGGTCCGCTGTCGTATGCCGCAGGCACGCCGGGTGGACTGTTCGCGCCGCTGCTCGCGCTCGGCGCGCTCTGGGGTGCGACTTTCGCCGAGTTGGCGGATGTCGTGGTGCCGCTCTCCGGTGCCGGCGACGCGGGATTGCGTGGCGCGATGGTCCTGGCCGGTATGGCCGCCCTGTTCGGTGCGGTCGTCCGGGCACCGCTCACCGGGATGGTCGTCGTCATGGAGATGACCGCGACCACCACCGTCGCCCTCCCCATGCTGGCCGCGACCGCCGCGGCCGTACTCGTCGCCCACATGTCCGGATCGCCGCCGGTCTACGACTCACTCCGCGAGCGAATGCTCGCGAATTCGTCTCGGCGGGAGGATGATCCGGGATCGGATTCTGCTTCCTGAGGTGCGTGCGAAGCGAGCCACGAAGGGCTTCGCAACGTGTCTCACCAGGCCCTTCGTGGCTCGTCGCTATCGCTCCTCGCACCTCAGGGACCAAGGGTTATGGGCTTCTCTCGATCAGGACTTTGCGTGGGTCCGTGAGTCGAGCGGAACGATCAGCGGGCCCCCGGAGATCGGGTCGGTCATGACATGGGCTCGAAGGCCGAAGGCCTCGTCGAGGATGTCGGCGTCGATGACGTCGGTGGGGGAGCCGGTGGTCACGATCGCGCCCTTGCGCATGACGAACAGTGAATCGCTGTAGCGAGCAGCCAGATTGAGGTCGTGCAGGACCATGACGATGGTCTTGCCGTGGTCGTCGCGCAGCCGCCGGACGAGATCGAGGACGTCGATGGAGTGGGCCAGGTCGAGGTAGGTGGTCGGCTCGTCGAGCAGGATGAGATCGGTGTCCTGGGCGAGTGTCAGGGCGATCCACACGCGCTGACGCTGCCCGCCCGAGAGGGCGTCGAGGGTTCGGTCGGCGAGGTCGAGGGTGTCGGTCATGTCCATCGCCTGGGCGACCGCGGCCTCGTCGGCGGCACTCGCCTGCTGAAACCACCGCTGGTGCGGGTGACGGCCCCGCGCGACGAGGTCGGCGACGGTGAGTCCCTCCGGCGCGATGGGGTTCTGCGGAAGGATCGCGAGGGTGCGGGCGACCTGTTTGGGCCGGATCGAGGAGATGTTCTCGCCGTCGAGGTACACCGAACCCGCCTTGGGAGGCAGGAGGCGGGCCAGACAGCGCAGCAGCGTCGACTTACCGCAGCCGTTCGAGCCGATGATCGTCGTGACCTGCCCGTCCGGGATGTCGACGTCGAGGCCGTCGATGACGATCCGTTCGTCGTAGCCCACCGTGAGCCCGACGCCGCGCAGACGCGAGGTGTCGGTCGAGGATTCGAGAGTTCGTGCGGTCATACGCTCGCCTTCCGGGACATGGCGATCATCAGGTAGATCAGGAACGGGCCGCCGATCGCGGCGGTGACGATGCCGACCGGCAGGCCGCCGGGAAGCACTGTGCGGCAGAGCAGATCACCGCCGAGGACGAGCGACGAGCCGATGAGGCCCGACAGCAGCGGCGTAGGGACGGCGGTGCCGGCGAGGCGGAGTGCGATCTGCGGGGCCAGCAGCGCGACGAATGCGATCGGACCGGCCGCCGACACGCTCAGGGCGGCGAGCAGGACCGCGGTCAGCAGCAGCGTCGTCGACACCGCTCCGGTCCGGACGCCGAGTCCGCGCGCGAGATCGGGGCCGAGACTGAGCATGCCGATCTGTCGTGCCAGGCCGACGACCACGAGAATGCTCACAACGACCCCGACTGTGACCGGCCACACGTTGGACCATCCGACGTTGGCCACCGAACCGACGATCCACACCTGGGCGCGGGCAACGTCCTGGATGTCGGCTCGGGTCAGCAGGAAGTTGGTGAGTGCCTGCAACATCCACGTCAATCCGACACCGATCAGGACGAGTCGGAACGGGTTGATCCCGGTGTTCGCCTTGCGGCCCGGCCAGGCCAGGAAGTACATCAGTGCCGCGGTGAGCAGACCCCCGACCATCGCCGATGCCGGGACGCCGAGTTCGCCGAACACCGCCCCCCAACTGGTTGTCGAGAAGGCGATCGCGGCGACGGCCGCGGCGCCGGCACCCGCGGTGATGCCGAGCATGTCGGGGGTCGCGAGCGGGTTCTGGGCGATGAGCTGCGTGAGCGAACCCGCCATGCCGAGACCGAAACCCACCAGCAACGCGACGAGTGCCCGGGGGAGTGCCACGTCGAAGACGACGACGTTCTCGACCCGGGTGCCGCCGCCGAGCAGGATGCGCGCGACGTCGATCGGGGTGAGCGGGAAGTCGCTGACACCCACGCTCGTCAGGAACAGGAGGAGTGCGACCGCCGTGGAGACCAGGGCGACGCCGAGCATCCGCGGCCGCACCACCATCGAGACCGGCTCGATCGCGATCCGGTAACCGCCGGGATGCGGAGCGATCGGCAGTCTGGACCTCAGGTGGGCGGACCCGGTCGTGCTGGACGTCGGCGCGCTCACACGGTCCCCAATCTCTGCCGTCGGACCATGAAGATGAGGAACGGAGCTCCCACCAGCGCCATCATCACCCCGACCTGCACCTCGCCCGGCCGGGCGACGAGACGGCCGAGGATGTCGCAGCCGACCAGGAGGATCGCGCCCAGGATCGCCGAGTACGGGATGATCCACCGATAGTCGGTCCCCACGATCGCCCGGGCGACGTGCGGCACGACCAGCCCGAGGAAGACGATGGGCCCGCAGGCGGCGGTCGCGGCTCCGATGAGCAGGGTGATGGTCAGCACCCCGAGTGAGCGGATGAGCACGACTCGTGAGCCGAGTGCCTTGGTCATGTCGTCACCGAGGCTCAGGACGTTGAGGAAGAACCCGCTCGCCAGGGCGAGCACCAGGCCGATGCCGATGAAAGGCAGGCTGGCCCAGAAGACATCGATGCCGCGCCCGGCGGTCGAGCCGACGCTCCAGAACCGCCACTGATCCAGCGAGGCGGTGTCGACGAGCACGATCGAGGACGTGACGGCGGTGAGTGTCGCCGTGAGTCCGGTGCCCGCGAGGATCAGGGTGAGGGGACTCGAACCGCTGAGCGCGGACAGCCCGAAGACCACCGTCGCGGCGATGACCGCGCCGAGCAGACCGAAGAACATGAATGCGATCGGGCTGCTGACCCCCAGCAGATAGATTCCGCCGACGACCGCGCACGCCGCACCCGCATTGACCCCGAGCATGCCGGGATCGGCGATCGGGTTGCGGGTGTGTCCCTGGGTGATGGCGCCGGCCGCACCGATGGCGAGCCCGGCGGACAGACCGAGCAGGGTACGGGGCACGCGCAGGTCCCAGACGATGCCGTCGACGTCGGTGTCCTTGGGGACCCGGGGCATCCGGAAGTCGAGGAGAGCAGTCCAGATCTCGTGGGCGCCGGCGGTGAAGCTCGGCCAGATCTCGTCGAGCGGGACCGGCCGCGTGCCGAAAAGCACCGACGCGACAACGAGCGCAGCGAGGGCCGCCAGCAGGAGCGGGATGCCGAGAACTCGGAGGGAGCGGCGCACGAAGGTAAACCTTACCAACCTTCGACACGGTGCTTTCGGCGCCCGCGTACTCACCTCCGTCGACGGTGTCGGTCCCATAACGAATTGCCCACGAAACCTGAGCGGAGGCTGTGCCACCGGTAACACTTCGCTCAGGCTTGGTCGATATTCCCGGTGTCGGTGGGGATCTCGGCCGACAAGCCACACAGGTCGCCGGTCCCGCGTCGAACACATACGCGGACGGCGACGTCGGGAACACGCATGGTGTCGCCTACGAACGAGGAGGATCGATGAAATCGCTGAAACGAGCTGTCACAGGGCTTCTGGTCGCTGCAGGAATCGCAGGTGGGAGCCTGGTGGGTGTCGCGCCGGCGCACGCCGCCGTGCCCAACCTCCAGCTGACGGGCGGGGTCTACTGCCAGTTCGGAGCTCCGGGTACTCCGTGGAACCAGGCGTGGAGCATGACCCGGTTCATGAGGGTCACCGCCCGTGACGGCGAGTTCCGCAACGTCACCCTGCAGGAGATCAACGGCGCGACGAAGTTCAAGTCGCAGCTGAAGAAGAACGAGTCGCTCACGATCAAGACCGTGTGGTTCGGCTGCTTCCCGTCCTCGATCGCCGGGTACGCGATCTCCGATTACGCCGAGAACCTGACCGACAACGCCGGTTTCTGGTGGAACGTCCGACGCGTCGACAACCCGTTCGAGCGCTTCGGAACGGGCTCGTCTGCGTCAGCGGCTGCCACTGCGCTGACCGGCGGCGGCACCGACGTCGAAGGAGTCCCCGCCATCCCGGGTCGCTGACCTGATCGGTCACGACTGAGCGTCTGAAAACAACAAGACATTTCGCGTCGGGCGGGTGCGGGGAGGACGCCTCCGCACACCGTCCGGCGCATGCGAAAGAGCGGCGACCGAGAGATCTCGGCCGCCGCTCTTGTGCTTCGACAGGCTCAGCAGGCGGAGGCGGGCTCAGCAGACGGGGGCGGGCTCAGCCTGCTGAGCGGGAGTGCTACGCGGAGGGGCGTGACACCTTGTTCGGCTCGGACGCGGCGAGCATGTCCTCGCGCTCGACGACCTTCACGCGCTCACGGCCCTCGGCGGCACCGAGTGCGCGCTCGTGCTCGTCGAGTCGGTACCAACCGTCCCATGTGGTGAACGGGATGCTCTTGGACTCGAGCAGCTCGATGATGGCGTCCTCACCGGGCTTGCCCGGATCGTTGAGGACTCCTGCCTCCATGTCCTTGAGGATGCAGTCGACGGTCTCGTTGGCGTCGCCCTTGGTGTGACCGATGAGGCCCACGGGGCCGCGCTTGACCCAGCCGGTGGTGTAGATGCCGGTCAGCTGCTGGCCCTCGTCGAAAACGCGTCCGGCCTCGTTCGGAATGACACCGGCCTGTGAGTCGAACGGGATCTCCGGCAGGTTGTCCGAGAGGTAACCGACGGCACGGTAGACAGCGCCGACCTCCCAGTCGGTGGTCTTGCCGGTCGGCTTCACATTGCCCGTGCCGTCGAGCTGGGTGCGCTCGGTGCGCAGACCGACGACCTTGCCGTCCTCGCCGAGGATTTCGGTCGGGCTCTCGAAGAAGTGCAGGAACAGCTTGTGGATCGCACCCTGCTTGGGCTCACGGATCGCGTAGTTCTCGATGATCGTGGCGACCTGGTCGGTGATCTTCGATCCGCGACGTGCGACGGCCGAACCCTCGTCGTAGTCGATGTCCTCGGGATTGACGACGACCTCGATGTTGGGGGAGTGGTCGAGCTCCTTGAGCTCGAGCGGGGTGAACTTGGCCTGCGCCGGGCCGCGGCGCCCGAACACGTGGACCTCGATGGCCTTGTTGGCCTTGAGCCCCTCGTAGACGTTGGCCGGGATCTCCGTCGGCAGCAGTTCGTCGCCGGTCTTGGCGAGCACGCGCGCGACGTCGAGTGCCACGTTGCCGACACCGATCACGGCGACCTTCTCGGCCTCGAGCGGCCAGGTGCGCGGGAAGTCGGGATGCCCGTCGTACCAGGCGACGAACTGCGCGGCGCCGTAGCTGCCGTCGAGATCGACGCCGGGGATGTCGAGGGCGCGGTCGTCGGTGGCGCCGGTGGAGAAGATCACCGCGTCGTAGTGCTGGCGGAGCTCGTCCAGAGTGATGTCGGTGCCGTAGTCGACATTGCCCAGCAGGCGTACCTGAGGCTTGTCGAGCACCTTGTGCAGCGCGGTGATGATGCCCTTGATGCGCGGGTGATCGGGCGCGACGCCGTAGCGGATCAGGCCGAACGGGGCGGGCATGCGCTCGTAGAGATCGATGCTGACACCGCGGTCCTTGGCGGTGTCGGACTTCATCAACGCGTCGGCGGCGTAGATCCCGGCGGGACCGGCACCGACGATCGCAACCCGCAGCGGGCGGCTGTTCTCGCTCATTGGAGTAGGTGTCTTCCGTTGCTCAGCACGCGCGGATCAGCAAATCTCGGTGACCCCCGGGTCCACGCGTATGGATAAGGCCTATCCCTTCTACGGTAGGCGCTTGCCTGCCACGACCAAAATCCGTCTGTGAGGTAACCCTCACTCGGCAGGTATGGCGATACCCGGCCGGCCGGGCCGACTCAGGCCTTGCCGGCGGCCGCGGCGATGGGTTCCACAGCCTGGCCCGCGACCCACGGGATGGTCAGCACCGTCGGCACCGACATCGCGCTGCCCACCTCCTGAGGCAGGTAGACGACGCGTCCCGACCTGACGACGTTCAGCCGGTTGAATGCGGCGTTGTTGCGGAGGCGCTCGTTGGAACCCTGCCAGTCCACGGCGATGACGACGTCGGCGGCGTCGAGCAGGTTGAGGCTCTCGGCAGGCACTTCGCCGTAGAAACCATTGCTGATCGAACTCTGGAGCGCAGGCGGGAAGGTGAGCCCGTATCCGGCGACGGTCTGCCCGCGACCGTCGTCGGGCCCGTAGATGGACACGCCGCCGGTGGGGCTCGCGGTGATCACAACGGCGGTCTTTCCCGCCAGCTGCGGGTTCTTCTCGCGGACGCCGGCCAGGAACTGTTCGGTCTCGGTGATCTTGCGATCGGCGAGCTCGGGCAACCCGATCGCTGTGCCGATCTGGCGCGTCTGGGCGTCCCACGGCACCTGCCACGGCTTGAACTGCGCCGGTCGCACGACCGTCGGAGCGGTCTTGGTCAACAGGTCGAACTGATCGCGGGTCGGATCGGCGCCCACCGCGGTGATCAGATCGGGTTCGGTGGCGAGGGCCTTGGGGATCTCGTCGCCGAAGGCGGCCGACGCGTTGGCCAGCACCACGGGGTTGGAGTCGCCGATGAGTTCGGCGTTCCACGGCGCGGTCGCCTGGTCGGTGTCGGCGAAGGGCGCGATCGTCGTCGGCGTGACGCCGAGGGCCAGCAGGGTGTCACCGTCACCGACGCCCATCGCGGCGACGCGCTTGGGCGCCTGCTGGACCGTCACCGGTGCGTACGCCTGCTGCACGGTCACCGGGATCGCACCGGATTCGGGGGCGGGGACCTGCGCCATACCCTCGTCGACGGACTCGTCGGGCGGCGAGCACGACGTCGCCACCATCGCGGCCGCGAGCAACGCGAGGATCAGCGTGAGTGTTCGGTGTTCGGAGATGCGCATCCGGTTCCTTGCTGGTCGTGCCGAAGCGGCGCCGGCGATCTCGGCGAGGGCCCGGCCACTCGTTCAGGGTCTACTTAGGGCCACCTTACTCACGACCGGAGGGTCGTCGACGAGCCCGGGGCCTCGCCGACGGGCCGTCGACGCCGGTCGGAGCCTCCACCTGGGCGGTCGATAGACTGCCCGCCATGGCCAGAGCTGCAGGTGAGGGTGACCAGGCGCCCCCGTCGTGGAAGAACGCCTGGCCGTTCTTCGTCGCGGCAGGCGTCGTCGGACTCGTGGTGCTCGGCGTGGTGCTGTCCAACGTGAGCCGGCCGCCGGAGGACCGGGCAGGCGACTCCGCCCAGGTGCAATACGCGATCAATGACGTCTACACAGCCCGCAACGGTCCGAACTACGCCGAATACCGGGCCAACACCTGCGCGGCCGACGTCGAGGCCGCCGACTTCATCACCGAGACGCAGTTCGTCGCGGACAACAAGGAGTCGTTGACGACCAACGGTCACATCGAGATCCCCGAGATCACCGAACTGGTGGTCGACGGTGACCGGGCGACCGCGAAGGTTCATTGGCACTATGACAGGACGCCCGACGACAAGAACGTCGTCGACACGATCGTGGTGCGCGAGAACGGCGAATGGAAGGTGTGTTCCTCATGAGCTATGCCGGCGATCTGACCCCTCGTGAAGCGTGGGAGAAGCTCGAGAACAATCCGGACGCGATCCTCGTCGACTGTCGAACCCAGGCGGAATGGTCGTTCGTCGGAGTGCCCGACCTCGAGATCCTCGGCAAGCGGACGATCTTCGCCGAGTGGACCACCTTCCCCGAAGGTCGACGCAACGACGACTTCATGACCCAGCTGCGCGATTCGGGTGTCAGCGATGACCACGAGGTCATCTTCCTGTGCCGGTCCGGTCACCGTTCGATCGGCGCTGCCGAGGCTGCGACGGCGGACGGGATCGAGAAGGCGTACAACGTCGTCGACGGCTTCGAGGGTGCCCTCGACGAGAACGACCATCGTGGTGCGTCGGGCTGGCGCGCCGAGAACCTGCCGTGGAGGCAATCGTGAGTCCTGATCTGCCCGTGGGGCGCCCGCTGCCCGAGGGGTTGTCGGCCGACACCATCGCGGTGCGTGGTGGGTTGTCCCGCTCCGGATTCCACGAGACCTCCGAGGGCCTCTACCTCACCAGTGGTTACGTCTACGACTCCGCCGAGGCGGCCGAGCGGGCCTTCACCGGCGAGGACGAACGCTTCGTCTATTCGCGCTACGGCAATCCGACCGTTGAGATGTTCCAGGAGCGTCTGCGTCAACTCGAGGGCGCCGAAGCGTGTTTCGCGACCGCGAGCGGCATGGCCGCGGTGTTCGTCGCGCTCGGTGCGCTGCTGAAAGCCGGCGACCGCCTGGTCGCCGCCCGCAGCCTGTTCGGTTCCTGCTTCGTGGTGTGCAACGAGATCCTGCCGCGGTGGGGTGTGGAGACCGAGTTCGTCGATGGTGAAGACCTCGAACAGTGGGAGCGGGCGCTGTCCAAGCCCACCGACGCCGTGTTCTTCGAGACGCCGTCGAATCCGATGCAGAGCCTCGTCGACGTCGTGAAGGTCTCCGAACTCGCGCATGCCGCGGGCGCACAGGTGGTGTTGGACAACGTCTTCGCCACCCCGCTGCTGCAGCGCGGTCTCGACCTGGGTGCCGACGTCATCGTGTACTCGGGCACCAAGCACATCGACGGACAGGGCCGCGTCATGGGCGGCGCCGTCCTCGGCGCCAAGGACTACATCGACGGACCGGTGCAACAGCTCATGCGGCACACCGGGCCCGCGTTGAGTCCGTTCAACGCGTGGACGCTCGTCAAGGGACTGGAGACGCTTCGCCTACGCGTCGACGCCTCGGTCTCCTCGGCGCTGCGGATCGCGGAGTTCCTCGAGCGCGATCCGCGGGTGCGGTGGGTGAAATATCCGTTCCTGCAGTCGCATCCGCAGTACGAGCTGGCCACGAGTCAGATGTCGGGCGGCGGCACCGTGGTGACCTTCGAACTCAACGACCACGATGGGATCGACGGGAAGAAGCGGGCCTTCGAGGTGCTCAACGCGCTGCGCATCGTCGACATCTCCAACAACCTCGGTGACTCGAAGTCGCTGATCACGCACCCGGCCACCACCACGCATCGTGCGATGGGGCCCGAGGGTCGAGCCGCGATCGGGCTCAGCGATTCGGTCGTCCGGTTGTCGGTCGGACTCGAGGGCGTCGACGATCTGCTCGGCGATCTCGATCAGGCGCTGGGCTGATCCGCCGGAGCCCACCCCTGTCGGTCAGTCGAGTTCGTCGATCCCTAAGGCGTTCAACACCGTCCGCAGTTTGAATGCGGTCTCCTCGAGCTCGCCCTGCGGGTCGGAGTGTTCGACGATGCCGCCGCCGGCCCACGTGCGCAGGCTGCGGCGGTCGGCGGCGAGCTCGAGACACCGGATGGTGACCATCCACTCGCCGTCGCCGGAGCCGTCGCACCACCCGACTGCCCCGGCGTAGAACCCGCGTTCCCCCTCGACCTCCCGGATGATCTGCGCGGCAACATCACTCGGTGTTCCGCAGACCGCAGGTGTTGGCCCGAGCAGAAGTGCGAGATCGAGTGCGGTGGTTGCCGGGTCGCGCAGCGTCGCCCGGATCGGAGTGGCCAGGTGCCAGATCTCGCCGGTGGATTGCAGCTGCGGTGTCGACGGCGCGTCGACATCGTCGCAGAGGTAGGAGAGGCGTTCCCGGAGGTGGTCGACGACGAAGGCGTGCTCGGCGAGATCCTTCGCCGAGGAAGCCAGGCGGTCGGCGATCGCCCGGTCGGCGACCGGATCCGACGACCGTGCGGCGGACCCGGCATACGGGTGACACGTCACGACCGAGCCCGACTTGCGGAGCAGCACTTCGGGACTCGCGCCGAGAAGCCACGAGCCCGAACCGGTCGCCGCGCCCAGGTCGACGCCGAATGCGTTGTGTCCGGAATTGCCGCCCGCGAGCGCGTCGAGCAGTTCGACGGGGGAGACCTCCGCGTCGAGGACGATGTCGAGGCTGCGCGCGAGAACCACCTTGCCGACGTCGCCGGCGATGATGCGTTTGACCGCGTGCGCCACACGTTCGCGGTGCTCGTCGACGGACGGGTGCAGCGCGACCGAGACCGGGGTCCGAGACAGCGGCGGCCCACCGGCGAGTGGCTTGTCGTCGATGTCCAGGTGCTGCGGCGCCACGAGCGCGGCCGCGTCGCGCACATCGAAGGGGATCGCGCCGGTCAGCGCCGCGACGGCGCCCGATCGCAATGCCGCCGACGCCTCGTCGACGTCGGTGAAGCCACGACCTGCTCCCCGACCTCGAACGGTGCCGTGGGGGCGGGACAACACGAACACATCAGACGCTGACACGAGTGACACGCTACAGGTAAGTGTGCCCTAACTTCGGATCACGCTGAGTGAAAATTGACACTCCTCGAGCATATCGACGAGTGTTGACGACAGGTCATGAGTGCCAGTGACAAGCCCCGGCTCGCTGGTCGGCAACCCTCCTCCTCGGTGGGGTGCTCCGGGTGACGACCTGGCCGCCACCGAACCCGGATGCGGCAAGCGTGGAATTTCGAAGGAGCTAAGTGTCATGACCGCTGTGCTGTCAGCACCCGCGACGACCGGCGATGCGGCGCGCGTCTCGCGTTTCATCACCCGCCGCCACGAGGCCGCCCGAGAGTCATTGCGACGCCTCGTCCGCGGGCGGGTCGACGACACGGTCCTCGTCACCCGCGACATCGCCGGTGCCATCGGCCTCGCCATGCACATCGCGCCCGGTGACGTCGTGATCCTGTCGTCCGGGGACCAGCAGGGGGCATCCCGGTGGGGAGGGGATGCGGATGGTCACGATCGCTCGCGGACCGTGGCGGTTCGCGAGGCCGTCGAGGAGACGCTGGCCGCGGTCGAAGGCGAGCTCTCGTCACGACCCGCTTGCCTGCTCGCGGTGCTGGCGGCGACGGATGCCGCCGGTGAGGTCTTGCCGCTGGGACGTCTTGCGTCGATCGCCCACCGACACGGCGCGCGGATCTTCGTCGACGCCGAGCGACTCGTCGCCCATCGGCCGATCTCGATCGTCAGCCACGGCATCGACTACGTGGCGTTCTCCGCCGCGAGGAGCGGCGCGGGCTCCGCATCCGGCGTCTTGATCGGACGGCCGGACTGGTTCGACGCCGCTCGTCCACACCCCGTCCTGTCCGACCTGTACGTCGCCGGGTTTGCGCAAGAAGGCATCAATGGGCGCCTCGAAGCGTTGACCCCGCCGACGGCCCGGACACCCGATCATTGCCGTCTTCTCCACCGAACCGACCCGACATCGACGAGGGGTATCTGATGACCATCGAACTCGACGCGCACGCCGACGCGCAGAACTCTTCCGTCCCGCATCCTTCGGTCCCGCATCCCTCGGTGCCGCGTGCCACGGTCAGCATCGGCCGTCCCGCGTTCCGGGTTGCGATCGCCGGTGATGCTCTCGCCCAGAGTTTTCCGATCGTCGTGCGTCGCGAGACGCTGCGTGATGCGCAACGAGCGCGGTCACTGGTCCGCGCCGGGAGCCATGACCAGGCGAACTTCGTGGTGGCGTTGGAGGTGGAGGTGGCGGTCGCATCGGATGCCGCGTCTGCCCGCGCCTCGGCAGCCAGGGTGCAGGTCGCTGCCGGCGACGACAGCGCCGAAGTGGGCACCATCCGTTACGTCGGGACCACCCATGGGCTTCTGACGCTGCTGCGCGACATCTATGCGGCGGAGGTCGCCGACGCGGTGATCCTCGTCCCGATCGACGGGGACGCGACGGAACGGCGTATCCGCGAGCAGATTCTGCCGGTCCTGGCCGATCAGCGGTACCGGGTCGCCTGAGGGGACGCTCCGGGCCGATACGACGAGACCGCCGACCGACGTCTTGTACGTCGGTCGGCGGTCTCGTGAGTTCTGGTGACGAGCGTCAGCCTCGTGAAGGCTCGTTCGCGTCGTGGGGATGTGCGGCCAGCCGGTCGATGGCCTCCTGGGCGATCTTCTCGGCCTGCTCGCGCCCGACCCAGCCACCGGGCTGGACCTCCTTGCCGGGCTCCAAGTCCTTGTAGTGCTCGAAGAAGTGGGCGATGGGGCCCAGTTCATACTCCGAGACGTCGGAGATGTCCTTGATGTGGTCCCAGCGCACGTCGCCCGCGGGCACACAGAGGAGCTTGTCGTCGCCGCCGGCCTCGTCGGTCATCGTGTACATACCGACGACGCGCGAGCGCACGATGATGCCGGGGAACACCGACTCGGGCAGCAGGACCATCGCGTCGAGCGGGTCGCCGTCTTCACCGAGGGTGCCGTCGATGTAGCCGTAGTCGGCCGGGTATCCCATCGAGGTGTACAGGTAGCGGTCGAGGTAGACCTTCCCCGTCTCGTGGTCGACCTCGTACTTGTTGCGGCCACCCTTGGGGATCTCGATGGTCACATCGAATTCCACTGTTCCTCCTGGCAGTCTGGATCGGGGATGCTGCGCCGGGCCGAGACGGCCGCGCGCGGCTCCAACGATACTGTTAGTCCGACGACCTCGATGTTCGTACCCCTGCATGTTCGTCCGGCCGGGTGATCGCCGGACGCACCGCGAGAGACCGGAGGCTTTGTGGGCGCATCCACCAGTACCGGCGGCCGTCGGCGCCGGAGGCTCCTGTGGTGGACGGTCTCCGCCGTGGTGATCCTGGCCCTGGTGTCGACCGCGGCGGTCGTCGTGGCCCTGCGTCTCGACCGCGAACCCGAACTGCCGCCCGGCGTGCCACCGCAGCCGGCGGCGATCGCCGTCGACCCGCGGATCGATCCGGTGGTCGCGACCGCGCCCGAACCGACACCGTCGGGCATCTCGCGGTCGATCGCCCCGGCACTGCGCGATCCCGCACTCGGTGAGCTGACCGGCATGATCAGCGACTCGCTCACCGGGCAGGTGCTGTGGACCCGCGATCCGGGGCAGCCCCGGATCCCCGCGTCGAACGACAAGGTCCTCTCGGCGGCGGCGTTCCTGGAGGCGATGCCCCACGACCAGCGGCTGACGACGACGGTCGTGGCCGGTGACAACGGGCAGGTCATCCTCAAGGGTGCGGGTGATCCGACGCTGTCCGCCCAGCCGGCGGACGCCGACACGTTCTACACCGACCCGGCCCGCATCGCCGACCTCGCCGCGCAGATCGAACGGGCCGGTCTCCCGGTCACGTCGGTGGCGGTGGATCTGAGTGCGTTCTCCGGTCCGGCCATGGACACCACCTGGGACCGGCGCGACATCCAGGGCGGCGACATCGCGCCCATCGAATCGGTGATGGTCGACGGCGCCCGCATCGAACCCCTCGACGAGTACTCGCCGCGCAGCCCGACGCCCGGGAGGATGGCCGGCGAGGCTCTCGCCGCGGCGCTCGGGGTCGAGGGGCCCGTCACCGAGGCGAGCGCGCCCGCGGGCGACCGGGTGATCGCGAAGGTCGAGTCGGCGCCGCTGGTCACGCGGGTCAACGACATGCTCCGGTACAGCGACAACGTGCTCGCCGAGACGCTGGCCATCGAGCTGTCGGTGCATCGCGGCGGACCGCCGACCCACGCCGGCGGCGTCGATGCCGTGGAGCAGGTCCTCTCCTCGATGTTTCCCGAGCAGTGGGCGGGGACAACCCTGCAGGATGCCTCCGGGATCTCCTACGCCAACCGCACGACCCCGGAGCTACTCGACGCGGTGATGACCGCGGCGAGCGGACCGAGTCGGCCCGCCCTGCGGCCGATGCTCGACGGCCTGCCGATCGCCGCGGGGACCGGCACGCTCGCCGATCGCTTCCCGGCCACCACACCCGGCGCAGGCTGGGTGCGGGCGAAGACCGGAACACTCACCGGGGTGAGTTCGTTGACCGGCATAGTGCAGACAGTCGACGGCCGCGTGCTGTCGTTCGCCCTGATGTCCGGCGGTACGTCGCCGGCGGACGCCCGTCCCGCCCTCGACGCCGTGGTGGGTCAACTGAGAGAGTGCGGATGCCGATGACCAGACCAGTAGTCGCCCCGGGACCCGAGCACGCCGGGCCGGAACCCGCCGAGCCGGACCATGCCGAGCCCGGCCGAGTCGACCCGACCGCCTCCGACGAGCTCCGTCCCAGCATCGGGTCGCAGATCGACTGGTCGCTGGCCGCCACGACCGCGAAACGTCTCGCGCGACCCGGACCCAAGACGACCACGTACACCTATGAGGCCGCGCGAGCGGAACTGGCCGACGCTGCGACCCGCGCCGAAGCGCCGGTCCGCGAGGTGACCGGGCTGGCCGACGGCCTCCGTGTCCCGACCACCCGAGTCCTCGACCGGGCCGGGTGGATCGACGCCGCCTCGGTGTCCATGAGGTCGATGCTGGGCGCGGACGACGACATCGATGCGGGTTCACCCGGGCTGGCCGCGCGCTTCGGCGGCCTCCAGGCCGGTGGGCTGCTGGCGTTCCTCTCCACGGCCATCCTCGGGCAGTACGACCCGTTCACTCCGGATCCCGACACGGGTGAGCCCGGCGTCCTGATGGTGGTGACGCCGAACATCATCAACGTCGAACGTCAGCTGAAGGTGATCCCGACGGACTTTCGCCTCTGGGTCTGCCTGCACGAGGTCACCCACCGCGTGCAGTTCTCGGCCAACCCGTGGCTACGCGACTACATGCAGGACAACGTCGCCGTGCTGACCTCGGAGACCGGTGAGTCGACCACCGAGATCGTGACGCGGATGACCAAGGCGCTCAGAGGCTCCGGCGGTACACGGGAAAAGGGTGTCATCGGGGCGATGCAACTGCTGCAGAGCCCCGAACAGTACGCGGCGTTCCAGCGAATGATGGTCCTCGGCACGCTGCTCGAGGGCCACGCCGATCACGTCATGGACGCGGTCGGGCCGGCCCACGTGCCATCCGTCGCGCGCATCCGCACCGCCTTCGACAAGCGACGCACCGCCCCGCAGAATCCCGTCCAGCGCATCATCCGCGCGCTCATCGGGATGGATGCCAAACTCGCGCAATACATCCGGGGCAAGGCCTTCGTCGACGAGGTGGTCGCGACGGTCGGGATGCAGCGCTTCAACACCGTCTGGAGCTCACCGGACACGATGCCGTTGCCCGACGAGATCGACGATCCGCAGGCATGGATTCGGCGAGTGCTGTAACACGGGCGGTCGCGGAGTTCGCGGCCGTACACCTCGACGGACCCCGGGTCTGCGTCGCACTCTCCGGGGGAGCCGACTCCCTCGCACTCACCGCCGCGGCTCTCGGAGCCGGGCTCGACGTCACGGCGCTGGTCGTCGACCACGGGCTGCAACCGGGGTCCGCGGAGGTCGCAGCCGGGGCGGCCGATCTCGCGCGGGACCTCGGCGCCGACGCGCGTGTCCTGCCGGTGCAGGTGGGCACACATGGGGGTCTGGAGGCTGCTGCCCGTGACGCCCGATACGGAGCCCTCGACGCCGCGCGCGAGGGGAGACCGGTCCTGCTCGCCCATACGGCGGACGACCAGGCGGAGACGGTCCTGCTGGGCCTGGCACGCGGGTCGGGGCCGCGCTCGATCTCCGGCATGCGCGCCTGGAACCGGCCGTGGGGCCGTCCGCTCCTGCACGTGCGGAGGGCACAGACACTGGCGACATGCACCGAACTCGGGCTCGCTGTCCACCATGACCCGCACAACCGGGACCCGCGCTTCACCCGGGTACGTGTGCGAACCGAGGTGCTGCCGCTGCTCGACGAAGTCCTGCGGGGCGGTGTCGTGGAAGCGCTGGGCCGCACCGCCGACGCCCTGCGAGCCGACAACGATGCTCTCGACGACTGGGCCGGACAGGTCGAGGTGCTCGCGATGCGTGACGGCGACGTCTTGGACGTCGGGCCGCTGCGCGATCTACCCGTCGCGATCCGGACACGCGTCGTCCGTCGGTGGTTGCAGGAGGTCGGTGCCACCGAACCGACCCATCGAGTCATCTCGGCGGTCGATGACCTCCTGACCGCGACGGGCAGTCCCCGCGCGCAGGTCGCCGTCGGCGGCGATCCGGAAGCGCGTCGCGTCGTCGTGCGGACCGGAGAAACACTGACGGTCCGCCTCACCGCGAGGTGAGACGGACCGTCGTGGAAGAACTCGCGGTCAGCGCCGGGGCGGAACGAACGGCGAGTTGATCGTCTGGAAGTAGTGGATGCCGGCGCCGATCAGCGTGCCTCCACCGCCGATCGCGAGGCCCGCGATGCCTCCCACTGCGGCTGCCGGCGCCACACCGACCAGGCATCCGACCACCGCGGCGGCCAGTCCGATCGCGCATCCCACGACGCCGCCGACGATTCCGCCGATGACGGTTCCGACGAGCGAGGACACGGTCATACCGGCACGCAACTGCGACTGGAAACGTTCGAGCGCCTGATCGTCGCGCTCCTGTCGTGTCTGCGGTGCTGCGACCTGATTTCGGCCGATCGCGCGTAGATCGTCGACCTCGGCACGATTAAGCGGCACCGAGCGTGCTGCGTCCTGAGCCGGGATCAGCGTCACCTTGTTTCCCGCGGTGCGGACATCGATCGGGAACTGCTGATATTCCTTGCGGTAACTCAGGGGCATCCGGAAGAGATCGGCGCCGGCGTGATCCCGAATCGACAAGACTCCGCCGTCAGTGCTGACCGAGGCGTTGTGCAGAGTCAGACTGAGCGAAGACGCGTTCCACGAGGCGTCGTAGGTAGCGGCCCGATTCTGTTGAGGCGCAGCCTGAGCGGTCGATGCGAACACAGTGACGACCGCGGTCAGCAGGCACAATATCGTGCTCAGACGAAATGTGCGCAGAGAAGTACGCGAAGTGGGGAACACGGGGGCTCCTTCTTGTCCGCTTGGGACAGGGCGTGAGAAGGGAGGGGATAATGTGAAGCCTGACGCTTAGACCTTCGATTTCGAGAATGGCAGACACTTCTTCGATATCGAAACTGATCGGTCCGGAATGGTGCACGTGTGATGACATGTTATGTGAATGTTATGAGAAGGGCGATTCTCGGAAATCTGGGTGTGAATTCGTCGAATGACCCATCCGGAAGCGTTTTTGCAAAGGCCCAGGTGAGCGCGCTGCGCCCGCATCGGACCATTTTCGTCGAACCCGTCCCGACCCCGACGCCGCGTGATCGGTAAAACATGACAAGCTGGACAGGTGCAGTTTGCCGATCCGTATGCCGCTGACATCGACGCTGTTCTGATCACCGAGGAGCAGATCAAACAGCGCACCGCCGAACTCGCCCACTCCGTCGCCTCCCGGTATGCCGACATCGAGGAGGACCTGGTCCTCATCGGCGTGCTCAAGGGCGCGATCATGTTCATGACCGATTTCGCCCGCGCGTTGCCGATCCCGTCGCAGATGGAGTTCATGGCGGTGTCGAGCTACGGGTCGTCGACGTCCTCGTCGGGCGTGGTCCGGATCCTCAAGGATCTCGACCGTGACATCGAGGGCCGTGACGTGCTGATCGTCGAGGACATCATCGACTCCGGGCTGACCCTGTCGTGGCTGATGAAGAACCTCGCGACCCGGTCACCGCGCAGCCTCGAGGTGTGCACGCTCCTGCGTAAACCGGAGGCCGTCCGTTCGCCGGTACGCGTCGCCGACATCGGCTTCGACATCCCGAACGAGTTCGTCGTCGGGTACGGCCTCGACTACGCCGAGCGGTATCGCGACCTCCCGTACATCGGCCGGCTGAAACCCTCGGTCTACGCGCTCTGAACCCGCCGGGCGGCCGGACGCGTCGCATCCGGTGGGCGCACCGTGTTCTACCTGCACGGGAACGGATCCACCAGCGCGATCGTTGACCGGTAGCCTCAATGTGTACGTCGATGGGAAGGACATGGGAGAGGCGTCGGCGCCGGGACACGATCCCGCGAGCCAGCCCGACCCCCACCAACTGGCATGAACCGTAAGACAGTCTTCCGCAACCTCGCCATCCTGGCGCTCATCCTGCTCGCCCTGTGGGGCTGGAGCGTGATGAGCGATTCCGGCCGGGAGTACCGGGGCGTCGACACGTCCGTCGCACTCGAGCAGCTGGACAAGAAGAACACCAAGTTCATCAGCATCGACGACCGTGAGCAGCAGCTCCGCATCGAGCTCAAGACTCCGGTCAAGGTGAACGACGCCGACACGGACAAGATCAGCGCGAAGTATCCGGCGCAGGCCGGCGAGCAGGTCTTCGACGCTGTCGAGGCCACCGGCGCGCAGTACACCACCAACGTCAACGAGCAGTCGGTGCTGTGGCAGATCCTCATCTTCGTGCTGCCGATGATCCTGCTGTTCGGCCTGTTCTTCTTCGTGATGAGCCGCATGCAGGGCGGCGGTCGCGGCGGTGTCATGGGCTTCGGCAAGTCGAAGGCCAAGCAGCTGTCCAAGGACATGCCGAAGACGACGTTCGCCGACGTGGCAGGCGCCGACGAGGCCGTCGAAGAGCTGTACGAGATCAAGGACTTCCTCCAGAACCCGACGCGCTATCAGGCGCTGGGTGCCAAGATCCCGCGCGGTGTCCTGTTGTTCGGACCGCCCGGAACCGGTAAGACGCTGCTCGCGCGCGCGGTCGCAGGTGAGGCCGGGGTGCCGTTCTTCACGATCTCCGGCTCGGACTTCGTCGAGATGTTCGTCGGCGTCGGCGCGTCCCGCGTCCGTGACCTGTTCGAGCAGGCCAAGAACAACAGCCCCTGCATCATCTTCGTCGACGAGATCGACGCCGTCGGCCGCCAGCGCGGCGCCGGTCTCGGCGGTGGTCACGACGAGCGCGAACAGACCCTGAACCAGCTCCTGGTCGAGATGGACGGCTTCGGCGACCGGTCGGGTGTCATCCTGATCGCCGCCACCAACCGCCCCGACATCCTCGACCCCGCGCTTCTGCGCCCGGGTCGCTTCGACCGTCAGATCCCGGTCGGCAACCCCGACATGGCCGGCCGGCGGGCGATCCTGAAGGTGCACGCCAAGGGCAAGCCGATCGATGCCGATGCCGATCTCGACGGTCTCGCGAAGCGGACCCCGGGCATGTCCGGTGCCGATCTGGCCAACGTCGTCAACGAGGCGGCGCTGCTCACCGCACGCGAGAACAAGCAGACGATCACCGCCGAGGCGCTCGAGGAAGCCGTCGACCGTGTGATCGGCGGACCGCGTCGCAAGAGCCGCATCATCAGCGAGCACGAGCGCAAGGTCGTCGCCTATCACGAGGGTGGTCACACCCTGGCCGCGTGGGCGATGCCCGACCTGGACCCGATCTACAAGGTCACGATCCTCGCGCGCGGACGCACGGGCGGTCACGCCCTCGCTGTGCCGGAGCAGGACAAGGACCTGATGACGCGGTCGGAGATGATCGCGCGGCTGGTCATGGCCATGGGTGGTCGCGCCGCCGAGGAACTGGTGTTCCACGAGCCGACGACGGGTGCATCGTCCGACATCGACCAGGCGACCAAGATCGCCCGGGCGATGGTCACCGAGTACGGCATGAGCGCCAAGCTGGGCGCCGTCCGCTACGGGCAGGACCAGGGCGACCCGTTCCTGGGCCGGTCGATGGGCTCGCACACCGACTACTCCGCGGAGATCGCCAGCGAGATCGACGACGAGGTTCGCCGTCTCATCGAGGCTGCCCACACCGAGGCCTGGGCGATCCTCACCGAGTACCGCGACACCCTCGACGTGCTCGCGACGCAGCTCCTGGAGAAGGAGACGCTGACCCGCAAGGATCTGGAGAAGATCTTCGAGGACGTGGACAAGCGGCCGCGGATCACCGCCTTCAACGACTTCGGCGAGCGCACCCCGAGCGACAAGCCGCCGGTGAAGACGCCGGGAGAACTGGCGATCGAACGCGGCGAGCCGTGGCCGCCGCCGGAGCAGGCGAAGATCCCGGAGCCGGTGGGTGCCGGCTACCCGGGAGGCCAGTCGATCCCGGGCCAGGTGCCGAACTACCCGCCGATGTACCCCGAACCGGGGACGTCGGGCGGACCGACACCACCGGCGCAGCAGCACCCCGAGCCCCGGTACCCGGACCCCCAGTATCCGAATCCCCAGTACCCGAACCCCCAGTACCCGAGTCCCCAGTACCCGGGCCCCGACTCGAGGTATCCCAACCCGGGTTATCCGAATCCGGGGGCGGGCCGCTCGGCGCCCGGTCCGGGCGGACCGTACTCGGGGGGTACACGGCCCGACTACGGCGCTCCGCGCGACTGGTCGGCGCCCGGATGGCCGCCCGAGGGGCCCGATTCGGGTGCCGGACACAACGGCACCAACGGCTGGGGACGCCGCGCCGATGACGACGACCAGCGGCCGAGTTCGTAAGGTGACCTGATGAGCATCAGCGAGCGCCCTGACTCCGTTCTCGAAGGATCCCGACCCGACTTCGACCAGGCGCGTGCCGAAGCCGCGGTGCGCGAGTTGTTGCTCGCGGTCGGCGAGGATCCCGATCGCGAGGGTCTCATTCGCACGCCCACCCGGGTGGCGAACGCCTACCGCGAGATGTTCGCCGGTCTGTACACCGAGCCCGACGAGGTCCTCGCGACGACATTCGACGAGGACCATGACGAGATGGTGCTGGTCAAGGACATCCCGATGTACTCGACCTGCGAACACCACCTGGTCTCCTTCCACGGTGTCGCGCACGTGGGGTACATCCCGGGAGCGTCGGGACGCGTCACCGGACTGTCGAAGCTCGCCCGACTCGTCGATCTGTACGCCAAGCGTCCCCAGGTCCAGGAGCGGCTGACCAGCCAGATCGCCGACGCGATGATGCGCAGGCTCGAACCCCGCGGCGTCATCGTCGTCATCGAGGCCGAACACCTCTGCATGGCGATGCGGGGTATCCGCAAGCCGGGCGCGACCACCACGACCTCTGCGGTCCGGGGCATCTTCAAGACCAGTGCGGTGTCCCGCGGCGAAGCCCTCGACCTGATCACCCGGTGACCGCGCGCGCAGTCCCCGACGGCGGTGGTGACCACCGGACGCTGGTGATGGGCGTCCTCAACGTGACCGCGGACTCGTTCTCCGACGGCGGCCGTTACCTCGATGCCGATGCGGCGGTGGCGCACGGGCTGGAGTTGATCGATGAGGGCGCCGACCTCATCGACGTCGGCGGGGAGTCGACCCGGCCCGGCGCCATCCGGGTCGACCCGGACCTCGAGGCGGACCGTGTCGTCCCGGTCATCACCCAACTCGCCGCGCACGGCGTGACGGTCTCCGTCGACACGATGCGCGCACCCGTCGCCGACGCCGCCATCGCCGCAGGCGCGGCGATCATCAACGACGTGTCGGGTGGTCGTGCCGACGCCGACATGGCGCGCGTCGTCGCGAACGCGGGCCTGCCGTGGATTCTCATGCACTGGCGGCCGGCCGGTGACAGCGCTGATCGCCGCTTCACCCATCGCAGTGGCGACGTCGGGGGCTACCGCGACGTCGTCGCCGAGGTCAGCGGCGAACTACTGGCCCAGGTCGACGCTGCGGTGTCGGCCGGCGTCGACCCCGATCGGCTGATCCTCGACCCCGGGCTCGGGTTCGCCAAGACCGCCGAACACAACTGGGCGTTGCTTCATGCGCTGCCCACGTTCACGGGTCTGGGTTTCCCGATCCTGGTCGGCGCGTCCCGCAAGCGGTTCCTCGGCACACTGCTGAATCGCGACGGCGTCGACCGGCCACCTGCCGGACGTGACGTCGCGACCGCCTCGATCTCGGCGCTGACGGCCGCGGCGGGCGCGTGGGGTGTACGTGTCCATGATGTCTCGAGCAGTCGCGACGCGGTCGCCGTCGCGGCCGCCTGGCGAGCCGGGGGCTCGCGTACCTCGTCACCGGTAGGAGAAACGAATGGCTGACCGGATCGAACTGCGCGGCCTCAAGGTCCGCGGGAACCACGGCGTGTTCGATCACGAGCGCGCGGACGGCCAGGACTTCTTCATCGACGTCGTGCTCTGGCTCGATCTGCAGGCCGCGGCCGCCACCGACGACCTGAACGAGACCGTCGACTACGGAGCATTGGCACAGCAGGTCGCCGGCATCGTCGGGGGTGAACCACGCAACCTCATCGAGACGGTCGGCGGGGAGGTGGCGGACTCCATCATGACCGATGAGCGGATCAGCGCGTGCGAGGTCACCGTGCACAAGCCGTCGGCGCCCATCCCGCTGACCTTCGACGACGTCGCGGTGGTGACCCGCCGATCACGCAAGGGCACCCGATGAGCCGCGCGGTCCTGTCGGCGGGCTCCAACGTCGGTGATCCGTTGGCCCACCTGCGGTCCGTTGTCGACGGTTTCGCAGCCGACCTGGTCGCGGTGTCCGCGGTGTACGCGACACCGCCGTGGGGTGGGGTCGACCAGGACGACTTTCTCAACATCACGCTCGTCGTCGAGGGCGAAGCCGATGCCCGCGAGTGGCTCGACCGTGGCTTCGAACTCGAGCACGCTGCCCGGCGAACCCGCGACATCCGTTGGGGTCCGAGAACACTCGACGTCGACGTGATCTCGGTGACGGATGCGGCGGGTGTCGTCGTCAGCGACGATCCGGCCCTCACCCTGCCTCATCCGCGTGCGGCGGAACGCGCTTTCGTCCTCGTTCCCTGGCTCGAGATCGAACCGGACGCCACGCTGTGGACGCCCGGCGGTGAACGTCGGGTCGACGACCTCGTCGACGAACTCGACGCGGCCGAACGCGACGCGGTCCGGGTCGTCGACCGGTTGACGGGCGGGATGCGATGAACTCGCCCGATCCGCGTCGGCCGGAGCAGGACGACGACGAGTCCGGACTCGGTCCCACCCGCGCCCGCGATCTCGTGACGATCGCCGCGGTCACGGCAATCGCCGCCTGGATTCTGGTGCGCTACAACTATTCCGATTTCCCGCCTCTGCCGTTGCTCGCCGGCCTGGTGCTGTATGTGCTTGCGGCGCTCGAGATCGTCATCGCCTTCGTCGTCCGGTCACGGGTGGAGTCCCGGGACGTGGGTCGCGCGCGCGGACAACTGCATCCGCTGACCGCCGCGCGAGTGCTGGCTCTGGCCAAGGCTTCTGCGATCCTCGGGGCGATCGCGGTGGGGGTGTGGCTCGGGCTGCTCGCGTTCCTGCTGGGCCAGCACGATCTCGCGGCCGCCGACCACGACCGGCCCGGTGCGATCGTGGGGCTGATCGGGGGAGTGCTCCTCGCGGCCGCGGCGTTGTGGCTGGAGTACTGCTGCCGGGCTCCCGACGATCCGCCCGCAGTGGGCGATTCGTGACACGCGCGTCGAAGCCCGGTGATGTGCCGAATGGTTCCTTAACATGGCTGCCATCTGAGAAACTCCGCACCCGCTTGACGTCTGAATGCACTCACAGCGGGTAAATTCACGATCATGACGACCTCGAACGGCCGTTCCGCCGACTCGCGCCGCTCGAGTCGCTCGCCGGCTCAGTGGTTGCTCGGTCTGTTGATCGTGCTCGCACTGGCGGCCAGCATTCTGATGGTCTTCACCGACCGGTTGTCGATCACGGGGTCCCTTGCCGTCATCGCGGCGCTGTGGGCAGCGGTCATCGGCGCCATCCTGGTCACGAAGTTCCGGCGACAGGCCGAGACCGCCGAAGCCAAGAGTCGCGACCTGCGTCTTGTGTACGAATTGCAGCTCGAGCGCGAGATCGCTGCGCGCCGTCAGTACGAGCTCGATGTCGAGACCACGATCCGCAAAGAGGTCACGGCGGAGTCCAACGAGGAGCTCTCCGAACTCAAGGCACAGGTCCTCGCGCTGCGGTCGAGCCTCGAGATGCTGCTCGGCGAGCCGCTGCCGGACCAGCGGGCGGCGCTCTCGAGCGAGAAGATGCGCGAGCTCGCGTCCGGGCTCGATGATGACTCCCGCACGCGCCGCCGCCACGGCGGTTCGTCGTTCGGCGGCGACTTCGCGGGTGTCGGGGCGTACGGATCGGCCTACGCCGACGACGGTGTCCTCGCGGCCCGCGACTTCGCGGCGACCGCGCCGACCGCCGACGACGGCCGCCACTCCGGTCAGGGCGACCCCAACGAGATGACCGAGGTGATCCCGGTCATCACCGACGACCCCATCTCGGGTCGTATCGCGACCGAGGTCCCCGACGACGAGATGCAGGGACAGACGTCGGGTCCGTCCGCGGGCAGCCGGGTGACGTTCCCGTCGTTCGGAGGTGACGACCGCTCGGCGGGCGCGGCAACCGGCGGTGAGGAGGTGTCCGACGCCGAGGTCGTCGAGGCCGGGCAGTCCGGTCACCCATCTCCCGCGTCTCCTGTGACGGGAGCGCGAACGGAGTCCGCGGAGTCGTCGTCGCTGCCGTTCTCGGGGGGTTTCTACCTCGGCAACGAGGCCGACGCGACATCACCGAACCCGTCGGAGGGTGAGGGTGAGTCGGCATCGGTTCCGGCCGATCAGCCCCTGTACACCGACGACACCCCGACCGACGAATGGTCGACCGGCGCCGATCGAGTCGCGTCCCCGGCAGACGCCGAGAACGCCGAGGCGGCCCAGCATGACGCCGGCGCCCCGTCCGGCGAGGACGACACCACGGCCGACGCCGTGGAACCGCCGCCGTTCCTCGGTGCCGCGGGCCGACACGAGGGCAACGCCGGCCGCCCCGCCGACTCCTACGGTGGCGGACGCCGGCGGCGCGCCCCCGAGGATGACGCCGAATCGGCGCACTCCGCGGGATTGCCGGTTTCCGAGCTGCTCAATCAGCTGCGTCAGCAGACGGAGTCGACCGGTGGAGGCCGTCGCCGCCGCGACGGCTGAGCGCAAACCCCCGCGGCGGCGTACTGGTTCGTCATCTGTTCGGTTCACTTCCGTGACCGGGCCCGTCGAATCGCCCGTGCGACTTGGACGATCGCCCTAGAATTCCTCCATGAGCGACGCGCTCGCAGGTGGGGAGTCTGGTCGGAACGGCCGGTCCGACGCGGCCGGGGTTCCGATCCGGTACACCGAGCGCGGTGGTGCGGTGCGCCAGTCCCTGGTGAGCGCGGCGTTGTTCCTTCCCGTCATCGCCTGGTGGCCGACGGTGTTGTGGCTCTTCGGGTTCGACACCCATGACGGCACGCCCTTCCCCGAGTACTACGCGAACCTGAAGACGAACGGCCCGGAGACGAGTCTGATCCTGATCTGGGCGCTGACCGCGCTGATGCCGTTGTACATGGTGCTCGTGCTGGGCATCTGGTCGCGCAGTCCGCTCCGGTCGGGGCTCGCTGTGGTGATCGGTGCGGTGGGGGCCCTCGGCTTCTGGGGAGGCCAGGTTCCGGTACTCGTCCGGTCGGGGGAGTACCCCGTGCTGACGTTCTGTTCGGAGAACACGCCGGCTTTCGTCCTCATGCTGATCGTGGCCTGGTCGGTGGCGCGCCGGCGCGGATTCTGGTGGGTTCTGGCGATCCCCGTCATCGCGTTGCTGGCGATCAACGCCTACGAGGGCTGGGCGTCGAATCCGGTGGATGCCGTCGTCGACGGCACCGGCAAGTTGCTCGACGTACCGGTCTCGAAGGTCCTCGACCCGTTCTCGCCCAGGTTCCGGTCACCGTTCGACGACGTCGTCGACATCATCGCCGGCGTTCTGACGCTGTGGGTGGTCGATACGATGTTCGGCGTGCTCTCACGACAGGGCCGCGCGTCCGCCAGTCCCTACACGCCCGTGGGTAGTCACTGACCAAACCCTGTTGGGCACAACGGTATTCACCGTCAGAACTGGATCGTCATCGCGTGGCCGACGGTGAACACGATGAACGCGACGCTGAGGACGATCCCGACGACGCACAGCGTTCTCGCGAGCCTGCCTGCCGACGATGGCACTCCGCGCCCGGCGAGATACCAGCCGGCCACGCCCACCGGGAGTCCGAGCCCGCCGACGACGCTCAGCGGCAAGGCGGCGACACCGCAGGCCAGCGACGCGGTCGTACGGCGTGTGGCGGCAGGACCGTTCGGCAGGGCGTCCAGCACAGGGAGGTCACGGGATGCGCGAACGGTGGCGGCGCCTGGGTCCGGTCCGCCGACGGTCTGGTCCGGCAACTCCGAATATGCTGTCACGGTGGGGAATCCGTGCACGGGTGACGGCGTGGGTGGTGTCCGCGGGAGGCGCGATGCCCCTTGTGCCGTCGGGATGGCGGCGGTGGGGGCGTGCTGGGTCGGTGCGACCTGGGTGCGCGCCCGCATGGCGGGTCCGGTGCGCGTGATCACCGGAAAGAAACCTGTGGTGTCGATCGCCGAACGTAGCTCGGCCGCAAGGGAACCCGCAGAGGGTGGCCGGTCGGCGGGATTCTTGGCCATGCCGTGGCGGACGGCGTCGGACACCGCCCGGGGCACATCCCGGCGCAGATCGGAGGCCGCGGGCGGTGGCGTGACGAGGTGATGATGGATCAGCATCGCCGGCGTAGGTCCAGTGAACGGCACTGTGCCAGTGAGGAGTTCGAAGACAGTGCACGCGAGCGAATACACGTCGCTGCGGGCGTCGAGGGTCTGTCCCGACAGTTGCTCCGGAGAGGAGTACGGGAACGAGCCGATGACGAGGTTGGCCGAGGTGAGCGCCGTGCCACCGTCGGTCTGACGAGCGATCCCGAAGTCCGCCAGCCTGATCCGTCGTCGTTCCGGCGCATCCGGTCGTCCCGGTTCGCCGTCTTCGGCACTGAGGAGGATGTTCGCCGGTTTGACGTCGCGGTGCAGGAGTCCGTGCCGGTGCGCGTGGTCCAGAGCGGCACCGATGGCGTCACCCACCGCGCCGACATCGGCGAGCGGTAGCCCTCCGGGTGTCGCGGCGATCAGTGCTGCCGCGTCGGTGCCTGCGACGTACTGCATCGATATCCACAGTCGGCCGTCCACCTCGCCGCGGTCGTAGACGCTGACGATGCACGGGTGGTCGAGCTGGGCGGCCAGGTCGGCCTCCCGGGTGAACCGGGCGCGAAAGGTCGGGTCGTTCGAGACGTGCTCGGCCAGCACCTTGATGACGTCGTGGCGGGGGAGGCGCGGGTGGCGCGCCAGGTACACCTCGCCCATGCCCCCGGCACCGATCTTGCCCACAATCGTGTACCCGGCGAACTGGGTACCCGGTTCCAGGCTCATCTGCGGGACTCCCTTCGAGGAGGGCTGCGGTGACGAGAAGGCTGGTCCGCCTCAGACTACGCCGGTCAGCCGCAGGTCACAGCCGGTGTCGGTGATGCGATCGATGGCGGCGAGGGTGAGCGGCGTGCAGCGGAGGGGTGACACCTGTCACAGACATTGGCCCCGGCCCGCTCGCTGGACCTAACCTTGCTCTGCAACGTCTGGTACCCGTGCCGACGCCCACGCGGAAGTTCGCTCCCGCTGCGGTCGTTTCGGCAGAGGCGGGACTGGAACGACTTCTGGAGGACAGCGGTGACCTCACCGAGCGGTGAATCCGGTGTGCCGTCGGCACGGCAGCCCGGTGGCGATGACGCCTTCGGTGATCACACGTACCCGTATTCCGAGGCATCCGATCCCTTCCCCGGTATGTCGAATCTTCCTGCTCCCGCCCGGCTCACCGTCGGCATCGTGTCCGCTGGCCGCGTCGGCACGGCCTTGGGTGAGGCGCTGGAAAAGGCCGGACACGTGGTCGGAGCAGTGGTCGCCCGATCCCCCGAGTCCCGACGTCGAGCGGCCCGGCGCCTTCCCGACACGGAGATGCTTGCACTCGACTCGGTCGTCGCCCGCAGCGAGTTGTTGCTGCTGAGCGTTCCGGATGCCTCGCTGGAGGCGGTGGTGGACCAGATCGCGGCCGGCGGAGCGCTACGACCCGGCACGATCGTCGCGCACACCGCCGGCGCCCAGGGCGTCGGTGTGCTCCGACCGCTGACGGACCGTGGGGCGCTCGGCATCGCACTGCATCCGGCCATGACCTTCGTGGGCTCGGAAGAGGACACCGCCCGTCTGACGAACGCCTGTTTCGCCATCACGGCGGCCGATCCGATCGGGGAGGCCATCGCCTCGTCACTCGTCCTGGAGATGGGCGGCGACCCGGTGCGGATCGCCGAGGAGGACCGGACGCTCTATCACGCCGCGCTCGCGCACGGCGCCAACCACCTCATCGCGCTCATCTCCGATGCGGTCACCGCCTTGAACGCCGCCATCGATCACTCCGGCCGCGACACCGCGACGGTCGATGGCTCGGGAGATCGTCTGGCCGAGCGGATCCTCGGTCCGCTGGTCACCGCATCCCTGCGCAATGTCCTCGAACTCGGTCCGTCGGCGCTCACGGGACCGGTTGCGCGCGGCGACGCCGCCGCGGTCGCCCGGCACCTCGCCGCTCTGCGAGCCGTCCCCGGCGGCCCGGGCCCCCACGGCATCGCCGACGCCTACCGCACGCTCGCGCGGCGCGCGGCCGACCGCACCGATGCGCCGGCAGCACTACTCGACGTCCTGGAGGACCGATGACCTCCCCGATCGAAGGAGACCCCGTGAGCGCCACCGGCGAGACCGAACCGACATTCTCCGCCGGCGCGATGACCGTGCATCGCGAGCCCGCGACCCTCTCGCGTGTCACCCGCACCCTGCGCGCGGCGGGCAAGCGGGTCGTGCTGGTCCCGACCATGGGCGCCCTGCACGCCGGGCACCTCCAGCTGGTGCGCGCGGCGAAGGCGAAGGGCAACACGGTCGTGGTGGTCTCCATCTTCGTCAACCCCCTGCAGTTCGGGGCGGGCGAGGACCTCGACGCCTATCCGCGCACCCTGGATGCCGACCTCGCGCTCCTCGAGCCGCTGGGCGTCGAGCTGGTCTTCGCGCCCAGCGCGGCGTCGATGTATCCGAACGGCCGCCGCACGATGGTGCACCCGGGCGAGGCCGGTGGAATCCTCGACGGACTCTCACGGCCCACCCATTTCGCCGGGATGCTCACGGTGGTGCTCAAACTGCTGAACATCGTCGGACCGAACGCCGCGTTCTTCGGTGAGAAGGACTACCAGCAGCTCGTGCTGATCAAGCAGATGGTCACCGACCTGAACCTCGACGTCGACATCGTCGGGGTCCCGACCGTGCGCGAGTCGGACGGACTCGCGATGTCCTCGCGCAACCGCTACCTGACCCCGGAACAGCGCGAACTCGCGACGGCCCTGTCGGCGGCCCTCGTCGCCGGGGCCCATGCCGCCGCAGGTGGCCGGGAGGCGATCGTGGACACCGCGCGGTCGGTGCTGGCCACGGTGCCCGAGATCGAGGTCGACTACCTGGAGTTGCGCGGCCGGCAACTCGAGGACCCGCCCGAGTCGGGCGCCGGACGACTCCTCGTCGCCGCTCGCCTGGGCCCGGCCCGGTTGATCGACAACGTCGGGGTGAGCATCGGCGGACTCGCCGCACTCGAAGAAGAAATCGCCTGGAACAACGCCACCACAACCACCACAGAGGGACGATGACCATGCTGCGCACCATGATGACCTCGAAGATCCACCGGGCCACCGTGACCCAGGCCGACCTGCACTATGTCGGCTCGGTGACCATCGACTCGGACCTGCTCGACGCCGCCGGGCTCCTCGAAGGCGAGCAGGTCACCATCGTCGACATCAACAACGGTGCGCGGCTGGTGACGTACGCCATCGCCGGCGAGCGTGGCAGCGGGGTCATCGGGATCAACGGTGCCGCAGCGCATCTCGTTCACCCAGGCGATCTGGTGATCATCATCGCCTACGGCATGCTCGACGAGGCCGAACTGCGCGAATACTCGCCCAACGTCGTCTTCGTCGACGACCGCAACCGCATCGAGACCACCGGTGACGACCCGGCGGACGTCCCCGAGGGATCAGGACTCCTCGATCCCCGGCACCTCGACAGCCCGGTCTTCGCCGACGCGTCGATCTGACGTCGACGCGACCGTCCCACGACCCGTCCCCGACCATGCTTCTCACCGTCGACATCGGCAACACCAACATCCACCTCGGCGTCTACGCCGGGTCCGGGGATCATGCACGCCTGGTGCGTGATTGGCGGATTCACACAGATCCCCACTACACCGCGGACGAGCTGGCGTGGGCGTTCCGCGGAATGCTCGGCGACGACATCGAGCAGGTCACCGGGGTCAGTGCGTTGTCGACCGTGCCGTCGCTCCTGCGCGAGTTACGCGTGATGGTCCCGCGCTACTTCGGGAACGGTCCGCACGTGCTGCTCGAACCCGGTGTGCGCACCGGCGTTCCGCTGCTGGTCGACAACCCGAAGGAGGTCGGGACCGACCGGGTGTCGAACTGTCTTGCCGCGCATCATGAATTCGGTGGTCCCTGCATCGTGGTGGCATTCGGTACCGCGACGGTCGTCGACGCGGTGTCGGCGAAGGGTGAGTTCCTCGGCGGCGCCATCGCGCCCGGGGTCAACCTGGCCGTCGAGGCCCTCTCCGAACACACCGTCACCGTGCGGAAGGTCGAGTTGATGCCACCGCGCAGCGTGCTCGGCAAGAACACCGTCGAGGCGTTGCAGTCGGGCATCCTCTACGGCTTCGCGGGGCAGGTCGACGGCCTCGTCGATCGGGTCTGTGACACCGTCCCCGGTTTCGACGGCGACGACGTGACCGTCGTCGCCACCGGCTATCTCGCTCCGCTCATGTTCGACGAATGCCGGTCACTCACCGACCACCACCCGCACCTGACCCTGGACGGACTCCGGCTGGTCCACGAACGCGCCAAGGCCAATCCCCGCCGCGGTAAGTGATCTCACGGCACCGCGACCGGTCTCAGCTGCGCAGCCCGTTCAGTGTGTAGGTCGTGATGCGTTCGGCGAGTTCGGACTCGGTGAACCCCGATCCCGCCAGCTGATGGACTTGGGCGTCGACGGCGGCGAACGCGAGGCGCAGATCGGCGTCCGCGGACTCCGCCGACCACCCGTCGCCCTCGAGGTAGGGGCGAAGCCGATCGATCAGTTTGTCGATGAGGGCGGTGTATCCGGAAGCCAGCTGCACCGGATCGGCCAGCTCGCGCAGGCGCCCATGCGCGCGGCCGTGGGTGGAGTTCTCGTGCACCGCGGCGCCGATCACCAGCCGTAGGATCTCCGGCCACGGTCGGGAGCCGACGGGATGGTCGTCGAGGATCGTCATCAGCGTCAGGTCGGCGGACTCGAGGTGTCGTCGTGCGAGTTCGTCGAAGATGGCCTGTTTGTCTCCGAAGTACTGGTAGATCGAACCCACCGACACCCCGGCCCGCTCGGCGATGCCGTTGGTCGTCATCGCGGCGCCCTCGGTGTCGAGAAGCTGAGCCGCCGCTTCGAGGATCGTCTCGACGGTGAACGACGAGCGTTGTTGCCGTGGGGTTTTGCGCATGAGCTCGATCCTGCGAGAACGCGAGTTGTCCGGCCCTTCCGTCGGATCGACGATGGATGGGTGAGCATCGAATCCTACTACCGCTTCCTACCCGAGCCGTGGCGGTCGGCCGCCGCCGGGGTCGTCGCCGAGTCGACATGGTGGGCGTGGCCGGCGAGTACGACCCGCCCCTGCGGTCAGGTGGACGTGCACGTCCGGCGCGCATCCCGGGATGCCGCACCCGTGCGTGCACTTCTGCTGCACGGCGGCGGTGGTCACAGCGGGCTGGTCTGGCCGCTCGCCGCGATCCTCGCGGAGCAGGGTGTCGACGTGCTCGCCCCCGATCTGCCCCAGTACGGCCTTACGCGTGTGCCCGATCCCGGGCGCGTCCGTTATGACGACTGGGTCGATCTGGTGAGCGACCTCGTGATGGCCGAGACCGAGGACGACCCGCGCCCCCTCGTGGTGCTGGGCGCGAGCCTCGGCGGCATGCTCGCCTACGAGGTCGCCGACCGGACAGGACGCGTGGCCGCGGTCGTCGCGACCTGCCTGCTCGATCTGGCCGGCGATCCGGATGCGCGGCGAGCAGTCGCGCGCACGCCCGCGCTCGCGCGACTGATCCCACTGGTGCAGGTGCTCGCGCGAATCGGAGCCGTGGGGCGGGTGCGGTTCCCGATCCGCTGGGTCGCGCCGATGTCCGCGATGAGCCTCGACCCGGCGTTGTCGAGGGCCTGCGCCGACGACCCACTCGGCGGGGGATCGTCTGTGTCGCTGGGCTTTCTGGCGGATCTGATGACCCATCGGTCGCCCCGCCCGGAAAGCTACGGGGGTCCGCGGGTGCTGCTCGTCCACCCCGCCTCCGACACCTGGACGCCGCCGGAGGTCAGCGTGCGTTTCGCCCGACGGATAGCCGCACCCACCGAGGTCCGGCTGCTGAGCGGATGCGGTCACTTCCCGGTCGAACAACCCGGCGTCGACGCGCTGGCCGACCACCTACGCGCGCTGGTGGCCGATCTCGTGGGGGCGCCGTGACACCCACGGCCGAGAGTCAACGGAATGCGCGCAGCAGACGGCTCGGATCGTGACCGGCATCGGTGCCGTCGGCATCGCGCAGCAGGGCGTCGAGGACCAGCCCGTCGAGGGCGGCGACGAGTTGGCGGGCGTCGGTACGGGACATCCCCCCGTCGACGAGGCCCGCGACGTACCGGTCCCGGTGCGCGACCATGGAGCGCCGTAGCGCGTCGTCGCGGGTGGCGAGCAGCATGAGCTCGTACCGCGCTTTCGTCCGGACACGGTCGGCGCCCAGCCAGCGAGCGATCACCTCCCGTGTCGACTCCCCGTCGGCGGCCTGATCGCCGGCGAAGACGTGCTCGACCAGGGCGGCGAGGAGCCCGCTCTGCCCGCCGAAATGGTGCCGGACACTCCCGTGCGGCACCCCCGCCGCGTCTTCGACGGCGCGGGCGGAGGCCCGCCGGATCCCCACGGTCCCGATGAGGGCGATTCCGGTGTCGAGCAGGACGTCACGCGTCGAAGGGTTCGGCGATTTCTCCACACGGAGAAGATTATCTGCTAACTTCTTCTCCATGTGGAGAAGAAGTCGATGAAGGTCGTGATCGTGGGCGCCGGGATCGCGGGACTGTGTACCGCCGCCGGGATGGCATCGACCGGTGCGGACGTGACACTTGTCGAGCGGGCACCAGAGGTGCGTGGGGGAGGCGCGGGGCTGAGCATCTTCGGCAACGGTCGACGAGCCCTCGGGTCGCTCGGATTGTCTGCGGTCATCCCCGCGGTACCGGACTCGATGGCGCCGCCGGTCAGCGGAACGCGCCGGCCCGACGGCCGGTGGCTCAGCAAATTCGATCCCGGGTCTCTCGCCGACATGCGGGTGGTGCGCCGCACCGAATTGCACGCGGCGCTGCTCGATGCCGTGTCGGGCAGGGTCGACCTCCGAACCGGCGCCGGCGTCGTCGACTGCGATGTCGTCGACGGATGGGTACGGCTGTCCGACGGCACCGAGCTCGCGGACTGCGACCTGATCGTCGGCGCCGACGGCCTTCGGAGCCGCGTGCGGGCCGCGGTCGTCGGCGACCCTGGCGTCGTCCCGTGTGGGTACTCCGCGTGGCGGGCCATCACGTCGACGCCGGTCGCCCTCGATGCGGCGGGCGAGACGATGGGCCGAGGGCAACGGTTCGGGATCGCGCCCCTGCCCGACGGGCACGTGTACTGGTTCGCCTCGGTCTCGGACGACGGAACGCGCGCCGGCGGCGGACTCGACGATGTGCGGCAACGTTTCTCGGGGTGGCACCGGCCGATCACCGAACTGCTCGACGCCACCGACACGGCCGATGTCGGGCACCTGCCGATCGAGGAGCTCGCGCGACCGTTGCTGACTTTCGTGAGGGCTCGAGGTGTTCTCGTCGGCGATGCCGCGCACGCGATGACGCCCAACCTCGGCCAGGGGGCCAATCTGGCGATGGAGGACGCGGCAACGCTGAGCGCCCTCGTGTGCCGTGCCGGCCGCGAGGGGGTCGGCGATGCGCTGGTCACCTACGACAGGCTCCGACGGCCGCGCACCCAGCAGATCGCGCGGCAGGCGTCGATGGTCGGCCGGGTCGGACAGATACACGCCCGCCCCGCTGCCTGGGCCCGCGACCTGGTGCTGCGGATGACGCCCGACGCGGTACTCGACGCACGGATGCGCCGCCTGCAGGACTGGCACCCGCCCCGGGCGTGAGCAGGGCCACCGTCGTCGAACCCTGGCCGGGCCCGGCTGCTTGTGGCATACTCGTCGCCGTGATCCAGAGCTGTCAGGAGTGTTGTCGGGGCTAGTACCGCATCTGCGGCTGCCCACTTCGCGCTCCCCGCTCGTCTCGATCACACCTGAGGACTCCCTCTCATGACCGCTTCGGTTGCCCCTTCTGCTGTTCCCGCCGCACGCACCGCTCACAGCTCGGTGCTCGCCCTGGCTTCCCCGATCGTCGCCCCGGCTCCATCGGCCCCGCTGTCGGTGCAGGTCAGCGACTATTCCGCCGCGGTGGCCGCAGGCGCCGTCCCCGTCGATGTGCGCTCCCATCGCCGACGTGAGATCGACGGCGCACTCCTCGGCGCGCTGGCCATCGACGCCGTCGAGGTCCTCGATCGCCTCACTCCGAACTCGCCGGAGTCGCTACGATCCGCGCGATTCGACTCCCGGTGGATTCTGGTGAGCGAGGACGGCCACGAAGCCGAATGGCTCGCCTGGCACCTGCAGGCGCGCGGCGTCCACGGTGCGGTGTTCGTGGTCGGCGGTCATCGCCGGATGCGTTCGGCGCGTGTGAACGGCCGGATCCGCCCCGATGACCTCGCCATCATCTCCGCGCACGAGAGCTGACCTGACGCGTCGGGTCCCGACGCGCGCGCCGGAGCGAGCCTGCGGTGAGTTGGGAGTCGGTGACCGGCCCCGATAGGGTGCGTGGGGTGAGTGACAGCCCGACCAGCACCGCCCCGGCCGACGTTTCCGGTTCGACGACCGACATCTTCGACGAGCAGACTCCCGAGCAGCTGCGCATCCGCCGCGAGAAGCGCGAGCGCATCCTGGCCGAGGGTCGCGAGCCGTATCCGGTCTCGATCCCCCGCACCCACAGCCTCGGCGAAATCCGTGCCGCCTACCCCGAACTCGAGGCCGGCACCGAGACCGGGCAGCACGTCGGCGTCACCGGCCGCGTGATCTTCCTGCGCAACAAGGGTAAACTGTGTTTCGCGACCCTGCAGGAGGGCGACGGGACCCAGCTGCAGGCGATGGTCAGCTTCAACGGCGTCGGGGAAGAAGAGCTGGGACGCTGGAAGGCCGAGGTCGACCTCGGCGACATCGTGTTCATCTCCGGTGAGGTCATCAGCTCCCGCACCGGCGAACTGTCGGTCATGGCCGACGGCTGGCAGATGGCGTCGAAGTCGTTGCGCCCCTTGCCGGTTGCGCACAAGGACTTGAACGAGGAGACGCGGGTCCGGCAGCGCTATGTCGACCTCATCATGCGTCCCGAGGCGCGTAGCATCGCCCGCACCCGGATCTCGGTGATGGCCGAACTCCGTGCGGCACTCGGTCGTCGGGGCTTCCTCGAGGTCGAGACCCCGATGCTGCAGACACTGCACGGCGGGGCCGCGGCGCGTCCGTTCGTGACGCACTCCAACGCGTTCGACATGGACCTGTTCCTACGGATCGCACCCGAACTCTTCCTCAAGCGCTGCGTCGTCGGCGGGATCGAGCGCGTCTTCGAGATCAACCGCAATTTCCGCAACGAGGGCGCCGACTCCACGCACTCGCCCGAGTTCGCGATGCTCGAGACCTACCAGGCGTATGGCACCTACGACGACTCCGCGGTGATGACCCGCGAACTGGTCCAGGAGGTCGCGCAGGCCGCACTGGGCACCCAGACCCCGACGATGCCCGACGGATCGACCTACGACCTGTCGGGCGAGTGGACGGCGCTCGAGATGTACCCGTCCCTGTCGGAGGCCCTCGGCGAGGAGATCGTGCCGGCCGGGGCCGACGGCGAGACCAGCGTCGAGGAACTGCTCGCCATCGCGGCGCGTGTCGGCCTGGAGATCCCGAAGGACAAGGGATACGGGCACGGCAAGCTCGTCGAGGAGCTGTGGGAGCACATGGTCGGGGAGAAGCTGGACCGGCCGGTCTTCGTCCGCGACTTCCCGGTCGAGACCTCACCGTTGGTACGCGCGCATCGGTCGGTGACGGGCGTCGTGGAGAAGTGGGACCTCTACGTCCGCGGATTCGAGTTGGCCACCGGCTACTCGGAGCTCGTCGACCCGGTCATCCAGCGCGAACGCTTCGTCGACCAGGCCCGCCTGGCCGCCGCCGGTGACGACGAGGCGATGGTCCTCGACGAGGACTTCCTCACCGCGATGGAGTACGGCATGCCCCCGACCACCGGTACCGGCATGGGCATCGACCGGCTGCTGATGGCCCTCACCGGCCTCGGCATCCGCGAGACGATCCTGTTCCCGCTGGTGAAGCCTCGCGCCTGACCCCCGCGCGGGATTTCGTAGCGTCAATGCGCGCTATGTCCGCATTCACGCTACGGATTTCCGGCGTAGGGCCGCTCGGATCTGAGCCAGCACCCAGGCCGGGCGCGCCGTGACGTCGTGCCAGGTGAACCGCAGCACGGTCCAGCCGTTCGCGACGAGGTCGTTCTGACGCGTCCGGTCCCGCTGGAACGCGAGGGCATCGCTGTGGAACGCCATGCCGTCGATCTCGATCGCGACCTTCGCGGTCTCGAATGCGAAGTCGAGGACGTAACCGCACGCGGGTGTGTTCACCGACCACCCCGTGAGTTCGGACCCGCGCAGGATGTGCGCGGTGAGGCGTTCGGCCTCCGATCTCGCACCGGACGACATTGCTTCCAGCATCGCCCGCGCTCGCGGCGATCCACGACGCCCCGCATTGCGGCGCTGAACGGCGTCGAGTGCTGTGACCGTCACCTTCTTGTTCAGCAGGGCCGAATCCATCACCCTGACGCCGATCTCGACCGAGGCGTCGAGGACAGTCAGCTCCAGCGCGGTCACCGTCAGGCCGTCCATCTCGGTCAGATCCCGGAGGTCCAGGGTGCGATGCCATACCCGAGCACCCTCTACCGGCATTCCGTGGCGACCGTGCGGTGCAACCACCACGGCGGTGGCGGGAGCCTGCGCGGTGAGCCCATGCCACCACGCGGCGGCCGCGCCTGCGAGGGATGCTCCCGGTCCGGAGCGGAGCACCGCGAGCCGCATCCTCATGCGGTCGTCGACGGTGCGATCGGCCACCCGGAAGACGCCTCGGGCGACTCGTATCCACTCGCCGCTACGCACGCGGTGCCGGATGGCGTCGGCGGACACTCCTTCGTCGAGCAACTGTCGAGTGGTGAACACGCCGTCGTGGGCCGCGATCATCGCGCGCAGGGCTTCGGTCATGCGACTTTCGACGCACAACCGCCCGGCCTGGTTCCCACCCCGAAATTCGTAGCGACAATACGCAAATAGCGCGCATTGCTGCTACGAAACGCGGGGAGGGGACTAGGTCAGGTTGCGCTTGAGGATCTTCCCGGACGCGTTGCGCGGGAACTCGTCGACGAACACCACCGAACGGGGGACCTTGAAGTTCGCGAGGTGCTGTTTGGCATAGGCGATGACGCGGTCCTCGTCGAGGTCGGCGTCCTTCCGCACGGTCAGGTAGGCGCGGCCGACCTCACCGAGGCGCTCGTCGGGGACGCCGATGACCGCCGATTCGGTGACGCCGTCGAGCCGGGCCAGGGTCTGCTCGATCTCGGCGGGATAGACGTTGAAGCCGCCGCAGATGTACATGTCCTTGAGCCGGTCGGTGATCTTGAGGTTGCCGCGGTCGTCGAGCGTGCCGATGTCGCCGGTGTGCAGCCAGCCGTCGGCGTCGATGGTGGCGGCGGTGGCCTCCGGGTCGTCGAGGTAGCCGACCATCACCATGTCGCCGCGAGCCAGCACCTCGCCCTCGTCGGAGAGCCTGATCTCCATGCCGGGGAATGCGCGACCGCAGGTGTTGGCGACGGTCTCGTCGTCGTCCTCAGGGGTGCAGGTGGAGACGAAACCGCTCGCTTCGGTCAGCCCGTAGGCGGTGATGACGGTGTCGATCCCGAGTTCGTGCTGCAACCGTTCGACGAGGACGACGGGCACGATCGCGGCGCCGGTCACGACGATGCGCAGGCTCGACAGGTCGTGGTCGGTCCGCCGGGGGTCGTCCAGGATGGTCTGGAAGATGGTCGGTGCGCCGGGGAAGACGGTCGCCCGCTGGTCGGACACGAGCTGCATGGCCTGCTGCGGTGAGTAGACCGCGAGGGGGAGCATGGTCACCCCGAACAGGACGCAGGGCAGAATGCCCGCCTTGTACCCGAAGGTGTGGAAGTAGGGATTGGCCATCAGGTAGCGATCGTCGGGATTCAGGCCGGCGTTGGCCCCCCAACCGTGTGAGCCGGCCAGGGTCTGCCGGTGAGTGGCCAACACGCCCTTGGACTTTCCGGTGGTGCCGGAGGTGAACAGGATGTCGGAGAGGTCGTCGGGTGAGAGCGCCTCTGCTCGACGATCCGCCTCCATCAGCGATTCGCTGGTCGCGCGTTCGAGGAAGTCGTCCCAGTCCACGGCGCCGTCGGGGACCTCCGCATCCTGCGTGAGAGGCACCCGGACGACGAGTTCGGGCATCGCACCGCGGTGGTCGCGGAGGAGTTCGGCCGCATGGTCGACGCCGAGGAACTCACCGGACACGACGACCCCCCGTGCACCCGAGCGTTCGATGATCTCGATCGCCTCGCTTGCGGTGTAGCGGGTGTTCAGCGGCACCAGGACTGCTCCGGCGTGGTGAACGCCGAGCGCGGCGACCGGCCAGTGGTGGCTGTTGGGCGCCCAGATCGCGACCCGATCTCCGGGCCGGACCCCCGACGCCCCGAGTGCGCCGGCGAACGCACGGACGGCGTCGTGCAGTTGGGCCCACGTCAGCTGCACCGGCGGATGCGACGAACTCTGCCACTGCCCGTCGACGAGGGCGATACGGTCGGGCCACGCGTGCGCGGCATGCCGCAACGCGGCCGGGGTGGTCGGAGTGGGGAGTGGCCCGGGCTGGGGGGTCTGCGCCATAGAGCTAAACCTAGCAAGTGCTTGGTAGGTTATGCTAGCGCGCATGACCTCGATCAATCTCGCCGATCGTGCCGTCGACCTGGGTGAATGGGCGAAGTCGACGCCGGACGCCGCCGCCGAGTTCGCCACCGCGGTGCGAACCTGGCTCGAGGAGAACCTCACCGGCGACTTCGGCGACCTGAAGGGCCGAGGCGGGCCGGGGAGCGAGCACGAGTTCTTCGCCGAGCGGCTCGAATGGGACCGACACCTGGCTCTGCACGGATGGACCTGCATCGGGTGGCCGACCGAATACGGCGGCCGCGGCGCGACTCTCGAACAGCGGATCATCTTCCACCGCGAGTACGCGCGTGCCAACGCTCCGGCGCGGGTGAACCATCTCGGCGAGGAGCTGCTCGGTCCGACCCTCATCGCGTTCGGTACCGAGGAGCAGAAGAAGCGCTTCCTGCCCGGCATCGTCGACGTCACCGAACTGTGGTCCCAGGGCTACTCCGAACCCGGAGCGGGTTCCGACCTCGCCGGCGTCTCCACGTCTGCCCGCCTCGACGACGACGGTGCCGGCAAGTGGATCATCAACGGGCAGAAGATCTGGACGTCCCTCGCGCATGTCGCCCAGTGGGTGTTCGTGATCGCCCGCACCGAGAAGGGCTCCGCACGGCATGCCGGGCTCAGCTTCCTGCTGGTTCCGCTCGACCAGCCGGGGATCACCGTGCGCCCCATCCAACAGCTCACCGGGACATCGGAATTCAACGAGGTGTTCTTCGACGACGCCGAGACCGACGCGGACCTGATCGTCGGTGAGCCCGGCGAGGGGTGGAAGGTCGCGATGGGCCTGCTCCAGTTCGAGCGGGGAGTGTCGACGCTCGGGCAGCAGGTGGGTTTCGCCCGCGAGCTCGACAACCTGACCGAGGTCGCCCGGACCACCGGTGCGATGAACGATCCCGAACTCGCGAGCCGGTTGGCGCGCGCCGACATCGGCCTGACGGTGATGCGGGCGCACGCGCATCGAACGCTGGACGGGGACGTGACCTCGCAAGCGGGCGCCGCCTCGGTGTCGAAGCTGTTGTGGGCCAACTGGCATCGCGATCTCGGCGAACTCGCCATGGACGTCGTCGGTCCGCCCGCACTGATCGGCCCGGCGGCGACTGCCGAGGGCAGGGCCAACAACATCGCAGACCCCGAGCACGTCGAACTCGACGAATGGCAGCGGCTGTATCTGTTCACCCGTGCCGACACCATCTACGGCGGCTCGAACGAGGTGCAGCGCAACATCATCGCCGAGCGGGTGCTCGGCCTACCCCGAGAGGCACGCTGACGTGACGCAGGCAGACACACGCATCTCCCCGCTGGCGACCCCGCCCGCCGAGATCCCCGGGCACGGACTACTTCTCGGCAAGAAGGTCGTGGTGACCGCGGCCGCCGGAACGGGAATCGGGTTCGCATCGGCTCGGCGCGCACTGCTCGAAGGTGCGGATGTGCTCATCAGCGACTGGCACGAACGACGCCTCGGTGAGGCCGCCGAGAAGCTGACCGCCGAGTTCCCCGAACGCACGGTCTCCCAGCGCACGTGCAACGTCCAGGTCACCGCCGAGGTCGACGCGCTGATCGCCGACGCCGCAACCGAACTCGGCCGCATCGACGTGCTGGTGAACAACGCCGGGCTCGGCGGCGAGACACCCGTCGCCGAGATGTCCGACGAGGAGTGGGATCGCGTTCTCGACATCACGCTCACCGGGACCTTCCGGGCCACCAGGGCGGCCCTGCGGTACTTCGGCTCGGTCGAGCACAACGGCGTCATCGTCAACAACGCATCGGTGCTCGGGTGGCGGGCGCAGCGCGGTCAGGCGCACTACGCCGCGGCCAAGGCCGGGGTGATGGCCCTGACCCGATGTTCGGCACTCGAGGCAGCCGACGTCGGGGTACGCATCAACGCGATCGCACCGTCGATCGCCAAACACCCCTTCCTGGCGAAGGTCACCAGCGACGACCTGCTCGACGAACTGGCCTCCCGCGAGGCCTACGGGCGAGCCGCCGAGGTATGGGAGGTCGCCGCCACCGTCGCGATGCTGGCCAGCGACTACACCACCTACCTGACCGGCGAGGTCGTCTCGATCTCCAGCCAGCGCGCCTGACGCGCAACCACTTCGACATCGAACAAGGAGTACCGATCATGTCCACACCGCAGGCCTACATCGTCGACGCCGTCCGGACCCCGGTCGGCAAGCGCAACGGCTCGCTGGCCAAGACCCACCCCGCCGACCTCGGCGCCCACATCATCTCCGCGCTCGTCGAGCGCACCGGTATCGACCCGGCAGCCGTCGACGACGTGGTGTTCGGTTGCCTCGACACCATCGGCGGGCAGGCCGGCAACGTCGCCCGGACCGCCTGGCTCGCAGCCGGTCTCCCGCTCGAGGTGCCCGGCACCACCGTCGATCGCCAGTGCGGCTCCAGCCAGCAGGCCATCCACTTCGCCGCGCAGGGTGTCATGAGCGGCACGCAGGACATCGTCGTCGCCGGCGGCCTGCAGAACATGAGCGCCATCCCGATCTCGCAGGCGATGATCTCCGGCAAGGAGTTCGGGTTCACCACGCCGACAGCGGAATCCGCCGGATGGCAGGAACGCTTCGGCGACTCGCAGATCTCGCAGTTCCTCGGCGCGGACATGATGGCCAAGAAGTGGGACATCAGCCGCGAGGACATGGAGCGCTGGGCGTTGCAGTCACACGAGCGTGCCCGGGCCGCGATCGCCGACGGGAAGTTCGACAACGAGAACGTGGCGCTCGGCGACTGCGTCGTCGACGAATGCCCGCGCGAGACCTCGATGGAGAAGATGGCCGGCCTCCAGGTGCTCGCCGAGGGTTCACGCCTCACCGCCGCCGTGGCCTCCCAGATCGCCGACGGCTCCTCGGCGACCCTCGTCGTGTCCGAGCGTGCGCTGAAGGAGCACAACCTCACCCCGCGCGCCCGCATCCACCACATGTCGGTGCGCGGCGACGACCCCGTGATGATGCTGTCCGCACCCATCCCCGCCACCAAGTACGCGCTCGACAAGACCGGACTGTCCATCGACGACATCGACGTCGTCGAGATCAACGAGGCCTTCGCCCCGGTCGTGCTCGCCTGGCTGAAGGAGACCGGGGCGGACCCGGCCAAGGTCAACCCCAACGGCGGCGCCATCGCCCTCGGCCACCCGCTCGGCGCCACCGGTGCCAAGCTGTTCGCCACCCTCCTCAACGAACTCGAACGCACCGGGGGTCGCTACGGTCTCCAGACGATGTGCGAGGGCGGCGGGACCGCCAACGTCACCATCATCGAGCGGCTCGGCTGAGGCCCACGCTGCCTGAGGTGTGAGGAGCGCAAGCGACGAACCTCGAAGGCCTGGTGAGCAACAATCGCCGACCCTTCGAGGCTCGGTTCGCTCGCACCTCAGGGAGCGCAGGCGACGCCCCTCGACGTCCGGCCCGAACGGCCGTACCCTTCTGACAACAGACGTGCCCACATGTGGGTGTGATCTGGCGCATACTATGGTGTGGGACAGGCGGACATTTTCGTTCCAAAGTCCACACCCTAGCTGCAGCACGAACTACTTGAGGGGATCTCGATGACCAAGCCTGCTGAGCACACCAGCGCCGGGGCGACGAGCGTGGCGCGCGGCGTCTCGTCCGAAGCGCACACGTTGACCGAGCTGGTCGAGATCCAGCGCGCCGCGTTCCTGCGTGACGGCATCCCGGACGCCGACACCCGCATCGACCGCATCACCCGCCTGGCCGCCCTGCTGCTCGACAACGCGGACGAGATCGCCGCCGCGCTCGCCGAGGACTTCGGGTCGCGGCCGCGCGAGCTGTCCCTCGCCGCCGACGTCGCCGGCTGCATGATCGACCTCGCCCACCAGCGTCGCGGCGTCAAGGAGTGGATGGCCGAGTCCAAGGTCGCCAAGATCCAGGGCCTGCTCGGTTACAAGCAGAGCATTCGCCACGACCCGCTGGGTGTCGTCGGCATCATGGGCCCCTGGAACTTCCCGCTGCAGCTCACCATCGTCCCGGCCGGGTCGGCCTTCGCGGCGGGTAACCGAGTCATCCTGCGCCCCTCGTCGGTGACGTCGCGAACCACCGACGTGATCGCCAAGCACGCGCCGAACTACTTCTCCATCGAGGAGCTGGCGGTCGCCACCTCCAAGCACGGCTCGGGTTCGGACTTCGCCAAGCTGAAGGTCGACCACATGTTCTTCACCGGCTCGCCCGGGGTGGGCGCCTCGGTGGCTCAGGAAGCCGCGAAGAACCTCATCCCGGTCACCCTCGAACTCGGCGGCAAGAACCCGGCGGTCGTCGACATCGACGCCGACATCGACAAGGCCGCGACGATGCTCGCCGATGCCCGCATGGTCAACGGCGGTCAGGTGTGCCTGTGCCCGGACTACGTCTTCGTTCCGGAGGCCAAGCTCGGCGAGTTCACCGACAAGGTCGTCGCACGGTGGACCAAGAACTTCCCGACGATCCTCGACAACGACCAGTTCACCTCGACCATCAACCAGAAGAACTACGAGCGCATCCTCGGCCTCATCGACGACGCCGAGCAGCTCGGTGCCACCAAGCGTCAGGTGATCCCCGGCGGCGAGCCGCTGCCGGACGCCGAGCGCCGCAAGATCCCGCCGACGCTGCTGACCGGCGTCAAAGCGGGCATGAAGATCGAGGAGGACGAGGTCTTCGGTCCGGTGCTGACCGTGTACCCGTACCGCGACCTGTCCGAGGTGATCAGCCAGATCAGCTCGCATCCGCATCCGCTGACCATGTACTGGTGCGGCGATCAGAACGAGCGGTTCCAGAAGCTCGCCGACAACACCCGCAGCGGATCGATCAACGGCAACGACTTCGCCATCCACCTGTTCAGTGGCGAGCTGCCCTTCGCGGGTGTCGGTAACAGCGGAATGGGCGGCTACCACGGCCGAACCGGTTTCGAGACGTTCAGCCACGCCCGGGCCGTCGCCTTCTCGACGCTGCCGGTGAGTGTCGCCGAGATGATGTCGCCGCCGTTCCTGCCCAAGGACACCAAGCTGACCGACAACCAGCTGAAGCTGTGGAAGTTCTTCAACAACCGCGCGATGAAGAAGGTGCGCAAGCGCCTGGGCGCTTAAGATCGGTTGTCTTGGCCGGGATCGTCCACCGACGGTCCCGGCCAAGCGCTTGCTAGGGTGTGCGCAGGCTCTTCAGGAGGATGCGCTTGTCACCACGAGGTCAGACCAAGATCGACGCGAGCGGTGGAACCGACGCGCGTGTCCCGGCCGAGACGGGCGCCAGATCCGCGAACGGCCGCACCGATGCGCCCGCACGGTCGTCGCGCCGCGACGAACTGCTCGCCACGGCTGGGCGGATGTTCGCCGAACAGGGTCTGCGTTCGACGACGGTCCGCGACATCGCCGACGCCGCGGGAATCCTGTCCGGCAGCCTGTATCACCACTTCGACTCCAAAGAGTCGATGGTCGACGAGATCCTGCGCCGGTTCCTCGACGATCTCTTCGACCGCTATCGGCAGATCGCCGCGTCGAGTCGATCGGCCACCGAGACCCTCCGCGGCCTCGTGGTCGCTTCCTTCGAGTCGATCGACGCCGAGCGCAACGCGGTCGCGATCTATCAGGACGAGGCGAAAAGGCTGTCGGGGCAAGAACGTTTCGCCTACATCTCCGAACTCAACGTCGAATTCCGCCGACTCTGGCAGTCGGTGCTGCAGCGTGGCGTCGACGACGGCGAGTTCCGCGCCGATCTCGACGTCGAACTCGTCTACCGCTTCATGCGCGACACCGTTTGGGTCGCTGTGCGGTGGTACCGGCCCGGCGGGTCGATGTCGGTCGACGCGATCGCCGAGCAGTACCTCTCGGTCGTACTGGACGGTATTCTCCCTCGGTGAGACCGCGTCGAAGTTAGGGTAGCTTTCCTTCACCGCCGTTCGGCCGTTATTGTGCGCGTATGACAATTGGCGGAACCGATCTGGCCGCGCCCGCACCAATCCAGGACACCGAGGCCGTACCGGACGATCCGAAGGCCGCCCGGACCGCCGCGCGAGCCGAGGCCAAAGCCAAGGCCGCGGCCCTCGCCGATGTCCTGGCCCCGGTGAAGACGCGGACCATGGTGGCCCAGCTGGTCCAGATCATCGCCTCCGCGGCGACCGTGGTGCCGTTCATCGGCATCGTCGAGCTGGGCCGGACCCTGCTCGCTCCCGGGCCCGTCGATTCGAGCCGGGTGTGGCTGGTCGTCTGGCTGGTGGTCGCCGGTCTCGCCGCACGGGCCGCGTTCAGCTTCCTCGCCCTCGCCATCACGCACTTCGCCGATCTCGACCTCCAGGCGCAGCTGCGAATCCGCATCGCCGACAAGCTCGGTCGGCTCCCGCTGGGCTGGTTCAGTCGCACGAGCTCGGGTGCGGTCCGCAAATCGGTGCAGAACGATGTCGCAGACCTCCACTACCTCGTCGCCCATGCGACCGTCGAGGCGACGGCTGCGGTCCTCTCGCCGATCTTCGCGCTCATCTACTGCTTCGTCCTCGACTGGCGCCTCGGGCTCCTCGCCGTCGCGACGGTGCCGCTGTACGCGCTGACGTACTCGTACATGGCTCGTGACCTCACGACCGAGATGGAGAAGATGGACAAGGGCGTCGCCCGCATCAGCGCGACGATCGTCGAGTTCATCTCCGGTGTGGCGGTGGTGAAGACGTTCGGGCAGACGGGCAAGGCGCACCGCCGGTTCATCGACGCCGCCGACGAGTTCAACGACGACTTCGCCGGGTACATGGGCCCGATGCTGCGGGTGCAGGCGGTGACCACGGTCCTCATCAGCGCGCCGCTGATCCTGCTCGTGAACCTCGGTGTGGGCTACTGGTTCGTCGACCGCGGCTGGGTGCAGCCCATCGAGCTGGTCGGCTCGACCCTGATCGCGATGGTGTTGCCCACCGCCCTGCTCACGGTTTCCACCGCGGTGCACACCCGGCAGCAGGCGTCGGCCGCGGCACTGCGCATCGCCGATCTGCTCGCCGAACCCGAACTGGCCGTTCCGGAGAACCCGCAGGTGCCCGACGGTCACGACGTCCGGATCGAGAACGTGCACTTCACCTACCCACCCCGGCCGGGGGTGCCCGCAGGCGTGAAGGCCCTCGACGATGTCAGTGTCACGCTCGCCGAGGGCACCGTCACGGCGCTGGTCGGACCATCGGGCAGCGGTAAGTCGACGCTGGCCACCCTGCTACCGCGCTTCGGCGACCCCGACTCCGGTGCCGTGCGGATCGGCGGGGTCGACGTCCGCGACATCGCGACCACCGAGTTGTACCGTCACGTCGGCTTCGTGCTGCAGGACGTGCAGCTGCTGACGATGTCGGTGCGCGACAACATTCGTCTGGGACGTCCCGACGCGTCCGAGGACATGGTTCACGACGCCGCTCGGGCGGCGCAGATCCACGACCGCATCCTCGAGCTCCCGGACGGTTACGACACCGTGGTCGGCGACGGCGCACACTTCTCGGGCGGTGAGGCTCAGCGGGTGTCGATCGCACGCGCACTGCTCGCCGACACCCCTATCCTGGTTCTCGACGAGGCGACCGCGTTCGCCGATCCCGAGTCCGAAGCCCAGATCCAGCAGGCGATCGGCGCCCTCATGGTCGGGCGCACCGTCCTGGTCATCGCGCACCGGCTCGGCTCGATCACCCACGCCGACAACATCGTCGTCCTCGATCGCGGGCGAGTCGTCGAACAGGGTCGTCAGGACGAGCTGGTCGCCAAGGGCGGTCTGTACGCGACGATGTGGGCCGCCTACGAGGCCGGGTCCACGCGGCGGGACGAAGAGATCGCGCGGGGCGCGGTCACGAGCGACGAGGTGGCACGATGATCCGCGGTTTCTACACGATCCTGGGTTCCGAACGCGCCCGGATGGTCGTCTTCCTCACCTGGGTGGTCGTCTACGGCATCGCACAGGGCCTGGCGATGCTCACGTTGGTCCCGATCGTCGAACACCTCCTGACCGGTGACCTGTCGGCTGCGGCCAAGTGGTTGTGGCCGTTGCTGTTCCTGGTGATCGTCTGTGCGGTGAGCGCCTACGTCCAGTCCCTCAAGGGCATGACGATGGCGCTCTACGCGATGCGGATGCTGCATCACCGCCTCGGTGATCACATGGTCACGCTCCCGCTGGGCTGGTTCACCCGCGACCGGATCGGTGATGTCTCCCAGATCGCGGTCAAGGGAACGATGTTCGTGGGCAGCACGGGTGCGCACTACATCACACCCGTCGTGGTCAACACGGTCAGCTCCGTGGTGGTCGTGATCGGCATCTGCCTGTTCGACTGGCGCATCGGCCTTCTCATGGTCGCCGGGACACTGCTCCTGATGTACGTCGGCAAGCTGTCGAGTTCCTTCCTCGCCAAGTCCGAGGGACGCAAGCGTGCCGAGGCCGTCAAGGTCAACAACCGGGTGCTGGAGTTCGCTCGCTGCCAGGCGGTCCTGCGGGCCTTCGGCAACGCCGACTCCGCGCACGTACCACTCGCCGAGGCGCTGGGACAGCAGGCACGGGTGGGCAAGTCGATGCTGTGGCGCTCGATCCTCGGCATCCTGCTCAACGGTCTGTCGGTGCAGGTCGTTTTCAGCGCGGTGCTGGCACTCGGTGCGTGGCTGGCGGTGGCGGGCCACATCGAACCGGCACTGCTCGTCGCCGTGTTCGGCCTCGCGGCCCGGTTCTTCGGCCCGATCGGCGAGCTCGCGGAACTCGGTTCGACGCTGCGGATGTCGACCGACGAGATCAACCGCATCACGGGCGTGCTCGACACCGAGCGCATGCCGGCCCCCGAGCAACCGGCCCCGATCTCCGAGCCCGGCGCCGTCGAACTCGACGCTGTCGCTTTCGGATACGACGCCGACGCCCCGGTTCTGCGCAACGTCTCACTCCGTGCACGCCCGGGCACGATGACGGCCCTCGTCGGGCCGTCCGGTTCGGGCAAGTCGACGATCTTCCGCCTCATCGCCCGGTTCTACGATGTCGACGGCGGCGTGGTGAAGGTCGGTGGCGTCGATGTCCGCGAGCAGGAGACCGGCGCGCTGATGGGACAGCTGTCACAGGTGTTCCAGGACGTCTACCTCTTCGACGACACCCTGTGGGAGAACATCAGACTCGGCCGTCCCGAGGCGTCCGACGACGAGATCCGCGCCGCCGCGGAGACCGCGGGCGTCACCTCGATCGTCGGCCGGTTGCCCGACGGCTGGCACACTGTCGTCGGAGAGGGTGGTTCAGCTCTGTCCGGCGGTGAACGCCAACGGGTCTCGATCGCGCGCGCACTGTTGAAGAACGCTCCGATCGTGCTGTTCGACGAGGCGACGAGCGCGCTCGATCCCGAGAACGAATCGCATGTGGCCGAGTCCATCCGCCGGCTGGCCGACGACAGCACCGTGCTCGTCATCGCGCACAAGCTGTCCACGGTCATCGCCGCCGACCAGATCGTCGTCCTCGACGACGAGGGCGGCGTCGACGACATCGGCACCCACGACGAACTCCTCGCCCGCGGTGGCCGTTACACGGATTTCTGGAACCAGCGGACAGCTGCCGCGGGGTGGACGCTGACGCCGACCGGATAACCGACCTGCCTCGACGCTGACTGTGGTGGCATCGTCAGACCTGTCGACATCATTCCGGGTCGGCCGAGCCCGAGTCCACCGGGATCCGGTATGGGAAGTGCTTACTGTTCGCCGTATCTCGCTGCCGAGTCCCGGCGGGGCCATGGCTTGTTCACACTGTGGAGTTCTCAAAGATCGTGTGGCATCGGAGTCGACGCCGGAGGGTCTGGTGGGCGGGTGCGGTCAGACGAGGGCGTCGTCGAGTCGCATGGTGCGCCGGTTGTAGGCGGGTCGGGGTAGGCGTCGGGGGTCGATGTCGACGGGCGGGATCAACCACGGATGCCGGTCCGGGCCCATCACCACCTGCCAGCCGTGGTGATGGACTTGGGTGTGACAGCGTTGGCACAGCAGGCATCCGTTGTCCAGATCGGTGGGACCGCCATCAGCCCAATGCACCAGGTGGTGAACCTGCGTATGTGCCGCTGGGGCACCGCATTTCACGCAACACACATCCCGCACGATGATCGCCTGCCGCAGATGGTGCGGGAACAACCGCTTCGTGGTTCCCATCCGCAACGGCACCCCTTCGTCGTCGAGCACGATCTCGGCTACCGCACCGTCACACGACAGTCGCCGCGCGGTCGGCGTCGACACCGCCCCCACCCACGGCAACCGTGCCGGGCCGGCGCCGTCAGCGGGGATGGTGACCAGCACCTGGGTGCGCGGCGCGCCGGCGAGGGTCATGGCCGCACCGATCGCGGCCTGATCCAGCAGTAACTCCAACCCGTCGGCGCGGCGTTCTCCGACACTGCGGCGATCATCGGCGCCGTCGGGTTCGGGACGCGGACCGGATCGTTCGTCGATCATCGACAGAAATTTCTCCCCGATCACCGCGGTCACATCCCCGCTGATCGCGACCCTGCCCTCCTCGGTCACCCGGGTGTGCACGGTGTTCAGCGATGCATCATCAGCCGCCGCCACCACCGTGCCTGGATCGGCATCGGCGACCCGCAGAGCGATCCCGCGGGCGTGGGTGTCGATCTCGGCCGGGGTGGCACCGGAGAACGCCTGCGTGAGCAATTCGCTCTCGAACCCCGACCTGTCGTTGTCGGACAACGCAGCCGCGGAACGTCTGACGATGAATGCGATGCCGCGGACCACCGCATCAACACACTCGGCAGACAGATAACCCTCGGCGGCACACACGGCAACCTTCGGCAACGCCCCTAGCCCACCGGCGATCCGCGTGCCGCGGTGCGCGGCCGCCGGTGGCATTCCCATGTCAATCAGCCATGATCGGGTCGTCGAGCCTGCCCGCGCGGCCGCGCCCGAGGCCTCCAATAAGGCGATGTGGACGGCGATCTGGTGGTCGAGAAGGTTGCGCAACACGCGCAGTTCGTCGAGGCGCTCGACCACTGCGCGTCCACTGCCGTCGTCGGGTGGTGATGGCAGAGAGATGAGGGTGCCGCGGAGCTCGGTGATCGAAGCCATGACACCAAGGTACTCGCCAATACATTCGACGACGAAGTTTCTCCACAGCCCGATCATCCTCGAGTCTGATTGTGCACCAATTGATATCACTCACGCCTCAGCGGTGAACCATGATGGACTGTGGTGAACAGAAACCACATCAGTCACAGAACGCTATCTGCTGGCACCTCGCAGCTACTGCTGCGTTCACGGACTCTGACAAAGCGGTCATCACCGGCCTCGGTGGTACGTGACAGCCAGTGGGACCGTCTCGTCGACCTCAGGGTGCCGGGGTCGCGACTCCTCGCGCCGACCACCGGCCGTCACGGTGTGTGATCTCGATGGGGTGATCGAAGCACTCGGTCACCAGCTCGGTGGTCAGGACGTCGTCGACCGGGCCGGCGGCGAGGATCCGGCCACCGGTCACGAGTACTGCGTGCGTGGTGGTCTCGGGTAGTTCCTCGAGGTGATGTGTGACGAGCACGGTCGCGAGTTCGGGATGCGTCCGGTGCAGGCTGTCGACGGTCTGCAGAAGTCGCTCGCGCGCGGCCACATCGAGGCCGGTCGACGGCTCGTCGAGTAGTAGCAGTCGAGGATCGGACAGCAGCGCGCGGGCGATCAGCGTCCGCCCGCGTTCACCCTGCGACAGGTTGGTCCACGACGCCGACGCGAGTGCCCCCAGGCCCAGCATCTCGATCAATTCGTCGGCGCGGGCGCGTGTCTCCGGGGTGGGGGTCCGGTGGTCCATCAGCTCGGTGGTGCCGGTCGCTCCGGTCAGCACGACCTCCCGGATCGTCAGCGGCGACCGCAGCGGATGCCGCGGATTGACATGACCGATCGATTCTCGAAGCTTCCGGATCTCGACGCGACCCAACTGGTGTCCGAGGACGTGGACCGTGCCATGCGTCGGGTGCTGCTCCGCGCCGCAGAGACTCAGGATCGTCGACTTGCCCGCCCCGTTCGGCCCGATCAGCGCCCACCGCTCACCGGCCCGGATCGTGAGGTTGATGCCGGTGAGGATCGCGCGGGACTGCCGCACGAAGTCGACCGAATCTAGGCGCAGGACATCCGGGATGGTCACGGTGCGAACCTACCGGACCCTTCGTGACGGCCCTCCGCAAGCTCCGGGCCTCCTCAGGGGGCGGGGGCCTGCGCATAATCTGGCACCCTTCCGGTGCCTGAGGTGCGAGGAGCGTTGGCGACGAGCCTCGAAGGCCCCGGGTCAGCCACGACCCCTAACCCAGCGAGCCGAGTGTCTTCAGCCGCTCGTGCGCCTGGGTCATGATCGACTGGATCAGCTCGTCGCAACTGGGCAGGTCGTCGATCATGCCGACGACCTGACCGGAGGCGAGTACCCCGGCGCGCGTGTCGCCCTCGACGAGGCCTGCCTTGAGCAGCATCGGGGTGTTGCCCGCCATGATCACTTGCTGCCATGTGCGCTCGCCCGACTTCTTCATCGTGCGACCGTCTTTGAGCATCGTGGTCCAGCGCATGCCGGTCATCTGCTTGAACTCGTTGGCATTGCGGGCCGCGGCGACGAGAGCCCGTACCGGGCTTCCGCTTTCGAGGGCCTCGACGAGCGGGGTTCGCAGCACCCGGTGCGGCATACCGTCGACCTTCACCGACACGACGGTGTCCCCGAGCCCGCGGCCCAGGTACTCCTGTTTGACCGAATCTGGCACGGCACTGTCGGACGTGAGCAGAAATCGCGTGCCCATCGCGACACCCTGGGCGCCGTACGCCAGCGCGGCGGCGAGGCCGCGACCGTCGAAGAAGCCGCCGGCCGCCACCACCGGCATGTCGATGCCCTTCGCCGACAACGCGTCCAGAACCGACGGCAACAGCAGTGTGGTCGCGACGGGTCCGGTGTGACCGCCGCCTTCGCCGCCCTGCACGATCACCGCGTCGGCACCCCACGATGCGACCTTGACCGCATGTTTGGCGGCACCGATCGACGGGATGACGACGATGCCGTTGTCCTTCAGCTTGGCGATGAGTTCGGGTTTGGGAGCCAGCGCGAAGGACGCGACCTTGACCCCCTCGCGGATCAGCAGGTCGATCCGCTCCGGGGCGTCGGTCGCGTCGGCGCGCATGTTCACGCCGAACGGCTTGTCGGTCAACGACTTCGTCTTGACGATCGCCGTCTCGAGTTCGGCGAACGTCATCGTCGCCGACGCCAGGATTCCCAGCCCGCCGGCGTTGGACGTCGCCGAGGTCAACGACGGCCCGGACACCCAGCCCATCCCGGTCTGCACGATCGGATACTCGATGCCCACCAGTTCGGTGAACGGGGTCGACAAACCTGCTGCTCGTGCCGGGCTCGGTTGCGCGGCGGTAGGGCCGCTCATCGGACTTCCTTGTTGCGGACGCCCTTCGGGTCGAGGACGTCGCGGATGAGTGCGAGCTCCTCGTCGGTGGGGCGACGTGTCTCGGGTGCGTCGGTGAGACCTGCGATCTCGAAGCCGGTGTTGTCGGCGACCTCGTCGGCGGTGACCCCCGGATGCAGCGAGAGGGCTCGCATCGTGTGGCCCTCACCGCCGAAGTCGAAGACGCCGAGGTTGGTGACGACGCGATGAATGTTCAGGTCGTCGAATGCCGGGTTGTCCGCGTCGACCTTGTCGAAACCGACACCCGAGACGATGTCGACGGACTCGCCGAAGACGCGCGCAGTGTGGCGCGGCACCCAGTAGCTCGTCGGGTGGTTGATGGTGTTGCCGGGCGCACCGCGTACACCGAACATCTGGCGGGTCGGATGCTGCAGCGGTCCGAACGCCGACAGGTTCTGATTGCCGTGACGGTCGATCTGGTTGGCGCCCATCACCACATGCCGACGTCCCGACGCGACGACGTCGAAGACCTTGCGGAACGGCATCCAGCCCTCGATGGGTCCGGTCTTGCCGATCGGCGGGGTGTCGGCGAGGATGAGCGCCTCGCCGTCGGTGATCAGCAGGTCGGGCTCGGTGGTGAGGCGTGCCAGACGGGCGCCCAGCAGGGGAACGGGTGCCATCGGTGACGCCATGATCTCGCCGGCGCCGGCGAAGATGTCGGCGCACGAGATGACGCAGTACTCGGCGCGGGTGGGTTCGACGAGCTCACCCGGCGTGGACGGGCTGTCGGTCTCGGTGGTGCTCACTGCTCGCTCTCCTTCTGCTCGGCCTGCCACGCGGTGACCTCGCGCTGGTAGGTCTCCTCGTCGACCTGAAGGAATCTGCGCGCGAACGCGTCCCAAGTCTCGGGTTCTTTGGCCGAGGCCACATAGAACTGCTGGAACTTCTCGTCCCGCCCGTACTCACCGGCGAAGGTGAAGTGAGCACCGTTGGGCGCGTGGACGACCCGGTCGACGGCCATGCGATTCAACAGAAGGCGCTGGTGCGGAACAGTTTTCACGAGTACCTCGGTGGAGACGATCTGGTCGGTCTCGAGGTAGCGACGTTCCGCCGCCGCACAGTAGAGATCGTCGAAGTACGGGTCGACGCCGGTGTATGCGGCGTTGCCGTGGGCGTCGGCGAGATCGAGGTGGACGAACGCGGCGTCGAGCTTCAGCGCCGGCATCGCGACCAGGGTCTGCGTGCGGCCGTCGGCGTCGGGGTAGGGGGAGGTGACCGTCTTGAGTTCGCCCTCCCAGAACTTGAGCACGTCGGACCCGAGGCCGGCGCGGATCGGCAGGAACGGCAGGCGTGCGGCCGCCGCCTCGAGACCGCACTTGACCATGCCCTCGTCCATCTCGCGCACCTCGATCTCACCGTTGGTGCGGGCCTTCGCGAACCACGGGTCGTAGAACGGCGCCGAGTCGAGTGAGACGAAGCCGTAGTATGCGCGGCGTACCTTGCCTGCAGCGCAGAGCAAGCCGAGATCCGGTCCGCCGTAGGTCACCACGGTGAGGTCCTTGACGTCGGATCGGGCGATCGCTCGGACGAGGGCCATCGGCTTGCGCCGAGATCCCCAGCCGCCGATGCCGATGGTCATGCCGTCGCGCAGTTCGGCGACGACGTCGTCGAAGGTGCTTGTCTTGTCGGTGGCCATCTCAGGCGTGTCCTCCATCGGATGTCGAGCCGGATGTGTTGGCGGCGAGCGGCTTTCCGGTCGAGACGAACGCGTCCCGGTGCTCGTCGGCGACCCCGGCCAGGTTCAGCTCGAACGTGTAACCCTGCTCGAGCCGGTAACTCGCCTTCACATCGACGGGATCGATGTTGTTGATCGCCTCCTTCGCCGCCCGGATCACCCGGGTGTCCTTGGCGGCGATGGCCTCGGCGACCTCGAGCGCGGCGTCGAGGAGCTGTTCGCGCGGCACCACGCGATAGACCGAACCGAAGTGTTCGAGCTGCTGGGCGGTCACGTTCTTCGCGGTGAAGTAGAGCGTGCGCATCATGTGCTGCGGCACGAGTCGCGCGAGATGCGTTGCAGCGCCCAGTGCTCCACGGTCGACTTCCGGTAGTCCGAAGACCGCGTCGTCGGAGGCGACGATGACGTCGGCGTTGCCGACCAGGCCGATACCGCCACCGACACAGAATCCGTTGACGGCCACGACCACCGGAACCGCGCAGTCGTACACGGCGCCGAACGCCGCCGCGCATCCGCGGTTGGCCCCGATGAGTGCGTCGAAGCCGTCGGTCGCCTGCATCTCCTTGATGTCGACGCCTGCGTTGAAGCCGCGACCTTCGGCGCGAAGGACCACCACGTGGGTGGTCGGGTCCTGGCCGGCTGCGGTGATCGCATCGCCGAGCTCGAACCACGCGGCCGATGGCAGCGCGTTGACGGGCGGGTAGTCGACGGTGACCGTCACGATCCCGGTCTCGGAACGTGTCGTGGTGATCGGCACGCGGGCTCCTCTCAGAGGCGGCTCGGACAGTCCGCGGACTGTGGAAAGCGCACCAAGCAAGTGCTTGGTTGTTTGGTAGGGTAGCACCCATGCAGACGCAGTCACAGGCCGAGCTGGGCCTGGTCGGGAAGGTCGTCCTGGTCACCGGTGGCGGACGGGGAGTGGGTGCCGGGATCACCCGTGTGCTCGGTTCGCTCGGTGCTCGCCCGGTGATCTGCGGTCGCAGTGCCGACAATCTCGCCGACGACCTCCGTGAGGTCGACTTCGTCTCCTGTGACGTCCGCGACGCCGCGGCGGTCGAGGCGATGGTCGAGGAGATCGTCGGCCGGACCGGACGGCTCGACGGTGTGGTCAACAACGCCGGCGGTTCACCGTTCGCACTGGCGGCCGACGCCTCGGCCCGGTTCGCCGGCAAGATCGTCGACCTCAACCTGCTGGCCCCGCTGGCCGTGGCCCGCGCGGCCAACGCCGTGATGCAGACGCAGGCCGAGGGCGGCGCGATCGTCAACGTGTCGAGTGTGAGCGGGCACCGTCCGTCGCCGGGGACCTCGGCCTACGGGGCAGCGAAGGCGGGTCTCGACAACCTCATGACCTCGCTCGCCGTCGAATGGGCGCCGCGGGTGCGGGTGAACTCGGTGGTGGCCGGCCCGGTGGTGACCGAGCTCTCGCATCTTCACTACGGTGACGACGCCGGTGTCGAGGCCGTCGGGGCGACGATCCCGATGGGCCGGATGGCGACTCCGGCCGACGTCGGCAACGCCGTGGCATTTCTGCTGTCCCCCTTGGCCGGATACATCAGCGGATCGACACTCACCGTCCACGGCGGGGGTGAGAAACCGGCGTTTCTCGACGCCGCGACCGCCGGTAACGCAGTCTGAGAACGATCATCGCCCCGCCGTCGGAATCCCCGTTCAGTCCAGGCCCGTGCAGTTCAGGAAGGAATCAGTGTGACCAGCAAAGTGAATGAGGGCCGCGTCGTCATCGTGACGGGAGCGGGCCAGGGCATCGGACGCGCGCATGCCCTCGCCTTCGCCGCCGACGGCGCCAAGGTCGTCGTCAACGACTACGCCGAGGATCCGGCCACCGAGGTGGTCGACGAGATCGTCGCCGCAGGAGGAGAAGCCGTTGCCTCCGTAGGCGATGTCGCCGACTGGGAATCCGGGGCCGCGATGGTGGAAGCCGCGATCCGCGAGTTCGGTCGTCTCGACATACTGGTCAACAACGCGGGATTCGTTCGCGACCGCATGCTGGTCTCGCTCTCCGAGGATGAATGGGATGCGGTCGTCCGCGTGCACCTCAAGGGTCACTTCGTCGGGTTGCGGCATGCAGCCGCACACTGGCGGGCGCTCGCCAAATCGGGGGAGACCCCGCAGGCGCGCATCATCAACACGAGTTCCGGTGCCGGCCTCTATGGCTCGGTGGGACAGGGCAACTACGTGGCGGCCAAAGCCGGTATCGCGGCCCTGACCATCCAGGCGGCGGCCGAGCTCGGCTCCTACGGCGTCACCGTCAACGCGATCGCGCCCGCCGCGCGTACCCAGATGACGATGGGGGCCGGTGATGCGATGGCCGCGCAGATGGCCGCGCCCGCCGACGGCTCGTTCGACGCCATGGATCCCGCGAACATCTCGCCGCTGGTCGTGTGGTTGGGATCGCCGGAGGCCGGTTCGGTGACCGGCCGGGTCTTCGAGGTCGAGGGCGGCAAGATCTCGGTCGCCGACGGCTGGCAGCGAAGCATCGAGCGCGACAAGGGTTCTCGGTGGGAGGTTGCCGAGCTCGGTGCCGTGGTCGCGGAGATCCTGGACAAGGCGCCGGTTCCGATGCCTGTCTACGGAGCGCGGTGACCCCGGCCGCGGACCACTCCGCCGATCGTTCCGCCGAGCGGGTTGCGACAGCACGTGCCTACGTCGACGCGCTGGTGAGCCATGACCCGTCGGACGTGCGGCTCCACCCCGACTGCACGCGTGTGGAATTCGGTATCCGGACCGGGCGAAACGGAGGCCACATCGCCCGGAGTCTCGCACGCGGCCCGCAGTTCCGCCTCATCCACCGGATCTCGGACTTCACCGCGACAGTCGACGGCCACACCGTCGTGACCCGCTATGTCGTGCACGTCCACCCCAAACCGCTCCGGCTCGGCGCCACGGTGTCGGAGACGTTCGTCGTCGACGAGGAGAACCGGATCCGCGCAATCGTCGCGCATTTCGGAGTGCCCCGGCCGATGCCGCGCTGACCCGGTTCGGGCAGTCCGGGTCAGGCGGCCGGCTCAGCCGATCGAGGTCAGGCGCCCGGCGCGCGCACGACCATCGGCACGCCGGGGAAGTAGGCGGCCATCTCCGAGCGGGACTTGCGCAGTGCCGCGGTGCCGTAACCCGCCTTGCGGAACTGGGGATGAATCCAGATCCGCAGGTCGACCTCGCCGTCCTTGAGCTCACCGAAGACGAAACCGACCTTCGAATCGCCCTCGACCGCGACCAGCCAGACCGCTTCTTCAGCGGCCATACGATCGGACGCCGCGTTGATCTCGGCCGCGACATCTCCTGCGGGCGCACCCGAACCGTCGCCCGCCGTGCCGACCTCGTCGGTGCGGGCCGAGAAGAGTTCGGCGTCGGCGGCGGGGTCGAATGGTCTCAGATCGAGAGTGTCGCCGCTGCTGGCGGGCCGCTCGGCGAGGGTGAAGGTCAGAGCGCTGTTCAGATCGTCGAGTTCGGCCTGGTTCTTGCGGCGATCGTCCTTGGTCAGTTGGTCGAGCTTCATGTCCAGGATCGCCTCGGCGCCGAGTCGTGACTTGCCGAGCAGGTCGACGATCGCGGTGACGGCCTCGTCGTGGTTCTCCGCGTCGACGATGGCGTCGAGCACCTCGTGACGGCGTTCGAGCGCGGTCAGCAGGGCGTCGGCGATGTCGCGGCGGGTGGTGGCCAGGTCCAGATCAGTCATGCCCCGATCCTAGGTCAACACCCGGGCCGCGCGTGGCGGACCTCACCCGCCAGAGGTTCCACGAGATCGCCGATAATGGAATGTGTTCTACTCATGAATACTGGCATTTCACTGGAGATTCTTCCCTAGAGCTGTAACACGTCCTAGTCTGTAGTCCATGACGAACGAGGGTACGACGACAGCCCCGGCCGACTTCGATCACCTGCGCGGGGGCACACACATGGGTGACCTCATGGTCGCCGCGCTCCGCCGGCACGCCGATCGCACCGTGCTCTCGCTCGGCGACACCGAGATGACCGGCGGCGAGATGGCCGCGTCGATCAGCCGGTACATCCAGGCATTCGAGGGACTGGGCGCGGGCACCGGTACCGCGGTCGGGCTGCTGGCGCTGAACCGTCCCGAGGTTCTGTTCGTGATCGGAGCCGGCCAGACCCAGGGGTGGCGCCGCACCGCGCTGCATCCGCTGGGTTCGCTCGACGACCACGCCTACGTGCTGTCCGACGCCGGTGTCTCGACGCTCATCATCGATCCGGTGCCGATGTTCGTCGAGCGAGCGGCGGCGTTGCTCGAGCGCGTGCCCGGCCTCAAGCAGGTGCTGACCCTCGGTCCGGTACCGGAGCAGCTGTCCGCCCATGCTCGCGACGTGATCGCCGAAGCCGACAACTTCCAGCCCAACCCCCTTGTGGCGGCGCATCTCTCACCCGACCACGTCGTCTCCATCACCTATACGGGTGGGACGACGGGCAAGCCCAAGGGCGTCATCGGCACCGCACGGGCCATGTCGACGATGACGCAGATCCAGCTCGCGGAATGGGAATGGCCAGAACACCCGCGGTTCCTGCTGTGCACCCCGCTGTCGCACGCCGGCGCGGCCTTCTTCGTGCCGACCCTGATGAAGGGCGGGTCGATGGTGGTCCTGTCCAAATTCGACCCCGCCGAGGTGTTGCGCACCATCGAGGAACAGAAGATCACCGCGACGATGCTCGTGCCGTCGATGCTGTACGCGCTGATGGATCACCCCGACTCGAAGACACGCGACCTGTCATCGCTGGAAACCGTGTATTACGGTGCGTCGCCCATCAATCCGGTGCGACTCGCAGAGGCGATCGAACGGTTCGGGCCGATCTTCGCCCAGTACTACGGACAGTCCGAGGCGCCGATGGTGATCAGCTACCTCGCCAAGGGCGATCACCCGGGCCCGGGCGAGGACCAGCGTCGCCTGAGCAGTTGCGGTCGGCCGTCGGCATTCCTGCGTACCGCACTCCTCGGCCCCGACGACAAGCCCGTCCCGCAGGGGGAGCCCGGTGAGATCTGCGTCGCCGGACCGCTTCTCGCGGGTGGCTACCTCGGTCTGCCGGAGCAGACCGCGGACACCTTCCGCGACGGCTGGTTGCGCACCGGCGACGTGGCCCGCGAGGACGAGGACGGCTTCTGGTTCATCGTCGACCGCACCAAGGACATGATCGTCACCGGCGGGTTCAACGTGTTCCCGCGCGAGGTCGAGGACGTCGTCGCCGAACATCCCGCGGTCGGTCAGGTCGGTGTGATCGGTGTCCCGGACGAGAAGTGGGGTGAGGCGGTCACGGCGATCGTCGTACTGCGCGGCGACGCCTCCGCCGATGACTCCGCCAAAGAACAGATCACGGCGGAGATACAACAATCGGTGAAGGACCGCAAGGGCGCTGTGCAGTCACCCAAGCGGGTCATCTTCGCCGATGCGCTGCCGCTCACCGCGCTCGGGAAGCCGGACAAGAAGGCGCTGCGTGCGCAGTATTGGGCCGACTCGGAGCGCGGCGTCGGCTAGCAGGCGGTCGTACCGCGGTCGGGACCGGACGGGGGCGGCCAGGACGGGTTGTCTCATCGACGGCCCGGCCTGGCCGACGGGTCACAGATCGCAGCAGTCGCAACAATCGCAGCAGTCGCAGTCGTCGCATGCAGCGGCCTTGTACTTGTCGGTGCAGTGATTCCAGTGGTCGACGCAGCACGCCTTGCCGAAGCACGACACCCCGATGAACGGCAGGAGCCGTTCGTGGAATGAACGATTCGGCTTGAAGGGCGGCGGATACGGCCACCCGGTCGGGTAACCGAACGGCCGGTGCGGCGGCCACTGGGTGCGTGAATCCGCCTGCGGGACAGCGGCGTCGGCGCGCGGGTGCACGCGTTTGTGGATCGCGTGTCGGAGGCCGTCGAGCAACACGATGCGCAACAGTCGGTCGTCGACGAGCGCGAGCTCGGCGTAGCGTGTCCTGATGGCGGCGGCGAGACGCCGGCAGTCGTCCAGCGCGGCGGCCGGCGGCGTGCCGGTCGCGCGCAACGGGTTGAATCGGCCCTCTCGACCGTCGGAGTCGTAGTCGTCGACCGCGTCCAGAAGGTGCGCGATGCGGCCGAAGTCGGAACCCATCGATTCCAGTGCGTCTCGGTTCCCGGGCACCCCGGCCAGCATCGCCGACGCGGAGAACACCTGCGCCGCTGCATCTGCCGAGGCTTTCGTGAGGTCGTCGAGTGACGCGCTCGACGCCTCGACCTCCGCCTGCCGGGCGAGCGTCGTGAGCACACCGTCGACGTCGAGGCCGACGGCCACGGTGGCGTCGGTCCCGGCCCGACGCCCCAGGTATCGGCCGGCACGCCCGGCGACCCTGGCGCGCAGTCGTGTTCGGGGAGCGAGTGCATGGTCCTGCTCGTTGCTGACGTCGGTGGCCTTGGCGGCAGCCAGGGTCAGTGACGTGGTCGCGGCAAGACGCACCCCTGGTTCGTCCGCGGACACGACTGTCGCCGTGCGCATTCCGCGGAGCGGGCAGCGTCCGGCCGCGGTCGATGCACAGTCCGCGGAAGACTGCGCGGCGGTGAGTATCGAGACCATCACCGCATCGGTGTTCACCGTCAGCCTGCTCGTCTGGCCGTGATTGTCACGCAGGGACAAGCAGACCCCACACAGGTGCGAGCGCCACTGATCCATCAATTCGTCGTCGAGGGCGTGGCGACAAGGAGTGAGTACTCCGAACATCTGCACAGCAGATCACAGGGGCGAGGGCGTCGCCAGGGGATTCATTCGTTCGGTGCAGTGGCTATCAACCCGGTCCGGTCGCCTCTGCGATCGACCGGGCGCGATCGGACAGCGTGTCCCGCAGCCACCTCGGCTCCACCACGACGAAATCATGATCGAACATCGACGTCCACAGGGCGCGCGTGGCATGTCGATGATCGGCGAAGTGGAGTTCGAGGTGGCATCGGTTTCCCGGCCGAGGCGTCGTGCCGACGGCCGTGGCGATCGTCCCGAGGCGATCAGCATCGTCGGCGGCGCAGTCGAGGACGACGTCGACGGGTTCGAACGAGCCGCGGAAGGCGTCGCGGCGTCGTTCCCAGATCGCGGCGAGGTCGACATCGTCGTCGCGAAGTGCCGGCTCGTCGAGGATCTCGACGTCGCTCATCCTGGATATGCGGTACATGCGCTCGTCGGGGTCCGTTCCCGAGGCGGCCGTCTCGGTGGTCCTCGGGCGTCGACCGGCGGCGACGAGATACCAGGTGTCACCGGCCACGATGAGACCGATCGGGTCGAGGATGTGGTCGCGAGCCTCCTCCGCGCCTCGCCGGCGGTAGCGCATGCGCAGTCGCCGCCCCTCGAAAACGGCGGCCTGCACGGCATCGAGAGACTCGAGTTGCTCGGGGGCGCGGACGAACCCTTCCGGCCGGACCAGTACCCGTTGGGCGGCGCGGACCGCATGGCCGCGGTGCGCCTCCGGCAGCGCCGCGGTCACCTTTCGCATGGCGCTGGTGAACGCGGGGGAGTCGAGTCGGCCCGTCCCGGCCAGGAGGGAAGTCGCCTCGTCGATCGTCAGGCCCGTGAGATCGGTGCGGTAGCCGGGAAGGAGTGCGAAACCACCGTGGCGGCCCCGCTCGGCGTACACCGGCACCCCGGACAGAGACAACGCGTCGATGTCACGCAGCACGGTGCGCTCGGAGACACCGAGTTCGTCCGCCAGCACGGCGGCGGTGACCCGGTCGTGCTTCTTCAGCACCATGAGCAGGGCGATCAGGCGTTCGGCGCGCACAGTGGAGATTCTTCCGGAAATACATGACAGAAGGTGTCGTGTATCGGGTTTTCACTGGTCTTCGTACCCGAACGACCGAGAGGACACCGCCATGAGCGCACCGACCACGAAATCCGCACCGACACCCGCCCTCGACGATCCCCGGCCCGCGTTCCGCGCCGCCACCACCTGGGTCGTGGAACTGCTCGAGGGAGTGTCCGACGACCAACTCGCCTCGCCGACGCCCTGCGACGACTTCGACGTCCGAACCCTGTCGGCGCACCTCGTCGCCGTCGCTCAGCGTGCGGCCGCCCTGGCCGAAGGTGTCGACATCCGCACGATGGCATCGATCGCCGAACAGTACGACGCGCAGACCTACGCCGCCCTCATCGGTCAGGCGCTCGACTCGTGGTCGGATGACACCAAGCTCTCCGCGATGGTCCAGGTGCCCTGGGGAGAGGTCTCTGGCGCCGGCGCCCTCTGGGGTTATGTCAGCGAAACCCTCGTCCACGGTTGGGATCTGGCGGTCGCCACCGGCAGGCCGTCGGAGGTCGACGCCGAACTCGCCGAGACGACCCTCGGCGTGGCCCGCCAGTTCATCCCGGCCCAGATCCGCACCGACCCCGGCGTCCCGTTCGGTCCCGTCGTCGACCCGCGGCCCGAGGCCGGGCCCACCGAGCGGCTCGCGAACTGGACCGGACGGGAGTCCGTGGGATGGTCTCCGGCTCCCTGAGGGGCGAGCGCGACGGCCCGTGCTCCCTGAGGTGCGAGCGAAGCGACCCCCACCCGCTCCCTGAGGAGCGCCCGGAGCCTGCGGAGGGCGCGTCACGAAGGGTCCGGTGGACGGGAGCGGGCTCGCTCAGGCGGCGGGCTCGCAGATGACGACCGGGATCGTGCGCTCCGTCCAGGCGGCGTAGGTGTCGTAGTCGGCATAGGTGTCGACCAGATCCGGCCACAGCTCGGCGCGTTCGGCGTCGGTGGCGGTGCGTGCGACGAGGTCGTGCTTCTCCTTGCCGATCTGGATGGTGACCCGCGGGTTGTCGCGCAGGTTCAAATACCACGCCGGGTGCTTGGCGGACCCGCCCTGCGACGCCACCACGACGAACGACTCCCCGCGGCGCAGGTAGATGAGCGGGGCCGTGCGCGGTTGACCCGACTTGCGGCCGATCGTCGTCAGCAGGCACACCGGTGCCGGCTTTCGGAGACCTGCGCCGACGCGCCAGGTGCCGCCGATCCGGCCGCCCGTCGCCTTGTACAGCGCCGTGTTCGCCTTCGAGCCCAGCTTGATGAACTTGCTGACGACGGGCGAATCCAGCTGAGCCGGTTTGTTGTTCGGATCGAAGGCCGGCATCAGATCCGCTCGATGATCGTGCCGGTGGCCATCGCGCCGCCCGCGCACATGGTGATCAGGGCGGTCTGGCCGTCCCGACGTTCGAGCTCATGCAGCGCGGTCGTGATGAGCCGGGATCCGGTGCTGCCGACGGGATGGCCGAGGGCGATCGCGCCGCCGTTGACGTTCACCCTGTCCATGTCCGCGCCGTGAACCTGAGCCCAGCTCAGCACCACCGACGCGAAGGCCTCGTTGATCTCGACGACGTCGATGTCGGACAACGACATTCCCGACTTCTTCAGCACGCGCTCGGTCGCCTGGACCGGACCGTCGAGGTGGAAGTGCGGCTCCGCGCCGACCAGTGCCTGCGACCGGATGCGTGCGCGCGGGGTCAGGCCCAGCTCGCGTGCCTTCGACTCGTCCATGATCAGCACCGCGGCCGCGCCGTCGGAGATCTGCGACGAGGTGCCCGCGGTGTGGATACCGCCCTCCAGGACGGGTTTGAGCGCCGCCAACGACTCGAGGGTGGTGTCGCGCAGACCCTGGTCGCGGCTGACGTCCAGGATGTTCCCGGTGAGCTCGCCCTCCTTGGTCCGCTCGGGCGCCTTCAGGGTCAGCACCTCCCGATCGAAGCGGCCCTCGTCCCACGCCTGGCGAGCGAGGCGCTGGCTGCGCTCGCCGAGCCCGTCGATGTCGGCGCGCGTGATACCGCGACGTTTCGCGATGCGCTCGGCGGCCTCGAACTGGTTGGGCATGTCGATGTCCCACGAATCCGCGTGGTAGGGACCGGCGTTGGTGCCGACGTTGGCCCCGAGCGGGACGACCGACATTGTCTCCACGCCGCAGGCCAGGCCGACCTCGATCGCGTCTGAGGCGATCAGTCCGGCGATCAGATGGTTGGCCTGCTGGGCCGAACCGCACTGAGCGTCGATGGTGGTGGCGCCCGTCGCTTCCGAAAGGCCCGCCGACAGCCATGCCTTGCGGGTGATGTTGCCGGCCTGCGCTCCGGCCTGGGTGACGCAGCCGCCTATGACCTGCTCCACGAGTGCGGGATCGATGCCGGCCTTCTCGAGAACGCCACGCTGGGTGATGCCGAGGAGCTCCTCGGCGTGTAGCCCCGACAGCCATCCGCCACGCTTGCCGATCGGCGTACGCGCCGCCTCCACGATGACCGGAACGCCCATGGTCACTCCTTCGTTGGTCTCGGTGAACTCCGTTGCGCACAGAGTAAGGCCTGACGACGGGGCGTCGTGGCCGCTGAGATCCAAGCTAGAACACGTTCTATGTTTGCGTCTATGGTGGGTCCTGAACGTGTCCCCGGATGACACTTCGGGGCGCGACCCGGCGTCGTGCGTCTGCGCTGCACGGTGGCAGATGTGAGCGGGTTTGCGGAGCAACGTCGCAGGTGGGGGCAACGAGCCGGGAACAAAACTAGAACAAGTTCTCGTCTGGGGGTGTCGAATGGGTCACAGTGTGCTTCAATGTGATTGAAACAGGTTCTAAATCTCACAGCGAGGTGGTGTGACGTGACCCAGGCCCAGAGCGCCCCGATCGGCAGCGAGCCGACCACGGCGGATTCTGCGCACGCGAGCCCTTCCGACGTCGTCGCGAAGTGCCCGTTCATGCAGCAGGAGGGGTGGGATTTCACCAACCCTGATCTGCTCGAAAAGGGAATCCCGGTGCAGGAATTCGCGCAGCTGCGCAAGACCGCACCCGTCTGGTGGAATGCCCAGGCGCCCGGAAAGGGCGGCGGTTTCCACGATGGTGGCTACTGGGTGATCTCCAAGCACGCCCACGTCCGGGAGATCTCGAAGAACAACGACGACTGGGAAACCAACGCCAACGGCGTCATCATGCGTTTCGACGACGAGATGACCGCCGATCAGATCGAGATCACCAAGGCCCTGCTGATCAACCATGATCCGCCGGAGCACACGCGTCTGCGCAAGCTGGTCTCCAAGCTGTTCACACCGCGTGCGGTGCACTCGCTCGAGGAGAAGCTCGACGACGCCGCCCGCGAGATCGTCACGCGGGCCGCGGCGAAGGGCAGCGGCGACTTCGTCAAGGACGTCGCCGTAGACCTGCCGCTGCTGGCCATCGCCGACCTGCTCGGTGTGCCGGAGTCGGATCGGGAGAAGCTATTCGACTGGTCGAACTCGATGATGAATGCCGACGATCCGGACTACACCACGGATCCCCAGCAGGCCAACGCCGAGATCCTCGGCTACGGCTACACGATGGCCGAGGAGAAGCGTAAGAACCCCGGCGAGGACATCGTCACCACGCTGGTGAACGCCGACATCGACGGGCAGTCGCTCGACGAGACCGAGTTCGGGTTCTTCTTCATCCTGCTGACCGTGGCCGGCAACGAGACCACGCGTAACGCCATCAGCCATGGGATGAATGCCTTCCTGGACAACCCCGACCAGTGGGAGCTGTTCAAGAAAGAACGTCCGGCAACCGCGGTCGACGAGATCGTCCGGTGGGCCACCCCGGTCAACTGCTTCCAGCGGACGGCCAAGCGGGACACCCAGATCGGCGGCGTCGACATCGCCAAGGGCGAGCGTGTCGGTATGTTCTACGGTTCGGCGAACTACGACGAGGACGTCTTCGACGATCCGTTCTCGTTCAACATCATGCGCGACCCCAACCCGCACGTCGGGTTCGGCGGCAACGGTGCGCACTTCTGCGTCGGCGCGAACCTCGCGCGGATGGAGATCAACCTGATGTTCAACGCGCTCGCCGACCTGGTGCCCGACATCACCAAGCTCGACGCGCCGCGTCGTCTGCGGCACGGCTGGATCAACGGGGTCAAGGAACTCCGCGTCGACTACGGCACCAAGTGACCGCAACAGGGGAGAAGCCGGCCTACCTCGGCATCGACCGGGAGAACCACCCCGCGGTCGTGGCGGGTCGGCGCTCACGTGAGTTCGTCGAGTCGCGGGACAAGCAGGCCTGGATCGACAACTTCGCCGTCGACGCCACGGTCGAGGACCCGGTCGGACCGTCGATGTTCGACCCGGAGGGGGTCGGATTCCGCGGACACGATCAGATCTCCGAGTTCTGGGACAAGTCGATCGGGACGACCGAGAACATCGAGTTCCGCTTCGACGAGGAGATCATCTGCGGGAACGAGGTCGCCTACATCGGCAGCATCGTCACCCACATCGCAGGTCACGTCTCCGAGGCGCGGGGAGTGTTCACCTACCGCGCCGATGCCGACGGGAAGCTGGCGGCACTGCGTGCCTTCTGGGAAGTCGAGAAGACGATCAATTCGGTGCGCAAGGCCTGATCGGCGCACCAGGTTCATCACCGCCGCGGGCGGGACAGGGAATGACTCCCTGTCCCGCCCGCGGCGTTTTCGTGATCCGCCGTTACAGGCCGGGTGTGGCGACGGAAGATGTATCGAGGCGGTTCGCCGACCGCTGCTGTGCCCGCCGATGCGAGAGGTGAGACAACTCGAAGACCGGGGCGATCGACGAGTTCGACGCGGTGTACCGCGAACACGTTGCGAGTGTGTGGCGCTACGTGCGGACGCGCGTGCCGTCGACTGCCGACGCCGACGATGTCACCGGAGAGGTGTTCGCCAGGGCGGTACGTTCCTGGAATCGATTCGACGCAGGGCGGGGCACGATCGGCGCATGGCTGATCGGCATCAGCCGCCACGTCGTCGCAGACTGGTGGTCACGGCAGTCGCGGGAGGTGCCGGTGGCGGAGATTGTCGCCGACGGCGACCGCACCACCCCGCCGCGCGGCGACCCCGAGGCGGCGATGCTGCGGGCTGCCGACGTCGACGACGTCCGCAGCCGGTTGTGGCTGCTGACCGACAGGGAGCGTGAGGCGGTGACCCTTCGATTCGCGACCGAACTGACGTCGGAGGAGATCGGCGCCGCGATGGGTATATCGCCGACCGCCGCTCGGATGCTGGTCCATCGCGGTGTGGCGAAGCTGAGGGAGGTGATGTCGCGGTGACATCACGAGACCCCGATGATCGGCGCTCACAGCGCGGGGATGCGTTCGACCCTGCACACGTCGCGGCTGCCGAGCAGCTCGACGATGCGATCTCAGCCGTCCTCGCCGGACGGCAGGGGGCGGGATCGTCGGCTCCGGAACTGCGATGGCTGGCCACGGCGTTTCGCCCGGACCCGCCCGACGCCACCTACGCCGAGGTAGACCGGCGGGTCCGGATGTCGATGACCGCGCAGCCGAGTCGCCTGCGCTGGACGGCGGCGCAGGTGGCCGCCGCGGTGCTCGGCGTGATCCTCGTCATCCACGGGATCGGGAACATGGTTGCCGGCGAGTGGATCTCGACGTCGCTCGGCGAACCGTACAACGAGCACGCGATGGTCGACGGCGGTATGGCGTTCATCGCCCTCGGGGCGGCGATCGCCGTGGCGTCGACGCGCCGACGCTGGCTGCCCGTCGCGGTGATCGTGGGTGTGCCGCTCGGGCTCGTCATGGGTGGTCGTGGTGTTCACGAGATCGGCGTCTTCGCCTGGGGTGCGGTGGCGCACGGCGCGGTGGGTGTGGCCGCGCTGGTGCTGGCGGTCACATATTTGCTCGCCCGGCGTTACAGCCGCCGTGCGAGAAGGGAAGGACGGGTATGAGAGCACTGCATCGAATCCGGAACTATCTACGTGCGATGAGTCGGGCTCGCCGCCATCGCACCGAGTTGGTGGGTCATTTTGCACGACGACCGCTGGTGGCCGGCGCGACGGTCGGCATGGAGAGCGCGATGCTCCTGTCGAATCGGATGGACCCGAAGCTCAAGGAGCTGGCCGAACTCAAGACGGCGGGCCTGGTCAGCTGCGAGTTCTGCCTCGACATCGGGTCGGCACTCGCTTCGGGTGCGGGCATCACCGAACAGCAGATCCGTGACCTGCCGCGCTACCGGGACTCCACGGCCTACACGGAACTGGAGAAACTCGTCATCGCCTACGCCGAGGCGATGACCCTGACCCCGGCCGTCGGCGAGGATCTCGCCGAGTTGCGGCGTCGGCTGGCCGAGCATCTGTCGGAGACCCAGATCGTCGAACTCGCGATGACCGTCGCATGGGAGAACCAACGGGCGCGCCTCAACCAGTCACTCGGGGTGCGGCCGACCGGAATGTCCGACGGCCTCGCCTGCGCGCTCCCCGAACGCATTTCGTAGCATTCATGCGCATATGGCGCGCATGAATGCTACGAAATCCGGATCAGTGGAGAGGCTTGTCGGCCCCGACGAGCCACATCGAGAAGTACTGCGAGCCGCCACCGTAGGCGTGACCCAGTGCCTTCCGTGCGTCGGCGACCTGATGGTCGCCCGCCTTGCCCATCACCTGGATGGCGGCCTCGGCGAAGCGGATCATGCCCGATGCGCCGATCGGATTCGACGACAGGACACCGCCGGACGCATTGAGCGGCAAGCGGCCGCCGATCTCGGTGTCACCTGATTCGGTGAGCTTCCAGCCCTCGCCCTCGGCGACGAAGCCGAGATTCTCGAGCCACATCGGCTCGAACCACGAGAAGGGGACGTAGATCTCGGCGGCGTCGATCTCCTCGAGCGGATTGCTGATGCCACCGGCTTTCCACAGCGCCGCGGCGGCATCGCGCCCGGCCTGTGGGCTCACGACGTTGCGATGCGCGTAGGACAACGGTTCGGTGCGCATGGCGGTGGCGTGGATCCAGGCCACCGGATCACCCGCGGCCACGGCCGCATCGGCGACGTCCTCGCTGCCGATCACCACCGCGCAGGCGCCGTCTGACGACGGGCAGGTCTCGTCGTAGCGGATCGGGTCCCAGAGCATCTGTGAGCTCATGACCTTCTCGACGGTCTGATCCGGCTGATGCAGGTGCGCAAGGGGATTCAACGCACCGTTGCGGCGGTCCTTGGCGGCGACCATCGCACCGATGTGTTCGGGGGCACCGGACTGCCGGATGTAGGCGCGCACGTGCGGGGCGAAGAATCCGCCCGCGCCCGCACCGACGGGTTTGGTGAACGGCACCGGGATCGACAGGGCCCACATCGCATTGGATTCCGACTGCTTCTCCCAGGCCACGGCGAGGACTCGCTTGTGTACGCCTGCGAACACCAGCGACGCGGCCACGTTGGCGGTCGACCCGCCGACAGAACCGGCCGTGTGGACTCGGATGAGTCGTTTGCCGACCGCGCCGATGGCCTCGGCCATCGCGAGCTCGGGCATCATCGACCCTTCGAACAGGTCAGGCGCCTTGCCGATGACGATCGCGTCGATGTCGTCGAGCGAGACCTTGGAATCGATCAGCGCGGCGTCGATGGCCTCGCGGACCATGCCGGCCATCGTGACGTCGGATCGCTTGGCGACGTATCGTGTCTGCCCGGTGCCCAGCACCGCGGCACGATTGTTGTGTCCCATCAGTTCTCGGCCCCCTCGTTGTTCTGGGCACTCAGTGTGACCACCATGTTCTGCTGCAGGAGCGGGCCGCTCGACGCGTGGGCGAGTGCGGTGCCCGCGTTGCCGCTGAGGATCTCGTGCGCGGCGTAACCGATGCGCTGCAGGCCGGCGGAGAACAGCGAGTTGCCCGCCAGGGAGCCGCCGGACGGGTTGATCCGCACCGAATCCGGGAGTCCGAGTGCATTTCGGACGATGATCTCCTGATGCGTGTACGACGCGTTGATCTCGGCGACGTCGACCGCACGGTTGCGATCACCGAACGCGGTGTCGCCGGCCAGTTTCGTCGACGGGGAGAGGGTGAGGTCGCGCGCGCCGAAATTGGGGGTGTCGATCCGATGGTCCCATCCGGTGACGAATGCGGGGTTGGCGACCAGCTCTCGCGCCTTGCGCTCGCTGGCGATGACCACCGCGGCGGCGGCGTCGGTGTACGGCGCGATGTCATGTGCACGCAGTGGATTCGCGACGTAGTCACGGCTGAGCAATTCGTCGACCGAACCGCCGAAGGTGCGGGCGCCGACAGCCGCCATGTCCTCCTCGGTCCACACACCGGCATCGATCCCGGCTCTAGCCTGCAGCGCCCCGAGCGACCGGGCGTCGGGGTGCAGGGGAGCGACCGTGTAGGGATCGGTCTGCAGGGTCAGGGTCTGATCCGCGTTGCCGGCAGTGGCCTTGCCGAAACCGTAGGCGAGCGCGAGGTCCACCTCACCGATGGCGATCTTCACCCACGCCTCGTACAGCGCCCATGCGCCGTCCATCTCGACATGCGACTCGTTGATCGGTGGCATCGCCCCGATCGAGTCGATGGCGGAGATGAAGGAGAACGCTCGTCCGGCAAGGTAATCCGACGATCCGCTGCACCAGAACTCGATGTCGGTGCGGGCGATGCCGAGTTCGGCGTAGAGCTTCTCGAAGCACGGGATCAGCATCTCGACACCGTTGGTGGTGCCGTGGGTGCCGGCGACGTTGGGGCTGTGCGCGAAACCGATGATCGCGATCGGAGGCAGTGTCATCAGAGGTGGTCCTTGTAGGTCTCGTACTCGGCGTCCGGTTCTCCGGTCGGCGCGAAGTGGCTGATGTTGCCGATCGAGTGCTCCCACTCGTCCTCGGGGAGCCAGACGGCCTTGACGCGCATGCCCATTCGGACCTCGGCGGCCTCGATGTCCAGGATCAGGTGCAGGAACGGGATGTCCGCGCCGTCGAGGAGCACGTAGGCGGCGACGTACGGAGGCTTGATCCGCTGGCCCTGGAAGGGGACGTTGACGATGCAGAACGTGGTGACGATGCCGGTGTGGGCGAGCTCGACGCGTTCCACGGCCGGGGAACCGTCGGCCGGGCTCACGCCGCGTGGCGGGAAGTACACGCGCCCGGCATCGACACCCGAACCGATGCGGGTGCCGATCAGCTTGCCCGCCTTCAGGCCTTCGAGGTAGACGGACTCCTCCTCGTTGGCCGAATGGATGATCTCGGTACTGACCGGTGTGGGGATGACGAGGAGCCCGGTGTCGGCACCCTGGGGCGCCTCGGCGGTGTTGGCGGGTGCGGTGGCGGGTTCTTCACCCGGGGCGAAGTACGCGATGTCGTCGATGCGGCCGATACGTGCCGCGCCGAACACCGCGTGGACCCGCATCCCGGTCGACATCTCGTCGGGCGAATCGACCGAGATCGCGTGCAGCAGAGTCGTGTCCGCGCCGTCGAGGCGGATGAGCGCCCATGCGAACGGTGTGTCCAGCGGCTGGCCGGGCACCGGCTCGGGGTTCCAGGTCCACGTCGTCACCGTGCCGACGGCCGACACCTCGACGAACTCCGTGGACTGCGCACCGGTGACGGGGTCGAACTCGACCGGAGGGACCGCGACCTTGCCGTCGCTACCTCTCGAGCCGATGATCCGGCCGTCGCGCAGGGCGAGTGCGAACTGACTGAGAACCGGACCCAGAGACCTGGTGTAGTCGAAAGAGTTGGTCAGTGGAGCGGTCAGGATGGGGGACTTCGGCTCGGGCACCTCGGCAACGGGACTCGGGGCGGCCGGAGACGTTACGCTCATGCTCACATCTCGAGTAGAACACGTTCTAGTATTGGACACAAGATGCATGTCAGGCCGTGAGACGCGGCCGGGCGAGAGGGGAGTGGGAGTGAAGCTCGGTCTGCAACTGGGGTACTGGGGTGCCGATCCCATCCCGAACGCGCCGGCTCTGATCGCCGCCGCGGAGGAATGCGGGTTCGACGCCGTCTTCACCGCGGAGTCGTGGGGGTCCGATGCATACACCCCGCTGGCATGGTGGGGCGCCGCCACATCACGTGTGCGTCTGGGCACCGCGGTGGCCCAGTTGTCGGCGCGGCCGCCGACCTCGCTGGCCATGCACGCGCTGACCCTCGACCATCTCTCCGGCGGTCGGCACATCGTCGGACTCGGGGTGTCGGGACCGCAGGTGGTGGAGGGCTGGTACGGCGAACCGTTCGCACAACCGTTGGCGCGCACGAGAGAATACGTGCGCGTCGTGCGGGACGTGCTCGCCCGCCAGGACAAGGTGACCAACACGGGTCCGCACTATCCGTTGCCGTATCCGGGCGACGCGCCCGGCGCCACCGGCCTCGGCAAGCCGCTCAAGCCGATCACCCACCCCCTGCGGGCCGACCTCCCGATCTGGCTGGGCGCCGAGGGGCCCAAGAACGTCGCGCAGACCGCCGAGATCGCCGACGGTTGGCTTGCCATCTTCTTCAGTCTCGGTCTCGCCGATCAGTACAACGCGTGGCTCGACGAGGGATTCGCGCGTCCGGGTGCGCGCCGCTCACGGGAGGACTTCGAGGTGGCTGCGACCGTACAGGTCGTCATCACCGACGACGTCGCCGCCGCCATCGACCGGTACCGGCCGTCGACGGCGCTCTACGTCGGCGGAATGGGTGCCAAAGAGAAGAACTTTCACGCGGAGCTGTACAAGCGGATGGGTTACGGGGACGCCGTCGACGAGATCGTCAGCCTGTTCCTGGGCGGGAAGAAGGCCGAGGCGATGGCCGCGGTGCCCGACGAGATGGTTCGCGAGACGATGCTCGTCGGCACGGCCGACGAGGTGCGCGCGCAGATCAAGGAGTGGGAGGCGGCCGGGGTCACCATGCTCATGGTCACCGCGCGCGACACCGAGACGATCCGGGAGCTGGCGACGCTCGTCTAGGAATCGGCCCGTCAGACTCGTACCGGTTGCGCCATTCGGGCAGGTCGGGTCTGGTCGGTTTGCGGGGCGGCATCGTCGGCGATCACCGACACTGGGATCCGTGAACTCGACCGATCTACGCACTCAGTACCAGCGCTACATCGCGGTGTGCAACGCACGCGAGTTCGAGGCGCTGTCCGATTTCGTCGCCGCTGACGTCATCGCGTCGGAAACGGCGGCGGGCCGTGACGCCTATGTCGCGGGCCTCCGGGACGTCGTCACCGGCTTCACTGATTTCCGATGGGAGGTCCAGCACCTGCTTGTCGACGGAAGTTGGCTCGCCGCACGGCTGGTCAGCGCTGGGACCCACACCGGGACGTTCCGGGGCATCGCGGCAACCGGGCGTTTCGTGAGCGTCCAGGAACTGGCGATGTACAGCACCCGGGATGGAAAGATCACCCACTGCTGGGGAGATCTGGGGTCGACCCTGCGCGACGAACTCGTCAGTGGCGCCGGCGATTAGCCAGGTGGCCACCGTCGGTCTCCGCGCCGCCGGTCGCGAGTCCGGGTCGCATGATCACTCGCCGGTGAACTCCGGCGTGCGCTTCTCGGCGAAGGCCCGGGGGCCGACCTTGGCGTCCTTGGACTTGAAGACCGAGATGCCGATCTTCGCGTCGATCTCGAAGGCGTCGAGCTCGTGCAGGCCCTCGGTGTCGCGGATGGTCTTCAAGATGCCCTGCACCGCCAGTGGGCCGTTGGCCGCGATCTTCTCGGCGAGATCGAGGGCCTTGTCCAGAGCGGTGCCGTCGTCGACGACGTGGCCGATGAGGCCGTACTCGAGTGCCTCGCGAGCGGTGACGTGGCGGCCGGTCAGCAGGATGTCGCAGGCGACGGTGTACGGGATCTGCCGGACGAGACGGACTGCGCTGCCACCCATCGGGTAGAGCCCCCAACGGGCTTCGGAGACACCGAATTTCGCGCTCTCGCCGGCGATCCGGATGTCGGTGCCCTGCAGGATCTCGGTGCCGCCGGCGATCGCAGGCCCCTCCACCGCGGCGATCAGCGGCTTGGTGAGACGGCGCCCCTTCAGCAGCGCGGGTAGTGACGCCGGATTCCAGGCGCCCGAGTCCACCGTGTCGCCGGGTGCGTTCTTGTTCATGCTCTTCAGGTCGGCGCCCGCACAGAAGTACCCGCCGGCACCGGTGAGGATGGCCACGCGGATGTCGGGGTCGGCATCGACCTGGTCCCACGCCTCGGTCATGATCCGCATCATCTCCGTCGACAACGCGTTGCGCGCCTCCGGGCGGTTCATCGTCACGATGAGGATGTGCCCGCGCTTCTCGACGAGGCACTCGGGCGCCTTGTCGGTGACGGACTCGGCAGGGGTTGTTGTGGTCATCGCTGCGCTCCGGTCTCGCTGTGCTCAGGTGATCGCGGCGGCTGTGGATTGCCGCTTGCCCAGAACGATAACACGTTCTAATTTTGAACCCATGGCCTACACGATCGCCGACCTCATCGAGCATGCCGTCGACCTGGTTCCCGAGCGCATCGCGCTCGAGTCCGGCGATCGCGCGCTCTCCTATGCCGACTTGGAGGCGCGGTCGAACGCCCTCGCCCATAAACTCCGCGAACTGGGCGTGGAGCCGGGAGACCGGGTGGGGCTGTACAGCAGGAACACCATCGAATCCGTCGAGGCGATGGTCGCCATCTTCAAGGCACGCGCGGTGATGGTCAACGTCAACTACCGCTACGTCGAAGCCGAGCTCGAGCACATCTTCACCGACTCCGGGATGAAGGTGCTCATCCATGAGCGCAGCTTCTCCACGCGTGTCTGCAACACGTTGCCGAAGTCACCCGAACTGCAACACCGCATCGCCATCGAGGACGGGTCGCACGAGGACCTGTGTTGCGATGGACACGGCGATGCGATCCGGTACGAGGACGCGATCGCGGGATCGTCGACCGAACGCGACTTCGAAGAGCGCAGCGACGATGACCTGTACATGCTCTACACGGGCGGCACCACCGGAAAGCCGAAGGGTGTGGTGTGGCGGCAGGTGGACGTGTGGCGTGTCCTCGGCGGCGGAATCGACTGGTACACCAGCGAACCCGTGCCCGACGAATGGCATCTCGCCAAGGCCGGTGCCGAGGGTGGACAACTCGTCCGTTATCCGATCCCGCCCTTCATCCACGGCGGTTCGCAGTGGGCGATCTTCCAGTCCTTGTTCGCCGGCGGAAAAGCGGTGGTGTACCCCGAGTTCAGCGGGTCTACGGCATGGGACATCGTCGAACGACACAAGGTCAACGTCGTGTTCATCACCGGAGACGCGATGGGGCGCCCCATGATCGAGGCGCTGGAGAACGGCGACGAACGAGATCTCTCGAGCGTACTGTCGGTCGCGTCGTCGGCCTGTCTCTTCTCGCCAAGCGTGAAAGAGCAGTTCCTCGACCGCTTCCCGAATGCCGTCATCATCGATGCGATCGGATCGTCGGAGACCGGTTTCGGTGGGATGGGTGTCGTCGAGAAGGGCACACCGCACACCGGCGGTCCGCGGGTGAAGGCCGACAGCGAGACCCACGTCCTGCGGGAGGACGGCACACCCGTCGAGGCGGGGAGTGGCGAGGTGGGGGTGCTCGCGCGCTCCGGGCACGTGCCGCTGCGCTACCACAACGATCCGGAGAAGTCGGCCAAGACGTTCAAGGTCTTCGACGGCGTGCGGTACTCGCTGCCCGGCGACAACGCCGTGCTCGAGGCAGACGGGACGATCACCATGCTCGGCCGCGGGTCGGTGTCGATCAACACCGGCGGGGAGAAGGTGTTTCCCGAGGAGGTGGAGGGCGCGCTCAAGGCCCACCCGGACGTGTTCGACACCGTCGTGGTGGGTGTGGCCGACGACCGGTGGGGTCAGCGTGTCGCGGCGGTGATCGCCACGCGGGACGGGGCGCGTCCGTCGCTCACGAGTCTCAACGACGTCGTCCGAAAAGAGCTGGCGGGATACAAATGTCCGCGCAGTGTGTGGTTCGTCGACGAGATCAAGCGTTCTCCCGCAGGAAAACCCGACTATCGATGGGGTGCGGCGGTCGCTGCCGAACGCCCCGCCGACGAAGCGCTGTAGAGCGCCGGAAACGAGAGAGACCAATGCGTACTGAACTGGCCGACAAGTTCGGCATCGAATATCCGATCTTCGGATTCACCCCGAGCCAGGACGTGGCTGCGGCGATCAGTCGCGCCGGCGGCCTCGGGGTGCTGGGATGTGTCCGTTTCAACGAGGCCGACGAGCTCGACGAGGTGCTCGAGTGGATGCACGAGAACACCGACGGCAAACCCTTCGGCGTCGACGTGGTGATGCCTGCCAAGATCCCGACGGAGGGTTCCAAGGTCGACCTCGACTCGATGATCCCGCCGGAGCACCGTGCATTCGTCGAGCGCACTCTCGACGATCTGGGTGTGCCGCCTCTTCCCGGTGGTGATCGGGTCGATGCAGGCGTGCTCGGATGGCTGCACTCGGTCGCGCGGTCCCATGTCGACATCTCGATGGAGCATCGTCGTAAGTACGGGCAGATCAAGCTGATCGCCAACGCGTTGGGGTCCCCGCCGCCCGACGTCATCCAGACCGCGCACGACAACGGTGTGCTGGTGGCCGCGCTGGCCGGCGCGAAAGACCATGCGCTGCACCACGTCGAGGCCGGCGTGGACATCGTCATCGCGCAGGGTTACGAGGGCGGCGGGCACACCGGCGAGGTCACCTCGATGATCCTGTGGCCGGAGCTCGTCGACGCTGTCGGTGACACCGCACCGGTGCTCGCGGCCGGCGGCGTCGGCAGCGGTCGTCAGATCGCCGCCGCGATCGCGCTGGGTGCCCAGGGTGTGTGGATGGGCACCTACTGGCTGACGGCCGCGGAGTACAAGCTCGGCGTGCCGGAGGGTTCCGACCAGCCGTCCACCGTCCAGCAGGCGCTGCTCAAGGCGACCTCGCGCGACACGGTTCGCCGCCGGATCTACTCGGGAAAGCCTGCGCGACTGCTGAAGACGGCCTGGACCGATGCCTGGGACGCCGAGTCGGCGCCCGAACCCCTGCCGATGCCGCTGCAGAATCTGCTTGTCGCCGAGGCGCACGCGCGTATCTCGCAGGCCGACAACCCCGACGTCGTCGCCATGCCCGCCGGCCAGATCGTCGGCCGCTGCAACGCCATCACACCGGTGGCCGACCTGATCGCCGATCTCGTCAGCGAATACGACGAGGCCGTCGGCCGGATGAACAAGACACTGGGAGGCTGAGGGTTTCGGGGCACTCGCGAACTGATGCGCCCGACCGACGGCGCGACAGGGTCAGGTCAGCGGACGTCGGCACGCAAGAACTTCGGATGATCCAGGCGCCAGGTGATCGTCGCGACGACCACCGCGACCACGGCCAGGGTCAACAGCGAGTTCCGTTCGTCGAAGGCGTTGAACAGCAGGCCGCCGAATCCCGCACCGGCGAGGAATCCCGCATAGGTGCTCAGGTGAGCGACCCATCCCCATCGCTTGGCGCCGGCCACGTGCAACCCGGCGCCCTGGCCGATCTTCACCAAGGTGCCCGTCACATAAGACAAGGGCATGACGACCTCGCCTTTGCGGCTGATCGAGGTGTTGAGTGCGCCGAGACCGAACGCCAGGCAGAGGACCGGGCCGGCGCCGAAGTCGCGATTGCCGTTCTCCAGCCCGATGTCGATCAGCCACGCCGCGATCGTCGAACCCGCGGTCAGCATGGTCGCCCCGTGCCGGGCCTTGCGCCACACGTACATCCTGGCCAGGGTGGCCACGAACACGCCGAGAACGAACACCACCACGGTGAGCAGAGCTGTGAGACCGAGACGATGCGCCCCCTTGATGTGCTCGAGCACCAAGCGTTCGCTGTTGCCCGTCATGAAGGTCACGTACCACCCGGAGGAGTACAGCCACGCCGCTGCGCCGGTGGCGCCGGCCAACGCGGCGAGGACTGCTGCGAGAACCATCTCCCGCCCGTCGTAAAAGGGGCCCAGCAACTCCTTTCGGGTTGACTGTCTGCGGGAGTCGGGTGCGGTGCGTTCGGCTACGGTCATCGGTCGGCTCCAGTCCTGTCGGTAGGGCTGTGGTCGTGATCGGCTTTCGAACGGGGGAGTGCGTCCCGGCGGCATCGGCGGTCTGTCCCGTCGGGGAAGCCCGAATTGAGCATTTCCCTACTCCCAGAGCACCGGAAGTCGGCCGTCGGCGCCACGTGAGTCCGACCACATGCACGCCCACGCCGGGCAATTCGTCACCAATCGACCCGTCCTCGGAACCAACGCGTCTGCACTACCGTTTCGACGTGGCCGTTACCGCTGCTGGTTGAGCCGGCACCGAGCGCAGCCGCCGGGCCGAGCACGACGGAAACGGCCTCGCCGCTTCGCTCAGGCTAGGGCGAGGTGTACTCGCCCCCACAGGTCGTCGACGATGTCGGCGACGTCGGGCGGGAGGCAACTCGCGTCGGGGCACGGCCCTGGCGGCATGGGGGTCGGTGCGATCAGGGTGCCGACTTCGGCGGGAAGTGTCAGCCGCGTGGTTCGCGCGGTCGACCGCTTTCCGGTCGGGCCCAGCGTCCCCCACTGTTCGACGCCGTCGAACCCCGGCACCGTCGTGCATCCCCAGTACAGGTCGAAGGCGCCGTCGGGCAGGACGGTGGACCCGCTCGGGCCCTCGTCGGTGAACACCTCGAGCGCCACGGTGCGCGTGGCGCCCGGCGCGATCAGGGCGCGCGGGTCGACCGGATTGACGTATCCGAAGGGTGGTCGCGAGTCGCTGTCGGCCACGGACCCGGCCGGGAGCCCGAACATCTTGCGACCGATCACCGCAGTGGACCGGTTCGTGACGGTCACGGTGACCGAGTTGCCCGATACCGAAGGTGTGATCGTCACGTCGTTCGGTGCGGCGTTCGCGATCGTGGGGGAGAGGATCGCCGCGGTTGCGCATCCGAGTGCGGCTCCGAGTGCGCGGAGCAGGTACTTACCGGTCATGGTGTCGAGCCTCTCGTCGGACGTACTGGTGCCAGTGTCACCTACCCGGCCCGCACACCCGCCACCAACGGACGCATCCGCCACCGTTCGGAGGACTGATGTGTCAATTAGCGGTGGATTTGCAGCCTTCTCCTCAGTGAAGGGCATCTCTAGCGGTTCCCTGGGCAGACACGTAGTCCTTGCGAGGCTGGAACACGCGCACGTACGAACGCCTATCGAACGAGAACCACTGCCAGTTCCGCAGATTCGTAGACCTATAAGGAGGTCAGGACCTGCTGTCCAAAGACCCCACACCGCACACCGTCAGACACTGAATGCAGAACTTCAAGACGGGTGGCTAGAGATTGGTCAGGACGTACACGGCGAAACCCGCGACGAACGTGATGGCGCCGGCCACGATCCCAGTCCCAGTTTGTCTCGCCGGTCCAGGAAAGAGCATGCATAGCGAACCTGCGAGCAGGGCGAGCAACACGAGCAGCACACCGAGACCCCACAGGAGTGCGTAAGCAATGAACGATAGTGACACCGCGGCAATCGCGACAAACGGTGTTCCGGGACCGAAATAGCGCGAGTCCACGATCAAGCTCCTAGCGATAAGGGGATGAGCCCACCGACGGAAACAGCGACGCCAATGACGGCCGCCCAACTCCGAGCGCTCACGCGATTGAGCCACGCCATGACTCCCGCTACCAGCAGCCCCGCAATCACCGCACCTACCCTTATAGCGACTATTGACACCCCGCCGATCGCATAGGGAGCGCTGAATACTGTCACCATCAACAGCATGGCCGTTGCGGTCTGTGCCCAGTACACGGGTTGAGGTGCGGGCCCGACTGTTACGTCCGTTTCGCGTTGACCGCCAGTCATCGGCATCGCACCTGCGGCTGGATGGGAGGCAGATAGCGCGATGCCATCGTCGTTGTCACGATCCTTCCGCTCGCGGGGGACTGCTGGGGTCTCCAAGGTCGGTCATGTTCGTGATCTCGCCCGTCTCGACCGGAATCCAGTCGTTACCGGGAGACGCGTTGACGACCTTCTGCTCGAACCGATCCAGATCATCCTCGTAACTCCCGTAGTCGTGGTCAAATGGCAGGTTCAAGAAGGGCCCGAATGCGATATGGTCTCCGGCGTCGTCGCGGTACAGTTCGCGAACTTGCCCGTCCGGTAGGTATTGGTACGTCTCCATCGAGGGGTAGTCCGTAGCCTCGCCCGACACTCGTGCTCCTGTTGTGCCTGGGGTGATGATGGTCTGGCCGTTCACAGACCACGCGACCTCTGCGGCGCCCGGAGGAGCAAATGGATCGGAAGCGTTGTAGGCTATTGCGACTGTGCCATCAGGTAACTGGGACGCCGAGACTTTCGGTGTGTTTGTCTTCACCTCGCCGGAATCGGCGTTGACTGATGGGTTCTGTCTCCCGATCACCAGGCCGTTCTCGTAGTCGATGAAGTAGCTGACGCGGGTGTCCTCCGGGGAAAAATGGGGATCGAATCCGCGATTGTCTCCGAGATGATCGTCGAGTCCGCCGACGACTGTTTCGGTAGGTATGAACAAACCTGTGGCGACCACACCCTGGCCCGGGACGGGTCTAATCTTGATCACGCTGACAACGGCCGGGACGCCATCGTTTTTGGGGTTGTAGCTGTGCGGGTCCAATGCAGCGGCGATCCGCCAGTCGTTGTCGCTGACCGGAACTCGACCGTAGACTTCGCGGAACGCGTCCACTTGATTCACCGCACGCGTCATCGACCCGCTGGACGTGGCGATCGACGCCGGTGTTATTCCGCTCAGCGCAGCCAGAGCCGAGCTGACAGCCGCGCTCGTGTCGCTCACAGCCTGGTCCGCGGCATTACCGAGATTGCGCAGGGCGGTCTGGTGTTGAAAGGCGACGTTTTCGCTGTACTCGGTTCCTGGCGGCGCCATCGATTCCTCGAAGGTCACCTCGTACTCGCGGCTCCCCCGGTTCAACACATAACCCTGGGACTCGATTGATTTTCTTCCGTTCTCCAGCGCAGTGACTGCTCCTTCGATGGAAAACGCGCCGCGGTTCATCGCATCGGCGAGATCGCCGTATTCGTCCGCGACGCCGCGGAGCCAGCGTGTGATGGCCGACGCTCGGTCGTCGGCCGGTCCTCTGGCCGTACCCGTCCACTCCGCACCCGTCAGGTTGAGGACGGGGTTTCCAGCCTTAGGCGCCTCGGCGTCCAGACGAGCCTTCATGGCGAACAGTCCATTGGCGATGAGCCGGAATCGATCAGGCGTCCATGCTGTGACTTCGTTGTAGCTCGGCGGTATGCTACCGCGGTCCCCTCTCCGTGACGCCCAGGAGAATTTCGAGCGGAACTGGGTGGTCCGTCAGTGGGCCGGTCCTCGAAGGGAAGGCGATCGCGCTCGAAATGCGGTTCGCTCCGGATTGATCAGTGTTGACGGTGGTGTCGCGGGCGTTGATCACCAACTCAGCAAAAGCAGAGATTGCCTTCGAAGCATTCGACATCGACGTCTTGATCTGCGAATCACCTGAGCTCGCGATACCGCTCATGTCGTCGGTCGCGCCTCGGAAAGAGCCGGCGAGTCCACTAAACGTCTGGGTCGCGTAGGTGGTCCCCAGTCCTGCACTGAGGTGCAACCCCCCGATGTTCGAGGCGCACTGTTGGATCTCCACAGCGGCTGTGACCAGCGCCGCCGGATCTACGGTCAGATCTGCCATCGTCTCCCCCCGAGAGTGTGCGTAGAAGCTAACACGATCAGCGCATACCAGAACTGTGCGCTGTCAACGTAGTGCGTGACGATCGAGAATAGGGAACGGCATCCACAGGCGGGGCAGAAGATCCGTATGACATTATGTCCGGAAACCGGACATAACGTCATACGGATTCTCCGGGGGAACCCTTCGAGGCTCGTCGCTTTCGCTCCTCAGGGAGCAGGGGGCGGCGGGTTCTACGTCGTAGACCGGTAGGCCCGACCGTCGCGAACCCACGTGGGCGGGCTGGGGTCGTCCGCCAGTAGACGTTTCACCGTCTTGAAGGTCGCGGTCTCGGGCAGCGCGTCGACGAGGCGGACGCGATACGGCCACTGTTTGGGGCCGAGATCGTCCTGCGTGCCGAGGAACGCGGTGAAGTCGTCGGGATCCAGTGAATCGGCGACGATCACCGCCTCGATCTCGTCACCGATCTCCACCGGTACACCGTGCACGGCGACCTGCCGGATCGCCGGGTGGCGCAGCAGGATTCGCTCGATGGGTCCGGTGCCGATGTTCTCGCCGTCGACGCGAAGCCAGTCGCCGAGGCGTCCGGCGAAGTGCAGGTAGCCGTCGTCGTCCACCCAGGCGAGATCGCCCGTGTGGTAGATCCCGTCGCGCATGCGTTCGGCGGTGGCATCGGGGTCGTTGTGATAACCGGCGAAAAGTCCAGGCCCCGAGGAGTTCACGATCTCACCGACCACGCCGGCCGGAACGGGCTCGCCGGTGTCGACGTCGACGACCGCGGTCGGTTCGCGCAGTGGGCCCAGGGCATCATCGGGTGTGTCAGGGGTGCGCGTGATGGCCACGCCGCCCTCGGTGGATCCGAATCCGTCGATCACCCGGCACCCGAAGCGTTCGGCGAACCGGAGCCGGTCGCGGGCGGATGCCTCGTTGCCGTACATGATCCGCAGCGAACTCGTGGCGTCGTCGGGGCGCGGATCGGTCGCGAGGATGTAGTGCATCGGTTTGCCGACGTAGTTGGCATACGTCACGCAGTACCGGTGGACGTCCTCGACGAACCCGCGCGCGGAGAAGCTGCGCCGCAACGCGATCGACGAGCCGCCCGCCACCGCGACGCACCACCCGGCGATCATCGCGTTCGAATGGAACATCGGCATCGAGAGATACGCGACATCGTCCGGCCCGATACCGAAGCGCTCGGCCAGCATCGGACCGCTGGTCGCGAAGGTCCGGTGCGTACACCGCACGGCCTTCGGGTCGCCGGTCGTCCCCGACGTGAAGATCAGCATCAGCAGGTCGTCCGGCGCCGCGTCGGCAAGGGGTGCCGGCTCACCCGCGGCCACCGCGGCCGCCCATTCGGGCGAATCGACATCGACGACCCGGGTTCCGTCCAGGTCGAGGCCGTCCAGCAGATGCCGGGTGTCCTCGCCGCACAGCACGATCTGGCATTCGGCACGGGCGATGTCGGCGGCGAGCGCGTCGCCGCGGCGGGTGGTGTTCAGGCCGACCAGCACGAATCCGTGACGAGCAGCCGCGGCGAACAGCGCGCTGAACACCGGCGTGTTGGCCAGCAGCACGCCCACGTGACGCGGGCGATCATCCGACAACCGGCCGCGCAACACCCCGGCCAGCAGCGCCGCATCGGCGAGATGATCGGTCCAGGAGCGAAATTCGCCTTCGAACCAGACCCCGCGGTCGTCGACCTCGATCAGCGGAGCGAGCAGATCGGCGACCGTCGAGGCTTGCGTCGCCGCGACCGGTCGGTTCACGCCGGCGTGGCGGCCAGCTCGGCCCCGATGGCCCGCACCGAGGCGGTCGCGGAACCGAATGCGAACTCGTTGTGCTTGGCGCGCAGGAAGTAACGATGGACCGGGTGACTGGTGTCGAGGCCGACACCACCGTGCACGTGCACGGTCGTGTGCGCGACGCGGTGTCCCGCTTCGGCCGCCCAGAACTTCGCGGTGGCGACCGCGTTCTGGAGTTCGGGGGTCCAGCCGCCGGAATTCGCCAGCAACCACGACGCCTGCGTCGTCGTCAGGGCGAGCCCCTGCGCGTCGATGTATCCGTCGGCGAGGCGTTGGGCGACGGCCTGGAACGAGCCGATGGCGCGTCCGAACTGTTCACGCTCGCGGGCGTATTCGGCGGTGAGTTCCAGTGCGCGGTCGACGACCCCCGACTGCTCGGCGCAGCATGCGAGAGTGGCGCGCCCGGTCAGAACGGCCACCGTCTCGGCGCCACCCGCGAGGACCGCGTCGGATTCGACCGCGGCCCCGTCGAATTCGACTTGCGCACAGGGGATCAAGCCGGTGGACGGGGTGGGGGTGACCGTCACGCCCGGGGCATCGGCGGCCACGAGTACCGCCACGACTCCATCGGCTCCGAGCGCGTCGACCACGAAGAGGTCCGCGGCTTCGGCGTAGGGCACGTTGACCTTGACGCCGGTGAGCGTGGACCCGTCGCCGGACAGCGTCGCGGTGGTTGATCCGGGACCGGCGGAGAGGTCCTCTTCGACGGCGACGGTCAGCACGACTTCGCCTGCGGCACCCGGGCGCAGCACCCGCTCGCGTACACCCGCCGAACCGTGGGCGGCGATCACGGGCAGGGCGGCGACGGCATGCGGTCCGAACGGGACACGGGCGAGGACACGGCCGAGTTCGACGGCGACCAGCGTGTTCTCGACGACCCCCAGGTCGCCGCCGGCATCCCCGGCGGTCTCGGAGGACAACTCCAGGCCCAGCAGACCGGCGCCGCCCAGCTCGCGCCAGAGGTCGGCGTCGATCGGGGCGCGGCCGGACTCCAGCTCGGCGACCCGTTCGGGGGTGCTGACCGAGGTCGCGATGTCGCGCGCGAGACCGCGGACGTCGGCGCCGGATTCGGGAAGCGAGAAATCCATGGGGACAGTGCCTTTCGAGAACGAGGAGATCAGCGACGCTGATGCGGCAGACCGAGTGCGAGCATCGCGATGATGTCGCGCTGGATCTCGTTGGTGCCGCCGCCGAAGGTGAGGATCAGTGACGTGCGCTGGTAGCGCTCGAGGCGCCCGTTGAGGTGTGCTCCCGCACTGCCGGTGCGCAGCGTGGCGGCCGGTCCGACGACCTCCATCAGCAATCGGTAGGCCTCGGTGGCGAATTCGGTGCCGTACACCTTGGTCGCCGAGGCGTCGGCCGGGCTCGGTGAGCCGCCCGAGCTGGCGACCGAGGCGATCTTCCAGTTGATCAGCTTGAGGAACTCGACCTTGGCATGGACGCGGGCGAGGTTCTGCTGCACCCACGGCGCGTCGATGACGCGGTGGCCGTCGCCGGTCTTTGTCGCCTGCGCCCACGCGATCGTCTCGCGCAGAGCGGTCTGGATGGGGGCCGCGCTACACAGGGCGACGCGCTCGTGGTTGAGCTGATTGGTGACCAGCGGCCACCCGCCGCCCTCCTCGCCGACGATCGACGAGGTCGGGACGCGAACGTCCTGGTAGTAGGTCGCGCTGGTGTCGACACCCGACATGGTGTGCACCGGTGTGTAACTGAACCCCTCGGCGGTGGTCGGCACGATGAGCATCGAGATGCCCTTGTGCTTCTTCCCGCCCTCTTGCAGGGTCGACGGATCCGTGCGGCAGGCCAGCCAGATGTAGTCGGCATAGGCGACCAGGCTCGTCCACATCTTCTGGCCGTTGATGACGTAGTCGTCGCCGTCGCGTACCGCGGTGGTCCGTAACGCGGCCAGGTCGGTTCCCGCGCCGGGCTCGGAGTATCCGATCGAGAAGTGCAGCTTCCCGGCCGCGATGCGCGGCAGGAAGTAGGCCTTCTGCTCGTCGGAGCCGTAGTTCATGATGGTCGGCGCCACCGAGTTGATGGTGAGGAACGGAACCGGCGCGCCGGCGATGGCCGCCTCGTCGGTGAAGATCAGCTGATCCATCATCGATCGGTTCTGTCCGCCGAACTCGGTGGGCCAGCCCAGGGCGAGCCAGCCGTCGGCACCCATCTGGGCGACGACATCACGGTAGGCATCACCCTCGCCGAGTTCACCGTCGCCGCCCGAGAGTGCCGCTCGACGTTCCTCGTTCATCAGGTGCGAGAAGTAGTCGCGAAGCTCCCGTCGGAGCCCGGTTTGTTGGTCGGTATAGGCGATGCGCATCGACACTCCAAGGGCTGGATCGGCTAGCGTCCGGTCCCCGCTTATGGTCAAGTTGACAGGGAAAGGGCTCGTTCACTTCTGAAACACGTTCTAACCTGTTCTCACAGCCCAGTCAACAGGTGACCCAACGACAAGGAGAAGGTTCCGATGCGTATCAAGGCAGATTTCGACCTCTGCGAGTCCAATGCCATCTGCGTGGGGATGGCGCCTGACTTTTTCGACCTGGATGACAACGACTACCTGGTCATTCTCCAGGAGGAGATTCCGGCCGACCGGGTCGAGGAGCTGCGCCAGGTGGCGGCCAACTGCCCCAAGTCGGCGCTCGCGGTGGTGGAGGACTGACTTCACCGAAAACCCGGCGCGGTTCCATCCGTTCGTGAATCATGCTAGAACAGGTTCTAGTTTTAGCTCAGGAGGATGTCGGGTGGGTTACTCGTTGGACGGTCGCGTCGCGGTCGTCACCGGTGCAGGTGCAGGTCTCGGTCGTGCGGAGGCCCTCGGTCTGGCGTCCGAGGGCGCCGCGGTCGTGGTGAACGACCTCCCTGCGGCGCTCGAGAAGAGCGACGTGGTCGAGGCGATCACCGCCGCGGGCGGCCGCGCCGTCGCGGTACCCGGTGACATCGGCGATGCCGCCACCGCGAGCGCCATCATGTCCACGGCGACCGAACAGCTCGGCTCGCTCGACATCGTCGTGAACAACGCGGGCGTGGTCCGGGACAAGATGCTGTTCAACATGACCGACGACGAGTGGGACCTGGTGATCCGCGTGCATCTGCGCGGCCACTTCCTGCTCAACCGCAACGCCGCGGCACATTGGCGCGCGGCGTCGAAGGCGGCCGGGGGGCCGGTGTACGGCCGGATCATCAACACCTCGTCGGAGGCAGGCCTGCTCGGTCCCGAGGGGCAGGCCAACTACGGCGCCGCGAAGGCCGGTATCACCGCGCTGACCCTGTCGGCCTCGCGCGCGCTGCAGCGGTACGGCGTACGTGCCAACGCGATCTGCCCACGGGCCCGGACGGCGATGACCGCCGCGGTCTTCGGCGAGGCGCCGGCCGACGGCGTGGACCCGCTCGACCCCGAACACGTCGTGCGTCTGGTCAACTACCTCGCCGGCCCCGAGTCCGATGCCGTCACCGGTCAGGTGTTCGTCGTCTACGGGCCCAAGGTCACCCTGATGGCCGCACCGACGGTCGACGAGGTCTTCGTCGCCGACGGTGACGCGTGGGCCGCCGAGGACCTCGCGAAGACGCTCACCGGGCATTTCGCCGACCGGGATCCGGGTCGGACCTTCTCGGCAAGCGCTCTGGTCAACTGACCGATTCGGCTGGATTCTGCGTGGTAGGTTTCGCGATGGTGCGAGGGTGAAGGGGGGTCGCTGGTGCTGAGCAGGTTGGCCACACCCCTGAGTGGGATCGGGGATTTCGTCGCGCTCGGTGTGGAGTCGGCGCGCGAGCTGTTCCATCGTCCGTTCCAGTGGCGGGAGACCGTCGAGCAGTCCTGGGCGATCGCCCGGGTGTCCATGGTGCCCACGCTGTTGGTCGCCATCCCGTTCACGGTTCTCGTGAGCTTCACGCTCAACATCCTGCTGCGTGAGATCGGCGCACAGGACCTCTCCGGGGCGGGTGCCGCACTCGGCACCATCACCCAGATCGGTCCGATCGTCACCGTGCTGATCGTCGCCGGCGCAGGTGCCACCGCCATCTGCGCCGATCTCGGCGCCCGGACCATCCGCGAAGAGATCGACGCGATGAAGGTGCTCGGCATCAACCCGATCCACCGCCTCGTGGTGCCGCGCATCGTGGCCTCGACCGGTGTGGCGCTGCTGCTGAACAGTCTCGTCTGCACCATCGGCATCGGCGGCGGCTTCATCTTCTCCGTCTATCTCCAGGACGTGAATCCCGGTGCCTTCGTGGCCAATCTGACGCTGCTCACCGGTTTCGGCGAGTTGATGATCTCGATGGTCAAGGCCGCACTGTTCGGCTTGTTCGCCGGCATGGTCGGCTGCTACCAGGGACTCAACGTCAAGGGTGGCGCGAAGGGCGTCGGCGACGCCGTCAACGAGACCGTCGTCTACTCGTTCATGGCCCTGTTCGTCGTCAACGTCGTCGTCACCGCCGTCGGTCTCAAAGCAACGGCGGGCTGAGCGATGGTACTTCCGTTCACCACTCGATTCCGTACCGCCCGCGTCGCGGTGAAGCGGGCCGGCGAGGACTGGGATCAGATCGGCGACCAGGCGCTGTTCTACTGGGACAGCGTCGTGTCGATCCCCCGCGCGATCAAGCACTACAAGAAGGAGACCCTCCGGCTGATCGCCGAGATCTCCATGGGCACCGGAGCGCTCGCGATGATCGGCGGCACCGTCGTGGTCGTCGGGTTCCTCACGCTGTTCACCGGCGGCACGATCGCGGTGCAGGGCTACAGTTCGCTCGCCAACATCGGTGTCGAGGCCCTGACGGGCTTCTTCTCGGCCTTCATCAACGTGCGCATCGCGGTGCCCGTGATCTCGGGTATCGCCCTGGCCGCGACAATCGGTGCCGGTGCCACCGCGCAGCTCGGCGCCATGCGGGTGTCGGAGGAGATCGACGCGCTCGAGACCATGGCGATCTCGTCCATCCCGTACCTCGTCAGCACTCGGATCATCGCCGGGCTGATCGCGATCATCCCGCTCTACGCGCTCGCGTCGCTCGCGTCGTTCCTCGCGAGCCGTTCGGCGACGGTGTTCCTCTATGGACAGTCACCCGGTGTGTACGACCACTACTTCGACACGTTCCTCATACCGTCGGACATCCTGTGGTCGTTCGTGCAGGCCATCTGTATGGCGGTCGCGGTCATGTTGATCCACACCTACTACGGTTACAACGCCTCGGGTGGCCCGGTCGGCGTGGGCGTCGCCGTCGGCAACGCGGTCCGCGCGTCCCTCGTCGTCGTCGTGGTGATCACGCTGCTGACCTCGCTCGCCATCTACGGCGCCGATGGCAAGTTCAACCTGGCGGGCTGAGAGATGAGCAAGAGACAAGAGCGTTCACGGGGTACCCGCCGAGCGGCGGCCGTCGTCATGGTCGCCGTGCTGCTGGCACTCATCATCGGTGCGAGCGCGTCGTTCCTCGGGGCGTTCAAGGGCACGCAACAGGTGACCCTCGTCGCGCCGCGCGCGGGCCTGGTGATGAACCCCGATGCGAAGGTGAAGCTGCGCGGGGTCGAGGTGGGCCGCGTCGCGGAGATCGCCGAACAGAACGGCAACGCGATCCTCACGCTCGACATAGCCGACGCCGACATGGCCAAGATCCCCGGCAACGTCATCGCCGACATCAAGTCCAACACCATCTTCGGTGCGAAGGCGGTGAACTTCGTGGTGCCGGGGGAGCCGGAGGGCACCCTGTCGGCCGGTGCCGAGATCCCTGCCGACCGGGTGGTCGTCGAACTCAACACCGTGTTCCAGCAACTCGTCTCGGTCCTCGCTCAACTGCAGCCGGAGAAGCTCAATGCGACTCTCGGCGCGATCAACACCGCGCTGGCCGGTCAGGGTGAGGAGATCGGCGACGCCCTCGAACAGCTGACGACGCTGCTGGGCAAGACCAATCCGCACCTGCCGGCGTTGAACCGGTTGTTCCGCGAGGGTGCGACCGTCACCAACGTCTACGCCGACTCGATGCCGAACCTGCTGCGCACCGTCGACAACTTCACCGTCGTGGGAAACACCCTGGTGGACAACACCTCCAACCTCGACGCTCTGCTGATCAACGCGACGGGGATGGCCAACACCATCGACGGGGTCATCGCACCGTCGAAGAAGACGCTCATCGGTGCACTCTCTGACCTCAATCCCATTGCCGCCCTGCTCGGTTACAACGCGCCCGGGATCAAGTGCTTCCTCACGTCCAGCGCGATCGCCTCCGAGGTCGCGGCCCCCTTCCTGGGGGAGCGCAACGGCATGCTGATGCTCGATGCCGGTCTGTTGCCGGGCAAGGATCCGTACGCCTATCCCTACGATCTGCCCGTCGTCGGCGTCGAAGGGCCTCCCACGTGTGCGGGCGGTCTGTCCGACCCCTCCACCAAGGTGCCCGCGCCATTCTACGTCGGCAACAACGCACCTCAGCCCTACCAGCCCAGGACCAAGCCGAAAGCCAACTCGCAGAAGCTGTTCCAGATCCTGTTCGGAGAACCGCCCCGTGGATAACCGCGCACGCGCGTTCCGCGCGACCCTGATCAAACTGGGTGCCTTCACCGTCGTGATGGTCCTGGTGTTCGTGGCGCTGGTCGTGGTGTTCAGCCGCTACCGTTCCGGCGCGTCCAACGAGTACAGCGCCGTCTTCACCAGCGCCTCGGCGATGAAGTCGGGCAGCAAGGTGAAGATCGCCGGGGTCGAGGTCGGCTCGGTCGGTGGTGTCGAGCTGAACCGTGCCAACGAGGCGGTCGTCACCTTCAGCGTCGACGAGCAGTACCCGCTCCCCGAATCGGTCCGTGCCATGATCAGGTACGAGAACCTCACCGGCGACCGGTATCTCGAGTTGCAGCAGGGGACCGGCAACACCTCGACCTTCCTCGCCAAAGGCGCCGAGATCCCGGTCACCCAGACCGAACCCGCGCTCGACCTCGACAAACTCGTCGGTGGTTTCAAGCCGTTGTTCCGCACCCTCAACGCCGACGACGCCAACGCGCTCACCAGTTCGTTGATCGCTGTATTCCAGGGACAGGGCGGTGCACTGAACACACTGCTCGGGAACACCGCGTCGTTCACCGACTCGCTGGCCGATCGCGATCAGCTGATCGGCGATGTCATCGACAACCTCAACACGACCCTGGCCACCCTCGACGGCGACCGCGAGGGGCTCGACACGAGCGTCGACCTGTTGCAGCAGCTGGTGACCGGTCTCGCCGAGCAGAAGGGCACGATCGGCAACGCGCTCACCCAGACCTCACGGGTGACCAACGGTCTGGCCGACCTGCTCGGCACCACCCGCCCGACCCTGCAGTCGATGGTCACCAACACCGGCCGCGTCTCGGAGGAGCTGCTGGCCGCCGAACCATTCATCCGCGATCTGATCTCGCGGCTGCCCGAGGACTACAAGACGCTGTCGAACCTCGGTTCGTATGGCGCGTGGCTGCAGATCTACTTCTGCCGCATCCGGTTGATGCTCCCGGCCCCGGGTGGACAGACGATCCTGTACACGTCGAACAACGTGATGGGCGACTCCACCCGCGCCGGCGGAAGGTGTGACGGCTCATGAGTGTTCCCTTCGGCGGACTGTTCTCCAGTCGCAGAGCCGAATCCGACGAGGCCGACGTCGCTCGCGAGGTGAAGCGCGGCCAACGAAGCCGCGCCCAGGTCGGCGTCATCGGCATCGTGATCGTCGGTCTCGTGGTCATCACCGCGATGCAGATGGACAAGCTGCCCTACCTCGCGCCGATCAGTACCTATAGTGCCTACTTCGACGATGCCGGTGGACTCACCAAGGGCGACATCGTCGCCGTGTCCGGGGTGCAGGTGGGGACGGTGGAGTCGATCGAGCTCGCCGGAACCGACGCCGGCACCAAGGTGAAGGTCGGGTTCCGCATGGACGACACCGTCGAGATGGGGTCGGAGTCGCAGGCCGCGATCAGGACCGAGACGGTTCTCGGACGCCGCAACCTCACCGTCATCCCGCACGGCGGCGACCGCATCAAGCCCGGTGGTTCGATCCCGTTGGGCAACACGATCTCCCCGTACTCGCTGCAGGACGCACTCGAAGGTGCCACCGACACGATCTCGGGCACCGACACCAACCAGCTCAACGAGGCGCTGAACACGCTCACCATCACCTTCTCCGAGACCCCGGATCAGGTGCAGGGTGCCGTCAACGGTGTCGCACGCCTGTCGAAGGCTGTCGCCGATCGCGACAACGAACTGCGCGCACTGCTCGCCAAGGCCAACCAGGTCAGCAAGATCGTGGGAGACCGGAACGAGCAGATCAACCGGCTTCTCATCGACGCGAACGCTCTCGTCGGCGAGATCGAGATGCGGCGATACGCGTTGAACCAGCTCATCAAGGGCATCGGCGACGTCACCGCCCAGCTGCGCGGGTTCATCGCCGAGAACAACGCCCAGCTGACGCCGGTCCTGGAGAAGTTCGACCGGGTCGCCACGATCCTCACCGACAACGAGAAGGAACTGAAGGAGACGATCGACCGTCTCGGGCCCTTCGCCAACACCCTCGGCGAGGCGGTGGCATCGGGACCCAACTTCGACTCGCTCGTCGGGCTCAACACCTTCGGTGACTACACCGCGGTCTTCCTCAACGCCCTGCGCGGGCGATACCCACAGTTGTGGCAGTCGCTGATGTACACCAGCTTCCCGCTGCTGCCGGATGTCTTCAAACCGGGCCCACCGGCCGGCAGCGACATCCCCCGGGGTCCGCTGCCCACCCCGACCTATCCCACGCCCGCGCCCACCACGAGGGGGAGGTGACATGACCGCCGGAAGTATGAGCATCGGACGCAAGGTGCTGTTCGGCCTGCTCGCCGTGGTGCTCGCCATCGCGCTCGTCCTCGTGGGCTGGAAGGTGTTCACGAAGTCGACGACGAACACCTTCACCGCCTATTTCGCCGGCGTCGCCAGCCTCTACAAGGGCGACCCGGTCCGGGTGCTCGGCGTCAACGTCGGCAGTGTCTCGGCCATCACCCCGCGCGCCAACGACGTGAAAGTCGAACTGCGCGTGGACAAGAGTGTCGACATCCCGCAGGACGCGAAAGCAGTCATCGTCGCCCAGAGCCTCGTGTCGGGTCGTTTCGTGCAGCTCACGCCGGTGTACTCCGGGGGAGCAGTGATGGCCGACGGGACCGACATCCCGATGGACCGGACCGCCGTCCCGATGGAGTGGGACGACATCAAGGCCCAGCTCACCAGGCTCACCGAGGCCATCGGTCCCGAAGGGGCCGATCCGGGCTCGGCGGCCAAGGCCGTCAACGTGTTCGACCAGAACCTCGAGGGCAACGGCGCGGCCATCAACCAGTCGATCCGAGAGGTGTCCGACGTGATCGGTACCCTCGCGGCCGGTCGCGGTGATCTGTTCTCGACCATCCAGAGCCTGCAGAAGCTCACCGATGCGCTCTCGGGCAGTCATGAGCAACTGATGCAGTTCAACGGCCGGATCGCCTCGGTGAGTTCGGTCCTCGCCGACAACACCACCGAACTCGACGCCGCCCTCAAGGGACTCGATGCGGCGATGACAGACGTGCAGACCTTCATCGACACCAACCAGACGGCGCTGGCGTCGTCGGTGGAACGCCTCGCCGCGGCCACCAAGATCGTGGCCGACAAGGACGAGCAGGTCCGCGGGGTGCTGCACTCCGCGCCCAACCAGCTCGCCAACTTCTACAACATCTACAACCCCCTGTCGGGATCGCTGTCCGGTGTGTTCGGTCTGGGCAACGGCACGAACCTGATCACACTGCTGTGCGGGGCGATGGACTCGACCGCCCGCCCGGGCACCACGATGGCCGACGTCGACAAGTGCGTGGAGATCCTCGCACCGGTCCTGTCGTCGATCTCGATGAACTACCCGCCGTTCCTGACCAATCCGGTGCAGGGCAGGAATGCCACGCCGAACCAGCTCGAGTATCAGAACGCGAGTGTCGAGGCCCGCGCCAACGCCGGCGTCACGCGCCTGGACAACGAGACGCGCAGAGACAACCGCGGCAGTCCGCTCCGCGATCTGCTGGTGCCGTTCGGAGGTGAACGGTGACACGCGCGCGCGGCGGACTCGTCGCCGGGGCGGCGGCTCTGGCGCTGGTGCTGGCCGGATGCTCGTTCGACGGACCGAACTCGCTGCCGGTCCCCGGCGCGGAGGGCACCGGCGGCGGATCGTATGAGATCACCGCCCTGATCCCCTCGGCGGCCGGACTGGTCAACAACGCACCGGTACTCATCGACGACGCCACGGTCGGCAGTATCGGCGACATCGAGGTGCAGGACTGGAACGCGCTCGTGACGATCCGACTCAACAACGGGGTGATCGTGCCGCGCGGATCGCACGTGATGGTCGGGCTGACCAGCGTGCTGGGGTCCACCCACCTGGAGATCGTGCAGCCCGCCGAGCCCGAGGGGGGACGGTTGCAGGCCGGTGACGAGATCCCGCTCACCAAGTGTCCCGAGCAATCCAACATCGTGACCGACCCGTCGGTCCCGTCCGTGCCCGACATCAATGCGGCACAACAGGTCGCGGCGTGTACCTATCCCAGCACCGAACAGGTGCTCAGCTCGCTGTCGGTGGTGCTCAACGGCGGCGGTCTGTCCCAGCTGGGCGACATCGTGCACGAGATGAGTGACGTGTTCGGTGGCCGCGAAGAGCAGATCAAGAAGCTGATTCCGCGTCTCAACGTCCTGGTGGCTGATCTGAACTCGCAGCGCGGCAACATCATCCGTGCCACCGAGGGTCTCGACCGGCTCTCGCGCACGATGAACGAACAGGCCGGCACCATCGAGCGGGCACTCGCCGACAGCCCGCAGATCCTGCAACTGCTCGTCGACCAGCGTCAGCAGTTCCTCGACACGCTGGGTTCGGTCTCGAAGCTGTCCAAGACCGCCAACGACATCCTCGACGCCAACTCCGAGGACATCGTGACGATCGTCGAGGGCATCGAACCGGCTCTCGATCAGCTCCAGGCTGCCGGTCCGGCGATGACGCAGTCGCTCAACATCCTGCTGACGTTCCCGTTCTACGAGCCCACGATCCGACGAATCGTGAAGGGCGACTACGTGAATTCGGACCTCGTGCTCGACCTGACCCTCGAACGGTTGAACAAGACGATGTTCGCCAGTCTCGGCGTGACCGGACCCGAGGGTGTCTTCGGCCGGCCGGCCGGGGCGGCGGCTCGGGGACTCAACCCGTTCATCGCTCCGCTGCAGCCCGGTGGTGAACGGTTGCCCGATTCGGCCGAACCGATCCCGGCCAACATGGTCCCGCAGGTGTCACCGTCCACCCCGGCAGTGGTCCCGGCCGCGGGAGGTGGCCGCTGATGAAGATCACACGTTTCGTCCGTATGCAGCTGATGATCTTCGCCATCGTGACCGTGGTCGCGATGGCGGTGATGGCCTTGTTCTACATCCGGATTCCGTCGATGTTCGGGGTCGGCAGCTACCAGGTGCAATTGCTCCTGCCCACGAGCGGTGGCCTGTACCAGAACGCCAACGTGAGCTACCGCGGTGTGTACGTCGGGAAGGTCGACTCGGTGCGGCTCACCGACACCGGCGTCGAGGCGACCCTCACGATCGAGAACGACGCCGACATCCCGGCGTCGTCGACCGCCTCGGTGCGCAGCGTCTCGGCGATCGGTGAGCAGTTCGTCGAGTTCACGCCCACCCCCGAGTCGGAGGAGTCCGGGGAGTATCTGCAGAACGGTGCGACGATCGAGACCGATCAGGTTCCGGTCGAGATCTCGTCGATGCTCGACCAGGCCGATCGTCTGCTTCAGGAGATCGGCGACACCCGCCTGCGTTCGCTGATGGATGAGGCGTTCGTGGCCTTCAACGGCACCGGCGAGGCATTGCAGCGTCTGCTCGACTCGATGGCGCTGTTCGTCGACGAGGCGAACAAGAACGCCGACACCACCATCGAACTCGTCGAAGAGGCCGCCCCGCTGCTGGCGACCCAGTCGCGAACGGCCGATGACATCCGTTCCTGGACGCGGGACGTCACCGCGTTCACCGATCAGCTGCGGGCCAACCGTCCGGAGATCGGCGACATCCTCCGCAAGGGACCGGCGACCGCGTCGAAGAGCCAGGACCTCTTCGAGTCGCTGGGCGCCTCGTACCCGCTGCTGGTGTCCAACCTGGGCACGATCGCCAAGACGCAGGTGGTCTACCTGCCGAACTGGAAGCAGGTCCTGGTGCTGTACCCGCGACTGGTCAACTCGTTGATCACAGCGCTGAACACCGGTACCAACCGCTTCGGTCCGAACGTCAACTTCTCCCTCGGCTTCCAGGACCGGCCGCCGTGCAACATCGGCTTCCTGCCGAAGGAGGACTGGCGCTGGCCGTCGGTGCAGACCGCCCGTGAACTGCCGCCGGGCATGCTGTGCCGGGTTCCGCAGAACTCCAACATCGCGGTGCGCGGCGCGCGTAACTACCCGTGCGCGGAGTTCCCCGGACGGCGCGCGCCGACCCCGGCCGAGTGCGCGACGGGGTTCGTTCCGAAGCCCGGGTCGGTCGATCCGTTCCAGAGCGGACTGCCGTTCGGTCTGAAATGGCAGCCGGCGTCCTCCGGTACCGTGACACCGGGCACACCGAAGGATTTCGACGCCGAGCCCGCGGTGTACGCGACGACGTACGACCCGGATTCGGGCAACTTCATCGGTCCCGACGGCAAGACTTACAACGCCGGGACCGGCAGCGATGAGCAGGGACAGAGCAGTACATGGCAGACCATGATCAGCGGGACGGTCGCCCCGTGACGCCGGACGGCCACGGCACCACGTCCACCGATCTCCCCGGCACGGATCGTCCGGCACCGGCCGATCGACGAAATGCCAAGCGGCCGGTGCGGTCTGCGCCGATCCGGCGCGCCCGCCCGGCAGCGAGGAAGACGTCGAAGGTCGCTCCGGCGTCCGAGACCGAGGCGGCGGCCGACACGAAGTCGGAAGACACGAAGCCGGTCGAGACGAACCGGGCGGACACGGAGCCCTCAGGCGCCGCGAGTGCGGAGACAACCGGCGATCCGACTGCGGACGACCCTGCCGTGCCCGAGGCCGACTCGCGGGCGGCTGCGGCGATCGCACCCGACCCCTCCGAGGTCGAGAAGACCGTAAGCTACCGCGAACGCCGTCGCGCGCGGATGGCGTCGCGTACCGACGCTGACGACTCACCGCAGTCGCGACACGGAATCCGATACCGCGGCTCCGGTCGCCGGTCGCCCCGCGCGATCGTCGGTGTCGTGGTCGCGCTTGTCGTCATCGTCGTGTGCGCCATCGCATCCGTGGTCTTCGCCCTGGGTATCTCGCGCCAGGACCGGCTCGACGACCTGCGCGCGGAATACTCGTCGTTCGCGTCGCAGGTTCTCGTCAATCTCACGAGCATGAATCCGGAGAATGTCGACCGAACGCTGACGTCGGTCCAGGAGGACACGAGCGGCAAGGTCAAGCAAGAGGTTCAGAACAACATCCAGCAGGTGGCGGCGCTCGTGCGCGACGGCAAGTTGGAAACCCGTTCGATCATCCTCAGCTCGGCCGTCACCAAGGCCGAACCGGACGAGGGTTCGGTGATCATGGTCTTCGGGTGGCATCAGAAGTCGCTCGACGGTGAGGTTCCGTCGCAGGAGAAGGTCTTTCGCTGGCGGGTGGACATGACCCGGATCAACGGTGACCTCAAGATGACCGACTTCGAGTGGGTCGCGTGATGGCCAAGACACCGGCTGCGGCACCGACATCGACCCCGGCACCGACATCGACCCCGGCACCGACATCGACACCGGCGCGGTCGCGCTTCGCGCTCGGCAGATGCCGGCTGGGCTTGATAGCACTCGGTGTACTCGTGCTGGCCGCAGTCGTCACGACCGCATTCCTCGGGTTCCGCTACACACAGGACCGGGCCGTCGAGGATGCGCGGGAGTCGTCCCTGGCCGCCGCCCGCGACTACGCCACGACGATGTTCGGCTACAACGCCCAGAACGTGAGCGAACACATCGACCAATCGATGAGCGTGCTCACCGGGCCGGCCAAACCCGAGTACACCAAGCTCATCACCGACAACAACCTCGCCGCCGAGGTGCGCAAGCAGTCGGTCGTCTCCGAGGTGACCATCCAGGACGCCGGGGTGGTGACCAACACCGAGGACACCTCCAAGGTCCTGATCTTCATGAACCAGTCGGTCACCCGCGGGAACAAGGAACTCGTCAGCATCAACCCGTCCCGGCTCACCTTCGACATGAAGCGCGACGGGGACCGCTGGATGATCAACCTGATCGAGGTGATCACCGACGACACGTTCCGCTCCAAGATCGAGGTCGTGGAGTCACTGCCGCCCGACGCGAAACCGGTACCTGCACCCAGCTCGGCCGCCCCGTCGGCACCCCCGGTCGTCCCCGGCACTCCGCAGGCACCGGTACCCACTCCCTGAACGGTTAATCCGTTGCGCGACGCCGGGATCGGGCGTACGTTCGCGGGTACACAAGGAAGGAGGTGGTCTGATAGTGATTTCTCATCGGACATGTGAGGTGACCATCCGTTAGCAGTTGACCGTGTGGCATTCGTGTCGCACCGAGGCGGGAGACCGCCGGTCGGCGCAGCGAATACCAGGTGGTCACCCGGCCCCCGCATCCCGACCCGGTCCGGTCGGCACAGGCCCTTCAGGGCGGTGCGGGGGCCGTTCCATGTTCCGGCCAGGTTTATCGAAACGATACCCGTACCGGGTACCAGTAGTACTGGTGTAGATACCCCATGGGGGTATATCCTCGAACTCATGAAACCACAGCACGAGCATCCGTCCACGGTGGTGTCGCCCGCGGGACATGACCATGAGCACGCCGGGTCCCATGGATCCGAACACGGTCACGCCGGCCATGATCACGCCGGCCATGATCACGCCGGCCATGATCACGCCGGCCATGATCACGCCGGCCATGATCACGCCGGCCATGATCACGCCGGCCATGATCACGCCGGCCATGATCACGCCGGGCATGTCGCGCAGTTCCGACGGTTGTTCTGGGTCATGCTCGCGCTCGCGGTGCCGACCGTTGCGCTCAACGACATGTTCGCCGGTATCGCCGGGTACGGCCTGCCCGACGCCGAGTGGGTGCGCTGGGTGTCGCCCCTGTTCGGGACCGTGATCTACGCGTGGGGCGGCCGGCCGTTTCTGGCCGGCGCCGTCGACGAGATCCGTACCCGCCGCCCCGGCATGATGCTGTTGATCGCGCTGGCCATCACCGTCGCCTTCGTGTCGTCCTGGGGTTCGACGCTGCACCTGCTCGACCACGAGCTCGACTTCTGGTGGGAGCTCGCGCTTCTGGTGGTGATCATGCTGCTGGGCCACTGGATCGAGATGCGCTCACTCGCCCGCACCACCTCTGCGCTCGATTCGCTGGCCGCCCTGCTGCCCGATGAGGCCGAGAAGGTCGTCGGAGACCAGGTCGTCCCGGTGTCGCCTGCCGAGCTCGAGGTGGGGGACGTGGTGATCGTCCGGCCCGGCGCGGCCGTGCCGGCGGACGGCACCGTCGTCGACGGGTCGGCGAGCATGGACGAGTCGATGGTCACCGGAGAATCCGCTTCCGTCCGACGCGATCTCGGCGACCCCGTGGTCGCCGGTACCGTGGCCACCGATTCCGGGCTGCGTATCCGGGTGACCGCGACCGGCGATGACACGACGCTGGCGGGTATCGGAAGGCTCGTCGCCGACGCGCAGGCGTCCTCGTCGCGTGCGCAGCGCATCGCCGACACCGCGGCCGGCTGGCTGTTCTGGTTCGCACTCGGCGCGGCGGTCGTCACGGCCATCGTCTGGACGGCGATCGGGATGCCCGACGAGTCCGTCATCCGTGTCATCACCGTGCTGGTCATCGCCTGCCCCCACGCCCTGGGGCTCGCCATCCCGCTGGTCGTGTCCATCGCCACCGAGCGCGCCGCACGCGCGGGTGTTCTCGTCAAGGACCGGCTGGCACTCGAGTCGATGCGCACCGTCGACACCGTGCTCTTCGACAAGACCGGGACCCTGACCAAGGGCGAACCGGCGGTCACCGCCGTCGAACCGGCACCCGGACAGGACCGCGACCGCGTGCTGGCGTGGGCGGCCGCCGCCGAAACAGACAGTGAACATCCACTCGCCAAAGCCATCGTCGATGCTGCGGCCGGCGCCGGACTGACCGTGCCCGCCGTCGAGAACTTCTCGTCGTCGCCCGCCGTGGGTGTGACCGCCACCGTAGGGGGTCAGACCATCCGTGTGGGCGGACCCAACCTGCTCGACGAGTACGGGCTGGACGAACTGGCCGCTGCCGAGGAGTGGAAGTCGCAGGGCGCGATCATTCTTCACGTTCTCGTCGACGGGGCGATCGTGGGCGCCATCCGCCTCGCCGACGAGATCCGGCCGGAGTCCGAGGAGGCCGTCGCCGCGCTACACGGTCGGGGTGTCGAGGTCGTGATGATCACCGGGGACGCGCAGGCCGTCGCCGATGATGTCGCCGCCCGGCTCGGCGTCGACCGTGTCTACGCCGGAGTCCGCCCGGAAGGCAAGGCTGCAATCGTCGCCGGGCTGCAACACGAGGGGCGGCATGTCGCCATGGTCGGAGACGGGGTCAACGACGCGCCCGCGTTGGCGCAGGCCGACGTGGGGATCGCGATCGGTGCCGGCACCGACGTGGCGATCGGTTCCGCCGGGGTCATCCTCGCATCCTCCGACCCACGCTCGGTCCTGTCGGTGATCGAGCTGTCGCGTGCCGGTTACCGGAAGATGGCGCAGAACCTCTGGTGGGCCGCCGGATACAACCTCGTGTCGGTGCCGTTGGCCGCCGGAATCCTCGCGCCCATCGGTTTCGTCCTGCCGATGAGCGTCGGTGCCATCCTGATGTCCGCGTCGACCGTCGTGGTGGCGCTCAACGCCCAACTCCTGCGCCGCCTCGACCTGCGGCCCGGGGAGATGGGGCGCTGACGGTCGGCCAGCCGCGGAGTCGACGGTCGGCTAGCCGCTGAGTCGACGGTCGGCCAGCCGCTGAGCTGACGGTCGGCCAGCCGCGGAGTCGACGGTCGGCTAGCCGCTGAGCTGACGGTCGGCTAGCCGACGTGGCGACGGAGCTTCGCCGACAGCCGCGGGACCAGATCGCCATCGGCGTCGACCCGCTCCTCGACATACGCGAGGTCACCATCGGCGACGAGACCGTACAGGCGCTTGGCGCCGCCGGCCCGACGCCCCGACTCGGCTTTGATGACGACATCGGTCGCCAGTTCCCAGGTCGTCTGATTGAGCGGCGTGCCGTAGAAGAGTTCGATCCAGCCCTCGGCATGCGCGAGAAGTAGTTCGATGGTGTCGTCTTCGCCGATCCGCCAGAACCCGGACTCCCGCAGATCGGGCCCCACGAACGCGGCGTCGGCATCGATCACCCAGGACCGAGACTCCCAGTTCAGGAAGTTCTGGCCGTCATGGGAGACGACGATCTGCTGGGCGAAGTGATAGTCGGTGTCCGTCTCGGGGTCGTGCCCCTCGCCCTCTCCCCGCCACACCCCGACCAGCGGTAGAAGTGCGAGCAGGCCCGGGTGTAGATCCGCGCCGAGCCGCAGGTTGGCCGTGTCGGCGTCCAGCGGGAGATCGTCCCACGTCGGGACGTTGCGCTCGCGACTTCCGGACTCCTCGGCGCGGGCCTCGGCCTGACTGATCGCCTCGTCACCGGACCGGCGCGGCTCCGACGACGCAGCGCTGGACGCGCCGTCACCCGACGAGCCGGACTGCACCAACCCGTCGTCCGGTGCGCCTCCGGATGGGGGCGTCACGACTCGTCGGTGACCAGGCGATAGAGGGTGTAGACACCGAACCAGGTGATCAGCACCGAGGCCAGGATCAGCAGGATTTCGAAGAAGAGGACCACGGGAGAAATTCTAACCCCGTCACGGAGCTGCCGATCGACGGGGTGAGAAAGCAGACAGCCCGGTCACCGCAGGTGCGGTGACCGGGCTGTCGGTCAGACGGGATCGTCGTGATGGTTGCTCCGGTGTCACTTCGAAACGGTGATGTCCTTCTCGTGGATACCGGGGCCCTCAGGGCTGATCGTCACGTCGCCGTTGCCCAACGCGGACAGGGCGCGCAGCGTCCACGTACCGGGGGCGGCGAAGAAGCGGAAGTCGCCGGTCGGCGAAGCCACGACCTCGGCGGTGAACTCACCGGTCGAGTCGAGCAGACGCACGAAGGCGCCGGCGACGGGCGATCCCGAGCCGTCGGTGACCTGTCCGGTCAGCACGACCTCTTTCTCGACGTCGACGCCGGCGGGCAACTTCTGTCCCTGCTTGGGTGCAGCACACATAACTCTTACTTTCCTTCTCCGAGTTCGATCGGGACACCGATCAGCGAGCCGTATTCGGTCCAGCTGCCGTCGTAGTTCTTGACGTTCTGGTGGCCGAGCAGTTCCTTCAGCACGAACCAGGTGTGGCTGGAACGCTCACCGATGCGGCAGTAGGCGATGGTGTCCTTGGAGCCGTCGAGGCCCGCTTCGCCGTAGAGCTCGGCGAGCTCCTCGTCGGACTTGAAGGTGCCGTCCTCGTTGGCCGCCTTGCTCCACGGGACGCTGATGGCGCCGGGGATGTGGCCGGGACGCTGGCTCTGCTCCTGCGGGAGGTGAGCGGGCGCGAGGATCTTGCCGGAGAACTCATCAGGGCTGCGCACGTCGACCAGGTTCTTGACGTTGATGGCGTCGACGACCTCGTCGCGGAATGCGCGGATGCTCAGGTCCGGCTCGCCGGCCTTGTAGGTCGTTGCCGGACGGCTGACGGCGTCGGACGACAGCGGGCGGCCGTCGAGTTCCCACTTCTTGCGACCACCGTCGAGCAGCTTGACGTCGTTGTGGCCGTACAGCTTGAAGTACCAGTACGCGTAGGCGGCGAACCAGTTGTTGTTGCCGCCGTAGAGGATCACGGTGTCGTCGTTGGCGATGCCGCGCTCGGAGAGCAGGGCGCCGAACTGCTCGGCGTCGACGAAGTCGCGGCGGACCGGATCCTGCAGATCGGTCTTCCAGTCGAGCTTGACGGCGCCGGCGATGTGGCCGCCGTCGTAGGCCGAGGTGTCCTCGTCGACCTCGACGAAGACGGTCTTGTCGGCATTGAGGTTCTGCTCAGCCCATTCGGTGCTGACCAGGACGTCGGAACGTGCCATGGAGGTGTCCTTTCCAGTGGATCTGTGATGGTCGTCGATCAGATGGAGATGGTGGAAACGGTGAGACGCGAAAAGGATTTCCGCGATCTCGGCGGAGGTGATGAGCGCGGGTGACGGCGCACGGAATCGAGGATTCGAGACCTCGGTGGAGACGCCCCCGTACTCATCGACGGTGTGGGCGGCCGGCTGCGAACGCAGCACGGATGGTCACACCGTCAACGGCGAGTGCGACAACAACAGTCGGCGACACGACAGAAGTCGATCGCCCGGCGTCGTGTGAGCAAGTACTCACGGCGCTGCTGCATGCCCACGAGGGTACAACAGAGCCGAACCCGCCCCCAACGGCCGGGGTGCTTTGCCCCGAACGCCGTCGAAAGCCGTCTGAACTGCTCAGAGCCGGTCAGGTGGTTGTCAGAACCGGTCGGGGCGGACCGCGACCGGACCGGATTCGCCGACCAGTTGGACGTCCCCGCCGAAACTCTCCGCCCGCTGGGCGGTGAGATCCCAGGCCATCGGCAGACGGGGCAGCGTCATGCTGAACCGGTCGAGGACCGCCTGCCGCCACTGTCCGGGGATGTCGGCGCCCACGTGGCGTTCGGGGCCGGTGTAGAAGTCGGTGGCGCGGATGTCCAGGGCGCCGTCGACCACGGAGAGGTCGACGGACACGCTCACGCGCACCTTCGGGCCGTCGTAGGCAGAGGCCGACGGCGGGTCGGCCGGGTCGAGCCCGTCGGTCGGCGGCAGGGCGACGGTGCCGGTGAACACCACCCCCTTCTCCCGACTGACGATGCCGTCCTGCGGACCTCCGGCGCCCGCCTGGTCATCGGGCCCGGGAGTGCTGACGGTGAGGTCGACGATCCGCAGATAGCGGGCCAGTGTGACCGCATCGAGCCTCGTGTACGTCGACAACGACGACGTGTGCAGAACATCACTCGGGCCGAATCCGCGCCCGTCAGCCACCTTGAACGGGCCGAGAGACGCGCCCAGTTCGCCCCGGCAGATGCCGCGAACGGGGTCGCATCCGGGTAGTTCGACGCCGGGCGCCGCGATGGTGGCGCCCGCGAACTCGCCGGCAGACGCCTGCGAGGTGAACGGGAATCCTGCGATCGTGACCTCGGGATCGACAGGCACCCGGGGGGATTCGGCTATGGCGCGGGAGAGCTGGTACTCGGCGCGGACCGCGGCACTCACGTCGACACCGACTGCGACGCCACCGGCGAGGAGAACGACGGCGACCGCGATGACAAGGACTTTCCGGATGCGCGGCATACTCGGCCGATCACCCTCCCCGTCGTCGTCCAGCAGCGGTCTGACGTGCCTTGTCAACTGCCGACCGCCTCGGTGACGCTATTCTGTCATCTATCCCGCACACGTTGGTAAGGCAGCGTAAACAATCGTCGACGGTGCGCGGGTGGCGTTCACGGCGTGGTGAGCGATCTGGATGGTCCGGGACGGGGACGAACGAGATCGGAGTGTTTGGTGGATCTCTTGTTGTTGACGGCCGACCCCAATCCGGAGTCGGTCCTGCCGTCGTTGTCGCTCCTCGCGCACACGGTACGAACCGCGCCGACCGAGGTGTCCTCGCTGATGGAGGCGGGTAATGCCGACGTCGCGCTGGTCGACGCGCGCGCCGATCTGGCGGCGGCGCGGGGACTGTGCCGGCTACTGGGCAGCACCGGTTCGTCGGTGCCGGTCGCCGCGGTGCTGACCGAGGGCGGTCTGGTCGCGGTGAATGCGGACTGGGGGATCGACGAGTTCCTGCTCCCGGGCACCGGGCCGGCGGAACTCGACGCGCGCCTTCGTCTCCTGGTGGTGCGTACCCGCGGTGTCACGGCCGAGGAGGCGTCGGGCAAGGTCACGCTGGGGGAATTGGTCATCGACGAGGGGACCTACACCGCGCGGTTGCGCGGACGCCCCCTCGACCTCACGTACAAGGAGTTCGAGCTCCTGAAGTACTTGGCTCAGAACGCCGGCCGCGTCTTCACGCGCGCCCAGCTGCTGCAGGAGGTGTGGGGTTACGACTTCTTCGGCGGCACGCGGACCGTGGACGTCCACGTCCGCCGGTTGCGCGCCAAACTCGGCAGCGAGCACGAGTCCCTGATCGGGACCGTGCGCAACGTGGGATACAAGGCCGTGCGTCCCACCCGCGGACGGGCCGCGCCCGCCGAGGTCGCCGAGGACGATGCAGTGGTCGCCGACGATCTCGAGGAAGCCTTCGACGGACCCGATCCCTTCGACGAGGAGTTCAGTGCCAGCACCGGGAACTGAAGAACTGCAGGTGCGACGCGGCGCTCTTCCGCCGGAGATCGCCGACTTCGCGCATCGACTGGTCCGGGAGGCGACGATGGCCGACGGTGTCGCGCCGCTGTCCGAGGGGGCGGTCGCGGCGGTCGACGCCGGGGACGGGTCCCCGGTCGTGCACGTGTGGTCGGAGGCCGGGTACGCCAACATCGTGCCGGGGCGCGACGGTGAGCCCTCCATGATCGAGGCGGTCGTCGACCCGGCATCGCGCAGGAGCGGCCATGGACGCGCACTGCTCGACGCCGCCTTCGGTGCAGCGCCCGCCCCCGACGCCTCGGCGGGCGACTCTCCCGGAGTGCGGGTCTGGGCCCACGGCGACCTGCCGGGTGCGGTGGCACTCGCCGCCGCCATGGGCCTGACGAAGCGTCGCGAACTGTTGCAGCTCCGCCGTCCCGTCGGCGCCGGCCATGAACTCCCCGAACTCGTCGTCAGTCCCTCCATCTCGCTGCGCACCTACGCCGGTCCGGCCGACGACGCCGAGATCCTGCGGGTGAACAACGCCGCCTTCGACTGGCATCCGGAACAGGGCGGGTGGTCCGAGGAGCAGATCCGTGCGCGGGTCGAGGCCGACTGGTTCGATCCCGAAGGACTGTTCCTCGCGTTCGACGCCGACAACACCGGGCGGCTCCTCGGATTCCACTGGACCAAACGTCATGACGCCGAGCTGGGTGAGGTCTACATCGTCGGCGTCGACCCGGCGGCGCAGGGCCGCGGGCTCGGGCGTCTGCTGACCCTGGCCGGGCTGCATCACCTCGCCCGGGGCGGCGTCTCGGAGATCAACCTCTACGTGGAGGGCGACAACACCGCTGCCCTGCACACCTATGAGCGGCTGGGCTTCACCCGCTACGCCGTCGACGTCGCCTACGGCTGATCGCCCGCCTCGTCGAGGGTGGCGTCTCATCCGCTTCCGGGGCCATGTCCCTGCTCGGCATCCTGGACAGACACGCCACGCAGTTAGCCAGGTCACAATGGTGGCGCGCCAGCCGGATCGCACCCCGTCTGCCTTGGCCAGTTCACCCGCAGTTCATCTCTTGTAGGGGATCAGTCCACCACGCCCCCATAGCTTTCCAATCGGACACTCCGGGCCCCACGGCCACGTCGGGCGGAGAACGCGAACGGAAAGGCAACACCAGCGGTGAAAATCAATCGGAACGGCGCTCTTGCGTCCGTGTCGGCTATCGCGGCACTGACTCTCGTGACGGCGTGTGGTGGGGGAAGTTCGTCGACGGTGAGCGGCGAGGGCTCGACGGCGCAGCAGAAGGCCATGGAGCACTTCAGCCAGGTCCTCTCCGACAACAGCGACATCGTGCTCGACTACACCGGCAGCGGCTCGGGCGACGGCATCAAGAAGTTCATCGCCGGGGACGTCGACTTCGCGGGCTCGGACTCGGCGCTCAAGGCCGACGAGGTCACCGAGGCCACCGCTCGCTGCAACGGCAACGCCCCGTGGCACCTGCCGCTCGTCGTGGGCCCCGTCGCGGTCGCCTACAACATCGAGGGCGTCGACGACCTCAAGCTCAACCCCAGCGTCATCGCGAAGATCTTCAACGGCAAGATCACCAAGTGGAACGACCCGGCCGTCGCCGCGCTGAACCCCGGCGTGCAGCTGCCGGCCAGCGACATCGTTCCCGTCTACCGCTCGGACAGCTCGGGCACCACCGACAACTTCCAGCGTTTCCTGGAGAACTCGGCCCCCGCCGACTGGCCGTATGAGCACAGCAAGGAGTTCGCGCCCAAGGGTGTCGGTTCCGGTGCCTCGAAGTCGACCGGCGTCGGCGACACCGTGAAGAAGACCCCGGGCTCGATCACCTACGTCGAGTGGGGCTTCGCCACCGAGAACGACCTCGGCGTCGCCCAGGTCGACTTCGGTGCCGGCCCGGTCGCGCTGAACGCGGAGAGTGCGGGCAACGCGCTCGAGTCGCTGGCCTTCAAGGACCCCGCGAGCAAGGACCTCGTCGTCGACACCGACGCCCTGTTCGCCTCGAAGGCTCCGGGTGCCTACCCGCTGCTGCTCACCCCGTACTCGATCGTCTGCTCGGCGGGCTACGAGGACGAGGCCACCAGCCAGACGCTGAAGGACGCCTTCACCGCCGTGCTGAACGACGGACAGGCCGGACTCGAGGAGATCGGCTACGTGCCGGTGCCCGAGGCCTTCAAGACCAAGCTGCAGGGAACCATCGACTCGCTGTCCGGTGGGTCCGGGAACGCCTGATCAACCCAACACTGATCGAGTGCGCGGGGCCGCTTCGGTTTGCGGCCCCGCGCACGCGGTTGACACACTGACACGACATTTCGCGTGTCCACGAGACGGCGGGAAGTGGCCCCAATGACCAGAGCCGAATCACAAGAAGGACGCATGACCTCGCTGAGCAAAGAGGGTGGCGCGGTTCCGCCGGGCACCGACGAACCGACCGCCTCCGGGTCATCGCACGAACCACCGTCGGGCAAACTGCACGCGGCCGCACACCACCAGGTGGCCGACCGGGTGTTCCGGACCCTGGCCGTCGGCTCGGGTTTCGTGGTCTCGATCGTCATCGCGCTGATCGCGCTCTTCCTCCTCGCGCAGGCGATTCCGTCGCTGGCGAAGAACGACGAGAACTTCTTCACCTACACCGGCCAGTGGATCACCAGCGGGTCCCAGCTCGCCTTCGGTATCCCGCAGCTGTTCTATGCGACCGTCGTGGTGTCGGTGATCGCGCTGCTGATCGCGATGCCGGTCGCGCTGGGTATCTCGATCTTCCTGACCGAGTACGCGCCGAAACGGCTCGTCGGTCCGATCACCTACACCGTCGACCTCCTCGCCGCGGTGCCCTCCATCGTCTACGGCCTCTGGGGCATCCTGGTTCTCGGCCCGGCCCTGGTGCCGGTCAACGAGTGGCTGGTGGGCAACCTGGGCTTCCTGCCGTTCTTCCAGCAGCCCACCCAGGTCGCCAACATGAGCACCGGCGGCACGCTGCTGACCGCGGGCATCGTGCTGGCGGTCATGATCCTGCCGATCATCACCGCGGTGACGCGCGAGGTGTTCATGCAGACCCCCAAGGGGCATCGTGAGGCCGCGCTCGCCCTGGGCGCCACCAAGTTCGAGGTCGTCAAGGTCGCGGTCCTGCCCTTCGGGTTCTCGGGGTACATCTCGGGTTCGATGCTCGGTCTCGGTCGCGCGCTCGGCGAGACGATGGCCCTGCTGCTCATCATCTCGACGGTCGGACCCATGAACTTCAACCTCATGGAGAGCGGCGAGACCTTCGCGACCAAGATCGCGAACAACGCGGCCGAGTTCGACTCGCCCGCCAAGACGGGCGCCTACATCTCGGCCGGCCTGACCCTGTTCGTCCTGACCTTCATCGTCAACGCCGCCGCCCGCGCGGTCGTCGCCGGAAAGAAGTGACCATGTCTGTGACCACGACAAGTTCCGCGGCCGACCCCGTCAAGAAGCCGTCCGGCTTCACACCGATGTCCGGGCGTCGGAAATTCACCGACGCGACGGTGCGCGTGGCCGTCGTCGCCGCCCTCCTGCTGGCGCTCGTCCCGCTGGTGTGGCTGGTGTTCACGCTCGTGTCGCGCGGCATCGAGCCGATCCTCGACATCGACTGGTGGACGCAGGCCGAGCGCCGCGGCGGTGCGGCCAACGCCATCATCGGAACGCTCATGCAGACCGCGCTGGCGGCCGTCATCTCGATTCCGCTGGGCATCTTCGTCGCCATCTACCTGGTCGAGTACGCCACCCAGAAGTCACTTCTGGCGCGCGTCACGACCTTCATGGTCGACATCCTGTCGGGCGTCCCGTCGATCGTCGCCGCACTGTTCGTCTACGCGGTCTGGCGCACCACCCTCGGGCTGCCGCGTTCGGGCTTCGTGGTCGCGATCGCACTCGTGCTGCTGATGGTCCCGCTCGTGGTCCGCGCCACCGAGGAGATGCTGAAGATCGTCCCGCAGGACCTGCGAGAGGCGTCGTACGCCCTCGGCATCCCCAAGTGGAAGACGATCGTCAAGATCGTCCTGCCGACGGCACTCTCGGGCATCGTCACCGGCGTGATGCTGGCCATCGCCCGAGTGATGGGCGAGTCGGCACCGGTGCTGATCCTGGTCGGTGCGACGCGTGCGATGAACGTCAATCCCTTCGACGGCAATCAGCAATCACTGCCGCTGATGATGGTGCAGCAGTACAACAACGGACCGGGCGCCTTCGACCAGGTGTGGGGAGCGGCGCTGACTCTGGTCATCCTCGTGGCGATCGTCTATTTCGGCGCGAAGATCGTGTCGAAGTTGTTCGCCCCCAAGACCTCCTGATCCCTCACCCTCACCGGGTCATCTCCTCCAGAACGGAACCAACCCCATGGCCAAGCGCCTCGACATCAAAGACCTGAACATCTACTACGGCGACTTCCATGCGGTCAGGGACGTCACCCTCGAGGTGCCGCCGCGCTGCATCACCGCCTTCATCGGCCCGTCGGGTTGCGGCAAGTCGACCGTGCTGCGCACCCTCAATCGCATGCACGAGGTGACCCCCGGCGCGTATGCGAAGGGCAGTGTGCTGCTCGACGGCGAGGACATCTACGGCAAGAGCGTCGACCCGGTCAGCGTCCGCGCGACCATCGGCATGGTGTTCCAGCGTCCGAACCCGTTCCCCACCATGTCCATTCGCGACAATGTGGTCGCCGGCCTCCGGCTGCAGGGAATGCGCAACAGGTCCGAACTCGATGACGTCGCCGAGAAGAGCCTCCGCGGCGCCAACCTCTGGGAAGAGGTCAAGGACCGTCTGGACAAGCCCGGCGGCGGCCTCTCGGGCGGTCAGCAGCAGCGCCTGTGCATCGCCCGCGCGATCGCGGTGTCGCCCGACGTGCTGCTGATGGACGAGCCGTGCTCGGCGCTCGACCCGATCTCGACGTTGGCGATCGAGGACCTGATGGGTGAACTCAAGAAGGAGTACACCATCGTCATCGTGACCCACAACATGCAGCAGGCGGCGCGAGTCAGCGACCAGACGGCGTTCTTCAACCTCGAGGCCGTCGGCCAGCCGGGTCAGTTGGTCGAGATCAACGACACCGAGGCGATGTTCTCGAACCCGACGAAGAAGGAGACCGAGGACTACATCTCGGGACGCTTCGGCTGATCGTCACCGGGAGCCTTCCTCGACACGGACAGGCCCGCTCGCCCTCGGGTGAGCGGGCCTTGTCGTGTCTGGGATGGCCTGTCGGGCCATGTCACATGTTGAGCAACAGGATCGCCAGCAGCGCCACCAGGGATGCGGTCACGCCGAGGTAGGCGAGTATCTTGCGGCGATGGGCGGCAGCCTCGGCGTCTTCGTCGGTCGCCGCATTGAAATCGGGCTCGGTCGGATAATGCTGGGCCATGTCCGCCACCCTAGCCACGACCCCGGCCAGTGTGAAATCCCTCCGCGGGGAGATCTTCGCTGACATGAAAAGAGGCCGAGATCAGTTCGATGAACTGAATTCTCGGCCCCTTGAGGTGTGGTCTCCCGCTCGGTCACGCAGACCGAGCGAGAAGGATCACCCGATCCTCTGGAACTGCTCCGGGGTCTTGCCGGTCGCGGTGAAGACAACGCGTCGGCCGATGAGCACGGCGTGATCGGCGAACCGCTCGTAGTAGCGGCCCAGCAGGGTCACGTCGACGGCGGCGGCGACGCCGTGCTTCCACTCGCGGTCCATCAGAACGGTGAAGAGATGGCGGTGCAGGTCGTCCATCGCGTCGTCGTCTTCCTGCAGACGCAGGGCCGCTTGGGGGTCGCTGGTCACGAGAACCTCGTGCGCGCTCTTGGCCAGTGCGACCGCGAGACGCCCCATCTCCGCGAAGTACCCGTTGACCTCCTCCGGGAGGGCCTTGGCCGGGTGGCGACGGCGAGCGACCTTCGCGACGTGCAGGGCCAGGGCACCCATGCGGTCGGCGTCCGCGACGATCTGGAATCCGCTCACGACCCCACGCAGGTCACCCGCGACGGGTGCCTGCAGGGCGAGGAGCGCGAAGGACTGTTCCTCGGCGCGAGCGGTGAGCTGGCTCATTCGCTCGGTGTCGCCGATGACCTCTTCGGCGATGGCGAGATCGGCCTGCAGCAGTGCCTGCGTCGCCCGCGACATCGCGGTGCCGGCCAGCTCGCACATCTCACCCAGTACCGAGGTCAGCGCCTCGAGTTGCTCTTGGTAGGCGGTACGCATTCATCAAGGATACGTGCGACGCGGCTCGTATCCGACTCCGACCGATGAACGCATGATGAACGTCCGGTACGTCCTCTATCGGCCACGAGTCGGCGCGTCTTCCGAGGGGTCGCACACACACCCGTCGTGGGGTGATGCAGGTCACGTGCAGGTGGTGTCGCCGGCGTTCGTGATGGCCAGGTCGTTGGGGAGGTTGCCGGTGTTCTCCGCGGGAGCGAGCTGGTCCACGGTGAGCGTGGAACCCGCGGCGGGCACCGACTCGAGGGCTCCAGTGGAATCGGCGCCGACGATCAGCTCCACACCCGACTTCACCGTGCGGTCGAGCTGAATGCTCGCGCCGGGGAACAGTGCGGCGAGTGTGGCGGCTGCGTCGCGTTGTCCGGGGCCGTAGCGGACGACGGTGTCGTCGCGATTCTCCGAGGCGTCGGCGACACCTCGGACATCGAACCCGTAGGGGACCAGCTGCTCGGAGACCTCCGATGCCAGGCCCGTCTGCCCGGTGCCGTTGAGCACCCGGACTCCGACATTCGCCGGATTCTGAGCGGTTGCCGTCACCGGGCCGGGTGCGCCGGCATCGGCGCTCGCACTCGAGCTGGGGCCACTGGGACTCGCGGGTGCCTTCGACGTCGTCGGCTTCTTACGGGCCTGCTCACCGGGCAACGGCAGGTCGTCGATGATCGCATCGAAGATGGCGTCGATGTCGTCGGTCCGGGGGATCTCGTTGTTGGCGCCGTCGGTCGACGTGCCCGAGGTGGGGATCGTCAGGAACGACACCCGACCGGCCTCGATGCCCTGCATCGACTCCGCGAGGCTGATCAGTGACTGGGTGTTCACCCCGTCGACGTAGCTGTACTCGATGAACGTGTTGACGATGCCGTTGAGCTTGTTGGGGTTCGACAGCACGTTGCCCGACAGCGACGAACGCAGGAGCGACGACATGAACAACTGCTGTCGCTTGATGCGTCCGTAGTCGCCGTTGCCCTCGGAGGAGATGTTGCGGGCCCGCACGTAGTTGAGCGCGCGTCGTCCGGTCAGCTTCTGCTTGCCGGGCTTTCGCAGGATCTGGCCGATCTCGTAGTCGTAGAGGGGCACCGTCGAGCAGACCTCGACGCCACCGATCGCACGGACGACCTTCTCGAAGCCGAAGAAGTCCATGCCGATGAAGTGGTTGATGTTCAGACCGCTCATCGCGGTGATCACGCGCACGAGGCACTGTGGTCCGCCCGCGGCGTAGACGCCGTTGAGTTTGACGTCGTCGGCGGGGGGCATCTCGGCACCGTAGGCGCCGGTGGCGTTGTCCCAGGCTCGGCATGCCGGCTGGTCCACCTGCAGGTCGCGCGGAAATGACACCGCGACGACGCGACTCCGGTTCGCGGGGACGTTCACCAGGATGACGGTGTCCGACCGGGCACCGTCGGCGTCGGCTGTGGTGCCGGCGCCCACCTTCGCGTTCTTACCGCCGCGGGTGTCGGTGCCGACGATCAGATACGTCTCGTCGCCGTACTGCGCGTCTTTGTTGCGGATGTTCTCGTCTTCGGGGTCGACGGCGGTGACGTTGCGCCAGTTGCCGTTCCACGACTGTAGGTAGCCCCAGACGAAACCCGTGCCGACGAGGGCCATCACACAGGAGATGGCGACCAGGATGCGCCCGGTCGCCGTGGTCTTGCGCAGCATCGCGCCGCGCCGGTCGTCGGCACGGCCGGGATGGCGGCGGGGTCCGGAACGCAGGGCGAGGGGACCGGTCAGGTCGGGAGTGCGTTCGAGCGGTTGCGCTGCGGGAGCGCCGGCCGGGCCGCCGGAGTGCAGCTCCTGTGCGCGAGACTCCTCGATCGCACGTTTCGCGGTCGCGCGGTCGGACAGATCCGGTGCGGAGTCGCCGATCGTCGGGATCTTCTGGGTGACGTCGTTGCCGAAGTCGTGAACAGTGGTCGGGCGGTCGTCCGGCTCGGGCTGCGTCGGCGCACCGCGAGGCGGGGAGGCGGGCGACTGGTCTGCGGGTCGTCCCGCGGGAGGAGGTGCGAACCGGCGAGAGCGTCCGCGCGTGCTGGGCGGTGTCTCACGAGGGGCGGCGTCGGACCGCGCGCGAGCGGCCCGTCGCGAGTCCGGCCGGCCCGGTTCGGCGGCCGGCGCGCCCGTCGACTCCTCGGCATTCATCTGCTCGAGTAGTTCGCGAACCGTCAGCCGCGTACGGCCACGGACGAAACGGTCGGCCGAGCGGGGTTCACGCAGGCTCGGATGTGCGGATGAGTCCTGGGCGGGAGGTGTGTCGAACTTCTCCGTGGCGTCGTTTGCGTCGCGGGAGCGTCCGGCTCGACCACGACGAGAGCGGTCGGCGGCGCCGCCCGTCTCCGGGTCGTCCGGGCCCGATGTCCAACGACTCAATGCACGTTCCTCATGCCCCGAGAGCTGATTCGCAGAGTCACCGCAGATCGGGGCTCGATCGGCGCGGTGCGCACAAACACAGGGTCCCGGGGGACCGGGACCTCCGCGTCATAGTACTGATCGCACCTGAGAAACAGTCTCAGCCGAGCGTGCGATGTGACGGTTTTCGCAGTTCGGTTCAATCGCGGTTCGGTTCAACCGCCGGAGTGCATGATCTCGGCACCCGCCGGGACCACGTCCTCGTCGGGATCGTCGAGCCAGCCGTCGGGCAGCGCGACCTTCGCCGGCGAACCCTGGCGACCCCGCGGACCGTGCCCGTCGGACGGGAACGGTGCGTCGGCGGGCAGCTCGGCGAGCAGTTCGCGCAGCTCGTCGACACTTCCCACCAGGGCCATCCGGCGACGGATCTCCGACCCGGCCGGGAACCCGCGGAGATACCAGGCGACATGCTTGCGGATCTCGCGGCAGCCCTTCATCTCGCCGTGGTGGTCCACGAGGAGTTGGCAGTGCCGGACCATGATGTCTGCGACCTCACCCAGGTTCGGCGCGGTCGGGGCCTCGAACCCACCCAGTTCGGCGGCGAGTTCGGCGAACAGCCACGGGCGGCCGAGACAACCGCGTCCGATGACCACTCCGTCGCAACCCGTGTGGTTCATCATCGCGACCGCGTCGGCGGGTTCGAAGATGTCGCCGTTGCCGAGTACGGGGACGGAGGTGACGTGCTCCTTGAGACGGGCGATCTCGTCCCAGTCGGCCTCGCCGGAATAGCGCTGCGACGCGGTGCGCGCGTGCAGGGCCACCGCAGCCGCGCCTTCCTCGGCGGCGATGCGACCGGCGTCGAGGTGGGTGCGGTGCTCGTCGTCGATGCCGATGCGGAACTTCACCGTCACCGGGATGTCGGTGCCCTCGGTGGCGCGGACGGCCGCCGCGACGATGTTGCGGAACAAGGTGCGCTTGTAGGGGATGGCCGACCCGCCGCCCTTACGGGTCACCTTGGGCACCGGGCATCCGAAGTTCATGTCGATGTGGTCGGCGAGGTTCTCGTCGACGATCATCTTCGCGGCCTGGTAGGTGTACTCCGGGTCGACGGTGTAGAGCTGCATCGACCGCGGGTTCTCGTCGGGCCCGAAGGTCGTCATGTGCATCGTGACCGGATGCCGCTCGACGAGCGCACGAGCGGTCACCATCTCGCAGACGTACAGGCCGGAGACTGTGCCGGTGCGCGCGAGTTCGAGTTCGCGGCAGAGCGTGCGGAACGCGACGTTGGTGACGCCGGCCATCGGTGCGAGGACGACCGGGCTGGCCAGTTCGATCGAGCCGATGCGCAGCGCAGAACCGGCGCCTTCGGTGATCGAAGGCGCCGGATGCGTGGAGAGGGTGGTGCTCAGGATGCCTGCTGCTCCCGCTTCTTGGCCTCGCGGGCGAGGGAGCGGTCGCGCATCTCCTCGAACCGGAGGGTGTCCTTCTCGAGCTGCTCGAGGAATGCGGCGAGCTCCTCGCGGACCTTCTCGCCCTCGCTGGTGAAGTCGTCACGCTCGAAGACGTTCCACTTGCGCAGAACCGGCATGACGACCTCTTCGAGGTGCTGGCGGAGGTCGTAGATGCCATGCTTGGCCATCAGGACGCCGTGGCGGCGGAAGTTCGGCATGCCGGCGCCGGGCATCTGGAAATTGGTCACGATGTCGGTGACCGCACGCAGCGTCTGGTCGGGCGAGATGTCGAAGCCCGCACCGCAGATGTTGCGGTAGAAGATCATGTGCAGGTTCTCGTCGGCCGCGATGCGCTGCAGCATCTTGTCGGCGATCGGGTCGTTGCACGCCTTGCCGGTGTTGCGGTGGCTGACGCGGGTCGCGAGTTCCTGGAAGGTCACGTAGGCCACCGAGTGCAGCAGGCCCAGCTCGTCGGCGTGCTCTTCGAGCTCGTCCACGCGTCCGGCCGCGGCCAGCATCGGATCGTAACCGTTGGTCATGTGGATCATCCGCGCCTCTTCGAGGGCCACGGGATCGACGCCGCGGGTCACCACGAGGTAGTCGCGCATGACGATGCCGTGACGGTTCTCCTCGGCGGTCCAGCGACCGACCCAGTGGCCCCACGCGGAGTCCATCGAGAAGTTGTCTGCGATGACGCGGTGATACGACGGCAGGTTGTCCTCGGTGAGGAGGTTGGTGATCATCGCGGCCTTGGCCACCTCGTCGAGCTGGGACTGCTCGGGGTCGTAGTCGACGCCACCCAGGGCGGCGAAGTTACGACCCTCGTCCCACGGCACGTAATCGTGCGGGTTCCAGTCCTTGGCGATCTTGAGGTGACGGTTGACGTTGTCCTCGGCAACCGGGGCCAGCTCTTTGAGAAGCTCGAGTTGCGTCAGCTCGCGTGCCATGTAGATGTCCTCCGAACGGTGTCCGCGTGTCTCGTCATTGAGTGTCGTCGTTGTGTGTGCGTCAGGTCGATCGATCCCCGTGCGCGGCCGGCGGCCACGATGGCGATTCGCGACGTCGTCGTGGACAGATACGCACCCCGTCCACCACACCGTGGTGTACCGGGTGGAGCCCCCGTGCGCCCGTCGCCACTGGTCAAAGTTCTAGCGTACGGCACGAGCATCGGTGTCCCAAGTCCGTCGTCTGGGTGTCGTTCCCGCGCGGCCCCGCCGTTACGAGGGGTGACGGTGGTGTCTGTCACGTCCGGGCTCGGCGTGCCGCGGCCCCCATCTGCGCAGGTCGATCCGTAGAAGACAAGGCTCAGCGCGCGGGGCGCCTGGAGGCGAACATCGCGCCTGTGGTGTCCATCCACGCCGAGGCCGATTCGTCGATCGAGCCGGATTCGCGTGCTTTCTCACACCACCGCATCGCAGCCCGCCCGAACTCCAGCGGGTTGTAGACGTCTTCCTCGCGGCTCCAGAGGCCGTCGCCGGCGTAGGTGAGGATCGTGATGTTGGTGGCCGTGATGTGCGTCTGGTCCCCGGGATCGCGCATCGGGTTGTCGACCTCGCAGATGACCCGTCCCGTCGGGGCGTCGACGACGTGCCACAGCGAGGGGAAGCCGGTCATGTGGCTGCCAGGGAACGACGACATGGTCCGCCAGATCCAGGCCCGGATCTCCTCGCGACCGTGCATGGTGCCCAGCGCGTGTTCGATGTACTCCGCATCCGGGGTGAACATCTCGGCGAATCGGTCCCAGTCGCGGCTCACCGCGATCTCGGCGACGGTGCGCTGGAATCGGCCGAACGCCTCGTCGAGTTCGTCGGCGGTGAACCGGGGCGTGTCGATGCCGGTGGTCGCGGAGTCGGAGGTCGCGGGGTCGGTGGTCGCGGAGTCGGGGATCGGGGTCGGGTTCTCGGTGGTCTCCATCGCCGCGATCGTAGAGTCCCGGATGGTGTCGTCGACCGGGTTTGGCCACACTCGGTAGCATTCGTGCCTTACAAGCCACCGCACACGGACCGGTGAGGACGTCATGTACCAGGTAGGGGACCTGATCGCGGGATACCGCGTCCTCGACGTGCTCGGACGCGGGGGCATGGGGGAGGTCTACAAGGCCGCGCACCCACGGCTCCCGCGGGCCGACGCGCTGAAGGTCCTGCGCTCGGTCCATGCCACCGACCCGGTCTTCCGCGCCCGTTTCGAGCGCGAGGCCGACATCGTCGCGCCGCTGCACCATCCCAACATCGTCGCCGTCTACGACCGAGGCGTCTTCGAGGGACTCCTGTGGATCGCGATGGAGTACGTGCCCGGCACCGACGCTGCCCGCCTGCTCGCGCGCGAGGCCCCGCTCGACCCCGGGCTGGCGTGCACCATCATCTCCGGGGCGGCCGCCGGACTCGACGCCGCACACCGCGGCGGCGTGATGCACCGCGACATCAAACCGGCCAACATCCTCATCACGCCGGGAGGCGACTCCGGCGAGGGAATCCCGGAAGCGATCAAGCTCACCGACTTCGGCATCGCGCAGGTCCTCGACGAGGTGACCCATCTGACCGGCACCGGGATCACGATCGGCACCATGCGGTATGCCTCGCCGGAGCAGATCGAGGGGTTGCGGGTCGACGGGCGCAGCGACATCTACTCGCTCGGTGCCACCGCCTATGAATTGCTCACCGGCACACCGCCGTTCGACTCACCATCGCTCCACGGGCTGATGAACGCGCACATGCGGTCGGAGCCGCCGTCGGCGAGCGCCCGCACCCGCGCACTGCCGGCGGCGATCGACGACGTGCTGACCCGGGCCATCGCGAAGGATCCGGCACGCAGATTCGCCACGGCGGGGGAGTTCGCCGCCGCGCTCGCCGACGTCTTCGACTCGCGTTCCACGCTGATCGGCCCGGCGGTGCGGTCCGATCCCGATCCGCGTGCGACGTCGGCGCAGGGCGCTCCGGCCCCGACGCACCCGGTCCTGCAGAACCCCGCTCCGCCGGTGACCCCACCACCCGCGGTCACCACTCCGCTCAGACACGGACCCGGACACGGCGCGCCGTTCGCCCCACCGTCGGCCCCGCGGGCAGGGCCGCCGGAGGGGCTGCAACCGTGGGCGTCCGGGGACGTCCACCGGCCGTCGGGTCCGGGTGCCCGGCGGACCGGGCGTCTCGTGGCGATCGGCGTCGTCGCCGTGCTCCTGGCCGGAATCCTCGGCGCCGTGGCCGGTTTCGTCCGTCTGTCGGCGGTCGCCCTCGAGCCTCCGGACGCGCCGGACGTCGAGGTCTCCACGACCGCAGTGGAGCTGACGTGGAACGGGGTCCGGGGCGCGACCGACTACGTTCTGACGCAGAACGAGAAGGTGATCTACGCGGGCCCGGCGACCGAGTTCTCCGCGCCCCGACCGGTTCCCGGGACGTACACCTACCAGGTCGCGGCCCATCGCGACGGGCGGACGTCGGACTTCTCCCGCAACTCCGAAGCGGTCGACGTCTTCATGACCTGGGGCGAGCTGCAGCCGATCGCGGACCTCTATCACGACGTCATCCCGGCCACCCCGTTGAGCACCAACGGTTTCGACGCGATGCGGTGCTGGGGTGAGGACGGCGACCTCGCGTTCTCGTCGTCCAAGCGGACGGTCTCGTGTACCCGGGACTCACCGAAGGACGACGACGCGACGGGCGACGGTCCGGAATCCGACGGGCCGAATGTGGAATACCAGGTGATCATCGACAGCTACGACACCCCCGAGGAGGCCGTGACGGCGGCCAAGGTGACCGCCTACGACCTGCGAGGAGTCCCGTACACGACGGCCCAGGGGCACGCGGGCACGCTCTACCTGTCGGACAAGCAGAGAGAACAGGGCCAGGCGATCCTCACGTTCGGCTCCGGCGATCACGCCCGGACCGTGGTGTGGGTCGTCGTACCCGGGCGGCCGGCTTCCGCGGCTGCGGACGTGCTGGCGAGGTTGCCGATCTGATGAGCCACCAGAGCCCAGCGTCTCCGCCGCCCCCGCCGTCCCCGCCGTCCCCGCCACGCGGATTCCGTTCCGCCCCTTGGGTCATCGCGCTCGTCGTGGTGTCCGCGGCGGTGATCGCGGCCGGTAGTTTCCTCCTCGTCCGTTCGGTGACCGCGCCGGACGCGCCCGAAACGCCGGGCGGACTGACGCTGACCGCGCGACCGGGCCACGTCGTCGCCACCTGGCAGCCGGTTCCCGGAGCCTCGTCGTATCAGCTGGTCCGCGGCGACGGCTATGTGGTGTACGACGGCGCCGGCACCGAGGCGATCGACGCGAGGGTTCCTCCCGGAGAACACGAGTACCGGGTGATCGCGGTGCGCGACGGGGTGTACTCGGAGCCGGGACCCGGACAGCGGATACGCACCGGCGAGAGCTGGGGGGAGTTCGCGCCGCTGGTGGCGCAGTTCCCCGAGATGCTCCCGCAATCGCCGGACACCGCCGCGACGTGGATGAACGCCGAGTGCATCCGCCGCTACTCCGGCGGGCGCGACGAGGTGGGACCGTCGGAGAACGGCGTGGGCGAGGTCCGCACCGTGTTCGTGGTCCGCTGCGCCGCCGGTGCGGTCGACCGTCCGTTCGGGGTGTTCTGGTTCGCCTCCAAGGACGCTCTGAACGCGGAGTATTCGCGGTTGTCGTCCACGTCGCGGCCGGTGAAGTGGCGGCACGGCACCGGGTTGATCGACGAGAACGGCCGTGGCGTCTTCAAGATCACCGACGACCCCGCGCGCGAACTGGCGATGATCGTCGTCCTCGAGACGGAGTCGCAGGACATTCTCGAGATGGTCGACTCGTTGCCGCTCTGACCGCCCGCGACTTTCGGACCCGGGCCCGTTCGCGGCTGCGGCCGTTGCGGCGGTCGGCGCAACCTGCTCCGCGAGGGACACCGGGTGCGGCATGATGGCCTGGGGTGCCTCCGGGGTGGCGCCCACTCGAGGAGAGGCTGGACCCATGCAGCGCTTGAGCGGACTGGACGCATCGTTTCTCTACCTCGAGACGCGTGCGCAACTGATGCACGTCATCGGTCTCTTCGAGATCGATCCGAGCACCATGCCGGACGGATATCGGTTCGACAAACTCCGCGCCGAGATGGAACGACGCGTAGCCGCCATCCCGACTTTTCGGCGCAAACTCGACAATTCGCTGCTCAACATCGACCACCCGGTGTGGATCGAGGACGAGGACTTCGACATCGAGCGCCACGTGCATCGTGTCGGGGTGCCTGCGCCCGGCGGCGCCGCCGAGGTCGCCGAACTGTGTGGTCATCTGGCCGGTCAGACCCTCGACCGGGGGAAGCCGCTGTGGGAGCTGTGGATCATCGAAGGACTCGACAACGGCCGGGTCTGCGCGATGCTTCGGATGCACCACGCCGGGACCGACGGTGTCACCGGTGCCGACATGCTGGCCCAGATGTGCACGCTCACACCGGAACCCCCCGAGCTCGACACCGAGAAGGTCGGCGAGTCGGCTGGCCCGTCGTCGCGTGCCGCGATGGCGGCCGGCGGCGCGGTCAACTTCTTCGTGCAGCGGCCGCTGGCCATGGCCAAACTCCTGCCCCGGACCGTCGGCGTGCCCATCGGGTGGCTCCGTCGCGCGCAACAGGATTCGGCGATGCCGGCACCCTTCCGTGCCCCGCGTACGCGCTTCAACACTCCGATCACGCCGCACCGGAGCATCGCCGTGACGCAGCTGTCGCTCGACGACGTGAAGCGCGTGAAGAACCACTTCGACGTCAAACTCAACGACGTCGTTCTCGCAATGGTCGGCGGTGCCCTGCGCACCTATCTCCTAGGCCACGATGAGCTGCCCGACCGGCCGCTCGTCGGGATGGTGCCGGTGTCCGTGCACGGAGCCGACGAGAAGAATCTCGTCGTGAGCGGCACGAACAAGGTCACCGGCATGTTCACGCTGCTCTCCTCCGACGAATCCGATCCTGTTGCCCGCCTGCGCAAGCAGGCCGAACTGAGTCGTACCTCGAAGGAGCATCACGCTGAGATCGACGCGAACATCCTGCGGTCCTGGGCCCAGTTCGCCCCCGGCACAACGCTGTCCACCGCGATGAAGATCTACGGCGACCGCAACTGGGCGGCGGCGCACCCGCCGATCTTCAACGTCCTGGTGTCCAACGTCGCGGGACCGGACTTCCCGCTGTACTTCCTCGGCGCACGTGTGACCGGCGTGTACCCGCTCGGCCCGATCATGCACGGACTCGGACTGAACATCACGGTCTTCTCCGCGGACGGCAACCTCAACATCGGGATCGTGGGTTGCACCGACCAGACCCCGGACCCGTCGGCCATCGCCGACGCCTTCGACGACGAGCTCAAGCACCTGCTCGCCGCCTGCGACTGATGTCTCCTGGGACGTGACGGAACCACGTCTCTGCGGCCTAGCCTGCGGATCCACCCCCGGCGAGCTGATCCAGCCACAGGCGGGCCGATGCATCCGACGGCGCCCGCCAGTCACCGCGCGGTGACAGCGAGCCGCCGGAGCCGATCTTCGGCCCGTTCGGCATCGCGGTCCGTTTGAACTGGTTGCCCATGAAGCGCTTCAGGAACACGCCGAGCCAGTGGTCGATGGTCTCGGCGTCGTATTCGTTGCGCTTGTCCTCGGACAACAGGTCCGACCACGGGCCGCGCGACCGATCGCCCCAGGCCTGACGTGCCAGGTAGGCGACCTTGCTCGGCCGGTAGCCGAAACGGGTGACGTAGTAGAGGAAGAAGTCGTGCAGTTCGTACGGGCCGACGGCGTCCTCGGTGCTCTGGATCTTGCCGTCGTCCCCGGCGGGCACGAGTTCGGGTGAGATGACGTCGTCGAGGATCTCGGTCAGGACCTCGGTGGTGTCCGCGGAGTGGTGGCCGCTGCGGATCATCCACCGGATGAGGTGCTGGATCAGGGTTTTGGGGACCGAGCCGTTCACGTTGTAGTGCGACATCTGGTCGCCGACGCCGTACGTGCACCATCCGAGTGCCAGTTCCGACAGATCGCCGGTACCCAGGACGATGGCCCCGTTGTTGTTGGCGAGCCGGAACAGATGGGAGGTGCGTTCGCCCGCCTGCACGTTCTCGAAGGTCACGTCGTAGACCTTCTCGCCCCGCGAATACGGATGGTCGAGGTCGGCGAGCATCTGTTCGCACGACGGCCGGATGTCGATCTCCGCGCCGCTCACCCCCAGGGAGGTCATCAGCGCGTGCGACCGGCGCAGCGACGGGCCGCCGGTGGCGAACCCGGGCATCGTGTAACCCAGGATGTTCTCGCGCGGGAGACCGAGGCGATCGAAGGTGTCGACCGCGACAAGCAGGGCGAGGGTCGAATCGAGACCACCGGAGACCCCGATGACGATCTTCTCGATGCCCGTCGACCGCAATCGCTGTGCCAGTCCCTGGACCTGGATGGAACGGACCTCGGCGCATCGTTCGTCTCGGTCGGCGGAATCGGCGGGGACGTAGGGGAAGCGGGGGATCACCCGCCGCACGACGTCGTCGTCGGACAGCGGTCCGAACGAGAACGCGATGCGGCGCAACGACTTCAGGCGGTCCGCGTGATCACCCACCTGGTCGCGCAGACTGATCATGCGCATCCGTTCCTGGCGGAGCCGATCGAGGTCGATGTCGGCGGAGATGATCTGGTCGGTCGTCGCGAACTGTTCGCTGCGGGCGAGCAGTGAGCCGTTCTCGGTGATGAGGGCGTCGCCGTCCCAGGCGAGATCTGTCGTCGACTCGCCGTAGCCCGCGGCCACGTACACGTGCGCGGAGATGGTCCGGGCGGAGTGTCCGGTGCAGAGGTTGCGCCGGTAGCCCTCCTTACCGATGGTGACCGGGCTGCCCGACAGATTGGCCAGCACGGTTGCCCCGGCCAGCGCCGCCCACGTGCTGGGCGGGATCGCCACCCAGCCGTCCTCGCAGATCTCGACGAAGAGGGAGAAGCCCGGCACGTCGTCGGCCTCGAAGATCAGGTCGGCCCCGAACGGGACCGCCGTTCCGCCGATGGTGACGGTGTCGGGGACAGCGTCACGCGCGGCGGCGAAGAAGCGTTGCTCGTAGAACTCGCGGTAGTTGGGCAGATACGACTTCGGGACGACGCCGAGCACGGCACCGTCGTGGATCACCGCGGCGCAGTTGTAGAGGCCGTCGCCGACGAGCAACGGGAGACCGACGCTGATGACGGGGGCCAGACCGGAGCTGGCCGCGACGATGTCGCCGAGCGCCGAAAGACATGCGTCGAGCAGGGCGTCCTGATGGAAGAGGTCGTCGACGCTGTACCCGCACAGCCCGAGTTCGGGGAAGACGACCAGGCAGGCGCCGTCCTCGGCGGCCCGCGTCATCAGATCGATGGTGCGCGCGGCGTTCACGGCCGGCTCGGCGAGGGTCAGGACCGGAACTGCTCCGGCGACGCGGACGAATCCGTTTGCGTAGACAGACACCCCCAAGACCCTAGCGACGCGATCGGAGAAGCGCGGGGCCATGGGTGGCCGGCCGTCAGGTGTGTCTAGGCCTAATGTGTCTGGGCCGAATGCGTCTGGGCCGAACGCCACCAGGTGTCGGAGACCTCCACCGGGGTCGTCCGCTTGTGCCGGTTGCGGACCCACGTGGCCTCGATCTTCTCGGCCGCCTCGACGGGGACGTCGCGGCCCTCGAGGTAATCGTCGATGTCGTCGTATCGCAGGCCCAGTTCGTCCTCGTCGGTCTGGCCCGCCTTCTCGTCGAGCAGATCGGCGGTCGGGACCTTCTCGGCGAGCTGCGCGGGTGCGCCGAGGTGGCGGAGCAGCGAGCGGCCCTGCCGCTTGTTCAGACCCGACAGCGGCAGGATGTCGGCGGCGCCGTCGCCGAACTTGGTGAAGAAGCCGGTGACGTTCTCCGACGCGTGGTCGGCGCCGATCACCAGCAGCCCGCGATCCCCGGCCACGGCGTACTGCGCGACCATGCGGTGGCGGGCCTTGGCGTTGCCCTTGGTGAAATCGGTGAGTGCGGCGCCGGTGGCCTGGGCGATCTCGTCGTTCAGCGCGTCCACGCCCGGCGCCACGTTGATCGTCAGGACCTCGTCGGCCGCCACGAAGTCCACCGCCGCGGCGGCGTCGTCCTCGTCGTGCTGTACCCGGTAGGGCAGGCGCACCCCGACGAACACCGCGTCCCCGCCGTCGGCGCGGACCTTCTCGGCCGCCAGCTGAGCCAACCGTCCGGCGAGGGTGGAGTCCACGCCGCCCGAGAGGCCGAGGACATAACCCTTGGCACCGCTGGCGCGGAGGTAGTCGACGAGGAACGCCACCCGGCGCTCCACCTCGTCGGCCGGATCGATGGTGGGCTTCACCCTCAGGGCGTCGATGATGTCTCGCTGGATCTCACGCATGACCCAAGTGTGTCGGGCGGACGGCGTCACGGCCACCCCTACGCTCGGCGGGTCACTCTTCGCGCGGGACACGGACTCCGATCAGGTGGGCGTCCGGGTCGGGTTCGAGACCGAGGCGATCCCACGGGTGCGTCACCGTCACGACCGCGTATGCGGAGGTGGGGAAGCGGTCGATGTGCCCGGAAGGGTCGAGTGTGAGGGCTGTGGCCGGCATACCCGGCTCATGTCCCACCACGAGGACGGTGTGCGCATGTGGCGGTGCATGCGTCCGGATGGACTCGAGGACGTCGTCGGGATCGCCGCCGTAGATGTCGTCGACGAACGTGACCGGTGCGTCGATCCCGGTTCGCCGGAGGGTCTGACGTGTCCGCGTCGACGTCGAGCAGAGCACCGCGTCGACGCTGAGGCCTTCGTCGGCCATCCAACGTCCGGCGAGGGCCGCCTGCCGGTCTCCGCGCTCGGCGAGCGGGCGATCATGGTCGGCGGTGGCGGGCGGATATCCGGACTTGCCGTGCCGCATCAGGATCAGCGTGCGGGTGTCGCTCATGCCGCCCCGTGCTGCGACGACCTGTCACGCGCATCAGTGCGGCGCGAGTCGGCGGCCATCTGCCGCAGCACCCGCACCGTCGCACGCCACGCGGCCGCCTCCTGGTGGAGGAACGCCGCGTGTTCGTCGTCTCCGCGGGCCTCGGCCTCCTCGGCCGCGACATCGAACTCCAGGTATTCGTCGACGGCACACGCGACGAGCTCGTCGACGGTGGTGCAGTCGGTGCAGGCCTCCTCGATCGCGGCGGCGTCGAGGGTGGCCAGTCGTTCCAGATCTGACCGATAACGCATGAATCCGAATCTACGTCGTCGGAGCAGGCAGTGGTGGTTCCGACACCGCGGATCCGGCCTTCGACGACCCTCGCCCGAGCCGCGACGCAACTTCGGCGCCGTTACCCTGGGGATCGTGCACACCTGGGTACCCGCGCTCCTCGCGGTGCTGGCCGCGTTGATGATCGCCGCCGGCACCGTGCTGCGTCAGCGCGCCTCCCGGGTCAACGGCGCCATCACCCCCGGCTGGTGGGCGGGTGCGGCCATCGCTTTGTGCGGGTTCGGATTGCAGGCATCGGCCCTGGGCCTCGGGTCCATCCTGCTGGTGCAACCGCTCGTCGTCCTCGCGGTCCTGTTCGCGCTGCCGCTGGAGGCATGGGCCGATCACCGTCACCCGGCGCGCGTCGAGTGGGCCTGGGGCGGGGTTCTCGTCGCCTGCGTCGTGACATTCCTGATCGTCGCGCGTCCCGAGCCGTCGATGCGCCGCCCCGACGCACTGTTGATGTGGTCGACCGTCGGGTCGGTGGTCGCGATCGTGGTGGCGCTGGTGATCTTCGCGCACCGGTCGAGCCCGCACTACAAGGCGCTCTTCTACGGACTGGTCGCGGGCATCCTGTTCGGGGTGTCGGCGTTGCTGGTCAAGACGGTGATCTACCAGATCACCCATCACCTGTGGCGCACGTTCGCCCAGCCGGAGATCTACCTGTTCGTGCTGGTCGTGGTCTGCGCGATCCTCGCTCAGCAGATGGGCTTCGGCGCAGGCGACCTGCAGACGTCGTTCCCGTCGATGACGGTGGCCGAGCCGGCCGTCGCGATGGTGCTCGGCGTCCTGCTCCTCGGCGAGAACCTGAAGGTGTCGGTGCCGACGGCTCTGTTCCTCGGGATCGTGCTGGCGATCATGGTCCGCGCGGTGTGCGAGCTCGCGAAACTGTCGGCGGTCCGTGGTTACGAGCAGGCCGTCGCCGCCGAGGAGGCCGCGGCCGAAGAGGCCGGATCCCGCCCGGCGGCGTGACGACGCCGTTGTCGGGAACCCGGCGGCACACCCGGGGGTGGGACCGCTAGGAGGGCGTGATCTCCGCGGCCAGGTTCTCCGCCCACTCGGCGGCCTGCTTGGCAGGCTTGATCGGCGACGAGTTGTCGTGGCGGGCGTGCTCGCCGACCTGGACCGCACCGCGTTTGGTCAGCATCTCGGCCATGATCTCGCCGCCGCGGTTGAACGTGTCGTAGATCGAGTCGCCGAGTCCGAAGACGGCGAACCGGACTCCGGTCAGATCCGGGTCGACGCTCTCGAGCTCGTCGGCGAACGGTTCGGCACCGGTCGGGAGTTCGCCCTCGCCATACGTCGAGCAGACGATGACCAGGAAGTCCGCGGGGTCGAGGTCCTCGACCGCGAACTCGCTCATGTCATAGATCGACGGGTCGTGGTCGGCGGCCAGCGCATCGGCGATGGCATCGGCGACGAGCTCACCGTTTCCGGTTTCGGTTCCGTAGAGGATGACGACCGACATGTGAACTCCTCTCGACGTCGGCGTTTTCGCTAAGCGAGGGTAGCCTAACCCGCCCTTCGTGACGAAATCGCTGGTGGCGGGGGGTTGGAAGAAATACTTGGATGTCCTACTATGTGGTGACAGAGGCCATAACCCGACGAAGCCAAAGGTGATCTCCGTGTCCGCACCCGCTGTTCCCTCGATTCCGCACTACCTGAACGGCAAGCGCGTTCCCGCCGAGGGCGGCCGCTTCGCCGACGTCTTCAATCCGAGCACCGGCGCCGTGGCGGCCCAGGTCCCGCTCGCATCCACCGACGAGGTCTCGGCCGCGATCGCGACCGCCTCGGCCGCGCAGAAGGAATGGGCCGCCTGGAACCCCCAGCGCCGCGCCCGCGTGATGATGCGGTTCGTCGACCTGGTGAACAAGAACGCCGACGAACTGGCGACGACGCTGTCGCTCGAGCACGGCAAGACCCACGCCGACGCACTCGGCGACATCCAGCGCGGTGTCGAGGTCATCGAGTTCGCGATCGGTATCCCGCACCTGATCAAGGGTGAGTTCACCGAAGGTGCCGGCGGCGGTATCGACGTGCACTCCATCCGGCAGCCGCTCGGTGTGGTCGCGGGCATCACGCCCTTCAACTTCCCGGCGATGATTCCGCTGTGGAAGGCCGGCCCCGCCCTGGCGTGTGGCAACGCCTTCATCCTCAAGCCGAGTGAGCGCGATCCGTCCGTGCCGGTCCGCCTGGCCGAATTGTTCACCGAGGCAGGACTTCCCGACGGTGTGTTCCAGGTCGTCCACGGCGACAAGGAAGCCGTCGACGCGCTGCTGACCCACCCCGATGTGAAAGCCCTCGGCTTCGTCGGCAGCTCCGACATCGCGCAGTACATCTACTCGACCGCCGCGGCCCACGGGAAGCGCTCGCAGTGCTTCGGTGGCGCCAAGAACCACGCGATCATCATGCCCGACGCCAACCTCGACCAGGTCGTCGACGCACTGATCGGCGCCGGTTACGGCAGCGCCGGCGAGCGTTGCATGGCGATCAGCGTCGCGGTTCCGGTCGGCGAGCAGACCGCAGACCGCCTGCGCGCCAAGCTGATCGACCGGGTGAACGCGCTGCGTGTCGGCCACAGCCTCGACCCCAAGGCCGACTACGGGCCACTGGTCACCGCCGCTGCCCTCGAGCGCGTGCGCGGATTCATCGAGAAGGGTGCCGAAGAGGGCGCCGAGATCGTCATCGACGGTCGCGACCGCGCCAACAACGAGCAGAGCTTCGGCGACGAGGACATCTCGAAGGGCTTCTTCATCGGCCCGACCCTGTTCGACCACGTCACCAAGGACATGACCATCTACACCGAGGAGATCTTCGGTCCGGTCCTGTCGATCGTGCGCGCCGGCGACTACGAAGAGGCCCTCGCGCTGGCGTCGGATCACCAGTACGGCAACGGTGTCGCGATCTTCACCCAGGACGGCGACGCCGCCCGCGACTTCACCGCTCGCGTCGACGTCGGCATGGTCGGCGTGAACGTGCCCATCCCGGTTCCGGTGGCGTACTACACCTTCGGCGGCTGGAAGCGCTCGGGCTTCGGCGATCTCAACCAGCACGGACCGGCGTCGATCCAGTTCTACACCAAGACCAAGACGGTCACCACGCGCTGGCCGTCCGGCATCAAGGACGGCGCCGAGTTCGTCATCCCGACGATGGACTGATCGGCGTTGACGACCTTCGCCGAGGCCGCGATCGCCCGGCTCGATGGTGACGACCGCGTCATCGTCGAGACCGCGGCGGGTTTCGCGGCCAAGAAGCTGGCGCCGTTCGCGCTGGAATGGGACGCGTCCAACCACTTCCCGGTCGAGGAGCTGCGCGAGGCGTCGGAGCTGGGGATGGGCGCCATCTACTGTTCCGAGGATGCCGGCGGCAGCGGCCTCCGCCGTCTCGACGGTGTGCGGATCTTCGAGCAGCTGGCCTACGCCGATCCGGCCGTAGCGTCGTTCCTGTCCATCCACAACATGTGCACGTGGATGGTCGACAAGTACGGCACCGACGAGCAGCGGTCCACATGGGTGCCGCGACTGGCGACCATGGAGACGGTCGCGAGTTACTGCCTGACCGAGCCGGGTGCCGGCTCCGATGCGGCCGCGCTCGCGACGCGTGCCGAGCGGTCCGGTGACGAGTACTTGCTCACCGGGGTGAAGCAGTTCATCTCCGGTGCCGGATCGTCGGACCTCTACGTCATCATGGCCCGCACCGGCGAGGCCGGACCCAAGGGGATCTCCACGTTCCTCGTGGAAAAGGATTCGGCGGGACTGAGTTTCGGTGCACAGGAGCACAAGATGGGCTGGCACGCCCAGCCCACCGCCCAGGTCATCCTCGACGAGGTGCGCGTGCCCGCGGCCAATCTCCTCGGCGGCACCGAGGGCATCGGCTTCGGCATCGCGATGAACGGGCTGAACGGCGGTCGCATCAACATCGCGGCGTCGTCGCTCGGCGGTGCGCAGGCGGCCTTCGACAAGGCGGCCGCCTATGTGGCGAGTCGCCGCGCCTTCGGGAACGCGCTCATCGACGAACCCACCATCCGGTTCACCCTCGCCGACATGGCCACGTCGTTGCAGGCGTCGCGGTTGATGCTGTGGCAGGCGGCGACCGCGCTCGACGACGATGCGCCCGACAAGGTCGAGCAGTGTGCGATGGCCAAGCGGTTCGTCACCGACACGTGTTACGAGGTCGCCGACCAGGCGCTGCAGCTGCACGGCGGGTACGGGTATCTCACCGAGTACGGAATCGAGAAAATCGTCCGCGACCTCCGTGTGCACCGCATCCTGGAAGGGACCAACGAGATCATGCGCGTCGTGCTCGGCCGCTCGATCGCGACCCGTTACCGGGACAGCTGAACCCGCTCTCCACAACCACTTTCGTAGGAAGCAGAGACAATGACGACGATCGCCTTCCTCGGCCTCGGCAACATGGGCGGCCCGATGGCCGCCAACCTGGTCAAGGCCGGCCACACCGTGCACGGCTTCGACCCGGTGCCCGAGGCCGTGAAGACCGCCCAGGACAACGGCATCGAGACGTTCCCCGCCGCGATCGAGGCGGTCGCCGCCGCGGAGGTCGTGATCACGATGCTGCCGAGCGGTGCCATCGTGAAGAAGCTGTACGACGACATCCTGCCGGCGACACCCACCGGCGCGCTCTTCATCGACTCGTCGACGATCTCCGTCGACGACGCGCGGGAGATCCACCGGCGCGCTGTCGAGCACGGCTTCGCACAGCTCGACGCGCCCGTGTCGGGCGGCGTCAAGGGCGCGGTCGCGGGCACGCTGGCGTTCATGGTCGGCGGCGAGGATGAGGCGTTCTCGGCCGCACGCGGAACCCTGGACCCCATGGCGGGCAAGATCATCCACTGCGGTGCCGCGGGCGCCGGGCAGGCCGCGAAGGTCTGCAACAACATGGTCCTCGCGGTCCAGCAGATCGCGGTGGGCGAGGCCTTCGTCCTCGCCCAGAAGCTGGGTCTCGACGATCAGGCGCTCTACGACGTGATCACCGGCGCCACCGGCAACTGCTGGGCCGTGCAGACCAACTGCCCGGTCCCGGGTCCGGTCCCGACATCGCCGGCGAACAACGACTTCAAGCCGGGATTCGCGACAGCGCTGATGAACAAGGACCTCGGCCTGGCGATGGATGCCGTCGCCAGCACCGGGTCCCGGGCCCCGCTCGGCACCCACGCGGCACAGCTCTACCGCAACTTCGCCGAACAGCACGCCGACCTGGACTTCAGCGCGATCATCACCTCGCTGCACTAGGTTCGACGCTCCCCTCAGATCCGTATGACGTTGTGTCCGTATTCCGGACGCAACGTCATAGGGTTCAAGCGGCTGCTCGCTCGAGCGCAGCTCGGACGTTCGCAGCGACCCCTGCCGGGCGCTCGACGAGGTCTGCCCAGGTGAAGTTGAGGACCGTCCACCCTTTCGCGGTCAGGAGATTTCTCTTCACCCGGTCCCGCTGGAAGGTCTGCGTGTCCCGGTGGAACGCGAAGCCGTCGATCTCGACGGCCACCTTCACGTCTGGAAACGCGAAGTCGATGACGTAGCCGTGGACAGGCATGTTCGCCACCCATCCGGTGAGCCCGCCCGCGGTGAACAGTCGGACCGTCATCCGCTCGGCTTCCGAACGAGCCCCGTCCCCGAGTAGCCGCAGATACGAGGCAACACGCGGAGCGCCATGGCGTCGGGGATAGCGGGCGCGGGCAACCAGGAGCGCGTCGACGGTCACCCGCTTCGTCAACAGGGCGGAGTCGATGACGCTGATCCCCAACTCCAACGATGCGTCGAGACGGTGATGGCAGGCGCGGTGGTCCGAAGTCCTCGGTGCACCGCGATGTCCTCGTCGTGCAGGTGCCGGTACCGAACCACCGCTGTTGCCGACGATCGTCGTGCCTTGCCCCGGGTTCCCGTGAAGACGACGTGCTTTCGGGGCTCGGTGTCGTGGAGTCCGAGCCACCAGGCGGCCGCTGCGCCACCCAGAACCGCATCGGCATGCACCGACAGCACCGCGATCCGGGCCTGGGCACACGCCGCTCGGGCATGCCCGGTGACCAGATACACACCGCGGGCCACCGCGGTCCACTCCCCGGCTGCCACTCTGCGGCGGATCGTCGACGAGTCCACGCCGCACTCACGAGCTTCTCGGGCTGAGAAGATGCCGTCGCGGCGAACTGTCAATTCGGTGATGTCCATGATGCTTCGACGCTGACGACGGGAACGCGGTTCCCATCGGCGACGGCGCGAGAGACCTGTATGACATCAGGTCCGGAAACCGACTACAAAGTCATACCGATCAGAAATCGCCGTTGTGCTTGCGTAGTGACTGGATGGCGCCGACGAGCCCGGTCATCTCGGCGTCGGACATGCCGACGTCGGAGAAGACCTCGTCGTTGAGGGTCTCGGTGGCGCGGGCGACGGTGTCGCGGCCGAGGTCGGTGATCTCGACGAGGGTGGTGCGCCCATCGGTGGGGTGGGGGACCCGGCGGACCAGGCCGCCTTCCTCGAGGCGACGGATGGCGTGCGTGACGCTGGTGACGTGCACCTGGAGACGGTCGCTCGCCTTGGTGATGGGCAGCGACCCCTGTCGTGAGAAGGCCAGCAGCCGAAGGAGTTCGAAGCGCGAGAAGCTCAGGTCGAAGGGGCGCAGCGCGGCCTCGACGCGGGCCAGCAGGATCTGGTGGGCGCGCATCACCGACGTCACCGCGACCATGCCGTCGGCGACCTCGCCCCACCCGGCCTGGGTCCAGTTCTCCCGTGCCTCGGCGATGGGGTCGAAATCCATGCTGCGCCCTGCCATACGGATACCCTAACGGGCGCTTGGTCCCGTGTCGGTCAGGCGCGGACGGACCGCCACCCCTCGATGATCGCTTCGGCCGCCGCGACCGGGTCGGCGTCGGCGGGGTAGTTCCCTGTCAGCAACAGGGTGGCCATCCCGTGGACCTGCGCCCACAACGATGCGACGACGGTGTCCACGTCGGCGGCCCGGAAGGTGCCGGACTCGATCGCGGTCCGCACCCCCTCGCGCAGCGGGGTGATCGCCCGCGTGGCGGCGTCGTGTGTCTCGGGTGTGCGCGTGATGCCGACGAGAGCATCGCCGAACATCAGCGCATAGAGCCGCGGGTTCTCCAGCGCCCAGCCGACATATGCGACGCCCAACTCGGCGAGCCCGGCGGCGTCGTTCGACGGCGCCGCGACGGTCCTCTGCGCGTCTGCGAACGAGTCGAACGCATGCACCAGGACCGCTCGCGCAAGGCCTGCTTTGTTGCCGAAGAGGGTGTAGACCGCGGTGGTGGAGGTCCCTGCGGCGCGGGCCACTTCGCGGACCGACAGCTCGCCGATTCCCTGTCGGGCGACGATCTCGATCGCCTCGCCGAGGAGCGCATCGCGGAGGCCGTCTGTGTGGACGCGAGGTCTTGCCATGTCGACCATGGTTCCATAACATTGTTTTGTAACGACGTTACAAAACTACTCGGAGGGTCCCATGTCACGAACCGTCGCTGCTCGAACGACCAGCGTCACGCCGGCTGACGGTACGACTCTGTTCCTGATCGGGATGCGGGTGACCAGGCCCCTGCGTGTCCGGGCCTGGCTGTCGGTGCTGGTGGCGATGCCGAGGATGCTGCGTCATCTCCGCCGCGATCCGGATGCCGGCATGCTCGACGCCCACCTGTACCTCGGCCGCTCGTTGATGGTGGTCTCGTATTGGCGTAGCGCCGAGGACCTCCGGAGGTTCGCCGCCGATGCCGACGCACCCCACCTACCTGCCTGGCGCCGGTTCACTCGCAGTTGGGCCGACACCGACTCGGTGGGGATCTGGCACGAGACCTATGTGATCGGTGAACACGAGACGATCGCGAGTGGCATGCCTCCATGGGGCCTGGCGCGCGCCGTGGGGAGCTGTCCGGTCGGCGGTGGCACGGCCACCGCGGCTGCCCGACTGGCCCGGAGCCGTCCGGTGGGCGAGGGGTGAAGCCCCGGCCGCACCTCAGCTCCGGCGCGGCCGGTGCTCGATCAGCATCTCGATCGCGCCGACGACGGTGTCCGTGAGTCCGACGGCACCGTGTTCGCCGAGCTCGCCGCGCTGCTCGTCGGCGCGCATCATGATCACCGATTCGACGAGCCGGAAGGGCAGCAGTGTGCGCTTGTCGGCCGCGTCGTCGAGGGCGGCCGCGGCGAGAGAGGCGTACGCGCCTGCCAATTCTTGCCTGGCCGTGCGGAATTCGACGAATCGCTGATCGCCGACCTCGGGTAGCAGGTACAGGGCGCCGAGATTCCATCGCGATCGGGCGAGCTGGTCGACGTCGAACCGGGCGAGCTCGAGCAGCCTCGGCAGTGCGGGGCCCTCGTCATCGAGCAGGCGTCGGGCATGGTCGAGCGACGCGACGACGGTGGTCTCCAGCAGGGTCGCGAGGATGTCGTCCTTCGTCCCGAAGTAGTGGTACATCGAGGCCTGCCGGATGCCGACGGCCTCGGCGATCATGCGCGTCGACGTGCCCGTGTAACCGTGCCGGGTGAACAATTCCGCGGCCGCGTCGAGGATCTCCTCGCGTGCTGTCTCCCCGCGGCGACGGGCGGGAACCAGGCGTGGGCGGCCGCGGCCGGCGGGGGCCGACGCCGTGCTCGAGCCGGTCGCCATGTGTCCTCCTGTGGGTCAATCGATTTCCCGACAGTAGCCGACGCCTCGAGCGTTACGGCGTCCCGACGAGGCGACCGAGAACGAAAAGCCAGGCGCGTAACAGGGCCGTAACCGGAGTTTGCGTGACCGGAACAAACCTGTCAAGCGATAGAAATGAGCGGGGGCTTACCTATCAGGTGACAGGAAACAGCGCTCAACGTGGAGCTTTCGGAAAGGAAGACCGCGCCATGACCTCCACCCCCGAAGTGGCTCCCGTGACGACGACACCGCCGCCGGGCATCGGGTCCGGAACCCCGGACCGCGATGCCTCGGATCTCTCCGAGCTCGGTTACGACCAGCAGCTCCACCGCTCACTCGGCAAGTTCGCATCGTTCGCCGCGGGCTTCTCCTTCGTGTCCATTCTGACCACCATCTTCCAGCTCTTCGGACTGGGGTTCGGCTTCGGCGGGCCGGCGTTCTTCTGGACCTGGCCGATCGTGTACGCAGGTCAGTTCCTCGTCGCCCTCTGTTTCGCCGAAATCGCTGCGCGGTACCCGATCTCGGGCGCGATCTACCAGTGGTCGCGGCGCATGGGCGGCGAGGTGGTCGGCTGGTTCGGCGGCTGGTTCATGATGATCGCCCAGATCGTCACGGCCGCCGCGGCCGCGATCGCCCTGCAGGTGGTCCTGCCGTCGATCTGGCTGGGCTTTCAGATCATCGGCGACGACCCGACCCTCACCACAACCAGCGGCGCCGCCAACGCGGTTCTGCTCGGCTCGATCCTGGTCGTCATCGTCACCGCGATCAACTGTGTCGGCGTCACCTGGATGAGCCGGGTCAACAGCATCGGTGTGGTCTGCGAGCTCGTCGGCGTCGTCGCGGTCATCCTGGCCCTGTTCACCCACGCCCAGCGCGGTCCCGACGTGGTCTTCGAGACCGGCGTTCCCGGTCAGCAGCCCGGCTACATCTGGGCGTTCATCGTGTCCGGTCTGATGGCCGCCTACGTCATGGTCGGTTTCGGCTCGGCCGGTGAGCTGGCCGAGGAGACCCGCGATCCCCGACGCGTCGCCCCGCGCACCATCCGCATGGCTCTCACGGTGTCGGCCATCGGCGGCGGGCTGATGCTCCTCGGCACCCTCATGGCCGCACCCACTCTCGACGAACAGCTCGCGACCGGCGGCCTGCCCTACGTCCTCGACTCGGTGCTCGGCAGCTTCTGGGGCAAGGTCCTGCTGGCCGACGTCGCGGTGGCCATCTTCATCTGCACCCTCGCCATCACGACCGCGTGTTCGCGACTGATGTTCTCGATGGCACGTGACGGCCGGCTCCCGTTCTCCGCGCAGCTGTCCCACGTCAACAGTCGGACGGGCACCCCGATCATCCCGTCGATCCTCATCGGTCTGCTGTGCATCGGCATCCTGCTGGTCAACATCGGCAACTCGGCGATCTTCGCGACCCTCGCCAGCGTGTGCATCATCCTGATCTACCTCGCGTACCTCGCCGTCACCGGTCCGATGCTCTACCGCAGGTTCCAGGGCTGGCCGCATGCGGGCGGAGTCGACGCCGGCGGCCGGAAACTGTTCAGCCTGGGCCGGTTCGGGATCGTCGTCAACGCTCTCGCCGTCCTCTACGGCGCGCTCATGGTGATCAATCTGGCGTGGCCGCGGGCCGAGGTCTTCGATCCCTCGGGCGAGATGCCCGTGCTGCGCTGGGCTGGGCCGATCTGCATCGTCGTCACCGTCCTGGTGGGCGTCGCCTGCTATCCGCGCGGCAAGGAGCACCCCCGTCCGGTGAGTGCCACCCTGTCCCGCTGAGCCGGGTCGCCCCCGAACACCCTCTACGACAAAGGAACTCTCATGACCACGAGCACCGTTCCCGGCACCGGGACCACCTCCGGGGCGCGCGCACACGCCCGGGCGCAGGCCGGGGTGATCACCGACAGCATGCCGGTGGTCCCGGCGACGCGATGGCCGAACCCGCCCGCCGACGTCGATGCCGCGAACCTCACCTGGGCCGAGACCGTGCCCGGCGGTCGGTACACCAGCAAGGTGCTCGCACGGGGCACGCGGGTCCGGCTCCACGACGTCGCCGGCGCGGCGTGCGCACACCTGATGCTGTGGCGTGCCGACGCCCCCTGGGAGCGGCTCAACGTGGCCGACACCGTCAAGGTGCCGTGGCAGGCGTACCTGGGTGCCGGGCATCCGCTGCTCAGCGATCAGGGCCGGGTCCTGGCGACCGTCGTCGCGGACGGCTCGGGACACCACGACGCCCTCTGCGGCACCACGACCCTGGCGTCGAACACCTCGAGATATGGAGCCGGCGCGGTGCATTCGGCCAGCCCGGCCGGTCGCGAACTGTTCACCCTCGCCGCCGCCAAGCACGGACTGAGCCCGTCGGACGTCGCGCCGTCGCTGTCGTTCTTCCACGGGGTGACCGTCGACGCCGACGGTTCGCTGCGCTCGACCGGCTCTGCGGGCCCGGGCACCGCGGTGGACCTCGTCCTGCACCTGCCGTGCATCGTCGCGGTCGCCAACACCGCCCATCCGCTCGACCCGTCTCCGACCTTCGGCACCACGTCGCTGGAGGTGCTGGCGTGGCGGGCACCGCGCGAGCTCGAGACCCTCGTCGCCGATGCCGGCGCGCGCGACCCCGAATATCAGCGTGCCGTCGCCAATTCCGAAGACGTCTGGGCCGCAGCTCATTTCTGAGCCGGACCGCTGAGAGGACACCACAGTGACAACCGCACACACCACCACCGATGCCGCCTCGACCCCGGCCGCCGACCTCGCGCTCGTCCCGGGCGATGTCGTTCTCGACGCCCTCGTGGGTGACCGGGGACCATGGTCGGGTGTCGTCGCCGCCGGCGATGTGCTCACCATCGTCGACCTGTACGGCAACCAAGCCGTCGACACCCTGTTCTACGCGGCCGACGATGTGTCGCGGCGATACTCGGCACAGTCGACGATCGCGGCACAGGGCAACATCTTCCTCACGACGGGGAGCGTCATCCGCGACCACGACTGGTCCCCGTTGATGACGATCGTCGCCGACGAGGTCGGCAACCACGACACGCTCGGTGGCGCGTGCTCACAGGAGTCGAACACGCTGCGCTACGGCCACCACACCAAGCATCAGCACGCGTGCGTCGAGAACTTCCTCATCGAGGGCAGTCGGCACGGACTCGGCAAGGCCGACCTGGTCGGGAACGTGAACTTCTTCATGAACGTCCCGGTCGATCCAGACGGTTCGCTCGGCATCGTCGACGGCCTGTCCGCGCCGGGCAAGCGCCTGGCGTTGCGCGCCGAGACCGACACGCTCGTGCTCATCTCCAACTGTCCGCAGATCAACAACCCCTGCAACGGATTCGATCCCACCGCAGTCCGGGTCATCGTGACACGTCCGTCCTGACCCAGGTTGTCCTCCACGCCCACGCACTGTCTCCTGACGAGGAATCCCACATCATGTCTGCCTCCACCGCGGGATCGGTGACCGTTCTGCGGTCCGGTCCGCTCACGACCATCCAGGACTGGCCCGGCCGCGTCGGGTACTGGAAGGTCGGCGTCCCGCCGTCCGGCCCCATGGACGACCTGTCGTTTCGGCTCGCCAACCTGGCCGTCGGGAACCCGGAGACCGCTGCCGGACTCGAGATCACCCTGATGGGACCGTCGTTGCGGTTCGACGACGCGGTCGTGGTCGCGGTGACGGGCGCACCGGTGGCCGTCACCGTCAACGGAACAACTGTGCCGCAATGGGTTCCGCTCCGATTGGCGGCCGGTGACGTCCTCGACGTCGGCAGCGTCGGCTCGCTGGGTATGCGCGCCTACATCGCGGTGGCCGGCGGCCTGGACGCCGAAGACCATCTGGGCAGTCGATCGACCTTCACGATGGGCCGCTTCGGTGGTCTGGACGGACGGGCGCTCGCGGCCGGCGACCGGCTCGCGCTGCTCGGGGATCCGAGCTCGGCGCCCCGACGGATTCTGGGCGACGAGCAACCGGCATTCACCAACACCTGGCAGCTGGGTGTGACCGTCGGGCCGCACGGGGCGCCCGAGTTCTTCACCGAGGAGGACATCGCGGACCTGTTCTCCGCCGACTACGAGGTCCACTTCAACTCCGACCGCACCGGCATCCGACTCATCGGGCCCCAGCCTCGCTGGGCGCGCGAGGACGGCGGCGAGGCCGGCCTGCACCCGTCGAACATCCACGACACCGCCTATTCGGTGGGCGCACTCGACTTCACCGGTGACACACCGATTCTCCTCGGTCCCGACGGTCCGAGTCTGGGCGGTTTCGTGTGCCCGGTGACCGTCACGACGGCCCAGCGGTGGAAGCTCGGGCAGCTCAAACCCGGCGACACCATCCGGTTCGTCGCCGTGCGCGGCGACCGCGCCGCATCACCTGCCCAGACGGGGCTCGGGCGGCGGGCGAGCTTCGTCGACGTGCTGTCGTCCGGCGGCGACCCCGACAACGGAATCCTCGGCAGCACGACGACCGCCGACGGCTCCACGGCGGTCACCTACCGCCGGTCCGGTGATGACAACATCCTGGTCGAATACGGAGAGATGCATCTCGACCTGGCCCTGCGCGCCCGGGTGCACGCACTGAGTGAACGCATCGCGGCCGAGAAGCCCCGCGGGCTCATCGATCTCACGCCGGGAATTCGCTCTCTGCAGGTCAAGGCCGACCCGGACGTCTGGTCCCAGGCGAAGATGCAGCAGTGGCTGACCGAACTCGAGAGCCAGTTGCCTGCTGCCGAGGACCTCGTGGTGCCCAGTCGCACGGTGCGCCTGCCCCTCTCGTGGGACGACCCGGCCACGCGCGAGGCCATCGAGCGGTACATGCTCGGAGTGCGATCCGACGCCCCCTGGTGCCCGTGGAACATCGAATTCATCCGCCGGATGAACGGCCTCGACTCCGTCGACGACGTCTATCGGACGGTGTTCGACGCGAGTTACCTCGTCCTGGGTCTTGGGGATGTGTATCTCGGTGCGCCGGTGGCTGTTCCGCTCGACCCCCGGCACCGGCTGGTCACGACGAAGTACAACCCCGCCCGCACCTGGACGCCGGAGAACGCCGTCGGCATCGGCGGCGCCTACCTCTGCATCTACGGCATGGAGGGTCCGGGGGGTTACCAGTTCGTCGGGCGCACGACGCAGGTCTGGAACCACCGGCACCCGCTGCCCGCTCCGGGTTTCGATCCCGAGCACCCGTGGCTGCTCCGCTTTTTCGACCGCATCCAGTGGTACCCGGTCAGCGCCGAGGAGCTCATGGACATGCGTGCCGACGTCGCCCGGGGACGAGGTGACAGCACCGAGATCACCGACGGGGTGTTCTCCCTGGCCGAACACCAGACCTTCCTGGACGACAACGCCGACGACATCGCCGGCCGGCGCCGGACGATGGAGGCCGCCCGGGCGGAAGAGCGGCGCCGGTGGTCGCAACAGGGTGAATTCGCGCTCAAGACAACGCACGTCGAGGACGCGCCGAGTACGGACAGGGCCGCCGACGCCGCGGCGGATGAGGAGCGGGTGGCATGAGCAGGATCGACGACATCTACCGGCGCATCGCCGATCGGCCCGAGGTCTTCCTCACGCTGCGACCGCAAGCCGACGTCGAGGCCGATCATCGGCGCTCCCTCGACGCGGATGGTCCGCTGGCCGGGGTCCTCCTGGCCGTGAAGGACAACGTCGACGTCGCCGGGATGCCCACCACCGCAGCATGTCCCGGGTACGCCTATTCTCCGGATGCCGACGCCGCTTCGGTGGCGGCCCTGCGTGCGGCCGGCGCGGTGGTCATCGGCAAGACCAACCTCGACCAGTTCGCCACCGGCCTGGTGGGCACGCGCAGTCCGTATGGCGCGGTGCGTGATTCGCGCAGGCCGGATCGCATCTCGGGCGGTTCCAGCTCGGGGTCCGCGGTCGCCGTCGCGCTCGGGTTCGCCGACATCGCCATCGGTACCGACACTGCGGGATCAGGGCGGGTGCCCGCGGCACTGCAAGGCCTCGTCGGCGTCAAGCCGACGGTCGGCGTGATCTCCACCGACGGCGTCGTCCCGGCCTGTGCCAGTTACGACGTGGTGACCATCTTCGCCGACGACCCCGCGCTCGCGAACCGGGCGATGGCGGCGATGAAGGCAGCGGTCGGGCCCCGCCCGTTCCCCGCGTCGACCCCGTATGCGGCGCCGGAACGTCCCATCGTGGCAGTGCCCGCCGAGCTTCCCGGTCTCGACGAGCGGTGGCGTGCGGCTTTCGCCGACGCGATACTCCGTGCCGAGGCATCCGGATTCATGGTCAAGACCATCGATCTGGCGCCGTTCCTCGAGGCCGCCAGGCTCCTGTACGACGATGCCCTCGTCGCCGAACGTTCCGACGCGGTCGGGGAGTACCTCGCCTCGGTGACCGACCCCGTCGCCGACGGTGTGGATCCCACGGTCGCCGGGATCATCGGCGCGGCCGGGCGTTTCTCCGCCGTCGACCTGTTGCGTGCCCGTCGCCGCCTGGCCGGTCTGCGCGACGAGGCGATGGGCCAGTGGGGGGATGCGACGGCACTGCTGGTCCCCACCGCGCCGATGCACCCCACGATCGCCGAGGTCGCGGCCGATCCGGTCGGCGTGAACTCGGCGATGGGGACGTACACGAATTTCTGCAATCTGTTCGACCTGTGCGCGATCGCGGTCCCGGCCGGCACCGTCGCCGAGGCCGACGGCACCGAGTCCCGATTCGGTGTCACGTTCCTCGGACGCGGCCACCATGACGCTGTCCTCGCCGACATCGCCGGTCGCTTCCTCGGACAACCGATGCGGCGGCTTCGTGGGTCGAGCCGGATGACGCGATCGAGCTGGCGGTCTTCGGCGCACACATGCGCGGTGGGCCGCTGACACACGAACTGAGCGACCGCGGGGCGCGATGGGCGGGTGAGGTCACGACCACCGCGGCGTACCGGCTGGTGGCCCTGGACACCACACCCCCCAAGCCCGGCCTGATCCGGGATCCGGCTGCGGGGCGGGCGATCCGCGGTGAGATCTGGACCTTGCCGTCGTCGGCCCTCGGCGAATTCCTGGCCGCGCTGCCGCAGCCGATGATGCTGGGCAAGGTCGAGCTGGCCGCGGGTGAGACCGGACCCGCCAGGTGGGTCGTCGGGTTCGGGTGCGCGGCCGATGCCGGAGCCGATGGCGACAGCCTCGACCGCGACCGCTGGTAGGTGACCCCGGACCTGGACGCCTGTCCCGGAGTTCTTTTCGTGCCATACCTTTCGTTCGGCTACCAATCCGCCGCCCGTGATGATTGACTGACTCATCTCGGTGGGGCGGGCAGAGGGAGTCGGACGCATGACCAGGGTGGGGCGCAACGGTATTCAGCGATCGGACAAGGTTGCGCGACGCGCAGATCGCAAGCAGCGACGCACGCAACGCGCGGTCGCCGGTGCCGCTGCCCTGGCCACGGTCGCGGCCATCGGAGCGGGACAGGTGGCGGAGCCGGCGGTGGCCGATGCGGCGCTGCTGCCGGGCATTCCCTCCGAGATCGAAGAACTGCGGGAGTGGTCGAAGGGTTTCGACAGTGGCAACCCGCTCGGGGGCCTGGTCACCACGATCGGGAACGGCGCGCTCGCGGACATCGCCGAGCAGTGGCGCATCCAGAGCTGCATGTCCGGAGGTGTCCGGGACGGGGCCGACTGCTCCCGGTCGAGCACCGAGTTCGGCGGCATCGGACTCGCCGTCGTACTGCCCGACCGCATCGAGGTCGTGCCCGTGGCCGTCTACGACCCGGTCAAGCAGGTGTTCGACGGCTTGTCCGGATCGGTTCTGGGGGACATCATCCGCTGGCTCGGCATCGACCTGCCGCCGACGATGACCGACGGCCCCGCGACCGAGGGTTCGGCGACGGTCGCCGGGAACGGCTTCCAGTTCGCTCTGGCGTACCGCGACGGCGACGCGAGTGCGACGTCGTATCTGCCGCTGAGCATCGCGACCGCGGGTGCGAGTGACGGGCGGACGGCCAGGTCGTTCGCGCTGATCGGGATGGCCCACGCGTGGAACACCGGCCCGCTCGATGTCACGGTGCTCGGCGAGAAGATCGGAACCGTCCCCGGCGTCACGGGCGTCGGCTGTTACGGCGGGCTCACCGGCGCCTATGCCGACGGCGTGGGAGCTTGCGCGAATGTCCTGGGCACCTTCGACTTCCGCTGGCAGCAACCCAATGGCGAGCTGCAGTTCGCGGTCACCGACCCGACAGCACTGATCGCCGACCCGGGCGGGGTCCTCGGCGGACTCGGCGCCGAGGTCCTCGAGGGTCTGCTCGCCGGCATCCTGGGCGGCTCCGGTCTCGACTTCGACAGCGACTGGATGTCGCTGTCCAAGGACTTCGCCCGCCTGAGTATCGGCGGGGATCACGACCTGTTCAGCGGCAACTTCCTCCGGCTGACGAGTGACTACGGGTTCACCGGTCCGATCACCGTCGACTGGCTGGGTTCGAAGGTCACCTTCCGACCGCTGGTCGAGGTCAACGGTGAGCTCCGACCGAACCGGCTGGGCCTGCCCGTCGTCGAGCTCGGGCAACTCGACACCGGGGAGATCATCCCGGTCCTGCGGATCCCCGGGTACGAGCTGCCGTTCGGGCTGCCCGCGACCCGACCGATCGACACCGGGATGCCGAACCGACTGTCCGGCAGAGCTGTTGCCGCAACCGATGCGTCCGCCGACGAACTGCCTGCAACCGGCGCGTCCGCGGACTCCGGTGACATCGGTGCCGACACCGCGGAGAGCTACGTCGGCAAGCACCGCGCCGAAGAGGACAGCTACCTCGGGAAGCATCGCCTGCCGGCCGAGACCCCCGACTCCGAGGAGGCAGCGGGCGGAGACGTCGACTCGGGCGGCGACGCAGACGGCGACCAGAGCACGGACTCCGGCGCGGGTGCAGACAGCGACGGTTCAGACGGCGACGGTCCGGACAGCGACGATCCGTACAGCAACGATCCGGACAGCGGCGGCGCGGACACGGATGCTGCGTCGTCCGCCGGCTCCGATGCCGGCGCGGGCTCCGATTCCGGCTCCGCCGGTGGGGATTCGAGCGACTCCTCCGCCGCGGCGGCCTGACTCCGGCGCCGCCCCAGACCGGCGCCCCGGCACTGGCCACGAGCCGTGCCGGGGCGTCGTCCACTCTCCGGCCGAATCGGGGGGTCGCGACCCACCTCGCGGTCGCCGCGCCGGGACTACCCTGGACGCACGACCTCGGGTGTCATCCATCCGCCGGGGCAGTCGAACACGGGAGGCCGGTATGGCGATCGATCGGGACAAGAGCAGAGCAGTGTCGGAGGTCGTCCGTCAGCACCCGGTGATGAGCCTGGTCGCGGTGTCCCCGGGTATCGCGGTGTTCGCGGTGCTCCTGCTGCTCGATCAGACGTTCCTCGCGGTCCTGTTCGCGATCCTCGCAGTCGGTGGAGGCGTGTACCTGCTGACGCGCAGGCGCTGAGATGGCGCGCCGGTCGGATGCGGGCCGGTCGTGTGCCGCTGTCCTCCGGACCGACGCGGCTACAGTGGGGCCCAACGAGCGGCGGCCGGCGACGGTTGCCGGCATGCGACGCGGTGGAGGGAGCGGGTGTCATGGTCGCTGAACCGGGTGGAGACCGCACGTACACCCCGACCCCCGAATCGAGCGACGATCGGCCGGGTGACTGAGTGTCCACACGCGTCGACGCATACATCTGGGCGATCCGTCTCACCAAGACGCGGTCCGCGGCGGGTGCCGCGTGCCGCGGTGGGCACGTCCGCGTGAACGGCGTGACCGCCAAGCCCGCGCAGCCCGTGGTGCCCGGGGACGAGATCCGGGTCCGTCTGTCCGGGCGGGAACGCATCGTCGAGGTCACCAGGACCATCAGCAAGCGGGTGTCGGCGCCGATGGCTGCCGAGTGTTTCGTCGACCGCTCCCCGCCGCCTCCTCCCAGGGAGATCCTGGCGAGTCAGCCCCGTCGCGACCGAGGCGCGGGCCGACCCACCAAACGCGAACGGCGACAACTGGATCGTCTTCGCGACGGCAGCTTTCTCGTCGTCGTGCTCGCCGCCGTGGCGCTTGTCGTGGGTGCGTGTTCTCCGGACGAACCGTCCACCGATCCCAACCGGCCCAACACCCCGGAAGCGCCCGCCCAGGCGGGTTCGGGCCCCTTCTTCGGCAAGTGCGGCGGCGTGTCCCTGGAGGACGTCGTCCGGATCACCGGCTTCGGCGGGCTGACCGAGACGGTCAACAACACCTCGGTCTGCGAATGGGACACCACCGGGTCGCGGACGGGCGCGGTCGCCTCCTTCAACTGGTACCGCGGATCGCCGATCGGTCGTGAAGAGGCCAACGTGAAGTTGTCGCGGGACGTCACCGAGAACATCGAGATCGACGGTCATCAGGGCTTCATCGGTTACACCCAGTCGGGACAGATCTGTGAGATCGGCATCGGGTTCGGCGCCGACTTCTTCGAATGGTCGATCCGCGGCGACGCCGCGACGCCGCGGCCCATCCAGGAGATCTGCGACGCCGCCCGAGAACTGTCCACCCTGTCGATCGAGCGCGCATCATGAGGCGCGGCCTGGTGATGCTGGCCGCTGTGCTGCTGGGCCTCATCGCGCTCGCCGGCTGCGCGCGCACGGTCGAGGGCGAGCCGTTGCCCCTGGGAGGTGCGGATCGGTCCGGAACCAGCGACATCGACACCGACCAGTTCGACAAGCTGCTGCTCGAATGCGACGTGCTGCCCGACGCCATGATCGCCGACGTCGTCGCCGGAGGTGGGTTCGCCGAACGTTCCTTCACCGGGGCGATCTGCCGTTGGCTGGTCTCGGGGGCCGCCGACACGGTCAGCGTGACGTTCAACTGGTTCGAGTGGGGCAACGTCAACGCGGAGAAGGAGACGGCCAAGAAACTCGGTTTCCAGACCGAGAACATCAAGGTCGCCAGTCAGTCGGCGTTCACCCAGCGCAGCCCCGACCGTCCCGGGGTCTGCGGGGTCACGGCGCGCGCCCCGAGCCGGGGGACGTTCACCTGGTTCGTCGAGCCGCGCAGCGCCCCGCAGGGAGACCCGTGCGCCGCTCCCATCAAGCTGATGGAACTCCTGCTGCAGGGCGGTCAGTAGACCCGCTCAGGCGGGCAGGGGTCCGACGACGACGCTCGCCGCGACGACGAGCTCGTCGCCTGTGCCCGGCATCAGCAGCCACACGGTCAGCCGGTCGTCCTCCCGCACACGCCGCATCACCAGCCTGGTGCCCGGCACGATGGGCCGTAGGTACTCGATGACCACGCGGTGTGGTCCGTCGACCAGATCGGGGTGTTCGACGAGCTCGTCCTCGATCGCCTCGAGGTACGCGGCGTTGTTGAGATGCTTGAACGGATCGAAATCGGTGATGCGCAGGACGTGCTCGCGGTCCGGCATCGTGATCTCGCCGGGATCAGGGGCCTTCTCCGGGTTCATCGATCGCCAGCGCAGCCGGTGCTCGTCGGTCATCGCCGAGAGCATCGCGAACGCCTCATCGGACAATCTCGACGGCACGCCCTTCTCGTTGACGTTGATCCAGAACGCCTCGGTCTCGATCAGCCCGGGTGGCCGCGGCTCGGGGTTGAACCGGTTGATCTCGTGTTCGGCCGTGAGCCGGACGCGCATGTTGGTCCAGCGGGTGGACAACGCCCCGCACCAGCGTTGCGCGGTCACCGCCGCGGGCCACGTGATGGGTTCGATGACGTCGATGATGGTGCGCCGAACGATCCAGAACGGGTCCGTCGCGTGGAACTCGGTGGCCTCGATGTTGTCGTTGGCGACGTCCTGGAGATAGCGCGCGACCGCATCGAGCCGGACGCGCATGTCCTGGTCCACGTCGCCGGTGCGGACGCGATAGCCGACTTCGTAGAACGCGGATCCCGGCTTGCGATCCGACAGTGATCCAGCTGACACTCCTGGCGTAACCTGGCTCACTCGGGTCCCTTCGATAGGCCGCAGGTATCTTTGCAGTTAAGATACAGTCAACCGGAAAAATAGAACACGTTCTACGTGTTGGATTACGAGGAAACAGCAGATGGCGCATGTGATTACCCGCCCATGTTGCAACGATGCCAGTTGCGTGAGCGTGTGTCCGGTGAACTGCATCCACCCGACGCCCGACGAGCCGGAGTTCCTGACGGCAGAAGCCCTCTACATCGATCCGGAGACGTGCATCGACTGTGGCGCCTGTATCGACGAGTGCCCGGTGGAGGCGATCGTCCCCGACGATCAGCTGACGGCACGTGACGAGCCCTATCTGCAGATCAATGCGGACTACTACAAGGACCACGACGTCGAAGGCGGGCTCGTCCCGCCGCGCAAGGCGCCGCCGCTGCCCGACAAGGATCTGCACGTGGCGATCGTCGGAGCGGGGCCGGCGGCCTTCTACGCCGCCGAGGAACTCGTCCGCAAGCCCAGCATCAAGGTCGACATGTTCGACCGGTTGCCCACCCCGTACGGACTCGTCCGTGCCGGCGTCGCGCCCGACCACAGCGCCACCAAGGGCGTCGAGAAGACGTTCGCGTCGGTCGCGGCCAAGAAGAACTTCACCTATCACCTCAACGTCGAGGTGGGTAAGCACATCAGCCACGACGAGCTGGTCGCGCGCTATCACGCGGTGATCTACGCGGTGGGCGCCGCCACCGACAAACGTCTCGGCATCGACGGCGAGGACCTGCGCAACTCGGTGGCCGCCACCCAGTTCGTCGCCTGGTACAACGGTCACCCCGACTTCGCCGACCTCGACGTCGACCTGTCCGGTGAACGGGCCGTCGTGGTCGGCAACGGCAACGTGGCCCTCGACGTGGCCCGCATCCTGGTGACCGATCCCGACGAGCTGGCCAAGACCGACATCGCCGACCACGCGCTCGCCATGCTGCGTGAGTCGAACATCTCCGAGGTCGTCCTGCTGGGACGCCGCGGGATCGCCCAGGCGGCGTACACCAACAGCGAGTTCCTGGCACTCGGCGATGTCGAGGGTGTCGACGTGATCCTCGACCCCGACGAGCTCGTGCTGGACCCCGGAACCGAGGCGGCGCTCTCCGACGACACACTCGACTCCACGATCGCCACGAAAATCCGTCTGGCCCGGGAGTTCGCGGAACGTCCAACGACGCCGGGCAACAAGCGGATCGTGTTCCGGTTCCTCACCTCGCCGGTCGAGATTGCCGGTGACGGGGAAGTGGCTACCCTTACCTGCGTGCGCAATGCCTACGCCGACGCGACCGGGAAAGTCGCGGTGACGCCCACCGAAAACCGTTTCGACCTCGACACCGGTCTGGTCCTGCGGGCCATCGGGTACCGGGGTGTGCCCGTCACCGACCTGCCGTTCGACGAGGGGCACGGCGTGGTCCCCAACTCCGAGGGACGGGTCAAGGACGCCGCCGACGGCGACGTGATGCCCGGTCTGTACGTCACCGGGTGGATCAAACGTGGGGCGACCGGGGGTATCGGTATGAACCGCATCTGTGGACAGGAGACCGCGCAGGCGGTCATCGCCGACTTCGTCGCCGCCGCATTCGACGATCCGTCGACGTCGCGGGACGACGTCGCCGCACTCGTCGCCGACCGCGGAGCCAACCGCATCGATCTGGGCGGGTGGAAGGCCATCGACGCGGCGGAGAAGGCCGCGGGCAAGGCCGCGGGCCGGGTCCGCGCCAAGTTCGTCAGTGTCTCCGAGTTCGAGGCGGCAGCCACCGCCGGAGCGCAGTGATGCGGATCGCTCTGCTGTCCTACCGCAGCAAGCCCCACTGCGGAGGACAAGGCGTCTACGTCCGTCACCTGTCCCGCGAACTCGCCCTTCTCGGCCACAGTGTCGAGATCTTCTCGGGGCAGCCGTACCCCGAGCTCGACCAGGTGGCGATCGACGCCGGCGTCACCGTCACCAAGGTGCCGAGCCTGGGCCTCTACGACGAGCCGGATCCGTTCCGCACGCCCCGCCCGGGCGAGTACCGCGACTGGATCGACCTCCTCGAGGTGGGCTCGATGTGGACGGCGAGCTTCGGCGAACCGCTCACCTTCAGCCTCCGGGTGGCCCGCCTCCTCAAGGAGCGTCGCGACGACTTCGACATCGTCCACGACAATCAGTGTCTCGGTTACGGACTGCTCGACATCCAGCGGGCGGGTTTCCCGCTGATCGCCACGATCCACCATCCCATCACCCGTGACCGCACGCTGGCGGTGCGCGCGGCGAAGGGATGGCGCAAGATCACGGCCTGGCGGTGGCATTCGTTCCTCCGCATGCAGGGCCGGGTGTCGCGTCGGATTCCCGAGCTGCTCACCGTGTCCCGCAGCAGCGAGGTCGACATCCGCAAGGCGTTCGACATCCCGTCGGGCAGGATCACCACCATCCCGCTCGGTGTGGACACCGAGATCTTCACGCCGGCCGCCACGCGTGTGCCGGGCCGGATCGTCTGCGTCGCCAGCGCCGACGCTCCGCTGAAGGGTGTCTCGTACCTGCTGGAGGCGGTCGCGAAACTGTCCGCCGAGCGCGACGTCGAATTGGTACTGGTGTCCAAATTGGACCCGAACGGCCCGTCCGCCAAGATGATCGAGGATCTCGCGATCTCGGATCGGGTCTCGGTGGTGTCGGGTCTGGAAGACACCGAGATCGCCGGTCTCCTCGCCTCGGCCGAGGTGGCATGTGTGCCGTCGTTGTACGAGGGCTTCTCGCTCCCGGCGGTCGAGGCGATGAGCTGTGGTACACCGCTGGTCGCGACGCGCGCCGGCGCGATCCCGGAGGTCGTCGGAACGTCCGAGGAAGCGGCACTGCTGGTGCCGCCGAGAGATTCCGGGCGCCTCGCGCAGGCGATCGGCCGTCTCCTCGACGACGCGGAGCTGCGGGCCCGTCTCGGCGACGGAGGTCGTCGTCGAGCCGAGGAGAACTACAGCTGGGCAGCGGTGGCCGCGAAGACGGCGGCTCACTATGAAACCGTGCTCGCCGGACACCGGCGGGCAACAGAAGGGACATCGAGTGCTCACAGTTGATTTCGACCGGCTGGGCGTGGGACCGGGCACCAAGGCGATCGACATCGGGGCGGGGCAGGGCAGGCACTCGTTCGAGATGTTCCGGCGCGGCGCCGAGGTCATCGCCTTCGACATGTCCGAGAGCGACATGTCCGATGTCGGCGAGATGTTCGACGCGATGATGGCCGAGGGTCACGTCCCGGCGTCGGCGAAAGCCCGTGCCGAGGTCGGCGATGCACTGCGACTCCCGTACTCGGACAACAGCTTCGACGTCGTGTTGATGAGCGAGATCCTCGAGCACATCCCCACCGACGAAGGTGCGATCAGCGAGATGGCCCGCGTCCTGAAGCCGGGTGGCGTGGCTGCGGTGACCGTGCCCCGGTACTGGCCGGAGAAGGTGTGCTGGGCGCTGTCGGACGAGTACCACGAGGTCGAGGGCGGGCATGTCCGCATCTACAAGGCCTCCGAGCTGGCCGGGAAGCTGAAGAGTGCCGGCCTCGAGGTCACCGGCACCGACCACGCGCATGCCCTGCACGCGCCGTACTGGTGGCTGAAATGTGCTGTGGGCGTGGAGAACAACGACAACGTCCTGGTGAAGGGTTATCACCAGCTGCTCGTCTGGGACATGATGAGCAAGCCGTGGCTGACCCGCGTCGGTGAGCAGGTGCTCAACCCGTTCATCGGCAAGTCGGTGGCCCTGTACCTGCGTAAGCCCGAGACCGCCGCGACTTCATGACGGTACTTCTCACGGCGGGAGCATCATGACCGATGTTCCCGCCGTCCCCGGCGTGGTCACGGCCGAGCAGATGCGCGCCACCGGCGCCGCCATCGTCGGCATGCAGGAGGACTCCGGGGCTCTGCCCTGGTTCCCTGGCGGGCAGACCGATCCGTGGGACCACATCGAATCGGCGATGGCGCTGTCGGTCACGGGTTTTCACGCCGAGGCCGAGGCCGCCTACGACTGGTCGCGCCGTAAGCAGCGAGACGACGGCTCCTGGCCGATCCGAACCGTCTGCGGCAAGGTTGAGGATGCCGGAACCGACAGCAACTTCTGCGCCTACATCGCGGTCGGGGTCTGGCACCACTACCTCATCACCGGTGACGACGCGTTCCTGCAGAAGATGTGGCCGGTCGTCTGGTCGGCCATCGACTGTGTGCTGCGCTTCCAGCGGGAGGACGGGGCGTTTCGCTGGGGCGGTGACCACCGCACCGGGGCCATGTTCGGCGAGGCCCTGATCACCGGCAACGCCAGCATCTTCCAGGCTCTCGACTGTGCGATCCGCATCGCCGGCGAGATGGACCAGCCCGACGAGGACTGGATCACCGCACACAGCCTGCTCGGCGACGCCATCCGGTCCGACGTCGGGCGCGAGGAGTGGCAGACCTTCACTCCGCCGTCGGAGCATTCGATGGACTGGTACTACCCGATCCTCGGTGGCGCCGTGCGGGGTCGGGAGGGTCAGGAACTCATCGCTCGCCGCTGGGAGCAGTTCGTCGTCCCCGGCAAGGGTGTCCGATGCGTGGATCATCGGCCCTGGGTGACCGGTGCCGAGACCTGTGAGCTGGCACTCGCTCTGGACGCCCTCGGCGACACCGCCGACGCCATCGAGCTGATCGCCTCGATCCAGCATCTCCGTGATCCGGACGGATCATATTGGACCGGGTTGGTTTTCGCCGACGGTAAACGCTGGCCGGTCGAGAAGAGCTGCTGGACATCGGCCGCCGTCGTCCTCGCGGCCGATGCGGTCAGCCGGACGAGCGTCGCGAACGGGATCTTCCGTGATGTGCGTCAGCGGCTCGTCGCACCGACGCCCTGATCGATGACCCGGCGGCGGGCGGTCATTTCCCGATCGCCGCGCTCGATTCGGTCTGCTCGGCAAGGGCTCGGCGGGCTTCGCGGTGCAGCACGACTCGCAGATCCTCCTCGAGCGCAACGAATTCCGGTGAGGTGAGGACTGCGAGCTCTCGTGGCCTCGGGAGCTCGATGCGCGCCTGTCGGACGACGGTCGCCGGGCGGGCGGACAGCACGATCACCCGGTCGGAGAGATAGATGGCCTCGCGGATGTCGTGGGTGATCATCAGCACCGTCCACCGGTACCGCTGCCACACCGACTGCAGCCACGACTGCATCTCCGTGCGGGTCAACGAGTCGAGGGCGCCGAACGGTTCGTCGAGCAGCAGCAGATCGCGGTTCTGCACGACCGTGCGGAGCAGGGCGGCCCGCTGACGCATCCCTCCGGACAGCTGAGACGGCCGCGCGTCCTCGAACCCGGACAGCCCGAAGGTGGGGAAGAGCTCTGCGGCCCGGCGTCGGGCATCGGCGGCAGGCACGCCCTGCACCTGGAGGCCGAGGATCGTGTTGTCGAGGATCGTGCGCCAGGGAAACAGCAGATCCTTCTGCGGCATGTACGCACAGTGTCCGGCGACCGCGGCGTCGGCGCCGACGGTGACGCTGCCGGAGTCGGGCACATCGAGCCCGGCGAGCATGCTGAAGATGGTGCTCTTGCCGCATCCGCTCGGTCCGATGACGGAGACGAACTCGCCGGGCTCCGCCGTGAACGAGACCGCGTCGAGGACGTGGCGCGGCCGTTTCTCGCGGCCGGATCGGGGGAAGGATTTCGTCAACCGGTCCACGACGAGTCGGCGAGCGTGATCGGTCATGACGGCTCGGCGTTCCCGGCGCGAGTCCACGGCACGACGACCCGTTCGATCGCGAACGTCAGCAGGTACAGCGAGACGCTGATGAGGGCCGTCACCAGGACTGCCGCGAGGACGAGGTCGGTGCGGAACGAGTTCTTCTGGAGGCTCATGTAGATGCCGAGTCCCTCACTGGCGCCGACGTACTCGGCGAACACGGCGCCGACCACCGCGTAGGTGATGCCGATCCGCAGCGCGGTGAAGAACCGGGGTAACGCGGAGGGCAGCCGTACGTAGCGGAAGATCTGCAGGCGGGTGGCACCCATGCTCCGCATGAGTGCGCCGGCCTCGCGATCGGCGGCCGCGAACCCCTCGATGAGCCCGATCGCCATCGGGAAGAAGGTGACGAGGGCGATGACCAGCACCTTCGGCAGCACGCCGAAGCCGAACCAGATGATCATCAGCGGAGCGATCGCGATGATCGGCAACGTCTGGGACGCGACGAACAAGGGCACAAAGGCCCGCCGCAGGGTGGGGGAGAAGTCGACGATGATCGCCAGCACCCACGCCAGGACCAGTGACACCGCGAAACCGATCAGCGTGACCTGGAGGGTCGCCCCGGCGTGCACCCCGATCTCGTCCCGGTGCGCCCACCCCTGCTCGGCGACACGGGACGGCGACGGCAGCAGTTGGGGCCGGATCCCGCTGAGGTCGACGTAGACCTGCCAGGCCGCGACGAGTATCGCCGCCGCCACGATCGTGGGCGCGGCCCGCCGGAGGCCGATGCTAGCCGGACGCGTCGAGGTAGTCATTGGTGAAGTAGGTCGACCAATCCGGTTCGGTCGGCAGCGGCGCCCCATCCGGGCCCGTGAGAAGCCCACTGCGATAGAGGAACCCGGAGTTGCCCGACCATTGCTCGAGCGTCTGCCGGCCGACCTTGCCGTTCGCGTCCTTCATGTATTGAGCGGCGAGCATGCGTTGGCTCTCGACAACCAGTTCTTCGTCGTTGAACGCACCGGGATTGGCTGCGATGAGATCGCGGGCGGCTGCCTCCGGGTCGTCGGCGGCGGCCTGATATCCGCGTTGCAGCGCCTGTACGAACTTCGTCGCACGTTCCGGGTTCTCGGCCAGCCAGTCCTCGTTGGCGTCGACGACGATCGCGTAGGCCTCGGGGAAACCGAAGTCCGTGTAGTGGAAGTACTTCATCGGTGTTCCGTGGTGCTCGGCCTCGATGCCCTCCCAGGCGAGATACGAGACGGTGAAGTCCGCCTGGCCGGAGTAGACGGCCTCGTACGCGGACGTGCCGAGGGTGACCGAGGTGAAATCCCCTGTGCCGCCGTCGTTCCGGATCACCTGCTCGAGGGTCTCTTTCTCGCCGGGATCGCCGAACCCGGCATAGGTCTTGCCGGCGAGATCTTTCGGGCTCGCGATGTCGGCGCGGTCGGCTCGAACCCCGATGCCCGTCGCCCATCGCTGGAGAGGTGCGAGCACCGAGATCGTGTGTGCGCCGGAGGACCGGGAGAAGGTGGAGGAATTGTGGGTGCTGATCCCGAACTGGGCGTTGCCCGCATCCACGACGGTGTCGACGGCCGTGTTGTTGTAGGGCAGTATCTCGACGTCCAGGCCGGCTTCGGCGAAGTACCCTCGCTGTTGCGCCACGAACAGGCCCGTGTGGTTGGTGTTCGGTGTCCAGTCGAGCGCGAACCGGATGGTGTCGTCGGAGGCGGTGTCCGACCCGCATGCGGTGGCTGTCGACAGCACGGCGACCGTGACGACGAGACAGGCCAGGATGCGGCGCGCGCGGTCGGTCATGCGGCGGGCCAAGCGTAGGGGTTCAGGGCGGTGTCCCAGAACATGAGCTCATACCGGGTGGCGACGGTGAACGCCGCAGACATCGCAGCCCGCTCCTGCTCGCCGGCAGACGCCGCTGCCGCGTCCACCAATTCCCTTGCCCTCGCGGCGGATTCCTGGAACTCCGGGGCGTCGTAGGTGGTCACCCACTGTGCATACGGGTGGTTCGGGTCGGCGGCGAGGACCTCGGCGGCACTCGCCGCGAGTCCGCGGCCGACATCGGCATAGATCCAGAAGCAGGGAAGCGCCGCGGCCGCGCCGACCGCGTACGACTCGGTCGCGGCGGTGGCGATCAGGTAGGACACATATGCCAGGCACGCGGTCGACGGCTCGGGCTCACCCTGCCGCGGCGGCAACTGGCCGCCCCCGAGGAGGTCGCCGTGCAGGGTGACCTCGACGGTGGCTGCGGTTGCCGACGAGTTCGCCCAGAATGCCGCGGTCTGCGGATCGGGCGCCTTCGACGCCAGGATCGCGAGGGCTTTCGAGTACCCGGCCAGGTACAGCGAGTCCTGCTCCAGGTAGGTGCGGAACACCTCGAGGGGCAGTGAGCCGTCCCCGAGGCGGTGCAGGAATTCGAGATCGTCGATCGCTGCCCGCAGGCTCGTCGTCGCGTCCCACAGCTGATCGGTGAAGCGATCGACATCGGACATAGGCGTACGCAAAGACATGACATCCCTTCGCCAGCATTACCTGGACAGGTTCTCGGGTCTCATCTCAGCCCCGCGGTCGCGGAGCACCCCGTGTCAGAACGCAACCAGGCTAGCAGAAGGGATGTGCATCGGATCGTGACGCGGGCACGCCTGCCAGGCGTGCCCTACACGACAGCCGGGGTGATGCCCAGCTTGCCCGCGAGTTTGGCGAGGTACCCGCTCGCGCGCTCGACCGAGTCGTCGGGCAAGCCGTACAACACTGTGCTGACACCGATGTCGCGCCACTTCTCCAGCTTCTCCGGGACCGGCCGGAAGTCGAGGACGACGATCTCGGGATCTCCGTCTCGGCCGGCGTCGGCCCAGATCTGCTTGAGAAGCGACACCGAACCCTCGATGTCCTCTTCGCCCGGTGTGGTGATCCACCCGTCGGCACTGCGCGCGATCCACTTGAAGTTCTTCTCATTGCCCGCGGCGCCCACCTGGACCGGGATGTGCGACTGTGTCGACTTGGGCCACGCCCAGCTGGGGCCGAATCGGACGAATTCGCCGTCGTATTCGGCTTCTTCCTCCGACCACAGCGCCTTCATCGCCTCGAGGTACTCGCGCAGCATGGTGCGCCGGCGCTTCGGCGGCACGTTGTGGTCGGCGAGTTCGTCGAGGTTCCAGCCGAAGCCGACGCCGAGCGTCACCCGTCCGTTCGAGAGGTGATCCAGGGTCGCGATGGTCTTGGCCAGCGTGATCGGATCCGACTGCACCGGAAGGGCGACGGCCGTGGCGAGGCGGATGCGTTCGGTGACCGCCGCGGCGGCGGCGAGCGATGTCCACGGGTCGAGCGTGCGCATGTACCGCTCGTCGGGCAGGGTCTCGTCACCGGTGCGCGGGTGTGCCGCGTCGCGCCTGGTGGGGATGTGCCCGTGTTCGGGGACGTAGTAGGAAGCGAACCCCGCGTCCTCGATGAGTGGGGCGAGGACATGCGGCTTCAACCCGCGATCACTGGTGAACTGCACGATCCCGAAATCCATGAGGCCCTCCGACGGCGTCGTTCGGCCGTCCGAGACATGACCGGACGGTTGACTGGACACCAGTCTAGGTGATCGGCATCACTCAGACCAGAGGCGGTCGGGACTCCGGCGCGGTCAATGTCGTGGATCGGTCCGGAACCCGGGGAGGATGAAGGTCTCCAGGTGTCGTCGGACCTGGGACGCGTCGTCGATGTCGATGGTCTCGCCCGGGGAGGTGCCCAGGCTGATCAGCACGCGGGCAACCCATTCGGAGACCTCGCGCAGGTCGTGTCCGGGATGGATCTCGCCCCGATGTGCGGCGTGCTCGACGAACGGGAACCAGAAAGCGGCGAGGTCGGGGACGAGCTTGACGACACCCACCCCGGCGCATTCGGCGAACTCGGTCGGCTCCTCGGTGCGAAGTCGCATGAGCAGGGTTCCGGGGTCGTCGTAGGCGCCGCGGCCGATCCGTACGCCGGCGGTGAGCCGCCCCGCGAAGTCGTCGATGCCGTCGAGTTCCGCGCGAGCGTCGCGCCAGAAGGATTCGGTGAGTCGCACGATGGTGGCACCGATCATGGACGGTTTGTCCGGATAGTGCCGATAGAGCCAAGCGCGCGACACCCCGGCCGTCTCGGCCACCTGTTGCATCGTCGTCGCGCGAATCCCCTTGTCGGCGAGCAGCTTCTCCGTCGCGTCGAGCAGGCGGTCCTGCACCGTGGTGGTCGGGGCTTCGGTCACGGACACTCCTGCGGTCACGGTCTGCGCGCACTGTTGGGTACTCGTCGGGCTTCCGGCGAACGGACGACGACCTCATAGACAGTTCGCGGATTCTGTGTACACGATACGTCCCATCGTGTAGACACAAATGGGATTGTGTCTACACGCACGGCCGAGAACGCACATGGCCGAACAACCGACCGAACCACGACGTGTCCGACGAGGGGGCAGTGTGCCTTTACCAACCACCGCGATCATCGGGGCCGGCATCAGCGGCCTGACCGCAGGCAAGATGCTCACCGACTACGGCGTTCCGTACACATGTTTCGAGAGTTCCGACCGGGTGGGCGGCAACTGGGCGTTCGGCAACCCCAACGGGCACAGCAGTGCGTACCGCTCGTTGCACATCGACACCTCCAAGCACCAGCTGTCGTTCCGGGACTTCCCGATGCCCGACGAGTATCCGGACTTCCCGCACCACACCCAGGTGAAGGCCTACCTCGACTCGTACGCGGAGGCCTTCGACCTCTACTCGTCGATTGAGTTCACCAACGGGATCGAGCACGCGACCCGACTCGACGGCGGCGGCTGGGAGTTGCAGACCCAACACGGCGAGCGGCGTCGGTTCGATCTGCTCGTCGTCGCCAACGGGCACCACTGGGACCCCCGGTGGCCGGACTTCCCGGGCGAGTTCGACGGCATCCAGATGCACGCCCACCACTACATCGACCCGCGCACCCCACATGACTTCATGGGCAAGCGCATCCTGGTCGTCGGACTCGGCAACAGCGCGGCCGACATCGCCGTGGAGTTGTCGTCGAAGGCGCTGGACAACAAGTTGACACTGTCCACGCGGTCGGGTGCATGGATCGTCCCGAAGTACTTCGGCGGCAAGCCGGCCGACAAGTACTACCGGTCGACGCCGTACCTGCCCACGTCGTGGCAGCGGAAGTTCGTACAGGTCATGCAGCCGGTGACGGCAGGACGCCCCGAGGATTACGGACTACCGACGCCCAATCACAAGTTCTTCGAGGCCCATCCGACGCAGTCCGTCGAATTGCCGCTCCGCCTCGGCTCCGGTGACGTCATCCCCAAACCCAACATCAACCGGTTCGACGGCTCGACGGTCCACTTCGACGACGGCACCTCCGATGATTTCGACATCATCATCTATGCAACGGGATACAACATCACGTTCCCGTTCTTCGACCCCGAGTTCATCAGCGCCCCCGACAATCGCATCGACCTCTACAAGCGGATGTTCTACCCGGGGATCGACGACCTCGTCTTCGCCGGCTTCGCCCAGGCGGTCCCGACGCTGTTCCCGTTCGTCGAATGTCAGGCCCGCCTGATCGGCGCGTATGCCACCGGCCACTACCGGTTGCCGTCGGTGCCGGAGATGAAGCAGACGATCGAGGCCGACATGCACTACTACACCGGCCACATGCTCGACCGCCCGCGGCACACCCAGCAGCTCGACCACTATCTCTACGAACACAACATGCGGACCAAGGAGATCCCGGCGGGTCTCCGCCGGGCGAAGCAGCAGGGGCCGACCGACTGGGCGGGCGTCGCCTCCGAACTGGTCGCGGCGGCACCCACGGCGCTCGCCGAGGTCCGAGCGCAGCGAGCAGCGAAGGGGACCCCGGCATGAGCACACCGACCGGCGCGAACACCGTTCGCTTCTCCTCGTCGGATGCCGAATGCGACGCCTGGTTCTTCCCGGGCACGGCGTCGTCGCCCTTCGAGGTCGACGGCACACGTCCCGTCGTCGTGATGGCGCACGGCTTCGCCGGGACCAAGGACTCCGGTCTGGCCCCCTATGCCCAGCGCTTCGCCGATGCCGGCCTGGCGGTGCTGGCATTCGACTACCGCGGCTTCGGATTGTCGGGAGGTGAACCCCGGCAGCAGATCTCGCTGGAGCGGCAGGCCGACGACTACCGCGCGGCGATCGCAGCAGCGAAGGAGCAGTCGGGTGTCGATCCCGGTCGGATCATCCTGTGGGGTGTCTCGCAGTCCGGTGGTCACGCACTGACCGTGGCCGCGGATCGAGATGACGTCGCCGCGGTGATCGCCGTGATCCCCTTCGTGAACGGGCCGGCCGCGGGCCGGGTCGCATACGCGCAGAACGGCGGAGCGGCGATCGCCAAGTCGACTGCGACAGCGGTGGCCAGTGCGGTGTCGCGACGCCTCGGTCGCGCTCCGAAGATGATGCGTGTCGTGGGCGAGCCCGGCGACACCGGCGCCGCGCTGACGGCTCCCGGTTATCAGGAGAGCTACCAGGCCATCGCCGGACCATCATGGCGCAATGAGGTCGACGCTTCGGTCGGCCTCGAGATCGGGGGCTTCCGCGCGGACAAGTACGCGCACCGGGTTCACGCCCCGGTGCTGTTCCAGATCGCTGACTTCGATTCCGTCGCACCGCCTCACGCTGCCTCCAAAACGGCGTTCAAGGCACGCGCAGAGGTGCGGCACTACCCGTGCGATCACTTCGACGTCTTTCAGGGCAACGAGTGGTTCGAGCCGTGCGTGTCACACGAGATCAGCTTCCTGACACGGCATCTGGCTGCCGAGACCCGCGCCGCGGAGGCCGGGCACCGATGAGCCGTGCGATCGTCGTCGGCGGAGCTTCCGGGATCGGGCTCGCCACCGTCGAGGCGCTGACCGCAGCGGGCGCGGAGGTGGTCGTCGCCGACGTCGACGCCGCACGCGCAGCGGCGGTCGCCGCCGAACGCGGCGACGCGGTGCGCGCGGTATACCTCGATGTCACCGACGAGGAGTCTGTCGCAACGGTTTTCGACGATCTGGGTGAGTTCGACACCGTGGTGAACTGCGCCGGACTGTCTGACCCCGGCGCGCTCACCGAGCTCGAGTTGAGCGCGTGGCGCCACACCGTCGACATCTGTCTCACCGGCACGTTCCTGGTCATCAAACACGCCGGACGGCGGATCGTCGACGGTGGATCGATCACCTGTGTCGCATCGCTCAACGGTCGGCAACCCGGCGCGGGGATGGGTGCGTACTGCGCCTCGAAAGCCGGTGTGTTGATGCTCGTCGAGGTCGCCGCCCTCGAACTCGCCGAGCGTGGCGTCCGGGTCAACGCGGTGTCACCGGGGCTGGTGATGACGCCGCTGACCGAGGGGATAGGTTTTGTCCCCGGTCTGACCGAGGACTACCTCGACAACACGCCGCTGGGTCGTAGCGGAGAGACGTCCGAGATCGCCGACGCCATCACATTTCTCGCCTCCGACAAGGCCCGGTGGATCACCGGCGCGGCCTTCGACGTCAACGGCGGCGCACACCTCAAGCGGTATCCCGACGTGCTGGGCAAGGTGCGGGCGCTGGCCGCAGAGGGCTAGCGCCCGCACCTGGCGGCCCGGCGTCAGACCTTGGGGGTCAGCGGCGCGCCGACCTCACCCGAATCGCGGCGCAGGACCCGCAACGATCCCTCGACCCTGACCTCGGTGAACTGCCCGGTTTCCAGTGCCTGACAGTAGATCTCGTACGGGGGGCGTCCGCCGTCGGCCGGGTCGGGGAAGACGTCGTGGATGAGCAGGGCGCCACCGATGCGCACCCACGGCGCCCAACCGTCGAGGTCGTTCTGTGCGGCCTCCATGCTGTGGCCGCCGTCGATGAACACGAAATCGGCGGGCTTGCCCCAGACCTTCGCCGCTACCGTCGACGGTGCCAGCACCCCCACCACGGTCTGGTCGAGCCCGGCGTCGAACATGGTGCGGCGGAAGCGTGCCGAGGTGTCGAGCGTGCCGGTGTGCGCATCGACGAGAGATTCGTCGTGGTACTCCCACCCGGGCTGGTGCTCTTCCGAACCACGATGGTGATCGACGGTCACGATGACGGCGCCGTGCGCCTCGCCGGCGGAACCCAGAAATACCGTGGACTTGCCGCAGTAGGTACCGATCTCGACCCCGACCTTCGTCGAATCCGGTTGGGACAGATACTCTCCGGCGATCTCGAAAAGCGTCTGTGCCTCGTCGAGTGGCATGAAGCCGGGGGTCTCCTCGGCGACTCTGAGGCGTTCGGGGGACGGTGCACTCGGCAGCTGGGCCGTGGGGTGTGACATGGCACCAGATCCTATCGGGTCTGTGAGCGCCGCCGCGTAGGGTGAGCCGTATGAAAGCTCAGGTACTCACTGCAGAGACAGGACCCACCGGACTCGAGTTGACCGAGGTCCCCGACCCCACGCCCGCCGACGGCCAGGTCGTCGTCGACGTCAAGTCCTGTGGCGTGTGCTTCCCCGATGTGCTGATGAGCCAGGGCAAGTACCAGCTGCGCGTGCCGACACCGTTCACCCCTGGAACCGAGGTGGCCGGTGTGGTGCGGTCGGCGCCCGAGGGGTCGACGGTGAAGGTCGGGGACAAGGTCCTCGTCGCGTCGATCGTGGGTGGCTTCGCCGAGCAGGTCGCGGCCGCGCCCGAACAGCTGCTCCCGCTGCCGGAGGGGCTGAGCTTCGAGCAGGGCTCGGCGATGGGCATCAACTACCAGACGGCCCTTTTCGCGTTGAAGACCCGCGCCCACCTCCAGAAGGGTGAGGTCGTGGGAGTGCTCGGCGCTGCCGGTGGTGTCGGTACCGCCTCGATCATGGTCGCCAAGGCGCTCGGCGCGAAGGTCGTCGCGATCGTCCACCGCAAGGGTGCCGAAGAACTGCTGCGCAGCGCGGGGGCCGACGAGATCGTGCAGCTCGAGGAGGGCTGGGGAACCGCTCTCAAGGAGATCTTCCCCAAGGGTGTCGACGTGATGATCGATCCGTCCGGCGGCGAGGTGTTCGACGAGGCGTTGCGCCAGGTTGCGCCCGACGGCCGCTACGTGGTGGTGGGCTTCGCGGCGGGCGGGATCCCGACCGTCAAACTCAACCGTGTCCTGTTCCGCAACATCGCGGTCGTCGGCGCCGCGTGGGGCGAGTACGTGCGCACCCATCCGGAGCTGAACCTCCCCGCGACGCTGCACGAGGAGCTGACCCAGATGATCGCGGATGGCATGTCTCCTCAGGTGAATGTGACCTACACCCTCGATCAGCTGCCCGAGGCGTTGACCGATCTGGCCGAAGGGCGGATCCTGGGCAAAGCGGTCGTCAAGATCGGTGACTGAGGTACCCACCTGAGTTCGACCCGGCGGCGACCCTCGCCAGCATCCGACCGAAGGGATCCGTCATGTGCCGCAACATCACCGAACTGCGTGGACTGGAACCGCCTGCGACGGGGGACGAGATCGAGGCCGCGGCAAGGCAGTACGTGCGCAAGGTGAGCGGGGTCCGCCACCCGTCAGCGGCGAACGTCGAGGCGTTCGAGGCGGCGGTCACCGCGGTCACCGCCGCGACGCGCACCCTTCTCGACGTGCTGCCGGAGCGTCGTCAGCCGCCGAAGACGGTGCCCCCACTTCGTCGGCCCGAGGTCCAGGCCCGCATCGCAGCACGGGGTTGAGCCGGCGCGACGTCCCGCCGGTCCCGCACGATCACAACGTTCAGCAGTAGGTGTCGCCAGGCGATACCTACTGCTGAACCCGTTGCGGGGTGCTGCTACGACCCCGCTGCCTCGTCGCTTCCGGTGACAATCGTCTCCGCGAAGTCCCAGAGCAGATTGTCGAACGCTTCGATGGCATAGAAAATTGCAGAGAGCATGAGGATTCCTGCTTTCTTTCTGTTCGGAAAATGGAGTCGCATGCTGCGGCGTCGGTGCACGTCAGCAGCGTCGGGGCGCAAGAAAACACGCCGTCGGGCCGTGATCTAGGGCCATTCAGAACGCGGTGAAGAATGAATGTTACATTTCTCGTTTCCCTGTATCATTGATAGCACGTCAGAGAATTCATCGGCCATAAACCGCGAAATGTCTTCCCTCGTGAATCGTGGATGATTCGCGACGAGCCCGGCTGCGCCCCGGGAACTCTCGACGATCCGGCCGGTGACGACCCCGACCGCGCTGCCACAACTGCGACATCTCAGCTCGCGGAGAAAAGGCCTGGTCACCGGGGTTAGGCCCACCGGCGAGCGAAAAAATTGGGACGGCCCCTGGGCTGCCCGATAGGGTCCGAGTGGTGTCCAACCACCGTTCTCTCCGCGGCCGCGCGGCCGCGCCGCGTGCCGTTCGATTCGTCGCGCTGGTTCTGACGGCCGCCATCGTCGGTCTGTTGACGATTCTCGGCGGCCCGGCGCCCCGGGCGCAGGCCGCTCCTGCCGACAGCTGCGCACCCGCCGGCCTCGCCTCGGCCTCGGCGGCCCCGGTCAATCTCGCCGCTGCCGAGCAGGGGGGTGAGGATCGGTACACCACCCCGACCACGACCCCGATCGACGACATCGACGTCGGCGCGCTGGAGCTGCTCGCACCCGGAAAGCTGTCGGTCGGCACGCTGTCCGACGCCGGGCCCAGCATCTGCGTGAACGGTGCAGGCGACTTCACCGGCTTCGACAACGAGCTCCTCAAGGCCATCGCCGCCAAGCTGGGCCTGCAGATCGAGTTCAACGGCACCGAGTTCGCGGGTCTGCTCTCGCAGGTCGCGAACAATCGTTTCGACGTAGGGTCGTCGTCGATCACCACCACCGACGACCGCCGTAAGACGGTCGACTTCACCAACGGCTACGACTTCGGCTACTTCTCGCTCGTCGCGCCGACCAGCGGCTCCATCAAGAGCTTCGGTGATCTGTCGGCGTCCACGCGCATCGCCGTCGTCCAGGGCACCGTCCAGGACGACTACGTCGTCAACACACTCGGACTCGACCCGGTGAAGTTCCCGGACTACGCCACCGCCTACGCCAACCTCAAGAGCGGTCAGGTCGACGCCTGGGTCGCACCGTCGCAGCAGGCCGAGGGCGCTGTCCGAGAGGGTGACGGCACCGCGATCGTCGAGAACACCTTCAGCGTCAACAACTTCGTCGCCTGGGCGGTCGGCAAGAACAAGCCGAACCTCACCGCCGCGCTCAACTCCGGACTCGACGCCATCATCGCCGACGGCACGTACGCGAAGCTCTACACCGACTGGGTGCCGCGTGAACTGCCGGAAGGCTGGAAGCCGGGCAGCAAGGCCGCTCCCACACCCGAGCTCCCCGACATCGCCGCGATCGCGGCCGCCAACGCCGAGAACGCCGGCCCGGCCGAGAGCACCGCACCCAAGAGCACGCTTCAGCAGCTCGGCGACACCTTCTTCAACTGGGACCTCTACAAGGAGTCCTTCCCCGAGCTCATCAAGACGGGTCTGGTCAACACCCTCATCCTCTCGCTGGTGTCCGGCGTGCTCGGCACCATCCTCGGCATGATCCTGGCGATCTGCGGGATCTCCCGGTCGCGCTGGCTGCGGTGGCCCGCGCGGGTCTACACCGACATCTTCCGCGGTCTGCCGGCCGTGGTCGTCATCCTGATCGTCGGGCTCGGCGTCGGCCCGGTGGTCAAGGGCATCACCGGCAACAACCCTTACTGGCTCGGCGCGGTGGCCCTGGCCCTCCTGGCCGCGGCCTACATCGGCGAGATCTTCCGGTCGGGCATCCAGAGCGTCGACGACGGGCAGCTCGAGGCGTCCCGCGCGATCGGCTTCAGCTACCGACAGTCCATGCGCCTGGTGGTCGTGCCGCAGGGTGTGCGCCGCGTGTTGCCGGCACTGATGAATCAGTTCATCAGTCTCATCAAGGACAGTTCGCTCGTGTACTTCCTCGGGTTGCTGGCGAGTCAGCGCGAGCTGTTCGCCGTGGGCCGCGACCTCAACGCCCAGACCGGCAACCTCTCACCACTGGTCGCGGCGGGCATCATGTACCTGATCCTGACGATCCCGCTGACACACCTCGTCAACTACATCGACCGCCGCCTCCGCACCGGTCGGCCCACCGACGTCGCGGACGATCCGCTGCCCGCGACCGTCGTCGAGAAGGGATAGGCCCGTGCCCGATCTCCACAAGTCCGACCCGTCCCCGGCTGATCCGTCCCCGTCTGGCTCGCGGTCACCCCGGACGACGACCACGCGGTCCGCGGTGTCGCTCACCGGAACCGGCCTGCACCTGTCCTTCGGAACGCATCACGTCTTGCGCGGCGTCGACATCGCTGTCGACGCCGGCACGACCACCACCGTCATCGGCCCCTCCGGGTCGGGCAAGTCGACGCTGCTGCGTGTACTCAACCGACTACACGAACCCGATCAGGGCGACATCCTGCTCGACGGCCGGTCGGTCCTGAAGGACAACCCGGACGAACTCCGCCGTCGGATCGGCATGGTGTTCCAGCACTTCAACCTCTTCCCGCACAAGACCGTGGTCGACAACGTCGCGCTCGGTCCGCGAAAGCTGAAGGGGCTGAGCAAAGACGAAGCGCGGGAGGTCGCGCTGCGGCAGCTCGAGATCGTTGGGCTGACCAACAAGGCCGACGTGCGCCCCGCACGACTGTCGGGTGGCCAGCAGCAGCGCGTCGCCATCGCACGTGCGCTCGCCATGACACCGGAGGTCATGTTCTTCGACGAGGCCACGTCCGCGCTCGATCCCGAGCTCGTCAAGGGTGTCCTCGCACTGATGGCCGACCTCGCCACCGAAGGCATGACGATGGTCGTCGTCACCCACGAGATGGGTTTCGCGCGCAACGTCTCCGACAGCGTTCTCTTCATGGATCGCGGCGCCGTCGTGGAAACCGGTGCGCCCGATCAGATCTTCGACGACGCGTCGTCGGATCGGCTGAGGGCGTTCCTGTCCCAGGTCCTCTAGACCTGGTCGGTCATCCTCGGTCGAGTCCGAACAGCCGCGCGCCGTTGCGGTAGAAGACATTCCGGAGCCAGTCATCACCGAGGTCGAGGCGGACGACCGCCTCGAGCGCATGCGTGTACCCGTACGGGATGTTCGGGAAGTCGCTGCCGAAGAGGACCTTCTCGCCCGCATCGGCGAGGCGCGCGAGATGGTCGACCGGAAACGGCGCCGACTCCTCGGCGAAATCGGTGAACGCCATCGTCGTGTCGAGGCGGACGTTGGGATACTCCAGGGCCAGATCGAGAAACGCCGTGTACTCGGGCATGCCCATGTGCGCGACGATCAACGGGAGCGACGGGAACCGGTGCAGCAGCTCACGGATGGGTTCGGGTCCGGTGAACGTCCCCGGTGCGGGGCCGGACCCGCAATGGATGATCACCGGTACCTGCGAATCGGCGATCTGCGACCACACGCCGTCCAGCAGCGAATCGGTCGGGGAGAAGTCGCCGACCTGGATGTGGCACTTGAAGACCTGAGTCCCCGCCTGGATCGCGCGCGAGACGTAGGTGTGCGCCGACTCCTCCGGGTAGAAGGTCGCGGTGTGCAGGCAGTCGTCGTGGTGCGCGGCGAAGTCGTGGGCCCAGCCGTTCAACCACTCGGCCATGTTCGGCTTGTGCGGATACACCAGCGACGAATAGGCGCGAATCCCGAACTCGCGCATAGTCGCGACCCGTACGTCCTCGTCCGCCCGATAGGTGATCGGCCACTCCCGGCCCACGAGGGGACCGACAGCGTCGAAGTAGGCCCACACCTTGTCCATGACCGGACGTGGCATGAAGTGGGTGTGGACGTCGACGATGCCGGGCAGGTCGAGACCGGACCAGATCGCGCGCACCCGCTGCGTCTCATCTGTGCTGAACGGTTCAGGGCTGACCGGTTCAGGGCTGACCGGTTCGGGGCTGGACGGGATCGGTATCCCGGGAACGTCGCTGTTCACGTTGTGACCGTACGCCGGGAGCGGACGCTCATGCGACCGCCACTCAGTCGACGGAGGTGACGGTCGGCGAGATCAACACCTTGCGGTGGTCGTTGGGGGCCGACAGCTCGGCGAACACCCGGTCGGCATCGCCGAAACCGACGATCTCACTGACCAGTGCGGACGATCTGATCGATCCCTTGCGCAACTCCGCTGCCGCCGTGACGAATTCGTCTCTCGTGTAATACGACACGAAATGCATCGTCGTCTCCTTGACCACGCCCGCCACCGGCATGAACGTGTCGTCGCCCAGGCAGACACCCGCGACCACGATGCGTCCGGCGGATGCGACCGCATCCAGAGCGGCGGCGATCATCCCGGGTTTGCCGACACACTCGAAGACCACGTCGAAACCCGGACCGACCTCACCGGCCAGGTCGTCGGGGGTACACACCGAGGACGCCCCGAGGTCGAGGGCGGCGGCACGCCGTCCCGGGGACGGATCCGAGCACACGACCTCGGTCGCGACACCTCGCGACAGCCAGTGCAGCACCGCGAGGCCGACCGGACCCGCCCCCAGGACCAGCGCTCGATCCGCGGGGCGCACCGCGGCCCGCGTGACCGCGTGCAGTCCGACGGCGAGAGGTTCGACGAGTGCGCCGTCAGCGGTGTCGACATCGTCGAGCCGCACGCTCTCATGTGCGCCGACGACGACGAACTCGGCCAGGGCACCGGGCAGCACGCCCAGACCGAGGGTGCGTGCCGACGAGCACCGCGCGATGTCCCCGGTCAGGCAGGCGCGACACCGGTGGCAACCGATCACCGGCATCGCGGCGGCGGTGTCGCCCGGTCGGAAGGAATGTTCGACTGCCGGGTCCTCGGGACCGACGGCGACGACCTCGCCTGCGAACTCGTGACCCATGATGGTCCCGGCGGGAAGGAACGGGGCCATCGAGAGGTCGGACCCGCAGATACCGTTGGCGGCCACCCGCAGGACGAGTTCGCCGGGCCCGGGGGCGGGGTCGGGGACCTCGGCGACGACGAATCCGGACGCGCCCGTCACGGCGGCGCGCATGTCAGCCCGCCGACCAGCGGACCGACGGGACATCGACGGCGGCGCGGGGCACGATGAACACGCCCTCCGCCTCGCAGGTCACCCCGTCGGCGTCGGACAGGGTTCCGTGCACGATCCGTTTGCGTCCGTCCCGTTCGGTCACCCACGCCTGCGCGACGAGCGCCCCCAGCGGCGTCGGCCGCAGAAACCGCACGGTGAGGGTGCCGGTGTAGCAGGGGCCTTCCGTGCTCGCCGCGTTACCCAGCACGTGGTCGAGAACCATCGCGCACACGCCTCCGTGCACCCGGCCCGGTGGTCCCTCGTACGCCGCGCCGAGGGTGAACTCGCTGCGGACGCCGTCGGCGACATGGACGACGTCGAGCGGCGGTGCCAGTGCGTTGCGCACCCCGATGACCGCGTTTCCCCAGGCCATACCGGTGTTCTCGCGGGTGTGGCGCACCCCGAAGGGGCCGTCCATCTGGCGGCTCCGCAGATCCGCGACGACGTCGGCGATCCGGCGTCTCGCCTGCTCGAGGTCCTCCTCGGGTACCTCGGTGCGGATCACGGCGTCGACGAGATCGCGGACGGTGTCCGTGAGCGGTGTGTAGACGCCGCGACGGCGAGCGACCTCGTCTTCGGAGATGTCTTCGAGAATGAACTCCATATGCTACCGATCAGTCAGTTGTGGGATAGGTAACGATCCCTGGCGACTCGAATTAGAACGTGTTCTAATTTAACCACTAGAACGTGTTCTCATTCTGCGATTCGGAGGACATCGACGCCGGTCGGCGGCTTTCTCGAACAGCCGACACTCGCGGTGATCCGATCGACTCGCACAAGCAATCCACAGGAGATGGAACCGATGAGCGCCGAGACCTTCGACCTCACCGCCCGCGACGAGACCTGGGTGAAGCGGATACTTCCCGTACTGAAACTCGTGGCCAAGACTTATTTCCGCTCCGAGGTCCGGGGCATGGACAAGGTGCCCGACGGCGGCGCGCTGCTGGTGTCGAACCACTCGGGTGGCCTGATGGCATTCGACGTACCCGTCATCAGCGTCGCCTTCGCCGACGAGTTCGGCGCCGACCGGCCGCTGTACACCCTCGCCCACGACCTCATCTTCACCGGCTCGGGCAAGCAGATCTTCGGCAAGGTCGGATTTCTACCGGCCCATCCCAAGAACGCCGTCGCCGCACTTCGGGCGGGCGCTGCGACGATCGTGTTCCCGGGCGGCGAATGGGAGGCGCTCCGCCCGACGAGCCAGAGTGCGACCATCGATTTCCACGGGCGCACGGGCTACATCCGCACCGCTCTCGAAGCCGGTGTGCCGATCGTCCCGATCGTCACCATCGGGGGGCAGGAGACCCAACTCTTCCTGAACCGCGGTGACGGCCTCGCGAAGTTCCTCCGTCTCGACAAGCTGATCCGCACCGACACCGCACCGTTCGCGTTCGGCTTCCCATTCGGTCTCACCGCGCACCTCCCGCCGAACATCCCGCTGCCGTCGAAGCTGGTCACCGAGGTTCTCGATCCGATCGACATCACCGCCGAGTTCGGCAACAACCCCGAGCACGACGAGGTGGACCAGATGGTCCGCAAGCGTATGCAGCACGCTCTCGACGGCCTTGCCCGCGAACGCCGGTTCCCGGTACTCGGCTGACCCAGACCCGAACTCCATCCACACCAACGAGGAGACGACGATGATCACGCAACTCCGCGATCGCGTCACCACCCAGAAGTGGCTCGTTCGCACCCTCGTCCGAAGCGGCTTTCTCGGTTCACTGCGAGTCGACCGCTACATCCGCATGGGACTCAACCTGCGTCGGCATGGTGGACCGTCCCCGGTGAGCGGGATCGGTCTGGCAGCGGCCCGGGATCCCCACGGACTTGCGATCGTCGACGAGGCCGGTCAGCTGACCTGGGCCGAACTCGACGCCCGCTGTGACGCGCTCGCTGTGGGGCTCCGCGACCTACCCGGTCAACGCGTCGGCACGGTCGCCATCCTGTGCCGGAACCATCGCGGACTCGTCGAGGCGCTGTGCGCGACGTCGAGGCTGGGCGCGGATGCCGTGCTGCTGAACACCGGCTTCGCCGGACCTCAGCTCGCCGATGTGCTGGAACGCGAACAAGCAGACGTCCTGATCGCCGACGACGAGTTCGACACGGTGATTGAGACTGCGACGCAACGGCTTCCGAGAATGCGTCGGTTGCATGCGTGGACGGAGGGCGTCTCGGAGCCGGAAGCAACGATCGAGGCGCTGATCGCCGCGAACAAGGGTTCACGTCCTAGGCGTCCGGAACGTGCGGGCCGCATCGTGCTGCTCACCTCGGGCACCACCGGCACCCCGAAGGGGGCTCGCCGCGGGGGTAGCACCGACATCGCCTCGCTCGCCGCCATGCTCGATCGCATCCCCTGGCGCGCAGGCCAATCCACGGTCATCGCGGCACCGATCTTCCACGCGTGGGGATTCGGCCAGGTTGCGATCGCCGCGACCATGACATGCACGATGGTGATGCGTCGTCGCTTCGACCCCCAGGCCACCCTTCAACTGGTACGCGACCACGGAGCCACCGGACTCGCCGTTGTTCCGGTCATGCTCGAACGGATCATGGATCTGCCGGACGAGGTGCTCGACGCCCACCCGACGCCGAGCCTGCGATTCGTCACGGCCAGCGGATCGCGGATGCGCACCGACGCCCTCGTCGCGTTCCTCGACCGCTTCGGTGACGTGGTCTACAACAGCTACAACGCCACCGAAGCCGGATTGATCAGCACCGCGACCCCCGGCGACCTGCGTCTCGCCCCGGAGACCGCGGGGCGTCCACTCACCGGCACCAGCGTCCGCATCCTCGACGACGACGACCGCCCACTGCCGGTCGGCGAGATCGGCCGCATCGTGGTTGCGAACAACTCGGGCTTCGACGGGTACACCAGCTCGGACACCAAAGCCTTCAGCGACGGTCACATGGTGTCGGGCGATGTCGGCCGGCTCGACGAGAACGGACTCCTCTTCGTCGTCGGTCGCGATGACGAGATGATCGTGTCCGGTGGCGAGAACGTGTACCCGCTCGAGGTGGAGCAGGTGATCGCCGGCCTGGACGGCGTTGCCGAGGTCGCCGTCGTCGGGATGGACGACGAGAAGTTCGGGCAGCGGCTTGACGCCTACGTGGTGCGTGCCCGGCGGGCGTCGGCCGATTCCCACCAGATCCAGGCCGATCAGATCCGGCAGCACGTCCGCGAACAGCTGGCCGGGTTCAAGGTCCCCCGCGAGGTCCACTTCCTCACCGAACTGCCGCGCAACGCCACCGGCAAGATCCTCAAGCGCGAACTCCAACCGGCCGACGAGCAGCGAAAGGTGGGCTGAGCCATGCGTTCTCTCCGACAGCCGGATGCTGCCGGTCCAGATGTCGAGCGGATGACCGGTCCCGACGCGCTCATGCTGAACATGGAGTCACCGTCCACGCCGATGCACACCCTCAAGGTGGCCGTCCTCGACACCACCCGGCGGGGTCGTCCGCTCACGCTCACCGAGATCGCCGAGACGTTGCCGGGTTACCTCGGCATGTTCCCGCGGGCGACACAACGGCTCGAGTGGACCCGTGGGCACGCGGCACGGCCGTTCTGGGTGCGCGACGCCGACTACGATGTGAACCTGCACCTGGATGAGACGTGGGTCGCCGCTCCGGGGAGCCGTGCCGATCTCGACGACGTCCTCTCCGATCTCGCGGTCCGTCAGCTCGACCGCAGCCGTCCGCTGTGGGGGCTCACCCTGGTGCACGGCCTCGCCGACGGGCGCCAGGCCGTCGTGGTGCGCGTACACCACGCGGTCGCCGACGGTCTCGCCGCGCTCAACACCTTCATGGCGGCGACGGCCGATCCCGGTCAGCAGGTCCGCCCCGCCCCGATCCCGGACGCCTGCAGCTCCCACGACGCCGCCGATCTCGTGCGCGCCGCCCGCGCGGACTCATGGCGCATGATCCGCGGCCTCCCGTCGGTGGCCTCTGCCCTCACCCGAGCGTTCGCCGCGAAGCGCAACGCGGACAACGCCGACCTGATCCCCAAACCATTGACGGTGCGCCGCACCAGCTTCAATGCACGCAGCGGTGACGAGCGGGTCTGCGCCTCCGGTCAGATCTCCCTTGCGGCGGTCCAGCGCATCGCGCTCGCCGCGGGCACCACCGTGAACGGCGCGCTGCACGGCGTGATCGCGGGCGCGGTCCGTGAGGAGCTCATCGCGCGCGGTGAGGACCCCGGCACGGCGGTCACCATCTTCGGCGTGTGCAAGGATCTGGCCTCCACACGGGTTCACGGCAACGAGATCGCCACTGCCATGGCCTATCTGCGCTCGGACCTCGCCGACCCCGTCGAACGCGTGATCGCGACCGGCGAGAGCTGCGCCGCCACCGTACAGAGCCGACGCGACGTAGGATTCGAACTCACCGACAAGCTCGCCACCTACACCGGCCGCCTGGGCCCGGTCTTCCGGGGTCTGGCCGCCCACCGCGTCCCTCTCGTGATGAACAACATCACCACAGCGAACATGCCGGGTCCGCGTACGAGACGGTGGGTCGGTGACATCGAGGTCGTCGAGTGGATCTCGTTCGCCCTGGCGATCGCCCCCGCCGACGTGAACCTCACGACCTACAGCTACGCAGGCACACTCAGCATGGGGCTGATCGCGACACCCGAATCGATGCCCGACCCGAGTCGGTTCCTCCAGCGGGTCGCCGACGCCGTGGAGGAGACGAGCGACGCGCTGGGTATCGGTGAGATGGCACAGGAGGCCAGTTGATCGACTGGGAGTCGGGCGCCGCCCGCATCGGACTGTTCGCGGGAGTGCTCCCGCGGGCAGTCGGCAGTTCACGCGCCGCCGGACGCGGTGACCCGACGGCAGGCATACCGCCCGCCGACTTCGGGCCCCGGATGGTGGGCGAGACCGCTGTCGACGAGTTGTTCATCGCGGTCAATTCAGTGATCCGCGACATCCCGCCCATCGAGTCGGTGGAGCAGGCGGTGAACCGATGCGCAGAGGTCGGTGGTGAGCTGGCCCGGTTGGGTCCGGCGGGCATCCATCGAGATCCCGGCCCGCCGAAGATCCTCTCGCGCGACCGAAAACTGTTCGGGACGACCTCATTCGACCACATCGACTACTCGGTGAGCGCGCCGGTGCCCGACTCGGTGGCCGCGGCCGATCCCTACGCCGACGGGATCGCGTCGGTCCGGGTGCTGTCGCGCCGCAGGCCGGGACGCCGGTGGCTCATCTGGGTCCACGGTGCCGCGCAGGGACGCGCGGACGATCTCTACGCCTTCCGTGCCGCGCACCTCTACAACAAGCTCGGGTACGACGTGGTCTTCCCGGTTCTGCCGGCGCACGGTTCCCGGCGGGTGAAACAGGTGGCCTACCCCGGTTTCGATCCGCTGGTGAACACGGTCATCACCATTCGTGCGATCGCCGAGATCCGTTCGCTCATCTCGTGGATCGAGGACCAGGATCCTGCCGACATCGCCATCGCGGGAACGTCTCTGGGTGGACCCATCGCGGCGATGGTCGCCTCCATGGATCCGCGGATCAGCTCGGTACTCGCCGTGGTCCCGATGCTGGAGATGCACGCGACCCTCGCTCACCACATGGAACGCGGCGGTTCCAAGGGGAAGTACCTCGCATCGCTGATGCGCAGCGACGCTGTCCGCGCGGTGGGTTCGGTGATCAACCCGCTCTCTGTCGAGCCGATCGCGGTCCCGGACCGTCGCATGGTGGTGGCCGCCCTCAACGACCGGGTGACCTCGGTGTCGGCGGCGCAACAACTACACCGGCACTGGGGCGGTCGCGTCCACTGGTACTCCGGAAGTCATGTGGGGCATGCCATCTCGAACGGGATACGGCAGGCGACAGACGAGTTCTTGAGTGAGGCACCGCCGTCACCCGGTCGAGATTCGCAACCCCGCCGGGCGACGATCTGACCTCTCGAGGCGGGCCTCGGGCCCTCCGGAGGAGACCTCAGACCGGCGCGGCGACTCCGAGCCGCTCATGCACGCGCGGGATCACCTCAGCGGCAAAGCGTTCCATCTCTGCCTCGAAGGGTTGGAACTGCAGCATGAACGTCTCGATGCCGACCCGGTGAAAGTCCGCGATCCGGTCGGCCACTTGATCGTAGGAACCGACGAGCCCCGCCGCTGTACCACCGTTCGTGCCGATGGCCGGGTACCGTGCGAACGTCTGGAACATCACGGCCTTCTCGTCGGCGCCGCCCACGATGTTCTCCAGGCTGGGCTGGTCGAGTTCGTTCAGCTTCCAGTGGTAGTCGAGCTCGCGCCGGGCGGCCTCGTCGTCCTCACGCGCGATCACGAACGCGGAGAGTCCGAACCGCACCGGCGGTCCCGTCCGTGGGCGTTCGCCGACGGCGGCGATCAGTTCCCGTACCCGGTCGATCGGTTGTCCGTTGATGAACCACACGTCGCCCTGCGCCGCCACCAGATCACGAGCGGGCTCCGACTCGCCGCCGACGTAGATCTGCGGTCGCTCGCGGAACCGACCGGTGGGACTGATCTGGTAATCGTCGATGGTGAAGTAGCGTCCCTCGTGGGACACCTTCTCCCCGCTGAGCAGTCTGCGGACGATGTCCAGCCACTCCGAACCGTACCCGTAGCGGTCGTCGTGCTCGGGGAACCCGATCCCGGCCTTTTCGAGTTCCGGACGAAACCAGGCGTTGACGACGTTCAACGACAGTCGGCCGCCGGAGATCTCCTCGATGTTGGCCGCCTGCTTCGCCAGGACCACCGGATGGAACAGCAGCGGTTTGATCGCGGCGATCAGCTCGATCGTCGACGTGGATGCCGCCAGCGCCGCGGCCGAGGTCCACGCCTCGAGCTGATCCCATTCCTGGGCAAAGGGATTGATCACGTGCTGCGCGATGAGGGTGCTGTGGTAGCCGAGTTGTTCGGCGCGCGTGACCAACTGCAGGTTACGATCCCAGGACGCGTCGACCGGGTCGTCGGGGTGATGAGCCGACGCCCAGGTCCCGTAGACGTTGGTCCACACACCGAAACGTGGCCCGGTCACGGATTCGCCCCGGCAGCGGGACGCTGCAACCAGCTGTCCAACTCGAAGTCGCTCTTGATGCTGCCCTGCTCGACGAGGAAGGCCTTGGTGCCGGTGAGCAGTTCGAGCGCCGGGGCCGGGAACGGCTCCTCGGAGAACCCCTGGGGGTTCGCGGCGGCACGGACCGCCGCCTCGGGCGCCCTGGAGTTCCCGAGCTCGAAGGCCAGGTAGTCATCCCAGTGCGCCTTGGCGTACCGGACGGACGCGGCGTGCAGCTGCCGCCAGGTCGACGCGAACTCCGGGTTCTTCTGAAGGAACTGCTCACTGCTCACGGTCACGCTCGTGCCGGCCAGACCCGGATGGTCCCGGTAGACCGAGTCCACCAGGTGGAAACCCTTGCCCTCGAACGTCTGCAGTGCCACCGACGGGATGACGCCAGGCAGTGCCGCGCCGTCGATCTCGCCCGAGTTGAGCGGACCCTCCTGATCGGCCGGATACAGGTGGATCAGCGTCGCCGAGATGCCTTGTTCGGCCAGTGCGCCCTGCAGATATCGGTCGATGTAGGACCCCTTGGGCACGCCGATCTTCTTGCCCGCGAGGTCGGCCAGGGTCTTGATCGACGGGTCCTTGGCGACGACGCCCGCGTCGTTGTTGAACTGGTTGATGGTGAGGAGCCGCGTTTGAAGGCCCGAGCCGCGGGCGACGAGCGCGGGGGTGTCGCCGTAGTTCGCGACGTCCAGGCGACCACCGATGAGTGCCTGGTTCAGGTCGGGCCCGTTCGGGAAGCTGAAGATCTCGACCTTGTTGACGCCGAGTGGGGCGAAGGCCTCCAGGAGTTCACCTCGACTGTGCGCGAACCCGACCGGACCGGATATGACGTTGGAGGAGCCGATGACGCCGATGCGGAGGGTGTCGATGACATCGCGCTGTGCCGACGAGGTGTTGTCGGATCCGCACGCTGCGACCGCCAGGACTGCGGCGCAGGCCGCCAGTAGCGCGATCGTGCGTCGGACCCGACGCACGGACGAGCGGAATGGGTGGGTGGTGACCATGGTTTCTCTGCTTCTCGATGGAGGTCGGACGATGGTGGGTGCTCGTCAGTCGGCGGCGTGTTCGGCGATTCGGTCGGCCAGGCGTGGCGGGGGAGGACCGTGCGGGATGGGTGGTCCCACCGCGGTGAGGGTTCCGGGCGCGCGGCCCTTGCCCCAGCCGAGGCGCTCCCGGTAGCTCCCGATGAGCGACACCGGCAGTGCCGCCTCGTCGTCGACCGGTGAGGACTCCGGACTCACATACAGGGCGTCGGTGGGGCAGTACGCCTCGCACATGAAACATGTCTGACAGTCCGACTGCCGAGCGATCACCGGAATCCCGTCGGGGCCGGTGTCGAACACGTTGGTCGGACAGGCGTGCACGCATTTGTCGCAGGCGATGCACGCCGATGCGACGACGAGTTCGATCATGCCGGGATCCGGGTCGCGAAGTGCTGTGATACGGGATCATCGACGTGGGTCGTGGTGCGCGGCAGCGACACCCACACATCGTCGAGACCGCCGGTGCGGACGTGGGTCTGCAGTGCGGGATCGAGTTCGGGGTGGTCGGCGCGTTTGCTCATGCCGCGGGTCTCGGTGCGCGCGAGGGCGGAACGATAGATCCAGCGTCCCACCGCGGTGATGGCCGCGGCCTCGCGTGCGCGGATACGCCCCGCAGGTGTGCGCGCGCCGTACCCCGGGCCGGTGACGGTGTCCCAGATCGCGTCCAGGGCGTGCAACGCCGGGGTCATCCGATCGCCGTGCCGCAGATAGTTCTTCTCGAACGGGATCAGTTCGTGCTGTGCCGCGGCGACGATCTCGTCCGGGGTGACCGATGCCGATCCGGTGCCCAGGCCGACGGTCCCGGCTCCGGTGAGTCGCCGCGCGATGTCGGCGCCCCCGGCGTCGCGGGCCGCACGAGCGGCGGCCGCACCGGCGAAGCTGCCGGACGACATCGCCCACGCCGAATTGTGGCTGCCACCGCCGGTGAAACCGCCGCATATGCGTTCCCTGGTCGATGCGTCACCCGCGGCGTACAGCCCCGGGATGCCGGTCCAGCAGTCATCGTCGACGACGTCGATCCCGCCGGTCCCCCGTACCGTTCCCTCGGCGAGGAGGTCGACCTCGAAACGCTCGGTGAACGGGTTGATGCCGCGGCGATCGAACTGGAGGAAGAAGTTGGGCTGGCCCAGTCGCATCTGTGCCGCGACGGTCTCGTCGGCGCGATCGAGCTGCGCAAAAACCTTTTCGTGGAGGAGGGTCCGAGCGATCACCGACCGGCCCTTCGTCGATCCGGCGCCCTCCACCACACGGCCGTCGGCGTGGAAGAAGGTGGCGTAGCCGTAGTAGGCCGTCTTGGTGACCGTGGAACCCTTGGGCACGATCGCGTAGGCGTTGGCGAACTCCATCCCCGAGAACGAGGCCCCCACCTCCGCGGCCATCAGGGCACCGTCGCCGGTGTCCACATTGGTGCCCAGGGCCTTCGACAGGAACGCACATCCGCCGGTGGCGAGTACCACCGCGCCCGCCGCGATCCGATAGTCGCGGTCAGCCTGCCGCTGATACCCGGCGGCGCCCCGCACCGCGCCGTCGGCATCGGTGAGCAGCTCCAGAACAGGTGAGTGGTCGAGGATCCGGACACCACGACGCTGGACCCAGGCCCGCATGCGCCGCATGTACTCGGGTCCCTGGACGCCGGTGCGGATCGGTTGGCCGGTCTGCTCGTCGACGGGGAACGGGTAGCGTCCTTCCGTGCCGAGGCGGTGCATGTTGGCATAGGTCTGGTCGAGAACCCGGTCCATCCAGGCGTGATCGGCCAGATGACCACCGAGTGCCTCGCGGCTGGCCTTGGCGGCCGAGCGTTGTTCGGGGTCGGGCGCGACGTACCAGACGCCGGTTCCGGCGGGCGCGGTGGTGCCCGATGCGCCGCAGTAGCCCTTGTCGACGAGGATCACCTCGGCCCCGGTGTCACGTGCGTGGATCGCGGCCCACGTGGCCGCCGGTCCTCCGCCGATCACCAACACATCGGTGGACAGGGTCAAGGCATCAGACATGGGTGAACTCCTGGGTTTCCGTTGCGGGATCGGCTGATTCGTTGTCGCCGACCCCGAGTCCGGCGAGCAACTGCGAGCGGAGGGCGATGAAGGCCGGGTCGGTGACCCGGCGGGGTCGGGGCAGGTCGACGACGATCTCTTCGGCGATGTGTCCCGACCGGAGGATGAGAGCGCGATCGGCGAGGAGAAGGGCCTCCTCGACGTCATGGGTCACGAGAAGTGTGGCCGGTCGATGGGCTTCCCAGAGGCGGGCGACGAGTTTCTGCGCATTGATCCGGGTGAGCGCGTCGAGGGCGCCGAAGGGTTCGTCGAGCAGGAGGAGGTCGGGTTGCCGGACGAGCGCACGCGCCAGGGCGGTGCGCTGGGCCTCGCCCCCGGACAGTGTCGACGGCCACGCGCCGGACTTGCCCGCGAGCCCGACCTCGTCGAGCGCCTGCAGTGCGCGCGCCTGCGTGTCGCCGCCTCGCAGACCCAGCGCGACGTTGCGCCACACCGACATCCACGGCATGAGCCGGTGCTCCTGGAACACGATCGCCTTCGCGTCGGGTGCCTCGATCGTTCCGGTGAATCCTCGATCGAGGCCGCCGATTCCGCGCAACAGTGTGCTCTTGCCGGAACCGCTGGCGCCGAGGAGGGCGACGAACTCGCCCCGGCGGATGGTGAGGTCGACGTTGTCGAGTACCAGTCGGCCGTCGAACTCGCGTGAGGCACCGGTGACCCGGACCCCGCTGGCGTCTGTCGTGGACATCGTCACCTGCCTTCGAATCCGTTGCGCCACGACAGGAAACGTCGCTCGAGCATCCGCACCGCGACATCGGTGATCAGTCCCAGGATCGCGTAGATGACGAGGACGAGGAAGATCTGGTCGGTGCGGAGGTATTCCTTGGCGTCGTTCATGAGGAAGCCCAGTCCGACCGGGGTCGTCTGCATCTCCGCGACGACGAGCACGAGCCAGCCGATGCCCAGGGCCTGACGGAGGCCGACGAAGATCTGGGGGAGCGCGCCGGGCAGCACCACGTACCGGACGAGCTCGAATCGGGTCAGTTCCAGCGATTCGGCCGCTTCGATGAGCTTCTGGTCCACCCCGCGGATGCCGGCGAGGAAGTTCAGGTAGATGGGGAAGATCGGGGCCACGATGATGAGCGCGATCTTGAAGGAGTCGCCGATGCCGAACCAGATGATGAAAACCGGGACGAGCGCGACCGCCGGCATCATGCGCAGCACCTGGACCGGCGCGTTGACCAGGTCCTCGGCGACCTTGAACAGGCCTGCCGCGGCGCCCAGGATCGCGCCGATCGCGATCCCGACCGCCAGTCCGATGGCGACGCGTCGTCCGGACGCGGCCAGGTGGGTCCAGATCTCGCCGGTCCGGATGAGTTCCCAACCCGCCGAGACGACTTCGGTGGGCGCCGGTGTGGTGGCGCCGAGCCATCCGCGCGCGCCGAGCTGCCAGATGGCGACAACGAGGACCAGGCCGATGGACTGACGCAGGGTCCGCGTCAGCGTGTGGCGCGAGACCGGCCACCGGCGCGGGCGCCGTGCCGCACGTGCGGGTTCCGCACCGACCGGGACGGTCGCCGTGGCACCGGGCACGGTCGGACCGGCGGAGGCACCGGGAGGCGCCGAGAGTTCGAGTGTCATGAAATCCGCCTGGAAGAGGGGCTGGGCAGGACTTCTGGGACGCTACTTCGGTCGCGACACTGCCGGCACCATTGGATTCAGGCTGATTCGGAGAGCGCCAATCGGCGCCTTGGGGCACTTGTGGCCGGCGGGCTGTGACCGCGGACGAATGGCCGTGGCCGGAATCGACTGCGGGTCAGCCGGGAATGAGCTCCGGGTTGGCGTCGGCGAGGAGTTCGTCGCGGTCCTCGCCGACGACGAACCCGGCCGCGATCGCGGCATCGCATGCGTCCCGGTAGATCTTCTCGTATTCCTCGCGTGTCCCGTATCTCGCGGCGAGCGTGTCACCAGCAACGGGTGTGGTCGAACCGAAAAGCAGGCAGATGCGTGAGATCGGCTTCGCGACAACACCGCTCAACACCTGGGTGGGGGCGTCGACACACGGCGTGCGGACGCCGCCGCGGACATTCCCGATGTCGTCGAGGTCGAAAGCGGGCTCGGCACCGTCGACGGTCCGCAGGACGAGTGGTTCTGCGACCGGGGGCGGATCGCCACCGGCGACCCAGGACTGCAGATGCCGGAGTGCGGCACGCAGAACGAACCGCTGCTGACCGCGGTTGACCGGATCGGGGCAGCCGAGGAACTCCTCGAAATCGCCGATCTGATGGAGATCGGCGTGCGAGGCACCCGCGATCTCCCACACCCGGAGGCGGTCCGTGTCGGGCTGGCGCACCACGTGATACCGGAAGTTGGTCAACACCTCGGTCTCGGTCTGTACCACGAAGATCGGCGAGTCGAGATCGGTGCGCAGGGTCGTCGGTTCGCACCCGAAGACGACCGACACGTCGATTCCGGTGCGCACCTCGCCTGCGGGGAGCCCCGCCGCGGCGCGACTGTGGATGAGGTAGCCGTCGAAGATGCCCGCCACCGCGCCCACCGTGTTGACGTAGGTGGTGAGGGCCATTGCCGACTGCGACTCGCCGACAGCCAGTACGGTGCGCACGTCGAGCCCGGACAACGGATGGTCCGATGCCGACGTCACGCGTACGGCACGGCCCATCGAGCTGAAGATGTCGTAGCAGTACGCGTCACCGGGATGGTGCAGCCCGGCATAGCGTTCCGGGTCCTTGGCGGCGAGGCTCTGCGGGTCACCGGTTGCCACACCGACCGAACCCGCACCCCCCTCGACCCCGACGTACTGCGCCGAGACACCCACCCAGGCGTGTCCCGCCCGCACGATCTCGGCGGCGAGGTAGGAGTACTCGGGTGCGGCGTCGCTGCCGCTGCTGACGTTGAGCCACTCGACGACGACGCAACCGCTGAACGACGACGCCTCACCGGGCCGGCGCACGACGATCCGGGTGGTGAAGTCCGCGGGAGGAGCGAGCGAGTCGCCGACGAGCTTCTCGGCGGTGCCCGACGCGGCGTACTCGGCCTCGGTGTATCCGGCCGCGGCCAGGTCGGGCAACGGCGAGGCGCTCAGCAGCGAGCAACCGTTGCCACCATGAAGCGGCCGGAATCCGATGGTCGTCATCACTTGTTCTTCCGGAACTTCTTGATCACCTCACCGAACATGAAGTGCATCTTGGTGCCCTGCGGCCATCCGACGTAGTAGCAGAGGAAGAGGCTGATCTCCTCGAGCTGCTCCGGCGTGAGCTCGCCGTTGCCGAGCGCGGCCCCGGCCTGGATCTCGGCGACATCGATGTTGTTGCTCGCCGCCAGTGCGCCGAGCAGGATCAGCCTGCGGTCCCGATTGGTCAGACCCTCACGGGCCCAGACGTTCCCGAACACCTGATCGGCGGTGTGGGCGAAATAGTCGCCGGGACCGTCGCTGACGTCCCAGCCGTAGACCTCCGACATCTTCTCGAGGGCACGCTTGCGCACCTCGCCGGGCGCGTCGTCGGAGATGTTGGATCGGGTCATGCGGATTCTCCTTGCGGGTGAGGGACGCCGAGACCGGCGGCCAGGTCGCGCAGTGCGATCTGCCCCAGTGGCAGGTCGACGCCGAGCTCGTTCCCGAGCGCGAGAGCGAGCGACAGATCCTTCTCGCCCAGTGTACGAACGCCGGTGAGGATTCCGTACCACGGATCGTCGGCGTCGACGGCAGCGGTGGTCTCCCGCAGCATGATCGCGCCGGCGCCGCCGGTGACGGCGTCGGAATGGCGGACGACCTTGCCGAGCTTGGTGATGTCGAGGCCCGCGGCCTCGGCGAGACGCGCCGCCTCGGTGGTGGCGGTGAAGGAGATGAAGTGGAGCAGGTTGCGGGCCAGCTTCATCCGGGTTCCCGCGCCGACCTCAGGCCCTGCGTGTACGAGCATGTCCGCGGTCAGGGCGAACGGTTCCTTGAGCTTCTCGTAGGCGGCGCGGGGCCCGCCGACCATGATCGCCAGCCGTCCCGAGGCCGCTCCCATGGCGCCACCGGAGATCGGGGCGTCGAGCAGGGTGACCTCCCGTGCCGCGCACTGCTCGGCGAGATCGGCGGCCGTGTCCGGACCGATGGTGGAGTGCACGGTGATGATGGTGCCGGGGCGGGCCGTCGAGAGCAGTCCGTCGGGCCCGCTCACGACGGTCCGGACCTGGTCGTCGTCGAGCACGCAGATGCCGATGATGTCGGTCGTCGAGGCGAGGTCGGTGAGCGAATCCGCAGCGGCCGCGCCCTTCTCGACGACCTTCGCGATGGCGTCGGCGGACAGGTCGAAGACCGTCAGCCCGCCGGCCCAGGCGGCCAGGCTGCCGGCCATCGGCCCGCCGATGTTGCCGAGCCCGACATATCCCAGACGGACGGGACCCGGCTGCAGGTCGGCCGATTCGCTCATGAGCGGATGACCTGGCCGCCGTCGACGTTGAAGATCTGCCCGGTGATCCACCCGGCTTCGTCCGACAGCAGGAACAGGCACATGCCCACCAGGTCCTCGGGCGTGCCGAAACGTTTGAGCGGCAGCCGGTTCACGATGTCGGCGACCATCTCCTTCGGCGTCGTCGTGCGGGTGGCCTCGGTGTCGATGGGCCCCGGGGCGATCGCGTTGACGCGGATGTTCTGCCCGCCGAGCTCGGTCGCGAGCTGCTGGGTCAGGCCGTTCACGCCGACCTTGGCGAGGCCGTAGAAGCCGCTGTAGAGCCACGCGGCGGTGGACGACTGGTTGACGATCGCGCCGCCGCCGTTGGTCATGTGCGGATACACCGCACGGGTGACGTTGAGCGCCCCGTCGAGGTTGACGCTCATGAACTTCTTGTAGTAATCCCACGGCACGGTGATGAGGAAGTCGAGCTTCATCCCGCCGTAGATCGCGGCGTTGTTGACCAGTCCGTCGATCGACCCGTAGGCGTCGACAGTCGCCGCGGCGAGCGCCTTCGCCGAATCCTCGTCGGCGACATCGGTGTTGACGTACAACCCGCCGATGTCGGCGGCGACCTGCTTGCCCTTCTCGTCGGCCAGGTCGGCGACCACGACGTTGGCGCCCTCGGCGGCGAGCGCGCGGGCGTAGGCCTCGCCGATCCCGCCGGCTGCGCCGGTGACGATGATGGTCTTGTTCTCGAACCGCTTGGAACTCATTGTCCTGCTTTCTGTGTGGATGATGTAACGGCCCTTCGTGGCTCGCTTCGCTCGCACCTCAGGGAGCGGTGGAATGTGCTCCCTGAGGTCCGACAGCGATGAGCGGTGGCTTGTGCTCCTTGAGGTGCGGTAGCGATGCGGTGGCTTGTGCTCCTTGAGGTGCGGTAGCGATGAGCGGTGGAATTCGCTCCCTGAGGTGTGAGGAGCGATAGCGACGAGCCTCGAAGGGTCACGCCGGACGCGCGACGGCCTTGGTCTCCAGGTACTCCTCGAAGCCGGCGACACCCATCTCCCGGCCGATGCCGGACTGTTTGTAGCCGCCGAACGGGACGTCGGCGGCGTACCAGATGCCGCCGTTGACGCCCATCGTCCCGGTGCGTACTCCGTTGACGACCTTGTTGATCCGCTCCTCGTCGGTCCCGTAGACCATGCCCGACAGGCCGTACGGCGAGTCGTTGGCGATACGGATCGCGTCGTCGTCGCCGTCGTGGGGGATGATCACGAGCACCGGGCCGAAGATCTCCTCCTGCGCGACGCGTGCCGAGTTGTCCAGCCCCGAGATCAGGGTCGGCTCCACGAAGAACCCGGCCGGCTTGTCGGCGGGGCGCCCGCCACCGATCTCGATGGTGCCGCCCTCGCTGGTGGCCAGTTCGATGTAGGACTCGATGCGCTGCCGCTGGCGGGCGGAGATGACCGGACCGCAGATGGTGCCGCCGTCGGTCGGGTCGCCCGCGGGTAGTCCCGCCATCGCGTCGCGGGTCGCGGTGATCGCCTCGTCGAGTTTGCTGCGCGGGACCACCAGACGGGTGGTGATGGCGCAGCCCTGGCCGGCATGGGTGACGACATTGAAGGCGGCCATCGCGCAGGCGGATCCGATGTCGGCGTCGTCGAGGACGATGAAGGCCGATTTGCCGCCGAGCTCCAGGAACACCTTCTTGAGCGACTCGGACGCGGCGGCCATCACCTTCTTGCCCGTCGCGGTGGAGCCGGTGAACGAGACCAGGTCGACGCGCGGGTCGGTGCTGAGCTGGGAGCCGAGTTGATGGTCGGTCGAGGTGACGATGTTGAGAACACCGGGCGGGAAGTCCGTCTCCTCGGCGACGATCTTGCCGACGAGCGCCGCGCACCACGGGGTGTCGGGCGCGGGCTTGAGCACCACGGTGCACCCGGCGGCGAGCGCGGGCCCGATCTTGGCGAAGTTGATCTGGTGCGGGAAGTTCCACGGGGTGATCGCGCCGACGACACCGACGGCCTCCGACCGCAGTTCGCGGTGGTTTTTCAGGCCCATCGGCTTCGCGGTGCCGAGGTCGCGGGTCCACTCGTAGCTCTCGGCGAGGTCGGCGAAGTAGCCGAGATCGGTGACGGGGCCGTCGAATTGCGGGCCGTGGGTCAAGAATGCGGGGCAGCCGACCTCGGCGATGGTCAGCTTGCGGAACTCGTCGCCGTGGGCGAGCAGTGCATCGCGCAGCTGACGGAGGCATCGGGCGCGCAGTGCGTGGTCGCGCGACCAGTCGGTGGTGTCGAAGGCGGTGCGCGCGGCGGCGATCGCCGCGTCCATGTCTTGGGAGGTGCCATCGGCGGCCTGTCCGATGACCTCCTCGGTCGCGGGATTGACGACGTCGAAGACACCGCCGCTACCAGGGGTGAGTTTGCCGTCGATCAACAGATCCGACGAGGTTTCGGGGCGAAGAGGCATCAGCTGGAACTCCATCTGGACAGGTGTCTGGACTCGCGTTCAAAGCTAGTGTAGCGTGGCTCACATGTCCAGCCCCGTATCCCAGGAATCCACTCGTCGCAGGCTGACGCAGCAGCAGGCGGAGACGGTCACACGCCTCACTGACGCCGCGGTCGACGTGTTGAATGCCGAGGGCTTCGACGGCCTGACCGTGCGGACGGTCGCCAAGATCGCCGGCGTCGCGCCCGCAACGGCCTACACCTACTTCTCGTCGAAGAGTCACCTCGTCGCGGAGGTGTTCTGGCGTCGGCTCTCCGCAGGGGTGCTGGAACCGGATCCCACCGCGTCGCCCACCGAGCGGGTCGCCCAGGTGTTGCGCGAGGTCGCGCTGGTGGTGGCCGGTGAGGGCCAGCTCGGCGGCGCGGTCACCGTGGCGCTGCTGGGCACCGATCCCGACGTCGAGCACCTCCGGGTCCGCATCGGCGCGTTCATCCGCCGACGCCTCGCCGCCGCGCTCGAGGAGGACCCGGAGAATCCCGGACCTCTGCTCGACGCCCTCGAGATGATCTACTCCGGCGGCCTCGTCTACGCCGGTATGGGTCACATGACCTACGAGCAGACCTCCGAACGTCTTGTCGCAGCCGCACATCTACTGATGGAGAAGTGATGACCGAAACGACGGCGGTGTCGGGGATGGAGCATGAACTCCCCTTCGACCCGTATGCCTATGGTTTCCACGAGGATCCCTATCCGACCTACTCCCGTCTCCGCGCGGAGGCGCCGGTCTACTACAACGCCGGGATGGACTTCTGGGCGCTGGCGGGTCACGCCGATGTTCGGGCTGGATTCCGTGACACGCAACGACTCTCGAACAGCTGGGGTGTGTCGATGGACCCCTCGGCCTACGGCCCCGACGCCCACAAGTCGATGTCGTTCCTCGCGATGGACGATCCCAAGCACATGCGGATCCGCAAGCTGGTGTCGAAAGGGTTCACGCCGCGACGGGTCAACGAACTCACGGGTCGGATCACCGCTCTGACACATCAGCACTGGAGCAGGTGCCTCGACAAGGGCGAATTCGACTTCGTGCACGACTTCGCCGCGCTACTGCCGATGGATGTTGTCTCCGAGCTGCTCGGCGTCCCCGAGGCCGACCGCACCCAGCTGCGTCACCAGTCGGATCTACTGCTGCACCGCGAGGACGGGGATCTCGACCTCCCGGAGGCGGCGATATACGCGTACATCGAACTGCACAAGTACTATTCGGAGCTCATCGCCGATCGCCGCAAGAACCCCGGCGAGGATCTGGTGTCGGCACTCATCGAGGCCGAGATCGACGACGAATCAGGCACGAAGACAAAGCTCACCGAGGACGAGATCGTCGGCTTCATGGTGCTGATGGTGGTCGCAGGCAACGAGACCACCACCAAACTCCTCGCCAACGCCCTCTATTGGGGCTGGCGCAATCCCGACGAACTGGCCAAGGTCTTCGCCGACCCGGAGGTCGTCGTCCCGGAGTGGACCGAGGAGACACTGCGTTACGACAACTCGACACAGATCGTGGTGCGACGGGTGGTCGAGGACGCGCCCTACGGCGACTTCGTGATCCCCGCGGGCGATCGCGTCCTGCTGCTCGTGGGCTCGGCCAACCGCGACACCGAGGTGTTCGGGGCCGACGCCGATCAGTACCAGATCGGACGGGACTGCAGTCAGGCGCTGATGAGCTTCGGACTGGGCGCACACTTCTGCCTCGGCGCGCACCTCGCGCGCCTCGAGGCGAACATCGGACTCGGCGAGGTCGTGAAGTCGATCCGATCGGTCGACATCGACATCGACAACGCGGTGCGGGTGCACTCGGTCAACGTGCGCGGCTTCGCCGATCTGCCGGTGAAGGTGACGGTGCGCTGATGGCATTCCGTCCCCACCCCCAGCGTCGTCCCGTACTCGTCGCCGGCGCCTCGTCGGGCATCGGTGCGGCGACCGCCGAATACCTCGCGGCCGCAGGTTATCCCGTGGCTCTCGCGGCACGACGCGTGGAGAAGCTGCAAGAGCTCGCCGACAAGATCACCACCGCCGGAGGCGAGGCGGTGGCCGTGCCGCTCGACGTCACCGACGAACAATCCGTCGTCGACTGCGTGGCCAAGGCGCAGGCGGCGCTCGGCGATCTCGAGATCGTCGTCGCCGGAGCCGGGGATCTCGCGATCGGCCTCTCCTACGAGACCAGTACCCAGCACTTCGCCGATCAGGTCAACATCCACCTCACCGGTGCCTATCGGATCTACCGGGCCGCCATCCGCGGCATGATCGACCGTGCCCGAGGCGATTTCGTGTTCATCGGCTCGGACGTCGCCGCCCACCCGCGTCCCTGGTCGTCGGCATATGTCGCCGCGAAGTCGGGGATCGACGGTCTCGTGGCGACCATCCAGCTCGAACTCGAGGGCACGGGCGTGCGCGCGGGAGTGGTGCGTCCCGGGCAGACCATCACCGGGATGGGGATGAACCTCGACGCGACGGCCACGGAGAACATGCTCAACGACTGGATCGCCCACGGTCTGGCCCGGCACGGCAACTTCCTCTCACCCGAGCACATCGCGCAGGCCGTTGCGGCCATGGTGACCATGCCGCGCGGTGCGCACATGCGATCGGTCGACGTGGAGGCCGAGGGCGCGGTGAGCGACAACAAACGACAGGCAACACAGGAGAAGGGGACGGATCGATGACCGCCATCACCGAATCAGGCCTGAAACAACCGAATCGTGTCTCGGGGGGCGACGGCGAGCACGGGCACCTCGACGAACTCGCCACCGACCCGATCTCGCTCTTCTGGCGCGTCCGCGAGGAATGCGGGGACGTCGGCATGTTCCAGCTCGCCGACCGGGAGGTGGTGCTCGTCTCGGGTGCGGCCGCGAGCGAGGAGTTCTTCCGCGCCCCGGAGGAGGACCTGGATCAGGCCGCGGCCTATCCGTTCATGACCCCGGTGTTCGGGGAGGGCGTCGTGTTCGACGCGAGCCCCGAGGAGCGGTCCAAGGCCATCCACAATTCGGCGCTCAAGGGCGCCCACATGAAGCAGCACGCGGTGACGATCCCCAACGAGGTCGAGCGGATCATCGCCGAGTGGGGCGACGAGGGCGAGATCGACCTGCTCGACTTCTTCTCCGAACTGACGCTGTACACCTCGTCGGCGTGCCTCATCGGCCGCAAGTTCCGCGAGCGGCTCAGCGGACACATCGCCCACCTCTTCCACGACCTGGAGAAGGGCACCGACCCGATCGCCTACGTGGACTACAACGCCGACATCGAGAGCTTCCACAAGCGCGACGAGGCGCGCGCCGAGCTGGTCGAGTTCATCCAGGGCGTCATGGACGAGCGGATCGCGAATCCCACCGAGGACAAGGAGGATCGCGACCTGATGGACGTGCTCGTCCAGGTCGGATTCGACGCGAACACCATCACCGGCATGTTCATCTCGATGATGTTCGCCGGACACCACACCACATCGGGGACCGCGGCCTGGACACTCATCGAGCTGCTGCGCAACCCGGAATACATGGCGCGGGTGTATACCGAGCTCGACGAGATCTACGGCGAGACCCCGCCCGGTGAGCGCCCGGAGTACACCTTCGCCCACACCCGGCAGATGCCGCAGCTGGAGAACGCCCTCAAGGAGGCGTTGCGGCTCCACCCGCCGCTGATCATCCTGATGCGCGTGGTACAGAACGACTTCCACGTCGAGGATGTCGAGGTGAAGGCCGGTCAGTCGATCGCCGTCTCGCCGGCGATCTCCAACCGTCTGCCCGAGGACTTCCCCGACGCGGACACCTTCGACCCCGACCGGTATGACAAGCCCCGCCAGGAGGACCTGGTCAACCGGTGGACGTGGATCCCCTTCGGTGCCGGCCGGCACCGCTGTGTCGGAGCACAATTCGCGATCATGCAGCTGAAGGCCATCTTCTCCGTGCTCTTCCAGAACTACGAGTTCGAGATGCTGCAACCCCCGGAGAGCTACCGCAACGACCACTCCAAGATGGTCGTCCAGCTGCAGCAGCCGTGCCGGGTCGCGTACCGGAAGCGCCAGGCCTCCTGATGCGCGTCGAGGTCGATCTGGATCTGTGCCAGGGGCACGGCATGTGCGAGATGGAGGCGCCCGACGTCTTCGCCGCGCACACGGATCATGTCGAGATCCTCGACGCCGACCCCGACGAATCCAAACGTGCCGAGGTCGAGGCGGGTGTGCACTTCTGCCCGACGCAGGCTCTTCGGATCATCGAGGACCAAACCAGTCAAGACGTCACCCACGACGACGAATGAAGGTGTAACACATGTCTTTTGATCGCGCCGAACTGGACGAGATGAAGGAGCGGTGGCTCGCCGCCAACATCGAGGCCGAGAAGGCGGGGGACTGGAAGCCCCTCGCCGACTTCTACACCGAGGACGCCACCTACGGGTGGAACTACGGTCCCAAGAAGGACTTCATGGCCGTCGGCCGTGAGGAGATCCGCGAGCTCGCACTGGGGCAGGAGATGGAAGGCCTGCAGGGCTGGGAGTACCCCTACCAGGCGTGGGTGATCGACGATCGCACCGGCGACATGATCGGGTTGTGGAAGCAGATCTACGAGGGCACCCGCGCCGACGGTAGCCATTACGCCCTCGAGGGCATCCAGGGCAGTTGGTTCAAGTACGGCGGGAACTTCCAGTTCTCTTGGCAGCGAGACTTCTTCGACTACGGCAACGTCTCCGCCCTCTTCATCGAGATGATGAAGGACAACGCGATGAGCGAACCGATGCTCAAGCGGGTCGAGAAGTCGGCGCCCGGAAACCTGCCGGGGTGGTACGACTTCGGCAAGGCGCCGGTCGCGTTCTGGTGATCTGACGTGACTTCCACAGCCCCGACCTACCAAGGTCTGAGTCAGGATCAGCTCGCCGTGCTCGTCCCCGAACTGTTGCTCTCGGGTCAGATGATCGACCGCAGCGGGATGGCGCACCTCATCAGCGCGTTCGGGCGAGACGTCATGGGCAAGATCGCCATCGAGGAATGGATGGCAGCCAGCCCCGTCTACACGCACCGGATGAGGAGCGCGCTGGGTATCGACGGCGACGGCGTCGAGGACATGTTCAAGTGTCTGCAGCTCGACATCGGCGCCCCACCGCAGTTCATGGACTTCCGCTACCGGATCGACGACGAATACCACGGTTCGTTCGTCCTCGATCACTGCGGCGCCCTGCTCGACGTCGAACCCCTCGGCGACGACTACGTGACGACCATGTGCCACGACATCGAGGACCCCACGTTCGACGCGACGGCCATCGCCACCAACCGTCGTGCCCGGATCCGGCCCGTTCATCGTCCGCCCCGGCGGCCGGCCGGGCGGACTCCGCACTGCGAGTGGACGGTCACCATCGAGCCCGATCGCGACGAGCTCCCACTGCCGCCCGACTCGGTCGACATGTTCGCCACCCGGGCCGGCCAACTCGTCCTGTCGCCGATCGACACCTCGGAGGCCGACGGCTGGGTCGATTACCGGGGGCCTCTCGTCGAGGACCTGCAATTCGCGGAGTGGTCGACATCGGCGCTGGTGCGGGTCGCCGAAGAGGTTGCGCTGCAACACCAGTTGCTGTCGCTGGGTTTTCTCGTGAGCCTGCGCAGGTCCGCCGACAGTGCCGCGCAGACCATCGAGATCTTCCGCAAACAGTTGATCGGTATCGCCGGGCTCGCCGCCGACCGGATCCGCGCCGCGCTCGATCTGCCCACCGGCGTGGCGGGTTTCGCCGAGGTGCTGGCGCTGCATCCGTGCTTCGGACCGATCCAGTACACGGGGGTGACCACCGAGGTCGACGGCGAGACGGCCCTGGTACGGATACCCCAGGAGTCACACGCGATGACCGACGGCGGCTGGATGTCGATCATCGACGTGGACCATCTCGAACCCCTGCAGGCCGCGGCGACCGCGGTCGACCCGTATCTGGCCGTCGTCGACGCAGAAGTCGTCGACGGCGAGCTGCGGGTGCGCGTCGGCGTCTCCGACACCGCCCGCAAGGAGTTCGGTGAGGTGTCCGTCGCGCGGTTCAGCGGCGGCGCGAGTTTCGAGTTCACCGACCGCGGACGGTCGATCCCGATCACGCCGGTCGGCAGCTCGGCGTGACCTCCGGCGGGGGCCGGTCACCCGGCTCCGCCGGACTCGGCGGCCGGGTCGCCGTCGTCGCGGGTGCGACCCGCGGTATCGGTCTGGCGGTCGCGTATGCCCTGTCGGGTCAGGGCGTCTCGGTGGTGGTCAACGGACGCGACCCGGACGCCGTCGACGCCACGGTCGCCGAGATCCGCGGGGGCGGAGGTTATGCCGTGGGGGTCAGCGGGTCCGCCGGTGACGACGGCGTGGCGCAGGCGATGGTCGAGGTGGCGCTCGAGGAGTTCGGCGCGCTCGACATCGCCATCAACTGCGCCGGGATCGCGGAACCGCCGGCGTCCACGGTCTTGACGATCACCCCCGCCGAGTTCCGCGAGCAGCTCGACGCCCATCTGATGAGCGCATTCCACCTCGTACAGGCCGCGGGGCGGGTCTTCGTCGAGCAGGAGTCGGGCTCGATCGTCCTCACCGGATCGGCGGCTTCTCTCGGCATGTTCGGCGGGAGTGGCTATCCCGCAGCCAAAGGCGGTGTCAACGCACTCGCGCTGGCCGCTGCCGCCGATCTCCGCGATCACCGCGTCCGGGTGAACGTGGTCATGCCCGGAGCCAAGTCGCGCCTGTCATCCGGCGACGACTACGTCGCGCACATCGAAGGTCTGCATCGCCGGGGTATTCTCGACGACCTCACCCGCGACGCCGCACTCGATCCCGCGCCGCCGGAGTACGTCGCCCCGCTGTATGTCTTCCTCGCCGGCGACGCCGCCGAACACATCTCCGGTGACATCTTCAGTGCGGCCGGTGGTTTCATCGGTCGGTTCGAGACGCAGCAGGCGAGCTTCGTCGCCTATCGCGATCACAAGGACACCTCGCCGTACAGCCTCGACGAACTCGCCGACATCCTGGCCGGTCCGTCAGGCCGCCGCGTGTGACCGTCGCCGTTCACCGGTCGCGGGATCGTTCGGCGGCTGCGCGCGCGGCGCGGCGTTCGAGCCAGAAGCGGGCGCCGTCGGCGATGGCGTCGGTGACCGGTTCGGGGTGCCAGTCGAGGTCGCGTTCGGCCTTGCCGTGATCCATCTCGGACATGAAGTGCATCAATCGGACCGCGGGGATCGTCAGCTGCACGGGGCGCCCGGTCACCGCGGCACGTGCGGAACCTGCTGCACCGCAGACATACAGGGCGGGCCGGCGGAGGACCACTCGTGGGGGTCGGCGACCAGCGGCCGCTGCTGCGACGGACACGATCTCCCCGATGTCGATGGACCGGTCGGCCACGATGTACCGATCGCCGACCACCCCCCGATCCGCGGCGAGGTGGAGGGCGCGAGCGGCGTCGTCGATGCCGACGGACTCGGCACGACAGCCACGGATGGTGAACGGCAGCCTGCCGAGCGCGGCGCCGGCGACGAACGCGCCGTGCGGCGTGGGTTGCCAGTCGCCCGGGCCGTAGGTGTTGGCGACACACATGGCGACCGCGGGCACGGCACCGTCCCGGGCGCGCCGGAGCACCAGGTCCTCGGCCGCCACGCGGCTCTTCACATAGTCGGGTGCCTGTCGCGACCAGTTGAACCGATCGGCTTCGGTCGCCGGACGGCCCCGGACTCGACCGATGGTGGCGACACTGCTCGTGAAGACGAATCTGCGCAGCGACTGCCGGGCGGCGACGTCGAGCACCGATCTCAGTGCGTCGACGTTCGTGCGGTACAGCGGTGCGGGGTCGCGTAACCACGCGCGGGTGTCCACGGCGCAGTGGTACACCACCTCGCAACCGCGCATGGCTCGCTCGAGGGATGCCGCGTCGAACAGATCACCGGTGACGTGTTCGACATCGAGTCCGGTCAACGATCGGAGGTCACTCGTCGAGCGGGTCAGGACGCGGACGTCCTCACCGGACTCGACGAGCCGCCGCACGAGGCGTGAGCCGAGGAACCCGTTGCCGCCGATGACGAGTGACGTCACGGGTCAGAGTCCGCCGGGGACGAGATCGTCGATGGCGGCGGCGCTGCGCGACAGCATCGCGTCGAACATCGCCGTGCCGCGCTCGGTGGGTTGCGCAGCGGCGGAGCCGAAGACGGTGATCAGCGGTGCCTGGATCAGGTTGCCGACGTAGTCGTCCCAGCAATCGTCGAGCGTGTAGTCGTCGATCCCCGCGGTGACCAGCGCGCGATGATACGACGCGACGATCCCGCGTTCGTGTCGGCGACGGTCCTCGGTCGTAAGGCTGGTGCTCAGCAAGAACGCGATGTCGCGGAGAGGGTTACCGGTGGTGATGGTCTGCCAGTCGATGATCGTGACCTCTCCCACCGGCCCGAAGAGGACGTTGTCGACGCGCAGATCGCCGTGGATGAGAGCGGTGTTCGTCAGTGGTGCGACGAGCCAGTCACCGGCCTCCCGGACCAACCAGTCGATGGCTGCCGACGACAGACCGTCGGGGTCGAAACGTTCGCGATACAGGTCGGCCATGGGGCCGAGTATCGAGTCCATCACCTCACGATCGGAGGCGGTGGGCAGCGGGATCTCTGCCAAGAGGGTCGGGTCGTTCCAGCGGGGCGCGTGCAGGCCCGCCGCCGCGATGGCGACCGACTCGGCCTGTGCGGCCGAACATCCGGAGATCTGGTCGCCCTGGACCGCGTCACCCATGTCCTCTAGGAGCAGCACGAACTCGGTGCCGGCATCGGAGATCGTCGTGGCGAAGCAGGTGGGCGTCGGCACCGTGAAACCCGCGGCCAGATCCCGATAGAAGCGCACCTCGTTGCGGAACACGCCCGAACCGAGTTGCCGTTGTGCGGTGTCCCCGGTGGCGAGTTTGGCGACGATCGTCCCCGGGATATCGGAGCTGACAGCGTGATTCAGCGTCAATCGGTACGACCCGGCCATCTGTCCGGTTCCCACCGGTTCGGCGGAGATGGAATCGATGGCGGCCGGGTGACCGTTGCTCGTGAGCAGATCTGTCAGCCATGTGGGAGTCAGATCCTCGACGCAGGTGGGGATCTCGGCGATCTCGGGCACGCAGGCATCCTTTCGGCCGGCGGAAGATGGCAGTAGGTGTGATGGCGCTCACCTCCGGCCGGTGGAGGCGACACTACCGAGTCGGTGGACTGGTGTCCAGAGAGTCGCCCGTACCGGGCCGTGCGGGTCGTCGGTGGTGCGCGGACCGGCCGTCGCGCCGGGAAATCCATTCGGCCACATGGCCGGTCGTTCCGGATTAGGATGCACCCACGGTGCGCCGAGCCTGTCGCCCGGATCGCGAACGGCCCGAGATCGAGGAGAACCGAGTGACCACCAGACTCGACGGCAAGGTTGCACTGATCACCGGTGCGGCACGAGGTCAGGGACGCAGCCACGCCGTGCGGTTGGCCGAGCAGGGTGCCGACATCATCGCCGTCGACATCTGTGACCAGATCACCACCGTCAACTACGCGATGAGCACCCCGGATGATCTCCAGCAGACCGCCAAGATGGTTGACGCGACGGACCGCAGGGTCATCGCCAAGATCGCCGACGTGCGCAGTCGCGATGCCCTCCAGGCCGCGATCGACGAGGCGGTGTCGGAGTTCGGTCGACTCGACATCGTCGTCGCCAATGCCGGTATCAGCCCGCTCGGGCCCGAAAGTCCCTCTGTGACTTGGATGAACACCGTCGCGGTCAATCTCGGTGGCATCATCAACACGCTCGAGTTGTCGCTGCCGCATCTGGAGTCGGGGGCGTCGATCATCTGCATCGGATCGATGGCTGCGTTCATGCCGTCGTTCGAGTCCGCGCAGGCGGGGCCGGGGGCGGGTGGTTACGGTCATTCCAAACGCGCGGTCGCCCGGCTCGTCAACGACCTGGCGCGTCATCTCGCACCAAAAGGCATCCGGGTCAACGCGATCCATCCGGGCAACGTCGACACCGCGATGGTCCACCACGACGAGATCTACCGTCTGTTCCGGCCGGACCTGGACAAGCCGGCGTATGACGATGTGAAAGACGTCTTCGCGTCGCTGCACGCGATGCCGGTCGATCTGCTCGCACCGGAGGACGTCACGGAAGCGGTCCTGTATCTGGCGTCGGACGCCGCCCGATACGTCACCGGGCAGCAGCTGCGCGTGGAGGCAGGCGCGCTTCTGAACTCGGTGCCGCCCGGCGTCCCGGACTGAGCGGCACCGCGCACCACTACGAGGCTCGCGCCGCACCCGGATTCGCGGGCAGCCCCGGCAACCCGGGTCGCAGCGACCGGTAGGCGTCGACCACGGGTAGGAGTTCCGAGGGGGCCGCGCCGTGCATGATGACCGAGTCGACGCCGAGCTCGAACTGCCGGGCGACCGCGGCGGCGCAGTCCCTCGCGCTGCCGACCGCGCTGTCGGCGATCCAGGACGCCGGGATGATCCCGGCGAGCTCGGTCAGCTCCTCGACCGTCGCGGTGGCATCGATCGGCCCGCGCGCACCGGCGAAAGCCGCACTGGCACGGACACGGTCAAGGTCTCCGGCATCCCATCCGTTGGCCTTCACCAGCACGTCCGGGTATCCCTGCAGATAGGTGGCGAGACGGCCGTACAGGCGGCGTAGACGGTCGGCGTCGTCGAAATGGTCGGGAACCGTGGCGATCACGGACCAGATCCGTACCTCCCCCGGATCTCGCCCGGCTTGTTCGGCCGCGTTCCGGACGGTCCGGACCGCGGCGCTGGTCGCCTCGTCGGAGAAGAAGGTGTGGAGCACGACGCCGTCCGCGATTCGACCCGCCAACCGTAATGTGTTGGGGGACATGGTCACCAGCATGATCGGGACCGGGGGCACGGCGACACCCAGATTGAGGTAGTCGTACTTGCCGAGGGCGCCGTCGTGCCCGAGGATCATCTCTCCACGCCACAGTGTCCGTAGGACGGTGATTGCGTCGGTGAGCTGGGCACTGGTCACGTCGGGTACGCCGAGCACCTGCCACTGCGCCGCGAACCCGCGCCCCAGACCGAGGGCGAACCTGCCGCCGGTCATCGTCGAGAGGGTCGCGCCCATGGATGCGGTGATGATGGGATGCCGCGTGTTGTGATTGGTGGCGGCGGTGGCGACCCCCATGCGCGTGGTCACCGCGCCGAGGCCGCCGGCGAGTACGGCGGCGTCCTTGACGTTGAAGCGTTCGGAGACGAACGCCGCTCCGAACCCCGCGCGGTCGGCGAGCCGGGCCTCCTCGGCGAGCTCGGCCGGGTCGACCGGGTGGCGGGAGAGCGCGTAGTACCCGAGCTCGGGCAACAGTGACGCCTCGGCCGCGGGTGGGGCGTTGGGGGACGTCTGGGTGTCGGTCATGCGCTGGCGCCCACCGCTTCTCGATAGACGCGGGTTCGCGGCTCCCGGACCCACAGGGTGCCCGCGCCGGCGGTGGCCCCCTCCGCCTTCAGTGCGCGTTTGAGGATCTTGTTGGTCGCGGTCGAGGGCAGGTCCTCGGCGATGCGCACGAAGGACGGCCAGGCCTTGGGGGACAGGTCCGCCTGCGCGGCGAGCTGCTCGGCGAAGGATTCCGGAGTGAGTTCGGTGTCGTCCTGGAGCACCACGGCGGCCATCACCGCGTCGCCGACGTGCTCGTCGGGAACGGCGTAGACGGCTACGCGATTGATCTCCGGGATACGCAGCAGGATGCGCTCGATCGGTCCCGCGGCGATGTTCTCGCCGTCGACACGCATCCAGTCGCCGGTTCGGCCGGCCAGATAGATCCAACCGTCGGCATCCTTGTAGGCGAGGTCGCCGGACCAGTACATCCCGTTGCGGAGTCGTTCGCTGGTCGCCTCGGAATCGTTGTAGTAACCCATGAACATGCCGCCGCCCTCGATGTTCACGAGTTCGCCGATGGCCTCGTCGGAATTGGACAGCGCTCCGTTGGCGTCGAATTCGGCTCGCGGGCATTCGGTCATCGTCGCCGAGTTGTACACGGCCACATTGGGGAAGCCCTTGCCGATCGATCCGTGCGGGGTGCCCGGCTCGCGGGTGATGATGATGGCCAGCTCGGTGGAGCCGAATCCGTCCCAGACCGTGCAGCCGAAGCGTTCGGAGAAATCGTCGATGTCGCGGTCGGTGGCCTCGTTGCCGAAGGCCACACGGAGCGGGTTGTCGGCGTCGTCGGGCTTCGGTTCGGTCGCGAGGATGTAGGCGAGCGGTTTACCGACGTAGTTCATGTAGGTCGCGTTGTACCGGCGGATGTCATCGAGGAATGTCGACGCGGAGAACTTGGCCGGAGCGATCGCGGCGCCTCCGCAGAGAGCGACGCAGTACCCGCCCATGAGGGCGGCGCTGTGGAACAGGGGCATCGACAGGTAGCAGACGTCCCCCGGGCCGATGTCGTACTTGTCGGCGAGCACGGGGCCCGCAAAGGGCATCATCATGTGCGCGAACTGGACCGGTTTCGGGTTACCGCTGGTGCCGGAGGTGAAGATCAGCATGAAGGTGTCCATCGCACCCGGCACCGAGTGCGGGACCAATTCGCCTGCGCCGGAGAGCATGTCCGACCACTGCGGAGTGGAGGTGTCGAGCACGGTCACGCCGGGCAGATCCAGTCCCTCGAGAAGGGGCCGGTGTTCGGCGTCGGTGACGAGGATCTGACAGTCGGCACGCAGGATGTCGGCGGCGAGTCCGTCGCCGCGGCGGGTGTTGTTGATCCCGGCCGTCACATAACCGCCGAGTGCGCCGGCCGCCAGCGCGAACAGCATGTCGGGCGTGTTCCCGAGAAGGACCCCCACATGCATCGGCCGGTTGGGGTCGGCCACCCCGAGGATCGCCGATGCGCACCGGCCGGCGTCGTGGATGTATTCACGCCACGTCCATTGACGACCCTCATATGTGATCGCGAGGTTGTCGTCCTCGGCGCGCTCGTGCAGGAGTTGGGTGACTGTCTCGGCCATGCGGCCAAATCTAGAACGTGTTCACCCGGCGTGTGTACAGATTTGCAGAATTGTCTACTGCCGGGTCGGCCGGGGGCGATGACGCGCCCCCGGCCGCACTGATCAGCGGGTGAAGGAACCGCTGCCCGGGACGACCGTGAAGGTCTGATCGCCCTTTCCGAGGATCGTCGTCGTGAACTCGATGGAACCCGTTCCGGTCGCGACGTCGACGCCGTCGGAGGGCCGGCCGTCGGTGCATGCGGCGAACACCTCGTCACCGGAGGTCCCGTTGGTGGTGTTGCTCCACGAGATGCCCACGCGTGCGCCGGCGAGGTTGGTCGCGCACGCCTCGGTCGGCGTCGTGTTGAGCGTGATCCGGGTGACACCCGGCTCGGTCGCCGATGCCAGGATGCCGGCCACGAATCCGCCGGTGACCTTGTTCGAGTCGATGGTGACCCCGGCATTGGGGACCTGCTCCACGCTGAGGGCTCGTTCCGCGGGAACGGCCTGCGCGTCCGCCGCTCCCATGCCGAGCGCTCCCACTGCCGCAATCGCCCCGAGTGTTGCCACAGCCTTGCGTCGCATCTGTCTCTCCCGTCACTTCGGACACACGTACCCGGTCAGAGTACGGGAGTGATGTTCGACTCTCCAATGTGAGATCGGCGGCTCATCGCTGATAGAAGGGAATTCATGAGCGAGCCGCACGACCCACTGTCCGCATTTCACATCGGCGACATCTCCGTGTCGGAAACCGGGGTGCGTGCTTCCCAGGAGCTGTGCGCGCAGTTCGCCGATCACCGCGGCCTCATCGAGCTACCCGCGCTCGCGGTCCTGTTCGACCACTGCGGCGGCATCCCCTTCCACCGCGTCCACGACGACCCGGCAGCCGCGACGCTGCAGGCGCGGCTGTCGATGTCGGCGCATGGGCGACCCCGGGTAGGGGAGACCCTCACCGCGTCGGCAGAGGTGGCGATGCACGACGACAGCTGGGGTTCCACGACGGTGGAGATCCGCGGCGGCGATGGCCTCTGCTGCATGGGTACCGCCCGCAACGTGCGCGTGGGGCGTGCACTCGCCGGGGACCCGCCGTCGACGAAACCCGGTGCCACGCCGTCCACCTGCGCGGGCGAGCACGATGCGGCGCTGCCGGAGGCGATCCCCGGCTCCCTGTCCGGACGCCTGGTGATCGACGAGATCGCGAACAAGGTGCGCGAGCCCGGGCCGCTGGCGTCGCTGCTCAACGGCCGGGTGGAGGTCCTCGACGCGCCCGGCGAGCGCGACTCCGGTATCCGGTTCCGCAGCGCGACCGAACTGTGGATGGGCAACATGTTCGGCACGATGCACGGCGGCGTGATCGCCACGATCGTCGGTCAGGCCGCCTCGTATGCCGGACATCTCCACGCCGGCGCCGGTCAGGGCTATGCCATCGGCGACATGTCGATCGGCTTCTACCGGTCGCCCGCGGTGGACGGCAGCGAGGTCGTCGTGGAGGTCACGCCGATCAAGACCGGCCGCCGGATCTCCTCCTTCGAGGCCACGATGACGTCGTACGACGACGTGCTGCTCAGTCGCGCCACGGTCGACGTCCTCTATCACTGAGCGGCCTTCCGGCCGCCACCGCAACGGCCGGGTGGACCGGAACGCAAAAACAATCAAGCGTGCTTGATTCTTCTGATGGCCTGTGTGAGGCTGAGCGCATGCCTTCCGATGGACAAGCGGCGGTGCTCGGTGTCGTGGCCGACCTCGAGGCCGAATCCGCTCAGCTCGACGCGCTGGTGGCGGAGCTCGACGATGCGGGGTGGGCCACCCTGACACCTGCGCCGGGGTGGAGCATCGCCCACCAGATCGCCCATCTCGCATGGACCGACGAGGTCGCGACCATCGCCGCCACCGATCCCGACGAATTCGCCCGGTTGCTCACCGAGGCCGCGTCGAACAACCCCGAGACCTACGTCGACGACGCGGCCGAGAGCGGGGCGGCGGCGCCGGCCGACGAGATCCTGGCCAGGTGGCGATCGGCGCGCGGGCGGCTGGCCGATGCGCTGCGGGAGGTCCCGTCCGGCACCAGGATCCCGTGGTTCGGCCCGCCGATGTCGGCGGCCTCGATGGCCACCGCGCGCCTCATGGAGACCTGGGCGCACGGTCTCGACATCGCCGACGCCCTCGGTGTCACCGTCTTGCCGACGGACCGGATTCGCAGTGTCGCCCACATCGGCGTGCGAACCCGGGACTTCGCGTACATGGTCAACGGTCGGACCCCGCCGGCCGAGCCGTTCCACTACGCCCTCACCGCTCCCTCGGGTGAGATGTGGACGTGGGGTCCGGCCGACGCAGCCAACTCGGTCCGCGGACCCGCACTCGACTTCTGTCACCTCGTGACGCAGCGCCGCGCGCTCGCCGATCTCCAGCTCGAACTGACCGGACCCGACGCCGTCGAATGGTCCGGGATCGCACAGTGTTTCGCGGGTCCGCCCGGCCGCGGGCGCGAGCCCCGATCGACCTGACACCGCTCGGACCCACCCCCATCCACCCGCCGCACCCCAACCGACTGGAGAACGCCTGTGCCCATCGCCAACCCGATCTGGGAGACCCCCGAGCGTCTCGAATTGCGTTCCACCGTGCGCCGATTCGTCGACAAGCACATCCTCCCGCATCAAGATGACTGGGAGCGGGACGGCCTCATCCCGCGCGAACTGCACGTGGAGGCCGCGAAGCTCGGGCTGTTCGGCCTCGGTGTCCCGGAGGAGGTCGGCGGGTCCGGTGGCGACCTGATCGACACCACGATCCTCGGCGAGGAGCTGCATTACGCGGGCGCGGCGGGAGGTGTGTTCGCGTCGCTGTTCACCCATGGCATCGCATTGCCGCACCTGATCGCGGCGCGTGACCCGGACCAGATCGACCGGTGGGTCCGACCGACGCTCGCCGGGGAGAAGATCGGCAGTCTCGCGATCACCGAACCCGGTGGCGGCAGCGACGTCGGCCACCTCACGACCAGAGCCGACCGCGACGGTGACCATTACGTCGTCAACGGCTCCAAGACCTACATCACCTCGGCGGTCCGCGCGGACTTCGTGGTCGTGGCGGTCCGCACCGGCGGCCCCGGCGCCGGCGGCGTCTCCCTCCTCGTGGTCGAGAAGGACACTCCGGGGTTCACCGTCACCCGGAAGCTGGACAAGATGGGCTGGCGGAGTTCGGACACCGCGGAGTTGTCCTTCGTCGACGCGCGCGTGCCCGTCAGCAACCTCGTCGGCTCGGAGAACTCCGGCTTCGCCCAGATCGCAACAGCTTTCGTCACCGAGCGGTCCGGCCTCGCGGTGCAGGCGTACGCCAGCGCGCAGCGCTGCCTCGATCTGACCCTCCAGTGGGCGCGTGACCGGCAGACCTTCGGAAAACCCCTCATCGCTCGGCAGTCGGTGCAGGACACGCTCGTGGACATGGCGCGGCGCATCGACATCGCGCGCACGTACACGCGCGCACTCGTCGAACGGAAGGTCGGTTCCGCCGATGACCTGATCGCCGAGGTGTGTTTCGCCAAGAACACCGCGGTCGAGGTGGGGGAGTGGGTGGCCGACAAGGCAGTCCAGCTCCACGGCGGCCTCGGGTACATGACCGGTACCGAGGTCGAGCGACAGTACCGCGACATGCGCATCATCGGGATCGGCGGAGGCACCACCGAGATCTTGAACGGCCTCGCCGCCAAACGCCTCGGCTACCAGGCCTGAGTGGCCGCACGTCCGCAGACGAACCACATCGACGACTGAAACAGGGAGCATCGAGATGACCGTGGACACCAACCCCTTCGTGGAGACCACCGAGCGTGCCGAGCTGCGCGCCGCGGTGGCCGGACTCGCGGCCAAATACGGCCAGGAGTACTTCCGCGAATGCGCCCGCACCGGACGCAAGACCGACGAACTGTGGGCGGAGGCGGGCAAGCTCGGCTTCATCGGGGTCAATCTCCCCGAGGAGTACGGCGGCGGCGGCGCCGGGATGTACGAGCTGGCGATCGTGATGGAGGAGATCGCCGCATCGGGCACCGGGCTGCTGATGCTCGTCGTCTCACCGGCCATCTGCGGGAACGTGATCGCCCGTTTCGGTACCGACGACCAGAAGCAGCGCTGGCTGCCGGGTCTCGCCGACGGGTCGATCACGATGGCTTTCGGCATCACCGAACCCGACGCCGGCTCCAATTCTCACCAGATCACCACGACGGCCCGTCGTGACGGTTCCGACTGGCTGCTCACCGGACAGAAGGTCTACATCTCCGGCGTCGATCAGGCGCAGGCGGTGCTCATCGTCGCGCGCACCGAGGACGCCAAGACCGGCAACCTCAAGCCCGCGCTCTTCATCGTCCCCACCGACTCCGAGAACTTCTCGTACACCATGATCGACATGGAATTGCAGAACCCCGAGAAGCAGTTCCAGCTCTTCCTCGACGACGTGCGGCTGCCGGCCGACGCGCTCGTCGGGTCCGAGGACGCCGCACTCAGTCAGCTCTTCGCGGGACTCAACCCGGAACGGATCATGGCCGCGGCATCGGCCGTCGGGATGGGCCGCTTCGCGCTCGACAAGGCGGTGTCGTACGTGAAGGAACGCACGGTGTGGAAGACGCCGATCGGCGCACACCAGGCGATCGCGCACCCGCTCGCGCAGGGCAAGGTCGAACTCGAGATGGCCAAGCTGATGATGCAGAAGGCCGCGACGCTCTACGACGCGGGCGACGACTGGGGCGCCGCCGAACCGGCCAACATGGCGAAATACGCTGCCGCAGAAGCCTGTGTGAAGGTCGTCGACCAGGCGGTGCATTCGCTCGGCGGCAACGGGCTCACCACCGAGTACGGGTTGGCGCCGATGCTGAGCCTCGCCCGGATCGCCCGCATCGCGCCGGTGAGCCGAGAGATGATCCTCAACTTCGTGGCGCAGACCAGCCTCGGACTGCCGAAGTCCTACTGAGGCCTGAGTTGAGTACGACGTCGGCGAATGTCCGCTCGCCGCAACAGGAACGGTCGCGCTTGACGCGCGAGCGGCTGTTGCGGTCGACTGTGGACGTGCTGGCCGTCGAGGGCTGGGCGGCCGCGACGGTGGCTGCGGTCGCCGAACGCGCCGGCGTGTCGCGCGGGGCGGCGCAACATCACTTCCCGACCAGGGAGGCCCTGATCACGGCGACGCTCGAGCAGGTCTTCGAGGATCTGACCCGGGCTGCCGGTGTGGACCCGACCACCTCGTCGGAGCCGACGGACGGGACGACCGCGAACCGGGTCACGCCCGCCCGGATCATCCGGGCCGTCCAACGGGCCGTGGCCGTCTACACCGGTACCGAATTCAAGGCCGCACTGCAGGTGTGGGCGGCCGCCGCATCCGATCCCGCGCTGCGGCGGCTCATCCTGCCGCTGGAGGCGAAGTTCGCGCGGGAGGCCCACCAGCGCACCATGGCGGCGATGGGGGTGCCCGCGGATGACGAGACCGGGCATCGGCTCGTACAGGCGACACTCGACATGGCGCGCGGGCTGGGTCTGGCGGACACACTGTCCGACGACTCGGCCCGGCGCGCGCTGGTCGTCGACACCTGGTCGGCGCAACTCGTCGCGGCGCTAGGGAGCGAGGAACCGGCGGACTAGGCCGTTTTCGGCCCGGTCCCGCTCGGATCGTCGGCCCCGGGTGCCTGCCCGGGCCACGCCGAACGACATACCGACGACGGCGACGAGTGAGATCGTCATCGACGGACAACCCTGCGGCCGCGCCACGCAGCCACTCCCACAACGGCGTCGTGGGTGCTGCGAGACCGCCGACGTGGGTGGCCGGTTCGCCCGAGGGAGAACACACCTCAGGCGAACCGGCCGGGTATCACTCCGCGTGGATGATGACCCCGCGGATGTTCTTGCCGTCCCGCAGATCCTGGTATCCGTCGTTGACCTGGTCGAGGGTGTAGGTCTGCGTGATGAGTTCGTCGAGCTTGAGCTGCCCGGCGTCGTACAGGCGCAGCAGTTTGACGATGTCGTACTGCGGGTTGGCCGAGCCGAACAGGCTGCCCTTGATCGTCTTCTGGTTCAGGGTCAGGTCGGTTCCGGAGACCTGCACGGTCAGCTTCGTCGGGTCGGCGAGACCGGTGATCACGACCGTGCCGCCCTTGCCGACCACGGCGGTCGCATTCGCCACCACCTCGGCGTCGACCGTGCCGACGAGGATCAGGGCCTGGTCGGCGCCCTGTCCCCAGGTCAGCTCGTTGACCTTCTCCGCGGCTTCGGCGGCATCGGCGAAGGCGTGTGTCGCACCGAATTTCAGCGCCGTGTCCCGCTTGAGGGCGACCGGGTCGACGACCACGACGTACTTGGCCCCCGCCGACACCGCGCCCTGTACCGCGTTGATACCCAGGCCGCCGATGCCGTAGATGACCACCGTGTCACCGGCACGGACGCCGCCCGCGTACACCGACGTGCCCCAACCGGAAGGCACGCCGCAACCGACGAGAACCGCCTTGTCGAGCGGAAGCCATTCGTCGACCTTGACCACCGAGTGCTGCGAGATCGTCGCTCGCTCGGCGAAGGTGCCGAGCATGCACATGGCGCCGAAATCGTCACCGCCGCCGTGGAATCGGAACGTGCCGTCGGGCATCGATCCCTCGAGGATGGTGGCACCCATGTCGCAGAGGTTCTGCCGGCCGGTGGAGCAGTAGCGGCAGGTGCCGCAGTTCGGGATGAAGCTGCAGACCACGTGGTCCCCGGGCTTGACCTTGGTGACCCCGGGGCCTACGGCCTCGATGATTCCCGAACCCTCGTGGCCGCCGACGATCGGATAGCGGGGCGGGAGATCACCGTCGGTGAGATGCAGGTCGGAGTGGCACAGGCCGGCGGCGGTGTACTTGATCAGCACCTCGCCCTCGCGGGGCTCGTCGAGGTCGAGTTCGACGATCTCGAACGGCTTTCCGGGTCCGGTGAGGACGGCGGCCTTGGTGGTGAGAGACATGGGGTTGTGCTCCTTACGTGTACGGGAGGGTGGGAATTCGATGCGGTCAGAGCGAGATGTTGACGGCCTTGGTCTGGGTGTAGAGCTCGATGGCCGACGAGCCGAGTTCGCGGCCCCAGCCCGACTGCTTGTATCCACCGAACGGCATGGCCGTGTCGAAGCCGTTGTACTGGTTCACCCACACCGATCCGGCCTTGATCTGGCGGGCAGTCCGGTGCGCCTTGGACAGGTCGGTGGTCCAGATGCCGGCTGCCAGACCGTAGATGGAGTCGTTGGCCGCGGCGGCCACACCGCTGTCCGCATCGAACGGCATGGCGGCGACGACGGGTCCGAAGATCTCCTCCTGCACGATCGAGAAGCTCGGCTCGACGTCGACGAACACGGTCGGTTCGATGAAGAAACCCTCATCGCCCCAACGCTTTCCGCCGGTCAGGGCGCGTGCACCGTCGGCGAGACCTGCGGAGAGATACCCGGAGACACGATCGAACTGTTCCTGGCTGACGAGGGGGCCGAGCTCGGTGGTCGGATCCAATCCCGGACCGATCTTCGCCTGGGATGCGGCCTCGGCGACTGCTGCGGTGAAGTCGTCGAAGATGGGTCGTTCGACGAAGAGTCGTGTGCCGGCGACGCAGCACTGCCCGTGGTTGAACATCCAGGCCGCCACCGATCCCGCGACCGCCTTCTCGAAGTCCGCGTCGGCGAAGACGATGTTGGGGCTCTTGCCGCCGAGTTCGAGCGAGACCTTCTTGAGGTTGCCCTTCGCGGCGTCGACGATCTTCTTACCGACCTCGGTGGAACCGGTGAAAGCGATCTTGTCGACGTCGTCGTGGGCGGCCAGCGCCGCACCGGCCTCGCCGTAACCGGTGACGATGTTGACCACGCCCGGTGGGAAGCCGGCCTCGGTGAACACCTCACCGAGGAGCAGAGCCGTCAGCGGGGTCTGCTCGGCCGGTTTGAGGATGACGGTGTTGCCGGCGGCGAGTGCGGGCGCCAGCTTGAACGCGGCCATCAGCAGCGGGAAGTTCCACGGCACGATCAGGCCGCAGACGCCCACGGGTTCGCGGAGCGTGTAGGCGTGGAACTCGCCGCCGGGCACGAACGGCATCGAGACGTCGACCGTGGAGCCGGTGATCTTGGTCGCGAGACCCGCGTTGTAGCGGAAGATGTCGGCCGACCAGTTGGTGTCGACCGCAGCGGCGATGGTGGCCGCCTTGCCGTTGTCGAGCGCCTCCAGCTGACCGAACTCCTCGGCGCGCTCGGTGAGGATGTCACCGACCCGCCAGAGCAGGCGTTCGCGTTCGTTCGGCTTCATCCGGGTCCACGGCCCGTCGTCGAAGGCCTGCCGTGCCGCGCGGACCGCGCGGTCGATGTCGGCCGCGTCGCCGTGCGCGACCGAGGTGATCGGCCGTGCCGTGGCGGGATCGAGGGTCTCGAAGGTGCGGCCCGACGCCGACCAGACCCATTCACCGCCGATCAGCATCGGGCGGTCGGCGGAGATGAAGTCGCGAACACGCGGGTGCAGGGCGGTGTGCTGGGCGGTGTCGGGTGCGACGGCGGTCATGGGGCCTCCTGGTCGGGACGAAGTCGGCGGTGGGTCGAAGTGATCTGGGTCATAGATGCGACCTGACTTATTTCTCCCACCGTTCCGGCCTCGCGCCGTGTCCAGAAACTGAACACCTGCGCTGTACAGGGGTCCCGGCGATCGCCGCCGACGCCGTGGCTACCGTGAGACGCCGACCTGTCAGCGACGACTTACGGAGGACCAGAGTGAACGTGCGCCCGTCGGGCCGGATCCGTGGCGCGTTGCGTGGTCTCGGACCGGTGGCCGGGGGCATCTCGCTCCGCGAGGCGATCCGGGCCGGGGCAGGGGCGGGGATCGCGCTCGGACTCGTCGGCCTGGTGCTTGCCGCGTCCGGCGTGGACCTGAGGACCGGGCTCTTCCTGATCGCGCCGTTCGGGGCGACGGCCGTGCTCGTCTTCGCGGCGCCGAACAGTCCGCTGGCCCAACCGTGGCCCGCGACTGTCGGCAACGCGGTCTCGGCCGTCGTCGGAGTGGCCGCGACCCTGACGGTGTCGCACCCCGCGGTCCGGGTGGCGCTGGCGGTGGGACTGTCCGTGGCGCTGATGATCGGATGCCACGCGGTCCACCCGCCCGCCGGTGCGGTGGCGATGACGGCCGCGCTCAGTCCGGAGACGATCCACTCGCTTGGCTTCCGGTTCGTCCTCGCGCCCGTTCTCGCCGGCACCCTCTTGCTGGTGATACTCGCCGCCGGCTACGCGCGGCTGACCGGGCGACGTTATCCCTACCGCCGGTTCGACGCCGCGCCGCCGCCGGCCGCGCGGCTGGGTCTCGACGAAGACGAACTGACCGGGATCCTGGATCGCTACGAGCAGTCGCTCAATCTCGGCGTCGCCGACCTCGCACGTCTGATCGGTGCGGCCGAGCTCCGAGCCGCCGGGCACCGTACGGGTCCGCTCGCCGCGACGGATGTGATGTCGCACGAGCTGGTGACCGTCGGACCCGAGACGCCGCTGCGGGACGTCGCGGCCCTCTTCGACGAGTACGGTTTCACCTCTCTGCCGGTGATCACGGGCGAGGGCACGTTCGTCGGGGTGGTGTTCCAGATCCATCTCGTGCGCCGGCTCATGCGCTCCGGCGACACCGAGCTGAGCGCAGCGGACGTGATGTCGACCGATCCTGCGGTGGCGACCCGGAGCACGCCGGTCGGCGCCCTGCTGCCGCTGCTGGCCGAGAGCGGATGCGACGCGGTCCCGGTGCTGGAGGGACAGACCCTGGTCGGCATCGTGGCCCGGACCGACCTCATCGCTGCGCTGGCGCGCCAGACGCTGCGGGACCCCTCCGGCGCGCCGGCGAACGCGGACTGACGGCCGCGACGGTCGGATCCGAAGGTCAGACTCCGAGTGCGCGCATCCGCGCGTACAGCGTGGTGCGACTGATGCCGAGGTCCTTCGCCGCGTGGACCTTGTTGCCCCGGGCCCGGTCGAGGGCCTCGACGATCGCTGTGCGCTCGGCCTGCTCGCGTCCGGAGAGGTGCGCGGCCCGGCTGGTCGTGCGATAGGCCGGTGGGAGATCGGCGACCTCGACGACGCGTGACGCACGCGCCCGGCACGCCGATACGGCCTGCCGGAGGACCGAGTCGAGTTCGGTGAGGTTGCCCGGCCAGTCGTCGCAGAGCAGCGCATCGGTCGCCGGACCGGACAGCGAGAGGTCCGGGTCGAGGTGGGTGAGCACGCCGCTGGCGATCGCCGCCAACTCCGAGGTCCGGTGCCGTAGCGGCGGCAGGTCGACCCGCCTCGCACACCGTGCCAGCAGTGCGGCCACGCCGGGACCCGCCTGGTCTCGCGGACCTCCGACGATGATCAGCGGCGAGTCCGTCGAGCTCGACACGGCCACCCTGCCGAGGAGTGCGACCGACCGGGTGTCGAGCAGGTCGACGCCGTCGATGACCAGCGGGGCGCCCAGCGATCGGGCGCGGCCGACGTAGGCGGGGATGTCGGGCGGGCTGCCCCCGATGAGTTCGTCGGCGACGTCGACGACGACGGCAGGCACCGCGGAGTCCGCGGTGAGGGCGGCCGCGTGGGTGCTGCGACCGGTGCCGGGTTCGCCGGTGACCGCGATGCTGGTGCTCGCCGGGGCGGCCGGCGGCGCGGAGCGCGACGGCGGTGTTTCGACGACCGGCCGGAACCGGAACAGTGCGGCACCGGGGGCGCCGGGTACGGGCTCGACGGCGATCTCGACCTCGGCACCCGACACCAGCGTCAGCGGCAACACGGTGGCGCGCAGCGCCGGGTCGGTCGCGACGATCCGCAGGGCGCCGATGTCGGTGGGGGAGAGCAGTTCGGCGGCAAGGGCGTTGGTCAGCTGGAGGTCGTCGCCGATCGCCGCCACGGCGAGGTCGCGGCGTGGCGCGGCGCGCTGGAAGGCGTCGAGAACGCATCGCTGGTGCGCGCGGGACCGGTCGAGCAACCGGTCGGCGATGTCGGCGACGATCCCGTTCACCACCGGTATCGCCAGCGGGTTGATGCGCTCGGCGATCTCGGACATACAGATGATCCCGGCCAGGCGCCGGGTCGCCGGATGGATGATCGGCTGCCCGAAGCAGCTGATCGACTTGAACTGCTCGAGATAGTGCTCGGAGCTGTTGACGACGATGCCGCCGCGTGTCTCGGCGGGCGTCCCGAGCGCGGTGGTCCCCACGACGTCCTCGGCGAAGGGAATCCCCGGCGTCGCCCCGATGGCGTCGAGCCGGCGTTCGACCGTCGAGCCGAAGGCCACCCGCGTCACCATCCGACACTCGTGATCGACGAGCAGGAGCGAGACATCGGTGCCGGCCAGACGGGCTGCCGCGTCGTCGAGCACCGGGCGGGCGGCATCGAGCAGCGGGTCGGCGGCGGTGATGTCCTCCGCGCGGGTGGGGGTGGAGTCGCCGGGCCGGACCCCGGACAGCACCGACCGCCGCCACGAGTGTTCGATGACGGGACGTCGGGGCGTCGAATCGGATGCGCGGTGCAGGGTGTCGATGTCCCCAACGTGACACAGATCACCGGGGAAGGAAACCCCGGGTCCCCGTCCGGCGGCCCCGGTGCCCCGGAGTCGGCGTACTACCGTGGGCCGCATGCGCGTGGCGACCTGGAACGTGAACTCGGTGAAGCAGCGGATTCCGCGCCTCCTGCCCTGGCTGGACGAACGCCGTCCCGATGTGGTGTGCCTGCAGGAGACCAAGCTCTCCGACGACGCGTTCCACGACGCCCTCGGCCCGGACCTCGCCGAACGCGGCTATGAGATCGCGCATGCCGGTCAGGGTCAGTGGAACGGGGTCGCACTCCTGTCCCGCGTCGGACTCGACGATGTCCGGGTCGGCTTCGAGGGGATGCCCGGCTATCCCGACCCCGGGACGCTCGAGGCGCGAGCGGTCTCCGCGGTGTGCGGCGGTCTGCGCGTGCACTCCCTGTACGTGCCCAACGGGCGGTCCCCCGACTCCGACCACTACCCCTACAAGCTCGAATGGCTGGCGGCGCTCGCCCGGTCCGTCGACGACCCGGCCACGACGCTTCTCTGCGGCGACATGAACATCGCGCCGGCCGATGCCGACGTCTTCGATCCCGACGCCTACGTCGGACACACCCACGTGACCCCACCCGAGCGAGCCGCGCTCGCGACCTTCGAGTCCCTGGGTCTGCGCGACGTGGTGCGCGACCGGTGGCCGGATGAGCGGATCTACAGCTACTGGGACTACCGCGCGGGGATGTTCCACAAGGACCTCGGGATGCGGATCGACCTGATCCTCGCGGGCGAGTCGGCCGCTGCGCGGGTCGCGGCCGCCTGGATCGACCGCAAGGCACGCAAGGGGAGCAAGCCGAGTGATCACGCTCCGGTCGTCGTGGACTTCGACGAGGCACCCGACGGCGACATCGGACCCGTCGTCCCGCCGCCGTCGAATCCGGCGAAACCCGGTGGCGCGAAGGTGACGCTCCCACAGACGCCGGAGTAGACGGCGCGATCGGTTCACCGGGTCGGGCGGACCCTCGACGCACCGGACGGCGCGGTGTACAAGTGGAGAAGGTAAAAGCCGAGCACAGAGCGTCGACGGAACCGAACACGCACGGCCCGTTCACCTGCAGGTCGCGTGGAGGATCCGTTTTTTGACCTGTGTAAACACGATCGGTAGAGTGGATCGTCGGTGCCCGGCCCATGCTGGGCCAGTCCGCATGCCCGCCCCATGGCTTCGAGCCGCCCGAGTGCTTCGGGTCGGGGCGGCAGGACTGACAAGCGAATCCGCTGTCGAGTGTATGACACGCCCGACCTCGGGGTAGCGAAAATGTACTGACCAGCATCGACATGCTGGTGGGGCGAGTTGTGGAAGCAGCGTAGAACCGGTGAGAGCCAGTTCTGCGAGCTTGCCCGGAGCACCAACCACGACGGACAACAAAGAGGAATGAACACCTAGTGCCAACAATCAATCAGCTGGTCCGCAAGGGTCGTCACGACAAGGCTGCCAAGACCAAGACCGCTGCCCTCAAGGGCAGCCCGCAGCGTCGTGGCGTGTGCACCCGCGTCTACACCACCACCCCCAAGAAGCCGAACTCGGCGCTTCGCAAGGTCGCGCGTGTCCGCCTGACCAGCTCTGTCGAGGTCACCGCCTACATCCCCGGCGAAGGCCACAACCTGCAGGAGCACTCGATGGTGCTCGTCCGCGGCGGTCGTGTGAAGGACCTCCCGGGTGTGCGTTACAAGATCATCCGCGGCTCGCTCGACACCCAGGGTGTCAAGGATCGCAAGCAGGCGCGCAGCCGCTACGGCGCGAAGAAGGGGAACTGATAAGTCATGCCACGTAAAGGACCCGCGCCCAAGCGCCCCCTGATCAACGACCCGGTCTACGGTTCCCCGCTGGTCACCCAGCTGGTCAACAAGATCCTGCTGGACGGCAAGAAGTCGACCGCCGAGCGCATCGTCTACGGCGCCCTCGAGCAGGCCCGCGAGAAGACCGGCACCGATCCGGTCGTCACCCTCAAGCGTGCACTCGACAACGTCAAGCCCACCCTCGAGGTGAAGAGCCGCCGCGTCGGTGGCGCCACCTACCAGGTGCCGATCGAGGTCAAGCCCAACCGTGCCAACACCCTCGCGCTCCGCTGGCTGGTCAGCTTCAGCCGGCAGCGTCGCGAGAAGACCATGGTGGAGCGTCTCGCCAACGAGCTGCTCGACGCCTCCAACGGCCTCGGTGCTTCGGTGAAGCGCCGCGAGGACACCCACAAGATGGCCGAGGCCAACCGGGCGTTCGCGCACTACCGCTGGTGACACCTGCCGGTCGCGGCGGCCCTTGTGGGGTCGCCGCGGCCGGACACACCCCAGACCCAACAGCTCTAGCGAAAATGCGAGGCGATTAAGTGGCACAGGAAGTGCTCAGCGACCTGAACAAGGTGCGCAACATCGGCATCATGGCCCACATCGATGCCGGCAAGACCACCGCCACCGAGCGAATCCTCTTCTACACCGGTGTGAACTACAAGATCGGTGAAACCCACGACGGTGCCTCGACCACCGACTGGATGGAGCAGGAGAAGGAGCGGGGGATCACCATCACCTCCGCCGCGGTGACGTGTTTCTGGAACAAGAACCAGATCAACATCATCGACACCCCCGGTCACGTCGACTTCACCGTCGAGGTGGAGCGCAGCCTCCGCGTCCTCGACGGCGCAGTCGCCGTGTTCGACGGCAAGGAAGGCGTCGAGCCGCAGTCCGAGCAGGTCTGGCGTCAGGCGGAGAAGTACGACGTCCCGCGTATCTGCTTCGTCAACAAGATGGACAAGCTCGGTGCGGATTTCTTCTTCACCGTGCGCACCATCGAGGAGCGCCTCGGCGCCAAGCCGCTGGTCCTGCAGCTGCCGATCGGTGCCGAGGACAACTTCGACGGCGTCGTCGACCTCATCGAGCAGAAGGCCATCACCTGGCGCGGAACCGTCGAGATCGGTGCCGAGCCGACCATCGAGGAGATCCCCGCCGACCTGGCCGACCAGGCTGCGGAGTACCGCGAGAAGCTCCTCGAGACGGTCGCCGAGACCGACGAGGCACTGCTCGAGAAGTACTTCGGCGGCGAAGAGCTGACCATCGAGGAGATCAAGGCGGCGATCCGCAAGCTCACGATCGCCCGCGAGTACTACCCGGTGATCTGTGGCTCGGCGTTCAAGAACAAGGGTGTCCAGCCCATGCTCGACGCCATCATCGCCTACCTGCCGTCCCCGCTGGACGTGCCGTCGGTCGAGGGCCACGCCGTGGGCGACGAGGAGGAGATCCTCTCGCGCAAGCCGTCCGCAGACGAGCCGTTCTCGGCTCTGGCGTTCAAGATCGCGGCTCACCCGTTCTTCGGCAAGCTGACCTTCGTGCGCGTCTACTCGGGTCACATCACGGCGGGCACCCAGGTGCTCAACGCGACCAAGGGCAAGAAAGAGCGCATCGGCAAGCTCTTCCAGATGCACGCCAACAAGGAGATGCCGGTCGAGGACGCCACCGCGGGTCACATCTACGCGATGATCGGACTCAAGGACACCACCACCGGTGACACCCTGTGCGATTCGGCCGCGCCGATCGTGCTCGAGTCCATGAGCTTCCCGGACCCGGTCATCAACGTCTCGATCGAGCCGAAGACCAAGTCCGACCAGGAGAAGCTGGGCACCGCGATCCAGAAGCTCGCCGAAGAGGACCCGACCTTCTCGGTGAAGCTCGACGAGGAGACCGGCCAGACCGTCATCGGCGGTATGGGCGAGCTCCACCTCGACATCCTGGTCGACCGCATGAAGCGCGAGTTCAAGGTCGAGGCCAACGTCGGCAAGCCGCAGGTGGCCTACCGCGAGACCATTCGCAAGACGGTCGACAAGCACGAGTTCACCCACAAGAAGCAGACCGGTGGCTCGGGTCAGTTCGCGAAGGTCATCATCAAGCTCGAGCCGCTGGTGGACGCCGAGGACGGCGCCACCTACGAGTTCGCCAATGCGGTCACCGGCGGACGCGTGCCTCGCGAGTACATCCCGTCGGTGGATGCCGGTGCACAGGACGCCATGCAGTACGGTGTCCTCGCCGGATACCCGCTGGTCAATCTGAAGGTCACCCTCCTCGACGGTCAGTACCACGACGTCGACTCCTCGGAGATGGCCTTCAAGATCGCCGGCTCGCAGGCCCTCAAGGAAGCTGCGAGGATGGCCGGCCCGGTCATCCTGGAGCCGATCATGGCCGTCGAGGTCACGACTCCCGAGGATTACATGGGTGACGTCATCGGCGACCTGAACTCCCGCCGTGGCCAGATCCAGGCCATGGAGGAGCGCAGTGGTGCGCGTGTCGTCAAGGCACAGGTGCCGCTGTCGGAGATGTTCGGCTACATCGGAGACCTTCGGTCGAAGACCCAGGGCCGGGCAAACTACTCCATGGTGTTCGACTCGTACGCGGAGGTTCCCGCGAACGTGTCGAAGGAAATCATCGCGAAGGCCACCGGCGAGTAAATCCGGTCCTAGCGACATGCGCCGACCAGATCTGCGCACCAACGTAAGAAGAAAACCCCTGCTGGGATCCGCCCGGTAGAGCAACAACAGTCCAGGAGGACAATCAAGTGGCGAAGGCGAAGTTCGAGCGGACCAAGCCGCACGTGAACATCGGCACCATCGGTCACGTCGACCACGGCAAGACCACCCTGACGGCTGCCATCACCAAGGTGCTGCACGACAAGTACCCGGACCTCAACAAGAGCTTCGCGTTCGATCAGATCGACAAGGCTCCTGAAGAAAAAGCCCGTGGTATCACGATCAACATCTCGCACGTCGAGTACGAGACCGAGAAGCGTCACTACGCCCACGTGGACGCCCCCGGTCACGCCGACTACATCAAGAACATGATCACCGGTGCGGCTCAGATGGACGGCGCCATCCTCGTGGTCGCCGCCACCGACGGCCCGATGCCGCAGACCCGCGAGCACGTGCTGCTGGCCCGCCAGGTCGGTGTGCCCTACATCCTCGTCGCCCTGAACAAGGCCGACATGGTCGACGACGACGAGATCATCGAGCTCGTCGAGATGGAGGTCCGCGAACTGCTGGCCGCCCAGGAGTTCGACGAGGAAGCCCCGGTCGTCAAGGTCTCGGCTCTCAAGGCCCTCGAGGGTGACCCCGAGTGGACCAAGTCGGTCGAAGAGCTCATGGCTGCCGTCGACGAGTCGATCCCGGACCCGGTCCGTGAGACCGAGAAGCCGTTCCTCATGCCCGTCGAGGACGTCTTCACGATCACCGGCCGCGGCACCGTGGTCACCGGTCGTGTGGAGCGCGGCGAGGTCAACGTGAACGAGGAAGTCGAGATCGTCGGCATCCGCGAGAAGAGCACCAAGACCACCGTCACCGGTATCGAGATGTTCCACAAGCTCCTCGATTCCGCACAGGCGGGCGACAACGCCGGTCTGCTGCTCCGCGGCCTCAAGCGCGAGGACGTCGAGCGCGGTCAGGTCATCGTGAAGCCGGGCACCACGACCCCGCACACCGAGTTCGAGGGCCAGGCCTACATCCTGTCCAAGGACGAGGGCGGCCGTCACACCCCGTTCTTCAACAACTACCGTCCGCAGTTCTACTTCCGTACCACGGACGTGACCGGCGTCGTGACCCTCCCCGAGGGCACCGAGATGGTCATGCCGGGCGACAACACCGAGATGAGCGTCAAGCTCATCCAGCCGGTCGCCATGGACGAGGGCCTGCGTTTCGCCATCCGCGAGGGTGGCCGCACCGTCGGTGCGGGTCGAGTCACCAAGATCACCAAGTGACGATGACACCCTGACTCCCTGAGTCGAAGAGCGCCCGGTCACGAGAGTGACCGGGCGCTCTTGTCGTTCCATGATCGGACGCGGCGTCGTCGGGACTTCCCCCGCCGGTGGCCCCCGAATAGAGTTCGCGCATGACCATGTTCGGAGAGTCGGGGACCGGCCCGCGGGTCCCCACCCATGTGTGGAGTGCGATCGGCACTTTCGCGTTCGTCATGCTGTGCGGAATCGTCGGGCCGATATTCCTCGTCGCCTATTTCCTCATCGACGCCCCGGACACGGAGTGGATGCTCTGGACGGGGATCGGGGTGACGCTGCTCGATGTGGTTCTCGGCGTGGGGATCGCGTATTTCAACTACCGCGGTGGTGCGAAACTCGACCGCCTGCGCCGGGCCGGGGTGCTGGGCATCGCGGAGATCACCTCCATCGGGCAGACCGGAGTCGAGATCAACGACCAGCCGCTGATGAAGCTGGGCCTGCGAATCCAGGGTGAAGGGTTGGTGCCCTTCGAAGTGGCCACCCGCAAGGTCGTCCCGATGTATCAGCAGCCGTTGCTGCACGCCCGCCGGCTCGCCGTGATGGTCGACCCGGAGACGCAGGATTTCGAGATCGACTGGCAATCAACCGCTTTGCTCGCCGGATCGGTGCCGGCGCGGTTCACCTCCGAGGAGGACGGCCGCACGTACGACCTGACCGGGCAGGCCGAACCGCTCAGCGAGATCCTGCAGATCCTCGGCAAGTACGGAGTGGCGGGCAGCGGGACCATCGACCTGCGTGCGCACCCGGCCGCCCGCGCCGAGGTCATGGACATCGTGCGTAATTCGGCTGGAGTGCAGCAGAACCCATCGAACCGGCCGCATGTGGGCGCACCGTCGTTCGTCAAGGCCGGCGATGCCTCCGCGCAGCCGGCAGGAGCGGATCGGTCGCCCGCGGAACGGCTTGCCTCTCTGGACGAGTTGCATCGCAGCGGGACGATCACCGGTGAGGAGTACGCGCGGGCGCGGCAACGCATCGTCGACGATCTCTGAACGACGGCGCAAGTTCTGAAGTCTGGCGAACCATCTGTCACATCAGCAACTAAAGTCGCTGTCGTCACTCTGATCACCGTGAGGTCTCGATGTCGATGCCCTGTGGTCACAGCCGTGGCATCGTTGATCCCCGCCGAATTACTGTTCGTCGGTGCAGTTCTCACTACGGCCTCGTCGGCTCGCGCGCCGACGACGCGCCATTGCCCTCGTTCTCGCGCTCCTCGCGGTCATCGGAGTCGTCACGGCCGGCTCGGGCCGGGCCGAAGCTGCGGCGTCCTTCGACAGGTTCACCGTCAGCGGGTGCGGTATGCCCAGCACGCCGGTGGACATGTGGACGAGGTGGGGCAACTACAAGACCGTCATCGCGCTCGACGGGTTGCGGGCGACCGGTGACATCAGTGGCTGGCGCCGGGACACGCGCGTCCAGCGTATCGCCGACTCCGGAGTGAACGTGGTCCAGCCGGTCGGCGGCCTGGCGAGCTTCTACACCGACTGGGAGGCGGCGAGTCCGGCGAACAAGATCGGGTATCGCTACCGATGGACCTGTCGTCTCGACACGATCGTCCGCGAGCTCGACGCCCGAGGCCTCGCGGTGGGGCCGCAGGGCAAGTACGCGATGATGGGGATCTCGATGGGCGGCAACGCCGCGATGGTCTACGGCGCATACCACCGCCGGCGGATCTCCCATGTGTTCTCGATGTCGGGATATCTGAACCTCTCCGCCCCGACGATGCGCGAGGCCGTTCGGCTCGCCCTGATCGACGCGGGAATCGGTGCCGGGGTCGGCCCGTTCAGCGCGGACGCGATGTGGGGGCCGCCGTGGAGTGATCGGTGGGCGCGCAACGATGCGCTGGTCCAGCTGCCCAGGATGCGAGGCATGAAGATCCGGATCGGCGCCGGGTCGGCGACGTGGGGTCCACACAACGCCGACGCCGTCGCGTCGGTCAAGGGCACACCGCTCGAGGTCGTGTCGCTGGCCCAGACCCGGTCGTTCGAGGTGGCCGCCGCCCTCCAGGGCATCCCGGTCACCACCGACTTCCCGAACGTGGGCACCCACGCGTGGGGGTACTGGGAAGACATGGTGTGGCGTGCCAAGCACAGCGGCTGGTTCCGCGACCGATGACGATCGATCCGCGGGCGATCGACGCATCCGAGTCGAGTGTGATGTCGACCGCACTCCGGACGCTCGTAAGCTGACGGGCATGCGTGTTCTGCGTCGGAGCGGCGATCCCGATCTCGCGGTCAGGGTCGCCGGCGAGGCCGATCGCGGCGTGCCCGTCGTCCTCGTGCACGGCATGGCGTCGGACCATTCCACCTGGCGTCGCCTGGCGGCGGCGTTACGCGCCCGGGGGCGCGCGGTGATCAGCGTGGACCTCCGCGGACACGGACGCAGCGGACGGGCCCGAGATGTCTACCGGCTCGATGACTTCCGCGACGATCTCGTCTACGTTCTCGACACCCTCGGCGTCGCTGTCGCCGACGTGGTCGGTCACTCGCTCGGCGCCCACACCGCGCTGCGCTTCGCGATGCTCGAGCCGGCCCGGATACGGCGTCTGGTCCTCGAGGAGGTGCCGCCCATGCCCCGCGACGAGGCCGACCTCTCCGAGGGCATCGCCATGCGGGCCACGCTGGGCGAACAGGTTCGTGGGCTGATCGCTCTGGTGCGCAACCCCTTCCCGGTCATCCGATTCGACGGACGGATGGGTGATCAGATCGTCGCCGAGTTCGATGTCTGTGCGCCGCACTGGTGGAGTGATCTGCCGGATGTGCGGGCTGCGACCATGGTCATATCCGGTGGGGAGAAGAGCTTCCTGCCCCCGCACCACCTGCGGACTCTCAGCGACGCCCTGCCCGACTCACGGTTCGTGACCATCGAGGCGGGGCACAGTGTCCACCGTGACCGGGCGGCGGAGTTCGTCAGCCAGGTCGACGGTTTCCTCGGACACTGATCCTCGCGCCGTCGCCTGCTCCCCGATCCGGGGAGACACGGCCATCAGCGCCACCTCCCAGATCTGCGGAGGTTGCGATCTATCGCCCGGGCTTGTTGTGCAACGGCCGGGGGTCGATGCCGATCTCCTGCCACGCGTCGTAGGCCCATGGGACGTAGAGGTACTTCAGCGGGAGTCGGTTGATGAGCGGGTTCGCCGCGCGCATGAGAGCCGCGAAGCGCTGGAAGTTCTTCTCGCGCCGATCATTCCACTCCAGGCCGCAGACGTCGCGCATCTGCTGGGGGAGTGTGCCGACCACCACGGTGCGGATGAAGGCGTTCAGCGGCGCCGAGAGGACCTTCCACACCGGGGCGGGGATCTTCTCGGGCCGGGGGAGTCCCTGCCGGATGTATCCCGTCGCGTAGACGATCGTCTTGTGCGGGACGAACCGGTCGAGCATGTCGTCCCAGTACTGGACGAATTCGTCGTAGGTCTGCGGCTGGCCGCGGTCGCTCACGCCGTAGAGCTGGTACCAGATCTTGCTCTCCTCGAAGATCTGGACCTTCTCGGCATAGCTCAGCCGGCGGATGAACGTGTCGGTGATGTAGAGGACCTGGTCGACGAATGTCGCGTGCGCCCAGTAGAAGAGCTCGGGATTGAGCGCGTGGTACCGCGATCCATCGCTGATGGTGCCCTTGATGTCCTTGTGGAAGTCGCGCACGGTGCGACCCCATTTCTGGGGTTCGGTGCTGTAGACCGTGCGCATGACCGGTGGCCCGGTGCGCTTCGCGCGGCCGAGGAAGTCGCTGAAGATGACGGAGTGGTCGAGGACGGCCTGCCCGAGCTGCTCGATGCAGTTCTCGGTACCGGCGAGACGCTGGAACCCGAGCAGACCTCGGGTGTCGCCGTAGAACTTCCAGACGAGCGAGTCGGCGCCGAGGCGGGGGGTCGGGACGTCGGCTGCGGTGTCCGGGGTGTCGTCGACGACCATCGGCTCCGCCTCGCGGATGCCGGTATCGAATCCCTGGTTGACTGACATGGGGGCGAGAGTATCGCACTTGGAACAAAGGTGGAAGGTTGTTCCAACGATCTGTGGGACAGAATGTCGTTGTCGTCTCGCGATGGCGAACGCGAGTCGGGTGACGAGAGCGGAGAGCAGATGATCGGCGACGAGCAGACCGGCGCAGCGATTCCCGATGTCGAAGAACTCCTCGCCACCGCTGTCGCGGTGCGGTTGCCGATGCGCACGCGGTTCCGGGGTCTCACCGACCGCGAGACGATGATCTTCTCCGGTCCCGCCGGCTGGGGGGAGTTCGGACCCTTCGTCGAGTACGACGACATCGAGTCGTCGTCGTGGTTGCGGGCCGGGATCGAGGCGGCCTACCTGGGCCCGCCGCCGGCCGTCCGCGACGCCGTGCCGCTCAATGCGACGGTGCCGGCGATCCCGGCCGACGACGTGGCGCAACTGTTGCGGCGGTACCCCGGCGCCGGGACCGCGAAGGTCAAGGTCGCCGAACCCGGCCAGACTCTCGACGACGACGTGGCGCGGGTCGCCGCGACCAGGGATGTGATCGGGAGGGTTCGGGTCGATGCCAACGGCGGCTGGACCGTCGACGAGGCCATCACCGCCCTGCGCGCGATCGGCGACCTCGAGTACGCCGAGCAACCCTGCCGCACGGTCGAGGAGCTGGCCGCGGTGCGGCGCGCCGTCGCCGTACCGATCGCCGCCGATGAATCGATCCGGAAAGCCGACGATCCGTACCGGGTGATCGCTGCCGAGGCTGCCGATGTGGCCGTCGTCAAGGTGGCTCCGCTCGGCGGCATGCGCCGGACGCTCGAACTCGCCGACTCGCTCGGTCTCGACATCGTGGTGTCGAGCGCTCTGGACAGTGCGGTGGGCGTCTCGGCCGGCGTCGCGACGGCGGCGGCCCTGCCCCGACTCGAACTCGCCTGCGGTCTCGGCACCGGGTCGCTATTCATCGAGGATGTCGCGGAACCGTTCCTGATGCGCGACGGTGCCGTTGAACCCCGATGGTTCGGACCCGGCGCCGAGGTCGGCGCCTCGGGGCTCGCCGTCGGACACGACCGCCAGGAGTGGTGGCGGGACCGGTTGCGCCGGTGTCATCGGCTGCTGATCCAGAACCGAACCGGCCGCGGTCGCGGGCGTTAGGAACGCTTTTTCCGATCTGTTCCAACATGGTCTAGTATGCGATGTGGGTCACAACGCGATCGGCCCTGGCGGGAGGAGACGGTCATGACATCTGTGCTGGCGAAGGCGCCCGCAGGGAGTGGGCTGCTCGACGTACCGTGTTCGGATCGCCCCGGCATCGTCGAGATGATGTCGATGCGGCGCGATCCGTTCACCTACGCCGACCGGCGCCGTGCCGAGTTCGGCAATGTGTCGGGACTCAATGCGCTGGGCCTGAAACTCGTGGTGACGGGCAACCCGCGCGCCGCCGACGAGATCTTGATGAACAAAGACCGCGCGTTCGCCAACGGCCCGGCGTGGAGCTACTTCATCGGCCCGTTCTTCAACCGGGGCATCATGCTGCTCGACTTCGACGAGCACCGCCATCACCGGCAGATCCTGCAGCAGGCGTTCGCCACCACCGCGCTCAAGGGTTATATGCAGGAGATGCAGCCGATGATCGCCGAGCGCATCGGCCGCTGGCCTGCCGGGCGGGTGCGGTTGTTCAACGAGTTCAAGGCTCTGACCCTCGACGTGGCGCTCGAGGTCTTCCTCGGTGTGGAACTGCCCCGGGACGACGCCGACCGGATCAACGAGGCGTTCATCGACACCGTCCGCGCGGGGGTCGCGTATGTGCGTAAACCCGTGCCGGGCGGCCGCTGGTGGAAGGGCCTGCGGGCGCGCAAGGTGCTCGAGCAGTTCTTCCACGCCCACATCGAGTCCAAGCGGGCTCGTGAGACACCCGACCTGTTCTCGGTCCTGTGTCACGCCGAAAGCGAAGAGGGACATCGGTTCTCCGACGAGGACGTCGTCAACCACATGATCTTCGTGCTGATGGCCGCGCACGACACATCGACCATCACGATGACCCAGATGGCCTACCACATGGCGAAGGCGCCCGAATGGCAGGAGCGCGCACGCGAGCGGTCGCTGGAGATCGGGCCGGAACTGTCCTACGACCACCTGCCGACGATGACGTCCCTCGACCTGGTGATGAAGGAATCGCTGCGATTGTGCCCGCCGGTGCCTGCGCAGCCGAGGATGGCCGTCAAGGACACCTCGGTCGAGGGGTTCTTCGTCCCCCGCGGGACCATCGTCACCGTGTCGTCGCTGACCGGGCACCGCGATCCGGAGTTCTTCACCAACCCCGAGATGTTCGACCCGGAACGGTTCACCCCCGGGCGGGCGGAGGACAAGAGCCACCGGATGGCGTGGATGCCCTTCGGCGGCGGCGTCCACAAATGCATCGGGTTGTATTTTGGCCAGATGGAGATCAAGACGATCATGCATCACCTGCTGCGCGGGTACGAGTGGTCGGTGCCCGCCGACTACGACCTGCCCGTGGACTACAGCTCGCTGCCGGTCCCCAAGGACAAGTTGCCCGTCACCTTGCGGCGGCGATGACGTCATGGCCGACACCCGTACCGACAGCAGGACCAGTACCGACAACAGGACCAGTACCGACAACAGGACCAGTACCGACAACAGGACCCGAACCTCGACGCGCAAGGTCCGAAACACCGCCAGCCCGGCCGACCAGGAAGCGGCGATCCTCGCCGCCGCGGCGGCGGAGTTCGCCGAGGTCGGCGTGCGCCGCGCCAACATCGACGAGGTGGCCGCTCGCGCCGGGGTGAGCCGCAGCACCCTCTACCGGCGGTTCCCGAACAAGGACGCGCTCCTGTACGCGGTCGCCAACGACGCCTACGAGACGGGTATGAAGAAGCTCGAGGCGTCGGTGAAGGGTCTCGGTCCCAAGGCTGCGCTGGTGGAAGCGTTCGCGGTCGGCGCCGAGTGGATCAACTCCGACCCGCTGCTGAGCCGGATCGTCCTCACCGACTCCGAGATCAAGAGCGTCACCGCGAAGATGACGTCGTTGTTCATCGACATGGTCACTGACCGCGTCGCGGCCACCCTGCGCGACGAAGGTGCGCAGATGCCCGTGGAGGACCTTCTCGAGGCCGTCGAGATCCATGTGCGCCTGGTCATCTCACTTCTGGAGACGCCACCGTCGGACCCGGCGCGCAACGAGCCGCAGCGTGTTCGGGACTTCGCGTCGAAATTCCTCGCGCCGATGATCTGGTGACCGACGGTCGGTGACCATCCGACGCGCGTCCGTCCGGGCGGCCCGCCCACGTGTGTTCCGTAACCCTTCAGAGGAGAATCAATGAGCCTGCGCGACAAGCTGTCCCGCAAACCCGATCACGACGCCATCCGTGCCGCGCTGCAGGACAAGGTCGTGGTCATCACCGGCGGTGCGCGCGGAATCGGGTTCGAGACCGCCACGCAGCTGTTCGACGCGGGCGCGAAGGTCGCGATCGGCGACGTCGACGGTGAGGCCGTCGGCAAGGCCGCGGCCGAACTGGGCATCGAGGGCATCGAAGTGGATGTGACCAGGCGGGAGTCCTTCGACTCCTTCCTCACCGAGGTCGAATCGCGCCTCGGGCCGATCGACGTGCTCGTGAACAACGCCGGGATCATGCCGGTCGGGCCGTTCCTGTCCTACGACGACACGATCATCCGCCGGACCTACGACATCGACGTGCTGGGCGTCATCCTCGGCTGCCAGGAGGCGGCGCGCCGCATGGCACCACGCCGCACCGGTCACATCGTCAACATCGCCTCGACCGCGGGCCGCATCCCGACCCCCGGCCTGACCATCTACAACGGTGCCAAAGCCGCCGTGATCGAGTTCTCCGAGGCGTTGGGCGCCGAGCTCGAGCCCGAGGGCATCACGGTCAGCGCCGTGCTGCCGACGTTCACACGCACCGCGCTGATCTCCGGACTGCAGACCAACAAGTTCGTCCAGACCGTCGAGCCGGGCGAGGTGGCGTCGATCGTCGTGGAGACCATCGCTCGGCCGGTGACGCGCGTGTACGCGCCGCGGTCGATGCGTTGGGCCGAGTCGAGCCCGCTCTTCCCGCAGGCGATGAAGCGCTTCTCGCGCAAGTTGACCAAGCTGGACTCGATCTTCCTGAGTCCCGACCAGCAGGCGCGGGCCGCCTACTCGAGCCGGATCCGTGGCGAGAACACCGGAGCGGACAGCAACCGCTGACGGCGATGACCGGTTCGTCTCGTGGCGCGGAGGTCGGCGCGGAACGTCAGGCGCGTCGTGACCTGCGCGACGCCCTCGACGACTTGCACGCGGTCGAGGTCGACGCCGGGTTGAGGCGCCGGCCACCGCGGCGATGGTCGGTACTCGCGATCGTCGCCATGGTGGTCGCACTCGTCCTCGCGGGGACGACTCTCACCCTGTGGTCGAAGGCAGGTGACCGGTACACCGACGCCGAACTCGAGGCGGCCGCGGCCGAGCGCGTGGCGGTCCTCGTCGCACCGGACAGCCGCGACACGCGTCGCGCGCAGAAGATCCTGGCCGGTGCCACCGGAGCCTTCTACGACGAGTTCGCCCAGTCGGCGGACAGTTACAGCCGGTTCGTCGACGCGAATGGCGCCGTCGCCGAGTCGTCTGTCGACGCCACCGGGGTCTCCTCGCGGAACGGCGACACCGCAACCGTTCTCGTCGCGGCGACCGTGGTCTTCGCCCCCACGGACCCTCCCACCACGGACCCTCGCGCAGTGGAACGGTCCACGGGGAACGTGTCCGGCGACGTTCGCCGGTTCCGGCTGCGCGTGCTGGTGACGCCGGACGCGGGCACCCTGAAACTCGGGGCGGTGCAATACCTTCCATGACGCGAGACGTTGGTGAACCACACGCCGGGGCAGGACGCACGGCGTCCCGTCGCGCCGGGACACCGCCGCGACGGCCGGCCGGCCGGCCTCTGTCCGTAAGGGCCGGTGTGGTCCGGGTCGCCGCCGCGGCCGTGGTGGTGCTGGCACTGGTGGTCGTCGTGCTCGGGTTGTGGCGCGAACGCGAGGCCGGAGCGGACGCGGCCGACGCACGAGCCGAGTTGCGCAACTCGGCCGGCGGTATCGTCGCCGAGGTGTTCTCCGTGGATACGGCTCGATGGCAACAGGATCGGGCTCGGGCGCGTCAGCTGATCGCCGAGGAGTTCGCAGAGACTTTCGGGGCCCAGCTCGACCGACCGCCCGCGGCCGGCACGGTCGCGGTGACATGGCGGCCCGAGGTCGTGAGCATCGTCGAAGCGGACGCCGATGAGGGCGAGGCCCTGCTGCGGGTCGCGGTGACCGTTCGCCCCGCGGCCGAGCCGCCGACGACGGCGTACCGGTCGGTCCGCGCGCGATTCGTGCGCGCCGACGACACCTGGCTGCTCGCCGCGGCGGATGTGATCGGATGACGGGCCGGGACAGGTCGGCGCCGCCGCGGGACCACACCGCCACCGCGCGAGTGGAACTCGCGCGTGCACGCGTCGATGCGGCGACCAGGGCCGCACGCACGGCGCGACTCGCCGCCGCGCCCGCCCTCCGCGAGCGGGCGTCGCAACGGACTCGCCGGGTGCGTCAGGGCATGGTCGTGTCCGCCGTCGTGGCGGTGCTCCTCGTCGTGGTGGCGGGGGTGCTGGCGTGGGGAATCCGTGGGCAGCGCCACGCGCACGATCTCCAGAACGAGGTGTTGGCGTCCGCACGCGCCGCGGTGACCGTGATGCTCAGTGCCGACCCGGCCGACGCCGACGCCTACGTGACCGCGCTGGCCGAGGTGAGCACCGGTGCACAACGCGCCCGCATCGACGGGGCGCGTGCCGATCTGATTGCCGAGGTGTCGCGCCAGCAGGACGCCAGCGTCGGTCAGGTCGTCTCGGCTGGGTTGGTGACCGACCCCGAGTCCGACGACGTGGGCTCGGGCGCCGACGTCCTCGTCGTGGCCGACGCCACCGATCCGCTGCTGCTGGGCCAGGCCCCGACCCCCGAGGGGGAGTCCGACGTCGACACGACCGCCGAACGCATCACCGCCCTCGTCACGATGGAGCGGACCGAAGCCGGGTGGAAGATCGCCGGGGCGAGACGGCCGTGACGACATCCGACGCCCGCCCCGGGCCGCCCCTCCTGCCGCCCCGCATGGGGCGCGCCCACCGCAGGCGACTCGCCCTCGTCGTCGTGGTGACCGCGCTCGCCCTCGTCGTCGCGGCGGTCGCGGGATTCGCCGCCATCGGGCCCGGCAGCGACCCCAGCGAAGCGGAACGGACCGAGATCCTCACCGCCGCCGCGGATGCGGTGGGTGCGCTCACGACCTTCGCGCCCGACGATCCCGCCGAGCGACGCCGCTCGACCGACGCGCACCTTGCCGACCCGCTCCGACTCGAGTATCGGAACCGCGGCTCCGACGTCGTCCTGCCGGGTGCGCGAGCGGCGGGAATCACGATGATGGGCAGGGTCATCGGCGCCGGACTGCACGAGAGTTCCCCCGACCGGGCGAAGGTCCTGGTCTTCGTCGACCAGACCGTGACCGGTCCGGGCACGCCGCAGACCCCGGGAACGGGCGCCCCGGCCGGCCCGCCCGCGGAGACGACCTCTACCGCGAAGTGGGCACTTATGCGTAAGGTCGACGGGAATTGGCTGCTGTCCGACCTGCAACCGGTCGGAGACGTGACCCGTTGAGGCCCGTGATCTCCCCGGGATGTCCCAGAGACTCCCAGGTGAGGCCGCTGCCCACGGAGAGACGACAAAGGGGATGAGCATGAGTGGATCGGTCGCGGGTGTGGTGATCGTGGGAGCGGGGCTCGGCGCTGTCCGGGTCGCGGAGAACCTCCGGAACAACGGTTTCACCGGGCCCGTCACGCTGATCGGCGCCGAAACGCATCCGCCGTACGATCGTCCGCCCCTGTCGAAGTCGGTGCTGCTGGGCAAGGACGATCGCGTCGACCTCAAACCCGACGGGTTCTACGCCGAGGCAGACATCACCCTGCGGCTCGGCGACGCGGTGACAGCCGTGTCCCCGGGGGACCGGACGGTCACGCTCGCGTCGGGTACGACCGTCGCCTACGACACGCTCGTCCTCGCCACCGGCCTCGATCCGCGCCCGTTCCCCGGGCTCACCGAACGGGTCGCGGGTGTGCACATGATCCGGACCTACGACGACGCCGTCGCACTGCGTGGCGAGATCGATTCCGCCCGTTCGGCAGTCGTCATCGGCGCCGGCTTCATCGGGTGTGAGGTGGCCGCGAGCCTGCTGTCGCGCGGCCTGCGGGTGAGTCTCGTCGAACCGGCACCGACGCCCCTCGCGGTGGCCCTCGGTGAACAGATCGGCACACTGGTCTCCCGCCTGCACGTGGACAACGGCGTCGATCTGCGCACCGGCGTCGGGGTGAACACGATCGTGGTGTCCGACGGGCGGGTGCGGGCGGTCGAACTCACCGACGGCACGGAGTTGCCCGCCGACATCGTGGTGGTGGGCATCGGGTCCACTCCGGTGACCGGATACCTCGACGGGTCGGGAATCGAACTCGCACCTCGGGAGGTCGGCGGTGGAATCGCCTGCGACGCAACCGGGCACACCAGTGCCGAGAACGTCTATGCACTCGGCGACGTCGCCAATTGGCTCGACGAGTCCGGTGTTCCCCACCGTGTCGAGCACTGGAATCACACGGTCGACCAGGCGTCGGTCGTCGCTCACCAGATCGCCGGCGGCGATGCGGTGACCGCCTCGGTCGCCTACTTCTGGAGTGACCAGTTCGACCTCAAGATCCAGGTCCTCGGTGCGCCGCGCGCCGACGACGAGGTTCACGTGGTCGACGACGACGGTAAGAAGTTCGTGGCCTACTACAGCCGGGACGGCATCCTCACCGGTGTCGTCGGCGCCGGAAAGGTGGGCGCCGTGATGAAGACCCGGCCGAAGCTGCAGACGCCCACACCCGTCGCGGACCTGCTGTAAGAATGGCCGGGGCCCGCACGGTCCGCGCCGGCACGAACCCGGAACCGACCGCGGACGCGGTGCGCACGGCAGCGGCCGAGGTCGCCGACCCGGAACTCGCGGTGGGACAGGCGAAGTTCTTCCAGGCGCGCCCAGGCGGTTATGGCGAGGGAGACGAGTTCATCGGCCTGCGGGTACCCCAACAGCGTGCGATCGCCCGGCGATTCGCGGGCATCGGTCCCGAACCGGTTGTGGAGCTCCTCGATTCACCGGTACACGAGCACCGTCTCATCGCCTTGTTCCTCCTCCGCGCCGAGTTCGAGCGGGCGTCGCGGACAGTCGACGGGGAGGTCGCCGCCCGCCGGTGGGTGGACCTCTATCTCGACGCCGTCCGGCGCGGGCGCGTGAACAACTGGGACCTCGTCGATTCCTCTGCGGACCCGGTGCTCGGCGAACACTGCTACCGGCACGGCGAACTCGACGTGGTACTGAGGCACGCGCACAACGAGGACCTGTGGATACGGCGAGTGGGCGTCATGGCGACCTTCGCCTACATCAAACACGGTGATGCGCAGGCACTCCTGGCCGTGGCGCCGCTTGTCCGAGACGATCGGCGCGACCTGGTCCAGAAGGCGTTCGGATGGATGTGGCGCGAAGTCGGCAAACGAGTCGACGCGGCGACACTCCTGGACTACCTCGAGGCGAATGCCGCCCGGATGGGCCGCACCGCCCTGAGCTACGCCCTCGAGCACCGTTCGCCGCAGGAGCGCGCGTACTTCCGGTCGTTGCGCTGACTCACCGAGGACTCCCCGGTGGCGCACACCGGGTTCGGCGACTCAGCTCTCGCGAGCGACCTTCGCCGCCGCCCAGATCATCGGCAGCTGGAAGGGCAGGCGCGCGAGCGCGATGACCTTGTACGGCAGGGGCTTGTCCCACCAGAGCCGAACCATGTTGATGTTCGCGGGGTAGACCGCGAGGAACAGCAGCACCGACAGGGCCGCCGAGGCGCGCCGCGTCCGGGGTACGAGAAGCCCTGCTCCCAAGCCGATCTCGGCCACGCCGGAGAGATATGTCAAGGTGCGCGGATCGCCCGGGATCTCTTCCGGGATGATCTCGTCGAACGGTTTGGGAGCCACGAAGTGCAGCACGCCGATGCTGAGCAGCATCACGGCGAGGCCGCGTGCCAACTGGACGGGGTTCAGTCGAGAACCGCGGATGGTGTTCACGTCGTCGTGCTCCTTCGATTCGAACTCGGCCGTGTCAGAACTCGATCTTCAGAGAATCCGACGTCGGATGTGCCTGGCACCCCAGGATGTACCCATCTTCGATGTCCTCGGGGTCGAGCGCTCCGGAATTGTCCATGTCGACAGTACCCTCGGTGAGAGTGCAGGCACACGAACCGCATTCGCCTTCCTGGCAGGAATACGGCGCATCGAGTCCGGCGGCGAGCATGATGTCGATCAGTGTCCGCGACCGCGGCCATGTGAGGGTGTGGGTCTCCCCGTCGAGTTCCACCTCGACGGTCGCCGCGCTCGCCTGTTCCTCGTCGCTGACCTCGTCGAGTTCGACGTCGGCGAACGGATCGCCCGACAGCGAGTTGTAGACCTCGGTGTGCACGTTGTGGTGGGGGAAGTTCGCCTGGGCGAGCCCCTTGTGGACGGCGTCCATGAACGGGCCGGGTCCGCACATGTAGGCGACGTGGGAGCTCGCGTACGGTGCGAAGGTCGACGCCAGTGCCGCCGCGCTGGGGAGTCCCTGGAGGGCTTCGAGCCAGTGGATCACCGTCAGGCGGTCGGCGTGGGTCTCGAGCAGTTCGCGGAGCTCGCGCGCGAAGATCACGTCCGCGACGTCGCGATTGGCGTAGAAGAAGACGACCGGTGCGTCCCCCTTTGTCAACGCCGCCTTGAGAATCGACATCACGGGAGTCACCCCGCTTCCCGCCGCGATCAGCAGGAGCGGGTCGGCGTACGACTTGGGCGTGAAGACCCCCGAGGGGGGCAGCACCTCGACCTGCGCACCGGGGGAGAGATTGTCACACACCCAGTTGGAGCCGTAGCCCTCGACGGTCCGCTTGACGGTCACCTTGGGACGTGGATCGGAGAACGGCGACGACGCCAGCGAATAGCAGCGTGCGACCGAACCGGTCCGCTCGCTGGGGATGCGCAGCGTCAGGAACTGACCCGGCTTGTAGTCGGTGAAGGCCTTCGACGACGCCTCGGGCACCTCGAAGGCGATGGACTTGGCATCGGCCGTCTCGTCGATCACCTCGGACACCGTGAGGATCACGCTGCGCGAGCGGTGAGGGGTCAGGTCAGACATGTGAGCAGTCTCCGCCGTCGAGGGCCGGGAGACCGGCCCAAATTAGAACACGTTCTACTTCAGCCTAGCCTAACCGGCGGTCGTCCCACGAGGGTCTCGTGCCGGTCGTCCGGGCTGTTCTCGATCAGGTTAGTCACGCCAGGGCCGCCACGCCGTCGGCCACCGTGCGTGCCCCCGCCTCGATGAGGGCCTCGAGGTCGGCACCGGGGTCGGCGAGCCATCGTTCGTAGCCGGCCAGGGCGGCCCCGAGGCACAGCCAGCCGAGCGTCTGCGGGAGGTGGTCCTGCACGTCGACGCCGAGCCGACCTGCGCAGAACTCCGCGATGACCTGCCGCCAGTCGGCGTACATGATCATCGAATGTGCTTGCAACGCCGGCACTCCCAGCAACAGCGACATCCGGCGTCGATGGTTTTCGAGCTCCTCGGGAGGAACGCGGTTGAAGGAGACCAGGGCTTCGATCAGCGCCTGTGCCATCGGCGTCTCGGGCGGTATGCGCGCGAGCAGGGCGCGCAGTTCGCCGAGATGGTCGTCGAATTCGCCCCAGGGGATCTCGTTCTTCGACGAGTAGTACCGGAAGAGGGTGCGCCGTGCGATGCCCGCGGCCTCGGCGATGTCGTCGACGCTGGTCTCCTCGAAACCGCGACTGGTGAACAGTCCGATGGCGAGCGCGCTGATCTCGGCCCTCGACGTGATCGGGCGCCGGCCCGGGGGAGTGCGGGTCGGGCCCGCGTTTCGTGGTGTGGTCGACATCGGAACCTCGGTCATCGCGTCCTCAGCGTAGAGGACCGCCGTTGTCGGGAGGCGCGGGAATCCGTGTGCCTGCCCTTTCGGACAGTTGTCGACGCATCTCTGGATTTCTGCACCGAGTGCCACTATAGTCTGTCGTGATCCGCATCACTACCGGAATACAAGGAGGTATGGATCATGGCAGATCAGTCCGCCGCGACCGCGCAGAGCTCGAACAACACCGATCTCCTCGCCGAATCGCTCGTCGAAGAGGTCTCGATCGACGGGATGTGCGGGGTCTACTGATGTCAGCCCCGACATCGAATCCGATCTCCGGCGGCCGTTCCGCGGCCGCCGGGGTCCGGTTCGACACCCCCGGTCCCGACGCTCCCGGTTTCGACACCCTCGAGGCCTGGCAGCTCAACCCGAAGGTGGCGCTGCGCCCGGAACCATTCGGAGCACTGCTGTACCACTTCGGTACCCGCAAACTCTCGTTCCTGAAGAACCTGACCGTGGTGGGGATCGTGAAATCCCTCGCCGACCACGACTCGGCCGAAGCCGCGTTGCTGGCCGCCGGGATCACCCCCGCCCAGCGTCCGCTCTACCTGCAGGCGCTGACCGCGCTCGCCGACAGCGGCATGATCGTGCAGCGCGCGGCCTGACCGCTGCCTGCCGATTCTCGCCGCGATCGATCCGGCCCGGTCGGCCGGCCCCTGCACCCCGTTGCTCGGCACAGCCCGCCCGGCAACCCCAGCCCAGCCCAGCCCAGCCCCGAACGCTAGGACCAACGATGACGACCATCGAGATGCCGCCCACCGCAGCCGAACTCGCCAGTTCGCTCCGTACGCCCGCGCCGACCGCCGGGGAGGTGCCGAAGGTGGGCCGGCTCGTCGACCAGTTCGAGAAGGGCCTCGACGCGCCCATCTGCCTCACCTGGGAACTGACCTACGCGTGCAACCTCGCATGCGTCCACTGTCTGTCGTCATCGGGCAAGCGGGATCCCCGCGAGCTGTCGACCGAACAGTGCAAGGCGATCATCGACGAGCTGCAGCGCATGCAGGTCTTCTACGTCAACATCGGCGGCGGTGAGCCCACCGTCCGTCCCGACTTCTGGGAGCTGGTCGACTACGCGACCAATCATCAGGTCGGTGTCAAGTTCTCCACCAACGGATTACGCATCGACAAGAAGGTGGCTGCCCGCCTGGCGGCGTCGGACTACGTCGACGTGCAGATCTCGCTCGACGGCGCCACCGCGGAGGTCAACGACGCGGTGCGGGGCCCAGGGTCGTTCGACATGGCCGTGCGGGCGCTGGAGAACCTGGCGGAAGCCGGATTCGCCGACGCGAAGATCAGCGTGGTCATGACGCGGCAGAACGTCGCCCAGCTCGATGAGTTCAAGGCACTCGCCGACCGCTACAACGCCACCCTGCGCATTACGCGCCTGCGTCCCTCCGGTCGAGGCGCCGACGTCTGGGACGACCTGCACCCACTGCCCGAACAGCAGCGTGAGCTCTACGACTGGCTTGTCGCACACGGTGATCGGGTGCTGACCGGCGACTCGTTCTTCCATCTGTCGGCGTTCGGTTCCGATTCCGGTGGCGGACTGCCCGGTCTCAACCTCTGCGGTGCCGGCCGCGTGGTCTGCCTCATCGACCCGGTCGGCGACGTCTACGCATGCCCGTTCGCGATCCACGAGAACTTCCTCGCCGGGAACATCCTCGCCGACGGCGGATTTCAGGAGATCTGGCAGCGCTCGGACCTCTTCACCGAGCTGCGTGAGCCGCAGAACGCCGGTGCGTGCACCAAGTGCGCCCACTTCGACGCCTGCCGCGGCGGGTGCATGGCGGCGAAGTTCTTCACCGGCCTCCCGCTGGCCGGTCCCGACCCGGAGTGCGTGCAGGGCTACGGCGAGGAGCTACTCGCCGGTGAGCGCAGCAAACCCACTGCGAACAAGGACCATTCGCGCGGGACGCCGTTGACGCTGATGACCCGTCGACCCGACGGTGACCTGACGCCGGTGGCGTCGCGTCCCACCAAGACCTGTGACGAGAACCCGCTCGCCGGGTTCACCCCCGCCGCGCGGTAGATCCACCCGCGGTACGTCTCGGGTGCAGCGGGTCCCGGCGGGACCCTGCGCCCGGCCTCATGAGCGCCCGGCGGGTGCTCATGCCAGATGAATGAGTAGGAAGAACATGGCTGCCAACCCCTGGGCGAGAAATCCCTGGTTCGAGACCGTCACCGAGGCACAGCGCCGGGCACGCAAGCGGCTGCCGAAGTCGGTGTACTCGTCGCTGGTCGCCGGCACCCAGGCCGGTGTGACCGTCGACGACAACGTCCGCGCGTTTTCCGAGCTCGGCTGGGCACCGCACGTCGTCGGTGCGCAGGCCGAACGCGAGATGACGACAAGTGTGATGGGACAGGAGATCTCGTTCCCGGTGATGATCTCGCCCACCGGCGTGCAGGCTGTCGACCCCGAAGGCGAGGTGGCCGTGGCGCGCGCCGCGGCGGCCCGTGGCACCGCCATGGGACTGTCGAGTTTCGCCTCGCACGCCGTCGAAGAGGTCACCGCGGTCAACGACAAGGTGTTCTTCCAGATCTACTGGCTCGGGAGCCGCGACGACATCCTGGCCCGGGCGGAGCGCGCCAGGGCGGCCGGCGCCAAGGGGCTGATCGTCACCACCGACTGGGTGTTCAACGTGGGCCGCGACTGGGGAAGCCCCGAGATCCCGGAGAAGGTCGATTTCAAGGCGCTGCTGCGCCTCGGGCCGGAGATCGCGGTCAAGCCGCGCTACGCGCTCGACTGGGTCAAGGGCGGCAAGATCAACATCCCCGACCTGACCGCTCCGAACCTCACCCCGCAGGGTGTCACCGGTCCCACGTTCTTCGGGGCCTACGGTTCGTGGATGAACACGCCCCCGCCCACGTGGGAAGACCTGCAGTGGCTTCGGGAGCAGTGGGGCGGGCCGTTCATGGTCAAGGGCATCACGCGCCTCGACGACGCCAAGCGGGCCGTGGACATCGGTGCCTCGGCACTGTCGGTGTCCAACCACGGCGGCAACAACCTCGACGGCACTCCCGCGACGATCCGTCTGCTGCCCGACATCGCGGCCGCGGTCGGCAACGACATCGAGGTCCTCCTCGACGGCGGAATCCGCCGCGGCAGCGACGTCGCCAAGGCGCTCGCGCTCGGCGCCCGTGCCGTCATGATCGGACGTGCCTACCTCTGGGGTCTCGCCGCCAACGGCCAGGCCGGAGTGGAGAACGTACTCGACCTGATGCGCATGGGACTCGACGGCGTACTCATGGGCCTGGGACACAAGAGCGTGCACGAACTCTCGGCTGCCGACCTCGTCGTCCCCGACGGTTTCACCCGGTCGTTCGGGCAGGCCTGACGCCGGGCATTTTCGCCGCCGGAACACTGGGGGAGCAGAACTAGAACGTGTTACAGTTCTGCTCATGGGACAGTTCGACGGCAAAGTCGTCTACATCACCGGCATAGCCCGAGGTCAAGGCCGTAATCATGCGGTCCGGTTCGCCCGTGAGGGAGCCTCGATCGTGGGCCTCGACATCGCGGGTCCGATCATCGACCATGCGACCTACCCGGCGGCGACCGCCGACGACCTCGCCGAGACCATTCGTCTCGTCGAGGGCGTCGGCGGGAAGATCCTTGCGCGCCAGGGGGATACCCGCGACCTGGCGTTCCAGCAGCAGCTCGTCGCCGATGCCGTCGAACAGTTCGGGCGGCTCGACCACGTCGTGGCCAACGCGGGTGTGCTCACCTGGGGCAAGGTGTGGGAACTGACCGAGGATCAGTTCACCGACGTCATCGACATCAACCTGATCGGCGCGTGGAAGACGTTGCGGGCGACCATTCCCGCGATGCTCGAGGCGGGCAACGGGGGATCGATCACCGTCATCAGCTCGGTCGCCGGACTCAAGGCGATGCCGCTCCAGGCGTCGTACTCGGCCTCCAAGTACGGACTCGTCGGCCTGACCCAGACGACGGCCAAGGAGCTCGGGCACCATCGCATCCGGGTCAACAGCGTGCATCCCTACGCCGTGGACACCCCGATGGGCGTTGCCGACACCGAAGCACATCGGATCTTCGGAATCCCGTGGGTCAACCCGCATTTCACGTCGATCCTGGACTACCACCCGGTCGCCGCGCTCGACGAGATCTCCGATGCGGTGCTGTACCTGGCCTCCGACAGCGCCAAGGGCATCACGGCTGCCGAGTTCCAGATCGACATGGGGCATTCGAAGGTCTGACGCGCGGGGCCACCCTTTGCTCCCCGAGCTGCGAGCGAAGCGAGCCACGAAGCGGCTTGCGAGTGTTCCTCGCGAAGCCCTTCGTGGCTCGTCGCTTGCGCTCCTCGCACCTCGGGGAGCGGGGGGATGCGCGCCCCGCACCTCGGAGAGCAGACGTGTCAGTCGGTCCAGAGGGTCGACGGGTCGGTGGCCTCGGTGGTCGGGCCGGCCGGGGTCTCCGGCTTGGTGCGCGAGAAGCGGGGTGCCACCTGCGCCTGGGTCACGCCGTCGATGTCGACGAGGTTGGCCCGCGCCGCCATGTGCGCGTCGGCGGGGGCCTCGGCGAAGGTGAGGACCGGCGACGTGCAGGCATCGGTGCCGTCGAAGACCGCGGCCCACTCGTCGCGCGTGCGCGTCTTGAAGGTGTCGGTGAAGACCTGTCGGAGCCTGCCCCAGTTCGGGATGTCGTTCTGGTCCGGCAGATCGGCATCGGTCAGCTCGAGCCCCTTGAGCAGTTCGGCGTAGAACTGCGGCTCGATCGCGCCGACCGCCATGTACTTGCCGTCGGAGGTCTCGTACACCTCGTAGTACGGGGCGCCTGTGTCGAGCAGGTTGACACCGCGGGTGTCGCTCCACAGTCCGGTGCCGCGGAAGGCCCACATCATCTGTCCCAGAACGGAAGCGCCGTCGACCATGGCGGCGTCGACGACCTGGCCCTGTCCGGAGATACCACGCTCGATCAGGGCCGAGAGGACGCCCACGACCAAGAACATCGAACCGCCGCCGAAGTCGCCGGCGAGGTTCAGCGGCGGCACCGGACGGTCGTCCTTGCGGCCGATCGCGTGCAGCAGACCGGTGAGCGAGATGTAGTTGATGTCGTGCCCGGCGAGGTCGGCGCGCGGTCCGTCCTGACCCCAACCGGTCATCCGGCCGTAGACGAGTCCGGGGTTCACCTTCGCGAGATCGTCGGGGCCCAGACCGAGTCGTTCCATGACACCCGGACGGAAACCCTCGAGGATCACATCGGCCTTGGCGACGAGACCCAGGATGGTGTCGCGATCGTTGGCGTCCTTGAGGTTCGCCTCGACGACGCGTCGACCGCGGAGCAGTGCGTCGGCGTTGCGCCCGGGAGTGGGCAGCGATCCTGGCCGCTGCACCCGCACGACGTCGGCGCCGAGATCGGCGAGCAGCATGGCGGCATGCGGGCCGGGTCCGATGCCGGCGAACTCGATGACCCGGATCGAACTGAGGGGGCCGGCCTTGCCGCTGTTGTGTGTCGAACTCGTCGGTGTGGCACTGCTCATGGGGTGTGGTCCTCCCGCTCGTTGTACTGCCCACTGTGTCAGGCATCACTGGTCGGCTCCCAGCATTCCATAACCGATCGAACGCTCGTCAGGGTGGTCGGGGGCCTATCCGGCACGGTTTTCACGCCGTTTTGGCCCGACGCCGAGATACCGCGGAGCACGATGGCTAGCATTGGTCGAATGACAGGTCCGTCGGTGTTGGGGCAGTGCAGCTGGCCAGACGTCGATGGGCAGGTGATCACGCTCCTGGTCCCGCTGGGCTCGGTCGAGCAGCACGGCCCTCATCTACCGCTCGACACCGACACCCGCATCGCCGCCGCGGTCGCCGACGTCGTCTGCTCACACTCCGACGCCGACGCGGGCCTCATGCGTGCGCCCGACCTCAACTACGGCGCCAGCGGCGAGCACGAGGGTTTCGCCGGGACGATCTCGATCGGACACGAGGCGCTGCGCGGCCTCCTCGTCGAGTACGGACGCAGTGCGTGCCGCTGGGCCACCCGCGTGGTGTTCGTCAACGGTCACGGCGGCAACACCCGGACCCTGGTCGACGCGGTGGGCCTGTTGCGTTACGAGGGCCGGGACGTCGCATGGTTCCCGTGCGCCTTCGACGGCGCCGATGCCCATGCCGGTTTCACCGAAACCTCAGTGCTGCTCCATGTTTCGCCGTCGGTGGTCGACACGTCCAGGGCGATGGCGGGTAATCGCGAGCCCGTGGGTGCGCTGCTCGGTGCGATGCGCTCCGGTGGTGTCGCCGCGGTGAGCCCCAACGGTGTCCTCGGCGACCCGGAAGGTGCGACCGCGGACGAGGGGGTCCGCCTGATGTCCGAGGTGTCCGAGCGACTGCGTGCGGCGCTGTCCTCGTGGCGTGTCGACGCCCAGGGGCGACTGGTATGACCGCACTCGACGATTCGGCCCCCCGCCGCTGGGGCTCGGGTCAGGACTCCTCCGTGGACGACGCCGTGGCCGACGGCACTGCCACGGAAACCAGTGCGACGCAGTCGGACCCGTCCGGAACCGACGAAGGGGACTCGACCCGGGCCGAGGTCGGAGGACCGGGCGCCGACCTCCCCGACGGCTTCCAGGTGCAGATCGATCTGCGATGCGCGAAGGCCGGTGATTTCCGTTACCTGGTGGGTGGATCCCCCACACGTCTGCTGCGGATGTCCGACACCGCGCTCGGGATGACCTCCGAAGACGGACGGATCGAGGTGTGCGACAACGTGACCCGGCGTCTCGCCCGGGCACTGCTCGACGCCGGGATCGCGAACCCGCGGCCGATGTTCGGGCCCCAGCCGTCGGATGTGACCGTGGTGATTCCGGTCCGGGACAACCAGGCAGGTGTGGATCGCCTGCTGCAGGCCCTCGACGGACTCTCCGTGATCGTCGTCGACGACGGGTCGGCGACCCCCATTGCCGCCGAGCGTCCCGGTGCGCAGGTGCTCCGATTCGACGACAACCGCGGTCCGTCCGCGGCGCGCAACGCCGGTGCCGCCGCCGCGACGACCGACTTCGTCGCCTTCCTCGACTCCGACGTGGTGCCCGACGCCGACTGGCTGACGGTGCTCCTCACGCACTTCTCCGACCCGACCGTCGGGGTGGTGGCCCCGCGCATCGTCGGACTACGCGCCGACGGGACGCCGGCGTCCTCGCTGGCGGCACGGTACGAGAACGGCTGGTCGTCGCTGGACATGGGGCCCGAAGAGTCCGCGGTGGCGCCCTCCACGCGCACCCCGTATGTCCCGAGTGCGGCAATGGTGGTGCGGCGCAACGCATTTTGCGGTTTCGACGAGTCTCTCCGGGTGGCCGAGGACGTCGACGCCTGCTGGCGGATGCACGCCGACGGATGGCGAATCCGCTACGACCCGGTCGCGCGTGTGGCACATGAGCATCGGTCCGACCTGCGCTCGGTGCTGTCGCGCCGTTGTTTCTACGGGACGGGTGCAGCCCACCTGGCCTCGCGTCACGGCGACCGCGCCGCGCCGATGGTGATGTCGGTGCCCATGGCCGCCGCCGTGGCCGCCCTGCTGTCCCGCACCCGATTCGGCGCCGCCCTCGCGATGATCATCCTCACCCATCTCGCCGTCCGGATGCGCCGGCGTCTGGGCGACCTCCCGTCGGCTCCGCTCGTCTCCGCCCAGATGACCGGACGGGCGGCCGGATTCGGTCTGCTGCAGGCCGCGGACGCGATCTGCCGGCACTACTGGCCCGTCGCGGTGGTGCTGGCACTGGTGTCGCGGAGGTTCCGCGTCCTGGCAGTGCAGGTGGCCATCGCCGAGGGGATCGTCTCGTGGGTCCGGGACCTTCTGGCCGACCCGACCCGGCCGCCTGCCCTCGGTCCGTTGCGGTACATCCTGATGCACCGTCTCGACGACCTCGCCTACGGAGCGGGTCTCTGGCAGGGCGTCATCTCGCACCGCGACCCGGAGGCGTTGCGCCCGGTCATCTCTCGATGACGTCGTCGAGCGGATCGCTGCGCGCCGACGTCGTGATCGTCGGGGCGGGCAGTGCCGGGTGTGTCCTCGCCGAGAAGCTGTCCCGCGATGCCTCGCGTGATGTCGTGCTGCTCGAGCGTGGCCCGGCGACGCTGCCCGGACCCGCCGATCGCGATCTGCGGCGCCTCCCGATCCACGACGGCGCCCCCTACGCGGTGCGGCACGACACCGATCTCGGACTCGCGGCGCCGCGCGGCGCGGCGATGGGCGGCTCCTCGGCGGTGAACGGCGGCTACTTCCTGCGGTGGCATCCCGGTGACTTCGCATCGTGGCCCACCGGGTGGGACCTCGAGACGGTCGCTGCCGCCTACGAGGAGATGGACGGCCCGGGCGGGACGATGGGCGTCGAACCGGTGCCCGACGGCGAACTGGGCGACGCCGGAATCGCTTTCGAGCGCTACTGGTCGTCGAGGACCGACATTCGCGCGGTCGAGGACAGGTGGCCCGTCGTGGGGGTCAACCGGGTGCTGATGAACCGCACGGGCCGGTCCCGCCGATCCGCCGCCGACGCCTACCTCACGGTCGCGCTGGCCCGGCCCAACCTGAGGGTGGTACCCGGTTGTCTGGTGGAACGTCTCGAGGTGGTGCGCGGTCGGACGGTGACCGGTGTGCGTGCCGGCCCCCTCACGGTGACCGCCGGCGAGGTGATCCTCGCGGCGGGCACTCTCGGCACGGCCGGAATCCTGCTGCGCTCTGAGCTGGAGACGATCGACCCCGCCCGCACCGGCCATCTGACGGCAGGCGAGCATCGTGGGCTCGCCGTCTCCTACCGCCGCCGGTCGCCGGCGGAACCGGGCATGGTGCTCCCGACCGTGCTGCACACCGACGACGATCTCGAGATCAGGTGTTACCGAGACGATTTCGCATCGTTCATCGACGGGGTGTCGTCGTCCGGGCCGATGGTCGAGGTGACGGCCATGCGACACGCACCGGTGCGGATCGTGGCGACACCGTCCGGCGTCCGGCTGGAGTTCGAGGACCCGGACCCGGCCACGGCCGCGACGATGGGCGTGGGTGTGCAGCGCGTGGTGGAGATGTTGCGGGCCCCGGAGTTCGCCGACATCGTGGTTCCCGGCAGCGTCACCGCGGCCTCCCGGCCGGGCTTCTCGCAGCACGCCTGGGGTTCCATGCCGATGGGTACCCGGACCGACTGGCTCGGCGGCGTCTACGGAACCCACGGCCTCCGCATCGTCGACGGGTCAATCCTGCCGAGCGGTGGGCGCAGCGGACCGCACGCCACGATCATGATGGTGGCGTGCCGGATCGGCGACCTGCTGGCCGCGCGGTGACCCACGGAGGCGCGCGTCCGGGGTCGCGGGCCGGCACGGCGATATCTAGTCTGAGGACATGACTGCACCGTCGCTGTCCGACCCGGCCATCCGTGAGTTCCTGACCTCCGGAACGAAGACCGGGCACCTCGGGTGCCTCGCCGCCGACGGGCGGCCGCTCGCCGTCCCGATCTGGTTCGTCCTCGACGGTGACCGCATCGCCTTCAACACCGGCGCGACCACTGCGAAAGGCCGTGCCCTGCTCCGCGATCCGCGGGTCGTGCTGTCCGTCGACCTCCCCGAGCCGCCGTTCGCGTTCGTCCAGGTGCAGGGCATCGCGCGCATCACCGAGGATCTCGACGAGGTGCGCCGCATCGCGTCCTCGTGTGGCGCCCGGTACATGGGTGCCGATCGCGCCGAGGAGTTCGGCGCACGCAACGGCGTCCCCGGCGAACTGGGGATCTGGATCGAGCCGCGCAAGGTCATCGCGAGCCTCGATGTCACGGCCTGACCGGCGTGCCGGTCTGCTGACACCGAGCCTGGCGAAGCAGTGCTGGGGTTTCATGGTCGGGTCGTCGCTCTTCGCTGTCGGCTCGGCTCCCGGACTCGCCTCGCTGACCGGTGCGGGCTTGCCCAACCTGTGCTACTTCGTCGGTGCGTGGTTCTTCACCGGTGCCGGCTTCGTCCAGCTCGTCCGGAGTGGGTCGATCGCGGACCTGCGCTCCTCGGCGCCGGGGTCGGCGATCCGCGCCGAGTGGCTCAGCGCGGCAACGCAATCAGTCGGGACGATCCTGTTCAACGTGTCGACGACGGGTGCGCTCGTCGCCCACACGATCTGGGGTGACCGCCATCTGGTGTGGACTCCCGATGCGGGCGGCTCGATCGCCTTCCTCGTCAGCGGTGCGCTCGCCTTCGTCGGCTACGCGCGTTCCTCGGGGCGACGTCGGGACATCCGGGACCGGGACTGGTGGTCGGTGATGATCAACTGGATCGGTTGCGTGGCCTTCGGCGTCTCGGCGGTGGGGGCCTTCGTCACCCCGGGCGGGGTGACCGCCGACGCGGTCCTGGCCACCACCGGCACGTTCGTCGGCGCGATCTGCTTTTTCCTCGCATCCATGATCGTGTTGCCGGCGCAGGCGTCACGACCCTGAGACCGGCGCAGCCCCGGCCGCGGTCAGTCCGCGGTGGAGGCTGGGTCGGCGTCCTCGCGGAGGTCGACAGCGGTCTGGTGGGCGAACAGTTCCCGGTCCAGCGCGGTGTCGAGCGCGCGATCGAGTGCCGCGTGGGCGTTCTCCGTGCCGACCCGGCGCATCATGCCCAGCAGGTTCACCGCCCACGCCACGTCGTCATCGTCGGCCGGCAGCCATCCCGGCCCCTTGCGCCGGTCCACCTCGTCGTGCGCAGCGGTCATCAGGATCTCGGCGGCCTCGTTGATCTTGCCGGTGAAGCGCTCGTGGACGTCGGCGAGTGTGGACAGTTCCATACCGCGTCGGACGAGGCGGGCCAGATTGCCGATGATCCGACGGTCGACCGCCTTGTAGACGCCGTCGCGTTCGGTCTCGGTGATCACCCCGGCCCGCAGCAGCGCCGCCACCTCGTCGTCGTCGAGCGATCCGAAACGGTCGGCGAGCTCTTCCCTCGTGATCTCGGGGTGTGTGGTGCTCGACCAGTGCTCGTCCAGGATCTCGTTGAGCTCCAAAGCATCCCCGATGCGGGCACCGGGGTTGGTCATGAACGTGGCGATGTGCTTCAGGGTGAAGCCGCTACCGAGCAGCTTGTTGATGGCCCGGAGATTGCGCAGATGCTTCTCGGTGTAGATCGCGACCCGGCCCCGGCGGAGTGGCTGGGGGAGGAGTCCGCGTTCCTGGTAACCACGGATGTTCCGGGTCGTGGTCCCGGACACGCGGGCCAGGTCGTCGATCCGGTACTCGGTCATCCCCTCACTGTATCGCTGCGACGGCCGGAGTCCGAGTCGTCTGGTGGACCAGGATGCGATAGTCGCGCAGGTCGACGCGACGCAACTGGCCGACGTACTGCGTGGCGAAGCCGGGGAACATGGTCGCGTTGAAGCCGTCGTCGGTCAGATACCAACTCTGGCACCCCGAGTTCCAGGTCGTCGAGGTGAGCCGGCGCTGGATGTCCCGGTTGTAGTCCTGCTGGGCGTCGGCGCGTACGTCGAGCGCCTTCCACCCGTTGTCGAGCAGTCGGGCCACCGCGTCGGTGATGTAGTCGATCTGCGCCTCCATGTAGACCAGCGCCGAGCTGTGACCCGGGCCGGAGTTGGGCCCGAACGTGAAGAACAGGTTGGGATAGCCGGACACGGCGACGCTGCGATAGGCGAAGGCGCCCCGACCCCACTCGGCCGCCAGATCCCGTCCGTCGAGGCCGGTGATCGGGATCGGTGTCCCGCTCTTGGCCACGTCGAACCCCGTCGCGAACACGATGCAATCGAACTGGTGCTCCACACCTTCGACGGTCCGGATGCCGCGCTCGGCGATCCGGGCGATCGGCCAGGTCACCAGCTTGCAGTTCGCCCGTTGCAGCGCCGGGTAGTAGTCGCTGGTCATGAGCAGCCGTTTACAGCCCGCGGCGAAATCCGGTGTGAGCTGACGTCGCAGCCACGGGTCGTCCACCTGCGACCGCAGATGGAGTTTGCTGATCGCCTCGACGACCCGTGTGAGGGGAGTGTTCCAGACGACGCCGAGTGCGACGGTCTCGTGACCCCAGAACCAGAGCGCGCGTGACAGCCGCTGCGCGCCCGGCACCGATCGGTAGATCTGTTTGGTGAACTCGCCGGTCCGGACGTTGGCCCGGGGCAGGACCCAACCGGGCGTGCGCTGGAAGACCTTCACCGAGGCGGCCTGTTCCACCAACTCGGGCACGATCTGCACGGCGCTGGCCCCGGTGCCCACGACGGCGACCTTCTTGCCGTTGAAGTCGTAGTCGTGATCCCAACGCGCACTGTGGATCTTGTGTCCCTGGTAGTCCTCGAGGCCGGGGATGTCGGGAAACGACACGTTGGCCAGTGGTCCCGAAGCAAGGACGACCGCCTTGGCGCGCACCGACTCGTGATCCCCGTCGAAGGTGATCGTCCACATCCCGTCCTCGGCGTCGTACTCCAGCCCGGACACCGCGTGGCCGAACCGGATGTGCGGTTCGATCCCCGAGTCGTCGACCATCGAGCGGATGTAGTCGAGGATCTCGGCACTGCCCGAGTAGGTGTGCGACCAGTCCGGGTTGGGCGCGAAACTGTAGGAGTACAGGCGGGACGGGATGTCACACGCCGCGCCCGGATACGTGTTGTCGCGCCACGTCCCGCCGACGCGGTCGTCGCGCTCGAAGATCACGAAGTCGTCGATCCCTCGTTCCGCGAGCCGGATCGCCGCGCCGATGCCGGCGAAACCGGCACCGATGATCGCCACCGAGATGTCCATCGCCGGCCCGCTCATGCGGTCGGCTCATAGGTGAGTTCCTGTGACCACGTGGGTGTTCGGTGGACGAGCCGGAACGGGATGCGATCGGTGATCTTCACCATCGAGTCGGCGAACAGGTGATACGGCACGTTGCCGCGGTTGACCATCGCGGCGCCGTGATAGGAGACGACCTGGAACATCGGGAGGCGGCGGACGTACTCGCTGCGGTCGCCGACCGCGCGGTACCGCTTCATCGCGCTGTAGAGACGTTCCTCGTCGACGCCCATGGCGACGATGTTGTCCCGCATCTTGTTCAGCAGCGGGACATAGCTCAGGACGCCGATCAGGAATGTCGGCTTGACCCAGCCGCCGACGAAGTCGATCGTCCGCTTGCGGAGTCCGGCATGTCCGAGGAGTTCCATCACCTCGAAATCGACTGCCAGATGGCGTGATTCATCGGCGTTGATCCGCTTGAAGACCTCTTGCGCGACTGGGTCCTTCACCTCGTCGGTGATGAACTTGATGAGGGCGCCGTCGAGCGCGACCTCGAGCATCGGGATCACGGTGCCGAGAAAGGACAGCGACATGTCGTCGGAGTACCGGTCGAGCCAGTTGATCACCAGTTGCACGTTCACATTCGGCGACGGGATCTCGTCGCCGTCGAGCATGCCCCACCGTCGCATCAGCGCGAGTTCGGCGTTGGCGTGCTTTTGTTCCTCGGCGTGGAAGTGCTCGTAGATGCTCTTGAGCGTGGGGGTGGGCGCCTTCTTCGCCATCGCCGCGAATCCCCTGGCGCCGACGTTCTCGATCCACATCAGGTCACTCAGGAACGGCTTGAGCTTGGCGTGGAGGTCGGGGTCGATCAGGTCGGCCCCCGGTGCCTCCCAGTCGATGTCGGCGAGGGCCCATTGACGGTCCTTGATCTTCTGCAGCATGGTGTCGAGGTCGATGGCCATGACAAGTCCTTTCGAAAGAGTGTGGGTGGGCTGCGGTGTGCCGTGTCAGGACGACGGCAGGAACCGGTTGAGGAGTCCGAGACCGCGGGCGTAGGACGCCGGGAAGTGGCGTTTGAGGTGCCAGATCACCCGTGCGTCCAGCTGCGGCAGGACGTAGAGGCGCCCGAGATCGTGCGCGTCGAGTGTCGACGTGGCGACCCCGGTGGGTGAGACCCCGGTCCACCGCATCAGTGATCCGGCGAGATTCTGTGCATCGGAGGTGATCCGGCCGTCCCGGGCGACGTTGGTCTTGACGAAGGTCGGGCAGAGGACGGTCACCGCGACGCCGGAACCGGCCAGCTCCGCGGCGAGTGTCTCGCTGAGCGAGACGACCGCGGCCTTCGAGACGTTGTACGGGGCCATGACGGGTGCGGCGGCGAACCCGGCCGCCGAGGCGACGTTGATGATCCCGCCGCGGCCGGCCTCGCGGAGTACGGGCGCGAAGATCTCGCAGCCGTGGATGACACCCCACAGATTGATCCCGAGGGTCCACGTCCAGTCGTCAAAACCGATGTCCCCGACCGGCCGGCCTCCGCCGCCCACACCCGCATTGTTGACGACGAGGGTGGGTGCGGCGCCGAACATGTCGGTGGCGAAGGCGGCGAGGGACTCCACCGCCGTGCGGTCGGCGACGTCGCAGACGAACGCGTGGGCGGGGCGGCCGGTCTCGTCGGTGATGAGCGCGACCGTCTGCTTCGCGCGTTCGGCATCGATGTCGGCGCAGATGACCTCGCCGCCGCGACGGGCGAGTTCGAGGGCGAAGGCCTGTCCGATGCCGCTCCCGGCGCCGGTGACGACGGCCTTGGCGCCGGTGGACAGCGGGTTGCGGAGCAGTCGGCGTCGGACGCCGTCGACGACGGGGGTCATGACACCTCCGAGACGATCTGCGTCGATCGGAGATCGGCGAGGAAGTCGCGGACCCGTCCGAGGGCGGCGTCGGCCTCCGGGCCGAGGCGGGGGAGTGCCTGGAAGACGTGCATCATGCCCGGCCAGATCTCCAGGCGGCTGTGACCGCCGTGGGAGCCGAGCTGCTCGTGCAGATGGCGCGCGTCGGCGCTGAGCATCTCGGCGCCACCGGCCTGGATGAGGAACGGCGGAAGTCGTCGTGCCGCAGTGAAATCGAGACGGAGCCGGGGGTCGTCGGCGGGGACGTCGCGGGTGTAGAGGGCGACGAGCCGTGCGGCCGCGGCCGCCGTGATCGCCGGGTCCCGGCGGACGCGCTCCTGGGCGCGGGCCAGGTCGAAGGTGAGGTCGATCAGCGGTGAGAACACGATGACCGCCGACGGTTGCTCCGCCTCGGCCAGTGCGCGGCGGATCGTGAGGTCACAGGCGAGGTGTCCGCCGGCCGAGTCACCTGCGACCACGATGTCGGATGGCGAGTAGCCCTGGCGGACCAACCAGTCGAAACCGGCGGCCGCATCATCGGCGGCGCAGGGGAAGCGATGCTCGGGCGCCAGGCGATAGTCGACGACGAAAACGGGCAGGCCGGTCGCGAGGGACAGCCGTGCGGCCAGCCCGCGATGTGTCCGTGCCGAGCAGATCGCGTAGGCGCTGCCGTGGAGGTAGTAGATCGCGCGGCCGGAGTGGGCGACGCCGGGGCCGAGCACCCATTCGCCGGTCACACCCTCGTCCCGGACAGGCGTCACCGTGGTGCCGGCCGGAGTGGTGCCGAGGACGCGCATGACGGTGGCGATGAGACCGCGCGACAGCCGGATTCCGGTGGGGTTGAGCGGGATCAGGCCGGTGAATGCGCCGAAGCCCCAGCGGGTGGCGTGGGCCGTGACGATCGCGCGGACGGTCGCGCGGGTCGGCAGCGGTGTCGGCGGTGGAGCAGGTGCGGTGTGCATGACTTCACACCATCAGCAACCGTGCCATTTGTCAATGGCACGGTTCCTGATGGCGATCGCATGGCTGGTCAGTCGATGATCGCGGGCTCCTGCTCCTGTGCGGGAGCTCCCGCGGTCGGCGCTGCGTCGGAACCCGAGGCGATCTCGATGTCGCTTGTCGTCCGGGCGACCGGCCCGGATCCGTGGATCAGGTGGGTGGGCAGCAGTCGCATGCCGAGCCAGTACAGGATGAGACCGGCCGCCGCCCCCATGAACCAGGTGAAACTGGCCTGATAGGCGGTCCCGAAGATCACGACACCGATCGGCAGGATCGACGCGATCACGGTGGCGCCCACGGCAACCGGGTTCCACCCGTTGCGGTACCAGTAGGTGCCCTCGGGCTTCATGGTGAAGAGGTCGTCGACGACGATCTTCTGCTTCTTGACCAGGTAGAAGTCCGCGATCAGGATGCCGAACAGCGGACCGATCACCGCCCCGAGGGTGTCCATCGTGTAGTGGATGGCCGTCGGATTGTTGAACAGATTCCAGGGTGTGATCAGGACCGACCCGACCGCCGCGATCATGCCGCCGGTGCGCCAGCTGATCTTGGTGGGAGCGACATTGGAGAAGTCGAAGGCGGGCGACACGAAGTTGGCGACGATGTTGATGCCGATGGTCGCGATGGCGAAGGTGAGCACACCCAGCACTGCGGCGGTCGTGTTGTCGATCCGATCCACGATGTGTACCGGATCGGTGATGATGTTGCCGTCCTCGTCGGTGCCGATGACCGTCACCGCGGCCGACACGGTGCACACCACCAGCAGCGAGAAGAACAGGAAGTTGACCGGCAACCCCCAGAAGTTGCCCTTCTTGACCTCGCCGAACGTGCGTCCATAGCGGGAGAAGTCGCCGAAGTTCAGCATCGGCCCGGAGAAGTACGACACCACGAGAGCGAACGCGCTGATCATGGCGGTGACCGACGACCATCCGGTGAGGCCCTCGCCTGCCGAGAGGTCGAGGCTCACGTTGTCCCAGCCGGCCTCGACGACGAGGTAGGCCGCCAGCGCGATCATCACGACATAGACTGCGGGACCGCAGAAGTCGATGAACTTGCGGATGGTGTCCATGCCGTTCCAGAACACGAACGCCTGCAAGGTCCACATGAGGATGAAGCCGGCCCAGCCGAGTGCGGACAATCCGAGGAAGCCGTGTTGCTCGACGTCGCCCCACGGCTCGAGTCCGGGCCAGAACTTCAGCGCCAGAAGACCGAAAGCTACCGACGCCAGGTAGGTCTGGATCCCGTACCAGACCACCGCGATCACACCGCGGATGATGGCCGGGATGTTGGCGCCCTTGACGCCGAACGAGACCCGCGTGGTGACCGGGTAGGGAACGCCGGCGAGCTGGGACGGCTTGGCCACGAGGTTGCACAGGATGTTGACCGCGACGATGCCGACGAGCAGCGCGACGAGCACCTGCCAGGCGGCGATCCCGAGCGCGAACAGGCTGCCCGCGAAGACATATCCCCCGACGCTGTGCACATCGGACATCCAGAAGGCGAAGATGTTGTACCACGTCCACTTCTGTTCCTTCAGTGGCGCGAGGTCGGTGTTGGTGAGCCGGTCGTCGTAGGTCGCCTTGATGACGCTCTCGCCTGCGGCCCCGGAATGAGACTGTGCCGCAGGTCCCGTCGTGTCGGGGTGTGGGGTCCCCGATGGTGGTGTGGACATTGTGCTCCCGTTTTCGTGTCGGCGACAGTGGTCGTCTGTCGGAGGACAGCGTTGATGGGAGAAATGTAAGAACGGTTTGTTACCCCGCGATGAACGCACGGAAATATCCGTGCCTCACGGGCTGTCGGTGTCCCGGCGTGTCAGGGCCGCGAGTGTCGGGACGGGAAACGTGCGAGCCAGTCGGCGACGGCCTCGGTGAGCCGATGCTGGTTGGAGCGCTTGACGATCTCGTGCCCCTCGTCGTCGAACAACAGCATCTCGGCCACCGCCCCCCGAGCCTGTAGTTCGGCGACCATCTGCTGGGATTCGCTCACCGGCACGTTGGTGTCGTGCGCTCCGTGGACGACGAGTAACGGCGCCCGGACGTCGTCGATGCGGTGGATGGGGGAGAGGTCGGCGAGCAGTTCGCGGTCGGACTCCGGATGGCCGTATTTGGTGTAGGCGGCCACCGCGATCCACGGTTCGGTGTTGCGGAAGAACGACTCGAGATCACTCATGCCGCAGATCGCGATGCCGGCGGCGAACACCTCGGGGTGGAAGGTCAGGCAGGCCAGGGTGAGGTAGCCGCCGTAGGAACGGCCCGAGCAGTACACCGCGTCGGGGTCGGCGATCCCCTGCCGGCACAGGAACTCGGCGCAGTCGGCGGCGTCGTCTATGCCGGCATACCGCCCGTACCGATCGTCGGCGTGCGCGAACAGGCGTCCGTAGCCCGACGATCCGCGCACATTGGGTGCGAAGACGGTGATCCCGGCGTCGACGAGCGGGCCGAACAGGAACTGGTAGTCCGGTCGGGTCTGCCCCTCGGGGCCGCCGTGGAAGTACAGCAATGTGGGTCCGGGCTTCTTCGAAGCGCGGAACAGGAAGCCCGACAGGGGCATCCCGTCGCGTGCGGAGAACTCCAGCAGTTCCGGCCGGAGCTGGTCCGACGGTCCTTCGCCCGTCACCACGTCGTCGCGCACCGGGTACACCGCACGGTTGGGGACATCGATGAGATGGACCAGGGGTGAGTGCTGCGGACTCGACACCGTCACCGCCACCACCGACCCCGCCGCACTGATCGACAGGTCGGAGGCGACCTCGCCCGGGAGTTCGATCGGGGGATGCAGCGTCTGATCGGGCAGGGTCATGATCTGCAGTTCGCTGCGGCCTTTCACATTCCACAGCAGCGCGACGGTCGACTGGTCGTGGCTGACGGCGAACTCGTCGAGTCCGATGTCGACCCGCTGTGCCATCACCCGGAACCGAACGCCGAACTTGCTCACCTCGACACCGAGGAGGCGTGCGAACTTGGCGTCGAAGTCACTGCGCACCAGCGCCTGGACGCTGTCGAGGTCGCGGATCGGTTCGTGCGGTGCAGGCACGAACACCAGGGAGGAGTGATCGAAACCCTGATCGAGCACATAGCCCTGATCGGTCACCGCGCCGGGGTCCTGCGGCAGTAGCGGAGTCATCGTGATGTCGTCGTCGGCCGCTTCGGGACGCCGCCGGAGCAGGAGCATGTCGTGGTAGCCGCGCGGTCCGACGCGGACGAGCGTCGCGCCCTTCCAGGAGTCGATCAGGACACCGCCGACGCGCTGGTCGAGGATCTGGGTGGTGCCCGTACCGGGGTGGGCCCGCAGGGCGTACGACGTGCCGTCGTGGTCGATGGCCGTGATCAGAACCCAGTCCGTGTCCCAGCCGACGAGTCCGACCGTGCCGAACGACCGACCGTCCGGGCGGGTGGCCGCGATCCGATGAGCGGTGTCGTCGTCGGGTTCGGTGGTCACCACCCAGACCTGGTGGTGTTCACCGCCGCTCGGCGCGATCTCCACCGCCAGCCACCGGCCGTCGGAGGAATGGACCACCTTGCGCACCGGACCGGTGGACAGCAACTGCACCCACCTCAACTCGCCGACGCCGTTCCGCGACAGCGAACGCTGCGCCGCACGCGGATACCCGGTGCCGTCGTCGACGATGTAGGCGAACGCGCTGCCGTCGGGGGAGAGCGACGCGCCGTAGGTCTTCCAGCCACGGTCGTCGAAGCGGAGGGTGCTCACCGGCGGGCGTTGCCTTCCATCGTCTGCAACCACATCTCCAGCAGTGCTACCTGCCACAGCTCGTTGCCGTCGAGTCGGGTGCGCACTCCGTTGGGATCGGCGAAGAGCTTCTCGAGCGCTTCGGGGCGGTACAGGCCGCGGTCGATCGCGGCCTGCGAACGCAGGGTGTCCGCGACGAGGTCGAGGACGCCGCCGGTGAGATGGCGGATACCCGGCACCGGGAAATATCCCTTCGTGCGGTCGATCACGGCCGACGGCAGGAGTGCGCGGCTCGCCTCCTTCAGCACCCCCTTGCCACCGTGGGCGAGCTTGAGATCGGGCGGGCAGGTGGCGGCGAGTTCGACGAACTCGTGGTCGAGGAACGGGACGCGTGCCTCCAGTCCCCAGGCCATCGTCATCGTGTCGACGCGCTTGACCGGGTCGTCGACGAGCATGACCGTGGTGTCGAGGCGCAGCGCCGCGTCGACGGAAGTGTGTGCGCCGGGCGCGGACTGGTGCGCCGAGACGAATTCGAAGCTGGGGTCGTATCCCGCTTCGGTGAGATGGTCGTCGGCGAGGATGGCCCGGATGTCGGCGTCGTCGCGGTCGAAGAAGACGTTCGCGTAGGCCCGGGTGGTGTTCTTCCGAGGTACGTCACGCAGCGGCGGGTACCAGCTGTAACCGCCCAGGATCTCGTCGGCGCCCTGGCCCGACTGGACCACCTTGATGGACTTGCTCACCTCCTGCGACAGGAGATAGAAAGCCACGCAGTCGTGGCTGACCATCGGTTCGCCCATCGCCGCGACGGTGTCGGGGATGGCGGGCAGCAGGCGGTCGGTGCCGATGTGGATCTTGTGGTGATCGGTGCCGAAGGTGTCCGCGATCAGATCGGAGTAGGCGTACTCGTCGCCGGATTCTCCTGCCGCCGAGTCGAACCCGATGCTGAAGGTCGCGAGATCGGTTTGACCCTGCTCGGCGAGCAGCGCGACCACGAGCGAGGAGTCGACGCCGCCGGAGAGCAGCACGCCGACCGGGACGTCGGCGACCATGCGCCGGCGCACCGACGTGCGCAGCGAGTCGAGAAGCGCTTCCTGCCAGCGCTTGTCGTCCCAGTCCCGGCGGTCGGGGTGCGGTTCGAAGGCCGGCTCCCAATACTTGCGTTCGGTGCGACGGCCGTCGGGCTGGATGGTGACGACGGTCGCCGGCGGGACCTTGCGGATGCCGTTGTAGATGGTGTGCGGTGCCGGGACGACGGCGTGGAAGCTGAAGTAGTGGTGCAGCGCGACGCGATCGATGGAGGTGTCGACGTCACCCGCGCGCAGCAGCGCCTGCACCGACGACGCGAAGCGCAGCCGCCCCGGGGTGTCGGCGAGATACAGCGGTTTGATGCCGAGCCGGTCTCGCCCGAGAGTGACCACGCCGGAGTCGGTGTCGACGATCGCGAACGCGAACATGCCCAGGAAGTGGTCGACGCAATCGGGACCCCAGGCGTGGAACGCCTTGAGGATGACCTCACTGTCGGCGTGGGAGAAGAACGTGTAGCCCTTCCCCTCCAGCTCGGCGCGCAACTCGTGGTGGTTGTAGATGCACCCGTTGAAGACCAGCGCCAGACCGAGCGCCGGATCGACCATCGGCTGGCTTCCGCGCTCGGACAGGTCGATGATCTTCAGACGGCGGTGACCAAGCGCGACAGACCCTTTCGCGAACACCCCGGAGCCGTCCGGTCCGCGTCGGGTCATCTCGCAGGTCATCGCGTCGACGGCCGAGACATCGGGCGCCGTCCCGTCGAACCGGATCTCACCGCAGATTCCGCACATGGGTCTCAGTCCTCCTGCTCGTTGCTTCCGGGAAACGATCCGGGCGCAGACATCACCCCACCCTAGGAGTACCGACAGAGCGCGGCACGCCGAGGTGGGCGCACGCAGACGGCTCTCCCGGGGGGCCGACTACTTCGGGGTCACCCACGTCGTGATGTCGCAGTGCACGACCTCCGCACCCTTGGTGTCGGTGATGCGCACGGACACGGTGACGTCGGTTCCAGCAGTGATGGAGTCGAAGTCGACGGGCTCGGCGAGCCGCGCCTCCGCAGTCAACCGCGTCGTCGCCTTGGCGAGATAGCTCGTCTGCATCGCCTTGGGGATCCATCGGTGAGAGGTGGGGGTGCTCGCCTCCATGAGCATGCCCATCGCGGCCTCGGCGAGATTGCAGGCGGCGATCGCGTGGAACGTGCCGATGTGGTTGTGCACGCCGAACCAGTTGGGCGCGGTGACCTTGCAGTACCCGGGTTCCATCTCCTGGACGAGCGGGAGGACGGTGCCGAAGTAGGGGACCTTCGCGACCATGCCGAGGGAGAAGAGGACGTTGCCGAGCGGATTGGCGGGCAGCCTCTTACGTAGGGCGAAGGTGGGTGACGTCGATGCCATGGCGGAATCTTACTCATGGGTCAGTTCGGGCGCGGCGGTCGTCCCGCTCACTCCCTGGCGTTCCCGCTCCGGGGTCAGGGGTGAGCGCGAACGGAAGTCGTGAGCGCGAGCCCGGGCCGTTTCCGCAGCGGCCGCCCTCGAGGCCGATTTGATCGTGCTCCCGACCTGATGCATACTGTTCGGGTTGCCTTGACCGGCGGACGCAGGTTGTGCCATGTGCCAGACCAGCGGTCGCGATCAGGTGAATGACTCCCAGGCCCGGTTTACGGGGAATGGGCGTGTAACGCGTGCGCTGATATCGGCTCACGGTCACGACACGCCCGACCGCGGGTGCCGGAGCGAACCGGCTCGTATCAGCTACGAGCCAACGTACAACGACAGATGAACAGCGTCGATTGCCGAATTCACACGGTGGTCATGTGCTCAGCCGGCAGAGATCGGTTCAGGTCACGCGGTGTTTGTCTGTCGAGAACAACTGACGGAAGAGGACACAGCGTGGCGGGACAGAAGATCCGCATCAGGCTCAAGGCCTACGACCATGAGGCGATCGACGCTTCGGCGCGCAAGATCGTGGAAACCGTGACCCGTACCGGGGCACGGGTCGTCGGCCCGGTGCCGTTGCCCACCGAGAAGAACGTGTACTGCGTCATCCGTTCGCCGCACAAGTACAAGGACAGCCGCGAACACTTCGAGATGCGTACCCACAAGCGACTCATCGACATCCTCGACCCGACACCGAAGACGGTTGACGCGCTGATGCGCATCGACCTGCCGGCCAGCGTCGACGTCAACATCCAGTAGGACGGGGGCGAGATACATCATGAGCAATCAGAGTTCGACCAAGGGCATCCTGGGCACCAAGCTCGGCATGACCCAGGTATTCGACGAGAACAATCGAGTCGTCCCGGTGACTGTCATCCAGGCCGGCCCGAACGTGATCACCCAGCTCCGTACCGCGGACCGTGACGGCTACACCGCCGTCCAGATCGCCTACGGTGCCGTGGATCCCCGCAAGGTGACCAAGCCGGTCGCCGGCCAGTTCAGCAAGGCCGGGGTCACCCCGCGTCGGCACCTGGCCGAGATCCGCGTCAACGACGTCGCCGAGTTCGAGATCGGTCAGGAACTGACCGCCGAGATCTTCGCCGACGGCGCGCTGGTCGACGTCACGGGCACCTCCAAGGGCAAGGGCTTCGCCGGCGTCATGAAGCGTCACGGCTTCGCCGGTCTGGGCGCCAGCCACGGTGTCCACCGCGTGCACCGCGCACCGGGCTCGATCGGTGGCTGCGCCACCCCGGGCCGCGTGTTCAAGGGCATGCGCATGGCAGGCCGCATGGGTAACGACAAGGTGACCACGCAGAACCTCACCGTCCACAAGGTGGACGCCGAGGCCGGCCTCCTGCTGATCAAGGGAGCGATCCCGGGTCGCAAGGGCGGCATCGTGATGGTTCGCGACGCAGTGAAGGGTGGTGCGAAATGAGCACCGAGACCACTACCAAGCTGACGCTGGACGTCAAGACCGCCGACGGCAAGACCAACGGAACCGTTGACCTGCCCGCCGCGCTGTTCGACGCACCGGCCAACATCGCGCTGATGCACCAGGTCGTCGTGGCCCAGCAGGCCGCGGCACGCCAGGGGACGCACTCCACCAAGACCCGCGCCGAGGTTCGCGGTGGTGGAGCCAAGCCGTACCGCCAGAAGGGCACCGGCCGCGCCCGCCAGGGCTCGACCCGCGCGCCGCAGTTCGCCGGCGGTGGCATCGTCCACGGCCCGAAGCCGCGCGACTACAGCCAGCGCACCCCCAAGAAGATGAAGGCCGCCGCCCTGCGCGGTGCGCTGAGCGACCGCGCACGCAACGAGCGCATCCACGTGATCACCGAGCTGGTGGCGGGGCAGAAGCCCTCGACCAAGTCGGCACGTCAGTTCTTGGAGAGCCTCTCCGATCGCCGCAAGTTCCTGGTCGTTCTCGGCCGCGAGGACCTGACGGCGTGGCTGAGCGTGGGGAACCTCGACAACGTGTTGCCGATCGCGCCGGATCAGCTCAACACCTACGACGTCCTGGATTCGGACGAGGTGGTGTTCAGCGTCGAGACGCTCAACGCCTTCATCGAGCAGAACACGGCGGATGCCAAGGCTGCCGTCGAGAAGACAGCAGAGGAGGCCTGACATGACGACCGTTGCCGATCCGCGCGACATCATCCTGGCGCCCGTGATCTCGGAGAAGTCCTACGGGCTCATGGAGGACAACGTGTACACCTTCCTGGTGCACCCGGAGTCCAACAAGACCGAGATCAAGATCGCGATCGAGAAGATCTTCGGTGTCAGTGTTGCCAGCGTCAACACCGCGAACCGACAGGGCAAGCGCAAGCGGACCCGCTCCGGCTACGGCCAGCGCAAGTCCACCAAGCGCGCCATCGTGTCGCTGACCGCAGACAGCAAGCCCATCGAGATCTTCGGAGGCTCGGTCAGCTGACCGGGGCCTTCGAGAAGGACTAGAGACTCATGGCTATTCGTAAGTACAAGCCGACGACCCCGGGTCGTCGTGGGGCCAGCGGCTCCGATTTCGCGGAGGTCACCCGTGACCATCCGGAGAAGTCGCTGGTGCGTCCGCTGCACGGGCGTGGTGGCCGTAACGCTCACGGCCGAATCACCACTCGCCACAAGGGTGGCGGCCACAAGCGTGCCTACCGCCTGATCGACTTCCGTCGCAACGACAAGGACGGCATCAACGCCAAGGTCGCTCACATCGAGTACGACCCGAACCGCACTGCGCGGATCGCGTTGCTGCACTACGTCGACGGCGAGAAGCGTTACATCATCGCGCCGAAGGGCCTGAAGCAGGGCGACATCGTCGAGAGCGGTTCGACCGCCGACATCAAGCCCGGCAACAACCTGCCCCTGCGCAACATCCCGACCGGTACCCAGATCCACGCCGTGGAGCTGCGTCCGGGCGGTGGCGCGAAGATGGCCCGCAGCGCGGGAGCTTCGATCCAGTTGCTCGGCAAGGAAGGCACCTACGCCACGCTGCGCATGCCCTCCGGTGAGATCCGTCGCGTCGACGTGCGCTGCCGCGCCACCGTCGGCGAGGTGGGCAACGCCGAGCAGAGCAACATCAACTGGGGCAAGGCCGGCCGTATGCGCTGGAAGGGCAAGCGCCCGACCGTCCGTGGTGTCGTGATGAACCCCGTCGACCACCCGCACGGTGGTGGTGAGGGCAAGACCTCCGGTGGTCGCCACCCGGTCAGCCCGTGGGGCAAGCCCGAGGGCCGCACCCGCAAGAACAAGGCCAGCGACAAGCTGATCGTCCGCCGCCGGCGCACCGGCAAGAACAAGCGATAACAGGAGGAGGTAAGAGAATGCCACGCAGCCTCAAGAAGGGCCCGTTCGTCGACGACCACCTCCTGAAGAAGGTGGACGTGCAGAACGAAAAGGGAACCAAGCAGGTCATCAAGACCTGGTCCCGTCGTTCGACCATCATTCCCGATTTCATCGGACACACCTTTGCCGTCCACGACGGACGCAAGCACGTGCCGGTGTTCATCTCGGATTCGATGGTCGGGCACAAGCTGGGCGAGTTCGCCCCCACCCGCACCTTCAAGGGTCACATCAAGGATGACCGGAAAGCGAAGCGCCGGTAATGACTACGCAGACCGATAATCCGACAGCAAAGGCGACCGCACGCTTCGTGCGCGTCACCCCGATGAAGGCTCGTCGAGTCCTGGACCTGGTTCGCGGCAAGAACGTGGACGAGGCCCTCGACATCCTGCGGTTCGCTCCGCAGGCGGCATCCGAGCCCGTGTACAAGGTGCTCGCAAGTGCGGTCGCAAACGCGGAGAACAACCTGGATCTGGATCGCCGGAGCCTGGTCGTCGCCACCGCGTTCGCCGACGAGGGACCCACCCTCAAGCGCTTCCAGCCGCGCGCGCAGGGTCGTGCGTTCCGTATCCGCAAGCGCACCAGCCACATCACCGTGGTCGTGGAGAGCTTGCCGGAGAAGGCCACCGCGGGCCGGGGTCGTTCGCGTCAGCCGAAGAAGAAGGGAGCCTGAAACAGTGGGCCAGAAAATCAACCCGCACGGCTTCCGTCTGGGCATCACCACCGACTGGAAGTCGCGGTGGTACGCCGACAAGCAGTACGCGGACTACGTCAAAGAGGATGTCGCCATCCGCAAGCTCCTCTCCACGGGGCTCGAGCGGGCCGGCATCGCGAAGGTCGAGATCGAGCGCACCCGTGACCGGGTTCGCGTCGACATCCACACCGCGCGTCCGGGCATCGTCATCGGACGCCGTGGCGCCGAGGCCGATCGCATCCGCGGTGACCTGGAGAAGCTGACCGGCAAGCAGGTCCAGCTGAACATCCTCGAGGTCAAGAACGCCGAGTCCGAGGCCCAGCTGGTGGCTCAGGGCGTCGCCGAGCAGCTGAGCAACCGTGTGGCGTTCCGCCGCGCGATGCGCAAGGCGATCCAGTCGGCGATGCGTCAGCCGAACGTGAAGGGCATCCGGGTCCAGTGCTCGGGTCGTCTGGGCGGCGCAGAGATGAGCCGCAGTGAGTTCTACCGCGAGGGTCGCGTGCCGCTGCACACGCTGCGCGCCGACATCGACTACGGACTCTACGAAGCCAAGACCACCTTCGGCCGCATCGGCGTGAAGGTGTGGATCTACAAGGGCGACATCGTCGGTGGACGTCGTGAGCTGGCCGCGGCCGCTCCGGCAGCCGACGACCGCCGTCCGCGCCGGCCCAGCCGGCCCCGGCGTAGCGGTGCCTCGGGCACCACTGCGACGAGCACCGACGCCGCTCGCGCGGCCGAGGCCGCTCCCGCCGAGGCCACTGCTGGTGCGGCTGAGAAGCAGGAGGGCTAGGCCATGTTGATCCCACGTCGGGTCAAGCACCGCAAGCAGCACCACCCCAGCCTCAAGGGGCAGGCCAAGGGCGGCACCAAGGTGACGTTCGGTGATTACGGCATCCAGGCTCTGGAGAGTGCGTACATCACCAACCGTCAGATCGAGTCCGCTCGTATCGCGATCAACCGGCACATCAAGCGTGGCGGCAAGGTCTGGATCAACATCTTCCCGGACCGTCCGCTGACCAAGAAGCCTGCCGAGACCCGCATGGGTTCGGGTAAGGGTTCGCCCGAGTGGTGGGTCGCCCCGGTCAAGCCGGGTCGCGTGCTGTTCGAGATGACCTACCCGAGTGAGGAGATCGCTCGTGAGGCCCTGCGTCGCGCGCAGCACAAGCTCCCCATCAAGACCAGGATCGTGACCAGAGAGGAGCAGTTCTGATGGCACTCGGAGTTGCTGCGAACGAGCTCCGCGAGCTCAACGACGCCGATCTGGTCGATCGCCTGAAAGAGTCGAAGGAAGAACTGTTCAACCTTCGGTTCCAGATGGCCACCGGCCAGCTCGACAACAACCGTCGCCTGCGGACCGTGCGTCGCGAGATCGCACGTATCTACACCGTGATGCGCGAGCGTGAGCTGGGCTTGGCGTCGGGACCGGACGGTGATGACGCATGAGTGAGGACCAGAAGGTGACGGAAACGACTGAGGTGCGTGCGAGCCGCAAGGAGCGGATCGGCTACGTCGTCAGCGACAAGATGCAGAAGACCATCGTGGTCGAGCTGGAAGATCGTAAGAGCCACAAGCTCTACGGCAAGATCATCCGGACCACGAGCAAGGTCAAGGCCCACGACGAGAACGGCGATGCCGGCGTCGGTGACCGTGTGCGGATCATGGAGACCCGCCCGCTGTCGGCGACCAAGCACTGGCGTCTCGTCGAGGTGCTGGAGAAGGCCAAGTAGGCCTCCCGCCGACGAGATCTACCGCGAACGGCCCGTTCCCCCTGGGGGAGCGGGCCGTTCGGCGTTTGACTGTGGTCTCAACGGGGGATTGACCCGCCGATTCGGTTGATGTGAGGGTGACTGCGATGCCCTCGACCGATGTCGCCGCGAGCGACGAACCCCGCGCGCCGTTCGCAGTATTGCGACGCGCGTTCGAATCCGGCTCGGCCGAACCGGATCTGGATCGTGTCCGGCGCATCGGAGCACGCTTCCTCGGATTGGGTTTCATCGGATACCCCGTCGTGTCCGTTCCCGCGATCCTCGCCTCGGCCGCCCTGACCGCCTCATGGTGGGCCCCGATCAGCGTCCTGCTGTCGGTCGGACCGGGAATCCTGCTGTTCGTGGCCAGTTTCCGGCCCGGAACCCGCTGGCTGACCCCACTCGCCGTGACGACCTGGACGGGTTACGTCCTCGGCGTCGCGCTGTGGTTCGTGGCGTGGAACGGTGCACCCCTTGCAAATCCGGACGACACAGCGCAGTGGATGGTCGCGTTCTGCGGCATGCCCAGCATGGTCCTGATGCTGGTGCATGCCCGGCTGGCTGCTGTCGGACTCGTGGTCGCGTCGGTGCTGGCCCACATCTCGCAGCAGTTGGGGCGGTTCGATGCCGTGACCGCCGACCTCTCGATCGAGATCCTGTGGTCGCTGGTGTTCACGGGTGTGTTCCTGGCCGTCGTGCTGGTGGCCATCCGAACCGGCCGGGAGCTCGACGAGACGCGTGAAGAGACGTACCGAGCGGGCGCGAGTGTGGCGGCGGCGTCGGCCCGCGAAGTGGAGATGGCGCGCTTCGATGCCATCGTGCACGACCGCGTCATCGCGTCGCTGCTGGCCGTGGAGCCGGGTCGACCGGACCCGCGGCTGGCGGCGCAGGCCTCGTCGGCGCTCGACGAACTGGCGCGCGTACCCGGTCAGGGGCCCGCGGGTGTCGTGTCGCGGACCGACGCGATCCGGCGAATCCGGTCGGCCGCGGCCGAGATGTCCGAACGTGCCGACGTCGAGATCGTGGCGGACGCCGCAGAGGACGCAGTCGAGGCCGGACCAGACGCTGCGGACCGAGACGATGCCAACCAGGACGATGCGAACCGGGACGATGCGAACCGGGACGCACGGACCGCGGACTTCGCGGTCGGCGAAGCCGCGGACGGCGACTATCCCGCGGAGGTCCTCGACGCAGTCGTGGAGGCGATGACGGAGTCCCTGCGCAACGTGGTCCGCCACGCGGGCGCCGGCGCCGACTGCGCGGTCATCGTCCGGCTGGCGCCGGATGCGCTGAGCATGGCGGTCGTGGACAACGGAGTCGGATTCGATCCCGGGACGGTCGCTGCGGGTCGACTGGGCATCGAGGTCAGCATTCGTGGCCGCCTCGCGCGTGTACCGGGCGGTCACGCCGAGGTGCGCAGTCGTGCGGGCCGGGGAACGACGGTCCAGATCATGTGGGAGCGACCGTGATCCGGGACCGCTCGCGTGTTGCGCGCGGCGTCGACCGCGGCGAGGTCGTCAACGCGTTCGGCATCGGTTCACGACCCCTGTGGTCGATGATGGCGGTGTTCGCCTGTGGATACGTCGCGGTCTCGTTGTACGCCGACGTCGGCGTGTCCGGGTGGTGGCCGTGGTTCGGGCTCGCATCGGGGTTCGTGCTGTTCGTCGTCGGCGGGCTCCTGGTGCTCGACGCCCCGGGCGATCCGCTCCCCATGCCGGTGACCGTCGGGGTGGCGTCGCTGGCCGTCGCCGGGGTGGCCGCGACCCTGTTCTCCCTGCCGTTCCCGCCGGATCGGGTGATGCAGACCGGACCGGCGATGGGAGCTTCGGTCGTCCTCCTCGCGTTTCTCGCCGTCCGGGGGCGCCCGCTGGCGGCCTGGCTGGCGAGTGGATGCATCTCGGCGATCGCGATGGCCTGGGGATACTTCTCGACCGCCGGGATTCTGTGGGGACTGTCGGTGACTCTGCCCGGTTACGCGGTCATGATCATGGGGTCGCTGTTCTCGCTCATGCTGCGTCCGATGGCCCGCCAGATCTACGCGCTCCGCGAGGCGAACGAACGCCGGGCCGCACTCGATGCCGCCGCGGCGGCTGCCACGGAGGTACGTGACCGACGCCTGGCGGCTCTCGACGAACGTGCGCGTCCGGTCCTGACACGGATCGCCGGGCGTGCCGTCTTCTCCGCCGAGGAGGTGGTCGTCGCCCGGTTGCTCGAAGCGCAACTGCGTGATGGCATCCGGGCCGCCGGTCTCGATCTGCCGGTGGTGCGTGAGGCCGCGTGGCGGGCCCGGCAACGGGGTGTCCGGGTGGTGTTGCTCGACGACGGCGGGCTCGCGGGTCTCGACGAGCCGCAGGCCACGACGGTCCGCACCCGGCTCGCCGCCGCCGTGGCCGCCGTGCTCGACGCGACCGACAGCGGACGGGTGACCGTGCGCATCCAACCGCCCGGCCGGGACTCGCTGGCCACCGTCGGCGTCGACGCCGGGGAGCGATCGGACCGCCTCGTGTTCGATTCGCGGTCGTTGTCGGGCGCCGGTGTCGTGCGCGCCTCGACGGCCGGCGACCGGTAGCCCAGGCCCCCGGCCGTCAACCGGCCGTAGATCTCACGACGAGGAGCGCAGCCACTCCAGGATCGCGGGTGTCACCGGTGCGGTCGCGTCCGCGTACTCCGGGTGCTTCTTCAAGAAGGCGGCCACCAGCGGGCACACCCCCACGATCGTCAATCCGCGCGACCGGGCGTCGTCGAGGGCTTCCCGCACGAGGATCGTCGCCAGACCGCGCCCTCCGAAGGCCTCGTCGACCTCGGTGTGGAAGAAGACCCGCGAGGTCGCCGGGGAATCCTCGGAACCCGTGACCCGGTCGCGATATTCGGCGAAGCCGACCGTGATGTTCCTGTCGGCGGACCCGACCACACCGTCGTTGTCCTCGACCACGATGTCGTACCGCTGTGCGCCGGGGTTGTCGCTCACCGTCGTCTGGGCGCCGGTCTTGTCGGCGGTCATCGCTGGACCGCCACGATCGGACCCTGCACGGACCACGGGAAGTCGATCCACCTGTCGGTCGTGCGCCATGTGTAGTCAGGCGATGTGATGGTGTGGGGTTTGGTGTAGAGCACCGCGTTGCGCACCTCGGCGACCCGGCCCTGCTCCTCACAGAAGTCGTTGACCAACTTGAGGGTCTTACCGGTGTCGGCGACGTCGTCGACGACCAGGACGCGCTGGTCGGTCAATCCGCTCGACTCCAGGAGCGAGGGCAGCATGACCGGCTCCGACAGGGTCTCCCCGACACCTGTGTAGAACTCGACGTTGAGCGAGATCATCAACTTGCAGTCGAGCGCGTAGGCGAGCGAGCCCGCGGGGATCAACCCGCCGCGCGCGATACCGAGGATGATGTCGGGGACGAAGTTGTCGTCGGCGACCTGCTGGGCGAGTTCACGACACGCGACACCGTTGAGTTCCCAGGTCAGGATCTCGCGTTCGGGAGATGAAGTGGTCATGGGAACACTCTTCCAGAGCATGGCGGGCCACCGCGCGCCGGCCGCGTGCGGGCTCGGCCGTCTGTGCGGCGGTGCGCGGTCGGTCATTCGACGGTAATGGTGAGCATTCCCCGGCATCGGTAACCATTCCCGGCGGGGTGGCGACATATTCGTGGAAGACAGACCGGGTCAAATTCGGCCGTTACTTCGATTCGTGCGTAAGTTTGTTGTCGTGGATGCCTAGCGTCGAATGGTTCGTGTTGCCGTCCGCACGGACGTCCGCGGCCGACGACCTGGTCATCCACACTGTCCTGTTCCCGATGCGTAGAGGAAGACATGTCCGAGGCCAACGGTCAGCGACCCTCCGTCGCCTCGTACGCGCCCCGTCATCAACGGCAGGACCCCCCTCTTCCCCCTCTGCCCGAAGATCCGTTCGTTCTCCCCGACCCGGTCGAGGAGCAGTTGCGGCGCTGGCGTGCCGAGCGGGCGACTCCGGCGGACCCGGCCACGAACGGCAGCCCGGACGCCGACACCGAGCCGGGCGCGCACCCGTCGGACCCGGTCACCCCCGAGCCCGACATCGCCGAGGCCGACATCGTCGAGCCCGACATCGCCGAGGCCGAGATCGTCGAGCCCGATGTCGCCGAGGCCGAGATCGCTGAGCAGGTCGCCCCGGGGCCCGACATCACGGAGCCTGCCGGCTTCGCGTCGGCGCCGTCCACGCATCCGAACGCCTTTGCTCCGCCGACGCCGGTGGACTTCGGACCGCAGACCGACCATCCCCGTCCGCACACCGACTTCCCGCGTCCGCCGGCCGAGTTCGCGAACCCCGCCGCGCCGTTCGTTCCCCCTGCGCCGGGCGAAACCATCGACCGCAACGGCGCAATCGCCGAGGCCGCTCCCGGCGCCGGGGTGGTGCCCGGATGGCAGACCCCGATCGACGGATCCGAATCGCAGACGGTGTCCCTGCGCGCGCAGGCCCAGGCGCCGGCCGCCGCCGCCGCCCCGACGGTCGGGGGACCGATCGCGATCGAGGCCCGGAACCTGCACAAGCGCTTCAAGGACATGGTCGCCGTCGAGGACGTGAGCTTCACCGTCCCGGCGGGCAGCATCGTCGCGCTGCTCGGACCCAACGGCGCAGGCAAGACGACGACCGTCAACATGCTGTGCACGCTGCTCAAACCCGACGGCGGAGCGGCCACGGTGAACGGACACGACGTCGCGGCCGAGTCGGCGTCGGTGCGCAAGTCGATCATGCTGACCGGCCAGTTCGCCGCGCTCGACGAAGCGCTGACCGGTCGCGAGAACCTCGTGCTGTTCGGCCGGTTGCTCGGTCTGGACAAGGCGGCTGCCCGCGTGCGTGCCGACGAGCTGCTCGACGCGTTCTCGCTGACCGACGTCGGCGGCAAGCGCGTCCGTGAGTACTCGGGCGGTATGCGTCGCCGGATCGACATCGCCTGCGGGCTCGTCACCGCACCCAAGATCGTGTTCCTCGACGAGCCGACGACCGGTCTCGATCCGCGCAGCAGGCTGGAGGTGTGGGCGCTGGTCGAGAAACTCCGCGACTCCGGGGTGACCATCCTGCTGACCACCCAGTATCTCGAGGAGGCCGACGTCCTGTCGGACAACATCGTCGTCATCGACAAGGGGCGGGTGATCGCCGAGGGGACCTCCGACGAACTGAAGGCCTCGACGGGAGCGGCATACTGCGAGGTCACCCCCGCGGATCCCGCCGACCGGACACGGCTGCGCGCGACCCTCGCCGACCTCATCGGCGACCACACGCAGGAGGACGACGACCATTTCGTCGCGGTACCCGCGCCGGACGGTCCGGAGACCCTCGTCGAGGTGATCCGCCGGACCGCCGACGCCGGTATCCCGCTCTCCGACGTCGCCATGCGACGTCCGTCGCTCGATGAGGTGTTCCTGGCGCTGACCGACCCGCGACGCGACCGGAGTTCCCGCTGAGATGACGACTTCTGACGTATTGCCATCGGGAGCGACGTCAGCGGGACCCACCACGCTGATCGAACCCCGCGTCCGACCCTTCCAGCAGTGGTGGGCGCTGTCCGGGCGGGGTATCTCCAAGGTCTTCCGCGGCGGCGAGGTGATCTTCGCCTTCATCTCGCCGGCATTCCTCGCGATCTGCTTCTATCTGCCGCTGCGCAGCATCGTGGAGGTTGCCCCCGGGGTCAACTACGGACAGTTCCTGATGCCGATCATCGTGCTGCAGTCGGTGAACTTCGCCGCGTCCTCGGCGGCGATGCGAGCCGCCTTCGACGGTGTGCAGGGCATCAACACGCGCTTTCGGGTGATGCCCATGTCGCCGGTGATCCCGATGCTGGCGCGGACCGCGACCAACGGCGTACTGCTGATCATCTCGCTCATCTGTGCCGCCGTGGCCTGTCTGATCATCGACTGGCGTCCCGGCGGCGGATTGTGGGGCACCGTCGGCCTGTTCGGTCTCGCACTCCTCATCGGGTCGTTGTTCTCCTGGGCGGCCGACGGCATCGGTCTGGTCGCGGGCAGTCCCGAGGCGACCAGTCAGGCCTTGGCGTTGCCGACCCTGATCCTCGGGATGATGTCCACCGGGTTCGTGCCGCTGACCCAGTTCCCGGAGTGGATACAGCCTTTCGTCCGCAATCAGCCGATCTCCCAGTTCGCCGATTCGATGCGCGCACTCGATGCCGGGACGGCGACGTGGCATCAGCTCGTTCCGTCGATGTGGTGGTGTGCCGGACTGGCGACGGTCGCGCTGACCCTGCTGGCCATCAGCACGCGGAGGACACGCTGATGACCGACATCGACGCCGGGACATCGACCGCCGACCGGGTGTCGTCGCGGCACTTTCTCACGACGGCGCCCACCGACGTGCCGACGGAGTCGTCGTTCCGCGCGCTGTGGCGCCAGAGTCTCCCACTCGCGGGACGTCAGATCCTGGTGTTCGTCCGCGACGCCCCGACCCTGATCCAGGCGCTGGTGTTCCCGGCGCTGAGCATGCTGATGTTCAAGGTCGTGCTCGGCGACGCGATAGGTTCGGCCACCGGCCAGAACAGCGCGTACGGCACGGTGCCGCTGGTGATCCTCGTCGGGGCGATGTTCGGGTCGATCGCGTCGGCGACCCGGCTGAACCGAGAACGGGCGACCGGGCTGCTCGCCCGCCTGTACGTGCTGCCGATCCATCGGGCGGCGGACCTGACGTCGCGGGTGATCTCCGAGCTCGCCCGCATCCTGGTGACGACGTTCATCCTGCTCGCCGCCGGTCACCTCATCGGGTTCCGGTTCACGCAGGGGCTGGGACCCGCGATCGGGCTCGTGCTCGTGGCCCTCACATACGGGGCGGCCTTCGCCACCCTCACCCTCGCGCTCGCGGTGAGTGCGCGCCCGGGTGCGCCGATCGTGCCCTATCTCGGATTGGCCTCGAGCCTGTTGATGTTCTTCAACTCGGGATTCTCTCCGGTCAGTGCCTATCCGACCTGGTTGCAGCCGATTGTCGCGAATCAGCCCATGACACCGGCGATCGAGGCAATGCGCGGACTCGCGGCCGGAGGTCCTCTCACCGAGTATCTGGTGAAAGTGGCGGTTTGGACCGTGGTGATTCTGGTCATTTCCATTTATCCGGCTATGCGTGGTTATCGCAAAGCGGCGAGGGATCGATGACGCCCACCCGATCCCAGGGAGTCGTGGTAACGAATGACACTCGATATGGTCGCGGCGCAGCGGAGGCCGGTGGGCCGTCGACGCATCCGCGGCAGCATTCCCGCAGGTCACCGGTTCGGTGGCGACGCCGCCTGGGTGGCGTGCCGGGAGTCGGCGCACCGCGTCGGCGCCCCGAAGGGCGTAACAAGGAAGGCAGGTGCAGCGATGGCAAAGCATGAGGCTGTCCCTGCCTCCCGGTTTCATGAGAACCCCTCGCGTGAAATAGCATGGAGATTCTGTGCCGGCGTCCGATGTGGAGGGTCTGAACGATTACCAACGGCAGTGTCGTGAGGTCTAATCGACTGCAGGACTAGCGAGGGAGTGGTCAAAGGACGTGGCAATCGCCGATTACCGTGCTGACACGCCGGGTGAGGTGGACGAGACCATTCAGGTGCTCCCTCTCACCGCGGCGCAGCGTGGCATGTGGTTTGCCGAGTCGCTGTCGTCCGAGTACTCGGTCAACATCGCTCAGTACGTGGACATCCGGCACGAGCCGGGTGGTCTGGACGTCGAACTCTTCGCCCGCTGCTGCGTCGAGGTCGGCAAGCTCGTCGAGTCGCCGTTCGTCCGCCTCACCGAGATCGACGGCATCCCCATGCAGTACGTCGACGTCGACTTCGACCAGACCGTCGACGTCATCGACTTCCGCGGCGAGGACGACCCGATCGCCGCCGCCGTGGAGTGGATGCAGGCGGAGTACCGCAGTCCGGTCGACCTGCTCCATGATCAGTTCATCGTCATCGCGATCCTGCAGGTCGCCGACGATCGCACCTTCTGGTACAACCGCGCCCACCACATCATCATCGACGGGTACGCCGCGCTGTCGATCATGCGCCGTACCGTCGATCGGTACAACGCGCTGCGTCGGGGCGAGGAGTCGCGCGACAAGGCGCCGGCCACCATGGCCGACATCGTCGCCTACGAGGAGACGTACCAGACCAGCACGCGGCGCGAGACCGACCGCGCCCACTGGCTCGAACGCGTCGCCGACCTCCCCGAGCGGGTCACCCTGTCACGGGCCGGGACCACGGGGTCGCTCTCCTTCGACAACGTCGTCTCCAGCGCCGCTCTCGATCCGGGACGCCAGCGACGGTACGAGGCCCTGGCGGGCGAGCTGAACAGTTCGCTGGCAGTGCTCATGACCTCGGCCTTCGGCGCATTCCTCGCACGCATGAGCGGCCACGACGACATCGTCATGAGCCTGCCGGTGACCGGCCGAGCGACGGCCAAGATCAAGATCTCCGGCGGCATGGTGTCCAACATCCTGCCGATCCGCCTGCGCGACGTGTTCTCGAAGTCGGTCCGTGATCTGATCCAGACCGCGCAACTCGAGCTGACCGGTGCGCTCCGTCACCAGCGCTACCGCTCCGACGACATCCGCCGCGACGCGGGCCTGGACCAGAGTTCGGTCTCCTTCGGCCCCACCATCAACATGGTGTTCTTCGACGAGCAGGTCGCGATCGACGGCACGGACATGGAATACCGGATCCTGACCTCCGGCATCCTCGAAGACCTGCTCATCAACCTGTACCAGTCGTCTCCCGCGGCGCCGCTGGTCGTCGACCTGCACGGCAATCCCCACCTCTACACCCCGGATGAGCTCGACGCGCTCCACGGTCGCTTCCTGACGTTCCTGGACCGGTTCCTCTCCGACGACGGACTCGACACCCCGGTCGCCGATGTCGACCTCCTCGTCGACGACGACCGCCGACTGTTCGACACGCTGCCCGAACCCCTTCCGGCCGCGCCCGCACCCACCCTCGTCGAGATGTTCGACGAGGTCGTGGCGAATCATCGTCACCGGGGTGCGGTGTCCGACGCCGACGGTGTCACCCTGAGTTACGCCGAACTCGCGAGCCGTTCCGACGCGGTGGCGAGTGCGCTGCGGGCCCGGGGGATCGGTGCCGGCGACCTGGTGGGTATCGCCACCGCGCGCGACACGGGCCTGGTGGTCGTGATGCTGGGCGTGCTCAAGGCCGGCGCGGGGTACCTCCCCCTGGACACCGGCAATCCCGAAGAGCGCCTGCGCTACATCATCGACGACGCGGCACCGGCGTGCCTGATCGTCTCCGACGGCGACCGCCCCGGGTGGGCGGGGGACTGCCCGGTGATCGAGACCGGCAGCCTGATGGACGAGGCGGAGTCGCTCGGTGCGGACGCCAGACCCCCGCGGGGACCGTCGACCGCCGAGGCCACCGCCTACGTCATCTACACCTCCGGTTCCACCGGCGCGCCCAAGGGCGTGGAGATCGTCCACCGCAACGTCGCGACCCTGCTGGAGGCCGCGTCCGCCGACTTCGACTTCTCACCCGAGGACGTGTGGTCGGTCTTCCACTCCTACGCCTTCGACTTCTCGGTCTGGGAGATCTTCGCGCCCCTGCTGACCGGCGGGCGTGCGGTGATCGTGGACCGGATGATCGCGCGGGCACCGGCGGAGTTCCTGCAGCTGCTGGCCGACGAGCAGATCACGGTGGCGTCGCTGACGCCGTCGGCGTTCAGCATCGTCGCCGATGTGCGGCGTCGCACGGCGACCCCGTTGTCGTTGCGCTACATCGTCTTCGGTGGCGAAGAACTCCGCTTCGACGAGGTCCACAACTGGTACGAGTCCTTCGGTGACGAGATCGCACTCGTCAACATGTACGGCATCACCGAGACGACCGTGCACGTCACGTACCGGCCGCTGGATCCCGATCTCGTCCGCGGCGAGAGCGCCAGCCTCATCGGCCGTCCGCTGAACTCCCTGGGCCTGCGAGTGCTCGACAACCGCCTGCGTCCGGTGCCCGAGGGGGCCGTCGGCGAGATCTACGTCGTGGGAGGACAACTCGCACGCGGGTATCGCAACCGGTTCGGGCTCACCGCCACCCGGTTCGTCGCCGACCTGCACGGCAGCGGTGAGAGGATGTACCGCACAGGCGATCTCGGTCGCCGCATCGGTGCCGACATCCAGTATCTCGGTCGCGCCGACACCCAGGTCCAGCTGCGCGGCTTCCGCGTCGAACTCGGGGAGGTCGAGTCGGCCCTCCGCGCCGTCGACGGTGTCAGCGCGGCGGCCGCCGTGGTGACCGACGCGGCCACCGTGGGCGGCGCCAAGCTGATCGGATATGCGGTCGTCGAATCCGGCGAATCGGGCCGGGTCGACGAGGCGAGCATCCGCGAGCAGGTGCGCGCCCATGTCCCGGCGTACATGGTCCCCGATGTCGTGATGCTGATCGACGAGCTGCCGCTGACCTCCAACGGCAAGCTCAACCGACACGCCCTACCGGCCCCGGTGTTCGCGCGCGACGAGCGCGTCGCCTATGTCGCGCCGTCGTCGCCGCGGGAGCGCGAGGTGGTCTCGATCGTCGAGGAGTTGCTCGACATCGAGCCGATCGGGTTGCAGGACAACATCTTCGCGCTCGGCGCGGACTCGTTGACCGCGGCTCGGCTGGCGTCCCGGCTGCGCACGGTCGCGGGCCTGGACATCAAGCTCGCCAACATCTTCGAGAGCCAGAGCCTCGGCGACATCATCCGGGTGGCGACCCCGGTGACCGAGGACGACGGAGCGCGTCGTCCGGAACTGCGGCCGCGACCGCGTCCCGAGCGGATTCCGCTGGCGTTCAGTCAGCGCCGCCTCTGGTTCATCAACCGGTTGGACCCGACGTCGGCCGCGTACAACATCCCCGGCGCCGTCCGACTCGGTCCCGACGTCGATGCGACGGCGCTGGCCGCGGCCATCGACGACGTCATCGAGCGTCACGAACCGCTGCGCACGACCTTCCCGGACGAGGACGGTGAGACCTACCAGTTCATCCACTCGGCCGAGGCGGCCGCCGCGGCACGGCTGTTCGACGTCGTCGACGTCGATCCCGTGGACACCGACCGCAGGCTCGCCGACTTCGCGGTGACCGGCTTCGATCTGAACTACGAATATCCGGTCCGGGCACGGCTTTTCCGCTCCGTCGGCCGCGATGGCACGCTCGACCACGTCCTCGTCGTGGTCATGCACCACATCGTCGGCGACGGCGCGTCCCTGGGTCCGCTCATCACCGACGTCCTGACGGCCTACGCGAGCCGCCTCGAACGGCGGGTGCCCGCATGGCGTCCCCTTCCGGTGCAGTACGCCGACTACGCGCTGTGGCAGCAGGACGTGCTCGGCGACGCGTCCGACGAGACCTCGCTCATGGCGGCGCAGATCGACTTCTGGCGCACCGAGCTCGCGGGCATGCCCGAACTGATCTCGCTGCCGACCGACCGCCCGCGGCCGATCCGGCCCTCCGGCGCGGGTGGCTACGTCGACACCATGCTCGACGCGGAGACGGTGGCCCGCCTGCACGCCGTGGCCGCCCATCACGGCGTGACGGTGTTCGCGATCTTCCACGCCGCACTGGCGGTGATGCTCTCGCGGTTGAGCGGGAGCGACGACGTCGCCATCGGCACCGCCATCGCGGGCCGCGACGAGCCCGAGCTGACCGATCTGATCGGCATGTTCGTCAACACCCTGGTCCTGCGGACCCGGGTGCATCCCGACACCGACCTGACCTCGTTGCTCAACGACGCCAATCACACTCGGGCGCAGGCACTCAGCAACGCCGACGTGCCGTTCGAGCAGGTCGTCGACGCGGTCGGGGCCCGCCGTTCAACGGCGCACTCGCCGCTGTTCCAGGTCGAACTCGTGATGCAGCACGACCAGGTCATGCACCTGTTCGAGGAGGAGACCGGCATCAGCGTCCTGGACGCGCGTGCCCCGTTCGCCAAGTACGATCTCTCGCTCAGCGTGGTCGAGTACTCCGACACCGGAGACCACGCGAACCAGATCTCCCTGGCCTTCGGTTATGCGCGGGACCTGTTCGACGAGGCCACCATCGAACGGTTCGCGCGCTACCTGCACGATGTCCTGGGCGCGATCGCGTCGTCGTCAGACGCCGGGACCGACCGCACGCTGCGGGTGGACGATCTGTTCGCGTTCCCCGAGGCGGAGCTGGAGACCGTTCGTGGGTGGTCGCAGGGCAGCCGTCGCGAGCTGTCGGCTCCGGACCTGGCGACGGCGCTCGCCGTCGGTTACACGACGGATCCCGCCGCGGTCGCGCTGGTCTTCGGCGACCGTGAAGTGACCTATGCGGAGTTCGCCGCCCGGGTGAACGTACTCGCCCGCACGCTCATCGCCGACGGCGTCGGACCGGATGTCGCTGTGGCGGTCTGCATCCCGCGCTCGGTGGAGCTGCTCGTCGCGGTCCATGCGATCGTGGCGGCAGGCGCCCAGTACGTGCCGATCGACACCGAGGCGCCCGCCGAACGGGCCGGCTACATGCTCGCGACCGCAGGGGCCGAGCGGGTACTCGTCGGACCGGGCGAAGCGCCGGCCGTCATCGACGAACTCGGAGACCGGGTGACGGTCACCGTCGTCGATGCGTCGAATCCCGTTGCCGCCCTGCCGGAGCGAGGCGGGGACCCGATCACGGACCCGGAACGACTCGGGTCGTTGCGCCCCGACCACGCCGCGTACACGATCTTCACCTCGGGGTCGACGGGACGTCCCAAGGGCGTCGTCGTGTCCCATCGTGCGATCATCAACCGGCTCGACTGGATGCAGGACCACTACACGCTGACCGGACGGGACGTGGTGCTGCAGAAGACGCCGGTCACCTTCGACGTGTCGGTGTGGGAATTGTTCTGGCCGTTCCTGACCGGCTCCCGCCTGGTCGTCGCCATCCCCGGCGGCCACGGTGATCCGTCCTACCTCGTCGACGTCATCCAGCACGAGAACGTCACGACCCTGCACTTCGTGCCGTCGATGCTCGCGACATTCCTCGACGTCGTCGGCGCCGCCCGCCTGGCCGAGCTCAGTTCCCTGCGGCAGGTGTTCACCTCCGGCGAGGCACTGACCGCCGCGACCGCCGGTGGGCTGCGGACGGCTCTGCCCGCGGTCGGCCTGCACAACCTGTACGGCCCCACCGAGGCCGCCGTCGACGTCACCGAGCACAACGTGCGCGGCACCGAATCCGTGGTGCCGATCGGCCGGCCCGTCCCGAACACGAGTACCCACGTCCTCGATCACCGCCTGCGCCCGCTGCCCGCCGGCGTGCCCGGCGAGATCTATCTCGGCGGCGTGCAGCTCGCCCGCGGCTACGTCTCGCAGGGCAGGCTCAGCGCCGAACGGTTCGTCGCCGACCCGTACGGCCCGCCCGGCGCGCGCCTGTACCGCACCGGCGACCTCGGCAAGTGGGGGCCGTCGGGCGAGATCGAGTACCTGGGCCGCAACGACTTCCAGGTCAAGTTGCGCGGCCAGCGCCTCGAACTGGGGGAGATCGAGGCGGCCCTGATGTCGGTTCCCGGCATCGTGCACGCGTCGGTCACGGTCGCCGATCTCGTCACGGGCCAGAGCCTGGTGGCCTACTACTCGCCGGACACCGTGACCGCCGAGGACGCCCAGGCGCACCTGCACGGCACGGTCCCTGAGTTCATGGTCCCGACCATCTGGATGCCGCTGTCGGCCATGCCGCTGAACTCGGCGGGCAAGGTGGATCGCAAGGCACTGCCCGCACCGGTCATCGAGACGAGCGAGTTCGTACCCGCGAGCACCGAGACCGAGCGTGTCATCGCCCGCGTCTTCGCCGACGTCCTGGGCGTGGACCGGATCAGTGTCGCCGAGTCGTTCTTCGACCTCGGCGGCAACTCGCTGAGTGCGACGAAGGTCGCGGCCCGGCTCTCCTCCGATCTGGAGGTCGACATCCCGGTCGCGGCGGTGTTCGACGCGCCGTCGGTGCGTGCGATGGCCGTGTTCGCCACGGAGAACGGGACCCCGTCACGTCGTCCCCGCCTGGCGGCCCGGGCACGCGGCACCAGCGCCCCGCTGTCGGCGGTCCAGCGCGGGATGTGGCTCATCAACCGGGCCGATCCCGCGTCGCCCGCCTACAACGTCGCGATGGCGCTGCGCCTGTCGGGGCGGCTCGACACCGACGCGATCGGCGCGGCCATCGAGGACCTCATCGACCGGCACGAGTCGATGCGAACCCGCTACCCGCTCGTCGACGGCGAGCCCACCCAGGTCGTTCTCGACCGGGAGTCGGCGCTGGAGCTGCTGGAGCGCAGTGTCGTCGACGTCGACGGCGATCCGGTGCCGGTGATCGCCGAGTTCACCGGCCGCGGTTTCGACGTGACCGTTGCGCCTCCGCTGCGGATGATGCTGCTCCGGCTCGACGCGACCGAGCACATCCTGGTGTTCGTGGTGCACCACATCACCGCCGACGGTGCCTCGATGCTGCCGCTGGCCACCGACGTGATGACGGCGTACTCCGCTCGGGTCGCGGGCAACCGGCCGGACTGGGAGCCGCTCGCCGTCCAGTACCTCGACTACACCCTGTGGCAGCTGGAATCCCTCGCGGTGACCGGACCCGACGGCACGACCGAGGCCGACCGGCAACTGGCGTACTGGGTGGAGCGCCTACGGAACGCGCCCGCCCGGCTCGAACTGCCCACCGACCGCCCGCGGCCGCGCACGCCGTCGTTCGTCGGCGGGGAGGTCGTCTTCGACATCGAGGGTGGCCTCGTGCGCAAGCTCGAGGCCGTCGCCCGGCAGCACAACGCCACACTGTTCATGGTCATGCAGACCGCTCTGGTGGTGTTGCTGAGCCGTCTGACCACCCAGCGCGACATCGTGATCGGCACGCCGTTCGCCGGACGCGGTCAGCCCGAACTCGACGGTGTCGTCGGCATGTTCGTCAACACGCTCGCGCTGCGCTCCCAGCTGCAGGACGAGGAGAAGTTCGCCGAGCTCCTGCAGCGGGTCCGCGACGAAGATCTGGCCGACATGGCGAACGCCGAAATCGCGTTCGATACGATCGTGTCATCTGTTCTTCACTCTCCACCCACCAGTTACAACCCGATCTATCAGGTGATGTTCGCCTACCAGAACTTCACCATTCCGACGCTCGACATGGACTCCATGACGATCGCACCGATCTCCGAGCAGCTGACCCCGGCCAAGGTGGACCTGCAGCTCACCCTGTTCCCGGTCGATTTCGGTGCACCGGCAGCAAAGGACTCTGATTCAATGACGGGCCAGTTGATCTACGCCGCCGATGTCTTCACCAAGGGAACCGTCGAGACCTACGCGCAGCGCTATCTGCGCGTGCTCGAGGAGGTCTCGGAGAACCCGCAGGTCCTGGTGGGCGACATCGACATCGCGACGGCCGCCGAGCACGCCGTCGCCGTCGAGGACGCCGGTGTCGAACTCGCGGTCGCGCTGCCCGAACTCGTCGCCCGCGCCGCCGCCGCGCGACCGGACGCCCTTGCAGCCGTGCACGGTGGTGCCGAGGTAACGTTCGCGGCGCTGTCGTCGATCAGTGATGCGATGGCTGCCGCGCTCCCGGATCCGGATTCGGCGCTCACCACCGCCTTGATGAGTCTGCTCCCGGGGCTCGCGGTGTCGGGGCCCGACGCGCTCGGTGAGGTGCTGGGTGAGCTCCGGACCAACGCGCTGCGCGTACTCCAGGCCGGATCGGGTGAGGAGTCCCGCGCAGACGATGCAGTGCAGTCGACCGAAGGAATGACTCAGACGTGACCGATGTCGATTCAACGGCTTCCAACCTCTCGCTCACCTGGGGCTCGCGGCCTTCGACACTTCACCTGATCGCCTACTCGGCCGGGATCGCGCCGACCGAGACCGCCTACGAGGCGGCAACGGGTCCGGTCACCTTCGGCGAGCTGTACACACGCGTGTCGGCGACCGCCGGCGTGTTCATCGCCCAGGGCCTCGACACCGAGGCCGCGGTCGGCGCGGGAATCACCCAGACCGAGGCCGCGCCCGGTCGCTCGCCCGCCGAGATCGCCGATGCCACCCGACGTGCGATCGCGCTCGTCCGCGACCGCGCCTTCGAGCTCATCGGCAGCACCGACCTCGGTTCGCTGCCCGGCCTGTTCCGTTCCGCGGTCGCCCGGCACGCCGACCGACCCGCGGTCAGCGACTCGACCGGAACCCTCACCACCTACGGCGAACTCGACGAGCGCTCCGATGCCCTCGCGCGCGGACTCCGTGCCGCCGGTGCGGGACCCGGCCTGCTCATCGGCGTGGCCCTCCCGCGCCGCACCGACCTGATCGTGGCGCTGCTCGCCGTGATGAAGACCGGCGCGGCGTACCTGCCGCTCGACCGCTCGCAACCGGTGGCCCGTGCCCGGTCGATCGTCGAGGACGCCGAGCCGCTGCTCGTCCTCGCCGATGCCGAACTCGCGGCCGACTGGGCCGAGATCGACGTCAGGTTCGTCGCTCCCGACGATGCGGACGTCCCGGCTGCCGGTACCGACGAGATGCCTGCTCTCGACGACCGGCTGCCCGCCTATCTGATCTACACCTCGGGCTCGACCGGCAAGCCCAAGGGCGTCGTCGTCTCCCATCGCGAGGTCGTCGCGCTGATGAAGTCGGCAGCCGAGGAGTTCTCCTTCGGCGCCGACGACGTGTGGACGCTGTTCCACTCCTATGCCTTCGACTTCTCCGTCTGGGAGATCTGGGGTCCGCTGGTGACGGGCGGTCGTGTGGTCGTCGTCGACCAGGACACGACCCGCGACCCGGACGCGTTCGTCGAACTCCTGGCCGCCGAGCGCGTCACCGTGCTCAGCCAGACGCCGTCGGCCTTCTACCAGCTCGTCGCCGCACAGCGCCGTCGCAAGGCCGCACTGGCGTTGCGCTACATCGTCTTCGGCGGTGAGGCACTGAGCTTCGAGCAGGTACGGCGCTGGTTCGACGACAACCCGGACGATCGCGCGCAGCTGGTCAACATGTACGGCATCACCGAGACGACCGTGCACGTCAGTCACCGTGCGCTGGAGCGGGATTCGGTGTCCGCGGGCGACGCGTCGTTCATCGGCCGGCCGCTGTCGTCGCTGAACATCCACATCCTGGACTCGCGCCTGCGGCCGGTGCCCGAGGGCGTGATCGGCGAGATGTACGTGACGGGAACCCAGCTCGCGCAGGGTTACCGCAGGCGCGCCGGGCTGAGCGCGACCCGGTTCGTCGCCAATCCGTTCGGCGGCGGACTCGCCGCGGGCGACCGCATGTACCGCACCGGAGATCTTGCGCGTCGGGTCGGCGACGACATCGAGTACCTCGGTCGCGGCGATGCGCAGGTGCAGCTCCGCGGATTCCGCATCGAATACGGCGAGATCGAGGCCGCCCTGATCGGTGTCGAGGGAATCGCCGCCGGCGCCGCGAACGTGGTCGAGCTCCCGGACCGCGGCGAGATCCTCGCCGCCTACGTCGTTTCCGAGCCCGGTGCCGTCGTCGACGAGCAACTCGTCCGCCGCCGCGTCGCGACCGAGGTGCCGGAGTACATGGTCCCCGACGTGGTCATGTCGGTCGAGCGCCTCCCGCTGACGCAGAACGGCAAACTCGACCGCGGTGCGCTGCCGCGGCCGGTACTCGCGACGACGACCGAGTTCGTCGCCCCGCAGAACGACACCGAGACCGCTCTGCGCGACATCTTCGCCGAGGTCCTCGGTCTCGAGGACATCAGTGTGGTCGAGTCGGTGTTCGACGTCGGCGGCAACTCGTTGCTCGCCGCGCGGATCGTCGGCCGCGCCGCCGAGACGCTGGGCGTCGATCTCACCGTCCGCGATCTGTTCGACGCGCCGACGGTGCGCGATCTCGCCCTCGCCGCCGCCTCGAAGCGCCCCGGCCTGCCCCCGATCGAACCCGCCGCCGCCCGTCCCGAGCGGATCCCGCTGTCCCTCGCGCAGCAGCGGATGTGGTTCATCAACCGGTTCGACCCCGCGTCGCCGGCCTACAACATCCCGATGGTGCTGCGACTGTCGGGAGCGCTCGACGCCGATGCCCTGCGGACCGCACTGCTCGACGTGATGGAGCGGCACGAGGTCCTGCGCACCACCTATCCCGAAGCCGACGGCGAGCCCTACCAGATGGTGCACGCTCCGTCCGCCGCCGCGGAGATGCTCGACTGGCATACGGTCGCCGAATCCGAGCTCCCGGCCCTGCTGTTGCGCGGTTTCGATGTCACCACCGAACTCCCTGTGCGCGTGGGCGTCTCCCGCACCTCGGAGACAGAGGCCGTGCTCGGCCTGGTCGTGCACCACATCTCCTGCGACGGAGAGTCGCTCGCGCCGCTGGTCGGCGACCTGATCACGGCGTACACCGCCCGGGTGGCCGGTGACGCGCCGTCCTTCGACCCACTGCCGGTGCAGATGGCCGACGTCGCGCTGTGGCAGCGCCGGGTGCTCGGTGCGGCGACCGACGAGTCATCGCTCATCGGTGCGCAGCTGCAGTACTGGGCGCGGCAACTCGACGGCGTCCCCGATGTCCTGGAGCTCCCCACCGACCGTCCACGGCCCGCCGTCGCCTCACAGCGTGGCGCACGCGTGGAGTTCGCTGTGCCGCAGGAGATCTCCGAACGAGTCGCCGGGATCGCCCGGGAACGTGGGCTGACCCCGTTCATGGTCGCGCACGCCGCGCTGTCGGTACTGCTGTCCCGTCTCTCGGCCACCGAGGACATCGCCGTCGGCACGCCCATCGCCGGCCGCGGGCAGTCGATCCTCGATCCGATGGTGGGCATGTTCGTCAACACGCTCGTCCTGCGGACCGGTGTCGACGCCCATCGCACGTTCGGCGAACTGCTCGACGACGTCCGGCGCACCGACCTCGAGGCCTTCGCGAATGCGGACATCCCCTTCGAGGCGGTTGTCGAACGGGTCAATCCCCTGCGTTCGGAGGCCTATGCGCCGCTGGCTCAGGTGTGGCTCGCCTTCGATCAGTCGGCGATCGCCGACCTGGCGTCGCAGACGCTGACCATCGCCACCGAGGACCGCGACGCGGGAGGCCTCGCGGTCACCCCGGTCGAACCGCAGGACATGTCCGCGAAGGTGGACCTGACGCTGGGAATCGCCGACAACGGCGACAACTGGCAGGGGTCGGTGGTCTACGCGACCGATCTGTACGACGCCGACACCGTGCGTGTCCTCGCCGATCGGTTCGTCCGCGTTCTCGACGCCCTCACCGCTGACCCCGATGCGGTCATCGGTGACACCGACCTGGTGACCGAGGCCGAGCTCGAACTGATCGACCGGTGGGGGAGGGGTGCCCGCGCAGGCGCGCCCACACCACCGGGAACGGTCGCCGACGCGTTGTCGGAGTCGTTCGCGCGCAACGCATCCCGGACCGCCGTCCGCGCCGATGGAGGTGCGCTGGACTACGCCGGATACGGCGCACTCGTCAATGCGTTCGCTCGCCGTCTCGTCGACGCGGGCGTCGGACCCGAGGTCGCGGTGGCCGTCGCCGTCCCGCGCTCGGTGGAGATGCTCGTCGCCGTGCACGGCGTCGTCCTCGCGGGCGGGCATTACGTACCACTGGATCCGGCGGCGCCCGAGGACGTCGTGCGCAGGCAACTGGCCATGTCCGGGACAGCCGTGCTCGTGGTCGCCGGTGACACCCCGGCCTGGGCGCGGGATGCCGGGGACACGATCACCGTGCTGTACGTGGATCTGCCAGAGCTCTCGACGGCGCCGTCGGAGCCGCTCACCGCCGCCGCCCGCCGCGCACCGCTGCGCGTCGAGCACCCGGCGTACACGCTGTTCACCTCCGGCTCGACCGGACAACCCAAGGGTGTGACGGTCACCCACCGCGGACTGCGCGACATGCTGGCCTGGTTCGGCGCCTACACCGGTGACCCGGCCGACGAGCGCGTACTGGTCAAGACGCCGTACACCTTCGATGCCTCGGTGTGGGAACTGTTCTGGCCGTTCGTCAGTGGCGCGACCGCGGTAGTGGCCGCGCCCGACGGTCATCGCGACCCCGCGCACCTCGCCCGGATGATCGCCGACGAACAGGTCACCTCGGTGCAGTTCGTCCCGTCGCTGCTCGCCGTGTTCCTCGACGAGACCTTCGATCCCGCCACCGGTCTGTCGTCGGTGCGCCAGATCTTCACCGGCGGTGAGGCACTCACTCCCGCGGTGACCCAGCAGACCCTCGCGGCGGCCCCGCACACGGTCATCGTCAACCAGTACGGTCCGACCGAGATGACCGTCGACGCGACGATCGCGACACTGGCCGAGCCGGTCGACGTCGTCCCGGTCGGTCGTCCCGCCCCGGGTCTGACCGCACGCATTCTCGACGCGCGACTACGTCCGGTCGCACCCGGCGTGCCGGGTGAGTTGTATCTGGGTGGTGCGCAGATGGCGCGCGGTTACGCCGCCGCCCCGGCGCTCACCGCCGCGTCCTTCATCGCCGATCCCGCAGGCGATCCCGGTGCCCGCCTGTACCGGACGGGCGACCTGGCGCGGTGGCGTGCCGACGGAGAGATCGAATACCTCGGCCGCAGCGACTTCCAGGTCAAGATCCACGGTCAGCGCATCGAACTCGGCGAGACCGAAGCGGTCTTGGCGGCGGCACCGGGAGTGGTCTCGGTCGCGGCGGCGGTCACCAGGACCGCGGCGGGTGACGCCCTCGTCGCCTACCTCACCGGACATCCGGGCGACACGATCGACGTCGACGCGGTCCGTGCCTTCGCGGCCGATCGGTTGCTCGCACACCTGCGTCCGACACTGTGGGTCGTGCTCGACGAGATGCCCCGCAACGCATCGGGCAAGGTGGACCGGCGCGCATTGCCGGCCCCCACGCTGACCGAGTCGGAGATCGTCGAGCCGGCGACCCCGGCCGAGCAGGCGCTCGCCGATGTGGTTGCCGAGGTACTCGGCGTGGAGCGGGTGTCGGTCGTGGACTCCTTCTTCGACCTCGGCGGCAACTCGCTGGCCGCCATGCGCGTGGCCGCCCGCGCCGGTGCGGCACTCGGCGTCGAGGTGAGCGTGCGCGACCTCTTCGACGCCCCGAGTGTGCGCGAACTGGCCCTCCGTGTCGCCGACCGCGTACCCGGCCTGCCGCCGGTGACCGCGGTCTCCCCGCGTCCCGACGAGATCCCGCTGTCCTATGCGCAGCAACGGATCTGGTTCATCAACCAGTTCGACACCGCGTCGGCCGCCTACAACATCCCGATCGCGCTGCGGCTGCGCGGCAAACTCGACATCGCCGCCCTGCGCGCCGCGATGGTCGACGTGGTGGAACGCCAGGAAGTCCTTCGCACCGTCTTCCCGTCGATCGACGGGGCCCCGCGCCAGATCATCGGCGACGCCGCGGGTGTGGGAGCCGAACTCGACTGGGACGTCGTCGACGACGAGTCCGATCTCTACGCCGCGGCCGGTGCCGGGTTCGACGTGACCACGCAGCGTCCCATCCGGATCCGCGTCCACCGTGTCGACGACCTCGAACACATCGTCCTCATCGTGATCCACCACATCGCGGGCGATGGTGAGTCGATGCGCCCGCTGGTCACCGATGTGGTGACCGCGTATGTCGCACGGTCGCAGGGTCGGGCACCGGAATTCGCCGACCTCGAGGTGCAGTTCGCCGATGTCGCGCTGTGGCAGCGGCGTGAGCTGGGCTCGATCGACGATCCGACGTCGCGCGTGTCCGCGCAGGTCGACTACTGGCGGTCGCGGCTGGGTGGGCTGCCCGAGGTGCTCGAGCTGCCCGCCGACCGTCCCCGCCCCCGCGTCGCCTCGATGCAGGGTGCGGAGGTGGACTTCGAGATCGACTCGGCGACAGCAGATGTCGTCCGCAGGTTGGCCGCCGAACGCGGCGTCACCGAGTTCATGGTCATCCACGCCGCGCTCGCGGTGCTCCTGTCACGTCTGTCGGCCACCGACGACATCGCGATCGGCACCCCGATCGCCGGCCGTGGCGACGCCGCCCTCGATCCGCTCGTCGGCATGTTCGTCAACACCCTGGTGCTCCGTACCGTCGTCGACCCGGGACAGCGGTTCGCCGACCTCCTCGACTCGGTGCGGGTCACCGACCTCGACGCGTTCGCACACGCCGACGCCCCGTTCGAAGCGGTCGTCGATGCGCTCTCACCGTCCCGTTCCGAGGCGTTCGCACCGCTCACGCAGATCCTGCTCACCGTGGATCCGACGCCCGCGGACCCCTCGACGCTCGTCGCCGACATCGACGATCTCGCGGTCGAAGTGGTGGAGACCGAAGAGAACTCGGCCAAGGTCGACCTGACCGTGGGGCTCCGCGGCGGCCGCGGCGGGTCCTGGATCGGCCGCGTCAACTACGCCACCGATCTGTTCGACGAGGCGACCGTGGCGGGCATGATGCGCCGCTTCGCCCGGTTGTTGCACGACCTCGCCGCCGATGCCGACGCGGTGGTCGGTGACGCCGAACTGCTCGACCCCGCAGAACGTGCGGAACTCACCCCCGTGGGCCGGAAGCCGGCGAAACCCGCTGAGCCACTGGCAGATCTGTTCGCCGACGCGGCCACCCGCGGCGCCGATCGCGTCGCGGTCGCCGACCCCGGTCGGTCCCTGACGTATCGGGAACTCGACGCGCAGTCGAACCGACTCGCGCGCCATCTGCTCGCGCAGGGCATCGGCCGCGGAACACTGGTGGCGCTGGTCATCCCGCGCTCGGTCGACCTCATGGTCGCGATCTGGGCGGTCGCGAAGACCGGCGCCGGATATGTGCCGATCGACCCCGACTACCCGGCCGACCGCGTCGCACACATGATCACCGACTCCGGCGCGGCCATCGGTCTCACGCTGGCCGGGGTCGCCGACGTCGATGCCTTCGGCGGACGATGGATCGCCCTCGACTCCGACGCCGTGACCGCCGCGGTGTCGGCACACCACGACGCCCCGGTCACCGACCTGGATCGTGGCGTCCCGGTGCGCACCGACGACACCGCCTACGTGATCTACACGTCGGGTTCGACGGGACTCCCCAAGGGTGTCGCCGTCACCCACGGCGGACTCCGGAACTTCGGCATCGAAGCGGTCGAGCGGTCCGGGATCACCGGGGACTCCCGCGTACTCGGGTTCGCCTCACCGAGTTTCGACGCCTTCGTACTCGAGTACCTGCTCGCGTTCACCGCGGGCGCCGCAGTCGTCTACCGGCACCGCGACGCGGTCGCGGGCGCGCCGCTCGCCGACTTCATGCGCGAGCAGCGGATCACCCACACGTTCCTCACCCCGACCGTGCTGGCGTCGCTGGATCCGGCCGAGCTGCCCTCGCTGGAAACCGTCTGGGCGGGCGGAGAGGCCGTGCCCGAGGGACTGCGCGACCGCTGGAGCCGGTTCGTGGCCTTCCGGAACGTCTACGGTCCCACCGAGACCACCATCGTCATCACCGTCGCCCCGCCGACGCATGCGGGCGAACCGCTGTACATCGGGCCGCCCATCGACGGCATCGACCTGCTGGTGCTCGACGGCCGACTCCGTCCGGTGCCGGTCGGGGTGGCGGGCGAACTCTATGTCAGCGGACCGGCTCTCGCGCGCGGCTATCTGGACCGGCCCGGTCTGACCGCCGAACGTTTCGTCGCCGATCCGTACGGTGCACCCGGCACGCGGATCTATCGGACGGGAGACGTCGTCCGGTGGGCTCGCGACCGCAACGGCGCGTTGACGGTCGACTACGTCGGTCGCTCCGACGACCAGATCAAGCTCCGCGGTCTGCGCATCGAACTCGGCGAGATCGAGAACGCGCTGACCGATCACCCGTCCGTCGCCTCCGCGGTTGTCGTCGGGGTCGACGCCGATGGCGGACTCGCAGCGAGCGGGCAGTCGGTGGTGACCGCACTCGCCGCGTACGTGGTTCCACGCGACACCGTCGAGATCGCTTCGCTGCGCGATCATCTCGCGGATCGGCTGCCCCTGTTCATGGTGCCGGCGAGTATCACCGTCCTCGACGCGCTCCCGCTGACCCCGGTGGGCAAGCTGGATCGCCGCGCGCTGCCCGCACCCACGATCGAGGTCGAATCCGACCACGTGGAACCCGAGAACGCGGTCGAGCAGCAGCTCGCCTCGATCATCGCCGGCCTGCTGGGGCTCGAACGGGTCAGCGTCACCGACTCGTTCTTCGCCCTCGGCGGCGATTCGATCATGTCCATCCAGGTCGCGTCGGCCTCGCGGGCCGCCGGTATCGACGTCTCGCCGCGCGACATCTTCGAGCACAAGACCGTGCGCGGGATCGCTCGTGCGATCGGCTCCCGTGGCGAACGGGTCCCGGCGCTCGAGGAGCTCGCCGGAGGTGGGGTCGGTCCGATGACCGTTCCGCCGGTGGTGTCCTGGGTCCTGGAACAGACCGACGACATCTCGGACTTCGCCGACTTCTCTCAGTCGATGGTGCTCACCGCACCGACCGGGCTCACCGTCGAGGTCGCGCAGGCACTCCTCGCGCAGGTGGTCGACGTCCACCCGATGCTCGGTGCCGCTGTCGAACCCGGCGAGAACCCGGGTGAATGGCGGATGCGCACCGGGGTCGCGCCGTTGCAACCCGGAGCGGTGACCACGCTGACGAGTACCGCACCCGCCGGCGAGCAGGGCTTCGACGATGCCGTCGTCGCCGCCTTCGAAGAGGCGTCACGGCGCCTCGACCCGACCACCGGACAGCTCGTCGCGGCTGTCCTCCTGACCGATCCCGCCGGTGACGCGCGGCTGGTCGTCGTCATCCACCACCTCGGCGTCGATGCCGTGTCGTGGCGCGTGATCATCGAGGACCTGCTGACCGCGTGGGCGCAACACGAAGCGGGCCGGCCGTACTCGCTGCGCCCGGAGGTCACCTCTGCGCGCGGTTTCGCCGCGGCGCTCGACGCCCGGCGTCCCGACCGCGACCACGAGCTGCGCTACTGGCTCGATCGATCGCCGGAACAGGTCACCGATCTCGGGGGACGCCTCGATCGCGGGCGCGACCGCATGTCCACCACCGAGACCGTGGTGCACACCGTCGGCTCGGCGGTCACCGAGGCGTTGCTCACGACCGTGCCCACCGCGTTCCGGGGCAATGTGAACGACGCCCTCGTCGCGGCGCTCGCGCGCGCGGTCCGCTCGTGGCAGCAATCCCGCGGCATCGCCGACGACGCCCCCGTCACCCTGCTGCTCGAGGGCCACGGCCGGTACGAAGAGGCGTTGCTGCGCGGCGACGATCCGCGGACCGTCGACCTGTCGCGCACCGTGGGGTGGTTCACGACCATCGCTCCGATGGCCGTCGACGTCCGCGGGGACGCCATCCGGACCGTCAAGGCGGCCAAGGAAGAACGGGCGGGCCAGCCGGACAACGGGATCGGATACGGCCTGCTCCGCTACGCCGGCACCGAACTCTCGCGTCGCCCGCTGCCGAACATCGGATTCAACTATCTCGGCAACGTGACCGGGGCCGGCGGTGCCGCCGCGACCGAGACCGACGCCGCGATGGCGTTCCTGCCCGATCCGTCGGCGCCCCGCCTCCCGGGCACGGTCACCGGTGCCATGGTGGTACCGAATCTGTTGAGCATCAACGCCGGAACCGCCATCGGCGACGACGGCCGCGAATTCGTCGCCGGGTTCACCTTCCCCCGCGGGGTCCTCGATCCCGCAGACGTCGAGGATCTCGCGCGGCGCTGGGATACCGAACTCGCGCTCGTCGTCGACGAGATCGGCCGGGTCGGCGATCCGGGCCTGTCGCCCTCGGACGTCGTGGGCGCCCGCATCACCCAGGACGACCTCGACCACCTGGCGCACACCCATCCGGGCGCCGACGTGTGGCCGCTCTCGCCGCTCCAGCGCGGCCTGCAGTTCCAGGCCGAGCTCGCCGCGGCCCGCCGGGATCAGGGCGCCGTCGACGTGTACACGGCGCAGGCGGTGCTGACCCTCAAGGGAGAGATCGACGCCGACCGCCTCGCCGAAGCGGTGCGCGAGGTGTTCGACAAGCATCGGGTACTGCGCTCCAGCTTCATCCGCGTACCGAGCGGCGAGGTCGTCGCGGTGGTACCGGACACCGTCGACATCCCCTGGCGGGTCGTCGATCTCGACACCGACCCGGATTCCGGGCGCGACGCCTCGGGAGGCGTGGCAGACGTTGCGGCGCTCGAGCGGGCCACCTCGTTCGATCTCGAGTCCGGGCCGCTGATGCGGTTCGTCCTGGTGCGCAGCGGCGCGTCGTCGACCCTCGTGGTCACCAGCCACCACATCCTGATCGACGGTTGGTCGAGCCCGCTGATCATGGCGGACCTGTTCGCGCTGTACGCAACCGGACAGACCTACACCGGCACCGTGGCCGACGCCGCGTCCGGCTCCGGTGCCCCCGGCTCGAACGCTCCCGGTGACTACCACGACTACCTGCGCTACATCGCCGATTCCGACACCGAGGCGGGCATCGCCGCCTGGCGTTCGGTGCTGTCGATCGTGGACGAGCCGACCCTGGTGGGCGCCGGCCGTGAGGCCACCAGCGACCAGTTGCCCCGGGACCACAGCGTGCTGTTGCCGCCCGAGATCACCTCGGCCATCGAAGATCTCACGCGTACACGGGGTGTCACCGTCTCGACGGTGATGCAGTTCGCGTGGTCGGTGTTGCTGTCCCGGATCACCGGTCAGCGGGTGGTCGTCTTCGGCGAGACCGTCTCCGGCCGGCCCGCCGACCTCGACGGCGTCGAGACGATGGTGGGCCTGTTCATCAACACGTTGCCCGCGGTCGCCGACGTCGACCCGAACAGCAGCGCCGCCGACGTCCTCGACGCCCTGCAGGCGTCGAAGGTGGCCGTCCTCGATCACCAGCACCTCGGCCTGCCCGAACTCACCGCGCTGGTGGGCCGCGGCCAGTTGTTCGACACCCTGACCGTGCACGAGTCGTACCCGGTCGATGCACAGTCGCTGAAGCAGGGCGCCGACGCGGGCGGTATCGGCATCGCCGACCTCGAGGCGTCCGACTCGACCCACTATCCGCTCAACATGGTCACCGGCGTGATCGGCGACCGTATCGAGTTGAAGCTGAAGTACCTGCCCGCGGCGTTCGACGAGCGTCAGGTGCAGGTGTACTCGGATGCGCTGGTACGCATCCTGACGACTCTGGTGACCGATCCGGCCATCGAGGTCGGCGCGATCTCGTTGCTCGACGACGCCGACTACCGCCGTGGGCTCGTCGCACCGGTCACCCGCACCCCCAACACCGATTCGTCGCTGGTGGCACTGTTCGACCGTGCGGTCTCGGCGCATGCGGACCGTCCCGCGGTCACCGACACCGCCACGACGGTGACCTATCGCGATCTCGACGAGCGGTCGGCCGCGATCGCCGCGGCTCTGCGGGCCCGGGGTGTCCGGGCGGGCGACCTGGTGGCGGTCGCGCCATCACGCACCGTCGACCTCGTCGCCTCCATCCTGGGCGTGTTGCGTTCCGGTGCCGGATATCTCCCTCTCGACACGACCAACCCGGTCGAGCGACTCGCCTTCATCGTCGGTGACGCCGCACCGAGCGCGGTGATCATCGACGAGACCACCGCCGGCTTCGACCTGTGGTCGCAGCTCGGTTCGGTTCCGGTGGTGACGGTCGACGAGCTGGCCGGCGAGGGTGCCGACGCCGCGACGGAACCGGTCTCGATCCACCCGGACTCGCGCGCCTACGTCATCTACACGTCGGGTTCCACCGGCCGCCCCAAGGGCGTCGAGGTGACCCATCGCGACGTCATCACGCTGATGGACACCGCCGCAGGCGATTTCGAGTTCGACGCGACGGACGTGTGGACCATGTTCCACTCCTACGCCTTCGACTTCTCGGTCTGGGAGCTCTGGGGTCCGCTGCTCACCGGTGCCCGCCTGGTCCTGGTCGACCGCGACCTGGCCCGCGCGCCGGAGGAATTCGTCGACCTCCTCGCGCGTGAGGGGGTCACGGTCCTCAGCCAGACACCATCGGCGTTCTATCAGCTCGCCGAGGCCCGGCGACGCAACGACGCCGCGCTCTCGTTGCGCTACATCGTGTTCGGTGGCGAGGCCCTCAGCTTCGAGCAGGTCCGCCGCTGGTTCGACGACCATCCCGGCGAGAGCACGGTGCTGGTCAACATGTACGGCATCACCGAGACGACCGTGCACGTCAGCTTCCGTCCGCTCGATCCGGCGTCGGTGGCAGCCGACGACGCGAGCTTCATCGGGCGTCCGCTGTCGTCGCTGGCCATCCACGTGCTCGACGACCGGCTCCGCCCGGTTCCCGAGGGTGTCGTCGGCGAGATGTATGTCACCGGTGGGCAACTGGCGCAGGGCTATCTCGAACGCGCCGGCCTGTCCGCGACACGTTTCGTGGCCTCTCCCTACGGCGAGCCCGGCTCCCGGATGTACCGCACCGGCGACCTGGCCCGCCGGGTGGCCGACGACATCGAGTACCTCGGCCGCGGCGACGCACAGGTGCAGTTGCGCGGCTACCGCATCGAGTTCGGTGAGATCGAGGCCGCGCTGCTCGCGGTGCCCGGAGTGACCGCCGCGGCCGCCCGGGTCGTCGAGATCCCCGGTCGCGGTGAGCAACTCGTCGGTTACCTGGTGATCGACAGCGGTGGTGCCGACGTCGATGCCGCGCAGGTGCGGCGGATCGCCGCGCGCGCGGTACCCGCGTACATGGTGCCCGACCAGATCGCGGTCCTCGACACCCTGCCGCTGACCGCCAACGGCAAACTCGACCGCGACGCGCTGCCGGTGCCCGATTCCGGTGTGACCTCCGACGAGGTGGTCGCCCCGGCGACCGCCGCGGAGACGGCGGTCGCCGAGGTGTTCGCCGACGTTCTCGGTCTCGACGAGCTCGGCGTGACGACGAGCTTCTTCGACCTCGGCGGAAACTCGCTGTCGGCAACGCGTCTGGCCTCCCGGGTCGCCGATGCGCTCGGCGTCGACGTCTCGGTCCGCGACGTCTTCGAGGCGCCGTCGGTGCGCGACCTCGTCGCCGCGGTGTCCGGCGACGACGCGCAGTCCGCCGGGAACACGACGCGGGGCGCGAACCTGCCACCCGTGGTCGCGGTCACGCCGCGTCCGGACCGGATCCCGCTGTCCTTCGCGCAGCAACGCCTCTGGTTCATCAACCGGTTCGAACCCGCATCGTCGACCTACAACATCCCGATCGGATTGCGCCTGCGCGGGCCGGTCGACGCCGACGCCCTGCACGCCGCGGTCGAGGACCTCGTCGTGCGCCAGGCCGTTCTGCGGACGACGTTCCCCGACGTCGACGGTGTCCCGTATCAGCGGATCCACGGCCGCGACGAGATCGACCGCCTCGACTGGGCGATCGTGGACTCACAGGAGCAGCTCGAAGCCGCCATCACCTCGGGCTTCGACGTCACGACCGACTGGCCCATCCGTGCGCGGCTGTGGCCGGTCGCCGCCGACGAATTCGTCTTCGTCGTGGTCGTGCACCACATCGCCGCCGACGGCGAGTCGATGAAACCCATGCTCGCGGACCTGATCACCGCCTACGGTGCGCGCGTGTCGGGTCAGGCGCCCGCGTACACCGAGCTCGAGGTCGAGTTCGCCGACTACGCACTGTGGCAGCATGACGTCTTCGGCTCGGCCGGCGACCCGGACTCGCTCATCGCCGCCCAGCTGGACTACTGGACGAGCCAGCTCGCCGGCACGCCGGACGTTCTCGAACTGCCCACCGATCGCCCGCGCCCGCCGGTGGCGTCGCAGCGCGGCGCCCGATTCGACTTCGACATCCCGGCCCCGGTCGGCGATGCGATCGAACGGGTCGCATCCGAACGCGGGGTGACCCCGTTCATGGTCGTGCACGCCGCGCTCACAGTGCTGCTCGCGCGTCTCTCGGCAACCGACGACATCGTCGTCGGCACCCCCATCGCGGGGCGTGGAAAGGCCGCACTCGACGCGCTGGTCGGCATGTTCGTGAACACTCTCGTGCTGCGCGTGCCGGTGGCAGGTGACGAGACCTTCGAGGCGCTGCTGGACCGGGTGCGCACCACCGATCTGGATGCGTTCGCCAACTCCGACGTCCCGTTCGAGACGCTCGTGGAGACCCTCAATCCGGTGCGGACGGAATCCTTCGCTCCACTGGCACAGGTCAACCTCACCTTCGACCAGTCCGCGTCCGCGGACTTCGCCATCGACGCCGAACAGAGCGGGTCGATCGGTGATCTCGGGTTCGAGCCTCTTCCGCCGGCGGCCCCGGGCGCCAAGGTCGACCTGAACTTCGCCATCGACAGGGGAGACGACGGTCGGCGATGGGCCGGTTCGGTCATCTACGCGACCGATCTCTTCGACGAGTCGACGATCGACGCGCTGACGCAGCGGCTGGTCGCCGTGCTGCAGTCCGTCCTGGCGGCACCGGCGCGGCCGGTCGGCGATGCCGATCTCGTGCTGCCCGCCGAGGCGACCCGCCTGCAGAACTTCGAGGTGGGGCCCCGAGCCGAGGTGGGTGCGCCGGACACGGTCGCCGACCTGGTGTCGACGTGGGCCGCCGCCACACCCGATGTACCCGCGGTCATCTACGACGACCGGGTCGTCGACGCGGCGGAGTTCGCCGCGCGCGTGTCGCTGCTCGCGCGCGAACTCATCGATGCCGGCGTCGGACCGGATGCGGCGGTCGGGGTCTGCCTCGACCGGTCGGTCGAGATCATGGTCGCGGTGCACGCGATCGTCGCGGCCGGCGGTCAGTACGTGCCGATCGACCCGGAGAGTCCCGTCGAGCGGAGCCGCTACATCCTGGAGACGGCGCGGGTCTCGACCGTCGTGACCGGACCGGGTGCACCGCCGGCGGCCCTCGCCGGATTCGCGGGCCTTCTCGTGCGCGCCGACAGCTCGGCGCCGCTGCCCGACGCACCGGTGCCGCCGGTGACCGCCGCGGAACGTCTCGGGGTCGTCCATCCGGACAACGCCGTGTACACGATCTTCACGTCCGGCTCCACGGGCCGTCCCAAGGGCGTGACCGTCACCCACGGCGCCCTGCGGAACACGCTGGCCTGGTTCAGTGACTCCAACGGCGAAGGCGCACATCGCTTCCTGATGAAGACGCCGTACACCTTCGACGCCTCGGTCTGGGAATTCTTCGGACCGGTCTTCAACCGGAGCGCGGTCGTCGTGGCCGAGCCCGGCGGACACCGCGATCCCCGCTACCTGGCGGGACTCATCGAGCGTCACGGCGTGACGTCGGTCAAGTTCGTCCCCTCGATGCTGGCCGCCTTCCTGGACGGTGCGACCGGGGCGGGCATCGAGAAGCTCGCGACCCTGCGCCGCATCTTCTCCGGCGGCGAGGCCCTGCTGCCCGGTCTGGCCACCGGCCTGGCCGCCGAACTGCCCGACGCGCTTCTGGTGAACCAGTACGGTCCCACCGAGGCCGTGGTCGACATCACCTACGGCGCGGTCACCGACCCGTCGGCGCAGAACATCCCGATCGGCACGCCGGTCTGGAACTCGTCCGTGCATGTCCTCGACGCCCGCCTGCGGCCGGTGCCCGTGGGTGTCGCGGGAGAGCTGTATCTGGGCGGCGTGCAGTTGGCCCGCGGTTACGCCTCGCGTTCCGGGCTGACCGCCGAGACCTTCGTGGCCGATCCGTTCGGACCGGCCGGTGCCCGGTTGTACCGCACCGGTGACCGGGGCCGATGGAACGCCAACGGTGAACTGGAATACTTGGGGCGCAACGACTTCCAGGTGAAGCTGCGTGGCCAGCGCATCGAACTCGGCGAGATCGAGTCGATCCTGGGCTCGGCGCCCGGCGTCGTGCACACCGCCGTCGTCGTCTCCGCCCCGGCGGGCGGAGGCGAACAGCTGGTCGCCTACCTCGCCGGCGGTCCGGGCGTGACGCCCGACCTCGACGCGGTCAAGGACCTCGCGCGTCGCGGCCTTCCGCAGTTCATGGTGCCGACGACCTGGATGGTCCTCGACCAGATGCCGCTGACCACGTCGGGGAAGGTCGATCGTCGCGCGCTGCCCGCACCCGATGTCAGCCAGCGCGAGGTGGTCGCACCCGCGAACGACGCCGAAGCCGCGGTGGCCGAGGCGTTCTCGGGCCTGCTCGGCGTAGACGACATCGGTGTCACCGAGAGCTTCTTCGACATCGGAGGAACGTCTCTTTCGGCGATGCGCCTCGCGGCCCGCGTCTCCGACGTCCTCGGGGTCGAGGTGTCGGTCCGCGACATCTTCGACTCCCCGACGGTTCGGGACCTCGTGGCCGGCACCACCGAACGCGGCCGGGCGTTGCCGCCGGTCGTCGCGGTGTCGCCACGCCCGCAACGTATCCCGTTGTCGTTCGCGCAACAGCGGATGTGGTTCATCAACCAGTTCGACCCGACGCTGCCGACCTACAACATCCCGACTGTCGTGCGGTTGGCCGGGGACCTCGACGTGGCGGCGCTGCAGGCGGCGATCGCCGACGTGGTGGCGCGGCACGACGTGCTGCACACGACGTTCCCGCAGGACGAACACGGCCCGTACCAACTGATCTCGGACGCGGCGGAGGTCGGGTCCCGCCTCGACTTCTCGATCGTCTCGACGGCCGAGGACTTCGAGCGGACGGTCACCCGCGGCTTCGACGTGTCCACGGAATGGCCGGTGCGAGCCTGCCTGTGGCGGGCCGAGGACGACACCCACATCCTGGGTCTGATCGCCCACCACATCGCCTTCGACGGTGAGTCGCGCAAGCCGCTTGTCGCCGACCTGGTGGCGGCGTACGTCGCACGCAGCGCCGGCGAGGTCCCGTCGCTCGCCCCGCTCGACGTCCAGTTCGCCGACTTCGCGATCTGGCAGCACGACGTGCTCGGTTCCGCCGACGATCCCGAGTCGGTCCTCGGCGGTCAGCTCGCGCACTGGACCGAACGTCTGGCCGGACTGCCCGACGTCCTCGAGCTGCCGACCGATCACGCCCGGCCCGCGGTCGCCTCCGCCCGTGGCGGACGACTCGCTTTCGAGATCCCGGCCGAGGTCGCCGATTCCGTGGCCGCCACCGCGCGCACGCACGGTGTCACCCCCTTCATGGTCGTCCACGCCGCGCTCGCGGTGCTGCTCGCGCGGTTGTCGGCCACCGACGACATCGCGATCGCGACCCCGGTCGCCGGACGTGGTTCACGCGTCCTCGATCCGTTGGTCGGCATGTTCGTGAACACCCTCGTCCTGCGGTCGCGTATCGCGCCCGAGATGAGCGTGGGCGAGCTGCTCGCACAGGTTCGCGGTACCGACCTCGACGCGTTCACCAACGCCGACATCCCGTTCGAGACGCTCGTCGAACACCTCGATCCCATCCGCTCCGAAGCGTTCGCACCCCTTGCGCAGGTCCTGCTCACCCTGGGTGAGGCGCTGCCCGCCGGTCCCGGCGTGCTCGGCGAGGACGCCGACGCCGACGCGGCTGAGCTGCCCGGACTGGCGATCACGCCCGTCGAACCGCCGGAGGTCTCTGCTCAACTCGACCTCGCCGTGGCCGTCTCGGTCGGGGAGGCCGGACAGGCGTGGTCGGGCAGCATGATCTACGCACACGACCTGTTCGAGGCCGACACCGTGGCCGGGTTCGCCGATCGTCTGGTCTCGCTCCTGCGGGACATGACCGGTACCGGCCGCGACGCTGTCGCGGTGGGCGATCTCGCGCTCGTCTCGGCCGACGACCGTGCCCGCGTCAACGGCTGGTCGGTCGGTGAGACCCGGGTCTTCGGAAGTGCGGTGATCGCCGACGCGGTCGCCGCCCGTATCGCCCAGGATCCGACGCAGGTGGCGATCGACTTCGAGGGCCGCCAGCTGACCTACGGTGAATTCGGTTCGCGCGTGGCAGATCTCGCTCGCACGCTGATCGGGCTGGGGGTCGGTCCCGAGGTCGCCGTCGGCATCTGCATCGACCGTTCGGTCGAGATGGTCGTCGCCGTGCACGCCGTGCTCGCCGCGGGTGGTCAGTACGTACCGATCGACACCGCCGCCCCGGCCGACCGTGTCCAGTACATGATCGAGACCGCCCGGGTGGACGTCGTGCTGTCGGCCAGGGACGCACGCCCGGAGGCGATCGACGGACTCGACGACCGGATCACGGTGGTCCAGGTGGACGCGACGAGCGCCGTCGCCGACTCCGCGCCCGTCACCGACGCGGACCGACTGGCTCCGCTGCGGGGCGATCACGCCGCATACACGCTGTTCACCTCCGGCTCCACCGGCCGCCCCAAGGGTGTGACGGTGTCGCACGCGGCCGTGATGAACCGGTTGTGGTGGGGACTCGGGGAGTTCCCGTGGTCCGTCGGCGACCGCATCGTGCAGAAGACGCCCTACACCTTCGACGTCTCCGTGCCGGAGTTGTTCGGTCCGTTGATCTCCGGGGCGACGATGATCGTCGCCCGCCCCGGTGGTCACACCGACCCGGACTATCTGGTGGACCTGATCTCGGCGACACGGGCCACGTCCGTGCACTTCGTCCCGTCGATGATGTCGATCTTCCTCGACCTCGTCCCAGCCGGTCGATTCGCGGAGCTGTCCGAGCTGCGCTGGGTCTTCGCCTCCGGCGAGGCGTTGCCGCCGGCCGTCGTGGCCAAGCTGCACGCCCTGCTGCCACAGGTCTCGATCGTCAACCTCTTCGGACCCACGGAGGCGGCCGTGGAGGTCGCCGTCGCCGACGTGTCCGCCGCCCCGGCGATCATCCCGATCGGTGTACCCGTCGCCAACACCTCCACATGGGTTCTCGACGCGCGTCTGCGACCGGTGCCGGTCGGTGTGCCGGGTGAGCTGTATCTCGGGGGCGTCCAGCTCGCACGCGGCTATGCCGCACGTGCCGACCTGTCCGCGGAGCGGTTCGTCGCCGATCCGTACGGCGCGCCCGGTTCGCGTCTCTACCGCACCGGCGACCTGGTGCGCTGGCAGGCGGATGGGACCCTGGAGTACCTGGGCCGCACCGACTTCCAGGTGAAGCTGCGTGGGCAGCGCATCGAGCTCGGCGAGATCGAGTCCGTGATCGCGACCGTCGAGGGTGTCGTGCACACCGCCGTCACGGTGGCCAAGGCGCCGACGGGAGCCGACCACCTCGTCGGCTACGTCGCACCCGAAGGGGTCGATCTCGACCTCGTGAAATCGACGGTGGCCGCCGAGCTGCCGGAGTACATGCGTCCGACCGTGTGGGTGACGCTGCCGTTCATCACCCTCAACAGCGCCGGCAAGATCGATCGAAAGGCCCTGCCGGAGCCGGAGTTCGGGGTACACACCGAGATGTTCGTGGCGCCGGCCACGACCACCGAGGAGATACTCGCCTCGATCGTCGCGCACCTCATCGGCATCCCGCGGGTGTCGGTCACCGAGTCGTTCTTCGCCCTCGGCGGAGACTCGATCATGTCGATCCAGCTCGCCTCCGCGGCGCGCGCCGCGGGCGTCGACCTGTCGCCGCGCGAGATCTTCGAGCACCGCACGATTCGCGGCATGGCTGCCGCGGCCGATGACGACGCCGCCCGCCTGCCGATGCTCGAGGAGCCCTCGGCCGGCACCGGGCCGGTCGCGGTGTCGCCGGTCGTGCACTGGATGATCGAACACGCCGCAGCGGCATCGGATTTCGCCGACTTCGTGCAAGCCGCGGTGCTCCGGGCGCCGGATGGACTCGACGTCGAGCGTCTGATCGAACTCCTCGCGGCCGTCGTCGACGCCCATCCCATGCTGAGTGCGACCCTCGCGCAGACCGCGGACGGCTGGCGGTCGACCGTCGGAAACGGATTCGACGGCGCGTCCGCGGTCATCGAGGTGGCGAGTTCCGCCGCGGTCGGGACCGACGAGTTCGACTCCGACATCCGTGCCGCGTTCGGTGCGGTGTCGGCGACCCTGGCCCCCGAATCCGGGCAGCTGGTGCGGGCGGCGCTGATCCGCGACCGCGACGGCGCGGGACGGGTGCTCCTGGTCATCCACCACCTCGGCGTGGATGCCGTGTCCTGGCCGATCCTCATCGAAGACCTGATCACCGGATGGGCGCAGCTGTCCGACGGCCGGGACATCGAGCTTCGTGCCGAACAGACGAGCGCCCGAGCGTGGACGGATGCCCTTGCGGCACGGACTGATTCGTGGAACGAGCAGCGCGACTACTGGCTCGGTCAGTTGCCGCCGCGACCCACCCCGCTCGGTGTCACGCTCGACCGCACCCACGACCTGATGTCCACCGAGCGTCACGTCTCCCTCGAGATCGACACCTCGGTGACCCGGTCCGTGCTGACCGCGGTGCCCGAGGCCTTCGGCGGCAACGTCAACGACGTCCTGCTCGGCGCGTTCGCCCGTGCGGTCCGGTCCTGGCAGTCGCGTCGCGAGATCACCGACAGCGCACCCGTCACCGTCCTCACCGAGGGTCACGGCCGGTACGAGGAGGTTCTCGCCGCAGGCGAGTCGCCGCGTCGGGCGGACCTGTCCCGGTCGGTGGGCTGGTTCACCACCATCGTCCCGGTGCGCCTCGATCCCGGCACCGACGTGGTGCACGCGGTGAAGGCTGCGAAGGAAGCTCGTCTCGCCCAGCCGGACAACGGCATCGGGTTCGGGTGGCTGCGCTACGGCTCCGGGTCCGCCGACGTGGGCACCGGGGAACTGGCCGCGCGGCCGCTGCCGAGCATCTCCTTCAACTACTTCGGTGCCGGAGGCGGCGCAGGCGCGCCGGACGCCGAGGTCCTCCCGTTCACCCACGCGCCGGACGCGCCGATCCTGGGATCGTCCGCATCGGGCCGGATGGTGGCACTGAGCATCCTGGGCGTCAGCGTGACGACGTCCCACGACGAGAAGGGCAACCGCAAGCTCGTCGCGGGTGCCAGCTTCCCGGGTGCACTGTTCGCCGACGACGAGGTCACCGATCTCCTCGACATGTGGGCGGCCGAACTCTCCGCGTTGACCCAGGAGATCGGCTCCGGGACCCGCGTCGGTCTGTCTCCGTCGGACGTCCCGGGTACGGGCGTCACCCAGCGCGACCTGGACGATCTGGCCCGCACGTATCCGGGCGCGGCGGTGTGGCCGCTGACGCCGCTGCAGCAGGGCCTGTACTTCCAGGCACAGCTCGCGGCGTCCGGTGAGGCGTCCGGCGCCGTGGACGTCTACGTCACCCAGGTGGTCCTCACGCTGGGCGGACGTGTCGACGGCGACCGGCTGCGCTCGTCGGCCGAACAGTTGTTCGCCCGACACCGTGTGATGCGGTCGGCCTATCTGCGAACCGCCAGCGGCGCGGTCGTCGCGGTGATCCCCGAGCGCGTCGAGATCCCATGGCGCGTGGTTCATCTGGACTCCGGTGTGACCGCCGACGACGCGGACGCCGAGATCCGGCGGATCGTCGAGGGCGAGCGGCTCGCCCGGTTCGATCTCGGACGGCCGCCCCTGGTGCGTTTCGTGCTCGTGTGGCACGACGAACAGGCGCACCTCGTGGTGACCAACCACCACATCCTGATGGACGGCTGGTCCGGTCCACTGGTCCTGGCCGACCTGCTCGCCCTGTACGCCACCGGCGAGACCTACACCGGCCAGAGCGCCGGGGGTCAGGGTTCCGGGCGGCTGGGTTCTGGAGGTCTGGGGTCTGGAGGTCTGAGGTCTGGGACCACCCTGGATTTCGCGGATCACGTACAGCGGCTCGCCGCCTCCGACCGCGCCGCCGGTCTCCAGGCGTGGCGCAAGGTGCTCGCGCCGATCGAGGGGCCGACTCTCGTGGCGCCCGGACTCGAGGCGACCGACGACGAACTGCCCCGGCAGCACCGGGTCATGCTCGACGAGGAGACGACAGCCGGTCTGGAGGAGCTCACCCGAACCGAGGGCGTCACCGTCGCCACGGTCATGCAGTTCGCGTGGTCGGTCCTCCTGTCGCGGATGACCGGTAACCGGGTCGTCGTGTTCGGCGAGACCGTCTCGGGCCGGCCCGCGGATCTGCCGGGCGTGGAGACGATGGTCGGGCTCTTCATCAACACGCTGCCCAGCGTCGTCGACGTCGACCCGGCCGCGACCATCGTCGAGGTGCTCCGCAAGCTACAGGCCGCGAAGGTCACGGTCATGGACCACCAGCACCTGGGTCTGTCCGAGCTGACGGCCCTGGCCGGGTCGGCCCAGCTGTTCGACACGCTGACGGTCCACGAGTCGTTCCCGATCGACACCGATGCGCTGTCGTCGCAGGACACCGAAGGGATGGCCGACGGTCTCGTCGTCGCCGACGTCGACTCGAGGAGCACCACCCACTACCCGATCAACCTGATCACCGCGGCCGCGGGTGGACGGGTCTCGTTGCAGCTGAAGTACCTGCCCGCAGCCTTCGGCGACGACCAGATCCGGGTCTTCGGGGAGATCCTGGTACACATCCTGGAGACGGTTGCCCGCCGTCCCCACGAGCGGACGTCCGACATCCCGCTGGTGTCCGCAGTGGACGGTCTCGACGTCTCCGCGTGGTCTCACGGACACGAGGTCCGGATCGCCGGCGAGCACACCGTCGTCGACCTCGTCGCCGATGCGCGGGCACGTGCGGCCGATCGCCCCGCCGTTCTCTTCGACGACCGCGTCGTGAACTACGACGAGTTCGCGGCCCGGGTGAGCATTCTTGCGCGAGAACTGATCGCGCTGGGTGTGGGACCCGATGTCGCCGTGGGTGTCTGCATCGACCGTTCGGTCGAGGTGATGGTCGCCGTGCACGCCATCGTGGCGGCCGGCGGTCAGTACGTGCCGATCGACACCGAATCCCCGGTCGAGCGCACGCAATACATGATCGACACCGCGGACGTCGCCATGGTGCTCACCGGTGCCGAGCGTCCGGAAGCGCTTGCCGGCGTGGATCTCCCGGTGGTCGTCGTCGACGCCTCCGCGCCGGTCGACACCGCGGTCGCATCGGTCTCCGACGCCGACCGACCCGTCCGCGTGCTGCCGGATCATGCCGTCTACACGATCTTCACGTCCGGATCGACGGGACGCCCCAAGGGCGTGACCGTCACCCACGGCGCGCTGCGCAACACCCTCGAATGGTTCACCGAGTCGAACGGCCCGGGCGAGCACGTCTTCTTCCTGAAGACGCCCTACACATTCGACGCATCCGTGTGGGACTACTTCGGCGGCATCTTCGCCGCGTCGCCGGTCGTCGTCGCCGAACCCGGCGGACATCGGGACCCGGTCTACCTCGCACGCCTCATCGAGCGTCATCGGATCACGACCGCCAAGTTCGTGCCCTCGATGCTCGCGGCGTTCCTCGACGGCGCCACCGGTGCCGGGGATGCCGATCTCGGGTCGATGCGCCGGATCTTCTCCGGCGGTGAGGCTCTGAGTCCCGCCCTCGCCGGTGGTCTGCTCCGGCTGCTCCCCGAACTCGGGCTCTACAACCAGTACGGTCCCACCGAGGCGACCGTCGACATCACCTACGGACGCGTGGACCGGCCGACGCCGAACATCCCCATCGGGGCACCGGTGTGGAACTCGACGGTCCGCGTCCTCGATGACCGGCTGCGCCCGGTCCCGCCGGGCGTCCCGGGCGAGATGTACCTCGGCGGGCCACAGCTGGCCCGGGGCTACGCCTCGCGGCCGGGGCTCACCGCCGAGACCTTCGTCGCCGATCCCTTCGACCCGCGCGGCGGCCGGTTGTACCGCACCGGCGACCGCGCCCGGTGGAACACCGACGGCGTGCTGGAATACCTGGGCCGTGCCGACTTCCAGGTAAAGCTGCGGGGACAACGCATCGAGCTCGGCGAGATCGAGTCCGTGCTGTCCTCGGCGCCCGGTGTCGTGCATGTGGCCGTCGTCGTTGCCACCGCCCCGAGCGGGGGCGAGCAACTCGTCGCCTACGTCGCGGGCCGGCCCGGCGAGGACGTCGATCTCGACCTGGTGCGCGGCGCAGCGGTGCGCGGTCTGCCGGAGTTCATGCGTCCGACGGTCTGGATGGCGCTTCCCGAGATGCCCCGGACCACGTCGGGCAAGGTGGACCGACGGGCGCTGCCGCGGCCCGAGTTCGCCACGGGCGACTACGTGGCCCCCGAGACGCCGGAGGAGACCGCGGTCGCCGAGGTCTTCGCGGAGCTCCTCCAGGTGGAACGAGTGGGTGCCACCGACAGCTTCTTCGAGCTGGGCGGCAACTCGCTGTCGGCGATGCGGGTCAGTGCCCGCGTCGGTGACGCCCTCGGCGTCGAGGTCTCGGTCCGCGACGTCTTCGAGGCACCGTCGGTGCGCGAGCTGGTTGCGGCGCTGACCGGTCGCGGCTCCCGGATCGCGCCCGTGGTGGCGGTGTCGCCGCGGCCGGAACGGATTCCGCTGTCGTTCGCGCAGACCCGGATGTGGTTCCTCAACCGACTCCACCCCGCTGCGCCCACGCACAACATGACGATCGTGCTGCGACTGTCGGGTGACCTCGACGTCGAGGCACTGCACACCGCTCTGGGCGACGTCGTCCGCAGGCACGAGGTCCTGCGCACGACGTTCCCGGATGCCGAAGGCGTGCCCTTCCAGCTCGTGCATCCGCCGGAATCGGTTGCCGACCGCCTCGACTGGGAGATCGTCGGCTCGGAGGACGAGATCTTCGCCGCGGTGACACGGGGATTCGACGTCACCGAGGAGTGGCCGTTCCGGACGCGCCTGTGGGCGGTCGAACCCGGTGAGTTCGTGCTCGCCGTCGTGTTCCACCACATCGGTGCCGACGGCGAGTCCATGGCCCCGCTCGTCTCCGACCTGGTCTCCGCCTACAGCGCCCGCGTCGCCGGGAACGAACCGCAGTTCCCGCCGTTCGCAGTGCAATTCGCTGATTATGCGATCTGGCAGCACACCGTCCTCGGCTCGGTCGACGACCCGGATTCGGTCGTCGGGCGTCAATTGGCCTACTGGGCCGGTCAACTCGCCGGTGTACCCGACGTACTCGAACTGCCGTCGGACCGTCCGCGTCCGCCGGTCGCCTCCGGGCGAGGCGCCCGCGCCCGGGTCGAGATCCCGGCCGAGATCGGCGAGCGCGTCACCGAGGTCGCGCGCGGAGCCGACGTGACGCCGTTCATGGTGCTGCACGGCGCCGTCGCGGTCCTGCTGGCACGGCTGTCGGCCACCGACGACATCGTCGTCAGCACGCCGATCGCCGGCCGGGGTCAGGCAGAGCTCGATCCGCTCGTCGGCATGTTCGTCAACACGCTGGTGCTGCGGACGCTGGTCGACGGCGCGCAGTCGTTCGAACAGCTCCTGTCGGCGGTTCGCGACGTCGATCTGAACGCGTTCGCCCACGCCGACGTCCCGTTCGAGACGGTGGTCGACAGGCTGAGTCCCGTACGCTCGGAGGCTTTCGCGCCGCTGGCCCAGGTCATGTTCTCGTTCAGTCCGTCGGCGACGGCCGCGGAGGCACTCGGCGATGCCGCGGGTATCACGGTGACGCCGTACGCGGACGTGATGGTCTCGTCGCAGATAGATCTCTGGATCACGGTGTCCTCCCGGCCCGCCGGGCAGACCTGGCCGGTCAACCTCGACTACTCGACCGACCTGTTCGACGAGCCGACCGTGCTCGAGTTCGGCCAGCGCTTCATCCGTCTCCTCGATGCCCTGACCTCGGTTCCGGACCGGGCGGTGGGGGATGCGCCGTTCGTCGCCGCGGAGACGACGGCCGCCATCGAGTCGGCCGAGTGGGGCGAGCGCAGAGAACTGCCCGCCGTGCAGACCGTCAGCGACGCCGTCTCGGCTCAGGCTCAGCGCACCCCGGACGCCACCGCACTCGTCTTCGGCGACCGCGAGGTGTCCTACGCCGAGTTCGTCGCGCGGGTCAACACGCTGGCCCGCGATCTCATCGAGGGCGGCGTCGGACCGGATGTGGCTGTCGCCCTGTGTATCCCACGCTCGGTCGAGATGATGGTCGCGATCCACGCCGTCATCGCCGCGGGTGGACAGTACGTGCCGGTCGACGTGGCCGCGCCCGCGGACCGCGTCCGCTACATGTACGAGACCGCCAGTGTGCGGGTGCTGCTCGTCGCCGACGCCGAGGGTGTCCGTGACGCCGTGGCCGCCGCGGACGACACCGGCGTGCGGGTCGTCGTGGTCGACGCCTCGGCTCTGGTGGATGTCGACTCGTCGGCCGCCGCGCCGGTGTCCGATGCGGAGCGACTCTCGCCGCTGCGCCCCGACGACGCCGCGTACACGCTGTTCACCTCGGGCTCGACGGGCCGCCCCAAGGGCGTGACGTTGTCGCACGCCGCGGTGCTGAACCGGTTGTGGTGGGGATTGGACGCCCTGCCCATCGGTCCCGACGACGTCGTCATGCAGAAGACGCCGTACACGTTCGATTGTTCGGTGCCGGAGTTGTTCGCGCCGTTGTCGATCGGTGCCCGCCTGGTGGTCCTCGCCGACGGCGGACATCTGAACCCGCGTCAGGTCGCCGACGAGATCGCCCGCACCGGCACGACGATGATCCACTTCGTGCCGTCGATGTTGTCGGTCTTCCTCGAGGTCGTCGGCCGCGAGCAGCTCGCCGCGCTCGACACCATCCGCATCATCTCGACCACAGGTGAGGCGCTGCCGCCCGCGGTCGCGGCACCGGTCCGCGAGATCTGGCCGGACGCATGGTTCTTCAACCTGTACGGCCCGACCGAGGCCGCGGTGGAGATCACCTTCGAACGCATCCACTCGGTCGCCGCCGACGACCCGACCGTGCCGATCGGCGTCCCGGTGTGGAACTCCTCCGCCGTCGTGCTCGACGCCCGGTTGCGCCGGGTGCCCGCCGGTGTCCCCGGTGAGCTCTACCTCGGTGGGGTGCAACTGGCCCGCGGTTACGCGGCCCGCCCGGACCTGACCTCCGAACGGTTCATCGCCGATCCGTACGGCGAACCGGGTTCGCGGCTCTACCGCACCGGCGACCTGGTGCGCCGGCGCCCCGACGGCGTCCTGGAGTACCTGGGACGCACCGACTTCCAGGTCAAGCTCCGCGGCCAGCGCATCGAACTCGGCGAGATCGAGGCGGTCATCGCCTCGGCTCCCGGCGTCGTCCACGCCGCGGCGACGGTCGCCACCGTGCCCGGCGGCGGGGAACACCTCGTCGGCTACCTGGCGGGCGTCCCGGGCGAGCGCATCGACCTGGACAGGGTCAAGGCCGTTGTCGCCGAAGCGCTTCCGGGGTACATGCGACCGACCGTGTGGATGCCGGTGGACGACATCGCACTCAACACGGCCGGCAAGATCGACCGGCGTGCACTGCCGGAGCCGGTCTTCACCGCGGGCGAGTACGTCGCTCCCGCCGGTGAGGCGGAGGCCGCGGTCGCCGAGGTGTTCGCCGACATCCTCGGTGTCGATCGCGTCAGCGTGACCGACTCGTTCTTCGACCTCGGTGGCAACTCGCTCGCCGCGATGCGGCTCGTGGCCCGCGTGGGCGAGGTGACCGGCACCGAGATCTCGATCCGCGAACTCTTCAACGCCCCGAGCGTGCGCGAATTGACGCGTGTCAGTTCCGGTCTCGACTCCGCCCGCGCTCCGATCGTGGCGGTCGAGTCGCGGCCCGAACGGATCCCGCTGGCATTCGCCCAGCAGCGGATGTGGTTCGTCAACCAGGCCGACACCACCTCGTCGGCCTACAACCTCCCGATCGTGCTGCGGCTGTCCGGCGCCCTCGACACCGACGCCCTGCACGCCGCGCTGATCGACGTGGTGTCGCGCCACGAGTCGCTGCGGACGACGTTCCCGTCGGCCGACGGCATGCCCTACCAGAAGATCAACCGTGCGACGTCGGTCGCGGCCAAGCTGGACTGGCAGGAAGTGTCCTCGCAGGCCGAGATCGAGGCGGCGGTCTCCGCCGGCTTCGACGTCTCGCGGGAGTGGCCCATCCGCGCCCGGATCTGGGAGGTGGCACCCGACGAACACGTGTTCGCGGTGATCACCCATCACATCGCCTCGGACGGGCAGTCGATGACGCCGCTCGTGCGTGACGTCGTGACCGCCTACCTCGCCGAGTCCGCCGACACCGACCCGGAATTCGCCGATCTCGACGTCCAGTTCGCCGACTTCGCGATCTGGCAGCACGAGGTACTCGGTTCGCCGGAGGATCCCGAGTCCGTCGTGGGCCGTCAGCTCACCTACTGGACCGACCGCCTCGCCGGCCTGCCGGACGTGATCGAGCTGCCCACCGACCGTCCCCGGCCCGCGCGGGCCAGCCAGCGCGGCGGCCGCGTCCTGTTCGGCGTCCCCGCGTCGGTCGGCGATCGCATCGCCGGGTTCGCCCAGGAGACCGGAACCACCCCGTTCATGGTGGTCCACGCGGCACTGGCCGCCCTCCTGTCGCGGCTGTCGGCCAGCGACGACATCGCCGTCGGCACACCGATCGCCGGTCGGGGGCAGCGCGTGCTCGATCCGCTCGTCGGGATGTTCGTCAACACCCTGGTGTTGCGGACTACCGTCGACCGCGACCGCGGCTTCGCCGACCTGCTCGACGCGGCCAAGGACGCCGACCTGGCTGCTTTCGCCAACGCCGACGTACCGTTCGACGTGGTCGCGGATGCGGCCGGTGCGAACCGGTCGGCAGCGTTCGCACCCTTCACCCAGGTGTGGCTGACGTTCGACCAATCGACCCTCCCCGAACTGGCAGGTCCGGATCTGTCGATCGGCGAGGTCGCGGGGCTGCAGGTGAGTTCGGTGACCACCGAACGCATCCCGGCTCGCGTCGACCTGCTGGTCGCGCTCTCCCAACCGGCCGGATCCGAGGACTGGTCGGGTGCGATCACCTATGCGACCGATCTCTTCGACGAACCGTCGGTGGCACGTCTCGCCGAACAGCTCGTGACGCTGCTGACCGAGGCCCTGGCGGAGCCCGAGGTGCCGCTGCGGCAGATCTCCCTCGGCGAGACGACCATGTCGGTGGCCGAACTCGCCCGCGCCGCGGCGCAACCGGAGCCGCAGAAGACCGTCTCGATCGCCGACTCCGACGCGGTCGTCACCGGTGGGGCCGGCACCGAACCGGTGGTCCTCGCCGACATCTTCACCCAGGCCGCCGCGAAGTGGGGTCCGCGTCAGGCCGTCGTCGACGCCGACAACGTGATGCTCTCCTACGCGGAGCTCGACGCCCGGTCGAATCGCCTGGCGCGCTGGCTGATCGAGCGCGGCATCGGAGCGGAGACGCTGGTCGCGCTGGCCATCGGACGGTCTGCGCAACTGCTCACCGCGATCTGGGCGGTGGCCAAGACCGGCGCAGGCTACGTTCCCATCGACCCGGATTACCCGGCCGACCGCGTGGCGAACATGGTCGAGGACTCCGGTGCGATCCTGGGCCTGGCGGTCGGGGCCTCCGGCGAATTGCCGGGCGACAGGTTCGACTGGGTCCGGCTCGACGACACCGGAGTGGCGGCGGAGATCGCCGCGAAATCCGATGCGACCGTGGCGGACACCGAACGTCTCGCGCCGGTCCGGGTGAGCAACGTCGCCTACGTCATCTACACGTCCGGTTCCACCGGACGGCCCAAGGGCGTCGCGGTGACGCACTCGGGTCTGGCGAACTTCGCCGCCGAGGAGATCCGCCGGTCCGGTGCCGACGAGTACTCCCGGGTCCTCGGCTTCGCCTCGCCGAGCTTCGACGCCTCGGTGCTCGAATACCTGCTCGCGATCGTCTCGGGCGGCGTGCTCGTCTACCGGTCCGCCGAAGCCGTTGGCGGACAGCCGCTGCAGGACCTGATGATGCGTCAGGCCATCACCCACACCTTCCTGACCCCGACCGTGCTCGCGACGATCGAGCCGCAGGCCGTGCCGGCGCTCCGCGTCGTCTACGCCGGTGGTGAGGCGGTACCGCAGGCGCTCAAGGACAGCTGGGCGCCGTTCCGTCGCATCCAGAATCTCTACGGACCCACCGAGACGACCATCGGCGTGACGATCAGCGCGCCGATGGCGGTGGGAGAGCCCGTCGCCCTCGGCGGCCCGCTCGCCGGAGTCGGCCTGATGGTGCTCGACGCGCAACTGCGCCCCGTGCCCATCGGGGTCGCCGGTGAGCTCTACGTCAGCGGGGGAGCGCTCTCGCGCGGCTACCTCGACCGTCCGGGACTGACCGCCGACCGGTTCGTGGTGAACCCGCACGGGCACCCGGGTGATCGCATGTACCGCACCGGTGACATCGTGCGGTGGCGGCAGGACTCGACCGGTGCGCCCGTTCTCGAATACTCCGGGCGCAGCGACGACCAGGTGAAGCTGCGCGGCCTCCGCATCGAACTCGGCGAGATCGAATCCGTGCTGGCCGAACATCCCGCCGTCCGGTCGGCCGTCGTGATCGGTGTCGGCGGTTCGGTCGCCACCGCGCTCGCCGCCTATGTGGTGGCCGTCGACACCGGCTCCGGGTCCGCCGAGATCGACACGGCGGAGCTGAGAACCTTTGTCGGCGAACGCCTCCCCGCGCACATGGTGCCCGCCTCGGTGGCTGTGCTCGACGCGCTGCCGCTCACCCCGGTGGGCAAGCTGGACAAGGCCGCGCTGCCCGAACCGGTCATCGAGATCGGCGAGATCGTCGAACCCGAGACCGAGCAGGAGGCCGCGGTCGCCGCGGTGTTCGCCGACGTCCTGGGACTCGAACGGGTCAGCGTCACCGAGTCGTTCTTCGACCTCGGCGGCAACTCGCTGTCGGCCACCCGTGTGGCGGCCCGGGTCGGCGAGGTGCTGGGCGTCGAGACCTCGGTTCGCGACCTCTTCGAGGCGCCGACCGTGCGCGCCCTGGTCGGCGAGGTGTCCGGTCATGCCGAGGCCCTGCCGGCGATCGTCGCGAATCCGCAACGGCCCGAGCTCGTCCCGTTGTCGTTCGCGCAGCAGCGGATGTGGTTCATCAACCAGTTCGACCCGTCGCTGCCGACCTACAACATCCCCGTTGTCCTACAGGTGGCCGGACCCCTCGACATCGACGCCCTGCGGTTGGCGATCATCGACGTGATCGAGCGCCACGAGGTCCTGCGCACCACGTTCCCGTCCGTCGAGGGTGTGGCGTATCAGCTCGTCGCGCCGCGCGAGCAGATCGCCGACCGGCTCGACTGGGATGTCGTGACCGACCAGCGACACCTCGAGGCCGCGGTCGTCGCGGGCTTCGACGTCGCCGCCGACTGGCCGATCCGCGTGCGGGTCTGGCAGATCGCGCCGGATCGTGCGGTCGTCGCGGTGGTCGTGCACCACATCGCGGCCGACGGCGAATCCATGAATCCGCTGCTGACCGACGTACTGACTGCCTACGACGCACGGGTGTCGGGTCGCGCACCCGACTTCGAACCGCTGGAGGTGCAGTTCGCCGATTACGCGCTCTGGCAGCACGACGTCCTCGGTGACGGATCGGACCCCGATTCTGTCGTCGGTGCCCAGCTGTCCTACTGGACAGACAAACTCGCCGATCTGCCCGAGGTCCTCACGTTGCCCTTCGACCGGCCCCGGCCGCTCGTCGCGTCGCAGCGCGGTGGCCGCGTGGCCGCGGCGATCCCGGCCGAGATCGGCGTTCGGATCCGCGAACTGGCTCGAGAGGCCGACGCGACCCCGTTCATCGTGGTGCACGCCGCGCTCGCCGTCCTGCTGGCGCGGCTGTCGGCGGGCGAGGACATCGCGATCTCCACACCGGTCGCCGGGCGCGGCCAGCGGGTGCTCGATCCCCTGGTGGGCATGTTCGTCAACACCCTGGTGCTGCGCGCCCGGGTCGATCCGTCGATGTCGTTCGCGGAGTTGCTCGATCAGGCGCGCGAGACCGATCTGGAAGCGTTCGCCAATGCAGACGTCGCCTTCGAGATGCTGGTCGAGAAGCTCAACCCGGTCCGATCGGAGGCGTTCGCGCCCCTCGCCCAGGTGATGCTGACCTTCGGACAGACGGCTCTGCCGGAGATGGGTGCGGACACCGCGCCCGCGGCCGTCGCCGGACTCGACATCGAGCCCATGCCGCCGACCGAACCGCCGGCGAAGGTGGATCTGACCTTCGGCGTGACGGTTCCCGACGACGAGGCCGACTGGCCCATCTCACTGGTCTTCGCGCGTGACCTGTTCGACGAGGACACCGTGGTGCAGCTGGCCCGGAGATTCGTCGGGCTGCTCGATCAGCTCACGACGCGGGCGGAGGCACCCGTCGCCGACGCGGCCCTCCTCGAACCCGCGGAGGTCGACGAGATACTCCGCCGCTCGCGCGGCGCGGACACCGCCATCCCGGCGGGATCGGTGGCCGATGCCATCTCGTTTCGCCCGGCGCGGTCGCGCGACGCGATCGCGCTGACCTTCGCCGACCGTGAGCTGTCCTACGGCGAGTTCGGCGCCAGGGTCGCCGAACTCGCGCGCGAGTTGCTGAGTCTGGGCGTTGGCCCAGATGTCGCCGTGGCCGTGTGCATCGATCGCGGCGTGGAGATGGTCGTGGCCGTCCATGCCGTGGTCGCGGCCGGCGGGCAGTACGTACCCATCGACACCGCGGCGCCCGCCGATCGTGTGCGCTACATGGTCGACACGGCCGGGGTGCGGTTCCTCCTCGTCGGGCCGCGTCCGGTGCAGGCCGACCTCGACGGTCTCGGAGACGAGATCCGGCGGGTCACGGTCGATTCCACACGTGAGGTGGATCTGTCGACGCCTCCGGTCACCGACGATGAACGAGTCCGCCCGATGCGCGGCGACGACGCGCTGTACACGTTGTTCACCTCCGGATCCACCGGCAGGCCCAAGGGCGTGACGGTCTCCAACGCCGCGGTGATGAACCGGTTGCGGTGGGGTCTGGACGAGTACCCGTGGACTGCCGGCGACCGGATCATCCAGAAGACGCCGTACACCTTCGACGTCTCGGTGCCGGAACTGTTCGGGCCGTTGCTGACCGGTGCGACGATGGTCGTCGCCGAGCCCGGCGGCCATGCCGACCCGCTCTACATCGCCGAACTGGTGGAGCGGTCACACGCCACCTCGGTGCACTTCGTGCCGTCGATGCTCTCGGTGTTCCTCGACGTCGTTCCCGCCGAGGTGATCTCGGGGCTGAGTACGCTCCGCTGGCTGTTCGCCTCCGGCGAGGCGCTACCGCCGGGTGTCGTCGCACGCGCCCACTCGCTGCTGCCGCACGTGCAGATCGTCAACCTGTTCGGTCCCACCGAGGCCGCCGTCGAGGTGGCGTATGCCGATGTGACGCAAGCGGAGTCGGTCGTGCCGATCGGCGTGCCGGTGTGGAACACGACGACCTATGTCCTCGACGCACGGTTGCAGCCCGTGGCAACCGGTGTGCCGGGGGAGCTGTACCTCGGCGGCCATCAGATCGCCCGCGGGTACGCCGCACAACCCGGACTGTCGGCGGAACGTTTCGTCGCCGATCCGTTCGGCCCGCCCGGTGCACGTCTGTACCGCACCGGCGATCTGGTGCGCTGGAACGCCGATGGGGAGATCGAGTACCTGGGCCGCACCGACTTCCAGGTCAAGCTGCGCGGTCAGCGCATCGAGCTCGGCGAGATCGAGTCGGTTGTCGCGGCCGCGCCGGGCGTCGTCCACGCTGCGGTGACGGTCGCCGATGCGCCGGGCGGCGGGCAGCACCTCGTCGCCTACGTCGCGCCGTCGGGCGTGGACCTCGACGTCCTGCGGGAGGCGACGGCCCAGGCACTTCCGGAGTACATGCGCCCGACACTGTGGATGCGCATCGACGACGTCGTGCTGAACAGCGCGGGCAAGCTCGATCGCCGGGCACTGCCCGCTCCGGACTTCGCCGGGCTCGACGCCGACTACGTGGCGCCGGCCAATGCCGTCGAGGAGACGCTGGCCACGATCGTGGCCGGACTCCTCGGGCTCGAGCGGGTGTCGGTCACCGAGTCGTTCTTCGCGCTCGGCGGCGACTCGATCATGTCCATCCAGCTGGCCTCGGCGGTCCGCGCGGCCGGGTTCACCCTCACGCCGCGAGACATCTTCGAGCAACGCACGATCCGGGGGATGGCCCGCGTCGTCGCGGGGGAGGCGCATCGCCTGCCCGCACTCGGGCAACCCGCAGGCGGGGCGCGTGGCGAGATGCCGCTCCTGCCGGTCATGTCGTGGATGATCGAACACTCCACCGACGCCGCGGATTTCGCGGACTTCTCGCAGTACCGGGTGTTGCACGCACCGGAGGGAATCACCCCGGAGGCGCTGTCGGACCTGCTGCGCGAGCTCGTCGCGGTACACCCGATGCTGTCGGCACGGCTGATCGCCGACGGCGGTACCTGGCACCTCGAAGCCGGGTCGGACCGGCACGAGGACGCCGATCCCGGTGAGGTCACGTCCCCCGCGCCCCATGTGTTCACGCATCGGTCCGCCTCGACGGTCGACGAAGCCGGTTACGCCGATGACCTGCGTGCCGCCCACGCCGAGGCCCTGGCGCATCTCGACCCGGCGACCGGTGCCCTCGTGGCGGCCGGCATCGTCGAGGACTCCGCGGGTGAGGGACGGATCGTGCTGGCGATCCACCACCTCGGTGTCGACGCCGTGTCGTGGCCGATCCTCATCGAGGACCTCGTCACGGGCTGGGCGCAGCAGGCGGCCGGCCAGCCGTTCGCCCTGCGTCCCGAATCGACCTCGGAACGCGCCTGGACGCATGCCGTCTCGGAGCAGGCGCAGCGGCGAGACGCGGAACTGCCGTACTGGCTGGACCGTCTCCCGGCCCGGCCCACCGATCTCGGGGCCGTGCTGGACCCCGCTCGCGACCGGTTCTCGACCGAGGTGTCGGTGACCCACGCGTTCGATGCCGACGTCACCGAGGCCGCCCTGACCGTGGTCCCGGAAGCCTTCGGCGGCAACGCCAACGACGTGTTGCTCGGTACCTTTGCCCGCGCGGTCCGCGCGTGGCAGTCGGCCCGTGGCATCGCCGACGTCGCACCGGTGACCGTCCTCGTCGAGGGACACGGCCGACAGGACGACATCGACACGGCCGACGGCCGGCGCGCCGTCGACCTGTCGCGGACCGTCGGCTGGTTCACCACGATCGCCCCGGTCTCGGTCGATCCCTCCACCGACGTGACCCACGCGGTGAAGTCGGCCAAGGAGGAGCGTCTCGGCCAGCCCGACGGCGGACTCGGCTTCGGTGTGCTGCGGTACGCCCGGGATACAGAGCTGACGCATCGGCCACTGCCGAGCATCGGGTTCAACTTCTTCGGCGCCGGACGCGCAGGCCGGTCCATCGCGCAGGAACCGGCGGAGGTCATCCCGTTCACCGGAGCACCGGGCGCCCCGGGGATGCCGCCGTCGGTGTCGGGCGCCATGGTCGCCCTGAACCCGTTGAGCGTCAACGTCAGTACTCGTCGCGACGGCGACGAGCGGCGCCTCAGCGTGAACTTCACGTTCCCCGAGGCACTGTTCGACGCGGACGACATCTCGGCCCTCGCCGGACTGTGGGCGCACGAGCTGGGCTCGCTCGTGCAGCACATCGACACGGTCGGGGACCCGGGACGATCGCCGTCGGATGTACCGGGCAGCTCGATCAGCCAGGACGAACTCGACACGCTCGCGGTGCGATTCCCCGGTGCCGACGTCTGGCCGCTGACGCCGCTGCAGGCCGGTCTGTACTTCCAGTCGCAGATGACCGCGCGGGACCCGTCGGGGGCCGACGGTGTGCACTCGGCCGGAGGCGTGGACGTCTACGTCACGCAGGCCGTCCTGCACCTCGGCGGCGATGTGGACCGCGCGCGGTTGCGTTCTGCGGCAGAGGAACTCGTGGCTCATCACCGGGTGCTGCGCAGCGGTTACGTGCGCACGGCCGGTGGGGCGCTCGTGGCCGTCGTGCCGCCGCGGGTGGAGCTCCCGTGGTCGGACGTGGTCCTCGAACCGGGGCTCGATGCCGACGGCGTCGACCGTCGTGTCCGCGAGATCGCCGATGCCGAACGGATCGCACCCTTCGATCTCGACTCGCCGCCGCTGATGCGCTTCGTGTGCGTGGAGCGCGGCAGCGGGGACGGCGACGCCACGGCGACGCTGAGCCTGATCGTCACGAACCACCACATCCTGCTCGACGGGTGGTCGGGTCCGCTGGTGCTCGCCGATCTGCTCGCCCTCTACGCCGGGGTCGGACCGTATACGGCGACCCTCGCCGGGGAGTCCGACTTCGGGGACCACGTGCGCAGGCTCGGCGCCTCCGATTCGGCGGCCGGACTGGCCGCATGGCGCCAGGTGGTCGCGCCGCTCGACGAGCCGACGATGGTCGCGAACGGCGACGAGGCCACCACCCGGTCGCTGCCGCGCAACCACGAGGAATGGCTCGACGCCGAGGTGACCGCCGCGATCAACCGGCTGGCCCGGTCGCGCGGCGTCACCGTCAGCACGATCCTGCAGTTCGCATGGGCCGTGCTGCTCTCACGCATGACCGGCAACCAGGTGGTCGCGTTCGGCGAGACGGTCTCGGGCCGCCCGTCGGATCTCGAGGGTGCCGAGGGCATGGTCGGCCTGTTCATCAACACGGTGCCGACCGTCGTCGACGTCGATCCGTCGGCACCGATCGGCGACGTGCTCGGCGCCATGCAGGCCGCGAAGGTCGCGGTCCTCGACCACCAGCACGTGGGTCTCGCCGACATCACCGCGCTGGCCGGGATCGGTGCGCTCTTCGACACGCTGACGGTCTTCGAGTCGTTCCCGGTGGACTCCGATTCGCTGTCGACCGCGGACACCTCGCTGGCCGGCGGTCTGCAGATCGTCGGTGTCGACGCCGACGACTCGACGCACTACCCGCTCAACCTCGCCTCCTCGCCGTCGGGTGACCGGCTGCTGCTGAAGCTGAAGTACCTGCCCTCGGCGTTCGCCGAGGACCAGGTCCGCGTCTTCGGGGCGGCGCTGCGGGAGATCCTGCGCACCGCGGTCGACGACGCCGATCTGCCGACGTCGGCGATCGCGCTGCTCGACGATGCCGCCGCCGCCGAACTCACGCCCGTCCGCGGGGCCTCCGCACCGGCACCGCGGATGCCGGCCGAGGTCTTCGCCGAGGTCGCCGCCGAACACGGCGACACCGTGGCCGTCACCGACGGCACCGGCGCGTCGCTCACCTACGCCGAGCTCGACGAACAGTCGAACCGCCTGGCGCGGTGGATGATCGGTCGCGGCATCGCGGTGGACTCCGTGGTCGGGCTCGCGGTGGGTCGCACCGTCGACCGCATCGTGGCCCAGTGGGCGCTGGCCAAACTCGGCGCGGCGTACCTGTCCATCGACCCGACGCTTCCCACCGAGCGGATCGCTCACATGGTCTCCGATTCGGGCGTGCGGCTGATCATCGGTGCCGGACCGCAGACCCTCGACGGGGGAGCCGAGTGGATCGACACCCTCGCACTCGCCGATGCCGTGCGTGATGTCGACGGGGGACCGGTGCGTCCCGAGGAGACCGCGGGAACACCGCACCTCGACGCACTCGCCTACGTCATCTACACGTCCGGGTCCACCGGCGTCCCCAAGGGCGTCGCGGTGACCCATCGGGGTGCACACGCCTTCGCCACCGCCGAGGCGCAGCGGTTCGGCATCGCCCCCGGTTCCCGGGTACTCGGTTACGCGTCACCGAGTTTCGACGCCTCGGTGCTCGAATGGCTGCTCGCCTCCACATCGGGGTCGACGCTGGTCTACCGGCCCGACGACGTCGTGGGCGGGGAGGTCCTCACCCGGTTCCTGCGGGAGCACGAGCTGACGCACGTGTTCCTGACGCCGAGCGTCCTGGCGACCGTGGAGCCGGGCGGACTGCCGTCGCTGCGGGTCCTGGCCTCGGGTGGTGAGGCGGTCTCCGCCGCGCTGGTCCGCAGGTGGGCGGGGTCGGTGCGGTTCCACAACGCCTATGGTCCGACCGAGACGTCGGTGGCCGTCACGATCAGCGGACCACTCTCGCCGGATGAGCCGGTGCACATCGGTGGTCCCGTCCCGGGGACGGGTCTGCTGGTGCTCGACCAGCGTCTGCGCCCGGTTCCGGTCGGGATGGCCGGCGAGCTCTACGCCACCGGCGCCTCGCTGGCACGCGGGTACCTGGGCCGTGCCCGGCTGAGTGCCGAACGCTTCGTCGCGTCGCCGTACGGCGAATCCGAACGCATGTACCGCACCGGCGATCGCGTGCGGTGGGTCCGCACGGCATACGGCGAGCTGGTCCTGGAGTACCTGGGTCGCGCCGACGACCAGGTCAAGCTGCGGGGTCTGCGCATCGAGCTGGGCGAGATCGAGAACGCCCTGTCGTCGCACCCCGACGTCGCCACCGCGGTGGTCATCGGGGTCGGAGGGTCGGTGGCCACCGCCTTGGCCGCCTACGTGGTGCCCGCCGACGGTGCGATCGACGGGGCCGTCGCAGGCGCCGAGATCCCCGGCCTCCGCGACCATCTCGCGGACCGGTTGCCGTCGTACATGATCCCGTCGACGATCACGGTCCTGGCGAGCCTGCCGCTCACCCCGACCGGCAAGCTCGACAAGCGGGCGCTGCCCGTGCCCGCGACCCGCACCGAGGATCTCGTGGCGCCGGAGACGCCCAGCGAGGCCCGGGTGGTCGCGATCTTCGCCGATCTGCTCGACGTCGACGCCGTGTCGGTCACCGGTGACTTCTTCGATCTCGGCGGCAACTCGTTGTCGGCCACCCGCCTCGCGGCGCGGGTCGGGGACGCCCTCGACGCCGACATCGGGGTCCGGGACGTGTTCGAGTCCCCGACGCCGCGGGCGCTGGCCGCCCTCGGCGAACATCGTGGTGGCCTGCGTGCGCCGGTCACCCGGGTCGAACCACGGCCGGAGTCGATCCCGTTGTCGTTCGCGCAGCAGCGGATCTGGTTCATCAACCGGCTCGATCCCACCTCGACGGCCTACAACCTGCCGATCGGGGTCCAGCTCAGCGGGGATCTCGACGCAGCCGCCCTTGCCGCCGCGGTCGACGACGTCGTCGCGCGGCACGAGATCCTGCGGACGACCTTCCCCGCGGTCGACGGGCGGCCCACCCAGGTCGTCCACGCCGCCGCCGGGTCCGCGGACCTGCCGACGCTGGTCGAGTGCGCGACGGAGGGCGAGCTCCTCGAGGCCCTGTCCGCCGGTTTCGACGTGACCACCGAGATCCCGGCCCGCATCCGGTTGTGGCGACGCGACGAGAACACCTGGGTGTTGCTCGCCGTGCTGCACCACATCGTCGGCGACGGCGAGTCGATGGTGCCGCTGATGAGCGATGTCGCCGCTGCCTATCAGGCACGGGCGGCGGGTCGTGCGCCGGAGTTGCCGCCGCTGCCCGTTCAGTTCGCCGACTACGCACTGTGGCAGCAGCGCGAACTGGGCGCGGTCGACGATCCGACGTCCGTGGTCGGACGGCAGCTCGCGTACTGGATGCGCAAGCTCTCCGGGGCTCCCGACGTGCTGGAACTGCCCGCGGACCGTCCCCGGCCGACGGTGGCGTCTCTGCGGGGCGCCCGGGTGGACTTCGAGATCCCTCTCGACGTCGCGACCCGGATCACCACGCTCGCCCGCGAGCGCGGCATGACACCGTTCATGGTCGTGCACGCCGGTCTGGCGGTACTGCTCGCCCGGGTCACCGCCACCGACGACATCGCGGTGGCGACCCCGATCGCCGGTCGCGGGCGCGCCGAGATCGACCAGCTGATCGGCATGTTCGTCAACACCCTGATCCTGCGGGCCGAGGTCGACCCGGCGATGAGTTTCGACGAGCTGCTCGACGAGACGCGGGTCGTCGACCTCGATGCGTTCACCAACGCCGACGTGCCGTTCGAGACACTCGTCGACCGCCTCAACCCGACCCGGTCGAGGGCGTTCTCGCCGCTGGCGCAGGTCATGCTCACGCTGACCAACACCGGAGCGGCGTCGCCGGTCATCGAGGCCGACGGCCTGCGCGTCTCGGCGCTCGAGTCGCCGGTCACCTCGGCGCAGCTGGATCTGACGGTCGCGGTCGCCGCACGGGCGAACCGGTCGTGGTCGGCATCGATGGTCTACGCGACCGACCTCTTCGACGAGGGGACCATCGAGTTGCTCGCGCAGCGCTTGGTTACGCTCCTCGACGGGCTCACGGCACAGCCGGGGGCCCCGGTGGGTGCGTGTCCGATCGTGACACCCGGCGAACGGGAGCGCGTGCTCGCGTGGTCGTCGGGCAGGCCGGTACGTCCGGCGACAGACGGGGTGGACGACACGCTGCCGGGTATCATCGGCCGCCGTCGTCTGGATGCGGGTGGTTCGCCATCGCAGCCGGCGGGCGACGACGGTCTCGGCGGGGATGGCTGAGAGAACAGAAGACACGGGGGGAACGGGGAACAGAGCACGAGACGGTAGGCGACGAAGCGAGATGGAGGCCCAACGGTGACCGATGTGGTTCATGTGGCGACGATGTCCGATGTGCCGGCCATCGTGTTCGGTCCGCGTCGGGTCGGCTACGCCGAGTTCGGTGCCCGCGTCAACTCGCTCGCCCGGTACCTCATCTCGCTCGGTGTCGGACCCGACGTCGCCGTCGGCGTCGCCATCCCGCGTTCGGTCGAGCTGCTCGTCGCCATCCACGGCATCGTCGCCGCCGGCGGACACTACGTCCCGCTCGACATCGACGCACCTGTGGAACGCACGCGGTACATGCTCGAGACCGCGGGTGCGCGACTCGTCCTCGTCGCCGCGGGTTCCCCGACCGCCCTGCCCGAGGGGCCGACCGTCGTGGTCATCGACACCGACGCCGAGATCGACCTCACGACGCCCGCCGTCACCGACGCCGAACGACTCACGCCGCTGCACCCCGACGACGCCGCCTACACCCTGTTCACCTCCGGGTCGACCGGACGTCCCAAGGGAGTCACGGTCTCGCACCGCGCGATCGTGAACCGGCTCGAATGGATGCGGGACTGGTATTCGATCAAGGACTCCGATGTCTTCGTACAGAAGACGCCGATCACTTTCGACGTGTCCGTCTGGGAACTGTTCCTGCCCTTCGCCGTGGGCGCGACACTCGTGGTCGCCGAACCCGATCGGCACGGCGACCCGCGGTACATCGCGGACCTGATCGCGGCCGAGCGGGTGTCGGTCATCCACTTCGTGCCGTCGATGCTGTCGGTGTTCCTCGACGTCCTGGGTGACCGTGTCGCCGAACTGTCGTCGTTGCGGCTGACGTTCACCTCGGGCGAGGCGCTGACGGCCACGGTCGCGCAGGCACTGGTCGCCGCGCTGCCCGACGCCGAACTGCACAACCTCTACGGACCGACCGAGGCGGCCGTGGACGTGACCGCGCACCAGGTGCGCGCGGGGGAGTCGTCGGTACCGATCGGTGTGCCGGTCCCCAGCACCACCACCTTCGTCCTCGACTCGCGCCTGCAGCTCGTGCCCTCGGGGGTGCCGGGGGAGCTGTACCTCGGCGGCGTCCAGCTCGCGCGTGGTTACGCGTCACGGGCCGGCCTGACCGCCGAACGATTCATCGCCAATCCGTTCTCCACCGACCCGCCCGGGGACGCCGGATTCGGCGACCCCGGCGAGCGGCTCTACCGGACCGGTGACCTGGTCCGCTGGAACGCCAAGGGGCAGCTGGAGTATCTGGGCCGCACCGACTTCCAGGTCAAGCTCCGCGGCCAGCGTCTCGAGCTCGGCGAGGTCGAATCCGTCCTGATGTCGGCCCCGGGGGTGTTGCACGCCGCCGCGTCGGTCGCGACGGTCTCCGGTCAGTCGCATCTCGTCGCGTACGTCTCACCGGAGTCCGTCGACCTCGACGCCGTCAAATCGGTGGTGGCGCAGGCCTTGCCCGCCTACATGCGGCCCAGCGTGTGGATGACGCTCGACCGCCTGCCGCTCAACTCGGCAGGCAAGGTCGCCCGCCGTCAGCTCCCGACACCGGAACTCACGGTCGAGGAGTTCGCGGCACCCGAGTCCGATGTGGAGACGTCCATCGCGGCGGTCGTGGCCGACGTGCTCGGCGCCGACCGGGTGAGCGTGACGCAGTCGTTCTTCGATCTCGGTGGCAACTCGCTGTCGGCGGCGCGGGTGGCGGCCCGGGTGGCCGACCTGCTCGACGTCGACGTGTCCGTCGGCGACCTGTTCGACGCGCCGTCGGTGCGCGAGCTCGCCGCGCTGGTGTCCGGACGCGGACGCAGTGTCCCGCGGGTGACCGCGATGCCCCGACCCGACCGGCTCCCGCTGTCCACCGCGCAGAGCCGCATGTGGTTCATCAACCAGTTCGACACCACCTCGCCGGCCTACAACATCCCGATGGCACTGCGGCTCACCGGCGCACTGGATCTCGCGGCACTGCAGGCCGCGGTCGGCGACGTCGTCGCCGCCCACGAGATCCTGCGGACCACCTACCCCAGCGACGAGCAGGGACCGGTCCAGCTCATCACCGACCCGGAGACCGCACGCGCACGGCTGGACTGGCAGGTCGTGGAGTCCGAGCGCGATCTGTTCGAGTCGGCGACAACCGGATTCGACGTGGCCGCGGAATTCCCGCTGCGTGGCCGGGTCCTCCGTCGCGGGGACGACGCGGTCGACGTGGTGCTCACCGTGCACCACATCGCCTTCGACGGTGAGTCGACGCCGGTGTTCGTCCGCGATCTCCTCGCCTCGTACCTGCATCGCACCGCAGGCGGGCCGGCGGTCTCCGCGCCGGCCGTCCAGTACGCGGATTTCGCGCTCTGGCAACGGGAGTACCTGGGTGCGGCCGACGATCCGGGTGCGCCGATGGGCCGCCAGCTCGATCACTGGCGCCACGTGCTCGCCGACCTGCCCGCCGTGACCGATCTGCCGATGGACCGGCCGCGCCCGGCGGTTCTGAACACCGCGGCCGCCGTCGAGTCGGTGACCGTGGACGACGCCCTCGCCGCCGCTCTCGAGCGGTTGGCACGCGACCACGACGTCACCCTGTTCATGGTCCTGCATGCGGCGCTGGCCGTCACCGTGGCCAGACTCGCCTCCACCCAAGACGTGGTGATCGGCACGCCGGTCGCGGGTCGCCCCGACGCAGCCCTGCACGACCTCGTCGGCATGTTCGTCAACACCCTCGTCCTGCGTACCGAGGTCGACCCGGCGTCGTCGATGAACGACCTCGTCGCCGCCGTGCGCGCAGCCGATCTGGATGCCTTCGCGCACGCCGACGTGCAATTCGACGATCTCATCGAGGAATTGGCGCCCGAACGGTCCACGGCCTACCCGCCGCTCGTGCAGATCGCCTACACGCTGGTGTCCGCGGCCGGGCGGCCCGAGGAGATCGACCGCGTCGAGATGTCGGGGCTGAGCGCCGAACCGCTCGGCGTGGCAGATCCGATCGCCAAGTTCGACCTCACCGTCTCGGTCACCGAACGCACCCCCTCGTCGCCGATGCGCGCCGACTTCCTCTACGCCACTTCGTTGTTCGACGCCGCGACCGTGCGCCGGTTCACCGATGTCTGGCTGCAGGTGATCGCGTCGATGGCCACCGATCCCGCACTGCCGGTCGGCGACATCGACATCGTCGGCATCGATGCGACCGCGCTGAGCGCCCCCAGCCGCAACTCCGTCGGCGAGACCGATCCCGCCGCCGACGGCGGGATCAGTGTGCCGGTACCGCTTCCCGGCCTGCTCGCGCGCCGCGACCTCGACGCGGAGCGTCCCGCCCTCGTCAGCGACGGCGTCGAGATCTCCTACGCAGACTTCGAATCCCGGACCAATCGGCTGGCACGGCAACTGATCTCGCGCGGCGTGGGTGCCGGGGACGTGGTCGCCGTGGGTCTGGAACGATCCATCGGCTCGGTGGTGGCCGTCTTCGGCGTCATCAAGACGGGTGCGGCCTACGTGCCGATCGATCCCGCCTATCCGAGCGACCGCATCGCCTATATGGTCACCGATTCCGGTGTCCGACTGGGGATCACCGACGCCTCGACTCGTGATCGGCTGGGTGAGTCGGCGTGCGAGTGGCTCGACCTGGACGGCCTCGACGACCCGGCGACACCGGGCGCCCCGGTCGGTGACGACGAACGCCGCGCCCCGGTCCGGCTCGACGATCTCGCCTACCTCGTCTACACGTCGGGTTCCACCGGCCGTCCGAAAGCCGTCGGCGTCACCCACCGGGGTGTCGCGAACTTCGTGGACGCACTGGCAGAGGTGACCGGGACGCCCGCGCAGGCACCCGACACCCGCGTGCTGCACGTCGCGTCGCCGAGCTTCGACGCCTCCGTCCTGGAGATGATGTGGTCGATCGCCCTCGGGCACACCCTGGTCGTCGCGCCCGCCGCGGAGTACGCCGGCGACGCGCTCGGCCGAATCCTGGAGCGTGACAGGGTCACCGACACCCTGATCACCCCCACGGTCCTCGCCAGTGTCGACCCGCGCCGGGGCCGCTTCGTGCGCAACCTCGTCACCGGCGGCGAGGCCTGCCCACCCGAGCTGATCGCACGGTGGGCCACCCCGGACACCGGCCGGCGGATGTTCAACTTCTACGGCCCGTCGGAGGCCACCGTGTGGGCGACCACCGGGCGGTCCGAACCGAACCGGCCGGTGACCATCGGCCGCCCGGTGCGCGGGTTCGCGGCCTATGTGCTCGACGGTCGTCTGCACCCGGTGCCGCAGGGCGTCGTCGGTGAGCTCTACCTCGCGAGTCCGGATTCCCTGGCGCGCGGTTACCTCGGCCGGCCCGACCTCACCGCCGCGTCGTTCGTCGCCGACCCCTTCGCCCGCGAACCCGGCCGCCGCATGTACGCCACCGGCGACCTCGTGCGGGTCACCGCGGCGGGCGAGATCGAATTCGCCGGCCGTGCCGACCATCAGGTCAAGATCAACGGTCAGCGCGTGGAGCTCGGCGAGATCGAGACGGTACTCGGCGATCAGCCCGGCGTGGCGTCGGTCGTGGTCCTCGGCGTCGACGACGACTCCGGCCGGACCCGCCTCGTCGCCTACCTCGTCGGCGACGACACCGTCGCACCGGACGGCCTCGACGCCGACGCGGTCCTCGCAGGCGCGGCGGATCGCCTTGCCGGACACATGATCCCGCACCACGCCGTCGTCTTGCCCGAACTGCCCGTCACCCCGGGCGGAAAGCTCGATCGGCGTGCGTTGCCCGCACCCGAGTTCACCACCCCCGCCGATGGATACGTCGCACCCGCGACCATCGGCGAGGAGACGCTGGCGGCGATCATCGCCGGGCTCCTCGGCGTCGACGCCGTCTCGGTCACCGACTCGTTCTTCGCCCTCGGCGGGGACTCGATCATGTCCATCCAGCTCGCCTCCGCGGCCAAGGCCGCGGGATTGTCGTTGTCCCCGCGGGAGATCTTCGAACAGAAGACCGTTCGCGGAATGGCCCGGGTGGCCGCCGCGGGCGATGCCCGACCGCCGATGCTCGCCGAACCCGAGGGTGCCGCGACCGGTGATGTCGTGCTGCCGCCGATCGTGTCGTGGCTCGTCGAGGCGGCGCGGACCCCCGCCGATCTCGCCGACTTCAACCAGTCGATGGTCCTCACCGCCCCGGCCGGCCTCACCGCCGCGCATCTTGGCGAAGTGCTGGGTGCCGTCGTCGCCGCTCACCCCATGCTGACCGCCCAGCTGCAGATGAGCGACGGCGGCGTGAGCCTCACCACCGGGACACCGTTCGACGCCGACGCGTCGATCGCCACAACCTCGGTCGACTCGGCCGCGGGGACAACAGAGTTCGCCGCGGCGGTGACCGCCGCCCACACCGAGGCAGCGCGTCGTCTCGATCCCGCCGCCGGACGCCTCGTCGCCGCCACCATCGTCACCGATCCGGCCGGTGCCGGCCGCATCGTTCTCGTCCTCCATCACCTCGGCGTGGACGCCGTCTCCTGGCCGATCCTCGTCGAGGATCTGCTGACCGTCCACGCGCAGTTGTCCGCCGGACAACCGGTGGCAGTCCGCGCCGAGGAGACCTCTCAGCGCGCGTGGCAGGCGGCACTCGCCGGGCAGCTCGACGCGCGCGCCGGGGAGGCGCGTTACTGGCTGGACCGTTCGCCGGCCTCGACCACCGACTTCGGTGCCTCGCTCGACCCCGATCGTGACCGCTACGGCACCCTGTCTTCTCTCGTGCACCGCATCGACCCGGCGATCGCCGATCCGCTGACTACCGTTGTCCCCGAAGCGTTCTCGGCCTCGGTCGTCGACGTGTTGCTCGGTGCGCTCGCCCGGGCGGTCCGGTCGTGGCAGCGCGACCGAGCGATCGCCGACGAGGCACCGGTCACCGTCCTCACCGAGGGCCACGGCCGGTACGAGGAGGTGCTTCTCGACGGTGAGGACCCGCGTCGAGCGGACCTGTCTCGCACGGTGGGATGGTTCACCTCCCTCGCACCCCTCCTGGTCGATCCGGCCGACGACGCCGTGCACGCGGTCAAGGCGGCCAAGGAAGAACGTCTCGGCCTCCCGGGCCAGGGCATCGGATACGGCTTGCTGCGGTACGCGGGGGGCGAAGCCGGTCACGATGCCGCGCAGCTGCATTCGCGACCGCTGCCGTCGATCGCGTTCAACTACCTCGGTACACGCGGAGCCACGAGCGGTGCGGGTGAGGCGTCACCTGCCCAGTCGGATTCCACAGAGTCGCATTCCACAGGGTCGGATTCCACAGGGTCGAATCCCACACAGCCGGGTGCCGTGCCGCCCGAGGACATCTCGACGACCGCCGGGACGGCCTTCCTTCCGGCCCCCGATGCGCCGTTCCTGCCGGCCACGGTGTCACCGGGTGTTGCCGCGATGAGCGTCCTGACCATCAACGCCAGCGCCGGCGCCTCGCCGAGGGGTCGCGTGTTGTCGGCGAACCTGCAGTTCCCGGAGGCGATCCTGTCGCAGGCCGATGTCCGCGACATCGCGACGCGGTGGACCGACGAGCTGACCGGACTCGTGCGGATCGTCGCCGACGGCGCCGATGTGGGTCTGTCGCCGTCGGACGTACCCGGCGCCGACGTGACCCAGGCCGATCTCGACGCCGTGTCCGAGCGCTTTCCGGGCGCGAAGGTCTGGGCCTTGTCGCCGTTGCAGCGCGGGCTGTACTTCCAGTCGCAACTGGCCGGTGCCGACGAGGTCGATGTCTATGTGACGCAAGCGGTGCTGCACCTCGAGGGCGATGTCGACCTCGATCGTCTGCGCGGTGCCGTGGTGGCCTTGCTCGATCATCACCGCACCCTCAAGTCCGGCTTCGTACGTGTGCCGAGCGGAGGTGTCGTCACCGTCGTGCCGTCCACCGTCCCGCTGCGCTGGCGGGTCGTCGACGTCGCCGCGTCGACCGAGTCGCAGGTCCGGTCGCAGGTCGACGAGATCTCCGCGTCCGAGCGCACCGAACCGTTCGACCTGGCCGACCCGCCGCTGCTGCGGGCCGTGATCGTCCGGCACGCACAGGGTTCCAGTGTCGTCATCACCAATCACCACATCCTCTTCGACGGATGGTCGGGACCGCTGGTGCTGGCCGATCTGCTCGCGCTCTACGCAACCGGAAGTCCGTTCACCGGTCAGGGCGCCGCGCGGCGCACGGACTTCGCCGATTACCTCGCGCGCATCGCCGAGACCGACGTCGCAGCCGGACTCGCGGCGTGGGAACGGGTGCTTGCACCCGTGGACAGCCCGACCCTCGTGGCTCCCGGGCTCACCGGCACATCCGTCGACACCGATGCCGGGGACTCGGCGGCACAACACCTCCCGCGTGAGCATCGCTGGGTGCTCGACACCGATCTGGTCTCCGGCCTCGAACGCACGGCGCGACAGTCGGGGTCCACCGTGGCCACCGTGCTACAGCTGGCGTGGGCCGTACTGCTGTCGCGGCTCACCGACAACCGGGTGGTGACGTTCGGCGAGACGGTGTCCGGCCGTCCCGCCGGTCTCGACGGCATCGAGTCGATGGTGGGGCTGTTCATCAACACGTTGCCCGCCGTCGTGGACGTGGACCCGGACGCCACGATCGCCGAGGTCCTCGGCCGGTTGCAGGCCGACAAGACGGCGGTCCTCGACCATCAGCACATCGGTCTGCCCGAGATCCTCACGCACGTCGGCCGTCCCGCGCTGTTCGACACACTGACCGTCCACGAGTCGTACCCGGTCGACAACGACTCGCTGGCCGGCGGGGCCGCCAACGCCGCTGTGGGACTGGCGATCCGCGATGTCGAGGTGTCCGACGCGACCCACTACCCGCTCAATCTCGCGACCTCGCCGAGCGCCGCGGGTATCGCGGTACGCCTGACGTACCTGCCCGACGCCTTCGACGACGCCGAGATCGCGGTCTTCGCGCGCTCCCTCATCCGCATCCTGCAGACCATCGCCGAGGACGCGCAGGCTCGTATCGCCGACATCCCGGCGATGTCCGGACACGACGAGTCCCTGCTCGACACGTGGTCGTCCGGCCCGGACCTCGCACTCACCGGGACACACGTCGCGGATCTGCTCCTCGAACGCGTCGCGGCATCGCCGTCGGACGTCGCCGTGGTGACGGCGTCGGAGTCGCTCACCTACGACGAACTGGGCAGGCGGGTCGGAGTTCTCGCCCGCAGGCTCGTCCAGCTGGGAGTGGGGCCCGAGGTCGCCGTCGGCGTCTGCATGCCGCGTTCGGTGGAGATGATCGTCGCCGTCCACGCGGTGCTGGTCGCCGGCGGCCAGTTCGTCCCGATGGACCCGCAGGCGCCCGCCGACCGCATCGACTACCTCGCCCGCACCGCCGAGGTCGCCGCGGTACTGGTCGCGGACGGAGACCGGCCCGCGGGGATTGACGCTCTCGACACCGGAGTGCACGTCGAGGCCGTCGGGACCGGGCCCGCCGAGATCGAGGTCGCGCCGTTCGCCCCGTCCGAACGTCGAGCACCGGTCGCCGGGGACAACCCCGCGTACACGATCTTCACGTCGGGTTCGACCGGCCGCCCCAAGGGGGTCACCGTCGGACACACCACCTTGCGCTCGCATCTCGAACACGACCGCGCCGATTATCAATTCGGCCCCGACGACGTGTTCCTCCAGGTCCTCGAGCTGACCTTCGACCCGTCGGTCGGCGAGATCCTGCGGCCACTGCTGTCGGGCGGACGGCTCGTCGTCATGGCCCCCGGCGAACACCGGGATCCGGCCGCGGTATTGCGCTATCTCGCCGACTTCGGCGTGACCTCGGCGACCCTGGTTCCGTCGATGCTCGCGGTGCTCATCGAGGTCGCCGATCCCGTTCGGCTGCAGCAGCTCTCGCGCCTGCGGTTCCTCCACACCGGTGGCGAGGCGTTGCCGGGGAGCGTTGCCCGGGCGGTCCGTGAACGGATCCCGCACGCACCCATCAGCAACCAGTACGGGCCCACCGAGGCGACCATCTACGCCACGGTGGCACGGGTCGGCGGGGACGAGGTCTCCATCGGACGGCCCGTGGCCAACACCACGGCGCTGGTCCTCGACCATCGCCTGCGTCCGGTGGCCCCGGGGTTCACCGGAGAGCTCTACCTGGGCGGACTCCAGTTGGCCCGCGGCTACACCTCCCGTCCCGCGTTGACCGCGGAACGGTTCGTCCCCAACCCCTACGGTGCACCGGGCAGCCGGCTGTACCGGACCGGCGACCTCGTCCGTTGGCGATCCGACGGAGAACTGCAATACGAGGGCCGCACCGACTTCCAGGTGAAGCTGCGCGGTCAGCGGATCGAGCTGGGCGAGATCGAGTCGGCGCTGACCTCGGCCCCCGCGGTGGTCCATGCGGCGGCGGCGGTCGTCGAGACACCCGCCGGCCAGCAACTGGTCGCCTACCTCGCCCCGGCGAGCGTCGATCTCGACGCCGTCAAACATGCCGTGGCGCAAGCCCTGCCGGAGTTCATGCGGCCCGGCATGTGGGTGCTGCTCGACGAGATGCCGCTCAGCAGCGCCGGAAAGATCGTGCGCCAGGAGCTTCCCGCCCCGAGTGTCGACGCGGCGGCCGTGGTCCCGGTGGTCGGTGGACGCGAGACCGCCGTGGCCGCGGTCTTCGCCGAACTGCTGTCGATGTCGCCGGAGAACGTCGGCGCCACGACGAACTTCTTCGACATCGGCGGAAACTCGTTGTCGGCCATGCGGGCTGCCGCCCGTGTCGGCGACGCGCTCGGCGTCGAGGTGACGGTTCGTGACGTCTTCGAGGCTCCGACGCCCCGCTTGCTCGCCGAGCGTCTGGGCGGGCGCGGCGGCGGACTGGCACCCGTGGTCGCCGTGCGTCCTCGCCCGGATCGCATCCCGCTGTCCTACGCGCAGCAGCGGATGTGGTTCATCAACCGCTTCGACCCGTCCCTCGCGGCGTACAACATCCCCGCGGTGCTGCGTCTGCGTGGCGACCTCGACCCCGATGCGCTGGGCGCCGCGATCGCCGACGTCGTCGCACGGCACGAGGTCCTGCGGACGACGTACCCGGAGATCGACGGGGAGCCGGTGCAGCTCATCGCCGGTGTCGAGGACATCCCGTCGACTCTCGACCACGAGTACGCGACCGCCGGTCCGGACGACTGGGGCCGGGTCGTGCTCGCCGCGGTCACCACCGGCTTCGACCTCTCGGTCGACTGGCCGGTCCGGACCCGGCTGCTGGAGATCGGCGGCGACGACCCCGGCTCGCGGGAGTTCGTGCTGGCGGTCGTCCTTCATCATGTGGCCTCCGACGGTGAGTCGCTCGCGCCCCTGGTCGCCGACCTCACCACCGCCTACCTGGCACGCGCCGCCGGTGACGAGCCGCGGTTCGAGCCGCTCGCGGTGCAGTACGCCGACTTCGCGATCTGGCAGCGCCGGGTTCTCGGCGATGTCGACGACGCGACGTCGGCGATCGGCGGACAGCTCGCCTACTGGACCGCGCAGCTGGCCGGGATGCCGGACCTGCTGGAGCTGCCGACCGACCGGCCCCGGCCGCCGGTGGCGTCGCAGCGCGGAGCGCGGGTGTCGTTCACGATCCCCGCCGAGATCACCCGACGGATCGACACCGTCGCGGACGATCACGGCGTCACCCCGTTCATGGTCATGCACGCCGCGTTGGCGGTGCTGCTCTCCGATCTGGCGGGCACCGACGACGTGGCCATCGGCACCCCCGTCGCCGGCCGCGGCGCCGAAGTGCTCGACCCGCTCGTCGGGATGTTCGTCAACACGCTGGTGCTCCGGACCGCACACGCACCGCGCGACACGTTCGCCGATGTCCTCCGCCGCGTCCGCACGGTCGATCTCGATGCGTTCGCCCATGCCGACGTGCCGTTCGAGACGCTCGTCGACCGTCTCAACCCGACCCGGTCGGAGGCCTTCGCGCCGCTGACCCAGGTCTGGCTGACCCTCGACCAGAACGCGGTCCCCGAACTCGCGGGTGCGCATCTCGGTGCGGATCTCGGTGGCGTCTCGGTGACCCCGCTCGATGCCGGCGAGGTACCGGCGAAGGTCGATCTGTTGTTCTCGGTGTCCCGGTCGGAGGCCGGACGCCCGTGGTCGGCGGCACTGCAGTACGCCACCGATCTCTTCGGCGAATCCACCGCGACCGGGTTCACCGCGCGACTCGTCGGCCTGCTCGACGCGCTCACCGCGCACCCCGCCGAGCCGGTGGCCGCGACGTCCATCCTCCTCGAGGGTGAGGCGGAGCGTCTACTGCCGGTGCACACCGGCGAGGCCGCCGAGCCGGTGCTGCTCAGCGAGCTCTTCAGCGCGGCGGGTACGCGATTCCGTCGCCGCACCGCCGTGGTCGACGCGACCGGTGCGACCCTGTCCTACTCCGCGCTCCACGCGCGATCCAACCGGCTCGCGCGCTGGTTGATCGCACGCGGGGTCGGCGTGGAGACCCTGGTCGCCCTTGCGATCCCGAGATCGGTGGACCTCCTGGTCGCGATCTGGGCGGTCGCCAAGACCGGCGGCGGATACGTGCCGATCGATCCGGACTATCCCGCCGAACGAGTCGCGACGATGGTCGAGGATTCGGGCGCCCGGCTCGGACTGTCGGTCACCGCGGTCGGCGAACTGCCCGACGAGGGCTTCGACTGGATACGGCTCGACGACCCCGAGATCGCGGACGGGGTGGATCGCACGCCGGACACCGAGGTCGAGCCGACGGAACTGTCGGGCCCGGTACGGATCGACAACATCGCCTACGTGATCTACACGTCGGGGTCCACCGGCCGGCCCAAGGGCGTCGCCGTGTCCCACTCGGGCCTGCGCAACTTCGCGTTGGCCAAGTCCCGGGCTCTCGAGACCGAGGACGGCGTGGTGGTCCTGGGATTCGCGTCACCGAGCTTCGACGCGTCCGTGCTCGAATACCTCCTCGCGACCGTCAACGGCGGCACCCTGGTCTACCGGCCCGCGACGGCGGTCGGTGGCGAGGCGCTGCAGGACTTCATCCGTCAGCACGAGATCGCGACGACCTTCCTGACGCCGTCCGTGCTCTCGACCCTGGATCCGTCGAGCCTCCCGAGCCTGCAGGCGGTCTCGGTGGGCGGCGAGGCGGTTCCGCAGTCGGTGATGGACGCCTGGTCGCCGTACACCAGAATCCACAACGGATACGGCCCCACGGAGACGACGATCATGGTCGCGGTGGGTGAGCGCGCCGTGCCGGGCGACCCGGTCCGTCTGGGCGGTCCGCTGCCCGGTGTCGAGTTCCTCGTTCTCGACGCGCACCTGCGGCCGGTTCCGGTCGGCGTCGCAGGCGAGCTCTACGTTCTCGGGCCCGCGCTCTCCCGGGGATACCTCGACAAACCGGAGCTGACCGCGTCCCGGTTCGTCGCGAGTCCGTACGCGGGCGCCGGGCGACGGATGTACCGCACGGGCGACGTCGTGCGCTGGCGCGAGAGCGCGTCGGGCATCCTCACCCTGGAGTACTCGGGCCGCAGCGACGATCAGGTCAAACTGCGCGGACTGCGCATCGAACTGGGCGAGATCGAGGCGGTGCTGCGCTCGGCTCCCGGTGTACGTTCCGCGGTCGTGCTCGGTGTCGGGAGTTCGGGGGAGCCGACTTCGGCGCCGTCGTCGCTCGCCGCGTACGTGACCGGCGACGGGATCGCCGTGGACGAGGTCCGCGGGCTGCTCACCCGCCGGCTCCCGGCACACATGGTCCCGGCATCGATCACGGTGGTCGACGAGTTCCCGCTGACGCCGGTCGGCAAGCTGGACCGCGCGGCGCTGCCCCGTCCCGAGATCGTCTCCGAGGAGTTCGTCGAGCCGGCCACCCCGGTCGAGCAGGCCATCGCCGACGCCTACGCGGAGATCCTCGGTGTGGAGCGGGCCGGAGCCCTCGACAGCTTCTTCGACCTGGGCGGCAATTCACTGTCGGCCACGCGGGTGGCGGCCCTGCTCCGTGATCGCAACGGCTTCGACATCGAACTCGGGTGGTTGTTCAACGACCCCACGGTCCGTGGCCTCGCACGCCACGTGGCGGAGGGAAACGACGTCAGCAGCGACGTGGTGATCACCCTGCGCGGGGAGGGGAACCGTCCGCCGCTGTTCTGCGTGCACCCGGCAGGTGGACTCGCCTGGTTCTACGGCGGCCTCGCACCGCATCTGCGAGACCGGCCGATCTTCGGCCTGCAGGACCCGCACGTGGTCACCGGGGAGCCGAGCGTCACCGATGCCCGCGAGCTCGCCCGGCGGTACGTCGAGGAGATCCGTCGGGTCCAGCCGCACGGTCCTTATCATCTGCTCGGCTGGTCGGTGGGTGGCGTGATCGCTCACGCCATGGCCACGCACCTGGTCGAACTCGGTGAGAGCGTCGCGTACCTGGGCATCATGGATTCGCGGCCGGAGGACGAACCGGTCGTCGTCGGACACGAGGGACAGCGCAGCGGCCCCACCGCGCCCGAGTCCACCGCCTCGGAATCCGGCACGGCGACCCCGGAAGCAGCCGAGACGGCCGCACCCGTCGAGCCGAACGCGTCCACGGTCGTCGACGTGCTCGGCGGATGGCGCGATCTGTTCGATCTCGGTGACGACGTCAAGGCGTCCACGGGTGAGGAGGTCACCGCGATCATCCGTGAGCAGATCTCGGGAATGGGTCTGCTCGCCGAGGATCAGGTGGAGCGGATCATGGACAGCTTCGAGTCGTCGACCCAGGTCGTGCTGGACTATCGGCCCGACGTCTACGCCGGGGACATCCACGTGTTCACCGCCACCGAGGACAAGGACGATCCGGCTGCGCTGGCAGCGGCATGGCGTCCGTTCGTCACCGGTGCCATCGACAACGTCGACGTCGCGACCCACCACCTCGGAATGGCGAACGCGGACGCGCTCGCCGTGGTCGGGCCCGCGCTCGACGCGCAGCTGTCGCGAGTCGACGAGCCGAGCCGCGCCGCGGACGCCCACGGACCGTCTCGAGGAGGTGGATCGCAGCCGCTGACCGGCGAGGATGTCCCGGAATGAGGGGCGTCGCGTGACATGATCGACAAGACAACAGCTAGGTTCTGACCAGAGCAGTGAACCCGGGCGCTCGCCGAGACGGCCCGGCACGACAAGAGCAGGTGGGTGACCCAGTCGCCGCGCCGACGGAGAAAGGACGCACATGACGAATCCATTCGACGACGAGGACGGCCGCTTCTACGTACTCGTCAACGACGAGAACCAGCACTCGCTGTGGCCGACGTTCGCCGACATCCCGGCCGGCTGGACGAAGGTCTTCGGCGAGGACAGCCGGGCGGCGTGCCTGGAGTACGTCGAACAGAACTGGACCGACCTCCGACCGAAGAGCCTCATCGAGGCCATGGAAGCGGACAAGAAGACCGACGCCTGAGCTGTCCCTTCGCGGACGGATTCGGGCGACACGCACGGATTGCCTCGAATGTCGGGAGAGTTGCGCATGGGTAACAGGTCAAGAACCGGCCATCTGAGCCCCTGTCGCAACGACAGTCACAGCCGTAACATGAAAGTGCGCATTGTTACGAGAAATGTTGTGGAATATCCCACACATGTTGAACCGGTGTTCTGATACTCGTATGGGGTAGGGCACACTGGGTTGAAGGATCGTAGAGGGCCAGCGTCAGGGGAGGCGAGGGTACTGCGGTCGACGCTTCACGGGCGGGAAGGCAGTAAACCATGGACCAGCTACTGGACGACATCCAGACCCGAGGGGCGATCACGCCTCATCTGACCGCAGTTCGGCTGGGCGATGAGGCACTCACCTACGGTGAACTCGCCGATCGCGTCGAAGACTACGGAACCGTGCTCTCCGAGTTCGGAATGTCAGACTCCTCGGCGTTCTACGCCGCGCTCATGCACTGCATGCCGTCGCTCGCGGACATCGACCCCGTCGACGCCCGCCTGCAGGTGCTCGGAGAAATCCACGCCTGGCTCGGCCGGGAACGCGGCGAGGTCGCCTCCGCTCGCCCGCGCCTGCGCGCCGTCAGCTGACAGGTCCGATCGCCCGACCCGGCACGCCGGGATCGGGGCCTTCGGCTCGACTGCTGCACCCACCCACAACGAGACCCGCCATCGGCGGGTCTCGTTGTCTTTGTCGGTAGTGGCCTCGGCGCGACGCCGCTTCTACAAGCCGGCGAGCAGGAGTACGAGGAAGAGGATCGGACCGCCCACGATCATGCTGCCCGTCCCGGCGACGATCCCGGTGATGGCGCGACCCGTCCCCTTGCGGTCCGCGGGCGCGGAGCGCACCTGTCGGATCGCGACGGCGCCCGACACCACGGCGACCAGGCCGAGTATCGCGCCCAGGCCCAGCGCGAGCGTCAGGGGGATCGAGATCAGGCCGGTGGTCAGCGCGAGTGACGCCGCAGGCGTCACCGTCCGCCGCATGGCGGGTCGAGACAGGTACGCGGCGGGTCGGGGTAGAGGGGCGGCCGGAACGATCCGGCCGGCATTCTGCAGATCCCAGAAGTCGCCGACGGGCGGCAACGCGCCGTGGACGCGCGCGGGGGCCCGGGCCTCGAGCCGGGTGCCGTTGTGCACCGGACTGCTCACGGGTGACCGAGGCGGAGTCGTTCGGACCGGGGGCTCGTCGGGCAGCCCGGCTTCGAGGACCGCTGTACGGCGGCGGCCGGGAGGTTCGGGCAGTGCGGTGTCGTCGAGATCGTTGACGAGCGGCCAGCGCTCGTGTCGTTCGGTCACCGGCGGCGCGAACGGATGAGTCGGATTCTCGGTACGCACGTACACCTCCTCGCCGTTCGGCTCCGGGGTCGGGCCGCACCCGTTCGAGTGTAGGCGAGGAGGTGTATGAGGCCGGGCGTGTCGGCCCGGAGCGGGCGTCAGCCGCGCTGGCCGCCCATGCTGATCAGCTGGTTGATCGCATCGCCGCTGAGCTTCCAGTCGCCGTCGACCTTGACGAAGGCGAGCTGGATGTCGACCGGAGCAGGAGCGTGCGGGCTCTTCACCGCGACGGTTGCGGTGGCCTTGTCGTCGCCGTTCTCGGTGACCTCGGTGACCGAGAAGGCCTCCGGTGTGTACCCCGCGGCGGTCGCGCCCTTGGCGAACGCGATCGCGGCCGGCTGGGTGGCCGGGTTGCTCAGGTCGACGACCTCACCGATCTCACCGGCCGGGGTGTCGGGGTCGATGGCCTTGCGCAGGGTCTCCTGTGCGTCGTCCTTGCTCAGTCCGGTGACCTCGTCGACGGCATCACTTGCTGCGGTCTCGGCCTCGCTGACGGCGGTCTCCACGGCGGTGGACACCGCGCTGGTGGCCTCGTCGACGGTGTCGGTGGACTCCGAGCAACCGGTGGCGACGAACAGCGCGGCCCCGGCGAGGGTGATGGCGGCGACGGACTTCCGGATCTTCATGCAACTCTCCTCGAAGCGGTGGTTATCCCGGCACTTCCCAGTGGGGAATGTGAGCCAACACTAACTCACCGCGCGGCGGAATTAATCGGACCGCGGTCCGGTTAGAGTGGATGAGACCACGACAAGGGAGGCGCGACATGCAGTTCGGAATCTTCAGCGTCAGCGACATCACCGTCGACCCGACCACCGGGAAAGAGCCGACGGAGCACGAGCGGATCAAGGCGATCGTCGAGATCGCCAAGAAGGCCGAGGACATCGGGCTCGACGTGTTCGCCATCGGCGAGCACCACAACGAGCCGTTCTTCTCGTCGTCGCCGACCACGACCCTCGCCTACATCGCGGCGCAGACCGAACGCCTGCAGCTCAGTACGGCAACCACCCTGATCACCACCAACGACCCGGTGAAGATCGCCGAGGACTTCGCCATGCTGCAGCATCTCGCGGACGGTCGAGTCGACCTGATGCTCGGACGCGGCAACACCGGTCCGGTGTACCCCTGGTTCGGGCAGGACATCCGGCAGGGCATCCCGCTGGCCATCGAGAACTATCACCTGCTCCACCGGTTGTGGACCGAACACGTCGTGGACTGGGAGGGACAGTTCCGCACCCCGCTGACGTCCTTCACCTCGACCCCGCGCCCGCTCGACGGTGTCGCACCGTTCGTCTGGCACGGTTCGATCCGCAGTCCCGAGATCGCCGAGCAGGCGGCCTACTACGGTGACGGGTTCTTCGCCAACAACATCTTCTGGCCCAACGAGCATTTCCAGCGGCTGATCGGCTTCTACCGGGAGCGCTACGAGCACTACGGCCACGGCAAGGCGCATCAGGCCATCGTGGGGCTCGGCGGACAGTTCTTCATCCGCCCGAAGTCGCAGGATGCGGTGCGCGAGTTCCGCCCCTACTTCGACAACGCGCCGGTCTACGGGCACGGGCCGTCGCTGGAGGAATTCACCTCGCAGACGCCGCTCACGGTCGGTAGTCCCGCCGAGTTCGTGGACAAGACCCTCGGGTTCCGCGAGACCTACGGCGACTACCAGCGCCAGCTGTTCCTCGTCGACCATGCGGGCCTGCCGCTCAAGACCGTGCTCGAGCAGCTCGATCTGCTCGGCGAGGTCCTGCCGGATCTGCGGGCCGGCTTCGCCGAGGGGCGTCCGGCCGACGTCCCCGACGCGCCCACGCACTCCTCGCTCGTCGCCGCCCGCGACGCGGCAGACGACGGTGTGGCGAAGGAGAATGTGGAGGTGTCGTCATGACGACCCGGATCGTCGCGGTGAACGCGGGCCTGTCCGAGCCGTCGTCGACCCGCCTGCTGATCGATCGCATGGTCGCGGCGGTCACCGAACGATTCGACGGCCCGATCGACATACAGGTCATCGATCTGCGTGACGTGGCGGCCGAACTGGGTCAGGCGATGACCGTGGGCTTCGCCACCGGCCGGGCACGGACCGCCCTCGACGAGGTGGAGGGCGCGGACGCGCTCATCGTGGCGACGCCGGTGTTCAACGCCTCCTACAGCGGGCTGTTCAAGATGTTCTTCGATCTCGTCGACATCGACGCCATGACCGGCAAGCCCGTGCTCATCGGTGCCACCGGCGGAAGCCCCCGACACTCGATGGTGCTCGACCACGCGTTGCGGCCGTTGTTCGCCTACCTGCGTGCCGTCGTTCTTCCGACCGGTGTGTACGCCGCGTCGGCCGACTGGGCCGGTGCCGGGGGTGACACCACCACGTTGCATGATCGGTTCGGCCGTGCCGCAGGCGAACTCGTGTCCCTGCTCACGCCGCGAAGCGCGCCGGTGAGTGCCGGCGCTGACCGCCGCGCGCACGACGGCCCGACCGCGGTGTCGGCGCGGCAGCAGTCGGTCGAGGCCGCCGGGATCGCCAACTTCGCGAAGTTGCTCGGCACGACGTGACCGGCGCGCCCGTCGACGGGCGCAGGTGAACGCCGACGCGCCTGAGAGGCAACGCCTCTCAGGCGCGTCCTGGCGTGTTGACCCGAGACCGCAGTCGCGAGTGCGGCAGTGGCGGCGCCGGCAGGTGCTGGATTTCGCCGACATAACCCTCGACCTGTCCGAACCGTTCGCTGTGGGCCTCCCATTCGGCCCGGGAGGCGACGATGTCATCGTGGCTGCGCCCGATGAAGTTCCACCACATCACGATGTCTTCGTCCAGGGGCGCACCGCCGAGGAAGATCACCCGCGCCGGTTGGTCGGCGACGTTGGTGAGGGTGATCCGCCGGGCCCCGAGTCCGATGTAGCCCAGTTCGGTTCGCGCGAGCGGCGCGGCTTCGGTGCCGCCGACCGCGATGATCCCGGAGTCGACGAGGATGCCGTGCTCGTGTGCCGGGTCGACGTCGATGTCGATCGAGGCGCCCGGTTCGAAGTCGAGCTGGGCCCCGGTGAGCGGCGTGAAGGTGTGCACCGGTGAACGTGTACCGAGCAATTCGCCGAGGAAGACCCGAGCGGTGACGCCATCGATGTCGAGTGCGTCCGGGCGGTGATGCGCGAAGTCACGTGAGGTGCCGGCGTCGGCGGCCGGAAGTGCGACCCACAGCTGGACGCCGTGCAGTGTCGTGGTCTCGGGGGTCGACACCTCGGTGTGGGCGATGCCGTGCCCGGCCGTCATCAGGTTGATCTCGCCGGGTCGGACCATCGCGTGATTGCCCATCGTGTCCCGGTGTTCGATCTCTCCGGTGAACAACCAGCTGACCGTCGCCAGCCCGGTGTGGGGGTGCGGCGGTACATCCATGCCGCCACTGCGGGCGACGTCGTCGGGTCCGTAGTGGTCGATGAAGCACCACGCCCCGATGAGTGATCGTGCCCGCTGCGGCAGCGTCCGGTGCACGGTCATCGCGCGGGGTCCGCCCAGGGGCACGTCGCGCGCGGTGAGGACCTCCATGCGGAGGTGTCCCGATCCGGTGGCCACACCGGCGTCGCCGCGGCACTCCACCTCGGCGGGGTCGGTTTCGAGATTGCTCATGGACCCATTGTCCGCGGCCGGTTGCGTCGCGGCCACCCGCACCCGCGTGTCGTCAGACCAGCGTCGGGTCCTCGAAGCGCATCGTGATCCGATCGACCGAACTCGACATCAGCGCGCGCCGGCCGAGGCGCAGCGAGCGGAGTTCGTCGGCGATGGGGTGGTCGCCGAGCGTGAGGTTCGCGCCGCCGATCCTCGTGCGGGTCCCGGTGGTGGAGGTGAGACGCCACGGTGTCATCCGGGTGGTCCCGTCGAGCTGCGAGTACGCGTGCAGGACGGTGTCGGCGGTGGAGTCGGGGACCGCGATGCCGGGTTTGACCCGTAGGTCGGCGATGAGGGTGCCGTCGGCCTCGAGGCGCCCGTGCTTGGTGGCCGAGTCGTGATCGACGTCGAAGTCGGCCAGGGTCTTCGGGAATCCCCAGATCCCGCGCCCGGCGGCCAAGGTGAAGTCGCCGTCGACGGGGAGCCGGTGGACGAGGGCACGGGCATCGCCTTTGAGCAGCGAGCGCAACGCCCGGAGGGGTGACGCCGGGGGAGTCGACGGATCCTCGACCAGAAAGCACACCCCGAACTCGTTGTACGGTCCGAGATCGCCGTCGACATAGTCGACGAAGACGAGCATGCACATGGTGCGCCCGGGCCGGATGCGCAGAGGGCGCAGCGTTCCGGGACGCCCGCCGGACTCGGCGTCGACGGCGCGGGCGACCGCGGCCGCATCGGCGGTGAACCCGGCGACGAAGCACCGTGCGTGCCGAATCTCGACGGGCATGGTCACCGTGGTCCCGAGGACGTCGTGGGTCGATGGTGCGCTCAACGTGGGCTCCTTCGCAGGATGGTCTCCGGTCGCGAACCGGTCTCGGACCGTCGCCGGAACGACATTTCTAGAACATGTTCTAGTCTTGCATGGAGGTGCGGTTCATGACCACGGGTGTCGGTGTCCCCAAACATGTGGACACAGGCGGTGTCAGTTTGAGACAGATCGCCGCAGGTCGGGCTCTTGGGGCCGCTGACGACCACGAACTCGACTACGGTTCGCCGGGTACGCACCTCCGCACGGCTGTGTAATTGCTGAGAACCGCAGGTGATGCCGAGCAGGGGAGCGAACGGCGTGGGCGAGCGCCGCCCGGCACGGGTGGGTGTGCTGTCGACGACCAGATCGAGGGGGTGGACGTCATGACGGGTGATTCCCCGTTGGGCGATGCGCACCTCATCCGCGTGGGCATGGTCGACGACCACCGCTCGCCGATCTGGGGAATCGAGCGAGTGCTCGACCCGGTCGCCGACATCGCCCTGGTCTGCTCGGCCGCCACGGTCGCCGGGGTGCTCGGCAGCAGGGTCCCACTCGATGTGGTCCTGCTCGACCTCCGCCTCGACGACGGCACCACGCCCCGGGAGAACGTCAACGCGCTGTCGGCGGCCGGTGTGGCGACCGTCGTCTACACCTCCGGCGAGCATCCGGCGCTGCTGCGCTCGGCCGCCCGGGCCGGCGCGCTAGGCGTGGTGCTGAAGTCCGCCGACGAATCGATCATCATCGACGCCATCCGTGCCGCCGCGCAGGGGCGAGTGGTGCTGACCACCGAGTGGGCCGCCGCGATCGACGGCGATCCCGAGCTCGCGGCGGTGGACCTCTCTCCTCAGCTGCAGAAGGTGTTGGCGCTGTACGCATCCGGGGAGACGTCGGCGAGAGTGGGGGCGGCTCTGGGCGTGTCCGCGGAGACGGTGAACGAGTATCTCAAGCGGATCCGCCAGAAATATGCGGACGCGGGCAGGCCCACCAGGACCAAGGTGGACCTGTTCAAACGCGCGGTGGAGGACGGCTGGTTGCCGGTCCCGCAGCGCAGGGCGGCGTCGACGGCGACGCTCGGTGATGTTCTGCGGCGGCGACGGTGAGCAGAATCCGTGGCGCCGACGACGTTTCCGTGTGGGCTTCCGCACGGGAACGACGAGCAGGGGGATCGGTGGGGGAATCGACAGAGGGGTTCTTCGAGGCTCGGAGGAGTCCCCAATTCTGGGTCTACCGACCGGTAGTCGGCCGACCTACCTTGGGAACAACGATGATGACGCGTGAAGCGTGCGGCGTCGGGGACGTGAGCAATGCGCCGATCAAAAAGGGGATGGACCAGTGACGGTCACTTCAGATTTTTTCCGGACCACCGTGCCATCGGGAGCGCGAGGCGCTGAATCCGCAGACATTGACGCTTCGAAAACTGTTGCCCGGCTGGCGGATTACCGGGTAACCGGTGAGCGTCCGGCCATCGTGCGGCCGAGCCTGTCCGACCGTGAGGTCGAGGTTCTCCTCGCCTGGCTGGCCGCCGACTCGAAAGAGGATGCGGCCGCCCGCCTGTTCATCTCGGCGTCGACGGTCAGCACCCACCTCGCCCGGATCCGGGCGAAGTACACCGCGGTCGGCCGTGGGGCTCCGACGAAGACGCATCTGTTCGCGCGGGCGCTGCAGGACGGCTACACCGGTCTCGACTCCTGGTGATCGTCGGACCCGAGCAACATCCTCGGGTCCGGATCGGTCCGCCCCGACCGGGCCTCAGCGCAGATCGCGTGCGATGAGGGGCCACGTGCGGTAGAGGTCGTCCTGCCAATAACCCCACGAGTGGGTGCCGGTGGGCCGGAGCGCGACGTGCACCGGCAGGTTCATCGAGCGCATGCGCTGCACCATCTGCCTGGTGCAGATGTCGATGGCGACCTCGATGCCGCCGCCCACGATCGCCTGGTTGGCGAGGGTGAACGGGTCGCCTTCGATGCTGGGGTCGGTCAGTTGTTCGTGGACTCCCGGAGCGCCCGTGCCGGTCGTCATGTAGACCTTGCTGCCGCGCAGCTTCGCGGCGTTCAGGTAGGGGTCGTTGGCGCGCCACCCGGGACCGTTCAGCGGTCCCCACATGTTCTCCATGTTCGCCTGACCCCGATCCTCGACCACCAGGCGGATGTACTGCTGGCCGGCCGGGTCGCTGGTGCGGGCGCAGCCGCTGAAGGCGGCGACCGAACGGTAGAGGCCCGGAGCCGCGATGGCCAGGTTCAGCACCGACGTACCCGCCATCGAGATCCCGGCGATCGCGTTGACCCCGGTGGTGTCGAAGGTGCTGTCGATGAGCGGTGGGAGTTCTCGGGTGAGGAACGTCTGCCACTTGTTGCGGCCGAGCACCGGGTCGTCGCGCTGCCAGTCGGTGTAGTACGAGTAGGCCCCGCCGATCGGGGTGACGACATAGGCGTGCTTCTCGGCGAAGTAGCGCTTGTAGGTGGTGCGTGCATCCCAGGTCGCGGAGTCCTCACCGCCACCCGCGCCGTTGAGGAGGTACAGGGTGGGTGCCGGACGTGAACGGTCGCGCGGGGTGAGAACCGTGACCGCGACGGTGCGGCGCATTGAACCCGAGTAGACGAGCAGGGTGACCTGCTGCGGATCGTCGTCGAAGGTGTCGACGATGCGGGAGCCGCCTTCCGCCTGCCGTGGGGCGGGCGCTGCGGTTGCCGGGGCCACCGGCACCACCACGAGACCGGCGATCACCGCTGCGAGCGCCAACAGTCGGAGCACGACCGTCGGGCGCGACCGGCGTCGGACATCTCTCGTGTTCGACCGGCTGTTCCTCGTCACACCACACCCACCGTTCTCCGCACTGCAACTGGTGCACCGCCGGCTGATACCGCTGATCGGTCCCCAACTGCTGGTCCCCCTAGCTGCTGGTCCCTCAGTGTAGGGATCGTCACAGGCCGGCGGATCGATACAGCTGTCCCCCGACGGATCGAATCTCGCGTCGGCTCTCGCGTGGAAATCGCGAGGGCCGGCGCGTCAGAGGGCGACCTGGGCCAGGATCGGCGTCGTCGGCTGAGGGGAGCCGCCGGCGGGTTCGATCGTCACGGCCAACACGCTGGAACCATCCACGTTGTCGACCACCACCGGAGCGGTGTCGTCGCCCGGGATGAGGCCTGCGGACACGGGTTGCTCGGCAGCTCCGACGAGCCAGAGCTGGTAGGTGCTCTCGGACGGAATGGGCTTGCGGAGATCCCGGAGCAGCGCGATCGCCTGATCGGCCGACTTCGAGGTGACGACCGAGATCGTGCCGCGGTCCCCGGCGAGCGGCTCGACGGACACCGTCGCGTCCGCGGCGGTGAGCACGCCGAGGACCTGGCGCTGAGAGTCGCTCAGCGCGGTGGTGGTCGTCGACGACTCGGGAGCGGTCGTGCGGCCGATGAGCACGCCCGCGCCGAGCGCGACGGCCACCGTGACCGCGGCGGCAGCCAGGATCGCGGTCGCCCGGGCCGGGCGCGGCGCCGGATCGCCCGATCTGTGCTGCCCCCGGCTGTGCTGCCCCAGGCGCCGGCCCAGCGACCGGCGGGCGACGGTACCCGAGTTGTTCGGGCGGTGTTCTCCGTGCTCGTGTGTACCGAGGTCACCCGTGCCGGTTTGGGACGGCGCCGACCCGGGTACGTCGGCATCTGTGATGAATGTCGAGTCGTCCCGGGGATCGATGCCGACCGAGGCCCCCTCGAAGACGTGACTGAGGACCCGATGCCGTAGGTCGGTGGGCGCATCGAGCGCATAGGTGGTGGCGAATCCGGCCATCGCGGCCTGGATGTCGGCGATGCACGTTTCGTACACCGCGCGTTTCTCGGGTGGCAGGGCGGCGAGCTCCTGCTCCACACGGGTGGATTCTTCGGGGGTCAGCGCTCCGACGGCATGGAGTTCGACGTGTTCGTCGAGCCAGTCGGATTCCCGGTCCCCGGACGCCGCATCGGGTGTCGTCATGGCGAGATCAGGCATCCTCCTGCGTTCCCAGGCACGTCTTCAGCCGGCGCAGTCCGTCTCGGATCCGAGACTTGATGGTTGGCAACGGGGTGTCGGTCTTCCTCGCGACCTCCGGATAGGTCAAGCCGCCGAAATACGACATCTCGATGCAACTCCGTTGCAGGTCCGTGAGCGCGCCGAGACATGTTCGTAGCGTACGCGCCTCGTCCGCGTGAACAACCACCTCCAACGGAATGTTGCGCGGCGTTTCCACGGTGCGCGCCCCATAGTCCGACATGCGGTTCTGTTGCAGTTGCTCGGTCCGGACCCGGTCCACGGCGCGCCGATGCGCGATGGTCATCATCCAGGTGATGACCGAGCCACGCGAGGGGTGGTAGTCGCCGGCCTTCTGCCAGTACTGCAGGTAGGCCTCCTGCACGATCTCCTCGGCGTACTGCCGGTCGCGCACGACCCGGAAGGCGAGTCCGTAGATCCGTGAACTCGTCAGGTCGTACAGGTGCGTGAACGCGGCTCGGTCCCCCAGCGATGCGGATGAGAGTAGATCCCGCAACAACCGTGCTTCCCCCCCGCGTCCGTGGTGCGCGTCGGCGGTCGCGCTGCCATCGTCCGGTGTCACAATCCCACGGTAACGAACGCATCGTGTTTTCTCCGGCGATCCTGGATCACCGATTTGCTGATCGTCGGTAAAGAATCAGTGACGCAGGGATGCACACCGCCAGGATGACGAGCGCGGAGCCCACCGAGTAGGCGACCGCGTGGTCGGCGACCCAGCCGGTCGCCTCGGGGAACGTCGGCGGAGCCTCGTTGGCGAAGAGCTGCCGGCATGCCGTCGCCACCGCGGTCACCGGGTTCCACTCGGCGATCGCGCGAAGGGGGCCCGGGAGGCTCTGGGCGGAGATGAACGCGCTCGACAAGAACGTGACCGGGAACATCCAGAGGAAGCCGATGCTCTGCGCCGCTTCGACATTGGGTGCGGCCAGTCCCGTCACCGCGCCCACCCAGGCCATCGCGAGGGCGAACAGTCCGATGATGCCGAAGGCGAGTGCGGCGTCGCCCGCGCTGCCCTGAACCCGCCATCCGATGGCGAGGCCGCAGGCCACCATCACGGCGAGTCCGACGATGCCGAGCAGCATGTCGGAGGTGACCCGTCCGCTGATGACTCCGAGGCGCGACATCGGCAGGGAGCGGAGGCGGTCGACGATGCCGTCGGAGGTGTCGTTGGCAAGGCCCACGGTCGTGAAGGCCGCATTGAACACCACAGTCTGCGTGAAGATGCCGGCCATCAGGAACTCGCGGTATGTGCCGCCGCCCAGTGTGGCGCCGAAGACGTAGGCGAAGAGGAACACGAACATCAGCGGTTGCACGGTGGCGCTGATGAGCAGGGTCGGAATGCGCTTGACGGTCAGCAGGTTCCGCTCGACCAGAACTGCGGTGTCAGTGAGCATGGAGTCGATCCGATCTGGTCGTCGGGGCGTGGGAGAGGTCGGGATCGGTGTCGGACACCTTCGGGATGACGGTGGTCTCGGCGTCGGCGTCGACCTTTGCCTTCTTCTCGACACCGCGGTCGCCGCCGCTCGCGTGCGTGTCCCGTTCCGTGAGTGTCAGGAACACGTCGTCGAGCGTCGGGGTGGCGACCGTGGCATCGACGACGTCGATGCCGACGGCGTCGAGGGCGCGGACGGCCTCGACGGCGCTGCGCGTTCCGTTGTCGACGGGAACCGACCAACGGGTGCCGCTCGATCCCGGATGGGGGGCGGTGTCGGCCTCGAGTCGTTCGGGCATGCCGAGACCGATCTCGGCCAGCGTCGTGGCGACGAGCTCGTCCTGCGGGTGGTCCGCTGTTCCCGAGCGTGCGTCGACCTCGACGGTGAGGATCGACCCGCCGGTGGCCGCCTTGAGATCGGCGGCGCTTCCCTGAGCCCGGATGGTGCCGTGGTCGATGACGGTGATCTCGTCGGCGAGCGCGTCGGCCTCCTCGAGGTACTGGGTCGTCAGCAGGACCGTCGCGCCGTTCGCGACCTGGTCGGTGATGACCTCCCACATCTGGCGGCGTCCTCGGGGATCGAGCCCGGTGGTGGGTTCGTCGAGGATGACCAGCGAGGGGCGGTTGATGAGCGCGCCCGCGAGGTCGAGTCGGCGGCGCATGCCGCCGGAGTAGGTGCGCATCGGGCGGTCCGCGGCATCCTCCAGGTTGAGGTTGGCGATCAATTCCCTTGCACGCGTGGAGGACTCGCCGCGGGAGAGTCCGTACAGCTGCCCGACCATCCGGAGGTTCTCGAAGCCGGTCAGGTTGCCGTCGACGGCTGCGTACTGTCCGGAGACGCCGATGATCTTACGGGCCGCTCCGGGATCGGCGATGGCGTCGACACCGTCGACCGTGACTGTGCCCTCGTCGGGGACCATCAGGGTGGCGACCGCGCGCACCGTCGTCGTCTTGCCCGCACCGTTGGGTCCGAGCAGGGCGTGCACGGTTCCCGCGGGCACCGTCAGGTCGAGGCCGTCCAGCGCGTGAACCGCTCGACCCCGGCCGAAGAGCCCGGTGCGGAAGGTCTTGCGCAATCCGCGCAATTCCAGGGCATTGCGTTGCACAGCGGTGCGTTCGGAACCATCGACCGCCGTGCCGTCCTCTGTGCCGGGCTTGCCCTCATCCATACTGTGCCGCCCCATGAATGGCCTCCCTCTCACTGTTCTGCGAACGTTCCATCGACCGGATGAGGCTGGCGGGACGCATGTCTCGCCAGTTCTCCTCGACGTACTCCAGGCATTCGTCGTGGCCGGACGGGCCGAAGACGATGCGCCAGCCGTCGGGCACGGGCGCGAAGTCCGGCCAGAGCGAGTGCTGGTTCTCGTGATTGACGAGGACGCGGAAGGTCCCCTCGGTGTCGTCGAACGGATTGGTCATGACTCCCTTTCCTGCACTGTGGCCCCCGGGGAATCCGGTCGGCCGATTACGTGTACCCATTCGGATACGTTCTCCGGCAACAGCATGCGTGCGTGAGTACTGGCTGTTTCGACCTCGACGACCCGGCCGGTGACCTTGTTGGCCCAGTCGGCGACGGCGGGTGGTCCGTCGTGCGCGTCCTCGGTCGCGGTCACGAAGGTGAGGTCACCGTCGAAGACCCGTGGCCGCCAGTCGCGGGCCAGGGGTGAGGCGTGGCGGAACACCTCGTGGACCGTCGTGAGCATCTCCTCCGTGAGACCCCCGAGTGCACCCCCGGCCTGGGAGATGATCCGGTAGGCGTCGGCGACGGTGGGCTCGCCCTCGTCCGCCGCGATCTCCGATGTCTCGGCCTCGGGCACATCGAGCCCGAACTCGCGCATCAGCTCGGCGATCGAGGCCTCGGTGTCGAGGTCCGGCCGCTCGGCGACGACGTAGCTGTCGAGCACGACGAGCCGATCGACGGTCTCGCCGGCGTCCTGGAGCTGCACGGCCATCTCATGGGCGATCAATCCGCCGAGCGACCAGCCGAGCAGGTGGTACGGACCGTGCGGGGACACCGACCGGATTCGGGAGACGTACGCCGCGGCCAGCTCCGCGATGGTGCGCGGGCACGGTTCGCCGGACAGCGCCGGATGCTGTAGGCCGTAGACGGCGCGACCGGCGGGTACGTGGGGCAGCACGGAGGTGAAGCTCCACGACAGCCCGATGGCCGGGTGGACCACGAACAGCGGCGGCTCGGCGGCCTTGTCGGAGTGCCGGGGACCGCGTCGCAACGGCAACAGGGTGTCCAGGCCGGACGTCGACGCGGCGCCTGCGGTCTGCGTTTGCGCTGTCGGCCCGTCGAGCAGGGCGGCGAGTTCGGCCGGGCTCGGCGCTCCGAAGAGCACCTGTGCCGCGACGTCGCGTCCGGTCAGCTCGGTCAGCCGGCTGGTCACCGAGGTGGCCATCAGGGAGTTGCCGCCGAGGTCGAAGAAGCCGTCGTCGGCTCCGACGCGGTCCGCGTCGATGTCGAGGACCTCGGCGAAGACGCGTGCGACCGTCTCCTCGATGCCGGGGGCCGGCCGTCGGCGCGACGTGTCGACCGCGGGGGTCGGCAGCGCCGCACGGTCCAGCTTGCCGGTCGGCGTGAGCGGGATGACGTCGAGCACGGAGATCGACACCGGGACCATGTGACGCGGCAGACGACGTGCCACCCGGCGCCGGAGATCCGCCGGTTCGGGTTCGGCACCGGCGGTGGCGGTCACGTAACTGCGCAGCGTGGCCTGGGCGCCGGAACCGTCCACCAAGGTGACGGCGAAGTCGACGTCGGGTTCGGCGGCGAGCGCGTCGTCGATCTCGCCGAGTTCGATGCGGAAGCCGCGGACCTGGACCTGGGTGTCGCTGCGGCCGACGTAGACGATCTGGCCGTCGTCGGTCCAGCGGACGACGTCACCGGTGCGGTACATCCGCTGGCCGGCGAACCGGGGTCCGGTCACCATCGGGGCGGGCACGAACCGCAGGGACGTGAGTCCGGGACGTCCGTGATACCCGCGGGTGACCTGCGCACCCATCAGGTACAGGTCGCCGGTGACGCCGGGCGGCACCGGATGCAACCGTTCGTCGAGGACCAGCGCGCCGACCCCGTTGTTGGGGGTGCCGATGGTCAACGGCGTGTTCGGGGTCAGCGAGCGGCTGCCCGTCGTGATGATCGTCGTCTCGGTGGGGCCGTAGACGTTCAGCATCGTCCGGCCGGGGGACCAGCGTCGGACCAGGTCGGCGCCGAAGGCCTCGCCGCCGACGGCGAGGACGCGCAGCGACGGCACTGCGGCCGGGTCCATGCTGGCGACCGCGGCGGGGGTGATGAAGGCGTGGGTGGCCTGCCGCGAGTCGATGAACTCGCTGAGCGCCTCCCCGCCGAACACCTGCGATCCGACGACGGTCAGAGCCGAGGCGCCGGCCAGGGCCAGCAGCATCTCGAGGACCGATGCATCGAAACTCGGTGAGGCGAAATGCAAGACGCGCGATGTGGGACCGGGCCCCATCCGCTCGGCCAGTTCGTCGTGGACGGCACGCAGACCCGAGTGCGGCACCAGGACGCCCTTGGGTCGGCCGGTGGATCCGGACGTGTAGATGATGTACGCCAGTTGGTCCGGCCGGATCGTCGAGGCCCGTTCGGCATCGGTGATCGGTGCCGGCGAGGAGTGCTTCATCCGCGTGCGGGTCGGTGCCTCGTCGAGAACCAGTGTCGGGATGGCGTCTCCGGCCGCGCTCTCGGCGACCCGGTCCCGGGAGGCGGAGGTCGTCACGACCAGCTGCGCACCGCTGTCGGCGAGCATGTGGGCGATGCGGTCGGCGGGGTAGGCGGGGTCGACCGGTACGTAGGCGGCGCCCGCCTTCAGGATCGCCCAGATCGCCACCAGTGAATGGATGGAACGCTCGACGGCCATGGCGACCACCGGCTCGCGCGGCGCGGCCGTGTCGTCGGAGTCGTCGTGTCCGCCGATGCCGCGGCCGAGCAGCACGCGTGCCAGTCGGTTGGAACGGGCGTCGAGTTCGGCGTAGGTGAGCGTCTCGGGCTCGCCATTGGGTTCCGTGGGCTCCCCGATGACGGCCAGCCCGTCCGGATTCCGGTGGACGGCGTCGGCGATCAGCTCGACGAACGTGGCCGGCGCCTTGGCACGCGGACCGAGCGCCGGGGTGCGCTCGGCGACCTCGAGGGGATCGGTGATGCGGAGGTCGCCGACAGCGCGGCCGGGGTCGCCCAGGATGCCCCGGATGACCCTCATGAGGCGAGTGCCCAGCAGCTGTGCGTCGTCGTGGGTGTAGCGCGACGCGTCGTAGGTGATCTGCAGCGCGGCGGCGTTCCCGCCGTCGGTGTCCGCGGCGCCGGCATTGATGCCGGTGACGGTGAACTGGAGATCGAACTTGGCGGCGGGGGAGTCGAATTCGGCCACGTCGGCGGTCAGTCCGTCGGCCATCGGGATGATGGTCCCGGTGAGCTCGTGCGCACCCTCGATCGGCGCGGGTGCGCCTCCGGCGTAGTCGTGCACCGACAACGCGACCTGGAAGATCGGGTGGCGCCCGTGTGCGCGCTCGGGGTTGAGTGCGCTCACCACGTCGTCGAACGGCGTGCTGCGATGATCGAGCGCGTCGATGTCGGCGTCGCGGATGCGGCGCACGGCCGCCGCGACGGTCTCCGCGCTGTGCAGCTGAGTGCGCAGCGGCACCATGTTCACGAACATGCCGACGACGTCTCCGTAGTCGCGGACCGCATCCGCGGTGCCGGTGCGGTTGGCGACCGGGCTGCCGATGACGAGATCGTCGCCGACGCCCATCCGGTGCAGCAGGATGGCCAGTGCGGAGTGCATCACCGAGAACGGCGTCGTCGACTGCTCGCGGGCGAAGGCGGTGAGGCCGGCCCGGGTGTGTGCCGGCAGCTGCATCGTCACCGAGCGGGCTCCGCTCGAGGTCCGTGCACCGGTCCGCGGTTCGACGGTCGTCTCCGCGGGTGCTCCGGCGAGGTGGTCGGTCCAGAACCGTAGGTCGTCCTCCGATGCCGGGTCGGCGGCGCTCTCCAGGGCATGGTCGCGGTAGTCGATCTCCGCCTCGGTCCAGCTCTCGACGCGACCGGCGTGCCGCTCGCGGTACGCCTGCGCGAGATCGCTGACCAGGATCGGCATCGACGCGCCGTCGGCCGCGATGTGGTGGACGACGAGCACGAGCAGGTGTCCGCCCGGGCCGTGGTCGTCGGGGTCGACGAGGAGAGTCGCGCGCAGCGGCGCCTCACGCGTCGGGTCGATCGGCATCGTCGCGCATCGAGCGACCTCCGCCAGGAGGCTGTCGGTGCTCGGTGTCTCGGGAGTCACCGGGGTGAGCTCTCCGACGATTGCGGACGCATCGTCGAGAACCCTTCCGGCGGGCCCGTTCTCGCCGGGTTCGAAGACGGTCCGCAGGCTCGTGTGTCGCGTGACCACGTCGACCAGCGCACCGCGCAGGGCGTCGACGTCGAGCTCGCCGCGCAGACGCAGCACGAAGGGCATCAGGTACTCGGTCGAGGTGGGATCGGCCGCGGCCATCGACCACAGACGACGCTGGATCGGTGCGAGTGGGAAGCGGTCGGGCCTCGGTGCCCGCGGGGCGGGTGCGTCACCGGCGGGTTCCCAGTCCGCGGGAAGGATGACGAGCTCGGCGAGGGCCTCGGGCGTCGGATGGTCGAACACGTCGCGGACGCGCAACCGCTCGCCGGCGTGGACCCGGTTGATGCGGCTGACGAGCGTGGTCGCCTGCAGCGAGGTCCCGCCGAGCAGGAAGAAGTCGTCGGTCGCGCCCAGGTCGCCGGGACGCAGACCGAGGACGTCGGCGACCACCTCGACGAGGGCGGCCTCGGTGTCGGTCCGCGGTGCGCGGCCGGTCGTGGACACGCTGCTCGACGACGGCTCGGGCAGTGCTCGCCGGTCGAGTTTGCCGTTGTCGGTCAACGGGATCTCGTCGAGTACGACGAGCGCAGACGGCACCATGTGGCGGGGCAGCAGGCGACGGACCGTGTCGAGGACGTCGGTGGTGTCCAAGGTCTCGCCGGCCCGGGTGACGTAACCGACGAGGGTGGCCGATGCGCCCTCACCCCGTACGACGGTGGTCGCGAAGTCGACGCCGTCGGCAGCCGCGAGGGCCGCGCTGACCTCGTCGAGTTCGATGCGGAAACCACGCACCTTCACCTGGTTGTCGCTGCGCCCGTGATAGGTGAGCGTGCCGTCGGCGTCGCGGTGGACGATGTCGCCCGTCCGGTACATGACGCCGCCGTCTGCGCCGGGGCATGCGACGAACCTGCCCGCGGACAGTCCGCGTCGTCCGAGGTATCCGCGCGCCACCCCGGGCCCGGCGAGGTACAGCTCGCCGGGGACGTGGTCGGCGACCGGACGCAGCCGGTGGTCGAGGACGAGTGCGGTGCAGCCGAGGACCGGTGTACCGATCGTGATGGGTCCACCGGGACGCAGGGGTGCCGACATCGTGGCCACGATGGTGGTCTCGGTGGGTCCGTAGGCGTTGATGTAGCGGCGTCCGGTTCCCCAGCGCGACACCAGTTCCGGTGTGCTCGCCTCGCCGCCGACACCCAGGCTCCGCAGGTGGGGCAGTGGATGCGGTGCGGCCGCGGCCAGCGCGGACGGGGTGATGAACGCGTGCGTCACCGCCTGCTCGTCGAGGAACTCGACCAGTTCGTCGCCACCGTAGATGGTCGTCGGTGCGACCACCATCGTCGCGCCGGAGTCGACGGCCAGGAGGAATTCGAGCATCGAGGCGTCGAATGCGGGGGAGGCGAAGAGCAGCGTGCGGTCTCCCGGGCCCACCGCGTAGCGGTCGCGTTGGGTCGCGCTGAACGCGGCGAGGCCGCGGTGGGTGACGCTGACACCCTTGGGGGCTCCGGTCGAACCCGACGTGTAGACGATGTAAGCCACCGAGTCGATGTGCCGGTCGCTGTGCGGCCCTTCGGGAACCGCGCCGGTGCGCAGGTCCTCGGGGGTGAGCCACCAGATGTCGTGCGGCACGTCGGCGCGGTGGTCGGTGCTGCTGATGCCGATGAACGCGCCGGAGTCGGAGATCATGTGTGCGACACGATCTGTCGGGTAACGCATGTCGATCGGCAGGGCGGCTGCACCGGTCTTGGCGACGGCCCAGGTGGCGAGGACCGATTCGAGGCTGCGGTCGACGGCGATCGCGACCACGTCCTCGGTGCCGATGCCGAGTTCGAGCAGCGTCGAGGCCCAGCGCCCGGAGACGCGGTCCATCTCGGCATAGGTGAGGGTGCGGGTCCCGTCCTCGACGGCGATCCGGTCGGGATGGGCCGCCACCGTGTCGGCGATGATGTCGGCGAGGTGGCGCGGTTCGACGGGGTTGTCGCGGTCGGCGTCGGCCGGGGTGCGGGCCGGCGCATGCGGGGCCAGGTCGTCCAGTGGCGCCGTCGGATCGGTGACGACCGCGCGCGCCAGGTCGACGAACATCCGTGCCAGTGCGGCGATGCGCTCCTGACTGTAGACGTCGGTCGCGTAGGTGAAGCGCGCCCGACCGTCGCGCAGACGCAGCTCGAGATCGAAACGCGCTGCGGCGGTGTCGATCTCCTCGACCGTGATCTCGACCCCGGGCAGTTCCACCCGGTTGTGTGCGCCGGGTCCGTCGGAGGTCCCGGCGTCGAATGCCAGCGCGATCTGGAACACGGGGTGATGGCCGGTCCGCGGCGGATTGAGGATGGCGACGATCTGCTCGAAGGGCATGTCGGCCTGCGAGAGTGCCTCGAGGTCGCGGTGCCGCACCGAGTCGAGCAGGGTCGCGAAGCCCTCGCGCCCGTTCACCGGCGTCCGCAGGACGACGGAGTTGACGAACATGCCCACGATGCCGGCGAGGCGGGGATCGGTGCGACCGGCGACCGGGGTACCGATGACGATGTCCGACGGTGTGCCCGCGATGTGCACCTGCGGATCGGCGTGCAGACGGTGCAGCACGGCCGCGAGCACGGCGTGGACGCTCTGGAACTCGGTCGCCCGGCCGTCGGCGAGATCGGTCAGCTGACGGCGCAGTTCGGGTTCGAAGTCGACCTCGACGACGCCGGCGGACCGGACCGCGCCTGCCGGGACGTCGGGGAGGAGTGCCGGGCCGACGTCGATCCCGTCGAGCTCGGCCCGCCACCAGTCGGTGAGATCGGTCTGGGCGTCGAGGTGGTCGGCCTGCCAGCGCAGATAGTCGCGGTAGTCGATCGGCAACGGGGTCGCGGTGACCTCGTCCGCACCGGCGCGCAGTTCCGCATAGGCGCGGGTGATGTCGCGATGCAGGGGCGCCATCGACCAACCGTCGGCCGCGATGTGATGGATGACGATCGTGAACTTGTGGTGCGAGGCGTCGCCGTCGATGCGATGGAGCGCGGTACGCAGCGGCACGTCGACCGTCAGGTCGAAGGGCCGCCGGGCCAGCGCCCGGGCGTGGTCCGGCCAGTCGGCGGCGGGGGTGTCGACGACGTCGAAGTCGAGGTGCACCTCGCCGGCGGGGCGGACGTCGAGTACGGGTCGTCCGTCGTGATCGGGGTAGACGGTACGCAGCATCTCGTGGCGATCGACGGCATGCCGGATCGCGCCGGACAGCGCGTCGATGTCGAGGTCACCGCGCATGTCCAAGGCAAAGGCGATGGCGTAATCGGCTGTGGCCGAATCGCTCTGACCGGCCATCACGGCATCGGGCAGTTCCAGCTCGATGGTCTCCGCCGCAGACGGCTCGGTCATCACCTGCGGTGAGGAGCCGATCGGATCGTTGCCGATCGCGAGCTGGTTGAGGAACCACAGCTGCTGCTGGGCGGGTCCCGGGTGCACCGGGGCCTCGGGGTCGTGGCGCAGTTGCGGCAGGGTCCGGGATTCGGGGAATGTGTCGGCGCCGCCCTCGAGCGTGCCGCTCAGGCGGGCGATCCCGGCCACCGTCGAATGGTCGAAGATCTCCCGGACCGGGATGCGCCGGCCCGTCAGATTCTCCAGTGCGCCGACGATCTGGGTGGCCAGCAGCGAGTTCCCGCCGAGGTCGAAGAAGTCGTGATGACGCCCCACGGTGCCGGGCTCGAGGTCCAGACGTTCGGCGATGAGGTCGGCGACGGCCTGCTCGGCCGGGGTCGAGGGCGCCACATAGTGCACGGTGCCTGCGGCAGACGACGCGTCCGGTGCGGGCAGCGCGCGCAGGTCGACCTTGCCGATGGGGGTCGTCGGGATCTCGTCGAGCTCGATGACCGCCGAGGGGATCATGTGCCGGGGCAGCCGTTCGGCGAGCCGCTCACGCACGTCGGCCGCGCCCCCGGAGGCCGCGTCGGTCATCGTGACGTAGGAGACGAGGTATGCCCGGTCGCCCTCGCCGTGTGTGGTGGTCACCGCAGCGCGCACCGCCTCGTCCGCGACCAGGGCGGCGTCGATCTCGCCGAGCTCGATGCGGTGGCCGCGGATCTTGGTCTGGTGATCGGCGCGGCCGCGGAACTCGAGTTCGTGGTCAACGGTCCAGCGCACGAGGTCGCCGGTCCGATACATCCGTTCGCCGGGCTCGCCGAACGGGTTGGCGATGAACCGCTTGGAGGTCAGTGGGCGGACGCCGTGGTAACCGCGGGCCAGATGTTCACCGGCGATGTACAACTCGCCGACGGCTCCGGGCGCGACCGGGCGCAGACGCTCGTCGAGCACGACCGCGGAGATGCCGCGGATCGGGCGTCCGATCGTCAGTGTCGTGTAGTCGGGGCTGATCTGCGACGAGACCGCCGCGACGACCGTGGTCTCGGTCGGGCCGTATGCGTTGAACAGCCGGGGTCCGGCAGACCACGTACGCACGACCTCGGGGTTCGGGTGCTCTCCACCGATGACGAGCGCCTGCAGATCCGGCACGTCCTGCGGGGACATCGTGGTCAGCACCGAGGGGGTGAGGAACGCGTGGGTGATGTGTGCATCGCGCATGAGGTCGGCGAGTTCGGCGCCGCCCACGATGCCCGGCGGCACGATGTGCATCGTCGATCCTGCCGCGATGGCCATGAGGATCTCGAGAACCGACGCGTCGAAGCTGGGCGAGGCCATGTGCATGGTCTGGCTGTCGGGGGTGATGCCGTACTGCGTGACCTGCTGGGCCCCGAAATCGGCGAGGCCGCGGTGGCTGACGATGACGCCCTTCGGCGTCCCGGTGGTGCCCGACGTGTAGATCAGATAGGCGGGCTGGTCGACGTCGAGTACCCCGTGCCGCTCCGAATCCGACAGCGGCGCCGCGGAAGCGGCGGCTACCCGGTCGATGACGGCGGGGTCGTCGAGGACGACCGTGCGCAAGTCGGTGCCGGACGGATCGGAGCCGGAATGCGGATCGGAGGCCCGGTCGGTGACGAGCAGCCGCGTTCCCGAGTCAGCAAGCATGTGGTCGATGCGCTGCGCGGGGTAGGCCGGGTCGACCGGCACCCAGGCCGCGCCGGTGCGCGCGATCGCCCACATCGCGATCATCCAGTCGACCCCGCGGGGCAGCGCTACGGCGACATGACGTTCCGGGCCGGCGCCCTCGCCGATGAGCACACGCGCCAACCGGTTCGACGCGGCGTCGAGCTGACGATAGGTCAGTGAACGGGTGCCGTCGGTCACCGCGACCCGGTCCGGCGCCGACTCCGCGGCTGCGGACAGCAGGCCGGTGAGGTGCTCGACCGGTCGTCGGCCCTCGCCGACGGCGGGGACGAGGTCGAGGCGTTCGTGTAGGTCCAAGACGGGCAGATCGCCCACCGCGGCACCGGGGTCCGTCGTCGCGGCGTGCAGGATCCTGGTCAGGCGCGAGGCCAGACCCGCCACCGTGTGGCGATCGAACAGCGCTGTCGCATAACCGATCTCGAGGGCGAGACCGGACGGTTCGCCGTCGTCCTCGCGCAGCTCGGTGAAGGTGAACTGCAGGTCGAACGTCGCGCGGCCGGTGTCGACGCGCGCCGCGGTCGCGGTGAGACCGGCGAAGTCGAGCCGGATCGCGGACCGGTCCTCGAGCGCGAGCGAGACCTGGAAGAACGGATGGACGTTGCCCGAGCGCTCCGGGTTGAGTTCGGTCACGAGACGGTCGAACGGGATGGTGGCGTTGTCGAAGGCGCTCAGGTCCGTGTCGCGGACCCGCGCCACCAGATCGGCGAACGCCATGTCCTTGTCGACGTCGGTCCGCAGCGCGAGCGTGTTGACGAACATGCCGACGAGACCGTCGATGTCGGCGTCCCCGCGTCCGGACACCGGTGTCCCGATGACGACGTCATCGGCCTGTGACTGGCCGCGGAGCAGCGAGGCGACGGCGGCATGCAGCACCATGAACACGGTGGCATCGGAACCGGCGGCGAGTTCGCGGACCGCGCGGTGGGCGTCGGCGGAGATCGTCGCGCTCACCGACGATCCGGAATTCCCCGCGTTGCGCGTGCGCGGCCGGTCGAGGGGTAGCTCGGTCTCGCCCCGGACGTCGCCGAGGATGCCCCGCCAGAAGTCGAGTTCGGCTGCCGCGTGGTCGCTCTCGGCGAGCCAGGCGTGCCGCTCGGCACTGATCTGCGAGTAGGTGACGGGCAACTCGTCCCACCCGGGTTCGGTGTGGTCGCGCCGCGCGCGGTATGCGATGGCGAGGTCGCCGGCCAGCGGGGTGAACGACCACCCGTCGGCCGCGATGTGGTGGACGACCACGGTCAGCCGGTGATCGTCGCGCGCGGTGCGGACCAACCGTGCGCGAATCGGCAGGTCGGAGCCCAGATCGAAGGGCTCGGAGGCGAATTCGCGATCGGTCACCCGTGCTGCGTCGGCCGCGTCGAGAACGGGGAGTTCGAGCGTGACCGACTCCGGGGGAGTCGCGGCGATGCGTGCGGCGCCGTCGATCTCGGCCACGACACTGCGCAGTGGCTCGTGGCGGCGAACGACGTCGACGAGGGCGAGGCGCAACGCCTCGGGGTCGAGGTCGCCGACGAGGCGGACCGTGAACGGCATGTTATAGGTGGCCGACGCTGCCGGGTCGAGTCGTGTCGCGAGCCACAGACGATGCTGTGCGGGCGACAGCGGGACGGGCCCGGACCGGGGAGCGCGGTCACCGGCGGCGGCCTCGTGCGTGCCCGTTCCGGTGGGCGCCTCCACGTCCACGCCGAGGTCGGCGAGGGCGTCGACGATGCCGCCGAGGTCGCCGGCGTCGAAGATCGTCCGGATCCCGATCCGCTCTCCGGTGGCGCGCGACAACCGCGTCGCGACCCGGGTTGCCGACAGGGAGGTGCCGCCGATCTCGAAGAAGTTGTCGCGCAACGACATCCTCGACGACTCGACGTCGGTGTCGGAGTCATGCAGGTCGAGCACCTCGGCGATGGTGTCGGCGACGAGATGTGCAAGCGGGGTGAGGGGTGCCACGAACTCGCGGCGCGTGCGCAGCTCCGGGCGCGGCAGTGCGCGCCGGTCGAGCTTGCCGTTCGCGGTCGTCGGCAGCTCGTCGAGCACCATGATGGCCGAGGGGACCATGTGGTCGGGCAGCGCCGAACGGAGTTCGCCACGCAGGTCCCGGTCTTCGAGCGCGGAGCCGGTGACGTAACCGGCCAGCGTCGACTCGTCGGCGACCATGTCGTCGCGGACCACGACGCCGGCGGCGGTCACGCCGTCGAGCCGGCTCAGCGCGGACTCGATCTCGCCCAGCTCGACGCGCTGGCCGCGGATCTTGACCTGGGAGTCGGTGCGGCCCAGGTACTCCAGCGAGCCGTCGGACATCATCCGGACCAGGTCGCCGGTCCGGTAGAGGCGCTCGCCGTCCTCACCGGCGACGAAGCGTGCCGCGGTGAGGTCGGGCCGCGCGCGGTAGCCGCGTGCGAGCTGGACACCGCCGAGGTAGAGTTCGCCGATCGCGCCCTCGGGCTGCGGACGAAGTCGATGGTCGAGCACCCGGATGGTGGTGTTCCACACCGGCTTCCCGATGGGGACGATCGCGGCGTCGGCGCGGCAGGCGTCGTGGTGCGTCACGTCGATGGCGGCCTCGGTGGGGCCGTACAGGTTGTGGACCGGGGCGTCGGTGAGCCGCGCGGTGGCGGCGACGGTCGCGGGTGTCAGTGCCTCACCGCTGGTGAAGATCTGGCGGAGGGTGGCCAGGTGCGTCGAGTCGCCGGAACCGGGCACGGGGGACTGCAGTGCGGCCGCGAACGCGGCGAGCATCGACGGGACGAAATGGACCGTGGTGACGCCGTTGTCGGCGATCACGTCGCGCAGGTACCAGGGGTCACGGTGGCCGTCGGGTGTCGGTACGACGAGGCCGGCGCCGGAGGTGAAGGGCCAGAAGAACTCCCACACGGACACGTCGAACGTGGAGGGGGTCTTCTGCAGCACGCGGTCGTCGGCCGACAACGAGTAGCGCGCCTGCATCCAGGCGAGCCGGTTGACGATCGCCCGATGGGTGATCACGACGCCCTTGGGCTTGCCCGTCGAGCCGGAGGTGAACAGTACGTAGGCGGCATGCCCGGGTCGCGGTGTCGCGGTGGGTGAGGCGCCGGCGGTCTCCTCACGGAGCTCCGCGAGGACATCGTCGGTGATGACGAGGTCGGGGGTGGCCACGCCCAGGATGTGGGCGAGGCGGTCGGCCGGCTCGGCCGGGTCGACGGGCAGGAAGGCGGCCCCGGCGCGCACGGCCGCGTGCAGCGCGAGGACCTGGTCGACACTGCGCGACATTTGCACGGCGACAACGCTCTCCGTGCCGATCCCGCGACCGGCGAGTGCGGCCGCGAGTGCGCGCGATCGATCGGCGAACTCCCCGTGGGTGAGTGATTCGCCGCTGCTGGCGTCGACGATCGCCACCTCGTCGGGGTGGTTGTGTGCGGCCTCGTCGAGAAGGTCGACGAGTGTCGTGTCACCGAGGTCGACGCGTTCGCCGGCGGTTCGGACTGCAAGCCCGGCCCGCTCGTCGTCGGTGAGCAGGTCCAGTGTCGTGAGCCGGGCGTCGGCGGGCGCGCGGACGATGCGCTCGAGGAAGTCGACGAGGCGACTGTGGTGCGTCGAGATCTCGTCGGCGGAATAGATGTTGGGGTTCGCCTCGAGGTCGAGACTCATGCCGCCGTCGAAACTGTCGTAGACGTTGACCGAGATGTCCTCGATCGGGCCGGTGGAGAGCACATTCACCTCGCCGCGCAGCGGACCGAAGTCGATGTGGTCGAAGAACAGCATCACGTTGACGAGTGGTCCGAAGAAGCCGCGCTTCATCCCGGCGGCGCCCAGGATCTCCGAGGCGATGTCCTCGTGCCGGAACTTCTGGTGGCGCACAGCCTGTTTGATCTCCGCATTCACACTCGTGAACAGATCGGCGACGGTGGCCGAGTCGTCGAGCGGGATGCGCAGGGGTACGACGTTGGACGTCAGGCCGGCGGAGGTGCGCAGGATGTCGCGGTCGCGTGCGGCGACCGGCAGGCTCAGCATGGCCTCGTCCCGATCGGTGTAGCGCGCCACGTAGGCGGCGACGGCCGCGGTGATCACCGATGCGGGGCGTACGCGGTGGGCGCGCCCGAGGTCGCGGATGCGGGCGACCACATCGTCGTGGAGATCCACCGAGCGGATCTCCGACAGCGGCGCGGCCGCGTCGGAGAGGCTGGTGAGGGTGGTCGTGTCCGGAAGGTCGGCGAGCCGGCGGGCCCAGTGCTCGCGGTCGGCGGCGAACTTCTCCGAGGACCGGTAGCTCCGGTCGAACTCGAGGATGTCGGACATGGTGGCCGTATCCGCTATCGGCGCGGGCGAGCCGTCCACGATCGCGGTGTAGTGCGACGACACGCGCAGCATCATGTACATCGCCGCGTAACCGTCGAAACCGATGTGATGGCCGCGGCAATACCAGATCGAGTGTCCGGGACCGACTTTCAGGAGGTGGGTCTCCAGGATGTCGTCGGCGAACAGGTCGGAGCGCTGCGAGCGCCTGCGGTCGATCCACGCGAGCGCGGCGGTGCGGGGGTCGTCGGCCTCGGAGAAGTCGTGACGGCCCAGCACCACGCTGTGGGTCTCGTCGAGCACCATGACCGGTTCGCCGTCGTCGGTCGGGATAAGACGCAGGAGCGCGGCCTCGGTCTCGCGACCGGTCATCGTGATGGCGCGCTGCATGATGTCGGGGTCGACGTCGACCAGCGGGTCGTTGCCGTCGCCGCTACCGCGTCGCGAGGTGTCGCCGCGGAACTCGATGAACGCGTCGATGGTCATCGGCACGTCGGGCTCGAGCTGCTGGGCGTAGAAGATGCCGCGTTGCGCTGCGGTCATGGGAATGGCCGGGCGGGTGTCGGTGTCGCGGGTGTCGAAGTCGCGGGTATCGGTGTCGGTGGTGTGCCGGATCGCGTCGTCGGTCGTCACGCGTGCCTCCCCTGTTGGCGCGCACCACGGCATGGCCCCTCACTGGAGCTGGGAGCCGGCTTGCGCGTCGGACTGAACAATGGACCCCGGTGACGTGGTGAAATCGACAGGCTCTCCACGGAGAGTCGATCGCCCCCTGACACGTGCTGCCCCCGGGTACTGCGCGTCCGGTCTCCACGCGGCGCGTGGGTGCCGGACGTTCTGTGTTGGTTGTCTGTGTCGTCCCATGGGTGCTTCGCGCGGGCGATGGCACCAGATGGGTCCGGTCGGAAAAAAGTTTCCCGGGGGGACGACGACCTAAACACCTCCCCGGGGCAACGGGCGGAGATTTGGCCGGGACCTGCGGGTTCCCCTACACTTGTGGGGTTGCCTGCGGCACTGACGTGTCGCGAATCGGCTCACGAACCCACTGGTGGCGGTGGTCCGGGTGTTCATCCCGGGCCAAAACCCCAGGCAGGCGTGTGTTCGGTGGCAGCAGACCGTGTGCGTCGGGTCGGAAATCCGCCGCACATAAGAAGCCAGGTCAAGGAGACTACGAGTGATTCAGCAGGAATCGCGCCTGCGAGTCGCCGACAACACCGGAGCCAAGGAAATCTTGTGCATCCGCGTGCTCGGTGGTTCCTCGCGGCGCTACGCCGGCATTGGTGATGTCATCGTCGCCACTGTCAAGGACGCCATCCCCGGCGGCAACGTCAAGAAGGGTGAGGTCGTCAAGGCCGTCATCGTGCGCACCACCAAGGAGCGCCGTCGCGCCGACGGAAGCTACATCCGGTTCGACGAGAACGCCGCCGTCATCCTCAAGGGTGAGAGCGACCCCCGCGGTACCCGCATCTTCGGCCCTGTCGGCCGCGAGCTGCGCGAGAAGAAGTTCATGAAGATCGTGTCGCTGGCACCGGAGGTGATCTGACATGAAGGTTCACAAGGGTGACACCGTGATCGTCATCTCGGGCAAGGACAAGGGCGCCAAGGGCAAGGTCATCCAGGCCTTCCCGAAGACCCAGCGTGTCCTCGTCGAGGGCGTCAACCGCATCAAGAAGCACACCGCCGCGTCGGCCAACGAGCGCGGTGCCTCCTCCGGCGGCATCGTGACCCAGGAAGCCTCGATCCACGTCTCGAACGTGATGGTCGTGGATTCCGACGGCAACCCGACCCGCGTCGGCTACCGCGTCGACGAAGAAACGGGCAAGAAGGTCCGGATCTCGCGCAAGAGCGGGAAGGACATCTGACATGACCACCTCTGAGAAGATCCAGCCGCGCCTGAAGACTCGCTACCGCGAGGAAATCAAGGACACGCTGAACAAAGAGTTCGATTACGCCAACGTGATGCTGATCCCCGGCGTCGTGAAGGTCGTCGTGAACATGGGTGTCGGCGACGCCGCCCGTGACGCGAAGCTGATCAACGGCGCCGTCGAGGACCTGGCCAAGATCACCGGTCAGAAGCCGGAGATCCGTCGCGCCCGCAAGTCGATCGCGCAGTTCAAGCTGCGTGAGGGCATGCCGATCGGTGCGCGCGTCACGCTGCGTGGCGACCGTATGTGGGAGTTCCTGGACCGCCTCGTGTCCATCGCTCTCCCGCGTATCCGCGACTTCCGCGGCCTGTCGGACCAGCAGTTCGACGGCAACGGCAACTACACGTTCGGTCTGAACGAGCAGTCGATGTTCCACGAGATCAACATCGACAACATCGACCGGCCCCGCGGTATGGACATCACCGTCGTGACGTCGGCCACCACGGACGAGGAAGGCCGCGCGCTGCTGCGTGCCCTGGGCTTCCCGTTCAAGGACAACAACGTTAAGGACAACTGATGGCAAAGAAGGCTCTGGTCAACAAGGCCAACAAGAAGCCCAAGTTCGCCGTGCGGGCCTACACGCGCTGCAACAAGTGCGGTCGTCCGCACTCGGTGTTCCGCAAGTTCGGCCTGTGCCGTATCTGCCTGCGCGAGATGGCTCACGCCGGCGAGCTGCCGGGTGTGCAGAAGTCCAGCTGGTGACCTGTCACCCTCGGATTTCGTAGCGACAATGCGCTCATAGCGCGCATTACTGCTACCGATTCGCCAAACAGCGACAGTCCCACCTCGCTCACGCGAGGTGGGGCTGTTGCTGTCAGCGGGTCGTGGCCCAGTCGTCCACGAGACGCGGCAGCTTCTTCGCGTTGGCGGCGAGTGATCGCTGGTAGGCCCGGATCGCGAGCGCGTCGGCGACCTTGCCGACGGCACCGCCCATCCCCGCGTTGCGGATTCGATAGGTGAGTTCGACGCCGCGGCGAACCTCCTCGAAGGTCGCGGAGATGCCGAACTCGAGCGGTGACTCGGTGGACGTGAACTCGGTGGCCGCGTGCTCATCGACCCTCGTGAACTCGCCGGTCCAGTCGACCGCGCGGCCGAGGCCCTTCATCTGGCCGCGCCAGACGGTTCCCACCGAGACCGGCCCGTCGGTGACCCGTTCGACGCGGACGACGCCGGGAGTCAGTGCTGCGACGTGGTCGGGGATCAGGCAGTACTCCCACACGATGGCGACGGGCTGCTGGACGAGGACGGTCGCTGATGCTTCAGGCATGGCGCCGACGATACCCGCCCCCGCGATTTCGTAGCGAAAGTTGGCTCATGGCACCGGTTTTCGCTACGAAATCAGGCGGGTGGGTCAGCGACCGAGGATGCCACCCAGGACACCGCCCGCACCGGAACCGGCCGCGCCACCGCCGCCCGTCCCACCGATGAAACCGCCCGGCGGGAGCTCGGACGGTTGCACGACGACGAAGCCCTGTCCGGAGAAGGCGAGGGTGAAGCGCTCGCCGGTGCTACGGCCCATGAGCGTGCCGAGGTTGAACGAGTCGTTGGATTTCACCGACGTGCGCAGGCTCGACGACCACGCGACCGCGGCCTGCGGATCGGCGTAGGTCGCGGCGTCGACGTTGAGGACGACCGGGGTGCCGTCGGTGGTGATCGCGATGCGGCCCCGGCCGGTGAAGACGCAGTTGAACAGTCCGGCGTTGCTCATCGCGCCGGCGCCCTGGACGCGGGCGATGTCGTAGGACAGCGAGGAGTCGAAGGCGAGCACGTTGGCGCCGTTGATCGTCAGGCCGTCGCTGCCGTCTAGATCGATGAGGTGGACGTCCGAGGCGGCGTTGGCGAGGAACAGGTCGCCGCGGCCGGTGACCTTCATCAGCGGGACCCCTTCACCGGTCATGGCCTGCCGCATCATTCGCCCGAGGCCGCCGGATCCCAGGGCCTCGAACCGCAGGTCGCCCTGGTAGGCGACCATCGAACCGGTGCGGGCCATCACCTCGCCGGACAATCCCACCCGGCACATCTTGCTGCCCTGCTTCTGGATGCCCTGCCCGGTGACCTCGGCGTGCGACGGGGCGAAGAGATCGCTGTGCATGGGAACTCCCTGGGGTTGGGTGGTGACCGGTGGCCGCGGCGGGGCGGGCGGCGGTGGCGGGGGCGTGTGTGGGGGTGGTGAAGTGTGCTCGGGTGGGATCTGCGGAGTCGCCGGAGCGGGAGGCCACGGCTGCGGGTCGGTCATGCGCGGGGGCTGCCCGGGCGCGGGTGCGGGGACCGGATCGTCGTCGACCTCGATGCCGAACGCGGTGGCCAGCCCCGCCAAACCAGAGTCGTACCCCTGGCCGACGGCGCGGACCTTCCACAGATCGTTGCGGCGATAGATCTCCAGGCAGACGACGGCGGCCTCGGTGGTGAGGCCGGTGGGGGTGAACGTGAGTTCTTCGCCGCCGCCGGTGAGCGTCGACGTGAGCGCGCCCGCGGTGGCGAAACCGGTGGGGCCCGTCCCGTCCAGGCTGGCCGCGATGACCACCGTCGTGATCTCGCGCGGCAGAGCGGTCGTGTCGACGGAGACGATGTCGGCGTCGCCGGCCGAACGATAGGAGACGCCCGGGCCCGAAGGCTGGTTGTAGAAGACGAGGTCGGCATCGGAGCGGACCCGCCCGGCGTCGGTCAGCAGGATCGCCGAGGTGTTGACCGGCGACACCGAGCGCACCGAGACGGTCACGGCCGGCGAGGGCAGTGGGCGGTTCTCTCCGGCGGTCAGCGTGAGCACGGGTCCATTGTGCCAACGCCGACGGCCGACGTCCGGGATGCGAGGCGGGGACGGCCACGGGCGGTGCCCACACGGCGTCGACGATAAATCAGTGGCGCACACACCGACCCGCGCGCGACCATGGGCGAGCACAGGGTCCACGGATGCGCCATCCGCATCCACCCGCACGCGTGCGTCGGTCGAACAGGTTCCGGCGCAACGTTTTCGAGCACAGGGGGGTCGTCGTGACCGCAGCACTTCTCGCGATCGTGAGCGGCATCGTCCTGCTCGTCGTCATCGTCCGCACGGTGATCATCACCGTCCGCGACGACCGTGGTCGGGTGCCCTACCGCGCCGCGTACGACACGCGGCGTCCGTTTCCCTGAGGATTCGAATGGCGTCGCCTTCGCCGGTCTTGACCGGCAGACTTCACTTCGACTGCTGGACTTCGATCGAAGTCCATCGGTCGAGTTGAAGTCTGTCGGTCGCGGGTCCCTCGATGCTCGACTCCTGCGCTCCTCGCACCTCAGGCAGCCGTCCGGGCGCGATGCTCACTCGGCCTTCTTCAACACCGCCAGCACGGTGAGCAACAGGATCTTGATGTCGAGCCAGAGCGACCAGTTCTCGATGTAGTAGTTGTCCCATTCGGCGCGGTCGGCGATCGACGTCTGTCCGCGCAGTCCGTGCACCTGGGCCCATCCGGTGACGCCGGCCTTGACGCGATGACGTTCGCCGTAGCGGCGGATCTGGACCTCGAACAGCGAGACGTACTCGGGTCGCTCGGGCCGGGGACCGACGAGACTCATGTCGCCGCGGAGCACGTTGAGCAGCTGAGGCAGTTCGTCCATCGACGTCGAGCGCATGATCTTGCCGATCTTGGTGCGCCGGTCGACGCCCTCGACGCCACCCGGTGCGCTGCCGTCGGTGGGCCGGAACTTCTCCGCCTCGGGATCCTCGGGCCGCATCGAGCGGAACTTGAGGCAGTCGAAGACGCGCGCGTTGCGGCCGACCCGGGGCTGCGCGAAGAAGATCGGCCCCGGCGAGCTGAGGCGCACGAGCAGCATCAGGGTCAGGAACAGCGGCGAGATCGCCGTGAGGATCAACGCCGCGATGATCCGGTCGGTGATGTGCTTGGTGCGGAACTGCCACCCGCGCGGATTGGTGTGCGGGACGGACATCAGGGGGAGTCCGCCGATGTGGTCGACGCGGCTGCGTCGGCCGATGACGTCGAACATGCGCGGCACGATCCAGACCTTGACGCCGTGCCGGTGGGCGATGCGGACCGCCGCGGTCAACCGTTCGACGTTGGTCACCGCGAAGGCGATGACCAGGATCTCGGCGTTGGTCGCGCGGATGGCCTCGTCCAGGTCGTCGACCCCGCCGAGCTGATCGATCTTGTTGGACGGACCATCGTCGCGATCCGAGCGGGGCGGGGCACCGGCGGCCAGGACACCCACCGGCCGGAGACCGTGCTCGGGGGCGGAGACCATCCGGCCGACGACCTGGGCGGTCACCGGTCCGTCGCCGATGATCAGGGTGGGCGACAGGAGGTGGCCGTGTTTACGAAGGCTTCGTTGGATGTTGTCGCGCAACAACCGTCCGAACGGCACCCAGAACAGCGCCGACACCCACACCTTGGTCACCGCGGCACCGGGCCGGTCGTCGGAGAACGACAGCAGCAGGGAGCACAGGAGGATCATCGCTGCGATCGTGCAGCCGGTCATGACCTTGCCGACCTCGTCGAGGAATCGGCGGTTCAGACCGCGCCGGTACACCCCGCGCAAGGCGAAGATGACCACCAGGATCGGTAGGTACAGGACGAGGGTCCACAGCGGCGGGTGGGCTCCATTGCCACTCGTGGTCCACCAGAGACCCATGGCCACCGCGATCGACGCCGACAGCACGTCGATGGACACGGTGACGAGCGTGCTCAGGGGATCGTCACGGATCAGTTGGTCGAAACCCCGTCTGGTGTCGGGCGTCGCGGGCAGCTGAACACGCGTCGTAGTCGTTGGTTTCTCGGCCTGCGATACACGGGTCGACAAGTCCACTCCATCCGCGAAACGGCCCCCCGCTTCCGCCGATTGTAGGTGCACCCGCCACCTCATGTGCGCCTACCGGGTACGTGTTGGGAACCGGAGTGTTCACGGTCCCGTAACGAGCACGTCCTCCGGTCTCAACGGCCGAAGATGAGTTCCCGGACCAGGACCGAGAGATCGGACATCAGCTGAACCTCCGCGGAGGACCAATGGTGCGGCTCGGAGTCCCAGGCACAGAACGTGCCGATCACATGACCGTCGTCGTCGGCGAGCGGGATGCCCAGGTATGCGGTGACCTCGCCGCTGGTCGCGGTCGGATGGTCGGCGAGCAAGGCGTGGTCGGCGATGTCGTCGATGATCAGCGGCGAGCCGCTGACGACGGGGAGGACGCACAGGGAATTGACCAGGGCCCTGGTGCTGGGACCCTCGGGTTCGCCCGAGCGGAACGCGATGGCCGCCGTTGCCTGCTCCTCCGGCGTGATGACGTTGACCGCCACGTGCGGGACGCCGACGGCGTCGATGGTGAGCCGGATGGTCTCGTCGAGACTGTGCGTCGGCGGGTCGTCGAGCAGTCCGCTGTCCTTCAGGGCGCGCATGCGCGCCGGATCGGCCAGGATCGCCCGGAGCGCGATCTCGACGTCGGGATTGCGTCCGCGGACGGCTTCGAGTACTGCGTGCAGGCCGGCCTCGGGGGACATCTCGAAGAACGCGGCGAGCTGTTCGGCGTCGTGCGCTGGGGCTTCCGCGTCCGGCGAGCGGGGGTCGGCGCCGGCCATCGCGTCACCATCCTCGGTGTTCGAACTCATCGTCAACTCCTCTCGCTGCCCCGGGGGCTCGGCCCGGACAACGCACGAGATTCATGCGCAGGTGTCGGGCGTGCGCTGCCCTGATCTGACGGCGGCCACCCAGTCGGTTGCCGCGGAGCCGATGTCGAGTATGCCGTGCGGCTGGTTGCGGACCCGGATCGAAGTGATTACATCACCTCGGCGGCAGGCCTGGTCGATGGCCTTCGCCGTCCACGGCGCCGGGATGACCTCGTCTCCGTCGCTGTAGGCGATCAGCATCGGCGCCGACGCCCGACCCTGCGGGAGACTCACCTCGCGGAGCCACGTCCGCAACCTGTCGGTGGCCGCGGCGTCGACGGGCCGGTAGTCCTCGGGCCGGGTCGCCTCGACGACGGCCTGCTTCTGCACCAGTGCCACGTCTTCGCACTCGAGGAAGACGCCGAAGGCCTCGCGCAACGGCCCGCGCACGTAGTCGTCGATGACGAGTTCGGGATGGATGGTCTGCAAGCCCGTGAGCACCAGCGGGAGAAATGCGATCTGTTGTTTCGTGAGAGTTCCGGCGTTCATCGCATCGGCCAGCGGTGCGACGTCGAGCGCGGGACTCATGCTCACCGTTCCGCGCAGGCGCAGGCCACGGCCGTAGGTACCGGCGATCTCGTTGGCGTGGAACACCGCGTGGCCGCCCTGCGAGACCCCGAATCCCCACCACTGGTCGCTCGTGTCGTCGATGACTCTCCGGGTCGCGCGGACCGAGTCGATGATGTCGTACGCGGCAGGCGCCGGGTCGAGGTACCGATGGCGCCCCGGCGTGCCGAGGCCCTGGTAGTCGGTCTGCACGACGACGAATCCCAACTCCAGCATCGAGGCGACGAGACTGACGGTGCCCAGCAGGTTCCCGTAGAGGGAGGGAGCGCAGTTGCCCGCGGTGCCGGTCGTCGGGTGCCCCACCGCCAGGACCTGCCACCCGCCTGCGGGCGGGCGACCGCGGGGGACGAACGCCGCGGCCGAGACCGGCGTGAGGTCGCCGGTGACGGCATCGGTGGACAGATAACGGAAACGCACGGTTCGGTCGGCGATCCGTCGCAGCGAGATGTAGGCCTCGGTCGGGATCGGGGAGCCGACCAGATCGCCGGCGGACGCTCCCGTGGGCACCGTCGTGTCCGGAGCGGCATCTGAACTCGAGGCACCAGGGGACGAGCACGCGCTCGTGATCAGGGCGGCCACGACGAGCACTGTCACGAGCACGGAGGCAGAGCGCGCACGGTGCCGCGACGACACCCTCATGACCGCGTGAGCACCTGATTCAGCAGGGACACCGGGTCTTCACAGAGGTGATCCAGAGCCGCCTCGATGACCGGCCGCCCGACGAAGTCGCTGCAGAACGTCGTGGTGAAGCTCCGCGAGCCGTCGATCTCGCTCACGAGCATGCTGGCCGCATCCGGGCCGTCGGGCTCGACATAGGCGAAGAGGTGATGTGATGCCGACGCGGGCTCCCAGGGGATGTCGCCGAAGATCGCGATCCGGCCCAGATCACTGACCGACAGTCGCAACTTGTCGGGCACCTCGATCTGGTCCGGCTCCGCTCGGGGGTCCGAAGACGGCTTCGACGGGCGCACGCGTTCTCGTAGCTCGCCCGCAGCGAGGACCGCGGCCGGCCATCCGGATTCCGCGACGGCTCGGATGCGGTCGCCGATCTCCATCGGGGTCGCACCGGCAGGGAACTGCAGCGGGATGCCGACGGCGAAGTTGCCGTGATCCTCGGCGTGGTCGGCGTCGAGATAGCGTCGGCAGTCGAAGAGGATCTGGGTCCGCTCGTCGAGTGCGACGCTCTGTGCCGCCAGCGCGGTGCGCCACAGGGCCACGGTCACCGCGGCCGACGACATGCGGACACCGGTGTCGGCGATGGCCCGCTTCAGTTCGGCGGTCTGACCGGGCCGCATCGCGGCGGTGACGGCGCACCGTGACGAGCGCCAGTCGGTGATGCTGCGCCCGGGGTGACCCGCGGGTGCGGCTGCATTCGCCGATCGCAGACGCATGATGTCGCGGAGTCGGCGGGGATGGCGGAGGACGTGCCGGCGAAAGGCCTGCCAGGCCGCGTCGGCCGGCAGTGAACGTTCGAACCGCTCGGTCATCGGGAAGTCATGACGACTGGCCACGCCCGCGATCTGCTCGATGCCGAGGCGGCCGTCACCCATGCCGTGCGTGTGATCGATGACCAGCCAGTGCCCGCACACCAGCACCTCCAGTCGGGGCAACGGGTCCGGGCGGTTGCGCAGGCGGGTCATGATCTCCCCGACGGGCAGGTCGGCGAGATCGGGTCGGTCACAGACTTCCGGTGCGGTGGTGACGTCGTGTGCCCAGGTCTTCGACGCCGGGTCCGGGACGAGGGTGAGCCGAGACGTCGGCGTGCACGCCTGCGTCAACCGTGTGCGGATGAGGTCGAGATCCAGCGGCGCCATCGGACCGGTCACCGAGATCGTGCGCGAGGTCGACAGCGCCCGGTCCAGAACCGACGCACGAGCGCGTCCCCGGGTGGTGGAGGAGTCAGCGCGCGGCATCGACGACCTCCCGCATCTCGTCCCGGAACCGGTCGCGCCGGAACCGTTCGGCCCAGGCGCGGATCTCGGACCGGTCGTAGTCGTCGGCATCGAACTGCCGCAGCGCGGCGGCGAGTCGCTCGATGATCTCGTCGTCGGTTCCCGGTTCGATGAGCAGGCCGCTGGACCCCGGGATGACCGTGTCCAGCGCGCCACCCTCGCCGAGGGCGATCACCGGGGTCCCGGTGGCCATCGCCTCGACGGGCACGATGCCGAAGTCCTCGATGCCGGGCATCAGGACCGCACGCGCGCCGCGATGGAGGTTCAGCAGGGTGTCGTGCGGTACGCGGCCCAGGAATGTCGTCTTGGGGCCGGCGAGTTCGCGACATTGCTGCATTGCCCGGCCGTCGCCGGCGACCACGAGTCGCACATCGGCGCGGGCGGCGGCCGCGATGGCGAGGTCGGGGCGCTTGTACGGCACCAGCCGCCCGGCGAGGAGATAAAAGTCCTCGCGAGGCACCGACGGGTCGGGAGTGAAGCCGTCGAGGTCCACCGGCGGGTGCACGACGACCGACTCGCGGTCCCAGTGCTCGCGGATGCGGTCGGCGACCGCCGACGAGTTCGCGACCACCGTGTGCAGGCGCGGCGCCGCCTCGACCTCGCAGCGACGGGCCACCACCGACAGCGCCGAGAGGATCGCGGCACCTGCTGCCCCGCCGCCTTCGCCTGCGCGCAGCGACGGGTCCCACGCCCAGCGGGCCGGACTGTGCACGTAGGCGATGACCGGCGCATCGGTGGCGTGGACCGCCTGGGTGGCGAAGGCGTGGTGACTGGTGACCACGGCCGAGGCATCGCGCAGGGGCATCCGACGGAAGGCCATCGGCATCAACGGGAGCAGCGGCGCGTAGGTCTTTTCGCCGAGCAGGCGGTAGATGCGGTTGAGCGACGAGGTGACCGGCGGCTCGTCGAGGCCCGCCGGGATGCCGGCAGGACGCGCGATCGGGGCGTGGACCTCGACGCGTGGCCACGTGGCGGCCAGTTGCTCGACGACGTGCTCGGAACCCGCGATCTCGGTGAGCCGTTCGTGGACGACGGCGACGTGATCAGCGGGCATTGCTGTCCACTTCGCCCGGCACGGCCCGGAAGCGACCGGAATCGGTCGGCTCCACGGTGCCGGAGGGGTGGGGGGTACCGGGGTCGTCGTGCGCGGGCGAACGTGACATGTGCGTGGAGGCCTCGCTTGTCGGGACATCGGTGGACTGGGTGCCGGTCGGGTCGGTGCCGTTCGGGTCGGTGGCGGTCGCGCTCGAGCGGGACCGGGACGGGATCGCCTCGGTCGGGATCGCCTCGGTCGGGATCGCCTCGGTCGGGATCGCCGCGGTCGGGGCTGACCCGGTCTGTCCCGGCCGCCCGGGTCCGGGGTCCGTGCTCTCCGGCGGGGTCGCGGCTGAGGACTTCCCCGTACGCAGCACGATCAGATGTCTCGTCGACCCGATTTCCGCGAGCTGCGAGAGCACGTCGTCGGCCGCCTTCCGATCACGCCCCGACGACGAGAGGACGACGACGGCCAGTGCGAGGTCGGCGGGATCGACGCGCTGCCACCAGGCGTCCCGGAGATCGGCCTGCACCACCCGCATGCGGTGTCCGCCTCCGGTGTCGCCGGGAGGGGGGACGAGGTCGTCGAGAAGACCGCGGACGTCGACGTTCTCTCCGGTGAGGATCAGTGCGACCTGGGCGCGACGATGACGCTGGGCGAACGCGGGCAGCAATGTCGACGGCAGCGCCGGCTCGCCGCGTTTCCCGTAGGTGAGCTGGGCGCCGAATCGGTGCGCGGCACGCCGCGCCCAGATCGGGTTCGGACGGCGCCCCCGGCGTCCACGGAACAGGACGAGCAGTTCGGCCGCGATGATGGTCGCGGCGATACCTGCCACCGCGCCCTCCTGCGTGGGATTGGGCGCCACCGGCACATCGCTCACCGACGGTGCGGCGAGAACCGTGAGCGTGTCGGAGGACGAGTTCTGCAGACGGGTCAGCTGGGAGTCGAGGTCGGCGAGCGTCGCGTCGGACTCGACCTTGGCGTCGCTGCGGTCGGGTAGGGCGCGGTTGCGGACGCGTTCGGCGGTCACCTGCGCGCGCATCTGATCGATCTGCCGGGTGATGTCGCGCGCGTGGTTGGACAACGAGGCGGCCGAGATGGCCGTGACCATCGCTCGGGCCACGTCCTCGGCCTGCTCGCTCGTCGGTGCCGTGGCGGTGAAGTCCATCATCGTGGGCGCCGAGCCCGGCGTGGTGGTGACGTGCGAACTCAACTCGCCGGTGGTCCACCCCGTGTCCACCTGGGTGAGCACCTGTCGCAGCACATTCTCGTCGGTCGACAGGGCGACGAACGGCGCACGCAGCTGTTCTACGAAGGCATCTCCCGGGATGATGGTGCCGGCCGGGGTGATCTCGGCGGTCACGGTCGCGGAGTATTCCTTCGGCACGAGAGCGCTCCGCAACGCGAACACGGACGCGCCGACGATGATGCCGATGAGGATCGCCGGGACGGCAACGCGAGCGAGGTCGCGGAAGTGGCCGAACAGATCGATCGAGGGCGGCGCGTCGCGCCGCCCGGCGGCATCGAGGCTGGAGCTCACACGTCTCTCCTGTGGTGTCGGATGCCCCCCCGACCATCCCCGGACATTGCAGTGCTCGATCGACTTTCAGTCCACCATAACCAACGTCCCGCGCGATGGTGGTCGACGACGATTGGCGTGGCGCGAGCCGATCACGCCCCGGCGGTCACCGCGACGCCAGCATCGTGTACGCCTGCTTCGGCGACCAGTCGCGGCGCACCAGACCGAAATTGTGCTCGAGGTTGTTCGGGTCGGTGCCCGCGTCACGCAGGGAGTACACGAACAGCGGGCCCAGCCAGGGCGCGTCGTTCTGGGCTCCCATGGCGATCGCGATGCTCTGTGCCTGTACCTCTTCGGAGACCGCGTTGGTCCCGGTTCCGGTGGGCGCGCCGAACTCGGTCATCCAGATCGACTTGTCACCGTCGCCGGCGGCCACCATCACGTCCCGCATGTCCCACATGCGGGCCGCGGTGCTCCACGACGCGGCGGCGGGATCGTTCGGGAGTGCCGGGTAGGTGTACGGATGCACGCCGAGCGCGTCCAGGGAGTCGTTGAACCCGCTCTGATAGAGATTGCGCACGAAGGTCAGCGGTGCGATGTCGCGACCGTTGTCGGTGCCGGGGGCAAGGCCGCCGGAGATCACCGCGGTGCCCGGGACCGCGCGCTTGATCGCGGAGTACGACGCCGTCAGGAGTCGTCCGTACTCGGTCGAGTTGGCCCGCGGCAGCCAGTAGTTCGCCAGGTTCGGCTCGTTCCAGATCTCCCACACCGCGATCGACTGCGAGTAGCGTTGCGCGGCCGCGGCGGCGAAGGAGGCGAAGACCTGCGGGTCGGCGGGCCGGTAGTGGCTGTTGCGCGGGAAGTCGCCGGGCCGAGCCGCCCACAGCGGGGTGTAGGTCACCAGACCCAGCGGACACATGCCGTGTGCGACGACCGCGTTCACCACCCGGTCGATCGGCGCCCAGTTGCGCTGGCCGCGGCGCGGTTCCACAACCGACCAGTCGACGTCGATGCGGACCGCCCACATGCCGAGGTCCTCGGCCACCGACAGCTCGCGATCGAGGTCGGCGTCGGATGCACTCAGCAAGGAGGCGCCCGGCGACGCCGCGACCTTGTGATCACCGGCGGCGAGCGAGCATGCGGCGGGCGCTGCATGGGCGTCGTTGCGCACCAGCACGACGGTGGTCAGGGTGGCGACGACGATGCATGCGTACGCGAGTGCGGATCGAACCGTCCGGTGCCGTGCGTGCGGGGACCTTGTCATGGGTTGCCTAACTGGGGGGAGGGCGCAGAATGCGCGAAGAGTGTCCGGCCGCTGTTTCTCCTCAGCTGGACAGCAACTCGTCGAGCATACGCGGTAGTGTGACCGACTTGTCGTGTCCGTCGGCGATGCGACGTCGGGCTTCGCTGGTCAGCGCCTGTCGGAGGTCGTCGTCGCCGAGTATCCGGGTGATGGCCGTCGCCAGTGCGTCCGGGTCCGACGGGGGGACCAGGATGCCGGCGCCATCACGCAGGAATTCGGTCGTGCCGCCGTGATCGGTACCGATGACCGGCTTTCCGTAGGCCATGGCCTCGAGGACCGACAGCGGCCCGGCTTCCGGTGTGACACTGGCCGAGACGACGACATCCCAGCGCTCGAGGGCGCTGCGCAGATCGGTGTGGCCGAGGAAACGGACGCGCCCGGCCAGGTCGGGGCGTTCGGCTCGCTCGTGCAGTGCCGCAACGTGTTCGGCGTCGCCGGGAAACGATCCACCCGCGAATTCGAGTTCGACACCGGGTACGTCCGCGACGGCGTCGAGCAGCACGGCGTGCCCTTTCCACGGGGTGAGCAGCGCGAGGATTCCGACGACGCGTGGATCGTGGAGATCGGTGGACAGCGCGGGCACCGGCCAGGTGACGCCGTTGTGTGCGACGACGACCGGTAGCCCCAGTTCGAGCAGCGGGGCGGCCGTCGCCTCGGACACCGCGACCGCACGCCGGATGACGGGGGTGCCGATGCGGATCACCGCCCGTTGCCGGCCCGACGACAGGGTGTCGTGCACGAGCCATGAGATCCGGCCCGGCGGACGTGCGACACGTGCTGCCGGAAGCGCGAACAGCGAGTTGACGATCGTCGAGGTGCCGGGCTGCCGGGTGGCGCGGCGCAGAATCCGGCCGGCCCGCACCCACGCGCCCAGGAGTCGACCGGCGCCGGCCAGGCGGGCCAGGCCGCGCTCGCCGCTCAGACCGAGTGGTGGGATCGTGACGTGGTCGACGCCCGGCGGCAACCGTGTGGGCAGTGGGCCGTCGGGACTGACCACCCGTACCGCGTGACCATGGTCGATCGCGACGCCGATCAGGTCGAGCATGACCTTTTCCGCCCCGGAGACCTGCCCGGTGTGAGCGACGAAGACGATCGTGCGCGGCTGTGCGGGATCGGTCATCGAACCACCTTCGCGTGTCGGCCGGGAGGCGAGGTCGCCGCCCGGATGAGCAGTACTGCGGGACCGGCGACGAGCAGGGCGGCGACGGCTGAGACGACCGGCCATGGCACCGAGTCCACGGCCCAGACCCCGGCTGCGCTCACCGCGGCGGTCACCAGGATGAGCGCGGCCAGCGAGCCCACCGGGAGCAGCCCGGTGACCGGCAGTGTCTGGCGGACCACGACCCACAGGGCGATCGCCGCGACGGCGAAGGTGACGACCGTGGACACCGCCGCGCCGTTGTAGGAGTAGCGCGGGATCAGGATCACGTTCAGGGCGACATTCAGCGCGAGGCCGCCGATCGCTATCCACGGATACCGGCTCGCGTGCCCGGTGGCGGCGAGCAGGAAGATCCCCAGCACCACCAGGGCCATGATCGCCGCGCCGAGCACGAGGAACCGGGCGGCGTCGGCACCGACCACGAAACGCTCTCCGTAGAGCAGGTCGATGACCTGAGCGGCGCTGGGCCAGAACGCGGCGACGACGACGGCGCCGCCTGCGCCGAAGACGATCGCGGCGGTGCGGCATCGCTGGCGGAGTTCGGCGGGCTTGTCGGGCCACGCCGCGACCATCAGAGTGCTGATCGGCCCGGCGGCGGCGAGGATGAGGGTGTCCATGATGTCGGAGAATTTGTAGCCGATGCTGTAGATGCCGACCGCGTCGAGCGAGTCGAGCAGGCTCAACAGCAGGACGTCGATCTTCTGCAGGGCGATGGTGAGCGCGAAACCGAGCGCGAGCGGCAGGGCATCGGTGAGCATCGGTTTCCAGCGCGACCACTCGACGACGCGTGAGGGCCGCAGGCCCGAGGACCGGCGCGCGATGCCGACGATCTTGACGATGAGCGCGAAGATCTCGTTGGCGACCGGCGCGAGGACGAACACCAGGAGCACCGGGGCGGCGAGTGCGGCGGCGATCGTCAGGGCGAGCTGCAGGACCTGGCCGAGACTCTCGGCGATCGCGGTCAGCAGCAGTCGGTGGCGGCTCTGGAAGATGACCGTCAGCGCCTGCCCCGGGGTGGCGAACACGACGACGAGCCCGGCGATCACGGTCGCCCGGATGACGTCGCCCGGGTACTGCAGAACGATCACATAGAGCACGGCGATGAGATAACCGATGAACCCGAGCAGGACCCTGAGGGCGATGAACGACGACGCCGTCTTCGCCACGTCGTCGGGATCGTCGGAGATCAGGCGTGCCATCACCGCGCGACCGACCCCGAGATCGGTGAAGATCGCGGTGAGCCCCAACAGCGCGAAGACGAACGAATAGGTGCCCCAGTCCTCGGGCGAGAGCGTGCGGGCGATGATGACGCTGCCCGCCCACCCGAGACCGGCGATGACGAGGCGGCTCACCAGCATCGCCGCCGTCGCGCGCGCGGCAGCCCTGGCGTCGGATGCCGGGTGCGCGCCCGATCCGTCGGAAGTCGTTGTCCCCGTAGTTATCTCGGACTCGCCCTGCTGCTCGACGCCCTGCATCTCGACAGCTTGCTGTTCGACGAGCAGGTCGGAGGGCAGCGGGCCGGTGACGTCAGGGCTCACGGCGACCCCGGGGCGGGTATGTCGATGCCCGAGGCCCGGTAGGCCTCGACCGTCCGCCGGGCAGTGGTCTTCCAGGTCAGCGTCTCCGCGACCGAGACGCCGGTCTCGACGAGAGCCTGTCGTCGGTCGGCGTCGCGCACGATAGGTTCCAGCGCGCGGACCCAGTCGTCCTCGTCGTGGCCGGACACCAGCACCGCCCCGTCGCCGACCACCTGGGGCAGTGCGCCGACGGCACTCGCGACGACCGCGCCGCCGCTGGCCATCGCCTCCACCGGCGGCAACCCGTATCCCTCGTAGAACGAGGCGTACGCGGTGACGGTGGCCGCCGCGTACAAGGCGGGCAGATCCTCGACGTCGACATACCCGAGCCCCACCGCCGAGGACGGCGCGTCAGGACCTTTCGACCCGGCACCCCCGAGCACGCACGGGATGTCGAGGCGCCGTGCGACCGCTGCGACCAGAGCGACGTTCTTGCGCGGCTCGACGGTGCCGATCTGCATGATGAACCGGTCGGGGAGATCGTATTTCGCGCGGACACGCTCGACGTCGGCGCTCGCCGGGGGACGAGCCCACGGGGCTGGTGCGAGTTCGGTGACGTGGGCGTCGCGACCGCAGGTCTCGCGAATGCGTTCGGCGGTGAACTCCGACACCGCGATCAGGACATCGGCGCGCCGGAGTGTCGTACGCACGAGCACCGACTCGCCCGCGGCCCGGAACCGGCTGGACGCCGAGGGCATGTCGAGCACCGACAGGTCGTGGACCGTCGCGACCGTCGTCGACGGCCCGGCGATCGGGAGATCGACGTCGAGACCGTGGAACACGCCCGCGGATCGCATGGGCAGGACGCCGAACACCGCACGTCGGACCCCGTCGGCGACGGGACGCTCCACCGGGGTGACCGCCTCCGGCAGTTCGTCCACCGCATCGGTCTGGACCACCGCCGACAGAGGTGTGCCGGTCAGATGTGACGGCAGCGCTCTCAGGAGTTCGCGGATGTAGGTCTGGACTCCGCTCCCTCCGGGACGAAGTGCAAGCGCACCGTACGTGATTCGTGTTGTGCCGTCGCGCATCCAGCAGCTCCCAACAGTAACCAGAAGAAGAAGTCGAGCGGGAAGATCTCGAAATAGGTGGCCACCAGGCAGGCCACCATCGCCGCGACCATCGACGCACTCACACCCAGGACGAAGGCTCCATCCGGGTCGGGCATGCGGCGCGAATACTGCACGCACCAGATCACCGCGGTCACGATCAGTGCCAGGAACAACCACAACCCGATCGGCCCCAGCTCGAGCAGCAGCTTCACGTAGTAGTTGTCCGGTTGATAGTTCCGGGACAGTTGCTGCACCGTGCCATCGGCGCCCGCGGTGATGGTCGGTGTCGTCTCGCCGCGCGCCGCCGACATCGCGTCGGCGGCCGAGCCGCTCGACGCGAGCCCGGTCCCGAGTGGGTGCACCCAGATGCTCGCGAAGATGTCACCCCAGCCCGAGCCGCGCTGGCTGAGGCTGCTCGACGAGAAGAACACCTTGGTGATGCTCGACGGCAGGAACGGCAACGACACGACGGCGAACACCCCGAGTGCGAGGAGCGGGGCGATGAGTCGGCGGAACCGCAACGCGGCCAGCCAGATCACCCCGACGGCCAGACCGAGGATTGCTGCACGGACCACCGACGTGGCCATCGTGACCGCCATGATCGGCCAGCAGGCGAGGAACAACTGATTGCGGCGGCGGCCGGTGTCGGACAATGCGACCGCCCCGCCGACCAGGAGTGCGAGCATCACGAACAGCCCGAAACCGAACGGCTGATTGAAAGTGCTGAACGTCCGGAACAACGGGCCGCTCGATCGGACCTGCTCGCCGTAGGTGTAGCCGAGCTCCACCAGCCGTGCCGGACCGAGGAGCTGCTGGCCGATCCCCACGAGCGTCGTGATCACCCCGAGCGCCATGATGATCGACACCAACCGATCGCGATCGCGGGCGTCGAACGGTGTCAGCCACAGGGCGAGGACGACGAACAAGTAGAAGAAGGTCACCTTGACGCCGTACAGGCCGATGGGGCCGTAGACGTAGAGCGCCGACACCACACCGAAGGCGACCAGCACCGCCGCCGCCGGCCACCACGGCATGTGCAGGGGCGGGTCGGTCCGGTCGGCGGGCCGAACGCGTCGGTTGACGGCACAGATCAGCGTCAGCGCGAGAACGCCCTCTTTCCACGCCGAGGCGATCCCCGGCACCGGGACGATGTCGAGGAGTCCGTCGAGCGGCGTGAGCGCGGCCAGCACCAGCAGTCCGCGCTGCGGGCGCCGGTAGATGAACGAGACGAAGACACCGGCGAGAATGAGGACGACGAGGACAGCACCCACGACCGGGAGGTACGCCACGCCCGACCCGCCTTCCCTCATGCCCCCGTGGTCTGTTCGAGCCCCCGACCATCCATGGTGGCACCCCGAGCGCCCGTTGTCCGGGCCAACGGCGACAGGCGTGTCGTGCCGGTGGCAACAGGTGTGTGGTTCCGACGGCAACAGCCGTGTCGCGGGAACCCCGGCGGGACAGGGCTCCCGCGCGGCTCAGTGCCCCGAGATGCGACGCTGCTTCCGGGGTCTCGTCCGGTCGGGTCCGGGTTCGGTGGTGAGGAGCCGCGGCTCGTCGACGACAGCGTCGGTGAGCTGGGGCAGACCCTTCACCGGCTGGTGCATCGGGAGCAGGGTGTAGTCGGCTTCCCACGGCAGGTGGCCGTACTCGTCGGGCCACACCACCTGCAGCTTCGGCTGGTCCGGGAACAACAGGTTCGCCAGGATGAGCTCGTCGACGTCGAGCTGCTCGATCAGACGGACCGTGACCGCAACCGTCTGTAGCCGGATGTCGGCTCGCCGGGCGACCAGATCGCGCCAGTCCTCACGATGCAGCAGGTCGCCGAGTTCGTTCAGGACGTAGTGGGCGGTGAGTGGATCGAGACCGTAGACGGCCAGCTCGGGTATCGAGTGCAGCGAGAGGCCGGCGGTGTAGGAGAAACAGCATTCGGTCGGTGTGGCCGTGGACGCTTCGTCGAACTCGGGCACGCCCTCGCCGATGGCGGTGACCTGCCATCCGCAACGCCGGATGGTCTCGATGGTCGAGCGGATGACGGGGTTGGGATGCCACCTGGGCAGACCTCGGATCGCGGCAGCGTGGTCTGACATGGATCGCTCCTTTGTTCGACGGTGCGACCATGACACCACGGGGTCCCGACAATTCCCGGGCACGCAGGCAAGAGCCCGACACCGAGAGGTCTGGCGGCACAACACCTACAGGAGGGTGTCCGAGCTCCGGTCAGGCGTCGGCGCGCTTCCGGATGCCGAACACCGTGAACAGCGCCGCGCAGGTCGCGAAGACGGCCAACAGTGCCAGGCCGATCGTGTAGCTGTGGGTGGCCGAGTCGTACGTCGCGCCCATGAGCATCGGGGGGAAGAACCCGCCGAGCCCACCGAGAGCGCCCACGATCCCGGTGACCGAACCGACCCGTTCGGCGGGAGCAGCCTGGGCGACCCAGCTGAAGACCGACCCCGACCCGAGCCCCATGCAGACGGCCATCAGCACGAAATCGATGCCCGCCGGTATCTCGACCGGCGGCTTGGTGATCATCCAGACGGCGAGCACCGCGGCACCCCCGCACGAGATGACCGTGATGATGCGCGGCCCGAAGCGGTCGGACAGGATGCCGCCGAGGGGGCGAGCGATGACCGCGGCGATCGCGAACCCCGCTGTGCGAGTACCCGCTGCCTGCAGATCGAAGTCGTACACGTCCTTGAGGTACGTCGGCAGGTAGGTGCTGAACGCGACGAAGCCTCCGAATGCCGCTGCGTAGAGGAAACCGAGCTGCCAGGTGATCGGCAATTTGGCCGCACCGACAAGTTTGGGCACCACCGAGTCATGAGATGCGGCCCACCGGGGTGAGTCGCGCATGAACAGCCAGCAGATCAGCGCGATCACCGCCAGCGCGACCGCGATGATGACGTGCGTCGCGACATACCCGAACCACGACACGAAGCGCGGCGTGAAGAAGGCCGACAGTGCCGTTCCACCCATGCCGGCGCCGAAGACGCCGGTCGCGAATCCGCGACGTGACTTGTCGTACCAGGCGTTCACGAACGGGATGCCGACCGCGAAGGTCGTCCCGCCGATACCGAGGAAGAACCCGGCCACGAGGAGCAGCGCATAGCTGGCGAAGTGCCCGGCGGCGGCGACCAGCAGGACGAAGGGGATGGTCACGACGAGCAGCACGGTGAACATCAGGCGTCCGCCGAACCGGTCGGTCAGCGCGCCGGTGAGTATCCGCCCCAGCGAGCCGACCAGGATGGGGATGGCGACGAGGACCGACTTCTGCGTGGCGCTCAGATCGAGCTGATCGGTGTAGACGACCCCCAGCGGACCGATGAGGTTCCAGGCCCAGAAGCTGACCGCGAAGGCCACGGTCGCCAGGACGAGGTTCTTGGTCTGCCCGGCGGCGACCGAGGGCGGTGTGGCGGTGGTCTCGGCGGTCATCGATCACGATCCTTCACTCCGACGGGCGCCCATCCGGGGCGGTACGGCTGATTGCCCGGCATCGACCTCTGGTCGCGACTCCGGTACACGATGTAGGGACGGAACAGGTAGTGCACAGGTGCGGTGAAGATGTGTACCAACCGGGTGAACGGCACCATCGCGAAGAGCAGCATCCCGATCAGGATGTGCACGTGGAAACGCAACGGCGCCTGGGCCATCGCCGAGACGTCGGGCTGCAGGACGAACAGCGAGCGGAACCACGGCGACACCGTCTCGCGGTAGTTCACCCCTTCGGCGTGCGGATCGAGGGTCCCGATCAGGGTGATGTAGGTGCCGACAAGTAGTGCGCTCACCAGCACGAGGTACATCGCCTTGTCGTTGCGCGTGGTCGCCATGAACACCGGCCCCACCGTGCGGCGACGGTAGACCAGCATGCCGACCCCGACGAGCGTCGCCACTGCGGCGAGGAGTCCGAATCCGCCCGCCCCCCAGTGGTACAGGGTCTCCGAGACGCCGATGGCCTCGGTCCACGACTCGGGGATCAGCAGTCCGATCGCGTGGCCGATGATCACCACGAGCACGCCGTAGTGGAACAGGGGTGAGGCAACCCGCAGCAGGCGTGACTCGTAAAGCTCCGACGACCGCGTCGTCCACCCGAACTTGTCGTAGCGATAGCGCCAGATGGTTCCACCGATGAGCAGTCCGAGCGTCGCATAGGGCACCACGCCCCACAGGAATATGTCCACGCGTCGTCACCTCTCGTTCGGTCGGTCGGTCGGTTCAGGTCGGGTCGAGGGGCAGGAGTCGCGGGTCGTACGGCTCGAGTCCCACCGTCTCGGTGGGGACGGGTCGCGACATCGCCATCGCCGATTCGCGGTCCGGCGGCGACGGACTGGGCAGTGTCCGGCACACGGCATCGAGCGTCGCCGCGTAGGGGGATTCGTGCTCTAGTAGCGAGAATTTGATGAGTTCGAGTGCCGCGCGGTGCTTCTCGAGGACCTCGACGCCTCGCTCCGGATCGGCACGGGCACTGAACTCGAGCACGATGGGCAAGTGGTCGGGCAGCTCGCCGTGGAGGTCGACGAGGTATCCGCTGTCCCGGTAGAGCTGCTTGAACTCACCGAGAGTGGTGCCGCGGCGGCGGGTGTCGCCGTCGGTCCAATACGACAGGTAGAGCGTCTGTCGTCTCGACAGATCGAACAGGTCGATGTACTCGCGCCGAAGGTCCCCGGGATCGCCGGCCGCCAGGTGATCGACCGTGATCCGGATCCGTTGAGCCGCCGGGTCATCGCCGGCCTCGTCGAGCGCGGCACGCATCAGGTCGACTCGCGCGAGCACGTCGTCGTCGGGATAACCGAGGCACCAGGAAGCGATCTGATGGATCACGCGGGCGTCGGTCGGCCGCCGTCGACGAGCGGACGGCCGGCGGTCGAAGGTGCGTAGGGCCTTCACGGGGTGCCGTCCCGGTGCCGGAGTTCCCGTTCGGGGAACATGCCTGCGGGAACACCGTTTCCGTCCCAGTTCAACAGGTTGGTCCGTCCGGCCATCGTATGGTCGCCCGCCGCGGTGTCGGTGGTCTGGCGCTGTTTGAGCGCGTGGAAGGTCTCCACCGAGACCGGTGCGGGCCGCCCGCTGGCCTCACCGAAGGCCGAGGAGTCGAACATGCCCGGACCGTCCTCGTAATCCAGCGAGCACGCCATCTCGTCGAGCTTCTCGGCCTGCTCGAGGTGGGCCGTCGGAATCACATACCGCGCATCGTATTTCGCGATCGCCATCAGGCGGTACATCTCGTAGACCTGCTCCTCGTCCATGCCCACGGCGGCGGGGATGCCCGGGTCGGTCTCCCGGCCCAGGGTGACGTCACGCATGTAGGCGCGCATCGCGGCCAATCGTCGGAGGACCCCGTCGATGACGTCGGTGTCTCCCGCGCTGAACAGTTCGGCCAGGTACTCGACGGGGATCCGGAGCGCCTCGATCGCGCCGAAGAGGGTTCCCGGGCTCTCCGCGTCGTGCCCCTGTTCGGTGAGCAGATCGACGATCGGCGACAACGGTGGCACGTACCAGACCATCGGCATGGTGCGGTATTCCGGGTGCAGCGGGAGCGCGACCCGGTACTTCTTGGCCAGGGCGTAGACCGGTGACCGGCGTGCCGCCTCGAGCCAGTCGTCCGGTATCCCGTCGGCGGTGGCCGCGGCGATGACCTCCGGGTCCTCGGGGTCGAGCATGAGGTCGAGCTGGGCTTCGTACAGATCGCGTTCGTCGGGTGTCGACGCCGCCGCGGTCACCGCATCGGCGTCGTAGAGGAAGATACCGAGATACCGCAGCCGGCCGACGCACGTCTCCGAACACACCGTCGGCTGACCGACCTCGATGCGCGGGTAGCAGAGTGTGCACTTCTCGGCCTTGCCGGACTTGTGGTTGAAATAGATCTTCTTGTAGGGACATCCGGTGATGCACTGCCGCCAGCCCCGACAACGATCCTGGTCGACGAGCACGATGCCGTCCTCGCTGCGCTTGTAGATCGCGCCGGAGGGGCACGACGCCATGCAACTCGGGTTGAGGCAGTGTTCGCAGATACGCGGCAGATAGAACATGAACGTCTGCTCGAAACCGAATTTGACGGCGTCCTCGGACTCGCGCCGCAGCTTCTCGACGACGGGATCGTGCGGCGCGAGTTCCGGTCCGCCGCCGAGGTTGTCGTCCCAGTTCGCCGACCAGGTCACCTTCGTGTCCTTGCCCGTCAGCAAGGACTTGGGCCGGGCGACCGGGAAGTCGTCGCCGAGTGGTGCGTCGATCAGGGTCTGGTAGTCATACGTCCAGGGTTCGTAATAGTCGTCGATGGTGGGCTGGACCGGACTGGCGAAGAGCGTCAACAGTTTCTGCAGTCGACCGCCGGCGCGGAGGCGCAACTTGCCGTTGCGGTTGAGCCGCCAGCCGCCACGCCACGTGTCCTGGTCCTCGTAACGGCGCGGATAACCCTGTCCCGGGCGGGTTTCGACGTTGTTGAACCAGACGTACTCCGTCCCCGACCGATTGGTCCACGCCTGCTTGCACGTCACCGAGCAGGTGTGGCACCCGATGCACTTGTCGAGATTCATCACCATGCCGACCTGAGCCATCACTCGCATCAGTACGTCACCTCCTGTGCGCGCTTGCGGATCGTCGAGACCATGTCGCGCTGATTGCCGGTGGGGCCGAGATAGTTGAAGGCGTAGGACAACTGGGCGTACCCGCCGATGAGGTGCGTCGGTTTGACGAGCAGCCGCGTCGGCGAGTTGTGGATGCCGCCACGGCGCCCCGTCGCCTCCGATTTCGGCACGTCGATGGTGCGTTCCTGCGCGTGATAGACGTAGCAGACCCCGGCAGGCATGCGGTGACTGACGATCGCCCGGCAGACGAACACCCCGTTGGCGTTGACGCATTCGATCCAGTCGTTGTCGGACACCTCGATCGAGGCCGCGTCCTGGGGGCTGAGCCACGCGGTCGGGCCACCCCGGGACAACGACAGCATGAACAAGTTGTCCTGGTACTCACTGTGAATGGACCATTTGGAGTGCGGGGTGAGGTAGCGGACCGTGATCTCCCGCGAACCGTCGGGGCCGAGTTTGGGTTCGCCGAACAGCCGGTGCATGTCCAGCGGCGGCCGGTAGATGGGGAACGACTCGCCCATGTCGATCATCCAGTCGTGATCGAGATAGAAGTGCATCCGGCCGGTGAGCGTGTGAAAGGGCTTGAGTCGCTCGATGTTCACGGTGAACGGCGCATACCGGCGCCCGCCGGTCTCCGACCCCGACCACTCGGGGGAGGTGATCACCGGCACCGGCGCCTTCTGGGTGTCGGCGAAACTGATCCGCTTCTCCTCGGAACCGCGTGCGAGATCGTCGAGCCGCACCCCGACACGTTCCTGGAGTTGCTCGAAGCCGGCAACCGCGAGTTCGCCGTTGGTCGTGCCCGACAGCGTGAGGATGGCCTCGGCGAGCTTCTCGTCGGTGTCGATGGCCGGCCGTCCGTCGCCTGCCCCGCCCAGCATCACCCCGTTGGATTCCGCGAGTCGCCGCGTCTGCTCCTCGAGGGGGTAGGTGACGTTCTTGACGGTGAAGCCGAGCGAGTCGGCAAGGGGTCCGACGGTCGCCAGTTTGTCCGCGATCGTCGTGTAATCCCGTTCCACGACCGTGAAATTGGGCATGTTGCGGCCGGGGTGGCCGGGCGCGCCCTCCCGCTGCCAGTCGACGACCCGTCCATGCGGCTGAGCGGTCTCACCGGGTGTGTCGTGTTGCAGTGGCACGCTCACCAGGTCGTGGCGCGTCCCCAGATGGGTCCGGGCCATCTCGGAGAGTCGGCGCGCGAGCCGATGGAACAACTCGAAATCGGACTTCGCCTCCCACGGCGGGTCGATCGCCGGGGTGAAGGCGTGGACGAACGGGTGCATGTCCGTCGACGACAGGTCGTACTTCTCGTACCAGGTCGCCGCCGGGAGCACGATGTCGGACAGCAGCGTCGTCGAGGTCATCCGGAAGTCCGCGGACAGCAGCAGATCGAGTTTGCCCTCGGGGATGTCCTCACGCCAACGGATCTCGGCTGGGCGCGGGGTGTCGGGATTCTCCGTCCCGAGGACGTTGTGGTGGGTGCCCAGCAGCGTGCGGAGGAAGTACTCGTTGCCTTTTGCCGACGACCCGAGCAGGTTCGACCGCCAGAGCACCAGCGTCCGCGGCCAGTTCTCGGGGGCGTCGACGTCGGAGATCGCCGGGGTCAGGTCACCACTCTGCAGACGTTCGGCGACGTAGCCGGCGACATCGGAGGCCGTACCGTCGTCGACCGCGGCCGCCGCGGCCTCACCGACGTCGAGCGGGTTGGCGGAGAACTGGGGATAGAAGGGCATCCACCCGAGTCGCGCCGACTGTGCGATGGCGTCGGCGGTGTGTTCGTGGTCCATCGTGCCGCGGGCGAGGGGAGAGGCGAGCGAGGCCGTCGAATACCCGTCGTTCCGCCACTGACCGGTGTGCATGTACCAGTACGACGTACCGGTCATCGTGCGCGGCGGACGCGTCCAGTCCAGCGCGTTCGCCAGCGAGATCCACCCGGTGATCGGGCGGCATTTCTCCTGCCCGACGTAATGCGCCCAGCCTCCGCCGTTGCGGCCCATGCACCCGGTGAGGATCAGCAGGGACAGGATCGCGCGATAGGTCGCGTCGCCGTGGAACCACTGGCAGATACCGGCCCCCATGATGATCATCGATCGGCCCTGTGACTCCTCGGCATTCGCGGCGAACTCGCGCGCGACGCGGATCGCGGCGGCCGCCGGGACGCCGGTGATCTCGGCCTGCCATGCCGGGGTGTAGGGCGCCGAGACGTCGTCGTAACCGGTGGGCCACTCGCCGGGCAGACCGTCGCGGGAGACGCCGTACTGGGCGAGCATCAAGTCGTAGACGGTGGTGACGAGCCGACCGCCGATGCGCCGCGCGGGAACGCCGCGCCGGACCACCGTGCCGCTACCGTCGGGCGCGTCGAACAGGGGGAAGGCCACGGTGATGGGCTCTGCGGCGTCGCCGAGCAGGGTCAGCGCCGGACGCGCGCCTTCGAGATCGAGGTTCCACCGACCTTTACCCGACTCGGCGTACCGGAAGCCCATCGACCCGTTGGGAACCACCGGGCCGTCCTGCTCGGAGTCCCAGAAGACGGTCTTCCACACGTCCTCGTCGGCGGGCGCACGGCCTCCCGCGTGGAGTTCGTCGGCGGTGACGAACTTCCCCGCGACGAACTGCCCAGGGTGGTCGTCGCCCTGCTCGTCGAGATGGATGAGGAACGGGAGGTCGGTGTAGCGCCGCACATAGTCGTCGAAGAAGCCGGTCGAGCGCTGCACGAAGAACTCGGTGAGGATGACGTGACCCATCGCCATCGCGAGGGCGCCGTCGGTGCCGGCCTGGGCGGGCAGCCATTCGTCGGCGAACTTCGTGTTGTCGGCGTAGTCGGGGCTGACGGTCACCACCTTGGTGCCCCGGTATCGCACCTCGGCCATCCAGTGGGCGTCCGGGGTCCGCGTGACGGGGACGTTGGAACCCCACATCATCAGGTAGGTCGCATCCCACCAGTCGCCGGATTCGGGAACGTCGGTCTGGTCGCCGAAGACCTGCGGGCTGGCCACCGGGAGGTCGGCGTACCAGTCGTAGAACGACGTCATCACCCCGCCGATGAGCTGGATGAACCGGGTGCCGACGCAGTGGCTGACCATCGACATCGCCGGAATGGGTGAAAAGCCCGCACAGCGGTCGGGGCCGTAGGTCTTGATCGTGTGCACGTGTGCCGCGGCCGCCATCTCGATGGCCTCGTCCCAGGTCACCCGCACCAGTCCGCCCTTGCCTCGAGCCTGCTGGTACGAACGCCGCCGCAGCGGATCGCCCACCACATCGGCCCAGGCCAGCACGGGATCGTGCAGGCGCTTCTTGGCCTCGCGATACATCTCGACGAGCACCCCGCGCGCGTACGGATGCCGCACTCGCGTGGGGGAATAGGTGTACCAGGAGAAGGCGGCCCCGCGCGGGCACCCGCGCGGCTCGTACTCGGGACGGTCCGGACCGACCGACGGATAGTCGGTCTCCTGGGTCTCCCACGTGATGATCCCGTCCTTGACGTAGACCTTCCACGAGCACGATCCCGTGCAGTTCACACCGTGGGTCGAGCGGACGATCTTGTCGTGACTCCACCGGTCGCGGTAGAACACGTCGCCGGCGCGGCCACCCTCGCGGAAGACCGCTCGCCGGTCGTCCGTCTCGTCCCAGCGGGTGAAGAATTTTCCGATGTTCAGCAGGGCTGTGGCTGCAGTGCCCTGGATGTCGTCAGACCGGGCCATAGGCGTCACCCTACGGACGGCGTGGTGAATTTACTTCGCGAATCGAAAAGTCGATCAGATACGGCGCAGACTGTTTCCGCAGAATACATTCGGCGCACATGTGCAGAACATCGACATGATCGGCCCGATCACCGGGTTGCAACCGTCAGCAGGATCGCCGAATCCTCTTCGGCGGTCAATCCGTGACGCGTCGACGGAATCGTCACGAGATCGCCCTCTGCTCCCTTCCAGGAACCGTCCGGATCGCCGTCCGCGGTGGTGAGAACGACGCGACCGCGCAGGACGTGCAGTGTGGCCTCGGTGGGGCTCTCGTGATCGGACAGTGCCGCGCCGGCGGTGAGGGCGATCACGGTCTGCCGTAGATGGCGAGAAGAGTTGCCGTGCAACGTATGCGACGCGCGATGGCTCGACGCCTCACGGGCCGACGAGAGGAGTTGATCGACGAGTTCGGGCAGGTGGGTCGAATTCACTGTTCCACCATGACATCGCGGGACGGCGCCGACACGTCGTTCGGGTCGATCGAGGCCTGTTCGTTGTTCTCCGTACCGGTTCTCTCCGATGCCGGGAATAGCGCACACGACCATTGCGGAAATCGGATGGCGCCGTCGACGAGTTTCGCGGACACGTGTGTGAAGAGACGATTTCTCGAATGCGTTCCGAAGATATCCACGACCGGGTCCGAACGTCGTCGAACGCAGTGCTGATTCACGCCCGAGTGCTATACCCGTCGCATTGTTCAGGGGTTTGTCTCGCGACTTTCCCCGACCCGGGCACAGGTGGGCGTGACCCTGGGTCACGTCACCCCGGACGCATGCGGAACAGGCGGTCGTCGGACCCGATGGGCCGGCCGCGTCCGTCCCTGTTGCTCGTCCCGAACCAGACCGAACCGTCGGGCGCGGCCGCCACCGCGCGGAGCCGGCCGTAGTCGTCGGTGAACCGGGCGGTCGGTGGTCCCACCGACTCGCCGTCGAGGGGGATCTCCCACATGCGCCGGCCGCGCAGCGCGGCCATGTATGCACGCCCGCCGACGACGGCCAGTCCGGCCGGTGACGCCTCCTCGGTCGTCCACCCGGCAACCGGTCCGACGAACCGCGGATCGTCCGACTCACCCTCGACCTCGGGCCACCCGTAGTTGCCGCCGCGGCGGATCAGGTTGAGTTCGTCGCGACGGTTCTGGCCGAACTCGCTCGCCCAGAGGCGTCCCGACGCGTCGAGGGCGAGCCCTTCGACGTTGCGATGACCGTAGGACCAGACCTCGTTGTCGAACGGATTGCCCGGCCACGGGCGCCCGTCGCGGTCCACGCGCAGGATCTTGCCGTTGAGTGCCCGGACGTCCTGGGCCACCTCCGGTACCGCCGCGTCGCCGACGGCGACGAACAGGCTGCCGTCGGCAGCGAACAGCAACGCGCCACCGTGGTGGTTGTAGGCGGCGTCGAGACCCGTGATCAGTGTCCGCGGGCCGGTGAGCCGCGTGCCGTCGAACTCCATCCGCACCAGCCGGTTGTCGGTGGCGGTGGTGTAGTAGAGGAACACGGCACTGTCGTCGCCCGGTGCGACGGCGATTCCCTGGAGGCCGCCCTCACCCCGAGGCGCGGCGTCGGCGACACCTCCCACGGTCCGTGTGTCGCCGTCGGGGGAGACCCGGACCACGGTCGCGGCGTCGCGTTGGGTGACCAGTGCGTCGCCGTTGCGCAGGAACGCGATCGCCCACGGGACCTCGAGCCCCGACGCGATGACCTCGGGCGAGCCGGCGTCGGGCGCCTCGGTGCGGGATGGGTCGGTTTCGGTGCACCCGGACACCAGAGCCGCACCCGCGATCAGCCCCGCTCCGAGGAGTCCGCTTCTGAGCACCTGTCGACGGTCCATATCTCGATGGTGCCCGAACCCCGCGGGGGCCCGGCCGGCGCCGATTTGGGTCTACGCTGCGGATTCCCTACACTAGACCGGTTGCCTGTGCACCTCAGGTGTCCGGGACACAACTGAATAGTCTCCGGTGCCGGCGAAAAGCCAAGGGCATCGGCGGCGAGAACCTTCAGAAACAACTATCCACTTCGTGGAAGGCCCACCGCAGGTCACGGGGATGTCCCCGCGTCCGGCGCTGTATGGGAACCGCTACGAGAAAGGTTGACGGTCACCCATGACCATGACTGACCCGATCGCAGACTTCTTGACGCGTCTGCGTAACGCCAACTCGGCGTACCACGACGAGGTGACACTGCCCTCGTCGAAGATCAAGGTGAACATCGCCGAGATCCTCAAGCGCGAGGGCTACATCACCGACTACCGCACCGAAGACGCGGAGGTCGGAAAGAGCCTCGTCGTCTCGCTGAAGTACGGGCCGAGCCGTGAGCGTTCCATCGCCGGCCTGCGCCGCGTCTCCAAGCCCGGTCTCCGGGTGTATGCAAAGTCCACCAACCTGCCCAAGGTTCTGGGCGGCCTCGGCGTGGCCATCATCTCCACGTCGTCGGGTCTGCTCACCGATCGCCAGGCAGCCAACCAGGGCGTGGGCGGCGAAGTCCTCGCCTACGTCTGGTAGGGGGAGGTAACAACATGTCGCGTATCGGAAAGAACCCCATCGAGATCCCCGCTGGCGTGGACGTCACCATCGACGGCCAGAACGTCACCGTGAAGGGCCCGAAGGGTGAGCTCTCGCTCACCATCTCCGAGCCCATCTCGGTCGCCAAGGAGGACAACTCCATCGTCGTCACCCGCCCCAACGACGAGCGTCGCAGTCGCGCGCTGCACGGCCTGAGCCGTTCGCTCGTGAACAATCTCGTCGTCGGCGTCACGCAGGGCTACACCAAGAAGATGGAGATCTTCGGTGTCGGTTACCGCGTGCAGGCCAAGGGCAGCGACCTCGAGTTCGCACTCGGTTACAGCCATCCCGTGCCGATCGAGGCCCCGGCGGGCATCACGTTCGCCGTGGAGTCCCCGACGAAGTTCTCGGTCTCGGGTATCGACAAGCAGCAAGTCGGCGAGATCTCGGCGGTCATCCGCCGCCTGCGTCGTCCGGACCCCTACAAGGGCAAGGGCATTCGCTACGAGGGTGAACAGATCCGTCGCAAGGTCGGAAAGACGGGTAAGTAAGCCATGAGTGATTCAGCTACCAAGACAGTGCGCAAGCCGGTCGGCAAGGACGTCTCGACGCGTCGTCGCAAGGCGACCGCCAACCGTCACTTCCGTCTCCGCAAGAAGGTCAGCGGCACCCCCGCTCGTCCGCGTCTCGCGGTCAAGCGCAGCTCGCGCCACATCCACGTGCAGCTCATCGACGACCTGGCCGGCAAGACGCTGGCCGCGGCGTCGTCGATCGAGGCCGACGTGCGTGCGGCAGGCGGGGACAAGTCCGCGCAGGCTGCCAAGGTCGGCGAACTTATCGCCGCCCGCGCCAAGGCTGCCGGTGTCGACGCCGTCGTGTTCGACCGCGGTGGCAAGGACTACCACGGCCGGATCGCCGCGCTCGCCGACGCCGCCCGCGAGGGAGGCCTGAGCTTCTGATGACCATCTTCACCAGCTATATCCACAACACCGGAGGGAACCTCTGATGCCCGGACGTCAGCGTGACGGCGGAAACGGACCCGCCGGTAACGACAACAACCAGAACAACGCGGGCGGCGGCAACGACCGTCGTGGCGGCGGTGGCGGCGGTCGTGACCGTCGCGACCGTGGCGGCCGCGACCAGGACCGCAACCAGCTCGAGCGCGTGGTGACCATCAACCGCGTCTCGAAGGTGGTCAAGGGTGGACGTCGTTTCTCGTTCACCGCTCTCGTGGTCGTCGGCGACGGCCAGGGCATGGTCGGCGTCGGCTACGGCAAGGCCAAGGAAGTTCCGGCCGCGATCCAGAAGGGCGTCGAAGAGGCTCGCAAGAACTTCTTCCGCGTGCCGATGATCGGCGCGACCGTCACCCACCCCGTACAGGGTGAGGCTGCGGCCGGCGTGGTCATGCTGCGCCCGGCCAGCCCCGGTACCGGTGTCATCGCCGGTGGCGCGGTGCGTGCAGTGCTCGAGTGCGCGGGCGTCCACGACGTCCTCGCCAAGAGCCTCGGCTCGGACAACGCCATCAACGTGGTGCACGCCACCGTCGCGGCTCTCAAGATGCTGCAGCGTCCCGAAGAGGTCGCGGCCCGTCGTGGTCTGCCGATCGAGGACGTCGCTCCGGCCGGTATGCTCCGCGCTCGTGCGGGACAGGGGGTCTGATCATGGCTCAGCTGAAGATCACTCAGGTCAAGGGCACCATCGGTACCAAGAGCAACCAGCGTGACAGCCTGCGGACCCTCGGACTGAAGGGCATCCGCCAGACCGTCACCCGCGAGGACACGCCGATCAACCGCGGCCTCATCAACGCGGTTCGTCACCTCGTGACAGTCGAAGAGGTTCAAGCATGACCATCAAACTCCATCACCTTCGCCCCGCTCCGGGGTCGAAGACCGACAAGACCCGCGTGGGTCGCGGTGAGGGGTCCAAGGGCAAGACCGCCGGTCGCGGCACCAAGGGCACCAAGGCACGCAAGAACGTGCCCGCCGGCTTCGAGGGTGGCCAGATGCCGATCCACATGCGGCTGCCGAAGCTCAAGGGCTTCACCAACCGCAACCGGATCGAGTATCAGGTCGTCAACGTGGGCGATCTCGCCCGCCTGTTCCCGCAGGGCGGCACCATCGGGGTCGACGAGCTCGTCGCCGCCGGCGCCGTTCGGAAGAACAAGCTGGTGAAGGTTCTCGGCGACGGGGACCTGTCGGTGAAGATCGACGTCACCGCCGACAAGTTCACCGCTTCCGCCAAGGAGAAGATCGCCGCTGCCGGCGGCAGCGTCACCGAACTCTAGACGGAACACACCGCGGTCGGGGGGCAGCTGAGCTGCCGCCCGACCGGGGCGTTTCGGCGTGACTGTTAGAGTCGCAGTCGTTGTCCCGCCGCATCCGCCCGAGATCGCCGCATCCCAAGATCATCGTCGATTGCCGAGCACACGGGGACCGGGTCGCCCACGACCCGGGACGTACGCCTCGCGTGGTCGTTCCTAGGAGGAGTTAGTGCTTTCCCCCCTCTTCGCGGCCATTCGGACGCCGGACCTGAGGAAGAAGATCCTCTTCGTTCTCGGCATCATCATCCTGTATCGGCTGGGCGCGACGGTCCCGTCTCCGGGCGTGGATTACCAGGCCGTTCGTGCGTGTCTCGACGAGGTCTCGTCGGGTGAGTCGAGTTCGGTCTACTCCCTGATCAACCTGTTCTCCGGCGGTGCGCTGCTCCAGCTGTCGGTGTTCGCGATCGGCATCATGCCGTACATCACCGCGGCGATCATCGTGCAGCTGCTCACCGTGGTCATCCCGCGGTTCGAGCAGCTCCGCAAGGAGGGCCAGGCCGGGCAGGCCAAGATGACGCAGTACACGCGTTATCTCGCGGTCGCCCTCGCGTTGCTGCAGTCGACCGGCATCGTGGCCCTCGCCGATCGTGGTCAGCTTCTCCCGCAGTCGTGTGCGACAAGCGGTGAGGTCCTGAACGATTCGAGCATCTTCGGACTCTCCATCATCGTGCTCGTCATGACCGCCGGCGCCTGTGTCGTCATGTGGTTCGGCGAGCTCATCACCGAGCGCGGCATCGGCAACGGCATGTCCCTGCTGATCTTCGCCGGCATCGCCGCGCGTATCCCGGCTGAGGGTCGCACCATCCTCAGCAGCCGCGGCGGCCTGGTCTTCGCGCTCGTCTGTGTCGCCGCTCTGATCATCGTCGCCGGCGTCGTGTTCATCGAGCAGGGCCAGCGGCGCATCCCGGTCCAGTACGCCAAGCGCATGGTGGGTCGCAAGATGTACGGCGGGTCGTCGACGTACCTGCCGCTGAAGGTCAACCAGGCCGGCGTCATCCCGGTGATCTTCGCCTCGTCGCTGCTGTACCTGCCGCAGCTGATCGTCGAGCTGACGCGCAATCCCGATGGGACGCAGTCGACGTGGCAGGAGTACGTCACGCGATACCTCACCGATCCCAGCAACGGTGTCTATATCGCCGTCTACTTCCTCATGATCATCTTCTTCACGTACTTCTACGTGGCGGTGACGTTCAATCCGGAAGAACGTGCGGACGAGATGAAGAAGTACGGTGGGTTCATCCCGGGCATCAGGCCGGGGGCTCCGACCGCCGAATACCTCGGATATGTGCTCAGCCGTATCACTCTGCCGGGCTCGATCTACCTCGGTATCATCGCCGTACTCCCGAACCTGTTCCTCGAGATCGGCAACAGCGGCAACGTCCAGAACCTGCCGTTCGGTGGCACGGCCGTGCTGATCATGGTCGGCGTGGGTCTGGACACGATGAAACAGATCAACAGTCAGTTGATGCAACGCAAGTACGAAGGGTTCCTGAAGTGAGACTTGTCATCCTCGGCCCGCCCGGAGCAGGTAAAGGCACCCAGGCGGAACTCCTCAGCGAAGCACTCGGGATTCCCCACATCTCGACCGGCGATCTCTTCCGCGCGAACATCTCGCAGGGCACCGCCGTCGGCGTCGAGGCGAAGAAGTACCTCGACGCGGGCAACCTCGTTCCGTCGGAGATCACGGTGGACATGGTGCGCGCCCGTGTGGCCGAGCCGGACGCGGCCAAGGGCTTCATCCTCGACGGGTTCCCGCGCTCGACCGAGCAGGCCGATGCGCTCAACGACATCCTGGCGAACCTCGACGCCTCGCTCGACGCGGTGCTGTCGTTCGTCGTCGACACCGACGTGGTCGTGGAGCGGATGCTGGCGCGTGGCCGCGCCGACGACACCGAAGAGGTCATCCGCAACCGGATGGACGTCTACACCCGCGAGACCGCGCCGCTGCTCGCCTACTACGGCGACCAGGTCAAGACCATCGACGCTGTCGGTGACATCCAGGGCGTTCACCAGCGCGTGCTGAGCGCCCTCGGCGCCGGCGTCTCCTGACACACCGGGGAATCGCTGTAACGCATGGGTTTTCGTAAGCGCAAGCGTGTCGTGCCGTTCCGTAGTGCGGGCGAGCTCGACGCCATGGCCGCCGCCGGCGCGATCGTCGGAGCCGCGCTGGTGGCGGTGCGCGATGCGGCAAGGCCCGGGGTGAGCACCCTCGACCTCGACGAGGTGGCCGAGTCCGTGATCCGCGGAGCGGGCGCGGTGCCGTCGTTCAAGGGCTACCACGGGTTTCCCGGCTCCATCTGCAGCTCGGTGAACGAGGTGGTGGTCCACGGAATCCCGTCGGCCGATGTCGTTCTCGCCGAGGGCGACCTCGTGTCCATCGACTGTGGCGCGATTCTCGACGGCTGGCACGGCGACTCGGCGTGGACGTTCGGGGTCGGTGAATTGTCTACGGCCGACGCGGAACTGTCTGAGGCAACGCGGCTGTCGATGGAGGCGGGCATCGCCGCCATGGTCGACGGCGCACGCCTCACCGACATCTCACATGCCATCGAGCTCGGGACGCGAGCCGCCGAGAAGCAGTTCGGCCGTCCGTTCGGCATCGTCGACGGTTACGGCGGGCATGGAATCGGCCGTGAGATGCACATGGAGCCGTTCCTCGCCAACGAGGGGGAGCCCGGCAAAGGGCCGACACTTGTGATCGGCTCGACTCTTGCCATCGAGCCGATGCTGACGCTCGGTACCGAGGACACCTCGGTTCTCGACGATGACTGGACCGTCGTCACCGATGACGGGTCCCGCTCCGCACACTGGGAACACACCGTCGCGGTCACCGCCGACGGCCCTAGGATTCTGACTCCTCGTCCGGCGGGAGCCTGACCAACCGCTGCCTCTGGGTAGTACGTGATGACGGTGCTCTTGTTCTAGCGCAGTCAGTTTCGTGTCAGCAGGTCCGCGAGACATGCTTCGACGCGCGTGTAGGTTTCACGCGGCCGCAGCGGCGGGATGACGACCGGCCGGTAGTCGATGATGGGCCACACTGGGCGTGGTTCAGGACGCGGGCTGTTGCCGGACGTGCTGCGTCCGTGGATCTCTCGACGCACCTGTTCCAGGTGGGCCTTCAACCGCTTGGGTATGTCGGGTCGGCGGTTGATGTGTTCGGGGTTGGGTGGGGCGCCGGGTTCGGAGTTGAGTCGCCAGACGCAGCGGCCCTCGTCGGGGCCGTCGCGCACCACCCAGGTGGTGTACTGGCCGGGTTTCTTGCCCACCATCCGGTTGTGTCGCGGGCAGGCGGGTGCGAGGTCGTCGATGTCGGTGAGGCCGCCTTCGGCCCAATCCCGCTGTGCGTGATGCATGTCGACGTGGGTCGCCGGTTGGTCGCATCCCGGTGCCGAGCACACCTCGCCGTCGGGCCGGGCGAAGGACACGAGACGTTGGTGCCGGGTGGCGAAGCGCTTGCCGCGGCCGAAATGCAGAGGGACGGTGGTGGCGTCTTTGAACACCGCCAGCCACGGCTGCGCATCCGCGGCGAGCGCGATGACGTCGCCGATGGGCAGCAGGGTTCCGGTCGCGGTGGTGGCGAGTCCGGCTTCTCGGACGAGGTCGCCGAGGTCGGCCTTGATGAGCAATTGCACGGGCAGTCCGCGGTGCGACTTCCCGAGGGTTCCGTCCGCGAAGCCTGCGGCGAGTGCGGCATCGAGCGCGTCGTGGTTGATCTGGGCGAGGCTACGACCGTCGCGGTCGGCTGCGGCTGCCACGGCGTCGGGGTCGGCGTGCCCGGCCGGCCCGCGGGGCGAATCGGGATCGGCGGGGTTGTTCAGTCCGGGCCTACCCCACACCGCGAGCATCATCGTCAGTCGGGCGACGAGTTCGGGGCTGAGGGTTCCGGACAGCTTGGCCGTGCCGTCGGCGCGTTGCCGGCCGATCCACAGATTGCGGCGTCGCTTCTGATCGGTGTCGTCGGACAGGGTGCCGTCCGGGTCGAGATGCGCCAGGAGGCGGGCGCCGAGTTGTGCGATGTCCGCGGGGGTATGGTCGGTCGCGATCTCGGCCATCTGGCGTTCCGCGGCGACTCGCACGTCGTGTTCGACGGCCGCCGGGATGCGGTCGAGGACGTCCAGTACGGCCTGGACGTGCGCCGTACCCACCGTTCCCTGAGCGAAAGCTTCGGCGAGGCAGGGGTGTTCGGGCGGTAGGACGTCGCCGCCGAGGCTGGTGCGGTCGGCGGTGGCGTCCATCTGCTTGCGGCGACGCATCGGATTCGAGACACGCAGCCGATGCGTCATGAACTGCATGAGCGTTCGGCAGCCGGCCTTGTGGGGAAGGTCGCGAGCCTCGACCTGATCGATCTGTCGGTCGCCGGCGACGGTCAGACGTGCGATGGCGCGTTCGGTATCCGCTGCGACGCCGACGAGTTCGGCATCGGTGCACGGAGACAGTTCCACGGTCTGCAGTTCGTCGAGAATGCGGTGGAGATCGGCCACCAATTCGACCGCACGAGGCGAAGGTGCGCCGGAGTCGACGACCTGTCGGGTATCGAACATGACTGCCACCCCCGTGTGTCGTTCGAATGTACGTTCTACGGTACTCGTTATTTGGCTGCAGTGCAACGGGTTTCGAGGATTCAGTGGCGAGGTCCCGTTGTCGGTGGGGTGTGATAGTGGTCCGCACCCGGGTGTGCGGGTTCGACGGTTCGGTGGGCAGCCAGCAGCAATCCCATGGCGTGCACCATCGGGCACCGATATTCTCTGCGAGGTGACCCGAGCTCGACGGATCCTGGCTTCGCCCCGCGGACGATTCCTCTGCGCCAACATGGCTTTCCGCTATGCCTCGATCGGACGAGTCGATCAGTATCGTCGGCCTCGGACACCAACGGAGGTGGTGGACGCGATCCGGAGTGCCGACGTCCAAGACCTCAGGGGGGCGGAGGAGCCGGAGTTCCTGGGCGCACTCGGCTACGCGGTGGATTTTGCACGGTATTGGCAGCCTCCTGACGAGGAGGACACCCTCTACGCCGCACCGGAAGTCGTCGCCCTGCTCGAGCCGATCGCGGAAGCGGTGCTTCGGCATCCGGCCTGCGCGTGGTGGGACGACCCGATCGACCAAGAGCACCAGCGCGTGATCGCCTATCCGTTTCCGAATGAGGAATTTCCCGAGTCGACCCTGCCGTATCGCAGCAAGGGGGTGCGCTGGGATGAGTGGCGTGCTGACGTCGAAGCCGGTGAGGCGCGCTCGCAGCGGGAGTATCAGCGGGATCCGCATCGCGCGTTCACCGGTGAGTGGTGGTCGACGCCATATGCCGTTGGAACGGTCCAGACGACGCGTGCTCGTAACGGCCTCGGCGCACTGCAACTCGTGGCCGAGGAGGACACATCGATCGGGGACGAGGCCCGTGTCTGGGGAGTGTGCGTCAGCGAGCCCGCCCGCGTGTTGGAGATCAGCGCGCCTGAAGACTGGGGGCGGCTCGTCGACCGCCATCCCCTCGAAGTGACCGCCTCGAGGCGATGGGACTGGTACAACACCACCGGCCGACATCGTCGCTGGTTCATCCCCGACTGGCAAGCGGTCGCCGAGGAGTACGACGCGATCCATGTGAGCGTCAACGGTTACCTGACCAGCGCGGGGATTGAGATCCCGCTCGCGACAAGGGACGGTGCGACTGTGCTGGCCGGCTGGGGTCCGGACGTCACGTGGTGGCTCGACCCGGGTGCCATTCGAATCGACGACGTACCTGCCGTCTGGCGCCGTGACGACGAACTCTGGAGTACGGCGCCCGCGGAGTGAGCGATCATCGCGATGACCGTGTGGTCGCGGCTGTGTCGTCGTACGGTTGACCATGCATTCTGACGTGTCATGGCTCACTGTCGTGCGCCGGCTCCCGTTCACCATCGCCCTCGCGGCGGCCCTGTTGATCGTCGGCGCAGCGACGGGGTCGCTGTGGGGTCGGGCGTCGGACAAGTCCTGGTATCGCGAGGTCGCCTTCGGACTGCCTGCTATCCGTGAGGGTCGGTGGTGGACGCCTGTGACGTCGGCCTTCGTCGAACCCGGCCCCTGGCTGTACCTGCTGGCGGTGGTGGCGGTCGTTGTCGGAATGGGCTGGGCAGAATGGCAATTGGGCACCGTCAGAGCTGTTCTGGTCGGTGTCGGTGGTCACCTCATCTCATGTTTGGTGACGGTTCTGCTGCTGTGGCTGCTGTCCTCGGAGGTCACGTCCTGGCGCTGGGCCGAACAACTGGCGGACTCGCGTGCCACCGGGGTCGGGGCGTTGGTCGTCTCGGCGGTGGCGGTGGCCTCGGCGACCGTGCGTTCACCGTGGCGGCTGCGCGTGCGGGTCCTGCTGGGGGCGATCGTCTCGGTGGCATTCCTGTTCGAAGGGACACTCGCCTCGGTCGAGTACGTCCTCGCGGCCGTGATCATGCTGATCGTCGGGGAGAAGTTCTTCGCCTCCAACGAGCGCGGCTGGGTTCCGCGCACGCGGCGCGAGGTCCGCATGCTGGGTTGTGCTGCGCTGCTAATCATCGCGGGCGCGAATCTTCTCGTGTTCCTGTTCCCCGGCAGCGGACCGCTCGGTCCCACCGACTCCGGGGACGACTCGGTGTTCACGATGCTGATCGGGCTCGTGATCAACGTGCTCATCGCGGATCAACTGCGGCGGGGCAGACGGTGGGCATGGTGGGTGGCCGTCGTTCTCGGCGCACTCAACGTCATCGTGACCGTACTGGCGGTGTTCCTCGTCATCTTCTCCGACGTGTCGACCGAGGGGGCCGTCACCCTGGGCACCACCCTCCTGTGGGTGCTCGTGCTGGCCATCCTCATCCCGGGCCGGTTCGCGTTCGCCGTGCCATGGCGGGTGCGACAGGTGGGCTCGCTCGGAGACGACGACGACCCGGTCGAACGGGTCCGAGAACTGTTGCGCACCCACGGCGGCGGCACGATGTCGTGGATGACGACGTGGCCCGGCAACAGCTACCAGTTCATCGGCGACGCAGGCGACCTCGACGACCAGTGCGTGGTGACCTACCGGAAGCACGTCGGGACGATGCTGGCGCTGGCGGATCCGGTCTGTGCGCCCGACCGCCTGCGCGACGCGGTCGGCGCCTTCATCGACCTCGCCGAGAGCTCGGGTGCGATGCCATGTTGGTTCTCGATCGGGTCGGACACCTCGGCCATCGTCACCGAACGCGGTTGGCTGAGTGTGCAGATCGCCGAGGACACGATCGTCGACCTGCCGGGACTGGAGTTCAAGGGCAAGCCCTGGCAGCACGTGCGGTCGGCGATGAACAAGGCCACCAAACAGGACATCTCGACGCGGATGGTCTCGCTGTCCGAGGAGTCGTTCGCCGTCAAGACGCAGGTGCGGGCGATCTCGGAGGAATGGGTGGGGGACAAGGGGTTGCCCGAGATGGGGTTCACCCTGGGAAGTGTCGAGGAGGCGATGGACCCGGCCGTGCGGGTCGCGCTCGCGGTCGACCCGGCGGGCAACGTTCACGGCGTGCTGTCGTGGCTGCCGGTATATGCGCCCGGCGGTGAGGTGGCCGGCTGGACGCTCGACATCATGAGACGCCGCACCGACGGGTTCGGACCTGTCGTGGAGTATCTCATCGCCTCGTCGGCGGTCGCCTTCAAAGACGAGGGTGCGCAGTTCATCTCGCTGTCCGGCGCGCCGCTGGCGCGCACCGGGGACTTCGAGGCGGAGCCGCTGGACAAACTGCTCGACACCCTGGGGGCGGCGCTCGAGCCGTACTACGGGTTCCGGTCGTTGCACACCTTCAAGAAGAAGTTCAACCCCCGATATGAGCCGGTCTTCCTCGCATTCCGCGACGAATCCGATCTTCCCCGAATCGGTCTCGCGGTCTCGAGGGCGTATCTTCCGGACGCGACGACCGGCCAGTTGGTGCGGTTGGCGGCATCAGGACACGACTGATTCCGATGAGCGCGCGGCGTGCAGTGCAGCCAGATACCCGAAAACGAGTGCCGGGCCGATGGTCGCACCCGGGCCCGCGTACGTGTGGCCCATGAGCGCGGCAGAGGCGTTGCCCACCGCATAGAGGCCGGGAATCGGACGCTCATCCGCTGTGAGGGCCCGCGCATGCTCGTCGGTCACGATGCCGCCCTTCGTCCCGAGATCGGCAGGCACCATCCGGGCCGCGTAGAAGGGAGGGGTCGTGAGCTCACCGAGACTGGGATTGGGGCGGTTGGTGGGATCGGCGTAATACCGGTCGTAGGCGGACTCTCCCCGCCGAAAGTCGGGATCGTGGCCCACGCAGGCAAAGTGGTTGAAGGTCTCGACGGTCCGGGTCAAGGCGTCCGGCGGTACCCCGATGCTCGTGGCCAACTCGACGATCGACCCCGCCGAACTCACTGCGCCGCTGTCGAACCAGGCGGCGGGCAGCGCCGTCCGCGCGGGTTTGCCTGCGAACATGTAACGGTTGCGATATGTCTGGTCGAAGACGAGCCAGCAGGGCAGGTTGTCGGCGGGACCCTCGCCCCGGCCATGGTGGCCCCCGAAGATTCGATGTGTCGCCTCGACGTAGGGCAACGACTCGTTCATGAACCGCCTCCCAGAGGCGTTGATCATGATGCTGCGGGGCAACGATCGCTCGGCGAGCGCGAACCACGGACCCTTGGGCAATGGGATGGATGGCGCCCACCAAGCGTCGTCCATCAGTGCGGTCGCCGCACCTGCCGCGATCCCTGCCCGGATGCCGTCGCCCGTGTTGGTGTCGGCGCCGAGGGACAGTTCAGGTCCCGCGGGCGGACGGTGGTGACGTGCGCGCATCGTCGCGTCGTGGTCGAACCCTCCGCTTGCCAGCACGACGCCGCGACGGGCCGAGAACGATCGACCGTCCGCGCAGCGGACGCCGGTCACTCGTCCGGCGACCATCGTGAGTTCTTCCGCGGCGGTCTCGAGGTGGACGGGAACGCCGGCTTGTCGCACACCCACCATCAACGAACCCGCCAGTGCCCCGCCCAGGCCGAGCAGTCTGGCGCCGCGCGCTCTGCCCACAGCGGTGCGAGCGCCAACCCGGATCGCTCGCACGGGCCCCCGCCAGTGTCGTGTACCGAGACTCAACCAGCGGTAATCCGACTGCTGCACAACCGCATTGAGTGGCGTCCGAGTGTAGAACGGCTGGAGGGTCGCGAGGTCGTCCCCGAGGCGTCGGGCATCGAACGGGCGTGGCTCGCACGAGCGTCCATCGGATGAGCCGCCGGATTCCTCCGGAAGATAGTCGCTGTAGCCGCGAACCCACTCCAGGTCGAGAGCTGAGTTCTCGGTCAGGTGTCGTAGTGCTTCCCCGCCGCGATCGATGAACGTGTCGATTCGGCGTCGGTCGACGTCGTCGCCGACGATGGCGTGCAGGTAGGCGCGGGCGGCCTCGGCGTCGGTGGGCGGAAGGTGTGCGCGCAGCACGTCGTTGCCGGGTATCCACACGCCTCCCCCCGAGCGCGCGGTCGAACCGCCCCAGAACCGAGACTTCTCCAGGATCACCGTGGAGAGGCCTTGTGCCGCTGCGGTGACGGCGGTGGCCATCCCGCCGGCTCCCGACCCCACGACGACCAGGTCCACGTCTACGTTGCTCATACATTCTCCTGATAGTATCTGTCTATATGACAGTAACTATCACTTTGAGCTCTGGTCGCACAAGATGGCACCATGAGTGTCATGGCGTCGTCACTACGTGCAAAGCAGCGGGAACAGGTGCGACGGGATATCGACGCCGCCGCACTGAGTCTTTTCGTCGAACGCGGGTACACGACGGTGACGGGGGAAGAGATCGCACGCGCCGCCGGTGTCTCGCCGAGCACGTACTACCGATACGTGCCTACGAAGGAAGATCTGTTGCTGCGCCCGCTTCGCGCGAGCAGTGCGGCCATCGTCACCGGCTTCGCCGCGCAGGCCTCGGAGTCGGGGGTCGCTGAGGCCCTCATCGCCGCAATTCGTACGCAGACCGCGGACGTCGACGCTGTGGAGATGGGGCAGTGGCGAGCGGTTGTGGCGGACGTGCCCGAGGTCATCGCGAGGGTTGCGCTCATCGGGGCCGAGGATCGAGCCAGGTTGATCAGCCTGGCGGGGGAACGGATGTCACTCGACACGGCCGTCGACTTACGTCCCGGGGTGACGGTGTGTATGGTGCTCGCCATCGTCGAGTACGCCTACCAGCGCTGGCTGACGAGCGACGACAGGTCCGTCTCCCTGCTCAACGTCATCGACTCGGCGCTCGCAGCTTCGACTTTCGCGGACCGAGCACAAGAAGTCTGACATCGCAACGGCTTCGGGCGATCGCGAACCGTCGGCTGTGAAGGCACCGTTCACCGGAGTCGTCGCCTGAGTTCACCATCCGGTCGTCTCCTACGGCGAAACTTCGCCAGTGCCATCGGTCGACGAACATGTCCTGCCCGCCACCGGCAGACGCCCCTGGCGGAGCTACGGGCTGTTCCTGTTGCTCGTCGCGCCCAACCTGATCCTGCTCGGGGTCTTCACCTATCGTCCGCTCGTCGAGAACGTGCGGATGTCGTTCTACGACTGGAACATCGCCCAGTCCGGGGCCACCTTCATCGGCCTGGACAACTACATCGAGTGGTTCACCCGTGCCGATACGCGGGTGATCGTGTCGAACACGGTCATCTTCACCGTGGCCGCCGTCGCGGGCAGCATGATGGCGGGGCTGGGTCTGGCCCTGCTGCTCGACCGTAAGCTGCGCGGCCGCAACCTGGTGCGATCGACGGCCTTCGCGCCGTTCGTGCTGTCCGGCGCGGCCGTGGGGATCGCCTTCCAGTTCGTCTTCGACCCCAGTTTCGGTCTGATCAACGACGTCATGGGTCGCCTGGGACTCGGTTCCGCGCCGGACTTCTATCAGCAGCCGCACTGGGCGTTGTTCATGATCACGGTGACCTACATCTGGAAGAACCTCGGGTACGCGTTCGTGATCTACCTGGCCGCGTTGCAGGGCAAACGCGCCGACCTCGACGAGGCGGCCGCGATCGACGGCGCCGGATGGTGGACGTATTTCCGCAAGGTGTTGCTCCCGCAGCTGCGCCCGACGACCTTCTTCCTGTCGATCACCGTGCTGCTCAACTCCTTACAGGTGTTCGACATCATCAACGTGATGACCCGCGGCGGTCCGCTGGGCAACGGCACCACGACCATGGTCTACCAGGTGTACGAGGAGAGCTTCGTCAACTTCCGGGCCGGCTACGGCGCCACGGTCGCAACGGTCATGTTCGTCGTCCTCCTGGTCATCACCGTCGTGCAGGTCCGTCTGATGGATCGGGGTGCCCGATGAGGCCTGTCGCCACCGGTTCGGTCACGAAACCTGATGCCGCACAGTCCAGCACCGGAAGGTCGCGGCAATCGGCAGACACGAGGCGAGGACATCCCGACGGCTCGAGGTGGTCTCCGGCCACACGACGACGGTTGGCCGACGCCTGTGGATACGCCGCGATGGCAGTGGTGTTGCTCGTCATCGCCCTGCCCCTGATCTGGATCCTGTTGGCGTCGCTGAAGGACCGGTCGGAGATCTACGTGCAACCGGCTGTCTGGTGGCCGTCGACGTGGCGTCCCGGAAACTACGCCGAGGCCACGACGTCGGTACCCTTCTGGACCTTCCTGCGCAACTCCGTCATCGTGACCGGTGTTCTCGGTGTCGCGAAGTTCGTGTTGGGTGTGCTCAGCGCCTACGGTCTGGTGTTTCTGCGGTTCCCCGGGAAGAACGTGGTGTTCGTCGTCATCATCGCCGCGCTGATGGTCCCGAATCAGATCACGGTCATCACGAACTACGCACTCGTCGCCCAGCTCGGCTTCCGTAACACTTTCATCGGGATCATCCTCCCGCTCGCGGGTGTCGCCTTCGGAACCTTTCTGATGCGCAACCATTTTCTCTCGCTGCCACCCGAGATCATCGAGGCCGCACGGATGGACGGGGCCGGACACTTCCGACTCCTCACCCGCGTCGTCCTGCCGCTGTCCATCCCGACGATGGTCGCGTTCGCGACGATCACACTCGTCAATGAATGGAACGAGTACCTGTGGCCGTTCCTCATGGCCGACGACTACACCGTCGCCACGCTGCCCGTCGGACTCACCCAGTTGCAGAACAGCGACGGGCTCACCAACTGGGGCCCGGTCATGGCGGCCACGGTGCTGACGATGCTGCCCATGCTCGCCATCTTCCTGGCGTTGCAGCGGCACATGATCAAGGGCCTGACCTCCGGGGCGGTCAAGGGTTGACCGCCGAGCTCCTCCCACCCGCCATGCCTTCTCATGAGAATTGCTGACAGGAGACGACAATGATCAACATGTCCCGCCGCGGCTTCCTGGCCGCATCGGCGACCGCGGCGGCCGGAGCCCTCGTCACGGCCTGCGCGGGCACGGGCGATGGCGGCTCGTCGTCGGGTGACGCCTCGAAACTCACCTTCTGGTCGAATCACCCGGGTAAGTCGGTCGAGGTCGAGCGCGAACTCATCTCGCGGTTCGAGGCGGCCAACCCCGGCATCACCGTCCAACTCGTCGACGCCGGCAAGAACTACGAAGAAGCAGCGCAGAAGTTCAACGCGGCGCTGTCCGGCGGCGCGGTGCCCGACATCATGATCCTGTCCGACGTGTGGTGGTTCAACTTCGCGCTCATCGGTGCGATCGCCCCGCTCGACGACCTGTTCGGCCGCGCCGGTGTCGACACCGCCGGTTACGTCGATTCGCTTGTGGGCGACTACAAGTGGAACGATCAGACCTGGGCGTTGCCGTACGCCCGCTCGACGCCGCTGTTCTACTACAACAAGGACGTGTGGCGGCGGGCCGGACTGCCCGACCGCGGACCGCAGACGTGGGACGAGTTCGACGACTGGGGCCCCCGGATCCAGACCGTGGTCGGCGGCGACAAACGCGCTCACGGGTGGGGCAACGCCGTCGACTACCTCGGCTGGACCTTCCAGGGTCCGACGTGGACGTTCGGTGGTGCGTACTCCAGCGACTGGGAACTGAAGTTCACCGATCCCAAGACGGTCGCCGCCGCGCAGTACCTGAGCGATTCGATCAACACCAAGCGCTACGCGAAGATCTCCAACGACATCGCAGGCGACTTCAGCGCGGGCATCATCGCCTCGACGATCGCGTCGACCGGCGACCTGTCGGGGATCACCGAGAACGCCGCGTTCGAGTTCGGCACGGCATTCCTGCCTGCGCCGCCGGGCGTCTCGGGATGTCCGACGGGTGGTGCCGGACTCGCCATCCCGGCCAAATTGTCCGACGACCGGAAGGTCAACGCCCTCAAGTTCATCGAATTCATCACCAATACCGAGAACACGTCGTACTTCTCGCAGAACGTCGGGTACATGCCGGTGCGCAAGGCAGCTCAGGACGACCCGTCGATGGTCGCGTTCCTGGCGAAGAACCCGAACTTCGCGACCGCCATCGAGCAGCTCCCGCGGACCCAGCCGCAGAACTACGCACGCGTCTTCGTGCCCGGCGGCGACAAGATCATCGGCACCGGGTACGAGCGGATCGGTCTGCAGAACGCCGATGTCGCCTCGACCCTCGCCGACACGCAGCGGCAGATCGCCCAGATCTACGAGACCCAGATCAAGCCGAAGCTCCCGCGATGACCGATTGCGTCAAATCGGTTGTGGCTCAGCATGAGCGGAAGGATGACGCGTGGCGTCGGTGACCTACGAGGGTGCGACGAGACGCTTCGCGGACGGGCAGAAGCCGGCCGTGGACGCCCTGGACCTGGCCGTCTCCGACGGTGAGTTCATGGTGCTGGTCGGTCCGTCGGGATGCGGTAAGTCGACCAGCCTGCGAATGGTCGCGGGCCTGGAACCGGTCGAATCCGGAGCGATCCTCATCGACGGCGTCGACGTCGTCGGCGTGGCCCCGAAGGCTCGCGATGTCGCGATGGTCTTCCAGAACTACGCGCTCTATCCGAACATGACGGTGGCCGGGAACATGGGGTTCGCGCTGCGCAACGCCGGGATGAGCAAGGACGACACCGCACGGCGGGTGTCGGAAGTCGCCGAGATGCTGGAGCTCACCGCGCTTCTCGATCGTAAGCCGGCGAAACTGTCGGGCGGACAGCGTCAGCGGGTGGCGATGGGGCGGGCGATCGTCCGACGCCCCAAGGTGTTCTGCATGGACGAGCCGCTGTCGAACCTCGACGCGAAGTTGCGGGTCAGTACCCGCGCCCAGATCGCGTCCATGCAGCGCGAACTCGGCATCACGACCCTGTACGTCACCCACGACCAGGTCGAGGCGATGACGATGGGGCACCGAGTGGCGGTCCTCGATCACGGTGTGCTGCAACAGGTCGGCACACCGCGGGAGATCTACTCGCGGCCGGCCAACCTGTTCGTGGCGTCCTTCATGGGTTCGCCGCAGATGTGCCTGACCGACGCCCGGGTCGAGAACGGGTCGATTCGCCTCGGCGACGCGACGGTGCCGGTCCCGGGCTCGGTGCGTTCGTCGCTGACCTCGCGCGACGTCGTCGTGGGATTGCGCGCCGAATCCTGGCAGGTGTCCGCGGTTCCCCAGCCCGGCACCCTGTCCGCGACGGTGGACCTCGTGGAAGAACTCGGTGCCGAGCAGTTCGTGTACTGCAGCGCGGACCTGTCGCTCCGGAGCAGCCGGGTCGTCGTACGCGTGGACCATCGACGAACCATCGAGGCCGGCGACGTGATCGGACTGACGCCGGTCGTCGACGAGACCTACTGGTTCGATCCGGTCACCGGGGTCGCACTCGACGATCCGAGCCGCCACGAACTCAACTCGGGGCGGCCGCTGCGTGTTCGGTGACCGCGGTCTTGATCCTGTCGGGACGTGTGTAGACCACCATCGACTCGCCGCGTGAGAAACCGACGAGCGTGACGCCGAGGTCCTCGGCGGCGTCGACGGCGAGCGACGACGGTGCCGACACCGCACAGAGCATGGGAATGCCGGCCATGGCGGCCTTCTGGACGAGTTCGAAACTCGCTCGGCCCGAGACCTGCAGGACGGTGCCGGTGAGCGGCAGTCGATCGGCGAGCACCGCCCACCCGATCACCTTGTCGACGGCGTTGTGTCTGCCGACGTCCTCGCGGACGGTCAGCAACGTTCCGTCCGCGGCGAACAGCGCTGCGGCGTGCAGGCCGCCGGTCTTGTCGAAGACGGTCTGTTCGGCGCGCAATCGATCGGGCAGATCCAGCACGGCGTTCGCGGCGACCGTCATCGGATCGGCGCCGGGATCGTGCACCGATGCGGTGTGCACGGACTCGATGCTGTCCTTACCGCAGATGCCACAGGCGCTCGTCATGGTGTTGGAGCGGGCCAGTCCGGACGCCGGTGGCGAGACGTGCGCGGCGAGTGAGACGTCGACGACGTTGTAGGTGTTGATCCCGTCGGCGTCGGTGCCCGCGCAGTAGCGGGCCGTCGAATAGTCAGAGCCGACGGTGATGACGCCTTCGGAGACCAGGTACCCGGCCACGAGTTCGAAGTCGTGCCCGGGGGTGCGCATGGTGACCGAGACCGAGGTTCCGCCGACCCGGATCTCGAGCGGTTCCTCGACGGCCAGGGTGTCGGCACGCTGCGTCGGTTCCGCATCGCGTCGGATGCGGGTGACGCGGCGGCGTGCGGTGATTCGTCCCACGACACCGACGATAGTCGTGAGACCGATCGCCCCGGTGGTCTCAGACGTCCAGTACGAGGGTGACCGGTCCGTCGTTGACGAGGTCGACTTTCATGTGGGCGCCGAATTGCCCGGTGGCCACGGTGGCGCCGGCCGTCCGCAGCGCCTCGACGACCGCGTCGACGAGCGGCTCGGCGACCGGGCCGGGGGCCGCGGCGTTCCACGAGGGCCGACGTCCCTTCGCGGTGTTGGCGTACAGGGTGAACTGGCTGATGACCAGGATCGGGGCGTCGACGTCGGCGGCTGCCCGTTCCGGACCGTCGACACCGTCGAAGATGCGTAACCGCCAGATCTTGTCGGCGAGCCGGGCCGCGTGGTCGGGGGTGTCGTCGTGGGTGACGCCCACGAGTGCGACGAGGCCGGCGCCGCCCTCGGGGATGTCGAGATCGCCGACGATCACGTCATCGACGCTCACACTGGCTCGGCTGACCCGTTGGAGTACGGCGCGCATGTCGGTGTCGGCTCTCAGTCCAGGGCGAAGGTGACGTTCACGGTGAACGTGAGTTCCTGCTGCCCGGGTTCGACCGGGACCGGCGCCGCCGCCACATCGCGTTCGAAGGTGCCGGGTGCCGCGGACTTCTCCTGACCACTCGTGCTCTCGGTGATGGTCAGGACTTTGCCGAGGGAATCGCCGGCGAGGTTCGCGTACTGCTCGGCGCGGCCGCGTGCGTCGGTGAACGCCGCCTCGCGGGCCTGGTCGAGGAGGTCCGAGTCGTCGTCGATGGCGAAGGAGACGTTGCTGATGCGGGTGTTGTCACCGCCGGCGGTCGCGGCAGCGCTCAGCACCGCGGAGGCCTTCGAGATGTCCCGGATGGTGACCCGGATCGTGTTGGACGCGATGTAACCGCCGACCTCGCTCGTCCCGCCGGGGGAGGGGCTCGTGTACTGCGGATTCACCGATACCTGCTGTGTAGCGACGTCCTTGCGCTCCACCCCGGCGGCGACGACGGCATCGGTGACGTCGGTGACCTTGGCGCTGGCCTCGTTCAGCGCGGTCGTGACGTCGGGGGCGGTGGCCTCCACACCGATGTCGGCGCGCAGGGTGTCCGGGGTGCCGGTCACCTGTCCCGTCCCGACCACGGTGACCGACCGTGGCTGATCTCCGGCCGGGTCACTCCCGCAGCCGGACACGACGACCGCCACTGCGGCGATCACGGCAAGTGCCGACGCCCGCACTGCCGTCCGGGTTCGGTTCCCGGTCCTCATCGATCCGCCGGATCGCGCATGACGAGGGCGAGCAGCCACCCGACAACCGAGACGACGATCGCGCCGAAGATCGCCGACCAGAAGAAGTCGTCGACCTCCAGGCCCCAGTGCGTGGTGTTACGGGTGATCCACGCGGTGAGCTCGAGCATCGCCGCGTTGATGACGATGTGGATCAAGCCCAGCGTGAGGATGTAGAAGGGGATGGCGATGATCTGCACGACGGGTTTGATGATCGCGTTGAGGACCCCGAAGATGACGGCGACGACCAGCGCGATACCGATCTTCTCGGCGGTCGTCGAACCACCCACGAAGTCGATGCCGGGGACGATCAGCGTCGCGACCCACAGCGCCACCGCGGTGAGCACGGTGCGGACGAGGAAGGCAAGCATGGGCGACAGTCTGCCACGGGATGTACGCGGCCCGGCGGACGCCAGTTGTGTGGTGTCACCCGGGACGAGCTGCGGCGATTTGGCCTGGCCAGCCCGTTCGCGTAACATGGATCGTCGGTGCGCATCGCGTGCCGGGCATCGGCGTGTCAGCACGCGGGTCCGGCTGATTCACACCGGGTACAGGTCCTCGCGGACCGGTGCCAACACCCTAACGGACAAACACTGATTCAACCCGGCCAACGGTCGCAGCATCGTCGAGATGTCGTGGTCACGGCCAGGAATCGCGGAGGACATGGCGAAGAAAGACGGGGCCATCGAGGTCGAGGGTCGAGTGATCGAACCCCTGCCCAATGCGATGTTTCGTATTGAGTTGGAGAACGGGCACAAGGTTCTCGCCCACATCAGCGGCAAGATGCGGCAGCACTACATCCGCATCCTGCCCGAGGACCGGGTCGTCGTGGAACTCTCGCCCTACGACCTGGCTCGTGGGCGAATCGTGTACCGCTACAAGTAAGACTTTCCCGGCCATGCCGGGGACAGACTTCCCGGACATCCGCCGGGGACAGGCTTCTCGGACATCCGTCCGGGAGGAGACCGACACCCACGTGCACGGCCGATCAGGCGTGCGCGCGGGCGAGCCGAGCAGGAGAGATTGACGTGAAGGTTCAGCCGAGCGTCAAGCCGATCTGCGAGAAGTGCAAGGTGATCCGCCGCAACGGTCGGGTCATGGTGATCTGCGAGAACCTGCGTCACAAGCAGCGTCAGGGCTGATCACGCGCACCCTCCGGGTCGCTTGAGTCAGAACAACTGAAGATCGACAACTGAACACACAAAGGACCTCCCAACACCAGCGGCGACAGACGCGTCACCGCCTACCTCCGGATCAGAGGCCGGAGCCCACGAGGCCGAACACAGGGTTCGGCATGCACTCGCGGGACGGACTGGGAGCAGACCTCTGAGAAATCGAAAAGGAAATCCGCCACATGGCACGTGTTGCTGGTGTGGATCTCCCCCGCGAAAAGCGGCTGGAGATCGCACTGACCTACATCTACGGAGTTGGGCGTACCACCTCCAAGGAGATCCTCGAGGGAACGGGCCTGAGCCCCGACCTGCGAGCCAAGGATCTCACCGACGCAGACGTCTCGAAGCTGCGTGAGTACATCGAAGCCTCGGTGAAGGTCGAGGGTGACCTGCGTCGCGAGGTGCAGGCCGATATCCGTCGCAAGATCGAGATCGGCTGCTACCAGGGTCTGCGCCACCGTCGTGGCCTGCCCGTGCGTGGACAGCGCACCAAGACCAATGCCCGCACTCGCAAGGGCCCGAAGAAGACCATCGCCGGGAAGAAGAAGTAATGCCTCCGAAGTCACGTAGCGCAGGCCCGAAGAAGGGCACCCGCCGTCGCGATAAGAAGAACGTCCCGCACGGCCACGCACACATCAAGTCGACGTTCAACAACACCATCGTGTCGATCAGCGATCCCAGCGGAAACATCATCAGCTGGGCGTCGTCGGGCCACGTCGGTTTCAAGGGCTCGCGCAAGAGCACCCCGTTCGCGGCTCAGCTCGCGGCCGAGAACGCTGCGCGCAAGGCTCAGGAGCACGGCGTCAAGAAGGTCGACGTCTTCGTCAAGGGACCGGGTTCGGGTCGCGAGACCGCCATCCGCTCCCTGCAGGCAGCCGGCCTCGAGGTCGGCACCATCTCCGATGTGACCCCGCAGCCGCACAACGGTTGCCGTCCGCCCAAGCGGCGCCGGGTCTAGCGGGAAAGGAAGAGATAAACCATGGCTCGTTATACCGGCCCCGCAACAAAGAAGTCCCGTCGTCTCCGCGTCGACCTCATCGGTGGAGACGCGGCGTTCGAGCGTCGCCCCTACCCGCCCGGCCAGCACGGCCGTTCGCGGATCAAGGAGAGCGAGTACCTGCTCCAGCTGCAGGAGAAGCAGAAGGCACGCTTCACCTACGGCGTCATGGAGAAGCAGTTCCGCCGCTACTTCGAAGAGGCGAATCGTCGCAACGGCAAGACCGGTGACGAACTGCTGAAGCTCCTCGAGACCCGTCTGGACAACGTCGTCTACCGCTCGGGCATCGCCCGGACGCGTCGTCAGGCCCGCCAGCTGGTCAGCCACGGCCACTTCACCGTCAACGGTGTGAAGGTCGACGTGCCCAGCTACCGCGTCAGCCAGTACGACATCATCGACGTCCGCCCGAAGTCGCTGCAGACCGTCCCGTTCCAGATCGCCAAGGAGCTCGTCGGCGATCGTCCGGTCCCGGGTTGGCTCCAGGTCGTGCCGTCGACCCTGCGCATCCTCGTGCACAGCGTGCCCGAGCGTGCTCAGATCGACGTCCCGCTGACCGAGCAGCTCATCGTCGAGTTCTACTCGAAGTAATCGCAGCCGAGTTCCACTCGAAGTAAGACACACCGCCCGACAGCAACAGCTGTTCGGTTCACCCTCGAGGCCGTCATATAGCGGTCGGCCAAAGGAGATATCCAAGAAATGCTCATCTCACAGCGACCCACCCTCTCCGAGGATGTCCTTGCCGAGAACCGCTCGAAGTTCGTCATCGAGCCGCTCGAGCCGGGCTTCGGTTACACCCTCGGAAACTCGCTGCGTCGTACCCTGCTCAGCTCGATCCCGGGTGCTGCCATCACCAGCATCCGTATCGACGGTGTGCTCCACGAGTTCACCACCGTGGCCGGGGTCAAGGAAGACGTCACCGACATCATCCTGAACCTCAAGGGCCTCGTGGTCAGCTCCGACGAGGACGAGCCGGTCACCATGTACGTGCGCAAGCAGGGTCCGGGCACCGTCACCGGCGCCGACATCGTGCCCCCGGCCGGTGTCACCGTGCACAACCCCGATCTGCACATCGCCACCCTGAACGACAAGGGCAAGCTCGAGATCGAGCTCGTCGTCGAGCGGGGTCGTGGCTACGTTCCGGCCGTGCAGAACAAGGCGTCGGGTGCCGAGATCGGCCGTATCCCGGTCGACTCGATCTACTCGCCGGTGCTCAAGGTGACCTACAAGGTCGAGGCAACCCGTGTCGAGCAGCGCACCGACTTCGATCGGCTCGTGCTCGACGTGGAGACCAAGAACTCGATCAGCGCGCGTGACGCGCTGGCGTCGGCGGGCAAGACCCTGGTGGAGCTGTTCGGGCTCGCCCGGGAGCTCAACGTCGAGGCCGAGGGCATCGAGATCGGGCCGTCGCCGGCCGAGGCCGACCACATCGCGTCGTTCAGCCTGCCGATCGAGGATCTCGAGCTGACCGTTCGTTCCTACAACTGCCTCAAGCGCGAGGGTGTGCACACCGTCGGCGAGCTGGTTGCCCGGACCGAGTCGGATCTGCTCGACATCCGCAACTTCGGTCAGAAGTCGATCGACGAGGTCAAGGTCAAGCTGCACGCGCTCGGCCTGTCCCTCAAGGACAGCCCGGCCAGCTTCGATCCGTCGCAGGTCGCGGGTTACGACCCGGCCACCGGCACGTGGTCGGAAGACGCGTCCTTCGACGCCGATTCCGGTGAGGATTTCGCGGAAACCGAGCAGCTGTAGTCGCTTCGACGCGGCGGTAGCTGTCACTGCCCAACCCCCGACTCCGACGATCGAGCGATCCGGAGTCCTCCTAGGAGAAGACAATGCCCAAGCCCACCAAGGGTGCCCGCCTCGGCGGGTCGGCCAGCCACCAGAAGGCGATGCTGGCGAATCTCGCCACCTCGCTCTTCGAGCACGGCCGTATCACCACCACGGAAGCCAAGGCCAAGCGCCTGCGTCCGTACGCGGAGAAGATCATCACCCACGCCAAGGCCGGCAAGCTGGCCAACCGTCGTGAGGTGCTGAAGGACATCCGCAACAAGGACGTCGTGCACACGCTGTTCGACGAGATCGGCCCGTTCTTCGCCGATCGTCCCGGCGGTTACACCCGCATCATCAAGACGCTGCCGCGCAAGGGTGACAACGCCCCCATGGCCGTGATCGAGCTGGTGCGTGAGACCACCGCGTCGAGCGAGGCAAGCCGCGCAACCCGCGTCGCCGCCTCCAAGAAGGCTGCCGAGGACAAGCTCGACGCCACCGAAGAGGTTGTCGCCGATAGCGACTCCTCCGACTCTGCGGAGAACGTGGTGGAGGCCGCCGAGGCCGACGCCACCGACGCTCAGGTCGCCAACGCCGAGGCCGTCGCCGAGGCTGTCGACGACGAGTCCACAGCGGCGACCGCTCCGGATGCCGAGGCAGCCGGAGCCGACGTCGACGGTGACAAGAAGTAGTCGACTGAGTCGAGAATTGCTGACCGAACCCGTCGGCGCCGATACCGGCGCCGACGGGTTCTGTCGTCTCCGCTTCGACGTCTCCTACGACGGGACCGATTTTGCCGGGTGGGCGCGGCAGATCGGTCAGCGCAGCGTCTGCGAGGAGTTGGAGACCCGGCTGTCGACGGTGCTGCGCGTACCCGTGCGGCTGACCGTGGCGGGCCGTACCGACGCCGGTGTTCATGCGACGGGGCAGGTCGCACACGCCGACGTTCCGCGGTCGGCATTGGAGACCAGATCGATCGGCGGTGATCCGTCGACGCTCGTCGGGCGCCTCGCGAAGATGTGTCCCGACGATGTCCGGGTGACGGCGGTGCGTGTCGTCCCGGCGGACTTCGATGCCCGGTTCTCGGCGCTGCGCCGGCACTACCGTTACCGCCTGACCGACGCACGGTGGGGTGCCGAGCCGGTGGTGGCACGCACGACGGCGACGTGGCGCCGACCCCTCGACGTCGACGCGATGAATGCTGCATCGTCGGAGTTGTTGGGGCTCAACGATTTCGCGGCGTTCTGTCGTCGACGCGAAGGCGCGACGACGATCCGCGACCTGCAGCGCTTCTCCTGGTCTCGGGATGCCGACGGCGTGCTGGTCGGTGAGGTGAGCGCGGACGCGTTCTGCTGGTCGATGGTGCGTTCGCTCGTCGGAGCGGTTGCGAGCGTTGGCGATGGTCGGCGCGACATCGACTGGTGCCGTGGTCTTCTCGCGGAGCGGGCGCGCAGCAGTGAGGTGCCGGTCGCCGAGGCGCGCGGACTGTGTCTGGTCGGTGTGGACTATCCCGCCGATGACGACCTCGCCGCCCGCAACACAGTGACCCGCGACGTACGTGGGGCCACGGGGTGCTGCGGGGGTTGACGCACAACGCCCCTGAGATCCGCCCTCCGGGAGTCGGCTGACGGAGATGTCAACCGTGTCTCTCTGGTGGACGAGTCTCAGGGGCGGTTGTGTCGATGGGCGAGGCTAGTTGCCGAGCTTGAGACCGTTCTTGTCCCGCACATTGCCGGTCAGCATCATGATGCCGTCGATCAACGCCCACACGGCGACGCCGAAGACGATGAAGATCCCGACGATGACGATCGCGGTGATGTAACCGACCACGGTGAGACCGAGCTGGATCGCGCCGGTCTTGTTGTCGCCGATGTAGAAGCGGCCGACGCCGAGGCTGCCGAGGAAGATCTGCAGCAGGCCCGCGACGAGCTTGGACTTGTCCGATAGCGGTTCACCGGTGGCGGGATCGCGGCCGTAGGGCGCGGTGGGGTCGGGTGCTCCGCCGTAACCGTACTGGGGCGCCCCGTAACCCGGGGCGGGGTACGCCGGCGCGCCGTAGGGCTGGGCCCCGTACTGTTGCTGGGCCCCGTACTGCTGCTGCGCATCGTAGGGCTGGCCGGTCCCGAAGTCCTGCGCGCCGGACGGCTGCGACCCGTACTGCTGGGATCCGTACTGGTCACCCCCGTATGGCTGAGAACCGAATTGCTGAGAACCGTATTGGGTCTGGGAGTCCTGGCCGGCGCCGAATGCGGTCGTGCTGCCGGAGTCCTGTGTCGGATCGGTCGGCGTCGTGCCCGGCTGACTCTGGTCGGAGGGCGCGGGGTTCTTGACGAATGGATCGTGCGGCTTGTCCCCGGGATTGTCGGGACTGGTCATCGGGTGGTCCTCCTCGTGGGTGATCGACTCTTCTTCGTTTGTTCGGACGTTTCAGGCCCTGGATGCCAGGTCGCGCGCGTAGTACACACGTCCGGACACATCGCTCATGGTCCACGGCGAGGTGGCCAGGATGTTCGTGACGTGCATCCCGCCGCCCGCGCCCCGGACCCGCACCTGGATGTAACCCGTGGTGCGACGTTCTTTCATGAGCAAGAACAGCAGACTCAGAAAGCAGACCAGAAAGAACCCGACGAGCGCCAGCACCAGACCCGTCTGTGACATCTGTTCGGTCGACACCGACATGTCGGTGACCTCCCACTGGGAGCCCGCGATCGGGAACGTGCCCGACGGCGTGATCACGTAGTTCTGTGTACAGGTGATGTCGCCGATGACGACCAGCGGCGGCTCGGGAAGCGCTGCCGCGCCGGCGTCGTAGTAGGGCGCGTTCTGCCCGGGAAACACACCGGGAGCCGGGAATTGGGCCGGCGCGGGCACGAATCCGGGGCTCGAGTCGTACGCGTTCGGCTGATGCGGCAACGGCCATGTGCCGTGGTCGCCGTTACCGGGGTGGGTCATCCAGCAATGGTGGCACACCCGATGGCGCGGTGGGTCAGGTGGCGTTGCGCTCGTCCTCGAAGGCCTCGAGGACCTCGTCGACGGTGTCGTCGTCGCCGACGAACTGCTCGGGATGCGCGCCCTCGGACATGAGGTGGCGCCAGTTGAGCGGATCGAACTCGACGGGAGCGTGGCGCGCGATGAAGTCGATGACGAGGCGGCAGAACCGTTCCGGGTCGTCGTGGAACGGGAAATGTCCCGAGCCGGAGAAGGTTTCGAGTTCGGAGTGCGGGATCGCTGAATGAGCCAGTTCGCCGTGATGGTAGGGGATGACGATGTCGCGATCGCCCCAGATGAGGAGGACAGGCAAGCGTTCGGTCAGATAGCAGCGGTCGAGCATGGTGACGGACTGACCCCGCCAGTCGACGACGGCTCGCAGGGTGCGCAGGAACGCCGCCGATGCGGTGGGGTCGGCGAGTCCGCTCAGCACGCGCATCAGGTCCTCGTGGTCGGCGAGTAGATGCCTCGGTGTTGCCGAGGACGGGAACAGCGGAGGCACCGGCGCTGCCACGACCGCTCTGGCGAGGGTGGTGAGGCCCGGTACCACGCCGGGGATGCGGAGGGTCGACAACAACTGCGGGACGACGGGCAGTGAGAACAACCGCAGAGCCGGGTTGACGTCGCGGGTGACCCCACCTGCGGCGACCAGGACGAGGCGTTCGACGAACCGCGGGAATTGGTAGCAGAACTGCATCGCCACGCCGCCACCGAGGGAGTGGCCGACCACGGTGACCTTGCTGACGCCCAGCACGACGAGCAGGTCGCGCATCCCGTTGGCGAAGGCCGGGACGGAGTAATCGGCTCGGGGTTTGGCGGAGTGTCCGTGGCCGAGGAGGTCCGGCGCGATGACGGTGTAGTGCTGCGCGAGGATCGGGATGACCTCGTCCCACGTCGACGAGTTGTCACCGATCCCGTGGATGAGCAGCAGTGCCGGTCCGCTACCCGCGATCCGGTACGCGCGACGGTAACCGTGGATGGTGTGGTACTCGACTCGGACGTCGGTGTCGGAGACCGGGCGGAGTGCTGGCCCCGGGGTCGTCGTGGGCCCGGATGTCTGCGTCGGCACGGGTGATCTCCTCCTGGCTCGGGTCGGTCGGTCGGCGACGCGCTGATTCCCGCCAGTAAACCGCATGCTGGGCCGGCATGCTCGCCGGGATGCGCAGGGGCGGGCGCCGACGGGTTACCGGCGTCTGAATGTCTGCCGACAGGTCGGCCATCCTGCTGCTGGAAGGCGCAGGTAGTGGCAGGACTTCACTACTCTGGACGTGGTGAACCCCTTCGACATCGAGTCGTTCGTGGCCACCGGTGGCCTCATCGGTCTGTGCGTGCTGATCTTCGTGGAGACCGGCATCCTGGTCGGGTTCATCTTCCCGGGCGACTCGGTGTTGTTCACCGCGGGCGTGTTCGCGGCACAACCCGATCCGTTCGCGCCGCTGTGGTTGCTGTGTCTGGCCGTGCCAGTGGCGGCGATCATCGGCGACCAGTGCGGTTACTTCATCGGGCGACGGGTGGGTCGCAGTGTGGTCGAGGGCAAGCTGATGCGGACCATCGGGCCGGAATACCTCGCGAAGACGAACCACTACTTCGACCGTTTCGGGCCGCTCACCGTGTTCTTCGGCAGGTTCATCGGGATCGTCCGCACGCTGACGCCGCTGGTCGCAGGCTTCAGCGGGATGCCCCACCGGACGTTCACCGTCTTCAGCGTCCTGGGCAGCTTCACGTGGGCCGCCGGGATCATCCTGCTCGGTTACTTCCTCGGCAACGTCCCGATCATCCGCGACAACATCGAGATCTTCATCATCGCCTCGGTGCTCACCATCGTCGTGCCCACGTTCATCCACCTGGCGAGGCGCTGGCGGATCGCGCGACGAGACCGGCGCGCCAACCAGGAAGCCGCTTAGGCGTCTGCGCCTTTGGGTGCGATCCATTCGGGGTAGCTCGGTGGTGTTGGTGGGTCGAGGGCGAGGAGGTTGTACCACTCCCACGGCCCGTTGACGGGATGGGGCGGTCCGAACTCGAGGGATGTGGTTCCTGACCACCCGGGGAACAGTTCGTGCCACCAGGCCATGCATTCGGGTTCATCCCCGAAGATGCCGTTGTCTCCGTAGGGGTCGTGGATGGCGTCGATGGTCCAGTTGCCGTACACGTTCCAGTCGGGTTGGTTGTTGCCGGGTGGGTCGTGTTCGGGTGAGTCGTCGCGTTCTCCGGGGACGCCGGGGGAGGTGTCGGCGGGTTTGGACAGCACGATGTCGAGGGTGTGGGGTGACACTCCGAAGAAGCTGCCGTCACCGCTGTAGCGGGTGGGTTCGCCGAACGGTTTGATGAACCGTCGCAGGGTGCAGATGCGGGCGGTGATGTGGGTGTCGGTGGAGTTGAGGGTGGTGATGTGGCGGTACCGGACGGTCGATGCCCAGGGTGGGAGGTTTTGTGGTTTCGGTGGTTGTGTTGTGCTGCCGAGGCTGTCGTAGTAGTCGCGGGTGCGGGCGACGGCGTCGGCGTAGCCGGGGAAGGAGTGGTCGACTCCGGCCCAGGCGGCCATTTCACCGCCGTCGAAGGTGGCGCGGATGAGTTCGGCGGGCCGGTCTTGGATGTTGATGCCGTCGGCTGCGGACCATTGCACCGAATAGGGAATCGTGGGTCGCTGAGCAGGACTGGGTGGGGCTGGTTGAGGTGGAGGTGTCGAGCATGCGCTGATGACGACGACACAGGCGAATAGCGTTGTAGCGGGGCGGGTAGGCGCTGTGCGGATCAGCATGCCTGGGCCATGCTTGTCACGATCATGCGTCTGCGCCTTTGGGTGCGATCCATTCGGGGTAGCTCGGTGGTGCGGGAGGATCGAGCGCGAGGAGGTTGTACCACTCCCACGGCCCGTTGACGGGATGGGGCGGTCGAAAGTCGCCGGGGCGCGTCACGCTTGTCCATCCGGGGAAGAGTTGTTTCCACCAGGCGATGCATTCGGGTTCGGTGCCCCAGAAGTCGTTCACACCCCGTAGATCGCGGATGGCGTCGATGGACCAATTGCCGAAGACATTCCAGGACGGCTGATCGTCACCTCGGGGGTCGTGTTTGGCAGCTGACTCGTCACGGTGGCCGGAGATGCCTGGAGAAACGCCCGAAGGTTTCCTGAGCTGTACCTCGAGTGTGCGAGGGCGCGCTTCGCCGATGAAGCTCCCCTCGGCGTTGGCGGCGGGTGGATACGCAGGCTTGACTGCTTGCCGCAGCGTGCAGATGCGTGCCGTGACAGCTGTGTCCGTGGCAGTCATCGAAGCAATGTGGCGAGACATCACCGTGTTCGCAACAGGAATGCGATTTCCCGGTGTTGGAGGCTGATAGGGGCTCCCCCAGTTGCCGAAGTACTCGCGGGTGCCGGCTACTGCTTCCGCAAACCCTGGAAACGAGTTTTTCGTGCCTGCCCATGAGGCCATTTCGCCAGCATCGATGGTGGCGCGGACCAATTCCGCGGGCCGGTCTTGGATGTTGATGCCGTCGGCTGCGGACCATTGCACCGAATAGGGAATCGTGGGTCGCTGAGCAGGACTGGGTGGGGCTGGTTGAGGTGGAGGTGTCGAGCATGCGCTGATGACGACGACACAGGCGAATAGCGTTGTAGCGGGGCGGGTAGGCGCTGTGCGGATCAGCATGCCTGGGCCATGCTTGTCACGATCATGCGTCTGCGCCTTTGGGTGCGATCCATTCGGGGTAGCTCGGTGGTGCGGGTGGGTCGAGGGCGAGGAGGTTGTACCACTCCCAGGGGCCGTTGACGGGGTGGGGCGGTTGGAAGTCCAGGGATGTGGTTCCCGACCATCCTGGGAACTTCTTGTGCCACCAGGCCACACACTCGGGTTCGTCGCCCCACATATTGTTCTTGCCGTAGAGGTCGCGGATGGCGTCGATGGTCCAGTTGCCGTAAACATTCCAGGACGGCTGATCGCTAGCGCGTGGGTCGTGCTCGGTGGGCGAGTCATCGCGTTCGCCGGCGGTTCCGGGGGAGGCGTCAGTCGATTTTCGGAGATGCACTTCGAGCGTTCGTGGTTGCGCCCCGCCGATGAAGCTTCCGTCCGTGTTCTCAAGGGGCGGGTAGGCGGGTTTGATCGACTGTCTGATGGTGCAGATGCGGGCGGTGATGGTGGTATCGGAGGTTGTCATCGACGCGATGTGCCGTGACATCGCGGTGTCGGCCGCGGGAATCCGGTTTCCGGGCGTGGGTGGTTGGTCAGTGCTTCCCCAGTAGCCGAAGTACTCGCGGGCATTGGCGACGGCGTCGGCGTAACCGGGAAACGAGTGGTCGACGCCTGCCCATGCAGACATTTCGCCGCCGTCGATGGTGGCGCGGACCAGCTCGGCTGGTCGGGATTGGACGTCGATGCCGGCGGCGGCCGACCACTGGGTCGAATACGGAATGTCGGGACGTGAAATGGCGCTGGTTTCCGCCGGTTCGGCACCCGACGTCGAGCAACCTGCCCCGATGAGGATGACACCGATGACCTGGACGAGCAGGGTGGGTAATGCCCTGGCGCTCCACAAACGACGCGGCGCGAGGCCGCGACAACGCGTAGCTATGACGGGGGCAGGTTCAGTTTCCATTTGGTTCCCAGTTCTTCCGACTCGCCCCACACACTCCGATAGTCCTCAGGTATGTTGCCAGGGTTACTGTTTCGAGTCTTGGCTGCGAGCTGTTCCACGATCGTGCGTGTATCGATACTGAGTTCGGTCTCGCTGGTCTTGCGTGTCTCGAGTATTTCGTCCCGACTCCTCAGAGAACCGTCGGGATTGAACCAGCCCCGGTCGTCTAACCGCTCCGCAAAGGCTGGGTCGAGCTGAGGCCGGATGTCTCCCACACTTGCGGCCACAATCGCCGCTCGGATGTCGCCTACGGCGCTGCCGGTGCCGCCCGATGACCCGTCTATCTGCAGCTTGTATGTCGCAGGATCGAAACCATCCTCTGATGGTGCCGGCCCCAGTAGCGAATTCTTGAGACCGTCTTTCACGTGGTCGAGCAGGATGTCGGATCCTGGTGCCTTGTCGGTCAGCTTGCCGGTGCCGAGGTCGGACACTTTGAGTACATCGTCGAGGATCTTTCCCTTCAACTCATATGCACTTTTCGCCGCTGCGAAGTCGTCACCGGCTTTGTCGTGGGCCGCGTACAGCAGCCCTTCGTCGGCGAGTCCGCGCAAGTGGGACATCAGAGCCAGTCGATGCGCCGCGTCACCGGCGTTGGGATCAGCGCCGTAACGGGCCGCTTCGTCGGCGATCTGGGAATACACCTCGGAATAAAAGGTTTTCGCAGCCGTCTCGTCGGTTGCCAAAAGCCCGAAGATCCGCGATGACCCTTCGAAGTTGTCGGTGCCGGGTGAGTGGATGACGTTCTGCCCCGGAACGTCGTTGAAACCGGGTAGTGATTGATCCTGGTCGCCGCCGAGCTCACCGGCATACGGCTTCAAGGACTCGGCCAGTGTTCGAACCAGCTCTGGATTGAGCTCGCCGATCGACTGGTTGTCAGCAATTCCGGGAATGTCCATCAGCGCGCCGTAGCCGTCATGAGATCCCATGTACCGGGAGACGGCCTCGAAGATGCCCGCCGATCGTTCAGCGGCCGCGTAGTCCAACTGTTGGCCCAGAGTTCGATGATCTGGAGGTACGTCGAACGAAGTGGACCGCGCGTCATCGGCACCCACATCGAAAAAGGTTCCAGCCGCAGAACCGTTGTCATGCCAGTCGGTTGTCGTGAGGTCGTGTATGAAGTCGGCGCCGTCTTGCCCGGTGAAGACGTCATGAACCCACATCTTGTCGCGGCCGACTGCGCCGAGAACGTCTTCGACCAGAGCATGGGGGGCAGCCTCCATGAACGGCGAGTTCGACGAATTGATGTAGGTCTGACCGTCGATCCACATCCCGCTTGCGCTTTTGCCTTGCAACTCCTGCTCGTACAGGGCGATGGCGTCGGTGTACTTCCGGCCCAGCTCTCCGAGGGAGCGATCGATCGTCGTCCCCGCTTGGTATCGCGGGTCGCCCGCTTGCAGGAGCTTCCCGATCTTCGACGCGTCGTTCACACCCGTGAGAACGACAGAGTTGTTCTTCCTGGTGACCGGGTTGTCGTTGCCGAGAACGTCCTTGATCGTCTGCGGTAGGAGATTGAATGAGCCGTGCATGCCGCCAGCGTGGACGTTCTCGTTCGAGAGGATTTGAAGTCCGTTGGCGAGCGCCGCTCGGGCGCTTTGCGACGTGGGGTTCGGCCGACCGAAGTCGGTGCCGAAGGTGTTGAAGGCCGATATGCCTGTGAGATAACGGCCGTCGCCTACGTCGACTGCTCCCGTCGCGTGTTTGATGTAGAGGAATTGCTCTGGGGAGATGTCGACGGGCTGCCCGAGTTGGAGGCGTGCCAGCTGCTCCGGTGTGAGCTGCATGGCTCGCTCGAACCGCGCGCGTTGTTCTGGAGTCGCGGTCCCGGAGAGAATCGCCTGTGCGTCCGGCGCTGCCTTGGTCGGGTCGATGGTCGAACTGTTCTGCGCGATCGACGCCGGCGTGAGACCGGCGATCGCACTGAGGGCGGCAGAGACCGCCGAATTCGTATCCGACACTGCGGTGTCGGCGGCGCGGCCGAGATCCAGGAGTGCCTGCTGGAGCTCTGTCGCGGTGTCTTTGTTGTACTTGGCGCCGTCGGGTGCGATCGACTTCTTGAAATCCACGTTGTAGGCGGGATCGTCGGTGCGCAACTCGTAACCGAGCGCGGCCGCTGTGGACTTCTGATTTTCCAACGTCGTCATCGCACCGCGGATGGCTGTCTTGCCGTTGCCCAAAGCCGCTGCGAGGGACCCATACTGGTCGGACAACGATCTCAACCACCGAGTGATGCTCTCCGCGCGACCGTCGGCGGCGGTGCGGGCCAACCCTTTCCACTCTGCGGTGGTGAGGTTGATGACCGGATCACCGGCCCTCGGAGCCTGGCCGTCGAGGTCGGTCTGGAGCGTTCGCGCCGCTGATGCGATGTCGCCGAGCGATTCTGGTTTCCACCCGATGACCTGGTCGTAAGTCGGCGTCATCCCCGGACCGTCACGCGGGACCGGCCGGGTAAGAGACGGCCTGGCGGATGAACGTCGCATTCTCGCCGTCGAGTTCGACCGTCGAGTTCTTGAACGAGGTGATCATCTCGGAGAACGCGGTGACCGCACCCGCGGCGTTGTTCAGCGACGACGTGACCTGTTGGTCGCCGCTACCGGCCACTTCGGTCATCGGATTCGTCGCACCGACGAATGCGCCGGTCAGCGCGCTGAACGAGGACGTGAGGGTGTATCCCTCGATCGTCGACGCCACCGCGGAGATGGAAGTGGATGCGCCACCCACCGCCCCTGGATTCACTGCAAAATCGGTCATGCTTCCCCCGTCCCGGACATGATCGCGTGAACTATAGCAACGACATACTGCTGTTTGGCGTCTTGAACGTTCTCATCGCAAGAAAGGCTCCTCGCGATGTCCGGGCCCTCCGGAGAAATCGTCGGCGATGGTGGCCGCCAGCTCGACGAACGACCGCTTCGTCGGTTTCGACATCAATTCAAGGTCGACATCCGCGCCTTCGGCGAGATGGTCGTCGAACGGGATCTTGTGCACGGCGCGACATCGCGTGAGAAAGTGCTGGCCCAGTTGGTCGGTGTCGATGGTCGACGACCCTGGCCGCGACGAACTCAGGACGACGACGGCGCGCGAGACGAGGTGTCCGAATCCGTGCGCTTCCAGCCAATCGAGGGTGGCGCCGGCGCTGCGGGCACCGTCGAGAGCCGGTGAGCTGACGAGGATGATCGTGTTCGCGAGGTCGAGGACCCCGTTCATCGCCGAATGGCTCAGGCCGGTACCGCAGTCGGTGATGATGATGTTGTAGAACCGCTGCAGCACGGTGATGACACCGCGGTACTCCTCCTCGTTGAACGCCTCGGCCATAGCCGGATCGCGCTCGGAGGCAAGGACTTCAAGTCGGCTGGGTGCCTGTGAGGTGTGCGCTCGGACGTCGGAGTAGCGGTAGACGTTCTCGTCGGCGAGCAGGTCGCGGACCGTCGACCGCGTCTGTTGCGGGATCCGTTGTGCGAGCGTGCCGAGGTCGGGGTTGGCGTCGACGGCGATCACGCGGTCGCCGCGCAGCGAGGCGAAGGTTGAGCCGAGACCGACGGTGGTCGTGGTCTTTCCGACGCCACCCTTCAGGGACAGCACGGCGATGCGGTAGTCCCCGCGGACCGGCCGGTTCACCCGTTCGAGTAGCTGCTGGAACGCGATGTCGCCCTGTGACTCACCGGGATTGATGGCGCCGGCCGACAATGTGTGCACCGCGCGGCGCCACCCGCGGCTCGGTGCGCGGCGCGCCTTGCGGATGAGCGCCACCTCGTCGAGCGACGGACCACCCTGCGGCGGAGCGTATCCGGGCTGCATCGGGTGCCCGGGAAAAGTGGGGAGGTGACCCTGACCGGCGGTCGGCCCGCCCTGCTGATGCGGGGGTTGGGGTGGGTAGCCGACGGGAGGCGGTGGCGACGGCTCGAAACCGCCCGGAGCTGGCGAGGGGCCCGGCACAGGGGCGGACCCGGGGGAGTACGGATCATGGGGTTCGTGCTGCCCCGGCGGGGGACCGGGAAAGAACGGTGCCTCGTGGTGCGGCGGTGCGGCGGCCGGAGGTTGTTCCGGGCTCGCCCAGCGCGTCGCGGGCGGCGCCTGGATCGGCTCGGCGTGTGCCGGTCCCGGGCGTTCCGGACCGGGATGTCCCGGCCCTTGATATGCCGGCCCCTGATGTGGCGGCCCAGCGTGTTCTGGCCCTGGGTGTTCGGGCCGTGGGTTTCCCGGGCGTGCATCAGAAGGCGGGACGGCGCCCCCGATCGGGTGGTCGAACGGTCCGGACCGCGGCGGTTGCGCATCGGCGCCCGCGACCCCCGGTGCCGTGAGTTCTGGGTGGGCTCCTGGGGCACCCGGCCTCCACATCGGCGCTTCGGTGCCGGGCTGATGATCCCCCGATGAATTTTGGTCATCCGGACGTTGGGGTGCCGTGTGAGGCGCATCCCCCGCGGGTGCCGGAGGTGGCGGCGCGAACTGCAGCCACGGCGGCGGCGCCGGCGCGTCGGCGTTCGAACCGTCGGGCGTCGTGGGGTTCTCGTACGTCATCGGTGAATCCTCTGGTCAAGCGGCCGGGCGGCGATCTCGTGGCTGCGTGATCCTGGTGGCGGCGTGCAGCGAACACCCTGCTCAGCGATCAGCCTCGGCTGCGTCGAGCGGCAGTCTACCCAAGGCCGGCGGCTGGTTCCGGTCTACGTCCACAGCCGATACTCGGCGCGTTTGGCATACCGCATCGTTGGTGTGGTGGCGTTGACCCGAGTATGGCAGTATCAGGCACTCAGCACATGAGCGCAGCGGGGTGCGCGGTTCTTCACGGATCCGCATGTGGGAGGTCGGGTTCTGTCGAACGAAAATTCGATGGAACCGTAACGGGCCCCGCCTGCGTCTTATTCGGCGTGAAGGGGGTGCACTGTCCATGACCTACTCCGAAGAGTCGGCGGTACGCGACGTCGATCGAGACGGCGACGACCCGTGGGCTGCTATGCGCGAGTTCTCGACTGCCCGATCGCGGTCCGGCGGTCTCGCGGTCCGAACCACCGCACACGGACTTCCGGTGGCTGTCCGCATCGACCCGTCCGAATTGCACAAGGACCCATCGGTGCTGGCCGGTGACATCCTGCGGCTCTGCCAACAGTCCGCGATGTCCGCCGGGATCCGCCTGCGGGACAGCCTCCTCGCCTCCGGGGTCGACCGTGACCTCGTCGGGGAGATGAACCTGCCGAGTTCCGACGATCTGGCTCGTGCCGAATGGCGCGACGACGAGGAGGCCGGCGCGCCGGCGTCGTGGTTGAAGCGATGAGCTGGGCGATGGACGAACTCGAGGCGCGTGCACAACGGCAACTCGACGGGCTGCACTCTTTCCAGGAGGCACTGCAGGCGGTCTCGGTCCGGGAGACATCCCCGGACGGACTGGTCACCGCCGAGGTCGACTGCAAAGGTGCGCTGACCGATCTACGGCTTGCCTATGGCGCCAACGAACTCGGTGCGGCACGTCTGGCGGAACAGATCGTCGCGACTTCGGCTCTCGCCGCGCAAAAGGTCTACGCCCGCATCGCCGTGGTGACCGACGAGTTCAACGAATCGTTCGGGGACATGCTCGGAGCTCGTCCGGCCGAATGACCTGTCCGACGCACAAGCAACCGATCGACCACACTGACCAACAAGGGGGTTCCAGATGACGAACGTCAAGGTGACACCAGAGGTTCTCGAGGGCTTCGCCGCCACCAACGCGGCGATGGCAACGGCCGTCGGCTCGGCGGGCTCCATCGACGCCGCAGCCAACACCGCGGCCATGGTGCCCGTCTTCGGGCTCATCGGACAGGAGTTCCTCGCGGCGTTCATCGCCGCGCAGGCAAGTCATCTCATGTCGGTGGGGCAACTGGCCGCGGTGCATGCGGCCACCGCGGCCTCGACCGCCGCGGGACTCGCCGAATTCGAGGGCACCGACGCCGCGAGCGCTGCGGCAATCCGTTCGGTGCTGTGACACCTCCACCACCGATGCCGGGCCTGCCCGGCATCCCCGACGTTCCGGCGCTCAACCACATGACGGTGCAGCAGATGATCGAGGCCACGCCGCTCGGGCCGATCCTCGATCGGACCGTTGGCGACGTGCTCGGCGGGATGGGGCTACCGCCCCTGCCCGTGCTGCCGCCGCTGCCTCCGATGCCCGGACTGCCTCCGCTCCAGCCTCCGAACCTGGACATCTTCATCAAGCCGATGACCGACCTCCTCGGCGGATTCGGCACCGGCGACCTCTCCGGCGGCGGCTTCGACCCGACGATCATCTTCGACAGCCTGACGAAGGTGCTCGAGACGTCGATGACCATGGGGCAGAGCGCACTCAAGCTCGCCGACCAACTGTGGGCGGGGCAAGGGGCGGTGAGCGCCGGCGCGAAGACCGCTGAGGCCGGTGCCGACAGCACCGCACTCGCGACCCAGGGTTCGGGAATCTCGTTCGACACCAAGGCCGCGGCGGGGATCGTTGCTAAAGGCCTGGCGATCGTGCAGGGCATCATCGCCGCGACGGTCGCGAAGCTCACGACGGTCATCCCGATGATCACCTCGCCGGCGATCGGCGCCGGTCTCACCCTGGCGGCCGGAATCGCTTCCATCGGTTTGTCTCAGGCCACCGCGGCAGTCGCCGTGACCCGGGCGGAGCTGCTTGCGCCGACCACGGCGATGGCCGTCAACGGCGCCCCCGTCGCCGTCACCGGTGCGCCCACCGCAGCCGCCGGGCAGTCACCGTTCACGCTCGCGAGTTCGATCCTCGACGTGGTGTCGCCTGCTGTCTCCACGGCGACGGAGCTACCGGCCTCCCTCATGCAGCCCATCAGCAAGATGCTCAACGTCGACCACGCGGACTCACCCTCGGTCGTTCCGGCGGCGTTGTCGACGAAACCCCACGGCGGGGGATCCGGTGGCGGGGGAGGCGGTGGTGGCGGCGGCGGGGGTGTCGGTGGCATCGGAATGATGTCGCCTCTCAGTACATCCCGTCCGACCGTGCCGACGAACTTCGCGGTCGGTGAGCCCGCCCTGGGCACTCCGACGGCCGCCCGGCCGACGACCACGGCACCAGCAGCCATGCCGATGGGCGGCGCTCCGATGGGTGCGGCAGGCGCTCGTGGGGCCGGTGCCGCCGAAGATCAGCACTCCGTGCCCGACTATCTCGTGACCGAGGACAACGGACGTCGCGTCGTCGGCGAATCCCCCGAGGTCGCGCCGGCGGTCATCGGTCACGAGGAGACAGCGGACAGCGAACCGAGTCCCGACATCGAATTACGGCTGGGTCTGCCCGGCCCCCAACGAAACGAGGATGTATGAGCAACGCCCAACTTCGGGTCGATCCCGCCGAATTGCTCTCGGCGGCAGCTGATCTCGACCGCATCGCAGACCGTCTCGAACTCGCGCTGACCAGCGCTGGCCGCGCACTCCCGGTGGCCGCGCAGGGCCGCGACGAGGTGTCGACGGCGGCGGCGGCCAGCTTCACGACGGTTGCCGAGGAGTTCGAGAAGGACTCGGCCACCGGAGTTCTCGAGATGCGCAAGATCGCGGCAGTGTTGCGTGCACAGGCCGCCGGATTCACCGAAGGCGACGCCGAGGCATCCGAGGCCTTCAAGGTCGCGCTGTAAGCGGCGCTCATCCGACGACGATCACACGCGACCACCATCACGCAAGACGAACCTGACGCCGCCGAGGGGAGGGCACCATGATCGGCTTCACCGGAGTCAACTGGGATACACGCACCACCGAACAGCTCGCCACCGACCTCGGCGCCGGACCCGGTCCCGCGCCCCTGGCGGAAGCGGGTGTCGCCTGGGCGTCACTGGCCACCGACATCGGCGAGGCGGGTATCGAATACGCGGCAGTACTCGCCCGGTTGGGAGTGCATTGGCAGTCCGCCCACGCCAGCGCCGCGTTCGAGAAGCTCACCCGGCTCGCACCCTGGTTCGCCGAGACGGCCGGCCGGGCTGCGGACAACGCCCTGCGTGCCGAGTCGCAGGCGGCTGCGATCACGGTGGCGCGCTTGCAGATGCCGGACCTCGCCGAGGTCGCCGTTGTCGAGAAACTACAGGAGATCACCACCACGGCCACCGTCGTCGCGCCGATCATCGCCGGTGCCGCGGCCCAAGCCGAGCGTGCCGTGCACCAGCAGCGTCTGCGCGCGGCACGTGTCATGCAGACCTACGAGCAGGCGACCGAGCCGGTCGGTGCCCCGTGGGAATCCGGCCGTCCAGCACCGGATCTCGTATCCGGAGATGCGCTCGCGGCTGAACGGGCGGCCGCAGCCCGCGCCGTCGCGCCGCCCGCCGCCCCGGTCTCGGCGCCGGCTGCGGTGCCGATGTTCGGCGGGTTGCCCGGCGCCTTCGCACCACCGGCCGAGAAACTCAGGTACGCACCGACGGTGGTCGCCGCGGGACAAGCACAGGCCGCGTCGTCGATGGTGACCTCGGGTACGTCGGCGACATCGACAGGGGCCGGCGTCCCGCCTCCCATGACGCCCGGCGTCGTCCCCGCCGATCGGACCACCGCCCTGCGGACGGTCGCCGCCGACGCGGCCGCAGAGGTATCCGAAGGCCCTTCCGCCTCCGAGTCGGCCGAAGCTGCGGACACACCGGCCACGTGGGCGGACATCGCCACCGCGGAACAACCTGCGGCGCACTATGTGTCGGCCGCCTGGCGCGACGCGTCCGGCGTCGACCCGCGGTATCTCTCGGAGACCCTGATGCTCGGTGGCCCGGGAGAGAGCCGATGATGCCGATGACCCACGACGCCGGGACGGTGTTCGATCTCGCGGTCCTGCGGCGCGTCGGCGAGCGGTTCGGCGTCCAGACCTGGCCCGTCGTCCTCGATCTGGGGGGCACGGTGGATACGGGGTCACCGTCGGCGACAGACCGTGAGGCCGACGCCGCCATCAACGAACTCGGTCTCGTCGAGCACGGCGAACCGAGCCTGTGGACCGCGACGGTCCTCCGGGTCCTGGCGCAGCCGCAGCGAGAGATCGAGATCAGGTCGTATTCCGACTCCGGTGTTCGGCGTGTCTGTCTGGCACGCAACGGTCATGACCACGTGGTCGCCGTGAGGTGCGGTGGCCGGATCGAGTTGACGATCGTCGACGTCGCCGACGTGGCGGCGCTCGCCGCACTAGTACGGGCGCAGTTCGACTCCGAACGGGTACCGCCCGCGGAGTTCACCGCGTTCTCCGCGCCCGCTGACGAGGTCGTCGACCGTCTCGGTCGCTGTGCGTCGGGCGCGGAGACCACGGACGCACTCCACGCGCTGGGTGCGACGCCCGCGGACGCGATGGTCGTCTCGTCGGCGTTCGCGTCGTGCCGTACGCGAACCGAGATCGTCGCCTCGATGAACGAGGACGGCCGGTTTGCTCAATCTTCTGGGGCCATAGCGATTTTCGACACCGATCGGGGTCGAGTCGTGACGAGTCCCAGTAAGTCCCCGGACGGTCGGGTGTGGACCACCCTGTCGCCGGGATCGGGTCATCGAATCGCACAGGCCGTCGGCCTGTTGATAGAGACCCTGCCCGGCGGAACATGGATGCCATGATCCGCACGGGGGGATTTCGCGGAACAGACCGCCGCGGAAGACAACTGTCAGGGGTATCTGTGTCACGGATACCAACGGGGGCATCGCCGATCGGTGCCGTTACACAGGAGGAGAACTCATGCTGAACTTGCCAGGAGCAGGCGGCGGTGCCGGCGTCACGGTGAACGTCGCAGACGGACAGGCCACCGCGGCCAGGGTCGGCAGTCTCGTCGAGGAGATGAAGGACACGATCAAGCAGATCGCGCAGCACGCTGGCAACGCGACGCCCACGTGGCAGGGCTCGGCGGGCGTCGCCTTCGACGGCACGCACACCGACTGGAACAAGGCCGCGCTCACCATGAATCAGCTGCTCGAGCAGATCAAGACCCAGCTGACCAACGGTTTCGCCGGCTACGAGGACCAGGACGCCGCCGCGGCTCGCGGCCTCGGCACCAACGTCTGACCCACACCGTCCCAACCCCACGCTCCGGAAAGGAACCACCATGAACGGTTCGATCAACTACGACTTCGCCGCCCTCGGCGACCTCAGCGGCGGCCTGCGGGCGGCCTTCGCACAGCTCGAAGACCTCAACAGCCAGCTCAAGGCGCAGGTTGCAGCGCTCGACGGTAACTGGAACTCCCAGCAGGCCAAGGCTGCCTACCTCGACGCGCAGAGCGCCTTCGACCGGATCTTCACCCAGTCCCGTGACTCGCTGACCTCGCTGGAGCAGGGCGTCAGCAACGCCAGTCGCATCATGCAGGACACCGACTCGGCGATTGGATCGGGCTTCCGCGGTCTCGTCTGATCCGGGGCCCGGGCACCCGGGCTCGACCGCCCCGACGGGGACTCACGGGGTGCATCCTGCGGGTCCCCGTTCTCGGGGCCGGGCGCGCCGCACCCAACAGCCACGCCAGGACCTCGTCGTGCGATAGCGTCAGCACCTACAAGCTCCGAGGCTGACCGGCCTCGAGCGAGCAGTACTCGACGAGGAGGCAGCGGTGGCATCAGCCAGCACCGTCGGAGGTGGCCGGGAGCAGTTCACCCGTAACTCCGGCTTCATCTTTGCCGCAATCGGTTCCGCCGTGGGACTCGGCAACATCTGGCGATTTCCCGGCGTGGCCTACGAGAGCGGCGGCGGCGCCTTCCTCATTCCGTATCTGATCGCCCTTCTCACCGCGGGCATCCCGATCCTGTTTCTCGACTACGCCGTCGGGCACCGCTTTCGCGGTACTGCGCCGTTGTCGTTCCGGCGTATCAAGAAGCCCGTCGAGGCGCTGGGTTGGTTCCAGACCGGCTTGCTGTTCGTCATCGGCGTCTACTACGCAGCAGTCATCGCGTGGGCGCTGAGCTACTTCTTCTTCTCGTTCAAGCAGAGCTGGGGCGACGATCCCGCGACGTTCTTCACCCAGGACTATCTCAAGGTCGGTGACCCCGGCGTGTCGACGACCATCGTCGGAGGGGTCGCGCTACCGCTCGTGGTCGTGTGGTTGGCGGTGCTGGCCGTCCTCATCCTGGGCGTCGCCAACGGCATCGAGAAGGTCAACATCGTCTTCATTCCATTGCTGTTCATCGGGTTCGCGGGACTGGTGATCCGCGCCGTGACCCTGCCCGGCGCAGCCGAAGGTCTGAATGCGCTCTTCACCCCGGATTGGGCCGCACTGAAAGACCTCGATGTCTGGATCGCCGCCTACAGTCAGATCTTTTTCTCACTGTCGATTGCGTTCGGCATCATGATCGCCTACGCGTCGTTCCAGCGACGGCGGGCCAACATGACCAGTTCCGGACTGGTCGTCGCCTTCGCCAACTCGTCGTTCGAGATCTTGGCCGGTATCGGTGTCTTCTCTGCGCTCGGGTTCCTCGCCTACCAGCAGCAGGTGGCGGTGTCGGACCTGGAAGGGCTGACCGGTCCGATCCTGTCATTCGTCACATTCCCTGCGGTCATCTCGGAGATGCCGGGTGCCGCCTTCTTCGGCGCCCTGTTCTTCGGCTCGCTGGTCATCGCCGGTTTCACGTCGTTGATCTCGCTCATGATCGGAGTCTCCGGCGCGCTCCAGGACAAGTGGGGAATCAGTCGTACCAAGGCCGCCGTCGGCGTCTCCGGGATCTGCGGACTGATCTCGATCGCACTGTTCTCGACGACTTCGGGTCTGATCGCGCTGGACACCGTGGACATGTTCGCCAACAACGTCGGCGTGGTCTCGTCCGCCATCATGATGACGATCATCCTGATCTGGGTCCTCCGCCGCGGAGACATGCTTCGGCAGCATCTGAACGCTGTGTCGACGTTCAAGGTCGGCCGGATATGGCTGGCCCTGGTCGGGGTCGTCGCGCCGATCTTCCTCATCATCATGCTGGTTCAGAAGGTGTGGTCGGTCATCGACGAGGGCTATGAGGGATACCCGACCTGGTACCTCGGTGTCTTCGGTTGGGGCACGATCGCCCTGGTCGTCGTGGCATCGGTGTTGCTCACCCTGCCGTCGTGGAAGGGGCGTGATCAACCGGATTTCCTACCCTGGCCACCCTTGTCCGATGTGGGTCGCGCGGGCGGCCCGACCACCAAGGAGACCGTCCGATGAGTGGTATCGCCGTCGTCATGCTCATCGTGTCGATCACCATCGTGTGGGGTGGTCTCGTCGCGAGTATCGTGTTCCTGAGGCGTCGACCAGAGGTCGAGGGGCTGGCGGAGGACCCGGACGTGGTCCGCGCCGACGACGAGCGTGCCGCACGCCCCCACCCGTCCCGCGACACCTGACGCGCCGCTTCGCTCGCCCTGCTCTACGGACCTCGACGCTCGGTCCGATAGCCTGAATCGAACGCATACGCGCTGGATCAAGTGGCGCCCGAACGCGAACGACAAGGGGATCAGATGACGACTGCTCAGGACGAGCTGAAGGCCGACAGCCGCAACGGAATCGACTACAAGGTGGCCGACCTGTCCCTCGCGGACTTCGGCCGCAAGGAGATCGAGCTCGCCGAGCACGAGATGCCCGGACTCATGGCACTGCGTCGCGAGAACGCAGACGTGTTGCCGCTCAAGGGTGCTCGCATCTCCGGGTCGCTGCACATGACGGTTCAGACCGCGGTGCTGATCGAGACCCTGGTGGCGCTCGGCGCCGAGGTCCGCTGGGCGTCGTGCAACATCTTCTCGACTCAGGACCACGCCGCCGCTGCGATCGTGGTGGGTCCGAACGGCACCCCGGATGACCCGAAGGGGGTCCCGGTCTTCGCCTGGAAGGGCGAGACGCTGGAGGAGTACTGGTGGGCCGCCGAGCAGATGCTGACCTGGCCGGACGAGCCGGCGAACATGATCCTCGACGACGGTGGCGACGCGACCATGCTGGTGCTGCGCGGCGCCGAGTTCGAGAAGGCCGGCGTCGTACCGCCCGCCGAAGACGATCATCCCGCCGAGTACAAGGTGTTCCTCGAGTTGCTGCGCAAGCGCTTCGAGACCGACAAGGGCAAGTGGACGGCGATCGCCGAGTCGGTTCAGGGCGTGACCGAGGAGACGACCACCGGTGTCCTGCGCCTGTACCAGTTCGCAGCGGCCGGTGAACTCGCGTTCCCCGCGATCAACGTCAACGACTCGGTCACCAAGTCCAAGTTCGACAACAAGTACGGAACCCGGCACTCGCTGATCGACGGGATCAACCGCGGCACCGATGTCCTCATCGGCGGCAAGAAGGTTCTGATCTGCGGCTACGGCGACGTGGGCAAGGGTTGTGCCGAGTCGCTCGCCGGTCAGGGCGCACGCGTGCAGGTCACCGAGATCGACCCGATCAACGCCCTGCAGGCCCTCATGGACGGCTTCGACGTCGTGACGGTGGAGGACGCCATCGGCAACGCCGACATCGTCATCACCTCCACCGGCAACCTCGGGATCATCACGCTGGAGCACATGCGCGCGATGAAGCACCAGGCGATCCTGGGCAACATCGGCCACTTCGACAACGAGATCGACATGGCCGGCCTCGAACGCTCCGGCGCCAAGCGGATCGTCGTCAAGCCGCAGGTCGACCAGTGGATCTTCGAGAACGGCAAGTCGATCATCGTGCTGTCCGAGGGGCGCCTGCTGAACCTCGGCAACGCCACGGGTCATCCGTCCTTCGTGATGAGCAACAGCTTCTCCAACCAGGTCATCGCGCAGATCGAGCTGTGGACCAAGAACGACGAGTACGACAACGAGGTCTACCGTCTGCCCAAGCACCTCGACGAGAAGGTGGCGCGCATCCACGTCGAGGCACTCGGCGGCAAGCTCACCAAGCTCACCAAGGAGCAGGCCGAGTACATCAACGTCGATGTCGAGGGTCCGTACAAGCCGGATCATTACCGGTACTGATCCAACGCGGAAACGCCTGCACGACGAAGAAGAGCCCCACCGAGGTGGGGCTCTTCTCCTGTCTGGGCCTTGGTCTGGCCACGGCGGCTCGCCCGGGCGCTCAGGCGCCGATGTCCGGTTCGGCGTCCGGGCAGTAGATCCAGGCCCCTTGCTCGTTCCGGAAACGCTCGTTCGACTTCTCCGAAGCCGTTCGCTGGCCGCTTCTTTCGAGGTGCGAGAGCACTTCGGACTGGGCGACGTTGCCGTCGATGACGGTGTCGAGGAATCCGTCGAGAACGATGTCGCCGCCATCGGCGGGCGGGGCATCGGTGATGCGGTCGCGTGACTGGGTGCAGACGGCCGAGCGCATCTGCTGCACGTCGCGGGCATTGCGGGCGGAGATGTACGCCAGCAGGGCCGCGCGGATCTCCGACAGCGCGGCCGGGTCGTCGGACCCGGCTTCCGAACCCGATCCGCCCGGGACGGAGCTACTCGAGCCAACGCTGGGCGACGACGGAGCAGACTCGTTCGCGACTGCGGAATCGTCTGTGCCCGAACGGGTCACGACGAGCGTGACGACGAGTGCGAGCACTGCGACGAGCGCGACTCCGCCGATCACCCAGGCCACGACTGCTCCGGTGTTGCCGCGCCGAGGCGGCATCGGTGGACCCGGCGGACCGCCGAAGCCCTGACCGTAGGGGCCGGGTGTGTGAGGGCCCGGGCCATAGGGTCCCGACGGCGGCCGGCCGTACGGGCCGGAGGGGCGAGGTGGGCCGTACGGCGGTGGGATGCGACCCGCCGGTGGGTGGGGTGCGGGCCCCGGGCGGTGGCCAGGGCCGGGATCGCCGCCGTGCGGCCCGGGGCCGTACGGCGGAGGCCGGCCACCGGGTGGTGGTGGCTGATAGGTCATGAGAGCCCTCCCACATCGTTGTCTCCAGGCTAACCAAGCACTGGGGCACGGCCATCCGTGCAGTCATTCGAACGGTGCCGGCGGCGCGCCGTCCGTCATGCGCTGTCCGCCGAGCGATGCCCGCCGGGTCAGGGGGTCAGGACACCCGCGAGGGAGTCGATGTCCTCGCCGTCGAATCGGTGCCACGGCGACGCCCACCCCATCTCGGCGAGTTGTCGGTAGACGGCATCCACCCGACGTTGCAGGGCGTCGTCCAGTTCGTAGGCGTCGCGTGCCCTCGTCGCGTCCCGGTCGGCGCGCTCGGCCGCGCGTCTCATGGCGACCTCCGGTGGAACTCCCAGCAGCACATGCTGATCGGGAACGGGCAGGCCGAAGCGTCCGAATTCGAGGTCGGCGACCCACCCGGCCACCTCGCCGGTGGCGTCCTGGTGGAGTCGGGCCGCGTTGTATGCGGCATTGGAGGCGACGTAGCGGTCGAGGATGACGATGTCGTTGTCCGCGGTGGCGGCGGCGATGTCGTCGACGGCCGCCGCGCGATCGAGTGCGAAGAGCAGCGCCATCGCGTACACGCTCCCCCGGAGGTCGCCGTGGGACCCGTGCAGGGCTTCGGCGGCGATGTCGGCGGTCGCCGACTGCCCGTAACGGGGAAAGGTGAACGTCGTGACCCGCAGGCCCTGCGCCGTCCACCGGTTCACCAGCCCGGTCACCAAGGTGTTCTTCCCGGCGCCGTCGATCCCCTCGACAGCAATCAAATGGCCCACCCGGGGGAGTCTAGGTGGGTGCCCCGGATCGGGTCAGAACGCCCGTCCCGGCGCGTCGATCACCACGGTTGCATCACGGTGGTGTCACCATTGAGGGCATGAAGCCCCGCATCCTTGTCGTCGACGACGACGCCGCACTCGCCGAGATGCTGACGATCGTGTTGCGCGGCGAGGGTTTCGAGCCCTTCGTGGTCGGCGACGGTACGCAGGCGCTGACCGCGGTGCGCGAGATTCGTCCCGACCTGGTGCTGCTCGACCTCATGCTCCCCGGCATGAACGGCATCGACGTCTGCCGCGTGCTGCGCGCCGATTCCGGTGTGCCGATCGTCATGCTGACCGCGAAGTCCGACACCGTCGACGTCGTGTTGGGTCTCGAGTCCGGCGCCGACGACTACATGGTGAAGCCCTTCAAGCCCAAGGAGCTCGTCGCACGCGTCCGCGCACGTCTGCGTCGTACCGACGAGGAACCCGCCGAGCTGCTGTCGATCGGTCCGGTCGAGATCGATGTGCCCGCGCACAAGGTGACCCGCGACGGCGTGCCGATCTCCCTCACGCCGCTCGAGTTCGACCTCCTCGTCGCGCTCGCCCGCAAGCCGCGCCAGGTGTTCACGCGGGACGTCCTGCTCGAACAGGTGTGGGGATACCGGCATCCGGCGGACACTAGACTCGTCAACGTGCATGTCCAGCGGTTACGCGCGAAGGTCGAAACCGACCCGGAGAATCCCGAGGTCGTCCTGACGGTGAGGGGGGTCGGCTACAAGGCCGGCCCGCCGTGATCGGTCGATCTCGACGACGGGTCAACAGCACTCTCGGACGCTTCACCCGCACTGCCGGCGCTGTCGGGCGTGTCTTCGGGCACATCTGGCGGCGCTCGCTGCAATTGCGGATCGTGGTGTCCACGTTGGTGCTGTCGGTCGTCGTGCTCTTGATACTCGGTTTCGTGCTCGTCTCCCAGATCACCGATCGCCTGCTCGACGTCAAGCTCGCGGCGGCGACCGAGGAGATCGACCGTGCCCGGATCTCGGTGGAACGAGATCTGTCCAGTGGCGCCGGGAACATGTCGGTGCAGAACCGCCTACGCCAGACGCGGTCGCTGCTGACCGACCGCGACGCCGACACCGGACAGGCGTCGGGCGCGGTCGGTGCCTTCGACACCGTCCTGCTGGTGCCGGGGGGTTCTGACAACGGCATCGCCAGCGGCGTCGGCCCCACCGCGGAGATCCCGCCGAACCTGCGCGACATGGTGCGGGGCGGGCAGGTGGCCTACCAGTACACCCAGGTCCCGGACGGTTCGGGCGGGCGGGCGCCCGCGCTGATCGTCGGGACGCCGACCAATGCGTCGGTCCCGGGTCTGGAGTTGTATCTGGTCTTCCCGCTCACCGCCGAACAGAACACGCTGGACCTGGTCCGCGGCACGCTGCTCACCGGCGGTGTCGTGCTGTTGGGTCTCCTCGCGGCCATCGCCTGGCTCGTGTCCCGGCAGGTCGTCATCCCGGTGCGGTCGGCGTCGCGGATCGCCGTGCGTTTCGCCGACGGGCGGCTGAAGGAACGAATGCCGGTGCGCGGTGAGGACGACATGGCCCGACTGGCGATGTCGTTCAACGACATGGCGGAGAGTCTGTCCAAGCAGATCACCCATCTCGAGGAGTTCGGCGGGCTGCAGCGGCAGTTCACCTCCGACGTCAGTCACGAGCTGCGCACACCGCTGACCACCGTGCGGATGGCCTCGGATGTGCTCTACGAGGGCCGAGAGGATCTCGACCCGGTCCGCAAGCGTTCGGTCGAGTTGCTCGACAAGGAGCTCGACCGGTTCGAGACGCTCCTCAACGAGCTCCTGGAGATCTCCCGCCACGACGCGGGCATGGCCGAGCTGGCCGCCGAGCGCATGGACATGGCGATTCCCATCGACGGAGCACTCGCCACCGTCGGTCATCTCGCGGAGGAGACCGGTACCGAGCTCATCCTCGACCTTCCCGCCGAGCCGGTCCTCGCCGAGATCGATCCGCGCCGCGTGGAACGCATCCTGCGCAACCTGCTCGCCAACGCGATCGACCACGGCGAACGCAAACCGGTCACCCTCACGATGCGGTCGGACGGGGATGCGGTCGCGATCACCGTGCGCGACCAGGGAATCGGTCTGCGTCCGGGGGAGGAGAAGCTGGTGTTCAACCGGTTCTGGCGGTCGGATCCCTCCCGGTTCCGGCGCTCCGGCGGCACCGGCCTCGGCCTGGCCATCAGCATCGAAGATGCGCGTCTGCACCAGGGCCGGCTCGAGGCCTGGGGCGAGCCGGGCAAGGGCGCCTGCTTCCGGCTGACCCTGCCGCTCGTCCGGGGCCACAAGGTGCTCGGCTCGCCGCTCCCGCTGAAGTCCGTCGGAACGCTGCAGCGGACATCGGCGGCCAAGCCGTCCGGTCGCGCGGCCGGCGGTCCCGGGGCGGGGGCGGAATGATCCGGACATCCCGGCCGAGCCGCGGTGCCGGAACGCTGATGCTGATGATCGCGGCCTTGCTCGCACTCACCGCGTGCGGCGCCATACCCAGCGATTCCTCGCCGCAACCGATCAAGTCGTTCGAGCGGCAAGGTGCCACCAACGCCGTGCCGGTGCCGCAGGCCGACATGGACCCCGAGGCGCTGGTCCGGGCATTCCTGAAATCCACCGTCGACCCCGAGTCGAGTCATGGAGCGGCGCGCGCTTTTCTCACACCCGTCGCGTCCCAGCAGTGGGACGATCGCGGCGACGCGCTCATCATGGACGAGATCAACACCTTCGTGGACCAGCGCAACGAGGACTCGGTGCGCATGCGTCTGATCGGCGACAACGTCGGCACCCTCAAGTCCGACGGTCAGTTGCTCCCGGCATCGGGACGCGTGGAGACCAGCATCAGCCTCACCCGGTCGGGAGACCAGTGGCGCATCGACGGGCCGCTGCCGAACGGGACCATGATCGACCGCGACCAGTTCGACAGCACCTACCGACCGGTGTCGCTGTACTTCAGCGACCGCACCGGGCGGCGGCTGGTTCCCGACCCGCGGTGGTTCTACGCGGGGCAGGCAACCGATCCGACCGTGCTCGTGAACCGGCTCATCGGAGGACCGGCGGCCGACTTGGCGGCGGCGGTCGACAGCGGGTTCCCGAACGGTTCGACCCTGCGCGGCCCGGTGGTCGGTCTGGCCGGCGGCGGGGTGCGCATCGATCTCGACGGCATCGGCAGCGCGCCGATCCGGGACCGCACCGTTCTGGCGGCGCAGGTGATCTGGACCCTCGACGGCGCCGACATCGCCGGCCCGTATGTCATCGACGCCGACGGGGCTCCCCTCGCCGCCGAACGTGCCTCCGGCTGGCAGACCGCCGACGTCCGGGCCTTCGACCCCAACGCGACACCCGCCACCGACGTCGGTCTGAACATCATCGCGGGCGGGGCCCTGCGGGCGGTCACCGACACCGCGACCGTGCCGGTTCGCGGTCCGCTCGGGTCGTCGCGCGATCTGCGGTCGGCGAGCATCTCCGACAACGGCACACGGGTGGCGGCGGTCCGCAGCCTGTCCGGCCCGGGCGCCCGGCTCGAGGCGGTGACCGGCGACTACGGCGGCGACGTCGGTCCGATCATCGGCGGGACATCCATCACCCGGCCGTCCTTCGGGGCGGACGAGAACACCGTGTACGTCGTCGTCGACGGTCGTCCGATGCAGTGGCAGCGCGACGACGACGGCACCCGGACCGTTCCGGTCGAGGCGTCGTCGATCCCGACGGTGGCGCGCGGTGCCATCACCGAGATGCAGGTGGCCCCCGACGGGGTCCGGGCCGCACTCGTCGTCGGCGGACAGATCGTGTACGCAGTGCTGTCGACCAACACCGAGGGGCAGGTGTCGCTGACGAGCCCGCGGATCGCCGCCTACAACATCGGCAACCGCGCCGTCTCGGTGGACTGGGCGTCGCCGACGACCCTGATGATCGCGCGGGAGGCACCGGAGTCGCCGGTCGTCCAGCTGTCGATCGACGGTACGCCCGCCGTCGGTCTGCTCAGCGGCAACGTCTCGCCGCCGGTACGGGCCGTCGTCGCCAACACGTCGACGATCTACGTGGGCGATCAGCGCGGCGTCCTGCGTCTGGGCAGCAGCAACGGTCAACCCGACCAGTACTGGACCGAGGTCGAACCCGCGATGATCCGGGGAGCGATCCCCGTCCTGCCATGAGGCGCGGCTAGGCCGCCGCGACCACGACGACGGCCGCGACGTCGATCCCCGCGGCGGACAGCACGCGTACCGATTCGGCCGCCGTCGCGCCTGTGGTCATGACGTCGTCGACGAGGATCGCGATCGCCCCGCGGGTCGGTTGTGCACCGGCGCGCAGTCGCACCGCCCCGCGGAGATTGAGAGACCGCGACCGTGCGTCGAGACCGGCGGAATCGCGGGCGGTCGCCGCCGTCACCAGCAGGGGCGCGACGCGGACCCGTCGGCCGAGCCGGTGTGCCGCGTGGGCGGCGAGTGCGGTGACCGGGTCGCCGCCGCGGCGACGGGCGGTCATGCGGCGGGTAGGGGCGGGAACCAGGACGAGTTCGTCGGCGTCGGGCAGCTCCCGCCACCCGGCGAGGACGCGGACGGCGTGGGCGAGCGCCTCGCCGAGCGGGGGGATCAGATCCCGCCTGCCGTGTTCCTTGATCTCGATGACCGCCCGGCGGTGCGGACCGCGATAGCGTCCGAGCGTCCAGACCGCGACCCCGGGTGAGACGCGTGGACTCACCGAGATCGGTGCGTCGGACAGCGTGGCGTCACATCGGGGGCACCACCGGACCCCGGGCCGGCCGCATCCTCCGCACAGCAACGGGAACACCAGATCGGCCCCCGCCTCGAGAACCTGCCGCCGCAATGTCATCGGCCGACGGTAGTCCGTGTGGGCCGACCCGGACGGGAACGTCGTCGCCGCTGTGGACAACCCGTGCCCGCGTCTGGTGGGACCTTGTGCCCCGATTGTCCCGACATGCCGACACCGCTCGGCAAAACGTGGCCGAGACCCGAAGTTGCGGCTACGGTCGGGGGTACAGCAGGTTGCCGGGAAGGACCGACGAGGTCCTCGTGCCGGCCGCGACCGCTTTGTCGGGAGGTGATGCCCCTGTCTTTGAGTGTCAGCTGTCAGCTGACATGGACACTTCCTCGGTGCCGTTCACATCATCAGTGCGACAACAGATCACGATGATCCACCCGGCTTCGGGACAATTCAGGAGGTAGTTGAATGTCCACAGTCATCCACCGCAAAGGCCAGCGCGAACCGAAGACCGCCGACCCCAGGCCGACCGTGGAGGAGGGCCTCGCGCCCGACCATCCGCCCGCCCAGACCGATTCCTACGATCCAGAATTCGCCTTCGTCCGGCCACCGGGAACGGTGGAGTCCGACGACCCGGCACAACCCACCGCCACCGTGGTGTTCAGCGGACGCAACGTCGAGATCCCCGACCACTACCGCGTCTACGCCGGCGACAAGCTCGCGCGTCTCGAGCGATTCGATCCGACGATCTTCCGCTTCGACGTCGAGCTGAACCACGAACGCAATCGCAGACAGTCCAAGGTGTGTCAGCAGGTCGAGATCACCGCCACCGGCAAGGGCCCGATCGTGCGGGCGCAGGCCTGCGGCGAGAATTTCTACGCCGCTCTCGAACACGCACTGGACAAGGTCGAGTCCCGTTTGCGCCGGGTCAAGGACCGCAGGCGCGTCCATCACGGCAACCGTCGCCCGCTGTCGGTCGCCGAGGCCACCGAGATCGGGGCGCCACCGCTGCGCGACAACCAGCTCTCCGTCGACGCGCTCGTCGGTGAGACCGATGGGGTGGCCGGTTCGGCGGATCGGTGGGACGACGGCGTCGAGGAGTACACGCCCGGTCAGATCGTGCGCGTCAAGGAGCACACCGCGGTGCCGATGACCGTCGACGACGCCCTCTACGAGATGGAACTGGTGGGGCACGACTTCTTCCTGTTCCACGACAAGGAGACCGACAAGGCCTCCGTCGTCTACCGCAGGCATGCGTTCGACTACGGACTCATCCGCCTGACCTGACGCAGGCAGCCGGCCCGGTCGTGGCCGTGACGCCCCTCGCTCAACCCGGGCAGGACCCGAGTAGGGACGTCGTGGCCATCCGATCAGGGTCTGCTCAGCTCACCTCGGTACCATGGGATCCGGTCTGTGCGTATGCGCGGGCCGGATTCCGTGTGTTTTCTACAGGTGAGGAACTCGATCCACGGTGCTGAACAAGCTGTTGCGTGTCGGCGAAGGCCGCATGGTCAAGCGACTCGACGCGATCGCGTCCCACGTCGAGACCCTGTCCGACGACATCGAGGCGCTGTCCGACGCCGAGTTGCGCGCCAAGACAGACGAGTTCAAGGAGCGTCTCGCCGACGGCACGACGCTCGACGAGTTGCTGCCCGAGGCGTTCGCGGTCGCCCGCGAGGCCGCGTGGCGCGTGCTCGACCAGAAGCACTTCCACGTGCAGATCATGGGTGGCGCGGCCCTGCACTACGGCAACATCGCGGAGATGAAGACCGGTGAGGGCAAGACCCTGACCTGCGTGCTCCCCGCGTACCTCAACGCGCTGGCCGGTGACGGCGTGCACGTGGTCACCGTCAACGACTACCTCGCCAAACGTGACTCCGAGTGGATGGGGCGCGTCCACCGCTTCCTGGGACTCGACACCGCCGTGATCCTCACCGGTATGAGTTCGGCGGCCCGTCGCGAGGCCTACGCAGCCGACATCACCTACGGCACCAACAACGAGTTCGGCTTCGACTACCTGCGCGACAACATGGCGCACTCCCTCGAGGACCTGGTCCAGCGCGGACACACCTTCGCCATCGTCGACGAGGTCGACTCGATCCTGGTGGACGAGGCCCGGACCCCCCTCATCATCTCCGGACCCGCCGAGGGTTCGAGCAAGTGGTACACCGAGTTCGCGCGGATCGCGCCGCTGCTCGAGCGCGACGTCCACTACGAGGTCGACATCAAGAAGAAGACCGTGGGCGTCCACGAGGCGGGCGTCGAGTTCGTCGAGGACCGCCTCGGCATCGACAACCTCTACGAGGCCGCGAACTCGCCGCTGGTCAGCTACCTGAACAACGCCATCAAGGTCAAGGAGCTGTTCCACCGCGACAAGGACTACATCGTCCGCAACGGCAACGTCATGATCGTCGACGAGTTCACCGGTCGTGTGCTCGACGGACGCCGCTTCAACGAGGGCCTGCACCAGGCCATCGAGGCGAAAGAGGGCGTCGAGATCAAGGCCGAGAACCAGACCCTCGCCACGATCACCCTGCAGAACTACTTCCGCCTCTACGAGAAGCTGTCCGGCATGACCGGTACCGCCGAGACCGAGGCCGCCGAGTTCGACCAGATCTACAAGCTCGGGGTTCTGCCCATCCCGACCAACAAGCCGATGATCCGCAAGGACCAGGGCGATCTCATCTACAAGACCGAAGAGGCGAAGTTCGCCGCGGTCGTCGACGACGTCACCGAGCGTCACGAGAAGCGTCAGCCGGTGCTGATCGGCACCACGAGCGTCGAGCGCTCGGAGTACCTGTCCCGGCAGCTCAAGAAGCGCGAGATCCCGCACAGCGTCCTCAACGCGAAGTTCCACGAGCAGGAGGCGCAGATCATCGCCGAGGCCGGCCGTCTCGGCGCGGTCACGGTGGCCACCAACATGGCCGGTCGCGGCACCGACGTCGTGCTCGGCGGCAACCCCGACATCATCGCCGACACCCGTCTGCGCAAGGCCGGGCTCGATCCCGTGCAGACCCCCGACGAGTACGAGGCGGCGTGGGACGAGGCCATCGAGGTCGCGCGCAAGGATGCCGCGGAAGAGGCCGAGGCGGTCCGCGAGGCGGGCGGGCTCTACGTCCTGGGTACCGAGCGTCACGAGTCGCGTCGTATCGACAATCAGCTGCGCGGACGCTCCGGTCGTCAGGGCGACCCGGGAGAATCCCGGTTCTACCTCTCGGTCGCCGACGAACTCATGCGCCGCTTCAACGGGGGTGCGCTCGAGGCGATCATGAACCGCCTGCCCGACGACGTGCCGATCGAGGCCAAGATGGTCACCAAGGCCATCCGGAGTGCGCAGACGCAGGTCGAGCAGCAGAACTTCGAGATGCGCAAGAACGTCCTCAAGTACGACGAGGTGATGAACGAGCAGCGCAAGGTCATCTACGCCGAGCGTCGCACGATCCTCGAGGGTGAGGACCACCACGAGCAGGTCAAGCAGATGATCGACGACGTGGTGTCGGCGTACGTCGAGGGAGCGACGGCCGAGGGTTATGCCGAGGACTGGGATCTCGACGAGTTGTGGACCGCGCTGCGCGCGCTGTACCCGATCGAGCTCGATCCCAAGGACGTGGTGGGCGAAACCGAATTCGGCGAGCGCGACGACATCTCGGCCGAGGAGTTGCGTGAGCGGCTCGTCGCCGACGCCCGCGACGCCTTCGACCGTCGCGAGAAGCAGATCGACGAGCTCGCCGGCGAGGGCGCGATGCGTCAGCTCGAGCGGAGCGTCCTGCTGAGCGTCCTGGATCGCAAGTGGCGCGACCACCTGTACGAGATGGACTACCTGCGCGAGGGCATCCACCTGCGCTCGATGGCGCAACGCGACCCGGTCGTCGAGTACCAGCGCGAGGGCTTCGACATGTTCCACGGGATGCTCGAGGGCCTGAAGGAAGAGGCACTCGGCATCCTGTTCAACGCCCAGGTACAGACCGAGCAGCCCGCCCCGCAGCAGCCGCTGCCGAGCGCTGCCGACCTCCGTGCGGCCGTCGGTGCGGGCGCGCCCGCCCCCGCGCCGCTCGCCGACTCGGGTAACCAGGCCCCTGCTGCCCTGCGCGCATCGGGCCAAACGGTCGATCCCGAGGTCACCTACTCCGGTCCGGGGGAGGGCGGCGGAACGGTCGTGCACTCCGAGGAGGAAGAGCTCTCGGGTGCCGCGGAGTCGGCCAGCCGGCGCGAGCGTCGCGCCGCGGCCCGCGCGAACACCAAGGGCGCCCGGCCCAAGCCGCCGAAGGCGAAGAAGCAGCGCCGCTGACTTCCGTCCCCGCCGGAACCCGGCGGGGTCGGTGGAGTAGGTGGGTCGGCGCAGACTCGCGCGAAGATCGATGGAACCGGTGACGGTGCTGGTGCGTCCAAACCCCATGCACACGCTTCTCCCAACCCAGACGCTTCCTCCGACCCAGACACCCCGGGTCCGGGTTCGCACGGCCCCGCCGTATGAGCCGGCCGGTGTCGGTACGCCGGCCCGGGCGGTCGCGGCTTCGGTCGCCTCGCGACGTGCGGTCGTGGGGGCGGGCCCGGGTGCCGGCTCCGCACGAAAGACCGTTGCGGCCGCCGCCGAGGCCCGCCGCTTCTCGATCGCCGTGTCCCGTCTGCTGTTCGAGGTGATAGATCGTCGGCGGGCGATAGCCCACCTCGGCGACGTCGTCTCTCCCGCGGTCGCCGACCAGGTCGGGGCGCTGGTCCGGCACGATGCCTTCCGTGTCGTCGACCCGGCGTCGCCGGTGACGCAGCAGGCCATCGCCGGAACCGTGCTGCATCGGGTGCACGTGCAGTTGTGCGACATCAGCGCTGCGGAGGTCTTCGGTTCGTATGCCGCCGGCGCGCGGGTCCGTGCGTTCGCGGGCCGCATCGAGCGCAAACCGTGCCGTGTCCGCGGCCCGCGGGAGCCCGGCGCGCGTCGTTCGCTCGGTCAGGTCGAGTACCGCTGGCAGCTGGTCGCGCTGGAATTCCACTGAGCGCGCTGTCGGTCGTCGCGACAGGTGTCGCCGGGTCGCCCGGGGCATCGCGGTACGTCCGGAACCGGGCCGCGCACGGATCGGGCGACTAGGATCGGCGTCGTGGTCAACCGGCTGTCGCCCCGCGACGCGATGTACTACTTCCTCGACGATTCGCGGTCGACGACGCATCTCGGCGCGTTGCTGATCCTCGAGCCCGCCGGCGCCGACCCCGCTCGCGAGGGTGAGTCCGCCTCCGGACCCTCCCGATCTGAATCTGCCCCAGCTGGATCTGCCCCAGCTGGATCTTCACGTGACGATCTTGCACGGCCGACGCTGGACTACGCCGCGCTGGTGTCGCTGGTGGAGAACCGGTTGCAGCTCATCCCGCACTACCGGCAGGTGGTCCGGGAGGTCAGCCTCGGACTCGCGCGTCCGGTGTGGGTGGACGACCCCGATTTCGACATCGACTTCCACATCCGTCGCGCCGGACTGCCTCGACCGGGCGGGGCATTCGATCTGGACGACCTCGTCGCACGGGTGATGTCCCGGCCGCTCGACCGCACCCGCCCGCTGTGGGAGATGTACCTCATCGAGGGCCTCGCCGACGGGCGGCTCGCCATCCTCACGAAGTCCCACCGCTGCCTCATCGACGGCGCCGCCGCGCGGGAGATCAGTGAGGTCATCTGCGACGGCATCGACGCGCCCGAACCGTTGCCCGAGGATCTCTGGATGCCCGGGTCACCTCCTGGCGACACCAGCCTCGTCGTCGGTGCGCTCGCCGAGGCGCTGGCCCGCCCCGGCGACCTGGTCGAGACGGTGATCCGAGGCAACGGGCTCGTCTCGGAGATGCGTTCGGCCGTCGGGACCACCGCACGCCGGGTCGGGGACGTCGTGTCCCAGCTGACCGACTCCGCGCCCCGCAGCCCACTGAACAACGCGGGAACGACGACCCGGTCCTTCACCTCCACGAAACTGCCGCGCCGCGGATGCGCGAAGATCGCCGAGCGCCACGCCTGCACCGTCACCGACGTCGAGCTCGCCATCATCTCCGGCGTGATGCGGAAGTGGATGCTGTCGTTCGATCCGGCCGAGGGCCCCGCCGACACCGTCCGCGTGGTGGTGCCGTTGGCGGTGCGCGATCCGGGAGTGGAGCTCACCGCCGAACCCGACCCGGGCTGGATAGGTGTCGGCAAGCCGAGCTTCGTGACAGATCTGCCCGTGGGAGAAGACAATCCGACGGTTCGTCTCGCGCAGGTCGCCGGACTCGCGGACCGGTACGCCCAGTCGTCGCGACGGATGACCCGCGGGCCGAGTCCGCTCTTCTCCGACCTCGGGGTCGTGCCGTTCCCGGAGATCAGTTCACGCGCGTTCCGCTCGCTCAACAGTCGTGCCTACAACGTGCCCGTCGCGATGAGCTCGGCCCCCATACCGGACCGGTTCGTCCTCGGCACGCCGGTGCGGCAGATGTACTCCATTCCGACGCTCGTCTCCCAGCGGGCGCTGGCGATCAGCGTCATCGAGTACGGCGATCATCTCCAGTTCGCGTTCGTCGCCGATCGCGGGGTCATCGGGGATCTGCCCGCGATGGCGGACTACGTCTTCGAGTCGTACGAAGAACTGGCGCACTCGGACTGAACGAGGCCGACCGCTCCGGGGTCGGCGCAACGCGTCCTCCGCCCATGCCACGGATAGGGTGGTCGGTACCACTGCACGGCGAGCCGACAGGAGACGGAGAACGCATGAGGGTGTACCTGCCGGCGACGCTGGCAATGCTGTTGCAGCTCAACGCCGATGGCGAGTTCCGTCCGCTCGGTGGGACGGGCTTCGCGCTGACACCCGCGTTGCGTGAGGCGTTCGTCTCGGGAGACGACGAAGAACTCTCGGAGGTCGCGCTGCGCGAAGCCGCACGCGCGTCGCTGCGGCTGCTCGCCGGCGAGGCACCCGAACCCGGTGACGCCGCCGCGGACGCCGAACTCGCGGCGGACGAGGCGTCGACAGGGCCCGGGGGGACCGCGTCGTTGCCTCCTCGACGAGTCGTGGTCGCCGCCGATGTCGAGGACGTCACGCTGCGGCCCGACCTCGACGACGCCGTCGTCAAGGTCGGCGTTCCGATCCCGCTCTCGGCGATCGCGTCCGTCCACGTCGACGTGTCGGAGGCCGAGGACAAGGTCCGCGCGGCGGTCGTGGTGATCGACGCCGCCGACATGGGCGACCTCGACGCCGAGCTCGCCGTCGGGGACGTGGAGGACTTCGATCTGGCCTGGTACGCGACGCAAGAACTGCCGTTTCTGCTCGAGCTGCTCTGACTCCTCTCCACAACCTACGGTTGCGTAGGTTACTGTGATCCGACAGTGCTTCCCTGACGTCGAAGGCGGTATGTGCGATGGGTCTGCTCGAGCGGTTCGAGGAACCGGTCTCCGGTGTCGCGGCCCGCAACCGCGGTGTGCAGTGGGTTCGGGCCGCCCTCACCCGCATCACGACACCACTGCTTCCCGACGACTATCTGCATCTGGCCAATCCGCTGTGGTCGGCGCGCGAACTGCGCGGCAAGGTCGTGTCGGTGTCCCGCGAGACGGAGGACACCGCGACCATCAGGATCCGGCCCGGATGGGGATTCTCGTTCGACTACGCGCCCGGCCAGTACGTCGGCATCGGCGTACTGATGGAGGGTCGCTGGACCTGGCGGTCGTATTCGCTGACCTCGACGCCCGATGCGTCGGCGAGCGACAAGACGATCTCGATCACGGTCAAGGCGATGCCCGAGGGGTTCCTGTCGAGCCACCTGGTGAACGGTCTGACGCCGGGCACGGTCGTCCGCCTCGCGGCACCTCGCGGCGAGTTCGTACTGCCCGATCCGCTGCCGCAGAAAATCCTCTTCGTCACCGCGGGCAGCGGACTCACGCCGATCATCTCGATGCTGCGCACCGTCCGACACCGCAAGCAGCACACGGACATCCGGCTCGTCCACTCGACTCCGACGCCCGGTGACCTGCTCTTCGCCGACGAACTCGACGAGCTCGCGGCCGACGGGATCGTCGATCTGCACGTCCAGTTCACCCGGACCGACGGGCAGGTGACGCCCGAGAGCCTCCCGTCGCTGTGCGCGGACTGGCGGGAGCGTCAGACATGGGCGTGTGGGCCCGCCGGGTTCCTCGACGGTCTCCACCGCCTTTACGACGATGCGCGGCTGGGCGATCAGTTGCACATCGAGCGTTTCGCGTTGGAACGCGGCGTCGTGGGCGCACAGGGCGGCACCGTGACCTTCGGCCGGTCGGGCAAGACGGCGACCATCGACGGTGCGACCACCCTGCTCGAGGCGGGGGAGTCGGCCGGGGCGATCATGCCCTTCGGCTGCCGCATGGGCATCTGCCAGAGTTGCGTGGTCATGCTCGACAAGGGGTGTGTCCGCGACCTGCGGTCCGGCGTCGAACACGTCGAGGGGGAACGGATACAGACCTGCGTCAGCGCGGCTGCGGGTGACTGCACCTTGGACGTCTGACCAGCGATTTGCGTTCCGTGCGGCTCATCGTCGCGCCCCAGCCGGTAGGGTGAGATCCGTGCGTGGTCACAGAAACGGGTCTGGTGAGATCGTCCGCGAAGGCATCAGTGAAGGCTGAGGCGCCGGTACCCAGCGACATCCCCGTCCTGAGCGACGGCGGTGTCACGCTGCGGCCGCATGAGCCCCGCGACCTCGACCGCATGGTCGAACTCGCGGCGGACCCGGCCATGATGCGGTGGACCCCCATCCCGGCTCCCTACAGCCGCGCGGCTGCCGAACGCTTCGCGCTCGATTACGCTCCGCGGCGTTGGGCGGAGGGGACACGGATGCTGTGGGCCGTCGAGTTCGACGGCCGCTTCGTCGGGACCGTCGACATCGAGGGCGAGGGTCCGCTCACCCGGCTCAGTTACGACCTCCATCCCGATGCGCGCGGCTGGGGAGTGATGAAGCGGGCCGTGCTGCTCGCGGTGAACTACGCGTTCACCGAAGCAGGCAAGGAGGTCGTCCGCTGGACGACCGTCGCGGGCAACATCGATGCGCTGCGCGTCGCCCACTCGTGCGGATTCCGGCTGGATGCGGCGGTGCAGAACGGCGTCGAGGTCCGCGGCCACATCCGCGACGCCTGGGTCGGGTCCTTGCATGCGACCGACGCGCAGCACCCGAAGACCGACTGGCGCACCGACGTGTTCGAGACCGAGCGCTTCCGGCTTCGGCCGCTGGAGGAGACCGACGACCCGCGCATCAGGGAGACGCTCGACGACCCGATCTCGCGGAAGTACCTCTTCGCCCGGCCCGACCCGCTCGAACTCGAGCACGCCGCGGCCGAGCGTCTGCGGAAGTGGTGGACCGCAGCCCAAGGGCTCACCTGTACGTGGGCCGTCGCCGATCGTGAGACCGACGACTATCTCGGCGACATCACCCTCCTGCACATCGACGAGGTGACCGGCGCCGAGGCGGGTTTCTACACCCATCCCGAGGCGCGGGGCAAAGGCGTGCTGGGAGAGGCGTTTCCGGCCGCGGTTCAGTACGCCTTCGACAAGCTGGGGTTCCGCCGGCTCACCCTGTTCGCCGCCGACAGCAACGAGGGCAGCAAGAAGCTCGCCCGCAGCGCCGGTTTCCGGGAGTTCGGTACGCAGAAGCTGGCGGCCCGCTCGGACGGAGTGTTCGAGGACCTCGTCGGCTTCGAACTCTTCCGCGACGACTACGAGGCCGCTCGCGGCTCCTGACGCCCTCCCGCACTGGACACATCGCCGTCCCTAACCTACGCTTGCGTAAGTTACGGAAACGTAGGCGTAGGCGGAGGTGCTGAGAGGCGCTGCCCGCCGCGCGGCTCACCATCGGCGAAGGGACCACTTGTATGGCGATCTCCGACATCCCGGAATACGCACACCTGACCGACGACGACGTCGCCGCGCTGGGTGCCGAACTCGACGCGATCCGTGCCGACATCGAAGCCGACCGGGGCGAGCGTGATGCGCGCTACCTGCGCAACACCATCCGGTTCCAGCGCGGACTCGAGGTGACCGGACGAGCTCTACTGTTCGGCTCGACCAAGAAGTCGGCCTGGTGGGCGGGTGCATGTGCGCTCGGCGTCGCGAAGATCGTCGAGAACATGGAGCTCGGGCACAACGTGATGCACGGGCAGTGGGACTGGATGAACGACCCGGAGGTGCACAGCACCACATGGGAGTGGGACAACACCGATCCGTCCGCGCACTGGAAGCACACCCACAACTACATCCATCACAAGTACACCAACGTGTTGGGTATGGACGACGACGTGGGCTACGGCCTCCTGCGCGTCACCCGCGACCAGCGCTGGCGTCCGTTCAACTACGGCAACCTCGTGTACAACACCATCCTCGCCCTGGCCTTCCAGTACGGCGTGGCAGTCCAGCACCTCGAGCTCGGCAAGAAGCGCAAGACCCCCGAGGCGCAGGAGGAGTTCCGGCGTAACCGCAACGACGTGCTGTCGAAGATCGGCAAGCAGGTCGCCAAGGATTACCTCGCGTACCCGGCGCTTGTCAGTGCCGCGACGGGTCATCGGGTCGGCTACGGTCGCGCCTACGCCAAGGCCGCCACCGCCACCGCGCTGGGCAACGTGATCCGCAACGTCTGGAGCAACGCGGTCATCTTCTGCGGCCACTTCCCCGACGGTGCCGAGAAGTTCACCAGGCAGGACGTCGACAACGAGAGCCAGGCGGAGTGGTACCTCCGCCAGATGCTCGGCAGTGCCAACTTCGACGCGGGCTTCGTGCTGGCCTTCCTCAGCGGCAACCTGTCCTACCAGATCGAGCACCACATCTTCCCGGATCTGCCCAGCAACCGGTACGCCGAGATCGCCGAGCGCGTCCGCGCACTGTGCGACAAATACGACCTGCCGTACACGACGGGTCCGTTCCCGGTGCAGTACGCGAAGGCGTGGCGGACCATCGCCAAGCTCTCGCTTCCGGACAAGTACCTGTCGGCGACCGCCGACGACGCCCCCGAGACGGCGTCCGAGCGTCGCTTCAAGCAGGGACTCCCCGAAGGTGCTCGCCTGCAGGCGACCATCGACGAGACCTCCGGCACCCGTCGCGGTCTGCGCTCGGCCATCGCGAATCTGCGCACCCGCAGGAGGGAACGGCTGGTCCGTTCGCTCCGCTCCCGGCAGGCCCGTGCCGGGGTCACCGAGCTGTCCGTCCGTCGCGACGAGCAGGCCGCCTGATCCGCGCAGGTCAGGTGGCGGCCCGTCATCGAGAAACCGCATCTGCCCACGACAAGGGCATAATGAGGCGTAATGGCAATCACTGACATCAACGAGTACGCACACCTGACAGACGCCGACGTGGAAGCGCTCGGTGCGGAACTCGATGCGCTCCGCCGTGAGATCGAGGCGGACCGCGGCATGCGCGACGTCCGCTATCTCCGACGCACCATCCTTGCGCACCGCGCGCTCGAAGTCGCGGGTCGCACGGCGCTGCTCGGAAGCCGGTCAAAACCCCTGTGGCTGCTGGGGACGACCGCGCTGGCGCTGTCGAAGATCATCGAGAACATGGAGCTCGGGCACAACGTGATGCACGGGCAGTGGGACTGGATGAACGACCCGGAGGTCCATTCGACCACCTGGGAGTGGGACATGGTGTGCGCCTCACCCCACTGGAAGCACTCCCACAACTACATCCATCACAAGTACACCAACGTGCTCGACATGGACCACGACGTCGGTTACAAGACGCTCCGGGTCACCCGCGACGAGCCGTGGCAGCCCAAGCAGATCTTCCAACCGCTCACCAACGTGCTGCTCGCGTTGCTGTTCGAGTGGGGTATCGGCCTGCACGACCTCGACCTCAAGGACGCGATCTCCGGCAAGAAGCCGAGGGAGGTCGCGGTCCCGCAGCTGAAGGTCTTCGCCCGCAAGGTCGGCAAGCAGCTCGCCAAGGACTACGTGCTCTTCCCGGCGCTGTCGGGGCCGAACTTCAAGCACACGCTCACAGCCAACCTGAGCGCGAACCTGATCCGCAATGTGTGGGCCTATGTCGTCATCTTCTGCGGTCACTTTCCCGATGGTGCGGAGAAGTTCACCGCGGACACGCTCGAGAACGAGACGCAGGGTCAGTGGTACCTGCGGCAGATGCTCGGAACCGCCAACTTCAACGCCGGCCCCGCGATGGCGTTCTTCAGCGGCAACCTCTGCTACCAGATCGAGCACCATCTCTACCCCGACCTCCCGAGCAGCCGGTATGCCGAGATCGCGGTCCGCGTCCGTGCCCTGTGTGACAAATACGACCTGCCGTACACCACGGGATCGATTGTCGTGCAATACCTTCAGACCCTGCGGACGATCAACAAACTGGCGTTGCCGGACTCGTTGCTGCGCGCGACCGCCGATGACGCCCCCGAGACCGCGTCGGAGAAGCGGTTCGCCGGGATGAAGCCGCGGGCCGCCGGGTTGAAGACCGCCATCACCGAGTTGCGCGCGCGCCGGCGTCGTCGCTGACCGGTCCCGCGCCGATCGGTGTGGCCGGTCTCCGCGTCGGGCCGTTCAGCCCGAAGACTGTGGCTCGTGTGGTGCCTGTTCGTCCCCGGGATCACTGTCCCCGGTGACCGCGGCGAGAAGGGTCCGCACCGCCATGGCTCGCCGGTAGGAGTGCCCCTCGAGTTGGTCGAGCGCGCACTCCGGGTCCGCGGGCGGGCCGAGGTGCGTACACCCTCGTGGGCATCCGTCGATCGCGTCGCGAAGGTCGTCGAACGCGGCGACGATGTCGTCGGGACTGACATGAGCGAGGCCGAACGATCGGATACCCGGCGTGTCGACGACCCAGCCCCGCGGAACGCTGTCCCCCGGGAGGGGAAGCGCCACCGACTGCGTGGAGGTGTGCCGTCCCTTGCCGACCCCGGACACCACGCCGACGGCCCGATAGGCCTCCGGCACAAGACGATTGACCAGCGTCGACTTGCCGACACCGGAATGTCCGATGAAGGCGGTGATCCGGCCTCGCAGGACGTCCACGATGTCGTCGAGCGGGTCGTCTCGGCCCGCACAGACGACGGGCAGCTCGAGGTCGGCGAAGGCCGCAGTGAACTCGGTGGGATCGGCGAGGTCGGACTTCGTCAGACACAGGATCGGCGACAACCCGCCCACGTAGGCGGCGGCCAACGCGCGTTCGACGAAGCCGGTGCGCGGCGGCGGGTCGGCCATGGCCGTCACGATGAGCAGCTGGTCGGCGTTCGCCACGACGATCCGCTCGTACGGATCGGAGTCATCGGCGGTGCGACGCAACACAGTCCGTCGTTCGGCGACGCGCACGATGCGTGACAGCGTGTCGGGTCTTCCGGACAGGTCGCCGACCACCGACACATCGTCGCCGACGACGATGGGGGTACGGCCCAGCTCACGCGCGCGCATCGCGACCACCCGCCGGGCGGGGTCGCCGCCGAGGACGACGCCCCAGCGACCCCGGTCCACCGACACCACCATCGCCTGCTCGGCATCGTCGTGCGACGGCCGCGTCTTGGTGCGCGGTCGGGTGCCCTTACCGGGACGAACCCGGACGTCGGATTCGTCGTAGCTCGCCGCGCGGCGGCTCAACGGTGCGCCCGTCCTCGGAAGTTCATGCGCGCCCGAGCATCCGCTGCCACATTCCCGGGAAGTCGGGGAGGGTCTTGCTCGTCGTCTCGATGTCGGAGACCCGCACGTCCGGAGTGACCAGACCGATGATCGCGCCCGCGGTGGCCATGCGGTGGTCGGCGTAGGACTCCCAGGTGCCGCCGTGCAGGCTCGTGGCGGTGTTGCCCGCTGTGCCGGTGATGCGCAGGCCGTCGTCGGTCTCGGCGCACGAGCCGCCGAGGCGGGTGATCTCCTTGGTGAGCGCGGCGAGGCGGTCGGTTTCGTGGCCGCGCAGGTGGGCGATACCGGACAGTTCGCTGACGCCGTCGGCGAGTGCGCAGAGTGCGGCGATCGTCGGCGTGAGTTCGCCGATGTCCCGGAGGTCGAGGTCGACGCCGTGGAGGACTCGCGGCCCGCGCACCGAGAGCGTGCCGTCGAGATGTTCGACAGTGCAGCCCATCTCGGCGAGGACGTCGGCGATCCGCGCACCCGGCTGGGTGGTCACCGCGGGCCAGTGCGGGACGCGGACGACGCCGCCGGTGACGGCCGCGGCGGCGAGAAACGCGGCGGCATTCGACAGATCGGGTTCGACCGTCCAGTCGACGGCGCGGATCGGACCGGGCTCGACGCGCCACACATCCGGCTCCGAGGCGTCGACGGCGATGCCCGCCGTCGCCAGCATGTCGACGGTCATGTCGATGTGCGGGGTCGACGGCACCGGCGGACCGACATGGCGGACGAGAACCCCCTCGTCGAACCGGGCCGCCGACAACAGGAGTCCCGAGACGAACTGCGACGATCCGGACGCATCGATGACGACCTCGCCGCCCGGTACGCGGCCGGCGCCGTCGACGGTGAACGGCAGCCGGTCACCGTCGACGGACACGCCGAGGCCCCGCAGTGCGTCGAGGATGGTGGTCTGCGGTCGCACACGCGCGTGCGGGTCTCCGTCGAACCGCACGGGACCCGAGGCGAGCGCCGCCACCGGCGGGAGGAACCGCATGACGGTGCCCGCGAGACCACAGTCGACGTCGGCGCCGCGTAGTGGGCCGGGGACGAGCGAGACGGTGGTGTCGTTCGCCGGGTCGACTCGGACCTCGACGCCGAGCGCTTCGAGCGCGGCGAGCATGAGGTCGGTGTCCCGGCTGCGGAGAGCGCCCCGAACGGTCGACGGTCCATCGGCGAGCGCCGCGAGGACCAACGCACGGTTGGTGATCGACTTCGAACCGGGCAGGTCGACTGTCCCGTCGAGGTCGTGCGTGCAGGTCGGTGCACTCCAGGAACTCATGCGGACCAGTTTGTCATGCCCCCGGCGCGCTCTCGGTCGTCGACCGGGTGTGGGTGGCCGCTACCGGGTGTCCGTGCGCAACGGGTGGTCCGCCGGGATCTGCACGATGATCAGCGTGCGGCCGTCCGGGTCGGTGGCATGCATCTCGATCAGGCCCCACGGTTCGGTGCGGGGTTCGCGGGCGACGGTGACACCGCGGTCGCGGAATTCGCGGGCGACGGCGTCGGCGTCGCGGACCTGAAGCCAGAGGACTGCGTTGCTCGTCGTGTCCGACTCGTCGGCCTTCATGTGCGAGGAGATCTCGATGAGTCCGTTGCCGGCGAAGAACACGACCCCACCCGGGTACTCGCGGTAGACGGGTAGGCCGAGGCTGTCGCGATAGAACGACTGCAGGCGTTCGGGATCGGCCGAGAGCAACAACACCCGGCTGGACAAGACCTCCATCTACTGTCCTTCGGTGGTGCCGTCGGACCCGCCGAGCGCGTGTCCGCGGTTGTAGTCGCTCCCGTGGCCCGCCGCGTCATAGGCCGCGCGTTCCCGGGCGAGCCGTTCGGTCTCACCGATCGGCTTCGCGTCGCCGAAGGCGAAGGCCGACCGGTGCGGCCACTCGTGCGGCAGGTCGGGGTCGATGATGCGACCGTCGTCGGGGGCTGGCTCGGGGTCACGTCTGGACATGCCATCCACGATAGGCGGATCCGCCCGGCCCGGACGGCTTCTGCGAGCGCCCGTCGGACAAGGCGACACCCACCGCCGCCGGCCACCTCGCGGCCGGCATCGCCGACACCGGTCCATCGATGCCCGATCGTGTGCTCACCGCAAGGGAATCGCAAGGTCAGCGCACTAATCTCGACGACAGTCGGGATTCCGTACGAGATCACCGGAGGGGCATCATGACCAGCACCGAACACCGCACCGAACACCGCGACTTCGCCGAGCCCGACGAGGTCCGCACCTTCGGGCACGGGCAGATGGAAATACTCACCGTGGGACACTCCGACATCGGGCGGATGGTCCTGCAACCGGGCTGGCGATGGTCGGCCGACGTCAAACCGATCGCCGGCACCGAACTCTGCGAGGCACCCCACTTCCAGTACCACGTCTCCGGCACGCTGCACGTCGTGATGGCCGACGGAACCGAATTCGACGCGGGGCCCGGTCAGATCACGTCACTGCCCTCCGGTCACGACGCATGGGTGGTCGGCGACGAGCCCGCGGTCGTCGTCGACTTCTACGGCGCGAGCAACTACGCGAAACCGCGCGACTGACCGGCTCTCGCGGCGCGGTCCGCGACCGGGGCGTCACGAGCCGCGTCGTGAGAATCCGCCGGAGGTGTATCCGTCCCAGGTGTCGAAGACCCGCAACACCTTCGGGTCCCCGAGCGCCTTGATGTGGTCGCACAGGTCCTTCGGTGCCGACGGATTGGTGACGATGATCGGGTGCAGCGACGCATCGTGCTCGGCCAGATGGCGAAGCGTCTCCGGGGGAGTGTCGGGGTCGGCGGCGGCGAGGGCGTCGCGCGGGTCGAACGCCGCGGCGCGGATGCCGTCGGAGGCCGACAGCCCGGCGTCGCCGACGACTGCGATGTCCCCGGTGTTGTGGTAGTCCACCGGATCGGCGGAGACACTGCGGGTGTTGAGCAGCAGGTTCAGCAGGATCGCCGTGATCGCTCCGGCGGAGATCCCGGAGTGGAAGACGGTCTGGAACCAGTCGGGGAACTGCGCGTAGAGGTCGAGGACCACGTTGACCGGGGCGTCGCCGAGTTCCCGGTCGGTGTAGTAGATCTTGGCCTCGGTGAGCATCGCGACGCCGACCGAGATGGCGACCACCAGGATGTTGGTGTTGGTGAACTTCGCCTTGGTCAGCGTCCGGATCCCGCTGGCCGCGACCATCCCGAACAGTGCGACGCCCGCGCCGCCCAGGACCGGTTGCGGTATCCCCTCGATGACCGCCGCCATCTTCGGGAGCAGTCCGAGGATCACCAGGATGACCCCGGCGCAGGTCGCGACATGCCGCGTCTTGACCCCGGTGATGGCGACGAGTCCGACGTTCTGGGCGAAGGCGGTGTACGGGAAGGTGTTGAACACGCCGCCGAGTGCGGTGCCGAGCCCGTCGGCGCGCATCCCGTCGGCCAGTCTGCGCGGCGTGATCTTCTCGTCGACGATCTCGCCCACGGCCACGATGTCACCGGTGGTCTCGGTCATGATGACCACGCCGACGATGATCATCGAGACGACGGCGCTGATCTGGAAGGTCGGCGCACCGAACTGGAACGGTTGCGGGATGCCGAGCCACGGGTACTCGCCCACGTTGTCCCACTGCGTCATCCCGAACGGGATGGAGATCAACGTGCCGATCGCGAGGCCGAGGAGGATGGACACCCGGCGGATCGCGGCCGGGGCGAAACGCTCGATCGCGACGATGACGGCGAGCGTCGCGAAGCCGAAGGCGATGTTCTTCGGATCGCCGAACTCCGGCCCCGCGGCGGTGCCGCCGCCGAACCAGCCGGCGGCCACGCGCATCAGCGACACCCCGATGATGAGGATGATCGTCCCCGTGACCAGCGGCGGGAAGAACCGGATGAGCTTCCCGACGATCGGTGCGACCGCGATCATGAACACACCGCATGCGATCACCGAGCCGTAGATCGCGGTGATGCCGTACGAGGCGCCGATGGTGATCATCGGTCCGACCGCGGCAAAGGTCACGCCCTGCATGAGCGGCAGCCGGACGCCGAACCGCCAGAACCCGACCGCCTGCAGAATCGTCGCCAGACCCGCGACGAACAGGTCGGCCATGATCAGGTGCACGATGTCGCCCTGCTGGAGTTGCCCGGCACTGACCATCGCACCGCCGACGATGAGCGGCACGGCGACCGCCCCGGCGTACATCGCCAGCACGTGCTGGAGGCCGAGAGGGAAGAGCCGAACGAACGGCGGGATCTCGTCCACCGGACGTGCGGCGGTTTTCCCGTTCTTGATGACACCCAGAACCGACATGGGTCGAGTTCTACGGTCCGCACGTTTCCGGAACGGCGCAGCCGTGTGTCGACGACGTTTCCGCCAAGATGTATCCGTGACCCCGACCTCCACTCGCCGCAGCGCCGGCATCCTGCTCTACCGACGGACCACGGGTGCGCCTGTCGGTCTCGAGGTCCTCATCGCGTTCCCCGGAGGGCCGATCTGGGCGCGCAAACCGGACGCCGGGTCCTGGTCGCTGCCCAAGGGTCTCGTCGACGCGGGTGAATCCGACTGGGATGCGGCCCGGCGCGAGTACGCCGAGGAGATCGGGAGCCCGGTGCCCGACGGCGCTCCCATCGACCTCGGGGAGGTCCGGCTCAAGAGCGGGAAGACGGTGATCGGGTTCGCCGTCGAGGGGGACCTCGACGTGGGGACGGTCCGCAGCAACACTTTCGACCTGGTGTGGCCGCCGCGGTCGGGACGGATGCAGTCGTTCCCCGAGATCGATCGCGCGGAATGGTGCGTCCCGGACGAGGCGCGGGTCCGGCTCAATCCCGCTCAGGCGCCGTTCGTCGATCGGCTGCTCGACGCGCTCGGCTCCCTCGAGACGTCTGCGGGGTCGTCGAGCAGATAGACGCGCGTCAGTTCACGCCACAGGGGCAGGTGCGGATCGGTCAGCGGATCGCGTCGATCGATGAGGTACGTGGTGGCAGCACCGCGCATGCTCGACAGCAACAGTGGGTAGAGCTCGGCGTACCGCGGCGTCGAGGTCAGCTCCGCGCCGAGGAAACCGGCGACGGCTCTGCGCACCGTCTGTCCGATCTCGCGTTCGGTCGGAAGGAGCGCGGTCCGCAGATTCGCGTTGGTCCGGGCTGCGACCCACAGCTCCATCGACGCGACGAAGTACGGCTGGTGGAATGTCGACCAGCCGACCTCGGTGGCCAGCGCGATCCGCTCGATCGGGTCCGCCGGCCAGTCGACGCGACTGGGCAGCTCGGCGATCCGGGTGCGCGCGAGATGGCCGACCGCCGCCATCAGGAGCACATCGCGGGACGGATAGTGGTGCAGCAGACGACCGCGACTGACACCCGCCTCGTTCTGGATCGCGACCGTGCTGGCGGCCGAGTATCCGCGGTCGACGAGCACGCGGATCGCGGCGTCGAGGATTCGCGTCTGCGTCACCCCGCTGCGCTGCTGCCGCGGCGGACGGGCGGCACCGGGGGAGGTGGTCACGGGGGTGATCGTAGTGCGCGCGACATCCCGGTTCGTTCTCACACGTCGAGAATGTGCGGCAGACCGGCGCGGTAGCGGTCGCGGTCGATCTGTTTGAGCGGCTCGAGCATCGGCAGTTCCCACAGGGGGAAGACCGTCGCGGCGGGGGCCGGGCTGTCCGCGGCTGCGATGATCGCGTTGGTCACCCGCCGGCCGGACTCGTTGGCGCCCTCCATCGTCGCGAGGTCGATGTTGCTGCGGACGTGGTCGCCGCCGATGAACAGATTGGGGATCGAGGTGTAGGCCTGCGGGCGGTTCTTGTACGAGCCTGCCGTGTTCACCATGAGCGGGGTGGCGTTGGCGATGGACGGCGACCAGGTGATGCCGGGGTCGAGGGACCAGGTGACGATCTCCTCAGACCGCAGGATCTTGCGCGCGCCGGAGTTCATCGCGCGGCTCATCTGTGCCCACACCTCGCGCGCGATCTCCTGCTTCGTGCACTGTCTGGCGGGTTTGCCGTAGAGGATGCCCGGCTTCTCCCATTCCGAGATGTCGATGGAGAGACAGTCTTTGACTCGCCCGTCCCCATATGTCCGGGCGAAGTCGACGTTCCACGGACGGGCCTGGAACAACCCCGTCAGCGCCCACGGGGTGCCCAGCGCAGCGATGTGACTCGGTGGCATGTCGGCGCGTCGGGAGAGGAAGTACTGGATGCCGACCATCCAGTCGTCCTTCAGGGCATGGATTCCGGCCAGCGAGGGATCGGCGGTGATCAGCTCGTGCGACAGCAACGGACGGAGCCGGTCGATCGGCATCGCGGCGACATACCAATCGGCATCCACCGACGCGCCCGAATCGAGCTGTGCGCCGCTGATGCGTCCGCGGGTGAGGGTCAACCGCGCCAGAGCGGTCCCCATCTCGAAGCGGACGCCACGACCGCGGAGGTGGGCGACCCAGGGATCGATCCACGCATGATTGGTGGGGCGGTTGAGGATTCGGTCGACGCCACCGTGTACCGGCCCGGCGTCGTAGCCACTGATCAGTCCGGTCGCCGAGGTGGCCAGTGCCAAACCGATCTGCCCGATGGTGCGTGCCGAGGCGGTGTCGGGTTTCGCCGCCACCAGGGCCCGCGTCAGCGCACCGACGAGGTACCGCTGATACGCCCGGGATTTTCCCTTCGACTTCACGAACTGCATCCAGGACTGGTTCTCCCACTGACCGATTCGTCGTTCGTTGCAGCTCGTCGCGATGATCAGTTCGCGGGTGACGAAGAACGCGAGTTCGGGAGGGGGCACGTCGACGACGAACTTGAGCCCGGTCATGAACGCGTTGCGCAGGTTGTCCAGCGTCACGATCTCGGGCGCGTGCTGGACGAGACCCATGATCGACGCCGGGGCGGTCGTCGGGGCGTAACCGGCGTCGTCGAACGCGATCACCGCAGATTCGACGTTGACGAGGTGACGGTCCCGGACGTTGCTGCCGCCGACGGGGATGCGTTCCATGGTGTCGGGGACGTGTTGATAACAGCCGGGGAAGAAGCGGAAGCCGTGCTCGCCCGGCAGTGCCATCCGTCCGCCGCGTGCGGTGCCCGGCACGTCGTGGCTGAACGCCTTGCCGCCGAGCCGGGACGGTTCGTACACCGTGACCGCGAAGCCGCGCTCGACGAGTTCGTGCGCGGCGCACAGCCCGGCCATCCCGCCGCCGAAGATCGCGACGTCGCGTCCGCGGCCGGCGCCGTGGCGCGGTACCGCCCGTGCGGAGGGAACGGCGACACCCGGCAATGCCACCGCGGTTCCGGCGAGCACCGCAGCGGCAGCGGACCCGCGCAACACCGACCGGCGCGGAAAACTGTTCGGCGAGTTGATTTTCGAGTTGGTATTGGCGTCCGTCATCCCCACGACCCCTTCGTCGACACGATCACCGCCGACCGAGAACAGTCAGCATTGACTCATCTGCTGTGATGTCTACCACAGCTCCACCGGGGTCGGACGGTTTTGGCAAATCGTCTCAGTGCTGCCAGGGTCGGGGCGTCACTCGGAAAGGTGAGCACTCCCCGGCCGGCGCCTCCGACAATGGCGACCATGCGCAGATGTGCAGGTCACGACGGGTCCCGCCCGGTCAGCGTCCTCTGCCGGAAGTACTCGTACATGCCGTCGAAGATCGCGTCCGACACGGCGAGGGTGTGTTCGTCATCGCCGATGAGGGACAGGCCCCGCAGGACCACATCGAGTCCGGGCGCCTCCGGCGCGTCGTATCGGTCGTCCTCGATGTCGGCTTCGTGGATGATCTCACCGATGGCCCACAGCACCGGATCGGTGAGTTCATAACGCTTGAGGATGGTCTCGAAGGTGCAGTCACCGTCGTGGTGCGTGAGCTCGACGCCCCGCATGTCGAATGCCGTTGCGTCCGAGGGCACCTCGGCGGGATCGGTCACGAAGACGAACTGCGGTGACGGGTCGAGGTAGCGCCGGATGAGCCAGGCGCACGCCGCACGGTCGATGTGCACCCCGGCGCGAGTCGCCCACTTCATGATCGCCGGGCGGGTGCGACCGCCAGAGTCTGGGCCAGGGACCGCAGTGCCTGCTCGGCGTGGTCTCGAGCGTCGGTCGGAAAATGGTCGCGCCGAGTGACCTCGCGCAGGCGACGCCGGAGGGTCTGCAACGTCTTGCGAGGATCGGCGTCCTCGAGCGCTGTCCGAGCCGCTTCGACGATCTGCCCGTACTCGTCCTGTCGCGCGGCCTGCAACTCACCGCGGATTCTCTCGAACTCGGTGACACTCGTGGGCGCCGCCGTCCACACCTCGGCGTGCCCGCCGGCCGAGACGACGTCCTCGGCCACCCACTCCAGCTGCTCCTGCGTGCGCGGGCTCGAGGGCAGCAGCACCACGCCGTCGGTGAGCTGGAAGACGCCGTACTTCCGGAGTTTGCGCCAGATCGCGATCCGGGGCGTGGAGGGTTCACGGGGCACCCGGTACACCAGCATCACCCAAGCCTCCGCCACTCACACCACCTCCGTTCATGTCGGTCCATCACATCACGGGCCGCTGCTGGATGCGGCCGGTGACCTCGCGCACCAACCGCGTCCGGCCCTGGACAAATCAAATGTAACCGTGGTTGCATGCCAACGTCCGGGAAAGCGACCGCCCGAGAATGATCCATCGAGACCGCAGGAGAAGATCACACGATGACGTCGGACAGCCCGGACACCACGCCGAGTTCGATACCCGCTGATCCCGAACACCGTGCCGGCGACCCGTCGGCTGGGGTGTCGTTACGCACCGCGACCTGGGCGTGGTTCCTGATCTCGCTGCAGACCTTCGGAGGTCCCGCGGGCCAGATCGCGGTGATGCAGCGTGCGCTGGTCGACGACCGGCGCTGGATCGGCCAGCGTCGATTCCTGCATGCACTGAACTACTGCATGCTGCTGCCCGGTCCCGAGGCGCAGCAACTCGCCATCTACGTCGGCTGGCTGCTCAACGGCACCGCCGGAGGATTGATCGCCGGCATCCTCTTCGTCTTGCCGGGCGCGATCGCGATCCTGGGGCTGTCGGCCATCTACGTCGCCTTCGGGGCGACCACCATCGTGGCCGCGCTGTTCGCCGGAATCGGCCCTGCGGTGCTCGCCATCGTCGCCCAGGCGGTCACCCGGGTCAGCAAGCGGGCACTCGTCGGACCGGTGCAGATCGCGATCGCCGTCACCGCGTTCATCGCGCTTGCGGTGTTCGCCGTGCCCTTCCCGATCGTCATCGTCGTGGCCGGCGTCATCGGCTGGTTGACCGGCCGTCACCGGGTCACCGCCGGAGCGGATGTGTCCGACGACGGGCCTACGCCGATCATCGCCGACGACGCGATCCACACCGCCTCCCCGAGCTGGCGGCGCGCCGGGGTCGTGCTCGGTGTCGGTGCGTTGGCGTGGGTCATCCCGATGGGCATCGTCGTGGCGACCACCGGGGCGGGCAGTGTGTTCACCCAGCAGGGCACGTTCTTCACCTGGACCGCGCTGATCACCTTCGGCGGTGCCTACGCCGTCCTGGCCTACATCGCCCAGCAGGCGGTCGACGTCTACGGCTGGGTGACCCCCGGCGAGATGGTGCGCGGACTGGGACTCGCCGAGACGACGCCCGGCCCGCTGATCATGGTCGTCCAGTTCGTCGCGTTCCTCGGCGCCTACCGCGATCCCGGCGGACTCGATCCCTGGGTCGCGGCGACCATCGGCGCGCTGCTGACCACCTGGGTCACCTTCGTGCCGAGTTTCGTGTTCATCTTCCTCGGTGCGCCGTTCATCGAGAAGCTCCGCAACAACCGGCATCTCACGTCCGCGCTGAACGGTGTCACCGCTGCCGTGGTGGGCGTGATCGCGAATCTCGCGCTCTACTTCGCCCTGCACACGCTCTTCCGCGACACCACGATCGTCACCGCCGGACCACTGCATCTCGCGGTCCCGCATCTCGACACCCTTCGACCGCTCGCGGTGGTGATCACCGTGATCGCCTTCGTCCTCATTTACCCGCTCAAACAGTCCGTCCTCCGCACGCTCGGTATCTGCGCGGTGCTCGGACTACTCGCTGCCGCAGTCGGTCTGCCGTTGAACTGACAGTCGCGGTCAGGACGTCAGGAAGGGTCGGATCCAGTCGGGCGACACGTCATGGGCGACGCTCGCCGCGGTCTCCTCGTCGACGTCGACGAGCGCATAGTGTTCGGCACCCGCGGCGGTGGCGAGGATCAGGGTGCTGACTCCGTTGCGGCGCTGGAAGATCGACGATCGGCTCGCCCAGCCGAGCACACCGTCGCGATCGATGACGATGCGTTGCCGGGCGACGGTCGGTGGCGCTATGACCACCGAGCGTGCGGTGACCCGGTGTCCCAGATGGCGGGCACGCACACCGCCGAGCGCGGTCGAGACGAGAACGGCCAGGACACCCGCCGCCACCCAGGGAGCGGGCAGGGCGCCTGCGACGACCGCGACGACGAGGCCGGCACACACGATCGCCCCGAACAGGAATCCGCGGTTGAGACGTCGTAGCGATGCGGTACGACCGTGTCGGACCAGGGGTGTCGTCAGCTCGGCCTGCTCGTGGGTGACGAGACCGGCAACACGCATGGCCTCGTCGATCGGGGCGGGCGGGAGCAGCAGAGGATGTTTGGTGCTGCCCGTCGCGATCGCGTTCAGGCGCGCACCCTTCAGCGGTCGCATCAGCACGGGTTCGATGAGGTGGCTGCCGCGAATCCGCTGCTCGTCGAAGCTGATCGCGTTGGTCGTGAGGAGGCCGCGCTCGGTCCGGAGGGTTCCGTCGGGATGGCGGATGAGCCGGAAGTTCCAATAGTTCAGCACGTATGCGAGGACCGAGAGGATCGCGCCCACGACGATGACGGCGAGCGCCGCGCCGGCGATCACCAGGCCGATGGCGGTCTGGCGCACCGCGTCGAACGCGTCGCGCGCGATCCCGATGCCGTTGGCGAACACCCCGGCGTCGTTGGCGATCTGAGCGGCGAGACCTGCGGCGCCCGCGGCCAGCGCGAGTCCCGCGACCGAGAACGGCGAGTACCGGAGCCACGACGTCTCGAACCGGGCCAGCACCTCGGAGTCGTGATGGGCCGACGCCGGGGCCTCGGTACCCCCTGCCGTCGGCGCCACGCTGTGGGGGCGGGTGGCCATCAGATTGTCGTGCAGCGCCCGTGCTTCGTCGATGGGGAGGGCGGTGAGCGTGACCGCCGACGACTCGTCGTCGCCACCGGTGCCGATCTTGACCTTCTGGAGTTTCAGCAGCCGGTGGACCGGCGAAGCGGTGAGGTCGACGCTGCGGATGCGGTCCCGGCGTGCGGTGGCGACGCGGCGGGTGACGAGTCCGCTCCGGACCCGGACATGGTCGTCGGTCACCTGATACCGCGTCGTCAGCCAGGGGACGACGGTGACGAGGGGCACGATCACGGCTGTCGCGATCATGGTGAACAGCGGCGCCCCCTGCCCGGCGAAGACGAGGGCGATGAGAACCGGCACCAACGAGGGGAGGAGCTCGACCGGCTTGACCGCCATCATCCACGGCGACAGCCGATGCCACTCGTCGGCGGTGGCGATGTGTAACCGGTCAGGTGGCGTCATCGGTGAAAGCCTGTGTGCGGATGGTCAGATCGGCGGCGGTCGTGCGGGCGACCTCGGCGTCGAGCCCGACGATGTGAATGGTCCCGGCCGACGACGCGGTGGTGACTGTCAGCTTCGCGAGCCCGAGGAACTGTTCGATGGGACCGGCCTCGGTGTCGACCACCTGAATCCGCGCGATGGGGATGATCACCCGGTGCCGGACGAACCACCCCGACTGCGAGTACACCGCGTCCTCACTGACCTCCCATCGATGGAAGCGGTAGCGCCACTGCGGGACAACCGCGATGTAGGCGGCGGTCAGGACGGCGATGGCGACGGAGCCCAGCACGGCGGCCCAGCGGGCCTCATCGACGACGACGGCCACGACGACGGCGGCGACGAAGGCCGCGCCACCGAGGACCAGCGGGCCGATGCGCCACAGGGTCTTGGCGCGCGGGTCGACTCGGTTGACCGGCTCGCGCAGGGTCGGGTGCAGCTGTGGCCTAGATGAAGGGTCCATTGCCGTCAGTCTAGGGGTGGGAGAACCCTGCCCCCCGATTCCGTAGCGAGAGATGGTTTATAGCGCGCACTTTTGCTACGAAATCCCGGGTGGGGCCTAGGTGACCGTGATCCCGCCATCGACGGGGAGCGTCTGACCGGTGACGTATCCGGCGGCGGCCGAGGACAACCAGATCGCGGTGGCCGCGAGTTCTTCGCCGTGGCCGGTGCGGCCGAGCAGGACTCGCGGCATCTGCGAGTCGAGGTATCCGGGCTGGTAGGTGTCGGTCATCTCGCTCTCGAAGAAGCCGGGGGCGATGGCATTGACCCGAATGCCCTTGCGCGCGCCCCATTGCTGGGCGAGGTCGCGGGTGAGGCCGATGACGCCGGCCTTGCTCGCGGCGTACGCCGCCTGCGGCAACCCGGCGGTGGTGATGCCGAGAATCGACGAGATGTTGATGATCGCGCTTCCCGGCTGCATGACCCGCCCGCAGGCCTGGGCCATCCAGTACGAACCGTTCAGGTTGACGTCGATGACGCCTCGGAACTGTTCCGGGGTCTCGCGTGTCGCCGGGTAGGCGGTCCCGACGCCCGCGTTGTTGATGAGTACGTCGACTTTGCCGAACGTCTCCATGGCGGCGTCCACGACGCGCTGGCACTGTTCGGGTTCGGCGACGTCGGCGGGCACCACGAGTGCCTTACGGCCCAGGGCCTCGACGGCGGCCGCGGTGTCGGCGAGCTTCTCCGCCCGGCGGGCGGCGAGGACCACGTCGGCGCCGGCCTCGGCGAAGCCGCGCGCGAACGAGACGCCCAACCCGGACGACGCGCCGGTCACGATGACCACCTTGCCGGTGGTGTCGAACAGATCCATCACGGACATCGTTGTCTCCCTTGCATACTCGCCGATGGGCCGGCGCGGTGCGCCGGCCGTGGGGTGGAACTCGTCAGAACCAGGCCGGTTCGACATCGAGTGTCGTGCTGTCGAGAGCCGTCAGCAGGTCGAGCTGCGGGCCGGTCTTGGGCAGTTCGTACCGGAAGAAGTACTGCGCCGCAGCGCGTTTGCCCTCGTAGAAGTCGCCGGTGCGGCCGTCGGCGGCCAGGAGTTGCTCCAGCCACACCCACGCCAGGACGATGTGCCCGGTGGTCTCGAGGTAGATCGTGGCGTTGGCCAGTGACAGCTTGGGGTCGCCGGCCGACCAGATGTGGGCGGTGACCTTCACCAGGCGGTCCACGGCGGACTGCAGGGCGTCGGCGTAACCGGAGGCCGCGTCGACCTCGCGTGCACGGGTGATCGTGGCGCCGATGGTCTCCGCGAGCGCGGCGAGTCCGGCCCCGCCCTGCATGATCACCTTGCGGCCGAGCAGGTCGATGCCGTGGATGCCGTGTGCGCCTTCGTGGATCGGGTTCAGGCGGTTGTCGCGGTAGTACTGCTCGACGTCGAATTCGCGGGTGTAGCCGTAGCCGCCGAGGACCTGGATGGCGAGACTGTTGGCCTCGAGGCACCACTGCGACGGCCAGCTCTTGGCGATCGGGGTGAGTACCTCGAGCAGCAGGTTCAACCGGGCGCGTTCGTCGGCGTCGTCTGTGGTGGCCGCTTCGTCGACGAGGGTGCTGCAGTACAGCCCGAACGCCAATGCGCCCTCGACGTAGGACTTCTGGGCCAGCAGCATGCGTCGGACGTCGGCGTGTTCGATGATCGGAACCGGTTTGGTCGCAGGATCTTTCTGGTCGACAGGCCGGCCCTGTGTGCGCACCTTGGCGTAATCCAGTGACGCCCGGTAGCCGGCGTATCCCAGTGCGGTGGCGAGGAATCCGACGCCGATCCGGGCTTCGTTCATCATGTGGAACATGTAGGAGAGGCCGCGGTGTTCTTGGCCGACGAGGTAGCCGACAGCGCCGGGAGCGGAGCGAGCGGGCTGGTCGTCGGCAGCGCCGGGAGCGGAGCGAGCGGGCTGATCATCTACAGCGCCGGGAGCGGGGTCGGAGGCGAAGGTGCCGTCGCCGAAGTTGAGCAGGGTGTTGGTGGTGGCGCGGTTGCCCATCTTGTGGTTGAGGCCGACGAGTGCGACGTCGTTGCGGGTGCCGTCGGCGAGGTACTTGGGCACGATGAACAACGAGATGCCCTTGACGCCGGGGCCGCCGCCGGGGATCTTCGCGAGCACGAGGTGGACGATGTTCTCGGTGAGTTCGTGGTCGCCGGCCGAGATCCACATCTTGGTGCCGGTGATCCGGTAGGTGCCGTCGCCGGCCGGTTCGGCCTTGGTGGTGATGTCGGCCAGTGACGAGCCGGCCTGCGGTTCGGACAGGCACATGGTGCCCGAGAAGCGGCCTTCGACCAGCGGACGGACCCAGGTGTCGAGTTGTTCGGGGGTGGCGTACTCGGCGAGCAGGTTGGCGTTGCCGACGGTGAGGAAGTTGTACGACGACATCGCGGCGTTGGCGGCTTGGAACCAGACGGCGGACGCCTGCCGGATGACGGTGGGCAGTTGCATGCCGCCGAGTTCTTCGTCGAAGGAGGCGGAGATGAGACCAGCCTTGCGGTACTCGGCGAGTCCGGAGACCACCTCGTCGGGCAGGACGACCTTGCCGTCGGCGCCGATGTACGGCTCGTTGGCGTCGCCGATCTTGTTGGCCGGTGCGAAGCACTTCATGGCGAGGTCGGCGCTGAGTTCGAGAACGGCGTCGAAGGTGTCGCGTGAATGCGCGGAGAAGCGGTCTCGTGAGGTCAGCGCCTCGACGTCGAGCCATTCGTAGAGCAGGAACTCGAGGTCTTGCCGGGACATGGGTGTGGTCATCGCACTTCCTCGTCGATCGGGCCGGCGGACCATCTGAAACTGTGGCGTCCGCGTCCGGCTCCGTCCATCATGCCTCCGCCCGCCGATGCCGAAAGATCCGGCCCGAACACATAGGGGCGACCGGGTGACCGGGCACTACACGTCGATGCCGAACTCCCTGATCTCGGGGTGGGTCGCCGCGCGAGATGCCCAACGCGAATGGGCTCGGCTAGGCGGGTTGTGCCGGCTCGGCGAAAGACCCGGAAGGCAACACCGGATCGTTGAGACGCTGCGCGTACTGATCGAAGTAGATGCGGGCGATCAGCTCGCGCCTGCTGCGGACGCCGGCCTTGTCGAAGATGGATTTGAGGTGATCCTGCACGGTGTAGGCAGACATGTGGAGTGCCGTCGCGATGTCCTTGGTCGCGACACTCTGCAGCACCATCTGCGTCACGTCTCGCTCACGCGCGGTGAGCCCGAAGGCCTCGACGACCAGCGGGATGATCTCGGGCGGACGGGCCTCCTCGATCGTCACCACGACCTCACCCACCCGGCCGTCGGCCGACGACAGCGGCGAGGCGTGGATGACCAGCCACATGCCCGAGGCGCCGCGCACCCGGAGTCGCGGCGGGACCGTGGACTCGCCCGTCCCGTAACGCCGCGCCGCGCCGATGAGGCCGTAGATCGGGTTCATCACCGCCGCACCGTTCGGGCCGGACGACAGGTCGTCGATGCGTTCGCGGCTGCCGGCGCTCATCTGGACCACTTCGTTGTCCCGGTCGATGATCAGCACCGCCGGACCGTGCACGGCCGCCGGAACGGGAGCAGGCGCGTTCGGCATGTTGGCGACCACGCTGCTCAGCAGACCGACCCGGACGCCGTGCGCGAGTGTGCGCGACAGCGAGGCCAGGAACTCCACTTCGTCGGAATCGAACGGTCGGCATCCGGAGCCGCTGCGGAACAGCGAGATACCGGCCCACGCCCGGGCCCCGTCACGCAACACGAGCCTCGCCTCGTCGTGGAAGCAGTACTCCGGGATCATCAACTGCGACATGCGGTTCGACTGTTCTGCCGCACTTCGCTCCAGCAGTTTCATCCCGACGGCGTCGCGCTTCTCGGTGACCATCTGGCGAAACGCGGTCGGCTCCACCTGACCGTATTCGAGGAGACCCCAGTCGGGGTCGCGGTGGTCCTGGCCGAGCAGCGCGCCGTATTTGCGGGCGCTGGTCAGGAGCACGGTGTTGGGATCGAAGGTGCCGATGCAGAAGGCGTCGGCGGGCACCGCGCGGCCGAGCGAGGCCACGGTCTCGGCGAAGAAATCGTCGAGTGTGAGGCCGGCGTGGGCCACGACCTCGATGTCGCGGCGCACACGCTCGGCGGTCAGACTCGATGTCATTCGACAATTGTCGGCGTGAGCTGCGGTGATGTCTATCCCACAATCGTGGGATCACTCGGTTGGAGGACACCGCTCGGGTCGTGGCGACGCCGGATGGTCTCCAATCGCATCCGCTGATCGTCGGGCCACAGGGCGGCGCGTTCGGTGGCCGATCGTCCGGAGAAGTTCAGCAGCGCCCCGCACGCGTGGCCGGCGAGCGCATCGTTGACGGCGGCGAGGTGCGCGCCGACCTGGTCGCCGAGCGGCCCCGCGGGTACACCGACCGCGAGCGCGACGAACGCGGCGTCCCGGCCGGTGACTGCGTTGGGCACGCGCTGGGCCTGGCGCAACCTGCCTCCGAGCAGTCGGATCTCGACGATTGCGAGCGGGCTCGCCACGTGTGGCCCGGCGACGGCGAGCAGGGCGTCGACGGCGGCGGCCGGGAGGTCGGCGAGTGCACACCCGCGTTCGGCGCTCGGCATCGGCCCGGGCGGATCCATGTGCACCGCGTCGAGCGCGGCAGTCGGCAGGACGTCGATGTTCTCCAGCAGGATCGGGCCCGCCGACCGCATCGGCGCCAGCAGTGCGGCTGCGGTCGACGGGTCACCGGTGTGGGTGTATCGGAGGTGCACCGCGATCTGGCCCTGGAGCGGTGCGGGCAGGTTGGGGTCCGGGGGAAGTCGCAGGATCGCGATGGATGTCCCGGCCTCCTCGGGAAGGGTGGGTGCCCATTCCCGCCACGCGTGCAGAACGTCTGAAGCCGCGGAGCCGGCGAAGAAGATGCCGCCCCCGTAGAAGGTGGGAAGGTCGACGAGATCGAACTCGATGGCCGTGACGATGCCGAATCCGTCGCGGCCGCCGAGGAGTGCCCAGAACAGGTCGGACCCGGCCGATGCGTCGACCGTGCGGATGATGCCGTCCGCGGTGACGAGCTCGATGGAACGCACATGGTCTGCGGCATAACCGAATCGACGACCCAGTGGGCTGAGGCCGCCGCCGAGGGTGTAACCCACGACGCCCACCGAGGACGAGGAGCCGACCAATCCGGTGAGACCATGGGGCGCGGTCGCGGCGACGACGTCGCGCCAGCGTGCGCCTGCTTCCACCCGGGCGGTCCTGCCCACCGGGTCCACCTCGACGGCGGTCATGCGTGACGTCGTCACGACGAGCGTGCCCCGTCCCTCGATCGGCATTCCGTGGCCGGTGGCGCGCACACCCACACGTAGACCGGCGGAGCGGGCGTACCGCACCGCCGCTGCGACATCGGCGGCGCCGGTCGCGCCGACGACGACCTGTGCGGCCGGTATCGCGGCCAGGTTGAATCCGGACAGCTCGGCGGTGTAACCCTCGTCGGTGGGGGTCAGTACGGGGCCGGCGACCGTGGACAGCAGGGCGTCGAAGTCGGTGGAGTCGATGGGTTCGGAGGTGATGGACACGGTGTTTCCTTCGGGGGTCGGGACGGCGTTCATGGGACTCAGAGTGGCTGAGTCCCTTTTGTTCCCGCCATCCCTCGAACGCGGGAAATGCGTTCGCCAGAGTTCTGGACGCAACCCCTCCCCAGAACTCTGGGGGGTGGCGCAGCCGGTCACCCGCGCGCGGTCCCGGACTTACGGCACCGGAGAAGCTCATGCAGTCAATCGGTCAGGGCGCGGTAGGTGGCCGACTCGAAGTCGAGATATGCGTCGACCGCCGCGGGGTCGAAGAACGGAAAGACCTGCGACGCCCAGAACCCGCCGACACCGTTGCGCGGGTCGATCCAGTAGTAGAGGTTGGCCAGTCCGGCCCACGACTGCGACCCGGCCGGGCGGCCGGTCGGCGCGTCGGCGTCGTTGATCATGAACGGATAGGACCACGATTTCGTTGTGCCGGGGAAGAATTCGACGTCGTGGCTCAAGGGCGGGATGACGCCGGGCAGGCGTCGCACACTGAGGTTCCCGATCTGGTTGCGCAAGGCGGCCTCGACGGTGTCGGGACGCAGGATCTGCTCGCCGCTGTCGGAACGGCCGCCCCGCAACCACATCCGCAGGAATCGGAGATAATCCGGAACAGTCGAGTACAGGCCCTGCCCGCCCATGTCGATCTCGGGATCGGTGGGCTGCTCCCAACGGTGGTTGGGCACGAGCTCACCTCGTTTGCGCATATGGAGGACCGCCCGTCTGCGTCGGGCGTCATCGGAGAGCGCGAAGCCGGTGTCGGACATGCCGAGTGGTGTGAGAACCCGATCGTCCATCACCTTGCGGAGACGACCCCCGGCGGCGGCCTCGATGACCAGTCCGGCCCAGTCGAGTCCGGAGCCGTATTCCCACTCGGTGCCGGGGTCGAACAGCAGCGGGGTGCGCAACGACGCCCTGGTCGCCGTGGCGACGGCGGGAACGCCGTGCTCCGCAGTCAGGCGACGATAGGTCTCGTTGAAGAAGTCGTAGCTGAAACCTGCAGTGTGCGTGAGCAACTGGTGTGTCGTGATGTCGGAGGCGGGTCGACGGAGACGCGGGCGGCCGTCGTCGTCGAACCCGTCGATCACCTGGAGCTCACCGATGTCGGGTACGTAGGACCGTGCGGGGGCGTGGAGGTCGAGGGCGCCCTCCTCGGCGAGTTGCAGTGCGACGGTCGCGCTGATCGCCTTCGTGGCCGAGAAGATCGCGAACACCGTGTCGACGGTCATCGGCTGCTCGTCGTCGAGCGCCCGGACACCGGATGCGTCCAGGAACACGGTCCGCTCGGGAGTCGTCACCCCGGCGACGACGCCCGGCACGCGTCGCTCACCCTGCACCCATTCGTCGAGCACGCGTCCTGCCGCGGTGGTGAGGCGATCGGTGGGGGCAGAGGTCATGGAGTGACTCCGATGTCGTTGGTGGATCGTGGTTGTCAGAGACGGGTGCCGAGGAAGATGGCGAGCCGGTCGAGCGCCAGCGTGAGATCTTCGGTGGAGGCGGCATAGGACAGCCGCACGTAGCGGTCGGCGCCGTCGACGCCGAAATCCTTGCCCGGGGTCAGCGCGACGTGCGCCTCGGCGAGCGCACGGTCGCAGAATTCCGCCGACGTCATCCCGGTGGCGCCGACATCGAGGTAGACGTAGAAGGCCCCGTCGGGAATCACCGGTACGTCGAGGCCGATGGCGGCCAGTCCGTCGACGACGAGCTGTCGGCGGCGTGCGAACTCCCGGCGGTTCTGTTCGGCCACCGCCAACGACTCGGGGGTGAAGCATGCGAGGGCCGCGTACTGGGACGGGGTGGGCGGACAGACATAGAAGTTCTGGGCCAGCCGCTCGAGTACCGGCACCATGTCGTCGGGCACGATGCACCAGCCCAATCGCCATCCGGTCATGCCGAAGTACTTGGAGAAGCTGTTGATGACGACCGTCTCGGCCACACCGGGCGTATCCGCGGCCAAGATGCTGCGCGGCGGACGGCCGTCGGGTGCCGGGTCCGACAGTCCGAGATAGATCTCGTCGACGATCGACCATCCGCCGCGGTCGGCCACGAGGTCGCACATCGTGACGAGTTCGTCGTACGGCATCGAGGTGCCCGTGGGATTCGACGGCGTGGCGACGATGACCCCGCGGGTGTCGGCGTTCCACGCGGCGTCGACCTCGGCGGAGGTCAGCTGGAAACGACTCGCGGGTGTCGTCGGCAGGAGGGTGACGCGCGCCCCGAAGGCATGGGCGAACTGCCGATTGCACGGATACGACGGATCGCCGATCAGGACTTCGTCGCCGGGATCGACGAGCGCCGCGCAGGCCATCAGCAGCGCGGCCGACGCGCCGGCGGTGACGGCGACCCGCGACGGGTCGACCGAGGCGCCGAAGTGGTGGCCGTAGAAGTCCGCGATCGCCGTCCGCAGTTCAGGGAGGCCGATCGCGCCGGTGTAGGCGAGCGGGCGCCCGTCGGCAGCCTCCCGCGCCGCGGCGAGCACGGCCGGCGGTGGCCCGAAGTCGGGTTCGCCGATGTTCAGGCGCACGACCGCATGGCCCTGCGCCTCGAGTTCGGCGGCCTTCTTCGCGAACTCCATCGCATAGAACGGGGCGATCCCTTCGGCGCGTCGGGAGATCTTCATGACTGTCATTGTGCGCGTTCTCCCGAATCGCCCCGCGACGACACCTCCCCGGCGTGGGTCCGCGCGGACGTGCAGGATGTGAGGGTGCCGATTCCCGAATTCATCCGCGACCTGCGTGCCCAGCTGGGTCACCGCGAGCTCTGGCTGTCCGGCGTCAGCGTCGTCGTCCTCGACGACGCCGGGCGGATTCTGCTCACCCGACGTGTCGACAACGGGCAATGGGCCGTCGTGTCCGGTGTGCTCGAGCCGGGGGAGGAACCGGCGCACGCCGCGCTGCGCGAGGTGACCGAGGAAACCGCCGTCACCGTCGAGATCGTCCGGCTGACCAGCGTCGACGTCACCCCGCTCATCACCTACCCGAACGGCGATCAGACGCGATACCTCGATGTCTGCTTCCTCGCCCGGCACGTCGACGGTCAGCCGCGCGCTGCTGACGACGAGAACTCCGACGTCGCGTGGTTCGATCCCGCAGCCCTGCCCGAGAATCTCAGCGACACGTCTCGACTGCGGATCGACAAAGCGCTCAGCGGCAACGACCAGGCGTGGTTCCAGCGGTAGGGGCTGCCTCAGGGAAGTCCCTGAAGTTCGCCCCAGATGTGGCGTCAGGTGTCGATTTCGGCCCGCCCGCGGCGGAGACTGGGCTCATGAGCACATCCACCAACACCACATCCGGTATGACCTTCTGGAAGGTCCTCGGCATCATCGCGATCGCCTTGATCGCACTCGCCGTCCTCGGCCCGCTGCTCGAGGGACTCTTCTGGATCGCCCTCGTCGCACTCGCCCTCTACGGCGGTTACATGCTGTTCCGCTCGAACAAGAAGGGCACGCCGCCGACGACCTACTGAGCGATCCACCGGGTCGACGACCCCGGCGAGGACCGCGGCGCGAACTGTCCCGGAAACCGCGATCACCGCAACGGGATTCAGGTCGGGAGCCGCGCGACTGCACCCGGCACGCCGGCGGGACCGCTAGCCTCCGAACAGCAGATACAAACCCAGGAACGTGTAGAAGACCATCGTCACCATCATGGTGAGCTGCCCGGTCAGCTGGTGCCGGCGGGGGAGGAGTCGCAGCGAGGCGTCGTGCGCGGCCGCAACCCCCATCATGTGACCGCCGACCACGAACAACACCTTGAGCGTCACCGTCACCGTCGGATGATCCGACATCACGTACACGGGATGGGCGTCGCCGAGCCACAGCACGTTCCAGCCCCGGTCCAGCGGATCGGCAAGTGCGAGAACGGCCTCCTGGCCCTGCTCGACGAGCGACTGCAGATAGTGCGCGAGGATGTAGCCGATGACGATCGGGACCAGCGAGTGCGCCATCAACCCCGGCAGTTGCCGCCGCAGATCGGGCTTCACGCCGCCGACCGCGCGTGCGGCCGACCAGAAGGTCACCGCCACGACGCCGACGAACACCAGCAGCCCGGCTGTGCTGACGAGGGTGGCGATCGCCTGGTCGTCACCGGCACTCTCGGCGACGACGTCCTGCCACATCGGGAACGCCGAGAAACTGTCGAATGCGGTGGAGCCCAGGAGGATCGCGAGAACGGCCACACTACCGGGCAGAACCGGCAGCGTGGTCAGCGAGTTCATCGGGCTGCGCAGCATCACGCGTCCGTCGGTGGTGCGAGCGAACGGGGAGAGCCGCGACGCGACGGTGCTGTACACCGCGAACGGGTCGGCGTTCTCGGTCCACCGCAGCCCACACACGATGCCACCCACCAGGGTGATCGCCACGTAGCACAGTAGCCAGATCCTCACCGAGGACACCGAACTCGGCTCCGGTGAGGCGAGCTCGAGCCAGACGAAGGCGAACAGTCCGAACGCGGCCGGCCACCATCCGAGGCGCGCGGGATAGTCCCGGAGGCCGACGACGCGGGGACCGAAGACCCCTCGTGCCACCCGGAGGACGGTTCGTATCGGTGACAGCAGTCGCCACACCGGTCCGATGAGGGTCGACAGCACGATCATGCCGACCCACAGGAGCACGTAGAACGCGCCGGTGAGCGGGTTGTCGTCGGTGTCCGGACCGAACGCGGCGACGACGAGCCACAGCGTCAGGGCCAGTGCGGCAGCTGAGATCACGCCGCGAACCCACCGGTTGTCCACGGTCGTCGTGACCCGGTCGGGCAGAGCCCGACCGACCTCGGGCCGGCCGTACCGCGGTGTGCGCCAGGCGAAGGCGAAGACCGCGAAGGAGATGGTCAACGCCCACGCCCCGCCGATCAACACCGCGGTCAGCGGGACCGGCAGGAACTCCGAGCCGCCCAGTCCATGGGCGAGGAGGGTGTCAGTCGGTCTCGCGGTCGGGGTCATCGGCCTCGTTCCGGATCGATGGGTCGGGGCCGGCGGGCCCGGCAGGACCGGCCGAGTCGTCCTGATCCTCGTCCTCGTCGTCCCCGCGCCTGCGGTCGGCGATCGCGATCACGACGATGACGCCCACCAGCAGGAAGGCCGGAATGACCGCGGGCAGGGCCAGGATCAGCGGATGGGTGGCCAGATCGACGACAGTGGGTTCCGGTGCGGCGCCGCCGATCACGGCTGTGGCTGCAACTCGGGCTCCCGCGCGCCGGAGGTCGCCTCGCGAGCATTGACCCGTCCGGCTCCCCACGACAGTGCCGCGATGAGCAACAGCGAACACACGAGCACCACCAGGGACGCGGCGCCGAACAACCAGGCCGGGTGGTCGAAGCTGCGCTCGCGCTGCAGGATCGAGATCTCGGCGACGAACGGCTTCGTCGAGGTCGCCTCCGCCGGTTCGCCCTCGGCCCCGATGGCCGGATCCGCGGGCAGATACACCGGCACACCGGCCATGGTGGTCCCGTCCTGAACCCGCAGGATCGTCTTCCACGAACCCGACACCGGAATCGGTGCCGTGGACCGGAAGTGGTTCGGACCGACCCGGTCGAGTCGGTCGATGACGATGCCCCGATCGTTGTCGATCCCGCCCTGCCACGACATGAGCGTGACCCACTCGGGGTCGTCGCTCACCGCGTCCGTCGGGTCGAGATACACGTCGGCGGTGACGTTCTGGTCGGCGGCTTCGTTGGGTCCGGCGGGTGCCAGGACGATCCGCGCGGTCGTCTCCGCGGGGACGGACACACGCAGGCCGTTCGCGACGGCACCGCCGATCACGACCACCGACAGCACCACCGCGGTGACGCTGATCCAGCGTCGGGGCAGCCGCTCGCCCACCGAGACGATGCCGAGCAGGCCGCCGCACACACCGGCCACGACACCCACCGGGATGGCCATGGCCAGTGCCTCTCCCCACATTCCGCTAACCCACGGGAAGGGATAGGCCGCGGCGATCCACCACGACTCGATCCAGAGTCCGAGCGTCGCCACACCGAGACCGGCGACGGCGCCGAAGAGCACACGCCGTTTGAGGAGCGGGGTCAGCGCGAGCAGTTCGATGACCACCGCCGCGCCCAGATAGAGCGGGAACACGTTGATCGGTGCGCCGAGCGCGGGGCCGACGACGACCGCCACCACGCCGCGCAGCAGGATCGCGAACACCGCGGCGACAAGGGCGCTGCCCGGCCCGAGGGTGATCCGTGCGGCGACCAGCGCGAATGCCCCCGCGCCCGCGATCATCATCGGCTGCAGCACGAGACGGAACTGCTCGACGCCGAAGTCGTATTCGATCTGGAAGACCGACATGCCGATGACGAGGCCGCCGAAGGCGAGGCACCGGACGAGCCACTGCATGCGTCCGTCCGCCGGTGCATCGGGACCCATCGCGGCCCGGCCCTCACGGTCGAGGATGACGACCGCGATCAGCGACAGACCCGCACCGCCGATGAGCATCAGATGCGTCGGCCCCCACAGCGTGACGTCCTGACCGAAGATGCGGTGCCAGACGTCGTCCAGCGGGAAACCGAGCAGAGCGTAGAAGCCGCAGCCGGCCAACAGGATTCCGCCCACCGGGGCGTACCAGTGCCGCGTGATCCGGACCGCCGAGCGGCCTGGCTTGTCGAAGGGCAGGAACACCGACAGCATGCCGGAGATGAACAGCAGGAACAGGCCCACCAGGATGAAGTAGTGCGCGGGGTTGGCCAGCGGACCCTCGTCGCGGCCGTCGCCGATGTGCAGGCTGACGTCCCAGAGGAAACCGAACAGGGCGCAGATGATCGTGCTGGTGAACAGGAAGATCGGCAGCGCAGCCCACGGTGGGCGGTTGACGCGTCGCGCGGCCCACTCCGACAGGGTGGTCAGCCAGGTGATCTTGTGCGCGCGGTGTAGGTAGCCGATCCAGAGCAGACCGACCGACACGACGGCGGCGACCGCGGACATGAGAAATACCTGGTCGAGCGCCGCTCCGCCGCCCTCGGCGGCCAGCTGGAGAGGCGTGCCATCGCGTGTTGTCATGGTCGAAGTATGCACAACCTCACCCGGGTATCGGAAGCCGATCGACCAAACCGGATGTTCTGGTCCATCGGCCGGCATCGGACCCGGCGTCCCCGCAACCCGAAAACCACCCCGCAGATGCGCTCGCGGGGCGGTGTCGGGGTGGTTTTCGGGTGGGCAGTCGGTCGGAGTGTCGCCGTCCGTCAGCGGACGGGTGCGCACGAGGAGATCGCGCAGATCTCCTCAGGCAATTCGACCCCCGGGATCTGCGGAATGGGCGGGAGGCCCGGAATACTCGGTAGGCCGGGAATCGACGGGTTCACGGGCGCCGGGGCGGGAGTTGTGGTCTTGTCGCCCGGAACCGACACACGGATGGGCTCCGCGGTCGGCGTCATGGCGGTGAGCGGCGGATTGGTGCCCCAGAACTGTTCACTGGCACCACTGCCCGGTGGCAGGGTGATCGTCGTGCATCCCCAGTAGACGTCGTATGTCCCGTCGGGGATCGTCGTCGAACCGGTCGGCGCGGGCGGCGTGCCCTGAGAGAGGCGCAGCGGCACCGACTTCGAGGAACCGGGCGAGATCAGCGCGCCGAGTTCTTCGGGTGTCTGATAACCGAACACGACCTGCGACGGGGCGTCACCTGCGCGAACACCGAAGATCTCACAACCGATGCGCTTGGCGGCATTGTTGGTGACCGTCAGCGAGACGGTGTTTCCGGACACCGTGGGTGACGCGGTGACATCGGTGGGCGCGGCCGACGCCGCAGGCGCGAGGGCGGTCCCGACGATCGCGGCGGCACCGAATGCCACGCCGGCGGAAATCCTACGGAATCGGGTCTTCATGCGATTGTCCTTTCCCCGCGAGGGGGTCGACGGCATTGTCCGGGGCTTCTGCGTCGGCCGACAACGTGAATTCGGGACGAATACCGAAGAAAGGTATCCGGAATCGAGCCGACGAGCTTATTCCTATTTCTTCGCCGAGGGTCGGCACGGCCATTCTGACAGATTTCCGGAATGTCGGCAGAATGAGGGCCGACAAACGGAGGGATTTCTGAGCCTTTCCGGGCCGCGGAGCACCGGTGGCAATGCGCGGTGGGCTGGGCGTCAGCTCGGTAGTCTGACCCCGACGCAGGCCGACCGAACAGACCGGGGACCCCATGCCGACGGTGATCGCGACCATCAGCCTCAAGGGTGGGGTCGGGAAGACCACGCTCACGGCCGGTCTCGCGGATTTCCTCGCCGGGATCCACAACAAGAAGGTGCTCCTGGTCGACCTCGACGCCCAGACCAACCTGACGACGATGATGATCGGACAGGAGCGGTGGGCCGAATGCAACGCGCGACGACACACCGTCGCCGCTCTGTTCGCCGACGTCCTCGACGGCACCCGGTCGTTCGACCTCGCCCGCAGCGTTCAGCGAGACGTGTCGTCCGTCGACGGGCTGGTGGGGATCGACCTGCTGCCCTCGTCGCTGGACCTCATCGAACTCGCCGAGGAACTCAGCGCGTATCGGGTGGCCGCCGATGATCATCTGGCCGGCGTCGAGGCCTTGCGCACCGCGCTCGCCCCGATCATCGACGACTATGACTACGTCCTCCTCGACTGTCCGCCGAACGTGGGTCCGTTCAGCCTGAACGGACTGGCGATGGCCGCGGGCTACCTGATCCCGACCATCCCGGACGTCCTGTCCACCTACGCGATTCCCCACATCCAGCGGCAGGTCGCCGACTTCGGCGCCGAACTCGGCCGCGAGATCGTCGAACTCGGGGTCGTGATCTCGAAGTACCGGCCGGCGTCGACGCTGCATCAGGAGACGGTTCGCCGTCTCCGTCGAGACCCCACCATCCAGAACGTTCTGCCGGCCTATCTGCACGAGTCGAACGCGATCGGTGCCGCCGCAGATTTCGCGGCCTGGCCGAGCCTGCGCGCGAAGTACGGATACCACGGTCACTTCGAACAGTTCCGGGATCTGACCCGAGCGGTGATGGTCGAGGCCGAGGCCAAGCTCGCAGCACCGGCGTGAGGTCGGACCGCCGACGTCGCCCCGAGATCGGTGATGCCATTCACACAACCGACGCCGAAGCGCGGGGTCGAGCATCTAAATTCATCTCAGCCGCCGACCGGCGGCGCCCTCCACGACTCCACAGGAGCGCCCATCATGCGCAAGGTGCACATCACTTCGATCCTCGGCGCGGCGGCAGTGGCCGTCGCTCTCACCGCGTGCGGTTCCGACGACTCGTCGTCGTCATCGTCGGGAAGCACCGACGCCGAGGCCTCGGTCACCGTCGACGGCAAGGAGCTCGAACTGTCGGACAAGACCGTGGGCTGCACCGACACCGCGGGCAAGGTCACGATCGGCATCGGTTCCGGGTCCGGCACCTCGGGAATCGGCGTGGTGCTCACCTCCGGCGACTCGCCCGAGGTGGAGTCGGTGGGCCTCGGGTCTCTGGACGGAGTGACCCTCGGCTACCAGAAGGGCGCCGGGCAGGGCAGTGCCGAGGTGACCAAGGACGGAGATACCTACACGGTCTCCGGTGAGGCGTCGGGCATCGATCTCGCCAACCCGACCCAGCCGGTGACGAAGGCCTACGAGATCAAGGTGACCTGCCCCTGATCTGCCCCTGATCTGCCCCTGACATCGTCGCGCTGGCCGGCTGAATCCGCCGCTGATCTCGCTGGGGTCACGGTCGCGGTGTCGATGTGCACACAGTTTCGGCGGGCAGGTGTGAGGACACCTCCTTCTGGGTAGCTTCCGCTGTGTAGCGAGTCGACGGACCGTCATGAGTCCGACGACACGCACATCGGAATTGACGACCATCAGGAGGCAGACATGCTGGGAATTGGCATCATCGCGTGGATCATCATCGGCGGACTCGCCGGGTGGATCGCCAGCAAGATCATGAAGACCGATGCACAGCAGGGGATCATCCTCAACATCGTGGTCGGTGTCATCGGCGGTCTGCTCGGGGGCTGGCTGCTGAAACTGTTCGGTGTCGACGTGGAGGGTGCCGGCTGGATCTTCAGCTTCGTCACATGCCTCGCCGGTGCATGCATCCTGCTGTTGCTCGTCGGATTGGTGACCGGTCGCGGTCGTCGAACCCGCGTCTGACAGCTCGTCGTCTCCGCCCCGGTCGGGCACACCTCACACGGTGTGCCCGACCGGGGCGGAGTCGTATCCGGGCTGTACCCGCCATCGGTGTGCGTACGTTGGGTGGAGACCGAGCGACCCGCAAGTGACCAGACGAAAGTGAGCATCCAGTGACTCGAGTGGCGATCATCGGCGGACACGGCAAGATCGCGTTGCGGTTGGCGACGATTCTGGCCGCCCGCGGCGACCAGGTGACCTCGATCATCCGAAACCCAGAACACGCGGCCGACGTCGCCGCGACCGGTGCGGTGCCCGTGGTCGCCGACATCGAGACACTCGACACCACCGGGATCGCGACCGCGATCTCCGAGCACGACGCCGTCGTGTGGTCGGCCGGGGCGGGTGGCGGTGACCAGGCACGGACCTACAGCGTCGATCGGGACGCGGCGATTCGCTCGATGGACGCCGCGGTCCGGGCCGGCGTGCACCGATACGTGATGGTGTCCTACTTCGGTGCCGGGCCGGATCACGGAGTCCCCGAGGACAACTCGTTCCACGCGTACGCGGAGGCAAAGGCAGCCGCCGACACCTACCTCAAGTCCACGGACCTGCAATGGACGATCCTCGGGCCGAGCCGACTCACCGATGACGACGGCAGTGGCGAGGTCACCATCGGGGGCGACCGCACAGAGGGCGACGAGGTGAGTCGCGACAACGTGGCCCAGGTGGCCGCGGAGGTCCTCGCGCGCCCCGAGACCGCGCACAAGGTCATCGAGTTCAACGACGGTGACACCCCGATCGCCGATGCCGTCGCCAGGATCTGACGGAGCCGACAACGGAGCCGGGCCCGCGCCGGGCGAGGCGCGGGCCGGGGTGGTCTCGAACCCGAGGCGCGGGCTCGACCATCTCCTGTCCCGGCTGCGGGACATCACCGGCGATGCGCACGTCGTCACCGACCCCGGTGCCATGGCGGGATTCCTGATCGACTGGACCGGCCGTCATCGGGGTCAGGCCGACGCCGTCGTCCGGCCGCGTACCACCGGCGAGGTGTCCCGGGTGGTCGTCGAATGCGCCGGTGTCGACGCGGAGATCTGTGTCCAGGGCGGGAACACCGGCCTGGTGGGAGGTTCCGTACCGCCGGCGCACGCGGGTTCACGTCCCCGGATCCTGATCTCGACCGTGCGCATGACCGACATCGACGACGTGGACGTCATCGGCCGATGCGTCGGCGCCCAGGCCGGCGCGACCGTCGAGGCCATCGACGCCCGGGCCGGTACCGCCGGCCTCGCGTTCGGGGTCGACCTCGCGTCTCGGCACAGTGCCACCGCGGGTGGTGTGGTGTCCACCAACGCCGGCGGCATCCGCATGATCCGGCGGGGAAACACCCGTGCCCAGGTGCTCGGGATCGAGGCGGTGCTGGCCGACGGGCGCATACTGCGACGCTGGACGCCGCTCGTCAAAGACAATGTGGGATACGACCTTCCCGGGTTGCTGACGGGCAGCGAGGGAACCCTTGCGGTGGTCACGCGCGTCCTGTTCCGGCTCGTCGTGCCACCACGAAAGGCGATTGTCGCGGTTGCGGCGATCAACCGTGTTGCCGACGCGGTCGAGCTCATCGGTGCGGCGCCGTCGAGAGGTCTCACCGTCGAGGCTGCGGAGCTGATGACCGAGGCCGGCATCGCGCTGGTCGCGGCACATGGTCATCGCCGTCCCACCGCGACGCCCGGTCCCTACTACGCCCTGCTCGAGGTCTCCGGCACCGGCGACGTCGAGTCCGCGACCGTCGAACTGCTGCAGGCGACCGGAGGCCTGATCGATGCGGTGCTCGAGCCGGCCCCTGCCCGTGCACTGTGGGGTGCGCGGGAAGCGCACACCGAGTCGATCGCCCGATCCAGCGCGACACCGGTGGTCAAACTCGACATCTCCGTGCCGATCCGAGCCCTGGCCGAGGTGTTCGACGAGTTGGGCGCGGTGGGCGAAGGTGGCGATTCGCCCTGTCGCCCGGTGCTTTTCGGACACGTGGGGGATGGCAACATCCATGTCAACCTGCTCGACGTCCCGCCCGAGAACGCCGACGGCTTCACCGATCGGGTTTTCGGGATCGTCACCGCCCACGGGGGCAGCATCGCCGCCGAACACGGCATCGGCCGTGCCAAGGCCGCCTGGACGCATCTCGGTCGCGACGCCACGGATCTCGCCACGATGCGTGCCATCAAGGCGGCGCTCGACCCGCGGGGTCGGCTCAACCCGGGCGTGCTGTTCGCCTGAGCGGACCGGTGTGGCGAACACGGCGCGCGGACCGAAATCCTGAGACCATGCACGGGTGGCTGATGTGAACCCCGATCGGTTGACCGAGCTGGCGCAGCGCTACGGCGTCGCCACCAGTTATGTCGGATGGGGTGAGCAGACACATGAGGTGGAACCCGAGACGCTGATCGCGGTCCTCGGTGCCCTCGACGTTCCCGTCGGGTCCGCGGCCGAGATCGAGGACTCGATCCGTGAGATCGACGAACAGCCCTGGCGCGAATTCGTCCCGGCCGTCACCGTCGTGACCGAGGGGCCGGGCAACACATTCGCGGTCCACGTGCCGCACGGCCACCTGGTCAAGGTCTGGATCGTCACCGAGGACGGCGACGACGTGGCCGCGGCACAGCTCGACGCCTGGGTCGAACCGCGTGAGGTCGACGGCGTCCTCGTCGGCCGGGCGACGTTCGCCGTTCCCGACGACCTGACGCCCGGCTACCACCAGATCAAGGCGCTGGACCTCGACGACTCGACGGCGTCGAGCGCGCCCCTGATCGTGACACCCCGGCGTCTGCACACCGCGGATCGGCTGACCGGCCGCAAGCGTTGGGGCCTTGCCGCGCAGCTGTACTCCATCCGATCGGCGGATTCCTGGGGTGTCGGCGATTTCGCAGACCTGACCGGCATCTGCGAGGTCGCCGGAAGTGTGTACGGCGCGGACTTCGTCCAGGTCAATCCGCTCCACGCTGCGCAGCCGCAGGCGCCGATCGAGGCGTCGCCCTACCTGCCGGTGACGCGGCGCTTCGTCAACCCCCTCTACATCCGGATCACCGAGATCCCCGAACTGGACGGGCTGTCCAAGTCCCAGCGCAAGTGGGTGCGCAAACTCGGACGCGGGTTCCTCGCGGAGAACACCTCGACCACCAAGATCAAGCGCAACAAGTCCTTCCGCGCGAAGATGGACGCACTCGAGCTGATCTACGACGTCCCACTCGATCCGTCCCGCAAGAATGCCTATCGGGCGTTCCGGCGTCGAGAGGGCAAGGGCCTGAAGCGATTCGCGACGTGGTGTGCGCTCGCCGAACGCTACGACGCCGACGATCCGCGCTGGCACACCAAGTTCGCCGACCCTGCCCACATGAAGAAGAAGCGCGCGAAACTCGCCCGCCGCATCGACTTCCACATGTGGTTGCAGTGGATCTGCGACGAACAGCTCGAGACCGCGGCGCACGCGGCGAAGTCCTCCGGGATGGCGATCGGGGTGATGGCGGACCTCGCGGTCGGAGTCGCCCGCCACAGCGCCGATGCGTGGGCGCTCGGCGATGTCCTGGCCACCGGCGCCACCGTCGGGGCGCCACCGGACGGATTCAATCAGCAGGGGCAGGACTGGGATCAGCCACCGTGGCACCCGCGTCGTCTCGCCGCGGCGGGGTACGAGCCCTACCGGGACATGATCCGCACGGTGCTCCGGCACGCGGGCGGAGTGCGGGTCGACCACATTCTCGGGCTCTTCCGGCTGTGGTGGATTCCCGACGGGGTCGGCCCCGCGGGCGGGACCTACGTCCGCTACGACAGCGAGGCCATGATCGGCATCCTCGCGCTGGAGGCGCAACGCGCGGACGCCGTGGTCGTCGGCGAGGATCTGGGGGTCTTCGAACCGTCGGTGCAGGACACGTTGCGCGAGCGTGGCATCCTCGGGACGTCGATCCTCTGGTTCGAACAGGGGCCCGACGCCGCCGTCGCACCCGAGGACTATCGAGAGTTGTGCCTGACCTCGGTGACCACACACGACCTGCCCCCGACCGTCGGCTATCTCGCCGGCGACCACATCGCGCTGCGCTCCCGGCTGGGTCTGCTGGCCTCCGGGGAAGAGGCCGAACGGGCCCGTGACGCCCGCGAACGCGACGCCGTCCTCGAACTCGCCTACGAACGTGGGTTGCTGTCGCGGGACACCCCGCTCACCGATCCGAAGGTCGTCTACGCCCTCTACGCGCTGATCGCGCGCAGCCCGTCGGTGCTGTTGAGTGTCGCGCTGGTCGATGCGGTGGGGGAGAGAAGGATTCAGAACCAGCCGGGGACCGACAGCACGCAGTACCCGAACTGGTGCATCCCGCTGGCCAATGCCGACGGCGACGTCGTGCTGGTCGAGGATCTGGTCAGCAGCGAGCGATTCCGCCGGTTGGTGTCGACGCTCAACGAGCAGGGCGTTCCAGGTTCCTGACGGCGACGATCGTCAGGACGAGAGCGACCAGCGCGAGTACCGCCACCCCGACGTTGAAGGCGATGCCGGCCGGGCGCAGCCCCCATGACTGGGCGGTCACGCCCTGTCCGACGATGGGGATCGAGATGGCGACGTAGGCGACGACGAAGTAGGTCGAGGTGACTTCGGCCTTGCGTCCGGCCGGGCTCGCCGCGACCACCGATGCCAACCCCTTGCTGAACGACATGCCCTGACCCACACCGCAGATCACCGCGCCGGCGAGCAACGCGGCGGTCGATGCGGCGACGAGTCCGAGGATCGACACGCCGGTCCCCGCGATCAGGATGGCGCACCCGGCGATCAGTGCGGGTTCGGTGGGCATCCGGCGGACGACGATCTGTGTCAGCGCCGAGGACGCGAACAGGACGAACACCAGGAAACCGGTGAACGCGTGGTTGTCGATGCCGAGGATGTTCGTGACGAAGGACGGCATGACGCCGGTGAACGTGCCCATCACCGCGAACCCGGCGAAGGCCGCGATCGACGCCCGTACGAAGACACCTCGGATGTCGGCGGGGACCGACAGGCGCTGGACGCCGAGCCGAGCACCGGGTCGGACGTCGACCGTCTCTTGCAGCCGCCAGATGCCCACGAACACCAGGGTCAGGAGCGCGAGGTCGACGACGAACGGTGTGCGAAGGGGAGCGGGTGCGTACTCCGCGAGGACGCCGGCGATCAGCGGTCCGAGTCCGAGGCCACCGATGTTGGCGGCGGTCGCGACGGCGGGTGCACGTCCGCGCCACGACGAGGGGGCCAACTCGATGACGGCGGTGGTCGCCGCCCCGGCGTAGATGCCCGCCGACAGTCCAGAGAGGACACGTCCGAGGAGCAGCTGCCACACCGGCCCCGCGGTCAGGAACACGACGGCGCTGACCGCGGACAACACGGCCCCGGCGATGAGCAATCTGCGCCGGCCGACAACGTCGGACCAGCGGCCGAACCCGATGAGGGCCGCGATGACGCCGGCGGCGTACACCGCGAAGATCACCGTCGTCGTGGTGACGCCGAACCCGAGTTCCCCGGCATAGATCGAATAGAGCGGTGTCGGCAACGTGGTGCCGAGCATGATGACCGCGAAGGCGTATACCGCGGCCGCGAAGGACGCGCCGGTACCGGTGCGGGCGGCGGGGGGAGTCGTACTGTCTGCCATGGCAGCTGTCACGCTACCGCCGCGGTATGACGAGCCTCTGGCCCATCCCTGTGTGCTGAGTTACAGTAACTCTCCGTAACAGCTATCGGAACGGGAATTCGGGGTGTGGCATGCGACCTGACGTCGACGTGGTGATCGTGGGTGCCGGTTTCGGCGGGATGGGTGCGGCCATCGAGTTCAAGCGGCAGGGGATCGACAGCATCGCGATTCTCGAACGGGAGAACGATCTGGGTGGGACGTGGCACGTCAACCACTACCCGGGTCTCGCCGTCGACATCGCCTCGGTCACCTACTCCTACTCGTTCGAGCCCAATCCGGACTGGTCGCGGTTGTTCGCGCCGGGCAGCGAGCTCAAGCGCTACGCCGAACACATCGCCGCAAAATACGACCTCAGACGGCACATGGAGTTCGGGACACTCGTCGAGTCCGCGGTCTGGGACGACGAGGACCGGTTGTGGCACGTGCGGACCGGTGACGGAACCGAGCGCACCGCGCGCTACCTCGTGACCGCGACGGGCTTCCTGTCGCAGCCGCACATCCCGGACTTTCCGGGGATCAAGAATTTCGAGGGCACGATCCTGCACACCGCCGACTGGCAGGACGGTTTCGACTTCGCCGGCAAGAAGGTCGCGGTGATCGGGACGGGTGCGACCGCGGTCCAGTTGATCCCGGAGATCGCCGACCGGGCAGACGCCCTGACCGTGTTCCAGCGGACGCCGATCTGGGTGGTGCCGAAGGTCGATTTCGCGATCCCGCCCGTGGTCCGCCAGCTGTTCCGTCGTATCCCCCTCACGCAACGGGCTGCGCGCGTGGTCAATTCGTCGCTGCTCGAGATGCTGATGGTGTTCGGGGTGTTGCACTTCAAACAGGCCAAGCCCGGTAACAAGCTGGCGGCCCGGCTCGCCAAGGCGCACCTGCGATCGCAGATCAGCGATCCCGAACTGCGTCGAAAGCTGACGCCGGACTACGACTTCGGGTGCAAGCGGCCCACGTTCTCCAACACCTACTTCGCCAGCTTCGCCCGACCCCACGTGACCCTCGAGACGAGCGGTATCGCCCGGCTCGAAGCCGACGCCATCCTCGCCGCCGACGGCACGCGAACCGAGATCGACACCCTCGTGCTCGCCACCGGGTTCAACCTCTGGGACGTCAACTTCCCGGCCTTCGAGATCATCGGCCGCGACGGACGAGATCTCGGAAAGTTCTGGCGCGAGAAGCGGTTCCAGGCGTACGAGGGCATCACGGTCCCGAGATTCCCGAACTTCCTCTCGCTCAACAGCCCGTACTCCTACAGCGGGTTGTCGTACTTCACGACCATCGAGGGGCAGATGAAGCACATCGCCCGCCTTTTCGGCGAACTCCGGCGCCGTGGCCGAGACACCTTCGAGGTCACCGAATCGGCCAACGACGCGTTCCTCGACGAGGTCACCGACCGCCTCCAGTCGTCGGTGTTCTACAACGGAAACTGCGCCGGGTCGCGGAGCTACTACTTCAACCAGCACGGCGAGGCGACCCTGCTGCGCCCGGCGTCGACGCTGCGGACCCTGCGCGAGATGGACTCGTTTCCGTTGCAGGACTACGCATTCAGCTAGAACGGTGGCCCTTGGCCGCCGTCACAACGGGTTGAGCAACTCCGGTCCGTTGTTGGCGACGCGGTTCACCAGGGGCGCGACCTCGCGGATCGCGATGGCATCGACGATCGTCCGGGCGGGAGGCGCGAACAGGTCGTCGGGCGCCAGGTTGTCGGGATCCAGCCAGGCATCCCAGTTGTCGTACGGCATGATCAGCGGCATCCGGTCGTGGACCTCCTGCAGTTCGCCGACCGCGTCGGTGGTCAGGATCGAGCAACTGAGCAGCGGTGAGGCCTTCTCGGCACCGTCGCGGTCGGTCTTGTCGTGCCAGACCGACCAGAGACCCGCCATGAACAACCTGGTCCCGTCCTGGGGGGACATGAAGAACGGGATCTTGGTGGGCTTGCCCTTGCTGTCCGGGGGACCCTTCTTCCACTCGTACCAGCCGTCCATCGGCACCAGGCAGCGTCGCGATCTCACCGACGAGCGGAACGAACTCTTCTCCGCCGCGCTCTCCGCGCGCGCGTTGAACAGAAGTGGGCCCTTGCCGACCTCTTTCGCCCAGGGCGGCACCAGCCCCCACCGCATCGCCCGGACCCGCAGGAGTGGGTCGTCATCGGGATCTTCCGGTGCGTGCCGCTTGACGACGGTCATCACCGTCGTCGTCGGCGCGACGTTGTAGTTGACACCCGGGGTCCGAGGTGCCGCGTCGAGGTCGGTGGCGCCGTCTCCCGCCGGCTCGGGCACCTCGTTGACCGCGTCGATCTCCGCCGCGAGCTTCGCCGGGTCGGTGGTCACCGCATAGCGTCCGCACATGGTGACCATGCTGCCCCACGGCGCCTGCCGGCGCGACTGTCCCGGTGGGAGGCGGTCAGACTGCGACGTCGGCGACCACGGCCTCGGTCACCGAGACGAGATCGGCAGGTGCGAGCGCGATCTCGAGACCGCGCTTACCGGCGCTGCAGAGCACCCGGTCGAACTCCATCGCCGAGGCGTCGACGACGGTGGGCAGCAGGGTGCGCTGACCGACGGGTGAGACACCGCCCAGGACGTAACCGGTGGTCCTGGTGACCGCTTTCGCCTCGGCCATCGCCGCCTTCGAGGCCCCCAGCGCCGCGGCGGCCGCCTTGAGAGAGAGTTTCCGCGGCACCGGGACGACGGCCACCGCCAGACCCGGCCGCTTCCCGCCGGACAATTCGATGACCAGGGTCTTGAAGATCTGGGTGTCGAGCACGCCGAGATCCTCGGCGAGCGCCGCGACGGCTTCGGCGCCGTAGGCCTCCGAGCGTGGGTCGTGGTCATACCGGTGCACGGTGTGGACGATATTCGCGCGTTCGAGCGCGGCGATCGCCGGAGTGGCAGCCATGGAACTCGGTACCTCCTGGTCGTCGGTCTGGCGGGGTCGGGGGGGCGTGGCCGGTCGAGTGGGCGGCGGTCCGTCAGGGGAGTGGGCGCCGATGAGTGACTGTGACACGGATCGGCTCATCAGGAGCGCAACCGTGGTGCGGGAACAAACCGCCCGTGACGCTCTGTTGTGACTGGTTGCAACGTGATGAGCAGTACCGGAAGCAGGAGGTCGAAAGGCATATGAGCGCATCTGCCGTGATGGAGTCACCGCAGCGCATCGAACCGGGACCTCTCTCGGTGGGGACGGGGTCGGTAAGCTTGATCGACAGCCTCTCCGTGCTGCCTCTCGTCGAAGGGATCGTAGTGTCCGAAGCCAAGACAGCCGGGCCGGAGCCGGCCGGCGGTGGTTCAACCGGCACCGGTTCATCCGGCCCCGGGTCGGCCGACGCCGCCTCGAGCGACAACCGGGCCCCGCGGCGCGCCGATCCGAGCGAGACCCCGGAGCAGCTGACCGAGCGGTTCGAGCGCGACGCACTTCCGCTGCTCGATCAGATGTACGGCGCCGCTCTGCGGATGACCCGCAATCCGGCCGATGCCGAGGACCTCGTCCAGGAGACCTACATCAAGGCCTTCACCGCGTTCGCATCCTTCCGCGAAGGCACCAACCTCAAGGCGTGGCTCTACCGGATTCTCACCAACACCTACATCAACGGCTACCGCAAGAAGCAGCGTCAGCCCGCGCAGTACCCGACCGACGAAATCACCGACTGGCAGATCGCGGCGACCGCCGAACACACCTCGCAGGGGTTGCGCTCGGCCGAGATCGAGGCTCTCGACGCTCTTCCCGACGACGAGATCAAAGCCGCTCTCCAGGCGCTGCCCGAGGATTTCCGGATGGCCGTGTACTACGCCGATGTAGAAGGCCTGCCGTACAAGGAGATCGCCGAGATCATGGACACACCCATCGGGACCGTCATGTCGCGACTGCACCGTGGTCGTCGACAGTTGCGTGAACTGCTGGCCGATGTGGCTCGCGAACGTGGCTTCAATCGCTCCGCCCGCGTCTCGGATGCGGAGGTGGCGCGATGAGCGACATCGATCCTGAAGTGACACAACTCGATTGCTCGGCCGTCATCGCCGACGTGTGGCTGTTGCTGGACAACGAATGCGACCAGAACGCGCGTGAGCGGTTGCAGGGCCATCTCGACACCTGCCCGTCCTGCCTGGCGCATTACGGAATCGAGCAGCAGCTCAAGGCGCTCGTGAATCGCAAGTGCGGCGGCGATCAGGCCCCGCAGGGTCTCCGCGACCGGTTGCGGATCGAGATCCGCAAGACCGTCATCGTGCACGAGATCTCCGAGACCGAACACTGAGGACGCCCGCTACAGCGGGTCCACACCTGAAAAAGCCCGGGCGGCCTGATGGCCGTACCCGGGCGTTTTTCTTGTCTCGCTCGCCGAACCCGCCGTGAGGCGAGGATCAGGCGTTGGGGCGCTTGCCGTGGTTGGCAGCGTTCTTCTTACGAGCACGCTTCTTGCGTCCGCGCTTTCCCATGACGCATCTCCTTCATTGCGGGGCGGGCATCGTCGGTGACAGGCCCGTCGTGTACTGGTCATCCCGCGGGATCGGGACATCACAGTGTCTCAGGCATTCTGCCACGGTCCAAAAAAAGGCCTCCCACCACCCGGTGCCGTGCCCGCTCATCGGGTGCGGCGAGGTGGGCTAACTTAGGTGCATGGCTGAAGACGTGGTCGCAGAGATCGTCGCGAGTGTCCTCGAGGTACGCGTCGCCGAGGGGCAGGAGATCGAGGTCGGGGACACCCTGGTCCTCCTGGAGTCGATGAAGATGGAGATCCCCGTTCTCGCGGAGGAACCGGGCACCATCGACACAGTCAAGGTCCGCGTCGGCGATGTCATCCAGGCCGGCGACGTCATCGCCACCTTCCGGTAGCGATCGCGCCGGACCGTTCGCCACCCGCGTCAGAATGTCGACCCTCTCCGACCTCCTCGCCGAGCACACCACTCTGTCCGATGCGGCCGCCGCGCACCTGCAGCGACTCGTCGCCGAGTGGCAGTTGCTCGCCGACCTGTCCTTCGCCGACTTCCTGCTGTCGGTCCGGACCGACGAGGGTGCCGTGGTGACGGTGGCGCAGTGCCGGCCGAACACCGCGTCGACGGTCCTCCCGACCGACGAGGTCGGCCGTGTCGTCGACACCGAGGCCCATGCCCAGGTGGTTCGCGCCTTCACGTCGAAACGGATCCTGCGCGACGAGGACCCGACCTGGTTCGGCGCGAGTGCCATGCGCCAGGAGGCCGTCCCGGTGGGTTTCGACGGATCGGTGATCGCGGTACTCACGCGGGCCGTGGACCTCACCCACCCGCGACTGCCCTCGCCCCTCGAACTCGCGTACCAGGACTCGGCGGACGATCTGTGTCAGATGGTCGCCGACGGCACGTTCCCACACGAGGAGGGAAATCCGAGGGGTTTGTCGACACCACGTGCCGGTGACGGTTTCATCCGGCTCGACGGGCACGGCATGGTCACCTACACCAGCCCGAACGCGCTGTCGGCGTTCCACCGGATGGGGTGGACCGCCGAACTCAACCACACGCGGCTCTCCGATGTGGTCAAGCAGCTGATCACCGAACCCTTCGAGGCCGACGACGTCGCGTTGATGCTCGACATGGCCGCAGGCGTGACCGAGGTCCCGACCGGGCCGTACCGCGACATCGGTATGCGCGTCGAGGCCGACGCGCGCCGTGCCACCGCGCTGATCCGGGCGGTCCCGCTCCGTCCCCGCGGCGAGGTCACCGGCTCGGTGGTCCTCATCCGCGACGTCACCGAGGTCAAACGCCGCGACCGCGCGCTGATCAGCAAAGACGCCACCATCCGCGAGATCCATCACCGGGTCAAGAACAATCTGCAGTCGGTGTCGGCGCTGCTGCGCCTGCAGGCTCGGCGGACGTCGAACTCCGATGCCCGCGAGGCCCTGAACGAGGCGGTCCGACGCGTCGCCTCGATCGCTCTCGTCCACGAACTGCTCTCTGGGAGCGTGGACGAAGAGGTCGACCTCGACGAGGTCGTCGACCGGCTGGTCCCGATTCTCGTCGACGTCGCCTCGGGTGAGGCGCGGGTGGCGGTGCGTCACCGGGACCGACTCGGTGTGCTCAGCGCCGAACTGGCGATGCCGCTCGTGATGGTGCTCACCGAACTCATCCAGAACGCGATCGAGCACGGGTTCGACGGTGCCCCGCCGGCCGACGCGGAGATCGCCGTGATCGCGGAACGGGACGTGCGGGGGTTGCGTATCGCCGTGCGCGACAACGGTTCCGGTTTACCTGCGCACTTCGACCTGGCAACCTCGGACCACCTCGGTCTGCAGATCGTGCAGACTCTGGTCTCGATCGAACTCGGCGGCGAACTCGACGTCCACGCCAATCCTGCCGGGTCGGGAACCGAAGTGGGAGTGTACATCCCGCTGCGCGCCTGATCTCCTGCGAGTCGCTGCCGGTGTGCGGCAACAGGACGCGGACACGAAAAAACCCGGCCGTGGCCGGGTTTCTTCGAATCCGGTGAACGTCGCCGGCCTGGGAGGGCCTAGACGCTGCTCCGGGTACGCGTACGTGCGGTACGGCGCTTGAGTGCGCGTCGCTCGTCCTCGCTCATGCCGCCCCAGACGCCCGCGTCCTGGCCGGACTCGAGTGCCCACGACAGGCAATCGGCGGTGACGGGGCACCGCGCACAGACGAGCTTCGCATCGGCGACCTGTGCGATGGCCGGGCCGCTGGTTCCCACGGGGAAGAACAGCTCCGGGTCTTCGTCGCGACAGATGGCCTTGTGACGCCAGTCCATTCCTCTACTCCTTCGGGCGCGCTGACGCGCACCACTCGATAATCAGCTGCTGATGATTGTTGGCTGTAACTCTCAGTTCACGCGGCGCACCAAATGTTTCCGCGCTGTTGCTTGTGAATACTTTCACGAATCCAGCCGAAGTCAATGGGTTTGCTTTAACACGTGTGCAACATCACGTCGGACGCCTAGCACCTCGTATTCGCTCTCCCACCAGGGGGTGCGGGCGTCTTGCTCGGTGCCCGTGTAGTAGCCTACTCGCTCTCTGGGTACCGTGTCGACGAATATCCGCAGGTGGAGCCGTCATGAGCCGGGAAAAACCCTGTGACGTGGAGCGATGTGACGAGTATGGTCGGACACATGCGTCGACGATGTTGATCCACACCACGTGAAGCCACCCATCGACGGCTGACCGTTGCCGCGGTGGGTGCGGCTGCCCTCGAGGACCTCATCCCGCTGTACCCGTTGTACGCGGTTCTGTTCGCCGACCCCGCTGTGCCCGGCGCCGGCCTCGGCGCTGCCGAGATCTCCACGCTGTTCGTGATCTGGTCGGTGGCATCGGTGATCGTCGAGGTCCCCACCGGGGTCCTCGCCGACCGCGTCCCGCGACGCGTGCTGCTCGTCGTCGGACCCTGGGTGACGGCGTCCGGATTCGTGCTCTGGACCCTCGTGCCGTCGTTCGCGACGTTCGCGGTCGGATTCGTGTTGTGGGCCATCGGCGGCGCCCTGCGGTCGGGTACCACGCAGGCACTGGTCTACGACGAGCTCGTCCACCTGAACCGTGCCGGTGACTACGCGCGCCTGTCGGGTGCGATCCGGGCGGCGGGCGCGGTCGGGATCATCGCCGGGACCGCCTCGGCCGCACCGCTGTTCGCCTGTGGTGGATATGCCGCGGTGGGCCTCGGCAGTGTCATCGCCTGCGTCCTGTGTTCCCTCGTGTCGGCGACGCTCCCGGAGACGCGGGGCCCGTCCGTGGTCCCCGCCGAGACCGACGTCCCCGCCGAGGCCGACGTCCCCGCCGAGACCGACGTCCCCGCCGAGGGTCCGGACCTCGGGTGGTCGCAGGTCGTCCGTAGCGCACGGAGCTCGCTGCGGACGCAACCGGTGGCGCGAAGGCTGCTGTTTCTCGGGGTGGGTCTGACCTGGATCGCCGCCCTCGACGAGTACCTACCACTCCTCGTCGGGTCGTTCGTGTCGCGTGTGCCGGAGGTCGGACCCGACCCGCGCGCGGTCGCGCTCCTCATGATCGTGGTCTCGGTCGGTGACATCGTCGGGGCGCTCGCGGCCGGACGCCACCGGTCGACGGCGGCCATCGGACCCGCCGTCGGGGTGGGGGCGACGGTACTGATCGGCGCGGCGCTCTGGGGACATCCGGTCGGTGCGGTCGGGGTCGCGGTCGCCTTCGGCATCCTGGGGTGGGCGCGGGTGGTCGTCGATGCCGCGCTCCAGGATCGGTTGGAGTCGGCGTCGCGTGCGACGGTCACCTCGCTCGCCGGGGTGGGGGAGGAACTCGTCGCGATCGCGGCCTTCGCGGGATGGGCGATCGGGTCGGGCTGGTCGGGACCGGCCGGATTGTTCGCCCTCGCAGCGTTGCCCTACGTCGTGCTGTCCGCGGTGCTGATCGGGGGAGCGATCACGGCAAGGGCGTCGCGGCGATGACGAAAGCGGATGTCGCGGAATGCGCCGATGTAGTCGCCGTCCATCTGCACGTCGATCGGGGTCTCGGCCCGAAACCGCACCTCGTCGACGTCGTCGCACCGAAACAGATGCCGCGCTTTGGGATTCGCCTGGGTGAGCAGGCGAGTGGCGAGCGGGAGGTTGCGCAGGACACCGGTCGAGGTGGCCACGAACACCCCCAGTCCGGTGTGGAAACCGGTGCCGGGGTTGGTGCGGATCTCGCGGGGGCCGAGATATGTCCATGGGCTCGTGTTCGACACGAAACCGAACCGGGCGCCGGTGATCGGTTCGCGCCCGGGGATCTCGACGTCGAAGGTCGCCGACGTTCCCGACTGCTTGACGAAGCTGGTGATGGTCGTCCACAGGTAGCGCGCCGGCGTCGCGGTCTTGCCCGCGTGGCGTTTGTCTTCCATGGCGTGCACGACCACCGCGTCGATCCCCATACCGGTGTTGAACAGGAACCAGCGGTCGTCGGTGTGTCCGAGCCCGATCCGGCGACGTTCGCCGGCGTCGAGGAGGGTGATGATCTGCTGGGTCGCGAGCAGCGGATCGGGGTCGATGCCCAACGTGCGGGCGAAGACGTTGGCGCTGCCGCCGGGGATGACCGCCAACGCCGGACGGTTGCGGGCCGGATCGCTGCTCGACGGCGGGTCGAGGAGACCGTTGGCCGCCTCGTTGACCGACCCGTCGCCGCCGTGTACGACGACGGCGTCGAAGTTCTCGGCCGCCGCGCGCGCCGCGAGCTCGAAGGCGTGTCCGCGGTGGGTGGTGAGTTCGACATCGAGGTCGAAATGCGCGCTCAGGGTGTGCGCCAGCGCATCGCGACCGGCGGGACTGGTCGCGGTGGCAAAGGGGTTGACGATGAGCATGACGCGCACGACACCCGAGGATATGGGGTCGGACGCGTCCGCGCGCAATCGTGCCGGTACCGCACCCGCCGGGTCGGCGAGACCGGCACCAAATATCCTGGGACGGTGAGCACCGAGAAGGACCGCCCGGACGACGACACCGATCCGTCGGTGCCCCCGCGCCAGATCAGGTTCGCCGGCGCGGTGACGACCGTTCAAGGGCTGATCGGCGTGGTGGTCGCGGTCACTCTCGTGGTGCGGAGCCTGGCCGGGCACGAGGAGACCACGATCAGCGGGTACGGCACCGCGGCCTGGTTCGGCATCATCGGCGGCGGTGTCCTCGTCGGCGGTGTCGCCCTGCTGGTCGGCCGCCGCTGGGGACGCTCGATCGCGATGGTGGCCCAGATCCTGTTGCTCCCGGTCGCCTACTACCTCTTCACCAGCGGCTGGCCGGTCTTCGGCGTACCGCTGGGGCTTGCCGCACTGGCGGTCCTGGTGATGCTGTTCAGCCCGGCCTCCATTCGCTGGCTCGCCGGGGAACTCGAACCCGAGCGCTGAGGCCTCGCACCCGCAGACCTCCAGGTGGGCCGCGATGGCGGTGGTCGGTCCGGCTTTCCCGGCGTGGGGGAGTCTTATCCGACGGTCCTGGACCGACCCGCCGTACAGTAGGGCGCATGACGCGCATCCTCGCGATTGCCAATCAGAAGGGTGGGGTCGCCAAGACCACCACCGTGGAGTCCCTGGGCGCGGCGCTCGCCGACCTCGACGTCTCGGTGCTCGTCGTCGACCTCGATCCCCAAGGGTGCCTTACGTTCTCGCTGGGACACGACCCCGACCAGCTGGAGTCGTCGGTCCACGACGTGCTGCTCGGTGACGAGGAGATCGCCGACGTGCTGCTCGACACCGAGGACAAGGTCACGCTCCTGCCTGCGACCATCGACCTCGCCGGCGCGGAGGCGTTGCTGCTGATGCGCCCGGGGCGCGAGTATGCGCTCAAGCGTGCGCTCGCGGAGGTGAGCGAGGACTACGACGTCATCATCGTCGACTGCCCTCCGTCGCTGGGGGTGCTGACCCTCAACGGCCTGACCGCCGCCGACGAGGTCATCGTGCCGCTGCAGTGCGAGACCCTGGCCCACCGTGGCGTCGGACAACTCCTGCGCACGGTTCGAGAGGTCCAGCAGATCACCAACCCGAATCTCACGATGCTGGGCACGGTCGCCACGCTGTTCGACGCGCGGACCACGCACAGCCGCGACGTCCTCGCGGACGTGTCCGACCGATACGACCTCCCGGTCCTCGATCCGCCCATTCCGCGCACCGTCCGCTTCGCCGAGGCGTCGGCGTCCGGCACGTCGGTCATGCGCGGACGAAAGAACAAGGGCGCCATGGCGTACCGGGCACTCGCCGAGAATCTGTGGAAGCACTGGGAGGCCGGCGAGAAGGTCGGGACCTTCGACGCCTGACCGGGAGGGTCAGCCCGGCCCGAACGCCTCGATCTCGGTCCCGCGCTGTTCGACGACGGTGTCGCCGATGACCCGGAGGCTCACGACGGGGGTGACCGGTCCCCGCTCGCCCGGTTCGGCGCTGCGTGCCAGCGGGATCGAACGCACCTCGCGCCCGGTCGCGACATCGCGCACGCTGATCCCCGATGCGCTCGGCAACAGCAGTTGCCCGGCCATCACCTGCCCGGGACCGAGGGTCCCCGGCACCTGGTAGATCGGGTTGAGGGTCTGCCCGTTCAGCACGACCGTGGCACGGCCGGTCCAGTAGGTCACGATCCCGTCGGCGGCTATCGGGACGCTGCCGGGCGGTGGTGTCGCGTCACCCGCGACGGTGTTGGTCCCCGCGGCGACGCCGTCGGTGTCGAAGCGGCGGATGGCCGGTCCGCTCTCGGCTCCGAGCGTCGGGGGCTCGGCGGGACTCGCACCGCCGTCGTACACGGCGATCCCGGACGAGGACATCGCGATCACCACCGGTGGGGGACCGCTGACGTCCCCGGTGATCAGGGTCGAACCGTACTTCTCGACCTTGTCGTCGTTGTCGAGCACCGAACCCAGGACCGTCAGGCGGTATCCGGGGTCGTCGGCGCACCGTTCGACGACTGCCAGGCGGTCCCCGGACACGGCCGAGGAGAACAGTTCGCAGTCGGTGCGGTCCGGCGCGTCCTCGGGACGGACGGGTGCCTCGACGCGGCCGTACTCGATTCCGCGGACGAGGTTCGAGCCCCACGTCTCGAGACGCCGGGGTCCCTGCGCGACGACGTACCCCGAATCGGTGCCCAGCCTCAGTTCGGCGTCGGCGTCACTCGTGCGGGCCCCCGTGCGGGCGCCGGTCGCGGCGTCGAGGGCGGTGACCTCCGAGCAACCCCGGCTGTTCCGGTACACCGCAAGTGCCACATCCGAACTCGCCGTCCACGCGGTGCCGACGGTGCAGAGGTCGAGGTCGCGCCGATAGGACCACAAGGCACGTCCCGTGGCGGGGTCGTGGCCCACGACCGCGCCACCGTCGCCGGTGACGACAACGGACTCACCGATCGCGGGAACGGTGGTGGCATCCGAGGCGGCCCGCCATCGGGACACGAAGGTCGCGGGCACCGTCTGCGCCGGCTGGATGGCGGCCGGCGCGGCATCGGCCTGGACGCTGTCGGTGTGACGCACCGGGCTGACGGCCCACGCGATCGCGCACACGGTCGCGACGACCACGACGACAACCGCGGTGATGGCGAGATCGAGCGGCGTACGACGCTCGGGTCTGACTCGTGCCACGCGGGGGCTCGTCGGTCGTCAGTCGGTGACGGCTGCTGCCGACGCGGACTCGGACGTGCCGGATTTGGAATCGCCCGACTCGGTGGTGCCGGACTCGTCGCCCGCGGACTTGCGGCCCGCACCCCCGCGGCGGCGGCGGCGACGACGCGGCTTGGTGCCCTCACCACCGTCGGTCGCGGCGTCCTCGCCGGCGCGGCCCGCGGTCTCGGCCGTGGGATCGGAGTCTGCGGCGGGTGCGGCATCGCCGGCCGGAGCGGACGACGAGGCGGCGTCGTCGGCCTTGCCGCCCCGCGTACGTCGGCGGGTCCGATTGGCCCGTTTGCGGGGCGCACGGTCCTCGCGCGTCTCGCGCGTCTCGTGGGGATCGCGCTCGACCTTCGGTGCAGCGATCCTGCCGGTCGTCGACTCGGGGATCGAGAGTTCCTCGCGGAGGTGTTCGGAGGTCGAGTAGGTCTCGGGCGGATCGGGGATGCCGAGACCGAGGGCGTTGTTGATGAGTTCCCAGCGATGCAGCTCGTCCCAGTCGACCAGCGTGACCGCGATACCGGTACGGCCGGCGCGACCGGTACGGCCGATGCGGTGCACGTAGGTCTTCTCGTCATCGGGGCACTGGTAGTTGATCACGTGGGTGACGTCGTCGATGTCGATGCCCCGCGCGGCGACGTCGGTGGCTACCAGGACGTCGATGGTTCCCTCGCGGAACCGCTTGAGGGCCTTCTCGCGCGCGATCTGACCGAGGTCGCCGTGGACCGCGCCCACCTTGAAACCGCGCTCGGCGAGGTCGTCGGCGACCTTCTGCGCGGTGCGCTTGGTGCGGGTGAAGACCATGGTGGCGCCGCGACCTTCGGCCTGCAGGATGCGGGCGACGAGCTCGGCCTTGTCCAGGGCGTGCGCGCGGTAGACGTACTGAGCCGTGCGCTCGTGCACCGCCGAGTCGTTGGCGTCCTCGGCGCGGATGTGGGTCGGCCGGTTCAGGAACGTCCGGGCCAGCGTCACGATCGGACCCGGCATGGTCGCAGAGAAGAGCATGGTCTGGCGCGGTGTCGGCAGCGCGGACATGATGCGCTCGATGTCGGGCAGGAAGCCGAGGTCGAGCATCTCGTCGGCCTCGTCGAGCACGAGGATCGAGACCTTGCCGAGGACCAGGTGGCCCTGCTTGGCCAGGTCGAGCAGGCGGCCCGGGGTGCCGACGACGACATCGACGCCGGATTGCAGCTCGGCGATCTGTGCCTCGTAGGGGCGACCGCCGTAGATCGAGGTGATCTTGAGGGGTCGTTCGGTGCCGTCGGCCAGTGTCACCTGGAGTGCGGGCGCGACAACCTGCAGATCGCCGGTCACCTGCACACACAGCTCGCGGGTCGGCACGATGATCAGGGCGCGAGGGGTGTTGTCCAGCGGACGTACCCCGGACTCCTCGGCGTGGACGAGCCGGTGCAACAGCGGGATGCCGAAGCCGAAGGTCTTGCCCATGCCCGTGCGGGCCTGGCCGATGAGGTCGTGGCCGTCGAGCGCGAGCGGGAGGGTGAGTTCCTGGATCGCGAAGGTGTGGGTCTTGCCGTCCGCGGCGAGGGCGGACACGATGCGCTCGTCGACGCCGAGTTCGGCGAAGGTGGGCGCGGTGTGGGTGTCGTCGACGATGGTCGTCTGCACGGCGGAGTCGCTCATGTGCGGTTGTTTGCCTTTCTGGGCCGGTATGCGCGCGGTGTGTTTCGGTGCGCGCACGGAGAAGGCTCGAAAGTGCACGCGCAAATGTCGTAGTGGCACCGGGGATGTGACCGGGTATCGCGACAAAATCGCAGGTCTCGCGAACGAACTCACGAGCAACGCCGTCGTCACATCCACACGCTCGCGCCGGCGAACCGCGAACGTAGCGCGGCTCGGCGGGCCAGCGACGGGGGGTCCCGTCGGAGTGCACCGAGGTCTACTCTACTTGGTGGCCTCGGGCGGCCCGCTACCATCACCTCATGGCGCCTGCATCCGACCACCCGGGTTCGACCCCGGTAGCTGCGACGTCCACCCCGGTGGCCTCGACGGAGGTACGGGATTCGGCGATCGGCAAGCTGTTCGCGGTGCTGCTCGCCGGCGAGTTCGCCGCCTTCCACAGACTGATCGAGGAATCGGCGATGGCGCCCGACGTGCGCAGCCGGATCGCGATCGCACGGATGGCGGCTTCCGAGGTGGGTCATTTCGACCGGCTGGCCGAGAAGGTCGCGGCGATGACGGGCCTCGAGCCGGACGAGGCCGTCGAGCGCTACCGCTCGGTGTTCGACCAGTACCACCGGGCCACCACCCCGAAGACCTGGTACGAGGCCCTCGTCAAGGCCTATGTGGGCGACGGGCTGGCCGCCGACTTCTACACCGAGCTCGCCGACATGCTGCCCCCGGACTCGCGGACCCTGATGGCCGAGGTGATGTCGGAGACGGCCAATTCGGCCTTCGCCCGTGATCAGGTACGCGCGGCCGTGGAGGCCGACCCGTCGATCAAGTCGGCACTCGTCCTGTGGGGCCGCCGACTGCTGGGTGAGGCCATCACTCACGCGCAGTGGGTCCTGGCCGCGGAAGAAGAGGTGACCGACCTGCTCTTCGCGGGGGCGACGTCGCTCACCGGGGTCGCGCGCTTCTTCGATGTCGTCGCCGCCAAACACGCCGGACGGATGGCCGACCTCGGTCTGTCCTGAGGCCGCCTGACCTGGCGGTTCCGACCCGGGCGGGTTTCGCTGTGAGCGGAGTTGCTGTCCCGTCGGCATCCGGCTGCACTAGCCTTGTGCGGCAAGCGTTGTTAGATCCGGCGTTGAACAAACGCAGCGTTGAGGACACACCGAGGAGGGCGGCACATGGCCGTGGAAGTGAAGATCGGCATCACCGACAGCCCGCGGGAGCTGACCATCGCGTCGACCCTGACCAGCGACAAGGCCTTCGCCGAGGTCGAGGCGGCACTGGGTGGCAAGCAGCAGTTGCTGTCACTGGTGGACGACAAGGGTGCCCGTTACCTCATCCCTGTCACGAAGATCGCTTACGTCGAGGTGGGTGCGTCGGAGAACCGTCGCGTCGGGTTCGGTTCCTGACCCACGGGTTTCGACACCCACACGACAACAAGGGTCCTGCGCGCCGTCCGGCGGGCAGGACCCTTGTCGTCGGTACGGGATGGATCAGGCGGGGGCGGCCGGTCCGGGATCGGTCGCCGGTGGCTGCACTTCCGTCGCCGACGGGTTCTGGCGCGGGAAGTGCGACAGTCCGCCCCACAGCAATGCGACGGTGGTGTCGACGGCGCTCTGCTTGTCGACCGGGCGTTTGGCCTCGAGCCAGTACCGCGCGTTGACCTGGCTCGCGCCGACCAGACCGGACGCGAGCATCCGCGAACGATACGGATCGAGTCCCGAATCGTGCATGACCAGGCCGTAGACGGCGTCGACACACGCTTCGGTCGCGCCCTCCACCCGGCGGATGACGGCGGGATCGGACGCGTCGGAGGAGAAGATCAGTCGGTATCCCGAGTTGTCCTGGTCGATGAAGTCGAAGAACGCCTGGACCGCCGCACGCACGCGGCGCCGGTTGTCCGTGGTGGTCCGCAGCGCGGTGTTGACGTCGCTCACCAGCTTCTCCGCGTGCGAGTCCACGACCGCGATGTAGAGGTCGAGCTTCGACGGGAAGTGTTGGTACAGAACGGGTTTGCTCACTCCCGCGTGCACCGCGATCTCATCCATGCCCGCGGAGTGATAACCGCGTTCGACGAAGATCTCACTGGCCGCGTCGAGCAACTGCATACGTCGTGCGCTGCGCGGCAGACGCGTACTGCGTCCGGGCACTGCGGACGCGTTGGTTGCGGTCGACATGCCCAAGAGAGTACTCGGAAGAGCTTCTTGCGCAGTATCTGCGGTCCGCTGTGAGAAAGTTGTCCGGTGAGCCGCACAGAGGATGGTGGCCCCGGGCCTGAGCGTGGCCGGGTGCGTGCCAAGGATGTCGGCCCGAGATCGTCGGGACGCCCCAGACCGGACCAGCCGCTACGAGCGCGCTGGGATCCGACCGACGACAGCGGACGTCCGCGCGTCGACCGGGACGCCCAGCCGGAGTACAAGAAGCAGTCCGCGCTCGGCCGGTTCGTGTCGACCTACGGCTGGCGGGCCTACGCCATCCCGGTGCTCACGATTCTGACGATAGCCCTGATCGTGGTCACGGTGCAGGACGGACGGAACCAGGCCCTGGCTCCGGCCGACGCCGCCAATCCGGACTCGGCCGCCCGTAACACCGACATCAGCAAGGAGACGCGCCCGATCGGCGCTCCGACCGGCGACATCCAGGCCGCGGCACTTCCGGCGGGGACCCTCCCGCAAGGCGGACCGTTCACCGATCGCGCGCGCAAGACCTTCCGTGTTCTCCGCGGCGGCGGCCCACCCGTGGGGACCGGGGGTCAGGTCTACACCTACACGGTCGAGGTCGAGAACGGCCTGAACCCGCAGGACTACGGCGGTGACCCGACCTTTGCGAAGATGGTCGACACCACGCTGGCGAACCCGCGCAGCTGGACCGGCGACGGCCGCGTCTCCTTCCGACGCATCGACCGCGGCGAACCGGATCTGCGGATCACCCTCACGTCCACCGGCACCACTCGGGAGCTGTGCGGCTACCAGATCAGACTCGAGACGTCGTGCTACTACCCGCCCCAGGAACGGGTCACGCTCAATGAGGCGCGGTGGGTGCGGGGCGCCCTGTCCTATCAGGGTGACGACGTCGCCTACCGTCAGTATCTGATCAATCACGAGGTCGGGCACGGCATCGGCTTCGAGGCCCACGAACCGTGCCGCGAGAACGGCGCGCTCGCGCCGATCATGATGCAGCAGTCGTTCGGCGTGGCCAATTCGGAGATCATGGCGCTCGATCCGCAGATGAAGGCCAACCGCACCTTCGTGTGCCGGCCCAACCCCTGGCCGTTCCCCACGCGCTGACGGGAATGTCGCCGCGATCTCATCCGTTGTGCCAGGGGTCCGCAGTCAGCCCGAACAATGGAGGCGTTCGTGTCGTCGCAATCCTCGCTCACCGGATCGCTGCCACCGCTGGTGGAGCCGACGGCCGAACTGAGTAACGAAGAGGTGGCCCGCTACAGCCGTCACCTGATCATCCCCGATGTCGGGATGGACGGTCAGAAACGCCTCAAGAGCGCCAAGGTGCTGGTGATCGGCGCCGGCGGCCTGGGGTCGCCGACGCTGCTGTATCTGGCTGCGGCCGGTGTCGGGACCATCGGGATCGTCGAGTTCGACATCGTCGACGAGTCGAACCTGCAGCGCCAGGTCATCCACGGCCAGTCCGACATCGGGCGGCCCAAGGCCGAGAGCGCGCGCGACTCGATCCTCGAGATCAACCCATTCGTCACCGTGAACCTGCACGACCAGCGGCTCGAGCCCGAGGGCGCGATCGAGCTGTTCTCGCAGTACGACCTCATCCTCGACGGCACCGACAACTTCGCCACCCGCTACCTGGTCAACGACGCCGCGGTCCTGGCCCACAAGCCGTACGTGTGGGGTTCGATCTACCGGTTCGAAGGTCAGGCGTCGGTGTTCTGGGAGGACGCCCCCGACGGTCGCGGGCTCAACTACCGCGATCTGTATCCCCAGGCCCCGCCGCCCGGAATGGTGCCGTCCTGCGCCGAGGGCGGCGTGCTCGGCATCCTCTGCGCGTCGATCGGCTCGATCATGGGCACCGAGGCGATCAAGCTGATCTGCGGCATCGGTGAGCCCCTGCTCGGCCGGCTCATGGTGTACGACGCACTGGACATGACCTACCGCACCATCAAGATCCGGAAGGATCCCGAGGGTGAGCGGATCGCCGGGCTCATCGACTACGACGATTTCTGCGGTGTGGTCTCCACCGAGGCGTCCGACGCCGCCGCCGGTTCGACGCTGACCGCCGTCGAGCTCAAGCAGAAGATCGACGCCGGCGAGAAGCTGGCGATCATCGACGTCCGCGAACCGGTCGAGTGGGACATCGTCCGTATCGACGGCGCGACGCTGGTTCCCAAGGGCGACATCCTCTCCGGAGAGGGCCTCGCCAAGGTGCCGCACGACCGTCCGACGGTCCTGTACTGCAAGACCGGTATCCGCTCGGCCGAGGCTCTCGCGGCGCTCAAGCGTGCTGGTTTCGCCGACGCGACCCACCTCCAGGGCGGCGTCACCGCCTGGGCCAATCAGGTGGACAAAACGCTGCCGGTCTACTGAGCATCTCTTCCGATCGCCGCGTGCCTTCCGGGAACGGACAGTGCCGCTCGGTAATCTTGCACCGTGAACACCGTCGAGCCGCCCGAACACGTGTTGAACACGTTCGGGCTCACCGCCCATCCGCCCATCGCCATGGGGGAATCGTGGGTGGGCGGCTGGCGCGTCGGTGAAGTCGTCCTCTCACTCGTCCCCGACCACGCACGTGCGGCGTGGTCGGCGACCGTGCGGGAATCGCTGTTCGTCGAGGGGATGCGTATCGCGCGTCCGTTCCGGGCCACCGACGGCCGCTACGTGATCTCGGGATGGCGGGCGGACACCTACATCGCGGGCACACCCGAGCCGCGGCATGACGAGGTGGTCCTCGTCGCCGACCGGCTCCACGAGGCGACGGCCTCACTCGAACGCCCCCGCTTCCTCCTGCAACCCCCGGCGCCGCCGCACACCGATGTCGACGTCTTCACCGCGGCCGATCGAGCCGCGTGGGAAGAGGTCCCGCTGCGGTCCGCTCGTGCCGCGGGTATGTCCGAGCCGACGTCGCCCGACGGTGTGCAGAGCGTCGACATGCTGAAAACCCTTGCGAAGCTTCGCAAGCCGGTCGATCTGCCGTCGCAGGTTGTACACGGCGACCTCTTCGGTACCGTTCTGTTCGCCGGTGCCGCTGCACCCGGAATCACCGACATCGTTCCGTACTGGCGTCCCGCTCCCTGGGCTGCCGCGGTGGCCGTCGTCGACGCGCTCGCGTGGGGTGGCGCCGACACCGAGCTGGTCCAGCGCTGGTCCGATCAGCCCGAGTGGCCCCAGATGATGCTCCGGGCGACGATGTTCCGCCTCGCCGTCCACGCCCTGCACCCGCGGTCGACCTCGGGCGCACTGCCCGGCCTGCAGCGGGTCGTCGAACTGGTACGTTTGCTCGTATAACTGCAGCTCACAGCCTTATTGCGCACTTGTCAGAGTTCTCACAGTGTCTTTGTGACGAAGTGAGGACAACGTGACCATCAGGTCACCTCGCGGCAAATCCGCGCAACACGTCCCCTCCACACTTGGTCTCGAGTCGCTCGACACCGGCGTCGGCGTTCCGCACACGACAGCCACACTGCTCGCGCAGTGACCACAGCAGACCACCAAGTATCGGAGGCGGAGCCTTGGCTTTCGCAGACCTCACCGCACATCTGAAACGTGACCACACCATCACCGACTGGGACCCGGAAGATCGGGTCGCCTGGGACAACGGCAACGCCGCGATCGCCAAACGCAATCTGATCTGGTCGGTCATCTGCGAACACGTCGGATTCTCGATCTGGTCCCTGTTCTCCGTGATGGCCCTGTTCATGGGCCCGGAGTACGGCATCAGCATGGACCAGAAGTTCGTCATCGCCGCGACGGCCACCCTCGTCGGGTCATGCCTTCGCATTCCCTACACGCAGGCCACCGCGAAGTTCGGCGGCCGCAACTGGGCCATCTTCTCCGCCATCGTCCTGCTCATCCCCACGGCGCTGACGATGATGCTGATGATGAACCCGGGGGAGTTCGGTTTCGGCTGGTTCCTCGCCGTGGCGGCCATCACCGGTTTCGGTGGCGGCAACTTCGCGTCGTCGATGACCAACATCAACGCCTTCTATCCGCAGCGCCTCAAGGGGTGGGCGCTGGGACTCAACGCCGGCGGAGGCAACATCGGCGTCCCGGTCGTGCAGGTCATCGGCCTGTTGGTCATCTGGCTCTTCGCCGACCAGCCCGAGATCGTCTGTTCCATCTATCTGGTGGCGCTCGCGGTCGCCGGTGTCGGTGCCGCGATCTACATGGACAACCTCGACCACCAGACCGCCAGCGGCAAGGCGATGATCGACTGCCTCAAGTATCGCGACACCTGGCTGATCTGCCTTCTGTACATCGGCACGTTCGGCTCGTTCATCGGCTTCGGGTTCGCGTTCAGCCAGGTCCTCAACATCAGTTTCACCTCGGCGGGGGCGTCGAAGCCGGCACTGGCCGCGGCGCAGATCGCCTGGATCGGACCACTTCTCGGGTCGGTGGCCCGTCCCTACGGCGGCAAACTCGCCGACCGCGTCGGCGGCGGCAAGGTGACGCTCTACTGCTTCATCGCGATGGCGGCCTCGGCATCCATCCTCGTGGTGGCCGGCATGTCCGCCGATGCCAACGGCAAGGTCATCAGCGGCGGTGTCCTTGCGGCCTTCATCGTCGGGTTCATCCTGCTGTTCCTGATCTCCGGGATCGCCAACGGGTCGGTGTACAAGATCATCCCGACGATCTGGGAACACAAGGCCCAGTTCCGCAGCGGACTGAACTCACACGGCAAGACGACCTGGTCGCGCAGCATGTCCGGTGCCCTGATCGGGATCGCGGGTGCGGCAGGCGGTCTCGGCGGGGTCGGGATCAACCTGGTGCTGCGGGCCAGTTACAAGTCCAATCAGTCCGCGACACAGGCCTTCTGGGTGTTCCTCAGCTTCTATGTGCTGGCCGCGGTGGTGACCTGGTGGTTCTACGCGCGCCGCCCGATCGTCGTCGGCGAGACGACCGATCTTGCGGTGACGGGCACCGCCGAGGCGAGTGGAACACCGCAGGGCGACAGCGTTCCCGGCACCGGCACGGCGGCCGCGACCATCGATGACAAGGCAACGAAGGAAGCACTGGCCTGACCCTCAGTGGGTGCAGGCGAGGCAAGGGAGTCAAGAGCAGTGAACAGCGAAACCGTAACGAGTACCACCAAGACGGTCGTGGTGGTGGGTCACGGCATGGTCGGCCACCGCTTCGTCCAGACACTTCGCGAACGTGATGCCACGGATCGGTGGCGGATCGAGATCGTCTCCGAGGAGGCGGACCCGGCCTACGATCGTGTCGGATTGTCCTCCTATGTCGGTGCGTGGCAGCGTGATTCGCTCGCCCTCGACGGCAACACGTACGCCGGCGACGATCGGGTCGTCACCCATCTCGGCGAGACGGTGACCGGCATCGACCGGGCGGCGCAGCGGGTCGTCACCTCGAACGGACGTGAGATCGACTACGACGCACTGGTTCTCGCGACCGGCTCCTATGCCTTCGTGCCCCCGGTACCCGGTCACGACAACGAGCGGTGCTTCGTGTACCGCACTCTCGACGACCTCGACGAGATCCGGTCGGCCGCGGAGGCGGCCGGGCCGGGTGCGACGGGCGTCGTGGTGGGCGGTGGTCTTCTCGGTCTCGAGGCCGCGAACGCCCTGAAGTTGCTGGGCATGACGCCGCACGTGGTGGAGTTCGCGCCGCGCCTGATGCCGATGCAGGTCGACGACGGCGGCGGCGCGGTGCTGAAGAACCTCGTCACCGAACTGGGTCTCACGGTCCACACCGGCGTGGGGACCTCGGACATCGCCGACACCGAGGACGGCGCGCTCCGCGTGACGTTGTCCGACGAGTCGACGATCGACGCCTCACTCGTCGTGTTCTCCGCCGGCGTCCGGCCGCGTGATCAGCTGGCACGCGAGGCGGGACTGGCCGTCGGCGAGCGCGGCGGGGTACTCGTCGACGCCGGTTGTGTGACCGACGACGAGAACATCTACGCCATCGGCGAGGTCGCCGCGGTGGATGGCCGCTGCTACGGGCTGGTGGCCCCCGGCTATTCGACGGCCGAGGTGGTCGCCGACCGGCTGCTCGGCGGGGCATCGGAGTTCCCCGGCGCGGACATGTCGACCAAACTCAAACTGCTCGGCGTGGATGTCGCCAGCTTCGGCGACGCGTTCTCCGCGACCGAGAACGTGCTCGAGATCACCTACCACGACGCGGTGGCCGGCAAGTACGCCAAGGTGGTCGTCAGCGACGACGCCAAGACGCTCCTCGGGGGCATCCTGGTCGGCGACGCCTCGGCCTACGCGATGCTCAAGCCGATGGTCGGCCGGGAGATCCCCGGTGACCCGGCCGCCCTCATCGCCCCCGAGGGTGGTGCCGGGGTGGGCATGGACGCGCTGCCCGACGACGCCGAGATCTGCTCGTGCAACGGTGTCTCCAAGGGCACGATCTGCTCGGCGATCGCCGACGGGGCCTGCGACATCGCCGCGGTCAAGGGCTGCACCTCGGCCGGCACCACCTGCGGTGGCTGCCTGCCGAGCATCAAGCAGTTGCTCGCGGCGTCCGGCGTCGAGCTGAGCAAGTCGCTGTGCGATCACTTCGCGCAGTCGCGGGCCGAACTGTTCGAGATCGTCGCCGTCACCGGTATCCGGACCTTCTCCGAGCTCATCGAACGTCACGGCAGCGGTCAGGGCTGTGAGATCTGCAAGCCGACGGTCGCCTCCATCCTGGCGTCGACCTCCAGCGATCACATCCTCGACGGTGAACAGGCCGCGCTGCAGGACACCAACGACCACTTCCTGGCGAATATGCAGAAGAACGGCTCGTACTCGGTGGTGCCGCGTATGCCCGGCGGTGAGGTGACGCCCGAGCAGCTGATCGTCATCGGCGAGATCGCCCGCGACTTCGGGCTCTACACCAAGGTCACCGGCGGTCAGCGCATCGACCTGTTCGGCGCCCGCGTCGACCAGTTGCCCGAGATCTGGCGTCGCCTCGTCGACGCGGGAATGGAGTCGGGGCAGGCGTACGGCAAGAGTCTCCGGACGGTGAAGAGCTGCGTCGGATCCACCTGGTGCCGCTACGGCGTGCAGGACTCGGTGGGTATGGCGGTACTGCTCGAGAAGCGTTACCGCGGCCTGCGCTCGCCCCACAAGATCAAGTTCGGGGTGTCGGGATGTGCCCGTGAGTGCGCCGAGGCCAGGGGCAAGGACGTCGGTGTGATCGCCACCGAACACGGCTGGAACCTGTATGTGGGTGGCAACGGCGGCCAGAGCCCCAAGCACGCGGTGCTGCTCGCCAGCGGAGTGGATGACGAGACCCTTGTCGCCTACATTGATCGGTACCTGATGTTCTACATCCGCACCGCCGATCGACTGCAGCGCACAGCGCCGTGGCTGGAGTCCCTGGAGGGTGGTCTCGACCATCTGAAGGACGTCGTCTGCGAGGACAGCCTCGGCCTCGCCGCCGAACTCGAGGACGCGATGGCCGCTCATGTGGAGGGTTATCAGGACGAGTGGGCGGCAGTGCTCGCGGACGAGGACAAACTGAAGCGGTTCGTGTCGTTCGTGAACGCGCCCGATGTCGTCGACCCGACCATCCGCTTCGCCGAGTACGAACGGAAGGCCCCCGTGCTGCTCGATCTGCCCAAGGTGCGATCCGGCCAGGACGATCCGATCTCCGAACCGGTGAAAGAAGGAGTGCCGACATGACCATCGCACCAGAAGAGGCCGGTCTCGTGGCCGAGGCCCGGGACGGTTCCTGGGTCCCTGCCTGCCCGCTCGACGACCTGATCATCGGTCGTGGCGTGGCCGTGCTCGGCCCCGCCGGCGTCCAGGCGGCGCTGTTCCGGCTGCCCGCCGCCGAGACCGACCGCGAGGCCGCTCCCGGGCGTTCGCGCCTGTACGCCATCGGCAACGTCGACCCCTTCGGGCGCGCGGCGGTGATGTCGCGCGGACTCACCGGCGACCGCGGGGGCGAGCCCACCGTGGCGTCGCCGCTCGGCAAGCAGGTCTTCGCGCTGCGTACCGGGGTGTGCCTCGACAACGAGTCCGTGTCGGTGCCGAGCTTCGGGGTGCGCGTCGTGAACCGGATGGTCGAGGTGTTCTTTCCCGCGTGAACACCACAGACCCCACCGGTGCAGAAACAGCCGGTGCGTCATCCACAGAACCCGATGCGCTGCCGCTTGCCGGGTTCACCATCGGGATCACCGCGGCACGTCGTGCCGAGGAGTTCGCCGCGCTCCTGGAACGGCGTGGAGCGCAGGTCATGCAGGCGCCGACGATCCGCATCCTGCCGCTCGTCGACGACACCGAACTCGAGCGGGTGACCGAGGAGCTCATCGCCTCGCCCCCGGAGGTCATGGTCGCCACCACCGGGATCGGCTTCCGCGGCTGGGTCGAAGCGGCCGACGGGTGGGGTAATGCCGAGGACGTCATCCAGGCTTTGTCGAAGAGCCGACTGATCGCGCGCGGGCCCAAGGCGAAGGGTGCCATCCGCGCCGCCGGTCTGCGTGAGGAGTGGTCCCCCGAGAGCGAGTCCTCCTCGGAGGTCCTGGACAAGTTGCTCGAGGAGGGTGTCGAAGGTGTGCGGATCGCAGTCCAGCTGCACGGCGCCACGAGCGAGTGGGAACCACTGCCGGACTTCTGCACCGTGCTGCGCGCCGCGGGCGCCGAGGTGGTGCCGATCCCGGTGTACCGCTGGAACATGCACCCCGATGTGGCGCGTATCGACAAGATGATCGCCGCGGTCACGCGGGGCGATCTCGACGCCATCACGTTCACGAGCGCTCCCGCGGCGGCGTCGATCCTGACGCGAGCGAAGGAACTGGGCAAACTACAGCAGTTCATCCACGCGCTGCGTACCGCGGTGCCGGTGATGTGCGTCGGCTCGGTGACGGCCAGTCCGCTGGAGGCCCTGCAGATCCCGACCATCTATCCGCGGCGATTCCGCCTGGGTGCGCTCGCGCGCCTGATCACCGACGAACTGCCGCGACGCACGCACGTGCTACGGGTCGCCGGTCACGACACGGCCATCCGCGGTCAGGCGGTCGTGGTCGACGGCGAGCTGCGGGAGATGTCGGCGACGAGTCTGCTCATGCTGAAGATGTTGGCCCGCAACCCCGGCCGGGTGGTGTCGCGGCAGGAGCTGCTGACCGGGCTCCCCGGCGACAGCTCGGACACGCATGCCGTCGAGGTGGCCGTCGCGCGTCTGCGTGCGGCTCTCGGCGATTCGAAGATGGTGCAGACGGTCGTCAAGCGCGGATATCGGCTGGCCGTCGACCTCGAGTACGACGCCGAAGACGAGTGAGGAAGGCGAGAGCACATGCACCACGACCATGTACGACTTCCACATGGTGACCGCCTGCGCGATGTCAGTCCGGTCATCGTCGCCCACGGAACCCGGAACCCGCACGGCGTCAACGTGATCGCCCAGATCGCGGAGGCGGTCAGTGAGCGGATCGGCGTCACCCGTACGGCATTCGTCGACGTCCTGGGACCCACGCCGAGTGAGGTCATCGCCGACCTCGACCGACCCGCGGTCCTGGTCCCGGCTTTTCTCGCCTCGGGGTATCACGTGCGCAAGGACATCCCGGAGCACGTCGCGCTGGCCGGCCGGACCGACACCGTGGTGACGCGTGCGCTCGGACCGGACCCCGCCATCGCGGCCGTCGCACGACTCCGTCTGGCGGAGTCCGGGTGGACCCCCGGCGACGCAGTGGTGCTGGCAGCGGCCGGCTCGTCGGACGAGAGTGCCTGTGGGCAGGTTCATCTGGCCGCGCGGCAGCTGGAGTCGCTGATCGGGGGACGGGTGGAGGTCGGCTTCATCACCACCGCCTCGCCGACGGTCCCCGAAGCCGTCGAACGCGCCCGCCGCACCGGTCGCCGCGTCGTGATCGCCAGCCATCTCCTGGCGCCCGGCCTCTTCCATCAGCGTCTGACGACCTACGGCGCCGACGCGGTCGCGGCCCCCCTCGGTCCGGACCCGCGGATCGTCGACCTGATCGTCACCCGGATGCGTGCGGCGATCAGCCCGTACCGGCGCGTTCCGGTCGTACGCCGGGGCTGACGGTTCTCATGTCTCGGGTGCCTCCCAGCGGCACTCACGAAGCCGGATCCGGTCGTCTGCGATCGGAACCCCTTCGGCCCGAAGACGAGTGAGCTGTCGCGCCGCGAGATGTGGTGCGGGCCTCCCGCTTGCGGGCACCACGCGGTGCCAGGGGAGGTCGGCGGTGTCGGTCCGCATGATCCAGCCCACGATCCGGGGGCTCGACAGACCCGCCGCGGCCGCCAGGTCGCCGTACGTGCTCACCATTCCGACGGGTATCGCAGCGACCAGCGCGCGGACCCGCTCGACCTGCTCCTCGGTGATGGCCGCCATCGTGTGCAACCCCTGCCTCTCGAAACCGCTGCCTCTCGAAACCGCTGCCTCTCGAAACCGCTGCCTCTCGAAGCCCTGCCTCAGAGCAACGATCGGATCAGCGAGGCGGTGAGAGCGGGTTCGAGAAAAGGCACCATGTGCCCGCAATCGGCGTGGTGGACCGTGACGTCGGCACCCCGTTCACTCGCACACGCATCGAGGAACGCGGGACGCACGAACGGCGGCTGCACCTGGTCGGCGACCACGATGTGGGTCGGCATGCCGGGTGGCGGCAGCACCGCCGGTCGGGCCATCTCGCTCCACGTCGCCGCGGCCGCGGGTGCGCTGACGCGCCATCCGACCCGGCCGTTCGGTCGCGGGATCAGGTGCTCGACGAGTTCGGCCTCCATCAGATCGTCCGGCACCGCCGCCCACCCCTCCGCCCGCTTGGCCGAGCGCGCGGCGTCGGCGTCGGCATAGTCCCAGTGGTCGAGACTGTCGGTGGCGACCTCGAGGGCGAACTCGGGGTCGAGGCCCTGCGCCGGGTCCAGGAGCACGAGTCCCCGCACGGCGTCGGGACGGTGGGTGGCGAGGTGCAGTGCGAGGGCGCCGCCGAAGGAATGACCGACCACGACGACCGGCTGTGCATCGGTCGGGACGTGCTCGTCGATGACCGCGGAGAGTGCTCGAACATGATGTTCGATGCTCCAGGGCGGACGCCACGGCGATCGTCCGTGACCGATCAGGTCGGGCGCGACGACGCGAACGTCCCCGAGTTCGGCGGCCAAAGCCGCCCAGCGACGGCCGTGGCCGGTGAGGCCGTGAATGGCGAGAACCGTGGGACCACTACCGAAGACATGCGTGTTGAGAGCTGACACCCGACCAGTCTGCCGCACCCGAGGGCCGACCTCTCGGTGACCCGGCCCGACGCTGTCGGTGACCCGGGCCGACTCTGTCGGTGACCCGGGCCGACTCTGTCGGTGACCCGGGCCGACTCTGTCGGTGACCCGGGCCGACTCTGTCGGGGCCCCGTGATTCGATGGGACGATGAGTCGCATCACGGGCGCGCAGGCGCCGCGCAGCGCGCTGCGTACTCGGCTCGTCTCGGCACCCACCGCCGCCGATCGCCCCCGCCACTGGCCGCCGGAGCTCGCGGCGGTGATCGACCCGCCGACCAGTCGGCCCGCGGGTGAGGAGCAGGCGTGGCAGCCGATCCGCGTGCACGGCGGGCCGGGGAGCGGCAAGACCGCCCTCATCGTCGACGCGGCGGTCGCGCGGCTCGTCGACCCGGCGACCGATCCCGAGTCGGTGCTCGTCCTGGCGTCGAGCCGACGCGCGGCCGTCGCGCTCCGGGAGGAGATCACCCGTCGTGTGCTGTCGGCGGGTTCCGGGGGCCGACGCGTCCTCGGCGGTGCCCTCCGCGAACCCCTCGTCCGCACGATCCACTCCTACGCCTTCGCGATCCTGCGGTTGCAGGCGCAGGCCCATGGCAACCCGCCGCCGCGACTGATCACCGGGTCTGAGCAAGACGTGGTCCTTCGTGAACTGCTCGCCGGCGACATCGAGGACGGTGCCGGGTACTGGCCCGCACACCTGCGGCCCGCCCTGGGTACCGACGGCTTCGCGCAGGCCCTGCGCGACCTGATGATGCGGGCAGCCGAACGCGGCGTCGGCCCGGAAGAACTCGCCGCACTGGGGCGCACGCACAAGCGCCCGGAGTGGTCTGCGGCGGCGCGAGCGTACGCCCAGTACGAGCAGAACATGCTGCTTCGTGGCGCAGTCGGTCTGGAGACCCCCGGTGCATCGGCGCCCGCGGTCGACGCGGCCGAACTCATCGGATCGGCACTGTCGGCCTTCGCCACCGATCCAGAGCTGCTCAGCGGTGAACGCCGCCGAATCCGGCACCTCCTCGTCGACGACGCCCAACATCTCGATCCGCAGGCTGCCTCGCTGATCACCCTGGTGGGCACCGGCACGCTGTCGACGATCATCGCCGCCGACACCGATCAATCCGTGTTCGGTTTCCGAGGTGCGAGCCCACGTTTCGCCGACGGCCTGGCCGAGTCGGGTTCGCCACGAGACATAGTGTTGGAGAACGACTTCCGTTCCCGACCCGAACTGTCGCGGCTCGGCCGGGCCATTGCGGCCCGCCTCCCGGGCGCGCGCCCGCACTCTTATCCCGAGCCGGCGAACCCACCGTCCGGCGGCACCCCGGACGATGTCCCGTCTGGGGACGCGGCCTCGGTCCGTGTCTACGGGTCGGCGGCCAAGGAGGCGACCGCGATCGCCGACATGCTCCGCCGGGCCCATCTCTTCGACGCCGTGCCGTGGTCGGAGATGGCGGTGATCGTCCGATCGGTGTCCCTGGCTCTGCCGCCACTGCGTCGCGCGTTCCGCTCCGCGGGCGTGCCGGTGACGACGCCAGCCAGTGACCTGCCGCTGCATCGGCAGCGAGCCGTCATCGCGCTCATGCTGGTGCTGCGCGCGGTCGCCGCACGCGCCGGCTCCGATCCCGCAACCGAGCCGGACACCGATCTGTTCACGCCGGAGGACACCCTCACGCTGCTGTCGGGTCCCGTCGGCGGGGCCGACCCGGGTTCGATGCGGCGGCTCCGGCGCGGGGTCCGCCGGCTCGACGATGCGACCGATCCCGGCGGGCAACCGGATTCGCTGACCTCGCTCACCCGGGCGATCCTCGATCCGGAGCTCGGCGCGCGCTACCGGCGGACCCTCACCGAGACCGAGGCGGCGCCCCTGGGTCGCGTCCTCGACGTCCTGGGCGCCGCGCAGCGCGCACACGACGCCCGCCGCGGCCTCGAAGAGACGCTCTGGGCTGCCTGGCAGGCAACCGGACTGGAGCGGAGATGGGCGGCGTCGGCCGTCCGCGGGGGACCGGGCGGTGAACAGGCCGACCGCGATCTCGACGCGGTCATGGCGATGTTCGAGTCGGCCGCGGACTTCGCCGACACGTTGCCCGCTGCGGGACCCGCGGGGTTCGTGCACTATCTGTCCCAGCTGCAGATCCCCCGCGACAGTCGAACACAAACGGCCGCAACGGAAGCGGTGACGGTGCTCTCGGCCCACGCCGCGGTCGGTCGGGAGTGGGAGGTCGTCGCCGTCGCCGGCGTCCAGGACGGCCTCTGGCCGTCGCTGCGCAGCCGCGGCGGCGTCCTCGCCACCGGACAACTCGTCGACCTCCTCGACGGCATGGATGCCGACGCCGTCGACACCGTCGCACGTGGCGCGACCGCACTCGCCGACGAGCGCCGACTCTTCCTGGTCGCCTGCACGAGAGCGCGCAGCCGGTTGCTCGTGACCGCGGTCGAGGACGGCAGCGGCGACGCGTCGCCGTCGCGGTTCATCACCGAACTCGCCGACCTGGTGGGCCCCTCCGACGATCCCGAGGAGCAGGCCCGCGCGGAGGTCCGCCTCGACCCCGGTGTGGACCGGGTGCTCTCGTTGCCGTCGCTCGTGGCGACCCTGCGGTCGGCGGTGATCATGGGCGCCGCCGAACCCGATGCCCCGCGGACGCGCGCGGCGGCGCGGCTCCTGGCCGAACTCGCCGACTCCGACATCCCCGGCGCGCACCCGCGCGACTGGTTCGGGCTCGCCGCGCCCAGCACCGAGGAACCGTTGTGGACGCCGGACAAGGGGGCGGTGGTGCTCTCGCCGTCGAATGTCGAAGCACTGACCCGCTGTTCGTTGCGCTGGGTGCTCGAACGAAACGGTGGCCGCGACGGTGACGGCACCCCGGCACTGACCGGGAGCCTCGTGCACACCCTCGTACAGGCGGTCGCGGGCCAGCTGGATCCGGCGGAGGTGACGGCTGCACTGCGCGGTATCTGGGAACGCGTCGACACGGGCGCGGGCTGGTACTCCGCCCGTGAGCTCGAGCGCGCCGAAAGCATGCTCGGCCACTTCCGCGACTGGCTGCGGATCTCGCGTGCCGACCTCGAGGAGGTGGGTGTCGAGATACCCGTCGACGCAACCATTCCCGCGGGTCCCAGCGGTGAGTCCGACGAACCGCCGGTCCGTCTGCGCGGCCGGATGGATCGGCTGGAGGCCGACTCCTCGGGTCGGCCGGTGGTCGTCGACGTCAAGACCTCGAAGAACCCCATCACCAAGGCCGATGCCGACGAACACGCGCAGATGGCGGCTTACCAGGTCGCGCTCGCGCACGGTGGTGTACCGCAGTTCGGTGACGCCGCACCGGGTGGTGCCCGACTCGTGTACGTCTCCAGTGCGAACCGCAATTCCGGTGCGGCCGAACGGGTCCAGCCGCCGCTGACGCCCGAGTTGCTCGACCAGTGGATCGGTGTGGTCCGCCAGGCGGCACGAGCGAGTGTCGGTCCGGTGTACGAGGCCACGCCGAACCCGGGGTGTGTGCACTGCAACCTCACCACGAGCTGTCCCGCGCAGATACCCGGGAAGGCGGTGACCGATGACTGACGCGGAACACGGACACGAGGCGGGATCGATGACCGGCAGGGCGATGATCGGGGCGAAGTCCCTGGCCGCCGCCCTGGGGCTGCCCGACCCGACCCCTGAGCAGATCGCGGTGATCGAGGCGCCCCTCGAGCCGATGCTGGTGGTCGCAGGCGCCGGGGCGGGCAAGACCGAGACGATGGCCTCCCGGGTGGTGTGGCTGGTCGCCAATCAGCTCGTCGCACCCGACGAGATCCTCGGTCTCACCTTCACCCGTAAGGCGGCCAGCGAACTCGGCGCCCGGATTCGTCGCCGGCTGTCGATGCTGTCCGGCGCCTCCGCCCTGCGGACGTGGGACCCCGACGGAACACTCTCGGCACGCCTCCGCGGCGCCGACCCCGAGGTGAGCACCTATCACGCCTACGCGGGCCGCCTCATCGCCGACTATGGTCTGCTCCTGCCCGTCGAACCGTCGTCGACGCTGCTGACCGAGACCGAACTGTGGCAGCTTGCGTTCTCGCTCGTCTCGGCATGGCCGGGCGAGCTGAACACCAAGAAGGTGCCCGCCAGCGTCACCGAGTCCGTACTCAAGCTCTACGGCGAGATGTCCGAACACCTCGTCGACATCGCCGACCTCGCCCGCGCGGGTACGGAACTCTACGACCTCGTCGACACCCTGCCCAAGGGCCCCAAACAACGTGACAAACCCACCCAGGCGCTGCTGAAGGTCAAGGAGGTGATCGACGAACGGCGAGAACTCATCCCGATGGTCATCGCGCTCGGCGAGACGATGCGGGCGCAATCCGCACTCGACTTCGGCAGCCAGATGTCCCTCGCCGCGCGGCTGGTCGTGTCCAACCCGGAGGTGGTGACCGCCGAGCGGTCAGCATTCCGTGCCGTCCTGCTCGACGAGTACCAGGACACCGGGCATTCCCAGCGAGTCCTGCTCTCCACGCTCTTCGGCGGTCACGACGCCGGACGCGCCGCGGTCGCGGTCACCGCCGTCGGCGACCCGATCCAGTCCATCTACGGATGGCGGGGTGCGTCGGCCGCCAACCTGCCCCGTTTCGCTCGCGACTTCCCGCGACCCGACGGCACACCAGCCCGGCGCCTGGAGCTGCTCACCAGTTGGCGTAACGCGGCGCAGGGTCTCCGACTCGCCAACCAGGTCTCGGAAGATCTCCGCCGCCGCGGAATCCCGGTCAGCGTGCTGAGGCCCCGGCCCGATGCGCCGCACGGGACCGCCACGATCGCGCTGACCGAGACCGTCGTCGACGAACGCAACTGGATCGCCGACGCGATCGAAGGCCGCTACCGAGCGGCCGAAGCGGCCGACGAGCCGCCGCCGACCACGGCGATCCTGGTGCGCCGCAACGAGGACTCGGCACCGCTGGCCGCCGAACTGGAGAGCCGCGGCATCCCGACGGAGGTCGTCGGCATCGGTGGCCTGCTGCACGTACCCGAGATCGAGGACATCGTCGCGACACTGCGCGTGATGGCCGACCCGATGGCCGGAACCGCGGTGATGCGCCTGCTCACCGGCGCGCGCTGGCGTCTCGGCGCGAAAGACCTTGCCGCGCTGTGGCGCCGGGCCACCACACTGGCCGCGGAGAGTTTCGCCGAGGCCGGCGGCGTCGTCACCAGCCGCGAGGAACTCGATGCCGCTCTCGACGCGGTGCTCCCCACCGAGATCGTCGATCGGGCCGGCATCGCCGACGCCGTCGTCGATCCCGGTGAGCCGTCGGGCTACAGCCCGGAGGGATATGCCCGGATCCGCGCCTTCGGTGCCCAGCTGGAGGCGCTCCGGCGGCGCATCGGCCAGCCGCTGCCCGAACTCGTCGCCGACGTGGAGAACACGATCGGGGTCGGCGTCGAGGCGCAGATCCGAGCCCGCCGGATGCGCGGCGCCATCACCGGGCGCGAACACCTCGACGCCTTCGCCGACTACGTCAGCCACTACGCCGATCGGCCGGGCGCCAATCTGCCCGGCCTGCTGGCCTTTCTGGACGCCGCCGAGAGCATCGAGAAAGGGCTCGAACCGGGACGCATCGAGGTGGCCGAACAGCGCGTGCAGATCCTCACCGTGCACGCCGCCAAGGGACTCGAATGGGACATGGTCGCCATCCCGCATCTGGCGAAGGGGATCTTCCCGAGCGCCAAGGCCGACACCACATGGCTCGGCAGCGCCCGCGAACTGCCCGCCGATCTGCGTGGCGATCTGGCGATTCCGGCCGAAGCGGCCGACGGCGCGCCCGAAGGTTTCCCGGTGCTCGAGATCGACACCGTCGGTGACCGCAAGCAACTCGAGGAGGCGCTCGCCGACCACAAGGCCGCGATCGGCGAGCGACGCCTCGAGGAAGACCGTCGACTCCTCTATGTCGCGCTCACCCGCGCGCGTCACGATCTGCTGATCTCCGCCCACCACTGGTCGGAGACCGGCGACAAGCCCCGCGGCGGTTCGGATTTCTTCGACGAGCTGATGGTGGGGATCGACGAGGCGGTCGCCGATCCGAGTATCGACTCCACCGGGATGTCGGTCGCGGTCCGCTGTCCGCCGCCGGACCCCGACACGCCGAATCCGTTGGCAGAACGCGCAATCGCGGCTCCGTGGCCACGGGACCCGCTCGCCGGTCGCCGAGACTCCGTGCAACAGGCGGCCGACGTCGTCCTGGCCGCCATCGCGACCCGGGATGCGCCGACACTGTTCGCCACCCCCGCGGCCGAACCCGGCGAGCAGGTTTCGCCACCGCCCGACCCCGCCGACGAGATCGGCATGTGGGAGGCCGAGGTCTCGGCGCTGCTCGCCGAGCATCATCAGGCGAACCAGGCGCTCGTGGAGGTCACCCTGCCGACACACCTGTCGGTCAGTCAGCTCGTCGAACTCGACGCCGACGAGGCGGAGTTCGCCCGGCGCCTCCGCCGTCCGACCCCGTTCCGGCCCAACCCGATGGCGAGGCGGGGCACCGCCTTCCACGCCTGGGTGGAGCGCTGGTTCGGCGCGACGCGACTGCTCGACATCGACGAACTGCCCGGTGCCGCCGACGCCACCGCGAGCCCGGACGCCGACCTCGACGCGTTACGGCAGGCGTTCCTCGACTCGCCGTGGGCCAACCGCAGCCCCACCGAGGTCGAGGTGCCGTTCGAGACGGTCATCGGCGGCATCGTGGTGCGCGGGCGGATCGATGCGGTCTTCGCCGAGAAGGACGGTGGATGGACGGTCGTGGACTGGAAGACCGGCGTCGTCCCCGAACCCGCCCGGCGCGAGTCGTTGTTCATCCAGCTGGCCGCGTATCGGATCGCGTGGGCACAACTCGCCGGCGTCGACGTGGAGAAGGTCCGTGCGGCCTTCCACTACGTGCGCGACGGTCACACCCTCCAGGCCGACGAGTTGCCCGACGAGGCCACACTGGCGGCGAAACTGGCCAAGTAGACGACTTCCCGGTGCGGTGGGTTACATTTCAGCGTGTGAGCGAACTCGACGAGCGCGAGCGCGCCGGTGGCTAGCCGCCTGCGCCGACGTTTCGGCGGAACAGAGCTGGCCAACCGACCCGACCACGCGTTGGTCGGCGTCGTCCGCATCCCCGAACTCCAGCAGAGTCCGAGCCGGGCGATCGGCAGACGCGTCTTCTGGGCATGCACCGCACTGCTGTTCACCTCCGTCGTGGTCTGGCTGGATCGCGCCGGGTATCGCGACGCCCAGGACAACGAGCTGTCGTATCTGGACGCGCTGTACTACTCGGCGGTGACTCTGTCCACGACCGGTTACGGCGACATCACGCCGATCACCCCGTTCGCCCGCTTCATCAACCTCGTCATCATCACGCCGTTACGCGTGCTGTTCCTGATCGTGCTGATCGGTACCACTCTCGAGGTGCTCACCGAACGGTCCCGGCAGGCGCTCAAGATCCAGCGTTGGAGGAATACCGTGCGCAATCACACCGTGGTCATCGGCTACGGCACCAAGGGCCGCACCGCCGTCGACGCGATGCGCGGTGACGGCATCAAGCCCGCCGACATCGTCGTCGTCGACGCCGACGCCACGGTGCTCGAAGCCGCCGCATCCGACGGACTGGTCACGGTGCGCGGCGACGCCACGAAGTCCGACGTGCTGCGACTCGCCGGCGTGGCCCACGCCTCGAGCATCGTGGTGGCCACCAGCCGTGACGACACGGCGGTCCTCGCCACACTCACGGCCCGCGAACTCAACCCGCGTGCCAAGATCGTCGCGTCCATCCGCGAGTCGGAGAACACGCACCTGATGAGACAGTCCGGCGCCAACTCGGTGGTCGTGTCCTCGGAGACTGCGGGCCGCCTGCTCGGCATCGCGACGATGACCCCGTCGGTGGTCGAGGTGATCGAGGATCTCCTCACCCCGGACGCCGGTTACGCGATCGCCGAACGCGAGGTCGATCCCACCGAGACCGGGGGATCGCCGTCCCACACGCGCGACATCGTGCTCGGCGTGGTGCGCAACGGGGTGCTGCATCGAGTGGACGACAGCAAGGTGGAACAGATCGAGGTGGGCGACCGTCTGCTGTACGTCCGCAAGAGTCCGAACGACGACTGACCGCACTCGACAACCAGCCCGAAAGGCAATCGCCACAGTGCATTTCGACCTTCCCGAACCGCCCCTGCTGTCGCGTGCGGTGTTTGATCGCGCGGACGCGATCCGTGACGATGCCCCGCGGATGGCCGACGGATGGCCGACGGCGAAGGTGTTGCTGATCGATGCGACGGGCCGGTACCCGGTCACCGGCTCCGGTGCGCTGCACTGGGTCGCGGCCCCGACGGTCGCCGACGCACCCCCGGCCGACGCGGTCATCCTCGGCTCCGATCCCGCGGGCGCTCATCTGTGGACACGGCGGGTGGACCACATCGACGGCCCCACCGACGATGCCCGCCGCGGTGCCACCCGGTTGTCCGCCGACGAGGCCGGCCTGCTCGCCACCGCCCTCGGGATCCTGAACTGGCATGAGACGGCCCGGCATTCACCCGTCGACGGGTCGCCCACCCAACCCGCGCGCGGCGGGTGGGTGCGGCGCAGCGTCGACTCCGGACGCGACGAGTTCCCCCGAACGGATCCGGCGATCATCACCGTCGTCCACGACGGCGCCGACCGGATACTCCTGGGCCGACAGGCGGTGTGGCCCGACGGCTGGTACTCGACGCTGGCCGGTTTCGTCGAACCGGGGGAGTCCCTGGAGCAGTGTGTTCTGCGTGAGGTGCACGAAGAGGTCGGCATCGTCGTGCGTGAACCCAGATACCTGGGCAGTCAACCGTGGCCGTTCCCGCGATCGCTGATGGTCGGCTTCGCGGCGATCGGCGACCCCGCCGACGAACTCGCGTTCCTCGACGGCGAGATCGGCGATGCCCAGTGGTTTCATCGCGACGAGGTGCGTGATGCGCTGTCCCGCGGTGACGGATGGTCCCGGGTCGACGCACCCACCGAGCCCGACGCACCACGACTACGGCTGCCCGGATCGATCTCCATCGCCCGGTCGATGATCGAGGCGTGGGCGGCCGCGGACACTCCCGCTTCCTGATCCGAGCGCACCGGACCCCGGGCGCACCGGACCCGGCCCGATGGTCCCGGGGCGTGTGAGGAGCAATGGCGATGAGCCGTCAGGGCTCGGCGAGAAGGGGCTTGGGCAAGAGGTGGCTCGGCGAGAGGCTCCCGGCCGGACTCAGACGCCCAGCTTGGCCTTCACGTCGGCCACCGAGGGATTGGTGGCGGTCGTCCCGTCGGCGTAGAGCACGGTCGGCACCACATGGTTGCCGCCGTTGACGCTGCCCACGAACTCCGCGGCGTCGGGGTTGAGTTCGATGTCGATCTCCTGCCAGCTGATCCCGCTGCTCTTCAGTCCGCGCTTGAGGCGGGCGCAGAAACCGCACCACGACGTCGTGTACATCGTCAGCTCGCCGGAGTCGGAGGTGCGGGCGCCTGCGTCGTTGTCGATCACGTTGCTCATGGCTCCCATAACACCACGGCCGGGGTCGGTGTTCCCGCCGACGGGTCGTCGCCGGGGGCGCCGGATGTGGCCGGCACCTCGGGATCGCCCGTCGGGCGGCGTCGGTGGTTGGTGACATAGTGGACGCCGTGCCCCACCCGACTTCTGCCTCGAAACCCGAGATCCTCGAGCGTGCGACGACGGTGGCGGGTCTCGATCCCGAGCAGAGCGCGGCCGTTCTCGCGCCGCGCGGCCCGGTCTGTGTGCTGGCGGGCGCGGGTACGGGTAAGACCCGCACCATCACGAGGCGTATCGCGCATCTCATCGACACGGGGCAGGTGAACCCGGGGCAGGTCCTCGCGGTCACGTTCACCGCGCGCGCCGCGGGGGAGATGCGCACCCGACTGCGCAGTCTGGGCGCCGGTGGTGCCGGGGCCGGCGGAAATGTCGTCGCGCAGACCTTCCACGCCGCCGCGATGCGGCAGCTCCGCTACTTCTGGCCCCGGGCGTTCGGCGATGCGCGGTGGGAGCTGCTCGACAACAAGTTCCCGCTGATCTCGCGTGCCGCACGGCGTTCCGGTCTCGACACCGCGACGGACACGCTGCGGGATCTGTCGTCGGAGATCGAATGGGCGAAGGCGTCGCTGATCTCGCCGGAGAACTACGTCGAGGCCGTCGGGCGCCTCGGCCGCGAATCCCCGGCACCTCCGTCGAAGGTGGCCGCCGTGTACGGCCACTACGAGGATTCGAAGGTCTCGCCCGACGGGGATCGTCTCCTCGACTTCGACGACATGCTGATCTACATGACCCAGATCCTGACGATCGAACCGGGCGCCGCCGACGAATTCCGTTCGCGCTACCGGTGTTTCGTCGTCGACGAATACCAGGACGTGACGCCGGTGCAGCAGGGTCTGCTCGACGCGTGGCTCGGCGAGCGCGACGACCTCACCGTCGTGGGCGACGCCAACCAGACGATCTACACCTTCACCGGTGCCTCACCGAACTATCTGCTCGACTTCAGTCGCCGGTTCCCGGAGGCGACGGTCGTCCGGCTCGAACGCGACTACCGATCGACTCCGGAGGTCGTCGACCTCGCCAACCGGGTGATCGGCGCCGCGCGCGGCCGGATCGCGGGTACCCGGCTCCGGCTCGTCGGTCAGCGCCCGCCCGGCCCGGCCCCGCAGTTCGCCGAGTACGACGACGAGCCCGCCGCCGCCACGTCGATCGCCATCGAGATCAAACACCTGATCAGGTCGGGTGTCGCCCCGTCGGAGATCGCGATCCTGTACCGGGTGAACGCCCAGTCGGAGAACTACGAGCAGGCACTGACACAGGCCGGTATCCCTTATCAGGTGCGCGGCGGTGAGGCGTTCTTCGCGCGGACCGAGGTGCGCCAGGCCATGCGACAGCTCGCCGCGGTGGCCGGCCGTGAGGTCAAGCCGGACGTCGAGACCCTCGACGTGGTCCGCGCCGTGCTCGGCGAGCTCGGACTCACCGAGGAGGAGCCCTCGGGCGCCCAGGCGCGCGGCCGCTGGGAGTCACTGAAGGCACTGGTGCAACTGACCGAGGACATGGTCGCCGAGAACGCCGAGCTGACCCTGCCGGAGTTGTCCGCCGAACTGGCGTCGCGCGCGGAGGCCCGTCACCCACCGACCGTGCAGGGCGTCACTCTTTCGTCGCTGCACGCGGCCAAGGGACTGGAGTGGGATGCGGTGTTCCTGGTGGGTCTGACCGACGGGTCGTTGCCGATCAGCCAGGCCATCAAGGGGTCCTGGGAGGACGTCGAGGAAGAACGCCGACTGTTCTACGTGGGTGTGACCCGAGCGCGCGTCCACCTCCACCTGTCGTGGGCGCTGGCCCGCAACGAAGGCGGCCGGGCCCGTCGCCGTTCGCGTTTCCTGTCCGAACTCGTTCCCGACGACTCCCCGGCGTCACCGATCGCGAAAGAGCGCACGCCGCGCCGCGGTCCGACGTGTCGGGTGTGCGGTTCGCGACTGATGGATTCGACGGCGACGCTGCTCGGTAGGTGTGCGGGATGCCCGTCCGATCTCGACGAAGGGCTGCTCGTGGCACTCAAGGAGTGGCGACGCGGTCGCGCGGCCGAGAAGAAGGTGCCCGCGTTCGTCGTGTTCTCGGACAAGACGCTGATCGCCATCGCCGAGCAGCGGCCCACCGATACCGCTGCGCTGGTGTCGATCTCGGGGATCGGCGCCAAGAAGGTCGACGAGTACGGCGAAGACATCCTCGGGCTCGTCAAAACTGCAGGTCAAAAATAGGTTGTGCAGTTTCTGGCCCACCGTTTAGTCTGATTCCCGTCAGTACGGGGAATGGGTGGTGTGCGTCCGTCACGCCGCCCGTCCACAGCTCATCGGAAGCCACCGAGACCAGAAGGGAGCGAATCTGTGAACGGAATCATCGTGCGCCAGGCCGGCATCTGCCTGCCTGCGGCCAAGCCTGATCAGGCTGCCGTCGTGCATGCCCGTCGCAACCGCTCCTGGATGTCGGCCGGCCGCGCAAGCGCGACCGTCGAACACCCGGTCGCCTTCCGTGCGGAGGCTCTGCATCTGGCGGCAGCGACGCGTGCAGCGCGCATCGCACCGCCGAAAGCAGCAGCAGTAGCACCAGCGCCGCAGCGATTCCCCGTTCTGTTCCGAAGTTCTCGGAGCTAGACCTCCGAGACAATTCGGGCCACGGGCGAATCGCGCAGGCGAAACCCGTGGCCCTCTTTCTGTCTTCCGTTCACACCCCGATCCGGGGGGTCGGCACAGAACCACATCGAGGACTCGGGTCGAACACCCCAAACGAGCAGATGTGGAGAATCCAATGACTGTCGAATGCGTCCTCGAGTCCTGTATGTCGGCGGACCGCGCAGCGACCGCCCGGCTCGACCTGCCCTGTCAGGTGACCGACGCAGATCTGTGGTTCGCCGAGGATCCCCGTGACCTGGAGCGCGCCAAGGCGATGTGTGCCGAGTGCCCGCTGCGGACCCAGTGCCTGCAGGCGGCACTCGATCGAGCCGAGCCCTGGGGCGTGTGGGGCGGTGAGATCTTCGAGCGCGGAGCCGTGATCGCGCGGAAGCGTCCCCGCGGCCGGCCGCGGAAGAACGTCGCATGACGAAACGCCGGCGCCGTGAGCAGATGCTCGCGGCGCCGGCGTCGTGCGTTGTGTCGTCGGGTGTCAGTCGCCCAGGCCGGGTACCCACTCCTCCATGATCGCCCGGTACGGCGCGTGTGCCTCGAGTTGCGATGCGATGCCCACGCAACCGCCGAGCACGCGGAACACCATCACGAATCGCTTGGGCACGTTGAGATTCCGCGAGGTCTTGTACACCTCACCGCGGACATCGGTGGCCTTGCCCGCCGCTCGCTGCATCCATTTGCGAGTGAAGTGGAAGGACTCGGAGTACAGCGGATCGACGTAGGGCCGAAGGTAGGCCTCGAGGTCTTCGCTGGTCACCTTCGACGCGTGCGAGGGACGGATGAACTCGGCCGAGACCATCAGTTCTTTGAGCTCGTCGTACTTCTGGTCCCGGGCCAGGCGAAGGATCGGTCCGGTCTCGGGCGGAAGCCCGTCGGGGTAGTGACCCACCGCGCCGAAGTCGAGCACACCGAACCGACCGTCGTCGGCGATGAAGAAGTTGCCCGGGTGCGGGTCCCCGTGCAACAGACCGACCCGATAGGGGGAACTGACCTCGAACTCGGCCATCTTCGCCGCGGCGTCGTCGCGGGTCGATTGATCGCCGGTGGTGATGATCTTCGACAGCGGGACGCCGTCCACCCACTCCGACACCACGACCTTCGGAGCGCTCGCGACCACCTTCGGGACCAGGAAGTCGGGATGCCCGTCGTAGACCTTCGCGAAGGCGCGTTGGTTGTCGGCCTCACCGAGATAGTCGAGTTCGGCCTCGGTCCGGTCGATGAGTTCGTCCATCATCGCCTTGACGTCGGTGCCCGGCGAAAGTCGTTGTAACAGACCGGACATCCGCGAGAGTGTCTTCAGGTCGGCCTTGAGGGCGTGGTCGGCTCCGGGGTACTGCACCTTGACCGCGACCTCGCGGCCATCCGACCACACGCCCTTGTGGACCTGCCCGATCGACGCCGACGCAGCCGGCTCGTCGGAGAACTCCTTGAACCGCTCACGCCACCGGGTGCCGAGCTGCTGGTCGAGGACCTTGTGGACCTTGGCGGCCGGCATCGGGGGAGCGTCGGCCTGCAATTTGGTGAGGGCTTCGCGGAACGGTTCGCCGAACTCGTCGGGGATCGCGGCTTCCATGATCGAGAGGGCCTGCCCGACCTTCATCGCGCCGCCCTTGAGTTCGCCCAGAACCGCGAACAGCTGCTCGGCGGACTTCTCCAGGAGCTCCTGGTTGACCTCGTCCTTGTCTCTGCCGACCATGCGCTTGCCGAACCCCGCCGCCGCGCGGCCGGCCATACCGATGGGGAGCGACGCCAGTTTCGCGTTGCGACGACCCTGCCCCCGAGTGATGTCGGTCATAGCTTCCTTTCCGCGTCACACAATAGACGACCTGACCCGTGGATCCCCCGCGGGACGACAATCGCAGTCCGGGTGCGGTGACCACCGCGTGATGTCGAGCCGAGCAGGATCATCGTGGAACTCCAGCACCCGGTTCAGCAGCTGCGGCTCGGGTCGCGCACCTCGACCCGACGGCTGTCCGCGCACGGCGGTCAGCAACCGCTCGATCTGTCCGTGCGCGATCGTAGCGGTGGTGGTCACGACTGTAGGCGCTGCATGTCCGGCGACACGAATGAGCTGGACTGCCAGCGCGGGCCATTCCGGATCGGCGTCGGACCGGTGTCGGTCCGCACACATCAGACAGCTCGACAGGCCGGGCAACACCAGGGGGCCGACGATCCCGACGCCATCCCGTGTGCGGACGAGCAGATGGGGTATACGGGCGCGCGTCAGCGCGAACACGACCTGGGGGTCGTGGATCACGAAGTCGGTGAGGACCACCAGATCGGTGTCCATCACATCGAGCGTGCCGTCCGTCCGCCGACGCATGGTCCGCCGTGCGGAGATCCCGGCCCGGCCGAGAGAAGTGATCAGCTGATCGCCGATCGGGCCCTGACCGTGGATCAACACGCGAAAGTCGTTGCGCCGCAGGTCTTGATCGATGACTGTCCGACCCGCCGCGGTGAGACTGCGTAGAACGGTGTCGAGGTCTGCGGGCTCCAGGCCGATCCGGAGTGCTCGTCGGAGCAGTGCGTCGTGGTCGCACGGGTCCGCCAGGGATCGGAGCAGCTCCGCCACGGAGTGCGCCGAGATGGTCGAATCCAGCTCGAGGAGCAGACTGCCGGCCGGGTCGAGTCCGACCCTCACGATGTTGCCGCGCTGGGCGAGGATCGGCGTGCCCGGTAGGAGCCGAGGGACGGTCGAGACCGCCGGCGCGGTGGTGGTGCGGACCGGAGCCGTTGCGGTCTCGGTGTGTGCGGGCGACATGCGGCAACTCTGCCAGCGACGAGCCGCTTCCGGCGCCGCCGACGCAGGTTATCCACAGCATGGCCTGAACCCGTGAGGGTTGTGGAGATGCACCGCGCCGGAGAGGTCTACGACCCGCTCGGCTCCGAACCCTCGCCACCATCGGCCTTCCGTCCGTTCTGGTCCTCGTCGGTGCCCCGCGCCTGTTCGTCGGCGATCGTCTTCTCGAGCTGTGCGATGGGATCGTCGAGTTCGTCACCGCTGAGCAGCCGATCGATGAAGCCCGCCGGGTTGTCGAGATCGTCGGAGTCGGGCAACAGGTCGGGGTGGGCCCAGATCCCGTCTCGGGTCGCGAGGTCGGTCGCCTCGAGCGTTCGGCGCCACAATTCCGAGGCCTCGCGGACCTTCCGCGGACGCAGTTCCAGGCCCACCAGCGTTGCGAAGGTCTGTTCGGCGGGGCCACCGGACGCGCGTCGGCGCCGCATCGTCTCGGTGAGTGCGCCGGTACTCGGGATGCGGTCGCCGAGAGCGCGGGTCACGACCTGCTCGACCCAGCCCTCGATGAGGGCCAACAGCGTCTCCAGACGGCCGAGGGCCGCCTTCTGCTCGGGCGTCGTGGTCGGTTCGAAGGAGGTCGACGAGCTGATGAGCTCTTCGAGTTTGGACGGGTCCGAGAGCAATTGGGCCGGGTCGATGCCGGAGGTGGCGTCGGTGATCCCGCTGAAGTCGATGCTGATCCCGCGGGCGTACTCCTCGACAGTGGTCAACAGTCGCTGGCGCAGCCAGCCCACATGGCTGAACAGGCGGACGTGTGCGGCCTCGCGTGCGGCCAGGAAGACGATGATCTCCTGACCGGGCTGCTCGAGACCCTCGGCGAACTTCGCGATCGCCTCGGGGAGCAGGACGGCGATGCCCTCGGGCGCGATCGGGAGGCCGATGTCGGTGGACGACAGGACCTCTTTGGCGAGCTGGCCGAGGCCCTGCCCGAGCTGGGTGCCGAAGGCCATCCCGCTCATCTGGGTCAGCATCCCCACCATCGGCCCGGCGAACTGGGCGGCCTCGGCCGGGAGGTTGTCCTGCCATGTGCGGGCCAGCTGTTCGGCGACCGGGTTGCACAGCCCCTTCCACGTGTCCATCGATTCCTCGAGCCACTGCACCGGTGTCCATGCCAGGGTCTGGCTGACCCCGCTGGGCAGGGTGGTCGCGTCGTCGAGCCAGACATCGGCGAGCCGGACGGCGTCGACCGACGCCGAGATCTCCTTCTCGAGGATGGGTGTGAACGAGCCGATCTGCTGCCGGGCCAGGTTGGCGGCGACCTGATAGTTGACCGGTCCGTCGCCACCGGCGGCCATGCCCGCGCCCATCCCGCTGAACATGCTGCCGAGTTGCGCGAACATCTGACCGATCATGTTTGGGTCGAACGTCGACGGGTCGAAGTCCGAACCCTGGCCGCCCCCGAACCCCTGCCCGGCACCGAACCCGAACGGGTTCGACCCGCCGAAGGGGTTGCCGCCGGGGTTGCCGCCCGGCTTGTTCTTGTCACCGCTGTTCTTGTCGCGGTCGTCGTCGCCGTCACCGGACGCCGAGAAGCCGAAGGGCAGATCACTCATGGTTCCACCGTACCGCTCGCGAAGGGGGCCCGACCGGTGCCGACTGTTCGCCCTGCGCGTACTCCACAGGGCTCGCGCCGGGTCCCTCCGGTGCCTCCGGCCGGGGCACTATCGTGTGCGGAATGAGTTCGAGCCCTCGCTTCCGAAGGATCGCCACGGCCGCGGTCACGACCGTGGTCCTGCTGGCGTTGCTGGTGCTCGGCACTCAGGTGCAGGTGCCCTACGCCGCGCTCGGACCGGGGCCCACCCTGAACACACTCGGCACGACGAAGGTCGACGACGACGGCAAGATCGTCGACCGCAAGGTCGTGCAGATCGACGGGGAACCGACCGATCCGACGACGGGCAACCTGAACCTCACCACGGTGTCGGTGAGTGACGGGATATCGCTGTTCCGGGCACTCGGCATGTGGTTGTCCGGGACCTATGCCCTCACCCCGCGCGATCAGGTGTACCCGCCCGACCGGACCACCGAGCAGGTGCAGCAGGAGAACGCCGATCAGATGACGGGATCGGAGGAGAGCGCGACAGTGGCCGCGCTGCGCTACCTCGACCGTCCGACGGCGCTGCGGATCGCGAGTGTCGGCCCCGACGGCCCGGCGGTCGACGTCCTACGGGCCGGTGACGAGGTGGTGAAGATCGGCGGCGTCGCGGTCGAGACGAGTGGACAGCTGCGCAAGGTCGTGGCCGACAAGTCCCCGGGCACCGAGTTGCCGGTCGAGATCGTTCGGCAGGGGACACCGCAGACCGTGACGGTCACTGTCGGCGCCCGTCCCGGCGATGAGAAGTCGGGCTACCTCGGAGTGGTCCCCGAGGACGTCAACGCCGATCCCGATCTGGACGTCACCTACACCGTCGGCGACATCGGTGGGCCGTCGGCCGGGCTGATGCTGTCGCTGGCCGTGATCGACCAGCTGAGTCCGGGTGAGCTCACCCACGGGAAGTTCATCGCCGGAACCGGGACGATCTCGACCGACGGCGAGGTCGGACCCATCGGCGGCATCACCCACAAGACGCGAGCCGCGCGCGATGCCGGAGCCACGGTCTTCCTGGTGCCCGCGCGTAACTGCGCCGAAGCGGTCTCCGACAATCCCGAGGGCTTGCAGCTGGTCAAGGTCGAGACCCTCGGCGGTGCGGTCGATGCTCTCGGTGCGATCGGCCAGGGGCGGCCTGCGCCGACCTGCTGACCGAATCGTCGTCGACCTCAGTTGTCCGGCACGTCCGGGACGAAGGTGCCGCGCAGTGCCGCGCGCAGCTCGGTCGCCAGCTGGGGGTGGGTCAGGAGCTCGGGCATCTCGTCGGATTGCGGGCGCAACCGCAGGAGGGCGAGATCAGGGCCGTCGCGCAGGACCCCGACGACCAGGCGGGCGGTGTCGCCGCCCGGCCCGGCCCTGTCGACGGTGTAGCGCGGGACGGTGTCGTCCTCGGATTCCGGTGCGGCGGTAACGATCTCCATCGACACGGCAGCGCCGGCGACCATGTCCGGCCACCAGGCGGTCGACAGGAACGCGTCGAGATCCGCGCACTCCTCCTCGACCGGGGTGAACACCGAGCCGTCCTCGTCGACCACCCCGGGTGCGCGCTCGGCGATCAGCGCAGTCGGCACGAGTGCGAACACCACCGGCGGCTGGCCCCAGCCGCGGGTGTCGAGGTGCTCCATGATCTCGGACAGGGCGCTGCCGAGGTCGTCGGTGGAGAAGCCGCGAGGCGGGGTCGGGTTGTCGGACACCCGCCCATCTTGCACCGGACGGGTCCCCTCCGACGACGCCACGGTCGGTCGACGGGAACCGGCGCAGGTCCGCGATCGTTGAGCGGGCGCCGAGTGAGTTGGTCACTCGGTGGGTGCCAGTACAGTGGGCACCACGCCCAGCGGGTCGTCGTGCGCGGGTGTTGTCCGGATTGAGAGCTTTGGAGAGTGGGTCTGGTGGGCGTCCGAGGGCCGGCGGGAATGCCGACACTGTCACGCAGGAGCAAGATCATCATCGGACTCGGCGTTGCCGTGTTGGTGCTTCTGCTCGTCGGACCACGTCTGATCGGTCTCGCGACCGACTGGCTCTGGTTCTCCGACGTCGGTTACTACAGCGTCTTCAGCAAGGTCATCTGGACACGGGTGATCTTGTTCCTCATCACGACCGTCGTCGTGGGACTGATGATCTTCGGGGCGGTGGCGCTGGCCTACCGGTCCCGTCCCGTGTTCGTCCCCACGGCCGGACCGAACGATCCACTGGCGCGGTACCGCACCGCGATCATGGGCAAGGTCCGGTGGTTCGCGGTGGTTCCCGCGCTGATCATCGGCGCGCTCGCCGGTCTGGTGGCTCAGGGGTCCTGGGCCACGGTCCAGATGTTCCTGCACGGCCAGTCCTTCGGTAAGACCGATCCGCAGTTCAACCTCGACATCGGGTTCTTCGCGTTCGACCTGCCGTTCTACCGCTTCGTGCTGAACCTGCTCTTCGTCGTCGTGGTCGTGGCATTCCTGGCCAACCTGGTGACCCACTACCTGTTCGGCGGCATCCGGCTGGGCCAGGGCGGCGGCACGGTGACCACGGCTGCCCGCATCCAGCTCGCGGTTCTCGCCGGAACCTTCCTGCTGCTGAAGGCGGCGGCGTACTGGCTCGACCGGTACACCCTGCTGTCGAGTCAGCGGAAGGCCGAGATCTTCCCCGGTGCGAGCTACACCGACATCAATGCGGTGTTGCCGTCGAAATTGATCCTGCTCGCCATCGCGGTCATCTGCGCGGTCGCCTTCTTCGCCGGCATCGTGTTGCGCGACCTCCGCGTCCCGGCACTCGCCACCGTCCTGATGCTGTTCTCGGCGTTGCTGATCGGCGTCGGTTGGCCCCTGACGATGGAACAGTTCTCGGTCAAGCCGAACGCGGCCCAGAAAGAAGCCGAGTACATCGAACGCGCCATCACGTCGACGCGGGAGGCCTACGGCATCGGTCCGGACAAGGTCATCACGCAGACGGACTGGACCGCGCGTCCCGCCACGCCGGCGGTCGTCAACAGCGACATCCCGACGCTGTCGAACGTCCGCATCCTGGACCCGAACGTGGTGTCGCCGACGTTCATCCAGCAGCAGCAGCGCCAGAACTTCTACGGTTTCCCGACCCAGCTCGCGGTCGACCGCTACCGCATCGACGGAGAACTCCGCGATTTCGTCGTGGCCGTTCGCGAGCTCGACCCGAGTCGCTACCTCGAGAACCAGCAGAACTGGCTGAACAAGCACCTCGTCTACACCCACGGTGACGGCTTCGTCGCCGCTCCGGCCAACCGGGTCAACGAATCCAGGGATGTCAACGACGTCGACGGCGGTGGCGACCCCTTCTACTACGTGAGCGACACCGCGAACTACCAGTCCGAGGAATACAAGCGGGACGCCCCGATCAAGGTCAGCCAGCCTCGCATCTACTTCGGCGAACTCCTGGCGAAGATCGACCCGGACTACGCGATCGTCGGTTCCGACGACGGACAGGCACGTGAGCACGACATCGGGGACGACAAGTACACCTACCAGGGTCCCGCCGGTGTATCCCTCGGCAACTGGTTCAACCGCGTCCTCTACGCAGGCAAGTACGCCGAACGCAACTTCCTGCTGTCGGGCGAGATCAACTCGGCGTCGAAGATCATCTACAACCGCGACCCGCGAGACCGCGTCAAGAAGGTCGCACCGTGGCTGACCGTCGACTCCAAGACCTACCCGGCCGTCATGGAGGACGGGTCCATCAAGTGGATCGTCGACGGATACACGACGCTGGACAACTACCCGTATTCACAGCCGACGTCGCTGCAGAGCGCGACCGCCGATGCGCAGGACCTCAACCCCGGGCAGACGGGCCGCACCCAGATCAACAAGACGGTGTCCTACGTCCGCAACTCGGTGAAGGCGACTGTCGATGCCTACACCGGTGAGGTCGAGCTGTACCAGTTCGATGCCGACGACCCGGTTCTGAAGACCTGGATGCAGGTGTTCCCCGGGACAGTGAAGTCGCGGGCCGACTTCGACGCGCAGACGTCACTGCGGGAGCACATCCGCTACCCGGAGGACATCTTCAAGATCCAGCGCTCGCTCCTGACGCGCTACCACGTCGATTCTCCTCAGACGTTCTTCCAGGCCAGTGACTTCTGGTCGGTTCCCTCGGACCCGACAGATCCCGACGCCGACCAGCGTGGACTCGATCAGCCGCCGTACTACTTCGTGGCATCCGATCCCGAGAGCGGTCAGCCGACGTTCCAGCTGACCTCTGTGTTGACCCGGCTCAACCGGCCGATCCTCGGGGCATACGTGACGGTGTCGTCGAACCCCGAGAACTACGGGCAGATGACCGTCAAGCAGTTGCCGGGTAACGCTCAGCGATCGGGCCCCAAGCAGGCGTTCAACCCGATGCGGACCGACGGACGCGTCGCCGATTCACTGAAGTCGCTCGAGAACACCGCGAAGGTGACGTTCGGCAACCTGCTGACGCTGCCGGTCGGCGACAACGGAATCCTCTACGTCGTGCCCATGTACGCACAGGCTCAGGGGGAGGAAGCGTTCCCGCGCCTGTTCCGGGTGATCACCAGGTATGAGCCGGCCGAACGCGAGGCGCGCATCGGTTATGCGCCGACCACCGCCGAGGCGTTGCGTCAGGTCGGGATCACGCCTGCCGCAGGGGTTGTTCCCGGTGAGCAGACACCGACCGACCCTGACCCTTCGGGTGGTTCCGAGAACACGCCGTCGACGCCGAATCAGCCTCCGCAACAGGGGGGTTCACCCGAACGTGACGCCGCCGCGCAAGCCATCGGCGATGCGATCACGGCGCTGCGAAACGCGCAGCAGGGTGGCGACTTCGCCGCATACGGAGCGGCACTCGACGAGCTGAGCAAGGCCGTGGAGAGGTACGAGTCGCTTCCGGTGAACTGACGCCTGATTCGACCCGAGCGCTATGTGCGTGGAGTTCCGCTAGCCGCGGTACTTGCGCATGTAGCGCTCGGTCTCGTTGGGGGTGTTGTCGGGCAGCACCGGACTGTGGTGATGACGGTGACTCAGCGAGAAGAAGATCGAGACGGCGGTGGCAAATGCGGCGACCATCAGCAGTCCGCACAGGATCGCGGTCCCGACGTGGCCGGCCGCCATGTGGACCAGCCAGAGTGCGGCCATGGCGAAGCCGCCGAGCGCCAGGACGAACCCGAGGTAGCTCATCGGGTGGTTGCCATGGCTTTCGTGATGGAAGCGGTGGGTGGACATGTCTGCTCCTCGGCGGTGAGAGATCTCGTGTGGCAAGCCTACTCCGATTGTGACTCACCTCACAGAAGGTCGCACTCGACGGTGGCAGCGAAGCGTGCCGGCGCCACCTGTGGTTTTCGACCGAGTTGTGACCGCCATCACCGGCGTTTTCCCAGGTGGGGCACGGTAGGGCAATCGATTTGCATCGCTGACAAACGGGTGTGTAACGTTGTGTTCACCAACGCGGGGTGGAGCAGCTCGGTAGCTCGCTGGGCTCATAACCCAGAGGTCGCAGGTTCAAATCCTGTCCCCGCTACCAACACCAAGAACCCCCGCCCGGGACTCCCGGGCGGGGGTTCTTGCTATGTCGCCTTTCGGTGAACGAGGACCTCTTCGCTGGATCACAACCGCCGGGGGAGGCGCCCGCTCCCGCCGCGGTCGTGGACCCGGCCGACGCCGGCGTTCTCGACGGGGCACGCGCTTGGCCTCGATGCGCGCGATCTGATGGCGGTCATCGCTCACGAGTCGTCCCGGACCCCTTCGGTTGACGCGAAACCCACAGAGTCTGCACGTGCATGTCGCCGCCGGGCGCTGCCGACCCCCGTTGACCTGGCGATTTGACGACGCGTGGCGCGGTGCGTAACTTAAGTCGAGTCAGCGAGCCACGGCGCCGCCCCGGAGGGCCTGAGAGGGTCTGAAGGCGGGGAGTGGAGACCGGGTTTTTCGTTGGCCGCCCCTGATTGTTTCGGCTGAGGCTGTTGTGTCTTGGTTGGGTGGTTGGGGTTGCCAGATCTCTTGAGTCCGAAACTTTTCGGGGTTGCGGACTGCGGATCGGGTCTGGTAGGCTGGAAGAGTTGCCCCGGAGACGGGGTGGCGGAGATTGTGTGGACTCAAGTCTGCTGGTGAGAGCCCTTTTGGGGGTGGGTAGCTGGTGGGTGTGTGTTCTTTGAGAACTCGATAGTGTGATGATGAATTGTCTGATGCCATTTGTGGCATCGAGCATCTTTTGTGGATGTTGATGTTTTTGTGGCGCCTCGCCTTTTGTGGGTGTGGGTGTCATTTGTTTTGCTAGGTTTATTTTGGTCAGGTTTGCTTTCCTGGTTGTGTTGAAATGCTGGCCTTCTTTGTGGGGGGTTGGTTTTTTCGATGGTTTTTCATGGAGAGTTTGATCCTGGCTCAGGACGAACGCTGGCGGCGTGCTTAACACATGCAAGTCGAACGGAAAGGCCCAGCTTGCTGGGTACTCGAGTGGCGAACGGGTGAGTAACACGTGGGTGATCTGCCCTGCACTCTGGGATAAGCCTGGGAAACTGGGTCTAATACCGGATATGACCATGGGATGCATGTTCTGTGGTGGAAAGCTTTTGCGGTGTGGGATGGGCCCGCGGCCTATCAGCTTGTTGGTGGGGTAATGGCCTACCAAGGCGACGACGGGTAGCCGACCTGAGAGGGTGATCGGCCACACTGGGACTGAGACACGGCCCAGACTCCTACGGGAGGCAGCAGTGGGGAATATTGCACAATGGGCGCAAGCCTGATGCAGCGACGCCGCGTGAGGGATGACGGCCTTCGGGTTGTAAACCTCTTTCACCAGGGACGAAGCGTGAGTGACGGTACCTGGAGAAGAAGCACCGGCCAACTACGTGCCAGCAGCCGCGGTAATACGTAGGGTGCGAGCGTTGTCCGGAATTACTGGGCGTAAAGAGCTCGTAGGCGGTTTGTCGCGTCGTCTGTGAAATTCTGCAACTCAATTGTAGGCGTGCAGGCGATACGGGCAGACTTGAGTACTACAGGGGAGACTGGAATTCCTGGTGTAGCGGTGAAATGCGCAGATATCAGGAGGAACACCGGTGGCGAAGGCGGGTCTCTGGGTAGTAACTGACGCTGAGGAGCGAAAGCGTGGGTAGCGAACAGGATTAGATACCCTGGTAGTCCACGCCGTAAACGGTGGGTACTAGGTGTGGGTTCCTTTTCACGGGATCCGTGCCGTAGCTAACGCATTAAGTACCCCGCCTGGGGAGTACGGCCGCAAGGCTAAAACTCAAAGGAATTGACGGGGGCCCGCACAAGCGGCGGAGCATGTGGATTAATTCGATGCAACGCGAAGAACCTTACCTGGGTTTGACATACACCAGACGCGGCTAGAGATAGTCGTTCCCTTGTGGTTGGTGTACAGGTGGTGCATGGCTGTCGTCAGCTCGTGTCGTGAGATGTTGGGTTAAGTCCCGCAACGAGCGCAACCCTTGTCCTGTATTGCCAGCGGGTTATGCCGGGGACTTGCAGGAGACTGCCGGGGTCAACTCGGAGGAAGGTGGGGATGACGTCAAGTCATCATGCCCCTTATGTCCAGGGCTTCACACATGCTACAATGGCTGGTACAGAGGGCTGCGATACCGTGAGGTGGAGCGAATCCCTTAAAGCCAGTCTCAGTTCGGATTGGGGTCTGCAACTCGACCCCATGAAGTCGGAGTCGCTAGTAATCGCAGATCAGCAACGCTGCGGTGAATACGTTCCCGGGCCTTGTACACACCGCCCGTCACGTCATGAAAGTCGGTAACACCCGAAGCCGGTGGCCTAACCCCTTGTGGGAGGGAGCTGTCGAAGGTGGGATCGGCGATTGGGACGAAGTCGTAACAAGGTAGCCGTACCGGAAGGTGCGGCTGGATCACCTCCTTTCTAAGGAGCACACAACTACACACGTTTCGTGGGCGTCTGTTCTGCGGCGTGTGTGTGTTCACGGGTGAAACATCAGACACGTTGTGGTGGCCGGCTTGGTGCTGGTTTGTCCATGGCGAGCATTCCACTGTGAGGTGGGTGCGTTCGCGTCACACTATCGGGGTTCTGAGGGAACACGCGGCTGGCTTTCGGGCTGGTGTGTGTTGTCTTTGACCTAGCTGTCTGGTTGATCGTGCCGGTGAGGTGTCCTGTGGTGGGGTGCGGAGGTGCGGGAGGTTGGATGGTGTGTGTTGTTTGAGAAGTGCATAGTGGATGCGAGCATCTTTATTTCAAATCAACTTTTTGTTGGTCTGTGATTTAGCAGAATTTGTTTTGTGCACGAACGTGGTTCGTGTGGTGTCTACATTCGATCCTCGGGTCTCACTTTGGTGGGGTGTGGGGGTGGTTTGTAGGTGTTGTTGTAAGTGTGTAAGGGCGTTCGGTGGATGCCTTGGTACCAGGAGCCGATGAAGGACGTGGTAGGCCGCGATAGTCCTCGGGGAGTTGTCAAACGAGCTGTGATCCGAGGGTGTCCGAATGGGGAAACCCAGCACGAGTGATGTCGTGTTACCACCAGCTGAATGTATAGGCTGTGTGGGGGGAACGTGGGGAAGTGAAACATCTCAGTACCCATAGGAAGAGAAAACAATTGTGATTCCGTGAGTAGTGGCGAGCGAAAGCGGAGGAGGCTAAACCATGCGCATGTGTAACCGGGTAGGGGTTGTGTGTGTGGGGTTGTGGGGTTCATCTTCTCAGATCTACCTGTCTGGGCGTGAGTCAGAAAATCGTGTGTTAGGTGAAGTGGCCTGGAATGGTCTGCCGTAGTCGGTGAGAGTCCGGTAGCTGAAAACACATGGTCTTGCGTGATGTTCTCCCAAGTAGCAGCGGGCTCGTGGAATCTGCTGTGAATCTGCCGGGACCACCCGGTAAGCCTGAATACTTCCTGGTGACCGATAGCGGACAAGTACCGTGAGGGAAAGGTGAAAAGTACCCCGGGAGGGGAGTGAAATAGTACCTGAAACCGGACGCTTACAATCCGTCAGAGCCTGCGCCATTTCGGTGGGTGGGTGATGGCGTGCCTTTTGAAGAATGAGCCTGCGAGTTAGTGCTCGGTGGCGAGGTTAACCCGTGTGGGGTAGCCGTAGCGAAAGCGAGTCTGAATAGGGCGTTGGAGTCGCCGGGTCTAGACCCGAAGCGGAGTGATCTACCCATGGCCAGGGTGAAGCGTCGGTAAGACGTCGTGGAGGCCCGAACCCACTTCAGTTGAAAATGGAGGGGATGAGTTGTGGGTAGGGGTGAAAGGCCAATCAAACTCCGTGATAGCTGGTTCTCCCCGAAATGCATTTAGGTGCAGCGTCACATGTTTCTTACCGGAGGTAGAGCTACTGGATGGCCGATGGGCCCCACAGGGTTACTGACGTCAGCCAAACTCCGAATGCCGGTAAGTGAGAGTGTGGCAGTGAGACTGCGGGCGATAAGGTTCGTAGTCGAGAGGGAAACAGCCCAGATCGCCGGCTAAGGCCCCTAAGCGTGTACTAAGTGGAAAAGGATGTGGGGTCGCGAAGACAACCAGGAGGTTGGCTTAGAAGCAGCCACCCTTGAAAGAGTGCGTAATAGCTCACTGGTCAAGTGATCCTGCGCCGACAATGTAGCGGGGCTCAAGTACACCGCCGAAGCCGCGGCACTCACACAAGAGCCCGCCTTTCCCTTGCGGGGGATTGGCTAGGTGTGTGGGTGGGTAGGGGAGCGTCCTGCATCCGTGGAAGCCACAGAGTGATCTAGTGGTGGAGGGTGTGGGAGTGAGAATGCAGGCATGAGTAGCGAAAGCAGAGTGAGAAACTCTGCCGCCGAATGACCAAGGGTTCCTGGGCCAGGCTAATCCGCCCAGGGTGAGTCGGGACCTAAGGCGAGGCCGACAGGCGTAGTCGATGGACAACGGGTTGATATTCCCGTACCCGTGTATCCGCGCCCATGCTGAATCAGTTGTACTAACCATCCTGATCCTCCGAGAGTGCCTTCGGGTGCCGAGTGGGGTGATGCATGGGACCTTGGCTGGTAGTAGGCAAGCGATGGGGTGACGCAGGAAGGTAGTGGGGCCAGTCAGTGGTTGTACTGGTGTAAGCCTGTAGGGCGAGCGATAGGCAAATCCGTCGTTCACATAGCCTGAGAGGTGATGCGTAGCCGTTGCGGTGAATTCCATGATCCTATGCTGCCGAGAAAAGCCTCTAGTGAGTTGGTACACGGCCCGTACCCCAAACCAACACAGGTGGTCAGGTAGAGAATACTAAGGCGATCGAGAGAACTGTGGTTAAGGAACTCGGCAAAATGCCCCCGTAACTTCGGGAGAAGGGGGACCCATTCTGGTGACGGCCTTTTCGGTCTGAGCTGGTGTGGGTCGCAGAGACCAGAGAGAAGCGACTGTTTACTAAAAACACAGGTCCGTGCGAAGTCGTAAGACGATGTATACGGACTGACGCCTGCCCGGTGCTGGAAGGTTAAGAGGACCGGTTAGTTCCCTTTGGGGAGCGAAGCTGAGAATTTAAGCCCCAGTAAACGGCGGTGGTAACTATAACCATCCTAAGGTAGCGAAATTCCTTGTCGGGTAAGTTCCGACCTGCACGAATGGCGTAACGACTTCTCTGCTGTCTCAACCACAGACTCGGCGAAATTGCAGTACGAGTAAAGATGCTCGTTACGCGCGGCAGGACGAAAAGACCCCGGGACCTTCACTATAGCTTGGTATTGGTGTTCGGTTCGGTTTGTGTAGGATAGGTGGGAGACTGTGAAGTGGGCACGCCAGTGTTCATGGAGTCGTTGTTGAAATACCACTCTGATCGTATTGGACTTCTAACCTCGGACCCTGATCGGGTTCAGGGACAGTGCCTGGTGGGTAGTTTAACTGGGGCGGTTGCCTCCTAAAAGGTAACGGAGGCGCCCAAAGGTTCCCTCAGCCTGGTTGGCAATCAGGTGTTGAGTGTAAGTGCACAAGGGAGCTTGACTGTGAGACGTACATGTCGAGCAGGGACGAAAGTCGGGACTAGTGATCCGGCACCGGCAAGTGGAAGCGGTGTCGCTCAACGGATAAAAGGTACCCCGGGGATAACAGGCTGATCTTCCCCAAGAGTCCATATCGACGGGATGGTTTGGCACCTCGATGTCGGCTCGTCGCATCCTGGGGCTGGAGTAGGTCCCAAGGGTTGGGCTGTTCGCCCATTAAAGCGGCACGCGAGCTGGGTTTAGAACGTCGTGAGACAGTTCGGTCTCTATCCGCCGCGCGCGTAAGAAACTTGAGGAAACCTGTCCCTAGTACGAGAGGACCGGGACGGACGAACCTCTGGTGTGCCAGTTGTCCCGCCAGGGGCACCGCTGGTTAGCTACGTTCGGAAGGGATAACCGCTGAAAGCATCTAAGCGGGAAGCCTGTTCCAAGATGAGGTTTCTCACCCCCTTCGCGGGGTTAAGGCCCCCCACAGACCATGGGGTTGATAGGCCAGAACTGTACGCACAGCAATGTGTTCAGGTGACTGGTACTAATCGGCCGAGGACTTACAACAACACCCACACACCCAAAACCCTTTTTTGGTGTGTTCGCATCCACTATGTACTTCTGAAACAACACACAACAAACAAACACATTGTTGTGTGTGTGTTTCATAAAGTTACGGCGGCCATAGCGGAGGGGAAACGCCCGGCCCCATTCCGAACCCGGAAGCTAAGCCCTCCAGCGCCAATGGTACTGCACCCTAACCAGTGTGGGAGAGTAGGACACCGCCGAACACAACTCCCAGAATGCCCCGCAACACACGTTGCGGGGCATTCTGCATTTCCGGATCAGCTGAGATGATGCACGTCGGCGAGGCCGTACACCGGCGTGGGAATCCCTTCGAAGCGGGCCTTGAGCTGCAGGGCCAGATACAGCGAATAGTGGCGGGATTGATGCAGATTCCCGCCATGGAACCACAGACCCGGCTGGCGAGTGGGCTTCCACATGTTGCGCTGCTCGCCTTCCCAGGGACCTGGGTCCTTGGTCGTCTCCGATCCCAGGCCCCACACCTTGCCGACCCTGTCGGCCACTTCCTGGCCCATCAGGTCCGCGGCCCACCCGTTCATCGATCCGTAGCCGGTGGCGTACACCACGACGTCGGCAGGGATCTCGGTGCCGTCGGCGAGCACGACCGCGTTCTCGGTGAGATGATCGAGCTGTCCGTGGACGAGCTTGATCGTCCCGTTGGCGATGAGCTCGCTGGCTCCCACGTCGATGTAGTAGCCCGAACCGCGTCGTAGATATTTCATGAACAGCCCGGAATCGTCGTCGCCGAAGTCGAGCTGGAAACCGGCGGCCTCGAGGCGGTCGTAGAAGTCCTTGTCCTGCCGGCGGATCTGGTCGTACACCGGCACCTGGAACTGGTGCATGATGCGATACGGAAGAGAGGCGAAGGTGAGGTCGGCCTTCTTGGTCGTCATGCCCAAAGCAACGGCCTCTTCGCTGTAGAGCGAGCCGAGCGCGATCGAACGCAACGAATCCGATTTCACGATGTGAGTGGACGATCGCTGCACCATCGTGGCGTCGACCCCGTTGTCCACGAGTGCCTTACATATGTCATGCGCGGAGTTGTTCGATCCGATGACGACGACCTTCTTGCCCACATATCCGTCGGGACCGGGGTGCCGGCTCGAGTGATGTTGTTCGCCGGCGAACAGGTCCTGGCCGGGGACCGTGGGGATGGCCGGTTTGCCGGACATACCGGTCGCCAGCACGAGTTGGGTCGGCTGCAGGACCATACGATCGCCGTCTCGGTCGATCTCCACCGTCCATGTGCCCTCATCCTCGTCGTAGGCCGCGGACAGGCAGGTGGTCTTGCTCCAGTACGGAACCTCCATCACCTTCGTGTAGAACTCCAGCCAGTCACCGATCTTGTCCTTCGGCGCGAACACCGGCCAGTTGGCGGGGAAGGGTAGGTAGGGGAGGTGGTCGTACCAGACCGGGTCGTGGAGGCACAGCGACTTGTAGCGCTTGCGCCACTGGTCGCCGGGGCGTTCGTGACGGTCGACCACGATCGACGGCACCCCGAGCTGGCGAAGTCGGGCGCCCAACGCGATGCCGCCCTGGCCGCCCCCGACGATCAGAACGTAGGGCTGCACCGACCGGCCGAGTTCACGGTCCTCGTCGGCCTTCTTCTCGGCCCAGGAACGGGTGTCGGGATCGGATCCGTGTACGGCGCCCAGCGGCCGGTTGCGGCCCGCTGGTTCCTCGTGTCCCTTGAGTTCCTGCAGCGTGGTCAACAGCGTCCAGGCCTTGTCCCGGCCGCCGTCGGTGTCGTCGGGGCGGATGCGCACATGGCCCTCGCATCTGCCGACCGAGGTCTCGAAGGCGATGAATGCCGAGACCACGCCGTCTCCGTCATCGGTCGCCGGCTCGGTCGTGGTGAAGTGCGCCGGACGGGTGTCGGCCAGTCTCACGGAGAGCATGTCGGCGATCTGCTCGTGACCTTCGACCGTCTTGATGTTCCACGTGAACGCCGTGAGGTCCCGCCAGTAGCTGTCTGTCAGAAACGCATTGGTCGCACGGCCGATGTCGAGTGCGGCGAGCGCTGCCTCGAACTCCCGCAGCCATGTGTCGATCCGTTGTTGGGGGGTGTCGTCGACGCTGACGACAGGCTCCAGGGTCTGGGTCATGATGCCTCCTCTGTGGTGAGTGCCCGCTTGCATGGTGATCTGGACCACAGCGGTTCGAAGACAGCAGACGCCCTGAGGGGGTCGGCCGACAAGGGTTGCAGGGGGTTGCGGGCCCGTTGCTCGTTTGTCCTCGACTGTGACGTGACGCACAATCGAGGTGATGACGACCTTCGACTCCGTGCCTCAACTGGAACCCGCCGTCCAGGCGGGTGACGATCCGCGCGAGTTCGCCCATGTCCTGCACGCCGTCCACGACGCGGCCATGGCCGGGACACGGCTGCCCGCCAGGCCGCGCAGCGTCATCGACGACTCGTGGCAGCGGCTCCGGCGCGCAGGCCTCGACCCCGACGCCCCTCGCGCTGTCGAACCCACGCTGGAGTTCGATGAACTCGAGGAGAGTCGCAGACGGTCGGGCCTGATCGACGTCGTCGACGAGCTCGCGGGAGGTCTGGACTCACTCATCTCCGACGGCGACAACATCCTGGTCGTCGCGGACGCGCGGGGTCACGTGCTGTGGCGTAGTGGGTCGTCGAAGGTCCTCAACCGCGCCGATCATCTCGGATTCGTCGAAGGCGCCGACTGGGCGGAGGGCTCGGTCGGTACCAACGCGATCGGTACCGCGCTGATGTCGGGACGATCGGTCCAGGTCTTCTCCGCCGAACACTTCGTTCGCAGCCACCATTCGTGGACGTGTACGGGCGCACCGATCAAGGACCCGCGTACCGGTGACGTTCTCGGCGTCGTCGACGTCAGCGGGCCGGCGGCGACGATCCACCCGACCACGCTGGCGCTCGTACATGCGGTGGCCCGACTGGCCGAGTCCCATCTGCGCGAGCAGCATCATCGTCGCCTCGACACCCTGCGTGCGGTCGCGGCTCCGATTCTGGCGCGGATACCCGGCCCGGCGATGGCCGTGGACACCGACGGATGGGTCGCTGCGGTGGACACCTTGTCACCGCGGCCGCGGTTGCTGCTCCCGGCGAGCGTGGGGCCCGGTCGGATGTTCGTGAGCGCGCTGGGCGAGTGCGACGTCGAAGCGCTGCCCGGCGGGTGGCTGGTGCGTGTCGCAGACGCCACGGATGCACCGAGAACGTCCGTCGGTGTGCGATCGGTGGCGGGCGCTTCGGGTGTCACCAGCGTCGAGGTGAGCGTCGAAGGCGCCAGCGGGGTGTGGACACACCGGTGTTCGCCTCGCCACGGCGACATCCTGACCTATCTCGCACGGCACCGCGCGGGGGTGAGCGCGGCGCAGCTGTCGATGCACCTGTTCGGGGTCGACGATCGAACGGTGACCGTGCGCGCCGAGATGTCTCGGCTGCGAAAGCACTTCGGCGGTCTGCTCGTCGCCGGTCCGTACCGGTTCGCCGACGGCGTCGACGTACGCCTGCTCGACGCCCCAAGCTGGACAGCCGGGCCCTGATCGGTCTGTACCCGGATCAGTCGTACTCGGCGACGACCAGTCCGCGATCGAAGGCGTACACGATGGCGGCGGCTCGGTCTCGCAGGTCGAGTTTGGTGAAGATGTGGTTCACATGGCTCTTCACCGTGACCAGAGAGATGCCGAGGGCGGCGCCGATCTCGGCGTTGGTGTGGCCACGTGCGATCAGCCGAAGGACATCGGTTTCCCGTTCGGTGAGTTCCGGGGCGAGCGCCACCTGTTCGCGGCCCGCTCGTCGAAACCCCTGGAGAACCCGCCCGGTGACCGCGGGGTCGAGGAAAGCTCCATCGCGGACAACCGCCCGGACGGCCCAGATCAGCGCCTCGGCAGGTGAGTCCTTGAGGATGAAACCGGCCGCGCCGGCGCGGAGCGCACGCGAGAGCAGGACGTCGTCGTCGAAAGTGGTCAGCACCAGCACGGGCGGCGGTTCCCGGAGCGTCCGGACCATGGTCGTCGCGGTGATCCCGTCGACGTTGCGCATGCGCAGGTCCATCACCACGATGTCGGGACGGTGTTCGGCGATTCCGGCGAGAACCTCGGAGCCGTCGGCGCATTCGCCCACGATGTCGAAGCCGTCGCGGGGGCGGAGAATGCGTCGCAACCCCGTGCGGATGAGTTCCTGATCGTCGACCAGGAGGACCCGGATCGGATCGGCCGCGACGTCGGTCGGCCCGGTCGTCGTCATGCGGGCACCCCGTCGGCGATCGATCGGGCGGGCAGCGTCGCGCGGACCGACCACGTTCCCGCGCGATGGGAGGTGTGCAGTGTGCCGCCGAGTAGCCGTGCGCGCTGGGTCATCCCCTCGATGCCGGTGCCGTCGCACTGCCGGGGTCGGCCGTGGGCCGCGGGGTTCTCGATCGTGAGCGCCACCGCGTCGCTCACCGATACCGACACCGACGCCGACTTGCCGGTCGAGTGTTTGACGACGTTCGCCAAGGACTCCTGGGCGATGCGGTACAGCGCGGCACCCACCGGACGCGAGAGGTCGGTGACGTCACCCGCGAGGGAGAAATCGATGTCGACGCCGGCCTTGCGGTAGTCCTCGACGAGCCGGACCAGGTCTCCGGCACCCGGCGACGGCGCCGTGGTTCCCGACGGTCCAGCAGTTCCCAGCACGTGGACGATGCTGCGGATCTCGGTCATGGCCTGCCTGCCCTGACGCTCGGCGTCCGACAGCGCCTCGAGAGCCTCCTCGATGTCGCGGTCCTGTTCCAGGACGCGGCGGGCCCCGGTGACGTTGAGCATGGTGATCGACAGCGAATGCGCGATGACATCGTGGATCTCGCGGGCTATCCGCCTGCGCTCGTCGCCTGCGGCGCGGTCGGCACGTTCGGCGAGCACGCGAGCCCGGTTGTCGGCCAGTCGTTTCTGGATCAGCATCATGTAACCGATCAGCCATCCGCAGGCGACGCCGAGTGCGTACAGCGCCGGTGAGTCGAGGCCGCCGAAGGCGCCGAACCAGACGATCACCGCGATGCACGCGACCGTCACCGTTATTCCGGTGAGCAGGGGGTACATCGCAGCGGCGATCGCCGCCATCAGGACGAGCTGGAGTGGTGCGGCATCGGTGGGCGTCGGGACCATCAGGAAACAGACCGAGCTGGCGATGATCCCGAAACACGCGTACGAGGTAGGCGGTAGAGACAGATCCATCGCCATGGTCAGAGCGGCGAGGACCAGAGCGGCGACCACCCACCAGACCTGATCGAACGGATGGCGTTGCGCCGTCGACACCAGAGTGACCACGACGCTGGACCCCAGGATGACCGCGGGATACAGCGGGGGATACTCGCCGCCTGCCCGCTCGACTCGGCGTCGCAGCCCGGCACCTACGTTCGCTGTGAAGCCCGTCACCGTTCCAGGATAGTTCCGCATCGGCCCCGAACATCCGCCCCGCGGTGGATTGCGGTCTCCACCCTCGGGTGGAGAACCGGTCAACCCGCGGGTTGGCGACCGGGCCCCGTTGTCTCCATAGCGTTGTGAGCAGCTGACAAACGACCCGAGGAGGCCACGATGAGGACGCTGCGACCACGACGTGATCGATGGGAACGCTTCGAATCCCGCGACGCGCGAACGATTCTCGACCCGAGCCGCCAAGGGCTCGGTCGTCGGGTCGTCGTCGGGATCGACGACGGCGAGGCGTCGTTGCGTGCGGTGAAGGTCGCCGCGGCGATGCTGGGCGACTCGCACGACCTCATCCTGCTCTGCGCCACCCGACGTCGGCGCACGGAGGCCGACACCGAACTCCACGACGCCCTGAAACACGAGTCCTATCTGCTGACCGGGCGGGCCGGGATCGACGAGCGTCTGCGGACCGCCGCCGAGCTGGCGAAGTGGCACGGTGCACGGCAGGTGTCCACCATGAGCGAGGACGGCGACCCCGTCGCGGTCCTGCACCGGGTTGCGCAGCGCACGGGTGCCGGAGCCGTTGTCGTCGGAACCGGCCGGGGACGGCCGGGCTGGACGGCCCGGCGCCTCGCCCGACGACTCGACGACGAGGTCGCCCTGATCGTCACCGACGGCTCGGTCCATCATCGCCGGCAGGCCGTGCCCGCCGATGAACTCCGCGACACCACCTGGCACTTCCCGTGGCCCGTGCCTGCGCCGGAACCCGCGTAGCGGCGACCGTGACACGATGTGCTCATGCACATCACCGACGAGTCGAAGCTGCGTGAGATCGTCGGCCATCCCGTGGAGATGGTCCGCGACAAGGTGAGGAGCTCACTCGCCGATGTCGATCGGGAATGGCTCGCGGAGTCGCCGATAGTGTTCCTCGCGACCGCCGACGACCACGGACGCGCGGATGTGTCGCCCAAGGGTGACCCGGCCGGGAAGGTCGTCCACGTCATCGACGACACCCGGATCGCGATACCCGAGCGGCCCGGCAACCGCCGTGTCGACGGTTACCTGAACATTCTGCGAAACCCCCATGCGGGCGCCATCTTCGTCGTGCCCGGACGCGGCGACACTCTCCGGATCAACGGCTGCGCCCGTATCGTCGACGATGCCGACTACTTCGATGACCTGGCGATCAGCGGCAAGAGACCGATTCTCGCGATGGAGATCATCGTCGAAGAGGTGTTCTTCCACTGCCCCAAGGCCTTTCTCCGGTCGGACCTGTGGAAGCCGGACACCTGGCGGCCGGACGCGCTGCCGTCGGTCGCGGAGATCACGAGACGCGTGATGCCCGAAGCCGGGGACGAACGGTTCACCGAGGACAGCTTCCGCCCGTATCTGTACTGAGTGCGGCGGACTACCTCTGGGTCTTTTCGAGGGCGGAGACGAGTGCATCGGCGATCTCGTCCGCGGGTTCGAGGGGCAACGTATGGTGACTACCGCTGGCGAGCATCGTGATTCGCGCCGACGGGAGCAACTCTCGTACGCGCCGAGCCACGGTGTCCGCATCGTGCGCCCGGCTGCCGGGTGCGAAGATGACAGTGACCGAATCCCCCCTCCGAGACCGAAAGAGACTCACTGGTAGGACGTTTCGGTACGACGGTCCGCGGGTCGGGAACCGCGCTCCGGCGCAGTGCATCTCTGACCATTCGGGGTTCAGTGTGGCCGCGCCGGTCTCCCAGTCGAGAAAGCGCCGTTGCCGCCTCGGGGTGGGAGACAACAGGATCGGCAGGACTCGCAGGAGGTAGGACCGGCGCAGGCCGGCGTAGCAGGAGGTGGGGTCCACAAGCGCCAACCGGTCGACCCGATCCCGGCCGGGCCCGATCGCGAAGGCAAGCGCGATCATGGCGCCGTACGAGTGTCCCGCGAAATCGACGCGTGTGAGACCGAGCCCGTCGAGGACCGCCGACAGCCAGTCGAGGAGATCGCCCGTGGTCCGCGGCGGCCGGCTCATGCGGGAACGGCCGACGTCGCCGATGAGGTCGAGCGCGTGAACCCGGCGTGTTCTCGCGAGGACGCAACACCCGGCTGGCTGGCCGGGCATCTCGGCCTCAACAGCGCGTCGACGACGGCCTTGATCGATCGCCTGCAGGCGAAGGGCCTGGTGTCCCGTGCGCGGAGCGACACCGACCGCCGAAAGGTGGCGTTGCAGGTCACCGAGGCAGCGCAGGAGATGGGATGGTCGTTCTTCGGACCCCTCATCGCGCAAGTGATCGCCGTGGCCGACGGATACTCCGACGAGGATCTGAACACGATCCGGAACTTCCTCGATCAGGTCACCACTGCGGTGTCCACCGTCGCAGGGCGCTGATCAGGCGAGCATCTCGACCGCTCGGTACGAGCCGCAGACAGACCGGCGCAGGAGTCGAGATCGTGCTTCGTGGCGGTGGTCGCACCGATAGTCTCGAAGGGCGATCCGGCCCCGGGACCGATCGCGAACACGCGAGAACGAGGTGAGGGGATGGCGATGGGCCGGTACAGCGAAGCGTTCACCCAGGCGGCCGAGGATCGTGAGAGCTTCTGGCTCGACGCCGCCGCGGCGGTCGACTGGACGACCCCGCCGACACGGGCCCTCGACGACTCGGCGGCACCGTTCTATCGGTGGTTCCCCGACGCGGAACTGAACACCTGCCACAACGCACTCGACCGACATGTCGCTGCCGGGCACGGCGACCGGACGGCGCTGATCTGGGACTCCGCGATGACCGGTCGACAGCGCGAGATCACCTACGCCGACTTGCTGGACGAGGTGTCCCGGTTCGCGGGAGTCCTTGCCGCGCAGGGAGTCACTGCCGGCGATCGCGTCGTCGTCTACATGCCGATGATCCCCGAGGCGGCCATCGCGATGCTGGCGTGCGCGCGTATCGGCGCCGTGCACTCGGTGGTGTTCGGCGGCTTCGCCGCCCGCGAGCTCGCCACCCGCATCGACGATGCCGAACCGGTGGCCGTCGTGACCGCCTCGGGCGGTCTCGAGCCGGGACGCACCGTCGAATACCTGCCCATGGTCGCGAGGGCGATCGAGTTGTCGGCGGTGCCGCCGCGGACCGTCATCGTCAAGAACCGACCGGAGGTCGACGGAAGCGCTGCCGACCACGACGGCTGGCTGGACTGGGACGAGGCAACGAGTGGCGCCGATCCGGTCGAGCCGGTGACGGTGGCGGCGACCGACCCGCTCTACATCCTGTACACCTCGGGAACCACGGGGAAGCCCAAGGGCGTGGTCCGCGACAACGGTGGTCACGCGGTCGCGTTGACCTGGTCGATGAAGAACATCTACGACATCTCGGCGGGGGACGTCTGGTGGACGGCCTCCGACGTCGGATGGGTCGTCGGGCACTCCTACATCGTCTACGCGCCGCTGTTCGCCGGCGCGACGACGGTGATGTACGAGGGCAAACCGGTGGGCACACCCGACGCGGGCGCGTTCTGGCGCGTCATCGCCGACCATGGGGTGAAGGCGCTGTTCACCGCCCCCACCGCCATCCGCGCCGTGCGCAAGGCCGATCCGGACGCAGCCGAGCTCGGCAAGTACGACACCTCGTCGCTCGAAACACTCTTCGCCGCGGGCGAGCGACTCGACCCGGACACGTTCACCTGGGCGTCCAAGGTGCTGGGCATACCGGTCGTCGACCACTGGTGGCAGACCGAGACCGGCTGGGCGATAGCGGCGAACTGCCGTGGCCTCGAACCGATGCCGATCAAACCGGGGTCGCCGACGGTCCCCGTGCCGGGCTTCCGGGTGGGCGTCGTCGACGCCGAGGGCACCACGCTGGGTGCCGAACGGGAGGGCAACATCGTCATCGGCCTGCCGCTGCCGCCCGGCACCCTCGCCGGGCTCTGGCGCGACGAGGAACGGTACCGCAAGTCGTATCTGTCGGCGTTCGACGGTTATTACCTGACGGGTGACTCCGGCTACGTCGACACCGACGGTTACGTCTTCGTCCTGGGGCGCTCGGATGACGTGATCAACGTTGCCGGACACCGCCTCTCGACCGGCAGTATCGAGGCGGTCGTCGCATCCCATCAGGCGGTTGCCGAATGCGCGGTCATCGGCATCCACGACGAGCTCAAGGGTCAGCGTCCCAGTGGATATGTGGTGCTCAAATCCGGTGTCGACATCGAACCCGACACGCTGCGGGACGAGCTCGTCGCGATGGTGCGGGAGGAGATCGGCGCGGTTGCCACCTTCCGCGATGTCACCGTCGTCCCGGCCCTGCCGAAGACGCGCTCGGGCAAGATCCTGCGGAAGACGATGCGCCAGATCGCCGATCACGAGGAGTACACGGTCCCGTCGACCATCGAGGACCCCGACGTGTTGACCGCGCTGGCCGAACAGCTCAAGGGCTGACTGCCGTGCTCGACACCGTGTTACGCCTCGCGATTCGATTGGTTCCGTTCGTGGGCCTGGTCGGCACCGTCATCACGACGGGCATCGACGCGCTGACTCCCGGTGGTGACCTGGGTCGGGACCTGCTCGAGAACTCCGTCCTGTGGATGATCGGGGTGCAGGGCTGGATGACCGGCTGTGGGCACATGTTCTTCGGTGAGCCGATCGCCGAGTCCATCGGGTGGCCGGCGAAGACGCCGTGGCAGTGGGAAGTGGGGCTGGCGAGCCTCGCGACGGGCGTATTGGGCGTGATCGCATCGGGTTTCGGCGACGAGTTCACCCTGGCCACCATCATCGCGTTCGCGGTGTTCTACCTGGGTGCCGCGGTCGGGCACGTGCGCGAGATGGTGACACGTCGGAACTTCGAGCCCGGCAACGCCGGCCCCATCTTCGTCTTCGACGTCTTGGTCCCGGTCTATCTGATCGTGTTGTTCGCGGTCGTGACATAGCGCAGACTTGCCGGGTGCACGACGACGAGCACGGCGAACTGCCGATCGACCCGGACGAGCGACCCCTGCACCTGCGCGTGCACGCGATCGGCTGGGTGTTCGCGGGCGGCATCGTCGGCACGGGATCGCGGTTCTGGGCCGAGGAGACGTTCCCGTTCGTCGAGGGGCAATGGCCCTGGGCGACGTTCGGGGTCAACATCACCGGCGCCTTCGTCCTCGGTGTCCTGCTCGAGGCGCTCGTGCGGTTGGGCCAAGACGAAGGAGTGCGCCAGCGCATCCGGTTGTTCGGCGGAACGGGTCTTTGTGGGGCCCTGACCACCTACAGCACGTTCGCGTTGGAGATCACCGAGCTCACGCGGGCATCAGCTGTCGTGACTGCGTTGCTCTACGCGATCGTCAGCGTCACGCTCGGCGTCGTCGCCGCGGGATGCGGCATCGGCCTCGCGTCGACGCTGCCTTCGCGGACGGCCCGGGCATGATCACCCTCGCGATCCTGGTGGCCGGCGCGCTGGGCGCGGTGACGCGCTTCGTCGTCGACGGCTGGTCCAAGCAGCGGTGGCCGACGATCACACCGTGGGGGACCTTCGGGATCAACGTGACCGGATCGGCCCTGCTGGGGGTGATCGCCGGATCGGTGATCTTCCACGGTGCCCCACACGAGCTCCAGGCGATACTCGGCACCGGATTCTGTGGCGGTTACACGACTTTCAGCACCGCGGGTTTCGAGACGATCCGATTGGCGCAGCAGGGTTCGAGGCTTCGTGCCGTGCTCTATGCGGTGGGTTCGCTGATCGGTGCGGTGGCCGCGTGCGCGGGCGGGATGACAATTGCCTGGGCGGTGTGATCGCCCAGGCAATTGTCGACGCAACGCGGTACTTCTATGCTGCGCTGCTCACTTGAGTTCGGCGCTGCTCTTGTTCAGTACACGCCGCGCGATGATCAGATTCTGGATCTGTTGCGTGCCCTCGAAGATGTCGAGGATCTTCGAGTCGCGGGCCCACTTCTCCACCAGCAGACGCTCGGAGTAACCGAGGGTGCCGGTCAGCTCGACGACCTTGTTGGTGACGTCGGTGGCGGTGCGCCCGGCCTTGGCCTTCGACATCGACGCCTCGGTGGAGTTCGGCTGCTTGTTGTCGGCCATCCACGCGGCGCGCATCGTGTGCAGATAGGCGGCTTCGAAATCGGCCTCCATGCGCAGGAATTCGGCTGCCGCGGCGTGCTGGTCGGCGGCCGGGCGGTCGTAGTCGACCTCGATGCCCGCCTCGTCGAGGATGCGGCGCAGCTCCTCGAGGGCGGCGCGGGTGACTCCCACGGCCATGCCGGCCACCAAGGGACGGGTGTTGTCGAAGGTCTGCATGACCCCGCCGAAACCCTTCTTGGTGTCGACCTCGGGGGAACCGAGCAGGTTCTCCTTGGGGATGCGGCAGTTCTCGAAGCGGATCGCCGCGGTGTCGGAGACCTTGATACCGAGCTTGTGCTCGAGTCGTTCGACGGTGACGCCCGGATGCGTCCGGGGGACCACGAAACTCTTGATCGCCGCGCGGCCCAGGCTCTTGTCGACGGTTGCCCACACGACGATGTGCGTCGCACGGGAACCCGCTGTCACGTAGATCTTCTCGCCGTTGATGACGTACTCGTCGCCGTCGAGGGTGGCAGTGGTGGAGACCGCGGCCGAGTCGGAGCCGAAACCGGGTTCGGTGATGGCCATGGCCGCCCACACCTTGCCGAACCGCTCGAGCTGCTCGTCGGTGGCGACCGCGGCGATCGCCGAGTTGCCCAGACCCTGGTACGGGATGCTCAGCATGAGACCGACGTCGCCCCAGGAGGTCTCGATCACGTTGACGACGGACTGCATGTTGCCGCCGTTGACCACGGCGCCCTCGGCCCGCGGCTTCTCCTTCTTCTGCTGGCTACGGCCGCCGTCGGCGCCCGCGCCGGCCTGGCCGGTCTCGGAGAGCCCGTCGTAAAGGCTTGCCAGCGTGTCGAGTTCGACGGGGTAGTCGTGCTCCCGCAGGTCGTACTTGCGGGAGATGGGCCGGAAGATCTCCGCCGCCGCCTGATGTGCCTGATCGACGGTGACGTGCAGCTTCTTCGGGAGTTCCAGATTGATGCTCATGTCGGTGCTTTCGATGTGTGTCGAGACAGATCAGAGGACGACGATGCCTTCGCCGATGCCGGCGCCGCGGAGATCGCGGTACCAGCGCTCGACGGGGTGCTCCTTGGTGAATCCGTGGCCGCCGAGCAGCTGGACGCCGTCGAGACCGATCTGCAGGCCCTTGTCGATGGTCAGCTTGCGGGCGAGGGCGGCTTCGCGGGCGAAGCTCAGGCCCTGCTCGGCGCGCGCGGCTCCGCGCAGCGTGACCAGGCGGATGGAGTCGACCTCGGTGGCCATCGTGGCGACCATGAAGGCCACCGCCTGGCGGTTGGAGATCGGCTCGCCGAACGCCTCACGCTCGTTGACGTAGGGGATCACGTAGTCCAGGACAGCGCGTGCGGTACCGGCCGCGAGAGCCGACCAGCCCAGACGCGAGAGGCGCACGACGTCGCGGAAGGCGGCCGTCGCGGCGTCGCCCTCGCCGCCGACGATCGCGGTCGCGGGCACGGCGACGTCCTGCAGGAGCAGACGGCCCATCCCGGCGGCACGCACACCCATACCCGGGTCGGCCTCGACGATGAGTCCCTTGGTGTCGGACTCGACGAGGAACAGCGCGGGCTTGCCGTCGAGCTGGGCGCCGACGATGAACAGTTCTGACGATCCGGCGGCCGGGACGAACGACTTGACGCCGTTCAGCCGGAATCCGCTGGGGACGCGAGTCGCTTTGGTGCTCAGCGCGAACGCGTCGAAGAGGGGGCGCGGTTCGGCGATGACGACCGCCGACTGCGGCACGTTCTCGCCCGCGTAGTCGGGCAGATAGGTGCGCTGCTGCTCGTCGGTGCCGAAGTTGGTGAGCGTGGTGGCCACGCCACTCGGTGCGAGGAGGGGGAGCGCGAGGCCCATGTCGCCGTAGGCCATGGCCTCGGCGACGAGCGCGTTGGTCACGACGCCACGCTCGGACGCGGCGCCGTCGAACTCCTCGGGAACGTTGATCATCGTGATGCCGAGTTCGGCGGACCGCTTGACCAGGTCCTCCGGCGCGGCGGCCGCGGCATCGGCATCGTGGGCCGCCGGACGCAGGATCTCGGTGGCGAATTCCTTCACCGTCTCGGCGATCATCTGCTGTTCGTCATCAGGGGTGAGATTGAAGTAGTCCTTGGGGGCGCTGGTCAGGCGCTTGGCCTCACCCGAACCGCCACCCTGGGCCGCCTTGAACGCACGGTTGGCCGCCCCGAGGGTCTGGAAACCGGTCTTGGTGCCCTGATACGCGATCCGGTTGATGGGCTCACGGATGTTGTACTTCTCGGCGAACTCAGAGCCCGTGACGGTGGTCAGGACACGCATCGCGGTGCCGATGAAATTGCGCGGGTGCGGGTTGCGACCCACTGCGGAGGTGTCGCGCGGTTCGGTGTGAGTTGTCATGATCACCAGCCGTTTCTTCGGAGTCGCCCGGTCGGGGCTCTGCATGGATCTGCATGTGGATGGGGTGTGTTCGGACCGATCTTACTCGGTGGTAAGTCCACACCTTACTGCCGAGTAAGAAGTTTGTCACGCACTTGTCCGACGCCCCGGCGCGGGGCACCCGCTAGGCTGACCACATGTCCGTCGAACGGTCCTCCCACCTGGGCTTATCGTCTACTCAAGTCGTGGGCGCGACGACGGTGGCCGTGGTCGGCGGAGCCGCCCTGGGGGCGGCGACGATCCTGCGTCCCGCAGGGGTGGCCAGTGGCCCGCAGGTGTGCCCGTTCGCGGCCATGACCGGACTGCCGTGTCCCGGGTGCGGTCTGACCAGGAGCTGGGTCGCGTTCATGCACGGCGATGTCGGCGCGGCGTTCACGTTCAACGTCTTCGGCCCTCTGCTGCTGATCCTGACGGCGGTCACGGTCGTCGCCGCGATCGTCACGCTGGCCCGTCGGCGACGATCCCCGCTCGGGGGCTGGCGCGACATCGTGCTCGGGCCGGCCGGTGCCGTACTCCTGGGTGTGTGGCTCACCTACGGGCTGCTGCGGATCGTCGACGCGGCGACGGGCTGGGGGTTCTTCCCGCTCGTCGTGTGAGAGGGCAGAGTGGACGTATGCAGATCACCCACTTCGGCCACTCCTGTCTGCTCGTCGAGATCGACGGCACCAAGGTGCTCTTCGATCCGGGGAACTTCTCGCACGGCTTCGACGGCATCAGCGGTCTCGACGCCATCCTGATCACCCACCAGCATCCCGATCACTGCGACGTCGCGAAGCTCCCCGACCTGGTCGCAGCGAATCCCGACGCCATCCTCTACGCCGATCCGCAGACGACGGGTCAGCTCAACGCCGATGACGTCGCCGGGAAGTGGACGGCGGCGCGCAGCGGCGATCAGATCGAGATCGGTTCGCTCACCGCGAGGTTCACCGGTGGCCGGCACGCGGTGATCCACCCGGAGATCCCGGTCATCGACAACGTCGCGTACATCCTCGGCACCGCCGAGAAGCCGGGACAGTTCATGCACCCGGGAGACTCGTTCTACATCCCCTTCGAGAGCGTCGATGTCCTCGCGCTCCCGTCGGCGGCGCCGTGGATGAAGCTCAGCGAGTCCGTCGACTACCTGCGCGCCATGGCCCCGCGCGTCGCGGTGCCGATTCATCAGGCGATCCTGTCCGACGCCGGCAGCGGCATCCATTACGGACGTCTGGCCGACATGAAGGACGCGGCAACCGAGTTCACGGTGTTGGACCAGGAGAGCGCGACGGAGGTCTGAGGGGCGAGGAGTGGTTCGCCCTTCGCCGGTCAACCGGCAGGCGACCTCATGACGGACGCAACGCCTCCAGCACCTCGTCGTGCAACAGTCCGTTGCTGGCGACCGCGCTCCCGCCCGCCGGCCCGGGAGCTCCGTCGAGTGCGGTGAAGCGCCCGCCGGCCTCGCGGACGAGGATGTCGAGCGGTGCGAGGTCCCACAGGGAGACCTCCGGTTCCGCGGTCACATCGACGGCGCCCTCGGCGACGAGACAGTAGTTGAAGAAGTCCCCGTAGCCGCGGACGCGCCACACGCGATCGGTGAGGTCGATGAACTGCTCGCGCACCCCGCGGTCGGCCCAGCCGGAGAGGCTCGAGAACGCGAGGCTGGCCGAACCGAGGTCGCCGACCCCCGAGACCGACAGGCGCCGGACGTCCTGGTCGTCGAATCGGGCGTGTGCACCGAGACCCGTTGCGGCCCACCACCGTCGACGAAGTGCAGGCGCCGACACGACGCCGACGACGGGGACGCCGTCGATGAGGAGCGCGATCAGGGTCGCCCACACGGGCACCCCGCGGACGAAGTTCTTGGTGCCGTCGATGGGGTCGACGACCCACTGTCTGCCGGTGAGTGCGGCGTCGCCGCCGAACTCCTCGCCGAGCACGGTGTCGCCCGGGCGCCGAGCCGAGAGTCGTTCCCGCAGAAGCGTTTCGCACGCCAGGTCGGCATCGGAGACCGGCGTCAGGTCTGGTTTGTCCTCGACCCGCAGGTCCACCGCCCCGAATCGGTCCATGGTCAGCGCGTCGGCGGAATCGGCGAGCGACAACGCGAGTTCGACGTCATCGCTGAACGTCACCGCCGAGCCTGGGTTCATCGCGCCGGGGTCGGACGAGCCTGCGTTCAGCGGGCCGGGGGGTACGGACATGCCCGGTAGGGTAGCCGTCATGTGGCTCACCGTGACGTTCACCCTGTTGATCGCCGCGCTGGTGGTGGCGCTCGTCGTCCAGTGGCAGCGCGGGCGCAACCCGCAACCGCTGTCGGCGGCCAAGGCCTCGCAGTTCGTGCAGGGCACGTTCACGATCGTCGGGGTCTCCGACCGGGACGAGGAGCCGGCCCACAGTGCGACCGACAAGAACGGTCAGCGCTTCTGCACCATCTCGGGGACCATCGTCGGGCCCGAGACGAATCCCACCGACGTGTACGGGACGCTGGTCCTCGGCGCGGGCGATCCTTGGCCGCAGATCGGCGACGATCTGCCGGTCCTCTACAAGCCGAACAAGGCGGCGACGTCGTGGCGGTTCGGTGTGATGCCCGACGCCGGGCCCGACCCGCTCTGATCCTGCCGGGCGCCTCGGCGTCGCACTGTCGGTACTCTGGATAACCGTGCATCCCGACGTGACCGCAGACCTCGAATCTCTCGACGCCACCTTGACCACCGTGGAGAAGGTGCTCGACCTCGAGGAGCTCCGTCGACGCATCGACGAGCTGGAGATGCAGGCATCCGACCCCGACCTGTGGAACGACCAGGACCACGCCCAGAAGGTCACCAGCGAGCTGTCCCACGCGCAGTCGGAACTGCGGAAGGTGTCCGAACTCCGCCAGCGCCTCGACGACCTGCCCGTGCATTACGAACTCGCCGACGCCGAAGAAGGTGACGACAAGGCCGCGGCCGTCGCGGATGCCGACGCGGAACGGGAGAGCCTGCGTGCCGACATCGAGGCGATGGAGGTCAAGACGATGCTCGCGGGTGAGTACGACTCGCGCGATGCCCTCGTCAACATCCGTTCGGGTGCCGGCGGCGTCGACGCCGCGGACTGGGCGCAGATGCTCATGCGCATGTACATCCGATGGGCTGAGCAGAAGGGCTACGGAGTCGAGGTCTACGACACGTCCTATGCCGAGGAGGCGGGCCTCAAGAGCGCGACCTTCGCGGTGAAGGCGCCGTACATGTACGGCACCCTCTCGGTCGAGCAGGGCACGCACCGGCTCGTGCGCATCAGCCCGTTCGACAACCAGAGCCGCCGTCAGACGTCGTTCGCCGAGGTCGAGGTGCTGCCCGTGGTCGAGACGACCGACCACATCGACGTCGACGAGAACGACATCAAGGTCGACGTCTACCGGTCGTCGGGTCCCGGCGGCCAGTCGGTCAACACGACCGACTCCGCGGTCCGGCTCACCCACCTCCCGACCGGCATCGTCGTCACCTGTCAGAACGAGAAGAGCCAGCTGCAGAACAAGGCGTCGGCGATGCGCGTCCTGCAGGCCAAGCTCCTCGAGCGCAAGCGTCTGGAAGAACGCGCCGAACTCGACGCGCTCAAGAGCGACGCCGGCTCGAGCTGGGGTAACCAGATGCGCTCGTACGTGCTGCACCCGTATCAGATGGTGAAGGACCTCCGGACCAACGTGGAGGACAACAACCCCACCGCGGTGCTCGACGGGGACCTCGACAAGTTCATCGAGGCCGGCATCCGCTGGCGGATGGCGACCGCCGAAGCGTGATGGCACCCTCCGGAGATCTGTGGCTCGCCGCCGCGCCGAGCCCGACCGAGCTGCTCGTCAGCCGGGTCTACGTCTGGCTCGCCACCAACGGGCTGGAGATCGTGATCTGGATCCTCGGCGCGGTCCTACTCGCCCGGCTGATCCGCTGGGGCGCCGACAAATACGCCTCGCGGGTCGAGTCCCGCTTCTCGACGAGCGACCTGATCGTGCAGACCGAGGACGCCAAGCACCGGCGAGCGCTGGTCGACGTCGTCGCGTGGACGCTCATCGTCGTCATCGCGATCATCGTCATCGTCCACTCGCTGTCGGTGTTCGGCATCCCGTTGAGCGGCCTGACCGGACCCACCGCGGTGATCGGTGCCGCGCTCGGTTTCGGCGCGCAGCGCATCGTGCAGGACATCCTCGCCGGGTTCTTCGTCGTGGCGGAGAAACAGTACGGATACGGCGATGTGGTCAACCTGACCGTCACGGGCAATGCGCCGGCCGAGGGCACCGTCGAGGATGTGACCCTCCGCGTGACGAAGCTGCGCACCGCCGAGGGCGAGGTGATCACCGTGCCCAACGGTCAGATCGTCAAGGCCACCAACCTGTCCAAGGACTGGGCACGCGCCGTCGTCGACGTCCCGATCCCGTCGGAGGCCGACATCGGGCTCGTCAACGAGACCCTCGACCGCGTCGGGCACGAATTCTACGCGCTGCCGCAGTGGCATGACCTGCTGCTGGACGCGCCGTCGTCGCTGGGCGTCATCAACATGGAACTCGACTCGATCACCGTGCGGATGGTCACCCGCACCCTGCCGGGCAAACAGTTCGAGGTGGGTCGCGCCCTCCGCGTGCACATCATCCGGGCGCTCGCCCGTGAGGGCATCAACGTGGCCGCGCGCGACGTCCGGGCGGCCGGTGGACCGCCGGCGGCGCACGCGGACCAGGGCAACCGGGACGGGGGCGAGTGATGACCAACCCTCGAGATCCCGAGCATCGGGACCCGGGCGATCACGACTCCGGGCCGGACGGGGCGGACACGCCGGACCCCGGATCGCGGGACGGCGGATCGAACGGCCGGGAGCCGCGTCGAGGCACCTTCGACTGGGGACACATCGCGCGCACAAGGGTCCGGACCAGCACTGCGATCCTCGTCGCCGTGTTCATCGCGTGCTGCATTCTGTACGGATACACCTCGCAGCGTTACGGCGTCGTCGACCCTCCGGCGCGACCCGCGCCCACGTCGACGACGCAGACGGTCGAGCCGTCGTACGAACCCCCGCCGTCCAGCTTCTCCTCGACCACCGAGGAGTCGTCGTCGACGACGGATACGAGCAGCGGGGTCGACGGCACCGAGGGCACGTCGGGGACCGATACGCAGGTCCCGACGACGACCACCACCCGGCCGACCGTTCCGGGCCTGCCGAACATCCCGCTCCCCGGTTTCGGCGGCCAGACGCCGACAACCACGGTTCCGACACGCTGACGGCCGCTGTCGCCGCAGGTCAGCGGTGTCCGAATGGCTGTGTGTCGTGCCTGAACGGACTCTCAGGCGTCGTCGTTACACTGGCACATCGTGATCAAGCTGGAGAACGTCACGATGCAGTACAAGGCGTCCAGTCGACCGGCTCTGAAAGACCTGAGCCTGGAGGTCGACAAGGGGGAGTTCGCTTTTCTGATCGGTCCGTCGGGATCGGGAAAGTCGACGTTCTTCCGTCTCTTGCTCAAAGAGGACCGTCCGACGAGCGGCGACGTCTACGTCGGCGAGTTCCACGTCAACCGGTTGCGTGCCCGCACGGTTCCCAAGCTGCGTCAGTCCATCGGCTGCGTGTTCCAGGACTTCCGTCTGCTGCAGAAGAAGACGGTCGCGGAAAACGTGGCCTTCGCGCTCGAGGTGATCGGGCGCCCACGGTCGACGATCCAGCGTGTCGTCCCCGAGGTGCTCGAGTACGTCGGGCTGGAGGGCAAGCACGATCGGATGCCCACCGAGCTGTCGGGTGGTGAGATGCAGCGCGTCGCGATCGCCCGCGCGATCGTCAACCGGCCGCTGGTCCTGCTGGCCGACGAGCCGACGGGCAACCTCGACCCCGAGACCAGCGAGGAGATCGTCGACGTTCTCGACCGGGTCAATCGTCGCGGCACCACGGTCATCATGGCCACCCACGATCGTCACATCGTCGACGCGATGCGCCGTCGTGTCCTCGAGTTCGACAACGGTCAGCTCGTCCGCAACGACCCGCAGGGTGTGTACGGGATCGGCTGACGAGACCGGCAGTCGACACGACCGCACCCACCGACCCACGGCCGCCATCTTTCAAGGGACTGTCTGAGCAGACATGCGAGCGAATTTCATCATCAGCGAGGTTCTCCACGGACTCCGCCGCAACGCGACCATGACCATCGCGATGATCATCACCACGGCGATCACGCTGGGTATGTTCGGCGGCGGTCTGTTGGTGATCCAGATGGCGGACAAGAGCCAGCAGATCTTCCTCGACCGGGTGGAGATGGAGTTCTACCTCAACCCCGAGGTGACCGAGCGGGATCCGCAGTGTGAGTCCGACCCGTGTGCCCAGCTGCGGAGGGGACTGGAGAACGAACCGGGCGTCACGTCGGTGACCTACCTCGACAAGGATGAGGCCTACAAGCGGGCCAAGGAGATCTTCGCCAACAACCCCGACCTCGCCGAGAACATCGTCGAAGGGACCCTGCCTGCCTCGCTGCGCGTCCGGGTGTCGGATCCAGCTCAATTCGACGCGGTCCTGACCAAGTACGCGCCCCGAAAAGACCTGGGCGTCGACGCGTTCAAGGACGACCGGAAACTCGTCCAGCGCATCTTCAGCGTGCTCGACGGAGTGCGCAACGCGACGTTCGCCATCGCATCCGTCCTGGCGATCGCCGCGATCCTCTTGATCATCAACACCGTTCAGATCGCCGCCTTCACCAGACGGACCGAGGTCTCGATCATGCGCCTGGTGGGCGCGACCCGGTGGTACACGCAGTTGCCGTTCCTGTTGGAGGCGGTGGTGTCGGCCTTTGTCGGTTCGGTGCTCGCCATCGGCGGGTTGCTCCTGGCCAAGAAGTTCTTCTTCGACAACGCGTTACGCGAGTTGTACGGCGTCAGCTTCTTCGCCCGCATCGAGGTGACCGACGTGTTGTTCGTCGCACCGTGGCTGGTGCTCGGCGGAATTGTGTTGGCGGGCGCGACCGCATATGTCACGCTTCGTGTCTATGTCCGGGAATGATCCGTCGGTCCCAGCGGTTCACGACATTCGCTGTAGACGACAGGGTCATCAGCAAGGCGAGGAGGTGAGTGCATGCCGAAGGAGAAGGGACGCAATGTGATTGCGTCCAACCGCAAGGCGCGGCACAACTATGCCATTCTCGACGTCTACGAGGCCGGGATCGTGCTTGTCGGCACCGAGGTCAAGAGTCTGCGCGCGGGCAAGGCCTCGCTGGTCGACGCCTTCGCGACGATCGACGACGGCGAGGTGTGGCTGCACGCCCTCCACATCGCCGAGTACGGCAACGGATCGTGGACCAACCACTCCGTTCGGCGCAAGCGCAAGCTGCTCATGCATCGGCGCGAGATCGACAACCTCGTCGGCAAGATCCGCGACGGCAATCTCACGCTGGTGCCGCTGTCGATGTACTTCAACGACGGCAAGGTGAAGGTCGAGCTCGCGCTGGCCCGCGGTAAGCAGGCCCACGACAAGCGGCAGGACATCGCCAAGCGCACGGCGCAGCGGGAGGTCGAGCGCGAGGTCGGGCGTCGGGTCAAGGGGATGGGCTGAGTCAGCCTCCGGTCTGGTCCTGCTCCTGTGACGGCGCCCCGGGCGGCGTTCCCTCACCGTCCTGCTCGTCGGACTCGGAGCCGCTCTCACCGTCTCGGTTCTGTCGGCCCGGCAGGCCGCCCATCCCCGGCTGACCCATCTGTGGTCCGCCCATCTGCGGTCCACCTCCCATCCCTGGCCCGTTGCCGCCCTGCTGCCAGACGGCGGAAGTTGTGGGCCGCTCGGACGTCGTGTCGCCGGTGATGTAGCCGGCGCCGAATCCGAGTGCGCCTGCGACGATGGCCAGTCCGGCTGCGCCGGCGATGAGCGCCGACCGGGCCGGTGCGGTCTTCGGGGCCACCGGACGTGGTTTGGCGACCGGGCCGTGCGAGGCGGCGGGGTCGCTTGCGCCGGTGGACTCGTAGGAGTTCGCTCCGGGGGTCGGCTCCGGGCTGATCGGCGTGGTCGCGGCGTCGTCAGGTGTCCGGGGTGCCTGCGGGGCCGGGGACGCGCGGTCGGGTTCGTGCTCGCCGGGGGTCGGGGAGGTCATGTCGGTCTCGCTCTCGTCGGTCGGCCGAAGTCCGTCCTCGGCTCACGAGGTCTCCACGATCCCGCCGGCGCCTTGGCCGGGCCTGGCGGTGAGCTGTGAATGAGCTGGCAGCTCAGCCGACTCCGCCATTCGCGCGGCTGGTCGTCGTCACGCGGCGCGATCCGCGCCGGTCCACTCCGCCCGGTGCAAGGTCGAGACATCCGCACTGGGGCGGTAGATGCGCTCGTAGCGCTCGATGTCGGTTCGTCGTAGGAGTGGTGTCAGCGGGTCAGCGGACACGATGTCGCCGCCGGAGGTCCGTGATCGGCGGCTGAGCGCCGACTGGCGCCGGAAGCACGCGACAGACGTCGTCACGAAGACGGCCATCGCGACGCCGAACGGCCAAGCGGGAGCACCGACGCCGCCGGCCAGCGCCACCACGAACAACCCGAGAAACAGAAACCCGAGAAGCAGGATCAGATAGCCGATGAAAGCCAGAGATGTCGATCGAGGTGTGTCGCGCACGACGAACTCCTTTCGTTGGATGGTCCCGACCCAGATCGCTACACTCACTGTAGCGCTACGCTACGTGTAGCGTTTCGTGGCGCGGTAGTATTCCTGCCGGCAACGGAACCGGGATCGGCGGGAAACGGGAGGTGACCACGACGTGGCAGGCGGCAGCGGCCCGAAAATAGTCCGTTCGACCCTCGAACTGCTCCGGACCCGCGGACCGGCCGGGGTCACGATCGAGAGCGTGGCCGCTCATTCCGGGGTGGCGCGTACGACGATCTATCGCCGCTACCGAAACCGGAACGAGATGCTCGGCGCAGCTCTGCTCGACGTCGCCGTCGTCGAGCCGCCCGATGCGGACCTTCCTGCGGAGGCCCGGCTGCGCTGGGTGGTGAGCCACGCGGCGTCGATGGTGGTCGACGGGATCGGTTTCGGCGGCATGGCGGCTCTCCTGACCGATTCCGATCCTGAGTTCGGCGTGCTCTTCAGGCAAGTACTGGCGCGGCATCGCGCCGAACTCAGGGAGGTCATCGACGCGGGTAAGCGGCGTGGTCAGTTCGCGGCGTCGATGGAGCCGGAGATGCTGGTCGACGGCATCGTCGGGGCGCTCGTCGCCGAACGCGCTCGCACCGGAGGTGTCGCCGACGACTGGGAGGACCGAACCGTCACGGCCTTCGCTCCCATGGTCTTCGCCGCCGGAAGTGACCCCCGCCGGAGGTCTCCGGGGAAACGGGAATGAACTCTGCGGAACGAGTTGTTAGACTGAAGTGCTCGCTGACTGAGGTCGGCGGGTCCTACTCGGGGCTGATCGGTTTCGACTTCGTGCGTCGAGATAGGGGAAGCGTGTCGGTGCAGGCTGGAGACCACCGTAAGCGTCGCAGCAACCAATTAAGCGCCGATTCCAATCAGCGCGACTACGCCCTCGCTGCCTAAGTAGCGCCGGCTAGTCTGTCGGCCCGGGTTATGCTCCCAGACCCGGATGCCGGCATCATCTATGGGAGCTCACCGTCCTCGCCGGTCGCGGGTGAGGTCGGAACACCAAACAGCGACTGGGATCGTCATCTCGGCTTGTTCGCGTGACCGGGAGATCCAAGTAGAGACATAGCGGACTGCACACGGAGAAGCCCTAACAACACGACGGAGGACCCGGGTTCAATTCCCGGCAGCTCCACGAAGGCGCCCCACCTGTTTACGCAGGTGGGGCGCCTCCATTCTTCATTTCAGGGTCGGTGGGTAGGCCACCGTGACAACAATCTCACCTCACTCGCGCGCGGCGCCCATACGGTCGGCGACCTGATCAAGGTCGTCGTCGGGCGCTTTGCCATAGAGAGCGGTGGAGCTCGCGAACCGCCGGAAGTCGAATAGGGATTGGCGGGCCTAGCACCATCGGATCCGCGGCCCGCGACGGCTGGCGGTTACCAGTGCGCCATCTTGGCCGGGTGTAGCGGCGTGACGTCCATGCCGCGCCAGCAGTGCGTCGGAGCCGGCGGGGGGCGTCCGCTGTTCGTCGAAACGTGTCGGCTACTTCGGCTGCACAGCGCTCGGGATAGATTTCACATCAGGCGGCGACACGGTTGACGCTGCGCAGGTGAAGCGCTGCCAGTTCGCCCAGCGAAGGCAGTAGTGCACGAGGTACGCGAGCATCATGACCCCTCCACGTGCGGTAGATCTCACCGGCGAGCTGGTCGATCTAAACGTGTGAGAGTGGTTGCGACCGAGGTCGAGGCAGTTTTCGTTGGAGTCCAGCGCGCTCTCGAAAGGACCGCCTGATCAATTTGAGCCATCCAGAACCGAAGATCGTTGCTAGGGCAACATGGTCGGCCCCGTGTGCACGGTGACACCGCCGTGCTGGGACCGACCTGCGGCATACACCAGCCCCGGCACGGACGTCGTCGCATTCGCAAGCGGTACTCGTTGCCGTCCGGTTAGATAGGGGAATTGATGCGTTCGGGAGGTTGCCGCCTCGCGACAGATGATGCCGCTAGGGGAGGGTGGAGGGTGGATGAACCAAGCAGAGGTGGAGGCGTTCTTCACACAGCGCGGTGTTGAGTATTCCGTCAAGAGTCAAGAGCATTGTACTCAAGTGAGAGCGAAGTCGGGAGAAGTGGTGAACTTCTTCAATACCGGTACCGTGCAGATTCAGGGAAAGAACACTCCGCTTTCGACAGAGTTGCGCACATGGAAAAACGAGGGCAACCCGTTACCGATCGGTGAAGACGAGATTGGCATTCAACCTAATCCTGGTCCGAACAAGAACGTTTTCGTAGTGTACGGACACGATACGGCCGCGACGGATGCACTGGATCTCCTTCTGAGGAAAATGGGACTGAAGCCAATCATACTGGCTAACCTCCCGGCGGCCGGAGATACTATTATAGAAAAGTTGGAGAGGTATCTGAGGCAGTCTGGAGACGTTGGCTACGCATGCGTATTACTAACGCCTGACGACGTTGGTCATGTGGCCACAGAACCGGGACCTCCAAAACCGCGCGCACGTCAGAACGTCATTCTAGAACTGGGCATGGTACTCGCGAATCTCGGTCGTAAACGCGTTGCAATTCTCTATCAAGAGGACGTGGAGAAGCCCAGTGATATCCATGGCCTACTATATCTCCCGTTTAAGAATAAGATCGAGGAAGTAAAGTCCAAGCTTTTCAAGGAACTGCAAGCGGCAGGGTATACGCCGGATCCGGAAGCGCTGTAGGTTTGGATCCTCTAGCATCGACTCTTTATACTGCGCCAGCCGGCTTGATCGGATCATTGTTCGAAGAGGCGAGGCTAGGCGGACTGGTTGCAGTAACAATTGCCTCGTGCGCCACGCTAGTGGGGAGGGGTGCGGTTTATCTTCACATCAAAAGATGTGATGTTTCAGAAGTCGCAGCAATGAGATCGTGATCAGTCAATTCTAACTATCTGAAACATGTAATGACGAACAATAAAGGCATGAGGCAGAACGGATGCAGATAAATTCTAAGGCCAAGAACATTCAAGAGTGTTTTCAGGACTGTCTCTATGAAGTGCCGAATTTTCAACGTCCCTACAGCTGGGAGGATGACCAGCTTGAGGACTATTGGAACGACGTTGCGCTGGCCAAGAGTGACTTCTTCTTCGGAACGACAGTTACATGGATCAGTCAGCGACGCAATCTCTTCCGGAACACCTTCTCTTTGATTGATGGGCAACAACGAATTACCACCAGTGCGGTTGCGCTCTCCGTCGTGCGTGATTCGTTTACCTTGATAGGTGGTTCGGTTGATGACAATGAAGCCGACGCGCATTCGCGAGTCACCGAGCAGATAGCGATTACACAGAAGTATCTCGTAGCTAAGGACGATAACTCGGAGGAGTATGCAGTCCTAACGCGACCTGAGGACATGTTCTGGGAAGTTATACAGAAACCGGATTCGATACCGTCTGGCGCAACTTGGGACGCAAGCGCGAAATTGGTCGGTAAAGCACGGGGGTTCTTCGAGAATAAAGTGACTGCCGAACTCGAGCAGTTACCTGATCTGGAAGCGAAGATGACTCGATTGAAAGAGCTTCGCAACAACATCCTCCAGGCGCGAGTTATCCAGGTCGAACTCGATGCCGAAGAAGATGCTTTTCTTATCTTCGAGACGCTGAACACCAGGGGGGCGGATCTGAAGCTTGCTGACCTGGTGAAGAACATGCTCGTGAGAGGTATCTCGAAGGAGCCTCGAGATAGAGGCGCTGTCGCAACGCGCTGGCAGAGAATCGTGGATAATGTAACTGGTTATGGCGACGAGCCGGACTCAATCAACCGATTCATTTGGCAGTCTTGGAACTCCCGTCGAGATGCGGTGAAAGAACCGGAACTATACAAGGAGCTAAAACGGTTCATTCAGGCGGGGTATATAACGCATGAGTCCTATCTTTCGGAGCTAGAGGTGGATGCTGAAATCTACTCCCACCTCGAGCGCAGACAAGAATTTCCGGCAAAGAAAACGGGCGTTCGCCAAGGTTTGTCTATTGCAGAGGTGCAGGATTCTATTCGTGCCTTAGAGGTCTTCAATGTCTCGGTTGCGAATTCGGCAATTGTTGCGTTGATTCGAAAGTTTAATGAGACTAACTACATAACCGAAAAGCAGTTGAAGCGCGCTGTCGCCGCCATTGAGAACTTTCATTTCCAGTTTAGTGCAATGGCGAGTAGTGGTTCGACCGGTGGGACGCGAGGCCGGTACAACCGATTTTCGGTGACGTTAGAGGATTCAGGCTCAAAGAGAGAAGTTAGCGAAGCCATCGACGATTTCGTTGCTCGGCTGCGGGGCAGTCTACCAAATACTTCCGTCGTGACGGGCTCATTTGTCAAGTTGGCGTATGCACCTGGAATGACGTTGAATGCCGCGCAGCGAGCACGCGGTTCAAGTGATTTGATTCGATACGTTCTCTTAACAGTTGCAAAAAGGTTGGGGCAACTCCCCTCGCCGCTCGATACGAGTGCGTGGACTATTGAGCATATCGTTCCCCAGAAGTCCGCTTCGAGTTCGTTCGACGATCCGGTATTTTCAGTAGGAAACCTTACGCTGCTCAGCGGTTTGGCCAATTCTGGAATCGGCGATCAGGCGTTCAAGCAGAAACGTCGGGTGCTTAGCAATTCTGGAGTTCCGAAAGATTCGAGCCTAGAGCGATGGTTCAAACAGAAGGCTAGCTATGGGCCGACTGTGCGAGACATTCAGAAAAGGTCCGAGGAGCTTGCTAAATTGGCTGTAGAGACGATCTGGGTGGTTCAGTGACAATCTATCTGAGTAACCGCGTCGCCCGGCGCCACTCTTACATCCCGGGAGTTTGGTCTTGGCCGAGGTCGCATTTCGAGTTTTCTGAACGACTGTGAGCCTGGGAATTCCGTGATGAGTCAGCGTTCATGAATTGCGGGAGCCGGCGGCCATAGTCCGGGAGGTCCGTATCCGCCTTCGCACTCTCCCGCCGACGGCGCCGCGTGGTGAGGACGCCATGGGTCGGGCTGAACAGGTAGACGACAAAGAACGCGATGCCCTGGACGAGGACGACCATCCCGCCGGGGGAGGTGTCCTGGTAGTAGGAGACGTACAGGCCGATGACACCGCAGATCGCGGAGATGGCGGGCGCGATGATCAGCATCCGCCCGAAGCGATCGGTGAGCAGACGTGCGGTCGCTCCCGGGATGATGAGCATCGCGACCACCAGGACTATGCCGACCACCTGCAACGCGGTCACCGCGGTCAGCGCGAGCAGCGCGAGGAGACCTGCGCCGAGCAGACGCGGGCTCAGGCCGATGGCGAAGGCGTGGGTCGGATCGAAGGCGTACAGGGTGAAGTCGCGTCGTTTCAGCACGAGGAGCACCGCGACGATCGCGCCCAGGATGGCGATCTGCACGAGGTCGGAGGTCGAGACGCCCAGCAGGTTGCCGAAGATGATGTGGTTGAGGTCGGTCTGGCTCGGCGTCACCGAGATCAGCACCAGTCCGAGTGCGAAGAGCGTCGTGAAGACGATGCCGATCGCTGCGTCCTCTTTGATACGACCGCCGTCGCGAACCACGCCGATCAGGGCGACGGCCACGAATCCGAAGATCACCGCGCCGACAGCGAACGGGATCCCCGCGATGTAGGCGAGGACCACGCCGGGCAGGACCGCATGCGAGACGGCGTCGCCCATGAGCGACCAGCCGATCAGCACGAGCCAGCACGACAGCAGTGCGCACACGACCGAGGAGATGAGCGTCGCCCACAGGGCACGGGTCATGAATGCGTACGCGAACGGGTCGAGGAGGAGATCGATGATGGTCACGACGCTTCTTCCTCCCGGCGATCGAGTGGGCGCAGATCGGAGACGGGGCGGGCGAGGGGGTCGAGTCCGAAGGCCCGCACGAGGTTGTCGGTGGTGATCACTTCCGCGGGACGCCCCTGCGCGATCACCCTGCGCATCAACAGGATTGCTTCGTCGGCCAGCTCGGGTAGGACCTGCAGGTCATGGGTGGACACCAGGATCGTCGTTCCGGCGTCGGCGAGTTCGCGCAGCAGTGTGGTGATGGTGGCCTCGCTGCGTTTGTCGACGCCGGCGAACGGCTCGTCGAGCAGCAGGATCGACGCCTCCTGAGCGATTCCACGCGCAACGAAGGCCCTCTTGCGCTGACCTCCGGACAACTGACCGATCTGGCGGTCGGCGAAGTCGCCGAGTTCGACGCGCGCGAGCGCTTCGTCGACGGCGACGTGGTCGGTGCGTTTCGGGCGTCGCGTGAACCCGAGGTGGCCGTAGCGGCCGGTCAGGACGACGTCGCGCACCGAGATCGGGAAACTCCAGTCGATGTCCTCGGACTGTGGCACGTAACCGAGGACGCCCGCCCGACGGGCGGCGGCCGGCGTCCGACCGCCGAGAGTGACGGAGCCGGTGGTCGGGGTGACCGACCCCACGATCGTCTTGAACAGCGTCGACTTACCCGACCCGTTCATGCCGACCAGTCCGCAGATCCGGCCCGCCGGGACCCGAACCGATGCGTGGTCGAGGGCGAGGATGTCGCCGTACCGGACGGTGACGTCGTCGACTGCGATGGCGTGGCCGGTCGGGGGAGGAATCGCGGTCATGTGTTGCTCCCGGTCAGGCCCGACACGATGGTCGCGACGTCGTGGCGGATGAGGTCGAGGTAGGTGGGTACCGGGCCGTCGGCCTCGGACAGCGAGTCGACGTAGAGCGTTCCGCCGAATCGGGCGTCGGTCGCGTTGACGACCTGCTTCATCGGGGCGTCCGACACCGTGGACTCGCAGAAGACCGCCGGAACATCGTTGGCGCGGACGAAGTCGATGGCCGCGGCGACCTGCTGCGGTGTCGCCTGCTGCTCGGCGTTGACCGGCCAGATGTAGCGCTCGGTGAGCCCCGCGTCGCGGGCGAGGTAGGAGAAGGCGCCCTCACAGGTCACCAGTGCGCGCTCGTTGGCGGGCAGTGCGTCGAGTGCGGTGGTGAGGTCGGTCTGGACCTGCTGGAGTTGTGTCTTGTACGCGGTCGCGTTGGATTCGAAGGTCGCGGCACCGTCGGGGTCCAGCTCGCTGAACGCCGCCGCCATGTTGTCGACGTAGATCTGCACGTTGACCGGACTCATCCACGCATGCGGATTCGGTTTTCCCGCATAGGCATCCGACGCGATGTCGATCGGTTCGACGCCCTCGCTGACGACGACGTGACGGACGTCGAGGTCGTCGACGAATTGCGCGAACCAGGCTTCGAGATTGAGTCCGTTGTCGATGACGAGCGAGGCGGTCGCGGCGCGCCGGATGTCGCCGGGAGTGGGTTCGTACCCGTGGATCTCGGCGCCCGGTTTGGTGATCGACTCGACCTTCAATCGATCGCCGGCGACCTCGGACGCGATGTCGGCGAGCACGGTGAACGTCGTGAGCACAACCTTCTCGTCGGGCAACCGGCTCGACAACGTGCAGCCCGCGATGACGGTACCCACGACAGCCAGCAGCGCTCCGAGGGAGACGAGCCGACGACGAGCATGCTTGGGCATGCCGACACTATAGTTTCGGTTACCCGAACTTTCTAGTCAGGCGGGTCCGAGCTCCCGCCGCGAACTGGACGCGCGAACTCGTCGACCGCGACTATCGGCGCATCGCGAGGAGATGGAACTCGGCGAAGCGATGGGTGTCGTCGGCGCGTTTCACGGTGCGCCATTCTTCGTCGAAACCGGCCTCGGCCAGCGCCGCCGCCATTCGATTCGGGTGCCAGCGCCACGCGGGCGCCACGCGATGGTCGAATTCGACGGTTTCGTCCACCTCGGTGGTCTGTCCGGCGATCAGCACGACACCGCCGGACCTCATGCGTGCGGCCCAGCCGTCGAGAATGCCCGGGACGGATTCGGGCGGCACGTGGATCAGGCTGAATCGTGCGACCATCGCCGCGATGTCGACTTCGTCGAGCTCCGTCGAGGTCAGCCGTGCATCGTCGAGAACGAAGCGAAGGCCGGGATGCGAGGCCCTCGCGATCCGCAGCATCTCCGCACTCGGATCGGCGCCGATGACGTCGAGACCCGCGGCGGCCAGTTCCGCCGTCACACCGCCCGGCCCGCAGCCCACGTCCAGCACGGTTCCGGGCACCTCACTCCCGCGGACGTGGTCGACGAAGGCTCTGATCACCCCGTGCTGCAACGCGTTCGAGAACGGAGACGGGAACGTCTCGGCGTACAGGTCGGCGAGGGCGTCGTAACCGGGCTGGAACCCGACGATGTCGTCTCCGGCACTCATGCGATCCGGACTCCCCGAGGTAGCTTGCCCGCAGGGATCCGCAGACGACGTGCTGCGACAACGTATCCGAGCCCGCCGAACACCAGGTAGATCCCCAGGCCGACGTACCACGAGTGGCCCATCCCGGACGTCTCGTGGGCCGCTTCGCGGGCGCGATGGCCGGTGCGGTCGCCCTCGTCGATGTAGCCGAAGGAGATGTCGGCACACGTCCGCGGACCGATGTAGGGACCCGCCCGAACCGCCGAGAGTGTCCGCGAGATCTCCTGGGCTGCCGTGCTGTCAGACGTTCTCAGCGGGTTCTCCGGTGGAGAGGACACGGCGTCGGCCACGATGAAGAACGGATTCGGGGCGAGGAGCCACCAGATGCGTTCGTGGTGGTGGAACTCTTCCTCGCGGGTGACCTCCTGACACGTCCAGGTGGGCGTCGGGCTCGATGGGTCCGTCACCGTGGTGTCGGTGCGGATCACCGAGTGCAGTTGTGCCGTCGTCGGATACAGGAGACCGAACGCCACCGGCAGGCCGAGGAGGAGGAAGAAGACGGCAGACTGCGTCAGCACCGCGGATCCCGCCGGGCGCGCTGTCACCGCGGAGAATCCGAGTCCGATGCCTGCGTACGACGCGAAGACGAGTGCCAGGACGACGATGCCGAGCACGCTGCGCCAGATCGACTGGGGCGCTTCGACCAGGCCCCAGATCAGGTACGGTGCGGCGACGGCGACCAGGGCGATGCCCGCCACCCAGCTCCCGATGAGTTTGCCCAGCGCCAGTTGCCAATTGGTGATCCCGGTGTCCTGGACCACGGCCAGGGTCGCGTCCTTGCGGTCACCGTTGATCGTGGTCGCCGCCAGCGTGGGAGCCACGATGATCCCGAGCAGCAACAGGAAACCGATGAGGAGCCCGTACAGGTTCGACGCCCATCCGGTGTAGGTGCCGCCGAACACCCCCACGGCCAGGTACAGGGACCCGAAGACCGCCAGCGAGGTCACGACGAAGGCCACGATGAGCGAGGCCTTCCATCTCGTCGTCCGCAGCCGCTGACGTAACTCGAGTTCGACGATGACCCCGACCATCCGCCACCACGACGCGAACCCTGTTCGCGGTGAAGCGTCCGAAGCGGCCGCCTGGTGCAGGTTCGTGTTCATCGGCGCTCCGGGTCGAGGGCGAGGTAGGCGTCTTCGATTCCGGTGGACACGGGTGCGAATTCGCTGACGGCCGCACCGGAGGACACCAACTGAGCGAGGTGCCGTGCGGCGGCGGACTCGTCGTCGAATCGAACTTCCCGTACCTGCCCGGGCGGCTGCCCGACGAACCGGATTCGCCACACCCCGCCGACCGCGCCCTGCGGCGTGCGGGTTCGGCCCTCGGTCATCAGCACGACGTCGTCGACCATCTCCTCCAGCTCGGAGAGGATGTGCGACGACACCAGGATCGAGCACCCGTCGTCGGCGAGGCGGCGGAGTTGGCCGCGCAGGTCCATCCGCGATCGTGGGTCCATTCCGGACGCCGGCTCGTCGAGCAACAGGATCCGGGGCTGGTGCACCAGGGCTCGCGCGAAGCCGAGGCGCTGTTTCTGGCCGCGCGAGAGCTCGTGCGCCGGCCGCGTCGCGAGATCGGTCAGGTGAACCAGCTCGAGGAGTTCGGTGGCGCGCTGCCGGGCCTGGGTGGTGGGCATTCCGTACAGCTTGGCGAAGGTCGTCAGGATCTCGTGCGCCGTGAGGCTCTCCCACGTACCGAAGATGTCCGGCATCCACCCGGTCAGCCGTCGCATGTCCGCCGGGTTCACCGGCGCGTCGTCGACGACGATCGTTCCGGTGTCGGGGGCGAGCAGGCCGGCGAGGAGCAGGAGCAGAGTCGTCTTGCCCGCCCCGTTGGGGCCGACGAGCCCGGTGATCCTGCCGGATCTGAGTTCGAGGCTCGCATCGGCGACGGCGGTGTGCCGGCCGAAGGTGCGCGAGAGCCCGGTCGCGACCAGTGACATGCCTCGACCGTAGCCGAGTGTCAGATGATCCCGGCCTCGCGCAACGCGGCGATCTCGTCCTCGGACAACCCGAGTGACCCGCCGTAGACGGCGTCGTTGTCGCATCCCGGCGCGGGCGGCCCGGCGTTGCGGACACCGCCCGGGGTCTCGCTGAACTGCGGCACGATGCCAGGGCCGAGCACCGTGCGCTGTGCACGCTCGTCGTAGTGCTCGGTGATCATCCCGCGTGCACGTAGGTGCGGGTCTGCGACCACCTCGGCGACTGTGTTCACCGGACCCACGACAACGCCTGCCGCACCGAGGATCTCGGTCAGCTTCTCCGGGGAGTGCTGCTGTGACCATTCGCCGATCAGGTCGTCGAGTTCGTCCTGGTTGCGGCCGCGTGCGGCGTGATCGGCGAACCGCTCGTCGGTCGCCAGTTCGGGCTGTCCCATCGCTGCGCACAGTCTCGCGAAGACGGAGTCCTGATTGGCGGCGATGATGACGTGGGTGCCCTCGCTGGTGGGGTAGAGGTTCGACGGTGCGATGCCGTCGAGGCGGGTACCCGACGGCCCGCGCACGACACCGCCGGCGTCGTAGTCCGCTATCGCCGACTCCTGCACCGCGACACAGGATTCGATCAACGAGGTGTCGACGACCTGACCCTTGCCGGTCACCGAACGCCGAACCAGCGCGGCGAGTGCCCCTTGTGCCGCGAACATCCCTGCCAGGGTGTCGCCCAGCGACAGGGCGATGCGCGGCGGGAGCTGGCCCGGATACCCGTTCAGGTGGCGCAGCCCGCTCGCGGCTTCGGCGACCGAGGCGTAACCGGCGCGCGTCGAATCCGGGCCGGTCTGGCCGTAACCGGACACCCGCACGACGACGAGTCCCGGATTGCGGGCCAAGAGAACGTCGGGTCCGATGCCCAGCCGTTCGAGGGTTCCCGGGCGGAAGTTCTCGACGACGACGTCGGCGCGATCGACCAGAGCGAGGAACAGCTCGCGGCCGCGGTCCGACCGCAGGTCGAGCGTGATCGCTTTCTTGTTGCGCCCGTGGACCGTCCAGTAGAAGCGGTGTCCGTCGACCTCGGCCTGACCCCAGGTGCGGATCGGGTCGGGCTTGCCGGGCGGCTCGATCTTGATGACGTCGGCGCCCATGTCGCCCAGCAGGCGAGCCGCATGTGGCCCGGCGATCAGCGTGCCCAATTCCAGGACGGTGACGCCGTCGAGCGGGCCGGAAACGCCCGTCGCTCCGGCGGAGGTGTCGGTCATCAGGACAGTGTGGCCGGTCGGTCGGCCCTCGCCAAGCCTCGACACCGCCGCCACGTGGATCGTGTTGCAGTTTCGCCCGCTCACCGGGATCCATCGTTTGGAACGAATCTGCCCCGACGTGTCATTGGTGGGGGACTCCGGCTAGGGTGTGTGTCGTTCAACACACAGGGGAGGCTGCGAACATGGTTGATCACGCGTCGGGAACGGGACTCCTGCCGGATATCCGGCTGGCCGACATGGTGTCGGGAGTCGCGTCGCTTCGCAGTGACGCCGGCACGATCCTGCGCACCCTGCCGCAGATGCTGCCCAAACCGCCGACGACCAAGATGTCGATCGGCAAGCGCTTCCAGCAGAGTGTCGCCAAGTATCCCGATCGGGATTTCCTGCGGTTCGAGGGCACCTCGATCACCTACCGCGATGCCAACGCGCGGGCGAACCGGCTCGCCGACTTCCTGATTCGGGAGGGCATCGGTCGCGGAGACGTCGTCGCCGTGCTGTCGCGCAACCACCCGGATGTGGTCATCACGATGCTCGCGATCGTCAAGACCGGCGCCATCTGCGGCATGCTGAACTACAACCAGCGGGGCACCGTCCTCGAACACAGTCTCGGTCTGATCGAGCCGAAAGTCGTTCTCTACGAACGTGAACTACTGGAGGCGCTGGAGTCGGTGCCCGCCGGATGCCGCCCGGCCAAGGAGTTCACCTTCGACGAGCTCGCCACCCTGACCGCGCGTTGCTCGCCCCTCGACCTGCCGGTCACCGAATCGATCGAGGTCGGTTCCACGGCCATCTACATCTTCACGTCCGGTACCACCGGATATCCCAAGGCCAGCAAGATGAGTCACCATCGGTGGCTGGTCGCCTTGAACGGCATCGGCGGACTCGGCATCCGGTTGCGCGGCGACGACGTCATGTACACGGCGCTGCCCTTCTATCACAACAACGCACTCACGATCTCGGTCTCGTCGGTCCTCGCGTCGGGCGCCTGCCTGGCCATCGGCAAGCAGTTCTCGGCGTCGCGATTCATCGACGAGATCATCGAGAACGACGCCACTGCTTTTGCCTACATCGGCGAGCTGTGCCGGTATCTCCTCGCGCAACCGCCCAGGCCGACCGATCGAGCGCACCGCCTGCGCCTCGCCGTCGGCAACGGGCTGCGCCCGGACATCTGGGACGCCTTCACCGAACGCTTCGGCATCGATCGCGTCGTCGAACTGTATGCCGCGAGTGAGGCCAACATCGGGTTCATCAACGTGTTCGGCTTGTCCAAGACGGCCGGATTCTCCCCACTCCCGTACACCATCGTCGAATACGACGAAGAGACCGGAGAGCCGCTGCGCGGTCCCGACGGCCGCGTGCGGCCGGTGGGCAAGGGTGGCACGGGACTTCTGCTGGCACAGATCAACTCGCGGGTGCCCTTCGACGGGTACACCGATCCGGCCGCCACCGAGCGCAAGATCGTCCGGGACGCGAAGCGCAAGGGCGACAAGTGGTTCAACAGCGGCGACGTCGTCCGTGACCAAGGCTTCTCCCACATCGGCTTCGTCGACCGCATCGGGGACACCTTCCGCTGGAAGGGCGAGAACGTCGCGACCACCGAGGTCGAGGCCGTCCTCGACGCACACGAGTCCGTCGAGGAGGCCGTCGTCTTCGGCGTGCCGGTCCCCGGAGTCGACGGCAAGGCCGGCATGGCAGCCATCAGCGTGCGGGACGGGTCTTCGTTCGACGCAGACGGGTTGGCGCGGCACGTGCGCACCGGACTGCCGGCCTATGCACTGCCGTTGTTCGTGCGGATCGTCCCACAGCTCGAGCACACGTCGACGTTCAAGAACATGCGCACCGAACTGCGCAAGCAGGGGTATGCCGAGACCGGTGACGACCCGCTGTACGTGTTGTCGGGGGAGAAGTACGTGCAGTTCTACCCCGAATTCGTCGACGAACTCGCCGGGGTGCGCCGGACGACCTGACGCGTCAGGCAGCTCGCAAGGCCGACAGTCGCTCGCCGACGAAGTCGAGAGCGCTGCGCTGCCAGAGGCCGATGTGGTCCAGCATCGGGTGGCCGCCGCCGGGTACGGGGATGAACTCGGCGTCGATGCCCGTGGCGGCCAGTTCGTCGATCCCCTTGCGGGTCCGTTTGGCCAGCGTCCGTGTGTCGGCATCGCCGTGTACCGCGACCACGCGCGCGCCGGGCTGGATGTGGCGCCAGTCGGCGAACTGCCACCACGGTGCGAGTCCGAGAACGCCGATGACCCGGCGGTCCGCGGCGAGGTGCGCTGCCACCCGCCCGCCCATGGAATGGCCGATCGCGACGACCGGGACGCCGGGGTGCCGTCGGCACATCTCGTCGAGTGCGGCGCGTGCGGGCAGCATGGGTGAGTTCTCCTCACCGTTCCAGCCATACACGCGATAGCGGACCTGGTGCACGCGCACCGACCGGCCGAAACGCAGTCGCAGTGACCACGTGAACGGGTACATACGCAGGGCGGACGGCTGCCAGGGTGTGAAGGGTTGGTGACTGTTGTCGGTGCCGCCCGGGAGGACGAGCACGAGCAGGCCCGGGGACAGGCGGCCGGGCGACAACAGCCCGGACAGTCCGGAGATCAACATGTGTGCAGGGCCTTCCCACGCGGCGTCGACGATCGTCTCACCGTAGCGATTCGCTCGCCGCGGCCGATCGGATCGGTTCGTCAGCCGGGCGAACCCGGCTGGGAGTGGCAGAATCGCGGTATGGCACATCCTCGCGCTGGTACCTTGGCCCTGCCCGAAGACCTGGTCGATGTGGACGCGTTGGTGCGTGCCTACTACGACAACGTCCCTGATCCGTCGGACCCATTGCAGCAGGTCGTGTTCGGGACATCCGGGCACCGTGGTTCGAGTTTCGACAACGCGTTCAACGAAGCCCACATCCTCGCCACGACGCAGGCCATCGTCGACTACCGCCGCTCGGCCGGCATCTCGGGCCCTCTGTTCATCGGCTTCGACACGCACGCGCTGTCGGTACCCGCGTGGCGGACCGCGCTGGAGGTGCTCGCGGCCAACGAGGTGACCGTCTACACCGCGGAAAGCGACTCGTTCACCCCCACGCCGGCGGTCAGCCGCGCGATCCTCACGTTCAACCGGGACAACCCGGGGGTCTCCGCCGACGGCATCGTGGTCACCCCGTCGCACAACCCTCCCCGCGACGGAGGTTTCAAATACAACCCGCCCACCGGCGGCCCGGCCGACACCTCCATCACCTCCGTGGTGGCGGCCCGCGCCAACGAACTGCTCGAGCAGAAGCTCGACGGCGTCAAGCGCATCCCCTTCGAACGGGCGCGCGGCGGCGAGTACGTGCACGACTACTCGTTCCTGCTCAACTACATCGACGGACTCGGCGACGTCGTCGACATGACGGCGATCCGGGATGCCGGCATCCGGATCGGCGCCGACCCGCTCGGCGGAGCGTCGGTCGGTTACTGGGCGCTGGTCGGTCTGCGGTACAACCTCGATCACCTCACAGTCGTCAATCCGACTGTGGATTCGACCTTTTCGTTCATGACGCTGGACACCGACGGCAAGATCCGGATGGACTGCTCGTCGGCCAATGCGATGGCCTCCCTCATCTCGGCCCGCGACTCCTACGACATCGCGACCGGCAACGATGCCGACTCCGACCGTCACGGCATCGTCACCCCCGACGCCGGCCTGATGAACCCGAACCACTACCTGGCCGTCGCGATCGACTATCTGTTCACGCATCGTCCGCAGTGGTCGGAATCGGCGGCGGTCGGCAAGACGCTGGTGTCGTCGTCGCTGATCGACCGGGTGGTCGCGGGTATCGGGCGGCCACTGCTCGAGGTCCCCGTCGGTTTCAAATGGTTTGTCGACGGCCTGTTGAACGGCCGCGTCGCGTTCGGCGGCGAGGAGAGCGCCGGGGCGTCGTTCCTCACCTTCGACGGCAGCCCGTGGTCGACGGACAAGGACGGCATCATCATGGCCCTGCTCGCGTCGGAGATCCTCGCCGTCACCGGGAAGACGCCGTCGCAGCGGTACGCCGAACTCGCCGAGGAGTACGGGTCGACGGCCTACGCCCGGATCGACGCACCGGCGTCCCGGGAACAGAAGGCAGTCCTGTCGAAGCTGTCGTCGGATCAGGTGAAGGCGACCGAACTCGCAGGCGAACCGATCTCCGCGATCATGACGTCGGCGCCGGGCAACGGTGCGGCGATCGGCGGATTGAAGGTGACCACCGAGAACGCGTGGTTCGCCGCACGACCCTCGGGTACCGAGGACGTGTACAAGATCTATGCCGAATCCTTCAAGGGTGCAGAACATCTCGCGCAGGTGCAGAAAGAAGCCCAGCAGGTCGTCGATGCGGCGCTGGAAAGCTGAACGCCGCCCGCCGCCGAACGACCGGGGCTTCGCGCTGATCCCTCAGACAATTATCAGTGCTGCGCGGATATTGTCGGAATGTGAGCAAGAAGCGTAAGCCGGGAGCCTCGGTGCCCCGCACCACCAACTCGAAGTATCAGCCGAGCGCGCCGTCGAACACGATGACCTACGTCCTCGGGGGCATCGCGGTACTGGTGATCGCGGGCCTCGTCATCGGCGGGATCTGGTGGAGCGGGCGCGACAAGGGCGAGGCGGACCAGTCGGCGCTCGCCGCGAGTTCGACGATGATCGTGGGCCCGGAAACGGCGCCCCTCATCGACGTCTTCGAGGACCCCATGTGCCCGGTGTGCAAGGTCTTCGAGCAGCAGTCGGGTCCGGCCATCACCAAGGCCGTCACCGAGGGCAAGCTGCGAGTCCGCTACCACACGCTGAACTTCCTGAACGCACGGTCGGCGACCGGTGACTACAGCTCCCGTGCCTCGGGTGCCCTCACCTGCGTTGCGGGCGAGCAGAACACCGACCTGTTCCTGCGATTCCACAGCGCACTGTTCACCGCGCAGCCGCCAGAGGACGGCACCGGCAACATCACCAGTCCCGAGCTCGCACGGATGGCGACCGAACAGGGTGCGACTCCGGCCACCGCGACATGCATCACCGACAACGCGAAGGTCGCACAGGCCGAGGAGAACGCGAAGAAGTCGACCGACGAACTGTCGAAGGCCACCGGCGGACAGGTCGGCACACCCACCGTGCTGCACGACGGGAAGCCCGTCGACGGCGTCCTCGAGGGCAACGCCTGGCTCGACAACATCCTGGACGGCAGCAACTCGTGACCCGCAGGACGCCGGCCCGACACCACCCGGGTCGGCGTCCTGGCGATTTGGCTGGCATCACCGAGATGGTGTAACTTCGCCAGTGCCCTTGAACAGGGCGGAACAACAAAATACGGGGCTATGGCGCAGCTGGTAGCGCACCACACTGGCAGTGTGGGGGTCAGGGGTTCGAGTCCCCTTAGCTCCACTCGACAAAGCCCGTTCCGACATGTGTCGGGGCGGGCTTTTCTCATGGGCGGCCACGACACCGTATCGGCTGTCGACCGTCCGAGCAGCCGCCTCTCGGCTCATCCACCCTCGGTATTTGTACCGATGACAGCCGTCACCGCTCCGCTGATGCTGTGTCCACCGACACGCAGACTCGGACGGAAGGAACGATCGTGGCAACGACCACCGGATACATCTGGAACACGCTCTACGGGTGGGCAGACACAGGCAGCGGCGGCATCTTCCCGCCCAGCGTCGACGCACTGACCCAGCCGATCGCGCATCACGTCGCACATCCCGACACCAAGAGACGGCTCCACGAGCTGATCAGCGCCTCCGGATTGATCAACTCGCTGCGGCAACTCGAGCCGGCGCCCGCAACCCGCGAGGACGTCCTCAGGGTTCACGACGCCACCCACTACGACCGCATCGTCACCGAGAGCGCCCTACCCAAGGGCGGCGACGCCGGTGACGGGGTGTCGCCCTTCGGCAACGGCGGGCATCACATCGCGCTGCTCGCGGCCGGAGGCGCGATCGAGGCTGTTCGAGCGGTCGTCGACGGTACCGTGCGCAACGCCTACGCACTCATCAATCCCCCGGGGCATCACGCCGAGCGCGCCACCGGGCGCGGATTCTGCATCTTCAACAACGGCGCTGTCGCGGCGGCCCACGCGCTCGACGTGCTCGGGATGCGGCGGGTGGCGATCGTCGACTGGGATGTCCATCACGGGAACGGTGCCCAGGACATCTTCCGGGAGTCGTCGAAGGTGCTGAACATCTCGGTGCACCAGGATCGCTGCTTCCCGTCCGACTCCGGGTTCCGCGACGAGCGGGGTTCCGGTGACGGGTTCGGATACACGCTCAACGTCCCGCTGCCTCCCGGCGGGGGCAGCGGCGCATACGAGTACGCCTTCGACGCGGTGGTCCTGCCCGCGCTGCGCGCGTATCGTCCTGAACTCATCATCGTGGCAAGCGGATTCGACGCATCGATGATGGACCCCCTGGCGCGTATGATGTTGCGCGCCGACGGATTCCGATCGCTCGCCCGCAAGATCATCGACGTGGCCGATGAGGTGGCCGACGGCAGACTCGTCTGTCTCCAGGAGGGTGGGTACAGCCCGTACTACGTTCCGTTCTGCGGGCTGGCGGTGGTCGAGGAACTCGCGGGCGTGTCGACCGGCACAGCCGATGCGTTCGCGCCGATCCTGGGGCCCATGGGCGGCGACGACCTGCTCGCCCACGAGCGCGAGGCGGTCGACGCAGCCAGGGAACTGCTGGCGGACATCACCTAGGGAACGAGTCGCGGTAGATCCGTGCCAGCTCGTCCACGGGCGCGGTCGCGGGGCCGGGGATGACGGTTGCGGTCGCCGTCGCCCTGGCGACCGCTTCGGTCCGTCGGTCCACCCCGAGTTTGCGTCGGATGTTCACCATGTGCGTGTGCACCGTCCGCGGACTGAGATCCAGTCCCGCGGCGATCGCGGCGTCGGTGCGTCCCACCACCAGTCCGCTGAGTACACGTGCCTCCTGTGGGCTCAGATGCCACACCCGGTCGGGGGTCACCGGCCGGGCGGTCACCCTGATGTCGCCGAAGTCGCCCAGGCACGAGAGCGTCACCCGGTACCACGCCCCCTGATGCCACCAGAGGTGCCGGAGTTCACCGGCGCCGCAGGTGACGAAGTGGTCCACGACGTGTGCGAAAGCCTCGTCGGTGACGAACGGGACATCCGGCGGACCGGCCGGGAGGAATCGGGCACCCTGGCGGAGGTAGATGGTCGACCCGGTCGGTGTGGTCGAGTCCGTGGGGTCGGCCGCAACCGCGGACGACGGCGCTCTCCGAACGGTCTCGGCCGTCTGGCCCGGTCGCAGTACCAGCGCCAACAAGCCCGACAGATCGCGGGCCAGTGCTCGCTGTGGCGCCGAGAACGCGTCCGGGCGTCGAGCGGAGAAGTGCGCCAGACCCATGTAGTCGCCGCCGTCGAACAACTCGACCGTCATCCCGTCCACGAAACCGTCAGCCCGCAGATAGTGCTCGAACAACACTGTGCGGGTGAACTCTTCGCGGACCGCGCCACCGGCGTCGCTGATCGACAGCGGCAGTCCGTCTCCGGGGTTGAGCCGGTGGGTGAACCCGATCTCGTAGTCCCGCGGGAACAGATGCTGGAGGGCCCAGGCCGAACCCGAGGTGTACCCCACCTGCGAGACGATACGAGACCGTGCGCCCTTCGGCTGGTGGACCAGCAGCGCGGCGTCGAAACGTACATGAGCCTGGAGCAGTTGCACCGCTCGCGTCAACTGCCCCCGCGTCAGATCGGTTGCCGGATCGCTCATTTCGCCAGTGTAGTAGCGTCTGGCAGAAGCCGCGGCGGGTTTGTCACCTCCGCTGCGTCGGTCAGTCCCTTCCGACACCGACCGGCATGGGGAGGATCTCGACGCGGGCAAGACCCGAGGTGACTGCCGGGTCGGCGTCGCTGATCGCGCGGACCACGTCCTCGGAATCGGCGCGCACCACACCAAGGCCCCAGTTCCCGGCCGGGTCGACGACGGGTCCGAAGATCACCGCGGTCCCGTTGTCGAGCAGTTCCGACCAATACGCGCTGTGACGGCCCATGATGGCCGCCTCGTCGTCGGACATGTCGCCCGGACCGAAAGTGGGCCGGGGCGGCACGAGTTTGTACACGAAATGGGTCATGACGATGCCTCTCGGTGAGCGGTGGGGGTTGCTTCGATGACGGCGGCCGACGCTGTCAACGCGGTCGCCCAGCCACCGGAGTAGGCGCCGGAGCTGTAACCGCCCGGCGCCGCGCAGTCTTCACGCAGCTGGTCGTCGGTGAGGCGTTCCCACCCGCGGTGCTCCACGGACACCCGGGTGAGCGCCTCGCCGAGTGAAGTGAACGTCAGCTCGACTTCGGTGGGTTCGGGCGTGTTCAGCCACGACATCACGAAGCGGCCCGGCGGTTCCCACACGGCGAGCCGGCCCCATTCGGCCGTGGTGCCGTCGTCCCATGTCTCGTAGACGCGGCCGCCGGCGTGCTCCTCGATCGTCACCGTGCGTGCTCTGTCACCGCCGACCGACATCGGCTGCAAGGGCCACCACGTGCCGATGGTCCGGACGAAAGTGGTGAAGACGTGGTCGAGATCGCTACGGACCGTGACGGATTGACGTATCGGCGGGCGGCTCAGGGGGAGGACCGAACCGTCATCCGTATCGCGCGGGGTAGCGGTCTGGCCCTCACCCGGCACGGTTCACCTCGTCGTCGGTCAATCCGCGCTCGGCCTCCACCAGCTGCCGCGCGATGTCGAGAGATGACGCCCACATGCCGTCGAGCATGTCGCGCAACTGGTTGATGCCCTCGGGTCGCGTGCGGTAGATCCGGCGAGTTCCCTCGCGGCGTTCGACGAGCAACCCCGCGTCCTTCAGCACCGAGATGTGCTGAGAGATCGCGGTCCGACTGACCTCGAAATGCGCGGCGATCTCACCCGCCGCCAGCTCGTGTCCGGAGACGAGCTCGAGGATCGCGCGGCGTCGGGGCTCTGCCATGGCACGCAATGCCTCGTCGACGCCCGGCTGGTTCTCGGTCACGACCAGAGCCCGATCGAGTTGCCGTCGGGGTCGGCGAACATCGCGAATCGACCGAAACCGTCAGGCAGATCGGTGGGCCCCACGAGCTCCTTGCCACCGAGGGTCTCGGCCCGGTCGAGGGCAGCCCGCAGGTCGTCGACATGCATGTACACGGCGACGCCACCGGCTTTTGCGGGTTCGGACACGGCACCGATGCCGCCGGCGATTGCGCCATCACCCGCGCCGGTGTCGACAAGCGAATAGTCGGGGCCGGAACTGTCGTCAATGGTCCAGTCGAACAGATCGCGATAGAACGCGGTGAGACGGCTGGGGTCGTGCGAAGTGATCTCGAAGAACGCGACGGGTGCTCCCATGATGACTCCTCGTTCTGGCATTTGTCGGTCACCACTAACGTTAGCGGATACTGACAAAGGGCGCCAGTGGTGTCGGATTCCGACCACCCCGGAGTCGGCCGCCCTTCACGGTTCGCTCACCTCTTCCGTTCCCGCTCATCGAATTTCAGTGAGCGGGAACGGAAGAGGTGAGCGCGACGACGGCCGTCGCGGTGCTACGCGGCGTCTCGGATGATCTGACGTTGCGTCGTGAACATCTCGGCCAGATTGTTGTTGACCTCGGGGTCCACGGCGGGTGGGGCGTCGTCGACGGTGTTGTGTGTGACCGAGAACGACACGCCCCGTTCCTCGCCGATGACGAGGATCCCCGCAAGATTCAGCTCGAAGGCGCCGACCTTGTACGCACCCGTCATCCGGACCGCTTTGTACGCGCCGTCGATCGGTAGGTCCACCTCGGTGAGTGTGAGTGCGACAGGGACGTCGCCGTCGTCGAGCGTCAGTGTGAACGAGGAACAGGCGGCGAGGATCTCGTCGAAATCGTCGTACCCGTTGTCTGCCGGTTTGGTGACGTCGGCGCTGTAATTGTCCAGCCCGAACAGGATCTCGCTCGACGACGAGGTCTCGGTGAGCTCGCGTTCGGCTCGTTCGTTGGTGGTCTGCTGGGAGTTGACCAACGTCGCGCACTTCTCGTTGTCCACCGAGCTGGCATCGTCGTCGGTGTTGCCCGTCTCGGTGGTGAAATCGCCGGTGATGTCCGGGAACCGGTCTTCCGGCAACACCATCTCGAGCGCCGACGCGGTCGGAGTCGAGGGCTTGTCGTCGCCGCCGATCAGAGTCAGCGCCAGCACGACTGCGACGACGACGATCAGGACGAGGACGAGTCCGCCGCCACCGATGAACCACCATTTCTTGCCGCCGCCGGACTTCGGCGGGGGAGGTTGCCGGCCGTAGGGTGGCTGGCCGAACGGTTGTTGACCATATGGCTGTTGCCCGTACTGCTGTTGGCCGTGCGGTTGTTGGCCGAACGGCTGTTGAATGCCGGGCTGCTGGCCATACGGTTGCTGGCCAGAGGGCTGCTGACCGTAAGGCTGCTGTCCCGCGGGCGGCCATCCGGGTTGCTGCGGCCCCTGCGGACCCATTGCGGTCGGTTGGTTCGGGTCATAGGGAGTACCCACGGTCGGCTCCTCGTGGTCGGGTGACCTCGGGAGGTTATCGCGCTCCGAGACCCACCTCGGGGAGTTTCATGTGACCGAATGAGCACAGCGGGTTCGCGATGCACAGCTCGACAAACCCTCCACGGATGGACAGGTCCACCCGTGTTCGGCGGGTGGACCTGTCCATCGGTGGTGGGTTTACGGAAGCAACCGGTAGGCGCCCCCGCGACCGGAACGGACCGGGTGGCGTCCATCCGGCCTCACGGTCGCGGCACCCCGATCGGGTTGGGAATCGGTATGACGCCCCGATCGACCAGCACACGCGCCAGTGCGGTGAGTACACCGAGAGTCCACTCCGCGTCGGGGAGTGCACGCCCGGCCCGCGCGGCCAATCGATCGGTGGTGTCCTCGATCGACTCGCGTAATGCGGTACCGCGGTCGGTGAGGGCTCCGGCGGGGGTGAGGATGTCTCGTTCGACGAGTTCGCGAAACGCGTCGTCCCACTGTTCATCGGTCCAGCCGCGGTTGGCCTGGATGATCTCCCGGGTGACCCGACCGTCGGCGATGTGGGTCATCGACGCCTGCAGACCGCTGAGACCCGCGGCGGTCGCGGCGGCGACGTGACCGTCACCGCGATGCTCACGCAGGATCGTGGTGGACAGCCACAGTCGCCGGCACAGGCCGGCGGGCCGGTCCACCGCGCACCAGGCGCCGGCAAGTGCGCGTCCGTCGAAGCCCAGACCGTCGACCGCGCGTTCCAGGTTGTCGGTGACCCGACGGAGGTCGTCGGTCGACCCGGCCGAGACATGTTCCCCGAGAACCTGATCGGCTGCAGACAGACGCGCCTCGACAGCTGCCTGCGGGGTGATGCGCGTCCAGATCTTGGGAACCGCGCGAGCCACCATCGACGGCGAGAACCCGAAGAACAGTGCGGTCACGACCTCCGGCGGTGTAGGTCCCAGCGGGGCGGCCCGACCGGCGAAATAGCCGTTCCACCAACCGGTCAGGCCGCTCTCGGCCATTGCCGCAGCGAACCTCGGATCGAAATAGCACACGGCGTGAACCGGCTCGTAGGCGCGCCACAACCGCCGCTCGGGGTTGTCGTCTCGAGTTCTCACCGGAGCCGTACCGTGCGATCAGTCCGCAGCAGGCTCATCGGGTTCGGCAGCTGATGCTCTCGGATAATCCTCGTTCTCGTCGGCGTCGACGGGCGTGGCCTGCTCGGCGACATCGGCGTCGTTGGCGTCGAGCGGAACGGCCGGCGCCTGATCGGTCGCGGGATCGGCGTCGACGGGCTGCCGCTGCTCGATCGCGTCGGCGTCGCTCGCTTCATTGGGCAGATCGGACTCTGACATGGCGATCACTCCTCTCGTGTCCACTTGCTTCGCACCTACAGGTCTACCCGAAAGCCTCGGCTCGTTCCCTCAGCGCTGCGGTTCGCCGATCCGCACGACGTGTGCCCACTCCGGCGGCGGAGCGGGGGCGGAGGGCACCCCGACGCCGGACATGCCCGGCGCAGGCCATCCGGTGAGCGGTGTGTACGCATAGGCCTCGCGATGGAACAGTCCGATGATCGTCCGGCATCCTGGCCTGCGGTTCGGCCACGGGGTGTGACCGTCGGTCAGTGCCACGACGACATCGGGCCGGTGTCGCAGTGCTCTCTCGAACCCGGTGCGAAGGTCGGTGCCACCGCCGCCGTGCAACGGTATGTCCTCCGCCCGGCAGATCGGGTGCACCACCCGCGCGGCGGCATCGCACGACAGCACGGACAAGAGGTCGCGCCGACCGCTGACGGCCCGCGAGATCGCGGCGACCTCGAGCAGTGCGCTCCCCAGCTCGGCATCGCTGACCGACCCCGACGTGTCGATGACGACGCTCACCCGGGGCGGGGTGCGTCGCAGGCTCGGCACGATCACGCCGGGCAGCGCGGCCGACCGTCGTGCCGGTCGGCCGTAGGTGTAGTCGTTGCCGACGCCTGCCGTCGACACCGCGGTCCGGATGGCCGCGCCGAGAAGGGTCTGCCACGGCTGCGGCGGGTGGACGGCCTCGCGCGCCCATCGGCGCCAGCCCGCAGGCACCGAGCCGGGGCGATCGGAGATCGACCTCGCGACCGCGAACCGCACCGCGTCCCGCTGCTGCGCGCCGAGGCCGTTCGCTCCGCCCGGACCCAGCTCCCACTCGCGGTCCAGTCCGTCCGCCCCGCTGCCGCATTCGACCCAGCACATCTGGTCGGTGGCAGGCCCGAGACGGAACTGACGGAGATAGTCCTCCATCAGCTCGCCGGCGGGCAGCTCCAGCATCGTCGGACGGACGGCGTCGACGGGAGTGATCAACCCGTTTCCGTATGCATCGTCGTTGATCTCGAGATCGGCCGCGATGTTCATCCGCAGTCGTTCCGCCGGGCCGCGCAGTCCGTGGGCGCGGGCGTAACGGTCGCTGCGTCCGTGATGATCGCGCAGAAGGTGGGAGACCAGGTGCACCAGATGAGCAGCGATCTCCTCCTCGGGCCGAGCGGTGAGGAAGGCAGGCGAGAGATAGCACCGCCAGTAGCGGTCAACGCTCATGGTGGGCACGCGTGACGACTCGACGATGTGCAGCGCATAGAGTGCCGTCGCCATGTACGGCCGGGCGCGAACCGCGTGCAGGCGCGCGGCATACACCTTGTCCGAGAGTCTGATCGACGTCTCTGACGGCGTGCTCGACGTCCCCGACGGGATCGAGGATGTCTGGGGTGACGTCATCGCGGTGCGGTCGCGCGATCGGCGGCCTCGTCGGCTGCCCGCGAGACCGACACCACCCCGGCCAGCTGGTCGATGGCGTCGGGAACCTCCCAGTCGTCACGTCGCAGTGTGGCCAGCGTCGTTGCGGGCACCACCACCAGATCGGGTGCCCCGGACCGTGCGGCGCGGGCGAGCACCTCCCATGCCGCGTCCCACCGGGATCTGTCGGGATGACGCCGGACAGCTGCGACCACGGCATCGAGTGTTGCCTGGCGCAGGTCGCCTCGTTCGGGGAGCTCGGCCGCCGATGGATCGGCCAGCAACAGTTCGGGATCCGGGAGGTCCATGTGGTCGATACTCGCCAGCAACTCGAAGCCGGGTCCGTCGCCGACGGCCCCCCGGATCAACAACGACACGACATCGGGCGACGCCGATGACGCGGTCGCGAAAGCGAGTAATCGGATGGTCGCGTCCCAGCTCCGCGGTGACGGCCACGCGCCGCCCCGGCGGGTCTGGCTGCCCGGCAGCTGATGCACCAGCGCGGGACGGGCCGCCAGGAGGGTACACACGGCACGACGAGCGAATTCGACGGCCGCGGCGAACTTCTGGCGGTCCAGGGTCGGCAGGGTCGCGTGCGGCCACGTCCCGCCCAGACCGCGTACGACGACGTCGTGGTCGTGAGTCCAGTGCAGGTGGACGAAACGGTTGGCGAGTGGTGCGCTCAGCTCCCATCCGTCTGCCGCCGACGACGGTGGATTGGCGGCGGCCACGATGCGGACACCGGGAGGGAGTTGCAGTGCGCCGACTCGCCTTTCGAGCACCAGCCGCAATAGAGCGGCTTGCACCGCGGGAGGGGCCGTGGACAGCTCGTCGAGAAACAGCAGTCCGCGACCGGCATCGGCGAGGCGAACCGCCCAGTCGGGTGGTGCCATCGGCACCCCACGCGATGCCGGGTCGTCGCCGACGACCGGGAGCCCGGAGAAGTCGGACGGCTCATGGACGCTTGCGATGACGGTGGTCAGTGGCATATCGAGCGAATCGGCCAGTTGCGTCAGCGCAGCGGTCTTGCCGATACCGGGCTCGCCCCACAGCACGACGGGCAGGTCGGCGGCCACGGCCAGCGCGAGAGCCTCGAGTTGATCGTGGGGGCGTGGTTCGCTGGTGACGGCGCCGAGGAGCGCCAGCAGTTCGCCGGCTGTCTCGAGCTCGTCGGCATGGGGCAGTGTGGTCACAGAGTCTGTGGACATGGTTCACCTGGGGTTCGGGGGCGCGGGGAAGTGCGGTGGGTCGGGATCGGGGTCAGCCGAGAGTGGCGTGTCGCGGGCGCGCACGCCGTCGTCTGCCGGCACGGCGCCGCCCGCCGGGAATGGCCGGAAGAGGCTGTGACGCAGCGGTGATCGAACCGGAACGATATGCGTCGTAGGTCTCCCGCTGGATACGGAATCTCTCGAGCTCATCCCGCAGAGGCCCGTCCCGCAGGTCCGCGTCGGGGCCGAGGAGCTCCTCGACTGTTGCCAATGCACCCTCGACGTCGCCGAAGTCGAGGCGGTCTCGCACTCCGGCGAGGCAGTCCGGTTCGCGGTGGGCCCGATCGATGGCCTGCAGGCAGGGCAGGGGTGTGCCCGTGAATGCGGTCAGCATCTCCTCGCGACGGATTTCGTCGCGATCATGGTCGAGGGCGGACAGGACGCCGTCGGCGAGTCCGATGCGGTGCGGTTGTCCGCGGCACTCGACGATCTGGACACCGTCGTCGGGTCGGGCGGCTCGACCCACCCGCGACGGGTGGAACTCCGGCGCGAGCGCGGTGGCCACGAGTGGGTGCAGTCGATCAGGTGTGATCGCCCCGCATCGGAGTAGTTCGAGGTCGGGCAGAGTTCGGGTGGCGGCGTCGGGCAGGACGGATAGAGCGATGAGTTTGTCAGCGGGAATATCTGTGGCCCAGTACATCTCGGATGGTTGACCGTCCCGGAGGATGAGGTCACGTCGCGCACCGACCCGTATGCGAACCCTGTCGGTGCGGCAGCCGTCTGCGCGACGGAGGATGGCGGCCTCGGCCGCCCACCGATCGAGAGCGTAGCCGGGTGGGATTCCGGGTGGCTGTCCGGGACTCGACCGGGTTGCGGAAGATGCTGCACCCGAACGTCTTCGAAGATCGTCGACATGGCGTACGTCCCACAGATGCCGGTGCAGGTCCAACCGGAACCTCCGGTTGGGTCGGGGGTGAGGGTGCGGATCGGGTTGTCGACCGTCCCACACCGCCAGCGAGAACCGCTGACCTGCGTCGGCCCAGGCGGGCGGAATGCGGGCCACGAGGTACACCGAACCTGTTGCGGCAAAACGTATGTCGCGGTCAAGCGCGTACCGGGCAAGCGCGATGGTCAGGCCCGGGCGGAGGCGGCCGGTCGGCGTGACCCGAGGAAGATGCCATCGCAGGAGGTCGGGAGCGAGATGGCGGAGGTCGTTCTCGATCCACTCGGCAAGGTCGGGGCCGTGGCGGCGCCGGATCTGCGCGAGATCGATGTCGGAATCGACGCCCGCTGCGTCGCAGGCCCCCGACCAGTCACCGGAAAGGCGTTTGGCGGTGGCATTTTCGATCATGGAGGGCGGTACCGCGAAATCGCGGACACGAACCCAGAAGGAGAGTCGGGGAGGGATTCCGGTCGTGGTCGGAAGGTGCATCAGCACTCACCGCGCACGACGTGGACCCCCGATCTTTGTTCAGAGTGAGTAATCACCTGTCGAAATATACCGTGCCGCAGTCGTCTTGGCCAGAGGGGCCGACGCTGGGGTGTGAGCGGAGGCTGTGAACCCCTCACTTGACCGCCTTGTCGACGAGGGTGGCGATGGTCTACTCGGCCTGGGCGTCCACGGCGCTGACGACGTACGACGACGGCCAGAAGCCGCTGTCGTCGAGGATGGCATCGGGGTGAAGCAGAAAGTGGAGTAGCGCTCCTCTAGTCGTGACCGGTCTCGCGTGTCGCCTCAGACCCGCCCGCGCAGGATCGCGTTCCAGTAGAGGCGCGGAAGCACGTAACGGTCGAAGGCCCAGGCGCTCCGGCGGGGCTTGAGCGGGTCGATGACCGAGGGCAGCGACGAGGTGACGGTGCCGTCGCGGTCGAACTCTGCGGCGATGAGGTGGTGGGCGTCGGTGGCGATCGGGGCGACGGTGTATCCGTCATAGCTGTCGAGCTGTTCACCGGCCCGAGCCGCGGCGAGGTTGTCGGCGAGCACCGCGATCTGGCGTCGTAGCCCGCCACCGGACGGGTCGGTCGCGATCGCCGCGCCGTCGCCGGCCGCCCAGACCGACGGATGGGTGCGGTGGCGCAGGGTGTGGGGATCGATGTCGACCAGGCCGTGTTTGCTCTCGGCGGCGAGCCCGGAGTTCGCCACGATGTCCGGGCCGCGGAACGGCGGGACGAGATGCAGCATGTCGTAGCGCACCTGCTCTGCGTTTCCGTCCGTCACCACCGTGACCCGGCGGTCGACGGGATGCAGGCGCACCTCACTGTCCAGCAGAACCCTGACACCGAGGTCGTCCAGGCATCGGGTGAGTCGCGCGTCGAGACCGTCGACGCCGAGCAGCTGGGGGCGGTCGACGACGAGGGTGATGTCCAGGGTGTCGAGGATTCCGATGCGTCGCCAGTGCGCAGCCGCGAGGAACAGCGGCTTGTAGGTGGTGCCGGTGCAACTGACCGGCGGCCGCGGGACCGTGAACACCGCGCTCCCGCCGCGCGGCATGGAAGCCACGACGTCCCAGGTCTGTTCGGCACGATCGAGATAGTTGCTGCCGACGGCCGGATCGGCGATCGCCAGATCGATTCCGGGCATCGCGTTCTGGTCGGGTACCAGACCCACGGCCAGGATCAGATCGCGGTAGCCGACGTCGACGCCGGAAGCGCAACGTACTGTGCGACTCTCGGCGTCGACGACGAGAGCGGTATCACGCAGCCATGTCACCCCGTCGGGAGTCACCGACCGCTGGGTGCGTTCGGCGTCGGTGAGGGTCGCCTGTCCGCCGCCGACATAGGAGAGGAGAGGGCGGTAGGTGTGCACGGCCTGCGGTTCGATCACCGCCACATCGGTGATGCCGAGTCGCCGGAGACGGGCCGCGGCACTGATGCCGGCGTTCCCGCCGCCGACGATGACGACGTCGAAGTGCCGGGGCTCGCGAGTTGAGGTCATGGCGCGGGGTACCCGGGCGGGGACGTCGGAAAACGCGCGTGTGTTTCCCGGCTCGGGCTCGGGCACGGGGTGGTGCGACCATGGACCGATGACCGCCACGCTCGTCGCCAAGGACGTCGCCGGGGGATACGCCCACCGCGTCCTGTTCGATCACCTCGACCTCACCGTCGCTCCCGGCGATGTGATCGGTGTCGTCGGTGCGAACGGAGCAGGCAAGACGACTCTGCTGAGGGTTCTGGCCGGTGACCTCCCACCGCTTGAGGGTTCGGTCGATTGTGCGCCGGCCGATGCCTTCGTCGGGTGGCTCCCACAGGAGCATGAGCGTGTCCCGGGCGAGGTCGTCCGGGACTACGTCGCGCGCCGCACGGGATGCGCGGCGGCGACTCAAGCGATGGATGCGGCCGCAGATGCACTCGCCGACCCCTCCGCGAACTCCGCCGCGGGCGATCCGGCCGAGGTGTACGCGACCGCGCTCGACCACTGGCTGGCCACCGGGGCCGCTGACCTCGACGAGAGGCTGCCCGCCGTCCTCGCCGATCTCGGGCTCGGCGACGGCGTCATCAGCCCGGATACCACCCTCATGACAGATCTGTCCGGCGGCCAGGCTGCCCGGGTGGGACTCGCCGCGCTGCTGTGTTCGCGTTTCGACATCGTGCTGCTCGACGAGCCGACCAACGACCTCGACCTCGACGGTCTCTCCCGCCTCGAAGAGGTCGTCGCGGGCATGCGGGGCGGCGTGGTCCTGGTGAGTCACGACCGGGAGTTCCTGGCGCGCAGCGTGACCCGGGTCCTCGAGCTCGATCTCGCGCAGCACACCAATACGGTGTACGGCGGCGGTTACGACAGCTACCTCGAGGAACGGGCGGTGGCGCGGCGTCACAAGCGCGAGGAGTACGACGAGTTCGCGGCGAAGAAGGCCGACCTCGTGGCCCGCGCGCGAACGCAACGGGAATGGTCGAGTCAGGGTGTCCGCAACGCCATGCGCAAAGCGCCGGACAACGACAAGGTACGACGCCGCGCTGCCACCGAATCCAGTGAGAAGCAGGCGCAGAAGGTCCGGCAGATGGAGAGCCGGATCGCGCGTCTCGACGAAGTGGCCGAGCCGCGCAAGGAGTGGGTCCTCGAGTTCACCATCGGGTCCGCACCCCGCTCGAGTTCGGTGGTGGCCACCCTCAACAATGCCGTCGTCCGCCAGGGAGAGTTCGTGCTCGGCCCGGTGTCCCTGCAGGTGAATGCCGGCGACCGCATCGGCATCACCGGCCACAACGGTGCCGGCAAGACGACGCTGTTGCGTCTGCTCCTCGGTCGAGTCGAACCGGACGACGGCACCGCTCGACTCGGCACGAACATCGCGATCGGCGAGATCGACCAGGCGCGCGGCCGGTTCACCGGTTCCGCGCCGCTGGCCGAATGCTTCGAGACCCTCGTCCCCGAATACTCCACCGCGGACGTGCGTACGCTGCTCGCCAAGTTCGGGCTGCGAGCCGATCACGTCGACCGGCCGGTGGGAGAGCTGTCGCCCGGCGAACGCACCCGGGCGGGGCTCGCGCTCCTGCAGGCACGCGGCACCAACGTGCTGGTGCTCGACGAGCCGACCAACCACCTCGACCTGCCGGCCATCGAGCAGCTCGAGTCCGCTCTCGATTCCTACGACGGCGCGGTACTGCTGGTGACCCACGATCGGCGCATGCTGCAGAACGTCCGCGTCGACCGGCACTGGGACGTCGACGCCGGGCGGGTCACCGAGAGCTGAGGTCAGCCCGCCAGCCGCGTGTCGACGCCGCGCACGTCTGCCGGCAGGTCTTCGTCGGCGGTCCCGAGTCCGAGGTGTTCACGCAGGGTGGTGCCCGCGTACTCCTTGCGGAACAGACCGCGGCGCTGTAGCTCGGGGATCACGTAGTCGACGAAATCGTTGAAGGTGCCCGGGGTCTGGGCGGTGGAGACCATGAAGCCGTCGGCCTCGCCGCCGGTGAAGGATTCTTCGATCTGGTCGGCGACGTCAGAGGCGGTACCGACGAACTGGGGGAGCAGAACTCCCTGGGCGTAAAGCCTCCCGATGTCCCGCAGCGTGAGACTGTCGCGCTCGGAGAGCCGCCGGGCCAGGTCGAACAGGCCCTGGGTGCCGGGCACTTCGACGTGTTCGACCGGAGCATCGAGGTCATAGACGGAGAAGTCGTGATCGGTGTGCACCGACAGGGTGATCAATCCGGAGATCGGATCGGCGAGTTCGTTGTGGAACGCCTGCTTCTCCCGCGCGATCGACTCCGTCTCACCGATGAACGGGATGAAGGCCGGGAAGATGTTGACGTGGTCGGGATTTCGGCCGAAGTTCGCCGCCCGCGACTTCACGTCGTCGTAGTACGCGCGGCGACCCTCGGGGGTCGGGTCGATCTCGAAGATCGCCTCCGCCCACCGCGCGGCGAAGTCTCTGCCGGTGTTCGACGCGCCGGCTTGGATGAGCACCGGCCGGTGCTGCGGTGAGCGCGGCTGATTCAGCGGGCCGCGGGTGCGGTAGTGGACGCCCTGGTGATCGACGGTGTGGATTTTCGACGGGTCCGCCCAGACGCCCGACTCCTTGTCTGCGGTCACGGCGTCGGCGTCCCAGCTCGACCACAACTTGACTGCGGTGCTCACGAACTCCTCGGCGCGCACATACCGTTCCTCGTGTTCGACATGGTCGTCGAAGCCGAAGTTCTGCGCCTCGGCCTGGGAGAGCGATGTGACGATGTTCCATCCGACGCGTCCCCGGGTCAGATGGTCGAGAGAGCCGAACACGCGCGCGAGTTCGTAGGGGTGAAAGTACGTCGTCGACTTGGTCACCGCGACCCCGAGGTGCGTGGTGACGGCGGCGATGCTCGCCGCGACCAGACTCGGATCGATAGTCGCGGCCGCCTGCGTGCCGCGGCGGAACGGCTCGGACTGATCGCCCCCGAAGCGGACCGGCGCAGCGAGTAGATCGGCGAAGAACGCGAAATCGAATTTCCCGCGTTCGAGGATGCGGCCGACCCGGTGGTAATGGTCCGGTCCGAAGAAGTCGGTCTCCGAACCGGGATGGCGCCACGCGGCGTGCGAGTGGGTCACGGGGGAGGCGATCAGAAAGCCGCCGAGGTGTAGCTGGCGTGTCACGCGTTGCGTCCTTCGATTGTGTTGAGCCCGCTGATGTCTGCTCACCGGGTGACGGGGCGGTGTTCAGTGAAGGCGCCCGGCGATGCCGGAGCCAGGTTTGGCGTCGCCGTGATCGCAACGTGGGTTTCGGCGACCGCGCGGGGTTGACATACAACCGATTGGTTGTATGTTTGTGTTGTGGCCGAGACGGCAAGCGAGACGACAGACGAGGACCGGGCCGACGCCCTGTTCCACGCGCTGTCCGACCGCACTCGTCGCGACATCCTGCGACGAGTGCTCGCCGGCGAGCACTCGGTCTCGGTACTGGCCGCGAAATACGACATGAGCTTCGCGGCGGTGCAGAAGCACGTGGCCGTCCTGGAAAGGGCGGGTCTGCTCACCAAGCGCAGGCAGGGGCGTGAGCAGCTGGCCAGTGGGGATGTTGCGGCCGTCCGGTCGGTGGCTTCCATGCTCGCCGAACTGGAACAAGTGTGGCGCGGCCGTATCGCGCGCATGGACGATCTATTCGCACTCGAATCAACCACCAACACAACACCATCGGAGGAATGACCAATGCCCGTCATCGACGTGACCCCGGACCTCGACGCCCGGACGATCACCATCAACGCCGAATTCGCCGCCCCGATCGAGCGTGTGTGGCAGGTGTACGCCGACCCGCGCCAGCTCGAGAAGATCTGGGGCCCGCCCACCTACCCCGCGACCGTCGTCGACCACGACCTTCGGCCCGGCGGCCGGATGACCTACTACATGACAAGCCCCGAGGGCGAGAAGTTCGGCGGTTACTGGAAGGTCGAATCCGTCGACGAGCCCAACAGTTTCACGTTCCTCGACGGATTCGCTGACGCGGACCTCAACCCGATCACCGACATGCCGGAGTCCCGGAACTCGTACGCGTTCGTCGAGAAGGACGGCAAGACGATCGCCACGTACATCAGCACCTACGATTCCGCCGAGGCGCTGCAGAAGGTTCTCGACATGGGCGTCGTCGAGGGTGCGTCATCGGCCATCAACCAGATCGACGAGTTCCTCAAGGCCTGATCAGAGATTCGAGTCTACTGTCGGGAACCCCTCGGGCAGTTCGGCCGCCGGTCCTCCGGCGCCGGGCCCGGGGGGTTCGGTGATGGTCTAACCGCCGCCGAGTCCGTGGGTGTATGCGGCCATCGAGATCGATCCGGCGGCATGGCCGCCCACGAGCAGATCCAGTGGTGTGTCCCCGGCGAGCCCGGCGATGTAGAGCAGTGGCAGATAGTGGTCGGGGGTCGGCACGGATTTGTCGAAGTCGGGATGCCCGTCCAGGCTCAGCACTCGCGCCGGGTTGTCCTGCAACACTTCTCGGGCCGCGTCGTCGAACCGGTGGGCCCAGTCGAACCCGGTGTCGGACTTGGTGAAATCGACCGCCCGCAGGTTGTGCACGATGTTGCCGCTGCCGATGATCAGCACGCCTTGTTCGCGGAGCGGGGCGAGTCGGCGGCCCAGTTCGAAATGGTGTTCGTAGTCCTTGAATGCGTTGAGCGACAACTGCAGTACGGGTATAGACGCGTCGGGGAAGGTGTGCACGAGGACCGACCACGTTCCGTGGTCGATACCCCAGCTGTCGACGTCGTGGCCGCACCACGTGGGTTTGACGACGTCGGACACCATGTCGGCGACCTCGGGGTCACCCGGGGCCGGATAGTCCACATCGAAGAGGTCCTGCGGAAATCCGTAGAAGTCGTGGATGGTGCGCGGCCGCGGCATCGCGGTGACCGCGGTGGCGTTGGTGTACCAATGCGCCGAGATCACCAGGATGGCACGGGGTTTCGGTACCGACGCCCCCAGCGCGGCCCAGGCCTCGGTGTACCTGTTGCGCTCGAGTGCATTCATCGGGTTGCCGTGTCCGATGAACGCGGCCGGCATCAGCCCCGATGCCGCGTCCGCCGCGTGTCCTGCTGTCATCGTCGCCCTCCTTCGTCCGATTCACGGACGGGGTCGACGCTACTCCGGAATCCGCGAAGTCGCCGACAGGCGTTCTGGATTCGTGGAACAATCCAGGGATGCATAAGCGCTGGTCGATGCTGGTTGTCGCGGTCCTCGTGATCGCGCTGGCGGCGTGCGGAACCGGCGGCGGAACCGAGTCAGCGTCCTCGTCGGTCGCCTCGTCGAATCCGCAGCAGGCGGCCCAGATCGAGCGCATCGTCGAAGGGCTGATGGAGTCCAAACATCTGAAGGCGGCGATCGTCCGCGTCACCGACGACGGTCAAGAGGTGATCACCAAGGCGTTCGGCGAGTCGCAGACCGGTGTTCCCGCAACCCCGGACATGCACTTCCGCAATGGTTCGGTCGCCATCGCCTACGTGGCGGCGGTGCTCTTGCAGCTCGTCGACGAAAAGACCGTCGCCCTCGACGACATCATCGCGAAGTGGGTCCCTCAGATCCCCAACAGCGACAAGGTCACCCTTCGGCAACTGGCGACGATGACATCGGGGTACCAGGACTTCGTACTCGGGAACGATGCGTTCGAGACCGAGGAACTGACCAACCCGTTCAAGGCGTGGACCACCGAGGAGATGCTGTCCTACGCCGTGGACAAGCCGTTGCTCTACGAGCCGGGCACGAACTGGAACTACGCGCACACCAACTATGTGATCCTCGGGCTGGCTTTGGAGAAGATCACCGGTGAATCGGTCGCCGATCTCCTCCGGCAGCGGATCTCCGAGCCGCTCGACCTCGACAACACGGTGTCTGATCTGACCGCGGTGATCCCCGAACCGGCCCTGCACGCCTACTCCTCCGAACGCCGCGGGATTCTGAACCTCCCACCGACGACGCCCTTCTACGAGGAGACAACCGGCTGGAACCCGTCGTGGAGTATCACCCACGGCGCCATCCAGACGTCGAACATCTACGACGTCGAGGCGACGGCACGGAAACTGTTCGCGGGCGAGACGTTGTCATCGGAGTCCTACGACACGATGGTCTCCACCAGCACGCGTGGCGTGGCGCGCCCACTGGCCGGCTGCGCGACGTGCATGGCGATGAGCGATCGATACACCTACGGCATGGGTGTGGTCCTCACCGGCGACTGGATCGTGCAGAATCCGCTGTTCAACGGGTACTCGGCGGTCGCGGGCTACCTGCCGTCGGAGAAGGTCTCCATCGCGGTGTCGGTGACCTACGACCCCGAGGCGTTCGGTCCCGACGGCTCGTACGACAACGGCGGAAACCCCATCTTCGCCCAGATCGGCGCACTGATGGCACCCGACGCCGCGCCGCCGATCCCGCGGGACTGACCGGTCGCAGTCCCCGCCTCCTCGTGCCGTGAGCGTCGTCGCGACGCGGTGCAATAAGGTGGCAGGCATGGTCGACCGCCTCCCCGACGACGATCTTCGGGTCGGAAACCCGGAACGCGAACGTGCCGTCACCCTGCTCAACGATGCCTTCTCGTCCGGGTACCTGGAGATCGCGGAGTTCGAGGAGCGATCCGGGCTGGTGTACGCCGCCAAGACCCGCGTCGACCTGCGAGCCGTCCTGGAACACCTCCCGAACGCCGGCCGCTTGTTCAACGAGCCGACTCCATCCGTCGCCACCATGCCGGCCGTCGCCGTGCCGCAGGCCGCGCCACTGCATCTCGAGGCCGAATGGGACACGGTCCGCCGCAAGGGCACCTGGCACGTCCCGCCGTCGACCCTGGTCACCGGCAGCATGGGCACCGTCGACCTGGACTTCACCCACGCGACCTTTCCCGGCCCGTCGACGACGCTGCAACTCCAGGTGTCCATCACCACGGTGAAGCTCCGGATCGGCCCCGATCACGAGATCCGCTACGGCGACCTGCAACTCTCCGGATGGTCGAAGGTGAAGGACAAGGCCGGTGCACCGACGCGTCCGGGCGGACCGGTGATCGAGCTGACCGGGTCGGCGTCGGGGATGACGGGGATCGTGATCAAACGGGGCTGACCGTTCGTCGGTACGCGATCAGTGGGCCCGTGGCCTACTTGTGCTCAGGCTGAACTCAATGGTGTCGCGACTGTTTCCCGATTCGTAACGTTGCCGCACGTGGCCGACCGAACACTCAGTATCAGCGCGCCCGGCGACCCGCAGACAGGAGAGTCGGGGGCGACCGACCCCTCGTCGACCGCTGCGAAGTCGGGTAGGTCGTCCCGGCTGCACACGATCCTGCGCGCGTTGTCGCCCGTCGTCGTCCTCGTGCTGTGGCAGGTGGGCAGCGCGCTGGGCTTCATCCCGCAGGACAAGCTGCCCGCACCGTCGCTGATCGCCGAAGCCGGGTGGGAGGTCCTGAGCAACGGCCAACTCGTCGATGCCATCGCGGCGTCGGCGCAACGAGTCGCGATCGGATTGACGATCGGCGTCGCGGTCGGCATCGGACTCGGCCTGCTGGTGGGACTGAGCAAGTTCGCCGACTCGGCCATCGACCCCAACATGCAAGCCATACGCGCCCTGCCGCTGTTCGGGCTGATCCCGCTGTTCATCCTGTGGTTCGGCATCGGTGAGATGCCCAAGGTCCTGCTCGTGTCCCTCGGTGCGCTGTTCCCGCTCTACCTCAACACCTCGGCCGCGATTCGCCAGATCGACGGTCGGCTGGTGGAAACCGCTCGCGTCCTGGGTTTCTCGCGACTGACCACGATCAGGGACCTCATCATCCCCGGCGCCATGCCGCAGATCCTGGTCGGCCTGCGGCAGGCCCTGGCCATCGCGTGGCTGAGCCTGATCGTCGCCGAGCAGATCGCCGCGACGTCCGGACTGGGATACCTGATCAACAACGCGCGAGACTTCCTGCGCACCGACATCATCTTCTTCGGCCTGATCGTCTACGCCGCACTGGGATTGATCACCGACGCCATCGTGCGTGCGCTCGAGCGCTACACGACGAGATACCAGAACCGGTGATTCTCCCGTCCCGAACACCCCGAGTAGAGGAGGTCCGACCATGACCGCCATCGCCACCCGAGATCTCGAGGTCCCACTCGTCGAGAAGCGTGCCGGCACTGCCACGTTCGCCGCAGAGGTCGAGCACGCGAGCCTGAGTTACGGCGACAACCCCGTGCTGCGTGACGTCACGCTGCGAGTCGGTGCGCACGAGATCGTCGCGCTCATCGGACGCAGCGGCAGCGGCAAGTCGACCCTCCTGCGATTGCTGGCCGGCCTGGCGACCACCGAGTCGGGCAGCGTCCGTACCGCGGGTCACCCGGCGGTGTCCTTCCAGGAGCCACGACTCTTCCCGTGGCGCACCGTGTTGCAGAACGTCGCCTTCGGTCTCGTGCGCGAGAAGGTCGGCAAGTCGCAGGCCCGGGAACGGGCTCGCCGCACTCTCGACGAGGTCGGCCTCAGCGACAAGACAGGCGCCTGGCCCGCGCAGCTCTCGGGTGGTCAGGCACAGCGGGTCTCGCTCGCGCGTGCACTCGTGGCACGTCCGCAGCTCCTGCTGCTCGACGAACCGTTCGGCGCGCTCGACGCACTCACCCGGCGCACGATGCACGAGCTGCTCATCTCCCTGTGGCGCGACAACGGGTTCGGCGCACTGCTCGTCACCCACGACGTCGACGAGGCGTTACGGCTCGCCGACCGCGTCGTCGTCCTGGCCGGCGGCCGCATCGTCGAGGACCTCGCCGTGCCACGTCCGCGCCAGGCCGGTGAACTCGACGATCCCGACTCCGAGATCCCTCGTCTGCGAGCCGAATTGCTGACCGCACTCGGCGTCGCCGATTCCGCGCACTGACCCGGTCGCGACCACCCGACCACCCGAGTTCCACTCCCTGAACCCGAAAGCACCCTCGATGACCAACGACCATCTCTCCTTGCGCGCACCCCGCCCTCGTCGGCGACGTGTGCTGGCCGCAGTCCTGGCCACCGCCGCCCTGACCCTGGGTCTCGCCGGCTGCGTGCAACGGGAGGACAACGCCGGATCGATCGCGAACGAGACGGTCGACGTCGCCTCGCTACAGGACCTCACGCTCCGTGTCGGAGACCAGAAGGGCGGTACCGAAGCCCTGCTGCGTGCCTCCGGCGAACTCGAGAAGCTCCCGTTCACCATCGAGTTCTCCACCTTCACCTCCGGTCCGCCGCAGATCGAAGCCGCGACCGCGGGCAAGATCGACTTCGCCGTGACCGGGAACACGCCGCCCATCTTCGGCGCGGCAGCGAACGCGAAGGTCAAGATCGTCACCGCCTATGCGAACAATGCAAGCGGTGATGCGATCCTGATCCCGGGCAACTCGACCCTGGGCTCCGTCGCCGACCTCAAGGGCAAGAAGGTTGCGGTCGCCAAGGGCAGCTCGGCTCACGGCCATCTGCTGCTGCAGTTGAACAAGGTGAACCTCACCCTGGGGCCTGGCAAGGACGTCGAGCCGGTGTTCCTGCAGCCCGCGGATGCGTTGTCGGCGTTCACCTCCGGCAACGTCGATGCATGGGCGATCTGGGACCCCTACACCGCGATCGTGCAGCTCGAAAACAACCCGAAGACGCTCGTCACGGCCGAAGGAGTCTCCAACGGCTTCGGCTTCGGCATCGCGGGAGACGAAGCGCTGGCCGATCCGCGTCGAAACACCGCGGTGCGGGAACTCGCGCTCGGGATCGCGCGCGCCGCGAACTGGGCCAAGGCCAACCCCGATGCGTGGGCCGAGCAGTACTCGGCCGAGGTCGGCATCGATCCGCGGGCAGGCAAGATCGCGCAGGGTCGGAGCCTGCGGCCCGCCATCGCACTCGACGACAGCGTCGTGGCGTCCGAGCAGGAACTCGCCGATGCCTTCGCCGATTCCGGACAGTTGCAGGGGAAGGTCGACTTCGGGACGTTCGTGGACAACCGCTACGACGAGGCCTTGGCACCGCTGTTCGGCACGCCTCAGTCCTAGACCCGCCCTTCGTGGCCCGTCGACCTCGACGCGCTCCTTCGTCGCTCGCTCGGCCCAGCGGCTTGCGCGCCTCGCACCTCAGGGAGCAGAAGTTCCACCGCCCGTCCAACCGCAGGAAGGGAACACGCACACCCAATGAGTCATTTCCACTGGTTTCTACCGACCGCCGGAGACAGCCGCGGAATCGTCGGCGCCTCGCACGCATCGGCGACGAAACGACATCCCCCGGGTTATCGCGCGCCGGACCTGCCGTACCTGATCGACGTTGCCCGTACCGCCGACCGCCTCGGATACGAGAGTGTGCTGACCCCGACCGGAACCTGGTGTGAGGATGCGTGGCTCACCACCGCCGCCGCGATCACGCACACCGAGCACCTCAAGTTCCTCGTGGCGTTCCGTCCCGGCCTGATCTCACCGACCCTCGCGGCGCAGCAGACCGCGACGCTGCAGCGTTTCTCGGGCGGGCGGGTCGCGGTCAACATCGTGACCGGCGGCGACGAGGTCGAGCAACGACGGTTCGGTGACTGGGTGGACCACGACCGCCGGTATGCGCGCACCGACGAGTTCGTGCAGATCGTCGAAAGTCTCTGGGCCGGTGAGACAGTCGATTTCGACGGTGAGTTCTACCGGATCGCGGGGGCGTTCTTGCCGGACCCGCCGGTCGTCAAACCGCAGATCTTCTTCGGCGGCTCGTCGGATCCGGCCCTGACCGTCGCCGCCTCGCGGGCCGAGGTCTACCTCACGTGGGGTGAACCGCCCGCTGTGGCCGGGGAGAAGATCGCCGAGGTGGCGCGCCGTGCGGCCGGGCGGTCACTGGAATACGGAGTGCGACTTCACGTCATCGCGCGTGAGACCTCGGAGGAGGCGTGGCGGGTCGCCGACGCCCTGTTGCAGGGGATCTCCGACGAGGAGATCGCGACGGCATTCGCCCTGCACTCCGGTTCGGACTCGACCGGCCAGCGTCGGATGGCCGAACTGCATGGCGGACGCCGCGACGCGCTCGAGATCCACCCCGGCCTGTGGGCGGGTGTAGGTCTCATCCGCGGGGGAGCCGGGACCGCACTCGTCGGCAGCTACGACGAGGTCGCCGGTCTGATCGGTGAGTACGAGTCCGAGGGATTCTCACACTTCATCCTGTCGGGCTACCCGCACATCGAAGAGGCGCACTGGTTCGCCGAAGGCGTGCTGCCGGTGATCCGGGACCGGGTCGGCGCGCTGAGCTGACTTGCGCTGTTCTGGCTGATCGCCCGGCTCATCGGGCGAGCCACTCCGACAGCCGCTCCGACGACCACGTCGTGACGATCCGGTCCGGATCGATGCCGTGCTCGGCGGCACGCTGGGCGCCGAGGATCTTGAATTCGAGCTGGCCCGGGGCATGTGCGTCGGAGTCGATGGCGAACAGGCAGCCCGCGTCCACTGCGATCGCGATCAATTCGTCGGGTGGGTCGACTCGTTCCGGTCGCGAGTTGATCTCCACGATGGTGTCGTTGGCGGCGCAGGCGTCGAACACGGCCGCCGCGTCGAAGGTCGACGGCGGCCGGTGCCCACGACCGCTCAACACCCGCCGCCCCGTGCAATGCCCGAGGACGTGGACCCGCGGGTCGGAGACCGCCGCCACGAGCCGGGCCGTCATCGCGTCGTGTTCCATCCGAAGCTTCGAGTGGACTGACGCGGTCACCACGTCCAGACGGCCGATCATCTCGTCGGTCTGATCGAGCGAACCGTCGTCGAGGATGTCGATCTCGATTCCGCGGAGAAGTCGAAAATCGTTGGCGTGGTGCCGATTCCACTCGTCGATCGCGTCGATCTGGGCGGTGAGGCGCTCCGCGCTCAACCCGTTGGCCACCGTCAGGCGAGGGGAATGGTCGGTGATCGCCAGCCAGCGATGCCCCAGGGCTTGCGCCGCGGATGCCATCTCCTCGATCGGGGCGCCGCCGTCGCTCCATTCGGTGTGAGTGTGGAGATCGCCGATCACCGCGTCGACCATGTCGTCGGCGCCTTCGTACGGGATGGGCGAGTCCTCGCCCTGGAGTCGGCTGAGATAGGACGGCAGGTCACCGGCGGCGGCCTCGGCCATGACCGCCGCGGTGGTCTTGCCGATACCCTTGATGGTCGTCAGGGTGCCGGCGAGAGCTCGTTCGCGCAGCGTGTCGGGCTCGAGTCGAGCGGCTGCCTGCGCGGCCCGGCGGAACGCCTCGACGCGATAACTGCTCTCCCGCCGCCGTTCGAGCAGCCACGCGATGCGCCACAGCGCGTACACCGGATCGATCGGTGCGGAGACCGGACGGAAAGACCTCATCGTCGGTTCGTGTCCCGGCGCCCGGCCACCCCGACGCCTGCTGCCCGGCGCACGAGGTGCGGCCGGGCAGTGGGTCGTCGTACGGTGACGGTCAGGGCGGACCGGTCAGTGCGCGGCCTCGAAGGCCTCGATGATGCTCTGCGGGATGCGCCCGCGATCACTCAATTCGTAGCCCTCGCGGATGGCCCATTCGCGAATCGCCTTGGTGGTCTCCTTGTTGCGGCCCCCACCGGTCGCGGTCGCGGCGGTCGCAGCACGTTTGGTGACGCGGCCGGTCTGACGGGAGATGTCGAGGTACTTCGACAGCGAATCGCGAAACTGCTGCGCATGCTTCGACGAGGTATCGAACTCGTAGTTCTTTCCATCGAGTGACCATCGGACGGTTTCGTACTGATCCAGTACCTTGCCGTCGAGATCATCAATGACCTGAACGATTTCCTTTTTCGCCATGAATTGCTTGTCCCCTCGAATTGTGATCGACCAAGACGGACGTACAAGGTTCTTTAAAAACCTTCTCCACCCCGTTTTGATCTATTCCCTCGGTGCACAGCATAGACCCAAACCATGAGTACTTGCTGAGAACCCCCGCCTAGACCATAAATCATTAGAAAGCATTAGGGAAGTCGAGAACGTGACTTTGTTAGCGAGTGGGCGCTGTACTGCTGTTCGACGGCCGGTTTCGGGAAGTGGCGGGACGGTCGGCAGGGTCAGTTGTCCGTGTCGTCGACGGCGGGGCGGTCCTCCGCGCAGACGATTCGTCCGATTCCTCCGGTGTGAGACTCACCAACGATTCAGGCGCTCGATCTGCGGCGTAGATCGTCCGATATCCGTTCGAAGTGATAGCGAAACCGGCTTTTGATCTCGATTCGAGACAAAACATGCCGACGGTCTCAACGAGACATGAAAAGCGTGAAATGGAAATCGTTCGGCCGTAGTCGACTATGGAACTCCGATACAGCACCGGATATCGATTGGCACATGCTCCGTGTTGTGGACCGTCGGGTCCGAGGATCGCGTAATTGCCGGCCCACTCGCAGGCCGTGGACGACGACGAGCGCCGGCCGCTCGGCGACGGGGCTTCGTCGGGGTCGTCGGCGATACGGCATGCGAGAGTCGAGGACCCGTTCGTGCCGGTCGAGCAATTGACCGACCGGTCCGGGATGGAGAAATGGAACCCCGACGAGTCCTGCAGGTCCGAATCCTCGGTCACCGACCCCTGATGGAATCGTGAATTGTCGGCGCGCGGCGCCAGGGCGACAACCCGGCCGATGGTCCAATCGGGCAAATTCTGTGCCGAGTCCTCGCCGCTCGTCGGGCCGGCCGATGACGACTCCGTCTCGGTCACCGTCGACAACTCGTCGGTGGGCGGGATCACGATTCGCGACGGACCGGAGTCGGAGGGCAACGAACACCCGGCGATCGTCACCGAAAGAGACAGTCCGACCATTGCCCCGGCCGCGTATACCGCGGCGGTCGCACGGGGGCGCCGGCGCCGTGACGGGGATTCAGGGCGGAGTCGACGATTTCCGTACCCTTGCACTGTGTCGACCCCCAAGATCGTTCTGTTCTACGTCTTCGTACCGCTGCCCGATCCGGAAGCCATCCGGCTGTGGCAACTGGCTGTATGCGAGTCGCTCGGACTGCGGGGCAGGATCATCGTGTCACGACATGGGATCAACAGCACCGTCGGCGGCGACATCGTCGCCGTCAAACGCTACGTCAGGGCCACCCGTGGGTACCCCGGGTTCGCCGACGCCGACATCAAATGGTCCGACGGCACCGGTCGCGACTTCCCGCGGCTCAGCGTTCGCGTGCGACCCGAGATCGTCACCTTCGGGGTGCCCGACGAAATCGAGGTCGACGAGAACGGAGTGGTCGGTACGGGGACCCGGCTGAGTCCGGAGGAGGTACACGAGCTCGTCGACGCGCGTGGCGACGAGGTGGTGTTCTTCGACGGCCGCAACGAGATCGAGGCACAGGTGGGACGCTTCGCCGGGGCCGTGACGACGAAGGCCCGTACGACCCGCGACTTCGTGCCGCTGATCGAGAGCGGCGCCTTCGACCATCTCAAGGACCGGCCGGTGGTCACCTATTGCACGGGCGGTGTTCGCTGCGAGGTCCTGAGCACCGTGATGCGGCACCGCGGTTTCACCGAGGTCTATCAGCTCGACGGTGGGATCGTCCGCTACGGCGAACGCTTCGGCGACGACGGGCTCTGGCAAGGGTCGCTCTACGTCTTCGACGACCGGATGAGTGTGGAGTTCTCCGATTCCGCGAAGGTTATCGGTACCTGCGTCGAATGCGGTGGTCCGACGAGCAACGTCGCCAACCACCCGGAGCGTGACGGACGCGACCTCGCCGTCATCTGTCCGGTGTGCCTGGGGTGAGCGCGCACAGGCGGGCGGCCGGCAGGGGACCGGTGCCGGTCATCGTCGTCGCCGGATATCTGGGTTCGGGCAAGACCACCCTTCTCAACCACCTGCTGCGCTCGGCGGGCGCGGGCGGCACCCGGCTCGGTGTGCTGGTCAACGATTTCGGGTCGGTCAACATCGACGCGTTGCTCGTGTCGGCCCAGGCCGACGGCGCGGTGAGCCTGAGCAACGGGTGCATGTGCTGCACCGTCGACGCCGACGGCCTCGCCGACGCGCTGACCTCGCTGGTCCGCCCGAGCGCCGGGATCGACGCCATCGTCATCGAGGCGAGCGGAATCGCCGAGCCCAAGTCGCTGATCCGTATGGTCACCTCGGTCGCCGACCCCCGGTTGCGCTACGGCGGGCTCGTCTACGTTCTCGACGCCGCCCACATCGACCAGGTGCGCGCCACACATCCGGAGATCGACACGCACGTCGCCATCGCCGACCTGGTCCTCGTGAACAAGGCCGACCTGGTTGCCCCGGAATCGCTACATTCCGTCGAAGAACTTGTCGCACAACTCAATCCGACTGCGGCGCGGTTGGTGACCCGCGAATCGGCAGTCGACCCCGCCCTGCTGTTCGATCTCGCCGCGCACGACGAAGCGCCGGCTCGCGGCGGGCAGCTGACGCTCGACGAGTTGTTGTTCGATGCGGATGGGCACGACCATCATCACGAGCACCTGCACGCCGAGTACGAGTCGGTGTCGTTCCACAGCGACCGCGCGATGAGTCCACGCCGTGTCGCGCAGTTCCTCGAGAGGCCGCCCGCCGGGTGTTTTCGCGTCAAAGGTGTGGCGTACTTCGATGTCCCACGCCATCGGCAGAAGTTCGTTCTGCACGGCGTCGGAGGATTCGTCCGCGTGACACGGGAACCGTGGGGCGGTGAGAGTCCGTTCACCGAACTCGTGGTCATCGGACGAGGGCTCGTGCCGGAGGAGGTGCGTTCGGCGCTCGACGCCTCCGTCGCGGGGCCCGAGGATGCCGAGGACGAGCACGGGATACTCGGGGTGCTGCGCCATCTCATGGAGTGAGCGTGACGGTCACCACACGCCGATCGCGATGTCACATCTCCCTAACGAATTCGCATAGGCCCTGAACGACCATTTCTCATTGCGGGCTTCGTTTGTTTCACTGTTAAGTCTGTGATCAGTGTGACCAGTGGTGCTCAACGGGAGGGAGTGAGGCGAGTGACAAGCAGACGGGTGCATGGTCGCCGCCTCGACACGCCAATGTTTGGATTCGGAACAAGAAAGCGCATGACGGCTGTGGCATTCGCGGTCATCGCGTCGGCGTCGACCATGATCGCGTCCACCGCCGTGGTCGCCCCGGCCGCCGCAGCCCCCGCACGTGGAACCGCACTGGCCGGGAAGACGGTGTTCCTCGACCCGGGCCACCAGGCGAGTGCCACGGGCCACGACCTCAACGCGCAGGTGCCCGACGGCAGGGGTGGACGGAAGGATTGCCAGACCACCGGGGCGACGGGTGTGAACGGGGCCAAGGAACACACCGTCAACTGGCAGATCACCCAGCTCGTCAAAGCCGGCCTGGAGAGCCAGGGCGCGCGCGTGGTGCTGAGCCGACCCGATGACACCGGGTGGGGCGGCTGCGTCGACGAGCGTGCGGCCGCGGCCAGCCGTTCCGGCGCCGCGGTGGCGGTGAGCCTGCACGCCGATTCGACGGCGCGCGGAGCCGACTCCGCGAAGAAGGGCTTCCACATGATCGTGCCGTCGCTGCCGATCCCGGACGCCACGGTCAACCGGGTGCAGTCCGGCGAGGGCCGCAAGGCGTCGACCGTGATGCGCGACGCGTTCCTCGGGGCGGGATTCCCGTCGGCCAACTACGCCGGGGTCCAGAACGGCATCCAGACGCGGGCGGACATCGCCGCGGTGAACCTCACCAAGGTTCCAGCGGTCTTCATCGAGATGGGCAACCTGTCGAACCCGGCCGAGGCTGCCGCGCTTGCCGGGCGTGACGGCCAGATCAAGTACGCCATGGCCATCACCGACGGCATCTTGAAGTACGTGAACGGCAACGCCGCCACCGGCGCCGGCCCGGCACCCGCGACGCCGCCCGGGGACGCCGGCGGGCTGTCGTCGGTGATCCCCTTCATCGAACAGCTCCTCGCGACCGAAGACCCCGAAGCGGTGGCGCAGCTGCTGCTGACGCAGGGGCAGGACGTCTCGGCCCAGGTCCTCAGCGCGATGCTGACAATCCTCTACGGACTCTTCGACGGCAAGCTGCCGATCGGCTGACGCTCAGCACGGCTGCGAGGCCAGGGTCGGGCGAGTCCACGCGTCTGACCTGGCAGTCCGCCGAACGGCTGAGCCGGGCCGCGGCGGACGGCTAACCTCGCGTTCATGGGCGTGAGAGAACTGCTGTTCATGGACACCCCGGTGCCTTCGCTGCGCGGCCGCAAGGTGCTCGTCACCGGCGCGGCGAGCGGAATAGGACGAGCCACCGCACAGGCCGCCGCCGCACGCGGTGCCGAGCTCGTCCTCACCGACCTGCATGCCGATCAGCTCGACGAGGTCGTCTCGGCCATCATCGCGGCCGACGGCACGGTGTTGTACCACATGGCGGGTGACGTGTCGGACTACGACTGGGTGGCCGGTTTCGCCCGTCAGGTCGACGCCGAGGTCGGGGTCATGGATGTCGTCATGAACATTGCCGGGATCTCGGCCTGGGGGACCGTCGAGAACCTCGAGCACCGGCATTGGCGCAAGCTGGTCGACGTCAATCTCATGGGGCCGATCCACATCATCGAATGCTTTGTGCCGCAGATGATCCGACGCGGTCAGGGCGGGCACATCGTCAACGTCTCGTCGGCCGCGGGATTGCTGGCCCTGCCATGGCACGCGGCGTACAGCGCGAGCAAGTTCGGGCTCCGGGGCGTGTCGGAGGTGCTCCGGTTCGACCTGCGGCGTCACGGGATCGGTGTCTCCCTGGTGTGTCCCGGAGGCGTCGACACCCCGCTGGTCGACAGTGTCGAGATCGTCGGTATCGATCGCGAGAATCCCCGAATCAAGGCCGCCATCAACGGGTTCCACAAGGTCGCGGTGTCGCCGGACGTCGCGGCCGCCGCGATCCTCAAGGGCATCCGGAAGAATCGGTTCCTCGTCTTCACCTCGTTCGACATCCGGTTCGGCTACTGGTGGGCCCGCAAGTTCGCTTTGCCCTACGAGATCGCCATGCGCGTGGCCAACGACCGGTTCGAGCGGCTGGCCCGAATCAGCGCGCGTAGCCTCGAGGCCCGGGCGAGCGACGAGCACTCCACCCGGTGACAGCTACCTTCGCCAAGTCGCTGCGCGGCAGCGGTCCACCCGGCGGTCATCGGGATTTCTTCGCGGCCGAAGCAGCCGGACTGCGCTGGCTGGCCGATGCGGGAGCGCCAGTCGTGGAGGTGATCTCGGTGAACGAGGACGCCATCGAACTCGAACGTCTCGACAGTGCGCGGCCGACTCCCGCGGCCGCGCGCACCTTCGGTGCCGCGCTCGCACGGATGCATGACGCGGGTGCGCCCCACTTCGGCTCTCCCCCTGCAGGCGCCGACGGGCGGCCGTTCGCGGGCCAGCTGTTCATCGGTCGCCGGGAGCTGAGTTCCCGCGAACATCCGACCTGGGGAGAGTTCTACGCCCGTGAGCGCGTCGAACCCTACCTCCGCCCCGCGCGGGAGGCCGGCAACCTCACCGCCGCTGACGAGGACGCGGTCCGCGAGGCCTGCGCACTGATCGCGCGCGGAGTCTTCGACGACGCCGACTCTCCGTCACGCATCCACGGCGACCTGTGGAGCGGCAACGTCATGTGGACGCCGCGCGGCGTGGTGATGATAGATCCGGCTGCCCATGGCGGCCACCGGGAAACCGATCTCGCCATGCTCGCACTCTTCGGATGCCCCCACCTCGACGCCATCGTCGAGGGATATCGCGACGAGCACCCACTCGCAGCCGGATGGCAGGACCGCGTCGACGTGCACCAACTCCATCCGCTCGCCGTGCACGCCGCCGGTCACGGACCCGGATACGGCACAGCGCTGGGACGCGCCGCCCGCGCCTCCTCGGCGCTCGCACGCGGATGACGCACGGGATAATCGTCCGGTGACAGTCACCGGTGCAAGCCCGAACCCAGTATTGATCGTGTCCGCCACGCAAGCCGAGGCGCAGTATGTGCCGCCCGGCTCCCGGCTGCTCGTCACCGGAATCGGCAAAGTGCGCGCGACGCTGGCACTCAGCCGCGAACTGGCCGCGGGCCACCCGGTCACACAGGTGATCAACATCGGCACGGCGGGCGCGCTGCGTGACGGGCTGGCCGGGGACGACGAGCTCGGCCTGTTCCTGCCGTCAGCGGTCCTCGAACACGACATCAGCAGTACCGAGTTGCGGGCGATGGGCTACGCGATGACCGATCGCTGGGAACTGCCCGATGGCGACGGCACCGTGCTGGCGTCCGGCGACACGTTCGTGGCCGATCCGGTGCGCCGCGAAGAACTGGCCCGGCAAGCCCACCTCGTGGACATGGAAGGGTGCGCGGTCGTGCACGTCAGCGAACAGTTCGGAGTCCCGTGCCGGCTGGTCAAAGCGACCACCGACAACGCCGACGAGGGCGCGATGGAATGGCCGCAACTCGTCGACGAGGCGGCTCGCCGACTCGGTCGATGGCTCGAGATCAGCCTCTCCGGCTGACCGGCCGAGCGGATCTCAGGGCCGGGAGTCGGCCACTCCCGCGGGCGGGACGTCGGTCGCCGACTCGTATCTCGGGATGTCCGGCCGTCGACGATCGGTGGGAGGCGCATCCGACGGCGTCAGGTCGGCGGCACCCAGCTCCGCGACCGTCGGTCGCCGAGCACCCGCCGACGTCGTTCTACCGGCCTGGCGAGCGGTGGTCGACGGGCGGTCTGTCGGACCGTCCGTGCGCGGCGCGGGCGCACGGGATGCGGTGGCCTGGCTCTTGGGCGCCGCGGACTTGCTGCCTGCGGACTTGGCCCCGGCGGACTTGGCGGCCTGAGATCTTGCGCCTTGGGGTTTGGCACCCTGAGCCTTGGGCGGTTGTGACTTCGCGGTGGCCGATCCCGACTTGGTCGATCCGGTGCTCGCAGTGCCGGCAGCGGTGGCCCCTTTCGCGCGTCGATGCGAATTCGCCCGACCAGAGCCGGGGCGTTCGTCGTCGCGACGGCCGGCGGACGCGCGCGAGGGAGACCGTCGTTTCGCCGCGTCGTTGCCGTCGCGGGTCAGGAACCAGCGGGCCATGACCAGGGCGAGCGTCACGACGAACGTCGTCGCCATCCACGGGAAATCCGCGGCGATCGGGAGCAGCACATTGAAGATCAGACTCTTCAGACCCGACGACGCCTGCTCGGAGTTGAGGCCGTAGAGGGTGACGATGCTGACGAAGAACGCGATGAGCGGCGGCTGAGCGGCAGCGGTGAACAGCGCGCGCCGGCGAACCGCCAGCGCAGCGATCACGCAACCGACGAGGTAACAGAACTTGTAGATCGAGCCGAGCGAATCGTTGCTACCGGCGTCGATCGCCGCGCCGAGGCCCGTGATCCCGGTGCCCAGGAGAACGGCGCCCCACCACGGCACACCGCGGACCGCGGGCAGCACCGACTGCTGGTCCAGAGGCACCGCGGTTTGGAGACGTTGCGGGGAAGACACATGGTCACGGTACCGGTTCGTCGATGGAAATCGTTCCACCCCCGGACCGTGGCGTGGACGTCGCCGACGGCGTCGTCGCTGGTGTGCCCTCGGATCCGGCGGAACGGCAGGTGTCGTGGATCACGGGGGGCCGTGGAGCTTCCGCGACATCCCCCAGCGCGTCGAGTTCCGCCAGACGCCGGGCGGTGACGCCGAGCCGGCTGTCGACCGACCCGATCGTCGAGTTGTAGGCGTCGACCGTCCGCTGCAGGGAGGTGCCGAGAGTGCCCAGATGTCCGAGCACGGCCGCCAGACGCTGATGCAGTTGGAGACCGAGGTCGTGGATGACCGCCGCGTCGCGGGCCATCGCGTCGTGACGCCATCCCAACGCGACCGTCCGCAGCAATGCGATGAGGGTGGTGGGTGTCGCGATCACCACGTTGCGGGCGAACCCGAACTCGAGGAGATCGGGGTCGGTGCGTGCGGCGGACTCCAGGACGACATCGCCGGGCAGGAACAGCACGACCATCTCCGGTGTGTTGTCGAACGCGGACCAGTACGCCTTCGCCGACAACCTCGCGATGTGCGCGCGCAGTGCCCGGGCGTGCTCGCCGAGGAGACGGTCGCGTGCTGCGGCGTCGGTCGATTCCGCGGCGCGCAGATACGCCTCGAGTGGGACCTTCGCGTCGACGACGATGTCGCGCCCACCCGCCAGGTGGACGACGAGGTCGGGGCGGAGGGTCGGGCCGGAACCCGAACCGTTGACCGTGTCCGTGACCGTGACCTGGGTGCTGAAGTCACAGTGTTTCGTCATGCCTGCCAGTTCGACGACGCGCTCGAGCTGTACCTCACCCCAGCGGCCGCGTGCGTGGGAGCTGTGCAGCGCGTTGGCCAGCTGGCGTGTCTGGTCGTTGAGCGCCGCCGACGCGGCGTGGATGCCACGTACCTGTTCGGTCAGTCCCGCGTAGGCGCCGATCCGATTGGACTCGACCCGCCGCAGCTCGTCGGCGAGCTGCGCGAGGTTGGACTTCAGGGGCTCGACGATGTGGGCGACCTGGCTCCCGATCGCGCTCGACTGCCGACGGGCCGCGTCTTCGGTCGCCCACGACAGCGAGGACGCGACGTCCTCGCGGCCCGCGCGCAGCGTGTCGATCTCGGCGCGGGCCGCGGCGACCTCGGCCGCACTGCGCGCCGCATGCGCCCACCAGCCCAGGGCGATGCCGAGGACGACGCCGAACACGAGTGAGAGTGCAGCTGCGGTCATGGGGTCGATGGTGTCGGACGGCTCTGACAATCCCGCCGACGCGCGACGGCGGGCTGGGCATCGCCCCCCCAGGCGTCGTCGCCCTCAGGCGCCGGTGGGGATCGCCGAGTCGCGCGGTGCCTCGAAGTCGAGCAGCCACTGCTTTGTTGGGAGACCGTAGCGGAAGCCGCCGAGCGTTCCGTCACTGCGCTTCACCCGATGGCACGGGACGAACAGTGCCGCCGCATTGCGCGCACACGCCGCGGCGGCGGCGCGTACCGCCGCCGGCTGGCCGGCGAGTTCGGCGAATCTCGTGTAGGTGACAGGGTGGCCTGCGTCGACCTTGCGCAGGGCGTCCCATGCCTGCCCGAGGAACACGCCTCCGGACCGCTGGACCACCGCGACTCGTGAGGGTGCGTCGAGGTCGCCCGAGTAGTAGGCCGACACCGCGTCGGTGATCGAGGTGAGAGCAGCCGATCGCTGGGTGGCAGGTGGCCGCAGCGTCGGGTGGACGAGCGCGGTCAGGTAGGCGGGGTCGTCGGTCCAGCCGGACGCGAGGACCCGATGGTCGTCGTCGACGACGACGGTGAACGGCCCGTTGGGTGTGTCGACGGTCGCGAAGGCGGCCGAGGTCGGCGCGGGCGGGGTCGGCGCGGGCGGGGTCGGCCCGGCTGCGGGCTCGGTCTTGCCGGTGCTGTCGGTGGTGGTCGGTGCGGACATGTCTCTCCTCGGTGGGTTCGGGGGGTGATGGAGGCTCGTCGTCAGGTGCCGCGCGTCATACGACTTGTCCGGTGGCGTCGAGTCGGTGTCGCCACAGATGCATCGTCGCGTAGGAGCGCCAAGGTGCCCAGTGCTGTGTGTCGCGCAGGTCCACTCGGAGGTCGTCGGCGGCTCGCACCACGACGAGGTCGTTCGCGAGCAGGACGTCGGGGTCGCCGGTCACGCGCATGGTGACGATGTCGGCGGTCCATGGTCCGATGCCGGGCAACGCGAGTAGTTGCGCACGAAGATCAGACGCATCGACCCCCACATGTGGTTCCACCCGTCCTTCGGCGAGTGCGCCGGCGACACCGATCACCGCCGTGACCCGACGTTCGGGGCCGCGCAGGACCTCGTGTCCGCGCTCGGCGATGACCGCGGCCGTCGGGAACGCGCGCAGCGGGCGGTTGTCCCGGTCGGTGAAGGAATCCAGCGGCTCGCCGAGGGCGTCGACGAGCCGGTCGATCTGGTTTCGGGCCGCAGCCAGGCTCACCTGCTGACCGAGCATGGTCCGGATGATGGTCTCGGCGGGATCGAGACTTCCGGGCGCGCGCACGCCGGGTGCCCGGCCGATGAGTTCCCGCATCGTCGCATCCGTGCCGAGGGCGTCCTCGGCGGCCGCGATGTCGGCATCGAGGTCGAGCTGTCGTCGAATCCGGTTGACCGCGACTCCGAGATCGCGCATGTCGAGATGGTCGAGGACGACCACGGCGTGATCGTCGTGCGGCTCGACGACGGCGAGCGCAGGACCATGAGGTAACCGCAGCACGCGGCGATACGACCATCCCAGGGGTGCGTCGGCGGAGTCGGTCACCTCTTCGACGCCGACCGCTGCATGGGCGGTGAGGAACCATCGCATCCACTCCCACCGATAGGGCGCGCGGAAGGGGAGTCGCAAGGTCACGCTTCCCGGTGCGTGTTCGCCGTCGACGCGTCGGCCCCGCGGGGCGGGCAGACGACGCAACTGGGTGGGCGTGAGGTCGAACACCGCACGGATCGTGTCGTTGAACTGACGCACGCTCGCGAAGCCGGCGGCGAATGCGACGTCGGCCATCGGCATGGTCGTGCACTGGATGAGGACCCGGGCGTTGGTGGCGCGGTGCGCACGGGCGAGAGCTAGTGGGCCCGCGCCCAGGTGTTCGGTGAGGACTCGTGTCAGGTGCCGCGGCGAATACCGCAGCCTCGCCGCCAGGCCGTCGACGCCTTCGCGTTCGACGATCCCGTCGGCGATGAGGCGCATCGCGCGGGAGGACATGTCGGCGTTGAGATTCCACCGCGGCGAGCCGGGGACGGCATCGGGTGCGCAGCGTCGGCACGCGCGGAATCCCTGCTGCTGGGCCGCGGCAGCGGTGAGTACGAACGCCACGTTCTGCGGTCGCGGTGTCTGCGCGGGACACGACGGGCGGCAGTAGATCCCGGTCGTTCGGACGGTGACGAAGAACTGTCCGTCGAAGCGTGCGTCACGGGCCTGCACGGCCCGGTAGCAACGATCGAAATCCGGAGCCGAGCCGGCTGGGTACTGCACTGGGGTTCCTGCGGTCACTTCACCACTGTGTCACCTGGAGTTGGCTGGATCTGGCGGGAATCGGACATCGCTACGGACGTCGAGAAGAGTGGCGAAAAGTGTGATCTGGCGCACAGCGCTGTGGCAGCATGGCGCCATGACCACACGGTTCGATGGCCGCAGAAGTCGGCACGACGACCTGCCCCTGGCAGCGCTGCCCGCGTGGGGGCTCGAGATGATGATGGGTCTCTACGGCCCGGAGACGATACGCCAGGCGTGTGCCGACGAGGCGGAGCTCGGTGTCGTGGCCCCGCCGCCGCAGGCCCCCGAGCCCTGTCGGCGCGACGCCACTCCGGAGACGTTCAACCAGGTCGACGCCGAGCTGGAAGCGATCAACTCCCTGCTCCGCTACCTCGGACGCAAACTGCGTCGTAGCTGAGGCAACTGTCGTCTGCACCACGTGTTCTGACGCTTGTCGCCGCGTCGATGTCGCTTTGTCATGGCGATGTGTGAGGATCCCCAGGTGACTGACAGCCCGGATGACGACCGCGCGGAGAACGCTTCCGGCGACGAGAAACCAGACGCGAGCCAGCTCGGGGTCGATGCCGTCCTCGGCGGCGACGCGGTGCTCGGCGGCGGCAAGAAGTCGTATCCGACACGCACCCAGGTGATGATGTCGGGATTGCGATCGTGCGCGACGGTGGGTGCGCAGATCGTGCTCGTGGCTGCCGCCACCTGGGTGTTGTTCTGGCTGCTGGGCAAGTTCTGGGTGATCCTTCTCCCGGTCCTCCTGGCGATCATCGTGTGCACCATCCTGTGGCCACCCGTGCGGTGGATGCGTAACCACGGGGTGCCGGCCGCGGCGGCGTCGCTGGTGATGATGCTGGTCGGCCTCGGCGTCCTCGGCGGCGTGATCGGCCTGATCGTGCCCTCGGTCGTCGATCAAGCGCCGGAACTGGCGAGTCGCGCGACCGACGGCGTCCGTCATCTGCAGGACTGGGTGCAGGGTCCGCCTCTGAATGTCGACGACAAGCAACTCGACAACATGGTGGACACCATCACCGGCCGACTGCAATCGAGCGCGTCGACGATCGCGGCCGGCGTCTTCAGCGGCGTCGGAACGGCGACCTCGGTCCTGATCACACTGTTCACCTCGCTCGTGCTCGTGTTCTTCTTCCTCAAAGACGGTCCGAAGTTCGTGCCGTGGCTCAACCGCACCGTCGGCCGGCCGTCCGGCTACCACCTCGGTGAGGTGCTGACCCGGATGTGGAACAGTCTCGGCGGCTTCATCCGGACGCAGGCGATCGTCAGTTTCGTCGACGCCGCCCTGATCGGTCTGGGCTTGTTCATCCTCAACGTCCCGCTCGCCTCGGTGCTGGTGGTCATCACCTTCCTCGGCGGCTTCATCCCGATCGTCGGCGCCTTTGTCGCCGGTGCCCTCGCGGTGCTGATCGCCCTGGTCTCCAACGGACTGACGACCGCACTCATCGTGCTCGGCATCATCCTCGCGGTGCAGCAGCTGGAGGGCAATGTCCTGCAGCCGTGGTTGCAGGCCAAGTCGATGGACCTCCACGCGGTGATCGTGCTGCTGTCGGTGACGCTGGGCGGCACGCTCTTCGGGATCACCGGTGCCTTCCTGGCGGTTCCGGCGGTGGCGTCGCTCGCCGTCGTCCTGCGCTACCTGAACGAGCGGATCGCCGAGCGGGCGGGGGAGTCGTTGCCACCCGCCGGTGCGGCGGTGACCACCCAGATCGGGGTCCCGAACGAAGACCCGCCGAACGATCCGCCCAACCCGGTGAAGGGTCTGCTCGACAGAGACTGAGCGCCAGGGCTGACGCACCGGTCGGCGTCGGCGCGACTGCCGATAGACTGGGCGCCCGTGAGTCTCACCCTGGGAATCGTCGGCCTGCCCAACGTCGGAAAGTCGACCCTGTTCAATGCCCTGACACGTAACGACGTGCTCGCCGCGAACTACCCGTTCGCCACCATCGAGCCCAACGTCGGCGTGGTCGAGTTGCCGGACGAGCGGCTCGACCGCCTCTCCGAGATCTTCGGCAGCGAGCGGATCCTGCCTGCCACGGTGTCCTTCGTCGACATCGCCGGCATCGTCAAGGGTGCCTCCGAGGGTGAGGGCATGGGCAACCAGTTCCTCGCCAACATCCGCGAGGCCGATGCCATCTGCCAGGTCGTGCGGGTCTTCGACGACGGTGACGTCGTCCACGTCGACGGTCGGGTCGATCCGTTCGCCGACATCGAGGTCATCGAAACCGAATTGATCCTCGCGGACATGCAGACGCTCGAGAAGGCGATCCCGCGCCTGGAGAAGGACGCGCGCAAGAACAAGGATCTCGCCGCGACCCTCGAGGCCGCCAAGAAGGCGCAAGAACTCCTCGACAGCGGCAAAACGCTGTTCTCGCAGAAGGATTCGTTCGACCTGGCGTCGGTGCGCGAACTGCACCTGATGACCGCGAAGCCGTTCCTCTATGTCTTCAATTCAGACGAGGGTGTCCTCACCGACGACGCGAAGAAGGCTGAACTGCGCGCAGCCGTCGCACCCGCGGACGCGGTCTTCCTCGACGCCAAGGTCGAGAGTGAACTCCTCGAACTCGACGAGGAGGACGCGCAGGAACTGCTGGACTCCATCGGACAGGACGAGCCGGGCCTGACGTCATTGGCGCGGGCCGGTTTCCACACCCTCGGGCTGCAGACCTACCTCACGGCCGGTCCCAAGGAATCCCGCGCCTGGACCATCCATCAGGGCGACACCGCGCCCAAGGCGGCCGGGGTGATCCACACCGACTTCGAGAAGGGCTTCATCAAGGCCGAGATCGTCTCCTTCGACGACCTCGACGCCGCCGGATCGATGGCCGCCGCCAAGTCCGCGGGCAAGGTGCGCATGGAGGGCAAGGACTACGTGATGAAGGACGGGGACGTCGTGGAGTTCCGCTTCAACGTCTGAGCGAACGATGCCCTCCGAAGAGATCTACCTCGCGGCCGGTTGCCTCTGGGGTGCGCAGGCCTTCATCGCGACGCTTCCGGGGGTGACGTTCACCGAGGCCGGCCGGGCGAACGGCACGACCCAGTCCCTCGATGGCGGATATGACGGGTACGCCGAATGCGTGCGGACCCACTTCGACCCGACCGTGGTGGGCGTCGGTCAGTTGATGGCCTACGTCTTCGAGATCATCGACCCCTACAGCGTCAACGAGCAGGGGCCGGATGTCGGCGAAAAGTACCGCACCGGCGTGTACTCCGAGAACCCGGAACACCTCGAGCAGGCGCGGGCCTTCATCGACGCGAGAGATGACGCGGCTCGCATCGCCGTCGAGGTGCTTCCGCTGACCAACTATGTGCGCAGTGCCGAAGAGCATCAAGATCGTCTCGCGCGCTTTCCGGAGAGCTCGTGCCATCTCCCGCGGGAACTGCTGACCAAGTACCGCGCCGTGAACGTTCCGCACTAGGTATCGCTCAGCGAGACCTACTGCTGAACCGTGGGATCGCTGGACAGGTCGTATTCGGCAGTGCGCAACCACTAGCGTGACGAGCATGCCCATCACATTCGAGAACGTCGCCATCGCCGTCCGCGACCTCGACGCCGCGATCGCCTTCTTCACCGACCTCGGCCTGGAGGTCATCGGCCGCGACACCGTCCGGGGTGAATGGTCCGACACCGCAGTCGGACTCGACGGCAATCACGCGAAGATCGCGATGTTGCAGACCCCGGACGGGAGCGGGCGGCTCGAACTCTTCGAGTACATCCACCCCGAAGCGATCGAGACCACGCCCACCCGTCCCAACGACATCGGCATGCACCGTGTCGCGTTCTCGGTCGACGACATCGACGACGCCCTAGCCATCGCCGCGCGCCATGGTTGCCACCCGCTACGCGGCGTGGCGACGTACGAGAACATCTACAAACTGACCTACGTGCGGGGTCCGAGCGACATCCTCGTGATGCTCGCGCAGAGACTCACACCGAGCGAACCTGACCACACGGTGTGACGAGCCGTCACGGAATCGAACCGAACGGGTTGCCGCCGAACGGCAGTCGCGAACCACCGGAGCCGTCGTCGCCGGAGTCACGTCCGGACTCGGGCACGGTTGTCTGCTCCTTGTCGACGGTGCTGCCGAGCTTCACCTGGACCGTGCGGGCATCCGAACCCGACCCGATGGTCACCGGCACGGTTTCACCGGGCTTGTGGGTGAGGATCTGCGCCATGAGGTCGGCGTAGTCGGCCACCGGGGTGTCACCGATCTTCGTGATGACGTCGCCCTTGTCGATGCCGGCTTTGTCGGCCGGTCCGCCGCTCTCGACGGTGGTCACCGTCGCGCCGTCCTCGGTGTTGTTCGACGACAGTGAACCGGACACCCCCAGTACGGGTTTGGTGGCCTGGCCATCCTCCAGCAACTGGTTGGCGATCCGCTTGGCGGTGTTGATCGGGATGGCGAACCCGAGACCGAACGTCTGCAACCCGCCGCTCGCGGCCTGCCCGGTGTCCACCGCCGAGTTCACCGCGACGACCTGTCCCTGAAGATTCACCAGCGGTCCACCGGAATTGCCGGGATTGATCGGTGTGTCGGTCTGCAGACCGTTGTAAACGGTCACGCCGGAACCGCTTTCGTCGCCGGCGGCCACCGTCCGCGACAGTGCGCTGACGATACCGGAGGTGACCGTGTTGGACAGGCTGTCGGGACTGCCGACGGCGACGACCTGCTCACCGACCTTGAGTGCGTCCGAGTCGCCGAGGGTCGCCGGCGTCAGTCCGGATGCGCCGTCGAGCTTGATGACCGCGAGATCGTAGGAAGGGGAGTTGCCGGTCACCGTCGCGGTGTGTTGCTTCCCGTCGCCGGTGGTGACCACGATCTTGCTGCCCGATCCGGCACCCGCGACGACGTGGTGGTTCGTCAGGACATAACCGTCCGGGGAGAGCACGATCCCACTACCCACCGAGGTGCCGTTGGGGGTCTGGACCTTGATGTCGGCGGCTGACTTCGACGCGACGCTCGCCGCGTACGTCACCGATCCCGGTTCGAGGCCGGCCGCGTTGGCGGCGGCCGCTGGCTCCGAGCTGAGCGAGGGCACCGACGGCGCGGCGCTGTGTCCGACGAGGGCGGTCCCGCCGACACCCACCGCGCCGCCGATCAATCCGGCGAGAAGTGCGGTCACGATGATGGGTTTGGTCACCCCGGCGCGGGGCCGCGACACCGGTGGCATCGGCGGATGTGTCAGGGGCGGATGTGTCAGGGGCGACGTGGGCGGCGGGGTGGCCTGCTGGTTCATCAGCCAGGGTCCGGGTGGCTGCGCGGGTCCGCGCGGCGGCCCAAAGGGTTCGGTGATCGGGTCGTGGTCGTCGGGGGTCTGTGGCTCGGGGTTCTGTGGCTCGGGGTTCTGGGGCATGGGGGTCTGGGGCGTGTTCACGGCACCACGATGCCCGGGCCTGATGTGAGTAGGGCTACAGATATCCTGCGGATTTCCTGACAACGTCAACGCGGAATCTCAGGTGTTTCTGACCTGCGGACAACGGAATTCCCGAGGTGCGTCTCCGCACGCGAAAACTGTTGTGGATCGAATGCGTCTCCACGGTAGAGTGATCCGCCGATCACCCGGAACCACCGTAACTCTCGAGGGCAGTGACATTTTCATCGACCACGCAACCGTCGCGGATCTCGACGATGCGGCCAGCACTCTCACCGCCGCTTTCGACGCCTATCCCTGGACACGATGGTCCATCCCTGCCGACGGCTATCGGGATCGGCTGCAACGACTTCAACGGATGTACCTGGGGTACGCCGTCGATCACGGAGTCGTGCTGGTCACCCAGGACCTGTCTGGTGTGATCGCGATGCTGCCCCCGGATACACCAGAGCCGGACGAACAGTTCCAGGCGGAAGTGGCCGACCTGCACGGCGACCGGCTGGCCGCCGTCGCCCGGGCTCACACCCCTGCGCCTCCGGAGGGCGCCTGGAACCTTGCGACGCTCGGCGTCCACCCGGAGAGTCAGGGCAACGGCATCGGAAGCGCACTGGTTCGAGCCGGATTGATCGTCGTCGACGAGAAGAACCCGCCGCGTGCGCGAGTCGCGCTCGAGACCTCCGACGATCGTAATGTGCAGATCTATCAGCGGGCCGGATTCATGGTCGCCGCAACGACTCCGGTGGACGCGGGGCTCGTCGTGCACTCGATGGTCCGCGAGTCGGGTGGCGACGGGTTGCCCACGGCCGAGTGAGGACGCTGCTAGCGTTCGGCCGATGGCAGGCTTCGAGTTGACCGACGACGACCTGCGCGTCGTCGTGCGTTATGCCACGCAATGGGCTGCCGAGGTGCTCCCGGTTTTCGAGCGAGCGCAGCCCGACGACGAGCGGCCGCGCGCGGCCATCGAGGCGGCGCGGCACTTCATCGGCGGTGCACCCAGATCCGCGCGACAGCGGACCACCGCCTTCGCGGCGCACCGTGCCGCCAGGGCCGCACCGTCGGAGGCCGCGCGACTGGCCGCACAAGCCGCCGGCGACGCCGCGGCGTCCGCCTATCTGCATCCGATCGCGAAAGCGCACCAGGTCGGGCACATCCTTCGGTCCGCGGCGAACCGGGCCTACATCGCCGAGATCGAGGGCGGCGGCGCCCCGGATGTCGGGGACGAGATGATCGAGGCCATATGCAGACGGACGCCGCCCGAACTCGTCGACGTGCTGTGCCGGTATCCGGAACCCCGCGGCGCGGCGTCGCGAGCCGCGCGTCTGATGGCCGATCTCGACACGCGGTTGCGTCGTCGAGGCGGCAGGACCGACTGGGACGCCTGACTGAGACGAATGGCCGCTCGGCCACACTCAAATACTCTGTGCCGGAACGGGTTTTGATAACTCATTCGCGAGACAAAACGAAACGCCGCATGCGATGGTGTTGCCTGGCCGTTGAGTGAAATCGTTCACCGGCCGTCGGAGTTGTCACATGTCGAAAGGTATTCAGTGTCCTCGTCTGAACTCGGTCTCACCGCACTCCTCGCCTTCATCGGTCCGCTCCTCGCGCTCTACGCCAACGGCAGCTAGAGCGGGGGGAGTCGTCGGACTCCCGTGAGCGTCGCCGGCCGCACGGATCGCATCGTCGATCCGTGCGGTCGCCGGCGTCTGGGACACGTGCCGACCTTCCCGGTGAAAGTTGCACATCGCGCGCCGATCGTCGTCGATACTGCATCGGTGACTCTTTCCAGACGAACCGTCCTCGCGGCGACGACCGTGGTGCTGCTCGCTGTGGCCGGACTCCTGGTACCGACGCCGGCGAGCAGCGATGCCGCCCCCTCGGGCTGGCGGTACACGATGGTGGCCTTCAGCAATTCGAGTGCGCGCGACATGGATGTGTACGAGTCCACCGACGGCCTCGAGTACCGCATGGTGCGCAAGTCCGCCTATCGACCGCCGACGGGTTACGTTCGCGACGCGAGCATCTTCCGTCACACCGACGGCTGGTATTACGTGACGTACACGACCGCCGACGGCGCGAACATCGGGTTCGCGCGTAGCCGCGACCGCGTGAACTGGAACTTCTTGTACAACTGGCCGGTCCCGCTGTGCTGCGCGTTCCTGCCGGGAACGGGAGACGGCAGGGGTCTCGGCTCGTCGAGCGGGCCCGGTTCCTCCGGTTCGGCGGGTTCGAGCGACGGTCCGTCGTTGTCGCCGTTCACGACCAAGGCCTGGGCTCCCGAGTGGTTCGTCGAGGGCGGCCGGGTCAACGTGATCCTGTCGATGTCGACCGGTGGTGGCTTCGTCCCGTATGTGATGACAGCGCTGGACCCGGGGCTGCGGTTCTGGAGTCCGCCGGTCCCGCTGCTGAGCATCGGCGCCGACCACATCGACACCACGGTCATCAAGGTCGGCCCGACCTATCACGCGTTCACGAAGAACGAGACGAAGAAGTTCATCCAGCACGCGGTCGCGACGTCGTTGTACGGGCCGTACCGGTTCGTGCCGCCGGGCAACTGGGGTCTGCTCGTCGAAGGTCCGGCCGTCGTCCAGTTGCCGAACGGTGCCTGGCGTATGTACCTCGACGCCTACCGGAACAACCGATACCTGTACTCCGACAGCACCGACGGAATGCGTACCTGGTCGCCCGTGAAGCAGATCCCTGGTATTTCCGGCACGGTCCGGCACGTCGGGGTCATGCGAGAGCGGGCCTGACCGCAGCGCCCGAGCTCACCCGACGGTGATCGCGTCCAGGCGTTCCCTGATGAACTCCCCGGAGACCACCGGCGGGAGTCCCGACCGTCGCCCGATCGGCGGGGACACCGGAACGACCGTGGCGTCGTGGTCGAGTTCGTAGAAGTAGATCAGTGACACCAGGTCTTCGGCGGGTGCGTCGGGCTGCGGCGGCAGCACGCGGTGGCGTCCCGCCGGCCATCGTCCTGCCGACCAGTACTCGAGGATGTCGCCGATGTTCACGGTCAGCGCCTCGGGGTTCCACGGCGCGTCGGCCCAGCCGCCGTCGTCGCTGAACACCTGCAGCCCACCCGCTCCCGGTTCGCGATCGAGAATGGTGACGGTGCCGAAGTCGGTGTGCGGGCCGATGCGGAACTGGCCCGGCTCGGGTTCGCCGACATCGTGCAGGGGCGGGTAGTGGTTGATGTTGGCCGTCCACGTCGGGTTCGACGCCAGGTCGCGAAAGGGATTGGCGGCCGGGTCACCGGAACCACCGAGACCCAGCGCCGCGGCCATCAGTTCGAGCAGGTCGTCGGAGAGCCGCTTCATCTGGCTCGTCCACGCGGTGAACAACTGACGGAGTTCAGGGATCTCCGCGGGCCAGACGTCGGGAGCGAACCAGAAATCGTCGACCTCCCGGATTCCCACCGGCGTCTGGGCGCCCGAGGTGAACGTCTCCTTCAGATCGGGTGGGGTCTCGGTGCCCTCGGAGAAGCCGTTGGCCTCCTTGCCGGGACCGATCCAACCGCGACCGCCGACGCCGACGGAGTACCGCTCTTTGACATCGGTTGGCAGCGCGAAGAATCGGCGGGCGGCGGCACGCAGTGCGCCGGGTAGCTCGGGATCCAATCCGTGTCCCGTGACGAGGAGGAAGCCGGCCTTCTGCAACGACTCGTCGACGGCGGCGCACACGGACTCCGCCGCGGTCCCTCCCGAGCGCCACGCGGCCAGGTCGACCGTGAGGACCGGGCTGCCGGTCACGGCTTTCCCTCCGCGGTGTCCTCGTCGACCGTGCGGCCGATGTCCTCGTTCCACACCGCCGGGTTCTCCTCGATGTAGGTCGACATCATGTCGATGCATCGCTGGTCGTCGAGCACGATGACGTCAACCGCATTGTCGCGCAACCAATCCTCGCCGCCGTAAAACGAGGTGTGTTCGCCGATGACCACCGTGCCGATGCCGAACTGCTTGATCAGACCCGAGCAGTACCAGCACGGTGACAGCGTGGTCACCATGATCGTCGAACCGTAATCGCGCTGACGTCCGGCGGCCCGGAACGCATCGGTCTCGCCGTGTGCCGACGGGTCGTCGTCCTGCACCCGCCGGTTGTGCCCCCGGCCGAGGAGAGTGCCGTCCGCGGCGAACAGGGCCGCGCCGATCGGGATACCGCCTTCTGCCAACCCGGTGAGCGCCTCGTCGACGGCGATGTCGAGCAGTGCGGGGAGGTCGAGGTCTGCGTGATCGTGGAGCGTGCGCGTCATGGTGTCGAGAGTGCCGTGCACACCGCGACGAGACAACCGACAAAACGTCGTGCTGCACACGGTGCGAGCACTGCATAGTGTCAACCCATGATCCCCAGCCCCGAGCGCGGCGACACGGTGTCGATGCCGACCCTGCGCCAGATCCTCCGCGACCAGCTCGCACCCGCGGACCCCAGAATCCTGTGTGGTCACGACCGGCTCGACGATCCGGTGCGCTGGGTCCATTCCAGTGAGATCTACGAGATCGGACCGCTGCTGACCGGCGGTGAGCTGCTGCTCACGACGGGACTCGGCCTGCGCGGACTCGACGGCGGCACCCGCAAGCACTACGTGCACGACCTTGCCGAGCGCGGGGTGGCCGCCGTCGCCTTCGAGGTCGGGCGCACCTTCGACGAGGTCCCCGAGGAGATGGTGCGCGCGGGGTCGGCCACGCGGCTGCCGATCATCGAACTCCGGTCGGTCGTCCCTTTCATCGATGTGTGCCGAGCCGTCAACACCTCGATCGCGGCGCGCGAGGTCGACGAACTGCGGATGCGCGCACTCCTCGACGACGCCCTGCACGACGATCTGGCCGCCGGTGCCGGGGTTGCCCCGATGCTGGAGCATCTCGCCGGCCTGCTCGATGCGCCGGTCGTTCTCCTGACCGCGGCCGGCGCGCTCGTGTCCGCTCACGGGGTCGATGACGACTCGGCCGCGTGGCGCGTCGTCGACCGGGCGGTGGCTGAGGTGCCCGTCAGAAGCAGAGGGCGGTCGCTGGCGCGTCTGGTCGTCGGTGAACGTGCCGGTGCGCCGACGGTCCCGTTTGCCGAGACGCTCCTGCGAGCGGCCGCCGGACCGGTGTCGGTGGGGTTGACGCGCGCCGGGGCGCGGGGCTCAGCACTGGCGGCGAGGCTCGTCGAGGACCTGGTCGATGGCCGTCCGCTGCGCCGTGCCGACCTCGAAACACGTCTTGCCGGTGCAGGTGTCAGCGTGGGCGGCCCGTCGGTGCTGGTGCCCATCGCCGCGGAGGCGCCCGACCCGCGGATGGCCGATGCCGCGGTGGCCGCCGCAGCTTTCGACTCGATGGCCCGCAGCATCGTCGACGCGACGGTGTACGCGCTCGTCTCGGTTCCGGTCGGTACTCCCGGCAACGTCGACCCGGTCGACCGGGTGGCGTCCGGGCTGGCCCGGACCAGCGGGCTGGGACGCACGACGATCGTGGTCGGCGACCCCGTGGGCATCGACCCTTCGCGCCCGGGCACCGACGCCTCGAGAACTCTGACCGACTCCCTGCGGCGGTGCGCGCGGCAGCTGGGTCTTGCCGCGTCCGCGGTGTCACCGGCCGGTGCGGGCCGGCGGGTGCACACCGCGCGCGAGCTGCTCGTCGACGAGGCCATCGGGGCGTTGGAGCCCTCTGTGCGCGCGGAACTGACCGCGCTCGCGGCGCCGCTGGCCGCTCACGACGAGCGCGCCTCGACCGAACTCGTACGCACGCTGGCGGTGCACCTCGCGCACGGATGCAGTGCGACACGGTCGGCCGAGGTGCTGCACATCGGTAGGCAGAGCCTCTACCAGCGCCTGGAGCGCATAAGGGGGGTACTGGGGTTCGACCCGACCGAACCCTCCGTCTACGCGTCGATGATGGTGGCCCTGCGGTCTCTCGGCGCCGAGGCCTGACGTCGGGGGCGTCACCAGTTGTAGTCGAGGAACTTCCCGTCGAACGTCACCACGACGCGGTCGCCGTCGGGGTCGGCGCGGCGCTCGATCCCGATCTTGAAGTTGATGGCGCTCATGATCCCGTCCCCGAACTCCTCGTGGATGAGTTCCTTCAGGGCGGGTCCGTACACGTCGAGCGCCTCGTAGAGGCGGTAGATGGTGGGGTCGCTGGTGGCTGCCTCGTCAGGTGTCCGGGTGGGCTGCAACCGCAGGCTCTCCGCAACGCCCTCACCGAGTCCGAGCAGCTCGACGACGGCGGCGGCCTTCGCCGGGGGAACGGGATGCTTGCCCAGCAGCGCCGCCACCGTCCACACCAGCGGCGCGTCGATCGTGTCGGCGATGCTCGCCCAGGTGAGCCCCTGTCGGATGCGTGCCGAGTTGATCAGTTCCGCCGCTTCGGATTTCGGCATGATCGGGGTGGTCATCGTGTTCTCCTCGCGGTGATGGGATCTGAAACGGTGCTGTTCGGCGGTGACGTGCCGGAGCGCGCAACGTTGTTCGGGCGCGGCACCATCGGTCAGTATCCCCACGAATGGTGGTGTGGGCCACCGCTGGTTCCCAGCGGGTGCACTTCACACGTCGCGGCCCGGGAAGTGAGGCCGGTGTAACACGATGACTCGCCGATGACACCGTGCGGACATGTGGCCCCGCTTCCATGGGGCGACTACTGAGGAGTTCGAGGAGAACCACATGTCTTATGTGAAGCCGTCTGAATTCGCGGTGAAGATGGTCGACGCCGGCGAGGCGAAGGTGTTCCTGTCGGCGCGCGACACGCTGATCCGGGCGTTCATGGCGGGAGCGATCCTGGCCCTCGCGGCCGCGTTCGCCGTGACGGTGACCGTTCGGACGGGGGAGCCGCTGCTCGGCGCGGTGCTGTTCCCGGTGGGATTCGTGATGCTCTACCTGATGGGCTTCGACCTGCTCACCGGTGTGTTCACCCTCGTCCCGCTGGCACTGATCGACAAACGCCGGGGCGTCACCGTCAAGTCGATGCTCCGCAACTTCGGCCTGGTGTTCATCGGGAACTTCCTCGGGGCCATCCTGGTCGCGGTGATGATGGCGGTGATCCTCACCTACGGGTTCAGCGTCGGCCCCGACGAGGTGGGACGACAGCTCGGAGAGATCGGGCACAGCCGCACCGTCGGCTACGCCGAGCACGGCGCGGCCGGAATGCTGACACTGTTCATCCGCGGAGTGTTGTGCAACTGGATGGTGTCGACCGGTGTGGTCGGGGCGATGATGTCGACGTCGTTGCCGGGCAAGGTGATCGCGATGTGGATGCCGGTCATGGTGTTCTTCTACATGGGCTTCGAGCATTCGATCGTCAACATGTTCCTCTTCCCGTCGGGTCTCATGCTCGGCGGCGACTTCTCGATCGCCGACTACCTGGTCTGGAACGAGATCCCCACCGTCATCGGCAACCTCGTCGGTGGACTGACCTTCGTCGGTCTGACGCTGTACCTGACGCACGCACGGACGGCGCCGGATCGTCGTCCCGCCTCGCATGACGAGACGACCGAGGTCGACGTCGCCGTGCCGGTCCGCACGACCGCCTAGCCCGGTGACCCGTATGACCCCGTAGCCGCGGTGCGGGTACGGGGTCATACGGGTCGGCAGGTCAGGCGGTGGTCACCGAATCCGGATTCGGCCGATCGTCCTGCAGGGCGCGTGCATACCAGGCACCCAGCCCGAGGAGGATGAGTCCGGTCACGATGAACACGACGACGCGGAAGATGCCGTCGAGAGTGGCCAGGTCGAAGAGGAACAGCTTGGCGATCGCCGCGGCGACGAGGACCATACCTCCGGTGACAGCGGCGGTACGGGCAGCGCCACCACGCCGCCGGGCGTAGGCCAGCGCCACGCCGGCGAGGGCCATCCAGCAGGTGGTCGCCAGAACGTGCCCGGCCAGGAATCCGTCTGGTCCGCCGACAAGTACGCCCGCGGTCACGCTGATCGCGGTGAGCGAGAAGACGACGACCGTGCCGGCGATGATGTGGGCTGCGCGAGAGAGGCTTTCGTCGGTCAGCCGCGCCCAGCCCGCAGCCAGGACGATCGCTCCGGAGGCCGCGAACAGACTCGCGACGACGATTCCGAGGTGTGCGTCGCGTTCCATCAGATCGGCGTCGGCGAGCACGTACGGCGGCACAGCGTCGAGAAGGGCTGCGAAACCGATCGCCCAGATGACCGAGCCCCCGGCGAGAAGTACCCGCGAGGCCACCGGCGACGAGCGGGCGACGAGACCGGTCACCGTGGCCAGCCCCAGCATCACGGCGACCGCCACCGTGCCGTCGAAGGCTACGAGCACCGCGACGAACAGCATGAGAAGTGCAGTGGCGGACCAGATCTGGGCGACGGAGTCGGGTACCAGGCGAGTGGTGGTGCCCGAACCCGTGAACCCCGAACCGATCAGCCCTGAACCGATCAGCCCTGAGCCGATCAGTACGGTGCCGATGAGCGCCAGCGCGATCGAGGTCTGGAGGATGACCGCGCCCGGCATGCCCATTGCCGAACCGGCGAACAGTACCGGGATGGTCGTCGCACTCGCGAGACCCGCCAGGACCTCCCGGAATCTGGTGGTGGGCATGGAGAGCAGCGCACCGCCGACGCCGAGGGCGACGACCACGGCGACCGCTGTCGCGAACACCGGGTCGGCGTTTCCGGGCGCACCCCATCCGGCGAGGCCGAAGAGGCCGACCAGGGTGAGCGGGATCGTGGGTGCGGCCAGGCGGACGGCGTGCAGCCAGATCCAGTCACGGCCGAACTGGACCCACGCCGACGCGGCGCAGAGCACCACCATGAACGCGATCAGGGTCGTGTCCAGTCCGCCGGTGAGGACCGGGGCCAGGACGATCAGCGGCACCACGACCAGAAGCCCCAGATGTTCGCTGTGCCACCGATGGGCCAGGACGAGACCACCTGCCGCGACGAGTCCGGCGACGCAGAGGCCGGGGATGATCGGCAGCCACTCGTAGATCTTGGTCGCGGCCAGGACATCGAGGTAGCCGGCCGCGATGCCGGTGGCGGTCAGGGCGATGGCACCGATCCGGCCATCGGCCCGGCGGCGCAGCCACATTCCACCGGCGACCAGTGCCGCGGCGAGGACCGCGCCGCCGGCGACGCGGAATTCCGGACGGAGGATTCCGGCCTGAGCGGCCAGGACGAGGAGCAGTGCGACGCCGATGAGTGTGACGCCGACCCCGGCGGTGGCGAGAATCTTGCCGATCAATCCGCGCTCGGCCGCCGCGCCGATGCGTTCGGACATCGACGGTCCGGGCGGCCGCGGCGGTGGGACGACCGGCGGCACGGGCGGCCGATACGACGTGTTCGGGCGACCGGTCGGGTCACCTGGATTGCTCATCGGGGGTACGGCGGCACCCGGCGGCATCGGGGGAGCGGTCGGCGGCCGGTGTAGCTGCGCGTACGGCGGCGCCGCGGGTGCCCATGGTCGAGGCGGGGCCTCATGCGGGTGCCTCGGCGTCGGCGGAGGCGACGCCACGGTCGGCGGAGTGAGGCCGGGAGGCGCTGTGTGGGGTGTGGACTGCGGCGCGGCGACGGCCTCGCGAGCCGACCCGTCCGGTTGGGCGACGATGCGCCTGAGCTCAGCGAACTCGGCTGACACGGTGGACATCTGACGCGCGATGGCGTCGAACTCGGTCGAGATCCGGGCAAGCGTGGCAGTACTCGGATCGCCGCCGAACATGCTGCTGGGAGAGGTCATGATCCGACGATGACCCACCGCGACCCGGTAGGGATGAGTAGTCGTACGCACACGGGGTGAGGATTTCGTGTGAGCGAGGTGTGCGGCGCGAGGAGCGGCGGCCGCCGGCGGCTACTGTTGGGCCATGCCTGCGCAACGGGTGCGAATCGACAAGACCACGCCGCAGGTCTATCGGAAGCTGATCGCGGTGTCGGCCGAGGTCACCGCGGCCGCCGAGTCGATCGGGTTGAACCGGTCACTCGTCGAGTTGGTGAATCTGCGGTGCTCGCAGATCAACGGCTGCGCCTATTGCATGGATCTCCATGCGCAACTGGGCCGTTCCGCGGGCCTGTCGACACAGCAGATCGACGTCATCGCCGGGTGGCGTGATGCGCCCGACCTGTTCGACGACGTCGAACAGGCGGCCCTGGAGATCGCCGAACTGGTCACCGAGCTACCCGCGCACGACGCCGCCGATCTCGCCTACGACCGGGCGACCGACATCCTCGACACGGAGCAGACCGCGGTGCTGATCTGGGCGGCGGTGACCATCAACGCGTTCAACCGGATGTCCATCGTGAGCGGATACCGCCCACGGCCCGGCGCATCGCCCCGGAAGTCGGCGGCTCCGTTCACGCGAAACACGAACGGCTGACCGGTCGCCATCCTCGACTCACCGTCCTTTCCGGGCGAAGACCCAACCGGCCGCGGCGAGTGACAGCATCGTGATCGCCGCGCACCACGCGAGTCCGGTTACAGACTGCGACCCCAGGTCGTGCACCGGTGACCCGCCGGTGCCCACACCGACGAGCAGGGCCCGTATCGATTCGATGACCGGGGTGACCGGTTGCGTCTCGGCGAAGCCGCGCAGCCACGCCGGCATCGTCTCCGGTGGCACGAATGCGCTCGACACATAGGGCAGGAAGAGCATGACGAAGCCGAAACCGCCTGCGGCGGCGGGTGTTCGTACCGACACCCCGATGAATGCGGCGAGGGAGGTGATCGCCAGGACATAGGCGAGGACGATCCCGGCGGCAGCGAGCCACTCGGCAGGCGATGCCGAGGGCCGGAACCCGATGGCCACCGCGACGATCAGGACGACCGCGGTGGACACGGAGTTCTTCACCAGACTGGCCGCGACATGTCCGAACACCACGGTCACACCGACGATGGGCATCGACCGGAAGCGGTCGATGATGCCGCCGTTCATGTCGGTGGCCACCGCCAGTGCGGTGTTGGACGCGCCGTAACCCGCGCACAGCAGGATGACCCCGGGGGTCGCATAGGTGATGTAGTCGGTGCCCACGGACATGGCGCCGCCGAACACGTAGACGAACATCAGCATGATGGCGATCGGCAGGATGAGGGCGAGGAGCAACTCGTCGGGATCGCGGCTCATCATGCGCAACGACCGCGAGAACATCGTGGTCGCGTCGATGCGGAGGTGCCGAAGCCGCCTCGACGACGCGTCGTGGACCGGCGGGGCGTCGACGCTCATGCCGCGACCTCCTCGCCGGTCGCCGGAACCGCCGGCCGGCCGGTCGAGGCCAGGAACACGTCGTCCATTGTGGGAGAGCGTAATTCCCAGGCGTCGACGGTGACCGTGGTGTGTTCCACGGCGTCGAGGACCGCGCGCGTGTGGGACAACGAACGGTCCGTCGGGATGCGAACGGTGGTCGCCTGGACCGAGGGACCGAAGCCGCTGAGGTCGCGGGCGAGTGCCGCCGCATCGGCCGCGGTCGGTACGACGAACTCGAGTGCGGCCTCGCCGACGCGGCGTTTCAGGTCCTCCGGCGTGCCGGTGGTCCCGATCCGCCCGCCGCTCATGAGGGCCACGCGGTCGGCCAGGCGGTCTGCTTCCTCGAGGTATTGCGTGGTCAGCAACACTGCGGTTCCCTGGGCGACCACATCGTCGATGACCTGCCACAGCATCTGACGACTCCGCGGGTCCAGGCCGGTGGTCGGCTCGTCGAGGAAGAGCACCACCGGCCGGTCGAGTAGTCCGGCAGCGAGATCAAGACGCCGGCGCATGCCCCCGGAGTAGGTCGCCACCAGCCGGTCGGCGGCGTCACTGAGATCGAACGCGGTCAGGAGTTCGTCGACCCGGTCATCGACGGTCCGCCGGCGATGGTGGGCCAGACGCCCCATCATCGTGAGGTTCTCGCGAGCGGTGAGCTTGTCGTCGACCGCAGCATATTGCCCTGTGAGACTGATGATCTCGCGCACCTGGCGGCGCTGGGTGGCGACATCGAAGCCGCCGACGCGCGCGGTCCCGCCGTCGGGTCGGGTGAGTGTGGACAGGATGCGGACCGTCGTGGTCTTGCCTGCCCCGTTGGGGCCGAGGAGGGCGACGACCTCGCCGGCGCCGACCTCGAGGTCGAGTCCACTGAGAACGGGCACTCGGTTGTCTCCGCTGCCCAGCGACTTGACGAGGCCGATGGCTTCGACGGGAGGAGCGGCGGTGCGGGCGCTGGTGGGCATGGGCGATCCAATCTGCGTACAGGAGAAACTGTTTATTTGGGTAACTGCGTACACTAGACGCAGTTCTGTGGTTCGGCAAGGTTCGGCAAGAGGAGACGAGGGTGCCGTGAGTTCCGAGGACACGCTGAAACGACTGTGGACGGGCGCACGGGAAGGCCGTCGCGGACCCAAACCGGCGCTCAGTCTCGACCGCATCGTCGACGCCGCCATCGGTATCGCCGACGCCGAGGGCCTCGACGCGGTCTCGATGGCGCGGATCGGCGAGGCGCTCGGGTGCTCGTCGATGGCGTTGTATCGCCATGTGTCGGGCAAGAATCAGTTGCTGCTCCTGATGCTCGACACCGCGACCGGTGCCCTGACCATCCCGCCGCGCACCGGCAGGTGGCGAGACGACCTGGTGGCGTGGACCCGTGCGCAGATCGACGGCATCGTGGAGCGCCCCTGGTACCTCGACCTTCCCCTCACCAGTGCGATTCCCGGACCGAATCGCATGGCCTGGATCGAGGCGGCCTTCGAGATCCTCGACGAATTCGACCTGCCCGGCGACGACCGGTTCGAGATCGTCGGACTGCTTGCGCAGTACGCCTTGTCGGCCAGTCGGGTGGAGATCGAGCATCGTCGCAGCGTCGAACACCGAGACGATGATGACGACCATGACGGTGAGAATGAGAGCGGAGACGACCACGCCGGGGCGTCGTACTTCGAGCAGATACTGACGAACCTCGCCGATCCCGCCCGGTTCCCGTGCACGGTCGCGGCTCTGGGCTCCGCGCGTTCTCAACCGATCGACGAGGACTTCGGACTGCAGCTCATCCTGGACGGCATCGCCGCGCACGTCGCCCGATCCTCCTGAGGCCTTCGGGCGCCGAGCGCGAACGGATCAGGGCCGACCTGCCGGCACCGCGTGCGGCATGATGGCACCCATGTCGAGTCCGCCATCGATGTCGACTCCGCGCTCCGGCCGACTCGCTGTCGGCACCCTGGTGCTGCTGACCGTCCTGTACTTCGCGCAGGGCCTGCCCTACGGGTTCTTCAGTCAGGCCATCCCCGTCATCCTCCGCGAGGAGGGCTACTCGCTGACCCAGATCAGTGTGTACGGACTGCTGTTCGCGCCGTGGGGCCTGAAGTTCCTGTGGGCGCCCTACGTCGACGCCTACGGCACCCGGCGCAGATGGTTGCTGACGCTCCAGTTGTCCTCGGCCGTCGTCGCGCTCGTACTCGCATCCCTCGACCTGTCCGGGTCCCTGGTCTGGTTGCTCGCGGGCATCGCGGTCATCAACCTGCTGTCGGCGACCCAGGACATCGCGACAGACGGTCTCGCGGTGTCGATGCTCGAGCCGCGTCAGCGCGGCCTGGGCAACGGAATCCAGGTGGGCGCCTATCGAATCGGCATGATCGCCGGGGGAGGCGGGCTTCTCTGGCTGTTCTCGATCGCCGGTTGGCGGGCCCTGTTCGTCGTGATGTCGGTGCTCTTGTTCGCGGTCACCGCCTGGGTGTGGTTCCTCGCGCGGGATGCGCAATCGGCACCGGCCGGCGCGTCGTCGAAACCGGTGGCGCCCGGCCTCCTGCTCACCGGGTGGATCTCACGTCTGCGCCGGCCCGGCGTGCTGGCGTTCATTCTCGTCGTCGGCGCGTTCAAGTTCGGGAACTCGATGGCGTCGGCGCTCGTCGGCCCGTTCATGTCCGACATCGGGCTCACGCTGGGGCAGATCGCCCTCATCGAGGGTGCGCTGTCCTCGGCAGGAGCTCTCGGTGGAGCGGCGCTCGGCGGATGGCTCGCCTACACCTATGGCCGGCGACACGCGCTGCTCGTCGGCGGCGCCACCCAGACGCTCAGTCTCGCGCTGTACCTGGTCGCGTCATCGGGGGTCGGCGGCTTCTGGCTTGTGATGACGGCCAGTCTCGCCGAGCACATCCTGGGCGGGGCGGCCACGGTCGCGGTGTTCACGCTGATGATGGACGCGTGCCAGAAGGGTTACGAAGGCAGCGACTACACCTTGTTCGCCTGCGCTGTGGTCGGGGTGCAGGGTGCTGCCGGGTTCGCTGCGGGAGTCGTCGGCGATCTGTTCGGGTTCCCGGCGGTCTTCGCGACCGGGTTGGTTCTGTCAGGCCTCGGGTGTCTCGTGATGATCCGTGCCCTCGACCGGGGGCTCATGGCGCGGCTCGGAACTCCGATTCCGTAGCAACACAACGCCTATGGCGCGCATTCTCGCTACGGAATCCGGTCAGTGCCGGAGGGCCGCCAGGACCTCGTCGACGACCCGTTCGAGGTCGTCGCCGAGGCCGCCGGCGAGGAACTGCCGAGCCAGTTCGGCCATCGCGCCGGTGAACATCGCCGCGCGGATCCGCCCGGTCAGCGGATCGGCGTCGTGAGCGTCCGCCTCGGCGAAGGCCAGCTCGCGGAGCATGTCCTGGGTCGCGGCGCGACGTTGTGCGAGAACGGGATTGGTGACAGCGGCGGTGAACAGAATCCGGCCACGACGAGGGTCTGACGAGGCGTGGCCGAGCACCGCGCGGATGCCCGCCCTGGTGCGCGCACGCACAGAAGGGCCTGCGTCGGTCATCGCCGACTCGACCACGGAGGCGAGGTCGCCCGCGGTGGCGTCGTAGAGCGCGCCGAGCAGTTCGTCGATGTCGGCGAAGCTCTCGTAGAAGTACCGGGTGTTGAATCCGCACTGACGGCAGACCGAGCGCACCGACAGCTCGGCCTCGGTGCCCTCGCCGCCGAAGATGTCGAAGGCCGCCGCGATCAGATCTGCGCGGCGTTCGGCGCGGCGAACGGCGAGCGGGACGCCGGCCCATCGGGTCGGTACGGACATCGCTCCACCATAGTGCGGTGACGCCCCTCGACTCCAGATCTGGTCACAACCGTGTCCAGAGGTCTACTCTGGGTACGACCGTGACCACACGCCCGTTTCCCGGAAGGACCGTCGATGACCGTGTCCCTGGCTCCCGTACGACTCCCGTCCACCGAGTGGGTTCCGCTGACCCTGCCGCATGAGTTCGTGGGCTCCTGGCTCAACGGCAAGTTCGACGAGAACGTCCGGGCGAAGTTCTTCCGCGGGATGGATTTCGAGAACCCTGCAGGCGACCCCGGCTGGTTCGGGCCGGACAGCGCGACCTGGTACGTGCATTCGCACACTCCCGCACTGATCTTCGGACTGCAGTGCGCGGCGTATCTCGAGCGTCTGGACCCGAGCATCTTCTGGATGGGAGTCCAGCACTCGCGGCTGGTCCGGCGTCGGGGGGACGGCACCCCGACACTCTCCATCGACCCCGACGGGGCCATGACCCGCCTCGGCCACTCGCTCGCCTTCTTCATGGGCACCGCCTACGGCTCCACGGAGACCGCAGAGCGGCTCGCACGGACGGTGCGCTCGATGCATCACACGATCAAGGGGGTGCGGCCCGACGGTGCCGCCTACGACGCCGACGATCCGACCTGGCTCCGGTGGAACTATGCGACGGTGGTCTGGGGGATCGCGACCGCTCACGAGATCTATCACCCGCGGCCGCTGCGCGGTGCGGAACTCGACGGCTACTACGCGGAATTCGTCCGCGTCGGGCACGCACTCGGCGCCACCGATCTGCCGACGACCAAAGCGGAGACCCTCGCCTGCCTCGAGGAGTATCTACCGAAACTGGCTCTGACACACGGCAATGCGATGGCCACCGGTGGCAACGTGCAGAACCCGGCGCAGGGAGCGGTGGACTGGGCGATCCGTGACACCATGCCGCGCTGGGCGAAGCAGCTCATCATGTATCGCGCCCCGAACCCGGTCGAACGCCGTGTCCGCCGCAGCATGGTCTGGAGCATCATCAACTCCGCGCACCTGACGATGGGAGAGGCGCCGGAGTTCGCAGCCGCGCGCCGGCGCGTCGCGCAGGGAACAGATGTGCCGCACACCCTTCCGCGATACGAACTCGGATCCGACCCTGAACGGACGCGGGCCGAGATCGAGGCCGCCTTCGCCCACTAACCCACCTCGTGCGGGGGTGTCAAACCCACGCTTCTCAAACTTCAATGACGGCAACATCATTCGTCGGTGCGCATCGGCTGAGAGTCCGCTGAAAGCGGAAACACCGATTTCATCTCTCGTCACGCCGGCGTAACAAAGTCAAAATACGTTTACCCCCCATACGCGAGATCGCAAACATGTTGCGACGCGTATCTCATCGGGGGGTCGCGCGGCGTCATGCCGCGTGCTCGTCGTGGCCCCACCAGAGTCGACCTGAGACGTAGTGAGAAAGGCTTCCGATGCCGTCTGTTTCGTTGCCGTCCGCCCCGCCCCCGGGGGACACAACTCCGCCTGCGCCCTCGACCTCGCGCCGTAGGCGGTACGGCATCCTCATTCCCGCGGCGCTGTCCGCGGTCGCGCTGGTGCTGACCGCGTGCGGTAGCTCGGCCAGCGACGAGTCGGCGTCGACCGCCCAATCCTGTGTCGACACCTCCGGGGACACCATCAAGGTCGGTTCGCTGAACTCGTTGTCGGGCACGATGGCCATCTCGGAGGTCACGGTGCGTGACTCCATCAAGCTCGCCGTGGACCAGATCAACGACGACGGCGGTGTGCTGGGCAAACAGATCACCCTCGTCGGTGAGGACGGGGCGTCGGAGCCGACGATCTTCGCCGAGAAGGCCGAGAAACTGATCTCCAGCGACTGTGTCGCAGCCGTGTTCGGCGGTTGGACGTCGTCGAGCCGCAAGGCCATGCTGCCGGTCTTCGAGGACAACAATTCGTTGCTGTATTACCCGGTTCAGTACGAGGGTCTCGAATCCTCGCCCAACATCTTCTACACCGGCGCCACCACGAACCAGCAGATCGTCCCGGCCCTCGAATACCTGAAGGAAAAGGGCGTCAAATCCCTGTACCTCGTGGGCAGCGACTACGTGTTCCCGCAGACCGCGAACCGCGTGATCAAGGCATACGCCGAGGCCAACGGCATCGAGATCAAGGGCGAGGATTACACCCCGCTCGGTTCGACGGACTTCTCGACCATCGTCAACAAGGTCCGGGCCGCCGACGCCGATGCCGTGTTCAACACGCTCAACGGCGATTCCAACGTCGCGTTCTTCCGCGAGTACAAGAACGTCGGCCTCACCCCGCAGGCGATGCCGGTGGTGTCGGTGTCGATCGCCGAGGAAGAGGTCGGCGGTATCGGCGTGGACAACATCGAGGGCCAGCTGGTCGCGTGGGACTACTACCAGACCATCGACAACCCGGCGAACGCGTCGTTCGTCCGTGACTACAAGGCTGCATACGGCGCCAACAAGCCGACCTCCGATCCGATGGAGGCCGCCTACGTGTCGGTGTACCTGTGGAAGAACTCCGTCGAGAAGGCCAACTCGTTCGCCGTGGCCGACGTCCAGAAGGCCGCCGGCGGAGTCACTTTCGACGCTCCTGAAGGCCTCGTCACCATCGACGGGGGGAACAACCACATCACCAAGACCGCCCGCATCGGCGAGATCCGCGGCGACGGGCTCATCTACACGGTGTGGGATTCGGGTCAGCCGATCGAACCTGACCCCTTCCTGAAGTCCTACCCGTGGGCCGAGGGCCTGAGCAACTGACACCGTCGAAGGCCCGTCCCGCGTCCACGACGCGGGACGGGTCGCGCACGGCCCACCCCTTGGCGAACGCGGCACACGCCGCCGACGAACGGATAGTCACGTGGAAACCGTTATCGGACAGCTCTTCACCGGGCTCAGTCTCGGTTCGATTCTGCTGCTGGCAGCTCTAGGCCTGTCGTTGACCTTCGGTCAGATGGGCGTCATCAACATGGCCCATGGATCGTTCATCATGGCCGGCTCCTACACCGCCTACTCGGTGCAGGAATACCTGGTATCCAATGCCGGTGTGTCCCTGATCATCTCGCTGGTCATCGGGTTCCTCGTCGGCGGCCTGATGGGCGTTCTCCTCGAGGTGACGTTGATCAAACGGATGTACGACCGGCCGCTGGACACGCTGCTGGTGACCTTCGGTGTCGGACTGATCCTGCAACAGCTGGCCCGCGACATCTTCGGCGCTCCCGCTGTCGACGTGGTCGCGCCGTCGTGGTTGTCCGGGGGCGTCGACATCCTCGGTGCGGTGGTTCCCAAGACGCGGTTGTTCATCATGCTGCTCGCGGTGGTCGCCGTGACCGCCATCGCGGTCATCATGAAATACACGTCGATGGGCCGGCGCATCCGGGCGGTCGTCCAGCATCGCGATCTCGCCGAGACGAGCGGTATCTCCAGCCGCAGCACCGACATCACCACGTTCTTCATCGGCTCGGGCCTCGCCGGCGTGGCCGGGGTGGCGCTGACGCTCATCGGCTCGACCAGCTCCAACACCGGGATGACGTACCTGATCGATGCGTTCCTCGTGGTGGTCATCGGCGGTCTCGGCCAGATCAAGGGCGCGGTCATCGCGGCCATCACCCTCGGTGTCCTGAACTCGTTCATCGAATACAACACGACGGCGTCGGTGGCCAAGGTCGCCGTGTTCGTCATCATCGTGATCTTCCTGCAGATCCGGCCGCAGGGTCTGTTCACGGTCCAGTCGAGGAGTCTCGTGTGAAGGACTATTTCAGCGGTTCGTGGAAGGTCTGGGCAGGTTTCGCGGTTGCCGCGCTCCTGCTGTTCGGGGTCGCCCCCGCGGTCCTCTCCGACTTCCGTCTCAATCTGCTCGGCAAGTTCCTCTGCTTCGGCATCGTGGCCGTCGGTATCGGTCTGGCCTGGGGACGCGGCGGGATGCTCACGCTCGGACAGGGCGTGTACTTCGGTCTCGGCGCCTACATCATGGCGATGCACCTGAAGATCTCCGACGCCGAGCTGCGTGGCGACGACGTGCCCGATTTCATGCAGATCGCCGGAATCCGGGAGCTGCCGGGATACTGGCAGCCGTTCGCATCGCCGCTGGTGACGATCCTCGGCATCCTGGTGGTGCCGACACTGCTCGCGATCCTGCTCGGACTCGGGGTGTTCAAGCGACGGGTCAAGGGCGCGTACTTCGCCATCCTGTCGCAGGCGCTCGCCGCGGCTTTCGCCATCCTGCTCATCGGTCAGCAGACGACCGGAGGCAGCAACGGGCTCAACCGGTTCCGGAGCTTCTTCGGCCTCGCGCTCAACGACCCGGTCAACCGTCAGCTGCTGTTCTTCATCACCGCTGCCATCCTCCTCGCCGTCGTTGCCATCACGCGGCAGCTGATGTACAGCCGCTACGGCGAGCTCCTCGTCGCCGTCCGCGATCAAGAGGAGCGGGTGCGCTTCCTCGGTTACGACCCGGCCAACGTCAAGGTCGTCGCGTACGCGATCGCCGCGCTCTTCGCCAGCATCGCCGGGGCGATGTTCGTCCCCATCGTCGGGATCATCTCGCCCGCCGATGTCGGGATCGTGCCCTCGATCGCGTTCCTCATCGGGGTGGCGATCGGTGGTCGCACGACACTGCTCGGACCGGTTCTGGGTGCCATCGCGGTGGCGTGGGCGCAGACGAGCCTGTCCGAGAACTTCCCCTCCGGGTGGACCTACGCGCAGGGCATCTTGTTCATCGTCGTCGTCGGCTTCTTCCCGGCGGGACTCGCCGGTATCGGAGCGATCATGAAGTGGCGCAGGAAGAAACCCTCTGATCTGTCGCCCACCGGCGACATCGACGAGCACGCAGCCAGCAAGGTAGGGGCCTCAACATGAGCGAACACGGGTCGTCCACGATCGTCGACCACTCACCGATGGCCGGCGGCAATGCCGGCATGAGCAGCGACTACCTCCAGGTGCGCGGACTCAGCGTCGAATTCGACGGTTTCAAGGCGGTGTCGGATGTGGATCTGACTCTGCTACAGGGTGATCTGCGCTTCCTGATCGGACCGAACGGTGCCGGGAAGACCACCATCATCGACGCGATCACGGGTCTGGTGAAACCGACCGGGTCCATCCAGAAGTCCGGGGTCGAACTCGTCGGCAAGAAGGTGCACCAGATCGCGCGTCTCGGTGTGGGGCGGACCTTCCAGACCGCCAGCGTCTTCGAGGAATTGAGCGTTCTGCAGAACCTCGACATCGCGGCGGGTGCCGGGCGTTCGGTGTGGACGATGCTGCGGCGTCGTCCGGCGCAGGTGCCGGACTCGATCGCCGAGGCGCTCGAGACCATCGGTCTGCAGGATCTGCGGGACACGCCTGCCGGTGTGCTGGCCCACGGCCAGAAGCAGTGGTTGGAGATCGGGATGCTGCTGGTGCAGAACGCGTCTGTGCTCTTGCTCGACGAGCCGGTGGCGGGTATGAGCCACGAGGAGCGGGAGGAGACGGGGAACCTGTTGCGGCGCATCGGGGGAGAGCGCACGGTGGTCGTCGTCGAACACGACATGGATTTCATGCGCTCGTTCGCGACGTCGGTGACGGTGCTCGCACGCGGGCGTGTTCTGGCCGAGGGGACGGTCGCCGAGGTGCAGGCCAATCCGAAGGTGCAGGAGGTCTATCTCGGAACAGCCGCCGGCGGTGAGGAACTCGAGGAGATCGCGGGGGAGACCGACGGTGCGCTCGACGGCCCTCCGGTGCCCTCGACGCAGGAGAAGGGCTGAACATGCTGAAACTGTCCGGAATCCATGCAGGTTACGGGCGCACCGAGGTGATCCACGGAGTGGACATCGAGGTGCCCACCGACGGTGTCGTCGCAGTGATGGGACACAACGGCGCAGGCAAGACCACGCTCCTGCGCGCGGCCGTCGGTCTGGTGAAGACCACGAAGGGAACGATCACCTTCGACGGTGCCGACATCACACGTGCCCGGCCCAGTGCGCGAGTCGCCCACGGGATCGCGTATGTGCCGCAGGGCCAGCAGAGCTTCGGCCACCTCACCACCGCCGAGAACCTGCAAGTGGTCGCCGACGGCCGCAAGCGCGGCAAGGAACTCATCGCCGAGATGCTGGACATGTTCCCGGCGCTCAAGGAGCTGCTCGGCCGCCGGGCCGGACTCCTGTCGGGTGGGCAGCGTCAGCAACTCGCGATCGCGCGGGCGCTGATCACCGAGCCGCGGATGCTGATCCTCGACGAGCCCACCGAGGGCATCCAACCCTCGGTGGTCGCCGAGATCGAACAGACGATCACCACGCTCACCCAGCGCGGCGGCCTCGGCGTGCTCCTCGTCGAACAGCACATCGGCTTCGCCCTCGAGGCCGCACAGCAGTACTACGTCCTCGAGAGTGGACGGGTCACCTCGTCGGGTGAGGGTGGCGCGGCTGCCGAACACGCGGTGCGCGAAGCGATGACGATCTAGGCGCGGCGGAGCCTCAGCCCGGAGCCTTCCGGCTGAGGCTCTCCCACTTCCGATAGTCGTCCGCACGCATCTGGTCCATCTGCAGGACGTGGTCGAAGGACTGACTTCCGACGATGAGGCGCCGAGGAGGATCCGCGAGCGCCGCGAGCTCCATGATGACGGCGGCGGCCGTCGCCGGCGGAGGTGCGACGGCGTCACCCCACATCGTCTCCATCTCGGTACGGAGATCCTGGTACTCCGGCAGTGGTTCGGTGGCCGTTGTGCCGGTGGTGAACAAGGTTGTCTCGTAGCCGCCCATCTGCACGATCGTGACCTTGATGCCGAACTGGCTGACTTCCATCGCCAGCGCCTCACTGACCGAGTCCAGCGCTGCCTTGCCTGCTCCGTAGAAGCCGACCGTGGCCATTCCGCCGCCGGAACCCATCGACGTGACCTGCAGGAGCCGTGCATCGTCGCGGGTACGGAGGTGGGGGAGTATCGCCTGCGCAACCCAGACCGCGCCGAAGAAGTTCAGATCCATGTGTGCCCGGATCTGGGCCTCGGTGGCTTCCTCGACCATGCCGTAGAGCATGCCGCCGGCATTGTTGACAACGACGTCCACGTGGCCGAAGGCGGTCACCGCCTTCTCGACCCCGGTGATCACGGCGGCGCGGTCGGTGATGTCCATCGACAGAGGCACCAGGTGTCGGGGGTATCGGTCGGTCAGCGGTTCGAGCGGATCGACGTTGCGCGCGGCGGCCACGACGCGGTCACCCGCAGCGAGGACGGCTTCGGTGAAGGCTCGTCCGAGGCCGCGGGATGCGCCGGTGATGAACCAGACTCGTGGGGTTGTCATTGATCTCCACCTTCGGTAAACGGAACGTTGCGTCTCGGAACGAAGGTAGTTGCGTGTGACGCCCGATGTCAATACGCACCGTCTCGTTTCTGTACTACGCTGAGGCGGTGACAGAGAAAAGCGGGCCGGATCACTCGCGTCGGAGGGCTCGGTCCCGCCAGGCGATACTCGAGGCCACTCGCGCACTCGTCGCAGAGCAGCCCTACGAGAAGGTGACGGTCGAAGCGATCGCCGCACGTGCCGGCGTCGGCAAACAGACGATCTATCGACGATGGCCGTCGAAGAGTGCGGTTGTCTTTGCGGCCGTGCTCGCGCTGAGCGAAGGTGCCGACGCACACTCTGTGGAGTTTCCGGACACGGGCGACCTCGAGGCCGACCTGAAGTCGGTCATGCGGGCCACCGTCGAAGAGTTCGCGGACCCGACCTTCGATCGTCTGATCCGAGCGGTGAATGCCGAGATCGCCAGTGACGCAGAGCTTGCCCACGAGTATCGGGAGAAGCTCGCACAACCGCTGGACGAGGCGAAGAAGACGCGGCTGCGCAGTGCCCAGCGGGACGGTCAGCTGGATCCGGACGCCGACCTCGACATCGTCCTCGAGATGCTCTACGCCCCGCTCTTCCAGCGATGGCTGCACCGCAGCGGCCCGCTGACCGACGCCTACGCCGACCAGCTCGTGGACGCGACCCTGCGAGCATTCGGTCCGGTGCGGCAGTCCGGCTGAGCCGCTCCGGGTCAGTCGAGGTGAACGGGAATCTCGGTGGTGAGATCGTGCGGTGCCCGCAAGGGGAGCCGGTCGCCGCTCCAGAACCGACCCGGATCGAACCAGTTGGAATCTTTGGTTGCGTCGAGAATGCTCATGTCGCGGTAGGTGATCGCGACGACCTCGGCGCAGTAGGCGGCTTCGAGACCGATTCCGTCGCCGTCCGATGCGCGGGCCTTCTGTCGTAGGTCGCGGCGCTCTCGGACCTTGCGGTCGACATAGGGGATGCCACGCACGAGGTCCGTGGAGTTGGGGACCCGGCCGCGGAACCAGCGCCCGGCCAGTCGCGCCGTGGTGGGGAACGGCGTTCCGTCGAGTCTGGCGACGACGCGGAGCAGCTCGTCTTCCTGGGCCTGGGTGACCTCGGGTGTCAGTTGGCGGAACCAGCAGGCCTGTTTGTAACGAATCATCCACTGCTCGATGGCTTCTCGGGCATCGTGCAACTGGACGCCGCGGTGGTTGGAACCCGTCCAGACATCGGTCAGGCGGTCGCCGAGCTCGGCATGCCAGAGCAGCGGCGGCAGATCGTCGATGCACACGGCCATCGCGACGTGGTTGACCGGTGCGTTGGTGAGGGTGCGGATCGCCCGGTCGGGACCGGAACGGCCACGGAAGAGCCAGATGTCACCGGTACGCGTGGCGTCGAGCGCCGCCGACAACGGGATCCCGGTTTCGGCGTGGTCTCCGCGGATGAGGTTCCTGCTGGTGGGCACGGACAAAGGCTAGTGCGTCCCGGGCGACATATCCTGCCCGCATGAGGAATGTGTGGAAGTGGCTGGGTCTTGCCGGTGCCGTGGGCGTGGCCACGGGTGGGGTGATGGTCGCCCGCGATCAGCGGCAGCGAAAGTCCTACTCGGCCGACGACGTGCGAGCGCGGCTGCACGAACGACACCAGCAATCGCAGGTCGGGAGTGGCGGTGCCGACGATTCCTGAGGACACTGGTGACGAGGTCGCCCGCCAGGGTTCGGCCAGAGAGGTGTCACCATGACCGACAACAACGGATTCGGCGGAGGGCCGTTCAACTTCGGGCCCGAGGACTTCGACCGCTTCGCACGCGAGGCCGGGGACGGACTACGGGACGTCTTCGGCAAACTCTTCGAAGGGCAGGCCGGACCGGCGGCCTTCTCGATGTTCTTCGACGAGGCGTCGCGCGGACGGACTCGCACCAAGCCCCGCGAAGAGACCACCGGTGAGGCCGGGTCGGGCGTCTGGGCGGTCTTCGTCGTCGATGACGACGGCGGTGCACGGGTCGAACAGGTCTATGCCACCGAACTCGACGCGCTGCGCGCGAACAAGAACAACACCGATCCGCGTCGCAATGTGCGCTTCCTGCCCTATGGCATCGCGGTGAGCGCACTGGACACCGCTATCACCGAGGCCGGGCCGGACGATTCGGCGTCGTAGCGACGGCTGATGACGCACAAGGCCGGCGGATCCCTCAGGACCCGCCGGCCTTGTTCTGTCTCAGTCCGTCACGGCACGCGGGGTGCCGTCATCGGGTCAGAGGTTCGCGCCGCAGACCGGCCACGCGCCGGGGCCCTGCGAGGCGAGGACGTTCTCGGCGACCCGGATCTGCTCCTCGCGAGAGGCGTCCGCCGGGTTGCCGGTGCCGCCGTTGGCCTGCCAGGTGCTCATCGAGAACTGGAGGCCGCCGTAGTAACCGTTGCCGGTGTTGATGGCCCAGTTGCCGCCGCTCTCGCACTGTGCGACGGCGTCCCAGTTACCGCTGTCCGCGCTCGCGGTCGACGCCAGCATCCCGAACGGGGCGGCGGTCAGTGCGCCGACAACTGCGGCGCGGGCGACGAGCTTGGTCATGTGGGTCTTGGTCATTCGCATGGTCTTCGTTCCTCCTCACCACCCCGGGGTTGGCAGGGCGGTTGATCTCGGACCGTGGGCGACCATACGGGCTCGGTAACGGCTAGGTCACGTCGAGGTCGTGACCTGCGGGCATCGGATAACGCTCGGATAACGGTGTTAGCTTGCGCCGAATGCCCAGCGCATCCCCGGGTTTCGCCACCTCCGGCGCGGCGGCGGTGTTCGGACCGTTCGATGAGGAAGGTCACAACACGAATGTGGGGCCCGTCACTTGTGCGGGCCCCACGCGGTGGGTATCAGCGCGGCCGTACGGCGATCCGACCGCCGCGCAACGGGGCGTACGCCACGCCGCGGGAGAACCAGCGCTCGGCAGGGGCTGTCGTCGTCAGGAGTTGGTGGTCGAGGAGCAGCGTCCGCAGGACCACGTCCATCTCCATGGTCGCGAAGGCGGCGCCGATACAGCGGCGCGTGCCGCCACCGAACGGCAGCCAGGCGGGTGAAGGTGCGGTCCCGAGGAACCTGGTGGGGTCGAAGCGTTCCGGGTGCTCGAATTCGCGGCTGTCGTCGTGGAGAAGGGCTATCGACACCAGGACGTTGTGACCACGGGGAATGCGCCAGTCGCCCAGTTCGAGTTGATCGGCGACCACATGCCGTCCGGCGAAGTCGATGACCGGGCGGCTCCGCTGGGTCTCCAGGATCGTCGCGTGGCGGTACTCGTGTCCGCCTTCGTCGACCTCGGCGACCAGGTGGGCGAGCACGTCGGGATGCCGGCGCAACCGCTCGAATGCCCATGCGAGGGTGGTGGCGGTGGTCTCGTGACCGGCCGCGAGCATTGCGAGCAACTCGTCGGCGATCTCGTCGTCGGTCATCGAACTGCCGTCGTCGTATCGGCTGCGCAGCATGAGCGCGAGGATGTCGTCGCGCTCATCGAACCGGGAGTCGTTGCGCGCCTTGGTGATCACGCGGTCGATGCAGGACCGGTACTCGGTGTGCATCCGCGCGAACCGGTGATTGGGGTCGATCGGACGCAAGAAGCGCGGAAGGGCCGGGGTGGTCGCGGCGCGCGAACCGACGGTGACCATCGGCGGGATCATCCGGCGGAGCCGATCGAGGTCGTCGCCCTCGGCGCCGAACACCGCGCGCAGAATGACGTTGAGGGTGATCCGCATCATCGGTTCGAGCGAGGCGAATTCGACGCCGGGTCGCCAGGTGGCGGTCTCGGCACGGACCTCGTCGACGACGATCTGTTCGTAGGCCTTCATCCGCTTGCCGTGCAGGGGCGGGGTCAACAACTTGCGGCGTGCGCGGTGCCGGTTGCCCTCGAGGGCGAACATCGACCGGGCGCCGAGTATCCGGCCCAGGTTCGGTTGGATGTTGCTCACCTGGTCGCCTGCGGTGAACAGTCGACGGGCGAGGGTGGCATCGGAGATCACGACCGCCGGGCCGAAGACGGGTAGTCGCACGGTGAACGCGGGGCCGAGGCGTCGATGCAGGCGGGCGAAGAAGTGCCGCCGGGACACGACGGCGGCAACGCCCTGGAGCGCGGACGGCATCCTGGTCGCGGGCGGCAGATCGGCGCTGGTGCTCAGGGTGGGCGCGCTCATGGCATCGACACTCCGGATCGCTGGTACGTGGACGTACCAGCGACGGTACGCTCACGTACCACTGGGGACAAGGCCCTATGCTCGAACGTGTGAATGCTGGACTGGGCCCGCCCGCTCCTCTCCCGGCGCCGTGGCTGATCTCAACGGCGAGTGCTCGCGATCGGCTGCTCGCGGCGATGCTCGAGTGCATTGCCGAGGCGGGCTACCGCGACACCACCGTCGCCGACATCGTGCGGGTCGCGCGGACCTCGAGGCGATCGTTCTACCAGGAGTTCGCCGACAAGCAGACATGTTTCTTCGCACTGCTGACCGTCACCAACGAATTCCTCATCGCCGAGATCGCACGGCGCGTCGATCCGGAAGCATCCATCGAAGAGCAAGTGCGGCAAGCGGTCTCGTCGTACGTCACTGCGAGCGAGCGGTATCCGGGTCTCACCTTGAGCTGGATTCGCGAGCTGCCCGCACTCGGCAGCGCGGCCCAGACGGTCATAGACGAGGCGTTGGAAGCGTGGATCGCACTCTTCGTCGGCCTCACCTCGACCCCGACGATGGCCGCAGCGGGGGTGACCCCGATGGACCGCCAGCGTGCGATCTTCCTGTGGGGTGGTTTCCGGGAGCTGACCGCCGGTGCTGTCGAATCCGGCGCCCCGCTGTCGTCGATAGTCGAACCGGCCACCGCGGCGTCACTCGCGCTGGTGGCGCCGCGCTGAGTCCGCGGTTCAGTGCCAGGAACCGCGCTGGTACTGCGGGGGATAGGGCGCCTCACGTCGGTCGATGCCGAGTTCGTGTGCGGCGCGCAGCGGCCACGACGGCTCCCGCAGTGCGACGCGACCGAAGAACACTGCCGTGATGTCGTCGTCGCCCGCGACCTTCTCGGCCTGATCGGGCTCGGTGATGAGTCCCACTGCCGCGGTCGGTACGCCCGAATCGCGGTGGATCGATCGCGCGAGGTCGACTTGGTAGCCGGGCCCGACCGGAATGTCGGCGAGCACGTTGCCGCCTGAGGACACATCGATCAGGTCGACACCTCGCTCGGCCAGCAGCGTCGCGAGCCGAGCCGACTCGTCAACATCCCAGCCACCGTCGGTCCACTCCGTGCCCGAGACGCGCACGAACAGCGGCTTCGACGCTGGCCACACCTCGCGGACTGCGTCGACGACCTCGACGGTGAACCGGGTGCGCCCCTCGAAATCTCCGCCGTAGGCGTCGGTGCGGTGATTCGAGAAAGGCGACAGGAACTGGTGGAGCAGGTAACCGTGCGCCGCGTGGACCTCGACCACGTCGAACCCCGCGTCATCGGCGCGGCGGGCGGCCTGTGCGAACGCGTCGACGACCTCGGCGATCTGGTCGGTCGTCATCGCGGTGGGGGCGGGCAGTCCCTCGAAGGCGACATCGGACGGGCCGACCGTCGTCCATCCGCCGTCAGCGTCTGCGATCGCGCCCGAGCGGTCGTCGAACGGCGCGTAGGTGGAGGCCTTGCGGCCGGCGTGCGCGAGCTGGGTGCCGATGACAGAACCCTGGCCGTGTACGAAGTCGACGATGCGCCGCCACGCGTCGGCCTGCGAGTCGTTCCAGAGGCCGGCGTCCTGCGGACTGATGCGGCCCTCAGGGACGACGGCCGCGGCCTCGGTGAGGATGAGCCCGAACCCGCCCGCCGCGCGTCCGCCCAGGTGGGTCAGGTGCCAGTCGGTGGGCACGCCGTCCCCGGCGAAACAGCTGTACTGGCACATCGGCGCCAGCCAGATGCGGTTGGGGATCTCGGCGCCGCGGAGGGTGATCGGTTCGAACAGCGAGGTATTCGTCACGAGAAGACTCAACGATCGGTCGTGCGGCGTATTCCCGGTGCGCTGTCATATCGTCGAGGCGTGACCGAATCCTCGTCAACACCGCAGCGATGGACCTTCGTGCTCGCCGCGGTCGTGTTCGCTGCGGTGTGGGTGGCGGGCGCCGTCGCAGGCCCGACCGAGATCGCCGGTCACATCGACGCCTCTGGCGAGGTCACCCGGTGGGATTCGAAGTGGGTCGTGCTGGGAGGTCTCGGCGTCGTCGGGGTCGCGTTCGCGGTGTTGTTCGGCTCGTCGGGATGGTTGCTGGCGCGGCTGCCCGCGGGTGCGATCAACCTGCCCGGGCGGCGCCGCAAGGAGTACTGGATGCGTCCGGCGAACCGCGACGAGTTCAACCGGAGGATGAGCGCCGACCTCCAGGTACTCGGGGCGGCAACCATGGTGCTGCTGGCCTGGTTACTTGCGGCCACCACGGTTTTCTCCGCGTCGGGTGAGACCTCGGCGGGCGGGTGGAGTTTCGTGGTTCCGGTCGTGCTTTACCTCGTGGCGCTGCTCGGCTACACCGCGTACGTCGCGGTGGGCGGACGTTACCGCGTCCCTGGGGGAGACGATTCCCGAGAGAAAGTGAGGTTTCGGCGATGAGCGATTCGGTGGCGGTCGGGGAAGCGGTGTCGGTCGAGGTCGACGGATCGGTGGGCGTGATCACGCTGGGCGACGAGCGACGGCGGAATCCGTTGTCCACCAACACGATGCGTGCCATCACGACCGCTCTGCGCGACTTCGACGACGACCCGCGCGTACGGGTGATCGTGATCCGCGCGCTCGGGCCGGCGTTCTCCGCCGGGCATGATCTCGGTGAACTCGTCGACCGGACCCTCGACGACGAGCGGGCGGTGTTCGCGACCTGCACCGAACTGATTCGGACCGTCCACGAGGTCCGGCAACCGGTCATCGCGGAAGTCGCGGGAATGGCGTTCGCCGCGGGCTGTCAGCTCGTCGCGACATGTGATCTCGCTGTCGCCGGACGCAGTGCCCGGTTCAGCACGCCCGGTGTGCGGATCGGGCTGTTCTGTTCCACCCCGATGGTCGCGTTGTCCCGCGCCGTCGGCCGCAAGCGGGCGATGCACATGTTGTTGACCGGGGAGGTCGTCGACGCCGAGACCGCTCTCGACTGGGGGTTGCTGAGCGGGGTGGCCGACGACGCGGACCTGGCCGGAACGGTCCGGGAACTCGCCCTGCGGATCGCCGGGTCGAGCGCGCGGACGGTGTCGATCGGCAAACAGGCCTTCTATCGTCAGATCGAACTGGCCGAGGCGGCTGCGTACGACGAGATGGGCGAGACGATGGCGACCAACGCGATGACTTGTGACGCGCAGGAGGGCATCTCGGCTTTCCTCGAGAAGCGCGAGCCGGTCTGGACCGACAGCTAGTTGTAAGAGGCTAGGACGTTGTTGACGCGTGACGGCGTCGCCGAGGCCGGTGGTTGTCCGCCGTGCACGCCGTGTGGTCGGTGGTAGTTGTGGTGACGGTTCCAGACCTCGAGTGCTGCGGCCCGTTGCTGTTCTGTTCCAGGTGCGGGCGTAGAGGAATTCTTCGGCGGGGATGCGGTTGTAGCGCTCGATCTTCCCGTTGTGACGTGGCGTGTAGGGCGTGATGCGCTGGTGCCGGCCCTCGCCTATCGAGGCGGCGAACGCGGCCGCCCGAGTCCGACAACGGTTGACGAGCCGACGACGACCTTCGACTGTCAAGGGCGAGTTCGCATGCGTCACTTGGTCACTTCGCTCTCCGTGGGAGCGATCCGCCTGAGAAGAGGTACGGCCAAGAGCAATGCCGCTGCCGTTGCGATGACGGCCACCCAAACAGGCCCGAGCGCGCCGGGCATCACGCCGAGCGCGGCAGCGCCGAGGAGGGGACCAACCACTGCACCCACGTTGAGTGCCGCGGTCGCGTACGACCCAGCCATCGTCGGCGCAGCCGATGCCGCGTAGAGCACTCGCGTGATCAGCGTGCTCCCGACAGCAAACCCCAAGACGCCCTGGACGAAGACGAGCCCGAGCAGGGCAACGGGAGTCGTCGCGAAGAGCGCCAACGCGATCCACCCCAGCACAAGAATGCTGCCACCGGCCACGATGACGAGTCGGGGTCGGGCATCCGAGAGCCGTCCCGCAACAGTGACACCGATGAAGGAACCGACTCCGAAGAGCACGAGCGCCACCGATACCCACCACTCACTCAGGCCAGAGGTGTCCGTCACGATCGGCGCAAGGAACGTCAGGGTCGCGAAAGTTCCTGCATTCACCAGGGCAGCGAGCAGCATCGTCAGAACGAGGCGCGGGGACAAGAGCTGCGCCAGCTCCGAGCGCAGAGACGGCGAGGACGCTCCCTCAGTTGTCGAGTCGTCAGCTCGGGTGGTGAAGCCTGCTGCGATGCCGATCGCGGCGGGGATGCAGAGCAGAGCGATCGCCCAGAAGGTCGACTGCCAGCCGAGTGCGGCCCCGAGCAGTGCACCGGCTGGGACACCAGCAACGGTGGCGACGGTGGTACCCGCGAGCAGAACCGCCACGGCCCGGCCCTTAGCGTCGGCCGCAACGAGTTTCGCCGCCGCGCCCAGCGCGACCGCCAAACTGCCCGCGTTCACGATCGCCGCGATCACGCGCGTGATGAACAGGACCGTGAAGTCGGGTGTGAGTGCTCCTACGACATGGGACAGGGCGAATACGAGCACGCACCCCAGGAGGGTTGCTTTCACAGGGAGACGACGAGTGAACGCGGCCACGGCAGGCGCACCGATCACCATGCCTGCGGCGAACGCCGATGTCAGGAGACCAGCAGTCCCCACGGAAACACCGAAGTACGTGGAGATGTCGGGCACGAGGCCAGCAAGCATGAATTCAGAAGTGCCCATGGTGAAAACCACCAGGGCAAGGAGATAGAGAGCAAAAGGCATCGAGATAGCTCCGAAGTGAGAGTACGAACAAGAGAACGTCTCGTCACCACGGTCAGCGCCCGAATGGCACCCGTAGGTCGTGCTGCGCGTAGCGCGGTCAGCAGCGGGGTTACGGACTCAGCGGAGGTGAGGGGCTGACGGCGTGACCGAAAGCCCCTGAGTGTCCGATTCAGGGCTCGACATGCCGCTCACCTTACCCGTATCCGCCGCCACCAGTCCGACGTGTAAACAACCTCATGGCCAGCAACAGCCAGTCGCCTGCGGCGGAGAACTGCGCCGACGACGAATCGCCACCCCGGAACCCCGGCGCCGGTGGGAGACGGCGCTAAGAACGGAGGTGGCGATTCGTCGGCGTTGCGTGGTGGTCAGGCGTCGATCTGCGTGGTGGCCGCGGCGAAACGCGCCAGATGTGCGTCCGCGGTGCCGAACTCGTACTCGATGGCGGTGAGCCGCTTGAAGTAGTGGCCGATGGCCAGCTCTTCGGTCATGCCCATGCCGCCGTGCAGCTGCACCGCGTTCTGCCCGATGAAGCGGGCGGCGCGGCTGATCGTCGCCTTGGCGGCCGACACCGCGGCAGCCCGCTCGGCAGGCTCCCCGTCGAGGGACAGGATCGCGAAATACTGTGCGGCCACGGACTGTTCGAGCTGCAGGTGCATGTCGACCATCCGGTGTTGCAGGACCTGGAAGCTGCCGATCGGCACGCCGAACTGCTCGCGTTGCTTGGAGTACTCCACGGTGTCGGTGAAGACCTTGCGCATCAATCCGACCGCCTCCGACACGACCGCGGCGATCGCGGTGTCCCAGGCCTTCTCGAGGATCTCGATCGCGCCGTCGTCGGCGATCAGGGCGTCTGCGGGCAGGCGCACGTCGGTGAACGTGATGTCGGCGGCCTGTCGGTCGTCGATGGTCCTTAGCCTGTGCAGCTCGAGGCCCTCCGGCGCGCCGCCGGCGAGGTCGATGAGGAACAGCGAGAGGCCTGCCGGATCATGCGGCTCGCCGGCCGTGCGCGCCGTGACGATCAGGTAGTCGGCGATGGGGGCGGTGGTCACGACTGCTTTGCTGCCGTTCAGGACCCATTCGTCGCCGTTGCGGTCGGCGCTCGTCTCGATGCGCGAGAGGACACCGCCGGAACCGTCCTCCAGTGCCGCAAGTGCGCTGAGCGCCTCACCCTCGGCGATACGACCGGCGGCGGCGAGCGCGGCGGGGTTCCCGGTGGCGTGCAACAGGCCGGCGCCCAGGACCACCGAGTCGACGAACGGTTCGACGACGAGGGCGTGGCCGAGGGCCTCGGTGACCACCATCAATTCCTCTGCGCCGCCACCGAATCCGCCGATCTCCTCGGGCAGGCTCGCGCCGACGACGCCCAGGTCCTCGACGAACGCCTTCCAGATCTTCGGCTGCCAACCCTCGCCGACCTTGGCCGCGTCGCGGCTCACCTGCAGGTCGTAGCGTGCGTCGAGGAACTTGTTGAGGCCGTCGGACAGCAATTGCTGTTCGGGTGTGAGTGTGAAGTCCATCAGTTCTCTCCTGTGACCGTCAGAGACCCAGAGCCGCTTTGGCGAGGATGTTTCGTTGAATTTCGTTGCTGCCGGCGTAGATCGATCCCGCACGGTCGTTGAAGTAGTGCAGCGGCGCGACGGCCTGCCACGGCTCGCCGCTGACATAGCCGTCGGTGGGCGGCGTGTACTGGAAGATCGGTCCGCCCGGCCGGGTCGCGTGGGGCTGGAAGACGCGCCCGTGGGGACCGGAGGCCTCCAGGCTCAGCGTGGTGATCTCCTGGCTCAGCTCGGTGCCCAGGATCTTCAGCATCGACGCGATCGATCCCGGGTCCTTGCCGGAACTCATCGCGGCCAGGGCACGGTATTCGAGCACCTCGAGGATCTTCGCGCGGATCTGGATGTCGGTGAGCTTGGCGGCGAACGCGGGGTCCTCCGACAGCGGTCCGCCGTTCGGGGCGGTCACCGACGCCGCGTCGCGACCGAGTTGCTCGGCCATCACCTGCAGGGCCGGCGCCGCGGCGCCTCCGCCACGCTCGAACACGAGCAGGTACTTGGCGACGGTCCAGCCGTCGTCGATCTTGCCGAGCACGTTCTTCTTGGGGACGCGGACACCGTCGAAGAACACCTGAGCCTGCACCTGCTCGCCGGACGCGAAAACCAGGTTCTGCACCTCGATGCCCGGTGAGTTCATGTCGATGAGGACGAAGGTGATGCCCTGCTGCTTGCGCTCCTGGCGTGACGTCCGCACCAGGCAGAAGATCCAGTTGGCCTCCGAGGCGTGTGTCGTCCAGATCTTCGACCCGGTGACGACGAGGTCGTCCCCGTCGTCGACCGCTGCCATCGACAGGGACGCGAGGTCGGACCCGGACTCCGGCTCGGAATAGCCCTGGCAGAAGAAGACGCTGCCGTCGAGGATGCCCGGCAGGAAGAAGTTCTTCTGCTCGTCGGTCCCGAACGCCATGATCGCGTGCGACACCATCCGGATGCCCATGGGCGACAGCGACGGTGCTCCGGCGAGGATCGACTCACGGCTGAAGATGTAGTGCTGGGACTGCGACCAGTCGCAACCGCCGTACTCCACCGGCCACGCCGGCGCCGCCCAACCGCGCTCGTGCAGGATGGCCTGCCACGTCATCGAGGCCTCGTGGTCGGAGTAGACGCTGGTGCGCAGCGTGCCCGCCGCGCGTAGGTCGGGGGTCAGTTTCTCGTCGAGGAACGCGCGGACCTCGTCGCGAAACGCGGCGTCGTCCGGAGACCAGTTCATGTCCATGAGCGGTGCGCAACCTATCTGTAAACGGTTGTGGTCAGATGGGGGTCGAAAGGGAATCTACCCAATGATCGGCCCGGAGCGTAGCCCGCCTCATGATTCGGGTTCGGGTGTGACGTCCGCCGCCGATCGTGGGTCGATATCCGGCGCTGTTGCGTCGGCGGTGTCCGCGGGAGCGAGGGCGCCGTCGTCGGGGGTGTCATCGCCCGGCGGGTCCGGCTCGTCGGGGCGACTGCCGGAGGACAGCAGCACGTCCGCCCACCGGGTCGCGGGGTCGATGTCGATGAGCAGGGCCTTGGCGAGCAGGGTGAGGGGGACCGCGAGGATCGCACCCAGCGGTCCGATCGCCCAGGCCCAGAAGAGCAGGGACAAGAACGTCAGAGTCGTCGACAAACCGACCGCGTCACCGACGAACTTCGGCTGGATGACCGATTGGATGACGACGTTGATGGCGCTGTAGACGACGATGACGATGAGCATCGTGGTCGGCCCGCCGTCGAGGAGGCCCAGCAGCGCGGGTGGGACGAGGCCGATGATGAAGCCGACGTTCGGGATGTAGTTGGTGATGAACGACAGCAGTCCCCACAGGATGGGCAGTGGGATGGACAGGAGCGCGAGGGCCACGCTGTCGAGCACGGCGACGATGAGGCCGAAGACCGTCGACACCCACAGATAGCTACGCGTCCCCTGCGAGAAGGAGCGGAACGCCGACGCGATGTCGGGACGCATCCGGTCCAGGACGTTCATCCGGTCGTCGAAGCCGACCGAGTCCGCGGCCATGAACAGCAACAGGGCGAGGACGAGCACGAGTGCCGAGGCGACGCCGAACGTGCTGGCCAGCACGTCGGTCACCGCGCCGACGACCTTGCTGGTGTCGACGTGGGAGATCATGTCCTGCACCTTGTCGTGGCTGACGCCGTGACTGGTGAGGAAATTCTGGAAGCTGGTGACGAGGTCGTCGAACTTGTCGTCGTACTGCGGCAGGATCGACGCCAGGCGCGCGACGGAGAAGACCAGCGCCGCGAACAGTCCGATGAGGATCCCGTAGACCAGGAGCACGGTCGTGACGAAGGCCGCCCACCGCGGAAAGCCCCTCTTGCGCAACCAGGTCGGGACCGGCTGCACGGCGACGGTGAGCATCAGCGCGAGGAACACCGGGCCGGCCAGCGACGCCACCGACTTGATGCCGGCGATGGCGACGACGAGGCCGGCGATGGTGAGGAGAACGATGGTGCCCCGCGGCAGTGTCCAATCGGGCGGGTCGACGCGGTAGGCGGGTTGCGGCGGAGTGCGCTTCTGGGTCTTGGTGCTGCTCTCCCCACTGCGTCCGGACATGCTGTGCCGCCTTTCTGGACACGACTGAATCGTCGAAACAGCGGCCCCCCGACACGCGAACGCGCGGAGTGGCCACCGTCGAGTCTTCAGGATCCGGCGACCATCCGCGCGATTTCGACGAGCTTCAGTGCCCCGTCCACTTGGGCGTCCGCTTCATCACGAACGCCATGATCCCCTCCAGGGTGTCGCCGCTGATGATGAGCGAGTCGAGCACCGAGGCGCTGGCATGGACCGCGTCGACGGTGTCGGTGATGGCGTCGGACTGCTCCATGGTGGCGATCGACGCGCGCACCGAGGTGGGCGAGGCGGCCAGGATCTCCTCGGCCACACCGCGGGCGGTCTCGAGAACCTTTCCGGCGGGGGCGATTCGGCTCACCAGTCCCGCGGCGACGGCTTCGGCGGCGGAGATGCGGCGTCCGGTCAGGATCATGTCGCGGGCCAACGCCGGCGGAACCATACGCGGCAGGCGCACCAGACCGCCTGCGGCGGCGGCCAATCCGACCTTCACCTCGGGCAGGCCGAAGGATGCGTCCTCGTCGGCCACGACGACGTGACACGCCATCGCGATCTCGCAACCGCCGCCGAGGGCGAAACCGTTGACCGCGGCGATGACCGGCTTGGGCAGGTTCCGTCGCGACGTCAGCCCCGCGAATCCGTTCTTGGGCACCGAGAGCGCGGCCGGGCTCGCGGTGGCGGCGAGATCGTTGCCGGCCGAGAAAGCCTTGTCGCCCTTGCCCGTCAGGATCGCGACCCAGAGTTCGGGGTCGGCGAAGTAGGCGTCGAAGATCGAGTCGAGTTCGGCGTTCGCGGCCGGGTTGAGGGCATTGCGGGCGTCGGGACGGTTGATGGTCACCTCGAGGAGGTGGCCGTCCCGCCTGATCTCCACGTGCTCATAGGAGTCGCGGAACGCGGGTGCGGTGACCGGATATTTTGCGGCCATTGCCGCGCCGGTGAGTTTCACCCGATTGCCCTTGTCGAACGACCGCACCACGATGGGCGTGCCGGCCGGGTCGTCTGAGGTGAGGAGCAGGTCGAAGAACTCGTCGTCGTCGGAGTCGAGGTTGGCGACGAACCGGGCGCCGAGGCCGTCCTTCGCGTCCGGATCGACGAGTCGAGCGATGACCACACCGGTGCGGCGGCCGTTCTTCTGCGGGATGACGGTATAGGTCTCGAGGACGGCGGCGCCGTCGGCGTCGGCGATCGTGGGGACGGTGGGCACCGCATCGAGGGCCGCCTGCACCTCCGCGCTGGTGTCGGGACGCCATGGCGCGGGCGTCGTCGAATAGACCCCGGCCGCATGCTTGCTCAGGACTCCGCCGTTGGCGACGACGAGGCCGAAGTCGCCGGGGGATTGCCGTACGCGCGCGACGATCTCGGCGATCGCGTGCATCGAGTAGTTGTTCCCGGGGCCGCCGAAGAAGGGGAGGCCGCCGGTGACCGTGAGGCCGCGCGGATCATCGGGTGCGATGCCGAGACCGTCGAGGACGTTGAACACGGCGATCGGGAAACAGCTGTAGATGTCGAGGACGGCGATGTCGTCGAGTCCGATCCCGGCGACCTGCAGCGCGTGCCGGACCGCGGCCGGCGCGGCGGGCGCGGCGCCGAGGTCGGGTCGCGCCAGAGCCGTGCGTTCGACCGTCGCGGCATGACCGTGCAGGAACACCCATCGTGAGGGATCGATGCCGGCGGCCTGCGCCGCACGCACCGACATCACGACGACCGCCGCGGCCTGGTTGACCTGATCGCGCGCCACGATGTAGCGCGTGAACGGGTCGGCGACCACCCGGTTCTCCGGTGTGGCGGTGACGAGTTCAGCGGCACCGCGAGCGGTGGGCGCGGCCGAATGCGGGTTGGCCGCGGCGACGTCGGTGAACGGTGCGAACAGCTCGCCCATCGTGGCGATGTAGGCGTCGCGACCGAGCCCGGAATCGTGCCGGCGGGCGTTCTCCAGCAACGCGTACTGCGGGAGCACCGACGCCAGTCCGTGGCGCATCTCGGCAACCGAGATGATGCCTTTGAGTCCGAACCCGCGGTCTTCGAGCTGGCCGCCGACCTCCTCGGCGAAGCTCGGACGCGAATCCTCCGGCTGGGACATGAGATGACGGACGGTCGACATGACCTCGACGCCGAAGATGAGTGCGGCCTCCGACTCGCCCGCGGCGATGGTGCCGGCGAGCTCGGTCAGCATCGTCTGCGGGCTCTGCCCACCGGTCACGGCCTGGATGGCACGGCGTGGATCGACGCCCACCCGGTTGCCGACGGCGCGGGGCATGTTGTCCGGGCGCCCCAGGGGCGAGGACGACAGCGGGCTGGAGATCTCGAAGGAGCGGATGGCGGCGATCGTGTCGATCGTCGTCGCGACCTCGGCTCCGGTGTCGGCGAATGCGGCGGTGACCGCGCGCGCCGCGAGATCGGCCTCACCGAGCGCCTCGTAGCCCGGATCGGTCAAGCGCTCCGACGCCTGGCCGACGCCGACGACGACGGGAGTGTTCGGATCGATATCAACGGGCGTTGTTGGCATACCCAATACAAATACACACTTGGGTGTCCGACGTCTCATCGGAGGTGCCCCGGGCGCCCCGCCAGTGTGCGGTGCCGCGTGCCCGACCGTGGGTGTTGCGTTCAGCCCGGTTTCAATCGTGGCCGCGGATTCGGCGGCCGAGCAGACTGTCGGCCGAGCAGCCCGCGACCGAAAGGACCATCGATGACGTCCACCCTGCCCGGCACCCGCACGGCCCCCGGCACCGCCGACGAGAAACTCGACGAGGTGTTCGCCCCGATCTTCGCGCGTATCGCCGAGGACGCCGTCCGGCGAGAGGACGACCGACGCCTGGCGCACGAGGAGGTGCCCTGGTTGCGCGACGCCGGATTCGGCGCCCTGCGCGTGCCGGTGGAACTCGGCGGATACGGCGCGTCGATTCGTCAACTCTTCCGGTTGCTGATCGACCTGGCCGCGGCCGAGTCCAATCTTCCCCAGGCCCTGCGCGTGCACTGGTCCTTCGTCGAGGACCAGCTCGCGGCCCTGCCGGACGAGGGTGCGCAGGGGTGGTTGCGGAAGGTCGGCGAAGGCACGCTCGTGGGCAACGCGATCACCGAGCCGGGCGTCGGCGCCATCGACCGCTACCAGACCCGTCTGACGCCCGACGCCGAGACCGACGGTGCCTACCGGCTCGACGGCACCAAGTACTACAGCACCGGCAGCCTCTACGCCGATCACATCCTCGTCGCCGCCGACCGCGACGGTGAGCGTGTGTCGGTCCTCGTCGACGCCACCGCCGAGGGCGTCACCCAGCACGACGACTGGGACGGATTCGGGCAGCGCCTGACCGCCAGCGGTACCACCGAGTTCGCCGGCGTGCGCGTGCCCGCCGATCGCATTCTCGGCCCGGGTTACGGCGGCGAGGGGCGGACCTATGCGACGTCGTACCTACAGCTGGTGCAGCTGGCGGTGCTCGCCGGAATCGCGTCCCGCGCGACCGACGACGTCGTCGGCTGGGTGCGGGACCGGACCCGCACGTTCACCCATTCGACCGCCGATCTGCCCCGGCACGATCCGCTCGTGCAGCAGGTGATCGGCCGGCTGTCGGCGGCCGCGTACGCCGCGCGAACCCTCGTCCTCGACATCGCCGATGAGCTCGACGAGCTCGCATCGGCCGGCTGGGAAGACGAACAGCTGCTGGACCGGGTGGAATTCGACGTGGCGCGAGCCCAGGCCGCGATCATCCCGAGCGTCCTCGACGCGACGACACAGCTGTTCGAGGTGGGCGGTGCGTCGATCACCTCCGAACGCCTGCGGTTCGATCGTCACTGGCGCAATGCCCGGGTGATCTCGGTCCACAATCCACTGATCTTCAAGCTGCAGGCCGTCGGCGATCACGTGCTCAACGGCACCGACCTGCCCTATGCCTGGAGCGCCGGCCAGAAGTAAGGCGAGCCGCGTCGTTACGCTGGCGGCCATGCACCGGATGGCCGCTGCGGATGCGGTGTCGTACTGGATGTCGCAACGCATCCCGAACGACCAGTTGCTGGTGTACTGCTTTGCCGCGCCGCACAGTTCGATCGAGAACTGTGCGGCGCGCCTCCGGCTCCGTGCCGCGTCCGTCGACGATCTGTGCCTCCGGATACGAGATGTCCCGGGCACAGCCGACCGCCCGTACTGGGAATCCGTCCTTCCCGCCGACGACCAGATCCGCGCGGACCCCACACGCCGGACCTGGTCGTCGTGCCTCTCGCAGATCGCCGGACTCATCTCGCAACCGCTCGATCCGACCCGAGAAGCGTGGCGGGCGCATCTGTTCGGTCCCGTCGTCGACGGCCCGGGCTCCGCGGGCGCGGCCTACGTCGTCGTCGTGCAGATCTGCCACGCACTGGGCGACGGGCGTCGCGCGTCACAGATCGTGCGCGAATGGTTCACGGCTCCCGCAACGCCACGACGACGAGTGGCCGTGACGCGGTCGCCCCATCGCGAGCTGCTGGTCGACGCCGGGACGGTCCTCGGCGGAGTGTTTCGATTCCCCGGCGAATTCGCCACGACCGCACGGCGAGGGCTCCGCGCGGCGCGCCTCGCCTCGGCGTCGGCGCCGCCGACGTCGGGTTACGCACCGACCCGGCTGAACACCCCGCCCGGACCGCGGCGGACGCTGCGGGTCCTGGTGCTCGACCGAGATGTGCTCACCGGCCGCGGTCATCCGGTCACGGTCGCGGTTCTCACCGCGATCTCGGTGGCGCTCCCGGAATACCTCGGAGAGACCGGACGGCGTCTCGGCGTCGAGCTGACGATCGGACGGTCGGGAGAAGCCCAGGCCCGCAATCATTTCCGCAACGCGGGTGTGGATCTTCACGTCGGCGTCGACGACCTGGACGAGCGTGCGCGGCTCATCGGCGCCGACGTCACCGCCGCCCGCACGTCCGAGACGGACCCACTGCGCGTCGCACAGCGTCGGGCGTCGGAGTCGACGCCCGCGATCCTGACCCGATGGGGGATCGGAACTGTCGATCTCGACACACCGCCCGAGACGGTCACCGGCGTCACGGTGGTCTCGTCGGTGGACCGTGGTCCTGCCGACCTCGACCTCGACGGTGGCGAGATCCTGTTCACGACAGGATTTCCCGCTCTGTCAGCCGCTCAGGGGCTGACTCACGGTGTGCACGGGATCGGCGACCGGATCGCCGTCTCGGTGACCACGAGTCCCGACGTGATGGACGATGTGGACCGGTACGTGGAGCTGCTCGCGCGGGCGTTGGCGTCCGGGGGTTGAGGTTCGGTCCGATACGCCGCTTCAGCCGGTCTGGCACCTCGGAGACCTTCGATGATCCGCCTCTGCGCGGCCGGCGGGGGTCCGCCGACCCGCCACCGAATCCGACCCGCTCGGAACAAAACCGAAACGGATGTGGCTGGAGCTCGTCCCTGGGATCGGTAGACGCAGGGTCGACGAAAATGGACGCACGGTCGACGAAAATGGACGCACGGTCAACGAAAATCGACGCACGGTCGAGGGTTTCGCGTTTGCGGACCGGAGAAAACCCTCGATGCGGGCACGTTCCGCGCCGACACACGCGGAAGCCGTTCGGTGGATCGTGGCTACGCCTGCGGGTACCCGTTCGAGTCGGAGGGGGTGGCATCCCCGTTGCCGTTGCCGCCCGACCCCTTCGGCGGACGGGTGAGCCGCTTGGGAAGTCGTTCGGCGAGGCCGCCGAGAGGCGCGACCGTCTGATTGAGCAATTCCACGGTCTCGGCCAACTCGTGCACCGTGTCCTGCATCGCGAGCAGGTTCGGCGCGAGCTGGCCGATGACCTCGGTCAGCTCGGTGATCCGGTCCAGCGGACCGCCGGGTGCGATGGCCCGTTCGACGGCGCCGTCCTCACCGACGAGTTGATCGAGCAGCCCGCCGTCCGCGGCGAGCCGGTCGAGGATGCCCCCGGCCGCGGTGACCTTCTCCAGCACGCCGTCCGGTGCCGTCAGCTTGTCGACGATCCCGCCCTCGGAGGTGAGACGCTCGAGGATGCCCTCGTTCTCGGTGAACTGATCGACGACGCCGCCCGCGCGGGTCAACCGGTCCAGGGGGCCGTCCTTGGCGGTGAGACGGATCAGAATGCCGCGTTCGTCGGCCATCTGATCGAGGAGCCCGCCTTTGGCGGTGAGCTTCTCGAGCGGGCCGTCGGATGCGGTCAAACGGTCGATGACGCCACCCGGGTTCAGCAACCGTTCCAGCGGACCGCCGTTGGCGAGGATGCGCCCGAACGGCCGGTCGGGCCCGAGTAGCTCCGACAACTGGTTGAGGAGGGCGAGCGGCGTGCGGGCACTGCCCAACTCGTCGGCGTCGACCCCGACGGCCAGCGCGAGCTCGTGCTGGACGCTGCTGGCGGTGACCCGAGCGATGGTGACGGCCGATTCGGCTGCACTCAGCACCACGCCGGTGACGGCGAATCCGACCCGGAACGGCATCTCGACGAGAGCACGACCGGGATCGAGTGCGGCCTGCCGCCGCTCGACGTCGCGTCGACCGGGGACGGGGCGGTCGGGGAGAGACCGATCCGGAAGGGACTCCATGGTGTTCGACCCTAGGCCAACAGGTGTGCAATCGGGGTGAGGGTTGCGGGATTCCGACGGGCGGTGTCGCTCCTAGTCGTCGGTGCCGGGCGTCTGCGCGGCCTTGGCAGCCTTCGCCGCCTTCTTGAAGTCGCGCACCTTCTGCAGGGAGTGCGGATCGGTCACGTCGGCGACCGACCGGAAACCCTTCTTGCTGTAGTCGCCGGCCACCTTGGTCCAGCCCGACGGTTTGACGTCGAGTTGTTTGGCCACGAGTGCCACGAAGATCTTGGCTTTCTGCTCTCCGAAACCCGGCAGCGCGCGGAGCCGGGCCATCAGGTCGGCGCCGCTGGACGCCTCGGTCCAGATCCGTGAGGCGTCCCCGCCGTACTCGTCCGCCACGACCTTCGCGAGGGCCTGAACCCGTCCCGCCATCGACCGCCCGTAGCGGTGGATCGCCGGGGGAGTGGCGCACAGATCGGCGAACGACTCGGGATCTGCGTCGGCGATCTCGACGGGGTCCATCGTGCCGAAACGGTCGCGGATCTTCGCCGGGCCGGCGAAGGCGCGTTCCATCGGGAACTGCTGGTCGAGGAGCATCCCCGTCAGGAGTGCGAACGAATCGCTGGAGAGGAGTTCGTCGGCCGCGGCGTCCTGGGCGATCTGGATCTTCGGCATGGATCGATTCTGGCAGACGGCGCGCACGCAGGCTCTAGACTGCCCCCATGGTCAGCGGGGAGAACGGCAGGCGCCGCGGTGCGCGCAACGCAGTGGTGTCGATGGCGACGGTGGTGGGAGTCGTGCTGGGACTGGCCGCATCCCTGATCGGCGTCGGCGGTGCGGCGGCCGCCCCCGTCGACGACGGAGCGAACTACGTCACCACGCTGCGGTGCGACAGCGTGAACCCGTGGCCGGCCGGGACGGTGAAGGTCCGCGTCGACGTCTTCAACCAGATCCGGCACCCCGCCGACGGCCTGCCCGGGCCCGTCATCTCACTCATCGGCACCGACCGGGCTCGCCCGGTGGCACTGGAATACACCTACGAGGTGTCGGTCTCGTGGCGCAATCTCCGCACCGGACGGACCGGTGTCACGACGGTTCCGGGCCGCGGGCTCACGGTCAAGTGGCAGGTCGATCTGCACCCGGGCAGCGGACCGGTGGTGTTCACCATCCGGCAGAAGCTCGGCGCCCTGGCCTTCTTCCCCATGACCAACCCGCAGTATTCGACGTGCCGAGGCCGCGCGGTCGCGTGAGCGACCGGTCCGCGAGCCCGCCGATCAGCAGGTACTGCGCGGCGAAGTAGCTGGCGAGCACCCAGGTCTCACCGGCCACCCGAAGGCGCGGATCGGTCACCAGGTGCCGTCGGTTGATGATGGCGAGGTCCGACAGGAGAAAGGCCCATCCGCCCGCGCGCATCCGCGGTTGTGGTCCGGGCATGTCCGACGCCAGTGCCGACATCGTCGCCAGCGTGTTGCCGTAGGTGCTGAGAGTGGGGAGCAGGTTCGGGCGGTGCCGTGCCAGAACGGTGGCCGACTCGCCGAGCAGGCCGAGCCGGGGTAGCAGGGTACGCGCCGACGGCCGGGCGCCGGCACGCCACATCGCGGTGGCGAAACTCAGCTGCGCACCTGCGAACAGCGTTGCACCCCAACGGAGATATCGATCCTTGGCGACCGGGTCATCGTGGGTGAACTCCTCGCACAGCATCAACCGGTCACCGGCCGCCGAGAATCCGATGACGGCCGCCAGCGCGACGTTGTCGGCGACGCTGCGGTGACGGGCGTCCGCCGCGACCCGTCCCGCCAACAACACCATCGGCAACGGTTTGGTCAGGGCCGCCGCGCGGCGCGAGGTCGACGACCCGCTGACCGTCGCGACCGCAGCTGCGGTCGCATACGCGATCCGAAACGCGCGACTCACCGCAGAACACGCGCGACGAAGCCGCGGATGTCCGTGTCGGACAGGCGCTTCGAGTGTGCGCCGTCGAGGGTCAGGTACGTGCGTGCGGACACCTTCGAGTCACCGGCGCGCGCGTCGTTGAGGTACTTGAGGGTCAGCGGCACGACCACCGAGGTGTCCTGGAGGGTCTGGGTCATCAGGACGGGTCGCTCGAACCCGCCGGTCGGCAGTTCGGTGGCCTTGGTCAACAGTCCCGTGAGTTCGGTGTTGCCCGAGAGCGGCTTGGTGAACAGCGAGCCGATCGCGAGTCCGTCGGCCTCGCGGGTCAATTCGGTCACGCAGGTCGACGCTGCCTTGGTGAGCCACTTCTTGCCCGCGTCGGACAGGTAGGCGTTCATGTCGAGGTCCGGCTTGGCATTCCGGATGGCGCTCAGGGTGTACAGCGCGTCGGCCGCCAGTCCGGAGGGCACCGTCGTCGACGTCGGGCCCAGATTCGCCACCAGCGAACCGAATTCGGCGGGGATGGAGCTCGCCGCGGCGCCCTTGAAGTCGAGTTTGCCGCCCTGGATGCCCGGGGCGAGGCGGGCCAGCGTGATGGCGGCGGCCGCGCCCTGACCCTCGCCGACGACGGCCCAGGAACGAGACAGGTCGTCGGCGATGTCGCGGGATGCCCGCACGGCGTCGACGATGTTGCGGGCGGTGGCCTCGAGGTCGTAGTACTGCGGTGTGCCGGGTGTCCCCACACCGGCATAGTCGGTGCTGACGACGGCGTAGCCGCGGTCGAGCCAGCGGCGCAGCTCCTCGGTGTCCTCGGCGATGGGGCGTGAGGACGGCGCACACTTGTCGGCGATCCCGCGTGATCCGTGCGCCCACGCGACGATCGGCCACCCGCCCGCCGGTGCTCGCCCGGCCGGCACCATCAGCACCCCGGAGGACAGATGCGCCTTGTCGTCGGCGCCGGTGCTCCAGTAGGTGAAGTCGTTGCCCGAGGCGGCTCCGGCCACCATGCGTCCCCGCGGCAGGTCGCGATTGGCGTAGACCGCACCCGGCGTCTGACCGGGGCCGCGCGTGTCGACGGTGCCCGCATTGTCGTCGGCGGGCGCGCCGGAGTCCTCCGTGGCGGAACCTTCAGGGGTGCCGGGGGTTGCCGGGCTCGACGTCGTGGGGCTCATGGGCGCCGGTTCGGCGGCCGCCGGGGCGGCTGCTCCGAATGCGAGGGCCGGGGCCACCGCCATCGTCAGGGCCGCGGCGAACGCGACCGTGCGGGCGAGGGGGGCGCTCCGTGGTTTCGAAGTCGTGCCGTGCGGGTTCATGTCGTACCAGTTCTGCTCAGGGTGTACGTGGAAGATGGTGCGGGTCAGGCGTTCACGACGCCGACGGCCGGGAGGAACCAGCAGTTCTGGGTGCCGTTGCTCGCGTTGCCGAACACCGCCGACAGGATCGTCCCGCTTCCGGTCTTCACCGGTGCGAGGCGCACCCCCGACAGGAGGGGTAGTGCGGTGAGGGCGGTGTTGTCGGTGATCGGGTCGAGATCTGCGAAACCGCCCTGCAAGGTGCTGGTGTTGAACCACGCGACCTGCATGGTGCCGCCGCTGCCTGCCGTCGGCGAGGCCGGGACGAATGCGTAGGCCGTCTCACCCTTGTCGACGAGGTTGAGCTTCTCGGGCAGTTTCACGCCCGGGATCATGTCGAGCAGCGGCTTGAGCGGGGTGAGGGGATCGGTCTTCATCGGCCACGGGCCGGCGACGGCTCCGGCGCCCGCCGTGACGAGACCGAGGGGGTTGTCCGCGGTCGGAGCGGTGCAGAACGGCGACACCGAGGGCGTGAGCGTCTGGATGCCCAGGGTTCGCAGGAGCGCGATCGGGTCCGTCGTCGCGACCGGGGTCGGGGCGGGTGCACCGTCGGCCGCCGCGGGTGCGGCCGCCGGCAGCGGAAGTGCGCCCGCCCGTCCGGCGATGTCCTCCACGGAGAGCTGGCCTGCGCTTCCCATGATCGTCTGGGCCGCCTCCACGGCGATCTTGTCGACACCGGCCGCCTTCAGCAGGCGAACGGCCCCGGCCAGCTCGGCGTCGAACGGGATCGACAACGCACCGAGCAAGTTCCCCGGGATGAGGGGTTCCGCGGTCGCGGGTGCCGAGGTGGCCGTGAGCGTGGCCGCAGCCATCGCCACGCCCATGAGGCCCGCTCCACAGCGCCGGATCGCGCGGTGACGAGTGACGCGAACGTTCGCGTCGGGGCGAGTGAACCGAGACGAGATGGACATGGCTCTCCTTGGGGCAAACCGGCTATGACAACCGAGCACACCCGCCACGTGTGGCGGGTGTGACAGATGGGGCTTGAGTTACACGAGACCATGCCGCGCTCGACAACGGCAAGTCGTGAGTCCGACCCGTGACATGCGCGCGATCGGCGAGAGACCAAACCCTCGACGACCTGCGCATCATGCCCCGTATTGGAGCGGGTCGAGTGGGTCGCCCAGGCCGGGCCCACTCACGACGAAGGCACCCCGGCGGTGAGCCGGGGTGCCTTCGTCGGTGAGAGGGAGAAGGTCAGATGATCGCGAGTCCGATCACCGGGACGATCGTGCAGGACACGATCTGGCCCTTCGTCTTGGTGGTCACGTTGCCGTGGATCGCCGAGATGACGCGACCCTTGCCGGTACGGGAGATGCCGGTGAAGGTGCCCGGACCCTCCTTGACGTTGATCTTCGGATTGCGCTTGAGGGTCGTCGTGCCGGTACGGCCGGTGTCGACGTTGAACCAGCTCACCGTCAGGGGGGCGGCCTTGTTGTCGATCGCCGGACCGGTGCCGAGCGAGGTGTAGACGTAACCGCTCTCGCCCCGCTTGGGGCCGGGCGCCGGAGCCTCTTGCGGACCGGCGGTCACCAGTGCGCGGCCCAGTGAGCCACCGCCCGGGATGCAGCCGAGACCGAAAGTGGGGTAGAGGAATTCCTGGATCTTCGGAGCGTTCGGGCCCTGCGGGATCTCGGGATCGCCGGGCTTGCGCTCGGCCGCCAGTTCACGCGCGGCCTGCTTGCGGCCGGGCTCGCCGAGGAAGTCGGCGATCGACCGCCAGATCTTGCTGACCTCGGCGGGCATACCCGGGGCGTCGGCGAACGACTGTGCCTGACGGAGCAGGTCGGCCGAGACCTTGCCGTCCGGACCGGGCGTCGCCACCGAGCCGATGATGGCCGGCGCGAATGCGCCGAGCGAGTCCAGCACCCGCTGGTCGACCTTGGGAGCCGGGGCGGCCTGCGCGGTCATGGGCAGCGCGAGCGAGGTGGCCGCCGCGAGAGCCGAGACGGCGACGACGACGCGACGGGTCCGGGATCGACGCGGGGCCTTGTCGGATCGCATCCTCAGTGGCCGAGTGAAACGCACTGGTGTGTCCTAACGGTCGTGGCGGCGCCGGCCGAAAAACCGTCGTGCGCCTCGTGGTCGTGTCATCCGCCCGGGTGTCGGGTAGCGGACAGCCCATCTTCTCACCCGGGTCGTCGCGGGCCAGTCTAAGCCCCCGGCGGGATCCAATGTCCAGCCAGGAGGGCTGTTACAGGTGCGTTTATTGAGGTTATTGATGCAATTGTTATGCAAGTGACGTACGGCGGAGTCGAATAGTGCCCGGTTTCCCCACCTGGTTGGATGGACCGGAGTCGGTGACGACGCGGTGCGAGACGACTGACGGTCCACGAGTCGACGATTGATGGGGTGTCCCGGGTGAGAGAACAGCGCAACGACGACGGTCGCGTCCGGCGCCGATTCCGGATGACCGGCGGTATGACCGCCGTGCTCGCCGCCGCGATGGCCATGTCGCTGGGGACGGCCTGCGCCGACGAGTCCGCCACGGGAAGCCAGGTCACCCTGCTGACCCACGACTCGTTCGAACTCCCCGAGTCGGTACTGGACGCCTTCCGCCAGGACACCGGCCTCACCCTGAAGATCGTGCGGTCCGGCGACGCGGGACAACTGGCATCGACCGTGTCCCTCACGCCCGGCGCGCCGAAGGGGGACGCGGTCTACGGCATCGACAACACCTTCGCGTCGCGGCCCATCGAGGCCGGTGCTCTCGAGCCCTACGCATCGCCCGCCGCAGCCGAGGGGGCGGCCGAGTACGCGGTACCGGGTGCGGGCGATCAACTCACCGCCATCGATCGCGGAGATGTGTGCCTGAACGTCGACAACACCTGGTTCGAGCAGAGGTCACTCGCTCCGCCGGCCAGTTTTCGCGACCTGACCCGACCCGAATACGCGGCGCAGACCGTGCTCATGGACCCGTCGACCTCCTCACCGGGCACAGCCTTCATGCTGACCACGGTCGGTGCGCTGGGTAACGGCTGGCAGGACTACTGGAAGCAGGTCATCGGCGGCGGTGCGACCGTGGTCTCCGGGTGGGAGATCGCCTACAACCAGTTGTTCAGTGCGGGAGAAGGGCGCGGCGACAAGCCGATCGTGCTGTCCTATGCCTCCTCGCCGGCGGCGACCCCGGGCACCAGCGCGCTGCTGGACAGTTGCTTCCCGCAGGTCGAATATGTCGGCATCCTGAAGGGCACACGGAACTCGACGGGCGCGCGCAAGCTGGTCGACTTCATGCTGAGTCCGACCGTCCAGAAAGAACTGCCGTCGTCGATGTACGTCTACCCCGTGCAGCGCGACACCCCGCTGCCCGAGGGTTGGCCCGCCCGCGCCGAGGTGCCCGCCTGGATGGCCTCGCTACCTCCCGCGACCATCGCGGACAACCGCGAGATGTGGCTCGATCAGTGGCGAGCCGCGGCCGGTCGGTGACGCCCGCCACGCGTGCAGCGGCCCTCGCCGGGCGCGTGGCGTTGCGACTGATCCCTGCCGTCTTCGTCGTCGTACTGTTCGCCTGGCCCGTCGTCGCGCTGGTCCGTCGCGCCGTCGCCCTCGCGGGCGATGCGGGTTCGGGTCTCGGTGATCTGATCGATCGCACCGACGCGCTCCGCCTGCTGGCCATCACCCTCGGTCAGGCGGCGGCGTCCACCGTGCTCGCGCTTCTGGCCGCTGCGCCGATCGCGTGGTTGTTCGCCCGGGTCCGGGGCCGGACGGCGATCGTCCTGGCCGTGGTCGTGACGGTGCCGTTCGTGCTGCCCACCGTGGTCGTCGGCATCGCCTTCCGCTCCTTGCTCTCGGGGCCGCTGGCGTTTCTGCACATCGAGTCCGGTCTCCCGGCCGTGCTCGCAGCACACATGTTCATCAACGTCGCGGTCGTCGTACGGGTGGTTGGCGGCGCGTGGCGTGGGCTCGACCCTCGCGTACTCGAAGCGGCGCGGACGCTCGGCGCGGGTCGCCTACGAGCGGTGCGGACGGTCGTCCTGCCGCGGCTGATGCCGTCGATCGCCTCCGCGGCGGCACTGATCTTCCTGTTCTGTTCGACCAGCTTCGGCGTCGTGATCATCTTGGGCGCGGGGGAGTTGCGGACCCTCGAGACCGAGATCTACACCCAGGCCATCGGCTACTTCCGTATTCCGGAGGCGGTGGCGCTGTCGACGTTGCAGATCGTCGTGGTCGTCGCAGCGCTACTGCTCACCCGGGTCTTCGCCGACCCGGCCGGTGCAGGCTCGGCGACCGGTGGTCGTCGACACGCCGGGGGTGCCACCCGCGGGCGGTGGACGCGGCCGGCCATGTGGGCGACGGGTGTCTGGGCCGTCGTCCTGCTCGTCGGGCCCGTCGTCGTGCTCATGGTGCGGTCGGTGCGGCCCGCCGCCGACGGAGCCTGGACACTCGCCGGATACCGCGCGCTCGCCGAACCGGTCAACGGGGTCACTCCGCTGGAGAGTCTGCGATATTCGCTGCTCACCGCGGTCGCCGCCACCGCGATCGCGATGGCCGTCGGCACACTGGCCGCGATGGCGTTGCACCGATCGCACGGACTCCTCGGCACGCTCGGCTCGGCGATCTCCCTCGTCCCGCTCGGGATCAGCGCTGTCACACTGGGTTTCGGATACCTGATCGTCCTGGCGTCGATGCCGTACGAGATCGCCGCGTCGCCCGCGGTCATCCCGCTCGTCCAGGCGCTCATCGCGATCCCGGTGGTCGTCCGCATCATGCTGCCCGCCCTGGACTCGGTGCCGGCCCGGCAGCGGCAGGCCGCGGCAACCCTCGGCGCCACGCCGTGGCGCGTCTTCGCGACCGTCGACATGCCGATCGTCGGCAGGTCGATGGCGGCGGCGGGCGGCTTCGCCTTCGTGATGGCGCTCGGCGAGTTCGGGGCGACGAGCTTCCTCGCCCGCGCCGACACGACGACCCTTCCCGTCCTGATCGGCTCCGCGCTCAACCGCCCGGGCGCCGACAACCTCGCCACCGCGATGGCCGCCTCGGCCGTCCTGGTGGTCGCCACCACCGTCGCGGTGGTGGCGGTGGAGGCGTTCCGGCCGCGCACGGAGGTGCCGCTCCTGTGAATGACAGCGGAGCACAGGCGGATGACCGTGCATCGCACGGCGGCGTGCTGGCGATCTCCGATCTCACCGTCGCCTACGGGGCCGACACCGTCATCGACGGTCTGTCGTGGCAGGTCGGCACAGAAGGTTCCCTGGTGACCGCGATCCTCGGCCCCTCCGGGTGCGGCAAGTCGACTCTGCTGCGGGCGGTCGCCGGACTCGAGGTACCCACCCGGGGCTCGGTCCGATTCGACGGGGTGGACCTGGCCGGGATCGAGGTCCATCGCCGGGATTTCGGCGTCGTGTTCCAGGACGGACAGTTGTTCAGCGGGCGCAGCGTCGCGTCGAACATCGGCTACGGGCTGCGCGTGCGCCGGTGGTCACGACGGCGCATCGCCGAACGCGTCGACGAGATGCTCGACGTCGTCGGCCTCCCGGGTTACGGGAAGCGGCAGGTGGACACCTTGTCCGGCGGGCAGGCGCAGCGCGTCGCACTCGCCCGCGCGCTGGCTCCACGACCGCGGTTGCTCCTCCTCGACGAGCCGCTCGCCGCCCTCGATCGGCGGCTGAGAGACGAACTGGCGGTGGAGATCTCCGAGATCGTACGGGCCGCGGGAGTCCCGACCGTGGTGGTCACCCACGACCACGCCGAAGCCGCGACCATGGCCGACGTGATCAGCGTGATGCGTGACGGCGCGATGATCCAGACCAGCGCGCCCGCGCAGTTGTGGAGCCGTCCCGTCGACGAGTGGACCGCACGGTTCCTCGGTGTCACGACAGTTCTCGACGCGCGGATCGACGCCGGGGTCGCCGACACCGTTCTCGGTGCGCTGCCTCTCGCTGTGCCCGACGGTTCCCGACGACTCGGGCTGCGTCCGGAGTCGGTCGAGGTGGGCAACCTCCCCGACGGCCGAGAGCCCACCGGCGACGCGGTCGAGGGCACGGTCCGGCTCGTTGCCGAGTTGCCCGCGGGGCCGCGGGTGCGTGTGGCCACCGTGGCCGGCGAGATCGACGCGGTGGCCGACGAACCGGTCGTCGTCGGCGACCGGGTGCGGATCCGGCTGGTGCCCGAGCGCGTCGCGGTGATCGGGGGGTGAGCACCGCTCGCCGCGATCTCCTCGTGCCGCCCGGGCTCATGATCGTCGGGGCGACGTCGATGTACCTCGGCGCCGCCGTCGCCGTGGGGTTGTTCGACGTGATCTCGCCGGCGGCGGTGGCGTGGCTGCGTATAGCCGGTGCCGCCCTCGTCCTGTTGCTGTGGGTGCGGCCGCCGCGAACCGCCTGGCGCTGGGAGCGCTTGCGGCTCGCCGGGTGTTTCGGCCTGATCACCGCAGGGATGAACATCGCCTTCTACGAAGCGCTCGTGCATCTGCCGCTCGGCACCACCGTCGCGCTGGAGTTCCTGGGTCCGGTCGTGGTGGCCGCGCTGGGCTCGGCGACGCGACGAGACGCCGCCGCACTCGTCCTGGCCGTGGTCGGTGTGCTCCTCATCGCCGACGTCCGATGGTCGGGGACGGCGCTGGGGGTGATCCTCGCCCTGACCGCGGCAGCCTGTTGGGCCGGCTACATCGTCCTGGGAAAGCGGGTGGCGGCCCGCGGTTCGGGCGTCGAGGATCTCGCCACGGGATTCGCGGTCGCCGCGCTCGTCACCGCACCGCTGGCGTGGTGGGTCGCCGACGCCGTACGCGCCGGGGCGTCGTTGCCCGTGGTCCTCGGTCAGGGTCTGCTCCTGGGCATCGCCTCGACGGCGGTGCCCTACGCCCTGGACCAGATCGTGCTCCGGCGCGTGGGCCGGGCGCGGTTCGCGATCCTGCTGGCGCTGCTGCCGGTGACCGCGTCGGTCATCGGACTGGTCGCGCTCGGCCAGGTGCCGCGGCCGCTGGAGGCCGTCGGGATCGCGGCGGTCGCGCTCGCTGTCGCGGTCAGGTCCGCCGACGAGGGGGAGGAGGTGCCGCCGAACTGAGCGGCCTCAGGCGGCACGCGCCTTCTTCAACGCCTTCCGCAGCTCCTTCTTCGACATGTCCGAGGTGTCCAGCTTGCGCATACGGTGGATCACCACGGGGCAGCGAACGCAGCGCGTGGAGCTCTTGCAGCACTTCTTCTTGGGCTTCAGCGAGCCCACTCTGGTCGGGTCGACCTTGCCCATGACGCGAGGTTAGCAGGCCCTAACTCGAGCGCTTCCGGGAGCTGTGATCGCGGTCTCACCGCAATAGCCGATACTCTGTGACCTTGAATCCCTAGGTGATCTGCTCCCCACGCCGGTCAGAGCTGTTCGGCCGTGAGCGTCGTAGACGTTCGGCTGTGCCGACCGCCGGCCGCCGATGCCGGTCCCCAACCACACGAAAGAGAGCCAGTGAGCGCTGCCCCCACCTTCCGCAACGTCGCGATCGTCGCGCACGTCGACCATGGAAAGACCACTCTCGTCGACGCCATGCTGCGCCAGTCCGGCGTCTTCGGTGAGCGCGCCGAGGTCGTCGACCGGGTGATGGACTCCGGTGACCTCGAACGTGAGAAGGGCATCACCATTCTCGCCAAGAACACCGCGGTCCACCGGCGCCAGCCGGATGGCACCGAGGTGGTCATCAACGTCATCGACACCCCCGGCCACGCCGACTTCGGCGGCGAGGTCGAGCGCGGCCTGTCCATGGTCGACGGAGTGGTCCTGCTCGTCGACGCCTCGGAGGGCCCGCTGCCGCAGACACGCTTCGTGCTGCGCAAGGCGCTCGCCGCCGAGCTGCCGGTGATCGTCGTCGTCAACAAGACCGACCGTCCCGACGCCCGCATCCAGGAAGTCGTCGACGAGACCCAGGATCTACTGCTCGACCTCGCCTCGGATCTCGACGAAGAAGCCGCGAAGGCCGCCGAGCTCGTCCTCGAGCTCCCGGTGCTCTACGCCTCGGGCCGCGCGGGCAAGTGCAGCACCGTCCAGCCCGCCAACGGCGAGGTCCCGTCGGGGGAGAACCTCGACGACTTCTTCAATGTCCTGCTCGAGCACGTCCCGGCGCCCAAGGGCGATCCGGAGGCTCCGCTGCAGGCGCACGTGACCAACCTCGATGCCTCGGCGTTCCTGGGTCGTCTGGCGCTCGTCCGCATCCACAACGGCACCCTGCGCAAGGGTCAGCAGGTGGCCTGGTGCCGAGAGGTCGACGGCGAGGCCGTCGTCGAACGCGCCAAGATCACCGAACTCCTCGCCACTGTCGGCGTCGAGCGCGCACCCGCCGAGTCGGCATCGGCCGGCGACATCGTCGCCGTCGCCGGTATGCCGGAGATCATGATCGGCGACACGCTGGCCGACGTCGACAACCCGCAGCCGCTCCCGCGGATCACCGTGGACGAGCCCGCCATCTCGGTGACGATCGGAACCAACTCGTCGCCGCTGGCCGGTCGCGTCTCGGGTCACAAGCTGACCGCCCGCATGGTCAAGTCGCGCCTGGACGCGGAGCTGGTCGGCAACGTGTCGCTGCGCGTGCTCGACATCGGCCGTCCGGACGCCTGGGAGGTGCAGGGCCGTGGTGAGCTGGCTCTGGCCATCCTCGTCGAGCAGATGCGCCGTGAAGGCTTCGAGCTGACCGTCGGCAAGCCGCAGGTGGTCACCCGGCAGGTCAACGGCAAGGTGCACGAGCCGTTCGAGCACCTGACGATCGACGTGCCCGAGGAGTACCTCGGCGCGGTCACCCAGCTGCTCGCAGCGCGTAAGGGCCGCATGGAGCAGATGAACAACCACGGCACCGGCTGGGTCCGTATGGAGTTCATCGTGCCCTCGCGCGGCCTGATCGGTTTCCGCACCGACTTCCTCACCGAGACCCGCGGCACCGGCATCGCCAACGCCGTCTTCGACGGATACGACGCCTGGGCCGGCGAGATCCGCGCCCGCCACACCGGCTCACTGGTGAGCGACCGCGCCGGCACGGTCACGCCGTTCGCGATGATCCAGCTCGCCGACCGCGGCACCTTCTTCGTCAACCCCGGTGACGACAGCTACGAGGGCCACGTCGTGGGTATCAACCCGCGTCAGGAAGACCTCGACATCAACGTCACCCGTGAGAAGAAGCTGACCAACATGCGTCAGTCCTCGGCCGACGTGATGGAGACCCTCGCCAAGCCGATGCAGCTCGACCTCGAGGCCGCCATGGAGTTCTGTGCTGCCGACGAGTGTGTCGAGGTGACCCCGGAGGTCGTTCGCGTGCGTAAGGTGCACCTCGACTCGAACACGCGGGCACGCGAGCGTTCGCGGGCCAAGTCCCGGGACGCCGCCGTCGGTTCCTGACCCGCGCGCGACCGGTGGCCGGGGCGGTGGGGCCGACACGTCCGATGGGCCGAGAAGCTTCTTCTTCATGGGGGTATCCGAGGTGAATCGCGTGAGACCAGAGCGCTGTGCGGAGGGTCGGACGGGGAGCGCGGCCGCGCACCCGGTCCGGCGCCGCACGCTCGGACTGCTCTCGTGCGGTGCGGCGTTGCTCGTCGCCCTGACCGCGTGCATGTCGGATCCGCCGCCACCCGTCCGGGACACCGGCCCGCCGCCCACCCCGACCGAGTATCCGGTGGCGAAGACGATCTATGTCGCCACCGACTCGGTCGGCGCGGGGTTCAACCCGCACATCGCGGCGGACCAGAATCCGGTGACGACGGCCGTCGCGGCGATGACGCTGCCCAGCGCGTTCGTGCCGGTCCAGACGCCGGGCGGAACGGTGTGGGAACTGCAGCGGTCGTTCGTCACCTCCGCGGAGGTCACCTCGCGGGCACCGTTCACCGTGACCTATCGCATCCACACCGATGCACAGTGGTCCGACGGTCTGCCCGTCACCGGTGACGACTTCAACTACCTGTGGCAGCAGATGTCGCGCCAGCCCAACGTGGTCGCTCCGGCGGGATACCGCCTCATCGACTCGGTCCAGTCCAGCCAGGGTGGCAAGGTCGTCGAAGTCAGGTTCGAGCGTCCGTATCCGGCGTGGCGCGAACTGTTCACCGGTCTGCTGCCCAGTCACGTCCTGAAGGGCGCGCCCGCCGGCTTCCAGACGGGCATGGACACCGGCAAGCCCGTCTCCGCCGGGCCGTACGCGATCGTCGGTATCGACAAGACACGCGACGAGGTACGCCTCGCACGCAACGACCGCTACTGGGTCACCCCGCCCCGACTGGATCAGGTGGTGTTGCGTCGCGCGGGCACCTCCGCGCAGATGCTCGACTCCATCCGGTCCGGTGACTCCTCGATCGTGGCACTCGGCGCCTCACCGGCGACCGAAGCCGAACTCGGCGCCCTCCCGGGTCTCGAGACGGCCCGCAGTCTGACCTCACGATCGCTCGGCGTCAGTGTGAACGCGCGTACCGAGGCGATGAGTTCGGTGGAGGTCCGTCGCGCAATTCTCGGCCTGATCGATCCCCGCCTGACCACGTTCGCCGGCGCCGGGGACTCGGTCGTGCAGCCGTATGCCAACACGGTCTTCGCCCCGTCGGACCCGGGGTACACGCCGGTCTCGCGCCCGCGGACCCCGCCGGCCGAGATCGACGCGCTGCTGGGCTCGGCGGGCTACCGTCGCGCCGCGCCGGAACCCGTCGGCTCCGCGTCTCCGGTTCCCTCTGCCTCGGAGGAGTCCCCGACATCGGGAGAATCATCCTCGCCGGTCGTACCGGCCCCGTCGGCGTCGGGAGAGTCGACGACGCCGGGTCCGAGCGAGACGCCGGTCGAGGGCCTCGCCGAGGTGCCCGATCTGCCGGAGGGAATCCTGCCGTTCCAGAAGGACGGCCAGGACCTGATCCTGCGCGTAGGTGCGGTCGCGGGTGATCCGCGGACCATCTCGGCCGCGTCGAGCATCGTCGACCAGCTGCGCGGCGCGGGAGTCCGCGCCCAGGTGGTGACCCTGCCCAACGGCGAGCTGTACGGCTCCGCGCTGACCAACCGGCGAGTCGATCTCGTCGTCGGCTGGACAGGTCTCGGGGTCCCGGCCGCGGCGTCCCTGGCTTCGCAGGTGGACTGCAACCAGCCCAAGCCCGGCACCGAGCCGTCGCCCGCCACGCCACCGACGCCCACCAGCATCGCACCCAGCGGGGGCGATCCGGGCGACAGCTACGCCAGCAACATCTCCGGTCTCTGCGATCCGCGACTGATCGACCTGGCGCGCACCGCGCTGTCCGAGGACGACCCGGTCGCCACGCTGAACCAGGCCGAACCGCTGCTGGCCGCGCAGGCCATCTACCTTCCGCTGTACCAGGATTCGATGGTCACCGGGACCACGCCGGCCGTGCGCGACGTTCCGCTCACCGGACCGATCCAGGTGTCCATCTTCGGGACGGCCGTGAACTGGGAACTGTCATGAACCGGGATCTGAGGTGACCGCGACGGTCGCCGCGCGCCGGCTGCTCCTCGTCCACGCCCATCCCGACGACGAGACGATCATGACCGGCGGCACCATCGCGCGCTACCTCGCCGAGGGTGTCGACGTCCGCGTCCTCACCTTCACACTCGGAGAGGAGGGCGAGGTCATCGGCGACGAGTGGGCGCAACTGGTCGCCGACGGCGGCGCCGATCAGCTGGGCGGGTTCCGCATCCTCGAACTCACCCGCGCGCTGGCGGCGCTGAGCCCCGCAGACCAACCGGCGTTGCGGCCCCGATTCCTCGGGGGAGCGGGACGATGGCGGGACTCCGGCATGGCCGGTTCGCCGTCGGCCGATCATCCGCGCGCTCTCGTCCGGGCGCCGTTCGACGAACCCGTCGGCGCACTGGTCGAGGTCCTGGCCGACTTCGCACCGCAGGTGGTCGTCAGCTACGACGCCGCAGGCACCTACGGGCATCCCGACCACAAGCTCGTCCACGAAGTCACCGCCGCCGCGGTCCGCCGCGTCCGCGACCTCGGCACCGGTCCGCTCAAGGTGTACGAATCCGTGACCGAGCACAGCGCGCTGCAAGCCGGACTGGCCGGCGTCTCCTCGGTGCCCGACGGCTGGCGCATGCCGGCGGACGGCGAACTGCCCAGGTACCCCGACGACGCCATCACCACCGAGATCGACATCCGCTCGTACCTCCCGCACAAGGTCGCCGCCCTGACGGCGCACGCCACGCAGGTCACCGTCGCCGAGTCGGGCACCGAATACGCGCTGTCGAACAACATCCTGCAACCGATCGCCGACCACGAGCACTTCCTCCTGACCGAGCCGCACCGGCACGACGTGCGCGCCGGAACCCGCGAAACCGACCTGTTCGCCGGGATCGACTGAGGACCGCAGGCCATGACCGCTCCCACCGGCCCCACGCGACGCCGCGCCCTCGACCGTGCGCTGCTCGGGTTCCTCGTCCTCGACGGCTTCGTCGTCGGTCTTCTCTCGGTGGCCTTCACCTACCAGCGATTCGGGGGCGTCGCGCTGCCCGTCGCCGCGATCGTCGCCGGCCTGCTCAACGTGGTACTGCTCTGGCTCGCCGCCGGGTTCACGGCCACGGCCTGGCGCTACGGACCGCTCGGCGCGTGGGGACTCGTGGTCCTCGTGGCCGGCGGCCTCCCCGGCCCCGGCGGTGACGTCGTCCTGACACCCAGCGGGAATTTCCTGTGGCAGACCGTGTTGCTCCTCGTGCTGGGCGCCGGCCCGACCGTCGCCCTGATCTGGTCCGGCCGGCTACCCGAACCCGGCCGTAGCGCAGCCACATCGCGCTGAACCGTCGGCGCGGGAACCGCTGAACTGTCGGCGCGGGGACCGCGGCGGCCGAACGTTAGAGTGAGGGACATGGTTCTGCGCGCGTGGGCCGACGACATCACGGCCCCGATCGAGCGCGTCACGGCCGCACTCCGCCGTGTTCGTGACGACCCGGCCGCCCTCGGTCCCGATGCCCTCGACGACCAGGGCTGGGCCGCGCTGCTGGGTGCCTCCGGACCGCACCTGGAGGAGTTGTGCGACCTCGCCGACGCCGTGCGCCGCCGGGTGACCGATCCGGATTCACTCACGTTCGTCGTCAACCGCAACTTCGACACCGCCGTCGTCAGCCGCCTCGGGCCCGGCGACCCGACACTCGCCGACCTCGTCGCCGAGGCCGTCGAACTCGGCGCCACCGAGATCTGCATGCAGGGTCCGCTGCCCGCCGACCTGCCCGCCACCGAGTACGTCCGGCTCGTCGCGGAGATCACCGGCGCGGCTGAGGGCCTGCACCTACATGCCTATCGAGCACCCGAGATCGTCGATGGCGCCGCCCGGTCCGGGGTATCGGTGGCCGAGCATCTGGGGCGGCTGCGGGCGGCGGGGCTCGGTTCCGTGCCCGGCACCGCGGCGCAGATCCTCGACGACACGGTCCGGGCGGAACTGTCCCCCTCCGGCTCGGCGCCGCCGGTAGCCGAGTGGGTCGATGTCATCGAGACGGCACACCGAACCGGGCTGTTCTCCACCGCCACGATGCTCTACGGGCACATCGAGACACCCGCGCAGCAGGTCGCGCATCTGCGCACCCTGCTCGACATCCAGCGGCGGACCGGCGGATTCACCGAACTCATCCTCATGCCGCTGCTCCGCGAGAACGTCCCGCCGCACCTGGTCGGCGTCGCGACGGCCGACGCGTCGCAGCGCGAGACGCGCGCACTCCATGCGGTCGCCCGGCTCATGGCCGCGGGCCTCATCGACCACATCCAGGTGGCGTGGACAAAACTGCCCACCGACACCGTCGACCTGTTGCTGCGCGGCGGCGCGGACGACATCGGCGGGCTGCTGCTCGACGGCGGTCTGATGCCCGGGGCGGGCCCGGAGGCGGGCCGGGTGCTCGACGTCGACACCCTCGTCGACATCGCCGCGCGTGCGGGCCGCACACCGCGCCAGCGCACCACGCGCTACCGGCAACCGGAGCCCCACCGCCAGACAGCGCTTCCTCAGGTGCGTCCGTGACCGGCACCGCATCGACCGCCCGTGAGCCGATCGCGACCCCCATCAGTGATGTCGACGTCGCCATCATCGGTGCGGGCATCGCCGGTCTCGGCATGGCCACCACCCTCGCGCGTTCCGGGCGAGAGTCGTTCGTCGTCCTCGAGCGCGCCGACGCGGTCGGGGGCACCTGGCGGGACAACACCTATCCGGGCATTGCCTGTGACATCCCGGCTCACCTCTACTCGTTCTCGTTCCGGCCCCCGGCGGACTGGTCGTCGCGCTTCCCGAGCGGCGCCGAGATCCGGGACTACCTCGAACAGACCGTGGTCGACGAGGGGCTCGCGGACCGGATTCTGCTCGAACACGAACTGTGTCGAGCCGTCTGGGATGATGCCGACGCGCACTGGGTGATCAGCGCGGGAAGGCCGGACGGCACGGTCGCAGCGTTTCGCGCCCGTTCCCTCGTGATGGCCGTAGGCCGGCTCTCGGAGGCGCGTATCCCGGACATCGACGGTCTGGACGGCTTTCCCGGTCAGGTCGTCCACACCGCCGCATGGCGCGACGACGTGGCCGTCGCGGGTGCCCGGGTGGGCGTCGTCGGCACCGGCGCCTCGGCGGTCCAGCTCATCCCTCATCTCGCGGAGGTGGCCGAGGACCTGGTGGTCTTCTGCCGGACACCGCCCTACGTCGTGCCGCGCGATGACCGTCGGTACTCCGACGCCGAACGCGCAGAGCTGCTCGACCCCGTCGTCGCCGACGAGGTACGCAACCGCCTCCTCGCCGAAGCCGATGTCGCGTTCCGCCAGCGCCTCGGCCTCTCGCCCGACATCGACGAGATCCGGGCGCGGGCCACCGGTCACCTGCGCGCGCAGGTCTCCGACCCGGTCCTGCGGGACCAGCTGACGCCCGACTACGAGATCGGTTGCAAGCGAATACTTCTCAGCGACGACTTCTATCCCGCGTTGCAACGCGCCAACGTGGTGTTCGAACCCAGTGCGCTGACATCGGTCACCGAGTCGAAGGCCACCGCGCGCAGCGGGCACACCTACGATGTGGACGTCCTGGTGATGGCCACCGGATTCGAGGCCGCGCGCCCGCCCGCCGCATCGCTGATCGTGGGCCGGTCCGGCCGCCTGCTCTCCGAGCACTGGGCGGCGGGTATGACGTCGTACGCGTCCACCGTCGTCAGTGGGTTCCCGAACATGTTCGTGCTCGACGGGCCGAATGCGGCGCTCGGGCACAATTCGGCGATCTACATGATCGAGACGCAGCTCGACTACGTGGCCGGCGCACTCGATCACATGCGGGACAACGACATTCGGACGCTCGTCGTCTCGGCCGAGGCAGAAGCCGCCTACACCCGCGAGATCGACGAACGCAGTGAGTCGACGGTGTGGCTCACCGGATGTGACAGCTGGTACGTCGATCCGGAGAGCGGCCGCCTGACGCTGCTGTGGCCGGGGACGGCGGTGTCGTTCCGAGAACGCAACGGGACCTTCGATCCCGCCCCGTACGAGAGCACCGCACACCACCGGACGAACGCCGTGACCACCATGGAGGGGGAGTGATGACCGACCCGACGACCATTCGTGCCGCATTGTCGGCCGCCCGCGACCGTGCGCCGATCGGTGTCGACGACGCCGTCGCGCTCCTGTCCAGTTCGGGAGACGAACTGACCGAGTTGCAGTCCATCGCCGCGGAGATCCGCGACGAAGGGCTCGCCGCGGCGGGGCGGCCGCGCCAGATCACCTACTCGCGCAAGGTCTTCATCCCGCTCACCAGACTGTGCCGCGACAGATGCCACTACTGCACCTTCGTGACGGTGCCGGGCAAGCTGGCGCGTGCGGGCGAAGGTCTCTACCTCGAGCTCGACCAGGTGGTCGACCTCGCGCGCCGCGGCGCCGAACTGGGCTGCAAAGAAGCACTGTTCACCCTGGGCGACCGTCCCGAGGACCGCTGGCCGCAGGCCGGCGAATGGCTGGCCGAACGCGGATACAGCTCGACCCTCGACTACGTGCGGGCCGCGGCGGTCGCGGTCCTGTCGGAGACGGGACTGCTGCCGCACCTCAATCCGGGAGTCATGAGCCTCGACGAGCTCCTCCACCTGCGCCCGGTCGCCCCCTCGATGGGCATGATGCTCGAGACGACCTCGCGCCGGCTGTTCACCGAGAAGGGGCAGGCGCACTACGGCAGTCCCGACAAGGATCCGCTCGTGCGCATGCAGGTGCTGCGCGACGCCGGCGCCGCGCGGGTCCCGTTCACCACCGGAATCCTCGTCGGGATCGGCGAATCCCTCCGTGAGCGTGCCGAATCGCTGCTCGCGCTCGCCGAAGTGCATGCGCAGGGCGGCCACCTCCAGGAGGTGATCGTGCAGAACTTCCGGGCGAAACCCGACACCGCCATGCGATCGACCCCGGATGCCGAGATGACCGAATTCCTCGCCGCGGTCGCGGTGGCCCGCATCGTCCTGGGACCGCACATGCGTGTGCAGGCACCGCCGAACCTGGTGTCGCCCGCCGAATGTGCCGCTCTCATCGCGTCCGGGGTGGACGACTGGGGCGGTGTGTCGCCGCTGACACCCGACCACGTGAATCCCGAACGCCCCTGGCCGAATCTCGACGCCCTGGCCGCCCGGACCGCCGAGTCGGATTTCGTTCTCACCGAACGCATCACGGCGCAGCCGCCGTACGTGCTCGCCGGTGACGAGTGGATCGATCCGGCGCTGGCCCGCCACGTCGCCGCACTCGCCGATCCCGTGACGGGCCTCGCCGCCGACGCCCGACCCGCACCACGTCCCTGGCCGGCGGTCGCCTGACCGGCGGCCGGTCGTTCTCAGCCGGTTCGACTCAGTCCAGAAGCGGCGCGAGGGCCTCGTACCCGCCGATGACGTCGGTGGCCCGGTGCAGACCGAGATCCTGCAGCGCTGCCGCGGCGAGACTCGACGTGTAGCCCTGCGAGCACAGGATGATCCAGCGGACGTCATGGTCGACGGCCGGTGCGATACGCGCGTCGCTGGCCGGGTCGCATCGCCACTCCAGGACGTTGCGTTCGATCACGAGTGCGCCCGCGGCCTCACCCTCCTCGGCCCGCTGGGCGGCAGGCCGGATGTCGACGAGGATCGCGCCGGCCGCGAGTTCGCCGGGGACGTCCGCGGCCTCGATGCGTTCGATGCGCGACCGCGCCTCGGCGAGCACGTCGGCGATGGTCCGGGTGTGGCGGGACCCGCTCATTCGGGTTCGTCGGTGAGGATCGTGCGCTTGCGACGCAGATGCCCGCCCTCGGAGATGTCGTAATAGGACATCGCGGTCAGCGGTGGCGAATACGCGTGCACGCTCAGGGTGGGGACCGCCGGGAGCGTCGCCGTATCGGCGGTGTCGGCGAGCCGGATCGCCGGGTTCTGCACGACATCGTGGACCCAACCGAGGGGAAAGGCGGCCTGGTCGCCCGCGTCGAGAATGCGCACCGCCAGATCGTCCCCCGTCCAGTGGTACTCGCGCAAGGAACCCGACAGCACCGTCAGCGCACCGAGTGAGCCCGCATGGTCGTGGAGTTCGGTGGCTTCGCCGGGGGTCCAACTGATCAGCCAGACGTCGACGTCGTCGTCGGCGTGCAATCGCGTCGACCACCGATGACGGGGATCCCATGTGTACGGGAGGAGCGCGTCGTGACGGCCGTCGAGGACGTCGGCCACGCCCTGGTCGGTGATGCGGAGGAGATCGGCGGGCCGCAGTCGGGTCGGGAGGTGACCGAGGGCGCGCGGGGCGGCGGTCCGGAGCCGATCACGCGATGTGCTCGGCGCGGTGCGGGCGAGGGTCGAGGTCATGGCGAATCCTTGGGGAGGGGCGGCGATGGCGGTCGATGAGGTCGATCAGCGACAACACATGCACATCGACCGTCGAACCGGTTCGTGCTCCACGCCGGCGCGCTCGGCGTCGGCGCGGTCTCCCGCGATCACGGATTCGTCGATGACGATCATGCGGGTGACCATGCCCGGGGAACGGCCCGGCGTCGAGGGTTGTCGGCACAGTGAGCGAAACCCCGGTCCCGGCGGGTTCTGTGAGTGGGGCCGAAGTGTGATTCTCGTTACTCCCGCTCCGCTCCGGGCGCGATCCGGCAGGGGGCGATTTCGTCGTGGGCACCACCGGGGCGGATACTGTGGGGTGCGGTTCGACCAGCCCTCGGGCCGCACCGGCGCCGACGCCGGAGAGCCGTTCGACGCCGAACAGTTCATCGTGTCGCGCCGACCCGGATCTTCCCTAGCGAAGGAGTGAGTGGTGACCTACATCATCGCGGAGCCTTGCGTCGACGTGTTGGACAAGGCTTGCGTGGAGGAATGCCCCGTCGACTGCATCTACGAGGGTGGACGCATGCTCTACATCCAGCCGGATGAGTGCGTCGACTGCGGTGCGTGCGAACCGGTGTGTCCGGTCGAGGCGATCTTCTACGAAGATGATGTGCCGGACGAGTGGGAGCCGTACGTCAGCGCGAACGCCGACTTCTTCGACGACCTCGGCTCGCCCGGCGGTGCCAGCAAGGTCGGCAAGACCGACGCCGACCCCGCCTTCATCAAGGGTCTCCCGCCCATGAACGAAGAGGACTGACCCGCTGCGCATGAGCAGTCCAGTCTCCCGCGCCGCGGTGCCGCTGCGCGTCACCTCGACCCGTGTGAGCGGGCGCCTGCCCGACTTCCCGTGGGACACGATCGCCGGAGCCAAGGCCGCAGCGCAAGCGCACGCCGACGGCATCGTCGACCTGTCGGTGGGCACGCCCGTCGACCCGGTGCCGGAGCTGATCCGGGACGCCCTCGCCGCGGCCGCGGACTTTCCGGGCTATCCGCTGACGGTCGGCACCCGTGAACTGAGGCAGGCGGCAGCGGAGTCGCTCAGCCGACGACACGGTGTCACCGGACTCGACGAGTCCGGGATCCTGCCGGTCATCGGGACCAAGGAGGTCATCGCCGGTCTGACGTCGACGTTCGGGCTGGGACCGGGCGACGACGTGGTCATCCCCGAAGTCGCCTACCCGACCTACGAGGTGAGCGCGCTGTTGGCGGGTGCGCGCGCTGTGCGTGCGGATTCGACCGTTGCGCTCGGACCGATGAATCCGGCGCTGATGTTCATCAACTCGCCGTCGAATCCGACCGGCAAGGTCTTGGGTGTCGACCATCTGCGCAAGGTCGTCGGCTGGGCGCGAGAACGCGGCACCGTCGTGGTGTCCGACGAGTGCTATCTCGGATTGAGCTGGGAGGGCGAACCGCTCTCCATCCTCGACCCGCGTGTCTGCGACGGGGACCACACCGGACTGCTCGCCGTGCACTCGCTGTCGAAGATCTCGAACCTCGCGTCGTACCGGGCGGGATTCCTTGCAGGCGACACCGAACTCATCGCCGAGCTCCTCGCAGTTCGCAAGCACGCCGGATTCATCGTGCCGTTTCCCATCCAGGGAGCGATGACCGCCGCGCTGCGCGACGACGCGCACGTCGACGAGCAGCGCGAACGCTACGCCGCGCGTCGGCGACTGTTGAAGGCCGCGGTCGAGGGTGCGGGCTTCCGGGTCGATCATTCCGAGGCCGGCCTGTATCTGTGGGCCACCCGGGACGAGCCGTGCCGGGAGACCGTCGACTGGCTCGCCGCGCGTGGAATCCTCTGCGCCCCCGGCGATTTCTATGGTCCGACGGGCGAACGCCACGTTCGCATGGCGCTCACCGCGACCGACGAGCGGATCGGCGCGGCCGTCGCTCGTCTGGCCGATTGAGTTCCGACCGGATCAGCCGCGGCCGCTCTTCTGCTGCAATCTGTCGATCTCCTCGGAGGCCTCGGCCTTGGTGAGGTCGGCCGAGATCGTCTCGCCGGCCTCCCGTGCGAGGGTGTCGAGGTAGCTGCGCTGGGCTCCGGTCATCGGCTCGTCACCGGTCACCCAGTCGTCCGGGTCTTTCTCGGTGCTGTTGCCCGCACCCGCGCCGAGGACGTCGTCGGTTCCGTTCGTCGAACGGTTGTTCGATGTGCTCATGAGCCCACCATACGTCGCCTTCGGGAATCCGGCCAGTGAGCGACTCGTCGCGACCCGTTCGCTCACCATTTCCGTTCCCGCTCACCCGCTCTGTGTGAGCGGGAACGGAAATGGTGAGCGAGAGCTGGTCGCAGTGGGCTCAGTTGTTCTTGTGCAGCGCCTCGTTGAGCGCGATGCCGTCACCCTTCCAGGGGACGACCTCGACCGCGCCGGTGAGGCTGTTGCGACGGAAGAGCAGGTTGGACTGGCCGGACAGGTCGCGCGCCTTGATCTGGGTGCCGTCGGGGCCGGTCACCTTGGTGCCGGCGGTCACGTACAACCCGGCCTCGATGACGCAGTCGTCGCCGAGGGGGATGCCGCAGCCCGAGTTGGCGCCCAGCAGGCACCGCTTTCCGAGCGCGATGATCTCCTTGCCGCCGCCCGAGAGCGTGCCCATCGTCGAGGCGCCGCCGCCGATGTCGGAACCGTCGCCCACGACGACCCCCGCCGAGATGCGGCCCTCGACCATCGACGACCCGAGCGTGCCGGCGTTGAAGTTCACGAAGCCCTCGTGCATGACGGTGGTACCCGCCGCGAGATGGGCGCCGAGGCGGACGCGGTCGGCGTCGCCGATGCGCACGCCGCCGGGGACGACGTAGTCGACCATGCGCGGGAACTTGTCGATCGAGTACACGGTGACCGGCCCGCGAGCGCGGAGCTTTGCCCGCACCGACTCGAAGTTGTCGACGGCGCACGGGCCGTGATTGGTCCACACGACGTTGGCGAGCATCCCGAAGATGCCCTCGAGGTTGGCGCCGTGGGGGGTGACGAGCCGGTGCGACAGCAGGTGCAGGCGCAAGTAGACGTCGTAGGCGTCGACGGGTGCGGCCGCGAGATCGGCGATGCCGGTGCGGACCGCGATGGTCTTCACACCACGGACGGCATCGACGCCGACCAGGTCGCGGAGGTGCGCGGGAGTCGACTCGTCGTCGAGCGTGACGGTCTCCGCCGTGTCCACGCCGTCGAGTTCGGGTTCGGGGAACCACACGTCGAGGACGACGCCGGGGGTCGAGCCCCCGTCGATGACGGTCGCGATGCCAGTTGCGTGTGCGCCAGTTGATGTCACGACAGGTGAGTCTAGGTGATCGGCGGTGCCCGCCCGGCTCGCCACCCTGCGCAGCGCCGGGTGCCGAGCGTCATCCGTTCGACCCAAACCCCTGGTCGGGGCCGGCTGGGCGCTCGTAGATTCGTTGCCATGACCGGCCATCCGCACCCGCCCCCACCGCCGCGGCGACGCCGCCGCTGGCCGTGGGTGCTCGGCGGACTCGGGCTGGCGGTCGTCGTCGCGCTCACCGTCGGGGCGGTGATCTTCCAGCCCTGGCTGCTCTTCGTCGACACCGAAGTCGACGACGCGATCCCGGTCGCGGTGACCCCCACGACGTCGACACCGGGGCAGGCGCCGCCCGCCGGGCCCGTGGTGACCTCGCGCGGCACCCTCATCAGCCACGAGCACTCGACCACCGGGGCGGTCTCTGTCATCGAGAAACCGGACGGCTCAAGGATTCTCGCGATCGAGAACCTCGACACCACCACCGGCCCCGATGTCCACGTGTGGCTGTCGGGGGCCGAGGTGGTCGAGGGGTTCGCCGGCTGGCGCACCGCCGCGGACGCGCCGCATGTCGATCTCGGCATGATCAAGGGCAACAAGGGCGATCAGGTCTACGAGATCCCGGCCGACGTCGATCTCGACGAGTACCCCGCGGTGTTCCTGTGGTGCGTGAAGTTCAGCGTCTCCTTCGGTGCGACGGAACTCGGTCCCGTCGGTTGACCCGACGCGGGTACTACGGTGGGAGCGTGAGCAACCCCGTCCTCGACCTGGCCGCCGATCCCGTCGACCTCACCGCCGCCCTGGTCGACATCGAGAGCGAGTCGCGCAACGAGGCGGCCGTCGCCGACGCGGTCGAGGAGGCGCTGCGCCGCCAGACGACCGGTTTCGAGATCCTCCGGCACGGCAATCGGGTACTGGCCCGGACCAACCGCGGTCTGGCGCGGCGCGTCATCCTCGCCGGACACCTCGACACGGTCCCGGTTGCCGGGAACCTCCCACATCGCCGGGAGACCCATCCCGAGGAGGGAGATGTCCTGCACGGATGCGGGACCGTCGACATGAAGTCCGGCGATGCGGTGTTCCTGCATCTCGCGGCGACGCTGGACGAGCCGGCTTCCGATCTGACGCTGATCTTCTACGACTGCGAGGAGATCGCCGCGGAGTTCAACGGCCTGAACGACATCGAGCGCGAGCTCCCCGAGTGGCTGACCGGCGACGTCGCGATCCTCGGCGAGCCGACCGCCGGCCTCATCGAGGCAGGATGCCAGGGCACGCTGCGGGTCCGGTTGTCGACGACGGGTACGCGTGCGCATTCCGCGCGGTCGTGGATGGGTGAGAACGCCGTGCACAAGCTCGGCGGACTGCTGACGACGCTGTCGGCCTACGAGGCGCGCCGGGTCGACATCGACGGATGCGAGTACCGCGAGGGCCTGTCGGCCGTTGCGGTCTCGGGAGGTGTCGCGGGCAACGTGATCCCGGATGCGGCGTATGTCGACGTGAACTTCCGCTTCGCGCCGGATCGTTCGGTCGATCAGGCGCTCGATCACGTACGCGAGGTCTTCGCCGCCGATCTCGCCGACGGCGTCTCGCTCGAGGTCACCGACTCGGCCGCGGGAGCGCTGCCCGGTCTGGCACACCCGGCGGCCGCCGCGCTGGTCGAGGCCGCGGGCGGACGCTTCCGGGCCAAGTACGGCTGGACCGACGTCTCCCGGTTCTCCGCACTCGGCATCCCCGCGGTCAATCTCGGTCCCGGTGACCCCAACCTCGCACACCGCGTCGACGAACGCGTTCCGGTGGCGCAGATCCGCGCGGTGACCGACCTCCTGCGCAGCTATCTGTCCTGACCCACGGGCAGTCCCGACTCGCCGCCGCACGTCGGGGCGGCGCTGCTAGCGTGGCCGCCATGTCGAGCATGCCTGAGCCGGAATCCGTCGGGGACGGAACGGACCCCGACACCTGCTACGTCGGGCCCATCCGCATCCGCCGTGATCAGCAGGGCAAGACCACTGACCGCCGGCTGCTCGAGTGGGTCGACCCGCGCGACGCTGAGCGGCGCTCCGAGCGCACCATGCGCGATTCGTGGCGCGTGCTGCGCATCCAATCGGAGTTCGTGGCCGGGTTCGACGCCATGAGCGAGGTGGCCGAGGCCGTCACCGTGTTCGGCTCCGCCCGCCTCGCCCCGGAATCGCCCGAATACGCACTCGGAGTCCGCGTCGGGCGCGCGCTCGGCGAAGCCGGTTACGCGGTCATCACCGGAGGCGGGCCCGGCGCGATGGAGGCCGCCAACCAGGGCGCCCGCCAGGCGGGGGCACAGTCCATCGGCCTCAACATCGAGTTGCCGTTCGAACAGGGACTCAATCCGTATGTCGACCTCGGGATGAACTTCCGCTACTTCTTCGTCCGCAAGACCATGTTCGTCAAGTACGCGCAGGCGTTCGTGTGCCTGCCCGGCGGCATGGGCACCCTCGACGAGCTCTTCGAGGCGCTGACGCTGGTGCAGACCAAGAAGGTGGTGCGGTTCCCGATCGTGCTGGTGGGCAGCGACTTCTGGGGTGGCCTGCTCACCTGGATGCGCGACGTGCTCGCCGCCCGGGGGATGATCTCGCCGGAGGATCTCGACCTGTTGACCGTCGTCGACGACCCGGACGACGTGGTGAAGGCGATCGAGGCCGCCACGCCCTGAGGTGCGGAGTGTGAGCGCGTCCGGACTCGATGGCACGATTGCCCGGTGAGTGCTGTCTGTGTCTACTGTGCGTCCGGTCCCGTCGATCAGCGTTACCTCGACCTCGCGTCCGAGGTGGGCCGGGCCCTGGCCGATGCCGGGCACGTCGTCGTCTCGGGAGGCGGCAACATCTCGATGATGGGCGCGCTGGTCACCGCCGCTCGGGACTCCGGCGGCCACACCGTCGGGATCATCCCGCGCGCACTGGTCCAGCACGAGGTCGCCGACCTCGGATCGTCGGAGCTGGTGATCACCGAGACGATGCGGGAACGCAAGCGACTCATGGACGAACGGGCCGACGGCTTCATCACGCTCCCCGGCGGCATCGGCACGCTGGAGGAACTGTTCGAGACGTGGACCGGCGGATACCTCGGGATGCACGACAAGCCGGTCGTCCTGCTCGATCCTTTCGATTTCTACGCGCCGCTGCTCGACTGGCTGCGAGAGTTGTCGACAACCGGATTCGTCGCGCAACGTTCGTTGGACCGGCTCCAGGTCACCGACACGGTGTCCGAGGCGGTGCGTTGTGCGACATCGCGGTGAGGCTTTGCTACCGGCCGGTAAGGTAGCGCGAGAGTGCGCGGGGCACTCGTGACGCCCAGTGGGAGAGCGGAGGCCAGATGTCCCCAGACGTCGAGCAGCAGGACAGTCGTCAAGAGAGTGTGAAGAAGACCGTCGGGATTCCCGACCTCCTTCGCGGCGTGGTCAAGATGGCGCCACACGCGACCGGGATGATCAAACACGCACCGGGTCTGATCCGGCGCCCACCGGAGGCCAAGCGGACCATCGGCTCGGTGTTCCAGAAACACGCCGCCGAACACCCCGATCGCCCCTTCGTCCGGTTCGAGGGCCGCACCACCACCTACGGTGAGGCCAATCGCCGGGTCAACCGTTATGCCGCAGCACTTTCGAAGGCCGGCGTCGGCCGGGGCGACGTCGTCGCGCTGCTGTCGAAGAACTGCACGACCGACCTGTTGCTCATGCTGGCCACGGTCAAACTGGGTGCGATCGCCGGGATGATCAACTACAACCAGCGGGGCGAGGTGATCGAGCACAGCGTCGAACTGCTCGAGGCCAAGGTCCTGGTCCACGATCCCGACTGTGCCGAGGCGTTCGACTCCATTCCGAAATCGGCGCTGCCCGAACACGTCTACGACTTCGCCGAGTTCGACGCGGCCGCGGAGGGCCTGTCCGAGGCCGACCCGGAGATCACCGAACAGCTGCCCGCGTCCACCAAGGCCTTCTACATCTTCACCTCGGGGACCACCGGGATGCCCAAGGCGAGCGTGATGAGCCACAATCGGTGGCTTGCGAGCATGTCCGGCATCGGCGGCCTCGCCGTGCGTCTGCGCCACAGCGACACCATGTACGTGCCGCTGCCGCTCTACCACAACAACGCACTGTCGGTGTCGCTGTCGTCGGTGCTCGCCTCCGGGGCGTGCATCGCGATCGGCCGGTCGTTCTCGGCGTCGAAGTTCTGGGACGACGTGATCCTGAACCGCGCCACGGCGTTCTGCTACATCGGGGAGCTGTGCCGTTATCTCCTCGCGCAGCCGGAGAAGCCGACCGACCGGCAGCACTCGGTGCACACGGTCGTCGGCAACGGGATGCGCCCCGACATCTGGGACGAGTTCCGCGAGCGTTTCGGTGTGGACCGCGTCGTCGAGTTCTACGGGGCCAGTGAGCTCAACCTGGCCTTCGTCAACGCGTTCAGCGTCGACAAGACCGCCGGTTTCTGTCCACTCCCGTACAAGATCGTGGAGTACGACGAGGAGGGCAACCCCAAGCGCGGTGACGACGGTCGGCTCACCAAGGTGGGTCGCGGCGGAACCGGTCTGCTGCTCGCACAGATCAGCGATCGGGTCCCCGTCGACGGGTACACCGACTCCGAGGAGACCGAGAAGAAGATCATCCGCGACGCCTTCAAGGACGGCGACGCCTACTTCAACTCCGGCGACCTCGTCCGCGACCAGGGTTTCGCCCACATCGCGTTCGTCGACCGGCTCGGCGACACCTTCCGGTGGAAGGGCGAGAACGTCGCCACCACCCAGGTCGAGGGCGCCGTGGATTCCTACGACGCCGTGGCCCAGTCGGTCGCCTACGGCGTCGAGGTGCCCGGCACCGACGGTCGCGCGGGAATGATCGCGGTCAAGCTCCGCGAGGGTTCCGATCTCGATCCGGGCAAGCTCGCCCGCCACCTCTACGACGCCCTGCCGTCCTACGCGGTACCGCTGTTCGTGCGGATCGTCGACGACTTCGAGCAGACGTCGACCTTCAAGAACCGCAAGGTCGAACTGCGTAAAGAGGGGTACACCGAGGCCGACGCCGAGCGGATCTACGTGTTGCTCGGACGCGACAAGGGTTACGTGGAGTACTACGAGGGCTACGCCGACGACGTGGCCGCGGCCAAGGTTCCCAAGGGGTGACCGACTCTCCGGAGTCCGGTGTCCCGCCAACGCTGTGCGGGCGTCCGGTGGCCACCGACCGCGCGCTGGTGATGGCGATCGTCAACCGGACTCCGGACTCGTTCTACGACCGTGGCGCCAGCTTCGACGACACCGCTGCGCAGCGCCACGTCGACCGGGTGGTCGCCGAGGGCGCCGACATCATCGATGTCGGCGGGGTCAAGGCCGGGCCGGGTCGTGAGGTCGACGCGAGGACCGAGGCCGATCGCGTCGTCGGGATGATCTCGTGGATCCGGGATCGCCATCCCGACGTGCTGATCAGTGTCGACACCTGGCGAAGCGAGGTGGCCGACAAGGCATGCGCGGCGGGCGCCGACCTGATCAACGACACGTGGGCCGGCGTCGACCCCGAGGTCGTCTCCGTGGCCGCCGATCGGGGCGCGGGCATCGTCTGCTCGCACACGGGCGGGGCGGTGGTACGCACGCGGCCGCACCGGGTGGGATACGGGGACTCCGTCGACGCCGTGGTGGCCGATGTCATCGCCGAGGTGACCGCAGCGGCGGAGCGGGCGCTCGCCGCGGGGGTGCGCCGAGACTCGATCGTCATCGATCCGACGCACGATTTCGGGAAGAACACCCACCACGGGCTGGCTCTGTTACGCCACGTGAAAGATCTTGTTAACACGGGCTGGCCGGTGCTGATGGCGCTGAGCAACAAGGATTTCGTAGGGGAGACTCTGGGTACAGACCTAGAGCAACGGTTGGAAGGAACTCTGGCCGCGACGAGTCTGGCCGCCGCGCAAGGCGCCCGGATCTTTCGCGTTCACGAGGTCGCTGCCACCCGACGCGTGGTCGACATGGTCGCTGCCATCGCGGGAACGAGACCTCCCGCCCGAACAGTCAGGGGACTCGCATGACGAAGCAGCAGAAGCGACGGACGCCCAGCACCATCAGCAGTCGGGACAAGGCCGCGTTGTGGCCGACGGCCGCCCAGACCCTGGGCAATGAACAGCGCTGGTCGGCGACCCACACCTGGGAACAGCCGGACTGGACGATCGACGACCTCGTCGCCGCCAAGAACGGGCGCACGATCTCGGTCGTGCTGCCCGCCCTGAACGAGGAAGAGACCGTCGCCGATGTGATCGCCACGATCATGCCGTTGTACGGAACACTCGTCGACGAGGTGATCGTCCTCGACTCGGGCTCCACCGACGCCACCGCCGAACGTGCGCGGGCCGCCGGTGCCCAAGTGATCACGCGCGAGGAGGCGGTTCCCGAACTCGAGCCGGTGAAGGGCAAGGGTGAGGTGCTCTGGCGTTCGGTCGCGGTCGCCACGGGCGACATCATCGCCTTCGTCGACTCCGACCTCATCGATCCCGACCCGATGTTCGTGCCGAAGATGCTGGGACCGCTGCTGGTGAATCCGGAGATCCAGCTCGTGAAGGGTTACTACCGCCGCCCGCTGCGCACCGGTGGTACGCACGACGCCAACGGTGGCGGCCGCGTCACCGAACTGGTGGCACGTCCGCTGCTCGCCTCCCAGAAGCCGGACCTGACCGCGGTCCTCCAACCGCTCGGCGGCGAGTACGCCGGGACGAGGGAACTCCTGTCGTCGGTGCCGTTCGCGCCCGGGTACGGCGTCGAGATCGGGTTGCTGATCGACACCTACGACCGCTGCGGCATGGCCGGGATCGGTCAGGTCAATCTCGGTGTGCGGACCCACCGCAACCGGCCGCTGATCGAACTCGGCGTCATGAGCCGGCAGATCGTCGGGACGCTGATGCGTCGCTGCGGTATCGAGGACTCCGGCGTGGGGCTCACGCAGTTCACCGCCGAACCCGACGGGTCGTTCACGCCGCACACCACCGATGTCTACCTCGAGGACCGTCCGCCGATGAACACCGTGCGGGTGATGGGTGCCAAGGCCGAGGAGATGGCCTCGTAGACAGTTCCGGACTACGCCCGCCTCACGCGGACCCGACGGGCCACGACGCCGGCTCTGTCAGGATGTAGGGCATGCAGACGCTGTTGCTGTACCTGCTGATCATGGCCCTCGTCGTGGCGGCCGTCTTCGCCGTTGTCTGGTTCGTGTTCGGCCGTGGCGAGGACCTGCCACCCGTCGAACCCGACACCACGCTCACGCGCCTGCCGTCGGCGGGTATCAGTGGCGCGGACATCACCGCGCTCCGGTTCGCGCAGACCGCCCGCGGCTACAAGCAGAGCGAAGTCGACTGGGCGCTGGCACGTCTCGCCCGCGAGGTCGATGACCTGCGTTCGGTGATCGTTCGGCTGCGCGAGCGCGAGGCGGAATCGTCGGATCCCGGGACGTTCGTACCGCCGGAACACTGAATCCACGAGGTCGACGCGCCGCGCGTGTGGCGCTCTCGCGTTCGCGTGCGACCCGGACACGTATCATGTTCGGAGCAGGGACATTGAAGGGAGCTTGAGAATGGCGGCAATGAAGCCACGTACTGGGGACGGCCCCCTCGAAGCGGCCAAGGAAGGGCGTGGAATCGTTGTCCGGATTCCGATCGAGGGTGGAGGTCGTCTCGTCGTCGAGTTGACCGCCGACGAAGCCGCCGCACTGGGCGAGGAACTCCGCGGGGTCACCGGCTGAACCGGCCCCACGAGGGCAGTTCTGCTGAGGCCCGGGCGGACCCACCGACACCGCACCGGGCGCACCACCTCTCGGCTGTCGCCGGAGTCCTTCGATGCCCGGTCTGTACCGGAGCGCTCTCGGTCGTCGACACCTCGCTGCGTTGCCCTGACGCCCATTCTTTCGACATCGCCCGGCAGGGCTATGTCTCGTTGCTCGACGGTCGTTCCGGGGCACTACGCGCCGACACCGCCGCAATGGTCGCGGCCCGTGCCCGCGTGCACGACGCTGATTTCTTCGGGCCTGTCGTAGACGCCGTCGCCCGCCGCGCCGGCCAGTTCGACCCCACTGCCGAACGCCGCATCGTCCTCGACGCGGGTGCCGGTGGCGGACACCATCTTCGCGCCGCGGTCGCGGCCCTGTCGGGTTCTTCCTCGGATGCCGACGGTTCCGCTCTGGGCATCGGTGTCGATCTGTCCAAGTACTGTGCACGGGCGATCGCCCGCGGCCGGGGACCGCTCGCAGCCGTGGTCGCCGACGTCTGGCGGGGCCTACCCGTCGCCGATGACGCTGTGTCGGTGGTCCTCTCGGTGTTCGCACCCCGCAATGCCCCGGAGTTCGCCCGCGTGCTCACACCCGGCGGCGGCCTGATCGTCGTCAGCCCGGCGGCCGATCATCTCGCCGAGATCATCGAACCGATGCAGATGCTGCGGGTCGACTCGTCGAAGTCGGCGCGACTTCATGCCGCACTCGACGAGGGCTTCGATCTCGTCGACGAGACACCGTTGCGCTACACCAGGGAGATCGACGCGCAGACGATCGGCGATCTGGTTGCGATGGGCCCCTCGGCCTTCCACGCCGACGAAGCCGACATCCGCTCGCGCGCGGAAGCACTCGCCGGGGACGGCACGGTGCCGGTCACCGCGTCGGTGGTGGTGACGACGTGTCGCCCGGCGGCCGACCCGTCATCGCGACCTCAGCGGCGAACCGACTCGTAGACCTCCAGGGTCTGTTCGGCGATCGCTGCCCACGAGAACTCGGCCTCGGCGCGCTCACGGCCCGCCGAGCCCATGGCCGTCGCCGTGGCGGGATCCCCGACGACCGTGTTCACGGTGTCGGCGAGATCGTGCTCGAAGGTCTGCGGGTCGACGGGGTCGTAGCGCACGAGGCGCCCGGTGACGGCGTCGCGCACCACCTCGGGGATACCGCCGACCTCCGACGCCACCACCGCGGTACCGCAGGCCATGGCCTCGAGGTTGACGATACCCAGCGGCTCGTACACCGACGGGCACACGAAAACGGTTGCCGCGGTCAGGATCTCGCGAATGCGGGGGAGTGGGAGCATCTCGCGCACCCAGTGCACGCCGGGTCGTGACGCCGAGAGTTCGCCGACGGCGCTCTCGATCTCGGCGCCGATCTCGGGAGTGTCCGGCGCGCCGGCGCACAGGACGAGCTGGATGTCGGGATCGAAACGGTGGGCCGCGGCGACGAGGTGGGCGACGCCCTTCTGCCGGGTGATACGACCGACGAACGCGACGACGGGACGATCGGGATCGAGCCCGAGTGCCGTGGGCGTGGAGTCCGGGCCGAAGGGGTCGTCGACCGGATACCACTGGGTGGTGTCGATGCCGTTGCGCACCACGTGCACGCGTTCGGGGTCCAGGCGCGGGTAGGTGTCGCAGATCTCGGTGCGCATGCCCGCGCTGACCGCGATCACGGCGTCGGCGTACTCCACGGCGTTGCGTTCGACCCAGCTCGACACCCGGTAGCCGCCGCCGAGCTGTTCGGCCTTCCACGGCCGGGACGGCTCCAGGGAGTGGGCGGTGAGGATGTGCGGCACGTCGTAGAGCTGCGCCGCGAGATGTCCGGCGAGCCCGGTGTACCAGGTGTGCGAATGCACCACGTCGGCGTCCGCGGCGCCCACGGCCATCCGCAGGTCGGCCGAGAGCGTGGTGATGGCGGCGTTCGCACCGGCGAGGCCGGGGTCGGGCGAGTACACGTGCGCGGTCTCGCGCTCGGCACCCATGCAGTGCACGTCCACGGTCGCGAGATCGCGGAGGTGACGGACCAATTCGGTGACGTGGACGCCGGCGCCGCCGTACACCTCAGGTGGATACTCCCGTGTCATCATCGCCACCCGCATGTCCTCGACGCTAGTGCCATCGCGCAGAGTTCGCCATCGGGCCCGGCGGATGGCGCGGTGGGAGGAAGACAGCCGCTTCTTCCGGCCCGGTCACCTGGCCGACGCGGAAGATGGCGGTTAAGTTGAGGGGGTGAGATCTGAGCCGCACGTCCTCGGCATCGTCCTCGCAGGCGGCGAAGGTAAGCGTCTGTATCCGCTGACGATGGACCGCGCCAAACCCGCGGTGCCGTTCGGCGGCGCCTACCGGCTTATCGATTTCGTGTTGTCCAACCTGGTCAATGCCGGTTATGAGCGCATTTGCGTGCTGACACAATACAAGTCGCATTCACTCGACCGTCACATCTCGCAAACCTGGTGGACGTCGGGATTCCATGGCGAGTACATCACCCCGGTCCCGGCGCAGCAACGGCTCGGCCCGCGCTGGTTCACCGGCAGCGCCGACGCGATCTTCCAGTCGATGAACCTCATCTCCGACGAGCGGCCCGAGTACATCGTCGTGTTCGGCGCCGATCACGTGTACCGCATGGACCCCTCGCAGATGGTGGCCGCGCACATCGAGTCCGGCGCCGACGTCACCGTTGCCGGTATCCGGGTGCCTCGTGCCGAAGCCGTCGCCTTCGGTTGCATCGACTCCGACGAGAGCGGGAAGATCACCCGGTTCCTGGAGAAGCCGACCGACCCGCCGGGCACCCCGGACGATCCCGACGTGACCTTCGCGTCGATGGGCAATTACGTGTTCACCACCGAGGCCCTGGTCGACGCACTGCGGGCCGACGCGGCGGACTCCGATTCCGACCACGACATGGGTGGCGACATCATCCCGGCGTTCGTCCGACGCGACACGGCGTTCGTCTACGACTTCAAGGACAACCTGGTGCCCGGGGCGACCGAACGCGACACCGGATACTGGCGCGACGTGGGCACCCTGGACGCCTTCTACGAGGCCCACATGGACCTGGTGTCGGTGCATCCGATCTTCAATCTCTACAACGGTCGCTGGCCGATCCGCGGCGAGACCCACAACCTCCCGCCGGCCAAGTTCGTCCAGGGCGGTGTCGCCGAGGACTCCGTCGTCGGGTCCGGTTGCATCATCTCCGCTGGGACCGTGCGCAATTCGGTGTTGTCGTCGAATGTCATCGTCGAAGACGGGGCCCTCGTCGAGGGCAGCGTGTTGATGCCGGGCGTACGCGTCGGCAAGGGTGCCGTTGTCCGCAAGGCGATCCTCGACAAGAACGTCGTCGTCGGCGACGGTGAGCAGCTCGGCGTCGACGCGGCCGCGGACCGCGAGCGTTTCTCGGTCAGTGCCGGTGGCGTGGTGACCGTCGGCAAGAACATCCGGGTCCAGTCGACGGAATCCTGATCGGAGGGTCGGCGTCGGCGACCCTCCGTGGCGCGCTGCGCTCGTACCTCAGGGGGCGGTGGTGGCGGCCTCGATGAGGGTCGCGATGTCGTCGCCGACATCGGCGGGCAGGGCGTCGACCGGCCACCAGCGCAGGTCCACCGACTCCTCGCTGCGCACGAACTCGGGCAACCCGCCGTCGGGCGTCGCCGCCGCGATCACCCGGTAACGGACGTCGAGGTGACGCGTCGGGACGCCGAGCGAGCACGTGATCGGATGGGTGTGCAGGTGCACGATGCCGGCCCCCGGGTCACCGTCTCGGGACGTGTCGAGTTCGAGCCCGGGGATGCCGGACTCCTCCCGGGCCTCACGCAGTGCGGCGTCGGCGATCGTGGTGTCGGACGGCTCGCAGTGGCCGCCGAGCTGTATCCATCTGCCCACTCGGGGGTGCAGGGTCAGCAGGACGTGTCGGCGGTCGGCGTCGAAGACGATGGCCGACCCCGTGAGATGGCCTGCAGCGCAAGCACGTAGGCAGGCGTCGGGCGATGCCGCGAGGAATGCGAGGTAGGCGTGCCGCATGCTGTCCTGATGCGGATCGGGTGTCGCCCAACCGGTCAGGGCCTCCACCGCGGATGCGTGCAGCGATCGGGCGCTCACAGCTCGATCACCCAGTCCCGGGTCGGTGCGGCATCGCGCAGCGGCGCCGGGTGGCGCGGATGGCCGACGGCGACCGCCCCGAGCGGTTCCCAGGACGCGGGCAGATCGAGGACGCGACGGACGGTCGGCGCCGCGAAGATGGTGGATCCCACCCAGCAACTCCCGATCTCGCGGACCGACAGCGCGGTCAGCAAGGTGGCGACCGCGCCTCCGGCCGCGACCGTGAACATGGTGTGCTCGGCGGCGTTACGCCGGTCGTCGGGATACTCGTGCACGCCGTCGGGCACCAGGAACGGGATGACCAGTTCCGGGGCGTCGTAGAGGATCTGACCGCGACGCAGACGCTTGTCGATGGATTCCCGGGTCTTGGCATCGGATTCGAGGTCGGCGCGCCAGTCGTCGGTCATCGCGTCGAGCAGTTCGCGCCGTCGCGAGTCCGAGCGGACCCACACGAACCGGACGGGATGGGTGTGGTGCGGTGCCGGCGCGGTGAGGGCTTCGCCGAGGGCGGCCCGGAGGAGGTCGGGATCGACGGGACGGTCGTCGAAGGTGCGGACCGAGCGCCGCGTGCGGATCGCTTCCCGCCGACCCTGCGCGATGGCCTCCTCGGTGCCGAGCCGGAAGAGGTCCTCGTCGGGGGGTCGGATGAGGTCGGCCGCGGTCGTCCCGTTGTCGGCCGGGGCGAATCCGCGTACGACGGCGACCGGTACCGCGGCGAGCTTGCCTTTCACGAGATCGGCGGCCGCGGCGAGTTCGTCGGCGACCGCGATCTCGGTGACGACGAGGGGGTTGCCGTAGTCGTCCACGCCACCCTCGTAGGGGTGGGTGACGGCGATGCCCGCAGCGCCGATCGCCACATCGGTCTGACCCGTGCGCCAGGCGCGCCCCATCGTGTCGGTGATGAGCACCGCGACGTCGATGCCCGCGGCCTCGCCGATGGCGCGCCGCAACTGCGCGGCGCTGCGGTCGGGGTCCTCCGGGAGCAGCGCGAGCTGATCCGAACGTACGTTGGAACCGTCGACGCCCGCGGCGGCCTGAACCAGGCCCAGCCGGTTCTCGGTGATCAGGGTGCGGTTCTTGCGGGCGATCACACGCACCGATTCCGCCTCGACGAGCCGTCGGCGCAGCGCGTCGCGTTCCTCGGGGTCGGTCGGTGCGTCCACCATCCGCCCCTCGGCCTTGGAGATGATCTTGCTCGTGACCACCAGCACATCACCCGACTCCAACCACGGTGCGGCGGCGAGGATCTCGGCGGCGACATCGGAATCGGTGGTGAACTCCGGGAGGCCGGCGACCGGCCGGATGTCCAGACTGCCGGGAGCGCGATGATCCGGACGAGGTGTCACGCGGTGCCCGCATTCGCGTCGGGCAGGCGCACGTCGACCAATGCGCAGGCGGCGCGGACCATCTGGGCGGTCGCCGCGGGGTCGGTCATCAGCAGGGGAGCCGCGCCGACCGCGATGCCGTCGACGGACGCATGGTCGCCGTCGGCGATCAGCCAGCCGTCGAGAATGCCGTTCCCGCTGCGTGCGCCGTAGTGCTCGGCGATGCCCTGCGCCGAGGACTCGACACCGATCACCGACAGGCATTCGTCGGCCATGCCGCGCAGGGGCCGGTTGTCGATCACGGGCGAGATGCCGACCACCGGGGCCTTGGTCTGGCGGAGTGCGCTGCGCATCCCCGGGACGCTGACGATCGCGCCGATGCTCACGACGGGGTTCGACGGCGCCAGGAGGACGACGTCGGCCTCGGCGATCGCGTCGAGGACGCCGGGAGCTGGTGCGGTGTCATCCGATCCGACCTGGGCGAAACCGAACGACGGGATCTGGGCCCGGTGCCGTACCCACCACTCCTGGAAGTGGATCGCCACGCGTTCGCCGTCCTCGGCATCGGGCTTCGCGACGACCACGTGCGTCTCGTGCCGGTCGTCGGTGACCGGCAGCAGACGAACGCCGGGACTCCATCGCCGGCACAGGGCGGCGGTGACATCGGACAGGCGGTAGCCCGCGTCGAGCATCTGGGTGCGGATCAGGTGCGTCGCGAGGTCGCGGTCACCGAGGCCGAACCAGTCCGGGTCGGCTCCGTAGGCTGCGAGTTCGTCCTTGGCATGCCAGGATTCGTCGCGCCTGCCCCAACCGCGCTCGGGGTCGATGCCGCCGCCGAGCGTGTACATGCAGGTGTCGAGATCAGGGCAGATCCGCACGCCGTGCATCCATGCGTCGTCGCCGACGTTCACGATCGCGGTGATGTCGTGGTCGGTCGGGTGGGTTGCCGACGCATCGTCCTGGGGGAGCGGGAACGCCGTCGGACCGAGCAGTTCGCGCAGTCCGAGGAGGAATCGTGCTCCTCCGACGCCCCCGACGAGTACGGTCACCTTCACAGCAGGTATCCCTTCACACCGCCACTCTAGTGGGCGGCGTGCGACGGTGGTCAGCGGCTGTCGGCGAGGACCTCGACGTCGGGACGATCGCCGGATCGGTGTGAGATTCGTAGCGCTCTGCACGCAATGTCGTGTCGAGTCACACTGATGTCGGATCCCGGTGGTATTAGGGAATCTTTGACTTCAACTTGACCGCGACCGCCTCTGGCGTGTGTAATCACATCAGTGTCATTCCGAGTTTGAGATCGAGAACCTTCGAGATCGAAAACCGCTGGACTCCAACGGATTCGATCATGTGTTCGAACTCGGGTGAGGGTCGGTACCGGCACTTCGCGGGCCGTCGCTCGGGCGCTGTGTACGAATGGTGAGGGTGGTTTCCCGACCCGTAGTACTAGTGGTGTGGCAACAGTGGTGGGTGCGGCGCACAGGCCGTGTTCGCAGAGGACGCAGAAACTACCAACATCCCGAGCTAGGAGGCGCCGACGATGGCTTTGGAAAACCCGATCGGCAATCCGCTTGAACCACATGATCGCCCGCAATTCATTGCCGAGTTCAACACCCTTGGCCCCGTTGACGATTCGATGATCGGCGGCACCGCTGTCGCTCCGCTCACCGGATTCGGGACCAACCTCGCCGCGCCGGTGGAGCATCCCGCCGACGACGCGGACCAGAGCCGCCGTCATCTCTCGTTGGTTCCCAACGACTTCGACGATCTCTTCGACGCCGTCGAGGAGCAGTGGCAGGACCGCGCGCTCTGTGCGCAGACCGACCCCGAGGCGTTCTTCCCCGAGAAGGGCGGATCGACGCGCGAGGCCAAGCGGATCTGCCAGGGGTGCGAGGTGAAGTCCGAGTGCCTCGAGTACGCATTGCACAACGACGAACGGTTCGGCATCTGGGGCGGACTGTCCGAACGTGAGCGCCGTCGCCTCAAGCGCGGCATCATCTGAACGAACGCTCGCCGGACTCCCGGCGGCGCATCACCATCTCCGGCGTCCGGGACCCTCGGGTCCACACAGGCACGCCTATCGACCGCGGATCACTCTGGTCCGCGGTCGATGGTGTCTTCGTCGACGCCCAGATGGGTCGCCACCTGCTGCACGAGGACCTCGTGGATCAGGTCCAGCAACTCGGTACCCTTCTTCGCCCGGGCCTCCAGAGGGCGTCGGAAGAGGATGATCTGCGCCCGCGTCGGCGCTCCGCTGACGTCCATTCCCGCCGGGATCAGCCGTGCCAGCGGTACGGCACCGTCGGCGGTCACCTCGTCGGGCCACTCGACGGTCTCCGGATCCTTGGGGAGCAACCGGGGGATCTCGTCCACCGCGATGTCGAGGCCGGCGATCTGGTCATGCCACTGGGCATCGATCTCGGCGAAGGCCTCGAGGGCCACCGCGTCGAACTCGTCGGAACGGCTGTTGTGTGCGGGCACGCCCTGCGGTAGCAACGGCGAGCGAAGCCCGCGTCCACGTCGGTCGCGATGACGACCCGCGCGGCGTCGACCCCGCCGCGGCCCCGGCAAACCGGATGCGCCGCGAGGAGTCGGCTTGGGGTCGATACGCATGGCGAGAGTGTAGGAGGTCGGATGAACCCGTGTCTCGTCCGGTCGCCGTCCTCGTGAGCGTGTCGCCGACGTGGTTGCCGGCGCCGAGGGCTAATCTCGTCACGTGAAGCTTCCCCGTCTGTGCTGCCGACCCGGCTGCGCCCGATCTGCGGTGGCTACCCTGACCTTCGTCTACGCGGAGTCGACCGCGGTCATCGGTCCGCTCGCGACGTCGGACGAGCCGCACTCCTGGGATCTGTGCGACGACCACGCCCGACGCATCACGGTTCCGCGGGGCTGGGAGATGCTGCGCAGCGAGCGTGGCTTCTCCGCGCCGCCTGCCGAGGACCAGGAACTGACGGCACTGGCCGAGGCGGTCCGGGAGGCCGGCGCGGTCGCAGGCGGCGGACGCCCGCGCTTCGTCGACCGTGGTCCGGTCGACACGCTCGACGCCTTCGACGACCCGCGTTTCGCCGGGATGGGCCCGGACGGGCCCGTCGAGCGCGCTCGACAGCAGTTCGACGCGACCGGAGGTGGATTCGGATCCGTCGAGGACCGTCGCTCCGGACGGCACCGCGCGGGGCCCGTCGATCCGCCGTCGCAGTCCGCTCCGGGCTCCGGTGCGCCGCGTCATCAGACGCGTCCTCGCCCGGGTCGACGCGGTCATCTCCGGGTGCTGCCGGACCCGGTCGACTGACCGGTCATCACCACGCGGGGGGCGTGGAACCCGTTGTCGCCGTCGGGGGTGACCACTTCGGTGGGGCGGATTGCGTCGCGGACTCCACGCTTACGGGGACAGTGCCTCGTACGTGCGCGCCGACCCGGCGAGCTGGCTACCCTGGTGACATGCGCACCGGTTTCCCCGACCTCGACAACGCCGAGGAGCTGATCTCGGCCGACGTCGACGGGTTGCTGAGGGCCGTTGCCCTCGCCGGCGCCCAGGTTCGTGCGGTGGCGGAGGCGGTGCGCGAAGGCGTCCTGGCGCCGCTCGCCGATCTGCGTCCCCGGAGCGTGGTCGTCGTCCACGGGTCGAGCGGTGTGTCGCACCGCGCGGCGGAGTTCGCGGTGGCGACGCTGGCCTCCCGGGTGGACGTGCCGGTGGTCAGCGGCCCGGTGCTCCCCGGCTGGACGGGCCCGCTCGACGTGGTCGTGGTGGCCGGCGATGACGCAGGCGACATGGCCCTCGCCGACGCCGCGGCCCGCGCGCTTCGCCGCCGCGCCGAGGTGGTCGTCATCGCGCCGATCGCGGGACCCCTGCAGGATGCGCTGGGCGGCAACGCCATCGATCTCTCACCGCGATTCGACATCGAGCCGCGCTTCCGTTTCGTGGGTTTCGCCGCCGCGCTGCTCGCCGTGTTCCGGGCGCTCACCCAGGTGCGCTTCACCGGTGCGGCCCCCGAACTCGACGACCTGGCCGACGCGCTGGACGCCGAGGCCTCCGCGGGCCATCCCGACCGAGACGCGTTCCGCAACCGTGCCAAGTCGCTCGCCCTGCGCGTCCAGGGTCGTCCCACCGTGTGGACCGCGGACAGTCCGGGCGGTGCGGTCATCGCCCGCCACGCGGCTTCAGGCTTGGTCGGCCTGTCCGGAATCGTCAGCGCGGCAGCCGAACTCGCGGATGTGTCGCGGATGACCCAGCTGTTGGCTGCGCGCGGTGATGCCGCGCCGGCCGCGGACTCGATCTTCTACGATCCCGACTTCGACGGCCCGCCGCAGTCGACCGCTCCCCGTGTGCAGGTCGTCTCGACCGCGCGCCGTGAGTGGTACACCCGGCAACGGGTCACGGGGCTGGGCGACGTCGATCTGCTGGTCGGTGGCGAACCGGCCGAGGGGGTGCCGGCCGCCGGGGGCGGGGCCGGACAGCAGTGGGATGACCGGCGTCCGGCGCCGGGGGAGGATCCGGTGGCCGACGGCCCGGGGGACATGCTGGATTTCCTGATCGTGGCACTACGGATCGAGATGGCGGCGGTGTACCTCCGTCTGGTTGGGAACACGATGCAATGAGGATCATCGACGGTGTGGTGCGCCCCTACGCGTGGGGTTCTCGTACGGCCATCGCGTCCATGCAGGGCAGGCCGGTGCCGTCCGCGCATCCAGAGGCCGAACTGTGGTTCGGTTCCCATCCGGCGGGCTCGGCCCGATGTGTCGACGTCGCCGGTGTCGGCCAAGACCTCGTCGACGTCATCGACGCCGATCCGATCGGCAGCCTCGGACCGTCCTGCACCGCCGCGTTCGGCGACCGGCTCCCGTTCCTGCTGAAGGTCCTGGCCGCGGATGAGCCGCTGTCGCTGCAGGCCCATCCGTCGGCGGAGCAGGCGCGCGCGGGTTTCGAGCGGGAGAACGCTCGCGGCGTCGCCCTCGATGCACGGGATCGGAACTACCGCGATCCCTGGCACAAACCAGAACTGATCGTCGCCACCACACCGTTCGACGCGCTGGCGGGTTTCCGCGCACCCGAGCAGACCATCCGGTTGCTTCGTGAACTGCAGGTCAGTGCACTCGACCCATATCTGGGGATGCTTGCCGGACAACCTGATTCGGAGGGTCTGCGAGCCCTGTTCACCACATGGCTCACGCTGCCGGAGTCGCTGCTGCGGCAGCTGGTGCCCGCCGTGCTCGGCGGGGCGGTCGATGCGCTGAGCGCGGGGGAGTCCGAGTTCACGGCCGAGCTGCGCACGGTGTGTGAACTCGGCGAGGCGTATCCGAATGACCCGGGTGTGCTGGCCTCGCTGCTGCTCAACAACATCCACCTCGAACCCGGCCAGGGCTTGTATCTCGCAGCGGGCAATCTCCATGCCTATCTCCGCGGCACCGGCGTGGAGATCATGGCCAACTCGGACAACGTGTTGCGCGGCGGTCTGACGCCCAAGCACATCGACGTCCCCGAACTGCTGCGCGTCCTGGACTTCACGCCCGTCGATGTCGCCGCACTGTCGCCCCAGGTCCGGACCATCGGTGCCGAACGTGTCTATCTCACCCCGGCGCCCGAGTTCCGTTTGTCGCGAATCGAACTGGACGGCACCGGCCTTCGGCATGCCTCGTCGATCTGCTTCGACATGCCGGGGCCCCAGATCCTGGCCGTCCTCAGCGGCGCGGTGGAGGTACGGCCTGCGGGCGGTGCGCCGTTGACGGTCAGCGCGGGCCGGGCGATGTGGATCACCGACGACGATCCGGACGTCATCGTTCGCGCGGCATCGGCTCGGGCGGTGTTCTATCGCGCACTGGTCCCGGTTGCCGCGGACGCCAGCCCAGGAGTACCACCATCATTCGCCTCCGCCTCCGAGTAGGCCGGTCCGCGCCGCCCCGGACCGCACCCGGGGTCGCGGAACCTCAGCGCCGGAGCGGTTGTGCCTGTGAGGTCGCCGCCGGTTCGGGGTACCCGCCGATCAGATTCCACTCGTCCGGGGTCGCCACCATCGTCACCAGCACCGGCTGACCGCCCACGTCGAGCGTGATGTCCTGCGGTGTCCGCGGGTTCTGCCGGAGCGCGACCGTCGCACCGTCGGCGGGGTCAGACAGACCGGGGGCCACGACGATCATCCGCGTGGTGTCGGGCTGGGGAGGGGGCGGAGACACTCCGTCCACGATGATCAGCGCGGGTCCGGCCCGGGTCGGCGTCCGGTCCGCGGCAAGGGACAAGGCGCTCGGGTCGCCCACCGCGGTGACCAGCGGCGTCCACCGGTGGGGCCGGTCGGTGTGTACGCGCACCGCCGCGCCGACGGCGACGGCCCGCAGGGCGATCTGGGCCACGACATGGATGCCCGCGGCGACCGAGACGGTCGGGATCCCCGGCCCGACCAACCGGGTGGCCACGGCCCGGCCCGCGTGGTCGGCGCCGATGAGCTGGCCGCAACCGCCTGCGGGCAGGCGTGTCGATGACAGGAACGCCTCGGCGTCCGGTCCGGTGACCGACGGTACGTTGCGGTCCAACCTGCCAGGTGTGGCTATCGGCAGGCTGACGGCGAGTGCGTCGAACTGGCGTCCGTCGAGTGGTACCAGACCCGCCGGCCATTCGCTGAGAGCCCGCGCAGCGGTGGGGAATTCGTTGAATCGGACGAAGCCGGACACCTCCACCGTCGCGCGGTCGGCTCGGCGCCGGAGCTCGGCGTCGACGTGACGGAGCCGGAGGGTGACCGTCGTGGAGACCGCGGGATTGACCCAGATGGTGCGCAGGACGTCGGGCAGGGCCGCGGGTTCGATGGCGGCACTGCGCATCTGCAGGCCGGTGACGCCGACGGAATCCCACTCCTCCGACAACGACTCCAGGGGCGCGCCCTCGGTCAGCTGAGTGGTGATGGCGGTGATCTGGGCGGCGGACAGGATCGTCGTCGACAGACCCTTCTCCGCAAGTCTCTTCGCCACCCGGCGGGTGGTGATGGTCGCAGTCCGCAACGCGCCGGTCGCACCGCCGCCACGACGTGCCACGGCATCGGCACAGTCGAGCGGGTTGAGGCGGAGAACCACCAGCACGGACCGCTGGGCGGTCGCCGACAACGGACCGAGCGTGCGTTCGTAGGTCGACGGGGCGACACCCGAACCCCACACGCGCACACCGTGACTGATCACCTCGATCGAGCTGAGCTGGATGTCGTAGGGATTTATGCACTCGGCCAGGACGTCGAGCGGCACCACCTGGCCGGTCTCGTCGCCCAGGGTGTTGTTCCCCGGGGTCAGATAGGTGACCGCCGGTGCGCCCGGATCGACCCGGACGACCGTCACGAGTGTGTCCCCGACCCAGCGCGCGCCGATGGTGGTCGGGGCCGACGACCGGCGGGCCGCGGCGTGCGCCGCCGGTGCGGGTAGTGGGATGTCGAACGGCGCAGGTGCGAGGTCGGTGTGATCGCGGCGCGTCCTCGACCAGGAGAACAACAGTCGCCCGCCGGCACGGCCGAACAGCGACCGGCGGCCGCCGATCGACACCAGCCCGGCCGCGCCGAGCGCTGCGACGACGAGGGCCGACATCCCCCACATGTGACCGGACAACGCCCAGGCCGCCAACCCGGTGGCGAGGATCACCTCGATCACCACGAACGTGCGCAGTCCCATCGCGCGCGTGTTCCGATCCACGGTTCGACCCCCTCGATCACCGTCGCCGATCGCCTGTCGACCCGCAGCTCGCGGGTGTGCACAGGCAGTGGAGCCCCACACGTCGGGGGCCCGGTTGTCGGTTAGGCTACTACCGCGCGGCAGGGGGTATGCCGCAGGAGATCACAACCCTTCCCCGCCGACGCTGCGCCGCGACGGGAGACGGGTTCGGACAGGGGGAGTCGTGGCACGTCAGCTGACGACCAAGGCCCAGGTCAACGGTTACCGCTTCCTCATCAAGCGACTCGAGCACGCACTCGTCCGCCGCGACGTGCGCATGCTGCACGATCCGATGCGGTCGCAGCTGCAGGCGCTGGTCGTCGGAACGGTCCTCGGGTTGCTGGTCCTCGGCGGGTGCGGGATCTGGGGACTCATCCGGCCGCAGGGTTCGGTCGGCGACGCCTCGATCGTGGTCAGCAAGAACAGCGGCAGCACCTACGTGCTCATCGAGGACACGCTGCACCCGGTGTTGAACCTGGCCTCGGCGCGCCTGATCACCGGCAGTTCGGAGTCGCCGACGTCGGTCGGGGACAACAAGTTGAAGCCCTATCCGCGCGGCCCGCTGCTCGGTATCCCCGGCGCGCCGGCGTCGCTGCCGGGGTCCACCCATTCGGGTACCTCCACGTGGACGGTGTGTGATTCGTCGACGGTATCGGCGAACACGACCTCCGAGTCGATCGAGCAGACGGTCATCGCCGATGCTCCGCACCTCGACGACTCCGTGGGTCTCGCGCGTCCCGCGGACGCCGCTCTCGTCACCGACGGCGCGGAGACGTTCCTGGTCTATCAGCTGTTCCGCGACGACGCGTGGGGTCCGGTCCGCGCCTCGGTCGACACCAGCAGCGCACCGGTGCTCCGGGCGCTCGGGCTCGACGGCGTCGCCCCTCGCCGGATGACCGCGGGACTGCTCAACACGTTCCCCCTCGTCGACCCGCTCGAGGTCCCCACGATTCCCGGCGCAGGCCAACCCGGTGCCGTCGAGGGATCGACCGTGGGATCGGTGGTGAAATCGGTCGGGGTCGACGACACACCGACCTATCACCTTGTCCTGCGCGAGGGTGTGCAGGAGATCAGCGCCCCGACGGCAGAGATCCTGCGGCTCGCCGACTCCGACGGCGCCGCGCCGGTGACCACCGTCCCGCCCGGTCGGCTGGCGGCGCTGGAGAACGTTCGCACGGTACCGGTCGCGGATTTCCCCGAACTGTCGCCGTCGCTGCTCTCTGTCGGCGACGATCCGACACTGTGCCGGACCTGGACCCGCGGTGGCGGTGAGCCCCGCGCCCAGACCACCCTGCTCACCGGCCGCGGACTCCCGCTGGACGATGATGCGGTTCCGGTGCGGCTCACCTCGGCAGACGGTGCAGGTCCGGGACTCGACGCGGTGTACGTCCCGCCGGGATCGGGGGAGTACTTGCAGGTGACCGGCGACGAGCCGACGAGCTCGCGCACCGAATCACTGTTCTACGTCAACGATTCCGGCGTACGTTTCGGCGTCCCGGACTTCGAGACGGGCGGGGTGCTCGGGCTCGGGGACTCGCCCGCGCGCGCTCCGTGGTCGGTCGTGTCGCTGCTCGCGCCCGGTCCCACGCTGTCGCGTGACGCGGCGCTCGTCGCCCACGACGGACTCCAGACCACCGGCCTCGCACCGGCGGGCGAGTGATGCCGGCCGGTCCGCCGGTCAGGTGAGTGGACCCCCGACGATGTTGCCCACGATCCCGCGGATGACGTTCGTTCCGTCCTCGTGCCGGAGCTCCTCGTACCAGGCGGCGGTGGCCTCGGGGTCCTTGCCGTGGGTGACGTCGCTGCGCTTGCGGGCGCGGAGCACGAGGTCCGCGGCCCGCTCGGTACGCGACGACTCGTAGGCCGACAGAGCCGCGAGCGGATCGTCCGGATTGTCGCGGAACGCGAACTGCAGGGCGATCGCATCCTCCATCGCCGAGCACCCGCCCTGCCCGATGTCGGGGGTCGTGTTGTGCGCGGCGTCGCCGAGCAGGGCGATCCGACCCTTGACCCAGGTGTGGAACGGGTCGACGTCGAAGATCTCGACCCGGTTGGTGGTGTCGGGGTCCAGTGCCTCGATGAGGGTCTGCACTCCCGGCGCCCAGCCCGCGAATTCTTCGGCGAGCACGTCGCGGGCGGTCCCGCGTTCGAACGGAAGGCCCTCGGGCACGGTGACATCGAAGAAGAAGTAGAAACGGTTGTCGGCCACCGGCATCACCGACACCCGTCTCGAATCACCCACGTACGTCGTCCATTCGGTTGCCGATCCGATGCGCTCGTCGATCGGCACGAGTCCGTTGAAGTTGACGTAACCGGCGTAACGCCGCTCGACCGGCCGGCCGAGCACGTGGTCGCGGGCCAGTGACCGCGCTCCGTCGGCAGCGATCACGATGTCGCCGGAAGCGGTTGTGCCGTCCGCGAACTCGACGGTCGCGTGGTCGGGTCCGTCGTGCAGGGCGACCATTCTCTTACCGAAGTGGATGTCGTTGTGCCCGAAGGCGTTCATGAGCATGAGCTGCAGTTCGGCGCGCGCGATCGGGTAGGGGCGCCGGCCCACCTCGTCGATCAACGGGGCCATGCTGAAGCGGCACATCGTCTCGCCGGTGAAGGCGTCGACGTAGCTCATGGAGTCGATGATGCCGCCGAGCGCGGCCGTTTCGTTCTCCAGACCCAGGTGATCGAGGCACCTGACACCGTTGGACCACACCGAGATCGCCGCTCCGACCGGCTTGTTCTCGGTGACCTGTTCATACACCTCGACGTCGTGTCCGAGCTGCCGTAGCGCGATGCCCGCGGACGTCCCGCCCATCCCCGCGCCGATGATCACTGCTTTCACAGGAACCAAGGCTAGGTGCCCGCAGGCCCCGGCGCGCGGCGAGTGGCGGAGCACTCACCGTCGACGGTGGGCGACGCTCAGAAACGGTCGTGGCCGGCGACGAGCGCGGTCACCATCTCCTGCCACTGCTCGGTGATCGTCTCGAGGTCCAGGCCGACGTCGACCATGAGGTAACGGACCGAACTCGCCGAGAGCGGACCCTGTACTGCCAGCGACATGAAGTCGAGAGCGTCGTCGAAACCCAACTGGCGCAGCAGGATCTGTACGTGCTGTGTCGAGGTCCGGGCCACCGGGTGCGTCATGAAGTCCTCCGCGCCCGCTCCGGCCTCGAGCAGGATGTCGAGGTGATCGGCGGTGAGTTTGAGGCGAGCGCGACCGTATGCGCGCAAACGATCGAGCGGGGGCGCGCCCGGACCCAACGGCTCCGGACCGGACAGGTAGGCCTGCTGGATCTCGGATTCACTGTGGTCGAGGAGCGCGAGCATCAGACCGGTGCGGCTGCCGAAGCGGCGGAAGACCGTGCCCTTGCCCACGCCGGCCTCGCGGGCGACCGCCTCCATCGTCACCGCGGCGGCACCGTGGTGATCGATCAGGTTCTTGGCGGCAGCCAGCAACAGACGCCGATTACGCGCGGCGTCGGCACGTTCGGTCCCCGGTGAGTCGAGAGAGATGTGGAGCGGGGAGTGGTCGGGCCCATTCGGCACGTGATGAGCGTAACTCTTGACCCCGACCCGGAATCAATCGGACTCTGGTCCGGTTACCAAGTGCTGTAGCCACGGTCCGTCACGGACCCCGTGCCCCCATCGAGAGGAATCACATGTCGGAACGAGTCGTCGAACTGGTAGCCCTGGTCGGAAGTCTGCGTGCTGCATCGATCAACCGTCAGCTCGCACATGTCGCGGCGGACAACGCGCCCGCCGGCGTTCACATCACCGTGGTCGACAACCTCGGCTCGCTGCCGTTCTACAGCGAGGACATCGATGTCGAGGATCAGCTCCACGCGGGTGTCGAGGAACTGCGCAAGGTCGTCGGTGCGGCCGACGCGGTGCTGATCGCCACCCCGGAATACAACGGAACCATCCCGGCAGCTCTGAAGAACGCCATCGACTGGCTCTCGCGGCCCTATGGCGTCGGTGCGCTGTCCGGCAAGCCCGTCGCTGTCCTGAGCGCGGCACTGGGGCAGTACGGCGGCGCGTGGACGCGCGAGGACACCCGGAAGTCCGTGGGCGTGGCCGGCGGCCGCGCGGTGGAAGAGGCCGATCTGGGACTGCAGATCCCGGCGTTGCCCGAGGGGGGTCTCACCGACCCGGCCGTCGTGGAGCAGGTCGTCGCCTCGGTGACCCGCCTGGTCGACGAGGTCGCCGTCAGCGCCTGAGTCCGCACCGTTCTTCCGTCGCCGCCGCGTCCGGGCACTGCCCGGCGCGGCGGCGTCGTGTCCGGGGGTGTTCGGGGTAGGTGCCGCCCCGGGGTGTGGATGGTCGGTGGACATGTTGTGGACCGCCTCGGGACAACTTGTGAGCGACACGCCGAACACGCGCTGGACACGCCCGGATTTGTGATCGTGCACCCCTCCGACCTGCATGTCTTCCATCAATGTTATTCACAACCCCTTGTGGTGGACAGAAATGTCACCCACTAGGTGTAGTGTTTGGTTCACCAGTCAGGCAGACGACGAGATGCGGTTGGACCACTCGGAGAAAGCCCCGGAGCTGGTGATGCAGATCACTATCTTCACGCTGGGAAACCGCACGTCACCGGCGATTACTACGACCCGAGGAGCACCACCGAATGTCGATCACCGTCTACACCAAGCCGGCATGTGTCCAGTGCAACGCCACCTACAAGGCCCTCGACAAGCAGGGGCTGGCCTACGACATCGTCGACATCACCGAGGACCCCGAGGCGCGTGACTACGTCATGGCCCTCGGTTACCTCCAGGCGCCCGTCGTGGTCGCCGGTGACTCCCACTGGTCGGGCTTCCGTCCCGACCGCATCAAGGCGCTCGCCACCGCAGCAGCCTGAGCCGTCGGTGTCACCACGACGGTGATGCCGGCCGGCGACGCGGGTCGAGGTCCGACGGGGAAGCCGGATCCCGACCACCGCGTCGCGGAAGTCCATCGAGGAAATGGTCGCGCCGCTCACGGCGTTGAACATCACGACCCCCGCACCGCAGCGTCGGACGCGGGACGTCCACGAGACCGAGCAGCGTTGGAGGAGACATGGCGGCTGAATCGCCGTTGATCGTGTACTTCTCCTCTGTCTCGGAGAACACCCACCGGTTCGTCGAGAAGCTGGACATGCGCGCTATGCGCATCCCGGTCCTCGATCGGACCGGTGATTTTCGTGTCGACGAGCCGTACGTGCTCGTGTGCCCGACCTACGGCGGCGGCAAGGCGACGGGGCAACCCGGCGGTCACGTGCCCAAGCAGGTCATCCGCTTCCTCAACGACGAGCACAACCGCTCGCTGATCAGGGGGGTGATCGCGGCGGGCAACACGAACTTCGGTGAGGAGTTCTGCTACGCCGGCGACATCATCGCGCGAAAATGCCGCGTGCCCTACCTCTACCGATTCGAGCTGATGGGCACGCCCGACGACGTCGACCGCGTTCGCGCGGGGCTCGCCGATTTCGCCCTGAGTCCGGCGTTCGCGGCAGACATGTCGTTGCACGCCTCGCCTGCCTGACCTGCGCCCAGCGTCGGCCCGGCCCCTGTCACACCCCACCAATACTCTGGCCGCACCGGCCCTCGGTTTCAGCCACCACTACCTGCAGGAGTCATCTGTCGTGTCGCCCACCGCCGCCGTCTCGGACACCACTTCAGCCAGCAAGTCGGGCGTACACGCCGGTCCCTCGGGCCATGATCCGAGCGAGCTCGACTACCACGCGCTCAACGCGATGCTCAACCTGTACGACGCCGACGGCAAGATCCAGTTCGACAAGGATCGCGAAGCGGCCAATCAGTACTTCCTGCAGCACGTCAACCAGAACACCGTCTTCTTCCACGACCGCGACGAAAAGCTCGACTACCTCATCGAGGAGAACTACTACGAGCCCGAGGTCCTCGCGAAGTACGACCGTGCCTTCGTGAACGAACTGTTCGACTACGCCTACGGCAAGAAGTTCCGGTTCCCGACCTTCCTCGGGGCGTTCAAGTACTACACGAGCTACACGCTGAAGACCTTCGACGGCAAGCGGTACCTCGAGCGCTTCGAGGACCGCGTGTGCATGGTGGCGCTGACCCTGGCCGACGGCGACACCGCGCTCGCCCGCAACCTCGTCGACGAGATCATCTCGGGTCGGTTCCAGCCGGCGACGCCGACTTTCCTCAACTCCGGCAAGAAGCAGCGTGGTGAGCCGGTCTCGTGCTTCCTGCTCCGCATCGAGGACAACATGGAGTCGATCGGCCGGTCGATCAACTCGGCGTTGCAGCTGTCGAAGCGGGGCGGCGGAGTCGCGTTGCTGCTCAGCAACATCCGCGAGCACGGCGCGCCGATCAAGAAGATCGAGAACCAGAGTTCGGGTGTCATCCCGATCATGAAGCTGCTCGAGGACTCGTTCTCCTACGCCAACCAGCTCGGTGCGCGGCAGGGGGCGGGTGCGGTGTACCTGCATGCCCACCACCCCGACATCTACCGCTTCCTCGACACCAAGCGTGAGAACGCCGACGAGAAGATCCGCATCAAAACGCTGTCACTCGGCGTGGTCATCCCCGACATCACGTTCGAGCTGGCCAAGGCCAACGACGACATGTACCTGTTCAGTCCGTACGACGTCGAACGCGTCTACGGCGTCCCGTTCGCCGACGTCAACGTCACGGACAAGTACCACGAGATGGTCGAGGATCGTCGTATCCGCAAGACCAAGATCAAGGCGCGAGAGTTCTTCCAGACCCTTGCCGAGCTCCAGTTCGAGTCGGGCTACCCGTACATCATGTTCGAGGACACGGTGAACCGGGCCAACCCGATCGACGGCAAGATCACGCACTCCAACCTGTGCTCGGAGATCCTGCAGGTGTCGACGCCGTCGACCTTCAACGACGACCTGTCCTACGCCGAAGTGGGCAAGGACATCTCGTGCAACCTGGGTTCACTCAACATCGCCAAGACCATGGATTCGCCCGACATCGGTCAGACCATCGAGACCGCGATCCGGGGCCTCACTGCGGTGAGTGATCAGACCTCGATCACCTCCGTGCCCTCGATCGAGTTCGGCAACAACAACTCCCATGCCATCGGCCTCGGGCAGATGAACCTGCACGGTTATTTGGCGCGCGAGCGGGTCTTCTACGGCAGTGACGAGGGCATCGACTTCACGAACATCTACTTCTACACGGTGCTGTTCCACGCCCTGCGGGCGTCGAACAAGATCGCGCGGGAGCGCGGCACGGCGTTCACCGGCTTCGAGAAGTCGAAGTACGCCAGCGGTGAGTTCTTCGACAAGTACACCAACCAGGTGTGGGAGCCGGAGACCCAGAAGGTTCGGGACCTCTTCGGCCAGGCCGGAATCCACATCCCCACCCAGGACGACTGGCGCGAGCTGAAAGACGCCGTCCAGCGCGACGGCATCTACAACCAGAACCTCCAGGCGGTGCCGCCGACCGGTTCGATCAGCTACATCAACCACTCGACGAGCTCGATCCACCCGGTCGCGGCGAAGATCGAGATCCGCAAGGAAGGCAAGATCGGTCGCGTCTACTACCCGGCGCCGTACATGACCAACGACAACCTGGAGTACTACCAGGACGCGTACGAGATCGGGTACGAGAAGATCATCGACACCTACGCCGCGGCCACGCAGCACGTCGACCAGGGCCTCAGCCTCACGCTCTTCTTCAAGGACACCGCGACCACGCGCGACGTCAACAAGGCGCAGATCTACGCATGGCGCAAGGGGATCAAGACGCTGTATTACATCCGTCTGCGCCAGATCGCGCTCGAGGGGACCGAGGTGGAGGGCTGCGTCAGCTGCATGTTGTAGAGAAGCGTGAGGGGCCGAGTGCGCTAACGCTCGGCCCCTCTAGTCCCGGCACAGTGTGCGGAACGTCCTTGGCGGATTCGTCCACACTATATGAGTTGACACTCGCCCATCTAGCGAGGCTCCGGCCGGGGCGCAACTTCGACGGAGAAAATAATGTCGAAGAGGGTTAATCGGAGCGCTGGCTCAGGCAGGTTCGTCAGCAAGGCTGCGGCAGCTCGCTGGCCAACCAAAACGGTTACTGAAACCGTCGGCCCAGGGACATCGAATGGGAAGTCGATCCATCGGTCCGCTGCGACGGGTCAATTTGTCACCGGCGACGCCGCGAAGCGGAACCCCGGCGAGACAATAACTCAGCGCGTCTAGGGCGCGAGTGAAATATGGCGGAGGGTGTGCCCCTCCGCCATATTTCGTTGCCGTGCAACGGTTTCGAGCTCGAATTGAGGTCCGCAACACACTGTCGTTCCAGTCTTTGAAATCTGGGCCAAGCGATCTAGGCTCAGAGTAATTCCTAACGTATGCCGAACCTTTGGGCTTCGTAATTGTTTGAATGTCTGGCAAGGCTCGCAAAGGCTAGAGTTGGGATGCTTGACTATCGACCAAGGGACTCAGATGACCTCCACCGCAAGCCACAGCCCCGCCGACGGAGCGCCCATCAAGCTGGTCAGCCGCGTGTCGGCGATCAACTGGAACCGCGTCCCCGACGAGAAGGACGCCGAGGTGTGGGATCGCCTCACCGGCAACTTCTGGCTTCCCGAGAAGGTGCCGGTGTCCAACGACATCCCGTCGTGGGGCACGCTCACCGAGTACGAGAAGCAGCTCACCATGCGGGTCTTCACCGGTCTGACGCTCCTCGACACCATCCAGGGCACGGTGGGCGCGGTGTCGCTCATCCCGGATGCGACCACCCCGCACGAGGAGGCGGTGCTCACCAACATCGCGTTCATGGAGTCGGTGCACGCCAAGAGCTACAGCTCGATCTTCTCGACGCTGTGCTCGACGAAGGAGATCGACGAGGCGTTCCGCTGGTCGGAGGAGGACCCGCAGCTGCAGCGCAAGGCGCAGATCGTCATGGACTACTACCGTGGCGAGGACCCACTGAAGCGCAAGGTCGCGTCGACCCTGCTCGAGTCGTTCCTGTTCTACTCCGGCTTCTACCTGCCGATGTACTGGTCGAGCCGCGCCAAGCTCACCAACACCGCCGACCTGATCCGTCTCATCATTCGCGACGAGGCGGTCCACGGGTACTACATCGGTTACAAGTACCAGCGTGCGCTGGAGGTCGAGACCCCGGAGCGCCGCCAGGAACTGAAGGACTACACCTTCGAGTTGCTGTTCGAGCTGTACGACAACGAGAGCGACTACACCGAGACGCTCTACGACGAGGTCGGTCTCACCGAAGACGTCAAGAAGTTCCTGCGCTACAACGCCAACAAGGCCCTCATGAACCTCGGCTACGAGGCGATGTTCCCGCGCGACGAGACCGACGTGAACCCGGCCATCCTGTCGGCGCTGTCGCCCAACGCCGACGAGAACCACGACTTCTTCTCCGGGTCGGGCAGCTCCTATGTCATCGGCAAGGCCGTCAACACCGAGGACGAGGACTGGGACTTCTAGTCCCGCACCGGATTTCGTAGCGATAATGCGCTCATAGCGCGCATTATCGCTACGAATCGCCGGCGGTGAGGCGGTCGTAGAGGTCGCCGAGCTCGTCGACGGTCTCGGCGATGTCCGCGGGTGCCACACCCGTCGCCCGCAGCGCTGCACGCAACTCGGTTCCGTCCAGTGCGGTCAGCGGATTCATCCGCGGGGGCGACGGCAGCGGCGGCAGTGCCGACGCGGTGCCGTAGAAGTCGTCCGGGCGCAACGATTCCGATGACCCGGCATCGTTCGAGCTCGGAGACGCCGCTGGGCGCGAATCGATCTCGGCGAGCAGGGCACGGAGGTCGGTGCCCATCACGGTGAGCAGGGTGAGCGGCGACCGGTCGATCTCCGCGGCCACCTCGTAACACGTGACGAGGGCGTGGATACAGCGGGGCGCCTCGTCCGGACACGTGCAGTCGGTGCCGACGTCCGCCGACTCCGTCGGGACCAGCAGTTCGCCCAGCGTCGGGGGTTGTTCACCGCGCGTCAGCCGCATGAGTTCCTCGACCGCCCCGCGCTCACGCAGGAGTCCTGCGACCGTCGCGGTGTCGACGCTGCGGGTGGTCAGGATGACGTCGAACGGATCGAGTTGAGTGCCCTCGACCGACGCCGAGACCTGACCCGCCCCGATCCGTAGGCCGCGGACGTGCCGGTCGCGGAAATACCTGCGCGCCTTAGTGATGTGACGGCTGTCAGCGACCGATTCGCCGTCGGCGCCCCGGCCCTCGACCACGTCGACAAAGGCGCGCGACCACGGCGTCAGCCCGTAACCCCGAACCGCGATGGTCCCGCGCGAAGCGCGTTGTGTGCCCTTCTTGCGTACGGTCATTCGCTGACCGCCTCATCGCGTAGCCGGAACAGCTCGAACAACTCGTCGTCGGCCAGGTCGGAGACCCAGTTCTCGCCGGCGGCGACCGTGAGCCGCGACAGTTCCCGCTTCTTCGCGATCATGTCGTCGATCCGTTCCTCGATGGTGCCGACACACACGAAGCGGTGCACGGACACCTTCTGATCCTGACCGATTCGGTACGCGCGGTCGGTCGCCTGATCCTCCACTGCGGGATTCCACCAGCGATCGACGTGGATGACGTTGTTGGCCGCCGTCAGATTGAGGCCGGTACCGCCGGCTTTCAACGTCGCCAGCAAGACCGGCGGGCCACCGTCGGACTGGAAGTCGGCGACGAGTCGGTCGCGTTCGGTGCGGCCGAGACCCCCGTGGAGCAGCGGTATCTCGGTGCCGAACTGTTCGCCGAGCCATGACGACAGCATCTCGCCGAACGCGGCGAACTGGGTGAACACCAGTGCGCGATCCCCTTCGTCGGTGACGGTGGAGACGATGTCAGCCAGCAATTCGACCTTCCCGGAACGGTGTTCACCGTCGCGCACGAGGTCGGTGCCGTCGGCGAGGTAGTGCGCGGGGTGGTTGCACACCTGTTTGAGGCGGGTCAGGGCGGCGAGCACGTTGCGGCGACGCAGGGTGCGTTGCTGCTTGTCCCGCAACGCCACCATGAGCTCGTCGATGACCGCCCGATACAGGGCCGCCTGTTCGACGGTCAGATTGGCACGGACCGCGAAGTCCGCCTTCTCCGGAAGGTCTGCGGCGATGGCGGGATCGGTCTTCTCGCGTCGCAGGATGAACGGTCGGGTGATCGCGGAGAGTCGTCGGAGCGCGACCGGGTCACGGTCCCGCTCGATGGGCTCGGCGTACCTGGCCCGGAACACCGACGCCGACCCGAGTAGACCGGGGTTGACCAGGTCGATGACGGCGCGCAGGTCCTCGAGCCGGTTCTCCACCGGCGTGCCGGTGAGGGCCAACCGGCGACCGGCCGGGATGGACCGGACGGCCTTGGCGGCGATGGTGTTCACATTCTTCAGATGCTGCGCCTCGTCGACGACGATCCGGTGCCAGGGCCTTGCCGACAGCAGTTCGTGGTCGCGGCCGACGATCGCGAATGTGGTGACGAGCACGTCGACGGAATCGCGGATCGCCTCGAACGCCGCGCCGGAAGCACGTGCGGGTCCGTGGTGGATGGCGACCCGCAGGGTCGGTGCGAACCGGGCGAACTCCCGCGCCCAGTTGCCCACCAACGACATCGGGCAGACGACGAGGGTGGGTGCGTGGAGCGCATCGTCGTCGGCTGTGGCCGGTTCGCGTTCGTGGCATTCGAGGGCGATGACCTGCAGGGTTTTCCCGAGTCCCATGTCGTCGGCCAGTACGCCTCCGACGCCGAGGTCGGACAGATGGGCGAGCCAGTCCAGGCCCCGCTGCTGATAGGGCCGGAGGGTCGCGACCAATTGCTCGGGGGGAGAGACTGTCTCGGGCCGGAGGGCGCCGGTCTCGGCGACGTCGTCGAGCCAGGAGAGTCCTTCGACGCGGGTGACGGGAGCGGGTAGCTGGTCGGAGCCGCCGGTGACCAGGTTGAACAGTTCGCCGAAGTCGCTGGGGGGTTCGGTGGCAGCCAGCGCGCGCTGGGCCGTGACGAAGGTCGCGGCGCGGGTGAGCGCGGCACCTTCGGCGCGTACCCACACGCCGCGGACCCGGACCAGATCGCCCTTCTGGCCGGACAATTCGTCGAGGTCGGCGTCGGTGAGGGTGATCGCGTCCGGCGAGTCGCCGAGCGCGAGACGCCACTCGAACTCGCGGATCTCGCGTAGTCCGACCATCGCGGCCGGAGCGCCGCCGCCGGGTGGGGCGAGGGCGCGCAGGGTGAGGCTGGGCCGGACCTCGGCGATCGTGCGGGGGAGTAGGACAGGGATACCGGCGGCGCCGAGTGCCGCGGCGCCGGTGGCGAACAGCGACTCGGCCACGTCGGTGGGGAGGAGGAAGTCCAAAGAGGTGCGATCCGGATCGGCGCGGGCGAGGTCGGGGAACTCGCGGACCGCGGTGGCCAGTTCGGTGGTCAGCTCATCGAGTTCGTGGGCGTCGAGCCGATGCGGCGCGACGGGTTCGACCTGACCGTCGATGCTCTGGCGGCAGACCTGTAGACGCCACCGGGACGATTCGGCGACCTCATGCCGGGTCGGCGTCGCGAACGTGTCGTCGTCCCATGCGTCATCCCACTGGCTCTCGACCGGGTCGTCGTACTCCGGCTCGTGCAGGCGCAGGATGAGCGAACGATCATCGCGGGGCGCTCCCGCCCCCCACCGCGACCAACTTCCCGTCGCGGCGGCCAGACGTTCGGGAGAGCTGGGCGGGCGCGAGTCGGCGTCGGGCAACAGAGCGCGGACGATGGGCGACGCCGGGCTCGGATCCCCGAGCCGCGCAGCCGAACGAGCGATCGTCGACCGGCACTCGTGGTCGACGGCCTCGCCGAGGAAGTCGTCCAGCGCGGCAACCGATCCGTTGTCCAGCAACGCATCCGGGGAGCCGCCCACCACGACGGCGTGCCAGCTGCGCCACGTCGGGGTCGGGATGACGGACCACCGCATCAGCCACTCGCCCGCGACCTGCACCACCGTCGGCACCACCGCGCCGGCGCCGATGAACGCGCGCGCACCGTCGAGGAGATAGCGGTACCACCGCACGTCCCCCGCGACCGGAACCGATCGTGACGCGTCGAGAAGCGTGACCGCCGACGTCACGCCCAGCGTCGCAGCCCGCACGAACCGTCGGCGCCCGTCGGCGTCGACGACGGGGATCTCGCTGCGGAACCGACGGCCGGAGAGAACGTCGCGCAGTGGTTGTGGGAGGTCGGACACCTCGCCGTCGACCCAGACCGCCATCCCGATCCCCGGCCGCCACAAGGCGTGCAGGGGTGCGGTGGTGCGAATCGTGGGGGCCGTGTCCGGTGAGGTCTGCCCGCTGCGTGGCGCTGGTATAGGCATCGAGAATCGCAGGCCAGTCTAGCGGCGGCGTCCGACACGAGTCGGTGTCCGAGATCGGCCTGCACTGCGCCCCACGGGTTTGTGCGCGCAGCGGCCGGGGTATCGCCGAAGGTCGCAGACCAGGGCACGATGCTCTGGCGGAACGATCAGCGCGAACGAGCGAGGAGGCAGTGATGGCACAGTCCGCCGAGAACACGTCAGCCGAGGACAAGACAGCCGACAAGGCCGCAACGGAAGAAGTACAGACCGACCCGCCCGGACCCAAGGATCACGGGCGCGACGGAGGCATGGCCACCCGGGAGAACGCCCCCGAGGCGGTGCAGCGGTCCGGCGACTCGACGGACGACTGAGCAGCCGGGTCAGGCGACCTCGCGTAGGAGTCCGGTCGCCACGTCGAAAACGAACCCGCGCAGTGAGGTGGTCTTGGTGACGAACGGGCTGTTGGCGATACGGGTGATCGACTGACGGACGTCCTCGTCGAGATCGCCGAACGCCTCGGCCGACCAAGCCGGCTTCTGTCCGATCTCATCCTGGATCTGCCGCTTGAAGTCGTCGTCGGTGAACGTCAACATGCCGCAGTCGGTGTGGTGGATGAGGATGATCTCGGTGGTGCCGAGCAGTCGTTGGCTGATGGCCAGCGACCGTATCTCGTCGTCGGTCACCACGCCTCCGGCATTGCGGATGACATGGGCCTCGCCCGCGTTCAGCCCCAGGATGCGGTAGACGTCGAGGCGGGCGTCCATACAGGCCACCACCGCCACATGCTTGGCCGGCGGGAGGGGTAGTGGTCCGGTGAAGGTCTTGGCGTATTCGGCGTTGTTGGCGAGGTATTCGTCGGTGACACTCATGCGCTGATCCTGATGGGTTCCCACCGCCCCGGCGAGGGTTTGGACGGCGGTGATCCGAATGGTCGGATCAGCAAGCCGCAGATGTCGCACTTCGTGGCGCTCATCGTCACGAAGCACGACATGTGCGGACGTGCGGTCACGCAGGGATCAGGAATTCCCGTCGAGCGAACCCTTGACGTCGTTGAGGACCAGCCAGGCGGCGGCGAGACCCGAGGTCTGGTACCAGACCTCGTCGTCGACGGCGAGGACGCGTTTCCAGACGGGCGCCCCGAGGCTGAGCCATTCGTCGCTCAACAGAACGTCTTCGCCGTGGGCCTTGCCCTTCTCGCCCTCGAAACTGACATAGATGAGGTCGGCGTCGGCGTCGCGGAAGTTCTCGTCGGTGACGGCGAACGAGTCGGGAACGCGCTGGGGGCCGGGGCGCTGGACGCCGATGTCGCCGAGGACCTGGCCGGCGAAGGTGTTCATCCCGGCGATGGTCTCCGAATCGTCCCCGAACCGAACCAGCGAGACCTGCGTGTGCGACGCGTCCATCCGCCTGCCGGTCTTACGGGCCTCGGTCGTGTACTCGGCGAGACGACTCGCGCCCGCCTCGCTGCGCCCGAGGGCGTCGGCGACGGCCTGGAACTGTTCCTTCCAGTCCTCGGCATCGCCATCGGGGCCGACGGGGACGGTCACCGACCGCACGCCATCGAAGGCGCGCGCAGAGTCGGCGGTGTCGGGGGTTGTCAGAACGAGGTCCGCGTCGGCTGCGGCGACGGCCGCGGAGTCGGGCGACGACCCGATCGCGGGCACCGATGCGAGCTGTGGTCCGAGATATGCGGGCACCGAGCCCGGCTCGGCGGTCACCGCCGTCACCTTGGCGCCGATCCCGAGCGCACACACGGCGTCGAGCAGCGCGGGATCGGTCACGACGACCCGGGCCACGTCCTGCACTCCCGGGTCGGGTGCCGTCGGCGCGAGACAGGTCTTCGCGTAGTCGCGGTCCGCGGAGACGATGTTGACCTCGGCGATGCGCGTGACGCTCGTCGAGATGGGTGAGCCGTCGGGCGTCGTCAGCGGTTCCTCGCCCGAGCAGGCGGCTGCGGCGACGACGGCCAGCCCGATCGCCGTGGACAAACCGAGACGGCGCAGAAAGGAGACGCCGGAACCGCTGGAGCGCGAGTCGACACCTCTGGCCACCACGTTCACGACCCCCGTCACCCTGCGCTGCACCCGCCCAACCTAGCACCGGCCCGTCGGCGCCCGGCGTAGGCTCGGACCCGTGCGCAGGGGCCCTTCGACACAGGGTCCCCGAGGTACGTTCGCAGAGCCGGGCGAGTCGTCGAGAAACAGGCGGTGAGCACTGTCGATATGACGAATCCGGAATCGAATACGACAGATCGTAGGACCCGGTCGGCCCGGGCGTCGGTGAGGGTTTAGGATCAGTAACCAGCGCTCGGTTTGTTCATGTGCCGACCGACAGCCGAAGGGGTTCGGCGTCGAGTTCGGGCAAGAGGAGGATCTGTGACCGCGGTAGACCAACCCACCACGCAAGTGGCTCCAGTGCGTCCGTTCCCGGAGCGCTATCAGCCCAAGGGTTCGTTCATCTACAAGCTGCTCACCACGACCGATCACAAGTTGATCGGCATGATGTACATCACTGCATGCTTTGCGTTCTTCCTCATCGGTGGCCTCATGGCCCTCCTGATGCGCGGTGAGCTCGCGATGCCGGGCATGCAGTTCTTGTCCACCGAGCAGTTCAACCAGCTCTTCACGATGCACGGCACCGTGATGCTGCTGATGTACGCGACCCCGATCGTGATCGGCTTCGCCAACTTCGTGTTGCCGCTGCAGATCGGCTCGCCCGACGTCGCCTTCCCGCGACTCAACGCTCTCGGCTTCTGGCTGTTCGTCTTCGGTTCGACGATCGCGATCGCCGGCTTCATCACCCCCGGCGGTGCCGCCGATTTCGGCTGGACCGCCTACACGCCGCTCACCGACGCCGTGCACAGCCCGGGCATCGGCGCCGACCTCTGGATCATGGGCCTGGCCGTCTCCGGCCTCGGCACCATCCTCGGTGGCGTCAACATGGTCACCACGGTCATCTGTCTCCGTGCGCCCGGCATGACGATGTTCCGCATGCCGATCTTCACCTGGAACATCCTGGTGACCAGCGTCCTGATCCTGCTGATCTTCCCGCTGCTGACCGCGGCGCTCATGGGTCTCGAGGTCGACCGCCAGTTCGGCGCCCACATCTACGACCCCGCCAACGGCGGCGTCATCCTGTGGCAGCACCTCTTCTGGTTCTTCGGTCACCCCGAGGTGTACGTCATCGCCCTGCCGTTCTTCGGCATCGTGTCCGAGGTCTTCCCGGTCTTCTCGCGTAAGCCGATCTTCGGTTACTCGGGCCTGATCTACGCGACCCTCGCCATCGCCGCTCTCTCCGCCGCGGTCTGGGCGCACCACATGTACGTCACCGGCGCCGTGCTGCTGCCGTTCTTCTCCTTCATGACGTTCCTGATCGCGGTCCCCACCGGCGTGAAGTTCTTCAACTGGATCGGAACGATGTGGCGAGGTCACATCACGTTCGAGACGCCGATGCTGTTCTCGGTCGGCTTCATCGTGACGTTCCTCTTCGGTGGTCTGACCGGCGTCCTGCTCGCGAGCCCGCCGCTGGACTTCCACCTGTCCGACAGCTACTTCGTGGTCGCGCACTTCCACTACGTGCTCTTCGGCACCATCGTGTTCGCCACCTACGCGGGTATCTACTTCTGGTTCCCGAAGATGACCGGACGCATGCTCGACGAGGGGCTCGGCAAGATCCACTTCTGGCTGACGTTCATCGGCTTCCACATGACGTTCCTGGTGCAGCACTGGCTGGGCAACGAGGGCATGCCGCGCCGCTACGCCGACTACCTCCCGTCGGACGGCTTCACGACGCTGAACATGATCTCCACCGCGGGTGCGTTCATCCTGGGTCTGTCGACCCTGCCGTTCCTGTGGAACGTCTTCCGCAGCTACCGCTACGGCGAGGTCGTGACCGTCGACGATCCGTGGGGCTTCGGCAACTCGCTCGAGTGGGCGACGTCGTGCCCGCCGCCGCGCCACAACTTCACCGAGCTGCCCCGCATCCGGTCGGAGCGTCCGGCGTTCGAGTTGCACTACCCGCACATGATCGATCGGATGCGCGCCGAGGCGCACGTCGGCCCGGGTCACGATGCGGGGAAGGACCGGCAGATGGAAGAGGCTCGACGCGAGCCCTTCACCGTGGGTACGCACGAGGGATCTCCGGATCCCGACCCGCGCTGACCCGGTGGCCACAGAAACGACAGCAAGTCCCGGTACGACCGTTCTCGTCACCGTCACCGGTCCTGACCGGCCAGGCGTCACCTCAGTTCTCATGGGGGCCCTGGCCGGTCAGGCCGTTGCACTGCTCGACGTCGAACAGGTGGTCATCCGCGGACAGCTGACCCTCGGGGTGCTGGTGTCCGCCGACGGTGATCCCGAGACCTTGCAAGAGGTCGTCGAGCAGGCGATGGCGTCCATCGGCTTCGAGGTGCGGGTGGAGATCGGTGTCGATCCCGGCAGCCGGTCCCCGTCCTCACACGCCGTGGTGCTCCTCGGCAGCCCGGTCACGGCCACCGCTTTCAGCGCGGTGGCCGCGAAGCTCGCCAGCCAGGGCGGCAACATCGACTCCATCCGCGGGATCGCCGACTACCCCCTGACCGGCCTCGAGCTGATGGTGAGCGTTGCCGGGAGGGGTGGCGTCGCCGCCGACGCCGCACTCCGCAAGGGTCTCGCGCAGGTCGCGGCGAAGCATTCGGTGGACATCGCGGTCGAGCGCGGCGGACTGGCCCGACGCGCCAAGCGCCTCATCGTCTTCGATGTCGACTCGACGCTCATCCAGGGCGAGGTCATCGAGATGCTCGCCGCGCACGCCGGTCGCGAGGCCGAGGTCGCCGCCGTCACCGAGGCGGCCATGCGCGGCGAACTCGACTTCGCGCAGTCGCTCCACGAACGTGTGAAGGCCCTGGCCGGGCTCGATGCGAGCGTCCTCGACGAGGTCGCCCAGTCGCTGCAACTGACGCCCGGGGCTCGGACCACGATCCGCACACTGCATCGACTGGGATTCCACTGCGGTCTCGTGTCGGGCGGTTTCCGCCAGGTCATCGACGGCCTGGCCCATGAGCTCGAACTCGACTTCGTGCGTGCCAACACCCTCGAGATCGTCGACGGCAAACTCACCGGCCGGGTCATCGGCGAGATCGTCGACCGGATGGGCAAGGCCGACGCCCTGAGGTCCTTCGCCGACCAGGTCGGGGTTCCGATGGAGCAGACCATCGCCGTCGGCGACGGCGCGAACGACATCGACATGCTCAGCGTCGCGGGTCTCGGTATCGCGTTCAACGCCAAGCCCGCGTTGCGCGAGGTCGCCGACGCCACGCTCAATCACCCGTTCCTGGACGGTGTCCTGTTCATCCTCGGTGTCTCGCGCGACGAGATCGAGGCCGCGGATGCCGCCGACGGTGTGTACCGCCGGGTCCCACTGGGCTGAGGGCTGACGCCCCGTATGGATGTCGAGGCGATCGCGGCCGACCACCGACGGCTCGTCGGATATGGCGGCGGGGGTGACGATCCCGCGGACCCCGCCGATGTGCTGGCGATGGCAATGGTGTTGCGCATCGAGAAGAACGACCCACCCGACCGCACCGACCTGCTGACCGCTGCCGCTCGTGCGGTCGCGCTTCTGTGCCTCGACGAACGCAGCGCCGGTGACGGCCCCTGGGCCGAAGCGATGGACGACTGGTGCAACGCCCGTATCCGTAAGATCGCCCGACGCGCGAGGGGTGCGCAATGGAGTGCGGCACAAGAGGTCTGGGGTGTGACGACGACCGAGGGCCACGCGTCGGCGAGGGCCTTCGTGCCCGGGCGTGTGGGCGACCTGGACCGGCGGATCGCACGTCTGCAGATCGGCGGGACCGAGGTGGAGGGCAGGATGCCCACGTCCTCACCGGGTCGGGGTGTGGTCCTCTGGACCAATCCGGGACTCGAGATGACGGTCGGGAAACTGGCCGCGCAGGTCGGTCATGCCGCCATGCTCGCGCCCAAACTCCTCACCACCGACGAGGCGATCCGGTGGCGTCTGGAGGAGTGTCCCCTGGCCGTGCGAGAGTCGTCGCCCGAACGATGGCGCGAGCTCCTCGTCGCGGACTCCGCCGGCACCGCGGTCGCCGTGCGCGATGCGGGATACACCGAGATCGCGCCGGGGTCGGTGACGGTCATCGCCGAGGTCATTCGCGAACAGGAGTCCACATGAGCGCCGCTGAACATCCGGACTGGGTGAAAGCGCTTGACCTGCAACCGCATCCGGAGGGTGGCTGGTTCCGGGAGACGTGGCGCAGCGACGTCGTCGTGCCGCGGGACTCGCTGCCCGGCGACTACACCGACGTCCGTGCGGCCGGTACCGCCATCTACTTCGTCCTGCTGCCGGGCGAGACATCGGCATGGCACACGGTCCGGGGTGCCGAACTGTGGCTGCATCATCGCGGCGCCCCGGTACACCTCGACCTCGGGGGTGATGCCGACCGGCCGGGCGACGTGACGCCGGTCGTCGTCGGACCCGACATCGAAGCGGGACAGCAACCGCAAGCCCTGGTGCCCCCGAGGGTGTGGCAACGCGCCCGGGCCGTCGGTGACGAGCCGTCACTCGTCAGCTGCATCGTCGTCCCCGGCTTCGATTTCGAGGACTTCCGGCTCGACTGAAAGCCAGCGTTACCGAGCGGCCGCGACCGGCGAGTTTGCCGGGGCCAGATGTCCGAACGTGTTCAGCCAGACCTCGCGGTCGGGTGCCATCGACGCGACGATCAGCTCATCGGCGTCGGCGTGACCGGCGAACCAGGTGAGGTAGTCGCGGACCTCGGCGGGGGTGCCGACGCCCGAATAGGTGGTCATCTCGTCGATCTGGCGACCCTGCGGCATCGACAAGATGGCATCGGCCTCCTCGTCGGTGAACGTGCGGCCGCGTCCGAAGAGCAGGGACACCCGCTGACGCTTCGCGATCTGCAGTTGTTCCCGGGCGCGGTCTGCGTCGTCGTCGGCGATCGCACCGACACCCGCGATCACGTACGGCTCGGCCAGCGCGTCCGACGGCCGGAACTCGCGGCGGTACAACGCCACCGCCTCGGTCAGCGCCTGCGGAGCGAAGTGGGAGGCGAAGGCGTAGGGCAGGCCGAGGGCGGCGGCCAGCTGCGCGCCGAACAACGACGACCCGAGGATGTAGAGCGGGACGTGCGTCCCGGCGCCCGGGGTGGCGCGGACGCCCTCGATGCGGGATTCGTCGCCGAGGAAGGCCTGCAGTTCCAGGACGTCATGGGGGAACCGCTCGGCCGAGGCATGGGTGCGGCGCAGCGCGGCGAAGGTCTGCTGATCGCTGCCGGGCGCGCGTCCGAGGCCCAGGTCGATGCGGCCGGGATGGAGCTCGGCGAGAGTGCCGAACTGTTCGGCGATGGTGAGCGGGGAGTGGTTGGGCAGCATCACGCCGCCTGCTCCCAGCCGGATAGTCGAGGTGTGCGCGGCGATGTGCGCGATGAGCACCGCGGGCGCCGAGGAGGCGATGGCGGACATGTTGTGGTGCTCGGCATACCAGATCCGGCGGTAGCCCCACTTCTCCGCATGCTGCGCGAGATCGACACTGGCGGAGAGGCTTTGCGCAGCCGTCTCATCGCGACCGATCTGCGCGAGGTCGAGGATCGACAAGGGGAGGTTTGAAGGCGTCACGACCGTGATCAACCGTCTGCGCGCCCGTTCCTATTCCCGTTCGGCTCCGGTTTTCCGATCACCTCGATGACGCCGAGAGTCGACACGTCCGAACACGGGGTCGTGGTGCAGGATGGGGGAGTGACCGATTCCGATCCCGACCTCCTGATCGATTTCCGTGACGTCGCCGTGGTTCGCGGTGGTGAGACCCTCGTCGGACCGCTGTCCTGGCAAGTGGAACTGGACGAACGATGGGTGATCATCGGGCCCAACGGAGCGGGCAAGACGACGCTGATCCGGCTGGCCGGTGCAGAGATCCATCCGACCTCGGGTACCGCCTTCGTGCTCAACGAGAAACTCGGTCGGGTCGAGATCCGTGAACTGTCGACCCGGATCGGTGTCTCCAGCCCGTCGCTGGTCGATCGGGTGCCGCCGGAGGAGATCGTGAGCGATGTCGTGATCTCCGCGGGCTACGCGGTTCTCGGTCGCTGGCGGGAGAGCTACGACGCGATGGACCGCGCGCAGGCCGTCGAGTCGCTGGAATCGATGGGTGCCGAGCACCTCGCGGATCGTCGCTTCGGCACGCTGTCCGAAGGCGAGCGCAAGCGCGTCGTGATCGCCCGCGCACTGATGACCGATCCCGAACTGTTGCTGCTCGACGAGCCCGCCGCCGGCCTCGACCTCGGCGGTCGTGAAGAACTCGTCGACCGACTCGCACGTCTCGCGGCCGATCCGGACGCACCGGCCATCGTGCTGATCACCCACCATGTCGAGGAGATCCCGGAGGGTTTCACGCACGCTCTCATCCTGTCCGAGGGCGGAGTGGTGGCGCAGGGACTGCTCGATGAGGTACTCACCAGTGAGAACCTGACCGCTGCCTTCCGGCAGCAGATCGTTCTGGACAAGGTCGACGGTCGGTACTTCGCACGGCGCCGACGCCGTGCGGGTGGCCATCGACGGGCAGCAGGAGGTAGTTAGATGACGTCGACCCAGTCAGGCCCAGAGGTCGTGTCCGCGCCGTTGCGCGACGCGGCGACCGTCGTTCTCGTCCGCGATGCCGCCGACGGCATCGAGGTGTTCCTGCAACGCCGGGTGAAGCAGATGGCGTTCGCCGGTGGCATGACGGTCTTCCCCGGTGGTGGCGTCGACAAGCGGGACGCCGACGCGGACCTCGCGTGGACGGGGCCGGACGCGGCGTGGTGGGCAGCCGAGTTCTCCAGCGACGCCGAGGTGGCGCAGGCGCTGGTGTGCGCGGCGGTCCGGGAGACGTTCGAGGAGTGCGGGGTCCTGCTCGCCACGGACACCGATGGCTCGTTCGCGGACCCGTCGGGTCTCGCGGGTGATCGTCAGCGACTGGTCGAGAAGTCGTTGTCCTTCGCCGAGTTCCTGACCGCGCGAGGGCTCACCCTGCGTGCCGACCTGTTGCGTCCGCTCGCGCACTGGATCACCCCGGTCAACGAGAAGCGACGCTACGATACCCGGTTCTTCCTGGCCGCAATGCCCGACGGTCAACAGGCCGACGGCGAGACCACCGAAGCCGACGTCGCCCGCTGGGTGAACGCGCGAGTGGCCATCGACTCGTGGGCCGCAGGCCATCATTTTCTGATGCCGCCGACGTGGTCGCAGCTCCACTACGTCGCCGGTTTCGCCACCGTCGACGAACTGCTGGCGGACGAGCGGGTCATCGAGCCGATCCTGCCGAACGTGACGCCCGGTGCCGGACTCGCCGGCCTCGGTTTCCCCAACTCCGACGAGTATTTCCGGACACTCGGCGATCAGAAGCCGCCGGAGATCACCCTCTGACGAGGGGTGGTCGCAACCCTCTGGTCCGAGAGAACCGTCGATCCTGGCTCGCGCGCACCCGCTTCGTTGCTGACCGACAGACTTCACCTCGACCGATGGACCTCGATCGAAGTCCATCAGTCGAAACGAGGTCTATCGGTCTGTTGCGAGTGCCCTCGTGGCGCGCTCCGCTTGCTCCCGGGGGCCAAGCGTCCGCGCTTCCTACGAATGAGCGAGCGCAGACCCTGTGCTGTCAGGCCGACGGCGCCAGCACCCCGGCGGCTCCGGTGCGTCCGCCGAAGAGCATCAGGATGTCGCGGACCGGCGCCTCGACGACGGGACCCGATCCGACGGCGAAGTCGGTGTCGGTGGCCACGTACCGGCGACCCTGATGATGGCGTCGTGCATGGAACGGGAACCCGGTCTCCCACAAGTACTCCGCCGACGCGCACGCCGCGTCGACGGGCATCGGCCGTTCGATGGCCAGGGGCACGGTCATGTCCTGTCCGTGCACCAGCGAATCGAGCAGCGGTGCCATCGGCGTCGTCCCGATGGGATGGCGCCGCGATCCGACCATGCCGCGGAGTGCCGTGGCGGCGTCCGCGGCCGATGAACGGTCGCGCAGGGCGAGTTCGCGGATCATCGTGTTGAAGCGGAATCCGTACCTGCATGCGGCGAGAATCGCTCGCGGCGCCGAGGTGTGCGAGTGCGTCAGGTGAACCGCGACGTCGCGCACCGTCCACCCGTCGCAGAGTGACGGTGTGGCGAGTTGAGACGGAGTGAAACCCTCGATCAGTGCGGCGAGTTCGAGCCGCTGTCGGTCGATGTGCTGCCAGATCAGGTCGATCTCCATGACCCCTCCCCAGAACATTGGTCAGGTTCCCTGACAACTTTAGTCAGCTTCCCGTACTAAAGTCAACGGTGTGCCCGAGGAGCAGCCGAACATCGCCGTCCTGATGTATGTCGCACACCGCGCGACCGAACGCCGGGTGGTGGCGCGTATCGCCGAGGAAGGCGCCTCGGACATCACCCCGGCCCAGTCGCGGATTCTCCAGCGCCTGGCCCCGGAGCCGATGCGGCTGACCGAGCTGGCCGAACAGGCGGGCGTGACGAAGCAGACGGCAGGCGGCATTGTCGATCAGCTCGAGGCGGCCGGGTACCTCACGCGAGTGTCGGACCCATCGGACCGACGTGCCCGGCTCGTCACGCTGAGCGATAGGGGAGTCGCTCTGTGCGAGGTCGCGGCCTGCGAGGTCGACGCACAGGAACAGGAGTGGCGCGCGCATCTCGGTGCGGACCAGTTCGCTGCCCTGGAGAAGGCGCTGCGATCACTGCGCGAGATCACCGATCCATATCGATGATCTCGGCCTCCTCGCCGCCGGCATCGTCATCGCCGATGTCGTCGCGATCGGCCCAGTCGATGAGGGTGTCGAGCCGGTGGGCGACGTCGTCGATCTCGGCATGCAGGTCGCCGAGCTGGGCGAAGCGCTCGGGGACCGTCGCGATGGTGAAGTCGTCGGGTTCGATGTCGTCGATCTCGTCCCATGTCACCGGCGTCGACACCGTGGCACGCTGATTACCCCGCACGGAGTACGCCGAGGCCATCGTGTGATCTCGGGTGTTCTGGTTGTAGTCGACGAAAACCGCCGCCGGGTCGCGATCCTTGCGCCACCAGGTGGTGGTCACATCGTCGGGCGCGCGGCGCTCCACCTCGCGGGCGAACGCCAGCGCGGCGCGACGCACCTGCGGGAAGCCCCACTCGGGTGCGATGCGCACGTAGATGTGCAGGCCGCGGCCGCCGGACGTCTTCGGGAACCCGCGCATACCCAGTTCGTCGAGAACCTCCTCGACGACGTGCGCCACCCGCCGGGTGCGGTCGAACGAGCAGTCGGGCATCGGATCGAGATCGATGCGCCATTCATCGGGCGACTCGGGATCGGCGCGGCGGGAGTTCCACGGATGGAACTCGACCGTCGACATCTGGACCGCCCAGACGACCGACGCCAGCTCGGTGACGCACAGTTCGTCGGCAGTGCGACCGTAGCGAGGGAAGTAGATCTCGGTGGTCTCCAGCCAGTCCGGTGCCCCCGCGGGGACACGTTTCTGGTGGACCTTGTTGCCGCTGATCCCCTTGGGAAACCGGTGCAGCATGCAGGGACGGTCTCGGAGTGCGCGGACGATGCCGTCGCCCACCGACATGTAGTAGTCGACGAGATCCCGTTTCGTCTCGCCGCGTTCGGTGAAGTACACGCGGTCCGGACTCGACAGCCGGACGGTGCGGCCGCCGACCTCGAGCTCGATGGGGTCACCTGCGGAACCCGACGTTTTCGCCATGACCGCCACTTTATGGCGCTCCGCGGCCTCGGGGCGGCGTCTGCGGGCTGCGGCGCCGGGCGGACTTACCAACCGGTAGCCTTCGACCATGCCTGAGTTCGTGACCCTCGAATGCTCCGACGAGCATCCCGGTGTCGGCACCATCCTGCTGCAGCGACCGCCGATGAACGCGCTGAGCCGCCAGGTCCAGGCAGAACTGGCGGCCGCTGCCGAGGAGGCGACGCTGCGCGACGACATCAAGGCCGTCGTCGTCTACGGCGGACCGAAGGTCCTCGCCGCCGGCGCCGACATCAAGGAGATGCGGGACATCGGGTACGCCGAGATGAGCAAGGTCGCCGGCCGGTTGCAGCGCGACCTCGGAGCCATCGCCGAGATCCCCAAACCCACCGTCGCGGCCATCACCGGCTACGCACTCGGCGGTGGCCTCGAAGTCGCGCTGGGCGCCGACCGGCGGATCGCCGGTGACAACGCCAAGCTCGGGCTGCCCGAGGTGCTCCTCGGTCTGATCCCCGGCGGCGGCGGCACCCAGCGGCTCGCGCGCCTCATCGGTCCGTCCAAGGCCAAGGACCTCATGTTCACCGGGCGGTTCGTCGGCGCCGAGGAAGCCCTGGCCATCGGGCTCGTCGACGAGGTCGTCGCCCCCGACGATGTCTACGACGCGGCGCTGGCGTGGGCGGGACAGTTCACCGGCGCCGCGTCGGTGGCTCTCGCCGCCGTCAAGAAGGCCGTCGATCAGGGACTCGGGGTCGACCTCGACACCGGTCTCAAGATCGAAGAACAACTGTTCTCCGCCTTGTTCGCCACCGAGGACCGCGCCATCGGCATGGCGTCGTTCGTCGAGAACGGCCCCGGCAAGGCGACATTCGTCGGCCACTGACCCGACGCACCGACCATTCCACACCCACTCACGCGACAGGAAGCGATCATGACCACCGACGCGACACCCGGTATCGACCCGGCGCCGAACCCACACGCGACCGAGGAGCAGGTCAAGGCCGCGCTCACCGACACCAAACTCGCGCAGGTCCTCTACCACGACTGGGAAGCGGAGACCTACGACGAGAAGTGGTCGATCAGCTTCGACGAGCGCTGCATCGACTACGCGCGGGGTCGGTTCGACGCGGTCGCGACCGACGAGTCGCTGCCGTACGGTCGGGCGATGGAACTCGGTTGCGGCACAGGGTTCTTCCTGCTGAACCTGATGCAGTCGGGAGTGGCGGAGAAGGGTTCGGTCACCGACCTGTCGCCGGGCATGGTGAAGGTCGCGTTGCGCAACGCCGAGAACCTCGGCCTCGACGTCGACGGCCGGGTCGCCGACGCCGAGAAGATCCCGTACGAGGACAACACCTTCGACCTCGTCGTAGGACATGCTGTGCTGCACCACATCCCGGATGTCGAGCAGGCGCTGCGCGAGGTCCTACGGGTTCTGAAGCCGGGCGGTCGCTTCATCTTCGCCGGCGAACCGTCGACGATCGGTGACTTCTACGCCCGCTGGATGAGCCGCGCGACGTGGTTCGCGACGACCAACATCACCAAGTTCGGCCCGCTCCAGGGGTGGCGTCGACCCCAGGAAGAACTCGACGAGTCCTCCCGCGCGGCAGCGTTGGAAGCGGTCGTCGACATCCACACCTTCGATCCGGACGAACTCGCCGGGATCGCCCGCGCCGCCGGCGCGCACAAGGTGGACACCGCCACCGAGGAGCTGGCCGCCGCGATGCTCGGCTGGCCGGTCCGCACCTTCGAGGCCGCGGTGCCGCCGGAGAAGCTGGGGTGGGGTTGGGCGCGCTTCGCCTTCGGCGGCTGGAAGCGCCTCACCTGGCTCGACGAGAACGTGCTGCGGAAGGTCGTGCCGCCGAAGTTCTTCTACAACGTCGTGGTGACGGGCACCAAGCCGCAGTAGGCGGCTCTCGTCAGACCCGCCCGGCTCGGGCGAGTGGCCCGGCGAGCCAGGCGTCGACCTCGGCCTGAGTTCGCAGCCGCACGATCGGCAGGTCGGGATGGGTGTCGCGGAGCCGGGGCACCGAGTCCGCATACGCGTGCCGGTGGCTCACCGACCATCGGACGATGTGTTCGGGGTCGGTGAGGATGGTCCTCATCGGCGGCTCGATGTTGCCGTTCCACAGCACTTCCCGGCGGACTCGACGGCGGATCGTGCGGCGGACGACGCGGGGGAACGTCGTCGTCCAGTACGGCAGGTCGAGCCAGACCAGGATGTCGGCGTTCTCGGCGATCAGTGGTCGGGCGTCGTGGTACTGCCATTCGGTCACCCATGCGCCCTTGTCGATGAACGTGCGTACATCGGACAGGAATTCGGGCCTGGGGGTCCAACCGGGGCCGTGGTGCAACGCGTCGATCTCGACGTGCGGGGCGTCGACGATTGCGGCGATCCGACGTGCGGTGGTCGTCTTGCCCACCCCGGAGACCCCCGCCACCGCGATCCGACGCGGCAGATGCGGCAGGTCGTCGTGGACATTCACATCGCCATCGTCGCAGATGTGTCGGACGTGACCCCCGATGGTGGTGTCCGCCGTCGACAAGCGCCGACGACGGTAGCCTGCAAGCATCATGGGCTACTCCTTCAGTCTCGACGACGTCGCGTTCCTGCGGTCGCGGCACGGTGAGAAGGCACTGCAGACGGTGTCCGGTCTGGAGCTCTCGGCGTCGTCGATGATCGCCGACGTCCCCGAGGTCCGCAGCAGGTACTCACCCCACGACGCCGCACTGATCGAAACCGTCCGGTGCCGACGCCGTGCTGCCGCCAAGCTGTGGGCACCGGATGATCTGCTCCTCGACGACGCCGCGCTCCAACAGGCGACGGCGTCGGCGGTGGCGGCCGACCGGACCGCCGAGGTCGCCGCACGGTTCCCGGGCGCGGTGGTACACGATGTCACCTGCTCCATCGGCGCCGAACTACGGGAGTTGGTGCGCAGCAGTGACATTGCTGGTGTGATCGGCAGTGACCTCGACGAGGTCCGGCTCGCGATGGCTCGGCACAACGTCCCGGGGGCGACGCTCCTCAACGCGGACGCGCTCACCCCGACCTCGACCGCCGATGTGGTTCTCGCCGACCCTGCTCGACGCTCGGAGGCCGGCCGGGTCTTCCGGCTCGACCAGCTCACACCACCGCTGCTCGAGCTGATGACCACCTATGCCGGGCGCGTCCTGATCGTGAAATGCGCACCCGGCCTGGACCATATGATGCTGCGGAACAGATTCGGATTCGACGGTCAGGTCCAGATCACGTCTCTCGACGGCGGCGTGCGGGAAGCGTGCCTGTGGTCGGGACCCGGCGTGGAACCGGGACGTCGCGCGACGGTGCTGCGTACACACGGCGGGACCGTGACCCGCTTCGAGGTGACCGACGGGGAATCCGACGACGTCGATGCCGGCGACGCGGGGGAGTGGATCGTGGACCCGGACGGCGCCATCGTGCGCGCCGGGCTCGTCCGGCACTATGCGCACCGCTTCGGGCTCTGGCAGCTCGACCCCCAGATCGCCTACCTCACCGGTCATTCCGTACCCGACGGAGCGCGCGGGTTCCGGGTCGTCGAGCAGACCGGTGTCACCGAGAAGGCGCTGCGCAAGGCGCTCGCGGCGCACGATTGCGGTCCGCTCGAGATCTTGGTCCGCGGACTCGACGTCGATCCTGACCGGTTGCGAAAGAAGCTCAAGCTCAAGGGTTCACGACCGATGTCGGTGGTGCTGACGCGGATCGGGCGCAGAGGTGTCGCCTTCGTCTGCGAGCCCGGAGTCCGTTTCTGATCAGCTCCGCACCCTGCAGCAGGACTATCCGATCGCGGCGGCGCTGTCGAAGAAGTACACCTCACCGAGGTTGGTGGCGGTGGCGATCTGGCCGGAGTAGGAGACCGAGACCCCGGTCGCGAAACCCGCCGAATTCGGCAGTGCCAGAGTGCGTTTCGTCGTGCCGTCGGTGGTGGAGACCTCGACCAGCGACAGCGTGTCCTTGCCGGGATCGCGCACCACGGTCCACGCCGTCTGCTGCTGCGTCAGCGCCGAGAGGCTGACGGTGGCCAGATCCTTACGCTGCCAGACCTGTTCGGCGCGGTCCCCGCGATCGCGAAGCAACGTCAGCGGAGCTCCGAGTGAACCGGTCGGGATGATCAGACCATCGGGTGAGACGGTCATCGTGGCGAAACCATGACCGCCGATGTCCTGCGTCCACCTGGTCGATCCGTCCTCGGTGTCGAGGGCGACGATCTTGCCGTCGCGTGAGAACGCGTAGAGCGTCGCTCCGTCAGCCGAGAGGGTGGGCGTGCCGACGACACCGGTGGGGATGTCGGCCTCCCACGCGGTGCGTACCTCGCGGGCACCGCCCACCTCGCCGTACTTCATCGCACGGATCTGCGACGTGGCTGCATCCGCGGGAAAGAAGTTGAGGTAGAAGCGTTCCCGGCCGGTGTCGACCGCCGCCGGTGCGGGAATCGCGCACTGCGGGCCGTTGCGCACGCAGTCCCCGAAACCGCGCAGCGGCTGCGCGGGATCGGCATCGTCGCGCAACCGGACCTCCGGCGCGACGAGCTCGTTGCGCTGGGAGTCGACGAGCAGGATCTGACCCTGTGTGGTGGCGATCAGCACGACGCTCGGTGCCGCGAACTTCGCCGACAGCGGCACTCCGATGACCCCGGCACGCCATCGGATCGCCCCACCGGCGTTGTACGCCAGGAAGGTGGTCTCCTCGCCGAGGTACGGCTGGTCGTACTGGTCGACGAGCATCGCGTTGATCTCGACTCCCGGACGCATGTCCTTGCAGAAGTTCTTTCGTCCCGACTGTCCGTCGAGGACCAGGACGTTGCACCCTTCGGCCGCATTCGAGGTGACGCCCACGTTCCCCTTGCCGGAGACAGTGACCGGCGCCGTGACGGGTCCGCCCGTGGGGCGCGTCCAGCTCAGGGTCAGGTCATCGGGTACGTCGGCGTAGGCGAAGTTGCCGTTGCCCGGCGCGCCGCCGTAGCTGGGCCAACCCACACTCGGGACCGAGCGGACGTCGATGTGACCGTCCGAGCACGCAGCGAGGGCAAGCGAGCACACGGCCGTGAGGATGACGAGCAGGCGGGTCAGCGCAGATCGGCGGTGTCGGGACACCTGCGGTCGTGCCAAGGCCATCCTGCTCCTCTTGATCGTGTCCGCGCGCGGGGTGCGCGATCGAAAACGGCACGGGGGCGTGCCAGCAGTGAGCCTATCGTGCGCCGAAATCGCGTCGATTAGGGTTTCTCGTCATGACCACCATGTGGAACGCCTCGTACCGGTCCCGCCGGCGCGCGGGCCGCCGCCGTGACCCCGAGCAGGCGCGTTTCCTCACTCTCGACTCCCTGCGCTGGGTGAAACGCAATCGCGCCTACACCCCGTGGTACCTCGTGCGTTACTACCGGCTGGCGCGGTTTCGCATGGCCAACCCGCACATCGTGCTGCGCGGCATGGTGTTCCTCGGACGCAATGTGGAGATCCACGCGACGCCCGAGCTGGCCCGCATGGAGATCGGCCGATGGGTCCACATCGGTGACGGCAACTCCATCCGGTGCCACGAGGGCAGCCTCCGCATCGGCGACAAGACCGTGTTCGGCTGCAACAACGTGGTCAACTCCTATCTCGACCTCGAGATCGGCGGGTCCACCCTCATCGCCGACTGGTGCTACATCTGCGACTTCGACCACAAGATGGACGACATCACGCTGCCCATCAAGGACCAGGGCATCGTGAAGGGTCCGGTCCGCATCGGCCCGGACACCTGGGTCGCCGCAAAGGTCTCGGTGCTGCGCAACACCATCGTCGGCCGCGGTTGCGTGCTCGGCTCGCATGCCGTCGTCAAGGGAACGATCCCCGACTATTCGATCGCGGTGGGGGCACCCGCCCGTGTGGTGAAGAACCGCATGGACGACTGGGCATCGAACGCCGCCGAGCGGGCCGAACTCGAGCGTGCGCTCGCCGACATCGAACGCAAGAAGGCAGCAGCGGAGCGGGGGGAGTAGCTCAGGGTTGTCCCGGGTCACGCTCCGGAAGCGGGCGAACAGGGATGTCGGGACGGCCGACGGGGTGGCGCACCCGACGCTTCGCCGCCAGATGCACGCTTGCGGTGCGTTCGGCAACCTCCGCCCACGAGAACTCCGCGGTGAGACGGGCCCGGGCGCGCCGCGCTCGCTGAGCGGCGGCGCCCGGGTCAGACAGGGTGGCACGTACGGCGGCCGCCAGTCCCGCGACATCGGCGGGTGCGAACGACAGTCCGGTGTCGGGTTCCTGCACGGCCTCGCCCAGCCCGCCCGCCGTCGACACGATCAGCGGTGCCCCCGTGGCGGCAGCCTCCAGTGCCACGATGCCGAAGGGCTCGTAGCGGCTGGGTAGGACGATGGCGTCGCATCGGTGCATGAGGGTCACGAGTTGATCGTGGTCGACCGCGCCGATGAAGTTCACCGATCTCGTCACGCGGTGTCTGCGGGCCTGTTCCATCAGCCAGTCGCGTTGCGTCCCGTCGCCGGCGACGGTCAGTGTCGTCCCCGGGTGACTGCGACGGATACGCGGCAGCGCGGCCAGCAGATCCTGCACGCCCTTCTCGTACTCCAGGCGCCCGGCGAACAACAGTTCCGGCGGCCCGTTCGTGTGCGAACGTTCCGCGAACGGCCATGTCCGGATGTCGATTCCGTTGTGGATCACCGAGATGTCGGCGGCCTCGTAGCCGAACAGCCGGTGCACCTCGTCGCGCATGGATGCCGAACACGTGATGAGCGCATCGGATTCGGACACCAGCCACCACTCGACCGAATGCACCTGCCGATTGATCCGACCGCTGACCCAGCCGCTGTGCCGGCCCGCCTCGGTCGCGTGGATGGTGGACACCAGAGGGACGTCGAACAACTCGGCCAGTGCGATCGCCGGATGGGCGACCAGCCAGTCATGCGCGTGCACGACATCCGGAATCCACTGTCCGCCAGACCCGCTCGCCTCGATTCCGGCGAGGATTCGCGCGCCTGCACGAATGAACGCGTGCCCCATGGCCAGCGTCCACGTCATCATGTCCTGGGCGAAGTCGAATTCCGGCGGGTCCTCGGCGACCGCCAGGATGCGCACCCCCTCGACGACGGTGTCGGTGGTCGGATGTGTGACCGCGTCGGTACCCGAGGGGCGGCGCGTCAGCACCGTCACGTCGTGGCCGGCCGCCGCCATCTCGGTGGCGAGATGGTGCACGTGCCTCCCGAGTCCGCCCACCACGACCGGTGGATACTCCCACGACACGAACAACACCCTCATCCGATGCCCCCCTCGGCATTTCCGATCGCGCGCAGCCGACGCGCGTCGAGTGCGGGGAAGAGATTGTCCGCGCGAGACCAGCTTTCGGCGAGGGTCGCGGCCGCGTCGTCGCGTCCACGCATCGCCGCGTCGCTGATCTCGCGAGTGGCGTGCGCGTGGGTGTGGGCGCGGGACACGGCGTATTCGGCCGCGGTGTCCTTCGAGACCATGAACGGCCAGTCCGAGGACACCGTGAGCAGCGTCTCCCGCACGATCTGATCGGCGACACGGCTACGGCCCCGCCGCCGGTCGAGCAGTTTGGCGACCGCGTCGAGCGCGGTGTCGGTGACCTCGGTGTTGAGGTCCACCAGATGGCGGACGGCGGGACCGTTCCACACCCGCCAGTCCTTGCCCGATCCCCACGACGACGCCGGTAGGTCCACGGGACTGCCCACCAAGCCCGATCGTGTTGCGCCCGCGAGTGTTCCGACATTCACCCCGACCTCGGGCAGCCGCCGCAGCACGCGCTCCAACCAGACCGGCCCCTCGTGCCACCAGTGCCCGAACAGCTCGGTGTCGAAGGCCGCGACGACCAGTGCCGGACGCCCGATCCGCGCGGACTCGTCGACCAGTCGCTGCCGTACATGGGCGACGAAGTCCTCGACGTGGCGGTCGATGACGGCATCGACGCGCGCCGGATCGTAGGGCTTCTTCTCCTCACCCGGGACCGCGCGACCCGTCACGCGGAAGCGTTTGAGCCCCGACACGTGGTCGTAGGTGTGAAAATCGCGGTAGGCGGCGTGACCGGGATAGCCCGACTTCGGCGACCAGACCCGGTAGCTGACCTGTAGGTCGCGACCGTAGGCGATGACGTCGCTGTCGGCCACGGGCCGGCCGAGCGCGGTGTCGCCGTGCAGGGTCGGGCCGTCGACCATGAAATGGCGGACACCCGCGCGGTCGTATTCCGTCTCCATACCCGGCGCGAACGCGCATTCGGGCGCCCAGATACCTGCGGGGTCGAAGCCCCACCGTGCGTGCGCGTCCGCAAGACCTTCGGTCAGCGAGAACTGCCGCAGGCGCTGGTCGAGCAGCGGCGCGAACGGATGCGCGAGCGGACCGCCCAGGATCTCGACGACGCCGCTCGTGGCGAGACCGCGGATCAACGGGGAGCCACCGTGACGCCAGCGGGTCTCGAAGGTCTCCAGTGCCCGCCCGGCGTCGAGGAATTCGCGGCGACCGGCCTCCGCGCGGTCGGCGTCGCGACTCATCGCGGCCTCGGTCGCGCGGAGCTGCCAGTCGGCGAGCCACTCGTACATCGACGAGGTGCAGTGCGGGTCGTCGAGCTGCGCGGCGAGCACCGGTGTCAGACCCAGGCTCACCTGATCGGTGTAGCCGTCGGCCGCGAGTCGCCCGAACACGTCGAACAGCGGGAGATACGACGACGCCCACGACTGATAGAGCCATTCCTCACCCACCGGCCACCGTCCGTGGTTGGCGAGCCACGGCAGGTGCGAGTGCAGGACCAGGGTGAACTGACCGGGGACCGCGGTGGTGCTGATCGTCATCGGTCAGGCCCGGGTCGCGACGGCGAACAGATCGAGCGACTCGTCGATGTCGGCCTCGTGCGAGCCGACGACGTCGAAGTCCGCGGCGGTCACGCCCGCGACATCGTTCGCGAGGCCCTTCGGCCACGGCTCGCCGGCGAGGGCGCGCTCGATCTGGGCGTCGATGAGCGAGCCACCCCAGGTGGCGTCGAGCGCTTTGAGCCGGGACCCGTGCACGACACCGAGCATCGCCTCGACCTCGAATCCACCGTCGACGAGCAAGGCGGTGAGCTCGGCGGCGTCGAGCTCCCGGGTGTGGAACGGGTTGAGCGGGGTGTCGCGGCCGGGGGAGAAGGTGATCCGGTTGGGGGTGGAGATCAGGAGCCGGCCGCCCGGGCGCAGGACGCGCCGGCACTCGGCGATGAACCGCGGCTGATCCCACAGGTGCTCGATCACCTGGAAATTCACCACGACGTCGACCGACGCGGCATCCAGCGGCAGGTCGACGAGATTGCCCTGGTGGACGACGAGCCCCGGGTAACGGCGCCTCGTGTGCTCGACCGCGGCGGTGTCGTAGTCGACGCAGATCACCGACGACGCCCCGGCGTCGGCGATCATCGCGGCCCCGTACCCCTCGCCGGAGCCGGCCTCGAGCACGTCCAGGCCGGCGCAGTCCGCGGCGATGTGCCGGTAGGCGATCTCGTGGCGTCGAAACCAGTAGTTCTCTGCGGGTATCCCGGGAACCGTCCGCTCGCCGGTGAGGGCGAGCTGCTGGTCGATGTCGAGCGCCTCGAAACCGCCGGTACCGGTCCCGACCGGTCCCTGGGTACGCGGGGACCCGAGGTCTGCGTCAGTCATCTGACAGAGCGTAGGGCATGGGTTCGGGCCTCCTGGGGCGGTCGCACCGACCGAGCGAACGGTCGAGCGCATTGTGTGAGGTAGTCGATGTTTAGTGAGAGGATAGGAGACGCTAAAGTGGTGGGGACCCATGGCCTTACCCGCCGGTAAGTTGCCGAACCCGATGCAGGAGGTCGACGAAGACCCATGACAAACATTGTCGTACTGATCAAGCAGGTTCCCGACACGTGGTCCGAGCGCAAGTTGTCCGACGACGACTACACCCTGGACCGTGAGGCCGCCGACGCCGTCCTGGACGAGATCAACGAGCGTGCCGTCGAGGAAGCGCTGAAGATCAAGGAGGCCGATGGGGGCGAGGTCACCATCCTGACGGCGGGGCCCGAGCGCGCCACCGATGCCATCCGCAAGGCATTGTCGATGGGCGCGGACAAGGCGATCCACATCAAGGACGACCTCATGCACGGCTCGGACGCGGTCCAGACCGCCTACGTGCTGGCCCGCGCGCTCGGCACGGTCGAGGGCGTCGAGCTGGTCATCGCCGGCAACGAGGCCACCGACGGTCGCGTCGGTGCCATCCCCGCGATGATCGCCGAGTACCTCGAACTCCCGCACCTCACCCACCTGCGTGCGCTGACCCTCGAGGGCGAGACCCTCAAGGGCGAGCGGGAGACCGACGACGGCATCTTCCACGTCGAGGCCACCCTGCCGGCCATCGTGAGCGTCAACGAGAAGATCAACGAGCCGCGCTTCCCGTCCTTCAAGGGCATCATGGCCGCGAAGAAGAAGGAAGTCACCGTCCTCACCCTCGCCGAGATCGACGTCGAGGCGAGCGATGTGGGCCTGGAGAACGCGGGGTCGGTCGTGACCGCGTCCAAGCCGAAGCCGCCGAAGACCGCGGGCGAGCGCGTCACCGACGAAGGCGACGGCGGCACCAAGGTCGCCGAATACCTGGTCGGCCAGAAGATCATCTGATCTCCCGACGCAGACCACCGGCGAACCCCCAGACATTCAGGAGAAAACCACCATGTCAGAAGTACTCGTGCTCGTGGAGCAGGACGCCGAAGGCGCCCTGAAGAAGGTCACCAGCGAGCTCATCACCGCCGCCCGCGCGCTCGGTACCCCGTCGGCAGTCGTCGTCGGCAAGCCCGGCTCGGCCGACGGCATCGTCGACGGACTCAAGGAAGCCGGCGCGGAGAAGATCTACGTCGCCGAGTCCGACGACGCGGCCGGCTACCTGATCACCCCGCAGGTCGACGTCCTGGCCTCGATCGCCGAGTCGGCGTCCCCGGCCGGAATCCTGGTCGCGGCGACCGCGGACGGCAAGGAGATCGCCGGCCGTCTGGCCGTACGTCTCGGGTCCGGCGTGCTCGCCGACATCGTCGACGTCCAGGAGGGTGGCGTGGGCATCCACTCCATCTTCGGTGGCGCCTTCACCGTCGACGCGCAGGCCAAGGGTGAGGTCCCGGTCTTCTCGGTCCGCCCGGGTGGCGTCGAGGCCGCTCCGCAGGCCGGTGCCGGCGAGCGTGTCGACGTCGAGGTCCCCGCACAGGGCGAGGGCGCGGTGAAGATCACCAAGGTCGAGCCGAACGTCGGCGGCGACCGTCCGGAGCTCACCGAGGCGTCGATCGTCGTCTCGGGTGGCCGTGGTGTCGGCAGCGCCGACAAGTTCTCGGTCGTCGAGGAACTCGCCGACGTGCTCGGCGCGGCTGTCGGTGCGTCGCGTGCGGCAGTCGACTCCGGTTACTACCCGGGCCAGTTCCAGGTCGGTCAGACCGGTAAGACCGTGTCGCCGCAGCTCTATGTCGCCCTCGGTATCTCGGGCGCCATCCAGCACCGCGCCGGCATGCAGACCTCGAAGACCATCGTGGCCGTCAACAAGGACGAAGAGGCCCCGATCTTCGAGATCGCCGACTACGGCATCGTTGGCGACCTGTTCAACGTCGCCCCGCAGCTGACCGAAGAGGTCAAGAAGCGCAAGTGATCACCGGCTGATCACCGAGCTCGACCCGATGGCCCCCGACTCGTCGTCGGGGGCCATCGTGCGTTCCTGGGCGAACCCTGTTCACCCAACCCGCACCGACACGACACGCTGCGGTGGCCCCGTCGATGCCCGCCCTGGCTTTCATTCGAGACATGAACGCCATGCAGTCCTCCGTCCGCACCGATCATGTCGCGCGCGCCCGGTTCTCGCGGGCCGTACCGACCACCCTGTTGTCCGCGGGACCAGTGCGCGTCCTCGTGTCCGACGACCCCGCCGACATCGTCGCGGCGCAACGGTTGCGCTACGACGTCTTCGCCGCCGAACCCGGGTTCTCCAACCGCATCGGTGACGCCGCCACCGGCCGCGACGCCGACCGCTTCGACGCGTTCTGTGAACACCTGATCGTCCGGCACGACGACCACGGGGTCGTCGGGTGCGCCCGCATGTTGTCGCCGGCACGCGCGATCGCTGCCGGCGGGTGGTACTCCGCCACCGAGTTCGATCTTGCAGAGATGAGCGACATCGTCACGGCCACAGTCGAACTGGGCCGCGCGTGTGTGCGCGCGGATCATCGCGACGGGTCGGTCACCGCGCTGATGTGGGCCGCCCTGCTGCAGTACATGGAGGACGCCGATCTCCGGTATCTCATGGGCTGTGTGTCGGTGCCCCTCCACAGCCCGGGGGAGTGGCTACCCGGATCGGCGATGCGTGCACTCCGTGATCGGCTGCGGGCCGAGCATTCCGACCCCCACCGCCGTGCGCACCCGCTCGTCGCCGCCCGGGTCGGCGGACGCCTGCTCGACGACATCGAGCCCGCCGACACGGTGGCGATGCCACCGCTGATGCGCGGCTATCTGCGGCTGGGCGCCCGCGTCTGCGGCGAGCCCGCCGTCGACGACGTCTTCGACGTCGCGGACTTCCTCACGCTGCTCGACCGCGAAGGCGCCAACAAGCGGTACCTCGACCGTCTTCGATCCAGCGCCCGCCGCCTCGGTGGGGCGCGGACCCCCGCGGCCACCCCGGACCCGGGGACCCCGGCGCGATGACCGCCCTGCTGATCGGACCGGTCGCCACCGAACGCGCAGGGGTCCCGACGCGCGCAGGTGTCCCGAATCCCGTCGCCGCTTCGGAACCCAGTGGCACCGGGCAGCGCGGCCGGGTCGCGGAAGCGCACACCTCCCGGCCCCGGCCGCTCGGATGCCGGACCCCGGGCGACGTCGGCCCCCGATCGCACCCGTGGTTCCCCATCAGCACCTGCGGTGACTCGTGTATCGCCCCACGCATGGCGCGGCGACTGACCGCGATCTCGGACGCGACGGTCGTCCTGTGGCGCCTGTTCCGCCTGACCGCGGTCGTGGCCTGGATCGTGTGGGCGGCCTCGACGGCCGGCGTGTCCGCGCGACTGCGCCACCGCCCGCCCCGCGCACTGCGTGGGCCGGCCTCCGCAGCTCTGCTGAGGGCCCTGGGCATCAGCGTCGACGTCGAGGACCTCCGCGGCGATCCGTCCGGTCCGGGACTGGTGGTCGCCAACCACATCTCCTTCCTCGACGTCCTCGCCCTGGCCCTCATCAGTCCGGCCCACGTGGTCGCGAAGTCCGATGTCGTCGCGATGCCGGTGGTCTCATCCCTGGCCCGCCGGTTCGGGGTGATCGCCGTCGACCGCGCCACACTGCGCGGACTGCCGTCGACAGTCGGTGAGGTGGCCGACCGCCTCCACGGGCACACCTCGGTCATCGTGTTCCCCGAGGGCACGACCTACTGCGGACGCACCGGCGGTGCCTTCCGGCCGGCGTTCTTCCAGGCCGCCATCGACGCCGACGTCCCGGTGGTGCCGGTCCGTCTGCGGTTCGTCGGTGTCGACGGGACCACCGCCACGGCGCCGAGCTTCATCGGTGCCGACACCCCGGCGGACACCCTGCGGCGCGTGCTGCGGACTCGCGGGCTGGCCCTCACGATGGTGATCCACCCCGTCGAGTCGCCCGGGCGTGATCGTCGCGAACTGGCGGGACGCTGCGAGCGGGTGGTGGCCGGTCCGGCAACCCCGGACAAAAGTGACATCATCCGTTCTCTCATATAGGTTTCTCCGGTACCGTTCCGTACCCTGCGGACGATCTGATGTGTACCCAGGAGGCCGACGATGACGTCCACCCAGACCCGAGAAGCTGCGCGCGCCAAGTTCTTCGAGCTGCGCGACGTCGACGGCCGCGTCGACGACGCCGATCTCGACACCGTGTGGGCGGGCTTGGCCACCCTTCGTCCCGAGGAGATGCTCGGCGCGTGGAAGGGCGGCGAGTTCACCACCGGGCACGCCATCAACGGGATGCTCGGGAAGGCCGGCTGGTACGGCAAGACCTTCACCTCGCGCAGCGACGTCCAGCCGCTGGTGTGCCGCGACGAGAACGGCAACCTGTACTCCAACACCAAGCTCGGCAAGGGCGAGGCGAGCCTGTGGGCGATCGAGTTCCGGGGTGAGATCACCGCGTCGATGGTCTACGACGGTCAGCCGGTCATCGACCACTTCAAGCGGGTCGACGACACGACGGTCATGGGCATCATGAACGGCAAGGGTGGCGTCATCGACGGCCGCCACCTGTACTTCTACCTCAAGCGCGCCTGACCGACTCGTCGCCAGGACCGGTCGGATCGCCGGTCACGGAATTTGTCGGCGACCGACACGCGTTTATCCTTGCTAGCGATGCCCGACTCAAGCCGACCGCCCGTGCCGAACAGCAAGGGGGCGCCTGTCTACCTCGATCACGCCGCTTCGACGCAGATGCTGCCCGAAGCCGTCGAGGCGATGACCGCTGTCTTCGCACAGCCGGGCAACGCGTCTTCGCTGCACGGCTCCGGCCGCACCGCGCGTCGGCGACTCGAAGAAGCGCGGGAAGCGATCGCCGCGGCCGTCGGCGCCCGACCCTCGGAGGTCATCTTCACCGGCGGCGGCACCGAATCGGACAATCTGGCGATCAAGGGAATCTACTGGTCTCGGCGACGGGCCGATGAGCGACGCCGTCGGATCATCACCTCCGCGATCGAACACCACGCGGTCCTCGATCCGGCCCAATGGCTGGCCGACGCCGCGGATGCCGAGCTCGTCCTCCTGCCCGTCGACGCCGACGGCGTGGTCTCGGCCGCCGACCTGCGCGCCGAACTCGAGACCCACGCCGAGGAGACCGCACTCATCTCGGTCATGTGGGCCAACAACGAGGTCGGGTCCATCCAGCCGATCGCAGAGATCGCCGCGCTCGGCGCCGAGTTCGACGTACCAGTCCATTCCGACGCGATCCAGGCCGTGGGCCACCTCCCCGTGGACTTCGCGGCGAGTGGGCTGTCGGCGCTCTCGCTGACCGCCCACAAGTTCGGCGGACCACAGGGTGTCGGCGCTCTGCTGCTCGGCCGCGACGTCGGCTGTGTGCCCGTGCAGCACGGCGGCGGACACGAGCGCGACGTCCGGTCGGGAACACAGGACGTCGCGGGCGCCGTCGGCATGGCAGCGGCGCTGTCGTGGTGTGTCGAGCACCTCGCCGAGAACACCGCGCACGTCCGCGCACTGCAGGACCGGCTCACCGACGTCCTCCTCGGCGTCGACGGTACGACCCGCAACGGCGCCGACTCCGATCAGCGGCTGCCGGGCAATGTCCACGTGTCCTTCGCCGGGTGTGAGGGCGACTCTCTCCTGATGCTGCTGGACGCGAAGGGTGTCGAGTGCTCGACCGGCTCCGCGTGCACGGCGGGTGTCGCGCAGGCCAGCCACGTACTCCTCGCGATGGGGCTCGACATGGCCGAAGCCCGGTCGTCGCTGCGGTTCTCCCTCGCTCCCACGACAACCGACGCCGACATCGACGCGGTCGCCGCGGTCATCGACGAGGTCGTCGACCGTGCGCGCGCTGCGGGTCTCGTGTCCGCGCCCGGTGGAAGGATCTCCTGATGCGTGTACTCGCGGCGATGAGCGGCGGTGTCGACTCCGCGGTGGCGGCGGCACGGGCGGTCGAGGCCGGTCACGAGGTGGTCGGTGTGCACTTGGCACTGTCCACCGCACCGGGGGCGCTGCGGACCGGTTCGCGCGGTTGCTGCTCCCGTGAGGACGCCTCGGACGCGCGGCGCGCCGCGGACGTCCTGGGCATCCCGTTCTACGTGTGGGACTTCGCCGACCGGTTCAAAGACGACGTCATCGACGAATTCGTCGAGGCCTACGCCGCCGGCCGCACCCCCAATCCGTGCCTGACCTGCAACGAGAAGATCAAGTTCGCGGCCCTCGCGGACAAGGCCGTCGCCCTCGGTTTCGACGCGCTCGCCACCGGCCACTACGCCCAGCTCGTCGACGGAGAGTTGCGCCGCGCGGTCGACGCGGACAAGGACCAGTCCTACGTGCTCGCCGTCCTCACGCGTGACCAACTGTCGCGCGCGATGTTCCCGATCGGGGACACACCCAAGAGCGAGATCCGCGCCGAGGCCGCACGACGCGGACTCGCCGTCGCGGACAAGCCCGACTCACACGACATCTGCTTCATCCCCAGCGGGGACACCCGTGCGTTCCTCGGCGCGCGCATCGGCGTCCGGCCCGGCGCGGTGGTCGATGCCTCGTCGGGTGAGCGCCTCGCCGAACACGACGGCGTACACGGTTTCACGATCGGGCAACGCAAGGGACTGGGCATCGACGCACCTGCGGCTGATGGCAAGCCGCGCTATGTCACCGAGATCGATCCCGACTCGGGGACGGTGACCGTCGGGACGGCCGCCGACCTCCAGGTCTGGGGGATCACCGCCACCCGCGCGGTCTGGACGTCGGGTGTGACCCCGGGCGAGCCCTTCGACGCCATGGTCCAGGTCCGCGCGCACGGCGGCCTCGCGCCGGTGCGGGCGACCCCGATCACGGTCGACGGCGAACCCGGCATCGAGATCGCGCTGCAGGAGCCGCTCACCGGGGTGGCCCGCGGGCAGGCCGCGGTGCTCTACCTCCCGGATGCCCGACGCGGCGACCAGGTTGTCGGGTGCGGGCGCATCGCCACCACCTCGGCTGCGCCGACTCCGGTCTCCGCTCGGTGACCGACCCCGTCCTGCCCACCGGCCTGGGCACCGGTGTGGGCTCGATGCCCGGCACCGACCCGCGCTCGGCCGCCGAGATCGTGAACGGTGAACTCGACCTCGCCCACCTCGTCGAACTCCCCGGCCGGGGCATCGGCTCCGACCTGATCGGCCGCATGGCGGCGATCCTCGTCGATCTGCCGATGGACACCGCGACCTGGGGTTACCGGCTCGCGCAACGTTCCTCGCTGTTGACCCGCCGCGCCACCGACCTGCTCAACGAGGATCTCGACGTCATCGAAGAGCTCTGGGAGACAGCGGGTTTCGTCAGCACCGACCGGCCCTTCAAGATCCAGGTCGCGGGCCCGTTCACGACCGCGGCATCGGTCGAACTCGCCAACGGGCAACGCGTGCTGAAGGATCCCGGCGCGGTGCGCGACATCGTCGCATCGACCGCCGAGGGCATTCGCGAACACGTCCGTGAGGTACGACGCCGCCTGGGTGCACGGGTCGTCCTCCAGCTCGACGAGCCGATGGTGGGGCAGGTCATCGACGGCACCGTGAAGCCGCTGACCCGCTTCGATCCGATCAGGGCGGTGCCGGTGATCGAGGTCGCGCGCGCCCTCACCGAACTCTTCGACCACGTCGAGGTACCGGTGATCCTGCACAACTGCGGGCGACCGCGCTGGGATCTGCTGGAGCACCTGCGCCCGACGGCCTACTCCGTCGACGTCACCCGGCCCCGCGACGCCGATCTCGACGGCATCGGGATGCTCGTCGACCGCGGCGACACCCTCGTGGCGGGTGTCGTGCCGTCGACCGCGCCGGACCGTCGACTCGAGGCCGAGACGGTGGCGACCGATCTCGCCGCCATCACCGACCGGATCGGCCTGAACCGAAAAGTGCTGGCGGAGAACGTCATCGTCACACCCACGTGCGGCCTCGCGGAGGCGTCGTCGGGCTGGGCCAAGCGGGCCCTGTCGATCACCGCCGAAGCCGGCCAGCTCATCGGTACCGACCCGGCGGCGCTCTAGGAATCCACTGCGGGATCACCGGGGTCCGACCTATCCTCATCGGTATGCCGCACCCGATCATGTTCGACGACGCCGACCCCCTCCTGGGCCGGGTACGAGAGATCGCGCTCGCGCTCCCCGATGCCACCGAGGTCGTCGCGCACGGTCGTCCGACGTTCCGGTGCGGCAAGATGTTCGGCAACTACGGCGGCGGGGTCAAGGGCACCAAGGTGCGGCATGACCAGTCCATCCTGTTCATCGCCGAGGAGTCCGAACGTCCGGCGCTCCAGGAGGACCCGCGGTTCTTCGTACCCGCCTACCTCGGTCCCTCCGGGTGGCTGGGCCTGATCCTCGATGACGCCACCGACTGGGATGAGGTGGCCGAACTGCTCGACGCCAGTTACCGCCAGATCGCGCCGAGGCGTTCGGTGGCCAAGCTCGACGCCGACGCCGGCTGAACTGGCCCTTCGGACCTGTCCGAGCACTCCGATACCCTCGGAACGTGGCAGAAACAACGGAATCGGGACCCGCGGCGGAGTTGCGCGAGGAGTGGTCGGCGCTCGCCGAGGAGATCCGCGAGCACCAGTTCCGCTACTACGTGAAAGATGCGCCGGTCATCACCGACGGCGAGTTCGATCTGCTGCTGCGTCGTCTGCAGTCACTCGAGGACGCCCATCCCGAGCTCGCGGCGCCCGACTCGCCCACCAAACTCGTCGGCGGCGGCTTCTCGACCGCCTTCTCCCCGGTCGACCATCTCGAACGAATGATGTCCCTGGACAACGTCTTCGACCACGATGAGATGCGCACCTGGGTCGACCGCGTGGTCGCCGACGCCGGCACCCGGGTGGACTTCCTCTGCGAGCTCAAGATCGACGGCGTGGCTCTCGCGCTCGTGTACCGCAACGGTGTCCTCGAACGTGGCGTCACCCGTGGCGACGGCCGCACCGGAGAAGACGTGTCACTGAACGCGCGCACCATCGACGACATCCCGATGCGGCTGAGTGCGTCCGAGAAATACCCCGTCCCCGAGGTCCTCGAGGTCCGCGGCGAGGTCTTCTTCCGGGTGGAGGACTTCGAAGCGCTCAACGCCTCGCTGGTCGCCGAGGGCAAACCCCCGTTCGCCAATCCGCGCAACTCGGCCGCGGGGTCACTCCGGCAGAAGAACCCACAGATCACCGCGCGTCGCAAACTCCGCATGATCTGTCATGGGATCGGCCACACCGAGGGCTGGCGACCGGCGTCGCTCCACGACGCCTACCTCGCGCTCGGTGAGTGGGGACTGCCGGTGTCGACGCACACCACCAAGGCGTCCGGCGCCGACGAGATCATCGACAAGATCACCTACTGGGGCGAACACCGCCACGACGTCGAACACGAGATCGACGGCATCGTGGTCAAGGTCGACGACGTCACCGTGCAGCGCCGCCTCGGGTCCACATCGCGCGCGCCGCGGTGGGCGATCGCCTACAAGTATCCGCCCGAGGAAGCGACCACCAAGCTCCTGGATATTCAGGTCGGTGTGGGGCGCACCGGACGCGTCACGCCCTTCGCGGTCCTCGAGCCGGTGCTCGTCGCCGGCTCCACGGTTTCGCGCGCGACCCTGCACAACGGTTCCGAGGTCAAGCGCAAAGGCGTGCTGATCGGCGACACCGTCACGATCCGCAAGGCCGGCGACGTGATCCCCGAGGTCCTCGGGCCCGTCGTCGACCTCCGCGACGGCACCGAGCGCGCGTTCGAGATGCCGGAGAATTGTCCCGAATGTGGAACGCCACTGCGGCCGGAAAAAGAAAGCGACGTCGACGTCCGCTGTCCCAATCAGGAGAGTTGCCCGGCTCAGTTGCGGGAGAGACTGTTTCACCTCGCCGGACGCGGCTCCTTCGACATCGAGGCGCTGGGCTACGAGGCGGCGACAGCGCTCCTGTCCGCGGGCGTGCTCACCAACGAGGGCGATCTGTTCTCGCTGACCGCCGACGATCTGGTCCGCACCGACCTGTTCACCACCAAGGCGGGCGCGCTCTCGGCCAACGGCAAACGCCTGCTGGCCAACCTCGACAACGCCAGGGACGTGGCGCTGTGGCGCGTACTCGTGGGTCTGTCGATCCGGCATGTCGGTCCCACCGCCGCGCGGGCCCTGGCCACCGAGTTCGGGTCATTGGCGGCGATCGAGGAGGCCGATGTCGAGCGGCTCGCCCGGGTCGAAGGGCTGGGGATGACCCTCGCCCAGTCCATCCACGACTGGTTCACCGTCGACTGGCATCGGGACATCGTCGAGAAGTGGCGCGCCGCAGGCGTTTCCATGGAGGACGAGCGCGACGAGTCGATCCCGCGGACCCTAGAGGGCAAGACGATCGTCGTGACCGGATCGCTCGTCGACTTCTCCCGGGACGGTGCCAAGGAGGCGATCCTGCAGCGAGGCGGCAAGGCGTCGGGTTCGGTGTCGAAGAAGACCGATTACGTGGTGGTCGGCGAGTCACCGGGTACCAAGGCCGACAAAGCCGAACAGCTCGGTGTGCCGGTCCTCGACGAGGACGCGTTCAAGAAGTTGCTGGAGACCGGCTCACCGGAGTGACCGATCAGCCCAGCGCGGCCTCGAACGCGCGGTATGCGCGCTGGTCGAACAGGACGAAGCGCACCTCGTCGATGGAGGTCTCGGGCAGGGTCGCCCGGACGGTGTCGACAGCCCGGCGGGCGCCGTCGTCCATCGGCCAGCCGTAGACACCCGTCGAGATCGCGGGGAAGGCGATCGTGGTGGCGCCCAGTTCGGTTGCGACGCGAAGGGATTCGCGGTAGCACGAGACGAGGAGTGCCGACCGGTCCTCGTCGTACGAATGAACCGGTCCGACGGTGTGGATGACCCAGCGCGCGTCCAGATCGCCCGCGGTGGTGGCCACCGCCTCGCCGACGGGGAGTCCGCGTGCATAGGCGCCGGCGCGCAGTTGCTTGCATTCGGCGAGAATCGCCGGACCGCCGCGCCGATGGATCGCGCCGTCCACCCCGCCGCCGCCGAGCAGGGTGGAGTTCGCGGCGTTGACGATCGCGTCGACCGACTGCGTCGTGATGTCGCCCTGCACGAGCTCGATGGACGTCATCGATCCATCATGCCCGTACTCCGGGCCGGATGTGCCTAACTCTCGGAGCGGAGCACGGTACTCACGATGCCCGCGAGGTAGCCGAGCCGCGCGACCTCCGACGGCCGGAAATCCGGACCGCCGATACGGCCGAGGAGGATGGCCTTCGAGTCGGTGCCCAGCGGCGCCGCCGCCAGTCGGGTGTCCATGTCCTGCCATGCGCCGGGCACCCAGTCACCCTCCGCATCGAGCTGTGCCGCGTGCTCCAGGGGCAACCAGTCGGCCGTGGTCAACGGTGTCTCCGGGGCGCCGGACGAGCCGAACAGCTGCAGGACGCCGCCGCTGGCGGGTGTGAGGACCATGGCCCACGAGACCCGGAGGACACGCGGGGCGTTGTCGACCAGGACCTGCAGCCGGTCGCGACCCGCGGTCGCGACCTGATCGACCAGCTCGAGTTCGCGGTGGGTGTCGAGAACGCCCGAATAGGGCCGGATCGAGTCGACGCGCACGCCGCTGACCTTCTCGGCCGCGGTGATGAGGCTGTCGGGGAGTGCGCCGGGCGCGACCTCCACCACGAGATCGTCGACCGCATACCCGTTCCCGCGCTCGACCACCTCGAGAGACAGGATATCTGCGCCGACGGACCCGAGTTGCACGGCGAGCACGCCGAGACTGCCCGGGCGGTCTTCGAGCGAGACCCGCAAGAGGTAGGACACGGCGTCATTCTCGCACCCGCGCCCGCTACGCGCGCACCGCCCGGGTCGGCAACCGGTGGCTGGGGACAGCGGGGATCGCGCGTTCCCATAGTCTGGGTGTCACACCCTGCGTCGTGACCGGTTCGGACGAGATCGCCGAACGACACCCACGCGCAGTGACGGACAACCACGAGCAAGTTGTGTGAGGAAGGACGCTGAAGTGGCTGGCGAACCGAAGTCCATTTCGCGGAACGAGGTCGCGCACCTGGCGCGACTGTCGCGACTGGCGCTGAGCGAGGACGAACTCGATGTCTACGCCGAGCAGCTGGATTCGATCCTGACCCACGTCGCGTCGGTGTCGGAGGTGGCCGCCGACGACGTTCCGGGTACGGCTCATCCCGCCGAGCTCGCCAACGTGCTGCGTCCAGACGTGGTCGTCCCCGGACTGTCGACCGCGGAGGCCCTGTCCGGCGCGCCCGCCGTCGAACAGGACCGATTCGCCGTTCCGCAGATCCTGGGAGAAGAGCAGTGAGTGCCGCCGAGACGAACTTCGCCACGCCGCGCGACGCCGGTGACCTGACCGGTCTGTCCGCCGCCGAACTCGCCACCAGGATCGGTGCCCGCGAGATCAGCTCGGTGGAGGTCACACAGGCCCACCTCGACCGCATCGCCGAGGTCGACGACCAGCTCGGAGCCTTCCTGCACGTCAGCGGAGCGGAGGCGCTCGTCGCCGCCAAGGCCGCCGACGACGCCATCGCCGCGGGGGACGCTCCCTCCGCGCTGGCGGGCGTGCCCATCGCACTGAAGGACGTCTTCACCACCGTCGACGCCCCCACCACGTGTGGCTCACGAATTCTCGAGGGCTGGGTGCCGCCGTACGACGCCGCGGTCACCGAACGCCTTCGCGCAGCAGGCATCCCGATCCTGGGCAAGACCAACATGGACGAGTTCGCCATGGGCAGCTCGACCGAGAACTCCGCCTACCAGCTCACCCGTAACCCGTGGGATGTGAGCAAGATCCCCGGCGGTTCGGGGGGCGGCAGCGCCGCCGCGCTCGCGTCGTACCAGGCGCCGCTGGCCATCGGTACCGATACCGGCGGCTCCATCCGTCAACCGGCCGCGGTCACGGCGACGGTCGGTGTGAAGCCGACCTACGGCACCGTCTCGCGTTACGGCCTCGTCGCGTGTGCCTCGTCGCTCGACCAGGGCGGACCCTGCGGCCGCACGGTGCTCGACACCGCGATGCTGCACGAGGTCATCGCCGGTCACGACCCGCGGGACTCGACGTCGATCGATGTCGCCGTCCCCGATGTCGTCGGTGCCGCGCGCGCCGGCGCCGAGCAGGATCTCAAGGGTGTGCGGATCGGTGTGGTCAACGAACTGCAGGGTGAGGGATATCAGGCCGGTGTACTCGAGTCCTTCCGGCAGGCCGTCGCACTGCTCACCGAGCGTGGCGCCGAGGTGGTCGAGGTCAGCTGCCCGCACTTCACCTACGCCCTCGGCGCCTACTACCTGATCCTGCCGTCGGAGGTGTCCTCGAACCTCGCCCGCTTCGACGCGATGCGTTACGGATTGCGTGTCGGCGACGACGGCTCGCATTCGGCAGACGAGGTCATGGCGCTCAGTCGCGAGCAGGGATTCGGCCCAGAGGTCAAGCGCCGCATCATGATCGGTACGTACGCCCTGTCCTCGGGCTACTACGACGCCTACTACGGTCAGGCGCAGAAGGTCCGTACCCTGATCGCGCGCGACTTCGCCTCGGCATTCGAGAAGGTCGACGTCCTGATCTCGCCGACGACGCCGACGACAGCATTCCCGATCGGCGAGAAGGTCGACGACCCGCTCGCGATGTACCTGTTCGATCTCTGCACCCTGCCGGTGAACCTTGCGGGCATCGGATCGATGTCGGTGCCCTCGGGATTGTCGGCCGACGACGGCATGCCCGTCGGCCTGCAGATCATGGCGCCCGCTCTCGCCGACGACCGGTTGTACCGGGTCGGCGCGTCCTATGAGGCGGCTCGCGGACCGATCGTCTGACCGGCCTGATCCGTCCCGTAACGGTGTCCCACACCGGCGTCGCCGTCCAGGGCGGCGAGCAGGTCGACGCTCGACTGCACGAAGCTGACCACCGGCACCCAGGGTGCCTGGGGCACCCGTGGGCCGCCGCGGCGGGTGTCGGCGGTGTCGGAGTGCGGACGCCACAGGCCCGACACCGACCACCGCACGACGGGATCGCTGTGATTGGCGAGAATCGTGCGGGGCGTGCGCGACGATGACGCCACCGTGCCGGCCGGCGGTGCGGTGAGCACCGTCTCGTCGACCAGCTCCGGGTGGTGTTCCTCCAGCCAGAGCCGGGCTGCGTCGGCTCCGACCGCGCCGAGGCTCTGCCCGTAGAGCACGACCGTCGGTCGGTTCTCAGGCGGTGCGTGCCGCAACGCGGCGGCCAGCGCACGGGCGGTCGCGATCGCCGACTTCGAGGCACCCGACCGGCCGGACAGGAAGGCCTGCCAGGACGGGACGTCGGCGTAGGGAAGCGTGAGGACCCGTACATCGCCGAACCTGCGCGTGAATCCGTCGACCGCAGCGGGATCCACCCACCCGGACCCCGTCGGCACGGCCAGCACGACCGCTCGAGCCGACAGTCCGCCCGACGCCACCCAGTTCTGCATCAATTGTCCTGCGGCACGGTCGAAGTCGTCGACGCTCAGGGCTCCTCGCAATACCGGACCCGGTGCCTCCGTGACAGCGGTGACACGGGTGACGCGCTGCTCGTCGGCTCCCGCCTCGTCGGCTCCCGCATCGGCGGGCGCCAGCAACCCGGCCGTCAGCGCGAGTGCGCATGCCGCGCCCACCGCGGCGACGCGCGGTGCGGTGACGATCGCCACCACGACCGCCGCCGGGATCAGAGTGATCGCCGCGCACCATTCCCAACCGGCCGGAACCGCCCCGACCGCTGAACGCACGACGTTCTGCCACCAGAGCGCGACGCCCGCGGTGCAGGCCATCACCACGATGCCCGCCCCGAAGGTGATCCGGCTCGCCTGTTCGTCGGCGGTGCGAGAACTCCGCTGCCGCACCAGCATGCCGATGATCGCGCCCAGGGCGGTGGCGCCCGCGGCGACGAGCGCCGCGGTGACGGCGCCGCGGGGCAGGCTCCCCGGATAGAGGGCGGCGATGTAACCGACGGTGACCGCGACGCTGATCGCCGGGTGGGGCCAGCGCGTCATGATCGCACCGCCTCGTGGGTCGAATCCACCAGTGCGCGTTCGAGAGTGGTGGTCACGAGCGCGGTGATCGACTCGTTGCCCGCCGGTGGTCCGCCACGCTGTCGCCACGTGTTCCACGCCAGCCCCACGCGGGTTGCCGAAGCGGCCGCGGTGCAGCCGGGCGACCCGCAGGCAGCGTACATGCGGTCGACGAGCATCCGATCGAGGGCGAAACGTGCCCATGGGCCCAGCGGATCACCGTCCTTCTGCGCGGCACGGAGGAGGTCGTACCCGAAGTCATGTGTGCGACACAGCGGGGTGAAGTGCGCGGGGAGCGGTACCGGCGAGGAGCAGTCGCCCTGCGGGTCGACCGGGTATCCGTCGATGACCTCGGGAGAGTAGCCCTGGGTCGACGCGAACGACCCGGGCAGGACCGACACCGCCTCGACCGGACGCGGACCCGCCAGCGCGACGACGACTGCGGCATACGGATTGCCGGCGTCGGCCGGGGGTGCGGTCACCGGTGTGCCGCCGGCCGACGGTCCGGCGACGGCATGGGCGGTCGAGAACCACTGCCCGGTGAGGAGAACGGACAGCGTCAGCGCGGCCACCCACCACCGCGCGTACCCGCGCGCCGCTGAACCCGTCGGATGATGGAAGTCGATGTCGGAAGAGTGATTTCGGAGCAACAACGATCTGGTCATGGACGTCGACGCTATGGCGCACGACCGCGACGCCACATCGTTCGCCGGGGCCGTTCGTCCTCGTCCTGAGGGGGGCTCGGCCGCCCGAGATCCCTACCGCCGCGCGAGGTCGTATCCCCCGAAAGTATGAGGTGTCCCCGCGGTCGGCACGCCTAGGGTTGAGGCATGTTCGGATACCGCAAGACACTCCGCAAGGTGGGTGCGTCCTCGCTGGAGTGGGCGGCGACCGCGCCGGTGGCACAGGACCCCGCGGTGCGGCACTACTTCTCGTCGCGCATCAACTGGTTCTTCCTGTTCGTGGCGCTCGTCATGTATTCGGTCTCGTGGCCGACGCTGCCCATCACCCATGCGGTGCCGGCATTCGTGCTTCCCGTGGTCGCGGCGTTCGCGGCGCTGCCGATCGCGCTGGCGTGGTCGGCGCCGCTGGTCGGCTGGGGCGTCTCGGTGGTCTCGGCGCAGCTTATCGGGATCATCGTGCCGGCCAGGGACTCATGGGAACTGACCATCCAGGTCACCCACCTCATCGAACTGCTCGTCCTGACGTTCATGGCCTTCCTCCGGTGCCCGCTCCGATGGATTCCCGTCGTGTGGGCGTCGACGTCGATCGTGATGGCGTTCGCCGTACAACCGTCCGCACGGATCGGTTGGGTGTTCGGCATCTCGGTGCTCGCCGTCGTGGTCGCGCTGCTGCGCGGGCTGATGGCCTCACGTCGCCAGCTGGCGGTACGCACCGAACAGACGCAGGCTGCCGAGGCGGAGGCGGCCGTACTGCAGGAACGTGCCCGGATCGCGCGCGACCTGCACGACGTGGTGGCACACCGCATGTCGATGGTCGTGGTGATGTCGCAGACCGCCCGCTACCGGGTGCCCGATGTGAGTCCCTCGGCCGCAGCGGAATTCGAGGCCATAGCCGAGGCCGCGCGCACCTCCCTCGATGAGGTGCGGCAGCTGCTCGGCGTCTTGCGCGTCGAGGGCGCCGACGCCGTCGGCGCGCCGAATCCCGGCATGGCAGAACTCGATTCGCTGGTCTCGGAGACGCGTCGCGCAGGAGCAGAGGTCACCCTGCGCCGCGAGGTGCAACCGGGTGACGTGGGTGAATCGGCCGCGCTGGTGATCTACCGGATCGTGCAGGAGTCCCTCGCGAACGCCACCAGACACGCGCCGGGAGGCCAAGTGGACGTCAGCGTCACCGAAGCCGGCGGCGACCTCGTCGAGGTCGCCGTGGTCAACACGCCCGCCACGGCCGAACCGTTGCATCTCGGCGGCAGCGGCGTCGGTATCCCGGGCATGATCGACCGGGCCCAGGCGGTGGGCGGTTCCCTCACCGCGGCACCGACTCCGACCGGGGGCTTCGCGGTACGGGCACTGATTCCCTCGACGCCACGCCGGGAGGGTGTCGTCGTCGCCGAGATCGCGACCGTCACGGGTTCCCTCGAGTCGCCGTCCGGGCGGTAGCGTAGCGGCGTGCCGATCACCGTAGTCATCGCCGATGACCAGGCCATGGTCCGCCAAGGATTCTCGGCGCTGCTCGCCGCCCAGCCGGATCTGTCGGTCCTCGGGGACGCCTCCGACGGGGTGGAAGCCGTCGAGGTGTGCCGCCGGGTCCGCCCCGACGTCGTGCTGATGGACGTGCGGATGCCGCGCAAGGACGGGCTGTGGGCCGCCGAACAGATCCTGGGGTCGTCGACGGAACCACCCACCCGGGTGCTGATGCTGACGACCTTCGACATCGACGACTACGTCTACGAGGCGTTGCGTATCGGTGCCTCGGGCTTCCTGCTGAAAGACGCACCTGCCGACGAACTCGTCAGGGCCGTGCGCGTCGTCGCCGCGGGCGAGGCACTGCTGGCGCCGTCGATCACACGGCGGCTGATCACCGAGGTCACGGCCAATCGTCGCCGGCACCCACGTGACGCCCGCCTCGACACCCTCACCCCGCGCGAGCGTGAAGTGCTCGACCTGGTGGCCGACGGCAAGTCCAACGCCGAGATCGGTGCCGAGCTGTACGTCACCGAACAGACGGTGAAAACCCATGTGAGCAGCCTGCTGGGAAAGCTCGGCCTGCGCGATCGGGCGCAGGCGGTGGTCTTCGCCTACGAGAACGGCATCAAGTGATTTCGGGATCTGCGGCCGGACCGCATGCGCACTAGATTGGGGATGTCCGCGCACCGACGTGCGCGCGTTCTCGGGAGTGACGACAGGGAGGGTCTCGCCAGATGACCAAGAGGTTCGGCATTCTGACGTCCGGCGGTGACTGCCCCGGTCTGAACGCGGTGATCCGGGGCGCGGTGCTCAAGGGCGAGACCGTGTACGGACACGAATACGTCGGCTTCAAGGACGGGTGGGCGGGTCTGGTCTACGGAGACATCGTCGAGCTGAACCGCTCCTCGGTCCGGGGCCTGTCCAACCAGGGCGGCACCATCCTCGGAACCAGCCGATTCGGTCCGTACACCGAGCCCGACGGGGGACCCGAGAACATCGCGAAGGTGCTCAAGAACCTCGAGATCGACGGTGTCATCGCGATCGGCGGAGAAGGCACCGCCGCGGCGTCGAAGCGACTGTTCGACGACGGCATCAACGTCGTCGGAGTCCCCAAGACCATCGACAACGACATCGACGCCACCGACTACACCTTCGGTTTCAACACGGCCGTCGAGATCGCGACCGAGGCCATCGACCGGTTGCGTACCACGGGCAACTCACACAAGCGCTGCATGGTGCTCGAGGTGATGGGACGGCATGCCGGGTGGATCGCACTGCACTCCGGGATCGCCGGTGGCGCACACGTCATCCTGATCCCCGAGAACCCCGAGAGTCTCGATCAGATCTGCGCCTGGGTCACCAGTGTCAAGGACCGCGGGCGCGCGCCGATGGTGGTCGTCGCCGAGGGCTTCAAGCTCCCCGAGATGAAAGAAGCCCATTCGACGAAGGGTCTCGACGGGTTCAACCGTCCTCGTCTGGGCGGTGTCGGCGAGATGCTCGCCCCGGTGATCGCGGAGCGCACGGGCATCGAGACCCGCGCGACGGTTCTCGGTCACATCCAGCGCGGCGGTGTGCCCTCGGCCTACGACCGGGTCCTCGCGACCCGGATGGGGATGGCGACCGCCGACCTCGTCGCCGAAGAGGGCTGGGGACAGATGGTCGCCCTGCACGGCACCGAGATCGCGCGGATCACCTTCGACGAGGCGCTCGGCGAACTCAAGACGGTGCCCCCGGACCAGTACGAGGAGGTCAGGGTCATCTTCGGATGAGATCGCCGGACGTGCGTCAGACGACGGGCGACACCGCCGACGCGGCCGGTTCGCGCGGGATGACGATCCAGAGCGCCAGGTAGAGCAGCACCTGGGGGCCGGGAAACAGGATCGACAGCACGACCAGGACGCGGACGAGCGTCGGATCCCACCCCCAGCGTTGGGCGATACCGCCGCAGACGCCGCCCAGCCACGAGTTCGTGCGCGAGCGCATCAAGCGGGGGCCGCTGCCGGCAGGTTGTGGGGTGGTCATCTCGTCCTCCTCAGGGGCGTGGCGGCCGACGCGGTTCGTCGGTCTGTCTTCGACGCTACGAGCAAGCGCACGCTCCCGGCATCGGTGATCACCCTGAACGTGTCCCTGGGATATGGCCGCATAAACTGACAGCCATGACTCCCGCCGCCGTCGAACTGTTTGAGTACGACGAGGTCATCGCCGGTTTCGATCCGGTGATGGGCCTCGAGGTGCACGTCGAACTGGGTACCGCGACCAAGATGTTCTGCGGCTGCCCGACGGAGTTCGGTGCCGAACCCAACACGCAGGTGTGCCCCGTGTGCATCGGACTGCCCGGTTCGCTGCCGGTCGTCAACGCGAAGGCCATCGAGTCCGCGATCCGCATCGGGCTCGCCCTGAACTGTTCGATCCGACCCTCGAGCGTGTTCGCGCGGAAGAACTACTTCTATCCCGATCAGCCGAAGAACTACCAGATCTCGCAGTACGACGAACCCATCGCCTACGACGGGTATCTCGACGTCCTGCTGGGCGACGGCACCACCTGGCGGGTCGAGATCGAACGCGCCCACATGGAAGAGGACACCGGCAAGTCCCTCCACATCGGCGGTTCCACCGGGCGCATCCACGGCGCGAGTCATTCGCTGCTCGACTACAACCGCGCCGGGGTTCCGCTCGTCGAGATCGTCACCCGCCCGATCATCGGCGCGGGCGAACGTGCCCCCGAGGTCGCGCGGGCGTACGTGGCCGCGCTACGGGACCTGTTGAAGGCGCTCGACGTGTCGGATGTCCGGATGGATCAGGGTTCCCTGCGGTGCGATGCCAACGTGTCGTTGATGCGCAAGGACGCCACCGAGTTCGGCACACGCACCGAGACCAAGAACGTCAACTCGCTCAAGAGCGTCGAGGTCGCGGTTCGCTACGAGATGCGCCGCCAGGCCGCGATCCTCGACGCGGGCGGCGAGATCATCCAGGAGACGCGGCACTTCCACGAATCCGACGGCACCACGTCGGCGGGTCGTCGCAAGGAGACCGCCGAGGACTACCGCTACTTCCCGGAACCGGATCTCCCTCCGGTGCAGCCCGATTCGGCCTGGATCGAAGAGCTGCGCGCGACGCTGCCGGAGCTGCCGTGGTTGCGCCGGGCGCGCATCCAGGAAGAGTGGGGCGTCTCCGACGAGGTGATGCGAGACCTCGTGAACGTCGGAGCGGTCGATCTGATCATCGCCACCGTCGATGCGGGGGCGTCACCCGAAGCGGCTCGCGGTTGGTGGGTGTCGTTCCTTGCCCAGCAGGCGAACTCGCGGGGGGTCGAACTCGACGCTCTCGCCATCTCGCCCGCCCAGGTCGCCGAGATCGTCGGTCTGGTCGACGAGGGCAAGCTGACCACCAAGCTCGCGCAGCAGGTCGCGATCGCGGCCCTGGATGGAGAGGGAGAGCCCGCTCAGATCGTTGCCGACCGGGGTCTCGAGGTCGTCCGCGACGATTCGGCCCTGCAGAAGGCCGTCGACGAGGCGCTGGCCGCCAACCCGGACATCGCCGAGAAGATCCGCGGCGGCAAGGTCGCGGCCGCGGGCAAGATCGTCGGCGACGTGATGAAAGCCACTCGCGGACAAGCGGACCCGGCTCGCGTCAAGGAACTCGTCATCGCCGCTTGCTCCTGAGGCGCACTCCCTGAGGTGTGAGCGGAGGGCGACCCCCGTGCTCCCTGAGGTGTGAGCGGAGCGAGCCTCGAAGGGTCACGTCCGGTCGTTGCCACCGCCGGAGGGCAGGAAGCGGAACACGCGATCGTCGGTGGGTTTGGCCGCGCCCACCTGCTTGTTCACTGTCGCGACCTGCAACAGACCGTTGGGCAGGGCGGCCATCCGGCCCAGCGCACCATAGCGTCGGTCCAGCACGACGACCGGCGCGGTGATCGTCGGCTCCTCACGCGTGGGTTCGTTGATGCCCTCGATGCGCTGGGTGCGTGTCGTGGAGACATAGATGTTGCCGCCGGCGACACCGCATCCGGCGATCTGCGGTTTGTCGGGCCACGTCCACAGCACCTTGGGTCCGCCCTCTTCGAGAACCTGCACGCGGTCCTCGGTCGCCTTCTGGTCGGCTATGTAGACGGTTCCGGTGGAGGCATTGGGGCACAGGGACACAGTGGAACCGAAGCCCGCGGCGAGGATGGCGGGCCGAGGGTTCGTCCCGGAGGACAACGAGGTCACCAGCAACACCTTGCCCGCGAGTGACGACGGGTCGTCGGCGGCCGCGGGGTTGCCGGCATCGCCGGTGGCGACCACCAGCTCGGTCGGCGACCGGAAGTACATCGAGCCCATGTTCCCCGTGGTGCCCTTGGGGATTCCGGTCAGGATCGGCTTGGGAACGTCGCCGGGCGCCAGACGCACGATACGGTTGTCCGCCGCTGTCGTGATGAGGGCGTAGATCAACCGGTCCTGAGAGTAGGTGGGGGAGAACGCGAAGTCGATCAACCCGCCGTCACCGGACGCGTCGACCTGTGCCTCGCCCAGAGTTCGCTGGGGACCGTAACGCTTGGTGGTGAGGATCCTGCCCGTCGTGCGTTCGGCGACGACCGTCACCTCGCCCTGCTCGTCTCCGGGCATGAGGCCACCGGTGGAGGCCAGGCAGGTCGCGATGACGGCCGGGTCGGGGTCCACGCATGGCCCGGTGGGTGGCGGTTGCGTCTCGCGCGGGGTGGCCGGCGGTGGCGTCGGTTCGGGCTGGCCGCTCGGCCGGTTGTTGGGACTGAATGCGCCGGCTTCGCGCTCACGATCCTGCGCGGAGAAGTCGGCGCACCCCCCGACCGCGATCGTCACCACGGCCAGGACTGTCACCAGCACTCGCCACCGGACCCATACCGGGCGCCCCTTCCACATGGCGTCCACAGTAGTGGTGCTCCCAACGGCGTCATCCCGACTCACCCCGGCGGGGTGCGCTGAGCGTGCCGCGCGAGCCTCTAGAGTCTGGCTTGTGAGCGAACGCGACACGTCGGGCACCAGCGGGCGCGACACACCGGCGACCCCGTACGACGGGGCGATGAGTCCCTACGACGAGCCGACCGGACAGATACCGGTTCCCGGTTCCGGTCCCGAAGGTCCCGATCCCCGAGGTCCCGGACCCGCAGGTGGAGCCCCGGCGTCGGTGCCGCCGCCCGCATCCACGACGCCCGATCGTGACGACTTCTACAACCGGCACGCACGCCGCACACCGGCGCCGTATTCGCGGGTCGACGACCTCGACGACCTCGATCCCGGTGACGTCGAGACGCGGTCGATGCCCGGCACCGCGACGAAGGACGCCGAGACGGTCCAGTTCGCGAAGAGCCCGTCGGCAACCCCGGTCCCCGAACCCGTCGATGACGCGGTCACGACCCCGGAACCGGCGCTGCCGCCCGTGGACACCGCCCGATACGAGTTCCTCGACGACGAGGACTCGTCCACCAGCGCGTATCCGCGGCGTGAGGCATCGGATACCGCGGTGGCCGACGACGACGAGGACGGCAGACCCCGCCGGTTCGGACGCCGTCGCAAAGGCGCCGCCGAGGACCGGACCACGACCCCCGCCGACGACGATCTCGAAGACGCCCTTGCGAAGTCCCGCCGCGGCACCATCGACCTCGGACTGCTGGTGCTGCGCGTCGCTCTGGGACTCGTGGTCGGCGCCCATGGATTGCAGAAGCTGTTCGGTCTCTGGAACGGCCCCCGGCTCAGCGGGTTCGAGTCGATGCTCGTCGACGGCGGCTTCAACGCCGACTACGCGCAGGTCCTCGCGATCGTCGGCGCGCTGTCGGAGACGATCGGCGGGTTGATGGTGATCCTCGGCCTGCTCACCCCGATCGGGGCCTCGGCGATCCTGGGCACGATGCTCGTCGCCGCGGCCTACAAGATCTCGGCGGCCGGCGGTTTCGTGTTCTTCGCCGCCGCGGGCGGGGTGGAGTTCGAGTTGTTCCTCGCCGTCGCGGCGGCCGTCGTCATCCTGACCGGTCCGGGCCTGTATTCGTTGGACTATCCCCGCGGCTGGGCGCGACGCCCCTTCGTCGGGTCGTTCCTCTGGCTCATCGTCGGCGCGGCAGCGGCCGTCGCGGTCTGGATTCTGGCCAACGGCAGCAACCCGCTGGCCTGACAACACAGAGTGCGGGGTACGTATCGGATGCCGAAACGTACCCCGCACTCTGTGTTCGACAGAGACGTCAGTCGATTGTGATCGTCAGAAGGTCAGTCGACCTGCCGCACCGCACCCCGGTCGGCCGACGTAGCGAGTTTGGCGTAGGCCCGCAGCGCGGTGGTGACCGTACGCTCGCGATCCTTCGGCTGCCACGGACGCTCGGACGCTTCCATCTTGGCGCGACGCTCGGCGAGGACGTCATCGTCGACGAGGACCTCCAGCCGGCGGGTCTTCACGTCGATCAGGATCGGATCACCGTCCTCGACGAGCCCGATGGCGCCACCCGAGGCGGCCTCCGGTGACATGTGGCCCACCGACAGGCCCGACGACCCTCCGGAGAAGCGGCCATCGGTGATGAGCGCGCACTTCTTGCCCATGCCGGTGCCCTTCATGAAGGCGGTCGGGTGCAGCATCTCCTGCATTCCGGGTCCGCCCGCCGGACCCTCGTAACGCACCACCAGGACCTCACCGGCCTGGATCGTCTTCGACAGGATCACCTGCACGGCGTCCTCCTGGCTCTCGACGACGCGGGCCGGACCCTCGAAATGCCAGAGGTCCTCGTCGATGCCCGCGGTCTTGAGGACGGCACCGTCGGGTGCGAGGTTGCCGCGGAGCACGCACAGGCCGCCCTCGACGGTGTAGGCGTGCGCGAGGTCACGGATGCATCCGCCCTCGGCGTCGACATCCAGGGACTTCCACCGATTGGCCGTCGAGAAGGGAGTCGTGGTGCGAACGCCGCCCGGTGCGGCGTGGAACAGTTCGACGGCCTCGTCGACGGCCTTGCCGCCGCGGATGTCCCAGTCGTCGAGCGCCTGCGCGAGCGTCGGGGTGTGCACGGTCGAGGTGGTGTCGTCGAGCAGTCCTGCCCGGCGCAGTTCACCGAGGATGGCCGGGATTCCGCCCGCCCGGTGGACGTCCTCCATGTGGTAGTCGGAGTTGGGGGAGACCTTCGACAGGCACGGCACGTTGCGGCTGATCTCGTCGATGACCGAGAGATCGAAGTCGGCGACCTCGCCTTCCTGGGCGGCGGCGAGGATGTGCAGGACGGTGTTGGTGGAGCCACCCATGGCGACATCGAGCGCCATCGCGTTGCGGAAGGCGGCGGGTGTCGCGATGTTGCGGGGCAACACGGACGCGTCGTCGTCGCGGTACCACCGGGTCGCCGCGTCGACGACGACCTCGCCGGCCCTGGTGAACAGCGCGCGGCGTGCCTCGTGGGTGGCCAGCGTCGAACCGTTGCCGGGCAGGGCGAGCCCGAGCGCTTCGGTGAGGCAGTTCATCGAGTTGGCGGTGAACATGCCCGAACACGAACCACAGGTGGGGCATGCCGCAGCCTCGACCTCGCTCAGGCCCGCATCGTCGACCTCGCTGTTGGCCGACGCCGAGATGGTGGTGATCAGGTCCGACGACGGATGTGCGACATCGCCGACGACGACGGCCTTTCCGGCCTCCATCGGTCCGCCGGAGACGAACACCGTCGGGATGTTCAGGCGCATCGCGGCATTCAGCATGCCCGGGGTGATCTTGTCGCAGTTCGAGATGCACACCAGCGCGTCCGCGGTGTGGGCGTTGACCATGTATTCGACGGAGTCGGCGATGATCTCGCGACTGGGCAGCGAGTAGAGCATGCCGCCGTGACCCATCGCGATGCCGTCGTCGACGGCGATGGTGTGGAACTCCCGCGGCACGCCACCGGCGGCCCGCACGGCCTCGGCCACGATGTCGCCGACATCCTTCAGATGCACGTGTCCCGGCACGAACTGGGTGTAGGAGTTCGCGATCGCCACGATCGGCTTGCCGAAGTCGTCGTCGGTCATTCCGGTTGCGCGCCACAGGGAGCGGGCGCCGGCGGCTTCGCGGCCGACGGTGGTGGTGCGTGACCTCAGAGCAGGCATGGGTTCCTCGAATCGATCGTCTGGCTCGGGCGGGCCCGGCGCGATCGGACGTGCGGTGACGGACCGGCGCCGGACTCTTCGGCTCAACACCGCGACCGGAGGGGTTGTTTCCCAACGGACTGTGGCCGGGCGCGGCTGTGTTGACGGGCGCCGCCTCGCTGAGGGTGGGCGTGGGGGAGCGCCGAGAAGCCAGGCTACTCCGCTGTGACGCGGGGGAACAAAGCGATTCGGCGTTCCGGCATGCCACCCGCCCGCACCGTCCCCCGGCGAGGTCAGATCCCCAGCACCGCTTTGGCGATCGAGAAGTAGACGAGGAGCCCGGTGGCATCACAGAACGTCGAGATGAACGGGGTGGAGAACACCGCCGGATCGACCCGGATCGACTTCGCGACCAGCGGCATCACGCCGCCCACGGTCGCGGCCAGGGTGCACACCGACAGGATCGTCAGAGAGATGACCACACCGATGTCGAGGCCGTAGACGAGTGCGGCGACGCTGAATCCGGCGAGACCGAGCAGTGCGCCCATGGTCAGTCCGACGCGGACCTCCTTGGCGGCGACGCGGACGACGTCGCGCGGGGTGACCTCGTCCACGGCGAGAGCGCGGGTGACGGTCGTCGCGGCCTGCGAACCGGTGTTGCCGCCGATCCCGGTGAGCAGCGGGATGAACAGAGCCAGAGCCACCCGCTGCTCGAGGGTGCCCTCGAAGATCTCCAGGACGTTGACGGTGAGGATCGCCGACACCGCGAGGACGAACAGCCACACGATCCGTGCGCGAGTGATCGAGAGGATGGAGGAGACCAGGTAGGGGTCGCGGAGCGGTTCACGCGCGCCCGCCCGGGCCTCGTCGGTGTCGCGAGCCTGCTCGACGACCTCGACGGCGTCGTCGATCGTCAGGACACCGACCAGGCGGCTGTCGCTGTCGACGACGGGCATGGCGAGGATCCCGCGGTCCACACACCGCTGCGCGGTGGCCTCGGCGTCGTCCTCGGCATGGGCGAACATCGGTCTGTTCATCAGGTCGCGGACGGGTTCGGCAGGATCGGCCAAGAGGAGGTCGCGAAGGCTGACCACACCGCACAGGGAGCGGGCGCCGTCGAGGACGGGCACGGTGTAGATCGTCTCCGCGGCGTGTCCGCGTTCTCGCACGCGGGCCAACGCGTCGCCGGCGAGTTCGTCGGCGCGCGCGTGGACGAACTCGGGACTCATCCGGCGCCCCACCGAACCTCGCGGGTAGCCGAGAACCACCGCGGTCATGTCCCGTTCGGCGGGGGTGAGTTGCTGGATCAGCGATTTGGCGACTCCCGCGGGCAACTCGTCCAGCAGCTCGGCGCGGTCGTCGGGGTCGAGGCGGTCGAAGGCTGCGGAGACCTCGGCGGTGCCGAGATCGTCGATGAGACGGCGCTGCGAACCGGCCGACAGATCGTCGAAGACCTCCACCGCGAGGTCCTTGGCCAGCAGACGGAATGCGACCCCGCGGGATTTGTGGGGGAGCCGGTCGAGCAGGGCAGCGATGTCGCCGGCCGGCAGGGTGGACAGCGTCGTCCCGACGTCTGCGAGGCGGCCGGCCGTGATCAGCTCGTCCAGTTCACCGGCGTCGAGTGTTCGGGTGTACTCCACGGCCGCACTCTATCGCCGGGATCCGATGCGCCGACACGACAGAAGGCGTGACGGTGCCCACCGGCCGACCCGGGCGTCTGTACTTATTTGGCGGAGCGAGCGGCCTCGAACGGGTCCGGGATGCGACCGGCGCTGACGATGGACAGGACGGGCAGGTCGCGGAATGCGATCGCGGGCAACCGAACCCGGCTACCGTCTTGGAGCACTGCCCGGACCGAGCTCCACTTGGGGAACTGTAGACCGGCGATGTCCGACCATGCGATGTCCGTCGTGGAGAACATGCGCACGGTGTGCAATCCGTCCTCGGTGACCTCGGTGCGGAGTCGGTGGATCCACAGCCACAGCGCGACCGGGACGATGATCGCGAAACCGAACCACAGCGACGCACCGACCAGGAGCAAGACCACCAGCGCGACCATCGGGACCGTGAAGTAGGCGATCCGGTTGATACGGAACGTCACGGGATATTCGAAGGACACGGCGTCGTCGGCGTCGGACCCGGACGTGTCGTTCGACTTGTCGGTGGGGTCGGGGGATTGTGTCGGCACGTCTCCATTGTGCCAACCCGTCGGGCCACGACGCACCGACGGGTTCTCCCCGGCCACGGCGCACCACCAGTGGTTTCTCACGATGTGAGACACAGTGGTCCGGAGTTTGACTCAGAACTACACGCGGTCCTACCGTGAACGCGTGATGCAGAACGGGATCCTCGTAGTAATCGGCTGGCGCGTCTTCGCCTGACCGGTCACCTCGCAGACCCCCAACCGGCATCGACGCGCCACCCTCGAACAGCTGAAGCTGTCGGGGGTTTTTTCATGCCAGGTAGTTCCATCACGGATATCGGATTCCACAACCAAGATGAGGATCGTGCAGTGAGCGCACCAACAGCACGCACCGACGCCGGCCGTAACGAGCCGACGCGCAACGCAGGATTGCGACAGCAGTCTCCGGCGGCGGGCAACCTCCGTGCGGTAACCCAGCACACGGTCGCGCCCGAGCGCGTCAGCGGCGCCCAGTCCGTGGTCCGTTCTCTCGAGGAACTCGGTGTCGAGGTCGTCTTCGGTATTCCCGGAGGCGCGGTCCTGCCTGTCTACGATCCGCTTCTCGATTCCCAGCGGGTCCGTCACGTCCTCGTGCGTCACGAGCAGGGCGCGGGTCACGCCGCGACCGGTTACGCCCAGGTCGCGGGCCGCGCGGGCGTCATGATGGCCACGTCCGGTCCGGGCGCCACCAACTTGGTGACCCCGCTCGCCGATGCCCAGATGGACTCCGTGCCCGTCGTCGCGATCACCGGCCAGGTGGGCCGAGCGCTGATCGGCACGGACGCCTTCCAGGAGGCCGACATCTCCGGCATCACGATGCCCATCACCAAGCACAACTTCCTGGTCAGCCGGGCGATCGACATCCCCAAGACCATCGCGGAGGCTTTCCACATCGCCGAGAGCGGTCGTCCCGGCGCCGTGCTCGTCGACATCCCGAAGGACATCCTGCAGGCGCAGACCACGTTCTCGTGGCCGCCGCAGATCGACCTGCCCGGTTACCGTCCGGTGACCAAGCCGCACGGCAAGCAGGTCCGCGAGGCGGCACGGCTCATCAACTCCGCGAAGTCGCCGGTGCTGTACGTGGGTGGCGGCGTGATCAAGGCCAACGCCTCGGCCGAGCTGCTCGAACTCGCGGAGCTGACCGGTATCCCGGTGGTCACCACGCTGATGGCGCGAGGTGCCTTCCCCGACAGCCACGACCTGCAGCTGGGAATGCCGGGCATGCACGGGACGGTCGCCGCGGTCGCCGGCCTGCAGCGCAGCGACCTGCTGATCACCCTCGGAGCGCGCTTCGACGACCGTGTCACCGGCCAGTTGTCGTCGTTCGCGCCCGGTGCGAAGGTCATCCACGCCGACATCGATCCCGCGGAGATCGGCAAGAACCGTCCGGTCGACGTCCCGATCGTCGGTGACTGCAAGGCGGTCATCGCCGAGCTCACCGAAGCCCTCCGCGACGAGCGAGCCACCAGCGGCTCCACCCCGGACATCTCGCAGTGGTGGTCCTACCTGAACAATCTGCGCCGGACCTACCCGCTGAGTTACGACCGTCAGACCGACGGTTCGATGTCCCCGGAGTTCGTCATCCAGGCGCTCGGCAAGGCGGCCGGACCCGACGCGGTGTACTGCGCGGGCGTCGGTCAGCACCAGATGTGGGCGGCGCAGTTCATCTCGTATGAGAAGCCGCGCACCTGGCTCAACTCCGGTGGTCTGGGCACGATGGGTTATGCGGTGCCCGCCGCCATGGGTGCCAAGGCCGCCGACCCGTCCGCCGAGGTGTGGGCGATCGACGGCGACGGCTGTTTCCAGATGACCAATCAGGAACTGGCGACGTGCGCGATCGAGGGCATCCCGATCAAGGTTGCGCTGATCAACAACGGCAACCTGGGCATGGTGCGCCAGTGGCAGACCCTCTTCTACGGGGAGCGCTACTCCAACACCGATCTGGCCACCCATTCGCGGATGATCCCGGACTTCGTCAAACTCGCAGAAGCGTTGGGCTGTGTGGCTTTCCGCGTCGAGCGCGAGGAAGACGTCGACGAGGTGATCGCGAAGGCGCGCGAGATCAACGACCGTCCGGTGGTCATCGACTTCATCGTCGGCAAGGACGCCCAGGTCTGGCCGATGGTCGCCGCAGGCACCGGCAACGACGAGATCATGGCTGCACGTGACATCCGGCCGCTGTTCGACGACGACGAGTCGGCGTCGGACCCGGTGGAGATCCACGAGACCATGAACGCGGCCCGGGGCGACGTGACCCAGACGGTCGAGAACGCACCGGCCGACCGCGCAACCGAGAAGGACGAGCAGTGAGCACCACCCATACCCTCAGTGTCCTGGTCGAAGACCGACCGGGCGTCCTCGCGCGGATCTCCGCGCTGTTCTCACGACGCGGGTTCAACATCGAGTCGCTGGCCGTCGGACCCACCGAGATCAAGGGCATCTCGCGGATGACGATCATGGTCTCCGTCGAGGATTTCCCGCTCGAACAGGTCACCAAGCAGCTCAACAAGCTGATCAACGTGATCAAGATCGTCGAGCAGGACCCGGGCAGTTCGGTGTCCCGCGAACTCATGATGGTCAAGGTGCGGTCGGACTCCACCGTTCGCACCGAGGTCATCGAGGTGGTCAACCTCTTCCGCGCCAAGGTGATCGACGTGTCGCCGGAATCGCTCACCATCGAGGCGACGGGTACGTCGGAGAAACTCGAAGCACTTCTGCGGATGCTCGATCCGTATGGAATCCGGGAGATCGCGCAATCCGGCGCGGTGACCCTCGGTCGGGGACCGAAGAGCATGTCGGCCAACCGCTGACAGGGAATCCCGCTGTCGCGGTGCGCCACTGAGCGCCGACGGCAGCGACTGGAGAATTACGAAGCCCGGGCGTTCGGAGAGTTCGCCGGGGTCACCACATATCGAAGGGAAACATAGTGGCCATCGAACTGTTCTACGACGACGACGCGGATCTGTCGATCATCCAGGGTCGCAAGGTCGCGGTGATCGGCTACGGCAGCCAGGGCCATGCGCATTCGCTGTCGCTGCGCGACTCCGGTGTCGACGTCGTCATCGGTCTTCGCGAGGGCTCGAAGTCGAAGGCGAAGGCCGAGGAGCAGGGCCTGAAGGTGCTGACCGCGTCCGAGGCCGCCGCGTGGGCCGACGTGATCATGGTCCTGGCACCCGACACCTCGCAGGCGAAGATCTTCACCGAGGACATCGAGCCGAACCTCAAGGACGGCGACGCGCTGTTCTTCGGTCACGGTCTCAACATCCATTTCGGTCTGATCAAGGCTCCGGAGAACGTGACCGTCGCGATGGTCGCGCCGAAGGGCCCCGGCCACCTCGTGCGCCGTCAGTTCGTCGACGGCAAGGGCGTCCCGGCTCTCATCGCCGTGCACCAGGACCCGAAGGGCGAGGGCCAGGCGCTCGCGCTCAGCTACGCCAGCGCCATCGGCGGTGGTCGTGCCGGCATCATCAAGACCACCTTCAAGGAAGAGACCGAGACCGACCTCTTCGGTGAGCAGGCCGTGCTATGCGGCGGCACCGAGGAACTGGTCAAGACCGGCTTCGAGGTCATGGTCGAGGCGGGTTACGCCCCGGAGATGGCCTACTTCGAGGTGCTGCACGAGCTCAAGCTCATCGTCGACCTCATGTACGAGGGCGGCATCGCGCGCATGAACTACTCGGTCTCCGACACCGCCGAGTTCGGCGGCTACGTGTCGGGCCCGCGGGTCATCGACGCCGACACCAAGGAGCGCATGCGCGGCATCCTCACCGACATCCAGGACGGCACCTTCGTCAAGCGCCTCGTCGCCAACGTCGAGGGCGGCAACAAGGAGCTCGAGGGTCTGCGCAAGGAGAACGCCGAGCACCCGATCGAGGTCACCGGCAAGAAGCTGCGCGATCTCATGAGCTGGGTCGATCGTCCGATCACCGAGACCGCCTGAGTCGCAACCACAAGCGGGCCCGCACCGAGAGGTGCGGGCCCGCTGTGCTGTCGGGGGCGTCGCGCAGAGTGCGCTCGCACTCGATCCGTTCCCTCTCAACCGGATTCGGGTGAGAGAGAACGAAGATGATGGACGGTGGCCGAGGTGCCCGCGGCAGCGGGGAGACCGAGTTCCCGGACGGCAGCGACGTCGAGTCCGGATCGCCTCGAGACCACGGTGACGAGTTCGTCGTAGGTACGACACACCGCCGCGGAACCGGTGGGGGAGCTGAGCACCCATCCGGAGGGGATCGCCCGGACGGTGTCGCGCCGCAACACCGTCATCATCCGCGTGGCGACCGCCGCGCGCTGCCGCGGACCGCTCACGAACTCGGCGGCCCAATCCGGTGGTGCCCCTGCGCAACCCCCACACATCAAGGCATCACGTCGCCAGAGTTGGGACCGAGGACCTGCCCGACGAACAGGTTGCCGCCGGGGTCGGACGCGAGAAGCACGGCCACCGGCGCGATCTCCTCGGGCCGTCCGAACCGGCCCAGCGGCAGCTCCGCGCGTTTACTGCGCTTCCACTCGTCGTCGATGCCGTCGACCATCGGCGTCTCGATCGGACCGGGGGCGATCGCGTTCACCAGGACGCCCTGCGCGGCCGTCTCGAGTGCGATCGACTTCGACATCGCGATCACACCCGCCTTCGCCGCGGCGTAATGGGCCAGTGAGACACCACCTTTGATGGCCAGCTGAGAGGCCACGTTGATGATGCGGCCGCCGCCTTGCGCCAGCATCGGCCGCAGCGCTGCACGGTTGAGCAGGAAGACGCTCGTGAGGTCGATGTCGACGGTCTCGCGCCACAGCTCGGTCGGCATGTCCACCGTGGGTGACTGGGTGAGGATGCCGTGGGAGCACACGAGGATGTCGAGTCCACCGTCCTCGTCGACGATCTGGTTCACCAGCTCATCGACCTCGGCCTCGATCGTCGCGTCGAGGACGACGCCGCGGCGCGCACCGACCCGGTCCGCCACCGCCTTCACCCGCCGATCGCGGTCGGCGAGGGTCACCGAGGCCCCCGCTGCGACGTAGGCCGCGGCGATCGCGTATCCGATACCCGACGCCGCGCCGGTCACCAGGGCACGCCGTCCGTCCAATGGTCCGGTCATGTCAGATCCTCTCCGGGACAGCGCGTTCAGTCGCGCATGGCGGTGGTCAGGGCGCCGTCGACGACGATCGCCTGACCGCTGACGTAGGACGCCTGAGGGCTGGACAGGAAGGCGATGACCTCGGCGACTTCGCGGGGATGTCCGACCCGGCCCCACGGGATGTAGCCACCCGCACGGTCGAGTCCCTCGGGTCCCAGGGAGTTGACCGCGTCACTGGACTGCGGGGTGCGGATGAGGCCGGGGATGATGGCGTTGGCGCGGATGCCCCGGGGACCGTACTCGACGGCGAGACTCCGTGCCAGGCCGACGACCCCGGCTTTGGCCGTCGCGTAGTGGGCGTGGTTCTGCCAGCCGTAGACGCCGCCGGCGATCGACGAGATCACCGTCACCGAGCCACCATCACCCATATGGCGCAGGCCGGCTCGTGCCGTGCGCATCACCCCGTGGAGGTCGACATCCATCATGTCGTGCCACTGGTCGTCGGTGATCGAATCGAACGATGCCTCGCGCAGGATGCCCGCGTTGGCCACCGCGATGTCGAGACGGCCCCAGGCGGATACGAGTGCGTCGGCGAAGGCATCCACCGACTCGGTGGAGCGGACATCCACGTCGACGATCCGCCCCTCCCCGCCGGCGTCGTTCACGTCTCGCAGGGTCGATTCGGGGTCGTGCGGATCGCCGGGGAACGTCCCGATCCCCACGCGCACGCCGCGCTCGGCGAGGCACACCGCCGTGGCTGCGCCGATGCCCGAGGCGGCGCCGGTGATCATCGCGACGGTCGGATCGCTCATGCCTGAGCTCCCGCCGTGGTTGCGGGACCCGCGGGGACACCGGCCTGAGGCGGGGTGTCGACGACTTTGCGGGCGCCGAGCACGATCACGGCCGATGCGATGGCACCGAGTGCGCCGACCCAGAGGGCGGCCGTCGAGTAGCCGATCGAGGCGGCGGTGAGGCCGGTGAGGATGAAGCCCGAGATGATCGCTCCGGGCTGCGACATGGCGCCGATGAAGGCGCTTCCGGTCGCGCGGCAATCGGTGTCGAAGCACTCCGCCTGGAAGAACATGATCGCGGCATACGGCCCGAGGAGGAAGAACAAACCCATCATGTAGGTGACGAGCACGAAGATCTGATCCGACGGTCCCAGCAGCATCGCTCCGAAGAACAGGCCCGACAGCAACCAGCCCACGGCAATCGTGTTGCGGCGGCCGAAACGGTCGCCCGCCCAGCCGTGGGCGAGGTAGCCCGCGACCGCGACGAGATTGGACAGGACCACGAGGATGAGGGTGCTCGAGGCATCGATCCCCTTGCCCTTCTCGAGCACCGTGGTGCCCAGCACCGAAAAGGTCTGGATCGCGAACCAGTTGAACAGCCACGCGAGCGACAGCACGACGGTGTTGCGCAGATGCTTGCCGGTGAAGATCCGCTTGAACGGCGCGGAGGTCTGCTCGACCGTCGCGGTCGCGGCGGCCAGGGCTTCGGCCTCTTCGTGCTTCCCGGCCTTGCGAAGCTGTTTGACCGCATGCTGTGCCTCGAATTGCGGACTCTCCTTCAGGGTGCGGCACACGAGCGCGACGATGACCGCCGGGACGGTGGCCAACAGGAAGGCGATCCGCCAGGAATCGGCACCGAAGATCGCCGTGACGACGGCGACGAAACCGGCGGCGAGCAAAGCGCCGGCGGGCCATCCGGTCTGGACCATCGAGTAGACGAAACCCCGACGCTTCTTGATCTTCTCGTCCTCGGTCAGCTCGTAGAGCTCGTTGAGGTAGGTGGCGTTGACCGATTGCTCGGCGAGGCCGAGACCGCTGATCGCACGAACCCCGATCAGCGATGTCGCACCGAAGGTCGCCGCCGTGGCCGCCGAGGACGCAGCCGTGCCGCCGACCGAGATGATCATGCCCTGACGACGTCCGAGCTTGTCGACCATGGGCCCCACGAGGAGAACCACGATGGCGGTGCCGACGCTGACGAGGGTGGAGACCAGGAGCGCGTGACTGGTGGTCCAGCCGAACGACTCCTCGATCCGAGGGAGCAACGTCCCGAAGAGGATGAAGTCGTACACCGCGATCGTCCACGCGAAGAAGGCGATTCCGGATGCGCGGCGGGTCTCCTTGCCGGTGACGCGCCGCAACCCCGCAGTCGGGGATGTGGTGGGTTGAGACATGGTTGTGCTCTCTTGCTCAGAGGGTTGGAACGGGCGGGAGGGGATGGGGCGCGGTGACTCTCAGCCGCGCGGGGAACGCTTCTTGAAGTCCTCGGCGATGGTGTCGAAGTTCGCCCACCGAACGCCGTCATGGGAGTTGATGTGCTCGATGAGCCGCTCCAGCATCAACAGCACCTGCGGGCGCCCCGAGACATCCGGGTGAATGGTGAATGTGAAGACCGCATAATCGCTTTCGCGATAGACCCAGTCGAACTGGTCGCGCCACATCTCCTCGATGTGCCGCGGGTTGACGAAACCGTGACTGTTCGGGCTGCCCTTGATGAACATCATCGGGGGCAGATCGTCGAGGTACCAGCTCGCCGGAATCTCGACCAGGTCGGTCTCCTCCCCGCGCACAAGGGGTTTCATCCACTCCGAGGCGGGCTTGTCGTAGTCGATGGGCGTCCATGAGTCTCCGACCCGGACGTAATAGGGCTCGAAGTCACGGTGCATCAGCGAATGGTCGTAGGTGATGCCGCGCTCGACGAGGAGTTCATTGGTGACCTTGCTGAACTCCCACCACGGGGCCACGTAACCGGTGGGTCGTCTGCCGGTCCGGTTTCCGATGAGTTCGATGCAGTGGTCGAGGATCTCGGACTCCTGCTCGCGTGTCATCGCGATCGGGTTCTCGTGGCTGTAGCCGTGGAGGCCGATCTCGTGACCCGCTGCGACGACTTGATCGAACTGTTCGGGGAAGGTCTCGATGGAATGACCGGGCCAGAACCAGGTCGCCGGGAGGTCGTATTTCGCGAGCAGGTTGTTGAGTCGGGGTACGCCGACCTCGCCGGCGAACACACCGCGCGAGATGTCGCCGGGCGAATTCTCGCCGCCGTACGAGCCGAGCCAGCCGCCGACCGCGTCGACGTCGATGCCGAAGGCAACGAAGATCTCCTTGGCCATAGTTCAGTCCTCCTTGTTGAAGTGGTTGTCGTTGTCGGGGTGATCGATGTTGTCGGGGTGATCGTTGTCGTCGAAGGAATCGAGGGGGTTCGCCGTACAGGCCGGGGTCGCGTCTGCGTAGGTGGCGATGAGTTCTGGGAGTGGTCGTACCGCGGTGAGGCCGGTGGAGATCAGCAGGGCCAGCAGGATTCGCAACTGCGTGGCGGGCAGTCCGGAGGCGGGTGGCACTCCGGCCGCGACGAGGTCGGCGCCACCGCCGTTGCCGTAGACGGCGCGCACAGGTCCGGCCGGGACGCGGGTGGACAGGACGAGAGCGACGCCGTCGTCGACGAGTTCGGCCGCGGCTTCGAGGATCTCGGCGTTTCCGTTCCCGATCCCGGTGCCCGCCACTATGATTCCGGATGCTCCGGCGCGTGCGGCAGCGCGCAGCAGCACGTCGTCGGCGCCGGGGTAGACCTCGACGAGGTCGACGCGCGTGCGGTCGAACGCCGCGTCCGGCCGTGGCAGCGGTACCGGGCGCGACACCGCCGACCCGAAGCAGGCGCGCCCGTCGTGCACGGTTCCCAGTGGGGGACCGACGACCGATCGGAATGCGTCGAGGGCGGTGGTGTGGATCTTGCGTGCGCCGCGAGCGGGGACGATCCGCCCGGCGAAGACGATCATGACGCCCCGGTCCCGGGCCTCCTGCGACGCCGCCACCCGCACGGCGTCGCCGAGGTTCGCCGGCCCGTCGCCGTCGGCGGTGTCACCGGCCCGTTGCGCGCCGGTGAGGATCACCGGACGGGGGTCGTCGTGGACGAGGTCGAGGAGAACCGCGGTTTCCTCCATCGTGTCCGTGCCGTGAGTGATCACGATCCCGTCGACAGGCCGGGTGGGACGTGTGAGGAGTTCGGCCACCGCGTCGCTGATCCGGCGGAGGTGCCCGAGCGTGAGTCGGTAGGACCCGACCGTCATCAGATCGAGCGTCTCGACCTCGACGTCGTCGATCCCCGTGCCTCGGAGTAGGCGGGCGGCCGGCCGGGTGGCCACGACTCCTGCGTCGGTCGCCTCGGAGGCGATCGTGCCGCCGGTGGCTATGACCACGACCCGTGCCATCAGCGACCCCTCCGGCCTGCGCCGACACATGGGCGCAGTTGGAGATCTGTGATCTGCGTGACCTGCATGCAGTGAAGTGAAGCACAGCCCAAACGTTTGGCGCAATCGTTTGTGTAACGTCCGCCAAACGTTTGTGTAAACACGGGCGTAACGCGACCTGTTGGGTACGATGTGGCCACCGACGAGAGAGGGGCGGAGTGAGACAGCCAGCCGAACGGCCTGCCAAAGGGCCGCTGACGCTTCGCATGATCGCCACGGAGCTGGGCGTGAGTCCGTCGACGGTGTCCCGCGTCCTCAACACGCCCGGGGACGCCGCGCTGCGCTGGGGTTCCTCCGACACCGTCGCGCGGATCCGCGCATTCGCCGCCGATCACGACTACTCGCCGAACCCGCAGGCGTCCAGTCTGCGGACACGCCGGTCAGGATTGATCGGCGTGCTCGTTCCGCGCCTGCAGGACTATGTGCTCGCGACGATCTACGAGGGGATCGAGGAGGCCGCCTACGAGTCGGGTCTGTCGACGTTCGTGACCAACTCGCTGGACAAGCCGGAGAATCAGCGGGCCCGAACCCGCATGATGATCGATCGCCGTGTCGACGGCCTGATCTACGGAGACGCGCATCTCGATCATCACTTTCTCGACGAAATCCATTCGCAAGGAATCAAATTCGCACTCGTGTCGCGAACGGCAGGGGACTATCCGTCCGCGACGGTGAACGACGTCGAGGGCGGCCGGCTGGTGGGCGCACACCTCATCGAGACAGGACGGCGGGATGTCGCGGTGCTCGCCGGTTGGGAGTTCGCGTCGACCGCGCGCGACCGCACCAACGGCATCGTGTCGACGTACGCCGACCACGGGATCGAGATCCCGGACGAGCGGATCGTGTACTCCGGCTTCGACCCGGCCGGCGGTCGGGCTGCGGTCGACCGTCTGCTCGCCACGGGACCGGTACCCGACGCCATCTTCGCGACCAATGACTTCGCGGCCATCGGCGCCTTCGGTGCACTGCGAGACCGCGGCATCCGGGTGCCCGACGACGTTGCCCTCGTCGGGTACAACGACACCCCCATCGCCGCAGGCGGTGCAGTCCCGCTCACCACGATCCGGTCGCCGATGCATGAGATGGGCAGGCAGGCGGTCGGGTTGCTGCTGGAGGTGCTCGCCGGCCGGACACCGGAATCGGTTGTGCTCGAGCCTGAACTGATCGTCCGCTCGAGCAGTACATCGAACGCCGGTGACGTCAACGGCCTGATCCCGGAGACCTCGTCCGTCGAGAGCTGAGGGGACTGCTCGTCTGATCGGGCAGTGGCGCCGGCGCGGCGGTCACCCGGACCGGCCCAACCGGCCCGGATGAGGACGACACCCCGGACATATGACGACGCCCCGGGCGTGAACCCGGGGCGTCGTCGTAAGTCGGTGGCGATCGGTCAGGCCACGCGGAATCCCTTGTAGTTGTCGAGCGATCCGATTCGCCTCAGGATCGGTTGGATGTTGGTGCCGGTCTCGGGCCCGACGCAGCCGAGGAAGTAGTAGGCGTTGACCATGCCCACCAGGCGATCGCCGACGACGACCGGGCTGCCGGAGTCACCCTCGATCACGCACATCTGGCTGACGTGGACGTCCCCATCGGAGAACCAGGCGATCCCGCAGGTGTTGCCGGTGGTCCGGCCCTCCTTGCAGGCGATGGTCGGGAACGCGAGCGGCTTGGGGTCCACCGACCGGATAGTCACGCCGCGGACGGTGCGCAGCGGCACGACACGAGAGGCGTCGAATTCGACGATCGCCATGTCGAGGTCGGGCGCGGTGTAGGTGATGGTGCCTGCCTGGCCGCGGTCCTGGAAGGTCTCGGAGTACACCTTCTGGCCCGGGTTGCCGCAGTGTCCGGCGGTGACGCCGATGAGCTTGTTGGTCTTCGACCGGCCGATCGTGGTGAGGGTGCAGGCTGCTGCAGAGTTCCCACCCTTGAGGACGAGGATTCCCGAACCGCCCCCGAGGAAGATCTTCGCCGGTGCGGCGACCGCGACGCCCCCTCCCCAGCCGGCCAGTACCGTCGCAGCCAAAACCGCCAACAGTACTGTCAGCTTCTTCGTCATCCGCTCTCCACTTCTCGGGTCTCAGGGCATCGAAAACACCTGCCGGGACATCGCAGCAGGCGGCAAGCACACCGTACCGGGCCGGTGGGACGTCCACGTCGGGGCGGGATCGACCCGCGGTCGGTTTGCAACACTTCTGTGATCCGGTGTGCATCGGAACCGTAATGCCGATCACACTCTACCCAGGCCGTCGGACAAGGCTCCGGTTTCGGGGTAGACCGCATGCTCGACGCCATCTACCTCACCTTTAAGCTGTCGTACGGAGTCGTCTTCGGCACTCCGCACCGTCGTAGGTGATAATCGCCCGCCCCGAACCTGGAGAAATGACTGTGAGCTCTGCTGGCCGCCCGGTTGTACTCATCGCCGACAAGCTGGCGCCGTCCACCGTGGAAGCACTCGGTGACGGTGTCGAGGTGCGATGGGTCGACGGCCCGGATCGTCCCAAGCTGCTCGAGGCGGTCGTCGATGCCGACGCCATCCTCGTGCGCTCCGCGACGACCGTCGACGCCGAGGTCCTCGACGCGGGCAAGAAGCTGAAGATCATCGCGCGCGCCGGCGTCGGTCTGGACAACGTCGACGTCCCCGCAGCGACAGAGCGCGGGGTCATGGTCGTCAACGCGCCGACCTCCAACATCCACACGGCCGCCGAGCACGCCATCGCGCTGCTGATGTCGGCGTCGCGGCAGATCCCCGCGGCGGACGCGACGCTTCGCGAAAAGACCTGGAAGCGCTCGTCTTTCAACGGTGTGGAGATCTTCGACAAGGTCGTCGGCGTCGTCGGCCTCGGCCGCATCGGCCAGCTGGTGGCCGCGCGACTGGCCGCCTTCGAGACCCACATCATCGCGTACGACCCCTACGTCTCGCCCGCACGCGCGGCCCAGCTGGGGATCGAACTGGTCTCGCTCGACGAACTCCTCGAGCGCGCCGACTTCATCACCGTGCACCTGCCCAAGACGCCGGAGACCCTGGGCCTCATCGGCGCCGATCAGCTCGCCCGTACCAAGAAGGGCGTGGTCATCGTGAATGCCGCCCGCGGCGGACTCATCGACGAGCAGGCACTCGCGGACGCCATCACCTCCGGGCAGGTGCGTGCTGCCGGTCTGGACGTCTTCGCGACCGAGCCGTGCACCGACTCTCCTCTGTTCGACCTTCCTCAGGTCGTCGTGACCCCGCACCTGGGCGCGTCGACGAGTGAGGCGCAGGATCGCGCCGGTACCGACGTCGCCAAGAGCGTCCGCCTGGCCCTGGCCGGTCACTTCGTGCCGGACGCCGTCAACATCACCGGCGGCGCCGTCGACGAGGAGGTCGCGCCGTGGCTCGAGGTCGCGCGCAAGGCCGGCGTCCTGGTCGGCGCCATCAGCAAGGAGCCGCCGACCTCGCTCGTCGTCGACGTCCGCGGTGAGCTGGCCGCGAACAATGTCGAGGTGTTGGGACTCTCTGCTCTTCGTGGCCTGTTCTCGGCCGTGCTCGACGAGCCGGTCACCTTCGTCAACGCGCCGGCCGTCGCCGAGGGCCGCGGTGTGACCAGCGAGGTGACCACCGCGTCGGAGAGCCCGAACCACCGCAGCGTCGTCGACGTGAAGGCCGTGTTCGCCGACGGATCGACCCACAACGTGTCGGGCACCCTGTCGGGTCCCCGTCTGGTGGAGAAGATCGTCAACATCAACGGCCGGAACTTCGACCTCCGCGCCGAGGGGCACAACCTCATCGTCAGCTACGCCGATCAGCCCGGTTCGCTCGGCCGGATCGGAACCCTGCTCGGCAACGCCGGTATCGACATCCTCGCGGCCGGTCTGTCGCAGGACGCCGAAGGCGGCGGCGCCACCATGATGCTGCGTGTGAGCAGCGTGCTCGACGACGAGACCGTCGCCGCGATCGGCGAGGCCGTGAGCGCGACCCTGATCGAACAGGTCGACCTCGCATGAAGCTCGCAGTCATCGCCGGTGACGGCATCGGTCCCGAGGTCATCGGGGAGGCGCTGAGCGTCCTCGATGCCGTCGTCCCGTCGGTGAGCACCACCGAGTTCGACCTGGGTGCTCGTCGTTATCACCGCAACGGTGAGCTCCTCACCGAGGACGATCTCGAGTCGCTCCGACGCCACGACGCGATCCTGCTGGGTGCGATCGGTGATCCGTCGGTGCCCTCGGGGGTCCTCGAGCGCGGCCTGCTGCTCACGATGCGTTTCGCTCTCGACCACCACGTCAATCTGCGTCCGTCGCGACGGTTCCCCGGTGTCTCCTCGCCGCTCGCAGGCGATCCCGACATCGATTTCGTCGTGGTGCGCGAGGGTACCGAGGGCCCGTACACGGGTAACGGTGGCGCGATCCGCGTCGGTACGCCCCACGAGGTCGCCACCGAGGTGAGTGTCAACACCCGGTTCGGTGTGGAACGCGTGGTACGCAACGCCTTTCAGCGCGCCCAACAGCGTCGCAAGAAGCTGACGCTGGTCCACAAGACCAACGTCCTGACCTTCGCCGGTTCGATGTGGAGCCGGGCCGTCGCCGAGATCGGCGCCGAATTCCCGGACGTCACCACCGACTACTGCCACGTGGATGCGGCGACCATCTACCTGGTCACCGATCCGGGCCGCTTCGACGTCATCGTCACCGACAATCTGTTCGGCGACATCATCACCGACATCGCGGCCGCGGTGAGCGGCGGCATCGGCCTGGCCGCGTCGGGCAACATCGACGCCACCGGTGCCAATCCGTCGATGTTCGAGCCCGTCCACGGTTCCGCACCCGACATCGCCGGGCAGGGCAAGGCCGACCCCACGGCCGCGATCCTGTCGACCGCCCTGTTGCTCGAGCATCTCGGCGACACCGAGGCCTCCGCGCGCATCGAGAAGGCGGTTGCCGAGGACCTCGCCGAGCGGGACGGCACGTTCGGCACGCGCGAGATCGGTCAGCGCATCCGCGAACGTCTGTAGTCACGCAGCCGATCCGCTCCCGCTCATCGCTTCCGTTCCCGCTCACCGAAATCTGGTGAGCGGGAACGGAATCAGTGCGCGAACGTGCAAACCTCGAGTGTCTGCGGCCTCGGTCAAGCGTCGAGTTCCTCCTCGACGCGGGACCGGGCATCGGCCGGGACGAACGGAGCGGCGGCGAGGGGGGCGAGCGCGGTGACGGCGAACGCCAGGGGGAATCCCACAGCGGCGATCAGTGCGCCCAGCATCGGCGTGGTGGCGGCGACCACCAGGTGCTGTCCGGTGTTCTGTACGGCGAGGCCGCGCCCGCTCCAGTCGGGTCCGACGAATTCGGCGATCGCCGTGAACGCCAACCCGTTGTCGGCGACCGAGATCACCGTCGCAACCGCCATCAGCGCCGGTGCGAGTGGGCTGTGCAGCCAATCGGCTAATGCGAGAGCGAACATCGAGGCCACACCGGCCACGGCGATGACCCGGATCGGTCGCATCCTCGACGACCAGGAATCCGACCAGCGTCCCGCGACGATGCGGCCCAGCGCGCCGGTGACCTGAGTGATGGTGATCAACAATCCCGCGCCGGCCGGGGACCATCCGTGCGCGACGATGAGCCAGGTCGGCACAAAGGTCCAGAGCATGGACTGGGGGATCACCAGCAGCATGCTGACGAGGTGGACGCAGGCCAGGAATGAGTTGCCGCGGTAAGGGTTAGGGCGTGGCTCAACCGTCCCGCCGATGCGCTCGTCGGCCGCTCGGCGCGGCGGGTCGGTGATGCCGACGATCACGGCGACGAGTCCCGCCGCGGTCACGACGGCCGGGATCGCCAGTGCCGCAGCGGGTCCGTGACTCGCCGCGACCACCGGCATGGTCAGGGCGCACACCCCGATGCCCAGGGGTTGGGCCATCTGTCGGATTCCCATCGCGGTGCCGCGCTGATGGGCCGGGAACCAGCCCACGACGATCCGTCCGCTCGCCCCGTTGGCGGCGCCGGAGCCCAGTCCGCCGACGAAGAGCGCGCCGCCGACCACCACATACGACGCGGCGACGGATGCGGCGACCGCGGCAGCGCCGGCTCCCGCGAGCGTGATCGTCAACGACACCAGCAGGATGCGACGTTCGCCGTAGCGGTCCAAGAGGATTCCCCACGGAAAGGTCGCGGCCATCAGTCCGACCGTCGGCACGGCCGCCAGGATCGACGCCTCGGTCAGCGTCAGACCGGCGTCGGTGTGCAGAGACGGGATCAGGTACGCGACACCGCTGACCACAGAGGTCGTCGTGAGTGCCGCGAGGAGCGAGCAACCGAGGATGAGCCACCTTCTGGCGGTGGAGATGTCGTCGACGGCATCCATGAATGCTCCCTTCGCGGCTCACGGCGCAGCACTGCGCTGATCAGACGGTGTCTCAATATATGGAACAAGACTTCCACATTGTAAAACCGTCGGTACGTCCCGCCAACTCGGCTCCCAACGGGTGAGATCGACCGTGCGCTAGGGTTTGGACATGCGCTTAGGTCGAATTGCGAGTCCCGACGGAGTGGCCTTCGTGTCCGTCGAGGGCGACGGTGACGACACCGTCGTCAAGGAGATCGCCGAGCATCCGTTCGGCACCCCGACGTTCACCGGCCGGTCCTGGAAACTGGCCGATGTCCGGGTGCTGGCGCCGATCCTGGCCAGCAAGGTGATCTGTATCGGCAAGAACTACGCCGCCCACGTGGCCGAGATGGGCGGCGAGGCGCCTGCCGATCCGGTGATCTTCCTGAAGCCGAACACGTCGATCGTCGGACCCGAGATCCCGATCGTGCGGCCGCCGTCGTCGCAACGCGTCGACTACGAGGGCGAACTCGCGGTGGTCATCGGCCGACCCTGCAAGGACGTGTCGGCTGCGCAGGCCAAGGACGTCATCCTCGGTTACACGGTCGCCAACGACGTGACCGCTCGCGACCACCAGCAGGCCGACGGTCAGTGGACGCGCGGCAAGGGCTACGACACGTTCTGCCCTCTCGGCCCCTGGATCGAGACGACCTTCGATCCCTCCGACGTCGAACTCGTGACCGAGCTCGACGGTGAGGTCAAGCAGCGCACCCGCACGTCGCTGATGCTGCACGACGTCGGGGAGATCGTCGAGTGGATCTCCCGCGTCATGACGTTGCTGCCCGGCGACGTCATCCTGACGGGCACGCCGGAAGGTGTGGGGCCCATGGTCGCCGGCCAGCGCGTCTCGGTGACCGTCGACGGTATCGGCACTCTCTCCAACCCGGTGGTGGACAAGTGACAGCTCCCAACACGGCACGGGTCAACGGCATCGACATCTCCTACAGCGTGGCCGGTTCCGGCCCGCTCGTGGTCATGGTGATGGGGACCGGGAGCCCGGGACGGGTGTGGAAGGCCCATCAGGAGCCCGCCTTGGTGAAGGCCGGCTTCACCGTCGTGACCTTCGACAATCGCGGCGTCGCCCCGTCATCGGAGTGCGCCGAGGGCTTCACACTCGACGACATGGTCGCCGACACCGCAGCCCTGATCGAGCACCTCGGTCGCGGTCCGGCGATCGTGATCGGTACCTCGCTCGGCGCCAGGATCACGCAGGAGCTCGCGCTGGCGCGGCCCGACGTGGTGAAGGCAGCGGTGATGGTCGCGACCTACGGCCGTAACACCCCACTGCAGGAGGCGATCTCGGCCGGCGAGCGGGCGCTCTACGACAACAAGATCAAGCTGCCCCCTGAGTACGAGGCCGCGATCACCGCTCATCTGAACCTGTCGCCGCACACGCTCGACGACGACCGCACCGCACGCGACTGGCTCGACATCATCGGGTTCTCACCGCAGACCATCACCCCGGGCGTCCGCGCGCAGCTCGAACTGCACAACAAGGAGTCCAACCGCCTCGCCGCGTATCGCGGCATCAGCCGGCCCGCACTGGTCGTCGGATTCGCCGACGACCGGACACTGCCCGCGAAGTTGGCGCGCGAAGTCGCCGAGGCCATTCCGGGCGCGCAATACATCGAGATCGAGCGGGCCGGACATTTCGGTTATCTCGAACGGCCCGCAGAGGTGAACCAGGTCCTCGTCGACTTCTGCGAGCGCCACCGGGCCTGACGGCGGGCGTGTCGGGCGCTCGCGGCGGCTTCGATACCCTGAGCCTCATGACCAGTACTGAGGGTGTGCGCGTCCGATTCTGTCCGTCTCCGACGGGGACGCCGCACGTGGGACTCGTGCGGACCGCGCTCTTCAACTTCGCCCAGGCCCGTCACGACGGTGGCACTTTCGTCTTCCGTATCGAGGACACCGACGCCGCGCGCGACAGCGAGGAGTCGTACGCGGCCATCCTCGATGCCCTGCGCTGGCTGGGACTCGACTGGGACGAGGGACCCGAGGTCGGTGGACCGTACGGGCCCTACCGGCAGTCCGAGCGGCGGGACCTCCACGCCGACGTCGTCGCCCGGTTGCTCGCGGCGGGCGAGGCCTACGAGGCCTTCTCCACCCCCGAGGAGGTCGAGGCGCGGCACCGGGCCGCGGGGCGAGACCCGAAACTCGGTTACGACAACTTCGACCGCGACCTGACCCCGGATCAGCGCGCTGCCTACGTGGCTGAGGGTCGTAAATCTGTTGTGCGACTTCGCATGCCGGATTCCGACATCACGTGGAACGACCTGGTGCGCGGCGAGACGACCATCAAGGCGGGCACCGTCCCGGACTTCGCCCTCACGCGGGCTTCGGGCGATCCGCTCTACACGCTGGTCAATCCGGTCGACGACGCCATGATGAAGATCACCCACGTGCTGCGCGGCGAGGACCTCTTCTCCTCGACCCCGCGCCAGCTCGCCCTGTACGACGCGCTCATCCGCATCGGCGTCGCCGACGCGGTGCCTGCCTTCGGTCATCTCCCGTTCGTCATGGGGGAGGGCAACAAGAAGCTGTCGAAGCGTGACCCGCAGTCGAACCTCTTCCACCACCGGGACCGCGGGTTCATCCCGGAGGGCCTGCTCAACTACCTCGCGCTGCTCGGCTGGGGTTACAAGAGCGATGTCGACGTGTTCAGCCTGGACGAGATGATCGCGGCTTTCGATGTGCGGCAGGTCAATTCCAATCCAGCCCGGTTCGACCAGAAGAAGGCCGACGCCATCAACGCCGAGCACATCCGCCGGCTCGACCCCGGTGACTTCACCGCACGGCTCAAGTCGTATCTCATCGCGCAGGGCAACCTCCCCGAGACCGCCGACGACGAGACCTTCGCGGCCCTGGCAGAGCTGGTACAGACGCGTATCCAGGTCCTCGGTGACGCGTGGGGCCTGATCTCATTCGTCTATGTCTCCGACGACGACTTCGCGATCGACGAGAAGGCGGCGAGCAAGAACCTGGGCGCGGACGCGGTGCCGGTGCTGGACGCCACCATCGCCGCGGTCGAGTCGCTGGAGTCCTTCACCACGGCCGCACTGCAGGACGCGCTGAATGCCGCTCTCGTGGACGACCTGGGGCTCAAACCACGCAAGGCGTTCGGTCCCGTCCGCGTTGCTGTGACCGGGTCGCAGATCAGTCCTCCGCTGTTCGAATCGATGGAGATACTCGGCCGCGACAAGACACTCGCACGGTTGGGCTCGGCCCGCGTGATTGCGGCCGAAAACCAGGTCTGAACTGCACGTTTGTGGACTTCCGGTAACCCTTTGATACTCTCTTTCTCGGCAGTTTTCCCCAGGGAAAACCAAGCCAGTGGGGTATGGTGTAATTGGCAACACAGCGGTTTCTGGTACCGCCATTCTAGGTTCGAGTCCTGGTACCCCAGCGGACAGAAAGAGATCGAGACCGTGCTAAGGTCTTGATCGCCGGAAGTTCCCAGGGCCCCGTCGTCTAGCGGCCTAGGACGCCGCCCTCTCAAGGCGGTAGCGCGGGTTCGAATCCCGTCGGGGCTACGAGAAACACCCTCCCTCTGCTCAGCAGGGGGAGGGTGTTTTCGTCTGTGCCGCAACCACACTGCGTCACACGGGCATGTGCGTCACAGGAACTCGGCTGTGCTGCCCGATGCCGGCATCTCCGGGATTCCGAGCTTGCGATGGTCCCAGGAGCGCGTGCGCGAGGGAACGACCCGGACGGCCACCCGCTTGTTCATCATCTGCTCGACGAATGGACGCGACTCCTCGGTGTAGGGAGCGGTGTAGCGCTCCCAGACGCTGATCCCGACCTTCAGGCACGAGTCGGCATCGTCGAGGATCTCCGCGGTGCCCTCGAAGGCCACGCCGCGCAGCGTGTCGTAGGTGTCGCCGTCCTCGATCATGACCGAGCAGCGGCTGTTGCGCCGGAGGTTGACCGCCTTCTGTGACTTGGCCTTGGTCTCGAACCAGATCTCGCCGTCGATGACGCCGTACCACATCGCGACGAGGTGGATGCTCCCGTCGGGGCCGGTGGTGGCGAGGGTGGCCGTCCGACTGCGGGTGACGAACTCGGTGATCTCGGCCTCGGACATGACGATCTGGTTGCGTTGATTGACTCCCATTTCACCGACGCTAGTCGACGACGCGCACGGGTGGAACGATCCGCCGTGCAACGGCTCTGAAGTGGCCGGCGGGGGCGGGACTCACACCCGTGATGCCTGCAGTCGCTTGTGGATCGCGTCGGCGGCCGCGAGCAGGTCGGCCGCCCACCGCGCGCCGGGCCGGCGACCCATCCGGTCGATCGGCCCGGAGACGGAGATGGCGGCGACGACATCGCCGTTGCCGTCGCGCACCGGTGCGGACACGCTCGCCACCCCCGCGGCCCGCTCGCCGGCGCTCTGCGCCCATCCGCGCCGACGGATCTCGTGCAGGGCGCGCTCGCTGAAGATGCTGTCGTGCAACAGGGCACGCTGGGTGGCGGGGTCGGCCCAGGCGAGCAGGACCTTGGCCGCGGACCCGGCGCTCATCGGGAAACGTGTGCCGACGGGCACGGTGTCGCGCAGGCCGGTCGGCGGTTCCATCGCGGCCACGCAGACGCGCTCGGCACCTTCGCGGCGATAGACCTGGACGGACTCGCCGGTGATGTCGCGCAGCCGGGGGAGGACCATGAGTGCCGATTCCGTGACGGGATCGTGTGCCGACGAGGCGAGTTCGCCGAGAACGGGACCGGGTTGCCAGCGCCCGGTGACGTCCCGGGTCAGGAAGCGATGGGTCTCGAGCCCGACCGCGAGCCGGTGTGCGGTCGCGCGCGGCAAACCCGTCCTCTCGCACAGCTCGGACAGGTTGCACGGTGTCTCGGCGATCGCGTGCAGAACGGCCACGGATTTGTCGAGCACTCCGATTCCGCTGCTGACCCCGGATGCGCTATCCTTTCCCATAGGACGATACTAGCTGTCCAAATAGTGAGATGCACGTCTAGCCCCACCGGGCGTGCACCGTCCGTTGAACCCGAGCAGATATCGAGTGCAGCCATGAGCAACAGCCCAGCCCAGCCGCTAACTCTCGCCGAGAAGGTGTGGCGCGACCACGTCGTCGTACCCGGAGAGGCCGACGCGTCGGGAACGCATGATCCCGACCTGATCTACATCGACCTCCATCTCGTGCACGAGGTCACCAGTCCGCAGGCCTTCGAGGGTCTGCGACTCGCCGGACGTCCGGTGCGTCGCCCCGACCTCACTATCGCGACCGAGGACCACAACGTCCCCACCGTCGACATCGACAAGCCCATCGCCGACCCGGTCTCCCGTACACAGGTCGACACCCTGCGCAGCAACTGTGCGGAATTCGGTATCCGTCTGCACCCCATGGGGGACGCCGAGCAGGGCATCGTCCATGTCGTCGGTCCGCAACTCGGCCTGACACAGCCCGGCATGACCGTGGTCTGCGGCGACAGCCACACCTCCACCCACGGCGCGTTCGGCGCTATCGCGATGGGTATCGGAACCAGCGAGGTCGAGCATGTCCTGGCGACCCAGACACTGTCGCTGCGCCCCTTCAAGACGATGGCGATCAACGTCGACGGCGAACTGCCGGCGGGGGTCACGAGCAAGGACCTGATCCTGGCGATCATCGCCGAGATCGGGACCGGCGGCGGGCAGGGGTATGTGCTCGAGTACCGCGGCGAGGCGATCCGCAAGTTGTCCATGGAAGCCCGGATGACGATGTGCAACATGTCGATCGAGGCCGGCGCGCGGGCTGGCATGATCGCGCCCGACGAGGTCACCTATGAGTTCCTCAAGGGGCGTCCCCACGCTCCGTCCGGTGCCGATTGGGATGCCGCCGTGGCCTATTGGGACAGTCTGCGGACTGATCCCGACGCCACGTTCGACGCCGAGGTGCACATCGATGCCGCCGCGCTCACCCCGTTCGTCACATGGGGGACCAACCCGGGGCAGGGAGCGCCACTCGGTGCAGCAGTACCCGACCCGGCGGCGTACGGCGACGAGGTGAAGAGCAGTGCCGCCGCCAGGGCGTTGGAATACATGGGGCTCGAGCCGGGTACTCCGCTGCGCGACATCAAGGTCGACACCGTGTTCGTCGGATCGTGCACCAACGGCCGCATCGAGGATCTGCGGGAGGTCGCGGGCATCCTCAAGGGGCGCAAGGTCGCGGACGGCATGCGGATGCTCATCGTGCCGGGGTCGATGCGGGTGCGTGCGCAGGCCGAGGAAGAGGGTCTCGGCGAGATCTTCGTGGGCGCCGGTGCCGAGTGGCGCCAGGCGGGGTGCTCCATGTGCCTCGGCATGAACCCGGATCAGCTCGCGCCGGGTGAGCGGTGCGCGTCGACCTCGAACCGCAACTTCGAAGGGCGACAGGGCAAGGGTGGGCGAACCCACCTCGTCTCCCCGGCGGTGGCCGCAGCCACGGCGGTCCGCGGCACGCTGTCCGCCCCGGCCGATCTCGGTTGAATCACGGCCGCGAGACGGTTCCGCCGTGCAACCAATCGGGTCACGGCCAAACAGTCTGCGGCGCACCTCGATCTCATCCTTACCCATCATTCGAACAGGGGCTCTTCTCATGCAACCGTTCACCGAACACACCGGCATCGGCGTCCCGCTGCGCCGCAGCAACGTCGACACCGACCAGATCATCCCGGCGGTCTACCTGAAGCGCGTGACACGCACCGGGTTTGAGGACGGTCTGTTCGCCGGTTGGCGCAACGATCCCGACTTCATCCTCAACAACGAACCGTGGAGCCGCGGTTCGGTCCTGGTCGCCGGTCCCGACTTCGGAACGGGTTCGTCTCGCGAGCACGCCGTGTGGGCACTGTCCGATTTCGGTTTCCGCGTGGTGATCTCGTCGCGCTTCGCCGACATCTTCCGGGGGAATTCCGGTAAGGCCGGGCTCGTGGCGGCGCAGGTGGAGCAGCCCGACGTCGAATTGCTCTGGAAACGACTCGACGAGAATCCGGGGCTGGAGGTGACGGTCAGCCTCGTCGACAAGACCGTCACCGCCGGAGACCTCGTGGTGCCGTTAACAATTGATGACTACACCCGCTGGCGTCTGATGGAGGGTCTCGACGACATCGGCCTGACGTTGCGCCAGGTAGAGCGGATTTCCGAGTACGAATCGACGCGTCCGGCGTTCAAGCCGCGGACCCTCGCCGACTGATCTGCCCACCGCACCGCCGGGTTCTCCCGGCGGTGCGCGGTCCGTCGTGAGCTGCCATGCGATTTCGCAACACGGCATCTTAATTGGCGTGGAAGATGGACGTTTTCACATCCGACGTTTACCGTGTGTTGGTAGCTGGCCGAAACTCGGTCAGATCAGCTTGCGGAGGTACTCTCATGAACAAGGCGGAGCTCATCGATGAGCTGACCAAAAAGCTCGACGCGGATCGCAAGACTGCGACTGAAGCCGTCGAGCTCGTCGTCGACACGATCGTGCGCGCGGTCAACAAGGGCGAGAGCGTCACGATCACCGGATTCGGCGTCTTCGAAAAGCGGAAGCGCGCACCGCGCGTCGCCCGCAACCCGCGCACCGGCGAGACCGTGAAGGTCCGCGCGACCTCGGTTCCCGCGTTCCGCCCGGGTGCTCAGTTCAAGGCCGTCGTCGCCGGCAAGCAGAAGCTCGCCGCCACCGGCCCGGCCGTGAAGCGCGGAAGCGGAACCACCACCACCGCTGCCAAGAAGACCACGGCGGCCAAGAAGTCGACCCCGGCGAAGAAGACGACCGCGGCGAAGAAGACCACCACCGCGGCCAAGAAGGCTCCGGCCAAGACCACCGCGGCGAAGAAGACCACCGCGGCAAAGAAGGCTCCGGCCAAGACCACCGCGGCGAAGAAGACGACGGCGGCCAAGAAGTCGACCCCGGCCAAGAAGACGACCGCGGCGAAGAAGACCACCACCGCAGCCAAGAAGGCTCCGGCCAAGAAGACCACCGCGAAGAAGACCGCGGCCAAGAAGACCACTCGTCGCTGACCCTCGGGTTCGCAGCGGTAACAGCCACAGTTCAACCCCCGGCGTACTTCCCCCGCCGGGGGTTGAACTGCGTCCGGAGCCTTGTGACGATGCCGTACGGGTTTCAGGCGGTCGGCAGGGGGCCGGCGATGTGGTCGGCGGCAACCAGCCGGCCGTCGTGCAGGGACAGGACCCATACGCTGCCCTTGCGGGTGGAGACCTTCGGCAGGGTGATTCCGTCGTGTTCGGCCCACCAGTCCATCAGCGGCGGGATCACCTTGCCCTGACTACAGACCGCGAGTACCTCCGAACTCTCGGAGGCGAGCTCGCAGATCCGTTGTTGTGCCGCTGACGGATCCGCCTTGTACGACTCCTCGGACAGAGCGGGCTCGCTGCGCATGTCGACGCCCAGCCGGTACTGGAGCGGTTCGAGGGTCTGTTCGCACCGCACGCGGTCGGCGGCATGGACCCGCGTCGCTCCGAAGGCCACCAGCAGCGGAACCAGCGCGTCCGCCTGCGCGCGGCCGAGTTTGTCGAGGGGACGTAGACGGTCGTCGCCCTTGTAGGTGGAGCGCCTGCCGGCCTTCGCATGCCGCACCAGCAGCAAGGTGTGCAGGTCTGCGGGGAGCCGGGTGAACTCCTCCAGGATCGAGCGATCGAGGGGGTAGCTCAACGCCTTGTGCGCCTTGCTCACCGACATCCACCGCAACTCGTCGACCTCGTGATCGGCGGCGAACTCTCCACCCAGGGCGCGGGCCGACCAGTAACGCACGTGCTTGCGTGTGTTGCCGAGATCGTAGTGGACGTCGTCGAGATGGCGACCGAGGACGACGCGCTGGCCGGTCTCCTCGGCGATCTCGCGAACCGCGGTGTCGGCGAGGGTCTCGCCCGCCTCCGCCTTGCCTTTCGGCAGCGTCCAGTCGTCATAGCGCGGACGGTGGACCACCGCGATCTCGACGTCGTCGATGCCGGTGGAACCCGACGCTCCCGGCCGCCAGACGACGCCGCCGGCAGCCCATACATTGGTCTCTTTCTTCTTGGACATCGTCAGCGATGGTAGATGCGCAAGGTTACGTCTCGGTGCCGGTCACGAATTGGTTTCCGGCCGACGACGATTGCGGCGCATCATCTGCCGCTGGTGGTCGCGGACCTCCTCGCCCGCGGCGGGAGAGGCGACCCAGCTGCCGTCGGAGTGCAGGACCCAGCAACGGGTTCTCGGATCGAGCGCGGAGGCGAAGATGTCTCTCAGCTCCCCGGTGAGTCGTTCGTCGCGCACGTTCACCATGACCTCGACGCGACGATCGAGGTTGCGGTGCATCATGTCCGCGCTGCCGATCCAGTACTCGTTCTGCGCCCCGAAGTGCAGGACCCGCGAGTGCTCCAGGAACTGGCCGAGGATGGAGCGGACATGGATGTTGTCGCTGACACCCTCCATACCCGGTCGTAGGGCGCTGATCCCGCGCACGACGACGTCGACCGGCACCCCGCTCTGTGAGGCCCGGTACAACGCGTCGATGACCTGCTCGTCGACGAGCGCGTTGGCCTTGAGTCGCACCCGTGCCCGCTCGTCGCCCTCGCGGAACAGTTCGATCTCGCGCTGGATTCGCTTGATGATGCCCGCGCGAATGCCATGGGGCGCAACGAGAATGTTGCGGTACTCCTTCTTCCGCGAGTAACCGGTCAACGTGTTGAACAGATCGGTGAGGTCGGCACCGACGTCGGGTGCGGCGGTCAGCAAGCCCACGTCCTCGTAGAGCCGTGCGGTCTTGGGGTTGTAGTTGCCGGTGCCGATGTGGCAGTACCGCTTGATGGTCGAGCCCTCGCGCCGCACCACCAGACACGTCTTGCAGTGGGTCTTCAGCCCGACGAGCCCGTAGACGACGTGGACGCCCGCCTGCTCGAGCTTGCGAGCCCACTTGATGTTCGCCTGCTCGTCGAACCGCGCCTTGATCTCCACGAGTGCGACGACCTGCTTGCCGGCCTCCGCGGCATCGATGAGCGCGTTGACGATCGGGGAGTCGCCGGAGGTGCGGTACAGGGTCTGTTTGATCGCGAGCACCTGAGGATCGGCTGCGGCCTGCTCGATGAAGCGCTGCACGCTCGTCGAGAACGAGTCGTAGGGGTGGTGGACGAGGACGTCGCCGTCGCGCAGCGTGGAGAACACACTCTTGGGCGTCTCGCGCTCGCCGAATGCGGGATGTGTCGCCGGTACGAACGGCCGGTCCTTCAGATGCGGCCGATCCAGTGCGTAGATCTCGAAAAGCGATGACAGGTCGAGCAGTCCGGGCACCTGGATGACGTCGGCCGGGTTGACCTCGAGCTCGCGCAGCAGCAGTTCCAGCATGTGCTCGCTCATGTCGTCGGCCACCTCGAGGCGCACCGGGGAGCCGAATCGGCGTCGCGCCAGTTCGCGTTCGAGTGCCTGCAACAGGTCCTCGTCGCGATCCTCCTCGACCTCGAAGTCGGCGTTGCGGGTGATGCGGAACGCATGATGCTCAACGATTTCCATACCCGGGAACAGGTTGCCGAGGTTGGCCGCGATGAGGCTCTCCATGGGCAGGAACACCGCGCGCTTGCTGTTCTTGTCGTCGTCGGGGCCCCGGTGCGGGGCGAGTCGGTCGACGCGGATGAAGCGATTCACGTTGTCGGGGACCTTGACCCGGGCGAAGTGCTCACCGCTCTCGTTGACGTCCCGGACGGTGACGGCGAGGTTCAGGGACAGGCCGCTGATGTAGGGGAACGGGTGGGCGGGATCGACGGCGAGCGGCGTCAGGACGGGGAAGACCTCGTCCCGGAAGTAGTCGACCATCCGGGCCTGCTGCTCGTCGGTCAGCTGCGACCATGAGACGACGTGGATGTCGTTGGCCGCCAGTGCGGGTCGGACCGAATCGAGAAAGACGCGGGCATGACGGTCGGCGATGGTCTGCGTGCGCCCGGCGATCCGCATCAGCTGTTCGCGCGGCGACAGCCCGTCCGCGGACCGCACCGACAGTCCGGTCTCGTCGCGTCGTTTCAGTCCCGCGACCCGGACCATGAAGAACTCGTCGAGGTTGGAGGCGAAGATGGCGAGGAACTTTGCCCGGTCGAGCAGCGGCAAGGACGTGTCCTCGGCCAGGGCGAGCACGCGTGAGTTGAAGTCCAGCCAACTCAATTCGCGGTTGAGGTAGCGGTCCTCGGGAAGGTCCGCGGACTCGTCGGGCACCAGGGTGGCGGCCGGCGGCGCATTGGGGATCGGTGTCGTGGTGACCGTTGTGGTCTGCGAAGCGGTGTCGTCGGCTGGGCTCACCTGTCAATCATGACCCATCACCGTCGGTGACGTACACGGCCGATGGCCGAGAAGGCCGGGAACGTGCCGCGATCAAAGGTTACGGAGGGCTTCGATGGTGTGTCGGCCGAGCCCGATCTCGCGGGCGACGGCGAGATCGGCAGCGGTGTCGACGTCGGTGCGCAGGTCGGCCCACCGGTGACCGGCCGGGTCGAGCTCGACGGCGCCGGCCGCCCGGTGCGCCGCCGCCGATGCGGGACCGAATCGCGGCACCGCGGTCGCGTCGTCGGTCGAGCCGTGGAGGAGGACGGTGCCGGTCCCGTCACGGTCGGTGAGAAAACTCGACGGGTGGGCACGAGCCGCCCGGACGACCTCACCGACGGAACGACTCGTCGCGGCGGGGAGATCGGCCTGGACGAACATGAGTCCGCTCGACTCCGGCCACGTCCGGCGGGCCCAGCGCGCACCGTCGGCGAACGCGGCGTTCAGTCCGGCGGTGGAGGGTCCCGAGACCGGGGATTCCCGGAGACCCTCCATGCCGGCACGCCGGGCCGCGGCGAGGACCTCGTCGTCGGGAGAGACCACGACGACGCGTGCGACGCCTGCGCCACGCAGGGCTTCGATGGTGTCGAGGAACATGCCGAGGACGAGCGACCCGTGCGTGGTCGGGTCATCACGCGCCGGGACGGTGGACAGTGTCGCCGCCAGGCGGGATTTGGCCCGATTCAGACTCTTCACCGCCAGGACGGCTGCCACCGTCGAGGCGGCCGAGTGCTCGTCGCCGGAACCGGCGTCCACAGCATCGCCGTCCGTCTGGTCGACGTCCGCCGAGTCGACGCCCACGTCGACCGAACTGTGTTCCATGTAGACCATCATGATGCACCGGGTCATGGTGGGTGACATTCCGGGTCGGTCGGCGCCGCGGGGCACTAGGGTGAGCAGGGTCGGTCGGTCCGAGTGGCCGTCCGAGTGGATGCTAAGTGTCCCCCCGACAGGAGGTTGCGGTGCGCGCGGCGGTGATGGGAGCAGGTTCCTGGGGAACCTCGGTGGCAAAGGTCCTCGTCGATGCGGGTACCGACACGGTGATCTGGGCGCGCCGCCCCGAGTTGGCCGATGCGATCAACAGCGAGCGCGTCAACCCCGACTATCTCCCCGACATCACGCTGCCCGAGGGGTTGTCCGCGACCGCTTCGGCGGTCGATGCGCTCATGGGTGCCGACATCGTCGTGTGTGGTGTGCCCTCACAGTCCTTGCGGCCGAATCTGACCCAGTGGACGCCTTACATCGGGTCCGACGCGTCGCTGGTGTCCCTGGCCAAGGGCATCGAATCGAACTCGTTGCTGCGGATGAGTCAGGTCATCGCCGAGGTGACCGGTGTCGAAGACGACCGCATCGCGGTGCTGACCGGACCCAACCTGGCCCGGGAGGTGGCCGAGGGACAACCGGCCGCGACGGTGATCGCATGCACCGATGAGTCGCGTGCGGAGAAGCTACAGAGTGCGTTCAGCACGCGGTACTTCCGCCCGTACACCAACACCGATGTGGTCGGCTGCGAGATCGGCGGCTCGGCCAAGAATGTCATCGCACTCGCCTGCGGGATGGCGAGCGGGGTCGGGTTCGGTCAGAACACTCTCGCCACCATCATCACCCGTGGACTGGCCGAGACGATCCGGCTCGGTGTGGCGGTGGGTGCACAGATCGAGACGCTGGCCGGACTGGCCGGGATCGGTGATCTCGTCGCCACCTGCTCGTCACCGCTGTCGCGCAACCGGAGCTTCGGCGCGCGACTGGGTGAGGGGGCGACGATGGCCGAAGCCCAGCAGGCCACCAACGGTCAGGTCGCCGAGGGCGTGAAGTCCTGCTCGTCGGTGCGGGCACTCGCCGAGAAGCATCAGGTGCCGATGCCACTGACCGACGCGGTGCATCAGGTGTGCCACGACGGCATGTCCGTCGCCGACGCCATCAACTCGCTGCTGGGACGCAGCACCAAGCCGGAGATCTACCGGGACTGATCCCGGCGGCACGGGTGCGCGCCGCCCGCTAGCCGAAGTCGAGCGGACCGCGTTCGAGTGTCCGGTCGATCAGCCCGGAGATGTCGGTGATGGGCCCGTTGCCGGCATTCGACGGCACCCACATGGCGACATAGGGCCGGTGGTCGACGCACACGTACGCCTGGCCGGAGCCGTCGACGGTGTCGGTGATGAACCACTGGACGCCTTGCTGACCCTCGGCATGGATCTCCTGCAGGTTGCTCGTCGGCGACAGCTCCGCCGGACGGGTCACCCCGCAGCGCAGCGTCATGTCGTCGCCGGATTCCGCGGCCGGCCAGGTCGCGCGGTCCCCGGAGATCTCTTTCGCCTCGAATCCCTCGAACTGCTCGGGCGCCTCGGCGAGGAGTCTCGTACACGCTTCCGGAACGGCTGCGGCGGAATCGTAGGACTCGATGGGGTTCACCGGGTCGGGGCGCAATGCCGCGAACACGATGAAACCGGCGAGAACCATGACCGGGATGGCCACGAGAGTCGCGACCAGGGCCGGACTGAGCCGGCCGCCGCCCCCGTAGCGGGTGGCGCCCGCCGCATCGTCGTCGGGGAGGTCGCCGACCTTCGGGTCGTCTACGGAGTCCTGCGGAGTGTCATCCGAACCTGCTGACGTCACAGGACCACAGTAGGAGTCGTGTGCTCGGGGACGTGCATCGGGACCGATCTCGGCCAGGGCGCATCGTGCCCCCGATCATCGCGTGGTGGTGACGACCGGGCAGGTGAGGGTGCGGGTGATGCCGTCGACCTTCTGGATCTGCGGGACCACGCTCTCGGTCAGATGCTTCGCGTCGGCGGCATCCACGCGGACGATCACGTCGTAGGGCCCGCTGACCTCCTCCGACGATGCGACGCCCGAGATCTCGGCGATGGTCGCCGCCGCCAGCGCCGCCCTGCCGACCTCGGTCTGGATCAGTATGTATGCCTGAACCACGGACATCCTCTCCGTCTGAGCCACATCGACGGCCCAATACACTGTGGCACACATTGTCACCGACAACCCCGTACGTGCGCGACCGGAGAGAAAGGCAGGCCGAACCGGTGACCTCCGACGACGCAGGCGGTACGCGGGGCGGGATCGTGCGTACGGACACGGTCGGGGAGATCGGGGAACGCGCGGTGATCGCCGCGTTGACCGCTGCCGCGACTGCCGGGGACCCCACCGGCGACATCGTCATCGGATCCGGCGACGACGCAGCGGTTCTCGACATCGGCGGGTCGGCGGTGATCAGCACCGACACCGTCGTCGAGGGGCGACACTTCCGGTTCGACTGGTCGACGCCGCGACAGATCGGTGCCCGCGCCGTCGTGCAGAGTGCCGCGGACGTGGCCGCGATGGGCGGTCGCACAACGGGACTCGTCGTCTCGATCGCTTGTCCCGCGTCGACTCCGGTGGGGGTGGTCCTCGATCTGAACGACGGGGTGGTCGATGCCGCGCACGCGCTCGGGGCGCGCGTACTGGGCGGTGATCTCGTCGCCGCCGGCCAGGTGGTGGTGAGCGTGACCGCCGTCGGCGCCCTCGAGGGGCGGCGACCGGTGTCGCTGGGAGGCGCGCAGGCCGGCGACGTGCTGGCGGTGAGCGGCCCCCTGGGTGCCGGTGCGGCGGGCTTGGCCGTACTGTCCGATCCGCGCATCGATCCTTCCGGCTGGCCGGATGTCGTTGCCTTGCATCGTGTTCCGGCGCCCGACCTGACCCAGGGGCCGGTCGCGGCGGCCGCGGGCGCGCACGCCATGACCGATATCTCCGACGGGTTGGTCGAGGAGTTGATCACCATGTCGCGTGCGGCGGGTGTCGTGATGAGCGTCCGCGCCGACGACGTACCCCGGCGGCCCGATCTGTCCGGGCTGGCTCGCGCACTCGGGGTCGGCGTCGATCAGTGGGTCCTCGCCGGAGGGGAGGACCATCACCTGCTCGCCGCGTTCGACCCGGCTTCGGTGCCTGACGGGTGGACCGTCATCGGCACGGTGGGCGACCCGTCGCCGACCGCGCCGGAGGTGTGGGTCGACGGACAGCGGGTCGGCGAACCCGGGGGACCGGATCTACACGGGTGGCAGTCCTTTGCCGACCCGTCCGGTGGCTAGAGTCGCCCTATGGCGATTTACGCACTCGATGATCGAGAGCCCGTCCTGGGCGAGAACACCTACGTCCATCCGGACGCGGTGGTGATCGGGGCTGTCACCCTCGGTGACGGGGTGTCGGTGTGGCCCGGGGCGGTCCTGCGCGCGGACTACGGGACCATCACGGTTGGCGCGCGCACCAACATCCAGGACGGGACGGTCGTGCATTGCACGGTCTTCGATCCGACTGTCATCGGTGAGCGATGCGTGGTCGGTCACAATGCGCACGTCGAGGGCGCGACCATCGGCGACGACTGTCTCATCGCCTCGGGGTCGGTGGTCCTCAACGGTTCGACCGTCGGTGACGGCGCGATCGTCGGTGCCGGAGCGGTGGTCCCGTTCAAGTTCGATGTGCCGCCGCGTCGGATGGCGCTCGGTGTCCCGGCCCGTCTGCGCGAGGGCTACGAGGTCCCGGAAGGGCACACCGAACTGAACTGCGAGATGTACTTCCAGAACGCCCAGCACTTCCGCACCGCCCTGAGACGACTGGACTGATGTCGAGGGCGACGGGAAAGAACCAGTGACGGAGGAGCATCGATGACGGCCTCGCCGAAACCACTTGCCGAACTGATCGACCCGGGGTGGGCGGAGGCCCTTGCGCCGGTGGAGCCGGTCATCACCGAGATGGGCCGCTTCCTACGGGACGAGGTCGCGCAGGGGAGGCGTTATCTCCCCGGCGGACAACACATCTTGCGTGCGTTCACCCGCCCGCTGGACGACGTCCGGGTCCTCATCGTCGGCCAGGACCCGTATCCCACCCCCGGGCACGCGGTGGGACTGAGCTTTTCGGTTGCCCCCGAGGTGCGGCCGATCCCGCGTTCGCTGGCCAACATCTACACGGAGTACTGCTCGGACCTGGGATACCCGATGCCGACCACGGGTGACCTGACACCGTGGGCGGACAACGGAGTCCTCCTGCTGAACAGGGTCCTGACCGTGGCCCCGGGGGAGCCCGCCTCACACCGCGGGAAGGGGTGGGAAGAGGTGACCGAGTGTGCGATCAAGGCACTCGCCGCCCGCGACGAACCCCTTGTCGCCATCCTGTGGGGCCGGGACGCCGCGAGCTTGGAGAAGTGGTTGCCGGATGTGCCGACGATCGTGTCGGCACATCCGTCACCGTTGTCGGCGTCGAGAGGCTTCTTCGGGTCGAGGCCGTTCAGCCGCGCCAACGAGGAACTGCTGGACCTCGGTGCGGACCCGGTGGACTGGCGCCTGCCCTGAGATCGGCTCGCGAGCGGGTTCCGACGTTCCCCGGGTAGCGGAGGGCTATCGCCCGCGGGTGAAGTCCGCGGCACGCTTGCCGACGAATGCGTCCACACCCTCGATGCCCTCGGGCAGTCCGGACCGTTCGGAGATGGACCGGGCTTCCAGGGTCAGCTGCTCGAGGAGTGAGTTGTCCGCCGAGACCGACAGCAGGTGCTTGGTCGCCGCGTCGGCATGACGGGGACCCGACGCGATCGTCTCCGCGACGGCGAGCGCGGCCGAATCGACGTCGTCATCGGCGACGATCTCGGACAACAACCCCCACTGCAGGGCTTCGTCGGCAGAGATGATCCGATCGGTGAGGATGATCTGCCGCGCGCGGGCGGCGCCGACGGCGCGGGGCAGCGTCCAGGTCAATCCGCCGTCGGGTGTGAGTCCGATGCCGCGGTAGGCGGGTCGAAGTTTGGTCGACGCGCTGCCGATGGCGACGTCGGCGTGGAGTACGAGAGACATGCCGGCGCCGGCCGCCCATCCCTTCGCGGCCACGACGACCGGGCGGTCGGCCTCGTACAGGGCGCTGACGAGCCGATGGAAGTTGTCGGCGATCTCGCGGAGGTAGGTCGGCCGGTCGTCCGCGCCGGCGAACGCCCGCACGTTGCCGCCCGCGCAGAAGTTCTTGCCCAGTCCGGTGAGCAGGACGGCCCCCACGTCCCGGCTGCCTCGAGCCACCTCGCGCAGCGCCTGAGCGCCGGCGGCGACCCCTGCGTCGTCGAGCGAATTGCCCGCGCCCGCGGTCGACACCGCGATGGTGAGCACGCCGTTGGTCTCGGTCACGAGTGCGGCTTCGGCGGTGTCGGGGGCAGTGGTGGATGCAACGGAATTCGAAGAGGCCATGGGCGAAACCCTATCTCGCACACGTCAAAGACCCGATGCCGGGGAGCTCTCGCTCGTGGCATCGGGTCTCTTGCTTTCCGAACACCTCACCCGCACGCGGGTGGAGGGGTCAGACAGCTGCGGTCTTGCCGGCCTTCAGGCAGGAAGTGCAGACGTTCTTACGCTTGCGGTTGCCCGGGGCGACCTCCACGCGAACGGACTGGATGTTCGGGTTCCAGCGGCGGTTGGTGCGCCGGTGTGAGTGAGACACCGACTTGCCGAAGCCCGGGCCCTTGCCGCAAATGTCGCAGACGGCAGCCATCGTCGAACTCCCTTGATAGATGATTATGGTCTGGTGGTCAGCCTGTCGGATCGATCGGCACCACCGGAAGGTGTGCACGCTGAGGCGATAGGCAACCCTGCAAGGATAACCAGGTCGGACGGACGTGACCAAATCCGGGCCGTACCGCCTGGGGGTCCGCTCGCTCGTGCGGGTCGGTCGGACACCCCGGGTAGCCTTGCACACATCCTCACCAGCCGGTCCCGTAGCCCGCGGTCCTCTTGCCCGTCGCGTGGCACGTCAGAGCGAGAAAGAGCCACCGTGTGATCGCCAGCACCGTCAATCCGCAACTGCTGCGCGACTGGGCTCGCGCGTCGGTCGATCAGCTCGAGGCGCTGCGCGGTGAGATCAACGACCTGAATGTCTTCCCGATCCCTGATTCCGACACCGGCAGCAACATGCTGTTCACGATGCGGGCGGCGGCCGAGGCGGCCGAGGCCACCCCGCCGGACGCGTCGTTGCCCGAGGTCGCACGGGCGATGGCCGACGGCGCCGTGGCCCAGGCGCGCGGCAATTCGGGGATCATCCTCTCGCAGGTGCTCGTGGGGCTCGCCGACGGCGCCGAGATCCTCGGCGACACCCCGGCCCTGACCTTCGCCGAACTGTCGACCCTGGGTCTGCGGCTCGGTTCACTCGCGGCGACGCGCGCGGTGAGCGACCCGCGCGAGGGCACCGTGCTCACCCTCGTACGTGTGGCGGCCGAGTCCGCGGCCGCACACGAGTCGGAGTCGGCCGCCGATCTGGTGCGCGCCGTCGCCGACGACTGCGCGGATGCCCTCGAACGCACTCCGGAACAGCTGTCGGTGCTCGCCAGCGCCGGGGTGGTCGACGCGGGCGGACGCGGGTTCCTGGCGGTCGTCGACGCGATGGTGCAGGTGATCACCGGCGTGGCCCATCGCCGTCGCCGATACCGCGGCATCCTCACCGACAGCACCACGCTGGGTCACGGGCCGGACGAGAGTTGCCTGGAGGACAGCGAGCAGGATTTCGAGGTGATGTACCTCCTCGACGGGGCTGCCGGCGAGCAGATCGCCGAGCTGCGCAAGAAGCTCGACGACCTCGGGGATGCGGTCGTCATCGTCGGCGACAGTTCCAGTGGTGAGGGCGAACGTTTCTCGGTGCATGTCCACACCTGCGAGCCGGGTGCGGCGGTGGAGGCCGGCGCCGGCCTCGGACGGCTCTCGGACATCCGGATCAGCTGTTTCGCCTTGGATGCCATTCGCGCGCAACCGGATTCGACAGAGCCGCCCCCTCGTCACAAGCGCGCGGTGGTGGCGGTGGTGTCGGGCGACGGCGCCGCCGAACTGTTCGGCGAGGCCGGGGCCGTCGTGTTGCGAGCCGACGACGGCCTGTCCGCGTCCGACCTCGGGCAGGCGATCCGGGAGACCGACAGCGCGCACGTCGTCGTCATGGCCAACGGCGCACTGAGCTCTCAGGACCTGGTGACGGTCGCGACCGAGGTGCGGTCCACCCGACGGTCGGTGCTGATGCTGCCGACGTCGTCCATGGCCCAGTGCCTGGCAGCCCTCGCCGTGCACGACCCCGGCGAGACGCCCGACGTCGACGCGTACGCGATGGCGGAGGCGGCAGCGGGAGCGCGATGGGGCTCGCTGCAGACGGCGGGCACCAAGATGATGACGCTGGCGGGGATGTGTGAGGTCGGTGACGTGCTGGGGCTCATCGGCGACGACGTCCTCGTCGTGGCTCCGGACCAGACATCGGCGTTGACCGCCCTGGTCGACCTGATGCTCTCCACCGGCGGCGAACTGGTGACCGTGCTCGCGGGTGTCGACGTGGATGACTCGGCCCTGGAGGCGGTCGCCGAGCAGATGCGACGCAGCTATCCCGGCATCGAACTGGCGGTGTATCGCACCGGACAGCGCGGCGACCTGGTCCAGGTGGGTGTGGAGTGACCGGGCTGACCCTGTCGGACTCGCTCGTCGACGTTCTCGGTGAGAAGCCGGCCGAGCAATTGGCCACCGTCGGTGTGCACACCGTCGGCGAACTCTTGCGGTACACGCCCCGCCGGTACATTCGGCGTGGTCACGTGGCCGATCAGGAGCGACCGGAGGCCGGCGAGTGGCTGACCATCGTCGGACGGATCACGAAGTCGGACCTCATCCGGATGAAGAGCCGTAACGGCTCGTTCCTCAAGGTCAAGATCTCCGACGACAACGAGGTGTACGAGGCCAGCTTCTTCAACGCCTACCGGATCAAGGGGCTGCTGCGCCCCGGCACGAGGGTGATGATGGCCGGGGCGGTCAAGTATTTTCGCGACCAGATCCAGTTGTCGCATCCGGAGTGGATGATCCTGCCCGACGGTGACCCCGAGATCGAGGACGTCGTCGGGTCGAAGATGCTGACCGAGATGTACGCGATCGAGGAACAGGTGACCGGCGGGCACGGTGACCATCCGCTGGTCACGATGTTCGACCGTGACATCCTGCCGATGTACCCGGCCAATAAGAACATCCAGACGTGGGACATCCTCGGTGCGGTGCGGCGGGTACTGAGCGAGAGCGCCCCGATCCCCGATGCGCTCACCGACTCCGAACGGCGCGAGCGCGGCCTCGTCAGTACCGACGAGGCCATCCGCAAGATCCACCTGCCCGATTCCGAGGACGACGTGAAAGTCGCGTCGCACCGGTTGAAGTTCGACGAGGCGCTGGCCATCCAGACCGTGCTCGCACAGCGTCGGTTGGCCGGGCGCAGTGACTCGGCGCCGCCGTGTCCGCGTGTTCCGGGGCGGCTGGAGGACGCCCTGCGCGAGCGCCTACCGTTCACGCTGACCGACGGCCAGCTCCAGGTGGGGGAGGAGCTCGCCGAAGATCTGGCTCGCGCACAGCCGATGTCGCGGTTGTTGCAGGGTGAGGTGGGTTCGGGCAAGACGCTCGTCTCGCTGCTGGCGATGCTGCGCGTCGTCGACAACGGGTTCCAGTGCGCAATCCTGGCGCCGACAGAAGTTCTTGCCGCTCAGCACTATCGGACGATGAAGACGATGCTCGGCGATCTCGCCGAGGCGGGGGAACTCACCGCTGCCGAGGGGGCGACCCGGATCGCGTTGCTGACCGGCTCGATGAAGACCAAGGGGCGGCGGCAGACCCTCCTCGATGTGGTGACCGGTCAGGCCGGCATCGTGATCGGAACCCACGCGCTTCTCGAGGACAAGGTGGAGTTCTTCGACCTCGGTCTGGTCGTCATCGACGAACAGCACCGGTTCGGGGTGGAGCAGCGAGACGTTCTGCGGGGCAAAGGCCGCGACGGACGGGTGCCGCATTTCCTGGTCATGACCGCGACCCCGATCCCGCGGACGGTCGCCATGACGGCCTTCGGTGATCTCGAGACGTCGGTTCTGCGAGAGCTGCCGCGCGGCCGGCAGCCGATCACGACCTCCGTGGTGCCGACGAGCAAACAGTCGTGGGTGGATCGTGTGTGGTCGCGGGCCAACGAGGAGATCGACGCGGGACGTCAGGTGTATGTCGTGTGCTCGCGTATCGGCGACGGTCCCGAGCCCGAGCCCGACGACGACGAGAAGGCGCCGCGGACCACATCTGTCCTGGAGCAGTACGAGATCCTGGTGGGTGGCCCGTTCGCGCACCGGCGGGTGGCGATGCTGCACGGTCGGCTGCCCGCAGACGAGAAGAACGCGATCATGGACGAATTCGGGCGCGGGGAGATCGACGTCCTGGTGTCGACGACGGTGATCGAGGTGGGTGTGGACGTCCCCAATGCGACCACGATGGTCATCGTCGACGCGGATCGGTTCGGCGTGAGCCAGTTGCATCAGCTGCGCGGCCGTGTGGGACGCGGTCAGCACGCTGGGCTGTGTCTGCTGATGACGGGCGCCCGGGACATGTCACCGTCGATGGACCGGCTCCGGGCCGTCGCGGGCTCCAACGACGGATTCGAGCTCGCACGAGTGGATCTGGAACAGCGACGTGAAGGGGACCTGCTCGGTTCGCTGCAGTCCGGCGTCAACACGTCCTTGCGATTTCTCTCGCTGCTCGAGGATGTCGAGGTCATCGAGGATGCGCGTGAGCTCGCCGAGGCGGTGGTGAGCGACGACATCACCCTGCTGGAGCACCGGCCGCTCGCCGATCTCGTCGACGGAATCCTGGTGCCGCACAAGATCGCCTACCTCGACAAGTCCTGAGCGCGGTCCGGGCTGCGGCGTGTCGCCGGAACCGGATGCGCGTCGTCTGCGTCTGAGAATGCATGGGGTCGTGTGGTCTTCGGTTGTCCTCGCCCACACTGTGGCGTCTGCGCATGCGGGTGCGATGGATGCTGTGGACTCCGCGGACCCATGTGTCCTGGCCCCCGCGTCGGTGGGCGGTGCTCGTCGCAGCAGTCGTCACTGCGGTGGCGGTGGCGTTCGGGGTGGGCGGCTTTCGAGCCGATCCCGACATCGACCCGCGAATACGGGCGATGGCGAGTCAGGCTTTGGCGTCTCTGGCATCGGTGCCGATCTCTGCGAGCCGCACCGACCGAGAGGATTACGACCGGTCCGCTTTCGGGAGTGCATGGTCCGATGCGGTCACCGTCGCGGGTGGCCGAAACGGGTGTGACACGCGCAATGACGTTCTCGCCCGCGATCTGCGCGACGTCAGAACCGGCCCGGTGTCGAGTTGTCCGCGGGCGGTGCTCGCCGGCGAACTGCAGAGTCCGTACACCGGCGACTTCGTCGCCTTCCGGCGCGACCGAAGTGCGACCGCGGTGCAGATCGATCACATCGTTCCGTTGTCGTACGCCTGGGACATGGGTGCATGGTCGTGGCCGCCTGCGCGACGACTCGATTTTGCGAACGACTCGGCCAATCTCGTTGCTGTCGACGGGCATTCGAATCAGGACAAGAGCGATTCGGAGCCGGCACGCTGGATGCCGCCCGCGCGAGAGTTCTGGTGCCAGTATGCGACCCAGTTCGTCACCGTCACCGCGACATACGGGTTGCCGATCGACGCACCGTCACGACACGTCTTATCGGAAGCGCTGCGATGCGGGCAATAGCGTGGCGGGCGGGAGCTGCGCGCCGGACTGCTACGACAGGGCGTCGATCGCGGCCCGTACCGCCTCGCATTCTGGCGCCGTCGGTGATCCCGGCATGGCAACAGATCGACGGCGGGCAGATCCGCGCCCCACTCACCGCCGCCGAGCCCGAACTCGCCGAGCCCGAAACCCCCCCGTCGCGCGCAGCAGCCGATGCACCCCGCCGCCCTCTCATCCGAACCACCCACAGGGTCATGGGATGTCGTCGCGCTCGGCGGCAGACGATCTCGCCGAGCGGCTGGTGACCGGAGGCGACTACCGGTTCGAGAGTGGACTCCACTGGAACCGTTCTTGGCGCCCTGCGGATTGTGGACGATTCAGGGGCTTTTCGCAAAGAGCGCCACACCGAAGACACCTGTGATCCGTGACCTGCGGCGGTCTACTCGTCCTACGACAACACGTCTCGTTGGCTACGTTGCTCGAGTTCCTAGGGTTGGCGTCTGTGTGCCCGCTCGATGTCATTGATAGGTTTCTCTGTGTGGCTCGTGGGTCGAGGCGGTGGGGGACTGAAAATGGAGGTTATCCGTTGATGCGACTGGCGACTCGCGGGTGCGGTGCGGTTGCCGAAATGCACGACGGATCGTCGGAGTTCCTGGTCGGGGTCGGCCGTTGGATTCATCGAACGTGATTGATCGGGATCACGACACGTTAGCTTCTGGCGGTGAGGCTGTAGCGCACGGCTGGTTGCGGTGGCGTGTGTTGCCCGGCCCGGTGCGGTTGATGCTGGTGTCGATGACGCTGTTCAATGTTGGTTTCTACCTGGTGGTTCCGTTCCTCGCTGTGCGTCTGACCAGTGACTTGGGTTTCTCGGCGGCAGTGGTGGGGCTGGTTCTCGGCTTACGTATGGCGTCGCAACAGGGTTTGTTCTTTGTCGGCGGCAGCGTGGCCGACCGGTTCGGCCCGCGAGTGATCATCTTGGCGGGAATCGCGCTGAGGATAGTCGGATTTGTGGTGGTCGGCGTCGTGACAACGCTTCCCGGGGTGATCATCGGGGTGGTACTGATCGGTGTGGCTGCGGCACTATTCGCCCCCGCTGTCGAAGCCGCCAACGCCGCGGTGGGCGCCCGGCTTGAACGCGACGGCGTTATGCGGCGGACCGAGTTGTTCGGACTCGAACAGATGTGTAGCCGTACCGGCACCGTGATCGGACCGGTAATCGGCACATTGCTGTTGGGCGTGCCTTTTGCGTGGACGACGTCCTGCGCGGCCGCGTTGTTCGCGTTGCTGTGGCTTGCGTTCTGGCAATGGTTCCCCGCGACCGTGAGCACCACAGCTGACAGCAAGGACTCTGCACCGTTGACCGCGGTGTGGCGAACGGTGTTGTCAGACAGAGTGTTCATCGTCTACGCCACGCTGTGCGGAACCCAGCTGGCGGCATTCAGCTTGATATACCTCATGCTGCCTGTAGAGCTGCGCTCTCTGACCGGAGACGAATCAGGTCTGGGTTGGTTCTACGCCGGCGCGGCGATACTCGTGATTGTCGGCCAGCGCCCGATGGTTGCGGTGACTCATCGGATCGGCCATCGCCGCGCGGTAATCGTCGGGATGGCAATGATAGGGATGTCGTTCTTGACCCCAGCACTCACCGCCATGGTTGATGCGAACGTTGCCCTCGGCTATGCCGCACTCGCGGCGTGGATCGCGCTGCTGCACCTGGGACAGATGCTCATGGTGCCCCCGATGCGAGACACGGCGGCGAGACTGGCTGCTGAACGACATCTCGGCGCACACTTCGGGCTGCTCAACAGCATCGCCGGGCTCGGTTGCCTGGCCGCGTCAGCGGGAGTAGGTGCCCTCTACGACCTCGCCGGGACCCACAACCTGTCGACATTCGCGGTGTGGTTACCCGTGACCGTCGTCATCATGCTTGCCGTCGCCGGCCTGGGCTGGTGGTACCGGCTGCAGACAGTACGCACACGACTAACGCGGCCAGCGAACGTCAGAGAGATATCGCCCTGAGTTGCGCGACGAGTTCGTCGAGCACGAAAGGTACCGTCAACGGATTCGGCATCGACACCGCATCACTAACAATGGGGTCCAACCCGATCAGCGACCCAGAACGCACCGCAGGCAGCTGGGAGAACAGGTTCAAAGACTCCATTGCCGCACGCGAGTTTTGCCAGTTGTCGAACACAATGACGTCGCTGTCGATCATCGGAATGTTCTCCAGTGAGACCTCTACGAACAACTGGCCGTTGAACTCCGACGCAAGAGTAGGTGGCGGCGCGAAACCCAAACCGGTCAGCAACTGGGTACGCGCAGCCTCGGGGCTGTAGACCCGCAGGTTTCCGTCTCCCCACCGCACCACCATCGCCGCGGTCTTGCCGACGAACTGGGGGTTCTCCCGTTGCCGGCTGGCAACCAACTCCTCGGTGCCAGACACCAGCTCCTGCGCCGCACCGGGCAGTCCCACGGCGGAACCGATCCGGGTGGTCACCTCCTGCCACGGCAGTACCCAGTCGGTGTGCTCGGGGGCGTGTAACACCGTGGGCGCGATCGAAGACAGAAGCCGATAGGTGGGCTCGTCGATCGCGTTATTCACTGCAAGAATCAAGTCCGGCTGGGCCGCGGCCACCGCCGCAACACTGAAATCGGCCGTCGCATTCAGCAACGCCGAGGGGTCATGGCCGGCCACCCTGGATTCGGCCCACTCACCGATACCGTCGTCAGTCGAGCCCTTCCACACCGGCACCATCACCGGCATCACCCCCAACGCCAACAACACATCGGCATCGCCGATACCGATGACCGCGATCCGCGACGGGGCCCCATCGATAGTCGTCGACCCAAACACATGATCGATCGTCACCGGAAACGCAGCAGGCTCGGGAGACACAGCAGCAGACCCATCAACGCCCGGATCACGTGCGGCGGAACCGCACCCGGCCAACACCCCCGCCGCGGCCGTCAAACTCAACGTCAACATCCGCCTGCGATTCAACACGACCACGAGCCAGCACCCTCTTCCCGATCAGGATCACCAAGTGAGGTGATCCTAACCCCAACCGCCAATCGCACTCACAAGTCGTCGATCACTTTTCACCGGAAGAGGTCGAGGGCGGTCGAAGTCCGCATTTCCCACGCCGACATACCCCCGCCGTCCCGTCATCCGAACCACCGGGTCAGCGGAGGTCGTCGCGCTCGGCGGCAGCGACGACACCTACCGGCCCGCCGCCCGCCGAAGCGCTTGTCCAACCCAGTCGGCTGGCTCACCTCCTCGCGCCAGCAGGTGGGGTTCAACGACCTGCTCGCCGAACATTGCTCGGCGCCCCAGGTCCTCACAGTGTCGACTGACCGGTCCGGAGTGAGGTTCGCCGCGTTGGCACCTGGCCGTCCTGGTATGACGCGACCAGCCACCTCGGTCATCGCGGGAGCTGCCACTCACCCGGGTGGTTGGGTCCCGGGGTCTATGTTGATCGAACCAAGAGTTTGAACGGACACCTGCTGTGGGTGCAGCAAGTTGGTGTACGTCGCGCGACAGAGGGGTCGAACATGCCGTATCTCGGGTTGATCTACCTGGCGGTTCTGGTGATCGCGCTGATCGACATCATCACCACCGACGACGCCGCAGTGCGAGGACTGCCCAAATTCGCCTGGGTGGTACTGGTGGTGATGCTCCCGTTGATCGGTGCGCTGGTGTGGCTGGCGGTCGGACGCCCGACGGCCGATGAACGACCGCGCCGCCAGCACTCAGCCGCGGCGAGCGAGTTCCCGGAATACGACCATCCCGGCCGCTACGTCCCGCAGGACCCTCAGGCGGATCGAGAGTTCCTCCAGCAGTTGCGAGATCGAGCCGAACAGCAACGTCGAACCGCCCGCGAGCAGCAACGCTCTGCCGACGAGGTTGACCGCCCAGACGATAACGCCCCGCCGGCGACGACGTAGAATAGGAAGCCGCCGACACCAAACCCCTTCACTCCATGAACGGAAGAAAAATGGTGGATAACGTTCTGTGGCAGTTCATTCAAAACAACGAGCTGGCATTAGTGGTGCTGCAATACGTGTTCTCCGGCGTCAAGTAGCAACCGTCGGCGCAGGGGTGTTGAACGGCTGGCGTATCAAATGGTGTGTCGTTCGCCGCGAGGACCCCGCGTCGTATATGTGACAACTGCTCCTGGGGATGCCGCCTCAACCGGTTGAATGACCACCGGAAAGACTCCGTGCCTTCGAGGTTGTAGACAGGCAAGGGTGGCCCGTTGGGAGAGGGTATGGGTCCGCTACACGTCGGCCGGTGCGTATGGGCGCCACCGCAATGTCGGTTCTGTCGCGAGCGCACCGTAGGGGGACTCTCGTTGGATCTATCCGGTCGGATGTCTCGAAGTGCCTTGCAGGGGACTCGACGCGCACTGTGGGTGGCTGCACTCCTCTTGCTCGCCACGGTGTCAGCGGCATGTACTACCGAGGGTGAGGCGATACCGACGCCACCTCCGACAGTCGTGGGTCCGGAACGGTCGCCGGGCCCGGCGCCCTGGTCGTTGCCCGAGTTGGTGCATCACCAGTGCGTGGTGCTCACGCCGGGCGATCTGGCACGGTTCGGGTTCGCTCACCCTGGTGGGGTCCCGGAGGGGCACTCCTATTGCCGGTGGCACGCCCTGCCTGGCAGGGGGCCGGGGGCGGTCATGTTCTTCGTGCCCGACGTTCGTCACAGTTTCCGGGCCCTGGCCGAGGTCTACCGCAGTGAGGACAACTTCCGGCCGGTGCGGGTTGCGGGGCGGTCGGCGTTCGTGCTGACCGATCGCAGCCAGAGCGGGCGGTTGACCTGCCGGGTGTGGGTGGGGGTGCCTTCTGGTGGAGCGATCCAGTTCGAGCACGCTGCTGACCGCGGCAGGCCGGGGACACATGACTGCTATGAGGCCCTGGCGATCGCGACTGTGATCGCCGAGCGTGTGCGGTGACCGGCGGGGCAACGCGGTCCGCGGGCGAGCGGGAGCGGTCCTGCTGGCGGTGCGTGTGGTGCCGGTCAGCGTGTGCGTCGTCATCGCCTTCCTCACCGGATGACGAGGGGCCGCCCCAGACACCGCCCGCACGTCCCGCTGAAGGCGGCCGCGCCGATCACCCGATCGTCCACGCGGGGGTTCGTCGTGAACCAGGAGGGTAAGCGAACACCTGCGCCTGTCATGACGCACCTCCGAAGAGACGATCGAGATGCTGATCGATGGCTGCGAGAGCCGCTGGCGGTTCGATGACGTTGAGATCGAGCAGGGGGGCGAGACCCGTCAACGCAAGTACCAGGTCGGTTTCGATGGTCGGATCGCAGTCTGGACCGATGAGCCCATGACTCATCGCCTCCCGGATAAGTTGTTCGACCATTGCACGTCCGTTCTGCAATCCGAGCCCAACCTGTTGACGCAGCGCTGGGTCGTGCATGGCTTCGAGCACGTAGGCCGCGTTCATGCGACTGGTGGCACGGGAGTCGGGTCGGAGGGGGAGCATCTCGGTGAGGACTACTCGCAGCACGTCTCGAGGGTGCGGGGGTTGGTCGAGTGACTCCAGACCTTCTGTGACTCGGCGAGATGTCTGTTCTGAGGCGAACGCCATCGCGAAGGCCAACATCTCCGCGCGTGAGGAGAAGTAGTGCTGCAGCTGGCCCAGTGAGACTCCCGCCTCTCGGGCGACTTCACGCATGGTCGCTCGCGACCAACCGTGTTGGTCAACGACGCGCCACAGGGCATCAGCGATCGACTCGCGTCGCTCGTGGTGATCAACCTGCTTCGGCACCCAACCTCCTCATTGCAATACACATGACATAATACAGGTGACCCATATCTTTCGATGAAGGGATCACGATGACTGTGCGCGAGCCGCCTCTCACGTTCTGCAACCCTTCCGCGTTCGCGTTTGACAGTGAGGTGGCGATTGCACTGCTCGCGGATATGCATGTTCGGAAGGCGATCGAGCGGGGCGAGTTCGACGACCTTCCCGGTAGCGGTAAGCCGATCGATCTGTCTGATGCCCATGACCCGGATTGGTGGCTCAAGAGCTTCATGAAGCGTGAGAAGCTCGCGTTCCTGCCGCCCTCCATCCAGTTACGCAAGGATGACGCCGCTCTTGACGGGCTACTCGATCAGTTACCTAACGAGGCAGCTGTCCGACACGAGATCGCCCAGTTCAACGAACGGGTCATCCATGCTCGCTACCAACTGCCGGTGGGGCCACCTCTGATCACCATGCCGCGTGACACCGAAACCACAGTTGTCGCGTGGGCTGATCGCAAAGCGGTCCGAGCAGAGGAAGCTCGCACAAAGATGCGTCAGGAGATGATCGCGGAGGAGCGTGAGGATGCAGAGGCGCGGAAGCGATCTCGGCGACCGCTCCTCGGTACGCGAGCCCGTCGACGGTCGCGTCACGACACCGACACGTGACCACCGGCACCACTACCTCCTTGCGAAGCGCGACCAATTCAGCGACCGGCTCACCCGCCGTAGTCCCCGCTCGCGAGTCTCTGGATTCAGCAACCCGAGAAAAACGGCAGCCCGTGGGGTCAGACCCAGCTCGCAGCGGTGTCGCGCGCACTCGATCGGGCCGGGTTCAAGATCGTCGCCTCGGGAATGCGGCAGTGCCTCTCCTCCGTTGACGGTGAGCAGCCGCCGCTGACGGAGGCGGAGCTGGAGAAGCTGTTCCTGGCGCTGGCGTGACGGAGTTCCGCTGTCGGGACGTTCCGGCCGCGGCGCTACTCTGAGATCGGCACTTGTCCGGGGCGTCCTGGTTCCGGAACCACCGCGAAGTCGAGGATGTTGATGAGCGCACCCACCGCAGAGCAGTCCGTCGCAGGCGGCTCCGGTACCGAAGAGGCCGGCACCGAGAAGTCCGGCACCGAGAAGTCCGGCACCGAGAGGTCCGACGCCGACAAGGTCGTCCTCGGGCTCGCCCGGGCGGCCAAGTCCGCGTCCCGTTCGCTCGCTGGATTGACGACTGCGGGGAAGAACGACGTCCTCCTCGCCGCGGCCGACGCCATCGAAGCTGCGACGGAGTCCATCCTCACGGCCAATGCCGAGGACATCGCCCGTGCCGAGGAGGCAGGCACCGAGGCCAGCCTGCTCGACCGGCTTCGCCTCGACGAGGCGCGGGTGACCGGCATCGCCAACGGTCTGCGGCAGGTCGCGGTGCTACCGGATCCGATCGGTGTGGTGGTCTCCGGGAAGACACTTCCCAACGGCCTGCAGCTGCGCCAGCTGCGCGTACCGCTCGGTGTCGTCGGCATCGTGTACGAGGCACGGCCCAACGTCACCGTCGACGCCTTCGGGATCGCGTTCAAATCCGGCAACGCGGTGCTGCTGAGAGGCTCGTCGTCCGCGGCGTCGTCCAACGCCGAACTCGTGCGCGTACTGCGCGAGACGCTGTCGTCGAAGGGTGTCACCGCCGATGCGGTGTCGCTGTTGCCGAGTGACGACCGGTCCAGTGTCACGGCGCTGATCCGGGCTCGCGGACTCGTCGACGTGGTCATCCCCCGTGGAGGGGCCGGCCTGATCGCAGCCGTCGTGTCGAACGCGACGGTCCCGACCATCGAGACCGGCGTCGGCAACTGCCATGTCTACGTTCACGCGCGCGCCGATCTCGACGTCGCGGCGCGCGTCATCCTCAACTCCAAGACCCGCCGGCCCAGCGTGTGCAACACCGCCGAGACGGTCCTGATCGACAAGGCCGTTGCCGCTGAGGCGCTCCCGCGGATCACTTCGGTCCTGCAGACCCAGGGTGTGGTGATCCACGGTGACGAGCCGGGTATGGAACCGGCGACCGAGGACGACTGGTCGACGGAGTACCTGTCGATGGACATCGCGATGAAGGTGGTCGACGACCTCGACGCCGCCGTCGCCCACATCGACACCTACGGGACCGGTCACACCGAGGCCATCATCACCACCGACCTGTCGGCCGCCGACGAGTTCACCCGCCGGGTCGACGCCGCGGCGGTGATGGTCAACGCGTCGACCGCGTTCACCGACGGGGAGCAGTTCGGTTTCGGCGCCGAGATCGGCATCTCCACCCAGAAACTCCACGCTCGCGGTCCGATGGGCCTGCCCGAGCTGACCTCGACCAAATGGGTGGTCTGGGGCAACGGCCACGTGCGGCCGGCCTGATGGCGGAGTACACGGGCGCCGGGCCCGCGGTGGTGCCGTCGTTCACCGCCGTCGACGACGTGGTGACACGGTTGCGCGCCACGGGCTACCTCGCCGACGATGCCACCGCGACGTCGACCTTCCTCGCCGATCGTCTCGGCAAGCCGCTCCTGGTGGAGGGGCCCGCCGGCGTCGGCAAGACCGAGCTGGCCCGCTCGATCGCGGCGGCGACAGATGCCGAGCTCATCCGGTTGCAGTGTTATGAGGGCATCGACGAGGCGCGGGCCCTCTACGAGTGGAATCACGCCAAGCAGATCCTGCACATCCAGGCCACCGGCACCCGTGCCTGGGACGAGGCCAAGACCGACATCTTCTCCGACGAGTTCCTGCTGCCGCGGCCGCTGTTGAAGGCGATCTCCCGCGAGGGCGCCACGGTCTTGCTCATCGACGAGGTCGACAAGGCCGACGTCGACATGGAAGGCCTGCTGCTGGAGGTGCTGAGCGACTTTGCCATCACGATCCCTGAGATGGGAACCGTTGCCGCCCAACGCCGCCCGATCGTACTGCTGACCTCCAACGCCACGCGTGAATTGTCCGAGGCGCTCAAGCGGCGCTGTCTGTACCTCTACATCGACTTCCCCGATGCCGAGCGGGAGAAGGAGATCCTCGCGTCGCGGGTCCCGAACCTGTCGGAGTCGCTCAGCGCCGAACTGGTGCGCATCGTCGGTGTCCTGCGCACGCTCGACATCCGCAAGAAGCCATCAGTGGCCGAGACCATCGACTGGGCCAACACGCTGCTCGCACTGGGGGCGGGGGAGAAGGCGACCGCCAAGGGCGGGGGCCTCGACGACGGGCTCATCGCCCGGACCCTGGGCGTGGTGCTCAAGCATCGGCCGGATCTGAAGACGGCACTCAAAGAACTCAAGCTGGGCTGATGACGGCTCCGCTCGTCGCGCACCTCACCGACTTCGTCGACGAGCTGCGTCGCCGCGGGATCGTGGTGGGGCCGTCGGGTCTCATCGACGCCGCGAGCGCGATGGAGGTTCTCGACCTGCTGGAACGGCCGCGACTCCGTGAGGGGTTGGCCACGACGCTGCTCGTCGACCACGCCCACCGGGGTGTGTTCGATCGGGTCTTCGACCTGTGGTTCCCCGTCGGCGCCGGAATGCGCACGGTCACCGAAGATCTCCCGCGCGAGGCCGACGGTGTACTCGACGTCGACGCGGTTCGGGAGCTGCTCGCCGAACTCCTCGCCGACGATTCGGCCGCCAACGACGGACGGCTCGACCAGGCGATCGCGATGATCGTCGACGAACTGGGTCGATACGGCTCCACCAAGGGCGAGGCGTTCTCGGCCTATCAGGCACTCTCGGCGGTCAGCCCGCAGACGTTGATCGCGAAGATCGCGGCGGCGATGGCCGGCGGCGAGGGCGACGAGGGGTCGCGGGCCGGCACCGAGCCGCTGTATCGCCAGGCGGCACGTAAGAGGGCCGATGATCTGCGCGCGGCGATCGAGCGGGAGACGCAACGGCGCATGGCCGACCGCAACGGCCGGGACAAGGTGGGGGCGTACGCGGTTCCGCCCCTGCCCGAGAACGTCAACTTCCTCTCGGCAGGGGCCAGAGAACAGGTGGAGATCCGCAAGACGATCGAGCCGCTGGCCCGGTTGCTCGCCGCGAAACTCGAGACGCGGCGACGCCGGGCCCATCGCGGTGCGGTCGACGTGCGCAAGACTCTGCGGGCGTCGATGTCGACCGGTGGCGTCCCCATCGAGCTCAGTCACCGCAAGCCGCGGCCCGGGCGTCCCGAGCTGACCATCATCTGCGACGTGTCCGGATCGGTCGCGGGGTTCAGCCAGTTCACCCTGCGGTTGGTGTACGCGCTGCGCCAGCAGTTCTCGAAGGTTCGCGTCTTCGCGTTCGTCGACACCGTGGACGAGGTGACCGACTTCTTCGACCACGGTGAGGAGGATTTCGGTGCGGCGATGCACCACATGATCTCCACCGCACGGATATCGACACGCGACGGGCACTCGGACTACGGAAACATGCTGGCGGGCTTCGTCAGTGACTATGGCGACTCACTGACCCACCGCGGTGCGCTCCTCGTTCTCGGGGATGCTCGCAACAACTACCACGACCCGCACGCCGACGCCCTGCGCGAGCTGGTACAGCGCGCGCGCCACGCGTACTGGCTCAACCCGGAGGCCAAGCAACACTGGGGGACGGGCGACTCGATCGCCACCGACTACGCGGAGGTCATCGACATGTTCGAGTGCCGCAACGCCGGCCAGCTCGGCACCGTGATCGCCGACCTGCTGCCGATCTGATCCCCGCGCCGAATCTGAGCAGGTGGTCGACGCGTAGACTGACCGTCCATGTCACCCGACCGCCCTCGCGCGCGCCGTATCGGTGTCATGGGTGGCACGTTCGATCCGATCCACAACGGTCACCTCGTGGCGGCGAGCGAGGTCGCTCACCGGTTCGCGCTCGACGAGGTCATCTTCGTCCCGACGGGCCGCCCGTGGCAGAAGATCGGGGAACTCACCACGGTGAGTCCGCCAGAAGATCGCTATCTGATGACGGTCATCGCGACGGCCTCCAATCCGCAGTTCAGCGTGAGCCGTGTCGACATCGACCGCGACGGCGACACCTACACCGTGGACACCCTGCGCGACCTGCGGGCGTTGCTGCCGGATGCGCAGCTGTACTTCATCACCGGCGCCGACGCGCTCGAATCGATCCTCTCCTGGCAGGACTGGGAGGAGCTCTTCGGCCTCGCCAGGTTCGTCGGGGTGAGCCGGCCGGGATACGAACTCGACGCCACACACCTGGCCCATCATCTCGAGGCGATGCCCGAGGACACCCTGCACCTGCTGGAGATCCCCGCGCTCGCGATCTCGTCCACCGAATGCCGCACGCGGGCATCGCAGGGACGGCCGGTCTGGTACCTGGTCCCCGACGGTGTCGTGCAGTACATCGCGAAGCGGAAGCTGTATCGCGTGGCGCGCGCATCGTCGCCGGGTGTGTCCGCCCCGGCCCTCCCTGGTGCCAACCGCCCCGAGAAGCGTGACTCGGAAACCGCCGAATCGACGCGGCGCGTGGACGAAACAAGCGACAAGTGAATGAGAGGACTCGAGTGACTGCGTCAGCTGAAGCAATCGAGATGGCAAAAGTGGCGGCGCTGGCCGCTGCCGAGAAGCTCGCCCATGAGGTGACGGTGATCGATGTGTCGGAGCAGTTGGTGATCACCGACGCCTTCGTCATCGCCTCGGCAGACAATGAGCGACAGGTCAATTCGATCGTCGACGAGGTCGAGGAGAAGCTACGGGAAGCCGGGCACAAGCCGTTGCGTCGGGAGGGCACCCGCGAGGGTCGCTGGGCGCTGCTGGACTATGCCGACATCGTCGTGCACATCCAGCACACAGACGAACGACGCTTCTACGCGCTGGAGAGTCTGTGGAAGGACTGCCCGGTCATCGAGGTGGAAGGACTCTCGTGAGTGGCGGTCCGGATTCGAACGACACCGCTGTCGAGCGGCTGACCCCCATCGTCCGTCGTCTGATCCTGTTGCGTCATGGGCAGACCGAATACAACGCGGCGAGCCGCATGCAGGGTCAGCTCGACACCGATCTGTCCGAGCTCGGTGTGCGGCAGGCGAATTCGGCGGCCGTCGAGCTCGCGAAGCGTCAACCGCTGGTGATCTGGTCGTCGGACCTGCGCCGGGCCCGCGACACCGCGCAAGCGCTGGCCCAGCGCACCGGTCTGCCGGTGACCACCGATGTGCGGCTGCGCGAGACGCATCTCGGCGAGTGGCAGGGCCTCACACATCTCGATGTCGACGAGGTCATGCCCGGAGCGCGTGCGGTCTGGCGCGACGACGCCACGTGGACTCCGCCGGGCGGGGAGAGTCGTGTGGATGTGGCCGAGCGGGCCACCCCGCTGGTCGACGAACTCATCGAGCAGCTGCCGGAGTGGGGTGTCGGTGACAGCGCCGAGGCGCCGGTCGTACTCGTCGCACACGGCGGGGTCATCGCCGCGATGACGGCGGCACTGCTCGGCCTGCCGGTGGAGAACTGGCCCGCCTTCGGCGGCCTGGCGAACACGAGCTGGGTTCAGCTCTCGGGTCATGCCAAGCCGGGTGAGTCCCCGCGCTGGCGGCTCGATGTGTGGAATGCCTCGGCCGAGGATTCCGACCCCGCGGTTCAGTGACCGACCCCGCACCCCGCGAGGACCGGTCGGCGAGTGTGTCCGGAACGGACCGCTGCATCCTGGTGCTGTCGGATTCGCTGGCCTACTACGGGCCGAAAGGCGGTTTGCCCGCGGACGATCCGAACATCTGGCCGTCGCTCGTCGGGGCCGATCTGGGGCGTACGGTGCGCCTGTTCGGGCGGATCGGGTGGACGAGTCGGGACGTGTGGTGGGCGCTGACCCAGGACCCGAACATCTGGGCCACCGTGCCGCACGCCGATGTCGTGATCCTCGCCTTCGGCGGGATGGACACCCTGCCGTCGCCGCTGCCCACCGCGTTCCGCGAGCAGATCCGGTACGTCCGTCCGAACCGGCTGCGGCAGTGGATTCGGGACGGGTACGCATGGGTGCAGCCGCGCGGCTCCCGTCTCGGCTGGCCGCTGGCGCTGCCGCCACGGGTCACGACGGAGTATCTCGAGAAGATCCGTGAGGCGCTCACACATCTGCGTCCGGATCTGCCCGTCGTCGTGTGTCTGCCTCCGACGCATCGCAGTCCGTACTACGGCTACGTCCATTCGGGCCGAATCCCCACCACCGCGGCGATGGCGCGATGGGCTGCCGCCCACGACCTGCCGTGCGTCGACTTCTACCCGGCGACCCGCGACTCGTTCGACGATCCGGACACCGAGATGAACCCCGACGGCATCCACTGGGGGTTCGCGTGCCACCGACAGATCGCCGATCGTGTCATCCCGGTCGTCGAGGCCGCCCTCCCCGGCTGAGTGTGCGGCACCCGACGGTGCCGAGCGAGCCGACTCCCGTGTCGGGGCCGTCGCGTGAACCGGTTAACGTAGACGCGTGCCTGTCGTCGTCGTCACAGACTCCTCGTCCCGGTTGCCGCGGTCGGTGACCGAGCACTACCGGATCCGGCAGGTCCCACTGCACGTCAACGTCGAGGACAAGGACTATCGCGAGGGTGTCGACGACATCCCGGCCGATATCGTGACGACCCCCGGTGTGACGACCTCCGGCGCCAATCCCAACGACCTCGCGGACTGCTTCGAGGCCGCGCTCGAGGACAGTGCGGGCGACGGTGTGGTGGCGGTGCACATGTCCCGGCGGCTGTCGGGCACCTGGAGTTCGGCGCGGATGGCCGCGGAGAAATTCTCCGGCAAGGTGCGCGTCGTCGATTCCCGATCCGTCGGTCTGGCAGTGGGTTTCACCACCATCGCCGCGGCGCAGGCGGCAGCAGGCGGTGCCGATCGCGATCGCGTCTACGAGTCCGCGATCCGCCAGGCGGCGACGGTCGATTCTCTGCTGTGTGTGCAGCAACTCGACAACCTCCGCAACAGCGGCCGGATCAGCGCGGCGGGCAAACTCTTCGGTTCGGCGCTGTCGATCAAGCCGATCCTGCACATGGTCGACGGCACCCTCACGCTGAAGGAGCGGCACCGCACGTTCTCCAAGGCACTGGACAAGATGGTCGACGCCGCGGTCGACTCGGCCGGTGGCCGAGCGGTCACCGTCGGCATCCAGCACTGTCAGAGCCCCGACGTCGCGGAGGAACTGCGTGCCGCGGTCCACGGTCGGTTGCGGGTGGTCACCTCCGAACTGACCGTCGACCTCGGCCCGATTCTCGGAAGTCATGTGGGACCCGGCGCGGTCGGCGTCGTCCTCGCCGCTCACCTGGACCCGATCGAGGGCCTCGACGCCGACTGACGAGCGCTACAGCGCCCAACCGCTCCATCCACAGGGTTCCGAACCGTCCACAGATTCCGGTGGCCGACGACGGAGTCCGCCGATGATGACGCGCGGCGCGCCTAGCGTGTGGCCCCATGAGCGCAACAGGCCGGCGGAGTCCATTGGACCGACTCGGGCCGAGGGTGGGATCACCGGACCGTCGGGTCGACTCGCCGTCGCCTGACCTCGATGGCTCACCGTCGTCCGGCGCATCCGATGGCGACGACCCGGAAGCGCCGGTCACAGAGCCCGACCATCCGGGCTGGGGGATAGGCGGGATGCCGACCTGGCTCGACGCTCCGCCGCGCCGTTCGTCGGGCGGGCGGGCGGGATTCGACCATGACGGCGACCTCGACGGCGACCTCGACGGCGACCTCGACGACGACGCGGATGCCGACGACGTGATCGACCGGCGACGCTTCGCGGTGGCTCCGCCGGCGGCCATCGCACTCGTTGCCGTCGGCATGATCGCCTGTGCCGTCGCGGCTTTCGGCCTGTTCCGGGGATCCGACACGGCTCCGGTGGTGGATTTCGGATCGGTGGCCGGCTCGTCGTCTCACCCGGGTCCGCAGCCCGTCTCGTCCACGCCTGTTCAGTCGACTCCGTCCCCCATGGTGGTCAGCGTCGTCGGCCTGGTGGACAGGCCGGGCCTCGTTCGCCTCGCGGCAGGAGCGCGAGTTGCGGAGGCGATCGACCGTGCGGGCGGTGCGCGCAAGGACGCCGACCTGCTGTCGCTGAACCTCGCTCAGGTGCTCCGCGACGGTGACCAGATCCTCGTCGGGTACTCCGGCGGTGACGGTCAGATGTCGTTGCGCAGCGCGGTCGTCGGTGCGTCTGGTTCTCCGGCGACGCCGGGCGGACCCACCGGACAAGGAGCATCGGCCGGTGGTGCGGGTGTTCCTGATCCGACCGGGGGAGCGGGCGGCCTCGTGAATCTGAACACCGCCACGGAGGCAGACCTCGACGACCTGCCGGGCGTAGGGCCGGTGACCGCGAAGGCGATCCTCGCGTGGCGAGACCTTCACGGGCGCTTTGCTTCCGTGGACCAGCTCGCCGAGGTCGACGGGATCGGGCCCGCGCGCCTGGCCAAGCTGCGTGACCTCGTGACGGTCTGACGGATGGACTTCCGGCTGCTGCTGCCGGCTGTGGTGGTGTGGTCGGTGACCGCTGCGGGTCTGCTCGCGTCGCCGGTGACGACCGTCGGTCTCGCGATCGGTGCGGGGGTGGTCGCGGTGGTGCTCACCGGCGCGTGCGCGATGGGCCGTATCGGCTGGGATGCAATCGGTCTGGTCGTCGTCGCGGCAGGGCTGGCCGCGGTGTGCGCGACGTCGCTGTCGTTGAGGCAGGAAGCCCGCACCGATCATCCCCTGCGCGAGGAGGCCGGGAAGGCGACGGTCGTCATGACACTGCGCGGCGACCCGACGCCTGTCGGCGGTCCTCGGACGGGCCGCGTCCGGGTGCGCGTCGACGTCGAGCAGATCGGAGCCCGGCCCGTTCCAGAGGCGCCCGCGGAGCTGATGGGGGAGGCGAGGGCGTGGCTGGGTCTGCTGCCGGGGCAACGCGTCGTCGCGGTGGTGCGTGTTCGACCCCCACCGGATCATTCGCTGCTCGTCGCGAGCCTGACCTCGCAGGAACCGCGGACGGTGGGCGGCCCGCCGGCCCATGAGCTCGGTGCGGGGGCGATCCGGGAGCGGTTGCGGACGGTGGCCGCGCGCGGGCTGGGATCGGAATCGTCAGGTCTGCTGCCGGGCCTCGTACTCGGCGACGAGAGTGCGCTGGACGAGCAGCTGCGGGAGGATTTTCGCGACGCGGGACTGAGCCACCTCACCGCGGTCAGCGGCAGCAATTTCGCCATCGTCTGTGGCGCAGCACTTCTCGTGGTCCGGAGTATGGGCGTGCCGCCGCGGGCCGCAGCGGTGGTCGGCCTGGTGGTGATCCTCGGATTCGTCGTTCTCGTCCGGCCGTCACCCAGTGTGCTGCGCGCCGCACTGATGGGCGCGGTGGGCGTCCTCGCGCTGTTCACATCACGACGGGCGCAGTCGTTTCCGGCGCTGGGAGCGGCCGTGGTCGGCGGTCTGCTGTGGTGGCCCGAGCTCGCCCTGCAACCGGGTTTCGCTCTGTCGGTAGCCGCGACCTGCGCGATCGTGGTGTGGGCACCTCGTCTCCGTGACCGGTTACGGCAGTGGCGTTGTCCACCGGGTGTCGCCGAGGTGATCGCCATGGCCGTGACCGCGCAGGTGGTGACCGCGCCGATCGTCGTGCTGGTCACCGGGCGGTTCTCCGTTGTCGGGATCGTCGCGAACATTCTCGTCGCGCCGGTGGTGGCGGTGATCAGCGTGGTCGGCACGCTGGCCGCACTGATCGGCGCGCTCGGGCCTCCCGACGGTCCAGGTGCCTTCGTCGCCGAGTTGCTGATCCGGGCACTTGCACCCGAACTCTGGTGGATGGTGTGGTGCGCGCGCACCCTCGGTGGGTTCGGCTGGGCGAGTGTGGACGTGTCGTCACCGATCGACTGAGTGCCCGCCGGCCGGTTGTTCCCTGGGCATCGGGTCTCGTGGATGTAGTACTTCGTTGCGCCGGTCGCAACGATCTGCGACAGCTGCAGCGGAGGACCCGACGTCACCGGTCGACCAGACGCCCGTCGGTCTCGGCGGGGCGGCCCGCGGCTCGGTTCCATACGAGGTAGCCGATGCCCACGGCGGAGAACCACACCGCGCCGACGACGAGCGCGATCCGGCCGTCCTGGTCGAAGAACAGCAGCACGAACACGAGCGCGAGGAAGGCGAGTGCAAGCCACGTCGTCACCGGGGCACCCGGAACGCGGTAGTCGGACCGGGGGAGTTCGCCGCGCGCCACCTTGCGACGGTAGGCCATCTGGCAGATGAGGATCGTCGACCAGATGACGATGATGCCGACCGTGGAGACCGCGGTGATGTAGGCGAAGGCGTGTTCGGGGTCGATCACGTTGACCACGACGCCGATCGCCATGACGGCGGCGCTGAGGGTGATACCCGCGGCCGGGACCTTCTTGTTCGACAGCTTGGTGAGCTGACGCGGCGCGTCGCCGGTGTGGGCGAGTGAGCGCAGCATACGGCCGGTGGAGTAGATACCCGAGTTGCACGACGACAGAGCCGCGGTCAGCAGGATGAAGTTCACGATGCCCGCCGCCCCCGGGATGCCGATGTAGGAGAACACGGACACGAACGGGCTCTCGCCGGCCTGGAAGTCCTTCCAGCTCCGGACCGACAGGATGACGAACAGCGATCCGACATAGAAGATGCCGATCCGGAACGGCACGGAGTTGATCGCCCGGCGGAGTGTGACCCGGGGGTTCTGTGCCTCGCCGGCGGTGACGCCGACGAGTTCGACACCGACGTAGGCGAACATCACGATCTGCAGGCTGAGCATGGCGTTGCTGAAGCCGGTGGCGAAGAAGCCGCCGTCGTTCCAGAGATTCGTCACCGACGGCCCGGTTTCGGGGCCGAGGCCCGCGATCGGCAGCAGCACTCCGATACCCACGATGATCATGCCCAGGATGGCGGTCACCTTGATCGCGGAGAACCAGAACTCGGCGCGGCCGAACACCCCGACGGAGATCAGGTTGGCACCGAACAGGACGACGAGGGCGACCAATGCGGTCACCCACACAGGTATCGAGGGCCACCAGTAGTTGATGTACTTGCCGGCGACGGTGATCTCGGCCATACAGGTCGTGGTCCAGACGGCCCAGTAGGTCCAGCCCTGACTGAATCCCGCGAATCGGCCGAGGAACTCGTCGGCGTACTCACTGATGCCGCCGGAGATGGGGCGGTAGATGAGGAGTTCGCCCAGCGCGCGCATCACGATGAAGATGGCCAGCCCCGCGAGCGCGTACGCGAGGATGAGCGCCGGCCCCGCCTTTTCGATGGCCCCGCCTGCGCCGTAGAACAGGCCGGTGCCGATGGCGCCACCGATCGCGATCATCTGGACCGTGCGCGCGGTCAGCCCGCGCTGATACCCCTCATCGGTGTCCGCACCGGTCTCGGTGCCGGGGTGTTCGACTGTCACGTGGACGTCTCCTGATCCGCTGATGGAACTCTGGCGGATCTCACGGTAACGAGCGATGAGAGGCGCAATTCACGCACCTGATGGGTCTGTCCGGCTTGTCGTATTCGCTTGGGCCGCATCCGTCTCACCGTCGTCGGCGTCGTCTGGCACCATTGTCGCCGTGACCGATCGCCTGCACCTGCTGCTCGGAGACGACGACTTCCTCACCGGTCGGGTGATCTCCGCCGTCGCCGACGCAGTATCGACGACGGCAGGCACCTCGATCCCGGTGACCCGGGTGCGAGCCGGCGATGTGAGCGAGCACGAACTCGCCGAGTTGCTGAGCCCGTCACTGTTCGCCGAAGAGCGCGTCGTCGTCGTCGAGGCCGCAGCGGACGCGGGTAAGGAGCCCGCCGCGCTCATCACCGCGACCGCGTCCTCGCTCCCCGAAGGCGTCACCCTGATGGTGGTGCACCACGGAGGGGGACGCGCCAAGTCGATGGTGCCTGCATTGAAGAAGGCGGGCGCGGTCGAGCACGCGACGGCCGCACCGAAGTGGCCGTCGGATCGGATGGCCTTTGTTCGCAACGAGTTCCGTGCGCTCGGCGTCAAGGTCAGTGCGGATGTGGTCGAGCAGGTCGTCGAAGGTGTCGGCTCGGAGCTGCGCGAGCTGGCTGCTGCCTGCGCCCAGCTCGTCGCCGACACCGGCGGAAAGGTGGACCGCGACACCGTGCGGTTGTATTACCAGGGACGGCCCGAGGTGACCGGTTTCGAGGTGGCCGATCGGGCGGTGACCGGCGACCGCGCGGGAGCGCTGGAATCGCTGGCCTGGGCGCTTCACCACGGCGTCCCGCGGGTGCTCCTCGCCGACGCGCTCGCCGAGGCCGTGCATGCCATCGCACGGGTACGCCCCATGGGGTCGATCGATCACTTCGCCGCGGCGAGCGAGCTCGGCATGCCGCCGAACCGGGTCAAGAACGTCCAGGCCAAGGCCAAGGCCTGGGATTCGGAGTCCATCGCCCGCGCCATCGGTGTGGTCGCAGCGCTCAACGCCGACGTCAAAGGTCAGGCCGCGGACCCCGACTACAGTCTCACCCACGCGGTCGCGGCCGTGGCCGATCTCAGACCGGACGGGCGTCGTCGGAGCTGACAGGCGGAGCCGACGATCGGAGCTCACAGCCGATGCGAACGCCGCTCACCCCGGCAACCGCGTGATGCTGCCGGGGTGAGCGAGAAGTATGAAGATGTGGAACGGCAGAGCCGTCGGTCCGGCGGTGGCCGGGCAGGCTCAGATCAGAGCTTGTTGACCGCGAGGGCGATCGCCGACTTCTTGTTGGCGGCCTGGTTGGCGTGGATGACACCCTTGCTGGCAGCCTTGTCGAGCTTGCGGCTCGCGGACTGGCCGAGCTCGGCGGCCTTGTCCTTGTCGCCGGAGTCGACAGCCTCACGGAAGCTGCGAATCGCGGTACGGAGCGCCGACTTCACCGACTGGTTGCGCTGGCGGTTCGCTTCGTTGGTGCGATTGCGCTTGATCTGAGACTTGATGTTTGCCACGCGTGTCTACCTCTGTCGTTGCTGGTGGATATGTCTGTCTGTTCATGGTCGGGCGGTGACCGGGATGGCCCTGCTCGCACCAGGCGGTGTGCGCACGCGGAACGTTCCCACGGCATCACCGCAACAGCGCACCACATTACCAGTCGGCTCATCCAGCCCAAAATCCGCGCGGTGACCCGACCCCGCAGCACCCGCCACCGATAAGAATCACCGTGAACTTATGTCTACGGTGGACCCATCATGTCCGTCGTTTACGTACACATCGGCCTACCCAAGACCGGCACCACACATCTGCAGGATCGCCTCTGGCGAAACCGCGACCTCGCCCTACAGTCCTCCGGACTGCTCTACCCGGGCAATGTGATCTCCGATCACTTCCACGCCGCAGTGCACTTGCAACCGGAGCGGTACCTCGACTGGGTGGACCCCGCCTTCGCCGGGACGTGGCCGAAGATGCTGGGGCAGATACGCGCCTGGCCCCAGATCTCCCTGCTGTCGCATGAGCTGTACAGCACGGCCACCGACGCGCAGATCGAACGTCTGATGGGCGACCTGTCCTTCGCCGACGAGGTCCACGTGATCGTCACGGTCCGGGATCTGGCGCGCCAGCTTCCGTCGGTGTGGCAGGAGAACGTCAAGAACCAGCGCCGGGCATCGTTCGACGAGTTCGTCGATTCGGTCGCCTACGCCGCCGGCGGGCTCGGGCACGGAGTGCCCGGCGGCACCGAGCCGCACGAGGAGGAACCCTTCTGGGAGTTCCAGGACTACATCGGCATCCTCGAACGCTGGGCCAGGTGTGTCGGGCCCGAACGGGTGCACGTCGTGACCGTGCCGGATCGTGGTGCCGCCGCCGGTGACACGCTCTGGGACCGGTTCCTGCGGGTCATGGACATCGATCCCGCCCCGCTCCGCATTCCCGTGCCGAGTCTCAACAGCTCGCTGTCGGCCGCGCAGGCGGAGTTCCTCCGCGGCCTCAACCGCCGGCTACAGCCCGACGTCGTCGAGTGGCGAAGGTACGAACGGATCATCAAGGGTCAGGTGATCGGCGAGATCCTGTTCGAGGCACCCTCCGGGCCGCCTCAGGGTCTCTCCGAGAAGCATCGGGAGTGGGCGGCCTGCCAGTCGGTGCGGATGGTCGACGCGGTGCGGGCGGCGGGGTACGACGTCGTCGGTGATCTGGCCGATCTCGCCGTGTCCCCACAGCACGCGGCTTCCGACGTCCCGGCGCCGTCGGATGCTGCCGTTCTCGACGTCGCCCTCGACACGATCGCGGCCATGGTGCTCGCGGCTCCGCTGCCGAAAGTCGGCCCGCGAGCACGGACGCGGGCGGCGAACGTCCTGCGCCGGATCAAGCGGCGTATGATCGCGGCACGCCGGTCCCGCTGACCCGGCCGCCTGCGACGTGCCGGGAACATCCGCCCGTGACACGGCCGGTCGACGTCCTGCCGATCCCGCCGTTTTGTAGCACCATGGCACCTTATGACCCCCGCATCGACCAGTGCGCCCGCCAAGAAGGCGGCGCGCAAGTCCGCAGCCGCCAAAGCGGCATCACCGAACTCATCAGGACGGGCGGCGTCCGGCCGCGCCGGCGCGGCGAAAAGCTCTGGCTCGGGCGGTAAGTCGACGAAGTCGACGACTGCGGACAACTTCACCGGGAACTTCGTCGGATACGCAAAAGGGCCGTACGGCAAGGCATATGACGAGATGTTCGATGCCGCGGGGGAGGTGCGCACCCCCTATCGTGGCATCTACAAGGCCATGGCCGACGAAGATCAGTCCGACCTGGTGGAGGCACGCGTCGAGGCGCTGGGTCGGGCCTACCTCGACCAGGGTGTCACCTTCTCGCTGTCGGGTAAGGAGCGCCCGTTCCCGTTGGACGTTGTGCCACGGGTGATCTCGGCCGCGGAGTGGAGCAAGCTCGAGGCGGGCATCACCCAGCGTGTGCAAGCGCTCGAGCTGTTCCTCGACGACATCTACGGTGAGCAGGAGATCCTGCGCGACGGTGTGTTGCCCAAGCGACTCGTCCACTCGTGTGAGCATTTCCATCGCCAGGCCGCAAACATCCGTCCGCCCAACGGCGTTCGTATCCATGTCGCCGGTATCGACCTCATCCGGGACGAGAACGGTGACTTCCGGGTGCTGGAGGACAACCTCCGATCCCCGTCGGGAGTGTCCTACGTCCTCGAGAACCGTCGCGCCATGGCCCGGGTGTTCCCGGACCTGTTCTCCAAGCACCGGGTGCGCGCGGTCGCCGACTACCCGAGTCACCTGTTACGCGCCCTGCGCGCATCGGCGGCGTTCAACGAGGCCGATCCCAACATCGTCGTACTCACTCCGGGGGTCGCGAACTCGGCCTACTTCGAGCACTCGCTGCTCGCCCGCCTCATGGGTGTCGAACTGGTCGAGGGACGAGACCTGTTCTGCCGCGACAACATCGTCTACATGCGCACCACCGAAGGTGAGCAGCGCGTCGACGTCATCTACCGTCGTATCGACGACGACTACCTCGATCCCATGCAGTTCCGGCCGGATTCGATGCTCGGGGTCGCCGGGCTGCTCAACGCCGCGCGCGCCGGAAACGTGGTCATCTCGAGCGCCGTCGGCAACGGCGTCGGCGACGACAAGCTGATCTACACCTACGTGCCCGAGATCATCCAGTACTACCTCGGCGAGAAGCCGAGCCTGCAGAACGTGGACACCCTGCGCTGCTGGTTGCCGGACGAACGCGAGGAGGTGCTCGACCGCATCGACGAACTCGTGGTGAAACCCGTTGAGGGGTCCGGCGGTTACGGGATCGTATTCGGTCCCGACGCCACCGGTGCCGAACTGGATGCGTTGGCACGGAAGGTCCGCAACGATCCGCGCGGGTGGATCGCCCAGCCGGTGGTGCAGCTGTCGACGGTCCCCACGAAGATCGGCGACGACATCCGTCCGCGTCACGTCGATCTGCGGCCCTTCGCCGTCAACGACGGCGAGTCGGTGTGGGTCCTGCCCGGCGGTCTCACCCGTGTGGCACTGCCCGAAGGATCGCTGGTCGTGAACTCCAGCCAGGGTGGCGGTTCCAAGGACACCTGGGTGCTGGCGTCGCGCACGTCCGAGGGTGATCGGGAACTGTCCGGCGCCAAGGTCGTGACCACCAGCGGTGTCGCCGCGGCCCGGCCGGCCGAGAGCGCGCCCGACCCGGTGCACACACAGACCCAGCAGCAGCAACAGGGCACCATGCAGCAGCAACAGGGCACCATGCAGCAGCAACAGCAGGGCTCTATGACGCAGCAACAGGGCGGTGATGTCCGATGATGCTGGCGCGCAACGCCGAATCCCTTTACTGGATCGGCCGGTATGTGGAACGCGCCGACGACATGGCGCGCATCCTCGACGTCGCGATCCACCAGCTCCTCGAGGACACGACCGTGGACGTGGACCGGCAGGCGCGGCTGATCATCCAGGTCCTGGGCCTTGCGGCGCCGGAGACAGACGAGGAACTCGACGTGTGGTCGCTGACCGAACGCGTCGCTTACGACGCCGATGCGGTGGGGTCGATCGTCGATCTGATCCGCGCGGCGCGTGAGAACGCCCGCGGCGCGCGCGAGGTCACCTCCAGCGAATTGTGGGAGTGCCTCAACACGACGTACAACGGCCTCGACGGCGCCGAACGACGTTCCCGTCGCCTCGGTCCGCACGAGTTCCTCTCCTATGTGAAGAACCGCGCGGCGATGTTCGCCGGACTCGCCGACGCCACCCTGAGTCACGACGACGGGTACCGGTACCTGCTACTCGGACGCTCGGTGGAGCGCGTCGACATGACGATCCGGATGTTGTTGTCGCGCGCGGGAGATCGCACATCATCACCGGCCTGGGTCAACGTGCTGGTGTCCGCGGGTGGGCACGACACGTTCCTGCGCACCTACCGCGGGGTGCTCGATGCGGAGAACATCGTCGAGTTCATGCTCCTCGACCGACTGTTCCCGCGGTCGATCTTCCACGCGCTCAGCGTCGCCGAACGCAACCTCGGACAACTCGAGAAGGGGCCCAGCCGCGTCGGCGCCCAGGCCGAGGCGCAGCTGCTCCTCGGTCGTGCACGCAGTTCGCTGGAGTTCCTCGAGCCGGGGAAATTGTTGGACGATCTACAGGACCGTCTGGTCGACCTGCAGGACACCTGCCAGGCGGTCAACGAAGCGGTCACCAAACAATATTTCCATGTGTCGCCTTATGTCTCGTGGGCCGATGCCCGCGCCAGCGAAGGCCAGGTCATCGAGGAGAGTGAGCTGTGAGCTGGCGTCTGCGCGTCGTCCATTCCACCGGATTCGCCTACCACAGTCCCGTCACCTCGTCGTACAACGAAGCCCGGCTGACACCACGCAGTGACGCGCGGCAGAACGTCATCGTCAACCGCGTCGAAACCGTGCCTGCGACAAGGTCATACCGCTACACCGACTACTGGGGGACGGCGGTGACCGCTTTCGACCTGCACGCACCGCACGAGGAACTCGAGGTGTCGGGTCTGTCGGTCGTGGAGACCGACCGCGGTGCCCGTCCGTCCGGCGAGGACCAGGTGTCGTGGGACGACATCAACAGCGAGGCCGTCAAGGATCGCTACGACGAGATGCTGTCCTACACAGAGTTCGTCGCCCGGAACCGGCAGTTGCTCTCGACGGCGAAGAAGGTGACCAAGGGCCTGACCCCCGAGGAGGCCGTCGAGGCCGTGTGCCGCTTCGTCTACGCAGAGATGGAGTACGTCCCCGGCACGACCGGGGTGCACACCACGGCCGTCGACGCGTGGAGCGATCGCAAGGGGGTGTGCCAGGACTACGCGCACCTCACGCTGCTGATGCTGCGCGGACTCGGGATTCCGGCCCGCTACGTCTCCGGATACCTGCATCCCGAACCCGATGCGACCATCGACAAGGCCGTGCAGGGTCAGAGCCACGCCTGGATCGAGGCCTGGACGGGCGGTTGGTGGGGGTACGACCCCACGAACGACACACCGATCACCGAACAGCACGTCTCGGTGGGTGTCGGTCGCGACTACGCGGACGTGTCGCCGCTGAAGGGTATCTACACCGGCGGCGGCGCAACGGATCTCGATGTCATCGTGGAGATCACCCGGCTCGCCTGACCGTGACCTGCTACCGCCAGCCGTAGCGGTCGCGGAGTTGTTTCGCGACCGCATCAAAGCGTTCCTGGCCGAGGACGGCACCTTCACGGCGGATTCCGTCGGCGTCGACGACGAGCACTCGGTCGAGCCGCACGGAGCTCGGCCGGTCTTGCGAGTCCCAGGTGCCCGACCCGACGGCGAACCAGTTGCCCTCACCGTGGTGGTCCTTGCTCGAGAGCATGAGGCCGAGCACGTCGTCGGCCGACTGCCCGTTGGCGTCCCGGCCCACCACCAGTACCGGTCGGTCCTTGCCCTGGTTCGGATCGTCCTCGTAGGCGACCCAGGTCCACACGATCTCGCCGGGATCGGCGTCACCGTCGAGGTCGGGCGAGTAGCTGATCTGGCGTGCCACCTCCGCGGTGGGACGGATGGCAGAGCGCAGGTTGTGGCTCGTCATGAACGGTCTCCTCGGTCATGGTGGGCGTCATGCGGCGACATCAAGAAGTCGTCGACGGCGTCGGCGGTCAGGGTCGCGGTGGGTTTCTTCTTCGGATTCAGGTCGTGTCCCACCTTCTCCAGCTCGACGATGCGAGTGGGCCCGGCGATGAGCCCGACGGCGTCGACCATCTCCTCGGTGGTGCCGAACGGGTCAGTACTGCCGTGTACGACCAGCGTGGGCACATCGATCGACGGCAGGTGCTCTGTGCGCAACCGGTCGGGTTTTCCGGGCGGATGCAGTGGATAAGAGGTGAGCAGCAGGCCGTCGGCGAGACCGGCGCCGTCCTCGGCAACTGCCATCGATGCCTGCCGGCCGCCGTAGGAGTGGCCGCCCACGAACAAGGGGCCGTCGGATTCGGTGCGGAAGGTCGCGCATGCGGCTCGTATGCCGTCACGGTCGGCCGGGGAGGTGGATGGACTGGGTGGGCCCTTCGGGCGCCGGCGCCGGTACGGCAGGTCGATGCGCGCCACGACGAACCCTCGATCGCACAGCTCGTCGGCGAGCGCACGCAGGATGACGGCGTTGCGGTCACCGCCCGCGCCGTGCGCGAGGACGATCGTGGCGCGGGGGACGGCGACCGGTCGGTGCACGTCGGCGGCGACGTCGTCGTTCTCGATGGTGGTGACGGAGATGTCGGACACGACTGTCACCGTATCGCCCGGCGCGCGTCGGGGGCCGTCGCAGACGTGGCCGTGGGCGCGGGTCGCGGCTCGCATGAGAAACTGATGGTCAACCCTTGTCCCCGGCCGGTACCACAATTCGGTCCCACACAGCTGTACGTCTCGAGGAGTAGTTCCCATTCCCACCTTCGCCGACACAACCTTCACCGACCCGGCGCGTATCCGGAACTTCTGCATCATCGCGCACATCGACCATGGCAAGTCGACGCTGGCCGACCGGATGTTGCAGCTGACCGGTGTCGTCGAAGAGCGGCAGATGCGGGCGCAGTACCTCGACCGGATGGACATCGAGCGTGAGCGCGGCATCACCATCAAGGCCCAGAACGTGCGCCTGCCGTGGACGGTGACCTCGGCAGAAGGCGACGAGGACTACGTCCTGCACCTCATCGACACCCCCGGCCACGTGGACTTCACCTACGAGGTCTCGCGTGCGCTCGAGGCGTGTGAAGGTGCTGTGCTGCTCGTCGACGCCGCGCAGGGCATCGAGGCCCAGACCCTCGCCAACCTGTACCTCGCGATGGAGAACGACCTCACCATCATCCCGGTGCTGAACAAGATCGACCTGCCCGCCGCCGACCCCGACCGTTATGCCGCCGAACTCGCGCACATCGTGGGATGTGAGCCGGAGGACGTGCTGCGGGTCTCGGGCAAGACGGGCGTCGGGGTCACCGAATTGCTCGACGAGGTCATCCGTTCGGTGCCCGCGCCGGTCGGCGACGCCGACGCGCCCGCCCGCGCGATGATCTTCGACTCCGTCTACGACACCTACCGCGGCGTGGTCACCTACGTGCGAGTGGTCGACGGCAGGATCGTCCCCCGCGAGAAGATCCTGATGATGTCGACCGGTACCACGCATGAGCTCCTCGAGGTCGGCATCGTGTCACCGGAGCCCAAACCGACCAAGGGGCTCGGGGTGGGTGAGGTCGGGTACCTCATCACCGGGGTGAAGGACGTGCGACAGTCGAAGGTCGGTGACACCGTCACCACCGCCCGCCGGGGCGCCGAGCAGGCACTCACGGGGTATCGCGAGCCGCGGCCGATGGTGTATTCGGGGCTGTACCCGCTCGACGGATCCGACTATCCGGTGTTGCGCGAGGCCCTCGAAAAGCTCCAGCTGAACGACGCCGCGCTCACCTTCGAGCCGGAGACCTCGGTCGCTCTGGGGTTCGGTTTCCGCTGTGGGTTCCTCGGCCTGCTGCACATGGAGATCACCCGCGAACGCCTGGAGCGCGAGTTCAACCTCGACCTCATCTCGACCGCGCCGAACGTGGTGTACCGCGTCGTGATGGAGGACGGCTCCGAACACGTGGTCACCAACCCGTCGGACTGGCCCGAGGGCAAGACCCGCCACATCTACGAACCCATCGTCAAGACGACGGTGATCGCGCCGAGCGAGTTCATCGGCGCCATCATGGAGCTGTGCCAGTCGCGGCGCGGCGAACTGGGCGGGATGGACTATCTGTCCGAGACCCGGGTCGAGCTGCGGTACACGCTGCCGATGGCCGAGATCATCTTCGATTTCTTCGACGCGCTGAAGTCGCGTACCCGCGGATACGCCAGCCTCGACTACGAGGAGGCCGGTGAACAGGAAGCGGATCTCGTCAAGGTCGACATCCTGCTACAGGGTGAGGCCGTCGACGCCTTCAGCGCGATCGTGCACAAGGACGCCGCCTACGCGTACGGCAACCGCATGGCCATCAAGCTGAAGGAGCTGATCCCACGCCAGCAGTTCGAGGTGCCCGTGCAGGCCGCGGTCGGCTCCAAGATCATTGCGCGCGAGAACATCCGGGCCATCCGCAAGGATGTGCTCGCAAAGTGTTACGGCGGTGACATCAGCCGGAAGCGCAAACTGCTCGAGAAGCAGAAGGAAGGCAAGAAGCGGATGAAGACGATCGGCCGCGTCGAGGTACCACAGGAGGCGTTCGTGGCGGCGCTCTCCACCGACGCGGTGGGTGACAAGCCGAAGGGGAAGTGATGGATCGCGCCGAAACCCTGACCGCACACGACAGCTCGACTCCGAACCCGGTGCTGGCACCGAGTTCGCTGCCCTACGATCTGCCGGACTTCGCGTCGATCTCCGACGACGACTTCCTGCCCGCGTTCACGGTCGCGATGGCGTCGCATCTCGCGGAGGTCGACGCGATCGCCTCGGACACGAACCCGCCGACGTTCGCCAACACGGTCGAGGCACTGGAACTGTCCGGTCGCGACCTGGCCCGTGCCGCGGGGATCTTCTTCAACCTCGTCGGACCCGACACCAACCCGCAGCGCAACGAGATCTCGCAGGAACTCTCCACGCGACTGACCGATCACGCGAACACGGTCGCTATGAACCCGGTGTTGTTCGAACGGATCTCCGATCTCCACGCACGTGCCGACGATCTCGACCTGACCGAGCCGCAGCGCCGGCTCGTCGACAAGCGGTACCGGGAATCGGTCCGTGCGGGCGCCGGACTGCCCTCCGGTGACCAGCAGGAGATGCGTGAGATCGCCTCGCGCCTGGCCTATCTCACGACGACGTTCTCCCAGAAGATCCTCGACGACACCAACGCTTCCGCCGTGTTCGTCGACGATGTCGCCGACCTCGACGGCCTCTCGTCCGGTCAGATCGCCGCCGCCAGGCGTGCGGCGGCCGACGCCGGCCACGAAGCGGGGTATCTGCTCGCCCTCGAACTGCCGACCAGTCAATCGGTGCTGACCGAACTGACGAGCCCGGAGGTGCGTCAACGCGTCTTCGACGCGTCGGTCAGCCGTTGCGCGCGAGGCAATGCACACGACACCCGGGACCTCGTGCTCGAGATCGTGCGGTTGCGCGCCCGGCGTGCCGAGCTACTCGGGTACCGCGACCACGCGGAGTTCGTCATTGCCGAGCAGACCGCTCCGGACCCCGCCGCGGTCGACGACATGCTCCGTGAACTCAACGCGTCAGCGATGCGTGCCGGTGGCCGAGAGCTGACGCGTCTCACCGAGTTCGCCGGTGACGCCACGATCGGGCCCGCCGACCTCACCTTCTGGCTCGACCGTGAGCGACGCGCGACGGCATCGGTGCCGCTGGACGGCTTCGCGGACTACTGCGAACTGGACACGGTTCTCACGCGCGGGGTCTTCCATGCCGCGAACAAGTTGTACGGACTGCGCTTCGTCGAACTGACCGGTCTGCCGCTGTACCACCCGGACGTGCGGGCATGGGAGGTGCGCGACGAGGCGGGCACCGGCATCGGCCTGTTCCTGGGCGACTTCTACGCGCGACCGTCGAAACGCGGTGGCGCATGGATGAACAACATCGTCGACCAGTCGTCGGTGCTGCAGGCCCAGCCCATCATCGTCAACGTGCTGAACCTGACCAAACCCGACGCGGGCCGGCCGTGCCTGCTGACGATGGATCAGCTCACCACGCTGTTCCACGAGTTCGGGCACGCGCTGCACGGCCTGCTCTCGTCGGTCGAGTACCCGTCGCAATCCGGGACCTCGGTGCCCCGCGACTTCGTCGAATTCCCTTCTCAGGTCAACGAGATGTGGGCGCTGCACCCCGACGTGCTGGGCAATTACGCCCGCCACCACGAGACCGGCGAGACCATCCCGGCCGAACTCGCCGACGCCGCGAGGCAGTCCGCCGGAGCCGAATCCGCCCACGGCACCATCGAATACCTGGCCGCATCCTCGCTCGACCTTGCCTGGCACCGGTTGTCGGTGGAGGAGGCCGCGGCCATCACCGATGTCGAGGGGTTCGAGGCGAACGCGCTGACCGCCGCGGGGTTGCGGACCGAGCTGATCCCGCCGCGTTACCGCAGTGCGTACTTCAACCACATCTTCGGCGGCGGGTACTCGGCCGGCTACTACAGCTACATCTGGTCCGAGGTGCTCGACGCCGAGACCGAGCAGTGGTTCCTCGCCGAAGGCGGGCTGCTGCGCGAGAACGGTCGTCGCTTCGCCGAATCCACCCTGTCGCGCGGTGACAGCGTCGACCCGCTCGTGGCCCATGAGGGCCTGATCGGTCGCAAGCCGCGGATCGATCCGCTGCTTCGACGCCGCGGTCTGGCAGCCTGACCGGCATTCGTCCGTGACCACGCGCAACCGACGCCGAGACCTCTCCGCCTTCGCGGTGCTCAGCATCGTGACCGCGATCGTCGTCATCGGTCTGAAACTCGTCGCGTGGCGGATCACCGGCTCTGTCGGCCTGCTGTCCGACGCCCTGGAGTCGGTGGTCAATCTCGTTGCCGCGGTGGGTGCTTTCGTCGCCCTGCGCGTGGCGGCCAAGCCGCCGGACCGGGGCCACAACTTCGGGCACACCAAGGCCGAGTATTTCTCGGCGGTGTTCGAGGGCGTGATGATCGTCGTCGCCGCCGTCACGATCATCGTCGCCGCCGTCGACCGGTTGTTCCACCCTCGGGATCTCGAGGAAGTCGGGGTGGGGCTGGCGATCTCACTGGTGGCCACCGGACTGAACGCGGCCGTCGGATGGGTCCTCATCCGCGCCGGACGCCGGCATCGTTCACTCACCCTCGAGGCCGACGGCAAGCACCTGATGACCGACGTGTGGACGACGGTCGGCGTCGTCGTCGGGGTCCTCCTCGTCGCGGTGACGGGCTGGCTGCCACTCGATGCGCTGATCGCCATCGCGGTGGCCGTCAACATCCTCGTCGTGGGCGGACAGCTGATCCGGCGATCGGGTGCGGGACTGATGGATTCCGCCCTGCCCGACGACGAGCGCACCGCGATCGACGGGGTCCTCGCCGCCCACCGTGCCGAGGGCATCGACTTCCACGACATCCGGACCCGCGAGGCCGGCCACGAGCGATTCGTCCAGCTGCACATGCTCGTTCCCGGCGAATGGTCGGTGCAGCGCGCGCACGACCTCACCGAGCAGGTGGAGACCGAGTTACGTGCCGCGGTCGACGACCTCAACGTGACGATGCACGTCGAACCGATCAACGATCCACGCGCCTACGAGGACTGGCGGCTGGACTGAGTGGACGACGCCCTCAGACGTCAGAGGCGCCGTCGCCCTGGTTCTCGTGCCGTTCACCGTCCTCGGCGAGCACTTGGGACGCGATCCGAAACGCCGTGTTGGCATCGGGCACACCGCAGTAGATGGCGCTCTGCAACAGCACTTCCTTGATTTCGTTGTCGGTGAGCCCGTTGCGTCGAGCGGCGCGCACATGCATCGCCAATTCCTCATGGTGGCCCCGGGCGATCAACGCGGTCAGGGTGATCATCGACCGTGATCGCCGGTCCAGGCCGGGCCGTGTCCAGATCTCACCCCAGGCGTACCTGGTGATGAGGTTCTGGAACTCGGCGGTGAAATCCGTGGTGGCCGCGAGTGCGCGGTCGACGTGATCGTCGCCGAGCACCTCGCGACGCACGATCATGCCGTCGCCATCGATGGTCATGGTGTGTCCTTCAGGTAGTCGCGTGCTCGCTGCAGCGCGTTGTCGATGAAGATGTCGGTCGCGCCCAGGTAGTCGGGTGCGGGTTCTCTACCGGTCAATTCGGCCATCGTCTGCTGTTCGGCGCGAATGCCCTGGGCATCGGCGAGGTTCTCGGCAGCTAAATCGATGTCGACCTGCAGCCCGGCAAGTAGGTCTGTCGCCTCCGCCGCGGCCACCACGGTACGACGCGTCAGAGTGGCGAGTGTGGCCCATTCTGCGTGCCATCCGCCGTCGGAGCGTTCGTCGACACTTGCCGCGGACGCCGCGTGCAGGGTGGCCCCCAGTGGGGGAGCGGTCAGTGCGGCCCGGCGCAGAAGCACGGTGAGTACCGGATTGTTCTTGTGCGGCATCGTCGATGAGCCACCGGAAGATCCCTCGGCCAGTTCGCCGGCCCGGATTCCGGCGGCGACGTCGTTGGCGAGATGCCCCCAGGCGTCACAGCAGCCGACCAACGCGTCGCCGGTTCGGGTGATGACCGAACGGGTGGTGTGCCAGGGATCGGCCGCCGCCAAACCGAGACCATCCGCCCACGATCGGGTCAGCGACACCGCGGCCTCCGGAGATCCGGCGAGCTCGGTGGTCGCGGCCAACGTTCCGGCCGCGCCACCGGCGGCGATGGGCAGGGCAGAGCAGGCTTTCACACCTTCGGCGGCGTCGAGAATCGCGGTCAGCCAGACTGCGAATTTGCGGCCGACGGTGCCGGGCACCGCGGCTTGGGTCAGGGTCCGGGTCAGCATCGGCGCGCCGCGGTTCGCTTCTGTCAGTTCGATCAGTTGATGAAGCTGCCGACCGATGTCATCGGTGATGGCCTTCAGGCCGTCACGCAGGCACCACATCAGTGCGGTGTCGAGCACGTCCTGACTGGTCAGGCCGCGGTGTAACCAGCGGGATGGATCGCCGTCGACGCGGGACCGCATCAGCGCGACCAGGCCGGTGACCGGGTTGCCGTCACGTTCGGCGGCTCTGGCGATCGGATCGAGGTCACCGGGCCGGATCAGGTCAGAGAGATCGGCTGCGGCGGTGGCGGGCGCGATGCCGGAGTCGACAAGTGTTGCCAACCAGACATTCTCGACGCTCACCATGGCGTCGAGGAGGGCGGCGGTGCTCATCACGTCTCCGGCCCGGTGATCGCCCGGCCAGAACAAGTCACTCACCGGCCGAGAAGCGCAGGAAGACGGTTTCGTCCTCGCCCTGCAGTCGGATGTCGAACCGCAGGCCATGCGCGTCGCGCTCGGCGATCAGGGTCTGCCTACGGTCCTCGGGCAGGTCTGCCAACAGGGATTCGTCGGCAAGGTCGGGGCCAGGCACGTATGCGCGTGTGAACAAGCGGTTGAGCAAGCCGCGACCGAACACGGTGATGGCGAAGAACGGGGCACGGCCGGGATCGGTCGGCCCGGGTTCGACAGTGGTGAAGCTGTAGCGGCCCTCGTCGTCGGTCGACACTCGGCCCCAACCCGTGAACGTCCAGCCGTCGCGGTGCAACGACCCGCTCGATCGGGCGATCTTCCCGTCACCGTCGGCTTGCCAGATCTCCAGCATCACGTCGGGCACCGGCTCACCCGCTCCGTCGGTGACGAGGCCGTGGAATCGGATGGAACCCGGAACACCCCGCGGAACCAGCTCGTTGCCACGGTCGAACGGGAGGGCGTAGCCGTAGAAGGGGCCGATGGTCTGGCCCGGCGTCGCGGTCAGCAGCGTGCCCATGTCAGTCCTCCTCGAAAAGCGTGCGGTGTGGGCCGGCCAGGACGATGTCCCAGCGGTATCCGTTGGCCCATTCATGGGTCGTGACGTCGTGATCGTAGGCCGCGACCAGCCTGTCGCGGGCTTTCTGGTCGGTGATCGCCTGGTAGATGGGGTCCAGGGCGAACAACGGGTCACCCGGGAAGTACATCTGGGTGATCATCCGCTGGGTGAAAGCCTGTCCGAACAACGAGAAGTGAATATGTGCCGGACGCCAGGCATTGCGGTGGTTCTTCCACGGGTACGGGCCCGGTTTGATGGTGGTGAATCGATAGGTGCCGTCGTCATCGGTGAGGCACCGCCCTACGCCGGTGAAGTTGGGATCGATCGGCGCCCGGTGCTGGTCACGTTTGTGGATGTAGCGGCCGGCCGAATTGGCCTGCCAGATCTCGACGAGCTGGCGGCGCACCGGTCGCCCTTCGCCGTCGACGACGCGTCCGGTCACCACCATGCGCTCACCGATCGGCTCGCCGTCGCACTGGATCGTCAGATCTGCTTCCAGTGGATGAACGTCTCGCGCTCCGAACACCGGCGCCCAGGTTTCGATGGTCTCCGGATCGGCGTGATGAAGGTTCTTGGTGGGGTGGCGGAGCAGGCTACTGCGGTAGGGCGCGTAGTCCAGACGTGGCTGCGTCTCCTCGACACCGGTTTGTAGATAACCGGTTTCGATGGCGGCGATCTCGGCGTTGATCTCCGCCTGGCTCGTCGACGCACTGTCGGGATTGGTGTCGATAGGGACTGTCATGACCGTGAGGCTAACTATTCCTGGCTCGCGAACGGAAGACTATACTTCCGCTCAGTGAAAGGACTGGACAGATGGCCGGAAACACTTCGGTGCCCGGGGCCACGGTGGCGTCTCGAGTGCTCGCGATCATCGGCGCCTTCGACGAAGGGCATCGTGCGCTGACACTGACCGAGCTTGCGCAGCGGTCGAATCTGGTGCTTCCCACAGCTTCTCGGCTGGCGGGGGAGTTGGTCGCGGGTGGGGCGCTGGACCGTCGTGACGACGGACGCTACGTCATCGGCAGGCTGTTGTGGGAGGCCGGCTTGCAGGCTCCGGTCGAGGGCAGGCTCAAGCAGGTGGCGGAGCCGTTTCTGCACGACGTCTACGCAGCCACGCTGGCGACCGTGCACCTGGCCGTGCTCGACGGCGCCCAGGTGTTGTATCTCGAGCGGATGGCGGGCCGTGCGTCGGTGCCGATTGTCAGTACGGTGGGCAGTCGACTGCCTCTGCACTGCACCGGCGTGGGCAAAGTCTTGCTCGCGCACGCCTCGAAGGATGTGGAGCGGCAGGCGTTGGCGAACCTCACCCGGGTGACGCCGTACACGATCACCGCGCCCAACGTTCTTGTGGCACAGCTGGAAAAGGTGCGGCGCGACGGCGTGGCCACCACCGTCGAGGAGATGTCACGGGGGGCGTGCTCGATGGCGGTACCGGTGATACGGGTCTCCGACGACACCGTGGCGGCCGCGATCGGAGTGGTGGTACCCACTCTCAAGCGCGACCGCCAACGGTTGCTCGGAGCCCTGCAGGTCGCCGCGCGAGGGATCGGGCGCCTGCTGTAGCCGGTACTGGAAAATCAGTGGTGGACAAGATCTTTGGCAGATTCCGGAACTTTGTGGCCCAGCATCGTGGTGGGGACGTCCTTGGTTTCGCGTGCGGTCAGCGCCGCGGCGGCGGAGATGAGACAGACCACCGCGGTGAAGATGCTGATCACCACCCAGCCGCCTTCCCGCACCCCGCCCAGCGCGGTGACGATCGAGGGTGCGAACCCGGCGACGAGAAAGCCCAGTTGAGTGCCGATCGCCATGCCGGAGAAACGAACCCGCGTGGAGAACATCTCGCCGTAGAACGAGGGCCACACCGCATTGGCGGCGGCGTAACCGCACGAGAACGTGGCCACCGCGAGTGCGAAGGTCAGCAGATTGTTGTCACCGCTCATCGAGAGCATGTAGAACGGCATCAGCACGGCCGAAGAGACTGCGCCGTAGACGAACACCGGCTTGCGTCCGATGCGATCGGCGAGGATTCCGAACATCGGCTGGGTGCCGAGTGCGACGACGTTGGCGACCACGACCAGCCACAACGTGACGTCGGTATCCAGGCCTACTTCTTTGCCGTAGGCGATCGCGAGGTTGCCGAACACCGTCGACACCGCGGCGATGAACGCGCAGAGGATCACGCGCAGTACGTCACGCCAGTGGTCGCGAAGCAGCGGCACCAGCGGCACCCGCGCGATCGTCCCCGCTGCCTTGGCCTCGGCGAACTGAGGTGTCTCGTGCAGCTGGCGGCGAATGAAGTAGGCGACGACGACCACGACAGCGCTCAGCCAGAACGGCACGCGCCAGCCCCAGCTGTACTTGGCTTCGTCGGGCAGGGAAACGAACGGAATCAGCACGAGCGAGGCGAGGATGAGTCCGCCCTGGGTTCCGGTCAGGGTCCAGGAGGTGAAGAATGCGCGCCGGTCATCGGGTGAGTGCTCGAGGGTCAGCGAACTGGCCCCGGCTTGCTCTCCCGCGGCCGACAGGCCCTGCATCAACCGACAGATCACCAGCAGGGCCGGGGCGGCCCAGCCGATCGTGTCGAAACTGGGCAGGCAGCCGATCAGGAACGTCGACAGGCCCATCAGCACGAGCGTGAACATCAGCACGCGCTGGCGACCGATGCGGTCACCGAAATGGCCGAGGATGAACGCGCCCACCGGCCTCGCCACGTAGGCGAATCCGAACGTCGCGAACGACATCACCAGCGCGGCTTCGTCGTCGGACGGGAAGAACACGTGCGGAAAGATCAGTGCGGCAGCCGATCCGAACAAGAAGAAGTCGTAGTACTCGACTGCGCTGCCCGTGAAGCTGGCCAGCGCGGCGCGTTTCGGTGTACGTCCGTCAGGCGCGTCTGGCGTCGAGGGGGCGTCGTTGGTCATCGGCTGCTCCTTAACGAGATGGTGCTGGGTGGTGAGGGGTTCAGGTGGCGGTTCGGGCGACGAGGTCGCGAAAGTGGGCCGACATTCTCGCGGCGTCCGGCGTGCGTCCGGTGATCAGGGCGAAGGCGTCGACGGCTTGGTACACGGCCATGTGCCCGCCGTCCAGGGTCCGACAGCCGGCGGCGCGGGCCGCCTGCAGCAGCGCAGTATCGATAGGCCGGTAGACGATGTCGGCCACCCACAGGCCGGGGCGCAGCAGTGCGGCATCGAACGGCAGTCCCGGGTGCTCGGCCATGCCGGTCGGAGTCGCGTGCACGACGCCATCGCTGTCGGGCAACAGCACCGACAATTTGTCGAGCGAGGATGCGTCGACGCGGGCCGACGCGTATCGGTCGGCAAGTTGACAGGCCAGCGTGGCGGCCCGGTCGACGTCGAGGTCGACGACTGTCAGGTGGGCGACACCCATTCGCAGCAGCGCGTCGCCGACTGCCGAGCCGGCGCCGCCGGCGCCGACCAGCACCGCGGCAGCCATCGGCGCTGCGGGCAACCCTTCAGCGAAGCCGTGTGCGAACCCGGTGGTGTCGGTGTTGTACCCGATGGTCCGCCCGCGGTCGAAGACCACGGTGTTGACCGCGCCGAGCGTGCGTGCGGGCTCATCGACGTCGTCGAGATGGTCGATGACGAGCTGCTTGCACGGATGGGTGATGTTCAGTGCGTCATAGCCAAGGGTCCGCGCCCACGACAGCACGTCGCCGATCCGGTGCGGGGCCACTCCGAATGTGTTGAGGTCGATCGTCCGGTACACGTAGTCCAGGCCCTGCGCACGGCCTTCGGCCATGTGCAAAGCGGGGGTCAGAGAGGGACCCACACCGGTGCCCACGAGGCCCACCAGATAGGGCCGTCCCGCGTCCGACTTGGAGGTCATCAGGCGCCTTCCTTAATGTACGAACTAGTACGTACGGAAAGTACAGCACTGTGATGCGAGTCCCGTCAAGGGGCGAATGTGAGGTGGGACTCGCCGAGGGTGGGTTTATGGCCGGCTGGTGAGCCAGCCGACCACCATGTCACCGAGCATGCGACGCAGGTGGGCGCGCTGCGAGGTCTCGGAGAGGTCGACGTCGAAGAGGTATCCGAATGTGTAGCGGTTGGCGACCTGGAACACGCAGTACGAGCTGATCACGAGGTGTACGTCGAGGGCGTCGACGTCATCGCGGAAGGCGCCGGCTTCGCGTCCGTCACGCAGGATCTCGTCGAGCAGCGACGTCGCGGGCCGGGACAGTTCGGGTAGCTCACGTAACTGTCGGACGAACTCGCCCCGGTGAATGTTCTCGATGGAGACCAGACGGATGAAGGCGTCGTGGGCGATGTGATGGTCGAACGTCACCTCGGTGAGCCTGCGGATCGCGACCACGGGATCGGAATGATCTACGCGCAAACGCTGCTCAGCAGTGCGGATACCGCGATATGCGTTGTCCAGAACGGCCAGATACAACTGCTGTTTGCCGCCGAAGTAGTAATAGATCATCCGCTTCGTGGTGCGGGTGCGCTCGGCGATCTCATCCACTCGGGCCCCGGAATATCCCGACTCGGCGAATACCTCGGTGGCCACCTCCAACAGCTCCGCTCGTGTGCGCTCGGCATCACGCTGCAGCTCAGCTCTCGGTTTGGCGGCCATGTCGACAGAGCTTACTGGTGGCGACTCGGGTACCCGAGCAACCCTTCCGTCTCAATTAACTGTTTGGTACATTGACGGCGGTAGTGGCACCCATCACAGGAGGAACGATGAAGACGTCGATCGCCACGGTCTCACTGTCCGGATCGCTCGTCGAGAAGCTGCACGCCTGTGCCGACGCCGGATTCGACGGCGTGGAGATATTCGAGCCCGACCTGATCGCCAGTGAGCACTCGCCCGAGGAGATCCGACATCTGGCGCGTCGCCTCGGGTTGTCCCTCGACCTCTATCAGCCGCTGCGCGACCTCGAGGGCGTCGACGAGACGACCTTCACCGACAACCTCCGCCGCGCCGGCGCCACCTTCGCCACGGCGCAGCGGCTCGGTATCGACACCGTGCTCGTCTGCAGCAATGTCGCCACCGCCACCATCGACTCCGATGAGCTCTCCGCCGACCAGTTGCGCCGCATAGGCGACCTGGCTGCCGGCTACGGCATCCGCATCGCTTTCGAGGCGCTGGCCTGGGGCCGGTTCATCGACGACTACCGTCGGGCCTGGCGAATCGTGCAACTCGCCGACCACGCGGCAGTGGGTATCTGCCTTGACAGCTTCCATGTTCTGTCCCGCGGCCACGATCCGGCGGCGATCGCCGACATCGAAGGCCAGAAGATCTTCTACCTGCAGCTCGCGGATGCCCCGGCGCTGAAAATGGACGTCTTGTCGTGGAGTCGTCATCACCGGTTGTTCCCCGGTGAAGGTGCCTTCGACCTGGCCGAGTTCGTGCGGTACACCCTCGCCGCCGGCTATACGGGCCCGCTGTCGCTCGAGGTATTCAACGACACCTTCCGCCAGACAGACCCGGGCCACACCGCGGTGCACGCATTACGGTCGTTGTTGTGGCTACGCGACCAGGTGTCGTCGACCCTCACCGACGCCAAACCGCCCACCGGATTCGACTTCGTCGAGCTCAAGGCTGAGGACATGAGCGAGGTCGAGGTCCTGCTCGGCCAACTGGGATTCACGCCGCGCGGCCGGCATCGCACCAAGCCGGTGTCGCTGTGGTCGGCCGGTGGTGCTCGCGTCGTGCTCAACGAGCAACAGGCACGAGACGAGGTGGCGCATGTCGCGGCCGTCGGGATCCAGGTGCCGGATGCCGATGCCACCTCTCAACGGGCTGCTGAGCTGATGGCACCGGTCGCCTACCGACGCACATTTGCGGCCGAACAGCCGTTCGGCGGTGCGCTCGCTCCGGACGGCACCGGATTCTTCTGGGTGACCGAGCCTGCGGGGGACGGCACTCCGGCGTGGGTTGCGGAGTTCGAACGCGGTCTGCCCGATGCCGATCCGGGCTTCGTCGGCGCGATCGACCATGTGAACCTGACCCAGCCGTGGCAGACCGCCGAGGACGCCCGGTTGTTCCTCACGAGTGTTTTCGGCATGACCGCCGATGCCCCCTCCGACGTGCCGGGCCCCACGGGCCTGGTCCGCAGCCAGGTGCTGCGCAACGCGGATTCGTCGGTGCGGCTGCCGCTCAACGTCGCTCCCCACATCCTCGACGATGCCGGACTGCCACAGCACGTGGCGTTCGCGTGTTCGGACGTCCTCGCGTTGGCTCGGTCGGCCTCGGCCGCCGGACTGGTGTTCCTGACTGTGCCGGACAACTACTACGACTACCTGTCGGGGCGGTTCGGCCTGCCCGACGCCACCGTTGCCGAATTGCGTGAACTCAACCTGCTCTACGACCGCAGCCCCGACGGGGGACACTTCATCCACTTTTACACCCGCACGGTCGGCACGGTGTTCTTCGAGTTCGTCCAGCGGTTCGGCGGATACGACGGCTACGGCACGGACAACGCGCCGGTACGCCTCGCCGCGCAGCGCAGCGTCGGTACCGTGCGGCGATGAGCGGTCGGGCAAGTACGGCGATCGGGCGATCTGGTACAGCCGTACTCAAACGGCCGAGGCTTGATGAAAGTGCTTGAGTAGGTCCGGGTAACGAACCAGGTGTGCGCCACCGTTGAGGTCGAGGCTCTCTCCGGTGAGCCAGGATGCATGAGTCATGTAGACCGCGGCCTCGGCGATCTCCTCGGGGGTTCCCGATCGTCCCAGCGGGGTGTTTGCCAGGTAGTCTTCCTCGAGACCCGGCACCGACATCGACGGCGCCGTCAGGGGTGTCATCACGATTCCAGGCGCGATCGCATTGACGCGAACAGATCACGGACCGGCTCTTCGTCCACGACGTCGACCGGCGCTGCGTCGTGGGGCGAGCCGAGTTCGGCGGCAAGGGTTCTCGCGAGATCGATGTTGCGATCGGCGACGGTGACGGCAGCGCCGTCGGCGGCCAGTGCGCGCGCGATGGCGGCTCCGATGCCGGAGGCGCCCCCTACGACGACGGCACTACGAGATTCGGGAGAGGACAAGACAGACATCCCTTCGACATGTGGGGATCACGAGGGTTCGAGTCCCTGGGGAACGACCATCGCGTGGGCGAGCGCCGACAGCTGCTCGGCGAGGCCGGGCCGGGTCTTGAGTTCCGGGTTCTGGCTGACGTCGGTGATGACCGAGATCGCCGCCTGCGCGAGCGCGCGTGCGTCGTCGACGGTCACCTCGTCGGACATCGCGCAGATCGCCTCTATCCACTCGGCGACGTACTCGCGCTGGGTTTCGCGCAGCCGGAACTGTTCGTCATCGGAGAGGTAGAGAAGGTCCGCGGCGAGAATGTGCATGATGCGTCCATGAACGCCGAGTGCCTGGTGAATGTGATGCTGCTGAGCAAGCACACGTTGCCATACCTCCGTAAAGCCGGCGGAGCAATCGTCAACACTGCGTCCACACACGGATCCGCGGGTGACACCAGCCTGAGCGGTTACGGTGCGTCCAAAGCCGGTGTGGTTGCGCTCACCAGGTTCCTGGCCACCCAGTACGGCCGAGAAGGAGTGCGCTGCAACGCCGTCAGCCCGGGCACCACGTCCTCGCCCCCTGCGCAGCAGCTCCCCGAGGAGATCAAGAACATCTTCCGGCGCCAGAATCTCAACCCGGAAATGCCCACTCCGGAGCAGCAAGCCAAAGTGTTCGCGTTTCTTGCCTCGGACGACGCCGCCGGCATCAACGGCCAGGAGATCAGAGTCGACGCGGGTCTGCTGTCTCATCAACCCATGGTCGCCGACATGCTCGCGCTCGGCGCAACCACGGTCTGACCGCAGCAACCGAAAAACACAGATGTCCCTGCCGGCTCGAGCCGCCGGCAGGGACGACCGAACTGCGGCCGCGCTCAGTGATTCGCGGGCTGGAAGGTGGCCTGGTGTGCCGCCTCCTCCGCGCGGATCACGTGCATCACGGCGTTGATGAGTGCGAGGTGGGTGAATGCCTGCGGGAAGTTGCCGAGGTGCTGTCCGGTCTTGGCGTCGATCTCCTCGGCGTAGAGCTTCAGCGGGCTCGAGTAGGAGAGCAGGCGTTCGCACAGCGTTTTCGCGCGCGGGAGTTCGCCGATCTCCACGAGTGCCGACACCAACCAGAACGAGCAGATGGTGAAGGTGCCCTCTTCACCGCTGAGGCCGTCGTCGGTCTCCTCGACCCGGTACCGGAGCACCAGCTCGTTCTCGGTGAGTTCGTCGGCGATCGCGAGAACCGTTGCGCGCACCCGATGGTCGTCGGGCGGCAGGAATCGCAGCAGCGGGACGAGCAGCAACGAGGCGTCGAGCGCGTCGTCGCCGTAGCGCTGGGTGAACACACCGCGGTCGTTGACCCCGTGTTCGAGGATGTCGGCCCGGATCTCCTCGGCGATCGCCGCCCACTCGCGGGCGTGCGTGCGTTCCCCGTGCATCGTCGCCAGGCGAGACCCACGGTCGAGGGCCACCCAGCACATGACCTTCGACGAGGTGAAGTGCTGGGGCTCGCCCCGGACCTCCCAGATGCCGCGGTCGGGTTCTCGCCAGTGCTTGATCGCCTCTTCGACCTGCGCCTTGAGAACCGGCCACAGCGTCTCGGGAATCGTCTCGTGCGACTTGATGTTCAGGTACACCGAATCGAGCATGGTGCCCCAGATGTCGTGCTGCGCCTGGTTGTACGCACCGTTGCCGATCCGGACCGGTTGGGCGCCGTCGTAGCCCGAGAGGTGGGTCAACTCCTCCTCTTCCAGGGTGCGTTCGCCCCCGACGCCGTACATCACCTGCAGCGGGTGGCGTTCGCCGTTGGTGATGCCTGAGACATCGGCGATGAAGGAGAAGAAGTCGTCGGCCTCACGATCGAGGCCCAGGGTGTAGAGCCCCCACAGGGCGAAGGTCGAATCGCGCACCCAGGCGTAGCGGTAGTCCCAGTTGCGCTCTCCCTGAGGTGTTTCCGGAAGGGACGTGGTCGCGGCCGCGAGCAGGGCGCCGGTCGGCGAGTAGGTCAGGCCCTTGAGTGTCAGGGCGGAGCGCTGGAGATGCGAGCGCCACGGATGGTCGGGGAAGCTGCCGATGTTGATCCACTGCCGCCACGATTCGCTGGTGGCCCACATCTTCTGCGCCGCCTCGTCGAAGTTCTGCGGGGCGGGCTGCCGCGACCAGCTGAGTGCGACGAACCTGTTGTCGCCCTCCACGAGTCGGGTGCGCGCACGCGCCTCCCGGCCTTCGAGGCCGAGCCGCAGGTCGGTGGTGAGTTTGAGGGTGGGTGTGTCGCTGTCGGTCTCCTTGGCGACGGCGATGGCCTCACCGTAGGCGGGGCCGGAGTACTCCCACGAGGTGGTACCGCGGTGATAGTCGAAAGCCGGCTCACAGCTCATGTGCAATTCGACTGTGCCGGAGACACATCGCACGGTCCGGAGCAGGATGTGCTCGGCATCCCAGTCGGTGGGTGTCCGGCGGTGGGTGCGTGAGCGCCGCTCGTTGTCGTGCCAGGGGCCCATGACGAGCGCATCCCGGACGATGATCCACCCGGTGTCGGTCTGCCAGGTGGTCTCGACCATCAGACTGCCCGGCAGGTACCGGCGATCCACGGGGACGTTGACACCGTAGGGGGCGAGGCGGAAATGACCGGCGCTGCGATCGAGGATCGCGCCGAAGACGCTCGGTGAATCCGGGCGCGGCACACACATCCACTCCACCGACCCGTTGCGGGCGATCAGACAGTTGGTCTCGGTGTCGGAGAGGAAGGCGTAGTCGCCGATGGGCGGGAAGGCGCTCGTGTGTGAGGGGGTCGAGTGTGTGACCGGCGCCGACCCCGGGCCGCCGATTCGCGCGACGCCGGCGCCGTCCGAACTCCCGGGTGCCGGGGACGTCACGCTCGGCAGGGGCGTTACGGTGGAGTCATCTGCGGCAGACATGGACCTATCATTGCGATGGGCGTTCGCCTACGCCAGTCGGCCCCCGGAGGGTCGATGGTGGCGGTCGTCACGGCCCGCCGAGCCGCAGGTGAGAGGCACCGGACGCACGAGTGTCGCCGGTCGAGCAACGGATGGACGAGGTGATGGGGTGACGGCGTTCTTCGCCTGGTGGGACAGTGTGGAGGAGTGGCTGACCGGCCTGTCCTTCGTCCCCCAGCTGCTCGTGACCGTCGCCGTGGTGATTCCCCTGGCGATCCTGATCGCCTTTGTGCTCAGCATCGTGGTCGATGCCGCAGCCGCGCTGTTCGACAGACGCCGATTCGCCGACGACGATGGGACCGGATTGTGAAGATACTGCGCTCGCCGGTCACGCTGGCGCTGCTCGCCCTGCTGATCCTCGTCGTCATCGCGTGGCTCCTGACGGCCTGACCTGACCGTACCCAGCCCGGCCTGACCGTTCCCAGCCCTACGGCCGGCCGCGGTCGAGCAGGACGGGCCGTCGTGGGTCGTGAGTTCGCGTCGCATGCGACATCGTTTCGGCCACGCGACCTCGATCGAGGTCGCACGGCCGAAACGAGATCGCATGCGACCCCATTTGGGCGAGTCACGGGGTGTGGGGCACCGATCCTTCAGCGACCGGTAGGCACCGTGATTCGGGTGGCGGAGAGCCGGTAGAGCGAACAGATCGCATCCACCACATCCGGATGTGTACCGAGCGGCCCGGCCACGAGGGTCTCGTCGACAAGGGCATCGAGTGCCCGCTCGACCCGCTCGGTGAGCAACCCCGCCGACAGGAAGTACGGACTCAGCGCGATCCTTCGGGCGCCTCCGGAATGCAGGCGGCGCACCGCGGAGTGCAGCGCGCGATCACCCGGGCCGAGTTTGGTCGCGAAGACCACCTCGACGGGCCGGTGCAGTCGCGTCGACAACTCGATCGCCCGCAGGCGGACGGAGCGGTCCGCCTCGGGGTCGGACGAGCCGACCGCCGACAGGATCACTCCGTCGCCTTCGCCGAGACCGGCCTCGAGCAGCCGGTCGGCCAGGGCACCGGTCAGCGACCGCGTACCCATGACACCGGTCCGGCGCGCGGACGGGTGGTTCGCGTCGATGATCCCGGGGAGATCGACCTTGTGGTGGAAGCCCGCCGACAGCAGCATCGGTACGACGACCGGCTCGCCCTGGCCGTCCGCGGCGGCGTGCAGCCCACTGAGTACGTCACCGACGAGCGGTTCGTCGAGATCGAGGTAGGACAGGACCACCTCGACGCCGGGAAGCTGCGCCGCCACGGCATCTCGCACCCGGCGCGCGGTCGCGCCGAAACGCGGATCGCGACTGCCGTGTGCGGCGAGGACGAGGGTCGAGCTCACACCAGCTCTTTGAGGTGCAGCGGTTCGAGTGCATCGCCGACGAGTCCGGCCGCCAACGTGTTCCCGCCCTGCGGGTCGATCAGCAGGAAGCTGCCCGACTCGCGGTTCACCTGATAGTCGTCGGCCGGGATCGGCTCGGCGGTCTGCACCGAGATCCGCACGATCTGGTTGAGCTCCACCGACTCCGGAGCCTCGACCAGCGCGAGGTTCTGCTCGTCGAACTGGGCGTCGAGCGCGCCGACGATCGCCTGCGTGGTCTTGGTACCGTGCTTGAGCAGCAGACGTGCTCCGGCGCGTAGCGGCTTCTCGGCCAACCAGCAGACGGTCGCGGTGAACTGCTGCAGCGGTTCCGGGGCGTCGCCCGCCGAGGCGATCAGGTCGCCGCGCGAGATGTCGACGTCGTCGGCCAGCAGGATGGTGACGCTGCGGCCGGTGTGCGCGCTCGCGAGTTGTCCGTCGGCGGTGTCGATCTGGCTGACCGTGGTCCGTTGGCCCGACGGCAGGACGACGACCTCGTCGCCGACCGACACGCGTCCGGCCGCGATCTGACCCGCGTACCCGCGGTAGTCCGGGTACTCCGAGGTCCGGGGCCGGATGACGTACTGCACCGGGAACCGCAGACCCACCCGATGGCGCTCGACGAGGTTCGGCACGGTCTCGAGATGCTCGATGAGGGTGGGCCCGTCGTAGAACGGGGTTGTCTCCGACCGGGTCGCGACGTTGTCGCCATTGAGCGCCGACACCGGGATCGCGGTGACCTGGTCGTCGGACCAGCCCAATGAACGTGTGAGGTCGGCGAACTCGGCGGAGATGGCGGCGAAGACCGAAGCCTGGTCGTCGACCAGATCGATCTTGTTGACGGCGAGCACGAGTTGCGGGACGCCGAGCAGCGCCATCACCGCGGCATGCCTGCGGGTCTGCGAGACCACACCGTTGCGAGCGTCGACGAGCAGGATCACGAGCTGAGCGGTCGAGGCGCCGGAGACGGTGTTGCGCGTGTACTGCACGTGACCGGGCGTGTCCGCGAGGACGAAGGACCGTGCGGGCGTGGCGAAGTAGCGGTACGCCACGTCGATGGTGATGCCCTGTTCGCGTTCGGCGCGCAGTCCGTCGACGAGCAGCGAGAGGTCGGGGGTGTCGAGACCTCGGTCGACCGAGGCCTTGGTCACGGCGTCGATCTGGTCGGCGAGCACTGACTTCGTGTCGTACAGCAGGCGTCCGACCAGAGTCGACTTACCGTCGTCGACGCTGCCGGCCGTGGCGATGCGGAGGAGATCGGGGGAGTGCTTCATGTCAGAAATATCCTTCGCGCTTACGGTCTTCCATGGCGGCCTCGGAGACCCGGTCGTCGCCACGGGTGGCGCCTCGCTCGGTGAGTCGCGACGCGGCGACCTCGGCCAGCACGGCCTCGTTGTCGGCGGCGTCGGAGAGCACCGCACCGGTCGACGAACCATCGCCGACGGTCCGATACCGCACCGAAAGACGCTTCAGCTCCTCACCGTCGCGGGGTCCGCCCCACACGCCCGGGGTCATCCACATGCCGTCACGCTCGAAGACGTCACGTTCGTGCGCGTAGTAGATCGAGGGCAGCAGCACCTGCTCGCGGGCGATGTAGCGCCAGATGTCGAGTTCGGTCCAGTTCGACAGCGGGAAGACGCGTACGTGCTCACCCGGCGCGTGGCGGCCGTTGTAGAGGTTCCACAACTCGGGGCGCTGACGCTTCGGGTCCCACTGACCGAAGGCGTTGCGCAGCGAGAAGATCCGCTCCTTGGCCCGCGAGCGCTCCTCGTCCCGGCGCCCGCCGCCGAAGACCGCGTCGAAGCGGTTCTCGGTGATGGCATCGAGCAACGGGATGGTCTGGAGGGGATTGCGGACCCCGTCGGGGCGTTCGGTGAGGCGGCCGTCGGCGAGGTAGTCCTCGACCTTGGCGACATGCAGCCGCAGGTTGTGACGCTCGACGACCTGATCGCGGAACTCGAGCACCTCGGTCAGATTGTGCCCGGTGTCCACGTGCAGCAGCGAGAAGGGCAGCGGCGCAGGCCAGAACGCCTTCAGCGCGACATGCAGCAGGACGGTGGAGTCCTTGCCCCCCGAGAAGAGGATCACCGGGCGCTCGAACTCGCCGGCCACCTCACGGAAGATGTGGATCGCCTCGGACTCCAACGCGTCGAGCGTGGTGAAGTCGTCGGCGTCGGTGAGTGCCGGGGTCGGCTGTCCCGGCTCGGTGACGGCGGTCTCGGTGACGGTCATGCGTGCAGCCCACATTCTGTCTTGGCGCGGCCGGCCCAGCGGCCGCTGCGCGGATCGGATCCGGGTTCGGGTTTGGCGGTGCACGGAGCGCACCCGATGGAGGGATAGCCCTCGTCGACAAGCGGATTCACCAGCACTCCGTTGGAGTCGATGTAGTCCTGCATGGTCTCGTCGGACCAGGCTGCGATCGGATTGATCTTGACCAGCCCGAAGCCCTCGTCGAAGGAGATGAGCGGGGCGTTGGCCCGCGTCGGTGCCTCCACGCGACGGATGCCGGTGATCCACGCGTCGTACCCGGCGAGGCCGGCCTTGAGAGGCACGACCTTCCGCAGGCGGCAGCACTCGCCCGGGTCCCGCGCGAACAGATTGCGCCCCAACAGTTCGTCCTGCTCGGCGACGCTGTGCTCAGGAGTCAGGTTCACCATGTCCACGCCGTACACCTGCTCGACGGCGTCCCGCGTGCCGATGGTCTCGGCGAAGTGGTAGCCGGTGTCGAGGAACAACACCTTGACCGGGTCGCCGTCGAGGAGATCGCGGTCGATGTTCTTCACGGCCAGGTCGACCAGGGCCGCGTCCTGCATGTTCGACGCGACGACGAAGTTGGTGCCGAAAGTCTGCGCGGTCCAGCGGATGAGTTCCTCAGGGGTGGCGTCGGAACCGAGATCGGCGGCACCCTTCTGCGCGATGTCGCGCAGCTGGTCCTCGCTGAACCGTCGCCCTGCGCGGGCAGTCGTCTCGATGGTCATCGCAGTGCCTCCTCGTCGGCACGAACGGCCCACTGCGCGAACCGTTCACCTTCTTCGCGCTGGTCCACGAAGTTGCGGACGACGCGCTCGATGTAGTCACCCAGTTCGGTGCCGAGCACCTTGTGCTGGCGCAGCTTGCGACCGAAACCGGAGTCGAGGCCCAGGCTCCCGCCGAGGTGGACCTGGAACCCGTCGGTCTGATTACCGTCGGCGTCCTCGACGAGCTGCCCCTTGAAGCCGATGTCGGCGATCTGCGACCGTCCGCAAGAGTTGGGGCAACCGTTGATGTTCACCGTGATCGGCACGTCGAGCTGCGAGTTGATGTCCTCGAGCCGCTCATCGAGCTCCGGTGCGAGCACCTGCGAACGCTTGCGGGTCTCGGTGAAGGAGAGCTTGCAGAACTCGATTCCGCTGCAGGCCAGCAGGTTTCGGCGCCACCGGGTGGGGCGGCCGTGCAGGCCGAGCGGCTTGAGCTCGTCGATCAGCCAGTCGACCTTGTCGTCGGGGACGTCGAGGACGATGAGCTTCTGGTACGGGGTGAAGCGGACGCGATCGGAACCGGCCGCGGCGACGGCCTCCGCGGCCTTGGTCAGGATCGTGCCCGAGACGCGTCCGGCGATGGGGGAGAAGCCGATCGCGTTGAGTCCGTTGCGCAGCTTCTGCACACCGATGTGGTCGATCGGGCGTTCCGGCTGCTCCGGGGCGGGGCCGTCGATCAGCTTGCGGCCCAGGTACTCGTCCTCGAGCACCTGGCGGAACTTCTCGATGCCCCAGTCCTTGATGAGGAACTTCAGACGAGCCTTCGCACGCAACCGTCGGTACCCGTAGTCACGGAAGATCGAGACCACGGCCTCCCACACGTCGGGCACCTCGTCGAGGGGGACCCACGCCCCGACGCGCTGGGCGAGCATCGGATTGGTGGACAGTCCGCCGCCGACCCAGAGGTCGAGGCCGGGACCGTGCTCGGGATGGACGACGCCGACGAAGGCGACGTCGTTGATCTCGTGCACCACGTCCTGCTGACCCGAGATCGCGGTCTTGAACTTGCGCGGCAGGTTCGAGTACTTCGGGTCGCCGATGTAGCGGCGGACGATCTCGTCGATGGCCGGGGTGGGGTCGAGGACCTCGTCGAGGGATTCACCGGCGAGCGGCGAGCCCAGCACGACGCGCGGGCAGTCGCCGCAGGCCTCGGTGGTCTTGAGTCCGACACCTTCGAGTCGCTCCCAGATCGTCGGGACGTCCTCGATCCGGATCCAGTGGTACTGGACGTTCTCGCGGTCGGAGAGGTCCGCGGTGTCGCGGGCGAACTCGGTGGAGATCTCACCGAGGGTGCGCAGCTGCTCGACATTGAGCGCGCCACCGTCGCAGCGCACGCGCATCATGAAGTGGCTGTCTTCGAGGATGTCGATGTTCTCGTCGCCGGTCCAGGTGCCGTCGTAGCCCTCGGCGCGCTGGGTGTACAGACCCCACCAGCGCATCCGTCCGCGCAGATCCTGCTTGTCGATCGAGTCGAAGCCCTGCTTCGAGTAGATGTTCTCGATGCGGGCGCGCACGTTGAGCGGGTTGTCGTCCTTTTTGACCTGCTCGTTGGGATTCAGTGGTTCTCGGTAACCGAGCTTCCACTGGCCCTCGGCGCGACGCTTGGCCGGACGGGCCTTGCGGGCCGGACGAGCTGGCTTCTCGGCGGGCGCCTCGCGGGCGGCGGAGGCATCGGGCTCTGCACCCGCGCCGGACACGGCGGGGGCGTCGGTGGTGGACGTCATGAACTCTCCTGTGCCGGCACACAGGGCCGGCGTTCGTTGCACGAATTACGGGCTGAAACGTGCCGGCATCCCCGCAGAACGGGGGACAAATCGGGGCCGAGACGTCGCTAGATGCGACAGAAAGCGCTGTTGACGCGCTTGAGATCAATGTGGCGGCGCGCTGCGAGCCACACCCCGGGGAAAATCACGAGGTCCATAGTGCCACGCTGCCCATCGACTCGTCTACTTGGGGTTATTTTCCATCACGATGATGGAAACCGGGCGGGACGATCCCTGCCTGTGGCCGACAACGCATGCTGGGACGCCGCTGTTCCCGGATCGGCGAACTCGTGCGCCGGCGAACGGCTCGAGCCGACCGATTTGCGCGGCTCGGCATGATGGGAGGGTGACCGTCGACCTCCGCACGCCCGAATCCGAGCTGATCGCCGGCGCGTGCGCGAGCGCCGACCCCGCCGTACCGCTCGGCCTCTACCTGCACGTGCCGTTCTGCGCGACGCGCTGCGGATACTGCGACTTCAACACCTACACCGCGGGTGAGCTCGGATCGTCGTCCTCGCCGGAGTCATGGCAGCAGGCCGTCGCCACCGAGCTCGAGGTGGCAGCCCGCATGCTGGCACCGGTTCGGCCGGTCTCGACGGTCTTCGTCGGGGGCGGGACGCCGTCGCTCCTCGGCGGTGAAGGACTGCGTCGGCTGCTGGACTCGGTGCGCGCACACTTCGACCTCACCCCGGATGCCGAGGTCACGACCGAATCGAACCCGGAGTCGACCTCGCCGGAGTTCTTCGCCGAATTGCGTGAGGCAGGGTTCACGCGCATCTCGCTGGGCATGCAGTCGGCTGCCGCGCATGTGCTCAGACTGCTCGATCGCACCCACACCCCGGGACGGGCGGTCGCGGCCGCCCGCGAAGCGCGCGCCGCGGGATTCGACCACGTCAACCTCGATCTGATCTACGGAACCCCGGGCGAGACCGACGCCGATCTCCACGCGACGATCGACGCCGTACTCGAGGCCGGGGTCGACCACGTGTCGGCCTATGCGCTGATCGTGGAGGATGGCACGGCCCTGGCACGACGCATCCGGCGTGGTGAGATGCCCGCACCCGACGATGACGTGCTCGCCGACCGCTATCAGATCCTCGACTCCCGGCTACGCGCCGGCGGTCTCGACTGGTACGAGGTGTCCAACTGGGCGGCGGGAGGCGATTCGGTGTGTCGCCACAACATCGCGTACTGGCACAGCCACGACTGGTGGGGGATCGGTCCGGGTGCGCACTCCCATGTCGGTGGTGTCCGCTGGCTGAACGCCAAACATCCTGCGCGCTATGCGAAGTCGCTGGCCGACGGTGAGCTGCCGATAGCGTCGTCGGAAGAGCTCACCGACTCCGACCGTCACCTCGAGACAGTCATGCTCACCACGCGTTGCCGCAGCGGCCTGCCGCGCGCGGTCCTCGACGCCCCGGAGCGGGCGAATGCCGAGAAGCTCTGCGCCGACGGACTTCTCACCTCGACGGGGGATGCGTACGTCTTGACCGACGCCGGCCGGTTGCTCGCCGACGGCGTCATCCGGCGCGTGCTCTGGGACTGACCGCCGGTCGCCGGGCGCGGGTCACCAGCCGTGATCGGGACGAGCGGGGCTGGTCCACCCGGTCGACCGCGCGCCGCGGCGATGCGCTCCGCCGGCGTCGGGTGCCGTCGGCGGGCGCCGCGCCGGGATCTCCGCGGTGTCCTCGAGCTGTTCGTCGAGGGGCGCGGCCGTCTGCGACAGATCGAGTGCGTCGAGGTCGAGGGTGCGAGCGTGGATGATGTGGCGGTTACGCAACGCCGACCGGACCGCCCGATGCAGCCCGTCCTCCAGATACAGGTCTCCCTCCCAGCGCACGACGTGCGCGAAGAGGTCGCCGTAGAAGGTCGAGTCCTCGCTGAGCAGCTTGTCCAGGGCCAGGACCTTGGTGATGGGGATCAGCTGGTCGAGGCGCAATTGTCGCGGTGGGATCTTCGCCCAGCCGCGCGTCGACAACCCGTGGTCGGGGTAGGGCTTGCCCTCCCGCACCCCCTTGAAGATCATGAGAACTCCTCCGACGCCCGTGCTCGACGCCCGGCTCGGCGCCGCGCGTCGATCCGCGCAGCGGACGTCAACCGCGTGTGCGCACCGGTTTCGTACTATGGAACGCACCCAACTGTATGGCAGTGATCCGAGTCAGGAGGTGTACCGCGTGTCAACCACCGATGATCGCCGCTTCGAGATCCTCCGTGCGATCGTGACCGACTACGTCGACACGCAGGAGCCCATCGGGTCCAAGGCGCTGGTCGAACGGCATCAGCTCGGTGTCTCCAGTGCCACGGTCCGCAACGACATGGCGGTGCTGGAGGCCGAGGGATACATCACCCAGCCCCACACGAGCTCGGGGCGCGTGCCCACCGACAAGGGTTACCGGATGTTCGTCGACCGGATCAGCGAGATCAAGCCGCTGTCGTCGGCCGAACGCCGCGCGATCCTCTCGGTCCTCGACTCCGGCGTCGACCTCGACGACGTGTTGCGCCGCTCGGTGAAACTGCTCGCCCAGCTCACCCGGCAGGTCGCGGTCATCCAGTACCCGGTGCTGTCGGCGGCAACCGTGCGTCATCTGGAGGTCGTCACGCTCTCGCCGTCTCGGCTGCTGCTGGTCGTCATCGTCGACAACGGTCGCGTCGAACAGCGGATGGTGGCCCTCGACGAGGACCACGACGAAGCCGATATCGCCCGATTGCGCGACCTGTTCTCCGCCGCGCTGCACGGCAGGCGACTTGAGGCCGCGTCGGCGGCGGTCGCGGAGCTGGCCAACTCCGCACCCGACGATCTGCGGCGTGCCGTCCTCGCCATCGCGACGGTGTTGGTGGAGACGCTCGTCGAACGCGGGGACGACCGACTGGTGCTGGGCGGCACCTCGAACCTCGCGCGCTCGGCTGCCGACTTCACGCCCGTCGTAGGCGGTATGGACACCGTCCTCGAGGCGCTCGAAGAGCAGGTCGTGGTGCTCAAGATCCTCGCCACGACGCAGGACATGGGGCAGGTCACCGTGCAGATCGGGGAGGAGACCCAGACCGAGAACCTGCGTGGGACCTCGGTCGTGTCGACAGGGTACGGTGCATCGGGAACCGTGTTCGGCGGCGTCGGTGTGCTCGGCCCCACACGGATGGACTATCCGGGAACCATTGCATCGGTCGCAGCCGTTGCCAAATACATCGGTGAGGTGCTCGCCGAACGATGACCGCTGCGCGACGCCCGCGGTTCCCGCAAGGACCCGAGCAGGTCGTCGGCACCGGGGTCGGTTCCCCACAGGCGAACCCCGCGCTCGCGTGAGCACACGCCGCAGGCACCAACTGAGACCGAAGGATCACTACAACCGTGGCACGTGACTACTACGAAATCCTGGGTGTGGCCAAAGGCGCCGGCGACCAGGAGCTCAAGCGCGCCTACCGCAAGAAGGCCCGCGAACTGCACCCCGACGTCAACCCGGGTCGGGAGGACGAGTTCAAAGAGGTGAGCACCGCCTACGAGGTGCTGACCGATCCGGAGAAGCGCCGCATCGTCGACGCCGGCGGCGATCCGCTGGCCGGCGCGGGTGCGGGCGGATTCGGTGGCTTCGGTGGTGGCGGCGGCGGTTTCGGCGACGTCTTCGAGGCGTTCTTCGGCAACGGTGGAGCGTTCGGCGGTGGCGGGGGCGGCTTCGGTTCGGGTCGCGGTCCCAAGTCGCGGGTCCAGCCCGGCGAGCCGGCGCTGGTGACCCTCACCCTCGATCTGGCCGAGTGCGCGAAGGGGGTCAACAAGGAGATCACCGTCGACACCGCGATCCTGTGCGACGTGTGCACGGGGTCGGGTACCAACGGCGACAGCAAGCCTGTCACCTGCGACATCTGCAAGGGCGCCGGCGAAATCCAGTCGGTGCAGCGATCGTTCCTCGGCCAGGTCATGACCGTCCGCGAGTGCCCGACCTGTCACGGCGTCGGCGAGGTCATCCCGGATCCCTGCCACAAATGTGGCGGCGACGGCCGGTATCGCTCGCGTCGCACGATGACCGTCCGCATCCCCGCGGGAATCGAGAACGGGATGCGTGTGCGCCTCACTGGTCAGGGTGAGGTCGGCCTGGGCGGCGGCCCGGCCGGTGACCTGTACGTCGAGGTCAGCGAACGTCCCCACGAGGTCTTCCTGCGTGACAAGGACGACCTTCACTGCACCGTGAAGGTGCCGATGGCCGACGCGGCACTCGGCGCCGACTTCGAGGTCGAGACCATCCTCGGCGACCCGGTGAGCGTGACCATCGCCCCGGGCACCCAGCCGGGGCAGGTCGTGAAACTGCGCGGACAGGGCATGCCACACGTCAGCTCCGGGGTTCGCGGCACGATGCACGTTCATCTCGACGTCGTCGTCCCCACCCGGCTCGACGCCGCGCAGACGGATGCGCTGAAAAAGTTCCGCAAGGTCGCCGCCGACGAGATCGAGGTGGTCAACACCACCGCAGCGGCCGCGCCCGGCGGGTTGTTCTCCCGGTTGCGCAACGCCTTCGCCGGAAAGTAGGAGCCCGTTGTCCCGGGCCGTCTCGGTCATGCCGACGGGCGAGCGATGAGTCCGCCGCTGTTCTGGGCGGATTCCGTCCCGGCGCCCGGTGCCGACCTCGTCCTGACCGGTCCTGAAGGGCGGCACGCCGTCACGGTGGCCCGGCTGGGAGTGGGCGAACGCATCCTCGTCGGCGATGGTGCCGGATCGGTGGCCGGATGCGAGATCCGCGAGATCAAGGGCAAGGACACCCTCGTGGCATCGGTACACGACCTGGAGTTCGAGGCGCGCGCCACACCGTCGGTGACGCTGGTTCAGGCACTGCCCAAATCGGAGCGCTCCGAACTCGCGGTCGACCTCGCGACCGAGGCCGGGGTCGACGCCATCGTGCCCTGGCAGGCTGCCCGGTGCGTCGCCCGCTGGACCGGCAAGTCCGACAAGGGCGTCGCGAAGTGGCGGGCCGCGGCGTCGGCGGCCGCGAAGCAGAGTCGCCGGCCGTGGATCCCCGAGGTCACCGACCTGGCGACCACCATCGACGTCCGTGCTCGCTGCGCCGAGGTGGTCGCGGCCGGGGGTGTGGTCGCCGTCCTGCACGAGGAGGCCGCGCAGCCGCTTGCGGACCTACCCCTCGCCGATGCCACCGAGATCCTGCTCGTCGTCGGACCCGAAGGCGGTCTCGACCCCGGTGAGGTCGCCGACCTGACCGCGCTGGGCGCCCGGTCGGTCGTCCTGGGGCCCGAGGTGCTGCGCACGTCGACCGCCGCCGCGGTGGCCCTCGGCGCGATCGGGGTACTGACCCGGCGGTGGGCCCGGTGAGCGGCGTCAGGCGTGCGGCGGTGCGTCGCACCAAGATCGAATACGGTTCGGCGCCATCGCAATTCGGGCACTTGTATCTTCCCGCCGAGCGTCCTGACGTGTCGTCGCCGACGCGGCTCGTGGTGCTGGTGCACGGTGGGTCGTGGTCTGTGGAATTCGGCTCGACCACGCAGACTGCGATCGCGCGGATGCTCGCCGAGCGCGGGGCGGCGGTGTGGAACGTCGAATACCGGCGGGTCGGCGAGGACGGCGGCGGGTGGCCCAACACGGGCCGGGACGTGGTCGACGCGCTCCGCGCCATCGACGGGCCGGTGCGCGATGCGCTGCCCGCGGACGGCATCGATCTGTCGTCGACGGCGGTCGTGGGGCACTCGGCGGGCGGCCAGCTCGCGGTGTGGGCGGTCGGCCACCTCGGGGCGCGCACCGCGACGAGTACCATCACGACCGTGGTCGCCCAGGCCGCGGTGCTCGACACCGTCGGCGCGGCCGAGCGGGAGTCGGTGCAGGCCTACATGGGCCGGCCGTATCGTGAGTCGCCGCGCCGGTACCGCGAGGCCTCGCCGATGCTGGCGCCGGTGTTCGACGCTCACGTCGTGGCGATACACGGCGACGCCGACGATCTGATCCCGCTCGAGGTCAGCCGACGCTATGTGGACGACGCCGCGCGACGAGGCCAGTCCGCCGAACTCATCGTCGTACCGGGGGAGGGACACGACGCCTTCGTCGACCCCCGGAGCGCGTGTACCCGGCAGACCGTTCGGGTGCTCGGGGTCTGAGGGAAATATTGCCTGCTGATCGGCCGTTGCACCGCGATACACTGGCGGCACCCTTGCATGTCCGCCGACGGTGAGAAGGCGCTCGTGCAGAACACCGGACATCCAGAACACCAGGAGTGATTTCATACGTGAGTGACGACAACCCCGACCAGAGCGGGCAATCCAGCCGAATGCAACAACCGCAGCGGCCTGGGGTCACATCCACTGTCGAAGTCTCTCCCGGTGTCGTATTCGGGCTGCTCGGCGCCAGTGACGTCAACCTGCGCACGCTCGAACAACTGCTGCCCGCCGACATCCACGTTCGCGGCAATCAGGTCACGCTGACCGGTGAGCCCGCTGATGTCGCCGCCTCCGAGCGAGTCATCGCCGAACTGGTCGACCTCGTCGGCCGCGGCACCCCCCTGACACCGGACCTGGTGCGGCACAGTGTCTCGATGCTGTCCGACGGCACCGCCGAGTCGCCAGCGGACGTGCTGTCGCTGGACATCCTGTCGCGACGCGGCAAGACCATCCGGCCCAAGACGCTGAACCAGAAGCACTACGTCGACGCCATCGACACCCACACCATCGTCTTCGGCCTGGGGCCCGCCGGTACCGGCAAGACCTATCTGGCGATGGCCAAGGCCGTTCAGGCGTTGCACTCCAAGTCGGTGAACCGCATCATCCTGACGCGCCCTGCTGTCGAGGCAGGCGAACGCCTCGGCTTCCTCCCGGGGACGCTGAGCGAGAAGATCGACCCGTATCTGCGTCCGCTGTATGACGCCCTGCACGACATGATGGACCCCGAGGCGATCCCGAAGCTGATGGCTGCCGGGGTCATCGAGGTTGCTCCGCTCGCCTACATGCGCGGGCGGACGCTCAACGACGCGTTCATCATCCTCGACGAGGCGCAGAACACCACGAGCGAACAGATGAAGATGTTCCTCACCCGCCTCGGTTTCGGGTCCAAGGTCGTCGTCACCGGTGACGTGACCCAGGTGGACCTACCCGGCGGCGCCCGCAGCGGTCTGCTCGCCGCGTCGGAGATCCTCGAGGGGATCGAGGACATCCACTTCGCCCGGCTGACGAGTCAGGACGTGGTCCGTCACCGTCTCGTCGCCGACATCGTCGACGCCTACGGACGAGCCGAGGAGTCACGTCGCGGCCTGTCCGACGCCGCGATCGGCGGCAACCGGGCATCGCGGCGCGCGGCGGCCCAGGGGCGTCGTTCATGAGCATCGAGCTCGCCAACGAGTCCGGTGTCGACGTCCCCGCGGAACTGATCATCGACGCCGCGCGCTACGCCGTGAACGCGATGGACGTCAATCCGGCTGCGCTGCTGTCGGTCCTGTGCGTCGACGAGGACACGATGGCGGACATGCACGTCCAGTGGATGGACCTGCCCGGACCGACCGACGTGATGAGCTTCCCGATGGACGAGCTGGTCCCGGGCGGCCGCCCCGATGCGGCCGAGCCGGGGCCGGCGATCCTCGGCGACATCGTGCTCTGCCCGGATTTCGCGCGCAAGCAGGCTCGCGAGGCCCGGCGGTCCTTCGACCACGAGCTCGCGATGCTGACGATCCACGGAGTTCTGCACCTCCTCGGTTTCGACCACGCCGAGCCCGAGGAAGAACGCGAGATGTTCGGCCTGCAGAACAAGATCCTCGACGAGTTCTACGCCGAGCGTCATCGGCGGGCGCAGGAGCAGCGGCAGACCGATCGCGACTCGCGACTGCTGTCGAACATCGGATTCACCGGTGTTCCGGGCGACGCACCCGACCCGGAGACCGCACCGCGGTCCGAGGAGGACTGAGGACGTGCCCTCCGACTACTGGTTCATCGTGGCCGCAGTCGTATTGATCGGGGTGGGTGGCATCTTCGCGGCCGTCGACACCGCGGTGTCCACCGTCTCCAACGCCCGTGTCGACGACATGGTCCGGGACGGGCGCGCGGGTGCCCGCCGACTGGCGCGCATCCTCGAGGCGCGCGCGACCTACGTAGGTCTCGTGGTGCTGCTCCGTGTGGTGTGCGAGACCGCCGCCGTCGCGCTGGTGGCGGTCGCCGCGACCCAACTGATCGGCGTCGGCGGCGGACTGGCGGTGGCCATCGCCGCCATGGCCGTCGTCTCCTACGTCGCCGTGGGCGTCGGCCCGCGCACCCTGGGCCGTCAACACGCGTACACGATCGCGCTCGCGTCGTCGTACCTGTTGTTCGCGCTGGGTGTCCTGCTCAAGCCGCTGACGCGTCTGCTGATCCTGATCGGTAACGCCCTCACCCCGGGTCGCGGGTTCCGCAACGGTCCGTTCGCCACCGAGATCGAGCTGCGCGAGGTCGTCGACCTCGCCGAGGCCTCGGGCGTCGTCGCCGCCGACGAGCGACGCATGATCCAGTCGGTGTTCGACCTCGGCGACACCAGCGCCCGCGAGGTGATGGTCCCGCGTCCGGAGATGGTGTGGATCGAGGCCGACAAGACCGCTCTGCAGGCCACGAGTCTGGCCACCCGGTCGGGTCACTCACGCATCCCCGTCATCGGTGAGAACACCGACGATGTCCTGGGCATCGTGTATCTCAAGGACCTCGTGGCCCGCACGGTCGCCCAGCGCATCGATCCCACCACTCTTCGCGTCGTCGACGTGATGCGCGACGCCGAGTTCATCCCCGACTCCAAGCCGCTCGACCGGGTCCTCGCCGACATGCAGCGCGAGCGGAACCACATGGCGATGCTCGTCGACGAGTACGGCGGTATCGCCGGACTGGTGACCATCGAAGACGTTCTCGAAGAGATCGTCGGCGAGATCACCGACGAGTACGACACCGACGAGCTCGCGCCGGTCGAGGATCTCGGTGACGGGTCCTACCGGGTGTCGGCACGGCTGCCGGTGGAGGACCTCGGCGAGCTGTTCGACGTCGAGATCTCCGAGGAGGAGGTCGAGACGGTCGGCGGGCTCGTCGGCCTGGAACTCGGCCGAGTGCCGCTGCCCGGCGCCCGCGTCGAATCCCACGGACTGCAGCTGGTGGCCGAGGGCGGACCCAATCGACAAGGGCGCCAACGCATCATCACGGTGCTCGTCACACGGGTCCCCGGCGCGGAGGAGGATTCGCGGCGCGATGAGCATCGTGGGCACTCGAGCCGGTCGCAGGCACGTTCCGAGCGCTCCTCCGGACGCGATGACGACGACGAGCGCCGAGCCGAACGGGGCACCGACCGATCGGAGGACGAACGCCGGGCCGACGATCCGGACACCGCTGATCGCCGCAGCACAGACGATTCGAGAGCAAGGATGAACCAGTGACCGAGACCCTCCCCGACGAGGATCGCAAGCTCGTGGTGCTCGCGCGGGGTGCGCTGGCCCGTGCGGAGGCGCCTTCGGGGGCCGCGGTTCGGGACGGTGACGGCCGCACCTACGCGGGCGCCGACGTCCGCACCGCGACGCTGACCCTCACCGGCCTGCAGGTCGCGGTCGCCACGGCGATCTCCAGCGGGGCGACCGCTTTCGAGGCGGCGGTCATCGTCAACGGTGAGGCCGACGACCCGGGTCTGGCCACCCTGCACGAACTGAGCCCCGATGCCTACGCCGTCCTCACCGACACCGCGGGTGCGGCGCAGCAGCGAATCGGGCGCGCGGATGCCTGAGTTCCGTTCGGGTTTCGTCTGTTTCGTCGGCCGGCCGAACACCGGCAAGTCCACTCTCACCAACGCGTTGGTGGGGGAGAAGATCGCGATCACGTCGAATCGCCCGCAGACCACACGCCACACCATCCGCGGCATCGTCAACCGGCCTGACGCCCAGCTGATCCTCGTCGACACTCCGGGTCTGCACCGTCCGCGCACCCTGCTCGGCCGGCGCCTCAACGACCTCGTCCGCGACACCTACTCCGAGGTCGACGTCATCGGCGTGTGCATCCCGGCCGATGAGGCGATCGGTCCGGGTGACCGCTGGATCATCTCGCAGGTGCGTGAGATGGCGCCGCGCACGACCATCGTCGGCGTCGTCACCAAGATCGACCGGGTGAGCGCCGAGCAGGTCGCCAAACAGCTGCTGGCGCTGTCGGAGCTCCTCGGGCCGCAGTCCGAGGTGGTGCCGGTGTCGGCGAAGTCGGGTAAGCAGCTCGACGTGTTGAGTGACGTCCTGGTCGGACTCATGGAGGAGGGTCCTGCGTTCTATCCCGACGGTGAGCTCACCGACGAACCCGAACAGGTCCTCATGGCCGAATTCATCCGGGAGGCCGCGCTCGAAGGCGTCCACGACGAGCTGCCGCACTCGCTGGCCGTCGTGATCGAGGAGGTCATCGACCGTGAGGATCGCGACCCTGAATTGCCGCCGATGGTCGATGTCCACGCGATCTTGTTCGTCGAGCGCGACAGCCAGAAGGGCATCATCATCGGACGCAAGGGCGCGCGCCTGAAAGAGGTGGGTACAGTTGCCCGCGCACAGATCGAGCGGCTGCTGGGGACCAAGGTGTACCTGGATCTGCACGTGAAGGTCGCCAAGGACTGGCAACGCGACCCCAAGCAGCTGCGTCGATTGGGTTTCTAGCAGCGTGACCTGCCGGCACATCGCCGGGTGGGATCGGCCTGCGGGGAGGAACGTCCATGGGAACGCACGAATCGCCGGACCGGCCGGAGGAAGAACTCGGGCACGGTGCGCACGAGGCCCCCGAGACCGACCAACGGACCGGACGCACCATCGCGAGCGTGCTCTCGTCGCCCCGGTTCTGGCTGGCGCCCCTCGCTCTCGTGGCCGTGTTGTTCTCTCTGATGGCCGCGTTGTACATGGCTGCCGTCGTCGACCCGCAGCGCCATCTGCACGACTTCCCGGTCGCGTTGGTGCAGGAGGATGCCGGCGGCGAGGTGGAGAACGCGCAGGGCGAGACGACCAAGCAGAACTTCGGGGAGCAGGTCGCCGAGGGCATCATCTCCTCGGCCGCGGAGAACGGCATCGTCGTGACCCGCACCGACCGGTCGACGGCGCTCTCCGAACTCAACAGCGGCAAGGTGTACGGCGTCATCGTCGTCGGGTCGAACTTCACGAATCGGGCTGTCGCACTCGGCCGTTCGACGGTCCTCACCGCCGAACCGACGAAGCCGGCCATCGACATCTTCATCAACCGGGGCTCGGGCGCGTTCGCGTCGTCGATCACCACCACCCTGGCCGATCAGGTGCGTACTCGCGTCAACGACCAGGTCGGGGCACAGCTGACCGAACAGGTCCGCACCCAGCTCGATCGCAACGACATCACCTTCACCGGCGCGGCACAGCTCGCTCTCGCCACCCCCGTGGCGGTCGAGGTGTCCGAGCCGACCCCGCTGCCCAACGGTGCGGGCAACGGACTGTCGGCGTTCTACCTGACGCTGCTGCTCGTGCTCGCCGGCTTCACCGGGGCGATGATGGTCAGCATCGTCGTCGACGGCATGCTCGGCCAGACGCCGATCGAGTACGGGCCGTTCTACCAACTGCGTGAGCGGCTCGCGATCAGCCGGTGGGCCACGCTCGCGGCGAAGTGGACCATCATGTTCCTGGTCTCGGTGGTGCTCTCGACCCTCTTCATCGCTGTCGGCGCGATGGTGGGGACATCGATTCCGAACGGGTTCGTGCTCTGGATGCTGTCGGTGCTCGGCATCTTCGCCGTCGGTGTGAGTGCCAGCGCGATGATGGCGGTGTTCGGCAACGCCGGACTGCTGTTCAACCTGCTCTTCTTCGTGGTGTTCGGTCTGCCGTCGTCGGGTGGGACGCTTCCGCTGGAGGCGAGTCCGCGCTTCTTCGAGTGGATCGCGGCGATCGAACCGATGCACGTGATCTATCTCGGCGTGCGTGCGGTCCTGTACTTCGACGCCGATCTGTCGGCGGGCCTCGGACGGTCGATCATCCAGTGCTTCATCGGTTTGCTGGTCGGCGTGCTCTTCGGTCTGCTCGGTACCAAGTACTACGACCGGAAGGGCTGGCATCGGTATCCGGGTGGGATGACGCTGCCGCCGAAGCTCGACAAGATCGTCAACGCCGGCTGAGACTGAGACTGTCTCCGTGCTCCGAATGGCCGCCGGGCATGTCGGGGTGGGCCATGTCGGTGTGCGGTGGGAGAATGCGTCGGTGAGGTTCTACCGGGATGAGGCCGTCGTGCTGCGCCAGCACAAGCTGGGCGAAGCCGACCGCATCATCACCCTGCTGACCGCCGAGCACGGTCTCGTGCGTGCGGTCGCCAAAGGTGTGCGCCGAACCCGGTCGAAGTTCGGCGCCCGGCTCGAACCCTTCGCCCACATCGATGTGCACCTGTACCCGGGGCGCAGCCTGGACGTGGTCACCCAGGTACAGAGCCTGCACGCCTTCGCCGACGCCATCGTCGCCGATTACGGGCGTTACACCACGGCCTGCGCAGTCCTCGAGACCGCAGAGCGTCTGGCGGGCGAAGAGCGCGCTCCCACCCGGCAGTTGCACCGGCTCACGGTGGGGGCCTTGGAGGCTCTGGCCGATGATCGGCGACCGCGCGAACTGATCCTCGATGCCTATCTGCTGCGCGCCATGTACAGCGCGGGGTGGATGCCCGCACTGGAGGAGTGCGCACGATGCGCGACACCGGGGCCGCATCGCGCGTTCCACGTCGCCGCGGGTGGCGCGGTGTGCCTGCCCTGTCGCCCGCCGGGTTCGGCGACACCCTCACCCGGTGTGCTCGACCTGATGGACGCGTTGTTCCGCGGTCAGTGGGATCACGTGATCGACTCGACGCCGTCGCTGCGCCGTCAGGCCAGCGGCCTCACCGCCGCGCACCTGCAGTGGCATCTCGAACGGCAGCTCCGAACCCTGCCGCTGATCGAGCGCACCGCGCCTCATAGGCTGATGGACACAGGTGTGGACGTGGGTGTGAGGAGAGTCGACGATGGCGCTGCGGCCGGGTAGTTCCGCGAAAGGGCGGAAGTCCGCGAGCCCGCGTGGCGACGTTCGGCCGCCCGACCCGCACCCGAGCGGCGCGCGTCCACCGGCCATACCCGCCCAATTCGTACCGAAGCACGTGGCGCTGGTGATGGACGGCAACGGTCGCTGGGCCACCGACCGCGGACTCCCGCGCACCGAAGGTCACAAGCGCGGGGAAGCCGTCCTCATGGACACCGTCTGTGGCTGCATCGAATTGGGTGTGGGCTGGTTGTCGGCCTATGCCTTCTCCACCGAGAACTGGTCCCGCAGCCCCGACGAGGTGCGCTTCCTGATGGGCTTCAACCGGGACGTGATCCGTCGTCGACGCGACGAGATGCACGAGATGGGAGTCCGCGTGCGCTGGGCCGGCCGCCGACCCCGATTGTGGCGCAGTGTGATCCGTGAACTCGAGATCGCCGAGGAGATGACCCGGGACAACACGGTGATGACGCTGACGATGTGCGTCAACTACGGTGGCCGCGCCGAGATCGCCGACGCCGCACGTGAGATCGCCCGCCGGGCGGCACGCGGCGAGATCGATCCCGAACGCATCACCGAATCGACGTTCGCGCGCTACCTGGACGAGCCGGACATGCCCGACGTCGACCTGTTCCTGCGCCCGTCGGGGGAGCAGCGGATCTCGAACTTCTTGCTGTGGCAGTCGGCGTACGCCGAGATGGTCTACCAGGAGAAGCTGTTTCCCGACTTCGACCGCCGCGACCTGTGGGACGCGTGCCTCGAATATGCCTCGCGCGACCGCCGTTTCGGCGGGGTGAAGCCGTCGTGACCGAGGCCGCCGCGCTCCTGGACCGGACCGCGGAGATCGTCGCCGAGCTCGGACCGGTCGACCGTCCCGATGCCGATTCCGTGGTCGTCCAGGTCGGTCCGACACGCGCCTCGATCCGCGTGCTCACCCTGGCCGACGGACTCGACGTCTTGGCCTTGACGCAGATGGTCGCGATGGACCTGCCCAACACCCCGACACTCCGCGACGATGTCGAGGCGTGTGCCGCGCAGCTCAGCTTCGGCAGCCTCCGACGCTCCGATCGAGCCGGTGTCACCACAGATGTGTTGCAGTACTACACGTTTCCGGCCGGACAGCTCGACGACGTGCCGCTGCTGACGGTCTTGCACATCGTGCTCGCCGCCGGTGTCGACGCCGCCGAGCGACTGATGGGGAAGTAGCGCTTGCCTGCGACCCGGTAGCGAAAATGCGCGCGATATGCCATCTCTTGCTACGAAATCGCTCTCGCTCAGTCGTTCTCGGAAACCTGGCATTCGGCGCAGCGTCCGAACACCTCGACGGTGTGGTTGATGTCGGTGAATCCGTGTTGCGCGGCGATCTTCGCGGCCCAGCGTTCGACCGGCTCCGCCTGCACCTCGACCGTTGTGCCGCAGTTGCGACACACGAGGTGATGATGATGGCCGGAGGAGCAATGGCGGTAGCGGGTCTCGCCGGAACCGTCCCACAGCACATCGATCTGTCCGGACTGACTGAGCGCCTGCAGGTTCCGGTACACCGTGGTCAGGCCGATGGACTCGCCCCTGGCCTTGAGTATCTCGTGGAGTTCCTGCGCCGAACAGAAGTCGTCGGTGCCCGCGAGCGCGTCGGCGATCGCCGCGCGCTGACGCGTCGACCGGACGCCGGTGACCGGCTGCGGACCCGAGGCGGCGATGCCGGTCACTCGTTCACCGCCGTCGCGTCGGATGAGACGCGGGAGCCACCCGGCGACGTCTCCATGGCGTGGACCAACGCGTCACCCACGATGTGCGCGACGTGGTCGTCGAGCAGTTCGTAGGTGATCTCGCGACCGTTGCGCTGCCCGCGCACCACACCGGCATCCTTGAGGACACGCAGATGCTGGCTGACGAGCGGCTGACTCAGGCCGAGGTGTCCCACGAGCTCGTGAACACACTGCACCCGTTCGCGCAGGGACAGCACGATGGCGACGCGCGTGGGGGAGGCAAGGGCACGCAGGAGGTCGGCTGCGGCCTCTCGTGCGGCGGCGTCTGCCGCGTCCATCGGCTCGGGTGCGCCCAGTGATTCGGCAGACATGGCGCTCCTCTCGGCGGGCTCGCGGTGCAGGGACAGTTCATTCTATCGGAAATGGTTTTCAATCAGGGCGTGGGTGTCGTCCCTGCTCAGCCGCCCTCGGCCCGACGGCGCTGGTCGACCGGCGGTACCCCGTCCGGGCCACCGGTCGACAGTGAATATGTCGCGACGGCATGTGCGACCGCCGCCGCGTTCACGGCGAGAAGTTCGGTGTTGACGTTGTCGATGGTGTCGCGCGCGGTGTGGTAGTCGGGGTCGAACGCTTCACCCGCGTCGCCGCCCCACAGCCGCGCCTGCTCCTCGGTCTTCTTCTCGTCGGCCCCGGTGAAGACCCCGCCGGCGGGAATGCCTGCGGCGATGAACGGCCCGTAGTCGGAACGTCCGTCGAAGTCGCTGGGCGCGAGGACGATACCCCGGTCGGCATAGAACTTCGCGAACGTGCGCTCGATACCGTCGGAACCGCCAGGCCCTGCCGGGGCCCCGTCCCGTTCGGAGTCGTCGCCGTCGTAGGTGAGATACCCACCGTTGGGTGAGGCGAGCATGTCGAAGTTCAAGTAGAGGGCGACCGCCGCCCGCCCGGCGGCGTCGAGGCCCCGGATGTAGTCCGTGGACCCGACGAGCCCGTCCTCCTCGGCACCCCAGAACGCGAACCGCACACGATGCGGAACCCGCGGGGAGGACCCCAGGCGCAGCGCGGTCTCCAGGACCGCGGCACTGCCGCTCGCGTTGTCGTTGATCCCGGGACCTTCGTCGACACTGTCGAGATGTGCGCCGGCCACGACGACGTCGTCCACGGTGCCGGTCCGGGTCTCGGCGATCAGGTTCCGGGTGGTGATCGGTGTGGTCCGCGCTTCGACGGCCAGGGTGACCGACTCCGCCGAGCGCAGGCGGTCGGCGTCCTCCGACGGCGCCCCCACGACGGGGATCGTCGGGCGATCGTCGGCCCCGAGAGTGGCGCCGGTCAGCTGACCGGGCTCGTTGTTGACCATGATCGCGCCGACGGCTCCGGCGGCCTGGGCATTGCGCGTCTTGTCCGCGAATGTGCAGGTGCCGCGGACGATCACCGCGACGGCGCCGCGAACGGTCTCGGGGAAATCGGCGGCGACGCAACCGAGGCCACCCACCCCGACGGGTCGCGCGGTGAGGGGGTCGTCGCCCGTGCCCGCGGAGTACTCGAGGACCGTCGTCGCCACCTTGTAACCGTCAGCGGTCAGGGTGACCGGGCCGGCGTCGAAGCGCTCGTACTCCACCGCCGGGGTCGTCACCTCGAAGCCGGCGGTCCGCAGCAGCCCGGCAACGTAGTCCACGGACTCGTCGAATCCGGGGGTTCCGGCGGCCCGGTTCCCGCCGTTGTTGTCGGCGATCTGCTGGAACGCCCGGACGTGACCCATGACCTTCTCGATCGTGACGGCGTCCGCGAGAGTTCCGGGGGTGACCTCGCCGACGGGGGGTCCGGGGACCGGTGTGGAGACCGGAGCCGACGATGACGCGCGCGTCGACTCGTCCGAACTGTCGGGCGCGCATCCCAGGACGCACAGCGTCAACGCGGACGAGGCGAACATCGCAACGACGCGGGGTCGTCGGGAGAGAGCCGTGGTGCCCGGGGCTCGTCGTACTCGAACGGTCACCCTGTCACTCTGGCAGTTCCGGACCGTCCACGCCCACCGGTTGCCGCCACGACGCGGGTGACCGCAGTGCTTTCGTGAAACGGGACACCTGCTCGGTACCCTGTAAGGGTTGCCGTGCGATCGCCCGTCGTTTTCGAGGAGCACGTCGCATGTGAGCAGAACCGTCCCGCCCGAACATCGAACCCGTGGAGAGCAGTTAACCGTGGCCGCCCAGTCCAATGTGGAATCCGTCGTCAACCTCGCCAAGCGCCGGGGTCTGGTGTACCAGTGCGGTGAGATCTACGGCGGTACCAAGTCGGCGTGGGACTACGGGCCGCTCGGTGTCGAGCTCAAGGAGAACATCAAACGCCAGTGGTGGCGGACGATGGTCATCAGCCGCGAAGATGTCGTCGGGCTCGACTCGTCGGTGATCCTGCCGCGCCAGGTGTGGGAGGCCTCCGGTCACGTCGAGGTGTTCACCGACCCCCTCGTCGAGTCACTGCACACCCACAAGCGGTATCGCGCCGACCACCTGATCGAGGCGTACGAGGCCAAGCACGGGCACCCGCCGGAAAACGGCCTCGCCGACATCAACGACCCGGAGACCGGGCAGCCCGGCAACTGGACCGAGCCCAAGGCCTTCAGCGGCCTGATGAAGACCTACCTCGGTCCCGTCGACGACGAAGAGGGCCTGCACTACCTCCGTCCGGAGACCGCGCAGGGCATCTTCGTGAACTTCAAGAACGTGATGACCACCGCTCGCAAGAAGCCGCCGTTCGGCATCGCCCAGATCGGCAAGAGCTTCCGCAACGAGATCACACCGGGCAACTTCATCTTCCGGACCCGCGAGTTCGAACAGATGGAGATGGAATTCTTCGTCAAGCCGGGCGAGGACGAGGAATGGCACCAGTACTGGATCGACCAGCGCTTCGACTGGTACGTGAACCTCGGTATCGACCCGGAGAACCTGAGGCTCTACGACCATCCCAAGGAGAAGCTGTCGCACTACTCCAAGCGGACCGTCGACGTGGAGTACAAGTTCGGTTTCACCGGCAACCCCTGGGGCGAGCTCGAGGGCGTGGCCAACCGCACCGACTACGACCTGTCCACTCACAGCAAGCACTCGGGTGAGGACCTGTCGTTCTTCGATCAGGCGACCGGTGAGCGGTACACCCCGTTCGTCATCGAGCCGGCTGCCGGTCTGACGCGGTCGTTGATGGCGTTCCTGTGTGACGCCTACACCGAAGAAGAGGTGCCGAATGCCAAGGGCGGCACCGACACCCGCACCGTGCTGCGTCTCGATCGTCGCCTCGCACCGATCAAGGCCGCGGTGTTGCCGCTGTCGCGCAACGAGAAGCTGTCGCCCAAGGCCCGCGACCTCGCCGCCGAACTCCGCAAGCACTGGAACGTCGAATTCGACGACGCGCAGGGCATCGGCAAGCGGTATCGCCGACAGGACGAGATCGGCACGCCGTTCTGCGTGACGGTGGACTTCGACACCCTCGACGACCAGGCGGTCACCGTCCGCGAGCGCGACACCATGAGTCAGGAGCGGGTCGCCCTCGACAAGGTCGCCGAGTACCTCGGCGGCAAGCTGCTCGGCGCCTGAGCGGAGGGCAAGCGGACTCCCGTCCGTCACGATTGAGCCTGACCTGCGCTGGTCTGTCACAATTGATGGCGAGTTGTCGCGTGGAGCAGGGCATGGGGTCCGGCGCTCCCGCGACGAGGAAGTGAGTGGAGTCGTGTCTGTCAGTGGGAAAGTCGTTCACTACGACGCAAATCGGGGATTCGGATTCCTGGCACCGGAATCGGGCGGTGCCGATGTGTTCCTGCACATCAACGACATCGACATCGACGAGAACTCGTTGAAACCCGGTGCGAAGGTGTCGTTCGACGTCGAGGAGACCGATCGCGGCTCCAAGGCCGTCAACGTCGCGGTGACCGAGGCAGCGCCGGCCGACGACACCGCGGGCGCGCGCGGACACCGCCGCGACGATCACCACGGTCGCGATCGTGGTGACCGTGGTGATCGCGGCGATCGCGGTGGGCGTTCGGATGATCGTGGTGGCCGTCGGCCCCGCAGCGGGGGGTCGCTCGACTCGGCGGCCTTCACCGAGGAGCTGACCGAACTGCTCCTCGACGCCGACGACGCTCTCACCGCTCGTCAGATCGTTGCGATCCGCCAGCGGGTCACCGACTTCGCCGTCGCCCGGGGCTGGGTGCTTGACTAGCACCCACCACGATCCGGAGACCGTGGGTCACGTTCTCCCGGCGATGGCCTCCTACGGTGCCGAAGCGGTCGAACGTTTCGTGCCCGAGGGCGCCAAGGTGGCGAGTCTGCCCGGCACCCGGACCGATCACCGCAGCGACTTCGCGCGCGACCGAGCCCGCGTCCTGCATTCGGCTGCCCTGCGTCGACTCGCCGACAAGACCCAGGTCGTCGGACCCCGCGAGGGTGACACCCCGCGGACGAGGCTGACCCATTCGCTGGAGGTCGGGCAGATCGGGCGGGGGATCGCGATCGGTCTCGGCGCCGAACCCGACCTCGTCGAGCTGGCCGGTCTCGCCCACGACATCGGCCATCCGCCCTACGGGCACAACGGCGAACGGGCGCTGGACGAGGTCGCCGCGGACCACGGGGGATTCGAGGGCAACGCCCAGAATCTCCGTATCCTCACTCGGCTGGAGCCGAAGCTGCTCGATGCCGACGGGAACAGCGTCGGCCTCAATCTGACCCGGGCGTCACTGGACGCGACGCTGAAGTATCCGTGGACGCGGCGCGCGCCGGGCGGCAAGTTCGGTGCCTACGACGACGATGCGGACATGTTGGCGTGGGTGCGTCGACACGCACCCGGCACCCGGCAGTGCATCGAGTCGCAGATCATGGACTGGTCCGACGACGTCGCGTACTCCGTCCACGACCTCGAGGACGGAGTCATCGGCGGCCGCATCGACCTGCGTAGTCTCGGCGATCCGCAGGATCAGCGCGGACTCGCCGACATCGGCGCCAAGGAGTTCCCCGGACTGGACCCGGAGGCACTCGTGGATGCCGCGCAACGGCTCCACCGCATGGACATCGTGCGGTCGGTCGGTGTCTTCGACGGCACGCTCGACTCCTACGTCGCCCTCAAGCGGTTGACCAGTGAGTTCATCGGGCGTTTTGCGTCGGCGGCCATCACCGGCACCCGCGCGGCGGTCGGGGACCGCCCGGTGTCCCGCTACGACGCCGACCTCGAGGTGCCGCCCCTCATCGCGGCCGAGGTCTCGATGCTCAAGACCATGGCGTTGCGGTTCATCTTCTCCAACGAGCGGCACAAGGCCACTCAGCGTCGTCAGCGTGAGCGCATCCACCGGGTGGCGAACTGGTTCGTCGAGGCGGCTCCGGGCGGACTCGATCCCGTCTTCGTGCCCTTCTGGAACGCCGCGTCCGACGACTCGGCCCGTATGCGCGTGGTCGTCGACCAGATCGCATCGATGACCGAGGGGCGGCTGGAGCGGACGGACAAGAACAACTCGGGAGCCCAGGCCCACCTCGGGTAGCGGTGATCGCCCCTGCCTCGACGCACCCGGTCGGGCAGCCGCGCCGACGTCACTACACTGGTCGCGTGGCAGGCCGAATTCCCGATCGCGACATCACGGCGATCCGTGAGCAGACGAGGATCGAGGACATCGTCGGCGATTACGTCGCCCTGCGTCGAGCCGGTGCCGACAGCCTCAAGGGTCTGTGCCCGTTCCACGACGAGAAGTCCCCGTCGTTCCACGTCCGACCCAACCACGGCCACTTCCATTGTTTCGGATGTGGCGAGGGTGGCGACGTGTACAGCTTCCTGCAGAAGCAGGAACACGTCAGTTTCGTGGAGGCGGTCGAGCAGCTCGCGGACCGGATCGGTTACCGGATCAACTACGAGGGCGGCGGCACCGCGATCAAGCGGGACCGCGGCACACGCGCGCGCCTGGTGGCGGCGAATGCCGCCGCTGCCAAGTTCTACGCCGCCGCGTTGCAGAGTCCGGAGGCACAGCCGGCGCGTGACTACCTGAAAGAACGCAACTTCGACGCGGTGGCCGCGGTCCAGTTCGGTTGCGGGTACGCACCTGCCGGCTGGGACACCATGACGAAGGCCCTGCTCTCGCAGGGGTTCGAGTTCAGCGAACTCGAGGCGGCCGGATTGTCGAAACAGGGTCGCAAGGGCCCCATCGACCGTTTCCATCGCCGCCTGCTGTGGCCGATTCGCAACCTGGGCGGTGACATCATCGGCTTCGGGGCCCGCAAGCTCTTCGACGACGACAACCTCGGCAAGTACATGAACACGCCGGAGACCATGTTGTACAAGAAGTCTCAGGTCCTCTTCGGTCTGGACCACGCGAAGAAGAGCATCGCGAAGGGTCATCAGGTGGTGGTCGTCGAGGGGTACACCGACGTCATGGCCATGCACCTCGCGGGCGTCACCACCGCCGTCGCGTCGTGTGGAACGGCGTTCGGTGAAGACCATCTGGCGCTCATCCGACGCCTGATGATGGACGACTCCTACTTCCGCGGTGAGGTGATCTACACCTTCGACGGTGACGATGCCGGAAAAGCGGCGGCTCTCAAGGCATTCGAGGGCGAGCAGAGCATCTCGGGTCAGACCTTCGTCGCCATCGCCCCCGACGGCATGGACCCGTGCGAGCTCCGCCAGGACAAGGGCGATGCGGCCGTTCGCGACCTGATCGCCCGCCGGGTCCCGATGTTCGAGTTCGCGATCAAGGCGCTTCTCGCCGAACACGACCTCGACACCGCCGAAGGTCGCGTGCATGCGCTGCGCGACACCGTCCCGGTGGTTGCCCGCATCAAGGACATCGCGCTGCGCGACGAGTACGCGCGGCAGCTCGCGGGGTGGGTCGGCTGGGAGGAAGTCGGTCAGGTTCTGGGACGCGTGCGCGAAGAAGGCGCTCGAATCCGCAAGGCGCAGGGGATCTCCGGGACGAGTGGCCGCGCGAACGGTCGCGGTGCACGCAACCGGCCGGAGGCCGAGGCCGCCCCGACATCGGCCCGGCCCCAACCGAAGGACCCGCGCCTGTGGCCGCAGCGGGAAGCACTCAAGGCGGCATTGCAGTATCCAGGCATCGCCGGAACGGTGTTCGACTCGCTACCCGTGGAGTGTTTCAACGAGCCCGCGTACGCGATCGTTCGTCAGGCGATGACGGGCCTGGGCGGGACGTCGTCGGGGATGGGCGGCGCCGCGTGGGTCGACGCGGTGCGCAACGCGGTCGACGATCCGGTGATCGACCCGCTGGTCACCGAACTGGCGGTCGAGTCGATGCCCGTCGACGAGGACAACATCGCCCGCTACATCTCGAGCGTGCTGGCCAGGCTGCAGGAGGTGTGGGTGGGTTCGCAGATCGCGGACATCAAGTCGCGTCTGCGGCGGATGGCTCCCAGCGATGATCCGGACGGTTACAACGCAGTCTTCGGTGATCTCGTCGCGCTCGAGGCGTACCGACGCAGCCTGTTGGAACAGGCCGTCGACCCGATCGTCGACGCCGGCTGACCGGCCGCCGCCGGGCGCGCGATGAGTTCCCGGTGTCCGGGGAGTCTGACCCTGCATCCCTGAGAACGGAGCAGACAGTGGCGACGACCATCTATTCGGCGACGGCATCCCTCGACGGCTTCATCGCCGGTCCCGGTGGGGACATGTCCTGGCTGTCGCGGTTCTTCGACGGTGCCGGTGGCACGGACGGCGGCGTCGCCCATGCGGGCAGCGGAGACGATGCCGCGGCCCGACTCTTGTCGGGTACCGGTGCGCTGCTCGTCGGGAACCGGAGTTTCGTCGGCGACGACCCGAACAAAGGCACCGACCGCGAGGGTGCTTTCGGTGGCGAATACGAGGGTCCCGCAGTGGTTCTGACGCACAATCCGCCCACCGAGGACGTCGACGGGGTCACATTCGTCGCCGACCTGCACGCGGCCGTCGAGCTGGCCGCCGAACTCGCGGGCGACTCATACGTGTCGGTGATCGGCGCCGAGGTCGCGCGACAGATGATCGACGAGGGGCTCCTCGACGAAGTGCTCATCTTCTTCGTCCCGGTGTTCCTCGGCGGCGGCACGCGGATCTTCGAGCGGCCCGGGGGCGACGAGGTCCGGCTGACCCGCCTTCCCGGCGAGACCGAGTTCTGGTGCCGAGTGGAGCGCTGAGCCGCCGCGGGGTCTCCGGCGAACACCAGCTGAACAATCGGCGACGATCCGGGTTGTCGGCTGCGGCCACCGCGCCGGGTGCCTAACGTGGGACTGTGGACGCGAATGACGAGCGCCGGCAGATCACCGAGGTACAGCACCGTCTGATCGGTATGTACACGAACAGAAGACCCGAGGAGGTCGCCGAGGCCGTCGAGGCCGCTTACCGGCATTTCGACGGCACCGAAGTCCGTGACTTCGTGCCGCTGCTCGTGGAGCGCCGGGCCAACGAGACCCTCACCGGATCGTCGGTGATGGCCGATTCCGGAGAAGTGCCGCCGAACCTGGGGGAGTGACCCTCGGGCCCCGACCCTCCAGACACCCGAATTGTCCTGCGGCCGTGCCGCGTCGACCGTGAGAGCGGGCGGCGAGGCACGGCCGTCGATCGTCGGTGGGGAGTGCGGGGCTCGAACCCGCGACCTACGGATTATGAGTCCGCGGCTCTAACCGACTGAGCTAACTCCCCGCGCAGAACGAGCCTGCGGGGTGGAGATTACCGCACCCGCCAGACTGCGGAGCAGCCACATGCGTACGTTGTCGGCGGGCCGCGTCGCCGGCGTGGGCCGGTCGGCCGTCCGATCCGAGATGGCCCTGACCGCGCGTTTTGTTCTCCGGCGCGACCATGCGCTAGAGTCTGACCTCGGTTCTGGTGAAGCGCCCGAGGGTGCGGAACAGGACCGGAGCAATCCCCCATAGCTCAATTGGCAGAGCATTCGACTGTTAATCGAACGGTTACTGGTTCGAGTCCAGTTGGGGGAGCAGAACAGCCCGTCACCCGCGAAGGCAGGTGGCGGGCTGAGTGCTTTCCGAGGTCTCGCGGACTGTCAGTCGCGACCGCCGTGTTGCTCGTCGTAGTCGGCCTGGGCGGCGCGCACATCCGGCATGCTGTCCTGCACGAGATCGATCAATCCCTGGAGTTGTTGCGCTACTTGCCTACCCAGCGGGGTGAGGTGGTACTCGACCTTCGGTGGGATCGCCTCGAGGACGGTGCGCACGATCATGCCGTCGCGTTCGAGGTTCTGCAACGTCTGCGACAGCATCCGCTCACTCACGCCGTCGACCCGGCGGCGCAGCGCGCTGAACCGATAGTTGCTCTCGCCCAACGCGATCAGGACCAGGCTGCCCCAGCGGCCGGTGACGGTCTGCAACGTGGTCCGCGACGAACAATCCCGGGCGAAGACGTCCGCCTCGAGGGACTGGTCACTGATGTCGGTCACGTCCTCAACGGTAGCCGACAGACTGTAATCTTGCTAACTGCAAGTGTTGCACTTACGAAAAGTTAGTGCATACTGTGGTCACCACACCCGATGAGAAGAGGAATCAGATGACCACAGCAGTGACAGGTGCGACCGGGCAGCTCGGCGGACTGGTGATCGAGGAATTGCTGGCCCGCGGCGTCGCCGCGAGTGACCTCGTGGCGATCGTCCGTGACGAGACGAAAGCGGCACACCTCGCATCGCAGGGTGTTTCGGTGCGCGTCGCCGACTACGACGATCCCGACGCCCTGCGCGTTGCCCTCGAGGGCGTGGACAAGCTGCTTCTCGTGTCCGGTGCCGACATGGGCCGCCGCGTCGCGCAGCACACCAACGTCATCGAGGCCGCCGAAGCCGCCGGCGTCGGATTCATCGCCTACACCAGCCTCCTCCAGGCGGACACCAGCGGTCTCAGCCTCGCCCCCGAGCATGTCGCCACCGAAGAGCGTCTGACCTCGTCGGCCATCCCGACGGCGATCCTGCGCAACGGTTGGTACTGGGAGAACTACCTCGCCGCCATTCCGCAGGCAGCCGAGTCGGGCCAGCTGTTCGGTGCTGCCGCCGACGGCAGACTCGCAGGCGCCGCCCGCGCCGATTATGCGGCCGCGGCCGCGGCGGTCCTCGCCTCCGACACCGACCAGGGTGGCAAGGTCTATGAACTCGGCGGAGACGAGCGACTCACCTACGGCGAGCTGGCGAAGGTCATCGCCGACGCCGCGGGCAAGGACGTCGCGTACACCGACCTCCCCGAGGCCGAGTACGCCGCAGTGCTGCGCGACGCCGGTCTGCCTGCGCCGGTCGCCGAGATGCTGGCCAGCTCCGACGCAGGGATCAGCCGCGGCGAACTCGACACCACGTCAGGAGACCTCCAGCGTCTCATCGGCCGGTCGTCGACGCCGGTCGCCGACATCGTCAAGCAGGCGCTCGGCTGACAGTGACCCGACGGGGCCGATGAGTTTTCCTGCGCCACCTAGTCTGTCCGCATAGATTGCCCGTGCAGACGATGCGGCTCGACGACAGGAAAGCGCCACCATGCCTCAGCTACTCAGGGTCCAGAACTTCACCGTCTCACAGGACGGTGTCGGTGCCGGACACAATCAGACCCTCGACCGCCCGTTCGGCGACGGTGCGGATCCGGCGGCGCTGATGTCCTGGGCGGGTGCCACCGCACATTGGCCCAACCGGACCGAACCGGGTGGCACCCGCGGCCTCGACGACTACTTCACCCGCGACTTCGCGCACAACATCGGCGCCGAGATCATGGGCCGCAACAAGTTCGGGCCTCACCGCGGACCGTGGACCGACCACGAGTGGCAGGGATGGTGGGGCGAGGAACCTCCGTTCCACACTCCCGTCTTCGTACTGACTCACCACGTCCGTCCGTCGTTCACACTGAGTGACACCACTTTTCACTTCATCGACGCAACTCCGGCAGAAGCCGCCGAACAGGCCAAGGCGGCGGCCGGGGGCAAGGACGTGCGAATCGGGGGCGGGGTCAGCACGGTCCGCGAATTCCTCGATGCCGGTCTGATCGACGCGCTGCACGTCGCAGTCGCGCCCATCACCATCGGGACCGGGTTGCGCCTGTGGGACTCGCCCGACGAGCTCGACGACCGTTTCCACCACGAAGCGATCCCCAGCCCGTCGGGCGTGACCCACCACCTGCTCTGGCGGAAGTAGGAGCCCACGGTTCTCCCGGCATGTGGGATCGGTGGAATGCGGCGGCGAACCGGGGTAGTTGTAGGGACCATGACGGAACTCTCCAGCAAGGCCCGTACCCTGCTCGAACTTCATCAGCCCGGCAACCCGGTGATCCTCCCGACGGTGTGGGACGCGTGGTCGGCGAACCTCGCTGTTTCGGCCGGTTTCACCGCGCTCACGGTCGGCAGTCATCCGGTGTCGGACTCCATCGGCAAGCCCGACAACGAGGGAATCACGTTCGACGAACTGACCACCCGTATCCGGCAGATCACGGAGGCCGTCGATGTCCCGATCTCCGTCGACATCGAATCCGGTTACGGCGAAGACCCCAAGACCCTGATCGACGGCCTCATCGACGCGGGCGCAGTGGGCCTGAACATCGAGGACACCGTGCACAGCGAAGGCGGCCGACTGCGTCAAGCCCAGGAGCACGCGGACTTCGTCGGTGCGTTGCGGGCCGCGTCGGACGCCACCGACGTCCACGTCGTCATCAACGCCCGCACCGATCTGTTCGTCAAGCAGGTCGGGGACGAATCCGACCGCGTCGATCGCGCCATCGCCCGCCTGAAGCTGGCCGCCGAGGCCGGTGCGGACGTCCTGTACCCGGTCGGTTTCCATGACGACGTCGTGCAGAAGCGACTGACCGACGAGCTACCGCTGCCGGTCAACGCCATCGGGCACCCGACCAAGAACGACAAGGCGTCGCTCGCCGAACTCGGCGTGGCCCGGGTGAGTTTCGGCCCGCTGTTCCAGATGGTCCTGGCCGAGCGCGCCAGCGAGGTCCTGGCCCCTTGGAAGTAATCACCTGGAAGTAGAAACCGACCGGATGTCGGTGCGCGGGTCTACGGTCGGAACATGGCACTCAGTACATCCGCACGAGAAGCGTTCTTGGCCGAGCCGCATGTCGCGGCGTTGTCGGTGGAGGCCGAACCCGGCCGTGCCCCGCTCACGATCCCGGTCTGGTATCAGTACACCCCCGGCGGTCGGCCGTGGCTGCTCACCGGCACCGAATCGCGCAAGCTGCAACTGATCCGGGCGGCCGGGCGCTTCACGCTCATGGTCGACGAGGTGACTCCCCGGCTGATGTACGTGGCCGTCTCGGGCGACGCCGTCGACATGGTTGCGGGTACCCGCAACGACCTGCAGGAGATGGCCTCCCGCTATCTGCCTCCCCAGGCGGTGGAGCCGTATGTCGAGATGGCCGAGAAGGATCACGGGCCGCAGACCAAGCTCTACCTCGATCCGAAGCAGTGGGTGTCGCTCGACCTCGGCAGTCTCTGACCCCTGGAGCCTGTGACGCTGGAGCATGTCATCAGTAGTCCGGATCCCGGTCCCGGATTCGGCTGCGAGACGAGCCGGTGGTGAACGTCTCGCTACATTGAACGCATGTCGAAGCCAGGTCCCACTTCCGATCGTCCTGACAGCGAGGTGGCGGAGTCCGGTCAAGAAACCCGGGAACAGTCCGTCGACCCGACCTCCATCGACGAACACTCAACCGACTCTGCCGCCGCGTCGCCGTCGGATGCGGGTGTGACCCCACTCGACGGCGACGAGTTCCTGCAGGCGAATCGAAGCAACCGGGACAAGTACCGGGCCGAGGCGCAGGAGAAGGCTGCCAAGGCGGCGCGCAAGAAGCGGGGTAGGGAGACCGGCGAGACCGACACCGAGCCCGACGCCGAGAGCCGGACCGAAGAGGTGGACTCCGACCGAACACCGCGCAAGCTGGCGGGCGGTCCGAGCGGCCCACCGCGCTCGCCGTGGCGCGGCCGGATTCCTGCGATCGGCACACTCTCGTGGCCGGTCCTGGCGCTGGTGGCACTCGCCATCGTGCTCGCGGCCTCGACGGCTGCGCTGGCAGTGGCCTACGTCGACGCCGATCGTCGCGCGGATACGGCGGCGAGCAGCTCGGGCACGGGTTCGATCCTCGACACCGCACGCGACTACGCGGCCGAGATCTCGACCTACAACTCCGCTGACTACTCCGACCTGGATCGGCGCATCCGGGACATCTCCACGCCCGCGTTCACCCAGACCTACATCGAGTCGTCCCAGGACGCCCGGCGCGGTTCGACGGCCGCGGAATCGGTGTCCTCGGCCAAGGCCGAACATGCAGGGATCATGTCCCTCGCCGATGGCAAGGCCGTCGTGCTGGTCACGCTCGACCAGACGTTGAAGTCCCCTCAGACCGCCCAACAGTTCCCCGACGGATTCCCTTACCAGTCGCGCGTGAAGGTCACTCTCGTGCAGCAGAACGGCCGCTGGCTGATGGACGATTTCGCGGTGCTCTGATCCCTCGTGCTCTGAACCGGTCCCTCGCGCTCTGAACCGGTCCCTCGTGCTCTGAACCGGCCACCGCCATTCGCGGAATCGGCCGGTTGCCGGCGGTCCGCTCATCGGGTGTCGGATACTCCCGGACCGAGCAACAAGCGCGACGCCAGCGCTTCGATTCGCGCGGGCGACGGCTGCGGGGACTGCCGGGACAGGTCGGCGACGACGTTCAGCGCCGCGTGGACGAGGAACCGTGCCTGCGGCAGCGTCAGGTCGGTGCGGTCGCGCGTCACCCAGGTGGCGAACTCGTCGACGACGATGCATTGCTGATTGCGCAGCGCGCCCCGCGCCTCGGGTGTCGTGTGTCCGATCTCGGTTTCGTAGATGGTGATCAGATCCGTTGTGGTGCACGACAACCGGACGTATCGACCGAGCATCTCGACGATCGCCTCGCGGGGGGTCGTCGACGCCGCGAGTGCCTCGGAGATCACCGTCGCGACTCGATCGCCCGCACGCCAGAACGACGCCTCGAGAATCGCGACCTTACTGGGGAAATGGCGGTACACGCCCGACGCGGGAAGGCCGGCGGCGTGCGCGATGTCCTCGATGGTGACGTCCCGGAACCCGCGGGCGGCAAACAGATTGATCGCCTCGGTGAGAATGACCTCACGCCTGGCGGCCGGTGCGAGGCCGCCCGCGGTGAGCTGGGGGCGCATCGGCTGACCCGGCAGATCGATGTCGAGCAGTCCCAACGCCGCTCCGCTCATCAGTGAGGTGGCGTCTCGGGCGGGCAACGCTGCGCGGTGCGTCGTCGGGCTCGCCGCCACGCTGATCATGGCCGCGGCGAGGAGATTGGCATCGGCGTCGCCGAGTGACGGGCGGAGTCGGCGAGCCGCGGCGCGGATACGCCGGTGCTGATGGACCACCACGTCCCGGACCAACGCGGCATCGCGAGGTTCGAGGTATCGCGACTCCCAGCGATAGAGACCACCGCGACGCCGATTGTCGAATGAGGTCGCCGTGATGGCGTGGACCAGTGCGTGCAGCTCGTCGGGCCCCCCGTCGGGGACGGTGTCGAGCACGCCACGCAGGCCGGTGGCGAGTTCAGCCGTCGTCTCGGCGAACAGCGCGTACTTGTTGGGGAAGTGTCGATACAGCGCCGGCGCCGAGATCCCGACGGCCTCGGCGATGTCGTCGAGCCGGACCGCGTGATAGCCGCCGTCGCTGAACGCCCTCGCCGCCGCGTCGACGATCAACCGCCGGCGATCGGCAGGGCGCCGACGCGGCGTACCGGTCTGCGACGTCTGCGGGTGCGCGGCCATGGGGATACAGCCTAACCGGAGACGTCGTTCTCGAGACATCTTTCGGACGATGACACGAAAACCGCAGTAAAACGTCCCTCGACGACCGAATAAGTTAATAGAAATTCTCGTGATCTGCGTCGCACTGTGGTAGTAATCTAGGGCGATGGCACAGATCGGACACGCTGTGTCTGTAGGTCGAAGTCTGTCGGTCGAAGTCTGAGTGGGGAGACCAGTGAGCGAAGAGACCACGCACGGCGGAGTCGTGACGTCGGTGGACGAGCGCGGCATCGGACGTCTGACGATCTCGCGGCCCGAACGCATGAACGCCCTCGACGGTCCCGCCCACACCGCCATCGAGGAGACCTTGGCGGAATGGTCGAGCCGGGACGATGTCCGGGTGGTCGTGATAGACGGCGCCGGCGGGAGTTTCAGTGCGGGCGCCGACGTCCGGGGTTTCGCCGAACGGTCGACGGAGGGTGGCGCCTCCGGGTTCACCCGGGAGCAGGCCCGGCAGATCATCTCCGGTGGATCCGACCTGCTGCGCGCGGTGCGTTCGGTCCCGGTCCCGGTGATCGCCTCGGTCGACGGCGCGGCTGCGGGGATCGGAGCGTCGCTCGCGCTCGGTGCCGACCTCATCTACACGACAGCTCGGTCGTATTTCCTGCTCGCGTTCATCAACATCGGTCTGATGCCCGACGGCGCCGCATCGATGTCGTTCGCCACGGCTGTCGGGCGCGTGCGTGCCAACGAGCTCGCGCTGCTCGGTGAAAAGCTGCGTGCCGGAGAGGCTCTCGAGGCCGGACTCGTCAACGGGGTGCTCGAGGATCGCCCCGCCCTCGACGCTGCCGTCGAGAAGGTCGCGACGAAGCTGGCTGCGAAGAGTCCAGCAGCGCTCCGGCTGACCAAGTCGGCCCTGGACGCACACACCATGTCCGGTTTCGACGCCGCCATCGAGCGAGAACTCGACGGCCAGACCGAGTTGCTCCAGTCCCCGGAGTTCCAGGCGGCGATCACCGCATTCGCCGGCGCCTCCAACTGACTTCCCGTCCACACCGGATTCGGTGCATCACAGGCGTTCCCGAGTCCATCACCACCAGAAAGACAACGAGGAGACCGATCGTATGACCGCGACCGTCGACACCTTCAACGATCTGGCCACCGAGCCCTTGCGCTCGCGCCGCAACCACTGGAACAACCAGGTCCGGCGTCACGCCTTCATGACGCCGGACAAGCCCGCGCTGAAGTTCCTGGGCAATGTGACCACCTGGAGAGAGCTCGACGAGCGCAGCCGCGCCTTCGCCGCGGCGTTGAGCCGACGCGGTGTGCAGTTCGGTGATCGAGTCCTCATCGTCCTGCTCAACCGCTCGGAGTACGTCGAAGCCGTGCTGGGCGCCAACCTGATCGGCGCGATCCCGGTGCCGGTGAACATCCGGATGAGCCCGGCCGAGGTCGCGTTCCTGGTGAACGACAGCGGTGCGAAGGTCATCGTGACCGAGACCATGCTCGCCCCGCTGGCCGATGCCGCCGCGGCGGCCACCGGCAACGCCATCGAGCACACCATCGTGGTGGGTGGTTCGGACAAGGACGCTCACCTCGACTACGAGGCCCTGGTCGCCGAGGATTCGTCGGATCTCGAGGAGATCGACGTCCCCGAGGAGACCGTCGCGCTGATCATGTACACCTCGGGCACCACCGGAAAGCCCAAGGGTGCCATGCTCACTCACACGAACATGCAGGCGCAGGCCGTCACCTGCCTGCAGGCTCTGCAGACCCGGTCCGACGACATCGGCTCGTGCGTGGCACCGATGTTCCACATCGCGGGTCTCGGCGCGATGGCGCCGCTGTTCTACATGGGTGCGCTCTCGGTGATCCATCCGCTCGGCGCCTTCGACCCCAACGACATGCTCGACACCATCGAGAAGGAAGGCACCACCTCGATCTTCCTGGTGCCCGCCCAGTGGCAGGCCGTGTGCGCGGCGCAGCAGGCCAAGCCGCGCGACCTCAAGCTCCGGGTGATCAGTTGGGGTGCGGCGCCGGCGTCGGACACCGTCCTGAACGCGATGAACGAGACGTTCCCGAACGCATTGAACGTCGCGGTGTTCGGTCAGAGCGAGATGTCGCCGATCACCTGTGTGTTGGAGGGCAAGGACGCGCTGCGCAAGATCGGCTCGATCGGCAAGGTTGTGCCGGCGGTGACCGCGCGGATCGTCGACCCCGAGATGAACGACGTCGCGCAGGGCGAGGTCGGCGAGATCGTCTACCGCGGCCCCAACATGATGAAGGGCTACTGGCAGAACGAACAGGGGACCGCGGATGCGTTCGCGGGCGGCTGGTTCCACTCCGGCGACCTCGTGCGCGAAGACGAGGAAGGGTTCCTCTATGTCGTCGATCGCGCCAAGGACATGATCATCTCCGGCGGCGAGAACATCTACTGCGCCGAGGTCGAGAACGCGCTGTTCGGGCACCCGAGCATCACCGAGGCGGCGATCATCGGTCGCGCGCATGAGAAGTGGGGCGAGGTGCCCGTCGCGGTCGTCGTTCTCGCCGAAGGTGTCGGGGACCTGACCCTGGCCGACCTCGAGCCGTACCTCAACGAGAACCTCGCGCGCTTCAAGCACCCGAAGGACCTCGTCATCGTCGACGAACTGCCGCGCAACGCCGGCGGCAAGGTAGTCAAGCCGACGCTGCGCCAGAGCTACGGCAGCAAGGACGCCGGCCTGGCCAACTGACGCCACGCGCGTCACCGCCCCCTTCGGATGCCCTGCTGGGTGTTCGGTGGGGGCGGTTTCGCGTTTCGGCCACCGTCGCCGGAGGCGAGACCGTGTCGGGAAGCGAACTGGCGTCGGCGGCCGACAAGGTCCGGCCGAAACAGTAGGTCACCGGCCGTCGGTCGGCGTGGTCCTGGGCCTCAGGTGCGGGAACAGCAGCGGGGAGAGGAACTGGTGGGCGAAAGCGCGCGCGGAGTCCTCGTCATGCAGAGGGATGACCCCGCGCGGGTTGGTGATGAATGACATCTCCAACCGCACGAAGATCTCGGCCACCACCTCCGCATCGAAGTCGCCGAGCTCGCCGCGGTCCTGCCAGTACTTGATGTAATGCGCGACCATCGTGCGTCCACGTGAGAGGAAGGTGTCGTCCGACATGAAGTCGACCATCTCGCCCGCTGCCGAGGAGTGGCGGAGTCGGCGGGTGAGGAGGTGCGGGCGCGACGCCTCCTGCACGAAGGCCGCGAACATCTCGGCGAGACCGCTCACCGGACCGGATGATCTCTTCATGGCCTCGAGCAGGATGTTGGAGACCCGAAGCCCCTCGGCCATGAGTGCATATCGGACGATCGCGGCCTTGGTCCCGAATCGGCGATAGACGGTCGCCACCCCGACTCCCGCACCGTCGGCGATCTGGACCATCGTGGTCTCCTCGAAACCGAGGTCGACAAAACACTGCCGGGCGGCCTCGATGATCTGACGTGACTTCGGATCCAGACGATCAAGCTCGACGGAGGACGCGGCGAGCGGCTGCGAATAGTCGATCACGAGCGCTCGCATCCTGGCTTGTCGTGGCGGAGAACGATGTCGGCCACGCTAACACGACCCCCGCCTGTGCACCCGCCGGCGCGCAACGGGCGCTCCTTCGAGGGGAGCGGATCCAGGCGCGGACGGAAACTGTGGGACAGTACGCGCCCAGCAGGATGTTGATAGACTTCGAGCATTGATCTATCGAATCGGGGATATGATGACTTCTGTGGCGACGACACCGGGTTCAGTCGACGTGCGCGCCGCGGATGCGGGGCCGGTGGGTGTCGGGGGCGGAACTGTGCGATCCGCGGTGATCGCAGAGTTCCGTCGACACACCGGCAGCCAGCTGGGCGGCCTGTTCGGTGGCGCAGCCTTCGATCAGGTCGCCCTGCCCGCGGTCGCGGCGGCGGTCGATCGCACGGGCCGGTTCGCGGAGAATTTCAGCGACCGGGGTGTGCGCAGCGGCTTGTCGGCGATGCACGCGATGTGGGGCGACCCGGCAGATCGGGCGGCGGAGGCGGACTGGCTCAAGGAGCGACACAAGGACGTTCGTGGTCGAGGTGCGGGCGCCTACAGCGACATCAGATACAGCGCGCTGCAACCGGAGAACTGGAAGTGGATCGCGGTCAGCGGAATGATGCTCGCCTTGAACACCTTTCGTCCCTGCACCGGTATCACTATGAACGCGGACGAACGTGAAGCCGCCTACCAGCTTGTCCGTGAAGCGTTCGCCGACCTCGAATTGGCCGGTGCTGCGGGAAAACTGCCGGCCACGGTCGTCGACGCGGACGCCTACTACGAGGAAATGGTCGCGACCAGGCTCGAATCCACACCGTTCCTCGTCGAGCAGTTCGCCGGGCTGACACGGCTCCCCATGCCGACACTGGGCGTTTCCCGGTCGGCGCGCCGGGTGCTCGCACCCCTCTGGCCGGTCGTGCGCCCCACGATCGGGCATCTGATCGTGGTCTGTTCGTCGAAGGTGATGCACCCGAGAGTGCAAGAGATGACCGGGTTCCGGCTGCGTCGTCATCACGACGTCGAGTTCGCGATCGTGTGCGCGCTGCTGCGGACGTCATGGAGGTTGCTGCCTGATCGCGTGTTGTTGCTGCCGCTGGCACGCAACCGCCTCGAGTACGAGAAGCTGGTGCGGCTGCACCGGAAGTATGCGCTCGACTCTTTCGCTGTCCCCGAGGGGCGCGCCGGCTGTCCGATGTGACCTCTCGCGGAGGCCTGGCTCGCAGTCCGTGATAGCCCGATCGGTGAGAACTATCATTGGGAGCCCGTGGCGTCGTCGTCCAGCCTCCGTATCGACACGGATACTAGAACACGTTCCATTTTGCGTCCCGACGAACTAGTCTTCCAGTTACCGTCCGGACGTGGCGTCCGGGCCAGCTGCTCGTCGTGGAGGTTGGAATCGTGAAGACAAAAGGTGCGCTGCTGCGGGAGCACAACAAGCCGTGGGCGATCGAGGAGATCGAGCTGGGCGATCCCAAGGCGCACGAGATCAAGATCAAGATGGAAGCCGCGGGCATGTGCCACTCCGATCATCACCTGATGACCGGCGGCATCCCGATGGCCGGTTTCCCGATCCTGGGTGGCCACGAGGGTGCGGGTGTCGTCGCCGAGGTGGGCGAGGGTGTCACCGACTTCGAGGTCGGCGACCATGTGGTGCTGTCGTTCATCCCGTCGTGCGGCAAGTGTCCCTCGTGCCAGTCGGGCATGGCCAACCTGTGCGACTTCGGCGCGATGCTGCTGCAGGGCGAGGCCGTCTCGGACAACACCTTCCGCATCCAGACCGCCGCCGGCGAGAACGTCTATCCGATGACGCTGCTCGGCACGTTCTCGCCCTACATGGTGGTGCACGAGGCGTCGGCGGTGAAGATCGACAAGGACATCCCGTTCGAGGTCGCCGCTCTGTGTGGCTGCGGTATCCCCACCGGTTACGGCTCGTCGACCCGTAGTGGTGACGTCCGCCCGGGCGAAGACGTCGCGATCGTCGGCGTCGGTGGTGTCGGCACCGCTGCGCTGCAGGGCGCGGTGATCTCCGGTGCGCGCAACGTGTTCGCCGTCGACCCGGTGGAGTGGAAGCGTGAGCAGGCACTGAAGTTCGGCGCCACCGCCGCCTTCGCGTCGGTCGAAGAAGCCGCCATGGCGATCGCCGAGACCACCCACGGCGGTATGTGCCAGAAGGTGATCGTCACCGTGGGCGAGGTCCACGGCAAGGACGTCGACCTGTGGATGGGAATCACCGCCAAGGGCGGCACCTGCGTCCTGACCGGTATGGGCAACATGCTCGAGAGCGATGTGACCCTCAACCTCGCGATGCTGACCCTGCTCCAGAAGAACCTGCAGGGCTCGATCTTCGGCGGTGCCAACCCGAAGCTCGACATCCCGCAGCTGCTGTCGATGTACAAGATCGGCAAGCTCAACATCGCCGACATGATCACCCGCCAGTACCGCCTCGACCAGATCAACGAGGGCTACCAGGACATGCTGGACGGCAAGAACATTCGCGGTGTCATCCGCTACACCGAAGAGGACTGGTGAGCACCCGGGTATCGTGACCCGATGTGTCTGTCCTTGATTCTCTGACGGAATGGCCCGTCGACCACGCGTCGGCGGCGATCATCACCCGTGACGGGGTCGCCGAACAATTCGGCGACCCCGCTCGCGTCTACGAGCTCGCCTCGGTCACCAAGCCACTGGTGGCCTACGCGGTTCTCGTGGCTGTCGAGGAAGGGGCCGTCGAACTCGGCGACCCGGCGGGGCCGTCGGGGTCGACTCTCGCGCATCTGCTCTCGCATGCGTCCGGCCTCGCCTACGACACCCGGGAGGTGGAGGCGCCGCCGGGGGAGCAGCGAATCTACTCGAGTTCGGGCTTCGAGGTGGCCTCCGAGGTCGTGGCGGAGGCCACCGGTATCGAGTTCGGCCGCTACCTCTCCGAAGCCGTGTGCGCGCCGCTGGGGATGCCGTCGACCACGCTCTACGGACCGGCCGGGCACGCCGCGCGATCGAGTGCGGCGGATCTGGCGGTCTTCGCACAGGAGTTGCTGAATCCGCGCCTGCTGGCGCCGGAGACGTTCGGACAGCTGACGTCGGTGCGGTTTCCCGGGCTCGACGGGTTCGTCCCCGGCTTCGGCAAGCATCGCCCCAACGACTGGGGGATCGGCTTCGAGATCCGGTCGGAGAAGTCGCCGCACTGGACCGGAACGCGGAACTCACCTCGGACATTCGGGCACTTCGGTCAGGCGGGGACGTTCCTCTGGGTGGACCCGGTTCTCGACGCCGCCTGCGTCGTGCTGACGGATCGCCCGTTCGGCCCATGGGCGAAGCCGTTGTGGAGTGAGTTCAACGATCGTGTCGTCAGTGAACTCTCGTCACAAGAATGAATATTCATCGCATCAGAAACTGGCGCAACACGTACACCATGAGGCACAATTGACCTCACGAGTGTGATATCCGCTGTCGCGAGGTGTGTTGGGGAAGACGTTCCTCGTCGACAACGGAGGTGAACAAGGTGCGCAATCTGAACCAGTTTGCGGACATGACAACAGGAGTGGTGTACATCCACTCGGCGCCGGCGGCGCTGTGCCCGCATGTGGAGTGGGCTCTGTCGTCGACCCTGAATGCGCGCGCCAACCTGAAATGGTCGGCACAGGATGCCGAGCCGGGCATGCAGCGTGCCACTGTCGACTGGGCGGGACCGGTCGGCACTGCTGCACGTCTGGTGACGGCTCTACGCGAGTGGTCGGCGCTCCGCTTCGAGGTGACCGAGAACCCGAGCGAGGGTGTCGACGGTGAGCGCTTCTGCTATGTCCCGGGCCTCGGCCTGTGGCGCGGTTCCACGAGCGCCAACGGCGATGTCATCATCGGCGAGAACCAACTGCGCTCGATGATCGAGTCGCAACCCGACAGTGCCGGGCTCGCAGGCGAACTCGAGGGCGCCCTGGGCACCGCATGGGACAACGCGCTCGAGCAGTACCGCATGGGCGGCGCGGGCGCAGAGGTCACCTGGTTGCAGCAGCGCGTGGGCTGACCCTTCGAGACGCCCTCCGCAAGCTCCGGGCTCCTCAGGGAGCGGGAAGCGTGGGACGCCCTCCGCAAGCTCCGGGCTCCTCAGGGAGCGAGAAGCGTGAACAGACGAGTGCCCCGGTCCTGAGAAGGGCCGGGGCACTCGTCGTCGGTGCACACGCGTCAGAGCGGAATGTTCTTGTGGCGTCCGCGGCGCGCGGGTGCGGCCGCGAGCGCCTCGGCGATGATGCTCCTGGTGTGCGCGGGATCGATGATCTCGTCGACCACGCCGATGGACTGGGCGCGTCCGACACCGCCGGCGATCGCCTCGTGCTCGGCGGCGAGACGATCGTGCAGGGCCTCGCGCTCCTCGTCGGGCGCCGCGGCGAGGGCCTTCTTGTGCAGGATGCCGACGGCGGCCTTGGCGCCCATGACGGCGACTTCCGAGCCGGGCCAGGCGAAGACCGCGGTCGCCCCGAGCGCGCGAGAGTTCATCGCGATGTAGGCACCGCCGTAGATCTTGCGGGTCACCAGGGTGACGCGGGGGACGGAGCACTCGGCGAAGGCGTGCAGGAGTTTGGCGCCGCGGCGGACGACGCCGTTCCATTCCTGTCCCACACCCGGCAGGTAACCCGGCACATCGGTGATCACGATCAGCGGGATGCCGAACGCATCACACAGACGGACGAAACGCGACGCCTTCTCCGCACTCTCGGAGTTGAGGCAACCGCCCATGCGCAGCGGGTTGTTGGCGATGACGCCGACACTGCGACCCGACAGTCGGCCGAAGCCGACCACGATGTTGGGTGCCCACTTCGCCTGCAGCTCTTCGAAGCTCGAGATCTCGGTCTCGCCGTCGGCGGCCGTGTCCGAGTCGAGCAACTGCGCGACGACGGGGTGCACGTCGTAGGCGCGCCGGTTCGACTCCGGCAGCAGGGATTTCAAATCGGTGTCCCCGGCACGTGCGTGCTCGAGGTCGAAATGGCCCTGCTGGGTGAAGGTCGACACCAGGCGCCGTGCCCGCCACAGCGCGTCTGATTCGGAATCGGCGACGATGTGACAGACGCCGGACTTCTTGCCGTGGGTGGCCGGGCCGCCCAGGGATTCCATGTCGACTTCCTCGCCGGTGACGCTCTTGACGACGTCGGGACCGGTGACGAACACGCGACCGGCGGGCGCCATGATCACGACATCGGTCAGCGCCGGGCCATATGCGGCCCCGCCGGCCGCGAAACCGACGACCACCGAGATCTGCGGGATGTACCCGGAAGCCCGGACCATGGCCTCGAAGACCTGACCGACCGCGTGCAACGCCTCGACACCCTCCGCGAGGCGAGCGCCACCCGAATGCCAGATGCCGATGACCGGCGCCTGCTCGGTGATGGCGGTGTCGATGGCGTTGACGATGTGGGCACACCCCACGACACCCATGGCCCCGCCCATGACGGTCCCGTCGGTGCAGTACGACACCGTGCGAACGCCGTGGACGAGACCGATGGCGGCCTGGACTCCGGACTTGTCGCGCGGATGGAGCAGCGACATCGTCCCCTCGTCGAAGAAGTTGGTGAGCCGCAACAGTGGGTCGCGGGGATCGGCAGCTTCTTCGCGGCCGGGAACGGGAGCCAAGGTCGTCATCGATGTCTCCTGGGTGTCGGGGTGCGGCTGATGGTCAGTAGCGACCGAAGGCGAGAGCCACGTTGTGCCCGCCGAAACCGAACGAGTTGTTGATCGCGTACTCGATCTGTCCGTAGCGGGGTTCGCCGTGGACGACGTCGATGTCGCACTCGGGGTCCAGGTTCTCGAGGTTGAGGGTCGGCGGGATGACGCCTTCCTCGATGCTCTTGATGGTCAGGACCGATTCGAGTGCTCCGACGGCGCCGATCGAGTGACCGAGGGCCGACTTCGGCGCGTACACCGCTGCGTGCTGGCCGATGGCGGACAGGATGCCCGCGGCCTCCGCGGTGTCGCCGATGGGAGTCGACGTCGCATGCGCGTTGATGTGGGTGATGTCGGACTTCTGCAGACCGGCGGTCTGCAGGGCCCGGGTCATCGCCCGCGCGTTGCCCTGCCCACTGGGGTCCGGAGCGACGAGGTGGAACCCGTCGGAGGTGATACCGGAACCGAGGAGGCGTGCGTGGATGTGCGCGCCGCGTGCTCGTGCATGCTCTTCGCGCTCGAGGATCAGCATCGCCGAGCCCTCGCCGAAGACGAAGCCGTCGCGATCCTTGTCGAACGGACGCGACGCCGCGGCGGGATCGTCGTTGCGCGTGCTCATCGCCCGCATCATCGAGAATGCCGCGATCGGCACCGCGTCGATGTGTCCCTCGACGCCACCGGTGAGCACCATGTCGGCGTCACCCATCACGATGTGGCGCCATGCATGAGCGATCGCCTCTGCACCCGAGGAACAGGCCGAGACGGGGGTGATGACGCCGGCGCGTGCACCGACGTTGAGTCCCGCGACGGCCGCAGGCCCGTTCGGCATTGCCATCGAGACGGCGAGCGGAGACACCTTGCGGTAGTTGCCGGTGCCCTCCATGGCCTGAACGGCGTCGACCATTGCGTCGGCGCCACCCTGACCGGTTCCGATCACGACCGCCAGGCGGTCCTTGTCGATGTCGGGTTCGCCGGCCTGCGCCCAGAGGCGCTTGCTCATCACGTGGGCGATGCGTTCGACGTAGGCCATCCGTCGGGACTCGACGCGCGTGACCTCCTCGGCAGGATCCTGGAGGAGACGACCGCCGATCCGTACCGGCAGGTTGTACTTGGTGATGAAGTCGTCGGTCAGCTCACGGATGCCCGATTCGCCGGCCAGCAGGTTCTTCCAGGTCGAGTCGAGATCCCCACCCAACGAGGTGGTGGCCACCATGGAGGTGACCACCACACTCGGGAAGTTCCCACCCAGCGTGTTGTACTCGCGGAGGGAAGAGGGGGTCATCAGGCCTCGTCTGCCTCGACCTGCGCCTTGATGGCTGCGGCGGCCTCGGGGTTCTCGTTCTCGAGCTTCTGGATGTAGGCGACGGCGTCACCGACGGTGCGCAGCCCGGCGAGATCCTCGTCGGGGATCTTCACGCCGTACTTGTCCTCGGTCTGGACCGCGATCTCGACCATGGACAGCGAGTCGATGTCGAGGTCGTCGACGAACGACTTCTCGAGAGTCACCTCGGACGGCTCGATGCCGGTGACTTCCTCGATGATCTCGGCGATGCCGGCAATGAGTTGTTCCTGGGTGGCAGCCACTGTGGCGTTCCCTTTCCTTGGCTTGGTTGACTTCATGGTTTCCGGAGCGCAGAACGGACCGAATGGTCCGCGCGCTTGGACACGCCGGCGTCAGGCCGACGTTCCGGGGGTCGCGGACCAGCCGCGACCGCTATCCAAGTTCGGTGATCTTCGCGATGTCGCCGGGCTCCTTGAGCGCCAGCGCAGGAGTCCCCTTGAGCTCGCGCTTCGCGATGCCCACGAGTGTGCCGGCCGGGGGGAGTTCCACCACGGCGGACGCGGAGTGGTCGCGCAGGTATGCCGAGCAGAGGTCCCACCGGACCGGCTTGGTGACCTGGCCGACCAGTTTGGTCAGCGCGTCGGCGCCATCGGACACCGGCTGCCCGTCGGAGTTCGACAGGAGTGTGCGGACCGGGTCGGACGGGGTGATCTGAGCGGCGGCCGCGGCCACGGCTTCCTGGGCGGGCGCCATGAAGTGCGTGTGGAATGCGCCGGCGACCGCGAGCTTACGGATGCGGGCCTTCTCCGGCGGCGAGGCGATGAGTTCGTCGATCTGGGCGACGGCGCCAGCGGCGACGATCTGCCCGGCCGCATTGCGGTTGGCGGCGACGAGGTCGAGTTCGGCGAGTCGGGCGAGGACCGCGGCTTCGTCGCCACCGAGGACGGCGGCCATGGTCGTCGGTTCGATGGCGCAGGCCTTGGCCATCTCCGAACCGCGGATCGCGGCCAGCGTGACGGCTTCGTCGGCAGAGATCACCCCGGTGATCGCGGCGGCGGCCAGTTCGCCGACCGAGTGCCCGGCGACGACGGCGTCGGACGGCAGGTCGGCGTGCTTGCGGACCTCGTCGTAGGCCAGCAGCGCGGCGACCACGACCAGCGGCTGGGTGACCGCGGTGTCGGTGATCTCCTCGGCGGTCGCGGTGGTGCCGAGGCTTTCCAGGTCCAGCTGCGTCAGCTTGGACCAGGTGGCGATCTGGTCACGCGCGCCCGGCAGTTCGAGCCATGGCACGAGCATTCCGGGTGTCTGGGAGCCCTGTCCTGGGGCAAGCATCGAAAGCACGTGACCAGAGAACACCCTTTGACCCCCGTATGTGGGTGTGGAGAAGCATGAACCTTGTTGCTGGCTTTTGTGGGGTTCCCACAAACTTGACCGTGAGGTCACCTGGTTCGTCATCAGTCCGAGATTTGTTACCTAACCGTGTTCTCAGGGTCCCTATCAGCGGAAACGCTAAATCGGACATGTAACTGCTGTGACTCAAGTGGCAGATGACCGCGATTTGTGCCGGAAGTGTGTCAGACGACCCACCGTCGACGCGACCCTCAGAACGTAGGCGTCCCGCGGGTTTGTGGGGTCTCGTCCTGTGATTTCCGAAATTTTCTTCAGTCGATACCTGACCGTATTTGGATGTATGTACAGAATCCGTGCACATGATTCGACCGAGCCGCCGGAGTCCAGATACGCCTCGAGCGTCGTGGTGAGTGTCGACCCGCCGTCGGCGAGTGGATCCACGAGTGAGTCCACGAGCGCGGACATCGCCGACTCGTCACCGTTGAGTGCGCGCTCGGGGAGCAACTCGAGGCTGTGAACGGGCCGCGGCGCGCTGGGCCAGCCCACCACCGCCTCGATGCCGGCCATCGCCTCGGTGGCACTCGAATGTGCGCTGCCGAGGTTGGGCATCGTCGGGCCGATGACGACCGGGCCCTCGGCGAAGTGGGAGAGCAGTGCGCCGACGAATTTCTCCGTCGGCCGGATGGGGCCGCTCACGATGGCCACCAGCACCGCGCCCTGCACGACAGACAACGCCGAGCGGTCGAACTGCTTGGCGGTCGTGTGAATGGCGAGGGGGACCGAGACGTTCTGTTCGGGGGGAGGGGTGCCCACGATGACCGTGGCCGGTGCGTCGGAATCCCAGTTGAGGGCGGCAGCCCGGGACAACAGCTGGGGACCGGTGTCGCCGCGCACCACCGCGTCGACGACCAGCGCCTCGAGCCGGGAGTCCCACGCGCCGCGGGACTCCGCGGCGGAGGCGTAGATCGCGGCCGCGGCGAAGCCGATCTCGCGTCCGTACCGGAGGACCGACTCGGTGAGGGCACGCAGCTGTGCGTCGTTGCGGGCGAGCAGCGGCAGCCACTTCTCGAAGAACTCCATGGCGACGCGGACCATCTCGACGGTCTGCAACAGAGTGATCCGGCGGGCCAGATCCTGCGGCACCACCTGGAAGGCCTGGACCGTGAACTTCACGTTGCCCTCGGGATCCTGGATCCACTCGACGAAGTTGACCACCGCGGTCTGCACGACCAGCTGCACACTCGCACGCTGGGCGGCGTCGAGATCGGAGAAGTACGGCAACTGGTCCTGCATCGAGTGGACCGCCTCGGTCGCAAGACGCCCGCTGTACTGCTTGACACGCCGGAGCAGGGTGTCGGGCAGTGCGTCGTGGACGGTGGCGGGGGCCGGTACGTGGGCACCCCGCTCACCGAACACGTCAGCCGGTGGTGGCTTCTTGTTCACGCGGGGCTCGGACACGCCCTCAATCTAGACCCCGACGGTGTTGTCCGAGGTCGCGGCACTCGATCGAGGGCGGTCCGCGCGTGGTTCAGGCGACGCCCGGGTCGCTGGTCTGCTCGGGCGCAGCCGCCACATCGGTGATCTGGTACTTCTCGGCTGCCTCCTTGGCCACCGACATCTCGATGTTGCCGTCACGGGCGAGCGCCACGAGGACGGCGACGACGATCGACTCGGCGTCGACGTTGAAGAACCGTCGTGCCGCCGGACGGGTGTCGGAGAAACCGAAACCGTCGGTGCCGAGCGTGAGGTAGGTGCCCGGCAGGTAGGCGCGGATCTGCTCCTGCACGCCTCTCATGTAATCGCTGACCCCGACGAACGGGCCGGCGGCGTCGGCGAGCAACTCGGTCAGGTACGCGGGTGCGGGCTCGGTGCCCGGGTCGCGCAGGGCCTCGCGGTCGGCCCGGATGCCGTCGCGGGCGAGCTCACTCCACGAGGTCACCGAGTACACATCGGCCCCGACGTTCCACTCGTCGGCCAGGAGTTCGGCCGCCCGGAGTGCGTCGGGCATCGTCACCCCGGACACCAGGATGTTGGCCGGATGCTCCTTGCCCTCGGGTGCCTTCTTGAATCGATAGGCGCCCTTGACGATTCCCGTGGGGTCGAGGCCCTCGGGTTTCGCAGGCTGGCTGATCGGCTCGTTGTAGACCGTCAGGTAGAAGTAGACGTTCTCCGGGTCGTCGCCGTACATGCGGGTGAGGCCGTTGTCGACGATGTGGCCGAGCTCGTAGGCGAAGGCCGGATCGTAGGCGACGACCGCGGGGTTGGTCGCGGCGAGCAGCGGCGAATGACCGTCGGCGTGCTGGAGGCCTTCGCCGGTGAGGGTCGTACGGCCCGCCGTGGCGCCGATGACGAATCCGCGCGCCATCTGGTCGGCGGCGGCCCAGAAGCTGTCACCGGTGCGCTGGAAACCGAACATCGAATAGAAGATGTACAGCGGGATCATCGGCTCGTCGTGCGTCGCGTACGACGTTCCGACGGCGGCGAAGCTGGCTGCCGAGCCGGCCTCGTTGATCCCCTCGTGGAGGATCTGACCCTCGGTGCTCTCCTTGTAGGCGAGCATCAGTTCGGCGTCGACCGAGGTGTAGAGCTGGCCGTTGCGGTTGTAGATCTTGAGGGTCGGGAACCACGAGTCCATTCCGAAGGTTCGCGCCTCGTCGGGGATGATCGGCACGATCCGCTTGCCGATCTCCTTGTCGCGCAACAGATCCTTGAACACCCGAACAAGTGCCATGGTGGTGGCGACCTGCTGCTTGCCCGAGCCCTTGGCGGTTGCCTTCAGCGCCGAACTGACGTCGGCCTTGAGCACCTTCGCCTTGGTCCGGCGACTCGGGAGGAAGCCGCCGAGGGTCTTGCGGCGATCCAGCATGTACTGGATCTCCGGCGAGTCCTTGCCGGGATTGTAGTACGGGGGCAGGTACGGATCCTTCTCGAGCTGCTCGTCGGAGATCGGGATGCGCGTCGAGTCGCGGAACGCCTTGAGGTCGTCGAGCGTCAGCTTCTTCATCTGGTGGGTCGCGTTGCGGCCCTCGAAGTGCTTGCCGAGCGTGTAGCCCTTGATCGTGTGGGCCAGGATGACCGTCGGCTGGCCCTTGTGGGTCATCGCCGAGGCATAGGCGGCATGGATCTTGCGGTAGTCGTGACCACCGCGCTTGAGGTTCCAGATGTCGGCGTCGGACAGGTCCTTGACCAATTCCTTCGTCCGCGGATCGCGGTTGAAGAAGTGCTCGCGGACGAACTCGCCGTCATTGGCCTTGTAGGTCTGGAAGTCGCCGTCGGGCGTGGTGTTCATGAGGTTGACCAGCGCGCCGTCGCGATCGGCGTGGAGCAGTGCATCCCACTCGCGGCCCCAGATGACCTTGATGACGTTCCATCCGGCGCCTCGGAAGTACGACTCGAGTTCCTGGATGATCTTGCCGTTGCCGCGGACCGGCCCGTCGAGACGCTGCAGGTTGCAGTTGATGACGAACGTCAGGTTGTCGAGACCCTCGGTGGCGGCGAAGCTGGCGAATCCTCGGGATTCCGGCTCGTCCATCTCACCGTCGCCGAGGAAAGCCCAGACATGCTGGTCGGAGGTGTCCTTGATGCCGCGGTCGTGGAGGTAGTGGTTGAACCGCGCCTGGTAGATCGCATTCATCGGGCCGATGCCCATGGAGACGGTCGGGAACTCCCAGAAGTCGGGCATGAGCCGCGGGTGCGGGTAGGACGGCAGTCCGCCGCCCTCGCCCGCGTGGCTGTGCTCCTGACGGAAGCCGTCCATGCGGGCCTCATCGATCCGGCCCTCGAGGTAGGCGCGCGCATAGATGCCGGGGGAGGCGTGACCCTGGATGAAGATGTGGTCGCCGCCGCCGGAATGGTCCTTGCCGCGGAAGAAGTGGTTGAAACCGACCTCGTACAGCGATGCCGACGAGGCGTAGGTGGAGATGTGGCCGCCGACGCCGACGCCGGGTCGCTGGGCGCGGTGGACCATGATCGCGGCGTTCCAGCGGATCATCTGGCGGAAGCGTCGTTCGACGTCCTCGTCACCGGGGAACCACGGCTCGGCCTCGGTGGGGATCGTGTTGACGTAGTCGGTGGACGTGAGCGCGGGGATGGACACGCGCTTCTCGCCGGCCCGCTCCAGCAACCGCAGCATCAGATACCGGGCGCGTCCGGGGCCGGCGGCGTCGAGCAGGGCGTCGAACGAGTCGAGCCACTCGGAGGTCTCGTCGGGGTCGATGTCGGGCAGATAGGACGCGACTCCTTCGCGGATGACACGGACTCGTTGTCCGGCGGCGCGTCCGTTCGAGCGTGCACCGGTGTCACCGGCGTGTGTGCTCGGTACGACGTCCGATGTCGCATGGTCCATCTGGTTGGTCACGGTGATGCCTACTCCCTCTGACAGGCCGGACTGGGGGTGGTGGTCCGGCCGCATGGCGTGACACCGCCGCTCCGATGTTGTGCGGTGTCACCCCTCATCGTGCCCCATGTGACGTGGCTTGGCACCGACTGGATCTGTGTACGCTGTCGCACTCGCGTCGGTGCGGTAGCGTCCACCGAACCGTTACTGATCAGTAAGGAGAGGCGATGCCGGGCAGCGGGGGGACCGTGCTCGACCGGGCTGTGCACGGTCGTCGTCGGATCGCAACGGCCTTCGTCCTCGCCGTCGGGGCGATGGTGTCGGGAGCGTGCGCGTCCACGGTGGGCGGCGCGGGATCGCCCGTGCCGGGTGAGGTCGCGGTCTACCGGTCCGAACTCTCGGCCTCGGCGGCCGCGGAGGTTCGGGCCGAGGGCGTCGAACTGTGTCGGGAGTCGTTGGCGTCGATGGTCGTGATGGTCCGCGGGTTCAACACGTTCATCGCCCGGCTCAACACGACCCATTCGTATCCGGCCGTCGGAGACCTCGACGAGAAGGCCCGCGCGAGTCTGATAGCCGGATCGGATCAGATCCGCCCGAAGATCACCGGTTCGGCACCCGCGGAGGTGTCGGCGCCGGCGCGGACATTCCTCGACTCGACGGCACGCCTCGAGAACGCGATCCGTCGTGAACTCGACACGGGGCTCAACCCGGTGTCGGGGCAATGGTCCCGGGACAAGGCGCGCCTGCTCGACGTCTGCGGTGCGTACACGCCGCTCCCGGCAGCGTCGTCGGCCACGCCGCGTACCCCCGCCGTCCCGACCACGACGGGTACGTCTCGTCCGGGCGGTTGACACCCAGGGGGTCTGGGTAAGGATTGCGCGGCGACGTTCACCGGCACGACCGCTCAGGGCGGTGACCCGGGGGCGAAACGCCGAAACCGGTGACGGCGTTCGGCTTGCAATGTGAGGCTTTAGGCTGTTGCCTATGCTGACAGGCGAGTCGGTGTCCGGGAACGCACCCGGTGCCGACCCGGACGCACACAACGCGGAGGCGTACAACGCTGACGCACACAACGAATCATCACCTTCAGGAGGTCACGCGCGGTGGTAGCCGCCACGGACGGTAGCAACGCCCAGAAACTGGGTCTTACCGCGGGCTTGGTAGTGCAGGAACTCGGCTGGGATGAGGACACCGACGACGAGCTCCGGGCCGACATCGAGGACGCGATCGACGCCGAGATGGTCGACGAGGACGCCGACGATGTCGTCGATGTCGTGATCCTCTGGTGGCGCGAGGGCGACGGTGATCTCGTCGACGCCCTGATGGACGCCATCGGGCCGCTGGCCGAGGACGGTTATGTCTGGGTGTTGTCGCCCAAGACAGGTCAGCCCGGTTATGTGGACCCGAGTGAGGTCGCAGAGGCCGCGCCCACGGCCGGATTGACCCAGACATCGGCGATCAGTCTGGGTGACTGGTCGGCTGCCCGACTGGTCCAGCCGAAGGCCCGCTCGGGCAAGAAAGCATGAGCGCAGAGCCGCCTTCTGCGCCTCTGACCGTCGGCGATCGTGCGCCTGACTTCGCGCTGCGCGATCAGAACAACCAGCTCGTGTCGCTGTCGGCACTGCGAGCTGACCGCAACGTGCTCGTGGTGTTCTTTCCGCTTGCCTTCACCGGCACCTGTCAGGGCGAGTTGGGCTACATCCGCGATCAGCAGCCGCGATTCGACAACGACGAGGTGACCACCGTGACGGTGTCGGTCGGTCCGTCGCCGACCCACAAGGTGTGGTCCGCCGCGCAAGGATTCCTGTTCCCGATCCTGTCGGATTTCTGGCCGCACGGCGACACCGCGCGCGCCTACGGTGTGTTCAACGACGAGCGCGGGTACGCCAACCGTGGGACCTTCCTCGTCGACCGTGATGGCCTCATCGCCTACGCCGACATGGTCGGCCCGGGTGAGGTCCGCGACAACGCCGTCTGGGACAAGGCGCTCGACGTCGTCGGCTGAGTTCCGACATCGCCCGGCCCGGGTGTGCAGGGGGTGAAAACCCGTTGCCTTTCGGGGGGTACGACGGTGTGATGTGAGGGCCCGCGACCCGGGCGCTCACGAAAGGAACTCCTCATGCCGACCATGGCGTCGTCCAAGGTGCTGAACTACGCATCGCACGTGGACGACAACACTCTCGCTCAGGCGGCCCAGACCGCCCGGATGCCGTTCGTGCACCCGCACATCGCTCTCATGCCCGACGCGCACTTCGGGATGGGGTCTGCGGTGGGCACGGTCATTCCGACGACCGGTGCGGTGATCCCGGCCGCCGTCGGTGTCGACATCGGCTGCGGCATGATCGCCGTCCAGCTGCGCCTGCGCGCCGGCGACATCTCCGGAATGGACCTCGGGCGGTTGCGGACCGGGATCGAGGATGCGATCCCGCTGTCGCCCGGCAATTACAACCGCGGTCTGGACCGGTTCGCATTCACGCGGGCGCGCATCGACTCGCTCGCCGAACTGGCGACGAATGATGGTGTGGACCTGTCGCATTCGCCGAAGTGGCGGGAGCAGCTCGGGTCGCTCGGTGGGGGAAACCACTTCATCGAGCTGTGCCTCGACGAGCGGGACGTGGTGTGGCTGTTCCTGCACTCGGGTTCGCGCGGTGTGGGAAACAAGATCGCGCAGAAGCACATCAAGATCGCCCAGAAGCTGTGCAAGCAGTGGTGGATCGACCTGCCGAACGCCGATCTCGCCTACCTTCCGCAGGGCACCCGGGAGCTGACCGCCTACCTGCGCGAGCTCGGGTGGGCGCAGCGGTTCGCCTTCGAGAACCGGGCGGAGATGATGGACCGGTTCGTCGCGGTCTTCGCCGACTGGTTCGGTGCGCACGACGACGCGGATGCGCTCGAGGTGGACCGGATCAACTGCCACCACAACTACACGGTCAAGGAGACGCACGCCGGCAAGGACGTGTGGCTCACGCGGAAGGGCGCGATCGATGCTCACGAGGGCGTTCGTGGTGTGATTCCCGGCTCGATGGGGACGCGGTCATATGTGGTGCGCGGCAAGGGCAACGAGTCGGGTCTCTGCTCGGCGCCGCACGGTGCGGGTCGTCGCTTCTCCCGGACCGAGGCGCGCAAGCGGTTCACCGCTGACGACCTCGCGGCCCGGATGGCGGGAATCGAGTACCGGCACGGTGAGCAGTGGGTCGACGAGATCCCCGACGCGTACAAGGACATCGACCAGGTGATGGCCGATGCCGTGGATCTGGTCGACATCGAGCACACGTTGCGGCAGATCCTCAACGTGAAGGGCACGTGACAACCGTTCGTTCTCCAGACTGACCGAATCCCGAAGGTGCCCAGCACCTTCGGGATTCGGCCGTGTACGGCGAGGGAATCAGTTCCCGGACAGCTTGTCCTTGATGTTCGACGCGGCGTCCTTCACGCTCTCCACGCCGTCCTTGACAGCCGCGGAGAGCTGATCGCCTTTGCCTTCGCTCTTGAGCTGGTCGTCACCGGTCACGTCGCCGGCGGTTTCCTTGGCCTTGCCCGAGAGGTCCTCGGCCTTGTTGCTCACCTTGTCACTCAATCCCATTTTCCTCTCCTTCATCTCATCTGTAGGACAACGACCTCGGGTGAGGTCGCCTCTGGTCATCTGTTGCGATTCAGCTGTCCAGGTGGACGAACGCCTGAACGTCTACTCCGGACTGTCCCAATGCGGTTCGGATCGCCGCGACTGTGTCGGAGACCGGTGCGGTGACCTCATCGAAACTGCGGTTCGGTTTCGCCGAGACCTCGAGTCGGATGATGCTGCGCGATCGATCGTCGATCGCTTTCGCGGTCACCTTCTGGAACAGCGGGTTACCGGCGAGCTCGGTTGCGGCTGCGCTCGCGATCACTTTCGGTGCGACGGTGAGAGTTCCGGTCGCATCCGAACCGTCGAGCAGGGCGTCGTCGACCGCGCGGGGCCGTATGTTGGTGGCCAGCAACAGCAGACCCCATCCGACCGCGATGACGGTCATGCCGGCGAGGACCCAGGTCCACCAGGACGCCTGCGCCGCATCGAGAGCGGCGCGCTCGTCGAAGCGTTCGACCCACCCGGCCACCGGGTCTGCACCGACCCGCCAGGCAACGGCGGCGCCGCCGACGGCGATGAGCACCAGGGCCACGAGTCCGACCGACAGCCGATGTGCGGTTGCGGGAAGACGATTCATCGCACGCTCCTCGGTCCTCGATCGCGCACACGCACCACGACCTTCGGCGACGACTGCAGGCCGGCGGCCACCGCGGTGGCCGTGCTCTCGATGAGTGCACGGTCGGCGATCTGGGTCCGTACGCCCACGGTGCAGGTCAACTTGCGCCGGGTGACGACCGTGTCGGCGTCGAGCACGCCGGGCAGGTCGGAGACCGCAGCGCTGCACCGTCTCGCGACGTCACCGGGGCGCGTCCACATCCCGTCGTCGCCGGAGAGTGCGAGATGTGTCCGGCGTCGCGGTTTCACCGCGATCCACAAGAGGACCAGACCGAGGATGATCGCCCCGATGGCGGCGGGCCACATCCAGTTCTGCCACTGCAGGTCCGCGATCCACTCGGCCGCGGTGAGCGAGAACGCCCGGCCGTCCAGCCACGCCGCGCTGACGGCGATGTCACGCACGGCCACCGCGCCGAGTGCGATGAACGCGAGTCCCAGTGCGGCACCCGCGATGGCGGCGCCGGGCAGGGCAGCGGGCGGAAGTGCGTGCTCGGAGTTGCTGATCCGGTGCTCGCGAGGGCTGAGGTCCGGTTCGAGAGCGGTCTGCGTCATCGTCGTACCCCCATGTCGGTGCTAGTGGTCGGAGAGAGCTCGGCGGTGTCGTGCTGTGGGTCGGGCGTGACTTCTTCTGCGCCGCTGGTCCGGGAATCGTCTCGGACAGGCGGCAGGTCGACGTAGCCGCCCTGGAGTCGTCGGATCGCCTGCCGTTGTTCCAATCTGGTCACCGTCACGTCAACGCGGAGCGGCACGACCCCGGTCAGTCGCTCGACCTCCGCGGCGACGTGATCACGTGTGCGACGGGCCACCTCGGCGACGGCGCACGGCCATTCGAGCGCGACGGACAAGGCGATCCGCGAGCCGCCGGCGTGAATGGTCGCGTTGGGCAGGGCAGTCCGTTCGCCGACCGGCCCGAGGACGGAACCGACGCCGCCGCGATGGCGGACGACCCCCGAGATGTCGAGAGCCGCCCGGGCCGCGATCTTCTCGAGAACGCGGTCGGCGATGGAGAGTGTTCCCGGCGAGGCGTCGGCGTGCATGCCCTCACCCCGGACGGCGCCCGGATCGTGGTCAGCCACGACCCCGACTCCGGAGGAGTGCGCCCAGGTCGATGACGCCGTCCCGGTTCAGGCCCAGCACGAGTCCGGCAGCGCCGAGCACCACGGCCAGCAGGAACCCCGCCAGCCCGCCTGCCACGGCCGCCAGAGCGAGCAGGAGACCCACGAACAGACCGATTGTCGCGTTGTTCATTCCTTGTCACCTTCTTCTGCGGGAACACCGACGTTGATGTCGGCGATGGTCACCGTGATCGGCCTGGCCGCGATCTCCTCCGCGGCGTCGCGAACCTGCGCGGCGACGCTGTGCAGGTCGTGGGTGAGGTCGACGACGATGTGGATCGCGCCGGCGTCGTCGTCGAGGGAGACACCCGAGACACGTTGTCCCGGCAGGTATGTGGCGACCTCGCCGAACACGCCGCTGTGCAGGCCGGTCACGCCGGGGACGGCGAGTGCCGCGGTGGCGAGCTGCTGCGCCAGACCCGGCGAGTCCACGTCTCCGGGAACGCCGGTCATCACTGGACTCGCGGAGTGGTGTTCGACTCCTGGTCGTCGTCACCGAAGGCGATGTCGCGCACGGTCACGTTCACCTCGGTGACCTCCAGTCCGGTCATCTGCTCGATGGCGGTGATCACGTTGCGTCGAATGGCCGCCGCGAGTTGGTGAATCGCCACTCCGTACTCGGCGACGATCGAGACGTCGACGGCGGCCTGGCGCTCGCCGACCTCCACCTCGATGCCCTGGGTGCTGCTCACGGTGGTGCCCGGGAGGACGTCGCGAACCCGCCCGACGACACGCTCGGTGGTGCCGCCCAGATCGTGGACGCCGTCGATCTCGCGCGCGGCGATGCCTGCGACCTTGGCGACCACGATGTCGGCGATGGAGGTGCGTCCTCGATCGCCCGACGCGTCGCGGCGCGCGAGTTCACGGCCCGCGCCTGCATCATCGCGCTTTGCGGCGACGGTGGTGGCGTCGTCCTTGGTGGCGTCCTTGGTGGTGGTGGCGCTTGCGGACATGTCGAACTCCTTCGGTCGTCGTGTCTTCTTCGTAGACGGACCGCGTTCGGATGATGCGCTATCGCAAAGGCTGTTCACGATCCGTCTGTAAGGTCAGTCGGGACGGACGGGGGGAGTTGCACGCATGGGACCCAGTGATTCGGCTCACAGGCAGTCGCTCGACCTTTCGGAGCTCGGCGATGACGAGCTCGCGGGCGCCGCCGCTGTCGGCGACACCGAGGCGTTCGACGTCCTCGTCCGGCGTGTGACGCCGGGTCTGTTGCGGTACATGCTGCGGATGGTCGATGGTCAGCAGACCGCCGAGGATCTCACGCAGGAGACCCTCCTCGATGCGTGGAAAGGCCTGCCCGACTTCGCCTTTCGGAGCAGCTTCCGCACCTGGATGTTCACCATCGCACACCGGAAGGCCGCCGATCACCACCGGCGCAGACGCGACGTCCCCTTCGACGACGAGCGGTTCGCCGAGCTGGAGGCCGCCGGGCCGCTGCCCTCCGACATGGCCGAGCGCAGCCTGCTGATCGACGCCCTCCGCGCCGAATTGGACAATCTTCCGGCGAATTCGCGCGCAGCGTGGTGGCTCAAGGAAGTCGAGGGGCTTACCCTCGAAGAAATCGGACAGGTGTTGCGCATCACCACCGGATCGGTGCGCGGCCACCTCCAGCGCAGCCGGAAGTACCTGTTGACCCGTTTGGAGCCGTGGAACCCTGGTAAACCCACAGCTACGAACATCGTCGACGACCGGGAAGGAGGGGACAGCGATGTCTGACAGGATCTCGCCAGACCCCGCCGGACCCGATGTCACCGATTCGTGGCTCATCGAGGCGACGCAGCAGATCGCGGCCGAGCCGACGAGCGACATCGAACAGCTGATCTCGTCGATTTCCGGCAACCTCCGGCGCATCCGCCGCCCCGCACGGACGCTGGCGACCGATGATCCCGGCATCAAGACGAGCGACCGCGTCGTCCAACAGTTGATCGCCATCCGCACCCGCCGCGAACTGGGTCGGCTCACGGTGTTCGTCTCCGTCGACGGCTCCGGCGACGCCGTCGAGGGTGTTCGCGTCGGATTGATCGCCCGGTACGCCGACGACCTGCCCGCGCTGTCCGACGAGGTGCGCGACATCGTCGACGCGGTGCTCATCGAGGCGATCGGTCGCCAGAGCAGTGCCGACGCCCGCCGGAACATCGCGGTGCGTTGGCAGGACGTGTATACGCGGGAGTGGCTCAGCCGCTAGCGATTTCATAGCTCGAAGCCGTGCTGGGCGCGGGTTGGGGCTAGGGGATCAGTCGCGAGTCGACTACGCTGGCGATCTTCGCATCAAGCGGAGTCTCTCGGAGGCGTACATGCCCAACCTTCATCCGTCGCGCTCATGGCGCGGGTGCGCTCTGTGCAAGCCCCATAAGCGCCGCGGCCACGGCCGCGCGGCCCGCGATCCGATGGCCGTCCGCCGGCAACTCGGCGTCGGACGTCGTTACGGCCGGGGGTTTGTGGGGGAGTGATCGATGCCCCCGCGCGACGCTGTACCGCACTCCGGCGAGGTGGCCGTTCGCGAGGCTGCAGGGCTCGGTCAGGCGACCTTCGGCCTCGTGGCGACGACCGCGGTGGCCAAAGCGGCGGCCCCGAAAAGCAGCCACACCGACGCAGGCTGACGGGTCACCAGCAAAGCAGCAGCGCCGATGGCGAAGATGGTCACGCTCGTGACGTTCTGCCTGTTCATTCCCGTGCTCCTCGTCGTCCCACGTCTCTGATCGGTTCGTCGTAGCTCAGAACGTCCATGCCGGATCGGGGATGAGATGGACGGAGACCGGTCTTCGGCTGTCTCGTGACTAAATCCTGTTGACCGTACGTTCGGGTTCATCGACTGACCTGGTGATATGTGGTGCGCGCAAAGGGATTCGAACCCCTGACCGCTGGTGTGTAAGACCAGAGCTCTACCGCTGAGCTATACGCGCGTGCGGAGGCCACATTCGTGGCGCTGCGCACACGAATTTAGTCGTTCCGATGCCGATCGCCCAAACCGGGTCTGACCGCCAGACTTCACCTCGGCCGACAGACTTCGATCGAAGTCTGGCAGTCGAGGTGAAGTCTGGCCGTCAGGCGAAGACCGGCGGGAGAGCCAGGACCATCACTGCGCCCCAGATCACGTGGGTGATCGCGGGTGCGAGGACCCCGGCTGTGCTGCGTCGAAGGATGGCGCAGACGGTGCCGAGGACGGCGCCCGCGAAGCCGAGCATCACGTTGCCGCTGGCCATCGTGACCAGCACATAGATCACGGTCGAGACGAGGATCGGGTTGTGTGGGCGTGCCGCCGAGTAGACCGAACCGCGGAAGAACAGTTCTTCGGCGAGGCCATTGACCATCGTGATCGCGGTGACCACGGCGAGGCTGCCGAAGTCGGCGAAGGCCAACACCTGATTGGCGAGATCGCTGACGCCGGGGATCATCCTTGCGACCAGGCCGCCGACCACGAATGCGCCGCCCACGGCCACGCCGACGACGGTGCCGAGGAGGACGGCACCGACCCGGTTCGGCGCGCGTGACGGGGTCGGACTGAATGCGCCGAGCCGCAGCGGTCCGGAGACGAACGCACCGACGATCCAGACAGCCGCCAGGCCGATGGTCAGTGGGTAGAACGCGGCATCGCCCGGCTCCACCCGGAGGGATACTCCGAGAACAACCGCGCCGATGACGAGGAAGACGCCGACGAGCCAGCGTCGGCGAATGTAATGGGCGCCGGGATCGGGGTCACGATCCGCGGCGATGGACTCGTACAGGTCGCGCGCCAGTGTGGTCACCAGCACTCATCACCACCTAGGTCGATCGGTCAGGGAAATCGGTCGATCATCGGTTGTCGGTCACGACGCTACATTGGCGCGACCTGAACGGAGGGCACCGACGACCTTTGTGGCCACTCCGAGCGATGTACCGATCGTCTCCACCACGCCGCGCTTCACGCGTAGCCAGTCGCCGCCGGCCCAGGCGGGATCGGTGTCGGCGAGGTGGTGGAGGTCGTCCAGGTCGCACACCGAGCGCGGATACGGCGAGTGCACCGATGCCCGGACGGCGTCACGCATCGGTGTCAGTCCACCCTCCGGCGGAGGCACCAGGTCGCGGATGCGGTGTTCCGACGCGGTCATCGGGTGGTTCAGCGAGGTGACGAGTTCTTCGGTGAGCGACGCGGGCACCGGCACCAGCATGCCGCCGACCCGTCCGGCGAGACGAGTGGAGATCCCGAAGACCGGCAGGCGCAGTCTCGGCATCCGGATCGCCGACACGTACTCGTGCAGGATCGAGATGTAGCGCGCACTGTCGGGGCCGGAGATGTCGTACTCTCCGGCGGGCAGCACAGATGGATCGCACGCCGCGGTCAGATAGTGGACCGCGTCGCGGATGGAGATGGGGTCCATCTCGTTGGCGATCCAGTCGGGCTCGGGGATGACCGGCAGACGGTCGGCCATGTACCGGATGATCTCGAAGGACGTCGACCCCGCACCGATGACCACCGCAGCACGCAGCCACACGAGTTCGGGCCCCCCGTCGATGACGAGCCCCTCGGCGACGTCGGCGCGGCTCTGCAGATGGGTGGAGAGTTTGTCATCCGACGGCACGAAACCGCCGAGGTAGATGATCCGGCTGACTCCGGAGTCGCGGGCGGCCTCGGCGACGTTGCGGGCCGCGTCACGGTCGCCGTTGGCGAAATCGGCCTGACCGATGCCGTGGACGAGGTAGTAGATGGCGTCGATCTGGCCGGCATCCGCCATCCCCTTCTTGACCGAAGCCGGGTCGTCGGCGTCCATGGCCACCTTGATGACCTGCGACGACCAGCCGAACTTGGCGAGCTTTCGGGTGTCCCGCGAGGTGACGACCACGTCGTGTCCCTCTTTGAGCAGTGCACACACCAATCGGGACCCGACGTACCCCGTGGCGCCAGTGATGAGAAGTCGCATGACACCGACGGTAGAGAAATTCGGCGGAGTCGGTCGGGTCGGCGGCGTTCATGTGACAGACACGGTGCTGAAGTCACGGCCGGATCACGGGGTGTGGTGCCGGTCACGGTCGGGCGTCAGCGGCCCTTCGGTACCGCTGGGCGACCTGGTCGTGATACTCCGCGGCGGATGCGAGCTCGGCACGGAGTTCAGGGGGTTCGATGACGGTGAAGTCGGCGCCGAAGGCGTACATCCACCGGGCGATCTCGGTGAGTGAGGTGCTGTAGAGCGTCACCTCGCAGCAATGTTCGTCGCCGGACTCCACCGCCCCCCACGATTCGTGCACCATCGCCGAGACCTCCGTGAGCGGGGCGTAGATCATTACGCGCGCGGTGGCCCGTTTGTACAACGCTCCGAGCCCGCGGAGCACGAACGCCGCGGCGCCGCCCTCCGGCGGATCACGTGGTGTGAAGCGCGGTCCGGTGGGCACCTTCGGCTCCATGCGGTCGACGCGGAACGAGCGCCAGTCGGCGCGCTGAATGTCGAAACCGACCAGATACCAACGATTTCCGTTGCGGACCAGACGATAGGGTTCGACCTCGCGCCGACTCTCCTCGCCGTCGTTGCGCCGGTAGTCGAACCGCAGGCGCTCGCTCCGGTGGCACGCGGTCGCGATCTCGGTCAGCCGATCCGCCGACACCGCGCTGGCCGGCGCGGTCCGCGGGACGGCCTCGATGCGCAGCGCGTCGAGCCGGTGACGCAGCCTCGACGGCATGACCTGTCGCAGCTTCGCGAGTGCGCCGGCCGACGCCTCGGCCATGTCGGCGACCGCACCCGTGGTCACAGCGTCCAGACCCAGGGCGACGGCCAGCACCTCCTGGTCGTCGAGCAGCAGCGGTGGCATCTCGGCGCCCGCGCCGAGGCGATAACCGCCCCGCGAACCGATGTTGGCATCGACCGGATAACCGAGCTCGCGCAGCTTGTCGACATCGCGTCGAACGGTACGAGTGGTGATGTCGAGACGCTCGGCGAGCTCGCGGCCCGACCACTCGCGTCGAGTCTGCAGCAGCGACAGCAGAGCGAGGAGTCGAGCGGACGTTTCCAGCATGCGTTCTATCGTGCCCGAAGATGCGGACAGTTTCGGTCCTTGTTCGGTCCGAGCCCAGTGCAGGTCGTCAGCGGATCAGCACGCGATCTGTGCACTCGGGTCGGAAACCATGTCGAGCCATTTGCCGTAGGCGGTCGGGCCCAGACGGCCCTTGAGCGAGCAGACATCGCTCTGTGCGGGTCCCGCGACGTAATAGACCGCGTAGATCGGGCTGCCGTCGTCGAACCACTGCCGCAGTGACGGACACGATTGATCCGTGCGTAGGTATCTGGCGCCCGGGTTCTGGTCCAGGTAGTTCTGCACTTCGGTGGCGTAGGTTCCGGGCGCGGTCGCGTTGGCGACCACGACGATCCCCGTGCCGTCGCACGCCGGTCGGGTCATCGGCACGGTGAGGCCCAGATCGCCAGGGACGATCGCGCGCGGTGAACTCGCCGAGGGCCGGGGTGCCGGGCCGGGCTGGGACGACGGACCCGGTGGAGAAGTCGGTCCGGGAGTCGGGCTGGGCCCCACCGAAGCCGACGTCGCCGGCATGGTCTCGGCGGTCGTCGGCAGCGGTGTGACATCGCCGGCGGTGGCCGGGCCGTCTCGTTGGGTGGTGACGACCACCCAGGCGACGATGCCGGCGAAGATCAACAGCACGACGACCGTGGCCACGATGATCGGGACCAGGGGCGAGCGGCGTCGGGGCGGCGCGGTCGAGACCGCGGCCCGAGTGGCATCCCACGCCGCGGCCGGGGCCGTGGGCACGGCCGGACCGGACGGGCCGCCGAGAGTGGGCCCGGCGGCAGAGACGGGCACGACGGTCGGGGGTCCGGTGGGAATGATCGTCGGCGCACCGACGAGAGGTTGCGAGCGTAGGGCGGCACCGGCGTCGGCGATCAGTTCGGCCGACGAATGTTGCCGCTGAGCCGGGTCTTTGGCCATCCCGCGGGCGATGACGTGGTCGACGGCCGCGCCGAGGCGCGGCGGCGGTGTGGTGAGATGGGCGGCGATCAAGCGTTCGATGGTGGTCGCCGACGCGAACGGATGTGTGCCCGAAAGGCATTCGAAGAGCACGCAGGTCAGCGCGTAGATGTCTGCGGGAGGTCCCACGGCGGACTCGCCGAATCGTTCGGGTGCCATATAGCCGAAGGAACCGACTGCGGTGCCGGTGCTCGTGAAGCGGGTATCCGTGTCGGCCTGCGCGAGACCGAAATCCACGAGGTATGCGAAGTCGCGGTCGTCGACGAGGATGTTGTCGGGTTTGACGTCACGGTGGACGAGCCCGGAACGGTGCGCCGCATCGAGAGCGTCACCGATCTGGCCGACGATCCGCAGCGCACGTTCGGCCGGTAAGGGCCCGTCCTCGACGAGCAGCGTGCGCAGGTCACGGCCATCGACCAGGCGCATGTCGATGAACAGCCGTCCGTCGATCTCTCCCCAGTCGTGGATCGGGATGACGTGGGGATCGTTCAGGCGGGCGGCGACGCGTGACTCGCGATGGAACCGGTCGCGGAATGCCGGATCGTCGGCGACCTGCGGGCCGAGCAACTTCAGGGCGACGACCCGATCCTTGCGGGTGTCGATGGCCCGGTAGACCTCACCCATTCCGCCTCGGCCGATCAACCCCTCGATGAGGTAGGGGCCGAGCCGGTCACCGGCGCGCACGGATGCAGACACATCGACAAGCGTAGGGGTGCGCCGTGCTTCGCCGTCAGTCGACACCGGCCGTTGTCCCCGTTTGGCGGGTTCCGGGATTCACGCTTCGGCTCCCGATACGGTTGATCCGAATGGCCCCCGGCGACCAGACCGCCGACACAGACCCGAGGAGTGATGATGGCGACGACGATCCTGCCCATCGACGAGGTGACGGCGGCGCTGATCGCCGAGTGGGGTGCGATCCGGGACCTCGCCGGGTCGCTCGACGACGAGTCGTGGTCGGCCCCCTCGGTCCTCCCCGGTTGGACCAACGCCGACATCGTCGCCCACGTCATCGGCACCGAGAGCATGCTCGACGGCCGCGACGTCGAGGCAACTCGAACGGTGAGCGCCCTCGACCATGTCCGCAACCCGATCGGCGAACTCAACGAGAAGTGGGTGGACCACTTTCGCCCGAAGCCACGCGCGGAGGTCATCGACTCGCTCGACGAGATCATCGGCGTGCGCACGGAGAGGTTGAAGGCGATGACCCAGGACGAGTTCGACGCCGAGACGATGACACCGGCCGGCGCGGACACCTACGGGCGGTTCATGCGCATCCGCATCTTCGACTGTTGGGTGCATGAGATCGACCTGCGCGACGGCACCGACAATCCCGCGGTGACCGACCCACCCCCCGCGAAGTGGGCGCTCGACGAACTCTGTGCGTCGTTGCCGTTCGTGGTCGGGAAACGCGCCGACGCGCCGAAGGGCAGCAAGGTGTTGTTCGACGTCACCGGACTCGCGCCGCGCAGCGTGCGCATCGCCGTCGCGGACCGCGCCGGTGTCGTCGACGAGTTCGACGGCGGCGACTCGGCTGCGGATGTGCGCATCACCCTCGATGGCGTGAACCTCGCGCGGTTTGCCGGCGGGCGTCGCGACGCGGACCCGTCCAGGGTCGTTTTCGACGGTGATGAGGCTCTGGGGCAGGCGATCCTGAGCCGGATGAACTACGTGATCTGAGCGGCGGCCGAGAAGTCTGCGCGTCCGCTCGCTGATTCCGTTCCCGCTCACCAATTCTTGGTGAGCGGGAACGGATCCGGTGAGCCGGAACGGCTCGTCGCTCGCGCTCCTGGCACCTCGGAGAGAGAGCGATCAGCCCTCGACGGTGGCCCGCTGGATGAGGAGGTTCTGCTTCGGGGGTCCCGACGCGGCGCCGGGGGCGTTCGGCGTGAAGCCACCAGCCACGATTTTGTCCAGGACGGCGAGTCCGGACGCGTTCACGGTCCCGACGATCGAGTACGTCAGCGGCAGGTCCGTGTCGTCGGTCAGCATGAAGAACGTCGTCGAACCGGTGGCGCCTTCGTCGTCGGGGAGGTCGAGGATTCCGACCGACCCCCGCGGGTAGGTCACCTGCGGCACGCCGTCGTCGTCGGTCCCCGCGGACGGAAGTCCCTCGGGCAGTTCGTCGGGACTGGTCCAGCCGGGGTTGGTGCCCTCCTGACCACCCGACGATCCGCAGATCAGGTACTTGGCGGACGCCCGGTGGCATTTGCTGTTGTTGTAGAAACCGGACTTGATCAGCGAGACCATCGCCCCGACGTTGCACGGCGCCTCGCCGCGGTCGAGCGTCATGCTCACCGTGCCCTGGCCGGCGATCGGGATCTCGACGTCGACCGTGCCGGTGTTCGGCTGGCTCGGAGCTGGTTTCGCCTGCGTGATACCACCGACCGCTGCGCGTGCCGGGTAGTCGCATGCGACGGTGCCCGCGGGCAGGGCGCTCGTGGACGTGCTGGGCGTCGGTGTGTCGCCCCCGTCGGAACCCGACAGCGCCACAACGATTCCCGTCACCGCGAGGACGATGACCACCAGGCCGACACCGGCGGCGATGGCGATGTTGCGACCGGTGTGCGACTTGCCCGGTGTCGGGCCGGGAACCCACGGACCGCCGCTGAGATGTGGTGCGGAGTGCGAGGATTGCGGACCGGAGTACGACTGGGGTCCCGAATGGCGCTGGGGTCCCGAATGGCGCTGGGGCCCCGGGTGCGGTGGCGGTCCCGAGAACGCTTGGGGCCCCGATGGTGCGGGCGGAGAACGATATCCGCCACCGGTCCCGGCGTGCGGGCCGGGCATCGTGGGACCCGAACCGGGGCCGCGGATCAGTGTCGGGTCCGACGGCACCCCGGTGGGCCCGGAACGATGGCCGGGTGTCGATTGGCCGGGGGAGACGATGGTGCGGTCGGAGGGCACGGGAGACCCGGGTGCACCGAACCCGGGCTGCCCCGATCCGCCACCGGCCGCGTACGTCGGGGGCAGCATGACCGGGGGTGTCACGGTCGGTGGTGCGGGAGGGGAGCTGTCGCGCGGCGAGGCCAGTGCCGTCGACGCGGCGCGGATGAGCTCCCTGGCGGTGGGGAAGCGGCCTGCCGGATCCTTCGCGAGACCACGCGCGATCACCGGGTCGAGCGGCCCGCCCGTGGTCGGCGGCTCTTTGGTGATGTGCGCGGTCATCAGACCCTGGTCGGTCTTGGCCGGGTAGGGGGTCTGGCCGGTGACGCATTCGTACAACACGCATGCGAGTGCGTAGTTGTCGGAGCTCGGGCCCGCGGGCTCGTCACCGAAGCGCTCCGGGGCCATGTAGGCGAGGGTGCCGAGTGCCGTGCCGATCTGGGTGAGCCGGCTGTCGGCGGTGCCCTGCGCGATGCCGAAGTCGACGAGGTAGGCGAAGTCGTCGGCGTCGACGAGGATGTTGTCGGGTTTGATGTCGCGGTGGACGAGGCCGTCGCGATGCGCGGAGTCGAGGGCGGAGGCGATCTGGCCGAGGATGTGGACGGCGCGGTTCGGCGCGAGGGGACCCGAAGCGAGGAGCTTGCGCAGATCCTGCCCGTCGACGAGCCGCATGTCGATGAAGAGGACACCGTCTTTCTCGCCCCAGTCGTGGATCGGGATGACGTGCGGGTCGGAGAGTTTGGCCGCGGTTTTCGACTCACGCTCGAAGCGGTCGCGGAAGTCCTTGTCCCGCAGGAGGTGAGGGGGCAGCACCTTGAGTGCCACGCGGCGTTCGCGGATGGTGTCGAAGGCTTCGTAGACCTCGCCCATCCCGCCGCGACCGAGAAGGCGGTCGATGCGATACGGACCCAGCATGGTGCCGGCCCGTGACGATGGATCGGTCACGTCATCCTCGGCTTCCTCGGTGTCGGCTGGATCGACTCTACGGCCGGATCGGATCAATCAACGGTGGGCTCGAACCAACCCTATCGACTGAGTGGGAGTCGCGTACCTCGCGGCTCTGCCTCACGCGTCGTCGTCGGTGAGTGCGGGTCCGCGCGCGAAGTCGCGTGCTCGTTGCCCCGACATGATCTGGGCGGGTAGCGGGTCGGCGAGCAAGGTACGGACGAGTGCGGCGGACGGCTCCAGCGGTGCGTCGCTGCCGACGATCACGATGTTGCCGGTGCGGCGCCCCTTGAACATGGCGGCGTCGGCGATGAGCATCAGATGTTCGAAGACGGAGCCGATGGTGGCGGCGTCGGCGCGCGCTCCGGCCAGGTCACGGCTGTCTCCGCAGTTGGCGAGGTACAGCCCGCCGGGGGCGAGGACGTCGTGGACTGCGGTCGTGAACTCTCGTGTCGTGAGGTGTCGCGGGGTGCGGTCCCCGGCGAACGCGTCACGCACGATGACGTCGCGTGTACCCGGTTGGAGGGAGGTGACGACCTCGCGTGCGTCGCCCACGCGGATGCGCAGTTTGGGCGCGCGGGGGAGGTCGAACCATTCGCGTACGAGTCGGGCGAGTTCGGCGTCGATCTCGACGGCCACCTGGCGGGCGCCGGGGTAGCGGTGGTCGAGGTGGCGGGCGAGCGCGCAGGCTGCGCCGCCGAGGTGCAGGACCCGGAGTCGCTCCGACGATGTGTGCCGTTCGTCGATGACCGCGGCCATCTGTCGGAGGTACTCGAAGTCGAGTGCGGTGGGGTCGTCGGGGTGGATGTGCGAGCTGTGGGCGCCGTTGATGGTCAGCAGCCATCCTCCGGAGATGGTGTCCGCGCTCAGTTCGGCGACGCCGGTGTCGATGTCGTACCGGCCGGGCGTCGGCTGTGCGGGTGTCCTGGCCACGGGGGCCAAGTGTGGCACCCGGCGCCGGGAGCGAAGCGAGCGGGCCGTGGGTGTCCGGCGCCGGGAGCGAAGCGAGCGGGCCGTGGGTGTCGGGCGCCGGGAGCGGGGCGAGCGGGCCGGCGAGCTGGGGTTACCATCGCGCGGTGCCCAGACCGTCCCGTGATGCCCGCCGTAGTTCTGCCCGATGGGCCGGTGGCGGCCTGGCGACGGCGGCCGGGCTCGCGGTCGGGTTCGTGATCGACGAGTGGGCCGGTGATCCGGTGCGCGGTCATCCGGTCGCGGGGTTCGGTCGGGTGGCGGGTGTGGTCGAGCGTGCGTTGTACCGCGACTCGCGAGTGGCCGGCGCCGGCCTGGTGGGGGTGATGGTCGGGTCGACGGCGGTGGTGGCGGCTGTCGCCGAGCGGCGTGCGTCGCCGCTGGGGAAGGCCGGTCTCACGGCGGCGGCGACGTGGGTCGCGCTCGGTGGGACGTCGTTGTGCCGGGTGGGGGACGCTGTGGCCGATGCGCTGGAGTCAGATGATGTGGCGGCGGCGCGGGCGTTGATCCCGAGCTTGTGCGGTCGTGATCCGGAGTCGCTCGATGAGGCGGGTCTGTGTCGTGCGGCGTTGGAGTCGATCGCGGAGAACACCTCGGACGCTGCGGTCGGTCCGCTGGTGTGGGGAGCGTTGGCCGGTGTTCCCGGGCTCCTGGGCTATCGGGCGATCAACACACTCGACGCGATGGTCGGGTACCGCAACGAGAGGTACCGCAGTTTCGGGTGGGCGGCAGCGCGGGTGGATGACGTCGTGAATCTGGTGCCGGCCCGGCTAGCGGGTGTGCTGATCGTGGCGGTCGGGGGAGCGCCGAGACGTTCCGTGGCGGCGTGGCGCCGGGACAGCGGTGCCCATCCGAGTCCCAATGCGGGTGTCGTCGAGGCGGGTTTCGCTGGTGCGTTGGGTGTGCAACTGGGTGGACGGACGGTGTACCCGCACGGCGTCGAGATGCGTCCGACGCTTGGGTCGGGGCCGGTGCCCGGGCCTGCTGATCTCCGTGCGGCCGTGGCCCTGTCGCGGCGTGTGCAGCGGGCGACGTTGCTCGTCTGCACCGTCGCCGCTCTCGGCCGCCCGGGTGCGAGGGCAGCGGCTCGGCGGCTCAGTCGCCGTAGCGTCGGGTGAGTTTGTCGCGGACGTCGCGCGATCCGTCGTCGGCCTGTGGACCGTGGCCGATGCGGCCGACCTGGTGGACCACCGTCGTGCCGGCCGCGGCGCGTAGTTCCTCGCGCCTCTGCTGGCGGCGGTGAGCGCGTGAATCCGACTCGGTCGCGGTGGGTTTCGGCGGCTGGGAAGTGTCCGCTCCGGACTCTTCGATGCCGGCGGCTGCGGCGGCTGCGCGTCGCCGGGCACGGATCTCGGAGAAGAGGAAGTAGCCCACACCGAGGGGCGCCATCACGCCGAAGGCGAGCCACTGGAGTCCGTAGGAGAGGTACGGGCCGGTGTCCAGCTGGGGCAGGGAGATCTCACCGAGGGACCCCGGCTGGTCGGGGGACAGCTGCAGATAGAAGTCGTCCATCGGTGTCGACGTCACCGCCGACACGAGGCCTGGGTTGATGGTGGACACCGTCAGTGTCCCGTTGTCCTCCCGCGCGCCGCGGTCGGTGCTGACGCTCTCCGCCGCCCGGATGCGCGCGGTGATCGTCTGCTCGCCTGTGGGCGGCGCCGGGATGTCGGGAACCGCGCCCTCCCGGGGTCGTACGTACCCCCGGTCGACGAGGATGACCCGGTCGGAGCCGCTGACCGCGAACGGGGTGAGGACTTCCACGGCCGGACGTTCGTCGACGTTGCGCAACCGGACCAGTGCCTGATCGTCCACCAGGTAGCGACCGGTCAGTCGCACCGAGCGCCATTCCGACGACGGGTCGAAGGTCGACGACGGGGCGACCTCGCCCAGGGGCGCGGTCTCGATCGAGGTGGCGGTGCGGATCAGGTCGTTGCGACGCTCGGTGTCGGAGTTCTTGCCGAGCTGCCAGGGCGCCAGCAGCGTGAAGCAGGCCACCGCGAACGCTGCTACCACCACACCGAGGGCGATCCACCCTGGGCGGAGGATCGTTCGCAGAACATGCACACACCCAGGTTACCGAGCGGGGGTAGCCTGATCGAAATGCGAGACTTCGTCTGCTTGAAGTGTGGTCAGCGTCTTTCCTTCGAGAACAGTCTGTGTCTGAACTGCCGGAGCAAGCTCGGATTCTGGCTGCAGACACGGGCCATCCACGTGCTCGACGACGACGGACGTGCCGAGGTGGACGGCGTCCTCCTCGAGCGGTGTGTCAACATCAAGCTCGCGCAGTGCAATTGGCTGGTGAAGTGGACTGGCACGCCGACCCTGTGTGAGTCGTGCCGGTTGACACGCACCCGTCCCGACGACGACGACACCGAGGCGATGGTGATCTTCGGACAGACCGAGACCGCCAAACGGCGCCTCGTCCTCGAACTGACCGAACTCGGGCTGCCGATCGAGAGCCGGGAGGACAACCCGAACAGCGGTCTGGCCTTCGACCTGCTGTCCAGCGCCAAGCGGTCGGTCATCACCGGCCATGCCAGCGGGGTCATCACCCTCGATCTCGCGGAGGGCGACGACGTGCACCGCGAACAGATGCGCGTCGAACTGGCCGAACCGTATCGGACGGTCCTGGGGCACTTCCGTCATGAGATCGGTCACTACTATCAGCTGGTCCTGATCGACGACGACCATCGCGCGGGTTACGAGGAGTTGTTCGGCGACCCCGACGAGGACTACCAGGCCGCACTCGACCGGCACTACAAGGAAGGTGCTCCCGAGGGCTGGCAGCGCGACTTCGTCTCGTCGTACGCGACGATGCACCCGGCCGAGGATTTCGCCGAGACCTTCGCCCACTACCTCCACATCCGCGACACGCTCGACACCGCGGCGGCGTTCGCGATGGCGCCCGCGGGGGCGACCTTCGACGGTCTCCCGCCGGGTGATGTGGGCTTCGACCGGGTGATCGACGAATGGCTACCGCTGACCTGGGCGCTCAACCAGATCAACCGGTCGATGGGCCACCCCGACCTCTACCCGTTCGTCTTGCCGCAGAAGGTCCTCACCAAGATCCGTTTCGTGCACAACCTGGTGGCCCCTGCAGCGTGAGCCGCACGGGTGTCCCCGGGCGAGCCGGGTGGTGAGCGGTCAGGACACCCCGAGTCGGTCCCGCACCCAGTCGATGAGCCCGGGCATCGAGCCCTCGATCTGTTCGCGGGTCACCACGAAGTCGTCGGTGCTGCCGTAATACGGGTCCGCGAGGTCGAGGTCGTCGGCGGGTGCGGACGGATCGAACGACCGCAGCAGCCGGGTGCGGTCGCCGAGTCGTTTGCGTTCGAGTTCGCGGACGTGGCCCTCGTCCATGGCCAGCAGCAGGTCGGCGTCGAAGTGGTCGGGTCCCAGGATCGCGGCGACGTGGGCGTCGGAATAGCCGTGTGCGAGAAGCTCGGTCCGCGCGCGATTGTCGGCTGGTTCGCCGATGTGGTACCCGCTCGTCCCGCAGCTGGAGACGCGCACCTTGCCGCCCAGTCCCGCGTCGTCGAGTGCGGTGCGGAAGATGTTCTGCGCCATGGGGGATCGGCAGATGTTGCCGGTGCACACAAAACAGATGTGGAGTTCGTCTGACACTGCTACTACCTCAACAAGTCGATTCGCCGTCGGCTGGACGTCGGGAGCGGGTCACGCTCCCAGGACATCACGCAGTTCGGCCACGGACCCGACCGCCCAGGTCGCGTCCTGTTCCTCCCCGTCCAGAGCGTAACCCCATCGCACCAGGATCGCCGGGATGCCGAAAGCCGCTGCCCCGTGCACATCGTGGCTGCGATCGCCGATCATCACGACCGGCCCGGTGACGTGACCGGTGTCCGGGTCGGTGGGCAGGCCGAGTTGTGCGATCGCGTGGGCGATGACGTCGGACTTCTGTCGCCGACTCCCGTCGTCGCTCGCGCCGGCAATGTGGCGGAAATGGTCGGCGAGTCCGAAGTGCTCCAGGATCTTGCGCGCGGTCGTCTCGTTCTTCGACGTCGCGATCGCCAGGGTCCGACCCGACGCGTCCAGGTCGGCGAGGAGGGAGTCCATACCGTCGAACACGGAGTTCTCCAGCCAGCCGGTGTCGGTGTAGCGCTCCCGGTAGGCGAGCATCGCCTCGTCGGCGGTCTCGGGTTCGAGTCCCAGGGCACGCAGTGTGTCGATCATCGGCGGCCCCGCGATACCCGCGACCACGCGAGGGTCCGGCTCGGCGGCACCGACCTCGGCGAGTGCGTGCCGGAAACTGTTGGCGATTCCCGCGAAACTGTCGGTGATCGTGCCGTCGAGGTCGACCAGCAGAACGGTGTCGGGATGGCGGGGATCCGGTGGCGTCGTCACGATTCCATGGTGCACGTAAGGTCGGAAGGCATGACAGCTGGGTACGGCGCGCTCGATATCGCGGTGACCACCGCCGACGTGAACCCTTCCGGCGCCGACCTCACCGATCCGGAGCGTCATGGCGACAGCGACGCCGCACCGGGGCTCGTCGACTTCGCGGTGAACGTGCGGGGCACCCCACCCCCGTTCGTACTCGAGGCCGTTCGTGCCGGGCTCGACGATCTCGCCCGCTATCCGACCGCTGCCGATGAGCAGCGTGCCGTCGACGCCGTCGCCGCGGCCCACGGCCGACACCCCGACGACGTGCTGCTGCTGTCGGGCGCCGCCGACGGGTTCGAGATGCTCCCACGGCTGGGGATTCGTCATGCGGCGCTGATCCAGCCGTCGTTCACCGAACCCGAGATCGTCCTGCGAGCCGCCGGTGTGCCGATCACGCAGGTGGTACTGACCGCACCGTGGCGACTCGGCACGCCCTCGGAATCGGGTGTGCCCGAGGACGCCGATCTGGTGATCCTCGGCAATCCCACCAACCCGACGTCGGTGCTGCACCCGGTCGATGCCATTGACGCATTGCGCAGGCCGGGCCGGATCATCGTCGTCGACGAGGCCTTCGCCGATCTCACCCTCGGCGCCGACGGTTCACCCGAGCCGCAGTCGCTCGCTTCGGTGGACTGGCCCGATCTGTTGGTGATCCGAAGCGTGACAAAGACATTCGGACTGGCCGGACTCCGAGCCGGCTATCTGTTGGGGCCGGCGGGGCTGCTCGCCCGCCTACGCGCCGGACGCCGCCCCTGGGCGTTGTCCACACCTGCGCTGGCGGCGCTGACCGCATGCCTGGGCGATGCCGGGCACCGATACTGCCTGGACCAGGCCCGGGCGGTCGCGGCGGAGCGCACCGCGATGGTCGATGAGCTGGCCCGCATCGGACTCACGGCGGCAGCCGAACCGTCGGCGCCGTTCCTCCTCGTCGAGGTGCCGAACGCCACGGAGGTCAAGCGCAGGCTCGTCGAACACGGTTTCGCGGTGCGCAGCTGCGCCAATTTCGTCGGACTCGGGGACGCTCACCTGCGGCTGGCGGTCCGCCCCCGATCGCAGGTCCAGGATCTCGCGCGTGCGATCGAACAGGTTCGAGAGGAGATCGGTGATGCAGTCGCCCCCGCCGTCTGAACGCGAGGTCACCGTCGGCGATGTCGTCGGCGTCGTGGAACGGGCGTACCCGCCGTCCCTCGCCGAGTCGTGGGATGCGGTGGGTCTGGTCTGCGGCGATCGCGACGAGCAGGCCCGCGGCGTGCTCGCGTGTGTCGACGTGACCGACGCGGTGGTCGACGCGGCGATCGAGGCGGGTGCCGGCATCGTGGTCGCCCACCACCCGCTCCTGCTCCGCGGGGTGACCACGCTCGCTGCCGACACCGCCAAGGGGCGGATCGTCCACCGGCTGATCCGTTCCGGGATCGCGTTGCTCGCGGCCCACACCAACGCCGACAGTGCGCGACCCGGAGTGTCCGACGCCCTCGCCGACCGTCTCGGTGTGTTCGACACCGTGCCGATCGAGCCCAAACCGGTTGACCCGATGGACAAATGGGTGGTGATGGTGCCCGAGGGCAATGTCGAGCAGGTGAGCGAGGCGATGTTCGCCGCCGGTGCCGGGACCATCGGCGACTACCGGGACTGTTCGTGGACGGTCGTCGGCACGGGACAGTTCGAGGCGGGCGAGTCGGCGTCGCCGACGATCGGCGAGGTCGGCATGCGGACGCACGTCGACGAGGCGCGCGTGGAGATGGTCGCCACCCGCGGGTCACGGTCCGGGGTGCTGCGCGCATTGCGCAACTCCCACCCTTACGAGGAACCGGCGTTCGACGTGTTCGAACTGGCCGAGTTCGGCAGCGACGTCGGCCTGGGACGAGTCGGGACGCTTGTCGAGCCGATGACACTGCGGGATTTCACCGCCATGGCGGCGCGGGTTCTGCGGACCCCCGCGGGTGTCCGCGCGGCGGGTGACCCGGACGCACTGGTGCGCACCGTCGCGGTGTGCGGGGGCGCCGGGGATTCGCTGCTCGGCCGTGTCGGCGGTCTCGGTGTGGACGTCTATGTGACGTCCGACCTCCGGCACCACCCCGCCGACGAGAGCCTCCGCGACGGCGGTCCGGCCCTGATCGACGCCGGGCACTGGGCGACCGAGTTCCCCTGGTGCGCACAGGTGGCAGCACTTCTCGACGCCGAACTCGGCATCGAGGTCACGGTGTTCGACGAGCCCACCGATCCGTTCGTTCTGCACAGCTCGGTCTGAGCCCTGCGAAAGCCGAGCCGCCGCCGGTGCACACCACCCCGCCGCGTACGGTGGGGGGACTTCAGAGACAGGAGGCCGCAATGAAAGTCGATGCCGCCGTGCAACGACTGCTACTCGATCTCGCGGACTCCGATGCCGAGATCAATCGACTCGCGCATCGACGCAAGACCTTGCCCGAGGACGCCGAGATCGCCGAACACAACAGTGCGATCGACGCCGCCCGGGACGACCTCGTGCGCGCCGAGATAGCCGCCGAGGACCTCGGTCGCGAATACCGCCGCATCGACTCCGAGGTCACCGGGATGACCAACCGGGAGGCGAAGGACTCGGCACTGCTCAGCGGAGGCGGGCTGGCCCCGAAGGCCCTGTCGGAGCTGCAGCACGAGCTGGCCGGGCTCGGGCGTCGCCGCTCGGTGCTCGAAGACGAGTTGCTGACGCTGATGGAGCAGCAGGAAGCGGTCGAGGCGGAACGCTCCCGCGCCGCCGCCACCATCAGCCACCTCGAGGAGAAGGTCGCCGAGGCGCAGGTCCGCCGGGACAAGTCGCTGGTGACCATCGACGACGACCTCGCGCACGCCCGGGAACGCCGCGAGTCTCTTGTGGCCGAGATCGATCCGGCCCTGCTGGGGGTGTACGACAAGCAGCGTGCCAACGGTCGCATCGGTGCCGGACTGCTGCGCGCCCGACGCTGCGGCGCGTGCCGGATGGAGTTGGATCGCGGGACCATCGCCACGATCGCCGCCGCCGCCTCCGACGAGGTGATCCGCTGCGAGGAGTGCGGGGCGGTCCTCGTGCGCACCGCGGAATCGGGACTCTGACCGCGTGACGGCGACGCCGAGTGAGCGCACCGACGCGGCGCCGGGTCCGGCCGCGACACCGCCGTCCTGGCAGGGACAGCAGGGGGCGCCGACACGGTTCATCCTGTTGCGTCACGGCCAGACCGCGTTGTCGGTGGAGCGGCGCTACTCGGGCCGCGGCAACCCCGAGCTCACCGAGGAGGGACGCCGCCAGGCGCGGGCCGCGGCCGACAGGGTCGCCCGCGAGGGTTCGATCGCGGCCATCGTCACCTCGCCGCTGAGCCGGACCCGATCCACCGCCGAAGAAGTCGCCGCGCGCACGGGTGTGGAGATCGTCGAACACGCCGGGCTCATCGAGACCGACTTCGGCGAGTGGGAGGGGCTGACGTTCGCCGAAGCCGCGGCACGTGACCCCGAGACCCATCGCGCATGGCTGTCCGACATCACCCTGCCCCCTCCCGGCGGGGAGAGCTTCGCGCAGGTTGCCGACCGGATAGTCGACACGAAAAATGAACTGCTGAAGCGCTATTCGGGCCAGACGGTCGTGCTGGTGTCGCATGTGACACCCATCAAGTCGATGTTGCGTGATGCCCTGGGCGTCGGACCCGAATTATTGTTCCGTCTTCATCTGGATCTCGCGTCGGTGTCCATCGCGGAATTCTTCGGCGATGGTGGGTCGGTCGTGCGGCTCGTCAACGACGCCGCGCACTGGCGCTCCTGACAGGCGGTTGCTCGTCGCCTGCCGCCCGCGGCCCGCGAAGGGCTCCGGCGTATCCTGAGTGCGCGAACGAGTCGGCCGGGCGGCCGCGATGAGCGGAACGGGCGGGCTCCCGTCACGCCGTTCATCGAGGAAAGTCCGGACTCCGCAGAGCAGGGTGGTTGTCAACGGCAACCCGGGGTGACCCGCGGGACAGTGCCACAGAGAACAGACCGCCGGCCGTGAGGTCGGTAAGGGTGAAACGGTGCGGTAAGAGCGCACCAGCGGCACGGGTGACCGTGCCGGCTAGGTAAACCCCACCCGGAGCAAGGCCGAAGCACGCACCGCGAGGTGCGTGTGCGCGGACGTCATGAGGGCTGCTCGCCCCAGTCCGCGGGTGGGCCGCTCGAGGTACCCGGCGACGGTGTGCCCAGATGGATGGTCGCCACCCGTACCGGTCGCGAGGCCGGAGCGGGTACAGGATCCGGCTTATGTGCCGGCTCGTTCGCCCCATCGCTCGGTCCGCGCGATTCCGCGCCCGCCGGTCCGGGCCGGCCGCGCGTTAGTGTCACTGGGGTGAAGCGCATCCTCTCCGCCCCCGACATCGACTTCGCCGGCATCCGCAACGAACTGGGCGTGGACGAGGAGTACGGCGACGACGCGCTGGCCGAAGCTCGCGCCGCGGTCGACCGTTTCGCCGACACCCGCGAGGACCACACTCATCTCCCGTTCGTCACCATCGACCCTCCGTCGTCGAAAGACCTCGACCAGGCGGTGCGCATCACCCCGGACGGGGACGGGTTCGTCGTGGACTACGCGATCGCCGACGTCGCCGCCCTCGTCGTCCCCGAGGGTGCGCTCGACCAGGAGAGCCGCCGCCGCGGGTCGACGGTGTACTTCCCGGACGGTTCCGTGCCCCTGCACCCCCGAGAGTTGTCGGAGGGAGCAGGATCGCTTCTGCCCGAACAGGTGCGACCGTGCGTGCTGTGGACCATCGGAGTCTCCGCCGACGGTTCGGTGACCGATGTGTTGGTGCGGCGCAGCCGTATCCGGTCGGTCGCCCGCCTGGACTACGCCGGGGTCACCGCAGATGCCGCAGCCGGACGCCTGCACCCCTCGATCGCGTCGCTGCCGGCCTTCGGGGAGTTGCGTCACGAGGTCGCGCTGAACCGCGGCGCCGTCGAACTCGACCTGCCGGACCAGACGGTCACCCGCACTGCGCGTGGCTGGCGTCTGGATCTCGAGCCGCACACCCCCGCCGACATGTGGAACTCACAGGTCTCGTTGCTCGCGGGCAGCTGCGCGGGGACGATCATGGCCCAGGCCGGGGTCGGCCTGCTCCGCACACTGCCGCCGGCCGACACCGGCGCCGTCGAAGGGCTGCGGGCCACCGCCGGAGCACTCGGCATCCCGTGGCCGGCCGGACTCTCCGTCGGGCGCTTCCTCGCCGGGCTGCCGGGAGACGAGGCCAGCACGCTCGCTCTGCAATCGGCGGCGGGCGGGCTGATGCGCGGCGCCGACTACCTCGCGCTCGACGGAACCGCCACCGCCGCCGCCATCGATGACGACAGCAAGCGGCACGCCGCCATCGGCGGACTCTATGCGCACGTCACGGCGCCGCTGCGCCGGCTCGGCGACCGGTTCGCGACCGAGGTGTGCCTCGCGGTCACCGCCGGTACGCCGACTCCGGAGTGGGTGATGCGCGCACTTCCGACGCTGCCGAAGATCCTCCGATCCGCGGACTCTCTCGGTGCGACCGCGGATCGGGCGAGCGTCGACCTCGCCGAAGCCGTGATCCTGCGGGACCGGATCGGCGAGCGTTTCGACGCGGTGGTCATGAGGACGGCCAGCGAGCGCAGACCGGCGCAGATCTTCATCGCGGACCCGCCCGTCGTCGCACGATGTGTGGGCGACCTTCGACCCGGGGACCGGATCGGTGTCGAACTGGTGAAGGCCGACGAGGTCAGCCGCTCGGTGGAGTTCCGGCCGCTGAGCTGATCACAACTCCTTGGCGACCTTGCGGTAGGCGGCGATGGCCCGATGCCCGTCCGCCTCCAGCCGCGCGTCGACCCGTCCGAGCACGAACATGTCGGCGCCACCGAGCTTTCCGGTGGCGGCGATGTCGGCGATGCGCGTCCGGTTGATCCGGGTGTCGTTGAAGTCGCCGAGGGCCGACTGGATCTTCTTGGCCACGGAACCGACCGCGCGGTACTTCTTCTTGCCGAGGGGTTCGGTCGCGTCGATGCTGTACCGCAGGCGCTTCGCGCGTTTGCGGATGGTGTGCAACTGCTCTTCCCACTCGTCGGAACCCTCGGCGAACGCGGCGAGCCGGTCTTGGGCCTTGTGAATGTGCTTGCGGCTCCGCGCGATCGCCTTGTCGACGATGACCGTCGCCGGTACGTCGGCGTCGGGTCCGGGCGGGGGAGAAGCGATGAGACCGTCGACGCTGTCGAGCAGCGCGAAGTACCGCTTCGAGGTCATCGCCGCATGTGCGGCCCGCAGTGCGCGGTCGTGGGCGACGACCTCGGTGCCGGCGAGCTCGGCCAGCAGTTCCGCAGACGCGTTCTCACCGCGGAGAACTGCCTGGTTCATCTCCAGTTGGACCTCGGAATCGCGTGCGTCGCCCAAGATCTGGGCGAGCAGTTTGAGTTCGGCCGCGACATGAGCAGTCCGCTCCGCGTCCAGGACGGTGGGGAATCCCGACAGGATGCTGCGCAGGCGGCGGCAGGCGACCCGCATCTGATGCACGGCGTCGGGGGCGTCGATCCGCACCAGGGGGTCGTAGGCGATCAGGGAGTTGCGGTGCAGCGCGATGTCGGTGACGACGAGTTCGAGTGCCGTGGGCCGCTTGGACAGCTTCGGCTCGTGGACCGTGGGGGTCGCGCCGATCGCGCGGGCGAGTTTCGAAGCGCTCGACGCCTCGCGGGCGCCACCGGCACGCAACGCCTTGTCGGCGGCCTTCAGCAGCTTGCCGGTCCCTCCGGCGAGAAGTTCGAATTCCCACTCCGCCCACTGTCGGCAGTGACCGCCGGGGAGCAGCGACTGAGCGGTGACGAGATCCTCGGCCAGTTCGGCGAGGGGCTCGTCGCCGGCGCCCAGCAGACGCGTGACGGTGCGCGTGGTCGAGATCACCGCGACCGGGATCAGTGGGCGCTCGCGGGTGAGTGCGAGCACCGGTGTGACCAGGGCGTCGGGGGCGTCACCGTCGGCCGGGGCCTCGTCGAAACCCACGTGCAGCTCGCGACGGGCGCCGGGAATGTCGGTGGGGCGCTTGAGATGCCAGCCCTGATCGGTGCCACCGGTGCGTCGGCGCATGGTGATCCGGTTGCCGGCGAGATCGAGGTTCTCGGTGTCGAAGTAAGTGGCGTCGAGCGCGAACGTCTGCGGCTCCGACGCCGAGACGACACCCGGCAGCGTCCGCAGGTCGGGGGCCACGTGCCCGGCGTCCACGTCGAACTTCAGTTCCACCTCGAGCTGCTCGGATGCGGCCACCTGTTCCTCCTGGAGTTCGACGCCTGTCCGTCGAGTCTAGTGAGCGTGCGCCGGTGCGGGTCGCGACACCCGCAGGCGTTGCCCGCCGGGCGAGGTGTCGCAGGGCGCGCGGCTACCCCGCGAAGCGGTCGGTCGCCTCGATGAGGTGGTGCCGGATACCCGGTTCGTAGGACGCGTGCCCGGCGTCGGCGACGATGTGCAATTCGGCCGACGGCCACGCACGGTGGAGGTCCCACGCGCTGCGGGTGGGACACACCACGTCGTAGCGTCCCTGCACGATCACGCCGGGGATGTGCGCGATCGCACCGATGTCGGCGAGCAGTTGCCCGTCGTTGAGGAAGCCGTGATGGACGAAGTAGTGATTCTCGATGGTGGCGAACGCGAGGTCGAAGCGGTGGGCGTCGTCGACCTCAGGTGCGGAATCCGAGCCCGCGCCGGTGTTCTCATCCGGGCGCGGGAGCAGGTAACTGGTGGCCTGCTCCCACCCGGTCCATGCCCGCGCGGCGGCGCCGGCGACAGCGGGATCGTCCGACGTGAGCAGGCGATGATAGGCCTCGACGAGGTCCCCATCGCGCTCGGACTCGGGGATCGGTTCGAGGTAGCTCTCCCACAGGTCCGGATAGATGTGGGCGGCACCGCCGTTGTAGTACCAATCGATCTCGCTGCGCCGCAGCAGGAATATGCCGCGCAGGACGAGTTCGGTGACCCGGTCGGGGTGCGTTTGTGCGTACGCCAGGCCGAGTGTCGAACCCCAGGAGCCGCCGAAGACCTGCCAACGGTCGATGCCGAGATGTGTACGGAGACGCTCCATGTCGGCGATGAGGTGAGCGGTGGTGTTCACGCTCAGGTCGGCGCCGTCGGCGATGTGCGGCCGGGACTGCCCGCATCCGCGCTGGTCGAACAGGACGATTCGGTACTTCGCCGGATCGAAGAAACGGCGTTGTGTCGGTGCGGTCCCGCCGCCGGGCCCGCCGTGCACGAACACCGCGGGCTTGCCATCGGGATTGCCGGATGTCTCCCAGTAGATCTGTTGACCGTCACCGACGTCGAGGTGGCCCGAATCGTAGGGCTCGATCTCCGGGTAGAAGTTCCGCATGCAGGCCAGCGTAGGCGTTCCGATGCCGGTGACCGGGGAGCCGGGCACATTCTCGGACCCGTCCGATCACCGGCTCGGCGGCCGTCGGATCAGTAGCTGTGCTCGGGGCCCGGGAAGACCCCACGCCGCACCTCGTCGGCGTACTGTTCGGCGGCCGAACGCAATTCGGAGCCGACGTCGGCAAAGCGCTTCACGAACTTCGCGGTTTTGCCGTGGGTGAGGCCGGCCATGTCCTGCCACACCAGGACCTGCGCGTCGGTCTCGTTGCCCGCCCCGATGCCGACCGTGGGGATCGTGAGCTTGCGCGTGATCTGTCCGGCGAGGTCGGCGGGCACCATCTCCATGACGACGGAGAACGCCCCGGCCTCCTGGACGGCGATGGCGTCGGCGACGAGCTGGTCGGCCCCGTCCCCGCGCCCCTGTACGCGGAATCCGCCGAGGCCGTTGACGCTCTGCGGAGTGAAGCCGATGTGTGCCATGACGGGGATGCCGGCCGCGGTCAACGCCGCGATCTGCGGTGCCACCCGTTCGCCGCCTTCGAGCTTCACCGCGTGGGCGCCGGTCTCCTTGAAGATCCGGAAGGCGTTCTCCAGTGCGTGCTGGGGACCGATCTCGTAGCTGCCGAACGGCATGTCGGCGACGACCAGCGCGTGGGGTGCGCCGCGTACGACGGCGCGGATGAGCGGGATCATCTCGTCGACGGTGACCGGGATCGTCGTGTCGTAGCCGAGGACCACGTTCGCGGCGGAGTCGCCGACGAGAAGGACCGGGATCTCGGCGGCATCGAAGATGCGGGCCGACGAGTAATCGTAGGCGGTGAGCATCGACCACTTCTCGCCCTCGGATTTCATCTGGGCGAGGTGATGGACGCGGGTGACGCGGCGCTTGGCGGTCGGCCCGGAAGCGGGTGCGCCATAAACCGAGGAATCGGACATCGTTGTCTCTTTTCTGCCTCGAGTCCCGGCTGGTCGGCAGAGCGACGCGGCGGGTACCCGGGTTGAACACGGACGTCAACCATTATTTCACCACGCCACGACGTTGTGACCGGGCGTGGCTATGCAATTGGTCACAGGCGCGAGTTGGGTGCTGCCGGTCGATGTGCGAATGTGGACGGGCCCGTGCGGTCGGCGGCACGACCGGAACGGGTTCCCAAAGGATGGTCCGTTGTCTCGGATGGTGAGACGGGTTGTGCAAAGTGCCTGCACAGCGAGTTGGACTCGCGCGTGTAACACGGATTTAACAGCATACTTCTAAGGTCGGCGACCATGGATCGCCAAAAGGAATTCGTGCTGCGGACCCTCGAAGAGCGCGACATCCGGTTCGTTCGATTGTGGTTCACCGACGTCCTGGGCTATCTCAAGTCCGTCGCGATCGCCCCGGCCGAACTCGAAGGTGCTTTCGCCGAGGGAATCGGATTCGACGGCTCGGCGATCGAGGGGTTCTCGCGGGTGTCGGAGGCCGACACCGTCGCCAAGCCCGATCCGTCGACCTTCCAGGTGCTGCCCTGGACGACGTCAGCCGGCCGCCACCATTCGGCACGCATGTTCTGCGACATCGCGATGCCCGACGGCACCCCCAGCTGGGCCGACTCGCGCCACGTGCTGCGTCGCCAGCTGAACAAGGCCGCCGACCTCGGCTTCAGCTGCTACGTCCATCCCGAGATCGAGTTCTTCCTCCTCAAGGAGGCACCGCTCGACGGTTCGGTGCCGACGCCGGCCGACTCCGGCGGGTACTTCGACCAGGCAGTCCACGACGCCGCCCCGAACTTCCGTCGCCACGCCATCGAGGCGTTGGAGTCGATGGGCATCTCGGTGGAGTTCTCCCACCACGAAGGCGCCCCCGGGCAGCAGGAGATCGACCTGCGTTACGCCGATGCGCTGTCCATGGCCGACAACGTCATGACCTTCCGCTACCTCATCAAGGAGGTCGCGATCAACGAAGGCGTGTGGGCGACCTTCATGCCCAAGCCCTTCAGCGAGCATCCCGGGTCGGCGATGCACACGCACCTGAGCCTGTTCGAGGGTGACATCAACGCCTTCCACAACCCCGACGACCCGATGCAGCTGTCGGCCACGGGCAAGAAGTTCATCGCCGGCATCCTGCACCACGCGTCGGAGATCAGCGCTGTCACCAACCAGTGGGTCAACAGCTACAAGCGACTCATCCACGGCGGCGAGGCCCCGACCGCGGCCACCTGGGGCGGCGCCAACCGTTCCGCTCTCATCCGGCTGCCGCTCTACACGCCGAACAAGGCCTCGTCGCGACGCGTCGAGGTCCGCAGCCCGGACTCGGCATGCAACCCGTACCTCACCTTCGCCGTGTTGCTCGCCGCGGGGCTCAAGGGCATCGCGGAGGACTACGAGCTGCCCGACGAGGCCGAGGACGACGTCTGGGCGCTCACCCCCGCCGAGCGCCGGGCCATGGGCTACAAGGAACTCCCGGGCAGCCTGGCCGACGCGCTCAAGGAGATGGAGACCTCGGAGCTCGTCGCCGAGGCGCTCGGCGAGCACGTGTTCGACTACTTCTTGCGCAACAAATGGACCGAGTGGACGAACTACCGCAGTCTCGTCACCCCGTTCGAGTTGCAGAACTACCTGCCGCTGTAGCGCCCGCACCCTGCTCATCGGGGACCGCGGTGTCGTAATCGGTGGCCCCGGTCGCTACTTTTATGGTGTGACAACACGATCGGGACCCCCCGCGCGATCCGGACCCCAGGCGCGATCCGGCCGCAGCGCGGTCCCCAGTGCGGGTCGGCTGGGTCTCCTCGACGACTCCGCCCCGAGGGACCTGGCTGATCTGGGGTGGAACACGCCTGAGTCCGTTGACGTGTTGTGGGCGCTGTCCCGGTCCCCGGACGCCGATCTCGCGTTGCGTACGCTCGTGCGGTTGCGCGGGGCCGCAGGCGACGAGTGGTCGGACATCGACGCCGCGCTTCGCTCCGAACGGTCCTTCCGTGGCCGGTTGTTCGGGGTCATCGGGTCCTCGGACGCTCTCGCCGATCACCTCGTCGCCGAACCCTCCAGCTGGCGCTTGCTGCTCGCCGACGAGTTGCCTGACCGGACGGAAGTGGACCGTCTGATGCTGGCCGCCGTCGAGGCCGAGGCCGTCCCCGGTGAAGAGGAGAAGGGCAACCGGGTCTACCGCGCGAAGCTCACCGGCCCGAAGTCGGTGGTGGCGCTGCGCCTGGCGTATCGGAACCTCATCCTGCAGCTCGCGGCGCACGACGTCGCCTCGACCGTCGAGGACGAACCGGTCATGTGGCTGCCCGAGGTCGGGGCCTACCTGTCCGATCTGGCCGATGCCGCGCTGACGGCCGCATTGGCGGTCGCGTTCGCCGAGGTGTGCGGCGACGGTCCCATCCCGGTGCGCATCGCGGTGGTGGCGATGGGCAAATGCGGTGCGCGCGAACTGAACTACGTCAGCGACGTCGACGTGATCTTCGTCAGTGATCCCGCCGACGGCACCGCCGCGCGCATCGCCGGCGAGATGATGAGGGTCGGATCGCTCGCCTTCTTCGAGGTGGACGCCGCGCTGCGACCCGAGGGCAAGTCGGGCGCGCTGACCCGCACCCTCGAGTCGCATGTCGCCTATTACGAGCGTTGGGCGAAGACCTGGGAGTTCCAGGCGCTGCTCAAGGCGCGTGCGATGACCGGCGACATGCAACTCGCCGACGAATACATCGCGGCGGTCAAGCCCATGGTCTGGAAGGCCGCCGAACGGCCCGACTTCGTGCCCGAGGTCCAGAAGATGAGGCGCCGCGTCGAATCGCTGGTGCCCGAGGACGAGCGCGAGCGCAATCTCAAACTGGGACAGGGGAGTCTGCGAGACGTCGAGTTCGCGGTGCAGCTGCTGCAGATGGTGCACGGTCGGGTCGACGAGCACCTGCGGGTGATGCCGACGGTCGATGCGCTGGCCGCGCTCACCGCAGGCGGTTACGTCGGTCGTGACGACGGCGCCAACCTCAGTGCGTCGTACCAGTTCCTGCGCCTGCTGGAGCATCGTCTGCAGATGCAGCGGATGTCGCGCACCCACCTGCTCCCGCAACCCGATGACCACGAAGGACTGCGCTGGCTCGCCCGCGCCGCGCACATCCGGCGTGAAGGCGAACTCGACGCCACCGGGGTGTTGCGCGAACAGATCAAACACCAGAGTCTCCGGGTGCGCCGGCTCCACCAGAAGCTGTTCTACCGTCCGCTGCTCGAAGCGGTCACCCGTTTCAAGACCGATGAGCTGACCCTGACCGACACCTCGGCCGAAAGGCGTCTCGCCGCACTGGGTTATGCGAAACCCGATCGCGCGCTGAGTCACATCCGGGCGCTGTCGAACGCGCCCGGGCGTCGCGGCCAGATCCAGCTCCTCATCTTGCCGCAGCTGCTCGAACACATCGGGGACACGCCGGATCCCGATGCGGGACTGTTGAACTACCGCCGGTTGTGCGACGTCATGGAAGACACCGACTGGTTCCTGCGTCTGCTGCGCGACGACGGCGTGGTGGCCGCACGGCTGATGAAGGTCCTCGGCACCTCGGAGTACATCGCGAACATGCTGATGCGGTCGCCCGAGGTGATCCACCAGTACTCCGACGGGCCCGACGGCCCCAAGCTGTGCAATGTCCGGCCCGAGGACGTCGCGAAGGGACTGATCGCGTCGACGGTCCGCCAGACCGACATGAAACGCGCTGTGGCCGTGGCCCGGTCGCATCGTCGGGCAGAACTCGTCCGTATCGCGTCGGCGGACGTGCTCGGACTGCTGGATGTCCCGGCGGTGTGCAAGGCGCTGTCGAGCGTGTGGGCCGCGGTGCTGAACGCGGCGCTGACGGTGGCGATCAACATCTCCGAGCGGGACCGGGGCAGTCGGGCGCCGGCGCGTATCGCGGTGATCGGTATGGGGCGTCTCGGCGGCGGCGAGCTCGGCTACGGCTCCGACGCCGACGTCATGTTCGTGTGTCAGCCCAATCGCGAATCCGACGAGTCCGAGGCCCTCAAATGGGCGCAGACCATCGCCGAGAACGTGCGATCGATGCTCGGGAGTCCGAGCGCGGATCCGCCGCTGGAGGTCGACACCGGACTGCGTCCCGAGGGCCGGAACGGACCCATTGTGCGCACCCTCGCGTCGTATGCGGCCTACTACGCGCAGTGGGCGCAGCCGTGGGAGGTCCAGGCACTGCTCCGAGCGCACCAGGTCGCGGGCGACGAACCACTCGGCATCGACTTCCTGCACATGATCGACCACGTACGCTATCCGGCGGGCGGCGTCAGCAACGAGGCCGTCAAGGAGATCCGGCGGATCAAGGCGCGCGTGGACGCCGAGCGGTTGCCACGCGGCGCCGACCCGGCGACCCACACCAAACTGGGCCGCGGTGGACTCGCCGACATCGAGTGGACGGTACAACTGCTGCAGCTCAGGTACGCACACCGGTACCGCAGCCTGCACAACACCTCGACCCTGGAGGCACTCGACGCGATCGGTGCAGCAGAGTTGTTGTCCGAGAACGACGTCGCCCTGCTGAAGAACGCCTGGATGACCGCCACCAAGGCACGCAACGCCCTGGTCCTGGTGCGCGGCAAGCCGATCGACCAGTTGCCCGGCCCGGGCACCCAACTGCGTCAGATCGCCTTCGCCGCGGGCTGGCCGGAAGACCAGGCCCAGGAGTTCCTGGAGAACTACCTCAGGGTCACCCGGCGCGCGAAGGCCGTGGTGCTCAAGGTCTTCGGCTCCTGACCGCGTCTCGGGGGCGACGCGGGGCGGCCGGCAAGTCGGGGTAGCGGGGAAGACGGGCACACGGGGGAGAGATGACGAGATTTCTGTGGGCGGCGGCCTACGTCCTGGGATGGGCGATGCTCGCCGGTGTGCTGCTGGGGGTATGGCTGCATTACTACCCCTCACGGGGTGATGCCGCCCTGTACCTGACGAGTGCCGTGCAGTTCGCACTCATCCCCGCCGTACTCGCGATCGTCGTCTTCGCGGCGTTGCGACGCTGGTTCATGCTGGCCGCGGCGATCATCGCCGCCGGTGCCCTCACCTACACGCAGGTGCCGCTCGTCATCAGCGCGGACGCGCCCGCAGGGGAGCGGTTCACGGTGGTCTCGGCCAACCTGCTCTTCGGCGGCGCCGACATCGCGGCGCTGGAGAAGATCGTCGCCGACGCCGATCCCGACCTCGTCTCCCTGCAGGAGGTGACCCCGGAGGCGCTGGACAAGGTGAGGCTCAGCGGAATCGGCCGGTCGCTGCCCCACGAGTTCGCGATCCCGTACACCTATGCGGCAGGCACGGCGATGTTCAGCAAACAGCCACTGCGCGACCGCTACAACATCCCGGGCACGGTGCTGCACAACCTGCAGGCCCGCACCGACCTCCCGGGGGCCGCGGACACCGCGGTGATCGCCGCGCACCCGGCCGCGCCTCTATGGGGCGACAAGGACGGTTATTTCGCGGACATGGACACCCTTGCAGCGCATTTCGAACAGCTGCCGCAGGGACGCGTCATCGCGGTCGGTGACTACAACTCGACGTGGAATCACGCGAAGTACCGCAACCTCCTCACCAACGGGCTCGTCGACGGCACCGACGTCGCCGGTGCTGGCTTCCTGCCGAGTTACCCGACCGACTCACGGCTGGGCAACCGTCCCCTCGTCGCGATCGACCGGGTGATCCTGCGCGGATTCGTGGCCACGACGATGGACACCCATCATCTGCCGGGTTCCGATCATCGGACACTGGTGGTAACACTGGTGGCATCATGAGCGCCGAACCCCAGAACGCCACACCACCTGCAGGCCACAATGTCGAGCGGCCGACCATCTCCGCCCGACTCCGGTCGGCGACGGCGGCGGCACACGAACGGGCAGAACACGCGCCCTTCATCGACGACCTCATGTCGGGGCGACTCGACACCTCCGAGTACCAGCGGCTCGCGGTACAGCTCTACTTCGTCTACGAGGCGCTCGAGGAGGTCGGCGCACAACTCGCGGGCCACCCGGTCGCCGACGCGGTGCTCGACGAGAAGCTGTTGCGTGTCCCGCGACTTGCTGCCGACCTCGCCTCGTTCGGCATCGATCCGCGATCGGCGACACCGCTGCCGGCGGTTGCGCGCTATGTCGCGGCCATCGAATCCACGCGCACCGACCCGGCGCGGTACGTCGCACACCACTACACGAGGTATCTCGGCGACCTCAGTGGCGGACAGGTCGTCGCCCATCGCATGCGGGAGCACTACGGCGTCGAGAACACGGGACTGAGCTTCTACTCCTTCGACGGTATCGACAAGCTCAAGCGCTACAAGGACGCCTACCGGGCGCGCGTGGACGCGCTACCGCTCGACGAGGAGGCCGTGGAGCGGATGATCGACGAGGCGGTCGCCGCGTTCGACCACAATCAGGCGGTCTTCGACGACCTGGACGGCGCACGGGCGGCCTGAGGTCCCGCCGGGTGCACCCGGCGTCTCGTGTCAGTGCAACGACTAGTTGACCTGCAGCTTGACGGTGCGATCGAGGATGACCTCGGCGAGGTCGTCCCGGCCCTTCACGAGCTCGATCCGCAACTGATTGTCGTCGAGCCGGGTGGTGGTGCGGACGACGCGCGGAGTGCCCTCGAGGCTGATGCGATCACCCGGTACGAGGTCTTCCACATACACATCTCTGGTCATGCGTCCAAACTACGGTCGAACCGTGTGAGTCGGCAGAGCAACAAGTACGCAAAGTGATATGGATCACATGTGAGTGTGTTCACTTCCGGTTCGACGGACGTCCGTTCGGCGTGCGTTGACACCGCGTACATCAAGGTGTGTACGACGCTGAGGTGGTCGCGCCGACGTCGACATCCTTGAAAGCGACGACGCCCCGTCCGCGAACGGACGGGGCGTCGTCGTGCGACAGCAGAGATCAGCAGTCGTAGTACAGCGAGAACGACTACTCGAGCGATGGTGAGCGCGAGCTGACGTGAACTGTGGGCGATTTCTGCAGGTCTGCTACGTTCGTGCAGTTTGCTCGATGGGGTGGGCTTCTGAGCTACTGCGGGCTACGCGATCAGCGCACGGTTGAGCGCGGTGTGCAGCGCATCCAGCTGTTCGCGCGCAGTCTCGTCGTAATTGTTTGCGTGGCCCGGGATCTCGACGGAACCGCCATCAGCGAACGTCACAGTTGATGCACCAACTGGAACGAATTCGGCACGAGCAGTCGCCCGTCGGCCGACACTCGCAAAGCTGATTCGAGTGATCGATGACAACGGTCGCGTCCACGCCTCCAGCAGCTTGACCTCTGGTGGATTGCGTCTGTTGTACTCTTCCTCGGCTGATTCCAGGTCGAAGAGGTCAGCGTCAAACGATGCAATCACGTGTACGAAAGCGCGATCGGTCGCAATATACGACGTCCAGACGGTTGGGCCGTCCATGCTCGCGGTGGTTACTGCGGCCGAAATCGTGGTCGGCTCCGGAATCAGAGCAGTGACCGCGAGATAGAAGTCGGTTGGTGGGTAATGCCTGGTCGTGCCGACATGCTGCTGCAGGGCCATCCACTGGTCCTTGCTTGGGAATCTCATGCCGGGAATGTAGCCGCGACAACTGACATATCCGAGCGAAGCTTGCAGATCTGCAGCCCGTGGCGGCCCTGGGTTCGTGACTTTCGCGGGTGCTTGCGCGGTTACGACGGATAGGAGAAGCGCCCGACCGACTGCCGGAGTAGCTCACGGGCAGCGTCCTGTTCGATCACCCGAGCCTCGACGTCACGCACCAGCCGAAACAAGTTGCGCGTATCGATGGCCAGCCCGTTGGACTCTGCGAACACGTCGACATCGTCGTCCTGGCCGCGCAAGAGTTCTCTGCGTTGGTCGGGGTGTGTGTTCCGAAACTGGTTGCAGATGTACCACCGTGCGTCTGGTTCGTTACCCGTCTCCTTGATGTACAACTCGACCCATCTGCTGAGTGTCAGGAGGTCGCGGGTGGAACCTCCCTTCGAGTAGCCCTTCACCTCGGTGACAGCCACCCAGTCCCCGTCCCGAACTCGTAGGTCGTCGCGCTTCTCGCGTCGGCCCTCGTCAGTATCGGTGACGTCGAAGCCCATTGTCTTGAGCGCGTCGGCGACGGCGTCCGACAACGGGTCACCAGTTCCCGTGAGCAGTCGTCGCAGCGTGCCGTCTGCTTCCTCACGAATCGAGGCCAGGGTTTCGCGCTCGCTATGGAGTTCGGTCTCGTGATGTTCGATCGCGGCCTCGAGTGCGTCCTCGGCTTCCTCAACGCGGGCGCTCGCTGATCGCTCGGCATCGGTCATCCATGCGGGCTCAGAGCGCCAGTCCGGGGGCGCGGGGAACCGAGCGCTGTCATATTTCGACCACTCTGTGAGCGCCCAGATGATCCATGCCTCGACAGCAGCGGGGTCGGATGCCAGAGAGTCGGGTAGGTAGACAACGTTGTTCGGTCCTACGTCGGGCCGGTAGTCGGCCGCGAACACGAGGCCATCTAAATCGGATGCGAAGACTCGGGTCCAGTTGGCGTCGCCTTGCCAATCGCCCAGATCCCAACTCTGACGCGGCAAGCTCAGCGCGCGGAGCGCCGGGAGGACTGTCGACTTTACGAGCGAGCGCTCCTCTGGTGTGAGGTCCTTGCCAAGTTCAATCTCGGTGCCCAGGGATTGGCGCGATTGGAGGGAATACGAAGTCGCTTCTCCTTGGGACCGCATCCCCAGCGGGTGGCCACCGATCTGGATGACGCGCAAGTGATCGGCGACACCCTGGGGTGTGGTCCCGATCGCAATGACTGCGTCCCAGCTCTCCCATCGAACCTGCGGAATTCCGAACTGGCCCTTGGAGTCAAAGGTTGTCACCGTGCCAACATGACGGCCAATAATCTCTTCGAAGTCGACGGGTCCGGAATCGACCCGATAGCGCGTTGGTCCCTTGTAATAGAGCACTCGTGGTCGCGCAGCCTCGTCGTAAACGGTCACCAGCGAAATATACCGGTTTCGCGGTCTTGACCTGGCCAGACCCGGTTTCGCGCGTAGGTTTCGGGCTCCGCGCAAGAAAGACCTGACTCTCGACCGAAGGGGTCAGGCGGCTGCGGGTCGAATGATTGGACCGGGGTGGCACACGAAGACCCCCTCGCGTGGTGGGGGGCCTGGTGTTCTGCTGCACGCCGCCCTGAAGGGGTTCGGCGGCCGCCTGATGCTGTTGGGTCAGAACCGGATGTTGGTGGTGTCTGCGTTCTCTGCGGCGGCTTGGGCGGTGCCGATCTCGTTCAGGGGTCCGCCGCGCAATCGGTGATCGATGCGAGGACGCGTCGGGGGCCGTCGAAGCCTCGGCTGGCCATAGCAACCCAGGACTTGGCGTCGCGCTGCTGGATGGCGCCGCGACGTACAGTAGGCCAGCATCAACAACGATTATTTGGTCTATTGCGACTGCTGCTGCAACGAGGGTGCGGCCGCGTTCGGCGTCGGCGCGCAGCTCTTGGAGGGTGCCGATGGCTAGGGCGACCATGCCTGGCATGCGGGCTGCGGCCACAGCGTCGCCGGCCTTGTTGCTCTCGCCGCTCGTGCCGCTGTCTCCGGCGCCTGCTGCTGCGTCCAGTTCGGCGGCCTTCCCCACGATGAGCGCAACGATCTCCTTCGGCTGGGGTTGAGCCGACGCCACCCTTCGAGGACGAGGACATGTCGATAGTTCCGGTGAGTGTCGCCGACGAACTGGCGGTTGCGTTGAAGATGCTCGACAAACGAACTCCGGAAGCCTCGGCCAAGCTCGGAAAGTTCTGCTACGAGAGTGAGCGTCGAGCCCGTGACTCAGAGACTTAACCGACGCGCCGGCGTCGAGGACCGCTGGAAGAAGGCCGATGGAACACCCAGCGCGAAAGCCGGTGTCGGCAGCCGCTGGCGTGCCCGATATGTCGACGAAAGCGGCCAGGAACACGAACGTTTGTTCGCCCGAAAAGCTGACGCGCAGAGCTGGATTGACGGTCAAACGGCGTCCGTGGTCGGCGGTAACCACGTCGCGCCGAGGCGCGCCGCGATGACGTTCGAGGACTGGGCTGCGCTGTGGATCGCCGGGTACGAGGCCAACCGGACGAGCACCGTGCGGATGGCCCGGTCGCCACATCAAGCGACTCAACGCCGAGTTCGGCAGATGGCGCTGCGTCCCATCAAGCCGTCGACGGTCAAGGTGTGGCTCGCGAAGCTCGACAAGGTCGAGGACCTCGCACCGGGCACCGTGCGAGCGCTCTACTCGCGGCTGCGGCACATTCTCGATGACGCGGTCTACGACGGATACTTCGGCAAGAATCCGTGCTGAAACGAATCCCACCGCCAGCGGCGAAACAGCGCGTGTCTGCCCATCGACCGAACAAGTCTGGCAGCTCTACGACCTCATGCCCGAGCACCTACGGGTGTCGGTACTCCTGGGCGTGTTCGCCGGCCTCCGGATCTCCGAGGCCGTCGCGCTGCGACTCGACGACGTCGACTTCACCAGGGGAGTAGTCCACCCGCATGCGCATTGGGGAATCGACAGGGTGCTGCCACTCAAGACTGAAGGCTCGGAAGCGCCGATACCGGTGCGCGCGAACTGACGCTACTGCTGTCGTCGCCGGTCCAGAAATGGCCCGAGCAGACCCTCGTGACAAACGGCGCCGGTGGAAGCATCGGACCGTGGCTGCTGGCTGATCGACCGAGCAATCCGTGAGGTGCGCGGGCAAGTCGACGGCGCCCCGATGACTTCCATTTCCACGCCCTGCGGCACTATCTCGCGTCTCTGCTCATCGCTTCGGGTGCCGACATCAAGACTGTCCAGGCCCGCCTGCGGCACAACTCGGCGAAAACCACGCTCGACGTCTACGGGCACCTGTGGCCGGATGCAGACGAGTCCACCCGCTCGGCGATCAGCGCTGTGATCAATGAGCGGGTGGACTCGATGAAACCTACTGCGGCTATCTGCGGGCTGACTGACCCAGTCGAGGGGATCGACGCAGGTCAGCAACCCTAAACAGATCAGCAGTCGTAGTACAGCGAGAACTCGTACGGGTGCGGACGGATCTGCACCGGCTCGATCTCGTTCTCGCGCTTGAGTGCGATCCAGGTCTCGATGAGGTCCTCGGTGAACACGCCACCGGCGGTGAGGTAGTCGTGATCCTCTTCGAGGCGGTCGATGACCGCGGCCAGCGAGGTCGGAGCCTGCGGGATGCTCTTGGCCTCCTCCGGCGGGAGCTCGTAGAGGTCCTTGTCGACCGGCTCGTGCGGCTCGATCTTGTTCTTGATGCCGTCCAGGCCGGCCATCATCATCGCCGCGAACGCCAGGTACGGGTTGCCCGAGCTGTCCGGGCAACGGAACTCGAGGCGCTTGGCCTTCGGGTTGTTGCCGGTGATCGGGATACGCACACAGGCCGAACGGTTGCGCTGGCTGTAGACCAGGTTGATCGGGGCCTCGTAGCCCGGGACCAGACGCTTGTAGGAGTTCACCGTCGGGTTGGTGAACGCCAGCAGCGACGGCGCGTGGTGCAGGATGCCGCCGATGTAATAGCGCGCCAGATCCGACAGACCCGCGTAGCCGGCCTCGTCGTGGAACAGCGGCTTGCCGTCCTTCCACAGCGACTGGTGGGCGTGCATGCCCGAGCCGTTGTCGCCGAACAGGGGCTTCGGCATGAAGGTGACGGACTTGCCGTTCTGCCACGCGGTGTTCTTGATGATGTACTTGAACAACTGCACGTCATCGGCCGCGTGGAGCAGCGTGTTGAACTTGTAGTTGATCTCCGCCTGACCCGCGGTGCCGACCTCGTGGTGGCCGCGCTCGAGCTCGAAGCCCGAGTTCTGCAGGTTGGTCGACATCTCGTCGCGCAGGTCGACGTAGTGGTCGTACGGCGCCACCGGGAAGTAGCCACCCTTGGGGCGGACTTTGTAGCCCAGGTTGGGGCTGCCGTCGGGATCGCTGGGCGATGCGGTGTTCCACCAGCCGGACTCGGACTCGACCTCGTAGAAGGTGCCGTTCATCTCCGAACCGAAGGACACCGAGTCGAAGATGTAGAACTCGGCCTCGGCGCCGAAGAAGCAGGTGTCGGCGACGCCGGTCGAGGCGAGGTAGTCCTCGGCCTTGCGGGCGACGTTGCGCGGGTCGCGGCTGTAGGCCTCGCGGGTGAACGGATCGTGGACGAAGAAGCTGACGTTCATCGTCTTCGCCTTGCGGAACGGGTCGATCCGCGCGGTGGCGGGGTCGGGCAGCAGCATCATGTCCGACTCGTTGATCGACTGGAAGCCACGCACCGACGAGCCGTCGAATGCCAGCCCGTCCTCGAACACGTCCTCGTCGAATGCCGAGGCCGGGATCGAGAAGTGCTGCATGACACCGGGCAGGTCGCAGAATCGGATGTCGACGTACTCGACACCTTCCTTCTTGATGCCCTCGAGTAGTTCTTCTTTACTGCTGTACACCGTGCGGTGACTCCTTCGTGATCGGTGGTCCGTGTATGGGGACACGCCACATCCGCCACTGAGAAACAGCAGCGGATCTCAGCGGCAACCGTATGGAGGCGAAGTTGCCCATGCGTCAAGTCCGTGTTTCCCCCGTGTTACACGCGCAGTGGTGTTCGCTACGCGGCATGTCCGGGGCGCAAGCACTCGGCGCACCCCAACCCTAGCGGCAGGCCCGAACGGGCGGGGAGGGTCGCGCCAACCAGCGACTACGATGGTTCACGAGTGCGGCGACGACGCGGACCGAGGGGGTTGCGCGGTCGCGTGAGAGGAGTCATCACCGATGGGACGAGTCACCGGTTCCTGGCTGTCGGGACCACAGATCGGTCCCGCCGACGGCGTCGAGAACGATCACCGGGGACAAGACCTCGGGCTCCCGGCGAGCGGCCCCGGGTCATTGGCCACCGGATGGCCGCGCGTCGCGGGCCTGCTCGTGGACTGGCTGATCGCCGGCGGGCTGGCGATGCTGTTCGTCGGCTTCGGTTCTCCCCATCTGGGCACGACCCAGCTCGGTATCTGGTTCGTCATCGGGATCTTCGCGGTGACCCTCTTCGGGTTCACCCCCGGTCAGCTCGTCATCGGGATGCGGGTCGCGCGGGTGGACTTCGGCGCCGACCGCAACACCGCCGAGGCCACCGGAGAAGAGAGTCCGGCGGCCGTCGGGATCGTGCGCGCGTTCTTCCGTCAGCTGCTGATGGTCTTCCTGGTCCCGGCCCTGATCAACGACTACAACGGTCGTGCTCTGCATGATCGGGCCACGGGCACGGCGCTCGTCCGCACCCGCTGACCGAGACCGTAAACCCACCACGAATGGACGAACCCGCCACCGATTCGGTGGCGGGTTCGTCCATTCGTGGTGGATCTGCGAGCGGGCGTCAGCCGCGGCGACGCGCGGTGCGCTGCATGCTGCGCATCTTGGCGTTCCCGGGGAGCGGACCCTTGGGCATACCGGGACCGGGGGCCTTGCTGCCGAGTGCGGCGAGGCGACCCTCGAGGGTCTCCATGCGCTTGCGGTCGATGTTGTTGGGCAGCTTGTTCAGGTGCCGCTCGAGCTTCGACAGCGGGACCTGGCCGTCGTCGTTGCCGACGACGATCTCGTAGATCGGGGTGTCGCCGACGACGCGGGCGACCTTCTTCTTCTCCTGGCCGAGCAGCGTCTTGATGCGGGTAGGTGAGCCCTCACCCACGAGGATGACGCCCGGTTTGCCGATGACCCGGTGTACGGCGTCGAGGTGCGAGGTGCCGGCGACGGCCTGCTTCACCCGCCACTGTCCGCGCATGTTCCCCAGAGCCCAGCCCGCGGCTCCCGGCTGACCCTCGGCCTTGGTGTAGACGTTCTTCTGCACGCGGCGACCGAACAGGATGAAGGCGCCCAGGACGCCGAGCACGACTCCGAGCGGGATCAGCAGCCACGGCGAGCCGAGGACGAAACCGAGCGCGGTGAAGACCGCGATCGACAGCACGATCACACCCGCCATGTACGGGATGAGTCGCTTGTCTTCCTTGCGCTGCATCTGGAAGGCCTGCCACAGCTGCTGGCGCCGTTCCTTGGATGCCGCCTTGCGGGCCTTCTTCTTCTCGGCCTTAGCCTCTTTGCTCACCTGCGCCTTTGCCATGAGGCCAGTTTACGTCCGTGCACCCGGCGACCGTCCGAAAGGTCACCGGACGCACGAAAGCGTCAGCGGGCGAGGCGCGCCATCAGGCTCGAGGCCTCCTGGCTGGCCGATCCCTCGGCTGCCAGGTGAGCGAGTGCCGGCGAGATGTCACGGCCGTGGTGAGCCATCGCCTGGGCGTACAGGCGGCCGGCACGGTAGGACGAACGCACCAGCGGTCCGGCCATGACGCCGGCGAAACCGACCTCTTCGGCGAACTCGGAGTGGTCGACGAACTCCTCGGGCTTGACCCAGCGCTCGACGGGGTGGTGCCGCGGGGAGGGACGCAGGTACTGCGTGATCGTCAGGATGTCGCATCCCGCCTCGTGCAGGTCGACGATGGCCGACTGCACCTCTTGCGGGGTCTCGCCCATTCCGAGGATCAGGTTCGACTTGGTCACCAGGCCGAAATCGCGTGCGGCGGTGATGACCTCGAGGGACCGCTCGTAGCGGAATGCCGGACGGATGCGCTTGAAGATGCGGGGGACCGTCTCGAGGTTGTGCGCGAGCACCTCGGGGCGGGCGTCGAAGACCTCGGCCAGCAGGTCGGGCTTGGCGTGGAAGTCGGGGATGAGGTTCTCCACGCCGGTGCCGGGATTCAACCGGTGGATGGCGCGGACGGTCTCGGCGTAGAGCCAGGCACCCTCGTCGGGTAGATCGTCGCGGGCGACGCCGGTGATGGTGGAGTAGCGCAGGCCCATCGCCTGGACGCTCTCGGCGACGCGACGGGGCTCGTCGCGGTCCAGGGGAGCGGGTTTGCCGGTGTCGATCTGGCAGAAGTCACAGCGGCGGGTGCATTGTTCGCCGCCGATGAGGAAGGTCGCCTCGCGGTCTTCCCAGCACTCGTAGATGTTGGGACACCCGGCTTCTTCGCAGACGGTGTGGAGGCCTTCGCGCTTGACGAGACCCTTGAGTTCGGTGAACTCGGGACCCATCGTCGCGCGGGTGCGAATCCATTCCGGCTTGCGCTCGATGGGGGTCTGCGCGTTGCGCACTTCGAGGCGCAGCAGCTTGCGGCCTTCGGGGGCCGGGGTGGGAGTCTGCGGTGCGGATGCCGGTGTCGAGGGTGTGACATCGGGGGCACCGGGTCCGGGGGTGAGGGGGGACGCGGTCACTGAATCGATCCTACGCTCGCTGAAGTGTGGTCATGGGGGGACGCCGGTGCGGCGCCGGATGTGCCATCGAGGGCGGCGAGAACGGCCTGCGCGACCGATTCCCGGACGTCGGACACCGAGATCGCCCGGCCGCTTTCCCTGGCCAGTGAGGTGACACCGGCGTCGGGGATGCCGCACGGGACGATCGCGTCGAATGCCGACATGTCGGGGTCGACGTTGAGGGCGAACCCGTGCAATGCGACACCGCGCGCCACCCGGATGCCGATCTGGCCGAGCTTGCGTTCCCCGGCGTCGTCACGAATCCAGACGCCTGAACGTCCTTCGACGCGGCCTGTCCGGACGCCGAGGTCGGCGCACACGGCGATGAGCGCGGCCTCCAGCCTGCGGACGTACTCGACGACGTCGAGCGGCTCGGCGAGTTTGACGATCGGGTAACCGACGAGCTGTCCCGGGCCGTGCCAGGTGATGCGGCCGCCGCGGTCGACGTCGATCACCGGTGCGCCGTTGGTCGGTCGGTCGGCGTCTTCGGTGCGCTTGCCCGCGGTGTACGTCGAGGGGTGCTCGAGCAGGAGCAGCGTGTCGTGGTCCAGCGTCCCGTCTGCCCTGTCGGTGGCCAGACCGTGCTGCATGTCGTAGGCGGCCTGGTACTCGACGACGCCGAGGTCGCGGATCTCCACCGGGTCGGACGAGGCGCGAATCCGTTGCCCGGGGGTCATGAACGGCCGGACCCGGTCGCGTAGGCCAGGGCCTCGTCGATGCCGGGATGGGTGAAGGTGAATCCGTGATCGGTCAGCACTCCAGGTGCAACGCGCTGACTGAACAAAATCATTTCCTCGGCCATCTCGCCGCCCACTCCGCGCGCCGCGAAGGCCGGGACCTGCAGCACCGTGGGACGGTGTACGGCACGGCCCAGAGCCGACGCGAACTCACCGAATGGCACGGCGCCCGGCGAACTCAGGTTCACCGGCCCGGAGACGTCGGAGTCGAGCAGGAACTCGATGGCACGCACCTCGTCGATGAGGCTGATCCAGGAGAAGTACTGCTTGCCGTCGCCGATCGGGCCGCCGAGGCCCAACTTGAACAGCGGCCGGAGCTTGCCCAGCAGACCGCCCTGCGCACTCAGGACGGGCGCGGTGCGCAGCAGGACGAGACGGGTGTCGGTACCCACGGTCGAGGTTGCCGCGCGTTCCCAGTCGACGACCAGGTCGGCGAGAAAACCCTCGCCCGGACCGTCGGACTCCGTCGCCGGCCGCGAACCGGTGTCGCCGTAGTACCCGGTCGCACTCGCGCTCACGAAGGTCTGGATACCCAGATCGCGGACCGCCTCGGCGAGCACCTCGGTCGGCGCGATGCGGGAGTCGCGCAGTTCCTGTTTGAACCTGCCCGTCCACCGTCCGTTGCCCACGCCGACGCCGCCCAGCGACACCACCGCGTCGACCCCGGCGAGACTCTCCGGAGGGACGCCAATGGTCTCGGGGTCCCAACTGAACTCGTCGTCGGCGCGTGCCTCGCGGCGGACCAGACGGGTGACCGTGTGGCCCGCCGCGCGCAGCGAGTTGACCAGGGCGTTGCCGATGAGGCCTTGTGAACCTGCGACGGCGATACGCATCGGGAGTCCTCTGTGACCGGTTCCGACGTATCCGGGCTAGAGGCCCAGGTCCGCGGCGAAGGCCGCTTCTTCGAGACGCTTCTTCACCGTGGTGAGGAAGCGGCCCGCGTCCGCGCCGTCGATGAGGCGGTGATCGTAGGTCAGGGGCAGGTACGACATCGACCGCACCGCGATCGATTCGGAGCCGTCTTCGCCGGTGATGACGACCGGACGCTTGACGATGGCACCGGTACCGAGCATGGCCGCCTGCGGCGGGACCAGGATCGGGGTGTCGAACAGCGCGCCCTGGCTGCCGATGTTGGTGATGGTGAAGGTGCCGCCGGCGAGCTCGTCGGGCTTCAGGCCGTTGGAGCGCGCACGTGACGCGATGTCGGCGATGGCCCGGGCCAGACCGGCGATCGACAGGTCGTCCGCGTTGTGGATGACCGGCGACAGCAGTCCCTGCGGGGTGTCGACGGCGATGCCCAGGTGGACCTTGTCGTAGTAGGTGATCTCCTTCTTGTCCTCGTCGATCGACGCGTTGACGTTCGGGTGCGCCTTCAGCGCCTCGACGACGGCCTTCGCGATGAACGGCAGGAACGTGAGGTTGACGCCCTCGGACGCCTTGAAGCTCTCCTTGGCGGCCTTGCGCAGCCCGGCGATGCGGGTCATGTCGACCTCGAAGACCTGCGTCAGCTGTGCGCTCTGCTGCAGGGATTCGCGGGTCTTCTTCGCCGTGATCTGCCGGATGCGGTTGATCTTCTGGGTGGTGCCGCGCAACTCGGCCAGCTCGGGACGGATCTCCGGCGATGCGGATTTCCCGGCCGATGCCGCGGGTGCCGACGGAGCGGCGGCCGCGGCGGGCTTCTGCTCGGGAGCAGGTGCCTTGGCCTCCTCGGCCGCGGCGAGTACGTCCTGCTTGCGGATCCGGCCGCCGACACCGGTGCCCTTGATCGCGTTGAGGTCGATGTTGTTCTCCGCGGCCAGCTTGCGCACCAGCGGGGTCACATACGGCGTCGACTCGACGGTCGGCGGATCGGACTTCTGCGCAGGCTCGGCCTCGGGTTCGGGCTTCTGCTCGGCCTTGGGCTTCTGCTCCTCCTCGGGGGCAGGCGCCTGCTCGGGCTCGGGCTTCTGTTCCGCCTCGGGCTCGGGTTCCGGCTCGGGCTCGGGTTCGGGTTCCGGCGTGGTCTCCTTCTTCGCCGGTGCGGCGGAGGCGTCGCCGATGACGGCCAGCTTGCCGCCGACCTCGATGACGTCATCCTCCTGTGCGAGGATCTCGAGCAGGGTGCCCGCGACGGGGGAGGGAATCTCGGTGTCGACCTTGTCGGTCGAGACCTCGAGAAGCGGTTCGTCGGCGGCCACCTCGTCGCCAACCGCCTTGAGCCAGTTGGTCACGGTGCCCTCGGTGACGGACTCACCGAGTTCGGGCATGAGCACGTCGGTGCCCTCCGCCGAGCCGGAACCGGTGTCGGCAGTGGGCTTCTCGGCCGGTGCGTCCTCGTCGACCGAAGGCTCCTCGGCGGCCTGCTCGGGTTCGGGCTCAGGGGCGGCCTCGGTCGGCTCGTCGCCGCCGCCGGAATCGCTGTCGGAGTCGTCGGAACCGGACTCGGCCTCGTCGGCGTCGCCGATCAGGGCGAGGTCGCCGCCGACCTCGACGACGTCATCCTCCTGGGCGATGATCTTCGTCAGCACGCCCGACGTCGGGGCGGGAATCTCGGTGTCCACCTTGTCGGTCGAGACCTCGAGCAAGGGCTCGTCGGCCTCGACGGTGTCGCCCTCCTCCTTCAGCCACCGGGTGACTGTCCCCTCGGTGACACTTTCACCAAGGGCGGGCATCTGGACGGAGAAGGCCATCGTTGTGAACTCCTGAACTCGACGTGGTGGTCTGTAGGTGATGCCCAGTGGTGTGTGCGCCGCGGGCACGGGGTCGGGGGGGCGGTGAGGAACCGCGCGGATGAGAGGCGGGTCAGCCGCTCATCCCCGCGGCCAACCCTACCCGCACAGCGAGACGCCGACTCGATTCGGCTCGTACTCGTGGGTAACGATTCTCATCCGGGGTCGGGGTGATCATCGGGAGGCTGTCCGAGACACGACGTCAGCCGTTCGCGGCGATGTCCTCGAGCACCGCCGCGATGGTCCGGACGGGCACTCCCGTACCGCCTTTGGTGGTGTAACCCCACGGACCGCCCGTGTTGAAGGCCGGTCCGGCGATGTCGATGTGTGCCCACTGGACGTCCTCGGGCACGAACTCCTTCAGGAAGATGCCGGCGGCGAGCATCCCGCCCCAGCGGTGGGGCGTCACGTTGGCGAGGTCGGCGACGCGTGACTTGAGATCGGCGCGCAGTTCCGCGGGCAGTGGCATGGCCCAGGCGTTCTCACCGACGTCGGCGGAGCGGGCCGCGACGCGGTCGCGGAACTCGTCGGTGCCCATGACGCCGGGGGTGCGGGTGGCGAGCGCCACCATCTGCGCGCCGGTCAGGGTCGCGGTGTCGATGAGGTAGTCCGGGTCGTCCTCGCAGGCCCGCACGATCGCGTCGGCGAGGATGAGGCGTCCCTCCGCGTCGGTGTTGAGGACCTCGACAGTGCGTCCGCCGTACTGGGTCAGCACGTCGCCGGGACGCTGGGCGGTCGACGACGGCATGTTCTCGGCCATCGGAACGGTCGCGGTGACCGAGACGTCGATGTCGAGTCGGGCGGCCAGGATGGTCGCGGCGATCACGGCCGCCGCGCCGCCCATGTCCGAGGTCATGGCATCCATGTTCGCGGCCGGTTTGATGGAGATGCCGCCGGTGTCGAAGGTGATGCCCTTGCCGACGAGAGCGACCTTCTTGGTCGACTTCTTGGCCGTGTGGGACAGCCGGACGAGGCGCGGCAGGCGCGACGATCCCTTGCCGACGCCGATGATGCCGCCGTAGCCCTGTGCGGCGAGCTGCGTGTCGTCGAGGATCTCGACCTTCAGGCCCGCCTTGCTGCCCAGGGTGCGGGCGCGTGCCGCGAACTCCTCCGGGTAGAGGTGGCTGGGCGGGGTGTTGACGAAATCGCGGGCGATGGCCACGGAGTCGGCGACCGCGATCGCGCGTTCCAGGCCGGCCTTGGCGTCCTTGGACTTCGATTCGACCAGCAGTGTGATGTGTTGCGGCGGAGTCTTCTTGGGGCGCGACTTCTCCGACCGGAACTCGTCGAACCGGTACGCGCCGAGGAACAGGCCCTCCGCGGCGGCGACGAGGTCGACCGCGGAGAGGGTGGTCGCCACCGACTCGAGACCGTCGAGTTCGCGGGCGACGATGCCCGCAGCCTGACGGATCTGGTCGGGGTCGTCGAGGTTGTCGGCGTCTCCCAGGCCGACCGCGACGACGATGTCGACGGGCAGGGTCTCGGGGGCTGCGGTGCGGGTGACCTCACCGTGCGAGCCGGTCGCCCCGAGGGCCGTCAGCGCGGCGGTGATCGCGGCGGCCTGGGCGTCGTCCAGGATGCCGTCACCGATGGCGAGTGTCGGTTCGGCGGCGTCGTCGGAGCCCTCGGCGTCGGGGGGCGACGCGCTGATCAGGCCGATGACCAGGGCGGAATCGTCCTTGCCGATCGAGGTGGACAGTTCGAGTTCGGGGCCGCGCACGCGGTCGACGGTGTCGTTCTTGCTCACCCGGACAACTCTGCCACAGCGCGGGCGGTGCCGACTCGTGACGGACGAAGCAGCCCGCGAACGCGGCTCGGCGGTCGCCGCGTGTGCGGACGTGGCCCTGACAGCAACAGCACGGCGGCCCGATAGCGTGGAGGTCATGACTGAACTCCTCGCCGGACCCATCGCCGACCGTCATGCCGCACTGGGGGCGACCTTCGCCGAGTTCGGCGGTTGGAACATGCCGGTGTCGTACTCGGGGACCGTCGCCGAGCACGCCGCCGTGCGGGAGACGGTGGGCATCTTCGACGTGAGTCATCTCGGCAAGGCGCTCGTGTCCGGTCCCGGCGCGGCGGCCTTCGTCAATTCGACACTGACCAACGACCTGGGCAAGATCGGCCCGGGGAAAGCGCAGTACACGTTGTGCTGCAACGACTCCGGTGGCGTCGTCGACGATCTCATCGCTTACCTCGTGAGCGATGACGAGGTGTTCCTGGTGCCCAATGCGGCCAACACCGCCGCTGTTGTCCAGAAGTTGAGTGCCATTGCGCCGGAAGGTATCTCGGTCGTCGATCGGCATCGTGACCTCGCGGTGCTGGCCGTACAGGGACCGAAGTCGCCGGAGATCCTCGCCGGGCTCGGGCTGCCCGCCGACATCGACTACATGGCGTTCGCCGACGCCGAGCTGACAACCGCAGCGGGCGTGGCGCCGGTGCGGGTGTGCCGCACGGGGTACACCGGCGAACGGGGTTACGAGATCCTGCCGCGATGGGCCGATGCCGGAGCGGTCTTCGACGTCCTCGTGGAGTCGATCACCGAGGCCGGTGGCCTCCCGGCGGGTCTGGGCGCACGTGACACCCTTCGCACCGAGATGGGTTACGCGCTGCACGGTCACGAACTCGGTCCGGACATCACGCCGGTACAGGCGCGGTCGAGCTGGGCGGTCGGCTGGGACAAGCCGTCGTTCTTCGGCCGCGACGCGCTGCTCGCCGAGAAGGAGGCCGGACCCGCCCGCCGGCTGTACGGGTTGCGGGCGACCGGCCGCGGGGTCCCCCGGGCCGGATGCGCGGTTCGACTCGCGGGAGACCCCCAGGGCGCCGAGCAGATCGGGACCTGTACCTCCGGAACGTTCTCGCCGACGCTGAAGCAGGGCATCGCACTGGCGCTCCTCGACACCGCGTCGGGGGTGCGCAAGGGCGACGAGGTGGTCGTCGACGTCCGTGGTCGGGACCTGCTCTGTGAGGTCGTGATCCCGCCGTTCGTGCCCTCGCACGTGTGACCTGCGCGCACCCGCGGGGCGCTCGTGTACGCCGTCGGCCCTGCTGACGGGGCGCGGTAATGCTTTTGCGGCCAGCGGTACGATGACGCCATGACCTTGGAGTTCAACCGTACCGAGCACCCGCATCCGGTGTCTGAGGGCCGGCGCGCGGAGATCTTGTCCGCACCCGGATTCGGACGTCATTTCACCGACAACATGGTGATGATCGACTATGACGCCGAGGTGGGTTGGCACAACGCCAAGGTCAAGCCGTACGGTCCGATCGCGCTCGATCCGGCGGCCACGGTCCTGCACTACGGCCAGGAGGTCTTCGAAGGTCTCAAGGCCTACCGTCAGCCCGACGGTTCGATCGCCGCGTTCCGGCCCGAGGCCAACGCCGAGCGACTCCAGCGCAGCGCCGAGCGGCTCGCCATGCCCGCGCTCCCGGTCGAGGACTTCCTCGCCTCACTCGAGGCCCTGCTCGAGGCCGACAACGAATGGGTTCCCGCCGCCGGGGGTGAGGAGTCGCTCTACCTGCGCCCGTTCATGTTCGCCTCGCAGGCCAGCCTCGGCGTGAACGCGCCGTCGACCCAGTACATCTACGCCGTCATCGCCTCCCCGGCCGGGGCCTACTTCGCCGGCGGCATCAAGCCGGTGAGCGTCTGGCTGTCGACCGAGTACGTCCGTGCCGCTCCCGGCGGAACCGGATTCGCCAAGTGCGGCGGCAATTACGCTGCCGCGTTCCTCGCGCAGCGCCAGGCCACCGAGCAGGGCTGCGACCAGGTCGTCTGGCTCGACGCCGTGGAACGCCGCTACATCGAAGAGATGGGCGGCATGAACCTGTTCTTCGTGTTCGGCTCCGGTGCCGACGCGCGGCTGGTGACCCCCGAACTCTCGGGTTCGCTCCTCCCGGGCATCACCCGTTCGTCGTTGCTGACGCTGGCGACCGATGCCGGATTCGAGGTCGAGGAGCGCAAGATCACCACCGAGGAGCTGCGCAAGGGTGTGGCCTCCGGCGACATCACCGAGGTCTTCGCGTGCGGCACCGCCGCCGTGATCACCCCCGTCGGCCGCGTCAAGGGCGAGGGTGAGGACTACACCATCAACAACGGTGAGACCGGCGAGGTCACGCAGGCGCTGCGGGACACCCTCACGGGCATCCAGCGTGGGACGTTCGCCGACACCCACGGGTGGATGACAGAGCTCTACCGCCGCTGACGTGCGCCGGCGGCCCCGCCTCGCGGCCGGGTCGCCGGGTCAGAGCAGCAGGCCGAGGAGGGCGATCGCGACGCCGAGCTCGATGGTCGCGCCCAGGACGTCGCCGGTCACCCCACCCATCCGCCGCGCGCAGTGCCGGGTGAACAGCCACGCGAACACGACGACCGCGACGACCGACCCCGCACCCTGCACGACCGGTACGGCGTCGAAGCCGTTGCCGCCCAGGCCGAGTGGCAGCGCCGCGAGCAGGGCGACGCCGCACCACACGGCGACCGAGACACGTTGGGTTCCGGCCACCAGCGCGCCGAAACCGTCGGGGTGGGCCGGCGTCAGTGAGCGGCGGGTCGCGACGACCGCCCCGAGCCTTCCGACTGCGATGGCGAATGCGATGGCGTACCAACGACTCTCGTCGGTCAGTCCGGCGAAGCCGGCCGCCTGGACACCCAGGGTGAGGACCAGTGTCGCCACGCCGAACGGCCCGACCGTCCCGCTGCGCATCACCTCGGTGACCCGTTCGGGCGGTCCGTAACAGCCCAGACCGTCGGCGGTGTCGGCGAGACCGTCGAGGTGCATTCCCCGTGTGAGCGCGGCGAGCGTGGCGACGAGCAGCACGCCGATGAGCACCATCGAAAATCCGGTGTACGACAACGCCAGAGCCAGGCCGGCGACCGCGGCACCGAGGGCCACGCCGATCACGGGCACCGAGGCCATCACGGCGCCGCCGAGTGCGCGATCAGGCGCCTCACTCACATCCCGCCCGGCGACGGGGAGCACCGTCAGCCAGGTGAATGCGGTCCGGACCGCACGAACCGCCGAGATCATCGGAACACGGTGCGAGTCAGGATTTCCCGGCCTCGACGGTCTCGGCGACCGCGGCGTCCGACGCCGCCTTTTCGCTCACGCCTGCCTCGTCGAACGTCGCCATCGAGATCAACAGATCGGTGGCGGACTGCACGATGGGGAGCGCGAGCACCGCGCCGCTGCCTTCGCCGAGACGCATCGAGAGGTCGAGGACGGGTTCGAGGTCGAGGTGGTCGAGCGCGATCTGATGGGCGGGCTCGACCGACCGGTGGCCCGCGATCCACCACCGCATGGCGCCGGGCGCGAGTTCGTTGGCGACCATGGCGGCCGCGGTGACCACGACACCGTCGAGGATGACGGGTGTCCGACGCAGCGCGGCCTGGGCGAGGAAGCCGGCTGTCGCGGTGAGGTCGGCTCCGCCGACAGCCGCCAGCAGTGCCAGCGGATCGTGGACCACCTTGCGCGCGCGGCGCATCCCGTCACGGATGGCCGCCGTCTTACGCATCCAGCCCGCGTCGTCGATCCCGGTGCCGCGGCCGACGATCTCCACCGGCTCGTGACGGGTGAGTGCACCCACGAGCACCGTCGCCGGGGTCGTGTTCCCGATGCCCATGTCTCCCGCTATGAGCACGTCGCTGCCCGAGTCGACGAGTTCGTCGGCGATCGCCCGGCCGGCGGCCAGGGCCATGCGAGCCTGTTCCAGGGAGATGGCGTCGGAGCTGCGCAGGTCGTCGCTGCCACGGCGGACCTTGTACCGCGACAGGTGGGGTTCGGTGTCGGCGTCGACGGACATGTCGACGACCTGCACCGTTGCTCCGGCACGTTCGGCGAGGACATTCACCGCGGCGCCGCCGGCCGCGATGTTCGCGACCATCTGCGCGGTCACCTCGGGCGGGAACGCCGATACCCCGCCCCCGGCCACACCGTGGTCTCCGGCGAACACGACGACGGTGGGGGAGGTGAGCGCGGTGGGCGGACACTGGCCCTGGCACGCGGCGATCCACACCCCGATCTCCTCGACACGGCCGAGCGACCCCGGCGGCTTGGTGAGGATCGCCTGACGTTCGCGGGCTGCCCGGGCGACGCCTTCGTCGGGCGGCGTGACGGGTGCGAAGACCTCGGCATCGGTCGGATCGGGAAGATCGTGCGATCTCGGTGCGGCAGCGTCAGGGCGCGCGGTGTCGGTCCCGTTCGCAGCGGCTTCGGTGGCAGCGGTCTCGCCCGCGTGGGTCTCAGCGCCGTCGACCGTCGCGGCCGGGATCGGAACCGCAGCCCGCGCGGGTGACTGCGCCTGGCCGGGCACGGCGTCGTCCGATGCTGCGGGGCTCGCGGTGGCGCCGGGACGCGGCAGCTCGAGAACCCGTCCGGCCACGACGAGCCGGACTCGATCGCACGCGTCGGCGACCCGTGTGTTGAGAGTGCCCAGGAGGTCCTGGAAGACGCGGCCGGCGGGGGTGGGCGGCACCAATGACAGTCCGACCTCGGGACTGATCAGCACCACGTCGGCGGTCATCGCGGCGAGGGCGTCGCACAGGTCGGTGATCTGCTCGTCGAGGTCGATCTCGGTGCCGGCGGTCCACCCGTGGACGGCGTCGATCTGCGCGGTGAGCCAGCTGCCGAGATCGTCGACGAGAGCGGGGATGTCGGGTGCGGCCCGCAGGGCCTGACCGAGGTCGGTGGTCTCGATCGTGGTGTACCGGTCGTCGCGCCGCTCGCGGTGGGTGCGGACCCGCTCCATCCACTCGCCGTCGGAGGAGGTGAGTGGGCCGGTGGCCAGGTAGCGGATCTGACGGTGGCCGCCGAGCAGCGATTCGCCGTGCGCCGACTTACCCGAACGCACACCGCCCAGGACCAGGGTGCGCATTGCGCGATCGGTCATCGATCAGACTTCGTCGCCGTGGGTGACCATCGGCTTGGGTGCGCGCATCTTGCGTAGCTGCATGGCGCGTGTGAAGGCGTACCAGCCCAGCTTGAAGCCGCCGTCGCCGGACTCGGGGAAGCGTTCGGCGACGCGGCGGTTGACCATGCGGCCCAGGATGACACCGTCGATCGCCATCAGGACGACGAACGCGACCAGGATCAGGTTCGTCAGTGCCGCCGCCTGCGGAACCAGGAACATCAGCACGATCAGCAGGATGGCGAACGGCATGAACAGCCCGGCGAAGTTGCGGCGGGCGTCGACGATGTCGCGCACGTAGCGACGCGCGGGGCCCTTGTCGCGGGGCATCAGATAGGCCTCGTCGCCGGCCATCATCCGCTCGCGCTGCTGGAGTCGCTTCTCCCGGCGCTCCGCGGAGAGCGCGCGCTTCTCGTCTTTGGTGAGCGTGGACTTCAGTTCTTTCTTGCGGGCCCGCGCCTCGGACCGGTTCGTCGGGGGAGGTGCGACGGGCCCGCGGCGCTTGTTCTCGGCCTGACGCCGGGACGGCGTCGGGCGGCCCTTGCCCGGGGTGTACTTGCTGCCCTTGGCGGTCTGTGCGACGTCGGCGCCGGACTCGTCGGCGGTGTAGGTGGACACCGGGCTCTCGCCGGATTCCGCCTCCGTGTCGTCCTTTTTCCATGGCAGCTTCACGCCTGTAGAGCCTAGGTGATCGGTGGCGCGGGGCAAACGCGTGGTGGTCGCTTTCCGGGGGCGCCGACGGCGGCGTTCGTCGCACTGCCCGGTCACGGGACCGTCCCTATACTTCGTGCTCGAGACCGAGACCCGGGACCGTGCGCCACGACCGGGGTCGGCCGAGCCGGTGGGAGGAACCCGAATGCGCATCCTGATCGCACCGGACTCGTTCGGCGACACGATGTCCGCGGTCGTCGCGGCTCGTGCGATCGAGACGGGCTGGACAGCCGCGAGGCCGCACGACGAGGTCGTCGTCGCACCCCAGTCCGATGGCGGGCCGGGTTTCGTGGACGTACTCGCCGCACGACTCGGCACCCGGCTCACAGAATCCGTCCACGGCCCGCTCGGCGCCGGGATCTCGGCGCAGTGGCTCCTCGACGACGCGACGTCGACCGCCTATGTCGAATGCGCTCAGGCGTGCGGACTGCACCAGCTCGGTGGTTCTCCCACCCCCCGTACCGCGACCCGGGCGGACACCTTCGGCGTCGGCGAACTCCTGGACGCGGCCTTGCGGCACGGGGTGAGCAGGATCGTCGTCGGACTCGGCGGCAGCGCCACCACCGACGGCGGCGCGGGTCTCGTCGGGGCACTCGGCGGGGGTGAGCGTGCACGCGAGCGGCTCCGCGGTGTGGAGCTGATCGTGGCCTCCGACGTGGAGAATCCGCTCCTCGGGCCGACGGGGGCAGCTGCCGTCTTCGGTCCGCAGAAGGGTGCCGACCCCGAGACCGTCGAAGTGCTGGAGCGGCATCTCGCCGAGTGGTCGGTCACGCTGAACGCACTCGCGGGACGCGATGTCACCGCCGCACCGGGCGCCGGGGCGGCCGGCGGACTCGGCGCGGCACTGCTCGCTCTCGGCGGCAGGCGCGTGTCCGGTGCCTCGGTGGTGGCCGAGGCCACCGGCCTCGAGGACGATATCACCGCGGCCGACGTCGTCGTCACCGGCGAGGGCAGATTCGACGCCCAGACGCTGCGCGGGAAAGTCGTGTCCGCGCTACACGGTCGGGCGTCGACGCTGGGCGCCCACGGAGCCGGGGCGTCGACGCTGGTGCTCGCGGGTCAGGTGTCGCTCAGCGATGCCGAGATCGACGCCGCGGGCATCGCCGGTGCGCACGCGATCGTCGACGTCGCGGGGTCGGTCGAGGTGGCCATGAACGATGCCGAGAACCAGCTCACCGAACTCGCGCGCAGGGTCGCGTGCGACTTCAGGGCCGGTTGACCGCGCGCTGACACCGGCCATGGCCCGACTGCCGATCCCGACGGCCGATCCCGAGGGCCGATCCCGGGGCCTGCGACAGTCGGGAAAACGCCGGTGCTACTCGACGGGAATAGCACGGGGAGGAGTACGGTTGTACGCACGGGCACAACCGGTCGACCTCTCGGCGAGCGGGGTGAATCCCGACTGCGGGCGGGGTGCCGACCCCGCGACGACATCGGGCCACGTCCCACCGGGACCACACCACCTACAGGAGCATCCATGACCGTGCAGAACGAAACGGGCACAGCCACGAGCACCGGCGTCGTCCTCAGCGACGCTGCCGCATCGAAGGCCAAAGCGCTGCTCGACCAGGAAGGTCGCGACGATCTGGCGCTGCGCATCGCCGTACAGCCGGGAGGCTGCGCCGGCCTGCGCTACCAGCTCTTCTTCGACGACCGCACCCTCGACGGCGACATCACCAGCGACTTCGGCGGCGTGACCCTGGCGGTCGACCGCATGAGCGCTCCCTACGTGCAGGGCGCCACCATCGACTTCGTCGACACCATCGAGAAGCAGGGTTTCACCATCGACAACCCGAACGCCACCGGCAGCTGCGCCTGCGGCGACTCGTTCAACTGACGCGCGACCCGCGTCGAACATCTGTCAACACACCGGCCGCACCCTCCAGGGGTGCGGCCGGTGTCGTGTTTCCGGCCGGTGGGTAGCGTGGACACCTGTCCGTGAACTGACCGGGTAACCACACGAAGGGCTGTAAACGCTAGTGGCAATCGTTGTATGCGGGTCCATTGCAACCGACCATCTGATGAAGTTCGCGGGCAAGTTCTCCGAACAGATCCTCGGCGACCACCTCGAACACATCTCGCTCAGCTTCCTCGTGGAGGATCTCGTCGTCCGCCGCGGCGGGGTGGGCGGGAACATCTGCTACGCGATGGGCCAGCTGGGCGGTAGCCCCGTCCTCGTTGGCGCCGTCGGGTCCGATTTCCACGACTACCGCAAGTGGCTGGAGTCCAACGGGGTCGACTGCCGGGGCGTCCGCGTCTCGGAGCACCATCACACCGCTCGGTTCATGTGCACCACCGACGAGACCATGGCCCAGCTGGCGACCTTCTACGCCGGCGCCATGAGCGAGAGTCGCGACATCGAACTCGCCCAGGTGATCGCCGAGGTCGGTACTCCGGAGCTGGTGCTCATCGGCGCCGACGATCCGGACGGGATGATCCGGCACACCGAGGAATGCCGCACCGCCGGGATCCCCTTCGCGGCCGACCCGTCGCAGCAGCTCGCGCGGCTCGACGGTGAGCAGGCGCGCACGCTGATCGACGGCGCGGACTACCTGTTCACCAACGAATACGAGTGGGGTCTGCTCCGCCAGAAGGCCGGACTGTCCGAGGCCCAGGTCGCCGAGATGGTCGGTGTCCGTGTCACGACCCTCGGCAAGGACGGCGTCGAGATCGTCGACCGCGACGGCACGCGCATCCATGTGCCCGTCGTGCCCGAGACCGCCAAGGTCGACCCGACCGGGGTCGGCGACGGATTCCGCGCAGGTTTCCTGTCGGCCCTGTCCAAGGGCCTCGGTTTCGAGCGGGCCGCCCAGGTCGGTTCGATGGTGGCCGTGCTGGTGCTCGAGACCGTGTCCACCCAGGACTGGTCGTGGGACACCGACTCCGCGCTCGTTCGCATCGAGGGCGCCTACGGTGCCCAGGCCGTTGCGGAGATCAAGGCCGCGTTCGCGAACTGACGACACATCGACCCGGGGTGGCGGCGTGGTGACGAGTCTGACGTTGCCACCCCGAAACCGGCGTGACACCGTGGAACGGAGCCCGCGAATCGCGGGCCCCGGACGAGGGGTGCTGTACCCGGTGTGCGACAAGACGGCCCATGGGAGGCCGTCATGTCATGGTTGATCTTGGTTCTGTCAGGTGTCTTCGAAGCCGTCTGGGCAACCGCTCTGGGTAGATCCGACGGATTCACCAAGCCCGGACCCACGTCGCTGTTCGTCGTGGCGCTGGCCATCAGCATGGCCGGCCTGGCCTACGCGATGCGCGATCTGCCGGTGGGCACCGCCTACGCCGTGTGGGTCGGCATCGGCGCCGTGCTCACGGTCGTGTACGCCATGGCCACCGGCGGTCAGCCGATATCGGTGCTACGGGTGTTCTTCTTGCTCATGATCGTCGGCGGCGTGATCGGCCTCAAGCTCGCGAACTGAGGCCGCGTCGTCGGGAGAAGAAGTTCCTCGGTGCCGATCTAGACGCGGACCGGGTAGGTGTGGTCGACGATGTCGGGGACGATCGTGCCCTCGACGAAGATGCCGTGCCAGACCATGAAGATGAGCACGGTCCAGAGGCGACGGCTGTTGTCCACCACACCTTCCCGGTGCTCGTTGAGCATCGCGATCACCGCGTTCTTGTCGAAGATGTGGTCGGTCTGCGAGTTCGCGATGGTCTCGTGCGCCCAGTCGAACATCTCGGTGCCGGCCAGCCAGTGCCGAATCGGCACCGGGAAACCGAGCTTCTTGCGGTGCAGCACATGCGCCGGGACGATCTGCTCGAGCGCCTTACGCAACGCGTACTTCGTTGTCCCGTGGGCGATCTTCTCGTCGTGGGGGAGTCCCTCGGCGATCGCGAAGACCTCGGGGTCGAGGAACGGCACGCGCAGTTCGAGGGAGTTGGCCATCGTGATCTTGTCGGCCTTCACCAGGATGTCTCCGCGCAGCCAGGTGAACAGGTCCAGGTGTTGCATGCGCGCCACCGGATCCCACCCCTCGCTCATCGCGTAGATCGGCGCGGTCACGTCCGTGTGGGTCCACTCGGGGCGGTAATCCCGCAGCACCGCACGCAACCGCGCGTCGTCGAAGCTGCGGGCGTTGCCGTAGTAGCGCTCTTCGAGGGTCAGTGACCCTCGGTGCAGAAGACTCTTGCCCCGGGTGCCCTCGGGAATCCGGTCGGAGATCTTGCCCGCGGCCCGTCGCAGGGGGCGCGGTAGCCGGTCGAAAGCCGCCAGCGACAGCGGCTCCTTGTAGATCGTGTAACCGCCGAAGAGTTCGTCGGCACCCTCGCCGGAGAGCACGACCTTCACGTGCTTGCGTGCCTCGGCAGCCACGAAGTACAGGGGGACGAGAGCCGGATCGGCGACCGGGTCGTCGAGGTACCAGACGATCGACGGGATGGACTCGATGAACTCCGACGGGCCGACGACCTTCACGACGTGGCGGGCGCCGATGGCCTCGGCGGACTCGGCGGCGACGTCGACCTCGGAATACCCGTCCCGTTCGAAACCGGTGGTGAAGGTGATGAGGTCGGGGTTGTGCCGGATCGCCAGTGCGGCGATCGCGGTGGAGTCGATGCCGCCGGACAGGAACGATCCGACCGTCACATCGGCGCGCATGTGCTTGGCGACCGAATCCGCCAGCGCATCGGCTATCTCGTCGTAGCGCTTCTGGCGGGTGGCGTCGGTGACGGGGCGGACGCCGAACTGCGGGGTGAAATAACGACGCGTCGCGAGAGGGCTGCCCGGTGTCGCCGTGGCGTGGCAGCCCGACTCGAGCCGCCGGATGTCGGCGTGGATCGTCTCGGGTTCGGGGACGTACTGCAGGACGGTGTAGTGCTCGATCGCCCGGGGATCGAGTTCGGTGGACAACCCGACGCGCTCGATCACCTCGAGAAGGCTCTTCTTCTCGCTGCCGAAGACCAGTCCGCCCGGGCCGGAGGCCACGAAGAGCGGCTTGATGCCGAACGGGTCGCGCGCCAGGAACAGCGACCGGTTCTCGGTGTCCCAGATGGCGAACGCGAACATGCCGCGCAGGCGCCGGACGGCGTCGGGGCCCCAGTGGTGGAATGCCGCGACGATCGCCTCGCTGTCGCCCTCGGTGCGGAACAGCACCCCTTCGTCGCGCGCGAGCTCGGCGCGGATCTCGAGGTAGTTGTAGATCTCACCGTTGAAGACGAGCGCGTAACGGTCGGGATTCTCCGGCGGTCCCCAGCGCAACGGCTGGTGCGAGTGCTCGATGTCGATGATGGACAGGCGGTTGAAGCCGAAGACGATGTCGTCGTCGTGCCACGTGCCGGGCTCGTCGGGGCCACGGTGCCGCATGCAGTGTGAGGCCACCGCCACCGCGTCGACGACATCCGAGGCCGTTCCGTCGGAAGTCAGCAGGCCGAGCAGACCACACACGTCTTGTTCTCTCCGTTCAGTTGCCGTCCACGCACACATCCCGGCTCGCCGGGGTCGGGACCGAGTATGCCTGAAGTCCCGCGGTGTTCTCCCACCTGGCGTGGTGACCTGAACTACGCGGCGACAGGAGGGCTGTCGGCGGGTGTGAACGGGCCGTCGACACCGGCCCGCGGAGGCGGACACGGCCGGATCAAACCCCGATCACGAAAGGTTCCGCGGGTTGGTCTACGCTGCGTAGTACTAGGTGCAAGAATTGCTGTGTATCCACGGCAGGACCTTGCCCCGTGCAGGTCATGTGGCATGCACTCACCTCGGCGCGAAGGTGCCGGTGAGCGAGCAGGAAGGCGTGAAATTGGCACACGGTGGACGGCCCCGAGCGAGGCGTGTCTCATCAGCGTCGCGGACGATGAAGCGGCTGGGATTCGTCGCAGCTCTCGGCCTCGGCGCACTGCTGATGTCGGGTTGCGACGCCAGTGAGGCGATGCGTTTCGGTTGGCCCGAGGGCGTCACGCCCGACGGCAAGGAGATGGTCGACCTGTGGACCTGGTCGGTCATCGCGGCGCTGGTCATGGGCATTCTGGTGTGGGCGCTGATCTTCTGGACGATCACGTTCCACCGCGCGAACGACGCGAAGAAGGGCGTGTTCCCGCGCCAGACCGCGTACAACGTGCCGCTCGAGCTCACCTACACCGCGATCCCGTTCGTGATCATCGCCGTTCTCTTCTACTTCACGGTCATCGTGCAGAACAACGTCGAGAGCAAGAACGACGACTCCAAGGTCGTCATCGATGTGACTGCGTTCCAGTGGAACTGGAAGTTCGGCTACAACCAGGTCGAGTTCTCCGACGGCACCACCTACAACGGCTTCGAGCAGAACGGCAACCCGTTCGAGGTCCAGGCCCAGACCGGTAGCGGCGCCGAGAGCGAGCACGCCGGCGGTGGCGACCACGGTGGCGAGCACGGCGAACTCCCCGGCCCGGCCGGCGGTCGCGACGACGACATCCGCGACTACCTCAAGTTCGACAAGATCGAGACCGTCGGCTCCTCGTCGGAGATCCCCGTGCTGGTCTTGCCGACCGGCAAGCAGATCGAGTTCAACATCGCCTCGGCCGACGTCATCCACTCGTTCTGGGTTCCGGAGTTCCTGTTCAAGCGTGACGTCTTCCCGTTCCCGGCGCAGAACGCGACCGACCCGATCTTCCAGATCAAGTCGATCGACCGGACCGGTGCCTTCGTCGGTCGCTGTGCGGAGATGTGCGGTACCTACCACTCGATGATGAACTTCGAGGTCCGTGCGGTCGCCCCGGAGGACTTCGACAGCTACATCCGCTTCCGTGAGGCCAACCCGACGGCGACCAACGCCGAGGCACTCGCCTCGATCTGCCAGGCGCCGGAGTCGGTCACCACGGTGCCGTTCGACACGCGTCGCGCCACTGACGGCTCCGTCGGCGCAACGGGCAACCCGGACGATCCGACCCTCGCCAACTGCACCAAGAAAGTGAGCTGACGATGAAGATCGAGGCACGCCTCTTCGAGATGCTGACCGCCTTCTTCTTTCTGACGGGCGTCGCGTACACACTGTTCACCGGCTTCACCAGCAAGGGCATCGAGTGGGTCGGCGTCGTCGGCCTGTTCTTCGCGGCGGGCCTGACCCTCATCGCCGGCACCTTCTTCCGCTTCGTCGCCCGACGGGTCGAGATCCGTCCGGAGGACTATGAGGATGCCGAGATCGAGGACGGCGCAGGCGAACTGGGCTTCTTCAGCCCGCACTCGTGGTGGCCCATCCTGATCGCCCTCGGCGCCTCGACCTTCGCGGTCGGCTTCGCCACCGGCAACTTCTGGCTGGCGATCTTCGCGGCGTTCGTCATCATGGGCACCGCGGCCGGACTGGTCTTCGAGTACCACGTCGGACCCGAGAAGCACTGAGGTCGACGACCTCTCAGATCTGCGAGAAGCGCCCCACCGGAAGCCCGGTGGGGCGTTTCCGTCTGTGGCGTGGTCCGAACGGCGTACCCGAGATCACCGACGACCGGCGGCGACCGGGCGGTAGACCTTCAGGATGCGGTAGGCGACACGGAAGTCCGCCCGCGAGTACGACTGTTCGACCTCGCCGTCGTGCGACACGGCGACCGGCCCGTCGACGGCACGGAAGCTGAACTCGGGCACCTGCATCTCGTGGTACAGATGCGACCGCTGCAGCCTGCCCGCGGCCAGGGAACCGAGCAGGCGGACCGTGGCCCAGCGGTGGCTCGTCTCGAGGATCCGTACATCGAGGAGGCCGTCGTCGATGCGGGCGCGACGCGACGGCAAGAAGCCGCTCGGCTGGTACAGCGAGTTGCCCACGAGGAACAGCGAGGCATCGAACACCCGCCCCGCAACCTCGATCCGCACATGCGGGTCGTTACGCAGCACCTGCAGCACCGCCGCGACCGTCGCGAGCGGACGGCTGATGCGGCTCTGCAGACGGCGGCGGACGCGGACGAAGTGCGGGTGCGCACCGATGCTCGCGGTGTTCAGGATGAGCCGGGTGTCGTTGAGCCACACCGCGTCGACGCGGGACGCCGAACCCGCCTTGATCGCGTCGATCGTCGAATGCACCGAGGTACAGCCGATGTCGCGTGCGAAGTGGTTGAAGGTGCCGGCGGGGAAGACCGCGATCGGAACGTCGGCGGCGATGGCGGCGCCCGCGGCGCAGGCCACGGTGCCGTCACCGCCCGCAACGCCCAGGATCCGGGCCCTGCCCGCGGCGTTCTCGAACACCGACGCCATGTCGTCGCCGTCGTCGAGTTCCACGATCTCCGCGGCGGGGAGGGCCTCGCGGATGGCGTCGAGCACACGTCTGCCCCGCCCGTCCGCGGACCCCGGGTTCACCACGACGACCAGACCCGCGCCGTCGGGATCGGGAGCCACCTCGACGACGCTGGGCGCGGCGGGCGACAGGAAGGGTTCGCTGATGGGTGGTACGACGCGGGCGCCGAGAGTGGCGACCGCAGCGCCGATGCCGAGTCCCGCGGCGACATCGCCGGGGTAGTGGGCGCCCGTGGCCACGCGCGACAGGCCTACGAGTCCGGCCAGTGCCGACAGCAGCAACCCTGCGGGGGCGCTCTCGACCGCGACGCCGACCGCGAACGCCGCCGCGCTGGCCGAGTGTCCGGACGGCAGCGAGTTGGACGTCGGGCTGCGATGACCGAGCCGAGGGCCGGGGATCAGTGCGGTGGCGGGGCGGCTTCGGCGTCGAATGCGCTTGGCGCCCTGGTTCACCACGACACTCGTCACCGCGAGCGATGAGATCCCCCGGGCCGCCCCGCGTTGCAGCGAGGGCCGCCCCGACAGAGCGAGACCCGCGGCGATGGCCATCCAGAGCTTCGAATGGTCGGCGGCGCGGGACAGCGCGGGCATCGACGCGTCGAGGAGTGGACTGGGCGAGCGGGCGATCGAGTCGTAGACCTCGGCGTCGAGAGTGCCCATCCCACGGGTGATCTGGGACAGACCGGAACTTCGGGGGCGAAACGGGCGCATGGCGTCCACGGTGCCACATCGACGGCGGCCGAGCGGGGCGGGGGAGGGGAGCGCCGAACCCGGCGTCGTGAACGCACCCGCCACGAACACAGCGGGCCGTCGTGCACCGGATGGTGCTCGACGGCCCGCTGTGGGTCGTACGTGGAACTCGTGCCGAGAGACCTACTCGGTGAAGGGATTACCGCCCTTGGCCTGCAACTCGCGGAGTGCCTTGCGCTCGCCGGCCTCGATCTCGTGCTCGAGTTCGACATTGCGCAGCTGCTCGTCGAGCGGGTCGGCCGTGAGGATCGAACCGGTACCCGGTGCACCCGCGGAGCCGAGCTTGTTCATCCGCTTCGGCAGTGCCGCACCCTCGTAGGGGAGCGGGATCGGGTGTCCGTGCGAGTCGAGCGGGCCGAGAGGCTGGTGGACCTCGATGTACTCACCCTGCGGGAGACGCTTGATGATGCCGGTCTCGATACCGTGTGCCAGGACCTCACGGTCGCTGCGCTGCAACGAGACCGCCCAGCGGTACGCGATGAAGTAGACCAGCGGCGGCAGGATGATCAATCCGATGCGGCCGATCCACGTGGTCGCGTTCAGCGAGATGTGGAACTTGAACGCGATGATGTCGTTCATACACGCGATCGTCAGCAGGATGTAGAACGAGAACGCCATCGCACCGATCGCCGTGCGCACCGGGGTGTCACGCGGACGCTGCAGCAGGTTGTGGTGCGCATCGTCGCCGGTGAGCCTCTTCTCGATCCACGGGTAGGCGAACATCACGCCGAAGATGATCGTCATGATCAGCACGACCCAGTTCGACATCGGGACCGTGTAGTTGCCGAGGTACAGCTCCCATGCGGGGAACAGACGTATCAGGCCGTCTGTCCACATCATGTAGATGTCCGGCTGCGATCCCGCGGACACCTGAGCCGGGTTGTACGGGCCGATGTTCCAGACCGGGTTGATCTGGAAGACGCCCGCCATGACGGCCAGGACACCGGTGACGAAGGCGAACATGGCGCCGGCCTTGGCGGCGAACACCGGCATGATGCGGACGCCGACGACGTTCTTCTCCGTGCGGCCGGGGCCGGGGAACTGCGTGTGCTTCTGGTACCAGACGAGCGCGAGGTGCGCGCCGATCAGTGCCAGGATGATGCCCGGGAACAGCAGGATGTGCAGCACGTACAGGCGCGGAATGATGATGTCGCCGGGGAAGTCTCCGCCGAACAGCGCCCAGTGAATCCAGGTACCGACCACGGGGATACCGAGCACGATGCCACTCATGGCGGCGCGGACGCCGGTGCCCGACAGCAGGTCGTCGGGGAGCGAGTAGCCGAAGAAGCCCTCGAACATCGCCAGGATCAGCAGCAGGCAGCCGATGATCCAGTTGGCTTCGCGGGGACGACGGAACGCACCGGTGAAGAAGATGCGCGCCATGTGGATGATGATCGACGCCGCGAACAGCAGAGCCGCCCAGTGGTGGATCTGGCGGACGAACAGGCCACCGCGGATCTCGAAGGACAGATCCAGCGTCGTCTCGTACGCCTTGGTCATCAGGACGCCGTTGAGCGGCTGGTACGCACCGTCGTAGACCACGTGGGTCATCGACGGGTCGAAGAACAGCGACAGGTAGACGCCCGAGATGAGCAGGATGATGAAGCTGTACAGCGCGATCTCACCCAGCATGAACGACCAGTGGGTGGGGAACACCTTGTTGATCTGGCGACGCATACCCGCGGCGAGGTGATACCGCGAGTCCATTTCTTCGGCTTGCGTGCCGATCCGTTCGGCGATGGTCATGACTTACGCTCCCAGAATGCCGGTCCGACGGGCTCGATGAAGTCGCCTGCCGCAACGAGGTAACCCTCGCTGTTCACCGTGATCGGCAGCTGTGCGAGTGCACGGGCGGCCGGACCGAAGATCGGCTTGGCGTACTCGAGTGCGTCGAACTGCGACTGATGGCAGGGACACAGGATGCGGTTGCTCCGCTGTTCGTACAGCGAGGCGGGGCAACCGAGGTGGCTGCACACCTTGGTGAAGGCGAAGTAGTCACCGTAGTTGAAGCTCTCCTGACCCTTGCGCTTGACCGCGCGGGCCGCGTCCTCGGGACGCAGGCGGATGAGCATGACGGGGTTGCGGACCTCGTGGAGGCCCTCCATCAGCTTGTGCCGGGAGTGCTCGCTCTCACCGAAGCCGTCCGAGCGACGCCACGGGAAGACGGTTTCCATACCGCCGGCGTCGAGATCCTCCGGCCGGACCAGGGCGACCTGGTACGGGTTTCCGGTGTCACGACGCAGGTAGATGGTCTCGTTGGGCGCGTCCTTCGGGTTGTAGATCGGCGACCAGCCCGAGTGCCACAGCGGCGAGTCGGGGCCCTCGGCCCACGGGTTCTTGATGAAGCCGCCGAGGAAGGCGACCAGGCCGGTGACGGCGAACGCGCCGAGGCCGAAGCCGGCCGAACCGATGATCATCTTGCGACGACCGAGGGTCGAGGTGGTGCCCGTGTCCTGCAGGAGACCGACGATGGTCTTCTTGTCGACCTCGGCCGAACCGCCGTCGTGCCGGTCCTGCACGGAGATCTCGGCCGGGATGAATTTCTTGGTGATGAGGATCATCGCGATGCCGATCGACAGCACCGACAGACCGAATGTCACGCCGAGCAGCGGCGTGTTGAAGGTGTACCACCAGTAGTCCGGATCGTCCGGCAGGGCGAATTCCCAGTGGTTGAACAGGAAGATGCCGAGGCAGGCGAGTGCGGAGATGCCGGCGATGGTGAACCAGACGGCGACCTGACGCTCGGCACGCTTCTCGACCTTGGTGCCGGGCACGGTGTAGCGCTCACTGCGGTGGATGATCTCGACGCCGTCGAGATTGGTACCGAGTTTGACGAGCTCCTCGGTGCTCATCGCCTCGAGTTCGTCCCGCGACGGGCCGTCGTTCTTATCACTGGCGCTCATGCTCGAGATCCCATCCACATGGCGCCTGCGACGATGGCGATGACGCCCACGAACCACATGACCATGCCCTCGCTGACCGGGCCGAAGCCGCCCAGTCCCAGTCCGCCACTGGGCTTTGCCTCGGTGGCGTACTTGACGTAGGCGATCACGTCTCTTTTTTCTTCCGGATCCAGCTGACGGTTCGAGAACTTGGGCATGTTCTGCGGACCGGTCAGCATCGCGGTGTAGATCTGCGCCTCACTGACACCGTCGAGGTTGGGCGCGTACTTACCCGAGGACAGGGCGCCGCCACGGCCGGTGAAGTTGTGGCACGACGCGCAGTTCAGACGGAACAGCTCGCTGCCTCGTCCGATGCTCTCGCCGCGCAGTTCGCCCTGCGCGATGGTGCCGTCGGCGTTGCGCGGGACCTGGGGTCCGCCGCCCTCGGCCTGGATGTAGGCGCCGAGCTGGTCGATCTGCTCGGTGGTGAACTTGGCGGGCTTGCGCTGTGCCTGTGCCTCGCCTCGTGCCGCGGGCATACGACCGGTCGACACCTGGAAGTAGACGGCGGCGTCGCCCACGCCGAGCAGTGCGGGACCGCGGTCGGGAACACCCTGCAGGTTGGAGCCGTGGCAGGTGATGCACGAGGTCTCGTAGAGCTTGCGCCCGTCGTCGATCATCGCGGCGTTGCTCTCGTCGGCGACCGCCACCTGGGGCTCGGGGGTCAGTACCGAGGCGAGCACGCCTGCCATGACGAGGCCGGCCAGCAGCACGATGGTGCCGCCTGCGCGTCGGCGGAGCTTGCGTCGTGCCTTGGCGCGGCGGCCGGCGTCACTTGCCGAGGAGTGTCGGGCCGATGCATCGGGTCCGACCTCGGTGCCGCTATCCGACGGACGCGGTGGAGATGAACTCATCTGTGACTCTCTACTAAGCGGGACGGACTGGTGTTCGGAGCGAGCTGCGCTCTGTGTTCGGGGAGCGGACCGCGCCGGGTGTTGCGGTTCGCGCTGTCGCCGGTGTCATCGGATGAAGTAGATCGTGACGAACAGCCCGATCCAGACGATGTCGACGAAATGCCAGTAGTAGGAGACAACGATTGCGGCGGTTGCCTGCGCCGGGGTGAACTTCGACAGCTTGGTGCGGATGAGCAGGTACACGAACGCGATCAGACCGCCGATGACGTGCAGGCCGTGGAAGCCCGTCGTCATGTAGAAGACCGAGCCGTACGCGCTCGACGCGAGCGTCGTGCCGTGCTCGATCAGGTGGTAGTACTCGTACGCCTGGCCGCACACGAAGAAGGTGCCCATGGCCAGGGTGAGTACGTACCAGCGGCGCAGGCCGAAGACGTCACCGCGCTCGGCGGCGAAGACGCCCATCTGACACGTCACCGACGAGAGGATCAGCACCGTCGTCACCGGGATGGCGAGGGCGAGATTCAGCTCGGTCGGTGGCGGCGGCCATCCCACCGCGGAGTTGGCACGGGCGACGAAATACATCGCGAAGAGGCCAGCGAAGAACATGAGCTCACTGGACAGCCACACAATCGTGCCGACGCTGACCATGTTGGGCCGGTTCAGCGAGTGCACGCGCGAGGTGATGGCTGTTCCTGAGGTACCTACAGCGCTTGTCACAAGTGAAGTATGACGGTTCGTAGTAAGCGGTGGCCACCCGGGTCGGAAATTGACCTCGATCAATTCTCCCGGTGCAGGTCCAGGGCCTGCCAGAGGGTCCTCGGCGTGTCCTCCGAAGCCGCTGTGGGGCCGCGCTGGCTACGGTGTGTTCATGTCGAGTTCGGCCTTTCCCGGGCGTCGGGATCTGAACGGGCGCGTCGTCGCGCAGGGGCGCCTGGCGCGGTTGCGCTCACGGCTGCGGGCGGGCACCGAGCCGGGCCCGCTGTCGCTGGACGACGAGGTCGTCGAGGTGGTCGGTTCCGAGGACGATGCCGTGGCCAGTTCCACGGCGCTCGACGCGTCGTCGTGGCGTCCCGAGGACGAGGCGATCCTGCGTCATCACCTGGAGATCCCGTCGGAACGGGTCATCGAGGCCGCCGGCGTCGCCGCCCTCGACGGGTACGAACGGGTCGACGACGAGCGCTGGGGGCCTGCGCCCGCCCCGCGCGCCGACGGGCTGGTCGTACTGGTGGTGGCCCGGGTGCAACTGGTCGACGCCATGCATCTGTCGCAGGAGAGGTCGCGGATGGCCAGCCTGGGTTCGCGGCACGGCGGGGTCGCGCGCGGGTGGGCCGTCCTCCAACGTCCGCCGGGCTGAGCAGGCACTAGGCTCTCTGGCTGTGAGCACCGCACAGTCCGCCTTCACCTGGCCACAGATCCTCGGCAAGATCACCGACCGCTTCGACCTCGACGCCGAGGAGTCGGCGTGGGCGATGAACGAGATCATGACCGACAGCGCGACCGGTGCCCAGATCGCCGCATTCGGCGTCGGGGTGAAGATGAAGGGCGCGGCTCCCGCCGAACTGATCGGTCTGTCGCGGGCGATGCTCGACCACGCGACCCTCGTCGAGGTCGGTCGTCCGGCCGTGGACGTCGTCGGGACCGGCGGGGACCGCTCGCACACGGTGAACATCTCCACCATGACCGCGATCGTCATCGCGGCGGCGGGTGTGGCGGTGGTCAAGCACGGCAACCGCGCCGCGTCGTCGAAGAGCGGCGGCGCCGACGTCCTCGAGGCGCTCGGCGTGGACATCTCGCTCGACGCGGCCTCGGTGGCGCGGTGCGTCGACGAGCTCGGCATCGGGTTCTGTTTCGCGCCGGTCTTCCACCCCGCGTTCCGTTTCACCGGACCGCCGCGCAAGGAGATCGGGATCCCGACGGTCTTCAACGTGCTGGGGCCGCTGACCAACCCGGCGACGCCGTCGCGGGGCCTCATCGGATGCGCGTTCGCCGACCTCGCCCCGGTCCTCGCCCGGGCTTTCGCGGAGCGCGGCAGCTCCGCGCTGGTGGTCCGCGGTGACGACGGACTCGACGAGCTGACGACGACCACGACCTCAACGGTGTGGCAGGTGGTCGCGGGCGAGGTCACCGAGCTCAGTCTCGACCCGACCGAACTCGGGATCGCCCGCGTCGAACTCTCGGCGCTGCAGGGAGGCGATGCGACCGCCAACGCGGCCATCGCGCGGGAACTGCTGGCGGGGACCACCGGTCCGGTCCGCGATGCGGTGCTGCTGAACTCCGCGGGAGCGATCGTCGCCTTCGAACAGGAGGCCCCGATGAACTCGGCGCAGTTGACCGACGCACTCGGGATCGCGAAGGAACGAGCGGCCCGGGCCATCGACAGCGGCGCGGCGGCATCGCTGCTCGATCGGTGGGCGGCGCTCAGCAAGTCTCTCGCCGCGCCGGCCTGACCGTGGAACGGCGCTGAGCGCCGAAATGCAAGGGGCGCAGCGTGATCGGCGTCAGTTCTCGCCGATGGAGAAGCCGCCCTCGACATCGGAGCTCGAGTAGCTCCGGAATGCGATGTGGGTGGCACTCTTCAGCACACCCGGCAGCCGGTTGATCTTGCCCGTGACCACCGTGGCGATCTGCTCGTGGTCGCGGACGCGGATCTTCGCGATGAGGTCCACATCGCCCGCGCAGGAGTACACCTCTTCGACACCCGTGATGTCGGCGACGGCCTGTGCCGTCTCCGGGATGTGGTGGATGTCGGCCTGGATGAGGACGATGGCGGTGATCATGGCGCAAGCCTAGTCGGCGGCGATCAGCTCGCCCGTCGTGTCCGCGGGCGCACCGAACGGGCGTCGTGGGCGGACTGCGACCAGCAGAGCCGACGCTCGGCCGAACCGGCCGGCAGTGCGACCGGGTCGGTCGTCGACACGATTCGCGCCCCCGGTTCGGTCATCCAGCGATAGATGAGGCCCACCTCCTCCGCGGGTGCACCGCGCAGCGGCCCGGGGCCGGGGATGACGGTCTCGGCGGCGGCGATGAGGGCGTCGACGACCGCCATCGGCGCGACGCCGCGTCGGGCCCGTCCTGCGGCGGCGAGACGTCCGTGGCGGACGACCGCGAACTGCCACCCGTGTTCGCCGTCCGATCTGGCGATGACGATCTCGGCGATCGAGCACAGGGCGCCGAGGCGCTGACACCGCGCGAGGGTGTCGATGGTGAGGGCCAGGCGGTCGCGGTGCCGGGCCGCGGTCTCGAACATGTGCGCCTCGGCGAGGTCGGTGAGGCGTTCGGTGAGGCCGTCGAGCAGATCGTCGGCCTCACCGCGCATGAGGCGTCGTACGGCGGTGACGCGTGGCAGGTAGTCGGGGACGGTCTGGGGTTGCGCCGACGACGCGCGACACGAACCCGGTTGGCCGACACCGTCGGCGGTGGCGCACCAGTGATACCCGCGGGCGCCGGATCGTGTGGTGCACGTACGCAGTCCGGCGGCAGCCGCGATGACGTCGGCCACCGTCGCCGCCCCGGCGCGATTGCCGACCGGCCCGACGGACTCGTCGGTGGGTGTGCGGCTGACCTTGAGGCGCGGGAAGCGTTCCTCTGTCAGCGTGACCCACCAGCCCCTGTGCGGCTGAGTGGACCGGCGGTTGTAGGCGGGCGCGTGTGCGGCGAGCAGCCGCAATTCGCGCACCGCGGCCTCGAGTGCGTGGGAGCACTCGACCACGTCGACGCGTTCGGCGAGCAACACCATCTCGGCGATCCGACGGCGCGGGTCGTTCCCGGTGAAATAGGAACGGACGCGGCGACGGAGGTCGACGGCGGTCCCCACATAGAGGACTTCGTTCGACGGCCCGCGGAAGAGGTAGACGCCGGGGCGGGCGGGAACGTGGTCGGCGAGGGCGCGCTTGGCCCGCAGCCGGGGGTTGGCGCGCGGCAGATAGGACGTCAGCTCGCCGACCGTGGCGATGCCCTGGTTGCCGACGCGTTCGAGTAGACGATGAAAGACCTCGACGGTGGCGCGAGCGTCGTCGAGTGCGCGGTGGGTGGGCCGGACCGAGACGTCGAAGAGGTCGGCGAGGGCGCTGAGCTTGACCGTGGGGGCCTCGTCGCGCGACAGGATCCGACGGGCCATCGTCACCGTGCACAGGCTCAGGCTGAAGGTCCAGGGCAGCTGTAACCGAATCGCGTTCTGGCGCAGGAATCCCATGTCGAAGCGCGCATTGTGTGCCACCAGGATCGAACCCCGTGCGAACTCGAAGAACGAGGGCAGCACCGATTCGATGCGTGGTGCGTCGGTGAGCATCGCGGTGGTGATGCCGGTGAGGGTGACGATCTGCGGAGGTATCGGGCGTCCTGGATCGACCAGTGTGGCGAACTCGCCGATGACCTCTCCGCCACGGATCTTGACCGCGCCGATCTCGGTGATCCGATCGCGTGCGGGGTCCGACCCCGTGGTCTCCAGGTCGACGACGACGAGTGTGGTGTCGAACAGGGATCGATCGCTGAACTCGTTCGACGAGTCGCCCGCGGCACCCTGATCGGCGGCCTCGAGGTCGGCGAAGGTCAGCTGGCCCGCAGTGGAACCCGCCACGCTGGTCTGCGTCACGGGGCGAACACTAGTTCGACGCACCGACACCGTTCTCGCGAGGGCCGGCGGCGGCGCCGTGTGACCGGTGTGACGGGTGTGTCGATCGCTGTTCGAGGGACTTGTCGGTGCCCGGTCCTAGTCTCCACCTCGACGTGAGAAAAGCGGTGCTCTCACGACCTGCCAGCCCGACACCGGAGCCGACGCGGCCCCGGACGACCAGATGAGATGGAGATCACACCATGTACGTCGACTGCGCCCGTTGCCCGGCCCGCCCCGTCGCATGTGACGGGTGCATGATGACAGTGCTGTTTGGCGGCCCGAGCTGGGACGATGTGCCCTTCGAAGGTGGAGTTTCGGTAACGGCCACCGGCCTCGACGACGACGCCGAACTCGACCTCGCGATCGGCGTTTTCGAGGACGCTGCAATGGTGACGAGTGGCGCTGCACGATCTGCAAGATCGTCGAAAAAGGCAGCTCAGGGCAGGAATCGGGCCGCATCTGTGACCGTCCTGCGCGCGGGCTGAGAATCAGGTGAGGTTTGGCTCGCCGACGCCTAGTGGACAGAGCGCATCCGATTTCGTAACCTTTCTGAGACATTTGCGGAGCGTCCCGCTTCAACAGAAGTGGTCCGCAGTAGTCACCGCTCAATCGCCCTCGCGGGCGAACCGGGGAACCACAACCTTCGGGCGGCATCGTCGGAGCGCATCACCACTGATGTGCGGCTGAGGATCTCGTACCGAATCGGGGTGAATCGCGTTGCCACGCATACGTGTCCATGGGATGCGTCATGCGCGAAAGACGTGTAGGGCCACTCTTCCGGCCCGAACCCGACAGCTAACTCGGTCGGCGGTAGAGGGAGAAATTGAAGGAGAACTCGCTTCGTGGCCAAACATCGTTTGGAACAGCCCAATCGCGGTAGCAAGGTTGCCAAGAAGGCGGTGATCGCCGGATCGATCACGCTCGGTTCGCTCGCCGCTGCAGCCGGCCCCGCGCTTGCCGCCCCGGTCCACACCCCGCTGGGCACTTTCGAGATCCCGGCTCTGCCCGGCCAGCAGGCCCCGCAGGTCAAGCAGGCCCCCGAAGCCAAGCCTGTCGCGAAGTCGCCCGCCGCCACGGTCGAGATCCCCAATCTGGGTCAGTTCACCGTGCCGGGTATCGCGCCGGACCAGATTCCGCAGCAGTTCCGCCCGGGTGGTGGCGGACCGCTCGCCGCGCCTCAGCTGACCGCCGGCCAGAAGGCCGTCAAGGCGGCCGAGAGCAAGATCGGCTCGCCGTACTCGTACGGTTCCGCCGGCCCCAACGCATTCGACTGCTCGGGTCTCGTCTACTGGTCCTACAAGCAGGCAGGCAAGACCATTCCCCGCGACAGCTACGGCCAGCTCGGCGGCGGACGCGCGGTGTCGTACTCCGACGCCAAGCCCGGCGACGTCATGATCTTCAACGGGGGCGGACACGCCGGCATCTACGTCGGCAACGGCCAGTTCGTCCACTCGTCCAACTACGGGACCCCGGTCAAGCGCGACGCCGTCAAGGAGTGGACGCTCACCGGTATCCGCCGCTACTGAGTCACAACTGAACACGACAGACTGAGTACGACGAGCAGACTGGGCACGAGAGTCTGGACGGGCGGGTCGCGCAACGGTGCGATCCGCCCGATCCAGTCCTGGAGGAGTGCCGGCGCCCTAGGGTGGTCGGCACATCCACCGAACCGCATCGGGGAGGTCCGCGGGACGGATGAGGACGACGACGCCGGTCCGACGGCGGTCACAGGACGACATGCTCAGCACGCGACGACATGCTCGGGACGACGAGCACGAGGGAGTGAGTAGGACCGTGGTATCCGGGGAGGGGCGGCTTCGCGCGGCTCGGCCGCACATGCGATCGGGTCCGCTGATGCTTGCCATCTGTCTCCTGTCGGCGCTCGCGACCCTCGTTCCGACGATGGCCGGCGGGGTCGGGGACGCGAGCGCGGTCCCCGCGCGATCGGCGGATCAGTTGCTCCAGCGCTACAAGCAGCTGGGCATCGACGCCGAGAAGACCACCGAGGCGATGCACAACGCCAAGATCGAGTACGACAAGCAGCGGGGGATAGTCACGGCGGCCAAGCATGCCGCCGCCGAGGCCCAGCAGAAGCTCGACGCCAGCCGCGCCCAGCTCGCGGTCCATCAGAACCGAGTCGACGCCATCGTGCGTGCCAGCTATCAGGGCGCACGGGTGAGCGGGCTCTACGCCGTGATGGTCAGCGATTCGCCCCAGGCTCTGCTCGACCAGATGTCGGGGCTCGACATGATCTCGCGGCAGGCCTCCGCAGACCTCACGGCCATCAAGAAGGTCCGTGCGCGCACGGCCGTCGCCAAGAAGAACGCCGAGCAGACCGCTGTCGCGGCCTCCGAGGCGGTGTCGCGGGCCGAACGCGTGCGCGGTGATCTCCAGACCAAGCAGGCCGATCTGCAGTTGCAGGCGATCCAGATCCGGGCCATCTACAAGTCGATGACCGGCAAGCAGCTCGCCGCGCTGCGTGGCCCGACCTTCGATTTCGATCCGCGCCTGGTGCCGAAGGGAACCGCCGCCGGGCTGATCGCGGTGCAGGCCGCACTCACCCGGATCGGTGACCCGTACGTCTGGGGCGCCACCGGGCCGGATTCGTTCGACTGCTCGGGGCTCATGGTGTGGGCGTTCCGTCAGGCGGGCAAGACCCTGCCGCGTTCGAGCGAGGCGCAGCGGGCCGGCGGTCAACCGGTCGAACGCGACGACCTCAAACCGGGCGATCTGGTCATCTACTACCCGGATGCGACTCACGTCGGCATGTACGTGGGTGACGGCTATGTCATCCACGCCTCAACCTTCGGCGTCCCGGTGAAGGTCGTTCCCCTCGACGAGGCCGGCCCGTACAACTCGGCTCGCCGGTTCTAGTCGGAGACGGTGCTCTCCTTCCGCGGGCGGACCTGCCCGGCGTTGGCTGCTGCCGTGCTGGTCGTCGCGGTGGCCGCCGGATGCAGCCCCGGAGTGCCCTCCGGTCAGAGCTCCTCCGACGGCGGGTCAGCGACGAGTTCCGAGGTCAACGTCTATGAGCGGGATCGCGCGGCAGGTGTGACCCGACTGCTCGACGCGCTGACGAAGGCCGTGTCCTCCGGCGACGTACGGACGATCGGCACCCTGCTCGATGTCTCCGCGACCCCGGTGTTCAAGGACCGGTTCGTCACGGCGGCCGCCAACTTCCGGGCCCCGACGTTCCCGTCGCGAAGCGGCCGGGACGGCCCACTGCGATTCGAGCGGTTCGGCTACCAGCTCGCACCCACCGAGGAGGCGGAGGTTCTCGTACCCCGCGATCTCCAGGAGCTGCTCGACGCCGGCGGAAGCTCGGATTCATGGGTCGTGCCGGTGGAACTGCGATACGCGCTGGGCGGTCAGAAGGCGCCAGGGATCGCCGAACCCGAGATCGTCGTGACCACGCAGTTCGTCGTGGCCCGACACGGCGACGACTGGCGGCTCGTGGCGGACGCCGAGGCCTTGGGCGGGGACCCGGCACCGACGCAGATGTGGGAGATCCCGGGGCTGCGCGCCGCCGATGTCGGCACGGCAGGCGGGACGTCGGTGATCGCCTACTATCCCGACACACCCACGACCGTGGCTGCGCTCCGCCGCCTGCTTCCCGACGCCGTGGACTCCGTCACCGAATTCTGGGGCGAGGGATGGGATCGGCGCGCCGTGGTGGTGCCGACGGCGACGGACGAGCAGTTCGCCGAGCTCGTGCCCGGTGGCCGAGCGGCGATCGGGACGGCCGCGGCCGCAACTGTTTTCAACCGCCTCGATCGCGCGCAACGGTCGGTGACCGGACAGCGGATCGTTCTCACGCGGGCGGCGCGTGAGCTCGCCGAGCCCACGCTGGCCGTCGTGCTGCGTCACGAGCTGACCCACGTCGCCGCGCGGGCCGACACCTCCGTCGACGCGCCGCTCTGGATCACCGAGGGCGTCGCCGAGTACGTCGGGCGCAAGGGCACCTACACCCGACTGGCCGACGCGGCGCCCGATCTGGCCGAAGCCGTACGCTCCGGCGCGGGGCCGACCGCGCCACCCGCCGATGCCGACTTCGCGATGGACGGTCAGACTTCACAGGTGGCATATCAGAGCGCGTGGTCCCTGGCCGCCTACGTCGCAGAGCGGTTCGACGAAGCGCGGTTGAAGAAGATGTACATCGGAGTCGCGGCCTCGGCCCTGCCTGCCGCGCAGGACGCCGCCATCACCTCGGCCCTCGGCGTGAGTCGGGCTCAGCTGCTGGAGGGCTGGCAGCGATGGCTCGTCGGTCAGACCCGCTGATGTCGCGAACACTGCTGATCACCAACGACTTTCCGCCCCGTCCCGGCGGCATCCAGTCGTATCTGCAGAACCTCGTCGACCGTCTGCCGCCCGAGGACATCGTCGTCTACGCCCCGCGGTGGCGTGGCGACTCCCATCGTGAGTTCGACGCGGACGTCCCGTACCGGGTGTACCGGCACCCCACGACGCTGATGCTGCCCACGCCTGCTGTCGCGCGCCGCGCGGCCGACATCATCCGGCGCGAGGAGATCTCGACCGTCTGGTTCGGTGCGGCCGCCCCGCTCGCGGTGCTCGCCCCGGCCGTGCGCAGCGCCGGCGTCCGGCGGGTCGTCGCCAGCACCCACGGCCACGAAGTCGGCTGGTCGATGCTGCCCGGGTCCCGTCAGGTGCTCGGTCACATCGGTCGGCACACCGATGTCATCACCTTCGTCAGCCGATACACGCGCGGGCGGTTCGCCGCGGCATTCGGCGCGGGCGCCTCGCTGGAGTACCTGCCGCCCGGTGTCGACACCGAGCGCTTCGCGCCGAATCCGGAACTGCGCCTACGGTTTCGCGAGCGACACGCGCTGGGGGAGCGGCCGACGATCCTGTGCCTGTCCCGGTTGGTGCCGCGCAAGGGGCAGGACACCCTCATCCGGGCCCTGCCGTTGATCCGGAACACGATCCCCGACGCGGCCCTGGTCATCGTCGGCGGCGGCCCGTATGCCAAGACGCTGCGGGAGCTCGCCGAGTCCGCCGGCGTCGCCGAGGACGTGATCTTCACCGGAACGGTGCCCGCGGACGAGCTGGCCGCCTACCACAACATCGCGGACGTGTTCGCGATGCCGTCGCGGACCCGCGGTGGCGGGCTCGACGTCGAGGGGCTGGGCATCGTCTACCTGGAGGCGTCGGCCACCGGGGTCCCGGTGGTGGCGGGCCTGTCCGGCGGTGCGCCGGAGACGATCGTGGAAGGTGTCACGGGTACAGCGGTCGACGGCACCGACGTCGACGCGGTCGCCCTGGCGATCCTCTCGATCCTCGGAGATCGGACCGCGGCTGCGGAGATGGGCCGGGCCGGTCGACGCCACGTCGTCGACGATTGGCAGTGGGGACAGATGGCTGCCCGCCTGCGTCAGTTGCTGTGATGTCGACAGCTGCGACGTTCAACCGGCGCAGGCGGTTCCGGGTCGGACCAGGCGCCCTGTCACTCCCGGTGGATTGTCACCTCTGATAGATGGCCTCGATGTCGCCGGCGAACTTCTCGACGACCACGTTGCGCTTGACCTTCAGGGTCGGTGTCATCTCGCCGGTCTCCTCGGTGAAGTCCGTCGGGAGGATGCGGAACTTCTTGATCGACTCGGCGTGCGACACCGTCTTGTTGGCCTGATCCACCGCGGACTGCACCTCCGCGCGCAGGTCGGCGTCGTCGACGAGGTCGGCAACCGTGGCCGACTCGGGCTTGCCGGTGCGCTCCTTCCATGCGGGGAATGCCTCCGGGTCGATGGTGATGAGTGCGGCGACGAACGGTTTGGCGTCGCCGACCACCGTTGCCTGCGAGATGAGCGCGCTGGCACGGATGACGTCCTCGAGCCCGGCGGGGGAGACGTTCTTCCCGCCGGCGGTCACGATCAGTTCCTTCTTGCGGCCGGTGATGGTGATGAAGCCGTCGGCGTCCACGGTGCCGAGGTCGCCGGTGTGGAACCAGCCGTTCTCGACCGCGGTCGCGGTGGCCTCGGGGTTCTGCCAGTACTCCTGGAACACCACGCCGCCGCGCAGCAGGACCTCGCCGTCCTCGCCGATGCGTACGGCATTGCCCGCCAACGGCTTCCCGACTGTCCCAATGCGCGACGCCGACGGCGTGTTGACGCTGAACGCGGCGGTCGTCTCGGTGAGGCCGTAGCCCTCGAAGACCGGGACGCCGATGCCGGAGAAGAAGTGGCCGAGGCGGGCACCCAGCGGCGCCCCGCCCGAGATCGCCATCTGGCACTCGCCGCCGAGTGCGGCCCGCAGCTTCTTGTAGACCAGCGCGTCGAACACCGTGTGCTTGACCCTGAGCGCGAGACCGACCTGTCCCTTCTCCCTCGCCTGGGAGTATTCGATGGCGGTGTCGGCCGCGGCGTCGAAGATCTTGCCCTTGCCGCCGTCGTGGGCCTTCTGGCGCGCGGTGTTGTAGACCTTCTCGAAGACACGCGGCACCGACAGGATGAGTGATGGTTTGAAGACCGCGAACTCGTCCACCAGATGGGGGATGTCGCTGGTGTGTCCGACCTCGGCGCCGGCCTCGATCGCCACGAGCGTGATGGCCCGGGCGAGGACGTGGGCGAGGGGCAGGAACATCAGCAGACGCTTGGAGTCGCGGGCGATGACCTTGTCGAGGATGTCGCCTTCGAGGACCGCGCGGACCTCGGACAGCATGTTGGCATGGGTGAGCTCGCAACCCTTGGGGCGGCCGGTGGTGCCCGAGGTGTAGATCAGGGTCGCGGCGTCGGCCGCGCCGACGCCGGCCCGGCGCTTGGCGACCTCGTCGTCGTGGACATCGGCACCCGCGGCGCCCAGTTCGTCGACGGCGCCCGGGCCGTCGGTGCGGTCGATCTGGAACACGGTGACCGGTCCGGTGAGGGAGTCGATGGACTCGAACGCGGCGCGGTGCCCGTCGTCTTCCAGGACGATCGCCACGGCGCCGGAATCCTGCATGATCCACTCGATCTGCCCGGCGGAGGACGAATCGTAGATCGGCACCGTGATGGCGCCCGCGGACCAGATCGCGAAGTCGAAGAGGTTCCATTCGAGCCGGGTGCGGGAGAGCAACGCCACCCGGTCACCGGGATTGATCCCGGAGGCGATCAGACCCTTGGCGATCGCGGTGATGCGGGCCGCCGCGTCGGCGGCGGTGACGGGTGCCCACTGGTCGCCCTGCTTCTGGCGGAACACGATGTGCTGGGGCGTTCGCCGGGCCAGGTCGAAGATGATGTTCGTGCAGTTCTCGTCGTCGGCGATCGAGAACGTCGCGGGCACGCTGTACTCGCCCATCGTGGTTACCCTCCAGTAGACAACAATGAGCAGATCGTATCCCCGCCCCCGGATTCGCCTGTTCGCGACGTCGCTTTCGGGTGCACTACCCTGCGCCGACGCGAGTATGTGAAGCTAGTGGACGTGACGAGCATCCAGGTGGCCGACGAGGTCTTCGTCGCGGCGGCACCGCCGTTGGCGGCCGCCGTGATCGGCGATCCCGCCAACTGGCGGCGGTGGTGGCCCGATCTGCGGCTGACAGTCACCGAGGACCGGGGGGAACAGGGCGTGCGCTGGCGTGTGGACGGCCCGGTCTCGGGGACGATGGAGATCTGGAACGAGGCGGTCCTCGACGGTTTCGTTCTGCACTACTTCCTGCACGCCGAGCCCACCGGCCGGCTGCCCGAGGACCCGCGTGCACGTGCCGACGCCCTCGCCGAGGAGAACCGGGTACGACGCGTGACGGGCAAGGACGTGTCCTTCGAATGCAAACGACTCCTCGAGGACGGCCGGCCCGCCGGCGCGCCGGCCACCGGACATCCCGCCACGGCCGGGTCCGGGGCCCGGTGATGGCCGATCACACCGAGCGGTCCATCGTCATCGGCGCCGACGCCGACGCGGTCCTCGCCGTGATCGCCGACTTCGCCCACTACCCCGAGTGGGTCTCCGCGGCACGTGAGGTCGAAGTGCTGCGCACCGACGATGCCGGACGCGCGCTCGAAGTCCGGTTCGTCCTCGACGCGGGCGTACTCCAGGACACGTATGTCCTTGCCTATGACTGGGATCCGTCCGGCACCTCGGTGTCGTGGCGACTGGTGTCGAGTGATCTGCAAAAAGATCAGCAGGGCCGCTATGTGTTGACCCAGCAGGTCCCGGGATCCACCAAGGTGACCTACGAGCTGATGGTCGACCTGCAGATCCCGATGATCGGGCAGCTCAAACGCCGCGCGGAGAAGGCGATCACCGACGCCGCACTGCTCGACCTGAAGAAGAGGGTCGAAGGCTGATCGATCTCACACCCATCCATGTCGTGCTCGGCCCCGGTGGTGCCGGCGTCTCCACGGTCGCGGCGGCCGGCGCGACGCAACGCTCCGGTGTGTCACGAGGATCCCGCACGACCTCGTCGAGGTCGGGAATCGGCGGCACCGAGGCCCACACCCTGCTGATCACCGTCGATCGCTGGTCGCCGGTGCACGACTGGGCGCGGGTGTACCGGCAGCCCGACGAACCGGTCGCGGTGTCGCGGTATCTCCATCTGCTGACCCTCGACCGCCTCGACCTCACCGAGCGCACGTGGTCGGCCTTCGTCGACGTCCTCGAGCACACGGTGAGTCGTAGCAAGACGGCGCTGCCCGGTGTCGGGACACTGGCCGGGATCGATGCCGCCGAGCTCACCTCCCTGCCCGGCATCGACGACTTCCTGCTGCTGCGGCGCATCCGCGACGAGGCGGTCAGCGGGCGTTGGCAGCGCATCGTCGTCGACTGTTCCGGCTGTGGTGATCCGTTGCAGTTCCTGCGTGGTGGCGCGGTGCTGAGTCAGGCCCTCAATCGGTTCTGGCCCCGGCACCGTCGGTTGGCGACGGCCTCCGAACGGCCGGTGATCGCACAACTCATCGCCGCGGTCGACGCCATCGACCGAGACTGCCTCGACATCGCCGAGCTGTTCGCGGACCCGCACGCGGTGGCGGTGCACCTCGTTCTCGCCGCCGAGGACCGTTCCCGGCGGCTCACGCCGCAGTATCTCGCCGCTGCCGACCTGATGGGTCTGCCGCTGGCCTCGATCCAGGTCAACGGCGGTGTCGGCCGTGAATCCGCCGAGACGATCGTGGACATGGTGCAGGCGGACCTCGCGGGTGACGGTGACGGGCCGGTTCGGATCGAGGTGGTCGATGCGTCGGCCGACTCCATCGACCGCGTGGCCCGACTGCGCAAACTGTCGGTGTCGCTTCCCGAGCCGCACGGCGTGCCGCGCGGCTCTGCTGCCGCCGCGGTCGTGTCCGGGGACCCGGGCAACGGGACCGATGAGGAATTCGACGATGGGCGATCCGGTGACACCGATCCGACGTTCCGCCTGTCCTGGCCGCAGCGTCTGCCCGACCCGGACTCGTTCGCACTGGGCCGCAGCGGCGACGACCTGCTGGTGACCATCTCGGGCTTCCGTCATCCCGTTCGTCTTCCGTCGGTGTTGCGGAGGTGCACGGTGGTCGGCGCCGACTGGGACGGCGCGAAGCTGAACATCGGGTTCGTCCCGGACCCGGCGGTGTGGCCGCGCAGGTAGGACCCGACGGGCGCCGCGCGGTACGGTTCGCTGGAATGAACCGCTCACGACGTCGGCCGTCGCGGGGCCGTGAGCCGGTGAGCACGGCGGCGAGACGACAGTGCGAGGAAGGGGAGAGTCGCGATGGGCACGGACGAGGAGACGTTCCGGCAGGCCGGAGACGGGTCCGGTCGCGACCGGCAGGACGGGGCAGCCGATCCCGTGCGCGATCTGTTGCTCGGGCTCGCAGCGCAGATCGACCATCTCGCAGCGATGTTCGCTCCCGGACCGCAGGACGCGGCGGCGGGAGCCGGTCTCGGCGCGTTCGCGCCGGGCGGGCCGCTCGGGAACGCGCTGGCAGGTGCCTCGGGGGAGATCACGTCGTTGCTGACCGAGATCGGTGACCTTATCGCCCGCCTGATCGCGGCGGTCGTCGCGGTGCTCGAGGCCGTTGCCGAGGCGCTGCGCTCGGCACCCTCCACAGCCGCGACCCCGCGTCACTACGAGCCGATCGCGGTCCGCATCGGTCCGCCTGCCCCCGCCCCTGGCGAACCGGCGCGTGCGCCGCGCCGCCAGACCGATCCGGAGGCGGAGACCTGATGGGCGACTTGACGATCGGGATCGACATCGGTGGCACCAGCGTGCGTGCCTCGGTGGTCGACGACCGCGGCGCGATGCTCGACACCCTGCGGGCGCAGACGCCGCCCACCGCCCAGGCGCTCGAGCACTGCCTCGACCGACTCGTCGGCGAACTGACCTCGCGCTGGGACGCCAAGGCCGTGGGTCTGGCGATCGCCGGATTCCTCACCACCGATCGCAGGATCGTCCGCTTCGCACCGCACCTCCCGTGGCGCGAGTCGCCGGTGGCCGAGGACATGACGCGGCGTGTCGGCATTCCGGTGTTCGCCGAGCACGATGCCAACGCGGCGGCGGTCGCCGAGTGGCGGTTCGGAGCCGCGGCTCGCGGACACAACACCGTCGTCCTCGCCATCGGCACCGGTATCGGCGCGGGTTTCGTCATCGACGGTGAGATCTATCGCGGAAGTTACGGTGTCGCACCGGAACTCGGGCATCTGACGATCGTTCCGGACGGGCGCGCCTGTGCCTGCGGCAAACGGGGATGCTGGGAACGCTACTGCAGCGGCACGGCCCTGGTGGACACCGTCGTCGAACTGCTGGCGGACGGCGACTGGGGACGTAGCCAGCTCGCCGCCGACGTCGCGGCGGACCCGGGTTCGCTGACCGGCCGGCGGGTGGCGGGTGCGGCCGCCGACGGTGACGCCGTCGCCCTGGCGGCGTTCGCCCGCTTCGCGGCGTCCCTCGGTCAGGGACTCGCGATGATCGCCGACATCTTCGACCCGGACCTGATCGTGCTGGCCGGTGGCGTCGGTGCGGCGTCGGGTCTGTTCCTCGACGAGGCGCGCGAGCACTACGCCCGGCAGGTCACCGGCGCCGGACACCGCCAGCTGGCCCGCATCCGCGGCACCCAACTCGGCGAGACGGCCGGGGTGGTCGGCGCCGCAGAGGTTGCGCGGCAGGCGATCCGGTCGGTGCCGGACAGAGAACGAGAAGCCCACGCGTAGGCGCCACCGGTGTCGGGCACCCGATGCCGCCGCCGGTCGGGCCCGGCGTGGGCCGAACGACCGGACGCCGCTGCCGATGCCGCAGACGGTCGGTAGAGTTCGACGCGGGTAAGGTCTTGTCGTCGGAGTACCCACCGTGTCCGCGGTTGCGGCATCGGTCGTCCGACGGTGACAGCATCGGTCGGCGTGCGCGGCGAGGAGAGTTCCATGTGGTACTGGGCGTTCAAGTACATCTTTCTCGGTCCGCTGCTCCGGGTCTTCGGTCGGCCCACGATCGAGGGGCACGAGAACATCCCGGCCGACGGTCCCGCGATCCTCGCGAGCAACCACCTGGCGGTGATGGACAGCTTCTTCCTCCCGCTGATGGTGGACCGGCGGATCTACTTCCTCGCGAAGAACGAGTACTTCACCGGAACCGGCCTCAAGGGCGCATTCCAGCGGTGGTTCTTCACCGCCGCCGGCCAGATCCCCATCGACCGTTCGGGTGCCGAGGCCGCCGAGGGTGCGTTGACCGCGGCGCGCCGTCAGCTGGGCAGCGGGAAGTTGATGGGCATGTACCCCGAGGGCACCCGCTCGCCGGACGGCCGCCTCTACAAGGGCAAGACCGGACTGGCGCGACTGGCCATGGACACCGGTGTCCCGGTCATCCCGGTCGCGATGATCGACACGCACAAGTTCAATCCGCCCGGCAGCATCCTGCCCCGGCCCACCAAGGTCGGCGTGCGGATCGGTAAACCGCTCGACTTCTCCCGTTACGAGGGAATGGAAGGCAACCGCTACATCGAGCGTGCGGTCACCGACGAGATCATGTACGAGCTGATGCAGCTCTCCGGCCAGCAGTACGTCGACGTCTACGCCGCCAGCCTGAAGAACCAGGCGCCCGCGGTCCAGCCGCCCGCCGCCGACGCGGCCTGAGGGCGCTCCGACTCAGCCGGTGCCGCCCACGCGGGCGTCGTCGAGGACGGCACACAGGTGGGGGAGCCAGTCGCGGTCGGCGGGCACGACCTCGTCGAGGTCGAGCCCCCGGAGCTCGTCGGCCGTGAACCACTGCACGTCGAGATGTTCGAGCGCCTCCGGTGTTCCCGAACGCAGCCGGGCGAGGTATGCGTACATCGTGAGGCCACCGGGCAGGGCCACCGCTGACCCGACGGATTCACCCGCCTCGACCTCGGCGCCGAGTTCTTCCCGGATCTCGCGGTGGACGGCCGCGGCATGCGACTCGCCGGATTCGACGCGCCCGCCGGGCAATTCCCATTTACCGGCCAGCTCGACGGGGTGCGCCCGACGCGCCAGCAGAACCCGGTCGTCGACGACGATCGCGGCCGCGACCACCTCTGCGGGGCAAGCGTCGGCCGGATCGTTCCCACGCTTCGAGCGCGTCGCGATCATCCAGCCCATGGTGACGAGGGTTGCGACCGGCCACGCGGCGCCCAGGACGGCCTCCAGGACGGCAGGCGGGTGGGGACCGTATTCGATCGTGACCCGCAGCAGCCACGGGATTCCGAGGCCGGCCACCAGCAGCCACATCGCGAGCACGGCCCGTGATCCGCGGCGTCGGGCGCCGGCTCCGTGCACCAGCCAGATCGCGAGCGGGATGACCCAGACCCAGTGGTGGACCCACGAGATCGGCGAGATGAGCAGACCGAGGAACTGGACGACCAGCAGGATGCCGAGTGCGTCGGACACCGACCGCCACGCGACGACCGCCACGATCGTCGCGACGACCACACCGGCGGCCCAGATCCATCCCGTGCCGACGTCGAACCCCGCGAAGCGGGACAGTGTGCCGCGCAGACTCTGGTTGATCACGGCCTCGACCGGACCGATGCGCTCGGCATCGCCGAAGAGCGTCCCGTAGTACGTGCGGGTGACGTCGGGGAACAGCAGCAGACAGCTGAGGACCGTGAAGACGAACGCGGCAGCGGCGGCCGCGGCGCCCAGCGGCCGACGTACGGCGAGGTACCAGAGGCCCGTGATCGCGGGAGTGAGCTTGATACCGGCCATGAGTCCGATGAGCGCGCCGCCCGCGAGCACCCCGCGGTCGCTGCGCGCCCAGGTGATCGCCGCCAGGGTGCCGAGCATGAGGAACACGTTGATCTGTCCGTAGTCCAGCGTCACCCGCACCGGTTCGCACCAGATCGCGGGCGCGGTCCACAGCGCGGCGATCGCGTAGACATCGGTGGTCGAACCGCACAGGCGCAGGGCCAGGACCACGCATGCGTAGAGTGCGGCGAACGTGGCGAGCTGCCATCCGATCGCCACGAGATCCCATGGGACCAGGGACAGGGGATACAGCACGACCGCCGCGAACGGCGGATAGGTGAAGGGCAGCGCGAAGTCGGTCTCACCGGCGTAGGTGAACAAATAGAGCGACCCGTCGGCGAGACCCGCCGAACCGTCGCGGTAAACGTGCAGGTCCACGAAGTTCCTGCCGTTCACGGTCAGCGTGTCCCAGACGAGCCGCGCGATGATGGACGCCGCCAGGAAAGCGGTCGCCAGCACAGACCTGGAGCGCACGAAATACCAGGGTAGACAGCGGAGGCCGGGTATGGCGAAACGGTGCGCGGTGAGCGGGTCGGGTCCGGGGTGTGTGAATACTTGACCCATGCGGTTCTTCTACGACTCCGAGTTCATCGAGGACGGCACCACCATCGAGCTCGTCTCGATCGGGGTGGTCGGCGAGGACGGTCGCGAGTTCTACGCGGTGTCGACGGATTTCGACCCCGGGCGGGCCGGCGAGTGGGTGCGGGCCAACGTGTTGCCGAAGCTGCCGTCGCCGTCGTCGTCGGCGTGGCGCGACCGTCGCCGGATCCGCGATGACCTGCTCGAGTTCCTGACCGCCGACGGCACCGACATCGAGTTGTGGGCGTGGGTCGGGGCCTACGACCACGTCGTGCTGTGTCAGCTCTGGGGGCCGATGACCGCGCTGCCGCGACCGATCCCGCGCTTCACCCGGGAACTGCGCCAGCACTGGGAGGCCGCCGGCCGTCCCGCGCTGCCGCCCGCACCGTCGGACGCCCACGATGCCCTGAGTGATGCACGGCACAACCTGCGGCGCTGGGAGGCGATCGAGAAGTCGCGCCACTGACCCGCGGACGAGTCGGCGGCCCGGACTCCACTACTGTGGAGCGGGTGGTGAACTGGACCGTAGACGTTCCGATCGACGAACTCCCCGAGCTTCCGCCGCTGCCGGGTGACCTGCAGGAGCGCTTCGACGCGGCGATGAGCCGGCCGGCCGTGCAGCAGCCGAGCTGGCCTGCCGATGAGGCTCGCAAGATGCGCACGGTCCTCGAATCGGTGCCGCCGATCTGCATGCCGGCCGAGGTGCAGACGCTGGCGTCCCAGCTGGCCGACGTCGCCGAGGGGCGGGCGTTCCTGTTGCAGGGCGGCGACTGCGCCGAGACCTTCGCCGACAACACCGAGCCCCACATCAAGGGCAACATCCGCACGCTGCTCCAGATGGCCGTAGTGCTGACCTACGGCGCGAGTACGCCGGTGGTCAAACTCGCGCGCATCGCGGGTCAGTACGCGAAGCCGAGGTCGTCGGACGTCGACGCCCTCGGGCTCCCGTCGTACCGCGGCGACATGGTGAACGGCTTCCCGGCCGACGCGGCGATCCGGGCTCACGACCCGTCCCGCCTGGTGCGCGCCTACGCCAACGCGGCAGCGGCGATGAACCTGGTGCGCGCGCTCACCCAGGCCGAGGCCGACCTGACGCGTGTGCATGACTGGAACCGCGAGTTCGTGCGCACATCCCCGGCCGGTGCCCGGTATGAGGCGCTCGCCTCCGAGATCGACCGCGGCCTGCGCTTCATGGACGCCTGCGGCGTCACCGACTCGAGCCTGAACTCGGCGGCGATCTTCGCCTCGCACGAGGCACTCGTCCTCGACTACGAACGTGCGATGCTCCGGCTCGCCGACGATCCCGAGGGCGAGGGGAAGGTCCTCTACGATCTCTCGGCGCACTTCCTGTGGATCGGGGAGCGGACCCGGCAGCTCGACGGGGCCCACATCGCCTTCGCCGAGCTCATCTCCAACCCGATCGGCATCAAGATCGGACCCACCACGACACCCGAGCAGGCCGTCGAGTACGTCGAGCGGCTCGACCCGCACAACGTTCCGGGGCGCCTGACCCTCGTCGCACGGATGGGCAACGGCAAGGTCCGCGACGTCCTCCCGGCGATCGTCGGGGCCGTCGAGGCGACCGGGCACAAGGTCATCTGGCAGTGCGACCCGATGCACGGCAACACCCACGAGGCCTCCACTGGTTTCAAGACCCGTCACTTCGACCGCATCGTCGACGAGGTCCAGGGATTCTTCGAGGTGCATCGCGCACTCGGCAGTCACCCCGGCGGGGTCCACGTCGAGCTCACCGGCGAAGACGTGACCGAGTGCCTCGGTGGCGCCCAGGAGATCTCCGATCTCGACCTCGCCGGACGCTACGAGACCGCATGTGACCCGCGCCTGAACACCCAGCAGTCCCTGGAGCTGGCGTTCCTCGTCGCGGAGATGCTGCGGGGCTGACGATCCCCCTGGCCGACCGGGTTCAGCCGATCGCGAGGAACGTGGCGCCGACCCAGTAGCCGGCAGCCCCGAGTCCCGCGGCCATCAGCAGCACCAGCACGACCCACACCAGCGCCGTGAGGCGATTGCCGCCGATCAGTTCGGGCTCGACGATCTCGCCGCGGGACCCGCGGTCGCGAACGTCACGCCCGCGCGAGGGTTGCGGTGGGTGCCGCCGAGGCGCGAGTTCCTCGACCGGGGTGTCCACGGGCCCGGCGGGCGGGTGCTCATCCGCGGATCGCACTTCCTCCGACGCCGGGGTGTGCGGCCCCGGTACCGACTGCATGCGCGTCCCGTGAGCGGCTCCCGGCCCGCGGAACCGTGACACCGTTTGTCGTTCGGCCGACCGACGGGGCGCCGGGACGGTGAACGGCGGGAGATCCAGCTCGTCGGCGACGGAGAGCAGCGCGTGCTGCATCTCGAACGCGTCGGCGAACCGGTCGGCCGGGTCGCGTTCGGTGGCGCGCAGCACGATCTCGTCGAACTCGGCGGGCACGCCGGGGATCACGTCACCGGGTGCCGGGACGTCGAAGGTGAGCCGCTGATAGGCCAGCGCCAGCGGCGAGTCCCCATGGAAAGGGGTTCTACCGGTGAGCAATTCGAACATCATCACGCCCATCGAGTAGACATCGCTGCGAGCGTCGGCATGAGTCGACTCGACCTGTTCGGGGGACAGGTAGGCGGCGGTGCCGAGAATGACGCTCGCCGAGGTCACCCCGGCCTCGGCGACGGCCCGCACGAGACCGAAGTCGGCGACCTTGACCTCGCCCTCGTCGGAGATCAGCACGTTCTCCGGCTTCACGTCGCGATGGACGAGTCCCGCCGCGTGCGCCGTACCCAAACCGCCGAGCACGGGCGAGGCGACGGCGACGACCGCGTGCGGCGGCATCGGTCCGCGTTCCCGCAGCAGCTCGCGCAGACTGCCGCCGTCGACCAGTTCCATCACGAGGAAGGCGATGCCGTTGTCGATGCCCTGGTCGTAGACGGCAACGAGCCCGGGATGCTTCAGACCGGCGACGGCACGCGCCTCGAACTCGAAGCGGCGCAGGAACTGCGGGTCGCCGGAGTAGCGCGAGTCCATGACCTTGACCGCCACGTCGCGCCCCAGCCGCAGATCGACCGCGAGGTAGACCGCCGACATGCCACCGCGCGCGATGGGGGCGTCGATGCGGTACCGGCCCTCGAGGACCGTCCCGAGCATCGCGTCGACGGGAGAATTCACGGTGCTGAATCTACCTGCAGCGCCGGAGGCTCGGGGGTGAGCGCCACGCATGACCCTCGCGGACGTCGCGGGCCGGCAAGGGCGGGCGGTGTGGTTCGGCGCGAGCGGTTTTCCCCGGCCGCGATGACCCGTTACCCTTTCGGCGTGGTCTCCCTTCCGCTCTCGCGTGACGCCCTGCCCGCCGATGTCGAGCTCCTGTCGCTCGACGAGGTCGCCGCGAAACTCGAGGTGTCCTCGAGCCGGGTGCGCACCCTGATCCGCGATCATCACCTGCTCGCCGTGTCCCGTGACGGGCAGCCGGCCATCCCGGCCCTGTTCTTCGACGACCTGGGCGTGGTGAAGCACTTCTACGGTCTGGTCGGGGTCCTGCTCGACGGTGGCTACACGCGCGACGAGGCGATGACGTGGCTGTTCACCGACCTGGACGATCTCGGCATCTGCCCGGCCGCCGCGCTGCACACCGATTCGGCGCGCGAGGTCATCCGACGCGCACAGGCTCAGGCCTTCTGATCGGCCGCGGGTACGCGACCGCCGGCGTCGCTCGGCGCGGAGCCCCACATCCACCGTCCGAGCCGTCCCAGACGTAGCGGGTCGGGGTAAACGAGCGACCAGGCCGCCAGCCCCGCGAGCGCGACTGCCAGCGCGACCTCGAACGGTTTGTAGAACACGATCGCGTCGTCGGGCTGGAACACGATGAGCATGAACGTCGAGACCCCGACGACCGTGGCGCGGACCCACGGCGGGAGGTCGAAGGCGACCGCGATGGCCAGGACCCAGGTGTAGTACCAGGGCAGGGTCGACGGTTCGAGGAGCAGCACCGCGAGCATCGCCCACGCCATCCCGGCCACGGCGTCGCGCGCATCCCGTCGATGACTCCACCACAGGACGACCAGGGTCACCGCGAGGACCGCGGACCCGATCATGCGGGTGACCTCGAGTACCGGTTGGAGGTTGAGGGCGACGAACGGCGCGGCGGCCAGGGTCACCAGATGTGCGGCCAGCGTGGGGATGGTGAACCAGTTGACAATCACGTCAGCCCAGCCCAACCCGGTGAGCCAGCCCAGGCCGAGTCCGACGACCAGGGTCCAGAACCCGAAGACGGCGACGGCGATACCGACGACGGACGCGAACACCGTCGCCACGTCCCGGCTGGTGATCGGACGCCGGGAACGGATGTCGGCCAACCAGATCCACACCACGAACGGCAGCGCGATGCCGGCGGTGATCTTGATGGAGACCGCGAGCGCGAGGACGGCGGTGCCCGCGACGTGTCGACCACCGGCCGCGAGCGCGATCCCGGTGACGAGGACACCCATCATCAGCAACTCGACGTGCGGTCCCGCCACCAGGTGGATGAGGACCATCGGGTTGAACAACGCCAACCACAGGCCTGCCTGGGGTGACGCGCCGAACCTCCGTGCGAGCCGCGGAATCGCCCAGAGCGACAGGAAGAGTCCGGGCAGCAGGACGAGCCGGATGGCGAGCACGCCGAGGACGAGATCGTCGCCGGTGATCTCGGTGACCACCCGGAGCATGCCCATGAAGAACGGGCCGTACGGGGCGGTGGTGGTGGCCCAGACCTGCGCCATGCTGTCGACGAGCGGGCCGGGCAGGTGGGCGGGACCGTCGGCATAGGGATCGAACCCCGCCCCGAACACGGCTCCCTGGGCGAGGTAGGCATATACGTCTCGGCTGTAGACCGGTACCGCGACGAACAGCGGTGCGGCCCACAGCAGGAGCCACCGGCTCAACGTCCGGGTGCTCGGCACCGCCGGGACGTCGTCGGCATCAGGTATGTCTGCGGCTGCGTTGCCCGACCCGCGGCGCACCCCGAAGATGCGGCGGCCCAGGCGAACCCACGCGAACACCATCAGGAACACGCCCAGCCAGAATGCGATGCCGAGGACGGTCTTCCCGTGTCCGTAGGTGATCCAGCTGAGCCCGAGATCGGAGAGCACGGGCGAGTTGCGCGGCCGGTCGCCGACACCGAAACTGCCGAGGCAGATGAGTCCGGACCCGATCGCGCCGAGGATCAGATCACCGCGACCGGTCCTGGGCCGGGTCTGCGTGGGCGCCACGGCCGAGCTCATGCCTGTCGATGGGCGAGGCGATGTGCGACCGCGGTCAGCTCGGCGCGGATGTCCCCACCGATCTCGGCGGCGTCGAGCGACACCAGTGCCGAGCGGAGGAGGTCGTCGATCGAGCGCTCCACCTCGGCCACGGCCCCGATGTCGGTGACGATCGCCCTGGCCGAACGGAGTTCCTCGTCGTCGAGCGAGCGGCCCAGGTAGGAACGAAGCCTCGCCCCGAGGGCGGGGTCGGCGTCGTCGGCACGTCTGATGGCGATGGCGCGGAGTGCGGTGCGCTTGTCCGAGGCCAGATCGTCGCCGGACGGTTTGCCGGTGCGCTCCGGGTCGCCGAACACACCGAGCAGGTCGTCCTGCAGCTGAAAGGCGATGCCCAGGTCGTGCCCGATCGAACGAAGTTGCGCCACCAGGTCTTCCGGCGCCCCGGCGAGCCGGGCCCCGAGCTCCAGGGGCCGCGCGACCGTGTATGCGGCGGTCTTGAACTCCATCACCCGATAGGCCGCTTCGGTGGACTCGTCACCTCCGGCCTCGTTGACGATGTCGAGGAACTGACCGCCGAGCACCTCGGTCCGCATCGCGGTCCACGTCACCCCGACATCGGCGGGCAGCCGGCGAGCTCCGCCGGCGGAGCTCGTCGAGACCACGCCCGGCCGGTGCCCGTGCACCAGATCGTCGGCCCAGGCCAGCGCGAAGTCGCCCGCCAGGATCGCGGCGGCGACACCGTGTGAACCCGGATCCCCGGACCATCCGGCCGCGATGTGCCGGGACTCGAACTCTCGGTGGGCGGTGGGGTGTCCGCGCCGTGTGTCCGAGTGGTCGATGATGTCGTCGTGGATCAGCGCACACGCCTGCACGAGTTCGAGGGCCGCGCACACGCGCAGCGCATCTCCGGCGTCGGGCGCGTCGGCCGACCCGGCGACCCCGGTCGCCGAGCGACCCGGCGACGATGTGCCGCAACGCCATCCGGCGAAGGCGAACACCGGCCGGATGCGTTTGCCGCCCCGTAGGACGAAGTCGCGGATCAGTTCGGCGGCCTCACCCACCACCGGAGCGATCCCGGCGGCCGCGGGTACGGCATCGGCGAAGAACGCCCGCAGTTCGGCCTCGACGGCCGCCGGGACCTCGTCGAGCGACGTCGGCGTGGGGATCGTGGAGGTCACCCTGCCAGGCTATGCGAATCGCTCCGTACACTGTGCGGGTGACCCCAACCGCTCCGGCACCCTCGATCGTCGAACGCCTGTCCGCACCTCATCGCGGCCCGGTCCCGTTCTCCGTCGAGTTCTTCCCTCCGCGCGACGCCGAGGCGGAGGCCCGGCTGTGGCGGGCGGTCCGGACCTTCGAGCGATTGTCGCCCGCGTTCGTGTCGATGACCTACGGTGCCGGCGGCTCGACCCGGGACCGGACGGTGCGCATCACCGGCGAGCTCGCGGCGCAGACCACGCTGTTGCCGGTGGCCCACCTCACGGCGGTCAACCACAGCATCGCCGAGTTGCGCGCGCTCGTCGGCGCCTACGCCGATCAGGGCATCACCAACATCCTCGCCCTGCGCGGTGACCCTCCGGGCGACCCGCTCGGCGAGTGGGTCGCCCACCCCGACGGCGTCGAATACGCCGAGCAACTCGTCCGCCTCATCGACACACTGGGCGACTTCCACGTCGGCGTCGCGTCGTTTCCGGAGACCCATCACCGATCACCCGACATCGAGCACGACACCCGCACGCTGGTGAGCAAGCTGCGCGCCGGGGCGGAGTACTCGATCACCCAGATGTTCTTCGACGTGGAGCACTACTTGCGGTTGCGTGACCGCGTCCAGGCGGCCGATCCCGAACAGGGCGCCAAACCGATCATCCCCGGCATCATGCCGGTCACCTCGCTGGCCACTGCCCGGCGGATGGTGCAGCTGTCGGGTTCGGTCATCCCGCCCGACGTCGAGGAGCGCTTCGCCCGGGCGGCGGGCAACGGCGCGGAGGAGGACCGTGCCGCGGTGCGGGCGGTCGGCATCGACTTCGCCACCGAGATGGCGCAGCGACTCGTCGCCGAAGGTGTTCCGTGCCTGCACTTCTGCAGCCTGAACTTCGCCAAGGCCACGACCGAGGTCCTCGGACGGCTCGGCGTCGACATCGACGCCGCATTGCACGTCCCGGCCTGACCCCGGTCGCGCGGACCGAATCGGTCGGCCGGGGCTCCCCGGGCCGGGTGGCGGGCTACCGCGTAACCTGCGGCGGGGGTGTCGGCCCGGAGTGGGTGCGCGCAGCGTCCGGGTCGGCCGCGGCGGCGAGGCCTTCCCCGGAGATGCTCGAGGGTGCGGTCGTGTTCGCCACCGGACGGCCGGGCCGCGGGCCCCGATACCGCTTGGTGTAGGCGATGCGGACGATCACCAGGACGACGATCACGCACATCAGCGCGACGAACCACGACCAGCTGCCGACGGCCGCGGTCGCCGGATCGGGGTAGGTGGCGTCGGCGCTGAAGTCGGACGGTTCGCCGGGCGCCGGCGTCCAGGTCACGGTCGATTCCCCGATCTGCTCACCGTTCGTCGCGGTCACCGGACCGCCGAAGGTGACCGTGAGCTGAACGTAATCTCGACCGGGGACGAGCTCGGACAGATCGGCGTCGCCGCGGAAGCGCACCACCTCACCGCTGCGCTTGGCGGTGAGGTCCATCGTGAGCGAGGTATCACCGTAGGCGTCGGCGACGATGTCGCCGAGCTGACCGAACTGCCCCGCGGTGAGGTCGGTGAACGTCGCGCGGGTGCCGACCCGGGTGGCCGGATCGTCCTCGTCGGCGTTCCCGTCCCCGGACCCCTCGTCGGTGTCCGAGGGGGCAGCCGGTTCGGACGCCGGAGCGCCGCTCGGGGCGGACGACTCGGCGGCCCCCGCCGGTTCGGGCGTGTCGCGGTAGTCGGTCACCGACACCTGCCCGACCATCGATTCGGGGAGGTCGAGCTGCGGGGCCCCGCGAGGATTGTCCGGGGTGGTGGCGACGATGACGCTCCCCGAATACCGGTCACCCACCGTCGTGGAGCGTTCGAGGCAGCCGGCCATCAGCGGCGACACGGCCACGAGCGCGACGGCCACCACGGACGGCAGCAGCCGCCGGACTCGACGGGATTCTGGCGCACCCTGTTGGGGATTCGACGATCGCACGGTGCTCATCGTGCCAGACCGGGTGCGGCCCGCGGGTCACCCACAGCCCGCGCCGCGTCCGGCGGCGACGGCCTGGCGGTACCGCGTCGGTCAGGAACGGCCGAACGGAAACCCGCGCCTGCGGGTCAGGGCCCCTCGTTTGAGAGCCAGGTGCGCGGCGATGTAACCGCTTGCGCCGGTGACCCCGCCGCCGGGGTGCGTCGACGCCCCGGCGAGCAGCAGGCCGTCCGCGCCGGGGATGCGGTGACCGGAGAGGTCCGGCGTGGGACGCCACATGAACATCTGGTCGATGGACATCTCGACATGCATGATGTTGCCGCCGATCAGACCGAGTTCGTCCGCCAGATCCTGCGGTGTCTGCACGTATCGATGGTCGATCGACGCCGCGAATCCCGGTGCGTACCTGTCGACCTCGTCGCAGACCGCCTGCGCGGCCCGGGCGCCGGCCGTGGACCAGTCACCCTCGGCCAACCGGTACGGATGCCACTGCGCCCAGAGATTGATCACGCTGCGTCCCGGCGGGGCCAGCGTCGGGTCGATGGCGGAGTAACTCATCGCCACCACGGCCGGGCGGGGTGGCAGCAGTCCCGCGGCCGCCGAGCCGTACGCGGTGGCGAGCTGCGCCCGGTCGGTGACCAGCAATCCGAGAGCCGAGTGCACGCCATGCGACGGCAGATCGGCCGGAAGCCCCTGGTAGTCGGGCAGCGATGTCGTCCCGAGCCGGACCGCCATCCCGATGCCGTTGCCGACGACGATGGTGCGTCGCCATGCATCGATGGTCCCGGCGTCGAAGCCGCCCGCCGCGAGCATGTCCAGCGTCGTGAGGATGTGACACGCGTGGATGACCGTGGCGGCGCAGCGCAGTTCACCGGACTCGGTCCGGACCTGCCAGTGATCGCCGCAGCGGGCCACCGACACCGCGGGGTCGGCGCAGGTGATGCGTCCACCGTCCTGCCCGATCCGACGGACGAGCGCCTCGGTCAACGCGCCACTGCCGCCGATCGCACGACCCGGCGGGATGCGGTGCATGAGTGCTGCGAAACCGATCATCGGAGCCGTGCCCGGGGCGCTCATCGGCGGCCCGGACTGAGCGCCGAACCAGGCGAGACCCGCCTTGAGTTGCTCGGAACGGAAGTACCCGTCGAGAAGGGTGTCGCCGGAGGACATCAGCTCGGCGGTCAGGTTCGCCACCCGCCCGGAGCGTCGTCCGAACATCCCGGTGCGCGCGGTGGACGCGGTGTGGCCGAGGCCGCCGAAGGCCCGGCCGAACCGGGCCATCGTGGCGGGCTGATAGAACGCGTCCATGACCGAGGACGCACGCGGTGTCCATGTCGCGACGAACCGCCGATAGGCCTCGGCATCCTCTGGGCCACAAGCATTCTCGATGGAGGCGCACGTTGCGTCGAGGTCGGTGCGGAAGACGATGGCCGGTGCGTCGGCGGTGGCGGGCACGAAGGCCCACGGATCGCAGTCGACGTAACGCAGGCCGTGGGCGCCCAGCTCCAGGTCGTCGATGACGGGGGAGTGCCTGATCATCAGGTGGGCAGAGGAGCCGCGATCGATCCGGTGACCCGGGAAGCGTTCGACGGTCGAGACCGCGCCGCCGGGGATCTCGTCCCGCTCGAGGACCTCTACCTCCTGTCCGGCCCGCGCCAGATATGCCGCGGCGATCAGGCCGTTGTGACCTGCGCCGATGACGATCGCGTCGCGTCGGGTGCCGTGCATGTCATGCCCCCGTTCGGGTGCGTGGGCCGGCTGCCGGCGGACGGAGGTCCAGCGGCAGTGGTCGGCCGAGGAAGGCGAAGGGGCGAGGGTCGCCGGAGAACGTGAAGTGACGCAGGACGTCGGAGAAACCCATGCGCCGGTACAGCGACCACGCGCGGTTGTCCTCCGCCGGGATCTCGGGTGTCGAGAGGAGCACGTGACGTTCGGGACGGTCGGCGAGCAACCGGGCGAGCAGCCACTGCCCGATGCCGCGACCCTGCGCCGACGGGTGCACGTGCAGCTCGGTGAGTTCGAAGTAGTCGCGCGCGATCGTCTCGATCAGCTCCGGGGGCCGCCCGGTCTGCCGCAGTCCGACGCGCAGCTGCTGGTTCCACCACTGTCCGGTCGCGCCGGTGTACCCGTAGGCGATGCCGAGGAGGATGTCGTCGGGGCCGACGCCGACCGGCGGTCCCACGCGGCGCCGGGCGACGGGCATCGTGCGTGCCTCCCGGGGTGACACGGTGCCCACCGCGCCGACCGCATGCCAGCCCGGCCTGGCTATGTGTTCGCGCCAGAGGCCGGCACGGTGGATCTCCGTGCCGCGCGGATAGTCCATGGCCGCCACGTAGATGTCGAGTGCGGGTTCGAGCCACACATGCGCATCCTGACCGTGCAGGCGCACCACGCGGATGGTCAACGGACGTCCGTCCTCTGCGTCGTCGTGGCCACGCCTGCTCCCACGCCCGTCATCGTCGAGCGCGCGACCTTCACCTCGAGGGGCATCGCTTCGTGGGCCACGTCCGGGAAATGTCCTCTCGATGATGCAGACTCTGCGGGGAATGGGGTCGTCGCTGGTCGTTGTTGTACATCTCGCCGGCGGATTCGGGCGTCGTGGGGTCCGCGAAGGCCCCGGGGGCGTCGAAGACTCCCATACGCCTTGAAGACAGACGCCAGCCTAGCTATATTGAACGTGTCGAACGGATGTTCGATGAATGTGCCTCCGCAAGCTGTTCGCGTTCATCCAGAGACACGGTCCGGCGGCGGACGAGGGAAGCGTCTGCCGCCGGACACACACATCGCAGAGGAGGTCGCCATGGCCAGGCATCGCAGCGCCACCGCTTCCGTCCCGTCGACACGGGTCGACCCGATGATGGTCGGTCGTGCTCGTGACCTCCTCGAGCGTGCCCACCTGCTCTTCGACAACGCCGACGGGGTCACCGACGACGCCGAGCGGTTCCGTCAGTTGTACCTCGTGGCGCTGCGCGCCTCCGGGGCGGCGCTGGCCGTTCACGAGCCGGTCGGTTCCGTCCGGCGCAAGACGTCCAACGCCTGGACCCGCATCGGCGTGGTCGCACCGGAGCTCGCGCCCATCGCGGCCCGCTTCGCCGCCCTGTCGCCCGTTCGGATGAAGATCGAGTCCGGGATCATCCGCACACTCGATCCCGACAGCGTCGCCGGGATGCGCATGCTCGTGCTGGACTTCCTGCGTCGGGTCGAAACCATGATCATCGCGTACGAACAGGGAAAGTTGGGTTCCGAGCTGCCGCAGATCGGGGCGACGGCGTGAATCCGGCCACACTTTTGCGACTTCTGGCACGGACCGGTGATTCCCACAGCGAGGAATGGTGGTCGCGGTCGGTTTCACCTCGTATCATGGGACGATATAGGCGCAGACGCCTTTCCGGTCGCGGGTGACCTTCGTCGGCGTCACGGATCAGTAGAAGGAGGGTCGGTGCCACTTTCGGAGCACGAGCAACGCATGCTCGAACAGATCGAGAGCGCTCTGTACGCGGAAGACCCCAAGTTTGCGTCCAGTGTCAAACGTCGACGCCTGGGTAGGTCGAGTGGTCGTCGTCGCTTGCAGGCGGCGGCGATCTTCGTCGTCGGACTGGTGATGCTCGTCGGCGGACTGATCGTCGACATCAGTATCGGCGGGTTCCCGATCGTCAGTCTGCTGGGCTTCCTCGTGATGTTCGGTGCCGGACTCTTCGCGCTGTGGGGAGGCGGCTCGTCCGACGCCACCACTTCGGCGCCCCGCGGAGGGAAGAAGCAGTCCGGGCCTGCAGGGTCCAAGCGCAAGTTGTCCGAACGTATGGAAGAGCGGTTCAACCGCCGGTTCGAACAAGAATGATCTCCTGACCACGACCACCCCGCGTCTATCGACGTCCGGCTGAGCGCCGACCGCCACAGACGTCAGCCACATACCGAAACAAGCCGCGCGCCGTGAGGTGCGCGGCTTTTTCGTGCGTCCACCTGCATCGACTGACCGATTTCATGTCGCACCCCACTGCGCCCCACCGGGGCTCCCCACTTCGCCCCACTCGAATGCCCCACTTCGCCCCACCCGGTGTTGTCCGAGGTCTCACACGGCTCATCGGTCACATCTGTATCGGTACCCGCGCCCTGTTGAGGTGGAGACGTCCCGATCGATCGGCGGACGACACGCGGCCGTCGGCGATCTTTTGCGCTCTTGAACTGCGAGTTTGCTGACAGGGGCGACGTAAGGGGGCTGTGGGGGTGGAAAGTGGTGGAAAGTGGGGTACTGTGGGCATCACTGGGTTTGGCGAGTCGGAGTATGACGGCGCAGATCCCGGAGGGCAGGAGGTGTCGATGTGTCCGTGCGATTCGTCGGCACCTACACGCCCAAGTTGGACGACAAGGGGCGGCTCACGTTGCCCGCCAAGTTCCGCGACGCACTTGCAGGAGGGGTAGTGGTCACCAAGGGCCAGGATCACAGCCTGTCGGTGTATCGAACCGAGGAGTTCGATGCGATCGCGGCGCGGATCGTCGAGGCGTCCCGTAACGATCCGGATCTGCGTGCGTTCCAGCGAACGTTCTTCGCCGGTTCGGAAGAGCAGCGACCCGATGGTCAGGGCAGGATCAGCCTGTCCGGTGATCACCGTGTCTACGCGGGACTGTCCAAAGAGTGTGTGGTGTTCGGCAGCTTCGATCACCTCGAGATCTGGGATTCGGCCGCTTGGGACGAGTACCAGACCCAGCACGAGGAGAACTTCTCGGCCGCCAACTCCGCCGCGCTGAACGCGGTGTTGTAGCCGAGAGAGGTGGAGACCAGCACGGGCGCGACGATGTCGATGCCCAGGTGCTCCGGGTGGCACGAGGCCCCGGCCCGGTCCGACCCTGGCGTACTTCCCCAACGCCAGGTGCGTGATCGGGTCGGGACCCCGCTCCATCCGGACGACGGTCTCACCTCGCCCCGGCTCGTGCCGACGAGCAGAACCCGCCGACAGCCGATTCCGCCGACACTCCGATAGGGGCCCTTCCGTGGACGAAGCAGGTGACGAACCGCGCCGCTCCGGAGAGTTCGGCCATGTTCCGGTCATGGGTACCCGCATCGTCGAGTTGCTCACGCCCACTCTGGATGTCGACGATCGGCGGGTCTTTCTCGACGCCACGCTCGGGGCCGGCGGACACACCGAACTCGTGCTCGACTCGTTCCCCGGCGTCCGGGTCGTCGGCATCGACCGCGACGCGTCCGCTCTCGACATCGCCCGACGCCGCCTCGCCCGGCACGCCGACCGTATCTCACTGCACCAGGCGACCTTTCACGAGATCGCCGACGTTCTGGCGGCGGCGGGGGAGCCGGCGATCGACGCCGCACTCTTCGACCTCGGGGTCTCGTCGATGCAGCTCGATCAGGCGGGTCGCGGATTCGCATATTCGGTGGACGCGCCGCTGGACATGCGCATGAATTCCGACGATCCGCTCACCGCCGCCGACGTCCTCAACACCTACTCGCACGGCGAATTGGCCCGTGTGCTCTCGGAATACGGCGAAGAGCGTTTCGCCGGTCGTATCGCCTCGGCAGTCCTGCGCGAGCGGGAGAAGGAGCCGTTCACGACGAGTGCTCGACTCGTGGAACTGCTCTACGACGCCATCCCGGCGGCTACCCGGCGCACCGGAGGCCATCCGGCCAAGCGGACTTTCCAGGCACTGCGCATCGAGGTCAACCACGAACTCGACGTCCTGCGCGAGGCGTTGCCCGCGGCCCTGTCCTCGCTCGTGGTCGGCGGGCGCGTGGTGGTCATGAGCTACCAGTCTCTGGAGGACCGAATCGTCAAGCGCGAGTTCGCGTCCCGCATCCTGTCCACCTCCCCACCCGGCCTGCCCGTCGAATTGCCGGGTCACGCACCGGAATTCCGGCTCGTCACGCGCGGGGCCGAGCGTCCCGACTCCGACGAGCTGGCCACCAACCCGCGATCTGCGCCCGTCCGCGTCCGCGCCATCGAACGAGTCGAGAAGAAGGGCTGAGCATGACCATCCTGCACGAGGCCAGCCCACGCGTCGACGACGACCGCGCCTCACGACGATCGCGCCGGACCCAGATCGAATCCGAACGCGCCACCCGCTCGCGCGCCGCCCAGCGTGCGCTCGACCGTCGACGCCGACGCACCGCTGCCGGACGCGTCGCGCCGCCGCGTCGTACCGGCGGCGGGTTGTCGATGACCGGCGTCTCCCTCCGAGAGCGGCTGCAGCACACTCCTTTCGTCGTGCCCGTCATCGCCTTGCTGGTCCTCGGTCTGGGCCTGAGTCTGTGGCTGTCCACCAAAGCCGCCCAGGATTCCTACAAGCTCGGCATCGAACGGACGCAGAACCAGTCGCTCATCGATCAGCGGGACGCCCTCAAACGAACATATGAAAGCGGCAACTCCGCGCCCGAATTGTCCGACAAGGCAGCGCGTCTCGGCATGATCCCGGCCCAGAACCCGGCTCGCATGATCGTCGACGACCCGCGCCGCCCACGCGTCGTCGGTACGCCCAGCCCGGCGTCGGGCCGCCCGATGGGGAGCCTCAACCCCGACACCCAGCCGGATCCCGCCGAGACCATCGATCCCAGCCAGGTCGACGATTCGATCGGACTCGGCGGACGGTCGGCGGGTGCGGAGGGGTCGGGAGGAACAACGTCCGAGTCCGCGACCGCACAGCCCACGACGCCGCAACCCACGACGCCGCAGCAGGTTCCGGGTGGCTCGACGCCTCCCGGGGCGACGCCGACGCCCGGGCAGACGACGCCCCCCGGCGCGAATCCCATTCCGTCCGCGACGAGTACGGTGCCCCCGGCGAATCCGGCGCCGTCCACACCGACGCCGGCTCCGAACGTGGTCCCGACCCCGTGATAGATGTATCCAGCGCGGATCGGTGTGCGCCGGATCTCCGGCACCATCTCCAACCCGCCGGGGCCAAATCCGGGCCCACCGCGTTGAGGCGGTGAACAATTGACGACCATGACACGTGCGACCTTCGAGCGGATCGGCCACGGGCCGTCTCGCCCGGAACGGCGCCGGGACGGCGGGCGGGGATCAGGCAGCGGTAAGCCGGCCGGCGGTCCGCGGCGCGGCGGAAAAAGCCGGTGGGGCAAGGACGCAGGGCCGCACAGCTTCGTGTTCCGCGCCCGGGCGGCGGGAGTGCTGGTACTGCTGGTGGTGTTGGCGGTGGCCGTCAAGATGATCGTCGTGCACACGGTGCAGGCCGGCTCCATCTCGGCCGAGGCGGCTCAACAGCGCGAGTACACCCAGGTGCTCACCGCGAAGCGAGGGGCGATCCTCGACCGCAACGGGCGTCCACTCGCCTACACCGACGAAGCGCGGTCGCTGACGTTCCTGCCCAAGGCGGTACGCAAGACCATCGAGGAAGAGCACCGCAAGAACCCCGCCCTCCCCGATGTCGAGACCAGGCTCAAAGACATCGCCAGGGGAGTCTCGGTGGCGCTCGGCGGGTCGATCAGCGAGCAGGATCTGCTCGCCAAGGTCACCGGTGAGGAGACCTTCGTCTACCTCGCCCGATCGGTGAGTCCCGACGTCGCGTCCCGGATCACCGAGGAGTTCCCGGAGGTCGGTGCCGACCCCCAGAGCATCCGTCTCTATCCGGGCGGATCGCTGGCCGCGAACGTCGTCGGTGACGTCAACTACGACGGCAACGGACTCATCGGGCTCGAGGCGTCGCTCGATTCCATCCTCTCGGGAACCGACGGGTCGCGGACCTACGATCGCGGCTCCGACGGCGCCATCATCCCCGGCAGCATGCGCAACGTGCATCCGGCGCTCAACGGCGCGACGGTCCGTCTCACGCTCGACTCCGACACCCAGTGGTTCGTCCAGAGCCAGGTGATGAAGGCCAAGCAGGCGTCGGGCGCGCAGGGCGCCTCGGCGGTGGTGCTCGACGCGAAGACCGGCGAGGTGCTCGCCATGGCCAACGACGGGACCTTCAACGCGTCGATCCCGCTGTCGGAACAACCCGACGCCGATCTCGGCAACCCCGCGGTCACGTCGCCGTTCGAGCCCGGTTCGGTCAACAAGCTCATCGCGGCCTCGGCCGCCATCGAATACGGCATCACGAGGCCGGACACGGTCCATCAGGTGCCGGGCAACATCCGGATGGCAGGTGTGACGGTGCGCGACGCCTGGCCGCACGGCGTCGAGCCGTACACGACCACCGGCATCTTCGGTAAGTCGTCGAACGTCGGGACGCTCATGCTCGCGCAGCGGATCGGCGAGGAACGGTTCGCCGACATGGTCAAGCGGTTCGGCCTCGGCCAGCGAACCGGCGTCGGGCTGCCGGCCGAGAGCGCGGGCGAGGTCCCCGCCCTCAGCCAGTGGTCCGGTGGTTCGTTTGCGAACCTGCCCATCGGACAGGGACTCTCGATGACGCTGCTGCAGATGACGGCGATGTACCAGGCGATCGCCAACGACGGGTTGCGCATCGCGCCGCGAATCCTCGCCTCCGAACAACGCGACGGGTCGGCGCCGGAGGACCGGGCGCGCCCGCAACCGGTCCGCGTCGTCAGCGAGTCGACCGCCCGCACGGTCCGGGACATGTTCCGGTCGGTGGTACAGAACGACCCGATGGGGGAGCAGATGGGTACCGGGACAACGGCAGCCGTGGACGGCTACCAGGTCTCCGGCAAGACCGGGACGGCCCAGCAGGTCGATCCGTCCTGTGGCTGCTACTCCAACTCGCGGTACAACATCACCTTCGCGGGCATCGCGCCGGCGGACAAACCGCGCTACGTCATCGGGATCATGCTCGACAACCCGCGGCGTAGTTCCGACGGCTCGGGCGGCCAGTCGGCCGGACCGCTGTTCTCGACCATCGCGTCGTGGATGCTGCAGCGATCCCAGGTGCCGCTCTCGCCGCCCGCGCCGAGACTGACACTCACCGCCCGGTAGGCCTGCCGGGGCCGGGGCGGGCCGTCGGACAGATCGGGCATCTCGCCCGTACCTCTTCGCGCAGCGTGCACCGTGTCCCGGGGGCCTACCCGGCGGTCGGTATCGTGAGTGCAATTCTGAGCCCCGACCCCCACCGGGCCCGCCCCGGCACCACCCCGGGAACCGGCGCCCGACACCGTTTCGCGACCATCACAGTCCTGAGCAGGCCCAGCGCCTGGACCGGACCCGACAGAACCGAGGAGGCGACTGCAGCATGGCGTCTCGTCGACGAACCTCCGCACGCGGCGACACACCCATCCGTCCGCAGGATGTGACCCCGACCCCGGTGGCGGTGTTGTCCACCGCAACCGGCGCCCGACTCGATCTGGTCGGCGGCGCCGCATCGGAGACGTCCGTGCGGGGCGTCACCCTGCGGGCGCAGGAGGTCCGCTCGGGCGACCTGTTCGCCGCACTGCCGGGATCGAGCACTCACGGCGCCCGCTTCGCCGACCAGGCCGTGGCCGCGGGGGCCTCGGCCATCCTGACCGACCCGGCCGGGCGCGCCGAGCTCGCCCGCGTGCTGCCGCCGGAGACCGCAGTGGCGGTCCTCGTCCATCCCACCCCGCGCAGCGTCCTGGGTAGCGTCAGTGCCCGCGTCTACGGCAACCCGTCGCAGCGCCTCAAGCTGATCGGCATCACCGGGACATCGGGCAAGACCACGACCTCCTACCTCGTCGAGGCGGCGCTGCTCGCCGCGGGCCACTCGGTGGGGCTGATCGGCACCGTCGAGACCCGTGTCAACGGTGTCGCCCAGCCGAGTTCGCTGACCACACCCGAGGCGCCCACCCTGCAGGCCCTGCTCGCCGCGATGCTGGAGGACGGCGTCGACACCGTCGTCATGGAGGTGTCCAGTCATGCGCTGGCCCTCGGCCGGGTCGACGGCGCGCATTTCGCGATCGGCGCGTTCACGAACCTGTCGCAGGACCATCTCGACTTCCACCAGACCATGCACGCCTACTTCGACGCGAAGGCGCAGCTGTTCGTGCCGTCGGCGCCCACCCACGCGGTGCGCGCCGTGGTGTGTGTCGACGACGACTGGGGTCGGCGCATGGCCGAACTCGCGCGTCGTCCGGGCGAAGCGGCGCACATGCAACCGGTCACGGTCTCCACGGGACCGACGCCTGCCCACTGGCACGCCGCCGACTCGGAGCTCGCTGCCGACGGCTCGTCGCGCACTCCGTTCACCGGGCCCGACGGCACATACGATCTGCTGGTCCCGTTCCCGGGGCGTTACAACGTGGCCAACGGTCTGCTCGCGGTCGCGGTGGCGCACGCCGCGGGGGTCGGGGTGTCCACCGCACTCGAGGCCATCGCGTCGGTGAGCGTGCCCGGGCGACTGCAACGCATCGACCGTGGACAGCCGTTCCTCGCCCTCGTCGACTACGCCCACAAACCCGGTGCGGTCGAGGCCGTCCTGGCGACCCTGCGAAAGCAGGCCGCCGGCCGGGTGGCGATCGTCATCGGGGCAGGCGGGGACCGCGACACCGGCAAACGTCCGCTCATGGGCGCGGCGGCAGCGCGCGGCGCCGAGCTCGTGATCGTCACCGACGACAACCCACGCACCGAGGACCCGGCCGCGATACGCGCCGAGGTGTCCGCCGGCGCGCGAGCGGTGGCCGCCGCCGACCGTCCGGCCGGAGCCGAGCCGGTCCGCGAGATCGACGACCGGGCCGCAGCGATCGAGGCCGCCGTCGCCTGGGCTCGGGAGGGTGACATCGTGCTCGTCGCGGGCAAGGGACACGAGGCAGGTCAGGAGATCGACGGCGTGAAGCATCCGTTCGACGATCGCGAGGTCGTCGCCCGTGCGCTCGAGGGTTCCGCTGTGCGCGAGGGTGATCGATGACCGCACCTGTGGTCACGGTCCTCCGCGGGGATGCGCCGGTGACGGTCGACGACGCGCGTGTGCTGATCCGACGACTCGCCGAACATGCGGGCGGGCGCCGGCCTGGAGTCCAGACCCCCGGGGGAGAGACCAGCGGCGACGACCGTCCACGCACGTGGGCGGTGATCGCCGAACTGGCGTCGCCGCCGAGCTTGGACGAGAACCAGCGCGTCGTCGAACACGATCTCGTCGGTCGTCTGGCGGTGCGGCTTGCCGTCGACAAGACTCTCTGTGTCGGGGACTCGCGGTCGGTCCGTGCGCTGCACCAGGGCGCGATCATGGAGGGTTCGTGGGGTGACGAGGCGCGCCTCGTCGAGTCGGTCGACGACGCGGCTCGCCTGGTCGACGCCGATCCCGACTGGCGTCCTGCCGCAGGCGACATCGTGCTGCTGGCGTCGGCGACCGCGGATCTGGACTCGGTGATCGCCGCATGGAGTGAGCGCTGCGGATGGCAGGTCGCCGACGCGGAGCCGGCGACCGCACCCGACGACGGCGAGGGGGAGCCGTGAGCGCGCAGGTGGCGGCGAAGGAGCCCGGTGAGCGACACGGGCGCACGACACAGGACAGGTTCGGGGACACAGACGTGGGCGGGTACAGAAGCGTGACAGACGACAGGGTCGGGTACGGAGTGGACACGAGGGCAGCACGGTGACACAGATCCTGCTCGCGGGTGCGATCGCGATCGCGGTGTCGATCCTGCTCACCCCGGTCCTCATCAAGGTGTTCTCCCGGCAGGGCTTCGGTCAGGAGATCCGGGTCGAGGGCCCGAAGAGTCATCAGACCAAGCGCGGCACACCGTCGATGGGCGGTGTCGCGATCCTGGCGGCGCTGTGGGCCGGGTACTTCGGCGCGCACCTGGTGGGACTGTTCACCGACTCGGGGAACGGACCCACTGCGTCGGGTCTGCTGGTCCTCGGGCTCGCGACCGCACTGGGCGTCGTCGGTTTCCTCGACGACATCATCAAGATCCGCAAGCACCGCAACCTCGGCCTGAACAAGACCGCCAAGTCGATCGGGCAGTTCGTCGCGGCGATCCTCTTCGGCATCCTGGTCCTGCAGTTCCGCAACGACTACGGCTACACCCCGGCGAGCACCAACCTCTCCTACGTGCGTGACATCGACGCGATCACTCTCGGCTCGGTGGTGTTCGTGGTGTTCTGCTGGCTCGTGGTGGCGGCCTGGTCGAACGCGGTGAACTTCACCGACGGGCTCGACGGGCTGGCCGCGGGATCGATGGCGATGGTCCTCGGCTCCTACGTCCTCGTCACGTTCTTCCAGTTCGTCAACGCCTGCGCGGGCGGCGCGAAGCCGCCCAGCGAGATCCCCACCGGGTGCTACCAGGTGCGTGACCCGCTCGACCTCGCGCTGATCGCGGTGGCCGGTGGCGGCGCGTGCCTGGGCTTCCTGTGGTGGAACGCGGCGCCGGCCAAGATCTTCATGGGCGACACCGGCTCGCTGGCGCTGGGGGGCATGCTCGCCGGACTGTCGATCACCACGCGTACCGAGTTGCTCGCCGTCGTGATCGGTGCGCTGTTCGTCGCCGAGATCATGTCGGTGGTCATCCAGATCGCCTTCTTCCGGACCACCGGGCGCCGCGTGTTCCGGATGGCTCCCTTCCACCACCACTTCGAACTCGGCGGGTGGGCCGAGACCACCGTGATCATCCGGTTCTGGCTGCTCACCGCCATCGCCTGCGCACTCGGACTGTCGCTGTTCTACGGCGAGTTCCTGACGACCAATGGCTGAGCCCCATGGCTGATCGGCGACCCGACGCCGCCGGTTCGCAACCCGACGGACCGTCCCCGCGTGACCTCGACGGACGGACCGTCGTGGTCGGCGGTGCCGGCACGGCGGGAATGTCCGCGGCGCGATACCTGGTGACGCTCGGCGCGCAGGTCCTGCTCGCCGACGACCGGTTCGCCGCGCGCGATGCGGACCACGCGACGCGCGATGCGGCGATTCGCGCGGTGGCCGGGGTCGACGAGCTGGCCGCGCAGGGCGTCGAGCCGGTTGCGGTGTCGGACCTGCTCGGCGATCACGAGTGGACCGGCCGCACCGCCGTCGTCGTCGTGTCGCCGGGTTTCGCTCCGACACATGCCCTCGTCGACGCGGCGACCGCGGGCGGGGTCCCGGTCTGGGGCGAGGTCGAGCTCGCCTGGCGCGTGGACCGCGCCGGTCTGCTGGGCGAGCCGCGTACCTGGCTGGTGGTCACCGGAACCAACGGGAAGACCACGACGACGTCGATGCTCGCCGGGATCGTCGAGGCATCGGACCGGGCGGGCGCCGCATGCGGCAACATCGGACTGCCGGTGCTCGACGCGATGCGGGCGACACCGCGGGTGGACGTGCTCTGCGCCGAACTGTCGTCGTTCCAGCTGCACTGGGCGCCATCGGTACGACCCGATGCCGGCGTCGTGCTCAACGTCGCCGAGGACCATCTCGACTGGCACGGTTCCTTCGACTCCTACGCGATGGCGAAGGCGGGCGCGCTGCGGGGAGCGGTCTCGGTCGTCGGGCTCGACGACGCGGTCGCGTCCGGTCTGCCTGCCTCGGGTCGCCGGGTCGGGTTCACACTCGCGCGGCCGGCGGAGGGGGAGCTCGGCGTCGACGACGGCTGGCTCACCGACCGGGCCTTCGGCGCCGGGCGCCTGTTCGCCGCCGACCGCGTGGTTCCCGCGGGACCGTCCGGGATCGCCGACGCGCTCGCGGCGTCGGCGCTGGCGCTGGCCGTCGGCATCGACCGCGACGCGGTGCGCGCCGGCCTCGACTCGTTCCGGCCGGCCGGCCATCGCGGTGAGGTCGTCGCCGCCCGCGACGGCATCGTCTTCGTCGACGACTCGAAGGCCACCAACCCGCACGCCGCGCAGGCGGCGGTGTCGGCCTTCGACCGGGTGGTGCTCATCGCCGGCGGATTGCTCAAGGGCGCATCGATGGACGAGATGCTCGCCGCGGTGGGTGGTCGCCTCGCCGGCGTGGTCGCGATCGGACGAGATCGGCAACTGGTTGTCGAGGCGATCGCGCGACACGCCCCAGAAGTCCCAACAGTCACAGTATTCACAGGGGACGATGGCACGGTGAACGTGCATCGCCCGGGAGAGGCCACTCCCGCCCCCTCATCGCCGGACACCACCGCGCACTCTTCCGCGCCCACGGACCCCGCTCGGACGGCGACCTCGGTAGCCGTTCTGGAACGGGCGGTCGAGGAAGCCTGGGAGCTCGCCGTCGCCAGCGACCCGACTCCCGATGCGGTGCTGCTCGCCCCCGCGGCTGCCTCGCTCGACATGTTCCCCGGCTACGGTGCCCGCGGCGATGCCTTCGCCGGCGCCGCGCGCCGCATCGCCGGGCCCACGCGTTCGGGACGGTGAGTCGCGTGGGCAGCGAGACCGCGGCCGACGCCCCGACCACGGTGGTGACGCCGTGAGCGACGAGCCGGACGCAACCGGCGAGACCGAGCCCTCGACAGCATCCGAGGACCCGTCGGCCGACAACCGGGACGACGACGCCGAGCGCTCCGCCGAGACGACGCGGGGTTCGCGCACGAAACCCGCCGAGGCCGCACGCCGGGCCGGTGCGGCCGCGGGTGCCACCGCCTCCGTTCCGGCGGTGGTCATCGAGGGCATCCGGAACCTGCTGGCGCGTCCGCTCGCGTCGTATCAGCTGATCCTCACGATGTCGTTCCTGCTCACCGCCTTCGGGCTGGTGATGGTGCTGTCGGCCTCGTCGGTGGAGGGGTACTCCAAAGAAGGGTCGGCGTACGGGCTGTTCGCGACGCAGATGATCTTCGCGCTGCTCGGATTGGTCGTCTTCTATTTCATGCTGCGCCTGCCGGTGCGGCTCCTGCGACGCTTCGCCGCACCCACGATGTTCATCGCGGTCGTGCTGCTGGCCCTCGTCCTCATCCCCGGGGTCGGCACCCTGAGTCAGGGCGCCCGACGCTGGTTCGTCATCTATGGACTGTCGGTGCAGCCCTCGGAGCTGGTGAAGGTCGCGCTGTGCATCTGGGGTGCCCATCTGCTGGCCTCGCGTCGCCGCGATCGCGCGTCCCTGCGCGAACTGCTCGTCCCGCTCGTGCCCGTCGCGATGCTGGTGTGCCTGCTGATCATCCTCGAGCCCAACCTGTCGACGACGATCACCATCGCGATCATCGTCGGTGCGATGCTGTGGTTCGCCGGCCTGCCGATCAAGGTGTTCGTGTCGTTCGCGGTGTCCGGCATCGTCCTCGCGGTCATCCTCGCGCTCGCCGAGGGCTACCGGTCGCAGCGCGTGATGAGCTTCCTCGGCAACGTCGACGACCCCCAGGGCGCCGGCTACCAGGCGCGACAGGCCACCTACGCCCTCGCGAACGGCGGGGTCTTCGGTGTGGGACTCGGACAGTCCAGCGCCAAGTGGAACTACCTGCCCAACGCCCACAACGACTTCATCTTCGCGATCATCGGCGAGGAACTCGGCCTCCTCGGCGGACTGATGGTGGTCTTCCTGTTCGTCGTCCTCGCCTACATCGGGTTCCGCATCGCCCACCGATCCACCGACCCGTTCCTCCGACTGATGTCGGCGACCATCACGGTGCTCATCACCGCACAGGCGTTCATCAACATCGGTTACGTGATCGGTCTCCTTCCGGTCACCGGCATCCAGCTGCCCCTCATCTCCGCAGGTGGCACGTCCACGCTGACCGTGCTCGCGATGCTCGGCCTGCTCGCCAACGCCGCGAGGCATGAACCCGAGGCGGTCGCCACCCTCACCACCGGTTCGCCGGGCCGCTTCGCCCGGTGGCTCCGGCTGCCGACACCCGTCGCCTATCGGCAGACCCGAGCCGAGTCGTTGCGCGACCGGCTGGATCGGCGACGGACATCCGCGACGCGGATGTCGGCGCCCGGATCGACCGGCCGAACCGGCTGGGGAGGGCGGGCTCCCGCCGCCGGAAGGCCCCGGCCACCCAGCGGACGGGCACCCGCGAACGACTCCGGCCGGAGTCGCACCCGCTTCACGATGCCCTGGAAGCGGAGCGCCCGGTCGACCGAACCCACGCAGGACGCGCGCCGCACCGCCGACCGTCGCGGTGCACGCGCGACGACGCCGCGTCGCGACACGGGTGCGGCCGCGCGCGGTCAGGGACGGGCTACCTGGTCGACGCGACCCGGCGTCGACGGTGCTGCGCGCGGCCAGGCGCGGTCTGCGTGGTCCACGCGACCCGGCGTCGACGGTGCTGCGCGCGGCCAGGCGCGGTCTGCGTGGTCCACGCGACCCGGCGTCGACTACGGTGGCGGGTATCAGGGACAGGGCACGGCGCGCCGTCCGGCGTCTCCGGGCTGGCGGGCGGGGGCCCACCAGACGCGTTCCGCCCGGTCCGCCGATCCGGATCGGCAGCCGCGCCGCGGCGCCGGTCGACGCTGACCGGCCGGACCCGAGACGACGCAGAACCCGCGACTGTGGACCCGCCAGACATGGACACAGGCTGGAATGGAGTGACGACACCGGTGAGTTCGGGTGCAGGACAATCTCATACGACCGGTCGGCCGAAGGGCCGCCCGCTGTCGGTGGTGGTCGCCGGAGGTGGCACGGCCGGGCACATCGAACCCGCGCTCGCCGTCGCCGACGCGGTGTCCCGCATCGACCCGACCGCCCGCATCACCGCCCTCGGCACGAGCCGTGGCCTCGAGGTCACACTTGTCCCCGAACGTGGGTACGACCTACGCCTCATCCCACCGGTGCCGCTGCCACGCAAAGCGGGACTCGATCTGGCCCGGGTACCGGGACGGCTCATCGGGTCGGTGGCCGCGACCCGCAAGATCCTCGACGAGGTCGACGCCGACGTCGTCATCGGTTTCGGCGGCTACGTCGCGGTGCCGGCCTACCTCGCCGCGCAGATGCACCTGCGGCGGCGGCGCCGGATCCCGATCGTCATCCACGAGGCCAACGCCTCGGCGGGGATCGCCAACAAGGTGGGTGCACGATTCGCCGACCGCGTCCTCGCGGCCGTCGACGGCTCCGGGCTCGATGCGACGGTCGTGGGCATCCCGGTCCGCGGAGTCCTCGCCGAACTCGACCGCGCCGAGCTGCGGGCCAAGGCGCGTCACTACTTCAGCCTCGACGACGATGCCCCGACGCTGCTCGTCTTCGGCGGCTCCCAAGGCGCACAACGTCTCAACGACGCGGTGTCCGGTGCGGCAGAAGCGTTGGGCAAGAACGGCATCGGCGTGTTGCATGCCTACGGCCCCAAGAACTCGATCGATCCCGCGGTCGTCGACGGCGCGCCGCCGTATCGCGCCGTCGGCTACCTCAAGCGGATGGACCTCGCCTACTCGGCCGCAGATCTGGTGATGTGCCGGTCCGGTGCCATGACGGTCGCCGAGGTGTCGGCGACCGGGCTGCCCGCCATCTACGTGCCGCTCCCGCACGGCAACGGTGAGCAGCGGCTCAACGCGCTGCCGGTCGTCGAGGCCGGTGGGGGACTCCTGGTCGACGACGCGACCGTGGACGCCGACTGGGTGGCCCGCGAGGTACCGACGCTCCTGAAGGATCCGGCTCGGCTGCAACAGATGTCGACGGCAGCAGCCGGAACCGGACACCGTGACGCCGCGGCGGCGGTCGCGACCGCCGCGATCGAACTCGCCCAGGATTTCCGGTCGGGACGCCGTGGGAGGTCGCGACGTGACCGATGAGACGTCGTCGCCCGGCGGTGCGGGTGAGCTGCCCCCGGAACTGCAGCGAGTGCACATGGTCGGTATCGGCGGCGCCGGGATGTCGGGCCTGGCGCGGATACTCCTCGCGCGGGGAGGTCAGGTGTCCGGGTCCGACGCCAAGAACAGCCGCGGCATTCTCGAACTGAGGACCCGCGGCGCGAGGGTGCAGGTGGGACACGACCCCTCCGCGCTCGACCAGATCCCGGGCGGGCCGTCGGTGGTCGTCACGACGCACGCCGCGATCCCCAAGACCAACCCGGAACTCGTCGCCGCGAAGTCCCGTGGCATCCCGGTGTTGTTGCGTCCCCGGGTCCTCGCTCAACTGATGGTCGGACAGCGCAGCCTGCTCATCGCGGGCACCCACGGCAAGACGTCGACGACCTCGATGGCCGTCGTCGCCTTGCAGCACGCGGGCATCGACCCGTCCTTCGCGATCGGTGGCGAGCTGAACGAGTCGGGCACCAACGCCCACCACGGCGGCGACCCCGTCTTCGTCGCCGAGGCCGACGAGAGTGACGGTTCGCTGCTCGAGTACACCCCGGACGTCGTCGTCGTCACCAACATCGACGCCGACCATCTCGATTTCTTCGGCTCCATCGAGGCCTACGTCGACGTGTTCGACAGATTCGCCGCGCGGATCGTCTCCGGCGGCTCACTGGTGGTGTGTCTCGACGACGCCGGGTCGGCAGCCCTGGCCGGGCGCGTCGCGGAAACACTGACCGACCGCGGGGTGACCGTCCTCGGGTACGGGCGCGGAGCGCACGCCGATCTCGCACCCGACGTGCCCAACGTCGCGACACTGCAGTCCTGGGAAGCACGCGGCGGCGGGGGAACGGCCACCGTGCGGTTCGCGGCGCCGGTGTGCCCCGACGGTGCCGAACGGCAGCTGACTCTCCCGCTGCCCGGGGAACACATGGCGCTCAACGCATTGGCCGCGGCGATCGGCGCGGCGCGGGTCACCGGTCTCGCCGACGCGGACACCGAGCGACTCGACGGGATCCTGGCCGGAATCGGTTCGTTCGGCGGTGTCCACCGGCGGTTCGAGTTCCGGGGCCAACGCGGCGGGGTCGAGGTCATAGACGACTACGCGCATCACCCGACCGAGGTGCGTGCCGTCCTGTCGGCGGCACAGGACATGATCTCGGCGCGCGCCGGTGGGGACTCGTCCCGCGGGCGCGTCATCGCGGTGTTCCAACCGCACCTGTACTCGCGGACCCTCGAGTTCGCCGACGAGTTCGCAACTGCCCTCGACCTCGCGGACGCGGTGGTCGTCGCCGACGTGTACGGCGCCCGTGAGGCGCCGGTCCCAGGGGTGAGCGGACGCACGATCGCCGACAAGCTCACCGTGCCGGGAGTCTTCGCCCCCGACCTCTCCCGACTCGCCGGGCAGGTCGCCGACCTCGCCCGACGGGGAGATGTGGTCCTCACCCTCGGAGCGGGCGACATCACCATGCAGGGACCGGAGATCCTGGCCGCACTCGCCGACCGATCTCCCGACGACCGATCTCCCGACGACCGATCTCCCGACGCCACCGGCGCCGGCGCCGAGGACCCCGGACTGACGGGGCAGGTGTCGTGATCAGGTGGCCACAGCGACGCCGGGCCCGCGTGGTCCTCGGCGCCCTGATGGTCATCGCCGCCGGTGTCGGTCTGGTCTTGATCGCCTACCTGACCCCGCTGATGTCGGTGCGCAGCACCGATGTCCGCGACAACGGTGCGATCCCGGCCGACGAGATCCTGCGCGCCGCGGCCGTGCCCGCGGGTACGCCCCTGCTCCAGGTCGACACGAAGGCGGTCGCGCAGCGGGTCGCGACCATCCCGTCGGTGGAGTCGGTCCGGGTGCAGCGCACCTATCCGTCGTCACTCACCATCACGGTCACCGAACGCGTGCCCGTCGTGATCGTCAACAACGGCGACGAGGTCCACGTCCTGGATAGGTCGGGTGTGGCCTTCCTCGACTACGACCGCACCCAGGGCGTCCCTCCCGAGGTCCTCAAACTGCCGGTGCTCGACACCCCCAATCCGGGTCCCGCGGACCCGACCACGAGGGAGACCATCGCCGCGGTGGCCGGACTCCCCGAATCGCTGGCCCGGCAGGTGATCCGGGTGACCGCGACCTCGCCGGTCGACATCGAGTTCACGCTGACGCGCAAGCGGACCGTGGTGTGGGGGGACAGTGACCGCGGCGACGAGAAGGCACGGACTCTCACGCACCTGCTGACACGCAAGGCGTCCATGTACAACGTGTCGAGTCCCGAGTTCCCGGCGTACCGGTGAGCTCCGCGGGCCGTCGAACGCCGAAAAGCTGAGAACTCCGGCCGAATTCGGTACGACTTGCCGACACGCCGAGGGCGGATGTGGATACCGCGGCCTTCGATGCCTAGCGTCATCCCCACAAGCAGTTACTTGACATAACTCTAAATCTATGGTTCAGGTTTAGGGTTTGTCGCCCGGCACCTCCGGCCAACAGCACCACCCATCACGAGCAGGACCCACACAAGGAAGGCGAGCGCATGACGCCACCGCACAACTACCTGGCCGTCATCAAGGTCGTCGGCATCGGCGGTGGCGGCGTGAATGCCGTCAACCGGATGATCGAACAGGGACTCAAGGGAGTCGAGTTCATCGCGATCAACACCGACGCGCAGGCGCTGCTGATGAGCGACGCCGACGTGAAACTCGACGTCGGCCGCGACTCCACACGTGGCCTCGGGGCCGGGGCCGATCCCGAGGTCGGCCGTCGGGCCGCCGAGGACGCTCGCGACGAGATCGAGGAGCTCCTCAAGGGCGCCGACATGGTGTTCGTCACCGCGGGTGAGGGTGGCGGCACCGGTACCGGCGGCGCGCCGGTCGTCGCTCAGATCGCCCGCAAACTCGGCGCACTGACCGTCGGCGTCGTCACCCGGCCGTTCTCCTTCGAGGGCAAGCGTCGCGGCGGTCAGGCCGAGGCAGGCATCACCGCTCTGCGCGAGTCCTGCGACACCCTCATCGTCATCCCCAACGACCGGCTGCTGCAGCTCGGCGACGCCCAGGTCAGCCTGATGGATGCCTTCCGCAGCGCCGACGAGGTCCTGCTCAACGGTGTCCAGGGCATCACCGACCTCATCACCACACCCGGTCTGATCAACGTCGACTTCGCCGACGTCAAGGGCGTGATGAGCGACGCAGGCAGCGCACTGATGGGCATCGGTTCGGCACGGGGCGAAGAGCGGGCCCGCAAGGCCGCCGAGTCGGCGATCAACTCGCCACTGCTCGAGGCATCCATGGAAGGTGCTCGCGGCGTGCTCATCTCGATCGCCGGCGGTAGCGACCTGGGTCTGTTCGAGATCCACAACGCCGCGACGCAGGTGCAGGAGGCCGCCCACGAGGACGCGAACATCATCTTCGGCACGGTCATCGACGACAACCTCGGCGACGAGGTGCGCGTCACGGTCATCGCGGCCGGATTCGACGGCGGCACACCGAAGAAGCGCGCCGATGTGCCCGCCGCCGCGGGACGCTCCGCGGTCGGGCCGGGGCAGGCCGGGGCGGTGTCCCAGCCGGCCAAGAACGATCCGCTGTTCGGTGACATGCCCAAGGGCGCAGGCGATCCGTTCGAGCGCGAGCAGGACGCCGAGCCGCCGCGTCGCAACACCGTCCGGCTCGATGACGACGACGTCGACGTGCCGTCGTTCATGAAGCGCTGAGCGCGCTGATGCGGGTGCGCCGTGTGGTCACCACCCGTGCCGGCGGCGTCTCGGTGCCGCCGTATGACACGTTCAATCTCGGTGACCACGTAGGAGACGATCCGGAGGCGGTGTCCGCCAACCGAAGTCGCCTCGCCGAACAGATCGGTGTGGCACCGGGTTCGGTCGTGTGGATGGAACAGATCCACAGCCGGACGATCACCGTGGTCGACGGCCCGGTGAGCGAACCGGTGCCCGCCACCGACGCGCTGGTCACCACGACCCCTGGACTGGCCCTCGCGGTGCTGTCCGCGGACTGTGTGCCCGTGCTGTTGAGCGACGACGAGGCCGGGGTCATCGCCGGTGTCCACGCCGGACGGGTGGGCGCCCGGATCGGTATCGTGCCCGCCACGCTGCGCGCGATGGTCGAGCTCGGCGCGCGCATCGAATCCATCGGAGCCTTCCTCGGTCCGGCCGCCAGTGGTGACCACTACGAGGTGCCGCCCGCGATGCAAGCCGACGTGGAGAAACATCTGCCCGGCAGTGCCGTGCGAACCAAGAAGGGCACCACCGGCCTCGACCTCCGGGCCGGGCTGCGGCGGCAACTGCTCGAAGCAGGTGTCGGGGGAGTGGCGATCGATCCGCGCTGCACCATCTCGGACCCGAGTCTCTTCAGTCACCGTAGGGGTGCGCCCACCGGCCGTCTCGCGTCGGTCATCTGGATCGATCCCGAAGTCGACGATGATCCCGACGGTGACATCCAGCACGGGGACATCCAGCACGGGGACATCGAACTCGGGGACATCGAACTCGGGCCAGGCGTGCAGGAGCCGTCCGGACAACCATCCGATGCGGACCGGCTCGCCCACGAGAAGTAGTCAGGCCGAGACGAAGAATGGGACATGACCGACTCACGTGATGCGCGTACCGCCGAACTGGCCGACCGGCTGGCCGGGGTGCACCGTCGCCTCGATGCGGCCGTCGACGCGGCAGGCCGGCCCGCGGGATCGTGCGAACTGCTGGTGGTCACCAAGTTCTTTCCCGCCGCCGACGTGCGCCGCCTGCTCGACCTCGGGGAGCGGGCCTTCGGCGAGTCCCGCGAACCGGAGGCGGGTCGCAAGGTCGCCGAGGTGCTCGCCGACTGGATTCCGCCGGAACCCGACGACGTCCCGGTGTTCGACATGATCGGTGGCGTGCAGTCCAAGAAGGCCCGGTCCATCGCACGGTGGGCACGGGCGGTTCATTCGGTCGACCGGTCCAAGGTCGTGGAATCCCTCGACCGGGCGGCGACGGCGGCCCTGGACGAGGGGGAGCGGCAGGCGCCGCTCGACGTACTGCTCCAGGTGAGTCTGGACGGTGATCCCGAGCGCAGCGGCGTCGCCGAGCGTGATCTCCCGCCACTCGCCGACCAGGTCGTCGCGGCCGGGTCGCTGCGGTTGCGCGGGCTCATGGTCATCGCCCCGCTCCACGGCGACGCCGATCGCTGGATGGCCGAATCCGCGCGTATCCATCAGGAGTTCCGCACCCGCCATCCGGACGCGGTCGAACTGTCGGCCGGCATGTCAGGTGACCTCGAGGCCGCGGTCGCGGCGGGGTCGACATGTGTGCGTGTCGGAACCGCGATCATGGGCGACCGGCCGCTACTCTCTCAGTAATCACATTGGTAACACCAGAACCAAGTGACACAGCAAGCGCAATTAGCTCACTGACATCAGATGCACCATCCGGCACGGCAGCACACCGGCGTCGAATGACAGAGAGGCCGACTATGACCACGATGCAGAAGTTCAAGGCTTACTTCGGCATGGTGCCGCCGAGTGAATACGAGGACGACTACCTCGAGGAGTCGGCTCCGCCGCTGCGCGAGCGGTCACGTGAGCGCGCCTACCGCGACGACTACTACGGCGACTCGTCCTACGACCCGGGCTACGAGCCGGCGTTCCGCGACGCGGGATACCGCGACGAGATGGCGTACCGCGACGAACTGTCCGACCGTCATTTCGACGGCGGATTCGAGATGGCTCCCGAATACGTTCCCGAGTACGCCTACGCCGGATCGCGGGCGACCGCCGAGGCGCCGATGCGCGGGGGCGCCCGCCTCGAACCGCTGCAGCGGTCCTCCGGTGCGGCGCTGCGCGCGGCCACCGCCTCCCGTTCGATGGGTCCCGACCCGCGCGTGGAACTCGAGCGGGTCTTCGCCGACAGCCCACTGCAGAAGATCACCACCCTGCGTCCCTCGGACTACAGCGAGGCCCGCACCATCGGCGAGCGCTTCCGCGACGGGAATCCGGTCATCATGGACCTCGTCGACATGAGCAACGACGACGCCAAGCGCCTCGTCGATTTCGCCGCCGGACTGGCCTTCGCCCTGCGCGGCTCGTTCGACAAGGTCGCGACGAAGGTGTTCCTCCTGTCGCCCGCCGACGTCGACGTCTCGCCGGAGGACCGCCGCAAGATCGCCGAGACCGGCTTCTACAACCACGCCTGACACGCGCCGACGGCCTCGGTTCGCCGAAGTCCGCGACGATCAGGCACTCTTGACGCGTGGCTGCGATTCTGTTGGGCGTCTTGTATTACGTCCTGTTGATTTTTTGGTTGCTCCTACTGGGTCGGCTGGTCGTCGAACTCGTCCGGACCTTCGCCCACGAGTGGCGGCCGACCGGTTTCGCGGTGGTCGTCATCGAGATGGTCTTCACGGCAACCGACCCGCCCATCAAGGCGCTGCGGCGAATCCTCCCGCCGATCCCGCTGGGACCGATCCGACTCGACCTGTCCCTCATGATCGTGATGCTGGTGGTGATCATCGGAATGAACGTGGTCAACGGTCTGCGTGCGGACGCGCTTGCCGACTCGGTGGCCCTGGCCGGCCTGCTGTCCCGGTCCTGATCGTCTTACCGTTCTCCGCCGCCGACCTGTCGGGGAGATGGTCGACCCGCGTGATCCACAGTGTCGATCCGCGCCCCGCCGATCCGCGCTCGGGTACCTCGCGAGACGGCGATGGTCTACCGTTGGAGATCATCTTCGGATGACCGTTCGGTTGCAACAGCGCATCGGCAACGTGCGACCAGCGGTTCGCGTGTGACAGGATTGGTCGCCAGTTACAATTTTTGACTGGTATGAATAGTTAGTGACAACCTGTATTGGTCGAACGACTCACCGTCGCGCGATCCGGGTTGGACGGCCCGCCAACTGAACACAAGTTCACCACCAGACACGAGGGGAACCGACATGCGGCTGACTCCAGCTGATGTGCACAACGTCGCGTTCAGCAAACCGCCCATCGGAAAGCGCGGTTACAACGAGGATGAGGTCGATCAGTTCCTCGACTTCGTCGAGGCCGAGCTCGCGCGGCTGATCGAGGAGAACACGGACCTCAAGCAGCGCGTAGAAGAACTCGAGGGCGAGCTCGCCGACGCACGCTCCGGTGGTGGTTCTGGGGCCGACGACCGCACCCAGATGTTCGCCAAGCCCGCAGCGCCCGAGCCAGTCGCGCCGGCACCCACGCCCGCCCCGCAGGCGACCAACGACGACGCGAACGTGCGCGCCGCGCGCGTCCTCGCGCTCGCGCAGGACACCGCCGACCGCCTCACCGGCAGTGCCCGTGCGGACGCCGACGCCATGCTGTCCGACGCACAGACACGCGCCGACACGATGGTCTCGGAAGCCCAGACCAAGTCCGACGCCATGCTCGCCGATGCACGTCAGCGGTCCGAGGCCATCCTGGCCGATGCCCAGACGCGGTCGGAGGCCCAGCTGCGCCAGGCTCAAGAGCGTGCGGACGCACTGCAGAGCGACGCCGAGCGCAAGCACAGCGAGATCATGGGCACGATCAATCAGCAGCGCGGTGTCCTCGAGGGCCGGATCGAACAGCTCAAGACCTTCGAGCGCGAGTACCGGACCCGTCTCAAGACCTACCTCGAATCCCAGCTCGAAGAGTTGCAGCAGCGCGGCAGCGCTGCGCCGGTCGAGGGTGGGCGGCCCGATCAGTCCTTCTCGAACGACCCGGGCAGCGGCGGATTCAGCAGCTACTCGCCCAGCTGACCCGGCACGACGTGCACAGTAGGCTGGTGATGTGCTGACCCTGGCCCTGGCCGCGACCCTCATCGGGTTCGTGCTGCTGATCCTCGGTCTCATCACCGGGACCGTGTGGCTCGCCGTCGCCTGCATCGTGGTCTGTCTCGTCGGGCTCGGTTTCCTTCTCGTCGACGTCTTCTCGGGTCGACGAGCAGAGGCCGGACGCTCCATCGAGGACATGGTGCCGGGTGCCGGTCGAGATCCCTACTCGTCCGAGTCCGATACTGAGCAGGCGTCATCCCCGGGCGGCTCCGACGCGGACGAGCCCACCAGGCGATATCCGACGCAGGCTGTCGACGCCCCGACGGGTGGTGACAATGCCCCGTCGGGTCCCCGATCACGGTATGACTCACCGCCGTTCGAACCCGGAATGGCCGCACCCGAGCGCCCCGAACCATCCGGCCGTCCCGCGCAGGAACGACGAGAGGGCACTCTCGAGGATTATCTGCGGTCGGTCGGTGGCGACCCTTCCGGAGATCCGACCGTCGTCGGACCCGTCCGGCGCGACGACTCGACCCAGCGGTTCGACCCTCGTCAGCCGGGACAGCAGGGTGCGCAGCATCCCGGCCCGGTTCGTCCTGCCCCGACTCGAGCGGCACCGTCGGGCCCCCCTCGATCGGACCGTCCCGGCCCGCCGCCTCGGCAGCAATGGGCGCCGGAAGAACGCCGTCCGGACTTCGGTCGACCGGACCGAGGGCCGGTTCCGAACTCGGGCGAACGGTCGTACGAGTCGCCCCCGTTCCCGGCCACCCCTCCGCGATGGGCGTCGGAGGAGCAGCGTGGCGGGGACACCGTGGAGCCCGCCGACCGGATCCCGTCGGAGGGGCGGGGAGACGCTTCCCCCCGCCGACCCCGTGACGCCGGCTTCGACCCGCTCGATCCGAACTGGCACCCACCGCCGGAGTGATGGCGGTCAACCCGTTGGCCGCTGCTGGTGGCACGCGGCTACACTGATGGTCGCGTCGATCCGGCCATCACCGGGGAGCACCCGGAAGAACAGGACCCTCGGGTCCTCAGTAGAACCGGGCGGGTGTGGCCCGTGACAGCCGCGGGATCGTGCGGCGTCCGCCGTCGCGGTTCGACGAGTGGCGCCGGATTCCCGGCGCAAGCGGGGTGGTACCGCGCAGACCGATGGTGTGCGTCCCCGTGCCGATGAGACATCACCAGGCACGAGGAGACGAGCCGTGACCGACCCCACCCACACCGGACGGGTGTACCCGAAGATCGACATGACCGGGGGTACCGGCCGGAGTGCGCCCGACTTCCCTTCGGTGGAACAGCGGGTTCTGCAGTACTGGGAGGCCGACTCGACCTTCGCCGCGTCCATCGAGAACCGCGCGGATGCCGACGAGTTCGTCTTCTACGACGGCCCGCCCTTCGCCAACGGACTACCTCACTACGGCCACCTGCTGACCGGTTACGTCAAGGACGTGGTACCGCGGTACCAGACCATGCTCGGTAAGAAGGTCGACCGCCGATTCGGTTGGGACACACATGGTCTCCCCGCCGAACTCGAGGCCGAACGCCAGCTCGGGATCACCGACAAGTCGGAGATCGAGAAGATGGGCATGGCGAAGTTCAACGAGTACTGCCGCGACTCGGTGCTGCGGTACACCGGGGAGTGGCGCGACTACGTGACCCGGCAGGCGCGCTGGGTCGACTTCGACAACGACTACAAGACCCTCGATCTCGACTTCATGGAGTCGGTGATGTGGGCATTCAAGGCGCTCTACGACAAGGGTTTGATCTACCAGGGTTACCGCGTGCTGCCGTACAGCTGGTACGAGCAGACGCCGCTGTCGAACCAGGAGTCCAAGCTCGACGACGCCTACCGGATGCGGCAGGACCCGGCGGTCACCGTCACGATGCCGCTGAGGGTTCCCGACGGCCCCTTGTCCTCGCTCGACGGTGTCAACGCGCTCATCTGGACGACCACGCCGTGGACCCTGCCGTCGAACCTCGCGATCGCGGTCAACCCCGACGTCACCTATGCACACGTCAAGGCAGCCGACGGTCAGCAGTACCTCCTGGCCGAGGCGCTGCTGGGCGCCTACGCCAAGGAGATCAGCGACCCGGAGGTGCTCGGCACTCACCGTGGCGCGGATCTGAAGGATCTGTCCTACACGCCTCCCTTCGACTTCTTCGCCGGCCACCCGAACTCGCACCGGGTGCTGCTGGGCGACTACGTCACCACCGACAGCGGCACCGGGATCGTCCACCTCGCACCGGCTTTCGGTGAGGAGGACATGGACCTCGCCACCGCCAACGGCATCGAGGTCGTCCAGCCCCTCGATCCGGGCGGCCGTTTCACCTCGCAGGTGCCGCCCTACGAGGGCCTGATGGTCTTCGACGCCAACCCGGTGATCATCAAGGACCTCAAGGCGACCGGGCGTATCCTGCGCCACGAGACCATCGAGCACTCCTACCCGCACTCGTGGCGATCGGGCCAGCCGCTCATCTACATGGCGGTGGCGTCGTGGTTCGTCGCGGTCACCCAGTTCCGTGACCGCATGGTGGAGTTGAACAAACAGATCACCTGGGTGCCCGAGCACATCCGTGACGGACAGTTCGGCAAGTGGCTGGAGGGCGCGCGCGACTGGAACATCAGCCGCAACCGCTACTGGGGTGCGCCGCTGCCCGTATGGATCTCCGACGATCCGGAGCACCCGCGCATCGACGTGTACGGCTCGCTCGACGAGCTCGAGCGCGACTTCGGGGTGCGCCCGGACAACCTGCACCGCCCCTTCATCGACGACCTCACCCGCCCGAATCCCGATGATCCGAGCGGGAAGTCGACGATGCGGCGGGTGCCCGAGGTCCTCGACTGCTGGTTCGAATCGGGTTCGATGCCCTTCGCGCAGGTGCACTATCCGTTCGAGAACCGTGACTGGTTCGACGGTGATGACGGACAAGGGGGTGACGGACAGGGCGGCGGCTCGGCATCGGCGCCCGCCCACAACCCGGGCGACTTCATCGTCGAGTACAACGGGCAGACCCGCGGCTGGTTCTACACCCTGCACGTGCTCGCCACCGCCCTGTTCGACCGCCCGGCGTTCAAAACGGTTGCCGCACACGGCATCGTGCTGGGCGACGACGGGCAGAAGATGTCGAAGTCGAAGCGCAACTACCCCGATGTCAACGAGGTCTTCGACCGCGACGGTTCCGACGCCATGCGCTGGTTCCTCATGGCGTCGCCGATCCTGCGCGGCGGCAACCTCGTCGTCACCGAACGCGGCATCCGCGAGGGCGTGCGGCAGGCCTTGTTGCCGCTGTGGAACGCCTACAGCTTCCTGCAGCTCTACGCCGAGCGACCCGCGGTGTGGCGCACGGATTCACAGCATGTGCTCGACCGCTACATCCTCGCGAAGCTGGCGACGACACGTGACTCGATGACCGAGGCGCTCGACGTCTACGACATCGCCGGTGCGTGCGATGCGTTCCGGGAGTTCGTCGAGTCGCTGACCAATTGGTACGTGCGTCGTTCGCGCGCGCGCTTCTGGGCGGGGCAGGACGAGGACTCCGATGCCTTCGACACCCTGTACACGGTGCTCGAGGTCGCGTGCCGACTCGCCTCGCCGCTGCTCCCGCTGGCCACCGAGGCGATCTGGCGTGGGCTGACGGGAGAACGGTCGGTGCATCTGACCGACTGGCCCGCCGCAGGTGAGCTGCCGTCCGACGTCGACCTGGTGAGCGCCATGGACCAGGTTCAGGCCGTCTGTTCGACGGCGTCGAGTGTGCGCAAGGCCAACAAGCTGCGCGTCCGCCTGCCGCTGTCGGGACTCACGGTGGCCTCGTCCACCGCGGGGGCACTGGAACCGTTCGTCGACCTGATCAAGGACGAGATGAACGTCAAATCGGTCACGCTCGCCACCGACGCCAGCGTGTACGGCCGGTACGAGGTCGCGGTGAACGCCCGGGCCGCGGGTCCGCGTCTGGGCAAGGACGTCCAGCGTGCGATCAAGGCGGTCAAGTCGGGGAACTGGTCGGTGCGCGATGCCGCTGACGGTACCGAGGTCGTCGACGCGGACGGCATCGAGCTGCACGAGGGCGAGTTCACCCGCCGTCTGGTCGCGGTCGAACCCGACTCCACGGCCGAACTGCCCGGTGGCGCAGGGCTGGTGGTCCTCGACACCGCGGTCACTCCCGAACTCGAAGCCGAGGGCTGGGCGAAGGACCGGGTCCGGGAGCTGCAGGACGCCCGACGCAACCTGGGCCTCGACGTCTCCGACCGGATCGAGGTGCGCCTCGTCGTACCCGGCGAGCGTCTCGAATGGGCGCAGACGCACGCCGACCTGATCGCGGGGGAGGTCCTCGCGGTGCGTTTCGACGTCACGACAGCTACCGAGGCCGCAGCCGTCGAACTCGGGGACGGCGTCACGGCCGACATCGCCAAGGCGGGCTGACCGCTGCCTCGCTCCCGGACCTCCGGGAGCGAGGCGGCGCGGCGCCGTGTTCTGCGAGGCGCCCGGCTCAAAGTCGGGACCAGATCACGTAGTCGGGGTGGAACGCGGGGATCTCGCGGTAGCGTGTGGGCCACTGTCACGAGTCGACACCGCAGCCCAGGTGTGGACTTCGCGGCGACCCGGTCACGCGCGGGCACCGTCCGAGTTCGGCGTCGGTGGCGGACGCGTACGGCCGGCGCCGACCCGCGCACCAGGAGAGGCCCGACACCACCGATGACCGGCACCCACGTGGAACGGCCTATGGATCGATCAGCCGATCTACGGCCGCAGCTCTTCACTATGGTCTACGAGATCCTGGGCTCCTCGGTCGCCGCGGAGGATATCGTCGCCGGCGTCGGCGAGGACCTGGTCGACGGCGACCGGCTCGCGCTCACCACGCTGGTCACGCGGGCGGCACTGGACTCCTTGCGTTCGAGACTGCGCGCGAGCGAGAACTACACGGGTCCCTGGCTACCGGAACCGCTCTTGCTCGACGATCACGACCCGGGATTCGATCCCGTTCTGGCGGAGTCGATCTCGACAGCGATGTTGCTGATTCTGGAATCCTTGCAGCCGGAGGACCGCGTCGTGTACGTCCTCGGTGAGGTGTTCGGTGTCACCGACGCCGAGATCGGGACCATCCTGTGCTCGCCGGAGGCCGAAGTGCGGGAGACCGCTCGTCGGGCCCGTGCTCACGTCGCGGCGTGCCGACCGAGTTTCGAGCCCGTCGACAGCGTCCGCGCAGAGGCCTTCGTCGAGGACTTCCTCACCGTCGCCGAGTCCGGGAACGTCGACGACCTGATGTCGATGCTGACACCGGACGCCGTGCTCACCGCCGACAGCGACGGGAAGGCGATTGCCGTACGCCGACCCGTTCACGGCGCTCTCGACGTCGCACGTGTGTTGTCGGGTTTCGCCCGGATCGGTGCCGTGGTCGACGGCTACCGGGCCGACGCGTCGGTCTTCAACAGTCAGCCGGGGATCACGGTCTACTACGAAGGACACCTGCAGTCCGCGCTGACACTGCGCCTTGACGGCGGCTTGATCGACCATGTCTATGCCATGCGCAACCCGGACAAGCTCACCGCGGCGGACCGGCCACGCGCGATCGCCAGATGATCCCGGTCTCTGTCGATGATCGAGCGATCACGGGAGGGGGCCGCCGCTCGTCGGCGGCCGTCACGCGAACATCGTCGCGAGGGTGAGATCGATCTGGTGCCGGAAGAGTTCGTCCGGGTGGGCGAAGGTGTCGGCGCCGTACTGACCGAACGTTTCCAGGCTGATCCCGCCGACGAGCACAGCCCACAGGGTGGTCGCCGCGGCGAGCACCGCCGGCGGGGACCCGAGTCCGAATTCGGTCCGGATCGCGCCCATGTCGGCGGCAATGCCCTCGGCGGGGGCGGGAAGATCGGCGCGTAACAGGCCCTCGGCATGCGCGGCGGCGCACTCGCGGAGAAGCAACGCCGGGATTCGCGTCCCGGGCCCGATGGTCCGGTCGCCCGGCGCGGAGTACCCGGGCACCGGGCTGCCGAAGAGGAGTGCCCATCGAGCGGGGTCGTCGAGTGCCCAGGTCCGGGCGGTCGCGGCGGCGATCCGCAGTCGATCCTGCCGTCGTGATGGCTCGACCGAGCCGACGGCCGACTCGACCGCGTCCGCGATGTCGGTGTAGGCCTCCACGACCAGCATCGTCAGGAGTTCATCGCGACTGGGGACGTACCGGTACACCGCCGAGGAGACGACGCCCATGTCGCGGGCGATGGCACGCAGGGAGAGTCCCGCCGCACCGTAAGTGGTCAGGTGCTCACGACCGAGGCGACGGATCTCGTCGGTCATCATCGCGCGGTTCTCCGCGCGGCTGCGTCCGGTGGCCATGGGCGCCATCCTGCCACAAGCGAGAGCGGTGCTCTTGATTTCTGGGCCGGCGCGGTGCACACTCGATTTCGAGAGCGGTGCTCTCGAATCGCAACTCAGTCGAAAGGCCTCCCATGTCCACCACAGCCGGTCACTACAAAGCCCCGCACGGCGCAGACGCCGTCGTCAACCGCATGATCCGGTGGCTCGCCGATCGCGGCGTCAATCTCGCCGGCGCCCAGACCCTCACGGTCGTGGGACGCCGCTCCGGAAGCCCGCAGCGCGTACCGGTCAACGTCCTGCGCTTCGACGGCGGTGAATACCTGGTGGCCGTGCGCGGTGAGACCCAGTGGGTGCGCAACGCCCGGGCTGCGGGAACCGTCGAGCTGCGTCGTGGCCGCCGCCGCGTCGACGTCGCCCTCACCGAGGTGGACCCGACCCTTCGCACGCCGATCATCCGCGAGTACCTGCGTCGCTGGGGCTGGGAGGTGGGACGTTTTCTGCCCGAAGGTCTGGATCTGAAGTCCTCGGACACCGAACTCGCGGCCCGCGCCGGGCTGATCCCCGTCTTCGCCGTCACTCCTGCTCACCGGTCTCCGGGTCGGACGACTCCCGCTCACTAGACTGGGACGGGTGCCGCGTCCCGAAGCCGTTCCGACCGCCGGGGCCGACCCGACGCCGGGGTCGGGATCGCCGCTCGGCGAGTCCGGTGAGCGGAGTCCACGCTGGGTGATGCACCTCGACATGGATGCGTTCTTCGCCTCCGTCGAGCAACTCACCCGGCCGACACTGCGCGGACGTCCGGTCCTCGTCGGCGGTTCAGGCGGCCGCGGCGTGGTCGCCGGGGCGAGCTACGAGGCGCGGGTGTTCGGAGCGGGTTCGGCCATGCCGATGCATCAGGCGCGCCGCCTGATCGGCCCCACCGGTGTGGTGATCCCGCCACGCGGCGCGGTGTACAGCGTGGTCAGCAAACGCGTGTTCGCCCTTGTGCGCGAAGCGGTTCCGGTCATCGAGACGCTGTCCTTCGACGAGGCCTTCGCCGAGCCCGCGGAGTTGGCCGGTGCCACCGTCGCCGACGCGCGCGAGTTCGCCGAACGCCTCCGGGCCCGGATTCGGTCCGAGGTCGGCCTGGCTGCGTCGGTCGGGCTGGGCAGTGGCAAGCAGCTCGCCAAGATCGCGTCGGGGATGGCCAAACCCGATGGTGTGATGGTGATCCCGCCGTCCGGGGAGCGCGAGTTCCTCCATGCGCTCCCGGTCCGCAAGTTGTGGGGTATCGGTCCGGTGTCGGGAGATCGACTGGCCCGCCTGGGGATCATGACCATCGGCGACCTCGCCGCGATGTCGCCGGTCGAGGTGGCCTCGGTGCTCGGCGCCACCGTCGGACCCGCCCTGCATCGGCTCGCGCACGGCATCGACGACCGTCCCGTCGCCGAACGTGCCTCGGCGAAACAGATCAGCGCGGAGTCGACGTTCGCCGAGGACATCGTCGAACTCGACTCGCTGCGCCGCGCCATTCGCAAGGCGGCCACCGATGCCCACCGCCGCCTGCTCGCCGACGGCCGGGGCGCCCGGACCGTCGTGTTGAAGCTAAAACGATCCGACATGTCGATCCTGACGCGTTCGGCGACCACGGCAGCCGCGACGACCGAGTTCGACGACCTCGAGCGCACCGCTCAGCGACTCGCGCTCGATCCGCAATCGGTCGGGGCGATCCGCCTTGTGGGTGTTGGCTTTTCCGGACTGACCGCGGTGCAGCAGTACGCGTTGTTCGACGAGATCGGAGCCGGGCCGGAGGACGGTGTCGAGATGACGCATCATGACAGTGCCGACGCAGGGGACACCGCCGGCGGTCTCGTGGTCGAGGTCGCGGAGACCGCGGACGGCGGTGGCCGCGACTCGGACGTCTCCACGTCGTCGGTGGAGCCGCCCCGATTCGCTCCCGGTGGCAGTGCGCTGCCGAGCGGCCGTTTCGGACCCGGCGCCGACGTGTCCCATCCGGAGTACGGACACGGCTGGGTGCAGGGGAGCGGACACGGCGTCGTCACCGTGCGCTTCGAGACCCGGACAACCGGGCCGGGACGCACCCGCACGTTCGCCGTCGACGACCCGACGCTCCGGCCGGCCGATCCGCTCGAGAGTCTCGACTGGGACTCTCCCGGCGCCGAGTGACGGCCGAGCCCGGCTCAGAAGGTCTGTGCGAGAAAGAAGTCGGCGATCTCGCCGTGATCGTGTCCGCCCGTCAGCAGGGCGATGAGAGCCATCCGGGCCTGCGGGGCCCGCAACCACGGTGACACGATCGCGCCCGCGCGCCGCAGATCGACCGCCCCGCCCCCGCCTCCGTAGGTGGCCGAGACCTCGCCACGCGGAACGCGGCTCGTCACCACCACGGGCACTCCGTGCTGGACGGCGAGGGCGACCTCGGCGGTGACGTCCGGGTGTGTGTTGCCCGAGCCGGTCGCGGCGAGCACGAGTCCCGCGGCGTTCTGTGCGACCGCAGCGGCGATCAGCCCGGGTGAGACGCCCGGATAGAGCGTGAACGAATCGACACGCGCGGTCCGGCCGAGCGGGATGGGTCCGGGCAGCACCCGCCGGGCCAGGCCGGGGTGGACGGTGTCGAACGCCACGGGATCGGTGGTCGAGGTCTTGAACACACCGCGCGCCGGCAACACCCGTCCGCCCAGGGCCACCAGCACGCCGAGGCCGCGGGAGGCGGGATCGGCGGCCGCGGCGAGCGCCGCGGCGACGTTGGCGGGACCGTCCGCGCCGGGGGAGTCGGCCGGCAACTGCGCGCCGGTGAAGACGACCGGGCGGTCGTCGGCGTGGTAGAGGTCGGCGAGAAAGGCGGTCTCTTCCATCGTGTCGGTGCCGTGCGTGACGACGACGCCAAGCACCGTGTCGTCGGCGAGCGCGTCGACGACCGCGCGAACGATCGTGAACTGATCGGCCACCGTCATCGCGGAGCTGTCCACACGCAGCAGGTCGACGGCGCGGACGTGTGTCCCGGCACCCTGCGCCGTCGAGCCGGACGGGGAGGTCGACACGCTCGACACGAGCTCGGCGGCGCCGAGGGCGGGCACCGCACCGTCGGCGGTCGTCTGAGCGGCGATGGTGCCTCCGGTGCTGATCAGCACGATGGTCGGGCGGCTCGTGCCGGAGGTGGGTGTCATGGTGTCCAAGAGTCACCGGAACCGTGGAGGCGCGTCAAGCGTTGCCGGGTCGGCGATGCCCGGACACCCGGCGGGTCGTCCGGTACCGCAGACCCGGAGACCGCGGCGTTTGGCATAGTGGTGTGGGCTGTCGCCGGGTCGACCCGGCAGACACGTTCGCCATCGAGGTGGGAGAGTGCTCGCGAGAGCGCCCCATGCCGAGAACACAGTGAGGGAGATCCTTGAAGTATCGGAAATTTCTGGGCGCGACCATGATCGCGGCAGCGTTGATGACCACCGTCGCAGCTTGTGGGGGCGATGACGCCGATGCGCCACCCGCACCGACCCTGACCAGCTCCGACACGGCTTCCGCCGGCGGAGACGGGTCCGAGCTCACCAACGGCAGCAAGCCGCCGTCGATCGCCGCTCTGAACGAGATGGTGAGCCAGGCTGTCGACCCCGACGTCCCGCGGGCGGAGAAGATCCAGTTCGTGGAGGGTTCGGAGAAGGATCCGGCGATCTTCGATCAGCTGGTGAAGGCGCGTGCGGAGAACTCCGACGTCGACTGGGTCCTGGTCAACCCCGTCATCAGCGCAGGCCCCAACAAGGCTCGCGTCAAGGTGCGGATCGAGACCGCGGGCAACCCGCCGACCAATGCCGAGTCGACCATCGTGTTCGACGACGGACGCTGGAAGCTCTCGAACGAGACGGTGTGCAACCTGCTCGGCCTGTACCAGGTCGAGAGCGCGATGTGCTCGCCCGCGAGCTGAGTCCACACGACAACCGAACAACTATCGCCAGGTGACGGACAACCCGGTCTGCTGAATCAGCGGGCGGGCCGGGTCCGCACCGACGAGCTCACGGGCTCCCCGGTAGGTCGCCTCGCCGGCCACGGGGAGCCCGCGTGTCAGATCGACCGTCATCGTGCCCCGGCCCGAGTAGGTGTAGCGGCTGATGGTGAGGCTGTCACCGCCCCCGGGGATCGCGAAGACCGAGTTCACCGGCGACTCGTCCGAGGTGAACTCGATCGTCAGCCGGCTGCCCTCCCACGCGGTGAGTTTCGCCTCGATCGTCTGGGTGACCGTCGCCGCGGAGGCGATCACCCGCTCACTGCGCCACGACGCCCCGATCGCTATCGGTTCGGTGGGCAGCGCGACGGTCGTGTTCATCGCCGACACCAGCGCCTGCTCGACCGCCAGGCGGGCCTCTCCGCCGGCATCGGCGGCCGGCGCGATGCGCAGGGACACCGGTGCCAGGCCGGGTGCCAGGGTGAGTCCGACCTTGCTCCCGGTCATCGCCGACAACTGATCGTTCAGGGTCGTGTCCGGTGAGGTGACGGTGTTCAGGTCCATCTCGAGATCCGTCGGGTCGGTGCAGCCGAAGCGGGCCGTCAGCGGCATGTCGAGGGTCTGAGCGTCCGCGCTGCCCGGTGACGCGACCTCCGAGGTCGTCACCAGCGTGACCGTCTGGGGCGTCGCCACGTCCGGAGCCGCGGCCGGCACCCGGCGGTCACCGGTGCCGGCGTCCAGGACGGTCACCGTCGCGGGTGCGATCGGCACGGGCGCCGCACCCGCCGCGCGCGAAGCGGAGTCGGTGGCGCACCCCGCCGCGGTCGAGGGAGTGGCCTGCGGCGCGTCTTCCGGCCCCGACGAGCATCCCGCGATCAGGACAGACAGTGCGGTGGCCGCGGCTAGCGACGGGACGAGAGACCGGATCACACGTGGACGCGGGGGCACGGGTAGCCAGCGTATTCGACGGGTCGTGGACAATGATGCTGTGGATGACCAACCCCGGACGGATCCGGAGCAGACGGACCCGCGCGACGCCGGATCGCCGACAGCCGACACCGCACAACCCGGTGCCCCCGGTCCCGAGGAGCCCGGTCCAGAAGAATCCGGCCCAGAAGAATCCGGCCCAGAAGAATCCGGTCCAGAAGAATCCGGCGGGCGGGGGCGACTTCTGTCGCGGATGACCGTTGCGGTGCTGGGTATCGCGGTCGTGATCCTCGGCCTCGATCAGCTCACCAAGTCGATTGCGGTCGCGACGCTCGATCCGCGCGATCCGGTCGAGATCATCGGTGACGTCGTCACACTGCGCCTCGTCCGTAACAGTGGCGCCGCGTTCAGTCTCGCCACCGGCTACACGTGGGTGCTCTCGATCATCGCGCTCGTCGTCGTCGTGGTCATCATCCGGTACAGCAGTCGGCTCCGCTCCCGGTGGTGGGCCCTCGGCCTGGCGCTCGTGCTGGGTGGGGCCATCGGCAACCTGATCGATCGCATCTTCCGCTCGCCGCAGGTCCTGCAGGGCCACGTCGTCGACTTCGTCTCGGTGGGGTGGTGGCCGGTGTTCAACGTCGCCGACTCGGCTGTGGTGTGCGGGGCCGTCCTGCTCGTCGTGCTGTCGGCCCTCGGATTCGACTACGACGGCACGCGCACCGGATGGGCCGCGCGCCGTGACCGGCACGGTGCCGCCCGCACGGAGGGTGGCGCACATGCGTGAATCCCGGTTCCTCCCGGTGCCGGACGGCCTGGACGGGATGCGCGTGGACGCCGGCGTGTCCCGGATGCTCGGACTGTCGCGCACGGTCGTGGCAACGCTCGCCGAGGAGGGGGACGTGATCGTCGACGGTGCGGTGGTGGGGAAGTCGCACAAGCTCGCCGCCGGGTCGATGCTGCATGTGACCCTGCCCGAACCGGATGAGCCCCTACGCGTCGAGCCGACCCCGGTCGAGGATCTCGAGGTGATCTATCACGACTCCGACATCGTCGTCGTCGACAAGCCGGTGGGGGTGGCGGCACATCCGTCGGTGGGCTGGAGTGGCCCGACCGTCATCGGAGCGTTGGCCGCCGCGGGCTTCCGCATCTCGACCTCGGGCGCGCATGAGCGCCAGGGCATCGTGCACAGGCTCGATGTCGGCACCTCGGGTGTGATGGTGGTTGCGGTGTCCGAACGCGCATACACCCTGCTCAAGCGGGCGTTCAAGCAGCGGACCGTCGACAAGGGGTACCACGCGCTCGTCCAGGGGCACCTCGATCCGTCGTCGGGCACGATCGACGCGCCCATCGGACGCCACCGCGGCAACGACTGGAAGTTCGCGGTCACCGCCAACGGGAAGCCGAGCATCACCCACTACGACACCCTGGAGATGTTCGCCGCGGCATCGTTGCTCGACGTCCACCTCGAGACCGGTCGGACACATCAGATCCGGGTCCACTTCTCGGCGCTGCACCACCCGTGTTGCGGCGACCCGACCTACGGGGCCGACCCGGTTCTGGCGAAGAGACTCGGCCTCGAACGACAGTGGCTGCACGCGAGGTCGCTGGGGTTCGCGCACCCGGCCGACGGTCGCCAGGTGGAGTTCACGTCGTCGTATCCCGACGACCTGCAGCACGCGCTCGACGTCCTGCGCGAGACGTGATCCGCGGGGTCGCCCCACCAGCGCGTTCGGATGGATGGTGAGTGGGCGACAGACCGGCCGAACTCGCCTAGATTGAGGGGGTGCTCGAGCCGGGAACCCTCGTCGCCGGGTACCGCGTCGAACGGGTACTGGGTAGTGGTGGCATGGGCGCGGTCTTCCTCGCTCGCCATCCGGAACTCCCGCGCTACGACGCGCTCAAGGTCTTGAAGGCCTCGGCGGGCCTCACCGACAGCAATTTCCGCCGGCGTTTCCTCCGTGAGGCCGAGGTCGCGGCGACTCTGGATCACCCCAACATCGTCACCGTCTTCAACCGCGGCCGCGCGAGTGTGCCGACGACCGCGAAGTCGGGTGCGTCGTCGTCGGCATCGGGGGAGTCCGACCTGCTGTGGATCGCGATGCAGTACGTGCCCGGGACCGATTGTGCGCGCGAGCTCGCGGCGCGGGGCCCGTTCGCGCCGCGGCGCGTCGTCCACATCGTGTCCGAGGTCGCCCGCGGCATCGACCATGCGAACCGTCGTGGCCTTTTCCACCGGGACGTGAAACCGGCCAACATCCTCCTCGCCGAGGTCGACGAGGACTCGTCGTTCGACGAGCAGCGCGTTCTCCTCACCGATTTCGGTGTCGCGAAGCTCTCCGACGAGACCGAGGCGCTGACGTCGGTCGGCACGGTCCTCGCGACCCTGTCCTATGCCTCGCCGGAGCAGCTGACGGGTCGCCGCCTCGACGGCCGGACCGATCAATACTCGCTCGCCGCCTCCACATTTCACCTACTCACCGGCCGGGTGCCCTTCGACGACCGCGACAACGGCGCCGTCATCGGGGCGCATCTGAAGGAGCCGGTTCCGCGCATCTCCGACCTCGTACCGGCCGTTCCGCCGGCGGCCGACGCGGTGATCGCGAAGGCGATGGCGAAGCGTCCCGACGAGCGTTTCGCCACCTGTCGGGAGTTCGCCGACGCGCTGGCGACGAGTCTGCGCACCGTCCGGCCGCGTTCCGTCGCCGACCTCGACGCCGAGACCGTCCCGGGGACTCCGCGCCCCCCGGCCGCCCGTGGCACACCGGTGCCGCCACGGCGCGCTGCGCGAGGCGAGCGCGACCGCCGGCCGCGCGACCAGGCCGCCGCCGTGTCCTCGGCGGACGACGTCACTCTGCGTGCGATGCCGGGCCGCCCGGGTCCGCGGCCCCCGACCGGCCGGGCCTCACCGAACCCCGCCACCCCGAATCCCGTGACCCCGAATCCCACACCGCGGTCGACACCACCCGCGAGATCGCAGCCCGGGTCGCCGCGGTCGCAGACCGCGCGACCGGCGACCGGTGCAGATCCGGCGGTGTGGCAGCATCCGCCGTCGAATCCGTTGCGGCAGAGCAACGATCACCTCCGAGCCCAACCCGGGGCCGGCCGACCCCGAGTTGACCGGCCCCGAGCAGGGCGGTACGGCGCGGACCGGTCACCCGGGAGCGGCGCGCGGTACGCCGTCGGGGGGCCGGTTCCGCCCGGCCCGGTCGGTGGGCCGGTTCCGCCCGGCGCGAGTCCCCACAGACCGGGCGGGGGATCGTCGGGCGCGGTCGGTGACGCCGGGTCGGGAGGCCGCGGCGCATCGAACCGATCGCGTGTGATCCTGGCTGTCGTGGCCGTGGTGGCGGTGATCCTGATCGTCGTCCTGGTGGCGGCGCTGTAAGCCGGATGGACAGGTTTTCGATACCACAGCCGTCACATCCGTCACGGCGCGGAGTGGCAGCGGGGAGGTGTCGGTGGACGCGCCTAAAGTGGACCCCGACTCGGACCCGGCAGACCCCTCACCGACTGAACGCATCCCCCGACTCGTATCCACAGAAGAGGCACAGTGACGGACTCGTTTGTACACCTGCACAACCACACCGAGTACTCCATGCTCGACGGTGCGGCCAAGGTGTCGCCGTTGTTCGCCGAGGCCAAACGTCTGGGGATGACCGCGATCGGCATGACCGACCACGGGAACATGTTCGGCGCCAGCGAGTTCTACAACACCGCCGTCAAGAACGACATCAAGCCGATCATCGGCATCGAGGCCTACATCGCCCCCGGTTCACGGTTCGACACCAAACGGATCCAGTGGGGTACCCGCGAACAGAAGAGCGATGACGTCTCGGGCTCGGGTGCGTACACGCACATGACCATGGTCGCCGAGAACTCGACCGGCCTGCGCAACCTGTTCAAGTTGTCGTCGCTGGCGTCGATCGAGGGACAGCTCGGCAAGTGGTCGCGGATGGACGTGGACCTGATCGCCGAGCACGCCGAGGGGATCATCGCGACGACGGGTTGCCCGTCCGGTGAGGTGCAGACGCGGCTCCGGCTCGGTCACGATCGCGAGGCGCTCGAGGCCGCGGCGAAGTGGCAGGAGATCTTCGGCAAGGACAACTTCTACCTCGAGCTGATGGAGCACGGCCTCGAGATCGAGCGGCGCGTGCGCGACGGGCTGCTCGAGATCGGTCGCAAGCTGGGTATCAAACCCATCGTCACCAACGACTGCCACTACGTCACCAAGGAACACGCTGCTGCGCACGAGGCGCTGCTGTGTGTGCAGACCGGCAAGACCCTCTCCGATCCGACCCGCTTCAAGTTCGACGGCGACGGCTACTACCTGAAGTCCGCGGCCGAGATGCGCGAGCAGTGGGATTCGATCGTCCCGGGCGCGTGCGACAACACCCTCGAGATCGGCGAACGCGTCGAGTCCTACAAAGAGGTCTTCACCCACCGTGACCGGATGCCGGTCTTCCCGGTGCCTGACGGCGAGACGCAGCAGACCTTCCTGCGCAAGGAGGTCGCCAAGGGGCTCGCCGAGCGGCGATTCGCCGGCACCGAGGTGCCCGAGGAATACCTGCAGCGCGCCAACTACGAACTCGACGTCATCATCCAGATGGGGTTCCCGGCGTACTTCCTGGTGGTCGGGGACCTCATCCGCCATGCGCTGGAGGTCGGCATCCGCGTCGGGCCGGGTCGTGGTTCGGCCGCCGGTTCGCTGGTCGCGTGGGCCCTGGGCATCACCAACATCGACCCCATCCCGCACGGGCTCCTGTTCGAGCGGTTCCTCAACCCCGAGCGTGTGTCGATGCCCGACATCGACATCGACTTCGACGACCGTCGCCGCGGCGAGATGGTGCGGTACGCCACCGACCGGTGGGGCAGTGACAAGGTCGCCCAGGTCATCACCTTCGGCACCATCAAGACCAAGGCCGCCATCAAGGACTCGGCCCGAGTCCAGTTCGGCCAGCCGGGTTTCGCGATCGCCGACCGCATCACCAAAGCCCTGCCGCCGCCCATCATGGCCAAGGACATCCCGGTCTGGGGCATCACCAACCCCGAGCACGAGCGATACAACGAGGCCACCGAGGTCCGCACGCTCATCGAGACCGACCCGGACGTCAAGAAGATCTACGACACCGCCATCGGTCTGGAAGGCCTGATCCGCAACGCGGGCGTGCACGCCTGCGCGGTCATCATGTCGTCGGAACCGCTCACCGATGCCATTCCGGTGTGGAAGCGTGCGCAGGACGGCGCCATCATCACCGGCTGGGACTATCCGTCGTGCGAGGCCATCGGCCTGCTGAAGATGGACTTCCTCGGTCTGCGCAACCTGACCGTCATCGGTGATGCCCTCGAGAACATCAAGCTCAACCGGGGCATCGACCTCGACCTCGATGCGTTGCCCCTCGAAGACCCGAAGACCTACGAGCTCCTCGCCCGCGGAGACACCCTCGGCGTGTTCCAGCTCGACGGCGCGGCGATGCGCGAGCTCCTGAAGATGATGCAGCCCACCGGGTTCGAGGACATCGTCGCCGTCCTGGCGCTGTATCGCCCCGGTCCCATGGGTGTGAACGCGCACACCGACTACGCCAAGCGCAAGAACGGTCTGCAGGACATCCGGCCGATCCATCCCGAGCTGGAAGAACCGCTCAAGGAGATCCTCTCCGAGACCTACGGCCTGATCGTCTACCAAGAGCAGATCATGCAGATCGCCCAGAAGGTCGCCGGATACTCGCTCGGACAGGCCGACCTGCTCCGACGCGCGATGGGCAAGAAGAAGAAGGAGATCCTCGACGAGGCCTACGACGGCTTCGCGGAGGGCATGCGCAACAACGGTTTCTCCCAGGCCGCGATCACCGCGCTGTGGGACACCGTCCTACCGTTCGCCGGTTACGCGTTCAACAAGTCGCACGCCGCAGGGTATGGACTGGTGTCGTTCTGGACCGCGTACCTCAAGGCCAATTACCCGGCCGAGTACATGGCGGGCCTGCTGACCTCCGTCGGCGACGACAAGGACAAGGCCGCGATCTACCTCGCCGACTGCCGCAAGCTCGGCATCACGGTGCTGCCGCCCGACGTGAACGAGTCGCAGCGCAACTTCGCCGCCGTCGGCAAGGACATCCGGTTCGGTCTCGCGGCGATCCGCAACGTCGGATCCGGAGTCGTCGGCTCGATCATCGCCGCGCGCGAGGAGAAGGGGAAGTTCACCAACTTCTCCGACTATCTGGGCAAGATCGACGTCACCGCCTGCAACAAGAAGGTGACGGAGTCGCTGATCAAGGCGGGTGCCTTCGATTCGCTCGGTCATCCGCGCAAGGGCCTGTTCCTGATCCACGGGGAGGCCGTGGAATCGGTCATCGGGACCAAGAAGGCCGAGGCGATCGGACAGTTCGATCTGTTCGGCGACGCCGGTGGTGCCGACGACTCCATGGCCGAGGTGTTCGCCGTGAAGGTGCCCGAAGAGGAGTGGGACACCAAGCACAAGCTCGCGATCGAACGAGAAATGCTGGGGCTCTACGTGTCCGGCCACCCGTTGAGTGGCGTCGAGCATGCGATCGCCGCGCACACCGACACCTCCATCACGACGCTTCTCGAGGGGAACGTCGCCGACGGCGCACAGATCACGATCGGCGGCATCATCTCCTCGGTGACCCGGCGCGTGAACAAGAAGGGTGAGCCCTGGGCCGCGGTCACCCTCGAAGACATGGTCGGTGGTGTCGAGGTCTACTTCTTCCCGCGGGCGTATGTCGCCTACGGGATGGACATCGTCGCGGACAACATCGTTCTCATCAAGGCGCGGGTGAACCTGCGCGAGGACAGCATGATGATCAGCGCGAACGACCTGGCGGTGCCCGACCTCGAGACAGCCGGGGCGACCAAGCCGGTGGCGCTGACCCTCTCGGCGCGGCTCTGCACGCCCGACCGGGTACAGGCGCTCAAGCAGGTGCTGACACGACATCCCGGGATGGCCGACGTCCACGTCACCTTGGTCAGCGACAAACGGCAGACCCAGCTGAAACTCACGGAGTCGCTGCGGGTGGCGCCGAGCTCCGCGCTCATGGGCGACCTGAAAGCCCTGCTCGGACCCAGCTGTCTGAGCTGACCGCGGTCGGCCGACACCGCAAGTTCGGGCCACCGAACATTTTCCTTCGCTGGACGCTATACTCGACGTCACGTCCTGTACGACGACCGGCTTGGGAGTGGTTTCGCGATGACGACACTGATCGACGTCAACCCCGCTCGCCCCGCGCCGCGTGAGCGACGCACCGTCGATGTTCTCGGCGTGCGGTGGCCTGCGCACAAGGCCCACGCGGTTGTCGCGGGCCTTGTCGCAGCGGTGCTCGGACTGGTTGTCCTGGGATCGCCCCAGGTCACGGCCTGGCTGACCGGGGTCGTGGTCCTCGCCGTCTGGTGGGGCGAGCGTTACCTGCCCGGAACGGCAGCGGTCGCACCGGCGTCGAATCCGCCGGGGATCTCGTAGATCCGGCCGTCGAACCCGGCCCGGAAGAGCCGTCCTGCGGAGAATCCACGGTTCCCACGTCCGTACGACACCACGCTCGAGGTCGGCAGCCCTGTCGCGAGGACGCAGTAGCGTCCCGGTGAGGTGATGCGCACGATCTCGCCGGTGGCGTTGAACGGTACGACCGGGCGATCGCGCGAATCCAGGGTGAGACCGTCCGGAGTGGACGGCGCACCGACGCTCAGCAGGCTCTGCACCACCGCGGGATTGGTTGTCGAGATCCGGCTGACCCCGGGGTTGACGAAGGTCCGCGACACGTAGAGCCACCCGTCCCCGCGGCCGAGGACCGCCCCGTTGGCGCTCGGCAGCGCTCCCCAGGCGGCCTGGACGGCCCCGTTCGGCGTCACCCGTCCGATGAGATTGCCGAAGTCGTTGGTGGCGTAGACGTTTCCGCGTGCAGAGACGTCCATCCCGTTGGCCGCGGACAATCCCGACACCCAGGGGCGCAGTGCGCGGCTGGTGACGTCGAGGCGTGCGATGCCGGCGTGACGCAGGGCGTCTCCGACGATGACGCGCGGATCGGCGCCGTAGCCCACCAGCAGGGTCCCGCCCGGTGTCCACGCGAGCGCACCCGCTCCGCTCCCACCGGGAACCCGGGCGATCGGAACCGCGGGGGCTCCCGGCCCGGCGAGGCGGTAGACGCGGCCCGAGATCAGATCGGTCGTGTAGAGCCGTCCGGCTGCGTCGACGGTCAGACCCTCGAGCGCGGCACCCGGAACGGAACCGACGAGCCGAGGAGTCTGTCCGGCACCGGCACACACCGGTGCCGCGGACGCCGGAGCAGGAGCGACCGCAGCACCGAGCCCGGCGGTCAACGCGACGGCCGCGGCGAGGGCTGCCCATCGGGGCAGTCGTGAACGGATGGGTGAGCGAGATGTCATGGGCTGCTCCCGGGTGAGTTGTGGTCGTGCTCCGGCATCCGAAGGTCGACAGGGTCGCCGACCGGGTGGTGGGGCGTTCGTGTGGTACCCGCCTCGCGTTCTTTCACACGCGCTCGTCCAGTGTGACGCCTGCGCCGGTGCCGATGAGGCCGGTTCGCCGTATCGCCGCCTGTCGTCCCGGATGAGCTCGACCCTCAACGCAACCCGCACCGACGGAACGGGGCCCGGCAGTGAGAACATGGCTGATGTGAGTACGCACCACGTCCCGGTTCATCAGCAGGCCCTGTCGGTAGACGCGATCGAAGCCGCGTCGATCCGCATCGCCGATGCCGTGGCCCGTACTCCGCTGGAACCGTGCCCCCGGTTGTCGGCCGACGTGGGTGCGGAGATCTTCCTGAAACGGGAGGACCTACAGGCCGTCCGCTCATACAAGCTGCGCGGCGCCTACAACGTGATGGCGCAACTCTCCGAAGCGGAGCTGTCCCGTGGCGTGGTCGCGGCGAGCGCGGGCAACCACGCCCAGGGCGTGGCCTTCGCGTGTCGCAGCATGAAAGTGCCCGGCCGGATCTACGTGCCGACCACCACCCCCAAACAGAAGCGGGACCGGATCCTGTGGCACGGAGGCGACTTCGTCGAGCTGAAGGCGGTCGGGGAGACCTACGACGCCGCTGCCGCCGCCGCGCAGGACGACGTGATCCGGACGGGATCGGCGTGGATTCACGCGTTCGACGATCCGCGCACCGCGGCAGGCCAGGGCACGATCGCCCACGAGATCGTCACTCAGATGGGCCGCGTACCCGATGTCGTCGTCGCCCCGGTGGGCGGCGGCGGGTGCCTGGCCGGGATGGCGACCTACTTCCGTGGGTTGTCCGATGACGTCACCATCATCGGAGTCGAACCGACCGGTGCGGTGTCGCTGAGTGCCGCGCTGGTCAACGGTGGACCGGTCACCCTGGACGAGATCGACCCGTTCGTGGACGGTGCGGCGGTCAAACGGATCGGCACCATCGGGCATCGGGTGCTCGCGCAGCTGGGTGCCACCGTCAGCGACCATCCGGTGTTGTCCACGATCACCTCGACTCCCGCGACCCGCATCTTGCCGGACGAATCGTTCTCGCCCGCAGCGGGTTCCGCGCACATCATGCACGTCGACGAGGGCGCCATCTGCTCGGCGATGCTCGAGCTCTACCAGAACGAGGGCATCATCGCCGAACCCGCGGGCGCGCTCGCGATCGCGGCCCTCGACAAGTTGCAGCTGCCCGACGACGCCGCGGTGGTCTGTCTGATCTCCGGGGGCAACAACGACGTCTCCCGGTACGGCGAGATCATCGAGCGGTCGCTCGTGCATCGTGGCCTGAAGCACTACTTCCTCGTCGACTTCCCGCAGGAGCCCGGCGCGCTGCGCCGGTTCCTCGACGAGGTCCTCGGTCCCGACGACGACGTCACGATGTTCGAGTACGTCAAGCGCAACAACCGGGAGACCGGCGCCGCACTCGTCGGCGTCGAGCTCGGCCATCGGGACGGTCTCGGCGGTCTCATGGAGCGCATGGACCGGTCCCGACTCCATTGCGAGCGGCTCGAACCCGGCTCGCCGGCGTACGAGTACCTGACCTGAATTCTGCGGTGATCTCCACCGTCATGTGAGCATGCCTGTTCGGCCCACCACGTCGGCCGTTCGAACGACTCCCGTCGACCCGGGAACATTCCGGCCCGATGCCGCCTCCAAGTACATGAACCGCCCAGAAGCACTGCACACCACTTGGAAGGCCCCACACCATGAGCACTGAGATCCCCGCCGACGCCGTTCTCGTCGACACCGATGGCGACGGCAGCGTCGACGCCGCACTCACCGACGTCGACGGCGACGGCACCACCGACGCCGTCCTCGACACCGACGGCGACGGCCAGGCCGACTCCATCGCCTACGACACCAACGCCGACGGCGAGATCGACATCATCGAAGCCGACACCGACGCCGACGGATACACCGACATCGCCGTGGCCGACACCGATGCCGACGGCACCTTCGACACCGCCGTCGACGACGAGGGCAACGTCGAGGTCGGCGACTTCGGCAGCATCGACGGCGGCGACGCCGTCTGACCCCACCCTCCGACCCATAGCCCGAAACCGCGGTCACCGCGGTTTCGGGCTATGAGGCGGTGTGGGTACGCACCCCGATGACCACGTTGTGGCCCGGCGACTCGAGTCGACCGTCCGCCGATTCCACTGCCTCCCAGGACAATCGGACATCCATCGTGATCGGTACCGAGACCGGTGTCCCACCGGGCACACACACGACCGTCCAGTCGCCGCGCTCCATCGTGAACCATCCGGCGTTCTCGTCGAAGTCGACCGACACCGATGCGAATCGCGGATCATGCAGAGCGGGTTCCGATCTGCGCAGCGAGATCAGGGCGCGGTAGAAGTCGAGGACGCGCGCGTGGTCGGGCTCGTCGAGTTCGGCCCAGTCGAGTTTCGACCTCTCGAAGGTCCCCGGATCCTGCGGATCGGGCACATCGTCGCTGTCCCAGCCGTGTTCGGCGAATTCGGACTTGCGTCCCTCCGCGGTCGCGCGGCCCAGCTCCGGTTCCGGGTGGGAGGTGAAGAACTGGAAAGGTGTTGCCGCAGCCCACTCCTCGCCCATGAAGAGCATGGGGGTGAACGGGGACAACAGGACCAGGGCCGCCTTGATGGCGAGCTGCCCGCCGTCGAGATAGGCACTCGGCCGGTCACCGATCGCGCGGTTGCCGATCTGGTCGTGGTTGCACGTATAGGCCAGTAGCGCCGACGCCGGGACGACGTCGGTCGGGATCGGCCGGCCGTGACACCGCCGCCGGAACGACGAATAGGTGCCGTCGTGGAAGAAGCCCCCGGTCAACACCTTGGCGAGGCAGTCGAAGCTCCCGAAGTCGCTGTAGTAACCCTGCCGTTCGCCCGACACCAGGGTATGGATCGCATGGTGGATGTCGTCATCCCACTGTGCGGTCAGCCCCAGGCCGTGCACCTTGCGCGGCAGTATCATTCGCGGGTCGTTGAGGTCGCTCTCGGCGATCAGGGAGAGCGGCCGCCCGAGCTGGGCCGCCAGGGCATCGGTCGCCGCCGCGAGTTCTTCGAGAATGTGGACCGCCCGATGATCGGCGAGTGCGTGGACGGCGTCGAGACGCAGCGCGTCGACGTGGAATTCGGTGAACCACCGCAGTGCCGTGCCGGTGATGAAGGCGCGCACCTCGTCGGAGTCCGGATCGGACAGATTCACCGACGATCCCCAGGACGTGACGCCCTGGCTCAGGTAGGGGCCGAAGTCGGGTAGGTAGTTGCCCGACGGTCCGAGGTGGTTGTAGACGACGTCGAGAGCGACGCCGAGTCCCTTGCCGTGGCAGGCGTCGACGAAGCGGGCCAGCGCCGCCGGTCCGCCGTAGGTCTCCTGCACCGCATACCAGCCGACCCCATCGTATCCCCAGTTGTGCGCACCGTTGAACGCGTTGACCGGCATCAGTTCGACGAAGTCGACGCCGAGTCCGACGAGATGGTCGAGGCGCTCGATCGCGGAGGCGAGCGTGCCCTCAGGGGTGAACGTGCCGAGATGAAGCTCGTAGACGACGGCACCTCGGATGTCGCGCCCCCGCCAGTCGCCGTCGTGCCAGATCGAGTCGTCCACGGTGAACAGCGCTGAGAGTTCGTGGACGCCCTCGGGCTGCCGCACCGAGCGCGGGTCCGGTCGGGCCGGGCCACCGTCCACCGAGAAGCCATATCGGGCCTCGGGCCCGGCGGTGAGCGCGGCTCCCGCATCGACCCGCCACCACCCGCCGGTCTCTGCCGTCATGGGCACCGATCCTCGAGGCGTGCCGGGCCCATCCGGCTCGACGACGAGCTCCACCACCTGGGCATTCGGGGCCCACACGCGTACCTCGTGCAGGGCGCGCGGCGACCGGAACGGACTCGCAATGGAACGAAGTGATAGGTTTTGTTCCCGTTGGTCGCCCGCCCAAGTTATTGTGCTCTGGTCATCAGCGGTAGCGGTCGGGGGATTCGTCACATCAAGCAAGGTATGTCGAACCTCGGAACACTGCAGTCGGGCGCTACTGTGAGGCCGGACACACTTGCACCAGAGAAATGGGGTACGTTACCCGCGACGCTTAGCCCGCGGGGGGCACGCGACGCAGTTCTGCGGAAACGATGACGCGAGTCCGATCGGACGCGCGCCGTCGAGACCTGACGGCCGGTGAACGGGTTAGCCGAGACGCAAGGGTAGGGATTGAGCACAAACGCAGTCACCTCGGATGACGAGGAGGTCGGTCGCAAGAGGCCGGGTGCGGTGCGGTCGTGGTTCGACGGCCACGTCGTGGCGTCGTTCGACACATTCGGACGCCAGCTGGGCATGTTCGTCGAGGTGTTCCGGACGCTGTTCGCCGACCTCGCCAAACGACGCTTCCCCTTCGGGGAGTTCGTCCGTCAGTGCGCCTTCATGGCCAGTACGTCGGTGTTCCCGACGCTGCTCGTCGCCATCCCGATCGGTGTGATCGTCTCGATCCAGGTGTCCAACATCGCCGGTCAGGTCGGCGCGACGTCGTTCTCGGGCGCGGCCACCGGCCTGGGTGTCATCCGTCAGGGTGCGCCGCTGGTCACCTCACTGTTGCTGGCCGGCGCCGTCGGGTCGGCCATCGCCGCCGACCTCGGTTCGCGCACCATCCGCGACGAGATCGACGCCATGCGCGTCATGGGTGTCAACCCCATCGAACGTCTGATCTCGCCGCGTCTGCTGGCGACCATGGTCGTCAGCTTCCTGCTCTGCGGCTTCGTGTGCTTCGTCGGCTTCATCACCGGTTACGTCTTCAACGTGTACTTCCAGGGCGGTACGCCGGGCAGTTACACGGGTACCTTTGCGTCCTTCGCGACCACCGCCGACCTCATGTTCGCGCTGGCCAAAGCGGTGATATTCGGCGCGATCGTGGCGATTGTCGCCTGCGATCGCGGCCTCTCCACCAAGGGCGGACCCGCTGGTGTGGCCAACTCGGTCAACGCCGCGGTCGTCAATTCGGTCCTGTTGCTCTTCACCGTGAACGTCATCCTGACGCAGCTGTTCACGATCCTGTTCCCGGCAAAGGTGGTGTGAGATGGCCGCGTCTCGGTATGTGCCACCGGCCCTGCGGCCGCTCGAGGCCGCCAAGTCCGTGTATCGCGGTCCTCGCGACGCGCTCGCGGCGATGGGGCACCTCATCACGTTCCTGGTCCGCTCCATCGCCGCGGTCCCGCTCGCCTTCCGCCACTACAGCAAAGAGGTCTGGCGTCTGCTCGCGGACGTGGCGTGGGGTAACGGCGCCATCGTCGTGGGCGGCGGCACGGTCGGCGTCATGGTGATCCTCGGGGTCATGGGTGGCGCCACCGTGGGCATCGAGGGATACACCGCGCTCAACCTGCTGGGTATGTCGCCGGTGACCGGCGGTCTGTCGGCGTTCGCGACGACCCGCGAGATCGCGCCCCTGCTCGCCGCGACGGCGTTCACCGCGCAGTCGGGGTGCCGCTTCACCGCGCAGCTGGGGTCGATGCGAATCGCCGAGGAGATCGACGCCCTCGAGGCGATCGCGATCCGTCCGCTGCCGTATCTGGTGACCACCCGCATGTGCGCCGCCGTGCTGGCGATCGTCCCGCTCTACTCGGTGTCGCTGGCCGCGAACTACCTCGCCTGCCAGTTCATGTTCATGCTGCAGAGCGGGCAGGGCGAGGGCACGTACCTGTACTACTTCAACCAGTTCCTCGTCTCGTGGGACATGTTGTTCTCGTTTGTGAAGGTGATCGTCTTCGTCCTGCTGACGACGTTCATCCAGTGCTATTACGGTTACTTCGCCTCCGGGGGTCCCGAGGGTGTGGGAGTCGCCGCGGGACACGCCATCCGCTTGGCGATCATCGTGATCGTGTTCGCGAATCTGGTCATGACGCTGGTGTTCTGGGGCACGTCGCCCGGGATCAAGATCTCAGGATGAGGGGGAGACCGTGAACATCGCGACCGACGGGCGCAATCCCTCGCTGCTGCAATACGTTCTGCGTGGCGTCGCATTTCTCTTGGTGTTGCTGGTGATCTTCGTCCTGCTGTTCATGCGGTACCAGGGGACCTTCAGCAAGACCGTGGCCGTGACCGCCGACCTCGTCGATGTCGGCGACGGACTCGCCACCGGTGCCGACGTCCGCTTCAACGGACTGATCGTCGGGTCGGTCAAGTCCATCGCCGTCGACGATGCCGCCCAGACCGATGCCGCGAACGTGATCAAGAAGGTCGGCATCGACATCGAGCCTGCGCAGGCCGACGGCATCCCGGCCGCGGTGACCGCCCGCACGGTTCCGTCGAACCTGTTCGGCGTCAACTCCGTCGAGCTCGTGGCACCCGGTGAGGTCAACGGTGACCGCCTCGCCGCCGGCGACGTGATCGCGGCCGACACCTCGCTCGAGACGATCAAGCTGCAGGACGCACAGAACGAACTGCGTCAGATCCTCGACGCCGTCCCGCCCGAGGAGCTGGCCCAGGTTCTCGGGACCATCGCCGACGCGCTGAAGGGTGGCGGCTCTGTGTTCGGTTCGTTCGTAGGAGTGCTGCGGACCTACTTCGACTCGATCAACAATCAGTTCCCGCCCGGGGCGCCACCGGGTTTCGACAATTTCGACAACGCGATGAAGGGCCTGTCGCAATCGGCCCCGCAACTGCTCGACACACTCGGGCGCAGCGTGATCCCGGCGGTGACCATCGCCGAGAAGCAGCGCGACCTGACCGCGGTGCTCACCGCCAGCCAGGGCTTGCTCGATCAGACCCAGCTGCTGTTCGCCCGCAGCGGCAACGGGGGTCAGCGCCTCGTCACCGATCTGAACCGGATGTTGGGTGCACTTGTGCTCGAACCGAACTCGTTGCCGCAGGGCATCATCGCGCTGAACAATCTCGCCGCCCGGGTGCTGACGGTGTTCACCGGTGTCAACGGGCACGTGACGCTCAACGCCGGTGTCAGCTTCGGGGCGTTCCAGCGCTACACGCGGCAGAACTGCCCGGTCTATGACGGCGGCCCGTATGGGACCCTCCGCGGACCCGGATGTGTGGGCCCGGGAACGGGTACCGGGCCGACGATGTCGGGTCCGCTGGCGATCTACCCGTCCGACGGGATGCGCCGCAACCGTCCGGTCGGCAACGTGACCACCGACGCGGACAACAAGACGCTCGGCGCGGTGCTGCGCCGTACGCCCTCGGCCGCGGACACCATCATGCTCGGACCGCTCGTCCAGTCGCTCGAGGTTCGAGACGCCGCCGACGGTCCCCAGAAGAAGAACACCGACGGCCAGGGAGGGGGACGATGAGCGCGGCCTCAGGCTCGATCCGCAAACCGCTGATCGGGTTCACCATCTTCGGCATCGCCGCGTTGCTGGTGACCTATGTGATCTTCTCGACCCTGGAACGTTCGGTGTCGGGTACGACCAACAGCTACACCACCTTCTTCGGCGATGCCTCGGGACTCGCCACCGGCGACGACGTCCGCATGGCCGGCGTTCGCGTCGGACGCGTGGACAAGATCGACCTCGACGACGGCCGGGCGCGTGTCACCTTCGAGGTCCAGAACGACCAGACGGTCTTCACCAACACCCGCGCGGCGATCCGCTATCAGAACCTCATCGGCCAGCGGTACCTGAACCTGACACTCGTCGAAGGCCGTGACAGCCGGCCGCTCGACCCCGGGGCCACCCTCGAACTGCCCTCCGAGGACTCCTTCGACGTCACCAAGCTGCTCGCCGGCTTCCAGCCGGTGTTCGAGACACTCACCCCCGAACAGGTGAATGCGCTGTCGCAGGGTCTGCTCGAGGCGTTCCAGGGCAACTCCGTGTCGCTGAGCTACACCGTCGCCGAGGTGGGCCGTCTCGCCGACGACACCGCCAACCGCGACGTCGTGCTGGGGGCGATCATCAACAACCTGAGTTCGGTCATGCGCGACCTGTCCCGGCAGGGCGGCCAGCTCGGCACGGTCATCGAATCCATGTCCGCGCTGATCGCCAACCTCAACTCCAACTCGGCGGCCTTCGGCAGTGCGGTCTCCGACATCGGGCGCACCGCGAGCGGTTTCGCCGACGTCCTCAGTCGCAGCCGGCAGAGCCTCGCCGACGCCGCGACCGACGGCAGGCTGGCGACCAGGACGCTGATCGAGAACGGCGCCAAACTCGACCGGATGGCCGTTGACGCCCCGGTCTTCCTCGGTCACTTCCCGCTCGTGCTCGGTGAGGGTGCATACTTGAACATCTACGCATGCGATCTCGACATCGCCATCGGCGACGTGCTGCTGCCGCCCGGGATCTTCAACAAGATCGGCGGAACGAATCACTCGGTGGTGTGCCGATGAGCTGGTTCCGGAGGAGTTTCCGCGACAACAGGCGGGTGTGGTTCGGTCTGATCGGGGCCGTCGTGATCATCGCCCTGCTGCTGGGTGTGACCGCGCTCGCGGGTGCGCACCTGGGCAAGAAGACGCTGACGGGTGACTTCGCCCAAGCCGGAGGAATCCGGCCCGGCGACAAGGTGCGGGTCGCCGGCATCAACGTCGGCGAGGTCACCGACACGGAGCTGGCGGGTGATCATGTGGCGATCACCATGAAGGTCGACAGCGACGTGCGGGTCACCGCGGACGGGTCGGCGGAGATCAAGATGTCGACGCTCCTCGGGCAGCGCTACATCGATGTCTCGCTGGGGAATTCGCCCGAAGAGGCACCCGACGGGCACATCGCGAAGACCGCCGTGCCCTACGACCTGCAACGCACCATCGAAGAGGGCGCTCCGATCCTCACCGGTATCGACGACAAGACCCTCTCCGAGAGCATCCGGACGTTGAACCGGCAGCTGGCCGGCGTCCCTGCGATCACCGAGCCCACATTCGAGGCCCTGACGCAGATGTCGAAGGTCATCACCAATCGCAAGGACCAGATCAACCAGCTGATCGCCGACACCAAGACGATCACCAACATCGTCAACGACAATCAGGCGCAGCTCGCGATCATCGTCGGGCAGGGTCGCGACCTGACCCAGAAGATCGTCGCCCGTGAGGATCTCGTGACCCGCATGCTCGACGGCATCGCCGAACTCACCGAGCAGGCGAGCGCGGTCGCCGGTGAGAACGCGAACCAGTTCGCCCCGCTCATGGCGAACCTCAACACGATCACCCAGGGCCTGGAGAAGAACCGCAACAACCTGCGCAAGCTCCTGGAGATCCTGCCGGTGACCGCACGCCTGACGAACAACGTGATCGGCGACGGTCCGTACGCGAACGGTTACCTGCCCTGGGGGATCTTCCCCGACAACTGGCTGTGCCTAGCCCGGGTGGTGGACGGATGCTGACATCGCGAAACACTGTGCGCGCCAACGGAGCGCGGCGTCCTGTCGTGCTGGTGGGCGTCGCATTGCTCGGCATCCTGGGACTATCCGGTTGCTCGATGATCCCCGGCAGCTGGAAAGCGGCCGTCGGTCAGGCGATCGAGGTCACGGCCTACTTCGAGAACGTGGCCGGCCTCTACGTCACCAACGACGTCGCCGTCCTCGGCATGCCGGTCGGTCAGGTGACCGCCGTGGAACCCCAGGGCGAACGGGTCAAGGTGACCATGACGATCGACGACGAGGTCCCCGTGCCCGCGGACGCGACGGCAGCGATCGTGAACACCTCGATCGTCACCACCCGCCACGTCGAGCTCTCTCCCGCCTACCAGGGCGGGCCGAAGCTCGAGGACGGCGCGGTGCTCAAGGAGACCAAGAGTCCCGTGTCCGTCGGCGAACTGTTCGACGCCATCGACGGTCTGGTGGTCGCGCTGAAGGGACAAGGCGACGGCCCGGGGCCGCTCGCCGAGATGATCGACATCACCTCGGGGATCGCGACGGGCAACGGTGAGGAGATCCGGGCCGCACTCGACGAACTCGGTTCCGCCTCCGATGTCGTCGCAGGAAACAGCGATGCACTCGTCGACATCATCGAGACCATCGAGGCACTGACCACCAAGCTCGTGCAGAACTACCCCAAGATGACGGCGTTCTCCAAGTCGGTCAACGAGGTGTCGGAACTGCTCGGTGCCCAGTCGCCGGGTCTTCTCGCCACACTGCGCAACCTGAACCAGACACTGCTCAACACCACCGCGTTCCTGCAGAACAACACGAACACCATGTCCGTGTCGTTCGACCGGCTCGCGGCACTGACCGCGAATCTCAGCGACTACTCGCGTCAGGTGGTGGAGACCATCGACGTGGGCCCGCTGCTGTTCCAGAACCTGAGCAACTCGATCTCGGCCGAGCAGGGCGCCTGGCGTGCACAGGCGCTGCTCGACAAGTCTCTAGTGGACAACGAGCTGCTGGCCGAGTTCTGTGAGGCGATCAACCTCCAGAAGGATGGTTGCCGCACCGGCAAGCTCAAGGACTTCGGCCCCGATCTCGGTATCTACTCGGCCATGCTGGAGCTGACGAAATGAGAGCGGCCACCAAGGAATCCCTGGACACCCGGCCCGGGGCGCCCGGTTCGGGCCGTCGCGCGCGGCGCGGCGGCGTTCTCGCGCTGCTGGTCGCCGCTCTCATGGGGCTCACCGGTTGTGGTGTGCTCCCGAGCCTCACCGTCGAGCAGATCCCGCTGCCCGCACCGGGCGGGATCGGCGACTCGATCACCCTGAAGGCGAATTTCGACAACGCGCTGAACCTGCCCGCGCAGGCCAAGGTCAAGTTGAACGGCACCGACGTCGGGCAGGTCACCGATCTCGTCGCCAAGGACTACACGGCCATCGTCACGATGAAGGTCAGCAAGAAGACCAAACTGCCCGTGGGGACCGGCGCCGAGTTACGCCAGGCGACGCCGCTCGGCGATGTCTTCGTGGCGCTGATGCCGGCGATCGAGGCCCGGGACGGGTACATGGTCGACGGTGACACGCTCACCGGTCCGACCTCGGCCGCCGCGACCGTCGAGGACCTGCTGATCAGCATGAGCGGCGTGGTGGACAGTGGCTCACTGAACTCGCTCACCGTCATCCTCACCGAACTCAGCAGTGCGGTGTCGACCAACCCGTCGGATCTCAACGGCGCCATCCGCGGCCTCACGACCGGCATCCGCAAGCTCAATCAGAGTTCGGCCGCGGTCGACCGCTCCTTGGCGAGTACCCGCGTCCTCACCGGGCAACTCGCCGACGGGCGCGCGCAGATCATGGCGTCGATCAACAAGCTCGGCCCCGCTCTCGAGGCGCTCAACGGGCAGATCGGCACGATCCTGACCACCCTCGACAAGACCCAGCAGGTCACGGCGGCGACCAACGACTTCCTCGACACCGACCAGGACAACCTCGTCGAGATGCTCGGGCATCTGGCGACGGTGATGGCCGGTCTACGGCAGGCAGCGGGACCGCTCGGATCTCTCGCCGACAACCTGCACACGCTCACGCCGAAGTGGGTCAAGTCCACTCCGGGTAGTGCGGCCGCGGTGTCGGCGAAGGTGTACTGGCTGACCCCGGGCGTCGGATTCGATTCGGCCAGCAGGCTTCCCGAGGTCCAGGACGTCGACGAGGCGTCGGCGGCGCTGCAGCAGACACTCACCCGCATTCTGGCGCGGATCACTGGGACGAGGGGGTGTTGCGGATGAGCGGCCTGTTCGGCGTCCTGCGCAGGAATTCGGTGCTCGTGGGCAACATCGCCCTCGTGATGGTGATGGTCGTCGGTTTGGCGTACCTCGCCCTCGGCGTGCTGCGGTGGCAGCCGTTCGCCGACAAATATTCGCTGACGATCGAGTTCCCCATCTCCGGTGGCCTGCAGGAGACCTCGGGAGTCACCCTCCGCGGTGCCCGGGTCGGCGACGTGGATTCCATTCAGGTGCAGCCCGACTCGGTCAAGGTCCGTGTGTCGGTCGACGACCGGTACAAGATCAACCGGGACGCCGTGGTCGCCGCGCTGGGTCTGTCGGCGGCCGGTGAGCAGTACGTGGACTTCCAGCCGCCGACCTCCGATGGTCCCTACCTGAAAGACGGCGACGTCATCAGGGCCGAGCAGACCGAGGTGACGGTCCCGTTCTCCCAGCTACTGGAATCCTCGCTCGAACTGATCAATCAGATCGACCCGGCGAAACTCCGTTCGGCCGTGGACAATCTCAAGATCGCGCTGTACTCCGAGGACGGCACCAACGACCTGTCGGTGATCTTCGACTCCGGCGGAACGATTTTCGCCGACCTCTACACGGCGCTGCCCGAGACCACCAAGTTCATCCAGAACGCGGGCACGATCTTCAAGACGACAGCTCAGATCCAGCCGGACCTCAGTGGCACCGTGGCGGGCCTGAGCAGTCTGGTCAACTCGGCGGCGGCATCGGACAAGGAACTACGGACGCTCCTCGACCGCGGGCCGTCCCAGTTCACGAGTCTTGCCGGTTCCATCACTCAGCTCACCGATCCGGTCACCGACGTGACGAAGCAGTTCGTCGACATCGCCCAGCAGGGCGCGCTGCGGGCGCCGGCGCTCGCCACGCTCCTGCCGGCGATCCGCGACGCGAGTATCAAAAGCCTCACCATGTTCCACGACGGTGCCTGGTGGGCACTTGCTTCGGTGTACCCGCGGCCGAGCTGCAACTACCCGGTGACGCCTCGTCGGCCCACCCAGATCCTCGAACTCACCATTCCGACGAATCTGTACTGTGTGACCGAGGATCCGCGTCAGCAGATCCGTGGTTCGGCCAACGCGCCGCGACCGCCGGGTGACGACACTGCGGGCCCGCCGCCGGGTTACGACCCGAACGCGCGCACCGTGCCACTCGACAAGTGACCGCCGCTCACCCGGACGGCCGATCGACTCAGACGGCCGCTCGGCACCAGACGACAGACAAGTTGCGTGACCTGTAGATGACTGACCGGAATGACCCTGACGTGACACCCAAACCCGAGGAGGAGGCCGACGCCGTGTCAGTCGAGACCGACACCGGTTCGGGGGCCGAGGGCTCGAACGCCGACGACACCGGCACGACCGACACCGGCACGACCGACACCCCGGCGGCGGCGCCGCGCGGCAAGTCCGCGCGTCGTTCCGGCTCCGGTTCGGCAACGACCCCGAAGCCGAACGCGGACGACGAGGCGCCGACGTCGAGGGGTGAGTCCCGGCCGACGGCGTCGGACAAGGCCTCGGACCGTCGCGAGTTCTCGTTCACGGTCACCGGGAACGGGATCAAGAAGCTTCTCGCGGCGGTACTGGCGATCGCACTTGTCGCCCTCGTCGGATTCCTGGGGTGGCGGGCCTACGATCTCCAGCGCGAAGCGGACGCCTTCGCCGACTCGAAGACGGCGTCGGCGGACTTCGTTACCAAGCTCGTGACCACGCTCAACGCCGCCAACGCGGGCAACTCCAAGGAACTCCTGGGTCCGCTGTCCACCGGGGAGTTGCGTGACCGCCTCGAACAGGAGCGTGCCGACACCGAGGCGAACGTCGAGTCGCTGAACATCGAGGTGTCGTCGACGATCAGCGTCGTCGCGGTCGAGGCGGTGGCAGCCGACACCGCCAAGACGGTGGTGATGGCCGAGGTCACGGGCCGCAGCTCCAAGTTGCCCAACGGCGGCACCAGTCTGATGGTGTTCCGTCTGGATCTGAGCAAAGAGGACGGCAAGTGGCTGGTGTCCAAGGTCGACGGTCCGCCGGGTAGCCCCAGCGGCCAGATCGATCCGTCGCAGTCGCTGCCGGGCGGAGGCGCATCCGCGCCACAGCAGCCGCAACAGGCACCGCAGCCCGCGCCTGCACCCGCGGGCTGACCGGCTCGCACTCAACAGACGACCTCGCGCACCACCGATCGGTGGTGCGCGAGGTCGTCTCTCGAGGGTTGGTGGTCAGGCCTGAACGAGGATTGCCACCGGATGTGTCTGCCGGGCGGTGGCCAGGTCGACGGCCCCGGTGTAGACCACGCCCGTCCGAACGTCGCGCCACCGCGACCCGGCGGGTAGCTCGATCGTCGTCGCGGCCGCCGATGCGGGATCGAGGCTGTGGGTGTAGCGGGCGGTGATCGTCACCACGTCCGCGGCGTCGGCGGTACCCCGGAGAAAGGCGATCACGTGATCGGATGCCGGACCGTCGGCGTCCAGTCCGCGATAGCTGCCCGTCGCACCGAAGGCATCCGGATGGGCGGCACGGGTCCGCAGGGCCGACTGGACGAGCTGCGACTTCGGATGATCAAGGGACCGGCCGAAATCCACCGGCCGTCGGTTGTCCGGGTCGACGAGCGAGTCCTCCCACCACTCGGTGCCCTGGTAGATGTCGGGCACTCCGGGAGCCAGGATGGCTATCGCCTTGCGCGCGAGGGCTTCCTGCTCCCAGGCGGACGTGACACGGCGAACGAGTTCGGTGATCGCGGTCGCGACGGAACCCGTCGTGACCTGATCGATCCACGTCTGCACCGCGGTCTCGAACCCCTCGTCGACCTCGGTCCACGTGGTGCGCAGGCCGGCTTCGCGTGTTGCTTTGCGGGCGTACTCGACAAGCCTGTGACGCAACTCGTCGGTGACCTTCCCGTCGGGGGGCCACACTCCGAAGATGTTCTGCAGTAGGAAATAGCAGGTGAAATCGTCGGGAATCTCCGTGTCCCGCCACACGGTCTCGACCAGACGTGACCATCGGTCGGGGACCTGCGAGAGAACCGCGATGCGGGCACGCACGTCCTCGCCGCGTTTGGTGTCGTGGGTCGACGACGCGGTCATGGCGAGAGGCCAGCGTTCGGCGCGTTCTGTGTTGTGCTGGTGGAACTCCCGGATCGACAACACCGGGTTCGCCGGGTCGGCGCCGACTTCCTGGGCCGACACCAGGCGCGCCGTGCGGTAGAAGAGGCTGTCCTCGACGCTCTTCGCGGTCACCGCACCGCATGTCTGCGCCAGCCGCGACGTCGCGGCGCCGGGTATCGCCGTCGCGCGGACGATGAGATCCAGCGCCGCCGCGAGCTCGGGGGTCTCGTCGGCGATCCGCGTGGCGACGGCCAGCAGTCGCGGGCGCAACGACGGGTAGTCGGCTCGGTACACGCCGAGGGCCGCGATCAGCTCGCCGCATGCCGCGGCGATGTCGGCTCGATCGGCCGAGGGGTCGGCGTCGAGCACGGCGCGGACGAGTCGTCTGAGCTCGGTAGGGAAGGACTCGCGCAGTGTCGTGAGCTTTCGCTGGTGCTCGGCGGACTCGATCCACCGCCCGTCGCCGGTCTCACCGGTGACCCGCTCGTGCAGTTCGGTCAGTTGCATCACCCCGGACGGCGCGACGAACAGCGCGTCGATGACCCGCATCTGGTCGTACCCCGTCGTTCCCTCTACCGGCAGCGTCGGCTCGAGGGGCTCATCAGGGCCCAGGATCTTCTCGATGTAGATCAGGCGGTCGTCTCCGACATCGGAGCGCAGGCGGCGAAGGTAGTCCTGTGGATCCCAGAGACCGTCCGGATGGTCCACGCGGAGACCGTCGACGAGATCGGCGTCGAGCAGGTCGCGCAACCAACCGTGGGTGGCGTCGTACACCTCGGGAACCTCTTGGCGGAGTCCGGCGAGCTCGTTGACCGTGAAGAACCGGCGGTAGCCGATGAGTCCGCTGTTCCAGGGAACGAGCCGATAGTGCTGACGATCGTGAACCTGCGCCGCGGTGCCGTCACCGGTACCCGGAGCGACCGGGAACGCGTGGTCGTAGTAGCGGAGATCGCCGTCGTCGTCGATCTCGAGCGGACTCAGGTCGCCATCGGCGGCCACGACGGGCAGGGCGATCTTGCCGTCCACGCCGTTGTCGTCGGTGAAGTCGACGTCGAAGTAGGTGGCGAACTCCGAATCCCGGCCGTGGCGAAGGAGATCCGCGAACCACGGGTTGGCGAGGGCGTCCGCGACCCCGGTGTGGTTCGGCACGATGTCGATGATCAGGCCGAGTCCGCGTGCGGTCGCCGCGGCCCGCAGTTCGCGGAAACCGTCGAGGCCTCCGAGTGCGGGTGCGACCGCGGGCGGAGGCAACCAGTCGTACCCGTGCGTGGAACCTTCCGACGCGGTGCCGATCGGGGAGAGGTAGACGTGGCTGACCCCGAGTTCGACGAGATGGTCGAGAACCGCTGTGGCGTCGGCGAAGTCGAAGTCGCTGTGCAGTTGCAGTCGGTAGGTCGCTCGTGGCTGAGGGCGCGTGCTCATCCGGTCAGGACGTCTTCCGCAGTACCAACACCGACCGCCCGCCGACGGTGACCGTCTGTCCCACCTCGGCGGTCAGGTCGGTCTCGCCGGTCGGATGGGTGGTGTCGAGCTCGCCGACCCATTCGCTCCCGTACCACTTCGGGGGCAGGGCGAATTCGAGGTCCTCGTAGTGGGCGTTGAAGCAGATGAAGAACGAGTCGTCGACGACCAGTTCGCCGCGTTCGTCCTTCTCGCCGAGGCCGTTTCCGTTCAGGAAGACCGCGAGGCTCTTGCCGAACCCGCTGTCCCAGTCCTCCGCCGTCATCTCCTCACCGGCAGGAGTGAGCCACGCGATGTCGAGAGCCTGGTCGCCCCATCGGATCGGTTTGCCGCCGAAGAACTTCCGCCGACGGAACACCGGGTGGTGTGTGCGCAACGCGATGGCTCTGCGGGTGAACTCGAGCAGGTCGGCGTTGTCCTCCGCCAGAGTCCAGTCCATCCAGGACAGTTCGGAGTCCTGGCAGTAGACGTTGTTGTTGCCCTGCTGGGTACGGCCGATCTCGTCGCCGTGCGCGAGCATGGGGGTGCCCTGGGACAAGAACAGCGTCGCCAGGACGTTGCGCTGCTGGCGGGCCCGCAGCGCGTTGATCTCCGGATCGTCGGTCGGACCCTCCACCCCGCAGTTCCAGGACCGGTTGTGGCTCTCGCCGTCCCGGTTGTCCTCGCCGTTGGCCGCGTTGTGTTTCTCGTTGTAGGACACCAGGTCCCGCAAGGTGAACCCGTCGTGGGCGATCACGAAGTTGATGCTGGCGAGCGGGCGTCGGCCGGTGGCCTCGTACAGATCCGACGACCCGGTCAACCGCGAGGCGAACTCGCCCAGTGTCGACGGTTCACCGCGCCAGTAGTCGCGCATGGTGTCGCGGTACTTGCCGTTCCACTCGGTCCACAGCGGGGGGAAGTTGCCGACCTGGTAACCGCCCTCGCCGACGTCCCACGGTTCGGCGATGAGCTTCACCTGGCTGACGACCGGATCCTGCTGCACCAGATCGAAGAACGCCGACAACCGGTCGACGTCGTGCAACTCGCGGGCGAGTGTCGAGGCGAGGTCGAACCGGAAGCCGTCGACGTGCATCTCGAGGATCCAGTACCGCAGCGAATCCATGATGAGCTGCAGGGTGTGCGGGTGACGGCCGTTGAGGCTGTTGCCGGTCCCCGTGTAGTCCATGTACATCTCGGGTTCGCCGTCGACGAGGCGGTAGTAGGCGGCGTTGTCGATGCCCCGGAACGACACGGTCGGACCGAGGTGGTTGCCCTCGGCGGTGTGGTTGTAGACCACGTCGAGGATGACTTCGATGCCTGCGTTGTGGAACTCCCGCACCATCGCCTTGAACTCGGTGACCGCGCTGGCCGGCTGATCCGGGTTCGACGAGTACTCGATGTGGGGTGCCAGGAACCCGAAGGTGTTGTAGCCCCAGTAATTTCGGAGTCCCTTGTCGCGCAGCACGAAGTCCTGCATGAACTGGTGGACGGGCATGAGCTCGATGGCGGTGATCCCCAGGGACTGGAGATGTTCGATGATCACCGGGTGGCACAGCCCCGCGTACGTGCCGCGCAGGTTTTCGGGGATTCCGGGATGCGTGGCGGTCATGCCCTTGACGTGGGCTTCGTAGATCACGGTCTGGTGGTACGGACGATTGGGAGCGCGATCGTTCTGCCAGTCGAAGTACGGGTTGATGACCACCGACAACATCGTGTGACCGAGCGAATCCAGCTGGGGCATCGGGTTCGGCTCGGGTTCGGGTGCGGCCTGCGACTGCTCGGGGGCGTCGTCGGACGCCTGTGCGGAGTCCGACGGGGAATCGGCGTCGCCGCCCTGCCCGTCCGCTCCGGCGGGTTCGTCCCCGCTGTCCGGGTCACCGTCGACGACCGGGGTGTCCTCGGCAGAGTCGTCGCCGGGCGTGGCCGACTCGGTCGTCTCGTCCCCGGGTGTGTGGTTCTCGGGTGATCCGTCGGAGTCGGTCTCGTCGGGCGGCGTCGGCAACGGGTAGGAGAACAGCGAGGCGTCGCCGTCGAACTCCCCGTGGAATGCCTTGCCGTACGGGTCGAGCAGGAGCTTGCTCGGATCGCATCGGAGTCCCTGTGCCGGGTCGTACGGCCCGTAGACGCGGAATCCGTAGAACTGCCCGGGACCGATGTTGGGGAGATAGCAGTGCCAGCAGTAACCGTCCACCTCTTCGAGGCGGATGCGACGTTCCTTGCCGTCCTGGTCGATCAGACACAGCTCGACTGCCTCGGCGACCTCGGAGAACAGTGAGAAGTTGGTTCCCACACCGTCATAGGTCGCGCCGAGCGGATAGGGAGTGCCGGGCCAGACCGGGATGGGTTCCGGTTCGGGCTCGACGAGGACGTCGGTGTGCGCGGGGTCGGCCGGTAGCTCCACCGACCGACCGCCGGCGTCCTCGCCCGACGAGGTGTCGGTCGTGCTCGTCGAGGTGTCCGGTTGGGGGGTCTGCGGGGAGGTGTTCGAATCGTCCGGCTGCTCACCGGGGGACGGCGGCACGGACTCACCCGCCTTCGGCGACGTCATGAGTCGACACTAGTCGCGTTGCGGCGGACGGTCATCTCGGAACGCCGCGGCGCCCACGCGTTGAGAGATGTCCCACGCGACGGCTTCGTGGGGGTTCGCCGGGCGCCGGTCAGGGTACCTGCGGCCCGGTCCACGGCAGCTGAGCTGCCATCTGCCGTCCGAGCTCGTCGGTGAGACTGCGGACGTAGGTGGCGCTCAGGTGGTGGGGGTCCTTGTAGACGGTGATGTTGCCGACGATCGCCGGGCACCGCTCCGCGTCGCAGATCCCGTCCGACATGTCCAGGGGATGGAAGTCGGGTCGCGTCGCGGCGAGCGCAACCGCGGGATCCTCGGGAGCGAGGACGGCGTCGCGGCGTGACCCGCAACTCTCGGCGTCGCCGCCGTCGGCGAGGCAGATCGGCGTGTCGATCGTGCCCTTCGCGTTCTTCGGCCAGGGCGTGTCGCGCATGCCGAGCACGGGGACGCCGGCGCCGAGGAAGCGGTCGAAGATGGGCACATAGTCCGGCGGTACCCAGTCGCCGGGCTCGTAGTCCCGGGGCCGGGTGGAGTTGGTGAGGACGGCGTCGGGTTTGTCGGCGATCACCCGGTCGATGACGCGTTGGCCCCAGTCGTAGCACTCGGGGTAGGGGACCCCGCGCTGTTTGGGGACCGGGTTGGTCGACAACGGACACCCCATCTTGAGGTACGTCGTCACCTTGAAACCGTTGCGTTTGCCGAGGATGTCGAGGGCGGAGATCCACATCTCGGCATGTGAACCACCGGCCAGCGCGATGGTCCGGGTGGCGTTGGGGTCGCCGTAGACGCCGACATGGATCTCGTTGTCGGTGAAGTCGCTCATGTAGCCGTCGGTGGAGGTCTCCGGGAAGTCCTTGATCACGGCCAGAGCGGACGGCTGTGGGTCGACCGCGGGGACCGGCCAGCCGTCGAGAAGTGCGCGCGCACCGGGGTATGAGCGGGGGTCGAGATTCTTGGTGTCGACGACGATGTTGGCGACGTGTCGTTCCCACACGGTGATCCCTATACCGGTCACCAAGGTGGCCACCACCAGGATCGAGGTCACCACCGAGGTGTACGACAACCACCGGGATCGCCCGTCGCGGGTGCCGCGGACGAGCGCCGACCGGTTGCCGCCACGCAACGGATCCTCGATGTAGCGCTTGGTCAGCCAGGCCAGCCCGACCGACACCGCGAGGATGCCGACGCCTTCGATGAAGTTCGCGTGGTTCTTGTCGCGCCATGTCAGGTAGAAGATGAGCAGCGGCCAGTGCCAGAGGTAGAGGGCGTAGGCGATCGTGCCCAGCCATACCGGCCAGCTGCCGGCGAGCCAGCGGTTGACGACGGGCATCTCCTGCGCGGCGGCATGCGCCCCACTCGGTGGCTTCTGCAGGGCGGTACCACCGGCCCAGATGATGAGCAGCGTCGCGCCGACCGGGACGAGGGCCATCGGTCCCGGGTAGGCGTTCACGCCGTCGATCCAGAATCCGCAGCTGACGATCAGCGCCAGAGCGAAGACCGTCGCGATGTTGCGCACCCAGTTGGGGACGCGCAGGGTCGGCAGCCAGATCGCCAGCAGGCCACCGGCGAGCGGCTCCCAGAGACGCGAGAGCGTGTCGTAGTAGTTGTAGGGCTGGTTGATCGCCAGCCCGCGGTGCGCCCAGTAGAACGACACCAGCGCTACGAGCAACAGCGCACCGCCGACGACGAGCCGGATGATCCGCGGGTCGGCGAACGGCTGCGCGAGGCGGGCGCCGAGTTTCAACAGTGCCGCGAACGCGAGCGCGACGAGGAGTGTCAGGACGAAGAACTGGCCCTGCACCGACATCGACCAGATGTGTTGCAGCGGACTGTTCGCCGAGCTCGCCGCGAGGTAGTCCTGAGAATTCTGCGCCAGGTACCAGTTCTGGTAGTAGAGCGCGCTGGCGATGACCTCGCGCCCGACGTTGGCCCAGCGTGTCTGGGGCAGGATCAGCAGGGTGAGCAGGGTGACCGCGATCAGCACCGTGAACAGTGCCGGGAGCAGCCGCTTGAGGAGTCGTTTCAGCCGCGGCCACGGGTTGAGCGTGTCCCGGAAGGTGACGTGCGGGGCCTGACTGGAGATCGCGTGCCGCAGTAGCGAGCCGATGAAGAAGTACCCGGACAGCGTGAGGAAGACGTCGACGCCGCCGGAGACCTTGCCGAACCAGACGTGGAAGCAGGCGACGAGGGCGATGGCGATGCCTCGCAGGCCGTCGAGGTCGGTCCGGTAGGCGGGCGTCGTCGGAGTCGAGGGCGCCGACTCCGGTGCCACCACTCTCGTCGTCGATGCCACAGAAGGTGTCTTTCCGGTCGGGGGTGGGCCGCCTCTCGCGGGGTCGGGCCGGGGCTGATCGGCTAGCAATGTACCCGCCGAAGCTGTGAAATTCCGATTCCGGCGGATGCGACACCCGGCCGATCGGGCCGTCCGGGAGCTGCCGTCAGGGACCTACCGAGTCCGTCGCGTGCGCGCCCCGTCGAGGATGATCGACAACCCGTCGCGGAACTCGCCGCCGAAGTCGCGCCCCGACGGCTCGATGACACCGAGCCGTTCCATCTGCGCGCGGGTCTGCTCCTCGATGGTCAGGCCGATGACCAGCTGGCACAGTGCGGTGCTCACGGCTTCGGCGTCGCGGATCGACAGTCCGCCGGCGTGGCCGGCGGCGATGATGTCGGCGGTGATCGTCTTCGCGGACAGGCCGCTGGCCCAGCTCGACGAGACGATCTCGGCGCTGTCGGGGACCTCGAGCAGCGCCGCCCGCATGTCGGTCGCCAGTCGATCCAGCCGGTCATCCCAGCGAATTCCGGTGTCGGGGATGGCGACAGAGCCGAGGATGTCGTCGGCCAGCGCGGCCAGAAGTGTCTGCTTGTTGGGGAAATGCCAGTACAGCGCATTGGGGCGCACGCCGAGTTCGGTGGCCAACCGTCGCATCGACAGGTCGGCCAGGCTGTGCTCGCCGAGGATGTCGCGGGCTGCGCGGAGAACGTCGGTGCGGCTGTTGCTCACCCGCGTCAGCGTAGTGATCTCGGCAGAGGTCGCCGGAACCAGCCGCCTGTACACCGTCCAGGGTTGCCTGTACGGTGTTCAGGACTCCTGGACGTTGTCCAGGAGTGCCGCCGTCACAGGGAGAAAGGTGCACCGTGGACTCCGACGAGATCAGTCGCGTCGACGCCCAGCACATCTGGCATCCCTACGGCGCGATGCCCGCGCCGGCCCGCCCGCTCGTCGTGTCGTCCGCATCGGGTGTTCGACTGCAGCTCGCCGACGGACGATCGGTCGTCGACGGGATGAGTTCCTGGTGGGCGGCGATCCACGGTTACCGGCACCCGCGCCTCGACGCCGCCGCGACCGCACAGCTGGGCCGGATGTCGCACGTCATGTTCGGCGGTCTGACCCACGAACCCGCCGCACGTCTCGCCCGGTTGCTGGTCGAGGTGACCCCGGCGCCGCTGCAGAAGGTCTTCTTCTGCGATTCGGGCTCGGTGTCGGTCGAGGTCGCGGTGAAGATGGCGCTGCAGTACTGGCGGAGCCGCGGGCAGGCGGGACGTACGCGGTTGATGACCTGGCGCGGCGGCTACCACGGCGACACCTTCACCCCGATGAGCGTCTGCGACCCCGAGGGCGGGATGCACTCGATGTGGTCGGCGGTGCTGGCTCGCCAGGTCTTCGTCGACGCCCCGCCCGCCGAGTTCCGGCCCGAGTACGTCGTGCGGCTCGAGGACGCGGTCCGCGCGCACCGGGACGAGCTGGCCGCGATCATCGTCGAACCGATCGTCCAGGGCGCCGGCGGCATGCGTTTCCACGACGCCGAATACCTGCGCTCCCTGCGCGACATCTGTGACCGGCATGACGTCCTGCTCATCTTCGACGAGATCGCGACGGGTTTCGGCCGTACCGGCACGATGTTCGCCGCCGATGCCGTTCCCGGTCCGGGTGGCCCGGCGTCGACGGACCCGGGTGTGTCGCCCGACATCATGTGCGTCGGCAAGGCCCTGACAGGTGGATACATGACGCTGGCCGCCACGCTGTGCACGACGCGGATCGCCGAGGTCATCAGCGAGGGAGAGGCGGGCGGCCTCGCGCACGGGCCGACTTTCATGGCCAACCCGCTCGCCTGCGCGGTCGCGGTCGAGGCGATCGAGTTGTTGCTCGAGTCTCCGTGGGCCGATCGGGTGCACGCGATCGAACAGGGTCTTCTCGACGGCCTGGCGCCGCTGGGGGATCTCGACGGGGTGTCCGACGTCCGGGTGAAGGGGGCCATCGGCGTCGTCGAACTCGACCGTCCGGTCGACATGACCGCCGCCACCGAGGCAGCGGTGGATGCGGGCGCCTGGCTACGACCGTTCCGGAATCTGGTGTACACGATGCCTCCGTTCATCTGCACGGACGAGGACATCGCCGTGATCGTCCGCGGGGTCGCTGCTGCCGTCCGTGTGAGCGTCCGCGACCGCCGACCGATGGGAGTCGGGGCATGACATCCACGCAGACGCCGAGCGATGTCGGTGCCGGTCGCGATGCCGGTGGCCGCGCCGACGGCGGCGAGGTCGGGCTCGCGTGGCTGGCCGGCGCCGCACGCGATCGGGTCGAGGCCGGTCTGCATCGTGAGCCGCACGTCCGTCGGGCCGATGGCGACGAGATCAACCTCGGTTCCAACGACTACCTCGGCCTGTCGACGCATCCCGCCGTCATCGCCGGTGCGCAGGCCGCCGCCCGGCAGTGGGGTGGCGGTGCGACGGCCTCACGCCTGGTCGTCGGGACGACCAGCGCGCACACGGACCTCGAAGCCGAGCTGGCCGACTTCCTCGACTTCCCCGCCGCCCTTGCCTTCTCGTCGGGGTACCTCGCGAATGTCGGGGCGATCACCGCGCTGGCGCAACGAGGCGACCTCATCGTCAGCGACACCGGTACGCATGCGTCACTCATCGACGGGTGCCGGTTGTCGCGTGCCCGTGTGGTGGTCGTCGACCGCGGCGACCACGACGCCGTCCGCTCCGCGCTGGCGCAGCGCACCGAACGGCGTGCGCTGGTCGTCACCGATTCGGTCTACAGCATCGACGGTGAGCCGGCGCCGGTCGCCGACCTCTACGCTGCCGCACGCGCCCATGGTGCGGTGCTGCTCGTCGACGAGGCGCACGCACTGGGGGTCCGAGGACCCGGTGGCCGCGGCCTGCTCGCCGAGCGCGGTCTGTCCGGGGCGCCCGACCTCGTGATGACGACCGTGCTGTCGAAATCCCTGGGGTCGCAGGGCGGGGTGGTGCTGGGGTCGCGACTCCTGCGGTCACATCTGATCGACTGTGCCCGTCCCTTCATCTTCGACACCGGTCTCAACCCGGCGGCGGTGGGGGCCGCGCGTGCGGCCCTCGACGTATTGCGCCTCGATCCCGGACTGCCGGAACGGTTGCGCGACAACACCCGCCACCTCGCCCGGGCCTGCGGCGCCGAGGAACCCGCCGCAGCGGTCATCTCGATCATCGTCGGCGACCCGCAGCGTGCGGTCGCGGCGGCCGCGGCCTGCCGGGCACGAGGTGTCCTGGTCGGGTGCTTCCGGCCCCCGTCCGTGCCGCCCGGTACCTCCCGCCTCCGGATCACGGTGCGCGCCGATCTCGACACCGAGATCCTCGACCACGTGGCCGGCGTCGTCGACGCGGCCCTGCGTGAGGTGGGCGCCCGATGACCGCGTCTTCACGCGGCCGCGTACTCGCCGTCACCGGTACCTCCACCGATGTCGGCAAGACTGTCGCGACCGCTGCGCTCGCCGCCGCGGCGCACCGGCTCCCTGAGGTGTCAGGTCCAGGATCGACGAGCCCCGCGGGGCCCGCTGACCGGGTCGCCGTCTACAAGCCGGTGCAGACCGGGATGGGTCCCGGTGAACCGGGTGATCTGGCCGAGGTCGTCCGACTCGCCGGTGAGGTCACGACCGCGGAATCGTTCCGATATCCCGAGCCGCTCGCACCCGACACCGCCGCACGGCGCGCCGGGATGGCGTTCGCCGATCCCGCCGCGATCGTGCGCACGGTGGACGAACTGGCCGAGTCCCACGCCCTGACCCTGGTGGAAGGGGCAGGCGGGGTGATGGTGCGACTGGGCGAGTCGGCCACCCTGCTCGACATCGCCGCGTCGACGCTCGTGCCGGGAACCGCGGACGGAGTCGTCGTGGTGGTGGCGCCGGGTCTCGGCTCGCTCAACCATGCCGAGCTGACCGTCGATGCCGTGCGGTCGCGCGGACTGCGGCCGGCCGGCCTCCTGATCGGGTGGTGGCCTGACGATCCCGATCTCGCAATGCGCTGCAACCGCACCGACCTGCCGCGCGTCACCGGCGTACCCGTCGTCGGCGTCCTGCCCGCAGGCGCGGCGGCTGTCGAACCCGCGCGGTTCCGTCGGCTCGCACCGTCCTGGTTCGACCCGGACTGGCTCGCCACCACCCTGTCCCACCTTCCGGAACAGCTCGTCCGGACTTCGTAACCCGTTCCCGTCAAGGGACATTCATCTCGAGGAGTACACCAGTGACCCAGGCAACCGTCGATGCAGCCGGCACGACCGAAACCTCCGAGGACATCCTCGCGCTCGCCCGCGAGCAGGTGCTCGAGCGCGGCGAACCACTCGATCGCGATCAGGTCCTGCGCGTCCTGCGTCTGCCCGATGAGCGCCTCACCGAGCTGCTGCAACTGGCGCACGACGTGCGGATGCGCTGGTGCGGACCGGAGGTCGAGGTCGAGGGCATCATCTCGTTGAAGACCGGCGGGTGCCCGGAGGACTGCCACTTCTGTTCCCAGTCGGGACTGTTCGCCTCACCGGTGCGCAGCGCCTGGATCGACATCCCGTCCCTGGTCGAGGCGGCCAAGCAGACCGCCAAGACGGGTGCGACCGAGTTCTGCATCGTGGCCGCGGTCCGCGGGCCCGACAAGCGGCTGCTGAGTCAGGTCGCGGCGGGAATCGAGGCCATCCGCAACGAGGTCGACATCCAGATCGCCTGCAGCCTCGGCATGCTCACCCAGGAGCAGGTCGATCAGCTGCGCGACATGGGCGTGCACCGCTACAACCACAACCTCGAGACGGCACGCAGCCACTTCCCGAATGTCGTCACCACCCACACCTGGGAGGAGCGCTGGGACACCCTGCGCATGATCCGCGACGCCGGGATGGAGGTCTGCTGCGGCGGCATCCTCGGTATGGGCGAAACACTCGAGCAGCGTGCCGAGTTCGCGGCCGAGCTCGCCGAACTCGAGCCCGACGAGGTGCCCCTGAACTTCCTCAACCCGCGGCCCGGAACCCCGTTCGGGGATCTCGACGTGCTGCCCGCGTCCGAGGCGCTCAAGTCGGTCGCGGCGTTCCGTCTGGCGCTGCCGCGCACGATCCTCCGGTTCGCCGGAGGGCGTGAGATCACCCTGGGGGACCTCGGCGCCAAACAGGGCATTCTCGGCGGCATCAACGCCGTCATCGTCGGCAACTACCTCACGACGCTCGGTCGTCCGGCCGAGGACGATCTCGATCTCCTCAGCGATCTGTCGATGCCGATCAAGTCGCTGAACGACACGATCTGACGACCGGTTCCGGCGATCGGTAGCGTGTTCTCATGATCGACACCGTCCCGGGTCCGCTCGCCGAACCGTGCAGGTTCGGCGTCTACACCGGACTCGAACTGGAACTGCAGGCGCCCGAGGCGATTCCGCCGGCGGCCCGTCTCGGTCTGGAACCGCCGCGCTTCTGTGGGCAGTGCGGCCGGCGGATGGTCGTCCAGGTGCGGCCCGACGGCTGGGACGCACGTTGTTCGCGTCACGGCACCGTCGACTCGACGGAGCTGGGCCGACGATGAGCGTGTCCGACGGCTCGCACGTCCGCGGGTTCGAACCCGGATCGCCCCGACGGCTGGTGCGCCCGCTCGCACGGCTGGTCGCCGTGGTGCTCGCTGTGCTGGCGCTCGGTGCGGTCGCGGGCGTCATCTGGGGGCTCGTCACCCCCGCGACCACCGGGATCGTCGTCGAAGGCCTGCGTCGGGAGGACGTCTCGACCGACTTCGGCGGGGTCGGAGCGTTCGCGCTGGTGATGTTCGCCTACGGCGGCGTTGCCGCACTGCTCGTGTGGTTCACGGCCCGGACCTGGCGCGGGGTCCGCGGATTCGTGGCGCCGGTGACGGCGAGCGCTGCCGGTGGGGCGCTGGCGGCGACGGTCGGCATGTGGGTGGCGGGCCTGCGCTTCGACGACGACCCGGCCACGATGCCGGTCGAGGCGGTCTACCGCGTCGCGCCGGAACTCTGGCTCGACGGTGGTACGCGATCGGGACCGAGCGACCCGTGGACGCTGCTCATCTGTGCCCCGTTCGCGTTCGCAGTGGTGTACCTGGTGTGCGTGTTGTCCTCGCGGACCGCCGATCTCGGCGTCGGTGATCTCGACGACATCGACTGGCCGGCGGTCGACATCACATCGGCGGACGCAGCGTCGCGAACTCGTCCGTGACGCGTAATTCCTTGTCGGCGAAGGCGTAGAGGGCCGGGGGCCGGCCCCCGGAACGACCGGTCTTGCCGACGGTTCCGGTGGCGACCACGACGGCCCGGCGGCTCAGGATGCGCAGGAGATTGGTCGTGTCCACGGGATATCCCAATGCGGCGCAATAGATATCGGAGAGTTGCGACATCGGGAAGCGGGCCGGCGCCAGCGCGAAGGCGATGTTGGTGTAGGACAGTTTCGCGGCCAGCCGATGCCGGGCCGCGTCGATGATGTCACCGTGATCGAAGGCGAGCGACGGTAATCGGTCGACGCCGAACCAGGCGGCGCCGTCGGGCAACGACGCGGACGCGTCCGAGGGCACCAGTCCCATGTAGGTCGACGCGATCGTGCGGACCACGGGCACCCGCCGCGGGTCGGAGAACACCGACAACTGCTCGAGATGCGCTATCTCCCGGACGTCGAGGGTGTCGGCGACGAGCCGGCGGGCACTCGCCGACAGCGTCTCGTCGGTTCCGACGCCGCCGCCGGGAAGTGCCCAGCAGTCGGTGGATGACCGCGAGAGCAGCACGCACAGCGATGCGTTGTCCTCGTCGGTGCCGGGGGAGGACGCCCGGATCTGGAACACGACGCTGAGCACTTCCACCCGGAGTGTCGTGCCGTCGGCGATGGGCGGCTCGGACCCGGCGGCTGGCATGCGCTCGATTGTAGGGCTCGGCTCGCTCGATCGTGCCCGCTGGTGAGCCGGGAGGATCAGCGCCGAGCAGTGTCGGAGCCGCTCGCGCTACCGCGGTCCGTTCGACGTCAGTATCAGCGCCTCGCCGTCGGTGACCGCGATGGTGTGTTCGCTGTGGGCACCGCGCGTACCGTCGAACGAGCGAATCGTCCATCCGTCGGCATCGAACTTGATGCGGTCGGAACCCAGGGTGAACCAGGGTTCCAGCGCGAGGGTGAGGCCGGGACGCAGCCTCATGCCGCGGCCGGCCCTGCCCACGTTGGCCACGTGCGGGTCCTCGTGCATGGTGCGTCCGAGTCCGTGACCGCCGAATTCCGTGTTGACGCGATAGCCGTACGACTTGGCGACCGATCCGATGGCGGCGGAGATGTCCCCGAGTCGTCCCTCGGGTCGTGCGGCGTCGATGGCGGCCGCAAGTGCCTCCTCGGTCGCCTCGACGAGACGCCGGTCCTCGGGTCTCGGTGTCCCGACGATGATGCTCCGGGCGGAGTCGGCCACCCAGCCGTCGATCGACACCGCGATGTCCATCGACAGCAGGTCTCCGTCGGCGAGCACGTGATCGTGCGGAAGGCCATGCAGCACAGCGTCGTTCACCGACAGACAGATGACATTGCGGAACGGTCCGCGCCCGAACGAGGGGGAATAGTCCCAGTAGCACGATTGCGCACCACGTGCGGCGATCAGCTCGCGTGCACGCTCCTCGAGATCCAGGAGGTTCACACCCACGTCGGCGCGCTCGGTCAGGTCGTCGAGCAGGTCGGCGATGAACTTCCCGGTCACCCCCATCGCGGCGACCTCGTCGGGTGTCTTCAGTTCGACCATCTGGTGTCCTTCGGTGTCGAGTCGGGGTGTGGACGGTATAGAAATACCGTCGCTCCGGTATAGGTATACCGGATCGGCTACGATCGCCGCATGGTGCGTAACCCGTTGACCCCGGAACAGATCGCCGCCGGCCGCCGGCTGGGGGCCCGGTTGCGCGAGTTGCGCGGGGGACGCCCGCTCGGTGATGTCGCGGTCGGCGCCGGGATCTCACCCGAGACGCTCCGCAAGATCGAGACCGGGCGGATGCCGACACCGGCGTTCGCGACGATCGCCGCGCTCGCCAGGGCCCTCGACACCTCGCTCGACGACCTCGCGCTGGTGCTCGAGGCCGAGGTGGCGCGCGCCGGATGACCCCGCAGCAGGAGTCGGCAGGGCGATCGGAGCTGACCTACCGGGAGGTCGGTGCCACCGCCGGAGAGCTGCCGGAGGGTTACCACCACGTGCGCCGCTCGCGCGTCGTCGGTGCCGGACAGGACTGCTTTGTCGCCGCCTCGTCACGAATCCTGAACTGGGACATGCATCGTCGTGCCGGCCTCGAGGTCGTCGCCGAACGCGACGGTGGGCTCCCGGCCGTCTCGGTCGGCGCGTCGGTCACCCTGCGCCTGGGGATCGGACGCGTGGGGCTGCCCGCACGATGCCGGGTGGTCGAGGTGATCGACTCCGACCGCGAGCGGGGCTTCGCCTACGGCACCCTGCCCGGGCACCCGGAGTCCGGTGAGGAGCGGTTCTGGGTGCAGTGGTGCGACGACGACACCGTCGTCGGGCACATCGTCGCCTTCTCGCGGCCGGGTCGATGGTTCACCCGGCTGGGCGGTCCCGTCGGCAGGTTCGTCCAGTCGAGGATGACCGACCGTTATCTCGACGCCCTCATGTGTCCCTGACAGGGGATCCGCGGGTGGCGGGCGGTCACCGGTGCCCGTCGGCGACCGTCGCGGGAATGCCTGCGGTGTGGCGAATGTTACGATGCATAGCGTTTTCGACCACGAGTCGAAAACCTGCCTCGGACACACGGCCCGTGATCTGGGGAACCAGCGTCCCGGAGCCGATGGTCGTTCCGGGCAGCCAGAGGAGTGGCAATGAGCATCACCAGCGATCGCCCGGCGGCCGTGACCGCGCCTACAGCGTCGGCGCTCATCGATGCGCAGTGGTATGACGCACCCGGTGGATACACCGGTGTCGAGCCGACCCAGGAGTGGGCGGACGAGGTCCGTCGACTCGCCCGCGCTCGCAACGCGACGCTGCTCGCGCACAACTACCAGCTCCCGGCCATCCAGGATGTGGCCGATCACGTCGGTGACTCTCTCGCGCTGTCGCGGATCGCGGCCGAGGTCGACTCGGACGAGATCATCTTCTGCGGCGTGCACTTCATGGCGGAGACCGCCAAGATCCTGAGCCCCGAGAAGCGGGTCCTGATCCCCGACGAGCGCGCCGGTTGCTCGCTGGCCGACTCGATCACCGCGGACGAACTGCGCGCATGGAAGGCCGAGTACCCCGACGCGCTGGTGGTGTCCTACGTCAACACCACCGCCGAGGTGAAGGGGCTCACCGACATCTGCTGCACCTCGTCGAACGCTGTCGACGTGGTCGCCTCGATCGATCCCGACCGCGACGTGCTGTTCCTGCCCGATCAGTTCCTCGGCGCGCACGTCAAGCGCGAGACCGGTCGCGACAACATCCACATCTGGGCGGGCGAATGCCACGTCCACGCCGGTATCAACGGTGACGAGCTGACCGCGCAGGCCAACGCTCACCCCGATGCCGACCTGTTCATCCACCCGGAGTGCGGGTGCGCGACGTCGGCGCTGTACCTGGCGGGCGAGGGCTTCGTGCCCGAGGAGAAGGTGAAGATCCTCTCGACCGGCGGCATGCTCGACGCGGCCCGCGAGACCGGTGCCAAGCAGGTCCTCGTCGCCACCGAGGTCGGGATGCTGCACCAGTTGCGTAAAGCCGCGCCGGGCGTCGACTTCCAGGCGGTCAACGATCGCGCGTCGTGCCCCTACATGAAGATGATCACTCCCGCCGCCCTGCTCCGGTGCCTGCGCGAGGGTCGCGACGAGGTCTTCGTCGCCGCCGATGTCGCCGCGAAGGCGCGCAAGAGCGTCGAGCGGATGATCGCGATCGGCAACCCCGGCTCGGGCGAATGAGCGCTGGCGTGAGCGACGATTTCGTCGGTCAAGCCGCGGGTGGCGAACTGGGTGCCGCGGTCACCGACGAGGTCCGCGCGTTGATCCGGACCGCGCTCGACGAGGACCTGCGGTACGGGCCCGACGTCACGACCGCGTCCACGGTGCCCGCCGATGCGGTCGTCGACGCGGCGATCATCAGCCGCGCGCACGGCGTCATCGCCGGTGTCCCCGTCGTCGAGGCGGTCTTCGACGAGGTGATCGGTGTGGGCGAGTACTCGATCGGGACCCGGGTCGACGATGGTGGCCGCGTCGAACCGGGCACCGTCGTGTTGTCCGTGCACGCCCCGACGCGCGCGCTGCTGACCGCGGAACGCACTGCGCTGAACCTGATCTCGCACATGTCGGGTATTGCCACGGCCACCGCGGCCTGGGTGGCCGCGGTGGAGGGGACCGGCGCGAGAATCCGTGACTCCCGAAAGACGCTGCCCGGTCTGCGCCACCTGCAGAAGTACGCGGTCCGCGCCGGCGGGGGAGTCAACCACCGGATGGGTCTCGGCGACGCCGCCCTCATCAAGGACAACCACGTCGTCGCCGCAGGGTCGGTCGCGGCCGCGTTGCGGGCCGTGCGAGACGCAGCACCCGGGTTGCCCGTCGAGGTCGAGGTGGACTCGCTGTCCCAGCTCGACGAGGTCCTCGAACTGCAACCGCAGCTGGTGCTGCTCGACAACTTCGAACCGTGGGCGACCCAGATGGCCGTGCAACGTCGCAACACCCGCTCGCCCGAGACCAAGCTGGAGAGCTCCGGCGGGCTGTCCCTCGACGTCGCCGCCGACTACGCCCGTACCGGCGTCGACTACCTGGCCGTCGGGGCGCTGACGCACTCGGTCACCGTGCTGGACCTCGGCCTGGACATCCCGGCGCCGTAGGCGCTCAGCTATCTGCGCCGCCCGTTCGGACGTCGACCTCGAAGACCTCGGTACGGGCGATCACCCGATCTCGCTCGCCCCCGAGCGCCGCGCGGCGTGGGTCGGCGAGATAGGCGTCGAGTGCGCTGCGATCGGCGAAGCGCAGGATCTGCACCTCGTGTGGTGTGCCGTCGTGTCCGTCGCCGACCACCCGGTTGAGCACCGCGCCGCCGTGTTCGGGGAGCAGACCGAGAACGGTGTCCTCGTATCGGGTCAGGGCGTCGGCCGCGCCGTCGTGCGCCCAGAGCAGGCAGCAGAGGGACAGCGGCACTTGTGGTTCGGACACGCGTCGGAGGGTAATCGCGACAAGCTGGTCGCGCGAGAGGGTTACGGCGCACACTCGACGGAACACGGCGCACGGTCGGCGGAAAGCGGCGCACGGTCGGCGGAAAACGGCGCACGGTCGACGGTTCGGGAGCTCGGCGGATTGTTGCGGCAGTGTCGTCCGGATGGCGGACCATACTGCCGCAGCTCTCGCGGGGAGGACCGTCGCACCACCCGCACCAGAAACCCGCTGGCATCCGACACGTATCCTTGTCGGGTAAATCCGCAGCCACCAGGAGAGATCATGCTCGCCCGAATTGACCTGCGCGGTAGCACGCCGACGCTCGCCGAGTTGCGTCGTGCGCTGCCCCGCGGGGGCACCGATGTCAACGCCGTCCTCGACACGGTGACGCCGGTGGTGCATGCGGTCGCCGAGAACGGCAGCACATCCGCACTCGACTTCGGGGAGAAGTTCGACGGCGTCCGTCCCGCATCCGTACGGGTGCCCGCGCAGGTCATCGCCGACGCCCTCGCCGAGCTCGACCCGCAGGTGGCCGACGCGCTACGCGAATCCATCCGGCGCGCGCGGACGGTCCACGCCGACCAGCGCCGTGAGACCACCCGCACGCAGGTCGTCGACGGCGGTGTCGTCAGCGAGAAGTGGATCCCGGTCCGCCGCGTCGGCCTCTACGTCCCCGGCGGCAACGCCGTCTACCCGTCCTCGGTCATCATGAACGTCGTGCCCGCCCAGGAGGCCGGGGTCGCTTCGCTGGTCGTCGCCTCACCGCCGCAGAAGGACTTCGGCGGATGGCCGCACCCGACCATTCTCGCCGCCTGCGCGCTCCTCGACGTCGACGAGGTGTGGGCGGTCGGCGGCGCCCAGGGCGTCGCCCTGCTCGCCTACGGCGGTGTCGACACCGCGCAGGCCGATGTCCCGAACGCGGTTCTCGACCCCGTCGACCTCATCACCGGTCCGGGCAACATCTACGTCACCGCCGCCAAGCGCCTCTGCCGCAGCGTGGTGGGCATCGACTCCGAGGCCGGCCCGACCGAGATCGCGATCCTCGCCGACGACTCCGCCGATCCCGGCATCCTCGCCTCCGATCTCATCAGCCAGGCCGAACACGACGTGCTCGCGGCCTCGGTGCTCGTCACCGACAGCGCCGACCTCGCCGACGCCGTCGACGCCGCGCTCGACACCCAGGTGGCCGCCACCAAGCACCGTGAGCGGGTCACGACGGCGCTGTCGGGGGACCAGTCGGGTGTCGTCCTCGTCGACGACCTGGAGGCCGGGCTGGCCGTCGTCGACGCCTACGCGGCCGAACACCTCGAAATCCAGACGCGCGACGCCGCAGCGGTCGCCGACCGCGTGCACAACGCAGGTGCGATCTTCGTCGGCCCGTACGCCCCGGTGAGTCTCGGTGACTACTGCGCCGGCTCCAATCACGTTCTGCCGACGTCGGGTTCGGCGCGGTTCGCCTCAGGCCTGTCGGTACAGACGTTCCTCAAGGGCGTCCACGTCATCGACTACGACGAGGCCGCGCTGCGGGAGGTCGCCGACAAGGTGGTGACCCTGGCCGACGCCGAGGACCTGCCCGGCCACGGCGACGCGGTCAAGCAGCGTTTCGTGGGGAGCGCGGACCGATGACGGCCGCCGATCCGATGACGGGCGCGCCGGGCAGCGCGATCGCCGTCGACGATCTGCCCCTGCGCGAGAACCTGCGCGGCAAGACCGCCTACGGAGCGCCGCAACTCAAGGTGCCGGTGATCCTCAACACCAACGAGAACCCGCATGCCCCGTCGCAGGCGTTGATCGACGACCTCACCGCATCCGTGCGGGACGCGGCGGCCGAACTGCACCGCTACCCCGACCGCGACGCCGTCGCTCTGCGTGCCGACCTGGCGGCGTATCTGACCCGGGCGACCGGGGTTCGCCTCGGCGTCGAGAACCTTTGGGCGGCAAACGGTTCCAACGAGGTCCTGCAGCAGCTGCTGCAGGCGTTCGGCGGGCCGGGACGCAGCGCGCTCGGGTTCGTGCCGTCGTACTCGATGCACCCGATCATCTCCGACGGCACGGACACCACCTGGCTGGTCGCCGCGCGGGCGGGCGACTTCTCCCTCGACACCGAGTACGCGGTCGCCGAAGTCGCCAACCGGCGGCCCGACGTCGTCTTCGTGACCTCGCCCAACAACCCGACCGGCGGCTCGATCCCGCTCGCCGATCTCCGCCGGATCGTCGAGGCCGCACCGGGCATCGTGATCGTCGACGAGGCGTACGCGGAGTTCTCCGCGGCGCCCAGCGCCGTCGAGCTCATCGACGAGTTCCCGTCGAAGGTCGTCGTCAGCCGCACCATGAGCAAGGCGTTCGCCTTCGCCGGCGGACGCCTCGGTTATCTCGCCGCGGCGCCGGCCGTCGTCGACGCCATCCAGCTCGTGCGGCTGCCCTACCACCTGTCCGTGCTGACCCAGGCTGCTGCGCGCGCGGCCCTTCGGCACAGCGACGACACCCTCGCCGGGGTCGCCGCGATCATCGCCGAACGCGAGCGTGTGGTCGCCGCGCTGACCGAATCCGGGTACCGCGTGGTCGAGTCCGACTCGAACTTCGTGCTGTTCGGTGGTTTCCGGGATGCGGCAGCGTCGTGGCAGCGTTACCTCGACCAAGGCGTCCTCATCCGCGACGTCGGGATCGCCGGCCACCTCCGGGTGACCGTCGGACTCGCGCACGAGAACGACGCCTTCCTCGACGTCAGCCGCACGCTCGCCACCACAGATCTGGAGAACACCCAGTGAGCAACCCCGCATCCGAGAGCCGGGCACCACGTATCGCGAAGGTCGAACGGACCACCCGGGAGTCGTCGATCTCCGTCGAGCTGAACCTCGACGGCACCGGCGTGACGAACATCTCGACGGGCATCGCGTTCTTCGACCACATGCTGACCGCGTTCGGTCAGCACGGCAGCTTCGACCTCGCGGTCAAGGCCGACGGCGACATCGAGGTCGAGGGGCACCACACCATCGAGGACACCGCGATCGTCCTGGGCCAGGCGCTGGGCCAGGCTCTCGGCGACAAGAAGGGCATCCGCCGCTTCGGTGACTCCTGGATCCCGATGGACGAGACACTCGCCCAGGCGGTCGTCGACGTCTCGGGCCGTCCGTACTGCGTACACACCGGCGAACCCGACCACATGCTGACCGCCGTGATCGGGGGCTACCCCGGAGTGCCGTATTCGACGGTCATCAACCGGCACGTCTTCGAGTCGATCGCGCTCAACGCACGCATCGCGCTGCATGTCCGTGTCCTGTACGGCCGCGACCAGCACCACATCACCGAAGCCGAGTTCAAGGCCGTGGCCCGCGCCCTGCGCGCCGCCACCGAATACGACGCGCGCGTCACCGGTGTGCCGTCGACGAAGGGGGCGTTGTGACCACCGCCGACGTCGCCATCCTCGACTACGGGTCGGGCAACCTGCGGTCGGCGCAGCGTGCGCTGGAACGGACCGGGGCACAGGTCACGGTGACCTCCGATTTCACCACCGCACTCGAGGCCACCGGATTGGTCGTGCCCGGGGTCGGCGCGTTCGCGGCCTGCATGGAAGGGCTCCGCGCGGTCAAGGGCGACCGGATCGTGGGCCGCCGTCTCGCCGGCGGCCGCCCGGTGCTCGGCATCTGCGTGGGCATGCAGATCATGTTCGAGCACGGCGTCGAGTTCGGTGTCGAAGCCGACGGCTGCGGGGAGTGGCCGGGCAGCGTGACCCAGCTGCCGGCGCCGGTGCTCCCGCACATGGGGTGGAACACCGTCGACGCCCCGGAGGGCTCGGTGCTGTTCGACGGACTCGATGCCGACACCCGCTTCTACTTCGTGCACTCCTATGCCGCGCAGACGTGGGACATGGACAACGTCGGGTCGCCCCTGCGAGCACCCAAGCTGACCTGGTCCGATCATGGTGGTCGCTTCCTGGCCGCGGTCGAGAACGGGCCGCTGTCGGCCACCCAGTTCCACCCCGAGAAGTCCGGCGACGCCGGAGCCCACCTGCTGGAGAACTGGGTGCGGGGACTCTCATGACCGGGGCCGCGCCGGGTCGCGACGACGGCGAGTCCCCGGCCGACCCCGGCCGGTCCGGATCGAGCGATTTCTCGATCGCGAAACTCGCCTTCTACGCTCTCGGTGCAGGCGTGCTGGTGCTCGTCGTGTCGGTGCCGATCATCGTCCTCTGCGCACACTGGTCACCGATCGCCGGACTCGTCGCCGCGCTGGTGGCGGTGGCTGCGATGATCGCCGCGATCGGTACCGTTGCCAACCGCATGGTGGACCGGGCCCGTGCGGGTCTGCTCGCCGAGCGGGCCGGGCACGTCCGCGGCCCGCGCCCGCCACTCCAGCCCCCGGAGTGACACCGAACGACCGCTCGACACGCATACAGACAAGGAAACGACTCACCCATGGGTAGCACCCTCGAACTCCTTCCCGCCGTCGACGTCGCCGACGGGCAGGCAGTCCGCCTGGTCCAGGGCGCGGCCGGCACGGAGACCTCCTACGGCTCCCCGCGCGACGCCGCCTTGGCGTGGCAGCGCGACGGCGCGGAGTGGATCCATCTGGTCGATCTCGACGCCGCCTTCGGGCGCGGCGACAACCGCGATCTGCTGGCCGGGGTCGTCGGGGAACTGGACGTCAAGGTCGAGCTGTCCGGCGGCATCCGCGACGACGACTCGCTCGCCGCGGCGCTCGCCACCGGATGCACCCGGGTGAACCTCGGCACCGCCGCCCTCGAGAACCCGGAATGGTGTGCCCGCGCGATCGCCGAGCACGGTGACCGCATCGCGGTCGGGCTCGACGTCATCAGGGATGGCGCGTCGTACCGCCTGCGCGGTCGCGGGTGGGTCACCGACGGCGGCGACCTGTGGGAGGTTCTCGAGCGGCTCGACCGCGATGGCTGCGCCCGCTACGTGGTGACCGACGTGTCCAAGGACGGCACCTTGGCCGGCCCCAACCTCGAACTGCTCGCCGAGGTCGCCGCCGCCACCGACGCGCCGATCGTCGCCTCCGGTGGCGTCTCCGCCATCGACGACCTCGTCGCCATCGCCGGCCTCACCGGGCAGGGCGTCGAGGGTGCGATCGTCGGCAAGGCGCTGTACGCGGGCCGGTTCACGCTGCCCGAGGCCCTCACGGCGGTCGCCGAGGCCTGATGACCGCATCGCACACCACCCTCGATCTCCCTCGGCTCCTCGACACCGCCGGGTCGATCCTCGACGACGCCGTCGAGCGTTTCGTCGACGGCCAGGGCGCGCCGAGTGCCGTGGACAAGGGCGGGACCGACTTCGCCACCCAGATCGACCTGGATCTCGAACGCCACATCGGCGCGGCGCTCGCCGATCGCACCCAGATACCGGTCCACGGTGAGGAATTCGGCGGCGCCGACGTCGTCGACGGCCCGGTGTGGGTGCTCGACCCGATCGACGGGACCTTCAACTACTCCGCCGGGATGCCGCTGACCGGCATCCTCCTCGGCCTCGTCGTCGACGGCCAGGCGACCCTCGGTCTGACCTGGCTGCCGCTGGTGGGCCGCCGCTATGCGGCGCATGTCGACGGGCCGCTGTTGCTCGACGGCACACCCGTCGCCCCCGCTCCCGACATGGAATTGTCCGAGGCGGCCGTCGCTTTCGGTCCCTTCGACGCCCGCGGAGGTGGCCGCTACCCCGGGACCCGCCGCGCGGATCTCCTGCGCGAACTCAGCACCCGCGCCGCGCGGATCCGGATGACCGGCTCCACCGGTGTGGACATGGCCTTCACCGCGGCAGGTGTGTTCGGCGGCGCGATCGCGTTCGGCAGGCACCCGTGGGACAACGCGGCAGGCGCCGCACTCGTCCGCGCCGCCGGGGGCGTGGCCACCGACATCGCGGGCCGGCCGTGGACGGTGTCGTCACCGTCGCTCGTCGCGGGCACCCCCACCGTCCACGCCGGATTGATGCGCGTCATCCACGAGACGATCGAGGAGTGGTCGGAATGAACGTCCGGTCTCCCGATGCAGCTACCGGTTCCGATGTACACCCATCCGGCGATGGAGTCCCGATGACCTTGGCAACGCGGGTGATCCCGTGTCTCGACGTCGACGACGGCCGCGTCGTCAAGGGCGTCAACTTCGCGAACCTGCGCGATGCCGGCGACCCGGTCGAACTCGCGGAGCGCTATGACCGCGAGGGCGCCGACGAACTCACCTTCCTCGACGTCACCGCCTCGAGTTCGGGACGTTCGACGATGATCGAGGTCGTCAAGCGGACCGCCGATCAGGTCTTCATCCCGCTCACGGTCGGCGGCGGTATCCGTACCGTCGAAGATGTCGACACCATGCTGCGTGCCGGTGCCGACAAGGTGAGCGTGAACACCGCTGCCATCGCCCGTCCCGAGGTCCTGGCGGAGATGAGCCGCCGCTTCGGCTCGCAGTGCATCGTGTTGTCGGTCGACGCTCGCACCGTTCCCGACGGTTCCGAGCCGACTCCGTCGGGCTGGGAGGTCACGACACACGGCGGCCGCAAGGGCACCGGTATCGACGCCGTCGAATGGGCACGCCGCGGACAGGATCTCGGAGTGGGGGAGATCCTGCTGAACTCGATGGACGCCGACGGCACCAAGCAGGGCTTCGACCTTCGCATGCTCCGCGCCGTGCGCGTGGCGGTCTCGGTGCCGGTGATCGCCAGCGGAGGTGCGGGACGCGTCGAGGATTTCGCCCCCGCGGTGCACGCCGGTGCCGATGCCGTCCTCGCCGCGTCGGTGTTCCACTTCGGCGAACTGACGGTTGCCCAGGTGAAGTCCGCGATGCACGACGCCGGGATCACCGTCCGATGAGCGCCGGACGCCGCGTCCGACGCGCCGAACAGGGAGTCCGCCGATGACCCTCGACCCGGATCTCGCCGCACGTCTCAAGCGCAATGCCGACGGATTGTTCACGGCGGTGGCGCAGGAACGCAGCACCGGAACGGTGCTGATGGTGGCGTGGATGGACGACGTGGCCCTCGAGCGCACCCTCGCCACCCGCAAGGGCACCTACTATTCCCGGTCGCGCCAGGAGTACTGGGTGAAGGGCGAGACCAGCGGCCACACCCAGTACGTCCACGACGCGCGACTGGACTGCGACGGTGACACGGTGCTGCTCGTCGTCGATCAGGTCGGCGCGGCCTGCCACACCGGAAACCACAGCTGCTTCGACACCGAGCCGCTGGAATTCGACACCGAGCCGCTGGAATTCGACACCGAGCCGCTGGAATTCGGTGCCCGGGGCGGTACTTCCGGGGTCGACGCCGGACGCGGACCGGCCGACCCAGCACAATAGAGCGGTGAGACGGGTCCCGGGTCGCGAACCCGGGGCCCCGCCAGAGCTCGAGACCTTCGAAAGGCGGTGCGTCCATGCCCCTCATCCAGATCTCGCAGACGCCGGGACTGTCCGATCGTGTCAAACGCGAGACCATCGCGGCGGTGACCGAGGCGTACGCCAAGGCCACCGGCAAGAACCCCGATTCGGTCTGGGTGACGATCACCGAGGTGCCGCGTAACCAGTGGGGCGTCGGCGGCGAGCCGCTCGGATGACGGCCACCACCGCGGGCGGGCGGGCCGGGACAGCGGGCTCGGCCACCACGTCCCTGTCGGAGTTCCTCGACCTCGCCCGCGACCACCGGGTCGTCCCCGTCACCCGCAAGGTGCTGGCGGATTCGGAGACGCCACTGTCGGCCTACCGCAAACTCGCCGGCGACAGGTCCGGGACCTTCCTGCTCGAGTCGGCCGAGAACGGCCGGTCGTGGTCGCGCTGGTCGTTCATCGGTGCCGGTGCCCCGTCCGCACTCACCGTCGTCGACGGTCAGGCGCATTGGTGGGGCTCGGTGCCCGTCGGCGCCCCCGAGGGTGGCGACGCCCTCGACGTCCTCGCCGAGTCGCTGCGCCTCCTGCAGACCGATCCGCTGCCGGACATGCCGCCGCTCACCGGCGGTTTCGTCGGATTCATGGCCTACGACATGGTCCGGCGCCTCGAACGGCTCCCCGAGACGACGGTCGACGACCTCGGTCTGCCCGACATGATGATGGTGCTGGCCACCGACCTCGCCGCGGTCGACCACCACGAGGGCACGATCACGCTCATCGCCAACGCGGTCAACTGGGACGGTTCCGACGAGCGGGCCGAGGACGCCTACGCCGACGCCGTCGCACGCCTCGACCGGATGACCGAGGCCCTCGCGGCTCCCGCGCCCTCGACCGTGTCCACCTTCGACCGCCCGCGGCCCGACTACCGCGCGCAGCGATCCCTCGACGAGTACAGCGAGATCGTCACCGCGCTCGTGGGTGAGATCGAGGCGGGCGAAGCGTTCCAGGTCGTTCCGTCGATGCGGTTCGAGATGGACTCCGATGCCGACCCGCTCGACGTCTACCGGGTGCTGCGCGCGTCGAACCCCAGCCCCTACATGTACCTGCTGCGTATGCCCGGTACCGAGGAGAACAGCGAGACCGGCTCGCCGGACGCCATCGCCCGGAAGCCGTTCACCATCGTCGGCAGCAGTCCCGAGGCCCTGGTCACGGTGGCCGACCGGATCGCCACCACGCATCCCATCGCCGGCACCCGGTGGCGGGGTGCCACCGAGGAAGAGGACCAGCTCCTCGGCAAAGGCCTCCTGGAGGACGAGAAGGAGAACGCCGAGCACCTGATGCTGGTCGACCTCGGGCGCAACGACCTCGGACGGGTCTGCGTTCCCGGCACCGTGAAGGTCAGCGACTACCGCCACATCGAGCGCTACAGCCACGTCATGCACCTGGTGTCGACGGTGTCGGGCACGCTGCGCGACGACAAGCACGCGCTCGACGCGGTGACCGCGTGCTTCCCGGCCGGGACGCTGACCGGAGCGCCGAAGGTGCGGGCGATGGAACTGATCGACGAACACGAGAAGACGCGCCGGGGTCTCTACGGCGGCATCGTCGGCTACATCGACTTCGCGGGCAACGCCGACACCGCGATCGCCATCCGCACCGCGTTGCTCGCGCGCGGCACCGCCTACGTGCAGGCCGGCGGCGGCGTCGTCGCCGACAGCGAACCCGAATACGAGTACAACGAGGCGCGCAACAAGGCCACGGCGGTGCTCAACGCCGTCGCTGCCGCCGCAACGATGCGCCGAGTGGGGGAGACCTCGTGACCACGTCACCACCCGATCCCGAGACCATGCGCCGCAAGGCCGTTCGACGGTTGCAGATGATCGCGGCCCTCCTGATGGCCGCCACCGCCGCCGCGTTCTGGGGATCGAGCCGCATGACCTGGGCCACGATCTCGGCCGAGGACGGTCTGTCACCGCAACGCGCGTTCGAGGTCAACGGCGGGGACTGGAGTCCGTGGCTCACACCGCTGGCCCTGGTCTACCTCGCCGGCATCGCGGCAGCCCTGTCGGTTCGCGGCTGGGCACTGCGTGCCGTCGCCCTGCTGGTCGCGGCGGGCGGCGTGCTCGCAGCATTCCCGGCGATCTCCCTGATCACCGGCGGTGCCGACTCGGACTACGCCGCAGACGCCGGCAGCATCCCGGATCGGTACATCGTGCTCTACATCGACACCAACACGATCGCCGCGCTCGTCGTCCTCCTCGGCACGCTGTGTGCGGTGGGTGCCGCGGTGGCGCTCCTGCGCGTGGCCAAGGGCGCGACGCTGTCGTCGAAGTACCGGACTCCCGCCGCACGCCGCGACGAGATCGAGACCGAGATCTTCGCCGACTACGAGAAGCGCAAGTCCGCCGGGACGGAGTCGCCCGAGCCGACAACCGGACCGGGCCCCTCGGGCGCGTCGACCGACGGGAGACCGTCGCCAGGGGGGAAGCCGGACGCGAACGAACGCATGATGTGGGACGCCCTCGACACCGGGATCGATCCGACCGAGCCCTCGGACTCCGGCGACAAGTGACGACGCCGCGGGCGGGCGCCTCGCGTGGGGTGGCCCGCGGTCGGCGAGACGACGTGACGGCGGTCGCGGTGGAGGGTGTCGTGGGACACGTCAACGGCCAACCCGGCCGTATGTTGCCGGGACGGCCGGTCTACCCTGAGAACACACGACGAGCGGAAGGGAGCCAGTCGCTGTGAGCATGCCCAACGTTCTCGAGTCGATCATCGAGGGAGTGAAGGCCGACGTCGCGGCCCGCGAGGCAGTGGTCGATTTCGCGGCCGTCAAGGCGGCCTCTGCCAAGGCTCCTGACCCCAAGGACGCGCTCGCCGCGCTCCGGCTGCCCGGCATCGGCGTCATCGCGGAGGTCAAGCGCGCGAGTCCGTCGAAGGGCGAACTCGCGAGCATCGGCGATCCCGCCGAGCTCGCCCGCGCCTACGAGGACGGTGGCGCCAGGATCATCAGCGTCCTCACCGAGGAACGGCGGTTCCGCGGTTCGCTCGCCGACCTCGACGCCGTTCGCGCCGCCGTCGACATCCCGGTGCTGCGCAAGGACTTCATCGTCGGCACCTACCAGATCCACGAGGCGCGGGCGCACGGTGCGGACGTCATCCTCCTGATCGTCGCCGCGCTCGAACAGAACGTCCTCGCATCGCTGCTCGATCGCACGGAGAGCCTGGGCATGACGGCCCTCGTCGAGGTGCACACCGAAGAAGAGGCGGACCGCGCACTGGAGGCCGGTGCCTCCGTCGTGGGTGTCAATGCCCGCAACCTCAAGACTCTTCAGGTCGAGCGAGACACGTTCTCGCGCATCGCTCCCGGGCTGCCCACCGAGACCATCCGGATCGCCGAATCCGGCGTCCGCGGTACCGCTGATCTGCTGGCCTACGCCGGCGCCGGCGCCGACGCGGTCCTCGTGGGAGAGGGTCTCGTCACCAGTGGTGACCCCCGCGCCGCCGTGCGCGAACTCGTCACCGCCGGTACCCACCCGTCGTGCCCGAAACCCGTTCGCTGACTTCGCCTTCGCCTTCGGGTCGATCTCGGCCCATGTTGTCGTCGGCCCGATCGACTGTGAGATGTAGTGACCCCTCAGCCTGATTCGCCCCCCGCTTCCGCCCAGACCACTGTGCTGCCCCCGGCGAGCGTCGGTCTGACGACGCGCACGTCCATCGAGCCCGATGAGCACGGACATTTCGGCGTCTACGGCGGCCGGCACGTCCCCGAGGCGTTGATGGCAGTCATCGACGAGGTCACCACGACCTTCCAGAAGATGCGCGCCGACGACGACTTCCTCGCCGAACTCGATCGTCTGCAGCGCGATTACGCGGGCCGTCCGTCTCCGCTCTACGAGGCGAAGCGACTGTCGGAGTTCGCGGGTGGGGCACGTGTCTTCCTCAAGCGTGAGGATCTCAACCACACCGGTTCGCACAAGATCAACAACGTCCTGGGGCAGGCGCTCCTGGCTCAGCGGATGGGCAAGCACCGCGTCATCGCCGAGACCGGTGCCGGCCAGCACGGCGTCGCCACCGCGACGGCGTGCGCGCTGCTCGGTCTCGAGTGTGTGATCTACATGGGGCGCGTCGACACCGATCGCCAGGCACTCAACGTCGCCCGCATGCGTCTGCTGGGCGCGGAGGTCGTCGCCGTCGACAACGGCTCGGCGACCCTCAAGGACGCGATCAACGAAGCGATGCGTGACTGGGTCACCAACGCGCACAACACCTATTACTGCTTCGGTACGGCGGCCGGCCCGCATCCGTTCCCGGTCATGGTCCGCGACCTCCAGCGCGTCGTCGGCCTCGAGGCCCGTGTCCAGATCCTGGAGAAAGCCGGACGGTTGCCCGATGCGGTGACCGCTTGTGTCGGCGGCGGTTCCAACGCCATCGGCATCTTCCACCCGTTCATCGACGACGAAGGTGTCCGCCTGGTCGGTTTCGAGGCTGCCGGAGACGGCGTCGAAACAGGCCGTCACGCAGCGACTTTCACCGGCGGGACGCCCGGTGCGTTCCAGGGCGCCTACTCCTACCTGCTGCAGGACGACGACGGACAGACCATCGAGTCGCATTCGATCTCGGCAGGGCTGGACTACCCGGGCGTCGGACCCGAGCACGCCTACCTCAAGGACACCGGGCGTGCGGAGTACCGTCCCATCACCGACACCGAGGCCATGGACGCCCTCTCGCTGCTGAGCCGGCGCGAGGGCATCATCCCGGCGGTCGAGTCCGCTCATGCCGTGGCAGGTGCCCTGAAGCTGGGCCAGGAACTCGGTGAAGGTTCGGTCATCGTCGTGAGCCTGTCCGGGCGTGGCGACAAGGACGTGGACACCGCGGCGCGCTGGTTCGGACTGTTCGACGCTCCGCCCTCCCAGGACGAGGCCACCATCTCGCAGTCGTCGGATGTCCACAAGCCGGGAGAGCATGCATGAGCACACAGACCGCCCCGTCGAAGCTCGGTCCCGTCTTCGCACGTTGCCGCGAGGAGGGGCGTAGCGCGCTCATCGGCTATCTCCCGGTCGGTTTCCCGACGCTCGACGACTCGCTGACCTCGTTCACGACGATGGTCGATGCCGGCTGCGACATCATCGAGGTCGGGGTGCCCTACTCCGACCCGGTCATGGACGGGCCGACCATCCAGGACGCCGCCGACCTCGCCCTCACGAACGGTGTGCGCGTTCGTGATGTGTTCACCGCCGTCGAGGCGATCACCTCGGCGGGTGGCACCGCCGTCGTCATGAGCTACTGGAACCCGGTGCTCAAGTACGGGGTGGACAACTTCGCCCGCGATCTGGCCGCTGCCGGGGGAGCCGGACTCATCACCCCGAATCTGATCCCGGAAGAGGGGGCGGAGTGGCATGAGGCATCCGACGCGCACGGACTCGACCGGATCTACCTCGTCGCCCCGTCGTCGACCACCGAGCGGATCGCCCTGACCGTCGACGCCTCACGTGGTTTCGTCTACGCGGCGTCCACCATGGGTGTGACCGGTGCGCGGGATGCGGTGTCGGACATGGCACCCGAGCTGTGCGCCCGGATCCGCGATCACTCCGACATCCCGATCGGCGTCGGTCTCGGTGTGCGCAACCGCGAGCAGGCGGCTCAGATCGCCTCGTACGCCGACGGAGTCATCGTCGGGTCCGCCCTGGTGACAGCCGCCAACGCGGGGCAGGATCGTCTGGCCTCCCTGGTCTCCGAGCTGGCCGAGGGCGTGCGCTCACGCCGCGCTTCCGTCTGACCCGTCTCGCGGACCGCACCACCGCCGGGTATTGCGCGTGCGTGGCATCGAGTGCGGCCGATGGCCGCGCTGGGCATCGGGTCCGTTCGGTTAGGGTGGCACGGTGACCGCGCCGAGTTCGACGATGCTGGCCTACCTTCCCAGTCCGCCCCAGGGTGTGTGGGACATCGGACCGTTCCCGCTGCGTGCCTACGCGCTGTGCATCATCGCCGGCATCATCGTCGCGGTCTGGTGGGGCAACCGGCGATGGATCGCCCGCGGCGGTCAGGACGGCGAGGTACTCGACGTCGCGATCTGGGCCGTCCCGTTCGGACTGCTCGGTGGTCGCCTCTACCACCTCATCACCGACTGGAAGACCTACTTCGGGTCCGATGCACTCAAGGAACCGATCGACGCCCTCAAGATCTGGGACGGCGGTCTCGGGATCTGGGGAGCGGTGGCGCTCGGTGCGGTCGGTGCCTGGATCGGCGCGCGCAGGCGAGGTATCCGACTGCCCGCCTTCGGCGATGCCATCGCGCCGCCGATCCTGTTGGCGCAGGCCATCGGCCGATTGGGCAACTACTTCAACCAGGAGCTGTACGGCCGCGAGACAACGTTGCCGTGGGGACTGGAGATCTACGAGCGGGAGAACGCCGCCGGATACTCCGATCCCGGACTGATCGACGGCGTGTCCAACGGCGTCGTCGTCGCGGTGGTGCATCCGACGTTCCTCTACGAGCTGTTGTGGAACGTTCTCATTGTGGTGCTGCTCGTGGCCGTCGACCGACTGTTCCGCATCGGTCACGGCCGGCTGTTCGCGCTCTACGTCGCCGGATACTGCCTTGGCCGGTTCTTCGTGGAGTTGCTCCGCGACGATCGCGCCGCCGTCGCCAACGACATCGCGGGGATCCGACCCAACCTCTTCACCGCGGCCCTGGTGTTCCTCGGCGCGATCATCTACTTCGTGGTGGCCACCAAGGGACGTGAGCAAGGGCTCGAGATGTACCACGACGACCGCGCTGCCGAGCTGGAGGAGCAGGGGGTGGCGGGCTACGTCGACGACTGGTACGACGAGGACCTCGAACCCGAGAAGCCCGCGTCGACCGCGACTGCGCCGGCCGCAGCAGGCGCAGTCGCGACCGCCGCAGCCGGGAGCGGCGGGTCGTCGCTGTTCGATGACGACGACACGGGCGACGACGACCAGACCCCGGACCACCTGATGACGACCGGGAGCGAGGCAGTCGAAGACGAACCGGCCGACGGGGTTGCGGATACAACGGACTCGACGGGCTCGGCCGAGGTCGCAGCCACCGTGCCCACAGATGCCGGGACCGCAGATACCGGGGGAGCAGACGCCGGGACCGCAGATACCGGGGGAGCAGACGCCGGGGCCGCAGATACCGAGGCCGCGGACGGCGAGACCAAGGTTTCCGAGAACACCGAGGTTTCCGAGAACAAGGATTCCGAGGCCGAGGACACCGAGACCGCTGACGTTGCGGTGACCGCGCCCGAGGCACGTCCCGAATCCGATACCGGTGACGGGTCCGTCGGGACCGACGCCGAGTCCCTGCCCGAACCCGAGACCGAGGCCGCAACAGAGGCAGAACTCGCGGCCGCCGATCCCGAAGCCGCAACAGCGGCAGAACCCGGGTCCACCGAACCCCAGGCCACCGAACCCCAGGCCGCCGAACCCGAGGCCGCCGAACCCGAGGCCAGGGAGCCCGCTGAAGCCGCCACGGATGGCGGAGTGAACACAGACGTCGACGCCGACGCGGAGGTCGAAGCCGCCGGATCAGCCGCTGGTATCGAGGCCGACCCTGACGCCGACGAGTCCGCCGAGGCGGCGCCCGCCACCGCGGCGCCCGTCGACACCGCGAGCACCGACACCGAGAGCACCGACACCGAGACCACCGAGAACACTGACACCGAGAACACCGACACCGACACCACCGAGTCCACCGGCACCGAGCCCGCCGACCCGACGCCCGGCGAGGACGGCCCGGCCGCCGATCAGGGCAAGCGCTGACCGGCATCTTCTGACAGTCTGACCGCTCGCCTCGTGGAGGCCGGGCGGTCTGGTCGCGAGCGTCACAGGTCTCGGGAGCGGACGCCGAGTGCCACGTTCGGATAAGATCGAGTTTTCACGGCGCGCGATCCCTCCGCCCGGTACCGACGTCACGGCGCTCCACATGGTTCACACGTTCTGACTCATGGTTCGTGACACAGCCCGGTACCGATCTCGGCACGGTCACTCGCAAGCCGCGCAATGCTCCGCGGGCCAGTGCTGTCCCAATGGACACTCAGCAGCGGACCGTCGTCTCGGTCCGAGTGGAGGTACAGATGCTGTTTTCCGCGCTCCCGGCCAAGCAAGGGCTCTACGACCCGGAGGCCGAGGTCGATTCGTGCGGCGTCGCGATGGTCACCGACATCCACGGTCGCCGTTCGCATTCGATCGTTGCCGACGGGCTCCTTGCGCTCGAGAACCTCGAGCACCGCGGGGCCGCCGGGGCCGAGACGAACAGTGGTGACGGCGCCGGGATCCTGATCCAGCTACCCGATGAACTGCTGCGCGCAACCGTGGATTTCGACCTCCCGGAACCCGCGGCGGACGGCTCGCACACCTATGCTGCCGGGATCTGTTTCCTGCCCATGGACATCGATTCGCGACGCGCGGCGATCGAACGTGTCGAGGCGCTCGCGGCCGACGAGGGCATCACGATCCTGGGTTGGCGAGACCTGCCGGTCGACCACGAGCACGCGGACGTCGGCGGTACGGCCGTGGCCTGCATGCCGTACATGATGCAGCTGTTCGTGACCGTGGACCCCGAGGCGGGTGCCGAGCGCATCGCCGGGCTGGCACTCGATCGTCACATCTATGCGTTCCGCAAACAGGCCGAACGCGTGACCCCGGAGATCGAGGAAGCCGGGACCGGGCTGTACTTCCCGTCGTTGTCGAGCCGCACCATGGTCTACAAGGGCATGCTCACCACCATGCAGCTGCCGCTCTACTATGCGGATCTGCGCGACGACCGTTGCCAGAGCGCGATCGCCATCGTGCATTCGCGCTTCTCCACCAACACCTTTCCGTCGTGGCCGCTCGCTCATCCGTTCCGGTTCGTCGCCCACAACGGCGAGATCAACACGGTCCGGGGCAACCGCAACCGGATGCGGGCGCGCGAGGCCCTGCTCGAGACCGATCTCATCCCGGGAGACCTCCGCCGCGCTTTCCCGATCTGCACCCCGGAGGCCTCGGATTCGGCATCGCTCGACGAGGTGCTCGAACTCCTGCACCTCGGCGGACGCAGTGTTCCGCACGCGGTGATGATGATGGTGCCCGAGGCGTGGGAGAACGTCCCCGACATGGATCCCGGGCGGCGTGCGTTCCTGCGGTTCAACGCGTCGCTGATGGAGGCGTGGGACGGCCCCGCCTGCGTGACCTTCACCGACGGCACCGTCGTCGGTGCGGTCCTCGACCGCAATGGTCTCCGGCCGGGGAGGTGGTGGCAGACCCGCGACGGTCGCGTCATCCTCGCCTCGGAGGCGGGCGTCCTCGACGTCCCGGTGGACGAGGTCATCAGCAAGGGCCGGCTCGAACCCGGCCGGATGTTTCTCGTCGACACCGAACAGGGCCGGATCATCCCGGACGAGGAGATCAAAGGCGAGCTGATGGGCGCCGAAGCCTACGACGAGTGGTTGCATGCCGGGCTCCTGGACATCGCGACGCTGCCGGATCGGCCGGTGTTCCAACCCAATCACGACACGGTCGTGCGGCGGCAGATCTCGTTCGGCTACACCGAGGAGGACCTTCGTGTCCTGCTCACACCGATGGCGGCGTCGGGATACGAACCCCTGGGTTCGATGGGTACCGACACCCCGGTCGCGGTGCTCTCGCAGCGCTCACGCCTGCTCTACGACTACTTCGTCGAACTCTTCGCCCAGGTGACCAATCCGCCGCTGGACGCGATCCGCGAGGAGATCGTGACCTCGATGGCCCGCGTCATGGGTCCGGAACAGAACCTGCTGCGGCCGACCGCGGCGTCGTGTCGACAGATCATGGTGCACTGGCCCGTGCTGGACAACGCCGAGCTGGCGAAACTCGTGCACATCAACGACGACGGCGACAACCCCGGGCTGTCGGCGAAGGTCCTGCGCGCGCTGTACGAGGTGTCCGAGGGTGGCCCGGGACTCGCGGCCGCGCTCGAAGACCTGCGACGGCGCGCCAGCCAGGCGATCGCCGAAGGTCACACCACGCTCGTGATCTCCGACCGCCTGACCGACTCCGATCACGCGCCCATCCCGTCGCTGCTCGCGACGTCGGCGGTGCACCATCACCTCGTGCGCACCAAGGAGCGCACCCGCGTGGCACTCGTGGTGGAGTCCGGCGATGCCCGCGAGGTCCATCACATCGCGACCCTCATCGGTTTCGGTGCGGCCGCGGTCAACCCGTATCTCGCGCTGGAGACGATCGAGGATCTGATCGCCGAGGGTGAGCTCACCGGGGTGACGCGGGCCAAGGCGATCGGCAACTACCTCGAGGCGCTCGGCAAGGGCGTGCTCAAGGTGATGAGCAAGATGGGTATCTCCACCATCAGCTCGTACACCGCGGCACAGGCTTTCGAGGCTGTCGGCCTGTCCTCGGAGGTGGTGCGCGAGTACTTCACGCGCACGGTGTCCCGGATCGAGGGCGTCGGACTCGACGAACTGGCCGAAGAGGTGCGCATCCGCCACCACCGCGCCTTCCCGGAGAACCCCACCGAGCAGGTGTACCGCCGGCTCGAGGTGGGCGGGGAGTACCAGTACCGGCGCGAGGGCGAGCTGCACCTGTTCACGCCCGAGACCATCTTCCTGCTGCAGCACGCCACCAAGACAGGGCAGGCCGAGATCTTCCGGAAGTACTCCGACGAGGTCGACCGCCTGTCCCGCGAGGGCGGCACGCTGCGCGGACTGTTCGACTTCGATCTCGATGCGCGCGAACCGATCCCGCTCGACGAGGTGGAACCCGTCGAGGCGATCATGAAGCGCTTCAACACCGGGGCGATGAGCTATGGCTCGATCTCGGCGGAGGCCCACGAGACGATCGCGATGGCGATGAACAGGATCGGCGGCCGCTCGAACTCGGGGGAGGGCGGGGAGGATGTCGAGCGTCTCTACGATCCGGAACGACGCAGCGCCGTCAAACAGGTCGCGTCGGGCCGTTTCGGCGTGACCAGTGACTACCTGATCAACGCGACCGACATCCAGATCAAGATGGCCCAGGGTGCCAAACCCGGTGAGGGCGGGCAACTCCCGGCGTACAAGGTGTATCCGTGGATCGCCAAGACCCGGCATTCGACGCCGGGCGTCGCCCTGATCTCACCGCCCCCACACCATGACATCTATTCGATCGAGGATCTGGCGCAACTGATCCACGACCTGAAGAACGCGAACTCGCAGGCCCGCATCCACGTCAAACTCGTCAGCGCCGTCGGCGTGGGAACCGTCGCGACGGGAGTGTCGAAGGCTCACGCCGATGTCGTCCTCATCTCCGGACACGACGGTGGCACCGGGGCGTCTCCGCTGACGTCGCTGAAACATGCCGGTACGCCCTGGGAGATCGGACTCGCCGACGCCCAGCAGACCTTGATGCTGAACGGTTTACGCGACCGCATCACGGTGCAGTGCGACGGCGCGCTGCGCACCGGCCGGGATGTCATCACCGCGGCCCTGCTCGGCGCCGAGGAGTACGGTTTCTCGACGGCACCGCTGATCGTCGCCGGGTGCATCATGATGCGCGTCTGCCATCTCGACACCTGCCCGGTCGGTGTCGCGACGCAGAATCCGCTGCTGCGGTCACGGTTCACCGGGCAGGTCGACCACTTGGTCAACTTCTTCCGGTTCATCGCCGAGGACGTCCGGGAGCATCTGGCGCGGTTGGGCTATCGCACGCTCGACGAGGCCATCGGCCAGTCCGACAGGCTGCACACCGACACCGCCGTGGCGCACTGGAAGTCTCGCGGTCTCGATCTCACACCGATCTTCCGCAAGGTCGAGGGCAAGGGGCCGAGCCGTCGCATGCGCGGGCAGGAGCACGGTCTGGAGCGTGCGCTCGACCAGACCATGATCCAGCTCGCCGAGGGCGCGCTCGAAGACGCCCATCCCGTGACCTTGGAACTACCGGTCCGCAACGTGAACCGCACTGTCGGAACGCTGCTCGGCGCCGAGGTCACGCGACGCTACGGGGCGGACGGGCTCGCCCCGGACACGATCACGGTGAAGCTCACCGGGTCGGCGGGACAGTCGCTCGGTGCCTTCCTGCCGCCGGGCGTGACCATCAAGCTCACCGGTGACACCAACGACTACGTCGGCAAGGGGCTGTGCGGTGGCACCATCGTGGTGGCACCGGACCCCGACTCGTTGTTCGTCGCCGAGGACCAGGTGATCGCGGGCAACACGATCCTCTACGGCGCGACCTCGGGCGAGGTTTACCTGCGAGGCCGTGTCGGAGAACGCTTCTCCGTGCGCAACTCCGGCGCGACCGCGGTCGTCGAGGGCGTGGGTGATCACGCCTGCGAGTACATGACCGGGGGGCGTGTCGTCGTCCTCGGGCCCACCGGGCGCAATCTCGCGGCCGGGATGTCCGGCGGCATCGCGTTCGTCCACGACCTCGACCACCAGAAGGTCAACATGGCCATGGTCAAACTGATGCGACCCGATCCCGAAGATCTGACCTGGCTCAAGCAGACCATCATCAGGCACACCGAGTTGACCGGTTCGGCGATCGGTGCGTCGATCCTCGCGGATTGGCCCCGGCGGTGCCTGGCGTTCACCAAGGTCATGCCCACCGATTACAAGCGTGTTCTCGACGCGGCCCGCATGGCCGAGGCCGAGGGACGCGACGTCGACTCAGCGATCATGGAGGCAGCACGTGGCTGATCCGCGCGGATTCCTGGAGATCCCGAGAAAAGAAGCGAAGTACCGTCCGGTCGCCGAACGCGTCCAGGACTGGGCCGATGTGTACGAGCACGCCGACAACCCGGCCAAGGTGCTCGACGAGGTGAGCACGCAGGCCCGTCGATGCATGGATTGCGGTATCCCGTTCTGCCACTCCGGAACCGCGGGTTGCCCCCTGGGTAACCTCATCCCGGAGTGGAACGATCTCGTGCGGCGCGGGCGATGGGATGCGGCGAGCGACCGGCTGCACGCCACCAACAACTTTCCGGAGTTCACCGGCATGGTGTGCCCGGCGCCGTGCGAGGCGGCCTGCGTGCTCTCGATCTCGGAGCAGGCGACCGGCGGTAGCGTGACCATCAAACGCATCGAGAAGACCATCGCCTACGAATCGTGGGCCGAAGGAGTGATCGGTCCGGAGCCACCGGAGTCCAAGACCGGCAAATCGGTCGGGGTGGTCGGTTCGGGACCGGCCGGACTCGCTGTGGCGCAACAGCTCACCCGCGCCGGACACGACGTGACGGTGTACGAACGTGACGACCGCCTCGGTGGGTTGCTGCGTTACGGCATCCCCGAGTACAAATTGCAGAAATCCGACATCGACCGTCGGGTGGCGCAGATGCGTGCCGAGGGAACGACATTCGTCACCAACTGCGATGTGGGTACCGAGCTGACGGTCGCCGATCTGCGGGCCCGGCACGACGCCCTCGTCCTCGCCGTCGGCGCGATGGAGGCCCGCGACAATCCGGTTCCCGGCCGTGAGCTCAACGGCGTCCATCTCGCCATGGAGCATCTCGTTCCCGCCAACCGGGAGTGTGAGGGTGACGGCCCGTCGCCGGTCACCGCGGCCGGCAAGCACGTCGTCATCATCGGCGGCGGAGACACCGGCGCCGACTGCCTGGGCACCGCCCACCGCCAGGGTGCGGCATCGGTCGTCCAGCTCGACTACAACCCGGAACTCCCCGGTCAGCGCGACGACGAGCGGTCGCCGTGGCCGACGTGGCCACTGGTGATGCGCACGTCGAGTGCACATGACGAGGGTGGCGAGCGTCTGCACCAGGTGGCGGTTCAGCGGTTCGTCGGCGACGACGACGGGAACGTCACCGCGCTGGTGCTCGCCGAGGTCGAGGTGACGCGCGGTGCGGACGGTCGACGGGAGATCACCCCGGTCGGCGAGGAGTTCGAGATTCCCTGCCAGCTCGCGTTGTTCGCGATCGGGTTCGCCGGTGTGCGTCGCGGCGAACTGCTCGACGATCTCGAGATCGAGCTCAATCCGCGTGGGGTGATCGGGTGCGGCAGCGACTGGCAGACCGACGCGCCCGGCGTGTTCGTGTGCGGTGACGCCCACCGGGGTGCCTCGCTCGTGGTGTGGGCGATCGCCGAGGGCCGGTCGACAGCGCGTGCGGTCGACGAGTTCCTCGTCGGTGAATCCGATCTGCCCTCTCCTGTCCGTCCGGCTGCGCTCCCGCTCTCGTTGCGCTGACCGGGGCGTGGACCGCCGAATTCTCGCGGCCGCAACAAGTTAAGTAAATTTCATACCCGGCGGTAGCCCGCCGCCACCAGCGGTAACGTCGAATGGCCGGCCGGTGACAACTGATCCGCGACATGGAGTTGGACGGTCGATGAGGACTAAGGTGGCCTGTGTGACACGCCGAACCAAGATCGTCTGCACCCTCGGCCCGGCCACCGCAAGCGACGAGCGTCTGAAAGAGCTCGTCGAATGCGGCATGGACGTGGCCCGAATGAACTTCAGCCACGGCACGCATGAGGACCATGCGGCCGTCTATGCGCGCGTCCGCAAGGCCTCGGACGCCACGGAGAAGGCCGTGGGCGTCCTCGCCGATCTCCAGGGTCCCAAGATCCGCCTCGGCCGTTTCGACGGTTGCGACGGTTCGACGGTCTGGGAGACCGGCGAGGAGGTCCGTATCACCGTCGACGACGTCAAGGGTGACCACGACCGCGTCTCCACCACCTACAAGCAACTCGCCGAGGACGCGAGCGCGGGCGACCGCCTGCTCGTCGACGACGGCAAGGTCGGCCTCACGGTCTCGGCGGTGGAGGGCAACGACGTCGTCTGCACCGTCACCGAGGGCGGCCCCGTGAGCAACAACAAGGGACTGTCCCTACCGGGTATGAGCGTCTCCGTGCCTGCGATGTCGGAGAAGGACGTCGCCGACCTCGAGTTCGCGCTGGGCCTGGGTGTGGACATGGTCGCGCTGTCGTTCGTCCGCAGCCCGTCCGACATCGAGCTCGTCCACGAGGTCATGGACCGCGTCGGGCGCCGGGTCCCGGTGATCGCGAAACTCGAGAAGCCGGAGGCGATCGACAATCTCGAGGCCATCGTCCTCGCCTTCGACGCGATCATGGTCGCCCGCGGCGATCTCGGCGTCGAGCTGCCGCTCGAAGAAGTGCCGCTGGTGCAGAAGCGGGCCATCCAGATGGCGCGCGAGAACGCGAAGCCGGTGATCGTGGCGACGCAGATGCTGGACTCCATGATCGAGAACTCGCGCCCGACGCGCGCGGAGGCCTCAGACGTCGCGAACGCGGTGCTCGACGGCGCGGACGCGGTGATGTTGTCCGGTGAGACCTCGGTCGGCAAGTATCCGCTGGAGACGGTGCGCACGATGGATCGCATCTGCCGCGCTGTCGAGAGCGGCCCGCGTGATGTGCCGCCGCTGTCGCACGTGCCGCGCACCAAGCGCGGTGTGATCTCCTACGCGGCCCGTGACATCGGCGAGCGCCTGGAGGTCAAGGCGCTGGTGGCCTTCACCCAGTCCGGGGACACCGTCCGCCGTCTCGCCCGCCTGCACTCACGGCTGCCGCTGCTGGCGTTCACGCCGACGCAGGCCGTGCGCAGTCAGCTCGCGCTGAGCTGGGGTACGGAGACGTTCATCGTCGACCGCGTCGACACGACCGACCACATGATCGATCAGGTCGACCACCAGCTGTTGCGTATCGGCCGACTCGCCGAGGGCGACGTCGTGGTGATCGTCGCCGGCGCGCCGCCCGGCACCGTCGGTTCGACGAACCTGATCCACGTTCACCGCATCGGCGAGCAGGATCACTGACCCCCCCTCGCCGGGTCCGTCCCGGCGAGGACGTCGGTCGGGGCGGTGCATGCCGCCGCACCGACCGGCCATAGGGTGTGGGGCATGACCGCGGACCAGGCCGGAGATCTCGACAAGCTGCTCGCCCTGCTCGACGTCGAACGTCAGGACGAGAACCTGTTCATCGGGCACCATCCCGAGCAGGTCACCGCCCGCACGTTCGGTGGCCAGCTGCTCGGTCAAGGCGTCGTCGCCGCGGCTCGGACCCTGAGCCGCGGCAACCCGCCGATCCACGCGCTGCACGCCCACTTCATCCGCGGCGGCGACGTCACCATTCCGATGGAGTACCACGTCGACCGCTTCCGCGACGGACGGTCGTTCGCCAACCGGCAGGTGACCGCGAAGCAGGGCGGCGAAGAGATCTTCACGATGCTGGTCGCGTTCCAGGACAACACCGCGGGTCTCGAGCACGCGGTCGAGATCCCGCAGGTGCCTTATCCCGAGGAATTGCCTACTCTCGGAGAACATTTCAAGGGTTACGAAGAACGGATCGCGACGTTCGTCAACGCCTTGCATCCCATCGACATCCGTTTCGCCAACGATCCGAGCTGGAAGGCGAAGGAGTCGGGGGAGCGGCTCACCGACAACCGGGTCTGGATGAAGGCGGACGGCACGATGCCCGACGATCCCGTGATGCACGTCGCCGCAATGTGTTACGCCTCGGACACCACCGTTCTCGACTCGATCATCACCACCCACGGACTGTCCTGGGGAATCGACAGGCTCTTCGCCGCGACCGTGAACCACTCGATGTGGTTCCACCGCGAGTTCCGCTTCGACGACTGGCTGTTGTACGCCACCCGCTCGCCGGTGGCGACCGGTTCGAGGGGTATGGGCTCGGGTCGTTTCTGGAAGCGAGACGGAACGCTCGCGACCTCGGTCGTGCAGGAGGCGTTGATCAAGTACTTCCCGCCCAAGAAGTGAGCGCGGCGAGCGTGGCAGACCGATGACCGCCCAGCACGGCTCCGGGCCCGAGATGTGGCTGGACCCCGGACCGCCGTTGCCGCGTCGGACGTGGCAGCGGCGCACACGGGTGCCGGTCATCGTCGCGACCTCGATCGCGATGGTCGTCTTCGCCGTCATCGTGGCCGCTGCCGTCATCGCGGGTCTGCTGGCGACGCCCACTTTCACCGCCAAGGGCGGGGTGGTCGCGGACTGTACGCGAGAGGTCGCAACGCTCCCGGGTGGCGGAACGCTCGCCCGAGGTGCCTCGGTCGTGCTCTACGACGCGGCCGGTGGCGAAGTTGCCACGACGACACTGTCGGTGTTCCTCCGAGGCGACGACGGTTGTCAGCTGACCTTCGAGGTCGACGGTGTCGAGCGCATCGACGCCGGCTACCTGGTCACCCTCGGTGATGCTGCTGGTCCGCGGTTCTCGCAGCCGGTCTCGACGGCGGCCCTCGAACAAGGTGTCGTGCTGCGCCCGCTCGGTTGAGGCCGTCGCCCGGTGCGCCCGAGTGACATCGTCGCGGTTGTCCGGACACCGGATGAACGTCGGGTTAAACTTCGCCGGATCATCGTTGAGTCTCCGAAGCCGTTGTGCGGACCGGCTCCTCGGTTAGATCGACCCGAGTTCGTCGACCGGGATGTCCGTGGTGATGTCCGAAGCGAGGAGTGTGCGTGGAGTACAGCATCGACTGGGGCAACGAGGTGTGGGCCAGTCTCAAATGGTTGGCCATCGCGTTCGCGATCTCGGCCGCGGCCGTCCTTGTCATCGGATACCTGCTGGCGCGGTTCAGTCGGTGGGGCGGGCCGCTGTGGCGCGTCATCGGCGGCTTCTTCACCGGGCGGGAGACTCGGGTCGCCGCATGGGGGCTCGTCGTCGCGCTGACCCTGCTGTCGCTCTTCGGCGTGCGGGTCTCAGTGCTCGTCTCCTATTGGAGCAACGACCTCTTCACATCGCTCCAGACCGCAGGCGAGGGGTTGGCCGCGGGGGGTCCGCAGGGCGCGGAGATGCTCGAGATGGGCAAGAGTGCCTTCTGGCACTCGATGGCCGTGTTCGGCATTCTCGCGACCATTCATGTCGTTCGTACGATGGTCGAGATCTACGTGGGCGCGGCGTTCGAGATTCGGTTGCGCTACTGGCTCACCGAGGGTGCCACCGCGGACTGGATGGCCGGCCGCGCCTTCTACCGCAACCGTTTCGTCGACCTGAGCGCAGGGTTGCTGCGCCGCAGGCGGTTCGGGCGCGGCAAGTCCGATCTCCAGCAAAGGCCGACCGACATCCACCCGGGTGTGGACAACCCTGATCAACGTATCGAAGCCGACATCACCACGGTCGTGTCCTCGGGTTCGACACTGTTCTGGGGCGGGGGCGGATCGTCGACGAACGGTGTCCTTCCGGCCTGTGCGTCGATCGTGTCGTTCGCGATCGTGCTCTGGGAACTCTCCGGACCGCTGACCGTCTTCGGTGTCGAGATCCCGCGCATGATGATGTGGCTGGTACTGGTGTACGTGCTCGTCGCCAGCGTCGTCGCGTTCGCCATCGGCCGCCCACTGATCCGGCTGAACTTCTGGCGTGAACGCCTGACCGCCAACTTCCGCTACGCACTCGTCCGGATCCGCGACGGCGCGGAGAACGTCGCCTTCTACAGCGGTGAGCGCGTCGAGCACACCAACCTGATGTCCCGCTTCCGTGCCGTCGTCAAGAACTTCTGGCAGATCATCCACGTGCAGTTGGCCTTCGTCGGCTGGAACTTCAGCGTCACGCAACTGTCGGTGGTGTTCCCGTACCTCGTGCAGGCACCACGATTCTTCGACGGACAGATCAAGCTCGGTGACGTGTCGCAGACGTCGTCGGCGTTCGCCGAGATGCACGATGCTCTCTCGTTCTTCCGAAACGCCTACGACGACTTCACAGTTCTGCGGGCGTCGATCATCCGTCTCGACGGCCTCGCCGACGCCGACGCACGCTCGCGGTCGCTGCCCGAGGTGAAGACCGCCGACCGCGACCGCGCTGTCGCCCTGTCCGACATCGACATCAAGACGCCCGACGGCGACGAGTTGATCCGCGCGCTCAACCTGTCGCTGAGTCCGGGGTCCGCGCTCGTCGTCAAGGGGCGCTCGGGTTCGGGCAAGACCACCCTGCTCCGCGGGCTCGCCGGGCTGTGGCCGTTCATCGACGGCGAATTCGCCCGGCCACCGGGGGAGCACACGCTGTTCCTCTCGCAGATGCCCTACATCCCGCTGGGCGACCTGCGGACCGCCGTCGCATATCCAGCCCTGCCCGACGACATCGGCGACGACGCCATCAGAGCCGCCCTGGAGAAGGTCTTCCTCCCGCATCTGGTCAACCGGCTCCACGACGAGGAGGACTGGGTCAAGGTCCTGTCGCCGGGCGAGCAGCAACGAGTCGCGTTCGCCCGCATCCTGCTGACACGGCCGCAAGCGGTGTTCATGGACGAAGCCACCTCGGCCGTCGACGAGGGTCTGGAGTTCTCGCTGTATTCGCTCATCCGGACCGAGCTGCCGGAGACGATCCTGGTGTCGGTCAGTCATCGCAGCTCCACCGATCAGCACCACACCGAAGTGCTCCAGCTGACAGGCGGCGGCGCGTGGACCCTCGACCCGATTCAGGAAGGTCCTTCGCTGGACAAACAGTCGTGACCAGTTGATTTTGCCGGCCGATTACCTCATGGGTGATCCGGCCGCGGTCAGCCGCAGAGGTGGCTATTGTGATGTGAAACACACCACCCACGGCTAGTCGAGGACGCGATGACCGCAACCGAACCGATCACTTTCCCCCATCAGACGGGCGTTGCGGTGGCGACGCTTCCGGCGGCGTTCCAGCAGACGGTCACGGTGCGGCCGGACGCCGTCGCCATCCGTACCGTCGGCGGCATCGAGGAGATCACCTGGGCGCAGTACGCGCGCCGGGTGGAGGCGATCGCGGGCGGTCTCGCGGCGTTGGGCGTCTCCCGCGGCGACACCGTGGGGATCATGCTGACGAACCGTCCCGAGTTCCACCTGGTGGACACCGCGGCCCTGCATCTGGGTGCGATCCCCTTCTCCATCTACAACACGAGTTCGCCCGAGCAGGTCGAGTACCTGTTCGGCAATGCCGCCAACTCCGTGGTCATCACCGAGCAGGTCTTCCTGCCCGTGATCACCGCGGCGTCGACGGGCGTTGCGACCACGATCGTCGTCGACGGGGTGGCGACGGGGACGATCTCGCTCGCCGACGTCGAACAGACGCCACCACCGGAGGGCTTCGATTTCACCGCATCGTGGCAGGCCGTCGAATCCGACGACCTCGCCACCCTCATCTACACATCAGGGACGACGGGTCCGCCGAAGGGCGTGGAGATCACCCACCGCAACATCGTCGCGGAGATGACGGCGCTCGCGGAGATCGTCGAGGCCGGTTTCGATGATCGTGCGATCTCCTACCTGCCGGCCGCGCACATCGCCGACCGGGTGTCCTCGCATGCGGCGAACATGATGCGCGGCATCCAGATCACCACTGTGCCCGACCCGCGGGAGATCGCGGCCGCCCTACCGGACGTACACCCCACCTTCTTCTTCGGAGTTCCCCGGGTCTGGCAGAAGATCCGTGCCGGTATCGAGGCGAAGCTCGCCGAAGAGTCGAGCCCGGTGAAGAAGGCGCTCGCCGGCTGGGCCTTCCGGACCGGGGCGTCGAGGGCGCAAGCCCAGATCGACGGCACGGGGTCGCCTGGTCTCGCCCACGGTCTCGCGGATCGCCTGGTCTTGCACAAGGTCGGGACGGCGTTGGGTCTGGACCAGGTGTCCTTCGCGGGCTCGGGTGCGGCGGCGATCCCGCCCGAGGTGCTGAAGTTCTTCCTGGGCCTGGGTATCCCGGTCCTCGAGGTGTGGGGGATGTCGGAGACGACCGGCGTCTCGACGATGACGACCAACGACAATCTGCGGATCGGGACCGTCGGGAAACCGGTGCGCGGCATCGAAGTCCGTCTGGCCGACGACGGTGAACTCCTCGTCCGCGGGCCGGTTGTGATGCGTGGTTATCGCGGTATGCCGGACAAGACCGCCGAGACGATCGACGCCGACGGCTGGCTGTCCACGGGCGACATCGCGACGATCGACGACGAGGGAAACGTCACGATCGTCGACCGCAAGAAGGAACTCATGATCAATGAGTCCGGGAAGAACATGTCGCCCACCAACATCGAGAACGCGATGAAGGCGGCGTCGTCGCTGATCGGTCAGGTGGCCGCGATCGGGGACTCCAAACCCTACGTCTCGGCGCTGGTGGTCCTCGACCCGGATGCCGCCGCCGCGCGGGCCAAGGCACTCGACGTGTCGGGGGCGGACCTGGCCGAGTTGTCGTCGCATCCCCAGGTGGTCGAGGAGATCTCCATGGCCGTCCGGGCGGGGAACAAGACCCTCTCGCGGGTCGAGCAGGTCAAGCGGTTCACCATCGTGCCGACCGCGTGGGACCCCGGCGGGGACGAGCTCACCCCGACGATGAAGCTGCGGCGCAAGCCGATCGAGACGAAGTACGCCGCCGAGATCGGCGAGTTGTACGAGGCGCGCCCCGGACAGTCGGTCGTCGACCTGCGGTAGGGATGCCGATCGCGGGAACACATCGTTGAGAGACCAGCGACCGGGGAGAAAAACATGGAAGAGCAGGAATCCGCTGCCGGCCGCGCGGTGGACGCGAACAGCGGGGAGACTCGACCCGCGGATGGCGGAGCGGACAGAGAACTCGGGCCCATCGATTACATCGTCATCGAGTGGGCGGGTAGGCAACCCACCGGTGAGGCGCTTCCGCACCTGATCGATCTGATCGATCGCGGGATCGTGCGGCTCATCGACATCGTCTTCATCACCAAGGACGCCGACGGGACGGTTGCCCGTCTCGAGATCGATTCGCTCGGAGTGGACTTCGCGATCTTCGACGGAGCGTCGACCTCGCTGCTCGACGACGCCGACCTCGCAGAAGCAGCCGGGGTGATCGAGCCGGGATCCAGTGCCGCCGTGTTGATATGGGAGAACACCTGGGCCGCGCCGTTCGCCACGGCGGTACGCAACAACGGTGGGCGGCTCGTGGCGTCGGGGCGGATACCGGTGGAAGCGCTGCTCGCCCAACTCGATGCGGTCGACGAGGCGACGATCGCATCGACCGCGTGACATGACTGTCGACGGTCGACTCTGAACTCCGAAAGGACGCATCATGCCAGGACTCCTCCGTGGCGTCGCACGTACCGCCGTCATCTCCGGCACCGCGACGGCGGTGAGTAACCGGGTATCACGACGCCAGGCGAGCCGGTGGGCACAGCAAGGCGGCTCGGCGCAGAATCCGCAGCAGCAGTACTCCCAACCCCAGTACGCCCAACCCCAGTACGCCCAACCCCAGTACACCGAAGCCCCCCAGCAACAGCCACCCCGACAGACCCCCGCGCCGAGCCCGACGGACACTATCTCGGCGCTCAAAGAACTCGGGACGCTCTACCAGCAGGGCATCCTCACCGAAGCCGAGTTCGCCGCACAGAAGGCCAAGATCCTCGGGACCTGACCCGAACTGCATCACTGCCGGTCCCGGAGGGCACAGCAGACGCGCTACCTGACCTCGATCCGCGCTGGTTGCAAGTAGCGCAGGTGATGCCGAAGTAGCGCTTGTGGGCCGCGGAGGTGCTCACGACTCGTGCGGGAGTGCCTCCGCGTTGTCGATCCCGCCGGGTGTTCCGGCGCGTGACATGTCCTTCAGCGCAACCCCGGATCGTCCGAGTCGCCGGGCCCCGTCGATGAGTGCGGCGGTGGTCCGCGCGGCGACGTCGTAGTGCAGGCCGTCAGGCGGGTGGATGTTCGAGATGCAATTCCGGTCAGAGTCGGCACGTCCCGGCCGGGGGAGATGCGTGAGGTAGATCCCGAGGCTGTCGGCGACCGAGAGCCCCGGTCGCTCACCGATGATCACGATGAGGGTGGTGACGCCGAGGGCCTCGCCGATGTGATCACCGAGAGCGACTCGGGCCTCGGTCGCGATGACCGGCGGCGCGATGGAGTACCGGCCGTCGAACTGTCGCAGCAGTGCCTCGACGAGGCCGCGGCCGTGGTCGGCGAGAGCCCGCGGCGACAGCCCGTCGGCCAGCACGATCCCGATTTCGGTGTCGGCGCGCGGGATCTGCGAGAGGTCGTCCGGCACCCGGCCCAGATCGGGTCGGCGCAGGTACTCGCTGCGCGTCGTCGCGCGGCTGGTGACCACGATCGGGTCGTCGAGGTCGAGGTCGCCGATGTCACGTGCGAACGCGTCGACGTCGAGTGGCTCGTGCACGGCGTCGCGCGCGAGGGCATGGGCGGCCTGGAATTCCAGGACCCGCCGCGACGGAAGCGAATTGCCCGCGCGGCCGAGCCCGATACGGGCCTGCGTGGACCGGCGCAGGTCGGCCCACGGGTCGGGTCGCTGTGACTTCTCGTCCGCAGATGTGGGTCGGTCCGCCGTCATCGTCCCGCCGTCAGCGATAGCAGGGGAGACTCGCCGGGATCCACCGGCAGAATACGACCGTCGCCATCGGTCATACCGAGTCGGGCGAGCCAGGACTCGAACTCGGGTGCGGGCCGAAGGTCCAGTGCCTCACGCACATAGAGCGCGTCGTGGAACGACAGGCTCTGATAACCGAGCATCACGTCGTCTGCCCCCGGCACGGCGATGACGAACGCGGCCCCGGCGACGCCGAGCAACGTGAGGAGCGTGTCCATGTCGTCCTGATCGGCTTCGGCATGGTTGGTGTAGCAGACGTCGACGCCCATCGGCAGCCCGAGTAGCTTGCCGCAGAAGTGATCCTCGAGTCCGGCACGGATGATCTGTTTGCCGTCGTAGAGATATTCGGGACCGATGAACCCGACGACGGTGTTGATCAGCAACGGTTTGAGTACCCGCGCCACCGCGTACGCGCGGGTCTCCAGGGTCTGCTGGTCGACCGGTTTGCCGCCGGTCCCGAGGTGCGCACCGGCCGAAAGTGCCGATCCCTGACCGGTTTCCAGGTACATCACGTTGTCGCCCACCGTTCCGCGACGCAGTGACCGGCACGCCTCGTCGGCGTCGCGCAGCATCTCCAGCGTCACGCCGAACCCTGTGTTGGCGCCCTCTGTGCCCGCGATCGACTGGAACACGAGGTCGACCGGTACGCCTTGCCCGATGAGATCGACGGTGGTCGTGACGTGCGACAGCACGCATGACTGCATCGGTATCTCGAAACGCCGGCGGATGTCGTCGAGCATGTGGAGCAGGTCCGCGGTCGCCCGAGGTGAGTCCGATGCCGGGTTGATCCCGATGACCGCGTCGCCGCATCCCATCAGAAGGCCGTCGAGCGTGGCCGCGGCGATACCCCGAGGGTCGTCGGTGGGGTGGTTGGGCTGGAGGCGCGTCGCGATCCGGCCGGGCAGTCCGATGGTGGTGCGAAAGGCCGACGTCACCCTCGCCGCGGCGGCAACCAGGATGAGGTCCTGGTTCCGCATGATCTTCGACGCGGCTGCGACCATCTCCGGAGTCAGTCCGGGTCCGACCCGGGAGAGCCGCTCACCGGCGTCGGAACGTGTCGCGATCTCCAGCAGCCAGTCCCGGAACCCGCCGACGGTCAGATGCCCGATCTCGGCGAAAGCGCTCCGGTCATGGGTGTCGATGATCAGCCGGGTGACCTCGTCGGATTCGTAGGGCACCAGCGGCTCCTCGAGGAACCGGGCCAAGGGAACGTCGGCGAGTTGCCAAGCCGCAGCGGCACGTTCGGCGTCGGAGTCCGCGGCACAGCCGGCCAGCTCGTCACCGGAACGGCGGGGGGTCGCCTTCGCCATGAGTTCGACGAGGCCGTCGAACTCATGGGTGGTTCCGGCGATCGTCTGGGTGTACCTCATCGGTCGTCCCGGCGGGGAGGGGAATGGTCGCGCGTCATGGTCCCCCGAAGTCTAGGTTCGGTCCCGAGGAGTCGCATGGCGAACGCGAACTGCGCCGCCCCGGCACCGCGAGGTCAGGCCGGGCCGATGGTGATGGTGGAGTCGGCGCTCCTCGCCTCGGCTGTCAGTTGCCGGGCGTAGGCGCCCATCGCGCGTCCGGCCGCGAGGATCGGGGCCGTCGACCGCTGGGTGCGAGCAAGGATGAAAGCGCCTTCGAGCGAGGCCACCACGGCCAGCATCAGCGCACGCGCGTCCGCTTCGGGCAGGCCTCGTGCTCGATACAGCGCCGAGCCCTGGTCCACCCACCCGTCGATCACTTCCGCGGCGATCGCCCGGAGCGTCGGTTCGGTGTCGGCGACCTCGCCCGCGACAGTCCCCACCGGACACATGTTGAGCCAACCGCTGTCGGATATGGTCTCCGCCGCCGAGGCGAACGCCGCTTCGATTCCCTCCGCGATGTCGTCATACGGGGCGAGCAACATCCCGACGAGCTCTCCGTACGCCGCGCCGGATCGGCGTAGTGCGGCGGCCGCGACATCGCGCTTACCTCCACTGAAGTGGTGGTAGATGGAACCGATCGGTGCGCCGGCCGCGTCCACTACCTGTTTGATACCGGTCGCGGCATATCCCTGCCTGCGGAGCAATTCGGTCATCGCCACCACGATGCGTTCGTCCGTCTTCACCCTGGCCATTCTAGAGCATCTGTTCTAGAGTGATCGTTCTAGACGGCTCTCGTCCTCCCGTCGACTCACAGCCACCAGAGGAGATGGTCATGACACACGACCACAAGGCGATGAGGGATGATCGGTCGTCGACCATGAAGCGGATCGACACACCCGCGGGAACCATCGAGTATGCCGACGACGGCGCCGGCCCGCCTGTGGTGTTACTGCACGGCCTGCTGATGGACCACGAGGTCTGGGATGCGGTGATCCCGTTGTTGCCCAGCGGATTCCGGTACATCAGGCCGGTGCTGCCGCTCGGATCGCACCGCGTTCCACTGCACGCGGACGCCGACCTTTCGCTGGACGGCATGGTCGGCCTCGTCGCCGACGTTCTCGACGCGCTCGACCTCGACGACGTGACACTCGTCCATTCGGACTGGGGCGGCGCGCTGTTCCTGACCGCCCTCGGGCTCGACCGGCGAGTCGGGCGGATGGTCGTCCTACCGTGTGAGGCCTTCGACAACTTTCCGCCGGGCCTCCCGGGCAAAATGGCGACCCTCGCCGTACGACTGCCCGGCGGGATCACTCTCGCCGCTCGACAGTTGCGCATCGGGTGGTTACGTCGGTTGCCGATGCTGTGGGGCTGGATGGTCAACGGTCCGGTGGACCCGGCTCAGATGCGGCGCTGGACCGATCCAGTGCTGACCGATCCACGGATCCGGCGCGATGTGACCAAGTACGCGACGTCGGATTTCGATGCCGCCGAACTCATCCGGCGAACCGAAGCGCTCGCCGGTTTCGGCGGCGAGGTGCTCGTGCTGTGGTCGCCCGACAATCGCGTGATGCCGCCTGCTCACGGTCCCCGGCTGGCCGGTCTGCTACCGGGCGGGCGCTACGTCCCGATGCCGGATGCGGCGGTGCTGCCCATGCTCGACGACCCGCAGACCGTCGCCGACGAGATCGGCGCGTTCCTCACGACCGCGAGAACCGAGTCGTGAGCAACGCGCCGAAAGATCGCCCGCAGGCGCCGAGAGCTACGTCGCGTCGTCGGAACCCTCGAGCTTGAAGCCGACCTTCAGCGTGACCTGAAAGTGTGCGATCTGGCCGTTCTCGATGTGGCCACGGGTTTCGGTCACCTCGAACCAGTCGAGATGATTGACGGTCTGGGCCGCGCGCGCGATCGCATTCCGGATGGCGTCGTCAGTGCCGGAGTCCGAGGACCCGACGACTTCGATGACTCGATACACATTGTCCGACAAGGGGATCGCTCCAATCGTGAAACCTGCGGGCCTGGGGTGCGGTGGCCTGGACGAGCAGCCGACCGCTCCTCCTGTCTACCCCTAAGATCGAAAGGTGACCAGTGAATCGGTAAACCGAGATGTCTCCGAGAGATGTCCGTGTCTGTCGGGTCTCGTTCTCGACGACTGCTGCGGACCCGTTCTCGCCGGTGAGCGTGCTGCGCCGACCGCCGAGGCCTTGATGCGTTCCCGTTTCACCGCTTTCGCGCTCGGAGATCGCAACCATCTGCTCGTGAGCTGGCACCCCGACACCCGCCCTGCCGAGCTGGAGCTCGACGCGTCGATGCGCTGGTACCGCCTCGACATCGAGTCGAGCAGAGCCGGATCACCCTTCGACACCGAGGGTGAGGTCACCTTCACCGCGCACTACCGGCGAGGCGCGGAACGGGGATCTCTGCACGAGCGCAGCCGTTTCGCACGATCGGACGGCCGCTGGGTCTACCTCGACGGGGTGGTCGGCTGATTCCGCGGACGGGACGGGTCACGCGTAGTCCCAGAACTGCAGCCACGTCACGTTGGCGAACACTGCGAGGCACAGCAGGTAGATGAGCAGGACGGCTCCCGCCCCCGCGATGCTGCTGCGCCAGTTGCTTCCGTCGACCGGGTCGAGCCACCGCCGGAACGGCCGTGACGCCCACGGCATCAGCCACCACTGCATGAGGCTGACGCTGACGACCTGACTTAACCACAGGGCGAGCCACGGCTGCGCGCCGAGGCGGTCGAGGGTCGGGCCGAGGAACCGCGACAGAGTCATCACCGTGGGGTACAGAACCAACAGCACCATCATCGCCGACTTCCAGTTCGGCGTCTGCAGTATCCGACCGCGGTCGGTGCGCACGGTAGTACCGAACGCGGTGGTGCTCGTCATCGTCTCGAAGTCGTGGGTCAGACTCGACCGCAGTCCGGCGAGCGCTTCGCTGCGTCGGCTCGACGACACCCATGCGGCGAGTTGCCGGTCCGTGCGGAACCGCAACACCGACAGCGACGTCTCACGCTGCTCGTCGACGAACAGCGCGGTGCCCTCGTAACCGCCGAAGTCGCTTGCCGCATCGGTCAACACATGTTGCGCGGCGACGAAATCGCCGATCGCTCCCGCCACGATGTCGTGACGGAATGCGCCGACACCCGGCGGTGGCGACTGACCGTCGACGAGCTCGAGCACCGGCGCCGCCGGGAACCAGCCGTGTACTCGCCCGGCGTCGAGCGCCGCGGTGTGGTGCGGACTGTCGAGCCACCGGTCCAATGCCTCCTCGTCGACGAATGTGGTCGCGACCGCCGGGTCGAAATGCCCGTCGTCGACCGCCGAGACCGCGGCTCCCAGGCAGCCTTCGGAGTCGGTGGCCGATGCGGCAAGCGTCGCGGCCCAGCCGGCGAAGTCGCCGTCGGGCCGGGCATGGAACACCGACACCGCGATGACCGCGGTGTCGGTGGGGTCGTGGCTGGAGACGATCGTCGTGTCCTGTGCGGCTCGAGGTGTCGGGTCCGATCAGACGGTGACCCGACGCCCCTGCACATAGACCTCGGCGATGGATGATTCGCGCAGGCCCATCAGCAGGCCGAACAGGGTCTGGTCGCGGGCGAGATCGGGATCGTCGGAACGTACGGCGTTGTCCAGCGTGGACTTCAGCGCGTCCACGGGTTCGACGACGAGGAAGTCGGCTTCCTTGCCCTGGTCGAAATTGCCGAAGCGACTTTCCATGTCGAGGGCGCGCGCTCCGCCGAGCGTTCCGATGAACAGCATCTCGGCCGGATGCATCGACACGCCGGCGTCTCCGGGTTCGGTGATGTGCTGTTTGAAGGCGTCGCCGAGGACGCGGGGGATCAACCACTCGTCGCCACCGCCGAAATCGGTTCCGGCGGAGATGTTCACGCCTGCCGCGACGGTGCGCTTCCACGGCATCGTGCCCGATCCGAGGAACAACTGCGAGACCGGACAGTGGGAGATGGAGGTGCCGGTCTCCGCCATGCGCTCGAGCTCCGCGTCCTGGCAGTGCACGCAATGCGCGAGGATGGTGCGCCTGCCGAGCAGGCTCTTGCCGCCCACCTCGGAGCCGGGCAGGAACTTGCCGTCGTAGGTGTCGAGGTAGGAGTCGACCTGGTAGACCTCCTTGGTGGTGTCGATCTCGCCGGTGCCGGGACGGTTGTTCTCGTTGAGATGGGTGTGGACGTAGACGCCCTGGTCGCGGTACTCGTCGTAGAGATCGCCGAGGTTCCTGAGTGTTTCGGTGGTCACCGACAGCGCAAATCGCGGCACGATCGCGACGTGGAGCAGTGCCGTGCGGTAGTCGCCGGTGTCGGCGGCGTGCCACTTGTCGATCTCGGCGCGGGTGAGACGGATTGCGTCTTCTTCTGAGGTCAGCAGCGGCTTGGCGGTGTCGCCACCGACGGTCTGGATACCCCGGCCGGCCACGATGCGCAGCCCTGCCTTCCGGGTTTCGGTGAACAGGGAGTCCTGGGCATGGGGGAAGGCGGAACCGAACACCATCATCGCCGTCGTCCCCGCGGCGACGCGTCGTCTGGTGAACTCGACCGCCGCGGCCTGGGCGAACTCGGGGTCGGCGAACCTGGACTCGGACGGAAAGATACAGAGGTTGAGCCATTCGAGCAGCTGGCCGCCGCCGTAGGAGTCGCCGGCGTAGGTCTGCGGGAAGTGGATGTGGGTGTCGACGAATCCCGGTATCAGGTACCCGCCCGGGTGGTCGTGGAACTCCGCCGAGGCGAACTCGGCCGGGAGATCGGCTCTCTCGCCGGCGAATGTGATCGTGCCGTCCTGGCCGACGACCAGAGCGCCGTCGGGGATCGAGACCAGCGCGTCGACGGCCTCCGTGATCGCGGGACTTCCGGCCAGATGGAAGATGTGCCCGTAGTGGACGGTGTCGGTCATCGATGCTCCTCGGTTGGTGTGTTTGCGGTAGGTGTGTGCGGGACACGCCTGGCGACATCCGTTGTCACGGCGACGCACTCACGGGAGAGTCCAGAACTGGACCGTGATCAGATAGAAGATCGCGACCCACGCCGCGTTCAACGCGACGATGAACAACGCACCCCGGACGTTGGTCCGGGTGTGCGGAGCCGGCGTTCTCGGTTGCAACCACCATCCGAGGAGACGGTTCACGTAGTACGGCATCGTGAGGTAGCTCATCGCGAAGCTGGACAACAGGTTCCCGATGAGCATGCCCAGCCACAGTGGCATGCCCAGGGGCGCGGTCATCAGGGTGAGGAACACGACCGTGGGATAGAGGCCGACCCAGACCGCCACGGATGTCTTGAAGTTCGAGGGCGGCGGTGCGTCGTCGTCGCCGTGGGTGAACCAGTTGCCGAAGGAGTGGTCGATCCGGCGCAGCGTGAAATCGCCGAACTCCTCGGCCTCGGCCAGGAGCCGGGCACGCTCGCCCGACGTCAGCCACGCGTCGAGGTGTTCGGCGGTGTCGAAGCGGTAGGAGATCGTCCACTCCTCTTGGACGCCTGGGATCGGCCGGAACAGTTCGGTGCCCCGGAAGCCCGGGAAGCGGTGCTCGGCGTCGTCGACCTGTCGCTGCCACGCCAGGAAGTCGTCGATCCTGGACTCGTCGACCCGGTGCGTGACCACCACGGTCACCAGGGTCTCCGGCTCCGCGGTGTCCGGCGCGAGCACCTGCGCGGTGGCTGGGCCGTCGAAAAGGGGGGCGCCCTCGTCGACGAGGGTGAGCCGGGCGGCGCTGTTGAGCCAATCCTGAAGGTGGCCGACCGAGTCGAACCCGTAGATGGCCGTCCAGTCCGGCTGGCTGGGATCAGGGGACCGTAGCTTCGATCCGACGAACCCGGGAAATCCGGCGGCGGCTGTCTCGATCTTCCCGTACCACTCGCGGTAGCGGTCGTCCATACCCGCGTGGACGCGCTGACCGATGATGAGCGTCGCGGCCCCTTCGTGCGCTCCGGCCTGACGCGCGGACTCAGGCCGGGAGATCTCGTCGGTCATGGGTCCTCCGGAGTGGTCTGGAGCGGGCTGGCGGTCAGAGCGGAGAAACCCCCAGCACCCGTCCCGGTTCCATGTGGTCCCGCAGGAGCCGAAGTCGCCAGGGATTGCCGCCGAACGCCGCTTCGGCCTCTTGTTCGGTTTCGGCGACTCCGGGCCGGACCTCGACGCTGTGAACACCGATCGCGTCGGTCGCGAGAACGTCGAGGGTGTCACGCGTGGCGTCGGGAAAGAATATGCGGCGCAGCGACTCCCGATGACCGGATGGTCCCCGTGGATGCACGCGGCCCGGCCACGCGGCGTCGAACTCCGCGGCGATGCCGTCGGGAGAGGTCGTCATCGGCTGTCCGCCCGGTGCTCGTGATCGGTTCAGGTGGTTCGGGGTGCGAGTCGCCGCCGAGGCGGTCGGCGACCAGTATCACCCTGCCTCGGACACATGCGCGCGCCAAACCGGAGAACTCGTCGTGAATTCGCGTCCGGACACCGCGGTGGGGCAGCGTCGTCAGGCGCCGGTGCGGAGCGCGACCCATTCGACGAAGGGCACCGTCGCCCGCCAGTCCCGGCATACGCGATCCACGAGGTCCGGGGAATGGATGATCGCGTCGAACCCGTAGTCGCGGCTCACCGACAGCGATCGGTGGCGCAGCAACGCGATGCGCGGGTGGTCGATCGGGAAACCCCGCGGCGCGGTCTTGAGCCGATCGCCGCCGATCTCGAAGCCGTCGTCGGCGAGTCGGTCGAGGAGACGTTCGAGCTCTGAACCGTGCACGTCGTGGTCGACGGCCCTGCGCAGTTCGGCCAGACGGGCCGGCGACGCCTCGTAGAACCCGGCGCCGACACGGACGCCGGGCGCGCCGATCTGGACGTAGTACCCGGTTGCCGGCCCGACGGCGACGAACGCACCCTGATGGGTCTTGAACGGCGTCTTGTCCTTGGAGAAGCGGACGTCGCGGTGGGGCCGGAAGATCTTCGCGGGACCGAACTCCTCCGCGAGGGCGTCGGTGAGTGCGCGCATCGGCTCCGCGACGGCGGTGCGGTAGATCTCCTTGTGGTCCTCCCAGAACGACTTCGAGTTGTCGATCTCGAGGTCGTCGTAGAAGTCGAGGGCGGCCTCCGGAAAACCGTCGAACCTCATGACCCGCCGCTCCTCATGACCTGCCGCTCCTCATGCCTCGTCCCGGGCGACTCTGCCGAATCCGACGACGCCGCCGTCGGATGCCCACTCGAGCGTGTGCACCCGGATCTTGCCCATCTCGTTCCCGCCGACGGTGATGGCGGTCTCGCCGTCGACCGCAACCACGATGTTGGTGTGCTGGCCGAATCCCGAGGAACGGTCGTAGAGCACGACGTCGCCGACCTGCGGGTCGTAACCGCCGACGGGCTCGAACCGGTCGTGGGCCTCGTAGAACTCCTGAAGGGTGTACACCCCGGGGATCCGCCAGCTTCCCGAGTGGGGGTTGGCGAGCGGGAGGCCGGCCTCGCGCATGATCCAGCTCACGAAGTTCGCGCACCACGGCTCGTCGACACCTTCGGAGTAGAAGGTGCCCGGACGCTGCGCATTGTGCTGCGCTCGCGCGAGGTCGACGATCCGGCGCTGGTCCGGTGTGAGCGACGTGGGGTCGGTCTGCGGGAACACCGCGGTGTCCCAGGGGAGCCAACGCTCCGGTACGGACTGCCACGCGACGATGCCCGCGACGAGTGCCGCGGCCAGGAGGGCGGCGACGATCCCCGACGTGCGCCGGCGCCGGCGCGCCGGGGCCGCGCGCTCGGGACCGGCCGGGGAATCCGGGACGAGTGCTCTCACCTCGACGAGTGTAGGCACCGGCCGCAGACGGCAGGCGGCGCTTGGATGGGTGGCGCCCCGCCTTGGCACAATGGGACGCCGGTCGAGGACAGGCCGGATGCGAGAGGAAGTAACAGGGTGGACGAGTCAGCTCACGAACCGATCCTGCGTGCGGGGGACACCTGCCGGGAGATTGCGACCGCAGGCCGCGTCGCGTGCATCGTCGACGCTGCGGACTACTTCCTGCACGCCAAGTCGGCGCTGCTCCAGGCGCGGCGGCGGGTGGTGCTCATCGGATGGGATGTGGACACCCGCATCAGCCTCGATCCGCGGAGTCCGCACGACGAGGTCCCCGACGAACTCGGCAACTTCCTGCGCTGGCTCATCGACAACCGTCCCGAGCTGGAGATCCACGTCCTGCGCTGGAGCGTCGGTGCGTTCACCGGCATCCTGCGCGGCGTGGCGCCCCCGTTCGTCCAGGACCTGCTGACCGGGCGTCGCCTGCACTACCGGATCGACGCGGCGCATCCCGTGTCGGCGGCACACCATCAGAAGATCGCGGTGATCGACGACCAGTTCGCGTTCTGCGGCGGCATCGACATGACGGTCGACCGGTGGGACACCTCAGAGCATCTGTCCCACAACGAATTCCGACGCGATCCCGATGGCCGACCGCACGGACCCTGGCACGATGTCACGGTCGCGCTCGACGGGGACGCCGCGAGGGTCGTCGCAGGTGTCGCGCACGATCGGTGGGAGGCGGCGACCGGTGAACAGCTGGCACCGCTCGTCGACACCGACGGACCCGACATCTGGCCCGAAGAGCTGGACGTGACCTTCACCGACTGCGAGGTCGCGGTGGCACGGACGATCCCGTACTACGACTCCCGTCCGCAGGTGGAGGAGATCCGCCTGCTCTACCGCGCCGCGTTCGCCGCGGCTCGCCGGACGATCTACATCGAGAGCCAGTACCTGGCGGCGCGCGAGATCGCCGAGGCACTCGCCGACCGGCTCGCCGAACCCGACGGTCCCGAGATCGTCGTCGTGCTGCCGCGACATTCCGACAGCCGCGTGGAACGTCTCGCGATGGACGGGGCCCGGCACAAACTGCTGCAGTTGCTCTGGCGGGCGGACGTGCACGATCGGTTCCGTGCCTACTATCCCGCCACCTCGAACGGCGACCCGATCTACGTGCACGCCAAGGTCCTGATCGTGGACGACGTCCTCCTGCGCGTCGGCTCGTCGAACCTCAACAACCGCTCGCTGGGCTTCGACAGCGAATGCGACGTGGCCATCGAGGCGAACCCTTCGGATGACGATGACCGCGACCTGCGCGAGACCATCACCGCGATGCGCACGCGGCTGCTCTCCGAGCACCTCGATGTCACGGCCGAGACCTTCGACGCAGCCGTGGCGAAGAAGCGTTCGCTCATCGCGGCCGTCGACGCGCTGGTGGGCCCCGGCCGGACGCTGGAGGAGTTCGATCGTGAATCGATCGACGACGAGCGGTCGAACATCGCCGAGAACGAACTCGTCGACCCCGAGGACGCGCGAACGGGAACCGTCGAACGCGTATACCGCGCGGTGATCCGCCGCGGTACGCGAAGTCTGTTGCGCCGCTGACCCTCAGCGTCGGATCCGTGCCGCCTCGATTGCCGGGGCGATGATCTCGGCGAGGTCGGAGGCGACATCGCGGTCGCCTTCGGGCGGCATGGCGATGTAGCTCAGGGCCATCCGCGTGATCGCTCGTGAGATCCGCACGATGTCCGAGTCGGGCATCGAGAGCCACGACGATTCGCGGAATGCGTCGGCGAGGCGATCGGCTCCCGTGGTGATGATGGGCGCGGCGTCGGTGGTGATCAGTTTCATCAGATCGGGCTTGGCCTCGCCCGACAACAGCGAGGCGATGAGCGGGTCCGAGGCGACGCCGGCGAAGAACTCGCTGAACCCCGTCTGGAGGGCACCCGTCACATCCTCGACGTGGGCGGCGATCGAATCGGTGATGTGACCGGCGAATCGTCCGGCCAGCCTGACCGCATAACCCTGTGCGAGTCCGTATCTGGACCCGAACTCGTTGTAGACCGTCTGGCGACTCACCCCGGTGGCGGCGGCGACATCGGACATCCGCACGGCCGCCCAGTCCCGGTCGAGCAACAGGTCGTGCAACCCGTCGAGCAGCGAGTTGCGCAGGAGCGCTTTGCTGTCGAGCGCGTAGTTGCGGATGGTCATGCCCCGATGCCGGCCGGTCGGAGCGTGGCCTCGATCTCGTCCCGGATCTGCCGTGCCGCGCCGCCGCGCCCCATGCAGACGGCGCCGACGAGTCGATCCTCGTCGAAACATCTTGCCGTGGTGCATGATCCGTCGACGTCGAGCACAACTCGGGCGCCGGCCGCAGGCCAGCCCACGATCTGGACGTTGGTGCCGTACTGCATCGTCCAGGCGAGTGGCACCCGGGGCGCCGGGACGCCGGACGGGGCCGATCCCAGGTCGGTGGCGATGGTCATGGCGACCAGTCTGCCGTGTTCGGTCGCGGTGAGCCACTGCTCGGCCCGCACGGGGGTACCTGTCAACGGGTGGGGTCGGGCCGCGACGTCGCCGGCGGCGTAGATCCCGGCCGTCGACGTGCGCAGGGCGTCGTCGACCACGATGCCCGCCGTCCCCGTGGACAGACCCGCGGCGTTCGCCGGTCCGACGTCGGGTTCCATCCCGATCGCGCTGATGACCGTGCCGGCCAGTCGCGTGCCGTCGGCGAGAGTCACTCCGCCCGCGTCCGCGGACGCGATCTGCGCTGATGTGTGGATGTGCACCCCGTGTGCGCGATGGAGATCGACGACGTCATCGGCGATCACGGTCGGGACCACGCGGGACAGCAATGACGGCGCGGCCTCGACGATGGAGACACGTGTGCCATCGCCGGAGGAGGCGACCGCCGCGGCGATCTCGGTACCGATGAGGCCACCGCCCACGATCACGACCGGACCCTCGTCGAGCGCGGCCCGAATCCGGTCGACGTCGTCGCGGGTACGCAGCGACGGCACCGCTGACGCAGCGCCGGGAAGCCGTCGTGCCCGTCCGCCGGTGGCGAGGACGAGGGAGTCGTAGGCGACTTCGGACCGATCCGCGAGCCGCACGCGGCGGGCTCGGGGATCGACGTCGACGACCCTCGCCGAGGTGACGATGTCGATACCGCGGTCGGTCCAATACGTCGGCGGGCGCAGGGTGATCCCGGCGTCGGACAGGTCGCCGACGACGATCCCCTTGCTCAACGCCGTGCGTCTGTAGGGGAGATGGGGCTCGTCGCCGAATACGGTGATCGATCCGTCGAAACCGTTGGCCCGCAGTGATTCCGCCGCGGTGATGCCGGCGACCCCGGTGCCGACGATCACCACCGACAGCCCGGCGGCCGTCCCCGGCGGCGAGGCGGTCACGGCCGGGCCACCTCGATCATCTCGAAGTCGGCCTTGGCCGCGCCGCAGTCCGGGCAGCTCCAGTCGTCCGGGATGTCGGCCCAGCGGGTCCCCGGTTCGATGCCGTCCTCGGGCCACCCGAGTTCCTCGTCGTATTCGAAACCGCACACCTCGCAACGGAACAGTTTGAAGTTCATCGGACTGCCACTCCTTCGCCGGGGTCATTCGGCCCGCTCGCTTCGCTCCCGGCGCCGGGGTCATTCGGCCCGCTCGCTTCGCTCCCGGCGCCGGGGTCATTCGGCCCGCTCGCTTCGCTCCCGGCGCCGAGATCATTCGGCCCGCTCGCTTCGCTCCCGGCGCCGAGAAAGTCGATCTTCTCCCGCACGCCGCAGTCGGGACACGGCCAATCGTCGGGGATGGTCGCCCAGGTGGTGCCGGGCGGAAAACCCTCACGCGGGGCGCCGACGGTCTCGTCGTAGACGTAGTCGCACACGGGACAGCGGTAGGTGCTCATCGGGCCGAGACCCCGTGCTCGGCGAGGACGCGCTCCCGACGGTGCGGAGCGATGTTGATGCGTTCGACGTCGCCCTCGTAGTGGTCGAGCACCCGCTTGTCCATGACCCGTCGCCAGACCGGCGGGAAGTAGGCGAGCGTGATCATGCTCGCGTGCCCGCTCGGAAGATTCGGTGCGCCATCGAAACTGCGGAGTGTCTGATACCGGCGAGTCGGATTCGCGTGGTGATCGCTGTGGCGCTGGAGGTGATACAGGAAGATGTTCGTGCAGATGTGGTCGGAGTTCCAGCTGTGCTCCGGGGTGCAGCGCTCATAGCGTCCGGACCGGGTCTTGCTGCGCAGCAGTCCGTAGTGCTCGAGATAGTTGACGGTCTCGAGCAGTGAGAACCCGTAGATCGCCTGCACGACGAGGAACGGCAGGACCTCCCAGCCGAAGACGGCGGCGAGTGCGCCCCACAGCGCGATCGACATCGCCCAGGCGTTGAGGACGTCGTTGCTCGGATGCCAGAACCGCTTCCCGGCGCGATCGAGACGCTTTCGTTCGAGTTCCACCGACGATCTCAGGCTCCCCCAGACGCTGCGCGGCAGGAACCGCCAGAACGACTCCCCGAAGCGCGAGCTGGCCGGATCCTCGGGGGTCGCGACGCGGACATGATGACCGCGGTTGTGCTCGATGTAGAAGTGACCGTAGAAGGTCTGTGCGAGCGTGATCTTCGACAGGCAGCGTTCGAGATCGTCCTTCTTGTGGCCGAGCTCGTGCGCGGTGTTGATACCGATCCCACCCATGACACCGATGGACAGCGCCAGCCCGATCTTCGAGACGAGTCCGAGTCCGCCGTCGAGTCCCAGCCAGCTGAGGTCGTCGGCGGTCCACAGGTAGCACGCGGTGACGAGACTGGCGATCTGGAACGGGATGTAGACGTAGGTGCAGTAGCGGTAGTACTTGTCGTTCTCCAACTGCTCCATCAACTCCTCGGGCGGATTCGATCCGTCCGGTCCGAAGAACACGTCGAGAATGGGCAGCAGGACGTACACCAGCATCGGGCCGATCCACCACCACACCGGTGACACCGTGTCGAGGCCGTGCCCGATCGCGTTGAACGCGGCGACCAGGCCCATGGCCAGGAAGATCGATGTCGGTGGGATGAGACCGAGAAGCCACAGATGGCGTTTCTTGTCTCTCCATTCGACGGCCGGCATACCCGCGGCGGATTCGGTCGGTGCGGTACCCAAGGCGCGCTCCTGTCTCGGAATGTGACGTACAGCACTGGACATTAACCGAGACAATGTCTGTTGTCTAGACATAGAGAGCAATTTGTAAAGCGTCGGCGGGCAGAAACCCGTGCGCGGTGCATCCAGCTGCTCGAGGGTGGCGGACCCACAAAACGTCGACTGTGCTGCCGATTTCGTTGACCGGGCGTCGATTTCCGTTGACTGTGCATCGATCGCGGGCCGTGGTGCCTGGACTCGCATGAGGGTGGGCGACAAACAAGATCCCCAACTCCCGGACTCGGGAGTTGGGGATCAGGTGTCCGTCACGGCCGCCCAGCGGCGGCGCGTGGTGGTGCTACGGCGTGTTGATCCAGTCGAGGATCGACTGTCCTGCGCGGGGGTCGCCGTTGTTGATTCCGATGACCGCACCGATGGCAGCACCGACGCCTGCGCCCCAGACGCAACCGACGATGACGATGCAGCCGATGACGAGGCCGGCGAGCGCCCCGATGGCGGTGGTGACGTTGCCGCCGCGGTTCCAGCCGTTGTTGATGTGCCAGATCATGCTCTGGTACGCGCGGTCCTTCTTCGCCGACGCCGGACGAACGCCGGCTGCGATCGCCGCACGCGCCTCGGGGGAGAGGATCGGCGTGAAGGTCGCCTGGGTGCGGTCCGCGGAGACCTGCGCGCGCATCGGAACGGCGGCGCCGGCGAAGGGCAGCACCAGTCCGACGCGTTCGATGGTCCGGCCCTTCGAGTCGACGACCCGGAGCTCCTGTTCGCCCGCGACGAAGGTCGCGTTGCGCAGCTGGGACGTGATGGAGGTCCCGTCGGCGGATGCGATCGAGTGATGTGAGGGGACCGCGGGTGCGGGGGCACCGTGGGCGGTGCCGAAGGAAACGGTGAGTGCCGAGACGGCCAGGGCCATGACGGCGAGGAGGCGAATGCGCTTCATCGGGTTCTGGATTTCGCTTTCGTCGGGGAGGAGAGGTGCCCGGTCCGGCTCCGGCGACTCGTCGTGGCTCGGCGATCGTGCGGTATGTCGGGTTTCGGCGCAGTGATTGTCGCATCGCCGATACGCGGCTGTGTGGAGTCGGGGTCGGCAATGGTCCGGACGGATGACGTTCGATGTCTCGGTGACGCAGGTGTCTACAGCTGGATCGATGCCGGATCTGAATCGACGGCGTGACTATTTGACTTGGACATGAATGAATGCCCGGTCTTACGGTCGGAGCATGGCCGAGATCACAGCGGTGTGGCACCGCCGCGGATCTCGCATCGACCCCAGACATCGACCCAGGGACGGAAGACGATGACCATTGCGCAACCGCCGGCACCACTGACAACACAGGACCTGACCGGAGAGATGATCATCGCCGGCGTTCGTGTGACCGGTTCCGGGGACGCCGTACACGCGGTCGACCCCACCACCGGCCAGCGACTGCTTCCCGCATACGCGCACGGCTCGGCCGCCGACGTCGATGCGGCCGCCGCAGCGGCGGCCGAGGCCTTCGGGCCCTACCGGGCGACGTCGTCGGAGCGGCGAGCACAGTTCCTGTCGGCGATCGCCGACAAGTTGGACGCGGCCCGCGACGTGCTCGTCGAGCGCGCCGTCGCGGAGACGGGCCTGCCGGCCGCACGTATCAGCGGTGAGGTCGGCCGCACATCCGGACAGCTCCGGCTGTTCGCCTCCGTTCTCCGTGAGGGGAGCTGGAACGGGGCGCGGATCGATCCCGCCCGCCCCGATCGCACACCGCTCCCGCGTGCGGACATCCGGCAGCGGAAGGTGCCGCTGGGACCCGTGGCGGTCTTCGGCGCCAGCAACTTCCCGCTCGCGTTCTCGGTCGCCGGTGGTGACACCGCCTCGGCCCTCGCTGCCGGGTGCCCGGTGGTGGTCAAGGCACATGACGCCCACCCCGGGACGTCGGAACTCGTGGCCCGGGCCATCACCGAGGCGATCGCCGAGGCCGGCATGCCTGCGGGAACGTTCTCGATGTTGTACGGCAGCGGGCCCGAACTCGGTATCGCCCTGGTCACCGACCCGCGGATCAAGGCCGTCGGCTTCACCGGTTCCCGTTCGGGCGGAACGGCTCTCGTCCGCGCAGCCGCGGCTCGACCGGAGCCGATCCCGGTGTACGCCGAGATGAGTTCGATCAACCCCGTGTACCCGCTCGCCGGCGCGCTGCGCGCCGATGCGGCGGGGCTCGGCCGCGCCTTCGTGGGATCGCTGACCATGGGGTCGGGACAGTTCTGCACCAATCCCGGTCTCGTCATCGCGGTCGACGGACCGGATCTCGACGCGTTCATCGCAGCCGCGTCCGAAGCGATCGGCGAGAGCGAACCCACTCCGATGCTCACGCCCGGGATCGCGGCGAACTACGCGGCCGCGGTCGACGAGTTCGCCGGCACCGCGGAGGTTCTCGCTCGGGCAGACGAGGCGGCGGGGTCGTATTTCTGCCGTCCGGCGCTGTTCGGCACCGACGCCGCCTCGTTCCTGGCCTCGGAGACCCTGCAGCAGGAGATCTTCGGCTCGTCGAGTCTGATCGTGCGATGCCGTGACCTGGACCAGGTCGCAGACGTGACCTCGCGGATCGAAGGCCAGCTGACCGCGACGATCCACGCCGTCGACTCCGATCACGACGCCGCTCGCGAGCTGCTCGAGATACTCGAACTCAAAGCGGGACGAATCCTGTTCAACGGGTGGCCCACCGGCGTCGAGGTCGGTCACGCCATGGTGCACGGCGGTCCGTATCCGGCGACTTCGGACAGCCGGACCACCAGCGTCGGGTCGCTGGCGATCGAACGGTTCCTGCGGCCGGTGGCTTACCAGGACGTTCCCGCCGACCTGCTGCCCGCCCCGATAGCGCAGGGCAACCCCGACCACATCTGGCGCCGTGTCGACGGCGAACTCACCCGCGACTGACCTCACCACCACCCCAAGGAGTCCCAATGCTCAACGGCGTCCTGTTCTTTCCCGTCACTCCCTTCGACAGCAACGGTGAGGTCGATTACCGCCGTCTCGCCGAACACATCGACCGCGGTGTCGCAGCTGGCCCCGGTGGAGTGTTCGTCGCTTGTGGCACTGGCGAATTCCATGCGCTCGGCCTCGAGGAGTTCGGCCGCATCGTACGGTGCGCCGTCGACACCGTCGCCGGTCGCGTCCCGGTCTTCGCCGGTGCAGGCGGCTCGCTGATCCAGGCGCGTGAGTTCGCGGTGAGCGCGAAAGCCAATGGCGCGGATGGTCTCCTGCTCCTGCCGCCGTATCTGGTGACCATGCCGCCCGCCGGCCTCGCCGAGTACACCCGATCGGTGGCGGCGAGCACCGACCTCCCGCTGATCGTGTACAACCGCGGCAACGCGGTGTTCGACGAGGAGTCGGCGATCCAGGTGTCGAAGCTGCCGACTGTCATCGGATTCAAGGACGGCACCGGCGATCTCGACAACGTGTCGCGCATCGTCATCGCCGTGAAGGAGGCGCTGGGCGACAGCAAGGACTTCCTGTTCTTCAACGGTCTGCCCACCGCCGAGATCACTCAGCAGGCCTATCGCGCCCTCGGTGTCACGCTGTACTCGTCGGCGACCTTCGCCTTCGCCCCCGAACTGGCACTGGCGTTCTACAACTCGCTGGAGACCGGTGACACCGAACTGACCGAGGCGTTGCTGCGCGACTTCTTCCATCCGCTGGTCCGCCTTCGCAACACGGTGCCCGGTTACGCGGTGGCACTCGTGAAGCACGGGGTGACGATGGAAGGGATCGACGCCGGCCCGGTCCGGGCACCGCTCGTGCAGCCGACGCCCGAGCACCAGGCGGAGCTCGAGCAGATCATCGCCGCGGGCCGCGCCGTGCTCGCCGGTAACCTCGCCGCCCGCGCGGCCGTCTGAGAGTTCGTACCGTGTCCATCCAGACCACTGCCGCGTACCCGCCCGCCGGTCTCGAGATCGTCGGCGCGGGTCCGCGGTTCGACACGACGATCACCCGGGTGACGGTCACACCCGTCGCCTTCGTCGACCCGCCCCTGCTCAACACCGTCGGAGTGCACCAACCGTACGCTCTGCGGGCGATCATCCAGATCGAGACCGCCGGTGGCCTTCGCGGGCTCGGCGAGACCTACGCCGACACCGCGCATCTCGCGCGGATGGACGCGGCCGCAGACGTCATCACCGGCCTGGACGTGTTCGCGCTCCACCGAATCCGGAGCACGATCGACGAGCGGATCGCGACCCTGTCGGTGACCGGCGGCGACGGCGTGGCCGGCATGATCACCACGGCCAGCACCACCGATCGGGTGTTCTCACCGTTCGAGGTGGCCTGCCTGGACATCCAGGGCAAGGCACTGGGGCGTCCGGTGAGCGATCTGCTCGGCGGACGAGTCCGCGACCGGGTGCCCTTCAGTGCGTATCTGTTCTACAAATGGGCCTCGCATCCCGGCGCCCACGGCTCCAACGGGCTGTCCGACGAGTGGGGCGAGGCCATCGACCCCGCCGGCCTCGTCCGGCAGGCGCACCGGATGATCGACCGGTACGGTTTCTCCGCGATCAAGCTCAAGGGTGGTGTGTTCCATCCGGACGAGGAGATCGCGGCGATCAAGGCGCTGCGGACCGAATTCCCGGACTTACCACTGCGTCTCGACCCCAACGCCGCGTGGACGGTCGAGACGTCCAAACGTGTCGCGGCCGAACTGGACGGGATCGTCCAGTATCTGGAGGACCCGACCCCGGGGCTGGACGGGATGGCGGAGGTCGCCGCCTCGGCGACGATGCCGCTGGCGACCAACATGTGTGTCGTCGCCTTCGACCATCTGGAGCCCGCGGTGCGGAAGAACTCCGTGTCGGTCGTCCTGTCCGATCACCACTACTGGGGTGGGCTGCAGCGTTCCCGCCTGCTGGGCGGGATCTGCGAGACCTTCGGGATGGGTCTGTCGATGCATTCCAACTCGCATCTGGGTATCAGCCTGGCGGCGATGGTGCACCTGGCGGCGGCGACCCCCAACCTCACCTACGCCTGCGACACGCATTGGCCCTGGAAGCACGAAGATGTCGTGCAACCCGGCGCCCTCACGATCGTCGACGGCGCGGTGCCGGTACCGACCGGACCGGGTCTCGGTGTGGAAATCGACGAGCGCGCGCTCGAGCGCTTGCACCAGCAGTATCTGGATTGCGGTATCCGGGACAGGGACGACACGGGGTACATGCAGTCGATCGATCCGGCTTTCGAGAACACCAGCCCCCGTTGGTGAACAGGGCCCTCGACCCGTGTGGGGCAATCGGCTAGCGTCATCCGGACACACCCGCGAATCGCGGGAACTGATGCCGAAAGTGAATCGATGTTCTCCTTGTCGCGTCTCACGTGTTTCATCGCGGTCGCCGAGGAGCTGCACTTCGGGCGGGCCGCCGAGCGGTTGCACATGACCCAGCCGCCGCTGAGCCGGCAGATCCAGCAGCTCGAGCACGAGCTCGGGGTGCAGTTGATCGAACGGAGCAGCCGGGCCGTGTCGCTGACCGCGGCCGGAACGGCTTTCCTGCCCGATGCCAGGCGCATCGTCGCGCTGGCCGAGGGCGCGGCCTTGACCGTTCGGCGGGTGCCCGCAGGCGATCTCGGAACCGTCAACATCGGTTTCACCGGCGCCTCGGCGAGGGCGGTACTGCCGCGGCTCATGCAGACCGCACGCGAACGACTACCCGACGTGCGGCTCGTCCTGCGCGAGATGGTCACCGCCGCCCAGGTCGAGGCCCTGGTCCGTGGCGATCTCGACCTCGGGGTCGTCCGACCGCCGATCTCGCGACCGGGCATCAGTTCCCGGCCGCTCCATCACGAACGTCTTGTCGCCGCGTTGCCCGCCGACCACGAGTACGCCGGGGTCGAACACCTCACGATCGAGGATTTCGACGGTCAGGCCGTCATCATGTACTCGCCGACGGATGCCCGATACTTCAACGAGCTGCTCATCAGTACGTTCACGGCTGTCGGTGCCTCGCCGCGGTACGTCCAGTACGTCACGCAGGTGCACACCATGCTGGTGCTCGTGCACTCCGGGCTCGGTATGGCGCTGGTGCCGGAGTCCGCGATGACCATGCACCCCGACGGGGTGGTCTTCAAACAGGTCACCGCGATCCGCGACCGCCCGGTGCAGATGAATGTCGCCTGGCGGGCGGACAACAACAATCCGGCGCTGGCTCGTTTTCTCAAAGACGTGCTCCCGGAACGGGAGTGGATCTGAGGAGTCAGACCGCAGCGCGGACCGGTGGCTTGACCGCCACGACCGGGCACTGTGCGTCGAGCAGCACGCGCTGGACCACGCTTCCGGTGAGCAGCTTGCCGACCGGTGACCGTCTGCGCTGCCCGATCACGAGCAGTTCGGCGTCGTCGTCGTAGGACACATCGATGAGCTGGTCGGCGTGTGACAGGCCCGGGTCGTTCTCGACGACGCGGTAGTCGACATCCTGCGCCTGCGCGGTGGTACGCGCCGTCTCGAGATCGACGAGGAACTGCGGCGACGACGCGCTGTCCCCGTCGGCCACCACGACGATGTCGGTACCCCGCATACGCGCCTCGGCGAAACCGAAGGGGAGGGCGCCGCGGCCCTCCTGGGTGGGCAGATAGCTGAGTACAACCGACATCAGACGTCCTTCCGGGTGTGCGTCGGAGCCGGGGTGACAACGGGTGTCACCAGATCGCCGGTCCGCAGATACGTGTCGAGGTTGGCGAGTGTGAGGTCCTGCATGGCGGCGCGCGTCTCGACGGTTCCGCTTGCGAGGTGGGGGAGGAGTACCACGTTGTCCATCGACAGCAGTGCGGCCGGCACCTCGGGCTCGGACGCGAAGACGTCCAGTCCTGCGCCGGCGAGGCGTCCGTTCTGCAGTGAGTCGATCAGCGCGTCTTCGTCCACGACGCTGCCGCGGGCGACGTTGACAAGAAAGCCCTTGTCTCCCAGTGCTTCCAGGACGTCACGATCGACGAGACCGCGGGTGTCGGCGCCGCCGGCGGCCGCGACGATGAGGGCATCGACCTCTGCCGCGAGTTCTCTGGGCGACGCCGCGTACCGATACGGCGACCCGTCGACGACGCGGCGATTGTGGTAAGAGATGTGGCAGCCGAAAGCGGTCAGCCGATGGGCGATGGCTGCGCCGATCCGGCCAAGCCCGAGGATGCCGACACGGGTTCCCGACACCTTCCGCGTGAGAGGGACGTTCCCCTCGACGGGCCACCGGCCTGCGCGGACGTACCGGTCGGCGGCGGCCAGTCCGCGCATGGTGTCGAGGAGGAGGCCGACAGCCGTGTCCGCGACACAATCGGTCAGGACGTCCGGGGTGTTGCTGACCCCGATGCCGAGTTCCGCTGCGCGGGCGATGTCGGTGGTGTCGTACCCGACGCCGAAGTGCACGATCGCGCCGAGGTTGGGGAGAGCTGACATCAGCTCGGCATCGACCCCGGTGCGTCCGGAGGTGACGACGGCGGTGACCGCGTCTGCGTGTTCGCGCAGGAACGCGGTGCGTGCCGGACCGTCCGGGAGGCGCTCGGCGCCGTAGACGGTCGTGAGCAGATCCTCGAGGGACGGCTTCAGCGGACCGACCCGCAGCACGCTTCCGGGCCGGGAAACGTTCTGTCCGGCAACGCTATCGATCGTCGACACGGTGCCGGCGGGGCTGCTCGTCATGATTCTCCTCGAACTGTCGTGGACACGGACCGGTCCAAGTGGATGACTTCACGCTAGAAGCGACGTCGAATACCTGTCCAACACGCAAATAACATGGATCGATACCCAAACTGTATGGACAGGCGGTCGTCGATTCGGTGGGGGGGCGACCCGGAGGGGAGAACCGTCAGGTCAGCGTGTGTTTCTCCTGTCGGGACGATCTCCGGCAGTGTTCGCGAGACCACCCGAAAACCCGCCGAAGAGGCTTGTTCCTGGGGTTTTGCTCTGTTGACGCCGCCAATCGGTCGCTCATAGCGTGTGGCTACCGTCACAAACGCGGTCCAGCCCGCCGCGAGATCACTCGCTCCCTTTCCCATCGGAGGTCCCCATGCAGATCGCCACGCTGCGATCACTGAAGCGCCCGGCCGCGGGCGCGCTGGCGCTGTCCGCGGTGGCCCTGCTGACCGTCACCGGATGCAGTGTCGCCAACACCACCGCGAGTGAGACCGCGAGCCCGGACACGCTTCGGATCGTCCTGCCGCAGGAACCCCCGACACTGGAGCCCTGTGACGCGTCGCTCACCGCGACCGGTGTCGTCGTGCGATCGAACATCACCGAGCCCCTCATCGAACGAGACCCCGGGACCGGGGCGCTGCAGCCCAGCCTCGCCACCGCGTGGACCCAGGTGGAGCCGAACGTGTGGCGCCTCAGCACGGCCGACGGTGTGCGGTTCAGCAACGGCCAACCGTTCGACGCCGTCGACGCCGCCTTCTCGATCGAACGAACCTTCAACGGCGCGATCGGGTGCGATGTCAACGGCTACGTGTTCGACGACAGCAAGCGCGAGGTCAGCGTCGTCGACCCGGACACCGTCGAGGTGCGCACCGAGACGCCCGACCCGATCCTGCCACTGCGGCTCTCCTTCATCGAGGTGGTGCCGCGGACCACGACCCCGGACGACAAGGTGCGGGTCCCGATCGGAACGGGCCCCTACATGGTCGACTTCTGGGATTCCGGCCAGCGGGTGGCGCTGAAGGCCAATCCGAACTACCACGGCGAGGCGCCGCAGTTCTCCCGCGCCGTGTACCAGTGGCGCGGTGAGGGCAGTGTTCGCGCCGCGATGGTCACCAACGACGAGGCCGACCTCGCGACCTCCCTCGGCCCGGAGGACGGTGCCGGCGATCTGGGGACGGCCTACACCAACAACGAGACGACGGCGCTGCGGATGCAGGCCACCGATGCGCCGCTGAACGACTACCGCGTCCGCGAGGCGATCGACCACTCGATCAACCGTGCGGGGATCGTCGACGCGCTGTTCCAGGGCCTCGGCACCCCCGCAGCCCAGCTGGTCGGCAAAGGCATCGTCGGCTACAACGATGAGCTCACCCCCACGTCATACGACCTCGACCACGCCAGGCGACTCGTCGACGAGGCCCGCGCGGACGGCGTGCCCGTCGATCGCACCATCCGGCTCATCGGCCGCACAGGGCAGTTCCCGAAGATCAACGAGACCATCGAGAACATCCAGTTCACCCTCGACCGCATCGGCTTGGACGTCGACATCGAGATGATGGACACCTCCGGCCAGATGCAATATCAGACAAGGCCTTTCGTGCCGGGGTCCGGACCGGTGCTGCTGATGATCATGCACGGCAACCAAGCCGGCGACACCCAGTTCACCCTGGACCAGTACATGTTGTCCGACGGATACCAGAGCACCTACGGAACCGCCGCATACGACAAGCAGATCCTGGCCGCCGAGGCACTCACCGGGCAGGCCCGTCAGGACGCATTGTCCGCGGTTCTCGCCGCCGAGCCGCGCGAGATCCGGCAGTACGCCTACATCGCGCACATGCAGGCAGTCCTCGCGAAGGCGAAAAGAATTGCCTATCAGCCCAACTCGGCCACCGGCGATGAGATGCGCCTCGCCGAGATGACCCATGCGCCAGCCCAGAACGACTGAAATCGAGGCGAACCGATGCTCACCTTCCTCCGGCGCCGGATGTTCACCAGCCTGATCCCGCTGATCATCGTCTTGTTCGGCGTGTTCTTCATGGCCCGGCTCACCGGCGACCCCACCAACCTCTACCTACCCGTGTCCGCGACGCCGGAACAGCGTGCCGAGTTCGCCGCGGCGAACGGGCTCGACAAGCCGATCTGGCAGCAGATGACCGACTACCTGAGCGGGGTCCTCCACCTCGACTTCGGTGAGTCGCTCAAGACCGGCCAGGAAGCTGCGGGCATGGCCCTGCGCGCGTTCCCGGCGACCCTGCAGCTGGCGTTCGTGACGCTCGTGCTCTCGATCCTCGGCTCGATCGTCATCGGCTGCTGGGCGGCCTACCGGCCCAACTCGCTGGCCGACCGCTTCTCCAGCCTGCTGTCCATGACAGCGGCCAGCGTCCCGGACTTCTGGTTCGCCATCACCGGCATCTGGATCTTCGCCGTCGTCCTCGGCGTGCTGCCGACATCGGGGACCGGCGGCACGCTCGCCTGGGTGCTGCCGATCGCGACCCTGATGATCCGGCCACTGGGAGTCCTCACCCAGGTGGTCCGCGGCGCGATGGTCTCGGCGCTGTCGGCTCCCTACGTGAAGGTGGCCCGGAGCAAGGGCGCCGGGGACCTCCGTGTCGTCACCCACCACGCACTGCGCAATGCGGCCGCACCCGCCCTGACCGTCGCGGGCGATCTCGCCGTCGGACTGATCAACGGCGCGGTCATCGTCGAGGCCATCTTCGGATGGCCCGGCATCGGCAAGCTGATGATCGATTCGATCCTGCAACGTGACTTCGCCGTCCTGCAGGCCGCGGTGCTCCTCACCGCCATCAGCATCTTCATCTTGAACATCGTGATCGATGCGGGCCTGGCACTGCTGGACCCGCGCGTTCGCGACAAGGCCACGGTCTAGGCGCCGGGAATTCCGAGGAGTACACACCATGTCCATCGTCACCGAACCCCTCGACCCGACGAGCCCCGTCGCCTCGACCGACCCGACCGGAGACTCGGTCGCGACCAACAAGGTGCCGCGGTCGCAACTGCCCCTGTGGCGCCTGCTGTTCCGCGACAGGTTCGCGACGGTCGCCGCGGGTGTCCTGACCGTCATCCTGCTCACCGCGATCTTCGGTCCGTGGCTGGTCGGCGACGCGGCCACCGACCAGAACCTCGATGAATCGAATCTGGCGCCGTTCAGCCTCGACACCGGCTGGATGAACATCCTGGGGACCGATCCGCTCGGTCGCAGCATGTTGGCCCGGCTGATCGTCGCCTGCCAGACCACATTGTTGGTGTCGCTGCCCGCGGTCATTATCTCGTGTGTCATCGGCTCGGCCATCGGCATGTGGGCCGGCTACCACCGCGGCTGGCGTGAGACCACCGCCATGCGCGTCGCCGACGTCATCATGAGCTTCCCGTCCCTGCTGCTCGCGGTCGTGATCCTGTACGTGTTCTCACCGAGCGCGGCCAACATCATCGCGGTTCTGGCGATCACACGTATCCCGATCTACCTGCGCACCGCCCGCGCCGAGTCCGCCGAGTTGCAGAGCCGCGTGTTCGTCGATGCCGCAAGGACATTCGGGGCCAGCAGTGGTTCGATCGTCCGCGGTCACGTGTTGCCCATCCTGTTGCCCACCCTGCTCACGGTGGCCACCCTGGACTTCTGTTACGTGATGCTGGCGGAGTCGTCCCTGTCGTTCCTCGGGATCGGGATCCAGCCGCCCGACATCAGCTGGGGACTGATGGTGTCGCAGGGACGCACCTACCTCCAGACCGCGTGGTGGCTGTCGTTCTTCCCCGGCCTCGCCATCGTCATCACCACGGTGTCGGCGACGATCCTCGCCGCGTGGGCCCGCATCGCCACCGACCCGGGCCAGCGCTGGCGTCTGACCACCCCGAATGCGCGTAAGCGCTTCTTCTCCTCACGAAAGGCGCTGCGATGAGTGCACCCGCCCTCGACCGACCGGAGTCCGGCATCGACGACCGTGTGGCGCTCGACGTCACCGATCTGACCGTGGAGCTGCGGACACCGTCCGGGCCCGTCCGCGCCGTGGATCACGTCTCGTTCCGGGCCAGGCGCGGTGAAACCCTCGCGCTGCTCGGCGAATCGGGATGTGGCAAGTCGATGACGGCGCAAGCCCTCGTCGGGCTGCTCGACCCGATCGCCGCGATCAAGGAGGGGTCGATCACTCTCGACGACGTTGACCTCGTCACCGCGAAGTCATCGACCCGCCGGGAGCTGGCCGGCACGCAGCTCGCGATCGTCTTCCAAGACGCACTCACCGCCCTCAACCCCGTGTACACGGTGGGAACCCAACTCGCCGAACCCTTCCGGATTCATCGCAAGATGTCGAAGAAGAAGGCCCGGCACGAGGCGATCGAGCTGATGCGTCACGTCGGCATCCCCGAACCGGAATCCCGCATCGACTCCTACCCCCACCAGTTCTCCGGCGGCATGCGGCAACGCCTCCTCATCGCGATGGCGGTGGCGCTGAGTCCCAAGGTGCTCCTCGCCGACGAGCCCACCACCGCGTTGGACGTGACGGTGCAGGCCCAGATCATGGCGCTGCTGCACCGGCTCCGCACCGAGCACGACATGGCCGTCGTGCTGATCACCCACGACCTGGCGCTCGTCGCCGAACAGGCCGACCGGGTGGCGATCATGTACGCGGGCAACGTGGTCGAGACCGGACCGGTCGCCGATGTGTTCGGCAACCCCCGGCACCCGTACACGAAGGGCCTGCTCGACTCGGTGCCCGTCAGCACCGAACGAGGCGCCGACCTCAAGTCCATTGGCGGCACCCCGCCAGACCTGCATTCCATTCCCGCCGGCTGCGTCTACCAGGCGCGCTGCCCGCTCGCCCGTGCGCGATGTGTGTCCGAGCGTCCTGCCCTGTCCGGCACTGGTCCGAATCGGCAAGCGGCATGCCACTTCTCGGAGGAGATCGACAATGTCTGACACCGTCACCGCGGAGAACATCACGGCCGCGAACGTCACGTCGAAAAACGCCGTGACCCCGAACACCGCCCAGGTCCTCGAAGTCCGCGACGTCGGCAAGACGTTCGTGGTGCCGGCGAAGGGCGGACGGCGGCAACTGCGCGCGCTCGACGGAATCAACCTCGATCTCCGACGCGGCGAGACCCTCGGTCTGGTAGGTGAATCAGGCTGCGGCAAATCCACTCTCGCGCGCACGCTGATGATGCTCGAGCGTCCCGACGCCGGCACCGTCCGGTGGGACGGCACCGATCCGTACCGGTTGAAGGGCAAAGACCTTCTGGCCCTGCGACGCAAGGTGCAGATGGTCTTCCAGGACCCCTACGCCTCGCTGAACAACCGGATGACCGCGGCCGACATCATCGGCGAGCCATGGCGTACGCACAGAGACCTCTATCCGCGTAAGCGCGACCGCGCCGCCCGGGTACGAGAACTGCTCCACCTGGTCGGGCTCCGGCCGAGCGACGAACACCGGAGCCCCCAGGAGTTCTCGGGCGGTCAGCGCCAGCGGTTGGGGATCGCCCGCGCGCTCGCGCTCAACCCCGAGGTCATCATCTGTGACGAGCCGGTGTCGGCTCTGGATCTGTCCGTGCAGGCCCAGGTTCTGAACCTCCTGAACGAATTGCAGCAAGAACTCGACATCTCCTACATCTTCATCTCGCACGATCTGTCCGTGGTCCGGCACGTCGCCGACCGGGTGGCGGTGATGTACCTGGGACGTATCGTCGAGACCGGCAGCACCGAAGCCGTTTTCGACCATCCAGCACACCCGTACACCGAGGCGTTGATGTCGGCGGCGCCCACGCTCGACCCCGCCACACGCCGCGAGCGCATACTGCTCAGCGGCGAGGTGCCCTCGCCCCTCAATCCGCCATCGGGGTGCCGGTTCCGCACCCGCTGTGCCCACGCCTCCGACATCTGCGCATCCGCGGTTCCGCCGGTCGCCACCGATGGCCAGGAGATCGGTCACATGGCCGAGTGCTTCCATCCGCGTGGCCGCGTGAGCCTCGGCATGCCCGCGGTCGCGTCGTGACCGCGGCGTGGATGTCGTGACGATCGTCGTCATCGTCGTCGCCGTTTTCCTGGCGTCCTGCATGCAGGCCTCGATCGGCTTCGGGATGGGGATGCTGGCGGCGCCGGTCGTGGCTCTGGTGGCACCCGCGCTGCTCCCCGGTCTGCTGATCGCCTCGGCGACCGTCGTGACCCTCATGGTCGTGGTGCGCGAACGCGCGAGCCTGGACCTGCGGGGCACGGGGTGGGCGCTAGCCGGCCGGGTGCCGGGGACCATCGCGGGGGCGCTCCTGTTGGTCTGGTTGCCCGCCCGCGGGCTGTCGCTGCTCCTGGCCGCGGTGGTGCTGGGCGGTGTCGCGGTCGCCTCCACCGGGTGGCGGCCGGAGCCGTTGCGGCGCAACCTCGCGACCGCGGGTGCGGCCTCGGGCCTGCTGGGGACCGCCACCTCGATCGGCGGCCCGCCGATGGCGCTGGTCTATTCCGGGGCGGCGAACGCGCACGTTCGCAGCAACATGAGTGCCTTCTTCCTGGTCGGCAGCCTCATGTCGCTGGGCGCACTCGCGGCCACCGGCAGCCTTTCCATGGACATCCTGCAGGCTTTCGTGGCACTGGTCCCGGCCGTGGTGCTCGGATTCGTCGCATCGCGGTTCATCAACCGATTCCTCGACCGAAAGCGCCTTCGCGCGGTGTCGATCATCGTGTCCGCTCTGGGCGCCACCGCCCTCATCGGGCAGCAGATCTTCTTCTGACCACACTGAAAGGACTCACCCCATGACGACGACGACACCGGTGGTCACCGAGATGCGTGTGGTCCCGGTCGCAGGCCGGGACAGCATGTTGCTCAACCTGTCCGGCGCGCACGCACCGTTCTTCACCCGCAACCTGGTCATCCTCACCGATTCAGAGGGCAACCAGGGTGTCGGCGAGGTCCCCGGCGGAGAACCCATCCGCCGAACGCTCGACGATGCCCGTCCGATCGTCGAGGGACGGGGGATCGGTGAGTTGCACGCGGTCCTGCAGGACATCCGGCGAACCTTCGCCAATCGAGACCGCGGCGGCCGCGGCGATCAGACCTTCGATCAGCGGGTCACGATTCATGCCGTGACCGCTGTCGAGTCGGCGCTGCTCGACCTGCTCGGCCGCCACCTCGGGGTGTCGGTGGCCGCGCTGCTCGGAGAGGGCAAACAGCGAGACCGCGTGCCGGCCCTGGGCTACCTCTTCTTCGTGGGCGACCGGTCGAAGACAAACCTCGACTACGCGGACGGGTCGGGGGAGACCGACGACTGGTTGCGTCTGCGCCACCAGGAGGCACTCGATGCAACCGGGGTCGTCGCCCTGGCCGAGGCGGCCCAGAAGCGGTACGGCTTCGCCGATTTCAAACTCAAGGGCGGTGTACTCGCGCCGGACGACGAGGCCGATGTCGTCACCGCGCTCGCCGAGCGATTCCCCACTGCGCGTGTGACCCTCGACCCCAACGGCGGGTGGTTGCTAGACGAGGCGATCAGGATCGGTCGACGGCTGCGCGATGTCGTCGCCTACGCCGAGGACCCGGTCGGTCCCGAAGGACGATTCTCGGGTCGGGAGGTGATGGCGGAGTTCAAACGTGCCACGGGGCTGCCCACCGCGACCAACATGATCGCCACCGACTGGCGCGAACTCGGGCACACCATCCGGACCGGCGCGGTCGACATCCCGCTGGCCGATCCGCATTTCTGGACGATGGCCGGATCGGTGCGTGTCGCACAACTCTGCGACGCCTGGGGGCTGACCTGGGGATCGCACTCCAACAACCATTTCGATGTCTCGCTGGCGATGTTCACCCACGTCGCCGCGGCCGCCCCGGGAGACATCACCGCCATCGACACCCACTGGATCTGGCAGGACGGGCAGCGCCTCACCACCGAGCCCTATGAGATCGTGGACGGACATCTCACCGTGCCCGATCGGCCCGGTCTCGGCGTCGATCTGGACATGGCGCAGGTGGAGGCCGCGCATCAGCTGTATATGTCCGAGGGACTCGGCGCGCGCGATGATGCGATCGGCATGCAGTTCCTCATCCCGGACTGGACCTTCGACAGCAAGCGTCCGGCGCTGGTGAGGAACTGAACGGTGCGGATCGACGGGACGAGGGTCCGAGCGTGAAAGTGGTCGTGGGGGAGCGCAACCTGCGCCCGCACCGCGAGATGTTCGAATCCCTGGTGCCCGCCGGGGTCGAGATCTCCTGGCACCGCGCGTTCGACGAGAAAGAACTGGTCGCCGATCTGACCGATGCGGATGTCTACGTGGGGGGACGGTTCACGCCGGCGATGGCACACGCCGCCGCGCGTCTGCGCTTGGTGCACACCGGGGGCGCGGGTACCGACAAGGTCAGCTTCGAGGACCTGCGCGCCGGTACGAAGGTGGCCAACACGTTTCATCACGAAGACTCGATCGCCGAGTACATCGTGGCGACGACCGTGGCCCTGCGCCGCGATCTGCCGTCCCAGGATCACGCTCTACGGCAGGGGATGTGGGCGTCGGCGGTGTATCGGGATGACGTGGCGCAGCCGCGGACGTTGCGCGGTGCGACGGTCGGATACGTCGGTTTCGGCCACATCGGCCGGAGAACCGCCGATCTCCTGGGCGCTTTCGGTGCTCGCGCGTGCGCGGTCACCGGGTCGGGACGGGTCGGCGACGACGCCGGACTCGAGTGGTACGGAGACACCTCCGAACTCGACCGACTGATGGCTGATTCCGATGTCGTGGTCGTGTCGGCGCCGCTGACAGTCGACACCGAGGGAATGATCGGCCGGGCGCAGCTCGAACTGCTGGGGCCCGGGGGTGTGCTCGTCAATGTGGGTCGCGGCCCGCTCGTCGTGGAGCAGGATCTGTACGAGGCCTTACGGGGCGCCCACATCGGCGGCGCGGTGATCGACGTCTGGTATCACTATCCGACGTCCGGAGACCGCGGGCATCCGTCGGAACTCCCATTCGGTGAACTGCCCAATGTGCTGATGACACCCCATGTCTCAGGGGTCACCCACGACACATTCGTGGGCCGCGTCCGCGATGTCACCGACAACATCGTGCGATTGGCGGAGGGTCGCGAACTCGCCCGCGTGGTGTGGCCACGTCCCTGAGGTCAGGCCACCGCGGACTCCTCGGCCCGTTCCGCCGAGCGCAGTGCGAACCTCCCGTTCTCGAACAGCAGCGGATAGAGAAGTCCGCCGATGAGTCCGCCGATCAGCGGGGCGACCCAGAACGCCCACAGCTGGCCGGGCGCACCGTTTCCGTTGAAGAACGCGACTGCTGTCGAGCGGGCCGGGTTCACGGAGGTGTTGCTGATCGGGATCGAGATCAGGTGGATCAAGGTCAGACACAATCCGATGGCGAGCGGTCCGAATCCGGACGGCGCGCGTCCGTCGGTGGCACCGAGGACCACCACCAGGAAGAAGGCGGTGAGCAGGATCTCGGCGATCAAGACGGCGACGAGCGAGTAGTTGCTCGGTGAATGTTCGCCGAATCCGTTGGCGGCCATGTTGCCCTCGGCCACGAATCCCGGTTGGCCCTTCGCGATGAGGAAGAGCATCAGACCTGCGAGCAATCCGCCGACCACCTGGGCGATCCAATAGGAGGGCAGTTCTCGCCACGACAACCGTCCGCTGACGGCGGCACCCAGGCTGATGGCCGGATTGAAATGGGCGCCCGAGACATGACCGACCGCGTACGCCATCGTCACCACGGTCAGCCCGAACGCCAGAGATACACCGAGAAAGCCGATTCCGACCTGGAACGTGTCCTGGCCGTCCTCGGATTGTGCGATCTGCTTGGCGGCGTAGATCGCGCTACCGCAACCGCCGAAGACCAGCCAGAAGGTTCCGAAGAGTTCTGCCCCTAGTCGGGCGACGGGCGACGGAGAAGGCATGAGGGTCCTTTCGCTCGGTTCTTGGGACCGGCAAGGGCCGTACGGGAAACCTCACCGACGTCGAACGCGTCACAGGGTAGTGCCGCGGTCGGCTGTCGGCAACGATATGGCAAATCGAGTACACGTCAGTGAAGCGCGCGGGGGCGGTCAGTGGCCGAATCCGGTGTGCATCTCCCAGAACAGGATCTCGGCTCCGTCGACGCTCGTGACGGTGAACGCGTCGGCGTCGGTGGTACGGACCGCGTCCCCTTCCTCGAGCGGCACACCGTCGGGCAGCACCGCGGATCCCCGTGCGACGTAGAGATGTCCGAACGGCGCCGATGGCACGGTGACCGCTTTCCCGGAACGAATGCGGGCCACGTGCAGAGCGGCGCCGGGGTTCTTGATCGAGATGGCGTCGGTGCCCGCATGATCCGTCATCCCGGAGACGACGGTGATCAACTCACCCGACTCCAGCGTGTCGCTGAAATCGTGCTCGGCGTAATCGGGTTCGCCGCCGGGATGCTCCGGTGCGATCCACATCTGCACGACCCGCAGGTCCTCGTCCTGGGTCCGCGTCGATGCGTTGGCCTCGGAGTGGGTGATCCCGCGGCCCGCGCTCATCCGCTGGGCCACGCCGGGTACGATCACGCCGGACTTGCCTGACGAATCACGATGTGCAACAGCACCGTCGAGAACCCAGGTCACGATCTCGGCATCGCGATGGAAGTGCGCGTCGAACCCCTCGCCCGCCTCCACCCGGTCGTCGTTGTGCACCAGCAACACCCCGTGGGCATTGGCCGCGAGGTCGAAATTCCCCGTGGCGGGGAAGGACTGTCGTGAGTCGAGCCAGCCACTCCGGAAGACGTGGCGATCGGCGGCGGGGATGATCGTCCGCGTCGACGCGGTGCTGGGTGTCTCGCTCGTCATCTGCACTCCGTTCCGCCGATTCGGTCCTGTTGCCGAATCGGTTGGGGACAACCGAGCGGCGTCGGGCGGTATTCCGCGCGGGCCCGGCATCTCAGTCGAGGAGGTTGACGGCGTTGGCTACGACGAGGCTCAGGATCACGATCGACAGCATCGACTGGACCGCCATCGCGAGCTTGGCGCGTCGGGTGAACGGCATGACGTCGGTGGGACTGAACGCGGTCGCATTGGTGAGGGCCAGGTAGAGGTAATCGAAGTAGACCGGGCGCCACCCCGGCGGAGCCAGATCGGGGTCGAGTTGCTGCGGAAACACCAGGTCTGGACAGGCGCGCCGCTGCAGGTGCCTGTTGACGGGCCCGCCGCCGTCGAGTTCCCAATAGAGAAAGGCGAACGCGATGACGGTCTGCGACCAGACCAGCGCGCCCGCGACGAGCAGTTCGTTCGCCGCCTCCGTCTGCGGATTGCCGTGGAGGAGTTCCCAGACAAGTCGTCCCGCGCCCCACGCCGCGCCGGCCGCGATCGCGACGACAAGTCCGATCGACAGTGCCCGGACCCAGCGTCCAGGACGGTCGATCCGGCCCGGGTCCACCACGATCAGAGTGAGGAGGACGGTGCCCTCGACCGCTGGGAGCAGCCACTCGGTGCCCGCCGAATAGCGAGCGGGTAGCAGGAACGGTATGGCCATGGCGATCAGCACGAAAGCCGACGCGGTCCAGCGCTGTTCGGCGCGTGTCAGGGGGTCGGCGGGCGACGTGTCCTCGCTCATCGCTGAGTCCCCTCCGATCCGCTCCGGCGAAAGGAGCGATAGAAGGATCTCATCGCCGCCGCCTCGACGGGTCCAGTTCGTCGGCCGGGGACCCCGCCGCCACAATGCTGCCAACGATCACTGTTACGCTCGCCGTTGATATTGTCACTCGTGGATAGGTACGAACACCATGGCCGAACGGTCCTCTTGGGAAGACGACGATCTCAGCGCGCTGCGCGATCTGGCTCGCAGTTTCTGCGAGAAGGAGATCAAGCCGAACGCCGAGAAGTTCATCGAACAGCACCACGTCGACCGCGACCTGTGGAACAAGGCCGGAGAGCTCGGCCTGCTCTGCATGTCCATCCCCGAGGAGTACGGCGGCGGCGGGGGCACCTTTGCCCATGAGGCCGTGCTGATCGAGGAACAGGCCCGCGTCGCCGACAGTTCCTGGGGCGTCAGCCTCCACAACGGGATCGTCGCGCACTACATCCTCGAATACGGCTCTGAGGAGCAGAAGACCGCCTGGCTGCCGAAGATGGCGAGCGGCGAGGCGGTCGGTGCCATCGCGATGACCGAACCGGGCACCGGATCAGACCTGCAGAACGTGAAGACCAAGGCGATCAAGCAGGGTGACGAGTACGTCATCGACGGCTCGAAGACGTTCATCACCAACGGCAGCCAAGCCGACATCATCATCGTCGTGGCCAAGACCGACGTCTCCGAGGGGGCCAAGGGCATCTCGCTCATCCTGGTCGAGGCGGACCGCGAGGGCTTCCGTCGCGGTCGGGTGCTCGACAAGGTCGGCCAGCGCGGGCAGGACACCTCGGAGCTGTTCTTCGACGGTGTGCGTGTCCCCACCTCGAATCTCCTCGGCGCCGAGGAAGGGCAGGGCTTCATCCAGCTGATGCAGCAGCTCCCGCAGGAGCGGCTCATCATCGCCGTGGCGTCGGTCGCGGGCATGGAGAAGGCGGTCTCGGAGACCATCGCCTACACCAAGGACCGCACAGCCTTCGGTCGGCCGATCTTCAGCTTCCAGAACACCAAGTTCAAACTCGCCGAGGCGGCCACCGAGACGCGCATCGGCCGCGTCTTCGTCGACGACTGCATCACCAAGCACCTCAAGGGCGAACTCGACATCCCGACCGTCGCCATGGCCAAGTGGTGGACCAGCGACCGCGCCATGGTGGTCGCCGACGAGTGCCTCCAGCTGTTCGGTGGCTACGGCTACATGAACGAGTACCCGATCGCCCGTCTGTGGGCCGACAACCGTGTGCAGAAGATCTATGCGGGCACCAACGAGATCATGAAGGAGATCATCGCGCGGACGCTCTGACGATCCAGCGACTCCGAACAGACGACGGCCCCGGTGACGCGATCACCGGGGCCGTCGGTGTCGCCGAGCCGGCCGAGGGGCGGCGTGGAACAGGTGCCGGTGATGACCTACGTGGTGTGATCAGCGCGATGATTCTTTAGCGGGCGAAACGGATATACAAGGGTTCAGGAACCCGGCCGGGCCTGTTGGAGAAGGAGTCAGTACTGGTGATGACAGAGAACCACCACGGCGCTCGCGCCACTTCGGAGCTCGAATGACCTCGGGTCACGACGTGCCGGTGGACGGGCGGACACGACACTACGGCGACTTCTACGGCGTCGCGGGGTTCGATGCCGAGTCCGGTGAGGTCACCGACGATCGGGAACTGCTCGTCGTCTGGGGGAATTGCCAGGCCGAAGCCTTGCGGATCGTGTTGTCCAGCTCCCCGGACCTGCCGTTCCGTACCGTCCGCGTCCCGCCGGTCCACGAACTCGAGTCCTCCGACATCGCCCACGTCGAGAACCTCGTCCGGCGGGCCGCGGTCATCGTGTCCCAACCGGTGCGTGCCGGATACCGAGGCCTACCGATCGGTGGACCGGACCTGGCCGAACTGACGCCGTCGGCGTCCGTCATCGTCTGGCCGGTCATCCGCTACGGCGGGTTGTATCCGTTTCAGGTCATCGCCAGGCATCCCTCGCAGCCGTCGGCGGTGCCCGCTGCCGTGCCGTATCACGACCTCCGAACGGTCCTCGCCGTGCGAGACGGCCGTCAATCCTTCGACGAATGGGACGTCGACGTCGCGGGCGAGCGCCTCCGGGAGGCAGCGCACTGGAGTGTGGGCCAGCTCGCGGCTCGCGAACGCCGCCAGTGTGACATCGCCATCTCCGACATCCTGCTCGAGGCCGGGGCCGAGGCCGCCCACACGATCAACCATCCCGGGAACCGGGTACTGCTGAGGCTCGGTCACCGGATGCTCGACGCACTCGGTGCATCGGCGCCGATTCCGCCATCGCGTGAGCTGCTGGGCAACGTCCGCGCGCCGTTGGAACAGCGGGTGATCGATGCGCTCGGTGTCGACGCATCCCCGCGGGCATTCTGGGACGTCAACGGCGCGACGCTCACCGAGGAGGACGTCCACCGCAGCCAGATGCTCTGGTACGCCGATCATCCCGAGTTCATCGATGCCGTGCTGGACCGCTACGTCGACCTCATCGAGATCCTGGGGATGGCATGACGAGACCCCTGGGACACCTCCTCGTCGGACCCCGGTCGCACGGTGTGGTGCGGTATGCGCAATCGGTGTTCGACGCGGTGACCGCCGAGGGCGGTCATCATCGTCTGGCGCACATGCGCACACTCCGCGCCGGCCTGCCCGCGGGGCTGGCCGACTGTGCGCTCGTGCACGTGCACGTGACCGATCGTCTGTTCGGACGCACGCCTGTGCAAGCACGCGACAATCTGCTCGCGATGATCGCGGGTCTTCGCCGGCCGGTCTCGGTGACGTTGCACGACCTACCCCAGCCTTCGGACGGAAGGGCAATGCAGGCACGCGTTGAGTTCTTCCACTCGGTGGCCCGAGCGGCGACCGGCGTGATCGTGTCGAGCCGACACGAGGCGTCGCTGTTCGCCGAGTACGTCGACCCGGCGATCGACGTGGAGGTCGTACCGCTGATGATCGACTCCCGCCGCGTCGACAAGCCCTCGGAGACATCGGAATCGACGGTCGGTGTGCTCGGTTACCTGTATCCCGGGAAGGGGCACCTCGAGACACTTCGTGCGATGTCCGGTCTCGATCCGTCGGTCGGTTTCGTCGCGCTCGGCACTCCGTCACCAGGACACGAGGATCTGGCCGATGACCTCGCCAAGCTCGCGGCCGACATGGGAAGGCGGTGCGAGATCACGGGATATCTGACCGACGACGAACTCCAGCGGGCCTCTACCGCAGTGACGGTTCCCGTTGCCTATCACCGGCACATGTCCGCATCTGGCTCGATCAACTCCTGGATCTCCGCCGGGCGCAGGCCACTGGTGCCGCGCACCACCTACACCGAGGAACTCGCCGCGCGTTCCCCAGGGGTGTTGACGATGCACGAGAACACCGACGAAGCGCTTCGGGCCGCCATCGAGAGTGCGTTCCTGCATCCGGCGGACACCTGGATCGATCCAGCAGTGGTGCCGTCACCCACAGCTGTCGACGTCGGGCGAGTACATGAGCGGTTGTTGCGGCGGTGGAGTGCGTGACGGCCATTGGGCTCGGCGATGGTCGGATCACGTTGCCCGACAACCGTTGGGACCTCGTCGACGACCTGTTGCCTGAACCCTCGGTGGTGACCCCGCTGGTGAGTGTGGTGATCCCGTACTACAACCAGCCGCGCCAACTCGCGCTCGTTCTCGAGGCGTTGACGGCGCAGACCTACCCGGCTGATCGACTCGAGGTGGTGGTCGCCGACGACGGTTCGTCCTGCTCGCCGGATGTCAGCGCGTGGACATCCCGATTGACCATCACGGTGGTATCGCAGGAGGACAAGGGCTTTCGTGCGGCGGCCGCCCGCAACCTGGGAGTCGCGGCGTCGAAGGGCTCGATCCTGTGTTTTCTCGACGCAGACACGGTTCCGACAGCCGGTTATCTCCGCCGCGCGGTCAGGCTGCCGGCCGCGGCACCCGACGCACTCGTGGTCGGCCGGCGCAAACATGCCGATCTGAGTGGGGTTGCACCGAACTCGGTGGTCGACTGGCTGTCCGAGTACCAGTACCTCGAAACCTCGCACGACTGCGAACCCGGCTGGCTGGTCGACGCGTACGACCGCACGTCGAACCTCCTGGCCCCGGGCTGGGACAGCTACAAGTACATGATCAGTGCGGTGATGACTTGCAGCCGTGACCTATTCGACGATGTTGGAGGATTCGATCCGTCGTTCGTCCGGTACGGCGGAGAGGACTGGGAGTTCGCCAACCGGGCCTTCATGATGGGCGCGGTGTTCGCGCACGAACCCCGTGCGGTCGCATGGCACGATGGTCCCGATTGGGCCGAGCGTGCGGTGCCCGAACGGATCTCGGCGAAGAACGCCGAAGCTCTCGCGCTGGCCCCGCTCGTCACCGATCCGGCGGCCAGGACCGCCGGTCTGTGGTATCCGATCCCCGACATCGCGGTGGTCGTGTCGACGGAGGGTCACAGCGCGGCATCCCTGATGCAGACAGTCGCCAGTGCGCTTCGCGGGGTCGATGCGGCCGTCTGGCTGGTGGGGGCGTACGCCGATGAATTGATCGCCCAACTGGGCGTGCATGATTCGCGTATCCGGATCGGTGATCCGGACGCATCGACGCTGTCGCGGTGCAGGTTCGTCGTCGAGGTCACCGGGCCCGTCGTCTTCTCCGGTGATTCCCTCGCGCTGCTCACGGCCCAGCTTGCGCCGGGGGAGTGCGGCCAGGTGACGGTGGACTTCGACGGCTCGCCGCCCGCGTCGGTGACGGTCGCGTCGTCGCGCGCACGACACCGGGTCCGACGATGGTCGGCCCACACCGATGTGGGTGCTGACGAACTCCTGCAGCGGCTGTTCGGGGTCCGGACTGTGCACCACGATGAAGTCGGCATCTCCGTCGCGGATGGGGAGCCGTTGTTGTCCTGGTGAGCGTCGATCCGGCGCTGGAGCTCCCGGTCAGGCGCGAGCGGCCACTGGACGTGTTGTGAAGGTTCCGATCATGGGTCGACAGGGTCTGCGTTCGCGAACGATCCTCGCACATTCGCCAGTAGAACTTGGGTCGCGTAGGTAGCAGAACTCACAACCCTTCTCTGCGACAGTTGGGTGTCTTACGCCCCTGAAACCGGCTCCGCGTGCCGGGTCGGGTAGCACGCTGCCAAGGTGCCGGACACGTCGTCCGCGCCGACAGCTCTGAGTCCTACACGGCTATTCTGCCGTGGCGTAGAACAAGAAACGTAGACTGTCACCGTGGTCTCCTCGATGCTCCTTCGCGTGAACTGGGCGCGGCCGTGAGCGCGTACGACGAACGCCCCTGGCTCGCCAGCTACCCGGCAGGGCGTCCTGTCGAGCGGCCCATCGAGTTCGATTCGGCCCTGGCGATCTTCTACGCCGCGGTCAGCGCAGCACCGGACGGGCCGGCTATCTACTACTTCGACGCGACGATCACGTGGAGAGAAGTCGATCGGGCTTCGGACGCCCTGGCCTCCCTCCTGATCTCGCGCGGCTTCGTGCCCGGAGATCGCCTGGCGCTGTGTCTGCAGAACAATCCTGCTGTCGTGATCGGTCTCGTGGCCGCGTGGAAAGCCAGAGGTATCGCGGCTTTCATCAGTCCGATGAGCAGGGAGCACGAGTTCGAGGTGGCGGTTCGGGATTACGCGCCGACCGCCTTGCTGATCCTGGGCGATGTTTACGACGATGTGGCGCGGCGAGTTCTGTTGCCCGGGGACACCGCAATACGCACCGTTGTGACTGTCTCGTCTCTTGACTTTCAACTTCGCAACGATGCCCGCATTCTCAGCGATGTCACCCGGCGTGCGGTCGGCGACACGCTCGACCTCGTCGCCGTCCTGTCGAGCTTTGGCGGCCCGACGCCGAAGGTGCATTTACCGGCGCCATCCGACATCGCGGTGCTCGCCCCGACATCCGGCACCACTGGGGAACCCAAGGGCGCCATGGTGACTCATCGTAATCTGGCCTTCAGCGCACAGGGTTATCGCGACTGGTTCGGTCTTGCCGCGGGGGAGCCGATCCTTGCCATGGCCCCAATCTTCCATGTCACCGGACTGGTTGGCTCGGTGATGTTGGCGCTTCTGTTACGTTCGCCCATCGTCCTCACTCATCGGTTCGATGCGGGTGTCATTCTCGACGCTGTTCGTGAGTGGCAGCCCAGATTTGCAGTAGCCGCGATCACCGCGTACATCGCGCTCGCTGAGGAGCCGGGAATCACCCCGGAGGACCTGTCCAGCTTGCGAGTGCGGTGTTCGGGAGGGCTGCCGATCCCGCCTGCGACCGCTGAACGGCTCGAAGCCGCTCTCGGAGGCTACATCTACAACGTGTACGGGCAGACAGAATCGACGTCGCCGTCGCACATGGTTCCGTTCGGCGTGCGCGCGCCGATAGACGATGAGACCGGTGTACTTTCCGTCGGATTGCCGGTTTTCGACACCATGGTCAAGGTTGTCGACGACAAGAGGCAGCCGGTTTCACCTGGCGTGATCGGCGAGTTGGTCACCTCTGGTCCCCAGATCGTTGCGGGCTACTGGCGGCGGGAGGCGGCAACAAGCGCATCGTTCGTCGATGGGGCCCTCAGAACGGGCGACGTCGGATTCATGGACTCAGACGGTTGGTTCTACGTTGTAGATCGCAGCACGGATCTCATCAACGCTGCGGGTTACAAGGTGTGGCCATTCGAGGTCGAGCAGGTGCTTGCATCGCACCCGGCGGTGCGTGAAGTTGCAGTCATCGGAATCCCTGACGACTATCGGGGCCAATCCACGCGGGCGTATGTCGCGTTACGGCCCGGTGAGACCGCGACGGTCGTTGAGTTGATCGAATACTGCCGAGCCCGTATGTCTGCGTATAAGTACCCGCGGGAAATCGAATTGGTGGACGCGCTACCACGCACTGCGACAGGCAAACTCATGCGTAGAGCACTCCGTCAACATTAACCCGTTATCTACCCTCCCACGTGGGGTGCTGTTTGCTGATGAAGATTCGGAACCATCACCGAGGGGACCGGCCCCGCAGCCGGGAATGCTGGTTACCGAAGAGGTCATCCTCAGTACCGGCCCGCGGCCGCGGGGCTGCTGGTTCGCGCACGAACGGGGTTGCGTCTCAGGGCAATGTAGCCGGCGTCGACCTTGAGTTGCGTTCCCGTAACGTAGCGGGCCCGGTCGGAGGCCAGGAGCAGCCCGTCGATCACATCCTCCGGTTCGATACTGGGGACCGGGATCGGATGCATCTGGGTGAACAGTTCGCCGAACTGCTCCCTGGTGGGATTCTCCTGGGCTGGTAGAAACAGCGGCTTCAGCTGACGATCGTGACTTCTTCGACGAACGCCGTCGGTAAGGAACTCGCGTCGGAGAAGTTCTGCAGATCGTCGATCGCGGCGGCGAATTCAGGGCTCGCTGCCGCGTGCTCGAACGCCGCTTTGTCGGCGAAGCGGATGCTGGCTACGCCCAAAAAGGGGGGTTCCCCTTCGGGTGCGCCTACAGCGTGTTGCTGTACGTAGTGCTGTACCCCAGGGATCTTCGCGGCCAAGGGGCCGTGGGTATCACGCCAGTACTGCAGGGCTTCGGTCCGGTCGAAGTCGTCTTTCTCGTGGATCACGAACGTCACTGTGAACATTGGCTCTTCCTTCATTTCTCGTTGGGTGTCAGCAGACCGCGACCGATGAGACGGCCTTCGTCGAGTGCGTGCAGAGCGTCGTTGACGCCGTCGAGCGGGAACAACGTCGTTGTGAGGTCGATCGTGCCCCGAGCGGTCAAGGCGACCAGCTCGACCAGTTCGTTGTAGTTTCCGCAGATGTTGCCGACGAAGCTGGTCTCCGGGAAGAGCGCCTCACCGAGGATCTCGACTTCGAGCTTTCCGCCGTAGCCGACCAGCATGTCCACGCCATTCGGTCCGAGGAGCTCGACTCCGTCCCGCTCGGCGCCGCCTTCCCCGACGAAATCGATGACGACTGCGGCGCCGGCGCCGCCGGTGAGCTCGCGGATTTCAGACACGTGGGACCGGTCGTCTTTGGCGAGCACCCGATGGTCGGCGCCCCAGCCGCGGGCATGTTCGAGTGCGGTCTCGCTGCGGTCGACGACGATGATCTCCGTTTGCGAGAGCGCGCGAAGGGCTTGGATCCCGATGTGTCCGAGACCGCCTGCGCCCAGGACCACGGTATGGGTCCCGGGGACGGCGAGTGGCAACGATTTACGGACTGCGCGGTAAGCAGTGAGTCCAGCGCAACCCAGTGGCGCAACCTGTGCAGGTGTGAGGTTGTCGGGGAGTGGCACCAGTGCTCGCGCGTTGGTCTTGACGTATTCGGCGAATCCACCGGGGGCGAACACACCGGGAAACATGCTGGCGGTGCAGTGCATGTCGTCGCCTGCCCGGCACGCCTTGCAGTAGCCACACGTCGCCAGAGGGTGCAGCAGGACTGCGTCGCCGACGGCGAGGTGCCGCACGCCTGGCCCGATTTCTTCGACCCAGCCCGCGGTCTCGTGTCCGCATACGAACGGCAGGCTCAGATCTGCCGCCTTGTGAGCCTCGTCGAACTGCCCGTCCCAAAGGTGGAGGTCAGTGCGGCAGAGACCGGCGGCACCGACTCGCACGATGGCTTCGTCCGGGGCTGTGATGGTGGGGTCTTGGACCTCGGTGATCTCGAAGTCTCTGCGGTATTCGGTGAGTACTGCGGCTTTCATGTGTTCTCCATTCGTGTCTGCGGTGTGGTGTCGTCGAATCTGTGGCCGGCGCGTGCCCCCGCTAATGACCGTCGGTCAGATGGAAAGTGGTCTCCGGGTCGATACCGAACGACCGAAGCCGCCGGTACAGGGTGGTGCGGCCGATCTGCAGGAGTGTGGCCGCCTGCGCGCGGTTGCCCTTGGTTTTGGCGAGCGTGCCCATGATCTCGGTGAATTCGAGCTGCTCGAGGCGAGAGAGGGGGCGCGTTGCGACGGTCGCGAGTACCTCGGGGGGAAGATCGTGTATCTGGACCGAGCTCGAGACGGAGTGGGCGAGCGTGGCTCGGACCACCGACTCGAGCTGCCGAATGTTGCCGGTCCACGGGGCTCGTGTGAGTATCCGTGTGGTCTCGGGCGGCCAGACGGGTGCAGGGCGGCGTGGTGCGTGCCGTTCGGTGAGGTCTCGGATCAAATCCGGAATACGTTCGGGGCGTTGGGCGAGGGAGTCCAGCTGAACCCGTCCTCCTATTCGGTCGATCAGGGCCTGGTGAATGGGTGCGCCGATGTCGGCGGTCGCGAACAGTCGCGCGCCGTCTTCCCCAGCCCGGTCCAAGATCGCGCACACCGTCGTCGCGGCAATGTCATCGAACGCCTCCACATGGGTCAACAGGACAGCACTACCCCGCTCAGCCAGTCGGGCCGCCAGCGATGAGAACCACGCAGTCCCCTCCACCCGCTGTAGTGCACAGTCCAGCCGAGCCATCGGCGCGTCGCCGACGGCTGCCGCTTGCTTTTCGGCATACGTTGACTTCCCGGTCCCAGGCTCACCCACGACCAGTACCCGCCGCGTGTCCGCTGGGCTCAGTCGCGGATCGACTGCCCTGGAGATGCCGGCGGTGAGTGCTTTGCCACGCGATCCGGGGCGGGTGGCTGACTGCAAATTCAATTGGATCACGAGCCCCACCGCCGTGCCTCCGTCGACGATCTCGTCAGTCTGGATCGGTACCGTCACTCCAGTGGGCAGAGTGAAGGTACCCCGTGATGAGTTCTGGGCGACCTGCTCCCAGACGAACGGCCTACCGAGCTCCTCGATGCTGCGGGCGGCTGGATTGCAGATCATCATGCGCTCGCTGATACAGGCGACAGCTGCTCGTGAGTTGCGAGCCACGGCGACGAAGCGGTCGAACACAAGGCGATCTTGACGCGTCGCCCGGCGGAGCATCTCATCCTCGATCTCGCGGGCCGCAGCCATGCCCCACGGGAGCAAGAGGTCGTCGTCGTCGGTGAGTCGGCGCGCAACGTTGACTGCGCCCATCAGCCGACGGGTCAATGGGTGGTGAATCGGGGTGGCTGCGCACACGAACGGCGCGTAGGCGGTCAGAAAGTGCTCAGATCCACGAATCTTGATCGGCCGCCCCGTCTCCAGCGCCGTGCCCAGGCCGTTGGTGCCCAGCACTTCCTCACTGAACAGGAAACCAGGCTCACCACCCATTTCTGCCAGAAACTTCCGGACGGGCTTCTCCCCGCTCCATGCCCGCTGGATATGGCCGCCGGCATCCGTCAACATCACAGCGGTCGGTCCACCGTCGAGCGGCTGGAACAAGCGGTCGAGGACCGTTCCTGAAACCGCCACAAACGAATCCTGCGTGATGCGGTCGGGCTCGTAACGCGGGGAGAAGCGGTCGGGGTCGAGCCCGCACAACTCGGATCGCCGCCACGAGGAGTCCACCTCTCGCGGCAACCTCTGCTGTGCCAAACTACGTGCGCCACGTTCGGGGAGGGGGTCGCGAGTGAAGTCCTCACGCTTTCGTGTTGAGCCGCCCAAAACCTCTGCGCCTCTGGGCATGTCGACGTGCGTTTCCATCGATGCTCCTATGCGACAGTGCCTGCGCATGCCACTACCGCCGACACAGTGTCGGTCATGCTCACAGCGACTCCGGTGCGGTGGCCCGGACTACTGCGGCGACCTCGTCGAGCAGGGACCTTCCGAGCTCCACCGCCCCGCCCATCCAGTACAGTCCGTGGACGGCACCGTCGATTCGGTGCAGGGTGACGGGAACGCCTGCCCCCCTTAGCTTTTCCGCGTATGCGATTCCCTCGTCGCGGAGCGGGTCGTACTCACATACGGCAATGAACGCCGGCGGCAGACCTGAGAGATCGGCTGCGGCGAGCGGGACAGCATAGGGATTGTGAACGTCGCCCGGCGAGGGCAGGTAGTGGTTCCAGAACCACCGCATACTGCCGGCGGTCAGTAGATACCCCTCGGCGTTCTCGACATAAGAGGCGAAGGGGCTGCCCTCGGCAGGCGAGGTCACCGGGTAGAGCAGAACCTGGCGCGCGATCTTCGGGCCGTTACGGTCGCGGGCGGCCAGACTGACGGTGGTTGCCAGATTTCCGCCCGCGCTGTCCCCGCTCACCGTCAGGTCACCCGCGTCGGCGCCGAAGTCGGCGGCGTTCTGCGCAAGCCAGACGGTGGCGGCGTAGCAGTCGTCAAAAGGCGTAGGGAACGGATACTCGGGTGCCAGCCGGTAGTCGACGGACGCGACGACCGCGCGGGCGGCGTTCGCCAGCGCCCGACACGGTTTGTCGGCGACAGCGAGGTCGCCGATCACCCAGCCTCCGCCATGGAAGTACACCACGAGTGGCAGCGGCCCCTCGGCATCCGGTCGGTAGATGCGGACGTCGATTGTGCCGCCGTCAACCGGCACGGTCTCAGTCCGCACCTCGGCAACCTCCTCTGCGTCACCCTGTAAATCGATGAACGCATGGGCGGTTTCGCGGGCTTGTGCGACGGTCATCTGATCGAACGGAGGTACGCCTTGGGCGGCCAACGCATCGAGCAGGCCTTCGGTCTGGGGATCCAACGGCATTGTCAATATCTCCTTGGTCAGGCCCCGTCGGCGAGACGGACGGGGAGGGCGTGGTGGGTTTAGACGGAGGTCTTCTCGGGCTCGGTCACCTGTGCTGCGGAGACAGTGAATGCGCCGTCGTCCGGATCGCTCAACAGCTTTTCGAAGTCGGCCATGTTGCCCGGCCATTGGGTCACGATCCGCCCGGAGTCGGACCGGTAGTAGCGACTGCCGACTTCCCGCCAAGGTCCCACCGAGTCCAATTTGCGCTGCAGCCAGGCGTTGTACTCCACCGTCGCGTCATCGCTGACTTCGATACTGTCCAACCCTTCATCTCGCATGCGCTGGAGTTTCGCGACGACGTAGTCGGCCTGTAGCTCCAGCATGCGGATGATCGAGCCGTTGTTGGTGTTGGGTCCGTAGAGCATGAACAGGTTGGGAAACTCCGGAATGGTCATCCCCTTGTAGGCGTACGCACCCTCAGCCCAAACCTCTGTCAGTGCCCGCCCGCCCCGACCCTTGACATCGATGACCGACAGGAACCTGTCTGTCTTGTAGCCGGTGGCGGCGATGATCGCATCGTATTTTCGCTCGCGCCCGTCGACGGACACGATTCCGTGCGGAGTGATATGGCTGATCGCCTCGGTCACGAGCTCCACGTGGTCTTCATTGAACGTCGGGTAAAAGGTGTTGGAGAACAGCGGTCGCTGTGCGCCGATCGGAACACTGGGCACCATCTTGCGACGCAGCTCAGCGTCCTGGATCACCGCCAGATTCTCCATTGCGCTGGCCCGGAGCTCTTCGATCATTTCCGGCTCGTCGTAGGTCACGAGACGTTCGAAGTAGTCGACGACGTCTGCGCGCGGACCGTTGAGTGATGCGGGGTCGTTGCGAAAGCCCTCCAGCTCTTCGGCGGTGTACTCCGGGTCCTCCTTCGGAAAGATCCAGTTCGGAGTGCGCTGATAAACATCAAGGGCGCCAACCTCTTTGGCGAGTTCGGGTACCATCTGCACGGCCGACGCGGCCGTACCGATGACGGCAACGGCCTTGCCTGCCAGGTCTGGCTTCTGCTCGGGCCACGCGCCGGCGTGCACGGTGGTTCCGGCGAAGTCCTGCAATCCGGGGATCTCTGGCCAGTGAAGACGGTTGAACATTCCGAGTGCGCTGATCACAACGGTCGACGACGTCGTCCATCCGTCTTCGGCCGTCAGGGTCCAGGCGCCGGTCTCATCGGACCACTCGGCTGCGACGACCGTCGTCTGGAACCGGATATGATCGGTCACGTCGTACTTGTCGGCGACTTCCTGGATGTAGCGACGGATTTCCGGCTGCGGTGCGAATGCACGAGACCAGTCGACCTTTTGCTCAACGTTGAAGCCATACACCAGCGAAGGTACGTCGCAGCACAGTCCCGGATACCGGTTGTTGGTCCAGGTCCCGCCGACTGTCGCGGCTCGCTCAACAATGAGGAAGTCGTCTATGCCGGCGGCTTTCAGTGCCATGGCGGCGGCGATCCCGCCTGGGCCGGCGCCGATGATGGTAGCGAAGCGCCGTCCGTGTCTCTCGGTGACCTGCATTGTGGATTGTCCTCCTGGTGGGTTTCGTCGCGTGGATCGAAGATGTGCGTCGTTCTGTCAATCACTGTGTCAGCGATCACAATCCGTAGATGTTCCGATCTGAAACGCCTTGATCCCATCATCGGGAGGAACGCAAACACCACAGGGACGGGTTCTCCTTATCACCCACTGCGGCAACGAACGTCGTGATCAACCACTACGGGTAGGCCCAAGGTGCAGTGCTAACCCCAGGACCTACCCGTAGAACGGCGACTGGCCCCCCGGATCTCCTCAGAGGTCAGCGATAATCGGGCAGGATCTTCCGTTCGACCAAGTGGCGGAGCCAATGGCGGAACGACTCCTGCGTGTCCCATGTTTCAGTGAATCCGGCCTGCTTGATTTTCACAGTGCTGACAAATGCGGGGGGAGGGGGTTCGGTTGCGCCATAAGCCATGCAAAAGTCCGCGTAGTAGTGAGACTCGCCGAGAATCTCCTCGATACTGAGTTCACGAAGTCCGTACTTCTCGACGATCCTCTTCCAGACGTCGGCCTTTGCGGGAAGAAATTCCCCCAATGAAACCGGGTTGTCCGGTCCCGCTTCCACGCCGAGTTCATCTGCCAGTGCCGGCCAGAGGTCCCGCCACGAGAATACTTCACCGTTCGTGAGATTGAAGTGCTCTCCGGCGGCGCTAGGTGTAGCCGCCGCCCATACCAGGGCGTTGGCGATGAGTCTGGTATCAACCGCTTCCCACACATATGGTGCGCCGCCAGGAAAGCTGAAAGGCAGGCCTTCTTCTTTGCAAATTGCGGCGTATACGCCGATCACGGGTGGAAGATTCATGACCACGCCCACCGCGGGCCCGACGACCAGCTGTGGCCGAAAGATCGTCCAATCGAACTTGTCGGCGGCCGACTTTTCCTTTATGTAATCCTCCTGCAGCCAGTAGAAGTTCGCATGGTCGTCCCGCGGATATCGTTCGCGGGCGGGAATCGGCATGGGATGCAGGTGAATTCCATAGGCTTTCGTCCCTTGGAACAGCGAGACCTGCTTGATCGAAGCAACCTTGCAAAGCGGATCGATCAGATTTTGGAGCATCGCGCTGTTGGTGGACATCTGGTCGGGATCTGTCCATCCCTCGATCAGGCCAGGTTTTTCATAAACCGCTGTGTACACGACATGAGTAACGTCGGACAACTCGGCGACGGCCTTATCGACCTCGTCGGCGTCCTGAAGATTCAGGGGAAGGTGGCGGTAAGGACGAGTGCTTGTCGTTTCGGGGCGTCGCCGGGAGACAGCGATAACATCCCATCCATCTGCTAGAAAGGCATCTACAGCAGCTGTTCCGATCAGTCCGCTTGCACCAGCAATGAGTACGGTCGAGGACATGTGTTTCCTTTTTGATCCTGATGTAGGTCCCTCGTGAGGGATGTTGGAAGCGTTGGGGGGCGCTATCGATAGATCGGCGGCCTTTTCGCGAGATATTTGCTGCACCTGACGGGGGATGTCTTGGTTTAGGCAGTTCAGCGACAACCGGAGCCAATCGGTCTACCCAGTTGCAGTGCGCAGAGGTATGACGCTTCGCGGCTGCGGCCGAGATACACCATCGTCGGACGCGCCCGGCCCCGGTGATTGCTGTACCGGGGCCGAGACGCCGCAGAGGGCAACGTTGTCGAGCGTTCGCAATCAGACCCTAAGATTCGGCGGCAGATGTCTTCCCGACAATGCGGCGAATACTTCGTGTGACGGCTTTCGCGATCATCAACGTGGTAGGGCTGATGCTGGTGACGCCCTAACTGGGGGAGGCCCGCAGTGCTCGTCGGAGCAATTTGCCTGTGGCGGTCTTGGGGATTTCGTCCACGATCACGACCTCCCGCGGATATTTGTACGCGGCCATCTGCGACTTGCAGTGGGCGATCAGTTCTTCCGCGGTCGCCGATTTCCCCGGCCTCAGGCTGACGAAGGCCTTGACCGTCTCTCCCCGGTACTCGTCGGGTACGCCGATGACCGCTGCCTCGCGGACCGACTCGTGCTCGTAGAGCACGTCCTCGACCTCGCGCGGCCAGACTTTGTAGCCCGAGGCGTTGATCTGGTCCTTCTTGCGGTCGACAATGTAGAACCAGCCGTCAGAGTCCATGAAGCCGACGTCTCCGGTGTTCAGTACACCGCCGGGCAGGTCCTTCTCCGTGGCCTCCGGCTTGTTCCAGTACCCTGCGACCACTTGCGGTCCGGCGGTGACGAGTTCCCCGATCTCGCCGGGGGGCAGGTCATTTCCGTTCTCATCGACGATCCGCACGACGGTGTCATAAACCGGGACACCCACTGAGGTTGCGCCCGTGATCTCGTCCACGGGCGCACGGACGCCGAAGGGGACGCCGTGCGACGGCGATGTGGTTTCGGTCAGACCGTAGATGTTGTGTATGTAGTGGCCGAATTTCTCCTCGAACGCCCGGATTGTGCTGGGCGGGATGGGAGCACCGCCGGAGTAGATCTTGGTAAGGCTGGCCAGCGACTCGCGTTGAACGTCGGGGGTATTCATGAGTGCGATGAATACCGTGATGGACCCGACGGTGAACGTCGCCCGATGTTCCTCGACCGCGCGGATGGTCTCCATCGGGTCCATCCGGCCCATGAGGATCAGCGGCGCCCCGGTGAGCAGTGAGACCGCGATGTGTGCGATCAGGCCGGTGATGTGGAAAAGCGGCGCCACACCCAGGACCACGTCCTCGGAGTCGAGTCCGACCCAGTCCCGATAGGTCTGGGCGTTGAACACGACGTTCCGATGGGTGGTCATCGCACCTTTGGGTGGCCCGGTGGTCCCCGAGGTGTAAGTGAGGAATGCGATCGACTCCGGGCCTAGGTCGGCCGGTGGTGGCGTCTGACCCCGGAACTCGGCCATCATGGTCGCCATGTCGATCGTGCCCGGGCACTCGATCGGGGTGACCGCCGCCAGCGGGCCACGGTTGGCGCTCTGGTACTCCAGCTCGGACGTGGTGATGACCGTGCGGACGTCCGTGTTCTGCACGACCTGTGAGGCGACGTCACGGTAGAGGCCTTGCATCGACACGAGAACGGTCGCACCGGAGTCCCGCAAGATCTCGGTGAGCTCGCGGCTGCGGTACATGGGGTTTGCCGACACGGCGATCCCGCCGGCCTTCCACGTGCCCAGTTGTGCGATGACGAATTGCGGAATGTTCTGAGCGTAGATGACCACTCTCTCACCAGGTTCGAACCCGGAGTCGAGGATGCCCACGGCGAACGCGTCGGACAACTCGTCGAGCTCTCGGGCGGTGATCCGCCCGTCGAAGTACCGGATCGCATCGCCGTCGGCGTTGCGAGTGACGGTCGACTTGAACATGTCCAGTGCGGTGTCGAACTCGATCTCGAGGGAGGTCTTACCAGGATCCGGGTAGTGCTTGAGCCAGACCTTGTTGTCGTAGATGCTCACCGGCGTCACCGAAGGACGACGGGGTTGACCGGCGCACCGGTTCCCTCGACGATGTTCAGCGGTGCGGCTGTGTAGAGGAAGTCCCACCGGCCGTCGGCCGCGCAGGCATCTGCGAGCTTGTCCATGTCGCAGATCTCGGTCAGGACGATGCCGAGGTTACGCATGAGTGCGCAGTGCAACGGCAACATCACACCGGAGACGGGGTCCTGGGTCACCTCGTTGGCGATGGTGTCGGTGACGAGGTTGGGGATCTCCATCTCGTTGAACCAGTCGACCAGCTCGGGTGAGTAGGTCAGGCCTGGCTCGATGAAACCATCGTAGAATTCCTCGCCCGAGACTGCGTAGAAGTAGGTCATGAAACCGGTGCGGATGAGAAGGATGTCGCGCTTCTCGAGGACCACACCCTGCGCCTTTGCAGCTTCCTGGATATCTAGGTGGGTGAACGTCTCACCCTTGTCCAGCCACTTCTTGCCTCGGTGACGGGCGATGTCGATGAGCACGCCGCGGCCGACGACGCCACGCTCGGCGATGGGCTGCACGGACGCCTTCTTATTGCCGCCCACGGTGGTGCGGGCGTCGTAGCCGTTCCAGATCTGGCCGTCGTACCAGACGTGTCCGAGCGCGTCGTACTGCGAGGAGCCCTGCAGGAATATCTCGGCCTTGTCGTCCGCGTAGTGCAGACCGCCGGCGAAGTCGGGGGCTCCCTCTTTGCCCTCGTCCCAGGACGATTCGTCGAGAACGTTGACCCGTTTGGTTCCCACCCGGCCGGGGAAGACCGGGTCACCGTGCGGATGCCCCATCGGAACCTGGAGAGTGAAGACTTCACCGGACTTCACGTACCGGGTCCCGCGGAGCACTTCGTCGGCGCCGAGATAGTTCAGGGCGCCGACCTCGTCGTCATCTCCCCACTTGCCCCAGTTCTTCGGAGAGTCCTTGAGGAGTTCGCCCATCCCCGGTACGTCATGATGCTGGCTCATGGCTGCCTTTCGAGAGTCTAGAAAGAGGTGAGATCTGAACAGTCCGATCGTTCATTCGGTTTGTTCATTGTGGTGAGCGTCTCATCGCACAGGGGTTCCGTCAAGGGTTTCCGAGAAGTTGCCGAATCGCCGGGGGTTGTATGACACGCGGGAATCGGACCGGCTGTAGAGCTGGTTCAGCTCCCCTGAACATGCTGGTGAGAGCGATACTGCATCATGGAAAGTGCCAAGTTCGCGTATATGCGTGCCACTCGCGAAGGCTGGATCGCAGCCTCGGCCTCGATCCAGGTCGAGGGGGTGAGGCACATGGTCAAGATTGCACTGATCGCGAAGCGGGGTTCAGGAATGCTGAACTCCTTGGATTGAACCGCTCGGTATGCAACCCGCTCGAACATCTCCCGCACGTCGCCGTGGCCCGTTCCCGGCACTGCGCCCGCAAGAACTTCTGCCCGCGACGCCTCCGTGACCATGACGAAGGCCAAGGAGCGGCGCTTCTCGCGAAACAAGACGACGGCTTCCACCATGTTCGCGAACGCCTTAGCCGCGTCGCTGTCCTCGGCAGCGGCTTCCAGTCGCCAGCGGAGGTCCTCGTAAGCCCGGCCGATCAGCTCGAGCAGAAGATGCTTCTTGCTCGGATAGTGGTGGTAGATGCCCGCCACACTGATGTCCGCACCGGCGGCGATCAGGCGCATCGTCGCACCGTGATACCCGGTTTCGCGAAACACCTCCACGGCGGAGGCCAAGACCGGGTCCAGGTCCAGATCGTCGAAAACGCGCCACGTCGAGTGGGGCGATGCGGGATCTCGGTCCTCAACTGACCTCGATTCGCGCGACTCAGAACGCTGGGGGCGCAGAAGGTGAGAGGGTGGGACCCCGAGGGCCTCGGCGATGGCGCGCAATCTGTCGACGTTCAAGCCGACCTTCCCGTTCTCGATGGCGCTCATCGTGCCGACGCTGACTCCGATCGAGGCGGCGAGCTGGCGCAGGGTCTGACCGGCTTCAAGCCGCGTCGCGCGGACGACGTCTCCGCTGTGTGCGCCGTTGGCCTGTTCGGACATGCTGAACACAGTACGAGGCCTCCACCAAGTTGCAAGCCCGGAGCATGACGGCTGAGCAGCCGATCCGCCGGACGTCTGATTTTCGCCCCCGATAACCCGCGCATGAGAAGAAGCGTCCGCGGACGCCGGCCCGCGACGCAAACTGTCGGTCCCGACGGGGTGAGCGGACGCGCGATTCACGTGTCCAGTGTTTCGAAAGCTGAAGGTCCGCGATGCATGTGCTGAACGCGTCGAATGGACTCGACAGCTAGAACAGCACTTTTGGATCGATCAGCAACGTTGACAAACGAGCGTTCGTTCGCGAGCATGTTGAGAATCAACGGGCTGCCGCGAGAGCCCTGTGCGCCCGCAAGCGAGTCGGAAGGTCGGAGCACGACGGCGCGATGCGATCACGAACACGGGTCGGCAACCTGGCCCGCGCTCGCTCCGATGGTGAACCTGCGACTGCCGAACCCTCCCGCGTTCTCGCCCAAGGATGTCGGCGGTGCAGAATCAATCGAAGGGATAACCGTGAGCACCACCTCGGCAGTGGAGAAACTCGACGTGATCCGCGTGCGAGAATGGCTGCGCGGAGTCGAAACCGGCACCGTCGGGGATCTGAAGGCCACCCTCATCGCGGGCGGTCGCTCGAACCCCACGTACGCGCTGACCGACGGTGACCGCAGCTGGATCCTCCGGCGACCTCCCCAGGGACACGTGCTTCCCACCGCGCACGACATGGGCCGCGAATACCGTGCGTTGTCGTCCTTGAAGGACAGCGCCGTACCGGTCCCCAGAACCGTAGGGCTGTGCACGGATCCTTCGGTGATCGGAGCGTCGTTCTACGTCATGGACAAGCTGGACGGGATCACGCTACGAACGCAGAACGACACCCTGCAGCTCACCGAAGCCCAGCGCGCCGGTCTGGCGGATTCGATGATGACCACACTCGCCGAGTTGCACGATATCGATCCCGCCGATGTCGGGCTCGCCAATTGGGGCAAGCCCGAGGGCTTTCTCGCGCGGCAGATCCAACGTTGGCAACGCCAGTGGGACGCGTCGGCCACGTCTGATCGACCGGAGGTCGCCGAGCTGTTTCGACGCCTCCAAGCGGGTCTGCCCTCGCGAAGCTATCCGGGAATCGTGCACGGAGACTTCAAGATCGACAACATGATGGTCGATCGCGACGACCCCACTCGTATTCTCGGGGTCCTCGACTGGGAGATGTCCACGCTGGGAGACACGATCACCGACCTCGGCATCTTGTGCTCGTTCTGGGACCACGAAGGCGAGTTCTTCAATCCCATCACCGCAGGCGCGACGGCACTGCCGGGCTTTCCCACCCGCGACGAGCTGGTCGAGCGGTACGTGAGCGCTCGCGGGATCGATGTACCGGACATCGACTGGTATCTGGTGTTCGCCGATTTCAAGATAGCGATCATCCTCGAAGGCATCCACGCCCGTCACGCCCAGGGGCACACCGAGGGTGAGGACTTCGCCGGCGTCGGCGAGATGGTCGGTCCGCTCCTCGGACGCGCACTCGAGCGTGCATCTGCTTCATCCGTCACCGGCTTGGCCGGCTGAATCCACCGAAGGACACCTACATGACTCACTCGGTCAATACGTCGGCCATGCCCGCAACCGTCGACGTTGCCTCGCTCGATCTCAGACCGTCGGCCAAGGCGCTCGAGCTCCGCGAAACGCTCGTCGACTTCATGCACACGCACGTCTTTCCCGCCGAACACGAATACGAGGCCTACCGTGCGCAGGTCGGGCCAGGCGACAGCACTCTGCCGCCTGTTGTCGAGGCCCTCAAGGAGGAAGCTCGCTCACGCGGATTGTGGAATCTGTTCCTCCCTGCGTACTCCGGAATCAGTCAGCTCGACTACGCAGGTCTGGCCGAAATCACCGGCTGGAGCTTGCATTTGGCTCCGGAGGCGACGAACGGACAGGCGCCCGACACCGGAAACATGGAACTGTTGCATCTGTTCGGCACCGAAGAGCAGCAGACCCGGTGGCTGGAACCGTTGAAGGACGGCAAGATTCGATCTGCGTTCTCGATGACCGAGGTCGAGGTCGCCAGTTCTGATGCCACCAATATCCAGACCACCATCCAGCGCGACGGGGACGACTACGTCATCAACGGACGCAAATGGTGGACCAGCGGTGCATCCGACCCCCGCTGCAAGCTGCTCATCGTGATGGGCAAGACAGACCCCGACGCCGTGACTCATCGGCAGCAGTCGATGGTGTTGGTGCCGACCGACACCCCGGGTGTGACGGTGGTCCGCGACGTTCCGGTGTTCGGTCGTCACGACCAGCACGGGCACTGTGAAGTGGTGTACGAAAACGTGCGGGTGCCGGTGAGCAACATCCTCGGCGAGGAAGGCGCGGGCTTCGCGATAGCGCAGGCACGCCTCGGCCCCGGCCGTATCCACCACTGCATGCGCGCTCTCGGCGCCGCGGAACGTGCTCTCGGTCTGATGGTCTCGCGCGCCCAATCCCGGGTCGCGTTCGGAAAACCGCTTGCCGAGCAGGGCGTCGTGCAGGCGCAGATCGCCGAGTCCCGGATCGCGATCGATCAGGCACGGCTGCTGTGTCAGTACGCGTCGAAGATCACCGACGAGCACGGCAACAAGGCTGCAGCTCCTTACGTTTCGGCCGCGAAGGTGTCTGTTCCGCGCGTTGCCCTCGATGCGATCGATCGAGCAATTCAGGTCCATGGTGGAGCGGGCGTCAGCGACGACGTGCCGCTCGCAGCGATGTACGGGTGGCACCGAGCAATGCGAATCTTCGACGGCCCGGACGAAGTTCATGTACGCACCATCGCAAAGGCGGAGCTGAGGAAGTCTGCTCAGTAAAAGGATCGACCCTGGAGGCGCGCCTGATGCGCGCGACCGCGCAAGGGCGGCGGCATCGCCACGCCCACCATCATCGAACGAATCTGAGGTGAAACATGAGCGACAAGCGTTTCGACGGTGTCACAGCCGTCATGTCCGGCGGTAGCCGCGGCATCGGTCTGGCCATCGCGACCGAACTTGCACGCGGCGGAGCGAACCTGGTGCTCCTGGCCAAGACCGACAGTCCCGACCCTCGTCTACCAGGCACGATCCACACTGCGGTGGACGAGATCGAGGCAGCGGGCGGACAAGCTGTCGGCGTGGTCGGCGACGTGCGAAACGGCGAGGACGTCGAGCGGGCCGCGCGCACGGCGGTCGAGACGTTCGGCGGTGTGGACATCTGCATCAACAACGCGAGCGTCTTGAATCTCTCCGGCACCGAGGATCTGCCGCTGAAGAGATTCGACCTCATCCAGCAGGTCAACGTGCGCGGAACGTTCGCCTTGACGCAGGCATGCCTGCCCCACCTCAAGAAGTCTTCGTCGGCACACGTTCTGACGTTGTCGCCGCCGCTGAACATGTCCGAGGAGTGGCTGGGCAAGCATCCCGGGTACACCCTTGGAAAGTACGGAATGTCCTTGCTGGCTTTAGGTTTCGCTGCGGAGTTCGCAGAGGCCGGCATCGCGAGCAACTGTCTGTGGCCCGAGACCACCATCGCAACGGCTGCGGTGAAGAACTTGCTGGGCGGCGAGGAGGGCACTTCACACGCGCGCAGCCCACAGGTGATGGCCGATGCTGCCGCTGCCGTGCTCTCGCACACCCCAGGATACCGATCAGGCAAGACGTTGATCGACGTCGACGTGTTGGCCGAAGTCGGCATCACCGACCTCACCCCTTACGGAGGTGTCGAGCCGCTCGACTACGACATCTTCGTCGACCCTCGCTAGATCACTTCCGGTGCACAACGAGATCCAACGCGAACCGCACATAGGTGGAGGCGATGTCCTCGGGAGATTCGTCGCCGTCGGGGTTGTACCACTGGGACACCGCCACGCACATGGTCACCACCGCCCGCGCCGCCTCGTGCGGCCGGTTCGTGGCGAAGACTCCGAGTTCAACCCCCGACAGCACCTCGGCATCCACCATACGTTGCAGCGCAACACGTTTCGCCGCGATCGCCGCATAGTTCTCTCCTTCGAGACTGCGCATCTCGCTCGCACCGACGAAGCCCATCTCCTTGCGGTAGCTGTGGTACAGGGTCAACGATTCCACAAGTCGCGAGAACCGCTCGACGGGTTCACCCGGTTCACTTTCGTCTCTCGCTGCGGTGGCGCGGCCAAGCAGATCGGTCATCGTCATGTCGAACAGCGCGACCAACATCGCCTGCTTGCTCGGGTAATAGTTGTACAGAGCGGACACACTCGAGTCGGCCTTCTCGGCGATATCGCGAATGGAACAGCCGTGATATCCCTGATCGACGATGCAGGACAATGCCGCTCGGAGCACAGGGTCCATCCCCGGGTCCGCGAACTCGCGCCAATGCCCGCGGGCGGGCGTATCGTGATCGGCGGTCGTCCGAGTGTCAACGGGGGTACCCGTGGCGAACAGTTCTGTGGGCGAGACCTCGAGCGCCGAAGCGATCTCGTGCAGCCGGTCGACACTCATCGTCGTCCGGCCCTTCTCCAGCGCGGTGATGGTCGCTGGGCTCAGCGCCAGACGCCGCGCCAGCTCACGAAGAGACACACCCGTTGCCTTCCGCACTTCCCGCACGCGGGCGCCGATGTGGACACCAGGGCTGTCCGTACTCCTCGAAACCGACATCTGTTCAGCCTAACGGAACATTACTGTTCGGAAAAGCCGAACAAACCGCTCTAGACAACAGAAAGTAGGACCATGATGATCCCCGTCGAGTACTTCATCGACCCACGCGGAGTTGTGCGTATTCACCTGAACCGACCCGCCGCCTCCAATGCTCTCGATCCCGAACTCGCGTCTGCGCTGGAGGCAGCGATCGAACGCCTCGTCGCCGAGACGAAGGCCCGCGTGGTCGTGCTCTCCGGTGGTGGCAAGAACTTCTGTGCAGGCGGTGATGTCCGACGGATGGCCGAGTCGGACAACACCCCCGAGTTCCTGTCCGATCTCGCTGGCATAGTGCACCGGGCCCTCATCACGCTGGACACCCTGCCGATTCCGGTGGTTGCGGCAGTGCAGGGTTCGGCCGCAGGTGCTGGACTCGGCCTGGTGCTAGCGTCGGATTTTGTCGTCGCGGGCAAGTCCAGCAAGTTTGTCGCCGCATACTCGGCAGTCGGGTTGTCCCCGGACTGCGGCGTCTCGACGCTGCTCCCGCGTGTGGTTGGATTTCGGCGCGCAACTCAGATGTTGCTCGCTGCCAAAGTTCTCGACGCTGACGAGGCACTCGAGTGGGGTTTGATCACCGATGTCGTAGGCGACGATGCGGTGGGTAGCAGGGTGGACGAACTCGTCGAGATCCTCGCCCGTGCACCGTTTCCGGCTGTCGGACAGACACGCCGCCTGGCCCGCGCTTCTTTCGCACGGACCTTCGACGAACACTTGGCCGACGAAGCCGCGACCATCGCCGCGGTCAGTTCGTCGCCCGACGCCGTCATCCGCATCGGACAGTTTGCGGCTCGGTAGGGGCTTCGTCGGCAAGTGGGTCTACTCGACGGCGGTGGCGAAGTGCGTCTTGTCCGCGTCGAGGTTCCATGCCTGAGCCAACAACCCGACCGGTTCCGGTAACAATTCGTTGAGCCGATCCACACTGTTGTCGGCCTCCTCCCAGGGAGAGGTCGCGGCGCGATCAGTCTGACGTTCCAGGTCGAGGTGAAACTGCATGCCGGCGGCCGTCATATCACCGTCGGCGGTAAGCAAACCCCGATCGGTCAGACGTCCGAGCGCGGCTTTGCGTTCGCTGACCGGCCATTCCCGATCGGCCAGCACAGCCGCATTGGGCGGAGTCTCGACGTCGACCTTCGTACCGGTCCCCGCAAACGACTGATGGCACTGGCAACCTGCCACTACTGCTGCGGCCATCATGAGGTGGCATTCACAAGCGTCGATATTGTTCGCGACCAACACTGCGAGGTGGGAATCGCCGCGGAACTCGCGGAGCAGGGCGAAGGCGTGCCAGATGGTCATGTGTGCTTCGGCGGGGTCAGGCCATGGGAGGGCCGAAAATGCGGAGAACAACGGGCGTCCCACGATATCGCGATCTTCTGCAGCCTTGCGCATCAACAGCGCCATCTCGCGCGCCTCAGGGCTGTCGATCCACGATCCCAGGGCGCGCCGGAGCGTGGCGTCGACAACCACTCGCTGCGCGTGCAGGGCTTTGGCGGGAGTGGTCGACTCCCACGCCGGAGGTAGATACCGGCGTACCTTCCCCGGATACCAACCGAAGAAGGTGGCGATCACGGTTTCGACCGGGACCGCACCTAGCGGCGCTGAGCGCGTCGCGAAGTATGTGCTGCCGATGTCAGTCAAGCCAATGCGTTCGTAGGGTTCACGCGTTGCGGGCGCCAGAAGGGGTACCACATAGAACATCTCGCCCAGCCCGACAGCCGGCATGACCAGTCGCCCATCGGCGTAACCGATCATGCGTGAAGCCATTTCTTGCTTGCGGCCATACATGGGCGAACCCGTCGTAGGTCAAACATTCTCGCTCCTTTGTTATTTGAGGTGAACTTGCACCTGAATGCGGTGCACACGCGTCTGAACCCGCACGCCTGAAGTGCTGAGCTGGCGCTGAACCTATCGGTCCTGTGTGGCCAAGGTGCCGAGTGCGGCTTCGAGTGTCGTGGTGTCGTACGTCGCTACGCCGGCTGCAGCATATGGATCACTGTCGATCGTGTCCAACGAATCGTGCTCGCCGAGAATGACCACACCGCCGTCACCGGTTGAGCGTAATCCTGCTGCCAGGAGCACTCCCGCATTCTGCCGCTCAATCAGCCATCCCACGTGCGCTTCTGTCTCTTCCGGCGTCGGTTCGCGCTCGTAGGTGCTGACATGTATGGCGATTTTCATTGTTTGCTCCTTCTTCGGTTGAATCCAAATGCTATGGAGGATCTCCCGTGTTCAGACGGTGGCGGGAGTCGCTGCAGGAGCTCCCAATTCGGAGCGGACTGCACGAGCAACGTCGTCGAGCGCCTCGGATGCGCGACCGAGCACACCCTGCATCGTGAGGAACCCGTGGAAGGTGCCGGGATAGCGTTTGACTGTGGCGCGTACACCAGCGGCGGACAGTTGGGCGCCGTATCGCTCGGCGTCGTCGCGCGTGGGATCTTCTTCGGCGGTCAGCACGAACGCGGGTGGCAAACCACCCAAGTCGCCGGCGTTACTCGGCGCGCAGTATCGATCAAGTCGATCGGCATCCCTACCGATGTACAGTTGCCAGAACTGTTCGCACACACTGGCACTGAGAAATCCTGTGCTGTACTCCGGATTCGATACCCGAAGGTAGACCGTCGGGTAAGCGAGGATCTGCTGCTGAACCACAGCATCGCTCTTGCGGTCGCGAAGCATCTGGGCGACAACGGTGGCGAGAGTCGCTCCGGCGCTGTCGCCGCCTATGGCGATCCGTGCAGCGTCGATCCCGAGTTCGGCAGCATGGGCGTGCACCCACTCCACGGCGGCAAAGCAGTCTTCGCCGGGTACCGGAAACTTGTGCTCCGGTGCAAGTCGGTAGTCGACCGCGATGACAACACAGTCACTGGCCGCCGCCAGGTGGTGGCACCACGCATCGTGACTATCGAGATCGCCGATCGCGAACCCGCCACCATGCAGCCACACGACCGCGGGCGAGGCCGAACCGGCAGTTGGTCGATAGAGGCGCAAAGGGATGTCGCCGTAGGGGCCTCGCGCAGTTGCGTCTTGCACCACTTCGATTTCCGGCGCCGGGGGAGTGGGTGCCGAGGAGAACAGCGTTCGAGTGGTTTCGAGATCATCGAGATCCAGTGGTTGGTCGATGAGCACGTCTTGAAGCTCGCGGGCATCGGGATCGAGGGCCATCGTGGCGCTCCTATTCCTGCGGTGGCGGTAGATGTTGTTGATCGATGGGCGGGTTTCGGCAGCCAAGCGCCCGCCAAGCGCACCAGGATGTATCGACGGTGCGCCGGCGCGACGTGGGCACCAGAGCGGTCGGTTACCGGCGACCGGCGCCAATATGTGATGCTGACAACATTTCTAGCATCGAGTGTCGGAAATAACAAGGCACTAGCCGACTGCGGATCGGACTACCTATTTCGCTCGCGCGCAGCATGGTTCGCGTGAGTATGCGCCAGACGGCCTTCCTCGTCGTAATGCAGCCGACTGTGGGCACCTCAGGTGCTGTGGGTGAACGATGGTTTCATGTCCACAACTTCGCGATAGGGTCACCAATCAGGCAAAAAGCCCGGCCAGTAGACTGGTTGCACCCGAATGAAGTGCGAGGATTACATGGCCGCAGTGCCGCGATCCGTGGGCCGGCCACGAGACGACAACATCGATGATGCTGTGCTGGATGCTGCCATCACCGAGCTGGCCACTCGCGGGTTCCAGAACTTCTCCGTACAACGCGTCGCCAAAGAGGCCGGCGTCGCACGTGCCACCGTGTATCTCCGATGGCCAGAGCGTGACAGCCTGATCACCGATGCGCTTCGACGCACCGAACGCCGAATTCACGTGCCTGATACCGGCACGCTGCAAGGGGACTTGCGTGTCCTGGCGCACGACTGGGCGGAGGTGTTCAACGATTCGCGCCTCAGTTCGGTCTTTGCGCATGTGCTGGCCGAGGGCGAAATGTTCCCGGAAGTAGTCAAAGAGTACAAAAACAAGGCCGCTCTGCCGGCCAATCGCACGGTAGAGCAGGTATTGCGGCGCGCACGACAGCGTGGCGAGCTCCGAGCTGACGTCGAACTCAGAACCGTTGCGCGATGTCTGGTCGGTGCCCTGTGGCTCGAATCCACCTTAACTGACCGACCGCTGTCAGCCGGTTTTGAACGGTCGGTCGTCGGTCTGCTCCTCCACGCCTTGGCTCCTCACCGCAACTGATCCAGCTATCCCTCCTGCCGGTCCCCAAACTCCCCTTGGCGTCGCGGCCGCGTCCGCCCGCGGTCCCGCGTGCTTGCGCGCCCACATTCGAGTTGTTCTAAAGACGTTTGTACGAGCGCAATTCGGTCGCTCTTGAAATACTAGTCACAACACGCTAGAAAGGTGACCTGGCGAGCATGGGGATGCCGTCAAGTGGCCCTTACGGCCGCCGCGCGCAGGTCTCCGCTAATGCCGGGTCGCTGCAGGTTGGCCTCGTGGCCAGCGTCTTGTCAGGCAACATTTCTCATGAGCGTCATCCCCTCGCACGTGTCACACGAGAGATCACAGTTTGGACCCATCGCGGGCAACACTTCACACGTCGACGCCTACTATCGACAGTTCCTTTCGACGATCCGTTGAGTCCGCATCGACTCGACTTCCTCCGCGTAAGTTCTGGGCGGCAATCGGATTGGCGATGATCGCAGCGATCGCGGAGATCCAGGCTCTCATGGTCATTCCGATGATCGGGTTGCTGTCGACCGAGCTGCAGATCTCACCTGCTGCCTCCACGTAGGTACTCCTCTCCACACTCATCGCCGGGGCGGTAGCAATCGGGCCATTGACGCGTCTTGCCTCATCCTTCTGCTGGTGGCGATAATCGTCCCGGTTCTGGGATGTCTTCGGGGCCGAATGATGAGTCGCACCGGACCCCGACCACTTCTGTTCGCCGGTGCAGGAAACCAGGGGACAGGTCGCTCAGCTCTCACGGCTGGCGAAGTCAACCCTTGACTGTCTACGTGATCCTCATTACAGTCCTGATTACCAGACAGTGGTGACTAGTAATCACAACGCACCACCAAATCGTCGGTGGCAGTGATCGACTCGTGGACCACACCTACTGTCACCGCGTCTTTCCCTCGGATCAAACCCGCACGATCTGTCCCGAATGGAGTATTCCCTTGACCACTGAACTCGTCAGAGCAGATGAAGCCCTCGATCTCGAATCGGCGGTCGGAGTCGCCAACCCGGCACTCCTTCTTGCCAGTTTGGTGACGATGACCGGCGATACCTCGCCGATCGAGCGGTATGCGTCACGCCTTCGTCATCATTTTGATGGAACCGGCATCGTTGCCGAGCTCCCCAGCGAAGATGCGCGCGAGCTCCGTGCGTGGGCGATCGAAGCAATGAACAAGTCGCCGGAACGTCTGAATCGGGACGCGTCGGATCTCTCGGATGCTGACTTTGCAGCGCTGTGTTCGGCCCTGGTCGGGTGGACGGTGGCTCCAGAGTCCGCTGAGTTCTACAGGGAGCAGGGCGGATTCGTGCGGTTCGCGCAGACACTCGACCGGACCGCCAAGGCGCCGGAGGGCTTCAAGCTAGCTGTCATGGGTGCGGGGATGGCCGGCATATCGACGGCGATCTCGGCCAAACGGGCCGGGATCGACGTGACTGTTCTGGAATCTCGCCCCGCGCTGGGTGGAGTCTGGTGGAAGAACACGTACCCCGGTGTCGGAGTGGACACGCCCAGCGCGTTCTATTCCTTCCACTTCGAGCTGAACCCTGACTGGAAGAAGGCATTCCCCACGGGTGCCGAGTACCTCGACTACCTGGAAAAGGTGGTCGAGAAGTACGACATCGGCGATACTCTGCAATTCAACTCAACCGTGACCTCGATGACGTGGCTGGAAGACGATCAAGAGTGGGAGATTCGGTACATCGCAGACGGCGAAGAGGCGCTACTCCGCGCCAATGCGGTCGTCACGGCGGCTGGATACTTGACCGGCCCCCAGTTTCCAACTGTTGAAGGACTGAGCAGCTTCGCTGGGACATCGTTTCATTCTTCGGAATGGGACCATTCCTGTGACTTCAAGGGCAAGCGGGTGGCTGTGGTCGGCACCGGGTGCACCAGCGTGCAGATCGTCGACTCGCTCATCGAAGAGGTCAGCAGCCTTTCGGTCTTTCAACGCCAACCTCACTGGGTGATGCCGAGCGCGGGCAAGGACCCGCTCCCTCACGAACATCGGTGGCTCGCAAAAAATTTTCCGTTCTACGTCAACTGGCACCGGCTTCTCACGTTCCTGCCCTCCAGCGACTCCAATTACGAGATGGTCCGTTTCGACGAGAAGTGGGCGTCTGAGCACGACTTGTCGATCAGCCCTCTGAATGACGAGGCCCTGAAAGTGGGACTTTCCTACCTCGACGAAATGTTTGCGGATCGGCCTGATCTGAAAGAGAAGTTGACGCCTTCATTCGCCCCCTGGGGCAAACGGATAATCCGAGATCCAGGCCGCTATTTCGAGGCGTTGAAGTCGGAGAAGTCGGAACTCGTCACGTCGGGTATCACGTCGGTTGTGCCCGAGGGTATCATCGACGGCGAGGGCCGGCTTCACGAGGTGGACATCATCGTCTACGCCACCGGTTTCGAGTTCAAGTACCTTTCACATATCGATATCGCAGGAAAGGGTGGACAGCTGCTCGCGGATGTGTGGCAGGACTCCCCGGCCGCCTATAACGGTTGCCAGGTACCCGGCTTCCCGAACCTGTTCATCACCTCAGGGCCGCACGCCTCGCCCGGACATGGTGGCGGACACAACTTCCCGGTTGAGATGATCGTGCACTACGTAATGGAGTCGTTGCAGCTGCTGTTCGAAACCAATTCGTCGTCGCTAGAGGTCACCGATGCCGCCTTCGACGCCTGGGTGACAGAGATGACCGAGCAGTTGAAAGACTCCATCTGGGCTCGTGAGACACGATCGACGACCTATTACCGGAACTCGAGAGGCGACGTTATTCTGCCCAACCCACTGCGCTTTGAAGACTGGTGGGCACGGTTGCGCCAGCCGGCTGAAACCCACATTGTTCTAAAGTAGAACGGTCGGTCTCGACGAAATGCGCACTCGTCTCACGGCTTGACCGATGTTGTGTTGGTGGTCGTGGCCTCGACAGTTCTTGTGGGGTACCCCGAATCGAGGCCACGACCAGCTACAGCTGCGGGTCGATCTCCCGGGCGCCCCGAGCCCATTGGTTCCGGACCGCCGCCACTCACCGTGCCCGCCTTTCGTCGACTGTTTGAGGACTCCCCTCGAAAATCTAATCAGCGGGCGTTGCGGGATTTCTCTCACACAGACGCGGCTCTGGGTGCAAACGAGTTCGGTCCTAAGGAGATCCGTTAAAGACGGAGATCTCTCAGCTGGCGACCGGCCTCAGGGCTTGCTCGATAAATGCCTGCATTGTCGCGTCGACTGCTCCGAGGTCGACGCGATGCGGAGCGATCACGTACTGCATTCCCGTTCCTCGAGCCATAGCTACCAGCACCACAGCGACTGCTGGGGCGTCGATGTCAGCTCGTATGGTTCGCTGAACTTGGCCTGCGACGAGCAAGTCGGCGAAACGCTTACGAAAGATGTCGTCGAGGACGACGAACACCTCGCGCAGGATGGACTCATCCGGCTGGGCTGCCCCCCACATCGCAAAGAACGCGCGCGCGAAGTCTTCTTCTTCCTCGACCCATTGGAGATAGACGTGCGCCAGTCGCAGCACTGCCTCGAACTTGTTCTCGTAGTGGTCGTTCAGGCGATCTTCGACCACTTTCTGACTCGTAAGGGCGAGTTGCTGGAGTAGGGCGGTTTTCGAGCCGAAGCGATGGTTGACCAGGCCCCGGCTGTAGCCGGCTAGCTCGCCGATATCTGCGACCGAGGTCAGGTCGACGCCGCGGCGGGATATGAGCTGGCGGGCGGCCTCCATCAGCGCCTGCTCGGCGATGCTTCTGCGCTCTTGATGGCTCTGACGCTTTCGGGGCGGAGTAGGGAGCGGAGGTTGCTCACTCGACGTCGGGGTTGACATGGATCACATTGTAGGCGATATTTGCTAAACGCTTATCACGCAAATGTGGCCCGCGGCCTGCGCGTGCCGTCCGAGTCGGACGGGTCCTCGCACAGATCAGGTTCAACCAACACAGAGGAGCTGTCATGCCGAGGGTCTCGCTTGCGCAAAAGTGGGGGGACCGGCTGAGGCTCCCAGCGATCGCGGCACCCATGCTTCACGTCTCCGGACCGGAATTGGTCGCCGCCACCTGCTCCGTTGGAGTGATCGGAAGCTTTCCGACTGCGAACGCGCGCACTGCAGTCGAACTAGATCAGTGGCTGACGCACCTCAAGAGCGAGATCGCGCCCGAGGCGGCTCCGTTCGCAGCGAACTTGATCATGCGGTCTCCGCGATTTACCGAGGACCTCAAACTGTTGGCCCAACACGAGGTCGAGGTGGTGATCACCAGTGTTGGGTCGCCGGAAGCGGCAATCGAGGTGTTGCACGACGTCGGCGCCGTGGTCATGTCCGACGTGGCTACTCTGCGACATGCCCGGCAGGCGGTGGATGCAGGCGCAGACGGATTGGTGCTGCTGACCGCCGGTGCTGGAGGGCAGACCGGCTGGCTCAATCCGTTTGCCTTCGTGCGTGCGGTCCGTGCGTTTTACGAGGGCCCGATCGTCCTGGCCGGCGGGATCAGCGACGGTCGATCTCTCGCGGCGTCAGAGACATTGGGCTGCGACTTCGGTTATATGGGAACGACTTTTCTCGCTACGGAGGAGAGCCGCGCAGCCGCCGAGTACAAGCAGATGCTGGTTGACAGCAGCCTCGACGATGTGATTTTGACCCGCGCGTTTACCGGACTGTCGGCCAACATGCTCGAGGCGTCCATCCGGGCCGCTGGTCTTGATCCGGCACACCTGGACGAAACCGTCACAGTCGACTCAGCCGCCGCGATGTACGGCAGCGGCGGTCACGGCCCCGCCCGCTGGACCCAGGTCTGGAGCGCAGGACATTCGGTGTCGGGGGTTCGCAGCGTCGAACCGGTTGCCGCGGTGATCGAACGGTTGGTCACCGAGTACCGCGTCGCCGTTCGCGAGCGCACCTAAGCCTGCAGCCAGCATCCGCGAACTTCTGTGACACGCACGCTCGGATCAAAGGAAACCTATGACAATCGAGACAGCCGACGGCCAGCCATCGCCCGGGACAACCTCGAATATGTGGGCGAGCGCAACGGTCAGTGAACTGACGATCCGAATCCTCGCCCGGTATCCCTCGCGGATCGCTTTTTCCGATCACGACGGTGAACTCACCTATGCGGCAGCTGCCGATCTGATCGGACGCTTCCAGAGGGTCTTGTCCGTTCGCGGCTTCCGCCGGGGGGACAGAATCGCGCTGCTGTCAGGCAACCGCGCCGAAGCATGGTGCGCAAGCATTGCTGTGCTGGCCAGCGGAATGGTCGCCTCCTGGCTGCACCCGATGGGCTCGTTGGATGATCATCTGTTCCAACTCGACGACTTGGACGCAGTAGCTTGTTTGGTCGATACCCGCCGGCACTGTGAACGCGCCGCACAGCTTGCCGAGTTCGCCGCCGGTACCACGGTGTGGGGTATCGGTCCGAGCGATGAGGTGCCTGATCTGCTGGCTGAGGCACTCGCCGTGGGTGCATCCCGGCCCCACGATGATGCCTGTAGCGACGAGATCGCGATGATCAATTACACAGGCGGCACCACAGGCCGTCCAAAGGGAGCGGTCCGGCGGCACGGCAAGTATGCCTACCAAGCGCTCCTGGGTACCGCCACGGACTTTGAAATCCCCTTCGAAGCACAGTATCTCGTGGTTGCGCCCATGACGCACGTCGCCGGAACGAAGATCCTGCCCGTCCTCTCACGCGGCGGAACGGTCTACTTCGAAGATCGTTTCGACGCTGATCGAGTGCTCGAGGTGATGGCGCGGAACCACATCAGCATGACGTTGATGGTTCCGACGATGATCTACGGTCTACTCGACCATCCAGACCTCGAACGCACCGATCTCAGTGCGCTCGAGCTGCTGCTCTACGGCGCATCTCCGATGTCAGGTGCCCGCCTCGACGAGGGGATCGAACGACTCGGCCCCATCTTCGGCCAGCTCTACGGCCAAACAGAGTGCTACCCGATTTCAATCCTGCGGCGTAACGACCACCTCGATCAAAGCTTGCGGGGATCGTGCGGCGTCCCGGTATCGACAGTGCAAAGCGCGATACTTGACATCGACGGAAACCGCATGTCTCCCGGCGCATCCGGCGAACTGTGCGTACGCGGACCCGGCGTGATGGACGAATATTGGCGCCAACCAGATCAGACCGCTGAAGCGTTCGCAAACGGGTGGCTACACACCGGCGATATCGTCCGCGCCGACGACCGCGGGTACATGACCATCGTCGACAGAATCAAAGACATGATCATCAGCGGCGGGTTCAACATCTTCCCTCGAGAGATCGAAGACGTCCTCGCCAGGCACGAAGCCGTTTCTGCCGCAGCAGTGTTCGGCACTTCTGACGAACGGTGGGGCGAGGCGGTGACCGCTGCGGTGGTCCTGCGTCCCGAGGCCACCGCAACTGTCGAAGACCTCCTGAACCACGTACGCGCATCGAAGGGATCGCTACACACCCCGAAGAACCTGCGAATTGTCGACTCTCTGCCATCGACCGGGGTCGGCAAGATCGACAAGAAGCTCCTCAGCGCGACGTGGTCATCACGCTTCTAGAAACGACACGGTTGAGAACGACGCGGTCCGGACACGACGAGCTTTCAACAGTGGTCGAAACCTGGGATCAAATATCCGCGCCGCGCAGCACGGTCCAACACCCGCATCATGACGAGTGTCCGCTCGTCGCAATGACCGTCCCAACCCCACGTGTGGACGGCATCGACTTTCAACCCGCCGATTCAGGAAGGCAACGCCATGACCACCCGTATGACTGAACATACCCTCGCCGAAAGACTCAACCGGTTACCGGTCCTCACTCGTCTACATAAGGTGTGGGGCGTTCTCGTCACCGCTCTGCTTGTCTTCGAGATGGCCGATCTCAACGCGTTCGCCTACGTGGCACCGACATTGCGCAAGCAGTGGGGGATCTCGGTGGATCAGGTGGCTTGGATAAGTGCCAGCGCCTTCCTTGGGATGGCTGCGGGTTCTTTGGTCGGCGGTTGGCTCGCCGACCGGTTCGGCCGCCAGCGACTGCTCATGTTCGGAACCCTCTTTTACTCGGTGCTCTCGATACTGTCGGCCACCTCTACCGGCCCCCTACAGCTCGGAATTTACCGATTCTTCATCGGTGCAGGCCTTTACGCCGTCACCGTTGCCGCTTTGACCTACGTATCCGAGATGTTCCCACGGATGCACAGAGGCAAAGTCCAGTCGCTGGCTGCGGCCGTCGCTTTTCTCGGGATCCCTTTGATGTCGCTGTTCAGCCGCTGGGTTATCCCCATGGGCGACAACAGTTGGCGTTGGGTATTCGTCTTCGGCGGATTTGGCATGGCTATCAGTCTCGTCGCATGGAGAATGCTCCCTGAGTCGATTCGCTGGCGTGAGCAAAACGACAAGGACACCGAGTCTGCGGCTGACCTCGTCGCGATGCTGGAAACCGAGGCAACCCGTCAAACCGGCAGCCCCCTGCCCGTACCGACGCCGGAACCCGTCGTTCAGGCAGGCAAGGCAGCCGATCTCGTGCGCGGTGGCTTTCTCAGACGAACCGTCGTCATGTCATCGGTCCTGATCTTTGCTACCTCAGCGTTCTACGGCTTCAACTCATGGCTGCCACTGCTTCTCGGTGAGCACGGATTCTCTACCACTGCCAGCTTGAACTACACCACCATCGTGGCCCTGGCCGCCTGCCCCGGCGCACTCCTGGCCAGCGTCCTCATCGAACGCTTCGAACGACGTACCACCGTCATGGTCGTATTCCTGGCCTGTGCACTGTTTCTGCTCCTGGTCGGTTTCACCGACAACGATGTGCTCTTCCTCATCGGCGGAGTGATGGTCAGCTTCCTCCTCTACTGCGCGACCGCGATCCTTTACACCTACATGCCAGAAATCTTTCCTACGCAGCTACGGGCGCTCGGCACCGGGATCCCGAACAGCGGCGGCCGAATCGCAACGGTGTTCTGCATGTTCGTGGTCGCCGAAATCCTCAAACAGATGGGATTCACCTCGGTGTTCGTGTACCTCGCGGTCTCGGTCGGCATCGCCGGCACCATCCTGGGTGTGTTCGGCGAACGCACACGGGGGCGAAGCCTCGAATCAATTGCGGCCGGAGCCAAAACAGCTCCTGTGACAGACCTCGGGGAACAGATCCGCGCGGGACACACCACCGCACCAAAGGTCTAGCAACGCTGCACCAATCGTCTGCGAGTGCTGCGGGTGATCGCCGCACGCTGTGCGTCCACACCTGCGCTCCAGGAACAGGTCACGGTTGCGTCTGTGCGTTCGTCACCGGTGGCGAAAGGCGAAACGTCACTGTTGGTTACATCGATTGACGCCAGATCATCCGGTCTCAACCTGAGTGGGGCAGAACGCGCTGCTGAAGCCGTCAGCAATAGTAGTCCCCGACGTGAGCTATCACTGGACTGATTTAGGTACTGGAGCTCCAGCTAAGAACTAGTGCCTTCGTCTCGATGGATGCCGTTGGTGGGGCGGCAAATTCGGAAGGATTGACACAGGTTCGCCTGATCGCCCGCACACTTCACAAGATAGGATATGGCCATGAGTCTCAAAATCGTCATCACCGGCGCGAGCGGCCATATCGGCGCACGAGTCTGCCAGCGGATCGGCAACGAGAACCATGTAGTCGCGTTGGTTGGTTCTCCGCAGGGTGGGGAGAAAGCCCGTCCAGCGGGCGCGGCAGAGACCCACATCGTGGACCTCGATCAGCCCGAGGGCCTTGCAGACCTGTTCGCGGACGCGGACGCGGTGTGCGTCATCACCGCCGGCGATGCTGGCCCCGACCGCGAGCGCCACGCACTGGAAGCCGCGGCGCAGGCGGGAGTCGGATACGCGGTGAAGTTGTCCAGCGAGTCGGTGACATTGGCAGAGGAGCGGCCCAACGAGCCCGATCCGGTTGCCGCGCGCCACGGCGCCAACGAGGCGGACGTGCAGCGGTTGTTCGATTCCTATGCCATCGTGCGCCCGACCTGGTGGGCGGACCTGGACCAGCTACCTTTCGTCCGGGCGGCGTTGGCGCACGGCGTGTTTGCCTGGCCGCGCCGGAGCACTTCGCTCGCGCCGATCGCGCCCGACGACGTGGCGAGGACGATTGCCGCGCTCCTTCTCGACCCGGTTCGCGGAACGCGCATCCTGCCGCTGACCGGACCGGAGACGCTGACCATCGACGAGATCGCAGTTCGGTATGCCGCCGGCCTCGGCCGCCCGATCGACGTGCTCGACCTGACGCCCGACAGCTATGTCGACTGGTTGACCAAGAACACGCCGATGTCGAAGACGGCAGCGGCGGGCGTTGCAGCGACGCTCATGCCCTTCGCCGATCGCCGCGATGCGCCCGTCAGCGACGCAGTGGAGACCACCACCGGCGACGCGCCGCAGCGGTTCAATGACTACTTGGCCGCAAACTTCTCGGCCGACAACCTGATGGACAAGTGAGGACACGCGATGAAAGCTGCAGCCTACCAACGCAACGGCGAGCCGGACGTGCTCACAATCCATGACATTGCCGACCCGGTAGTCGGCCCGGCCACCGTGCTGATCCGGGTCGCTCACGCAGCACTCCAAGGCGGTGACCTGCTCAGCCGCCGCAATACGCCCCCGCCGGGCGACACCCCGCATGTCGTCGGCTACCAGGCGTCGGGCGTGGTCGAGGCAGTCGGCGCGGAGGTGGCCGGCCTGCGCCCCGGCGACCGGGTGGCAGGCTTTGCCTTCGCTGGGAGCCATGCCGAATTGTTCGCCGTTGGGGACAACCACGCCTATCCAGTACCCGATGGGCTGGACCTGTCTGTGGCCGCGGCGGTACCGGTCGAGTTCGGCACCGCGCATGACGGGCTGTTCGAGTATGGCCGCCTGAAGCCGGGCGAGACGGTGCTGGTGCGGGGTGCTGCGGGCGGCGTCGGCATCGCCGCAGTGCAGCTTGCCCATCAGGCCGGCGCCCGGGTGATCGCGGTTGCGGCGACGTCAGAGCGGCTGAACCGCATCGCCGAACTCGGCGCTGACCACCTGATCGACTATGAGGCAGAGGACGTGGTCGAGCGGGTGAAAGCGCTGACCAACGGTCGCGGCGCTGATCTCGTGCTCGACATGGCGGGCGGCGATCCACTGTTCGGCGCCTGCGCGTTCAAGGGCCGCTATGGCCTGGTCGGAGCGTCGGGCGGCACGTCCACCAAGTTTGGCTTCGAGGACCTCTCGCTGCAGAGCCTCACCGTGTTCAGCTTTGTGTACGGCAAGGAAATGGGCACGCCGCGTGCCCGGGGCGTTATCGCCGAGCTGATGGCGCGTGCCGCGGTGGGTGAGTTGACCATGCCGGTCGAACGATCCTTCTCACTGGCGGATGCAGGCGAAGCTCACGCCTTCGCCGAGAAGGCGCGTCCGCTCGGCCGCGTTCTGCTCGACATGCAGGGGGCGCGATGATGGACGATGCGCGCATCGCCGAATTCTTCGATTCCGTTGGGCAGGTGTCGATTCGGCCCGTGTTCGGTGGCAAGGGCATCTACCTCAACGGCAAGATCATAGCGTTCCAACGCAAGGACGAGCTGCTGGTGAAAGGCGACAAGAAGGCGGCCGCGAAGATCGAGAAGGCCGGCGGTGTGCGCATGTCCTATCGCCGCCGCAAGGGGCGCCGTCAGAAGGTATACCTGCCTTACTGGTCGGTGCCAGAAAGTGCCTACGACGACGCTGACGAGATGGCCCGCTGGGTGAAGATCGGAGTGGACGCGTCAAAACGCGCCGGCAAGTAGAGGGCGGGTGCTGCGCCCGCGGATCTGTCTGCTCGGGCTACATGTGAGTAGTGTTCACGACGATGATTGAAGCGGCGGCTGAGAACGTGTGCGGTAGCACGTAAGGGCGACTCGTGTTGCAATCGTCCGGTGACAAAACGCAGTGTACTAACGTATTACGCTGACAACATTCACGATTGGCAGTCTTGTCGAGGCTTGCCGGACAGTGGTTGGCGGGCAGGTCTTTTCGGGCGCCGCGACGCGCTCATCCTGACCCTGGTGTGCCGACTGGGACTGCCTGTCGCGCGGGTGGGGGAGCTGCGTTGCGGTGACGTGACGGTCGACGTCGCGGTCGGTGTGCTGTATGTCGCTGGCGGACACCACATCACCATCTCGCTCGAGGCAGACAACCCGCACGGGGTGTATTCGGTGTTGCCGCTTCTCGCCGTGGGCACCGGTTCTGAACACCACACCCGCCCGGGCCACCGCTCCGGAGGTGTTCTGGCTCGAGCACTACGACCCCGACGCTGCGTTGCTGCCGACCTTCGACCGGTGGGCAACCCCACCGCACCGATCGGCGACACCACCACTGGCATGAACTCGCGTGCCGTCGACACCTTCCTGCACACTTACCTGCGGGCTCGCCCGGACGGCCGGTGACCCAGCGCACCGAATGGACAACGGGGGTACTTGAGTGCCGCGCCCGCCCCACCGAGAACGCCCCTGCTCCAGTTGTCGCTGTGGAGTTGGACCACACCTATTACAACGCGATCACCGCGCGGCGCCGCGCAGCCGGCGAACTCGAGGACTTCGACGACATCTTCGATGCCCTCGACCAGTAGAGAACAGCACTCCTCGGACGCACCGAGCACCTCCTCGAGGATCCCGATGCACCCTAAGAGTCCGCTCAGTGCGGATCCACCATGCCCGGCTTCTCATAAGCGCACACCGACACGTGCCGCGTCCGCACTGGACTGATTAGACCCGCCCGTGGCCGCAAGGGTTGTGTACCTCGAACACGAAAGAAACCCAGGGCGCAGGGACACCTCGTTTGAATGGCGCTGGAACGAGCGCAGGAGTGGTATAGCGTCTCAGAGCGCACAGCCGAGCGTGGATTCAACGAACTCGACAAAGAGAAGCTACTTCAAACCCACATCCAAAGGTGGCCAACCCCAAGCTCACCAGGTGTGACCCAGTGCCGATACCACCCGCGCACTACATGAACCGTTCAGGACCGACTATCGCCAGCAGCTACAAAGCCAGGCGACAAGCCGAGCCAAAGCCGCTGCGGGAGAAAAGCAATGACTCAACAAGCATCTGATCACGTTCGAGCGGGGTGGCGCGCGGGCATCAGCGTCTGGGCCCATGGTTAGTCTCGTGGGCGTGCTGATCGCGTGGGCCGAGACAGCGGATCACGCCCAGACCTGGACCCGGGCGTGTACCTGATGGCGGCTGCTCTGTGGAGAAGACGATGTCGTTGACCTTCCGTAAAGCCATGGAAGGGCTACGAATTGGGGAACCCAAGGTCCATTGGCGCGGAAGCCAGCACGAACGTCGCGTCACATGGGTGCGCGCTGTCGCAGAGCTCCCGGTCGCCCGCTTCGTCGTTGTCCGCACCGAAGCCGGTGCCAACAACCGCCGACACCGCCGCAGATGCATGGGGTTCCTGCTGCCTGATCTGGCGCACATTCCCTGTTCCACCTTCACTTGGAATCGCGGGGCCAGCTCGACAACAGTGACATGTCGACGTTGAAGATGCGCGAGCTCAGCGGGCGGTGCAGTCGACTCTGCATTGAACACGCGGTGGGCCGTATGGAACCGGCACTGTGGGCCGCGGACATCGTCTGCGGAGCAGCCGTCCAGGCCCGGATAGGCAACACCGAACACTTGGATACGCTAGGTGCCGCTGTCGAGCTGCACGCCATCTGACGTCGGATAAACCGCGAGCCACAGGCCTCGTCGCCCGGCGAGTAATCCTGTGGCCCACTTCGATGGGCTGGCTATAGCCAATTAGTACGTTCCCGGTTGCGTCCACGCAGTCGCAGACCCGTCTGACCAGCACCGACGTGCACTCGCCGACCGCCAAGTTTCCACCGGCAGCGGTGTCGTAGGCGCCCGATGCCTTTGAGGGGTCTTGCCTGCGCTTACCGACGCGTCGCCTTTCCCGCCGAAGATTTCGAACTCTCGCGAAGGCTGGAGGCCGAGCACAGTACACCTCGATCACGTGCAGCTCATTCGACTGGCGGAGGGGGCGGTCGCGTTGCTCTGGGGCCGCTCGGGAAACAGTTCGGCAAACGGTCAGCCGGCAAACTCGTGTGGCCTCCGATCACGGAGACGCGCTGGGTGACGATCGGTGCGCTTCGGTGTCTCGACTCCGCTGTGAAGTCCTGCATGAAGTCCGTTGAGGGATTTCCCAAGGTCAGGCCCCATCAATTGCGGCACACGTACGCTTCGCTCGCCATCAGCGCCGGAGCCAACGTCAAGGTGCTCCAAACACTGCTGGGGCACAAGACGGCGACGACGACGCTAGATCGTACGGGCACCTGATGCCCGAGGATTTGGTCGAAATCGCTCATGTGATGGGCGCTGCAGCTGAAAGTGCTTTCATACTGCCTGCATACCGGGTCTGATCGCGACTCTGCGGGCGTCCCCGAAATGAGCTTTGACCTGCCTCGACACGGTGCCCCCGGTCAGACTCGAACTGACACTGGACGGGTTTTGAATCCGTTGCCTCTGCCAATTGGGCTACGGGGGCCAGTACACGGGTTGCCCCGCGCCGGAGACCAACTCTAGATGATCGGCCGATGTGCCTGCCAACCGGTACTCTGCGTGCACACGGACGCGGCCCAGCGGACCCGGAGGAGGGGATGGTCACGGTGACCGACAGTGCGACGACAACGGCCGGTGAGAGCACGACTACGCATCGGGTGCTGGTCGCCGAGGATGACTCGTTGATCCGGATGGATCTGATCGAGATGCTCCGCGAAGAGGGGTACGACGTCGTTGGAGAGGCCCCGAACGGACAGGTCGCCGTCGAACTGACGGAGTCGCTGTCGCCCGACCTCGTGATCATGGACATCAAGATGCCCGTACGTGACGGCATCGACGCGGCGACCGAGATCGCCAAGAAACGACTCGCGCCGGTCGTCATGCTGACCGCATTCAGTCAACGGGACTTCATCGACAAGGCGCGCGACGCCGGCGCCATGGCATACCTGGTCAAACCGTTCACCAAGGCCGATCTGGTGCCGGCCATCGAGGTGGCGGTGAGTCGCTATCAGGAATTGAAGCAACTCGAGGGCGAGGTCGCGACGATGAATGAGCGACTCGAGACCCGCAAGCTCGTCGAACGTGCCAAAGGGCTTCTCATGGAGAAGCAGACGCTGTCCGAACCCGAGGCCTTCAAATGGATCCAGCGCGCCGCGATGGACCGCAGGACGACGATGAAAGCCGTTGCGCAGGTTGTCGTGGAGACCCTCGGAGCCGAGTGATCGCGGCGATTGCGTCGGCAAATGGCGCTGTGCGTACGTCAGTTTCGCTGTCTTTACGCAGCGGCAACAAGATCGCGCTAGCTTTTCTCCAGCGAGGCGCGGTTCTCGGTATCTCGAAGTGCCGCCTTCGTGACAACGCCAATCGCAAGGAGAGCATTGATGTCCTTTCGCTTCTTGAAGAGCGGGGCAGTGGTCGTGACCGCGGCGGCAGCGCTGGTGGTCACCGGCTGCAGCAGCTCTGACTCGGGTTCCGACGGAGGTTCGGAGGCGTCGTCGAGCGCCGCCGTCGAGTCCACTCCCGCCCCTCCGGGTCTCGGCCTCGCGCAGAAACTGGCGTGCAATCCGCCGAAGCCCGTCGCCGGTCCGGCCAGCACCGCGCCGCTGAAGATCGGCACGCTGCTCCCGGCCACCGGTTCGCTGGCCTTCCTCGGACCGCCCATGGAAGCCGGGGTGAACCTCGCGGTCAAGGACATCAACGCCGCCGGCGGTGTCCTGGACAAGCCGGTCGAAATCGTCACCGGCGACTCCGGCGACACCACCACCGACACGGCGAACGCCACCGTCGACCGGGAACTCAGCGCCGGTACACAGGTGATCATCGGTGCGGCGTCGTCGTCGGTGTCACTGAAGGTCATCGACAAGGTCGCCAACGCGGGTGCGGTCATGTTCTCGCCCGCGAACACCTCCGACGAGTTCACCTGCTACGAGGACAAGGGCCAGTACTTCCGCACCGCGCCCGCCGATGTCCTGCAGGCGCAGGCACTCTCGCAGACGATGGCTGAGGACGGCGTGCAGCGCGTGTCGATCCTCGCCCTCAACGATCCGTACGGAACCGGTCTGGCCGACAACACCGTGCGCGACCTCGAGGCCGCGGGTGTGCCCGCCGACCAGATCCAGAAGATCATCTACGACCCGAACGCCCAGTCGTTCAACGCCGAAGTCGATCAGGTGAAGAACTTCGACCCGGACGGCATCGCCGTCATCGGGTTCGAGGAGAGCGCCAAGATCATCACGCGCATGCACGAGGTCGGCATCGGGCCGAGTGACGGAAAGCTGGTCTACGGCGTCGACGGGAACATGGGCAACGCACTCGGCGAGGCCGTGGGTGCCGGGCTGTTGAAGGGCATGAAGGGAACCACACCGCTGACGCAGACCAGCGGCGACTTCCAGGCTGCCCTCAAGGAACTCGACAGCGATCTCATCGACTTCAACTACTCCGGTGAGAGCTACGACGCCGCTGTGCTCAGTGCACTCGCGGCAACCGCCGCCAAGTCGACAGACGGGCGCACGATCGCGGCGAACATCATCGGCGTGACCAACGGCGACGAGAACTGCGACTCCTACCAGGCCTGCCTGGACGCGCTGAACAGCGGCAAGACGATCGCCTACGTCGGCAAGACCGGCAATCTCGCCTTCAACGCCGCCGGTGAACCCAGCGTGGGCTCCTACGGCATCCTCGAGTTCGACGACAGCAACAAGCTGCTCACCCCGACACGCAAGTACGTGTCGGTCGCGGCGCAGTAGAACACCGCACACGACGAGACCCCCGGTTTCCGAGCCGGGGGTCTCGTCGTCTGTCGGTCTAGTCCTTCTTCTCGGACCTGCCCGCGAGCGTGCCGAGGTAGAGCTCGATGATCTTCGGATCGTTGGCGAGGTTGCGTCCGGTGTCGGTGTAGGCGTTGCGCCCTTGGTCCAGAACGTATCCGCGGTCGCAGATCTGCAGACACCGACGCGCGTTCTGCTCGACCATGATGATGGACACCCCGGTCGCGTTGATCGCCTTGCAGCGGATGAACACCTCGTCCTGGAACATGGGGGACAGGCCCGCCGACGGTTCGTCGAGCAGGAGTACGGCCGGCTCCATCATCAGGGCGCGTCCCATCGCCACCATCTGACGTTCACCGCCGGACAGCGCGCCCGCCTTGACCTTCCGGCGTTCGGACAGGAGCGGAAACAGTTCGGAGACGAACTCGAACCGTTTGGTGAAGGTCTTCGGGCGCAGGTATACGCCCATCTCGAGATTCTCTTCGATGGTCAACGCGGGGAACACATTCTGGGTCTGCGGCACATATCCGACGCCCTTGTCGACCAGAACGTGCGCCTTGGCCGAGGTGATGTCGTCGCCGCGCAGAGTCACGGTGCCCTTACGAACGGGGATCAGTCCGAACAGGGTCTTCAGCAGCGTCGACTTTCCCGCGCCGTTGGGACCGATGATGCCGACGATCTCGCCGTCGTCGAGGTAGAAGTTGCACTCTTCCAGGATGTTGATCCCGGGCAGGTAACCGGCGGTGATGTCGTCGGCCCTCATCAGAGCGTTGCCGGCGAGCTTGCGGTGTTCCTCCGGGGTGGCCGCGAGCTGTGCCGGCGTCAACTGCCCGCCGGGTTCGGTCGTCATCGTGTGCCGTCCTTCTCGTCCGGGGCTGGTGTCGTGTCGGGCGACATGGGTGGGAGTTCGGTGACCTCGGACAGGTCTCCGCCCCCTTCGAGCGTCGCCTCGATCGCGGCCTCCACCTTCTCCGCGAGCACCGCGGTGGCGCCGACCGGCCGGCCCTGGTCGTCGAACTCCAGCGCCTGATCGTGGTGCCCACCCAGGTAGGCGTCGACGACGGCGTTGTTCTCGCCCAACCGATCCGGCAGCGACTCGGCGATGATCTGACCCTGCGCCATGACCACCACCCAGTCGCTGATGTCACGGATGACGTCCATGTCGTGCTCGACGAAGACGACCGTCACGCCCTCGTCGCGCAGCGACTTGATGTGCTCGAGGAGGCTCTGGGTGAGCGCCGGGTTCACGCCGGCCATCGGCTCGTCGAGCATGACGATCTCCGGGTCGGTCATCAAGGCGCGCGCCATCTCCAGCAACTTGCGCTGGCCGCCCGACAAGGAACCTGCGTGGTCGTCCGCCTTGGCGTCGAGCTTGAAGCGGCGCAGCAAATCGTGTGCGCGCTCGGTGATCTCGGCTTCCTGCTTTCGCCACGTCCAGGGCGCCAGCGCGGCCAGGAAATGCTCGCCGCGCTGGCCGGACGCGCCGAGCTTGACGTTGTCGAGGACAGTGAGTTTCGCGAGTGCCTTGGTGAGCTGGAACGTGCGCACCATGCCGCGACGGGCCACCTGGTGGGGAACCATCCGACCGAGCGGAGCGCCGTTGAGTGACCAGGTGCCGGAGTCGGGTTTGTCGAAACCGGTGATCAGGTTGAAGAACGTGGTCTTGCCGGCGCCGTTGGGACCGATGAGTCCGGTGATGGCGCCCCGCTGCACCTCGAGATGGTCGACCTGCACCGCCTTGATACCGCCGAACGTGCGGGAGATGTTGTCCACCACGATGATCGGGTCCGGCTTGGCCGAGCCCGGGTCGGCCGAGACATCGGCGAACAATCGCGACCGTTCGGTGGCCGACAGTGTGGTGAGGTCCCGGCGCGTGGCCCGGATCGCCGGGGGAGCGGACGCGACGTCCGGTGTGGAGTCGGCGTCGGGTGCCGAGTGGCGGCCGGCGGGCGGTGTGGGGTGATCAGGCATCGAGCTGCACCTCCCTCTTGTTGCCGAGCAGTCCTTGCGGTCGGAACACCATCATCAGGATGATCGCCAGACCGAGGAGGACGTACCGGAATGCGCCGACCTGCTGGGCCGACAGATGCAGGAGCGGGTCATCGCCCGAGGTGGCCTGGCGCAGGAGCGCGTCGGGCACGGCAAGCAGGAACCAGAACAGCATCGCGCCGAGCACCGGACCGAAGACGGTGGCCGCGCCGCCGAGGATGAGGGCGCCGTAGGCGAAGAACGTCTGCGCCGTCGAGTAGAAGTCGGGGTTGATCGACTGTGTGGCAAGGGCATTGAAGACGCCGGCGAGTCCGCCGATGCAACCGCCGAGCACGAGGGCCTGCATCTTGTAGAAGTAGGCGTTCTTGCCCAGCGAGCGTGCGGCGTCCTCGTCCTCACGGACTGCCTTGAGCACCCGGCCCCACGGGCTGCGGACGAGGAGGTAGACCATGAGGCACAACAGGCCGACGATGATCCAGCCCACCACCATCGACCAGAGGTCGCCGCCGAGGAACTTGACCCCGAAGAACGAGTACTGCTTGCCGTTGTCGAACGGGCTGATCGAGAAGAAGCTGCCCGCATAACCGTAGATGCCGTTGGTGGAATGGGTGAAGTCGTCGGACGACGTCGAACGGAAGACCAACCGCAGGATCTCCGACGCGGCGATCGTGACGATCGCCAGATAGTCGGCCCGCAGGCGCAGGGTCGGGATACCCAGGATCACTGCGAGCATCCCGGCCGCGGCGATGCCGATGATGCCGCCGAGCCACAGCGGCTGGTCGTAGTTGACCGCCATGATGCCGACGCCGTAACCGCCGAGCAGGGCGAACGCGATCTGGCCGAAGTTGAGCAGTCCGGCGTAGCCGAAGTGCAGGTTGAGGCCGATGGCCAGCAGGGCGTAGAAGATCGCCGACGGGCCGATCAGCTGTGCGATCGCTATCTGGAGCGCTGAGATGATGTCCATGGGTCAGCCGATCCTCGCTCGAGATCCGAGAATGCCCTGGGGCCGGATGGTCAGGATGATGATCAGGATCAACAGACCGCCGATGTACTTCAGGTCGGGGCTGAGGAAGTAGGTCGACAGCTGGACCAACAGGCCGACGATCACACATCCGAGCAGTGCGCCGTAGGCCGTGCCGAGTCCGCCGAGGGTGATGCCGGCGAACATCAGCAGCAGGAGCTTGAATCCCATCTCCCACTGCACGCGACCACCGAGTTCGGACAGTGCGAACATCACCCCGCCGAGCGTCGCCAGGCCGCCGGCCAGGGCCCACACGAAGAGGATGACCCGGTCGACATCGATACCGGACGACTCGGCGAGGTCCTTGTTGTCGGCGACCGCGCGCATCGCCTTGCCGATCCGGGTGCGCTGCAGCAGCAGTGCGACTCCGAGGAGCACCACGATGCTGATGACGATGCACGCCAGGTTGACCGGGGTGATCGCGAACGGACCCGACCCGATCTGCGTCTGTGCCTGATAGTCGTCGAACGGTTCGGCCCGGTCGGAGAAGAAGATCAGGATCAGGTAGCGCAGCACCAACGACAGGCCGATCGACACGACGAGCATGGCGATCAGCCCCGTTCGTCGTCGTCGCAACGGGCGCCACAGACCGAGTTCGTTGAGGATGCCGATGCCCACGCCGACGATCACCGCGAGGATCGTCGCCGGGATGAGCTGCACGCCGAGTTTCACGTTGATGACCCAGGCGATGACCGCACCCAGTGTCACCAGCTCGCCATGCGCGAAGTTCGTCAGACCGGTCGTGCCGAAGATCAGGCTGAGGCCGACGCCGGTGATCGCGATGATGAGGCCGAAGCGGATGCCGTCGATCGCCAGGCGGGTCAGTTCGGAGACGGCAGACACCTCGGTTCCCGTGCGAACATCGCCGAAGGAGAAGATGACCGGGCGTGCGGTCCCGCCGCTGACGTCGACGGGCAGTTCGGCCTTCTGGACCTCCACGCCGTCGGGCAGTGACTCGGTGTCGACGACGATCGTGTACTTGCCGGGCGGCACGTTGATGGACCAGGCACCCGTGGCCGAGGACGTCGCCGTACCGACCACGGCACCCGACGCGTTCTTCGCCTCGAGTTCCACGCCCTCGACCTTGTCCGGACCGTTTCGCAGCACGCCGAAGACGCGCACCGGATCACCGGGTGCGGCGGTGGCGGCGCCGGTGCCGAGGATCCCGAAGAGGATCGAGGCGGCGACGAGCAGCAACATCGCGATCGCGGTGGGCCGCTTGGGGAAACAAGGAGCAGGTGGATGGCTCTCGATCTCGGAGCGGTCATCGAGAGCGCATCGGGGCGGCGTCTGTGCACAGGTGCCGGCGCGTTGCGATGTCATCCTGCGGGACATTAGCGGCGTTGTCGTCACCACGTGGCGACAACGAGGTTTCCCGGAAGTAACTTCTGCTGCCCATCGCGGTCCCGACTTTCGGCCAATGTGCCGCCGGGGAGCCGGTCCGGGTCGTACGCTGGGCCGATGGTCCCGGTCACCGTCGCAACCACCACCGATGTCGAACTCGCCAGTGGACTGCTCGCGCAGGCCTTCGCCGACGATCCCGTGACCGTGTGGATGCAGCCGGACACCTCGCGGCACCGGATCATGTTCCGCACGTTGCTGACCTACAGCCACGGCGCGAAGGCGACACTCGACCTCGCGATGCGCGACGGACAGCCGGTGGGTGCCGCCGCCTGGGACCCGCCCGGACACAAGGTGTCGACGACGGCGCAGATCGCGTCCATGTGGGGGTTCTTTCGCGCGATGGGCTCCCGGATGAACCGCGGTGCCAAACTCGAGGAGGAGTTCGGCAAACGCAGGCCCAAAGAACCCCACTGGTACCTCGGGCAGATCGGCGCACCCGTCCACGGCGTGGGTGTCGGCACCACCCTCCTGCGTCACCGGCTCGACCAGATCGACGGCCCCGCATATCTGGAGTGTTCCAACGTTCGCAACGTGCCACTCTATGAGCGTTTCGGCTTCACGGTGACCGAGGAGTTCGAGTTGCCACTCGACGGTCCGAAGGTGTGGACCATGTACCGGCCGATGTGAGCTGTCGGGACCGATCACTAGACTCTGCGACGTGAGTCCAGCGCAGAGTTCCCCGGCAACGACCCCCGCCACGGCGACCGGAACGGCCGGCAAGACGGCAGCCGGAGGCAAGGGCAAGACCAAGCAGCCGGTGTTGATGCTCCTCGACGGGCACTCCCTGGCCTACCGCGCGTTCTTCGCGCTGCCCGCGGAGAACTTCAAGACCCATTCGGGCCAGACGACCAACGCCGTCTACGGCTTCACGTCGATGCTCATCAACCTGTTGCGCGACGAGGGACCGACCCATATCGCCGCCGCCTTCGACGTCTCGCGCAAGACGTTCCGCTCGGAGATGTACCCCGAGTACAAGGCGCAGCGCTCCAAGTCGCCCGATGAGTTCAACGGGCAGGTCGACCTCACCAAGGAAGTCCTCGACGCACTCGGTGTCACCGTGATGGCCATCGAGGGTTACGAGGCCGACGACATCATCGCCACCCTCGCGACGAGGGCGCGGGAAGACGGTTACAAGGTGCTCATCGTCACCGGTGACCGCGATTCCCTGCAGCTCGTCGACGCGTCGACCACCGTGCTCTACCCGCGCAAGGGTGTCTCGGACCTGACCCGCTTCACGCCCGAGGAAGTGGAGAAGAAGTACGGCCTGACGCCGGCGCAGTATCCCGACTACGCCGCCCTCCGGGGCGACCCGAGCGACAACTTGCCGGGCATTCCCGGGGTCGGGGAGAAGACGGCGTCGAAGTGGATCCGTGAGTACGGGTCGCTCGCGGCCCTCGTCGACCACGTCGACGAGGTCAAGGGCAAGGTGGGCGACGCGTTGCGCGCCCATCTCGCGTCGGTGCAGACAAATCGCCAACTCACCGAGTTGGTCCGCGACATGCAGTTGCCCGCGTCGCCGGACGATCTCGCGATGGTCGGCTGGGACCGCGACCGAATCCATCAGCTCTTCGACGACCTCGAATTCCGCGTTCTGCGCGACCGGCTGTTCTCGACGCTGAGCTCTGTCGAGCCGGAGGCGGAAGCGGGTTTCGACCTCGACGGCGCGGTCCTCGGTGCCGGCGAGGTCGCGGGCTGGCTGACCGAACACGCGCGTACCGGGCGCACCGGGCTCGCCGTCACCGCACCGCACGTCGTCGTCGGTTCCGACCCGAGCGGGATCGCGATCGCTGCCGCCGACGGTTCCTCGGCCTATGTCGACGTCACCGCGATGAGCCCGGAAGATGAAGCGGCGCTTGCCGAATGGCTCGGCGACGCGTCAGCGCTCAAGGCCGTGCACGAGGCGAAGTGGGCCGTTCACGCGCTGCGTCCCCGGGGGTGGAAGCTCGACGGCGTCACCAGCGACACCTCACTCGCCGCCTATCTGGTCCGCCCGGGACAGCGCTCGTTCAACCTCGACGACCTCGCGCTGCGCTACCTGCGGCGCGAGCTCCGTGCCGACGACGGCCCGGGAAACGGGCAGATGTCGCTGCTCGACGACGACACCGACGGCCACGTGGCCGAACAACACATGCTCGAGGCGCGGGCGGTGCAAGAACTCGCCGACACACTCGACACCGAACTGGACCGCATCGACTCCAAGCCCCTGCTCACGGAGATGGAGTTGCCGCTGTCGTTCGTGCTCGCCGATGCCGAGGCGGCCGGCATCGCGGTCGACGTCGACCATTTCGGCGCCCTCGAGCAGATGTTCGCGGACCGAATCCGGGCCGCGGCCGAGGCGTCCTACGAGGTGATCGGCGAGCAGATCAATCTCGGTTCGCCCAAACAGTTGCAAACCGTGCTCTTCGACAAGCTGGACATGCCGAAGACCAAGAAGACCAAGACCGGGTACACCACCGACGCAGATGCGCTGCAGTCGCTCTACGAGAAGACCGAACACCCGTTCCTGGCGCACCTGCTCGAGCATCGCGACGCCACGCGACTGAAGGTGACCGTCGATGGCCTGCTGAAGTCCGTCGCCGACGACGGCCGCATCCACACCACGTTCAACCAGACGATCGCCGCGACGGGTCGCCTGTCGTCGACCGAGCCGAACCTGCAGAACATCCCGGTACGGACCGAGGCCGGTCGCGAGATCCGTCGTGGTTTCGTCGTCGGCTCCGACTCGGCGACGGGTGAGCCCTTCGAGTGTCTGATGACCGCCGACTACAGCCAGATCGAGATGCGGATCATGGCTCACCTGTCCGAGGACGCCGGCCTCATCGAGGCCTTCAACACCGGTGAGGACCTCCACAACTTCGTCGGATCACGGGCGTTCGGGGTGCCGATCGACGAGGTGACCACCGAGATGCGTCATCGGGTGAAGGCCATGTCGTACGGACTCGCCTACGGCCTCAGCGCTTTCGGGCTGGCAGCGCAACTCAAGATCAGCCGCGACGAGGCCAAGGAACAGATGGAGGCGTACTTCGCGCGGTTCGGCGGAGTCCGGGACTACCTGCACGACGTCGTCGCCGAGGCCCGCCGCAACGAGTACACCGCGACCCTCTTCGGTCGTCGCCGCTACCTGCCCGACCTCAACAGCGACAACTGGCAACGACGGCAGTCCGCCGAGCGGATGGCGCTCAACGCGCCGATCCAGGGCACCGCCGCCGACATCATCAAGGTCGCGATGATCAACGTGCACAAGCGTCTCGCCGCCGAGAAGCTGGTGTCGCGGACGCTGCTCCAGGTCCACGACGAGCTGGTCATCGAGGTCGCCGCGGGCGAGCGAGATGCGGTGGAGGCGGTCGTGCGCGAGGAGATGGGCAGCGCCATCACGTTGTCGGTGCCGCTGGAGGTGTCGGTCGGTTTCGGTCGGTCCTGGGACGACGCGGCGCATTGATGACCCCGGACGCACGGCGGGTCGGTGTCCTGGTCGGGGACGGCATCGGAGGCGAGATCGTCCCGGCGGCGATGGCCGTCGCTGATGCCGCCGCACGCGCATCGGGCATCGAGATCGACTGGCTCGAACTGCCTTTCGGGTCGGACGCGATAGCGTCACACGCCGACCCGGTGCCGATGGAGACCTTGGCCGCGCTCGACGAGCTCCCGCTGTGGATCGTCGGCCCGCATGACTCCGCGTCGTATCCGATCGAACACCGCGGTCGCACACCGGGTGCGGTGCTGCGAACCCGCTACGACCTCTTCGCCAACCTCCGGCCGGCGGTCGCCTTTCCCGGGGTTCGTGCGGTGACACCGGATATGGACATCCTGATCGTCCGCGAGAACTCCGAAGGCCTCTATGCCGATCGCAACATGGCGGTCGGCAGCGGCGAGTTCATGCCGACACCGGACGTCGCACTGTCGGTGGGGCTCGTCACGCGAGGCGCGAGCGAGCGCATCGCCCGTGTCGCCTTCGAAGCCGCGCTCGATCGCGCCGGTCCGCACCGCCCGGCGCGCGTGACGATCGTGCACAAGGCCAATGTCCTCCGTCTGACGACGGGACTGTTCCGAGATGTCTGTCGTGAGGTGGCCACCGACTTCCCGGACGTCGACGTCGACGAGCAACATGTCGACGCGATGGCCGCACTGCTCGTCCGTCGTCCCGGCGACTTCGACGTCCTCGTCACCGAGAATCTGTTCGGGGACATCCTTTCGGACCTGGCGGGCGAGCTGGCGGGTTCCCTGGGCATCGCCGGCTCCGTCAACTGCTCGGCGAGCAGGGTCATGGCGCAGGCCACCCACGGTGCCGCACCCGACATCGCGGGCCGCGGGATCGCCAACCCGGTGGCGATGATCGTGTCGGTGGCGATGGCATTCCGCCGGTACGGACAGATGGTCGACGACGCCGCGCTCGTCGCCGCGGGCACGCGCATGGACTCCGCCGTAGCCGCCACCCTCGCCTCGAGCGCCACATCCGATCTCGGCGGGACCGCGTCGACCTCCGAGTTCGCGGACGCGGTCGTGGCGACCGTTCGCGATGACCGGGCATGAACGGCGGGTGGCGAGCCGGGGCGGCGCGGGCGAACTACAGTATGTGGGTGCGCTTAGCCGGACGAAGGGAGGTGGAGTGACGCGTGTGGCTCGCTGGCTCGGCGTCCTCCTCGCAATCACCGTGGTGGTGACCGGTTGCGTGAACAACGAGGAACGCGAGCGCGCCAACCAGGTGACACCCATCGACGTCGATGTCGCGAAGGTGCCGCAGATCGCCGCGCTCGTGCCGCCGGAGATCGCTCGCACCGGCCGGCTCGTGGTCGGGGTCAACATCCCGTACCAGCCGAACGAATACAAGGACGCGACCGGCAAGATCGTGGGCTACGACGTCGACCTGATGAACGCGGTCGGCAAGGTGCTCGGACTGGTCCCGGACTACAAGGAATCCCAGTTCGACACGATCATCCCGTCCGTGCAGGCAGGCACGTATCAGCTGGGCATGTCGTCGTTCACCGACACGCTGGAACGCGAGAAGCAGGTCGACTTCGTCACCTACTACAGCGCGGGCGTGCAGTGGGCACAGGCGGCCGACAACGACGACGTCATCGACCCGGACAACGCCTGCGGACTCCGGGTCGCGGTACAGACCACCACCTACGAGGACACCGACGAGGTGCCCGCCAAGAGCGAGGCCTGCGTCGCCGCGGGCAAACCCGCGATCGACAAGGTCAAGTTCGACAGCCAGGACGAAGCGGTCAACGCATTGATCCTGGGGCGCGTCGACGCGATGTCGGCCGACTCGCCGGTCACGGCCTACGCCATCAAGCGCACCGAGGATCGACTGAAGCCCGCGGGTGGGGTGTTCGACTCCGCCCCGTACGGATGGCCCGTGCGAAAGGGTTCGCCGCTCGCCCTCGCACTGCAGCGAGCCGCGCAGTATCTGATCGACAACGGACAGTACCGAGAGATCGCGGCCAACTGGGGCCTCGAGGAGGGCATGATCGATGTCTCCGAAATCAACGGCGCGGTGAGCTGACATGACGTCACCGCAGCCCGGCACCGTAACGGCGGCAAGCGAACCCGAACCGATCAAGGCGATCCCGCTGCGCCGGCCCGGTCAGTGGATCGCCGCCGTCGTGATCGTCGTGCTCGCCGCCCTGTTCATCTACGGTGCGGCGACCAACGAGGCATACGGCTGGGGCACCTACGGCAACTACCTGTTCGATTCGCGCATCTTGTCGGGCGTCGGGTACACGCTGGCGCTGACGCTGCTGTCGATGGCGATCGCGGTGGTCCTCGGCGTGTTGCTCGCGATCATGCGATTGAGCCCCAATCCCGTTCTGCGGGGGACGTCGTGGGTGTACCTGTGGATCTTCCGCGGCACACCGGTGTACGTGCAACTGGTGTTCTGGGGGCTGTTCCCGGCGATCTACAAGCAGATCGATCTGGGCATCCCGTTCGTCCACCAGTTCGTGTCGCTGGACATCCAGACCCTCAACGCCGCATTCCTGTTCGCGGTCATCGGGCTGGGTCTGAACGAGGCGGCCTACATGGCCGAGATCGTCCGAGCCGGGGTGTCGTCGGTGGGCGAGGGGCAGACAGAGGCGTCGGTGGCCCTGGGCATGTCGTGGTCGCAGACCATGCGACGCACCGTGCTCCCGCAGGCGATGCGCGTGATCATCCCGCCGACGGGCAACGAACTGATCAGCATGCTCAAGACCACCAGCCTGGTCGCCGCGGTGCCGCTCACACTCGACCTCTACGGGCGCCAGCGTGACATCTCCGGCGTGATCTTCGAGCCGATCCCGCTGCTGCTCGTGGCCTCCACCTGGTATCTCGCGGTCACCAGCATCCTGATGGTGGGGCAGTATTACCTGGAGCGTTACTACGCCAAGGGAGCGACCCGCCACCTGACCGCACGGCAACTCAAGACCATGGCCGATGGTGCCGCGACGGCGCCAGGTGGTGCCGCGGGGCCCGCAGGGGGAGAAAAAGCGTGAGTGTGGACGGGATGCCGGCGAGCACGCCGATGGTGCGGGCCGACCGGGTCTGCAAGAGTTTCGGCTCGGTGGAGGTCCTGAAGGGGATCTCGCTCGAGGTCGCGCGCGGTGAGGTCCTGTGCATGATCGGCCCGTCCGGCTCGGGCAAGTCGACGTTTCTGCGATGCGTGAACCACCTCGAGCGCGTCAATGCCGGGCGCCTCTACGTCGACGGTGATCTCATCGGTTACCGCGAACGCGGCGACAAGCTCTACGAGATGAGCGCGAAGGACGCGGCGACCCAACGCCGTGACATCGGCATGGTATTCCAGCACTTCAACCTGTTCCCGCATCGCACGGCGCTCGAGAACGTGATCGAGGCGCCGATGCAGGTGAAGAGGCAGTCGCGCGCCGAAGCAGAGGAGAAGGCCCGCTACCTGCTCGACCGGGTCGGGCTGTCGTCGCGCTCGGACGCCTACCCCGCGCAGCTCTCCGGCGGACAGCAGCAGCGGGTCGCGATCGCTCGGGCGCTGGCGATGGACCCGAAGCTCATGCTGTTCGACGAGCCGACCTCGGCGCTCGACCCCGAGCTCGTCGGTGACGTGCTCAAGGTGATGCGTGAACTCGCGGCCGATGGCATGACCATGATGGTGGTGACCCACGAGATGGGCTTCGCGCGCGAGGTCGCAGATCAGCTGGTCTTCATGGACGCCGGCGTCGTGGTGGAGAAGGGGGATCCGCGGGAACTGCTCGCCAATCCCCGCGAACCGCGGACACGCGAGTTCCTGTCGAAACTCCTCTGAGAACGGTTCTCGCCCGTCACCCGGCTTTGTGGCTGCAGAAGATCGCTGTACCGGGAAAGTAGCTGCCGCGCAACGGACTCCACTGGCCCCATTCGCGGTCGAAACCGTCCGGCCACTCTGGTTCGATGATGTCGTCGAGGATGAAACCGGCCGCTCGGAGTTCGCGTACCCGGTCTCCGATCGTCCGGTGGTGTTCGACATAGGTCAGAGCGCCGTTCGCATCCGTCTCGGTGTACGGGGTGCGATTGAAGTAGGGGATGCGTACGGTCAGGCCCTCGGGTCCCGGATCGTCGAGGAACATCCACCGCATCGGGTGGTTGACCGCGAACACCCAGCGGCCCCCGGGTTTCAACACCCGCGCCACTTCGGCCATCACCCCGGCGGAGTCCGCGACGAACGGGACGGCACCGAACGCCGAGCACGCGGCGTCGAAGGACTCCGCCGCGAACGGCAACGTCTCGGCAGTCGCCTGGACCAGCGGGACGCGGACACCTTCGGCGGCCATCGCATCGAGCCCGATGCCCAGCATGCGGCGCGACAGGTCGACGCCGACCGCGCGCGCACCATGTGCGGCGAGCCAGCGGGCGCAGGGCGCCGACCCGCAACCGATTTCGAGGATGTCGCGGTTCTCGATCTCGCCCAGCAGATGGACCTCGGATTCACGCACGCCCTCCGGACACCAGACGAAGTCGCCGCCCGTGCTGTAGGTGCCCAGGAACTCACCGTGTTCGACGTGATAGTTGTCGGCGTCGTGGTCCCACCACCACCGGCTGGCCCGGTCGCTGGTCGTGGAGTCGACGTCCCCGAGGGCCCGCGGCGAGCGGGGCGACGGGTCGGAGTTCGACGGAGTGTGCGTGTAATCCGCCTCATCGGAGGGCATCCTGCGATCTTAGGGCCTCGGTCGGGTCCGGCCGGTGCCCCGTTCAGGTGGTCAATTCGTAGAAGCGGAAGAAGCTGAAGTCCTCGATCGGCAACACCACGACGTCCCGATACCCCGCGTCGCGGGCATACGTTCGCAGCGTCGAAGTCCGGAACACGGTTCCAGTCGCGGCAGATGGGGGAGAGCTCATGGAATCCGGGAGACAGACCAGGAGCGAGAACCCGTACATGATCTTGTCGAGATCGTCTGCCGGGCCGGCGAATTCATCGGACACGGCCTCGTCCATCACGATCATCGAGGCGCCGGGAGACAACGCTGAGCGGACGGCCGCGAGGACCTCGACGGGCCGGGGCATGTCGTGCAGGCACTCGAAGGCGAAGGCGGCGTCGAACGGGCCGTGTGTGGCGGCCTCGTCACCGTCAGCAACAAGGAAACGTACCCGGTCCGTCACCCCCGCGGCAGCAGCGTTGTCCTGCGCCATCCGCACCGACGCCTCGTCGACGTCGAGCCCGACGAACGTGGCCTCCGGGTACGCCCGGGCCAGTGCGATCGTGGAGTAACCCGCTCCGTACCCGATGTCGGCGATGCGCGCACCCGGTCGGGAGAGCGTTGCGTGCACATGGTCGACACCGGCGAGCGCAGGCGCCAACCGGGAGTCGAACCACGGGCGGTTCAGTGCGGCCTGACACTCGCGGGCGTCGGCGCCGAGCGCTTCCCAGCTGACGCCCCCTCCGGTGCGGTAGGCCTCGAGCAACTCCGGCAGGTGGCGTGCCGCGGCGGCGAACATCCGGGGCAGCGCGCCGAGATAGGACAGGCTCGCGGTGTCGGTGAGCACCTCGGCGACGCCTGCGGAGATGCCGAACACCGGGGGATCGGCCGACAGGTCTACGTCGAGGATGCGGTAGGCGCTCTGCATCTCCAGCCATTCCCGGGCGTATCGGGCGTCGGTGTTCGTGCGCGCGGCCAGCGCATCGGCGGTGAGGGGACCGTCGTCGGCCAGGCAGCGGTACCACCCGAGTCGCTCGCCGAGGTAGACGCTCAAGGTTTCGACGGTCGCAAGCGTGGAGGCGAACAGTCGCTCGGCGAACTCCTCTGCGCCGACGGCGTTGCCGCTGTCCTCGACGGTGTTCCTGTGGTTCGGTGGTTCGGTCATGATCTCGATGATGGCGCGGATGTGACGCACTTCACCGGCGTTTGCCCGGACAGATGTCAGACGTCTGCCGGACGGGGTGCAGACAAACGGATCCGTCCGTCGGGCGTCCGCACGTGGGTAACCTGTCCGCCGTGAGCGCGGGCTAGAGCGAGAATCGCGGCGCCGTCTCCAGATCCACGGTCAGCAGGCCCGCCCCGCGAAGACGTGGTCGACGCCGGCGTCAGGGTCCCAACGGCGCACCGCGACAAACGAACCGACGATCTCGGAATGCAGTTCGAGGATGGCGAGGGCGCGCGCGAGCTGCTCGGTGTCGAGTCGTCGAGCGAGCGTGACATGGGGCGTCCATCTGCCTGTCCGCGTGTGGTCGAAAGCGGGGGAGGATTCGTGTCCGAGGAACTCCGCGGACACCCGTGCGACCTGGGCGTGGACCGACAGGATCTCGGTCGACGGCACCACGAGCCTGGCGAGGGTCATACGCCGGCCGTGGCCGAACACGACCGGGGCGCCCAGGCGCATGGTGATGGGCAGTCTGGTACTCACCGCCGACAGAGCCGTGTCCACGCCGGAATCGATCACCGACGCCGCGACCAGGGTGACGTGCGGACGGTTGGTCGGCGAGGCGACGCGACCCTGATGGGGCAGCCCGGCCTCGGCGAGGACGGCCCATTCGTCGCGAACCCGCTGGTCGGAGGTGTCGTCGAGAATCAGTTCGAGCGAGTGTGCCACGTGGACATGGTCTCATTCGCGGGCTATTTGCCCAGCGCAACGCCGCTGGAGTAGTCTTTTGTACGCGCGTGTGCCGTATGACGCGCGGTTCACACAGGCCCAGGTCGGAGACGTAATCGACCGGTGGCGGTGTTGATCCTCAGTTCCACGAATCGTACCTACTACACACCTGTCCGGAGCAACTCAACATATGTCGTCCCCCACGATCACCTCGCCGCAAGTAGCCGTCAATGACATCGGCACTGCCGAGGACTTTCTCGCCGCCATCGACTCCACGATCAAGTACTTCAACGATGGCGACATCGTGGAAGGCACCATCGTCAAGGTCGATCGGGACGAGGTTCTGCTCGACATCGGTTACAAGACCGAAGGCGTCATCCCTTCTCGCGAACTGTCGATCAAGCACGATGTGGACCCCAACGAGGTCGTCAACGTCGGTGACGAGGTCGAAGCCCTGGTCCTCACCAAGGAGGACAAAGAAGGTCGTCTGATCCTCTCCAAGAAGCGCGCGCAGTACGAGCGGGCATGGGGCACCATCGAGGAGCTCAAGGAGAAGGACGAGGCCGTCAAGGGCACCGTCATCGAGGTCGTCAAGGGCGGCCTGATCCTGGACATCGGCCTGCGTGGCTTCCTCCCGGCATCGCTGGTGGAGATGCGTCGCGTCCGCGATCTGCAGCCGTACATCGGCAAGGAGATCGAAGCCAAGATCATCGAGCTCGACAAGAACCGCAACAACGTGGTCCTGTCGCGCCGGGCATGGCTCGAGCAGACCCAGTCCGAGGTCCGCAGCGAGTTCCTGCACCAGCTGCAGAAGGGCCAGGTCCGCAAGGGCGTCGTGTCCTCGATCGTCAACTTCGGTGCGTTCGTCGATCTCGGCGGCGTCGACGGTCTGGTGCACGTCTCCGAGCTGTCCTGGAAGCACATCGACCACCCGTCCGAGGTCGTCGCCGTGGGCGACGAGGTCACCGTCGAGGTCCTCGACGTCGATCTGGACCGCGAGCGCGTGTCGCTGTCGCTCAAGGCCACTCAGGAAGACCCGTGGCGTCAGTTCGCTCGCACCCACGCCATCGGCCAGATCGTGCCCGGCAAGGTCACCAAGCTGGTGCCGTTCGGTGCGTTCGTCCGCGTCGACGAGGGCATCGAGGGTCTGGTCCACATCTCCGAGTTGGCCGAGCGCCACGTCGAGGTGCCGGATCAGGTTGTCGCCGTCGGTGACGACGCGATGGTCAAGGTCATCGACATCGACCTCGAGCGTCGTCGTATCTCGCTGAGCCTCAAGCAGGCCAACGAGGACTACACCGAAGAGTTCGACCCGTCGAAGTACGGCATGGCCGACAGCTACGACGAGCAGGGCAACTACATCTTCCCCGAGGGCTTCGACGCCGAGACCAACGAATGGCTCGAAGGCTTCGAGAAGCAGCGTGAGGCATGGGAGGCCCGGTACGCCGAGGCCGAGCGTCGCCACAAGATGCACACCGCCCAGATGGAGAAGTTCGCCGCTGCTGCCGCCGAGGCCGCCAACGCCCCGACCGACTACTCGTCGGCTTCGGAGAGCCGCGGAGGCGCCGCATCGTCGAGCAGCAGCTCGACCGGCGGTTCGTCGGCCGGTGGTTCGCTGGCCAGCGATGAGCAGCTCGCCGCACTGCGCGAGAAGCTGTCGGGCAACGCCTGACATCGTCGCTCTCTGAGCACCACAGAGAAGCCCTCCCGGATTCCGGGAGGGCTTCTCTCGTATGTGGTCACTGGTGAACTCGTCGGGGAGAGGGGATCGCCAGGTACCGCGGTCGCGATGTTCAGCCGCGCAGGTCGACACGACTCCCGACGTCCCAGTAGTCCCGGACATCGAAGGCGGTCAGCGCCGTCCAGCGCGGCGGCACACGACCCGTCGGGGGATCGAGGGCAGTGTCGACGGATACGCCGTCGAACGACGCGTCGAAGTCGCGCAGGCGCAGGGCCAGTGCAGGCTCGCGATCGATCGCCGCGGCCGTCGCGTACAGGACGGCGAGGATGTGAACGCACCGGTCCCCGCGCCCTCGACAGGAGCAGTCCGCCGCATCCAACGCCGCGGGTGACCACGTCCCGGATTCGACGACCTGCCGGTGCGTTTCGTCCCCGGGCTCGTTCGCCGCGCCCAGAACCGTTCGCAGGATCGATGCGGCCGCAGCCGTCATCGGTGCGAACTCGAGATGGGCGACCGAAGCCTGCCCGCCCCGCTGGACCCTTCCGCGGACGGACCGGCCGTCGACGTCCAGCTCGACACCGCCGTTCCGGGCGATGCTGCGAGCACGTGGCGCCTGCGGTTCGGGTGCTCGGACGGACAACGGCTCTGCGAGTCGAACGACCTCGGCGCCCCAGCGGGTGAAACCGAATTCGGGTGTCGCGCTGCTCATTCGGATTCCCTACCGCGTCGCAGGATGTCGATCAGCCGCTCGTCGCCGAGACGGGTGAACTCGGTCAGGGCCGAGGTGTCGCCGGCGTGTGTGCCGAGAGCGGATTTGCGCCGGTGGAGGCTGTCGATGTGCTCCTCGACCGTGGTGGCCGTCGTCAGAGTCGTGACCGTGACCGGCCGCCGCTGGCCGATCCGATGGACTCGATCGGATGCCTGCGCCTCGACGGCCGGGTTCCACCAGCGATCGAAGTGGATGACGTCGCATGCCCGTGTGAGGGTGAGCCCGACACCGCCGGCCTTCAGACTCATCACCATCACGTCACCGCCGCGGCCCGCCTGGAAGTCCGCGACGAGTTCGTTCCGGCGGGCTGCCGGGAGGCCGCCGTGGAAGAACGGGGCGTCGACGCCGAGTTGCTCGGCTATGTGCCGGACGAGGAGTTCGCCGGTATCCCGATACTGGGTGAAGACGAGCGTGGCCGCGCCGGTCCGCAGGTTCTCGTCGAGGAGATCAGTGCACACATCCAGTTTGCCCGACCGACCCGCGAGGAGCCCGTCGTCCCCGGTGACCAGGGCGGGGTGATTGCAGATCTGTTTGAGTCGGGTGAGTGTGGCCAGAATTCTCCCATGCCTCTCGATTCCGCGACCGAAACCGTCTCCCTCGATGTCGGCGAGGTGGTCGTCGTAGAGCCGGGCCTGCTCCTCGGTGAGGTCGACGAGGACCGGGTTGGAGATCTTGGCGGGTAGGGCGGCGGCCACACGGGACTTGGTGCGTGCCAGCACGACCGGTGCCACCGCCACACGAAGTCGTTGCAGCGCTTCGGTGTCGCCGTCGTTCACGGCCCGGGTGAACCGGCGCCGAAAGACCGCCTTGTGGGGGAACAGGGCAGGCGCGACGACCCGCAAGATCGCCCACAGGTCGTCGAGACCGTTCTCGATCGGTGTTCCCGTCAGCGCGATTCGTGCACCTGCGTCGACGTCGCGTGCGGCTCTCGCGAGCTGCGTGCGGGGATTCTTGAGAGCCTGGGCCTCGTCGAATACCGCTGTCGTCCAATGTTGTTCGCGTAGGTGGCCGGAGTTCAGGCGCAGGCGGGCGTACGAGATCACGGTGACCGAACCCGCGGTTGCCGGCGCGTGCTCGAGGGTGCCGGTGGACACCGTCAGTGAGGGTGCGAAACGGCCGATCTCGTGTGCCCAGTTGCTGACCAGACTCGTCGGGCACACGATGAGCTGGGGGCCCTCCGAGGCGCGTAAGCACAGCAGCCCGATCGCCTGCAGCGTCTTCCCGAGCCCCATCTCGTCGGCGAGAACGGCGCCGGTGGAGGCCTCGGCCGTCTGCGCCAGCCACGAGACCCCACGGACCTGGTACGGCCGCAGGCTGGCGTGCAAGACCTCGCGGAGTCGGTCCTCCACGCCGATGCAATCGCGCAGCACGTCTCGCGCGAAGCCGGCGGTGGTCACCGCGGTACCGGTGGGATCCACCTCGGCGTGCGCGGCGAGTGGGAGCGGCGTGTCCGGGTGGCCGGCGAGGACGCGTTGCCACGCATGCACCGACGGCGCGAGCTGCACGAGTCCGCCCCCATCCTTGGCTGCGACCTCGTCGACGTCGACGAGGTCGCACGCGATGTCCCGGACGACGAGGTCGTTCCCGTCCGGGACTGCGAGACGGCATGTCTCCGCACGGCCGTCGCCGGCCTGACCGTGCGATGACCAGAGGGCGAACTGATGGATGTCGGGAAGGTAGGTGGCCTGAACGGGCAGTGGAACACCTCACTTGGTACGGTGTACGGAGTAATGACTCGGTACACCGTACGGGAAAGGTGGCAACGTGTCGACCGTCGAGGATGTCCGTGCGCTCGTCCGTCTCCTGTGGCGCTCGGAGATCGGGGCGGAGGCGCCGCGTCGTGGTCCACGGCAACGATTGTCCGTCGACGACATCGTGGACACGGCCATCCGGCTCGCGGACGACCGTGGACTGGATGCGCTCTCGATGCGTGCGCTCGCGGGCGCACTCGGGATCGGGCCGATGACGCTCTACACCTACATACCGACACGTGACGTCCTGGTCGCCCTCATGATCGACCAGGTGACCGCGAGGGCCCGGATGCCCGAGAGGTCGTCCTCGGTGCTCGAGTCGCTTGCGGCCATGGCGCACGTGTTACGCGGCGAGTACCTGGCGCACCCGTGGTTACTGGATGCCTCCCCCTGGCGCCAGGTGCTCGGCCCGCATCGGCTGGCCCGCTATGAGCGGCAGCTCGAGTTGCTGGAAGACGTGGCGATCACGGACCTGGAGCGGGACAACATCATCGTCCTGGTGGGTGCGTTCGTGACGGGTAACGCACGCGAGGCACTCGGGGCCCGAGTCGCCGCGTCCGAGACGGGGATGACCGACGTGCAGTGGTGGGAGGCGGTTGCTCCTGAGCTGGATGCGGTGATCCCCGAAGGCGCGTTTCCGTTGGCGAACCGCGTCGGCACCACGGTCGGAGAGCACCATCAGGCGCCGGGTGCCCCCGACGAGGCCTTCGAATTCGGCCTGGGGCGACTCCTCGACGGGTTGCGTCCGCTGGTGGGATGACGCCTCCCGCGGCTCAGGCCAACCATGCGTTGTTGACAATGATTTTCGATTGGCTGTTGACTGTCCGGGTGTTTGCACAACGGACAAATCTGACCCGATCCCTCGCACTGCTCGCCGCCGCGTCCTTTGCTCTCGTCGCTTGTGGAAGCGAGGATTCGAGCGAATCCGCGCCCGCATCGTCGAGTGCCGCCAAGGCCGTCGAACAGCAAAGCGCCACACCGCGTCTCGCGCTGAGTTACGACGGCGGAATCCTCGTCCTCGACGCGGAGTCCCTGGAGCAGGTCGCCGACCTCCCCGTCGACGGATTCATCAGGCTCAACAGCGCCGACAACGGTCGCAACGTGTTCGTGTCGGAGTCGGATGGATTCCGGGTCCTCGACATGGGCACGTGGACCCGTCAGCACGGTGACCACGGCCACCACTACACCACCACGCCGACTCTCACCGACATGACCTTCGGTGGCGAGGAGCCGGGCCACGTCGTACCCCATGACTCCCGCATCACGCTGTTCACCGACGGAACCGGAGAGGTCGACATCGTCGAACCGGCCGAGCTCCTGCGCGGGAACCCGGCGTCGACGACCTTCACCGTTCCCGAGCCCCACCACGGCGTCGCGGTGTTCCGTGAGGACGGGACCGTCGTGACCACCGTGGGTAACGAGGACTCGCGTAGCGGTATCGCGATCCTCGACGCCGAGCGCAAGGAGATCGTGCGCAACGACCAGTGCCCGGGTGTCCACGGCGAGGCCGCCGGCGCCGGCGGGGTCCTCGCCTTCGGGTGTGAGGACGGCATCCTGATCGTCAACGGGAACGAGATCCGCAAGGTCGACAGCCCGGACCCGTACGGCCGCATCGGTAACCAGGCCGGCAGCGAGGAGTCCCCGATCATCCTGGGCGACTACAAGTCCGACCCGGACGCCGAACTCGAACGACCGACCCGCTTCTCGCTCACCGACACCCGCACCGGTCAGCTACGGCTCGTCGACCTCGGCACCTCCTACAGCTTCCGGTCCATCGAGCGTGGCCCGGGTGGGTCCGCCGTGATCCTGGGAACCGATGGCGCCCTGCATGTCTTCGATGTCAACACGGCCCAGGAGATCGCCGAGATCCCCGCGGTCGGTGCATGGACCGAGCCGGACGAGTGGCAGTCCCCGATGCCGAACGTCGTGGTCCAGGAGAACATCGCCTACGTCAGCGACCCTGCGGCCAAGAAGATCGTCGCCATCGACCTGACCAAGAACGAGAAGGTCGGCGAGGCCGATCTGCCGCACCAGACCATCGAGCTCGCCGCGGTCACCGGCTAGCGGCCGGCGCCACTCTCGGCCCCGTTTCCCGGGGAGGTCTCCACGACGGTCATCGTCGGGAGTCTCCGGGGACCGGGGCCGGTCGGCTCTCCGCCCGTGTGATTGTCCTGCCGGAGGATTTGTCAGACTGGTGGGCGTGATCAGGCTTGGACTGACCGGTGGTATCGGTGCCGGCAAATCGACCGTGGCAAAGACCTTCGTCGAGCGGGGCGCGTACATCATCGACGCGGACAAGATCGCGCGGGAGGTGGTCGAACCCGGTTCCGAGGGTCTGGCCGCGCTCGTCGACGCGTTCGGTGCCGACATCCTCGCCGCGGACGGGGCGCTCGACCGGCCCGCCCTGGCGGCCAAGGCGTTCGTCGACGACGACTCCCGCCAGAAGCTCAACGGCATCACCCACCCGCTGATCGGTGCGCGCACGCAGGCGCTCCTCGATGCGGCACCGGCGGATGCGATTGTGGTGCAGGACATCCCGCTCCTGGTCGAGAACCACACGGCGCCCTTCTTCCATCTGGTGGTCATCGTGTACGCGGACGCGGAGGTGCGCCTGCACCGTCTCACGACGATGCGCGGTGTCGGCGAGGCAGACGCGCGAGCGCGTATCGCGGCGCAGGCGACCGACGACCAGCGTCGTGCGGTGGCCGATGTCTGGCTCGACAATTCGGGCGCGCCGGAGGACCTCGCCGCGGCGGCGGCTCGGATCTGGGATGAGCGCCTGGTGCCCCTGGAATCCAACGTCCGGGCGCGACGGGTCGCCCAACCGGTTCCCGAACTGGTCGCCGCGGAGCCGAACCCGGACGGCCCCTCGGCGCGCTTGGTCAACAGGCTGTGGGCGCTGGCCGGCGAACTCGCGACGGCGGTCGACGTCACCGACCCGTCGTCGGCCACGCTGCAGATCACCGCCCGTGATGCCGAAGCCGCCTTGGCGCTCGGCGACCGTCTCGCCGACGGTGGTTTCGCCCAGGCCGGCCCGGACGTCTACGGATCGTGCGATCCGGGGCGCCCCGCGACGGTGCGCGTGACCACCGGGTAGGGCACTGCCACAAAAAGTGACTACAAACGTTTCCAAAAGTGGTCCGCATCCGGTCTCACACTGCTAGCTTGTGAGTCGCGCACTCCCGACTCCCGGGGGTGCAAGGCGCATCGAAGCTGAGGAGTGGAGCAGAACATGGTCGGTCGGGGTAAGAGAAATCGGGCTCGAATCGTCGGGGGCGCACTGACATTCGCTGTGGCGGCATTCGCGGGCGCGGCGTTCGCCGGTCCGGCCGACGCGGCTCTACAGGGTATCGCGGTGGACACCCTCGCCGGCTACGGTTCGTCGGCCAACGGTTCGGCCAACTACGGGACCTATGGCGCCGGTTGCGACTATGAACTGTCCGTCCTCGTCGGGGACCCCCGATCGTCGAAGTCCAATCTGAAGGTCACCTCCACCGGCAACGGCCGGACGGCCACGATCTACGACCAGAAGCCGACCAGCGTCGAGATCACACCGGTCTGGCGGCCGCCGGCACCGGGACGTTATGTCCTGACCGCCACCCTCGACGGAGTCACGAAGACCCGGTCGGTCAACGTCGGCACCGGCGTGCCGTTCCCCGACTTCATCCGCGGGGGAGCCTGTTTCGTCCTGCCCACCTACTGAGCGTCGTGACGGCTGTCGTAACGGTGGTCGCGAAAGAAGACCACGCCACCAGCGGTGGCGTCCAGCCAGGCCTGCACATCGTGTCCGTGCTCGGCTGAGCCGACGAGAGCCCGCATCGCGATCTCCATGGCCTCGACACACCGGACGGTCTCGAGAAGACCGCTCCGGTGTGCCTCGAGCAGTTCGTCGGCGTCGAGCAGCACCGGTGGAGTGCCGGGCACGTCGACCAGATCGAGATACCAGTCCTCGGCATGCCAGTGCCCGTGCTCGTCGGGGCCGTGGAAGTGTCCGATGTCGAGATAGAGCCGCTGTCCTTCGCGGTAGCCGCCCTGGTAGTGGAAGATGTTGGCGCGCAGGCCCAGGGCGGGCAGGAGCCAGGACTCCAGATGATCGAACCTGGGATGCCCGGGTGCCCGCCGCGACATGTAGAGCCCGTACTCGGTGACGCGATACTCCTCGACCTCGCGGACGAACCCCTTGTTGTCGGTGTTCGTCATCGCCGGTACGTCGAAGAGCTCGCGTTTGGGTGGATGCAACGGTGGTGGCGCGGGTGCCGGTGCGTCGGTCGCCGGTCCACGATCGGTCGTCATGCTCTGAATCTAGACAGGGGAGCGGCCGAGCGGGGCCGAGCCTGTGGTCGGGTCGGACGGTGCAGGGAACACTTGTGTCATAGGGCGCGTTTACCCTGGCACTATGGCTTTTGCAGCAGAACGCCCCGTCATCGCGCACTCGGAGTTCCGGCCGGTCGGCGAGATCGAGCGGACCGAAGGCCACTTCACCGTCGTCAGCGAGTACGAGCCGGCGGGTGATCAGCCCGCCGCCATCAAGGATCTGACCCAGCGCGTCACCGCGGGCGAGAGGGACATCGTCCTGCTCGGTGCGACCGGCACGGGCAAATCCGCGACGACCGCGTGGCTGATCGAGCAGGTGCAGCGGCCGACGCTGGTGATGGCCCCCAACAAGACCTTGGCCGCACAGCTCGCCAACGAGCTGCGGGAGATGCTCCCGAACAACGCGGTCGAGTACTTCGTCTCGTACTACGACTACTACCAACCCGAGGCCTACATCGCCCAGACCGACACCTACATCGAGAAGGACTCGTCGATCAACGACGATGTCGAGCGCCTCCGCCACTCGGCGACCTCGAGCCTGCTGTCCCGGAGGGATGTCGTCGTGGTCGCGTCGGTGTCGTGCATCTACGGTCTCGGCACGCCGCAGTCCTATCTCGACCGGTCCGTCGAGATCGATGTCGGCCAGGAGATCGACCGCGACGCACTGCTGAGGTTGCTGGTCGACGTCCAGTACACCCGCAACGACACAGCATTCACCCGGGGCAGCTTCCGCGTCCGCGGTGACACCGTCGAGATCATCCCGTCCTACGAGGAACTGGCGGTGCGCATCGAGTTCTTCGGCGACGAGGTGGAGGCGTTGTACTACCTGCATCCGCTGACCGGTGACGTCGTACGCCAAGTCGATTCACTCCGCATCTTCCCGGCCACCCACTATGTCGCCGGTCCCGAGCGCATGGAACGGGCGATGGCGAGCATCGAGCGTGAGCTCGAGGACCGACTCGCCGAGCTGGAGGGCAAGGGCAAGCTGCTCGAGGCCCAGCGGTTGCGCATGCGCACCACCTACGACCTGGAGATGATGCGACAGGTCGGGTTCTGTTCGGGTATCGAGAACTACTCCCGCCACATCGACGGCCGTGCCGCCGGGAGTGCGCCGGCCACCCTCATCGACTACTTCCCGGACGACTTCTTGCTGGTCATCGACGAGTCGCATGTGACCGTCCCTCAGATCGGCGGCATGTACGAAGGCGACATGTCCCGCAAGCGCAACCTCGTCGAATACGGGTTCCGCCTGCCGTCGGCAGTGGACAACCGACCCCTGACATGGGACGAGTTCGTCGACCGCATCGGGCAGACGGTCTACTTGTCGGCCACCCCGGGGCCATACGAACTCGGACAGTCCAACGGTGAGTTCGTCGAGCAGGTGATCCGGCCGACGGGCCTCGTCGATCCGCAGGTCGTCGTCAAGCCGACCAAGGGACAGATCGACGACCTGGTCCACGAGATCCGGGTGCGTACCGACCGCGACGAGCGGGTCCTGGTGACGACGCTGACCAAGAAGATGTCCGAGGACCTCACCGACTACCTGCTCGAACTCGGTATCCGCGTCCGGTATCTCCACTCGGAGGTGGACACCCTGCGCCGGGTCGAGCTCCTGCGGCAACTGCGATCCGGTGACTATGACGTGCTCGTCGGCATCAACCTGTTGCGCGAGGGCCTCGACCTCCCAGAGGTGTCGCTCGTCGCCATCCTCGACGCCGACAAGGAGGGTTTCCTCCGCAGCACCACGTCACTGATCCAGACGATCGGCCGCGCCGCGCGCAACGTGTCCGGCGAGGTCCACATGTACGCCGACAAGATCACCGACTCGATGCGGAACGCGATCGACGAGACCGAGCGTCGTCGGGAGAAGCAGATCGCCTACAACAAGGAACACGGCATCGACCCGAAGCCGCTGCGCAAGAAGATCGCCGACATCCTGGATCAGGTGTACCGCGAGGCCGAGGACGAGGCGGTCGCCGTGGGAGGTTCGGGTCGCAACTCGAGTCGCGGTCGTCGTGCACAGGGCGAAGTGTCCAAGGCGGGCAGCTCGGGCGTCATCGAGAAGCGCGACGTCTCGGCGATGCCGCGGGCCGAGCTCGCCGATCTCGTCAAGCAGCTGACCGATCAGATGATGAATGCCGCTCGTGACCTGCAGTTCGAGCTGGCCGGACGGCTGCGGGACGAGATCGCCGATCTCAAGAAGGAAATGCGCGGGATGGATGCCGCGGGCATCAAATAGTGGAATGACCTGCGATGTCGGGTTGATCGTCGCGCGGTGTCAGTGTGCCGATCACCACGATCGGGGGACAGACCCACCCGTGGCAAACTAGTGTCCCGATGCAAGAGCCCCTTGTTTCGGGGATTCGCGGTGACGCCTCGCTGATGGGCAGCGAGGCGATTTCATGTCGGGAGGTTGGGATGAGCTCTTACGAAACCGTCGTCGTCGGGACCGACGGCTCCGAGTCGTCGATGAAGGCCGTGGAGCGTGCTGGGGCGCTCGCCGGCGATGCACAGCTGGTGATCGCCTGCGCGTATTTCCCGAACGAGCGTGGTGCCGGCGACGCCGCCGACATCCTCAAGGACGAGGCGTACCAGGTCACGGGATCGACCCCCACCGAGGAGATCCTGCGCACCGCCAAGGAGCGCGCGAGCAAGGCCGGCGCCACGAACATCGTTCAGCGACCGGTCAAGGGAGCGCCGGTCGACGCGTTGCTGCAGTTGGTGAGCGATGTCAAGGCAGACCTGCTGGTCGTGGGCAACCGTGGACTCAACTCGATCGCGGGGCGGCTCCTCGGATCGGTACCGGCCGACGTCGCTCGCAAGTCCGCATGCGACGTGCTGATCGTGCACACCACCGGATAGAAGCCGCTGTAACGGCGCACCGCGCCGGCGAATCGACGTCCCCGCCTCAGCGGGCTGCCGGAAAACCCCCGGCACGCCCGAGGAGTGCGGGGACGTCTTTGTCGAGCGCCCTGCCCAGCCAGTGCGCGGCGTCGATGAGGGCCTGCATGTCGATCCCGGTATCGACGCCCGAGCGGTCGAGCGCATAGACGAGGTCCTCCGAGGCGATGTTGCCGGTCGCCGCGGGCGCGAACGGGCACCCACCGAATCCGCCGATGCTGGCGTCGAGTGCGCTCGCGCCGGAGTCGAGGGCGGTCAGGGCGTTGGCGTAGCCCGTGTTGCGGGTGTTGTGGAAATGCCAGCGCTGTGGAATCCCCGGTGCCCGCGTTGCGGTGAGTTCGGCGAGCCGGCGCACCTGTGCGGGGACACCGACTCCGATGGTGTCGGCCAGCGCGATCTCGTCGGGTGCGGCGCCGTCGGTCAGACGCGCGACGATGTCGGCCACCCGCGTCGGATCGACGTCGCCGGCAAAGGGGCACCCGAACGACACCGCTACCGTCACGGTCGTCGCAAGACCCGCGGCGCGGGCGTCGCGAACGACGTCGATCGCCGCCGCCACGGCCTCGTCCACGCCGCAGCCCTGATTACGGCGGCTGAATTCGTCGGTGGCGGCGACCACCGCGTTCACCTCGTCCACCGCGGCGCCGAGTGCTCGATGGAGTCCGCGGCGATTGAGGACGAGCCCGATGTAGGAGACTCCCGGCACGCGCGGTACCCCACGCATGACCTCTTCGGCGCCGGCCATCTGTGGGACGCGTGCGGGATTGACGAAGCTGACCGCCTCGATGCGGCGGACGCCGGCGTCCACGCTTCGGACGATCAACTCGACCTTGTCGTCGACGGACAGCAAGGTCTTCTCGTTCTGCAGACCGTCGCGCGGCCCCACCTCGATCACCTGCACCGGAGTCATGGCCCGATCTTGCCCGCTGCGATGCCCACGTCACCCGCCGGGGCCGCGGACGCCGTTCCGCGGTGTCGGTCGAACGGTCTAATCTCGCCGCCGGGTAACCCTCCGTGGCGGTACGAGAGTGACCGGTGTGACTGAATGGCACGCACGTGATCCCATCTGTCACAGAGTATTTCAAGTGTGGCAAGGATTGCCTGAGTGATTCACGAATGGGATGTATCACTTTCGGAAGGCGTAGCGATGTACCGCGTATGATTCGTTGCTGTTCGACGATCGCATCGGGGGGACGCGGGGGCGTCGTCGTCGAGCGACCCATTCGCCGCGATCCGAGTCGGACGACGCATGCATGACAACGTGTCCCACCGAGATGGGACTGGGGGAGACGGACACTTCGCGATGGCCGGTGTGCCCGACACGGCGGATCTCATCGAGCTGACCGCTGCGCAACGCGCCATGTGGTTCGCCGAGAACCTCGACGACGACCACTCGGTGACGGTGGCGCACTATCTCGACATCGTCGACGACGGCCGCGAATTCGATCGAGAACTGTTCCGGCGTGGCGTGATCGAGGCGGCCCGAGAACTCCAGACCGCATACACACGCGTCACCGAGATCGACGGCATCCCGATGCAGTTCGTCGACCATTCCGTCCCGTTCGATGTCGTCGACATCGACCTGCGCGGCGCCGCGGACCCGGTCGCCGCCGCGGATCAGTGGATGCGTGCCGATCACCAGCGCTCCGTCGATCTGCTCGGGGAGCCGGTCGCCGTCGCGGCCTTCCTCCGTGTCGCCGACGACCGCACCTACTGGTACATGCGCGGACATCACATCGCCTTCGACGGATACGGCGCTCTGGTGTGCCTGCATGAGGCAGTCGCACGCTACAACGCGGACGTGTCGGGAACCGGCCCGTACGTGCCGCCGCGTCGGGCAGGCCTCGCCGAGGTCGTTGCCGACGATGCCGCCTACCGACAGAGCACGCGTTTCGACCGCGACCATGCCTTCTGGTCCGAGCGTGCGGCCGGGCTCCCCGAACGCGTGAGCCTCGCGACACACCCGGCCACATCCGGCATACACAGCGAGACGGTCGTCGCGGCCGGGATGCTGGGACCGTCGCTCGACGCAGCCCTGCGGCGCTGCGCCAAGAGTCTCGATGCGTCGGTGGCTGCCGTCCTGACCGCGGCGTTCGCCGCCTACTTGGCGAGGATGTCGGGCGGAGACGACATCGTGCTGAGTCTGCCGGTCACAGCGCGCACGACGGCGCGCATCAGACAGTCGGCCGGAATGGTCTCCAACATGCTGCCGCTGCGCATCGACGGGGTCGGAGGCGCGACATGCGCCGACGTCGTCTCCGCGGTGACCGCCGAGATCACCGCGGGACTCCGGCATCAGCGGTACCGCTCCGAGGACATCAGGGCGGCGGCGGGCTTCGGCGACGCCGCCGGCACGTCCTTCGGGCCCCTGGTGAACCTGCTGCTCTTCGACAAGCCGATCGTCATCGACGGCGCTCGGGTCGGATACCACATGCTCTCGGCCGGAATGGTCGAAGACCTGGTGTTGAACGTGTTCGCCGCGGGGCCCGACGCGCCGCTGGAGGTCGGGCTGCACGCCAACCCCAGCCTCTACGATCCCGACGAACTCGACACGCACCGCCACCGGCTGCTCCACATCCTGGGTCAATTCGTCGACGAGCCGCACCGGCCCGTCGCCGATCTCGATCTGTTGATGCCCGGGGAATCGTCGGCGCTCGAGCGGCTCGGAAACGGGGGTCCGGCGACCCGCACGACCGACGGCCACATCCTGGCCGCGTTCGACCGCCAGGTCGCCGCCACTCCCGACGCACCCGCCATCACGTTCGGTCCGACCACGCTCACCTACGCCGGTTTCGCCCGGGCCTGCGCGCTGCTCGAAGATCGCTTCGCCGCGGCCGGAGTGGGTCCCGGCGATCGGGTGATAGTCGAATTGGACCGCTCGATAGAACAGATCTGCTCGGTCTATGCCGCGATCGGACTGGGCGCGGCCTACGTCCCGGTCGACCCCGCCGAACCGGAGGAACGCCGGCGGGCCGTCACCGCGGCCGTCGACCCGGTGCTGCGGGTGGACGCGAGCTTCTTCACCGACCGAGGCCTTCAGCTGGTCGAGGAGCCGGTACCGGTGAACGCGCGCCCCGGCCGGCGGCACATCTCATCACCGACGCAGGCCGCGTACGTCATCTTCACCTCCGGCTCCACCGGTATCCCCAAAGGTGTCGAGATCGGGCATGCCGCCATCGACCAGCGGTTGACGTGGATGCAGGACGACCACCCGATCTCGGTCGGCGACGTCGTGCTCTACAAGACCCCCGCGACCTTCGACGTGTCGGTCTGGGAGTTGTTGTGGCCGTTGCGTACGGGGGCCCAGATGGTCATCGCGCGCCCGGGGGGACACCGGGATCCGTCGTATCTGCGCGCCCTCATCGACGACGCGCGCGTCACGGTCGCGCACTTCGTTCCCTCGATGCTCGATGCGTATCTCGACGTGGTTCTCGATTCCGTCTGCACCGACACGGACACCCCCGCGCTCCGGGATGACGCCGCTCCCGGCGAGGTGTCGTTCCCCGATCACGTGAGGTGGGTGTTCACGTCGGGGGAGGCGCTGTCGGTCCAGTTGGCACGGCGGGTCCGCGACACCTCGTCAGTCGAGTTGATCAACCTCTACGGCCCGACCGAGGCCGCCATCGACGTGACCGCTCATCGTGTCGCCGGGGCCGGGTCGGTCGTCCCCATCGGCCACCCCGTGCCGGGCACCGAGGTCCGTGTCCTCGACAGTCGCCTGCGTCCGGTGCCGATCGGGGTGACGGGCGAGTTGTACCTGGCCGGAACGCAACTCGCGAACTGCTACCTCGGCGCTGCGGGTCAGACCTCGTCGCGGTTCGTGACCGATCCGGCCGGCCCGACCGGCACGCGGATGTACCGCACCGGCGACCTCGTTCGGTGGACCTCCGACGGCGAGCTGGAGTATCTCGGCCGCACCGATCACCAGGTGAAGATCCGCGGTCAACGGGTAGAACTCGGCGAGGTGGAGTCGGTGATCGCATCGATGCCGGGCGTTGACGCGGTGGTCGTGGTCGCCCGCCGGGATCTCGCACCCGGACCCGTTCTCGTCGCCTATCTCCGTTCGCGTCCCGGGCAGTCCGACTCCCGGAGCGGAACGGGCGAACTCAACGCCGATGCGGTACGGGCTCATTGCCGGCGCCGCCTTCCCGGACACATGGTGCCGCTCGGCGTCGTGTTCCTCGACACCTTCCCGACGACCCGGTCGGGGAAGCTCGATCAACGGGCCCTGCCTGCGCCCGACTTCGATTCGCACGCAGTGCCGTTCCGGGAGCCACGAACGCCCGCGGAGATGGCCGTCGTGTCCCTGGTGGCGCAAGCGCTCGGACGCGAGAGCGTCAGCGTCGCGGACAACCTGTTCGCGCTCGGTGCCGACTCGCTGACCGCTGCACGGATGGTGTCCCGTGCGCGCCTCGATCACGGGTTGACGATTGCGTTGACCGATGTCTTCGACGCCGACGACCTTGCTGATCTCGCCGGCCGAGCGGTTCCGGCCCCGACGTCGGCGCATTCCGCCACCCACACCTCCTCGCGACCGCGGCCGGCCCGGATTCCGTTGTCGCAGGCGCAGACCCGGCTGTGGTTCGTCAACCGGATGGCCCCGGCGGAGTCCACCTACAACATGTCGGGGGCACTGCGACTGTCCCACGAGGTCGACCCGGGCATCCTGCGCCGGGCGGTCCGCGACGTCCTGGACCGTCACGAGATCCTGCGCACCGTCTTCCCGATGGTCGACGGTGAACCCGAACAGCGCATCCTCGACATCGACGCGGCCGACGAGGCGCTGGGTGCGGACACGGTGACGGTCGCGCGTGTGTCCTCGTCCTCGGACGGCGGGGTCGACGCGGCCGTCGCCGCCGTCGCGGGTGTGGGTTTCGATCTCGCCGTCCAGATCCCGTTCCGGTACCGGCTGATCACGGGTCATCCGGATGGCGACGTGGTGGTCCTGGTCCTGCACCACATCGCCGCGGACGGGCACTCGCTCCGACCACTGCTGCGGGACCTGATGACGGCCTATGACAGCCGCCGCGCCGGGGGCCGACCCGCCTTCACCCCGTTGCCCATGCAGTACGCGGACGTGGCCATCGAGCGCGCGGCGACGCTCGGCACCCCGGAGTCACCGTCGCAGACCCTGATCGAGGGCCTCGACTTCTGGCGATCGGAACTACACGGCGCCCCGGACCTACTGGAACTCCCCACCGACCGGCCGCGCCCGCGGGTGATGTCGAGTGAGGGTGCCCACGTCGACACCGAACTCGACGCAGACGCGACAGCCGGCATCCGGGCGCTCGCGAAATCGTTGTCAGCCACACCGTTCGCGGTGTTCCAGTCGGCACTGGCCCTCACGCTGGGCCGCCTCGCCGCCACCGACGACGTGAGTATTGGCACCGCGGTCGCCGGACGCGACGACCCCGCGGTCGGCGAACTCGTCGGCATGTTCGTCAACACCGTCGTGCTGCGGACCGCGCTCCGCCCCGGCGACACGGTCGCCGACCTCGTCACCGCCGCTCACCGGCGCAGCGCCCGCGCGATGAGCCACGCCGACGTGCCGTTCGAACGTGTCGTCGACGCCGTGGCGCCGCATCGCTCACCATCGCATTCACCGCTCTTCCAGGTGGCCCTGACGGTGCAGCCCGATCAGCTCGAGGCGCTCACGCACTGGGCCGGCTCGGCCGAGATCCTCGACGCGCGAGTGCCCGCGGCGAAATACGACGTGACCGTCACCGTGACCGACCGCCCTGATGCGTACGCCGTCGAGTTCTCCTATGCCACGGATCTTTTCGACGCCCGCACGATCGAACTCCTGGCGGGATGCCTGCGCCACGTCCTCGCCCGGATGGTTCTTGCCCCAGACCGGGCGATCGGAACCATCGACGTGCTCGGACCCGACGTGGTCCGAGCGCTCACCGCGCCACCTCGCGGGCGCCGTCCAGAGGTCACCCTGGCCGATGTACTCGCCGCCGGCATGGCCGCCGCCGACCCCGCGGCCCCGGCACTGACCGGTGCGGGCACGTTGCGATGGGCCGAGGTCAGCACCGCGACCAACCAGATCGCACGCGTTCTCATCGACCGGGGCATCGGACCGGGCGACGTCGTGGCGATCAGCATCCCGCGGTCACACCGTTCGGTGCTGGCGCTGATCGGCGTCGCCCTCAGCGGGGCCGCGTTCGTCATGGTCGACCCCCGCCTGCCCGCCGCGCGTCGCGCCGCAATGCTCGCCGACAGCGGTGCGGTCCTGGTGATCACCGTCTCCGGTGGCGACAGCGACCCGACCGACAGCGACCCGACCGACACCGACCACGCCGACAGCGGCCCGACCGACAGCGGACAGGCCGACAGCGACCAGGCCGAGAGCGACATGCCCCGGCACCTGGTCGAGCAGTGGTTCCTCGACGACCTCGAAGTCGAACTGAGCATCGCGGGCCGGCCGGCGCACCCGGTCCGCGACGCCGAACGCACCCGACCGGTCTCCGTCGACGACGTGGCCTATCTCCAGTTCACGTCGGGTTCCACCGGCCGGCCGAAGGCGGCCGCGCTGACCCACGCGGGGCTCGCCGAGCTGACCGCAGAACAGCGGAGCAGGCTCGGCGCCACCACCGATTCCCGCATCCTCCACGTCGCCGCGCCCGGCTTCGACGTCGCGCTGTGGGAGATCGTGTTCGCGGTGGGCACGGGCGCGCAGCTGGTGATCAGTCCACCTGAGGTGTTCGCCGGCCCCGAGCTCGAAGCGCTCATGTCCGAACACCGGGTCACCCACGCGATCATGACGCCGACGGCCCTCGCCACCCTCGACCCCCGCGTCGTACCCGGCGTCGACGTGATGATGGTGGCGGGGGAGGCGTGCCCGCCGGAACTCGTCGCCCGTTGGGACGCCGCCGGGCGGCCGCTGCTCAATCTGTACGGTCCCGCCGAGGCCACCATCTGGGCCACGGCCTCCGGCCCGCTGCGGTCCACCGACCGCGTGACGATCGGTGGCCCCATCTCGGGTGTCGGCCTGCTGGTCCTCGACGCCGGCCTACGACCGGTTCCGCACGGCGTCGTCGGCGAGCTCTATCTGTCCGGCCGCGCACTGGGACTCGGATACCACGGTCGTTCCGCCCTGTCCGCGTCCCGCTTCGTCGCCAACCCCTTCGACGAGGGCACGCGGATGTACCGCACCGGCGACCTCGTGACCATGACACCCTCGGGTGAGTTGATCTATCACGGACGCAACGACTTCCAGATCAAGATCCGCGGGATGCGAGTCGAGCCGGGCGAGGTCGACGGTGTGCTCCTCACCCACCCAGACATCAAGGGAGCCGTGAGCGTCGGGACGCCGACGCCGGCCGGCGACACCGTGCTGGTGTCCTACGTGACCCCGACACCGGGACGCATCCCGGCACCCGAACAGATCCTCGACCACGCTGTCGCGCTGCTTCCCGCACATCTCGTGCCGCATACCGTGGTCGTCCTCGACGAGCTCCCGCTCACCCGCACGGGGAAGGTCGATCGCAGAGCCCTTCCCGCGGTGGACATCTCGCCCGCCCGCGCCTACGTCGCACCGCGCAGCAGACTCGAGGTCGTCGTCGCCGGGATCTTCGCCGACGTCCTCGGCGTACACGAGGTGAGCGTGTACGACGGATTCTTCGAACTCGGCGGCAGCTCGCTCTCCGCGACCAAGGTGACCTACCTGGTCGAGCAACACCTAAGTCGCCGAGTGCCGCTGGCCCTGCTGTTCGAGAACCCCACGGTCGCCGACTTCGTGGCCGCCGTGACCACCGGCGACCCCACGACGCCGAGCCGGATGCTGACGCCGCGCGAACGCACCCACATGGTCGCCCTCACCGGCGTCCAGCGCGCGCTGTGGTCCATCAATCAGGTCGACCTCACGTCGTCGGTGTACAACATCGGCCTCACACTCGAGCTCGACGGACGCCTCGACATCCCGGCGCTCACCGGTGCCGTCGGCGATCTCATCGCCAGACATGAATCGCTCCGGACCCGCTACCCGCTACACGGCGACAGTCCGATGCAGGTCATCGTGCCGGCCGCAGACGTGTTGCACGACTTCCGGATTCCCCTCGTCGACGTCGCCGAACACCAGGTCGACGACGAGATCGCAGGCGTCGTGGAGCCGGGTTTCGACCTCACCGCAGCCCACGCGATGCGCGCGGCGATCCTCCGGGTACGCGCCGACCGGCACATCCTCGTCGTCGTGATCCACCACATCAACGCCGACGGCCACTCACTCGGCCCGCTGGCCCGTGACCTCACCGAGGCATATGCCGCACGCATCGCCGGACATGCCGGAACCGCGGCATCGGCTCCCGGCAGCCGCAACGCACGTGCCACCCGCGTGCAATTCGCCGACTACGCGATCTGGCACGCCGAACGTCAACAGACACCGGGACCTGACGGGATCACCGAACACCGACGCCAGCTCGACTACTGGGGTCGCCGTCTCGCCCGGCCGAGCGAACCGGCGACTATCCCGGCCGACCGGCCGCGACCTGTGGAACCCCGCCACATCGGCGGTGTGGTCGACCTGACGATCCCGTCGACCACCGCAACGCTGCTCCAGCAGCTGGCGCGGGTCAACAACACGACACAGTTCGTCGTGATGCACGCGGCCCTCGCGGTACTCGTCGGACGACTGTCGGGGCACGACGACATCGTCATCGGCACGCCGTTCGCCGGCCGCGACGACCCGGCCCTCGCGGACATGGTGGGCATGCTGGCCACCACGGTCCCGCTCCGCACCCGCCTGCGACTCGACGAGCCGTTCGACGAGCTGCTGCGGCGCGTGCAGACCGACGACTTCGCCGATCTCGGACACGCGGACGTGTCCTTCGACGAGATCGTCGACCACCTCGCCCGCGGCGAGAGTGGACTGCAGCGACGCGGACGTCGGAACCCGCTCTTCTCGGTCATGCTGGCCTACCAGAACCTCCAGGTGCCCGAGATGGACCTCGAGGGGTTGCGAGTGCGTCCCCGGCCACCGGCTTCGTTCCCCGCGAAGGTCGACCTCGAACTGATGCTGTACCCGGGAGATCTCGACGGCGTCGACCGCGCCGGTGCCCTCGGCGGCCAGATCGCCTACGACACCGACCTCTTCGACCACACCACGGTCGAACTCCTCGCCGAGCGGTACCGGAACATCCTGGCCGACATCGTCTCCCGGCCCCATACCCCCGTGGGTGACCTCGCCATCTGGGAGGAGGCCGGGCCGTCGGCAACGGATTCCGACGACGAACGCCCCCTCCACGAACTGGTCTCACAGGTCGCGGCCGTCGCACCCGACACCCTCATCGGTGTGCCCGGCGCCCCGGAGGTGACCTTCGCCGACCTGGAGGCAACCGCCGTGGCGATGTCATTGTCGCTGCCGGGCGAGGACGCCGACGAAGCTCTCACGATCGCCGTCGCGACCCTCCTCGCCGACGCCGACCGTTCGATCGACGACGTCTTCGAGTCCGTTCGGGCCGCCGCCGGGTCGGTGCTGGGCAACGGCACAGCAGGCGGACCGGGTCCGGTCCCGCGGAATCGCGTGGAACCCGCGTGACCTCGGACACCTCGATTCCCCGCACCCGATCGGGGCCGACACCGGTGTCGGCGGGCCAGCCTCCCGTGCTGCGATCGCTCGCGCTCGCGGCCACCCATGCCGGCGACGTCGAGGCGATGCCGGGGGCCGCCGGCCCCATCTCGTTCCGCATACTGTGGCGCCGGGTGTCGGCCTCTGTGGTCACGCTGACCGAACGGGGTGTCGATCCGGGCGCGGCAGTCCGCGCAACCGTCACCGCACTCATGCCCCGCGCCGGACTCACCCCGGCCGAGCTGGCCTCGGCGGCGAGCGCGATCCTGCACGAGCTGGGCACGCGCATCGACGACGTGCTCGGCACGGGAGACCGCGAATCGCTGCCCGGTCTGGTGCGGATCGCCGCGCGCCGACGCGGCGATGCGCCGGCCCTGACCGATCTCGACGGCGCCGCGATCACCTACCGGGAACTCGACGAACAGACCGACCGACTGGCACGCGCGTTGACCGCTCGCGGCGCCGGGCCCGACACTCTGGTGGGAGTGGCGCTCCCGCGCTCGGCCGAGCTCATCGTGACCCTGCTGGCCGTTCTCAAGACCGGAGCGGCGTATCTCCCGCTGGACCGGACGCATCCACGCGCACGGTTGCACACCATCATCGACGACGCCGCACCGGTCCTGATCGTCGCCGACTCCGACACGGTGCGCGCCTGGGACGGGATGCCAGCGCCGCTGACCACCCGGCAGGACCTGTTCGCGGCGGGCGAACGGGCAGAACCGAGCCTCCCGACCCACGTCGCCGCGCATTCGGCGGCCTACGTGATGTACACCTCCGGTTCGACGGGTACGCCGAAAGGCGTTGTCGTCACCCACGACAACGTCGTATCCCTGCTGGTTGCGCTCGACGTGCTGGTGGAGAGTTCGCCCGACGATGTGTGGTCGATGTTCCACTCCTACGCGTTCGACGTGTCGGTGGGCGAGATCTGGGCCGCCCTCGTCGCGGGCGGACGTCTCGTGGTCCTCGACCACGCGACCACGCGGGCACCCGACGACGTCGTGGAGGCGTTCGACCGCGAGGGCGTCACGATCGTCAACTTCACCCCATCGTCGTTCTATCAGTTCGGCGCGGCCGTGCGCCCGCCCCACGGGCGCCGGATTCCGGATTCGGTTCGGCGACTGCACTTCTCCGGCGAGTTGCTGGACTACGAACATGTCCGTACCTGGCAGGCGGACCGGGACGTCGACGGATCGGTGACGCGGCCGGGGGCCGACGTAGCGGGTCCGCAGCTGAACAACATGTACGGCCCGACAGAGACCACCGTCTACATGACGCGTCGCGAGCTGACCCGCGCGTTCGTCGACGCGGCGACCGCCTCCGACATCGGTACGCCACTGCTCGGTTCTCGCGTCCACGTCCTCGACGGTCGACTCGCGCCGTTGCCCGACGGGGTACCCGGCGAACTCTACGTCTCGGGAGTCCAGGTCACCCGCGGCTTCCTCCGCCGCCACGGGCAGACCGCGACCCGATACGTCGCGAACCCGTTCGGGCCGCCGGGGACGCGCATGTACCGCACCGGCGACGTCGGGGTGGCCCGGAACGGGTCGATCGAGTTCGTGGGTCGACGCGACGGACAAGTGAAACTGCGGGGTTTCCGCATCGAGCTCGGCGAGGTGGAGGCGGCGCTGTCCGCGCTCGACGGTGTGGACGCCGCCGGCGCGGTCATCCGGACACTCGGCGACACCGAGCACCTCGTCGGATATCTCGTCGCGGCCCACTCGGAGCAACGGTCCGAGAACGAGATCCGAGCTCGGTTGAGCGCGGCGGTACCCGACTACATGATCCCCACGCGATACGTGTGGTTGGACAGACTGCCGCTGACGGTCAACGGCAAACTCGACCGGGACGCGCTGCCGGAACCCGGGGCCGCCGCCGGGTCGGCAACCGCGGAACCGCCGGCCACGGCCATCGAGGAGGATCTCGCCGCCCTCGTCGCCGAGATCCTCGGCGTGGACGAGGTGGGAGTCACCTCCTCCCTGTTCGATCTCGGCGGAAACTCGCTCACCGCCACCAGAGTTGCCGCCCGTGCAGCCGACTCCTTCGACACGACGGTGTCCGCGCGCGATGTCTTCGCCGCACCGACGGTGCGCGGTCTGGCCGCGGTCATCGAGGAGCGGCTCGCCCAGGACGCCGACGCGCCGTCGGGCGACGCCGCGGCCCGCATCCCCCTGCGCCCGGCGGATCGTGACGGCGTCCTCCCGCTTTCGCCCGCGCAGCAACGTATCTGGTTCCTGGAGAGTCTCGACCCCGGTGGCGCCGGCTATCTCATCCCCGCTGTCCTCCGGCTCGGCGGCGCATCCACCGACGGCGCGCACGGCGAGGTGCGGAGACTGCAACCGGCGGTCGTGGCGGCGGCACTCGACGACCTCCTCGCCCGACACGAGGTCCTGCGTACGCGATTCGTCGCACCCGACGGCGTTCCCGAACAACTCATCGCCGCGCCCGGGGACACCCGTCACGACGTCCGCGCCGATCCGCCGATCGACCTGCGCGGTGCGGGTGAGGCGGACATCACCGACACCGTCGCGGAGATCACCACTCGCGGTTTCGATCTCGAGCGGGCCGCGCCGGTGCGGGCACGGCTGATCCGGGTGGGCGAGGACGACTGGATTCTGGTCCTCGTGGTCCACCACATCATCAGTGACGGCGGCTCGGTCGCGCCGATGGTCACCGATTTCGTCGACGCCTACCGCGCTCGACTGGAGGGGAGGGCACCCGGGTGGGCGCCCCTGCCGGTGCAGTACGTCGACTACGCGGTCTGGCAACGGTCCAGACTCGGCGACCCCACGGACCCGGCGTCCCTCGCGGCACGGCAACTCGACTACTGGCGGACACGACTGGCCGGTGCGCCCGAACTCGTCGACCTGCCTGTGGACCGTCCTCGCGCCGCGCTCCGGGACGACGCCGGAGCGGAGGTGTCCACCGTTGTCGATGCCACCACCTGGGCCGGCCTGACCGCACTGGCCGACCGGCACGGCGCGACGCCGTTCATGGTGGTTCACGCCCTGCTCGCGGTGGCCCTCATGCGGTCGGGGAGCAGCGAGGACGTGGTGATCGGCACGCCGGTGGCCGGGCGGGGCGAACGGGCGCTCGACGGCATGATCGGAATGTTCGTCAACACCTTGGCATTACGCACCACAGTGCGTCGCGACGTCGGCTTCGACGCCCTGCTCGCCGACGTCCGCGACACCGACATCGCCGGACTCGACCACGCCGACCTGCCGTTCGAGAGTGTGGTCGACGAGGTGCTCGCGGCCCGGAGCACGGCACACCCGCCGGTCTTTCAGGTCGCGCTGGCGTTCCAGAACGCCGAACGACCGACCGTGGAACTGCCCGGACTGACCGTCGCCGAGATCGAACCCCCGGTCACCACGGCGAAGGTCGATCTGCAGATCACGGTTCTCGACACGCCCGGCAGACCGGCCTATGAGGACACCCGGATCCTCCTCACCTACGCCACCGCACTGTTCGATGCGGACACCGTCGAGTCGTTCGCACGCCGTCTCCTCACGCTCGCCCGAGCCGTCGTCGAGTCGCCGGGCACTCCGGTCGGTGATCTCCCGACCGGAGACGATGCGAGGCAGGCGGTGGTCCGCGCCCCGGGTGCAGCGTCGTCGCCGATGGTGCTGCGTGATCTGCTGGCGACGGCTGTGCGGCAGAACCCCGATGGTGTGGCGGTCATCGAGGGCGGGCAGTCGCTCACCTACGACGCACTCGATCGGTGGACCGGTCGTCTCGCCCGCGTCCTGCGCAGGCGAGGAGCCGTACCGGGTGCGGTGGTGGCCCTGGCCACACCACGCTCGCTCGCCGGTGCGGTCGGTTTCTGGGCCGTGGCGCGCACCGGGGCCGCCGTGGCGCTCGTCGACCCCGGGCTGCCCGGCGACCGAATCCGCTACATGCTCGACACGATCGACGCCCGCCTCGGACTGACCACGTCGGACAGACTCGCTGCCCTCCGGACACCGTCCGGCACCGCCGAGTGGCTCGTCGTGGACGGCCAACCGGATGATCCGGCCGAGCCGGCCGCCGGACCCGATCTCTCGGGCGACGATCCGGCCATCCGGGTCGATGACACCGCCTACGTCATCTTCACGTCTGGCTCCACGGGCCGGCCCAAGGGTGTCGCCGTCGCGCATCGCGGTGTGGCCGACCTCGTGGCCGACGCGCGGCGCCGGTTCGAACTGACGCCCTCCTCGCGTGTACTGCGTTTCGCCGCACCAGGTTTCGACGCAACGGTGTTCGAGACACTGATCGCGGTGGCTGCGGCTTCCACGATGGTCGTCGCACCCGACGGAATGTCGGGGGGTGCCGAACTCGCCGCGCTCATCGCGGGGGAGTCGGTCACACACGCCACGATCACCCCGACCGCACTCGCCACGGTGTCCGACGCGTTGTCCGAGAACACCTTCCCTCATCTGGCCGTGGTCTGTGTCGCCGGCGACGTCTGCTCGCCCGAACTGGTCCGGGCATGGGCGCCGTCGCGCACGATGTTGAACCTCTACGGCCCCACCGAGACCACGATCTGGGCGACGTCGTCGAGCCCGCTGCGACCGGACCGACCGATCACCGTCGGCGGTCCGATCGCGGGCATGGAGGCCATGGTCCTGGATCCCCGTCTGCATCCGGTGCCGCCTGGTGTCTCCGGTGAGCTGTACCTTTCCGGGTCCGCTCTCGCGGCGGGATACCTGCGTCAGACCGGGCTGACCGCGGAGCGCTTCGTGGCCGCGCCGTTCGGGGCCCCCGGGCGACGGATGTATCGAACGGGCGACATCGTCCGGTGGCGCAGGCGTGCCGGGGAATGGGCACTGGACTTCCTCGGCCGCAGCGACTTCCAGGTGAAGGTCCGCGGCTTCCGCATCGAGCTGGGGGAGATCGACGCGGTCCTCGAGGAACTCGACTCGGTGGATTTCGCGACCAGCGCCGGGGTCGACCATCCGACGTCGGGGGAGACGGTGCTGGTGTCGTGGGTCCACGGCCCGAACGGCACCCGGCCCGACACCCACCTGGTGATCGCGCATGCGGCCCGCAAGCTACCGGCCCACATGGTTCCCGCCGCGATCGTCGTCCTCGATGAGATCCCTCTCGCGGCAACCGGAAAACTCGACCGCGCCGCACTGCCGCCGGCACGGTTCGACGGGGGCTCGTATGTCGAGCCGGCGTCCGACACCGAACGCACGGTCGCGGACGTATACGCGACCGTGCTCGGTCTCGACGACGGGGGCGGGGTGTCGGCGACGGCGTCGTTCTTCGATCTCGGTGGCACTTCTCTGTCGGCCACCCGTGTCGTCGCGCGCCTCGGCACCGCGGTGGGTGCGACGATCCCGGTGCGCGCCCTGTTCGAGTCGCCGACCGTGCGTGACCTCGCAGCGGCGATCGACGCCGGTCATGTCGGTACTGCGACACCGGGTCCCGTCCCGGGGGCCGTCAGGCGTCCCGACCCGATCCCCGTCTCGTACGCTCAGCGCCGGATGTGGTTCCTCAACCGCTTCGAACCGGACTCGAGTGCCTATGTGATCCCGGTCGTCATCCGTCTGCGCGGCCGCCTCGACGTATCCGCGATGCGCGCCGCGCTCCACGACGTCGTCGAACGCCACGAGGTCCTGCGGACGATCTATCCGACGACCGACGACGGCAACGGCGCGGAACCCGTCCAGGTGATCTGCGACGACTGGTCCGGGCGGCTCACCATCGGACTCGTCTCGGCGGATGCACGGCCTGTTGCGACGGGCGGGGCGGACGCCGAGCCGATGACCGAACGCGCGATCCGCGACGTGATCGAGACCCCTTTCGACGTCACGGTCGACCTGCCGCTCCGCGCACGGATCATCACGGTCTCGGCGAGCGAGCATGTGCTCGTCATCGCCCTCCACCACATCGCCGCGGACGGCGAATCCGCTCCCGTGCTGTCGGCAGACATCGCCCGTGCATATCGGGCCCGGCGCGCCGGGCACGTGCCGGAGTGGCCGGCCCTGGATGTTCAATACGCGGATTACGCTCTCTGGCAGCGGGATCGGCTCGGTGACCCGGCCGACCCGGGCTCGTTGATGGCACGGCAGCTGGGGTACTGGCGGGAACATCTCGACGGTCTGCCCGACGTGCTGCCGCTGCCCACCGATCGTCCGCGGTCGCGGACACCGGACGGGCGCGCGCAGACCATGCGGTGGTCGCTGCCGATGGCGGTTGTCGCCGGGCTCCGACACCGCGCCACCGAACATCGGGCCACGCTCTTCATGGTCGTGCACACCGCACTTGCGGCCGTGCTCACCCGCCTCACCGCAACCCCCGGGATCGCGGTGGCCACTCCGGTGGCAGGCCGGGGACACGAGCAGATCGACCGTCTCGTCGGCATGTTCGTCAACACGGTCATCCTGCGCGTCGACGTCGATCCGCACCTCACCCTCGCCGCGCTGCTCGACCGGGTGAGGCGCACCGACCTCGCCGCCGTCGACAACGCGGACGTGCCGTTCGAGCGGGTGGTCGACACGGTCCGGCCGGCGCGGATCGAGAACGCCGAGCCACTGGCACAGGTGATGCTCGTCCATGCCGCCCGGGTGCCCGAGGCGATCACCGCGTCCCTTGGCGATCTCACCGCCGAGTTCGTCGAGACCGACGAGACGGCCGCCAAGTTCGACCTGACGATCGGTGTCCGCGAATCGGCGGACGGCGGTCTGGCCGGGTCGATCACCTACGCCACGGCTCTGTTCGACGCCGAGACCGCGGAGATGATCGCATCTGCGCTGGTGGCGACCCTGACCGCATTCGCAACCGACGCGGACGTCCCGGTCGCGGACATCGCGCTGCTGACGGAGGCCGAAGAACGAGCGCAGCAACGATTGTCGATCGGGCGGGCCGTCGAGTTGCCGGCCGACACGCTTGCCGACGCCGTCGCGTCCGGGCCGTTCCGCACCCCGGACTCCGTCGCCCTGCGATGCGGCGACCGCACCGTCACCCATCGTGAGTTCGGCGCGCGCGTGGCCACGCTGGCGCGCGAACTGCTGGCCATCGGAGTGGGCCCCGAGGATGCCGTCGCGGTGTGTGCGCCGCGATCGGTGGAACTCGTCGTCGCGATCCATGCCGTCGTCGCGGCCGGCGGCCAGTATGTCCCCGTCGCTCCCGACGCACCCATCGAGCGCGTGCGGTACATGGTCGAGACCGCAAGGGCCAGAACAGCGCTCGTCGCAAACCAGCACAATCCACTGCGGGGTCTCGTCGGTCGCACGATAGTGGTCGACTCCACCGTTCCCGTCGACCTCGATGTATCCGCGGTCACCGACGCCGAACGTCGCCTCCCGCTGCGCCCCGAGCACGCGGCGTACACGCTGTTCACATCGGGTTCCACCGGGCGTCCCAAGGGCGTGACGGTGAGTCACCGGGCTGTACTGAACCGTGTGCGCTGGGGTCTGACGGAGTTCGGCCTCGGGCCCGAGGACGCGGTTCTGCTGAAAACGCCGTTCACCTTCGACGTCTCGGTACCGGAGCTCTTCTCCCCGTTGATGGCCGGCGCACGGATGATCGTCGCGCCCGACGACGCGCACCTCGACCCGCACGCCATCGCCGGACTCATCGACTCCGAGCGGGTCACGACGGTCCACTTCGTGCCGTCGCTGCTGGGCGTGTTCCTCGACGTAGTCGACCGCAAAGCCGCTGACGTAGTCGACCGCAGAGCCGCTGACGCAGTCGACCGTGAGTCTCCTGACGTCGATCATGGATGGGCGCTTCCGTCCCTGCGGCATCTCTACTGCTCCGGGGAGGCCCTGTCGCCGGCGACGCTGCACGAGATCGGCGCCGTGCTCCCGCATGTCCGTGTCCACAACCTGTTCGGGCCCACCGAGGCGGCCGTCGAGGTCACGTCGGCAACCCTGGACACGAGCGCGAGCGTCGTCCCCATGGGCAGGCCGGTCTGGAACACCCGCACACACGTCCTCGATGCCCGGTTGCGACCGTTGCCGCCCGGCGTGGCGGGTGAGTTGTACCTGGGCGGGGTCCAGCTGGCACGCGGGTACGCATCGCGCCCCGACCTGACGGCAGATCGGTTCGTCGCCGATCCCGCGGGGGACGGGACGCGCCTGTACCGCACGGGCGATCTGGTCCGCCGCACGCGTTCGGGCGAACTGGAGTACCTCGGGCGCACGGACTTCCAGGTGAAACTCCGCGGCCAGCGGATCGAACTCGGCGAGATCGAGTCGGTGCTCGCCGCCGTCGACGGGGTACGTCAGGCGGTGGTCACCGTGGCCGCGACCGCTGCCGGCGCCGAACAGCTGGTGGGTTACCTGATCGGGCCGGGCTCAGAGGGCCTGATCGAGCCCGCCCGGGAGGCCGTCACGCGGTCGCTCCCGGCATATATGCGTCCGGCGCTGTGGGTGACACTGGCCGAGGCTCCGTTGAGCAGCGCGGGCAAGCTCGACCGGAAATCGCTTCCGGCACCGCGATTCGACCCTCTCCCACTGCTCGACGATGCTGCGGCGCCGGCGAATGACGCCGAGCGGACGGTGGCCTCGGTCGTCGGTGCGGTTCTCGGGGTGCCCGACGTGCCCGTGACGCGGTCGTTCTTCGAACTCGGCGGTGATTCGATCGCCTCGATCCGGCTGACGTCGATGCTGCGCGCGGCCGGATTCGTCCTCACCCCGCGTGACGTGTTCGCCGCTTCGACGGTCCGCGAGCTCGCGGCCCTCGCCCGGACACAGCAGGCGGCGACACTCGACGAACCTCCCGGCGGGGGGATCGGCCCGGTGGCGATGACCCCCGGCGCGGCCTGGATGTTGGATCTGGCGGACGATCCGGCGGAGATCGCGGACTTCTCGCAGAGCACGGTGCTGACACTGCCGGCGGACGCCGACGAGGAGGGTCTGCGTGCCGTCGTGCGTGCGGTGGTCGAGGCGCACCCGATGCTGACCGCCTCGCTGCGGGTCGACGAGACCGGCCGGCCGACGATGACCGCGGGCGACGGGAACCCCGATCATGTCGCCGTCGAGATCGTCGAGAACCTCGTACCGGAATCGCCGGACAGCGTCGCCGACGCAGTTCGTGCGGCGCACGCGCGCGCTCTGCGCACCCTGTCACCGCCGGACGGGCGACTCGTCGCGGCGTCGGGCGTCCGCCTTCCGGACGGCACGGGCAGAGTCGTGATCGCCGTCCACCACCTGGGTGTGGATGCGGTGTCGTGGACGACGATCGTGTCGGGTCTCGCCCGGGCATGGTGGCAGCACCGGAACGGGGAGCCGCCGAGACTGGCCGGTACGGGGACGTCCTTCCGCCGATGGGCGAGCGTGCTCACCGAACTCGCCGAGCGCACCGACGAACTGGACTGGTGGTCGAGGCACCTGCCGCCACCGCAGACGTCGAGCCGTCTGGACCGCTCACGCGACCGCCTGCGCAGCACCGTCGCTGTCGATCTCGCGGTGCAGGCCGACCTCGCCGACCAGGCACTCGGGACGGTGGCCGAGGCCTTCGGTGCCCGCCCCGACACCGTCCTCGCCGCCGCGGTCGCCTTCGCCGTCGGGTCGGAGGGGACCGAACCGGTCTCGATGATGTTGGAGAACCACGGCCGCGAGGAGCAGATCGCGCCGGGCGCCGATCTGAGTGAGACCGTCGGCTGGTTCACTTCGTTCGTACCGGTGACCGTCGATGTTCCGCCGGCCGATCCGACGACTGCGGGCGGGACGGCCGGGCGTCGGGTCGCCGCGATGGTGAAGTCCCTGAAGGACGTCCAGGCACGCATGCCCGACAACGGCATCGCGTTCGGTCCGTTGCGATGGTTGCGGAAAGAGTCACCGCTGCGTGGGCGGGACCTCCCGCTGATCACCGTCAATTACCTCGGCAGCCTCGGGAAGGACGACGCCGGCGGCGAGGGTGCCGATCCGGTCGCCACCGAGTTCATGCCCGTCGCCGACGCGCCGACACTCCCGCCCTCGATCCGGGGCGAGATGATGGCGACGGCGGGACTGACGGTGACCGTCGGCTCGGTCGTGACCGGCCGCGGCCGCGAACTGCGGGTCAATCTCACCGCGGCCGAATCGATCTGGGACCGTGCCGCCCTGGAAGGTATCGCGAGCCGCTGGGAGTCGGCACTGACCGCACTGGTCGGTCATCTCGACTCGGTGGGCCACCCGGGGCCGAGCGAATCCGACGTCATCGGCGGGGGACTCACCCAACCGGAGATCGACGAGGTGTTGGCGCGACTCGCGGCCGGTTCCTCGCACACCGCATCCGTGGTGTGGCCGCCGACACCGCTGCAACACGGGCTCTTCTACGAGCACGAGCGTCTGCTGGGCGCCGATCCCTATGTCACCCAATCGATCATCGAGTTCGACGGTGATCACCACGAGGCCACGCTGCTACCGGCGATCCGGGAACTCCTCTCGCGGCAGCGCGTACTCCGGTCGGCCTTCGTGCGCACGACGTCCGGGCGGCTCGTGGTGGTCGTGCCGCCCGCGGATCATCCGGCCGTCACCGACCCTGACTTCCGGGCCGTCGACCTGACCGACCTCGACCACGCCGAGGCGTACGCGCGGATCGCGCGGATCGCCGAAGAGGATCGCGACCGACGATTCACACTCGACTCGGCGTCACCGATCCGGTTCTCCGCCGTATCGCACGACACCCCGCACGGACGCGCGCACACCCTCGTGATCACCGCTCACCACATCGTGTTGGACGGATGGTCGGGGCCGATCCTCGTCGCCGATCTCCTCGCCGCACACCTGGGGCGTCCGGCGGTGACTCCCTCCCGCGACTTCGAGACATATCTCCGCTGGCTCGACGGACGCGATCACCACGCCGCCGTCGACGCGTGGCGGAACCAGCTCGCGGACGCCACCCCGACCCTCGTCGCACCGAACCGCACGGCGCAGGAGGCGGACGAGCCACATCGGCATGAGGTCGTGGTCAGGCTGTCGGCCGACACCCGGTCGGAGCTGGAACGCAGGGTGCGCGAACTGGGTACCACCACCAGCACGGTGCTGCACGCCGCCTGGTCGGTCCTGCTGTCGCGGTTGACCGGCGAGCAGCGGGTGGTGTTCGGCGAGACCGTCTCCGGTCGTCCCGCCGACCTCGACGGCGTCGACGGCATGATCGGCCTGTTCATCAACACCGTCCCGGTGGTCGCCGACGTCGATCCGCGACGGTCGCTCGGCGCGCTCATCGGAGATCTGCACGACTCCCGGACCCGTGTCCTGGACCACCAGTTCGTCGGCCTCGGCGAGATCGCCGCTGCCACCGGGCATCCCGCCCTGTTCGACACGCTGGTCGTCGTCGAGTCGTATCCGGTCGACGCCGACATGGTCGTCGAGGGATCCCGCAGTTCCGGCCTCCGGATCCGGGACGTGACCACCTCCGACGCCACGCACTACCCGCTCGCGCTCATCGTCGCCGACGACGGCGACGGTCTTCGTCTGACGGTGCGCGCCGATCTCGCCGTTGTCGGTGACGGTGTCGCGGAGGTGGTTGCCGCGACGGTGACGGACGTCCTCGACGCGGTGATCGACGACCCCGCGGTGCCCGTGGTGGCACTCGACCCGATGCCGGCCGGTATGCGCGAGACGGTGCTGGGGTGGTCGGGTTCGGGTGGTGTGGGTGTGGGGGTGGAGTGGTCGGGTCGTTCGGTGGGGTCGGTGGTTGCTGAGCGGGTGGGGTTGTCGTGGGGTTCGGTGGCGGTGCGGTGTGGTGATCGGGTGGTGTCGTATGGGGAGTTCGGTGGGTTGGTGGGGGGTGTTGCGCGGGAGTTGTTGGGGTTGGGTGTGGGTGTGGATTCGGGTGTGGGTGTGGTGATGTCGCGGTCGTTGGAGTTGTTGGTGGCGGTGCATGCGGTGGTGGTTGTGGGTGGTCGGTATGTGCCGGTGGAGGTGGATGCGCCGGTGGAGCGGGTGGGTTTCATGTTGTCGACGGCGGGTGTGGGTGTGGTGTTGGTGCGGGCGGGGGATGGTGAGGTTTCGGGTGTGTCGGGTGTGCGGCGTGTGGTGGTGGATTGTGGTGAGGGGGTGGGTCTTTCGGTTGATGGTGTGGTGGTTGGTGGTGTGTCGGGTGGTGAGGGTGCGGGGTTGTTGGGTGCGGTGGTGTCGGGTGTGGGTGAGGTGGCGTCGGGGGCGGGTGTGTACACGTTGTTCACGTCTGGGTCGACGGGTCGGCCGAAGGGTGTGACGGTGTCGCAGGCTGCGGTGGTGAATCGGTTGGGGTGGATGCAGTCGTTGTTCGGGTTGGAGCAGCGGGATGTGGTGTTGTGGAAGACGCCGGTGTCGTTTGATGTGTCGGTGTGGGAGTTGTTTTGGCCGTTGATGGTTGGGGCTTCGGTGGTGGTGGCTGAGCCTGGTGGTCATCGGGATCCGTGGTATGTGGCGTCGGTGGTGGAGCGGTTCGGGGTGTCGGTGTGTCATTTTGTGCCGTCGATGTTGTCGGTGTTTGTTGATGCCCTGAAGGATTCGGTGCAGGGGGATTCGGTGCCGGGGGGTTTGGTGCCGGGGGGTTCGGTGGCGGGGGGTTTGGTGGGGTTGGGGTCGTTGCGTCAGGTGTTTTGTTCGGGTGAGGCGTTGGGTGTGGGGTCGGTGGTGGGGTTGCGGGGGTTGGTGCCGTCGGTGCGGGTGGTGAATTTGTATGGGCCGACCGAGGCTGCGGTGGATGTGACGTCGTATGTGGTGGGTGGTGGTGAGGTGGTGGTGCCGATTGGTAGGGCGGTGCCGAATGTGTCGGTGTGGGTGTTGGATTCGCGGTTGCGGCCGGTGCCGGTGGGTGTGGTGGGTGAGTTGTATGTGGGTGGTGTGCAGGTGGCGCGGGGGTATGCGTCGCGGTCGGGGTTGTCGGCGGAGCGGTTTGTGGCGGATCCGTTTGGTGTGGTGGGTGGGCGGTTGTATCGGACGGGTGATCGGGTGCGGTGGTCGGGTGTGGGTGAGTTGGAGTATGTGGGTCGTGTTGATTTTCAGGTGAAGTTGCGGGGGCAACGCATCGAACTGGGCGAAATCGAGAGCGTGCTCGGCGGAGTCGACGGTGTCGTGGCCGCTGCCGTGATGGTGCGCGACGATCGTCTCGTCGCCTACGTTGCGGGACCGGATGATTCGGACATCCCACGCGTGCGTGAGAGTGCCGCGCGCCGGCTGGCGTCGTACATGGTTCCCGACACCGTCGTCGTTCTCGACGACATGCCGCTCAACACCGCGGGCAAGATCGATCGTCGAGCGCTTCCCGCACCGGTATTCGAGTCGCGGGTCATCATCGAACCGGTCACCGACACCGAGCGTGCTGTCGCGGCGATCGTGGCCGACGTGCTCGGGCGTTCCGATGTGGCCGCGGTCTCGGTCACCGACAGCTTCTTCGACGTGGGCGGGCACTCGCTGTCGGCGACTCGCGTCGCTGCGCGGATCGCTCACGGGTTCGCCGTCCCGTTCGGGGTCCGCGACCTGTTCGACGCGCCGACGGTGCGCCTGATGGCCGCATACGTCGACGACGCGCGCGGTGCCGGCCTCGACGTGGCGGCCGCGACACCGGAATTGGGAACCATTCCGCGTCCGAGCCGACCTCCGCTGTCGGCTGCCCAGCAGCGGATGTGGTTCATCAACCAGTTCGATCCCGCCTCGCCCGCCTACAACATCCCGTTCGCCCTACGCCTGCGCGGCCGGCTCGACCGGGTCGCCCTCCGTGCATCCCTCGCCGATGTGATCGATCGCCACGAGGTCCTGCGTACGCGGTACCCGCAGAGCGCGGACGGGCGTCCGTGGCAGGAAGTCCTCCCGGCCGACGAGGTCACGGTGGATCTGTGGTGGCGTGATCGTTCCGCGGAGACGCTGGCAACGGCCCCGTTCGATGTGACACGGGATCTGCCGATCCGAGCGGGCATCGTCACCCCCGGCGACGGGGGCACGCCGGATGATCAGGTCCTGGTGGTGGTGTTGCATCACATCGCCGCCGACGGTGAATCCCTGGCACCTCTGGTGGACGACCTCCTGCACTCGTATCGAGCTCGCGTCGGCGGTCGGGAACCGGACCGCCCGCCGCTTCCCGTGCAGTACGTGGATGTCGCGCTCTGGCAGCAGGCTGCCCTCGGCGCCGTCGACGACCCGGACTCCGAACTCGGACGGCAGTCACGGTGGTGGCGTACCCGGCTCGCCGATCTGCCCGATGTCCTCGAATTGCCGACTGATCGTCCGCGGCCGCCGGTGGCGTCCTACCGCGGTGCGACTGCCGAGATCGAGCTGCCCGGGGATCTCGCGGCGAGGATCGACCGGTTCGCCAGGGAGCGCGGAGTCACCGTCTTCATGGTTCTCCACGCCGCGGTTGCCGTCGTTCTGTCCCGACTGTCGGGTTCGACGGACATCGCCGTCGGTTCGCCGGTCGCCGGGCGTGGGCGCGCCGAACTCGACGGTCTCGTCGGCATGTTCGTCAATACCGTCGTCCTGCGGACCGACATCGACCCGGGTGCCACCTTCGACGAGGTCGTCCGTCACGTGCGGGACACCGATCTCGATGCCTTCGCGGCAGCCGATGTGCCGTTCGAGCATCTCGTCGACGTTCTCGCACCGACGCGCAGCGAGTCGTTCGCGCCCCTGACCCAGGTGATGCTCACCCTCGAGCAGTCACCGGTCGGTGAGCTGACGGTTCCGGGACTGACGGTCAGCCCTGTCGAGGCGGGAACTCCCGCCGCACGTTTCGACCTGATGATCGGCATGACCGCCGGGCGCGATGCGGACGGGAACCTGACCGGTCTCACCAGCCGGATCGTGTACGCCACCGACCTGTTCGACGACCGGACGGTTCGGCGTCTCGGTGACCGGATCGCGGACGTGTTGGGTGCGGGCCTCGCCGACGGTGACGTGATCGTCGGCGACATCGACCTCCTCGACGCCGCCGAGCGGGCCGCGGTGGTGGGGTGGTCGGGTTCGGGTGGTGTGGGTGTGGGGGTGGAGTGGTCGGGTCGTTCGGTGGGGTCGGTGGTTGCTGAGCGGGTGGGGTTGTCGTGGGGTTCGGTGGCGGTGCGGTGTGGTGATCGGGTGGTGTCGTATGGGGAGTTCGGTGGGTTGGTGGGGGGTGTTGCGCGGGAGTTGTTGGGGTTGGGTGTGGGTGTGGATTCGGGTGTGGGTGTGGTGATGTCGCGGTCGTTGGAGTTGTTGGTGGCGGTGCATGCGGTGGTGGTTGTGGGTGGTCGGTATGTGCCGGTGGAGGTGGATGCGCCGGTGGAGCGGGTGGGTTTCATGTTGTCGACGGCGGGTGTGGGTGTGGTGTTGGTGCGGGCGGGGGATGGTGAGGTTTCGGGTGTGTCGGGTGTGCGGCGTGTGGTGGTGGATTGTGGTGAGGGGGTGGGTCTTTCGGTTGATGGTGTGGTGGTTGGTGGTGTGTCGGGTGGTGAGGGTGCGGGGTTGTTGGGTGCGGTGGTGTCGGGTGTGGGTGAGGTGGCGTCGGGGGCGGGTGTGTACACGTTGTTCACGTCTGGGTCGACGGGTCGGCCGAAGGGTGTGACGGTGTCGCAGGCTGCGGTGGTGAATCGGTTGGGGTGGATGCAGTCGTTGTTCGGGTTGGAGCAGCGGGATGTGGTGTTGTGGAAGACGCCGGTGTCGTTTGATGTGTCGGTGTGGGAGTTGTTTTGGCCGTTGATGGTTGGGGCTTCGGTGGTGGTGGCTGAGCCTGGTGGTCATCGGGATCCGTGGTATGTGGCGTCGGTGGTGGAGCGGTTCGGGGTGTCGGTGTGTCATTTTGTGCCGTCGATGTTGTCGGTGTTTGTTGATGCCCTGAAGGATTCGGTGCAGGGGGATTCGGTGCCGGGGGGTTTGGTGCCGGGGGGTTCGGTGGCGGGGGGTTTGGTGGGGTTGGGGTCGTTGCGTCAGGTGTTTTGTTCGGGTGAGGCGTTGGGTGTGGGGTCGGTGGTGGGGTTGCGGGGGTTGGTGCCGTCGGTGCGGGTGGTGAATTTGTATGGGCCGACCGAGGCTGCGGTGGATGTGACGTCGTATGTGGTGGGTGGTGGTGAGGTGGTGGTGCCGATTGGTAGGGCGGTGCCGAATGTGTCGGTGTGGGTGTTGGATTCGCGGTTGCGGCCGGTGCCGGTGGGTGTGGTGGGTGAGTTGTATGTGGGTGGTGTGCAGGTGGCGCGGGGGTATGCGTCGCGGTCGGGGTTGTCGGCGGAGCGGTTTGTGGCGGATCCGTTTGGTGTGGTGGGTGGGCGGTTGTATCGGACGGGTGATCGGGTGCGGTGGTCGGGTGTGGGTGAGTTGGAGTATGTGGGTCGTGTTGATTTTCAGGTGAAGTTGCGGGGGCAACGCATCGAACTGGGCGAAATCGAAACAGTTCTGGCCACCACGCCTGGGGTCGCCCAGGTCGTCGCATCGGTCATGACACTCCCGGCGGGCGACCAGCTCGTCGCCCATGTCACCGGTGTCGACGTCGACGTCGACGAGCTGCGTGCGACGGCTGCACAACTGCCGGAGTACATGCGCCCGACGTCGTGGATGGTCTTGGACGCGCTGCCGCTGAACACCGCGGGCAAGGTCGACCGGAAAGCGCTGCCTGCGCCCGACTTCGCGTCACCGGGTCGGGTCGAACCACGGACCCCCGCCGAATCCGCGCTCGCCGAGGTCTTCGCCGAGGTGCTGGGTCTCCGTGGAGACGACCCGGCGCCCGCGCCGGTGTCGGTGACCGACAGCTTCTTCGAGCTCGGCGGCAATTCGCTCGCGGCCACGCGTCTCGCGGCACGGGCCGGACGGGTACTCGGCACCGACGTCGGCGTGCGCGACGTCTTCGACGCCCCGACCGTCCGGGACCTCGCCGCGCGCATCGAATCGATGCCGGGATTCGCCGACACCGCGTCCCATGTCCCGGCCGTCCCGACGCGCCCGTCGGTGTTGCCGCTGTCGAGCGCCCAACGACGCATGTGGTTCATCAACCAGTACGAGCCGTCCGTGGCGTCGTACATCATCCCGTTCGCGTTCCGCATCCGCGGTGACGTCGACGCCGAGCATCTGCGTCTGTCGCTCGCCGATGTCGTTGCGCGGCACGAGGTCCTGCGCACCAGGTATCCGCTCGACTCCGAGGGACGTCCGCATCAGCTCATCGTCGACATGGGCGATGCGTTCGACTGGCAGGTGGTCGACTCGGCCGGAGAGGCGCTAGCGGTCGCCGCCGAACCGTACGACCTGACCCGTGATCTCCCGTTGCGGGCGCGATTGCATGTCGAGGCCGTGCGGGCCACCGGGAAGACGAGCGCCCTCCTTGTGATCGCCATCCACCACATCGCCGCGGACGGCGAATCGGGGGCTGTTCTGGCCCGAGACCTGTTGGCCGCCTTCATGGCACGCCGGGAGGGCATCGCGCCGGACTGGTCCCCGCTGGACATCCAGTACGCCGACCACGTCCTGATCCTGGGCGATCGGGCAGAGGTGACCGAGAGCCATCGTCGTTGGTGGGCCGATGAACTCGCGGGTGCGCCGGTGCTGCTCGACCTGCCCACCACCCACGCCCGCCCGGCGAGTCCCACCGGCCGGGGGGCGACAGTCGACTTCGTCATCCCGGGACGAACCGCGCAGGCGATCCGAGGTGTCGCCCGTCGGGCCGATGCCACCGACTTCATGGTCCTCCATGCCGCTCTGGCCGCGGTCCTCGGCAGGTTGTCGGCCACCGGCGACGTGGTCATCGGCACTGCGACGGCCGGGCGGGACGGCAACACCGATGACCTGATCGGCATGTTCGTCAACACCGTGGCCCTCCGCACGGCACTGGCTCCCGCCCAGTCGTTCGCGGAGTTGCTTGCCGCCGTGCGTGAGGTGGACCTCGATGCGCTGAGCCACGCCGACGTGCCGTTCGACGACGTCGTCGACGCCCTGGACATCGCCCGAACCGCCGCGTACGCCCCCCTGGTACAGGTGCTGCTCACCACACTCGAAACCGGTTCGCTCCCGGCGGACGAAACCCGGGGCCTCGGTCTCGACATCGAACCCGTTGCCGTCGAGGACCACTCGGCGAAACTGGACCTCACCTTCGCCATCGCAACGGACCCCGTGGACGCTGCTCCATGGCGGGGCACGCTCACCTACGCGACGGACCTCTACGACGCCGCCGACGCCCGACGCCTGACCGATCGCTTCACCGGGCTGCTCGCCGCGGCGGTCGACGACCCCGTCCGCGCGGTCGGGGACCTTCGCCTGCTCGCCGCCGACGAGGACATGCTCCCGCTGTTCTCCGGTGATCCGGACCCCCGGCCGGCACTCCTGGGTGACCTACTGCGCGACGCCGCCCGGTCGAGGCCCGGACACCCGGCGGTCGTCGACGCCGACCGGACGTGGACCTATGCCCGACTCGACAGTGCCAGTACGCATCTCGCAGCGGAACTCATCGAGCGCGGCATCGGGCCCGACGATGTCGTGCTGTGCGCCTTCCCGCGTTCGGCACAGGCCCAGCTGGCACTGTGGGCCGTCGCCAAGGCCGGCGCCGTCTACTGTCCCGTCGACCCGCGATACCCGGCCGAGCGGATCGCGCGCGTCATCGAGGCGAGCGGCGCACGGATCGGCCTCACCGACGGGAGTGTGGCCGCCCTGGGGTCCGGCCCGACGACCGACGGGACGGAGTGGTTGCTCGTCGATGCCCGCCGCGCCGATGACCTGGCTGCTCGCGAACCGCGCGAGTCGCCAGAACCGTCCCGGCCCCTGCACGTCGACCAGGGCGCCTACATGATCTTCACCTCGGGATCGACCGGAACCCCCAAGGGAGTCCTCGTTCCGCACCGTGGTCTGGCAGGTGTCGCCACCGTACTGCGGGACCGCCACGGTTCGGGATCGCACGCACGCTGGCTCGGCATCAGCTCGCCTGCTTTCGACGCCGCCATGCTGGAGGTCCTCGGCGTCTACGGCAGTGCGGCGACACTAGTCATCGTCCCGCCGGACATCTACGGAGGGCGCGACCTCGCCGACTTCGTCGCCGCGCAGCGCACCACCCACGCCTTCCTGGTGACCTCGGTGGCCGCGTCGATTCCGGAACCGGCGCTGCTGCCCCTGACCGACGTCCTCCTGGGCGGCGAGGCCGTGCCCGACGCCGAGAAGGACCGGTGGGCCCGGCATCTCGACGTATACAACGGCTACGGACCGACCGAGACGACGATCATCAGCGTCACGTCACCGACGATCGACGCCGGAAGTCCGGTCCGTCTGGGTCGTCCGGTGCCCGGCGTCGTCGCGCATGTGCTCGACGATCGGCTGCACCCCGTGCCTCCCGGGGTGGCCGGCGAGCTGTACCTCGCCGGCCCGGCACTGGCCCGCGGCTATCACGGCCGGGCCGCACTCACCGCGGGACGGTTCGTCGCGTCCCCGATGGGTGGTCCGGGCACGCGGATGTATCGCACCGGTGATCTCGTCCTGCGTTCCCGCACCGGGGATCTCACCTATGTCGGCCGGTCCGACTTCCAGGTGAAGCTGCGGGGACAGCGCCTCGAACCCGGGGAGATCGAGGCGGTGCTGACCGCCCACGAGAGCGTGCGGGCCGCGGCGGTCATCGGTGTCGGCAACCCCGTCACGTCACTCGCCGGGTATGTCGAACCGGTCGACCCGGCTCACCCCGTGACCGTCGGTGCGCTGCGCGAGCACCTCGCGACTCTCCTTCCGCCGCACATGATCCCGGGCGCGCTGACGGTTCTGGACAGATTGCCTCGCAGTCCGATCGGCAAGATCGACCGGAATGCACTCCCGGACATCGGCGTCGAACCGATCGACGATCACGTGCCGGCATCCACGCTCACCGAGCGGACACTCGCCGCAATCGTGGCGGACGTGCTCGACCTCAAGGATGTGTCGGTGAACGCGGACTTCTTCGCGATCGGCGGGAACTCGCTGTCGGCCACTCGCGTCAGTGCCCGCGCCGGCGACGCGTTCGGGGTGCGCGTGGGCGTCCGCGACGTGTTCGAGGCACCCACCGTCCGGCGGTTGGGCCGACGCATCGACACCGCGCACGACACCGGGATCGCACCTCCGCCGCTGCGACGAGCAGACCCCCGGCCGGAACGTGTCCCGCTGTCATACGCGCAGCAACGCATCTGGTTCCTGAACCGGTTGGAGCCGGAGTCCGCAACCTACACCATCCCTGTGGCCGTCCGTCTTCGCGGCGCACTGGACATCGCCCTGCTGCGTGAGTCCGTGGTCGATGTCATCGCACGTCACGAGATCCTGCGCACCGTTTTCCCCGCCGACGCCGGCGAGCCCTACCAGCACATCCTCTCGGTCGACGAGGCGCGTGCCCGGCTGGTCTGGGAGACCATCACCGCGACTGTGGACGAGGGGACCGGCGCGGACCTCGACCCGGCGATGATGATCGGGACCGCGACATTCGATGTGACCGTCGATATCCCGATCCGTGTCCGCCTCGTCACGATGGGTGAGCGGGACCACGTGATCGTCGTGCTGCTGCACCACATCGCGGCCGACGGCGAGTCGATGCGGCCACTCGTCGCCGACCTGTGGGGCGCGTACCTCGCGCGCACCGCCGGGCATCCACCGCATCGGGCCGAACTGCCGATCCAGTTCGCCGACCATGCCGTGTGGCAGCGCAACACGTTGGGCGACATCGACTCCCCGGATTCCATCCTGGGCGGTCAGGTCGCGTACTGGTTGACCCGTCTGTCGGGCATGGGCGAACTGCTTCCGTTGCCCACGGACCGTCCGCGGCCCCCGGTCGCCTCGCAGCGAGGGTCGCGCGTGACCGCCGCGATCCCCGCCGAACTGACCGCTCGGATCAGCGCTGCGGCACAGGAACACGGCGCGACCGACTTCATGGTGCTCCACGCGGCACTGTCGCTGCTCCTGGCGAGACTGTCGGCGAGTCGGGACATCGTGATCAGCACCCCGGTGGCCGGGCGCGGGCACGCACACCTCGATGATCTCGTCGGAATGTTCGTGAACACCGTCGTGCTGCGCACCGAGGTCGACCCGTCGATCCCGATCGGAGATTTCCTCGAGCGTGTGCGCATCGACGATGTCAATGCCCTGTCCCGGGCGGACGTGCCCTTCGAATACCTCGTGGACAGGCTGGCGCCGGTACGTTCGGAAGCCTTCGCGCCCATCAGTCAGGTGATGCTGTCCGTGCTGCACCCCGGCTCCGCCGGGACCGGTGGCCCCGACGCCGACGCCGACGCCGACGACGGGGCGGCCGGGACCGGTCTCACTCTCGAGCCGATCGCGGCGTCGACCGGCACCACCCAGCTCGACATGACCTTCGCGGTCGAGATCGTGTCCGACGGCCCGTGGAACGTCGAGATCACCTACGCCACCGACCTGTTCGTCGAGGACACGGTGGTCGATGTGGCCACGAGGCTCACCCGGGTGCTCGATGCACTCACCGGGTCCTCCGAGCGGGCCATCGGTGCGATCGAGCTGACCGACGACGCCGAGCGCGCCCGCATCGCCGACCTGGTCTGCGGACCGCACCTGGACGTCCCGTGGTCGACGGTCACCGATGCCATCGACCGGTCCGCACGGCGTTCGCCGGAGGCGGTCGCACTCGTCGCGGGGGACCGGGTCATGACCTACCGCGAGTTCACCCTGCGCACCGGGCAGATCGCCGCTCGGCTCGCGGCACTGGGGGTGGGTCCGGATGTGGCTGTCGGCGTGTGTATTCCGCGGTCCATCGAACTGGTTCTCGCAATCCACGGCGTGGTCGCGGCAGGCGGCAGCTACGTCGCCATCGATCCGGCCACCCCGACCGAGCGTACGGCCGCGATGATCGACGCAGCGGGCATCGTCGTGATCCTCGTCGACGATGTGCGTCCGCCTGCCGTGTCGGGTGTGTCGACACCCGTCGTCGTGGTGGATGGTCGCGCCCCGCTGGACGACGCCTGGCAGCCGTCGGGTGTGGTGCTCCGCAGACCTCGCCCGGCCAACGCCCTCTACACCCTGTTCACCTCGGGATCGACCGGTACTCCCAAGGGGGTCACGGTCAGCCACGGTGCGGTGCTGAATCGTCTCGCGTGGATGGCGGTCCGCTCGCCGCTGCGGCCGGACGACGTGGTGTTGCTCAAGACGCCGGTGACGTTCGACGTCTCGGTGCCCGAACTCTTCGAGCCGTTGATGGCGGGTGCTCGTCTCGTCATCGCCGAGGACGGACGGCACGTCGACCCGGCGTACATCCTCGCCGAGATCGGGCAGCGCCGGGTGACGTCGGTCCACTTCGTGCCGTCGATGATGGCCGCTTTCGTGGAGTACGTCGGACAGCACACCGAGCGGCGCCGCGCGCTCGATTCCCTGCGGCGTGTCAACGCCTCCGGTGAGGCGCTCCCGGCCGCGACGGCCGCGGCCATGGCGGACCTCGTACCGGCCGCGGAGATCGACAATCTCTACGGTCCGACAGAGGCTGCGGTCGAGGTGACCGCCCACCGCATCCGTCCGGGCGATGTGGTCGTCCCCATCGGGCGTCCGGACGCCAACACGAGCACCTGGGTCCTCGACGACCGGTTGCAACCGGCGCCCATCGGGGTGGTCGGCGAGCTGTACGTGGGCGGCGACCAACTGGCCCGGGGGTATTCGGCCCGACCGGATCTGACCGCCGAACGATTCGTCGCCGACCCCACCGGCCGTCGTGGTGCCCGGCTGTACCGGACCGGTGACCTGGTCCGCTGGACTGCGGCCGGTGAACTCGAATACCTCGGCCGCGCGGATTTCCAGGTCAAGCTGCGCGGTCAGCGCATCGAACTGGGGGAGATCGAGACCGTCCTGGCCCGAGTCGACGGGGTGACCCACGCCGCCGTCGCGGTGCGCAACGGTGCCGCGGGCGACATCCTCGTGGGGTATCTCGCCGGCGACATCGACCTCGATGCGGTGCGCGACCACGTGGAATCGGTCCTGCCGCAGTACATGCGACCCACCCGGTGGGTAGTCCTCGATACGGTGCCGATCACCGCGACGGGCAAACTCGACCGCCGGGCGCTCCCCGAACCGGCAGAAGCAGCTACCGAGATGGTGCGGCCCGCCGACCCGGTCGAACGTGCGGTCGCCGAGGTGTTCGCCGACGTCCTCGGTCTCGACGAGGTGTCGGTCACCGTGCCGTTCTTCGACCTCGGCGGCAACTCGCTGGCGGCCATGAGAGTGGTGGCCCGGATCGGCGACCGGGTCGGTACCGACGTCGATGTTCGTGACCTGTTCCGGGCTCCGACGGTCCGCGGACTCGCACAGGCACTCGGCAGACGGCGGATCAGCGCACATCCCCTCGTGCCACGACCCCGGCCGCCCCATATCCCACTGTCGTATGCGCAGCAACGGATGTGGTTCCTCAATCAGTTCGACGTCACCTCGCCGGTCTACAACATGCCCGTCGCGTTCGACATCGCCGGTGACCTGGATGTGAGTGCACTCCGGGACGCGGTCGTCGCCGTCATGACCCGCCACGAACCGTTGCGGACGATCTACCCGCTCGGTGCCGACGGGTTTCCCGAACAGCGCATCCTCGATACGACGACCGCCGCCGCCCGCTTGCGTTGGGATCGGATGACCACGGCCGACGAGGCCATGGCCGTCACCACCGAGGGCTTCGACGTCTCGGCCGAGTTGCCGATCAGGGGAGCCGTCGCCGAGATCGGTACCGATGCTGAGCACTACCGGGTGGTCGTGGTGCTGCACCACATCGCCGCCGACGCGGTGTCGTTGCAGATCCTGTTCGCGGAGATCCTTGCCGCCTATCGGAGCGGCGGTGCGGTAGGGGCGCCCCCGGTCGCCTACGCCGACCACACACTGTGGCAGCGGGAGGTGCTCGGAGACGTCGACGACCCCACGTCGTTGATGGCCGCGCAGTTCTCGTTCTGGGCGTCGACGCTGGCCGGTGTTCCCGCGGCGCTGGAAGTGCCGGGCGATCGGCCTCGGCCCGCCTTCACCGATCACACCGGCGGACGCCTCGGAGTCGAGCTGGGCGAGCGGCGCAGTGCCGCGGTGATGGCGACGGCCCGCCGGCGGGGCGTCACGCCCTTCATGGTCTGCCATGCGGCACTGACCCTCACATTGGCGCGAGTCGCCGATGTCGCCGACGTCAGTGTCGGAGCGGCGGTCTCCGGTCGGGGGCAGCAGGCCACCGCCGCACTCATCGGCATGTTCATCAACACGGTGGTGCTGCGCACCCGTCTGTACGAACAGGACACGGTCGCCGATCTCCTCGACCGCATCCGCGACGTCGACCTCGCGGCCTTCGCACATGCCGACATCCCGTTCGAGACGCTGGTCGAGCACCTGACACCGGTCCGGTCGACCGCGCACGCGCCGCTCGTCCAGGTGATGATCAACTACCTCGGCGAGCCGTCGACGGACTCGCTGGTCGATGCCGCCGACGGCCCGGTGGACATGGACGGGCTCACCGTCACGCCCGTCGAGGCCGGGGCGCCGCCGGCCAAGGTGGACCTGACGCTCGGCCTCGCCGAGCATCCTGGCGTCGACGGCACCGCGATCGTGGGTGAGATCGATTATGCGGCAGCGATCTTCGATGTCGACACGGTCGCGGCGATCCGGGACGTCTTCCTCCGCATGGTCGATGCCGTCACCGGCGACCCTGACACGGCTCTCGACGACATAGACCTGACACCGGTCCCGGGCTCAGCGACGACGATCGTGGACACCGCCGGACGGCCGGTGCCACCTCGGATCCCCGGTGAGCTGTACGACATCGGCGACGACGGCTCGAGGTCCCCGACGGGGACACTCGCACGGTGGGTCCACACTCCCGGCATCGGTGTCGAGATCCTCGGTGCGGTCGAGCGCCATCCCCGAATAGACGGCCGCCGCATCGATCTCGATGTCCTGGAACAGATCGTGGCGTCGGTGAACGGTGTCGCCGAAGCCGTCGCCGTCCCGGTGGCCGGCGACGACGGAACGGGGATCGTCGTGTGGGCGACCACGGACGGCGACGATCTCGAGGCCGGTGTCGATCGGCCCGCTCGCTCCGCTCCCGGCGCCGCGGATATCCGCCGCGCCATCGCGGACGAGGTGCCGCCACACTGGCTTCCGTCCGTCATCGAAGTGTCCGGCACGATCCCGCGTACCGCGGACGGCCGACCGGATCACCACCGCGTCGCCGAACTGCTGAGCGCCGGCGGGGCGGTAGGAGAGGAAGCGACGTCCCGCCCACCGGCGGACGGTTGGGAATCGATGGTCGCCGCAGCGATGTCGGAAGTCACCGGTGCGGTGGTCGCCACCGCCGGACAGAGTTTCTTCGATTTCGGCGGCACCTCGTTGTCGGCGGTCCGCCTCGTGTCGATCCTCCGCCGTGACACCGGGATGCCGGTGGATGTCGCCTGGGTGTTCGCCGGGCCGACGCCTCGAGATCTCGGGGCGAGACTGGCCGAGCACGCCGACATCGGGCAGCAACGGAGTGAGTCGGATTCGGATCGCACGGCTTCGACCGCGAATTCGGTCGTCGTACCGCTGCGGCCCGACGGCTCCCGCCCTCCGGTCTTCTGCGTCCATCCCGCCGACGGGCTGGCGTGGCTGTTCGCCGGACTGACGCCGTACCTCGACGACCGGCCCGTCTATGGCCTGCAGGATCCGTTCGTGGTGGCCGGCGAACTCGCCGACGCATCGATCGGTGATCTCGCGGCGCGATACGTCGACGAGGTCCGGCGAATCGTTCCGCAGGGGCCGGTCCACCTCGTCGGATGGTCCATCGGCGGTCTGATCGCCCAGGACATGGCGGCCGAACTCCGCGAGAACGGCGTCGATGTCGGGTTCCTCGGTTTGCTGGACAGCCATCCCGTCGATCCCGGCGAGTTCGCGGCCGACGCCGCACGGCCCGTTGCGACGTCACCGGGCGGCCACGGCGATGCTCGAGACGTGCTCGCCAACCTGCTCGGTGGGTGGCGGGCCGTCATCGACGTGGACGACGTCACCGCCTCTTCCGAACCGGACGCGATCGCCGATGCGCTGCGGGACAAGGTCACCGAACTCGGTCTCCTGGACCGTGACGCGTTCGACCGGATGGTGGAGCGGATGGCGAGTTCGGAGAGGCGCACCGTCGATCACCGCCCGCGGCCCTTCGACGGTGACACCACACTCGTCGTCGCGGCGGGCGGGGACGCTGATCCGGACACGACGGCAGGACGGTGGACGCCGTACCTGACCGGCGCGGTGACCCGGATCGACGTCGACGTCGATCACCTCGGCATCGTCGGCAGCGAGGCGCTGCGGCAGATCGGACCCCGGATCGACGCCGGGATCGCCGCCGCCGAACGGACCGACCCGCCGGGGTGAACCCAGCCGGCTCGGATCAGTACTGCGGGAGGTCGGCCAGCGCGGCGGGCAGCGCGTCCCGGTGGACCACGACGAGCCGTTGCGTGGCGCGGGTCAACGCAACATACAGGTCGCTGAGACCCCGTGGTGATTGCTCGACGATCGCGGTCGGCTCCACGACGATCGTGGTGTCGAACTCGAGTCCCTTGCAGCTCCGGACCGTGTACACCTTCGACGGTTCCTCGGGCCGCGCCTCCGCGTCGAATCGGTCCGACTCCACCGCGCCTTGCACCGCGCCGAGGAGGTCATCGGGCACGATGACCGCCGTCAGACCCTGCGGCTCGGCCAGCGCGACCGCGCGCAACACGCCGTCGACGATGCCGGCGTCATCCGGAGTCGGGTGCGCGGCGATCGCCACGGGTTCGATCCCGTTGCTGCGCAATGATGTCGGTGCCTTCTCGCCGTTGCCGATCTCCTCGAGCACACGTGCTGCGTACTCCATGATCTCGCTCGGGGTCCGATAATTGACCGAGAGTTCCTTGAACTGCCAGCGCTTGGCGACATAGGGCTCGAGAACGTCGGCCCACGAGCGGGTTCCCGCCTCGTCGGACGTCTGGGCGGTGTCGCCGATGATGGTCATCCACCGATTCGGGATGCGCCGCATGACCATTCGCCACGCCATCGCCGACAACTCCTGGGCCTCGTCGACGATGACATGCCCATACGTCCATGTGCGATCACCGTAAGCCCGCTCGGCGGTCGTGGCCCGACGGGTCTCTGTCTGGCGCGATGCGAGCTGTTCGGCATCGATGAGGTCGTACGCCATCAGGATCTCGGGATCGAGCTCGTCCTCGAGGTCCTGTGGGGCGGAACCGGTCAGGATGTCGAGAGCGTCCTGCGCCTCGGCGAGCTGTCGTCGCCAACGCGCACGCTCGGCGCGCTCGGCCTCGTCGGTGCCGTAACCGATCAGCTCGGCCAGCTCGTCGAGCAGCGGCACATCGGCGGGGGAGAAGTCCTCACCCGTGGCCGACCGGGGGCGCGGTGACCGGAGCAGGGCGTCGCGGTCGACATCCGACCACCCGGGCGTGGCCTTGCGGATCGCGCGTTCGTCGGACAGCAGGTCACGCAACATGTCCTGCGGGGTGAGGGTCGGCCAGAACTGCAACAGCGCGGCCCGGATGTCCGGATCGCGGCTCATGTCGTCACGGATGTCGGAGATGTCGGCCGGACTGAGCAGCTGCGATCCGTCGAGCAGACTCGACCCGATCGTCGATGCGTGGCGTGCCGCGAGTTCGGCGAGGCCCGCTTTCAGGAAGGTGTTCTGCGACAGATTGTGGGCCCGGCGAGTGGCACGCGCCTTGGCGCGCGCGGTCTTGATCAGCGCCGAGTCGATCTCGACCTGGTAGCTGTCGAAGTCCACGGTCTCGGGCCGTGACGGCAGGGACTGCTGCGCGCGGACCGCCCGTTTGAGGGCATCGACCATTCGCAGGCCGCCCTTCACCGCGGTGGTGGCACGTGGATCCTCGACGCCCGCCCGCACACCGGGGAATAGGTCGCCGATGGTGGACAGCAAGACGCCGGACTCGCCGAGCGAGGGCAACACCTGACCGATGTAGTTCAGGAAGTCGTCGTTGGGCCCGATGATGAGAATGCCGCTCCGAGAGAGGATCTCGCGGTGGGTGTAGAGCAGGTAGGCGGCACGGTGCAAGGCGACGGCGGTCTTGCCGGTGCCCGGGCCGCCCTGGATGACGGTCACACCCCGATGGGTCGAGCGGATGATCAGATCCTGCTCGCGCTGGATCGTCTCCACGATGTCGGTCATCTCGCCGGTGCGCGCCGCGTTGAGCGCGGCGACGAGCGCAGACTCGTTGACGACGTCGCCATGACCGAAATCATCGAGGAGGGCGTCGCCCGACGTCAGGTACTCGTCGCTGACACCACGCACCTTGCGGCTACGGGTACGGACGTGACGACGCCGCGCGACGTCCTCGGGGGCGGCCGGCGTCGCGAGGTAGAAGGGGCGGGCCAGCGGAGCTCGCCAGTCGAGCAGCAGGGTCGCGTCGGTCGCGGTGTCGTCGAGTGCGCCGTCGGCGCCGAAGCCGTCGTCGAGTACGCCGATACGGCCGATTCGCCGGACCTCACCGTCGTCGAGATCCAGCCTCCCGAAGTACAGATTGTGTTCGGCGGCATCGAATTTGGCGAGGTCCTCGTTGTACATCCGTTCATAGGACTCGCGTTCGGATCGGGCCTGAGGGGTGCCGCCGCGTTCGCTCAGCGTCGACGACAACCGACGACGCGTGGTCTGGCGCATCCGGTCGAGCCTGCCGTACACGCGGTCGAGGTGCCGTTGCTCCTCGTCGATGCGCGCGTCGGCGTCGGCGTCGGGGGAGAGGGTGCTCACGCGCCACCTCCGAGCCCCGTGCGATCTCCCGACACCGGGTCGCGCACGAGCCCGGCCGCGCGGATGCGTGCGGTGACCGCCGCGGGGTCGGCGGCCAGCCGTGCGCAGACCAGTGCGGGCGGGCCGGAGAACATCGGGTCGTCGAGCTGTGCGCCCAGCCACTTGTGGACGCGCGTCTGCGACCCGAAGGTGAGGATCTCGCCGGTGCCCGGGTCCGCGAGAACTCCGCGACGGGATACATAGATGTCGAATTCGTCCGCCAGGGCGGGCAGCAGGGGATGGTCGTGCGTGTTCACTGTCTGTCGATCGTAGTTGGGTTCAGTGGCGTCGAGAGCGCCGACGTGGTCGGGACCGAGCCACGCAGCCGCCGTGGTGAGTAGGTGCTGACCTGCGAAAACGGGTGCGGCGGGCACGTATCCGCGGCGGGCGATGTGAGCGGAATGACCCACTGTGACGTTGGTGACGCTGACCGGGTGCAGTCGCGGGACCGGCACGTCCCCGAGAGTCGCGAACTTGCTGCGCAACACCGAGGCGGCTGCATTGGATCCGACCGCGATCACGAGGCGCGACCGGTCCGGTGGTTCCTCGTCTGCTGCGACGGAGCTGCTGACCACGACGGACGCGGGCACCCACGGATAGTCCTCCGGTGGGTGCGCCGCGTCCGCGGTCGTGAGGTGGGTCCTGTTCAGCGGTGTACTCGCATCCCGCGATGGTGCGCGAGAACGTCCCGAGGGGTCAGCGGCGTGCCTTGCGCAGACGCTTGCGGCTGTCCGCGGCCGACTCCTCGGCGGCGGCAGCGAGCTGACGTGCCGACTCGGCCAGCTCGGCCGATCGTGCGCGCGCGACGTCGGCCAGATCAGCCGAACGGTCCCTGGCGGCGTCGGCGAACTGCGGACCGCGCTTGCGCGCGGTGTCGGCGAGGTCGGTGGCACGGCCGAGAGCCGCGTCGGCGATCTTCGGCGCCTTCTTCGCAGCCTTCTTCTGGGCCTTCTCGGCGCGCTTCTGCGCCTGCTTGGCCAGCTTCGGACCGCGCTTGCGGGCGGTCTCGGCCAGCTCCGCCGAACGCCCGACGGCGGCATCGGCCAGTACCGGCGCGCGATCGCGGATGCGGTCGGCGACATCGGAAGCCGTGTCGGCGGCCTTCTCCGCCAACTCGAGCGAGCGCTTCTGTGCGGCCTCGGCGAGGTCGGGGGCGTGCTCACGGAACTTCGCCGCGGCGTCGGCGGACCGTTCGGAGACCAGGTGAGCCCCCTTGCTCAGCAGCTCGCCCGCCTCGGCGCCGCGTTCACCGACCACCTCGGCTCCATCGTGGGTTCGTTCGACGATGGTGTCCCACGCCGACGACCCGGCCGCGGCTCCGATCGGGAGCGCGGCGGCAACGGCCGATGCCTTCCGCTTGCCACGCCAGGCCAGTGACGGCTTGCCCTCGGTGTCGACCGCGGCCAGGAGGACGCCGCCGAGGAGGCCGACGTTCTTGATGAACGCGTCCCGCTGCGCCTCCTTGCGGGCCGGGTCGGCCTCGTTCCAGAAGTCGGTTCCGGCCGCGGTGGTGGGGATCAGGGTTCCGGCCAGGACCACCGATGCGAGGCGCGGGAACTTGCCCGTCGCCAGCAGGATGCCGCCACCGATCTGTGCGGCGGCGTTGATCTGGACCAGGGTCTCGGTGTTCTCCGGGATTCGCCCGGCCACCTCGGGGGGAAGCGACGACCGGGCCTTGTCCACCACCGGCTCTGCGGACTGCGCGATCGGCTTGGGGCTCCGGATTGCCTCCACGCCACTGGCAACGAATGCCGTGGCGAGAAGCGGACGGGCTATACGGCGGAGAATCATCGTTCACAACCTTCTTCAGTCGAGTTTCATTCGAGATCCGTCGGTGAAGCGCGTTTTACTGCTCGATCAACGCTACCCGCCCGCGGCGAACGTGCAGGTGAATCGACTCGTCATGATCTGTTCGCAGACAACGGCCCGGCTCGGACCACGATTCGTCGAGGATCTGGGGAGTGAGGTATCCCCCAACGGTCCTCGTCAAACCCCGGTGTCGTGCACGCCACCGAACGTGGCCGTGGCGCCGGTCCGGTGCCGGGCACTCACCACCGTCGTTCGCGCCACTCCGGCAGCGACGCGCGCTCGGCGCCGAGGGTCGTGTCCTTGCCGTGACCCGGGTAGACGACCGTCGAGTCGTCGAAACGGTCGAAGATCTTCGTGGACACGTCGTCGAGGAGGGTGTCGAAGTCCTCCGGTTTCCAGGTCTTGCCGATGCCGCCGGGGAACAGACAGTCCCCGGTGAACAGGTGCACCGTTCCGGCTCCCTCGTCACCTCCGACGTCGGTCAGTGCGAGTGCGATCGAACCGGGGGTGTGCCCGACGAGATGGATCGCCTCGAATCGGAGGTCTCCGACCTCGATGGTGTCGCCGTCGTCGACGAGCCGGTCCGGCGACACCGGCAGCTCGCCGGCATCCAGGCGACCGGCCGCGGTCGGCACCCCGGTGTGCTCGGCGATCGCTGCCAGTGCCTGCCAATGGTCGAAGTGCTGATGAGTGGTGAAGATGAGAGCCGGCGTTCCCTCGACGGCGGCCAGGACGCCCGTGATGGTGTCGGCGTCGTTCGCGGCGTCGATGATCAACTGGTCACCGGTCGCACGCGATGTGACCACGTAGACGTTGTTGTCCATGGGCCCGACGGACAGTTTCACGATGGTCGCCGAGGAGAGCGTCCGACGCTGGGGGGTTTTCGACTCGGACAGATCGCCGGTGTAGTTGTCGCTGATCGGTGTCGCTGCTGAGGTCATGCCGCCAGGCTATGACAACGACATGGCGGAATGTGACGGTCGCGACCATCGTTACCGGTCAAGGCACGCGTATCGTGGACTATCGGTTCGACGATGTGAAGCCAGTGGACAACGAGCCCGGACGGCGAGACCGATCGTCCGATGGTCGGGCCACGAATCTCTCTGGGCGACGGTGCCGGGCGGTTCCGGTCGGTGGTGAACGTCGTCGGTGGTGATTTTTGTCAGGGGCCGTCGGTACTCTGCCCGTGCGCCACGTGTGCGCCCTGTGACTCGAGAATGTAAGGACTGTAGTGGTTGATCGTCTGATCGTCCGAGGTGCCCGCGAACACAATCTGCGCGGCATCGATGTCGACCTGCCCCGGGACAGCCTCATCGTGTTCACCGGGCTGTCGGGTTCGGGCAAGTCGTCGCTCGCATTCGACACGATCTTCGCGGAAGGTCAACGACGCTACGTCGAGTCGCTGTCCGCGTATGCGCGGCAGTTCCTCGGACAGATGGACAAGCCGGACGTGGACTTCATCGAGGGGCTATCGCCGGCGGTGTCGATCGACCAGAAGTCGACCAACCGCAACCCGCGGTCGACGGTCGGCACGATCACCGAGGTCTACGACTATCTCCGTCTCCTGTACGCGCGCGCCGGCAAGGCGCACTGTCCGATCTGTGGTGAGCCGATCGCCAAGCAGACCCCCCAGCAGATCGTCGATCAGGTCCTCACGATGGATGAGGGCACCCGCTTCCAGGTTCTCGCGCCCGTGGTCCGGACCCGCAAGGGGGAGTTCGTCGACCTCTTCGCCGAGCTCCAGACACAGGGTTTCTCCCGCGCTCGGATCGACGGCGTCGTCCACTCGCTGGCCGATCCGCCCAAGCTCAAGAAGCAGGAGAAGCACGACATCGAGGTGGTCGTCGACCGCCTGGTGGTCAAGAACAGCGCCAAGCAGAGGCTGACCGACTCGGTGGAGACCGGGTTGCGTCTGGCCGATGGCATCATCGTGCTCGACTTCGTGGATCTGGAAGAAGACGACCCGGAGCGGGAGCGTCGGTTCTCCGAGCGGATGGCGTGTCCGAACGCCCATCCGATCGCGATCGACGACCTCGAGCCCCGGTCCTTCTCGTTCAACTCGCCCTACGGTGCCTGCCCCGAATGCGACGGTCTCGGTGTCCGCAAAGAGGTCGACGAGGAACTCGTCGTGCCCGACCCGGAGATGTCGCTGGCCGACGGCGCCATCGCGCCGTGGTCGACCGGTCACAACGCCGACTACTTCCTGCGCCTGATGTCGGGTCTGGCCGATCAGATGAAGTTCGACATCAACACACCCTGGAAGAAGCTGCCCATCAAGGCGCGCCGCGCCCTGCTCAACGGCAGCGACCACCAGGTGCACGTCAAGTTCCGCAACCGGTACGGGCGCACCCGCTCGTACTACACCGAGTTCGAGGGTGTCCTCTCGTTCCTCGCGCGCCGGATGGACCAGACCGAGTCCGAGCAGATGAAGGAACGGTACGAGGGGTACATGCGCGACGTCCCGTGCCCGGCCTGCCAGGGCGCGCGCCTGCGTCCGGAGATCCTCGCGGTGACCCTGGACCATCCGGAGTACGGCCCGAAGTCGATCGCCGAGGTGTGTGCGCTGTCGGTGGCCGACTGTGCCGACTTCCTCGATCAGCTGACGCTCGACGCACGGCAGGCGGCGATCGCCGGTCGTGTGTTGAAAGAGGTCCAGGCACGGATTCGCTTCCTGCTCGACGTCGGCCTCGAATATCTGTCACTGGAACGCGCCGCCGGCTCGCTGTCGGGTGGTGAGGCCCAGCGCATCCGTCTCGCGACCCAGATCGGTTCGGGCCTCGCAGGCGTGCTCTACGTCCTCGACGAGCCGTCGATCGGTCTGCATCAGCGGGACAATCGGCGCCTCATCGACACGTTGACCCGCTTGCGTGATCTCGGCAACACGCTGATCGTCGTCGAACACGACGAGGACACGATCCGCGCGGCCGACTGGATCGTCGACATCGGGCCCCGCGCGGGTGAGCACGGCGGACACGTCGTGCACAGCGGCAGCTACAAGGATCTGCTGAAGAACCGGAAGTCGCTGACCGGTGCCTACCTCGCGGGCCGGGACACGCTGCCGGTGCCGGAGATCCGCCGGCCGATCGACCGCAAGCGTCAGCTGACCGTGGTCGGTGCGCGGGAGCACAACCTGCGCGGCATCGACGTGTCGTTCCCGCTCGGCGTCATGACCGCCGTCACCGGTGTCTCGGGCTCGGGTAAGTCGACGCTCGTCAACGACATCCTGGCCACGGTGCTCGCCAACAAGCTCAACGGGGCGCGCCAGGTGCCCGGCCGGCACACGCGCATCAAGGGTCTGGACAACCTCGACAAGCTCGTGCAGGTCGACCAGTCACCCATCGGCCGGACCCCGCGGTCCAACCCGGCCACCTACACGGGCGTCTTCGACAAGATCCGCACCCTGTTCGCGGCGACCACCGAGGCCAAGGTCCGCGGCTACCAACCGGGCCGGTTCTCGTTCAACGTCAAGGGCGGTCGCTGCGAGGCCTGCACCGGCGAGGGCACCGTCAAGATCGAGATGAACTTCCTGCCGGACGTCTACGTCCCGTGCGAGGTCTGTCACGGGGCGCGCTACAACCGCGAGACCCTGGAAGTCCACTACAAGGGCAAGACCATCTCCGAGGTGCTCGACATGCCCATCGAAGAGGCCGCCGACTTCTTCGAGCCGGTCACCTCGATCCACCGGTACCTCAAGACGCTTGTCGACGTCGGTCTCGGGTACGTGCGGCTCGGCCAGCCGGCCCCGACACTGTCGGGTGGCGAAGCGCAGCGCGTGAAGCTGGCCGCCGAACTCCAGAAACGATCGATGGGCCGCACCGTCTACATCCTCGACGAGCCGACCACCGGTCTGCACTTCGAGGACATCAAGAAGCTTCTCGCGGTGATCAACGGGCTCGTCGACAAGGGCAACACGGTGATCGTGATCGAGCACAATCTCGACGTCATTAAGACTGCAGACTGGGTCATCGACATGGGGCCGGAGGGTGGCGCCGGTGGCGGGACCGTGGTCGCCGAGGGCGTCCCCGAGGACATCGCCGCGACGCCGGGCAGTCACACCGGAAAGTTCCTCGCCGAGATCGTCGACGTCGAGCAGGCCGTGGCGTCGGTCGGCTAGCCGAACTGGTGTCGCCGGAAGCGGCGATTCAGGGGGGGTGAGGCGGTTCGGTCGGCTCTCAGGAACCCATCGACTTGCGGATCTCTTCGAGGCGCTTCTTCGCGGCCTCGTCGCGTTTGCGCATCATCTCGTCGACGGACTGGCCTTCGGCACTCGCCTCGGCCAGCTCCTGGGACCCGATCGCGGTGGTGATCCGGTTCTCGATCTTGTCGCGGACGAAGTCGAAGGTCGGGACCCCGCTGTCGGTGTAGTCCGGGTCGGGGAGTGCCCCCGGCACCGGACTTGTGGGCGGTGTCGGCACGATCTCGGCGTCGACGATCTCGTCGGATCCGCCGGACTCATCGGCATTCGTCATGCGACCAGGGTAGTGGTTCGACACGGCTCGTCGCCGCGTTCCTCGCCTGCTCGACCGACGGCTGCGCCTACCGCCGCGGCGCGCGAACCGGCCCGGTGTACTTCTCGCCGGGGCCCTCACCCGGTTCGTCCGGGTAAGCACTCGCCTCGCGGAAGGCCAGCTGCAGGCCCTTCAGCCCGTCGCGGATCGGGGCGGCGTGGATACCGAGATCGGCCTTCGACGCGTCGACGATGCCCGCGAGTGCGGTGATCAGCGTGCGGGCCTCGGGGAGATCGATGTTGTCGGCCGAAGCGTCTTCGGCGAGCCCGAGCTTCTCAGCGGCGGCGGACATCAGCATCACGATCGACCGGGTGATGACCTCGATCGCCGGAATATCGCCCAGGTCACGGACGTTGTCCAGATCGGTGTCCGCCGGAGCTCCCGTTTCGGCGCCGCCGTCCGTCGCACCCTCCGGGGGTAACGGTGCAGGTGACGAATAGGAGTTCTCGGCCATGGCTGTTAGACTCCCATAGCACGACCGCCCTGGTATGCGCCGGGGTCGTAAGTGGAGTTCCGCTCCCACCGTTCGACGCGAGTCTCTCGGGTTTCCGAGGGCCGCAGTTGTACGGTCCGGTTCACGCCGATCGTCGCAGATCGCATCCTACGATGCTGAGCTGCACGTGATCGGCGACGTGCGCCCGTGAAGGCGCTCGCCAAGAACCGGTCGGTATCGGAGCCCCGCGGACATCAGTCCCGGGGCTTCCTTGCTGAGGTGTTCCGCAGGTTCTCTTGCATACGTCCTCGCCACGACGCGACGGTTACCACTGCAGGATTGAACAAGGAGGCCCCATCAGCACTGAGACCCGCATCAACGAGCGCATCCGCGTCCCTGAAGTCCGACTCGTCGGACCCAACTCGGAGCAGGTGGGCATCGTGCGTGTTGAAGATGCGCTTCGCTTGGCCTACGAGGCCGACCTCGACCTGGTCGAGGTGGCTCCGGACGCCCGTCCACCGGTCTGCAAGATCATGGACTACGGCAAGTTCAAGTACGAGGCAGCCCAGAAGCAGCGCGAATCGCGTCGCAATCAGCAGATGACCGTCATCAAGGAGCAGAAGCTCCGGCCCAAGATCGACGACCACGATTACGAGACCAAGAAGGGTCACGTCATCCGGTTCCTCGAGGCGGGTTCCAAGGTGAAGGTCACCATCATGTTCCGCGGCCGCGAGCAGTCCCGTCCCGAGCTCGGCTACCGCCTGTTGCAGCGCCTGGGCAACGACGTCGCCGACTACGGCTTCGTCGAGACGTCGGCCAAGCAGGACGGTCGCAACATGACCATGGTCCTCGCCCCGCACAAGGGTGCGAAGACCCGCCAGAAGGCGCAAGAGAGCCGTGAACGTTCCGGTGGCCCCAAGGCTGCCGCGGACGAGAACTGAGCGGACGAGAACTGAGTCGATCGGCCGGACGAGAGTCCGATCCGTTCCGGCCGAGATCAGACACGCGAACCCGGACACACACCGGACCCCGCCCGGTCCGGTGCCCGAGTTCGCCCGAGAGAAGGAAGAACATGCCGAAGAGCAAGACCCACAAGGGCACCGCGAAGCGCTTCAAGGTGACCGGCAGCGGAAAGATCGTGCGCCAGAAGGCCAACCGTCGCCACCTGCTCGAGCACAAGTCGTCCAAGCGCACTCGCCGTCTCGACGGCACCACCGTCGTCAGCGAGAACGACGCCCCGCGCATCAAGCGACTGCTCAACCGCTGACGCCAGCGACCCCAGACATCTGACAAGCAAAAGGATCTAACACATGGCACGCGTGAAAAGGGCCGTCAACGCCCAGAAGAAGCGTCGGTCCACCCTCGAGGCCTCCAAGGGCTACCGCGGACAGCGGTCGCGCCTGTACCGCAAGGCGAAGGAGCAGCAGCTCCACTCGCTGACCTACGCCTACCGCGACCGCCGCGCGCGCAAGGGTGAATTCCGCAAGCTGTGGATCTCGCGTATCAACGCCGCGGCCCGCGCCAACGACATCACCTACAACCGCTTCATCCAGGGCCTCAAGGCCGCTGGTGTCGAGGTCGACCGCAAGGTGCTCGCCGACATCGCCGTCACCGATCCCGAGGCCTTCACCGGTCTCGTCGAGGTCGCCCGCAAGGCGCTGCCGGCCGACGTCAACGCCCCGGCTGCCTGATTGCGTCACACTCCACACAACCCGCGAGCCGCGAGGACGATCATCCGATGACGGAGATCCTGTCCGAGCGATCCTCGCGGGTCGTGTCGTATGCGAAGCTCCACCGTGCCGCGGAGCGCCGCGAGCAGGGACGTTTCCTGGCCGAGGGGTCCAACGCCGTCACGTCGGCCCTCGCCGTCGATCGCGTGGAGTCGCTGCTGGTCGCCGAGGAAGAACAGCTTCGCCACCGCCACCTCACCGAATCCGCGGCGTCGCGCGGTGTGCCGGTCCACGTGATCAGCGCGCGGGCCGCGTCGAAGCTCGCCGAGACCTCGACCCCCGCCGGGATCTTCGCGATCTGCCCGCTCCTCGACGTGCCGCTCGACGCCGTCCTCACCGATGCGCCGAGGCTTCTCGCGATCGCCGTCGAGCCCCGTGAGCCGGGCAACGCGGGCACGCTCATCCGGTGCGCGGACGCGATGGGCGCCGATGCCGTTGTCCTGCTGGGCGACGCAGTCGATCCGCACAACGGGAAGTGTGTGCGGGCGAGTGCCGGGAGCGTGTTCACGGTGCCCGTCGTACGCGAGCGTTCGGTCGACGACGGACTAGGTGCCGTCCGTCGTGCGGGCGTCGTGCTGCTGGCGACCGCCGCCGACGGCGAGGTGAACCTCGACCACGCCGCGGATGTGCTGTCCGGCCGCGTCGCATGGTTGTTCGGCAACGAGGCACACGGCTTGCCCGATGAGGTGATGCGCGACGCCGACCATCGGGTGTCCATCCCGATCCGCGGGCGCGCGGAGAGTCTCAATGTGGCTGCCGCGGCGGCGATCTGTCTGTACGAGAGCGCGCGGGTCCACGGCGCGGCGGGTCGCGTCTGACCGCTGTCCGAGGGGGCCGGTAGGGTCGGCGATCGTGTCAGAAACTGTGTCACCCGAGTCCGTGTCCACTCCCGACTCCGCGACGGAGCCGACCGGTTCGCCGGCCGCTGCCCCTCAAACCGTGTCTGCGCCCGACCCGGCCGTCGTGACCACGCGCATCGCCTCGGCGATCGCCACCGAACTCGGCGTGGGCATCGGACAGGTTCGTTCGGCGATCGACCTGCTCGACGGCGGTTCGACGGTCCCGTTCGTCGCGCGTTATCGCAAGGAGGCGACCGGCGGTCTCGACGACGCGCAACTGAGGACCCTCGACGAGCGCCTGGGATACCTGCGCGACCTGGAGGCACGCCGCCAGGCGGTCCGTGAGTCGATCGCCGCGCAGGGGAAGCTCGACGCAGCCCTCGACGCACGCATCCTCGAGGCCGACACCAAGGCGCGTCTCGAGGACATCTATCTGCCGTACAAGCCGAAGCGTCGTACCAAGGCGCAGATCGCCCGGGAGGCCGGACACGAGCCGGTCGCCGACGCGCTGCTGTCGGACCCGATGACGGATCCGTCGACGTTCACCGCAGAGCAGCTCGACGGCGCCCGCGCGATCGCGGTCGAGCGGTTCGCGGAGGACGCCGACCTGGTCGGTGAGCTCCGCGAGCTGATGTGGCAGACCGGTGTCCTGCGGACCGCGGTCCGTGAGGGCAAGGAGTCGGCGGGTGCCAAGTTCTCCGACTACTTCGAGTTCTCCGAACCGTTCACCTCGCTGCCCTCGCACCGGGTACTCGCGGTGCTGCGGGGTGAGCGCGAGGAGATCCTGTCGATCACCCTCGACGCCGATCCCGACGCGGCAGACCGACCGGCCGGTCCCGGGCCATACGAGCAGCGGATCGCCGCGCGTTTCGGCATCTCCGATCAGGGACGCCCGGCCGATCGCTGGCTCGCCGACACCGTGCGCTGGGCATGGCGCACCAAGCTGTTCGTGGGGCTGTCCCTCGACGTGCGGATGCGGCTGCGTCAGGCTGCGGAGGCCGACGCCGTCGCCGTGTTCGCCACGAATCTGAAGGACCTGCTGCTCGCGGCCCCCGCCGGGTCGCGCACGACGATGGGTCTCGACCCTGGTCTGCGGACCGGTGTGAAGGTGGCCGTCGTCAACTCCACCGGCAAGGTCGTAGACACCGCGACCATCTACCCGCATGAGCCCAGGCGCGACAAGGCGGGAGCTCTGGCCGTCCTCGGCGCACTCGTGGAGAAACACGGCGTCGAACTCATCGCCATCGGCAACGGCACGGCGTCCCGCGAGACCGATGCGCTCGCCGGTGAACTCCTGTCCGCGATCAAGGAGGCCGGCAAGAAGCCGCCCACGAGTGTCGTCGTCTCCGAGGCGGGTGCCTCGGTGTATTCGGCGTCGGCCTACGCCTCGAAGGAGCTGCCGGACCTCGACGTCTCCATCCGCGGTGCGGTCTCGATCGCCCGCCGTCTGCAGGATCCGCTCGCGGAGCTCGTGAAGATCGACCCGAAGTCCATCGGCGTGGGCCAGTACCAGCACGACATCTCCGAGACGCTGCTCGCGCGCTCGCTCGGTGCCGTCGTCGAGGATGCGGTGAACGCCGTCGGTGTCGATGTGAACACCGCGTCGGTGCCGTTGCTGTCGCGGGTGTCGGGAATCACCGCCGGGCTTGCGGAATCGCTTGTCGCGCACCGCGATGCGCACGGCGCATTCCGGAGTCGCAAACAGATCACCGATGTGCCGCGCCTCGGGCCGAAGGCTTTCGAACAGTGCGCGGGCTTCCTCCGCATCACCGACGGCGACAACCCGCTCGACGCCTCGAGCGTGCACCCCGAGGCATACCCGGTGGTCACCCGCATCCTGGACAAGGTCGGCACCGACGTCCGATCCCTCATCGGCGACACCGCGACGCTCACCAAGCTGCGCGCCGACGACTTCGTCGACGACACCTTCGGACGTCCGACCGTGGTCGACATCATCGCCGAACTCGACAAGCCGGGGCGGGACCCGCGACCGGAATTCAAGACCGCGACTTTCGCCACCGGCATCGAGAAGGTCTCCGATCTCACCCCCGGAATGGTCCTCGAGGGCCAGGTCACCAACGTGGCCGCCTTCGGTGCGTTCGTCGACGTGGGTGTGCACCAGGACGGACTCGTCCACGTCTCGGCGATGGCGCACCGTTTCGTGTCCGACCCGCACGAGGTCGTGAAGTCCGGCGACATCGTCAAGGTGAAGGTCATGGACGTCGACATCGACCGCAAGCGGATCGGGTTGTCGCTGCGACTCGACGACGAGCCGGGAGCCGGGAGCAAGGGTGGTGTCCGCGCACCCCGGGGCGAGAACAACCGGGGCGAGAACAATCGGGGCGGGGGCCAGCCGCGTCGGAACGACCAGCGTGGCGGAGGTCGGGCCGCCCAGGGGAATCGGGGCGGCCAGCCGAACCGTAGTGGCGGCGGGAAGGGCAACGACCGCCGGCCGGCACCGGGCGGTGCGATGGCGGACGCCCTCAAGAGAGCCGGGTTCGGCAAGTAGCACACAACAGATCGGCGACACAGCACTGGCGGACCCGCCCCGACGTGCTGCGGGATTTGCCGAGCCCGACCGAGTAGTTCTGCTCAGGTCGACAGGCCGGGTGCTGTCGAGACTTGGCGCATGTCCACCACCGAGCCGACCATGCGGTCGTCGTCTGCTCTGCCGAACGCACGCGAACTCGCAGCCCTGTCCGTCGAGCGGGACAGGGTCATCGACCTGATCCGCATCGTCTCGCTCGTGGTCGTCGTCACCGGCCACTCGATCATGCTGACGGTCGATTCGACCGGCGGCTCGATCCGACTGGGCAACACCCTCGGCGACGTGCCGGTCCTGCAACCGGCGACCTGGGTGCTCCAGGTCTTGCCGCTGTTCTTCTTCGCCGGCGCCGCCGCGGCGACCCGGGGCTGGATGTCGCGAGGGCCCGACGCCACGCCGACCGCGGGGCACTGGCTGTTCGCCAGGACGCAACGGCTGATGCGTCCACTGGTCTGGTACCTGGGGGCGGTGGGGGCAGTGCTCGCCACACTGACACTCCTGGGCGCAGCCGCCCCCGCCGACGTCGTGGCCCGTCTCGGTGTGCAGCTGCTGTGGTTCCTCGGCGCCTACCTACTGGTGCTCGCGGTGGTACCAGTCCTGCAACGCATGGGTTCCCGACGGGACGTCGTGGTGGCACTCGCATCGTGCTGGGGGATCACCGCGGTCGTGGACGCCGTCCGGCTCGACGACGGCCCGGCAGCGCTGGGGTACCTGAACTTTCTGACGGTGTGGACGATTCCCGCCGTTCTCGGCGTCGCCTACGCCAGGCAACTCCTGCGGCCCGCGTCGGCCCTCGTCGCGGCAGCGGGCGCGCTCGTCGTCGACCTGGCCCTCGTGGCGTGGGGTCCGTACGAGGTCTCGCTCGTGACCGTGCCCGGCCAGCAACTGTCCAACATGAGCCCGCCCAGCCTGCTCCTCGCCGGCCACGCCGTCGTCCTGTGTGCCGGGGCGATCGCACTCCGGCGCGCGCTGGCCGCGATCGCCGACCGTCCTCGGATCTGGTGGTGGGTCGCGATGGGCAACCGCGGGGCGATGACGCTGTACCTGTGGCACCTGCCGGTGCTGGCGACGATCATCGCGCTCGGTGCGGCCGTCGGCATCGACCGGGCCGATGTGCATTCCGCGTCGTTTCCGATGATCGTCGGGACGCAGACCGTTCTCCTGCTCGCGCTGATGGTCCCGGTCGTCGCGGTGCTCTCCCCGTGGGAGAACAGGCCCCTGCCGTGGTGGGACGAACCGGTTGCCAGGCGCGGTGGCCCGCTGCGTGACGCCGCGCTGCTCGTCATGCTGGCCGGTCTCGGGGTGGCGGTGCTGATGGTCGCCCGCGCCGGACTGACCGAGGGTGGCCTCGGGTGGCTGGCGGCCGGTTGCGCGTGCGCTGTCGGTGCGCGTTGCCTGGTGGTTCCGGCTCGCGGACGGACGACCGCGGTGGGTCGTCGCGGAGAGCGCGCCTCCCTGCAGGTCAGCGCACCGGAGGGGTCGACTACCCTCGATGGGGGTCGTCGTCGCTGACAGCCGCTGCGCCGGGTTCGCCTGCGATCATCCGACTGACGACGCCGACCAGACCATTCATCGATTCGACGCATGAGGAGCACGCCGACCGTGGCCACTTCCGCCGACGCAACGGCATTTCCGGGACCCGACGACCTCGAGGCGTCGGCGACGTCGGCGATCGAGGCCTTCGAGGCGGCGGCCGATCTCGACCAGCTCGCCGCGGCCAAGTCCGCACACCTCGGCGACCGTTCCCCGATCGCGCTGGCGCGGCGGGCGCTGGGGTCGATCCCGAAGGAGCAGCGCTCCGAGGGCGGGAAGCTTGTCAACCAGGTCCGCGCGCGGGTCTCGGCAGCGCTGGAGGCGCGCACCGCGGTGCTCGAGGCCGAGCGTGACGCGGCGGTGCTCGTCGCGGAGTCAATCGACGTGACGCTGCCCAGCGGACGCCGCCCGGTGGGTGCCCGTCATCCGATCACCGTCATCGCCGAACAGGTCGCGGATGTCTTCGTCGGTATGGGGTGGGAGATCGCCGAGGGGCCCGAGGTCGAGACCGAGCACCACAACTTCGACGCGCTGAACTTCCTCCCCGACCATCCGGCCCGGTCGATGCAGGACACGTTCTACATCGCCCCCGAGGGATCGCGTCAGGTGCTGCGGACGCACACCTCGCCGGTGCAGGTGCGCTCGATGCTCAACCGCGACCTCCCCATCTACGTCGCCTGCCCCGGCCGAACCTTTCGAACCGACGAACTCGACGCCACCCACACCCCCGTGTTCCATCAGATCGAGGGTCTGGCCGTCGACAAGGGCCTCACCCTCGCGAACCTGCGGGGCACGCTCGAGACGTTCGCACGGGCACTGTTCGGTCCCGAGACCACGACACGGATGCGCGCGAGCTACTTCCCGTTCACCGAGCCCTCCGCGGAGGTCGACGTGTGGTTCCCCGCCAAGAAGGGCGGGCCGGGCTGGGTGGAGTGGGGCGGTTGCGGCATGGTCAACCCGAATGTCCTGCGCGCCAGTGGAATCGACCCCGACGTCTACTCGGGTTTCGCATTCGGGATGGGCCTGGAACGGACCCTGCAGTTCCGCAACGACATCTCCGACATGCGCGACATGGTCGAGGGTGACATCCGGTTCACCCTTCCGTTCGGGCCGGCCGCCTGACCTCGTCCGGCTCGATCAGTCCCGCCGACTTCTCACGACGCCACGAAAGTAGTTGATACACAGTGCGTGCACCTCAGTCCTGGTACACCGAGGTCCTTCGAGCCGGCGACCCGCAGTGGTCGGCCACGACCGAGGAGATCGACGCCGGCTTCGTCCGCGTGGGTTTCGAGATCGAGGACATCGAGGAGTTCCCGGAGATCACCGGTCCGCTGGTGATCGGTCGCGTCGAGACGATCGAGGAACTCACCGAGTTCAAGAAGCCGATCCGGTTCTGCACGGTCGCGGTGGGTGAGTCCGAGCCGCGCGGGATCGTCTGCGGTGCACGCAACTTCGCCGAGGGGGATCTGATCGTCGCGGCTCTGCCCGGCGTCGTGCTCCCCGGTCCGTTCGAGATCGCCTCGCGCAAGACCTACGGCCGCGTCTCCGACGGCATGATCTGTTCGGTTTCCGAGCTGGGGATCGGCACCGACCACAGCGGCATCCTCGTTCTGGCGCCCGGCACCGCCGAGCCCGGGGCCGACGCCCGCGAGGTACTCGGGCTCGACGACGCGGCCATCGACGTCAACGTGACGCCGGACCGCGGCTACGCGTTCTCGGTGCGCGGACTGGGCCGCGAACTCGCCGGCAGCTTCGGGGTGCCCTTCGTCGACCCGGGTCTGGCGTCTGGCGACATCGCCGACGACGGCTCGGTCTCGGCCTGGCCCGTCGCCATCGACGAGGACTCCGGCGCGACCCGCTACACCGCGCGCGTGATCACGGGCGTCGATCCGAACGCCGTCTCCCCGTGGTGGATTCAGAAGCGACTGATGGTCGCCGGGATCCGGCCCATCTCCGCCATCGTGGACATCACCAACTACGTGATGATCGAACTCGGGCAACCGCTGCACGCCTTCGACGCCGACCGGGTCAGCGGAACCATGACCGTCCGTCCGGCACGAGCGGGGGAGAAGCTCACCACCCTCGACGACACCGTGCGCGTCCTCGACCCCGAGGACGTGGTCATCGCCGACGAGACCGGACCGATCGCGCTGGCCGGAGTCATGGGCGGCGCGACCACCGAGGTGGGCTCCGAGACCACCGCGGTGTTGCTGGAGTCGGCCACCTTCGATCCGGTTCGAGTGTTCCGGACCGGTAAGCGCCACAAGCTGACCTCCGAGGCCAGCAAGCGGTTCGAGCGGATCGTCGACCCGGAGATCACCACGGTGGCCTCCGATCGCGCGGCGGCGCTGATCGTCGAGATCGCCGGCGGCACGGTCGCGTCCCCGCTGTCGGAAACGCACGTCCCGACCCCTGTCCGGTCGACGATCGGCATCGCCGCGGACGAACCCGATCGTGTCGCGGGGGTCAGCTATCCCGCCGGCACCACCGTCACGAGGCTGACCGAGGTCGGCTGTGTGGTGACCGGGACCGACCAGCTCGACGTCTTCCCGCCGTCGTGGCGGCCCGACCTGCGGCAGCGTGCGGACCTCGTCGAGGAGGTCCTCCGGCTGGAAGGCCTGGAGGACATCCCGGCCGTGGTACCGCGTGCCCCCGGCGGGACCGGACTGACCCCGGTCCAGCGTCGGCGTCGCAGCGTCGGCCGCACCCTGGCGCTCGACGGCTACGTCGAGGTCCTGCCGTACCCGTTCATGCCGTCCGGCGTCTTCGACCTGTGGGACCTTCCGGCCGACGACGAGCGACGACGCACGGTCAAGGTCCTCAATCCGCTCGAATCCGACCGCCCCGAGCTCAACTCGACGCTGCTGCCAGGACTGTTGGAGATGACTGCCCGCAACATCGCCCGTGGGCAGCGTGACCTGTCGCTGTTCACCATCGGCCAGGTCGTGATCGCGGGCGACCACGTCGCCCCGGTTGCCGCTCTCGACGTGACCCGGCGGCCGTCCGAGGAGCAGATCGCGGCACTCGACGCATCGCTGCCGCATCAGCCCTTGCACGTGGGCGTGGTCCTGACCGGACTCCGCGACCCTGCCGGCCCGTGGGGTCCGGGGCGCCCCGCCGATCACCTCGACGCGTTCGAGGCGGCGCGCACCATCGGTCGCGCAGCCGGTGTGACGGTCGAGCTCACCGCCGCAGACCACCGGCCGTGGCATCCCGGACGTTGCGCGCGGCTCACGGTCGACGGTCGTACGGTCGGCTACGCAGGTGAGCTGCATCCGGCTGTTCTGGAGCGGGCCCATCTGCCCAAGCGGACCTGCGCGGTGGAGATCGACATCGATGCGCTGCCGCTCCGAGAGGTCCTCCCGGCCCCATCGGTGTCGGTGTTCCCCGCTGTCCTGCAGGACGTCAACGTCGTCGTCGGCGGCGAGGTCCCGGCCGCGGACGTCCAGGCGGCGCTCCGCGACGGGGCGGGCGACCTGCTCGAGGACATCGCACTGTTCGACGTCTTCACCGGAGAGCAGGTCGGCGCGGGCAACAAGTCGCTCACGTTCTCGCTTCGCTTCCGCGCCACGGACCGGACTCTGACCGAGGACGAGGCGAATGCGGCCAAACTCGCCGCCGTCGACGCGGCGGCGACCCGGGTGGGCGCCCGTCTGCGCTGACCCCGACCCCGCGGGAGAACCACCCTGTCGTGAATTGATTTGCATCCTGCTGCATAATGATCAGCATGGCTTCGACAAGCTCAACCAGCGGCGAGACAGGCTCGATCAACAGTGGGACCGCCTCGACCGACGTCGTGAAGGTGGCGGTGGCCGGCGCGAGTGGATACGCGGGTGGTGAGATCCTCCGGCTGTTGTGCGGGCATCCCCGCCTGCGATCGGGTGACCTCGAGATCGGTGCGCTCACCGCCGGCGGCAATGCCGGCACGCTCCTCGGGACCCATCACCCACACCTGTTGCCGCTGGCCGATCGGGTGCTGGAGGACACGACACCGGAGATCCTCGCCGGACACGACGTGGTGTTCCTGGGCTTGCCGCACGGAGCGTCCGCGGTGATCGCCGACGCGCTGCCGCCGACCACGCTCATCATCGACTGCGGTGCGGATTTCCGCTTGCGGGACGCGGGCGAGTGGACCGCCTATTACGGCGGCGATCATGCCGGGACCTGGCCCTACGGGCTCCCGGAGTTGCCCGGTAACCGGGAGACGCTCAAGAATGCGAGCCGGATCGCGGTACCCGGCTGCTACCCGACGGTCTCGATCCTCTCGCTGCTGCCGGCGATCACCGCAGGTATCGCCGAACCGCACGTGACCGTGGTGGCGGTGAGCGGTGCCTCGGGTGCCGGTCGCTCACCGAAGGTCGATCTGCTCGCCTCCGAGGTCATCGGATCCGCCCGCGCATACGGCGTGGGCGGGGTCCACCGGCACACACCGGAGATCTCGCAGGCCCTCTCGGCCGCCGCGGAGCAGCCGGTGACCGTCTCCTTCACGCCGATCCTCGCGCCGATGGCCCGCGGCATCCTGGCGACATGCACCGCGCGCACCTCTGCGACCGCAGAGGAGGCCCGTGCGGTGTACGAGAAGGCTTATGCCGACGAGGAATTCGTGCACGTTCTGCCGGAGGGGCGGTTGCCCGCGACCGGTTCGGTGATCGGGTCGAATGCCGTCCAGCTCGGCGTGACCGTCGACGAACGCGCCCAGACCCTGGTGGTCGTCGGTGCGGTGGACAACCTCACCAAGGGGACCGGTGGCGCCGCGGTCCAATCGATGAACCTGGCGCTGGGATGGACCGAGAACGAGGGACTGAGCACCGTGGGAGTGGCGCCGTGACCGGAACCGAGCAGACCGACGACGACCGGATCGAGGGCGGTGCCCCCGGCGATCACCCGCGCCTCGTGCGGGACCAGGGCGTCACGGCGCCCCTCGGCTTCCGGGCCGCAGGCATCGCCGCCGGGATCAAGGCCTCCGGCGCGCTCGACCTCGCCCTGGTCTTCAACGAGGGACCCGACCACGCCGCGGCAGGTGTCTTCACCCGCAACCAGGTGAAGGCCGCGCCCGTCCTGTGGTCGCAACAGGTCCTCACCACGGGCCGGTTGCGCACGGTCATCCTGAACTCCGGTGGCGCCAACGCCTGTACGGGTCCGGGCGGGTTCCAGGACACGCACAAAACCGCGGAGGCGTTGGCCGACGCGCTCAGCAACTGGGGGACCAGTACCGGTGCCGTCGAGGTCGCGGTCTGCTCGACCGGACTCATCGGCGATCGCCTGCCGATGGACAAGGTGCTGGCCGGGGTCACCGAGATCGTGCAGGACATGGGCGGCGGGCTGTCCGGCGGCACTGATGCCGCGTACGCGATCATGACCACCGACACCGTGCCGAAACAAGCTGCGCTGCATCATCCGCAGGGCTGGAACGTCGGCGGGATGGGGAAGGGCGCGGGGATGCTCGCGCCGTCCTTGGCGACGATGCTCGTGGTGCTCACCACCGACGCGGCGGCCACGCCGGAGCAACTCGACACCGCACTGCGACGGGCGACGGCCCGGACCTTCGACCGCCTCGACATCGACGGCTCGTGTTCGACGAACGACACCGTGCTGCTGCTCAGTTCCGGGGCCAGTCAGGTTCCGGTGGACCAGGCCGACCTCGACGATGCGGTCTTCGCCGTCTGCGATGACCTCGCGGCCCAGATGATGGCCGACGCCGAGGGGGTCACGAAGAGGGTTGTCATCACGGTGACGGGCGCACGCTCGGAGGACGACGCGCTGACCGTCGCCCGTGCCGTTGCGCGCGACTCGCTGGTGAAGACGGCACTGTTCGGGTCCGACCCCAACTGGGGTCGGGTGCTTGCCGCGGTCGGGGCTTCGCCCGTCACCATCGACCCCGATCGCATCGCGGTGTCCTTCAACGGGAGTCCGGTGTGTGAGAACGGATTCGGCGTCGACGGGGCACGGGACGTGGACCTGTCCGGCGCCGACATCGCCGTCGTCGTCGACCTGAAGCTGGGGGATTCCTGGGCCAGCGTCCGGACCACCGACCTCTCGCACGCGTACGTCGAAGAGAACTCGGCGTATTCGTCATGAGCGAGACGATGTCGGGAGCTCGCCCGATCGATCCGGAAGGCGGTCTCGCCAAGGCGAAGATCCTCGCCGAGGCCCTGCCCGCACTGCAGCGACTCGCGGGCGCGACCGTCGTCGTCAAGTACGGCGGCAACGCCATGGTCGACGACGAACTGAAGAAGGCGTTCGCCGCGGACATGGTCTTCCTGCGCGCTTGCGGAATGCACCCCGTCGTGGTTCACGGTGGCGGGCCGCAGATCTCGGCGATGCTGAAGAGGCTCGGACTGCAGGGCGAGTTCAAGGGCGGATTCCGCGTGACCACCCCTGAGGTCATGGATGTGGCTCGGATGGTCCTGTTCGGCCAGGTCGGCCGCGAGCTCGTCGGGCTGATCAACTCGCACGGTCCCTACGCCGTCGGCATCACGGGCGAGGACGCCCACCTCTTCACCGCCGCACGGCGGACGGTGCTCGTCGAGGGTGTGCCCACCGACATCGGTCTCGTCGGCGACATCGCGTCGGTCAACACCTCGGCGGTCCTGGATCTCGTTGCCGCCGGCCGTATCCCGGTGGTCTCGACAATCGCGCCGGACCGCGACGGCGTGGTCCACAACATCAACGCCGACACCGCCGCCGGAGCGCTGGCCGAAGCGCTCGGAGCATCTCGACTGGTGATGCTCACCGACGTCGAAGGGCTGTACACCGACTGGCCCGACCGCGGGTCCCTGGCCTCACAGATCGACACCGACACCCTGACCGAACTGCTGCCGTCCCTCGACTCGGGCATGGTCCCCAAGATGGAGGCCTGCCTGCGTGCGGTGACCGGGGGAGTCGAACGGGCCCACGTGATCGACGGCCGTGTGGCACATTCCGTTCTCGCCGAACTGCTGACCGGGAGTTCGACGGGCACCACCGTCGTCGTACCGGAGGAGGACGCATGACCGCGCCACTGCAACAGCGCTGGACACAGTCGCTGATGAACAACTACGGCACCCCCGCCATCGCCCTCGTCGGCGGATCGGGTGCCCATGTGACCGATGCCGACGGCAAGCGCTACCTCGACCTCCTCGGCGGGATCGCGGTCAACGCACTCGGCCACGCGCACCCGGCGATCGTCGAGGCGGTGACCACTCAACTCCAGACGCTCGGGCACGTGTCGAACCTGTACATCGCCCCGCCTGTCGTCGAACTCGCGGAGAAGCTGCTCGACCGTTTCGGTCACCCGGGACGCGTCTTCTTCTGCAACTCCGGGACCGAGGCCAACGAGGCGGCCTTCAAACTCGCCCGGCGGACCGGACGGCCGGAGATCGTCGCGGCCGAGAAGGCCTTCCACGGGCGCACCATGGGTGCGCTGGCGATGACCGGCCAACCGGCGAAACGGGAGCCGTTCGAGCCGATGCCCGCCGGCGTCCGCTTCGTGCCCTACGGAGATGTCGGTGCTCTCGACGCAGCGGTCTCCGACCGGACGGCGGCGGTCATCCTCGAACCGATCCTGGGGGAGGCCGGTGTGGTCGTGCCGCCTGCCGACTATCTGGCTGCCGCTCGCCGGATCACCGAAGAGCGTGGCGCGCTGTTGATCCTGGACGAGGTCCAGACCGGGGTGGCCCGGACCGGCACCTTCTTCGCGCACCAGCAGGTGGGGATCATCCCCGACGTGATGACCCTGGCCAAAGGGCTCGGCGGGGGAATGCCGATCGGTGCGTGTATCGCCACCGGTCGAGCGGCCGAGTTGTTCGAGCCCGGTCAGCACGGCACCACGTTCGGCGGCAATCCCGTCAGCGCCGCAGCCGCACTCGCCGTGCTGCGCGTCATCGACACCGAAGGTCTCGTCGATTCCGTTGCGGCGGTGGGAAAGTCGATCGCCGCAGGGATCGAGGACCTGCAGCACCCGCTGGTCTCCCACGTCCGGGGCTCGGGCCTGTTGCTCGGAGTGGTGCTCAACGAGCCGCTGTCGCAGCGTGTCGAGGCCGCAGCCCGGGACGCGGGGTTCCTCATCAACGCGCCCGCACCGGACGTCCTGCGCCTGGCACCACCGCTGATCCTCACCGAGGAGGAGGGGCAGACCTTCGTGGCGGCTTTGCCGGGACTGCTCGACACCGCCGCGGGAGCGGCTCGACTCGACACCGCAGCGGCCGAAGAGGCGGCCACATCGACCAAGGGGGACAAGGCATGACCCGACATTTCCTGCGCGACGACGACCTGACCCCGGCCGAGCAGGCCGAGGTGCTCGCACTGGCCGCCGAGGTCAAGGCGAAACCGTTCGAGTTCCGACCCCTGGAGGGGCCGCGCGGAGTCGGCGTCATCTTCGACAAGAACTCCACCCGCACCCGCTTCTCGTTCGAGGTGGGCATCGCCCAGCTGGGCGGGCACGCCGTCGTCGTCGACGGCCGCACCACACAGCTCGGCCGCGAGGAGACCCTGGAGGACACCGGCCTCGTCCTGTCCCGTTTCGTCGACGCGATCGTGTGGCGCACGTTCGGCCAGGATCGACTCGACGCGTTGTCCTCGGCCGCCACGGTGCCGGTGGTCAACGCTCTCTCCGACGAATTCCACCCGTGCCAGGTACTCGCGGATCTGCAGACGATCATCGAGCACAAGGGTTCTCCCGCCGGCCTCACCATGACCTACCTGGGTGACGGCGCGAACAACATGGCGCACTCCCTGGCCCTGGGCGGTGTCACCGCCGGGATGCACGTCCGGATCAGTGCGCCCGAGGGTTTCCGGCCGGATCCCGGGATCATCGCCGACACCGAGCGCCGCGCGGCCCAGACGGGCGGTTCGGTGGAGCTCGTCGGCGACCCCGTCGCCGCGGCCACCGGTGCCGATGTCCTGGTGACCGACACCTGGGTGTCGATGGGACACGAGGACGACGGCAAGGACCGCACCGCACCGTTCCGTCCTTACCAGATCAACGACGCCCTCCTCGCGCATGCCGCCGACGACGCCATCGTGCTGCACTGCCTGCCGGCGCACCGCGGCGACGAGATCACCGCGTCGGTCATCGACGGTCCGCGCAGCGTCGTGTTCGACGAGGCGGAGAACCGCCTGCACGCGCAGAAGGCACTCCTGATCTGGCTGCTGGAGCACCAGTGACTCGCGAATCGCAGTGAGTAGGAGTTCGTCATGATCAGGCCTTCACGATGACCGCCGGGGCCGAACCCTCGGAGAGCCGGCTCGCCGCCACCCGGGCGGGGCGCCATGCGCGGATCATCGAGATCCTGTCCACGCATCAGGTGCGCAGCCAGTCCGAGCTGCAGCGGTTGCTTGCCGAAGAGGGCGTCGACGCCACGCAGGCCACGCTGTCGCGCGACCTCGACGAGCTCGGCGCGGTGAAGCTGCGCGCCGCGGACGGCGGCGCCGGGGTCTACGTGGTGCCCGAGGACGGTTCGCCCGTCCGCGGCGTGTCCGGTGGCACCGACCGGCTCGGCAGGCTCGTCTCCGACCTGTTGGTGTCGACCGACAGCAGCGGCAATCTCGCGGTGCTGCGAACACCCCCTGGCGCCGCGCACTACCTCGCGGCCGCACTCGACCGGGCACGCCTGCCCGACGTCGTCGGGACGATCGCCGGGGACGACACGATCTTCGTGGTGGCGCGCGAGCCGCTCGACGGCGCCGGCCTCGCACGACGGATCGAGGGACTCGTGTAGCCGCGCCCGCCATCGATCCGAACAAGCTGACCAGCACAGAACACCCAGACCACAACAAACGAACAGCCGCGACACCCCCAATCGGTACCCGGACGGTGTCGCCGGAACGCCGGGGCCGATGATGGACCCGGTCAACGCGCAGAACAGGAGCTTCACCTCATGGCAGAACGTGTCGTACTCGCATACTCGGGCGGCCTGGACACCTCGGTCGCGATCAGCTGGATCCAGAAAGAGACCGGCAAAGAGGTCGTGGCCGTGGCACTCGACCTCGGCCAGGGCGGCGAGGACATGGAGGTCATCCGTCAGCGAGCACTCGACTGCGGCGCGGTCGAGGCGGTCGTGGTCGACGCCCGCGACGAGTTCGCCGACGAGTACTGCCTCGGCGCGATCACCTCGAACGCGCTGTACATGGACCGCTACCCGCTCGTCTCGGCGCTGTCGCGTCCGTTGATCGCCAAGCACCTCGTCACCGCGGCGCGTGATCACGGCGGCACGGTCGTCGCCCACGGATGCACCGGCAAGGGCAACGACCAGGTCCGCTTCGAGGTCGGTTTCGCGACCCTCGCACCCGACCTGCAGGTGCTCGCGCCGGTCCGCGACTACGCCTGGACCCGTGAGAAGGCCATCGCCTTCGCCGGCGAGAACGACATCCCGATCAACGTCACCAAGAAGTCGCCCTTCTCCATCGACCAGAACGTGTGGGGACGCGCGGTGGAGACCGGTTTCCTCGAGGATCTGTGGAACGCCCCGACCAAGGACGTCTACGACTACACCGAGGACCCCACGGTCAACTGGAACTCGCCCGACGAGGTCATCATCGGCTTCGACAAGGGCCGCCCGGTCAGCATCGACGGCCGACCGGTGAGCGTGCTGGAGGCGATCCAGGAACTCAACCGGCGCGCCGGTGCGCAGGGCGTCGGACGTCTCGACGTCGTCGAGGACCGCCTGGTGGGCATCAAGAGCCGCGAGGTGTACGAGGCCCCCGGCGCCATGGTCCTCATCCGCGCCCACGAGGAGCTCGAGCACGTCACCATCGAGCGCGAGCTGGGACGCTACAAGCGCGGCACCGACCAGAAGTGGGCCGAGCTGGTGTACGACGGCCTGTGGTTCTCGCCGCTGAAGCGCTCGCTCGACGCCTTCGTGGCCTCCACCCAGGAACACGTGACGGGTGAGATCCGGCTGACCCTGCACGGCGGCACGATCGCCGCGACCGGTCGCCGCAGCGCCGAGTCGCTGTACGACTTCAACCTCGCCACCTACGACGAGGGTGACACCTTCGATCAGTCCGCCGCGCGTGGCTTCGTCGAGTTGCACGGCCTGTCGTCGAAGATCGCCGCGAAGCGGGACCTGAATCTGTGAGTGGGGGTACCGGAGCCGGTCCGGACGCCGGCGGGACCACCAACCAGGGTTCGCTCTGGGGTGGCCGTTTCGCCGGCGGTCCGGCCGAGGCGATGGCGGCGCTGAGCAAATCGACCCACTTCGACTGGGCGCTCGCGCCTTTCGACATCGAGGCGTCGAAGGCGCACGCCCGCGTCCTGAACAAGGCCGGACTGCTCACGGCTGACGATCTCGCGGGGATGATCGACGGCCTCGATCGTCTCGCCGCAGATGTCGCCGACGGGACCTTCGGCCCCGCACCTTCCGACGAAGACGTCCACGGTGCGCTCGAACGCGGACTCATCGAGCGGGTCGGACCCGAACTCGGTGGTCGTCTGAGGGCGGGACGCTCGCGCAACGATCAGGTCGCCACGCTGTTCCGCATGTGGCTGCGTGCCGCCATGCGCCGGGTCGCGCTGGGGGTGCTGGATGTCGTGGAAGCGCTGACTGCGCAGGCCGCGGCCCATCCCGACGCGATCATGCCGGGCAAGACCCATCTGCAGGCCGCGCAACCGGTCCTGCTGGGTCATCACCTGCTCGCCCATGCGCAGCCGCTGCTGCGCGACATCGACCGGCTGGCCGACGCGGACCGCCGAACCGCGGTGTCGCCGTACGGTTCCGGTGCGCTCGCCGGCTCGTCGCTGGGTCTCGACCCCGCGGCGATCGCCGCCGATCTCGGATTCGACGCTCCCGCCGAGAACTCGATCGACGCCACGTCGGCGCGCGATTTCGCCGCCGAGGCCGCGTTCGTCTTCGCGATGATCGCGGTTGATCTGTCCCGGTTGTCCGAAGAGGTGATCATCTGGAGCACACCGGAATTCGGGTACGTGACCCTCGCCGACGCGTGGTCCACCGGCAGCTCGATCATGCCGCAGAAGAAGAACCCGGACGTCGCCGAGCTGATGCGCGGCAAGGCCGGGCGGCTCATCGGTGATCTGACCGGGTTGCTCGCGACGCTCAAGGCACAGCCGCTCGCCTACAACCGCGACCTCCAAGAGGACAAGGAGCCCGTCTTCGACGCCGTCGCGCAGCTCGAACTGCTGCTGCCCGCGGTCACCGGTCTCGTCGCGACGCTCGAATTCCACACCGAACGCATGGAGGAGCTCGCACCCGCCGGCTTCACCCTCGCCACCGACATCGCCGAGTGGATGGTGCGGCAGGGTGTACCGTTCCGCGTCGCCCACGAGGTGGCCGGCGCGTGCGTCCGCGAGGCCGAGGCCCGTGGAGTCGGGCTCGACGAGCTCGACGACGCGACCCTGGCCTCCATCAATCCGGGTCTCACCCCCGCGGTTCGGGATGTGCTGACCGTGCGTGGCTCGGTCGAATCGCGGAGCGCGCACGGCGGGACGGCTCCCGTCCAGCTGCGCCGACAGCTCGACGTCGTGACGGCTCAGACCACCGATCTACGGACACGATGGACGGCGGGCCCCGGAGGGCGACGCTGAACGCGCACCAGTAGGTACAGTGACCTGTGTCACCGACTCGTCGGTGGTCAAGTCACCGACGACGGGAGGATCAACACGATGGCGGTGTGGGACGGGGGCCGTGATCTAGGCGGGGTGGTCGGACGTGTGCTGGCCACCGCCCAGAACGGACTCGAGGTACTCCGCTTCGGAGGTCTGGAGACCGGAACGGAGCCGGCGCCGTTCGCGATCGTCGAGACACACCGGATGTTCCGGCTCCGCAGGTACTTCCCGAACGAGCCGTCGACGGGGCCGAACATCGTGCTGGTACCGCCGATGATGGTGTCGGCCAACGTCTATGACGTGACCGAGCACAACGGCGCCGTGTCGATCCTGCACCGCAACGGCATCACGCCCTGGGTGATCGATTTCGGCTCGCCCGACGACGAAGAGGGCGGGATGGAGCGCAATCTCGCCGACCACGTGGTCGCGATCAGCCGCGCCATCGACCTCATCATCGAGGCGACCGGACGGGACATCCACCTCGCGGGCTATTCGCAGGGCGGCATGTTCGCCTACCAGACCGCCGCATACCGCAGGTCCAAGGGGATCGCGAGCCTCATCACCTTCGGCAGCCCCGTCGACGTCCTCGCAGCACTTCCGCTCGGACTGCCCGCCGGACTCGTCGCCCCGGCGGCCGAGTTCCTGGCGGACAAAGCCTTCTCGCGCAACCTCTGGGTGCGGGACTGGATGGCCCGCACCGGGTTTCAACTCCTCGACCCGGTCAAGACGGTCCGGAGCCGCATCGACTTCCTCCGCCGGCTCCACGACCGCGAAGCTCTCCTGCCGCGCGAGGACCAACGCCGCTTCCTCGAAGCCGACGGGTGGGTCGCCTGGTCGGGACCGGCCATCGCCGAACTTCTCAGGCAGTTCGTCGCCCACAACCGGATGGTCTCGGGCGGCTTCGTGATCAACGGTGATCTGGTGTCCCTGGCCGAGATCACCTGCCCGGTCCTGGCCTTCGTCGGCGACGCCGACGACATCGGCCAACCGGCCGCGGTCCGGGGCATCGTGCGGGCGGCGCCCGACGCCGAGGTGTACGAATCCACCCTGCCGGCCGGACATTTCGGACTCGTGGTCGGCAGTACGGCCGGCCAGCACACCTGGCCGACGACCTCGGACTGGGTGAACTGGCTGTCCGACAACGGCCCTCGGCCCGAACTCATCACCGAGATGTCGCTGGTCGAACCGGGTCACGGTGGCGGAGTCAGTCTGTCGTCGAGGCTCAGCCACGGGGTGGGATCGGTCGCCGACGCCGGCACCGCGGCATCCCGCGAGCTGCTCGGCCTGGCCAATTCGCTGCAGCGGACGTCGAGGGCGGTGGCCTCGGAGTCCGTGCGAACCGTGCCCCGGCTCTTCCGGCTCGGTCAGATCCAGAGCGGTACCCGCATCTCGCTGTCGAAACTGATGGCGGAGAACACGAAGCGAGGCGGCGACAACGAGCTGTTCCTCTTCGAGAACCGCGTGCTCACGCACGCGCAGGTGAACGCCCGTATCAACAACGTGGTCGCCGGTCTCGTCGACTGCGGCATCCGCCCGGGTCAGCACATCGGCGTCCTGATGGACACCCGCCCCAGCGCACTGGTGGTCGTCGCGGCGCTGTCACGGCTGGGTGCGGTGGCGGTACTCCTGGCCGGCGACGCAGACGTCCGGGAGATGATGCGGCTCGCCGACAGCTCCGTCATCGTCACCGATCCCACCAACCTCGACCTCGCGACGGCCGCCTCCGAGCGGGTCCTCGTCCTCGGCGGTGGCAGCGGCGAATCGCGTGCCATCGAGGGTGCCGACGGGACGTCGATCGTGGACATGGAACGTATCGATCCCGACGAGGTCGTCATGCCGACGTGGTACCGCCCGGACCCCGGGCTCGCCGGAGACCTCGCGTTCATCCTGTTCAGCCGCGCCTACGGCAAGCTCGTCCCGTGGCCGGTGACCAATCACCGGTTCGCGATGTCGGCGTTCGGCGCCGCGTCCGCGGCGGCGCTGACCGACCGCGACACGGTCTACTGCCTTCCGCCGCTGCACCATGCGTCGGGCCTGCTCACCACGTTGGGGGCGACGGTCGTCGGACGCTCGCGCATCGCACTGTCCAACGGCATCGACCCGGCGAACTTCTCGGTGGAGGTGCAGCGTTACGGCATCACGGTGGTGTCCTACACCTGGTCGATGCTCAGCGGGATCGTCCGCGACCCCGGCTTCCGCATCAATCAGCACAACCCGATCCGGTTGTTCATGGGTTCGGGCATGTCGGCCGGTCTGTGGGAAGACGTGTGCTCGAGCTTTCCCCGCGCCCGCATCCTCGAGTTCTTCGCTACCGCCGACGGGTCCGCGATTCTCGCGAACGTCTCGGGTGACAAGTTGTCGTCCGTCGGACGGCCGCTGCCGGAGACGAACCCCGTCGAGGTCGCGGCCTACGACATCGCGCACGACCGGCTGCGGATCGATGACTCCGGCTTCGTGCGCCGGGCCGAGGTCGGTGAACCCGGCCTGTTGCTGGCCAAGGCCAAGCACAAGTTCGACACCAACGGAACGGTCCTCCGCGACGTCTTCAACTCGCGGGATCGCTGGGAGGTCTCCGGCCACCTGTTCGTCCGCGATGCCGACGGCGATCTCTACTTCCTGGGTGCCACCGACCGCGTGCTGCGGACGGCCGACGGGCCGGTGTTCATCCCGCCGCTGACGCAGGCGCTCTCGCGGATGGATGTTGTCGACCAGGTCGTGGTGTACGGCGTCGGCGAACCGGGGCAGCAGGTGGTCATCGCGGCCATGACGCTGCGGCCCGAGGTGAAACCGGATTCGCTGACGGTCACCCAGTTGCGCATCGCCCTGGGTGAATTCCAGGCCGAGCAGCGGCCGCACCTCATCCGGATCGTGGACGACATCCCGCAGTCCGCGTCGTTCCGTCCGCTGAGCACCGGGTTCGTGTCCGAAGGTGTTCCGCGACCCGGCGGCCGGATCTGGTATCGGGACGAGGACGGCCGATACCGCCGTTACACGCGCACCGTCGTCGCCAAGCTGGACTGGGCCAGGGCCGCGACCAGCGATGCCCTAGGCTGACTCGGGTGACGACACGCGCTGAGGCCATCGACCCGATCGTGCGCGAACGCCTGGCCTGCCCGCAGGACCACGGCCCGCTGATCGACGCGGGTGACGAGCTGTACAACCCGAGACTCCACGTCGCCTACCGCATCGATGCCGACGGCATCCCCGTCATGCTCATCGACGAGGCGCGCGAGGTCGACGATGCCGAGCACGAGCGCCTGATCGCTTCGGCGGGATAGCGCGACCACTCCGAGTCCTGTCCGGCGCGTAGCTGCCGGTTCTCACCTGGTCCTTGCCGCCAACTGGGCGGATGACAAGATCGAGGGGTGAGTGCCGAGACGACCGGAAAAGCCGAGACCACCCCGACCGCAGCCGCCGGCGGACTCGTCGAGATCCTCGACGAACTGCAGTGGCGCGGACTGATCGCACAGTCCACCGACCTCGATGCGCTGCGCGAGGCACTGGCCGACGGTCCCATCACCCTGTATGCGGGGTTCGACCCGACGGCGGCGAGCCTCCATGCCGGACACCTCGTCCCGTTGCTGACTCTGAAGCGTTTCCAGCTCGCGGGACATCGCCCCGTGGTGCTCGCCGGAGGCGCGACCGGACTCATCGGCGACCCGCGCGACGTGGGGGAGCGGACGATGAACACTCCCGACACCGTCGCCGAGTGGGCCGGCCGGATCGATGCGCAGCTCCGTCGTTTCGTCGACATCGACGAATCGCCCACCGGCGCGATCGTGGTCAACAACCTCGATTGGACCGGTCAGTTGTCGGCCATCGAGTTCCTGCGTGATCTCGGCAAACATTTCTCGGTGAACGTGATGCTGGCCCGCGACACGGTGAAGCGTCGCCTCGAGGCCGACGGCATGAGCTACGCGGAATTCAGCTACCTCCTGCTGCAGTCGAACGACTTCGTCGAGCTGAACCGGCGACACGGGTGCATGCTGCAGATCGGCGGGTCGGATCAGTGGGGCAACATCGTCGGTGGCGTCGACCTGGCGCGACGGCTCGACGGTGTCGCACTGCACGGGATGACGGTTCCGCTCGTGACCTCGTCGGATGGCAAGAAGTTCGGTAAGTCCACGGGAGGCGGGAGTCTCTGGCTCGATCCCGAGCTGACGAGTCCCTACTCCTGGTACCAGTACTTCATGAACACGGCCGACGCCGATGTGATCCGGTACCTGCGGTGGTTCACGTTCCTCGGTCGCGAGGAGATCGAGGAACTCGAGCGCGCGACTGCGGAGGCGCCGCACCTGCGGCAGGCGCAGAAACGCCTGGCCGCCGAGATGACCACTCTCATCCACGGCGAGGACCACACCGCGGCCGTGCAACTGGCGAGTCAGGCGTTGTTCGGTCGGGGAGACCTGGGCGACCTCGACGAGTCGACACTTGCCGCCGCGCTCGGCGAGACCTCGATCGCCGAGTACCCGGATGCGCGACCGACGATCATCGAGCTGCTGGTCAACACCAAGCTCTCCGAAAGCAACAAGGCTGCGCGTCGAGCGGTGTCCGAGGGCGGCGCCTACGTGAACAACGTGAAGATCGACGACCCGGAGTGGCAGCCGGCAGACTCTGACCTGCTCCACGGACGGTGGCTGGTGGTACGACGCGGCAAGAAGAGTTTCGCGGGAGCGAGACTAGGCCTCTGACCAGGCGATTTGACGCGTTGTTCGCGCCTGTGTAACTTAATCGACGCACCGCAGAGAGCAACTCCCCCGGAGCCGCAAGCACCGGGGAAGTAAAAGTGCCCGAGCCACTGGTTCGGGCCGCCCGTGCGGGGCACTCCCGAGAACAAGAGCGCGGGTTGACTGCGCTCTGGGAGGCTCATTCGGAGCCGGCCTCTCAACGAGGACGTCCGGTGGGTGTGTGTTCTTTGAGAACTCGATAGTGTGATGATGAATTGTCTGATGCCATTTGTGGCATCGAGCATCTTTTGTGGATGTTGATGTTTTTGTGGCGCCTCGCCTTTTGTGGGTGTGGGTGTCATTTGTTTTGCTAGGTTTATTTTGGTCAGGTTTGCTTTCCTGGTTGTGTTGAAATGCTGGCCTTCTTTTGTGGGGGTTGGTTTTTTCGATGGTTTTTCATGGAGAGTTTGATCCTGGCTCAGGACGAACGCTGGCGGCGTGCTTAACACATGCAAGTCGAACGGAAAGGCCCAGCTTGCTGGGTACTCGAGTGGCGAACGGGTGAGTAACACGTGGGTGATCTGCCCTGCACTCTGGGATAAGCCTGGGAAACTGGGTCTAATACCGGATATGACCATGGGATGCATGTTCTGTGGTGGAAAGCTTTTGCGGTGTGGGATGGGCCCGCGGCCTATCAGCTTGTTGGTGGGGTAATGGCCTACCAAGGCGACGACGGGTAGCCGACCTGAGAGGGTGATCGGCCACACTGGGACTGAGACACGGCCCAGACTCCTACGGGAGGCAGCAGTGGGGAATATTGCACAATGGGCGCAAGCCTGATGCAGCGACGCCGCGTGAGGGATGACGGCCTTCGGGTTGTAAACCTCTTTCACCAGGGACGAAGCGTGAGTGACGGTACCTGGAGAAGAAGCACCGGCCAACTACGTGCCAGCAGCCGCGGTAATACGTAGGGTGCGAGCGTTGTCCGGAATTACTGGGCGTAAAGAGCTCGTAGGCGGTTTGTCGCGTCGTCTGTGAAATTCTGCAACTCAATTGTAGGCGTGCAGGCGATACGGGCAGACTTGAGTACTACAGGGGAGACTGGAATTCCTGGTGTAGCGGTGAAATGCGCAGATATCAGGAGGAACACCGGTGGCGAAGGCGGGTCTCTGGGTAGTAACTGACGCTGAGGAGCGAAAGCGTGGGTAGCGAACAGGATTAGATACCCTGGTAGTCCACGCCGTAAACGGTGGGTACTAGGTGTGGGTTCCTTTTCACGGGATCCGTGCCGTAGCTAACGCATTAAGTACCCCGCCTGGGGAGTACGGCCGCAAGGCTAAAACTCAAAGGAATTGACGGGGGCCCGCACAAGCGGCGGAGCATGTGGATTAATTCGATGCAACGCGAAGAACCTTACCTGGGTTTGACATACACCAGACGCGGCTAGAGATAGTCGTTCCCTTGTGGTTGGTGTACAGGTGGTGCATGGCTGTCGTCAGCTCGTGTCGTGAGATGTTGGGTTAAGTCCCGCAACGAGCGCAACCCTTGTCCTGTATTGCCAGCGGGTTATGCCGGGGACTTGCAGGAGACTGCCGGGGTCAACTCGGAGGAAGGTGGGGATGACGTCAAGTCATCATGCCCCTTATGTCCAGGGCTTCACACATGCTACAATGGCTGGTACAGAGGGCTGCGATACCGTGAGGTGGAGCGAATCCCTTAAAGCCAGTCTCAGTTCGGATTGGGGTCTGCAACTCGACCCCATGAAGTCGGAGTCGCTAGTAATCGCAGATCAGCAACGCTGCGGTGAATACGTTCCCGGGCCTTGTACACACCGCCCGTCACGTCATGAAAGTCGGTAACACCCGAAGCCGGTGGCCTAACCCCTTGTGGGAGGGAGCTGTCGAAGGTGGGATCGGCGATTGGGACGAAGTCGTAACAAGGTAGCCGTACCGGAAGGTGCGGCTGGATCACCTCCTTTCTAAGGAGCACACAACTACACACGTTTCGTGGGCGTCTGTTCTGCGGCGTGTGTGTGTTCACGGGTGAAACATCAGACACGTTGTGGTGGCCGGCTTGGTGCTGGTTTGTCCATGGCGAGCATTCCACTGTGAGGTGGGTGCGTTCGCGTCACACTATCGGGGTTCTGAGGGAACACGCGGCTGGCTTTCGGGCTGGTGTGTGTTGTCTTTGACCTAGCTGTCTGGTTGATCGTGCCGGTGAGGTGTCCTGTGGTGGGGTGCGGAGGTGCGGGAGGTTGGATGGTGTGTGTTGTTTGAGAAGTGCATAGTGGATGCGAGCATCTTTATTTCAAATCAACTTTTTGTTGGTCTGTGATTTAGCAGAATTTGTTTTGTGCACGAACGTGGTTCGTGTGGTGTCTACATTCGATCCTCGGGTCTCACTTTGGTGGGGTGTGGGGGTGGTTTGTAGGTGTTGTTGTAAGTGTGTAAGGGCGTTCGGTGGATGCCTTGGTACCAGGAGCCGATGAAGGACGTGGTAGGCCGCGATAGTCCTCGGGGAGTTGTCAAACGAGCTGTGATCCGAGGGTGTCCGAATGGGGAAACCCAGCACGAGTGATGTCGTGTTACCACCAGCTGAATGTATAGGCTGTGTGGGGGGAACGTGGGGAAGTGAAACATCTCAGTACCCATAGGAAGAGAAAACAATTGTGATTCCGTGAGTAGTGGCGAGCGAAAGCGGAGGAGGCTAAACCATGCGCATGTGTAACCGGGTAGGGGTTGTGTGTGTGGGGTTGTGGGGTTCATCTTCTCAGATCTACCTGTCTGGGCGTGAGTCAGAAAATCGTGTGTTAGGTGAAGTGGCCTGGAATGGTCTGCCGTAGTCGGTGAGAGTCCGGTAGCTGAAAACACATGGTCTTGCGTGATGTTCTCCCAAGTAGCAGCGGGCTCGTGGAATCTGCTGTGAATCTGCCGGGACCACCCGGTAAGCCTGAATACTTCCTGGTGACCGATAGCGGACAAGTACCGTGAGGGAAAGGTGAAAAGTACCCCGGGAGGGGAGTGAAATAGTACCTGAAACCGGACGCTTACAATCCGTCAGAGCCTGCGCCATTTCGGTGGGTGGGTGATGGCGTGCCTTTTGAAGAATGAGCCTGCGAGTTAGTGCTCGGTGGCGAGGTTAACCCGTGTGGGGTAGCCGTAGCGAAAGCGAGTCTGAATAGGGCGTTGGAGTCGCCGGGTCTAGACCCGAAGCGGAGTGATCTACCCATGGCCAGGGTGAAGCGTCGGTAAGACGTCGTGGAGGCCCGAACCCACTTCAGTTGAAAATGGAGGGGATGAGTTGTGGGTAGGGGTGAAAGGCCAATCAAACTCCGTGATAGCTGGTTCTCCCCGAAATGCATTTAGGTGCAGCGTCACATGTTTCTTACCGGAGGTAGAGCTACTGGATGGCCGATGGGCCCCACAGGGTTACTGACGTCAGCCAAACTCCGAATGCCGGTAAGTGAGAGTGTGGCAGTGAGACTGCGGGCGATAAGGTTCGTAGTCGAGAGGGAAACAGCCCAGATCGCCGGCTAAGGCCCCTAAGCGTGTACTAAGTGGAAAAGGATGTGGGGTCGCGAAGACAACCAGGAGGTTGGCTTAGAAGCAGCCACCCTTGAAAGAGTGCGTAATAGCTCACTGGTCAAGTGATCCTGCGCCGACAATGTAGCGGGGCTCAAGTACACCGCCGAAGCCGCGGCACTCACACAAGAGCCCGCCTTTCCCTTGCGGGGGATTGGCTAGGTGTGTGGGTGGGTAGGGGAGCGTCCTGCATCCGTGGAAGCCACAGAGTGATCTAGTGGTGGAGGGTGTGGGAGTGAGAATGCAGGCATGAGTAGCGAAAGCAGAGTGAGAAACTCTGCCGCCGAATGACCAAGGGTTCCTGGGCCAGGCTAATCCGCCCAGGGTGAGTCGGGACCTAAGGCGAGGCCGACAGGCGTAGTCGATGGACAACGGGTTGATATTCCCGTACCCGTGTATCCGCGCCCATGCTGAATCAGTTGTACTAACCATCCTGATCCTCCGAGAGTGCCTTCGGGTGCCGAGTGGGGTGATGCATGGGACCTTGGCTGGTAGTAGGCAAGCGATGGGGTGACGCAGGAAGGTAGTGGGGCCAGTCAGTGGTTGTACTGGTGTAAGCCTGTAGGGCGAGCGATAGGCAAATCCGTCGTTCACATAGCCTGAGAGGTGATGCGTAGCCGTTGCGGTGAATTCCATGATCCTATGCTGCCGAGAAAAGCCTCTAGTGAGTTGGTACACGGCCCGTACCCCAAACCAACACAGGTGGTCAGGTAGAGAATACTAAGGCGATCGAGAGAACTGTGGTTAAGGAACTCGGCAAAATGCCCCCGTAACTTCGGGAGAAGGGGGACCCATTCTGGTGACGGCCTTTTCGGTCTGAGCTGGTGTGGGTCGCAGAGACCAGAGAGAAGCGACTGTTTACTAAAAACACAGGTCCGTGCGAAGTCGTAAGACGATGTATACGGACTGACGCCTGCCCGGTGCTGGAAGGTTAAGAGGACCGGTTAGTTCCCTTTGGGGAGCGAAGCTGAGAATTTAAGCCCCAGTAAACGGCGGTGGTAACTATAACCATCCTAAGGTAGCGAAATTCCTTGTCGGGTAAGTTCCGACCTGCACGAATGGCGTAACGACTTCTCTGCTGTCTCAACCACAGACTCGGCGAAATTGCAGTACGAGTAAAGATGCTCGTTACGCGCGGCAGGACGAAAAGACCCCGGGACCTTCACTATAGCTTGGTATTGGTGTTCGGTTCGGTTTGTGTAGGATAGGTGGGAGACTGTGAAGTGGGCACGCCAGTGTTCATGGAGTCGTTGTTGAAATACCACTCTGATCGTATTGGACTTCTAACCTCGGACCCTGATCGGGTTCAGGGACAGTGCCTGGTGGGTAGTTTAACTGGGGCGGTTGCCTCCTAAAAGGTAACGGAGGCGCCCAAAGGTTCCCTCAGCCTGGTTGGCAATCAGGTGTTGAGTGTAAGTGCACAAGGGAGCTTGACTGTGAGACGTACATGTCGAGCAGGGACGAAAGTCGGGACTAGTGATCCGGCACCGGCAAGTGGAAGCGGTGTCGCTCAACGGATAAAAGGTACCCCGGGGATAACAGGCTGATCTTCCCCAAGAGTCCATATCGACGGGATGGTTTGGCACCTCGATGTCGGCTCGTCGCATCCTGGGGCTGGAGTAGGTCCCAAGGGTTGGGCTGTTCGCCCATTAAAGCGGCACGCGAGCTGGGTTTAGAACGTCGTGAGACAGTTCGGTCTCTATCCGCCGCGCGCGTAAGAAACTTGAGGAAACCTGTCCCTAGTACGAGAGGACCGGGACGGACGAACCTCTGGTGTGCCAGTTGTCCCGCCAGGGGCACCGCTGGTTAGCTACGTTCGGAAGGGATAACCGCTGAAAGCATCTAAGCGGGAAGCCTGTTCCAAGATGAGGTTTCTCACCCCCTTCGCGGGGTTAAGGCCCCCCACAGACCATGGGGTTGATAGGCCAGAACTGTACGCACAGCAATGTGTTCAGGTGACTGGTACTAATCGGCCGAGGACTTACAACAACACCCACACACCCAAAACACTTTTTTGGTGTGTTCGCATCCACTATGTACTTCTGAAACAACACACAACAAACAAACACAGTTGTGTGTGTTTCATAAAGTTACGGCGGCCATAGCGGAGGGGAAACGCCCGGCCCCATTCCGAACCCGGAAGCTAAGCCCTCCAGCGCCAATGGTACTGCACCCTAACCAGTGTGGGAGAGTAGGACACCGCCGAACACAATTTCAGAAGGGCCCCGTATTCGATGAATTTCTTTCGTCGGATACGGGGCTTTTCTCATGTTCCGGCCACGTTCGACGTCCGGAGTAGCGTTAACCAGTGAAGTTCTAGGGCATAGATTGGCAGCTATGAGTGATCGGGATCGTCCGCGTCGTGAGGGACGCGGCCAGCGGGACGCACGCGGACAGCGTGATGGTGGACAGCGCGACGGGGGCCGGGGTGGTCGCCCCGATCGTCGTGCAGGTGAGCGCAGCACCGATCGTGGTAGCCGACAGCCCGGGCCTGCCATCCCCGATACGGTCTCGGCGTCCGACCTGGATCCCGAGGTTCGCCGCGATCTGCTGACGCTGGACAAGGCGAACGCCGAGATCGTCGCGCGCCATCTGGTCATGGTGTCGCAGCTGCTCCTCGAGGACCCAGTGCAAGCCCTCGAACATGCGCGAGCTGCTCGTTCACGTGCGTCCCGGGTCGGCGTGGTCCGGGAGACAGCCGGCATCGCCGCCTACAACGCCGGCGAATGGCAGGAGTCGGCCACCGAGCTCCGCGCAGCCAAGCGCATCACGGGCAATTCCGCCCTCCTGCCGCTGATCGCCGATTGCGAGCGCGGACTCGGCAGGCCCGAGCGGGCCGTGGAGATCGCCCGGGGTGACGAAGGTCGTGCGCTGACCGGGGAAGACGCCACCGAGATGCGGATCGTCGAAGCGGGCGCCCGCATCGATCTCGGTGAGCCGGAGAAAGCCGTGGTCACGCTCCAGGCCGAGAACCTGAAGCCCGGACAGGTGGGCACCGGACCCGCGCGCCTGTTCTACGCGTATGCGTCGGCGCTCGAGGCCGCCGGGCGCCGCGATGACGCGGTGACCTGGTACATGAACGCCGCGTCCGCCGATGAGGACGACGTGACCGACGCGGAGTTCCGGTTGATCGAGCTGGCGAACGATGATCAGCCCTCGCAGGCCGAAGCGTCGGCGAGTGCCGTCGAAGCCATCGAGCCGGACGCCGATCCGGAGAGCGCTCTGACCGCTCCGACGTCCGAGAACATCGATGCCGTGGAGGGAACCGCGGACCTGTCCGCGACGTCGAGCTATGTCGAGGACGATCCCAGTGATCTGGTCGATCCCGCTGACGTCTCCGCTGTGGTCTCGGACACCGCCCTCGACTCGGACACCGCCGTGGCCACCATCGTCGAAGGTGTTCCGAATCCGATCGCGGCGATGGAGGATGGTGCGGCCGAGGTCACCTCACCGACCGTCAGCCCCCGAACAACGGAACCCCGAACAGCGGAACCCCGAACAGCGGAACCCCGAACAGCAGAACCCCGAACAGCAGAACCCCGGACCGTGGAAACCGTGGTCCGGCAGGAGCCGCTCCCGTCGTCCGTCTCGGGCCGGGCGGCGCTTGCCGATCGGTTCGACGCTCTGCTCCTCGATCTCGACGGCACAGTGTTCGCCGGCCATCGCGCGTTACCGAATGCGGTCGACACCCTGGACCGTCTGACACTGCCGCGCTTCTTCGTGACGAACAACGCGAGCCGACGCCCGACCGAGGTGGCGGCCCACCTCCGCGAGCTCGGCTTCGAGGCGACCGACGACCTCGTCGTCACGAGCGCGCAATCCGGTGCGCGGCTGTTGTCGGAACATCTGGAGCCGGGCTCGCGAGCCCTGGTGATCGGCACCGACGGACTGGCCCAGGAGGTGCGCGAGGTGGGTGTCGGTGTGACCCGCAGCGCCGACGACCGTCCGTCCGCGGTCATCCAGGGTCACTCCCCGGACACCGGCTGGGCACAGCTGTCCGAGGCCGCCCTGGCCATCCGTGCCGGTGCGCTCTGGGTGGCGACGAACATCGATGCCACCCTGCCCTCCGAGCGGGGACTGCTCGTCGGCAACGGTTCGATGGTGGCTGCCCTGCGCAACGCCACGGGTAAGGAGCCGATGGTCGCGGGCAAGCCCGCTGCGCCGCTCATGGCCGATGCCATCGCGCGAGCCCGTGCGAGTGCGCCGCTCGTGGTCGGCGACCGCCTGGACACCGACATCGAGGGTGCACACGCGGTCGGCATCGAGAGTGCGCTGGTCCTCACCGGTGTCAGCACGGTCATCGACCTGCTGGGTGCGTCACCGGAACAGCGTCCGACCTTTGTGATCGACGACCTCGCCGGACTGTTCGATGACATCGAGGCGGTGCGTGTCGTCGCGCAGCCCGGCTGGGACGTCACCGTCGAGGGGTCGACCGTGACGGTGCGCGGATCGGGTGACGAGATCGGTCTCGTACCTGCGCTGGCAGCTGCCACCTGGGCCGCCGTCGACGCCGGAACCGCCGACCCGGAGGAACTCCGTGTGTCCGCGGAGGGTGCGGCGAGGTCGAAGCTCGCGTCGCTGGGTGTCGCAGTCGTCGACTAGCGTGGTGCACGATGAGCCAGCCGACCGATCCCATGTCTGCGCACCGAACCCCGGCACCCGGCCCGCACCGTCCCACACCGGGGGCGATGCCGCGTCGCCAGTTCGACCCGGTTGCCGACGATTTCGCGTCGGATGCTCAGCTGGAGATCCCGGACGTCGAGGCCGAGGTCGATGACTTGGTAGCCCAGGTCGACGCCGTCCGCGAGTCCGTGGGCGACACGTTCTCCCTGGCGGCACTCGAACGTCAGGCGACCCTTCTCGAGCAGGCGCACGACGCGCTGACCGCGGCGCTCGACGCCGTCGACCGCCGATGAGCGGCCTCGCGTCGTCACTGACCATGGCCGCTCCGGAGTGTTCCTGATCATGGCGACCAGAGCTCGACTCGATGCCGAACTCGTGCGCCGCGGACTCGCACGGTCACGGGAGCAGGCGCGCGACCTCGTCGACGCCGGGGTGGTGAAGGTGAACGGAACCGTCGCGGCGAAAGCGGCGACCGGCGTCACCCGTGACACCCCGATCGTCGTCGACGAGGCACCGAAGGACGACTGGGCGTCCCGCGGGGCCCATAAACTCCTCGGCGCGCTCGACACTTTCGAACCCCAGGGCCTCTCCGTCGAGGGACGGCGGTGCCTGGATGCCGGTGCGTCGACCGGCGGATTCACCGACGTCCTTCTCCGGCGGGGAGTCCGGGAGGTCGTCGCCGCCGACGTCGGATACGGCCAACTGATCTGGCGGCTGCAGAACGACGACCGGGTACGCGTGCACGACCGCACCAACGTCCGTCATCTGGAGCCCGGACTCATCGGCGGACCCGTCGACGTCGTGGTCGCCGACCTGTCGTTCATCTCCCTGGCTCTCGTCCTGCCCGCGCTGGCGCGATGCTGCGCTCCGGGCGCTGATCTGCTCCCGATGGTCAAGCCGCAGTTCGAGGTCGGCAAAGACCGAGTGGGGTCCGGCGGCGTCGTGCGGGATCCCGCGCTGCGTGCCGAGGCAGTGCTGGGCGTCGCCACCGAGGCCGCCGCCCTGGGGCTGAGGACCAAGGGTGTGGTGGCCAGTCCGCTGCCCGGCCCGTCGGGCAACGTCGAGTTCTTCCTGTGGCTACGGAAGGAGCCGGACCACCGGGCAGGCGGGGAGTCGGTACGGGGCGATAGGGTCGACCGATCGGACACGACCGCCGCGGATCCCGGCATCGGATCGCCCGAGCAGCGAGACACAGAACCCGAGGCCGACCGAGACGAGCGCACTGCCGAACTGCGGACGATGGTCGAGCGGGCGGTCGCAGAGGGTCCGCGCTGACCGATCGAACCGGCGGCGTCACACCGCACACCGACTTCTTGATGGAGGGAACCCCAGTGGCCGACGAATCGGTACCGGAGTCCGCCGGTATCCGCGAGTTCTTGGTGGTCGCGCACACCGGGCGCGAGAACGTTCTCGAGACCATCGAGGCCATCGCCCGACACTGTGCCGCTGCGGGCGTCGCGCTGCGCGTGGTGGATCACGACACACTGGATCGCGACGCCGACCACGATGTCCTGTACCGCAACCCCGAGGACCAAGCGCCTCGACCGCAAAACGTGCCCGTCGACCGGGAGTATCTGCGGTCGCTGGGCGCGGTCGTCGAGGTCACCACCGCCGAATCCGCGTCGGCCGACGGTTGTGAACTCGTCATCGTGCTGGGTGGCGACGGCACCTTCCTGCGTGCCGCCGAACTCGCCTGCCCGGCCGAGGTCCCCGTGCTGGGCATCAACCTCGGACACATCGGGTTCCTGGCCGAGGCCGAGGCGCACCGGGTCGATGCGGTCATGGCACAGCTGATCGCCCGCGATTACCGCATCGAACCGCGGATGACACTCGATGTCGCGATCGTCGACCCTGCTGACCCCGACCCGCCGACGGCGTGCAGCTGGGCGCTCAACGAGGTGGCCATCCTGAACACGAGCAAGAACGGTGTCCTCGAGCTCGTCACCGAGGTCGACGGACGGCCGGTCTCGGCGTTCGGTGCCGACGGCGTACTGGTGTCGACCCCCACCGGGTCGACGGCCTACGCGTTCTCCGCGGGCGGCCCGGTCATGTGGCCGGACCTCGAGGCGATCCTGGTGGTCCCCAACAACGCTCACGCGCTGTTCGCCCGGCCGATGGTCACGAGTCCACGTTCGCGGATCGCGGTGGAAGTGGACAAGAACGGACGATCCGCGCTGGCACTCTGCGACGGTCGCCGCGCACTCGAGGTGCCGGCCGGAGCACGGGTCGAGGTCGTGCGCAGCGAACGGTCGGTGCGCTGGATCCGCATCGACTCCGATCCGTTCGCCGACCGACTCGTCACCAAGTTCGCCCTCCCGGTCACGGGATGGCGAGGGAGGCAGGCATAGCGGTGCTCGAAGAGATCTCGATCACCGGACTCGGTGTCATCGAGGAGGCGCAGGCGCGCTTCCATCCCGGTTTCACCGTGCTGACCGGCGAGACCGGCGCAGGCAAGACGATGATCGTCACGAGTCTCCATCTGCTGTCAGGCGCACGGGCCGACGCGACGCGGGTGCGCACCGGCAGTTCGAAGGCGGTCGTCGAGGGCAGATTCCGACTCGCGGGTGCTGAGGGTGCGCCGAGGGATCAGGCCATCGCCGAGATCCTGGACTCGGCCGGCGCCGAACTCGACGACGATGACACCGTCATCGCGGTCCGGTCGGTCAGCGCCGACGGGCGTTCCCGCGCTCATCTGGGCGGCCGATCGGTTCCGGTGGGTGTCATGGGCCAACTCACCACTGCGGTCCTCGCCATCCACGGGCAGAACGACCAGCTCCGACTGCTACGCCCCGAACATCAGCGCGCGGCACTCGACACCTTCGCCGGTCCCAAGGCGGCCTCGGCACTGGAGACCTATCGCACGGCGAGGTCGGCCTGGATCGATGTGCTCGACGAGCTCGACGCGCGTCGCGCCAACTATCGGGAACTCGCTCAGGAGGCAGACCGGCTCCGCTTCGGGATCGAAGAGATCGCGGCGGTCGAGCCGGTCCCCGGCGAGGACGAGGAACTGACTGCGACCATCCGGAGGCTCTCCGACCTCGAGTCCATCCGCGGTGCCGCCGATCAGGCACACGACATCGTCGCCGGCGACTCGGGGGCGTCGGTCATCGAGGGGCTGGGTGCCGTGCGCACCCTCCTCGAGTCCGCGGCCGACGACACCCTGCGAGATCTGGTCCCGCGCGTCGCCGAAGCCCTCACCGTCATCACCGACGTCGGGGCCGAACTCACCGCCTTCACCTCGGGCCTACCCGCCGACGCCGATGAGCTCGACAAGTTGCTCGCCCGCCAGGCCGAACTCAAGACCCTGGTGCGCAAATATGCGCCCGACGTCGACGGCGTGATCGACTGGCGGCGCAAGGCCGAGGCCCGTCTGGCCGAGATCGAGGATCCGCGGGCCTCCATCGAAGAGCTCGAGACCGCGGCGGAAGCCGCACGCGACAAGGTGGAGTCGGCGGCCGGCAGATTGCACACGCTGCGCGCGAAGGCCGCGAAGTCCATGGCGGACAAGGTCTCGCGCGAACTGAAGGGCCTGGCCATGGGTGACTCCGCCCTCGCGGTGGCGGTGAACCCCGACCCGGCCTCATCCGACGACCGGCTGACCATCACCGTCGAGGGTGAGAAGGTCCACGCCGGCGCCGACGGCGCGGACAAGGTCGAGTTCGCCCTCGTCGCACACCCGGGCGCGACGCCGCTGCCGATCGCCAAGTCGGCGTCGGGCGGCGAACTCTCGCGCGTGATGCTGGCGCTGGAAGTCGTCCTCGCCGCCCCCACGTCCGGTTCCGTCATGGTCTTCGACGAGGTCGATGCTGGGGTCGGCGGGCGGGCGGCCGTCGAGATCGGCAAGCGACTGTCGAGGCTGGCACGGGCCCATCAGGTCATCGTCGTCACGCATCTGCCGCAGGTGGCGGCGTTCGCCGACAACCACCTCGTCATCGGGAAGAGCAAAAAGGGTGCGCTGGTCACCAGCAGCGTGCGGACACTCGACCGCGACGAGCGGGTCGCCGAACTCGCACGCATGCTGGCCGGCCTGGGGGAGTCCGACACCGGTCGTGCCCACGCCGAGGAACTGCTGGCGACCGCGGAGGCCGAACGCGCCGAACACTGACCGGTGGCCACTGAAACAGGTGGTACCTGTGTGACAAAAGTTGCTGCTGTTGCGGCGCGCCTCCCCGGTTGCCGCGCGCGTTCGGCCGATCATGGCCGTCATGAAGATGCCTGCACTGCTCGCGCGTAACACCGAAGAACTGCCTGGCGTGACCGGTATCGCCAGAATCGACAAGAACACCAAACGGCTCCTGAACAGGGTCGGGCCGGGCGACATCGCCATCCTCGACGAGGTCGATCTCGACCGTGTCACCGCCGACGCCCTCGTCGAGGCGAACGTGGTGGCCGTCGTCAACGCCTCGCGCTCGATCACCGGCCGATACCCGAACCTGGGTCCGGAGGTCCTGGTCGCCTCGGGCATCGTCCTGCTCGACGACGTGGGTCCGGAGATCTTCAAGCGCGTCAAGGACGGGGCCAAGGTCCGCGTCAACGACGACCGTCTGTTCGTGGGTGAGCGACGCCTGGCGCTGGGTACCGAACTCGACGAACGTGACATCGCGGACATCATGATCGGTGCCAAGGCAGGGCTGGTCGATCATCTCGAGGCGTTCTCGGGCAACACGATCGAGTTCATCCGCAGTGAATCGCCGCTGCTGATCGACGGTGTGGGCGTCCCCGAGATCGACGTCGATGTGGCCGGCCGCCACGTCGTCATCGTCGGAGAGGGCGCCGACCGCGCCGCCGACCTGCGGGCGTTGAAGCCGTTCATCAAGGAGTACCAGCCGGTCATGGTCGGCGTCGGGACCGGCGCGGACACCCTGATGAAGGCCGGCTACAAGCCGTCGATCATCGTCGGCGATCCGGAGAACCTCAAGACCGCGACGCTCAAATCGGGTGCGCAGCTGGTGCTTCCGGCGGATACCGACGGCCATGCGAGTGGCCTGGAACGCATCCAGGACCTCGGCATCGGCGCGACGACGTTCCCCGCGGCGGGATCGGCCGGAGACCTCGCGCTGCTGCTGACCGACTATCACGGCGCAGACCTCATCGTCACCGTCGGCTATCCCGGATCGCTCGACGACTTCTTCGACCGGTCCCGCCGGGAGAGCAACCCGTCGATGTTCCTGACCCGGCTGAAGGTGGGGCAGAAGCTCGTCGACGCCAAGGCCGTCGCGACCCTGTACCGCAGCCGCGTGTCGGGCGCCGCCATCGCATGCGTGGTCCTCGCCGCCCTGGTGGCCGTCATCGCCGCGCTCATGCTGTCCAACGCCGGCACCGACATCACCGACTGGATCGTGATGCAGTGGAATGCCCTGCTCGACTGGGCACGAGAGGTCTGGAACCGGTAGCCGATGATCTCGCTTCGACAGCACGCGATCTCACTGGTCGCAGTCTTTTTGGCATTGGCGCTGGGGTTGTTCCTCGGGTCGGGATTCGTCGGTGACCGCGTCAATTCGATGACCGGCACCAGCCGCGACCGTATCGGCGACCTCGAGGACCAACGTGATGACCTGAACGCGAAGCTCAACGCGTCCAACAGCTTCGACCTCGCCATCACGCCACGGCTCATCGCGAACAAGCTCCGGGGGCAATCGGTTCTCGTGGTGACCGCACCGAACGCGGCCGAGGCCGACGTCGACGCGGTCAAGGAGTCGATCTCGGGGGCAGGTGCACGCTTCGGCGGTCAGATCGCCTTGACCGACACACTGCTGGCCGACGCCAAGTCCGAGGAACTGCGGACCATCGTCGACCAGACCATCCCGCCGGGCACGATGCTGCGGGCCGAACTGACCGACTCCGGCGGACGGGTGGGGGATCTCCTGGGTGCACTCGTGCTGTCGAACGAGACGGCACGACCGGCATCGGCGGGTGATCGCCGGACAGGGCTGGGAACTCTTCGTGACGGTGGGTTCATCGACTACGCCGACAATGCGATCACGCCCACCGACCTGGTGGTCGTGGTGACCGGCGACGAGTTCGACGCCGACTCGGGTGCACAGGGCGCCCTGGTCGGACGATTCTCGGCCGCGATGGCGGCACGCGGGGTGGGTGGCGTTCTCGTGGGACGTACCGGGTCCGCGGTCGGCGGATCCCCGATCGCCATCGTCCGTTCGGACCCGTCTCTCGCGAATGCGGTGTCGACCGTGGACAACGTCGATCAACCGACCGGCCTGATCACCACGATCCTGGCGCTGGCCGCCGAGAAGGACGGAACGACGGGGTCGTATGGCACCGGGCCGGGCGCGACGGCCATCACCGTCGGCGCGGCAGGCGAACCCGCCCCACCCCGACCCGCCGCCTGAGTCGGAGTGAGTACCGCCACGCCGTGACGCGGTGTGGCGGTACAGCGGTTCGGCCGGGTGGTGTTACCCTGGAGTCCCGTAGGTAATCAGGGCATCGGCCCCGATTCGGCCGACGGGAGACACTTCTTTTGCGACCACTTCGCCATGTACACGACACCAAGCACATCTTTGTGACCGGTGGTGTCGCCTCTTCGCTGGGCAAAGGCCTGACGGCTTCCAGCCTGGGTCAGCTTCTCACCTCGCGGGGCCTCCGGGTCACGATGCAGAAGCTCGACCCCTATCTGAATGTCGATCCCGGCACGATGAACCCCTTCCAGCACGGAGAGGTGTTCGTCACCGAGGACGGCGCCGAAACCGACCTCGACGTCGGCCATTACGAGCGATTCCTGGACCGCAACCTCTCGCAGTCGGCGAATGTGACCACCGGACAGGTCTATTCGACGGTCATCGCCAAGGAACGCCGCGGCGAGTACCTCGGGGAGACGGTTCAGGTCATCCCGCACATCACCGATGAACTCAAGTCGCGCGTGCTGGCCATGGGCGAGCCCGACGCCGACGGCGAGGTCCCGGATGTGGTCATCACCGAGATCGGCGGCACGGTCGGCGACATCGAGTCGCTGCCGTTCATCGAGGCCGCGCGTCAGGTGCGCCATGATGTCGGCCGCGACAACGTCTTCTTCCTCCACGTCTCTCTGGTGCCGTACCTCGCGCCGTCGGGCGAGCTGAAGACCAAACCGACCCAACACTCCGTCGCGGCGTTGCGCAATGTCGGCATCCAGCCAGACGCGCTCATCCTGCGCTGCGATCGGGACGTTCCGGAGGGGCTGAAGAAGAAGATCGCGCTCATGTGCGACGTCGAGCTCGACGGCGTTATCTCGACCCCCGACGCGCCGTCGATCTACGACATACCGAAGGTGCTCCACAGCGAGCATCTCGATGCCTACGTCGTGCGCAAGCTCGGACTCCCGTTCCGTGACGTCGACTGGACGGTGTGGGGAGAACTTCTGCGCCGCGTGCACGAGCCGCGCGAGACCGTTCGCGTCGCACTGGTCGGCAAGTACGTCGACCTGCCCGATGCGTACCTCTCGGTCACCGAGGCGATCCGCGCCGGCGGGTTCGCGTGGAAGGCCCGCACCGAGATCAAGTGGGTTCCCTCCGACGACTGTCAGACGCCCGCCGGTGCGCAGGCCGCGCTCGGCGACGTCGACGCGATCCTCATCCCCGGCGGCTTCGGCATCCGCGGCATCGAGGGCAAGGTCGGCGCGATCTCCTACGCCCGGCGTCGTGGCATCCCGCTCCTCGGGCTCTGTCTAGGACTGCAGTGCGTGGTCATCGAGGCAGCCCGTTCGGTCGGGCTGGACGAGGCGAGTTCCACGGAATTCGACCCGGACACACCACATCCCGTGATCTCGACCATGGCCGATCAGGCAGACGCCGTCGCCGGCGAAGCCGACCTGGGCGGCACGATGCGACTGGGCGCCTACGACGCCGTGCTCAAGGCCGGATCGGTGGTGGCCGAGGCTTACGGGACGCGTGAGGTGTCCGAACGGCACCGGCATCGCTTCGAGGTCAACAACGCCTACCGCGACAAGATCGCCGACTCCGGACTCGTGTTCTCGGGGACATCACCCGACGGGCACCTCGTCGAATTCGTCGAGTACCCGAAGTCCGTGCATCCCTACCTCGTTGCCACGCAGGCGCACCCGGAGCTCAAGAGCCGTCCCACGCGCCCGCATCCGCTGTTCCGCTCGTTCATCGAGGCCGCGCTGAAATACAAGGCGGCCGAGCGACTTCCGGTGGATCTCGGCGATGACTACGAGTCGAACGACGCACCCGCGGACGCGGTGGCCGCGGTCAACGCGGTGACCGTCGAACCGGTCGCGGGTCTCGACGACGCCGCAGCTCTCGGTCAGAACGCCGGCAGGGACTGACCGCCTTGGCGCACGACTTCGAGGTCAAGGGTTCCCGCACCGTCTACGACGGGGCGATCATCGCGCTGCGTCTCGACGACGTCGAGATGCCCGGGGGCCGGGTCGCCGAGCGGGAGGTCGTCGAGCACTTCGGTGCGGTGGCGATCCTCGCGCGCGACGACGCCGGGCGGGTCGCGATGGTGCGCCAGTACCGGCACCCGGTCGGACGGCGCCTCCTGGAGCTGCCGGCCGGATTGCTGGACCAGGCGGACGAGGAGCCACTGGCCGCTGCGCAGCGCGAGCTCGCCGAGGAAGCCGACCTGGCCGCGGACTCATGGCACGTCCTGGTCGACCTCGCTCTGTCGCCGGGGTTCACCGACGAGGCGCTGAGGTTGTATCTCGCGGAGGGTCTGCACCACCTCGACGAGGCCGAACGCGTCGACGAGGAAGCCGACATGTCGGTGGAATGGGTTCCGCTGAACGATGCCGTCGCGAAGGTGCTGGCCGGCGAGATCGTCAACGCCACCAGCGTCGCGGGCATCCTCGCAGCGGCCACTGCGGATCACACCGCCGCCGACCTACGGAAGGTCGACGCACCGTGGCCGGACGAACCGACCGCTCTCCGGGATCGACGCCGACGGTCGTGACCCTCGTCGCCGACATCTCGCGCTACCTCGACCATCTGACGGTGGAGCGGGGTGCGGCGGCCAACACGGTGTCGTCGTACCGGCGGGACCTCGAGAGGTACCGCCGGTACCTCGACGCGCGGGGCATCACCTCGCTGGGCGAGGTCACCGAAGAGGACGTCCGTGAATTCCTCGTCGAGCTGCGGCGTGGAGACCCCGAGGCCGGTGTCGCCCCGCTCGCCGACAGTTCGACCGCGCGGACGCTGGTCGCCACCAGACGGTTCCACAAGTTCGCCGTCGACGAGGGGATCGTCTCGACCGACGTCGCGCATGAGGTGCGGCCGCCGCGTGCGGCCCGCCGACTGCCCAAGTCGTTGCCTGTCGACGAGGTGCTGGCGATCCTCGATGCCGCCGGAGCCGACGATCATCCACGAGGTCTGCGCGATCGCGCTCTGCTGGAGTTCCTCTACAGCTGCGGGGCGCGCATCTCCGAGGCGACATCCCTCGACGTCGACGACCTCGACCGGGACGCGCGAGCGGTGCGACTTCGGGGCAAGGGCGGCAAGGAACGGCTCGTGCCCCTGGGTGGCCCCGCCATCGACGCGCTCGACGCATATCTCGTGCGCGGCCGCCCCGCGCTGGTGTCGCGGTCCACACCCGCCCTCTTCCTCAACGCCCGTGGCGGTCGACTGTCTCGGCAGAGCGCATGGCAGGTACTCGTCACCGCGGCCGAACGGGCGGGACTCGACAAGGCCGTGTCGCCGCACACGCTCCGGCACAGCTTCGCGACACACCTGCTCGACGGGGGCGCCGACGTCCGCGTGGTCCAGGAGCTCCTGGGGCACGCGTCGGTCACCACGACGCAGGTCTACACGCTGGTCACCGTGAACACGATGCGTGAGGTGTATGCGGTCGCGCATCCGCGCGCACGCTGACCGTCGGACCACCTCGGGCGCGCCGACGCCGGGATGACCGAGCAGATGTCCTAGGCTGATACGAAGCCCGGCTGCCGACGGACAGACCGGCAGGATCACAGCACGGCGGCGTCGTCGAACATCGGCACTTCGAACGGCGAGGTCACCGAGCAGGACGGTATCGAACAGCGAAGGGAGCGGCGGACACGTGACCACTCCGAGCGCACCGCGGTCTGGCGCCCGTCCGGGGGATCAGTACAGCATCCAGGTGTCGCCCGGGAACGACACCGAGGAAGCGGAGCACGAGGTCGACGAGATCGGTCCCACCGGCCGGCCGTATCGCGATGTGCCCGAACCTGCTCCGCTCGACCGTCACGGACCCGCCACGGTCATCGCGGTCTGCAACCAGAAGGGCGGCGTCGGCAAGACGACGTCGACCATCAATCTCGGTGCGGCACTTGCCGAATACGGCCGCCGGGTGCTGCTGGTCGATCTCGATCCGCAGGGCGCGCTGTCTGCGGGTCTCGGTGTACCGCACCACGAGTTGGATCAGACCGTCTACAACCTGCTCGTTCCGCCGCAGGTCGCCACCGACGAGGTCCTCATGCGTACGCGCGTCGACGGGCTCGACCTGCTGCCCAGCAACATCGACCTGTCGGCGGCGGAGATCCAGCTCGTCACCGAGGTGGGCCGGGAGCAGTCGCTCGGGCGCGCACTGCATCCGGTGCTGGATCGCTATGACGTGGTGCTCATCGACTGTCAGCCGTCGCTGGGTCTGCTGACCGTGAACGCACTCGCGTGCGCCGACACGGTGCTCATCCCGATGGAGTGTGAGTACTTCAGCCTGCGCGGGCTTGCTCTGCTCACCGACACGATCAACAAGGTGCGCGACAGGCTCAATCCGCGTCTCGACCTCGGCGGGATCCTCGTGACGATGTTCGACGCGCGCACTCTGCATTCACGTGAGGTCATGGCCCGTGTGGTCGAGGTGTTCGGCGACGCGGTGTACGACACCGTCATCGCCCGGACCGTCCGGTTCCCGGAGACCAGCGTGGCCGGCGAACCGATCACCTCCTGGGCGCCGCGGTCGGCAGGGGCCAAGGCGTACCGCGCCCTCGCGCGAGAAGTGATCGCACGCAACGTCACACGCACATGACGGTCGGCACGGACGAGGCGCCAGCGGAGCCGGTGGCCGAGGTCGGCCCGGAGGGCGGTGCGGGGGAGCACGCCACGGGAGAGGTGGCCGCCGCCGAGGGATCCGGTGCGGAGGCCGGCTTCCGCGTCAAACTACGCAACTTCGAGGGCCCGTTCGATCTGCTGCTGAACCTGATCTCGCAGCACCGCCTCGATGTGACCGAGGTCGCCCTGCACGTGGTGACCGACGACTTCATCGCCTACACGCGCGAACTCGGCCCCGAGATGGGTCTCGATGCGACGACCGAATTCCTCGTCGTGGCAGCGACCCTGCTCGATCTGAAGGCGGCCCGGCTCCTGCCGTCCGGTGAGGTGGACGACCCGGAGGATCTCGCGCTCCTCGAAGCCCGGGACCTGCTGTTCGCCCGCCTGCTGCAGTATCGCGCCTACAAACAGGTCGCCGCGCTGTTCGGGGAGCTCGAGGCCGCGGCCTTGCAGCGCTATCCGCGTGCAGTGTCGCTGGAGAAGCGCTTCGAGGATCTGCTGCCGGAGGTCACGCTCGGGGTCGACGCCGCGGGCTTCGCCCAGGTGGCCGCCGCGGGACTCACTCCACGGCCGGTACCCACCGTCGGCCTCGACCACCTGCACGACGTGCAGAAGGTGTCGGTGCCGGGACAGGCGCGCCGGATGGCCGCATTGCTCAGCGCCGAGCCGGATCGGTGGCTGGACTTCCGGGAACTCACCGCCGCGTGCGAGACCGGCTTGGAGATCGTCGGCAGCTTCCTCGGTCTGCTCGAGTTGTTCCGCGAGCGGGCGGTCACCTTCGAGCAACCGGTCGCGCTCGAGGAACTCGCCGTCATGTGGACCGGTGACCGCGCTGCTGACGACCTGCGCATCGACAAGGCAGAGGACTACGGATGACAGCTGACGACGGGACGACCGAACTCGACCCCGGCACCGACATCGACATCGACGAGACGTCACCGGACGCCGAGGCCCGGCCCGCCGATGGGACCACGCTCGATGGGACCCCGCTCGATGGGACCCCGCTCGATGGGACCACGGTGGATCCGGGACCGGGCGAGGCCGAGCAGACCATCCTGCACGGCGAGGGCGAGTACCTCGACGACGCCCGGCTGCGTTCGGCGTTGGAGGCAGTGCTGCTCGTCGTCGACACGCCGGTGTCCACCGACGAACTGGCCACTGCCGTCGACCAGGACCGGACGCGGGTCAGGGAGACGCTGAACGAGATGTCGTCGCAACTCACGGCGTCGGGTAGTGGCATCGACCTGCGGTTCGCCGGCGACGGCTGGCGCTTCTACACCCGTGCGGACTTCGCGCCGTATGTCGAACGTCTGCTGCTCGACGGGGCCCGATCGAAGCTGACGCGTGCCGCACTGGAGACGCTCGCCGTCATCGCCTACCGCCAGCCGGTCACACGTGCGCGGGTCAGCGCGATCCGCGGTGTCAACGTCGACGGCGTGATCCGCACCCTGGTGGCGCGCGGCCTCATCAGCGAGGTGGGCAACGACCCGACGACCAACGCCACCACCTATGCGACGACCGAGCTGTTCCTGGAGCGACTCGGGCTCGCCTCGCTCGGCGACCTCCCCGACCTGGCGCCCCTGCTGCCCGACGTGGACCTGATCGACGACCTCGACGAAGAGCTGCTGGCGGATCCCCGATTCGCCAAACTGTCGTCCCAACCGTCAGACTCGAAGGAACTGATCATCGACGGTGGAAGCACCGACACAGAGAACTGAGAGAACATGGCATCCGCTGGCCGAGATGGCTCACCGGGAAAGCGCCGTAAGGGCGGGCCCGCACAACAGCCGCGTACGAAGAAGACCCATCGCAAGGGATCGTCGACACCCAACGCCGAAGTCGGCAAGATCCGGCTGAACAACGCCCGGCCGGCACGTCACCAGGCGCCGCCGCCCGACCAGGGTTCGGGAGCGGCCTACGTCGAGGACGGTGTCCGCCTGCAGAAGGTGCTCGCGCAGGCCGGCGTGGCCTCCCGCCGAGGAGCCGAGGAGCTCATCGCCGCCGGGCGGGTCGAGGTCGACGGTGAGATCGTCACCGAGCAGGGACTGCGCATCGACCCCGACACCGCGATCATCCGCGTCGACGGGGCGCGCGTCATCATGGACGAGACGCGTCAGTACCTCGCGTTCAACAAGCCCAAGGGCTGGCAGTCGACGATGTCCGACGACCAGGGCCGGCCGTGTGTCGGTGACGTGGTGGCCGAGCGCGTGATGGCCGGACAACGGCTGTTCCACGTCGGTCGTCTGGACGCCGACACCGAGGGACTGTTGCTGCTGACCAACGACGGTGAGCTCGCCCACCGGTTGATGCATCCGTCGTTCGAGGTGCCGAAGACCTACCTGGCCACCCTGAAGGGCGAGGTGCCCCGCGGTATCGCTCGCCGGATGCGTGAGGGCATCGAACTCGACGACGGCCCGGTGACGGTGGACAAGTTCACCGTGATCGAGGTGCATGAGGGTCAGTCCCTGGTCCGCATCACACTGCACGAGGGCCGCAATCGCGTGGTCCGTCGCATGATGGACGAGGTCGGTTTTCCGGTCGTGAAACTCGTTCGCACACATGTGGGTTCCGTGTCGCTCGGTGAGCAGCGTCAGGGCAGCCTGCGCGTGCTCGGCAACGACGAGGTCGGTGCGCTGTACAAGGCGGTCGGCCTGTGACCGAGAACGGACCGGATTCGCCGGCGGACGTGACCCATGTGGTGGCGATCGACGGACCGGCCGGAACCGGGAAGTCGTCGGTGTCCAAACTCCTGGCGTCGAAGGTCGGGGCGAGCTACCTCGACACCGGTGCGATGTATCGCGCGGTGACCCTGGCCGTTCTCGATTCCGGCGTGGCACTGGATGATCCGGCAGGCATCTCCCGTATCGCGGCCGACGTGGACATCGAGCTGGTTCCCGATGGGGACGGTTCGAAGGTCTTTCTCGGCGGACGCGACGTCTCCGGCCCGATCCGCACCGAGCACGTCACCAGTGCGGTGTCGGCGGTGTCCGCGGTACCTGATGTGCGCACCAAACTGGTTGCCCTGCAACGTCAGAACGCACAGGGCCGGTTCGTGGTGGTCGAGGGACGGGACATCGGCACCGTAGTGTTCCCCGCCGCCGACGTCAAGATCTTCCTCACGGCGACGCCGGAGGCCCGTGCCGAACGGCGCCACAAGCAGAACCTGGCCGGCGGCCGGGACAGCGACTTCGACGCCGTGCTGGCCAGCGTGAACCGGCGCGACCATCTCGATTCGACACGTGCGGTCTCCCCGCTGCGCGCCGCCGACGACGCGATCGTCGTCGACACCAGTGACAAGACCCTCGCGGAGGTACTCGACGAACTGAGTGCGCTCGTGCAGGCCCGGATCGGAGCATCAAGACGGTGAGCGACAACTACGACGGAGACCTGACGGCCCTGCCCGGCGACGGGACATGGTCGGACGAATCCGATTGGCAGCTGACCGACGTCGGCGGCGCCGACGAGGCCGCAGGCGGCGAGCACATGCCCGTCGTGGCGATCGTGGGTCGCCCCAACGTGGGCAAATCCACTCTCGTGAACCGCATCCTGGGTCGACGCGAAGCAGTCGTCGAGGACGTCCCCGGGGTGACGCGCGACCGTGTGTCCTATGCCGCGATGTGGTCGGGGCGCCGCTTCACGGTCGTCGACACGGGCGGGTGGGAGCCCGACGCGAAGGGGCTGCAGCAGGCCGTCGCCGCGCAGGCCGAACTCGCGATGCGTACCGCCGACGCCATCGTCGTCGTGGTCGACGCGACGGTCGGTGCCACCGCGACCGACGAAGCCGTCGCCCGCGTACTGAGGCGGTCCAAGACGCCGGTCATCCTGTGCGCGAACAAGGTCGACAGCGAACGCCTCGAGTCGGACACGGCCTCGCTGTGGTCACTCGGGCTGGGTGAGCCGCACCCGGTGTCGGCAGCACACGGTCGGGGAGCGGGCGACCTGCTCGACATCATCCTGGACCGACTGCCCGAAACACCGCGCGAAGCGGCGCCGACCCTGGGTGGTCCGCGACGGGTCGCGCTCGTCGGCAAGCCCAATGTCGGCAAGAGTTCGCTGCTGAACAAACTGACCGGCACCGAGCGGTCCGTCGTCGACAACGTCGCCGGGACCACCGTCGACCCGGTGGACGAGCTGGTCGAACTCGGCGGTCGGACGTGGCATTTCGTCGACACCGCCGGGCTGCGTCGAAAGGTGCGCACCGCCAGCGGACACGAGTACTACGCATCGTTGCGGACGCGGTCGGCGCTCGACGCGGCCGAGGTCGCGATCCTGTTGATCGACGCTTCCGAGCCGATCACCGAACAGGACCTGCGAGTGCTGTCGCTCATCATCGAGAGCGGTCGGGCACTCGTGATCGCGTTCAACAAGTGGGATCTCGTTGACGAGGATCGCCGGTACCAGTTGGACAAGGAGATCGACCGGGAGCTGGCACGTGTGCCGTGGGCGCGTCGCGTCAACATCTCCGCCTCGACCGGGCGTTCCGTGCAGAAGCTGGTGCCCGCCTTGGAATCCGCACTCGACTCGTGGGACAAGCGCGTGTCCACCGGCCCGTTGAACAACTGGCTCAAGGACGTCATCGCCGCCAACCCGCCGCCCCTGCGCGGTGGTCGTCAGCCGCGCGTCATGTTCGCGACCCAGGCGTCGGTGCGGCCGCCGACCTTCGTGATGTTCACCACCGGGTTCCTCGAGGCCGGCTACCGTCGCTTCCTCGAACGGCGCCTGCGCGAGCAGTTCAACTTCGACGGATCGCCGGTCCGTATCAACGTGCGGGTGCGCGACAAGCGGGAACAACGCCGCAAGCGCTGAGCTCCTACCTCACAGGTCCACCACGGATGGACACGTCCACCACCGCACTTGTGGTGAATGTGTCCATCTGTGGTGTTTCTGAGTCTGCGAGACCGTTTCCGGGCTACTGTGTCTCGTGCTCATCTTGGCAATCATCGTGTTCGGCATGGTCATCGGCGCACTCGCCCAGATCCTCCTCGGCGGCAAGAACCTGCGGACCGTCGACTGGGGCCTTGCCCTCGTGGCCGGGATCGTCGGTTCCTTCGTCGGTGGACTGCTCATCAGCCTCATCTCCGGTGACGGTCTCGAACTCCGTCCCAGCGGCATCATCGGGTCCCTCGTGGGTGCCGTGCTGGTCACCGCCGGCTGGATCATGCTGAAGAAGCGGTCGGCGGTCTGAGGCGCATGCGCAGATGTCGCTGATCGTGTCGGTGAGCGACACGATCTGCGACGTCTGACCGGCGGCACCGAAAAGGTGGCTGACCAGCCGATTGGTTCGGGACCGTCCTCGTCGGCTAGGCTTTACATCGCTCCGCTTCGGCAGGGAGCAACGGGCTGTGGCGCAGTTTGGTAGCGCACTTGACTGGGGGTCAAGTGGTCGCAGGTTCAAATCCTGTCAGCCCGACAGCAGGTCAGGGGCGGTTTCTGGAAACGGGAACCGCCCCTTTCGCATTCACGTACGCCCATTGAATACGCCCATTACTCGCGAAGGTTGTCAGACCCGTTCGCCATACTCGTTGCATGACGGATTATCTGTACCGCGTCGATGGTCGTCCCGCTGGATTCATCAGGGGCCGGTTCATCCACGACATGCGGGGTCGAGCAATCGGCCAGATCAGCACGGCGGGTCACGTTCATCGGCTCAGCGGCCAGTACGTGGGCGAACTACACGACCAGCAGGTGGTGGACAAGCACCTGGGCAACTTCGGCAACATTGGAAACCCCGGTAACCCGGGCAATCCTGGAAGCCCCGGGAGCCCCGGCAACCGTGGACATCGGGGCTGCCCTTACCGAGACGTGTTCGACAAGCTCCTGTAGGTTGGACTACTCGGCAAGTCGGGCGGCCAGCATGGTCACCGCGTTCTTTGCCTGCTCTGGGGTGGTGTGGCCGTACAGGTCGCCGGTCACACTGATGGACCCGTGGCCCAGCAGATCGGCCACCGCCTTGATGTGTGCGCCCGCCTCCAGCCAGGCGGTGGCGGCACTATGTCGTAGCGTGTGTGCGCCCACGTCTTCCAGGCCCGCTGACTTCGCGGCGACTTCAACGACGCGGAGGAGATTCCGGGGATCGACCATCGTGCCCAGTTCGGTGGTCAGCACCATGTCCTGGTGACCGCCCCATGCCGAGCCAGCACGAAGCTGTTCTTCCGCCTGCCGCTTCCGGGTCGCCTTCAACTCGGTCACAACGGCGTCCGACAGCGGGACCCGTCGCCGGGATCGTCTGGTCTTTGGTGCCGACAGGACCAGTTCGCCATCAATGCGGGACAGGGTGTGAGTCACGGCCAGTTCTTGCTTCGTGAAGTCGATGCCTCGCCACTGTGCCGCCGCCGCCTCCCCCCTCCGTAGGCCGGTATGGGCAAGCATCAGCACCCCGACGTAGTACCGGCTGGAACGGGCTTCCTGTAGCAACTGAGCCACCTGCGCCGGGGTCAGTGACTTGGCTTCTTCGCGGTCCACGCGGGGTCGGGGGACCTTCGTCGCCGGGTTCGTCGCCAGTAGGCCGTCACGTACCGCACCATCCAGGCCAGCGCGAAGGACGGTGTAGACCGATCGAACGGTGGAATCGGCCAGCTTCTTCTTTCGGAGGGCCACCACTAGGGACTCAACATCGCTGGGCCGCAAACGATCTAGCCGTGTGGCGGCAAAGTCCCCGGTTTCAAGGTGCTTCCGGCTGAGCCCGTCGTACAGGGTCTTCGTCGTCGGCTTTCGGTCTGACGCGGCCAGAGACGTGGTGCGCCACCGTTCCATCCAGGCCCCCACGCTGTCCTTCGCGTCGGTGGCCGGTGCGCCCGCGTCGAGCCGATCACGGACGGCCTGCAACTTGTCGCGGCACTCCTTCGCGGTCTTGCCGTAGACCGACACCCGCTTGTAGTTCCCAGTGAGCGGATCGGTGTAGCGCATTCGCCCCTGGTAGGTACCGTTTGGACGCTTGCTGATGGAGCCTTCAGAGTTGCCCCCGTGAAGCCCGGTACCGGGTCGAACGCAACGAAGCACGCGCCGAAGTCGAACGGCTGTCTGGTGTGCTCACAGGCTTGCAGCGTGCCGCCGTCGAACGGGAGCTGGGTGACCAGGTACGGCCGGAAGCCTTCTGGGCCGGTCGCGGTGATGCTGGCCTGGATGGTCTGCTGACCGACGACGGCACGGTGGACGCGGCGGCAGTGGGTGCAGCGGTTCAGGACGTGCGCGATCGTTTCGGGATCATCGACGGGCCGCGTCGTCCTGCCCCTGACCACACCCAAGGTCAGAGCCACGACCACGTAGAAGGTCAGGTGGACGCCAGCGAAGCCTGGACGGGCGCGTTTGGTCCCCGTATGCAGGAGTAATACACCCAGGGGGCTACCCCCATGCGAGGTGTTTCCGGCCCCCGGTAGGCATTGCCGTTCGGATCTTTTACACCTGCACCGAGTTTAGAAGGAGGGTAGGTGCAACATGTCAGATGAGTTGGGTCAGAGGGTGAATCGTCCTCGACGGTCGAAGGTCGGGCGGGCACGGAAGGGCTTCAACTGCCTCGTGTGCAGACGGAAGCTCATCAGCATCCCGCACCGTCGCCGGTACTGTTCGCAAGCCTGCCGGATAGCTGCCCGCCGACGCGGCCCGATCCCATGCCTGGTGTGTGGTGCTCCGCTGACGCGGAATCAGACGAAGGCGTGTAGCTCGGAATGCAGAAAGGCTCGGAATAAAGAGTTGCGGCAAGCTCATAACTGAATAGAAAAGGAATTGCTCGCCTGGGGTGTATGGGCGGGCATTTCCTGAGTTGAGAACATATCTGTTATATTCGTTCTTATCCCCGTCTGGGGCGGGGTGTGGAAAAGCTTGACGCGGTTCCACCTTATGCTCGTCAATTCGTGTTCCTTTCAGGCTTAAGCGATGGCCTTGGGTTGCCTCGAATTGATTTGACGCTCTGGTGGGCCGCGTCATTTTCGTTTCCCACCCCGACTACTGAACGAGGAAAAACAATGACTCTCAAGACCACCAACACCGACCAGGCATGGCATCCCGATGTCCAGGCCTTTGCCCCGACCGACATCGTTCCGGACGCGCTGATCGTGCAGGCGTCCACGAAGGCCGCTGATGTCGAAGGCGACCAGGTGGCCGTGCGGGTGGCCTACGTGTCCGACGACGAAGCCCAGGTGACCGCCGAGGGGGCTGAAATCCCCGAAGCCGATCCGGAACTGTCGGAAACCCTGGCCTACACCAGCAAAATCACTCAACTCATGCGGGTGTCGCGTGAACAGGACGTGCAGAACGGCACCTCCGATCAGTTGGCCAAGTCGGCCAGGCGCGCACTCACCAAGAAGGCGAACGCCCTGTTCATCAGCCAGGTGGCACCGACCGCGCCCACCGTCGCCCCCGTCGCTGGCCTGGTCAACGTCGATGGTGTGGTCACCGGAGACCCGGTGACTGGCGACCTCGATTCGCTGATCGACCTGGTGGCCGCACTTCAGGCCAACGGTGCCACCCCGTCCCACCTGATCCTGGACCCCATCGGCTGGGCCGCATTGCGAAAGCTCAAGACCGCCACCGGGTCGAACCAGTCGCTTCGGGGTGCGGGTACCAACGATGCCGCTCAGCTTCTGCTCTCGATCCCCACCCTGGTGTCCGCCGCCGTCCCGTCATCGTCGGGCCTGATCGTGGACTCCGCTGAAGTCATCAGCGCGTACGGCGAAATCCAGGTGGCCACCAGCACCGATGCCTACTTCAGTTCCGACTCCATCGCGGTTCGTGCCACCTGGCGTGTGGGCCACACCGTCCCGCGTGCCAACCGAATCGGAAAGTTCACCATCGGCGAATGATCCCGACTTGGCCCCCGACCGCCCCAGGTTCTTGCTCATTCTCCCTGGGTATGGTCGGGGGCCTTCCTCCTCTGAAAGGTATTGAGCCACCATGACTTCCGCACTGCCCACACCGCCCATCCAGTTCAGCGACCTCAGCCCGTTCGATGACGACCTGACCGCTGAGCAGGCCGAACCCATGATCCGATCCGCCTGGGCACGCGCCATCAGCGCGGCCCCCTGCCTTGGGGACGAAACCAACACCCTGACCCCGGTCCACCTGGAAATCGTGAAGGACGTACTTCGCGGTGCTGTCCTCCGCTGGGCTGAACGTGGCTCTGGCGCGGTTTATCAGCGAAGTGCAGGTGACTACGCGGAATCCGTGAAGATCGGCAGTGGAGGACTGTTCCAGCCCCAGGAAATCCGGGACTTGCAGGACATATGTTCCGAACACAAGCGTCGGCCCAGGGCTTCCACGATCCTGACCGGCGACAGCCGTGGCGCGACGGTGCCCGATGTCCACCCGTTCCTTCTGGGCGAAGACGCCGACTACATGGGGGACCCGCTTCACGGTGGGTCGATGCTGTGAAGGCTCGGACGCTGGTCGAACACCTGGCCTTCATCGACGGTGGGCAGGACGACTACGGAAACGTGATCGAGCAATGGGCCGACCCCGTCGAACGACGGTGCTACGGCTTTAACTTCCCCGACAGCACCGAGCCACTGGCCGAAGGACACAACCGGCTGGTGGTGGATCGGGTGATGCTCGTACCCCGGTCCTGGGTCGATCAGGTGGGCAGCAAGGATCGTTTTCGGATACCAGGTGAGTCACCCACCGGCTGGCCGGTCTACGAAGTCCAGGGCGTACCCGGCTCCGGCAAGTACAACCCTCTCCGCTGGCACCCCGGTGGTGTGGTCCTACTTCAGCGGGTGGATGGATGAAGCCCACACCGCCCGCATTGCGGACCATGCTGAAAGTGGTTGCCCCGTATGGCCTTCCAGTCCACGATGATGTCCCCGCGGGGAGGCCGGCCGAATTCGTTCAGGTGTCGCTGAACGGGGGCACCGAAGACCAGACAGGGGTCCTGACCACACCCACCTTCACCATCGCGGTCTACGCGCTGACCCAGGCACGGGCCGAACAGATCAGCGGCGAAGTCCTGGCCCTGATCAAGTCCACCCAGTACCGCGTCATCACCGTGGCCGGTGTGGGCAGAGTCCAAGTCCGCGCCTGGCACACCACCTCGCTACCGGCCCCAGCGCCCGCCGCCAGGGTGGCCGACCGCCGACGCTGGACCTTCAGCGGGTCCTTGGGGATGTCGAACCTTACTCACTGAAAGGAACCAACCATGGCGGCCGTTGCCGAGCTGGCCGACCAGTGGGGCACCACACCCCGCAACATCCGCCGATCCCTTCGCCGCCTGAAGATCGTCCCCGGCCCGATGGGCTATGACCTATCACCGGCAGACGCTCAGATGGCCCAGGCCGACCTATTCGGGTCTGGTGTGGTCGCTGACCCCTGCCGGTTGCCTGACACCCCAGGACTGCCGTTGAGCGCCCTGGCGGACCCAGCCATGCGCGAAGCCTTCACCATGCTTCGGTTCCAGCGCGAACATCGACTGATGTCGCTGGTCTGCCGTCGGGGGTAAGGGCGAGTCACGTCCGATCTGTCCGTACCGCCTGGAATACTCGTTCGCTATGGCGATACCGAACAATCCGGCCACCGCGTTGGACCAAATCTTGCGTGCCGTGGCCACTTCCGGCGTGAGCAACGTCGCGGAAGCGTGGAAGGCTGTGCTGGGGGTCGATGTCGGTACGACAGCGTTTGCACAGCGACACGGTGCAGTCGTGGGGTTGATGAACGAGGTTCTTACCTACCTGACTTCCTTGGACCCCGACGACCTGGAGCATGAACTCTTCATTCAATATGTGCCAGCCTGGTACGGGGCGGTCGTCTATCCCGATAGCTGGTGGAACGGCAACCGCCCGCCGCACGGAATTATCGAGCTTCACAACTTGGACCATCTGAGGAGCCTTGGACTCCATATGCGGCGTCGGCCCGTCTACCCCGTCCTGGACGACGACAAGCTGGGACCGCTCCGTGAATCACTCGCCCAGTGGCGAACGCTGGTCGAGGATGCCGGGTTGCCAGACGATCTCGCCCAACAGATCAAGGCACTGGTTGATCACATCGACTGGCTACTCGCGAACACTGGGACATTCGGCACCGCGCCAGTGATGGAAAATGCGCGAACCCTGTTCGGGCTGTCCGTTCCGGTCATCAGTTTCGCGGGCGACAAGTGGAAGAAGACGGTAGTCGCGGCGATGGCGGGACTTGTGCTGTTCCTGAATCCCGTGGCGGACGCAACCGAAGAGGGGAGTCGAATCCTGACCAGCGTCAGCGACATGGTGGGCGAGATTCGTGAGTTTGGTAGTCCGGAGCCGCAGAAGGCCCTGCCCCCAGGCGACCAGCCTGACGCCCCCGCCGAAGACGAACCCCCGTCGCCTGGTAGCTGAGCCGTCCAAGTGTTCGACGTACGCCCATTCGTACGCCCTTTCGCTGGAATCCGGGGATGTTCGGTAGCGTCCGGAACGTACGGTGACCTGCCTCGATGTACATCGTCGAACACACTCTCGATACCTGGGGGTCAAGTGGTCGCAGGTTCAAATCCTGTCAGCCCGACAGAGACAGATCGACGCGAGGCCGTTCCCAGGACATCGGGAGCGGCCTCGCGTCGTGTGCAGGATCGAAGGGCGTCAGCCGAGCAACGGCACCGCGACGTCGGCACCGCCTTCTTCGGTGATGCGAGTGCCCATGTGGGTGTGCGTGGGTTCCCGGATGAACCCGCCGGCGAACAGCGCTTCGCCCTGGCGGAATTCGGGGGACTGGGCCAGCATCTGGTCGGGGACGAACCCGAAGGTGTCGGCCAACTCCGCCAGGTCGCGTGGCGCGTTCATGCGCATCAGACACAGGTTGTCGCACTGGGACAGCACATTCGGGTGGATCTTCGTCGGTCGCTGCGTCGACAGCAAGAGCCAGAGGCCGAACTTCCGGCCCTCGGCGGCGATCTGGACGACGCGGTCGATGAGGAGCTGCTCGACCGCGCTCGTGGCCGTCGGTGGGCAGATGTTGTGGGCCTCGTCGATCACGATGAGGATCGGACGACGTTCGTCGCGCCGCGACCACAGGTGTTCGAGCACGCTGAGTGCGGCGACCTTCGGTTCGGCCGGGTGCGCGAACCCGCCGAGGTCGAGCACGGTGGCCTGTGGCCGTTCGTCGACGACGTCGGTGGCCGCGACGTCGCCGCGAGCCCACAGGTCCCAGTCGAGTACCTGGAGGTTCTCGATCCGTCGCGCGAGCTGTTGATGGCCGGGGTTGTCGGATGCGCGTAACGCGCTGATGTAGCTGCCCTGGTCGAGGGTGTCGGTGAGCGTGGCGTCGGCGTGCAGCAGGACGTTGTACTCGTCGGCGTCGGCGATCGGATCCAGCTGCAGCACTGCGGCCTTGGAGGTCAGGGGCAGGGAGAGGAACCGAGTCCGCAGCTGTGGCTGGTCGCGCCGCGTGGAGTGCAGAACCCGGATGTCCGACGACGCGATCGCGTCGGCCGTCGCGGAGTCGGTGGTGCCGCGCGTTTCCCGGAGCCGGGTGAAGTCGGCATTCGGATCCAGGATCAGGAACGGGAGTCGGGTACGAAGCAACAACTGTTCGAGGACCACCCCGAGCGCGTAGGTCTTCCCTGACCCGCTCTGGCCGCACCAGAAGGTGTGGCGGTTGAACTTCTCCGCGGAGAGGTGGACGTCGGTCGTCGCGTCGTCGCGATGGCTTCCCACAGTCAGCTGGACCACGTGTGTACCCTACGGCGCCCGAGGCTCAGCCGCCGATCTCTTTGCGTAACACGAAAGCGCGATCACCGGTGACGGGGTCCCGCAGTGGAAATCCGTGACGTGCATAGAACCGGTGCGCGTCGACGTCGGGTTCGTCGACCTCGATCTCGAACTCACCGGCACCGCGTCGTGCTGCCTCGGCAACGGCCGCGGTGAGCACCGCACTGCCTAGGCCACGGCTGCGCTCCGCGGGAACCGTGTACATCTCGTCGAGAAGGGCGATACCACCGTCGAGCCACACGTTGGTGCGGATGGTGACCAACCCCAGCGAAACGATCGGGGTCCCGACCACCACGGCGAAGGTCCCGGGGCTCGAAGCCTCAGGGTTCGACAGCAATTCAGCGAGCCGGGGAGCCAGCACCTCAGGTCCCGGTGTCGGTTCGTCGTATTCCCGGTTGAACGCGTCGAGCAGTTCGGCGATGGCCGCGGCGTCGGCAGGCGTCGCCAGTCGGGGTTCGTTCCGGACGTCCACGGTCTCACCGTAGCGGGAGTCGAGCCTCCCCAGGTGGTGTCACGTCGACCCGTGCCGCACATACCCGTAGAGCGCCGCGCGATAACCGCGTGTGTAACTGGGCTCCTCGTCGTCGGGATCAGGCGGGCACGCGAGGACCGATGACGCCAACTGGCGCGCCCACGGCGCCGGGAGTGCGCAGAGTTCCGCCTCGGCGTCGATGAAGCCCTGCTGGAACAGGTCGGGGTCGAGGTGTGCGTCGAGGTCGGCGTCGTAGATGGGAAACGACGTGGGGAGCCGCGTGACGACGCCGTACTCGGTGACGATGTCGAGTTCAGGCAGGTCTGAGTCGGGATTCTTCAACGGACCGAGCGCCTTTCGGCCAGGGTGCGGTAGAGCGTCGCCCGACTGACCCCGAGTTCCTGCGCGATCCTCGGCACGGAGATCCCGCGGGCACGCATCTGCTCCGCACGGGCGATCTGTTCGGCGTCGAGCGCTCGGGGGCGGCCGATTGTTCGTGCCGATCGGCCGCGTGCGGCACGACCCGAGAGTGCCTGCGTGCCGGGTGTGTCGTCGAGTTCGGCAAACGACGCCAGTACGGCGACGATCATCGCGCCTGCGGGATCGTCGGTGTCGATGCCTTCGCGTAGAGAGCGGAGACCGATTCGCCTGCCGGTGAGTTCGTTCGCGATCGCCATGACCTCGTGCGGGGTCGTGCCCAGGCGGTCGATTCCCACCACGACGGTGGTGTCGCCGGCGCGCGCGTAGTCGAGAAGCGCTGTCAATCCCGGTCGGTGATCACCCATCCGGGGCCCGTCGGCCGCGTCGGTGTAGATGCGAGCGGGGTTGACGCCCACGTCGGAAAGCGCATCGATCTGGGGGAGGAGCGCATGGGTGCCGGGGGTCTCGCGTGCGTAGCCCAGGGTCATGCCCGGCGGCCCGTCCGTCGCGTCTTCTGTCACCTCGGCAGACTATCTCAAAAGTTACGAGAGCGAGTTCCGCGACGCGCCGGTCGATTCGAGACGGCGTCGGAAGAGGTTGTGGATAGTGGTGTCACGCGGGGTGCGCTGTCTCATAAGTCGCGAAATAGTCTCAAATTAATTTCGCGAAACGATGCGGCCGACCTCGACGACTGGCGGCGGTCTGGTCGAACGTGCGTCGTGTTCCGTACATCTGGTCCGTGTCCGGGCGCGTGGGGCTACCCTCGCACCACCGTCGCCGCACAACGGAGGACTGCACATGGGACTCGATCGCTCCGGCATCGCACCTGGCGAGCCTTCCGTCGCGCAGACCCCGGCAGGGCCGATCGAGTACGTGGACGTCGGAACCGGCCCCGTCGTGGTGTTCCTGCACGGTTCGCCCGGGGGATACGACCAGGGCGCATTGATGACGCGTTTCCTCGGTGGGTCGCATCGGGTGATCGCGGTGTCGCGGCCGGGCTATCTCGGGACGCCACTGGGTTCCGGCACCCGGGCGCCCGCGGAGCAGGCCGCGCTGATCGATGCACTGCTCAGCACTCTGGGGATTGAACGGTTCGCGGTGATGTGCTGGTCGGGCGGCGGACCCGCCGCCTATGCGCTGGCCGCGGACGCAGGGGACCGGGTGACGTCGGTGGTGGCAGTCGCGGCGGTGAGCACCCGATTCGATCCGCGGAGCACTCTGCGCGGAAGGCTCGAACTGTCGGAAGAGAAATTGCTGTTCACTCGTGTCGGACGATGGCTCGCCACGACGTTGGCTGCCAAGGCGCCGTCCACCGCGATCTCGACGCTGCTGTCCGGGGAAGGCGACCTCTCACGGGCGCAGATCCGTGCCCTGACCGACGAGATCGTCGCCGACGACGATCAGAACGCCCTCGTCACCGATCTCTTCGGTACGGTGTCCGGCAATCGAAAAGCGGGTTTCGACAACGATTTCGACCAGTTCCGCGGGCTCGACCTCCCGTTCGGGGACGTCAGCGCGCCGGTCCTGGCGATCCACGCGCGCACCGACGCGGACGTCCCGTACGAGCAGAGTCTCATCGCCGTCGAGCAGCTGCCCGACGCGCGCCTGGAACCCATCGACACCGGCACCCACCTCTCGGTATGGCTGGGTCACGACGCGCGACGTCTGCAATCGTTGATCGGCGAGCATCTGGCCGCTTCGTCACCGGCGTGACGCGGGGTTCGACGCCCACGCACCCCTGACGTGATGTCGCGTGCGACATCAACCCGGTCACGCGACCTCGATCGAGGTCGCGGAGCCGAACCGAGGTCGCATGCGACACCATGTCGCCGGCGCACATGCAACGACGGTCGGATCAGAACAGTGTCGGCGGTAACGCGCCCTCGAACTCGAGCAGCCAGCGTTTGGTCGCCAGTCCCTGCCCGTCGGCACCACCTGAATAGCCACCGAGGCCGTCGCCGGCGACGACTCGATGGCAGGGGATGATCACCGGGACCGGATTGATGCCCATGATCGTCCCGACGCCGCGCGCGGAGACCCGCGTGCCGGTCATCGCCGCGAGCTCGCCGTAGGTGACGGTCTGGCCATGTGCGACTTCGTGATACAGCGTCGAGAGAACTGCGCGAGCGCTGTCCGACATCCTGTCGAGGTCGACGGGCAGGTCGAACTCGGTGAGCTCGCCGGCGAAGTAGGCCCGCAGTTGCCGAACCGCTTCGGCGAGAACGGGGTGGGTGGTCTCGCCCTCAACCGTTGCCTCGGTGTCCGGCAGCCACGCCACGCGCACCACTGCCGCGCCGTCGCTGTCGACGGCAACGGTGCCGACCGGGGTCGGCACGATCACTCGGGATGGCGGGCGCATCGGTGGGATCTCACAGTCAGGGGTTGGGGTCCGGCCACAGTAACCGAGGGGCACGACAACGGACACACGCAAGCGCCGGGAATATCTCGACCGATCGCGGTGTTCCGCCCACCATGAGTGCTAATGCAGAGTTGAGTCCCGAAGGCTGGGTCCGCGAACAGACCGAGAAGATCCTCGAGCAGGGCACCACCGACGGCGTGACGGTGATGGATCGCCCGATCGTCCTGTTCACCACCACTGGTGCCAAGTCCGGTAAGAAGCGGTACGTGCCCTTGATGCGGGTCGAGGAGAACGGCAAGTACCTGATGGTCGCCTCGAAGGGCGGTGCTCCCGAGCATCCGGCGTGGTACCACAACGTGAAGGCGAATCCCCAGGTCACCGCGCAGGACGGCACCGAGGTGAAGGAACTGACCGCCCGTGAGCTGAGTGACGGCCAGGAGCGCGATCACTGGTGGGAGCTCGCCGTAGCGGCCTACCCTCCCTACGCGGAGTACCAGACGAAGACCGATCGACAGATCCCCGTGTTCGTCCTGGAGTGACCAGCCGCAGGACCGTCAAAGCCCCCGACCGACGAGGTCGGGGGCTTTACTCTGTGACGTGCACCTTGGCGAGGAGTGTGAACATGGGTCACGTCATTGACTTCACGAACGTCTCCACCGAGGGACTCGAGGCCTCACCGGTGGCCGAAGCACTCGCCGGGTTGCGCGCGAACGAGGCCCGGTACTACAAGACGAAGTTCGGCCACGCCTTCACCGTCGTCGCAGCCCCGGACGCACCCGACGTGCTGGCGCGCGTCGAACGGATCCTGGCCACGGAGCGTGACATCACCATCGCCTCACCCGCGCTCGAGGTCAGCGACTTCGAGGTCGGCGAACCCGACGCCCGGCTACACATGTCCTATGTGTTCTACGAGTCCGGTCTGGCCGTCAATGTGATGTGGAGTCACGATCCGTCCGGCAAGCGCGCCGTCGGCTTCAAGCTGTCCGACGGGATGGAGGTGCCGAAGGAGCTCGAGACGACATTCAAGTTCGCTCGTCAGAAGTCGAAACTCGCCGGCGTGATCCGCGGCTCCTACTTCGTGATCAAAGGCGAGTACTGAGTAACGCCACTTGGTTCAGGAGAACCGGATGTTCATCGTGGCCAGCCCAAACACCTTGCGGCCACCCGACTTGGCGACGATGATGACCACTCCCGAGCGCGTCTCGGGGTCCAGCGACTTGATACGTCCGCTGAACTCGATGTGGCCGCCGTCGGCCGCCGGCACCGGCACCGTCTGCGACAACCGCACCGAGTAGCGGGTCACGGCTCCCGGGTCGCCCGACCACGACGCCACAAAGGCCGCACCCAGCCCCATCGTGAGCATGCCGTGGGCGATCACGTCGGGCAGGCCGGCCAACTTCGCCACCGACTCGTCCCAATGGATCGGGTTCGCGTCACCCGCCACACCGCCGTAGTTGACGAGATCGCCGCGGGACAGCCGCGCATTGTGCACTGGCAGTTCGTCACCGACTGTCAGCTCGTCGAAGGAACGGGCACCCGATGGCCGGCCCGCGTCGTCGGCGATACGGATCTCGCCTTCCGGCCGCACGGTTTTCACGTAGAGGTCCGCCGCCTCGTCGTGACTGAAGATGTTGACGTCGTGCATCATCACCTTGCGCACGGCGGGACCGAGTTCCGGATCCACCTCGTCGGAGGTGACGCCGACGACGGTGGTGTGCATGGTGTGCACCCGTTCGCCCGCGGCATCGGTCATGGTGTTGGTCACGGTGACCAGTTCTCGCCCCGCGACCTTGCGGACGCTCGACAGCTCCACGTCGGTGACGAGCTGATCGCCGGCGACGATGGGCCGGTGCTGTTCGAAGACCTGCTCGGTCTGCACGTAGGTGTCGTAGCCGACGATGACCGACTCGAACAGTTCGCGGTTGGCGGCCATCGCCGGGATGGACGTGAACGTCAGCGGCGCGACGAGTCCGGAAAAGCCGAGTGCCCCTGCGGCTTCGGGCTCCCAGTGAGCCGGATGGTAGTCCTGCACCGCGCGGGCGTATTCGCGGATCTTCTCTCGGCCCACGTGGTAGCTGTCGTCGAGGCGGTAGTAATGGCCGACGCGGGACTCGAGCCCAGGGGCGTCATCGGACACGGTCGGGGCAGTGGTAGGAGTCTGGGTCATTCCGACCACGCTAATGGTGCGTGCGACCGAGTCAAACTCGGGAGTAACTTTTCGGCGGCCGGTATCGGGCCCGGTCAGCGTCGGAGACCCTTGCCGTGGGCGTACTCCGCCGGCCGTCCCGATGTCTGCCAGTCGTGCCAGTTCTCCCGATGACGGCACATCACGTTCTCGTGCACACGGCGGAAGGCCGGGGAGATCCGGCGCAGGGTTTCGGTGAGCGCCACGGCCGGCATCCGGAGCAGGATGAGCGCGATGCCCGGGACCGGGCTGGGCATGTCGTACCGCAGGCGGGTGGTCGGCATCATGTAGATGCTGGAGTAGGCGGCGTACATCATCGCGTTGTATCTGCCGCGTAGACGCTGGAGTCCCGTCGCGGACTCGTTGGCGAACGCCGCGGGAAACGACTCGATCAGCTCGGCTCCGTAAGCGCCCGCGTCGTAGCTGCGGGTGGCGCCCACGAATGCCAGCAACCGCAGCGAGTCGGCGATGGTCTCCGGGTACCACTGGGTTCGCACGCCGAGTAGGTGTCCCAGGTATCGCTGATAGTGCAGCAGAACGCGGATCTCGCGAGGGGTCGTCTGAACGCCGGTCAGCCACAGGGCCAGCGCCGGGACCACACTCCCGCCCAGCAGCGTGAGCAGCTGATACGACTGGCTGATCGGGTCACCCCATCGATTGCGATCCCATTCCGGATGGTCGGCGACGGTGCGCCGAACCCAGACGTGCATCACGCGCACGCGCATGGCGGTCGCCCGCCCGTCGGATCCCGGCGTCAGCAGGGCCCCGGGCTGGGACACGTCGATCCAGAAACGCGCTGTCTCCAGGAACCGTCGCAGCGCGTTGTCGCCGGCGTAGCCGCCCGCGAGCGACAGGGGCTTGGCGACGGCGGACTCGGTGTACATCTCGAGGGTGATCCCGCCCGCGACACTGAACAGCCCGGTGCCCCAGCGGCGCCAGATCTCCTCGCCCTGAGCGATCAGATCCGGGTTGACCCAGTCCGGCACCGTCTCGAACTCCTCGAACAGGTCGACCAGGGCGGCCGGCGGATCGCTGATGCTCTCGAGGCCTTCGGTGAGTGCCTGGTCCAGGAGCGCACGCGCGGCCTCGCCGCCGAGCGTGCCGTAGACCTCGTCGACGAACCGTTCGGCGACCGGATCGGTGCGGAACATGTCCTCGGCGAAGGTCCGCAGGTGTTCGGCCTCGGGGAAGAGGTCTTTGCCGGTGATCGTGCGCACCAGGGCACGAACCCGGCTCAGGCCTCTGCCGGCCATCGCGGCGTCGTAGGTGACGGCTGTGGGAAAGGCGGGTGCGACGGCGGTGTGCGGAAGGCTGGACAAGGTTCTCCCCATCGTGAGACGAATTGCTCCATGTGTATCACTTCGCAATATCTGCGCGCACGTGCGCTCCCGGGCTTGACCTCAAGTGAACTCGAAGTTGCATCGTCGGAGTCGACGCCGGACACGAGGAGGAATTCGATGCGCAGAGTGCTATCCGATCTGTGGGAGACGCGGTCCAACAACCCGTTTCCCGGCTTGACCACGCACGCCTATCTGTGGAGAACCGACCGCAACGTTCTCTTCTACTCCGTGGCGACCGACGACGAGTTCGATGAGCTCGCGCGGCTGGGCGGGGTCGACGACCACTATCTGTCACACCAGGACGAGGCCGGGCCCCTCCTCGCCACCATCGCCGACCGTTTCGGGTCGACGCTCCACGCACCGGCCGCCGAGGCCGATCGCATCGGTACCCATGCGAGCGTCGACGTCCTCCTGACCGGGCGACACGTCGACCGGAACGGTGTCGAGGTCATCCCGACGCCCGGTCATTCACCAGGGAGCACGAGCTACCTCGTCCCGCTTGCCGGCGGCGAGCGCTGTCTGTTCACCGGGGACACGCTCTACCTGGGGACACGCGGACGCTGGACGGCCGGTTACCTTCCGGGCATCAGCGACGCCTCGCTCCTCGCCGACTCGCTGCGGTTGATCGCCACGCTCGCGCCCGATGTCGTCGTCTCCAGCGCGTACACGGGAGAGTCCGCTGTCCATCGCGTCGACAGCTCGACCTGGGCAGAGCGGGTCGGGGAAGCGCTGACCGGGCTCGAGGTGATGGCCGACCGCGAACGCTAGTCGAACAACCGGCGGAACACGTTGGTCTCGGCGAGGTCGACCAGTTCGTCGCCCCGACCGGACAGCACGGTGCGCAATGCGTACAGCGTGAAACCCTTCGCCTGCGCCGCGGTGATCGTCGGCGGGATGGACAGTTCCTGGCGCGCGGTCACGACGTCGAGCAGCGCCGGACCGTCGTGGGCCAAGAACTCCGCGACCGCACCGTCGAGGTCATCCGGTTGCTCGATGCGGCGCCCGCGGATGCCCACCGCCTCGGCGAGGGCCGCGAAATCAGGATTCTCCAGGTCGGTGCCGTAGTTCACGAAGCCCGCAGCCTTCATCTCCACCTCGACGAAATTCAGGGATGAGTTGTTGAAGACGACGATCTTCACCGGCAGTCTGTTCTGGGTGATGGTGAGCAGCTCGCCGAGCAGCATCGCGAGCCCGCCGTCGCCCGCGAGGGCGATCACCTGCCTGTCCGGGAACGCGGTCTGGGCGCCGATCGACTGCGACACCGCATTCGCCATCGAACCGTGGGTGAACGAGCCGATGAGGCGGCGGGCGCCGTTCATCTCGAGGTACCGCGCCGCCCACACCACCGGTGATCCGACGTCGGGGATGAACACCGCGTCGTCAGAGGCCTTCTCGCTGAGGAGACGCGTCAGGTATTGCGGGTGGATCGGTGCCCGGTTCTGGTCGTTGTCGGCCAGCTCGTCGAGACGGCGGCGTGCCTTCACGTAGTGCTGCAACGACGTCGACAGGTGTTCGGAGTCGCGGTCGCCCTCGATCAACGGCAAGAGTGCCCGCACGGTGTCGCCGACGTCGCCCAGGAGCGGGAGGTCGACGGGGCAGCGCCGGCCGATCTGTTCACCGCGGATGTCGACCTGGATGATCGTCGCCTTCGACGGATAGAACTGTTCGTAGGGAAAGTCGGTGCCGAGCATGAGCAGCGTGTCGCACTTCTCGATCGCGCGGTATCCCGACGAGAAGCCCAGCAGCCCGGTCATACCGACGTCGTAGGGGTTGTCGTACTCGATGAACTCCTTGCCGCGCAACGCATGCACGATCGGGGCCTGCAGAACGCGGGCGAGTTCGACGACCTCGTCGTGTGCGCCGTGAACCCCGGCGCCGGCGAGGATGGTCACCTTCTCGGCTGCGTTGAGAGTGTCGGCGGCGCGGGTCATCTCGGCGTCGGTGGGGCGGGTCACGCGGGGAATCCGACGGATCGGCGCACCGGCCCGACGTTTCGGGCACGGTGCCAGGAACGTCTCGCCCGGGATGACGAGGACCGCGACGTCCTGGCGTTCCACGGCGGTGCGCAGCGCGATGTCGAGCAGGCGTGGCATCAGGTCGGGTGTGCTGACCATCTCGCAGTAGGCGCTGCACTCCCGGAACAACTGTTCGGGATGTGTCTCCTGGAAATACCCCGTGCCGATCTCCGTCGCCGGGATGTGTGCGGCGATCGCGAGCACCGGGACACGACTGCGGTGCGCATCGAACAACCCGTTGATCAGATGCAGGTTGCCGGGCCCGCAGCTCCCGACGCACACGGCGAGCTCACCGGTGAGCGCCGCCTCCGCGGACGCGGCGAAGGCGGCCGATTCCTCGTGGCGGACATGCCGCCACGAGATCGCGTCGGTGCGTCGGATGGCATCGGTGAATCCGTTGAGCGAATCACCCGGCAGGCCGTGAACGCGTCGGACTCCGGCACGTTCGAGCTCTTCGACGATTCTCTCTGCGACTGTGGTCGACATGACGATCCGTTCGGTCGGGTCCGTGTGACCCGACTATAGACGCGGACCGCGACGGCCGACCTCGGCGAAGTTGGGCTCACGGTGATTCTGCGGGCGACCGGGCGATCGGAGCGGTGACAGAATCGTCGCCATGCCACGACGCGGTGAACGGCTCTCCTCACTCGGGTTCCTGACCATCGGTCGGTTCGACGCGCGGGACCCGCGGACCGGTCATCTCGAGACGCTTCGGATGATCGAACTGGCCGAGGATCTCGGCTTCGACAGTGTGTGGGTCCGCCACCGGCATCTGCAGTACGGCATCTCCTCGCCGGTCGCGGTGCTGGCGGCCGCGGCCGTGCGGACGAGCCGGATCCACCTGGGCACGGCGGTCATCCCGCTCGGTCTGGAGAATCCGCTGCGCCTGGCCGAAGACCTCGCCACCGTGGACATCCTGAGCGACGGACGACTCAATCCCGGTGTGTCCGTAGGCGTCCCGATGCGGTACGACGACTTCAAGACGTCGCTCTACCCGGAGACCCACGACGTCGAGAACTTCTCGAAGGACCGCGTGGTGCGGTTGCTGGACAACCTGCGCGGCGAGCCGGTCAGTGACTTCGAGGGCACTGTCGGTATCGAGACCTTCTCGCGAAGCGTGCAACCGCATTCGCCGGGGCTGGCCGACAGGGTCTGGTACGGCGGAGGTCTCGATTCGGCGATCTGGGCGGGCCGGCAGGGGATCAATTATCTGACGTCGTCGGTGGTCACCACCGAGGGCACACGGTCACGCGACTTCGCCACGATCCAGGCCAAGCACATCGACGCCTACCGCGCCCATCACGTCGATCCCGACCGCGCGCGGGTGTCTCAGGGACTCGTGGTCATCCCGACGGATTCGGCGACCCCGGAACAGGTACGCAAGTACCAGGCGTATGCCGAGGCGCGGTACGAACGGACGCGGCAGCCCCAGGGGCCGCGCGGCATGATGTTCTCTCCCGACTACGTCGGACCCGCGGAGGAGCTCGCTGAGAAGCTGTACGAGCACGCCGGATTCCAGCGCGCCACGGAAGTGGCGTTCGCGCTGCCGTTCTCGTTCGACGAGGCGGACTACTTGCAGATCGTCGGCGACCTCGCCGGCCGGCTCGGGCCGGCTCTGGGCTGGGCACCCGCGGACCAGACGTCACGGAGCGCACCGGCGCCGGCCGGCTCCTCAGTCCCGGATCACCGGTTGCCTCAGGATGGTGCGTAGCCGGTCCGGTGCCACCCGCCGGAAATCGCTGAAGTAGATCTCGTGGTGGCGGCCCGACATGTGTAGTCCGTTGTCGGGGATGAACCTGCGGTGCATCTCATCGAGGACGGGACCTTCGTCGTCGAACGAACCCTGATGCAGGGTCTGAACGCTGAGGCCTTCCGCGAACTCGGCCAGCCGGAGATCGTCGATCCGTGGCGGTGGCTTCTTCGCGCTGACCCCCGCGACAGCGGCGCCGACCCTCTCGTCGTCGATCCATTCGGGGACCATCAGCATGAGCGTCCAGTTCCAGCGACCTTTGTCGCGCGCGCCGGTGAATGCGCTCATGTCGTCAGCCCACCACAGTCCTTCGAGCGGCGGGACGACGTAGTCCCGGTCGAGTTCGCGACTGCTCGCGAATTTCAGTGCGTAGGCGACCGGATACAGCGTCTCGATCGTCGCGCTGAACTGCGGCGCGGTGTTCGGGTCGCCCGCGCCGTCGATCATGAGGAAACGCATCGTCGGCACGTCGAGGACTCGGATCACACCCCGGCGTGCCTTGTAGGCGTCCAGAGTCTTCTTGAAGTCGACCTTCTCGGGCACGGGACCGACCCTAGCCGGGGATGCGTCGCCGTTCGTAGGTTCGCAGAGCCAGGACATAGGACACGACGCCGATGCCGACGCTCCATGCGGCCGATGCCACCACGCTCGCCGTCGACAGCGGAGCGTCGGTCAGCGTGCCGCGGAGCACCTCGATCACCGGGGTGAACGGTTGGTGTTCGGCGAACTGACGCAGCCCGGCGGGCAGCGACTCGGCGGGAACGAACCCGGTGCTGAGGAAGGGCAGCAGGGTGAGGAACATCGGTGTGTTGCTCGCGGTCTCGACGCTCTTGGCCGCCAGGCCCAGATACACCGACAGCCAGATCAGCGCGGTCCCGAACATCACGACGACGGCGACCGCGCCCAGCCAGTCGAGCGCATCGGCCGAGGGGCGGAAACCGATCGCGACGGCCACCGCCATGACGACGACGATGCTGAACAGTGCTTGCGCGAGACTGGCGAACACGTGGCCCACCAGAACCGCCGACCTGCTGATGTCCATGGTGCGAAACCTGTTGATGATGCCCGACGTCATGTCCATCGCGACGACTATCGCGGTGCCCTGGACCGCCGAAGCCACTGTCACGAGCACGATTCCGGGCACGACGTAGTCGAGGTAGGCGGCGCGTCCGCTCCCGCCCGCCGGCGAGATCATCCCGGCGCCGAGCTGGCCGCCGAACACGAAGACGAACAGCAGCAGGAACACGACCGGCAGCCCGACCAGCATCACGGTGAGCACCGGGAACCGGATCAGGCGGCGGATGTTGCGCCGCACCATGACCCGCGAGTCCGACACCGCGCGGGTGAGGGCGGTCATCATGGCGCCCCGTCGTCGCCGGTCGGGGCCGGAGGGTCCGCCGGGTTGCCGGTCAGGGCGAAGAACACGTCGTCGAGGGTCGGGGTGTGGACCGCCACGTCGGTGACCGCGATGCCGGCGGCGTCGAGACGGTTGAGCACGGTCCGCATCGTGGTGGCCGTGTCGTCGGTCGCGAGATCGAGCCTGCGGGACTCGGCGACGGGCCGTGCGTGCGGCACGAGGCCACGTGCGGCGTCGAAGGACTCGGTGTCGGCGAAGGTGAGTCGCACCTCTGAGTCATGGACGCGCTTCTTCAACTCGGCGGCGGTCCCCTCGGCGACGATGGTGCCGCGATCGAGCACGGCGATGCGGTCGGCCAGCTGGTCGGCCTCTTCGAGGTACTGCGTCGTGAGCAGGACGGTGACGCCTTCGGCGGCGAGCCGAGAGATCATGTCCCACAACACGCGCCGGCTGCGCGGGTCGAGTCCGGTGGTGGGTTCGTCCAAGAAGATCACGCGTGGCGTCGAGATGAGGGTCATCGCGAGGTCGAGGCGGCGTCGCATCCCGCCGGAGTACGTCGACACCAGACGGTCGGCGGCATCGGTGAGATCGAACTGCTCGATCAGTTCGTCGGCCCGCGCGCGGCCGTGGCGGCGTTCGAGGTGGCGTAGCCCGGCCATGAGCGCGAGGTTCTCCCGGCCGCTGAACAACTCGTCGATGGCGACGGACTGGCCGGTCACGCCGATCATGGCGCGGACCGCGCGGGTCTGGGTGCGGGTGTCGTGTCCGCCGATGGTGACCGTCCCGGAGTCGGCGGGGAACAGCGTCGACGCGATGCTGACGGTCGTGGTCTTGCCCGACCCGTTCGGGCCCAGCAGTGCGGTCACGCCCCCCGACGGCACATGCAGGTCGATACCGTCGAGAACACGGTGTGCACCATAACTCTTCGTCAGCGCGCGGATCTCGATGTCGGCGGCTGCGCGGCTCACCGGCGGCGGTCCGTCAGCTGTCCCGGGCGTCGAGCCGGGCCGCGACGTCGGCCGGGAAGCCTCCGGTGGCGACGGGTCCCCAGCGCGTGGGGGTGATGCGGATGAGCGACTTGCCCTGTGTGCGCATCGCCGCGCGGTACTCGTCCCAATCCGGGTGCTCGCCGGAGATGCTGCGGAAGTAGTCGACGAGGGCGTCCTCGGCCTCGGGCATGTCGAGGACCTCGGCGTCGCCGTCGACCTGAACCCACGCGCCGTTGAACTCGTCCGACAACACCATCACGCTTGCCACCGGCGTGGACCGGATGTTGTTCGCCTTCGCACGGCCGGGATAGGTGGAGATGACGATGCGTCCGTCCTCGTCGACCCCTCCGGTCACGGGCGACATCTGCGGACTGCCGTCGGATCGAGTGGTGCTCAGGATCATGTGATGGCGAGGGCGGATGAAGTCGAGGAGTCCGGCGCGATCGACGGTGTCGGCTCTCGCAATTGTTCTGGCCATGCCGCCGACCTTACGCCGGAACACGACTGTCGCGGAGTGGCTGTGGTCAGTCCGGCAGCGCCGCGATCAACCCGGCCTGCACGGCGTACACCGGCGCGGTGGGCTTCCCGTCGATCGTGACGTTGTCGTCGGTGTTCACCACGATGATGATGGTGGTGTTCGACGAATAGTTGTGGAACAGCGAGGTGTTGAAGCCCGGGAAGTCGCCGTCGTGGCCCCACCAGCCGTCGCGGTTGCCGATGCCGATGCCGTAGCCCGCGGTCGGGGTGTTCGGCGGCGGCGACGTGAGGATCGAGTCGCGCCGCAACTGTTGGGTGTCCGGGTCGAGGACGCCGCGGCCGGTGAACAAGGCCTCGCCCCAGGTCTGGAGATCGTCGATGGTGGAGATGACCGCCCCCGCGGTGGACGCGAACGACGGATTCCACCGGGTCGAGTTGACCGTCTGTCCGGCGGGCTGACCCTGATCGGTCAGGCCGTCGACGTGGGGGTCGGGTATCTCGACGGACTCGCCGGGCCACGAGGACTCGTCCATGCCCAACCGGGTGAAGATCCGGTCGGCGAACACCTCACCGATCGGCTTCGCCAGGACCTTCTCGATCACCAGGCCCAGCAGGACGTAGTTGGTGTTCGAGTACTGCCACCCCCGTCCTGGTGCGAAGTCAGGTGGCAGCGACTTCGCGGTGTCCACGAGTTCGGTTGCGGTCCAGGCGGATTCCGGGTCCGCGAAGAACCGCTTGTCGAATGCCTCGGATGCGGTGTACGACGGGATGCCGCTGGTCATGTCGGCGACCTGGCGCAACGTGGCGGTGCCGTTCGGGGCGTCGGGGACGTATCTGCTGATCGGGTCGTCTAGGGAGACCCGGCCTTCCTGGACGAGTTGCAACAGGAGCGTCGCGGTCATCGTCTTGGTGAGCGACCCGATCCGGGTGTGGTCGGCCGGCTCGATGGGTTCGTCACCGCCCGCTGCCCGGACGCCGGAGGTCCCCGTCCACGTTCCGGCCGGTGAGATGACCCGGGCGATCACGCCCGGGAACCCGCCCGAGGAGCGTGTCTCGTCGAGGACCTTCTGGAACGCCGCTGCGGTGTCGGCGGGGACCGACACCGGCGTCGTCGCCGGGGACGTCGACCCGGACGAGGCGCCCGACGCCGTTTCCGAGGGGGAGCACCCCGCGAGACCGAGGGCAGCCGTCACGCCGAGAACGGAGATGCGGACAACTGTCGAGCGCACAGGCGACCGGTGCTTCATCCCGCCATTTTGTCCGACACGGCCCGATCATGGGCGGATTGGCGGAAAGTGATCCGACGACGCGGTGGCCGCACTCAGATCCGGTGTGCCAGCACGCGTGAGACCGGATAGATGTCGTCGGCCGTGGCGAGTTTGGCCTCGATGGCCCGGGCGCGGTGTGCGGTGTCGAAGCCGCGGCCGGTGGGACGATCCGGGATGGTCGTACCAGAATCGACCACGGTCCAGTCCGATCCGGCATCGGTCAGAGACCTGTGCTTGGTCGAGTAATACACCGGCATCGAGACGATGGCGACGCCGGGATCGCCCGCGGCGGCGGCGAGGAGATGCGGGTGGAATCTGGTGCTGATCCAGGTTCTCCGGTGCCCGGCGGGCAGACCGTCCTGCCACACGTCGCGGAAGGGGAGGACCGTCGCGCCGTCGAGGCGCGCACCGAGCCGGTGGGCGACCTCGTAGTCGTGGCCGGGAATGCCCTCGACGACGGTGACGGCGGACCCGGGTATCTCCCAGGCATCGAGCGTCGACCGCACGAAATCGGTGAGTGCCGCGACGCCGGTCCCGCGCGGACCGGTGAACGACTCGGTCAGGTCGGACTGAAGACACAGGACGACCCCGTTGCGCCCCGAGGTCTCGACCTCTCCGGCAGGCTCGTCACGCCGGTAGAGCCGAGGTTCCGGACGGTGCAGGGCGAGCCAGGCGTCGTCGCCGGAGTGTCGCACTTCCACGATGCCGTCGAGTGCGTCCCTCGACGCCGCGTCACGGACGTCGACGATGTCGAAGCCGGCGAACGCGTTGCACAGCGCTGCCCAGGATGCTCCCCGGAGGGTCGGAACCAAACCCTGTCCGGTCGACACGAGTCGTGCACCTGAGCGCTCGGCAACCGCGGCCGCGGCGACGAACAGCGAGACGTGGTGCGGCCACACCGTGTTCAGGTATCCCCCGCCCAGTAGGTGCACGGTGGTCGCGGCATTGAGAAGGTCGATCCCCGCGGCCAGGCGGGGGGCCGCCCCCGGGTCGAGTGCGGCACGAGTCACCCATTCCCAGGGCGCGGTGGTTTCGGTCTCGCCGGCGTGGTTGGTCAGCTGCCAGAGGGTGTCGACGACGATCATGTCCGGGTGCGCGTCCCGCAGCAGAACTGCGGCGGATCCGGGGCTGTGACAGTCGAGGACGACCGTGGCGTTCGGGCGAACCCGCGCCAGGTGGCGCAGCCACGTCTGCGCGATCAGCTCGTCGCCGTAGTTCGGATGACCCGCCGGGGCGACCAGGTAGATCAGCTCGCCGGTACCCATCGCGCGACCGATGCGTGAGTCGGCGGCGCGTGATCGCAACGACGAACCCGCCCGGTCGGCGAGGTGGCCGGCGACACTCCACAGGGGTCGGTCGATGCGGATACGACTGTCCCCGGCACGATCGGTCCCGGTTCGCCCCCAGATGGTCACGGTGTCCAAGGTTACGGACTGCCGACGGTGCACCCCGCGGTGGCCGCGGTGCTGGTGCTCCACCAGAAAGGGTTACCGGAACGTCGACGCCAGGTAGGCGAGCGCGGGCTCGAATTCGGTGACGGGCCCGCGGTATCCGAGATACCCGTCGGGTCGGATGACGAAGGCCGTCGAGCCGTCCGGCAGATATCCGGCGGCGAAGCGGCCGTCGGTGTCGCGCAGCAGCGGGAGTTCGGTGCTGCCGACCTGAGCGGTCGGTGCTGCGACCACGTGGACGCCGACGTGCCCGTGTGAGTGAGCGGTGATCTCTCGGGCGAGCGCCTCGAGCGCCGCGACGTCCTCGGCGCCCGCGGAGGCGTCCGCGTAGAGGACAAGCGAGTGATCGCCCGCACCCAGCAGAGTGAACAACCGTACGGGGTTGTTGACCGACTCACGGCTGAGACCGATCGCATCCGGGGCACGTTCACCGGCACGTGGTGCGGCGGGCCGACTGGGGATCGTCGACCCCGCGACGATCGGGCTGTCGGCGTAGGAGATCAGCAGCTGCGCCTCACGTCGCATGACGAATTCCAGATCGGTGGAGTCGGTACCGATGCCTTCACGCGCGTCGCGGACGGTTCGGCCGACGACCTCCTCGCCCACGGGGCGGCGTTCGAGATCGTAGGACTCCAACAGCGTCGACGACGCGTCGCCCGCGACCGCCAGCGCCAGCTTCCAGGCCAGGTTGTGAGCGTCCTGCACCCCGGTGTTCATTCCCTGGGCGCCGGTCGGCGGGTGGATGTGGGCGGCATCGCCCGCGACGAAGACCCGTCCCCGGCCGTAGGAGTCGACGATCCGATGGCTGATGCGGAACACCGAGGACCAGCGCATGTCGGAGACGGTGGCGGGCTCGGGCGCCAGCCGGTCGACGACGGCCTGGATGTGGGACAGTTCCGGCGTGCGGTTCCCCTCGAACCCATGGGCGACACCGTCGCCACTCGTCTTCGGCGCGATGCGCAGTTCCTCCGGGACCAGCATCGACATCCGGTAGCGACCGCGTCCGGGAAGAGGTATGCACACGAGGAGATCGTCGGAGGTGCCGTCGGCAGTCTGGTGCATCGACCGGATCGCATAGCCGCGCGGCATCGACCAGTCCACGGCGACGTCGCCGAGCATGTACTGCTCGTCGAAGGCGGCGCCCTCGAAGCTCAAGCCGAGGCCTTTGCGCACGATGCTGTGCGCCCCGTCGGCCCCGATCAGGTAGCCGGCGCGAATTGTCGCGTCCCCGGCGCCGCCGGCGAGTGTCACGGTGACCCCGTCGGCGTCCTGCTCGAAGGCCGAGACCGACACCCCGCGTTCGACGACGGTGCCGAGGCCGGCGAGGCGTTCGCGCAGGATGCGTTCGGTCGCATACTGGGGAAGGAGGTGGAAGCGGTAGGGCACGTCGGCCGGCGTCATCAGGTCGACGCGCGAGACCTGGTTCCCGTTGACGTACACGAGTTGTCCGCGCATCTCCATACCGGCATCGAGGACCTGTTCGAGTACGCCCATGCCCTCGAAGACCTCGAGCGTGCGTGGTTGTATGCCAACGGCTTTCGCATACTGCGGTGGTTCGAGAAGCGGATCGACGATCCGGACACCGACCCCGCGGCGTCGGAGTTCGATGGCAGCGGTCAGTCCGATGGGCCCGGCGCCTGCGATCAGGACGTCGACATCGTTCATGAGATCCTCCCGTGTCGGCCGACGCCGACTGTGGGGAGGATTATTCGTGTTGCGAGCGAATGTGCGGTGGTGATCGGGAAAATCGGGCACGGATATCGGGCGACGGCGCCGGAACGCCCGCACCGCCCCGATCACCGCGGGATGGTCGACGGACCCACCGTGTGTGCGCCGAGTTCCTGTACCCGCGTGCGTAATTCGCGGTCGGCCGTGACCACCACGCAGGCACGGCCGGGTGAACCGGCCACGACCGCGACGATCGCGTCGTCTCCCGACGCAGGGGCCTCGACGACCCGGACCGCCGCGCCCGGAGCGATGCCTCGAGCCCTGCCCTCCACCACCAGCACCACGTCCAACGGTCCCGCCAGGCCGTCGAGCCCGGCTTCGGCGACCGATTCCAGCCTGTCCCGTAGACGTTCTGCCGCCGCCCGGCGATCCCGCCACCACCCGTCGGGGACCGACCCGACGACGTTGGCGCCGTCGACGACGAGCAACGTCGACGTTGGAGTTCCCGCCGGTCCGGACGAGGTGTCGGAGGTCATGCCGACCATCAGCGCATATCGGGCGTCGCCGATGCAAGCGGTGCCGTCACAGCGGTCAGATGTCCCCGTGGCAGAAGCGGTTGCCCGGGTCGAGGGCGTTCTTGATCTCGGTGAGCCGTCGTCGATGGTCGGCGCTGAAGGCGTCGGCGGCGCGTCCGGCACGTTCGGTGCCGGAGGTGAAGTTGAGGTACGCCGCGCCCGTCACGAACGGAGCCAGTTCGGTGCGGGTGACCCGCAGCGTCGACTCGACGGCGAGCGCGACCTGCGGGTCCCCGACGACCGCGACGAGTTCGAGCAGGAACTGTCCCGAGCGTGCGCGATCGTTCGCCGCCTGCAGCGCCCCGCGCGCGATCGCACCGCCGGCGTGCCGGATCTCGCCCGACACGATCAGCGGGGCGGTGGCCGCGGGCGGGCGAACCCGTCCGGCGATGATGTCCACGGCCTCGTCGGGCAGGTCGTCGAACCATTCGGTGGTCACCATGACGGGCATCGGTTCGGTCGGGTCCATGCTGATGGCGTCGACGGCCGCGAACGGCATGACATCCCAGGTGTCGACGACCGGTCTCCGCCAGCGGCGCCACTCGTCGACGATGGCGCGGCCGGTCTCGACGTCACCGGACCAGCATCCCCGCACCACCGCGAAACTCCGGCCGCGCAACGGTTCCGGAATGCCGTCGGTGGGCGGGAGGTTGAGCACGGCCACTGCCGAGGTCAGTTCTTCGGGCTGGGCGGGGGCCCAGTCGCGGAAGCGGCGGATGATCTCCTCGGCGTCGGCGGCGGGGTAGAAGAGGTTGCCCGCGTACACGGTCGAGACGTCGGCGAGCGTGATCTCCATCGACGTCACCACCCCGAGGCTGCCCGCGCCGCCGCCCCGCAGTGCCCAGAAGACGTCTGGGAAGCTGGCGTCGGTGACCCGAATCGGCGTGCCGTCCGGCGTCACCAGATCGAAACCCCGCACGGAGTCCGCACACAGTCCGTGATGCCTTCCCAGCCAGCCGAACCCGCCTCCGAGCGTGTACCCGACCGCGCCGACGGCACTCGACGACCCCATCAGCGGTGCGAGCCCATACGGGACGGCGGCGTCGAGGACCATCTGCCATGTGGCGCCGGCACCGATCCGGGCTGTCCGGGTCACCGGATCCACGACCACCGAGGTGAGCCGGGAGGTGTTGATCAGCAGGCCGCCGTCGGCGGCCCGGCCGGTGCCGTGACCGGTCGCCTGGACGGCGATGCGCAGATCCTCGTCGGCGGCGAAGCGGACCGCCTCCACGACGTCGAAGTGATTGTCGGGTAGGGCGATCACCGCCGGGCGGTGGCCGCCGAGCCGGTTGAATCCCGACCGCGCCTCGAGGTAGCCCGCGTCGCCGGGTCCGACCACGTCGCCGGCGATGCGGTCGCGGAGTTGCGCGAGCACCGACGTGCGGGTGCGGACGATCAGTCGTTCGGAGTTCTCGGCAGGTGAGGCTGCGGGTCTTACGGTCATCGGCGGGTCCTCGAGTGCGGCCGGGTCGTCCGGCGGGAGTCGGTCAGCTCCGGCAGCGCCGGGTGTCCGACCACGTTCTCCGGAAGACCTTGGCGACGACTTGAGGCGGACTTGATCCGGCCGGCTCGGCAGGGCCGGACACGGTTCCGGAGGTCACCGCGGCGGCGACAGACCCCATGTGCGTCCGAGCTCGTCGATGCGTGCCACCAGGGCGTGGGCCTCTTGGGCGAGCGCGGTGTCACGGGCACTCCGCAGCGTCGTGCCGACCTGTGCTGCCGGGCGTCCGTTGGCGTACTCGTAGCGGGCACGCACCAGGGCGAGATGAGCGGCGGCGTACCGTTCGCCGGTGCGTTCGGCGAAGTCGGAGGCACGATCGAGTAGCACGGCGGCGTCGGTGAGCTTGCCCGCGACGACCAGGGTCTCGGCATGCAGACCGAGCCAGAATCCCTCGCCGGTACGCGGGTGGTCCGCCATGTCGCGGTGGTCGGCGCCGAGCTGATCGATCCTGGCGAGAGCGTCGTCGATGTCGCCGGTCATCGCCCGTGCCCACCAGTACATGCGCTCGCCTCCGCGCCGGAGGTACGCGAGCGCGCCGCCGCTCTCGGAGACGATCGCGCGACCGGCGTCGAGGACCCAGTCCGCATCGCCGAGCATGGACGCCGCGCCGACCGCGAAGATCGCCATGCCCAGTTGCGACCGGGGATCCGGGCGTGCATCGGCCATCGTTGCGAACAGGGCGCGTCCGGCATCGGCACCGAGGTGGATGGCGGCGGCCCACGCGCGGAATCCGCGGGCCATCGCTAGCTGGTCGTCGCGAAGGCCTTCGAGGTCGGTTCCGACGGGTGCGTAGGTGTCCAGGATCCGGTGTGCCGCCCCGAAGTTGCCCCGCGTGAACTCGTCGATGCCGGCGACCTGCATGCCGAGGTGGACGACGACCGGATCGTCGGACCCCTCGGCGCGACGGCGCAGGTCCTGTGCGAGTCGATGTCCGGTGTGCGCGTCGGCGATCTGGATGTGGGCGGCGCAGCGGGCGTAGTCCAGAGTCGCGAGGAGGCGGGTGTCGCCCAGGGTCGAGGCGAGGCTTCGGGCGCGCTCCTGGAGATCGGGGTCGGCAGCGAAGTACCCGTGCGCAGCGACCTCGCCCGCGAGGCGGGTGGTGATCGCCACCAGTTCGGTCTGCTGATCGCCGATGTTGCGCGCCAGCGTCGCCGCGTCGCCCAGATGGCGTTGCGCACCGTCGAAATCGTAGGTGCGCAACGCGATGTCACCCGCGGAGAGCAGGGCCGTCATGGTCCGGTCGCGATCGGCCAGCGGACCCGCCGACCACAGGTGCCGGGCGACGCGTGTCACCGCGTGTGGCGACGAGTTGCCGGCGAGTGCGTCGGCGATCGCCAGGTGGAGGCGGCGGGCGCGCTTCGCGGCGATGCCACCGGCGATGGCCTCGCGGATGATGTCGTGACTGAATCCGAAGCCGAACGGGTCATCGGGCCCGAGACGGATGACCCCGACGGTCCCCGCGGGCTCGAGCAGGTCGAGCGCCTCGTCGACCGGTCGCCCGGCGGCGGTCGCGAGCAGGACGAGGTCCACACGCGTTCCGATCAGCGCTGCGAGTTCGAGGAGTTCGGTGGTCTCCGGACGCAAGCCGACGAGGCGCTGCCGGACCACGTCCCGGACCCCGGACGGGACGGCGCTGCCCGCGATCGAGCCGCGGTCGGCGAGGATGCGTGCCAGCTCGCGGACGAAGAACGCGTTGCCGCCGGTGCGTCGTTCGATCGACGACACGGTGGCCACTTCGGGCCACTGCTGTGTCTCGCGGCGGATCAGCTCCGAGATGTCGTCGCCGGTGAGGGGGCCGACATGGATGCGCCGGTGTTCGGGGAGTCGGGCGAGCGTCGCCAGGGTCGAGGCGACGACCGGTCGCGACGACGGCGAGCGCAGCGACGCGAAGAACGTCACCCCCGGCGTGCGTCGAGAGGCCATGTGCGCGAACAACTCCAGCGAAGCCCCGTCCGCCCACTGCAGGTCGTCGAGGACGATGATCAGTTTCGACGTCGCCGCCACCCCGTCGAGCAGGTCTGCTGCCTGGTCGTAGAACTGGAAGCGCGCGGCCGCGTCGGGCATCTGCCGGGGTGGCGGGATCACGTTGACCCCCTCGGTGACCATCCGTCCGAGCGAACTGTCGAGGAGTCGTTCGCGGTCGCCGGGATCGAGCCGGGGGAGAACCGAACCCAGGATCTGCACCCACGGCCACATCGAGGGGGCTGCCGGATCGTCGACGCAGCGTCCCCACAGCACGCGCAACTCCGCGGCGCCGGCCGCTCGGCGTCCGGCCTCGTCGAGGAGCGCGGTCTTACCCGCCCCGGGTTCGCCCTCGACCACGACCACGCCGCCGTGCCCCGACATCGATGCGAGCACCGCACGATGCAGCGCGGACAACTCGTCGGCCCGGCCGACCAGTGACGGTGCCTCGTCGAACTCGAACTGCCCAGACGACTGCCCCGACGACGGCTCCGACGCCGGTGTCGTCGGCGCGGCAGGCACCCTCGCGGGAACCGACGGGCCGACGGTCATGCTCTCGGACCGCGCCGGGGCGTCGAGGTGTGGCGCGTGGTCGAGGATGTCACCTTCGAGGGCCCGCAGGCGGGGTCCGGGATCGACGCCGATCTCGTCGGCGAGGATGCGACGTGCGTTCGCGATCGCGCCGAGAGCCTCGGACTGGCGTCCGAGGCGGTACAGCGCGGTGGCGAGCAGCACCCACAGGCCCTCGTCGAGCGGCGACCGTTCGACCGCACTCTCCAGCTCGGTCACCAGCAGACGGTGGTCGCCCGCTGCCATGCGCGCTTCGAACGACATCTCCCGGGCGGCCTGCAGCATCCGTTCCAGGCGGTCGGCGGCCTCGTCGCGGAAGGGGAGCCCTTCGAACTCGGGCAGCAGCGGCCGGTAGGTGTCGAGCACCTGCTGGAGCAGGGGAGCAGCACCCGCTGTGTCACCGTCTTGCATCAGGGTTCGTGCGTTCGCCAGGGTCGCCGTCAACCGACGCAGGTCGACCTGCTCCGCGGTCGTGGGGAGGCTGTACCCGGTTCCGTGGGTCAGCAGCACCGTGGACGGGCTCCGGGGCCGGCGGCTCGGCTCGAGCGCCTTGCGCAAGCCCGAGATGTAGGACTGCAGGGAGACCTCGGCGCGTTCGGGCGGCGAGTCTCCCCAGATGCCCTCGATCAGCGCGTCGGCGCGCAGCGGCGTGCCCTCGGCGAGGATCAGCTGGGCGAGTATCGCCCGCTGCTTGCGCGTGCCGAGTTCGACGGCATCGGAACCGATCTGAGCGCCGAGACCGCCCAAGACCGAGTACGAGAGTCCGAGCATCGACGTGAGTGTAAGTGGTGGCCGCACCCGGTGGGTGGCTAGTGGACAACGCGGCACAGCGGTGGGCCGACTCGCCCGTCGCGAGATGTCGGCGCCCGCCGGTAGGTTGATGCCCATGACACTCGCGCTGGGCATGATCACCGTGGACTCTCGTCAACCGATGCCGCTGGCCACCTGGTGGGCCGAGCAGCTCGGTGGACGCATCGTCGAGGAGAACGACGGATACTTCGTGGTCGTGGCACATGTCGAAGGCGCACCGCTCGTGGCGTTCCAGCGGGTCGACGACCCGACGCCCGGCAAGAACCGCATGCACCTCGATCTCACGACCGAGGATCTCGAGTCGGAGGTCGCGCGCCTGGTCGCCGCCGGGGCGACCAAGATCGCCGACCGCGAGATGCCGGGCTTCGCCTGGGTGACGCTTGCCGATCCCGACGGCAACGAGTTCTGCGTGTCGGGTCGGCACGGCTCCACGACCTCGGAATCCTGACTCGGCGACACCGATGGGTTTCACCAGGGCAGAGTTGCTCGATTACGCCGACCGGACGGTCGACGACCTCGTCGGCGACGAGTGCCGGTTGTTGTTCGTCGGCATCAATCCCGGTCTGTGGACGGCCGCGACGGGCGCACATTTCGCCCGGCCCGGCAATCGTTTCTATCCCGCCCTCGCGCGTGCCGGGATCGTCGATCATGTGATCGACGCGTCGGCGGGGATGTCGGACGCGGACCGCGCGACGCTGCTCGACCGGGGCATCGGGATCACCAATGTCGTACCGCGCGCCACGGCCACCGCAGCCGAACTCACCGACGACGAACTACGCGAGGGTGGCCGCCGGCTGCGGGAGCGCGTCCGTGCGATCCGCCCGAGGGTGGTCGCGGTGGCTGGTATCACCGCCTACCGCAGCGCGTTCGGACGACGCGACGCCGTTCCGGGACGCCAGGACGAGACCTGGGACGGCGCAGACCTGTGGGTGGTCCCCAATCCGAGTGGCCTCAACGCCCACGAGACCGTGGACTCGCTCGCCGAGGCCTACCGCCGTGCCGCCGCCGCGGCCGGCGTGGTGTGAGGCGCGGTCAGAAGTCGTCGGCGCTGAGTACGCGGCGTCGAACCGACAGCAGTTCCACCTCCGGGTGACCCGCCGCAGATCGCTCTGCCTGGTCGAGCACGTCCACGACATGGCCGCGGTCGGCCGCGACGACACTCACCCCGATCACCGTCCGCCGGTGCACGTCCAGATGCCCGACCTCGGCCGCCGAGATGGCGAACCGTTTGCGGAGATCGGCGACGATGGGCCGCACCACCGAGCGCTTCTGCTTCAGCGAGTGGACGTCACCGAGCAGATAGTCGAACTCGCAGAACCCGATCCACATCAGTGGTCGGTGCGGATCAGCGTCGCCACGTGGTCGGGTACGTACTTGGACAGTGAACGAGGCGGTCGGTGATAGTTCCCGGACTCGATCGGATGCTTCGGCAGGGACACCTTCGGTCGCGGGACCTCTTCGTAGTCGAGTGTCGAGAGCAGGTGGGAGATCATGTTGAGCCTCGCGTGCTTCTTGACGTCGGATTCGACGACGTACCACGGACTCAGCGCAGTGTCGGTGTGGACCATCATCTCGTCCTTGGCACGCGAGTAGTCCTCCCACCGGTATACGGACTCGAGGTCCATGGGGCTCAGCTTCCATTGCCGCACAGGGTCGTTCATGCGTGAGCGGAATCGCTTGAGCTGCTCGTCGTCGGACACCGAGAACCAGTACTTGCGCAGCAGTATGCCGTCGTCGATCAGCATCTGCTCGAAGATCGGCGTCTGCCGGAGAAAACGTGAATGTTCTTCGGGCGTACAGAAACCCATGACCTTCTCGACGCCCGCGCGGTTGTACCAGGAACGGTCGAACAACACGATCTCACCCGGCGCAGGCAGGTGTGCGACGTATCGCTGGTAGTACCACTGTCCGCGTTCGCGATCGGTCGGGGCGGGCAGCGCGGCGACGCGTGCGACGCGCGGACTCAGGTATTCGGTGATCCGTTTGATGGTGCCGCCCTTGCCCGCGGCGTCACGTCCCTCGAAGACCACCACGACCCGTGCGCCGCTCGCGCGGACCCATTCCTGCAGTTTGACGAGCTCGGTCTGCAGCCGGAACATCTCGGCCTCGTAGACCTTGTTCGCGATCCGCGCCTGCTTCTTGTCCTTCTTCGACATGAGCAGAGATTACGGCTTGTCGACGGCGTCCCGCTCGGATTGCAGTTCGGCGACCGACGCGTCGATCCGGGAGCGGGAGAACTCGTTGATCTCCAGACCTTCGACGATCTGCCACCGACCGTCGACCGAACGGACCGGGAACGAACACACGAGCCCTTCGGGCACACCGTAGACGCCCGGCGACGGCAGAGCCGCCGACGTCCAGTCGTCGGGCGGGGTGCCGAGGACCCAGTCGTGCACGTGATCGATCGTGGCGTTGGCCGCGGATGCCGCCGACGATGATCCGCGCGCCTCGATGATCGCGGTTCCCCGGCGGGCGACGGTCGGGATGAAGTCGTCGACGAGCCAGTCCCGGTCCGCGGCGATGTCGGCACCGCTGCGATCGCCCACGCGTGCGTGGAAGATGTCGGGATACTGCGTCGCCGAGTGATTGCCCCAGATGCTCACCCGACTGATCTCGTCGACATCCGCCCCGGCGCGGCGGGCGAGTTGTGCGATCGCACGGTTGTGGTCGAGGCGGGTCAGGGCCGTGAATCGCTCGGCGGGCACCTCGGGTGCGTGAGCCGCCGCCACCGCGGCGTTCGTGTTGGCGGGGTTGCCCACGACGATCACCCGGATGTCGTCGGCGGCGACATCGTTGATGACCGCGCCCTGGGCGGCGAAGATGTCCGAGTTGGCGGCGAGCAGATCCGCACGCTCCATGCCCTTGGTGCGCGGACGAGCGCCGATGAGCAGACCGAAGCTCGCGCCGTCGAACGCCTTGCGCGGGTCGTCGAGGACATCCACCGACTTCAGGAGCGGGAACGCCCCGTCGTCGAGTTCCATCGCGGTACCCTCCGCTCCGGCCAGGGCCTGGGGGAGTTCGAGGAGGCGGAGCGCGATGGGCTGCTCGTGTCCGAGCATCGCGCCCGCGGCGATGCGGAACACGCTCGCGTACCCGATGCTGCCGGCGGCGCCGGTGACGGTCACGACGGTCGGCACGCGGCGGTTCATGCCTGACGCTCCGTCAGCAGGACCTGACTGCCCGGTCCGACGAGGACCAGGGCGTGCCCCACCGAGTACCAGGTGAGCGGTTCCCGGGTGAACTCGGTGATCCACGCGTCGGCCTGCGATCGGGGGCCGGGGCACGCCATCATCGTCGAGGCGAGCGAGCTGAGCCGCAGAAGCGAGTTGTCGACGCGGAGATCACCGATGTGCCGGTTGCACCCCGCGGACAATGAGATGCGGTTGGCGGCCGGGAAACTGACCTCGAGGGGGCCACCGCCCGGGATCTGCTCGCCGGTCACCGCGGTGGAGGAGTAGGTCTTGCCGACGAAGTCGGGCACCCCGGGAGCAGCCGATGCCTGACCGGCGGCCACCACGGTGGGACCGAGAGCGATGATCACCGCGCTGAGCAGCAGTGCCATGCGTAAGCTGATGCGGTGCTTGCGGCCTTGATGACGCTGTGGCACCGGTCGACACCGGTGCGTCGAGAGACGGGATTCGTCAGAGCTCACGGTCACGACGGTAGCCGACCGGACGGGGGTATGGATATGACGAATGGGGGCGCCACATGGTCCCGGTGACCTGTCGTACGGAGTATCTGTCCGGACGCCACCACCGTTCTGCCACCTCCGCATGGGTGCTGATGCTCGCCGGGATGGTCGCACTGGTGGGACTCAACATCGCCGGGGTGAGTGGCCTCGTCACCTCGGCGGTGGTCGTCGCGGCACTCGCCGCGTCGCTGCTGAGCGCCGCCTACGGCCGCCTCGGTGACCGCGGCGCCGTGTTGCTCACGGTGGACGACGACACCGTCTACTTCGGGAACGAGGACCGCACCCTGCAGGCCTATCCCTTGGCGTCGCTGGTCACCGTCGCGGTCGGCGGGCCGTCGGATTCGACGTCGGACATGGCCGGCGGACGTGCCCGGCACCTCACCGTCGCCGGGCAGAAATACCTCAAGCTCACCTTCGCGACACAGAACGGCAAACCCGTTGAAGCGGAGTCGATCCCGGTCTCCGACAGGTCCGAAGCCGAGACCGAGTTCTGGCGCGTCGCGGTCGTCGACGGTGACCCGGCCGTGGCCGAGATACTCACGCGCCTCCGTCGGCACGCCCCGGAGCGTGTGACGACCAAGAAGAAGTCGTCCGCATCCGCCGCATCGCGGCCGCGTGCCGAGGCGACGCCCGACGCCGAGCCGGTGGACCTCACCCGGCCACCCTCGTCCGGGCCGCGGATCGTCGACGCCGGATCCGACGAGGCCGCCGAACGTCTGTGGGAAGAGGCGACGCGCAGGCACGACGAGATCCTCGGCGCGTACGGCACCTATGAACTCGATCCCGCGATGCTCCTCCGGTACCCGGCTGTCACCGATGTGACAGTCGAACAGACGCAGACGTTCCATCTGGCGCTCGACGAGGCGACCGCGTTGCGCACCGACGAGTACCCGCGGAACCGGTCGCGCGCCGACGCCTACCAGCAGTCCGTGGCCGCTTTGCGACGAGCCTGGATCGCATGCGAGAAGCATGGCCGTCGCGTGGGATCGACCTACTTGGAGCAGGGCGATCAGGACGATCTCGATCGTGCACTTAAGCTCTACAACCACGCAGCCGCCAGCAGCACGCCCGCCGAGCAGGCCACCTACTACGGCCGGGTTCGCGACATCGTCAGCACGATGACCGATCGCGGAGTGCTGCACCCTCCGGAGGCTGCGGTCGCCGAACTGCAGGCGGTCACGCGCCGGGCATTGGAAGCGGGCACGCCCAAGGCGTGACGCCGCCGGACGTCCTCTGCCGTGCGTGGGCGCGGGTCAGTACAGACCGGGCTTGATGTACGTGCCGTCCAGTGTGTAGAGACCCTCGGCGTCTTCTGTGTGTGCGATCTCCATCGCGATGACGAACGGCTGCTCGTCGTCCACCCGGTTGCGTTCCACCTCGACACCCACCGCGTCGCGGTCGTACTCGGGCACCGACGCCCGCCGCATCAGGTCGGCGCGGACCCGGTCGAACACCTCCGCGGAGGTGTTGTCGAAGCGGAAGCCGTCGGCTCGATACCGGCTGGAGGAGATGCTCGCGGCCGGAAAATGGCCGGGCGCGATGGAGACCTCGCCGCCGCGGTCACCGATCCGGTACCGAACCAGGACGCCGCCCGAGTTCTGGATGTCGCTCGCGGTCACCGGTGATACTCCGTCGGCGATTCCCTGGATGATGAATTGCTCGATGACGGGTGCGTTCAGTGGGACGCGTGCCGCCACGAGCTGGTCGCGAGCGAGCTGGAACGACTTCTGGAAGTCGGCGGGGTCGAAGAACTCGGCGACGGTCCCGTCCGGGCGGGCCTGGACCTTGTAGTCCTCGGACGTGTCGGGTCCGGGATCGATGGTGCCGGCGAGGAGCACGGGTGCGCCGGGCTCGGCACGGTCGATCTCGATCCTGCTCAGAACAGGCTCGCTCGCGTACGGCGCGACGGCGGCCAGCATCTTCTCGGCAGTCGGCGGGAGAACGGCAGGATCGATCGTCGCCGCGTCGAAGGTCATGCCGGCGCGTTCGGAGTTGGACACCTCGGACCGACTCGAACTCGAGTCGGACACATAGATGCTGTAAGCACGGCCGTTGCTCGGATCGAAGACGACAGCCTGGCCGGACGGGGAGGTGCCCAAGGAGTAGGTCAACCGCAGCACGTTGCCGACCGCCTCGGGTCCCTGATACTCGGCGATCGCGGCGAGCATGCGTTCGTGCTGTTCGGCGAGCGACGCAGCGACTTCCTCCTGCGACTCGGCCTGCTGTACGACGGACCCGAAGTCCGACAGCGACGGCCCTTCCACATGCCACCCGTCGGCGACCCCGAACAGCAGCGCGCCAGCGGCCAGCAGGGTCACCACCGGGTACACCACCGCCCAGCGGCCGGGCTGGTCGTCGAACTCGGGCGTCTCGGTCTGTTCCCGGGGTGGCAGGGCATCCGGCGGCAGCGTCGTGAACGGACTGTCGGTCAGCGACTGGAAGTTGCCCTTCGTCATCGAGGTGATCCAGCGGGCGCGGTAGGCCGTGTCGTCCGGGGGATTGATGGTGGCGGTGACCATCGTCGGCTGGAGGTCCTCGGCGGTGAGGCTGCTGCGTGTGAGGGCCTCGACCTCGACCTGCGGCGCATCGGGGGAGGAGATGGCGCGCCGGAACTCGGGGAGTTCGGACACTCTCGAGGGGCGCGGGCTGACCGCGATCCCGACGAAGACCAGCGGGATTCCGAAGAACAACGCAACCCACCAGTCGTTGAACGCACCCAGACCGACCCCGGTGGCCACCAGCAATCCGGCGAGCACAGCACGTATGAGACGCCAGCGAACCCTGTTCCGGCGAGTCCTGGTCATGGGTCGTCCTTGTCCTCGGGCGGAATCGGTGGACTGATCATAATGTCGCCGACGCCGCTCGACCAGCAGCCGCGTACCGTTGTGGCTGACCTGGCCGCCGCACGGGGGTGAGCCGGAAAGTTGACCGGGAAACGATCAGGAGAAATGTTTCGGTGGGAAAGCTGACCAACAGCATGTGGCGTCTGCTGGGTGCCCAGTCGACTCGTAACCAGTCGAAGTCGGTGGGCGTGATCAAAGACGCCGAAGCCCACACGGATTGGGCCGCCGAACTCGCCGACGACGCATTCGCCGGCGAGGCCGAGAAACTCGACATCGGCGAGAACGCCGCGGACCGCGCCAGATTCCTCGCGCTGGTTCGTGAGGCCGCCGACCGGTCGATCGGCCTACGACCCTTCGATGTGCAGCTGCAGGGTGCGCTACGCCTGCTCGAAGGCGACATCGTCGAGATGGCGACCGGTGAGGGCAAGACCCTCGCAGGTGCGATCGCCGCGATCGGGTATGTCCTACAGGGTCATCAGGTTCACGTGATCTCGGTCAACGACTACCTGGCGACCCGTGACGCGGAGTGGATGAAGCCGTTGTTCGACGTCTTCGGGATCGCGGTCCACGCGATCGCGGAGAACTCGAGTCGCGAGGAGCGCCGCCGCGCATACGCAGGTGATGTGACCTACGGTTCGGTGAACGAGATCGGCTTCGACGTCCTGCGCGATCAGCTGGCGCTGTCCGAGTCCGACCTCGTCTCGCCCAAGCCCGACGTCGCCATCATCGACGAGGCCGATTCGGTGCTCGTCGACGAGGCCCTGGTGCCGCTGGTGCTCGCCGGTTCCACCGAGACCGAGGTGCCGGACCAGGCGATCCACGACGTCGTGTCGCGGATGAAGAACAAGCACTACGAAGTCGATGCGGAGGGACGCAACGTCACGCTCACCGACGAGGGCGCGGCGTTCGTCGAAGAAGAGCTCGGCGGCATCGACCTCTACAGCGAGGAACATGTCGGCACGACGCTGGTGCATGTCAGCATCGCGATGCATGCGCACTACCTGCTCGAGCGCGACATCCACTACATCGTGCGCGACGGCGGCGTGCACCTGATCAACGCGTCCCGTGGCCGCGTCGCCCAGCTGCAGCGCTGGCCGGACGGCGTACAGGCCGCGGTCGAGCTCAAGGAGGGTCTCACCCAGACCGACTCCGGCGAGGTCATCGACACCATCACCGTGCAGGCGCTCGTCGGCCGGTATCCGAAGGTGTGCGGGATGACGGGCACCGCGATCGCGGCGGGCGAGCAGTTCCGTCAGTTCTACGAGTTGCGGGTGTCGCAGATCCCGCCGAACACCCCCAACGGGCGCACCGACCTGCCCGACCGGGTCTACGACACCAAGGCCAACAAGGTCGAGGCGATCGTCGCCTACGTGAAGGAGATCCACGAGACCGGTCAACCGGTGCTCATCGGCACGCATGACGTCGCCGAGTCCGAGGAGTTGGCGTACTTCCTGGACAAGGCGGACGTACCGTCGGTGGTTCTCAACGCGAAGAACGACGCCGAGGAGGCCAAGATCATCGCCGAGGCCGGCGCCCGCGGAGCGGTGACGGTCTCGACGCAGATGGCCGGCCGGGGTACCGACATCAAGCTCGGCGGTTCGCACGAGGACGACAAAGCACATGACGAGGTGATCGAGCTCGGCGGTCTGTGCGTCGTGGGTACCGGACGGCACGACACCGAACGGCTCGACAGCCAGCTCCGCGGACGCGCCGGCCGTCAGGGCGACCCGGGTACGTCGGTCTTCTTCTCCAGCCTCGAGGACCCGGTCGTCACCAGGAACCTGGCGTTCAAGCGTGACCCGGTGTCCCCCAACGAGGACGGGTCCATGGGCGGCAAGGGCATCGACCTCATCGAGCAGGCGCAGCGGATCGCCGAGGGTGTGATGCTCGAACTGCACGCCAACACCTGGCGTTACAACAAGCTCGTGAACCAGCAGCGCGACATCATCGTCGACCGCCGCATGCGGATCCTGACAACCGATGCCGCGCTCGACGAACTCGCCGAGCTCGAACCCGAGCGATACGCGCAGCTGCTCGGCGAGTCGGCGGCCGTCGCCGAGAAGGCCGACTCCGAGAAGGCCGACTCCGAGAAGACCGACACCGAGAAGACCGACACCGAGAAGACCGAGAAGTCCGGCACCGCAACGGGAGCCGTCGCCGCGGCGTCCGCCGGGTCGACTCCGGTGCCTCGTGACGTGCTCTCGCAGGCGGCGCGCGAGATCGTGCTGTACCACCTCGACCGTGCCTGGGCGGATCATCTCGCGTTCGTCTCCGACGTGCGCGCGAGCATCCATCTGCGCTCACTCGGCAAGGAGAGCCCGCTGGACGAGTTCCACCGGTTGATCCTGTCCGAGTTCGCCGATCTGCCCGGTACGGCGCTGACGAAGGCCCGGGAGACGTTCCGCGAGGCGACCATCACCGCCGACGGCGTCGACCTCGGTACGGCGGACCTGCACCGGTCGACGACGACATGGACCTACATGGTCCACGACAACCTGTTCTCCTCGGGCGGGGCCAAGACGCTTCAGGGCATCATCGGGATCTTCCGGTGACCGAACCGGAGGCGGCGGCCACGCCGGCTCCGGACCGGATCGTGACGGTCCCGAACGCGCTGAGCGTGCTCAGGCTCGCACTCATCCCGGTGTTCGTCTGGCTGTTGCTGGTCGAGAAGGCGGACGGGTGGGCCTTCGCCGTGTTGATGTTCTCCGGTTTCTCCGACTGGGCCGACGGCAAGATCGCCCGCCTCCTCGACCAGTCGTCGCGGATCGGGGCGTTGCTCGATCCGGCCGCCGACCGGCTCTACATCGTGATCATCCCGATCGCGTTCGGCATCCGTGAGTTCCTGCCATGGTGGCTGATCGGCGTCATCATCGCGCGCGACGTCCTGCTGTTCGCGTCCGCGCCACTCCTCCGGTCGCGCGGGGTGTTCGCGTTGCCGGTGCTCTACATCGGCAAGGCCGGGACCTTCGCGCTCATGAGCGCTTTCCCGTGGCTCCTTGCCGGACAACTCGATTCGATCGTGGGGACCATCGCCTACCCCATCGGGTGGGCCTTCATGATCTGGGGAGTCGGACTCTATCTGTGGTCCTTCGTCCTGTACTGGTATCAGACGATCCTGGTGGTGCGGCTCATGCCGCCGCGTCGCCCGGCAGGCACCTCGGCAGACAGTAGAGTCTGACCGAGAACGAAAGGGGTTCGCAGTGACCGACAGCAAAGTTCCAGACACCCTGCGCTACACCGCGGAGCACGAGTGGATCGAACGGCTCGGACCCACCACGGTGCGCGTCGGCATCACCGATTACGCACAGGACGCGTTGGGTGACGTGGTGTTCGTGCAGCTGCCCGACAGCGGCGCAGAGGTGACGATCGGCGAGTCGTTCGCCGAGGTCGAGTCGACCAAGAGCGTCTCGGACATCTTCGGCCCCCTGGCGGGCACGGTCTCGGCGGTCAACGATGCGCTCGACGCCTCTCCCGACCTGGTCAACTCCGACCCGTACGGCGAGGGCTGGCTGGTCGAGATCGAGGCGGCCGACGAAGCGACACTCGACGAGCACCTGGGCGAGGTATTGGACGCGGCCGGCTACCGCGCCGTCATCGAGGGGTGATGATTTTCCTGCCGCGACCGGCCGGTGGTGAGATCGACCCGGGTGATCGCTTCGGTGACGATATGATCGTCGATGCCGGAGTCGACTCGCTCGACGGTGCGATCGGCATGACCGGTACGGTTACGGCAGTGGGAACGAGGCGCGACGTGACACCGATGTTCACGATCACGCGCCGAGATCTACCCGGCCGCAGATGTCATGTAGATTCGATCGGCCATCGTGGAGAGAACCGACGGGGAGCGTCCCGGAGAGCGCAATGGTTCCGCCGGATGTATGCAAGGACTGAGCGGTTGGCACTGACGACGACGAAGGAGAAGTGGTGAGCGAAAACGACAGGGACTTCGAGGCGCCGGTGGAGACCACCTCGGTGTTCCGGGAAGAGTTCATCAATGAGCTCGATGCCGGGACGAGTACCTCGAGTGAGCCGGCCGAGACGGGGGTCGAACGACTCGCGCCCGGGACCGCGCTGCTTGTCGTGAAGAGAGGACCCAATGCGGGGTCGCGGTTCCTACTGGATCAGCCGACGACGTCCGCGGGCCGTCACCCCGACAGCGACATCTTCCTCGACGACGTGACCGTCAGTCGCCGTCACGCCGAATTCCGGCTCGGCGACAACGAGTTCCAGGTCGTCGACGTGGGCAGCCTGAACGGGACCTACGTCAATCGGGAACCGGTGGACACGGCATCGCTCAGCAATGGCGACGAGGTTCAGATCGGCAAGTTCCGTCTGGTCTTCCTGAGCGGCCCGCGCGACGAGGCAGACGCCTGACACCCGTGACGGCGTCCACGGCCCCCCGCGGCGAAGGATCGATGTCGATCGGCACCGTCCTCGCCCAATTGCGTGATGACTTCCCGGACATCACGATCTCGAAGATCCGATTCTTGGAGTCGGAGGGTCTGGTGACCCCGGAACGGGCACCTTCGGGTTATCGGCGGTTCAGCCAAGCCGACTGCGATCGGCTGCGTTTCGTGCTGACCGCCCAGCGAGACCGATATCTTCCGCTCAAGGTCATCAAGGAACAACTCGACGCCATCGACAACGGTGACGGCGGGTTCGGTCCGGGCGGGACCCGCGTGCTGTCCGCAGCACGCGGGACCGTCGCGCCGGCCACCGATTTCGGCGCCCGCGCGGGGCGCGTGTCCCGCGAATCGCTGATCGAGCGGACGGGCGTCGACTCGGCGTTCGTCACCGAGTTGCAGCGCAACGGACTGCTGGTTGCCGGCCCGGCGGGTTTCTTCGACGAGGATGCCGTGCGGCTGGTCGAGGCGGCCGCCGCGCTGGCGAGCTATGGGCTCGAGACCCGGCACCTCCGCGCGTTCAAGGTGTCCGCCGACCGCGAGGCCGGACTCGTCGCACAGATCGCCAACCCCATCGCCAAGGGCAAGGGGACCGGGGCGCGCGACCGCGCCGAGGAGTTGGTGCGCGAGATCGCCGCGTTGTCGGTGACTTTGCACACCCAGCTCGTCAAGGCCGCGGTACGCGGCGCACTGGACTGACACATTTTTGCGGCGCGCTGTCGCGCCGGTTGAACAGCAAGGATCGGTGGCAGGCCGCCGCGAGTCGGCCGCCGCTCTCCGCGTAGTCGGTGTAGCGTCGAGATCATTAATCGAGCGCCGTAAGTGGCGTCTGGGAGGTGCGAGATGAGCGAGATGCGTGTGGTGGGCATCAGGGTCGAGCCCCCGCAGAGCCAGCCGGTGTTGTTGCTGCGCGAGGTCGACGGCGAGCGCTACCTGCCGATCTGGATCGGACAGAGCGAAGCTGCCTCGATCGCGTTGCGCCAGAAGGGGATCGAGCCGCCTCGCCCGCTCACCCACGATCTGATCGTCAACTTGATCAAGGAGTTCGGGCAGACACTTCTCGAGGTCCGGATCGTCGACATGCAAGAAGGCACCTTCTACGCCGAGATGGTCTTCAGCGGTGATCTCCGCGTCTCGGCGCGACCCTCGGATTCGATCGCGGTCGCGATGCGCGCCGAGGTGCCGATCATCGCCGACGAGGAAGTCCTCGCCGAGGCCGGCCTGTTGATTCCCGACGAGGATTCCGAGGAGACCGCCGCCGCCCCGGCCGAAGAGGTCAAAGAAGACGAGGTCGAGAAGTTCAAGGAGTTCCTCGACAACGTGTCCCCGGATGACTTCAAGGCCAGCGGCGGCGCCTGAGCTCTGCTGCGCTCTCTGATCACGGAATGGACACCGCCCGATCACCATTTGTCTCAATCTCAAGTTGAGGTTGAGCCGTAGGGCGAGTCGCGTTGATCCACCGACATCAGCCGCATAGCGTCATCAGCAACATCGGGTTCCACTCATGGGCCGATGAGGACCATCGGGTGACCCGGAACGGCCTGGACCGCGTACTGTGGACGTGGATGTCAGGCACCGTGGTGCGGCGTCCGATCCGAGCTTTGCGAGGGAGTCAGAAGTGGGCGATCGTCCGGTCGACAACGAAGAGAAGTCGAGCGACCCGTCAGCTGCTCGCCCCGGGACCGAGTCATCGGCCTCCGGTCAGACCGATCGTCCGAATGCCGTTCCGACGCAGGGCAGTCTCGGTGAGATCGCACCGGGGCTGTTCCCCGACGACACCGTGCCGGACGAACTGGTCGGGTACCGGGTGCCCAGCGCCTGCCAGATCGCGGGTATCACCTACCGCCAGCTCGATTACTGGGCGCGCACGTCGCTCGTCGTCCCGTCGATTCGGGGTGCGGCCGGATCCGGTAGCCAGCGTCTCTACTCCTTCAAGGACATCCTCGTCCTGAAGATCGTGAAACGGCTCCTCGACACCGGTATCTCTTTGCAGAACATCCGAGTCGCGGTCGATCACCTCCGCCAGCGCGGCGTCGAGGACCTCGCCCGGATCACGTTGTTCTCCGACGGCACCACCGTGTACGAATGCACGTCGGCCGAAGAGGTCGTCGACCTGTTGCAGGGCGGCCAGGGCGTGTTCGGCATCGCGGTCAGCGGCGCGATGCGCGAACTCACCGGCACCATCGCGGACTTCCCCGGTGAGCGTGCCGACGGCGGTGTCAGCGAGACAGCGCCCGAGGACGAACTCGCCATGCGGCGCAAGAACCGTGCCCGTCGCACCGGGTAGTCCTCGGTCCGCGTAGACTCGGTCCCGCGTCGCTACGCTGCGGGAGAGCGCCGCTGACCGTCTGGTCGGTGGCCGCCGAAGGAGCAACACCTCTCCGTCAAACTCTCAGGCACCCAGGACCGTGGTGGTGACGACGTCTCTGGAAAGTGACGACTCGTCGTCCGCCCACGGTGAAAGGTCGTCCCGCAGTGCTGCGGGCCCACCGAATCTCTCAGGCGTCACTCGGCCCCGGCCGACGACATGACAGAGGGGGAGGGCCAGCCTGCCGGTGCCCTTCACCGGCGCCTGCGAGAGGTTGTCCTCGACCGTGCCCAACCCCGACGCGCCCAACCCCGACGCGCCCAACCCCGATGCGCCCAACCCCGACACGCCCACTCCTGATGTGGCCCTGCCCGACACCGCCACGGACACTCCGTCCGATCGTTTCGTCGACCGGCATGTGGGCCCCGACGCGGACGAGACCCGACGCATGCTCGACGCGATCGGCGTCTCCTCGCTCGACGACTTGGCCCACCGCGTCGTGCCGGCCGTGATCGCCGACGAACTCGACTCCGATGTGCTGGGCGCCCTGCCCCAACCGCTGAGCGAATCCGCGGTGCTCGCGCAGCTCGGCGATCTGGCGGCGCGTAACACCGTCGCGCGCTCGATGATCGGCCTCGGGTACTACGGCACCCACACACCGGGCGTCATCCTTCGCAACGTCCTGGAGAACCCGGCCTGGTACACCGCGTACACGCCTTACCAGCCGGAGATCAGCCAGGGACGGCTCGAAGCACTGCTGAACTTCCAGACCATGGTCGCCGATCTCACCGGCATGGAGGTGGCCAACGCCTCCATGCTCGACGAGGCGACCGCCGCGGCCGAGGCGATGACCCTCATGCGTCGTGCGGGCAAGTCGAAGTCTCCCCGCGTCGTCGTCGACGCCGATCTCTTCCCACAGACACGCGCCGTCATCGACACCCGGGCGGAACCGCTGGGGATCGAGGTCGTGGAGGCGTCACTGCACCCGGATCTTCCCGGGCAGGGGCTGCCCGACGGCGAATTCTTCGGCGTGATCCTCCAGGTGCCGGGCGCTTCCGGACGCGTTGTCGATGCTGCGGGCGTCATCGAGGCCGCGCATGAGCGCGGTGCGCTCGTGGCGGTCGGCGGCGACCTCCTCGCGCTCACCCTCATCACGCCGCCGGGGGAGCAGGGCGCGGACGTCTGCTTCGGCACGACGCAGCGCTTCGGCGTCCCGATGGGCTTCGGCGGTCCTCATGCCGGATACCTCGCGGTGGGTTCGCGGTACGCCCGCCAGCTCCCGGGGCGCCTCGTCGGCATCTCCAAGGACGCCGACGGGAACCTGGCCTATCGTCTGGCGCTGCAAACGCGCGAACAGCACATCCGTCGTGAGAAGGCGACCAGCAACATCTGTACCGCCCAGGTGTTGCTGGCCGTGATGGCCGCCATGTACGCCTCGTATCACGGTGCCGACGGGCTGCGGGCGATCGCCAGACGGACGCACGCCGCCGCTGCCCGACTCGCAGACTCGCTCGCCGCAGGCGGGTTGTCCATCGCGCACGCGAACTTCTTCGACACCATCGAGGTCCGCTCACCCGGCAACGCCGATCTCATCGTCGAGCGCGCGCGCCGTGAGGGGATCAACCTGCGTCGTGTCGACGCCGACACGGTCGCTGTCGCCTGCGACGAGACGACCACCGAAGCCGATCTCGACACGGTGCTGCGGGCCTTCGATGTCGACGGGGTGACGCCGCGGTCGTTCGCGCAACCGATCGAGAACCGCACCACCGAGTTCCTCACCCACCCGGCGTTCAACCGGTACCGCACCGAGACCGCGATGCTGCGCTACCTGAGGGCGTTGTCCGACAAGGACATCGCGCTCGATCGCAGCATGATCCCGCTCGGCTCGTGCACGATGAAACTCAACGCGACCACCGAGATGGAACCCATCACGTGGCCCGGCTTCGCCCAGCTCCATCCGTTCGCGCCGGCCGAGGACACCGTCGGGATCCGAGAACTCATCTCGACACTCGAGGACTGGCTCGTCGCCGTCACCGGCTATGACCGTGTCAGCCTGCAGCCGAACGCGGGATCGCAGGGCGAGTTCGCGGGACTGCTCGCCATCCGCGGATATCACCGCAGCCGAGGTGACCTCGACCGGGACGTCTGTCTCATCCCGTCCAGCGCGCACGGGACCAATGCGGCGTCGGCGGTCATGGCCGGAATGCGCGTCGTCGTCGTGTCCTGTCGCGACAACGGCGACGTCGACCTCGACGACCTGCGCGAGAAGATCGCCGCCAACGAGGGACGGGTGGCGGCCATCATGATCACCTACCCGTCCACCCACGGGGTGTTCGAGCACGACGTCCGTGAGGTCTGTGGTGCCGTGCACGACGCCGGCGGTCAGGTCTACGTCGACGGAGCGAACCTCAACGCGCTCGTCGGGGTCGCCCGTCCCGGCCACTTCGGGGGCGACGTCAGTCACCTGAACCTGCACAAGACGTTCTGCATCCCCCACGGCGGTGGCGGTCCCGGCGTCGGACCCGTCGCGGTCCGGGACCACCTCGCCCCGTTCCTGCCCGGGCATCCGCTCGCCGACGAGCTACCGGGGTCGACGACCATCGCAGCCGCGCCCTACGGGTCGGCGGCCATCCTGCCGATCACCTACGCCTACATCGCGATGATGGGGGCGGCCGGTCTGCGGAGGGCGACGCTGACGGCCATCGCGGCCGCCAACTACGTCGCCAAGCGCCTCGGTGAGCACTATCCCGTGCTCTACACCGGAGACGACGGTTTCGTCGCCCACGAGTGCATCCTCGACCTGCGCGGGATCACGAAAACCACCGGGGTCACCGTCGACGATGTCGCAAAGCGGCTCGCCGACTACGGCTTTCATGCCCCGACGATGAGCTTCCCCGTCGCCGGCACCCTCATGGTCGAGCCGACGGAGAGCGAGAACCTCGATGAGATCGACGCCTTCTGCGAGGCGATGATCGCCATCCGCGAAGAGATCGAGCTCGTGGGCCGCGGCGAATGGCCGGCCGACGACAATCCGCTCCGCGGTGCTCCGCACACCGCGGAAGCGCTCGTCGGCGAATGGGATCACCCGTATTCGCGCGAGGTCGCGGTATACCCGCAGGGCCTTCCGTCGGCGGGGGCGCGGGCCAAGGTCTGGCCGTCCGTCCGTCGGATCGACGGCGTGTACGGCGATCGCAACCTGGTGTGCAGCTGCCCGCCCATCGAGGCATACAGCAGCTGAGGACGCGGGAACCGCGGGTCAGCCGCCCGCGGTTCCCGACGGCACGGCCGGCGCGCTGGAGCTCGCCGGCACACTCGCGGGTCCGTAGACCAGCCGGTTGATCGCGACGATCGCCCCGTTCTCCGGGGTGGGCATCGGGTTGGGTGTCCGGGGGAAGGTCACGGTCGGTGTCGGTTTCGGCATCGGGGCGTCGCCCCGGAACCCGAGTTCGGTGAGCAGTTGCAACTGCTCGGGCTGCGAGGCGAACTCGATGAACTCGGCGACGGCATCGGCCGCGAAGTCGGCGACGTCGGTGCCCGAGAGCCGCACGATCGGATAGTCCGCGATCGGTGTGGGGCCGCCGGGGATGAGTTCGGCCAGCCGAGGACGGGTGTCGGCTCGCGTCATCTGGAACAACTGCTGTTCGGTGATGGGCACCACGTGGATGCCGGCCTTCGCCGGGTCCGGGGCGTCGGCGATCAGCGTGGCAGCTCCCTTGGGGGTGCCGTCAGGGGACAGCGGTGCACCCTCGAGCATCGCCGGAACGCTCGAACTGACCCGAGGTGACTCTGCGTCGGCGGCGGTGAGGGGCCCGGATGTGCGGGTCACGCGCGTGGCGACCGCCTGTGCGGCCAACGCGCTCGCGTCGGACTGGGCGCCGAGTGGCATCGCCATCCGCAGCGAACCCCAGCCCGGCAGACCGACGTCGGCGAGCGAGTTGTCCCGGCGCTGGAGAGTCGGGACCTGTGACCAGTCGAGGTCGGCGCCGATCGCGTCGTTCAGAGCGGGCGACACGGCGAGAACCACCGGGGTCGACACGAGGGATCTGGTGTCTCCTTCGATGGCGTCGGGTTTCGCGGCGGCCAGGTCTGCCGACCACACCGACGACTGCGGCACCCAGGCTGCGGGATAGGCGCCCATCGACGCGGCGTCCCAGGTTCCCGTGAGTCCGTCGAGGGTGATCTTCGCGTCGCCCGGCCGGACGGCCACGGTGACGCACCTGTCGCGGACGACCGGGTTTGTCTCGGCGAAGTCGCCCGCGATGGCCGAGAGCCCGGGCGCGATGTCGGGATCGGCGACGATCGGTACCTCGGCGCGTCCCTCGACGCATTGCGCCGCAGCCTCCTCAGCCTGGCGATCGATCTGATCGCCCAGGTCCTGCCAGGTGACGACGATCGCCGCGATCAGCAGGATCGACAAGAGGGCGAACACGACGCCTCGGCTCACGCCACGGCTTCGGATGCTCTCCCCGCCGCTACTGCGATGATGTGCCAACGCCGATGCCCTCCCTGCTCGGTGCGTCCCTCGCCCGATCAGCAGTCTGGTCCGGGATCATCCGGCGAGCCCGGAGCCCAGTGCAGGGTACGACGATACGCCGTGCCGAACCTCGGCGGTTCGGCACGGTCGTATCGGTGTGGCCCTCAGAGCGCAGGGGCCGCAGGTGTCAGCCCGCCGGGTTGGCGGCCTTGTACTCGCGGCGGCGGCGGTGCAGGATCGGCTCGGTGTAACCGCTCGGCTGCGTGGTCCCCTCGAGGATCAGCTCCTTGGCCGCCTGGAACGCGATGTTCGAGTCGAAGTCGGGTGCCATCGGATGGTAGGTGGCATCACCGGCGTTCTGGCGGTCGACAACCGGTGCCATGCGCTCCAGCGAAGCGACGACGTCGGCTTCCGTGACGATGCCGTGCCGCAGCCAGTTGGACAGCAACTGGCTCGAGATGCGCAGCGTCGCACGGTCTTCCATCAGTGCGACGTCATGGATGTCGGGCACCTTCGAGCAGCCGACGCCCTGATCGATCCAGCGGACGACGTACCCCAGGATCGACTGGCAGTTGTTGTCGAGTTCCTGCTGCTTCTCCTCGTCGGACCAATCGGTCTTGGGGGCGAGGGGAATCGTGAGGACGTCGTCGACGGAAGCGGGATCGCGCTTGGCGATCTCGTCCTGGCGCTCGAACACGTCCACCTGGTGGTAGTGGAGTGCGTGCAGGGTGGCAGCGGTCGGCGAAGGGACCCACGCGGTCGTGGCACCGGACTTGGGATGTCCGATCTTCTGTTCGAGCATGTCGGCCATCAGGTCGGGCATGGCCCACATGCCCTTGCCGATCTGCGCCTTGTGCTGCAGGCCCGCGTGCAGGCCGGTGTCGACGTTGAAGTTCTCGTAGGCGCCGATCCAGGTCTGCTGCTTCATCTCGCCCTTGCGCACCATCGCGCCGGCTTCCATCGACGTGTGGATCTCGTCGCCGGTGCGGTCGAGGAAGCCGGTGTTGATGAAGACGACGCGCTCGGATGCCGCCTTGATGCAGGCCTTCAGGTTCACCGTCGTGCGGCGCTCCTCGTCCATGATCCCGACCTTGAGCGTGTTCTCCGGCAGGCCGAGGACCTTCTCCACCCGGCCGAACAGCTCGACGGTGAAGGCGACCTCGTCGGGACCGTGCATCTTGGGCTTCACGATGTACACCGAGCCGGTGCGCGAGTTCTGCAGGCCTTCACTGTTGAGACCGTGGATACCGATCAGCGAGGTGACCAGGCCGTCGAGGATGCCCTCGGGGACCTCGTTGCCGTCGGCGTCGAGGATGGCGTCGTTGGTCATCAGGTGGCCGACGTTGCGGACGAAGAGCAGCGAACGCCCGTGCAGATCGAACGTGGTGCCGTCCGGTGCGGTGTACTCACGGTTGCCGTTGAGCACTCGCGTGAAGGTCTTGCCGCCCTTGCTGACCTCTTCGGCGAGATCGCCCCTGTTGAGGCCCAGCCAGTTGCGGTAACCGATGACCTTGTCCTCGGCGTCGACCGCGGCGACCGAGTCCTCGAAGTCCATGATCGTGGTGATGGCGGACTCGACGACGACGTCCTTGATGCCTGCCGGGTCGGTGGAGCCGATCGGCGACGACGGGTCGATCTCGATGTCGAGATGAAGTCCGTTGTTGCGCAGCAGGATCGAGGTCGGGGAGGCGGCGTCGCCGCGGTACCCGACGAAGGCCGACGGATCGGCGAGTGTCGAGGTGGTGTCCCCGTCCAGCGTCACCTGCAGCGCGCCGTCGTGGACGGCGAACGCCCGCACGTCGGTGTAGCTGCACTGTTCCAGCGGCACCGCCTTGTCGAGGAAGTCCTTGGCGTAGGCGATGACCTTGTCGCCGCGGACCTTGTTGTAGGACGAACCCTTCTCGGCGCCGTCGGTCTCGGGGATCGCATCGGTGCCGTACAGCGCGTCGTAGAGCGAACCCCAGCGTGCGTTGGAGGCGTTGAGCGCGAAGCGCGCGTTCAGGACCGGGACCACGAGCTGCGGCCCGGCAGTGTCGGCGATCTCGCGGTCGACGCCGGAGGTCGTGATCTGGAAGTCCTCGGGCACCCCGACGAGGTACCCGATCTCGGTCAGGAACGACTTGTATGCGTCGAAGTCGGCGGTACCGGGGGTGAGGTCGGCGTCCTTGTGGTCGCGATGCCAGGTGTCGAGCTTGGTCTGCAAGTCGTCACGCACGGCGAGCAGTTCGCGGTTGCGCGGGGCGAGATCGGCGATCACCGATGCCGCGCCGGCCCAGAAGGCGTCCGCATCTACACCGGTACCGGGCAACGCCTCGTTGTTGATGAAGTCGTGCAGGACCGTAGCGACCTGCAACCCGTTGACGGTGATCCGGTCAGACATGGCAGCCTTTCTCGAGCGAAATGACAACGCATACATGCTACTCGTCGGTAACGGCGAGCGGCAGGCGCCTCCCGTCGCGGGTGTGCGCCCGGTCCGCGAGCTCCGTGCACAGATCGAACAGCCTCGACCGCAGGCGTGTTCCGTGTTCGGAGATCACCGACTGTTCGCGCACGTACTCGGCGCGCCCGGCCGGCGTCTCGACCGGCACCGGCGCGTAGCCGAGTTCGCTCAGGTCATACGGGCTGGCGCGCATGTCCAGGTCGCGAGCCCGCAGGGCCAGCGCGAAACACTCCAACGTCAACTCGGACGGGATCAGCGGCGCGAGGCTGAAGCAGAAGCGGTAGAGGTCCATGGTCGCGTGGAGGCAACCGGGCTGTTCGTGGTCGATCTGCGTGCCCCTGCTGAGCTCCGTCTCGTTGCGGGGCCGGGCCGGGTCGGTGAAGAAGCGGAACGCGTCGAAATGCGTGCAGCGCAACGGCATGGCCTCGACGACCGCGTCGGTGCCCGCACGGCCCAGTCGGAGCGGCAGGTCGTGCCGGATGTCGTCGCTGCGATAGACCATCGCCCACTCGTGAAGACCGAAGCAGCCCAGACGCGGGGGACGTGCCGCGGTGGCGCGGAGCAGGTCGGCTGCGGCGGTGAGCGTGCCTGCCCGACCACGCAGCCACGACTCGGCGACCGCGACACCCGCCTCGACCCGTTCGTAGCCGCGCAGGGACAGGAACTCCTCGCCGTCGGCCAGGACCACGCCGTAACCGGGATGCCAGCGCAGCACGTGCGCGGGCCGCGACGAGTAGTAGGTGAACAGGAAGTCGATCACCGGATGCCGGGCCCCGCGTCGTCGAGCGGTGAGGTACGGACCGATGAGATCGTCGACCGCGGCGCGGTGGGCCTCCTTGCGCGACCGCCATTCCTCGGCGCCGAGCAGCGTCGCCGCGGTGGCCGTTCGTGAGCTCCCCACGTTCACACCCGGTGGGTCTCGTCGCGAACGTTGCCGACGAACTCCTCCACCAGGTCGGCGAGCGGAACGATGCCGATCGTGCGGCCGCTGTCGTCGACGACAGCTCCCAGATGCGAACTGGTGCGTCGGAGCACGCCGGTGGCCTCGTCCAGCGGCGTGGTCGACGCGATGACCGGGAGTGGGCGGATCTTGTCGACGCCGATGATCGTGTCCGGGCCCACGTGCTCGTCGAGGATCTCGTCGAGCACGTCCTTGAGGTGGAGATAACCGGTGAACGTGCCGTCCGGTCCGCGCACCGGAAAGCGAGAGAATCCGGTCTCGGAGACCGCCTTCTCGACAGCGCCGAGCGTCGGCCCGATACCGCCGGAACCCGACACCTGCACCCCGACACTGCGCATCCTGTCCAACGAGATCATCACCTCGGTGACCGTTCGACCGATCGACTGCAGTGCTCGGGTCAGGCGTTCGTGTTCCTCGGCATCGATGAGGCCCTCCTGCTTGGATTCGCCGACCATCTCGGCCAGCTCGCCCAGCGACACAGTGGACTCCAGCTCGTCTTTCGGCTCGACGCGGAGCAGCCGCAACGAGATGTTGGCCAGCCAGTTGTAGAAGGCGATGAGCGGGCGGACGAGGCGGATGAACATGAGGTGCACCGGGACGAGCAGCATCGCCGCGGATTCCGGCCCGGCCAGCGCGATGTTCTTGGGCACCATCTCACCCAGGAGGATGTGTAGCACCACCACCAGGGACAGAGCGATGGCGAACGAGATCGGGTGCAGCAGGGCATCGGGGACGTGGGCCAGGTGCAGCGGATGCTCGATGAGGTGGGCGACGGCGGGTTCACCGACGCGGCCCAGCAGGATCGAACAGATCGTGATGCCGAGCTGGGCCCCGGCGAGCATCAGGGACAATCGCTCACCGGCATGGATGACGGTGCGCGCGCGGTTCTTTCCGCTCTGGGCCAGTGCCTCGAGCCGATCACGTCGGGCCGAGATCAGAGAGAACTCGGCACCGACGAAGAACGCGTTGCCCGCGAGCAGCACGAAGGTCAGTCCGACCGCCCAGAGGTCACCCATGTCGCACCTCGGCTTCCGCCTGGCCCGCCGGTGGCACCGCACCCGCGGGAGCCGGACGGATCGCGACCACGTCGACCCGGCGACCATCCATCTGCGCGACGGTCGCCCGCCACGTCACATCGGGGCCACGGTCCGTGGACTGCTGGGCGTCGTCGTCGGAATCGCCGACGGGGGAGCGGCGCGGGAGGTCGACCGTGTCGTCGACCTCGGGAATGCGCCCCAGGCAATACATCACGAGTCCGCCCAGGGTGTCGTAGGGACCGTCGGGAGCGTGGTATCCGGTCGCGTCGTACAGTTCGTCGATCCGGAGCAGACCGGCGCACAGGAAGCCGTTGCCGTCGACGGCGACATCGGCGCGTTCGTCGTCGTGCTCGTCGGTGACGTCGCCGAGGATTTCCTCGATGAGGTCCTCGGTGGTGACGATGCCCGCGGTGCCGCCGTACTCGTCGATCACCACGCAGAGTTCCATGCCGTCGGCGCGGATCCGTTCCATGAGCGCGTCACCGTCGAGGCTGGCGGGCACGCGCGGTACCGGCCGCGCGATCGAGGTGACCGACGTGGTCGCCTGCCGCTCCGGCGCAACGGTGAACGCCTGCTTGATGTGGACGACGCCGACGAGATCGTCGAGGTCGCCGTCGATGACGACCGGGAACCGGGAGTGACCGGTGCGCGAGGAGGCCATGACGAGATCGCGGACGGTGTCGGCACGGTCGAGGCAGTCGATCGTGACGCGGGGGGTCATCAGATCCTCGGCGGTGAGCTCGCCGAAGCGCAGCGACCGGTCGACGAGGGTCGCGGTCTGCTGATCCAGGGCGCCGCGGCGAGCCGAATTGCGGACGAGCGACACGAGTTCCTGAGGCGAGCGTGCCGACGCCAGCTCGTCGGTCGGTTCGATGCCGAGCCGGCGCACGATCCAGTTCGCGGTGCCGTTGAGTCCGTTGATCGCCCAGCGGAACACCGCCGAGAACACGGTCATCGGTCCCGCGGTGGCCCGTGCCACCGCCAGCGGCTTGGCGATCGCCAGGTTCTTCGGGATCAGCTCGCCGAGCACCATCGACAACGACGTCGCGATCACCAGCGCGAGGATCAGCGATGTCGCCGATGCGACCGAGTCGCCGACCCCCAGTGCGTTCAGTGGCGGCCGCAGGATCCGGGCGAGGACCGGTTCGGCGATGTAGCCGGTGATGAGCGTCGTGATGGTGATGCCCAGCTGGGCGCCCGACAGCTGGAACGACAGGGTGGAATGCGCGCGCTGAACCATCCGCGCACGCCGGTCCCCGCGATCGGCGACGTCGGCGGTGATGGTCGAGCGTTCCAGGGCGGTCAGCGAGAACTCGGCCGCGACGAACAGCGCGGTTCCCAGCGTCAGCGCGATGAAACCGACGAGACTCGCGACCAGGAGCAGGATCTCCACGTCACCACCCGCCCGGCAGGGGTCGTCCTTCGGCGAAGCCGGCGGGCGACTGAATGCCCAGCACCACCTTGTCGTGCAGTTCCCGCAGGTTTCGTGCCCCGGTGTAGGTGGCCGTGCTGCGGACCCCCGCGCAGATGTGATCGATCAGGTCCTCGACGCCGGGTCGCTCGGGGTCGAGCCGGATCCGCGACGTCGAGATGCCCTCCTCGAACAGGCTCTTGCGTGCGCGATCGTAGGTGCTGTCGCCATTCGAACGCGCCGCGACGGCCCGCTTCGAGGCCATTCCGAAGCTCACCTTGTACGGCCCCTGGGCGTCTTCGAGAAGGTCGCCCGGCGATTCGTGCGTACCGGCGAACCATGACCCGACCATCACGTTCGACGCCCCGGCGGCCAGCGCCAGCGCGACGTCACGGGGGTGCCGGACACCGCCGTCGGCCCACACCGAGGCGCCGTGTCCGGCTGCAACGGCCGCACATTCGGCAACGGCGGAGAACTGGGGCCGTCCGACCCCCGTCATCATCCGGGTCGTGCACATCGCTCCCGGTCCGACACCGACCTTGACGATCGAGGCGCCCGCGGCGATGAGATCGAGAGTGCCCTCGGCCGACACCACATTGCCCGCGGCGAGCGGAACGCCCAGGTCGGCGTCGGCGATCGCCGACAGTGCGGTCAGCATCTTCTCCTGGTGGCCGTGCGCTGTGTCGATGACGAGCAGGTCGGCGCCGGCCGCGACGAGCGCGCGGGCCTTGCCGACCACATCGCCGTTGATGCCGACGGCCGCGGCGATGCGCAATGCGCCGGCCGCGTCGACATTCGGGGTGTAGATCGCATGGCGCAGTGCGCCGACGCGGTTGAGCACCCCGGCGAGCCGGCCGTCCGGTTCGACGAGGACCGCGAGATCGAGGTGAAGGTCGCCGAGAGCGTCGAAGACCTCGCGGGGTGGCGTGTCGACCGGAAACGTGACGATGTCCGGGTCGGCGATCTCCCGTACCCGCGCGAAGCGGTCGACGTCCCGGCACCGCTTCTCGGTGACGACACCCACTGGGCGGCCGTCCTCCACCACGACTGCCGCGCCGTGAGAACGCTTCGGTATGAGCGCCACGGCGTCGGTGACCGAATGCCCCGGGTCGAGGGTGACCGGGGTGTCTGCCACCAGATGCCGCGACTTCACGAACGCGATCGATGCGGCGGCCGCCTCGATGGGCAGGTCCTGCGGGAGGACCACGAGCCCACCGCGCCGGGCGACCGTCTCGGCCATCCGCTTACCGGCGACCGCCGTCATGTTCGCGACGATCAGCGGGATCGTGGTCCCGCTGCCGTCCGACGTCGACAGGTCCACGTCGAACCGCGAGCTGACGTCCGACCTGCCCGGGACGATGAACAGATCGTCGTAGGTCAGGTCGTGTGTCGGCCGATGGCCTTCGATGAATCGCACTGGGGTTCGTCGACTCCTATTCGGTCACTTCGGAACGGTCTCCGCTCCACAGCGTGTGGAACGTGCCTTCCTTGTCGACGCGCTGGTAGGTGTGCGCGCCGAAGTAATCGCGCAGGCCCTGGGTCAACGCGGCCGGAAGACGCTCGGCCCGTAGACCGTCGTAGTACGACAGCGACGACGCGAACGCCGGAACCGGGATACCGAGGAGGGTCGCGGTCGAAACCACCCGGCGCCAACTGTCGATGCCGACCTCGACGGCCTCGCGGAAGTACGGCGCGAGCAACAGACTCGGCAGGGCGGGATCGTCGTGGTACGCCTCGCGGATGCGGTTGAGGAACTGCGCCCGGATGATGCAACCGCCGCGCCAGATCGTCGCGAGTGCGCCCCGGTCCACGTCCCAGCCGTATTCGGCGCTGCCGGCCGCGATCTGATCGAAGCCCTGTGCGTAGGCGACGACCTTCGAGGCGTAGAGCGCGGTCTTGATGTCCTCGACGAAGCTCTCCCGGTCGGCCGGCGCCGCACCGAGGTTGCCCGACGACAGACCCTGGGCGGCGGCCCGCTGGTCGGTGGCGCTCGACAGCGCGCGGGCGAAGACGGCCTCGGCGATGCCGGTGGTCGGGATGCCCAGGTCGAGAGCGGACTTCACGGTCCAGCGGCCGGTGCCCTTCTGGCCCGCGGCGTCGACGATGACGTCGACCAGTGGTTTGCCGGTCTCGGCGTCGACCTGGCTGAGGACCTCGGCGGTGATCTCGATGAGGTAGCTCTCGAGTTCGGTGCTGTTCCATGCGCGGAAGACGTCGGCGATCTCGGCGACCGGCATGTCGAGCGCCTTGCGCATCAGGTCGTAGGCCTCGCCGATGAGCTGCATGTCGGCGTATTCGATGCCGTTGTGCACCATCTTCACGAAGTGGCCGCTGCCGTCGGGGCCGATGTGGGTGCAGCACGGCTCGCCGTCGACCTGCGCGGCGATCGACTCCAGGAGTGGGCCGAGCGACTCGTAGGACTCGACGGGACCACCGGGCATGATCGACGGGCCGTTGAGCGCGCCCTCCTCGCCGCCGGAGATGCCGGCGCCGACGAAGTTCAGTCCTCGCGCCGACATCGCGGCCTCGCGACGGATGGTGTCGGTGTAGAGGGCGTTGCCGCCGTCGATGATGATGTCGCCGGGCTCCATCGCGTCGGCGAGTTCTTCGATCACGGCGTCGGTCGGATCGCCGGCCTTGACCATGATGAGCACCCGGCGCGGCCGCTCGAGGGCGGCCACGAACTCCGCGACGGTCTCGGTGCGGATGAATTCGCCGTCGTTGCCATGGTTTTCGAGCAGCGCGTCGGTCTTGGCGATGCTCCGGTTGTGGAGCGCGACCGTGTACCCGTGACGGGCGAAGTTGCGGGCGATGTTCGAACCCATGACGGCCAGGCCGGTGACACCGATCTGGGCCTTCGCGGAAGGTGACGATGAGTCGACGTTGTTCATGCCGACAGCCTATTGCCTCTGTGTCCCATCCGGTGATCTGCCTCCGGTGTGACCCAGGCGCGCGATCGGTGTGACGGCACAGGGGCGGTGGGGACCACAGACAGCGGAACGGGAATCCCGACCGCGTCAGAAGGCCGTCATGAGGCGGTTCAGTTCGGTGAGCCACGGAATGGCCACCGCGAGCGTGGGGAGCACGAGGATCGCGGCAGCCGCGATGTAGGCGCTCGCCGCGACGAACCGAGAGGGTCGGTCGTCACGCAGTCGGTGGACGCGGGTGAGGGTGGTGGGACCTCCGACGGCCATGGCGCCACGCGGCGCGACGGCATCGGCACAGGCCACGAGCGCGCGGCCGAGTGTGGTCGGGGTGGTCGCGCGAACTGCCTGGTCATCAGCGAGTGCCTCGACGAGGAGTTCGGCGGCACCGAGCGCGGAACTGCTGCGCACGAACCGGGGGAAGGCCTCGTGCAGGGCGATGAAAGCCTCGAGGACGAGGTCGTGCCGCGCGCGCAGGTGGGCGCGTTCGTGCGCGATCACCGCCACGAGCTCGTCGCGGGTGAGGCGGTGGACCACGCCTTCGCTGACGACGACGCGCTGTCGAAGACCCGGCAGGCAGTAGGCGAGGGGTTGCTCGACATCGATCATGCGGACGTCGCGAGCATAGAGCGGATCGCTGACGTCGTCGGTCCGGTCACAGCGATCGAGGATGTCGATGAGCTGGCGGTGGGCCTTGCGGCGGGCGCGGGTGCGGAGCCCGACGCGGATCACGGTGAAGAACAACCGGGCGCCGACGAGCAAGGTGAGGACGAAGACACCGACACACAGCAGCCAGAGCGGGAGCCCGAGGCGCTCGATCTCGCGTAGCGGATGCGTCATCGGAGTGCCGTCCGGGCCGATCACGAGAAGATTCGCCGCGATCGCCAGGCCACAGCTGAAGGCCGAGAGGACGGCGGCCAGCGCGATGGCCTGCCACAGCGTCATCGCCGCACGTGGTGCCCGGATGGGCCACCGAGCCCGGGACAATGCCTCGGGTACAGGGCCGGCGAGCACCAGGCTGACGATGCCGAAGAGCAAGGCGGTCATCTGGTGATTTCCTAAAAGTGGGCTGCTGGGGGGTTCCGCGAATCTAGCCGGTGTCGCCCGTTCCGCGGGCGGCTTCGAGCTCATCGAGGGCGTGGCGCAGTGCCGCTGCTTCGTCGGCGCCGACTCGACCGACGAACGACACGAGCGCCGCGTGACGCGAACCGGGTGCTTCGGCCTCGCTCAGTGCGTCGACCATCAGACTCGCCACGAGGTCTTCGCGGGGGTGGGTCGGCACGTACTTGTGAGCTCGATCGTCGCGAATCTGCGTCACGAGATTCTTCTTCGCCAGCCGCTGCAACACGGTCATGACGGTGGTGTAGGCGAGGGAACGATCTCGCGACAGCTCGGCATGTACCTGCCGCACCGTCTGCGGGGCAGAGCTCTCCCACAACGAGTCCATCACAGCGCGTTCGAGGTCGCCCAGGCCATTCATCTTTCTCATTTTACTGCTCTGCCTCCGATAGTGGGTCCGCTGGATACCCGGTTGTTGCTCACATGCGTGCCATGCACCGCGTCCGAGGTCCAACACGCCTCTGACGTGGACATTCCCGCGGCGCTTGACACGTTGGTAAGGCTAGCCTACATTAAGTGTCACGTCGGACCGCGCGAGAGTCCTGAGGGCTGCAGAGACCCCCGGTCCACGGCACGGAAGGCCCCGCATCTCCTCGAGGTGCGGGGCCTTTCGGTATGTACGACGGACAACGCGCGCCGCGACACCGGTGTTCCCCGGACCGCTGTCGCCGCCGGTGGGGGCACATGCCACTGTGGACGGCATGGCAGCGAACAGTGCGGACGAGATCCTCCAGGGTTCATTCGGCAAGGGACTCGACGGCGTCCTGGGCCTCCAGGTCGTCGAGGCGGGACCCGACAAGATGATCGCCACGATGGAGATCACGCCGAGTCATCATCAGCCGTTCGGCATCGTGCACGGCGGCGTCTACTGTGCGATCGGCGAGAGCGTCGCGAGCATGAGCGCGTACCTCTGGCTGCAGGACACCGGCATAGGCGGTACGGCGGTCGGGGTGAACAACAACACCGACTTCATCCGGTCCGTCGGGTCGGGAACCGTGACCGCGACGTCGACGCCTGTCCATCGCGGCCGTCGTCAGCAGCTCTGGGCCGTCGACATGGTCGACCAGGACGGCACCCTGCTCGCCAAGACACAGGTGCGCCTGCAGAACATCGAGATGAAGTGATCGCACGACGCCGCGGCGAAGTCGCCAGGGGCGACAGCGGTCTCGACGGGTGAGGGTCGCGGGCACCGCGAACCGCTCGCCGCGCCGTCGCGAAGGTGGCATGGCAGGATGACATCCACTGACCGGCCGGGCACCGGGAATCGACCGCCCGTCCGACCACATTCTCGAGGAGTGTCTCGGTGCGATTGTCGCCGCATGAACAGGAACGGCTGCTGATCTCGTACGCGGCCGAACTCGCCCGGCGGCGGCAGGCCCGCGGTGTGCTGTTGAACCATCCCGAGGCGATCGCCGTGATCACCGATCACGTGCTCGAGGGGGCCCGCGACGGCAGGTCGGTGGCCGAGCTCATGTCGTCGGGACGTGAGGTCCTCCGCCGCGCGGACGTGATGGACGGCGTCCCGGAGATGTTGCACGACGTCCAGGTCGAGGCGACGTTCCCCGACGGCACCAAACTGGTGACCGTCCACGACCCGATCGCCTAGACCACCGGCGCCGCCGCGGCGGGGTAGCGACTACGCCGCCCGCCGTGACCGCCTCGCGTAGAGAGGACCGACATGTCGGCCACCCGCTCGTCCGGTTCCGGATCGACACTCGTCCCGGGTGAGATCATCGCCGCCGAGGGCACGATCGAGCTCAACGCCGGTGCACCGGTCGTCGAGGTGACCGTCGTCAACTCCGGCGACCGTCCCGTCCAGGTGGGCAGCCACGTCCACTTCCCACAATCGAATCCGGCCCTGGAGTTCGACCGGGCGCTCGCACACGGCCGCCGGCTCGACATCCCGGCGGGCACGGCCGTGCGGTTCGAGCCGGGGATCGAGATGACCGTCGCGCTGGTGCCCCTCGGCGGAAGCCGTGAGGTGTACGGAATCTCGCTGGACCCGCCCGGACGGTGTGGTCCGGTCCAGCGTGCTGCGGTTCCGGCGCCCGGCACCGAAGAGAGCGAGTGACATGGCCATCCTGGGACGCGACCGCTACGCCCAACTGTTCGGTCCGACGACCGGAGATCTGATCCGACTCGCCGACACCGATCTGCTCATCGAGGTCACCGACGACCTGTCGGGCGGTCCGAGCCGCGCGGGCGAGGAAGCGGTCTTCGGCGGCGGCAAGGTCATCCGGGAGTCGATGGGGCAGAGCCGGGCGACCCGTGCCGATGGTGCTCCCGACACCGTCATCACCGGGGTCGTGATCCTCGACCATTGGGGAATCATCAAGGCAGACCTGGGTATTCGGGACGGTCGAATCGTCGCGATGGGGAAGGCGGGCAACCCCGACACGATGGACGGGGTGCACCCCGATCTGGTGATCGGGCCGTCGACGGAGATCGTCGCCGGCAACGGCAAGATCATCACGGCCGGCGCCGTCGACTGTCACGTCCACTTCATCTGTCCACAGATCATGGACGAGGCGCTGGGCAATGGCGTCACGACGGTGGTCGGTGGCGGCACGGGTCCTGCCGAGGGCAGCAAGGCCACCACGGTGACGCCGGGCGCCTGGCACCTCGCGTCGATCCTCGCCGCGACCGACCACTGGCCGATGAACATCGCGCTGCTCGGCAAGGGGAACACCGTCAGCGCCGAGTCGATGCACGAGCAGATCCGCGCCGGGGCCTCGGGTTTCAAGTTGCACGAGGACTGGGGCAGCACACCCGCGGCGATCGACGCCTGCCTGCGCGTCGCGGACGAGACGGGCGTCCAGGTCGCACTGCACTCCGACACCCTGAACGAGGCGGGGTTCGTGGAGACCACGCTCGGCGCCATCGCGGGCCGGGGTATCCACGCCTATCACACCGAGGGTGCCGGCGGTGGCCACGCACCCGACATCATCACCGTGGCGGCCTATCCGAATGTCCTGCCGTCGTCGACCAATCCGACCCGTCCGCACACGGTCAACACCCTCGACGAACATCTCGACATGCTGATGGTGTGCCACCATCTCAATCCGACGGTCCCGGAGGACCTGGCCTTCGCGGAGAGCCGGATCCGGCCGTCGACGATCGCCGCGGAGGACCTCCTGCACGATCTGGGTGCCATCTCGATGATCGGCTCGGACTCGCAGGCGATGGGCCGGATCGGCGAGGTCGTGTTGCGAACCTGGCAGACCGCACACGTGATGAAGCGCAAAAGGGGTTCGCTGCCCGGTGATGGCCGTGCCGACAACCATCGCGCACGCCGTTATGTCGCCAAGTACACGATCTGCCCGGCACGGGCGCACGGTTTCGACGACGAGATCGGATCGGTCGAGATCGGCAAGCTCGCCGACCTCGTGCTCTGGGACCCTGCCTTCTTCGGTGTCCGGCCGGACCTGGTGATCAAGGGCGGCGCCATCGCCTGGGCCGCGATGGGGGATGCGAATGCGTCGATCCCGACGCCGCAACCGGTCTTCCCGCGGCCGATGTTCGGTGCCGCACCCAAACTGGCGGCCGCGACCTCGGTCAGCTTCGTGGCCCCCGGCGCCGACGCCGACCTGGCCGGCCGGATCGGCGTCGATCGCCGGCTGGTGCCGGTGAAGAACACCCGCTCGGTGGGCAAGGCGGACATGGTGAACAACGACGCGTGCCCCACCATCGAGGTCGACCCCGACACCTTCACGGTGAAGGTCGACGGCGAGGTGTGGGAGTCCGAACCGGTGGCGGAACTGCCCATGGCACAACGGTATTTCCTGTTCTGATGAACGACCCGGACACGTCCGCGGCGCTCCACGCCCCGTTGGCGATGATGCTCACCCTGGCCGACTCGCGCCTGCCGGTCGGCGGTCACGTCCACTCCGGTGGCGTCGAACAGGCCATCGCGGACGGATTCGTCCGCAGCGCAAGCGATCTCGCCGCCTTCCTGTACCGGCGGGTCACCACCGGTGCACTGGTGGCTGCGTCGGTGGCCGCAGCCGTCGCCGACGGCGCGCTCGACGTGACCACGGCGCAACGTGAGACCGACGCCCGCACACCGTCTGCCGCGGCGCGCAAAGCGTCGCTGGCACAGGGTCGGGGAATGTTGCGCCTGGCGCGGCGTATGTGGCCCGACGCCGACTGGTCCGCACACCGGCCCACGACCCATCTACCGGTCATCAGCGGTTCGATCGGCGCGGCGTCGTCCCTCTCGGGTTTCCACACCGCGCTGGTCCTCGTCTACACCGCCATGAGCGGCTCGGCGACCGCCGGACAGCGGTTGCTCGCCCTCGATCCCGCCGACGTCTCGATCATGATCGCTGACCTCGGCGCGGAGTGTGAACGCGTCGCCGCCCAGGCCGCGGTGGGGCTGGCGGACCTGTCCGATCCGGTGCTCGACATCTTCGCCGAACGTCATGAGCGGCAACCGATGCCGCTCTTCATGTCCTGATTCCGACGCTGTCCACGCGTCCCGACCCAGAGGAGACCACCATGCCCCCGCATCTCATCGACGGGCAGCCCCACACCCACGATCACGACCGGCCGCGCCGCCGCAGGGAGCCGGGGGAGGCACTGCGCATCGGGGTCGGCGGGCCGGTGGGGTCCGGCAAGACAGCCCTGGTGGCCGCGCTGTGCCGGCAACTGCGCGACGAGTTGTCGGTCGCCGTGCTGACCAACGACATCTACACGACCGAGGACGCGGACTTCCTGCGCCGCAATGCCGTTCTCCCGGACGAGCGGATCACCGCCGTGCAGACCGGCGGATGCCCGCACACCGCCATCCGCGACGACATCACCGCGAATCTCGATGCCATCGACGATCTCGTCGAGGCGAACCCGCCCCTGGACCTGATCCTCGTGGAGTCGGGTGGCGACAACCTGACGGCCACCTTCTCGACCGGTCTGATCGACGTACAGATCTTCGTCATCGACGTCGCCGGGGGCGACAAGGTGCCCCGCAAGGGTGGTCCGGGCGTCACGTTCTCCGATCTGCTGGTCATCAACAAGATCGATCTCGCCGAACGCGTCAACGCCGACCTCGGCGTCATGCGGCGTGACGCCGCGAAGGTCCGCGAGGGCCGTCCGACCGCCATGATCTCCCTCACCGACGATCCGGCGGCGACCGACGTGCTGGCCTGGGTCCGCGCCCAGTTGGCGGCGCCCGTTCCGGCGGGATGACGATGCGCACCGAGGTCGACATCGTCGCGACCGCTGACCGCGGCGTCCGCCACCGGGCGTCGGGCGGCCTCGGGGTCCGGGTCATCGCACCCGGTCATGTGCAGTTGATCGGCACCGCGGCCACCCCGCTCGGCGGCGACGAGATCGTCGTGCGCATCCGGGTCGAGACCGGTGCGCACCTCAGCGTCGGCAGTGTGGCCGCCACCATCGCGTTGCCCGCCCGCGGTCGTGCCGATTCGGTGATGAGGTGGGACATCGAGGTCGCCGACGCCGGCCATCTGCGGTTGGACGCGCAACCCACCGTGGTGGCCGGCGGCGCGGTGCACGACTCCGACATCGTGGTGCGGATGGGGACCGAAGCCACGCTCGATCTCCACGAACACGTCCAGATAGGACGGTCGACGACGATGCCGGCCGAGATGGTCGACCGCGACCGGACCGGCACCTGGACCGGGGGACTGCGGGTGGAGGTGGGTGGCGACATCACGCTGGCCCACCGGGTCGCCCTGGGGGCCGGGACACCGGCGGCATCGATCGGTCACCGCGCCATGAGCAGTGTCTTCCGCTACCCGGATCTTCGTCCCGATGTGGTGCACCCCACCGAATTCGCTGCCCGCCTGCGGCTTGCCGGCGACGCGAGTCTGACGAACGCCCTGGGCGCGTCGGTCGCGGCGACCCGCCGTCTGGCCGACGTTCTCGAACTCGACGCGCTCGCCGCCGTGCGATAGGCCCCGCAGGGCCTGTCGCACGGCGACGGTGTCAGCTGGCCTCGGCCTCGGATTCCTTGCCGTCGGCGTCCTTGCCCTCGGTCGGCACCGAACCGGTGGTCTCGGCGGCGGTCGACCCCGAGTCCACCGTCCCGGCATCGGTCTTGGCCGGTTCCGAATCAGACGGTGTGCCGGCCTTCTCGAGCGCGGAGAGCTGCCCGATCGCGGTCCGTGCGTAGACCTGCTGCTCGGTGACGGCGAGCTGCGAGCGACCGCGGGTGGTGAACGCGAAGAACCAGTTGATGAGGGTGTTCAACCGGTTGCGGAAACCCACGAGGTAGACGAGGTGCAGCGCGAGCCAGCCCAGCCACGCGAAGTAGCCCTCCGTCTCGAACGTCTTCTTGATACCCGGGATCGGCACCTGCATCACCGCGGAGTACCGCGAGATGGTCGCCATCGAACCCTTGTCGTAGTAGCTGAACGGCTTGCGCTGGTCAGGGGTCTGACCCTTCAGCTCGGCCTTGATGGCATCAGCCGCGTAGCGGCCGCCCTGGATGGCGCCCTGAGCGACACCGGGGACACCGTCGACGGCCATCATGTCGCCGACCACGAAAACCTCGGGGTGACCGGGGATCGTGAGGTCGGGCAGGACCTTCACCCGTCCGGCACGGTCGAGTTCGACACCCGACTGTTCGGCGAGCTGCTGGCCGAGCGGGCTGGCCTGGACGCCGGCCGACCACACCTTGCATTGCGACTCGATGCGCCGGGTGGTGCCGTCCTTCTCCTTGACGACGAGTCCGTCGTAGTCGACGTCGACGACCATCGCGTTCAGCTGGATCTCCACGCCCATGCGCTCGAGCCGGGCGGCCGCCTTGGCCCCGAGTTTGGGACCGAAGGGAGGCAGCACAGCGGGCGCGGCGTCGAGGAGGATGACCCGCGCCTCGGTGGGATCGATGTTGCGGAACGCGCCCTTGAGGGTCTTGTCGCTCATCTCGGCGATCTGGCCGGCCAGTTCCACGCCGGTCGGCCCGGCACCGACGACCACGAAGGTGAGCAGCTTGGCGCGCTCGGCCGGATCGTGCGACAGTTCGGCCTGTTCGAACGCACCGAGAATGCGTCCGCGGAGTTCGAGCGCGTGGTCGATCGTCTTCATGCCCGGCGCGTACTCGGCGAAGTGGTCGTTGCCGAAATAGGACTGGTCGGCGCCGGCCGCGACGATCAGGTCGTCGTACGGCGTGACGGTGACGCGTTCGAGGAGCTGCGAGGTCACCGTCTTCGCGGTGAGATCGATCTCGGTCACGTCACCCATGAGCACGGCGGTGTTCTTCTGCTTGCGCAGCACCACGCGGGTGGCCGGGGCGATCTCACCTTCGGCGACGATGCCGGTCGCGACCTGGTAGAGCATCGGCTGGAAGAGGTGATGGGTGGTCTTGGCGATCAGCGTCACGTCGACGTCTGCCTTCGCCAGTCGCTGGGCGGCGAACAATCCGCCGAAGCCGGAACCGATGATGACCACTTTCCTGCGGGTGGTGGCCGCTACAGCGGGGGCCTGGGCGGCGGGGCTGCTCATCTCCAGACATCTCCTTCTCGCTCGTTGGACGACGATCTTGCGGACAACCCGACCGGGGGTGCCGAGCGCCAACCGGTGGAACCGCGTGGCGACGGGGTCGGAGCAAGACCGTGCACACCGTCAACGGTAGTCAATGATGATCGGACAGGCGCGTCCAGAGGGGTGTTGCGTTCACGCGGACAGATCGCCCGCCGACGACCAGCGCAGGGATCGCTCCTGCCAGTCCGCGCGCAGGATCTCGTACTCCACCTCGGACCGGTCCCGGTCGGGGTGGATAGTGAGCAGCTCGGCGGAGTCGGCCTCGTCGTCGCAGAGGTGGATCGCGGAGAGGGTCATGCCGAGCTTTTCCATGACGCGTCTCGACGAGGCGTTGCGGGCGACGGTGCTCGCGAAGACCCGGTCGGTGCTCAGATGGTCGAACGCGAAGGCGATCAGTGCGAAGGCGGCCTCGGTCGCGAGTCCACGACCCCAGACCGTGCGGCGCAACCGGTAACTCAGCTCGAGTTCGGCGCGAGTGCTGTGTCGTGGCGTCCGCAGCGAGATCCACCCGAGAAACGCCGTCGTCGCGGGATCGCACAGCACCCAGGTGCCCGTGCCGTACATCCGTCGTTCGGTCTCCGCGCGGGGGACCACCCAGTCCTCGATGACGGCACGCGGGGTGGCAGCGCCACCGCTGACGAAACGCATGACCTCGGGATCACTGTCCAGGTGGACGAGCTCGTCGACGTCGACGGACGACACCGGGCGGAGTCGGGCCCTCGCCGTGTCGATGTTCACCCGAACCCCTCACCGCGGCCGCCGCACGGCCGCACACCACTGTCCACCTCGGATTCCTGCCCCGGCGAGAGTCTACGACCTGAACGCCGACGAGTGCCGCAGTTCAGAGCACGCGTGTCTCGCACTAAGATCGCGCCCGTGGACCTCGACCCCGCTTCCTCTGCCTCGACCTCCGCTGCCGCAGTTTCTGACGGCGCGGCCTCCCCGGGCGGAGCCGGCGACGCGCCCGGTTACTCCCTGGACGTGCCGGTGGCGTTGCGCTGGGGCGACATGGACATCAACAACCACATCAACAACGTGCAGATCTCGCGCCTGTTCGAGGAGAGTCGGGTCCGCTCGTTCCTGGAGTGGATGCCAGGCCGTCCGCGCAACTTCTCCTTCCTCGTCGCCCGCCAGGACATCGAGTTCTCCGCACCCGTGTACTACTCGGTCGATCCCGTCCACATCCGGACGTGCATCGGACGAGTCGGGCGCTCCTCGTTCGTCATGGTGCTGCGATTGCTCGACCAGTCGGGCACACTGTGCGCGACCGCCGAGACGACGATGGTGGTGGTCGACCCGGACACCGGTCGTCCGTCCCCGATACCCGACGACGCGCGGGCGTTGCTGACCGCCCGCCTCGGCGAACCCGCGCGGTTCCACGCCCCCCGCGCGCACGTCGCCGGCTGACGACGCCGAGCCGACCGCCCCGCCATGTCGATCCCGCCGTGTTGATACTCCCGCCGTGTTGATCCTGCACAGGGCCGAACGCACCGACACTCTTGCCGATGCGCTGGCCGAGGTGCTCTCGAGTCCCCTGCGAGACCCGATGCGGGCCGAGATCGTGTCGGTGCCGGTCGCCGGTGTGGAACGTTGGCTCGCACAGCATCTCGCGCGTCGACTCGGATCGGGGACAACGGGATCCGACGGCGTCGCCGCCAACATCGACTTCACGGGCCCGGGGCGGCTGGCCGACGCCGTGGCCGCCGCGGTGACCGACGGCACCCGTCTGCAGACCGCGACCCGCTCGTCCGCGTCGGAACCGTGGCGTGCCGCCGAACTCACATGGCCGGTCCTGCGTGTTCTCGATGACCGGATCGACGATCCCGAACTCGACGTCATCGCCCGTCACATCGGCGGCGGAGACGCCGAATCGCCCCGGATCGGACGCCGATATGCGACCGCACGTCACATCGCGGAGTTGTTCGAGCACTACGGGCGGTCACGGCCGTCGATGATCGCGGACTGGGCGGCGGGGACCGATCTCGACGGGGCGGGAGGGCCGTTACGCGACGACCTCGCGTGGCAGCCGGGATTCTGGCGTGCGGTCCGCGACGAGATCGGCGTGCCGCATCCGGCGGAGACCCTGGCCGAGGTGTGTGACCGGCTGCGCACGGACGCGTCGGCGGGGGGACTCCCGGAGCGACTGTCGGTGTTCGGCCCCACCCGCATCACCGAGTCGTTCCGTCGGATCATGAGCGCGGCGGGCGCCCACCACGACGTCCACCTGTTCGTACCGCATCCGAGTCCGCAGCTGTGGGACACGATCGGTCGGTGGGAAGACCTCGGGGGGATCGGCGAACACGAAGAACGGGTGGCCGTTCCGCCGCGTCGCCGCGAACGGTCCCTGCCTGAGCTTCGAAATCCGTTGCTGGCGGGTCTTTCCCGGGATCTACAAGAGCTGCAGCTCCGCCTCGGACCCATCGTCGAGCGGGATCTGCACCATCCACCGCGTGACGACACGCGGGCCGCGACTCTGCTCGGCGCGCTCCAGTCCGCCATCCGTGATGACACGGCAGGCGAGGCCACCTCGCCCCGTGTGAGCGCCGACGACTCGGTCGAGGTGCACGCCTGCCACGGTCCGGAACGGCAGATCGAGGTGCTGCGGGACCGGCTGCTGCATCTGTTCGCGGCGGACCCGACCCTGCAGCCGCGCGATGTCCTGATCATGTGTCCCGACGTCGAGACCTTCGCGCCGCTGATCCGCGGGGCGTTCGGTCAGGCCGGACTTCCTCACCCGGCCTTCGACCTGAGGGTCAGGCTCGCCGACCGCGGGATACGACACGTCAATCCGATCGTCGATGTCATCGTGGGCGTCGTCGAACTGGCCGCCGGGCGGGTCACCGCGGGCGACGTCGTCGACCTGCTCGGCAGCCCGCCGGTCCGGGCACGCTTCGCGATGACCGACGACGATCTCGACCTGGTTCGGGAATGGTTGTCGCACAGCCATGTCCGTTGGGGTCTCGATGCCGGGCAACGCGCGAGGTACGGGCTGGAGCGGTTCCGCCAGGGTACGTTCGACGCCGGCCTGGACCGCATCGCCCTGGGGGTCGTTGCCGAGGAGGCCGACGACGAGTGGCTCGGCACCGCGCTGCCGTTGGCGGGCGTGGAGAGCACCGGGATCGATCTCGTCGGCCGCTTCGACGAGTTCCTCGACCGGCTCGGACACGTGCTGACCGCGTTGGGCACCCCAGCGCCCGCCCGGCGCTGGGCGCAGACGCTCGTCGACGCCGTGACCTCGCTCACCGACACCGAGCCCACGGAGGACTGGCAGCGCGCACAGGCCATCCGGATGTTGAGCGAGGCGTTCGGCGACAGCGCATCGGACGGAGCCGACGAGATCCTGCGTCTGGCCGACGTGCGAGATCTGTTGTCCGCCCTCGTCGCCGGCCGTCCGACGCGATCGAACTTCCGCACCGGCGAGCTCACGGTCTGCACCATGGTGCCCATGCGGTCGGTGCCGCACCGGGTGATCGTCTTGCTCGGCATCGACGCCGACGTCTTCCCCCGGGTGCAACGCATCGACGGCGACGACGTGCTCGGGGTCGATCCGCTGGTAGGAGAACGCAATCCGCGTGACGAGGACCGACAGTGTTTCCTCGACGCCATCTGTGCCGCCCGGGACGCACTGCTCGTCTTCTACAGCGGCGCCGACCCCGTGTCGGGCCGCCGGGTGCCCCCTGCGGTGGTGGTGAGCGAACTCGTCGACGCCCTCACGCGACTTGCCGGCACGAGTCCCGTTCGTCGGCACACCCTCCACGGGTTCGACACGCGCAACTTCGTGCCCGGCGGTGTCGAGGGTGTCGACGGCCCGTTCAGTCACGATGCGGCGTTGCTCGAAGGAGCGAAGAGCATGCGTGAACCGTCGGGGAGAGTCGTCGTCGCCGCACGCGAGACCCTGCCCGCGCCCGAACGCACGTCCGACACCGAGGACATCGATCTGACGGCCCTCGTGGACTTCCACGTCGACCCGATCACCGCCTTCGTGCGTCAGCGGCTCGGCGCACGCATCCCCGACGACGACACTGGCCACGATGACCAGCTCGACGTCGAACTCGATCCGCTGGACAAGTGGGGGATCGGGGATCGATTCCTGTCACGCATGCTGACCGGGGTGCCCATCGCGGATTGCGAAGCAGCCGAGCTGCGGCGCGGCACCTTGCCGCCGTTCGCCTTCGGTACGCGTGAACTCCGGGCGATCTCGCGTGCGGTCACACGTCTGCACGGCGTCGTCGAACCGTTGCGTTCCGGTGCGCCGGCAACCCTGGACGTCCTCATCGCGTTGCCCGACGGCCGGCGGCTCCATGGGACGGTGGGCGAGGTGTTCGGCGATCCGGACGGCCCGGCGACGGTCGTGCGGGCCACCTATTCGCGGCTGAAGGCCAAACAGCAACTGAGCGGATGGATCACGCTCTTGTCGGTCGCTGCGGCGGCGGCACAGGGAAACGAGGCGGCGGGTCGCGTACAGACCGCGGTGCTCGTCGGACGCGCCGCACGCGGCGGTGGAACCCACACCATCACCCTTCGGCGTCCCGACGACCCGGTGTCCCTGCTCGACGATCTGGTGCGACTCCGGGACGAGGGGTTGCGCCGACCGCTGCCCCTGCCGCTCGAGCCAGCATGCGCCTTCATGGAGAACGACGGCCCGGGCCGACGAAGCAGATTCGCGCTGATGAACGCGCGCAAGGTCTTCGACGACAAGTTCGGTGCCCGCCACGATCGGTACGTCCGGCTCGCCTTCGGCGGCGACGTGCTCGCCGATGTCGAATTCGACGACCTGTTGGCCCGACGCGGCCTCGCGGAGAACCCGTTGGGCGGCGTCGAATTGCCGATGGGAGAGGACGACCCGCTCTTCGCCGGTCTGGCGCGCGCCGTGTGGACACCCCTCAACGCCCACCGGGAGGGCACATGACGCGCCCCGGCACCTTCGACATCACCGCCGACCTCCCCGAACACACCACCGTCTTGGAAGCGAGTGCGGGCACCGGGAAGACGTACGCGATCGTCGGACTCGCGGCGCGGCACATCGCCGAGGGCGTACCGATCTCGGAGATGCTGCTCGTCACCTTCAGCCGGGCGGCGACCGCGGAGTTGCGCGAGCGTATGCGCGAACGCGTCCGTGAGCTTCTCGACGCCCTCGAGTCCCCCCACCCACTCGACGCTGCCGACCGCTCTGCGGCGGGTGCGGGAGAGCCCGACGATCCGCTGCTGCGGATGCTGGCGAGCGGCTCCGCCGACGAGGTCGTCACCCGCCGCCGCAATCTCGCGCGGGCCCTGAGCGACTTCGACGCCTCGACCATCGCCACCACGCACACCTTCTGCAACCGGATGTTGGAGGCCCTGGGGTTCCTGGGTGAGCGCGAACTCGTGTACTCGATCGTCGAGGAGGTCGACGACCTCACCGAAGAAGTGGCGCTCGACCTCTACCTCCGCGGGTTCTGGTCCACTGACACACCCGATTTCGGATTCGCCGAGGCGCGGGAGATCGCTCGTGACGCGGTCCGGCAGGCCTCGGTGGAACTCGCACCGGACCAGGACGACCTCGCCGATGGTACGAACCCCGACGCCGTGGCCGCCCGCCGGGTGAGCTTCGCCACCGCCGTGCGACGGATCGTCGAGACGCGCAAACGTGATTCGCGGGTGCGCACCTACGACGATCTCCAGGCGATCCTCCACCGGATCGTGACGGACCCGGTTGTGGGTGAGCGGGCCTGCGCCCGCATCCGCAGTACGTTCTCGGTGGTGCTCGTCGACGAGTTCCAGGACACCGATCCGCTGCAATGGGAGATCCTGCGTCGCTGCTTCCACGGTCACCGCCGGTTGATCCTCGTCGGCGACCCGAAGCAGTCCATCTACGGCTTCCGCGGCGCGGAGGTACTCAGCTACCTCGCCGCCGTGTCATCCGCCGACACCCTGCAGGCGCTCGACGTCAACCGGAGATCCGACGGTGCGCTCGTGGACGCGCTGGGGCACCTGTACGGGCAAGCGGCACTGGGGCATCCGGACATCGTCGTGCACCCGGTGACCGCGTCCGCCGCGGGCAGCAGGCTCGAGAACGGGTCCCCGCTGCGCATCCGGGCATTCCTTCGCGGCGACTTCGCGTCCCTGAACTCCTACAACCTGCCGTCGGTGAAGGAGGTCCGGGCACGGATCGCCACCGATGTCGCCGACGACATCGCGCACACCCTCGCGCAGGGCACGCGCATCGACGTGGACGGGGTGTCGCGCCCGGTCGATCCCGGTGACATCGCGATCCTGGTGCGGCTCAACAGCACGATCGAACCGCTACAGCGGGAACTCGCCGAGCGGGGTGTCAACTCGGTGATCGGGTCCGGGGTCAACGTGTTCTCGACGACGGCCGCCCACCACTGGCTGTGGGTGCTGCGGGCCGTCGAGCAGCCGTCGCGTGCCGACCGGGTCCGCCTCGCCGCGCTCACGACGTTGCTCGGGTGGTCGACGGAGCGGGTGGCGACCGCAACCGAACCCGACATCGCGGGTCTCGGTGCCGAACTGTCCGCGCTGGGACGGGTCTTCGTACAGGGCGGGTTCGCGGCGATGGCGCAACGGCTCCTCGACACCCACGACGTCGCGGCCCGGGTGCTGGCCACCGAGAACGGCGAACGCGTCCTCACCGACCTCCTCCAGGTCTCCGCGCTGTGCAACAAGCACGTCGTCGAGACCTCAGACGGTGTGAGCGCGTTGGTCGAGTGGCTGAGCGAGCGGATCGCCGACACCTCCGCCCGGCAGCGTTACGAGGACCAGAGCCGCCGGCTCGATCGCGACACCCAGGCCGTGCAGATCATGACCGTGCATGCGAGCAAGGGCCTGCAGTTCCCGATCGTGTACGTGCCCTACGGCTGGGACGGCACGTGGATCGGCGACCGCGGCAACATCACCTACCACGACGACTCGGGAACGCGTCGGCTCGATGTGGGCGGGGGACAGGCGCCCGGGCGCGCGGCCCGTCGCAAGCGCTACGCCGAGGAGACCGCAGGGGAGGATCTGCGACTGCTCTACGTCGCCCTCACCCGGGCACGATCACAGGTCGTCGCGTGGTGGGCGCCGTCGATGAACACCGCGAGCGGGCCCCTGCACCGCTTGATCTTCGGACGTGACAGCGCCGTCGAGACACCACGCGCGGACGGCGAGGTCGTGTGGTCGGTCGGCTCGGATGTGCCGATCCCCGAAGACGATGCCGCCTGTGTCACCGTCCTGCGCACACTGACCGATCGCGATCGGCAGATCTCCGTCGAACCTGCAGGCCGCATCGAGCTCGCGGGCCCGGCGGCGCGCCCCCACCCGGGCCCGGACCCCGCGGCCCTCGGCGTCGCGGACTTCCGGCGCAGCATCGACCAGGAGTGGCGACGCACGTCGTATTCGGCGATCGTCGCGGACGTGGCGCACGGGGCTCCCGGGACCCCCGCTGAGTCCGTCGTGACCACCGGCAGCGAGCCGGCCGAGGACATCCTGTCCGACGAACCGGTCGGGATCCCCGAGGTGGTCGAGGACGTGACCGGCGATGGCGGCATCCGCGCGGGGACGCCGTCACTGATGAACGGACTTCCTTACGGAGCTGCGTTCGGCACCCTGGTCCACGAGGTCCTCGAATACGTCGACACCTCGGCCCCGGACATCGAAACCCATGTGCGCGAGCTGTGTTCGGACGCGATCGGTTCCCTCGCCGCCGACGTCGATCCCGACACCCTGGTCAACGCGCTCGTCGGGGTCCTCACCACCCCGCTGGGGTTCGGCGACCTGTGGGGTGTCGACCCGGACGACCGGCTCGCCGAACTCGACTTCGAGCTGCCGCTGGGTCCGGCGGAGCCCCACGACAAGGATCCGGCGGCCGGTGCGACACCGGGTCTGCTCGCCGACCTCATGGACGAACACCTGACTCCCGAGGATCCGCTACGGGAGTATTCCGGGCACCTGCGAGAGCTTCCGGACCGGCGGCTGCGTGGTTTTCTCACCGGGAGCATCGACTCGGTGTTGCGCACTCCCGAGGGGCGCTACGTGATCGTGGACTACAAGACCAACCGCATCCGTCCGGGCGACCTGGTCGTCGAGGACTTCGACGCCGCGGCGATGGCGGGTGAGATGATCTCGGCCCACTATCCGTTGCAGGCGATGCTGTATTCGGTTGCGCTGCACCGCTATCTGCGCTGGCGAGTGCCCGGTTACGACCCGGTTCGTCACCTCGGTCCGGTCCAGTACCACTTCGTGCGGGGGATGGCCGGCCCGGCCACACCGGCAGGATGCGGCGTGTTCGAGTGGGCACTGCCCGCATCACTGGTCACCGCGCTGTCCGATGCCCTCGCGACAGGAGCCCGATGAGTATCTCCGACGACCAGCGGGTGCAGGGCGCGAGCGGCGTCCTGGCGGAATGGAACGAGGCGGGCGTGCTCGCAGCCGCCGACGTCCACATCACCGAACGTCTCGTGGGGATGTGTGCCGAACCGGTGTCGGACACCGCGCGGCTGGGCGCCGCCCTGGCGGTCCGCGCCGTCCGCCTCGGCTCCACCTGTCTCGCGTTGGACCGGCTCGACGAGCTCGCCGGTGACGACACCTCGCATCTGACGATCCCGGCGACCGGCACCCTGCTCGGCGAACTCCTCGAGAGTCCACTCGTCGCCGGAAGTGATGCCGGTCCGCTACGCCCGCTGGTGGTTCGCCATTCGGTCGACGGTCCACTCGTCTACCTCCAGAAGTACTTCCGGCAGGAGCAGATGATCCGGGAGATCCTGGATCGCCGGGCACGGTCAGCACCACCGGCCGACACCGCGGCGCTGCGGGCGGCGATCTCCGCCGTCTACTCATCCGCCCATGACGGCGACCTCCAGAAGCTCGCCGCCGCGATGGCCGCGACGCGGTGGACGACTGTTCTCGCCGGTGGACCGGGGACGGGCAAGACCTACACCGTCGCACGGATTCTCGCCGTTCTGCACATTCTGCAAGGACCCGGTCTGCGCATCGGGTTGTGCGCACCGACGGGCCGGGCCGCCGCGCAGTTGCAGGCATCGGTGGAAGCCGAGTCGGTCCAGTCGGGTTCCGATCTGCCGGTCACCGCGCATGCGGTCACCCTGCATTCACTGCTCGGCTGGCGCCCGGGAGCCAATCCGCGGTACGGCCGGGGTCGCACGCTTCCCCACGACGTCATCGTCGTCGACGAGACATCGATGTTGTCGATGACCGCGATGAGCCGACTGCTCGACGCGGTCCGTCCGGACGCGCGGGTGATCTTCGTCGGCGACCCGCATCAGCTGGCGTCGGTCGAGGCTGGTGCTGTTCTCGCCGATCTCGTCGAACGCACGGATGGTGCGGATGTGCGGCCGGATTCGGGGGAGCAGATGTCGGTGTTCCGGCACGCCGTCGAGGCTGCCGGACTAGCGCCGGACGGACTGGGAACCGACGACGCCGCACGTCTCACCGACGGTGTCATCACGCTGCGCAGGCAATTCCGATTCGGCGGCGGGATCTCGCGGGTGGCCGCCGCGGTGAACGCCGGGGACGCCGAGGAGGTCCTACGTCTGGTCGCCTCGACCGACGTCACCGATGTCGAACTGATCTCGCCGGACGCCCTCGACGACGTGCGCGACGACCTGGTGGGCTGGGGGAGGGCGCTGCGTGCCGCGGCTCGGAAGGGGGACGCCGACGCCGCGCTGGACGCACTCGACGCACACCGGGTGCTGTGCGCGCACCGTGAGGGCTCGTGGGGCGTACGCGGATGGTCTGCACGGATCACCGACTGGTTGGGAACGACGGCTGCCGAGCACGCGGGATGGTATGCGGGACAACCGATTCTCGTGACAGCGAACGACCGTCAGACGTCGACGTTCAACGGTGATACCGGAGTCGTGATCGCCGACCCCGAGAGTCGGTCCGGACGCGAGCGCGGCGTCGGTCGAGATGCCGTGCGGGTGGCCTTCCGGCGTGCAGGCGCCGTGCGTCTACTGCACCCGACACAGCTCGCCGACGTGGTGTCGGTTCATGCCATGACCATCCACCGCAGTCAGGGCAGCCAGTTCGATCAGATCACCGTGGTCCTACCGCCCACAGGATCTGAACTGCTCACGCGCGAGCTGCTCTACACCGCGATCACACGTGCCCGCACCAGAGTTCGGATCGTCGGCACGCCCGAGGTACTCGCTGCGGCGGTGAACCGTCGGGTGCAACGCGCCAGCGGGCTGCGATCGGCGGTGACCCCGTTCGATGATCAGCGGACCTCCCACCCCGATCCCGGGTAGGCCGACCGCCGCTGCGGTGGCGAGGGCCCGCGGCGCTCCCGCTAGATCAGGTCGCAGCCACCGGGGACGAGGTCGCGACGTTGATAACACTCGACGCCGAGGAGTTTCTTCTGGACCTCGTCGGGCAGTGCCATGAAACCGGAGATCGCGCGGCTGCGGTGGATCTCCGACCGGTGCGCGCGGACGGCCGCCTCTTTGCGCTCCGTCAGATCGGACACGTCCACGACCAGGTCGATCTCTGATTCCGGGGTCCCCGGCAGCTGTTCACGCGGGATGTCGGCGAAGAGGCTCTCGCCGAGCTCGTCCATCATCCACTCGGGGATGGTGGCGAAATACAGCGATCGCACGCGCCACGCGGGTCCGGCGCGGTGATAGAGCTTCGTCGACGCGGCGGCGTCGGCGGCGGCGCACGCCAGCCGGTGGGCGTGCACATGATCGGGATGGCCGTATATGCCCAGCGGGTCGTAGGTGACGACGATGTCGGGTTGCAGCGCGCGGATGTGGTGGGTCAGGGCACGCACCTGGTCGTCGAACGAGGCCGCGCACAGTCGAGGAGCGTCGGGGGCCGATTCCGGGCGCCGGTCGTCGGCGTAGCCGAGCATGATGGGCGGCCGCGGCATACCGAGGATGCCCACGGCCTCGGACAGTTCGCGGTGCCGGACGGTGCCGTCGGCCCACGTACACATCACGAGGTCGACCTCGCCGCCGGCGTCGGTATGACGCGCGATGAGCCCGCCGGTCCACAGGGATTCGTCGTCGGGGTGCGCGTGCACCAACAGCAGTCGCGGTGTGCCCATCCACCTGGCTTCCTGATCGTCCCCGACGGACCGGGGTCTCGTCCGGGGTAGTCGGTCCCCGACCCAGGGTAGCCACACCGCCGATCGGTAAAGTCGGTGTCCGTCCCCGACGCGTCGCACCGGCACCGAATCGCCGCCGCCGGTGCATGAGAACAGAACATGGAGGTCTGCGATGAGCGCTCAGCCCGAAGTCCACGAGTTCCAGGCAGAGACCCGGCAACTGCTGGATCTCATGGTCCACTCGATCTACTCCAACAAGGACAGCTTCCTGCGCGAGCTGATCTCGAACGCATCCGATGCGCTCGACAAACTCCGACTGGAGTCGCTGCTCGACAAGGACCTCGACGTCGACACCTCCGATCTCCACATCACGCTGGCGCCGGATGCGCAGGCGCGCACCCTCGTGGTCGCCGACAACGGCATCGGCATGACACGCGACGAGGTCGTCGGCCTCATCGGCACGCTGGCGCGTTCGGGCACGGCGGAGTTGCGGCGTTCGCTGGCCGAGGCGCGGGCCAACGGTGTCTCCGACGCCGCGGCCGAGGAGCTGATCGGACAGTTCGGCATCGGCTTCTACTCGACCTTCATGGTCGCCGACAAGGTCGCCCTGGTGACCCGTAAGGCGGGGGAGACCACGGGCACGCGGTGGGAGTCGACCGGCGACGGCACGTACACCATCGATGACGTCGCCGACGCGCCGCAGGGAACGTCGGTCACGTTGACGCTCAAACCCGTTGACACCGAAGATCATCTGTACGACTACGCGGACCAGGGCAAGCTGCGCCAGTTGGTCAAGCGGTACTCCGATTTCATCGCCTGGCCGATCCGGATGGACGTCGAGAAGACGGTGCCGGTGCAGGCCCCCGCCGCCGATTCCGACGAGGAGTCGGGCGAGGAATCCAAGGCTCCGGAGACGAAGACGGTCGTCGAGACGGAGACCATCAACTCGATGAAGGCCCTGTGGGCCAAGTCGAGGTCGGAGGTCAGCGAGGAGGAGTACCAGGAGTTCTACCGACACGTCTCGCATGCCTGGGACGCGCCGCTGGAGACCATCACGCTCCAGGCCGAGGGGACCTTCGAATACCAGGCGCTGCTCTTCATCCCGACTCAGCCGCCGTTCGACCTGTTCATGCGTGACAGCAAGGTCGGCATCCACCTGTACGTCAAGCGCGTCTTCATCATGGACGACTGCGCCGAGCTCATGCCGGAGTACCTGCGCTTCGTCAAGGGCGTCGTCGACGCGGCCGACCTGTCGCTCAACGTGTCCCGCGAGATCCTCCAGCAGGATCGGCAGATCCGCGCGATCCGGCGCCGCCTCACCAAGAAGGTGATCTCCACGGTCACCGAGATGCGCGACAGCCGTCCGGACGATTACCGCACGTTCTGGGACGGCTTCGGTCGTGTGTTCAAGGAAGGCCTCGTCAACGACCCGGACAATCGCGACGCACTGCTCAAGGCGTCGTCGTTCGCCACCACCCACGCCGAGGACGAGCTGACCACGCTCGCCGACTACATCGGCCGGATGAAGAGCGGGCAGGACACGATCTACTACATGACCGGCGAGTCCCGGCAGCAGATCGTCAACTCGCCCCACATGGAGGCGTTCCGCGCCAAGGGCATCGAGGTGCTGATCCTGTCCGATCCGGTCGACGAGATGTGGGTGTCGGCGGGTGCGGAGTTCGACGGCAAGACCTTCCAGTCCATCGCCAAGGGTGCCGTCGACCTCGACGCCGACGACGATGACGCCGACGATTCCTCGAAGGAGGAGCAGAACAAGACCTACGCGGATCTGCTGTCGTGGCTCACGACCACGCTGTCCGACGATGTCAGCGAGACCAGGCTCTCGTCGCGGCTCACCGAGTCGGCCGCCTGTCTGGTGGGTGACACGTTCTCGATGTCGCCTCAGCTGGAGAAGCTGTACCGCGCGTCCGGCCAGGAGTTCCCCAAGTCCAAGCGTGCCCTCGAACTCAACCCGGATCACCCGTTGGTCGGGGCACTGAACAAGGCATATGCGGCGGGCGAGCACGAGCAACTGGTTCCGACGGCCAAGTTGATCTACGGGATGGCCGTGATCGCCGAAGGCGGCGAACTCGACGACCCCGCCGAATTCGCGAAGATCCTGGCGGGGCGTCTCACGGATTCGTTCGCCGCGGGTTCGACCTCCGCCGGATCGGACTCCTGATCGGACAGCCCCTGATCACATCGCCGCACCCCCGGGCCCGAACCCCTCGACGTACGGGACCGGGGGTGGGGCGGCGGTGAACCGCCGACGATGGGTGGTCGTCTTCGCCGGTGCCGCAGTCCTTCTCACCGTGGTCCTGGTGGCCGCTCTCCTGACCGGGTTGTCCCGCGAGGACGATCGGGCCACCACACCCGAAGACGCCGTCCGCACCTATCTGAACGCACTCGCCGACGCCGACGCCGCCACCGCGCTCGCAGTCATCGAACCTCGTCCCGAGGCAACGTTTCTCACCGACGAGGTGCTCCGCGCGCAGCGTGCGGCTGCTCCCATGAGCGAGATCCGGATCGGCTCGGCGGCGTCGGACGAGTCGGCCGGCTCGTCCTACGCCGCGGGCCGGACCGAGGTACCTGCGTCGTATCGGATGGGCGGACGTGTCGCCGACACCGCCGTTCGGGTGACGCGGGTGGCCGATGGCTGGGCGGTCGTCGACGGCGCCGTGGCCGTGCGCATCGATGCGCTGCAGGTGGTCCGGCCCACCCTGTTCGGCCGTGCGGTGGGCCGAGGCGACACGGTGCACCTGTTCCCCGGACCGCAACGGTGGGGCTCGGCAGACACCGACTTCGTCGGCCGCGTTGCCGGGGACACCTATCCGATCGAGCCGCGCGGCCCGGTGTCGGTTCGGGTGACGGGCGAACTCAGCCCGAGCGGAACGAGCGCCGTCAGTGAGGCGGTGTCCGAGCACCTCCGGGGCTGTGCGAACTCCACCCGCATCGACCCGGCCGCGGAGATCGCCGGCTGCACCCAGCGACTGTTCCGGTCCGCGGTTCCCGGCAGTGTCCGGTGGACGGCACCGCGTGACCTGTCCGGGCTCCGCTACCTCCTGCGCGCGCCGACGACCTCACCCGGCCACAGCTCGACCGAGCCCGAGACGACCGACCTCGGCACCGTCGACGTCGTCGGACCGGTGCGGTGGCGCGTGGCGTACACGCCGAGCTATGACGACGACGGTCCGCGTGTGGAGACCGTCGACGAGCAGTATCTGGTCGGATCGGTCGACCTCACGGCGGATCGGCCGCAGTTCGTCTCCGACCCCGACTGAAGCTATCCCGGCTGAGACCACTCAGCGAGGGCGCAGGCGGAAGACCGGGATGGTGCGGTCGGTGCGTCGTTCGTAGAGGTCGAAGTTCGGCCAGACCGCGCGCAGCGTCTGCCACGCGGCGGTGCGTTCACCCGCGGTGAGTTCGGTCGCGGTCGCCGCCGTGGTCTCCCCGTGGACGACGATCTCGATCTCGTCCGCGGCCCGGACGTTGTACACCCACGCAGGCATCTTGGGACTGCCGAAGTACGATCCCGCGATCAGCCAGTCGGGCCCGTCGGGAACAGCCAGCAACTGGGTGGTGCGGACCACGCCGCTCTTTCGCCCGGGGACCTTGATCGTGATGTTGGGTAGGTCGGCGATGTCGAGCAGGCTCAGACGTTGCCCGGTGACGGCCTGGATCGCGTTGTCGCTCACCACTATCTGAGGCAGGAAACGAGGCATCCAGGGAATGGAACCGATCTTGACCGCAAGGCGGCGCCGCACCTTCATCAGTCCAGTGTGTCACGGGCGCCGGGTGTCGACGACGATGGCGGCGTTGTCGGGTATGGCATCGGACCGGTTGCCGGGGGGAGTAGCTTCGGCCCCGTGACCGTTGCAACGCGCCGACACATCCTCATCGACGGAGGTCAGACGGGCACGCGTGTGCGTGTCGAGTCCGCGGACGGTGTCGACGAATTCGAGGCGGCGCCGATCCGGACCGACCGTGCGGTCGTCGACCAGATCGCAGCGACGGTGCGAGACATCTCGGGCGAGGTGCCGGGTACGACGGTGGCCGCAGGTGTCTCGGGCCTGACTCCGTCCGCCTCCCGGCCCGAGGAGATCCTCGACGAACTCGCGGACCTCGGGATCGTTTCGGTTGCGCTGGCGCATGATTCGGTGACCGGGTACCTGTCGGCCAACCGAGGGGAGTTCGGTGCTGTCACCGCGGTCGGAACGGGAGTGGTGACCCTCGGTGTGGGAGCGGCCGGGGTGCACCGGGTCGACGGCTGGGGGCATCTGTTCGGCGATGCCGGCAGCGCCTACTGGATGGGCCGCGCCGGAATCGAGGCGGCTCTGCGGTCGTACGACGGTCGCGGTCCGGCCACAGTCCTCGAAGACGCGGCGCACGAGGAGTTCGGACCGCTCCCGGAGTTGTACATGGAACTGCAGGGTGACCCGGATCGGGTGACGCGCGTGGCAGCTTTCGCGCGTCGGGTCGACGCCGCATCGATCGCGGACGATGCGGTGGCACAACAGATCCTGGCCGACGCGGCCGATGAGCTGGCGGCTTCGGCGGTCACCGCGCTCGAGCGCAGCGGGCATCGTCCGGGCGACTCCGCGCGGGTGAGCTGGGTCGGCACGGTGATGGCCGCCAACGACCGGCTGCGTGATCGATTCGCCGCCTCGGTCACCCGGCGGACGTCCGGCATCGAGATCGCCGCGCCGCACGGTCGTCCGTTCGACGGCGTGCGGATGCTCGCCGGCCTCGACGACGAGCATCCGCTCGCCACGGAGATCCACCGCGCCGAACGCTGACGAGCCCGAAGGGTCAGCGGCCCTTGAACTCCGGCTTGCGCTTCTCGAAGACCGCGGTGATGGCCTCGGAGAGATCCTCGCTGGGCAGGAACGCGGAGTTCCACGCGGCGACGTAGCGGAGGCTGTCGTGGACGGCCGCGCTGCGCGAATGATCCAGGACGGCTTTGATCCCGTGCACCACCAGAGGGGGATTGTCGGCGATCTCCCGCGCTGTCGCGCGTGCCAGGTCGAGGACGCCCGCGGGGTCACCGGCGACGTCGTTGACCAGGCCGATCTTCTCGGCGCGGGCGGCGTCGATGTCCTTGCCGGTCAGCGCGAGCTCGCGCATGTGGCCGTCGCCGATGATGAACGGCAGCCGTGCGAACGTTCCCACGTCGGCGACCATGCCGACCTTGACCTCACGCACACTGAACTTCGCATCGGAGCTCGCGTATCGCACATCGGCGGCACAGATCAGGTCGACACCGCCGCCGATGCACCAGCCCGACACGGCGGCGACCACCGGTTTGCGGCAGTCCGCGACCGCGGTGATGGCTGCCTGCAGTTTTCGCAGCGAGTCGAGGAACTCGGTCCGCGGGGCGGCCTGCGCGTCGCCCGCCAGCACGCTCGACAACGTACCGCCCATCGCGACGAGGTCCAGACCGAAGGAGAAGTGCTTGCCCGAACCAGTGAGCACCACCGCCCGCACTCCGGGATCGGTGTCGAGGTGGCCGAACAGTTCGGGGAGCTCGCGCCAGAAGTCGGGGCCCATCGCGTTGCCCTTGCCGGGGCCGGTCAGTACGACCTCGGCGACGTTGTCGGCAACGCTGACGTCGAACGCAGTCCAGTCGCGGTCATTCCAGGCGTGGTCAGTCATGCGGGCGAGCTTACTCGGCGGTCAGAAGGGTTCGTGCCCGGAGCCGTGCGCGCACGGGTGTCGGCCTCGGGCGCAGGCGCACCCTGTTAGATGGACGGATGAGCGGTTACATCCAGGAGGACATCGATCCTGAGGAACTCGCACACCGGACCGAGCTGGCCTCGTCGATCGCGGGAAGCGTCCGCGAACTGGTCGATGCGACGGTGCGGACCGAGGTCGGCGATGCCGACATCGCCGAGGCGCGGCGACTGATCGCGGCGGCCACCGAGATCCTGCGCAAGGAACAGTTGCCCGGCCCCTTCGGTATCCGGTTCAACTCCGACGGCACCAAGCGTTCATGGGGCAACGCGGTGCTGGGGCGGCGCAACCCGATTGCCCCTCCGGTCGAGCTCCGTCACGAGGCCGACCACAGCTGGACCGAGGTCGACCTGGGCCCTCAGTACGAGGGGCCGGCCGGACTCGTCCACGGTGGGGTGCTCGCCCTGATCTTCGACCAGTTGCTCGGATCGACGGCGGAGTTCCAGGGGGTGCCCGGGATGACCGGCACGCTCACGGTCCGGTACCGGCGGGCGACGCCGCTCGGCCCGATCCGGGGCGAAGCTCGCGTCGAGCGGGTCGAAGGCGTGAAGACGTTCGTCACCGGCACCATCTCAGTGGGCGAGCACGTGACCGCCGAAGCCGAGGGCATTTTCATCTTGCCGCGGTGGGCTCGCGGCAAGGTACCCGAGACCATGCGCAAGTCGGTGGGAGAAGGCTGAATTCCCGCCGCTCAGGCGCTCGCGGAACGCGTCCGTGACCCGATCGGGGAATAGCGCGCACACAGGAAGGCGCCGTTGCGCGCGAAGTCGCGGAGTTCGAGGTCGTAGGGTCGTGGGAACAGCGGTCGTCCCGACCCCAGCGTGACCGGCGCGATCGCGATGATCATGTCGTCGAGCATGCCGGACTCGGCGAACTGGGCGGCCAGGTCGCCGCCGCCGACCACCCAGACGTCGCGATCCGCGGCCGCTGCCAGAAGGCGATCGCGGTGATCCCGGGGTGCGCCCTCGAGAGCGGTGATGCTGTCGGCGACCGGCGTGAGCGCCCGGTGGCTGAACACGAACGACGGGATCTCGTACGGCCACGGCTTCCCCTCGGCCACTTCGTGTTCGACGATCCACTCGTAGGTTGTCCGCCCCATCACCGCCGCGCCGACGCCGGCGAAGAAGTCGTCGTAGTTCATCGCCCCGCCCTCCTCCTGCGGCTGGCTGAGCAGCCAGTCGAGACTGTCGTGGTCGTCGGCGAGGTAACCGTCGAGAGTCGTCGCGGTGTAGTAGCGGAATGCCATCAGAAACCTCCGGAATGCTTGCGGTGCCACATGATCGGGTCGGGGTCGAGAGTCGGTGTGGCGACGTCGACGCCGGCGTCGCGCAGCATCCAGCGCGCGAGGAGTCGACGATGCGCCGAGAACGTGAGGACGTGAGCGACGATCTGGGAGAGCAGGAACGACTCAGGTGGATCGCACAGGGCGTCGATCACGCTGTCCTGCCACGCCCCACGCCGGTCGATGTCGCGGACCAGTGCCAGCCATCGCGGCGCGATGTCGCGGTGCAGTTCGACGAGGGCGGTGAGTTCGGTGGGCGCGGGAGGCGGGAGATCGTCGCCACCGATTGTCGCCAACCATGGCAGCTTGTCCGCGACCACATGCGACATCACCTGCGCCAGAGTCTCTTCCGGACCACTCCAGGACAGGGACTGGTGACCGTTCAGGCGTGGCGCCCGCCAGGCGTCGTCGTCGATGTTCTCGACCGCGTCGAGAAGCGCCTCGGTGTCGTCGAGATCGTGGCGGATCATCAGCATCACCACGTTGCCCGCGTCCTCGGTGGTCGGCGAGCCGCTGTCGACATAGAGCGCGGTCGGCGAGTGGAAGTGGATACCGTTCGGTGCCGGCAGCCAGTGGCTGTGTTCGCCGACGGCACCCATCCGGCCGGGACTGTGACCGAACGCCCGGTTGAATGCGCGGGAGAAGCCGTCGACCGATGAGTATCCCGAGTCGAAGGCGACGTCGGTCACCGACTCGCCTCGCTGCAACAGCCACGCAGCTCGTTCGAGGAGGACCCGTCGGCGCAGGGCGACGGGTGCCTCCCCGGCTCCACGTCTGACCTGCCGGACGAAGTGGAACGGGGACGAGTACGCGCCGGAGGCCATGGCGTCGAGCGAGCCGTGGTCCTCGGCGAGGACGGCGTCGAGCAGCTGCCGGAGTCGGTCGCGGTCGGTCGGGGAAGCGCTCACCCCCTGAGTATGCGACGACGGCTCGGTCCTGCGCCCGACCGAAATTGCCCCGATGGATGTGGCCCGGCCGGAGTTCCACCGTGCCGCTGCGCTCAGTCGCGTCGGAGAAGGGGGATGAGCTCGTCGGTCTTGGTCTGGGTCCATCCCGGTGGTTGGAGAATCTTCGCCCACGCTGCCGGGATCGCGGACCGGTAGTTGTGTCCATGGCCGTCGGGCACCCCGACCGAGACCGCCATGTCGGCGCTCACCTGGAGGAAGGTGACGAACGGAATCCAGCGCATCGCCGACAGCACGTCGCGTCCGCGTTGCTCTTTCAACCACTCCGGTTCACGCAGGATGAGGCTGGGTGACCACCAGGAGATCGGGTCGGATGCGTGCTGGAGGTACACCGCGCGCCCGGACGTCGTCATCCAGTCCGGGGTCGGCCGATCGAGGTCGGGTGCATCGGCGATGAACCGGACCTCACGGCCGTCGTCGTAGACCGGCAGGACTTCGGGGCTGCCGTCATCGCGCGCGCCGGTGGTGTCCACCCACAACGAGTTGTTGAATGTGGGACCGGTGAACAGCGCGCCGTCCGTTCGCGCGCTGAGCGCCGGGATCGTCCCGAACGCCGACTCGGCCGCGAAGGACCCGAGACTCTCGCCGAACACGACCAGTTTCGGCCGCTGGGCCTCGGGCACCTCACGCACCCGTTTCGAGACCGCCTCGAACAGGGCCTGACCGGCCTGGCGGGCGCGTTCCTTGTCGACAAGGAACGACAACCAGCTGGGCAGGTACGAGTACTGCATGCTGACCGTCGCGACATCGCCGTTGTACATGTACTCGAGAGAGTCCACGGTTGCCTGGTTGATCCACCCGGTGCCCGTCGTCGAGGCGACGGCGATGACCTTGCGTTGCAACCCACCGGCCCGGACGAGTTCGTCCGCGGCGAGGTCGGCGTTGGCGCGCAGGTCGCTGCCCGACCCCAACCCGACGTACGCCCGGATCGGTTCGATCGCCGGGGTCCCGTTGAACGCACTCAGCTGTTCGACGGTCGGTGACACCGAGACGAAGATCCGCCCCTGACGTCCGAGTGAGTTCCAGGTCACGAGTGAGCCCGGGCCGCCCGAACGCAGGGGCGTCGTCGGCGGACTGGAGTCGGCCGTCGTCTCCTCGTTGACCGCGGCGAACGACGAGTTCAGCGCCTTCATCCCGTAGTCGGCGACCACGCCGTTGAGGACGAGGACGGTGACGACGACCGCGACGGCAACGGCGGTGAAAGCCGAGATCCGTGGCGGAGCAACGCGATTGAGCTTCCGCACGAGCCATGCCACACCGTCGCCCCAGGCCTGGCCGATGGTCATCAGGAGCGCGAAGACCACGATCGCGATGAGCACGATCTGCGGATACGCCGTCCACGACAGCAGGTCCACATCCATCATCGTGCGGATCTGATCCTGCCATCGCTGGAACGCGATGAGCATCACGACGGTGCCTGCCACGGTGGCCAGGCCCAGCGCCACCCAGACCCGGCGCATCGGCGACGGCCACGGTTCGTCCCGGGAGATCATGTATCGGATCAGCCACGAGACACCGACGCCGAGGGCATAACCGACCGCGGCCGAGGCGCCGCTGACGATGCCCTGGAACAGCGGGCCGCGGGGGAGGAGTGACGGTGTCACCGACAACCACAGGAAGACCAGCGCGACGGTGAGTCCGACGCATGAGTAACGATCGAGTCGACGCCGCCACCACGCCGGTCGTGCGTCCTCGTCGCTCGTCGACGCGGCCTGTTCGCCCGGCTCGGTCAGCTTCGCCGGCGTCGGTTCCGAGGCCGGGTCGGATGCGGAGGTGGTCGATGACACGTGGGTTCCTCGCTTCTTGAGAACCCGGTCACGGTATCAACATCGACGACGTGACGGCCTGCGTCGGACGGGACCGTGACCGTCACGCCTCCCCGTCGTTCCTATTTCACTTCCGACCGCAGCACCCGCAGAACCCCGAGCCCGAGTGGCAGGGCGATCCAGATGACCGCCGACACCAGCAGTCGGGCCCATTCGCCACCCGTGGCCCAGTCGCCGGATTGGAACGGCATGTTGGTCAGGGTCGTGTCGACCCACTGCCCGAGGTTGTCTTTGAACCAGGGGACCAGCTCGCTGACCACGGACAGCGCGGTCGGCAGGGCGAAGTACGCGACGATCGCGCCGGGGGTGTTCAAGATGAGCGCGGCGAAGCCGAAGCCGAGCAGCAGACCGAACGCCTGCAACACGAAGGAGTTGACGAACCCGGCGAGGGTGAGCTCCCAGGCCCCGGCCGGGTCGGCGAACGCCAGACCGGCGATGCCGTTGCCGACGACGCCGAGGAAGAGTGCGACTGCGACGGCAGCAACCGCGGTGATCAGTGCCGCAACCAGTTTGGCCCCGATGATCCGCTCGCGCCGTGGCTCGAGTGTGAATGTGGTCAGCGCGGTGCGCTGACTCCACTCGCCGGTGACCAGGAGGATCGCCAGGATCGGCAGGATGATCGCGGTGGGGATGTTCATCATCCCGAAGAACTGCCCGAGGTTCAGATTCTCGGGTGAGTTCCGGTTGGCGACGAGCATCGCGACCACGACGATCGCCGCGATCACACCGATGGACGCCGTCAACCAGAACCCGGCGCGGGTGTCGACGAGCTTGCGGAGTTCGACACGGACCAGACGTGTGAACGGGATGCCGGGACGGTCGACGTCGATCGCGACCGGCGGGGCGATGGGTGAACCGAAGTCGGCGAGGGTCATCGAAGTGCTCCTTCAAGTGTGGGCTGTTCGCGCTGAGAACCTGCGGTGAGCTGGAGGAACATGGCCTCGAGTTGAGCGCCGTCCGCAGGGCGCAACTCCGTGAGGACGACACCGGCCGCGGCGGCGGTCCGGCCGACGTCGACGGCGTCAGCGTCGACGTCGAGCCCGCCGGAGGTGTTGCGGCGCGCCGTGATGCCGGCAGCGGCGAGCGCGGTGCCGAGCGATTCATCGTCGAGCGATCGAACCCGGGTCCCGGCCCCGGCGAGGAGCTCTTCCTTGGTGCCCTGGGCGACGATCCGCCCGCCACCGATGACGACGATGTCGTCGGCGATGATCTCGATCTCGTGCAGCAGGTGCGATGAGAGCAGGACTGTGCCGCCACGATTGGCGTACTCGCGCAACAGGGTTCGCATCCAGTGGATGCCTGCCGGGTCGAGTCCGTTGGCCGGCTCGTCGAGGATCAGGATCTTCGGGTCCCCGACCAGGGCGGCGGCGATCCCGAGTCGTTGCCGCATGCCGAGTGAGTAGTTGCGTACCCGGCGGCCTGCTTCTTCCGGTGTCAGGCTGACCATCTCGAGCATCTCGTCGACACGGTCACGCCCCACGCCCATCGTCATCGCCGACAGGCGCAACACCTCCGCCCCGGTGCGGCCCGCATGTTGTGCGGACGCGTCGAGCAGGATTCCCACCTGCGTGGCGGGATTCGGGATCGATCGGTAGTCGGCGCCGTTGAGCTGGGCCACGCCCGACGTCGGCGGAGTGAGGCCGGCGATGATCCGCATGGTCGTCGACTTGCCGGCACCGTTGGGTCCGAGGAACCCCGTCACCTGGCCGGGACGGCAGGTGAAGGACACATCGTCGACCGCGACGTGTTCGCCGTAGCGCTTCGTCAGATTCTTCACTGTGATCATGACGTTCATCGTGTCCTCCACGCACGTCCGCGCGCATCGGGCGAGAGGACAGCGTCGCATCAGCCGAAAGTCGTAGGGGTCGGCACCCATCGGTCCGATGTTCGGGTGACCGAGGTGCGGCTACGGTTGTCACGTGCGCCCTCGTCGATCTCCTTCTCCCTCGGCGGGCGTCCCACACCGGCCGGAGGCCGGCAACGATGTCCCACACCGGCCGGAGGCCGGCAAGGACATCTCACTGCGGCCCGAGCAGTATCAGCCCCCGATGACCTGGGGCGGCCGCCTGTGGCGCCTGGCGGTGATGCTCCTGGTGTCGGCGGGCACCTTCGCCACGCGCGCGTCGTACCTCTGGGAGGAGGCCCGGTGGTGGTTCGTCCTCGATCTCGCGCTCGGAGTGGTCTCCTACCTCGTGATCTGGTGGCGCCGTCGGCATCCGGTCGCGGTTGCCACGTTCACCAACCTCGCGACCATCGTGTCGTCGTCGTCACTCGGGCCGGGGATTCTCGCGATGGTGTCGTTGTCCACCCGGCGACAGTGGCGCGAGATCATCCCGCAGGCAGTGTTGTCCGTCGTCGCGGGCATCATCGCGCTCGCATTCTTCGCGACTCCCACCGAGGCGAACGATCCCGTCATCGTCCAGTACTCGGTCACGGCCGTCGCAACGGCGGCGATGGTCGCGTGGGGTCTCTACATCGGTTCGCGCCGCGAGCTTCTCGCGAGCTGGCAGGCTCGTGCGCTCGCGTCGGAGGCGGAGCAGCAGGCGAAGGTGATGCAGGCGCGCTCCCTGGAACGAGCCCGCATCGCCAGGGAGATGCACGACATCCTGGCCCATCGCATCTCGGCGATGAGCATGTCGGCCGGAGCCCTGGCCTACCGCTCGGATCTGACGCGAGAGCAGGTCCGCGACACCGCGCAGACGATCCAGGAGGCGTCACACCTGGCATTGACCGAACTCCGTGAGGTGCTCGGTGTGTTACGCGAGGGTCCAGGGGATGCGCGACCGGAGGAGCCGCAGACAGCACTGGACCTCATGTCCCTCATCGACGAGGCTCGTGCGCTGGGCATGCGGATCGACGCGCGTTGTGACGCCGAGATCGACGCTCTGAGTCCCGCGATCTCGCGCACGTTGTATCGGTGTGTCCAGGAGGCGCTGACCAATGCGCGTCGGCATTCGCCGAGCGCGCCCGTCGCGTTGCACATCCGCGGGGGTCCCGACCACGGCGTGGACCTGCTCGTCGAGAATGCACTGCCACTGTCGGCGGGTTCGTCCTCTCCCACACGGGGGTTCGGGCTGGTCGGTCTGGCCGAGCGGGTCGAACTGCACGGCGGACGGCAGTCGGCGACGGTCAGTGAGGACAAACGCTTCCTGTTGCACGTGTGGCTACCGTGGCAGTCATGACCGCGCGCATCATGATCGTCGACGACGACCCCCTCGTCCGGTCGGGCCTCCGGCTCCTGCTCGGGGGCGATGCGGGCCTCGAGATAGTCGCCGAGGCCGCGAACGGCCAGGAGGCCATCGACGCACACGCACTCGAACCCGTCGATCTGGTGCTCATGGATCTGCGGATGCCGGTCCTGGACGGGATCGCCGCCACCGGCCGGTTCAAGGCCCTGGCGTCTCCGCCCGCAGTCATCGTGCTGACGACGTTCGACGCCGACGACTACGTGGTCCGAGCGCTTGCCGTGGGTGCCGACGGCTTTCTGCTGAAGGACACGCCACCGAGCGACATCGTGGCCGCCATCCGCGACGTGCTCGCCGGCCGGCCGGTGTTGAGTCCCACCGTGACGGCCGCGTTGATCAAACAGGTCGTCAACTCCGGTGCCAGTCGCGCGTCGCACGCTGTCGGACGAGTCGACCTGCTCACCGCGCGGGAACGTGACGTCGCGATCGAACTCGCGCGCGGCGCGTCGAACGCGGAGATCGCCGAGCGTCTCCACATGAGCCTCGCGACGGTCAAGGCGCACATCTCGCACATTTTCACCAAGCTCGATGCCGGCAACCGCGTCCAGGTCGCGATCCTCATGCACGACGCCGGGATGGTCTGAACCCTCGACCCATCGGGATCATTCGGTGGCGGAGTTCGCTGTATCCCTTCTCTCGCTACGCGATCCCAGGACCCGTCACCAGCGGAAGGTCCAATGTCGTACGGATTCCCGGCGGGCCGTCGAGAACGGCGGGAATCGCGTTCACGATGCGTCCGGCGGCCGCCACGATCGCGGCGTGGTTGTGGTCGCCCTTGCGACTGGTGGGACAGATGTCGACGGTGTATGACGGTTCGCCGGTGATCTCCACGCGGTAACATCCGCCGGGTTGTGCCGGCTGCGCCCAGTCCGGTCGTAGGTCTTCCCGAAGCCGGGTCACGTGCTCGATGACGATCACCGGCTTGCCGGAGACCTTGCCGATGATCTCGAAGCGCACGGCTGCGCGGGTCCCGGCGGCGATGTGTCCGGCTGCGATGTCGAAATCCTCTGGTGCGGGCTCACTCTCGTGAACCTCGTCGATGTCGTCCACGGTGACGCCGAGGCCTGCGGCGAGTTGGCGGATCGTGGTCCCCCATGCGAGGCCGAGAACGCCCGGAAGGAACAGCATCGGGGTCTGGTCCAGGGGCTTGCCGAAGCCCATGACGTCGAACATGACAGTCGCGCCGTCGTACGTGGCGTAGTCGGCGATCTCCATGGCGCGAACCTGCTCGATCCGCTGGCAGGTGCCGGCGAACACCAGGGGGATGAGGTCGTTCGCGAAACCGGGATCGACACCGGTGACGAACAGGCTCGCACCACTGGCCGCGGTGGTCTCCTCGACCTTGGCGATGGCACGCTCCGGCATCACTCCCCACGGGTACTGCAGCGTGTTCGGCGACGATCCCACGACGTCGATGCCCGCGGCGAGGACGCGCATCACGTCGTCGAACGCCTCGACCGGGCGAGTGTCTCCCATCGAGCAGTACACGACGCAGTCGGGTTCCATCGCTATTACCGCGTCGAGGTCGTCGACGGCGAGAACGCCTGTCGGCGCTGCCGAGCCGGCGAGGATCGACGCATCGACCCCGACCTTCTCCGGGGTGGATACGCACACGGCCACGAGGTCGAAGCGCGGATCGTCGATCAGCTGCGTCAAGCACAACCTGCCGACGTTGCCGGTTCCCACGAGGGCTACCCGTATGGACATGTGTGGAACTCCTTGCATCGAAAGGCGCCGGTCGGCGCGGTGTACACCTGTCCGGACTTCTGTCTGTTCAGTAGACCATTTTCTTGGTGGAACCTGTTCTATTTTCGCTGTGGTCGCGGTAGCGTTGCTCGCCATGGGACGCGTAGACGGCAAGGTTGCGGTGATCACGGGCGGTTCGCGGGGGATGGGTGCCGAGCACGCCCGAGCCCTCGTCGCCGAGGGGGCGAAGGTGGTGATCGGCGACATCCTCGACGACGAGGGCAAGCAGCTCGCTACCGAACTCGGAGACGCGGCACGCTATGTGCATCTCGACGTCACGTCACCGGAGGACTGGCAGGCCGCGGTGACGACCGCCGTCGACGAGTACGGCAAGGTCAACGTCCTGGTGAACAATGCGGGCATTGTGAACGGGTCGACGATCCAGAAGTTCCGGCTCGACAAGTGGAAGCAGATCCTCGACGTCAACCTGACGGGGACGTTCCTCGGTATCCAGGCCGTCGCCGACCTGATGATCGACGCGGGCGGGGGGTCGATCATCAACGTGTCCTCGGTCGAGGGATTGCGCGGGAGTCCGTGGGCCCACGGTTATGTCGCCACCAAGTGGGGGGTACGGGGCCTGGCCAAATCCGTTGCGCTGGAACTGGCTCCGCACAACGTGCGGGTGAACTCCATCCACCCCGGTCTCATCCGCACCCCGATGACCGAGGGGATTCCCGAGGACATGGTCACCGTGCCGATGGGCAGGGCGGCCGAATCGAGCGAGGTGTCGACCTTTGTGGTGTTCCTCGCCAGTGATGAATCGTCCTACGCCACCGGTGCAGAGTTCGTCATGGACGGCGGGCTCAGCGCCGACGTGCCGCACAAGTGAAGGCCCACACCAGCACGACCATCCCGACGAGTTCGACGAGCGTCTGAGCGATCACGGTCGCGGCCGCGAGTTCGGCGCCGACCGGCAGTGCCAGGGCGAGCGGGAGGACGACGAGTGAGTTCCGGGTCGCACCCGAGAACACCGCCGCGGTGGCCGACGCCGGGGCGAGCCGGAACAAGCGCGTCATGACCAGCCCCACGAGGGCCATGACGACGAGAAATGTCGCATAGACCGGGATCACGCCGGCGATGTCAGCGAATCGTGAGTCCACCCGCGGCACCTGGGAACTCACCGCGACGAACAGCACGCCCATCATGAGCGGCACCATCGTCGTCGCGGCTCCGTCCTGCAAGCGTCGCCCGACCGGTGATGTGCGCGACCACATCTGCGTGATCCAGGCCAGTGCCAGGGGCGACACGATCAGCACCAGGAACGCCCAGACGAACGGGCCGGGATCGATCACCGAACGGCCGTCGCCCAGCAGCAACGCGAGGTACAGCGGCGCCGCCAGCATCTGGACGACGAGCAGGATCGGGGTCGCTGCCAGCATCCGTCGAGCGTCCCCGCCGGCGAGGCCGGTGAACACGACGACGTAGTCGACGCAGGGACACAACAGCACCAGCAGCGCTCCGAGACGGATCGCGTCATCGGCAGGTAGTACGAACGACAACGCCGCCACCACCACCGGTGCGACACAGAAGTTCAGTACGAGAACCGCGGCCAGGAACCGTCGGTCGCGCATCGAGTCGAGCAGGTCGGCGAACCGCACCTGCAGAAAGGTCACGTACAGCAGTGTGGCGACGAGCGGGGTGATCGCGACGGCGAGGACCTCCGCGGGTTCGGGTGCGGACACGCCGAGCACGAACCCGGCGACGATGGCGCCGAGGTAGAGCACGACCTGATGCCGTTCGAGGCGATCGACGACGGTCTCGGGCTTGCGCACCGCATCATTCTGCGACACGGGCCCGTGGATCACCGACACCCCGACGGCGGTGTACGGCACACTCGACGCGTGGCCACCCCGTCCCGCCGAAACGGCGTCGTGCTTCTGGTCACGGTGGCCCTCCTGCTGATCGGGGTGAACGTCCTCGCGCACCGGGTCGACGGCGCGGTGGCCGTGGTGATCGTCCCGGTGGCCGCGGCGGCGTCGGTTCTGGTGGCACGGGCAGGTGGCCTGGGGTGGCGCGACCTCGGGATGAGTCGATCAGAACTGCGCGCGGGCATTCCGTTCGCGGTCGCCTCGGTCATTGTGGTTGCGGCAGTCGTGTCGACGGCGGTCGCGATTCCGGCGACGCGCGAGTTCTTCCTGTCGGACCGCTACGACGATACGTCCGACGCCCTCCTTGCCGCATTCGTGATCATTCCGCTGCAGACGGCGATTCCCGAGGAGATCCTGTTCCGCGGTGTCCTGCAGGGTGCCCTGGGCAGGGTGTTCGGCCCGATGGTGACGCTGCTGGCTGGGGCGGTCGCGTTCGGACTCTGGCACATCCTGTCCTCGACGGGGTTGACCGCGGGCAACGAGGGCCTGAGTGATGTGCTCGGTTCGGGAGCCCTCGCCCAGGTCGCGGGGATCGCGGGTGCCGTGGTGGCGACCGGGGCGGCCGGTTTCGTGCTGGGTTGGCTCCGTCAGCGCACCACGAGTCTGCTGGCACCGATCGCGCTGCACTGGGCGATCAACGCGACCGGCGCGATCGGCGCGGCGGTGGCGTGGCAGGTGTCCTAGACGGCGCCCGGTCCCGGATCAGGCGGTCCCGAAGATCCGGTCGCCGGCGTCGCCGAGTCCGGGCCGGATGAAACCGTTGTCGTCGAGCTCGCGATCGACCCCCGCGGTGAAGATCGGCACGTCGGGGTGCGCGCGGTGCAGGACCGCGATGCCCTCCGGGCAGGTCAGCAGGCACACGAATTTGATGGACTTCGGGGAATGTTCCTTGATGCGATCGATCGCAGCGACCGCCGAATGCCCGGTCGCCAGAAGCGGATCGACGACGACCACGTCCCGTTCCGACAGTTCCGACGGCATCTTGAAGTAGTACTCGACGACGACCATCGTCTTCGGGTCGCGGTAGAGCCCGATGTGGCCGACGCGCGCGCCGGGTACCACCGTCAACATGCCGTCGGCGATGCCGGCGCCTGCTCGCAGGACGGCGGCGAACACGAGCTTCTTGCCGTCGATGACGTTCGCCCGGGTGGACTCGAGGGGGGTGTCGATGGTCACCTCGTGCATCGGGATGTCCCGCAGCACGTCGTAGGCCATGAGAATCGAGATCTCGTCCAGGAGTCGCCGAAAATCGTTGGTGGACGTGTCCTTGCGGCGCATCAGGGTCAGCTTGTGCTGCACCAGCGGGTGATCGATGACGGCAACGGTGCCCATGGATTCCTCTCGGGGTCGACCGACCTCCAGCACGTGCGAGGTTCGGGATACGACTGACGGTGTTGTGGCTAGAAGACGGTGCCGGTGCTTCGTATGGACAACGGCGGCAGTCCGTTTCGGAGTCGTGCGGCGAGGAGGCGGCCGGCTGCCCAGGTGCCGCCCTCCAGGACGCACGCGAGCGGCATCGCGGCCGGATCCGACCCGAGACGGTCCCGGACGCGATCGGCGAGCTCGTCGAGGAGCGCGACGGTCAGGGCTCGCCACTCGACGATGAGCTCGTCGTCGACGTCCCATTCGCGTGCCGCACCGGCGTCGTCCCGGAGTGCGAGCACGCCGGTGTCGAGCAGGAGCCCGCCGTTGCGGTACTCGGGCAGGCCGGTCAGGTCGTCGAGCCCGGTCACGTCGACACCCGCCCAGACGAACGGCTCGAGCATCGAGTAGGTCAGCCACTGCGACAGCTTGTGGAAGGGCACCCACCCGGCCGTGAGTCCGGGTCCGGTGACCGCGTCGTGGCGCCAGCAATCGCCCAGTGGGTGGGACCCGATCATGTTGGGCGTCGGCCAGATCGGGCCCAGGTGTTCCAGGACCGCCTGGAGTATGTCGGATGCCGGCACCCGGGAGCGACCGCCCCGTGTGAGGTGATCGAACAGCCCGCCGGGCCGTGCGTCGGCGCCGAAGATCTCGGGGCGGGAGGCCAGCACGCGGCCGAGGCCGCGCAGGAGGTCGACGCGTCCGGACAGGCCGGCGAGCCGGTTGTCGTCTGCCACCTGGAAGGCGGCGCTGAGCGCGTCGACGGTGATCGCCTCCAGTCCGGCGGCGTCGGCCTGCAGTGGTCGTGTCGGGTCGCTGGAGAACAGACCGGCACCGAAGGCCTCCCAGCTCGCGACGCCCAGACCTTCCGAGCGTGCCAGTGTGAGCCCGTTCGAGTCGCGGTAGCTCCAGTCGGGTCCGGCGCCGGCGTCGAGCAGCACGCTGACGAGCACGATGTCGATGAGGGTGCGGCTGCGTTCCGCTCCCTCGGTGGCCGGAAGCCGGTCGTCAAGAGTTGCCAGACGGTCGACACCCCCGGCTTCGAAGTGGCGCCAGCGGCTGTGGAACGGTATGTCGCCGTGAGGATATCGTGTTCGACTCGTGTCGACGACGAGTTCGGCCGCCGGGTCCAGAAAGGAGTCGTGCACGGTGAACCACGACGACTCGCCGGTCCGTGCCCGATCGAGCAGCTGACGCGCCCGGTCCCGGATCGTCGCGGTCGAACGCAGTAGAGCGACAGCCTCGACGGCCTCCAGCCCCTCAGGGGCAGTCGATTCGACCGGGGTCACTCCAGCCCCCGGCCCTTGACCTGGCGTAGTTGATCGGCATCGGGGACGGGTCCCGGCGTGAAGTAACCGGCGGCCATCTTCGCGTCGATCTCGACACGTGCGTCGGCCGGTACCAGCTCGTCGGGGATGTTCACCCGTTCGCCGACCTCGATCCCAGCGCCGGTGATCGCGTCGTACTTCATGTTCGACATCGACACCAGGTGATGGATCTTGGTGATCCCGAACCAGTGCAGCACGTCAGGCATCAGTTCCTGGAACCGCATGTCCTGCACTCCGGCAACGCATTCCGTACGGGCGAAGTACTGGTCGGCGGTGTCGCCGCCGACCTGGCGCTTACGGGCGTTGTAGACGAGGAACTTGGTGACCTCGCCGAGTGCCCTGCCCTCCTTGCGCGAGTAGGAGACCAGCCCGACACCACCGTTCTGTGTGCCGCGGATGCATTCCTCGATCGCATGGGTCAGATACGGGCGACACGTGCAGATGTCGGAGCCGAACACGTCGGATCCGTTGCATTCGTCATGGACGCGGGCGGTGAGTTCGACCGACGGGTCGGCGAGATCGCGCGCATCACCGAAGATGTAGACCGTCTGCCCGCCGATGGGCGGCAGGAACACCTCGAGGTCGGAGCGCGTCACGAGCTCGGGGTACATCCCGCCGGTCTCCTCGAACAGGACGCGGCGCAGTTCCGCCTCCGAACACCCAAACCTCTCGGCCACACCGGGGAGATGCCAGACGGGTTCGACCGCCGCCTTGGTGACGAGCGCCGCGCCATTGGGCAGCAGGGTCTCACCGTCCGGCACGAGGCGACCCTTCTCGATTGCCTCGGCGATCTCGGGCAGGATGACGTGCGCCTTCGTGACGGCGATGGTGGGTCTGATGTCGTAGCCCCGCCCGATCTCGTCGGGGAAACTCTGCGCCACCGTGGCGCCCCACGGATCGAGGGACACGATCGCCCGTGGATCTCGCCACTGCGGGTAGGGCCCGATGTGGTCGGTGGGCGAGGTGTTGGTGAGGTCGGCACGGTGTTCGCGGGCCAGCGCCCCCGCGGCGACGGCCAGCGCGCGGTAGACGCTGTAGGACCCGCTGTGGGTGCCGATCACGTTACGGTGCCCCCGCGTGACCGTGGTCCCGATGACGGGTCCGCGTTCCGATGCCGTCGCGGCACCCCAGCGGATGGGCGGCGCATCTATACCACCGCTGTGTGATGTCAGTCGGATGTGACCCAGGGACTTGTGTTCACCGGACATCATCGTCGTCCTCGCCTTCTGCCGCGACGATCGTCCGCCGCGCGGGGAAAGCGCCAGCATAGTTCCGGATCGTCGTCGCCGCCCGTCGAAGCGAGATGACTGCAAGGCGGCGGAGGTCGGTTGTGAGATGTCCCCGGGCGTCCGGCCTTCCGTCGTAGGATCGACCCATGTGCCCGCGACGTCGACTCGAATAGGTGTCGCGATGTCTCAGTTCGACGAGATCGTCGACGAGCTCTACGGGTTGGCTCCCGACGTGTTCGTGAAACGCCGCAACGAGCTCGCGAAGGCGGCCAAGGACGACGGCGATCGCGACCTCGCCGCACGTGTCTCCAAGCTGCGTCGGCCGACCCAGTCGGCCTGGGCCGTCAACCAATGGGTGCGGGCGAACCCCGACGACAGCGCCCTCATCGCCCAGCTTGCCGCGGATCTCTCGGCGGCGCAACGCCGTTCGGCGGCCGACAAGATGCGCGAGCTGTCGCGGCGCAGACAGCAACTGCTCACTGCCTCCGCTGACGGCATCGCCCGCACGGCGGCTGACTTGCGGGTCACGCTGGCGGACAGCGCAATTCGGGAGGTCACTCAGACACTGCGTGCCGCGGTGGCCGACGAGGAGGTCCTGGACCAGCTCATGCACGGTCGGTTGGTCACCGCCGTCGAGTACAGCGGTTTCGGGCCGGCCGGTGTGTTCGTCGTGCCGGATCCGGTCGTCGCTGAGTCGTCGAAATCCGAGGCGTCGCACCCGTCGCCGGCGTCCAGCACGGACACCGAGGGGCCCGACGCGGACGAGCGGGCAGAGCAAGCCGACAAGGCCCGTCGCGAACTGGAGGCGCACCTGGCGGGTGCCGAAGAAGACGAGAAGGCCGCGCGGGCGACACTGACCGAGGCGTCGCGGGCGGTGGACACCGTGTCGGCTGAGATCGACGAACTCGCCGGAGCGGCGCAGGAGTTACGCGAGAAGCTGGCGCGGTGCGAGGAGGAGCTGCGATTTGCCCGGCAGCGTCTGGCCGCCGCGGAGCGCGGGCGTTCCGAGGCGAAGGTGGGGCTGCGGGAGGCGGTGGCATCGGCCAACGACATCCGCACCGCGCTGGCCGAGCTCTGATACCGGACCTGAGCGTGGCAGTTCAGGGCCGGATCAGGTGGAAGCGGGTCAGCTCGGTGGTTCCGGTGAGCGCACGTCCCCAGTAGCCTCCCCGGCCGTCGGGTCGGAGTTCGTCGCGCACGAAACCTAGAGGTGTTCCGGAATAGTCCACGACGATCACCGGCGCGCCGTCCTGCACGGACCTGCCCGGGTAGACCGCTCCCGGAAAAGCCCAGCCGATGGCCGTGTCGTTCACGACGGAGGAGCCGGTGAAGTTCTTGCCGTACCAGAGCGTGTTCGCGATCGGCTGGCCCGGCACGTCGCCCTGGTAGTAGCCGCTCGGTATCGCCGGGGATGCGTGCGCGACCGCCGGTGAGCCGAGTGCGATGCCTGTCAGCGCAGCGCACGCGGCCGCCGCGGCACCGAGATGCGTTATGCGAGATCTGTGTGAGGTGTCCATGGATCCATTGAACGCCTCTTCGGCTCTCGGCGGCCGGCGGTCGTCAGGCCATTCAGGGCGAGGGCGACCAGGTCAGAGCACGCGCAGGGAGTCGTCGCGTCGCAGGACGAAGAAGTAGGGAGCCGCCGAGCCCTTCAGGTCCATCGCGCCGAGCACGGCCTCGTCGGAGAGACGGTGGAAGACGTCGTTGATCGGCAACTGGTCGTAGACCATGGTCGCCGTGTCGGTGCCCCGGTACCGAGTGGTCCGCAGGCGGGCGCGGGCTCGTCTGGTTTGGCTGAGCAGCCGGGTGGCGGCGATCGGGGTCGCGAAGGACATCGATTTGACTCCGGGCGCCTTCTCGGCGATCCCCAGTCCGCCGAAGGCGATCGCCGGGTTCATCGCCCAGAGTGCGGATCCGTCCCGCGTGGGGAACAGCAGCGGGTGCACGGTCTCGGCATCGACGAATTGCTTACCCCACCAACCGCTGGCCGCGAGGAACCCGTCCAGGGGATGCCCGGTCGGGAGCTCGGCTCCGCGCCAGGTGCCGATCATGAAGTCGGCATCGACGGCGGGTGACGAGTCGAACAGGTCGAGCGCCTCCGCGGTGTTCGTCGGAGTGGTGGGCAGGAGTTCGTGGACATGCATGCCGTCGATGGTACGTGCAAAGAGACGAGATCTGAAGATTGTCGCAAGCTGGCAATAGGACCCTGGTTGTCCTCGATCGGGGGCAGAGTATCTCCCATGTCTTCAGAGATTCAGGTGACCTTCGACTGTGGTGATCCGGCGGCGCTGTCCGCCTTCTGGGCGGACGTGCTCGGGTACCGAGTGCAGGACCCGCCCCCGGGATTCGACACCTGGGACGCGGCGCTGGAAGCGTTCGGTGTTCCGCCCGAGCACCGCAACGACGCATCGGGTGTCGTCGACCCCGACGGGCGTGGCCCGCGCCTGTTCTTCCAGCGGGTGCCCGAGGGGAAGGCGGCGAAGAACCGTGTCCACCTCGACGTCCGGGCCGCGCCCGGGCTGGGCGGCGACGAGCGCATGCGTGCGCTGGAGGCCGAGGCGGCCCGGCTAGTCGCCCTGGGCGCCACGCGCGTCGAACGGCACGAGCCCGCGCCACCGATGAGCGGGGGTCACATCGTGCTCCAGGACCCCGAGGGCAACGAATTCTGTCTGGACTAGTGCTGTCGCGGCGACGGCGCGCCCTGGTCGCGTTCGGCTGCCGCGACGTCCGGCGTCAGCGCGAGGTGCCCCGCTGTGCCCAGCGTCCCGTCGAGGTCGGGTTGCTCGAAGGTGACCTGGGCACGTCTGTCGTCGACGGCCAGGATCGCGATGGTGTTGCCGAACAGTGGTCCAAGAGTGTTGTGCCAGGCCACCGGCAGCTCCGGAGACCCCTGTCGGCGGACCCAACGCCGGACCCCGGCGGCCAGCCGAGCCGACCAGCCGAGCCGGAACACCACCTTGATGTACGGCGGGATCTCGTTGTGGACCGGCGAGCAGACCAACTGGTGGACGGCCGCGCGGGTCGGCTCGGGGAAGTCGGCCCGGGCCGCATAGCTGTGGTGGACGTCGCCGGACAGGACGCTGACCGTCGCGGGACCCGAGTCGCGGTCGGCCACGGCGCGGATCATCTCGCTGAGGCGGACGAAGGAGTCGAAGAACGCCGGCCAGTGCTCGAGGTCGGCGCCCTGTCGGATCTTCTCGGCGAGGCGTCCGCGAAGCCCGCGCCGCCGGGCGCCGATCTCGTTCATGGTCTCAACGTCCCCGATGACGGGCGGCAGCAGCCACGGGAGCGACGATCCGAGGACCAGATGGTCCACGCTGTCGAGGTTGTCGGCGACCTGCTTCTCGATCCAGTCGAACTCTATGTCGCTCAACATCTTTCGAGTTCCTCCGGCCAGGATGCGACCGTTCCGCGAATCGATCATGATCAGCCTCGTGGCACCGAGGTCCCATCGGAAGCTGAAGCGGATCCCCTTGGTGCCGTCGGTCTCGTGATCGGCGCGGTCGGCGAGCTCGACCAGATACGGCCAGCAATCGCCGTCGATCTCGCGAACGCGGCGATAGTCGGCGGAGTCCTCCAGCTCGGCGGGGGAGAGGTTGCCGAGGTGCTGATACACCCAGTACGACGCAAGACCCGCGCGGATACGGTCCCGCCACCACGGCTTCTCACTCATCTGCTGCCGCCATGTATCCGAGGTGTTCCAGTCGTCGCGGATGTCGTGGTCGTCGAAGATCATCGCGGTGGCGACGGTGGACAGGATCCACCGGATCTCCGGATCGCCCCATGTGTGCCGGTACAGCCCCTCGTACTCCTGGAAATCGACGACCTCATCCGACGGGCCGGTCGCCGACGTCCGGCTCGAGGCGAGCGACTCCTTGACCTGTGGGGTCAGTTCGTCCGCGTACACCTGATCGCCGAGCAGGATCAGCGTGTCGGGCCATTCCTCCACGGGGAGGCCGCGCATCCGGATGGCGTAGCAATCGAGGGCGTCGAGGCCCAGTTTCTCGTCGATCTTCGGGTCCTCGGCTCGCGGGTAGCGGCACGAGCCGAACACGAACCTGTGCCGACCGGCGGTCTCGGGTCCGCGGGTGCGGATCACACTCGGGGGGAAGTCCGACTCCGGCAGCGGCCACTCCGGCGCGCCGTTGACGTGAACCTGATATTCGGTGACGGTGTCGGGTTCCAGCCCCGTCACCTCGACGAGCGCGTAATGGTGACCGCTGACCTCGAAGGTGCCCGCGGTGTGGCCGAGGACCTCGACCTCGGCCGGTTCGTGGGTCTGCACCCAGACCAGGGCGGACGTCTCGTCGACGTGTCGCAGGATCGGACCGAGAACCAGTGCCATCCGATCAGCCTAGGCCGCGCGGAGTTGTTTGTCCGCGACGACGGAAACCGATGAGTTTCGCCGGTCCGGACGGTCGGACCTCTGACGCCCGATCAGAGGGCCGATCGAACCGTCACCGAGAAAGCGGAGGGCTCACATGGTCATCGTTGCCGGACGTCTCGAGGTGGACGCGCAAGGACGCACCGCCTACCTCGACGAATGCGCGGAGGTGGTTTCGGCGGCGCGCCGCACACCCGGCTGCCTGGACTTCGCGATCTGCGCCGACCCGGTCGACCCGAATCGGATCAACATCTTCGAGAGATGGGCCTCGCAGGCAGCCGTCGACGCATTCCGGGGCGAGGGCGTCGGCGAAGCCCAGAGCGCGGCGATCCTCTCGGCGGTCGTGGCCGAGTACGACGTGTCGGACGTCCGCGTCCTCGCGGGTGAGCCCGACTGAGGTCAGATGAGGCCCAGTGCCAGCATGGCGTCGGCAACCTGGGTGAACGCCGCGATGTTGGCCCCCGTCGCGTAGTTGCCCGGTACGCCGTAGTGGTCCGCGGTGTGCAGGCAGTGATCGTGGATGCCGGACATGATCTCGGACAGCCGGTCCTCGGTGTGGGCGAATGACCATGAATCCCGAGAGGCGTTCTGCTGCATCTCGAGTGCGCTCGTCGCCACCCCGCCCGCATTCGCGGCCTTTCCCGGCGCGAAGCTGACGCCCGCTTCGTTGAAGAGGCGGACCGCTTCGGGGGTGGTCGGCATGTTCGCGCCCTCGGCGACGATTTGGCATCCGTTCTTGATCAGCTGCGCCGCGTCGACGCCGTTGAGCTCGTTCTGCGTCGCGCAGGGGACCGCGATGTCGGCTGGGACGTTCCACAGCGAACCCGACTCGACGAACGTGGCCGTCTCACGACGCGCGCGGGCGTAGTCGGCGACCCGGCCGCGCTGGACGTTCTTGATCTCTTTGAGGAGTTCGAGGTCGATACCGCCCTCGTCGACCACGTAGCCACCCGAATCCGAGCAGGCGACCACGCGCCCGCCGAGTTGCTGCACCTTCTCGATGGCATAGATGGCGACGTTGCCCGACCCGGATACGACGACCGTCTTGCCGTCCAGCTTGTCGCCGGCGGCGGCCAGCATGTCGCGGACGAAGAACACCACGCCGTACCCCGTGGCCTCGGTACGGACCTGCGAACCGCCCCACGCGAGTCCCTTACCGGTCAGGACGCCGGACTCGTACCGGTTGGTGATGCGCTTGTACTGTCCGAACAGGTAGCCGATCTCACGGCCGCCGACCCCGATGTCGCCGGCAGGCACGTCGGTGTACTCGCCGATGTGCCGGTACAGCTCGGTCATGAATGACTGGCAGAACCGCATGATCTCGCCGTCGGAGCGTCCCTTGGGATCGAAGTCGGCCCCGCCCTTGCCGCCGCCGATGGGCAGTCCGGTGAGTGCGTTCTTGAAGATCTGCTCGAAGCCGAGGAATTTCACGACTCCCAGGTAGACGCTCGGGTGGAATCGCAGACCGCCCTTGTACGGACCGAGTGCCGAGTTGAACTCGACCCGGAATCCCCGGTTGATCTGGACCTCGCCGTCGTCGTCGACCCAGGGCACCCGGAAGATGATCTGACGTTCGGGTTCGGTCAGGCGCTTGATGATGCCGGCGTCGGCGTAGTGGGGATGCTTCGCCAGGACCGGGCCCAGGCTGTCGAACACCTCGCGCACCGCCTGGTGGAACTCGGCCTCGCCGGGATTGCGCGCGACAACCTGCGCGTACAGATCGCTGATCTTCTCATCGAGCACGGCCACGGTGGCGACCACTTCCTTCTCCGATTTTCACGAGTGGGGCGGGTGCACGACACCTCGGTCGCGTCACCACCTCGCACCCTATCGATCGACAGAAAATGGCTTTCCCGGCGGTCGCCGAACTTCATCTCGCGTCCGGGATGTGCGCCTGCTCAGCGGGGGATGTCCAGTGCTCGCGCCATGGTCGGCCAGGCGCGGTGCAGGTCCTGATTCCAGTAACCCCAGGAGTGCAGGCCGGCACGGAAGTCGTAGGTGATGTCGACCCCCGCGCTATCCGCACGGCGTTTGAAGCTGTCCGTGCACCGCGCGACGACGCCCTCGAGCACGCCACCCACCGGGGAGGCCAGACCGGCCACGCCGAGTGCGGGATCGGGAAGGCCGTTGCCGACTGCGACATAGACGGGCTTGCCCCGTAGGGCCGCGACGTGGTCGGCGGGGTTGTGGGCGTCCCAGGTCGAATGCGAGAGCGGACCCCACATGTTCTCGGGGTTACCTCCGCGGGTCGTCACCGACGTCGCTGTCGCCTGCCGGAACTCCGGGGTCCCCTGGTCGAGGCACCCACTGAACGCGACCGCTCCGCGATAGAGATCGGGATGGCGCACCGCGATCGACATCGCGCCGAGCGCCCCCATCGACAGCCCGCCGATGACGTTGCCGCCGTTCCCGCGGAAGCGTTTGTCGATGAGCGGTGGCAGTTCCTCGGTGAGAAAGGTCTCCCACATGTTCCGGCCGAGCACGGGATCGAGCTTGCGCCAGTCGGTGTAGTACGACCCGGTTCCGCCGATCGGCATGACGACATTGACCTGCTTGTCCGCCATGAATTCCACGATGTCGGTCTGGAAGGTCCACCCGCTCTGGGTGTAGTTGGTGTACACGCCACCGTCGATGCCGTCGAGGAGATACACGGTGGGTCGCGGGCGGGTGCTGTTGCGCGGCACCAACACGCTCACCCGGACGGGCCGCTTCATGGCGGCCGAGTACACGGTCATGGTTGCCCGGGCGGGCGTCGCCGACGAGACCGCGAGGACGCGGGACGACTCGCTGAGCCTGGCCGGGGCGGCCGACGATGGTTGTGGCGCAGCGATACTCGCGACAACGGCGATCAGAAACGCGCAACTGAGCCCGGCGGCCCTCTGCCACGATGACACTGCTTGGTTCCCCCTCGGAGCACATTCCGACGACCCTGCTCGACGACACGCCCCCACGGTCGACGTCGGCGACAGCCGTGTCGGTCGAGATGAACCGACGCGGAGCCGCCGACACATTAGAACAGGTTCGGTGGCGAGGTGTGAAGTGGGCAGTGCCGGTGTTTGTCGCCCTGGGTCGCGGGTACCCGACCATGTCCGGGCTGAGCACAGTCTGGATCGAACGACATTCGGAATCGAACGACACTGGAAGGCAGGTGCTCTGTGAGCACATATGTGACCGCGAATCCGACCACCGGCACGACCGACAAGGAATTCCCCGGACTCCAGGACGGCGAGGTCGCGGGTCTTGCCGAGCGCTCGCTGGCGGCGTTCGACGACTGGCGGGCCACCTCGCCCGCTGAGCGGGCGGCCACGTTGTCCCGGACCGCCGACCTCTACGAGCAGCGGGCCGAGGAACTCGCTTCGGTCATCACCACCGAGATGGGCAAGCCGGCGAAGGAGGCGGCGGGGGAGGTGCAGCTGGCTGCCGACATCTATCGCTGGTATGCCGAGCACGGCCCCGATCTACTCGCCCCGGAGGCCCTCGACCCACAGGGCGCACAGGAATCCGTCGTGCAAGTCGCACCCATCGGGCCGCTGGTCGGGGTGATGCCGTGGAACTACCCCTACTACCAGGTGGCGCGCTTCGTGGCGCCCAACCTGCTCGCCGGCAACACCGTCATCCTCAAACACGCCTCGATCTGTGCGGCGTCGTCGGCTGTCATGGCCGACATCCTCCATGACGCAGGTGTCCCCGAGGACGTCTACATCAACACCTACGCCAGTAGTGACCAGATCGCGGAGCTTCTGGCCCACAACGCGATTCGTGGCGTGTCGCTCACCGGCAGCGAGAAGGCGGGCGCCGCGGTGGCCAAGGTCGCGGCCGAGAACCTGAAGAAGTCGGTGCTCGAACTGGGTGGGTCGGACCCGTTCATCCTGCTCGATTCCGACGACATGGAACGCACCACCACGATCGCGGCGCGGGCGCGACTGTCGAACGCAGGGCAGGCGTGCAACTCGCCCAAGCGGTTCATCGTCATCGACGAGTTGTACGACGAGTTCGTCGACGGGGTGGTGAAGCAGTTCGAGGCGACAACGGTGGGCGATCCCGCGGATTCGTCCACACGGATGGGCCCGCTGTCCTCGCTCTCGGCCCGTGACACGGTGGCCGAGCAGGTCGACACGGCGGTGAAACAGGGCGCCACGCTGCGGACGGGTGGCAAACCACTGGACCGCGACGGCGCCTTCTTCGCCCCGACGGTGCTGACCGACATCACCCCCGACATGGACGCCTACGCCGAGGAGATCTTCGGGCCGGTCGCGATGGTGTACAAGGTGTCCTCGGCCGACGAAGCCGTCGCTCTTGCCAACGATGTCGAGTTCGGCCTCAGTGGTTCGGTGTGGAGCGACGACATCGACAAGGCCGAGAAGGTGGCGGACCGGCTCGAGGTCGGGATGGCCTATGTCAACGAACACGGCACCACGCTGCCCGGCCTTCCCTTCGGCGGGGTGAAGCGGTCGGGCTACGGACGTGAACTGGGGCGTTGGGGCATGGGCGAGTTCGTCAACACCAAGTTGCGTCGTACCGCGGCGAAATGAGTTGTCGCCGAGTACTACTGCGATGAGCGAACCGACGGGCCGGCACCAGCGGGTGCCGGCCCGTCGGTGTGCGGGTGCGGTGGTCGCGGACGCAGCCCGTCAGCCGTCGGTGCCGCGCGCCCGTTCGACGGCCACGGCCACGCCGTGATGCCAGGGGACCCCGTGCCCCGGTAGAAGAGTGTCCGCCCCGGTGGCCGCCAGGGCGTCGAGAGACGAGCGATTGCGTTCCAGGTCGGCGGTTGCCGATCCGGCGATCATCCGCGGCCCGGTGGCCGCCGTGTAGGGGTCGAGCGTCACCAGGGCGTCTCCGGCGATGACCGCATTCCGCTCGGGAAAGTGCAGCGACACGTGACCGAACGTGTGCCCCGGCGTCGCGATCACCGTTGCGCCCCCGGGGAGAACGGCAGCGTCGCCGAATCGGGTCACGGTCGACGGGTCGACGCCGCGGACCGCGAGCGCACCGGCGACCGTCATCCGCCCCAGCAAGGCCAGGGATCGCGGGTTGCGCAGCGGCACACCGAAACGCGTCAGGTTCTGGTGGGCGTACCGGTAGGGGTGAGACGCCAGCCAGGCATCGTCGACATGCACGTGAATCGGCAGATGCCACTCCCTCGCCAGCCGACGCGCAGTGCCGACGTGGTCGAAGTGCCCGTGCGTGATGATGAGATCGGAGACCGAGTCGGTGTCGCGGCCCAGCTCCCGGATCGCGGTGACCAGCGCCTGGTATGAGCGTGGGAGGCCGGCGTCGACGAGAACCAATCGATCCCCGTCTTCGACCAGATACTGATTGGTGTGCGCGTACTCCAGGCGGTGGATGCCGGGCACGACGTCACGATGAAGGGTCATGATGCCGGGCATACCCCACGCGGCCACGCATCAACCGGGCCTACGGGTGAGGTGGAAGTTTGGACAAGACCGGGGGTTCCTGTAAGCGCCCCGGCCTCTGGCTCAACAAGCGGGTTACAGCACCGCGTGAACGTGATGCCAACACTAGCAGGCCGGTATGGCCGCCAACGAATCGGGCAGGTGGCTGGAGGGGATCAGTCGTCGAACACCGACCAGCACAGCTCGTTTCGCAACTGCTGGTCCTCGAGTACGAGATCTCGGATCTCGGGCGGGAGTTCGTCACGCTGCCAACGGCATTCGCGTCGACCGGCGTCGCGGGAATTCGAATCCCCGGTGGCGGCACGGACCGCCTTGATCGCGTACGCCGCCGCACCGAGGTCGTGGGAGGCAACGTGCGCGGTGACCGCTGCCTGACCTGCCGCATAGGCCGCGAAGCGTGCGGCCCCTCGGAGATCGCGAGCGGCTCCCATCGCGTGCCCGCCCGCCGCGCGAGCATCCATCATCGTGATCTCGCCGCGCACCCACCCACGAACCGCGGCGATGGCCTCGCGCGGGCGGTGGTCATCCGGACGCACAGCCTCGAAAAGGGGCAGCACGTGCTCCGCGCATGACGCCGCCCACAGTGCGAGCAGGTGATGGTCGGTATCGGTGAGCGATCCTCCGCGTCGAATGGTCACCAATCGTGGGTCCAGCACCTTCGGAAGGATCATCGGTCTGCCCTGTGCCGGGTCCCGCGGCCGTCTGTGGTCATCGGGGTCGGGTGATGCGCACCTCGACGTCTTCGGGTGCGAGCATCGTCGAGGGGTCGGCGACGACACCGACATGCACCGGGTGGCGCGATCTATCGGTCAGGGTCAGCGGCGCGCCGTCGGGCTGGAGGTGCTTGTTCCCCCACTCCATCAAGGACATCACCACCGGAAACAGGTCGCGACCCATGTCGGTCAACCGGTACTCGTGTCGCTCGCGCTGGCCCGCGTCGCGGTAGGGCACCTTGACGAAGATCCCGGCCTCGGTGAGCTCTTTGAGCCGGGCCGACGCCACTGCGTCGGTGACCCCGACGCGTCGACTGAACTGGTCGAATCTGGTCGCCCCGTAGAACGCCTCGCGAAGGATCAGGATGGCCGAACGCGTCCCGATGAGGTCGACCGCCTTGGCGATCGAACAGCCGGTCGCCTGCCAATTGTCCCGCTCGGCCAACGGTCCCTTCAGGTGCATCATGAACCCATTCTAGCCTGACTTGACATGACCATAGTCAGAGCGTAGACATCTGACTATGGCTGACAAAAGTCAGCTGTGGTTCGGGTCGGTCCTTTCACAGCCGACCGGTCACGAGGAGGTTCGGTCATGAGGTCTGCGGTCATCGTCGACGCGGTACGGACACCTATCGGCAAGGGAAAGGCGACCGGCGCGCTCCACGACGTGCACCCGGTGGATCTGCTGGCGCACAGCCTGCGGGCGGTCGTGGACCGCACGGGCATCGATCCCGCGGTGATCGACGACGTGATCACGGGGGTCGTCAGTCAGGTGGGGGAGCAGAGCTTCAACATCGCCCGCCGAGCGCTGCTTGCCGCCGGCTATCCCGAGTCGGTTCCCGGGGTGTCGGTCGATCGGCAGTGTGGCAGTGGGCAGCAGGCGATCGCCTTTGCCGCGCAGGGAATCATCGCCGGCACCTACGACGTGGTGGTCGCCGCCGGCGTCGAGTCCATGTCGCGGGTCCCGATGGGGTCGGCGGCATTCGGTACCGCCGACCTCAACGGACGCGCATTCGATGAGCGATACGCCGAAGGCCTGGTCGGACAGGGCATCTCGGCCGAACTCATCGCCGCCCGGTGGGGCATCTCGCGGCGCGCGATGGACGAGTTCTCGTTGCGTTCACACGAGTGGGCCGCGACCGCGACGAAGAACGGACTCTTCGACGACGAGCTGGTGGCGGTGGCGGGCCTGAATGCCGACGAGGGGATCCGCGTCGGCAGCACGCTCGAGGGGCTGAGTGGTCTGCGCCCCGCCTACTACGACGAGGCGATCGCCCGACGGTTCCCCGAGATCGGGTGGCAGATCACGGCGGCGAACGCCAGCCAGATCAGCGACGGATCGGCGGCGGTTCTCGTGATGAGTGAGGAGAAGGCTGCCGAACTCGGCCTGCGACCACGTGCGCGGGTACACACCATCGCGGTTGCGGGCGATGATCCGCTCCTGATGCTGACCGGAATCATCCCGGCCACGCGGAAAGCGCTCGCGCGCGGCGGCCTCGACATCGGCGACATCGACCTGTTCGAGGTCAACGAGGCGTTCGCCCCGGTCGTGTTGGCGTGGTCGGAGGAGTTCGGTGTCGACCTCGACAAGGTCAATGTGCACGGCGGCGCGATAGCGCTGGGGCACCCCCTCGGGGCCAGTGGTGCGCGCCTGGCCACCACCGGTCTCAACGCTCTCGAGCAGCGCGGCGGGCGATATCTCCTGCAGACCATGTGTGAGGCCGGCGGTCTGGCGAACGCCACGATCTACGAACGACTCGCCTCCTAGGTCGCGATGTCCGGACCCCACCGTGGTCGAGGGCGGCCGCTGTTCGAGGTTGCCCCTGTCGTTTAGGTGTTGCGACGGTGGGGTACCGGAGTGCACCGACGAGGCGTCGCTCCAATGCGTCGACGCCCGCAGGGCAGGGCGGGTAGCAGACGAGCCCGCCCGGCCGAGGATGGGACGCCGATGATGGGTGAGAGTACGCAGTCGCCGACCGACGGTGGGCAAGACGACACTGCCGGCGTCGACGACGCAATCGATGTACGGGACAGCGAGGACAGCAGCGGTGCGGGCCAGCGGGCCCCGCTCGTCGAACCTCCCCGGTTGCGCGTGGAGGAGGATCGGGCGGCCACCAGGCTCGAGCTGTTCTTCGATCTCGCCTATGTCCTCGTCATCCACCAATTGGCGCTGGCGCTCACCGACAGCATGGGCTGGCGGGGCGTGGGTGTGTTCGCCGGGTTGTTCGTGGTCACGTGGTGGTCGTGGGTGACCACGACGCTGTACGCCAACCGTTTCGACACCAATGACGTGATCTACCGGGTCCTGAAACTGGCCGCGACATTCGCGGTCGCGGTGATGGCCGCGGGTGCCGCGACCGCGGTCGGCGGCGACGGTACCGTGGCGTTCGGGGTGGGTTACATCACGACCCGGGTCATCCTGGCGGCGTTGTATTTCCGGGCTTGGCGACACATCGTCGAGGTGCGCGTCACGGTCGACATCTATCTCGCGGCCACCATCGTGAGTGCGCTGATCTGGACGGTCTCGCTGTTCATGCCGTCACCGGTCACCTACATCCTGTGGGCGGTGGGCATTCTCGTAGAGGCGGTGGCGCCCTTCGCCGCGACGCGCTGGGGCCCGGACGTACCGCTACACCTCGAACACCTTCCCGAACGCTTCGGGCTGTTCGTCATCCTCGTTCTCGGCGAATCGATCTCGGCCATCGTGCTCGGCATGAAGGACAGCCACTGGGCATGGTCGTCGACCGCGGTGGCAGCCCTGGGGTTCACGATCGCCGCCTCCGTCTGGTGGATGTACTTCGACATCGGAGGGGCCGAGGCCAAGGTCGAGATCCAAGAGGACGACAGTGCGGTGGGCAGCGGGCGGGCCGACGGGTACATCTACGGTCACCTGCCGCTCACCCTGGGTGCAGCTCTCCTGGGGGTGGGTATCGAACAGTATGTGCTCCACCCGATCGGTGAGTTGGAGTCTGCCGGGCGATGGATCCTGTGCGGCGGTATAGCGCTCTTCACCGTGGGGATCTGCTCGATTCTCGGGTGGAGCTCGGGCAACTGGAAGACCGTGGTCCCCTGGCCCGCGTTGGTCATCCCGGTGGTGCTCGTCGTGGGCGCCGTCGACAACGCTCTTCCGTATGCGTCGGCGGTTGTCCTCGCCGTCGGTGCCGTCATCGCCGTGGCGACCGGGGTCGTCCGGCGGCGGCGGAGCCCCGTCGAGACGACCGAGACCTGACCCCGGTCGACCTCGGGACGGCGCCTCGGCCCCGGGCCGACCGGGCTCAACGTCAATGACGCGGTGCCGCGTCGATGTGGTCTGTGTCGGGGCGCCGGTGATCGTCTGTGGTGGAGTCGCTCTCGGCGTGAAGGACCTCGACGATGCCGAGGTCGGCGAGCCGGGCCTGCTCCTCGACCGACAGTGTCTGGATGCTACCGATGCGGCGCGCCACATCCGGGCGTGTCCGGCGCAGGTAGAGGTACCAGCCGACCGCGACGGCCAGGATGGCCGCATACACCAGCGGCAGGACGTTGAACGGCCACTCGGGCTGCGGATAGACGTTGTTGAGGATGACGTAGCCGAGCCCGAGCGCGGCAAGACCGGAGACAACGGCGCGCACCGGTGTGAGGGCCTTGATCCGGTACAGCCAGATCGGCGTCGCGATGACCACGAGAAGGTAGCTGATCAGAAAGCCCCAGTTGGCCACGTAGGCGCCGTAGACGTCGAAGACCAGCCGACCGGCCGAGCTGAACGTCGCGACGACGGCGAACACCAGCGCCACCGCGCCGACGAGGAGGATGCCGACCCACGGCGTGCGGTACCGCGGGTGCGCCTGCGCGAGCACCTTCGGGAGGGCACCCTCGTGGGCCAGGGTGAACAATGACCGGGCGGCCGAGGTGGTGACAGCCGTGACGAAGACGATGAACGCGATGGCCACCGCCGCGCTCACGACCGGGTTGATCCACGCAACCCCGGTGTCGTCGGCGAGCTGGGGCAGGACGGCCTTGTCCCCGTCGAAACCGTCGAAGTGCAGCACCTGGGGGTAGGTGGCCAGCAGGTAGAGCACCCCGATGATCAGCACGACGCGCAACAGTGCCCGGGCGATTGTGCGGTGCGCATCGCGTGCCTCGGCGCCGAGCGATGCCACGCTCTCGAATCCTGCATAGGCACCCACGGCGGTGACCGCCGCGACGAATGTCGAACTGTCACCCAGGTTGGAGAGGCTCAATTGCTCGGCGTCGAACCGGAATCCGTAGGCCACATACGACGCGATGATGATGACGGCGATGGACACCAGCGCCAGCACCTCGAAGGCGAGTTCGTACCTTGCCGCGAGGGTCGCTCCCCGAAGTGGCAGGTAGATGCCGACTCCGACGACGATGACGACGAGGAGCAGCTTGAACCACGTTGCCTCGCTGCCCAATCCGATCTCGAACAGGAACGCGTCGACGTACAGTACGCCGCCGAGGGTGCCGGTGGTGGCGAAGCCGATGTATCCCAGCAGCAGGCTGGTGCCCGCGACGAACGCGAATCCCGGACCGAGACCGTTGCCGGTGTAGGTGCCCAAGGATCCGCTCGACACCGTGCGGCGGGCCTGGAAACCGATCGTGCCGGCGATCAGCAGAGCTATCACCAGTCCGACGATCGCCGCCCAGGCCGCCCCCTTGCCGGCCGCCGTGTACAGCGCGAACGGTACGACGGCAATCGCGACGCTCGGCGCCGCCGCGGCGAGCCCCTGGGCGAACACGCCCCAGGTGCCCAGCGCGTCCTTCTCCAGTCCTGTGGTCTCCGCGGACGTGAGGTTGCGTCCGCCGAGGGACAGTGTCGTCGGCGATGGTGCCGGCGAATTCGGGCCCGCCGGAGAATGCCGGGACGTGCCGGCATCGGTGGTCGGTGGGGTCTCCGCGGATGCGGTCATGACTCCCTGCTTTCTCGAATCGCGATGTCGTCGGAACACGCTGGCGCGCAGCTGTTTCGACGATGGCCGCGAGGTGATGAACGGTCGGGACCGAGTATGCGCGGATTCGGTCGCCGAGAAACTCGTTGCGCTCGCTGCGGTTCTTTCTCTCCGATTCGGCGAGGAGTCAGAGCGCCCAGGCAGGGGTGGGTGACGCCGCCCGGAGGTGGTCCCGCAGCGTGTGCGTGTCGTATTCGCGTCGAAACAGCCCGCGGCGACGGAGAATTGGCACGAGCTCGTCGACGATCACGTCCAGGCCGTCGACGAGAACATCCGGTTGGAGATTGAAGCCGTCGATCGCGCCGGAATGGAACCAGTCTTCGATGTGATCGGCCAGCTGCTCCGGCGTCCCGACAAAACCAGCATGTCCGGAACCGGTGTAGCGCGTCTGTTTGAGGTATTCCCGAACCGTCGGGTTGGTCTTTCTGATCTGGGCGACGATCGATTCGCGGAAACCCACACTGCCGGCGAAGGTCTGGAGGTCCGCCGGGGCGGCCAGCACGTCCTCGGGGAACGGCTCGTCGAGTTCGAGCTTGGTGGCGTCATAACCGATGGCCTGCGACAGCCATCCGAGGGAGTACGACGCCGGGCCGCGGTCGTGCAGGTCGTCGCTCCGCCGACGGGCCTCTTCCTCCGTACTGCCCAGGGACAACAGTAATCCCGGGAGGATCTTGACGTCGTCGGGGGAGCGGCCGGCGGCGCGGGCGAGACCCTTGACCAGGCGATAGTGTTCGATGGCCTTGTCCTGCGTCAGTTCGGCGGCGAACACACCTTCGGCAACCCGCCCCGCCAGTGCGCGACCCTTGGCCGAACCGCCCGCCTGGAAGAGCACCGGATGGCCCTGCCGGGAGGGTGGTACCCGCAGCCGCGTATCCACGGAGAAGAAGTCACCCCGATGGTGTACCTCCTGTCCGGTGGCGGCCGAATCCCAAAGTGCGCGAACGAGGTCGACGAACTCGGCGGCACGTTCGTACCGGTCGTCGCGGAGTGGGACATCGGGCAGGCCGAAGTTGCGGGCGGGTGCCGTACCCCGGCTCGTGACGATGTTCCAGGCGGCGCGGCCACCCGAGGCGAGGTCGAGCGACAGCAGTCGTTCGGCGAGTTCGACGGGATCGTTGAACGTCGTCGAGGCCGTCGACACCAGGCCGACGTTCTCGGTGACACCGGCGACGTGGCCCCAGTTCACCGTCGGTTCGAGGTGTGCGGGGTTGGCGTCGTGGGCGGGATCGCCGAGGGCCGGGACGTCGGCCAGGAAGAGGGCGTCGAGGGTGCCCCGCTCGGCCGCCGCCCCGATCCGTCGCCAGTATGCGGGGTCCACGAAGGACCGAGCATCGAGTTGGGGCGACTGCCACGCCGCGGGCAGGTAGCCGAGGACCAGCACGTTGATCCCGAGGATGACGTGTCCGTCGCGACGCTCGGTCATGGGTACTCCTGAGGATTGTGTCGGTGTGCCGGGGCCGGGCCGGGCAGGTCGGTGATCACTACAGCCATGGATGGGGCTGGGGTACGGCGAATGCCGGGCGTCCGCTGTCGCGTGCGGGTGTCGGTAGGGAGAGAGCCGTGCGCAGGGGCTGAGACCGATCCGTGGGACGTGCCCGGTCTGTCAGCCACCGACGCGCGGTGGCCAGCACCTCGGCGAGATCGGAGTCCGCCTCCGGTCGGAGTACGACGCCCGCCGCGTCGCCGGGGATCGCCTCGCCGGGATCCACGACGGAGACCGGACCGGCGCCGCCGATCACGAGGTCGACCGCGCCGTCAGTTTCGGGCGCGTCGTGCGCACCGGCCGCATACCACGCGATGACGGACGGACCGTGTGGCGGCTCCGGCACCGTCAGCGGGCCGGCGATCCGGTAGATGCCCTCGACGTCGACGTGGTGGATCTCGTCGGAGCGCACGAAGATCCCCGACTCGCGGTCGCCCACTACCGACTCGAGCGGCCAGCTTCGTTCCAACGCCCGCACCGCTCGGGCTGCGGCGACGGCTCGACCCGTCGGGGACGTGTCCACTGACACATCGGCGGCTCCCGCCCACGGGTCGTCGGAAGGGCTCGCGTGATCTACGGATCCGAACACCACCCCGCTCCGGCCCGCCGACAGATGGCCGAGGGATGCGACGCGACGCGCGAGGTTGTACGGATGATCGCGACGAGGCGGCGCGGGAACGAGGACGCGCGCAGCGACGGTACGCGCCAGAAGGACAGCCGCGGCGGCACTTCCGTCGACGGTCGCAGCAGCGGGACCGGCACGTCCGTCGAGCAGGTCGATCCCGAGGATCGAGAACGCCAGCGGGAGATCGTCCCAGTCGGCCCTCAGTTCCGGGTCATCGAGGAGCCGCAGAACCGCCGAGCCGGTCAGTCCGAGCGCGAGGAAGGGGTCGGCCATCGTCAGTTGCCCTGTCCGCCGCGACCGGCGGCGAAGAGGTTGGGTACCGGATCGGTGCCGTTCACCACCCAGTCCCCGAGGATGCGTGCCTTGTAGACGCGCGGGTTGTGCGATGCGAGGGTTCGCGCGTTGCGCCAATGCCGATCGAGCAGCGTGGTTGTCGACACCCCCGACGCCCCGAGTGCGTCGAACACGGTGGTCGTGGCGTCGAGCGCGGCGTCGATGATCACCAGCTGGGCCTGGTCGGTGGCCACCTGGGAGGTCCGGATACGCAGTGCGCGCTCGTCGGCATCGCCGGCAGCGTGCGCGAGGGCGAGGCGGTCCAACTCGAGAGCGGTCTGCCGCAGGGCCGCTTCCGCGGCGAATCCGTGGGCCGACACACTCCCGATGACCTGCAGCAGCTGGGGATCCGACGCCGGCACCGGGTCGAGGCCCTGGGGATAGTTGCGTCCGCGTGCGCGCAGGGCGGTCACGCCGTCGCGCAAGGCGGCACGGATGATCCCGGTCAGGACCGCGAGTATCGCGACCTGGTAGAAGTGCCCCTGGTACACGAATCGCTCGTCAACCGGGAACACGTCCCCGTCGTCGGCGGGCACGTCGATGTAGTTCGCGCTGCCGCTCGCGGTGGTCTGTTGCCCGAATCCGGTCCAGTCGTCGACGAGTTCGACACCCGGGTGGTCACGACGGACGAGGGCGGTGAGCAGTGCGCCGTCGTCGGTGCGGCCGATGACGTCGAGCCAGTCGGCGAACAGGCTGCCGGTCGCGTAGAACTTCGCCCCGGTGACCCGGTAGTCGTCGCCGTCGGGGCGGATGGTCGTGGCCATCGCGGCGAGGGTGCCGTTGCCCGCCTCCGTCCATCCGCCGCCCACGAACTCGCCGGCCAGGAATCTGTCGAGCCACCGGTCGTTGGCGGCCGATTGCGGTGCGTTGAGTCGGTCCTCGACGAAAGCGAGGTGGTTACGCCAGACGTGGGCCACGTTGGCATCGGCCTCGGCGAGTGCAGCCAGGATCGCGAAGGTCTGTTCCAGCGATGCCCCCAGCCCGCCCTTCTCGACGGGGATCCGGATCCGCCCCAGACCTGCGGCCTTGAGCCACGACACCTGGTCGTGGGCGAATTCGCGGCGGCGTTCGCGGTCGACGTTTCCCGCGGCGATGCGTTCGAAGATCGGTGCGAAACGTTCGTCCAGTTCGGCGTCGGTGGCCGTGGCGGGCTGCAGATACACCGGCGCGGTCGGCGCCGCGGTGTCGGTCATGTGCTCACTGCTTTCTTGTCGAGAATTTTCGGGGATCGGTTGAGGAGTCGGCGCAGGGCTCAGAACGAGGTCCCGGAGAAGGGCAACCGGTCGGTGCCGAACAGCACGTCGAGACGACGGATCGCGTCGTCCCGGTGCACGGTGACCCGGCCGACCGCCGCAAGTTGGCGCCACCGGGTGCCGCCGAGATAGGTGGCACCCAGCGCGGACACGTCGACCGTGACATCCGGCCGCGCGTCGGTGCGCCGCACCGACTTCGAGGCGATCTCGTAGACGCCGGAGTTCGACGGCAGTTGCGGATCGACGACGGCGACGCTCACCGGGTCTTCTTCGGCATATGTTCGTGCACCGAGCGCCGCCTCGACGTCGATGAGGCGGAGCCAGGTCTCGTCGCGTTCGGGCCCGAGCGTCAGCGACCGACGGTCGTCGACCGCCAGCACGATCGGGTCGTCGAGTGCCACGGCTGCGACGTCGATGACGTCCACGAGGTCGAGCGAGAGCAGGTGTCGCCACAGGCCGGCCCGTGCGGCGTCGTCCGTGGCGACGAAGTCGGTGACCGTGATCCTGCGTTCGTTGCTCTCGAACCAGTGCTCGGAGTCCTCAGGACGGTAGATGACGAAGCCATCGTCGACGTCTCCGGTGCGGTGCACCACGACGTGGACGGAGGCCGGGTCAGCGGCACGGCGCAGACGCTGGAGTTCCCACCACGGCTCCGGGAGCCCGATGGAACCCGGTGACTCCACGCGCCCGGCGATGTCTCTCAACCGGGTGGTGGTCACCGCGTCGTCGAGGAGGTCGACCGGGCCGCCCTCCGGCTGCGTGGTCCGCAACCGGGCACGCCGCGCATCCACCCGAACCGAGCGGACGCTGCTCGCCACCCCGTAGCCGAACCGCTCGTAGATGACGGCCTCCGACGCCCGCAGCGTCGCGACGATCTCCCCGCGCCGTGCGAGGTCGTCGAACTGCGCCGCGAGCAGCCGGCTCAGCACCCCGCGGCGCCGGTGTGTCGGCAGCACGCCGACATGCGTCACCGCGGCGTGGGAGACACGAGCACCACCGGGGACGACGAGATAGCCGCCATAGGAGTCGGTTCCGCCGATCACCCGGCCGTCGTCGAGAGCGCCGATGTAGCGCCCGGGATCGGTGATCGTGGTGGCGTCGAGTGTCAACGGCGGTAATCCCACCATGGATCGGAAGAAGGTGCTGAGCGCCGACCTCACTTCCGCTGGCGTCGACAGGTTCCGGAACTCGAGGGTCACTCGCACGAGTATCGGCGTGCGGGCGACGGAAATCGATCGTTTCGCGCGCCGAGATTTCATCGCGCCGGACGGGAATCAAACTGTGCGGCAACCGAATCTGAGCGCTCGACGAGGGTGACTATTCCTGTTGTCCGACATCGGATCACGCTGAACCGAAGAGATGCCGGATGACGCGCCGGGCCCGTAGGGTCGTGCCCCGACGTGGGCAGGCGATCGCCGGCGCACCCCCTTCGTAGAACGGCCACAGCACCATGCTCATCGAACGGATCCGCCGTCGCGGCGTCATCGCTGCCGCCCTGGCACTGTCGGTTGCCGTCATCGCGACCGCCTGCGGCGGAGGAGGAGGCAATTCGATCGCCTCGAAGAATCCCTCCGACACCCTGGTGGTGGGGCTCTACACGGAACCGACGGCAATCGACCCGCAGCGGGAGTACTTCTGGGAGACCTTCCGTGCGTCACGCAACATCTACGAGCCGCTTGTGCAGGAGGTGCTGTCGAGCGACCAGGGCGTGACGGAGTTGGCCCCGGGCCTCGCGACGGCGTGGCGACACAGTCCCGACGCCAGCACCTGGACATTCGATCTCCGCCGCGGAGTGAAGTTCCACGATGGAACGGACTTCGACGCCGCCGCACTCGACTTCAACGTCAAAAGGTTCTCCGACCCCGGCTTCGAGTTCTATGACGAGAAGAGCGCCGCGATGCTCAAGGCGCGCTTCAACGACCTCAAGGGCACCCGCATCGTCGACGATCACACTTACGAGTTCACCTTCAACCGGCCGTATCTGGGCTTTCCCCGTCTGCTCGCCCAGTCCATCGGGTCGCCGCTGATCTTCAGCCCCGCAGCCCTGCGGCAGTACGGCAACGACGGCCTGTCCGAACATCCGACCGGCACAGGGCCGTATCGATTCGTCGAGCGCAAGATCAACGACCACATCACGCTCGATCGTTTCGACGGCTACTGGGGTGAGAGTCCCTCGCTCAAGCGCCTGGTGTTCCGGACCATCCCGAACAACCAGAGCAGGCTCGCAGCGTTCCAGAGTGGGGAGATCGACATCCTCACCCGAGTGCAGCCGACCGATGTCGAGCTGCTCGAACGGAAGGGAGCGGTGGTGCCGAAGGGCACTGGGGCGCAACTGGACTACGTGTCATTCCTCTTCGAAAACCGGTGGGCGCAGAACCCATCGGTGCGCGAGGCGGTCTCGCTCGCCATCGACCGGCAGAGTCTCGCCGACAACATCTACTCCGGTCACGCCCAGCCGTTGTGGTCGTTCCTCAACCCCGGCAACGAGGCGTACGACGCGAACCTCCGGAACTACTCCTACGATCCCGAGCGTGCACGGGCGGTGCTCGCCGGCGCCGGAGTCGGAAGCGGTCAGGTGTCGTTCAACATCATCGCCGACCTCGCGGGTCAGCCAGAGGCAGAGGCCATCTCGGCGAACCTGAAGGCCGTCGGGATCAACGCGCCGGTCGTCGCACTCGAGCGCGGCAACTACTCGTCACGCATCTCCAACCCGCAGCCCGACGACGGTTTCCACCTCGGCGAGTACGGCGGCACCTACCCGGAATGGGCGCTCGAGGGGTTCAACTCGACCGTCGTCGCCAACGGCGGCGAGCGCTACGTCGACTACCCGGCGATCACCCGTGCCCTCGACGCGGCACGCTACACCGCCGATCCCGCTGTGCGGATCGCGAACTGGCAGAACGCCGACAAGGTCATCGCCGCCGATCATGCGGTGATACCGACGGTGAACTTCACTCGCTACTACGCCATCTCGCCGCAGGTCCGCGGATTCGTCTGGCCGAACACGAACTGGTATGACCTCGGTCCGGTGTCGAAGGAAGGCTGATGTCGACGACACTGCTCACGAACGAGGCCGCCGCACGGCCCGGTCCGCCGGCGCAACGCGGCGAGCCGGGGGAGGGGCGGCCGGGTCGCTGGGTCACGCTCCGTCGTGCGACCCGAAGGCATCGCCTCGCGCTCCGGATCTCAGGCCGAGTCCTGTTGCTCGTGCCGGTGCTGTTCGTCATCTCGATCCTGGTCTTCGTGCTCGGCAAGGCCAGTCCGGGTGATCCGATCAAGGCGAGCCTGCACGGGGTGCTCCCGCCCGACGCGGTGGCCGATCTGCAGGAGGCCTACGGACTGAACGACGGTGTGGTGGCCCAGTACCTCACGTGGGTGTCGAGTTTGTTCACCGACGGTGGTGGCCGCTCGATCATCAACGGCTCGAGGGTGTTCGACACCTTGGGCACGGCATTCGGCAACACTCTGGTCCTCACTGCGGCTGCAGTTGTGGTCTCGGTTGTCTTCGGGGTGCTGATCGGCACCATCGCCGCGCTGAACCACAACAGGTTCGTCGACCGCGCGATCATGCTGCTGGTACAGATCGGCTCCAACCTGTCGGTGTACTGGTTCGGGCTGTTGCTGATCTGGCTGTTCGCCCTGGAGTGGAAGGTGTTGCCCGCCACCGGGATGCGGGACGCTTCCGGGAGCGGGGGAGCCGGTGACCTGATCCATCACCTCATCCTCCCGGCATTCTCCGCCGCACTCATCTCCATGCTGATCCTGGCGCGCTTCGCCCGTGCCGGCGTCATCGAGAGCATGGAGTCGGACTACATCCGTACCCTGCGTAGTCAGGGCGTGCCGCGCCGGCGGATCCTGGTCAAGCACGTGGGGCGCAATGTCGCGCCGATCATCGTCACCACCACCGGACTCGAGATCGGGACGCTGCTCAGCGGTGCGGTGTTCGTCGAGTTCGTCTTCAGCTGGCCCGGCGTCGGCACCGATCTGATGAACGCGATCAGCGCACACGACTATCCAGTGATCCAGGGCGGCGTCATGTTGGTCACCGTCGTCTTCGTCCTCGTCAACCTCGTCACCGACGTTCTCGGCGACCTACTCGATCCACGGCTGAGGAGCTGACGTGACCCTGTCCGACGAATCCATCGACCGCACTGCCGACGTCGCCACCCCGGTCCCGGCCCGTCAAAGGCGGCGCCGGCCTGCATGGACCCATCACCGGCAACTCGTCGTCGCGGTGTCGGTACTGGCGGTGGTGATCGTCGTGTCGGTGCTGGCGCCGTGGATCGCCCCCCACGACCCGACGGTCGGCGACCCGGCGTCGCGGTACCTGACACCGGGCACCGAGGGTCATCTGTTCGGTACCGACGAGCAGGGTCGCGACATCGTGAGCCGCCTCATCTGGGGTGGTCGGGCGACGATCGTGCCGACCGCGATCGCCACCTCGGTCGCCGTCGTCATCGGTTCGGTCATCGGCCTGCTCACCGGTTGGTCGCGGTCGTGGCTGTCCTCTGGGGTCATGCGCATCGTCGACATCCTGTTCGCCTTCCCCGTCGTCATCGTCGCGTTCGCACTGGCCGAGGTGATCGGCATGGGGGTGTGGGTGGTGGCCGCTGCTGTGGTATTCGCCGCGGTCCCCTACGTGACGCGCATCGTGCACGCTGAGACGCGTCGGCAGCGTGAACTCGAATACGTCGATGCCGCAGTCGGTCTGGGAGCGTCGTCGTGGACGGTCCTGCGGTCGGAGATCCTGCCGAACGTCGGCGCCACCATCATCGTCTACTGGACCAGTCTGATCGGAATCCTGATCGTGCTGGCATCGAGTCTCAGTGCGCTCGGCATCGGCGTCCAGCCACCGACCCCCGACTGGGGCCGAATGGTCGCCGAGGGTGCCAAGGTGCTGATCTCGGGAAGCCCGTTCGTGGCCATCGTCCCGGGTATCGCGATCCTCGTCGTCGGCCTGGCATTCAACTGGCTCGGCGACGGACTGCGAGACGTACTCGACCCGCGATGGAGCCCTCGATCATGACTGCCACCCACGACGATGTCGCGACGCGCACCACGGAGTCCGGCGCCGCGTCGCTACTGCGCGTCGAGCACTTGTCGGTTCGCTTCCCCCACCGCGACGGTGGCGTGGACGCCGTCACCGACCTGAGTCTCGACCTACCCACCAACCATGTCCTGGCACTCGTCGGGGAGTCGGGATCGGGCAAGAGCGTCACCGCGTCCGCGATCGCCGGTCTGCTGCCGGCGAGTGCCCGGCCGGAGGTGACCGGATCGATCTCACTGGACGGGCGGCAGATCGTCGGCGCGCCGGAACGTGAACTGAACACACTGCGCGGCAGGAGGATCGGGACCATCTTCCAGAATCCGGCGACCTCGTTCGACCCGTCGTTCACGATCGGCAACCAGTTGGTCGAGTTGATCAGACTGCATCGTCGGTCGAGCAGGGCGGACGCACGCGAACTGGCCGCGGACTGGCTGGCACGCGTGGGTATCCACGATGCCCGTCGCGTCCTGGGCAGCTACCCGCATCAGCTCAGCGGCGGAATGCGGCAGCGAGTCATGATCGCCGCGGCCTGCCTGCCCGAACCCGATCTGTTGATCGCCGACGAGCCGACGACCGCACTCGACCCGACCCTCTCGGTCCACATCCTGGACCTCATCGACGGCCTGCGCCGCGAGCTCGGCATCGCGGTGCTGCTGGTGACCCACGACTTCGGCGTCGTCGCACGGCTGAGTGACTCGGTCGCGGTTCTCCGCTACGGCCGTCTCGTGGAGTACGGCGCCACCGCCGAACTGCTCGGAGCTCCGCAACACGAGTACACCCGCAGGCTCATCTCCGCGGTTCCCGAACTCTCCGCCGACGCCCACCTCGGCGAGCGCGAGAAATCCAGAGCCGCCACCGCCCCGGCCGCGGTGATCTCCGGGGTGTCGAAGGTGTTCACCGCGACCGGCGGGCGGACCGAGGACTTCACCGCCTTGGACGACGTGTCGATCCGGGTGGACCGCGGACGCACACTCGGGCTGATCGGGGAGTCCGGGTCCGGGAAGTCCACGCTCGCCCGCATTCTGGCCGGGATCGAATCGACCTCCCGGGGATCGGCGACCATCCATCGCGACGGGGTCGAGATCGAGATCTCGAGGCTGCGGCGCGCCGAACGCGCACGCCACGTCCAACTGGTGTTCCAGGATCACGGAAGCGCATTGAACCCGCGCATCCGGGTGAGCGAGCAGATCGCCCGACCCATCAGCCGGCTCGGCGTCGCTTCCGGCCCGGCGGCGCGGAGGCGTACCGACGAGCTGCTCGATCTGGTCGGACTCGATCCCGCCGTCATCGGCGACCGGTATCCACATCAGCTCTCCGGCGGACAGCGCCAGCGGGTCGGCATCGCCCGGGCGCTCGGGGTCGAGCCGGCGCTGGTGATCCTGGACGAACCGACGTCGGCCCTGGACGTCACGACTCAGGACGAGATCCTCGAACTCCTCGCCGACCTGCGTTCGACGACATCGGTCGACTACGTGCTCATCGCCCATGACCTCGCCGTCGTACAGGCTTTCGCCGACGACGTGGTGGTTCTGGACGGGGGGCGGGTCGTCGACCGGTTCGAGGCGCGTGACTTCCGTGCCCCGGACCGCGATCCGGTCACACGTCGTCTCGTCGACGCGGTGCTGCCGCCGCGGCCCGCCGCGCCGGGCGGGGTGGCCGTCGTCTGAAGCACGAAAGACCGCCATGCGAGGGGCCCGCTGAACCACCCGCGACCGACAGACTTCACCTCGACCGATAGACCTCGATCGAAGTCCACCGGTCGAGGTGAAGTCTGTCAGTCAACAACTGAGCAACCGGGCGCGAGACATCGTGCGGACTATCTCGGATCAGGGCGCAGGGGGTAGCGGCGCAGTGTCGGGGTCGTCCGCCTTCTTCGCCAGCGTGCTCGGCCACCAGACGGGCCGGCCGATGTCGTACACGAGGGCGGGGACCAGCAGGGTCCGCACGATCAGGGCATCGAGCAGGACACCGAACGCGACGATGAACGCGATCTGAGCCAGGAAGATCAACGGAATGACCGCGAGTGCCGAGAACGTGGCGGCGAGAACGACACCCGCGGAGGTGATGACGCCACCGGTGACGGTGAGTCCGCGGAGAACGCCTCGGCGCGTGCCGATCTGGAGCGCTTCTTCACGGACCCTGGTCATCAGGAAGATGTTGTAGTCGATACCGAGCGCGACGAGGAAGACGAACGCGAACAGCGGCACAACCGGGTCTGCGCCGGGGAATCCCAGGATGTGGTTGAAGACGATCGACGAGATGCCCAGTGTCGCGGCGAAAGACAGGATCACCGTGGCCATGAGCAGCACCGGCGCGACGATGGAGCGCAGCAGCGCACACAGGATCAGGAGCACCACGACGCTGACGATGGGGATGATCAGGTTGCGGTCATGGATCGCGGTGGTCTTGGTGTCGAGATCGACGGCCGTCGGGCCACCCACCAGCGCGTCGGCGCCGTCGACGCCGCGTACCGCGTCGCGTAACCGTTCGATGGTTTCCTCGGCGGCCAGGGAGTCGGCGGGATCGGTGAGGGTGGCCTGCAGGGCAATTCGCCCGTCGACGATCGTGGGGGCACCGTTCGACGTGACCGGGGCGACCTCGGCGACGCCCTCGACGCCGGTGGCCGCCGCCCGCACCTGTTGTAGCGAGTCGTCGTTGGCGATGATGACCGCGGGCGAACCGTCCCCGGCGTCGAAGTGTGCGGTCAGAACCCGCTGTCCCTCCTGCGATTCCACCGGTAGGAGGAAGGTGTCGGATTGGGCGACACCGTCGGCACGGAACTGGGGGAGGAACAGAGCGAACAGCACGAGAAGTAAAGTTGTCGCCACCCAGAACCGCCGAGGGTGCCGGCCGATCCGTGATGCGAGCGCACCCCAGAACCGATGACCATCGTCGCGTCGCCCGGAATCCGGATCGGCGACTGGGCGCTTCGGCCAGAACGCGGTGCGGCCCAGCAGGGTGAGTGCCGCGGGCAGGAAGGTCATCGAGGCGAGGAACGACGCGGCGATGCCGATCGCGGCCACCGGTCCGAGTCCCCGGTTGGAGTTCAGGTCGGACAGCAGCAGGCAGAGGACGCCCGCGATCACCGTTCCCGCAGAGGCCGCGACCGGTTCCAGCGTGGCGCGCCACGCGGCCTTCATGGCGTCGTACTTGTCGTCGGTCAGGCGGAGTTCCTCGCGATATCGAGATACCAGGAGAAGGGCGTAATCCGTTGCGGCACCGAAGACCAGGATGAACAGAATGCCCTGGCTCTGACCGTTCAATGTGATGACGTCGTTCGACGCCAGGACGTAGACGAGGAGGCTGGCGAGGCCGAGCGCGAACACAGCCGACACGATCACGACGAACGGCAGGATCGGGCTGCGATAGACGACGATGAGGATCAAGATCACCACCGCACCTGCAACCAGCAGGAGCAGCCCGTCGATCCCGCCGAAGGCCGTGGTCAGGTCGCCGGCGGTGCCGGCGGGTCCGGTGACGAACACCGAGAGTCCACCCGGCGCTCCGGATGAGAGCGGTTCGCGCAGTGCCTCGACGCTCTCGGACACCTCACCGGCCGAGTCGACGGGCACGATGAGCTGGATCGCCTGGCCGTCCTGGGAGCGGATCGGCGGGGACGTTCGCTCGGCGATCCCGGACGTTCCGGCCACCTTCGCGACGGCATCGGACACGAAGGCGAGATCCGCGTCGGTGACCCCGGTGCCACGCTCGGCGACGACGACCGCGGGGATCTCGGTGGAATCGACGAAGTCCGCCTCGAGTTGCGACACCTCGGTCGCCTCCGCCGACGCCGGCAGGAACGACGTGTTGTCGTTGGCCTGGACATCCCCGAGCTTGCCGGCGAACGGTCCGCCTGTAGCACCCACCGCCAGCCATCCGATGATGAACAGTGCTGGCAGAATCCATCGCAGACGACTGACTCGTCGGTCTGAGGTGCGTGAGTTCACTGGGCTTCCGTTCCTTGTGTGCGGCAGGCGTCGGACAGCACCATGATGTTCAGCAGGCTGAACAAATGCAAGTCAGCGTCGGGCGGAACAGGGAATCGGCAGGTCAGATGAACGACGGGATGGATGGGTGGCCGACGGGTCGCCTCTTGTCGGCCGCGGCGCGGATGGTCGAGCATGCCTGGGAAGGTGTGCTCCGGGAGTACGACATCTCCAGCGCCGGTCTCGTCGTGCTGCACGTGCTGTCGACCGGCCCCGCAACTCAGCGGGAGATCGCCAAACACGCACGAGTCACCGATCAGACGGCGAGTCGCACGATTGAGCGACTCGAACGCATGGGTTATGTGCTTCGGCAGGTGGATTCACGCGATGAGCGCCGCAAGCACGTCAGCGCGACGCAGGCCGGAACGGATGTGTACCACGCCCTGCTCGAACGCGAACGGTCCGATCCTGATCTGATCGCGGCTATCGGGGAGTCGGAGCCGCAGCTTCGACGTCTGCTGCTCGAGCTGATCCGCGCGCAACAGCGCCGCAGCGAGGACCCGGTATCGGGCCGCCCGCGGGGCGGGGGAGAAGACCGTCCCGCCTAGCCCTCAGCTTGCGTCGCGGGCGGCCTCGAGCCCGGCAATCAGCGCTTCGACCTTGCTTCGATTCTCCGCCGACGTCATCAGGCCGACGAACGGTGGACGGGAGAAGGTGAAGGTCACCTGCAGCAGCTGCTCGCGTTCGCTGCCGAACAACTTCTTACGTCGATCGATGTCCTGCACATCCGCGGAGACGAACGACGATGCCGGGAGCCGGGTCTTGGATGTGCCGCCTCGCAGCTTCTCGAACCACTCGCCGTCCAGGACCACCGTCTCATTGGACAGGCCGCGAATCTCGAGCATGTGTACAACCCCCGTTCGTTGTCGACGCGTCCCCGGGTGGGGACGCGATCCGTCGGGGACCATGATGGTGCGTCGACGACCTGGAGCGCAGGAGGAAACCCGACATCGGCCCGGATGTCATCTGATGAACTGAGTGGGCGGCCCCATCGCCGCGACGCGCCCAAGAATCGGTTTGCCTGTCCTCGCGCACTCCAACTACTCTGCGCAACATGCCTTCTCGCGACACTGGGCCCGCACCCCGAACAGTCGGTCGAGCATGACCGACGTGATCGTGCGGCCGGCTGAACCCGAAAACACCGACCGCCTCGTCGCCGTCTGGCGTGCGGCGGTCGAAGCGACCCACCACTTCCTCGCCCCGTCCGACGTCGAGCGCTACGCGAGTCGCATGGCGACCGAGTTCTTTCCCTCGGTCGAGGTGATGGTTGCCGAGAGCAATGAGACGGTCGTCGGTTTCAGCGGCACCTCTGATGGGCGCCTGGAAATGCTGTTCGTCGACCCGGTCGTCCACGGTGAGGGCATCGGCTCCACGTTGCTGGCCCGTGCGATCGACGACGCCCACGTGACCGACGTCGATGTGAACGAACAGAACCCGGGGGCCGTGGCGTTCTACCGGAGCCGCGGATTCGAGCAGGTCGGACGGTCACCTGTCGATGCCGACGGACGCCCGTTCCCGCTGTTGCATCTGCGTCTTCCGCATCGACAGATGCGCTGACTGCTCAGCCTCCTCGGGCGACTCCGCAAGGACGGAGTGGGCGCGGCCGCTAGGAATCGTGGCGTCGATCCTTCTTGGCCTGCCGTTTTGCGCCTTTCGCGATTGTCGACGCCTCGTACTTCTTTCGTCCCGATGACTCTCGCGTCTTGTCGACGCGAGCACGCCCGGCGGACGATACCTTTCCGTCTCCTGAGGCACCATCGCCGAGGTCCGGGGCGTCGGTCCGGGCACGAGCCAACCTCTCGGCCTTCAGTTCCAGGGCGGCGTCGCGGGATACGCGCGCGAGTCGCCGGCTCACTCGGCTGAGGGCATCCTCGAACACCTCCGCCTTCGCGGCATTGCGGACATTGGCAGCCTTCGCGCTGCCGCGACCGCCCTTTGATTTCACCTTCTCCGCACCCGCACGGCGGTACAGGGTGACGTATTTGTTGCGGGCCCGACGTATTCGCGAATGCAGGTCGATGAGGCCATCTTCGTCGAGACCGGCCATCTGCGATTTCTTGGTCTCCCTGACCAGTACGTACTCGCTCTCGGACAGGGAGTTCAGTGTCTTTTTCACGCCGGTTCCGATCTGCCGCGGTCGCATAGGGTCGGATTCGATGGTAATCGGGGCGATACTACGACGAGATCGTTTTGGTTATCGGCTCGGAAAGGGTGGTGGCGGTCAATTCCCGACCGGTGGTGCCGGGGGAGCCCCCATGGGACGCGCGTACGCTTTCTCGACTTCCGGGCGGAGTCGGGCGTCTTCGGCTTCTTTTCGGGCCGTGGTCGTCCACATCTGAGACACCATCGGTAGGTAGTAGGTCGCGGGCGCGCCGAGGATGTAGGTGGCATTGCCTTCGACGAACGTCTTGTTGGCGGGATCGTTGAGCCCGATCATGCTGTAGTCGTTGTGTACCGGGCGGCTCTCGCCACGACCGCCGAACGAGTTCGACGCGGTGTGATTGCGCTCTGCGGCGTCGTTCAGGCGGTCGCGATTCGGGGCGTCGGCCCAGTAGTCGTACTGCCGCGCGACGATTTTGACGGTGTACCGAGTGTCATCGGGAAAGTTGTTGCCGCCGTAGTCGGCTCGGCAACCACCCTGGTTGGCGCAACCGTTGTATTTACTTTCCAGGTCTCCGGTCAGCACGAACGTCACCGTCGCCGGGTCGATATCGCTCGTGGGTCCGTAGGTGCGCAACCAGTCGTCTTGCACCTGTGCGCCCTGACTGTGGCCCACCACGATCTTTCGCCCGGGAATGGCATGCAGCATCTCGTCGAGTTTGTCGCGCCCTCGATGTGTGTTGGTCGCGCCGGGGAAGTTGTTGTAGGGCACTTCGACGACTTCGTTGGGCGCTGCGAACAGCTCTCCTCGCAGCCAATTCATCGGGAGCGATCGAAATGCCGGGTCCAGCGTGAGGACGGTCGCACCGCCGGGACCGGGCGCCGCATATGTTGTCGCCGGCGTCCAGCTCGCCAGGCCCGCGGCGAGCACGAAGGTCGAAAGTATGCACCAGATTCTTTTCATTTGCTGCCGCCTGGATTGTCGCCGGTACCGAATCGGTTCCGTTCACCGAATTCGCTTCCAAACCACAGTGACAGAGACGGGCGCAGAACGACGACCTTCTGCGAGAAAGGCTACGGCCCGCTAGGACGCGGCTTCACCGGGATAACCGACGGTCTGCAACCGCCTGAGGGCATGTGTTCGCGCAGAGTGTTGTTTGCCCGCGGGCGGAATGTAGACCCCGGCCCAGATCCCGGTGACGAAGCTGGAGCCGTCGAGGGCGAGACGGGCGCATCCTGATCGGATCGGGCAGCGGATACACCGGTCGAGCGCATGTCGGCTCGCCGCGCTGCGCACGTCAGCAGCCTGGTCGGGGAACCAGGCGTCAGGGTTGGAGGTGCACGGGGGAGTGACGGTCGCGGATGACGCATCGCCGGTCTGGTCGGGCTGGCACGAGTGATCGCGGCACCCTTGCGCGCAGACACCAGAACAGCGGATCACCGGAGCTCCCACGTACTCCCCCCTTTCAACTGAGAACGTATGTTGTCAGAAAAGGAGGGGTGGCGCAACGCCCGGTCCACCCGGACCCGGCGGAAGAAGTAGGTCGGTTGATCGAATGTCCTGGTTGCGGGCAGTGCACACCGCCGGGCAACATTCGTCATCGTCCTTTTCGGCCGAGTGCGCCTGCGAGTCCCGCACACCTGCCGACGTTCAACGAGATACATGTCAGGGGTGGGTGGAAGTGTCGGCATTGGTGAGGTTGACGAGTCTGATCGGAATCGTCGGATGTTCGATCGCGGTGTTGTCCGGGTGTAGCAGTGATGACGGCGGCACAGTTGTGTCGACCTCGAGTGCATCGGCGAGCTCGGCGGTCGTCGGGCAGAACGGGGCCGACGAAGGTGGAGACGTCGACTTCGACGCGAAGATCGGCGACTGCGTGACCCTCTCCGGAACCATGCTGGACGCGAACATCGACCACGCGGTCTGCGGAAGCAACGAGGCCAACTACAAGGTTGTCGCCAAGGCGCCCACGCAGGACGGCTGCGCATCGGACGTCGACCAGACCTATTACGTCACCGTGGGCGGGCGTGAGCAGGGGGCACTCTGTCTGGACATCGACTGGGTGCCGGGCGAGTGCATGACGATTCCCACGGGCAACGACAGTCCGACGCACAGCCCGTGCACGCCCGGTAAGCCCGACACCGTGAAGGTGCTCGAGATCCTGACCGCCACCACCGACGAGAATCAGTGCCCGGACAGCACGACGCAGTACTTCACCTACGACGAACGTAAATTGGTGGTCTGCGTCGCCGAGGTGTGAGTAGGCGACATCTGCTCTACTCGCACGGCGGGCTCAGCGCGGTAGGCGAGTCATGCCGTAGAGCCGCTCGACGCGAACCCGGAGCAGTCGACGCTGCTCTCGGACCATCGCGGCGCGGTAGTCATCCCAGTCCGGGTGGTCCTCGCCGCGCATCCGGCGGTACCAGTCGACGAGTGCATCGACTGTCGAGTCGGTGGGTTGAGCGGCAACAGGACTCAATTCGCCCCAGCCCTCCGCCACCGCGTATGCGGAGAAGAAGCCGTCGCCCAGCACGTGCAGACTGACCCGCGGGTCGCGCTCGACGTTCCGGGATTTGGCTCGCGGAGCAGTCACCGAGATGAGCGCCGACGATGTATCGGGCTCCCACAGGTGGATGACATTCGACGACTGCGGGCGACCATCGCGTCGAATCGTGATCAAGATGGACTCTTGATGCTCGGCCACAATGGACACGAGAGCGGGATCGAGAGAGTGGGCTGGCGTCGACATACACGTGCGAACGTCAGGGTCCGGCGAAAGCTTCCGGTGCCGGTCGGCCCCGCAGCCAGGCGATGTCGTTCGCCCAGCCTCTTGAGTTGACGCGTCATGGATCATGAGGTCATGGAAACTCACTACGAGGCGTGGCCTGCCCTACCGGTCGAGTCGTGGATCGACACCAGGGACACGCTGCAGCTGTGGACCCAGATCGTCGGGAAGACTCGCCTCGCGCTCGGTCCGGAGGTCAACCACTGGTGGGGTGTGTCGCTGTATGTCGACGCACGAGGGCTCACCACCTCGCTGATGGCCGTCGGAACCCGCGGTCTCGAGATCCGCTTCGATTTCGTCGAACACGAACTCCTGTTCCTCGTCACCGACGGCAGCAGTCGTCGGATGGCGCTCGAACCGCGTACCGTCGCCGACTTCTACGCCGAATACACGCGACACCTCGGTGAGCTCGGGTTCGACATCGACATCGTCGGGACACCCGTCGAACTGCCGGACGCGACCCCGTTCGCCGACGACACCACGCACGCGTCGTATGACGCAGAGGCCGTGACCCGGTTCTGGCGGTCGCTCGTCAGCGCCCAGCGAGTCTTCGCGAAATTCCGCGGCGAGTTCCGAGGCAAGTCATCGCCCGTCCATTTCTTCTGGGGCGCATTCGATCTCGCCGTCACCCGTTTCTCGGGACGGCCCGCTCCGCAGCACCCAGGGGGCGTTCCGAACTGTCCCGACTGGGTCATGCATGAGGCCTACAGCGATGAGGTCTCGAGCGCCGGCTATTGGCCGGGCGGAGCCGAGGAAGGCGCCTTCTACGCATACGCCTATCCGCATCCCGAGGGCTACGACACTCATCCGGCGGTCGAGGCTCCCGCACATTGGGACAGCACGCTGGGGGAGTACGTGCTGCCCTATCACCTCGTGCGACAAGCCCCGGACCCGGACGCGATGGTCCTGAAGTTCCTCCGGCAGACCCATCAGGCGGCGGCGGAAACGGCGCACTGGGAGGAGTGACGCCTGTTCGGTGAACAGGTGACTTGGGGCAGGGCCGAGTTCTGACGGTTTACCGAATGTAGGTTGTGCTGCATGCGACAGCTTGATCGCGACGCCTGCATGCCTCGGCTTCATCCGTGAGCAGGCGTGGCGAGATCGGCCTTCCCGACTCGAGGGTCGACCTGAGGGCAGCCTGGTTGTTCATCGCGCTCGCCGGGATTGCGCTCAACATCTGGGCTGCGGTGGACAGTGCTGCCCATTTGTCCGAGTGTCAGGTCTACCGCCCGACCGGCGGAGTCGAGACCTGGGACGAGTGTTGGTCACCGGCCTTCGAGGTCTATGGCATATGGCCATTCGTCGGGACTGCCGTTCTGTGTGCTGTGCCGGCTGTGGTCGCTGCGATCTCGCTTCGGAAGTCGACGTCGTGGCTGATGGTGATTGTCTACATCGCCATCGCAGTCGCCGCGCTGGCCGGGAATGCCTCAGCGTTTGGTGGACTATTCGCGGCGGCGCCACAGGCTTGGTTGGCGATCATCGTGGCAACAGTCGCGCAGCGGCACAGCTGATCCGAGTGGTGCCCAGTCGCCGCCGATTCCTACCGGTGGGTCTCTGGACATACGATTGCCCGCATGGTCGGATCGCGAGCCCTCCCGTGGCTCATTCTCGGCGTGGCAGTCGTGATCGTCGCCGTCGGTGATCACAGTGCGCGTCAACTCGGAGATCGTTACTTGATCATCGCGTTGGTGGCTGCAGTGGTTGCAGCATTGCAGGTGCGGGTCAGTAGCCCTGGGCGGGAATCACCGGAGCCTCATGCAGATTCCCCTACGACCTGACCACCGCGCCGGAAATCCCGCATAAAGTCGGGAGCGCCGTTTGCTAGCGGACACCCAGAGTCCCGTCGATGAGAACGGCGAGAATCGAGTCCGCCGTCACCTGCTCCGATGCGATGGCGTCGGCACCGCGGCGCCCGAACATGACGCCTATTCCCTGGACGCCGGACCACAATGCGAGCACGTGTCGTTGATCTGCGTCGAGCCTGACTTCGCGCACGCGTTCGGCAGGGCTTCGACCCACGTGCGGGTCGTGTTGCGCAGATTTTCGCCGGCTCCCTCGAGGAGGTCGTGGCGAGAGATCAGTTCGAACATTGCAGGCCGGTCGGCGGGCTCCTTCATCGTTCGGGGAGAAATCGAAAGATATCGAGCGGTTAAGAGCGGCCGGTCGGGTTCTGCGAACCATCTGTAGCCGCTGCGTCAGTGAAACGTAGACGTCTACAGGTGGATGTGCATCTAATCGAAGTGCGAGCACAACTCGACGAGGATCCTGCTCGATCAGAGCCCGCCGCTGCGGAGGTTCAAAACGAGGACGAAATGCGACGCCAGGCTTAGCATCTATCGTCCTCATGAGCTTCAGTCGATACACTCACCGTCAGCCGGCGCCCTTCACGGCCGCCGAACGGTGACGATCGTGGAGGCTGGCGTATGGCGGAGTCCGGTAAACCGGCGTGGGTCAAGGGCGTAGCAATTGTCATCGGCCTGCTGATCGTCTATATCGCTGTGCTGCTGGCTTATGCCGCAGGCGATTCCGGGGACGATTCGGATCCACGTAGGCCGGCGCCCAACGAGGTCTTGGTGTACCTCGACATCAACGCCGTCAACGGTGCCGCCTTCGAGATCGCAGGCAATGTCTCGATTTATCCCGGCCGGGATCTGGTCGACGCCAGGGGAGAACTCAGAGAGGACCTGACCGTTGACGTCTCACCGATGGTCTCGGCCACCGAATTGACGTTCACCGCCGGTACACGGCCAGGTGTATTGCCTGTGTCGTTGTACAGCAATGGCGACATCAGGCTCTGGCCGTTCGACAGCTACGTTTCGGATTCGGTCACGGTGCAGGCGTATGGTCCGAATGAACTCGAGTTGCCGACAGAGGTGGCGTTCACGGACTCGCTCATCGGCTGGGATGTGAACGCCGGGGACACCACCGCCGCCGGTGGGAATGCATTCACGATCACGTCGTCGAGGACAGCAGGATCCCTCACATTCGATCTCGCGCTGTGCGTGATGCTGGTGATCCTGCCGATCTGCACGCTGTTCGTGTCGATTCAAACTGTTCGGCGCCGCAAGGCCTTTCAGCCTCCGATGGTCACCTGGTTCGCGGTGATGCTCTTCGCGGTGCTACCCCTGCGCAACATCTTCCCCGGCACACCGCCGTTCGGGTCGTGGGTCGACTACTCGGTGGTGTTGTGGGTTCTCGGTGGTCTCGTCGCATCGCTCACTCTGTACGTCATCGCATGGTGGAAACAAGCTCCCTGACTTGGGTCCGGAGCCGCACTCGCTGACGGCGCGCGGTCGCTGTCTGACAGACTTCGGATGCATCGATCAGTGCCGAACCGCCCATATTCTGCGACGATGGCCTGATGAGCCCTCACACGCTCGACCAAGCCGGTCCCACACGGCCAGGGTGGAGCCATTCACCGCCCTCGAGTCGGATCAAGCGATGAGGCGTCCCGCGACGCAGCCACTGCTGAGGTCGACGCTGCGAGTTCGTACTTCGTTTCGACACGGCATGCCGACAGCCGAGCTGCGCACGAGCCTGCCCGTCGAAGCGGTGTGGGCAACGATCGTCGATGTACGAACCTGGCCGGAATGGGGCCCTACCGTCTCAGGGGCTCGTTTGGACGGAGGCATCAGGTTGACGTTCGGGGCGCGCGGAACGATCACGACACTTCCGGGGGTGCCCCTGCCCTTCGAGATCACCGAGTTCGTGGAAGGGCGGTCGTGGGCGTGGAAGGTCGCGGGGGTGAACGCGACCCGACACGAGGTCATCCCGGTGGCCGGGGGTTGCATTCTCAGCTTCGGCGCGCCGGTCTGGGCGGCAGCGTATCTGCCTGTACTGGCCATCGCGTTGCCACGCATCGAACGGATCGCGGCTGGGCTACGGGCCTGACGGGGTGGAATACGCGATGATCATCGCCGTGTGCCGTCGCGCGGGGCGGGAGCCCGGATCGCCCCTGGTGGCGATCTACTCGACGCTCGAGGGCGGAGGCGATCACTCCTACTGCGAGTCCGATTCGGGGTGGTACTCGGCGAGGTAGTCCACCAAGTACCTTGCCGGGCGAACGGCCAGCTTCTTCTCCCGGCGCAGGACCGCAATCGCAGCCGTCCGGTTCTGTTCCGGCCGCACCCCGGCGGCAGCCAATACACCGCGTGCCCAGACCCGCGCCGCTTCCGGCGGACTCGCCGACTCCGGTATCGGCACTCCGAATTCTTCGGCCAGAACCGCACGAGGATCGCGTCGGTCTCCCAGTAGGAGGTCGATCAACCTCGACATCGAATGCTCCCGTCCTCTTCCGACCTGATGCCGAGGCCCACGGTACCCGGCGCAGTAGAGATCAGCCCTGCGGAGTCGCACGTGGCCCCGTCGTGACGCAGTCGACATCGGCACCGACGCAACCTCGGCACTGCAGCTGTCGAGACCGCCATCCTTCTCCTGACACCCACCCGGCGATCCCTGTATCCCAGCTGCGGGGTACCCGCGAGCGCTGCCTCGCAGTGGACTGCTGTCACCCCCTCGGTGGCGCGGTGCTCAAGATCGGCCAGTAGATTTCCGTGGCGGAGAACGTTGTCGGGCCTGATTGTGTGTCCCCGATGTAGCGTTCGCGGATCGGTCCCTCGCGGCTGATCAGCCGCTCGTTCGCGTACCTGCCGAGGGCTCCGTAGCTGCGGTCGATACTGCCGTCGTGACCGCCGGAGTGGGTGAGCATCGCATAGTCGGCCTGGGGCAAGATCTCGGCCCGGATGCCGTCCGGGGGAGCCGCGGCCTCCGGCGCAGGAACGAAGAGTGTTGCCTCACCGTATGACTCGAGGAACAGCGCTCGATCATAAAGGCCGCCCGGCACGACTGCGGATGCTGCGCTCGCTGTTGCGGCAACGGCGTCCCGCAGAGTCGTCAGTGTCGTCGAGAACCAGCTGTCGAGCTCCGAGACCTCGAGGGTGGCGCCGATGGACCACACGGCCAGCGCAGGTTCATGCCGCACCGACACGAAGGTGGGAGTGTTTACCGGAGAGAGCAATTCGCGCAGCGCGGCGACGGTGTCACGAGTCTGCTGCAGCTGCACCTCCATCTGTTCGAGATGCGTCGTGATGATCTCGGTGCGAGTCGCTGCGTCGTCTGTGCTCAGGAGCGCTTTGATGTCGGGAATGGACATTCCGAGAGACCGGAACCGGCGGATGATGTGTGCATGATCGACCTGGCCGGTGTCGTAGAAGCGGTAGCCCGTGTGGGGATCGATGTGGGCCGGCTCGAGAATGCCGATGTCGTGGTAGTGCCGTAACGCCTTCCTGCTCAGGCTGGTCATGACTGCGAAGTCACCGATCGAAACCTGTGCGCCCATCGCGCCCTCCTCAGTGATGCGCGCTGTGGTGCGCCGCCCCGCTTGATCGCGTATGGACATCCTCCAGCTTCCCCCTGGGGCAACGTCAACACCGCAGGGTGGATCCGACGCCTGCGCCGCGCCGGGGTTGACCTTCCCCTTGGAGGAAGCCCCACCGTGGGGTCATGACCACAGAATGGGACGACCTCCCGAACACCATCAAGACGTTCATGACCGAACTGGGCGCCCGAGAGGACGGCCGAACGCTCGCCATGTTCACCGCCGATGCCGTCGTGACCGACGACGGTCGCGACTACACAGGTCGCGACGAAATCGGAGCCTGGCTGGCCGCCTCGGTCGGTGAGTACACGTACACATCCGAGTTCACCGGTGCGATCACAACCGCAACGACGATCGACGTCGGACAGCACTTGGAGGGAAACTTCCCCGGCGGAGTCGCGGACTTGCACTACCGCTTCGCGTTGGATGGTTCGCTGATCAGCCGGCTGGTGATCGAGCCATGACGCGGCGATGGTTCATCACCGGAGGAACGCCTGGCGGCTTCGGGGTGGCGTTCGCCGAGGCGGCGCTGGAGACAGGGGATCGAGTGGTACTCACGTCCCGGCGTCCGCAGGAGCTGGCGCCGTGGGCCGAGCAGTACGGTGACCGCGTTCTGGTTGTACCGCTCGATGTCACCGACGCCGACCAAGTGCTGCGTGCGGTGCGCGCAGCCGAGGAGCATTTCGGCGGTATCGACGTGCTGGTCAACAGCGCCGGCCGCGGCTGGTTCGGATCGATCGAGGGCATGGACGAATCTTCGGTCCGCGCGATGTTCGAGCTGAACTTCTTCGCAGTACTGTCCGTCACGCGCGCGGTGTTGCCAGGAATGCGCGCCCGCGGCGACGGGTGGATCGTCAACGTGAGCTCGGTGGCCGGACTCGTCGCGGCGACCGGGTTCGGCTATTACAGCGCGACGAAGTTCGCCATCGAAGCCGTGACGGAGACGCTGCGCGACGAGGTCGCCGCACAGGGCATCTCCGTCCTGGCAGTCGAACCGGGAGCGTTCCGCACGAATGCCTATGCCGGCTTCGCCTCCGAGCCGGTGTCAGAACCGATTTCGGAGTATCACGACATGCTCGAGCAGGTCCGGGCAACGTTTGTCGAAATGGACGGTGTGCAGCCCGGCGATCCTCGCCGCGGTGCTCGTGCGGTGATCGCGGCGATGGACCTGGACCAGCCTCCTCGGCGGCTGGTGCTCGGCAATGCCGGTTTCGACGCCGTCGCCGACACCCTGGAGGCGGCGTCGGCGGATATCCGAGCGAACGAAACACTCTCGCGCGAAGCAGATTTCCCCGAGTAGACGTCAGGGGCTGACACGACCGGCGGCGCGTGTCGCGCCGCCGATCGAAGCTGCTTTCTTTGTTGTGGGCCATAGTTGCAAACATGTCCCAAAGGCCTCTGGTGTTCAGCGCGCGGATCGTCGGTCATGTCATGTGGTGGGTGTTTGTGGTCTCGGCTCTCTTTGCGGGTGGGATCACCTGGTGGCGGGTACACGAGTCGGTCGGTGCTTCGTTCGGAGGCGGCCTCGGAGGGTGGACGATCTACACTCCCTACCTTCCTGTCACCGGTACGGGCTATGTCGACCTGGCTTTTTCGCCTGGCCCGGAGTGGTGGCAGAACCCGGCGGTCTACGCGCTCGCAGCGTTTGTCCTCGTGGTGGTCGCTGCGATCGTCGATGCGTTCGCATCCAGACGTCTAGTCGTCGGAATCATCACCGTGGTAACGCCTTTCGCGGCACTGACCCTGTTTGTCCTGGCCACTCCGGGTGCCATCGACGGCGTGTACCTGCACAGCACCGTCTCGCTGACGCTGGTCCTTGTCGGGGTGGCGATCCGCGAGCTGTGGATGCGTGCCGGCGTACCCCCTTCTTCACGGGTAAGGCGACAAGGCCTCGAGGGGTGAGTGCTGTGTGCTCGATTGAGTGATGCTCGAGATGGGAGCGGTCGAGGTGCAGCAGAACCGCTGCCTGGATCGCCTCGACGGGACCGCCCAGATAAAGCGAACAACAGTTACAACAGCGAAAGCTCAGGTGAGCTGGTCGACTGCTTGCAGATAGTCACTTCCGCCTACGAAGACCGTGCGAGGCACGATATCGGATCGAACGGACTCTTCGGCGATGGCCTCGGCGAACTCCTCGATAGAAGGTAGGCCGGCAGCGTCGCGGCGTTTGCCGACCGCATCGGGGTCACGACGCTCGAGGAGGCGGACGATGATCGTTCCTTCGATCATGTCTCCGGAGACGATCGAGAGGCCGACGCCTGAGCGTGTCAGAGCGGGTATGCGTTCTCGGATTGCGTCTTCGCCGGCGCGTTTGCTGACGGCAACGGGGTAGTAGTCGTCCGGCACCTGGTGTGTTGAAACGAAGTGAGCTTGGTGGCTGGTGACGAATACGACCCTTGCCCCTGGGCGGAGGATCGGGAGTGTGAGTTCGAGGGTGAGTAGCTGCGCGTTGCGATTGATCATCATGGGATAGTCGGAAGCAGCACCGCGCTCGAGGCCCCCGGAGGCGTTCAGTACCAGGCTGTCGAGGTGGCCGAACTGTTCGCCGATGATGTCGATCATGTCCGCGACTGATGTCTGGTTGCTGAGATCCGCACATATTGCGGTTGCGGTTCCTCCGTCTCTTCGAATCTCTTCGACCAGTTGCTCAGCGCGCTTGCGCTTCTCGCGGTAGTTGATGACTACATGGTGACCGTCGCGCGCGAGGGTTCGCGCGACCGCGGCTCCGATACCCCTCGATGCGCCCGTGACGAGGATGTTCGTGGAACTTCTCAACTCCGGCTCCGAATCTGCCTCAGACTTCTGATCTAGAAGTACTTCTGATTTCGAAGCGTGAGTATGATGGTTCGAAATGAGAAGCGCAAGGAGCTCCAGTCGGGAGTCGGACTCACCCGAAGCGGCGATCTACGCCGCTATGGACCTGCTCGGACAACGCTGGGTCTTGCGCGTGGTGTGGGAACTGGAGCCCGGTCCGCTGGGATTCCTGGAGCTTCGCCGACGGATGGGGAACTGCTCATCAAGCGTGCTGGCAGCGCGCCTGAACGTGCTTGCGCAGGCAGGGGTCGTCGCAAAGTTGCCCAACAAGTCCTACGAATTGACCGCGCACCGTGGTGCCGGGCTGGGTGCGGCACTTGAAGGCCTCTGGCAGTGGGCGGACGTTCACGCTGATGCGTTGACAACCAATTCTCGGCGTCACGACGGTGGCGTAGGCGAGAACGCTCGCCGCCGAGACTAGCGCCTGTCACACTCCCAACTTCGCCGTCACCCGGTGACAGAGTCGATGGGATGAGTGCATCCATCGCGCCCGCCAACGAATACGCGGAGCCCGGCGGGGTTCTGTCAGCTGAGGTGCGCCGGCTCATCGATGACATCGGTGAGCTCTCGACGACGACCTCGATCAGTGTGGCGTCCTACGACGCGCGCTACGACCCTGCAGGCATGCTCGCCCGCGAATTGGTCGACCTCGTGACCGCGGCAGTCGCTGCGCAATGACGCTGAATTGTCGTTCGAGCTGGCGAGACCGGCCATGGCGGGTTGAGCGCGGTCGTGTTCGGGTATGAGAGTCGTATGACTGAGAAGAAGACCGACCCGCACACCGAAGAGCTCGGCACGGGACCGGAGGGTGCCAACCCCGACGTACAGTCCGACCCGGCAGAAGGGGAGAAGTCCGGCGACTGGACCGGCGAGGGCGGGGCAACCCAAGACGGCCCCGCCACAGACAACGACTGAAACGAGCGGTCCGGCCGAGTGCCTTGGCGGCCACGCCGGGCGCCGTTCTTCAGCCGACCTTCCGATACTTCTTGTGCATGGCCTGTTTCGAGACCTGAAGTAGGCTCCCGATCTCTGCCCACGAGAGCCCGGCCAAGCGCGCCCGCCGCACTGCGACCTCTTCCTCTCGCGCGATTTGCTGTCGTCGCGTCGCGACCTGGGCGAGTTGCTCGATCGGTGTCATGTCGTCGTCGCTGTCCAGTCCTACCTTCATGCCGACCAGGGTGCCCGCAGTTCCACTGTTCGTCAACATTGGTTGACGAGGCGGGTCACGTACGCATGGTCGGGCGCGGTATGGCCCGGTTCAGCTTCGACGACAGCGCGTTGCCGTTGCCACGGCCGCGGTCGCAGTCGCGATGATGATGACGAATTGACCACCGACGCCCGCCGAGTGCAGGTGTGTCGACCCATTGGTGTTAGTCTCAATAACAACATCAGTAACTTGAGCACCACGATCCGGAGTTACCGAATGCCCGTGCCGAATGGCCGCAGACCCCGCCGACGCCTCGGCACCCGACTCATGCTGACCGCGGCGGCCACCGCCGTCGCCCTCGTCGGCGGATTCGCCCAGGCCGGCGGAGCCCAGGCAGCGGACGCGGACGGATATCCGTACGTGAATCTTGGTGACAGCTACAGCGCAGGCGCATCCGTGTTCCCGCAGGCGACGAGTGCGGCAACCTTCTGCTCGAACTCGTTGGTCAACTACTCCAGCCTCGTCGCCAAGCGACGCGGAACCACTGTCGCTGACGTCAGTTGCGCGGGCGCGACGACCGAGAATCTGACCCAGTCGCAATACCGGTGGCAAGGACCGCAGATCAGCGCGGTAGGTCCGGCCACCCGCTTGGTCACCCTCACGATCGGCGCGAACAACAACGGGCTGTTCAACGACTCGACCTCGGCCTGCCAGCAGGCCTGGCTGTCCGCGCCGTTGTCGGCCACCCCGTGCCGCGACAAGTTCGGCACCTCGTTGGTCGACAAGATCAACTCCTCGACCTACCCCGACCTCGTCAACGCGTTGCGCCGCATCGACAGCGCCGCGCCGCGTGCCCGCGTCCTCCTCGTCGGGTATCCGCAGATCTACCCGGCCGCCGGCACTGCGCTCTGCTCGGCGTCTTTGCTTACGGCGCCCGGAGACACCAAATACCTGCACCGAGTCTTCACCGCCCTCAACGACGCCATGCGCCGCGCCGCCGCAGCCACACACGCAACCTATGTAGGCATGACCAAGGTCTCCGCCGGCCACGACGCCTGCGCGGGCGAGCGGCGATGGGTCGAGCCGACGTTGGGTGCGGTCAGCTTCCCGGCCATGCACGCCAACGCACGCGGCCAGCAGGCAATGGCCGATCAAGTCGTGGCCGCACTGCGCTGATGGCCCACTTCGGCACCTGCCCGTCGCGTGGGGACTACACACGTGACGGTAGGGCGGCACTGGTAGGCCCATTCGTGAGCTTTGGCTGGTAGCACTGCATATTGCAAGGGTCGGTCACCGGCACGACTGTCGCCAAAGTGGCAACACGACCTCCGGCAGGCTGACTGCTCGTCAGCATGGGCAGGCCGCTGTCAGTTCAGGACTGCGGCCAGATCAAGGCGGGCGAGCCGGCTCGCGTCGGAGAGGATGTCGATCGCGGTGATTCGGTCGCCGGCGACGGAGAATCCGATGACCGAGAATGGGGCGCCGTCGACGGTGTTGACCAGTCCCGCACCACCATTGACCACAGCGGGATGAATGGCACACAGGGTGGCCATGCGCTGGAACGTTTCGGCTTGCCCGGCCACTGCGGCCGCGCCGCGGATCACTCGCATCGCTTCGCCGGCGTCGGCCCGCAGCACCACGTCAGGGTCGAGGAGTTGCAGGAGTTCGTCGAAGTCGCCGCCACGGGCGGCGGTGAGGAAGGCATTCACGAGGCGACGTTGACGACGCAGGTCCGGATTCGGTGTCACGCCTTGGACTCGACGGCGCGCTTGGCTGGCCAGCTTCTTCGCTGTCTGCGGGGTGCGGTCGACAATCGGGGCGATCTGCTCGTACGGCAGGGCGAACATGTCATGTAGGACGAAGGCAAGTCGTTCGGCCGGACTGAGCGATTCCAGCACCACCAAGAGCGCCAGCCCCACCGAATCGGCGAGCAGTGCCTCACCTTCGGGGTCAGGAGTGTTCTCGCAGACGATCACTGGGTCGGGCAAGTGCTCGGAGTCGAGGGGTTCCTCGTGGCGGGTCTTGCGTGTCCGCAGCATATCCAGGCAGACCCGGCCCACGACGGTGGTGAGCCAACCGCCGAGGTTGTCGACATCGCCGGTGTTGCTTCGAGCCAACCGCAGCCACGCTTCCTGCACGGCGTCGTCGGCCTCAGTGAGCGAACCAAGTATCCGAAAGGCGACCGCGCGCAAGTGAGCGCGGTGTCCCTCGAATTCCTCGGCCAACAAATGCGCATCGTGCACGAAGTCCTCCTCGATCTCGTCCCGTATCAATGACGAACCGCGCGCGGGAAACGTGACCCCATCCCGCATTCGTCGCCAACTTTCCGGCGTAGCTCGCCGCAAGCACGGCGCGATCGACTCGGACAGACGACGGCCGTATTCGGGCTCTGTGATCCCGGCAAGCCCCCAAAACGCTCTACTTGCTGGTTTTCCGCGCCGCGGTCACGTTTGTTCACCGCCGTCCGTCAATGCACTAGACCGCCGACCGCGCCGGATTCCGGAGCCGAGGTCTTCCCCCTGCGGGAACCACGCAGTTATCAAGAAGGGAATGACACAGTGAGCGCGATCGAAATACACGGTACCGTCGCCGGCGGATACGAGCGGGTGCGCGCCGAGTTCGCCGCCGTCGTTGCCGAGGAGGGCGGGGAATCAGGCGCTCAGCTCGCCGCATTCGTGCATGGCCGGCAGGTGGTGGACCTGTGGGCCGGGCCGGAGGTGTCGGGTACCACCCTGACGGGTCTGCACTCAACGACCAAGGGGGCCGCGGGCCTGGTGGTGGCACTCCTGATTCAGGACGAGAGCCTCGATGTCGATAAACCGGTCGCCCACTACTGGCCACGGTTCGCCACAGCGGGCAAAGGGAACATCACCGCTCGCGACGTGTTGGTGCACCGGTCCGGGATCGTCGGGGTCGACGGTGGCTTCACCGTCGAGGAACTCTCCGACGAACGAGTCATTGCCGAGCGGCTGGTGGGCCAACGGCCCTTCTTCGAACCGGGGACGGTACACGGTTACGGCGGGTTCGTCACCTACGCCATCCTCGGCGAGGTGGTGCGGGCCATCACCGGCAGCACCATTCAGGAGCACTTCGAGCACCGGATCCGAGCCCCCTTCGAACTCGACGTCTACCTGGGACTGCCCGCTGAACTCGATCACCGCTATCTGCCGATACAGCCATGGCGGGCCACGCCGGAGATGGAAGCGGCTTTCGCCTCCAACTCACCCAACCCGCATGGCATCGCCGGTATCTCATACAACCTCAATGCTCGCGGCTTCACCGCCGCCGACGTCATGGAACTGCCCAACAACACGGCAGTACGCCGCCTAGGCCAGGGCTCGGCCGGTGGCGTCGGCAGCGCCCGCGGCGTTGCAGCCATGTATGCCGCGGCCACCACCGGCATCGAGCATCGGAAAGCGCTTCTGTCAGCGGAAACCATCGCCACACTTTCAGCGATCCACTCGGTCGGTCCCGATCTGGTGCGCGGGGAGCGCGCCCCCTACACGCTGGGTTTCGAAGCGAAGAGCCTGCTGCATCCGTTCCTCGGCGCACACGCCTTCGGACACACCGGTTCCGCCGGGTCGGACGGATTCGCCGACCCACATAGCGGCCTTACCTACGGTTACACCCGCCGCCGCGCTGCCTTCGCGTTCAGCGCCCCCGAAAACGCGCGGCTTGCCGCCGCCCTGCACCACGCCGCGACCAGAACCGGCGTCACCTCCGCGGCCTGACCACTCCCGAGTCAACAAGTTTCCAGGAGCAACAAATATGTCCTCTCATGCTATTTCGATGATGTCCCGCGGCCTCAGACTCGCCCGCTGGGTCCCTGTAAGCGCCGTCCTTGTCGAGACCGCGGTCGGGGCCTACTGGGACCTCGCGCGGGTCTCTTACGTTCGCGATTCGTTCAACCACCTCGGCTACCCCATGTACTTCGCCACCATCCTGGGCGTCGCCAAAGCCGCCGCAATCGCCGCAATCCTGACTCCTGGTCACCCGCAGACGAAGGAATGGGCCTACGCCGGACTGGTTTTCGTCTACGGCGGCGCCGCCACCTCACACATGACCGTCGGCGACGGCCCCGATAAGTGGGCGACACCCCTGTTCTTTGCCGCCGCCACATTCGCCACCCGAGCATGGCTGCCGCACGGGGGATCGACCGCCGCAGCCATGCCTGTGATCGGCGCCCGGCTTCGGACTCAACACGTCTGATCGTCCGAAAACCCACCGCAATTCACCACAGAGAAAAGGAAACCCACACCATGACCGCGAACTCCACAACCCAGCAGCGCGAAGGCTCTCGGATGCCCAACCCGCAGGAGCTAGTCCCCGAACTCGGCGACATCGGCGCGGCGCTGTTCAGAGCCACCGGCACCGGAGCGGTTCCACATGCCACCATCGGCCTGGTGCAGTTGCGGGCCGGCCAGATCGTCGGCAGCACCTACCTGGCTATCCTGCACACCGCCAACCTGCGCGCCGCCGGAGAAACCGAAGAACGGATTGCCGCCGTCGCGACCTGGCGCGACGCCCCCTACTTCACCGACCCCGAACGTGTCGCGCTGGCGTTGGTAGAAGCTGTTCAGCAGCCGGCCACACAGGGTGAGCGGGTGCCCGACAGTCTCTACGACCTGGCAGCGAAGCACTACGACGACAAGGCCCTGGCCACTCTCGCCATGGCAATCGGCCAGGTGAACTTCTTTGTCCCGCTTGCTTTGATCGGACAGCCGATGCCCGGCCGGTCCCCGGACAAACAATGGACCCCAGTGTCGGCCTGACCGGTCCAAAGAGCGGCAACATCGAGCTGCAGATCACAGAGTTCTGCTGAGCCCGTTCCTGATCCGACCAGACGCATGGTCGGGGGAGTCGGGCCGGGCCGCCGTCGTGGCGACCCGGCCCGCTTCGGTTAGGGGCCCAGCGGCCCATGTTGAGTGTGCTTCGGGTTACGGCCTCGCGCAGTCACATCTGCAAGCGCGATGACGTGGGGCTTCGCCATCTGCCGAAATTCTCGATCGGGTCTCTAAAGCCTTCGGTGGCAGCGGTATTCGTAGCGACATTGGCCGTTGACAGTGGCGCAAGAAGGAGCGGTCACGATGATGCAGATACAGATGCGGTGCTCTGCTGGTAGCCCCATGCATGTTCGGTGTCGGAATATCGGAGCAGGGAACGGAACACTGTGCGAACCGGGCCCGGCACTACGAGAAGCCCTTCCTGCGATCGCATTTGCAAGTGGGGGATCAGGGTCTGTCTCAGGCGATCGGGGGTGACGGCATCGCCCTTATCGTCGACAGTCACCGACCTGCGGAACGATGCGACCTCCGTCTTGATGCCGCGCACCAAGACAGCCGGCCCCCGATCTCTCAGAGGCGAGCGGCCCCGAGTGCCTGTCCGGCCTTGCGAGCGAGTTGCTCGGCTTCGCTACGGAGTGTTGCGGCGGGGTCGGAGAACTCGTCCAACGCAGGGTTCTCGCCAACGAGGGTGAATGCGGTCTCGACGACCTCGAGCTCCAGGCTCCAGACATCGGCGAGGATGCGACGCATCCAGTCGGTCGCGTGGTCCCAGCCCTCGCGAGGCGTCCCGGCCGCATAGTTGCCGCCTTGGACCGTCACGAGCACGGCGGGCCTGCCCGCGAGAACCGGAGCGGCGACCGGACTGAAGCGAGGGTCGGTGATGACCGTGTCGACCCAGGTCTTGAAATGTTGGGACACCCCGAAGTTGTACAGCGGCACGGCGAACAGGAGAGCGTCGGCGGCGATCAGCTCATCAGCGAGTTCGGCCGCGACACCTAGCGCGTCACGTTGCTCGGGTGACCGCTGATCCTCGGGGGTATTGCCGGCGAAGGCAGCTGTTGCCCAGGTCGACGAGGGGATCGGGTCGGTGCCGACGTGGCGCCGGATGATCCGATCGTCGGGATGCCCCGACTTCCACTCTCCTTCGACGATGTCGGCTATCGCGCGGCTGTGTGATCCCTCGACTCGGATGCTGGCGTCGAGACGGAACAGGGTCATGTGGTTCTCCTTGAGTAGGCGCGAACTTGAACGTGCAAGTTGAACCATACGCGCCGATATTGAATATTCAAGTTGGCTAGCATGGCTGGGTGACCTACACCCCGGATGCGCACGATGATGTGTGGCTTTCTCACGATCAGCAGCGCGACTGGGCATCCCTCGTCGCAGTGTTGATGACCCTGCCCGGAAAGCTCGACGCGCAGTTGAAGCAGGTTGGCGGAATCAACTTCTATGAGTACAGCGTGATGGTGTCTTTGTCGGAAGCTCCCGGGCGCGTCAGCGTGATGAGTGATCTGGCCATGGAGGCGAAGGGGTCATTGTCCCGGCTGTCGCACGCCGTCTCACGTCTCGAGGCTGCCGGGTGGGTGGAGCGCCGGGCGTGCGGTGGCGCCGGCCGACGAACCGAAGTACTCATGACCGAGACGGGTTGGCGGGAGCTCCAGCGTATTGCGCCCACGCACGTCGAAGAGGTGCGGCGGCTCGTCGTCGACGCCATGGACGCCGCTCAGCTCGAACAGCTGGGGTCGGCCGCCCGCCTGATCGTTGCAGCAGCCGATCCTGCCCTCGCCGAAACCCTGGCGTCAACGACTGGTCGAACCGACAAGACCCAGGGTTGAAACGCCGACTCGCAATGTCAGCCACGGGCGAACGGGTAGGCCTCTGCGGCGTTCGTCGTCCGAAGTCGTTGCCTGGGAGGCGCATCTAAGCGCCATCAGTAACCCGTGCAGTAGTACCTGACACAAGATCCGCGTGAATGACGCCGGGGGAGAGACGGGTTCGCGGTTGGAGGATGCAAGATCCCTTGGTCACGAAACTGAGGGTGTTCCGACGGTGATGTCGGTGCAGGGCTGAGCGATTGGTGCGATCTGCTCCGAATTCTTGTCGGTCGCAGGGAAATGTCGGCACGCGGGTTCGTCTTCAACCGGGTCCGACCGTCGCCTGCGAGTGAACGGTGCAGCGTCGCTCACGTGCGCAGAGATGCCCAGCAGCCTGCTCAGTCGGGCAGCGGCACGTTCTGCAGGCGGAGTTGGCCGCGGGCGAGGGCTTTGCCACGCGTTTCGTCGGTGATCGTGACCAGCCACAGTTGCTGTGTCCGCCCCTGTTGTATGGGCTCAGCCAGGACCCGCGCCCGTCCGCCTGTACTCGAACGCAGAAAGTCGGTGCTGTTGTGCAGTCCGACAGCGAACTGTCCCTTGTCGCGAACGGCGGCACTCGCGCCGATGCTGCCCGCGGATTCGACGATGGTTGCATACACACCGCCGTGCACTACGCCCCAGGGCGTCAGATGGTCTGCCCCGAGCTCGACGTACCCGGACACCTGAGCTCCCGACTGCTCTTCGATCACGAACCCCGTCGCCTGCAGAAACGCACTCATGTCGTTCAGGTTGGTGCTCAGCGGATTTCCCATCCCCTAACTATAGGAAACCGTAGTCAGAAGGGCAAATGAGATGTGGAGGCGGCCGACAACTAACGCATCTGGTGGGGCTAGGTATCCGAACCGCGCACTACCCGACCGCAGGTGGGACGTGATCAGCGTTCATTCCTGGCTGTGCCATCCGTCGACGATCAGATCCGCATGGTCTGGTGTTCGATCGTCGGCGAAGTGGGCATCCTCAGCAGCCATCCACTGCTCCCACAACGGCAGAGCTTCGACCCCGTCGCGGTCCAGCCCCCGCGCGAGCCGCGTATCGCGCGGGGTTTCCACCCAGATCGACAGCGACAGACGATCACGTACAGCCTCGCGCGCAGACGACACGCCTTCCAGGATCAGCACATCCGGGCCTGCTATCTCGTGCCATTCCGCCAAGGCGCGCGTGTTCCAGTCATAGCGCTGGTACCGGGCGGGACGGTCCTGGCCGAGCGATTCCAGAACCTGCCTTTCCAGCCTGGGCCACCAGTCGATCTGGTTGTCCCAGGATGCAAAGTCATCGGTGTGGAGCAGCTCAGCACAGCATGCTACGGCGAGACGTTCCGCCAGAGTCGATTTTCCTGCGCCGCCCGGCCCGTCTACAGCGACCAGTCGGGTAGATCCCAACCGGGGCACGCTCTCGGCTACCTTGACCGCGATTTCCTCGATCAGCACAAGCTCCATTCTGGCCTGACCTTCGCTGAGAGAACGCCGCTGGGACGTCGGTGAGTAGTCGCGGTCCCGGTCGTGGTGCGTTCATGCGATAGGTCATTCAAGACTTGATGCATCACGCGGCGGAACCGACGGTGGTTAGCACGACAAGCGGGATGGGGCGGTCAACCTTGGACTGGAAGTCTGCCAGCAGTGGGTTGTTGGCCAGCACCCAGGCGGCGAACTCGTCATAGTCCGCGCCTTCGAGCACCTTGCCGGTGCCCTCGTACGTTTTATCCTGAAATTCGATGGTGACCTGCGGATTCGCCTTGATGTTGTACCACCATGCCGGGTACTTGTCCTCGATGAACGAGCTCACGTACATGGTGTCGTCCCGGTAGCAGGGTCCCAGTGGAGTCGTGTGCGGCTTTCCGCTCTTGGCTCCGGTGGTGGTGAGAAGGATGAGGTCGACGCCAGAGTAAGCGCCGCCCACCTTGCCCATGTTCTCCCGGAACTCCTTGATCACATCATCGTTCCAGTTGGCGATGCCGCCCTCTTGGTCCCATGCCTGGTTCCACGGCGCGTTCGGATCGTTGTAGTCGGTGATACTGGTCTGATCGGGCTGCCCTGCAGTCGATTCGGTTTCACTCATGATTCGAGTGTGTCGCGGAGTTAGGACAGGTACGGTCCCAAATCGATCGACGTGAGAACCTGTGACGTCGACGCTTCTAGGGGACAGGCGACGAGTTCCACCCCCGGCCATCTCGTTCTCGAGACACTTGAGGAGATCGGCCCCGTAGAAGATGACATCGGTCTGCCAGACAGAGAACACCCGCGACCCAGATGGTGACGGAGCTGCAGGCGTCATTCGATAGGCGAAGATGCCTTCACCGTCACCCTCCAAGGACGGCGATTCCAATGAGATTCGAAAGCTGGCAGGCGTTCGTGCAGCATCGACGCCTTTGCCACCGCCGCCGGAATCAGGACCTCAAACCCTGCAACGCCGAGTACCCGAGAGCGGCCAGATAATGGTCGCTGGTCAGCGAATCCGGGTCAGCCCAACACACGCCGGGACGATCCGCTGGTTGGAAGCGTGGGGCAAACCGCCCGTTTAGACTTGATCAGCGCCCCTTTGCGCGGGCGCAGGCGCGGAGCCAGCTCGACTCGGGCCTAACACATGTTGTGTTGCGGTTACACCAAAGGTGTGACCTGCTCCTTCACGTTCAACAGCGACCGTCCGTAGATCTCGGCCGCTATCGACGGATTGACAACCGCGTGCCTCGAGCCAGCTTCGAGGTCGCGCCATTTCTGCTGGAGCATGTTGAACTCGGCAAACGATCCGGCGCCCTGAACAGTGAGCAGGAGGTCCATCGCGGCGCGAGCTCGAGTGGCTACTACCCCGACGTCCATGCGCACTCGGGCTCGAGTCTGAAAGTCCATGTACTCGCCGCTGGCCGCGGCCGCGTCGATGTCGGCGGCGGCGCGCGCCATGTGGAGCTGCGCGGTGTCGATCAGTGAGGCCGCTTCGGCGATGTTGATCTGCGTCGAACCTGCGTCCACGGCACGGTCATAGAACGTGTACGAGATGCCACGCCCCTTTGCGAGGGATGCGAGGACCAGTTCAAGGGCTCCCTGAGCCAGACCGAGCTGTGGTCCGACCAGTATCAGCGACACAACCGGTACGAACGCCGAGCGGTAGAGCGTCTCGTCGGTATGCGGGGTCGCGGACTGCCCCTCTACTGCCTGCGGCAGAGACAGAATGCGATGTGCCGGCACGAACACGTCCTCGGCGACGATGGTGTTGCTCCCGGTGCCTTTCATCCCGACCACATACCTGGTGTCTTCGATGGCCAATTCGCTCATCGGTACGAGCGCAAGGCCCTGGTCGATCTGCGCGCCCGTCTCGTCGACGATCGGAACGCCGAGCAGTGCCCACTGGCCGCAACGACCCGGACGCAAAGCCCCACCTTCCGGTCACGACAGGACCACCATCGACGGCCCGCGTGGTTGATGTCGGGGCAAATACCCCGCACACCCGCGTATCGGGGTCAGAACCGAACACATCGTTCTGGGCCTCGTCGGGGAACAGGCCAATCAGCCAGTGGCACACGTTGATCAGACTCGCAACCCAAGCCGTCGATCCGCAGGCTCGCCCCAGCGTCGAGGTGACCTGTAGATGCGTGGTGAAATCGGCCTCGTGCCCACCGAGCCGCTTGGGCACGGCGATCTAGAACAGACCGGCATCGCTCAAAGCCTCAATGTTCGCCTCGGCAACTCGGCGGTCCTTCTCTGTCTGCACAGCGTTACTCGCCAACAAATCAAGCAACGCTTCTGCACGATTCGGAAGTGAAGTCGCGTCACGGTCGACGCTAGATTCGGATGCTACAGCCGTCATCGATTCGTCCTCTCCTGAGATGTCATCCGCGTCGCGCCGCAGCGTCACCGGCCCTTCCGCACGCTTCGACCCGTCTGCCCACGCCTCCTCGGTCCGCGCAGCCGCCGACGAACTCGGTAACGTTCTCACCAGGCGACAACGGTCCACCGCCGATTCGTGACTGGCGAAGGCAAACAGCGCATCTGCAGCACAAGGAGATCTAATGACATCACGCGACGCCGCCGCGGTAGTACGGGAACAACGGACGATCACTTTGACCGGGGCCCTCGCAGTGCTCGATGCCGCCCTGGCAAAGTCCGAAGAAATCGGTGCACGCGTCGCGGTAGCCGTCGTTGACACCGGCGGTCATCAGATCGCGAGCGCACGTCAGGACGGTGCCCTGCAAGTCGGGGTCGATCTCGCAACCCGAAAGGCGTTCACAGCGGCGGTCATGTCGGTGTCGACGAAGGTCATGTGGGAAGTGTGTGCTGCCGATCCGATGTTGGTCACCGGTCTGGCCGGCGACGAGTCCCTGCTCATCCTCGCAGGTGGCCACCCCATCGTCGACGGTTCCGATGTGGTGGGCGCCGTTGGGGTGAGTGGGGGATTTGGTGACCAGGACGTCGCCATCGCCGAACACGGGGCGGCCGCGCTGAAAGGCGATCGGTGAAGTGAGCGTGATCGAGCGTGTTCCCGATCCGTCGGCGCGGGCCCAAATCCTCACGGCGGGTCTAGAACTGATGGGCACACAAGGCTACTCGGCGACATCGGTGGCCCAGATCTGTACTAAATCGGGCACAAAGAACGGGTCGCTCTACCACTACTTCGGCAGCAAAGCAGGTCTGCTGGCAGAGATCCTCGATCGTGGGTCTCTCCGAGTGGTGGAGGGCATTGAACGTGGCCGTCGGACTCATGGGACAGACACCATCGAGAACCTGTTCCTCGGTGCCGCTGACGCGATCATCGACGAGATCCTCTACTACCGGTTGACCCTCTTTGTGATCTTGGAGCATCCGGAGGAGGCAGATGTGGTGGCCACCGTGGACCGCTTCCGTGTCGAGGTCGACACGGCCATCGCGGCGATGATCGAACCGTTCGCGGTCGCGCTCGGCGCCGATAACCCCACCGCTGCGTCTCGAGAGGCCGCCGAATTCACAATCCACCTGACGCGCGGAGCGGCCATCTCCGAGCGGTTTTCCGCTGAGGCGTTCCGCTCGGCGATGCTACGCAGTGCGCAATTGGTCAAGCTCTATCTCGAACAACACCACTACTGAGGTGGTTCGTGCGGCCGAGACAGTGCGGTCATGGACCGATGGGGCGGCCCGCTGCGCGATGTGTCATCACGCACCGGGCCGCTGGCAATCTCATCCTGAGATCGTCAGGACTTCAACACATCTGCTTCCTGTCCGCGACGTTCGGCAACGGCACCAATGATGCCCATGCCGCCGCAGACGTCGAGCACCGTTCCCGTTGCGGTGGTGCCGAACTCGCGCGAGGCCAGTAGCGCGTATGCGCCCGAGTACTCCGATGGACTCGGCCCCCGTTGCAACGGAGTATTGGCGGCGAGGATGTCGTCGACGGGCATGGAGTTCCACGCCGTCTGATCGAGTCCCAGTGACTGTGGCCCCCGCAGGTCGGTGGCCATGCCGCCAGGTGCGACACCGTTGACCCGCACATCGGGTGCGAGCTCGTAGGCGAGCTGCTTGACCAGCCCGACACCTGCATGCTTGGACGACACGTACAAGGTGCCGCCGCCGCCTGGGAACAGAGCAGCGTTCGACAACGAGACCAAGAACGAGCCGTTCGAGGCGCGCAACGCAGCTAGTGCAGCCCGTGCACCCAGCATCGGGGCTTTGACGTTGAGCGAGAACATCTCATCGAACGCAGACGAGATCTGTTCGGCCGACATCTCTTCGAACGGTCGTGCAAAGTCCCACAGGCCTGCATTGGCGATGAAGGAATCCAGCCGACCGAAGAGCCGTTCGGCGAACTCGACCGCCGCGACGTTGTCGGTGTAGACGGTGGCGTCACCCTCTACGACCCCGACACGGGCGGGATCGTAGGACGAGCGCAGGTCGGCGCACTTCGCCGGCGAGCGTTCAAGAATGACGACGTTCGCGCCCTCACGGACAAAGGTGTCCACGATCGATCGACCGAGACCGGAACCGGCGCCGGTGATCACGGCCACCTGTTCGTTCAACCACGACATGGGTCTGCCTTTCCGGTCAGAAGAACACACTCATGTTCTTGGTGAGAATGACCGACTGATCGAGCTGAATATGTCGGCGGGCAATCTGTAAACCGTTAACTGTTCGTCGAATCCGATCCCGACGCACGCCGGTGTAGGTGTCGGCCTCGTCCTCGAGTCGGTTTCGCTGCAGGATGAACGTCGAGTACACGGTGTACTCATTCAACGCATCAGCCGCGGCATCCTCGGCAATGTCGACGATGACGTTGCCGATCGAGTACGTGACCCGCGACAGCGGATCTTCCGACCAGGACACACCCGTCGCGATCTTCGCCACGCGTTGAACCAGGAACGGCTTGTCGTCATCGAACAGCGCTAGTGCGAGAGGCCCCTCGGTCGTCTCGGGCAGACGCGGATGCTTGTTCTTGCGGATCGGCATGTAGTAGTGCAAGTCATCGGCCATCAACGCGAGCCACGATTCGTAATCGCGCTCGACCAACATCCGAGACTCGCGGTAAAGGAATTGCGAGATCTCGTGATGCAAAAGCACATCGTCAATCGAGACCGGGGACGCTGAAGTGGCGGGGACGGTCGCGGCGGTCATCACTTCACCCCTGCGGTCTCGGCTGGCGGAATTGCGGCCGCCAGTGCTGCCCCATTTTCCTTGGGGTGTGGTGATGCCATCATCTGCTCCCACCGCTCGTAGAACAGTCGCTGGTTGACCTCGCTGGTGACCTCGTCGACCAGCCCGGGGAAGTCGGGGTGGCGAGTGTTGGGCGCCCGACCATGCCCCATGGCGTAGTGCAACGGTAGGTCACGAGTCATGAACCCGTCGCTGCTGTTGGTCGAATAATTCCACTGCTCGCCGTCGTCCTGCTCCCACGTGCCCGAGGCACTGAAGTGACGTTGGTAATCGAGGATCAAATCTCTCTTTACCGCATCGGGAGCCTTCTTCGGGACGATGCACCACGAGTAGACCTCCATCGCATCCGGACCCTTGGGATGCCACACGCGCAGGTTCCAACGCGGCCAGAGCAACGAGATGTTGGGGAAGATCGTGCCGTGGATGAGCACCATGTCCCTGGCCCGCGCAGACCCGAGGTGCGCCTCGGTGCGGTCGGCGAGACCGGCCATCCAGTCGACCGTCTCGTCACTCACGCCGCTGGCACGCCAATAGTCATACCCGTCGAAACCCCCGAGCCCGTGCCCGCTGGGGAACCCGACCTGGAACCCGGTCGCCGGAGGCATGATGCCGTGTGACGCCTGGGCTTCGACGATCAACGCCGAGAGGTGGGTCGACTGGGCGTGGTACATATCGCCCGCGAACTGCTCGGCGGCCAGTTTCCAGTTGCCCCGCATCCGCCATTTGTGGACGTTGGGTACCACCTCAGTGCCGTTGCCATCGGGATCGAGCAGCACGTCGAGGAAGTAGGTGAAGTCACCGAGGTACTCGACCAGCGGCGGGACCTCGTCATCCCACGTGCCGAAAATCAGGCCTCTGTAGGTCTCGATGCGGGGCACCGTCTTCAGCCCCCACGCCGAGGTGTCAAGGGAGTCGCCGTAGGTGGCTTCCTGGTCGGGCACGTTGACCAGCGAGCCTTCGGTGTTGTAGCCCCAGCCGTGGTACGGACAAGTGAAAACCTTCGCGTTGCCCTCGTCGAAGCGGCATACCCGCATGCCGCGGTGCCGGCAGGAGTTAAGCAGGCCTCGGTAGCTGCCGTCCCGCTGGCGGGTGACGATGATCGGGTCGGCGCCCATGTAGGTGGTAAAGAAGTCGCCGGGCTTGCGGAACTGTCCCTCGTGGGCGAGGAATAGCCAGGTCCGGGAGAAGACCCGGGCTAGTTCCCGTTGGTACACCTCGGAGTCGGAGAAGATGGAGCGACTGATGGTGGTGCCTGCGCTGTTGGCGAAGGCTCGGTCGTGGGGAGTCACTGTGACCTCCAGATGGTGAGCGATTGGTCGCTCGCTCAAGCGATTCGAGATGGGTTGTTCTCGTTGTTCAGCTGGAGAGAAACTGCGTGAGCACGGTGTTGTACTCGTCGGGCTTCTCCCAATGCGGCCAGTGGCCGGCGTCTCGGACCTCGTAGAAGCGAGCACCGATGGTATCCGCCCAGTAGGCCCCGTAATCGGGTCCGTGGCCGGGGTTGTGTTCGCCCCACAGGATTAGGGTCTCGGGCTTCCACCCCTCTAAGTCGGCGTGGCTGTAGCCGATGTCGTAGAGGTGGGGTCCGAAGGTGCCGGCGTCGAGATTGAAGATCCGATGCAATGAGGCGTTCACCTCGGGTTCGGAGTAGATGTGACTGCGCACCGACACGATGTCGTCGGTGATCCGGACCGGTTCTGCCACAAGCCATTCCATCCGCGCGCGGACGTTCTCCACGCTTGGGTCGGTGACTGCTTTGGCGGAGAGTTCGCCGAGATTTGACGCGCTGCGGCCGGTGGGTCGGAAGCCGCCTCGCTTGGGTGTGTTGAGGTAGAAGCCGGCGTTGAGAACCATCCGGTCGATGCGCTCCGGGTAGCGCAGTGCCACTGTCGCACCGAACTGCGCGCCCATCGATTCACCTTCGAAGAGGACGCTGGCGTAACCGAGCGCATCGATGAGGTCGATGAATCCTTCGGTGAGAAGGTCGTACATCGTTGCGAGGTTGAAATCGTTCTTTCCGCTGTAACCGTGGAAGATTGCATCGACCGAGTAGACCCGGAACGTCTGGGATAGCGCGCGGATGTTGCGGGCGTAGGTCTCGGCGTGCCCGCCGATCCCGTGGTACATCACCAGCGGGGGACCGGAGGTCCCTGCGGCGATGACTCGATGGGTCCATCGCTTGCCGGACACGAACTTGATCTCGGCTCCAGCCAGTTCCGCCGCGATCGATCCCCACGAGTCGAGTGGGCGTTCCTCGACGTCGGCGTCGAGTTCGAATAGCTGCGGCATCAGTACTGCCAGCCTTCCTCAGCTCCGCGGACGTTGTCGGGAGTGCGGATGTGACCCCAGAAGCTCTCAACCTCGTAGCGGTTCTCTGCGGCGTTCCATGACGCCTCGTCGATCTGCAGACCCTCGGTGCCGAACTCAATGTCGAAACCGGACGGGTTGCGCAGGTAGAACGAGAGCATCAGATCGTTCGAATGCCGACCGAGGGTGTTCACGATCGGCGCGGCTCCGCGACGGCACTTGTCGTAGGCGTGCCCGACGGTGTCGAGGCTGTCGACCTCGAACATGATGTGCAGCAGCATAGGCGGCATGTTGGGGACGCTGGCCAGGCCGATGCTGTGATGGCGTGGGTTGCAGCGCAGGAACAGTGCGTCGTTGGGTCCGGCGGGGATTCGGTCGCTGATGCGGAAGCCGAGGCCGTCGATGTAGAACTTCTCGGCGGCGGGCAGGTCGGGCACCGTGAGGAATGCGTGGCCGTAACCCAGGCCCTTGGTGATGAATCGTGCGCCGGTGGGTGAGACGAACGGGGTGTCGGCGTAGGGCTGGCCGACGTACAGCTCCACGGTGTTGCCGGCCGGGTCGGTCACTAGCGACACCGCGCTGACCCCCCGCTCGCGGGCGAGTTCCTGGTCGCCAGCTTTGATGCTGTGGCCCTGACTGTGCAGCTTTTCGGTGAGGTCGGCCAGCGCGGTGAGGTTGGCGACCTGCAGGCCGAGGTGGGCGAGGGAGTCGGTGTCACTGGGGAACAGTTCGGCGCGGTACCCACGCTCGTCACACCGTAGCCGTAGGCTGCCGTGCGCAGTGTCCTCGGCCGAGAGTCCGAGGATTGTGGTGGCCAGCTCGCGCCAGGCCTCGATGTCGGTCACATTGAGGCCGACGTAACCGAGTTCGGTCACTGAGGTCATGATGAGTTCCTTTTCTTTCGGGGTTGGCAGGAGTGTTGGTCAGGGGACGTCGATCTCGATGGCGTCTCCGCTGACCCGGACCGGGTAGGTCTGCAAGGTTTCGGTTGCTGGGAGCTTCAGTGCCGCACCGGTCTTGAGGCAGAAGGTCGCCAGGTGCACTGGGCATTCGACGGTGCAGTCTTCGACGTAGCCCTCGGACAGAGAGAACTCGGCATGGGTGCAAGTGTCGGCGGTGGCGAAGTACTGTCCGGCGGAGTTGAATATCGCGATCGGGGGGGTCGTCTCGACTTTGAAGCTGTCGCCGTCGTCGGGCACATCGTCGACTGAGCAAGCAGCTATCCAAGGCATGACGCGGGGGCCTCCATCGCAGGGGTATGAGAGTGGCTCGCTCGCTTGGCCAGCGCACGTAGGTTGACCCCGGGGTCCGCGAGTTCGTCGGCACGGACAGGGGTGCGGTTTTCGATGAGGGTCTTCGCCGCGCGAAGGTCTTTGCTGGCGTTGACTCCGGCGGCGGCGGTCACGACCCCGTTGACCATCCAGAACGCCAGCGCGCTGGTGTCCGTGGCCGCGCGGCTCACGTAGGTGTGGCCTGCATCGCGTTGGCCGTACATCTGAAGAATCAGGTCGTACTGGTCGGACCAGAAGTACGGTGTGATGTCGCCGCTGTGCTTGATGCCGAGCATCGACGCCGCGGCGATCTCGCCGTGCCGCACCGCACTGTCCCAGTGTTCGATACGTGCCCGTCCCAGGCCGTGCAGCCCTGGCCGGCTGGCAACGTCACCGGCGGCGAAGATCCAGTCCGAGCTCGTGCGGCACGCATCGTCCACGACGATGCCCGCAGCGCAGTAGACCCCCGCGTCCTCGGCGAGGTTGCTAAGAGGATCGACACCGACACCCACCACGACGGTAGCGGCATCGAGTGTCGTGCCGTCGGACAGGACGACCGCTTCCACCGAGTCGGTACCACGCATCTCGCAGACCGTGACATCAGTGATGACACGAACGCCCCGACGCAGGTGGTGGTCGGTGAGCCATCGACTGAGAGGCAATCCCAACGGGCGTGCCAGCGGTACCGGGCCGAGTTCGACGACAGTCACGTCGATTCCCCGGGATCGGGCGAGCGCAGCGAGCTCGAGTCCGATGAAACCGCCGCCAATGACGACGAGGGGACCGCCGAGACCCAGTCGGGAGTGAACCGCGTGGGCGTCACTCGCGTCTCGCAGAGTCAACACGTTGGCCAGGTCGGCACCCGGAACCGTCAGGCGGCGGGCGCGGACACCGGTGGCCAGCAGCACCTTGTCTGCAGGGATGCGACGTTGACCGCCGTCGAGAACGAGTTCACGGCGGGTGTTGTCGAGGGCATCGACGCGGTGCCCAAGCAGCAGGTCGATGTCATTCTTCGCGTAGTCGTCGGCCGGAAGAATGTCGGTCAAGGTCTCGGCCGAGTCCGTCTTGGACAACGGCGGCCGCTCGTAGGGCAGCCGCCGATCTGCGTCGATGAGAACGACGCGGCCGTCGAAACCATGGGCACGTAGCGACCGTGCCGCGGCAACGCCGGCCGCGCTTGCACCAACGATCGAGATCGAGTCAGTAGGCATGTGATCTCCCGAAGAGAAACAGGTGGTGATGCAGCTCGGGCTCCACGTCGTGAACTCGACGGTTGTGACCAGGAGGACCGGAGGCTTCTTCTTGAGCAATCACTCTTGAGCGATCCCTCAAGAAGGTATGTTGCACCTCACAATCGATGGTGTCAAGTGACCGGCATCGCCGCTCACTGGCGACGTGCTGGAACGCCAGATCCTCCGGTTCGGTCGGCCTTGGGCGTTGATTCAGGCAATGCCGGATGCGGTGCCCGAGTCCGATGTCCGACTAGCATGCGTCTTGCCCGGTCCGTCCCACGGCCTAACGGCCTACGTCGAAGCGGTCAGCGACCTGTCCTACGCCCCTCCCTTCCCGGGATGCACACCGGCGCGCGCGACGGCACCCTGGTGTGCACCAAATCCCAACTCGCTCAACAAATGTAGGCGTAAGCCAGAACTGCAACTGGCTGTTAGCGGAGACCGGGGCAAGGTGCCAGGAGCGCAATTACTCTCTTTCGGGTTGCCTGTGACAGTGCGGAGCTCAGTCAATCATCAGCAAATCTGGCTGGGCGGCAACCATTCCAGGCATGAATACACCACGTCACTGTGATTGCTTTGATCTGCGACACCAACACTGCGTGACTTAAGTCACGCAAGTGCTGGTTTCGACTGCCAGAGTCCGCGCGGTGGCTCGCCGAGCGCGGCGACATTGCAGAGGCGGACCAGATTGTGTCCGGGTCGATGGCGGGCATGACCGGGAATGTGCTGTAGTCCGGTCAGGTCCCCGCCAGGTGGTGAGGGACCGGCAGGGCGACGGGCAGGATGCGATGCTTTCGGTCGTTGCATTTTCCGGTCCTGCAGCGCCGCGGCTCACTTATTGGTGCCACCGCCGACGGACGGTGGTTTGGACAGCTTTGGACTGGGTGGGGGACGGCCAGCGTCGTCCGGGGGAGTCTGCGGGAGACATCAGCACAGAAACGCAGCATGCCACGACTATGCGCCGGACCGGGTTGCCGCGGCCATCCTTTACAGAACGCCGGGACGTCTCATCTGATGCATCATTGATTCATCCAGTGCATCATCGACGCCAATCCACAGGTCATCGGGTTGGATTCCGTGGCAACGCGGCCCGGCCTAAAACGTACGAGGGCATCGGCACCCCGGGAGCGACCGCACTTGGGATCGGGCGAAGATAAGTGAGTTCGATGCCAGTCCTCTTGTGTCGTGCTAACCACCGTCGGTTCCGCCGCGTGATGCATCAAGTCTTGAATGACCTATCGCATGAACGCACCACGATGCCACCACGGAATTACCAGGTCGACGAGCCGATTGGGTGTGGTTGTCGCGGCGTCCAGATGCTGCCGCGCCTGTTCAGATCTATATGTCGCCGGCTTCTCTATATCGCCCATGGGGACACAGTATCGGCTGCCTTCAGGTTCAAATTCAGTCCAGAGCGGCCGAGAGCTCAACCCGGCCGAGGAGTCACCTGAGGGAAGCGTCACGCTACGGGGATTGGGATATCTGGTGGACGTGTGGCAGCGGCCAGGCGGTCGGCGAGGGTGTGCAGGTTGTCGAGGAGTTCAGGTGGGGCGTCGAGGGTGAAGGGCGCGCTGAGGGCGATGAGGTCCGCGGCGATGGGTTCGGGTGAGTCAGCTCCGAGGGTGACGGTGCACGTGTGGTCGTTGAGGGGTCGCACTCGGCCGGGGACCGCGGAATTCAGCCGGGCAGCGATCGTTTCGGCAGGTGCGGAAACGATGGCTCGTGCTGTGTATCGGTACGGGGTGGTGCGAATGCTATTGGCCACGTATGTGATCGGATCGGGGTCGGGTAGCTCGCGGGGGAGGAAGCGCCGTCGCAGGGTGCCTCGACCAGAACGAGGGCTGTGGTTCCGCCGTCGATGGCCGCGACCGTACCAGGCGTGAACAGGGCAGCGGCTGCAGCGCCGACTCTGCCTTTGCCCTCCGTCGAGACGGTGGTTCGCGTCGGATAGTCGGCGACGCCGTTGATGAGCCCGCTCCAAATTTTCATCAGCCGATGGTCAATCGTGGTCGGGTGACTTCGCTGCGCATCAGAACTCGGATCGTAAGGCGCGGTAGAGCGTGTTTCAGTAGGGCTGCACAAAGCAGTTACCTGACATAATGTATCTTATCGGCACTTAACTAGGACGTATCGGCCGTGTCAAAACACCATGCGCCGTCCCGGCGGCGGCTCAACGAACAGGGCTGTCATCAGGGACAATTGCCGGCATTCCAGTCCCCATCGGGTCCAGGGTTGCGCGCGCTCGCGCGCCCCATCGTTCATGGGCGGCTTGGCGACTCATGCCCGTTGCTTGCCCGATTACAGCCCACGACGCTCCCTGCATCCGCAAGACGATTATCGTCTCGATTCCGTCCAACCCCGCCGCGAGTTGGATGCGCAAACTCAGCAGATGCCACGCCAGGGCGCGCTCCGCCGGAACGGTTGTAGCTTGTTCTTCATCCCACTCCTTGGTGCCGGGAAGCGGCCCAAAGCCGATGATTTCATCGGCGCATCGACCGGCTTCCGTTGCTCCCGCAGTGATTACGGCCCTCACAGCAGAAGTGATGTCGGCTTGTGTTGCCATCTCGATGAACGTCACCCTTACCTCCTATGTCAGGGACAGCCTGACGCACACGTGAGGCGGTGTCAAGCAGTCCTTGACGCCTCCGGTCGCGTCTGGGCATCGGCCACTGCAAGGCGTTGGTTACCCATGTCCTGCCAGATTCGCGATGTGCGAGGTCGCACACAGTGTCGGTGCATCCGGTAGCAAGCGTGCAACGATCGTCGAGTGCTACCTGTGAGCCAGCGCGTCATCGAGGCAATCGACAGCTCCGCCGTCCAGGCCGGCATCGTTCTCAACGAAGACCAGAGGCGTCTCGCCGAACGACTCGCGATGCTCACTCAGCCCGCCGGTCGTCGACTGCGGGCCCGCCGGAATGAGAAGTCACATGGACTCTATGTCCACGGGCCAGCCGGTCGCGGAAAGTCCTGGCTGGCTCAAGCATTCTTCGATGCAGTACCAATGCCGAAAACCCGGGTTCATTTCCACAATTTCTTCGATGAGCTGCACCTCCGCGTGCACGACTCCCGCGATGATCCCAGAGCGCTGGACCGCGCACTCACCGAACTACTCGGGCAGACTCAGCTGCTGTTCTTCGACGAGTTTCATGTCCACGATTCCGGTGACGCTCGCCTTCTCACGCGCCTCCTCGAGCGCGTGTTTGCTCAGCACCTGACCGTGGTGGTCACCTCGAATTACTCCCCGGACTCGCTGTTGCCAAATCCTATCTGGCACCACACCTTTGAGTCGGGAATCGAGATGATCAAGAGCCACCTCGACGTCTTCCACCTCGACGGTCCCACCGACTACCGGACGCTGACACCACGCCACACCACGGGCTTCGCGTCCGGCAGGTGGCTGACCGCTTCACCCACTGGTAGCCCTTCATCCGACGACGAGAAAGCGACGCTTACCGTCCGGGGCCGACAATTTCCTGCGCTGGCGGTCCGTGACGATCAGCTGTGGATTTCGTTCGCTCAACTCTGCGACTCACCACTGTCGACGGTCGAATATCTCTCCTGGGTCGACGCGTTCCGTAGCTGGGTCATAACCGATATCCCACTGTTCAACGATGCAAGCCGCGAAGCGCAGCAGCGGTTCATCAACGTCATCGACATCCTGACCGACACAGACACCCCCACAACGTTCATCGCAACACACGCGGTCGATGACTTCCTCGCGACCGAAACCACGCGCCCAGACACCTTCCGCATGGCCAGCCGACTCCGGCTGCTTCGCACGTGAGGAATTCGGCGTCGAGTCAGCCACGGCTACTCCCCACGCACTTTGCTCCGACCTAGAAACGTCACACGTGACGAAAAGACCATGACGGCCATCTCAAAACCCAACCTCAGAACCGGTCGCGTTCACGTTCCTGTTCAAGAACGGCTTCGAGATCGTTGAGCCGGTTCATGTTCGAGACCTGTCGTCGAGTTCGCATGTTCTTGGCCAGGCGGTCTTGGTGCTTGTGGGTGAACGACCAGTAGCCCGCGGTGAAGGGACAGGCATCGTCTCCGAGTCGCTTCTTGGGGTCGAATTCGCAGTCGCCGCAGTGGTTTGACATCTTGTTGATGTAGGCGCCACCGGAGGTGTAAGGCTTTGTCGCCATCAATCCGCCGTCCGCGTGTTGGCTCATTCCGACAACATTCACCGGCATGACCCACTCATAACCGTCGACGAAGTTGGCCGTGAACCACGCCGTGAGCTCCCTCGGATCGTAACCGCGTTGCAGTGCATGGCTTCCCAGGACCATCAGACGTGGGATGTGGTGCACCCAGCCTCGTCCCGGACACCCGACAGGGCGTCGGAGAGACATCTGGCGGTCACCGCGTCCGCGTCGAGGTCGCGGAACCAGCGCGGAAGCGGTGTGGTCGCATCGAGCTTGTTGTTGGTGACGTAGTCGGAATCGAAGTGCCAGTACAGATGCCAGACGTACTCACGCCAACCGAGGATCTGTCGGATGAAACCTTCGGCGCTGGCCAGGCTCACCTGATCCTCGCGGGCGGCCTGCTCTGCGGCGTGGACGACCTCGAGCGGTTCGAGTAGTGACAGATTCAGCGGCACTGACAGAAGAGAATGCGACATCGTCCAGTCGTCAGCCATGATCGCGTCTTCGTACGGACCGAAGGTGGCGAGCCGATGGTCGATGAATGTCTGGAGCGCATGGCGCGCCTCGTCGGCGGTCACTGCGAAGAGTCTCGGTCCGTCGACGCCCGACCACGCGACATCCATCGCGTCGAGGTCCGCGCGGACCGCTTCGTCGATCGCGTCTTCTTCCGGCCACCATGGGTCGTCGACACCGAGTGTGCGCTGTTTCGGTGGCGGCTTGCGATTCTCGTGGTCGTAGTTCCAGGTACCGCCCGTCGGCTGGTCGCCGTCCATCAGCACATCGAAGCGCGTCCGCTGCCGGCGGTAGAACGCCTCCATTCGAAACGTCGAGTGCTCCCCGGCCCACTGAGCGAACTCCTCGCGCGACAACGCGAACGACGGGTTGGGCAGTATCTCGCTGACGAGCCCTTCCTCGCGGAGGAGGTGCACGAAATCGTGCGCGGCCCGCGACGTGGGTTCATGAACAGCGACCGGGCCGGGCAATTCTTGCAGCGCGTCGCGGTATCCGACCCCGCGGACGTATCGGGCCCGATCGCCGAGTTCCTCAGCGAGGTGCCGCATGCCGGACAACAGCAGGTGTGCCTTCTGCCGGTGCCCGGCGCGCCGGTTCAGCGCTGCCGACGATTCGATCAGAACGACGTCACGGTCGATGTTCTCGTCCGACGAATGGATGTGCGGCCCCAACTGATCGGCGAAAAGCCACAGCGGGGCTGGGCGTGCAGACACCGTTTCAGGCTACGCGGGAACGCGTACGACCACCTTGCCGCGCACGTGACCGGACTCGCTCCGCTCGTGGGCGCCGGCCGCGTCGGCCAGGTCGAACACGTCGGCGACCTCCGGTTTCAGGTCGCCGGCGTCTCCGAGGCGGGCGAGCTCGGCGAGGTCCGCGGAGTCGGGCCGCACCCACACGTACTGTCCACCGAACTCGTCACGCGCCCGCGCATCGGTGATGGACGCGACCGTGCCGCCGTCACGCAGTACGGCGGCCACCGAGTCGAGTGCATCACCACCGACGTAATCGAGAACGACATCGACGCCCTCGGGCGCGAGCGCGCGAACGCGATCGCTCACACCGTCGCCGTAGGTGATCGGTTCGGCGCCGAGATCCCGGAGATAGTCATGGTTGGTCTCCGACGCGGTGCCGATGACTCGGGCACCCAGAGACCGTGCGATCTGAACTGCAAACGATCCGACGCCGCCCGCGGCGGCATGAACCAGCACCGTGTGACCTGACTGCACGCCGGCCCGTCGAATGGTCTGATAGGCCGTCAGTCCGGCAAGCGGAACGGCCGCCGCCTCCTCGAACGACCAACTGGACGGCTTGTGCGCGAGTGTGCGGACCGGGGCGGCGACCAACTCGGCGAACGTGCCGCCCGCCACTTCCCCACCGACGACGTCTTTGCGGACATAGCCGAACACCTCGTCGCCGACCTGGAACTCGGGTGTGTCGAGGCCGACCTGCTCGACCACACCGGCCACGTCCCACCCGGGGATCACCGGAAAGACGGTGTCCATGATCCCGGCGAGATAACCCGCTCGGACCTTCCAGTCCACCGGGTTGACACTCGACGCGCGTACTCGGATGAGTACGGAGTCGGGGCCGACCTTCGGGGTGGGCAGGTCGGTGAGTTCCAGGACGTCGGGTCCGCCGAAGCGGCTGTAGGTGATTGCTCGCATGGTGGCACCAACGGGTGCTCCGGCGGATTGATTCCACGGACGAGCAGAACGGCGACGCATCCGATGACGGACAGGGCGTCGGGTGCGGGGTCGTGAACGACGACCCCGCACCCGTGGAGTGGTCACGAGCGCACGGCCTCCACCACGCGATACTCCCAGTCGATGGCGATTCCACCGGAGGCCGGCTGCTGATGCGATTCTGCGAGTGCGACCAGGTCGGCACGGAGCGCTCCTCTGCCGTCGTCGTTGAGTTTCGACGCCGCGGAGAAGGTCGGTCCGTAGTAGCCCAGGAACAGGTCTGCGAATGCGGCTGCGTCGACAAATCGAACGGTCAACGTCGCGGTCCGCGACCTGACGGACTCGACGCGGTTGCCGAAGAGCTCCGCGACGTAGTCCTGGTCTCCCCAACGAGTCGCGGGGCGTGCGCCGGGCGGCGGCGTCACATGCTTGCCGACGGTCGCAAGCATTCCGCCGACGAAGCCGCCCGCGGTCCAGCTCGTGACCACGATCCGACCCTCTGGGCGAACGACCCGGGCGAGTTCGCGCGCGGCCTGTTCGTGGTCGGCCGCGAACATGATGCCGATGGTCGAGATCCCCACGTCGAACGCCGCGTTGCCGAACGGCAGGATCTCCGCCGGTGCCTCGATGAAGTCCACGTCGAGGTGCTCGGCATCGGCTCGGTGGCGGCCGATGTCGAGTAGGGCCGGCACGTAGTCGATCGCGGTCACCGCTGCCCCCTGGCGGGCTGCGGCGAGTGCTGAGTGTCCCGTACCGGTCGCGACGTCGAGCACGCGCTCGCCGGGAATGATCGAGGCCGCGGCGACCGTCGCCTCGTTGACCGGAACGGTCAGTGCCGCGATGCGGTTGTAATCGCCGCTGCTCCAGACCATCTGCTGCTTGGCACGCAGCGAGACGAGGTCCGGTGTGATGGTTGTCGTCATGGGAATGTTCCGTTCTCTGGTGAGGAACGACTGGGCGTCGTCCGTGGCCGGTCTCGATCACCGGCACATATCCAACGATCGGTGACAGGCCATAGGGATGGCATCGGTGGCGACCTCCCATTTTTCGACGTACGAGTCGGTCGAACGGAGGAGCAGAACCACCTATGGGACCGACTGGGCGGCCTACACTCGGACGGTGCGCTTGTTGGAGAGGGCGGAGCAGTTGTCGCAGATCAACGCGGCATTCTCCCGCCTGCCGGAGGGGTCGGCATTCTCGGTCTCAGGTGAGAGCGGCGCCGGTAAGACGGCATTGGTCGGACAAGTGTGCGAGGCGGCGCCCGGAGTGCGGGTCATGCACGCCCGGTGTGACCCGCTGGAGATCCCGCGTCCGTTGGGACCCATCAGGGATCTGGGGCTGGCGCGCGAACCGACGATGCTCGCCGAGGCGTGTGAGGCGGCGTTCACTCAGTTGCGATCCGAACCGACCCTGCTCGTCGTCGAGGATCTGCATTGGGCCGACGTCGCGTCGTGCGATGTGTTGCGGTTCCTGTGTCGGCGCATCGAGTCCATCCCGGTGGTCCTGCTCCTCACCCACCGAGAGCTCGAGCCTCAGGCGCCGGCACGCACGCTGCTCGCCGAGGAGGTCAGCCGGGTCGAGCTGGCGCCGCTCAGTCTCGAAGCCATCGCCGAACTGGTCGGTGGGACGGGCCTCGACCCGGCTCGCGTGCACGCCGTCACCGGCGGCAACCCGTACTTCGCGACCGAGGTCGCCCGCGAACCCGGACTTCCGATCCCGTCGTCGGTACGTGACGCAGTGCTCGCCAGGACGACGAAGGTCAGTGCCGCGGACTTCGAGGCGCTTCAGGTCATCGCCGCGTCGCCGGACGGAGTCGCCGACAACGCTCTGCACGCTCTCGACATCGACTACATGGCGGTGCAGCGGCTCGTCGAGACGGGTCTGCTGGAGTGGGGAGTCGACGGCATCGCCTTCCGTCACGAATTGGCCCGTCGTGCCATCGAATCCACGATTCCGCCCGGCGGCGTCATCCGTCTCCACGTGCGACTGCTCGATGCGCTGGAGCAACTGGGTGCGGTCCACCCGTCGGTCCTGACGCACCACGCCGTGGCTGCGCGTGATTCCGAACGTGCCGTGCGCCACGCCCTCGCTGCCGCGGAGGACGCGATCCGCGGTGGTGCGCACACCGAGGCCGTCGCCTACTACGAGATCGCGAAGCGCAACCAGCACAGTGCATCTGCGCGTGAGCGTGCGGAGGTGTTGTTGGCGCTGGCCAACGAGCAGTACATGGTGAGTCGGCTGCGCGATGCGATCGCCAGTGTCGACGCGACCTTCCCGCTCTGGACCGAGCTGGGCGACGACACCGGAGTGGCGACGGCGCACGTTGCCGTCGGTGTGTATGAGTACTACAGCGCGCATCGTCGAAGCGCAGAATCCCACCTCGAGCGTGCGTCGGAGATCGCTCAGCAAGCAGGTGCGAGCGCCGTCTACAGCCAGGCGCAGATCCAGCGTGCGTTCCTCGCCTTCCTGCGCGGAGACGCCGCCCACGTCAAGACCTTCCTGGCCGATTCGGGCGCGGCGTCCGACGAAGAGTTGCGCCTGTGGAATCAGGTCGTCTCCGACTCGGCGGCGCTGTCCGGAGGTGATACATCAGCGCGCGCAAGGCTTTTGGAGCACATGAAAGCCGCGCGGTCGCTCGGTTTCGATGATCTGGCGTCCACCGTCTACTCCCAGGTGGCCAGCCTCGATGTCGAGCAGGGAAGATATCGCGATGCCGACCGTGTTCTCGATGTCGCCCTCCCCTTCACCGTCGAGCGCGACATACAGATCTGCCGACACTGGCAGACCGCGGTGCGCAGTCGATTGCAGCTCACTCGCGGGCACTGGGGCGGCGCGCTCGAGGACGCCGGGGCGGTCATAGACGCCGACGGCATGCCGGTCGCAACGCTCTGGCCGCTCCTGGCCAAGGTTCTGGTGCCCCTTCGGTGTGGTGACCCGTTCGACCCGTCGGGCGTCGAGGACGCATGGGCCCTCGCCGACGAGATCGACGAGCCCGCACGTCGCCTCGCAGTCCTGACGGCGCTGGCAGAGATCAGCTGGATGACCGGCGAGCATGACGACAGGGTCGCAGACGCGGTCACCGTCGGTCATGACGACGGAACGAGCTGGGCGGCAGGGAATCTGGCGGTGTGGAGGATGCGACTGGGGCTGCACACCGACACCGCACGGTTGGCGGAGCCCCACCAGATGTCACTCGACGGTCGCCATGCCGAGGCCGCTCGATGGTGGTCCGAGGCGGGCGACCCGTTCTGTGCGGCCATGAGTTGGTTCGACTCCGACGACCCGGGCCGCGGCGTGACGATGCTGGATGGACTCGGCGCGGCCGGAACCGCCGACCGCGCGCGTGCGGTGCTGCGCGACAGTGGTCGTGGCGTCGTACCGCAGCGTCCTCGGCAAACCACCCGGGTGAATCCGGGCGGCCTCACCAACAGGCAACTCGAGGTGGCCCGGCTCGTCGCGCAAGGTCTCTCCAACGCGGAAATCGCGACCCGGCTCTACATCTCCTCGAAGACCGCCGATCATCATGTCTCGGCGGTATTGGCGAAGCTGGGCCTGACCTCCCGGCGGGAGGTGGTGGCACAGAGCGGAGAACTGGGGCTGCGCTAGACAGGGACGGACGTCGCCCCTCCTACTTCAATCTTCGGCAGTCTGGCCGTCGAGATGGGCGAGAGCTGCGCGCGCGGCCTCGAGCTCGCTGCTGAGTTCTTCGATCCGCCTCTGCGCCGCCGCACGGGCGGACTCGATGACGTTGTCGACGGCCGCTATCGCGGACTCGTCCCCCAGTTCGCGCACTGCTCGTGCCACCCGATCCGCCGTCACTTCCGTTGGCCTGCCCTGCTTCTTGGCACCGTGGGACACCGACACCGTCCAGGTGCTCTCCCCCGCCGCCGTGACCGTGACACTCACCGGCGCGGTCGGCGTCTTGGGCCGCCGCGATGCCTTGGCCGCCGGTCTGGGGCCGGTCTCGACCGGCCTCGTCGGTTCTGCCGGTGGGGTCGTGCTGGTCTTCGGTGGAGTCGTCCGCGGGCGCGAATCCGGCTCCGGGCGAACGGCATCGGCCGTCGGTCGGGTGGGCGTCACCGAGGTTGGGGGCGTACGTCGCCGAGAAGTGGACTCCGGGGCCGGGGTCGTCATGCGGGTCCTCGACAGCTCGTCGGCCTCGAACGGCAACTGATCGTCGATGCCCTTGGGGCTCACCATCACCGTGGAGCCGTCGACGGAGACCACTCGCGCCGAGGTGCCGGCTGCGAGATCGAGCGACGGCATGGGATCGCGAAGGTAGACGGTGGCTCGCTTGCCGGCCGCGAGCGCTGCGGACAGGGACTCCAGGTCGCCGGGTGTCAGCCCGGCCCGTGTCTGCGCTTTCACGCAAACAGTATCGCACATGTGTGCGATACTGACGCACATGCCACCCGCCCGACTCCACTGTTCGCGAGCGCCCTTGTCGACGTTCCAAACCTCCTCATCGAGGACCGTTACCGTTCCGTGACAATTGCTGCTCGTCGGCATCGGTGCAGCCTCAGCTGCGCGTCCGGGTCGGGCCACGCGCGTTGCGGGAGTTACTGTTCTGGGGACGGTGATCAGAGATTCACAGAGGAGTACTGCCGGTGACCAGCTCGACTGTGCACTCCACCGAAGCGCGGAGCATTGCCGATGAAGCGCCGGTAGTAGCCGACCACGCTTATGCCGGGGTCACGATCGGGCTGATGCTCTGTGCCACCTCGATCATCACGTTCACCTCTCTCCTGTCGTGATCACTACGGATCACACCCACACGTGAAGTGGAAAGCACAACAAGTGCTCATGCCGGTGTGTCACCTGCGTCGACCTCACGTCCGCAGGTGGCACACACCACTTCTTGATCGGCGAGAGGCCATCTGGCAGCTGCGCTCCCCCGTCTGACAGGGTCAGTCCGCCTACGGCCCGGTTGTGGCGATGGCCGCGGCCAGGGACCGCGCGACGGCCCGTGTCTCGGCGATGCCGAGGGCGTGGGTGAGCAGACCCTCGATGACGAAGGTGGCGATGCGGCAATGGGCCTGCGCGACTTCGGGAGTCAGGTCGGGCGGCAGGGTCGCCCGGGTCAGCTCATCTGCGAGTGCGTGAAACCTGGTGTGCCAGTCGTCGATGAGCGGGGATGACAACCGGCGCGTGTGGACGGTGTCGACCAACGTGCTCATCGATCGAAGTTCGTCGACGACCCACAGGATTCGGTCGGCGACTTCGAGATCGGCGAGTTCGCCGAAGCGGCTCAACGAGGTCGTCAGCAAACCGTCGAGCACGGCGACGAGGAGCTCGTCCTTGCCGGCGAAGTACCAGTAGATCGTCGTCGAGGTCACCCCTGCGGCGGAAGCGATCTGCGTGATCGACACGCTGTCGAAGCCGACGTCCAGGAACAGTTCGCGCGCGGCGTCGACGATTTCGCCGCGTTTCTCTTCGCGATCGCGGGGTCGTCGGTTCCGTGGCACCAGACGACCATATCTTGACTGGCGGCTGGGATGCGCTATCTTCTTGAATGGCATTCAAGAACAAGCTCTGAGGGGTGGCGAGGAATGAGTCCCACGGTGGGAGACGGGTCGTTCGCGACCGTCGAGTCGGCGTTCGAGTCACACGGAACGCGCTGCGCCGCGCGCATCTACACGCCGACCGGGGCCGACCCGGTTCCGGTGATCGTCATGGCCCACGGCTTCGGAAGTGTCCGGGAGCTACGCCTGCCCGCCTATGCAGCTCGCTTCGCGCAGGCCGGCTACGCGGTCGTGCTGTTCGACTATCGCAACTTCGGAGACAGCGACGGGACGCCGAGACAGGTACTGGACATCCCCTCGCAGCTCGAGGACTGGCGGGCGGCTATCGCCTGGGCACGTGGGCTCGACGGCGTGGACCCGACGGCAGTCGTCGCGTGGGGGACGTCGTTCGCGGGCGGGCACGTCCTGACCATGGGCGCCGACGGCGAAGACCTGGCAGCCATCATCGCGCAGGTTCCGCACACCGATGGGCTCGCCGCTGTGCGGGCGACCGGTGTCAGAGGATCCGTGCGGCTCCTGCCGGCGGCCCTCAGGGACTCCTGGCGCGCGGTTCGCCGCGCCGAACCCGTCTATGTCGACTCGGTAGGGGTGCCGGGGAGCGTTGCCGTGATGACCGCTCCCGGCGCGGAGGAGGCCGTCGACCTCATGGTGGCCGCATCCGGCCATCGGCGCGGAGATCACCCCGAGACGGTGGCCGCACGGGTGGTCCTCCGGGTGGGCTTGTATTCGCCGGGTCGGCGCGCCGGTGCCATCACATGTCCGACGCTGATACAGGTCGCTGACGGCGATGACATCGCACCGGCGCGATCCGCGCGGCGAACAGCCCGACGGATTCGAACGTCGACGTTCATCGCCTACCCCGGCGGGCATTTCAGCCCGTATCTGCCACCGCTGTTCGATACGGTGATCGCCGATCAGCTGACATTCCTGCGGCGAGTCGTGCCCACCGGTCGCCGGGACGAGTCCGCCTAGTCGCCACGGCAGACCGGCGTGCGGTGTCAGAAATCGAAGCCGCCGCCTCCGAAGTCGCCGAAACCGCCACCGTCGCCGAAACCGTCGCCACCGAAGCCGCTGTCCGTGCCGGCGTCTCCGACACCGCCCCCGTCGGTGGGGTCCCCGCCGTCGAGGGCGGCCGCGTCGGAGGCGTCACCCGATCCGCTTTCGAACCCCTGGGCGTCGTACGGGACCCCCGCCATGCCGGAGAACATCGCCGAGAACAAGAGCATCGATCCGAGTCCCCACGCCCCGGCCACGAGAGCCGGTTTCCACCACGGCTCGGAGTACCAGCCGGCGGGCACCGGCCGGCCGGCGACACGGCCACCGGGGTAGTAGTTCGGCGTCCGCTCCGACGGTGTCGGGGACGCCGCCACCTGCCGGCCCTCGAAGTCGACCTCGCGTTCCTCGGTGACCGCCCCGGCGCTTCGTTGACCGTCGAGCTCGGGAATGGCGGGACCGGGGTCCAGGTTCATCGCGGTGCGGGCGGCGCGGATGTAGTACAAACCCTCGATCGCGGTCTGCTTGGCCAGTCGGGCCTGCGCCGGCGAGTTCGCCTGCTCGATCTGCGAACCGGCGGCGGTATAGCGCTCACCGGCGTCGGCGAGTGCCTGCTTAGACGCGGGCCCGTCCCCGACGAGCATGAATACCTGACCGCCGAGCCGCTCGATCGCCTGTCGCGCATCGGCCTTGGCGTCGTCGAGCGTGCGGGCCGCCGACACGCCTGACCGTCGTTGCGCGATCACGACCACTCCGACGACGACCAGAACGATGACCGCGATCAAGATCAGTCCATCCATGCCTACCTCCAGCTATTCGTGTCCGTCGATCACGGCGACGAGTCGGCCGTCCCGGCAAACCGGACACCGTCGAGCGTACCGACGGCGGTCGATCGCCGGCCGGGACAAAGGTGGCGAGACGCGACCGGCGTCGCCGAATGCCACGCGTCTCTACGATGATGAGGTGTTCTTCCTCTTCGGCTACGGCCGCAAACAGCAGCACCTCGGCGCGGGACAGACCCGAACGTGTCCGCGCTGCCACAACACCACCCAGTGGACTCGGATGCGCGAGTTCACTCAGTTCACGGTCTTCTTCATCCCGATTGCCCGGTGGGGCCGCAAACAGTTCGAGGCCTGCGGCATCTGCGGGGCGGCCATCGCGATCTGACGGCGTCGCCGACCGAGAGCGGTGCTGATCGACGCCGCGTTGCGCGAGGCGGTTTGCCGGCCGTGGAACTGGTTACTCTCGATACTGTGGCTGCCCCCGACTCCCCCGCCCGCACCAGCACCGCGATCACCGGTCTCACCCGCACGTTCGCTGATGAGCTGACGCCGCTGACTGTGCCGTGGCGCGGCGCGGATGCGCCTGATCCCACTCTCCTCGTGCTCAACGAGCAACTCGCCGAGACGCTGGGTCTCGATGTCGAGGCGTTGACGTCCGACGACGGCATCGCGATCCTGTCGGGTGCGGCAGCGCCGGCCGACGCGACGCCTGTTGCCACCGCGTATTCGGGACACCAGTTCGGGGGGTATACACCGCTGCTCGGCGACGGCCGGGCGCTCCTGCTCGGCGAGCTCATCGAAGCCGACGGATCTCGGGTCGATCTGCAGCTCAAGGGTTCGGGGCCCACGCCGTTCTCCCGGGGTGGTGACGGGTTCGCGGTGACCGGCCCGATGCTGCGGGAGTACCTCGTCAGCGAGGCGATGAACGCACTCGGTATCCCGACGACCCGGTCGTTGTCGGTCGTGGCGACCGGACGAGGCGTGCAGCGCAACGGAATCGAACCCGGCGCGGTGCTGGCCCGGGTGGCGGCCAGCCACCTCCGGGTCGGGACCTTCGAATACGCAGCGCGCAACACCGAACTCGTTCAACCGCTGGCCGACTACGCGATCGCCCGGCACTACCCCGAGCTGTCGGGGTTGCCCGAGACCGGCGGCGGCAACAAGTACCTCAAGTTCTTCGAGGCGGTTCTGGAACGCCAGGCGCAACTGCTGTCCAGGTGGATGCTCGTCGGCTTCGTGCACGGAGTGATGAACACCGACAACACCACGATCTCGGGCGAGACCATCGACTACGGTCCCTGCGCGTTCATCGACGCCTTCGATCCGACAGCGGTCTTCAGCTCGATCGACCACGGCGGGCGTTACGCATTCGGCAATCAGCCCGCGGTCCTGAAGTGGAACCTGGCCCGATTCGCCGAGACTCTCCTGCGGCTGATGGGACCGACCCCCGACGAGGCCATCGCGGCGGCGACCGCGGTGCTCACAACCTTCGACGGGCGCTACGACCGGCACTTCACGGCCGGGATGTCCGCCAAGATCGGCCTGTCCGATGCCTTCACCGACCCCGAGCTGATCGACGATCTCCTGTCGCTGATGAGGGAGCATCGCGCCGACTGGACCAATACATTCCGCGCACTGGCCGACGACCTGCGCGGCGACGACGTGCCCATCGCCAGTGCCATACCTCGCGAGCATATCGGTCCCTGGCTCGAACGCTGGCGCGCGTCGCTGGACCGCGTCGGACGGACAGCGGAGGAGACCGCCGATGCGATGGACCGCGTCAATCCCCTTTACATCCCCCGGAACCACCAGGTGGACGCCTCATTGCGCGCCGCAACCGATGGGGACATGGACCCGTTCGAACGCCTGCTGGAGGCTGTCACGCATCCCTACGAGCGCCGCGCGGAGCTGGCCCACTACGCCGCGCCGGCCCCCCAGGCCTTCAGTGACAGCTTCCAGACCTTCTGCGGGACATGACGCCGCCTGACGATGTGCGGGCATCCGACTCCCCGCGGTTGTCGCGGGATGCCCTGACTGCCGAACGGGTGCGGACGGCCGCACTCATCGACTCGCTGTCGTCGCGACTGGACGCCGTGCTCGAGGCGACGGCGGATGCCGCCGCGGACGACGAGCACGACCCCGAGGGGTCGACCCTGGCCGTCGAGCGAGGCCATCTGGTGGCGCAACTCGAACGTTCCCGAGTGCGCCTCGACGAGATCGACGCAGCCGTCGAGCGCCTCGGTCACGGCTCGTACGGTCGATGCGAGACCTGCGGCGTGGCAATAGATCCCGAGCGTCTTGAGGTCTTGCCGGCGGCACGGCAATGTGTCGGCTGCGCCGTCCGTGATCCGATGCGGCGGTGGTGAGGGCGCGCGCCCTCGCATCGACCCGCACGATGGGAGGCCGGAAAACAAGGCGCGCCGGCGAACCCGTCGGTGGTAGCGTCGCCCACGCCTGACAATCAGTCGACAACGAAGACATCGGAGGTGAGTCGATGACCGTCATGGACCGCACGTGTGTGCGCTGTGCCCGAATCATCCTCACCCCCAGGGCCCTCACCCCAGGCGTCGCAGCCTAATTCGCGCTCGACCCCACCTCGATCGGTGGGTCGAAGACGCCTCGCGAGCCGGGCCCGCTTCGACAAAGGTCCTCACGTTGACTCACCCGATCTTTCCCTCGTCCGATTCTCCGTCCTCCGATGCTCGCCCTGTTTTCCCTCGCCCGTCACGACCGCCCACTCCCGCCGAACTCGGTTGGGACGACGCGCGCGACGAGGCGTTCGGTCCGTTCCGGGCCGCGGGTCACCTGCCTGGAAGGGTCGTCCGCGCCGAGCGCGGATTCTGCGATGTCGTCGCCGACAACCGGCGCCTCCGAGCCGCAGTCGGTCCGCACACCAATGACGACAGCATGACGCCCTGCACCGGGGACTGGGTCGCCGTGCGACCGCCGACTCCGGCGGTCGAGGCGGCCGTCGTAGCAGTTCTCGACCGCCGCACCGCTGTTGTCCGCTCGAGTGCTTCCCGGAGCTCTCGCGTTCAGGTGCTGGCGGCCAACGTCGACACCGTGGTGATCGTCGCCTCGCTGGCCGACTCGATCACACCGGGCCGGATCGAACGGATGCTCGCCCTGGCCTGGGAGAGCGGCGGCACCCCGGTGCTCGTTCTCACCAAGGCCGACCGCTGTCTCGATGTGCCGCAGGCTTTGTCCGACGCAACGGCGGTGGCCCCCGGCGTGGAGGTCGTCGTCACCAGTGCCGTCACCGGCGACGGATTCGACGTCCTGGCGGCCGCCCTGCGGGGCACCGTGGTGCTCATCGGTCCGTCCGGTGCCGGGAAGTCGTCACTCGGCAACCGGCTTCTCGGGCACGAACTCCTGCCAACCAATTCGGTGCGTGAGTCCGATGGCAAGGGCCGACACACGACCACCTGGCGGGAACTGGTGCCACTCCCCCGGGGCGGGGTGCTGCTGGACACCCCAGGACTGCGCGGCGTGGGCCTGGCGGACGCCGACGACGGTATCGATTCCGCCTTCTCGGAGATCACCGAACTGGCCACCATGTGTCGCTTCACCGACTGCGCGCACGCCACCGAACCCGGATGCGCTGTCCTGGCGGCCGTCGAATCCGGCGTCCTTCCCCGCCGCCGGCTCGACAGTTATCACCGCCTGCAACGAGAGAACGAGTATGCGGCGTCCCGTTCCGATGCGCGTCTACGTGCCGAGCGCGAACGCCGCAGGAAGCACATCTCGCGGATGCAACGAGCCATGTACCGGTCGGATGGGCGCTGAATCGCCGTCACGTATGCGGACCCGGCCATGTGCGAGTAGACCGGAGGTGGGTCGACACGGACGAGAGAATCGAAAGGTCTCACTGCATGAAAGCCATCCAGATCGTCACGCCAGGTCAAGCTCCCGAGTTGCGCGAGGTCGACAAGCCGGCCCCGGGTCCCGGTCAGGTGCTGTTGAAGGTCACCGCTGCCGGCGCCTGCCATTCCGACGATTTCGTGTTGAACATGCCTGCCGAGGGTTTCCCCTATCCGTTGCCCATGACTCTCGGACACGAAGGTGCAGGGGTGGTCGCCGCTGTCGGCAGCGGGGTCACCACGCTGTCGGAAGGAACCTCGGTCGCCGTGTACGGCCCGTGGGGTTGCGGCGTGTGCCATTTCTGTTCACGCGGACTGGAGAACTACTGTCCCCGGGCGGCCGAGTTGGGCATCGCACCGCCCGGCCTCGGCAAGGAGGGGGCGATGGCCGAGTACATGATCGTCGACGACGCCCGCCACCTCGTTCCGCTCGGCGACCTCGATCCGGTGGCCGCGGTGCCCTTGACCGATGCAGGTCTGACGCCCTATCACGCGATCAAACCGTCGCTGGGGAAGCTGGTCGGCGGCACGACGGCGGTGGTGATCGGCGCCGGCGGGCTCGGCCACATCGGAATCCAACTGCTGCGGCACCTCACTCCGTCGCGAATCGTCGCGCTCGATGTGAGCGAGGACAAGCTCGCCTTCGCTCGGGAAGTCGGTGCCCACGAGACCGTCCTCAGTGATGCCGATGCCGTCGCCAATGTCCGGAAGATCACCGGCACCGAGGGCGCCACAGCGGTATTCGACTTCGTCGGACTCCAGCCGACCATCGACACTGCCATGGGGGTCGTCGGCACGATGGGCGACGTGGTGATCGTCGGTATCGGCGACGGCGTCGCCGCAGCCAAGGTCGGGTTCTTCACGCAGCCCTACGAGGTGTCGGTCCGGGCTCCCTACTGGGGTGCCCGTGACGAGCTCATCGAGGTCCTCGATCTGGCGCGCGACGGCGTTCTGGAGGTCGCTGTCGAAAAGTTCTCGTTGGAGAACGGTCTCGAGGCGTACCGGCGACTCGCCGCCAACGAACTGCGCGGCCGCGCCGTGGTGGTTCCCGACTGAGTTCGCCGGGCAGTCGATAACCGACGGGCGGACCAACCGCCTTTGGTCCACGCCAACCTACGGTACCGTAACTTACGTGGACGTCACCCTTACCGACTCTCGAGCGGTATACGAGCACTACCTGGCCCATCAACAGGACCGGGCTCGGGCTCGGATGATGTATGGGCTGTTGGCTGCACGCATCCGGCCCATGGTCCGACCCGCGGATCGAGACGCTCTCAGAAGTGCGGCCCGTAGTGGTGCACCGCTGCTCATCGCCGCCAACCACGTCTCCGACCGGGATCCGCTGGTGTTGGCGGCAGCCGGGTTCCGGTCGCCCCTGCGTGGAAGGATCGGGCGTCTGCGGGTCCTGGCCAAGGACGAGTTGTTCGAGGAGCCCAGGCAACGTCGCAAGATAGACACGCTGGGCGGGATACCGGTCTTCCGGAGCAAGGATCACGGCATGCGAGCCGCCGCGGATGCCGGACGGCAGATGATCGCGGTCTGCGTCGAACGGATGGCGCGTGGTGACAGCATCGCCGTCTTCCCCGAGGGCACGTGTAACGAGGTCGACCCGAGGCGGGTGCAGAAGCTCGGGACGGGCATCGGCCACATCGCACACCGCGCCCTCCGTGACGGGACGCAGGTGTGTCTGGTGTCGGCGGGGATCGCCTACCCGGGGGACCGCCGCGCACCGGTGGTGACCCTAGGCGCCCCCGTCGACCTGACGCCGCTGGGGCAGGAAACGCCGGCGGCCATCACGCGAATGATCCAGGCCGACCTCCAAGCCGCTGTCGACGCGGCCCACGGCATCGTCGGTTGATGACCGGGTGAGGGCCTCAGCGAGGACGGTCGCGGGCCGCAGGAAGTTTGGCGCCGACGTCCCGGGGTTATGACCCTGGGGTGAAGCGAGATGACGATGCTCCCCCAGTCGAGAAGGACGTACGCGACGATCCGGAGTCCGCGGATCCGGACGATCCGCGCAAGCCCGACTCGCCGACCGACCTCACCAAGCCGTCGATGTGGTTCGTCTTGCGGAAGACCGCTCGGGAGTTCTCCCGCGATCAGTGCACGGACCTGGCAGCCGCCCTCACCTACTACTCGGTCCTGTCGCTCTTCCCCGCCCTACTCGCCCTGGTGTCGCTGCTGGGCGTCTTCGGCCAAGGAGAGAAGACGACCGACGCAGTATTGAAGATGATCGATGATGTCGGTCCGTCGTCGGCGGTGGACACCCTGCGAGGCCCGGTGGAACAGCTCGTGTCCGCGCCCAGCGCGGGCTTCGCGCTCGTCCTGGGTCTGGCCGGTGCACTCTGGTCGGCATCGGGTTACGTCGGCGCGTTCGGTCGGGCGATGAACCGCATGTACGAGATCGACGAGGGTCGGCCGGTCTGGAAGCTGCGCCCGCTCATGCTGCTGGTCACCTTCGTGGCGCTGGTCCTCGCCGCGGCTGTCGCGTTGATGCTCGCGGTCAGCGGACCCATCGCGCAGTCCATCGGTGACGCGATCGGTCTGGGTGATTCCGCGCTGACCGTGTGGAACATCGTCCGTTGGCCGGTGGTGCTGATCTTTGTGATCCTGATCGTGGCCATCCTGTACTGGGCGACGCCCAACGTCCGCCAGCCCAAGTTCCGCTGGATCAGTGCCGGGGCGGTGCTTGCCATCGTCACGTGGATCGTGGCCTCGGCGGCCTTCGCCCTGTATGTGTCGAACTTCGGCAACTACAACAAGACCTACGGCGCGCTGGCCGGCGTGATCGTGTTCCTGCTGTGGCTGTGGCTGACCAACCTGGCGCTGCTCTTCGGGGCCGAGTTCGACTCCGAGCTCGAGCGTGGCCGGCAGCTGCAGGCCGGGATGCCCGCCGAAGAGCACCTGCAATTGCCCCCTCGGGACACCAAGGCCTCGGACAAGAACGACGAGAAAGACCGCAAGTTCATCGAACAGGCCCGAGAGCTCCGCAACTCGCGGGGAGAATGATCGAGATGACCCACAACCAGGTGACCGGCGCGGTCGACCGCGCCACCGACAGCCCGTGGTTCGAGCGGTTGGCCCGCGCCGGACACGCCGTCAGCGGTGTCCTGCATCTGCTGATCGCCTTCATCGTCCTGCGAATCGCGTTCGGCGACACCGGCAATGCCGACCAGTCCGGCGCCCTGGGCATCTTCGCCGACTCATCGGGCGGCCGGGTCGTGCTGTGGATCGCGGTGGTGGCCTTCGCGGCACTCGCCCTCTGGCGCCTGGCCGAGGCCATCGTCGGCCCGCATGCCACCGAGCCAGGCCAGGACAACGACGGTGCCGAACAGTGGTTCGACCGCGGGAAGGCATTGTCGCTGGCCGTCGTCTACGTCGGGTTCGCCTGGTCGGCCGTGCGATTCGCAACCGGCCAGGGCAAGTCGAGCGGCCAGGAGAACGCCGGGCTGACAGCGCGGCTCCTGCAGTCGGGCGGTGGCAAATTCGTGCTGGTGGCGGCCGGACTGATCATCATCGGCGTGGGGATCTACCACGTGTACAAGGGGGCGAGCCGTTCGTTTCTCGACGATCTCAAGATCTCGGACGACAAGGGTGCCACCGTTGCCGGGATCGTCGGCTACTGCGGGAAGGGCGCCGTGCTGGTGGGCACCGGGATCCTCGTCATCGTCGCAGTCGCCACCGCCGACCCCTCGAAGGCGACCGGCATCGACGGTGCGGTGAAGTCCCTGGCCGGGTTGCCCGCCGGGCAGATTCTGATGGTCGTTGCCGCAGTGGGAATCGCCGCCTACGGCGTCTACTGCTACTGGCTCGCGCGGTTCGCCCGCATGTGACCACGGGGCCTACGACGTGCCCCGCAGGATCGACGCCATCTTCTTGCCCCGGGCGACCTCGTCGACCAGTTTGTCCATGTAACGGATCTTTTGCATCAACGGGTCCTCGATGTCCTCGACGCGGTGCCCGCAGATGACGCCCGTGATCAGTGCGGCGTCCGGGTTGAACGCAGGCGCCTCGGCGAAGAAGGTCTCCATGTCGACGTCGTCGTCGATGGTCTTCTGGAGACCGGCGGCGTCGTATCCGGTGAGCCAGCAGATGACCCGGTCCACCTCGTCGGCGGTGCGGCCCTTGCGTTCGGCTTTCGTCAGGTAGTGCGGGTAGATGCTGGCGAAGCTGGTCCTGAAAATGCGGTGCGGCTGTGCCAAGGGTGCTCCTTCATGGCGGTCTTTCCCGGTCTGGGTTCGCGACCGGTCTAGGTCCGCGCGCCGGCCCGAGGTTGCGAACGGTCCCCTGCCCGCGAAAACCGGAGGTTGTCGTCGATCACGCTGCCGCGGAACAGCCGTCGATCCGTGTAGTAGCTCATCGACATGACCCACGGGGCCTCAGGGCCCTGCTTGGGCAACGTGTCCAGCGCTCGCTGTACATATCCTGCGCCGAAGTCGAGCAACGGACGAGTCGGCATCGACGGATCCGCCACCGCCCAGACCGTGTCCTGGCCGTGAGAGTCCATGTGCGCCAGAAGTTTACAGAAGTACTCGCACAGCAGGCCGATCTTCAGTGTCCACGAGGAATTGGTGTAGCCGATGGCGAGCGCGAAGTTCGGCACACCCGACAGCATCATCCCGCGGTAGACGATGGTGTCGGGCAGGGACACGGGATCACCGTCGACGCTGAGGTCGATGCCGCCGATGATCTTGATGTTGAGGCCTGTCGCGGTGACGATGATGTCGGCCTGCAGTTCCTGGCCGCTCTCGAGCAGGATTCCGTCCTCGGTGAAGCTGTCGATACGGTCGGTGACGATCGACGCCGCACCGGAACGGAGGGTCCGGAAGAGATCCGCATCGGGAACCACGCAGAGGCGTTGATCCCACGGATTGTAGGGCGGGTTGAAGTGCTCGTCGACGGGAAACCCCGCGGGGAGCTGGGATTGGTTGATCTTGCGGATCAGCCGGCGGGCGACCTTCGGAAAGCGTTGGCACAGTTCGAACACGATGCGTTGCTGTGCGACGTTCTTCTGTCGCGTCAATGCATAGCCGCGCTTGTCGCCGAACACTTTCTTCAAGGTGTTGGCGATCGCGTCTTCCCGCGGCAGCGGGATGATGTAGGTCGGCGTGCGCTGCAGCATGGTGACGTGCGCAGCCTCTTCGGCCATCGCTGGTAGCAGGGTCACCGCGGTCGCCCCGCTTCCGATGACCACCACTCGCTTGCCCGCGTAGTCGAGGTCCTCCGGCCAGTGCTGTGGGTGGACGATCTGACCGCGGAACCGTTCCTGTCCACTGAACTCGGGTGTGAAGCCCGCGTCGTAGTCGTAGTAGCCGGATCCGCAGAAGATCCACCTGGCGCTGACCTGGATGCGCTCCGGCTCGTGTCCGTTCCCGCCTCGGTCGGTGTCGGTGCGTTCGATGTCGACGAGCCAGCGGGCCAGCTCGGAGGACCACGCCGCCGCCACGACTCGATGGCCGTACCGGATGTTCCCGGCGAGCTCGTTCTCGTCGATGGTCTCGTGCAGGTAGTCGAGGATGCGGGGTGCGTCGGCGATGGCCTGCTTGTCGGTCCACGGTTTGAACTCGTAACCGAAGGTGTGCAGGTCCGAGTCGGAGCGGATCCCCGGGTAGCGGAACAGATCCCACGTTCCGCCCGCGTTGTCGCGAGCCTCGACGACGATCATCGACTTACGGGGATGCTCGGTCCGCAGGTACCGCGCGGCGCCGATGCCGGAGATGCCGGCCCCGACGATCAGCACATCCACTTCCTCAGGCGTCGTGGCCACCCGGTTCTCCTCTGCTCGACGACAACGTGCTGTGTCCAGGATGCACCACCTCGGACACCATGGGTACATACCGGGCGGCATTGCGGCGGGCCGCGGCGCGCGAACGTCAGTCGGTGCCGGGACTGAACTGCCCGATGCTCTGCTTGGCGACGTTCTCGGCGACGGCCCTGGCGTCCTCATCGCCCTTGAGGAGGGACTCCCCGAGGGCCAGGACCTGCTCGCGCGTCGTGTGCGGTGGTATCGGCGGCACCGTGGGATCGCATCGAACATCCAGCAGGGTCGGGCGGTCTGCCGACAACGCGGTGTCCCACGCGGCGCCGAGGTCGTCTGGGTCGTCGACGTTGATTCCGAGGAGCCCGATGCTGCGGGCGAATGCTGCATAGTCGACGTCGGGAAGATCCTGCGACGGAGCGAATTTCGGGGATCCGGACATGGCTCGCTGTTCCCAGGTCACCTGGTTGAGGTCGTTGTTGTGCAGGACGGCGACGACGAGGCGGGGGTCGGTCCACTGTCGCCAGTAGTGCGCGACCGTGATCATTTCGGCCAGCCCGTTCATCTGCATCGCTCCGTCGCCCTCGAAGGCGATGGCCGGCCGGGACGGATGCGCCCACTTCGCGCCGATGGCGTACGGAACTGCGGGCCCCATCGTGGCGAGCGTTCCCGACAACGAACCGCGCATCTCGTCGCGGAACACGATGTGGCGGGCGTACCAGTCGGCCGCCGTGCCGGAGTCTGCCGTCACGATCGAGTCGGCGGGAGCCCGTCGCGAGAACTCGTGGAAGATCCGCATCGGATTGATCGGGTTCGCGTCGGTCATCGCCTGCTCGGCCGCCGTCGCCCACCATCGTTCGATCGAGGCCTCGACCTCGTCGCGCCACGTCCGGTCGCTCTTGGTCTCGAGTAACGGGATGAGAGCCTGCAACGACGTCCGGGCGTCGCCGACGATGTTGAGCTCGTTGGGATATCGCATCCCGATGGTCTTCGGCGAGTGATCGATCTGAACTCCCCGAGCCTGGCCGAAGGACGGGAGGAACTGAGAGTAGGGAAAGTTCGACCCGACGGTGAGGAGGGTGTCGCACCCGGTCATGAGGTGGTGACTCGCCGTTGTCCCGAGCAAGCCGATGGATCCGGTGACCCACGGCAGGGTGTCCGGTAGCACGTCCCGCCCCAGAAGCGCCTTGGCGCACCCGGCGCCGAGTGTGTCGGCCACGGCCGTCAGTTCGGCGACACAGTCCTTGGCGCCCTGCCCCACCAGCATCGCCACCCGTTCGCCCGCGTTGAGGATGTCGGCCGCTTGCCTGATCGCCTCGGGGTCGGGTGCCTGTGTCGGACGCGTCATCCCCAGGCTGGACGGCACCTGCTTGAACGCCTGCTGCGGCGGCTCATAGTCCAGATCGAGCACGTCCGAGGGAAAGATCAGCGCGGTGGGAGCCCGCTCCGCGACAGCGACCCGAATGGCCCGGTCGATGAGGTTGGGGATCTGCTCGGGCACCAAACACATCTGCACGAAGTCGCTGCAGACGTCCTTGTACAGGGCCAGCATGTCGATCTCCTGCTGATAGGCACCGCCCATCGCCGAACGCTCGGTCTGTCCGACCAACGCCACCACCGGCACATGATCGAGCTTCGCGTCGTACAAACCGTTCAGCAGATGGACGCCGCCCGGGCCGCTGGTCGCGGCGCAGACCCCGACCTGGCCAGAGAACTTCGCGTACCCGACGGCCTGGAACGCACTCATCTCCTCGTGGCGCGACTGGACGAACTGCGGGTTGTTGCCGGCGCGGCCCCAGGCCGAGAGCAACCCGTTGATGCCGTCTCCGGGGTACCCGAAGATCTGTCGAACACCCCACTCGCGCAATCGATTCAGTACGACGTCTGCAACAGTGTCGGACATGGCGCTCCTCGGCGGTGGTGTCTGGCGGCGCCGTCGGCGACACCGTGATCTCCCACGACTACCCGCGGAACGTCACTCTGACACCACGCCGTCCCGACAACGAGCGAGTGCGGGGTCTCAGACCGTCGGCGCTCCCAGGCGTGAGTCCCCCAGGCGGTCGTCGGGACCGAACCCGGCCGGAACACGTCCCCCGACCACTGTCCGTGCGAGGGCTTCGCCGACGACGGGCGCATGTTTGAACATGTTGTGGCCGGCCACCGCGACGACCGGTCCCGTGCGCCAGATCGCCACACCGTCGTCGCCCCACGGCAGCGTCGTCACCCAGCAGTGCACGGTCTCGACCGGGGTGGGATCGAGTCCGGGCAGTGCGGTTGTCACGTACTGGCGCGCCGCAGTTGCCAGATCGCCGAGCCGGCCCCCGTCGACGATCGATCCGTCGCCGAGCGCGTCGACGTCGTCGGCGATCCCCAGACCGTAGGCCGACCGATCGGGGTACACCGCGGCGTAGACACCCTCGGCGCCGAAGTGGCCGCCGCCGTCCTGCAGCGTCGGGAGTCGAACCGTGCTGTCCCGCACTCGAAATGACACGCGAACGTGCGCGCCCAGGCGTAGCGGGAGGGTCAATCCCACTCCGCGCGCGAGCGCCGCGGTCCCTCGCCCTGCACACACCACGACCGCGCCGTGCTTCCCCATCGTGGTAGGTGTACGCACGGTCACGGCGTCGTCGTCGTTGTGAACGGCGATGACCTCCTCGTGGACGATGTCGTCGCGGAACCTGTCGGCGAGCCCGGTGATCGCGGCTCGTGTGTCGATGGAGCCGCCGCGGACGTCGAGCATCGCCTGGCCGTTGTAGTCCGCGAGTATCGGCAGTACCTCCCGTAGCGATTCCGGGTCGAGTGACACGACCTCCACGTCAGCGCTCTCCAGGATCGCCCGTCGGTCTCCGACCGCGTCGCCCAGGGCGACGGCGCCGTCAGCGGAGATCAGCGGGGTGTCGAGCTGGTCGGACCACTCGTCCCATTGATGACGTGCACGAACCGCCAGCTCGACGAGTCTGGGGTCGTCGTGTGCGTGGCGGAAGATGCGCGACTGCCCTGCCGATTGGCCGTACCCAGGCCGACCGGACTCGTAGATTGTGACCGACAACCCTTGTCGGGCAAGGTGGTACGCGGTCGACAGGCCGATGATCCCGGCGCCGATGACGGCAGCGTCGGAGGTGGTGGACATGGCCACACGCTACGCCCGCCGCGGGCTAGCGCGCGCCGTGCCAGACGGCGTCGAAGGGGGCGTGCGAGGCGAGGCGACCGACGATCCCGTCGTGGGTGAACTGCTTCGCGGTCCGGATGGCATCCAGCACGTCGGCGCCCTTGGTCAGTTCCGCGGTGGTCGCGGCCGCGAATACGCAGCCGGCGCCCGACACACGCTCGTCGCCCACCTTCGGCGCCCGGAGCACGGTCACGTCGGTGCCGTCGAACGCGACATCGACCGCGTCGTCACCCGGGAGTCCGACGCCGCCCTTGACGATGACGACGCCGGGGCCGAGGTCATGGATCCGGCGGGCGGCCTCCGCGAGGTCATCGACCGAGGTGAGCTCATCCATCCCGGCGAGCGTCGCCGCCTCGAAGAGGTTCGGTGTCACCACGGTGGCCAGCGGCAGGATCTGCGAGCGCAGTGCGTTGTCGGTGTCCAGGGCGGCACCGGGCTCCTGGCCCTTGCAGATCAGCACCGGATCGACGACGACGTGTCGCCACTGCCGGGACGCCAGGGCCTCGGCCACCGTCGAGATCGTCGCCGGCGTGCCCAGCATGCCGATCTTGACCACATCGGGTTCGTGCGCCGCGGTGGCGACCTCGATCTGGTCCGCGATCACCTCAGGGTCGATCGGCACGAAACGATGAGCCCATCCCGCCTTCGGATCGAAGGACACGATGCAGGTGATCGTGCCGACACCGTAGGTGCCGAGCTGGGCGAAGGTCCGCAGATCGGCCTGGATACCGGCTCCCCCGGTCGCCTCGGACCCGGCGATCACATAAGACACCACTGACATCGACGGTCCTCTCCCGGAGCGGTCTCGTACTCGGGTTCCTTTTGTACACCTCGTTCCAGCGCTCGACGACCCCGCGTTCGGATGGTCGGCCACGACCCTGCGGCCATAACAGAGCAAGTGCTCTGTTATGGTGATCGGCATGCCCCGTCCTCGCGTCCACGACCTCGATGCGGTACTCGACGCCGTCGAGGCCGTCGCCGTCGAATCGGGACCCGAGGCGGTGACCGTGCGCGCGATCTCCCGACTCACGTCGATGTCCAACGGCGCGATATATCACGCATTCGAGTCGCGAGCCGGCCTGGTGGGCCGGACGTGGCTGCGGGCGGCCCAGCGGTTCCTCGCGCTTCAGCGGGACGCGATCGACGCCGCCACCGACGACGCCGGAGCCAGGGAGTCGGGCGCCAGGGACACGGAAGCCAGGGGGAGGTACGCCGATGAACGCTCCCGCGCGGTCGAGGCGGTCGTCGCCGCCGCGGACAGTCCCGCCCGGTTCCTCGCCGCACACCCGACCTCCGGGAAATTCCTGCTGCGGGTCAGTCGCGACGACGTGCGCGGGACACGCGATCTCCCGAGCGATCTGGCCGAGGCGATCGCAGGTATCGACGAGCAACTCGTCGCCGTCCTGATCGGGCTGTCGGAGGAGATGTGGGATCGTCGCGACCGGGCTGCCGTCGACGTGATCCGCGACTGCGTCGTCGAACTCCCCACGGCGTTGCTCCTACGTGGGCATCGCGCACCCGACGACCGAGTGCGCGAACGACTCGCCACCGCGGTCCGCGCAGTCCTGACGCTGCCACCGCCGGAGCAGGAACCACCCATGACCAACAGGACTCTCACACCCACGACGAAAGGACACCCGTGACGACCACCCTGCACTACCGAGACAAGGTCGCCGTGCTCACGCTCGGCGCCGACGAGAACCGATTCTCACCGGAGCGGCTGTCGGCGTTGCGCGCGCAACTCGACGAGATCGAGCACGACGCACAGGGTCTGATCACAGTCGGGACCGGCAAGTTCTACTCGAACGGCCTCGACCTGGAGTGGCTCCTCGCGCACCCGGACGAGGCCGATGACTACGTCGATCAGGTGCAACGACTGTTCGTACGGCTGCTGACCTTTCCTCTGCCCACCGTGGCGGCGGTCAACGGACATGCCTTCGGGGCCGGCGCGATGTTCGCCCTCGCGCATGACTTCCGGGTCATGCGACAGGATCGTGGCTACTACTGCTTCCCCGAGGTCGACATCAACATCCCGTTCACGGCGGGGATGGCGGCGTTGATCCAGTCAAAGCTCAGCCCTCAGGCGGCACTCGAGGCCATGACGACAGGTCGGCGCTATGGAGGTGCCGACGCGCGGTCCGCGGGCCTCGTCGACGACACCGCCGCCGAGGATTCGGTCGTCGACGTTGCGATGCAACGCCTTTCACCGATTCTCGGCAAGGATCCCGGCACGGTCGCGGCGATCAAGTCGACGATGTTCGCCGCGGCGACCGATGCCCTGGAGCGTGGCCGCGCGCGCTGACGCCGCATTCTCACGTTCCTGCGGCAGAAGCCAGGTTTGTCGACTCGACGCGGGGGTAAGCCTTCGCGCATGAGTACTGACACGATGCGGGCGATGGTCTACCGCGGCCCCTACAAGGTCCGCGTCGAGGAGAAGCCGGTGCCCCGCATCGAGCACCCGAACGACGCGATCGTGCGGGTGACACACGCGGCCATCTGCGGATCGGACCTGCACCTCTACCACGGCATGATGCCCGACACCCGTCCCGGGATGACCTTCGGACACGAGTTCATCGGCGTCGTCGAGTCGGTGGGCGGATCGGTGCGCAACCTTGAGGTCGGCGACCGGGTCATGGTGCCGTTCAACGTGTATTGCGGGACGTGTTACTTCTGCGCGCGGGGCCTGTATTCCAACTGCCACAACGTGAATCCGAACGCAACGGCGGTCGGGGGCATCTACGGGTACTCGCACACCTGTGGTGGTTATGACGGGGGTCAGGCGGAGTTCGTCCGCGTTCCGTTCGCCGATGTCGGTCCGACCATCATCCCGGACTGGATGGATCCCGAGGACGCACTGCTGTTGACGGACGCGTTGTCCACCGGATACTTCGGCGCCCAGCTCGCCGACATTCGACAGGGCGAGACCGTCATCGTCTTCGGGGCCGGTCCGGTCGGTCTGTACGCGGCGCGGTCGGCGTGGTTCATGGGCGCCGGGCGGGTCATCGTCATCGACCACCTGCAGTACCGACTGGACAAGGCGGCCCAGTTCGCGCACGCCGAGACCTACAACTTCGCCGAGTACGACGACATCATCGTCCACTTGAAGAACATCACCGACAACATCGGTGCCGATCGCGTGATCGACGCCGTGGGCGCGGAGGCCGACGGGAACTTCCTCCAGCATGTGACCGCCGCGAAGTTCAAGTTGCAGGGCGGCTCCCCCATCGCCCTGAACTGGGCGATCGACTCGGTGCGCAAGGGTGGCACCGTCTCGGTGATGGGCGCCTACGGTCCCATGTTCAGCGCGGTGAAATTCGGTGACGCAATGAACAAGGGGCTGACGCTGAACATGAACCAGTGCCCGGTCAAGCGGCAGTGGCCCCGCCTGTTCGAGCACATCCGAAACGGGTACTTCAAGCCGAACGACATCGTCACTCATCGCATCCCGTTGGAGCACATCGCGGAGGGCTATCACATCTTCTCCGCCAAGCTCGACGACTGCATCAAACCCATCATCGTCGCCGACGCCGGCTGAGGAGGACCCATGCCCGCCTATCCCGCAGACCGACCGGACGATCCCGACACCTCCGCTCTTGTCGACCGGATCCCCGGCTGGGGCGTCGATTCAGACCCTGCCGACCGTCCCGCATTCCCGCAGGAGCTCGCCGTGGGCCCGGCGCCCGGCGTCCACTGGGCGGTGCCCGAGGACCAGCCGGAACGGTGGCCGCGCGAAAGATCGAACGAACACGCTTTCCTCACACCGGTTTTCGGCACCTCGACGCCGCCGCGAGGGTTGTCGGGCGTGATCCGGCGTTCGGCGTACCGCTTCAGTGAGGCGCGCGCGGCACATTGGCTCATATTGTTGGGAGCCGACCGGGTGGCGTCTGTGGAGGCACACCTGGCCTCCTTCGCCACCGGACGTCCGGACAACCCGTTCACCGAGACCGGCATCAAATCCGAACTCAGTCATCACGGTTGGTCGTCTCGCGTAGGTCGCAAGCGCGTCGACAACAATCACACCTGGATCGATCCGCTGCTCGTGGGCGGTCCGTGGGTGGTCACCGGAGCCGTCGCCGGGGTCGCCGTTCGACGTGCGGTCCGCTCGATTCGTGAATCCCGGAGTTGAGACGGCGCAAGCGGTAGCGCAGTGACAGTCGTGATCCCCGTTCTCCGACACACGTCTGGACGGCTGTCTATAGTCGCGAGATGGCGGGGTCTTCACCAGCGTGAAACCAGATCCCGCGCTGCCTTGTCGCCCCGCGTGCTCGGACAGGAGAACGATGGACCTTCAGGAGATCGGTGATCGCTTCGGGATAGCCGACACCTTGTCCCGATACTCGCGGGCGGTCGACACCAAGGACTGGGATCTGTGGCGATCGGTCTTCACCGACGACGCGACAGTCGACTACACGTCGACACCGTTCGGACAGGCGGGTCATCGGGACGAGATCGCTGCCTGGCTCGAGGAGAGCTTCGCGTTCGTGTCGGTCAGCCAGCATTTCATCACCAACATCGAGTACACATTCGACGGCGACCGTGCCGAGGTACGGGCGATGTTCTACAACCCGATGCGGTTTGTCGGCATGACCGAACTCAGCACGTGCGGTGGCAATTACCACCACTCGATGGTCCGCACCCCGGAGGGCTGGAAGAGCAGCCGGTTGCTCGAGGACTGTCAGTGGTTCGAGAACATGCCCGGTGCGACGGACGAGAACTGACAGCGAGACCCGCGGCGAGCACTGATGGCCACCCGCACGCAAGGTGCCCATCGTTACACTTCCGTGGCCTGCCGGGAACGATCGTGCACCGACCCGCCGCACAGCGTCTTCCGCTCGACATCGCCCCCTAGATTGGAGGCACCCGAGCGTCAAGGAGTGAAGTGAGCGAGTCGCGAACCTGCCTGGTCACCGGTGCGACCGGCTACGTGGGGGGCCGGCTGGCGCCTCGCCTGCTCGCGCGCGGTCATCGTGTGCGCGCCCTGGCCCGTACGCCGTCCAAACTCTCCGACGCGCCCTGGGCCACGGAGGCCGACGCCGAGGTGGTCCGAGGTGATCTCTCGGATCGGGACTCGCTGGTCAAGGCGTTCGCAGGCGTCGATGTCGTCTATCACCTCGTGCACTCGATGAGTTCCGACTCGGATTTCGCCGCCGAGGAGCGGCGCTCTGCCGAGAACGTCGTGGCAGCGGCGCAGCACTGCAACGTCTCGCGGATCGTCTACCTCGGCGGGCTTCACCCCACTGGCACCGAACTCTCCGAACACCTCGCGTCGCGTGCCGAGGTCGGGGACATCCTGATCAACTCGTCGATCGAGACCGTCGCATTGCAGGCCGGCACGCTCATCGGCTCCGGTTCGGCATCCTTCGAATTGATCCGGCACCTCACCGAGCGGCTTCCCGCGATGACCACCCCGCGGTGGGTTCACAACAGAATCCAGCCGATAGCGGTCGACGATGCCCTGCATTACCTGGTGGAGGCCGCGACCGCTGCCGTACCGGACTCGAGGACCTGGGACATCGGCGGACCGGACGTCCTGGAGTACCGCGACATGATGCAGGTCTACGCCGAGGTTGCCGGGCTCCGCCCGCGGATGATGGTCGTCCTCCCCTATCTGACGCCGGCTCTGGCCAGTCGCTGGGTCCGTTTCGTCACCCCCATTCGCGGCAAGATCGCACGACCGCTGATCGAATCGCTCGAGTGTGACGCGGTGTGCCGTGATCGTGCGGTCGACGCCATCATCGACAGGCCACGGGGTGGTCTCACGCCCTATGCGCTGGCCGTCGCCCGGACACTGGAGCGGTCGCAGCGCGGTGACGGTGTGGCACCGTGGACCAACGCAACCCCGGACGTCTCGGCTGCCGAGCCCATCCCCACCGACCCGGACTGGGCCGGCGAAGAGATGTTCGAATCGACCGCCCGCAGGACCGAACGGGGCACGGCGTCGACGATCTGGGAAGACCTGCGTGCCACGGCACGACGACGCGGAGAGGTCGTCGATGCCCGACGGCCCGACTTCCTCCGAGTCAGACTGTCCGGCACGAAGTTCGGTCGTGCCTATGTCGATCACACGGTGGTCGGGAGTCACGGATCGCAGACCACGGTCGACATCGTCACCACCACCCGCTACTTCCCGCGCGGTCTGGCCGGCCTCGCCTACTGGCGTGGGGGGTCACCTCTTCGCGCGCTCGGGATGCCCGGGTTCGATCCGTTCCGAGAGGAACCCGTCCGGCACGCGTGAGGTGTTCGGCCAGTCAGCCGGGATAGAGTCGCACCAGCAGGCCTGGCGCACAGGCTCATCACACGAAGACAGTGGGGCGGGATCGTCGACAGGGAGGCATGCGGATGTCGTTGACCGAACGCGTCGATCGGTTCCAGCGACGACATCCGGCGACCGGATTCCCTCTTGCCGTCGTCTACAAGTTCGTCGACGACCAGGGTGCCTATCTCGCGGCGCTGTGCGCGTATTACGCCTTCATCTCGTTGTTTCCGCTGCTCCTGCTGTTCGCGACGGTCCTCGGCATCGTGCTCGCGGACAATCCGTCGCTGCAGGAACGCATCCTGGACTCGGCGATGAGCCAGATCCCGGTCATCGGAAGCCAGCTCGAAGAGCCCGAGAAGCTCAGTGGCGGTGTCACCGCCATCGTGATCGGCGTGGTGGTGTCCCTGTACGGCGGACTGGGCGTGGCGGTGGCGGCCCAGAATGCCATGAACACGATCTGGGCGGTCCCGCGCAACGAACGACCGGATCCGATCTTCGCCCGGCTTCGAGGACTGCTGCTGTTGTCGACCATCGGCGTCGCGGTCATCGGTCTGACCGTCGTGAACGGGCTCTCGGCGGCGTTCGAGCTCGGAATCGTCGGCAGATGGTTGACGATTCTCGGTTCGGTCGCCCTCAGCACTCTCGTGTTCACCGTGGCCTTCCGAGTGGGCACGGCTCGCAACGTGTCGATGCGGGATGTGCTGCCGGGCGCCTTCGGGGCCGCCGTGTGCTGGCAGATCATCCAGACCTTCGGTGCCGTCTACGTTCAGCACGTCATCGGGAACACGAGCTCCACCAACGGCGTCTTCGCGATCGTCCTCGGACTTCTCGCCTTTCTGTACGTGTCGTCGATCATCATCGTGATCTGCCTGGAAGTGAACGCCGTTCGGGTGGACCATCTCTATCCGCGTTCCCTGCTCACACCCTTCACCGACAACGTCAGTCTCACCGAGGGAGACGAGGCGGCCTACGCCGCTCAGGTCCTCGCCCAGCGCAACAAGGGGTTTCAGGAGATCGACGTGTCATTCGACAATCCACGCGACAGCGACGAGCCCGAAGCCCGACGCGACTCCGCGGCAGACCAAAGCTGAGCCGCGAGTGCCACCCCGGTCCTCCGGGCGGCCCGCTCTGTCAGTGGAGCGCGCCCAGCTCGACCAGTAGGACACCGAGAATGATGATGCCGATGCCTGCGACCATGCGGCGGTTCAGTCGTTCGCGGAACAGGAAGTGGGCCGCGATCGCGGTGACGGCCACCCCGGTGGCCGCCCAGATCCCGTACGCGACCCCGAGTGGGACACCGTGTCGCAGTCCCAGGGTCAGGGCGGCGAAGGCCACGGCGTATCCGACCGCGACCAGGGCATAGAACCGCGGGCGGCCACCGGCTGCGGCTCGCAACGCCAGCGTGCCGCTGACCTCGGCGATGATCGCGACGACGAGAAAGGCATATCCCACGGTCACGCCTCCGCGGGATCGGAACGTTCCGGTGGCCGGTGCCCGGTCTCGACGAGGACAACCCCGACCATGATGCAGACGATCCCGATCCCCATCAGCACAGTGAAGGACTCACCGAAGATCCACGTCGCCGAGGCTGCGGTGAGAGCGACGCCTGACGCCGACCAGATGCCGTACGCCGCACCGATCCCCATGCCCCGCTTCAGGACGGCGGCCAAGAGGACGAACGCGATCGAATAACCGGCGACCACCACGATGTACAGCGCTGGAACGTCCTGAGAACCCTTCAGCGACAGCGTTGCCGCGACCTCGGAAACGATCGCGCCGATCAGCATCAACCAGGTCATGTCCCTCACCCACCGGCGGAGGCGGAGCCGCGCCGAACCGTCACCGTGCCCCAGGCGATCCGACGACGCCTGCACTCGGACTGTAGGCGATCCCGCCCGAGAACCGAGACACGGCACGCAGATACGCCGAGACCCCGCACTCGGTGTGCGGGGTCCGGCGGTCGTGGGGTTGTCCCTCAGCGGGACGCGCCGGCGAGATCGCGCGACCGCGCATCGTCGGTGGCGAGCCAGCCCAGCTTGGACCCCAACGCGGCGTCGACGCTGAACCGTCCGGCACCGACGACCGCCAGCAGCAGCGAACCGGCCGCGAGTGCGAGGACGAACTCATATCCGCCATCGGAGACCCAGATCCCGCTGTCGACGTGGGCGATGAACAGTGCGCCGACCATGTCGAGGACGAACAGCGCCGCGACGATCGGGGTCAGCAGACCCGCGATCAGGGCGATGCCTCCGAGGATCTCGAGCCACGTGACGACGAAGGCCGAGAACGATGCGGCGGGAACACCCATCGCATCGAATCCGGTCTGCGGTCCCGACCACCCGTTCTGCTGGAACTTCTGCAACCCGTGTGCCAGGAAGATCACGCCGAGCGCAACGCGTCCGATGAGGATGCCCGCGCTGCGGACGAGGGGGTTGGTCATGACAGAGCCGCCTTACTGCGAGTGATGAGACTTGATGGATCAAGTGAAGGCTAGAGGGTCACACTTGATGCGTCAACAACAGGGCACCGCTGTTCACTTCGGATACACTGCGCAGATGCCCACTGCGCCCGAGCCGAGGTGGCTTGATGACGAGGAGATGGACGCCTGGATCCAGATGGCGACCACGCTCGCGCATCTGCCCCATGCCCTCGATGCTCAGCTCTTGCGTGATGCTCAGATCACGCACTTCGAGTACGAGGTGATGTCAGCGTTGTCCGAGGCGCCGGATCGCACACTCCGGATGAGCGAACTCGCCGAGCTGTCCTACGGTTCGTTGTCGCGCCTGTCGCACGTGGTCGGACGACTCGAGAAGCGCGACTGGGTGCGGAGGCATCCGTGCCCGGAGAACGGCCGGTTCACCAATGCCGTTCTCACCGAGGCGGGTTGGGAGAAGGTGGTGGCAACAGCTCCCGGTTACCTCGCGAATGTCCGCGAACTCGTCATCGACCGGCTGACCCGTGCGCAACTCCGGCAGCTCGCCGCGATCGGCCGCCGAATCAACGTCCGGCCGTCCGGGTCGTCGTGACGTCCGGAGCGAACCGTACGGCTGGATCGTCGCTGCCCGCTCAGAGTTTCTGCGTGCCTATCACATTGAGCAATTCGATCTTGCCCGCGGCATCGGTGCGCGGGGCGGCGGTCAGGACGAGCAACACCTGCGACTGGTCCTCGGTGAACAACGCCTGGCAATCGACTTCGATGGCGCCCAACTCGGGATGCAGCAGAACCTTGTGATCCTCGAATCGTCGGCTGATGATGTGCGTGTCCCACAGGTCTGCGAATTCGTCACTGCGCCGTATGAGTTCGTCGACCATCGCCCCGGCACGCGAGGTGGCGCCCATCGCCCCGTACGCAGCACGCAGCGAGGCGACCTGGGCGCGGCTCTGCCGCTCGTGGTCGTCCCGCGGATACAGACCACGCGTGTCCGGGTGCACGAACCACCGATAGATGGCGCTGCGCTCGAAACCCGTCAGATGTTCCACTTCGCCGAACAGCGCTCGGGCGCAGTCGTTCTGGACGAGTGTCTCCCCCAGTGCGGACAAGATCAGCGCCGGCGTGTCCGTGAGACGGTCGAGGACTCGGAGAAGGCCCGGTGCGATGTGGTCCGAACCGGCCACCCTGTCGGGTGCGCTGTGCCCGGCCACGCGGAACATGTAGTCGCGCTCGTCGCCCGTCAGCCGCAACGCGCGAGCCAGCGCCGCCAGCATCTGCGTGCTCGGTTGTGGCCCGCGACGCTGCTCCAGACGTGTGTAGTAGTCGGTCGACATCGCCGCGAGCTGCGCGACCTCCTCGCGGCGTAGCCCGGAGGTGCGTCGGCGGGCGCCCGGCGCGAGACCCACATCCGACGGTTGCAGCGAGTGTCGTCGGCTCACGAGAAATCCGGCGAGTGCATCACGGTCCACCACGTCAGTATCGCGTGGCCGTCGCAGCGCAGCCAGGGATCGGCGATCCCCCGATGACCGCGCTCTGGATGCGGGTGGTGCACCGCTCGACACTGAGACCATGAACATCACCGGAAACACCATCTTCATCCCCGGGGCCACGAGTGGAATCGGTCTGGCACTTGCGCTGCGCCTGCACGACAAGGGCAACACGGTCATCGTGGGTGGCCGTCGGCGCGAACTGCTCGCACAGATCCAGAGCGATCATCCCGGGCTCCACACCATCGCCATCGACACGACCGACCCAGAGAGCATCGATGCGGCCGCCGGAGCAGTGATCTCCGAGTTCCCCGACCTCGACGTCCTGATCACGATGGCCGGCATCATGCGTACCGAGGACTGGACCTCACCCGCCGGGTTCCTCGACAGCGCCGAGGCGACCATCACCACGAACCTCCTCGGCCCGATCCGTCTGATAGCGGCGTTCATCGATCACCTGCGTACGCGGCCTGCCGCCACCATCATGACCGTGTCCTCCGGTCTTGCGTTCGTTCCCCTGAAGGTGACACCGAGTTACAACGCCAGCAAAGCTGCGATCCACATGCTGAGCGAATCGTTGCGACTGCAACTCGCCGACACCACCGTCGAGGTCGTGGAACTGGTGCCGCCCGCGGTGCGGACCGACCTCATGCCCGGCCAGCGCGAGAGCGACTTCGCCATGCCCCTCGACGAATTCGTCGACGAAGTGGTCGAGATACTAGACGCCCGGCCCGGCGCCACCGAGATCCAGGTGGAGCGCGTGAAGTTCCTCCGGTACGGGGAGGTTCGCGGAAACTACGCTGAGGTCGTCGCGACCCTGAACAACCTCGACCCACACGGCGTGTGAGCCCCATCTCCGCTCCGGCAAGTGGAGCCCGCGCCGCGAAGGGCCTCAGCCGAGTCGGGTGATGGTCTCCCTTGCCGACTCGGCGACGGCATCGCGGAACCCGCTACCGGCCCACAGGTTGATCCCGTCGGGGTCGCTGCTCGCAGCGCGCCGGATGCCGCCTGTCAGTGTGTTGACGGCCGGATACTCGGCCACCGCGGCGTCGGAGAACCTGTCGGTGAACAGGTTTCGTAGCGCGCGTGCCGGTCTGCCGCTGAACGCCCACGTGACCACGGTGTCGGTGCGCATCGGGTCGGCCAGGGCCGCCGCGTGTGCGGGTTTGGTACCTGCCTCGGTGGTTCGCAACAAGACGGTACCGACTTGCACCGCAACGGGTCCCAGCGCGCGGACCTCGTCGGCACGGTCCGCGGTGGAGATCCCGCCCGCTGCGACCATCGGCAACGCCACCCGATCACCGACCTCACCGATCAGCTCGTCGAGGCGCAGTGTGGGAGGGGTTGTCCGACGATCGAAGACGGAGCGGTGTCCGCCGGCGTCCGGTCCTTGCACGACGAGCCAGTCGGCGCCGGCCTCGCGCGCCGTCTCGGCGTCTGCGGCGGTGGTCACCGTGACCCCGACACTGCACCCGTGCCGGTGCAGTTCGTCGAAGACGTCCGGTGGCGGGCAGCCGAAGGCGAACGAGACGAGCGGGATGCGCTCGTCGCACATCAGCCGGATCTTGGCGTCGAAGTGATCGTCATCCTCACCGAGGTCGTCGACCTCTGGGAGTGTCACTCCGAGACCTCGTGCGTAGGGCACGAGTTCGGCGCGGTAGCGAGCGACCGCGTCTCGATCGATGGGCTCCGATTCCGGAACGAAGATGTTGACGCCGAAGACCTCGGTGCCTGCTGCCCGTACGGCCGCGATGTCGGCCCGCAGCTTCTCGGGTGTCAGGTACCCGGCGGCGAGTTGACCCATGCCGCCTGCCGCGCCCGCAGCCACGACGAGGTCCGGGGTGGTCGGCCCACCTGCCATGGGGGCGGCGACAACACGGCGGGAGAGCTCACGGAGATCGAACATTCACGCCTTGTCTTTCGCCGCGCGGACGGCGGTGAACTGTGACAGTCGCGCGTCGGCGACCGAATCCATCTGCTCGAGCTCCATCCCCTTGGTCTCCTCGACCTTCCGGTACACGTAGAAGAACGACGCCGCGGCACAGAAGGCGAAGAAGCCGTAGATGATTCCCAGTCCCACGGCTTCTGTCATCGGCGGGAACAGCATCGAGATGGTGAAGTTGGCAACCCAGTTCACCGCGGTGCAGACGCCCAGCGCCACTCCCCGGATTCGGTTGGGGAACATCTCACCCAGCATCACCCACATGACCGGGCCCCACGTCGCGGCGAACGCGACGACGAACAGGTTGGCGCCGATCAGCGCGACCACGCCCCAGGGGTCGGGAAGCGAGATGTTCTCGCCCTCACCGATCTGCTGAGTGAACGCGATACACGCCATGAGCAGACCGATGAACATGCCCACCGATCCGGCGAGCAGCAGTTTCCGCCGGCCGATCCGGTCGACGAACAGGATCGCGACGAAGGTCATGGCGACGTTGATGACTGCGGTGATCACCGATGTCTTGAACGAGTCGGCCTCGGAGAAGCCGACCGACTGCCACAGCGTCGTCGAGTAGTAGAAGATCGCGTTGATTCCGACGAACTGTTGGAAGATGGCCAGCCAGATGCCCACCCAGACGAGCGGGTGGAGACCGAACGAGGGCCCCGAGATGTCCTTGATCGACGACTTCGCCTCGCGCTTGACGGTCAGCTTGATCTCTTTGACCCGCTCGAGGGGGTTCTCCTCGCCGGTCACCTCCTGCAGGATCCGCGCCGCCTCGGCGTCGCGGTTGCGGCCCACCAGATATCGCGGTGATTCAGGGATCAGCAGCGCCAGCACTCCGTAGACGATGGCGGGCACGACGCCGACGAGGAACATCCAACGCCAGGCCTCCAGGCCCCACCAGAAGTCGGCTGACGCGCTGCCGGCACTGTCGGCGAGCAAGGCGTCGGAGAGCAGAGCGGAGAAGATGCCCAAGGTGATCGCGAGCTGCTGCATCGAGGCGAGCGCTCCGCGATAGCGGGCAGGGGCGATCTCGGAGATGTAGGCAGGCGCGATGACCGAGGCGATGCCGATGCCGATGCCGCCGAGGACACGCCAGATCAGCAGATCCGGAATGGTCTGGGTGAAACCGGTCCCGATCGCCGAGATGATGAACAGCGCCGAGCCGAGCAGCATCACACGCTTGCGTCCCCAGACGTCGGCGAGTCGGCCGGCGAACCACGCACCCAGCGCACAACCGAGCAGCGCGATGGCAACGGCGAAGCCGGTCATCAGCTTTCCCAGTCCGAAATCCGCTTCGATCGAGTCGACCGCGCCGTTGACGACGGAACTGTCGAAGCCGAACAGGAACCCGCCCACGGCCGCGGCGACGGTGACGCCGATGACTTTCGCGGTGTGCTGTTCGGCGACCTCGCGACGTTGAAAGTCGGTCATGACCGGGCCCCGATCACTGTCGCAATCCACCGCGGAATGTGTGTCATGGCCGTGACCTCGCTGTCCGGTTGCATGGACGCCGTGAACCGGCGTTGCGGACCAATCTACTCGCGAAGTCCGCCGATCCAGAGGTTATCGAACACCTCGCGATCCACGACACCCCGCGGGCGGCAACCGTTGTAGGGGCGGACGACGTCGCACGGGCCTCAGGCGTGCTCACGCGGTTCGGTCGGCGCGGATCCGTACCCCGGAGGCGAACACATCGGCCAGGGGTGCCGGACGTCCGAAGTGATAGCCCTGGGCGAGGTCGCATCCCACCTCGGCGACCGTTTCGGCCTGGGCGGATGTCTCCACGCCTTCGGCGACCACCCGCATCCCGGCGGCGTGGGCCATGGTCACGATCCCGGCCAGAATCGACCTCGCGCTGTGGTGCTCGTCCAGGGCGTCGACGAACGACTTCGCGGTCTTGAGGACGTTGACCGGCAGCCGGTAGAACTCGCTGAGAGACGAGGCGCCAGTACCGAAATCATCGAGCGACACCTGCGTTCCGAGCTCGCGCACGTCACGGAGCAGGGCCAGCAGATCGCTGTCGATGGGCGCGAGCGCGCTCTCGGTGATCTCCAGGCACAGCGCCTCGGGCGCCAACCCGGATCGCTCGAAGGTCTCGCGAAGTCGTGTGATGAACAGGCCGTCGGTGAGCTCTCGCCGAGATACGTTGACACACAGCGTCACCCCGCGAAGACCGGTAGTGGCGGCCACCTCGGCTGCCGCAGTTCCCAGAACGTAGGCGCCGACGCGATCGATGAGGTTGGATTCCTCGGCGACCGGGATGAATTCGGCGGGCGAGATCGAACCCAGTTCCGGATGACGCCATCGCAGAAGGGCTTCCAGTCCGACCAGGGTGCCGTCGTCGGTCGACACGATGGGTTGGTAGTGGATTTCCAGGCAACCGGGATCGGCATCGAGAGCGCGCCGCAATTCCTCTTCGATTCGTTGCCTGCGCTGCATCTCCTCGCGATGCTGGGTCCGAAACCTGACGTAGGAGGCGCGAGATGTCTTGCGCGCCTGGTGTAGCGCGATGTCGGCGTCACGGAGGAGGTCGGTCGCGGTGTAGTCGTCGTCGGCCTGGACGGTCGCCACACCTATGCTCGCCTCCACCTCCAACGGGTCGGCCCGACCGCTGACGGACACCGGCCGGAAGACCGAGCCGCGGATGTTGTCGATCTGGTGCTCGACCTCTTCTGCCGAGCACGCGATGCCGAGCGTGGTGACGACGACGAATTCGTCACCGCCGGTGCGGCCGACGGCTGCTTCATCAGGTGTCACCGCGGCCAGCCGCTGCCCGACCGTGTGCAGCACCTCATCGCCTACCGCGTGACCCAGTGAGTCGTTGACGATCTTGAAATTGTCGAGGTCGATGTAGAAGATCGCGACACAGCAGGCGTTGTCCTCCGCACGCAGCGTGCTGAGCTGTGATTCGAGTTCGTGGATGATGCCGGCGCGGTTGTACAAGCCCGTCACGGGGTCGTGGTCGGCCTCCCAGACCAGTTGTGTTCGTTCCCGGTGACGGTCGGTGATGTCCAGGAAGGACACCAGCGCGACGACGTCCCTGCCGTCGTCGTCGATGGGCCGACAACTGCACGACAGCCACCTCTCCCCTGTCGGCGTCGTGATCGTCGCGGTGGCATCGGTGATCGCTTCGCCGTTGCGCAGACAGCGCTCGATCGGTGATCCCCCGTCGGCGAAGTCGAGTGACAGCCGGTGGACGCTGGCACCGGCGACCGCCTGCGGACCGAGCATCGTTCCGGCTGCCGGATTGGCCAGTTCGATCGTGCCGTCCTCCCGGACCACGATGATCGCCTGATGCAGCGCCGCGAGTACGGATCCGAGCCGTTCGACGAGCGGACGCCGGTTCGGTTCCGCGACGATGAGGAAGCCGTCGTCGATGATCGTCACCGACAGGTGGGCGAGGAATGACCGGCCGGTGTCGGAGCGCCGGTGGACCTGGTCGACGGCGCCGCCGAGGGACACCGCCGCATGCGGGTCGACCCGCGCGCCGAGAACCTCACCCAGATCACGTCCGAGTGCGTCGGATGCGGTGCGACCGTACATCGTCTCGGCCGCCGGGTTCCACGACCGGATCGTCATGTCGTCGGCGACGGCGATGACCGCGTTGCTGACATGGTCGAGCAGTGCCGCCTGGCGACGCAGTGCCGATTCCGCCGCCTTGTGAGCGGTGATGTCGCGGAGAATCACCTGATAGGCGGCCCGGCCGTGCCAGACGGTGCGTACCGAGGTCACTTCCATCGGGCGCGGCACCCCATGGGCGTCGACCATGATCACCTCCCGCGGCTCGGTCGACGCTCCGGGACGGTCTCTCATCCCGGCGATGCGCTCGGTCATCGGACGGAGTTCGTCGGGGTGGACGAAATCGGCGATCGGCCGGCCGAGCATGTCCGCGGGTTCGTCGAGGCGCGCGAACGCGAGGGCCGCCGAGTTCGCGTAGACGATCGCGCCTTCCTGGTGCACGGCGACGGCATCGGGACTCAGTTCGAGGAGAAGCCGATAGCGTTCCGCGACCGCGGTGTCCGCCGGGTCGGCACCGGCCCCGCCGGTGGGCGCCACGGAGTCGGACCGGTCGTCGGATGTCGGTTCAGGCACGCTGCGCTCCCCTCCGAGCCCTGTACGCGACGTCCATGTTCCCCCACGGGGCACCGAACAGTGGCGGTTCAGGCGGATTGTCGTCCCCTCGGCGCCCACTCGGCTGCGTGCTCGCGGTGCAGTTCTCTCCGCTCGTAGAGGTCTGTCTCGTGCCCGGATAGTCGCAGACTCCTGCGGGACGCCCTGCGAAGCCGCACAATTCAGTCATGACCGACGAATCAACCTCCTCGCCCGTCACGGGTGCCGAGCCCGCCGATCCCCCATCGACATCCGGTGCGCGCCGGGCGTTGACCATGTTCCTCAACTCCCCGTTCGCCGGAATGGCTCCGTGGATTCTCATGGCACTGATCACGGGTCCGGGCCGTTTCGAAGAAGCCGCGGCCGCTGCGTTCGCGCTGTCTCTCCTGCTCGTCATCGGCGGACACAAACGAGGTACGAGCATCAAACTGCTCGAGGTGTTCGACGTCGCATACTTCGGGTCGATGGCGCTCATCGCGTTGTTCGCCTCTGAGACGGTCATCGACTGGCTCGAGAGGTGGGGCGGCGAACTCACCAACATCGCCCTCGTCAGTTTCGCGCTCGGTTCGATCCTGCTACGTCAGCCGTTCACCCTGCAATACGCACGGGAGACCACCGAGAAAGAGTTCTGGGACAGCCCGCTGTTCATCCGCATCAACTACGTCATCACCTGGGCGTGGGTCGGCGGGTTCGGTGTCGCGGCCATCTCGGGAGCTTTCGGCGACCTGGTCTTGGAGGATTCGAACAACTTCTGGACGGGCTGGATCATCCAGATCGGTGGCACCATCTTCGCGATCGCCTTCACCGAGTTCTATCCCGACTACGCCACGTACCGCACCGCGTCACGCGAGGGCTGGGCCACCGACGAGAAACCGCAGTCTGTCCTGCACCTGTTCGAATGGGTGCCGATGTACGTCATCGCCATCGGCATCGCGGGCCTGGTCACCGACTCACTCGGCACCGTGGCCGGTGTGATCATCATCGTGGTCGGAGCCGTGGGCATCAACGTGTTCAAGCGGCTCACGACGGCGATGGATGCACGACTGGAACGAACGGTCCCGGCACATCGGTAATGTCGGCTGCATGAAACTCGAAGGCGTTGGAATCTGGAGTTCACCACTGCGTTACGGCGACACCGGGGAGGCCGCGGAATCCGCGGCCGAACTGGACGAACTGGGGTTCTCGGCCCTGTGGATCCCGGATGTCGGTGGTCCGGTGCTGGATTCGGTCGAAAACCTGCTCGGTGCCACCACCAACGCCGTCGTCGCGACCGGAATCCTGAACATGTGGATGCATGAGCCCGCCGATGTCGCGGCCGCCCATGCACGATTCGCCGAACAGTTCGGGCAGCGATTCCTCCTCGGGTTGGGCATCAGTCACGCACCGCTGATCGACGCCAAAGAGGCGGGGCGCTACAAGAAACCCCTCGCCACGACGAAGGCGTTCCTCGACGGCCTCGACGCCGCGCCGACTGCTGTGCCCACCGACGCCCGGGTCCTGGCGGCACTCGGGCCCAAGATGCTCCAGTTGTCCGCGGACCGCACCCTCGGTGCACACCCCTACCTGGTGACGCCGGATCACACGAAGATCGCCCGCGAGACACTCGGAGACGGACCACTGCTCGCTCCCGAGCAGACCGCGATCTTCGCGGCGGATCGCGACGAGGCGCGAGCGATCGGCACCAAGTGGCTCCAGGGTTACCTCGCGATGCCGAACTACGCCAACAACCTGCGCCGGCTCGGCTTCTCCGAAGAAGATCTCTCCGAGGTCAGCGATCGCCTGTTCGACGGGCTCATCGTGTGGGGCGACGAGACCGCGATCCTCGAGCGGATCAACGAGCATCGCGCCGCGGGTGCCGACCATGTGTGTGTGCAGGTGCTGCAGGCCGACCATCGTGGGTTCCCCCGCGAGCAGTGGCGGCGGCTCGCAGCAGCTCTGCGCTAGAGGGTCGGGCCACGCGCGAGGTTTACCTCCCGATGTCGGCTGGGCACACTCCGGCATGGCCATCAAGAAGAACGACACCGTCCGCTGGAACACTTCCCAGGGGGAAACCGAAGGTACCGCTGAAGAGAAGCGCACCAAGGAGTTCACCTTCGAGGGTCAGAAGTTCAAGGCCAGCGAGGACGAGCCCTACTGGATCGTGAAGTCCGCGAAGACGGGGTCGAAGGCGGCACACAAGGAGTCATCGCTGTCCAAGAAGTAGCTGCTGCGGGGTAGCCCCTGCGTTCGACGCACTCCTATACCTAGAACTGCTATGGTTCTAACAGTTCTAGGTATAGGAGTGCTATGTATATCGAGAAGGATCTGGTCGCGGCGTCGGCGACACCGCTGGTGTTGGGCATCCTCGCCGAGGGTGAGTCGTACGGCTACGCGATCCTCAAACGCGTCCGGGAGATGTCCGGTGGACGCATGGAGTGGACCGACGGGATGCTCTATCCCCTGCTCCATCGGCTGGAACGCGCGGGTCACGTCGAAGCGTCATGGGGTAGCGCCGATTCCGGACGTCGCCGCAAGCACTACACGATCACCGCGACGGGTCTTGCCGCCCTGGCCGAGCGTCGTTCGCAGTGGGAAGTGGTCGCCGACGCCCTCGATCAGGTCTGGCGGTCGGTCGCGATGCCGCCGACGGCGGAAGGGCTCGCATGACCGCGGACTCCGAGCTCGAGACCCAGATCGACCGTTGGCGCGGGTATGTGCTCCGACATCAGGCGATCGCCACCACCGACGCCGACGAGATGGAAGATCACCTGCGCGGGCAGATCTCCGATCTCGCCGCCTCCGGCCTCGACGACGACGAAGCGTTCCTGGTCGCCGTCAAACGCATGGGGCGCGTCGACGCACTCTCCCGCGAGTTCGCCCGTGAGCATTCCGACCGGTTGTGGAAACAGCTGGTCCTCACGGCCGAACCCGTGGAGCACCTCGGCCGCCTGCGCCACGAGCTGCCGGTGGTGATCGCGCTCATCGTGGCAGCGTCGGCGACCTTGCGGATCGCTCTCGAGGTGATGCCCGAGTGGGTGCTCGTCCGCAATGCGGCGCTGCTCGTCCTCCCCTATCTGGCGTTGTACTTCGGATGGAAGCGACAGGTGTCGCCACGCGCCGCGGGTACGGCGGTGGCGGGCTTCGTCCTCGCCGGGGTCGTGGTCAACGCCTACCCCTTCGTCGACGAAGGACCGACCCAGGTGATCGTCACCATCCATGCACCGATCGTGCTGTGGTTCCTGGTGGGTCTGATGTACGTAGGCGGGCGTTGGCGATCGGGTCCACGGCGAATGGACTTCATCCGGTTCACCGGCGAATGGGTCGTCTACGCAACACTTCTCGCTCTCGGTGCGGCAGTGCTGACCGGGTTGACGGTCGGGGCGTTCGCCGCGCTCGACATCGACGTCGAGAGTGTCGTGACCGAGTGGGTCGTTCCGGTCGCCGCAACCGGGATCGCGTTGCTCGCGGCGTGGCTCGTGGAGGCCAAACAGAGTGTCGTGGAGAACATCGCGCCGGTTCTCACCAAGGTGTTCACGCCCGTCACCGCGGTGATGCTCGTCGTGCTGCTGGTCGCGATGGTGACCAGCGGCAATGTCGTCGATGTCGACCGCGGACTCCTGATCCTCGTCGACCTGATCCTCGTCGTCGTCCTGGGCCTGCTGCTCTACGCGATCTCCGCCCGTGATCCGCACCTCCGACCAGAACTGTTCGACCGGTTGCAGCTGGTCCTGGTGGTCACGGCGCTCGCCGTCGACGCCGTCATGCTCACGATCATGGCCTCGCGGATCGCCGAGTTCGGGTTCACCGCCAACAAGACCGTGGCCCTGGGCCTGAACCTCGTTCTCCTGGTGAATCTCTCGTGGGCGGCGTACCTGCTGTTCGGATTCATCAGCCGGCGCCGGGGTTTCGATGCGACCGAGAAGTGGCAGACCGACTACCTGCCGATCTTCGGGCTGTGGGCGGCGATCGTGGTCGCGGCGGTGCCGCCGCTCTTCGGCTTCGCGTAGGCGACGTGCGCGACCACATCGTCGCGTCGACGTGCGCGTAGACTTCGCGACCATGGCGATCGTCAACCGAGGATTCGTGGGGCGGCGCGACCGCGACGCCCGGCGTCTCCCTCCCGGCCAATACACGACTCTCGACTTTCCCGTGCTCTCGGCCGAGCCGACCCCGTCGGTGTCCGTCGACACATGGAAGCTCGCGGTGCAGTCGACCGACCACCGCGCGGCGACCTTCACCTGGGAGCAGTTCCAGGACCTGCGGCACGACGAGGTGTCCACCGACATCCATTGCGTCACACGATGGTCGAAGTTCGATACCCGGTGGCGCGGGGTGTCGTTCGACACGCTGCTCGATGCGCTCCCGTGGGAACCGGCACCGTATGTGATGGCCCACTGTCACGGCGGGTACACCACCAACGTGCCGCTCGCCGACCTCATCGGCGGACGCGGCTGGATCGCCGACACCTACGACGGTGAGCCGCTCGCCGCCGAGCACGGCGGGCCGGCGCGCCTGCTTGTGCCCCACCTGTACTTCTGGAAGAGCGCCAAATGGGTTCGCCGCCTACGCTTCATGACCGAAGACGCCCCCGGTTTCTGGGAGGAACGGGGATACCACATGTACGGGGACCCCTGGCAGGAACAGCGGTACTCGTGACCACGTGGCATCTCACGACGGTGACCTCTGTCGTCGACATCACGCCGTCGGCCCGGACCTTGCGCCTGGCCTTGCCCGAACCCCTCCACGCACTGCCCGGTCAGCACATCGACATCCGGTTGACCGCCGAGGACGGATACTCGACCGCACGTGCCTACTCGCTGTCCGATGTCCGCGAGACCAGGTCGGTCGAGGTGACTGTCGAGCGGCTCGAGGACGGCGAGGTGTCGCCCTACCTCGTCGACGTCGTCGAGGCCGGTGACCCACTCGAGATCAGCGACCCCCACGGATTCTTCTTCACCTGGCCGTCGGGCGACGACCGTCCGGTCCAGCTGATCGGCGGCGGTTCGGGGATCGCGCCGTTGATGTCGATGATCCGCGCGCGGGAGGTCGAGGCGCCACACACGCCGTTCTCACTGGTGTACTCGGTGCGAAGTCCGGAACGCGTGTACTACCGCGACGAGATCGCGCTCCTGACCGAACACCACCGGATGGATGTCCATCTGATCCACACGCGTGTCGCTCCCGACGGGTCACCGCGGCCGGCGGGGCGCCTGTCCGCCGCAGAGTTGGCCGCGCTCACGATGGATCCGGCTCGCGACCCCACCGTCTTCATCTGCGGGCCGAACCGGTTCGTCGAGAACTGCGCTCAATGGATGGTCGAAGCAGGCCACGACCGCGCCCGAATCCGTACCGAGCGCTTCGGCGAATGAGGTGTCCGGGGTTCGGCAGGCACGCTGTCCGCTTTCGCCGAATTTCCCAAGTAAGTGCTTGATCGGCACGTAGCGTATCGACCATGACCTCTGCGTACGACTTCGCCGCGACCGGGATCGACGGGAACACCGTCGACCTCTCGGCATTCCAGGGCAGTCCCCTGCTCATCGTGAACACCGCGTCCCAGTGCGGCTTCACACCGCAATACCGTGGCCTCGAGGAATTGCATCGCGACTACGCCGACAAGGGATTACGCGTGCTGGGATTCCCTTGCGATCAGTTCGGGCACCAGGAGCCCGGTGACGAGGAGGAGATCAAGAACTTCTGCTCGCTGACCTACGACGTCTCGTTCCCGATGTTCGCCAAGGTCAACGTGAACGGCCCCGAGGCGCACCCGCTGTTCGTGTGGTTGCGCGATCAGAAGTCCGGCGTCCTGGGCGGCCGGATCAAGTGGAACTTCACCAAGTTCCTGATCGGACGAGACGGGGCGGTCGTCGCGCGGTTCGCTCCCACGACGAAACCGGAGAAGCTCGCCGGTCCGATCGAAGAGCAGCTCTGAGATGTCGAACCGGGTAGGAGGGACGCGTCCGTGACCACGACCGCCGCGGTGAGCAGGACAGGTTCGTTCGTGCGCGTGATCGTCGCCTACGTGGTGGCGTTCGGCGTCGCCGGCGCGTGGCTGGCGTGGGGCCCGGACACCGGCCGTCTGTGGCTCGACACCCTTGTCGCCGATCTGCTGGCGACGCTGGTGATCTTCGTCTTCAGCCGGGTGTACTCGAATTCGAGTCTGTACGACGCTTATTGGAGTGTCATCCCGCCCGCTCTGCTCGTGTACTGGTGGGCGGCGGGCGACGCAGGCATCGGTGCGGTGCACTGCTGGGTCGTCGCGATCGTCGTCGCAGCGTGGGCGATCCGGCTGACCGCGAACTGGGCGATAGGTTGGCCCGGTCTGCACCACGAGGACTGGCGGTACCCGATGCTGAAGTCCGGTGCCGGTCGCGCCGAGCTCGTCGTCGACCTGCTCGCCATCCACGTCTTCCCCACCATCCAGGTGTTCCTCGGCATGATCCCGGTGTACGTCGCGGTGACGCACACCGGTGGGACTTTGGTGTGGCTGACGGTGATTGCCGCCGTCGTCGGGCTCGCAGCTGTGGCGCTCGAGTACATCGCCGACGGTCAGTTGCGCCGCTTCGTCGCCCGACGTGAGCCGGGGGCGGTGCTCGACACCGGTCTGTGGTCCTGGTCCCGTCATCCGAACTACTTCGGCGAGGTGCTGTTCTGGGTGTCCATGGCCCTGTTCGGACTGGCCGCCTCACCCGGTGACTGGTGGTGGCTGTTCGTCGGCGCGGTACTCATGCTCGCGATGTTCCTCGGGGCCAGCATCCCGATGATGGAGAAGCGCAGCCTCGAGCGGCGCCCGGACTACCAGCAAGTCATCGACCGGGTGTCACGCTTCGTCCCCCGTCCGCCCCGGTCCCGGACCAGCCCCTCGCACCCAGGCGCTCATCCACCGGGTCAGGCGACGGCGTGAATCGACCGCGAGTCGCCATCGCCGGTCTCGGCGACTCCGGTCTCCTCACGGCGACACACCTCGCTCGCCGGTTCGACATCGTCGGGATCTCGTCGAAGCCGGCCCTGGTCAGCGGTCAGGAACTCGGCATGCGCATCAGCCGCCCCGATGATTGGGTCCGGGACTACCGCATTCCGTTCGGACGCTTTCGCCGTCTCGACGGGGTCCGCACCGTGCACGGCACGCTCACGGCTGCCGACCTCATGGACCGGACGGTCACGGTCCGCGAGGCGTCCGGCTCCGAACGGATCGAGCACTACGACGCATTGGTCATCTCGACGGGCGTCCGCAACGGCTTCTGGCGTCAGCCGGGTGTGCAGACGATCGACGGCGTCGACGCCGAACTACGCTCCGTGCACCGACGATTCGCGGAATCCGCCGGCGTCGTCGTGATCGGCGGCGGCGCCGCGGCGGTGAGCGCGGCCGCCAACCTCGCCGCGACCTGGCCGGACAAACACATCGCCCTGTACCACCCCGGTGAACGTGCCCTGCCGCAGCATCATCCGCGTACCTGGGCCGACGTGCACAAACGTCTGCGCCGGCTCGGTGTCGACGTCCACGGCGGCCACCGTGCCGTGGTACCCGACGGTTTCGCGTGTGACGAGATCACCGCGGGACCGGTGAGTTTCTCCACCGGGCAGCCGCCGGTGGATGCCGATGCCGTGCTGTGGGCGATCGGACGCGTCACGCCGAACACCGAATGGCTGCCCGCCGAGATTCTCGACCCGGCTGGATTCGTCCGCGTCACACCGGAATTGCGTGTTCCGGAGCACGATCACGTGTACGCGGTCGGCGATGTCGCCGCCACCGATGCCCTCCGCAGCTCGGCCCGCAATCGGGCGGATCGGCTGCTCGCCCACAACATCCGCGCCGATCTCACCGGGCACCCTCACCGCGCGCGGCGCTACGAACCACCTCGTCGTCGATGGGGTTCGGTCCTGGGTGTGCAGGCCGACGGGTTGCAGGTGTTCGCACCCAACGGGCGCCCGTTCCGCTTTCCGGCCTGGTCGGTCGACTCGATCCTGCAGCCGTGGATCGTGCGGCGGGGCATCTATGGCGGAATCCGCAACACTGACTGAACTCGCCGACTTTTCAGACATTCGGCTCGCCGGCCACGCCTACACTCGGCGCATGGGCAACGATCAGTTCTCTTCGTATCCAGGCGGACAAGCCGGGCAACCGGGCGGGCCGGGGGCGACACCACCGGCATCCGGCCCCGGATCGGTACCCCCGACGGGATCCCACCACGACTCGATGCCGCCGGCCGCGTCGCCTTCGGGAACCCCCGGGGTGGCGGAGCCGACGACGAAACCGACTGTCGGCGAACGAGCGAACTCGGTGGTGAAGAAGGTCGTGATCGGCCTCGTCATCGCCGCCTTGCTGGTGGTCACCTACTTCATCTTGGAAGCGTTCCTCCCTCGCTGGTGGGCCGGTCAGATCGGACGCCGCGTCGAGGGATCGTTCGGACGCGGGATCGCGACCGGTCTCGTTCTCGGGATCGTCTGTACGTTCGTCCCGATCCTCTTCTTCATGTGGTCGTTCGTGAATCGCGGTCGGATGAAGAACGTCCCGACGATCGCGTTCGCGGTCCTCGGGGTGGTCGTGGCCGTCCCCAATCTCCTCACGCTGACGGTGGTCGCCGGCGGAGGCAACGGCGCCCACGCCGGTGAGCGCATTTTCGACGTCGAAGCACCCGGGTTCCGGGCGGCGACCGCCTGGGGTGTGATCATCGGCCTGCTCCTCGCCGTCGGCGTCGGTTATTTCATCTGGCGCTACCGCAGGCGCGGTCGCCAGCTCAGCGCGATCAAGCACCCCCCGACGACCGAAGGGCGATGACACGTGACCGAGCAGCGAATCCTGGTCGACATCGACGACACGGGGGTCGCCACCGCGACGCTCAACCGGCCCGAGAAGCACAACGCGCTGGACCCGGCGATGTTCGAGGCGCTGATCGAGGTCACGGGCACCCTGGCAGCCGATGCGCGCGTCCGCGCCGTGGTCGTCCACGGAGCAGGCAAGAGTTTCTGTTCGGGGCTCGATGTGTCGAGCCTGGGTCAGGGTGGCGGCGTGAGCTCCCTGCTGGAACGCGAACCCGGAGTGCTCGGGAATCACGCGCAACGGGTGTCGCTCGATTGGGGCCGTGTCCCGGCACCCGTCATTGCCGCGATCACCGGCAACTGCTTCGGCGGCGGGCTGCAGATCGCACTGGGCGCCGACATCCGGTACGCGACCCCCGACGCCCGACTGTCCATCATGGAGGTCAAGTGGGGTCTGGTCCCCGACATGGGGATCACGCAGACCCTGCCGCGGCTCCTCCCCGCCGACGTCGCCAAGGAACTCACGTTCACCGGTCGCGTCGTCGACGGAGCCGAAGCCCAGCGGCTCGGTCTGGTGACGCGGGTCGTCGACGATCCCCTCTCCGCCGCACTCGAACTCGCACACGAGATCGCTGCGAAGTCGCCGCACGCGGTCCGGGCGGCCAAGAAGCTCTATGACGAGTCCTGGGCGGGAACGGACCCCGCGGCGGCGCTGATGCTCGAGAGCGAACTGCAGGTCGAGCTGATGGGGTCGCCGAACCAGATGGAAGCGGTACACGCCGGGATGGCGCGACGCGAGCCGCGCTTCGCCGACCCGGAGTGACCGCTGCCGAGGACGCCGTGCCGGTCAGTCCGACAGGCCGGCGTCCTTGCTGCCGTATGCCTCTCGCAATCGGGGCTTGACGACCTTGCCGCCGGCGTTGCGCGGCAGCTCGTCGATGATCACGATGTCTTTCGGATGCTTGAAGCGCGCGAGATTCTCGTTGAGGTAGGGCTCCATCTCCGCCAGGGTGAGGTCGTCGACACCCTCGGCGAGCACGACCACGGCGACGGGGACCTCGCCCCATTTCTCGTCCGCGCGGCCGATGACTGCGGCCTCGGTGACGCTGGGGTGACCGTAGAGGACGTTCTCCACCTCGGCGCAGTAGATGTTCTCACCGCCGGAGATGATCATGTCCTTGGCGCGGTCGACGACGTAGAGGAAGCCTTCTTCGTCCTCGCGCACGAGGTCGCCCGAATGGAACCACCCACCGCGGAAGGCTTCTGCCGTGGCTTCGGGCTTGTTCCAGTACCCGATCATCATGTTGGGTCCGCGGTAGACGATCTCCCCGACCTCGCCGGGTTTCACGTCGTTCATCAGCGGGTCGACGATCCGCGCGGTCACCGCGGGTACCACCTTGCCGATGGAGCCGAGTTTGCGGAGCGCGTCCTTGCCTTCGAGGATGGTGGTCACCGGTGACATCTCGGTCTGGCCGAACGCCGTCATGTTGGACGCCCCGGGGAACGACTCGTTCATGGCGTTCAGGACGGTGTCGGACGCCGGGGCCGCACCCCAGCTCATGGTCCGCAACTTGAGGTTCCGGGGCCGCGCCTTCTGCGCTGCGCTGACGGCCTGCCACTGTGCGGGCACCATGAAGACCGATGTGACGCCCTCGCGTTCGAGAGTGTCGAGCATGGTGTCCGGATCGAAGGCGCCGAGCGGATGCAGCACCGCACGGACCCCGCGATAGAAGATGGGCGCGAACCCGCCGATACCGGCGATGTGGAACAGCGGCGGCACGATCGACGCCACGTCGTCGGACTGCCCGTTGGTGGTGGCCATCGTGGTCACCGCCTGCGCCTGGAAATTCTGGTGGGTGAGCATGGCGCCCTTGGGCTTACCGGTCGTGCCGGATGTGTACATGATCGCGGCAACGGTCTCTTCCGGAACGTCGATCTCGGGCAGATCCGAGGCGTCTTCGGCGAGCAGGTCCTCGAAGTCGAGGTGCGCTTCGTTGTCACTGCCGTCGACGACGATGATGGTGTCGATCCCGCCGGTGGAGGTGCTCACCGCGTCGGCGAGTGGCGCCAGGAGCTTCTCTGTCACGACCACCCGCGCGCCACTGTCGGTCACCAGGTAGGCAACCTCAGCCGGACTCATGCGGATGTTCACCGGGACCGGGATCGCGCCGATGAGTGTGGCACCCAGAATCGCCTCGATGTACTCGGTGCGATTGAGCAGGGCCATCAGGACGCGGTCGCCGAACCGCACCCCCCGGCGGTGCAACGCCGCACCGAACGCGTGAGACCGGTCATCGAGTTCTTTCCAGGTGGTGTGCTTGTCCAGATAGGTGATGGCGGTCTTGTCCGGGGTCATCATCGCGTGCCGGCGCACCTGGTTGTTCCAGTGATTGCGTCGCGAGCGGTACGGCTCGGTGGTCACGTTGTTGGTGACCTCGGCACTTGCAGTCATGACTGCCTCCCATCGTCGAGCGGACTCGACCGTTGTGAACGACCCGAACGCGGGCCCCGGCACTGTTGTGCCCTGCGTCACACACATTAGGTCGTCCGCGTTGCCAGATTCAGGCGTTCACGCCGTTTGGTCGTCACTGTGGATGCCGCGGTAAAGCCGGTCACATTGAATCGCCGAGCCTTACGCCGCCCCTCACAGCTACTCGGCGGCGCGTCGTCGGAGATGGTCCCGCATTCGCTCATCACGCGTCAGTGCAGCAGCACGCTCGAAGTGCTCCCGCGCCGCCTCGCCATCGCCCAACCGGACGAGCAGGTCCGCGCGCGCCGCGTGGAAGGGTGCGAAGTCGGCGACGGCGGGGTCGGCATCCAGCCCATCCAACAGTGTGAGTCCGTCGGCCGCCGACGTCGAACGTCCGACGATCGCGGCATGAGCGGTGCGAGCACCGAGCGTGGGGGCGATGTCGAGCAAGGCGGCCGACAGGGTCTGCAGCGCAGCCCAATCGACGACCTCGGTCCGCGCGCGATCGGCGTGCACCGACTGCATCGCGGCCTCGAGCTGGAAACGTCCGCGCGGCCGGCCGACCGATGCGGCCCGCCGGAGCATCGCCTCGCCGTCGCGGATGAGCGCCGCATCCCAGGACTGCGGGTCCTGTTCGTCAAGTGGTACGAACGGGCCGGTTCGCGACGGTGCGCGGGACAGAGACAGTGCGATCAACGCCGCCAGCCCCCACGCCTCCGGTTCGTCGAGCAACGATGCGAGTGTCACGGACAGGTACAGCGACTCCCCCGCCATCGATTCGGCGACATCGGGATTCGTGCCGTCCTCATCGTTCCAGGCCTTGGCGAAACATCCGTACACCGCTTCCAGGACGGCGGGCAGACGTTCGGGCATCGCACCACGGTCAGGGATGACGAACGGTATGCGGGCGTCGCGGATGCGGCGCTTGGCCCGGACCAGCCGCTGCGACATCGCTTCCGGCGCGACGACGAAGATCTCCGCTATGTCGGCGGCTTCGAAGCCGAGGACCGTCTGCATCATCAGCGGCGTCCGTACTGCCGCGTCGATCGCCGGATGAGCGCACGCGAACATCAACTCGAGTCGCTTGTCGGGTATGGCGTCGAGATCGACGTCGTCGAATGGGGTCACGGCCATCGCTCCGCAAGAGAGGGTGTCGTCGAGGACCGTCGATGTCCGACATGCCGACGACTTCCACACGTCACGTTGCTGATTGCGGGCCACAGTGAGCAGCCAGCCCTCGGGGTTGGCCGGCACGCCGTCCGACGGCCAGCTGACGAGTGCCCGTTCGAACGCGACCGCCAGGGCGTCCTCGGCGAGGGCGAGATCACCCGACGACGAGGCGAGAAGCGCCACCAGCCGCGAGTACGACTCGCGGGCAGCATGTTCCGCGGCGGTGTGCGCTTCTCGTCGAGTCACGTGTTCGGGGTCCAGGAGCCGTTGACCGTGTACGTCGCGCCGGGGCGGATCTCTACGACCCCCCATTCGATCGGCGGCGCCTGGCGTGCCCACTCGATCGCCGCGTCGAGATCGGCCACGTCGATGACGACGGTCCCGCCGAGCTGTTCCTTGGTGTCGGCGAAGGGCCCGTCCTGCACCACCAGTCGGCCATCGACCTTGCGCAGCGTCGTCGTGACGTCCGAGTGCTGCAGCACCTCGGCAGTCACCAGGACGCCGGCCTCCTGCAGTGCGCTGGTGTACGCGGCGAACGCCGCCTGTCCCTGCGCCATGGTCTCCTCACCCAGGGTCGAGGCGTCCATCTCCGGGTAGTGCAACAGCAGTGAGTAGTGCATCGTCGAACCTCCTGTTCATCAGACCGTCTGTCGGCCCGTGTGCAGTGATGACGACCGTGCCGACCGCCATTCGACATCCGCGGCACATCTTTCTGGCGGCTCGCTACCGAGTTGCGAGCCGGTCGGCGCGCGCGGCGGCGTCGGGCCACATCGGTGGGCACGGGACGCCGGGGACGGTGGCGACCTCGAAGTGCCACCACTCGTTGGCGAATGTGCGGCACAGTCCCCAGCGGCTTCCCGTGCGTTCGAGCCAGGCTGCGCCTTCGCGCGGGCCCACGTCGACGGCTTTGCCTTGCACGTGGGGCGACTCCTCGGCCGGCAGAACCCACCTGCGTGCGGCGCCGGGACTGCCGTAGGTCGCGATCGCGTCGCGCCACAGCTGGCGCTGCTCGGCATCGGACCGTGTACCGGATGTGATCCACAGCGGAACGCCCTGTGCACGAGCGGTGTTCGACGCCTGGTCGTATGCGGTGCGCAGGACGGGGTCGAGGCCGGCGGTCGACGGCGCCGCGTGTGCGGTCGGGGTGGTCGCGCCGGACAGCATCACCGCACCGACGACGGCGGCACACAGGGTTGCGGTCCGAAGTACTCGTACTGACCCAACCCTCATCGACCCAGACCTCACTGTGAACACCTCACCACTACCGACCACTCCGCCATGGACCTCACCAACGCAGTAAACCGCAGAACCGACATCGGTGTCGCGAACCCACCGCGAGGGTTACCGTCGACCCAGGTGGTGGCACCGAAACCAGTGGAGGCTCGAGATGAGGAAGCGCCTGGTGGTCTGCTGCGACGGAACCTGGAAGTCGTCGCAGGATCCGCTCATCTCCAACGTCGAGAAGATCGCCCGGGCGATCGAGACGACCGCCGACGACGGTGCTGTCCAGCTCGTCCACTACGTCAACGGCGTGGGTACGGGGTCCGGGTGGTCGGACCGGGTCCTCGGCGGGGCGTTCGGCCGCGGACTGAACAAGAACCTGATCGACGGGTACCGCTTCCTCGCGCTGAACTACGAGCCCGGCGACGACATCTTCGTCTTCGGGTTCAGCCGCGGCGCATACACGGCACGCAGTCTCGTCGGCATGATCTGGCGCATCGGTCTGGTCACCCCGCGCGAACTCGCCGGCCACCCCGCCGAGAACCTGTTCGAGAAAGTTCTGCGCCTGTACCGCTCGGGGCCGGAGAAGCTGCCGCCGGACACGCCCGGTGACAAGGTCCCGGTGAGGTTCATCGGGGTGTTCGACACCGTGGGCGCCTTGGGCATACCCGGGATCACGCGTCTGCGGTACAGGTTCCACGACGTCAAGCTCGGACTCCAGGTGGCCGTGGCCCGTCAGGCGCTTGCGATCGACGAACGCCGCCTGACGTTCGACCCCTGTGTGTGGAGCACTGCAGGCAACGACGTGACCGACGTCGCGCAGGTCTGGTTCGAAGGTGTCCATTCCGACATCGGCGGTGGGCTCAGAACCACGGAACCGTCCGAGCTGAGCCTGGCCTGGATGGTCCGCGAGGCAGCGCTCGCCGGACTGCAGTTCGACTTCGACCGCTTCACCCCGGTTCGCCACCCCGTCGATCCGTCATCCCCGAAGTATGCGTCGAACAGGTCGATGAACGCGGTGTATGCGGTTGTCAACGCCGTCAAGCTCGCGCTGGGCCCGTTCCGCATGCGAGGCGACGTCGTCCGCCATCGTGGACAAGCCCGACTCCTCGAGGTGGTACGGGACCCGGCATCCCCGATGTTCATCGCGGCGCCCGCGCTGACCCGCTGGCAGGGTGACATCGGAGGACGGAAGGAGAAGGCACCCAACATCGGCTGGTGGGTGACGCTGGTCCAGGAGTCCGGCGAGGTGCCCGACCGGGTTGTCGAGATCCCGCCACTCGCGGCCCCGTCCTGACAGGCGACGTCGTAAGTTACTGTGAGGGAGCCTCTTTCAGTGACGCGATCTGAATGAGGTTGCCGCACGTGTCGTCGAAGACGGCGACGACAGCCGGCCCGATGTCGGTGGGCCCCTGGGTGAACTCCACACCGAGCTGCTTCAACCGCTCGTACTCTGCGTGCGCATCCTCAACAGAGAACTGGGCCAGCGGAATACCGTCTTCGATGAGAGCGTCCCGGTACGGCTTGACCGCGGGATGACCGGAGGGTTCGAGCAGCAGCTCTGTCCCCTCGGGATCCTCCGGGGAGACAACAGTGAGCCACCAGGTGTCCTCCCCCATCGGAATGTCGTGCCGGACGCTGAATCCCAAGACGTCGGTGTAGAAGTCATGTGCTTTGCGCTGGTCGTCGACGAAGATCGACGTGAGGGTGATTTTCATGGTGCGTCCTTCTGTGGATGTGGCGGCCACCGATCAGCGATCTCGGCGAGAGGTGTTGCGTCGAAGTAGTGGAACTTGGAACGTCCACGTTTCTCGGTGTGGATGAGGCCGGCCGACTCCAGAACGCCCAGATGCTGCGAGATCGCCTGGCGGCTCAGGTCGAGTCCACGACGGGACGTGAGCCGGCCACAGATCTCGAACAGCGTCTGGCCGTCACGGTCGACGAGTTCGTCGAGGATCGCGCGCCTCGTCGAATCATCCAGTGCATGGAACACATCGGCCACGCCTGACAATAGGCAAGTCGCTGCTTGCATGTCAACGCCCGGCGCGACGCAACGCCCGCGGCTACCGCCGGGCTCTGCCCAGATACGCCTCTTCGATACGCCCGATGTCGCTGCTGAGCGACGCAGCGGAGTCCGTCAGTGCGACCTCGCCATGGACGAGCACGATCGCCCGGTCGGCGATACCGAGCGCCAACCGAACATGTTGTTCGACGAGAACGACCGCGGTGCCATCGGAGTCGGCGACACCACGGAGTACAGGCAGGATCGATTCGACGACGATGGGTGCGAGACCCATGCTCAGCTCGTCGATGAGCAGCACCTTGGGTTGCTGCAGCAGGGCTCGGCCGATGGCCAGCATCTGTTGCTCACCGCCGGACAGTTCACCGGCCGCCACCTTCAACCGGGCCCGCAAGGCCGGGAAGTGCTCGAGTACGCGATCGACGGCTACGGTCCGAGCTGAACCACGTCGGCGGATGGCGAGCTGCAGATTTTGTCGCGTGGTCAGCTGCTTGAAGAGCGACCGGTCGTCTGGCACCAGCACCAGCCCGGCACGCACCGCGGCACGGGCGTTGCCGGACTTGACCTGCTGTCCGGCGAGGCTGATCTCGCCGCCGAGACGCGGGAGCAGGCCGGCGAGTGTCGTGAGCAGCGTCGTCTTGCCAGCACCGTTGGGCCCCAGCAGCGCGACGATCTCACCTTGCGCCACCGACAACTCGAGTCCGTGGACGCACGGTTTGCCACGAGTGTATCCGGCGTCGAGGTTTCGGCACTCGAGGACGGTCACGGCGTCATCTCCTTCGACTGTGCATTCGGTTCGGCCGGAACGCTTTTCGTCTGACCTCCGTCGTGCTCCTCGTCGTCGGTCGCCGACGATGGTGTCCCGAGGTATGCGTTCACGACCGCCGGCGACCGCCTGATCTCGTCCGGCGTGCCGTCGGCGATGACGGAGCCGAGGTCGAGCACGATCACCCGATCGCACAGGCTGAGCACGAGATCCATGTCGTGGTCGACGAGAAGCATTGACATCCCATGGGCCCTGGCGGCGCGGAGGCGCTCCCCCAACCAACGGCTCTCGGTGCTGTCCAGTCCGGCGGCCGGTTCGTCGAGCAGCGCGATCCGGGGTTGGGCGGCCAGCACGCGTGCCACCGCGACGAGTTGCCGTTGGCCCTGCGAGAGGTCGGCTGCGGCAACCTCTTTCAGGTGGGTGATGTCGAGCATATGGAGAACAGTGTCGACATTGTCGGCGGTGTCGCCCGGTGCTCGACGTGCCGCGATCGCCAGGTTCTCGGCCACGGACAGTTCTCCGTAGAGCTCGATGTCCTGGAAGGTGCGCCCCAGTCGGGATCGGCTGCGTCGATGCGGAGCGAGGCCGTCGAGAGTCTTTCCGTCGAGGGTCACTGATCCGGTGGCCGTGGCGAATCCGCTGATGGCGTCGATCAGGGTCGTCTTACCGGCGCCGTTGGGGCCGATCAGGCCGACGATGTCGCCGGCACGCACGTCGAAGCCGACGGCGTTGACGGCGGTCACCGCGCCGTAGCGCACCGTGACGTCGCGAACCGACAGCAGAACCCCGTCACCGCGCCTCTCGGGAGGCTGTGGAGTGGCGGGCCCAGTCTGTTCCGGCGCGCCGACGCGGTCTTCGGCCGGTGCACGTCGAGTGCCGTGGAGCCGGACCCTGTGCAAGTACCCGATGAGGCCGTCCGGGCTGGTGACGACGGTGAGCACCAGCAGGATTCCGCTGATCAGCATGTAGTAGTCGCCGAAGGATCCGTACTTGTCTGCGACGAAGTACATCAATCCGCCGGGAGCGATGACGCCCGCGAGGATCGCTCCCGAGATCGAGGTCACGCCCGCGACGTAGATGACGGCGAACAGGCCGATGCCCGCGAACACGGCGTAGCTGCCCGCCGTGGCGAGGGTCTGCTGATACGCCAGCAGCGCACCGCCGAGCCCGGCGATGAACGATGCTATGGCGAACGCAATTAGTTTCGTTGCGCCGACGTTGATCCCGGCTGCGGCAGCGGATCGTTCGTTGGCACGCACGGCCAGCATCGAAGCGCCCAGGCCGCTTCGGCGCAGGACAGCCACGCCGTAGGTCACCGCGGTGAGCACGACGAGACAGGTGATGCCGAAGGCGATCCGCGGGTAGCCCTCGCCGGCGCCGATGCCGAGGTCGATGCCGAACAGCGACGGCGCGTCGACCGGGGCGCCCTGGAGTCCGCCGTTGAGTGACGGATTCCGGAACCAGAACGCTTCACAGAAGACGGCGAGCGCCAGCGTCGCGACCATGAGGGGCAGACCGCGGACCCGTAGAGCCGGAAGGCCGACGACGACGCCGACCACCGTCGCGGCGCATGCCGCCAGCAGCGGGGCGACGGGGAACGGCAGGTTCAGATCCTCGGTGAACCTGCTGAGTGCGTAGGCGCCGACTCCCGCGAGCGTCAGCTGTGCCAGCGAGACCTGTCCGGCATACCCGGTGACGACGACCTGGGACAGTGCGACGATCGCGTAGATCATCGAAGCGATGACGGCGAGTCGCAGACTCCCCGAGGTGACGAACAGTGCCAGGACGGCGACGGCGACGCCGATGAGCCCGGGCACGAGCATGCTGTTGGGTCGGGGCGAGCGACCGAGGTCGTTGCGGGTGACCGCACCTCGGCCGGGCAGTGGACGCCCGCGGATGAGCAGGAATCCGATGATGAGAATGAGTGGGACTGCCTCGGCGACACCAGCGTCGGGCATCCAGTCCCAGGTTGCCTGCAGTTTGGTCGCTTCCGATTGCAGCATGCCGATGACGAGGCCCGCGCCGACCGTCACAGAGATCGCGGTGAAGTTGCCGACGAGCGCCGCTGCGAGGGCCGGGACGATGAACATCGTGTAGGCAACAGGGTTGAGGGGCACGATCGGTGCGATCAGCACGCCGCCGAGTCCGGCGGTGGCCGACGACAGTGCCCAGTTGGTGACCGCGATGCGGTCCGGCGAGAGCCCGGTGACCAGGGCGCCCTTCTCGGATTCGGCAGCCGCTTCGGTGGCCACCCCGAATCGGGTGTAGCGCAGGACGAGGCCAGCGCAGATCGCCAGGCCGACGATGACGACGGCGAGCAGCAGACGGTCGGTCGGCACTGCGCTGGAGCCGATCGTGAAGGTGTCGACCTTGAAGATGGGACCGACGCTCGGGGTGTTCTCGCCGACGCGAAGTGCGATGAGCGCTTGGATGACCAGCATGACGCCGATCGCCGCGACCGCTTTGGCCAGGGCGGGGGCCGTACGCATCGGGCGGAACACGACTAGGTAGAGGATCACGCCGAGGATCGAAGCGATCAGCATTGAGACGAGCAGTGCCACAGCGACACCCACGTCGGAGCCGAGGTCGATCGTCGAGGGGAACCCGGGAATCGGGTTGAGGAGTTCGCCGTCGCGCAGGAACGCGTACGTGTAGGCGGCATACAGAGCGACAGCTCCGGTGGCGAAGTTGACGACACCGGAACTCTTGAAGGTCATCACCAGGGCGAGGCCGAGTGCGGCGAAGACCGCTCCGTTGCCGAGCCCGAGAACGAGGAATGCGAGATGGTCGGTCATGGAACTCCCACTCATGGAAGTGCGGTGATCGGGGGCCGCGCGGGCGCGACCCCCGATCAGTGGAGGAACTAGTTGTTGGTGACGACGGTGTTCTCGAGCTTGGCGTCCGAAGACACGTCGCTGACCAGGATTGCCTTGCTGCACAGGGACGTCAGGGGCGGGAACGCCTTGCCGTCGCAGGTGAAGGTGATTCCGGGCGCAGCGGGCAGCGGCACGTTCTTCGCCTGTGACAGCGCCGTGGTGAACGTCTGGGCGTCGACCGTTCCCTCGAGTCCGTTCAATTCGCCGAGCGCGGTCATGACCTGGTAGCCGATGTAGGCGAGGCCGGCCGGATCGGTGTCCGGCGCGTACTGCGCCATCACGCTTCGGTACTGGGTGACGCTGGGATCATCGGAGCTCAGGTTGACGGTGGTGAACGCCTTTGCGCCGGAGACGGCTTCGTTGCCCACGGCGTCAAGGACGGGCTTGTCGAGGCAGCTCGCGATCAGGTACTTCGTGGCGTCTGGTGCGACGGTCTGCAGTGTCTTGAGGACCGAGATGCACTGACGGGTGTCGCCGAGGATGCTGACCGCGTCCGGGTTGTCGGCGAGGCCGGCGGTGATCTGGGGCGTCAGGTCGGCGGCGCCCACGGGGACGGTGACGACTTTCAGCGTCACGCCCGCGCGCTGGAACATCGGACCGCCCAAGGCCTGTACCGATGCGGCCGCGTCACCGGAATCGCCGATGATCAGCGTGACCTTCTTGAGTCCGTCCTTGGCTGCGGTCGCGGCCTGTCCCGCCAGGACGGCGATGATTCCGCCGGACAGCATGAACGATCCGGGCGTGGCCATCTCGGCTTGCGAGACAGGGGCCTGCGCGACGAACGGGATCTTCGCACCGGCGATGATCGGCAGCATGACCGCACCCTGTGCGCCGAGCGGCGAGACCACAACCGAAACCTTCTGCTCCACCATCTGATTCGCGCACTTGGTGGCCGACGCGGGCTCTTCTTGCTGCTTGCAGACGACCAGCTCGATCTGATGGCCGCCGATGCCGCCGCCGTTCTTGTTCAGGTACTCCACGGCCGCCTCGCTGCCCTCGCGGACCATCGGGGTGGTCACGGCGCCGCCCTCGGGGACGATCAGACCGACCTTGACCGGGTCGCCGGTTGCCGGGTTGCTCGGCAGCTGGCTGGTCTCGCCTGCGGTCGTGCTCTCCGAACTGTCGTCGGCACACGCCGTCAGACCGCCGAGAGCGAGCACCCCGGCGCAACCGATCACAGTTGCGGTCCGGAGTACACGCCTGAGTGCACTGGGTGATTTCATGCGATCCCCTTCGATCGTGGCACCGGCATTCCCGACCACCCCGTCTCCAGGGGCGACCGAAATGTCGGATGTGGTGACTTGCCGGCGACTGTAACCCTGCCGCCGTTGTCGCTGAACGGTTTCGAAATAGTCTGTCGCGCAATGAGTCCCGCGCGCCGGGAGTCCGGGCATGCCGCGGCACGAACCGTCAATCCGGCGTCCGGAAGACCCCCCGAGGTCGACTCTGGTGACTTCGCCCGTTGCATGAGCTGGATCACACTGGACTCAGAGGCAAAAGTTAGACGACCATCCAAAGTTTGGGAGGGGAATGCAAGAATTGGTCATCGGGAACGTCCGTCGGCACGGAAGGCTGCCACATCCAATGACCGAAGCTCCGGCCGTCGGCCGCCGCGAACGCAACAAGCAGCAGACGCGAGAGCGACTGCTGACCGCGGCTCGCGAACTGCTCGCGACAGACGGGAATGCGGCGACGGTGGAACTCATCGCCGAACGCGCCGAGGTGTCGCGGGCAACGTTCTTCAACTACTTCCCCAGCAAGGATGACCTGCTCACCGACCTGTATGCGCAGCTGATGGGGACGTTCTCGCACGTGGTCGACGCCATGCTGAACAAGCCGCTGAGCACTCACGACCGCGTCGTCGGGGTGTTCGTGGACTTCGCGCGATCGTCGGTGGCCGACCCCGACTACATGCGCACGGTGACGATCGAGATCGAGCGGATCTCATCGATGTCGGGAACGCTCGGCGAACGCAGCCATGTGTTCACGTCGGAGGTGCTGCGTCTGATCGAGCGCGGCGTCGAACAGCAGGATGTGCGCACCGATCACCCGCCGGAGTTCTTGGCGCAGATGGTCGCGGCGATCTACGTGTCGAGCATGCGGTACTGGCAGATCGACCCGAGTTTCGAAATCGGCGAGAGTTTTGAGCGCGCGGGACGGTACGCGGCGGAGTCGCTGTTGCCGCGGTAGGCGAGCTTCAGTCTTCTGGTCGCTCGACGTGGGTTTCCCACCTCTCGCGACGCTCGTCCTCGGTCTGCTCCCACCACGGGGTTCCGCGCTCCCCGAGTGCAACCTTGGTCGCCTGGACGCCCGCGCGCGACTCGGGCGCACCTCGGGTGCGCTTCACGTCTCGACGCCACGCCATCAAGATCGACTGCAGTTCAGACCGACGCTCGTCGGGGATGAGCGGATCCGTCGCCCGCCACTTCCGGCCGTTGATGACGATGTGGTGGCCGTCAGGGGTGTACTCGGGATCGGACATGGTTCCACGGTGCCACGGCGCTGAATGCGCCTGAGTGACCCATGTCTCCCGCGCCGTCTGAGCTGCGACTCTTTGAGGCCCGGCGCGGCCTTCTCAGGGTCTGCTTAAGGGCGTGTGGGTAACGTCGCCGTGTCCTTGCCGATACCGAACTGTTACCCAACCTGAGATGGACAACGCTGTGCCTCAACACCGACTGAACGCCCACGACTCGACGCGGCCCTCGACCCGCGCCCTGCTCGACTCGACGTCGCATAACCGGCGCCCCGGGCGGCATCGCGCCACTTCGCGCTCCACCACCCGCACCGCACTGCGAACGGGCGCTCTCGCCGCGTTCGTCGGCGCGGTCGGCCTCACGGCCGGGACCGCCGCACAGGCAACGGCGCAGCCCGCTCCCCCGCCTGCGCCGAAGATCGCGCTGCCGGACAACGTCAAGCTGCCGGCCGGCCTGGTCCTGCCGCCCGAGATCAATGACCTCGCTCGCGACGTCCTGCCGCCGTCGGTGTTCGGCCCCGGCAACCCCGGCCTCCCCGGTATCAAAAACGCAGTGAAGCCGGTCAGCGGCACCGTGACCTCGGGCTACGGCCCCCGCTGGGGTACCCACCACAACGGAGTCGACATCGCCAACAAAGTCGGAACCCCCATCTACGCCGTGACCGACGGCGTCGTCCTCGAGTCCGGCCCCGCCTCTGGCTTCGGCCAGTGGGTCCGCGTGAAGCAGGACGACGGCACCGTCGGCGTCTTCGGACACGTCGACCAGAGCTTCGTGCACGCCGGCCAGAAAGTCCGCGCCGGCCAAAAGATCGCGACCGTCGGTAACCGCGGCCAGTCCACCGGTCCTCACCTCCACTACGAGGTCTGGGACACCAACGGCACCAAGATCAACCCGCAGGCCTGGCTCAACAAGCGTGGCGTTCATCCGTGACGGTTGCTCGCCTGTTCTGAAGAGCGATCCCACCGGCATTGTCGGTGGGATCGTTGATTTTCGAGTGGTTGCCGACTCCGCTCGGAACGCGAAGATCGATCGGCGTCGGAGTGTCATGACCCAGTCAGGGGTCACACCGACTCGAGTCCGCTGATTGATGCGACATCGATCTTGTTCCGCCCGGACCCGAACTGCCGTTATCGAACGCCTGACATCGAACGCCTGAAGCGCCAGCTTCGACGGGCTGCCGGGTGTGTCAGCACCACGTGCAGATGACTAGGCGCTAGGCGCCGGAAAGGGTTGCCCCACTATCAACTCGTTGTCATCCCCATATCGTAAGAACCATGGTTGCCGACCATCATCGGCGGTTACATCAATCCGCGATCCATCGTCGAACTCTATTGCGCAGCGGTGGGTTTCGTACTCGAAGCGATCAATCCGTCGACCTATGTAAACGTCGGGCACGTCACCAGACTGGGCGTTCTGAGCTGCACCGGCGGAACTACGTTGCCATGGACAGGAGACGACGAGATGCCAATTGTCGCCTGACATCGACCAGCCAGGCGGGAACTTCTGGACACGGATGACCTCGCCTAGGGCTGTCAACTCCCCGGGGGCAAGTGCAGCCTGGTTTAGCTTCGCGGCTTTGACCTGAGCGGGTGAACTTCCCAGCAAAGTGATGTTTGGTATGCGCATGGTCCATGGCTCGTATGGATCATCTGGGTCCGCTGTGAGCGAGATCCGGGTGCCGTCGTCCAGGTAGAACGTCGGGTCGTCCATGTCGGCATTCGACTCGATTGAGACGATCGACCTGCCTACTGCGTTCCGCTCGACCTCACGCAACTCTTCCGGCGCGGATTCGTCGGTGTAGATGTGACCGGCAACCTCGATGCGGAAGTCGCACGTAGCGTTCAGATGCCAGCCCTCGCCGGCGAAGTTCATGTTGAATTCCAGCAGTTCGCAGCTCGAGACAAGTAGCGGTAGTGCGTGTCGCGCGATCGCGAGCGTAGACATCAGTGCAGCTCAACGTGAGTACGTTCGCGGACAAACGCCTTACGCTCAGGTTTGGTCAGTCCACGAGGAGGCTGAACGGGTTTTCCGTCGATGCCGACAGCTTGACCGTTTGCATTCTCGAATGAAGCTCGCTGACCGGCACCCCCGGGGGTGGTCTGTGCGTCCATGACTCGGACTCTGCTCCCATCGGGCATTACGTACTCCATGCCGTCGTAGTTCCTCGTCCGGCTTGCAGGGAAACCCGCTCGTCTGAAACCGTCTTCGAGGTCAGCACGGCTGGTCGGCATTACCGTACCCTCCGGGCTGACCACAAACCGCGGTCTGTCGTTCGCAGGTCCGTTGTCGCTGACAGTCGAACAGTCGGTTGGTGCGAGCCCCAAAGGGTCCGCGTAGACCGCTGGATTCTCCGGATAGGTATGTGGGTTCGGCGCAGGCGCCAGTCCCAGCGGGTCTGGGCTCAGATACCTTCCGGTCCCTGGTTGGTAGTACCGATAGCGGTTGTAGTGCAGACCGCTCTCTTCATCCGAGTACTGACCTGGGAAGGCCCATGGCGTCGAGGAACCAATCCAGGTGCTCTCGCCGTAAAGCGTCCTTGCCGCGTGCCCGGTGACCGCTCCGGTGAGCGGATCTACGAGCGCTGTAGGAGACGCGATCTGATCGGTGACGATCGCGAAGAATTCTCGGTCGACTTCGGTTTGCGTCCACTCGCGCGGCTTGAACGAGGCTGGCCCGGGTGAACCCAGGTTGAGGCTCACGTCCCCGTCCGGTGCGCTGCCCGCGGACTCAACACTGTCTGACGGCGTGATCGGTTCCGTACTTCGTGTCTGTGCGAGGGGCGTGTATACGTAGGGCGGGAACGTCCAGGTAGTCACCGTGAGACCAGCGTTGGACTCCGCGTCAGGTGTATCAAGCGCGGACTCCGTCTGCTCGACCAGCTGCTCACCGTGCCAGTGGAACCGGGTGACTGCCCCGGTTGCCGTGTTGGTCTTACTGAGACGCCGGCCCTGGTGGTCGTAGGTGTACGTCCACAACGTCCCGTCGGGAGTGGTCACGCTGCGCAACCGATCGTGAGCATCCCAGACGTAATGCCACACATCGGGTTTGCGCGACAATCGTCTACGACTCATCGAAGTGACGCGACCCGCCGGGTCGTAGCGATACGACGTCCGGCCGTCGTCGACCAGCAGGGTGCCGGAGTATCGCCAGCGGGAGCCCTTCGAGGCTCGGCTAGCGCCTCGCACCTCAGGGGGCGGGGACTGGGTGGCGCCTCGCACCTCAGGGGGCGGAGACTGGGTGCCGCCTCGCACCTCAGGGAGCGGAGACTCGGTGGTGCTTATTGACCTGTCCGCTATGTCGTAAGCAGTGATGTTGCTGCTGGCATCGTAGGTCAGTTGCTCCGTGCTGGACGGGCGGATCGCCGCAGTGATGCGACCGAGCACGTCGACTCGGTAGTCGGTCCGGCCACGATCGGCCAGCGTCGTCGTCGAAGCGGTGAGGATTCCATCGGCGCGGTAGGTGTACTCGGCCCGCGCAACCGGGCGTTCCGGTCCCCCGGCACCTGCACCGCTTGACCCGAGGTTCAACGTCGCCGGGTTGCCGGAAACGGTCGCGATGGTCCGACCGGTGAGCCTGCCGACCGGATCCCATGCCGAGTCGATGGCCGTGCCGTCGAACCGCCGACGCTGCTCACGTCCGGTAGCGCTGGTCGTGATGTCGCAAGTACGACCCGCCGACGAGACGAAGTCGAGCACGCCGCGCGGGTCGTAGCCGTAGCGGGTGTGCACCGCCGTCGGCGTCGTCACCGACGCCAGCCGGCCCGCGCCGGTCCACCCCGACTCGCTCACCCAGTCGGTGGACCCGTCGTTCACGCCGGTTAGTTGCGGCATTCCCGCGGCGGTGTAGGTCGAGTGCCACCATCCGAACGCACCGACGACACTCTCCGGCCGACCGGCGGAATCGTAGCTGTACTCGGTGACCTCCCCATCGAAGTCGGGATTGAGCGGGTCGGAACTGCGTTCGGCGACAACACGACCCGCCGCGTCGTACTCGAACGCCACAGTCTGTCCGGCCGCATTCTTTCGGGTGGCGAGTCGGCCGCCGGCGTCGTAGGTGTATGTCGTTGTCGCATTGTTGAAGTCGGTTTCGGACTGCAGCGGGCCATCAGCGTTGTACGAGTAGCTCCACACCAGTCCGTCCGGGTTGGTGACCGCGACGAGCCGGCGGGCGGCGTCGTAGGTGAACTCTGTCCGGGAACCGTCTGCGCCGACTCGAGCGACCGGCAGGTCGTAATGGCCGTACTCCCAACGCGTCGTCGCGCCGACGGGGTCAACATGCGCGACGCAGTTGCCCTCGCCGTCGTACTCCCACCGCGAATGTCCACCATCGGGAGCGACGAGACTTGTCCGGTTGCCCATCGCGTCATACCCGACAGCGGTCGTGGCTCCTTCGGCGTCCACGACCTCGACGGGACGCCCGAACGCGTCGTACGTAATTCGGGTCGTGTTGCCGAGCATGTCGATGATCTCGACGGGCAACCCGGCCGCGTTGTTGTGATACCGAACCATGACGCCGTCGGGATCCGTCTGCGAGGTCAGGGCACCCTGGTCGTCGTAGGTGTACGACGTGACCGCACCGGCGTTGTCGCTCACCGACACCGGGTTGCCGTTGGCGTCGTAGGCAATTCGCGTGGTGACCGGTCCGGGTTCGACGATCCTCTCCGGCCTCCCAGGACCCGCGTAACTGACCTCGGTCAGCGCACCGTCGGGACCGACGATCTGCTCGACATCGCCGAAAGCGTTGTAACGCATACGAGTTGCCAGCCCATCCGGACCGGTGAGCACCATCGGTTGGCGTCCGGTGTTGTAGTCGGTTCGGCTGATCCGGCCCAGCGGATCGATCTCCTGCCGCACCCTGTTGTCCGCGTCGATGCCGTACAGCGTCGTCGCTCCGACGGCGTCGGTGTACGTCGTGATCGAACCCGGACCGGCAGTTCGGATTTGATACTCGAATCGACCCGACCACACTCCGTTCATGCCGGACTGGATGGTCACGCGACCGAGGTCGTCGTAGCGGTTCCGGTACTCCATTCCGATCGAGTCACGCCACCAGGTCATGCGTCCGGCGTCGTCGTACTCGAAACGCGTTGTCGCGCCGACGGCGTTGGTCGACACGGCGAGATGGCCACGGTGGTAGGCAAACGTGCACAGCTGCTGGTCGACACGCACACCGTCAACGCCGGCGGTCAGGCGATACCCCAGGATCCGGGCGCCGTCGCACTGCACGTCGACTCGGTATCCGGCGGAATGCTCGACGGCCGCCGGCCTTCCCTTCTCGTCGAAGACAAAACGGATCCGGTTGTGATGCCGGTCGGTCATGGCTGAGACCGCGATGCTCCCGGCCGCGATGTCGACGCCGTCGAGCTCGGGGATCGGGATGAAGAACCAGCTGACAAGGGTGCGAACATGGGTCAGCTGGTAGCCCTCGGTCGCCGTTGCCCGCAGTTCCCAGTCGGTGTTGTTCACGCTCCGTGACACCGAATCTGCTTGCGGCTTGGCAAAATTCGTCATCGTGCCGTCGGCGTCGACGATGGTCACCACGTTGTCGGAGACGATGGCACGCGCGTCGAACGTGGACGGCGTCGTCGGCCCGAGCCACCGCCCCCAGCGATAGCGAGATCGATGCCGGTGAGTCAGTCGCAACGGCAGGGTCCCGGGAAGATCGACATCGGTCAGCGGGAGGAAGTACTCCCCTGTCGCGACGTTGACCGGCTCGCCGTTGCTGCGGCACTGTTCGGGCGCCTCGTTGCCCTCGCTGGTGTCGGCGCGCTCGGTCGATCCCTCGTCAGTGCGTTCGGGCCGCGCGGGTTCGAAGGGCTCCCCGGTGTCATTGTCAGGGGCCGAGTTGTTTCCGTCCGGGTTGTCACCGTCCGGTCTGGTGGTCGGTGCGGGGTCTCGCGGTGACGGCGTGTCGGGGTTCGCGGGACGTGGGTTGACGGCCGATGGACGTTCCGGGGTGAACGGACGGTCCGGGATCACGGTCGGCGGTATCGGCCGGTCCTCTGGCGCCGTTCGCGGTGGGTGAGGCGGCGCATCGGGCGTGTTTCGCACGGCGGGTTCGGGAATGTGGTGGGTGTTCGAGGGAACCGGGCGAGCGCGGTCGGGGTCACGCGGCGGTGCGGAACTCTCGGGTGTGGTCCGTGCGGGTGGCGTGCGGTCCAGAGTGTGGTCGGGTGTTCGCGGGGGCGCCGCGGGGTTGTCCGCGCGCCCCGCCGGTGCGCTATTCCCTGGTGTGTGTGCTGGTTTCGGTTGTGCGGGATCAGGTGTCGTGTTCGGTGTCGACACCGGATGGTGACCGGCGACGGGCGCGATGGGTCCGGCCCCCGGAGGGTCGGTTCTGATCGGGGTGTCGACGGCGTCGGGCCGCGCGGCCGTCGTGGGGTCGGGGTGAACCGACCCTGGTGTGGGACGCACCCCGGGTACATCAGCGTCCGGCCGTGTGGGAGGCGTTGCTGGAGTGGATGGTTCGTCGCCAGCCCTTGGTGGATGCCCGCCACTAGGTTCGTCATGCCGAGCCGGGCCTCGGTCGACGACGGGCTCATCGGGTTTCGCGGACGCCGGGTTCGGCGCACCCTCGCGGTCGACCGCGTTCGGGCCCGGGGTGGGCTGGCCGGGTGTCTGGTCGCCGATGTGTGTGGCGGCGGGCGTAGTGGTCTCGCCGCGATTCGGTCCCGGCGGGTCGTCGTCGCCGAGATGCCGCGGTGCAGGCGAGCTGTCTGTGGGTCCCGGCGACGATGATCCCGGTCCGTCTGCGCCGTGTGTCGGCGTCGGCTCGGGCGTCGGCGCAGGTCCTGGGTTCGCGGGGTGGGGCGGGTGTGGCCCGGTGCCCTCGAGAGGGCCGACGCCGGCAGGCTGCTCCGGGGTCGCGGCGTCGGAACGAGGGCTGGGCGTCTCAGGTGCTCCACCGCCGGGCGGAGAATCCAGGGCAGTCGGCGTCGGCGCACCGTCGGGCGGGGGTGCCGAACTCGGTGAAACCGCGGGAGTCGGTGCTTCTGGCGTCGGGGCATCCGGTGTGGGACCGGTGTCTGCCCTCGGCACCGGCGGTGCGCCGTGGTCTACAGCGATGTCGGGACCATGCCGGCCCGGTACGTCGGCGCTCGGGCTGGCGCCTGGGGTCTCGGACGACGACCCATGCGGGGCGGGCGACGGATGCGGGGACGCGGGCGGAGCGTCGGGGTGACGCGACGTTGGGCTTATCTCAGGTGTCGGTGGGCTCGGCGCGTTCCGACCGGGCCTGGTCAGCAGGTTGATGCCCTTCGGCCCAGGAAGGCCGGACATTGCCACGTTGGCGAAGACATTCCCCAGGGACTGGGACGGATCGGTGGACCATCCCGACCCGGCGAAGTTGCGCACAAACTCGTCGGGATGGGCTATCTGATGAACGATCCCCATCATCATGCCCGCGGAATTGCGCATGTACTGGTGGGGATTGGCGACGTTGTACGGATTCTGGGGGCTCAGTGTGTTGAGCCCCTTGACCACCTCGGTGACCGCGCCGAACATACCGGCACCGAAGTGCGCAACCGCCATGGAACCGGCAGTGCCGGCGTCGATGGCGGTCATTCGTGCCTGATCGAACGCAGACGGCATTGGCGGTGCCATATCGGCGGCACCGCTGAGTTCGGCTTTGACCCCTGGAGCCGACGAGTTCCGGTGATCTCGGCCGACTTTCAGGACTCGCTCCGCCTCAGCCTTGTACGCGGGCCACGGGTCGGGTCCGGGGTGTGTTGGCGGGGCGTCGCGTCGGTGGTGCTGGTAGTCGTCGAGCTCGTCGTTGTAGATGTTGGCTTTCGCGACCCATTCGTCCCGCTTGCGCTCGCCCTCTTCCCAGATGCGGACCGCTTCGGCGGCCTTCTGTTGCGCGAAGGTGACGACTCCGGCCCACCCCGTCAGTGCCGCTGCGGCTTTGGCGGCGGCGTCGCCTGCCGACACCCACTTCGGTACTTCGCGTGCAGACGCGTCGCGATACTCTGCCGCGCCCGAACCACTCCAGTTGCCGACAGAGATACCGCGCAAGCCTTCGCCTGCCTTGAGGAAGTTGCTCGCGTAACTGGTGAACTTCTCGGCGAGGGCAATGATCCCGGCAGGGTCCCCGAGGACCAACTCTTTGGGATCGGAAGTCTGCCCGAGGTTCTTCTCGTCGGGCATGGCGCCCAACGAGTTGGCGACGTCGTCGCCGAAGTCTTCGACGCCGGTGGCGATGCTCTCGAGACCGACGGCGCGCAGACCGCCGCCGATGACCTCGGTGGCGTCGTCGACCAGTCCCCCGAGAAACTCTTTGCCGCCTTCGAGGGCGTCGAACATGCCCACCTATTCGGCCTCGGGTTTGTCAGCCGGTCTGCCCTGGGGCCCGCTGGGTGAGTCTGCGGTGAATCCGTCACGTTCGAAACCATCGATCGTGTCGGTGACGAGGGACGACGGGTCGATCTGGTGACGGCCGATGGTCTCCAGGTCCTCGAGTAACGTCGCCCTGTTGTCCTCGCCGAACTGCCGGTGACGCTCCATCTCCTCCGGCGTCAGCGCCCACTGCGGGTCGCTGAGGACGTTGCCATTGTGGTCCCACAGCTGACCCCACGACATCTCCTTGACCTGTTCTGGTGTCAGGTTCGGGTCGCCGATCAGATCCATGGTGTAGTTCTTGAGCTGGTCGCCCGCCCACTTCTCTTCGCGCTCATAGTGGCTGGCCCCGAGCCCGAGCCCCTTCGAGATCTCGGCCGCGCCGGTGATGAGCGCTCGAACGCCCCATTCCCAGCGGTTGCAGTACTCCTCGAGTCCGCTCTTGGGGTCGGCGTGGCCGATCGTCCGGCCGTCGAGGTCGAGGTCGCCGTATCCGCGACCGATCGCGGCGCTGTAGTCGGATCCCACGCCAGTGTCGGCGAGTCCGTCGATCACGCCGTTGATGCCGGCGCTGGCCTGGGCGAGGACTGCAGGATCGACGCTCAAATTTTCGGTCATCGGACTACCTCGCCGTCGTCGTCGTAGTAGCAGTGGGGAGTCAGCTCGCGCGATGGTGGGAACGTCATCGTCGAAGTCGTCGCAGGGTCGACGACGAGGCCGGTGGGTTCGGGGGCCTGGTCGAGTACGCGGTCGATGAGCGCATGGCCGGGAACGTCGAGGTAGCGGACCTCGTCGAGGTCTCGGTCGGTGAGTTCGGCGAAGTCGCGCAGCCGCTCCGGAGTCGTGAACGCCAGCATCCACGGAATACCCGCCTCGACCACCGTGAACAGGCGGTTCTCGTAGTCGAGCGGGATGACGAGATCGGTGTCTCGCAGGGCGTCGTACAGCCGAGGTGGATCGCCGAAACCGGACAGATATGCCCGCACTTCATCGACGTATGTCGTCATCACCGGACTCCCCCGCAGTCATCGCCGTGCCGTTTGATGCTAGATCACTAGGAGGGAGATGGCATCGCACAGTCCACAGGGGTGTCGTCCAATGAGCTGGTCCCCGACAGCTCGCTGACGCAGGGTTCGGGCGTGGGGATCACTCAGGACGGCTTGCGAACGTCCCTGTTCGGACCGTGGCGTCGTCGCCGAGCGGGCGTCGGACCGACCACCGCTCGGTCAGCGTGCTCGCCGCCATCTTCCACTCGCCGTCTTCGACGACGTACTCGTCCGAGTACTCCCCTGCCATGACCGTTTCTGTGCGGTCGAGCAGGTTCACCTGTCGGAACTTGAGGGTCCACCGACCCGTCGCGGTCGTGTCGGAGGTGAGTGCGATGTCCGGGTGGAAGCCGTGGTGCATGTCGAGAATGACGTACTGCCCGTCGACTCTGTGCAGGGCAACCTGCTCGAAGATCTGCGCCATCGGTTCGGCGTCGTCGAACGTGCCGAGCGGGCCGTAGTCGATACGAGCGCCCTTCTGGATGAAACAACTTCGAAAACCGCTCGGGTCCTTGGCATCACACGCCCGCCAGTATCGGTACTTCAAGTGTTTGATCGCTTCGATGTGTGCAAGCTGGTCCAAGCGGCCAACGGCGTCGGTATTCGGCATGGCGCCACGATAGAGCCATCGACGTCCTGTGTATGAGGATCTGTCAGTACCGCGGTGTGGCTCTACCTTCACCGCATGAGCACTGATACGAAGGGTGGAGAGCCTGTGTCGACGTCGCGGCTGGCGTCGATGCCGCACACGATGTGGCTAGCGTGTGGATTGATGTGTACAGGTGCGAGTGTGCAGCTCATCGGCATGTTTTACGCCCTGTCGCTCGTCGAGCAGATCAGCGAGGAAGTGCGTGCGCGACATCTGATGAACGACGGTTCTGAAATCATCCAGTCACGTTCTGATGCACTGGATTCCGCGCTGGAAACCGGGACGGGCATCGGGGTTGCTCTGATCGTTGTGCTCTGCTTGGTGGCCGCGAGCCTGTGGATCGGAATGGCGTACGCCAACGCGCGAGGTCTCGGTTGGGCACGAACCACGTCGACCGTGTTCGGCCTGGTCGGGGTGGCCTTTGGGACCATGTCCCTCGCCACGAACGAGAGAGCGGTGACGGCCACGCTCGAGCTGCTGCTGGTGATGATCGAGGTGGCCGTCCTGGTCCTCCTGTGGCTTCCGTCGGCGTCCGCCTACTATCGGCGTTCATCGACGGCGGGGTGAGAGCGGCAGGGTTGACGTCGGTGGAGCCCTTCGGTGTCGCAGGGGCGAGCTGCGGGTTCGGCACAATGGAGGCATGGTCGAACAGAGCATCTGGATGCAGAAGGTCGCCGAGAACCCCAACCACTCAAACTGGTACGTGGAGCGCTTCCGCGAGCTGGCGCGTGAGGGCAACGACCTGGTCGGCGAGGCGCGGCTCATCGACGCGATGGCGGCCCGCGGGTCCCGCATCCTCGACGCCGGATGCGGTCCAGGGCGCGTCGGTGGCTACCTCGCCGAGGTTGGGCACGACGTCGTCGGCGTCGACGTCGACCCGGTCCTCATCCAGGCCGCCGAAGAAGACCACCCAGGCCCGCGCTGGCTGGTGAACGATCTCGCCGAACTCGACCTCCCGGCCCGCGGCATCTACGAGCCGTTCGACCTCATCGTCTCCGCCGGCAACGTGATGGCGTTTCTCGCGCCGAGCACCCGAGTGACCGTCCTCGAGCGACTGCGCGCGCATCTTAGTGACGACGGCCGTGCTGTCATCGGGTTCGGCGCTGGTCGGGACTACTCGTTCGACGAGTTCCTCGAGAACGCCACCACCGCCGGCTTCGCTCAGGATCTCTTGCTCGAATCGTGGGACGTCCGGCCGTTCACAGACAAGTCGGAGTTCCTCGTGGCGGTCTTGCGAGTCGCGTAATCGGTTGCGTGGGAACGCTACTGTCGACGCGAGCAGCACGACCACGGTATCTCCGGCGGGTTCGGTTTGTTCAATCCTCCCCGACGAACGTCCCCTCGGTGATCTCGACGTTCCGACGATAGTTGCTGCCGCATCCGCCAGCGCTCGGTCAGCCGGGACGCGGCGATCTTCCACTCGCCGATCGGGGTTGGTGGGTGACACGGCGGGCGAACAGCAACCGCAAAGACGCTAGCGGACTCCGTGCGGCCACAGAGCTCGCTGGTTCGGCAGTCCTCTGTCGATTGAGCTCCGCTCGCCCTCTATGCCGCGTCATAATGTCCGAGCGGACCCGTACACGCTCCGGACCAGCGATGGACGTGGGTGCCGAAGCCTACAGACACGTCTACCGGGAGATGGTCCTCATGCGATTTGTTGGCATCGGAGTTGCGACGGTCGCAGTGTTCTGTGCACATAGCCCTGGAACCGCGGAGGCGTTGCCATCGTCGGTGCACCGCGACGGCGGTCCCAGCTATGAACACGAGCTAGGCAAAGACTCAGCCGACGGGCAGCTCTACTGCTCAGGACTGACTGCCTCCAGGACGAGTAAGGCACTGACGCGCGCGCCGAGCGTCCAACTTGGAACACCATGCGCCAAGTTGGGCGACCGGGCCCACCGACTCCAGACCGACAGCGTCGCCACTTGCCGGCACACGCCGCAAGGGCGGCGTTGGCAATGACAGACGACGGTGGGCGCCGGCGGGCCAGCAATCGGGACGAGGCGCTCGAGATGTCCTGGTCGCAACTGCTGACCGGACCCCGACGCACGCCCGATGTAACGGCTTCCGAAGCTGCCGGCACCGGCGTGTACGCGTGGTGGGGCTCTGAGTACCTACCCTGGCCACCTGACTTCCCGCCAACGTCGATCACCATCCCACTGTATGTAGGTTTGGCCGCACCCCAGACTGTGGGCAAGCGGATTGCCAAAAACCATTTGAGCTCAACACGCCGGTCAGCACTCCGGCGCAGTCTCACCGCTCTGCTTGTCGACGACCTCAAACTCCGGCCGCACGTCGAGCGCTTACAAGCCCCCGGAAAGTTCACCCTTGCTCCCCTCGGCGAGCGAGCCCTCACCGAGTGGATGCGGGAGCACCTGTCGGTCTCCTGGCTCGCGACCAACAGACCCGGACCGGTGGAGGCGGCGGTGATCGCGGAACTCCTTCCTCCACTGAATGATGTCCACGCGACTGGATCTCCCTATCGAAAAGGACTTCGGGAACTGCGCGCTAGAATCTCCACAGATGTTGAGGACTAGCTCCAAGCAGTCGCATGTGACTCCGGATTCGTAGGTTCACAACAACATCCGACTCAAGACGGCTTCGGGCAGAGCCTGATTGCTCGTTGCGCTGAAGGCCTTCAGTCGAAGGTAATTGGTTGAAGATGCGGCGCCGACGTATCACTGAGCACAGCCGTAGACTACCTGCTGGCTGAGCTCGAAGGTCTCGACTAGGACGGCAGTCTCTACCGAACCGACGTTCTAGCGCCGACGACGAGAAATGCGGACGCGGGCGGGATGAGCAGCGAGCTTCGTAGCCCACCGCAGAAGCACCATCGCAATATCGAAACGACTCCCGTTGCCAACGACCTTTTGAGTGTAGCTATGCGGTCGTCTTGTGATCGATTGCCGCTTCGTAGAACGCATCCGCGAGCGCAATGATGACCCCGTTGATCGCCGGGCCGTCGCTGAAGAAATAGTCGGCCATAGTGTTGTGAGCTCCCTGGTTTTCAATGACTGCCTCGGTCACGGCGGCCTGGAAATCTTGCGATTCCATGAACTGTTTCTTCGAGTTCACCGCGGTCTGGTTGACCAGGTCTGGGTAGGCGAGCAATCGCTGGACCAACCCCTGCACGAACTCCCGGATCTGTGACTGTGTGAAAGCCTCTGCGCCGAAGAGGTCATTCATCTTGTCGATGACTACCTGTAAGGCAACGAGTTTCGGCTCCTTCCGGACGCCACTTCCAGCGGCACTGATTCCCTTCAGCTGACCGTCACCCGTCAGCGAGATGTCCGTTCTGGGTCTCTGCGTGTGCTTGAGCCCGACCAAGACCACGTCCGAAAGGTCTACCTCCGCCGCCCATGCCGAGTCAGCGATGACCCTCTCCAACAACCGCAAGAAGATCGACAGCATCTCCATGTAGGGGTCGCCGTAGTCGACGATCTGGCTCATGAAGTCGTAAAGCCGGACGTAGGTGGCGATATCCTTGCGGAATAGGTCGAGTTCGTTGAGGGTGACTTTGTCGTCAGTCTCGAGTGCTGCCGCGTAGCGCCGCGCAAAGTCGTGCTTGGGCGGGCTGATCGCGGCTGAGAGTGCGTTGTTCCCCTTGCGGGTCACCCAGAGTTCGGCGACATCCCGTACCTGCTCCGGCGTGTAGATCCCGGCCTGGTCGAGCTTGGTCGCGAGGTGGACCACGACGTACGGGTCGGTCTCGGTCTCCAGGGTGGCGCCCGTGAAGTACGGCTCGAACGCAGCTCGGATGTCCTCAGGCTCGTTCACAAAGTCGATGACGAACGTCTTGCGCTTCTGCTCTCCACTCGCCGTACGGTGGGTGCGGTTAAGCCGAGAGAGCGTCTGCACCGCAGTGACTCCGGAAACCTTCTTGTCGACGTACATCGCCGAGAGCAGCGGCTGATCGAAGCCGGTCTGAAACTTGTTGGCGACCAACATGATCGTGTACGTCGTGCCCTTGAACGCCGCCGCCAGGTCGGAGCCGGCGCCAGGGTTGAGGTTGGCTTCGGTGAACTCGTCGTCCTTGCTCGGCTGCGGCCCCCACTCGGGCGCCCACTGCTCGTCCTCGTCCATCGTGACCGAGCTCGAGAAGGCGACCAGGGTGCGGTAGTTGTATGAGGCGTCCTCGGCGGCACGCTTGGTGATGTAGGCGTCGATCGCCTTCTTGTACTTCACCGCGGCCTTGCGGGAGTCGGTCACGACCATCGCCTTCGCCTTGCCCTCGAGCAGGTGGGCGACGTTGGCGTGGAAGTGCTCGACGATGATCTGCACCTTCTGGCTGATGTTGGTCGGGTGCAGCTTCACCCACCGCATCAAACCCTTACGTGCTGCTGACTCCTCCACCTCGCCATCGCCGCCGGCCTCGGCGTTGCCGGCGATCTTCAGCGCTGTGTCGTAGGTTTGATAGCCCTTGAGCACGTCGAGGATGTAGCCCTCCTCGATCGCCTGCCGCATCGAGTACAGGTGGAACGAGACCGGCTTCCCATCGATGCCTTTGCGGCCGAAAATGTCCAGGGTCTTGTTCTTCGGTGTCGCGGTGAACGCGAGGTAGGAGATGTTCTCCGACTCGGCCCGCTCGGTCATCTCCGCGGCAAGGATCGCCTCGACGTCGACCTCACCGCCCTCCTCGACCTCCTCCGCGGTCAGCACGGCCTTGAGCTTGGAGGAGATCTGGCCGGACTGCGAGGAATGCGCCTCGTCGGCAATCACCGCGAAACGGCGGCCTTTGAGCGAGGAGTCCTTGCGGATCTCGTCGAGGGCATGGGGAAAGGTCTGCACCGTCACCGCGATGATCAGCTCCCCGTTCTTGAGCGCCGTCGCCAACAGTCCGGACTTCGATTTCGCCCCGGCTTTGCGGACGTCCTCCGGACTGATCGTGGCCACGATCTTCCCGGACCCGTCGATCTGCCGGATCGCGTCCTGTAACTGCCCGTCGAGCACGGTGCGGTCCACAACCACGATCACCGAGTCAAAGACCTTCTTGTCATCGACGTGCATCCGGGCGAGCCGGTGTGCGGTCCAGGCGATGGTGTTCGTCTTCCCCGACCCCGCCGAGTGCTCGATCAGGTAACGCTGCCCCACCCCCTCTTCGCGGACGGCGGCGACGATGTTCGTCACGGCCTCCCACTGGTGGACCCGAGGGAACAGCATGCTCGTCCGCCGCACCGATGTCCCGGTGACGACGTCCCACTCTTCCTGGGTCTCGACGATCATCAGCCGGCCGATGATGCTGAGCCAGGTGTCCTTGTCCCAGACCCGCTCCCACAAGTACGCGGTCGCCGACCGCCCACCCTCGGCCGGCGGGTTCCCCGCGCCGCCCTTGTAGCCGATGTTGAACGGCAGGAAGTGCGTCTTCTCGCCCTCGAGCCGGGTGGTCATCGCGGCCAAATCGTTGGAGACCGCGAAATGCACCAGAGCTCGGTGCCCGAACGACAGCAGCGGTTCCGATCGCCCGTTGGTCATCGGGTTCCGGTCCTTGCGGTACTGGTTGATCGCCTCATCGAGCGACTGTGTGAAGTCGGTCTTCAACTCCACCGTGGCGACCGGGAGTCCGTTGACGAAGAAGACTAGGTCAATGCTGCGCTGGTCGGCGGTGGAGAAATGCACCTGCCGCATCACCCGCACCCGCATCGCCGCATACTGGGTGCTCGTGGTGGCGTTCAGGCTGGTCTCGGGACGGAACTGCGCCATCTTCAACCGGCCACCACCGATGTACTGGACCCCGTTGCGCAGGATGTTCAGCGTCCCGCCACCGTGCTCAAGAGGCTTGTCGAGCGCGGTGGTCAGCACGTCGAGGAACTTCGCCTGCGAACCCGCGGCCTTCAGCGCCTTCTCGTACGCCGTCTGCTGGGTCGCCTGCAGCCAGGCGAACAGGTCCTCGGGGAAGAGCGCCCGCTCCCGGTCGTAGCCGGTGTCGTTCACCGTGTACAGCCACCCGTGGGACTCGAGGTGGGCGCAGATCTCGGACTCGAAGACGACCTCGTTGTGAGCGGCCATCACACCATCTCCCGTACGTCGATCTGACCCGTCACCGCGGCCGTGATCAACGCCGAACGCCGCTCCTTCGAGAGCTCGATAAACAGCTCCGCCTCAGCGATAAGCGTGTCGATCTTGGCAATCTGCTCCTTGATCTGCTGTGCGACTTGGCGCTGTTCGTCGAGCGGCGGGACCGGCACCGGAATTTGCACCAATCGCGACTGCCGGATGCCCGCGACGGTCGACCCACTCGCGCCATCTCTCAAGAGAGCTTGGCCGCGGTCGCTCTCGAGGAAATACCGGAGGTAGGTGGAGTCCAGAACGTCTTCGCGACTCCGAAGCGCGAACAGACGCTGACTCAAGACCAAAGGCGCATCATTGGTAACCTGCGCAACGTTCCCCAGCGGTGCTTCCGAAGTGAGTAGCACGTCCCCTGCACGCAGCCGAACCGGCATCCACTTCTCGAACATCCAGTAGGGCACAAACCGTTCTCGCTCATCCCAAGATATCTGCCCGTTCTTGATGTGAATGGCCGAGACGACCGGCACGCCCTCGTCGGTGAAGTCGTCGGTCTTCTCCCCAACCTTGCCAGGCGTTTTGCCCCTGTGGTCGATCAGTTCCTCAAGTGCCGACCCAAGTGGCACCGTTGGATATTCCTGACCGAATGGCTCCGCCATGACAGCAACACGACGCTCGGCAAGCAAGCCGACAAGGATCTGCTGCTCCTCGATGAGCGTGTCGATGCGGGCGGTCTCGCGGTGGAGGTAGTCAGCGATCGCGCGCTGCTCGTCTGCCGCCACGAAGGGGACGGTCATCGACTGCAGGTCGCTGACGTTCAGCCTGGGAGTCCGGACATTCCCGGCCTCGGTACCGCCGATGCCCCGAACGAGGCTCGCCATCGTCGCCACAGTGAATCCACTGGTCAGGAGGTAGTTCAGCCACCGCTTGTCGACCCTCGGGTCGACTCGCAGCACAGCGTAGTCAGGGCTAACTACTCCATCTTCCGGTGCGATTCCAAGCGCTCCCTGGAACGCCCGCATCCGGTTGATGACGAGATCGCCGGCGCGACAGAGCTTGTATTTGGACAGATCCTCGGACGCTGCCCGTGTGGTCATGTCCGCCGACTCACGGCGTCGGACGCCCCAGCTGATCGAGACCGACAAGAGAGGAAGATCTCTGGCTTCCGCCCCAGCTCGGACGTCGGATTCCGTGAGGAGCCACTTGAGGCGGACCGAGTCGCTCATCCCTCGACCTCTCGCAGCAGGTCCAGAATCTTGGCGACCTGCTTGTCCAGGTCAGCGTCGATCTCGGCCAGGGTGCGGGGTGGGATGTACTTGTAGAAGTGGCGGGTGAAGGGGATCTCGTAGCCGGTCTTGGTTTTGGCCTGGTCGATCCAGGCGTCGGGGACATGGGGTTTCACTTCGGCGTCGAAGTACGCCTGAATGACCTCGACCTTGCCTGCGGCGCCAGCGTTCGAACCGCCGTACGTGAACGGGACGTTCTCGGTGTCGCGCTTCTTCGAGTCCGGCTTGGACTTACCCTTGCGGTCGACGACAGGGTTGCCATCCTCGTCGAGCAGAGGACGCTCGACGGTGATGGTCCAGTAGCCGAACTCGTCGGTGCGCAGCACCTTGGAGTAGTCCGGGTCGGCGTCGGTGAAGTCGGCATACAAGTTCACGATTTCTTTGCGGTCGGTGTCGCTGATCTCCCGCCCTTTGGAGCCGAGGTTCTTGCGCATCCTGGTCCAGAACGAGGTGCCGTCGATGAGCTGGACCAGGCCCTTGCGGTCGGGGTGCTTGGTGTTGTCGAGGATCCAGATGTAGGTGGCGATGCCGGTGTTGAAGAACATATTGGTCGGCAGCGCGACGATTGCCTCGACCAGGTCGTTCTCCAGCAGCCACTTGCGGATGTTGGAGGGTCCGGACTGGGCGGCGCCATTGAAGAGCGGAGAGCCGTTCATAACGATGCCGACGCGGCCACCGCCGTCCTCCGGGGCGCGCATCTTGTGGGCCAGATGAAGCAGGAAGAGCATCTGCCCGTCCGACGTCGCCGGCAGGCCGGGGGCGAACCGGCCGTAAGGGCCGGCTTCGTCGCGCTCTTTCGTGACGGCCTTGGCGTACTGCTTCCAGTCGACCCCGTACGGCGGATTGGACATGCAGAAGTCGAACTTCCTGTCCTTGAACGCGTCGTCAGTGAGGGTGTTGCCGAAGGCGATGTTGGTCGCGTCGTGCCCCTTGGCGATCAGGTCGGACTTGCAGATCGCGTACGACTGGCCGTTGTATTCCTGCCCGTACAGGCTCAGCTTCGCGTCCGGGTTCTGTTCGAGCAGGTGTTCCTCGGCCAGGGCGAGCATGCCGCCGGTGCCCGCGGTGGGGTCGTACAGGGTGCGGACAATGCCCGCCTCGGTCAGGTCGGCGTTCTTCTCCGCGAAGAGCAGATCCACCAGGAGCCGGATTGCGTCCCGCGGGGTGTAGTGATCACCGGAGGTCTCGTTCGCGGCCTCGTTGAACCTGCGGATGATGTACTCGAACGCATCGCCCATGTCGGCGTTGGAAACGACATCCGGGTGCAGGTCGACGGCCTTGAACGAGGTGATGACCTCGCGCAGGAGCTCGGCCTTCTCGAGGGCGAGGATTTCTTTCTTGAAGTCGAAGTACTCGAACACGTCGACATCGGGGGAGAACCGGTCGATGTAGTCGGCCAGGTTGTCCGCCAGCCCGTCGGCGTCCTGGAGGAGGTTCGCGAAGGAGTAGTTCGAGGTGTTGTAGAACGGCCGCCCGGTGGCCTTCTTGACCTCGACCTTGAGGCGATTGGGGTTGTCGTACTTCGCCGCCAGCGCGCGCACCGTCCCCCGATCGGGCTCGAGGATGCAATCGAGGCGGCGCAGGATAGTGAGCGGGAGGATCACGTGGCCGTACTGGTTGGGGCGGTAGGGACCTCGAAGTTGGTCGGCGATAGACCAGATGAAACTACCCAGGGTGCTCACAGAACTCCTCTAACGACCATGACCAAAATCTCCTTCTGTAGTGGTAGCAGGTTGCGGCCCTGACGGGAGGTGGGGCCAAGGAATAGTCCTACGTCGCACGACTAGGAGTCACGGCAAGCCCTCAGGGTCTCGTGCAATGGGCGTCGGCGCCGCCTGTATGGCGGTCCTCCACACTCTCGAACGAGATTGCGACCATGGAGATAGCGCATAGCAGTTGCGATCGGATCTCGAGTGTGTCGCGGCACATTCCCAGTTCCGTACACGACAGCATCCGAACGCGCTGCCTCGGCTCCTTCAGCGTGCGCAGCGCGACACCGCCAGAATTTCAGGCTTCCACGAGGCACGCCCCAGACGAAGCTCCGTTCAGTGCGGGTATCCGACACGACTCCCCTAGACCGACAACTGACTCCCCGACCGTCGCAACTCCGAGAACGCCTTGATCCCCGTCGAAGTAGCTGTGGCAACCGGCCGCAGATCCGGCCCGGCCTCCGTCTTCGACACCATCACCACGTTGTCGACGTATGGCTGAATCGTGCTGGTGTTCTGGACCGTCGCGACGATGATCAGCTGGAACCCGAACTTCCGGAATGCCGACAGCGCCTGCTGGGCGAACTGCGGGTCGGACTTGGAGAACGCCTCGTCGAGCATCAGCTGGGCGAAGATCGGTCGGTTGTCGTTTCCGTGCGGGCTGGCCAGGTTGAAGCTCAGGGCACCCGCAAGGCAGAAGGCCATCAGTTTCTCCTGCTCGCCGCCGGAGTTGTCGCCGGCGTTGGAGTAGGTGCGGATGGTCTCCCCCGACTCGGCGTCGTGCTCCTCGCAGTAGAAGTCGAAACGGTTGCGCACGTCGAGAGCGTCGCGCGTCCACTGGCGGTCCTCCGGGGTGTTGCCGGCGAGGCGTTCACGCAGCAGCAGGATGTCGGAGTACTGCTCGAGGATGGCCTGCTCGTCGCCGAAGCTGACCGCGGTCGCACGGTTGGAGATCTGGCGGGCCTTCTCGGTCAGCTCCTCGACAGCGGCGAGCTTCTTGCGCCCTGGACGCAGACGCAGGCGGGTGCCGCGGTTGAAGGCCACCGCACCGAGGCCGGTGTTGACGCGCTCGATCTGCTCGACGATGCGTCGTTCCTCGGCGTCGGCGGCCATGTGTAGACCGAGGATCGCGCCGGGCGCCTGCTCGGTGATCAGGCGGCGCATCCGCTCGTAGGCGGCGGGCAGTTCGCGCTCGTCGATGCGGCGGCAGACGGCGACGTAGTCGTGGAGACGTTCGTCAAAGTCATCGCTGTCGTTCGGGATGGCGTCCGGGAACTCCTCGTCGTAGGTGTCGAGGATGCGGGCCAGCTCATCGCGGGAGCGTCGAGCATCCGATCGCATGCGGTCGCGCTCACGGCTCGCGGCCTTGACGATCTCCTGGCGGTACGGCTCCGGGTTGAGTACGTCGAGAGTCGCCGAGAGGTCTTCGCGGAAGCCGTCGAGCGTCTTCTCAGCCTGCGCGGGAACGTCTTCGGGCTTGAGCCGGTCGATGAGGTCGAGGAGCTGGGTACGCCGGGAGTCCTGGCGGGCGATCTTGTCTTTGACCAGCGCGGCCTGCGAAATCGCGTTGCGCACCTGCTCCCACAGGTCTTCAGCCTTCCGCTGCAATGCCTCGACGTCGGGGTTCTCCTCGATCAGCAGGTCGTACTGATCGGTGAGCTGGTCGACCCGGTCATCGACGGAGTCGACGTCGATCTCGTTCCACTGCGTGAACTGCTCGCACACACGGCGATACGCGTCGCGTCGTCGTTCCTTGGCGCTGCGCTCCCGGTCGAGCTCGGCGCAATCCTGGCGGGCATCCTCGAACGCCCGCTCCTCGTACTCGAGTTCGTCGCGCAGCGCGGCGATCTTGGACGCGACGTCGCCGACGAAGATGTACTGCGACCGGCGCAGCTGCTGGCGATCGTCCTTGACCGCGAGCTTCGCCGAATCCTTTCGCAGGCCTTGGTCGGTGACGGCCTTGGCGTGCTGAGAGAACTCGCCGGGACTGTCGACGCACATGTGGTTGCCCAGCTTCGACAGGACCGTCATCGCCTCGGCGGCGCACGGGTGCGACGCATCGACGGGACGCAGCTTCGAGGCCAAGGTGCCCGGCTCGACCGCAGGCATCGGGCGAGAGTCGGCCTGATGCAGCTGGATCCGGCCGCGCATGTCGTGCGAGTTCACGAAGCGCAGGGCGGCGCGGAAATGCTTGTCGGGCACCAGCAGACGCAGACCCACGTTCCGCAGCACCTTCTCGACGGCCAGGCGCCAGCGCTCTTCGTCGGGGTCGAGTTCGACGAGTTCGGCGACGTAGCGCAGCTCGGATTCGTCGATCTGAAGCCCGTGGGCGATGACGCGACGCATCTCGTGCTCGGTCCGTGGCAGTGCGGAGCCGGCGTTCTCGACGCGACCGAGCTCCTCCATCGCTGCGTCGCGGCGGGTTCGCGCAGCGACCTCGCTGGCCAGCGCCTCGGCATAGTGCGCGCGTCCGGCGTCGAGCTGGCCGTCGATCTTGGCGGCCTCCTCGGTGAGTTCTTCGCGCAGCAGCCAAAATCCCTCGGCCCGGGTGGGTGGGGTGAAGCCGAGCGCGGAGACCTTGTCCTCGTACGCGTTGCGTCGGGCGGTGACCTCGGTGCTGAGCTTCTGTGCGCCGCCGAGCTGTTCGCGCAGTGGGGCGAGGTCGCCGGTGGAGGTGGCGATCCGGGACAGCAGCAGGCTGTGGTCCTGGCGGAGCTGGTCGTGCTGGGTGGTCAGCGCGGCGAGATCACCGTCGAGGCGGGTGATCTGGTCGTCGAGGTCGGCGACCTCCGGCTGAGCGTTATGGATCCGCAGGTTGTTGACGTAGCTGCGGATGGTGGTGTTGTCGATCGTGTCGAGGACGGAGAAGGTGGCCGCCTCCCCCGCGTACCGCTCGTGCACCTCCTCGATGTTGCCCAGGATGGTGCGCTTGCGCCGCGCGACGTCGAGCAGTTCCCGCGCTTCGACGAGCGGGTCGATCTGGTCGAGTGCGTCGGCGATCCCGACGATGCTGGTCGGGGCGTCGAGCATGAACTCCCGCACGAACTGCGCGAGACCACCGACGCTCTTGAGCGACTTGGCCTTTCCGAGGAGCTGCTGGGCGGCGTCCGAGCCGCGGATGCCGATGAGCGAGTACAGCGTCGAGAGGTACTTGCCCTCGCCGGGTCCGCCGCGCCAGCCGCGGTCGCGAAACCTGGCCGAGTTGTAGTTGTTGGCGGCCCACTCGTTGCAGGCCTCGACGATGTCGGCGTCGCCGTCGTAGATGAAGTACGAGCTGTGCGCGTCGGTCATCTTGCCCGCGGCAAGCCATTTGAGCACGAGGCCGGTGATGGCCTCGCCGGAGCTGGAGGTGTAGGTGACCGAGATGGCCGCCCATGCCGGACCGGTGCCACGCAGGTACATGATCTCGCGGTGGGCGTTGGTGCCGTCGCGCCGCTCACCCCACGCGCCGCGCACGTACTTGCCGACCGTGCGTTTGCCGCTGGACGACCCGGCTGCCGTCGCGTCGCCGGAGGCGTTGAAGTTGCGCCGATGATCCGGCAGAAACGCCAGCGAGATCGCGTCTAGCAACGACGACTTACCGCTACCCGACGACCCGGTGATCAGAGAACCGTTGGGACTGAACGGGATCGAGTGATACCCGTCGAACACGCCCCAGTTGATCAGCTGCAACCGGGACAGGTGGTACTGGTCGACCTGCCCGCTCACCAGTCGTCTCCTTCGTCGTTCTCGCCGTAGGCGCCATCCAGATCGTCTGGGTCGTCGTCGCGTTCCGCAGGCTCGTCGGCGAGGTCCTCCGGTGGTACTTCCCCGGTGTCACCGGATCCGATGAACTGCTCGAACTGCCTTTGTAGATCGGTGATCACCGACGCCGTCATCACCGCGGAGATCACCGGACTGACGATGAAGGTGTCGGCGTCGTCGCGCTGCTTGCGCAGGAACTCAAGTTCCTCCATCTTGTCGAGGGCGCGTTCGATGCGCTTGTCGAAGAGCGCGAGGTCGCGGTCGATGGTGTTGGTGACGCCGGCGAAGAGCTCGTGGATCTCCTCGCGGGTGATCAGGACCGGCTCGTCGCGCGCGGCGCGCACGTACTTGGCCAGGTGCAACGCCAGGATGGCGTCGTAGGTGTGAATCGTCTCGCGCTTGAGGATCTTTCGGCCCCAGCGGGAGTCGTAGCCCGCCTGCTCGACGAAGGCGACCTGCAGTTCGTCGACGATGCGCAGGCGCAGGTCGAGTTCGGAGAGGCGCCCGCGCAGCACGTCCTGGTACTCGGCCACCCACGACCACAGCTGCGGCTGCCGGTCTCCGCTGATGTAGCGGCGGGTCAACAGGTTCTGCAGCGCCCAGCACGCGCGGTCGGGCAGCTCGCTGACGTCGCCGTCGAAGCGCGGTGCGTTCGGCGTGTGCGACGCCGCGCGATTGGCGACGGTGGGGAGGTCGTCGAAGCCGGCGAATTCGTCGGGCACGCTCCCAGCGGAGTCCCGCGTGCTGGGGTCCCCGGTACTGGTGTCCCCGGTACTGGTTTCTGGGGTGGTGGTCATTCGGCGTCGACCTCCGCAGTCGGAATCGGTTCGGTGAAGGTCAGGTCGGGCACTTCGATGGCGTGGTCGTCGCCGATGAGGGACCGGAATCGCACGGTGGTCATCGGCACCTTCTCCCCTACCGCTTGCTGTTTGGAGGCCCACGACCACAGGACGATGACGTGCGCGAGGTAAGGCTCCTCGAGCCCTTCGATGACGTCGGCGAGAGCGACCGGCCCGGCGGCGACCGCGGCGTTCACCGTGTCGGTGAGTTCGGTGGTGTCGACCTGCCCCGACAGCGACGCGAACGATGTGAGATCGGCGTCGACGCCGGCCGGAAGCGCGGGCGCAGGTGGGACGTGCTCGCGGATCTCGAAGGCGAGCCGGCCGATCGAGTTCACGGTCGGCGCGGCGAGCGGTAGCTCGTATCCGATACGACGGTCCGCGAGGGACGTCTTGAGCAGTTCGTTGGCAGTGGCGAGGGCGTCGTTCAGCTGACGGGCCAGGCCGCGGCTCTGCTCGAGCGTCCCGGACGCGACGAAGCGTCGAATACGGCGTGCACAGCGCTGCCTGGTGCGCCCGACCTCCGCCATCTGGTGGGTCACGAGACCGAAGAAGTTGTCCATCACCGACCGCAGCCCCGCGTCCATGCCCGGGAAGTTGACGACAATCGTCTCGATGTCGGCTTTGAGGCGAGCGCGGCGTTCCGGGTCCTGGATCATCTGCGAAAACGCCTGGTACGACGCGGACTGCGGCGAATCGAGAAGGGCCTCGTAGTCGTCGAACAGTTGTCGCTGACGGTCGCGGTAGGCGAGGTCGGAGTCGCCCGGGTCGTCGAGCAGCGCTGTGGTGATGCGGTCGAGCATCGTGCCGTACTGGCCGATGTCGGAGATGATCTGCTCCATCTGATAGCCGATGGTGCGCGCGGCGTCCTCGGCGATCCGAAGGTCGACCGGGGGGCGGCGGCCCGCGTCGAGGTCGGCGAGTTCGGCGTCGAGGTCGGACATCTGTGCTTCGATGTCGGAGCGGATCTGATCGGGGTCGTTGCTGACCTGACCCGCCACGCGGTGGAGTTCGGCCGCGATGCCGGTGATCGAGCCGCCCGTCGCGATGGAGTCCTCGCGCCGCTGGCGTCGCATGAAGTCCAGGACCGAACGCGCCTCGCTGGTGAGATGGCACAGGTTGGGGGCGTCCGGGTCGGAGGCGTCGGTCACGCGGTGCAGCCAGCCCTGGCGGGCCCACATCTTGACGAGTTCGAGGCCGTTGGCCTGATCGGTGAGTTCGAGGTCGGCGAGGTCGCGGTCCAGGCGCACGGTCAGCTCGGTCTCCGACAGTTTGGTGCCGTAGTCGAGGTGGCGTTCCATCAACGTCACGTAGAGGGCCGAGTTGGTGGCGGCGAACAGGCGGCCCACCGCCGACTTCTGGATCGTGCGGTTCGATTCCCACGCCTCGGCCAGCGTGACCTGCGCAGACGAGGTCTGTCGCGACTCGCCTGGGGCCTCGACCGGAGCCGGGAAGGCTGAAAACTCCATCGCCGCCTCACGGGGATCTCGGGGACTAGAGGACCCGGGTAGTCTGCCACGCGTCGTGGCCGCAGCCCCACCCGGTGGGTCGCGCGTCCAGCCGCGCCCCGGCACTCTCGTTACCCTGGGCGGCATGGTGATGGCAGATCGTCCCGAGGTCCAGACCGCGTCCGGACCGGTGACCGCGCTCGCCGTCGTGGGACTCGCGCAGAGCATGCTCAACGGGCTGGCGCGGGTGCCGTTCCGCAAGCCGTGGGCGGGCCCGTCGGGACTGCTCGACAACCTCGGCCAGTCGGTCACCCGGCAGACGATCCGCGCGTTCATGGGCTACTCGATGGGGCTGCCGATCGAGGAGTTCCGGTCGATGGAGAAGATCCTCGACGACGTGTGTCGCGTCGTGATGCCACCATTCGTCGAACTGACCGACGGGGTCGAACTCACCGACGACATCGTCGGCGGCGTTCCCGGGCTGTGGTGTCGCGCCAAGGCGAGTTCCGACGCCTACGTCGACGATTGTGACGACAAGCAGGAGATCGGCGCCACCATCCTGTACCTCCACGGCGGCGGGTACATCGGCACGTCGCCGATCATGTACTCGGCCTTCGCGGCATCCCTCGTGCGCATCACCGGCCACGAGGTCTTCATCGCCGACTACCGGATGGCACCCGAATTCCCATTCCCCGCAGGCGTTCACGACGCCGCAGACGTGTACCGGGGATTGTTGGGGCGCGGCGTCGATCCTGATCACGTCATCGTCGCCGGCGACTCCGGAGGCGGCGGGCTCGCCGCGTCGCTGGTCGCCTACCTTCATGACCACGACCTGCCACGACCGGGCGCGCTGGCGTTGTTCTCGCCGGAGATCGACCTCGACCTCGACCATCCGTCCATCACCGAGAACGCCCAGTACGACATCCTCCCCTGGAGCATCCCGGTGACTCCGTACCTCCACGGTGTCCAACCGAACGATGCGCGGGTGTCTCCCATCAACGGCGAACCCGACCCGTCGTGGTTCCCGCCGACGTTCGTCTGCTGGGGCGGTAGCGAGATGTTCCGCGACGGCATACGCGACTTCGCGGCCCGGCTCGAGGCGTCGGAGGTGCCGACGCACGCCATCGAAGAACCCGGCATGTTCCACGTGTTCCCCATCCTCATGCCGTGGGCTGAGGCGTCGAAGAGGGTGTTCCGGGCACTGAACGAGCTCGCCGACGGGCACGTGGCCGCCGACCCGGAGGCCGCGCAGACGCACTGAGCGGTGGGGGTAAACCGTGGTCGACTCAACCCAGCACGAACGCCAGCAGGAACCCGCCGGCGGTGGCCAGGCCCACCCACCAGCCGCCCTCGCGGTAGGCCTCCGGCATGAGCGACGTTGCGAGTACGCCGAGCGTCGCACCTCCGGCGAACGCCTGGACGATGCTGATCGCGGTCGGCGAGATCGTGTCCGACACCGCGTAGCCACCGACGGTGACGGCAACCAGGACGACTGCGGTGAACAGCCACAGGATCAGCGCCGAGCGGCCGGAGGCGTCGTGTTCGCGACGCATCAACGACGCACCGCTGACCGCCTCGGGGAAGTTGCCGACCGCGATCGCGACCACCAGGACGAGCGACCCGCCGGCCGTCAGCGAGACGCCCAGTGCGGTGTTCTCCGGCACGCCGTCGAGAAAGACACCGAGCATCAGCGCCGGGCCGACGGCGGCCGAGCCGAGCTTGGTCTCCACGACCCGGTCGGCCACGACGTAGACCGCGGTGCCGCAGAACAGCGCAATCGAGGCGAGCAGTGTGCCCGCTTGGACGTATGCAGGTTCGAAGAGTTCGTTGGTGACCGCGGCGATCATCGTGCCTGCGCCGAAGGCCATGAGCGTTGCCAGGACCGGGCTCGGCAGGTTCCAGCGGATGCCGATCGCAGCGCCGATCGCGATGGGGACAGCGGTCGCCAGACCGTAGAGGACAGCGGTGAGCATGCTTCAAGAGTGGCATCGTTGGGGAGTTGAATGGCGAGTCGGGGCGATGTGCGATCTGCAATCGAACAGGTCACAGAATTGCGGATACCTCGGTGGACCGGCGTCGCATGCGAGCGTTACGATGAATACGTCCGACGAACCGGTCAGACCCCCGACCCGACCGGTTCGTCGGATTTTCACTTCTGCGGGCGCGGTCATGCCCGGGCGCCGCGCACACGACGCGTGTTACGCGAACCGGCCGTTCATTTATTCCGTGGGTAACCAATCGGTAATCGACGACGAGTGAACTGTGTGTCGTAGCAGTCATCGCTACTCGATCCCACCGGATTCGCCGGTCGAATCACTCAGGGCAACGGCGCCCACCCCCCTCTCTCTCACGACGAGCCGCCCCCGCGGCCGCGTCTCGCCATCCCAGGAGTTCTTGTGCCCTCTTTCGACGAAGCCATCACCGAGAACATCGCGGCGTCTCTCGCGGAGATCCCTCACCCCTCACTTCCCAAGGGCTCCAACATCTATGGTGGAACCAAGATCTTCCCCGACTACCAGGCCGAGGACGGGGAGAGCTACTTCACCCTGGTCCACGGCATCGCCCACGAGTCGTCGGTGTCGTTCGTGGCAGTCCTGCAGGCCACCCGCGCACTCCGCAAGGGTTTCGAGTCGGCGATGTACTTCTACGGTCCCGGAGCCATCAATTGCCTTGCCACGCGTGGCTTCCCGACGACCGGTGATTCCGGATTCCCCGGCGAACAGAACATCAACAACTCGCTCGAGACCTTCATCGCCGAGGGCGGCACCGTGTTCTGCTGCCGCTTCGGTCTCGCCCTGCATGGCGGACGCGAAGAGGACCTGATCGAGGGCGTCATCCCGGCTCATCCGCTCGACGTCCAGGACGCCCTCATCCACTACGCCCGCAAGGGCGCGATCATCAACTCCACCTACATGGTCTGAGGACTCACCATGACCACCATCGGAACCGTCGCGGCCAACTTCACCCGCGACCTCGAGCAGAACTACGCGACCATCGAACACTATGTCGCCGAGGCACGGACGCGGGGCGTCGACTTCCTCGTGTTCCCCGAGGCCGCTATCGGCGGGTACCTGTCGTCGCTGGGCAATCACGGCGACACCCGTAAGAACAGCTCCCGGTCACTGCCACCGGCGATCTCGCTCGACGGGCCCGAGATAGCTCGGGTCCAGTCCATCGTCGGAGACCTGGTGGTGGCCATAGGGTTCTGCGAACTCGGTGAGGACGGCGTGACCCGCTACAACGCAGCCGCCGTCCTCGACGGGAACCGGATTTACGGCAGCTACCGAAAAGTCCACCAACCGCTGGGCGAGAACATGTCGTACTCGTCGGGAAACGGTTACGGTGTTTTCGACACCCCGGTAGGGCGCATCGGACTCCAGATCTGTTACGACAAAGCGTTTCCCGAGGCTGCCCGCATCATGGCACTCAAGGGAGCCGAGATCATCGCCAGTCTCTCCGCGTGGCCCGCGGCGAGAACCGCGACCGCGGAGAACCTCCAGGACGACCGCTGGACCTATCGGTTCAATCTCTTCGACACCGCCCGGGCACTGGAGAACCAGGTGTTCTGGGTGGCGGCCAACCAGAGCGGCACGTTCGGCTCGCTCCGCTACGTCGGGAACGCCAAGATCGTGGATCCGGGCGGAAATGTGCTCGACACAACGCTTCTCGACAGCGGAATGGCAGTCGCCGAGGTGGACATCGCGGAGAGTTTCACCGCCATGCGGGCCGGCATGTTCCATCTGCGGGACCGGCGTCCCGAGGTCTACGGCATGCTCGCCGAGGCCGAGACCGCCGGCGACATCGCCTGGCGGGACCTCGCCCATGCCTGAGATGACAGTGCAGGTCCGATGGCCCGACGGTGTTCTCCGCCAGTACTACTCCCCCAGCCTCGTGCTGCACGACCATCTGGCTCCGGGTTCGTACCGCGTCGACGACTTCCGCAATCGTGCGACCGCGGCCCTCGACGAGGCGAGTTCCAGAGTCCGCGCCAAGTACGGCTTCGCGTGCACCTCCGCCGCGGCCTCGTCGGAAGCGATCGCCGTCGACGCCGGTCGCCACGCGGATTCGGCCGAGGTGGAGGTCATCTCGATGTATCCGCCGTTGCCCGCAACCACCACCGCCGCGCAGGAGCACTCATGAACGCACACGTTCCCGTCGTCGTGATCGGCGGCGGCCAGGCCGGACTCTCGGTCAGCTGGTATCTCGGCGAGGCGGGCGTTGAACATCTCGTCGTCGAGGCCGAGACCGCCGTGCACGCATGGGCCGACAAGCGCTGGGACGAGTTCACCCTGGTGACCCCGAACTGGCACTGCCGATTGCCCGGTTACACCTACGCCGGGCCCGACCCGGACGGGTTCATGACGCGCGACGAGGTGGTGGCGTGGCTGCGTGGGTGGCTCGAGACCTTCGAGCCGCCGCTCGTCGAACACACGCGGGTCACCCGCGTGCAGCGACCCTCCGGTGAGCGTTTCGACCTGACGCTCGACGGCCCCGAGGGAGTGCTCTCGCTCAGCTGCGATCAGGTGGTCATCGCCACCGGCGGATATCCGGTGCCGGTGATACCTCCCTTCGCACCCTCGCTCGATTCCACTGTGCACCAAATTCATTCCGAGCAGTACTTCAACCCGCAACAACTCCCCGACGGGGCGGTCCTGGTCGTGGGGTCCGGACAGTCCGGAACCCAGATCGCCGAAGATCTCCACCTCTCCGGCCGCCAGGTCCACCTCGCGATCGGGAACGCCCCGCGGGTGGCCCGCACCTACCGGGGCCGCGATTGCATGACGTGGCTGTCGGACATGGGGCTGTACGACACCCCCACCCAGCAATACCCGGGGGGACGCGCCGCCCAGGAAAAGACCAACCACTACGTCACCGGCCGCGACGGTGGGCGCGACATCGACCTGCGCCGATTCGCCCTCGAAGGCATGCAGCTCTACGGCGTGCTGACCGAGGGCAAAGACTCGACACTGCGTTTCGCGCCGACGCTGACCGCCGCACTCGACCGCGCCGACGCGGTGTACAACTCGATCTGCGGTGACATCGACCGGCACATCGACGCCCATGGCATCGACGCACCCGCACCGTCGCGGTACGAGCCGGTGTGGACGCCCGACAGCGACCCCACCGAACTCGATCTCGAGGCCGCGGGAATCACCTCCATCATCTGGGCCATCGGTTACCGGCCGGACTATCGGTGGATCGAGGCCAGCGCGTTCGACGGCGGCGGGCGACCTATGCAGACCCGCGGGATCACCGAGGTCCCCGGACTCAGCTTCATCGGCCTGCCGTGGATGCACACGTGGGGCTCGGGTCGATTCCTCGGAATCGACCGGGACGCCAAGTACGTCGCCGACCACATCATCGACGGAATCCGCAGCGTACGTCCGCATCTGGTTGCTGCGCGGTAGTTGTCAGGGTGGTTTGGCGGGGTGGTTGGCGGCCCTTCGTGGCTCGTCGCTAACGCTCCTCGCACCTCAGGGAGCAGAGGGAGCGCACCTCAGGGAGCAGTAGATGGACGCACCTCTGGGCGCAGTGGTGGCGCTCCTCGAACTCAGGGAACACACTTAAGGAGTACCCATGACGGTATCGACCCGAGTCGACCTGGCGTTGCTCGGAATCCGGGGCGATCCCCCGCTGCAACGCAGCGGCGGCGCGGGGCCCAGCGACGACGGCCATCTCATGATCGACGGCCTACACGCCGCGATTCCCCGAAACCCACAGAGTCCGTTCGTGTTCGACGGCGACCGTGTGCTCTACGACGGTGTCGACGTCGGCATCGAGGTCAGTGCGATCGGTCGTCCGCGGTTCTACGACCTGCAGACTGCGGACGGGGTGAGCTACGAGAAGATCGCACGTTTGCACGGCCGCAACGTGCTCGCAACGACAGTGCTGCAGACCTGCATCCGCTACGCCGAGGACCAGCGGTGCCGTTTCTGCTCTATCGAGGAGTCGTTGCGGTCGGGATCGACTGTCGCGGTGAAGAAGCCCGAGCAACTCGCGGAGGTCGCCCGTGCGGCGGTCGATCTCGACGGTGTGACACAGATGGTGATGACCACCGGCACCAGCGCGGGAAAGGACCGCGGCGCGCGTCACCTCGCCCGGTGCGTCCGCGCGATCAAGTCCGCCGTGCCCGAACTGCCGATCCAGGTCCAGTGCGAGCCGCCGGCGGACCTCGCGGTGCTGACCGAGCTGCGTGACGCCGGTGCCGATGCGATCGGTATCCACGTCGAATCGCTCGACGACGAGGTGCGTCGCCGGTGGATGCCGGGCAAGTCGTCGGTTCCGTTGTCGGAGTATCGCGCGGCGTGGGCCGAAGCGGTCCGGGTGTTCGGACGCAACCAGGTGTCCACCTATCTGCTCGTGGGGTTGGGCGAGGACACCGACGAGATGATCGCCGGTGCCAAGGAACTCGCCGACATGGGTGTGTATCCGTTCATCGTGCCGTTCCGGCGCCATGCCGGGACCCTGGCCGTGGACGTCGACGATGCCCCGGCACCGGACCCGGCGATCGTCGAGAAGATCAGCCGCGAGGTCGCCGGTCACCTGACCTTCATCGGGATGTCCGGGTCGGATCAGCGCGCCGGGTGTGCGGCGTGTGGTGCGTGCAGTCTCCTACCGACAGTGGGAGGTTGAGGTGTCACCAATCCCTCGCACCGCCTCGCCCGAGTCATTCGGCGAGCTGTCGATTCTGTCGGGGCGGCGCCGCGTCGCGCCTCACCCCGACTTCCTGATCACCGTCGCAGACACCACCACCCAGCGCGACGCCTACCGAGCGCTGCGGTACCGCGAGTTCGTCGAGCGGCAAGGGCTTTTCGAACGTTCCGATCTCGACGACCTCGACGCCGATCCCCGCACCGCGGTGCTGGTGGCGACCCTTCCCGACGGACGCGTTGCCGGCGGCGTCCGTGTCGCGCCTGCTCGGTGGTCGGGAGCCGTCCACGACGACATCGGATGGTGGACGGGCAGCCGGCTCGTCGTCGCCGACCCGGGACACGCCCCGGGCGTCGGACCGGCATTGATCCGGGCGGCGTGCGCGCACGTCGAACAGCTGGGCGCGCTGCGGTTCGATGCCACCGTGCAGGACCGCTTTGCACCGATGTTCATGCGGCTCGGCTGGGAAGACCACGGTGCGGGTCCGCTGATCGAAGGCAGATTGCATCGGCAGATGCGCTACCCAGTCGACAGAATTCAACGCACGGTCGACGGGACGAAAGCTGTACTCGCCGAGGCGCTTGCCCCATTCGGACGCCAGCCGGGAGGGTTGGGCGCGGCGGGTTTTCGCGGCGACGACGGCGTCCCCGTGCCGGGCACCGACGTGATCGCCGCCTGCGATGCGATCATCCCGTCGATGATCGAACGCGACCCCGAATGGGCCGGATGGTGTTCGGTGCTGGTCAATCTCAACGACCTCAGCGCCATGGGTGCACGGCCCTTGGGTCTGCTCGACGCCGTGGGCGCCCCGACCACCTCGCACCTCACCCGCATCATCAGGGGGATCGCGTCGGCCGCCGCGGCCTGGCGCACACCGGTTCTCGGCGGGCACACCCAGGTCGGCGTGCCGTCGGCCCTGTCGGTGACGGCCCTGGGGACCACGAACCGCCCGCTTCGCGCAGGCGGGGGCGCAGTCGGAGACACCGTCACCCTGCACGCCGACCTCGGCGGATCCTGGCGGCCCGGCTACCACGACCGTCAGTGGGACTCGACGAGTTCGCGGAGCAGCGACGAACTGTGCGCCATGGGCGCACACCTGACCGATCTGGCGCCCGCGTCGGCGAAAGACGTCAGCATGGCCGGGATCGCGGGCACCCTCGGGATGCTCGCCGAGGCGTCGGGAACCGGCGCCGAACTCGACGTGACCGCGGTCCCCCGGCCCCGCGCGGCATCGATGGGCGCATGGCTGACCTGCTTCCCGGGTTACGCGATGCTCAGCACGGACCGCCCGAGCACGCGGCCGGTCGGCACCGCCGCCGGTCCGGTGACCGTCGCCGACTGCGGCCGTCTCACCGCCGAACCCGGCGTGCGGTTGCGATGGCCGGACGGTGCGGTGACCGTCGCGGTGGCGTCCACCGTCACGGGGCTGGGTGCGGCATGAGGCAGGCGGAGCCGAACGCGCAACCCGCCGCGGCACCGGAGACGACCGGTACAGTTCGACCATGAGGACGGTCACCCTCGGTGCCCTGGCTGCGCACTTCGGTCGCGACGTGGAGCGCGGTGTCGCCAAGGCCGTCGGCATCGTCGAAGCCGCGGCCCGCGACGGCGTCGACCTCCTCGTCTTCCCCGACGCCTCACTCGGCGGATACCTCGGCGACCTGCGACACCCTGATCCCGCCGAACTGCCGCCCGCACTCCGCAGCGACGGACCAGAACTCGCCGCCATCGCCGCCGCCGCAGGTGAGATGACGGTGTGCATCGGTTACACCGAAGCCGTCGGCGACCAGCGCTACAACACCGCTGTCTGCGTATCCGGTGACGGCATCCTCGGCAGTCACCGCAAAGTGCACCAACCCGCCGGCGAGTCCCTCGCCTACGCCGCCGGTGACGGATTCAGCTCCTTCGACACCCCGGTCGGCAGGTTGGGCATGCTCATCGACTACGACAAGACGTTCCCCGAGTCGGCACGGACACTCGCGCTCGACGGTGCGCGCGTCATCGCCGCCCTGTCCGCGTGGCCTGCAAGCGTCACCGACCGCGCCGCACGACTGCCCGCCGACCGTCAGTCCCGGCTGTTCGACCTCTACGACTGCGCGCGGGCCGCCGAGAACCAGGTGTTCGTGGTGTCGTCGAATCAGACGGGTGTGATGGGATCCCTACGGTTCCTGGGGCAGGCCAAGGTCGTCGGGCCGGGTGGCGACATCCTCGCGACGACCCGATCGAAAGGCGGGATGGCCACGGCGACCGTCGACGTCGACGCCGACATCGACCGGGCGCGCCGGGTGCTGAGCCACCTCGCCGAACTGCGGCCCGATGCCTACCGGTCGTCGATGTCGGCGGAGCTACCATGACCGGGGTGGACTCCCCCGCGCTGCGTGTCGCCCTGCTCACGTATTCGACGAAACCCCGTGGCGGGGTGGTACATACGTTGAACCTGGCCGAGGCCATGGCCCGTCTCGGGGTCGACGTCACGGTGTGGTCACTCGCGCGTGGCGGCGACGACGGCTTCTTCCGGACGGTGGATCCGGCGGTGCACCTGCGGCTCGTGCCGTTTCCCGACCGGGAGAACGAGACGATCACCGACCGGATCGTGCGGTCCATCGACACCCTCTCTCACGCCTTCGAGCCCGATGCTTTCGACATCGTCCACGCGCAGGACTGCATCAGCGCCAACGCCGTCGGCGAGTGCATCCGCACGATCCATCACCTCGACCAGTTCACGACGCCCGTCCTGGTCGAGTGCCACGAGAAGGCGGTCGTCGCACCGTACGCCCGGATCTGCGTGTCCCGCGCGGTGGCCGAGGAGGTACGGCAGGGTTGGGGCCTGGATCCGACCGTGATCCCCAACGGTGTTGCCCACCAACGGTTCGCCGACGCCGCCTCGGCATCGCCGGCCGCCGCCGTCGCGCGTCGACGGTGGTCGGAGCAGCTCGGTGACTACGTGCTGGCGGTGGGCGGGATCGAGCCCCGCAAGGGAAGCATCGACCTTCTCGAGGCGTATGCGCTTCTGCGGGAGAGCCATCCGGATCTGAGGCTGGTCTTCGCCGGCGGCGAGACCTTGTTCGACTACCGCGACTATCGAGCCGAGTTCGAGCGGCGCCGCGCGGAACTCGACGTCGAACCCGTCGTACTCGGCAACATCCCCGACGACGACCTGCCGTCGCTGGTAGCCGCGTGTCGCACCTTCGCGTTCCCGTCGGTCAAGGAGGGTTTCGGGCTCGCGGCGATGGAAGCGCTGGCGACCGGCCGGCCGGTGGTCGCGCGTGACCTTCCGATCCTGCGCGAGGTGTTCGGAGAGACCGTGCGTTACGCCTCGACCGTGCCCGAACTCGCGGCGGCACTGGAGAGGTCTCTGGAGTCCGATGATCACCGCCGGCAGGCCGGGCAGACGTTGTCCGCCTCACTCACCTGGGATGACGCCGCACGACGGCATCTCGACTTCTACGCGCGTCACCCGCGGCCGGCGCGCGGATGAGTGGCGACACCCGATCGTCGGAGCGCGTCGGGATGGTCGTGGTGGCGCTCACCGCCATCCTGTGGGGCACCTCGGGGACCGCGGCGGCACTCGCACCGGCGCTCAGTGCCGTCACCATCGGCGCCGTTGCGATGTGTGGCGGTGGGCTCCTGCAGGCTGCGGCCAACGTGCGAGTGCTCCGCGGCTCGTGGCCCCGGCTCATCGCTCAGTGGCGGGTCGCCCTCGTCGGCGGTGTCTGCGTGATGGTCTACCCGTTGTGTTTCTTCGGTTCGATGCGCGTCGGCGGCGTCGCGCTCGGCACCGTGGTGTCGCTGGCGTCGGCGCCCCTGGTGTCGGCCGTCATCGAGCGGATCGCCGACGGCCGGCGACTCACCCGGCGATGGAGCACCGCCTGTCTCCTCGGCATCGCCGGTAGCGCAGCCCTCGCACTGTCGCGCAGCGAGTCGTCGCACTCCGATTCGGTGTCGGACGGTCATTCCGCGGCGCTCGGTGTCGGTCTCGGTCTGCTCGCCGGGCTCACCTACGCCGGGTTCTCGTGGGCGATGCGCCGACTGATGAACCGGTCGGTCCCGCGCGGCGCCGCGGCCGGCAGCGTCATGGGACTCGGCGGGCTGCTGCTGGTGCCGGTGGTGGCGGTCGGTGTGCCGGCGATCGTCGACCACCCGGACACGCTCGTCGTTCTGGGGTATCTCGTCCTGGTGCCGCAATTCCTCGGCTACGTGCTGTTCAGTCAGGGGCTCGGTCGTATCGACAGCTCCACCGCCACCACCATCACGTTGATCGAACCGGCAGTGGCGACAGCATTGGCCGTCGTGGTGCTCGCCGAGCCGATCACCGTCGTCGGATGGCTGGGCATCGCCGTGCTGGCCACGGCATTGGTCGTACTCCTGGCTCCTCGTCGTAGGACATTGGTTAGCGTCGAATCGATATCCATCGACAGGGAGGTCGACGTATGAAGCAGTTCCGAGAGGCCGTCGAGGCGCGCGACGAGCAGGCGATGAGATCGCTGCTCGCCGACGACGTCGTGTTCACCAGTCCGGTCGCGTTCAAGCCGTACCCGGGCAAGGCGATCACCGCGGCCATCCTGCGGGGCGTGCTGCGCGTCTTCGAGGACTTCCACTACATCCGGGAGATCAACGACGCCGACGGACACGACTCGGCACTCGTCTTCGAAGCCGTGGTGGGCGGCAAGAAGATCACCGGCTGCGACTTCATCCACGTCAACGCCGACGGACAGATCGACGACCTGATGGTGATGGTCCGGCCGCTGTCGGGCGCCCAGGCCGTCGCCGAGGCGATGGGCGCCCAGTTCGACCAGATCGCTGCCGAAGCCGCGGCCGAATCCGAGGGGGTCAGCCAGTGAAACTGGGCTTGCAACTGGGCTATTGGGGCGCTCAACCTCCGACGCATCACGCCGAACTCGTCACCGCGGCAGAATCGGCCGGCTTCGACAGCATCTTCACCGCCGAGGCGTGGGGATCCGATGCCTACACACCGCTCGCCTGGCTGGGTTCATCCACCGAGCGCGTGCGGCTGGGGACCTCGGTGCTGCAACTGTCGGCTCGCACGCCGACCGCCTGCGCGATGGCCGCACTCACCCTCGACCATCTCTCCGGCGGGCGCCACATCGTCGGACTGGGCGTCTCAGGACCGCAGGTCGTCGAGGGATGGTACGGACAGAAGTTCGCCAAACCCCTTGCGCGCACCCGTGAATACATCGACATCATGCGTCAGGTCTGGGCACGGGAGGCACCCGTCAGCAGTGCCGGCCCGCACTATCCGCTGCCCTTCGACGGTGAGGGCGCCTCGGGACTGGGTAAGACGCTCAAGCCGATCACGCATCCGCTGCGCAGCGACATCCCCGTGATGCTCGGCGCCGAAGGTCCGAAGAACGTTGCACTGGCGGCCGAGATCGCCGACGGTTGGCTGCCGCTGTTCTACACCCCGCGTATGGCGGACACCTACAACGAGTGGCTCGACGAGGGTTTCGCGCGTCCCGGTGCGCGACGCAGCCGGGAGGACTTCGAGATCTGTGCCACCGCACAGATCGTCGTCACCGACGACAAGGCGGGGACCTACGCGGCCATCAAGCCCTTCCTGGCGCTGTACATGGGCGGAATGGGTAGCGAGGACACCAATTTCCACGCCGAGGTCTACCGCCGGATGGGCTATGCCGACGTCGTCGACGAGGTCACCGCGTTGTTCCGCAGCAATAGGAAAGACGAGGCGGCGCAGATCATTCCGGATGCTGTCGTCGAGGATTCGGCGATCGTGGGCGACCTCGACCACGTCCGCGAGCAGATCAAGGTGTGGGAGTCGTGTGGGGTCACCACGATGCTCGTGTCGCCCGGAAGCGTCGCCGAGGTCGAGCAACTCGCCGGACTGATCCGCTGATGCTCTCCCCCGCCCGCGTCACCGTGATCGACTCGGTGGTCGAGTTCGACGCGCCGATCGATGTCGTCTTCGACTATCTCGCCGACCCGTCGAACCGTCCTCAGTGGCAGTCGAGCCTGCGCCGCGTCGACGACCTCCACCAGATCGGTGACCGGGCGGGTGGACTCGGCACGAGCTGGACTGATGTCACCGTCGTGCCGGGTGTGGCGCCGCGGATGGAGGTAACGGCGTGTGAACCGGGGCGGACCTGGCGCGAGATCGGACGGTGGCGATCGGTCGATGCAGTGTTGACGCTGACGTTCGAGGAGCGTGATCTCGGCACCGGCGTGCACGCCGAAGCGGTGCTGACGGTGCCGGCCGTCGTCGGGTTGGTGCTGAGTGCCGGCCGGTGGCCGGCGGCGCGAGCCGTGCGGGCAGATCTGGAACGCGCCGCCCGCGTTCTGGCCGGTCATAGCTCTCGGTGACTGTGCGCGGCTCGGGTAGCGTTCCCGGGGTGAACATCAAGAACGCGATCCTCGTCCTCGGTGCGGCCGTCGTCCTGACGGTGGCCGGCTGCAGCTCCGACTCCGACTCCGGTTCGGGCACAACGGAACCGACCGCGACAGCGGCGACAGGAGGAGCCGACGCCGGCGCCTCCGACTCGGGCGCGGCGAACTGCCCCACCGCCCCCGCCAAGGCCGATGCCACACCGCAGTGGAGCGAGAAGGGCGCCACCGGAGGACTGCAGATGGTCGCGTCGACGGCGACCGAAGCGCCGAAGATCACCATCGAGACACCGTTGAGCGTGACCGAGACCCAGGTGAAGACCCTCGTCGAGGGTGATGGTGCCGTCGTGCCGGAGACCGCGTCGGTGTCGGTCTGCTACGTCGGTGTCAACGGCCGCACCGGTGAGACCTTCGACAGCGCGTACGAGAGCGGGACGCCGGTCGACTTCCCGCTCGACGGTGTGATCCCCGGCTTCAGCAAGGCCATCGCCGGGCAGAAGGTCGGGTCGAAGGTGGGCGTCGCGATGACCTCCGCCGACGGTTATGCCTCGGGGAACCCCCAGGCGGGCATCGAGGTCGGTGACACCCTCGTCTTCGAGATCAGCATTCTCAACGCGTCGTAGGGGCTGCCTTCGGCGTATGGGCGGACTACCCACTCGACGCCAAAAGGTGCACGGTCGACGGGAACTGGTGCACAGTCGACGGGAAAACCCGCACAGTCGACGGAGTCCGCAGGCGGCCAGATCTGCTCCCTGAGGTGCGAGCGCAGCGAGCCACGAAGGGCGACCGTGAGATCGGCACGGCCCCTTCGTGGCTCGTCGCTTGCGCTCCTGATACCTCAGGGAGCGGAGACAGGAACGCTCAGATCTTGCGGTGCCGCAGGTTGATCGGCAGGCCGTCGGCCGGGGTGGGGCCGGTGCCGTAGGTCAGCTCCGGGCGGTAGCCTGCCGGAACGTCCCACTCGAAGCGCTGCAGCATCTGGTGGAGGATCGACTTGACCTCCATGCCACCGAAGTACAGCCCGATGCACTTGTGTGCACCGCCGCCGAAGGGTGCCCACGCGAAGCGGTGCACCTTGTCCTCGCGACGTTCGTCGGAGAACCGTTCCGGATCGAAGTGGTTCGGGTTCGGCCACCATTCCTTGCGCAGCATCGTCGCCCACGGATGGATGGCGAGGAGCGTGCCCTTCGGAATGAAGTGGCCGCAGATCTCGGTGTCCTCGATGGCCATCCGGAAGAGCATGCCGACGGGGGCATTGAGCCGCAGTGTCTCCTTGAACGCGAGCTCCATGCTGGGGAGCTTGTCGACGTCGTCGTAGTCGATCGTCGGCTTGTCCAGGGCGAGCGATTCCTCGCGGAGGCGCTGCTGCCATTCCGGATGCCGGCCCAGGAAGTAGGTCAGCATCGACAACGCGATGGTGCTGGTGTCGTGCGCGGCCATCATCACGAAGATCATGTGGTTGACGATGTCCTCGTCGGTGAAGGTCTCTCCCTCGTCGCTCTCGGCGTTGCACAGGACGCTGAAGAGGTCGTCGCCGTCGTTGCCGCGCCGCAGCGGGATCTCCGAGCGGAAGTACTCCTGCAGCGCCTCGCGCCCGCGGAGGCCCTGCGCCCACGTCCAATTGCCGACGTCCTTACGGACCATCGCCTGGCCGCCGCGTACGGCTGCCTCGAAGGCGTGCTCGAGGCGGTGGGCCTCGGACTCGCTGACGTGTGCGCCCATGAACACCTCGGTGGCCAGCGACAGGGTGAGGTCCTTGGTCCGCGAGTACATGCGGAAGCCGTTGCCCACCTCCCAATTGGCCAGTGTCTTCTCGATGTGCGGCGTCATGATGTCGAGGTAGCCGTTGAGGCGCGGACGGCTGAACGCCTGCTGCATGATGCGGCGGTGCTGCATGTGCTCGTCGAAGTCCATGAGCATCACTCCGCGGCGGAAGAACGGTCCGATCATCGGCTCCCAGCCGAGTTCGCTGGAGAACGCCTTCTTGCGATTCATCCAGACGGCCTCGATGGCATCCGGGCCCACCAGGGTCACCATGTTCATGCCGAGTGCACCCGACCACGACACCTGCCCGTACTTCTCGTAGCGGTCCATCGCCGACTTCAGCGGGTCGACCAGCGCCTCGAGCGTGTTACCGAGCCACGGGATCCCCGGGTCACCCATCACGGGCTTGAGGTCCGAGCCCTCGGGTGGCTCGGCCAGAGGGCGCTCCGAGCTCGGGTACCGCCGGCTCGCCGCCGCCAGCACGGTTTGGATCTGCTTTTTCCGACTCGCCATCTTCTTGCCACTCCCCATCGATCCGATGTGCGTTACATCACTATGCACCATTGGAACGGATAGTAGCGAATGTTTCAAGCATGCCGTGGCGACGGGGTGGTCAGGCTGGATGGATCAGCGTGTCGTGGACGGGTCGCACACCGATCAGACGCGGCGCGGAGACCCCCAGCGCCAGGAGTACCACCAAGCCCCAGAGCAGGTATGACGATCCGATCACGTGCTGCCACCACGTCCAGGACAGCTCGGCGTCGTAGCGCTGCGGGACGATCTGATGGGGCGCCACGGCGAAGATGACCAGACCCGACCCCACGAGCCACCACCACGCCGACGAAGCCTCTGGCCGTGTGGCGAGGTGAATCAACAGCAGGAGGAGCGGGACGATCCAGACCCAGCTGTGGTCCCACGCGACCGGCGAGCAGTACAGCGCCGCGCAGGCGACGGCGATCAGCGCTGCGAGGTCGCCGGGGCCGGTCGCGGTGGCGTCACTTCCGGGGGCCGCCGACAGCAGGCGCCAGGCCACCCAGGCGATGAACAGGCCCACGGCCAGTGAGGCGAGGAACCACGCCAGATCGGAGTCGAGTCCGAGACGTCCGAGCTCACCCTTGAGCGACTGGTTGTTCGCGAAGTGCGGGCTCCCGATGCGATCGGTGTCGAACAGGGTCGACGTCCAGTAGGTGACCGAATGACTCGGGGTGAGCAGGTATCCGACGCCGGCGTATCCGATCGCGGACACGGCGGCGACGACGAGCGCACGCCAGTCCCGCCGCAGGAAGAAATACAGCAGGAACACCGCGGGGGTGAGTTTGATCGAGATGGCGAGTCCGACGAGCAGCCCGTTCCACCACCGGCCGCGGCCCAGCATCGCGTCGACGACGACCAGCGTCATCAGCACGATGTTGATCTGACCGAAGTTGAGCGTGTCGCGCACCGGTTCGAGCCACAGCCCGATCGTCGCGGCGAGTGTTGCCAGCCACCACAGGTCGGCCGGCGGACGGTTGACGAGGCGCGACAGCACGATTCGGCACACCAGGAGCAGGCAGCCGATCGAGATGGCGGTGAACAGGATCTGGCCCAGCCACAGGGGGACGATCGTGAACACCGAGAACAGGCCGGCGGCGAGGGGCGGGTAGGTGAAGGGCAGGTGGGCTCCTTCGGCAAGTCGCGGGAGGTCGCCGTAGAGGTCGCCGCCGTCGATCAGGACCCGGCCGCCCATGCGGTAGACGTCGAAGTCGATCCGGTACGGCGTCGGTGGCTGATTCGGCAGGACGACGATGGCCAGAATCGAACTGATGACGAACGCGGCGAGCGTCCCGCCTCGAGCCCGGGCCGATCCCAGGTAGTGGTCCAGTGCACGGTCGGTCTTCACTGCAGGTGTCACGAGCCCTCGCTTCCGAGCGGATCGTATCGTGGTGGCCTCGCCCCTCTCGTCCTGGACGTGCTCGGGCTGTCAGGTGTCCCAGTCCACCGCGTCGGCCATCGTCAGGAGTCGCCGGCGACGCTCCTCCCGTGTCGCGCCGACCCATGCGATCAGCCCGTACACGTGTGCCCGGAAGTCCGGATGGTCGTCGTGATTCTGCGACGCCGCGCCGTGGCGGCGGGCGTTGTGCAGCAGAGCCCGCAGGTTGTCGTAGTCCGATCGGGCGACCTGAGGCCGGTCGTTGACCACCAGGCCGGCGAGGCGCTGCTGCTGGTGCCGGCGCATGATCCGGACCTTGTCGTCGTGCACCGTGAAGTTCTCGGCTTCGACGATGCGCAGGACGGTCCAGAGTGCACGGTCGGCGTCCATGGAGTCACCCGAGAGGGCGAGGTCGTCGCCGTAGCGGGTGTACCGGAGTCCGTGGCGTCGGGCGTAGCCGTCGATTCGACGGTCCAGCGGACGCAGAACGAGGTTGGCGAGATGGGGTGAGGTCGGCGCGCCCTGCGGGAGATGGCGTTCGCGCAACAGGGCGGCGTGACCGATCCCGATGCCGCCTAGTTCATCGACAGGCGTTGTCGTGGTACACAATTCGGCCAGGATGCGGGCGATGTGCGCGGGGTACCCGGCGTCGCGGAACACCGCGCGGACACGCGCGACGGTGATGGATTCGAAGCAGTGCCGCAGATCGACCCGCAGCACCACCGGACGGTCGGTGTGCGGCCACGCGAACGCGGCAGCCGACGATCCCGGGACGAACCCCCGCGCGGCCCGATGCGCCGGTATCTTCTCGACGAGCCGACGCAGGAGGCGCCGTTGGGTCTCGCGCATCCGTGGTTTCGGCGCTTCGAGGAGGCGCACGCCGTCGCGCTTGGGACGCTGCCAGGTCCGGTAGTGGCGCAGCGGTGGACGTGCCGTCCGCAGCCATCCGCCCCGATCGGCAAACCACTCGAGTTCGGGGACAGTGAAATCGAGCCAGTGGGCAAGCTGGGTGACGTCGTACAGGTCGGGTAGATCGTCGGGAACCGTGCCGGGCGAGACCGGTTCTCGGAGGATCAGCGGCACGCGGACCTGCTCGGGCGGGTGGATCCACGGTGCCAGGGCCTCGGTCAGTACCTCCGCGGCGTGGCGGGGTTCGTGCGGGGACAGCTCGAACACACGCGACGCCACGTCGTCGACGAGGTGCGCGGGCATCACGGCCCGCACCGCGTCCACCACTTCTGGCCAGGTCCAGGCGGCGTAGGTGCGCGAGAACGCCGCGGCGATCTCGGCCGCCTCGGCGGCGCTCAGGAAGGCTTCGGTCACGCGGCACCCCGCTGCCGCAGGCTGAACTGGTGATGAACGACGGGTGTGGTGACCAGAACTGTGGTGTCGCGGCGCCGCGGAGCACGTGCAGCGTGCGGGCCGGCGTCGGACGCAGGAACCAACTGTGGACTGCACCCAGGGGTTACCCCTGAGACGGATCGCAAGGATCCGCTCTCACCTCGCCCGCCGTTCATCGGGGCCCATCGTGCCATGACGGGGTGACACAGAGGGCAATACGAGGGTGCTGGCGGGTCGCTTGGATGTGACTCCTGGCGCTGCGCTCCTTCAGTGGGCGCGTTCCAAGTGGGCGATCACTTCTGGTCGGCCGGGGGACGTCGTGCTCGCGTGGCTGGTCACAAGGGCCTCGGCAACCGGTGGTGCGCGGATCGACAGCGCGAGGGCAACGGCTCTTCAGACGACGCACCTCGCTGATCGTATGAGCGTCAGTTGAGGACACATCCACCAATCTCGGAAAGAAATCAGAGACGGGTGTGACTGGAGTTCACCACAGTTGCCGAGTGGGAAAGGAATGAACTCAATTCCCCTACGTACCAGTCGCATTCGGCTGGATCAGGCTGTGGATATTCCTGGCATTCGAACGTATGTTCGCGTACTGTGGAGTCATGGCAGAGCTCGACACCCTCCTCGATCAGCTCATCGAGACCACCCCGCCCACCGGCGATCGCACGGGCGGAACGACATTCGAGGCGTTGAACACGCTGCGGTTGATTCGCAACGTCGTCGACCATCAGATCGTCACCCACACAGCACAACTCGACACCCTCGGGGTTGCCCGGAAGGCGGGCAGCACCACGCGGAAGCTCCTCATCGAGATGGGCCACCCACCCGCCGCCGCTTCACGCGTCATGCGGATCGTCGACGCACTACCGATTCGGGAAAGGGTCAACCGTCATGCCGCCGACGGACGTCTGTCCACCGAAGTCGTCGATGCAATCGTGCGCGGTTTGGCACACATCGAAACACGCTGTCCCGAGACTCTTTCCGACGAAGACCAGACCGCCCATGAGGTCGACCTCATCGGTCAGGCACTTTCCGGAGCGACACCGACACAGGTGCTCGAACACGCCCGCACCATCGGCAACACCATCACCGACGCCGCCGACACCGGCCTCCCCGCCGCCGACGACTCGTCACTGAACTCGGTCAACGCCCACACCACCGACGACGGCCGCATCGACATCCGCGCCGACCTCACCCAAACAATCGGCGAGAAATTCCTGACCATGATCGACGAACGGTCCTGCCTGCGGCCCGAACCCGACGGCGCCGAAGACCGCCGGTCTGCCGAGCAACGCCGCGCCGACGCCTTCGAGCTCATCCTCGACCAAGCCGCACTCGGAGCGAGCATCGACAGCATCGGGTCCCCACGCACGCAACTCTTGCTGACCATCCCCGCCACCGGCACCGCCCCGGCGTCGCTGCCGTGGACCGGATCCGTCAGTCAGGCGACCGCCAAACAGGTGTCGTGCGACGGGACCTTGACCGAGATCGTGCTCGACGGCGAAGGCGTCCCGCTACAGATGGGACAGACCCGCCGACTGTTCCCCGCACACCTGCGCAAAGCCGTCATCGTCCGCGACACCTGCTGCATCAAATGCGGTGCGCCACCGTCGCATACGCAGGTCCATCACATCGAGCACTGGGCGGACGGCGGCACCACCGACCTCGACAACGGTTGCCTGCTCTGCCAACGCTGCCACACCCAAGTCCACCACCACGGCTGGGACATCATCCTCGGCTACGACCGACACCCCTGGCTCGTCCCGCCCGCCACCATCGACCCCCTGCGCCGACCCCTACCCGCCTACAACCGACGCACCATGACACTCGACAACGCCGCCTGAGCCCAAGACCTCGCGTAGCACTTTTCGCACCCGGCAGCGCCCGGGACCGCGACAAGTTCCTTGACAACTCCACAGAGATTGAAAATCCAAGAGAACTCGGCGCCAGCAATCCGGTCCCGCTCGGCGGTGCTGAGCGGGACCGGGTCGGTCGACGGACACACGTCCCGTTGACGGGTCGTGACGCGCGTTATCGGCGCATACGACCGTTTGATCGAGTTGAGTGCGTCAGACGCCGACGTACTCGGCGAGGTGCTTGCCGGTGAGGGTCGAACCGTCGGCCACGATCTCGGCGGGTGTGCCCTCGAAGACGATCCGCCCCCCGTCGTGGCCCGCGCCCGGTCCCAGGTCGATGATCCAGTCGGCGTGCGCCATCACCGCCTGATGATGTTCGATGACGATCACCGACTTGCCGGAGTCCACGAGGCGGTCGAGCAGGCCCAGCAGTTGTTCGACATCGGCCAGGTGGAGGCCCGTGGTCGGCTCGTCGAGAATGTAGACGTCGCCCTTCTCCCCCATATGGCTCGCCAGCTTCAGCCGCTGGCGTTCACCGCCGGACAGGGTCGTCAGCGGCTGACCCACCTTGATGTAGCCGAGACCCACGTCGACCATCCGATGCAGGATCTTATGTGCGGCGGGGAGTTTGGCGTCACCGTCGGCGAAGAACTCCTCGGCCTGGGCGACAGACATCTCGAGGACCTCGCTGATGTTGCGCCCGCCCAGGGTGTAGTCGAGCACCTCGGCCTGGAACCGCTTGCCCTCGCACACCTCGCACGGGGCAGCGACCCCGGCCATCATCGCGAGGTCGGAGTAGACCACGCCCGCTCCGTTGCAGTTGGGGCACGCACCCTCCGAGTTGGCACTGAACAGAGCCGGTTTGACGCCGTTTGCCTTGGCGAAGGCCTTTCGGATCGGTTCGAGGAGGCCGGTGTAGGTTGCCGGGTTGGAGCGTCGTGACCCCTTGATGGCGCTCTGGTCGATGGAGACGACACCGTCCTGCTTGGCCACCGTCGAGTTGATCAGCGAGCTCTTGCCGGAGCCGGCGACACCGGTGAGCACCACGAGGACCCCGAGGGGGATGTCGACGTCGACGTCCCGGAGATTGTTCGCATCGGCTCCACGGACCTCGAGATGCCCGCTCGGAGCACGCACCTCGTCTTTGACCGCGGCGCGATCCTCGAGGTGACGGCCGGTCAGGGTGTCCGCGGCGCGCAACTCGTCGACGGTGCCCTCGAAAACGATCTCGCCGCCGTCGGTGCCGGCGCCCGGACCGAGGTCGACGACACGGTCGGCGATCGCGATCACCTCCGGCTTGTGCTCCACCACGAGCACGGTGTTGCCCTTGTCCCGCAGGGCCCGCAGCAGGTCGTTCATGCGGGTGATGTCGTGCGGGTGCAGGCCGATCGACGGTTCGTCGAAGACGTAGGTGACATCGGTCAGCGACGACCCGAGATGGCGGATCAGCTTGGTGCGCTGCGCCTCTCCGCCGGACAGCGTGCCGGCCGGCCGTTCGAGCGAGAGGTATCCGAGCCCGATGTCGACGAAGGCGTCGAGGTGCTCACGCAGCGCGGCGATCAGCGGGGCCGTCGACGGATCGTCGAGCTCGGCCACCCACTGGGCGAGATCGCTGATCTGCATGGCGCATGCGTCGGCGATGCTGATGCCGTTGATCTTCGACGCCCTGGCCTCCGCGGTCAGGCGGGTGCCCTCACAATCCGGGCAGGTCGCGAAGGTGATCGCGCGGTCCACGAAGGCGCGGATGTGCGGCTGCATAGCCTCGCGGTCCTTGCTCAGCATGGACTTCTGGATCTTGGGGATCAGACCTTCGAACGTGATGTTGATGCCCTCGACCTTGATCTTGGTCGGCTCCTTGTACAGCAGGTCGTTGAGCTGCTTCTTGGTGAACTTCGCGATCGGCTTGTCGGGATCGAAGAAGCCGCAACCACGGTAGATCCGGCCGTACCAGCCGTCCATCGAGTAACCGGGGATGGTGAGCGCGCCCTCGTTCAGCGACTTCGACGCGTCGTACAGCGCGGTGAGGTCGAAGTCGGAGACATCGCCGCGACCCTCGCATCGCGGGCACATGCCGCCCGTGATCGAGAAACTGCGACGCTCCTTGACCTTCTGGCCTGCCTTCTCGATGGTCACCGCACCGGCACCGCTGATGGAGGCGACGTTGAACGAGAACGCCTGTGGTGAACCGATATACGGGGTTCCCAAGCGGCTGAAGAGGATTCGCAGCATCGCGTTGGCATCGGTCGCGGTGCCGACGGTGGACCGGACATTGGCGCCCATCCGTTCCTGGTCGACGATGATGGCCGTCGTCAGGCCTTCGAGAACGTCGACGTCGGGGCGCGCCATCGACGGCATGAATCCCTGGACGAACGCGCTGTAGGTCTCGTTGATGAGCCTCTGGGATTCGGCGGCGATGGTGCTGAAGACCAGCGAGCTCTTTCCGGATCCGGAGACCCCGGTGAACACCGTCAGGCGCCGCTTGGGCAGGTCGACGTCGACGTTCTTGAGGTTGTTCTCCCGCGCCCCGTGGACGCGGATGCGGTCGTGGGTGTCAGCGGGGTGGGCGTCGGTCACCGACATTGCTGCTCGGGAAGTAGGCGGGGTGCGCGTTGCTCGGCTCATCGTCTCTCCATCGGGGCGGCGACCGACGGTGCTGGGTCGGCGCTGTGAACGGGACTCGGATCCGCGTGGCGAACGTGCGGACTCCCGGTCGATCTAACCAGGGCGCGGGTCGCCGCCGCGGCGTGTTCCACGGCGACGACCGTGTCGACGGCCTGGGGAGGCGGACATCGACCGGGACCGCACATGTCTCAGCTCGCCTGATCGATGCGAATGAGGTTGCCCGCCGGGTCACGGACGGCGGCGTCGCGGACGCCGTACGGCTGGTCCATCGGCTCCTGCACGATGTCGACGCCGCTCGCCTGCAGCTTCTCGAACAGCCCGTCGAGATCGTCGGTGGCGAGGGTGACCGCCCCGTAGCTGCCCTTGGCGATCAACTCGAGGATGGTCTGGCGTTCCTCATCGGTGATGCCGGGGTCGGCGGCCGGCGGGTGCAGAACGATCGACGTGCCCGGCTGTCCCGGCGGGCCGACGGTGAGCCATCGCATGCCCTCGTAGCCGACGTCCTTGCGGAGTTCGAATCCGAGGAGGTCGCGGTAGAAGCCGAGCGCGGCGTCGCCGTCGGTGTGCGGGAGGAAGGTGTACTGGATGGTGATGTTCATGGGATCAGGCTAGGCACCCTCACCGGCGCTGCGCTTCTCGATTCCTGATCGGTCTCGTGATGTTCTTCGCCAGGCATGCCGGGATGCCGTCCGTGGCATCGGCGGACTGTTCGCGATACACCGTCGGCGGCACCCCGACGAGTTCGGTGAAACGAGTGCTGAAGGTTCCCAACGACGAACATCCGACCTCGAAACAGACCTCGGTGACACTGAGGTCGCCGCGGCGCAGCAGGGTCATCGCGCGTTCGATCCGGCGGGTCATCAGATACGAATGCGGGGATTCGCCGTAGGTCTGGCGGAACTTGCGGCTCAGATGTCCCGCGGACATGTTCACCCCCCGCGCCAGTGCCTCGACGTCGAGCGGCTGTGCATACTCGCGGTCGATGCGGTCACGGACCTGTCTGAGCAGAGTCAGATCCCGCAGGCGCTGGTCGGAGTCGGTACGCGGCACAGACCGATCGTAGTGCCGCCACTCGTCAGACTCCGAGCAAAGCGGCGACATCGTTCGACAGCACCTCGAGACGCCGTGCCGCCTCGTCACGGGGTATCGCACCGTCTGGACAGTCGAGAACCACCTCGAGATAGCACTTCAGTTTCGGTTCGGTGCCCGACGGCCGGACGATCACCCGGTCGTCGGCGGCGGTGCGGACGACCAGCGCGTCGGTCGGCGGCAGATCGGCCGAACCCGATGAGAGATCCTCGATCTCGACGACCCGCGAACCGGCGAGGTCGCCGATCTCCGCGGACCGGAGCCGTCGCATCATCGACCCGATCCGGTCGGTGTCCTCGACCCGGATGCTCATCGGTGCGGTGGCGTGGAATCCGTGCCGGCGTGCCAGCGCGTCCAGCGCGTCGGTGAGCGTGCGGCCCCGCCGGGCCAGGGATTCGACGAGCCCGATGACGCGGACCATCGCCCCGATCCCGTCCTTGTCACGAACGCTCAGCGGATCGGTGCAGTAGCCGATCGCCTCCTCGTATCCGAAGCGCAACCCCGGGGTTCGGGCGATCCACTTGAAACCGGTGAGAGTGGCCGAGAAACGCAGACCGTGATGGGCGGCGATCTTTCCCAGCAACCGGCTCGACACGATCGAACACGCGAGGGTGTCGCCATCGCGCGTCGGATCCTGTGCGGCCTGCTCCCCCAGCAACCACCCGATCTCGTCGCCGGTGAGCTGCCGCCAGCTGCCGTCGCCCGAGGGCGTCGCGACCGAACACCGGTCCGCGTCGGGATCGAGCGCGATCACGACGTCCGCGCGCACCTCCCGGGCGAGGTCGAGCGCGAGGTCGAGGGCGCCGGGTTCCTCCGGGTTCGGGAACGCGACCGTCGGAAAGTCCGGGTCGGGCGCGAATTGTGCTGCGACGGAGTGGACGTCGTCGATTCCGGCGGACCGGAGAACCTCACGGGCCACTGTTCCGCCGACCCCGTGCAGCGGCGTCAGCACGACGCGCACCGGGCAGGGGTCGGGGTCTGCACGCAACCCCGCGGTGCGGCGGACGTAGTCCCCCACGGTGTCCTCACCGACACCGATCACGGCGTCCCGATCCCGAGGAACCTCGTCCGCAGGAGGCGCCTGCGCGATCCGGTCCGCGATGTCGGCGTCGGCGGGTGAGACGATCTGCACGCCCCGCCCCGACTCGTCGGTGGCCCGGGCGCCGAGATAGACCTTGTACCCGTTGTCGGCAGGCGGGTTGTGCGACGCGGTGATCATCACGCCCGCATCGCAGTCGAGCGCCCGGGTGGCATACGCGGTCAGCGGCGTAGGCAACCGCCGTGGCAGCGCGAACACGGTGAAGCCCTGCGCGGCAAGCACTTCGGTGGTGGCATCGAAGAAGTCGTCAGAGCCGTGTCGGGCATCGCAACCGACCACGACACGAGCATCAGGCCCGACGGTGTCGCTCAGATATCGGGCCAGGCCCGCCGTCGCGCGGGTGACAACCGCGACGTTCATCCGGGTCTCCCCCGCGCCGACCTCGCCGCGCAACCCGGCGGTCCCAAAGGTCAGCGGGCCTCGGAAACGCGACTCGAGGTCGGCGACGGCACGGGCGTCGCCGCCTGTTGCGGCGTCGATGAGATCGGTGAGTCGCGCGCGGGTCTCGGGGTCGGGATCGTGATCCCGCCAGAGCCGCGCCCGAGCGAGAGTGCTAGGCCCGCTCGCTTCGCTCCCGGCGCCGGTACCTGTCAACGGATCCGCCGACCCGGCTCGACTCGATCACCGAGCGCGACGCGGGCGTTCCGCAGGATCTGGGTGTCCATGCCGACGAGCGTTATCTTGTCGGTCGGCACCGGCCGCGTGCGTGGGTGCCCGCCGACGGTCGCACCCGGCCCCACGCGCACACGCTCGTCGAGCACCGACCACGCGATCGACGCGCCCGCACCGACCACCGCGTCGGCGAAGATGACCGAGTCGGCGACGACCGCACCCTTCTCCACGACGACACCGGGTCCGAGAACGCTGCGACGAACGGTTCCGCGGATGTGTGCCCCGCTACTGACCAGGCTGTCCTCGATCACGGCGCCTGACTCCACGCGCGCGGCCGGGCGTTGCGGCTGGCGGGTGAGGATCGGCCGATCGGTGCGGAAGACGTCGAGGGACCCGCCGATCAGGTCGCGATGCGCCTGTAGATAGGTCTCCGGCCGACCCGCGTCGATCCAGTACCCGGGCATCGCGTGCGCAACCGTCTTGCCCCGGTCGACGAACCACGGCAGGAGATGCTCGCCGAAGTCGCCGAGGCCGGTGTCGTCTTTAGCGGTTCCGGCCGACGTCTGGCTCGCCAGATACTCCAGGCCCTCGATCAGGACCGCCGGGTCGTAGATGAAGATCTCGGTGGCGATCGTGCGGGTCGTCGCGCGGTCCGGCTTGTACCGGAACTCGCGGACCGTGCCGTCACGACGACTCGTGACTGTGGCGTGTTGCGTGGCTTCGTCGAGCGGACAGGTGGTGGTGACGACGGTGCATTCGGCCTCACGGCGGCGGTGGGTCTCGAGGGCGTCACGGAAGTCGAAGTCGTAGACGTGGTCGGCACTCATCACGATGACCTCGGCGGGCCGGTGATCGGCGATCCGGTGGCGGATGCGATACAGCAGGTCTGCGTTGCCGGTGGCGAATCCGTCCTCGGTCTCGGGCGCGTCGGTCTCCTCGGGCATCACGATCCGCAACCCGCCGCTCGTGCGATCGAGGTCCCACGGACGACCGCCGGCCACGAGCTCGGTGATCGTCTCCGCCTCGTACTGCACGCACAGCCAGACATCGTCGATGTGACTGTGGTGCAGATTCGACAGCGGAAAGTCGATGAGCTGGTAGTTCCCGGCGAACGGGAGTGCCGGCTTGGCCCGCCGATCCGTCAGAACCTCCATCCGGGAACCACGCCCACCGGCCTGCACGATCGCGAGAACATCTGAATGCCGCATCAGCCCAGTCTGCCCCACGCAGCTGCCGGCTCTCGGATAGCTTGGCTCCAGTTCTCGGAAAACCCGGCGCAGTTCTCGCAACAATCGAGAGGACCACCGTGACCAAGACCGACTGCCTGGTCGTGGGTGGCGGCATCGTGGGGCTCGCCGTGGCACGTGCCTGCGCGCGCCGAGGGCTCGAGGTCGTCGTGCTCGAGTCGGCGGAAACCGTTGGCACCCAGACGACGTCGAGAAGCTCCGAGGTTCTCCACGCCGGGATCTACTATCCCCGGGGCAGCCTGAAGGCCCGCTTCTGCGTCCGTGGACGCGAACTGCTGACGCGATACTGCGACGAGCACGGCGTGACCCGCAGGCAACCCGGCAAACTCATCGTGGCCGCCGATGCCGCACAGCTCGGGCGTCTCGGGGATCTGATGCGCCTGGGCACGGCCAACGGGGTCGGCGACCTGCGACTCATCGGGCCGGCGGAGTTGCGGGAGCGGGAACCGGCGGTCGCAGGTGCCGGCGCGCTGTTCTCACCGTCGACGGGCATCGTCGACGTCGACGGCATCGTCCGGGCGTTTCGACTCGATCTCGAAGCCGCCGGCGGTGCGATCGCGCTGCGCAGCAAGGTGATCGGTGGCCGCGTCGGTCGCGACGGGTTCACCGTGGAGACCACCAACGGCGAGGCGACCGGTCGTCTGCTCGTCAACTGCGCCGGACTCGGCGCATGGGACGTCGCCCGATCGCTCACCGGATTCGACGACCCCATCCCCCCACGCCGGCTGGCCAAAGGCAACTACTTCGGCTTGTCCGGCGCGCCCGCACCGTTCCGGCACCTGATCTACCCCGTGCCGTCCGACGGCGGGCTCGGAGTGCACTTCACGATGGACCTCACCGGCTCGGCCAGGTTCGGTCCCGATGTGGAGTGGCTCGACGAGACCACGTCACCCGAGGCGATCGACTATTCCGTCGACACCTCTCGGGTGCACGCGTTCGAGCACGCGATCCGCACCTACTGGCCCGAGATGCCCACGGGCGCCCTGGTTCCGAACTACGCAGGGGTTCGTCCCAAGGTCGCGGGACGGGGTGAGCCCCCTGGTGACTTCGTCATCGCGGGCCCGGAGACTCACGGTGTCGACGGATTGGTCAATCTCTTCGGCATCGAGTCTCCCGGCATCACCGCGTCGCCGGCGATCGGTGAACACGTCGTCGGGTTGGTCGCGCCCCCGACGACGTGACCAACCCGACGAAGAATGGTGTGAGGCTGCGCGGTCAGCCCTTCTTCGATCCGTACTGGTAGGCGGCACTCGCCTGCTCGCGCACCTTCATGGCCTGGATCGCGTCGTGATGGCGACGGGCGTGATAGGCCAGCGGGAAGTACGTCAGGCGCTCGGGCAGCGCGCGGTAGGCGAAACGCAGGTTTCGATGAATTCGCTCGAGATGACGCTGCTCGGCGTCGGTCCAGGTCAGACCGAGGATCTCACGGACACGGGGGTCCATCACGCCGACGGTGGTGAGGTAGTTGAAGTTCTGGAACGGCACCGATGCGGTGGCTGCCGCCTTCTTGACCGCGGGCCGCAGCGCCTTGGGTACCGACTTCGGGATGACGGGAGCCGCGCGCATCTGATCGATCAGTTCGAGCGCGACGGGGTGACGGACCAGCTTGTTCTCGATGAAATCGTCGAAGTACTCGTCGAACTCCTCGAGGGTTTCCGGGTATCCCTTCATCGGCACCTGGACGATCTTGGCGATCCGTCGGTTGTCGCGGAGCAGTTCCTTGCGCTCTTCGAGAGTGAAGTGGCGACCGAGTACCAGCGGCGCCGCGGTCTCGATCGTGGGGAACGCCGTGGCGATGACCCACGCGTACGCCTCCGGATTCAGCGCGCTGATGTGCTTGCCCTCCGAGTTACGCATCTGTAGCGGCTGGTGGAGTCTGCGCAGGCGCTTGCCCTCCTCGAGTGCCTCCTGGCCCCCGTAGGTCCAGCGGAGCACCGAGTCGGCCGACCTGATGGCCCGTCCGACGGGATCGGTGCGGAAGACCGAGTACTTGCCGACCACGTCGCCGATGACCGGATGCATCACCTGCATGACGAAAGCCGCACCGTTGATCGGCAGGAATGTGTACATGCCGGTGAGCTTGGCGGTGAGCGACTCCGGCGGGATCAGCTCGATCTCGTCGTCACGATGGTTGAGCAGCGGCTCGACAGGAACTGTCTCCTCGGTGCCCGGTGTCGCCGGTGCCGCTGGTCCCGCTGCGGTGAGGTCGGTCGATGTCGGTTCTTCGTGTACCGCGGTCATGGTGCCCCCAACGTCGTTCTCGGCAAAGTGGATTTCGACAACATTTGTAGTCAGATTAGCTCAGGAGGGTGCGAAAACCCACCGTTTGGCGTTTTCCGGGTTGTGTGGTCGGGAATCGACCGAGGTGAGAGGGCCTGCCGAGTCAGTCGGCGGGCCCGATCACCACCGTGCGGGTGGCCAGTTCGCGGTCGCGCACCGTGAAGATCCGGGTACCGCGTTTGCGACCGGTACGCACGTCGCTGAGGTCGAATCCGGCCTCGGTCAGGCGGGCGTGCGAGGCGTCGACGTCGGCCGAACGCCATGCCACACCCCACAGCACGACCGACGGCTCAGCGGCCGGCTGCGGATCGGGGGTGGCCACGACCTCGACAATGAGGTCGCCGCGCCGGAAGAACAACTGTCGGCTGTCGGTGGCGATCCTCTGATCGAGCCGGAAGTCGAGATCGAAGGTGCCGGCGAACAACGCGACGGCCGCATCGCGGCTGCCGCAGGTGAACACGAGGTGGTCGAGGCCGGTGAGATCGCCGTCACGAACGGCCGGACCGTCGCGCGGAATGGTCTGCGCCTCTCGGTCGACGACCCCGAGGCGAGGCCGGTCACCGATCAGTCCGAGGGGCGACGGGGTCACCGGATGGTTGCGTCGGGCGAGCAGTCGCCCGACGGCCGCGGAGTCGTCGACGATGAAGTACACGCCGTGCTCGCCGGTCCCCGCCGACGACTCCCGTTCCGATGCACCGAGGTGGAGTGCGGTGTTGCCGACCCTCACGGCGAACCGTTGGTCCTCGGCAGCCGAGGCGACCACCGGCCGGTCCAGGAGCCGCTGGTAGGCAGCGGCCGACGAGGCCGGCTCGGCGCACGTGAGGTCGACGAGGACGATGGGCCCGGAGGACGCAGGAGTCACCGCTTCTTCTTACCTTTACGACGTCGCACGGACGGCGGCGGGACCCGACGGTGGATCAGCTGTGCCGAACTGGTGATGTGCCAAGCGCCACAGCTGCATTCGTAGTACCGGAGATCGGGGGCGTTGCCGATGATGTGACGGCGGAGGCGATCGATACCGTCGCGCGCGTCCGCGGGTGAGGCGAACGGCAGCTTGTCGGGCGTCGGGCAGGCCGGATAGTCGATGCCCCCGCGGTGGCTGCGTCGCGGCTGATCACGCGATGCGGTGCGTGCCTCGATCTCGCGGTAGAACGATTCGAGATCGTCGTCGGAGAAAGGCACCGCCCGATTATCCCCCGCGCCGGTGGGCGACCGAACTCAGCGGGTCCGCGTCAGCGTGCCATCCACAGCCGACGACGGATGACCTCACGCATGCGGCGCAGCTCCGCAGCACTCAGCGCGGCGGGTGGGTCGGCGTCGACCAGTCGGTTGACCTCCGAGAAGAAATCTCGATCGGTCAGGCCGAACTCCTCGACGATCTGCCGCGAGGAGCCACCTCCCAGCGGGTACCAGTCCGTCTCGAACCGGATCATCTGCTGCTGCTTGCTGTCCATGAACACCACCGAATCTGCGTTTTCGACCTACTACCCGGACGTGGTGCCGCGGACCGTCTGGCTACGGTTCTCGCGTGACACACGTCACCGACGCCGTTATTTGTACACCGGTCGGACGACAGAAAACAGGCGGCGGCCCACAGTGATTCCAAACATCCCGCCGACGTTCATCTCGAGTTCGGAAGCCGCGGGTTTCTGGCCCTCAGACCCCGACCGTTTTGGCCTGCTCTGCCCGCGCGTCCCGCCGGTTCGCGTGGATGCTGCTCGCCAGCGACGCCCCGATGAAGGCCACGCCGACGAGTCCGGTGATGACCTCGTTGATCTCGATCTCGATGCTGATCAGCAGGATGACGGCCAGGGCACCGATCGCCCAGTGCGCTCCGTGCTCCAGGTATCGGTACTCCCCCAGCGTTCCCTTGCGGACCAGGTAGATGGTGATCGACCGCACGAACATCGCACCGATGAAGCCCAGGCCGAGCGCGATGATGATCGGGTCCGAGGTGATCGCGAACGCCCCGATGACGCCGTCGAAGGAGAACGACGCATCGAGCACCTCGAGGTAGAGGAACAGGAAGAACCCGGCCTTGCCGGTCGCGACGGTGACGGGCGTCGGCCCGGCCCGACCCGATTTCGTGCGCTCACCCTCACTCGCGCCCTGGTCACCCTCACCGCCATCGGCGTCGTCATCGTCCTCGGGGGCGTCCGACATGAACAGTGCGCTGAGTCCGTCGACCGTGAGGTAGGTGATCATCCCGAGGATTCCGGCGATCAGGACGGTGGCGCGGATCTCGTCGGGGGCGAGGTACTCCGCGGCGAGCACCAATGCACCCGCGGCGAGGATGACCGCGAGCTGGTCGAGCTTGCCGAGTGCGGCCAGCGGCCGTTCCAGCCAGGTCAGCCAGGTGTGTCGCCGTTCGGTGAGCACGAAGTTGAGGAACAGCAGCAGAAGGAACATGCCACCGAAGGCGGCGATCTGGGGGTGTGCGTCGGTCAGGATCGTCTCGTAGCTCGGCTGCCCGTCGGCGAAGTGCGTCTGGCCCTCGGGAGGCGGGTTCATCGCCAGGTCCAGGGCCTCGACGGGGTTGAGGTTCCCGGTCACCCAGACGATGAGCAGCGGGAAGAGCAGACGCATGCCGAACACGGCGATGAGCACGCCGACCGTGAGGAACATGCGCTGCCAGAACGCGCTCATCCGTTCAAGGATCGTCGCATTGATGACGGCGTTGTCGAAGGACAGCGACACCTCCAGAACACCGAGGATCGCGCACAGGGCGAGTCCGGTCCAGCCGAGGTAGAGGTAGGCGATCGCCATCGCGATCAGGGTGACGACCAGCGACGGGCCGAAGATGCGCGCGATCATCGCAGCTTCTCGGCATCGCGAGCGAGGTCGAGCAGCGTCTCGGCGAGATCGGCGAGGACGTCGTGGTCGGCGCGCTCGGCCACCGCCGTACCCAGGTCTTCGGCGGCGCAGCGCAGAGCGAACATCCGGTCCCCGAAATCGGCTGCCTCAGCCGACGACAGGATGACGGCGTCAGCGGGAATGGATGTGCCCTCCAGCAGCGTTCTCTGTTCGTAAGCTCGCTGCCTGCAGGAACGCTTGCAATACTTGCGACGACGCCCCAGGTCGGAGTCGACCATGGTGCGGCCACACCACGCGCACGAATATGGCCGGCGACGGTGAGGGTAGCCAGGTTCCACACCGAGACCGTACCGTGCGGCCGCCGTCCAGGAGTCGCGCGACAACACGGAACGTCGCCGATGGCGATGTCACGCACACAAGCGCGTAGAATATGTCTGTTGACCACTCAGTCGTGCGAATCGCACGCGGAGCAAGCAACAGAGATTTCCCGGCAGACCGAGAAATCCGACGAAGCTGAGAGGAATCCTTTCATGGCAGATCGAGTACTTCGGGGTAGCCGCCTCGGCGCGGTGAGCTACGAGACCGATCGCGACCACGACCTCGCGCCGCGACGCATCGTCCAGTACCGCACCGACAACGGCGAGATCTTCGACGTGCCGTTCGCCGATGACGCGGAGGTCCCGTCGAAGTGGCCGTGCAAGAACGGTATGGAGGGCACCATCCTCGAGGGCGCCGAGCCCGAGGAGAAGAAGACCAAACCGCCGCGTACGCACTGGGACATGCTGCTCGAACGACGCAGCGAGGAAGAGCTCGAGGTTCTGCTGAACGAGCGGCTCGACCTGCTCAAGCAGCGGCGCAAGGGCATCACCAACTGACACCGTCGCCCACGACGACATCGACCCGGCAGGGTAATCCTGCCGGGTCGAGTCTTTTTTGGTCGGGTCTTGGTCTGTCTGAATCCGGGCCGCGAGGGCGCTACCGCGAGTTGACGAGGCCCCAGCGTTCGAGTCGGCTCTGCACACCCCAGCGGGCGACCATCGTGAACGCTTCCGACATCACGCCGCCGCTCATCTTGGAGACGCCGATCTCGCGTTCGGTGAAGGTGATGGGCACCTCCCGTACGTCGAAGCCGGCCCGCACCGTGCGCCAGGCGAGGTCGATCTGGAAGCAATAGCCCGCCGACTCGACGGTGTCGAGCTCGATCTTCTCCAAGACGATGCGCCGATACGCGCGGAAGCCGGCGGTGATGTCGTGCACCCGGGCGCCGAGGGCGATCCGGGCGTAGGTGTTGGCGCCGCGGGAGAGGAACTCGCGCCGTTTCGGCCAGTTGACGAGCTTGCCCCCCGGAACGTACCGGGAGCCGATGACGAGGTCCGCACCGTCGTTGATGGCATCGAACAGGCGGTGCAGCTGCTCGGGAGCGTGGCTTCCGTCGGCATCCATCTCGACGATGACGGGGTAGTCCCGGCCGAGTCCCCAGGCGAATCCGGCCAGATACGCCTTGCCGAGGCCGTCCTTCTCCACCCGGTGGAGGACGTGCACTCGTTCCGTCTCGTCCGCGCGCGCCAGTTCGTCGGCGACCTCGCCGGTCCCGTCCGGGCTCGAGTCGTCGACGACCAGGACATGGGCACCGGGCAGGACGTCGTGCAGACGCGCCACGATGAGCGGCAGGTTGTCACGCTCGTTGAATGTCGGCACGACGACCAGCGCACCCGTACCGTCTCCACCGACCACGGGTTGCGGCGGGTCGTCGGGCAGCCGCTGCCCTGCCGTGGCGTCAATCCCCGATGCCATCGAGCTCCTTCGTTGTCCCGGTCGCCCGTGCGGCGGCCGTGCGTGGTCTGAGTGAGAACCTAGTACGCGAGCGCAGCGCAAACAAAAGCCCCGCCACCGCCGCAACGATCGCCACGACCTCCGGCCACGGGCCCAGACGGGTCGCGACGGTGGTGTCATCGTGCAGCGGAAGTCGTGCGGTGAGGACATCGGCGGTGAACACGCCGGACTGTCGGGTGATCGAGCCGTCCGGGTTGATGATCGCGCTCACACCGCTGGTGGCGGCCACGACGACCGACCTGCCGTGCTCGACGGCACGCACCTGTGACATGGCCAACTGCTGATAGGTCATCTCGGTGCGTCCGAAGGTCGCGTTGTTCGTCGGCACGAACAACATCTGCGCGCCTTCGCGCACCGACTGTCGCGCGGCGCGATCGAAGGCGATCTCCCAGCACGTGGCGACTCCGACGGTGACCTCTCCGGAACGTCCCGGCACCTCGACGACCGCCGGCCCGGTCCCCGGGCGGAAGTCGCCCGCCATGTCGGCGTACGACGAGAAGAGTCGGAAGAACGGCCGCCACGGCAGGTATTCGCCGAACGGTTGGACGATGTGTTTGTCGTAACGGTCGACCGGCCCCTGGGAACCGTCCCACACGAGCACCGAGTTGGTGGGCCGGCCGTCGGGGTTGCGGATCAGGGTGCCGACCAGGATCGGGGCGTTGACCGCTTCGGAGGCCGCGGTGATCTCCGCGGCCGCGTCGGCGTTGTCCAGCGGCGAGATGTCCGACGCGTTCTCGGGCCAGAGGACGAAGTCGGGCTGATCGATGCGCCCGCCGTCGACGGCCTTGCCGTAGGCGAGCGTGGCGCGGACGTGGTTGTCGAGGACTGCGCGCCGCTGCGCGTTGAAGTCGAGGCCGAGTCGCGGGACGTTGCCCTGCACCGCGCCGATGCGGGCCGACGAAGTCGCGATGTTGCGGTCCACGGTGCCCGGTGTCAGCGCGATCGCCGCCATCGGGGCCAGCAGCGCGATGGCGACCGCAAGGGTCGCGACCCGCACGACCCCCGACGAGCCCTCCCCCGTCGGCGGTGCGTCACCGGATTCGGTGGGGGCGTCGATGTTCGGCGTGCGCCGGTAGGCACGGACGAGAATCACCACCAGCCAGACGACCGACGACCCGAACAACGCGACCCCGGCGGAGAGTCCGGGCGCACCCAGGACCGAGGCGAGTGGGAGCAGCGGGCCGTCCACCTGACTGAACGCGGCCCTGCCCCAGGGGAACCCGCCGAACGGGAACGCCGAACGCAGCGCCTCGATGAGGACCCACGACAGCGTGAACCACACCGGCGGGGCGGCTAGTCGCATCGTGACCGTCGCGATGGCCCCGAAGACCGCGAGGTAGACGGCCAGTACCGCCGCGAGCGCCAGCCAGGGCAGGGGCCCGACATAGACGCCGATCCACGGCAGCAGCGGTACGAAGAACGCGAGACCGAAGACGAACCCGACCCAGCCTCCCGTGCGGACCCGGGGAGCACCGACGAACAGGGCGGCGAACAGCAGGCCCAGGCCGACGACGGCGAGGAACCACCAGTTGCGCGGGGGGAACGCCGCCCACATCGCCAGGCCGGCCACGACCGCGGTGCCGGTGCGGACGAGCCACGTCGTGGAGAAGGTCATCCGGCGTCCCGGTCGTGGAGAACCCGCCCGCGGTGCACGGTGCGCACACAGCGCGGCAGCACCGCGCCGGGCGAGACGTCCGGCAGCGCGGGCACGCGTGAGCGGGGGTCGGTGGACCAGCGCTGGACCTTCTCGTGCGAGCCCGCGACGACGAGGTCGTCGACCTCCCAGATCGCGTAACTGGCGGGCGCACCGGGCGTGAGGGTGCCGGTGACCCCGTCGTTGACACCGCCCGCCCGCCAGCCGCCGCGGGTCGTGGCGGCGAAGGCGCCGCGCGCGGAGATCGCGTTGGTCGGCTGGTGGTGGTGCACCGCAGCCCGGATCGTCGACCACGGGTCGATGGCCGTGACCGGCGCATCCGATGAGAAAGACAGGGCGACACCGGTTTTCGCGAGCATCGCGAAGTCGTTGAGGGTTGCCGCGCGGGTGGGGCCGAGCCGGGCGTCGTACAGGTCGCCCGGGCCTCCCCACTCGGCGTCGAACAGCGGCTGCATGCTGGCGATGACACCGCAGCGCGCGAGAACGGCGGCGTCCTGCGCGGTGACCATCTCCGCGTGCTCGAGCCGATGCGCGCAACGTGCGAGCGCGGGGGTACCGAGCTCCTCGGCGAGTTCGGTGAGGGCATCGACGACGACACCGGTGGCCGCGTCGCCGATGACGTGGAATCCTGCCTGGATTCCGGCGAGCGTGCAGGCACGCAGGTGGTCGCGGATCTGCGTGGCATCGAGATAGCTGATGCCGGAGGTGTGCGGATCGTCGGTGTAGGGCTCGGACAGCCACGCGGTGTGCGAGCCGATCGCCCCGTCGATGAACAGGTCGCCGCCGAGGGCGTCGGCGCGAGTGATCGACATCAGCTCACGGGCATGGTCGGGATCGGAGACGGCCTGTCCCCAGTAGCGCCGGATCTCGACGGGGTGGTCGAGCTCGCCGAGCGCGAGGAAATCGTCCATGCCGCTGATGTCGGGTCCGCCGTTCTCGTGGACGGCGACGACTCCGTGGGCCGCGGCGAGATCGAGCGCGCGACGCTGCGCGCGTTCCCGATGTGCGGCGGTCACCAGGAGTCGGGCGGCACCGCGGACCAGGTGGTGGGCCTCCGCGACGAGCGGGTCCTCGGGGTGATAGCCGACGGCGTCCGCCAGATCCGGGATGAGGCGGCGTAGCGCCGTGGATGCCACCGCGGAATGCTCGTCGACCCGCGCGAGGTAGACCGGCCGGGTTCCGACGATGGCGTCGAGCTCGCTCGTCGTGGGATACCGGCCGTCGGCCTCTTCGGGGCCCTCCCAGGTCGAGTCATCCCAACCCAGACCCCAGAGGAGCTCCCCCGCTTCGGCGTCGGACCCGGCGGCGACCGCCTTCTCGACGAGCCGCAGACAGTGCGTGCGGCTCGACGCCTCGTTGAGGGTCAGCCCGTCCAGACCGAGCCCGGTCGAGGTCAGGTGAACGTGCGAATCGACGAAACCGGGGCTGACGAACAATCCTCCGAGGTCTGTGATCTCGGCATCGGGGTGCAGTGCGCGTCCGACGTCATCGGTCCCGACCCAGACGACGGTGCCGTCGGTCACGGCCATCGCGGTCGCGTCGGGCGCAGCGGGTGAGTACACCGCACCGCCCAGGAGCAGTTGGGTTGCCACGATCGTTCAGTGTGCCTTGCAGCCCTGCGGTTGACCTCAGTGACCCTGCGGGAGCCGGGGAACGCCCGGGTGCGCCCCGGCGGTGCCCTGCCCGGTGGCGTCGGATTCCACCACGGAACCCTCGACGACCGTCGCGCCACGCCCGTAGAGCCCGGTGGCGTACATGCCGGCGCGGTCCATCGCGGTGGCGACCCGGCGTTCGCCCGCGGCAAGCACGACCGGTCGCAGAACGCGTCGGGTGGGCGGGAAGAGCAGGAGGATTCCGGCCGCGGTGGTGACCACCCCGGGCACGATCAGCAGCAGGGTCGACGCCGCGACGAGCGCGGTGTCGGCGAGCGGTGCGCGCGCGTCGACCTCGTTGCGGGCGGCCCGGCCGAGTTCACCGAACACCTTGCGGCCCTGCCACTGCAGGGTCAGCAGCCCGATGACGACGGCGGCGATGCTGATCAGCACCGCCCACCCGAAGCCGAGGGTCACGACCATCGCGACGAAAGCGGCGATCTCCAGCACTGCGTAGACAGCGAGGTAGCGGAGAGCCATGATGCTTCACCTGTCTTTCGGTACCCGAACGGCACCCGTTGACGTCTGCGTTCGTCGGGTCAACGAACGAGGCGCCGGATTTTCTCCCGACGGCTCGCTCAGCCGGTGTAAAGGCCAGACTCAGCCGGCGGGAGAATCCTCGCCGCGGCCCTCGATGTCTCCCTCGGTCTGCAGGTAGACGTTGCGCAGGGCGTCGAGCAGTTCGGCGGGTGGTTCGCGCCACATGTCGCGCTCGACGGCTTCGAGCAGACGTTCGGCGATGCCGTGCAGCGCCCACGGATTCGACCGCTGCATGAACTGCTGATTGGTCTCGTCGAGTACGTAGGACTCGGTGAGCTTCTCGTACATCCAGTCGGCGACGACGTCGGTGGTCGCGTCGTAACCGAAGAGGTAGTCGACGGTCGCGGCCATCTCGAACGCACCTTTGTACCCGTGGCGCTGCATCGCCGAGATCCACCGCGGGTTGACGACGCGGGCGCGGAAGACACGCGCCGTCTCCTCGGACAGCGTTCGGGTCCGGACCGAATCGGGCCGGGTGCTGTCGCCGATGTAGGCCTCGGGCGACTTCCCGGTGAGCGCCCGCACCGTGGCCACCATCCCGCCGTGGTACTGGAAGTAGTCGTCGGAGTCGGCGATGTCGTGTTCGCGGGTGTCGGTGTTCTTCGCGGCAACGGCGATCCGTTTGTAGGCGGCGCGCATGTCGTCGACGGCCGGTACACCGTCGAGATCGCGGCCGTAGGCGTACCCGCCCCATTCGGTGTAGACGCGGGCCAGATCCTCGTCGCTGCGCCATTCACGGGAGTCGATGAGTTGCAGAATCCCGGCGCCGTACGTGCCGGGCTTCGAGCCGAAGACACGAGTGATCGCGCGACGCCGGTCGCCGTGGTCGGACATCGCGGCGCGCACATGGGCGGCGACGAAGTTCTGCTCGTCGGGTTCGTCCGCGGCGGCGGCGAGCGCGACCGCGTCGTCGAGCATCGTCACCACGTGTGGGAAGGCGTCCCGGAAGAAGCCCGAGATCCGCACGGTGACGTCGATCCGGGGGCGTCCGAGTTCGTCGAGGCCGATCAGCTCCAGCGAGGAGACACGACGCGACATCTCATCCCAGACCGGCATGACGCCGAGCAGCGCGAGCACCTCGGCGACGTCGTCACCCGAGGTGCGCATGGCGCTGGTCCCCCACACCGAGAGCCCCACCGATGCGGGGTACTCCCCGTGGTCGGTGAGGTAGCGCTCGAGCAGGGAGTCGGCCATCGCACGGCCGGTCTCCCACGCCAGTCGCGACGGCACCGCCTTGGGGTCGACCGAGTAGAAGTTGCGCCCGGTGGGCAGCACGTTGATCAATCCCCGGAGCGGGGAGCCGCTCGGCCCGGCCGGGATGAAGCCACCGTCGAGGGCGTGCAGCACACGAGGCACCTCCCCCGTGGTCTGACGGAGTCGGGGCACCACCTCGGTCGCGGCGAAGCGGAGCACGTCGCCCACCGCGTCGGGCAGGCCGCGGGTGGCCTCGGCGACGGCGGTCGCCGACCAGTCGTCCTTCGCGCACGCCGCGACGAGTTCGCGGGCCTGGACCTCGACCGCGTCGACGGTGTTTCGCTCGGCCGACCCGTCCTCGACGAGTCCGAGGGCTTCCCGCAGACCCGGCAGTGCGGACGTCCCGCCCCACAGCTGGCGGGCGCGCAGCATCGCGAGCACGAGGTCGACCTCGGCGTCGTCGCGCGGCGGTTCGCCCAGGACGTGCAGGCCGTCGCGGATCTGCACATCCTTGATCTCGCAGAGCCAGCCGTCGACATGCAGCAGCATGTCGTCGAACACCTCTTCGTCGGGGCGTTCGGTCAGCCCAAGGTCGGAGTCCATCTTCGCCGCGGTCAGCAGCGTCCAGATCTGCTGACGGATGGCCGGCAGCTTCGCCGGGTCGAGCGCGGAGATGTTGGCGTGCTCGTCGAGCAATTGCTCGAGACGTGCGATGTCGCCGTAGGATTCGGCCCTCGCCATCGGCGGGATCAGGTGATCGACGAGCACCGCGTGGGCGCGCCGTTTCGCCTGGGTACCCTCCCCCGGGTCGTTGACGAGGAACGGGTAGACCAGCGGCAGGTCGCCGAGCGCGGCGTCGGTACCGCAGTTCGCCGACATCCCGAGGTTCTTACCGGGAAGCCACTCGAGGTTGCCGTGCTTGCCGACGTGCACGATCGCGTCGGCGCCGAAACCGGTGTCGTGGGCGGCCAGCCATCGGTAGGAGGCCAGGTAGTGGTGCGACGGTGGCAGATCGGGATCGTGATAGATCGCGACCGGGTTCTCGCCGAAACCGCGCGGCGGCTGCACCATGATCGCGACATTGCCGAAAGTCAGTGCCGCGATGACGATGTCGCCATCGGAATTGTGTGTGCGATCGACGAAGAGCTCGCCGGGCGCGGGACCCCAGTGTTCGGTGACGGCATCGCGCAGGCCCTCGGGCAGGGTGTCGAACCAGGTGCGATAGTCCTGCGCCGACAGACGGATCGGATTGGCCGCCAGTGTCTCCTCGGTCAGCCAGTCGGCGTCCTGTCCGCCGGTGGCGATGATCTCGTGGATCAGCCTGTCCGAATCGTCGTCGGCGAGACCGGGAACCGCCCCGGGTCCGGTCTCGGGCCCGATGTCGTAACCGGCGTCGCGCATGGCCGCCAGCAGGCGCAACAGGCTGCGCGGGGTGTCGAGACCGACGGCGTTGCCGATCCGCGCGTGTTTGGTCGGGTAGGCCGACAGCATCACCGCGATCCGCTTGTCCGCAGCCGGTGTCCGCCGCAGCCGCGCGTGCGCGGTCGCGATGCCGGCGACCCGCGCGCAGCGCTCGAGATCGGGCTGGTACCAGGGCAATCCGTCGTCGTCGAACTCCTTGAAGGAGAACGGCACGGTGATGATGCGGCCGTCGAACTCGGGCACGGCGACCTGGGTGGCGACGTCGAGCGGCGACAGGCCGTCGTCGCTGTCCTCCCAGTCCGCGCGAGACCCGGTGAGGCACAGGCCCTGCAAAATCGGGACGTCGAGTGCCGCGAGTCGTTCGATGTTCCACGCTTCGTCGTCGCCGCCGGCCGATGCGGTGGCCGGGGTGGCGCCGCCGGCGGCCAGCACGGTGACCACGAGGGCATCGGCGGTGCCGAGCAGCTCGAGAAGGTCGTCGGGTGCGGTGCGCAGCGACGCACAGAAGATCGGCAGCGCGCGTGCGCCCTTGGCCTCGATGGCATCGCAGAGCGCGGCGATGTAGCGGGTGTTGCCGGCCAGATGCTGGGCGCGGTAGTACAGCACCGCGATCGTCGGGGTGTGGGGCGCCTCGTGGCTCGAGGGCCGTTCGAGCACTCCCCACGCCGGAGTCTGATGCGGTGGTTCGAAACCGTTGCCGGTGAGCAGGACGGTGTCGGACAGGAAGTGATGCAGGTTCACCAGGTTGGCGACACCGCCCGCGGCGAGGTAGTGATGTGCTTGCGTGGCGACGCCTGCGGGCACCGTGGAATGCGCCATGAGGTCCGGATCCGGCTGCTGTTCGCCGGAACACACGACCAGTGGTTTCCCGGTCGCCTCGACTGCGGCGAGACCGTCCTCCCAGGCCCGCACGCCGCCCAGGATGCGCACGACGATCAGGTCGGCGTCCGCGGCCAGGCCGGCGATGTCGTCGATCAGGATGCGCGACGGGTTGGCACCGCGGTACGCGACCGGGGCGAGTGCGGAACCGGGCTCCGGGTCGTGAGCGGCCGAGGCCGTCAGCAGATCGGTGTCCGAGGTCGAGAGCAGCAGGATCATCGTGTCTCCTCGCCGGGTTGTCGCGCCCGGTGCGTGTCGGTGCCGTGAGGCGGTGGAGTGCGAGGGACTGGTCTGACTCCCGGTTGCCCCGGCGTCGATGCCCGGGCCCCGATCACAGTGGCGCGACCGCGCCGGAATTGCACCGGCTTCAGCCCGCTCGCGGTGCGTTCAGCCTACGGCCACCGCCGGCGCCGGTCGTAGGCTGGTGGGATGAACCAGCGAGTCCGGGACGCCGCCGACCGTTGCCCCGGGGTGTTCAGCACACACGAGGCGGCCGACGGCGCCCTGGCCCGTATCCGGCTCCCGGGTGGTCGTATCCGTCCGGATCAACTGGAGATCCTGGCGCAGGCGGTCGCGGCGCACGCCGACGGTCACCTCGAACTGACGGTCCGGGGCAATGTGCAACTGCGTGGGATCACCGATGTCGACGCCGTCGCCGAGGCGGTCGTCGCCGCGGGGCTCGCCCCGAGCGCGAGCCACGACAAGGTGCGCAACATCGAGGTCAGCCCGCTGACCGGCCGGATCGGGGGCGTCGCCGACGCCCGTCCGCTGGCCGCCGCGCTCGACGACGCGCTGCGGTCCGACCCCGCGGCGGCCACGCTGTCCGGTCGGTTCCTCTTCGGCATCGACGACGGCCGCGGCGACATCGTCGCCCGTCGCCCCGACGCCTGCGCCGTCGTCCGCAGCGAGGCACCGCTGACCGCCGACATCCTCGTGGGCGGGGCCGCGGTCGGATCGGCGTCCGGGGTGGACGCGATCGTGGCAGCGCTGATGGCCGTGGCCGCCGGCCTCGGTCGGGTGTCGCCGGGCTCGTGGCGGGTGAAGGACCTCGGAACAGCCGAGCGACACGATCTCGACCAGCTCGCGGGTGCCGGGCTCGACCCTGTCGTCGGTTCGCCGGGCCTGATCGCCGAGCCCTCGGCTGCCGAACCGATCGTGGGGTGGTTCGACCAGGACGACGGCTCGGTTCTGCTGGGCTCGGTGGTCGAGCTGGGACGGCTGCCTGCGCGCCTGGCCGAGTTCATCGCCGCCGTGCAGGCGCCGGTGATCTTCACCCCGGACCGCGAGATCTTGATGTGTGATCTCGACGAGGGCGTCGCGGAGACCGTCGTGCGGGTCCTCGCCCCCATGGGTCTGATCTTCGACGCCTCCTCGCCGTGGGCCCGCCTGACCTGCTGCGTGGGAGCGCCCGGCTGCGCCTCCGCGCACGCACCGGTCCGTGACGACCTCGTCGCCCGGGCGCGCGACGGGGAACCGCTCGACGAGCGCGAACACTGGGTGGGGTGCGCACGTGGCTGCGGTTCCCCGGCCACGACGCATCTGTCGGTCGAGGCCACGCCCGACGGCGGATACGAACGGCGGCGCCGTTAGGCTCGTCAGCACCATGACCGAGTACCTGCGCGACGGCGCTGCGATCTACCGCCAGTCCTTCGCCACGATCCGCGCCGAATCCGATCTCTCCGCGTTCGCCCCCGATGTCGCGACCGTCGTCGTGCGGATGATCCACGCGTGCGGGCAGACCGACCTCACCCGCGACGTGGTCGCGACACCCGGTGTCGTCGCGGCGGCACGCGGCGCCCTCGAAGCGGGCGCACCCATCCTGTGCGATGCGTCGATGGTCGCCTCCGGCGTCACCCGCAAGAGACTCCCCGCCGACAGCGAGGTGCTCTGCTATCTGTCCGAGCCGTCACTGCCGTCCCTCGCCGAGCAGATGGGAACCACGAGGACCGCTGCCGCCCTCGAGTTCTGGCGACCCCGCCTCGAGGGGGCGGTCGTCGCGATCGGAAACGCCCCGACCGCGCTGTTCGCCCTGCTCGACATGATCGACGACGGGGCTCCGCGGCCGGCCGCAATCGTCGGCGCCCCAGTCGGTTTCGTCGGTGCCGTCGAGTCCTGCGCAGCGCTCGCCGACCGCGACGACCTCGAGTTCATCACCGTCACCGGCCGCCGCGGGGGCTCGGCGATCACCGCCGCGGCCCTCAACGCGCTCGCCACCCCGCAGGAATGAGATCCGACCCCGTGAATCCCGAACACTCCTCCAGTGCAACGCATCACCCGGACGCCGCGCGTCCGGCGGGCCCCGCCGCGGGCAAGTTGTGGGGAATCGGGTTGGGCCCAGGCGACAGCGAGCTGATGACGGTCAAGGCCGCCAGATTGATCAGCACCGCCGACGTCATCGCGTATCACTCTGCGCGCCATGGCAACAGCATCGCCCGATCGGTCGCCGAACCGTACCTGCGCGAGGGCCAGACCGAGGAACGCCTGATGTACCCGGTCACCACCGAGACGACCGACCACCCCGGTGGCTATCAGGGAGCGCTGGACGACTTCTACGCCGAGAGCGCGGAACGGCTCGCGGTGCACCTGCGCGCCGGTCGCGATGTGGTCCTCCTCGCCGAGGGCGACCCGCTGTTCTACAGCTCCTACATGCACATGCACAAACGGTTGTCCCCGCACTTCGACGCCCAGATCGTTCCCGGTGTGACGTCGGTGAGCGCGGCGTCGGCGGCGACCGGCGTGCCCCTGGTGGAGGGTGAGGAGACGCTGACCGTCGTCCCCGGCACCGCGTCGACGACGGAGCTGCTGTTCCGGTTCCGATCCGCGGACGCGATCGTGGTGATGAAACTGGGCCGCACCTTCGAGCGGGTCCGGGACGCGCTGCGCGAGGCGGGTCGCCTCGACGAGGCGTTCTACGTCGAACGCGCGTCGACGACCGTCGAGCGGGTTCTGCCCGCGGCCGAGGTGGATCCCACCGAGGTGCCGTACTTCTCGATCGTGGTGGTGCCCGGCCGTCGCAACAACCCGAAGTTCGAACCCCAGCCCGTGCCCGGTGAGGTCGTCGTCGTCGGTCTCGGCCCCGGGCACGACAGCTGGACCACCCCGCAGGTGCGCACCGAACTGGCGACGGCCACCGACCTCGTCGGTTACACGACCTACCTCAAACGGGTCACTCCCCGACCCGGACAACGCGTGCACGCCAGCGACAACCGGGTGGAGGCCGAACGGGCGGAGTTCGCGCTCGACCTCGCCCGCCGCGGTGCCCGCGTCGCGGTGGTCTCGTCAGGTGATCCCGGGGTGTTCGCGATGGCCGCGGCGGTCGCCGAAGTGGCCGCGCAACCCCGCTGGCACGACGTCCCGGTGCGGGTGGTGCCGGGGGTGACCGCGGCGACCGCCGTGGCCGCAGCGGTCGGCGCGCCGCTCGGCCACGACTTCGCGGTCATCTCCCTCTCGGACCGTCTCAAACCGTGGTCGGTGATCGACCGCAGGATCCGTGCGGCACTCGCCGCTGATCTGGTGATCGCGATCTACAACCCCGGCTCGGCCAGTCGCACATGGCAGGTCGGCGCCCTTCAACACACCCTGACGCAGACGGTTTCCGCCGACCGCGTGATCGTGCTCGGACGTGACGTCGGCGGGCCGGAGCAATCCCTCACGACGACGACGGTCGCCGAGTTCGACCCCGCCGTCGTCGACATGCGCACGATGATCATCATCGGGTCGTCGGCGACACGGGTCGTCCCGCGGACGGCGGGGACGCTGGTCTTCACGCCCCGTAGCCACACCCCCGTCGACGACGCGGGACGCGAGAACTCGGCACCGACCGGAGCGGCACCCGGCGACACGGGACGAGACTCGGCCGAACAGGTCCCGCCCCACCAGGTTCCACTCGACCAGGTTCCGTCCGAACAGGTCTCAGTCGAGTAGGAGCTCGAGCCACTCCCGGGCCGCTCGGACGTCGGACACCGCGGCCGAGTCCGGCTCCGCGGGCCGGTCGACCATGACGACGCCAACCCCGAGATCGGCGGCGGCGGCGAGTTTGGCCTCGGTCAGCGCACCGCCGCTGTTCTTGGTGACGAGTAGATCGATGCCGTTGTCGCGCAACAGCGCCGTCTCGGAGGTGTGGTCGTAGGGTCCACGCGAACGCAACAGCGCATGGTGCGGGGGCAGTGCGGCGGTGGGCGCGTCGACGACCCGGATCAGAAACCATGCGGTGTCGATGCCGGCGAACACTCCGACGTCCTGGCGGCCGGTGGTGAGCAGGACCCGCGTTCCCCGGCGAGCGACCTCGGCCGCCGCGGCGGGGAGATCGGGTACGCGGATCCATCGGTCGGCCGCACCCGGACTCCAGGGTTCGCGGCGCAGACGCAGCAGCGGGACACCCGCCTCCGCGGTCGCGCGTGCGGCGTTGCGGGTGATGGTGGCGGCGAACGGATGGGTGGCGTCGACAACCGCGCGAATCCTGTTGGCGAGCAACCACTCGCGTAACCCGTCAGGCCCGCCGAATCCCCCGATCCGGACCGGGCCTACCGGCAGACGCGGATTGTTCACCCGACCGGCCAGGGAGCTGATGAACCCGATACCGGTGCCCTCGAGAGCCGATGCCAGAGCCCGCGCCTCGCCGGTGCCGCCCAGGATCAGGACGCGTCCGGTCGCCCGGGGGTCACCCGTCACGCCGTGCCACCACCCTCGGCACGCAGCTTGGTCATGCGTGCGTGCGAGTACAGGTAACTGTCGGTGGCCTCGGCCCGGCGGGGATCCAGCACACGGCCGACGAAGATCACTGCCGTCCTGCGAATGTCGGCCGCATGGAGGGTCTCCGGCAGTCTACGCAACGGACAACGGACGATAAGCTCGTCGTCGCGACTCGCGAAAGCAACTGTGGCGGTCGGACACTCGTCGCCGTAGTGCGGGGACAGAGCTTCGACGATCTGCTCGGCGCGATGGGCGGCGAGGTGCAGGGCGAGGGTCACCCCGGTCGAGGCCAGGGTGGCGAGATCCTCCCCGGCGGGCATGTCGGTGGACAGGGTCGAGACCCGCGTGATGAGTAGGCTCTGGCCGATTCCGGGCACCGTCAGCTCGGTGTCGAGTGCCGCCGCCGCGGCCGCGAACGCCGGCACACCGGGCACGATCTGATGGTCGATACCTCGCGCGTCGAGTTCGCGCTGCTGTTCGGACATCGCCGAGTAGAGGGAGAGGTCGCCGCTGTGCAGCCGCGCGACGTCGTGGCCGCGCCGGTGAGCGTCCACGATGTGGCCGATGATGTCGGACAACGGCATTCGTGCGGTGTCGATGAGTTCGGCACCCTCGGGGCAGAGGTCCAGCAGTTCGGTCGGGACGAGCGATCCCGCATACAGGCAGGTCGCACACTCTCCCAGCACGCGCGCTCCGCGGAGAGTAATCAGATCGGGTGCCCCGGGGCCGGCCCCGATGAAGTAGACGGTCATGGCGCCGCTCCGGTGTCCTCGATGGTGGTGTCGGGGCCGTTGGGTACATGGGGTTTCACGACGACCCACTGCACGATGGGCAGGGCGGGCCGCCAGGTGGTCATGGTGCCCAGCGGCGCGGCCGTCTCGATCGCCAGGCGGCGCATCGTGCCGCCGTGATCGCGGTGGCGTCGCGCCACCAGGGTCTGGTTCTCCACGGTCACCGCGTTGACCACGAGACGCCCCGACGGCCGCAGCGCCTCCCACGCGCGGGTGAGGATCTCGTCGTCGAGCCCGCCGCCGATGAACACCGCGTGCGGACGGGGCGCGTCGGACAACGCCTGCGGTGCCGGCCCCCGGACCGACAGGCGCGACCCGACTCCGTGGCGGATTGCGTTGCGGGTCAACCTGTCGGCCCGCTCGGGGTCGCGTTCGAATGCGACGGCCGTGCCGCGGTCGTCGGCGCGCAACCACTCGATGGAGACACTGCCCGATCCGGATCCGACATCCCAGAGCACCTGTGCGCCCGCGGGTTCCAACGCGCAGACGGTGAGCGCGCGGATGGTGGATTTGGTGATCTGGCCGTCGTGCTCGTAGGTGTCGTCCGCGCGACCGGGTAGCCGAGTGCGTGCGGGACCCACGCAGTCCACGGCGACGACGTTCAGCGGGTCGCCGGGCGGGTGAGGCCACGCGTCCGCCGTACCGCGCCGGATCTGCTCGCCCGGACCACCCAACTGCTCGAGAACCGTCAAGGTCGATGCGCCGAAGCCCGACTGCGAGAGCACCCGCGCGATCGACGCGGGGGTCGTCTCGTCGCGGCTCAGGACCACCACGCGCGCTCCCCCGGTCACCTCCGACAGCACCTCCGACGGATCGGCACGGACGGTGCTGACCACGCGGGTCGACGCGAGGTCCCAGCCGAGTCGGGCGCACGCCAGGCTCATACTCGAGACCGCCGGGTACACCCGTACGCGTTCGGCACCCACGCGCGACACGATGCTCGCGCCGACACCGTGGAACATCGGGTCGCCGCTCGCCAAGACATGCACCACATGCGAGCCTGGTTGTTCGACGAGTTCGGCGAGGTGCGCCGACATCGGCGATCGCCACGGCCGTAGATCTGCGGTCAACTCCTCACCGGACTCGGCCAACAGGTCGAGTTGCCTTGTGGCACCGTAGATCGCGGTCGCCGTACGCAACTCGTCGCGGGCGGTCTCACCGAGTCCGCGCCATCCGTCGGCGCCGATGCCCACCACCACGAAATCGGGCGATCCGGCACTCATCGAGGCAGTCTCCGCCACACCGCGCGCGGCATCAGCCGCATACCGACGAAAAGCGGCCGCAGAGCCCACGGGATCCACACCTCGCCGCGTCCCCGGCGGTAGGCGCGTGCGACGGCGTCGGCAACCTGTTCGGCGTTCACCGACAGCGGGGCGGGTTTGACCCCGGACGCCATCAGGTCGCGCGTCATCGCCCCGACGACGAAGCCGGGGCGGGCGAGCAACAGCCGAGCGCCGCTGCCGTACAACGCATCCGCGAGACCGCTGGCGAAGCCGTCGAGTCCGGCCTTGGTGGAGCCGTAGACGTAGTTCGCCCGGCGGACCCGGATGCCGGCGACCGACGAGAACACGATGAGGGTGCCAAATCGCTGCGCGCGCAGGGCCGCCGCGAGCGGTGTCAGCACGCTGATGTGGGCGTAGTAGTCGGTGTGGGCGATCTGCAGGGCGTGGCTGACATCGGTCTCGGCGCGGGTCTGGTCGCCGAGGATGCCGAAGGCGATGATGGCGATCCCGACCGGACCGTGCCGCTCGATCATGTCGTCGACGAGTGCGGGGTGACCGTCGACGTCGTCGGCATCGAAGGCAACGGTGTGGACCGCCGACGCCCCGGCCGCCAGCAGCCGCTCGGTCTGTTCGACCAGGTCATCGGGGCGTCGAGCAGCGAGGACCACCACTCGCCCCGCCGCGAGCCGGGCTGCGGTGGCGACGCCGATCTCGCTACGGCCCCCGAAGAGAACCAGCGAACCGGCCGCCTCGGAACCCCGGTCTGAAGCCGCTCTGCTGCGCAACGCCATGGCGAGAAGTATCGCATCGGCCCCGGCACCGTTGCGCCCCGCCGTCGCCGCTAGCGTGGAGACCATGCCACGTACCGCTGCCGATGTCGGACCCGACGCGGTGGCGTTCCTCACCGAACGCCACCTCGGAACCCTCACCACGTTGCGCGCCGACGGCACGCCGCACGCCGTCGCGGTCGGATTCACCTGGGACCCCGACGCCGGGCTGGCACGGGTGATCACCTCCGACGGCAACCAGAAGGTCCGCAACGTCGAGCGTGGCGGCTACGCAGCGGTCACGAACGTCGACGGGCCGCGCTGGGTGACCCTCGAGGGGACTGCGACCGTCCGGCGCGAGCCCGACCGCGTGCGCGAGGCCGAAGAGCGCTATGCACGCCGCTACAAGCAGCCGAAACCGAATCCGCGACGCGTCGTGATCGAGATCAGCGTCGGACGGGTCCTGGGTTCGCGGTCCCTCCTCGGCTGACCCGCTGACCCACTGACCTGTTCGGCCCCCTACAACTGGACCAACTGGTGGGGACGATTGTTGAGTGACTCGCAGCCGTCATCGGTCACCACCACGATGTCCTCGATGCGGGCACCCCACCGACCGGAGAAGTACACCCCCGGCTCGACACTGAACGCCATGCCGGCGCGCAGCGGGACGTCGTTGCCGTCGACGATGTAGGGCTCCTCGTGCACCGACAGCCCGATTCCGTGCCCGGTGCGGTGGATGAAGTGGTCGGCGAGACCTCGGGACCGCAGCAGGTCGCGTGCGGCCGCGTCGATCGCCGAGGCGGCCACGCCCGGTCGTACGGCGGCGACGGCGGCCCGTTGGGCCTCGTGCAGTGCCGCATATGCGTCGGCGATGTCGGCCGGGGGCTCGCCGAAGCAGTAGGTGCGGGTCGAGTCGGAGTTGTATCCGGGTTCGACGGGTCCGCCGATGTCGACGACCACGATGTCGGATCGTTCGATGACCCGGTCGGAGAACTCGTGATGCGGGTCGGCGCCATTGGGGCCCGACCCGACGATGATGAACGCCGCCTCGGTGTGCCCCTCGTCGAGGATCGCCCGGGAGATGTCCGCGGCGACCTCCCGTTCGGTCCGGCCGGGCCGCAGCCAGTCCCCCATTCGTGCGTGGACCCGGTCGATGGCCGCACCCGCCCGGCGAAGGGCGTCGATCTCGGCGGCGTCCTTGACCATTCGCAGTTCGCGCAGTACGGCGGTGGCCAGTTGCGGAGTGGCGCCGGTGTGTTCGGCGAGCGGGATCACGTGCAGTGCCGGCATCGAGTCGGACACGGCGATCCGCGGACGGGTCGCCAGGCCCTCGAGTGCCAATGCGTGCGCATCGTCACCGTCGACCCAATCGGCGACCTCGATGCCGAGATCCTTCACCGCCGACATCGCCAGCGACGGGACCTCGAGCCGCGCGATGACCAGCCGCGGCTCAGCCGCGGCCGGGATCACCAGCGCCGTGAGCCGCTCGAATGTCTCGGCCCGCGATCCCACCAGGTAGCGGAGGTCGGGCCCGGGCGCGACGACCAGCGCGTCGAGGCCCGCGTCGCGGGTGAGCTCGGCGGCTCGACGCATACGGTTCCGGTAGACGTCGGCGGCGAACAGCGGCGGTGCGCTCGCACGGGCTGTCCCTGAGGCTGTGGCTGATGTCCCGGTCGCTGATGCCATGCGACGAACACTACCGGCGAGCGTCGACGTGGTGCTGACGCCCGACCGGTCGGGGTGACAGAGTGTGGGGGTGACGGATTCGTTGATGCTGCTCGACGGTGCGAGCCTGTGGTTCCGGTCGTTCTTCGCGTTGCCGGAGAAGATGACAAGCCCCGACGGACGTCCGGTGAACGCGGTCCGCGGGTTCATCGACACCATCGCCAACCTGGTGCAGCGCGAACATCCGACACGGCTGGTCGTGTGCCTCGATCTCGACTGGCGGCCGGCCTTTCGCACCGACCTGATCCCGTCGTACAAGGGCCATCGCGTGGCGGTGCCGGCCGGCGGCACGGGGGCCGACGGCGATCCCGTCGACGTCGAGGAGGTTCCCGACACGCTCACCCCGCAGGTCGACATGATCATGGCGGTTCTCGCTGCGGCGGGGATCGCGACCTCCGGCGCGGTGGGCTGCGAGGCCGACGACGTCATCGGGACGCTCGCCTACGACGAGGCCGACGATCCGGTGATCGTGGTGAGCGGCGATCGGGACCTCCTCCAGGTGGTCGCCGACGATCCGGTCCCCGTGCGCGTCCTCTACGTCGGCCGCGGATTGGCGAAGGCGGAGATGATGGGCCCCCGCGAGGTGGCCGAGAAGTACGGCGTGCCTCCCGAACGCGCCGGCATCGGCTACGCGGAGATGTCGATGCTGCGCGGCGACCCATCCGACGGACTACCCGGTGTCGCCGGTATCGGCGAGAAGACCGCCGCCAAGCTCATCACCGAATTCGGAAGTCTCGATGCTCTCGAGGCAGCCGCCGCGGACCCGTCGTCCACCGTTCCGACCCGCAGCCGCAAAGCGTTGCTGGCGGCCGCCGATTACCTCCAGGCGGCCCGGACCGTGGTGTCGGTGCGCACCGATGCCGAGACCATCGACAGCGGCCCCGACGCCCTCCCGCCTGCGCCCGCCGATCCGGCGGCACTCGCCGAGCTCGTCGAGGAACTCGGCATCGGCGCATCGGTGGGTCGTCTCGCGAAGGCGCTGTCCTGGCCGCAGGCCGGCTGAGCGTCAGCTGGGTCGCGAGACCTCGTATCGTCCGTCGTCGTCGATGAAGGTGACCTTGACCTGCTGGTCCTGACCGCCGACCGTCACCGAGCAGGTGAACGACGCCCCTGTCTCGACCCGTTGGCCGGAGGGGCACTTCACGTTGCTGACGTCGCTGGCCTGATAGTCCTCGGTCAGGATCTTCTGGACCCCGTCCTGGGCGGCCTGCTGATCGAGGTTCTTGGGTGCCCAGCCGGGGACGAGGAACGCGGTGATCAGCACGATCGCGGCGATCAGGATGAGTGCGCCGCCGCCGGCGAACATCAGCGTCCGCGCAGTCTTGTTGGACTTGCCGGTGGCCATGCCGCTGAACTGGTCACCGCCCATCGGCGAACCGCCATAGGGGTTCTGCCCGTACTGGTTCTGCCCGTACGGATTCTGGCCGTACTGGTTCTGGCCGGGTTGATTCTGTGCCCCGTACTGACCGGCCCCATATTGGTCGGCGCCCGGCTGGCCGGGTGCCTGCTGACCGGGCGCACCGAAACCGGGCGCGGCCTGGTGGCCCTGTTGTCCGCCGGGCTGTCCGTACTGACCGGGCTGTCCGTACTGGCCCTGCTGTCCGTACTGACCCTGCTGTCCGTACTGGCCGGGCTGCGCACCGGGATATCCGACCTGGGTCGGCTGCGACTGGGCGGGCTGGGCCGCGGACTGGGCGGGCTGGGCGCCGGGCTGCTGGTACGGATTCTGCTGATACGGATTCTGCTGGTACGGGTTCGCCTGATACGGATCCGCCTGCGGCTGACCGGTCCCCGGGTTCGGTGCCATCCGTGTCGGATCCGCGTGGGCCGGCTCGCCGTGGGTCTGCTCGGACTGGGAGGGGCCGGACGGGGAACCACCGGAACCCGGCGCCCCGCCGGGCAGATTGACGATCTCGGTCTTGCCGTCGGCGCCGGACCGGTCACCGGCGGGCTGGGACGGATTGGGTTGGGACGGATCGGGGTTGTACGGGTTGGTCATGTGTCCCTCCCACTCGGCCGTCCACCCGCGGAGCAGGTGTCGGCGAACTGACGTCGCGGCAGCGTCGGAGTCGATCACGCCGACACCGGATGCGGGATGAACGTTACCCCAGGGGCCTGCGAGTATCAGGCAACATCGCACGTGGCCCGCGGGTGGCGTCGTCCGGTGAACCGACAACGCGGACACGACGCGAACTGCCGTGCGTTGGCGCTTCAGCCCAGCTCGGCGGCGACGACCCCGCGTCGGATCGCCTTCACTGCCGCACGCGCCGTCGCACCGAGGCGGGTGTCGGTGCCGACACCGAGCCTGATCTGCTCGAGAAGGTCGACGACCTGTCGGTTCCACCGCACGAAGTCACCCGGCGACAGCAGCTGCCCGCGCTCGCCGGCGAGCAAAAGTGCCTCCCCGAGGGTGCGGCCCGACGCCCAGGTCGCGACGGCGACGGAGAATCCCGTGTCGGGTTCTCGGGTCGTGCTCACACGATGGCGGGATTCGACGGCGGTGACGCGTGACCAGATCTCGACGGTCGCGGCCATCGCCGTCCGCATGGAGCTGTTCCCGGGAAGCACGTCGACGCCGCTGTAACTGTCGCGTCGGCTCTCGTAGACGAGTGCGGCGACCACCGCGGCGAGGTCGGCGGGTGAGAGGTCGTCCCACACCCCGGCGCGGATGCACTCGGTCACCACCAGGTCGCTCTCGCTGTAGATGCGGCCGAGTAACTTGCCCGACTCCGTCACGAGCATGGTGTGCCCGGTCGACTGCTCCGCTTCGGGTGCCCGCTCGAGATAACCCAGTTCACTGAGGACTCCGACGATGTGGTCGAAGGTGACCCCGAGGGTGGATGTCCGCTCGCCGATGCTCCGTTCGGCGCTCACGATGTCGCGCAGCAACCGGTTGCGGCGTTCGGCGAGCCGGAAGAGGTCGTCACCGCTGGGCAACTCGTGAGCGGGATGAGACCGAAGCGTCCGGCGGAGGTGCGCGAGTTCGCCGTCGTCGGCGGCATCGGAGCGCTTCTTCTGCCTGCCGCGCGGCATCTCGATGCCGGTCGATCGCAGCGCCGAGGCCAGATCGCGGCGGCCCCGTCCGGTACGACGGTCGGCGTTCTTCGGCAGGCGCATGTTGCCCAGGACCTCGGGCGGGTTGACGAAGTCCCGCGTGCCGACACGGCCGCACCAGGCGTCCTCGGTGAGCACGAGCGGCTTCGGGTCCTGCGCCTGCGTCGCCGGTTCGATGATGACGGCCAGACCTCGGTGACGTCCGACCGGCACACCGATGACGTGGCCGCGTTTGAGGGCGGCGAGGTCGGCGGTGATGGCGTCGTGGGTGTCGACACGCTTGCGGTACTTCAGGTCTCGCTCGCGTCGGCGGATGTCCTCACGGAGCGTGATGTAGCCGAGGAAACCGGCGTACGCGCCGTCGTCGACGGTGCCGTCGAGTGAGCCGGTACCGTCCGATGCCGTGTCGGAGTGGGTGCCACCGGGTTCGAGGCCGCGTGCCTGCGCCGCGCGGGCCAGCTCGCCGTCGAGTTTGCGCAGGGCGCGCTGGGACTCGTGGAGTTTGCGTGCCTGCCCCACCACCGACCGGTCCGCCTGGAACTGCGCGAACGAGCGGTGCAGCAGCTCGCGGGCGCCGTCGAGGCCGAGGCGGCCGAGCAGGTTGACCGCCATGTTGTACTCCGGCGAGAACGAACTGCGCAGCGGGAACGTACGGGCCCCGGCGAGACCCGCGACCTCCTCGGGCACCACCTCGGGCGTCCAGACGACGACGGCGTGGCCCTCGACGTCGATTCCGCGGCGACCCGCGCGACCGGTCAGCTGGGTGAACTCCCCCGGGGTGAGGTCGACGTGTGACTCGCCGTTGTACTTCACCAGTCGCTCGAGCACCACCGAACGGGCGGGCATGTTGATGCCCAGCGCCAACGTCTCGGTGGCGAACACCATGCGCACCAGACCACGGACGAACAGCTCCTCGACCGTGTGCCGGAAGGTCGGCAGCATTCCCGCGTGGTGCGACGCCAGGCCACGACGCAGACCCTCGCGCCATTCGTGCACCCCGAGGATGTCGAGGTCGGAGGGCGAGAGTTCGGTGAGGTGACGGTCGACGACCTCGTCGACCTCCGCCACCTGGGCGGGTGTGAGCAGCGAGATGCCCGAGCGCAGACATTGGGCGAGGGCCGCGTCGCACCCGGCACGGGAGAAGATGAAACCGATACCCGGGAGCAGACCCTCGCGGTCGAGCCGGGTGACGAGGTTCGGTCGAGACAGCTGGGGGCCGCGACCGTCACGCCGTCGGTGCCCACCACCGCGTCCGCGGCCCCGGTTGGCCTCCCGCTCGTCGTCGGCGACGAGGATCCGATGCCGGATCTGTCGCTTCAGCTCGGGATTGACCCGGGGTCGGGAACCCGCCTTCCGCGCCGGTCCGGTGTCGGCCGGGTCGAAGAGATCGAAGAGACGTTGACCCACCAGCATGTGCTGCGACAGCGGCACCGGGCGGTGTTCGTCGACGATGACCGAGGTGTCGCCGCGGACCGTCTGAATCCAGTCGCCGAACTCCTCGGCATTGCTCACCGTCGCCGACAGGCTGACCACCCGCACGGACGGCTCGAGGTGCAGGATGACCTCTTCCCACACCGCGCCGCGGAATCGGTCGGCCAGGAAGTGCACCTCGTCCATGACGACGTGTGAGAGTCCGTCCAGCGCACGCGACTCGGCGTAGATCATGTTGCGGACGACCTCGGTGGTCATCACGACGACGGGGGCGTCGGGATTGATCGAACTGTCGCCGGTGAGCAGCCCGACGGACTCGTGGCCGTGCACGGCCACGAGGTCTGCGTATTTCTGATTGCTCAGCGCCTTGATCGGCGTGGTGTAGAAGCACTTGGTGCCGCCGGCGAGGGCCAGGTGGACGGCGAACTCGCCGACGATCGTCTTGCCAGCCCCGGTCGGGGCGCACACGAGGACACCGTGACCGCCTTCGAGAGCTTCGCAGGCGCGGCGCTGGAAGTCGTCGAGCCGGAAGGTGAGCCGTGCCGCGAACGAGTCGAGTTGGCTCACAGGACGTCGTCGAAAGTCTCGCGCGCCCGCGTGGAGGTCCGGGTGGTGGTCGCGGCACCGTTCGCCGGAACCTTGATCGGTGCGGCGGGTGTGATGGGACGAGTGGGCGGCAGCGGGCTCGCCTCGTCGTCGGAGAGGCCTTCCCAGCTCGTCGTCTTCCGTGCGCGCCGCTTGTCGTAGAGACGGGCGAACTGGATCGAGAACTCGAGCAGCACGGTGAGTGCGCCGGCGAGAGCCAGCATCGTGAACGGATCCTGACCCGGCGTGACGATGGCCGCGAACACGAACACCGCGAAGATGAGGCCGCGACGCCAACTCTTGAGCCGCGCATAGGTGAGGATGCCGACGACGTTGAGCGCGATGATCAGCAGCGGGAGTTCGAAACTCACACCGAAGATCACGAGCACGTTCAGCATGAACCCGAAGTACTGGTCGCCGGCGAGGGCCGTGACCTGGACCTCGTTGCCCACGGTCAACAGGAAGTCGAACGCCTTCGCGACGACCAGGTAGGCCAGCACCGCGCCGGAGACGAAGAGCACCGTCGCCATGGCGACGAACGCGATCCCGTTGCGACGCTCGTTGTCGTGCAGACCGGGGGTGATGAACTGCCAGATCTGATAGATCCAGACTGGGCACGCCAGCACGACGCCCGCGGTGAGTGCGACCTTGAGCCGCAACATGAACTGGTCGAACGGCCCGGTCGCGAGCAGACGGCAGGAGTCGTCCGCGGTCAGCGTGGCGCGGGCCGAGGAGGGCAGGTCACAGTACGGACCGCGCAGCATGTCGCCGAGGGACGGGAGACCCAGGATCCCATGGCTGTACCAGATGAAACCGAAGATGGTCGTGACGATGATGGCCAGCATCGAGATGACCATCCGCGTGCGCAGCTCATAGAGATGCTCGACCAACGACATCGTGCCGTCGGGATTGAGTTTTCGTTTGCGGAGCCGCGGGTCGAGTCGAGGGGGGATCGGAATGCGCACTCGGATTCTCCGACGCGCCCCTAAGCCGACTTCTTGACGTCGGCGTTCGGCTGGGAAGCAGGCTGGGTGGAGTCACCTGCGGGAAGCTCGCGCTGCGACGGATCCGTCGGCGCGGCCGCGTCGGTGTCGGCGGCGTCGTCCTTCTGCATCTCCTTGACCTCGCTCTTGAAGATGCGCAGCGACTGTCCCAGACCTCGGGCAGCGTCCGGCAGCTTCTTCGAGCCGAACAGGATCAGCAGCACGACGATGACGATCGCCCAGTGCCACCATGACGTGAAGCCCATGAGATAACCCTTCAGATCGGATCAGACCACGGTCAATGCTACCCGACATCAGCGCCGCCGGTGGGTGCGCGGCGGGCTCACCGATAGCGCGACCTCGCGGCGCCGGCCGACTCGGCCACGGCGGCGGTGATGGCCGGTGCGTCGAGTACGCGCACCGCCCCTCCGAACCCGAGCAGGAACCGGGTCAGCCATTCCGGCGATCCGTAGACGAGGCGGGCACGCACGGGTAGGTCGGGGTCCGGACGGTCCTCGACCGGCTCGGTCGGTTCGAGCGGGTAGTAGTCGAGAACCCAGAGGTGATCCGGGTCGATCTCGATGTCGACGGCGGGCAGGTCCGGGTCCTCGGCGACGAGAACGGACTGGTTGGAGGCGCCCGCGTCGGCCGGCGGACGGCTCGGTTCGTCGAGCGTCGTCGCGGAGTCCACCCGGTCGAAGCGGAACAGCCGGACCCCCTCGGCCATGCGGCACCACGCCTCGAGGTAGGTGTGCTGGTCCATGACCTGCAGCCGTATCGGATCGACCACGCGGTCGGTGATGCTGTCGCGCCCGGCCGAGTAATAGCGCAGACGGAGTGCCCGTCCCCGCCTCGTGGCCTCGCGGATGGTCGTGTAGGTGGGGTTCTCCCCCGCCGACGAACCAGCGGTGTCCGACGCCGCGGCCACCCCCGGCACCGTGGCGCCGACCGCTTCTTCGATCTTCGCGATCGCGCGACGGGCCGCGGCGACGTCCACCACACCCGGGGTCTCCACGAGCGCACGCAGTGCGACGAGAAGAGTGCTGGCCTCGACCGTCGTCAGACGCAGGGGCCGGTCCATCCCGGCGGTGAACCCCACCGTGACGTAGCCCTCGCTGAACTCGAGTTCGATGAGGTCGTCGGGGTAGTACCCGGGGAGCCCGCACACGAACAGCAGCTCGAGGTCCTTGGTCAGCTGCGCCTGCGTGACCCCCAGCTCGGCCGCCGCCTGGACGATCGAGATGCCGCGGCGGGCCTGGAAATACGGCACCATCGCGAGGAGGCGATTGAGACGCGACGGTTGTGCCGCACCCATCAGACACTCACCCCCGTCAGTCGGTCGAGACCCGCCACGACGAGTTCGCGCAGTTCGGGCGGGTCGAGGACGACCGCGTCGCGACCGACCCCGAGCACCATGCGCGCGACCGTGGTCAACGAGTGGATGTCGAGGGTCAGCACATCTCCCGGTTCGCCGTCGAATTCGCCCGGTTCGGTGGTCGTCGCCGCACGGCGCAGACCCACGGCGCGATCGGCGGCCACCCAGATCCGTGCCGTGCGACCGTCGGATCCCGCTGCCGAGTCGACGGCGTCGGCGACGATCCGCTGGAGATCGGTTCCCGGCGGTACGACGACCGTTCCCGCGGCTCCGACCGCGGTGACCGAGGAGATCCGGGACAACCGGAAGGTCCTGGTGGCATTCCGGTCGCGATCGTGGCCGACGACGTACCAGCGACCGCGGTGTGAGACCACCCCCCACGGTTCGACGCGCCGCGTGGTCGGCGCGGCGGTGGCCGACGCACGGTGGGTGAATTCCACGGCGCGATTGGCCTGGACCGCGCTGAGCAGGCCGGCGATGACCTCCTCGGGGCCGAGTGATCGCGACGTCCCCCCGGACGTGATGCCGAGGTCGTCCTCGGACCGCACGTCGAGTCCCGCGGCGCGGAGCTTGAGGATCGCGGTCTGGGACAACGTCGACACCTCGGGGGTGTCCCACAGCGCTGCCGCCATCGCGATGGCGGCGGCCTCGTCGGATTCCAGGGAGATCTCCGGCAACTCGTAGGAGTCGCGGTCGATGCGGTAACCCTCGGCACCGGCCACCATGGGCGACCGGCCGGTCACCAGTGGGATACCGAGATCGCGGAGTTCGTTCTTGTCCCGCTCGAACATCCGGTTGAACGCCTCGTCGGACTGCTTCTTGTCCGCGTGTGCACCGTCGGAGTACCCGGCGACGTTGCGCCGGATGTAGTCGGCGGTGACGTACTCCCGCGTCCACAGCAAGCAGATCACGAGGTTGAGCAGTCGCTCGACTTTGGGAGTTGCCACCGGGTCAGGTTAGAACGTGGCGGATCGCGCCGTGCGGAGGCACGCTGCCACGACGCCTGTCCCCCATCTCACATGGATGCGATGAGGCGATCGACGCGCTCGTCGACGCTCCGGAACGGGTCTTTGCACAGGACCGTTCGCTGGGCCTGGTCGTTGAGCTTGAGGTGCACCCAGTCGACGGTGAAGTCGCGACCGGCCTTCTGTGCGGCCGAGATGAAGTCGCCGCGCAGCTTGGCCCGGGTCGTCTGCGGCGGCTCGTCGACCGCGGTCTTGATCGCCTCGTCGGTGGTGGCGCGCGCCACGAGGCCTTTGCGCATGAGGACGTCGAACACGCCCCGGCCGCGCTTGATGTCGTGGAACGCCAGGTCGAGCTGCGCGATCTTCGGGTCGGAGAGTTCCATCGAGTACTTGTCCTGGTACCGCTGGAACAGCTTCCGCTTGATCACCCAGTCGATCTCGGTGTCCACCTTGGCGAAGTCGTCGCTCTCGACGGCGTCGAGCATGCGACCCCACAGATCGACCACCATGTCCATCTCGGGGTCCGGGCGACGATTGGTGAGATGCTCGACGGCCCGGGCGTGGTACTCGCGCTGGATGTCGAGGGCCGACGCCTGACGACCGCCGGCGAGCCGTACGGGGCGCCGACCGGTGGGGTCGTGGCTGACCTCGCGGATGGCGCGGATCGGATTGTCGAGGGCGAAGTCGCGGAAGGCGACGCCGGCCTCGATCATCTCGAGAACCAGTGCCGCGGAGCCGACCTTCAGCATCGTCGTCATCTCGGACATGTTCGAGTCGCCGACGATGACGTGGAGGCGGCGATACTTCTCGGCGTCGGCGTGCGGCTCGTCGCGCGTGTTGATGATGGGCCGGGACCTGGTGGTCGCTGACGAGACGCCCTCCCAGATGTGTTCGGCGCGCTGCGACAGGCAGAACGTCGCAGCCTTGGGTGTCTGCAGGACCTTGCCCGCGCCGCAGATGAGCTGCCGGGTCACCAGGAACGGCAGCAGCACGTCCGAGATACGCGAGAACTCCCCCGCGCGCACCACCAGGTAGTTCTCGTGACAACCGTAGGAGTTGCCCGCGGAGTCGGTGTTGTTCTTGAACAGGTAGATGTCCCCGCCGATGCCCTCGTCGGCCAGCCGTTGTTCGGCGTCGACGAGCAGATCCTCGAGAACCAGTTCACCGGCACGGTCGTGATTGATCAGCTGGATCAGACTGTCGCACTCGGCCGTCGCGTACTCCGGGTGTGAACCCACGTCCAGGTAGAGCCGTGCGCCGTTCTGCAAGAAGACGTTCGACGACCGCCCCCAGGACACGACACGGCGGAAGAGGTAGCGCGCAACCTCGTCCGGACTCAGCCGGCGATGGCCGTGGAAGGTGCACGTGACACCGAATTCGGTCTCGATGCCCATGATTCGTCGCTGCACTTGACCAACCCTACTCGCGCGACCCGCGCCGAACCGGTGTGTGAAGACCGGTCGTCGCGAGCCGCGGCGTTCTCATCGTGCTTCGTCGGAGGGAGTCTGACCGGTGCCGTCGTCCGCACCGGCGTCGGTCGGGGCGGCGTCGGCGGAGGCGGGGAGCAACCCTTCGACCGTGGCCGTCGTCAGGCGCCGGAACGCACGCCGCGGACGGTTGTGGTCGAGGACGGCGACCTCGAGGTCGCCCGCGGTCAGCGCGCGCCGTTCGGCGGGAGCGCCGCCACCGTTGTCGGCGGGGGTCGTCAGCGCGGTGACCGCGACCCCGATCGCCTGCCCGAGTTCCAAGTCGGGCTCGTAGCTCTCCTTCAGCGCGGCCGCGATCGGCTCGGTCGTACCGCCCATCACGAGGAACCGGGTCTCGTCGGTGATCGATCCGTCGTACGAGATCCGGTACAGCTGTGAGCGTTTGGGCTTTCCGGGCCGGGCGACCTCGGCGACACACAGCTCGACCTCGAAGGGCTTGGCCTGTTCGGTGAACACGCTGCCCAGGGCATTCGCGTAGGTGTTGGCCAGCGACAACCCGGACACGTCGGCACGGTCGTAGCTGTAGCCGCGCATGTCCGCGAGCTGGATGCCCGCCTTGCGCAAACTCTCGAACTCGTTGTACTTGCCCACCGCGGCGAAGCCGATCCGGTCGTAGATCTCACTCGTCTTGCGCAGCGTGTTCGACGGGTTCTCCGCGACGAACAGCACCCCGTCTGCGTAGGTGAGGATCACGACGCTGCGACCCCGGGCGATGCCCTTGCGCGCGAGCTCTGAACGATCGCGCATGATCTGTTCGGCGCTGGCGTAATACGGGAACGTCATCGGGCACCTTCCTCGTGCTCGGCACTCCGGCGTTCGAGAACGGCCCGTGCGGCCGCCTCGATGTCGGACGCCTCGACCTCCCGTGCACCCTCGGCTCCGACGACGGCCGCCATCGGGAAGATCTTGCGCACCAGGTCGGGTCCACCGGTGGCCGAGTCGTCGTCGGCCGCGTCGTAGAGGGATTCGACCGCGATGGCCAGGGCCTCGTCGGCACTGAGGTCGGGGCGGTAGAGCTTCTTCAGCGACGACTTGGCGAACACCGAGCCGGAACCGATGGCGGTGTAGCCGCCGAACTCCTCGTGGCGGTCACCCGCGACGTCGAAGCTGAAGATCCGGCCTCGCTCGTTAGGGTCGTCGTGATCGATGTCGTATCCGACGAGAAGCGGGATGGCCGCGAGCCCCTGCAGGGCGGCGCCCAGATTTCCGCGCACCATCGACGCCAGGCGACTGACCTTGCCGTCGAGCGTGAGCGGGACACCTTCGATCTTCTCGTAGTGCTCGAGTTCGACGGTGAACAGGCGCACCATCTCGATCGCGATCCCCGCGGTGCCGGCGATGCCTGCCGCGGAGTACTCGTCGGTGATGTAGACCTTCTTGACGTCGCGCGTCGCGATCAGGTTGCCCATGGTGGCGCGCCGGTCACCGGCGAGTACGACGCCGCCGGGGAAGGACACGGCCACGATCGTGGTGCCGTGCGGAACGTCCGAGGCACCGCCGGTGCCGCCTGCGAACGACCCCACGCGATCAACCTGGGCCTGCGGCAACTGGTCCGGTGCGTGCACCCGGAGGAACTCGGTGAACGACGAGATGTCCGCACTCAGGGCGGGGGCCGAACGGGTATGGGACAGCGGGGGCAGTGAACCGAACCTGTCGCTCACTGGCCGCCCTTCTGCACGTAGGCACGGACGAAGTCCTCGGCGTTCTCCTCGAGCACGTCATCGATCTCGTCGAGCAGGTCGTCGGTCTCCTCGGCCAGCTTCTCGCGGCGTTCCTGTCCGGCGCCGGAATCGGGGCCCACGCCCTCGTCGTCGCCGCCGCCACCACGCTTGGTCTGTTCCTGCGCCATCTGCTGCCTCCTTGAAACCGATCGCCCCTTGGCGGGCTACCCGAGTCGCGAAACCCGGAGGTGCCGGCTGTGTGCCGGACGTCCGTCCCGGTGACCCGACCTTGCGGAATCGTGTGCTCCCACACTACCTGTGGCGACGACAACTGTGGTGGAACGAGGCACAAGCCCCGACACCGTGTCAGGTGGTGAGCTGGTCCACCAGTTCGGCCGCCGACGACACCGAGTCGAGGAGTCGACCCACGTGCGCCTCGGTGCCGCGCAGCGGCTCGAGGGTCGGGATGCGGACGAGCGAATCCCCGCCGAGGTCGAAGATCACCGAATCCCAGCTCGCGGCCGCCACGTCCGCGCCGAATCGGCGCAGGCACTCGCCGCGGAAGTAGGCGCGTGTGTCGCGAGGTGGCTGGGTGATGGCGGCCAGCACGTCGTTCTCGTCGACGAGACGTTTCATCGAGCCGCGCGCGACGAGGCGGTTGTACAGCCCCTTGTCGAGGCGGACATCCGAGTACTGCAGGTCGATGAGCTGCAGGCGCGGTGCGGACCAGGTCAGGTTCTCGCGCTGCCGGAAGCCCTCGAGAATCCGGAGCTTGGCGGGCCAGTCGAGGATGTCGGCGCATTCCATCGGGTCGCGTTCGAGGCGGTCGAGGACGTCCGCCCACGTTTGCAGCACGTGGGCCGCGCGCTCGTCGTCGGAGTGTTCGCGGTCGTGGAATCTCTGGCAGCGATCGAGGTACTCGCGTTGCAGCGCGAGCCCGGTGAGCTCGCGCCCGTCGGTCAGCGCGACCGTGGCCGTGAGCGTCGGATCGTGGCTGATGGTGTGCACGGCCTGCACCGGGCGGGCGAGTTCGATGTCGGAGAAGTCGACGCCGGCCTCGATGAGGTCCAGGACGAGGGCCGTGGTGCCGACCTTGAGGTAGGTCGAGGTCTCGGCGAGGTTCGCGTCACCGATGATGACGTGGAGCCGGCGGTACCGTTCCGGGTCGGCGTGCGGCTCGTCGCGGGTGTTGATGATGCCGCGCTTGAGTGTCGTCTCGAGGCCGACCTCGACCTCGATGTAGTCCGAACGCTGCGACAACTGGTATCCGGCCTCGTCCCCGGACTGGCCGATGCCCACCCGGCCGGAACCGGTGATGACCTGCCGTGAGGCGAAGAACGTCGTGAGCCCGCCGATGACCGCGGTGAACGGGGTGTCGCGCGCCATGAGGTAGTTCTCGTGGGTGCCGTAGGAGGCACCCTTGCCGTCGATGTTGTTCTTGTACAGCTGCAGTTTGGGCGCGCCCGGCACGCTCGCCACGTGGCGGGCCGCGGCCTCCATCACCCGTTCGCCCGCCTTGTCCCAGATGACGGCGTCCAGCGGGTCGGTGACCTCCGGTGCGGAGTACTCGGGGTGGGCGTGGTCGACATAGAGTCGCGCACCGTTGGTCAGGATCATGTTGGCCGCACCGATCTCGTCGGCGTCGATGATCGGGGCGGGCCCGGACCCGCGGCCGAGGTCGAAGCCACGCGCGTCGCGCAGCGGCGATTCCACCTCGTAGTCCCAGCGGGTGCGCTTGGCGCGCGGCACCCCGGCGGCCGCCGCATAGGCCAGGACGGCCTGCGTGGAGGTCATGATCGGATTCGCGGTCGGGTCGCCGGGCGCGGAGATTCCGTACTCGACCTCGGTCCCGATGATTCGCTGCATCCTTCGAGGGTAGATGTTCACGTCACGCCGGTCGCAACCGCCGCACGCCGTGAGTACCGTCGACGCCGTGAAAGCATTCCGCCGGTTCACCGTTCGGGTACCCCTTCCCGCCGGGCTGGGAGCCCTGGGTCCGTTGTCGCGCAACCTGCGGTGGGTGTGGCACGCCCCCACGCAGGAGTTGTTCGCCGAGATCGACCCGATCCGCTGGTCGGAGACCGGTGATCCGCTGCGTGTGCTCGCCGACGCCGATCCGGCGCGGCTCGCAGCACTCGCGGGCGACCAGGGCTTCGTCAACCGCGTGGCCGCCGCGCACGACGAACTCGAGCGTTATCTCGCCGATGAGCAGTGGTTCGGGCGTCATGCCGCCGAAGGACACCCGGTCCCGCCGGGGATCGCCTATTTCTCCATGGAGTTCGGTGTCTCCGAGGTCTTGCCGATCTACTCGGGCGGGCTCGGCATCCTGGCGGGCGATCATCTCAAGGCGGCGTCCGACCTCGGGCTGCCGTTGATCGGTGTGGGCCTGTTCTACCGGTCGGGTTATTTCCGGCAGGGCCTCGACCACGACGGGTGGCAGATCGAGCGATACCCGGTCAACGACTCCGACGCGCTGCCGCTCGACCTGCTCACCGACGGGGACTCACCGGTCGTCGTCGAGGTCGCCATGCCGGGTGGGCGCACGTTGTCGGCGCAGGTCTGGGTGGCGTCGGTGGGACGGATCCCGTTGCTGCTGCTGGACTCCGACATCGCCCGCAACAGCGACCAGCCCGCGGACGGAGCCGGCGGCGACGACCTGCGCGCCGTGACCGACCGACTCTACGGCGGCGATCAGGAGCACCGCATCGTGCAGGAGATCCTGCTCGGGGTCGGCGGTGTCCGTGCGCTCCGCGAGTACGTACGCATCACCGGTCGCGCCGAGCCCACCGTCTTCCACATGAATGAGGGCCACGCCGGATTCCTGGGCGTGGAGCGCATCCGTGAACTGGTGGCAGGCGGTCTCGACTTCGACACTGCGGAGGCGGTCGTCCGCGCGTCGAACGTCTTCACCACCCACACCCCCGTCCCAGCCGGGATCGACCGCTTCCCCACCGATCTCGTCGCCCGCTACCTCGACGCCGACGACGCAGGCGGTTCGCGGTTGCTGCCCGGACTGTCGGCGGCGACGATCGCCGAACTCGGCGACGAAGCCGATCCCGGCGTGTTCAACATGGCGCACATGGGTTTCCGGCTCGGTCAGCGCAGCAACGGGGTGTCACAACTGCACGGCGCGGTGAGCCGCACGATGTTCGCCGACCTGTGGCCGGACTTCGACGCCGACGACGTGCCGATCGGGGCGGTGACCAACGGTGTGCATGGGCCCACGTGGGTCGCACCCGTGTGGCGCGACTTCTCCGGTGGAGACGAGGACTCGGCTCCACAGGCGTATGCCGCGCTGTCCGACGAGATGATCTGGGCGACCCACGAGGCACTGCGCGCCGACCTCGTCGCGGAGGTGCGTCGCCGTGCCCGTGACAGCGGTCGGCAACGCGGATTCACCGACGCCGAACTCGCCTGGACCGCAGACCTGTTCGATCCCGGTGTGCTCACCATCGGGTTCGCCCGGCGTGCGGCCACCTACAAACGACTCACCCTGATGCTGCGGGACCCGGAGCGGATGCGCGCGATCCTCACCGACTCCGAGCGGCCGGTCCAGTTGGTGATCGCGGGCAAGGCCCACCCTGCCGACGAGGGCGGTAAATCGCTCATTCAGCAGGTCGTACGGTTCGCCGAGGACCCGGAACTGCGCGACCGGATCGTGTTCCTGCCCGACTACGACATCTCGATGGCACGCCACATCTATGCGGGATGCGATGTGTGGCTGAACAATCCGGTACGTCCGATGGAGGCGTGCGGGACGTCGGGGATGAAGTCCGCGCTCAACGGCGGGCTCAATCTGTCGATCCTCGACGGCTGGTGGGACGAGATGGCCGACGGCGAGAACGGTTGGGCCATACCGTCCGCCGAGGGAATCTCCGACGAGCATCGTCGGGACGACCTGGAAGCCGAGGCGCTGTACGCCCTCCTCGAGGACACCGTGGTCCCGCAGTTCTACGACCGCGACGGCAGCGGTGTGCCGAGGCGTTGGGTCGAGATGATGCGGCACACGCTGACATGGCTGGGGCCGCAGGTGCTCGCCTCGCGGATGGTGCGCGACTACACGACTGCGCTGTACGGGCCCGCGGCCCGCGCCTACGAGGCCGCATGCGCGAACTCCTACGCCGGGGCGCGCGACCTCGCCGCCTATCGCCGGTCGCTCGAGACGGGATGGTCGTCGGTCGTGGTCGCCGGTGTCGACGACGAGAGTCGCGACGACGGCCTGCACGTGACAGCACATGTCGGCCTCGGTGATCTCGGCCCCGATGAGGTGTCGGTTCAGGTGGTGGTGGGCCGGGTGACCGATGACGGTGACATCGTCGACCCCACCGTCGAGGAGATGAGCCCCGGCGACGAGCGCGATGCGTCGGGCCGGGTGCTCTTCACAAGACTCCTCGCGCCCCCGGTGTCGGGTCGGCTCGGCTACACCGTGCGCGTGCTGCCGCGGCATGAGCAGTTGTCGCACGAGGCCGAGCTCGGTCTGGTGCGGTACCCCGTCGCAGCCGGCTGAGCCGGCCCGGTGCACACCCCGACATGCATCTCGGGGTGTTCACCGATGTCATCGATCGCTTCTGCACCGCACACTGGGACGGCGGGTGTCGGCGAGAACAGGGGGTCATCATGTCCGGGTCGTCCACCATCGCCGCGTTGGCCGCGAACCCGGTGATCGCCGAGCAGGTCGAGCAGGTCCGCGAGCAGACCGCCGCTCTGGACCGGGTGTACGTGCAGACCCTCGCCGAGATCCGCAGGGCCGGCCAGATGACCCAGACCGACGTCGCCGCGGCGCTCGGTGTGGAGCAAGCCGCGGTGTCGAAGATCGAACGCCGCCACGACCTGCTGCTGTCGACGCTACGGGAATACCTGACCGCGACCGGCGCCCAGCATCCGCGCATCGTGGTGGAGAAGGACGGCGTGGAGGTCTCACTGGACCTCGACGCGTTCGCCAGCAAGGGGTGACCGCACGTGTCCCTGAGCACCATTGATCACTCACGCGCCCTGCGCACCGACGACGAGCTGATTGCCCTCGTTGAGGCGATTCGTGATTCGCCGGCGACCGCGCAGGAGACAAACTGGCTGGAATGGAAGAGTGGCCAGCTGGCTCTCGGTCAACTGGCGGGCAAATTCACGGTCGCCAAGGCGATCCTGGGCTTCGCCAACCGACCGGTCGACCGGGCGCACCGCGCACTCGAGGGCGTCGCGTACATGGTCGTCGGAGCCGAACCCGGCTCGGTCACCGGCGTCCCTGCGACTGATCACGCCGCGATCGAGCAGGGCATCAAGAGTTACGTCGACGGCCCCCGCTGGACACCGCGTTACGTGACGGTCGACGGTGTGACGGTACTGGTCGTCATGGTCGAGGCGCCGCGCGCGGGTGACCACTTGCACACCTTGCAGAAAGAGTATGAGAAGAACCGGCGAGGAACGATCTTCGTCCGCGGCGCCGCGCAAACCGAACCCGCCGGCCCCTCCGAGATCCGGATGCTCGAGGAACGACTACTAGCAGGCGGACGGCAGCCAGACGTCGATCTGACCGTGCACGTCGTGAGCGACTATGAATTGGTCAGGCTGGATGACTCGCGTGCCGCCATCGAAGAGTGGATGCGGCGTCACGAGCAGTGCGTCCGCGATGACAGCGGCAAGCCGAAGCCCACGTCACCGCGGTCGACGGGCTTCGGGATAGCGACCGCCGGCATATACGACTCGCTGTGGGCCAACCAGGAAGACTCCACCACGTTTGAGCGAGACTTGGCGATCTACCTGAAAACGCGGCGGAACACGCTGGTGCGGGAGGTGGAGGGACAGATTGTGGATCATCCGGCCGCCAACACTGTGAAGTTCTCGGTGACAAACGACAGCGCTGATTCGGTGAGCGGGGCGCGTGTGACCGCGACTATCGCGCGGGGCGAGTTGTACGTGCTCGACGCACGACCAGCGGCGAGTTGTCCGGACCCTCCGCGGTGGCCCGACCCGGCCACAGCCCTCCTTTCCCAGATTCACCCACCGTCCTACACGTCGCCTGAGATGCCGTCTATTGGCGCAGCTGGTGATGCTCTAGTCGTGGAAACAGCCGAGGGGTGGGAGATCTCGATCGATGTGGGCGATTTGGCGCCGTACGAGTCTTCGAGCGCGGTCGACATCACGATCATCCCTCGTGCCGGTGCTCCGGAGTCGGTCCCAATTGAAGGGACCGTGAGAGCGATGAACCGCCGCGGGGTGAAGCACTTCAGCACGGCTATCGGGGTGTCTGCGTCCGGTGCCTGGTCGCTCGATCAGTGGCTCGATCCAGAAGACACCGGCTAAAAATCGAGAACCCCTGGGGCCCGTCAGGAGCGGTTCAGCTTCCGCGGCTCGCGGCCATTTCCGATGACCCATGTGCGGCCGTTTGCATCTGTCAGCGAGTAACTCAGGGTGATTCCGGGCGGCGCAATGCGGTCATCGTCGGCCGCTCTCCACAGCGTGGAGAACTCGGCGTCCGGGGCGAGTTCGGCCTCGCGGGGGGTGTCACCCAACCACTGGGTGGTTTCCAGAACGTCCACGGGAGCTGTGCACATCATCGCCACCGGTTCACCGCCGTCATCGACGACGAACCGTAGGTGATGAATCTGCACGTTGAAAACCGTTCGGTCGCTGCGGTTCTTGATGCGGACCTGGACGACAATTCCTCCATCGTTGTCGCGCTTGGCGTGCAGGGTTGGGTGGTAGGCAACGACCAATCGCGCCTGGCTGGCCTGGTCCTCGAGTTCGTCCTGGCGCTGGACCCAATAGGTGCGGGCGGCGATCCCGACCCCGATGCAGGTGGCGATCGCGCCGGCTGCTGAGACCCACGAAGAGACGGTGCCAAGCTGCTCGACGCCCCAGCGATTGGCCAGGGCTATTGCCGACAGCAAGCCGATCGCGCCCAGAAGGTAGATCACGATCATCGGCAGGTACTCGATGAGCTTCTTCACGCCCGAGACGCTACGGCAGCCTCAAGATGGCCGATCAGTCGTCATAGGCCCCACGTTCGCGCACAATCGGTGGACTGTTGCAGTCGTTTCGTGATGCAGAGGGCCGACTGCACGCGACGACGGCACGGCCGGGGGTCAGGTGGCGGACCGGGACCGACAACACCACCAGTGCGTTTTCGCTTTTTTCGTTTTACACTTGAGTTATGACCACGCTGCTGGATCAGACTGTTCTCCCTGACACCGATGGTGGCGATGCGCAGCAACTTGATGCGCTGCTCGCTGTGCTCGCCGCGGATCAGTCGGTGATTGTGCGTGCCGGTGAGCATTCGGCGGAACTGCCCGAGGAGCTGCGGCAGATTCTGCGCACTGTGCTGTCCAACCTCACTCAGGGCACCGCGGTGACTGTGGAGCCGCATCGCACGATGCTGACGACTCAGGAGGCTGCCGACATCCTCGGTATCACCCGGCCGACCCTGGTGCGCTTGCTGACCGACAACGAGATCCCGTACACCACCCCCGGCCGGCATCGCCGGGTGCAGCTCACTGACGTCCTGGCCTACCAACAGCGCATGCGCACGCAGCGGGCTGAGGCCCTCACCGAGCTTGCTGCCCCGGACCCCGGCCCGACGGAGGCCGGCGGCTTCATCACCACCCGCTGACGCTTGTGGCCGCAACTTTCCGCGTCGTGCTCGACGCTTGCGTGATGCTGCCGCAGCACCTCAACAACCTGCTCCTCACTCTTGCCGAGCACGACCTGTTCACACCGGTGTGGACGCCACATCTTCTCGACGAGGTCCATCGCAACCTCACCGGCAAGCTCGGCGTGACTGCCGGGCAGGCTGATCACCGCATTACCCAGATGCGCCGGGCGTTCCCGCATGCCAGCGACCACAGCGCGGGTTACCTCACCCTCGTCGATGCGATGACCAACCACCCCAAGGACCGACACGTTCTGGCCTCGGCTGTCGCCTCCGGGGCCGCGCTGATCGTCACTGCCAACCTCAAAGACTTTCCCTCACAGGCGTGCGACCCGCACGGCATCACTGCGGTACATCCAGACGATTTCCTGCTCGACCAGCTCGACCTCGACCCCCAACGGGTGATGAGCGCGGTCACCGCCCTTGTGGACCGCAATCAACACCCACCCCACACCCCGGGGCAACTCGCCGAAGCGCTACGGTCGGTCACCCCGACGTTCGCCGCCGCCGTTGTGGACATCATCTCGCCCGTGCCGACGTTGGAGATCGTCGACGACGCAGAGGTCGATAAGCAGTTCCCCGACGGCATTGAGGAAACCCTGCGTGACCCGGCCGCGGTGGCGCGAGCATGGTGGTTTGCACTACTCGAACGTGACGAATACCCCTACGCGGTAGGGAATCTCAGCGTTTCACCCGAGGCGTGGGACTTTGACGATGTCGCCCAGGCACTGGAGGGTTACTCGCTGGCCACCGGGGTCCACGAGGACACTGACCGCGACGACGTTGTCTACCTCAAGTTCGTTCCCGTCACCGGCCACAGCATGCGGGTATTCGGTGAGACCGCATTCACCGAATACCGGGTGCTGGCGCTGCAACAAGACGCCGACGGATACTGGCATGTCTATGGTCTGTCGACGTCCTGGCCTCCCACGGCACAGCACCACCGCCGGCCGGACTCTGATGAGCGCCTGTGATCGTGCCATGCGCACAGTTCTAGGTGGTCGAATGGTGGAGAGGTTCGGCTTCACCGCGCGGAAGTGTCAGTAGGTGATCGTGTCGTCGGTCATGTAGATCAGGCGCTGGTCGGTTGTGGTGTATTGGGATGTGTCGCTGTCATTTTGGTGGCCGAGGAAGAAGACGGTGACTCCGTGTCTGCGTTCTGTCCATAGTTGGCGGCCGGCGGGGTAGGCCCAGTGAAGTTCTCGGCGCAGGGCGGCTTGGCGTCCCCGTGACCAGTTGGTTCGGTCGATGATCAGGTGGGCTAGACGGGGTGCGGTCTTGAGTTGGTGGATGGGTTGGGTGGGTTGCAGGGTGACGGTGAGCAGGTTGCCGTTTTCGATTGGGGCCGCGGCGAAGCGGAGCTGGGCGTAGAAGACCCGTGGTGGCGATGGGGCGATGGGCCCGTTCCAGGCGTCGAGTCGTTTGAAGGCGTAGGCGTAGTTGTCGGTGTCAACGTCGGGCAGCTTGAGTGGGTGCCGGCGCCGTGTTTCTCGGTCGGCCATGTGTATCCACGCATCGACGACGCGTCCGAGGGCGCGTGCGTGATTGCTTCGCCCGCCCGGGGCGAGCGTCCGCGGGGTTGATCCTGCGCGGGTTCGTGACCGCGTGCTGGGCGCTGGCTGGTCTAGGTTCGTGTCGTCGGTGGAGCCGGCGCGAACGGAGTCTCCAGGTATGACCAGGGATATGGGGACTGCCACGTCGCGGCCCAGGACCTCAGATCGCGCGTCGCGCGCGGACCCATCGTCGTTGTGCGTGTCTGCGCCGCGGCGGCAATCCGGGGTATGGGGATCAGGTGAGGCCGTGAATGTCGGCGTGCGGTGGGTGGAGTGGATGTTCCACGGGCGGACGCGGACTTTGCATCCCGCGCACACGAAAGTGCTGCTAGCCCGTAGGTCGGCTGACCATCGCTCCACAGTGAGGGCGGTGACCGGTGTCTCTGTGCCGTCGTCGTCCTCCACGAGGAGGGCTTCACCCGCGGCCGTGATGGCATCCCGGCGAGAGCGACGACGATCAGGGGGAGTTGACATAAGTCGAGTATGGGGATGGCGGGGTCGCTAGGTAGTTGGCGGCTGGATGAATAGCGGTCGGTGGTACCTGTCGCCTTCAGGGTGACCAAACCGGTCCCAGCCGAGCGATGCCCAAAATCCGTGTGCCTCTTCGGAGTATGCGAACAACCGTCGATCATTGTGCAGCTCATGTAGCGCCTGCACCACTCGGGTCCCGATACCGCGGTGGCGGGCGGGCGTGGCTACTTCGAAGAACTGGATCTCTAAACGCTCGGGTCCGAGTGGTGGCACGTTCTCGTACTGGGGGTTGATGTCACCGGGGTCGTCGAATTCCACGCGAGCAACTTCGGCAGCGTCCTCGAGTACTTGTACGAACCAAGGGTCGTCGTCAAGATAGCGGGGCTCATCCCACCATCGGTCGTTCTCGTAGGGAGTTTGGAAGTCGAAGGGAGGCAACCAGATGTTCCGGTTGGCCGGTCCTCGGCGTAGCTCAACGAGGTTGAGTGTCACGGGTTCAGTCCTGGATCTCGAACGGCACTCGGGAGTAGTACCGGTCGAACTCTCGGTGATCGGCGATGTCGCTGAGCAGCCGCGCGACGGTCAACTCGTATCGGGTGATCTCTAGTCCCTGGTGTCCGCTGCCGAGGGGCAGGATTCCGCGGGCCCCGTCGACGTGGACGTAGTTGAGTCGGTCGACGAGCGAACCGCGCCAGAAGAAGTCGACGAGGTTGATCTGATGGATCTTTGAATCTGGGAATGCGCTCGTCCACCCGAAAGTGAGTTCGTTGCGATCGTGTTGGTTCTCGGCCATGCCGTAGGCGATGGTCAAGTCGATGTCGGGGCGGTACACGGCAACGTCGGGGTGGGTGTCGTGCTCGAGGCCCGAAGTGTTGTCGGCGGGGCTGCTCCATGATCCGAATCGGTCGCGGTAGGTGGGGCCGATCTTGGTAATGCGGTGCCAATCGCCGGCTGTGGAGTCGGTGATGAGGTTGCGCATTTCCTCGAGTGTCATAGCGTCCTTCGTGGGTTGTGGTCGCGCCGCGGCTAGGTCGTGGTGATGGTCGGTATCGGTCAGAGTAGAGGCGATCAGCGAGAGCCATCTGAGAAAGCGGCACCGAGAACGCGAGCGTGGTGGTTGTCGGTCACTTGCGCCTTAGGAGGGGGCGGGACGGAACGGCGCGACTGAGTGCGCGATCTCGATCTCTTCGTGGCGGTTGGTGTGGATGACGCGATCGGCGAGGTATGCGGCGGCAGCGGCGCGGATGGTCTTGTTGGGTCCAGGGCCGATGGTGATGGTGGCGACGGCTTCGAGGGGAAGCTCGAGGGTGATGTACGGGGTGGGGCCGAGGTGAGTGCCGCGAAATTGTTCGTCGCGACCGTGACCGGCGATGATGCGCCACTCACGTTCGCCGCTGAATGCGGCATGTTTGCAGCGGGGCAGTTCAGGGGCATATGTGTCGAGGAACCGGAAGTGGTCGTGAACACCTGAGTCACCGGCGGGAGCGCGATCGCGCAGCCTTCTGACCAAGCGCTGGGTGGCGACAGTGAGGTGTTGCCGAGCGTCGTCGCCGTAGAGGACAGGAGCGAGTTGCGTGCCGATGAGTTCCTGGTCAGTTGAGGTGAGGCGTTCTGTGGCGACGTGCTGTGCGAGGACATCGCGCCGGAAACCGATTGAGTAGCCGGCGCCGCCGGCGCCGTAGCCGCGCCATTGGGCGAGGTCGTCGCCCTCAGTTGAGAAGCAGGCCACGTAGGGCGAGGCGCGCAGCAACTGGGGTAGCGTTCCGGCCTCGGTGGAGTAGGTGCTGAGGGTGTATTTCTGGCCGGTGAGCGCGGAGCGTATCCACCCGGGGTCACTGTCGGGTGGGATGGTCTCGAGTTCTGTGGCGATCGCTGCGGCGGCTTCTTGCGCCCCGAAGACTAGTTCCTGGGCGTCGTTGAGGAAGATGGCTGAAGTCGCCCATAGCTGGGCAGATGGTCTCTGCTCGTGTCCCAGGATTCCGGTGAGGCCGGCGGGTGTCGTGTAGTGGTAGATCAGGTCCGAACGGTTCACGTGCTTGCCGATCATCACACCTTCCAAAAAGTTGGGCGGGGGTGGGGAACAGGCCTACTACAACCCAACGGCGAGCATACCGAGCCGCCCCGGTTCTCAACCCTCGCCTTCTGTCACCTGAATGTCGGGCCACAATTGCGCCACACGGCCCGGAGGCCGGCCTTTTTGGTTGCATGTGCGAGTATCGGTCGCCTCAGGCGTAGATTCCCGTAGGGAAATTGGTTGTGTGGCAATGGGTTTTAATTCTGTTGTGCGGTAGTATGTTTCATATGGAGTTGGAGAGCGCCCGTAAGGTGGTCGGTCATGTCGGGGCTCGCGTCCGTCCTGGGGGCAGGTCGGATGCGCGCCATCGCACGGGTGAACAAGCGCGTCACCAATCCGATCGTGGCCGGCTGGGCGGGACGGTCATCCCACATGGCGGTCGTCGAACACGTGGGGCGCCGCAGTGGTCGGCGTTACCGGACACCGGTCATGGTGTTCGTGTCCGGCACGACACTGCGCGTCGTGCTCAACTACGGTGCCCGGTCCGACTGGGTGAGAAACGTGCTGGCGGCCCAGGGAGCCGGTGTCCGGCATCGTGGGCGCCGATATCGCCTGATCCGGCCCCGGGTCCAGCCGATCGCCGCGAGCGGCGTGCCGCTCTCCGTACGCTCCGACGACAACCGGTTCGTCCTCCGCGGGACGCTCGAACCGTGCCCCACCAGGTGACGGGACCGGCGTCGTCAGCGCTTCTTGAGGCGCAACCTCGAATAGGTGAACGCGAGCAACAGCAGGCTGATGACCACGAGCACCCCGTAGGCGAGCGCGCTGTGCGCGACCGACGTCTCCCAGAGCGAGATGCGCTGCGGTGCCGCAACATTGATCGAGGCGAGATCGACGCTGCCTGCTGCGGCCACGTATCCCCAGAACGAGGGGAAGATCCACGACAGCTGTTCGAGTCCGATGCCGTCGAGCTTGAACAGACCGCCACAGAACACCAGCTGCACCATCACGACGATGACCAGCGGCGGCATGACCTGTTCATTGGATTTCACCGCCGACGAGATGGCCAGACCGACAAGCGTGCTGACGCAGGCGAGGACGGCCACGGCGACCAGCAGCGCCAGCGGCGGCGGCAGGATCGGACCACCGAAGTCCGGTAGTCCGCGCCCGGCGAAGGTGATGCCGACCATGATGATGGTCTGCAGGATCGCGGCGAGGAAGAACACCACGATCTTCGCGAACAGGTATGCCCCCGGCCTCAATCCGACCGCGCGTTCTCGCTCGAAGATGTCGCGTTCGCCGACCAGGTCGCGGACCGTGAGCGCGGCACCCATGAACGCCGCTCCGACGACGAGGACGACGAGGATCTGGATCGCCTCGGCCCCGTCCTTGGGCGGTGGCGCGTTGGGGATCACCTCCAGTCGAGCGAACCCGCTGGACCCGGGGATGACCAGGGTGAGCAGACCGAGCACCACCGGTAGCAGCACGAGAAACACCAGATATCCGATGTCGGCGAAGATCAATCGGACCTGGCGTCGTGCGATCGTCGACGACTGCCGGGTGAAACTGGTGTGCGGCACCGGTATCGGCGGGCCGGGCGGGCGTTGCGGTGGCGGCGGGTTGGGCGCGCGACGGTGACGTTCGAGGTAGCGCATGTGCGCGGCATCGGGCTGGTCGGCGACGTAGGCGAAGATCTCGGCCCAGTCAGAGGTGCCCATCTCCCCCTCGACCTGGGCGGGCGCGCCGCAGAACGACGTCTTGCCGCCCGGCGCGAGCAGCAACACCTGATCGCACATCGACAGATAGGTCAGCGAGTGGGTCACCACGAGGACCACGCGCCCCGCATCGGCGAGCCGGCGCAGGGTCGCCATCACCTGTCGGTCGAGAGCCGGGTCGAGTCCGGATGTCGGTTCGTCGAGGATGAGCAACGACGGGCCGGTCAACAACTCCATCGCCACGGAAGCGCGCTTCTGCTGCCCGCCGGAGAGCTTCTCCACGCGCGTGTCGACGTGTTCGGTCAACTGCAGTTCGCTGAGCACGCCGTCGATGACGCGATCGCGGTCGGCCGTGGAGAGGTCGGGCGGCAGGCGCAGCTCCGCGGCGTAGCGCAACGCCTGACGGAGGGTGAGCTTGTGGTGCAGGACGTCCTTCTGCGGGACCATCCCGATCCGGGTGCGCAAGGCGTCGTATTCGGCATGGACGTTGCGGCTCTCGAACGTGACGAGACCGGTTGTCGGAGAGTTCAATCCCGCCGCGATCTTGGAGACCGTCGACTTCCCCGCACCCGACGGCCCGATGACCGCGGTCAGAGTTCCGGGACTCGCACTGAAGTCGACGTCGGCGAGCAGACGCTTGCCACCGTCGACCACGAGACTCACCCCGTGGACATGCAATCCGTCGGCGACGGCCGCGCTCTCCTGCCCGCGCATGAGGGTTCCGCCGGACACCACGAAGTCGCTGTTGCCGATCGTGACGACGTCACCGTCGGTGAGCGGCGCGCTCGACACCCGCCGGCCGTTGACGAAGGTCCCGTTCACGCTGCCCAGATCCTCGACGACGAGGGCACCGCCGCGGTTGGACACCTGCGCGTGATGTCGCGAGGCGAGCACGTCGCTGACGACGATGTCGTTGTCGGGGGTGCGACCGATGCGCTGCACACCGCGAAGCGAGATCGACTCCCGCTCCGGCGGGGTCGGCGCGCCCGGCAACCGGTAGACCGCGGACACGTTCTGCTGCAGTGCCTGCAGATGCGGTGCGTTGAGGAGTTCGCGCGGCATCGGGTCCATGCCGCCACCCGGACGCGCGTAACCGCCGGGCGCCCGCGCCGGCATCTGACCGGAGGCCGGCATGCCGCCTGCGCGAGGACCTGACTGCGGGTGACCCGAATACATGGGGCGCGAGACCGGCGGTACCGGCCGGACCGGGATGCCGCGGCCCGGACTGCCGGGGGGTCGAGCGGTCGGCGCCCCCGCGTCGACCACGAGGTCGACGACCGGTCCGGTGCTCACATCACCGAGACGGACCTGGATGGGGCCGGTGACCATCATCTCGGCCACGCGTTGTCCGTGCGCGAAGAAGCCGTTGGTGCTCCCGATGTCGACCAGGTACCACGCCGTGCCCCGCCACTCGACCGCTAGATGGCGACGCGACACCATCGGGTGATTGATGACGATGTCGTTGTCGGACTCCCGGCCCATGGTGATGCGCGGGGAGTCGCCCAGTGGATGCGGCGCCCCACCATCGACGATCACCCGTCCCCGCGCCATCGGTGTGCTGTTCATCGACGACAACTCTAGTGCGTGAGCACACCACGCAGGCGGTTCTGTCGAGCAGACGGCCGACTCCTGAGGAGTCGGCCGTCTGTCCGAATGACACGCGGATCGTTACAGGTACTGACCCGTGTTGGTCTCGGTGTCGATGGCCCGGCTGGCGCCGGAACTCTTGCCTGTGACCAGCGTGCGGATGTACACGATCCGCTCGCCCTTCTTGCCCGAGATCCGGGCCCAGTCGTCCGGGTTCGTTGTGTTGGGCAGGTCCTCGTTCTCCGCGAACTCGTCGAGGATCGAATCGAAGAGGTGCTGCACCCGCAGACCCGGCGTGCCCGTGTCGAGCTGAGACTTGATCGCGTACTTCTTCGCGCGGTCGACGACGTTCTGGATCATCGCGCCCGAGTTGAAGTCCTTGAAGTACATGATCTCTTTGTCGCCGTTGGCGTAGGTGACCTCGAGGAACCGGTTGTCCTCGCTCTCGGCGTACATCCGCTCGACGACCTTCTCGATCATCGCGTTGACACACGCCGTGCGATCACCGCCGAACTCGCCGATGTCGTCGGCGTGGATGGGCAGCGCCTCGGTGAGGTACTTCGAGAAGATGTCGATCGCCGACTCGGCATCGGGACGCTCGATCTTGATCTTCACGTCGAGCCGGCCGGGACGCAGGATGGCCGGGTCGATCATGTCCTCGCGGTTCGAGGCACCGATCACGATGACGTTCTCGAGCCCCTCCACGCCGTCGATCTCGCTGAGCAGCTGAGGCACGACGGTCGTCTCGACGTCGGAGGAGACACCCGAGCCGCGCGTGCGGAAGATCGAGTCCATCTCGTCGAAGAAGACGATGACGGGCGTACCCTCCGAGGCCTTCTCGCGTGCGCGCTGGAAGATCAGCCGGATGTGACGTTCGGTCTCACCGACGAACTTGTTCAGCAGCTCGGGTCCCTTGATGTTGAGGAAGTACGACTTCGCCTCCTTGGCGTCGTCGCCCCGTGCCTGCGCGATCTTCTTCGCGAGGGAGTTGGCGACGGCCTTGGCGATGAGCGTCTTACCGCATCCGGGAGGACCGTAGAGCAACACGCCCTTCGGCGGGCGCAGCTGGTAGTCGCGGAACAAGTCCTTGTGCAGGAACGGCAGTTCCACGGCGTCGCGGATCTGCTCGATCTGGCGGCCGAGGCCGCCGATGTCCTCGTATCCCACATCCGGGACCTCTTCGAGGACGAGATCCTCGACCTCGGCCTTGGGAACCCGTTCGAAGGCGAACCCGGCCTTGGTGTCGATGAGCAGGGAGTCGCCCGGGCGCAGCTTCCGCCGGAGCCCGTCCTCGCCGTCGACATCGCCGAGCAGCGGTTCGGCCAGCCACACCACCCGCTCTTCGTCGGCGTGACCGACGACCAGGGCACGCTTGCCGTCACCCAGGATCTCGCGCAGTGTGCTGATCTCGCCCACCGTGTCGAATTCGCAAGCCTCGACGATGGTCAGCGCCTCGTTGAGGCGCAGGGTCTGCCCCTTGGTCAGCGACTCGGTGTCGATGTTCGGCGAACACGTGAGCCGCATCTTGCGACCGGAGGTGAAGACATCGACCGTGCCGTCGGGGTGGACGTCGAGGAGCACGCCGTACCCGCTGGGCGGCTGTCCGAGCCGGTCGACCTCCTCGCGCAGGGCGACGAGTTGCTGCCGGGCTTCTTTGAGCGTGTCGAGCAACTTCGCGTTGCGCGTGGTGAGACTGTCGACCCGCTCCTGCAGATCCCTGGCGTCACCCGCCCGGCCGGCTGCACCGCGCGCGGAAGCGCTCGGGCCGCTGCGTGGCAGAGGCGGTGTGTAGGCAGGGGTGAAGCCCTCGTCGGATGCACTGACGCTCTCGGGGACCCCTCGGTCCCCCGTGGCATCGTGGCGGTCAGATTCGGTCATTGCTGACTCCTCTCGCCGGCAATCACCCGATCCCTCGATCGGAATGCTCGCGCCGTATCCCTACGCTACCGGCAGCGACGCGGAATCGCCGTCCACCCCGCGATCCGCGGTGTTGACGGTGTGTTAAATGTGCGTCTTCGCAACGTATTCGCGATGTTTCGCCGCTCGCCGCGGCCCGCATCAGCCCTTGCTCGGGCGGCGCTGCGGTCGCAGCGTCGTGGTGCCGTCGGCCAGGCGACGGGCGGTGATGAGAAAAGCCGTGTGGCCTTGCATTTTGTGTTCCGGACGCACCGCGAGGCCCACTGCGCTCCACTCGCGCAGAAGCGTCTCCCAGGCACGCGGTTCGGTCCAGCATTCCTGCTCCCGCAGCCGCTCCATCACGCGCGAGAGCTGGGTGACCGTGGCCACGTAGACGGTCAAGACCCCACCTGGTTTCAACACGGCGCGGACGACGTCGAGGAGCTCCCACGGTGCGAGCATGTCCAGGATGACCCGGTCGAACTGCTCGTCCTGATCGACGTTGGCCAGGTCGTCGACGGTCAGATGCCAGTTGTCGGGCCGGCCCCCGAAGAAGGTCTCCACGTTGCGGATCGCGTGTTCGGCGTGATCATCGCGGACCTCGTAGGACACCACCTGGCCCTCGCCGCCGACCGCGCGCAGCAGCGAGCACGTCAGCGCGCCCGATCCGGCGCCGGCCTCGAGGACCCGTGCACCCGGGAAGATGTCGCCCTCGAGGACGATCTGCGCGGCGTCCTTGGGGTAGATGACCTGGGCGCCGCGCGGCATCGACAGCACATAGTCGACGAGCAGGGGACGCAGCGCCAGGTACTGGGTGCCGCTGATGGCCGAGACGATGCTCCCCTCGGGGGCACCGATCAGGTCGTCGTGCGCGATCGCGCCACGATGGGTGTGGAAGTGCTTGCCCTCTTCCAGCACAACGGTGAACTTGCGCCCCTTCGCATCGGTCAGCTGAACCCGGTCGCCGACGACGAACGGTCCGGTGGTGGGCACAGGGGCTTCCTCTCGTGAACGATCCGAACGTGCCCGGCGCTGCGGCGCGGGCGGTTCGTGGGCCGTGTGGACGTTACCCGACGGTGCCTGCGCCCCCGGCGAGTGTCGGAACGGCGGGCTGTCGGGGGCGAGGCCTACCCTGCGAGGAGTGAGCACCATGATCGGCACCGAGGACACCTGCGGGACCGACGACACCCCCACCGACGCCGGGAACCCGCAGCGTCAGGACTCCCCCGGCGACGGAGCGCGTGGGATCGTCGGCCGGCCGCTCGCGCTGTCCCCGTCGCGAGCCGCCGACTTCAAACAGTGCCCGCTGCTCTACCGCTACCGCGCGATCGACCGGTTCCCCGAGACCCCGACAGCCGCGCAGACCCGGGGCACGGTCGTGCACGCAGCGTTGGAGCACCTGTTCGACATGCCTGCCGAGCTCCGGACGCAGGACTCGGCCGAACTGCTGGTCGAGGGTGCGTGGGCGGCGCTGTGCGAGAGCGATCCGGCTCTCGCCGACGTGATCGGCGAGGGCAGTCACGAAGCGTTCCTCGCCGGTGCCCAGAAGCTGATCGCCACCTACTACACGATGGAGAACCCGACGGCCTTCGACGCCGACGCCGTCGAGGAGCACGTCGAGATCGACGCCGACGACATGCTGATGCGCGGATTCATCGACCGCATCGACGTCGCACCCACCGGCGAGATCCGCGTCGTCGACTACAAGACCGGACGGTCGCCGGGCGAGGCCTACGAGGCGAAGGCACTGTTCCAGATGAAGTTCTACGCGCTCGCGATCCTGCGCACGCGCGGCGTCGTTCCCGCTCGGTTGCAGCTGATGTACCTCTCCGACGGCCAGCAACTCGTCTACCGCCCCGATCACGACGAGCTGATCCGCTTCGAGCGCACCCTGCGGGCCATCTGGCAGGCGATCAGGGCCGCTGTCGTCTCGGGCGACTTCCGCCCGAAGCGTTCGTGGCTCTGCAAGTTCTGCGAGCACCGTGCGCGGTGTCCCGAGTTCGGCGGCGAGGTCCCGCCTTATCCCGGACCACCCCCTGGGTTCACCGCCTGACCGCTCGCCTCGGGCCCCGTTCCCACTCGCTATGCCGGGAGACATAGAGTTGTCCCCGTGGAGAGCTGGTACTACGAACCCATCGACGCCCCTTCGGGATCGGACCTCGATTACGAGTACTTCCGTCCGACCGAGGCGACGCTCAGTGTCTGGTCGCCGACGATGCAACACGGCGGGCCGCCCTCGGCCCTCATGATGCGGTCGCTGCTCCGGTGCGCACCCGATCCCGCGCAGCACTTCACCCGCGTGACCACCGAGATCCTGGGCCCGGTCGGGTTGGGTACCAACCGGATTCATGCCCGTGTGGTTCGCCCGGGGCGGCAGATCAGTCTGGTCGAGACCGAACTGGAGGTGCAGCAGCCCGACGGGTCGTTCCGCGCCGCGGCGCGATCGGTGGGGTGGCGTCTGCGCGGCGCGGACACCTCCGAGATCGCGAACGAACCCGAACCACTGAGCCCGCCCGACGAGTCGCGATCGGTGATCGGCTTTCCCGACGACAGCGGCGAGGCGGTCGCCTGGGGCACGCTCGGCTTCATCGGCACCATCGAGTCGATCCGGATCGAGGGCCGCAACGGATCGACGCCGGCGGTCTGGCTCAGACCGGCCATCCCGCTCGTCGCCGGCGAGAAGACCGAGGATCTGGAGTCGATGTTCACCGTGATCGACGTCGCCAACGGCCTCGGTACGCGTCTGAGCCCGAGTAGCTGGACCTGGATGAACACCGACACCACGGTCCACTTGACCCGCGTGCCGAGCGGACCATGGCTGGGCATCGACGCGCACATGCTCGCCGGGCCCGACGGGTTCGGAGCCACGTTCGCCGATCTCTACGACGCCTCGGGCCACATCGGCCGGTCGGCTCAGACGGTGATGCTCAGCGCGGTGAACTAGCCACAAACCCACCCGCAATCGACAAACCCACCGCCTCGCGAGCGGTGGGTTTGTCGAAAACTGGTGGGTCTGCGAACGGCTAGAACCGGCAGGACCGGATGTCGGTGGCCAGGATGGCCTTGGCACCCAGCTCGGACAGTTCGTCCATCAGATTCTGGTGGTCCTTGCGCGGGACCATCGCCCGGACCGCGACCCAGTCGGGGTCGGCCATCGGCGCCACGGTCGGCGACTCGAGACCCGGCGTCAGGGCGGACGCCTTCTCCAGAAGCGAACGCGGGCAGTCGTAGTCGATCATGACATACTGCTGACCGAACACGACGCCCTGCACACGGGCCACGAACTGCCGTTCGGCCTTGGTGAGGTCGGCGTCGCGGCGAGAGATCAGGACCGCCTCGGAGTCGCACAGTGACTCGCCGAACGCGACGAGGCCGTGCTGCCGCAGGGTCCGACCGGAACCGACGACGTCGGCGATCGCATCGGCGACACCGAGCTGGATCGAGATCTCGACCGCGCCGTCGAGGCGGATGATGTCGGCGGTGATGCCGTGCGCGGCGAGGTCGGCGCGCACGAGATTCGGGTACGAGGTCGCCACACGCTTGTCCGCGAGGTCGGCGACGGTCCACTGTTGATCGGCGGGCGCGGCATAACGGAAGCTCGACGACCCGAAGCCCATCGCGAGTTGTTCGGCGACCTCGGCGCCGGAATCCCGCGCCAGGTCCCGGCCGGTGATGCCCAGGTCGAGCCGCCCGGACGCGACGTAGATCGCGATGTCCTTGGGACGCAGGAAGAAGAACTCGACGTCGTTGCCGTTGTCGAGAACCGTGAGGTCCTTGGAGTCGGTTCGTCTGCGGTAGCCGGCCTCGGAGAGGATGGCCGACGCGGATTCGGAGAGCGCACCCTTGTTGGGTACGGCCACTCGCAGCATTTCGATGTCCTTTTCGTGGGGGTGCGCCGGGGCGCTGGAAGTCATGGGAAAACGTCTGGACCGGGTCGACCGGTCACAGATGTCGGTACACGTCCTCCAGCGACAGGCCCCGCTTGATCATCATCACCTGCAACCAGTAGACGAGTTGCGAGATCTCCTCGCCGAGTGAGTCGTCCGACTCGTGCTCGGCGGCGAGCCACACCTCGCCCGCCTCTTCGATGATCTTCTTGCCCAGGGTGTGCACACCCGAGTCGAGGGCGGCGACAGTGCCCGAACCCTCGGGTCGGTTCTGCGCCTTCTCGCTGAGTTCGGCGAACAGCTCCTCGAATGTCTTCACGATTCCTCATTTTGGCATGTCGCGATACGCGACAGACCGCCGGTCCACGCGTCGGCGACATCGCCGAGACGCAGGCCTGCGAGAGAGTCGCGGAAGACCCGCAGGCGACCGGGGGCGACCGGTGCCGCGGATTCGACGACGAGCGTCGGACATCCCGCGGCGGAGGCAGCCGCAGCACCGGTCGGCGAGTCCTCGACCGCGAGACAGTGTGCGGTCGGGACGGAGAGCAGTTCGGCGGCCCGCACGTACGGGTCGGGGGCGGGCTTTCCCGTGGCGACCTCGTCCCCGCAGACGGTCACGGCGAATCGCTCTCGGCCGATCGTCGTCAGGGCCACCTCGGTGAGCTCGCGGACCGTGTTGGTCACCAGCGCCATCGGAATCCCGGCCGAGGCCACCAGGTCGAGCGCGTCGCGCGCACCGGGACGCCAGGGCAGATCCTCGGCGAACAACTCGGTCACCCGGTCCAGCGTCCACCGGCCGTCGGCGTCTGGATCGCGCTCGTGCGGTGGGACGCCGGCGGCGTCGTGGACCTTCGCCAGCGCATCGGGAAGCGAGTTCCCCAGAGTGGACTCCCGCAGTTCCGGCGTCATGACGACACCGTGACGCGCAGCCAGCTCGGCCATCGCGACGTCCCAGATGGGTTCGGAATCGAGCAGGGTGCCGTCCATGTCCCAGAGGACGGCGGCGGGCAGCGAACAACCCGATGTGGGCGAGCCGGAGTCGGAGTGGATGTGCTGGGCGGTGTCGGTCACCCGTCCATCATCCCCAACCGCACGATGGAGGGCGCCTCGGAGTCCGCCACCGCCGTCAGGACGCCAGGCAGGACTCGATCAGCTCCAGCGCGTGACCGATCGTCTTCGCGAGGACCTCCTCGGGCTCGCCGTCGAACACCTCGCGGGAGGCGCTCACGCGTCCACGGTGGTCGAGTCCGAACCACACGGTGCCGGGTGCGGCTTCGTCGGGTTCGGGCCCCGCCTCGCCCGTCACGGCGACGACGAGATCTGCGTCGAAGAGGCGTGCGGTGGATGCCACCATCGCCCGTGCGGCCGTCTCGCTGACCACCGGCCCCTCAGGAACGTCGAGCAGGCTGTACTTGACGTCCTTGTGGTAGGCCACGACACCACCCCGGAACCAGGTACCCGCATTCGGGGCCTTGCTCAGTTCGGTCGCGAGGTTCCCGCCGGTCAGTGATTCCGCGACCGCGATGCGCACACCTGCCTCCATCGCGGCATCCGCCACACGTGCGCAGGTCTCCGAGAAATCACTCACATCCGACATTGGTGCTCCTTCGCGTTGCTCCGGCGGACCGGCCGAGACCGGCCGATGACCATCGGACAACATATCCATTCCGGAGCCCCCCGAAACCCCGGCCGTGTCCGGTGCGCGACCCCGGCGCCGCCTCGGCGCGATCCGGTCGCGGCCTGACGTCATCGTCGTAGTCTGGGTGCACCTCATCACCGCCGACCCGGAAGCCGAGGACGCAATGTCGAAGATCCTGGTGTTCGGACACCGCAACCCCGACACCGACGCCATCGGAGCGGCCATCGGTCTCGCTCACCTCGAGTCGGCGCTGGGCAGCGATGTCGAGGCCGTGGCACTCGGTCAGCCGAGCCTCGAAACCGCCTTCGCGCTCGATCATTTCGGACTGGATGCGCCTCGGGTCATCGAGACCGCCGCCGGGCACGACGTGATGATCGTCGACCACAACGAGCGGCAGCAGAGTGTCGCCGACATCACCGACGTCACGATCCTCAAGGTCATCGACCACCATCGGATCGCCAACTTCGAGACGGCGGCGCCGCTGTACGTTCGCGTCGAGCCGGTCGGGTGCACGTGCACGATCCTCACCCGGATGTACGCCGAGAACGGAGTCGAGATCCCGCGGCCCCAGGCCGGGATCATGCTGTCGGCGATCATCTCCGACACCCTGCTGCTCCACTCGCCGACCTGCACCGATGCCGATCGCGCCGCCGCCGCGGAACTCGCGGCGATCGCCGGCGTCGATGTCGACGACTACGGCGACGCCCTGCTCCGGGCGGGTACCGCCCTGGGTGACGAACTGGCGTCGACGATCATCGGCCGGGATTCCAAGAGTTTCGCGATGGGCCCGAAGACGGTCCGGGTCTCGCAGCTCACCACGGTCGACTCCGCCGAGGTCCTCGACCGACGTGACGAGTTCTTCGCCGCGATGACCGCCGAGAAGGACGCCGCGGGTTACGACCTCTACCTGCTGTTGATCACCGACGTGATCGCATGCGACTCCGACCTTCTCGTGGTGGGCGAGCCCATTGCGGCTGTCGAGCAGGCGCTGGGCGTCACCGTCACCGGCGGTCATGCGTTCGGCAAGGGCGTGGTGTCGCGCAAGAAGCAGATCGTGCCGCAACTGACCGAGGTCCTCGACGGCTAGCCCGGCGACGTCCCCGTGCCGTGCCGGCCCGCGCCGCCGGCGAATCGCGTTGCCCCGGCCACGGTGTCGGCGGTCAGGGAGACCATCCCGTGACGCAGTTCATTGGCGATGGCCGCCGCGGTGTCCAGCCCGTGTTGCTCACGCACGGACATGCGATCCTGCCGCATGCACGTCTGCGGGAAGGCCGCGATCTCGGTGGCCAGTGCAATCGCGGCCGCGAGCGCGGTACCCGACGGCACGACCCTGTTCGCTAGCCCGATCGCCAGTGCCTCGTCAGCGGCCACCGCGCGACCGGTGAGCACGAGGTCCATTGCACGACTCTCGCCGATCAACCGGGGCAACCGGACCGTGCCGCCGTCGATCAGCGGTACGCCCCAGCGGCGACAGAACACCCCGAGGACCGCGTCGTCGTCGACGACCCGCAGGTCCGCCCACAACGCGAGTTCGAGTCCACCCGCCACCGCGTACCCGGAGATCGCGGCGATCACCGGCTTGGTCAGCTCCATCCGTGACGGACCCATCGGACCGTCACCCTCGGGGTCGACCCGATTGGGGTCACCCTCGGCGATCGCCTTGAGATCGGCTCCGGCGCAGAATGTCCCGCCCGCACCGTGGAGGACCGCGACGGCGACCGACTCGTCGGCATCGAACCGACGGAAGGCATCGGCCAGCGCGTCGGCCGTGGGCCGATCGACCGCGTTTCGCCGATCCGGTCGGTCGATGCCGATGACCCGCACCGGCCCCTCGGTCCGCTCGATCACCGTCATCGTCCCTGCCTCCCACTCACGTGTTGAAGTACTTGGCCTCCGGATGATGGAGGACGAACGCGTCGGTGGACTGCTCGGGGTGCAACTGGAGTTCTTCCGACAGCTCCACGCCGATCCGCCCGGGCTCGAGCAGCTCGATCATCTTCGCCCGATCCTCGAGGTCGGGGCATGCGCCGTAACCGAAGGAGAAACGCGCACCGCGGTATTCGAGGTCGAAGAACCCCTGGGCGCTCTCCGGGTCCTCGCTGTCCATCGCCCGGTCACCGAACGTCAGTTCGCTGCGCACGCGCTGATGCCAGTACTCGGCGAGGGCCTCGGTCAGCTGCACGCCGATGCCGTGGACCTCGAGGTAGTCGCGGTAGGCGTCCTCGGCGAACAGTTTGTTCGCGAAATCGGCGATCGGCTGTCCCATCGTGACGAGCTGGAACGGCAGCACGTCGACCCTGCCCGCCGCCTTGGCGTCCTCGCGGGACCGGATGAAGTCCGCGATGCACAGGAACCGCGACCGCTGCTGGCGTGGGAACGTGAAGCTGAAGCGCACGGGTGCGTCCGGCTCGGGTTCGGTCAGCACGTGCACGGTGTCGCCGTCGCTGACCGCTGGGAAGTAGCCGTACACGACCGCCGCGTGCTGCAGGATGTTCTCGGTCGACAACCGATCGATCCAGTACCGCAGACGCGGGCGGCCCTCGGTCTCGACGAGTTCCTCATACGACGGCCCGTCGCCTCCGCGGGCACCGCGCAGACCCCACTGCCCGAGGAACAGCGCCCGCTCGTCGAGGAGCTGCATGTAGTCGGCGATCGGAATGCCCTTGACGATCCGCGAGCCCCAGAACGGCGGGGTCGGGATCTCGTTGTCGGCGGCCACATCCGACCGTGCCGGGACCTCGACCGGCTCCTCGGCGGCCTTGCGTTTGGCGGCGATGCGCTTGGACCGCTCGTGACGCGCCTTGCGTTCGGCGGCCTTCTCGGCGGCGGCCTTCGCCTCGTCGCTGTCCGGATCCGGTCCCCCGCCGCGCTTGGCCGCCATGATGTCGTCCATCAACCGCAGGCCCTCGAAAGCGTCACGCGCATAGTGCACGTCGCCCTCGTACGTCTCCGACAGGTCGTTCTCGACATAGGAACGGGTGAGCGCCGCACCACCGAGCAGGACGGGGTACTCCTCGGCGAGACCGCGCGAATTGATCTCCTCGAGGTTCTCCTTCATCACGACCGTCGACTTGACCAGCAGGCCCGACATCCCGATCACATCGGCGCGCTTGTCGGCGGCGACGTCGAGGATCGTGGCGATCGGCTGCTTGATGCCGATGTTGACGACCTCGTAGCCGTTGTTGGACAGGATGATGTCGACGAGGTTCTTGCCGATGTCGTGCACGTCGCCCTTGACGGTCGCCAGCACGATGCGGCCCTTGCCATCCTCCCCGGTCGACTCCATGTGCGGTTCCAGGTGTGCCACCGCGGTTTTCATCACCTCGGCGGACTGGAGCACGAACGGCAGCTGCATCTGACCGGATCCGAACAGCTCGCCCACGGTCTTCATCCCCGACAGCAGCGTGTCGTTGATGATCTTCAGCGGCGGGACCTGCGTCATCGCCTCGTCGAGATCGTCGGTCAGGCCGTTGCGTTCGCCGTCGACGATGCGTCGTTCCAGTCGCTCGAACAGCGGCAGCTTGGCCAGCTCCTGGGCGCGCGACTCGCGCGCCGAGGCTGCCGAGACACCCTCGAACAGCTGCATCAGCTTCTGCAGGGGGTCATACCCCTCGCGGCGCCGGTCGTAGACCAGGTCGAGTGCGACCTCGCGATGCTCCTCGGGGATCCGGGCCATCGGCAGGATCTTCGATGCGTGCACGATCGCGGTGTCGAGGCCGGCCTGTACGCACTCATGCAGGAACACGGAGTTGAGGACCTGCCGAGCAGCCGGGTTGAGACCGAAGGAGATGTTGGAGATGCCCAGCGTGAAGTGCACCTCGGGGTGCGCTTCGTGCAGACGGCGGATCGCCTCGATGGTCTCGATGCCGTCGCGGCGGACCTCTTCCTGGCCGGTCGAGATCGGGAAGGTCAGCGCATCGATGATGATGTCTTCCTCGGCCAGACCCCAGTTGCCGGTGATGTCGGCGATGAGCCGCTCGGCGACCTGCACCTTCCAGTCGGCCGTACGCGCCTGCCCCTCCTCGTCGATGGTGAGTGCGACGACAGCCGCACCGTGTTCGACGACGAGCTGCATCATCCTGGTGAACCGCGACTCGGGTCCGTCGCCGTCCTCGTAGTTCACCGAGTTCACCGCGCATCGGCCGCCGAGCGCTTCGAGTCCGGCGCGGATGACCTCCGGCTCGGTCGAGTCGAGCATGATCGGCAGCGTCGACGACGTCGCGAACCGGGTGGCCAGCGCCGTCATGTCGGCGGCACCGTCGCGACCCACGTAGTCGACGTTGAGGTCGAGCATGTGCGCGCCGTCGCGAGTCTGGTCCTTGGCGATGTCGAGGCACTTCTGGTAGTCCTCGGCGATCATCGCCTCGCGAAATGCCTTGGACCCGTTGGTGTTGGTGCGCTCGCCGATCACCAAGAAGCTCGCGTCCTGGTCGAACGGCACCGCCGAGTACAGCGACGACGTCTCCGACTCGTGCTGCGGGGCACGCGTCGCGGGCGACACCTCGGCCACCGCCGCGGCGACCTGCCGGATGTGCTCGGGTGTCGTACCGCAGCACCCGCCGACGAACTCGAGTCCGAACTCGCCGACGAACTGGCTCATCGCCTGCGCCAGCTCTTCGGGCGTCAACGGATACTCGGCACCGTTCGCGCCCAGGACCGGGAGTCCCGCATTCGGCATGACCGACACCGGGATTCGCGCATGCTTGGACAGGTATCGGAGATGCTCGCTCATCTCGGCCGGCCCGGTCGCGCAGTTCAGCCCGATCAGGTCGATACCGAGGGGTTCCAACGCGGCCAGCGCGGCGCCGATCTCCGATCCGAGGAGCATGGTGCCCGTCGTCTCCACCGTGACATGGGTGATGATCGGGATTCGGCGACCGACCCGTTCCATCGCGCGCCGGGCGCCCACCACCGCCGACTTGACCTGAAGCAGGTCCTGCGCGGTCTCGATCAGCACGGCGTCGGCCCCACCCTCGAGCATGCCGATGACGCATTCGAGGTAGGCATCGCGGATCGCCGCGTAGGTGATGTGGCCGAGGCTCGGCAGCTTGGTGCCCGGTCCGATCGACCCCAGCACGAAACGCGCGGTGCCGTCGGCCGAGGGACCCATCTCGTCGGCGACGCCGCGCGCGATCGAGGTGCCCTTGAACGAGAGCTCGCGAATCCGGTCCGAGATGTCGTAATCGCCGAGATTGGGTAGATTGCAGCCGAAGGTGTTGGTCTCCACCGCATCCGCACCGGCTTCGAAGTACGCACGGTGGATGCCCTCGAGCACGTCGGGCCGGGTGTCGTTGAGGATCTCGTTGCAACCCTCGAGGCCACGGAAGTCGTCGAGCGTCAGATCCGCGGCCTGCAGCATGGTGCCCATCGCCCCGTCGCCGATCAGCACCCGCCGCGACATCGCCGACATGAATGTCGTGTCGAAGTCGCGCGGATCGGTTCCGGAAGAATCAGGGGACATGGTTGACAGCGTAGTTCGCCCTCTCTGCGTGTTCGGTCGTAGGCTGGTTCGGTGAACGCTGAGCAGATGTCGAACCTTCCCCAGCTGCGCAGACCCATCCTGCTCGCGGCCTTCGAGGGGTGGAACGACGCGGGAGACGCCGCCAGCAGCGCCGTCGAACATCTCGCGCTGGAATGGGACGCCCGGCCGCTCGCCGACATCGACTCCGATGAATACTACGACTTCCAGGTCAATCGCCCCACCGTCAACCAGATCGACGGGGTGACGCGCCGCATCGACTGGCCGACGACGTCGATCTCGTATTGCAGCCCTCGGGGCGCCGACCGCGACATCGTGCTCGTCCGGGGCATCGAACCCAACATGCGGTGGCGGGCGTTCTGCGCGGAGATCGTCGAACTCGCGCAGGAACTGGACGTCGAGACCACGGTGATGCTGGGCGCGCTCCTCGCCGACACGCCGCACACCCGGCCGGTACCGGTGACCGGCGCCGCCTACAGCAGCGAGTCCGCCGCGAAGTACAACCTCGCCGAGAGCCGTTACGAGGGACCCACCGGGATCACCGGGGTTCTACAGGACCTGTTCGTCCAGGCCGGGCTGCCCGCCGTGTCGTTCTGGGCGGCGGTCCCCCACTATGTCTCCACACCACCGAACCCCAAGGCGACGGTGGCCCTGCTGACCCGGGTCGAAGAGGTGCTCGACATCGAGGTCCCGCTCGGGACCCTGCCCGAGCAGGCCGAGGAGTGGGAACGCGCCGTCACCGAGATGACCGAGGACGACGAAGAGATCGCGGAGTACGTGCGCGGCCTGGAGGAGCGCGGCGACGCCGAAGTGGACCCGGACGAGGTCATGGCCAAGATCGACGGGGACGCACTGGCCGCGGAGTTCGAGCGCTACCTCAAACGCCGGGGGCAGGGGCCGTTCGGCGCCTGAGAACAGGCGGGCGTCAGCCGATCTGCTCGATGGACACCACAGGTGTGGTGATCCGCCACGTGCGGACGTCGGGATCGTCGGCTGCCCGCACCCAGAACTGGGCGGACTCACCGAGACGGCAGGACTTCACCCCCAGCAGCGGGATGTCCTCGGAGTCGCGCCGCAACCTGCTGACGGTCCAGTCCTCGTCGTCGGTCCCGCCCACTCCCGGTGCACGCAACAGCGTCATCTCGGTGAAGTCGAGCAGATAGGTCGATGTCCGGGTGACGACGGTGAACACTCCGGCATCGGTCTCGGGTCGGATCTCTTGCACGCGCGCCACGACAGCACTCTACCCAGACACCCGCCGGCAGACATCCCGGCGTGGTGTCCGGCGGTCCTCAGGACGCGGCTGCCGCCGGAACGCCCAGCAGCGCGTCGACCGCGGCGGCGAGCTCGCCCGGCGCCGACGCCGACGAGCCGATGCCGTTGCGGACGTCGGCGCACCAAGCGTCGACTGCGGCAAGCGCTTTGGGGGTGTCGAGATCGTCGGCGAGGTGCTGGCGCACGCGCGCGATGACCGGCGCCGCGTCGGGACCGGCAGGCGCGGCGAAGGCCGACCGCCACCGCGCGAGACGATCGAGGGCCGTGTCGAGCACCGCCGGGGTCCACATGCGGTCGCCGCGGTAGTGATCGGCGAGCAGGGCGAGTCGGATGGCGGCCGGGTCCACACCCTCGCGGCGTAGGACCGAGACGAACACCAGATTGCCGCGACTCTTCGACATCTTCTCGCCGTCGAGCCCGACCATGCCGGTGTGCACGTAATGCCGCGCGAACCGCCGCGATCCCGTCAGCGCCTCACCGTGGGCCGCCGAGTACTCGTGATGGGGATAGATGAGGTCGTTGCCGCCGCCCTGGATGTCGAACTCGACGCCGAGGCGGTTCAGCGCGATGGCCGAACACTCGATGTGCCAGCCCGGCCGGCCCGGGCCGAACGGCGACTCCCAGAACGGCTCGCCGGGACGCTGCGCACGCCAGAGGAGCGCATCGAGCGGGTCGCGCTTGCCGGGACGGTCCGGGTCTCCCCCGCGCTCGGCGAAGAAGCCGGCCATCGTCTCGCGGTCGTAACCGGATTCGTATCCGAATTGTTCGGTCGCGTCGGTCCGGAAGTACACGTCGGGGAACTCGGGGTCGTCGACCGTGTAGGCCGCACCCGAGGCCAGCAGCTTGCCGACGACCTCCACGACCTCGTTGATCGATTCCACGGCGCCGATGTAGTCCCGAGGCGGGAGGACACGCAGGGCCGACATGTCGTCGCGGAACAGCTGAGTCTCCCGGGCTCCGAGGTCCCGCCAGTCCACGCCGTCGCGGTCGGCCCGCTCGAACAGCGGGTCGTCCACGTCGGTCACGTTCTGGACGTAGTGAACCCGGTGGCCCTGGTCCCGCAGCACGCGGTTGACCTGATCGAAGGTCAGGTACGTCGCGGCGTGGCCGAGATGGGTGGCGTCGTATGGGGTGATGCCGCAGACGTACATGGTCGCGGTCTCACCGGGCGCCACGGGACGGACCGCGCGGTCGGCGGTGTCGTAGAGACGGAGGGCGGGTCCACTGCCCGGCACCTCGGGGACTTCGACATCGGGCCACGACTGCATGCGTCCACTGTATTGCCCACGGACTCCGGCCCGTTCAGGGCCCTGAACGTGAGGGGTCGCGCGATCGGAACTCGGTCACCCGATCAGAACGGGGGCCAGGGTATGGGCCGGTGTCCCGGCGGCTGCGGCATCGTCGCGGACTCGGCGACGACGATGGCGCGAATGGCCAGCGCATCGATCTCGTCCGAGGTGATGTGTCCGGCCAGTTGTTCCCGGAGAGGCGATGTCTCGGTCTCCAGACGCTCGGCGAGCTCGGCGATGTCGGCGACGAGATGCCCGGGCACCTGCTCCCCCGCCCACCCCCACAGCACCGTGCGCAGCTTGTCCTCTTCGTGGAGGCAGATCCCGTGGTCGATGCCATAGACGTTGCCGTCCAGGCCTTCGAGAACGTGACCGCCCTTGCGGTCGGCGTTGTTCAGGATCACATCGAGCACCGCCATCCGCTGCAGCCGTGGGTCGTCGGCATGGACCAGCACCACGGGTTCACCGTAGGGATCGAACGCCCGTAGCACCGCGCGATATCCGACCGGGACCGCGTCGGGCGGGCACAGGTCGACGAGATCGACCCGGGTGTCGGGTTCGGGTGCGGGATGGTCGGCGTTGTCGGGTGTCTCGACCCAGCGCTGGACCATTCCCGGCCCCAGCGGCCCGTCGCGATGCACCGTCGCCGGGATCGTGTCCCAGCCGAGTGCCTCGGAGATGAGGTACGACGCCACTTCGCGTCCGGCGAGCGTGCCGTCCGGGAAATCCCACAGCGGCACCTCGCCGCGCACGGGCTTGTACACGCACCGCAGCGCGGTGTCCTCGTCGAGTACGGCATCACAGACGAGCGTCGCGTTGCTCGCCGACGGGATGCGGCCGAGGATGGTGAGCTCCGCGTCGGACAAGATCTCCAGGTCCGACAGGTCCCGGCCGGACCCGGACGCGGACTCCGGCCGGGGGACGTCCGGCATCATCGACGGCCCGCGTCAGCCACGGGCGGCGGGCCCGGCGTCACCGGGCTCGTCGGGGTCGTCCGGGTCCTCGGCGTCACCGAAGTCGTCGTCGTCGACGGCCAGCCCTGGATCATTCTGCGCCGCAAGGCTGTTGAAGACATCCGGATCGATGAAGTCCAGCGACTTGCTCAACTGCGCGTCCCGCTTGTAACCGTTGGTCCGGATGCACAGGTGGCCCTCCGGGTCGAGCGGTTCGCTGCACAGCGGACACGGCTGGCGTCCCGCCGAGATGACCTTCGAGGAGCGCGCCGCGAACTCACGGGCGGCGGCCGTGGTCAGGAACACACGCACGGCGTCGGGACCTTCGTCGGTGTCGTCGAGGACCACGCTCTCGTCGAACTCGCCCTCGGTGACCGCGAGCAGCTCCACGACGACCGCCTCCGACTCGGCGTCCCAGCCCAGTCCCATCGTGCCGACCCGGAACTCGGCGTCGACAGGCATGACGAGTGGACTCAAGTCGCCGACGCGGTCGGTTTCCGGCGGGATCGGGGTGCCGAAGCGGCGGTGGATCTCGTCGAGCAGGGCGCCGATCCGGTCGGCGAGGATCCGCACCTGCTGTTTCTCCAGCATCACGCTGATGATGCGGGCCTCATGGACCGCCTGGAGGTAGAACGTGCGGTCGCCGGGCTGCCCGATCGTGCCCGCCACGAATCGGTCCGGGCTGCGGAACACGTGGATGGCTCGAGACATCACACCTCCTTCGTCGTCGTGTTCATTATCCCGATGCCGCCGGGATGGTGGTGGCCCCGTTGGCAGGTGGCGCTGTATCGGCTCCCGTGTCACCGCCGACGACCGCGTCATCAGACGCGTGACCGTCGGCCTGCGGCGGCGGGGGCTTCGGCACCGACAGCGTCTCGGTGGTGTTCACCGCGTGGACGTAGGGGCGCGACGAGCCGTACCGGATGACGCTGATCGACGCCGGTTCGACGACGATCCGCTGGAACGAATCGAGGTGGGAGCCCATCGCGTCGGCGATGATCGACTTGATGACGTCGCCGTGCGAGCACGCGATCCACACACCGGACCCATCCGGTCCACCGTGGATCCGGTCGAGCTCACGGATGGCACGTACGGCCCGCGCCTGGACGTCGGCCAAGCCCTCCCCGTCGGGGAACACCGCGGCGGACGGCTGCTGCTGCACCACCTTCCAGAGCGGCTCGGAGAGCAGTTCGCGGATGGGTCGGCCGGTCCAGCCGCCGTAGTCGACCTCGACGAGGTCGTCCACGACGATCTCCGGCGGCACCTCCCCGGTCGCGCCGAGCGCGGCCAGCAGCGGCGCGACGGTCTCGGCACACCGGTCGAGTGGCGATCGGGCGACTGCCCTGATCGCACCGAGATGGTCCCCGAGGCGAGCGACCAGCGCGTCGGCCTGCGTGCGTCCCCGGTCGTCGAGGTGGACTCCGGGGCTGCGACCGGCGAGCACACCCGAGGTGTTCGCGGTGGAACGGCCGTGCCGGAGAAGGATCACGGTCATCCCACAACCATAGGCACCGGTCCCGACGACCCGCACGGCGCGACCACTCCGGCGCCGCGGCGCGGGCCCTCGCCCACCGGCGTCAGGTCGCCGAGATCACTCCCGTCGAGAGCAGGATGATGACGGTCACGCCGAGGATCACCCGGTAGGCGCCGAACCAGTTCATCGAGTGATCGCTGACGAATCTGAGCAGCCATGCGATGGCCGCGTATCCGACGAGGAAGGCGATCAGCGTCGCCACCAGCAGCTGGGATCCGCTGGCCTCCATGCCCTCTCCGCTCGGATTGAAGGCATCCGGCAGGCTGAACAACCCGGAGGCGGTGACGGCCGGGATGGCCAGCAGGAACGAGAACCGGAACGCCGCCTCGCGTTCGAGGCCCAGGAACAGGCCCGCGCTCGCGGTGGCGCCCGATCTCGAGACTCCGGGGATGAGCGCGAGACACTGCGCGCCGCCCATGATGAGGCCGTCACGCAGGGTGAGCTGATCGAGTGAGCGCTGCTTCTGTCCGTACCGCTCGGCCAGCCAGAAGACGCCGGCGAAGACGATCAGCATGATCGCGACGAGCCAGAGGTTGCGTCCGGTGGTGCGGATCTCGTCCTTGAAGAGGTAGCCGATCAGCCCGATCGGGATGGTCGCGAAGATCACATACCAACCGATCCGATAGTCGAGGTTGCGTTCGTCGGCGTTGCGGAGCCCGCGGAACCACGCGGTGATGATCCGGACGATGTCGCGGGCGAAGAACACGAGAACCGCGGCCTCGGTACCGAGTTGGGTGACGGCGGTGAACGATGCGCCGGCATCTTCCCCGAACATGAGTTCGGAGGCGATCCGCAGATGTCCGGACGACGAGATCGGCAGGAACTCGGTGAGCCCCTGGATCGCTCCGAGGACGATCGACTGGGTCCACGTCATGGTGTCGGTCACGGCGCCCGATGCTACGCGGCACCGGCCGAGGCGGCCCGACTCGGCGACACGTCCCCGACCCGGCTGTCCGATCGGTGCCGCCGTTCACGCAAGATGGGGACATGCATGTGCCGCGACGACGCCGTACCCCTCAGCAGTCCCCGGGAACGGGCCCGAGGTCGCGCAGACCGGTTGCGGTCGTCGTGGCGCTCGTGGCCGGCGTCGGCCTGATCTCCGCGTGCGGTTCGTCCGACGACGGCTCACCGGATGTCCCGACCGTCGCACCGGCCACCGCGGTGCAGGCCCCGGCGAGCTCGGCGGTGGCCCCCGCGGGCTCGACCGTCCCCGCCCCGGCCGGCGCCAGGGCTCTCGCCGCGTCAGGCGAGACGGTCGGCGTGGTCTCCGCCGACGGCAGGCAACTGCTGCGGTACGACACCGGGGCCATGACCACCCCGCCGACGAGGATCGACATCCCGGAGGTCACCGCACTCGCGGCCGATGCCGACGGCGGTTACCTCGGTGTGGGTCCCGGCTCGCTCGTCGTCGTCGACGCCGGCGGGTCGGCGCGCACCGTCGACCTCGACGCCGAGGACCCGACCGCGGTGGTCGAGACGTCGTCGGGCGAGGTGGTCGTCGGCACCGCCGACGGACGTGTTCTGGTGTACGACAAGGACTTCGAGAAGAAGCACGACATCGACTCGTTCGTCCGGGTGGACGCGCTCACCGCCGCGCCGGGGTCGGCCGATGGACTCGACGGTCAGGTCGTCGTCCTGGATCGGGCTCAGTCGTCGGTGACCCCGGTCGATCCGCGGTCCGGCGAGCTGGGTCCCGCGCTTCGCGCCGGGAACGGCGCCACGAACGCCACCGTCGACCCGTTCGGACGCGTTCTCATCGCCAACACGCGCGACGGGGAGATCCTCGGGTTCTTCGGATCGCCGCTGGTGATGAGGTTTCGCTACCCCGTGGCCGACGGCCCGTACGCCGTAGACTACGACGACACCCGCGACCTGCTCTGGGTGTCGACGACCGGCAACAACGAGGTGGTGGCATATGACCTGGCCGACGGTGAACCCACCGAGAAGCAACGGTTCGCCTCCGTCGCCCAGCCCGACCGGATCGCGGTCGATTCCGCGGGAGCGGTCTACGTCCTCTCCGGGCGCGAGGGCGCACTGCAGGTGGTTCCCGCCCCCGGAACGCCTCCCGGCGTCGCACCTGTCGAACCGGGCCGGTGAGCAGGTCGGATGAGCACTGATCGACGACTCCAAGCCCATCGCGCACGCACCGCGGCGCGCCTCGGTTCCCGGTATCCGACCGGATGGGAGGTGACCTCCGAGGACGTCGAGTGCATCCTGCTGCGCCTGCCCCCGGATGTGACCCGGGTCACCGCCTCGATGCGACTGGCACTGGAAGCCGAGTTCGGCGGATGGGAGCTGTCCCGGGTGCGCCTCTATTCCGACGGGACCCGCAAGGTGTTACTCAAGCGCCGCCGACCGCCGCGGGGCAGCCGCGGACCCGAGGACCACGAGTCCACCGATCAGACCGGACCCGACCCCCGGAGTGCCCGCGCATGTTGACCGCTCGACGCTCCACCGCCGTGCTCGTCGCAGTCAACCGGTGGTTCTATCCCCTGCTGCTCTCCGTGATGTTCCGGGTGCCGCCGGAACGCATCCACCACATCGTCTTCGTGGCATTGCGCACCATCGGCCGGTTCGCGCCCCTGTCGTTCGTGTCGGCACGTCTTCTCGCACAGCACGACCCGGTGCTGCGCTCTCGGGTGTTCGGCGTCGACTTCCCCGCCCCCATCGGGCTCGCCGCGGGTTTCGACAAGACGGCGGGTGCGATCGACACGTGGGGACAGATCGGGTTCGGCTTCGCCGAGGTTGGCACGATCACAGGTGAGGGTCAGCCCGGCAACCCGCAGCCACGGCTTTTCCGACTGCCCGCCGACCGTGCGCTCATCAACCGGATGGGGTTCAACAATCCCGGTGCGGAGGTGGCGGCCCGGCACCTGTCCGACGTGCGCCGGGGCGCGGTTCGGGTCCCGATCGGCGCCAACATCGGGAAGACGAAGGTCGTGCCGGTCGACGAGGCCGTCGGCGACTACACCCGATCGGCCGGCCTGCTGGGCCCGCTCTCGGACTTCGTGGTGGTCAACGTGAGTTCACCGAACACCCCGGGTCTGCGCGACCTGCAGGCCGTCGACTCGCTGCGGCCGATCCTGTCCGCCGTGCTGGCGCAGGTGGAGGTGCCGGTGCTAGTCAAGATCGCACCCGACCTCGTCGACGACGACATCGATGCCGTCGCCGATCTCGCCGTGGAACTCGGCCTGGCCGGCATCGTGGCCACCAACACCACCATCGGCCGGGAAGGTCTGCGGACCCCGCAGGACCGTGTCCGCGAGATCGGTGCGGGCGGTCTGTCCGGACCGCCTGTGGCCGACCGGTCGTTGACCGTCCTGCGTCGGCTCTACGGCCGCGTGGGTGGCCGGATCGCGCTGGTCAGCGTCGGTGGCATCGAGAGCGTCGACCAGGCTTGGGAGCGGATCTGCGCCGGGGCCGATCTGCTGCAGGTCTACACCGGCTTCATCTACGGCGGGCCGGTGTGGCTGTACGAACTCAACTCCGGGCTGGCCCAGCGGGTGCGCGAGGGCGGATTCTCCTCGATCGCCGACGCGGTCGGCTGCGCGGCCCGCTGAGCCGGAGGCCTGGGACTCAGACGTTCTCGGCGGCCTGCTCGTACGTGCCGACCAGGGTCGCCCTCGCGATCGCGTGCGAGAAGAGGTTGAAGCCGAGGTAGGCCGGCGTCGCGTTCTCCGGGAGGCCGAGTGACTCGGTGTCCACCGCGTGCACGACGACGTAGTAGCGGTGCGGGCCGTGCCCGGGCGGCGGTGCGGCACCGATGTAGCGGCGCAGGGATGCGTCGTTGGTGAGGGTGACGGCACCGTCGGGCAGACCGGAACCGTCCTCGTCGCCCGCCCCTTCGGGCAGACTCGTGACCGACGCGGGGATGTCGGCGACCGCCCAATGCCAGAATCCCGATGCGGTCGGCGCGTCCGGGTCGTACACGGTGACCGCGAAACTCTTGGTCTCGGCGGGGAATCCGGACCAGCTCAACTGCGGTGAGAGGTCAGCGCCACCCGCGCCCATGATCCCGCTGACCTGACCGTTGGCCAGACCCGAGCCGTCGGTGACGCTTTCGGAGGTCAGGGTGAAGCCGGGCAGGCTCGGTAGCGGGGAGTACGGGTCGAATGACGACATGTGGTCACCTTTCTGACGGTTCGCGCATCTGATCGGTCCGGACACTCGGCGGCGACGAGTGCTCACCCGCCGTCGCGGAGCCTCCCGCCACTCTATGTGAGTGCTCAGCTGTGCCGCAGAAAGTGCTCGAAGACCTTGGTACCGAACAGGACCGAATCCACGGGCACCCGTTCGTCCACGCCGTGGAACAGCGCGGCGAAGTCGAGCTCGGGCGGCAGCTGCAACGGCGCGAAGCCGAAGCAGCGGATGCCCAGCTTCGCGAACGCCTTCGCGTCGGTGCCCCCGGACAGCATGTACGGCACCGTCTTTCCCCGCGGATCGTGTTCGAGGATGGCGGCATTCATCGCTTCGACGAGGTCACCGTCGAACGTGGTCTCGTAGGAATCGAGGTGCGTGATCCACTCGCGCGTGACATTGGGCCCGATGAGCTCGTCGATCTCCTTCTCGAAGGCGGCCTGCCTGCCGGGCAGGACGCGGCAGTCGATGACGGCCTCGGCCTTCTGCGGGATGACATTGGCCTTGTACCCGGCCTTGAGCATCGTCGGGTTGGCGGTGTCGCGGAGTGTGGCGCCGATGATCCGTGCGAGGTTGCCCAGCTTGAACAGCGACGTCTCGAGATCGGGCGCGTCGGGGCTCAGGTCCAGGCCGGTTTCCGCGCTGACCTCGGCGAGGAACTGGCTGACCGATTCGGTCATCACCAGGGGGAAGGTGTGGCGACCGATGCGCGCGACCGCGTCGGCGACCTCGGTGACGGCGTTCTCGTCGTGCAGGAACGATCCGTGCCCGGCCCGCGCCTCGGCGGTCAGGCGCATCCACGCCAGACCCTTCTCCGCGGTCTCCACGAGGTAGAGGCGCTTCTGGGTGCCGTCCGGCCGGTCGACGGTCAGAGAGAACCCGCCGACCTCCCCGACCGCCTCGGTGATCCCGTCGAACAGATCCGGCCGGTTCTCGACCAGCCAATGCGAACCCCAGGCACCGCCGGCCTCCTCGTCGGCGAGGAACGCGAACACGATCTCCCGAGGCGGCACCGTGCCGTCGCGTTTGAACTGCCGGGCGAGCGCGAGGGCCATCCCGGCCATGTCCTTCATGTCGACGGCGCCACGACCCCAGATGTAGCCGTCCTTGACCGCGCCGGAGAACGGATGGACGCTCCAGTCGGCCGGCTCGGCCGGGACGACGTCGAGGTGGGCGTGCACGAGCAGGGCGCCGCGGTCGGAGTCCGGCGGCCCCGCCAGCCGCGCGAAGACGTTCCCGCGGCCGGGGCGTCCCGACTCGACGTACTGGGTGGTGTAGCCCACCTCCTCGAGTTGCTGGGCCACCCACTTGGCGCACTCCTCTTCGCCTTTGGTGGTCTCGGGTTCACCCGTGTTGGAGGTGTCGAACCGGATCAGCTGGCTGACCAGATCGACGACTTCGTCGGTCGCAGACTGTGAAGACACCCCTCACTCCTACGGGATTTGGGATACGCGGGCAACCTCGGTTAGGGTTATCCCGCTGCAGCGAGACGACGGCGGGAGACCGACGCAGAACCGCGGGCAGTGAGCAGGTCCGAGTGGCGGAATGGCAGACGCGCTAGCTTGAGGTGCTAGTGTCCTATTAACGGACGTGGGGGTTCAAGTCCCCCCTCGGACACCACGATCAATGCAGAAGACCCCGGCTACGGCCGGGGTCTTCTTCGTTGTGCGGCAGACGCTTTGGTCCTACCCCCGCTCAGTTCGCGATCGCGTCGGCGAGGGACCCCCAGGCGCGCGAGTACGGCAGGTCGATCGAGTTCTCGACGAACGCCCGCAGAATCGCGCGGCGCAGTCGCCGCTGCACCGCCCACTGGCCGTTCGGCTTGGTCTTGACCGTCAGACGCAGGACGACCTGGTCCGAGGAGACCTCCTGGACACCGAGCATCTCGATCGGACCCAGGATGTCGGTGGCATCCTCGGCGACGGCCGCACGCGCGGCGTCGTCGGCCACCCGCTGCGCCTTGTCGATGTCTGCGCCCGGCGCGACCGGGACGTCGACCCGCGCGACCGCGAACTCCTGACTCATGTTGCCCACGCGGGCGATCTCGCCGTTGCGGACGTACCAGAGGGTGCCGTCGATGTCTCGCAGCGTGGTCACCCGCAATCCGACCGACTCCACCTCGCCGACGGCTTCCCCGAGGTCGACGATGTCACCCACCCCGTACTGGTCCTCGAGCAGCATGAACACCCCGGTCACGAAGTCCCGCACCAGATTCTGAGCACCGAAACCGACCGCGAGACCCACGATGCCGGCCGAGGCGATGAACGGTGCGATGTTGACGCCCAGGACGCTCAACACCGAGAGCACGACCCACACGAGCAGGACGATCGACACGGTCGACTTGAGGACCGACCCGATCGTCGCGGCGCGCTGGGCCCGCCGAGCGGCGATCGTGGCAGTCCGTTCGGTGGATGCGGACTTGGCGCGTAGGCCCCGCATCAAGACCGTCCCGCGGCCGTCGCCGGCATCACGGGACCGCGGCCGGGTGGCGCGGTCGATGGCACGGTGGATCACGAAACGGACGATCAACGCGACGACCACGTAGGCGACGATGCGAGCGGGATTCTCGATCAGCCATTCGCGATTCGTTTCCGTCCATTCAAAGGCAGAGTCCTGAATCGACATGGGTCCGACCGTACGGATGATGACATCGTTGTCCAGTCGCCGCGGCCCGCCGGGACCGCGACCGGGCCGGGCATGACGGGTCGAAAACCCTTGTCATCCTGCGGTGAACGTGACGATGTTCTGATCGAGGATCATCTGGTCCCTGTGTGTGCTCTCCGTCACTCCGGGGGTGAGCCGCAGAGGCACCCCCGTCCCTTCCGAGGCGTCGAAAGCCGCGGTGTCGGCCACCTGCCCGGTGATCGTGAACGTCTCGGTCACGCTCGGGACACCTTGCGAACCCAGGAATTCCGGCCCGTTCATGACGTGCACGTGCAGGTGCGGCGCCACCGAGTTCCCGGTGTTGCCGACCTTGCCGATCACCTCGCCGCGACGTACCCGGTCGCCCGCCGTGAAGCGGACCGACCCCGGTTGCATGTGCGCATAGTTCACGTAGAGGCCGTCTCCGATGTCGAGAACGAGATTGTTGCCGTCGGCGTCGTCGATCGGCAGGTCCGGCGGATAGGTCCCCGGCGTCTGCTCGGGCAGATCGTTGCGACTCGCGACCACAGTCCCGTCGGCGACAGCGAGAACGTCGTCGCCGAAGATCCGATAGTTCGCGGGGTCCTTCGCGTCACCGACGAAGATCCGTCCGTCGGCATCGGCCTGCTCCCAGTCGACCGCGTAGCGCTGGGCGAGGACCGGCGACCCGTTCAGCGGAAGGATCGCGCGGGTGTGCCGGACAGCGTCGCAGCAGGCGTCGGCGGCGATGTAGCGCTCGCCCGCGAGCGGGGGTCCCAGGACCGGGACGACCGAGTCCCCGACCGTGACGGGTGCGATGCGTTCGTCGACGTCCCGCATGCCGGGAGGTGCCGCGTCGGCGCGAACCGAGATCTCGTGGACCAGTTTCTTGGGTGCGGCGCCCGACAGGATCACGTGGATGAACAGGACGCCGTTCTGTCCCGTTGCCAACACCTCCGAGAACCCGTCGGGTGCACCGGGAGCAGGCGGCACCGAGGGTGCACCGGTCGGCTTGAGGCGGTTGCGGACCCCGTTCTCGTCGAGGACGAGGAGCGGTGTGCGGTCGGTGTCGGCGTCGAGCACCTCCACCCCGGCGATCGCGACGGGTGTGCGCATGTAGTTGGTCAGCGAGATCTCGTAGACGAGGTGGTTCTTGCCGTCGGAACCGGCGAACGGCGTCGGGGCGAACATCACCGAACCGACAACCGGCGTGACGACGGGATCAGCGGGCAACCCGCCGGGGACGGCGGACCCACCCGTCGAGGACCCGTCCGATTGCGTAGAGCTCGCTCCGCACGCGCTGATGAGAAGTACCGCCCCGGCACCGAGTGCGGCCAGCGCGAGTCGTGTCGAGGCCATCGGTTCCTCCGGGACTCGTCGGGGCGACGACGTTCGTCCCGGATGTGGCGAGCGTAGAGGCCCGTCGGGGTGGTGGTGTGTGGTTCGCGCCGGACCGGCACAATTGTGTGGTGACCCAGCGCCTGTTCTTCGACTGCGACACCGGCATCGACGACTCACTCGCGCTGATCTATCTGCTCGCACGCACCGACGTCGATCTCGTGGGTGTCGCGTCCACCGCAGGCAACGTGCCCGTCGACGTGGTCGCCGCCAACAACCTGGCCTGGCTCGAACTGTGCGGACGGCCCGAGGTCCCTGTGCACGTGGGGTCGGCCACTCCCCTGGTCGCCGACCTGATGACGACCGAGGACACGCACGGTCCGCTCGGCGTGGGGTACGCCGAGCTGCCCACCCCCACCATCACCGCGAGCCCGGTCGATGCCGCCGACGCTTGGATCGAGGCGGCGCGCGCGCATGACGGCGAACTGGTGGGTCTCGTGACCGGCCCGCTCACCTCGCTGGCCACGGCGATCCGCCGGGACGCGACTCTGCCGTCTCGCCTGCGCCGGCTCGTGATCATGGGTGGCGCATTCCACACCCACGGCAACACGACGCCCACGTCCGAGTGGAATGTCGCCGTCGATCCGGAGGCCGCCGCGGAGGTGTTCGCCGCCTTCGGCATCGGCGGTGCGCCCGAACCCATCGTGTGCGCACTCGATCTCACCGAATCGGTCGTCCTCACACCCGATCACGTCGTGCGGCTCGCCGCAGCCGCCGGGAGCACACCCGTGGAATGCCCGGATCCGGCCGACGAACGCGGACTGCGGTCCGCCACCGGCAACGAGATCATCCGACACCTGGTCGATGCGCTGCGCTTCTATTTCGAGTTCCACGACGACCACGACGAGGGGTACATCGCCCACCTCCACGATCCGTTCGCCGCACTCGTCGCGCTGGCGCCGGATACGGTGACGACCCGTCCCGCACACGTGGCCGTCGAACTCGCCGGAACGCTGACGAGAGGCATGACGGTTGCCGACGAACGCTGGATGTCCTCGTCGGGACCGAACGCGCGAATCGCGACGTCCGCCGACGTCGAGGCTGTCTTCGACGAACTCATCGACACGATCGGCTCGTTCGCTCGCAGCCGCGCAACGGAAGTCGTCGGCGCCGCGCCGGTGGACTCCACCGGACTAGTCTGAACGAGTGACTCGACTCGGTTACCAGATCCCGAACTTCACCTACCCCGGCGTCGCCGCCGACCAGTTGTTCCCCACCGTCGTCGCGCAGGCGCGAGAAGCCGAGAACTCCGGTTTCGACACCGTCTTCGTGATGGACCACTTCTATCAGTTGCCGATGCTCGGTGAACCCGACGACCCGATGATCGAGTGTTACACCCTTCTCGCGGCACTCGCCCAGCACACCTCGACGGTGCGACTGTCGTCGCTGGTCACCGGAAACACCTACCGCAACCCGACCCTGCTCGCGAAGACGGTCACGGCACTCGACGTGGTGTCCGGTGGCCGGGCCCAGCTCGGCATCGGCGCGGGGTGGTATGAGCTGGAACATGATTCACTCGGCTACGAGTTCGGGACGTTCACCGACCGGTTCGAACGCCTCGAGGAGGCGCTGCAGATCATCCTCGGCATGCTCGCGGGCGAGGCACCGAGCCTCGACGGTGACCGCTATCGGGTCTCCGGTGCGCTCAATGTCCCTGCACCGCTGTCGAAGATCCCGGTGATGATCGGTGGCGGTGGCGAACGCAAGACGCTGCGGATGGTCGCGCAATACGCCGACGAATCGAACCTGCTGTGCACACCCGCCGACATTCCCCGCAAACTCGATGCTCTCGCCGAACACTGCGAACGACTCGGCCGGGACCGCTCGGAGATCACCGTGACCGTGCAGACGTCGGCATGCGTGGCACCCACCCACGCCGAGGCGGCCGCCGAGCTCGAGGCGTACCTGGAGCGCACACCAGCGGCCGAGGCGCGTCGCGGCTCGACGATCGTCGGCGACCCCGACGAGGTGGCCGCCCGATACGCCGATCTGCTCGCGACCGGTATCGACGGCGTCACGGTGAACGCACCCGCCAACGGCCATGTGCCGGGGCGGGTCTCGCTGCTCGGAGAGACACTCGCACCGCTGCTGGCCTGACCCCCTCGGAGGCGCCGGGCCGCACCAGATGTCCACGCAGCCGCCGGGATTGACGTCGCATGCGACGCCAGTCCGTTGACGCGACCTCGATCGAGGTCGCACGGACGGATCGAGATCGCATGCGACCTCGATTGGTGCACTCAGCGCTCGTCGAACGCGTCGACGATCCGCTGGGCGGCTAGCGCCGGTGTCAACGACCCGTCGCGCAACTGCTGCTCGACCTCGCCGCGGATGTCGCGCACCGCGGGCGAGTCCCCGAGCCGGGACAGCACGATGTCGTTGACCATCGCCCACGTCCAGTCGATCTGCTGCTGATTGCGTCGGGCGGTGAACTCGCCTGCCTCGGTGAGGGTCTCGTTGTGGCGCACGACGGTCTTCCAGAACTCGTCGACCCCGGTGTTCTCGATCGCGCTCATGGTGAGCACCGGTGGCATCCACAGCGCGTCGTGCGGATAGATGAGCTTCAGTGCGTTCTTGAGTTCGCGGGCCGCGCTCTTCGCCTCGTTGAGATGCTTGCCGTCGGCCTTGTTCACGACGACCACGTCGGCGAGTTCGAGGACGCCCTTCTTGATGCCCTGCAACGAATCCCCGGTGCGGGCGAGGGTGAGGAACGTGAACGTGTCGACCATGTTGGCGACCGTCACCTCGGACTGGCCGACGCCCACGGTCTCCACCAGCACGACGTCGAAGCCCGCGGCCTCGACCAGCACGATGCTCTCGCGGGTGGCCTTGGCCACGCCACCGAGCGTGCCGGATGTCGGCGACGGCCGGATGTAGGCGTTCTCCGCCGTCGACAGTCGGCCCATACGCGTCTTGTCGCCGAGGATCGAGCCGCGGGTACGCGTCGAACTCGGGTCGACGGCGAGCACCGCGACCTTGTGGCCCAGCTCCAGCAGGTGCATGCCGAGCGCCTCGATCGTCGTCGACTTGCCGACACCCGGCACACCGGTGACGCCGACGCGGAATGACTTGCCCGCGTGCGGCGTCAGCTTCAGCAGCAGTTCCTGGGCGGCCGCCCGGTGGTCGGCGCGCTTGGACTCGACGAGCGTGATCGCGCGCGCCAGATCGGCGCGGCGATCGGCCAGCACGGCGTCGGCCAGCGAGTCGACGTCGATCTGACGTCGAGGTTGGACCGCCATCAGTTCGCGGTCGCCCCGGGCAGTTCCAGGCCGAGGGTGTCGGCGAGCTTGCCGATGAGCTCCACGGCCGAGTCGGCGATGACCGATCCGGGCGGGAAGATCGCGGCAGCCCCTGCCTCGTACAGTTCGGCGAAGTCACCGGGCGGGATCACACCGCCGACGACCACCATGATGTCCTCGCGGCCGACCTCCTTCAGTGCCTCCCGCAGGGCGGGAACCAGCGTCAGGTGTCCGGCGGCCAGTGACGACACACCCACCACGTGGACATCGTTGTCGGCGGCCTGCGCGGCCACCTCCTCGGGCGTGGCGAACAGCGGGCCCACGTCGACGTCGAAGCCGAGGTCGGCGAAGGCGGTCGCGATCACCTTCTGGCCGCGGTCGTGACCGTCCTGACCCATCTTCGCGACCAGGACACGCGGCTGCCGACCCTCCGCCTCGGCGAACTGGCGCACGGCCTCGATCGCCGCGTCGATGTTGCTCACCTCGCCCGCCTCATGCCGATACACCCCGCTGATCGTCTTGATCTCCGCCTGATGCCGACCGTAGACCTTCTCGAGTGCCTCGGAGATCTCGCCGACCGTCGCCTGGTGCCGCGCGGCCTCGATGGCCAGTGCCATCAGGTTGTTCTCCAGGCCGCCTTCCGACGACGCGGCGGCGCGGGTGAGATCGGCGAGGGCCGCCTCGACCGCCGCCGAATCTCGTTCGGCACGCAGTCGGTCCAGCTTCTCGAGCTGCTCGGCACGCACCTTGGAGTTCTCGACCTTGAGGACCTCGATCTCCTCGTCGTCGGCGACCTGGTACTTGTTCACGCCGACCAGCGGCTGCTGGCCCGAGTCGATGCGCGCCTGGGTGCGGGCCGCGGCCTCTTCGATACGCAGCTTCGGCAGGCCCTCGTTGATCGCCTGCGTCATGCCGCCGGCCTCTTCGACCTCGCGGATGTGCTGGCGCGCCTTCTGCGCGAGCTGATGCGTCAGCCACTCGACGTAGTTCGAACCGGCCCACGGATCGATCGGGCGCGTGGTGCCCGACTCCTGCTGGAGGAGCAGCTGGGTGTTGCGCGCGATCCGCGCGGAGAAGTCCGTCGGCAGCGCGATCGCCTCGTCGAGGGCGTTGGTGTGCAGCGACTGCGTGTGCCCCTGGGTCGCGGCCATCGCCTCCACACAGGTGCGGGCCACGTTGTTGAACACGTCCTGGGCGGTCAGCGACCATCCGGAGGTCTGCGAATGTGTGCGCAGCGACAGCGATTTCGCGTTCTTCGGCTCGAAGTCCGCGACCAGCTCACTCCACAGCAGACGGGCCGCCCGGAGCTTCGCGACCTCCATGAAGAAGTTCATGCCGATGCCCCAGAAGAAAGACAGGCGCGGCGCGAACTTGTCGATGTCCAGACCCGCCTCGAGGCCCGCACGGATGTACTCCACACCGTCGGCGAGGGTGTAGGCCAACTCCAGGTCGGCTGTCGCACCGGCTTCCTGGATGTGGTAGCCGGAGATGGAGATCGAGTTGAACTTCGGCATCTTCTGGCTGGTGTACTCGAAGATGTTCGAGATGATCCGCATCGACGGCTTCGGCGGATAGATGTAGGTGTTGCGGACCATGAACTCTTTGAGGATGTCGTTCTGGATGGTCCCGGCCAGCTTCTCCGGCGGTACGCCCTGTTCCTCGGCGGCCACGACGTAGAGCGCGAGGATCGGCAGCACGGCGCCGTTCATCGTCATCGACACCGACACGCTGCCGAGGTCGATGCCGTCGAAGAGCTGACGCATGTCGAGGATCGAGTCGATCGCCACACCGGCCATGCCGACGTCGCCGGCGACGCGCGGGTGATCGGAGTCGTACCCGCGGTGGGTCGCGAGGTCGAAGGCGACCGACAGGCCCTTCTGGCCGGCCGCGAGGTTGCGGCGGTAGAAGGCGTTGGACTCGGCCGCGGTCGAGAAGCCGGCGTACTGGCGGATCGTCCACGGCTGATTGACGTACATCGTCGGGTAGGGCCCGCGGATGAACGGCGCCGCGCCGGGGACCGAGTCGAGCGGGTACGGATGCTCGGCGTCGGCGAGGACGGCGTCGCGCTCGGCGCGGGTGTACACCGGCGTGACGTCGATCTGCTCCGGGGTGTTCCAGGTGACCTGGTCCACCGAATAGCCGTGTGCCGAGGCGAGTTCTTCGGTGACCGCGGCACCGGACCCCGACTCGGCGACGGTCGCGTCGCCGGTCAGCTCGACCCCGGCGAAGCTGGGGATCGACTGCACCGGGTCGCCCTGGGCCGACTCCGACTGCGACAGAGTGGGTTCGGTCTGCGTCATGCTGTCGCTCCCGCCGTTGAGATCAGCTGATCGAGGAGATCGTCCAGGGTGCTCACCGCGTCGATGCCGACGCGCAGTGATCCGTCCGGACGGTCGTCTGCGTCGGGCCATTCCTTGTCCGGGCCTGCGAGCAGGACCTTCGACAGCCCCGCTGCCCGAGCGGCGGCGAGCGCGGCGGGCCCCTCCTCGGCGTAGCGCGCCTTGGTTCCGCAGAGCACCGCGATCGGGGTGTTCGCACCAGCAACCGCGTCACCGATCTTGTCGGCGGTCAGCGGTCCGGGGTTCACCACGGTGATACCGCCTGCTCCCAGGAAGTTCGCGATGAAGGTGGTGCGCCCGTTGTGCTCGGCGACGCTGCCCAACGGTATGAGCAGGACCGACGGCCGTGCGCCCCGTTCGGCGAGGACGACATCGGAACGATCCCGGAGAGCCTCGAAGGCGCGTCCGATACGGGCCAGCCGCGGGGTTCCGGTCACGACGTCGGTGGCTGCGGAGGCGGGAGCCCCCGGCGTCTCCGAGAGCGCGCGTTCGTCGATGTTGGGGAACTCGTTCACGCCTGTCACCGAGATCCGGCGATGCGCGACCTCGGTGTCACGACGCGCGAGTGAGGCGTCGACCTTCTCGGCGATCCACCCGGTGTCGAGCGCGGCGCGGTATCCACCCGCCGCCTCCACCTCGGTGAACACCGTCCAGGCATTCGTGGCCATCTCGTCGGTCAGCGATTCGACGAACCACGAACCGCCGGCCGGATCGAGGACGCGTCCGATGTTGGACTCCTCGAGCAACAACAGTTGGGTGTTGCGCGCGATGCGGCGCGAGAACGACGCACTCGATGTGCGCTTGTCCGCCGGGATCGTCGCGTCGTAACCCAGGACGGTGAGCTGGTCGGCACCGCCGACACCGGCACCGAACGCCGCGATGGTGCTGCGCAGCATGTTGACCCAGGGATCCCGCTGGGAGTACATCGACAGATCGGTGACGCCGTGCGTCAGCGCGCCACCGGCCTGGGGTGCGCCGACCACCTCGGCGACCCGTGCCCAGATCTTGCGCAGCGCACGGAACTTCGCGATGGTGGCGAACTGGTCGTCGTCGGCCGAGACACCGAAGGTGAGCTGGCCCAGGGCTGCCTCGGGAGACAAGCCGGCTGCGGTGAGGTCGCGCAGGTGGGCGACGGCCGCGGCCACGGTCAGCGCCAGTTCGAGTCCGTTGTCGGCGCCCGCGGTGGCGAAGTCGCTGCCGTCGACGCGGAACGACCGCACGCCGGCAGGCAGACCGGAGGCCGCGAGTGCGGTCGCCTCGTCCGGGTCGACGGTCGGGCGGCCGGAGAACGCCGCGGTCAGCGGAGACAGGCCGAAGGAGTGGACGGTGGCGGCGGTGGGTGCAGCGGCGACAGGTGCGGCCTGCGCCTTCTCCTTGAGAGCGACGAGTTCACGCGCTGCGGCGATCCCCTCGGTGCCGGCATCGAGCGTCACCGGGACCAGATCGAGGTAGACGCCGTTCAGCACGGTCGCGAGGTCGTCGATGCCGAGCCCGTCGGCAGGCCTGCTCACCGAGAGCCACAAACCGCTGGTGCCGTTGGCCATGGCCTCGAGGACGAGCTCGTTGAGGTCGGCCGGTGAGGTCGCGTCGTCGCCGAACCGTTCGGTGACACGCCACCCGGTGGTGACGTCCCGGGCGGGGTCGGCGCCACGGACGAACGGGAACCGGCCGGGAAGGCCGGGCTCCGCGATCTCGTCGCGTCGGGTGTAGAGCGGCCGGATGGTCAGCCCGTCGGCGGTGTCGGTCGACAGCAACGCCTCGGGAGTGTCGGGCAGCTCGTCGACGTCCACACGTCGCGACTTCGCCAGAACGGCCGCGGCGGCCGCAGACCACGCCTGGTAGGCCTGATCGAGTTCTGACTCGGAATTGGGCTGGTCAGTTTGCTGTGGCATGTGGGGAAGCACACCTCCGTCAATGCACTGTGATGAGCGCGTACAAGACACTAGCCGATCGCTCGCTCGGCCCGGTGTCGAGGTGGGCGTGACGTGGGACACTCGCAGACCCTGACCGCCGCGGGGTCCAGAGTAGAGTGTCCGGGTGCCCGATCCATCGACAGTCAGCGAGAATATCGCCGACCCGATCGGGACCGGATCTCCTGACGAGCCGGCCACCAGAGCCGGTCGACGACGACGATTCGACCGTCGCGTCGTACGCCGGGCCATGCTGGCCATTTCGCTCGTCGCCGCCGTTCTCGCCGCGTCGTACTTCGTGCCCTTGCCGTCGGTCGCGAGTGTGCGGACCTGGGGCGACGACCTCGGTCCGTCTTTCGTGTGGCTGTTCTTCCTCGCCTATGCGGTGATCACCATCGCCCCGATCCCGCGGTCGACGTTCACCGTCATGTCCGGGATCTTCTTCGGCCCGCTCGTCGGCTTCGTCGGGGCGATGATCGCGTCCTCGGTCGCGGCGGTGGCGGCCTTCGCTCTGGTCCGGACGATCGGCCGGGATCGCGTCCAGCCCTACCTGAAGAAGCCGGTCGTCAAGTCGGTGGAGTACCGGCTGGAACGTCGTGGGTGGCTCGCGGTCGGTTCGCTGCGCTTCATCGCCGCCTGTCCGTTCTCCGTGGCGAACTACTGCTCGGCGCTGTCGTCGGTGCGACCGCTTCCCTACGCGGTCGCCAGCATCATCGGTATGGCCCCGGGGACCGCGGCCGTGGTCATGCTGGGGGATTCACTGACCGGCGACACCCATCCGTTGCAGTTGGTGGTCAGCGGCGCGTTGTTCGCGATCGGGATCGCCGGACTGGTTCTCGATTCCAGACTGCCGGTGTCCCGGTCGGGGTCGGAAGCCAACCTGACAAGTACAGAACCTTGATCGACCCGGCATCAAGTCATTACACGTGATCTATCTAGTCCTGAACCTTGATTCCTTCCGATCAAGACTTTAGGCTTGACGGATGTTCGTCATGACCGTCGACCAACGGGGCAGTCGCCGCGACGTCGATCGTGTGGGTACCGCCCTCGCCCTGCTCGACACCGTCGACACTGTGCGCCGCTTCGAACGCACCGCCGGCGACGAGATCCAGGGCATCCTCGCCGACCCCGCGGTGACTGCGCGGATCGCGCTGCAACTGACCGCGGACGGGCACTGGAGTGTCGGTATCGGGACCGGCGCGGTCGACGAACCACTGCCCGAATCGACGCGAGCGGGTCGAGGCGCAGCATTCATCCACGCACGTGACGCGGTGGAGGCCGCCAAACGCCAGCGCATCCCGTTCTGCGTCCGCGGCCCGCACGAGCGGTGGTGCCGCCACGCCCAGACCGCGGGCCGGCTCATCGCCGACGTCATGAGCAGCCGGAGTGCCGCCGGCGAGGAGGCGGTGGAGCTGATGCGACGTGGCCTCACGCAGGCCGAGGCCGCCGCCCGGCTCGACATCACGCCGCAGGCGATGAGCCAACGACTCCGCGCCGCGGGATGGGATCTCGAGTCCGATTCCCTGGACCTCGTCGCCGACGCACTGGCCGAGGCAGACCGCCGGCCGCAGAACGGAAGGACCACGTGACCACCGCCGCGATCGCCCTCCTCGTCGTCACCGCACTCGCAGCACCTGCCTGGATCGTCGTGACCCGGCGGACCCGCGACCGGGCGTCGGCGGCGACCGCCAGGCGCCTGGAACTCGTCGCGGCCATCGGGCTGCTCGTGGTGGCCGCCGCGGCCGCCGTCCTGGCTGCCGCGGCGGGACCGGTCACCGGGTTCCCGGCGTCGGCGGCTCCCGTCGTCGCCGCCCTGGCGGCGGTCACCGGCGGTGGACCCGTCGTGCGAGCGGTTCTGGTGGCCGGCGGGGTGGGCTCGGCGGGGCGGCCGGGTCCCGCACCCGATTCCGCCGACACCCCTGCCCCCGACTCCCCCGGATCCGACGACCCGACCCAGTCCGACACGGGACGCCCGGACGGAGACGCCGGTCCGCTACGCGGCGGACGCGTGATCGGCTACCTCGAACGTCTCGCGGTCGTCACCACCCTGATGGCCGGATGGCCCGAGGGCCTCGCGATCATCCTGGCCGTGAAGAGCCTCGCCCGCTATCCGGAATTGCGTGCCGCCCATGCGGCCGAGCAGTTCATCATGGGCACCTTCGCCTCGGTCATGTGGGCGGTCGGGATGGCCGGCATCGAACATCTCCTCATCCGCTGATCCGTCGCGAACGTCAGGACGGAGGTTCGGTCGGTGCGGAGTCCTGCTGTTCTGGCGGGGCCCAGCCGGTGTCGGCGAGTTCGGCGGGCTCGGAACCGATCGGCGATGCATGCCGGGAGGCCCGCGCCGCACGCGAGGTGATCTCGGGCGCCACCGGCGTGCGGGCGACGGCCTCGGCCTCGGCGACGGCCTGCGCGACCTTGGGATCCGACGCCAACGAGAACCAGTCCTCGGTCTCGGACTCGTCGATCGGCGACGGCGGCGAGTCGGCTGGCTCGTACCGGAACACCCCGTCGTCGCCCTGGACTCCGAAGGATTTCGCGAAACCCTGCAGCGCCGAACCGAAGTCGGAGGGCACCACCCACACCTTGCTTCCCTCGCCCTTGGCCATCTCCGGCAACTGCTGCAGATACTGGTAGGCCAGGAGTTCCGGCGTCGGCTTGGCGGCCTTGATCGCGGCGAAGGTCTTCTCGATCGCTTTCGCCTCGCCCTGGGCGTTCAGGTACGACGCCGCACGCTCACCCTGAGCGCGGAGGATGCGTGACTGTCGTTCGGCCTCGGCCGCGAGGATCGCGGCCTGTTTGGCGCCTTCGGCGGCAAGGATCTGCGACTGCTTGTTGCCCTCGGCGGTCTTGATCGCCGACTCCCGCTGACCCTCGGCGGAGAGGATCGTCGCGCGCTTCTCGCGATCGGCCTTCATCTGCTTCTCCATCGACTCCTGGATCGACGGCGGCGGCATGATCGACTTGAGCTCGACGCGCGCGACCCGGAGACCCCAACGACCGGTCGCCTCGTCGAGGACCCCGCGTAGCTGGCCGTTGATGGAGTCCCGCGAGGTGAGGGTCTCTTCGAGGGTCATCCCGCCGACCACGTTGCGCAGGGTCGTGATGGTGAGCTGCTCGACGCCGGCGATGTAGTCGTCGATCTCGTAGACGGCCGCCCGCGGGTTGGTGACCTGGAAGTACACGACGGTGTCGATCGACAGCGTCAGATTGTCCTCGGTGATCACCGGCTGCGGGGGGAACGACACCACGCGCTCACGGACGTCGACACGCGCCCGGATCCGGTCGATGAACGGCAGCAGCAACGTCAGCTGGCCGGAAACGGTACGGGTGTACCGGCCCAGACGTTCGATGACAGCAGCCTCGGCCTGCGGGATGAGGGCGACCGACTTGACCACGACCACCACCACGAGCAGCACGAGTAGCACCAAGACGATCAGACCGAAGATCTCGTACTCCATGGTCACCTTCCAGCTTCGTCGTTCCGGTGTCCGGCGTCGGGATGTTCAGGCGCGCCAGACCACCGCGGTTGCGCCGTCGATCTCCACGACGGTCACATGGGTTCCGGGTTCGAGCACCTGGGTCGGGTCCATGGCACGGGCCGACCACACGTCGCCGCCGATCTTGACCCGCCCGTCACGGGCGTCCACCTGCTCGGTCACCACCGCCGGCCGACCCTCGAGTGCTTCGGTGTTCATGAGCACCGCCGGCCGGTTCAGCATGTGGCGTCGTGCGATCGGCCGCACCGCCGCCAACAGCAGCACCGACACCCCGGCGAAGACCAGTCCGTCGACCCAGAGCGGCGGGTCGAAGGCGACATCGACTCCCGCGGCGGCAAGCGCGCCGCCGGCGAGCATCAGCAGCACGAGTTCGCCACCGAACATCTCCGCGACCACCAGGAGGATCGCGGCCGCCAGCCACAGCAGGGCGCTCATGTGTCCAGTCTGCCAGAGATGACCGACCCGAAGCCCGCACCGGGACGGGGGCCGGGCCGCTACCGTGCTCGGACCCGCTCACCTGGGCTCCTCGGCGGCGGTCACGAAGTCGATGAGTTCCTCCACCGACCGCAGCAGATCCACCTCGAGATCCCGGAAGCTGCTGACCCCGCCCAGCACCCGCCGCCAGCCGTCCCGGGGGTGACCCCACCCGAGTTCCGCGCACACGCCGGTCTTCCAGTCGGTCCCGCGCGGGATCCGCGGCCAGGCGTCGATCTTGACCGACGCGGGCTTCACCGCCTCCCAGACGTCGATGTACGGGTGCCCGCACACGAGGACGTGTTCGCCCACGGACGCGGTCAGGTTCGCTTCCTTCGAACCGGCGACCAAGTGGTCGACGAGCACTCCGGCACGCCGGTGCGGGGCGGGTGCGAAGTCGGCGAGCGCCTCGTCGAGGTTGTCCAGACCATCGAGGCTGACCACGACGACGCCCTCGGCGCGCAGATCGTCGCCCCACACCCGTTCGAGCAGGGTCGCGTCGTGCACGCCCTCGACGAAGATGCGGCTCGCGCGGGCGGTCCGCGCCCTGGTGCGTGGCGCGGCCCGCGAACCCGATGCGGTCATCGCGGGCTGTTGGGGTCCTCGCGAGCGCGGACGGACGAGCGTGACCGGACGGCCGTCGATCAGAAAGGCGCCGGGGTGCATGAGGAAGACCCTGGTCTGACCCCGCCGGTCCTCGAGGCGGACGAGGTCCCCGGAGTAGCTCTTCTCCAGTCCGACGACGGCGCCGCAGAATCCGGTCGCGGCATCTTCGACGACGAGGTCCCGCTCCGCGGCGACCTCGGCCGGGCGGGGCTTGGCCCGACGGGGCTGAGAAAGCACATCGCGTCCGTATCGGTCATCCATCAGCGCACCACCTTGTCGATCGGTCCCTCGCATCGCAGCGCACACACCGTATTCGCCCGGACGTCACGAACCCGGTTGCCACGCCCGGCTCGCCGCGATCGGCGCCGGTATCCTGGCCTCTTGATGAAAACCGGTGAGCTCGATGAAACGCAGTGAGATCCTCGCGTCCACGGTCGCGTGGCCGTCATGCGCCCTCGGCGCATGGTCGGCGGCGTGGCTGGCCGGGCGCTGCTCCCCCGACGACGTGATCGAGGCGCTCGCGGAGTCCGCCGACCGGCATGAGGTCAGATGGTTCGACCCCACCGCCTCCGGCGCCGAATTCGGTGACGCCGCAGACGGTTCTGCGAACGGTGTGCTCGATCTGCTCGGCGTGCTCCGACCGGCACGGCGTCTCCTGGTGCGACTCCCCTCCACCGGCGACCCCCAGGGACTTCCCCCGCACCCGGCAACGTCGGCCGCGCTCCTCGCGGGCGAGGTGCTGCTCGTCGACGGCGGGTCGGCGCCGGGCACCCTCGCGGTCGTCCCGGAGGTGTCCGTGGACCACCTGGATGCACTCGGCGACGATCCCCGTCATCTCACCTGCCGGTGGACGGTGTTCCGATACGACGCGCCCCTCGACCTCGGCCATCTGGTGTCCGCGGGTCCTTCGGCGGGTGACCTCGAACACGAGTTACGGCAGGCGGTGCGCGATGCGGCGGCGATCATCGGGGGCCTCAACGGGCGCCGGTCCGCGGGTGCGACCGACCTGCGCGCGGACCTCGCCACGCTGACCACCCGTCACCGGGTGACGCTGCCCCCACATGCGCTGGACACGCGCTCGACGAGGCTCATCGACACGGCCGCGCAGGTGGAGGCGATCGTCGACCTGGCGAACGTGCGCAGTGCCGAGATCGGAGACGGTGCGGGCCAATGGGATTCGGGCGACTCGGCACTACGCGGTCTGCAGACTCTCACCCGGACGGCGCGGGCCGCCGCGGTGAATCAGACGATCGTCGAACTGCTGCGTCGCTGAGTCAGGCGTCGGACGTCTGCGGGCGTCGAGTCGGACGGGCCGCGGGTACGCAGCAGTTTTCCCGGCAGGTGCGGCCGTTGTCGGCGCAGCCCATCGCCGTCAGATCGCCGCCGCCGCCTGCGTAGGACTCGACGAACTCCCCGATCATCTCGATGAAACGGCGGTCGGGTCCGACGGTCCCGGCGCGCGCATAGTCCATGTCCAGGCGTTCGGCGACCTCTGCCGCCTCGTTGTCCAGGTCCCAGATCACCTCGAGGTGGTCGGAGATGAACCCGATCGGGTACACGACGACTCGCCGGATCCCCCGTGCGGCAAGGTCTTCGAGGTGATCACAGATGTCGGGTTCCAACCACGGGATCTGCGGTGGCCCCGACCGCGACTGCCACACCTGGTCGAACTCGGCGATGCCCAGTGCGTCGGCGACCGCCTGCGAGGCGGCCATCACCTGGCGTGAGTACAGGTGCCCGCCCTCGGCCGCCGGACCCGATGCCGCGTCGGCCGAGTCCGGTACGGAGTGGGCGGTGAACACCAACCGCGGCGCTTCGTCGCCCGGCCCCAGCGACTCGATGGCTCGACGGACCGCGTCGGCACCGGCGGCGACGAACGCCGGATGCGACCAGTACTGCGGCAGTTTGCGCAGCAGCATCGCGGAGTCGGGTTCCGTCGCCGCCGGCACCGCACGCGTCAGCGAGGTCAGCGCTCGATCGATGTCCTCGTGGTACTGGCGGCACCCCGAGTAGCCGCCCCACGCCGACGTCGGGAACACCAGCACGCGGCGGTGTCCGTCCCGGTACATCTGCGCCACCGTGTCCTCGGCCATCGGGTGCCAGTTCCGGTTGCCGAACCAGACCGGCAGATCGATGCCGCGCCGGTCCAGTTCGGCCCGCAGGGCGTCGATCATCTCGAGGTTCAGACGGTTGATCGGCGAGACACCCCCGAAGTGCAGGTAGTGCTCGGCCACGGACTCCAGCCGCTCACGCGGGATGCCACGGCCCCGGGTGACGTTCTCGAGGAACGGCATCACGTCATCCGGGCCGTCCGGCCCGCCGAACGACAGGAACAGGACGGAGTCGAAGGGCTCGGAATCGACCGTCGCCGATCCACCCGCTGCGGCTGAAGAGCTCATGAGCCGGAGGTCATGCCCTCCGGGAACCAGGTGTTGTGGCTGGCTCCGCCGTCGACGTAGACGATGGACCCCGTGGTGCCGGGCAACCAGTCACTGAGCAACGCGCACACCGACTTCGCGACCACGGTCGGGTCGTCGACGTCCCAGCCGATGGGTGAGGCCCCGTCCCAGTACTCGTTGAGCATGGTGAGCTGCTTGGCATCGTCGGTCGCGGTGCCGGCGATCGCCTTGGCGGCAAGCGTCTTGATCGGCCCGGCGGCCACGAGGTTCGAGCGGACGTTCTTGGCGTTTCCCACCTCGCGGGCGACATACCTGTTCACCGATTCGAGTGCGGCCTTGGCCACGCCCATCCAGTTGTAGTACGGCATCGCGGTGCGGGGATCGAAGTCCATGCCCACGATGGAGCCGCCCTCGTTCATGGCGGGGAGCACGGCGCGTGCAAGCGACGCATAGCTCCACGCCGAGATCTCGAAGGCCTTGGCGGCGTCGGGACCCGGACCTTCCAGGAACGGCTTGGCCTCGGGGCCCATCAGGGTGCGGGGCGCGAAGGCGATCGAGTGCATCACGCCGTCGATACCCTGCGGGGCCAGTTCGAAGATCTTGCCCGCGAGCGCGTTCAGGTCGTCCTCGTTGGTGACGTCGAGACCGATGGCCGGCGGCACCTCCTTCGGCAGCCGCTTGGCGATCCGGTCGATCAGCCGAAGTCGCTCGGGGATGCCGGTGATGATCACCGTCGCACCCTGTTCCTGGGCCATGGCCGCCGCGTGGAAGGCGATCGATGCATCGGTGATGATGCCCGTGATGAGGACGGTCTTCCCGTCCAGGATTCCGCTCACGAAGTTGTGCTCCTGAGATCGACGTTGGTTGGGTTGCTGTTGGTCTGGCGCGACGGGCGGGTCAGTGACCCATGCCCATACCGCCGTCGACCGGCAGGACGGCACCCGAGATGTAGCCGCCCTCGTCGGAGGCGAGGAAGCTGATGGCCGCCGCCACGTCTTCGGGCTTGCCGGTGCGGCCGAGCGGGATGGCCTGCTTGGCCATCTCGATGTAGCGGTCCTCCATTGATGCCGTCATGTCGGTCTCGATGAACCCCGGCGCCACCACGTTGGCGGTGATGTTGCGCGAGCCGATCTCACGGGCGATCGACCGCGCCATGCCGATGAGTCCCGCCTTCGACGCCGCGTAGTTGGCCTGGCCGGGGATGCCCGACATCGCCACCACCGAGCCGAGGAAGATCATGCGGCCCCACTTGGCACGCTGCATGCCCTTGGTGGCGCGCTTGGCGCACCGGAACGCGCCGGTGAGGTTGGCGTCGATGACGTTCTCGAACGACTCCTCGGACAACCGCATGAGGAGCATGTTGTCGGTGATACCGGCGTTGGCCACCAGGATCTCGACCGGGCCCTGGTGCTGCTCGACCTCGGTGAACGCGCGGTCGACCGACTCGGAGTCGGTGACGTCGCACTTCACCGCGAACAGGCCCTCGGGCGCACCGGAACCGCGGTGGGTGACCGCGACCTTGTGGCCGTCGGCGGCCAGGCGCTGGGCCACCGCGAGACCGATCCCACGGTTGCCACCGGTGACCAGGACCGAACGGGAGGGATTCTGCGCTTCGTTGCTAGCTGCCGTCATGGGTGTTCAACCTATCCGTTCTCGTTGCGGGGGTGACACGGCGGTCACCGGGCTCGGACGTGCCTGTACCGATCGGCACTGCCCACATCAGGGCAGGCGACGGTTGATCGCCAGCGCTGCGAACGCCGAGACCAGCGCGAACAAGGTACCCGCGATGAGCCACGGCCTCGAATTGTCCCCGCGCCTGGTCTCGTAACCGATGTCGTCCTGCAGCTTCTCGTAGACCTTGTTGAGCTCGTCGAGACTCGCGGCGGTGAAGAACTCGCCACCCGAGAGGTTGGCGATCTTGCGCAGCGAGTCGTCGTCCACCGGCACGGGAACTCGGTCGCCCTCGAGTTCGACGGTGCCGGTGCGGGTGCCGAAGGAGATGGTCGAGACCGGGATCTTCTCTTCCTTGGCCTTGCGCGCCGCGGTGAAGGCACCGCGGGGATCATCCGGGTCGTCGGGGACGGTCTGCTTGCCGTCGGAGAGCAGCACGATGCGTGCGGGAGGTGCGCCCTCGGTGCCGCCCAGGACCGCGTTGAGGGTGCTGATCTGTTGCATCGCGGCGAAGATCCCCTCCCCGGTGGCGGTCTTGTCGTCCAGGCGGAGTTTGTCCACGGCGACCTTGGTCGCGTTGTGGTCCGGGGTCGGTGAGACCAGGCTCGCCGCCGTCCCGGCGAAGGAGATCAGACCCAGGTTGATGCCCTCGGTCAGTTCGTCGGCGAACTTCTTGGCGGCCTCCTGCGCCGCCTTGATCCGCGACGGGGACACATCGGTCGCGTTCATCGACCGGGACACGTCCATCACGAGAACCACGGTGGCCTTGTTCCGCGGGACCTTCCGGTCGGCCTGCGGTCCGGTCAACGCGACGGTCAGCAGGACCAAGGAGATCATCAGCAATGCGATCGGGAGGTGCCGGAGCCGGTTGCGCTCGGCGGGGGCCACCGACTTCAGGAGGTCGAGGTTGGCGAAGGTCAGCGCGCGTTGCCTGCGCCGGCGCAGCATGTAGACATAGGCGGCGCCGAGCAGCGCCACGACGAGCAGCAGCAACAGCCACCAGGGACTGGACAACATCGACTACCCCACCCCCGCCGCGAGTCCACGTCGGCGTTGGGCCACGAACTTGACGGTGTCGGTGATCCATTCGCGGTCGGTGCGCAGCGTCAGCACCGCTCCACCGCAGCTGCGCAGCGTGCGGTGCACCCGCTGTTGATGCGCGAGGGCCGCGGCCCCGAAGTCGCGTCGGAGTTCGTCGGTGATCGTGACGTCATGGATCTCACCGGACTCGGCGTCGGCGAGCGTGACCTCACCGATGGCCGGGAGCTCGAGATCGCGCGGGTCGAGAACCTCGACCGCGAGGAGTTCGTGGTGCGCGCCGATCGCGCGCAGTGACCGTTCCCAGTCGATGGGCCCGAGGAAGTCACTGATGACGACGGCGAGACCGCGTCGTCGCTGCGGCCTGCGGAGCGCCTCGATGCCCGCCTTCAGATCACCGCGGACACCGGGAGCGCTGCGGCGGGTCGTGGCGATGGCCTTCAACAGGTTCTGCGCGTGCGCACGGCCGGCGCGGGCGGGAACCCGCACCACGTCGTCACCGGTCACCACCAGTGCCCCGTGGCGGTTGCCGCCGCCGGAGGTCAGGTGGACCAGCGCGGCGGACGCGGCGACGGCGAGATCGCGCTTGGTGCAGCCGACGGTCCCGAAATCCAGACTCGCCGAGGCGTCGACGACGAGCCAAGTCTCGAGCTCACGGTCGGCGATCATCTGTCGCACGTGGGGCTGGGTGGTCCGCGCGGTGACCGACCACTCCATCCGGCGCACGTCGTCGCCGGGCTGGTAGGCGCGGGACTCCCCCGGCTCGGACCCCGGCCCGGGGATCAAGCCCAGATGCTCGCCCTGGAGCACGCCGTCGAGCTTGCGCCGCACGGTGAGCTCGAGCATCTTCAGAGCCGCGGTCAGTTGCGGCTCGTCGAGCAATCCGGCGCCGAGGCTCGGCAGGTCCCGATTAGCCGCCATACTGCGAAGAACTTCGGTTCGCCTGCGCCTGATTCGGGTTCACCGGACCGCCGGACTGCGGAACCTGTTGCGCCGCATAGCCGTTGGGACCTTGCTGCGGACTCGGCGCGTGTGACTGTGCGGCCGGGTACTGCCCCTGGGCCATGGGCTGGGCACCCACCTGCGGCAGGCCGACGGTCTGCAGGACACGGGAGATCACCTGATCGGCATCGATCTCGTCGGCCAGCGCGTCATAGGACAACACGAGCCGGTGACGCAGGACGTCGGGCATGATCTCGACGACGTCCTGCGGGATCACGTAGTCGCGTCCGCGGACGAGCGCCAGCGCGCGGGCGGCCGCGACGATACCCAGAGTCGCACGCGGCGACGCGCCGTAGGACAGCCAGGACGCGACGTCGTTGAGACCGAGTTCGGCGGGCCTGCGGGTGGCGTTGATGACCCGGACGACGTAGTCGACGAGCGCGTGATGGACGAAGACGTTCGCCGCCGTCCGTTGCAGACGCAGCATCGCCGCCGGGTCGAGGACCTGCGAGGCCGTCGGCGGGACGTTACCCATCCGGTAGACGATCTCGCGCTCTTCCTCGACCGACGGGTAGTCGACGAGGACCTTGAACAGGAAGCGGTCGCGCTGTGCCTCGGGCAGCGGGTACACGCCCTCGTTCTCGATGGGGTTCTGCGTCGCCATCACCAGGAACGGATCGGGCATCGGGTAGGTCTTGCCACCGATCGAGACGTGCCGCTCGGCCATCACCTCCAGCAACGCCGACTGCACCTTGGCCGGTGCACGGTTGATCTCGTCGGCGAGCAGGAAGTTCGCGACGACCGGGCCGAGCTCGGTGTCGAACTCCTCCCGACCCTGCCGGTAGATGCGGGTACCGATCAGGTCGGTGGGAACGAGGTCGGGGGTGAACTGCACGCGCGAGAACGAACCGCCGACCACGCGCGCGAACGTCTCGACCGCGAGCGTCTTCGCGACGCCGGGAACGCCTTCGAGCAGGATGTGCCCGCGCGCGAGGAGACCGACGAGGATGCGCTCGACGAGTTGGTCCTGGCCGACGATGACTCGCTTGACCTCGTAGATGGCCCGCTCGAGCAGGGCGGTGTCGGCGTCACTCAGCACCGAGGCGTCCGCTCCGCTCGTCCCGGGATCTCCCGGGGCCGCCTTGTCGAGGGAGTGCGATTCGGTCAACCCGTGCTCCTGTTCCTCTGAACTGCTGTTCGTCTGAACTGCGATGCGTCAGCTGGTGTGGGCGCGGCCGGTCGGGAATGGCCACGCGCCGCGCGCAGGCCGAGACCCCCGCGTGTGCTTGTGCCAGCCTAGCGGTGAGAACTGAAAAGGTGCCAAGAAGACCTGACCGGCGTCGTGCGTTCGGAAGGGTCGTGCGTTCTGGACGGCCCGGCCTGATCAGAGCAGTCGCACGACGTTCGGCATCGCACCGTCGGTGCGCAGCGGCGACACCTTGACCACGTCACCCGACTGCGGCGCCTCGACCATCTTGTTGTCGCCCAGGTACAGCGCGACGTGCGCGCTCGCGTTCGGGCCGTAGAAGATCATGTCGCCGCGACGCATCTGCGACAACGGGAACTGTGGGCCGGAGGTGTACTGATAGCCGGTGTAGTGCGGCAGTTCGATACCCACGCCTGCGAACGCGTAGATCATCAGACCCGAGCAGTCGAAGCCGATCTTGTTGTAGTCGCCGTAACTGTCGGCGACACCGCCGTCGCGGATGCCCTGCGTCGGACCGTTGGCGTCGCCGCCGCCCCACGCGTAGGGGACGTTGAGTTGCGACAGCGCACGGTTCACCGCGATCTCGACGGCCTGCGGTCCGCGCAGCCCGGGGCGGACCATCCCGCCGCCACCGCCGCCTCCGCCGGACGAACTGCCGAACAGAGTGCCCAGACTGCCCGAACCGAGCCGTGCGCTGAGGGTGTCCCCGCCGCTGCTCCCGGTCAGGTCGGCACCGCCGATGCCGAGTTCGTTCAGCAACTCCGACTGCGGGAGCTGCTGCTGTCCGACCAGACTCGCCAGGACCGACTGGCCCACGTCGATGGCCAGCCGAGCAGCGGCTTCGGCCGCCACCGCGAGGGCCTGGTTGTCGGTCGCCGGGGTCGCCGGGAGCGCCTTGAGGACGCCGCCCGCGGACGGGTCGGACGGGAACAGATCGGCGAGCAGGTCGCTCGCCGACGGGCCCTCGACGGTCTTCTTGGGCACATAACCGCGAATGGTGTTGAGCCGCTTCTGCACCCGGTCACGCTCGGTGATCAGCGTGGCCTTGCGCTTCTGCTGTGTCGTGATCGCGGTCTTCGCCTCGGTCACCGCGGCCATCGCGTCGTTCTTGCGCTGTTCGGCACTCTTGGCGGCGAAGGACGCCTGCCTGCGGGTCGCCTCGACCGCGGCGAGACGGTTGGCCTTCTGGTTACGGGCGACCTGCAGCTTGCGGATCATCTCCTGCTGCTTCTTGCCGACCTGATCGAGGAGTTTCATGCGATCGAGCACGGCCTGGGGGTCGGTCGAGGAGACGTAGTTCGACATCGAGACCTGTTCGGGCCCTTGCTGGTAGGCAAGACGAGCGAAGCGGTCGAACTCTTTCTGCGCGTCGACCACGGCGCGGCCGGCACGGTCGAGTTCGGTGCGGGCACCGCGCGCCGCGACCGAGGCGAGGCGGCGCTGCGCGAGGGAGTTCTGGAAGTCGACGATCGACCGGTTGACCGTCTCCTGCCGCGCCGCGAGCGCCTGATCCAGGTCGGCGATGTCCTGGTTGACCGACGCGATGCGGTTGATCAGGCCGGACACCGGCGACTCGGGCGTCTTCTTCGGCGCCGCGGTCGCATGACCGGCACCGACCGCGCAGATGAGCACGACAGCAAGGGCTGCCGAGATGCGCGCCGGCCAGGACGCACCAGTTCTTCCTCGACTCACCGGAACTCCTCGCGGTTTCGTGCGGGGATGCTCGCGATCCCCGGCTGGCGATCGGCGGTCGGGGGCCCGCGATCACACACTGCACTTCAGTAACAAGTGACCCTGTGGGACTCACAGGAAACACATGCGACATCAGAACCGTACGTCACATCAACCACACGAGAAAACCTTGTCGCAGAATTACAAAGGCGTGATTACCTGCGAAAATGCCGTGAACTGGCAAAAGTTCGATGGTTGCCGAAGGTCTCGAATCGGCAACAGAGCACGGGACACGCCCCACATCGCGTTCCGGCCATCGTCCAGCTGCGATATGCGCGCCGCGCCTGACGCTGCCAGCGGCGCTTCGGCGAGGTCAGGCGTCGGTCAGCGGGACCGGCTCGACGACGGCTCGTCCGCAGGCGCCTCGCCCTCGGCACGATCCGGACCGACCGTCGAGGCGACGGGTCCGAGCGGGCCTTGCGCGGCGTGCCTGCGGGCCCGGGCGGAGCGCAGACGAGCGAGGACCGCCCCCACGAGCACCACGAGGATCAAAGCGATTCCGACGACGGTCCAGTCGACGTTCGGCCCGGTCATCGTGTCGATCATCTGGCGCGCAGCGCCGGGCGGGTAGGTCAGCGTCAGATCGTCGGTCGCCTGCTCCTGGACGACCCGGCTGAAGTCGGGTGATGAGCTGCCGACCGAGTTGGGACCGAGGACGATCACGGTGCCACCGACCTGGTCCTGCAACTGGTTGGCGATGTCGCGATACAGCGTGAAGCGCGGCTGGACCTGATCGACCACGACGAAGCTGACGTCGTGCCCCTTCGACCGGGCGTAGGCGACGACGTCGAGCATGGCAGGGAGCTGTTCCTCAGTGGCGCCGGCGACGCCGTCGTCGGCGATGTCCTTCGACAACTCGGTCATGTCCACGCCGACCAGGCCGGTGAGTTCGGTGTTCTCCGCGGGAGCTGCCAACACCTGAGTCGTCGCCTGCGGGCCCATCGCCACCCCTGCCTCTCGAGATCTCCGGGTTTCCCGGACATGGACGCACGGCATCGCGCCGTGGTCGAGTTCCCACTCGCCGAACCCCGCCCTGCACCGTACGACACAATGGGATCGTCTGGGTATCCGGCCACCAGCCCTTCCGGTTCGGCGTGTCCCGGGCACGAGCTTGGTAACAGTACGCCCGTACTGTTAGACTGGACGATGTTGTCGCGGGTCGCCCTCGCGGACATCCGATGGCGCCGGTGCAGCCCGCCGGCGCAGGGACATCGGCGGTGCAGAAGCGACATGCAGAGAAGACGCAGCCGCCCAGCTGTCCCGCCCGACCGCAAGACCGATCATCGAGTATCGCCGGCGCAGCCCGCCGGTACATGAGGAGAGTGGATTTAGACGTGAGTATCAATTCCTTCGACGCCCGCGGCACGCTGGACGTCGGCGACAACAGCTACGAGATCTACCGTCTGAACGCGGTCGAGGGCACCGGCAAACTCCCCTACTCGCTGAAGGTCCTGGCGGAGAACCTGCTGCGCACCGAAGACGGCGCCAACATCACCAAAGAACACATCGAGGCGATCGCGAACTGGGATCCGAACGCCGACCCGAGCATCGAGATCCAGTTCACCCCCGCCCGCGTGATCATGCAGGACTTCACCGGCGTGCCCTGCATCGTCGACCTCACCACGATGCGTGACGCGGTCAAGGAGCTCGGCGGCGATCCCGACAAGGTGAACCCGCTCGCGCCGGCCGAGATGGTCATCGACCACTCGGTCATCATCGAGGCCTTCGGTAACGCGCAGGCCTTCGAGCGCAACGTCGAGATCGAGTACCAGCGCAACGAAGAGCGATACAAGTTCCTCCGCTGGGGCCAGGGCGCCTTCGACGACTTCCGCGTCGTGCCGCCGGGCACCGGCATCGTCCACCAGGTCAACATCGAGCACCTCGCGCGGTCGATCATGGTCCGCGACGGCGTCGCCTACCCCGACACCTGCATCGGCACCGACTCGCACACCACGATGGAGAACGGTCTTGGCGTCCTGGGCTGGGGCGTCGGCGGTATCGAGGCCGAGGCTGCGATGCTCGGTCAGCCGGTGTCGATGCTCATCCCGCGTGTCGTCGGTTTCAAGCTGACCGGTTCGGCCAAGCCCGGCGTGACCGCCACCGACGTGGTCCTCACCATCACCGAGATGCTCCGCAAGCACGGCGTGGTCGGCAAGTTCGTCGAGTTCTACGGCAACGGCGTCGGCGAGGTCCCGCTGGCCAACCGCGCCACCATCGGCAACATGAGCCCCGAGTTCGGTTCCACCTGTGCGATGTTCCCCATCGACGAGGAGACCGTGAAGTACCTGCGGCTCACCGGCCGCAGCGAGGAGACGCTCGCGCTGGTCGAGGCCTACGCCAAGGAACAGGGCATGTGGCTGGAGAAGGACGCCGAGGAGGCCGTCTACTCCGAGTACCTCGAGCTCGATCTCGCCGACGTCGTGCCCTCGATCGCCGGCCCGAAGCGCCCGCAGGACCGCATCGAGCTGTGGGACGCCAAGAACGCGTTCCGCAAGGACATCCACAACTACGTCGAGAACGGCAACTCCGCCCCGCAGACCAAGCTCGACGAGGCCGTCGAGGAGAGCTTCCCGGCGTCGGATCCGGCCACGCTGTCCTTCGCCGATGATGGCGCCGAGCCGGTGCACTCGGCCGCCAACGGTGCCGAGGGCCGTCCCTCCAAGCCGGTGCGGGTGGATTCCGAGGAGCGCGGGTCGATGATCCTCGACCACGGCATCGTGACCATCGCGTCGATCACCAGCTGCACCAACACCTCCAACCCGTCGGTCATGCTGGGCGCCGCCCTGCTGGCCAAGAAGGCCGTCGAGAAGGGCCTGACCTCCAAGCCGTGGGTCAAGACCTCGATGGCACCCGGTTCGCAGGTCGTCACCGGTTACTACGACAAGTCCGGACTGTGGCCGTACCTGGAGAAGCTCGGCTTCTACCTCGTCGGCTACGGCTGCACCACCTGCATCGGCAACTCGGGACCGCTGCCGGAGGAGATCTCCAAGGCGATCAACGACAACGACCTGACCGCCACCGCGGTGCTCTCGGGTAACCGCAACTTCGAGGGTCGCATCAACCCCGACGTGAAGATGAACTACCTCGCGTCGCCGCCGCTGGTCATCGCCTACGCCCTCGCCGGCACGATGGACTTCGACTTCGAGACCGACGCGCTCGGCCAGGACACCGACGGCAACGACGTGTTCCTCAAGGACATCTGGCCCTCCAACGAGGAGATCGAGGCGACCATCGCATCGTCGATCTCGCCGGAGCAGTACGCCTCGGACTACGCCGACGTCTTCAAGGGCGACGAGCGTTGGCAGAACCTGCCGACCCCGTCGGGCAAGACCTTCGAGTGGGACGACGAGTCCACATACGTGCGCAAGCCTCCGTACTTCGAGGGCATGCAGCGCGAGCCGTCGCCCGTCACCGACATCAAGGGCGCACGCGTGCTCGCGAAGCTCGGCGACTCGGTGACCACCGACCACATCTCCCCCGCGTCGACGATCAAGCCCGGCACCCCCGCCGCGCAGTACCTCGACGCCAACGGAGTGGCTCGCAAGGACTACAACTCCCTGGGCGCCCGCCGCGGCAACCACGAGGTGATGATCCGGTCGACCTTCGGCAACATCCGTCTGCAGAACCAGCTGCTCGACGGTGTGACCGGCGGTTACACCCGCGACTTCACCCAGGAGGGTGCACCGCAGTCGTTCATCTACGACGCCGCGCAGAACTACGCCGAGCAGAACATCCCGCTCGTCGTGCTCGGCGGCAAGGAGTACGGCACCGGGTCGTCGCGCGACTGGGCCGCCAAGGGCACCAGCCTGCTCGGCGTCAAGGCCGTCATCACCGAGAGCTTCGAGCGCATCCACCGCTCGAACCTGATCGGAATGGGCGTGATCCCGCTGCAGTTCCCCGAGGGCGAGTCGCACAAGTCGCTGGGCCTCGACGGCACCGAGACCTTCGACATCGCCGGTATCGAGGAGCTGAACTCGGGCACCACGCCGTCGACCGTGCACGTCACCGCCACCAAGGAGGACGGTTCGACGGTGGAGTTCGATGCCAAGGTCCGCATCGACACCCCCGGAGAGGCCGACTACTACCGCAACGGAGGCATCCTGCAGTACGTGCTGCGCAACATGATCAAGAGCTGACAGGAGGCACGCGACGTGCCCAAGGTCAGCGATGACCGGCTTGCCGCGCGTCGTCGAGAGATTCTCGACGGCGCGCGGCATTGCTTCGCCGAGTACGGATACGACGGCGCGACCGTCAAACGGATCGAGGAGTCCACGGGCCTGTCCCGGGGCGCGATCTTCCATCACTATCGGGACAAGGAAGCGCTGTTCCTCGCGCTCGCACGGGAAGATGCCGAGCGCATGGCCGACGTGGCGGCCGAGCAGGGTCTCGTCCAGGTCATGCGGGACATGCTCACCCGGCCTCAGGATTTCGACTGGCTCGGAACCCGGCTGGAGATCGCGCGTAAGTTGCGTACGGACAACGGCTTTCGTGCAGAATGGTTGGCGCACTCGGCGGAGGTCGAGCAGGCGACCCTGAGCCGGCTGGAACGCGGCCGGCAGGCCGGGCGCCTCCGGGACGACGTGCCGACCGACGTGCTGCTCAACTACCTCGATCTGGTGCTCGACGGTCTCATCACACGACTGGCGACGGGACAGCCCACCGACGACCTCCACGCGGTGCTCGACCTCGTCGAGGAGTCGGTGCGCGCACACGACTGACCGCCCGGCTCACTCCGCGGTCAGGATCGCCACGAGCTCGCTCATCGACCTTCCGGCCGACAACCGGTAGGCGCGGACCGCGTCGTCGCCGGTGAGCTGGACGACGGGCTCCCCCTTCGTCGTCCAGCGCGCCGCCCCGGAGACCCCCGAACCCATCGCCCGAAGGTCCGGCGCCGGCGTCCGGGGGTCGTCGGCGACCGGAGGCAGTCCGCGCGCCTGCCGCATCAGCTGTCCCGCGACGGCGATCAGCCAGCACTCGGCGACCGCGACGGGCCGAATCGATGACAAGACCCGGCCCGACGCGTCGAAGGTCATGGTCATGGTGTCGGCGCGTTGTACCCGTATCAGCGATCCGGACACCGTGAAGCGAGCCATGCGATCGTTGTGCAGATCGAACTCCGCACCCAACCCGCGCAACGCCTCAATGCACTCGACGGACAGGTACCGCGCCGGCGAGTCCCGCTCCCGGCGGCGCTCCTCCTCCTCGCGTCGTCGGTCACCGATCGGGCGATAGTCCCGTTCCAACGCGCGCCGGTTCGGTGCCGCACCGTGGGCGAGTCGCCGATGCAGCCACGCCGGATCGATCTGTAGGAAATACCGGTAGTGGATTCGGCGCGGTGCATCGGCGTCGGTCACCGCAGAGTCGTGAACCAGCATCTGCACGCCGTGGTCGACCGACCAGACCGCAGCGACCCGGCCGTCGACCTCGGCCACCCATGACCAACCGCGCGAACGGATTTCGGGTGCGGACGCGTCCAAGACGACACTCAACGGCGTACCCGGGGTCACCGCGACCCGCCGCACATGGGAGATGACGTCATCACCCATCGCCACGCTGTCTCGATCCACCTCGATCTCCAGCGGCCCACCCACGACGGGCAGCTTATCCCGATGGTGACCCATTCCACAGAGTGGCCAGTTCTTAGGAGTTCCTAACCTTAGTTGTGCGGGCTAAGGTTTCCCGGTGATCTTCGACAACATCTCGACGCCGCCGGTTTCGCGGCGGACTGTCATCCGTTCCGCGGTGGCGGCCGGGGCGCTCGGCGCCCTCGCCTCGGTGCCCGCGACCTCGCAGGCCGCCCCGGGCCGCACGGCCATCGTCATCGGGACCGGCTTCGGCGGATCGGTCGCCGCGCTGCGCCTCGGCCAGGCGGGATTCGCCACCACCGTGTTCGAACGCGGACGACGCTGGCCGATCCGTCCCGACGGCAACACCTTCGCGGCATTCTCGAGGCCCGACAAGCGTGCCGCCTGGTTCGGCAACCGCGCGGGCGCCAACAGCGCCACCTCGATCCCGGTCGAGCCATACCCCGGAGTTCTCGACCACGTCGTCGGCAACGGTATCGAGGCGGTCTACGGCGCCGGGGTCGGCGGCGGTTCGCTGGTCTTCGGCTCGTTCGCACCCGTACCGCGCAGACAGGACTTCGAGTACGTCTTCCCGGCCGCAGCCGATTACGCCGAACTCGCGGCGACCTACTATCCACGGGCCAAGCAGGGGCTCGGGGTGTCGGCGATGCCCGCCGACATCCTGGCCCACCCCAACTACGTCGGCGCACGGAACTGGCTCAAGGTGATCGCCCGCTACGGTGCGACGCCCCACTTCTTCGACTTCGCGATCGACTGGGACATCGTCCGGGACGAGATCGCCGGGCGCAAGGATCCGTCGGTCATCGCAGGCGAACTGAGCTACGGCGTGAACAGCGGGGCCAAGAAGTCCACGGACCGTACGTATCTGGCCGCCGCCGAACGCACCGGAAACGTCACGATCAAGCCGATGCACGAGGTCTTCGACATCCGCCCACGTTCGCGTCGCGCGGGATTCGTCGTGACCGCGCGCGTCCGCGACGAACAGGGCCGGACCGTCCGGACGGTGACCGCGGAAGCCGACCACCTGTTCATGGCGGCCGGCTCGTTCCACACCACACGGATGCTCGTCGAGGCGCGGGCCAAGGGGACGCTGCCCCGGTTGTCGCCGCGCATCGGCGACGGGTTCGGCACCAACGGCGACTTCCTCACCATCCGCAGCAACCCGTCCGAGGACTTCGGCCTGGTGCAGGGCGGTCCCGGTTACGCGCGGATCTACGAGGACCATCTGACCGACTCGCCGGTGTCGATGGTCTATCAGGCGACGCCTCTGCCGGCGCCGCTCGGCAAGGCGGCCACGACCCACCTCGTGCAGGCGCTCACCGACGAGCGCGGGACGGTCGACTTCGATCACGCCACGCGTACCGCGAAGCTCAGCTACCCCCACGCGGAGGGCACCAACGCCGTCGATCGGCAGGCCACCGCCTTCATCGCACGGTTCCACCAACGCACCGAGGCGCGCTACGGCCGTCCGGCCAACGGCGTGCCGATCTACACCCGTGCGGTCGGATTCGGTTCAGCGGGTACCTATCACGGACTCGGCGGGGTCGTGATGAACCAGGCGGCATCCTATGACGGCGCGGTGCACGGTTACGACAACCTCTATGTCGTCGACGGGTCCTTCGCGCCCGGAGCCGTCGGCCTGGTCAACCCGGCGCTCACGATCACGGCATTGGCCGAGCGCACCATGGACCGGTTCCTCGCATCGCATTGAGCCCAGGGGGATCGGACACGTCTGTCAGGTAGTGTGACTCACGACACCCCGAACGAGCGTTAGATAGCGCTCGTTCGGGGTGAACGTCCCTTCGTTTTCGAGGAGTGCACCCTTGTTCCCAGGAGTCTTCGCCAAGTCCACTCCGGACAAGCCCGCGATCATTCGTGCCGCCACCGGTGAGCAGCTGACCTACCGGCAACTGGACGAGAATTCGACCCGGCTGGCCAACTACCTCGACTCACTCGGCTTGAAGCGCGGCGACAACATCGCGGTGGTCTCGGCCAACGACCTGCACGTGTTCGAGGTCTACTGGGCCGCGCTGCGCAGCGGTCTGTACGTCACGGCCGTCAACCATCATCTGACCGCCGCCGAGACCAACTACATCCTGGGCGACTGCAACGCGCAGGTGCTGTTCGCCGGCGCCTCGGTCGTCGACGCCGTGTCGGCGACGACCGAGATCGAGGCTCTGTCGGGTGCGGGTCGACGCGTGGTCTGGGGCGGCGACCTCGACGGTTTCGACAACTACGACAAGATCCTGGCCGACGCCTCGCCCGAACCCCGCACCGACCAGCCGCGGGGCACCGACATGCTCTACTCCTCGGGTACCACCGGCCGCCCCAAGGGCATCAAGACACCAATGCCCGAAGGACAGGTCGACGAGATCCCCGACGCCTACACGGCGATCTTCGCGCCGATGTATGGCTTCGACGAGTCCGCGGTGTACCTCTCCCCCGCCCCGCTGTATCACGCTGCGCCACTGCGCTATTGCGGAATGACGAACTCCGTCGGCGGCACGGTCGTGATGATGGACCGCTTCGATCCGGAGGCGGCTCTCGCGGCCATCGAGAAGTACAAGGTGACCCACAGCCAGTGGGTGCCGACCATGTTCATCCGCATGCTCAAGCTGCCCGACGACGTCCGCACCAAGTACGACGTCAGCAGCCTGAAGATCGCCGTCCACGCGGCCGCGCCGTGTCCGGTCGAGGTCAAGCGGGCGATGATCGAGTGGTGGGGTCCGGTTATTCACGAGTACTACGCATCGACCGAGGCCGCGGGCGCCACCTTCATCGGGCCGCAGGAGGCGCTCGACCACCCCGGCTCTGTGGGCAAACCGCTGCTCGGCGTGGTCCACATCTGCGACGAGGACGGCAAGGAACTGCCCACCGGCGAGGTCGGCCAGGTGTTCTTCGAGCGCGAGGACGTGGCCTTCCAGTATCACAACGATCCGGAGAAGACGCGCAGCGCCCAGCACCCCGAGCACGAGAACTGGTCCACGACAGGCGATGTGGGCTATGTCGACGAGGAGGGGTATCTGTACCTCACCGACCGCAAGGCGTTCATGATCATCTCCGGCGGCGTCAACATCTACCCGCAGGAGGCCGAGAACGTCCTGATCAACCATCCGGCCGTCTTCGACGTCGCCGTCATCGGGGTTCCCGACGCCGATCTGGGCGAAGTCGCCAAGGCCTGCGTCCAGCTCACCGAGGGCCAGGAGCCCACGGATGAACTCGCCGAGGACCTGATCACCTTCACCAAGGACAACATCGCCGCGTACAAGGCCCCGCGTTCGGTCGACTTCGTCGACGAGCTGCCGCGGACACCCACCGGGAAGCTCGTGAAGGGCGACCTGCGCAAGAAGTACTGGCCGGCGAGCTGAACGACCGGGGCGGCGAGGATCAGGCCAGCTCGATGAGCTCCTGGTACTCGTCGCTCCAGTGGTCCTCGGTGCCGTCCGGCAGGAGGATGACACGCTGCGGGTCGAGGGCGGCGGCCGCCCCGGGGTCGTGCGTGACGAGAACGACGGCGCCGGTGTAGCTCCGGAGGGCGTCGAGGACCTGTTCGCGCGAGATCGGGTCGAGGTTGTTCGTCGGCTCGTCGAGGAGCAGTACGTTCGCCGCCGACGACACGAGACCGGCCAGCGTCAGACGGGTCTTCTCGCCGCCCGACAGGGTGCCGGCCGGCTGATCGAGCTGCGGCCCGGTGAACATGAACGCGCCCAACAGGCTTCGGAGATCCTGCTCGCCGGCGTCGGGTGCGGCGTGGCGGATGTTCTCCCACACGCTCGCCTGATCGTCGAGGGTGTCGTGTTCCTGTGCGAAGTAACCGATCTTCAGCCCGTAGCCGGGCTCGAGGCGACCGGTGTCCGGCTTCTCCACGCCGGCAAGCATTTTCAACAGCGTGGTCTTGCCGGCACCGTTGAGGCCGAGCACGACGACGCGACTGCCCTTGTCGATCGCGAGATCCACGCCGGTGAAGATCTCCAGGGATCCATAACTCTTCGACAGACCCGAGGTCATCAGCGGGGTCTTGCCACACGTGGCTGGTTCGGGGAACCGGATTCGGGCGGTGCGGTCGGCCACCCGCTCGTCGTCGAGCGCGTCGATCATCCGCTCGGCCCGCTTGAGCATGTTCTGCGCGGCAGTGGCCTTTGTGGCCTTGGCACCCAGCTTCGCGGCCTGCGTGCGCAACGCGGAGGCCTTCTTCTCCGCGTTGGCCCGTTCGCGGCGGCGACGCTGCTCGTCGGTTGCGCGCGCGTCGAGGTACCGCTTCCAGGTCATGTTGTAGATGTCGGCCTCACCGCGGACCGCGTCGAGGAACCAGACGCGGTTCACCACATCGGCGAGGAGGTCGACATCGTGACTGATCACGACGAGACCGCCCTCATGGTTCTGCAAGAAGCTGCGCAGCCAGGCGATGGAGTCGGCGTCGAGGTGGTTGGTCGGCTCGTCGAGCAACAGGGTGGTGTCGGATTTTCCGGAACCGTCGGACGCCGCGAACAGGATGCGGGCCAGTTCGATGCGCCGGCGCTGACCACCGGAGAGCGTGCGCAACGGCTGGCTGAGGACGCGGTCGGGCAGACCGAGGCTGTTGCAGATACGGGCGGCCTCGGACTCGGCGACGTAACCGCCGAGGGACGAGAAGCGCTCCTCGAGACGACCGTAGCGGGCGACCGCCTTGTCGCGGAGTTTGTCGTCGGCGGCCTCGGCCATCGCCGCCTGCTGCTTCTCCATGTCACGCAGGATCTCGTCGAGCCCGCGTGCGGAGAGCACGCGGTCCTTGGCGAGGACGTCCAGATCGCCCTCTTTCGGATCCTGCGGGAGATAGCCGAGCTCGCCGGAGCGGCGGATCGAACCCGCGTAGGGTTCGGTCTCCCCCGCGAGGATGCGCAATGTGGTGGTCTTTCCCGCGCCGTTGCGGCCCACGAGGCCGATGCGGTCGCCGGGCTGGATACGCAGGGCATCGCCGGGCGCCGACAGCAGGGTCCGAGCGCCCGCTCGTACCTCAAGGTCGGTCGCGGTGATCACGACGTGCCAGTCTACCGGTGTCGCGCCACCGATTTGTCCACGCACGGTCTCCTGGGGACGCCATCGACTCCCCCCGCGGGGACACGGTGGCCCGATACGGTGTGGAGCGTGACGCAATCCACAACGATTCCGCAGAACTTTCCCCAGTCCTCCGACCTCACCGGCCGCTCGGCACTGGTGACCGGTGCCAGCCGCGGCATCGGCGAGGCCATCGCCACCGAGCTCGCCCGACGCGGCGCCTCGGTCGTCATCACCAGCCGCAAGGCCGAGCCGCTCGCGGAGGCCGCGGACCGGATCCGGGCGGCGGTGCCGGGCGCGACGGTGTCGGCGAGCGCGGGCAACACCGGTGACGCCGACGACCGCGCCGCAGCGGTGGCGGCCGCGGTCGCCCAGGGCGGAGGAATCCACATACTGGTGAACAACACCGGTATCGCTCCCCTCGCGGGCCCGCTGATGGATGCCGACCTCGCCGCTTACCGCAAGACGTTCGACACCAACGTGGTCGCCGCGCTCGGGTTCGTCCAGGAGGCCTATCGCGCGGGGATGAAGGAAACCGGCGGGTCGATCGTCAACATCTCGTCGGTCGCGGGTCTGCGGTCGACCGGTGTCATCGCGGCCTACGGGACGTCCAAGGCCGCACTGATCCGACTCACCGCCGAACTGGCGTGGGAACTCGGCCCGAACATCCGCGTCAACGCGATCGCACCGTCGATCGTGCGGACCAAGTTCGCGTCGGTGTTCACCGAGGGCGACAACGAGGCACGCGCCGCCGCTTCGTATCCGATGAAGCGCATCGGCGAACCGGAGGACGTCGCCCGGGCGGTCGCCTTCCTGGCGAGCGACGAGTCGGCGTGGATCACCGGCGAGACGCTGGCCGTCGACGGCGGCATGCTTGCCACCGGTGGCGCGTGACCCATCGTCCGCCGACGGTTGCCCGTCCGGACCGGCGTCCGTGACGAAGGACGGGGTGTGAGCTCCGAAGTCATCGTCGCGGGGGCCGGACCGGCCGGTCGCGCCCTCGTCCACCGACTGATACGCGCAGGCGTGCCGTCCACACTCGTCGACCCGGCCCCCGAGCGGGTCTGGCAGTCGACCTTCGCCTGCTGGTCCGACGAGCTGCCCGACTGGCTCGACCCTTCGGCGGTGGCCGCCCGGACCGAACGGGTCGGGGTCGCCGGTCGTGACCTCGAGGAGGTGGCCCGCGGCTACACCGTGTTCGACACCCCCGGCCTCCAGCGGTCGCTCACCCTCGACGGGGTTCCGATCATGGCCGCACGTGTGGTCCAGATCGACGGCGGCCGTGTGCATCTCGACGACGGCTCCATACTGACCGGTGATGCCGTGGTCGACTGCCGCGGTGCGCTCCCCCACGACGCGGCGCGCCAGACCGCATACGGGATCGTCGTCGACGCGGCCACGGCCGCACCGGTTCTCGCCGGACACGAGGCGTTGCTGATGGACTGGCGGGGCGGGGCCACGCACCGCCACGCCCTACCGTCCTTTCTGTACGTGGTGCCGCTGGGCGATGGCGAATACCTCCTCGAGGAAACCTGTCTCGCAGGGCACCCCGCTCTGGGACTCGACGAGCTCGAACGGCGCCTCGCCGAACGCCTCGGCGGTATGCCGGACACGATCCGGCGGGTCGAGCACGTCGACTTCCCGCTCACCGGCTCGTCTCCGCGACCGTGGCGCGACCCGACGTTCCGTTTCGGTGCCGCAGGGGGATTCAAGAACCCGACGACCGGCTACAGCGTCGCGAGTTCCCTGATGTGCACCGACGCGGTGGTCGCCTCACTCGCCGCGGGCCGCGACCCCGCGTCGGACCTGTGGCCCGCGCAGACCCGCGCAGTACACAATCTGCGTCTGCGCGGGCTGAACGCGCTGCTGCAGCTGAACCCGGCACAGACCGTCGCGTTCTTCGAAGCGTTCTTCGCCATGCCCGTCGCCGCGCAACGCAGCTACCTGAGCGACCGCGACGACCTCACCGGGACGATGGGTGCGATGACCCGAGTCATCAGGTCCGTCGACATGCGGACGCGCGTGGTCGTCGCCCGCGGCGCCATGTCGACGCCGGCGTGGGCCGACGACCCGACCTAGAGCCGCGAGTCGACCGGCTCGGACTCCAGGGCGAGGATGGCGAAGACGGCTTCGTGTACCCGCCACAGCGGTTCTCCGGCGGTGTGGCGCGCCAGCGCCTCTCGGCCGAGCTGGTACTCGCGCATCGCCATCGATCGTTTGTGGCGCAGATCCCGGCTTCGTAGTCGCGCGATGTCGTCGGGATACGACGGCCCGTAGACGATGCGCAGGTACTCCCGCCCGCGCACCTTCACCCCGGGTGCGACCATCCGTCCTCGACGGTCGCGGGTGATGTTCTCGGCGGGTTTGACCACCATGCCCTCCCCGCCCGCGTCGGTGAGGTCCTGCCACCAGCGTGCGGCATCATCGATCGCGGCGGGATCGCCGAGATCGACGTGGCGGTGCGCGGTCGCCACGAACAGTCCCGGGTCGGCCGCGCGGAGTTGCTCGGCGACGTCGAGATGCCATGCATGCGCCAGCTTCTCGGCGGTGCGCGACCCGTCGGGTCCACCGAACGCCAACACTTCGAAGGGTGCGATACGCGCTGCCGACACGCCCGCGCCGACCTCTAAGTGATTCAGATAGGCCCGGGTGAACGCGTCGATGTCGCCCCGCCGCGATGCCGTCGCGGTGGCCGGACCCGTCACATCGAGGCCCCGGCCCGCTGCGACGGCGAGTTCGGCCGACAACAGATCGAGTTCGGGCCTCGCGGCCGCCGCCACGCCTGCGAACTCGCTTCGGATCAGGCCCTCGCCCTTGATGTTCCACGGCAGCAGTTCCGCATCGAAGATGATCCAGCGGCATCCGAGCGAATCGAACACCGAGCGCGCCGCCGACCGGGCGCGCTCGATGATCGACGCGGTGTCCTGCGGGTCGAAGAACGGCCGTCCCGTACGGGTGTAGAGAGCACCGGCGGCGCCGGGGACACCGAAGACCTCCGTCGCGGTCGACTCACCGTCGCAGAGCACGAGGATCGCGCGGGAACCCATGTGCTTCTCCTCGCACACCACCCGCTCGACGCCCGACCGCCGGAAGAACTCGAATCCGGCCGCCGGATCCTCCAGCAATCCGTCGGCGCTGCCGGTCACCGGGCTCATCGTCGGCGGCAGGTATCGGAGCCACCCCGGATCGACGGCGAACCGGGACATCACCTCGAGCGCGGCCGCGGCGTGGTCCTCACGCACCGTGATCGGCGGTCCGAACCGGTTGCTCACCGCACGTTTGCCCAGGACGTCGTCGATTCGGATCGTGGACCGCACACGCGCGTCGGCGGTGGTGCCGCCGTACCCGAGGGGACGTTCGGAGGGCCAGTGCTCCACGCTCGCAGCGACATCGACGATCTCGGCCTCGGGATATCGCAGAGCGGTCAGACGACCTCCGAAGACGCACCCGGTGTCGACACACAGGGTGTTGTTCAACCAGGCGGCGGTCGGTACCGGCGTGTGCCCGTACACGACCATCGCCTTGCCCCGGTAGTCCCGCGCCCACTCCACCCGGACCGGAAACCCCCACCGGTCCTTCTCCCCCGTCGTCTCGCCGTACATCGCGAGGTTGCGCACCCGGCCCGACGTGCGCCCGTGGTAGCGCTCTGCGAGTCCGGCGTGCGCGACGACGAGGCGTCCGTCGTCGAAGACGTAGTGCGACACCAGGCCGTCGAGAAAGGCGATCACCTCGGTGACGAATTCCTCGGGCTCGTCGGCCAACTGAGACAGTGTCTCGGCCAGACCGTGTGCCAGGACCTTCGGCTCGGCGCCTCGCGCGGTTCGCTCGCGCACGATGCGTAGCAGCTTCTCCTCGTGGTTGCCGCGCACGCACATCGCCTGTCCCGCCGAGACCATGGACATGACCAGACGCAGAACACCCGGGGTGTCGGGCCCCCGATCGACGAGGTCGCCCACGAAGATCGCACGGCGACCGTCGGGATGGTCGTGTGCGGCGACCGCCCGCCCGTCGGCGTTGCGGATCAGGGACCATCCCAGAGCGCTCAGCAGGTCGGACAGTTCATCGGCGCAGCCGTGGACGTCGCCGACGATGTCGAACGGGCCGTGGTCGTCGGTGCGGTCGTTGAACAGGCGGGTGCGCACCACCTCCGCCGCGTCGATCCCGGCCGTATCGGACAGCACATGGACGAACCGGAAACCCTCTCGCCGCAAATGCTTTCCGTGCTGACGCAGGAGCTTGTGCTGACGTACGACGACGCCCTCGTCGATGTCGTCGCGGTCGGTCGCCCGGCGCAGCAGCTCGGCGACCGGTACGTCGAGCACGATCGCGACCGCGAAGACGTCCTCCTCCTTGGCCAGGTCGACCAGCACCTTCCGGTCCTCCGGACGCAGCGAGGTGGCATCGATGACGGTGAGCAGGCCGCGGCGCAGTCGCCGGCGGGCGACGTCGACGAGGGCCGCGAACGCATCGGCCGTCGCGGTCTGATCGGTCGGATCGTCGGCGACGTACCCGCGGAAGACGTCTGAGGACAACACCTCGGTGGCGCGGAAGTGAGCGCGCGCGAATGTACTCTTCCCCGCACCCGCGACGCCGACGAGCACGACGAGCCCGAGCGACGGAATGTCGATCCGGCTCATGCGGTTTCCTCATTCCGTGCGGCGGCGGCGTCGCGGCGGCTGAAGACCGCGAACTGCGTGGGCGTCCCGTGGTCCGGGTGCAGGTCGCCGATGCCGCCGATCTCGACGTCGTAGCGATACTCGGCGGCCACCGTGTCGCACCACTGGGCGAAGTCGGCGCGGGTGAACTCGAACCGGTGGTCGGGGTGCCGCAGGTCGATTCCGTAGTGCGCGTTGTACTCCCGATTGGGTGTCGTGACGATCACCACGCGAGGTGCCATCCCGTCGAAGACGGTGTGGGCGGCCCTCGGCAACCGGTCGAGGTCGATGTGCTCGATGACCTCCATCAGGATCACCGCATCGTACCCGCGACACCGGGCGTCGGCGTAGACCAGGGACGACTGCCACAACTCCACTCCTCGGACGCGCGCGAGGGCGGCGTCGGCACGACCAAGCGCGGCCGTCGAGACGTCCACGCCCGCCAGGACGAGACCGGGGTCTGCGGCCAGCGCCGCCAGGAGCCGACCCTCCCCGCACCCCACGTCGAGGACCGATCGTGCACCGGACGACCGGATCAGCTCGACGACACGGTCGATGCGCCGGCGGGCCAGCGAGTCGCGCTGGGGGGACCGCGGAGTCGGGCTGGGCGAAGGGGTGTCGTCGCCGCTCAGGCGGTCCAGCGCCCCGTCCACCAGTGGACGGATGCCTTTCAGATAACCGCCGACGATGGCGTCGCGCTGCGGATGAGCGGCCAGCCAGTCGGCGCCGAGCCGGTCGAGCTTCTCGATCTCCGGCTCGTCGACGAAGTAGTGCTGATCGTCGGCCAGGACCGGCACGAGCACCGCGAGATGACGCAGCGTATCGCGCACGGTGAATGATCCGCGCACCGTCACGGTCGCGTAGCCGGAGTCTCCCCACTCGGACGGTCGCAGCTCCTGCGGCTCGACCTCCACGGCCCACCCGAGCGGGCCGAACAGGTCTGCCGGGGTCGTCCGCGCACGCAACGGGACCGACGGGATGGTCACGGTCACCGGCCACCGGTGATCGACGAGGTCGGGCTTGAGCTTGCAGCGTCCGGCCAGCGCGTCGCCGTACACCTTGCCGATGGCGACGACGAGTCGCGATCCGGCGGCGTGGGCGACGTCGTTCACGTGACGCCCGGTGTCGCCGGGCACCCGCGCGCCGGCCCCGTCGACGTGGAGCAACGCCCGGCAGGTCGACGAGGTGGCCTCGGGGTAGAACACGGTGGCCAGGCCCTGGCTGGTCGGGAAGGTCTGTACCCGGTCCGGATGTTTGTGGAGCAGGAAGCCCAGATCGGTGGCCGGGACCTCACTGTCCCCGGCGACCTGCACGGAGAGGATCACCGTCTCACCGTACGGGGCGTGGCAACCGATTTGCGCCCCGTTTGCGCGGCACCTCAGCCGCGCAGTGCCCGCCAGCGTCTGATCACATCGTCGACGTCGACGGTGTGCGCAACGACGCTGTGCGGCAGCATCATCTGACGCGAGGCCAGATGCGCCTCGCGCACGCGGCGGTTGAAATCGGTCAGGATGTTCCGGACGGCGTTCTCGTCAGCGATGTCGCGCAGCGACTCCGGAAAGTCTTGCGCCTCCCGTCGGAGTTGCAACGGTGCGGGCAACAAGGCCGTCGAGTCGAGGTTCTCGTCGCGGATCTTCCGTTTGACCCACCAGTCCGGGTCATCGCTGTCGGACAGGTCCAGCGGCTTTCCGGCACCCGGCAGGTTCTCGAACTCGCCGCGCTCGGTCGCCTCGCGGATCATCCGCTCGACTCGCGACTCGAACCTTGACGTCATCGCCGACGAACAGGAACCCGACTAGACGGTGAACCCGAGGGCGCGCAGTTGCTCGCGACCGTCGTCGGTGATCTTGTCGGGCCCCCACGGCGGAAGCCAGACCCAGTTGATCTCCAGGTCGGTGCACAGGCCGCTGCTGACCAGTGCGCCGCGCGACTGGTCCTCGATCACGTCGGTGAGCGGGCACGCCGCGGAGGTGAGGGTCATGTCGATCTTCGCCACCGCATCGTCGGTCACCTCGATGCCGTACACGAGCCCGAGGTCCACGACGTTGATGCCGAGCTCGGGATCGACGACGTCGCGCATGGCCTCCTCGACATCGTCGATCGCGGGAAGCGACGTGGCCGGCGCCGGTGGCGTGCCCGTCACGCCGGTGTCGGTCGGTGTCTGTTCTGTGGTTGCGGTGTCGTCACTCATGCTGTCTCCACTCGTGTGTCAAGGCTGTCAATCGTCTGCGCGAGTGCGTCTTTGAACGCCATCCAGCCGAGGAGCGCGCATTTGACGCGTGCGGGGTACTTGCTGACCCCGGTGAACGCGATGCCGTCGCCGATGGTGTCCTCATCGCCGGGATCCTTGCCGCGCGAGGTCATCATCGACGTGAACGAGTCGACGGTCACCAAAGCGTCGGCGACCGGCTGCCCGACGATCAGGTCGTGCAGAACCGATGTGGAGGCCTGCGAGATAGAGCATCCCTGCCCGTCGTAGGAGACGTCGGCGATGGTCGTACCGTCCTCGGACACGGCCACGCGCAACGTCACCTCGTCCCCGCAGGTCGGGTTGACGTGGTGCACCTCGGCGCCGTACGGCTCACGGAGCCCGCGGCCGTGCGGATGTTTGTAGTGGTCCAGGATCACCTCCTGGTACATCTGCTCCATCCGCATGGTCAGACCGTCCCGAAGAACTTCTGCGCCTTGCTGATCGCGGCCGCGAGGGCGTCGATCTCGGCGAAGGTGTTGTAGGCGGCGAAGGAGGCGCGAGCGGTTGCGGCGACGCCGAAACGTCGGTGCAACGGCCACGCACAATGGTGGCCGACGCGGATCGCGACACCCTCGTCGTCGAGGATCTGTCCGAGATCGTGGGCGTGGATGCCGTCGACGAGGAACGACACCGCGCCACCGCGCTTCTCGGTGTTCGCCGGTCCGATGATGCGCAGACCGTCGATCGTCGCCAGCCGGTCGAGGGCCCGCTCGGTGAGCGCGTGCTCGTGCGCCGCAACGGCTTCCATGCCGATCGCCTGCAGATAGCGGACAGCGGCACCGAGCCCGACGACCTGGGAGGTCATGGGCACACCGGCCTCGAACCGCTGCGGAGCGGGCGCGTACGTCGACACCTCCATGGTCACCGTCTCGATCATCGAGCCGCCGGTGATGAACGGAGGCAGGGCATCGAGGATCTCAGCCTTGCCGTAGAGCGCCCCGACCCCACTGGGACCGAACATCTTGTGCCCGGAGAAGGCGGCGAAGTCGACGTCGAGTGCCGGGAAGTCGACCAGCATGTGCGGAACCGACTGGCAGGCATCCAGAACGACGAGAGCGCCGACCGCGCGAGCACGGGACACGAGCTCGGGCACATCGGCGACCGCGCCGGTGACGTTGGACTGCTGGGTGAACGCGACGACCTTCACCGATTCGTCGAGAGTCAGTGAGTCCAGGTCGATCCGGCCGTCGTCGGTGACCCCGTACCACCGCAGCGTCGCGCCGGTCCGCCGGCAGAGTTCCTGCCACGGGACGAGATTGGCGTGATGCTCCAATTCGGTGACGACCACCGTGTCGCCGGGACCCAGAGCCGAGCCGCCGAGGACCGGCGCCGAGCGCGCATCACCGAGCGTGTAGGCCACCAGGTTCAGCGCCTCGGTCGCGTTCTTGGTGAACACGAGCTGGTCGGCCGACGCACCCACGAACTGCGCGATGACCTCGCGCGCGTCCTCGTAGGCGTCGGTCGCCTCCTCGGCCAGCTGGTGGGCGCCTCGGTGCACAGCGGCGTTGTGGTGGGTCAGGAAGTACCGCTCGGCGTCGAGCACCTGGAGCGGGCGCTGGGACGTGGCCCCGGAATCGAGGTAGACCAGCGGCTTCTCGTCGCGCACCGTGCGCGACAGGATGGGGAAATCAGCCCTCAGCGCGTCGACGTCCAGCGCCGCCGAGGTTGTCTCGGTCGAGAGTGTCACCTGCGTACACCTCCTGTGTGCGGACTCGGACGGACTCGGTTCAAAACGGCTCAGACGGCCTTGGCCGCCGAGGTGAAGCGCTCGTAGCCGTTCTCCTCAAGCACGTCGGCCAGCTCGGAACCGCCGGACTCGACGACGCGGCCGTTGACGAACACATGCACGAAATCCGGCTTGATGTAACGGAGGATGCGCGTGTAGTGCGTGATCAGCAGGACGCCGCCGTTGTCGCGGTCCTTGTACCGGTTGACGCCCTCGCTGACGACGCGCAGTGCATCGACGTCGAGACCGGAGTCGGTCTCGTCGAGGATGGCGATGCGGGGCTTGAGCAGATCGAGCTGCAGGATCTCGTGGCGCTTCTTCTCGCCGCCGGAGAACCCCTCGTTGACGCTGCGCTCGGAGAACGACGGATCGATCTCCAACGCGGTCATCGCCTCCTTGGTCTCCTTGACCCAGTGACGCAGCTTCGGCGCCTCGCCACGCACGGCGGTCGCCGCGGTCCGGAGGAAGTTCGACATCGAGACACCCGGCACCTCGACGGGGTACTGCATCGCCAGGAACAGACCGGCGCGGGCCCGCTCGTCGACGCTCATCTCCAGGACGTCCTCACCGTCGAGGGTGATCGATCCGGAGGTCACCTCGTACTTCGGGTGACCGGCGATGGCATAGGACAGTGTCGACTTGCCCGAACCGTTGGGTCCCATGATCGCGTGCGTCTCACCGGACTTCACGGTCAGGTCGACACCCTTGAGGATGTGGATGGGCTCGGCGTCGGAGTCGGTCTGGGCGACATCGACGTGCAGGTCACGGATTTCCAGAGTGGTCATGGTGTGTTCTCTCTAACAGGCTGTGGGAGTTCGGAGACGGACGCGGCGAGGTTCAGGCGCCGGAGTGTTCGAGTTCGCGCTCGACGGCGGCGGAGAGTCGTTCGCGCAGTTCGGGCACACCGATCTTGGCGATGACCTCGCCGAAGAATCCGCGGATCACCAGACGGCGCGCCTGGTCCTCCGGGATGCCGCGAGCCTGCAGGTAGAACAACTGCTCGTCGTCGAAACGTCCGGTGGCGCTGGCGTGTCCGGCGCCGACGATCTCGCCGGTCTCGATCTCCAGGTTCGGCACCGAGTCCGCACGGGCGTTGTCGGTGAGCACCAGGTTGCGGTTCAGCTCGAACGTGTCGGTGCCCTCGGCCTCGGCACGGATCAGGACGTCGCCGATCCACACCGTGTGCGCCTCGCGGGCGCGGTCTCCGGACGGGTCGCCCTGCAGCGCACCCTTGTACACCACGTTCGACCGGCAGTTGGGCTGGCTGTGGTCGACGAGGAGACGCTGCTCGAGGTGCTGGCCCGCGTCGGCGAAATAGAGGCCCCACATCTCGACGTCGCCGCCGGGAGCGTCGTAGTGCACGATCGGCGAGAGCCGCACGAGGTTGCCGCCGAAGCTGATCGCGAAGTGGCGGACCACGGCGTCACGGCCGGTCCGCACGTGGTGGGCGGCGACGTGGACGGCGTCGTCGTCCCAGTCGTGGACGTTGACGACCGTCAGCGCGGCGCTGTCACCGACGACGAACTCGATGTTCTCGGCGAACGTCCCGCCGCCCTGCTGGTCCAGCACCACGACGGCGCGGGCGAAGGCCTCGAGCCGGATCTGGATGTGTCCGAACGCGGTCTCGCCCTCACCGGGACCGGTCACCGTGATGGTCAGCGGCTCGGCGAGTTCGACCTCGCGGCCGACGGTGACCACCGTCGCCTGCGTGAACGACGAAAAGGCTTGTGCGGCGATGCGATCGAAAGGAACACCGCCGTCGCCGAGACGCTTGTCGTCGCGGCCGACGGTCTCGACGGTCACACCGTCAGAGTTCTCGGGGATGGTCACCTCCACGCCCGCCTCGCCGGTTCGCTGTGCGGAACCGTCATGGAGTCCGCGGAGTCGACGGAACGGGGTGAACCGCCACGCCTCTTCGCGGGGGCCGGGCACCTCGAATGCGTTGACGTCGAACGAGGTGAACAGCTCACCCTTGTTGACGACAGGGGCATGCGAACCCGGGGTGGAGACCGGGAGTGTGGGATCGGCCATCAGCCGACGGCTCCTTCCATCTGGAGCTCGATCAGGCGATTGAGCTCGAGCGCATATTCCATCGGCAGTTCCTTGGCGATCGGCTCGACGAAGCCGCGCACGACCATCGCCATCGCCTCGTCCTCGGTCAGACCGCGGCTCATGAGATAGAACAGCTGATCGTCGCTGACCTTCGAGACGGTCGCCTCGTGACCCATCGTCACGTCGTCCTCACGGATGTCGACGTAGGGGTAGGTGTCGCTGCGGGAGATCGTGTCGACGAGTAGCGCATCGCATTTCACCGTCGACCGGCTGCCGTGGGCACCGTTGTTGATCTTGATCAGACCGCGGTAGGACGCACGTCCGCCACCGCGTGCGACAGACTTGGACACGATGTTGCTGGAGGTGTTCGGCGCGAGATGCACCATCTTGGAGCCGGTGTCCTGGTGCTGCCCCGGGCCCGCGAACGCGACCGAGAGGACCTCGCCCTTGGCGTGCTCACCGGTCAGCCAGACCGCCGGGTACTTCATGGTGACCTTGGAGCCGATATTGCCGTCGACCCACTCCATGGTGGCGCCGGCCTCGGCCTTGGCGCGCTTGGTCACCAGGTTGTAGACGTTGTTCGACCAGTTCTGGATGGTCGTGTAACGGCAGCGGCCGCCCTTCTTCACGATGATCTCGACGACCGCGGAGTGCAGCGAATCCGTCTTGTAGATCGGCGCCGTACAACCCTCGACGTAGTGCACGTAGGCACCCTCGTCGACGATGATCAGCGTGCGCTCGAACTGGCCCATGTTCTCGGTGTTGATCCGGAAGTAGGCCTGCAGCGGGATGTCGACGTGGACACCCGGCGGCACGTAGATGAACGAGCCGCCCGACCAGACCGCGGTGTTCAGCGCGGAGAACTTGTTGTCGCCCGCGGGGATGACGGTCCCGAAGTACTGCTGGAAGATCTCCGGGTGCTCCTTGAGAGCGGTGTCGGTGTCGAGGAAGATGACGCCCTGCTTCTCGAGATCCTCACGGATCGAGTGGTAGACGACCTCGGACTCGTACTGCGCGGCGACACCGGAGACCAGGCGCTGCTTCTCCGCCTCGGGGATGCCGAGCTTGTCGTAGGTGTTCTTGATGTCCTCGGGCAGGTCGTCCCAGGTGGCGGCCTGCTTCTCGCTGGAGCGCACGAAGTACTTGATGTTGTCGAAGTCGATGCCCTCGAGGCCGGCTCCCCAGCCCGGCATCGGCTTCTTGTCGAAGATCTTCAGCGCCTTCAGTCGCTGATCGAGCATCCACTCGGGCTCGCTCTTCTTTCCGGAGATGTCGGCGACAACCGCAGGCGACAGGCCGCGCTTCGCGCTCGCACCGGCGACATCGGAATCGGCCCAGCCGTATCCGTACTTGCCCAGCGTGGCGATGGTCTCCTCTTGCGTGAGCGGCGTCGGAGCCGACGGTGTTGTCGTGGCCGGATCGGTGACAGTCATCGCGTGGCCTTTCGGGTTGTCGTGGTCATCGGGTTCGGGAGTGGGGTGCGCCGGTCGGATACGGGCTGTGTATCGGTGATCGGTTCACCCCGCGGTTGTTCGGGTCTGTCCGTGCGGGCCCCGCCTGGCGGCGGATGGATCGGCACGTGGGTGGTGCACGCGCAGTCGCCGTTGGCAATGGTCGCCAGACGCTGGACGTGCGTGCCGAGCAGTTCGGTGAAGACCGCGGTCTCCGCTTCGCACAGTTCGGGGAACTCGGTGGCGACATGGGCCACCGGGCAGTGGTGCTGGCAGATCTGGAGACCGTTCCCGACCTGACGTGTGTTGGTGGCGTAACCCGCACCGGTCAGCGCGTCGGCGATCTCGCCCACGGTCGAGGCCACGGTGTCGGGGTCCGTACTCGGTGCCACATCGGCGACGATGCGCTCGACACGTTCACGGGCGAACTCGGCCACGGCGTCGGTTCCGCCGAGATCACGGAGCTTGCGCATCGCGGCCCCGGCGAGATCGTCGTAAGCGTGCCGCATCTTGCCGCGCCCCGACGCGGTGAGCTGGAACCACTTCGCCGGTCGTCCGCGACCACGCTGGCCGAATCCAGGCGACGCGACCTCGATGTCGCCGGCACTGGTGAGCGCGTCGAGGTGGCGCCGTACGCCCGCAGCCGAGATACCCAGCCGCTCGCCGATCTCGCCCGCGGTCAGCGGTCCGTCCTCGACGAGCAGATTGACGACGGCGTCGCGTGTCTGGCCGTCGTGGTGCGGGTCGGTGACACCGGGAGTCGTGTGGGCGCCGCTACCTGCGGAAGGCACGGCGCTGCCGCTGTCTGAAGACAGCACAGCATCGTTCCGCATGGTTTTCACAACACGAGTGTGACGTAATTGATTCCGTGCTGCCAGCAAGGGTGCCCTTAGCCTTCGGGTCCGACGTGGCCATCCCGCGCCCCGGGAGGCGGTAAAGGGTGGTCGCGAGCCGCCTGGTCTCGGCCATTACAGTCGTCGTGTGCCCGAAACCACAGCTCCGCGCCGTGTGCCGGACTACTTCGGACTCGTGTGGACCCGAGTGATCGCCCTCCTTCACCACCTCGGCGACTACCTCGGACTGCGCAGACAGCGGCCCGCCCGGCCGGAGCGCGGCGAGTACGGCAAGACGGTCGCCCGCCTGCACGACGACGAACGCGAGGTCGGCCCCCTCAACGCCGAGGAGACCCGACGTCTCCGCCGGATCAAGCTGTTCGGTGCCACCGGATCGGTCCTGATCCTCGTCGGCGCACTCGGGACCGGCGCGGTGCCCGTCTTGCAGAACCCGGTGGCCGGGATGCGGGTCCTGTCGCTGCCGTCGCGGATGTTCGGCACCGCGCTCGCCCTCTCCATCGGCGGCGCGATCACCCTGGTCGTGGCGTGGCTGCTGCTCGGCCGCTTCGCGGTGGGCCGGTTCAGCGTCGAGGTCCGCCACGGCCGCAGTCCCGAACGCCGCATGAGCCGACGCCAGGCCGACCGGACCCTCATGCTGTGGATCGCACCGATCATCGTCGCGCCCCCGCTGCTCAGCAAGGACATCTACTCGTACCTCGCCCAGAGTGCGATCGCGTACCGCGGGATGGATCCGTATTCCATCAGCCCGGTCGGCGGACTCGGTGTCGATCACATCCTGACCCGGTCGGTGCCCAACCTCTGGCGTGACACCCCGGCGCCGTACGGCCCGCTGTTCCTGTGGATCGGCGAGGGCATCACCAAGGTGACAGGCGCGAACATCACCGCCGCGATCTTCCTGCACCGGGTCGTGGCGCTGATCGGCATCGCACTCATCGTGTGGGCGCTGCCGCGGCTCGCACGCCGGTGCGGGGTGTCATCGGTGGCCGCACTGTGGCTCGGCGCGATGAACCCGCTGGTGATCCTCCACCTCGTCGGCGGCATCCACAACGAGGCGCTCATGCTCGGCCTGATGCTCGTCGGCCTCGAACTGAGCTTCCGGGCGATCTACGGCGAAGACCGCCTCCGCAGACCCGGCACCCTCGTCCCGACCCGGGCGGGGTGGCTGTTGATCGCCGGAGGTGCCGTGCTGGCGGCATCGGCGATGGTCAAGGCCACCTCGATGCTGGCCCTCGGTTTCGTCGGCATCGCCCTGGCCATGCGGTGGGGGGCGACACTTCCCGCGCTACGTCACGCACCCGTTCGTGAGTGGTGGGGCCGATCGCGATGGACCGTGTACGCGCTGGGCGTCTCGGCGATGTTCTACGTGGTCATCCTCGGCATCGTGACGGCCGGGATCTCCCTTGCCACCGGTCTCGGGTTCGGGTGGACGGGCACCTTGTCGACCGGCGAGATCGTCCGCTCGTGGATGTCGATGCCCACGTTGTTGTCGGTCACCACCGGACGCATCGGCGTGACCCTCGGTCTCGGCGAGCACACCCAGGCGATCCTCGAGGTGGCCCGACCGATCGCCCAGCTCGTCGCCGCGGTGTTCGTCCTGCGATGGATGCTGGCGACCGTGGGCGGACGCCTGCACCCCCTCGGCGCACTGGGTGTGTCAATGGCCACAGTGGTGGTGTTCTTTCCGTTCGTGCAGGCCTGGTATCTCCTCTGGGCCGTGATCCCGCTCGCGGCGTGGGCGACCGGGGCATGGTTCCGCATCTCGGCCATCGCGGCGTCGGCGATCATCGCCATCGTGGTGATGCCGACGAGCTCGAACACCAGTGGAGTCGTGCTGGCACAAGGGCTTCTGGCGGGCGTGATCATGGTGGCAGTCCTGACCGCACTCTTCTTCGAAGACCTGTCCCCGGGCCGCCTGCGGCGCCGCGACAACGGGTCGGGTTCGGACAAACCGGCGGTCGAGTCGTCCTCGACCGGCTCGTGATCGTGCCTGCGGTGGGCCTGCTCACCGTTTTTCGTCCCTGGGCTCCGAGCGCCTAGTCTGACCAGTGTGCGGAGCACGACCTCTCGGCGAGTCAACGACGACGATCGCGTGAACGATCGTCGCCGCAGCGATCCCGAATCCACCTCCGCGGGCGGGCCGTCCGGGACACCCTCGTCGGACCATCCGGCCCTCGAGGTGAAGGGTCTGGTGAAGCGATTCGGTGACCGCACCGCCGTCGACCGGCTGGATCTCACCCTCCGACGCGGCGAGGTCTTCGCCCTTCTCGGACCCAACGGCGCAGGCAAGACCACCACCGTGGAGATCTGCGAAGGGTTCACCACACCCGACGCCGGAACGGTCCGGGTCCTCGGCCTCGATCCCATCGCCGACAACGACGCCCTGCGCCGCCGGATCGGCGTCATGCTGCAGGGCGGCGGCGCCTACCCCGGAGCACGTGCCGAGGAGATGCTGCGCCTGGTCGCGGCGTACTCGGCGAACCCGATCGACCCCGACTTCCTGCTCGAGGCTCTCGGTCTGACCGAGGTTCGACGCACCTCCTACCGCCGCCTGTCGGGAGGACAGCAACAGCGCCTCGCCCTGGCGTGCGCGGTCGTCGGACGTCCCGAACTGGTCTTCCTCGACGAGCCCACCGCCGGCCTCGACGCGCACGCCCGGCTCGTCGTCTGGGAGCTCATCGACCGTCTGCGTGCCGACGGCGTGTCGGTGATGCTCACGACCCACCTCATGGACGAGGCCGAACACCTGGCCGACCACGTGGCGATCATCGACCACGGCCGGGTGGTCGCCGACGGCACACCTGCGGATCTGACGAGTACGGGAGCCGAGAACGAACTCCGCTTCACCGCACCGCGCGGACTGGACCTGTCGATGCTGGTGCTGGCACTCCCGGAGGGCTATCACTGCACCGAGCCGAATCCGGGCGCCTACCTCGTCATCGGTCCGATGACCCCGCAGGTGCTGGCGACCGTGACCGCGTGGTGCGCGAAGATCAACGTGCTCGCCACCGATCTCCGCGTCGAGACCCGCAGTCTCGAAGACGTCTTCCTCGATCTCACCGGACGGGCCCTGCGACCGTGACCTCATCAGCTTCTGCCGGCCTCCCCCGGCCCTCGTCCGATGCATCGACCCCAGGCGTGTTCCCCGACGGCCTCTTCCGTCCGGCACCGCGTGCGGCCTCGCTGCCCGCCATGATCGCCGCGCAGTCGACCCTCGAACTCAAGTTGCTGCTGCGCAACGGGGAGCAGTTGCTCCTGACGATGTTCATCCCGATCACCCTGCTGGTCGGTCTCTGCCTGCTTCCCATCGACACCGGCCTGGGCGATGGTCCGGCCGAGCGCGCGACCTTGTTCGTGCCCGCCATCCTGACCGTCGCGGTGATGTCCACCGCATTCACCGGTCAAGCGATCGCCGTGGGATTCGACCGCCGTTACGGGGCACTGAAAAGACTTGGTGCGACGCCGATTCCACGCTGGGGGATCATCGTCGGGAAGTCGGTGGCGGTGCTGCTCGTCGTGGTGGCGCAGTCGTTGATCCTCGGCGGGATCGGCGCGGCGTTCGGCTGGCGTCCGAGCCCGGTCGGCCTGTTGATCGGCGCGTTCGTCCTCGTGGTGGGCACCGCGTGTTTCGCCGCACTCGGCCTGTTGCTCGGCGGCACCCTGAAGGCCGAGGTGGTGTTGGCTCTCGCGAACCTGCTGTGGTTCGCGTTCATCGGCCTCGGCAGCCTGGTCGTCGTCGATTCCAACGTTCCCGACGCCGTGCACTGGATCGCGCGGTGCATCCCCTCGGGAGCGCTGAGCGAGGCACTCGAGCTCGCGGCCGAGGGTTCATTCGACGCCTTCGGGGTGGGCGTTCTGCTGGTGTGGGCCGCGGTGGCCGGCACCTTGGCCGTGAGGTGGTTCCGATTCCGATGACATCCGATACTTCCAAGGCACCGGCCGCGGTCCGCGAGCGGTCGACGGCCGCAGGCGATCGCCCGGCGACCGGGTTCTGGCGCCGCGTCCCGGGATTCGGACGGCCGACCGCCCGTTTCGTGCATCGGTGGGCGATCGCTCTGCTCATCTCGAACGTCGGCATCGTCGCCACCGGCGGCGCGGTTCGGGTCACCGGGTCGGGTCTGGGATGCCCGACGTGGCCGCGGTGTACCGACGAGTCGTTCGTGCCGCACGGCGAACTCGGGATGCACGGTGCGATCGAGTTCGGCAACCGCATGCTGACCTGGGTGCTGATCGTCATCGCGATCGGCGCGTGGATCGCCGTCCTCCGGTACGCGGGCTCGGCCCGCCGCGACAAGTGGCTGGTCACGCTCATCGCACTCGGCATCCCGTTCCAGGGGGTGATCGGCGGGATCACCGTCCTGACCGAACTCAACCCATGGGTCGTGGCACTGCACTTCCTGCTGTCGATGGCGCTGGTGTCGGCGGCGACCGTCTTGGTCTACCGGGTGCGGCCGTATCCCGCCCCCGCCGAACCCGAGGTCCTCGACACCGAGGCGCCCCCGACCGCCACCCGGCGACTCGGCATCTACCTCTCGTGGCTGGTGTACCTGGCCACGTGGGTCACGATCTATCTGGGCACGGTGGTCACCGGTTCCGGTCCGCACGCCGGCGACGCGGATGCCCCGCGCAACGGGCTCGCCCCGGACAACGCCACCCAGTTGCACGCCGACGCGGTCTTCACGCTTGTCGGGTTGGCTGTGGCCGCCCTCGTCTACGCCCGGGTCTTCGCCCGTCCGCAGCAGCGTTCCGCCGTGGTGTTCGTCGTCCTGCTCGCTCTGCAGGGCCTCATCGGCTTCGTCCAGTACGCGACGGATCTGCCGGTTGCGCTCGTGATCGCGCACATGTTCGGCAGCGCCGTGCTGTTGATCGGAGCGACCTGGCAGGTGCTGGTCGCGAAAAAGGCAGACCCGCTGCGCGAGTCTGCCTGATCGGTGCGTCGATGCCGCCGCCTGCGGCGTCAGAGGATGGCGCGGTTGCGCGCCTTCGGGAATCGTTTCTGACGGGCGACCCAGCCGGCCATCTTCCGGTAGTGAGACGGCGACACGGTCGTCTCCGAGGTGAGGTCCCGGTCCCACTCGGCGATCTCGAGACCTTCCACCGCGTCCACCACGGCCTGTGCGGCGGCGAGGTCGGGCACGACCCGGTCACCGAGGATCCCGTTGGCATCGCCGACGAGGGTGATCCGGACCCCGGCGTCGCCGATGGCCTGCAGGACCACCTTGGCGCTGCCGCCTTCTCGGGCGACGAACTTGCGGACCGAGGCCACGACCTCGCTGGGCGCCTCGACCGTTTTCTGCGTGGCCGAGTTCTCGTCGGGCGTGCTGCCCGGCTTCTCGTCGGTGGTGTCAGTCATGGGGGTCAGCATACCGGTCACGACCGACGCTCCCGCGGCCAGACGTGCCGAACCACGGCCTCGTCGGACGTGTAGAACAGTGTGGTGCGAGCGATTCAGGTGACCCGCCACGGTGGACCGGACGTCTTGGCCTACGGCAGCGTCGACGACCCCATCCCGGCCGCGGACGAGGTCATCGTCCGCACGACCGCGGTGGGTGTGAACTTCATCGACACCTACCTGCGGCGTGGTCTCTACCCCTCGACGCCGCCGTACATTCCGGGCACGGAAGGCGCCGGTGTCGTCGTCGCCGCGGGTCCTGAGGTGACCACGCTGCGCGAGGGACAGCGCGTCGCGTGGTGCGCCGCGCCCAGCTCGTACGCCGAACTCGTCGCGGTCCCCGAGTCGAAGGCGGTACCCGTTCCCGACGGCGTCGACGACGCGGTCGCAGGGTCGTCCTTGCTCCGCGGGCTCACCGCGCACTACCTCCTCGACGGGAGTGCCCACCCACTATCGGGCGACACGGTCCTCGTGCACGCAGGCGGTGGCGGGGTGGGTCTCATCCTGACCCAGCTCGCGAAACGGCGCGGCCTGACGGTCATCACGACGGTCAGCTCCGACGAGAAGGAAACGCTCTCCCGCGCCGCCGGCGCCGACCACGTCCTGCGCTACGGGGATGATCTGTCCGCGCGGGTTCGCGAACTGACCGACGGCACCGGGGTGTCGGTGGCGTACGACGGCGTCGGCGCCGACACCTTCGAACAGTCACTGGCCTCGACCGCGATCCGCGGGATCATCGTGCTGTTCGGCGCGGCGAGCGGGCCGGTGCCGCCCTTCGACCTGCAGCGGCTGAACGCGGCGGGCTCGCTGTCGGTGACCCGGCCGACGCTCGCCCACTTCACCGCCACGGCGCAGGAGCTGACGTGGCGGGCGGGAGAGTACTTCGACGCTGTCCTCGACGGACTCGACGTGCGTGTGGGACAGCGTTACCGGCTCGCGGACGCTGCTGCCGCGCACACCGATCTCGAGGCGCGCGTCACAACCGGGACGACCGTGCTGGTGCCCGCCGAGAGCTGAGGACGGACGGTCAGAAGTACGACGAGATCGTCTGCAACCCGACAACCGCGTCGATCGCGAGGCCGCAGAACAGGATCGCCAGATATTCGTTGGACTGCAGGAACACCTTGAGGGGTGCGACCTCGGCGCCACGTTTGGTGTCGCGGTACAGCTTGGTGACGCGCTCGAGGAACCATGCACCGGCCGCGAGGGCGATGACGGTGTAGATCCAGCTCGTCGCCGGAATCAGCAGGAGCGAGCTGACGACCGTGAGCCAGGTGTAGATCAGCATCTGGCGGGTGACGCGTTCCTCGGTGGCGATCACGGGGAGCATCGGCACGCCGGCGGCCTTGTAGTCCTCCTTGTAGCGCATCGCCAGAGCCCAGGTGTGCGGGGGCGTCCAGAAGAAGATGACCGCGAACAGGACGATGGGTTGCCAGCTGATCGACCCGGTCACCGCGGCCCAGCCCACCAGCGTGGGCATACATCCGGCCGCACCGCCCCACACGACGTTCTGCCATGTGCGGCGTTTAAGGATGAGGGTGTACACGCCGACGTAGAAGAGGATGGTCGCCGAGACCAGCAGCGCCGACAGCAGATTGGCTGCGAAATAGAGGACGGCGAAGGAGGCGACCCAGAGCGCGAGACCGAAGATCAGCGCGCTGCGAGTGGCGACGGCGCGGCGGGCGAGCGGCCTGCGTGCGGTCCGCTTCATCTTCTTGTCGATGTCGGCGTCGGCCACCATGTTCAGGGTGTTGGCGCTGCCGGCACCCAGCCATCCGCCGATGAGGGTGAATGCGATGACCGCGAGGTCCACGTGACCGCGGTCGGCCTGCAGCATCACCGGAATCGTCGCGACCAGGAGCAGCTCGATGACACGCGGCTTGGTCAGTGCGACGTAGGCCAGCAGCGTCGCACGCACGCGCCCGGCCCACGACTGATCGGCCGGTGCGACTGGATTCGTCGAAACCTGCGGATTCGATGCGGTGTCGGTCGAGTGAGATGCGGCGGAACTGTTCCCGCTCACACGCTCCCCTATCCTCACGAACACTCCTCGTCCGCCCGCACAGACGCCGCGGGCTACTACACAGCATGGTAGACGTTTGCCTCTGCCAACCGTGAATCGAGGCGGGGCGACGCCTCGGTCGTGCCCTCGACCGGCGACGACGCCCGAACTCGTCGGTAACCATCGGTCGGCGCGCAGCGTGAGCCCGGCGGCGATTACTCTGGACGGGTACGCGCCGACAGTGGTCGGTTGCCTGGTACGAGTCGGCAAGTGGTGAACCCGCGGTGCCGACGGGCCGCCGGCGTCCACCTCTTCAACGTTCACCGATCGCACCAGCAGGCACAGGAGATATTCAGCATCGTGGCCGACACAGACGAGATCCGCGCTTTGACCACCCCCCGCCATCCGGACGACTGGACCGAGATCGACACCCGGGCCGTCGACACCGCCCGTGTGCTGGCCGCCGATGCCGTGCAGAAGTGCGGTAGCGGGCACCCCGGTACCGCGATGAGTCTCGCGCCTCTCGCCTACACCCTTTTCCAGCGGGTCATGCGCCACGACCCCACCGATACCGACTGGGCCGGCCGCGACCGGTTCGTGCTCTCGTGCGGACACTCCAGCCTCACGCTCTACATCCAGCTCTACCTCGGTGGTTTCGGACTCGAACTCTCCGACATCGAGGCGCTGCGCACCTGGGACTCGCTGACCCCCGGCCACCCGGAGTTCCGCCACACCCGTGGCGTCGAGATCACGACCGGCCCTCTCGGACAGGGCCTCGCCTCGTCGGTCGGCATGGCGATGGCCGCACGCCGCGAGCGCGGGCTGTTCGATCCCGACGCCGCTCCGGGCCAGAGTCCGTTCGACCACTACATCTACGTCGTCGCCTCCGACGGTGACATCGAAGAGGGTGTGACCTCGGAGGCCAGCTCGCTGGCCGGTACCCAGCAGCTCGGCAACCTGATCGTGTTCTACGACCAGAACCAGATCTCGATCGAGGACGACACCGACATCGCGCTCTCGGAGAACGTCGCCAGGCGCTACGAGGCCTACGGCTGGCACGTCCAGACGGTCGAGGGCGGCGAGGACGTCGTCGCCATCGAAGCCGCGGTCGAGGCCGCCCGGCAGGTCATCGACAAGCCGTCGATCATCTGTCTGCGGACGATCATCGGCTACCCGGCGCCCAACATGATGAACACCGGCATGGCCCACGGCGCGGCGCTCGGCGAGGACGAGGTCGCGGCGACCAAGAAGGTCCTCGGCTTCGACCCCGACAAGAACTTCGAGGTGAGCGACGAGGTCATCGGGCACACCCGCAAGCTGATCGAACGAGGCGCCGAGCAGCGCAAGGCATGGACCGCATCGTTCGACGCCTGGGCCGAGAAGAACCCGGCCCAGAAGGCGCTGTTCGACCGGCTCACCGCCCAGGAACTGCCCGAGGGCTGGACCGATGCGCTGCCGAGCTGGAACGTCGGCGACAAGGACGTCGCGACCCGCAGTGCATCGGGCAAGGTGCTCGGCGCCCTGGCCCCGGTCCTGCCCGAGCTGTGGGGCGGGTCGGCCGACCTCGCCGGCTCCAACAACACGACGATGGACGGTGAACCGTCGTTCGGTCCGACCTCGATCAGCACCAAGAAGTGGTCGGCGAACCCGTACGGCCGGACCCTGCACTTCGGTGTGCGGGAGCACGCGATGGGCTCGATCCTGTCGGGTATCGCTCTGCACGGGCCCACCCGCGCGTACGGCGGCACCTTCCTGCAGTTCGCGGACTACATGCGTCCCGCGGTCCGGCTCGCCGCCCTGATGGAGATCGACCCGATCTACGTCTGGACCCACGACTCGATCGGTCTCGGCGAGGACGGCCCGACGCATCAGCCGATCGAGCACCTCGCCGCCCTGCGTGCGATCCCCAACCTCGACGTGGTGCGCCCGGGTGACGCCAACGAGACGGCGTACGCGTGGCAGCACCTGCTGACCCGGCGCAATCACCCGGTCGGCCTCGCCCTCACCCGTCAGAACATCCCGATCCTCGAGGGCACCTCCGCCCAGGGCGTCGCCAACGGCGGATATGTCCTCAGCGACTCCGAGGGCGATCCGCACGTCGTGCTCATCGGCACGGGTTCCGAGGTCCACCTCGCCGTCGAGGCACAAAAGGCACTCGCGGACAAGGGAATCAAGGCGCGCGTCGTCTCCATGCCGTGTGTGGAATGGTTCGACGAGCAGCCGCAGGGTTACCGCGACGACGTCCTGCCGCCGTCGGTTCCGCGTGTCGCCGTCGAGGCCGGCATCGCGATGCCGTGGTACCGGATCGTCGGTGCGGGCGGCGAGATCGTCTCGATCGAGCACTTCGGTGCGTCCGCCGACTACAAGGTGCTCTTCACGAAGTTCGGGATCACCGCCGAGGCCGTGACCGCCGCCGCTGAGCGCGCCGTCGCCGGCTGACCAAGCGACCAACCCATCAAGGTGGCCGCGATCCGGCCACCGACGCAAGAGGAGAGAATCGTGACCCAGAACGAGAAGCTCGCCGAATTGTCCGCCGCCGGAGTCTCGGTGTGGCTGGACGACCTGTCCCGAGACCTGATCAGCTCAGGTGAACTGGCCGACCTCATCGCGACCAAGTCGGTCGTCGGGGTGACCACCAACCCGTCGATCTTCCAGGCCGCCCTGTCGAAGGGCAACGCCTACGACGACCAGGTCAACGAGCTGGCCGCCCGTGGCGCCGACGTCGACACCACGATCCGGACGGTGACCACCGACGACGTCCGCAACGCGTGCGACGTCCTGACACCGACGTTCGAGCAGTCCGGCGGCGTCGACGGCCGGGTGTCGATCGAGGTGGACCCCCGGCTGGCACACGACACCGACGCCACGGTCGCCCAGGCGATCGAGCTGTGGAAGATCGTCGACCGCCCCAACCTGCTCATCAAGATCCCGGCCACCGAGGCGGGCCTGCCCGCGATCACGAAGGTGATCGCCGAGGGCATCAGCGTCAACGTCACGCTGATCTTCTCCGTCGAGCGCTACAAGAAGGTCATGGACGCCTACCTCGACGGCCTCGACTCCGCCGCCGCGGCGGGGCATGACCTCTCGCGCATCCACTCGGTCGCGTCGTTCTTCGTCTCGCGCGTCGACACCGAGATCGACAAGCGCCTCGACGCCATCGGCACGCCGGAAGCGGTTGAACTCAAGGGCAAGGCGGCACTGGCCAACGCCCGCCTGGCGTATGCCGCCTATCAGCAGATCTTCGAGGTGGAGTCCCGCTTCCCCGATCTGCTGGCCAAGGGCGCCCGTCCGCAGCGCGCGCTGTGGGCCTCGACCGGCGTCAAGAACCCCGACTACCCGGACACGTTGTACGTCAGTGAGCTGGTCGCCCCCAACACCGTCAACACGATGCCGGGCAAGACGATGGACGCCTTCGCCGACCACGGCTGGGTCAACACCGACTCGATCGTCGGGCTCGCCAACGAGTCGCAGGAGATCTTCGACAAGATCTCGGCACAGGGAGTCGACACCGTCGACGTCTTCAAGGTGTTGGAGGACGAGGGCGTCAGCAAGTTCGAGGACGCCTGGAACGATCTGCTCGGCGCGACCGCCGAGCAACTGTCCGCGGCGAACAAGGGCTGAGGCGCGGTGGCCGCAGGCGAGGATTCGGTCGCGTCCGGTTCTCGGACCAATCCGCTCCGCGACCCGCAGGACAAACGGCTCCCCCGCATCGCGGGTCCGTGCAGTCTGGTCATCTTCGGAGTCACCGGAGACCTGGCACGCAAGAAGCTGATGCCTGCGGTCTACGACCTCGCCAACCGCGGCCTCCTCCCGCCGTCGTTCGCTCTGGTGGGTTTCGCCCGCCGGGACTGGAGCGACGAGGATTTCGGTGCGATCGTCCACGATGCCGTCCGCGAACACGCCCGCACCGGTTTCCGGGAAGAGGTGTGGGAGCGGCTGGCGGAGGGGTTCCGCTTCGTGCAGGGCGCCTTCGACGACGACGCCGCGTTCGACAAGTTGCGCGACACCCTGAAATCGCTCGACGTCGAACGCGGTACCGACGGGAATCACGCGTTCTACCTGTCGATCCCGCCCAAGGCGTTCCCGACGGTGTGCGAACAGCTCGAGCGCAGCGGGCTGGCCGCCCCCACCGGTGACAGCTGGCGGCGGGTCGTCATCGAGAAGCCGTTCGGGCACGACCTCGAGTCCGCCCGCGAGCTCAATGCGATCGTCAACAACGTGTTCCCGGAGTCGTCGGTGTTCCGCATCGATCACTACCTGGGCAAGGAGACCGTCCAGAACATCCTGGCGCTACGGTTCGCCAACCAGCTGTTCGATCCGCTGTGGAGTTCGCATTACGTCGATCACGTCCAGATCACCATGGCCGAGGACATCGGTCTCGGCGGACGGGCGGGATACTACGACGGCATCGGCGCGGCGCGCGACGTCATCCAGAATCACCTGATGCAGCTCATGGCCCTCGTGGCCATGGAGGAGCCGATCTCGTTCGAGCCCAAGCAGTTGCAGGCCGAGAAGATCAAGGTCCTCGCCGCGACGCGTAACGTGCTGCCGATCGACGAGAACACCGCACGCGGGCAGTACGGACCCGGCTGGCAGGGCAGCGAGAAGGTGCCGGGGCTGAAAGAAGAGGAGGGCTTCGCGAAGGATTCCAAGACCGAGACCTTCGCCGCGATCGCCCTCGAGGTCGACTCCCGCCGCTGGGCGGGCGTGCCGTTCTACCTGCGAACCGGCAAGCGCCTCGGCCGCCGGGTCACCGAGATCGCCCTCGTGTTCAAACGCGCCCCGCATCTGCCCTTCGATCAGACCATGACCGAGGAGCTCAGCCAGAACGCGCTCGTGATCCGGGTCCAGCCGGACGAGGGCATCACGCTGCGCTTCGGGTCGAAGGTGCCGGGTTCGAGCATGGAGGTCCGCGACGTCAACATGGACTTCAGTTACGGCACCGCCTTCACCGAGGCCTCCCCGGAGGCGTATGAACGGTTGATCCTCGACGTCCTGCTGGGCGAGCCGTCGCTGTTCCCGGTCAACGAGGAAGTCGAGTTGTCCTGGCGCATACTCGATCCGGTGCTCGACCATTGGGCCGCAACGGGGTCGCCGGACACCTACGAGTCCGGGACGTGGGGTCCGCGCTCCGCCGAGGAGATGATGTCCCGCACCGGCCGCGCATGGCGCAGGCCGTGACGACACGTCCGCACGCTCTCACCGATCGTCCCGTTCAGGAGGCCTCCCGATGATCGTCGAACTGTCCGACACGTCGACCGGAAAGGTCGCGAAGAAGATCATCGAGGTACGCGCAGCCGGTGGCGCACTCAGCCTCGGCCGGGTGTTGACCCTCGTGGTCTGCGTCGAACTGGGCGAGCCGATGGAAGGCGCGATCGAGGCGGCGGTCGGTGCGAGCCGCGAGCACCCGAGCCGCGTCATCGTCGTCTATCGCGGTGTGCGCGAAGGTGATTCACGGCTCGACGCGCAGATCCGCGTAGGTGGGGACGCCGGCGCCTCCGAGGTGGTGGTGCTGTCGCTGCAAGGAGAACTGGCCGATCACCCCGACAGTGTGGTCACCCCGTTCCTGCTCCCCGACACCCCCGTCGTCACCTGGTGGCCGGGCAAGGGTCCCGTGCGTCCCGCCGACGATCCGCTCGGCAAACTCGGTCACCGCCGAATCGTCGACGCCACCAAGGCGGACGACTCGCTGACGGTGCTCGCGCAACGACTCGAGACCTACTCCCCCGGCGACACCGACCTCGCCTGGACCCACGTCACGCACTGGCGCGCGATCCTCGCCTCCGCGTTGGATCGGCCGCCGCACACTCCGATCACCGAGGTCCGGGTGACGGGCGCGCAGAACTCCCCGTCGGTCGACCTGCTCGCCGGCTGGCTGCGCTCCGCCCTGAAGGTACCGACCCGCCGCCTGCGCGGGAGCTTCGAGATCCGCCTGTTCCGCGACGAGGGGCCGACCATCCTCGCCGTGGACGAAGAGAACAACGCGGTCCTGACGATGCCGGGCAAACCCGACGGACGCGTTGCCATGGGCCGTCGTGAACTGCCCGCCTGTATCGCCGAGGAACTTCGACGCCTCGACACCGACGAGGTGTATGTGGAGGCACTGCAGGGTGTGCCCGAGGTCGAATTCGCCGCCGACACGCAAGGAGTTGCCGCACGATGACCACCGAGACACTCGTCTTCGACACCAAGCAGGAGCTCGTCACCACGGCCGCGTCCCGCTTCGTCGATCTGATCACGCGCGCCCAGGCCGAGCGCGGCGTCGCGAGCGTGGTGCTGACCGGCGGCAGCAATGGCATCGGCATCCTGTCGGCGCTGGCCGCCGACAGCGGCACGATCGACTGGTCGAAGGTCGACATCTACTGGGGCGACGACCGATTCGTGCCGGCCGACGATCCCGAACGCAACTCCGGTCAGGCGCGTGAGGCGCTGCTCGACAAGGTGCCGGTCGACCCGTCGCGGATCTTCCCGATGGCACCGTCGGACGGTCCGCTGGGTGACGACATCGAGGCCGCCGCCGCCGACTACGCCGCGATCCTGGCCGGCCGCTCGAGTGACGGGGTTGCTCCGGAGTTCGACGTGCATCTGCTCGGCATGGGCGGTGAAGGCCACGTCAACTCGCTGTTCCCCCACTCCCCGGCCACCGCCGAGACCACGAAGTCAGTTGTCGCCGTTGAGGATTCGCCGAAGCCGCCGCCGCGTCGCATCACGCTGACCCTGCCGGTCGTCAACCGCGCGCGCCAGGTGTGGTTCCTGGTCGCCGGGGCCGACAAGGCCGAAGCCGTTGCCGCGGCGCATCGTGGCGCCGACGCCGCCGATTGGCCTGCCGCCGGCGCCCGCGGCACCGAGGAGACGATCTGGTTCCTCGACGACGCGGCCGCCGCCGACATCAAGTGATCTCCTAGCCGGAGTTACGCAGCGCGGTCGCGAGACCGTTCATGGTGAGCTGGATTCCGCGCCGCACGATGGGCGTGTCCTCCCCCGCGCGGAACCGGCGGAGCAGTTCGACCTGCAGCAGATTCAGCGGCTCGAGGTACGGGAACCGGTTGTAGACAGAGCGTTTCAGTGCGGCGTTGTCATGGAGCAGGTCGTCGGTTCCGGTGATCTGCGCGCACATCGCGATCGTGCGTTCGTGTTCGTCGACGATCATCCCGAACACCTTGTCGCGCAGCTCCTCGTCCGGAACCAGCTGTGCGTACCGGTGGGCCAGCCCCATGTCCGACTTCGCCAGCACCTGCGCCATGTTCGACATGACGGTCCGGAAGAACGGCCACTTCGCGTAGTACCGTCGCAACGTCTCGAGGCGTTCCGGATCGTCGCCGACCCACTCCTCGAACGCCGAGCCCGTCCCATACCAACCCGGGAGCATCACACGCGACTGCGTCCACGAGAGGACCCACGGGATCGCGCGCAGGTCGGAGATCTTCTCGGTCTGCTTGCGGGAGGCGGGACGGCTGCCGATGTTCAGCGCGCCGATCTCCGACAGGGGCGTCGAGGTGGTGAAGTACTCGACGAATCCCGGTGTCTCGTGGACCAGCCGACTGTAGGCGGCTCGTGCCTTCGCCGCGATGTCGTCCATGATCTCGTAGGCCGAGTCGGACTCGTCGCCGAGACCTTCGACGTCGAGCAACGACGACTCGATGGTCGCGGCGAGCAGAGTCTCGAGGTTGCGGCGGGCGGTCACCGGTTCGGCGTACTTCGCCGCGATGATCTCACCCTGCTCGGTGATGCGCAGGGATCCCTGTACGGCTCCGGGCGGCTGAGCCAGGATGGCGTCGTAGCTGGGACCGCCGCCGCGGCCCACGGTGCCGCCACGTCCGTGGAAGAGCCGCAGCCGGATACCCGAGCGGGACGCCGCCTCGACGAGGTCGAGCTCGGCCCGGTAGAGCGCCCAGTTGGCGGCCATGTAGCCGCCGTCCTTGTTGGAGTCGGAGTAGCCGAGCATGATCTCCTGCATCCCGTTCTGGGACTCGACCATCGCCCGGTAGAACGGCACTTCGAGAACCGCGAGGAGCGTCTCGGCTCCTTGTTGGAGATCTTCGATCGTCTCGAACAGCGGCACCACACGCACCGAGCAGCGCGGGTCGTCGTCGTTCGGGTCGTAGAGCCCGGCTTCCTTGAGCAGGATCAGCGCCTCGAGCATGTCGCTGACCGACGTGCACATGCTGATGATGTAGTTCGGCACCGCCTCGGGACCGAAGGTCGCCACCGCCCGGGCGGCGGCGCGCACGATCCCGAGTTCCTTGTCGGCGAGCTCGCTGAGCTCCGCATCCGCACTGGTCAACGGTCTACGGGAGCGGAGTTCGGCGGACAGGATCTCCACGCGCGCCGCCTCGTCGAGCGACGCGTAGTCCGGACAGACCCCGGCCCAGGCGAGCAGCTCGGCGATCACCTCTTCGTGGGTGTCGGAGTTCTGCCGCATGTCCAGCCCCGACAGGTGGAACCCGAAGGTGCGCACGGCCTCCCGGAGCGCGAGCAGGCGGTCGTCGGCGATCGAGTCGTCCTTGTTGGCGCGGAGTGCGGCGTCGATCACGTCGAGGTCGGCGAGCAGTTCCGCGGCGTCGGCGTAGGGCTGTTTCCCGTCGATGAGGAAGAGGTCGCCGGCGGTGAGGAAGTCGTCGTCGAACATGTCCCGTGCGGTCGCCACCAGCCGGGAGCGGATGTGCCGCAATGCAAGCCGGAACGGCTCGTCGGCCGATGGCTGGTCGGCCTCGGCCCCGGTCAGTTCGAGCAATGTCTCGTCGGTGTCAATGAGACGGGCCGACATACTCAGTTCCTGGGCGAGATGCTCGAGTTCGGACAGATGATGTCCGACGGCGGTCTGCGCGGCGAGTGTGGTTGCCAGCGTCACGACCTCGCCGGTCACGAACGGATTGCCGTCGCGGTCGCCGCCGATCCACGAACCCATCCGGATCATCGGCTCGTCGGCGAGCCCGGCCGCCGGGTATGTCGAGCGCAGGGCGGCCCGTACCGAGGTGTTGATGGCGGGCACCACGTCGAAGAACGACGCGTCGTAATACCGCAGCCCGGAACGGATCTCGTCCTGGATCGTGAGCCGCTCGAGCCGGATGAGTGCGGTCTGCCAGAGGGTGAGGATCTGCCGGCGGATCGCTTCGGTGACCTCAGCATCCTCGTCCGGCGTCAGCTCGGTGCGGCCGCGAAAACGCATCAGCTCGGTGATCCGGTTCTGCGTCTCGAACACCGTGCGGCGCCGGGTCTCGGTGGGATGGGCGGTGATCACCGGGACGACGGCGGCGTCGGCGAGGGCCTTGCCGACCTCCTCGTCGACGAGTCCGGCACCGGACAGTTTGGCGTAGGTGGCGGCCAGGCTGCTGTCCTGCGGCGGATCCCCGGCGCGCACGTGGATCGCGCGACGGCGTTCACGGTGGATGTCCTCGGCCAGGTTGGCCAGCAGGGCGAAGTGGCTGAATGCCCGGATCACCGGCACGGCGGTCGAGATGTCGAGGTCGACGAACATCTCGGCCAGCTCGGTGCGGTCGATCTCGTTGCGCCGCACACGGAATGCCGCGACGCGGGCGGACTCGACGAGATCGAAGACCTCGGTCCCGGAGTGTTCCCGGACGACGTCGCCGAGTATCCCGCCGAGGAGGCGGATGTCTTCGCGCAGCGGTTCGGTCAGGGCCCTACCCGCGTCGTCGACGACGATGTGATCGACGATCGAGATGGACGGACGCGATGCCGGAGTTCCCTGCGCGGGAACGGTGTCACTCATGCCGTCGAGTATCCCGGCAGAACCGGGGCGCGGCATCTCGGGAGGCTATCCGGAGAGCTTGATGTCGACGCCGACGCCGACGATGAAGATGACCCAGATGAGGCCGACGAAGATGGTGAGGCGGTCGAGGTTGCGTTCGACGACGCTCGATCCCGAGAGGCTGGACTGGACACCGCCGCCGAACAGCGACGACAGACCGCCACCCTTGCCGCGGTGCAGCAGGACGAGCACGATCAGCAGCACGCTGGTCACGATCAATCCGATGTCGAGTGCACCTTGCACAGTCACGAGTCGAAACGCCCTTCCGTAAAACCCTCAGATACAGCTGTAGCAGGTCGGCCCGGGGTGAACCGAAGCCAACCTGCCACAGTGTACGCGGAGGTTCTGCCCGTCAGGGCAAGGGGCCACCGGCGGCGATTGCCGACAGCGTCGCGAACTCGTCGGACTTCAGCGATGCCCCGCCGACCAGTGCGCCGTCGACGTCGGGGCGTCCCACGATCTCGCCGACGTTCTTGGCGTTGACCGATCCGCCGTAGAGGATGCGGACCGAGGCGGCGGTCTCGGCATCGGCGATCTCCGCGAGGGTCTCGCGGATGGCCTTGCACACCTCTTGTGCGTCGTCGGCGCTGGCCACACGACCGGTACCGATGGCCCACACGGGCTCGTAGGCGATCACGGTCTTGGCGATCTCGGCGGCCGACAGGCCTGCGAGAGAGCCCTTGAGCTGCGCCACGTTGTACGCCACGTGCTCCCCGGCTTCACGGACGTCGAGGCCCTCACCGATGCAGACGATCGGGGTGAGTTCGTGCTTGAGTGCGGCCTTGGTCTTGGCCAGCACGACCTCGTCGGTCTCGCCGTGCAAGGTGCGACGCTCGGAGTGCCCGACCACCACGAAGGTGCAGCCGAGCTTCGCGAGGAACGCACCGCTGATCTCACCGGTGTAGGCACCGGAGTCGTGCGCCGACAGGTCCTGCGCACCGTAGGTCAGCAGGAGCTTGTCGCCGTCGACGACGGTCTGCACGCTGCGGATGTCGGTGAACGGCGGGATCACCGTCACGTCGACCTTCTCGAAGTACTTCGCCGGCAGGGCGAACGCGATCTTCTGAACCAGCGCGATGGCCTCGAGGTGGTTGAGGTTCATCTTCCAGTTGCCCGCGATGAGGGGCTTCCTGCTTGCCATCTGATCAGCTCTCCAAGACGTTGAGGCCGGGCAGTTCCTTGCCCTCGAGGTACTCCAGGGAGGCGCCGCCGCCGGTGGAGATGTGCGAGAAGTCACTGTCGGGCAGACCCAGGGTCCGGACCGCCGCGGCCGAATCGCCGCCGCCGACGACGGTGAACGCACCGTTGCCGGTGGCGCCGGCGATGGCCTCGGCCACCCCGCGGGTACCCGCGGAGAACTTCTCGAACTCGAACACGCCCGACGGGCCGTTCCAGAAGATGGTCTTGGCGTTGGAGAGAACAGCGGTGAAACGCTTCACCGATTCCGGTCCGATGTCCAGACCCATCCAACCGTCCGGGATGGCGTCGGCCGCCACGGTGTCCGATTCGGCGTCGGCCGCGAACTTGTCGGCCACGACCACGTCGACGGGCAGGTGGATGACGTCGCCGAACCGTTCCAGCAGGCTCTTGCAGACGTCGATCTGATCCTCCTGCAGCAAGGAGGTTCCGACCGGATGACCTTGTGCGGCAAGGAACGTGAACGCCATGCCGCCACCGATGACCAGCGTGTCCACCTTGGGTGCCAAGGCCTCGATGACCCCGAGCTTGTCCGAGACCTTCGAGCCGCCGAGGACGACCGCGTAGGGACGCGTGACCTCCTCGGTGAGCTTGGAGAGCACGTCGACCTCCGCCGCCACCAGCTCACCCGCGTAGTGCGGGAGCAACTTCGCGACGTCGTAGACCGAGGCCTGCTTGCGGTGCACCACCCCGAAACCGTCGGAGACGAAGGCACCGTCATCGCCGACTAGCTCGACGAGCGCCTTGGCCAGCGACTCACGTTCGGCGTCGTCCTTGGAGGTCTCCCGCGGGTCGAAGCGGATGTTCTCCAGCAGCAGGACGTCGCCGTCGGTGAGGCCCTCGGCGCGGGCGAGCGCATCGGTGCCGACGACGTCGCCGGCCAGCTGCACGTTTCGACCGAGCTCCTCACCGAGTCGCGCCGCGACGGGCGCGAGCGAGAACTTCGGATCCGGTTCGCCCTTCGGACGACCGAGGTGCGCGGTGATGATCACCTTGGCGCCGGCGTCGATCAGTGCGTTGAGAGTGGGCAGGGACGCGAGGATGCGACCCGGATCGGTGATCGTCGACCCGTCGAGCGGGACGTTGAAATCCGACCGGACCAGCACGCCCCGGCCCGAAACACCCTCGTCCAGAAGGTCTTTCAGTGTGGGAACACCCATATGGCGTTGACTCCCTTTCAGGTGGAACGACGTGGGTGGACTAGAGCGACTTGCCGACGAGACCGATGAGGTCGACGAGGCGGTTGGAGTAGCCCCACTCGTTGTCGTACCAGGACACGACCTTGGCCTGATCGTCGATGACCTTGGTCAGGCCGGCGTCGAACAGCGAGCTGTGCGGGTCGGTGACGATGTCGGAGGAGACGATCGGGGCGTCGTAGTACTTGAGGATGCCCTTGAGCGGACCGTCGGCGGCAGCCTTGAGGGCGGCGTTGATCTCGTCGGCGGTGGCGGTCTTGGACAGCTGCGCGGTGAGGTCGGTGACCGAACCGGTGGGGATCGGCACGCGCAGTGCGTAACCGTCGAGCTTGCCCTTCAGCTCCGGGAGCACCAGGCCGATGGCCTTGGCCGCACCCGTCGAGGTCGGCACGATGTTGATCGCGGCGGCGCGGGCGCGACGCAGATCCTTGTGCGGGCCGTCCTGCAGGTTCTGGTCCTGGGTGTAGGCGTGGATGGTGGTCATCAGGCCCTTGACGATGCCGAACTCGTCGTTGAGGACCTTGGCCAGCGGGCCGAGGCAGTTGGTGGTGCACGACGCGTTGGAGATGATGTTCTGGCTGCCGTCGTACTTGTCGTCGTTGACGCCCATGACGATCGTGATGTCCTCATCCGACGCCGGAGCGGAGATGATGACCTTCTTGGCACCGGCGTCGAGGTGACCCTGCGCCTTGGCGCGGGCGGTGAAGATGCCGGTGGACTCGACGACGACGTCGACACCGAGGTCACCCCACGGAATCGCGGCCGGGCCCTCCTTGACCTCGAGCGCCTTGATCTTCTTGTCGCCGACGACGATGGTGTCGTCACCCTCGAGGGTGACGTCGTCGGACAGACGGCCCAGGATCGAGTCGAACTTCAGCAGGTGCGCGAGAGTCGCGTTGTCGGTGAGATCGTTGACCGCGACGATCTCGATGTCGGTGGTGCCCAAAGCCTTTTGCGCTTCGACGGCACGGAAGAAGTTGCGGCCGATCCGGCCGAATCCGTTGACGCCTACCCGAACAGTCACAGTTGTGCTCCTTAGCGGTATTCATGGTCAGGCCTGTGAGTCAAGCCCTGTCTGGCCGCGCCGTGAGCGGTCACCGGCTGCACACAGGAGTGATCACGCCTCCGCCCACGTCGCCCCCAGCCTAGTAGGCCCTGTAGGGCACGGCACACCGCAGGTCCGGGTCGAGACCACCGGGGCGGCCTCAGGCGTCGTCGAGCAGCTCCGAGGTGACCGCGGATTCCGTGTCGGGGATGCCGTCCTGGCGCGCCTTCTTGTCCGCCATGGAGAGCAGGCGACGGATACGGCCGGCGACGGCGTCTTTCGTCATGGGCGGATCCGCCAGCTGGCCGAGCTCCTCCAGGGATGCCTGCCGGTGCGTGATGCGGAGCTGCCCCGCCGCGATGAGGTGGTCCGGTACTTCGTCGCCGAGGATGTCGAGGGCACGTTCCACGCGGGCCGCCGCCGCCACCGCCGCCCGCGCGGACCGGCGGAGATTGGCGTCGTCGAAGTTGGCGAGCCGGTTGGCGGTCGCGCGAACCTCGCGACGCATGCGCCGTTCCTCCCAGACCAGCCGGGTGTCGTGGGCACCCATCCGCGTCAGCAGCGCACCGATCGCCTCGCCGTCACGGATGACCACCCGATCGGCGCCGCGGACCTCGCGGGCCTTGGCCGTGACGCCGAGCCTGCGCGCCGCCCCGACCAGCGCGAGTGCGGCCTCGGGGCCCGGGCAGCTCACCTCCAGCGCCGACGATCGCCCGGGTTCGGTGAGCGAACCATGCGCGAGAAACGCGCCGCGCCAAGCGGCCTCGGCATCGGCGACACTGCCGCCGACCACCTGAGCGGGCAGTCCGCGAACGGGCCGGCCACGCATGTCGAGCAGGCCGGTCTGCCGGGCGAGCCCTTCACCGTCCTTGGTGACGCGCACGATGTAGCGAGCGGACTTGCGCAGACCGCCGCCGCGCAGCACATGGACATCGGAGGCGTATCCGTACAGATCGTGGATCTCGCCGCGCAGACGGCGGGCCACGTTGCCCATGTCCACCTCGGCCTCGACCACCACACGCCCGGCGACGATGTGCAGACCACCGGCGAAGCGCAACAGCGCCGACACCTCGGCTCTCCGGCAACTCACCTGAGTCACCGACAGGCGACTGAGTTCGTCCTTCACCGCCGCCGTCATCGCCACCGGTCCCTGTCCTCCTGTCACCAGACCACACGTCCCTCGTATTCACGGCCCGCGCGTGTTTCACCGCACGATTGCATGTCATCGCACGACGGCATCACCGACATGAGTCAGGCGTCCGCCCGGCCAGAGTAACGGGTCAGTTCACCTTCGCACAGTTCGTTCACGACGGCGGCGACTTTCGCCGGGTCATGGACCTGCCGACCGGGGACGGCGACGTCGCCGACATTCAGCTCGGCACCGAACAATCCGGCCGCGCGGACGAGGTGGTCGCGTTCGCGCCCGGCGGGAACCGACGACGCGTCCACGAGCACGTGGTCGACGCGGAAACTGTCGGCGTGCGCGTGCAGGACATGGAGGTGCCGCTCCACGGAGAAGCCCGGGGTCTCCCCCGGCTCGGGTGCCAGATTGACCACCAGCACCTTGCGGGCGGGGCTGCGCTGCAAGGCTTTCAGCTGTCCGGGTACGAGCACGTGCGGGATCACGCTGGAGAACCACGATCCCGGTCCGAGCATCACCAGGTCTGCCGATTCGATTGCCTCGAGCGCAGATTCACACGCCGGCGGCTCGTGCGGCAGCAACCGCACGCGTCGAACCTTGCCGGGCGTGGTGGCGACCGCGACCTGGCCGCGGATCTCACGGCTGATCCGGGGATCGGCCTCGAGGCCGGACACGTCCGCCTCGATGTCGAGCGGAACGGTGGACATCGGCAGCACCTGTCCGCGGATGCCGAAGACGTCGCGCAATTCGGCCAGCGCCGCCACGGTGTCGCCGAGGACCTCGGTGAGCCCGGCCAACAGGAGGTTGCCGATCGGATGGCCGGCCAGCGCACCGCGTCCGCCGAAGCGGTGCTGCAGCACGTCCGCCCAGAGTTCGTGACGCCGGCGGGTGTCGGGATGCCCGGCCACCTGGAAGTCCTCGAGCGCCTTGGGCGCACTCATGAGCGCGGCGAGCGCCATCCGCAGGTCGCCGGGCGGGATCAGGCCGAGCTCGGCCCGCAAGCGGCCGGAGGAGCCGCCGTCGTCGGCGACTGTGACCACCGCGGTGATGTCGGTGCTCAGGTAGCGCATCGCGGTCAATGTCGCGTAGAGGCCGTGCCCGCCGCCGAGGGCGACGATCCTCGGGTCGCGCGGGGTCATTCTCGCCCCAGGTCGCGATGCATTACGCGCACGTCGTAGGACGCGAGCCCCGCCTCGTCGACGGCTCGGCGCAGACGCGCCGACAGTTCTTCGGCGATCGCCACACTGCGATGTTTGCCGCCGGTACATCCGACGCTGATCGTCATGTACCGCTTCCCCTCTCGCAGGTAGCCACGACCGACGATGGACACCAGGCCGGTGTAGAGGTCGAGGAAACCGCCGGCGTCGGGCTGTCCGAGGACGTAGTCGCGGACCGGCGCCTCCTGCCCGTTGTGGTCGCGCAGTTCGTCGATCCAATGCGGATTGGGCAGGAACCGCACATCGGCGACGAGATCGGAGTCGATCGGCAGCCCGTACTTGAATCCGAACGACTGGACGGCGATCGAGAGCCTGGGCTCGGTGTCGCCGGGTGCCACCCCCTCGACCACCGCGCGCAGCTTGGCGGCCGTCAGCGCGGACGTCTCGACGACGAGATCGGCGACGTTCTTGATCGGGGCCAGGATGGCGCGCTCGCGCGCGATGCCCTCCACGAGGGTTTCCTTGCCCTGCAGGGGGTGCCGGCGCCGGACCTGTTCGAAGCGGCGCACCAGGACCGAGTCGCTGGCGTCCAGGTACAGCAGCCGGGTTCGGATTCCGGACTCCTCGAGCCGGTCTCGCAGTTGCTCGAGTTCATGGGCGAGGTTGGCGTCGGACGCGCGCAGGACCATGGCGAGTCTGGTGATGGACGGGTCGCTCTCCCGGACCATGCCGACCATCGTCGAGATGAGTGACGGCGGGACGTTGTCGGCCACGTACCACCCGTCGTCTTCGAGGACGTTGGCCGCGGTGGACCGGCCCGCTCCGGACATGCCGGTGACGAACAGGACGGTGAGTTCGCCGTCCTGGCCGGCCCCGCTGTCGTCGGGGTCGGCCTCTGTCTGCTTGTCCACTGACGTCTGGTTATTCATCGACACCTCGTCGCGGATCGCCGGTCGCCACGGTCATCTCCTTCTCGGCCCGCTCCGGTGCCGGGGTCGGGATCTGTTGGGGCGCCGGGCTGTCCCCGGCGAGGGCGGCCTGCACCGCGCGCGCCGTGGTGGAGCCGATGCCCGGCACCTGCGATATCTCGTCCAAGGATGCCTCACGGAGCCGGGCCACCGAGCCGAAGTGCGTCACCAGTGCCGTGCGTCGGGTGCGGCCCAGGCCGGGGACCCCGTCGAGCACGGACTCGGTCATCCGCTTGCTGCGTTTGCTGCGGTGGAAGGTGATGGCGAAGCGATGGGCTTCATCACGCACCCGCTGCAACAGGAACAGTGCCTGGCTGTTTCGCGGCAGGATCATCGGATCGTCGTCGCCGGGAACCCACACCTCCTCGAGGCGTTTGGCCAGCCCGATCACCGCCACGTCGGTGATGCCCAGTTCGTCGAGAACCGCGGCCGCCGCGTGGACCTGCGGCGCGCCGCCGTCGACGACGAAGAGATTGGGCGGGTAGGCGAACTTGCGTGGCTGGGCGGGGGTCTCGGCGGCCACGCTGATCTCCCCGGACACCGGCGGCGGCGCCTCCCGGTCGGTTCGATGTCGCAGGAAGCGGCGGCGGGTCACCTCGGCGATCGAGGCGACGTCGTCGGAGCGGCCCTCGCCTGCGGCATGCCGGATCGAGTAGTGGCGGTAGTCGGACTTGCGCGGGAGTCCGTCTTCGAAGACGACCAGCGAAGCGACGACGTCGGTGCCCTGCACGTGCGAGATGTCCACACACTCGATGCGCAGTGGGGCCTGGTCGAGCAGCAACGATTCCTGGAGTTCGGTCAGGGCCGCCGAGCGGGTCGTGAGGTCTCCCGCGCGCCGCAGCTTGTGCTGTGCAAGCGCCTCACCTGCGTTGCGCGCAACCGTGTCGAACAGGGCCTTCTTGTCGCCGCGCTGCGGCACCCGCAGGCGCACGCGGCTGCCGCGGAGCCCGCTCAGCCACTCCTCGAGTTCCTCGGCGTCCGAGGGCAGTTCGGGCACCAGCACCTCACGAGGGATCGACTCACCGCGTGCACGGTCGGAGCCGACGGCGACCGTGGCATCGAAATCGACCTGGGCGCCGTAGAACTGGGTGATGAACTCTCCCACGACGTCGCCGTCGGTGCCGTTGTCGCTGCGTTCGACGACCCAACCGCGCTGGCCGCGGACGCGACCGTCTCGGACGTGGAAGACCTGGACGGAGACCTCGAGTTGGTCGCCGGCGAGCGCGATCACGTCGGCGGTGGTTCCGTCGCCGAGCACCACGGCCTGCTTCTCCATGGCGCGTCGCATCGCGCCGATGTCGTCACGCAGCCGGGCCGCCCGCTCGAAGTCGAGATCCTGGGCGGCGGCGGCCATGTCGCGTTCCATCCGCCGGATCATGAGGTCGGTGCGCCCGGCCAGGAAGTCGCAGAAGTCCTCCACGATCTCGCGGTGTTCTTCGGCGTCGACCCGACCCACGCACGGCGCGGAGCACTTGTCGATGTAGCCGAGCAGGCAGGGCCGGTCGATCTGACGGTGCCGTTTGAACACGCCGGCCGAACACGTCCGCGCCGGGAAGACGCGCGTCAGCAGGTCGACGGTCTCGCGGATCGCCCAGGCGTGCGCGTACGGCCCGAAGTACCGCACCCCGCGCCGACGCGGACCGCGGTAGACGAACAGTCGGGGGTACTCCTCGTTCAGCGTCACCGCGAGCATCGGATAGCTCTTGTCGTCGCGATACCGCACGTTGAACCGCGGATCGAACTCTTTGATCCAGTTGTACTCGAGCTGCAGCGCCTCGACCTCGGTGCCCACGACGGTCCACTCGACCGACGCCGCGGTGGTCACCATCTGCCGGGTGCGCGGGTGCAGCGACGTGATGTCGGCGAAGTACGAAGTCAGCCGGGACCGCAGATTCTTGGCCTTGCCGACGTAGATGACACGTCCGTGCTCGTCGCGGAACTTGTACACCCCGGGATCGGTCGGGATGGTTCCGGGCGCAGGACGGTAGGTTGTCGGGTCGGCCACGTGTTCCAGGCTAGTGGCCGGGCCGGACAGTCCCGCGATAGCGCTCCTCGAGCTCGCGGAATCGCGTCATGGTGTCGATCGCGCGCTGGCCGTCACCGGCCTGAACAGCCAGGACGGTGATGTGCTCGTCCGCCGGGAACAGCAGCCAGGCCCCGAAGCCGTTCTCCGGGTAGGTGAGACCGAGGACACGGTCCCATTCGAACAGCCGGGTCGTCGCGAGGTTGCGGACCTCGACGCCCTCGGGGCCCACCCGGAGGCGCGGCCGGGTCAGCAGCAGGATCGCACCCGCCACCAGCACCCCGATGAGGATGATGGCGACCTGGTCGGATCCGCCGAGATTGCGGACGCCGACGTCGTCGATCGTCAGCAGCAGCCCGAAGGTGATGTGGATGGCGAGCACGACGATCGCGGCCGCCACGGCCCACCGGGGCAGCTTGCGCGGCCGGTACACCAGGTCCCACGAGGCGGTGTCCGCATCCCCCGCGGGGTGACCCGGGGAACTCACGCCGAAGCCCCTCCGGCACCCACCGCTGCGGTCTCGTTCGCGAGGGCCCGAAGCGTCAACGCCGAAGCGAGGGCGGCGACGGTCGCCTGCGCACCCTTGTCCTCGGTCGACCCGGGTAGCCCGGCGCGGGCGATGGCCTGGTCCTCGGTGAGCACCGTCAGCACCCCGTTGCCGACCGGGGTGGACTCGTCGAGCGACACACGGGTGAGACCTGCGGTGACCGCGTCGCACACATACTCGAAATGCGGTGTCTCACCCTTGATCACGACGCCCAGCGCGACCACCGCATCATGGGTGCGCGCGAGAGCCTGCACGATGACCGGCAGTTCGATGGCGCCGGCGACGTGCACGATGGTCGGTTCGGTGACGCCGTTGTCGCGCGCCGCGCGGATCGCGCCGTCGAGCAATGCGCCGCAGACGGTCTCGTGCCATTGCGACGACACGATGGCCAGGCGCAACCGGCCGGCGTCGGCGAGTTCCAGGGTCGGCTCTCCGTGACCGCTCATGCGGGAGCTCCTTCGGACGGATCGATGTGGTCCGCTGGATCGGCGTGGTCGTCGAGGCCGACGAGGTCGTGGCCCATCCGATCCCGCTTGGTGCGGAGGTAGCGCAGGTTCTCGGCGTTCGCGCGCACCGGCATGGCGACGCGGTCGACGATCTGCAGTCCGTAACCGTCCAACCCCACACGCTTGGCGGGATTGTTGGTGAGCAGCCGCATCGACCGGACGCCGAGGTCGACGAGGATCTGGGCGCCGAGTCCGTAGTCCCGCGAGTCCGCGGGCAGGCCCAGTTCCAGGTTGGCGTCGACCGTGTCCGATCCCGCGTCCTGCAGCTGGTAGGCCTGCAGTTTGTGCAGCAGGCCGATCCCCCGACCCTCGTGGCCGCGCATGTAGAGGATGATCCCCCGACCCTCGTCGGCGACCATCTCCATCGCCGCGTCGAGCTGCGGGCCGCAGTCACAGCGGAGCGAGCCGAAGACATCGCCGGTCAGGCATTCGGAGTGCACGCGGACGAGGACGTCGTGACCTTCGCCCTCGGCGCCGGTGATGTCGCCCTTGACCAGTGCGACGTGTTCCACGTCGTCGTACACGCTGGAGTATCCGACCGCACGGAAGTCGCCGTGACGGGTCGGGATGCGGGCGTCGGCGACGCGGACGACGTGCTTCTCGTGGCGGCGGCGCCATGCGATGAGGTCGGCGATGGAGATGAGTGCGAGGTCGTGTTCGTCGGCGAACACGCGCAGCTCATCGGTCTGTGCCATCGCGCCGACGTCTTTCTGGCTCACGATCTCGCAGATCACGCCGGCCGGGGCCAGGTTCGCCAGCCGGGCGAGGTCGACGGCGGCCTCGGTGTGTCCCGGACGACGGAGGACGCCGCCCTCCTTGGCGCGCAGCGGCACGACGTGACCCGGCCGGGTGAAGTCGGCGGCGCTGGCGGCGGGGTCGGCGAGCAGTCGCATCGTGGTGGCGCGGTCGGCTGCGCTGATCCCGGTGCCGATGCCCTCGCGCGCGTCGACGGTCACGGTGTAGGCGGTGCCGTGCTTGTCCTGGTTCATCGAGTACATCGGCGGCAGACCGAGACGGTCGCACGCGTCGCCGTCGAGCGGGACGCAGAGGTAGCCGGAGGTGTACCGGACCATGAAGGCGACCAGTTCGGGTGTCGCCATCTCGGCCGCGAAGATGAGGTCGCCCTCGTTCTCGCGGTCCTCGTCGTCGACGACCACCACGGCTTTGCCCGCCGCGATGTCGGCGATGGCGCGTTCGATCGTGTCGAAAGCGACCCCGGTGCCCTCGGCTGCGGTCACGTCTGCACCGTCTTGCGGCGACTCGCTCATCAGAACCTCACTCGTTGTGCTCATTTCGCCCCCGCAACATCAGGAGTACCAGTCGTGTCCGAACCCAGATGAAGGCGCTCGACGTATTTGGCGATCACGTCGACTTCGAGGTTGACCACGGCACCGGGTCGGGCGGCACCGAGGTTGGTCTCGTTGAGGGTGGTCGGGATCAGCGAGATCTCGAACCAGGAGTCGTCGCCCGACCCGCCGACCGCGGACACCGTCAGCGACACACCGTCGACGGTGATCGATCCCTTCTCGACGAGGTAGCGGGTGAGTTCGGCGGGTATCGCGATGCGTACGACCGTCCAGTTCTCCGACGGCGACACCGCGGCGATCGTGCCGGTTCCGTCGACGTGGCCCTGGACGATGTGGCCACCGAAGCGCCCGTTGGCGGGCATGGCCCGCTCGAGGTTGACGGTGCTACCGGCGGCGAGGTCGGACAGCGAACTGCGGCGGAGCGTCTCCCGCATCACATCGACCGTGAACTCACCCGGACGGAGGTCGACGACGGTCAGACACACACCGTTGACGGCGATGGAATCGCCGTGGCCTGCGTCGGTGGTCACGATGGGGCCGCGAACGGTGAAACGGGCGGCGTCGGAGAGATCCTCGCGGTCGGCGATGACGCCGAGTTCTTCCACGATTCCGGTGAACACGCACTCCTCCTGCTCGCTCGGAGCAGACAGGGCGGCCTTGTGTCGCCTGTTCTCTCGCATCCGGACTGTGACCGTCGGCTTCGGATTCTCACCGAATCTGCTGTCCCTGCCTGTCGGCAGGCGCTCGCGGGCTGGACGATGCGGATCCACCGCACCCTCATCACCGCCGGTGGGGAATTTCACCCCGCCCCGAGAACTGGTGACATCGACGCTAGCACGGTCGCCGATGTCAGTCGCATTGCGATTCCGGTGAGTGAAAAGGGGCGACACCATGACGACGTTCACCGGTCGAGTCGGTCGGGGGGCGCGGCGGACAGGGTGATGAGGACATCGTCACCGAGTCGGCTCACCGAGCTGGTCTGGAACCGTCGGGCATCGTCGAGCGTGGTGACGCCCGGGATGTCCACTGAGCTGCGACCCGCACCGAGGACGAGCGGCGCGACGTAGGCGTGCACCTCGTCGACGAGCCCCGCGGCGACGAACGCCCCGATGATGTGCGGACCGCCCTCGACGAGGATCCACAGCGCGTCCGGAAGCGCGGCGAGGACGTCGGCCGGATCATGGGATTCGACCCTGAGCAGGGGCCCGCCGGACTGACCGCGCAGGTTGGCGTCGGCGGGGAGGTCGCGGTGACCGAGGACGACCCGGGTCGGCTGATGCGGATACAGCGCGCCGGTGGGTGTGCGGGCGGTCAGTGCCGGATTGTCGGCGAGTGCGGTGCCCGTGCCGATCACGATGGCGTCGAGTCGTGCGCGTTGCGCGTGGGCGTGGTCGCGGGCCGCCGGGCCGGTGATCCACTGGCTGGTTCCGTCGGGTGCCGCGATCCGGCCGTCGATTCCGGCGGCGACCTTCGCGGTCACCATCGGACGACCGAGGCGCACGCGTGTGAGCCATGGCCGCAGCGGACCGTTCTCGACCGTGTCGGCGGCCACTCCCCCGGTCACCTGTACCCCAGCGGCCCGGAGTGTGTCGGCCCCGCCCGCCGCGACCGGGTTCGGATCGCTCACCGCATAGTGGACCTCGGCGATCCCGGCCTCGATGAGTGCTTCGGTGCAGGGGCCGGTGCGGCCGGTGTGGTTGCAGGGTTCGAGGGTGACGATCGCGGTTCCGCCTCGTGCAGCCTCGCCGGCGGCACGCAGGGCCATGACCTCGGCGTGCGGTCCGCCCGGCGGTTGGGTGGCGCCCACACCGGCGACGGTGCCGTCGCTCGCGAGGACCACCGCACCCACCGGCGGGTTCGGCGAGCTGATCCCCATCGCCTCGGCGGATGCGCGAATCGCGCGATCCATGGCGGCGGCGATGTCCATCGGGTCAGGTGTGGTTCTGTCAGTTCTGGTTCTGGGCCCGGGCGGTGGCGGCGGACTCGCGCAGTGCCGCGACCGCCTGACCCGGATCGTCGGCGCCGTAGACGGCCGACCCTGCGACGAAGCAGTCGATACCGGCCTCCGCCGCTTCCTCGATGGTGTCGGCGTTGATGCCGCCGTCGATCTCGACGAGCAGCTTCAGATCCTCCGCGTCGATGAACTTCCTTATGGCGCGGGCCTTCTCGAGCACCTCGGGCATGAACTTCTGACCGCCGAAGCCGGGTTCGACGCTCATGATCAGCAGGGTGTCGAACTCGCGCAGTATCTCCAGGTAGGGCTCGAGCGCGGTACCCGGCTTGATCGACAGACCCGCCTTCGCGCCCGCCGCGCGGATGTCGCGGCCCACAGCGATGGGGTTCTCCGTGGCTTCCGCGTGGAACGTCACGTTGTGTGCCCCGGCCTCCGCGTACGGCGGCGCCCAACGTTCCGGGTTCTCGATCATCAGGTGGCAGTCCAGCGGGATGTCGGTCGCCTTGAGCAGGCTCTCCACGATCGGCAAGCCGAGCGTCAGGTTCGGCACGAAATGTGCGTCCATGACATCGACATGCAGCCAGTCGGCCCGGGTCGCGCCCGGCTGCGCAACCGCCGCCGCCTCGGCGGCGAGATTCGCGAAGTCCGCGGACAGGATGGACGGAGCGATCATGGGCGCGGAACCGGCAGTGCACATGGTCGACAAGTGTAGGGCGCGGGGCTCGTACAGACGAAAGCGCTCGGATGTCTCAGACGCCGTTGGCCGGCCAGCCGGGAGTGGGGAGAAGAGGGGGATGCGCTGTGGGACCGGTTCCGCGGAGCTCTGCTTCGGGTGGGACACCAGCCGGTCTCGGTGCGGCGTCGCAACCTCCATCTCGGCCTGATTCTCGCTGCCCACAGCGAAGTACTGGAAGTCCGTAACCTTCCAGTCACCGAATACGTTGCTCGATGGCCTGCGCGCCATACCCCGCTGAGCGACCGGCGGGGCCGCACCCTCGCGCATGAAATCGATGATGGTTGTCCAGCTGTGCCTGGGGTGAGTTCGCCAACCGCCATCTCGACTCGTCCGATCGCGGACCGACTTATACCCGAACTCACACATCACTATTCGTGTCTGTTCACCGCGGACTTCACGACTGAGGACGCTGAACACCGATGTTCCCACCAAACCGGTGATGGCACTTTCGCTCGGCACCGCTCGAACCTGGTCATCAATGCCTCGCGGAGAGGCATCTCGGAATCCGGGGTATCCCCACGACACCGACCGGCCTTCTTCTGCCACCACGAAAGATTTCACGTATGCGCGAACGAATGCGCTCTCGGCACTCATCGGGTGGAAGCCCCTATCTGACGTCCACCGGAAAGTGACATCGAAACCCGGCGGCAGGCCACTCTTCGCAGGATTCGATACCACGGCCGTCTAATCGGGCTGACTCTCGACCGAGCCACAGTCGGCGGTGTTGAGTCACAACTCGGCACCCTCCAGCAGATTCGGGCCCTTCAATCTATCGAGTCAATTCTCATAACCGTCTACAAGGTCGTTGTCTTGACTTCCAGACAGAGCAACAGACGACGTGGCACACCGCCACGACGAACAACTTAATACGACGAGCCCCGGCCGTGTCGGTCCGTCCACAGTCACGCTGCGGCGAGTAGCTGCAGCAGTCGTGTCTCGACCTCGCTGCGAGACGACGGACGATGTCCGATGGCGGCCGGTGCAACGCTGATGTGCCGGCCGCCGGTGGGTGTGATCACGTGTATCACGTGGACGCCATCGACGACCTTGGCGTTGTAGTGCCAGCCATCGGCCTCCTTCGCGCGATTGTGGATGACACAGATCCCGTCGGCGTTCTCCGCACTGGTCGGTCCGGACCTGCGATGCGCTGTCGCGTGGTCGATCTCAGCAATCGGCGCACCGCAGTAGGGGGTCCGGCAGCGCTGATCGCGCAGGCGGATGTATCGCGCAAGCGCAGGTGGGAAGCCGCGGGATCGCGACTCCATGGCGACAAGCGCGCCGTCGGCCGGGCGGGCATACAGCCGACGCAGTGTCGACGCGGTGTCACCGCCGGGAACCACCGAATCGGCGATCAGTAGACGTGCGACGGTAGACGGGATCGGACCGAAACCCGGAACGTTCGCGGCCGAATCGTCGACACCGAGCAAAGAGCGGTCGGACAAGACGAGGTTCACCGCGATCGGCGTCGGTTCCGCGACAGATCGACCCGTCACACGTTCGACGAGCGTGTCCGTCATGACCTGAGCATGGGTCCGATCGTCAGAGCCGCACACCGAGTCGGCGTGCTTCTTGAGCGCGGCATACACCGCGACACCGTCCGTCAGTGGCAGCAGCGCCGACAGCTGGGTCATGAGATCTGGCGCAGGCCGGATGCTGACACGACGATCCCCCTCCGCCTTGGCCTTCCGCCGCACGACAGCCTCGGGCTCCAGTTCGTAGGCAAACCCCTTGGCCTTCGCCTCGACCTCGCGATCCGACACGCCCACCAACAAGTGGCGGTCCGCGCACATCCGTCGATCGACTTCCTCGCGCGATTCGCGTGTCAGATAGGCGGTTTTGCGCACCAAGATCGTTGCCCGCCACTCGGTGAGCACACCGGCGGTGAGTGCCGCCATCGTGTGCGGCATCTCATGCGCCAGAGCACGGGCAACACCGAGGTACTGACTTCCCTTACGTGGCGACACCTTGCGCGCCAGGCCGACTTCGGCCGCGAGCCCACGTCCGCGCTTGCGTTGCGGGACGTTCCGGACAGCCTCGTCCGCCGAACGCAGCTGGTCGAGGTTCACGGTCTCCCGAACCTGAGCCGAAGTACATGCCGACTTGATCTCCTCCAGCAGGGTCAAGCGGTGAAGCGAGCCCGCTTCGTCCATGCCGGGCCGCATCCTTGCGAGACGATCCACCAACAGGCGAAGGTCGTCGTCACCCACTTCGGTTTGACGCCTGAGTGTTTCGCTCATACGTTCGACAGTACACCGATACGCCGAGCTCCGAAGCTACTTCTCACGCCCTGTGAAGAGTGGCTTCACTTAGCCATTGTGTTCAGTGTCCGCAGCTGCGATACTAAACCATATGGCACACAGTTCGATCGCTCTCGACGACATCTTCGGCGCATTGTCAGACCCCACGCGCCGTGCGGTCGTCGAACGACTGGGGCGCGGACCAGCCAGTGTCGGCGAACTCGCCGACCCCTTCCCCATGACCCTGCCGTCTTTCATGAAGCACCTCCGCATCCTCGAGGACAGCGGGCTGGTCATGACCAAGAAGACCGGTCGAACGCGGATGTGCACGCTCGACCGCCGGCGGTTGAGACGGGTGTCGACGTGGCTCGAACACCAGCGCGTGGCCTGGACCGAACGCACCGACCGACTTGAAGACTTCGTCACCAATATCGAGGAGAACAATCGATGATCGACGCCGAACTCGACCTGACCCTGCACCGCGTGATCCGCGCTCCGCGCGAACGCATCTGGGACGCATGGACCCGCCCGGAGCAGTTCGCGAAGTGGTGGACGCCGGCACCGACGGTCACCCGCGTCGACCGGCTCGAAGCGCGTCCCGGCGGCGCGATCGTCACCAGGTTGAGTGATGACGGCACCACGTTCGTCCCGCACATGGACGCCGTCTTCCTCGTCGCAGAGCCCCATCACAGGCTCGTCTTCACCAATGCGGTCGACAGCTCTTGGCGTCCGGCGACGCCGTCGCCGGTCCCCATGACCGCGGAGATCACGCTGACCGAGCACAACGAGGGAACGGAGTACGACGTCATTGTGCGGCACGGCAATCCGAGCGATTGCGCTCGGCACAGCGAACTCGGCTTCATCGACGGCTGGGGTTCGGTCACCGCCGCGCTCGCAGAGCTGGTCGAGACTGAAGCCGCTGACTAGGACCCCGCTGCAAACTGTCGCAGATAGCACGCTGCAACGGGATCGGAGTAGCCCACCGCTGCCTCCTTGTTCCCGCCAAGCTATGCGGCCTTAGTGACCCGATAGACAATCCGGCGCATCGAAACGAGCTGATGTCCAGGAGCTCGGCGCGTTGTCCTTACACTGCGGGATGAACCTGCCAGCCAGGGGACGACTTCATCGCCGGCCATGGTCTGGGCCCAAAATCGTTGGGCTGTCGAGGAATGTCGGGGTTTCTTCCGATCCGGCCGCATTCCGCCGTCTCCTTCGAATAACGCGTGCCCCCGACGGATTGGCGAACGTAATCGACAACGCGCCACGTTCCGAACACGTCACGGTTGGCACCTCTGGCTTCTCCACCTCGGTCGACTGCCGGAAGACCGCCAGGCGTGCGTTCGAATCGGATGACAGCGGGGAAGGTCCAGTATGGAAAACTCGTGTTCAGCCATTCGCGAGCGGGATCCTCGGGATTCCTACGTACAGATTGAACGTCGCTGCGGCACAAGACCACGGTCGTGAACAGCCCGTCGTCCTCGCGTCTGAGTGGCCGGAAGAAGTATGTGCCAGTCAGGTCCGTGGAGTAGCTCGGAGAGACGAGCCGCCCAGCGACGAGGGAGTCGATGTCGGCAGGCGCAGCCTGCCTGAACCCCGGGTAGCCCCACTCCGGAGATCGACCGGCGAATGCCAACTCGAACGACTCGACGAAAGCCCGCACAAAGGTTCCCGCCGGATCATGCAGGTCGATCACGTCGGTCGACGCCCAGCGGAAGGTGACCCCATACCGTGGCGGCAGATGATCGGCCGAGGGTGCCACGGACGTCGATTCCGACGGCGGCGGATTAGTCGGACCGCACCCGTTAGACGCAGCGAGGACTGCCAAAAGAAGGAATAGGCGAACGACCGCCCTGGCCACGCGTGGTGGGACGACTCCCATCACCAGCCCTCTCGATCCTCGGTCGCGGTCCTGGCACGATCGAATTGCGGGTCGTACAACGTGCTGTAATTGTCTATCTCGACGTCCGGAAGATTCAGCATGAATTCCGGGACCTTGGCGATGTCAACCAAGTTCGGCGGCAACGTACCGGTTGCCCGCACCCCCTCGAAGAACTCTTTGTCTTGGTCTGGAAACAAGAGCCGAAACTCCGGATCGTCAGCCAGATCGGGGTGTGCCCGAAGATGTCCCTCCAGCATCTGGACGTACTGAGCCTCTGTCGACATGCTCTTGAAAACCTGGTTGTCGAGTGCGGACAGCTCGGCATTGCCACCGCCCTGCCCAGGTGGGAGCCCCACAAACTCCAGTTTTGCTTCTGGCGCGGACACGTCGAGAATCGCTTTCACGACCGGGCCGAGGCCAGGCACCGCTGAGACCAACGCCTTGCCGCTGTCGAACATCGCACCGTGTTTGGTGTAGCTCTCAACGGCGTGAGTTCGTTGGTCCACGATGTCGTTGTCGATCTGCGCCTGCATCCCCCCGGTCATCGCACCTTCTATCCGACCTGCGAGAGTACCGAGTGAGGCTCGACTCGGATCTGCACCGAAGAGTTCTTGAATATGATCAACCTGAATCGCTGCCATCGAGTTGATGATCCGTCCCGACACCGGGTCGGAATCAAGCACCTGGAACATCGACTTCAGCTGATACGCGGAATCCAACGCCGCCACGCCCCGCGTTGCAAATATCTCACTGTCGGCGCCGGCCAGCTCCGGAGTGTATGGAGCGAGAGCATTAGCAAGGGTCTGCGTGAGTTCGGGATTGAGCTCGCCGATCGCAAGCTTGTCGTCGCCGATGTCGACGAGTTCGGTCCTGTTCTCCCCGAAAATCCGTGCGAGCTCGCTCGCGACATGGCCAGCTCGTTCGCTCTCCGCGATAGCCTCTGGACTTCCGTCCTGCGGAATCGCAGCATCTGGCATCCAACTGAACAGTTTGTTCACTCCCTGGCTGCCGACTCCCACACCGTTTTCATCGACGTGATCCGACCAATCGAATGTGAGCAGGTTTCGCATTGCGTCGCTGGCGTTGTAAGAACTCGGTGTCCCGTTCAGGTCGTAGACCTCGGGCATGGAGCCAAGCGGACCTGCGCTTCCATGGCGACCCATGAGTGCGTCGTGAACGGCGATGTGATCGCTGCCGGCGTTATCCAGCATTCTCCCGAGAAGTTTTTCCACGTCGCCGCGCGCGATCTCGTCGTCGCCGACGCTGTAGGCATCCTTGCCGATCCCACCGCCGGCGATCTCACTGGCTCGTGCAATGAGCGCCCTGTCAATGTCACTTCCGAACTGGTTACCCTCGCCCGCCTCTATCGATCGGTGATCGAGGATACCCATCAGCTTCTGAATCCCGTGGAACTCCTCGATATTCGCGTAGTGGCCAGTGAGAGTCATCGATCTGGACACATCTCGTTCCGACACCGCCGACTTCGTCAGCAAGTCCCTGACCGAAGGGGGCAGCTCATTCACTCCACCGGTCACGAACCGCTGGGGAGGTGTCACTCCCAACGCCCCCAACGTTCCGGCGAGAAAGCCCGGCTCGAGGCGCTGCTCCGTTCGCACCCCGGGATTACCGAGTAGATATAGTCCGTTCGCGAATTGCTGTTTCAGCGTTGCCGACTCGGGCCCCCCGTAGCGGTCTCCGAACGCGGCTTGGGCATCGAGACCTCGTGGCAGGCCTGCGACTCCGCCTTCCGAGGCGTCGTAGAAGGCTTTCAGGTAGTCGAGTTGCTCCTTGGGGACCACAGCATGCTCCCCGCGGACCAAAGCCGCGCGTTGCTCGGGTGTCAGCTCCGTCGCCCGGGCAAACCGCTCACGTTGCTCAGGCGTGGCAGTTCCCTGCATGACCGCCAGCCAATCAGCTTTGGCAGTCTGAGGTGAGTACGCCGACGTGATCGGCGCATTGGCATCCGCGCTACCGATAGCGGCGGCAAGTGCCTGCGCACCGTTGCGATCATCCTCGCCCATCTGGTCGGCGAGACTCTGTAAGGAGAGTTGAGCGTTGATGGCCTCGCCTGCTCGCACGGCCTGCTCGGCAAGAATGCGGGTCTCCGTCGTGCTACCCGGCTCGACACCCCTCAGCTCGCCTGCGTAATCCCGCGCGTCGGTGACTGACCAGTCGTCATGCACCTTGAACTGATCCATCTCCATCGCCAACGATCGGATCAGTGCGACGTTGCGATTGGCGCTGATTGCTGTCGAGGTGTTCCGCAGCACGGTCGCCGCAGTGGTCAGATCGGTGCCGATCTTGTTGATCTCCGTCCGATCCGACTGAGTTCTGGCTTCGCATCCGAGTTGAGATGCACCAATCCACGCCTTCGAATCCCCAGCGTTCATAGGAGCATCCACCATCTTCTGCGTGGACCTCGAAAGCAATGTGACCGCAGTGTCCAAGCTATTCGCTGCGTCGTCGAGAGACAGAACGTCCCATCGGTTCACGGTGGAGCGCGTCGGCCGTGTCATCAGAACTCTGAGATCGCACTGAAACCGCTGGCAAGCTCATCTTCTGTGTCAACCACCTGCTGCCCGGCTTGAAAACAGGTGTGGGCGACCTGGTCCAGCCTCGACGCTGCTCGGTCGAGTACGGCACGCACCAGGGCATCTTTGCCGGCACAGGCCTCTCCGATCGCCGATGCCGGCATTGCCGATGCCGCGAGTAGGAACGCACCCTCGGTGTTCCAGAGATTTCCGATCTCGGTACCACATTGCGCGATTGTGGCACCAACCTCGTGGATGACGCCGACCTCATCCACAGCAAAGCGTTCCACCATACTGTCCCCCGTCGCAGTTTGGTCCGCGTCAGTCGCTCAGGCAACCAGCGGAAATCGTCCGAAGACTATCTCAACACAAACCCAAGCCCCCCTGCCCCGTCCACATCCCACTGAGGTCCACGCGGATCACCGCCGCTGCCATCACTCATCGGTCCGCCGGTTCTGAACCCCTGGCATCACACCACGCCCGATCCTCGATCATGCCCGACCGCGGGGGTGGGTAGGACACGGTCGACTGCGCGTGCGTCCTACTGATCCCGCGTCAACGCCGCCAAGAACATCGCGTCGGTGCCGTGTACATGCGGCCACAGCTGCACATGCGGCCCCTCGCCCAGTAGATCCGAACCCAGCTTTCCCACGGTCACCAGCGGACGGGCATCCAGCTGGCGCGCGCCATCGACGGAACCGACGATGTCGGCAACCACCAAGGTCGTCTCGGCGGGATGTGGTGAGCACGTCGAATAGACCACCACGCCACCCGGTTTCACCAGCCGCAAGGCCTCGGTGAGCAAAGCCTTCTGCAGGACGACGAGTTCGTCGACGTCGGAAGGCTTCCGGCGCCAGCGTGATTCGGGCCGGCGGCGTAGCGACCCCAGCCCCGAACACGGCGCGTCGAGCAGGATTCTGTCGAAACCGACGTCGAGGCCGCTCGACCGGGCGTCGGCGACATGGATCGTCACCGGCAGATCCGACACGACCTTGCGGATCAGATCGGCACGGTGCTCCGACACCTCGACGGCGTCGAGTCGCGCACCGTCGATCTCCGCGAGCGACCCGATGAGCGCCGCCTTTCCGCCGGGGCCGGCGCACATGTCGAGCCATCGACCGGCGTCATCGGCGACCTCGGCCACCGCTACCGCTCGGGCGACCAGCTGACTCCCCTCGTCCTGCACACCCGCGTAGCCCTCGCGGATGGCCGCGACGTCGGCGGGATCACCGCCGGGGAGGTACACGCAGTACGGCGAGTAGTCGCCGACGTCGCCTCCGCTGGTCAGAGCCAGTTCTTCGGCGGTCATGAAACCGGGGCGAGCGACCAGATGTACGGGCGGCCGTTCGTCATCGGCGGCCAGAGCCGCCTGCAGTTGACCGGCGGAGCCGCCGAGCGCATCGCGGAAGACCTCGGCGATCCACCGTGGGTGGGCGTACTGGAACGCGAGATAGCCGACCAGGTCCTCGGCGGGCGACGGTGCCAGCTCATCGACCCACATCTCCTCCGTCTTCTGCGACACCTTCCGCAGCACAGCATTCGCGAATCCCGAAGGCCCCATACCGTTCTCGGAGCGGACCATGTCGACAGACGTGGACACCGCGGCGTGCGCGCCGACCCTCGTCCGCAACAGCTGATACGCACCGAGCCGCAACACGTCGAGGACCGTGCCGTCGATGTCGGCGACGGGCCGCTGGGCCGCGGACTCGATCACCGCGTCGACCAACCCCTGTGCCCGCGCCGTACCATAGGTGAGTTCGGTGGCGAACGCTGCGTCGCGCCCCTCTATCCGCCTGTCCCGCAGCATCTTCGGCAGTACGAGGTTCGCATACGCATCGCGCTCCCGGACCGCGCGCAATGTGTCGCGCGCCGCCACTCGGGCCGGATCCAGATCCTTCTGCCGGAACTTGGCCGTGTTTTCACGCTTTCCGGGGTTTTCACGCTTTCCGGGGTTCTCAGGCTTTCCGGGGTTCTCGCGCCTGCCGGACCCGGGCCCGCGGGAGTCCCGTCGATCGGCGCTCATCCGAGCACCGTCCCGTCGGTCAACCGCGCGCCGCGCGCCCAGTCGGCGGCAGGCATCGGCTTCTTGCCCGGTGGTTGAACCGTACCCAGTGTGACCGGCTGCGAACCGGTTCCGACGAACACCGCCTTCTTGGTGACCGCGAGCGTTCCAGGAGAAAGCGAACCGTCGCGAACGGCCTCCGGCAGTGCCTGGTCGTCGGTGGAGTCGACCACCCTGATCGGACCGACCTTGATCCTGGCGTCGTCGAGACTCGTCCACGGCCCGGGCGCCGGCGTGTACGCCCGGACGAGACGATCGATGATGTGCGCCGGGAGGTTCCAGCGGATCCTGGCGTCGTCCACCTCGACCTTGGGTGCGTGGCTCACGCCCGTCGACGGCTGCGGCTCCGGCACGAGGCCCCCGGCCTCGAGGCCGTCGAGTGTGGACAGTAGCAAGCCCGAACCGGCGCGGGCGAGACGCTCCAGCAGGTCGCCGCTGGTATCGGTGGGCCGGATGGTCTCGGTGAGCACACCGAACACCGGGCCGGTGTCGAGCCCCTTCTCCAGACGGAAGGTGCTCGCGCCGGTCACCTCGTCGCCCGCGGCGATCGCGGCCTGAACCGGGGCGGCCCCGCGCCAGGCGGGAAGCACCGAGAAGTGCAGGTTGACCCACCCGTGCGTGGGCAGGTCGAGCAATCCGGGCGGGACGAGCCCACCGTAGGCGACGACGGCACCACAATCCGGTGCCCACCGTCGGAGAACCTCGTCGACGTCGGGCTCGGACAACCGCCGCGGGGTGATCACCTCGAGGCCGTGTTCGTCGGCGAGTATCCCGACGGGCGACCGGACGATCTTGCGCCCCCGGCCGGACACCGCGTCGGGACGGGTGATCACCCCGACGACGTCGTGCAGCGAATCGATGAGGGCCTGCAACGACGGGACGGCGACCTCCGGGGTCCCGGCGAAAACGATGCGCATCATCCGATCGTAGGCGGATCGATCTGCACCCGGATCGGCCCGGTCTCGCGATGTGTGTTCCGACGTACCTGGCCTGCGACGAGCGCCTGCGCGAGCAGACGTCCGTGTCTGCGCGGCAGCCGCACGAGAATGCGGTCCATCTCGTTGCCTGCGTCGGCCGAGGCGGCGGCCTCCCATTCGGCGCTCCCCGCCGGGGGCCGTACCCCCGGCGGTAACGGGACGGGGCCGAGAACGTCGGCGCCGTCGGGTAACTCGAGATGGTCGACGAAATCGGTGATGACCCCCGTCGGGCCGTCGACCGACGCCATCGTCACGGCGGGCGGGAACCCCAGTTCCATGCGCTGATTCAGTTGCATGGTCGCGAAACCGACCGGGTCCCAACGAATCAGGGCCTGTACAGGTGCCAGCGACGAATCGGCGACGATCACCACACGACCCCCGTCACCGTGGGCGGTGACCATGGCCGCCAGAGCCATCCACCTCCGTACCGCGTGTTCTTCGGCACGGAGGTCGGCGCGGTCCAGTTGCGCCCAGGTGTCGACGACGATCGCCGCACCGTAACCGCCCGGCGCCACGGGTTCGGCGCCCGGTGTCGACACGACGAGCCGCGCGCCCGGTTCGATCTCGTCGAGAATGGTGTCACCGCCGCTGGTCACCACCGGGATGCCGGCAAACGCCCGCCCCAGCTCCTCCGCGGTGCGTCGTGCCCCGGTGACCGTCGCACGCACCGAGGTGTTCCCGCATTCCGGGCAGCGGAAGGACCGTTCCGGCCGCCCGCACCATCGGCAGCTCAACTGCTGATCCGCGTCGAGTTGCAACGGTCCGTGGCAGGCCCGGCATCGCGCGTGCTCCCGGCACCGGGTGCACGCCAGGGACGGAACGTATCCGCGACGGGGAACGCTGAACACCACCGGCTTGTCGGCCGCGAACGCCGATCGAGCGGCGTCGAAGGCGACCTCGGGGACGCGCGCCGACCGCGCCATCGGGTCACGTGCGATCTGCCGATCATCGTCGGAGATGGCCTGCACCCGGGGCGTGTGGCGTCGTACGGTCGCCCGATCGGCGACGAGGTCGTGTGCCCAACCGGATGCCACGAGCGCCTGCGCCTCGGCCGTCCGCGCGAATCCGCCGAGCAGCATCCCGCACTTCGAGTGGTGCGACCGCAGCACCGCGACCTCCCGCGGGTGCGGGTACGGCGCACGCGGATCGGCCATGCTGTCGTCCCCGTCGTCCCAGACCACGACCAGGCCGAGGTCGGCGACAGGCGCGAACACCGCACTGCGGGTGCCGATCACGAGCTGCGCGGCACCGCGACGCACGGCCAGCCATCGTCGGTAGCGTGCGGTGGGTCCCAGCCCCGCCGACAACGCGACACCGCGATCGCCGATGAGCGGATCGCACTCGGCCCACACGCGGTCGAGGTCACGCTGGTCGGGAACGACGATAATGCAGCCGCGGCCCTGCGCGAGGGTAGCGGCCGCGAGTTCGGCGAGGCGGCGTGGCCAGTCCTCCCCTGGCAGCGCCTGCCAGACGGCGCGCGGATGACCCTCGGCGAGGTTCTCGACGTAGGCATCGGCGAGCTGATATCGCTCCCACTCCGAGAGGTCGGGGGTCTCGACGACCGCGGTCGGCTCCGGGGTCGTCTCCTTCTCGGTGCGCGCATGCCGCGGCGGGATGGCCAGTCGGACGACGTCACCCATCGTGCCGGCGTAACGGTCGGCGACCGCGCGGCACAGCACCGCCAGATCGGGTGTCAGAACCGGCTCGGCGGACACGACGCGGTCGAGCCACCCGAGCTTGCCAGGGTGATCGCTCGTCTCGATGCGCTCGAGAAGGTATCCGTCGACGAGCCGGCCCGAAAAGCGGACGCGCACCCGCACTCCCGGCACCGCGCTCTCGTCCTGGTCGACGTCGACGAGGTAGTCGAACGGCCGGTCCAGGTGCGCAAGGCCCAGAACAGGCAGAACACGGGCCACCGGCAGCTCAGCTGCCGGGACCCGTGCTCCCTTGGGGGTCAGTGACTTTCGCCTGGGTCTACAGACCCGCGGCGGCCCGCAGCTTGTCGGCGCGGTCGGTCCGCTCCCACGGCAGATCGACATCGGTGCGACCGAAGTGGCCGTACGCCGCGGTCGGACCGTAGATCGGACGCAGCAGGTCGAGGTCGCGGATGATCGCGAGCGGGCGCAGGTCGAAGTTCTCCTTGATCACGCGCTCGATGACCGCCGTGTCGACCTTCTCGGTGCCGAAGGTCTCGACGAACAGGCCGACCGGGGCCGCCTTGCCGATGGCGTAGGCGACCTGGACCTCGATGCGGTTCGCCAGACCCGCGGCCACAGCGTTCTTGGCGACCCATCGCATCGCGTAGGCCGCGCTGCGATCGACCTTCGACGGGTCCTTGCCGGAGAACGCGCCGCCGCCGTGGCGGGCCATGCCGCCGTAGGTGTCGACGATGATCTTGCGGCCGGTCAGGCCGGCATCGCCCATCGGGCCGCCGAGGACGAACTTGCCCGTCGGATTGACCAGGAGACGATAGTCGCTGGTGTCGAGCGACGGCAGGTCGATCTCGGCGAGCACCGCGTCGACGACCTGCTTCTTGATGTCCGGCGCGAGCAGGTTGTCGAGGTCGATGTCGGCCGCATGCTGGGTCGACAGGACCACGGTGTCGAGACGGACCGGGGTGTCGCCGTCGTACTCGATGGTGACCTGCGTCTTGCCGTCGGGACGCAGGTACGGCAGCGTGCCGTTCTTGCGCACCTCGGTGAGACGGCGTGACAGGCGGTGGGCCAGCGCGATCGGCACCGGCATGAGTTCGGGGGTCTCGTTGGTGGCGTAGCCGAACATGAGGCCCTGATCGCCGGCACCCTGGCTGTCGATCTCGTCCTCCGAGATGCCGCTGCGGCTCTCATGCGAGTTGAAGACGCCTCCCGCGATGTCCGGTGACTGTGCACCGATCGCGACGTTCACGCCGCACGATGCGCCGTCGAAGCCCTTGGTCGAGGAGTCGTAACCGATCTCCAGGACCTTGTCGCGCACGATCTTGGGGATGTCGGCGTAAGCGGTGGTGGTGACCTCACCGGCGACGTGCACCTGTCCGGTGGTCACGAGGGTCTCGACCGCGACACGCGCCTGCGGATCGTCGGTGAGGATGGCGTCGAGAATCGAGTCGCTGATCGCGTCACAGATCTTGTCGGGGTGTCCTTCGGTGACGGATTCGCTCGTGAACAGGCGTGACGAGGTGGTCATCAGATCCTCTCGAGATCTACGCGCGTCGGTGGTCGCCGCGCCGCTGGCAGTGTCGGCCAGGTGCGACTGGCCGGGTGAATACTTCCAACCTAATCGGTCGGTCGAGCTCCCCGACCATCAGGCACCAGTTGTCGCACTTCGTCAAGTATCCGACTCGACATGAGTGTTTTCGACCCGAAGGGCAGCGCGGTCTCGTCGCCGTTGGCGGCGAGCAACCAGCCGGTGTTGTCCTCGGTACCGAAGGCCTTGCCATCGCCCACGGCATTGACCACCAGGAGGTCGCAGCCCTTGCGGGCGAGCTTGGCGCGGCCGTGATCGAGGACACCGCCCGTCTCGTCGCCGGTCTCGGCGGCGAAGCCGACGATCACCGTGTCGGCGGGGATGCGGCCGTCGTCGCGAGCCGTGACGAGTCCGCGGAGGATGTCCGGGTTCGTGGTCAGCTCGATGGGTGCCGGGCCCGCGTCACCCTTCTTGATCTTGGCGTCGGCGACGGTGATCGGGCGGAAGTCGGCGACCGCGGCGGCCATGATGACGACATCGGCGTCCGCGGCACGCTTGGTCATCTCCTCGGCGAGCTGCTCGGCGGTGGCGATCCGGACGATGTCGACACCCGCCGGCATGCCGGGGTCGGCGGTCGATCCGGCGACGACCGTGACACTCGCGCCACGTTGAGCTGCCGCACGGGCCAGTGCGAAACCCTGCTTCCCGGAGCTGTGGTTGCCGAGATAGCGGACGGGATCGAGCGGCTCGCGGGTGCCGCCTGCGCTGATCAGCACCCGGACTCCGGCGAGGTCGTAGGGCAGCGCGTCCGGACGGTCGAGGAGCAGCTCACCGACCAGCGCGATCTCCTGCGGATCCGGGAGCCGCCCGCGACCTGAGTCGGTACCGGTGAGGCGTCCGGAAGCGGGCGTCATGACGACGGAGCCGTGCGCTCGCAGAGTTGCCACGTTGGCCTGCGTCGCGGGGTGCTCCCACATCTCGGTGTGCATCGCCGGGACGAAGAGCACGGGACAACGGACGGTCAGCAGCGAGGCAGTGAGCAGATCGTCGGCCCGTCCTTGCGCCGCGCGAGCCATCAGGTCGGCCGTCGCGGGAGCGATCACGACGAGGTCGGCGCCCTGTCCGAGCCGCACATGGGCCACTTCGTCGACGTCGTCGAAGACCGTCGTCGACACTGGGTTGCCGCTCAGGGCCTCGAAAGTCGCCTTGCCGACGAACTCCAGGGCCGCGCGGGTGGGGACGACGCGGACGTCGTGGCCGGACTCGGTGAAATGCCGGATGACCGAGCACACCTTGTACGCCGCGATTCCGCCGCCGACGCCGATCAGGACACGGCGTCGGGTTCCGGTGGGTGTGGTCATCAACGGTTCGCAGATCGCCGACGGGCCGGACTACTCGCCCTCGGTGTGCTCGAGAAGGTCGGAGTGGATCTCACGCATGGCGATCGAGAGGGGCTTCTCCTGCAGGCCGGGCTCCACGAGCGGTCCGACGTACTCCAGGATCCCGTCGCCGAGCTGGTTGTAGTAGTCGTTGATCTGACGCGCACGCTTCGCTGCGTAGATGACGAGCGCGTACTTCGACGATGCGCGATCGAGGAGGTCGTCGATCGGCGGATTGGTGATACCCAGCGGCGTGTCGTATGCCGGTGCGTCGGCGATGTCGGTGATGTCGAAATTGGTCGGGGTGCTCACACAAACTCCTGCGTCGAGGTCTGGGGTGCCGGGCGTCTGAACCGTTGTCCAGGGTCGATCGGCGGATGTAGCTCTGGTCTGGAGGGCCGTCAGGTCGCGGGCGCGGTGGGCTGTTCGGGTCCGACCAGCAAGGATACCAACTGATCGGCGGCCTGGTCGACTTCGCTGTTCACGATGACGTGGTCGAACTCGTCCTGGGCGGCCATCTCGGTGCGGGCGGTGCCGAGTCGGCGCTCGATCGCCTCCGGACTCTCGGTCGCACGGCCGGTCAATCGCGCGACGAGTTCGTCCCAGCTGGGCGGGGCGAGAAAGACGGTGACGGCCTCGGGTAGCCGGGCGACCACATTGCGCGCACCGACGAGATCGACCTCCACGAGCACGGGTTTCCCGGCTTTGAGCGCGGCGAGCACCGGAGCGATCGGCGTGCCGGATCGTTGCAGGCCACCGTGGATCTCTGCCCACTCGAGGAGCTCGTCACCGGCGATCATCCGGTCGAACTCCTCGGCGGAGACGAAGTGGTAGTCACGACCGTCGACCTCGCCGGGGCGTGGATCCCTGGTCGTGGCCGAGACGCTGAAGTACACGTCGGGGACAGCGGCGCACACCTTGGCGACCACGGTGGACTTGCCGACGGCCGAGGGGCCGACCAAAACAATCAGTCGACCCCTCGTGCGTGCGGCTTCCGCGTGGTCCTGCCGGTCGGTCACCGACCGGTCCACGGTTGCGTCACGCTGCCGTGTTCGGTTGGGTTGCTCACGCTCAGGAGCTGAACTTCTCGAGCAGAGCCTTGCGCTGACGATCGCCGAGACCGCGCAGGCGGCGGGTCGGGGCGATCTCGAGCTCGGTCATGATCTCCTGCGCCTTGACCTTGCCGACCTTGGGCAGGGCCTCGAGCAGCGCCGAGACCTTCATCTTGCCCAGGATCTCGTCGTTCTCGGCATCCTTGAGCACCTGCTGGAGATCGGTGCCACCGCGCTTCAGGCGCTCCTTGAGCTCCGCGCGGACACGACGAGCGGCAGCTGCCTTCTCCAACGCAGCGGCGCGCTGCTCATCGGTCAACTGGGGAAGGGCCACGGGTTCCTCCGTCTTTCGTTCTCGATTGGGACTGCATCGTTCGCCCGGGGGCGTCCGAGGCGCTGTGCCGTACGACCTCGGCTGGGTCGCCATCCCCGGCGTATCGACCGGGTGTGCACTCGGCCGACGCCATGAAATGTTGGCGGCGATTGCGACCGTACCCACGTGAGCAGGCATTTGCGAGTGCGACCCCCCGTTTTCGCGGCGTTTTCTCATGTTGTAGGGCCTTGCGGGCGTTCAGGTGAGCACAGCGGGAATTCACCGTGATCCCCACGCCTGTGACTACGCAGTATGTGCTGTTTCCGCAGCTCAGAACCACCAGTGACCACACCGACATCGGTAGCTGTGCGAACGACCTGAGACCCGGTGGTCGAATTGGTGAGACGCGTGTGACAAGTGTGATGTGTCGGAGATCGTCGGGAATTGCACGCCGCACCGCGCGTGTCGCGGGATGAGCCGGCCGTTGTCGACGGTGGAGCGCAGGGCTCCCCCGCTCGACCGGTGTGAGCAATCTCAACTCGCGAGTGAGCACGACGACCCCGGCGTGCGCAGTGGCATCACAGGGCGGCGCGATGCGATGGTGGCCCACCGCGAACACTCAGCCCAGAGCCGCCTCGACATCGTCCCGTGTGCGGACGAACGCGTCGCGTAGCGAGGCCGGGTCCGGCCCGGCGCGGAGAACCCCGCGAGAACTGGCGGGCAGCACCCAACCAGGGTCGGCACCGTCGAACACCACCGGTAGATCGGCGGCGGTCGCACCCTGTGCGCCCAGGCCCGGCGCCAGGATGGGGCCGCGGAGATTCGCGAGGTCGAGCCCGTGCTCACGAGTGGCTCCGACGACCAGCCCCGCCGTGGCGCTGCCGTCGGCGTTCTCGGACGCCGCGGCATCGACGATCGATTGCGCGACGGTCCGCTCCCCCGTCCGCGCACGCTGGATGCCTCCGCCCTCCGGGTTGGATGTCCGCGCCAGCACGAACACTCCGCGCGAGCCCTCACGGGCGAGGTCGAGCGCGGGGCGGAGGGATTCGTAGCCGAGGTACGGCGATGCGGTCACCGAATCGGCGCACAACGGCGACGACGCGGACAGCCACGCCTGCGCGTAGGCCGCCATCGTCGAACCGATGTCACCTCGCTTGGCGTCGGCGATGACGAGCGCACCCGCATCACGGCAGCCCGCGATGACCTGTTCGAGCACCGCGAACCCGGCCGCCCCGAACAGCTCGAAGAACGCGACCTGCGGTTTGATCACCGCGGCCACCGGCCCCAGCGAGGCGACGCAGATGTCGGCGAACCGCGCCAGGCCGTCGGCCGTGACCGGCAGCCCCCACTCCTCGAGTAGTTCGGCATGCGGGTCGATGCCGGCACAGAGGCGTCCGCGCTCTGCGACCGCCCGCCGGTAACGGGCGCCGAAGCCGGACGCCTCGGTCACGACCGGCCGGCCAGGTCCGCGTGGCGGTTCTGCAGCGACCGGACGCCGATGTCGCCGGTCATCGCGGCCTCGATGCCCTGCACCGCAGCACTGGCCCCCTGCACCGTGGTGATGCACGGGATGTTGACCGATACCGCCGCGCTCCGGATCTCATAGCCGTCGACGCGCGGACCGGAATTGCCGTACGGGGTGTTGATGACCATCGTCACCTCGCCGGCCCGGATGATGTCGACGATCGTGCGCTGACCGTCGGCGGCCTCGAAGTGCTTGCGCACCGTCTCGCACTTGATCCCGTTGCGACGCAACACGTCCGCGGTGCCCTCGGTGGCCAGGATCTCGAACCCGAGATCGGCGAGGTGCTTGACCGGGAAGATCAGCGCCCGCTTGTCCTTGTTGGCCACCGACACGAAGATCTTGCCGCTCGTGGGCAGCGATCCGTAGGCAGCGGTCTGCGACTTGGCGAAGGCGCGTCCGAAGTCGGCGTCGATGCCCATGACCTCACCCGTCGACTTCATCTCGGGGCTCAGCAGGTTGTCGACGCCGCTTCCGTCATGTCGCCGGAACCGGTTGAACGGCAGGACCGCTTCCTTCACCGAGATCGGTGCGGTGGCCGGGGCCTCGCCCCCATCGCCGGTGGCGGGGAGGATGCCCTGCTCGCGCAGCTCCCCGATCGATGCACCGAGCATGACCCGGGCACACGCCTTGGCAAGGGGCACCGCGGTCGCCTTGGACACGAACGGGACCGTCCGGCTCGCACGAGGATTCGCTTCCAGCACGTAGAGGACGTCGTCCTTGAGCGCGTACTGGACGTTGAGCAGCCCCTTCACGCCGATGCCCTTGGCCAACGCCTCGGTCGAGCTCCGCACCATCTCCAGGTCGGCGCGCCCGAGCGTCACCGGCGGCAGCGCACACGCGGAGTCGCCGGAATGGATGCCGGCCTCCTCGATGTGCTCCATGACGCCGCCGATGTAGACCTCGTCACCGTCACACAGGGCGTCGACGTCGATCTCCACCGCGTCCTCGAGGAACCGGTCGACGAGCACCGGGTGATCCGGGGTCAGCTCGGTGGCGCGAGAGATGTAGTCCTCCAGGGACTTCTCGTCGTAGACGATCTCCATGCCGCGCCCACCGAGGACGTACGACGGCCGGACCAGCACCGGGTATCCGATGCGTGCCGCGGTGTCACGAGCCTCGGCGAAGCTCGTCGCGGTCCCGAACGCCGGTGCCGGCAGCCCGGCGGCGGTGAGGACCTTGCCGAACTCGCCGCGGTCCTCGGCCAGGTCGATGGCGGCCGGACTGGTACCGACGATGGGTACACCGGCCTCCTCGAGCCGGTGCGCCAGGCCGAGCGGCGTCTGACCGCCGAGCTGCACGATGACGCCGGCGACGGTGCCCGACTGCGACTCCGCGTGATAGACCTCCAGCACGTCCTCGAAGGTCAGCGGCTCGAAGTAGAGGCGATCGGCGGTGTCGTAGTCCGTCGACACGGTCTCCGGGTTGCAGTTGACCATCACGGTCTCGTATCCGGCCTCCGACAGCGTCAGCGCGGCGTGCACACACGAGTAGTCGAACTCGATGCCCTGTCCGATGCGGTTGGGCCCCGACCCCAGGATCAGGACCTTCTGCCGTTCGGTCTGCGGTGCGATCTCGCTGGTCGCCGCGGGATCGAGCTCGTAGCTGGAGTAGTGGTACGGCGTCTTCGCCTCGAACTCGGCCGCGCAGGTGTCCACCGTCTTGTAGACCGGACGCACCCCCAGCCCGATCCGATGGGCGCGTACGGCTGCCTCGTCGGCGAAATCCGAACGCAGAGCAGCGATCTGGCGGTCAGAGAAGCCGGTGGACTTGGCCTCGCGGAGTAAAGCCTCGTCGAGGGTGTCGGCGTCGCGGATCTCCGCACCGAGCGCGGCGATGCCACCGATCTCGGCGAGGAACCACGGGTCGATGGCGGTGGCCTCGTACAGGTCCTCGACCGTCGCGCCCGCGTCGAAGGCCAGCATCAGCTTGTACAGCCGACCGTCCTTCGGGGTCTTGATGTCCTCGAGCAGCGCGGGCAGATCGACCGTCGCCGGGTCGGGGCGGTTCGGCTCGGCCCAGAATCCACCGGCCTTCGTCTCCAGCGAACGCATGACCTTGCCGAGAGCCTCGGCGAAGCTGCGGCCGAGGCTCATCGCCTCACCCACCGACTTCATCGTGGTGGTGAGGGTGTCGTCGGCGCCCGGGAATTTCTCGAACGCGAACCGCGGCGCCTTGACCACGACGTAGTCGAGCGTCGGCTCGAAACAGGCCGGGGTCTCCTTGGTGATGTCGTTGACGATCTCGTCGAGGCTGTAGCCGATGGCGAGCTTCGCGGCGATCTTCGCGATCGGGAAGCCGGTGGCCTTCGACGCCAGCGCCGACGACCGCGACACCCGTGGATTCATCTCGATGACGACGAGCCGGCCGTCGCGCGGGTCCTGGGCGAACTGGATGTTGCAGCCGCCCGTGTCGACGCCGACCTCGCGGAGGATGTCGATCGAGAGATCGCGCATGATCTGGTACTCGCGGTCGGTGAGCGTCATCGCCGGGGCGACCGTCACCGAGTCACCGGTGTGCACGCCGACCGGGTCGAGGTTCTCGATCGAGCAGACGACCACCACGTTGTCGCGGTTGTCGCGCATCAGCTCGAGTTCGTATTCCTTCCAGCCGAGGATCGACTCCTCGATGAGGACGTTCGCCGTCGGCGATGCGGCCAGACCGCCACCGGCGATGCGGTCGAGATCCGCATCGTCGTAGGCCATGCCGGAACCGAGGCCGCCCATCGTGAACGAGGGTCGTACGACCACGGGGAAACCGAGCTCGGCGACGGTCTCGCGCACCTGGTCCATGGTGTGGCACACGCGTGACCGCGCGCTCTCGCCTCCGACCTTCTCGACGATGTCCTTGAACATCTGGCGGTCCTCGCCCCGCTGGATCGCGTCGAAGTCGGCACCGATCAGTTCGATGTCGTACTTCTCCAGCGAACCCCGATCATGCAGTGCGACAGCGGTGTTCAACGCGGTCTGACCGCCGAGGGTCGCCAGCACCGCGTCGATGGGGTGTCCGGCGTCGCGTTCGGCCTCGATGACCTTCTCCACGTACTCGGCCGTGATCGGCTCGATGTAGGTGGCGTCGGCGAACTCCGGGTCGGTCATGATCGTCGCCGGGTTGGAGTTCACCAGCGACACCCGCAGGCCTTCGGCCTTGAGCACGCGGCACGCCTGGGTCCCGGAGTAGTCGAATTCACAGGCCTGGCCGATGACGATCGGTCCGGAGCCGATGACCAGGACGTGGTTGATGTCTTCGCGACGCGGCATCAGGCCCTCGTTCCTCTTGCTTCGTCGCCCTCGAGCAGGGTGACGAATTTGTCGAACAGATACGCGGCATCGTGGGGTCCGGCGGCCGCTTCCGGGTGGTACTGCACGGAGAAGGCGCGACCGGAGAGCAACTCGACGCCCTCCACGGTGCCGTCGTTGGCGCAGACATGGCTGACCCGGGCGCGGCCGAAGTCGGAGTCGAACTCCTCCCCCGCCTCGCCTTCGAGAGCGAAGCCGTGGTTCTGCGAGGTGATCGAGACCTTGCCGGTGGCGTGATCGACGACCGGGATGTTGATGCCGCGGTGCCCGAACTTCATCTTGTAGGTCGAGCGGCCGAGCGCGCGGCCCAGGATCTGGTTGCCGAAGCAGATGCCGAACAGCGGGATGTCCTGGCCGAGGACTCCACGAGTGAGTTCCACGACGTCGTCGGCGGTGGCCGGGTCGCCCGGACCGTTGGACAGGAACACACCGTCGGGCTTGAGGTCGGCGATCGCCTCGAGCGCGACGGTCGCGGGCAGCACATGGGTGCGCACTCCGCGTTCGGCGAACATGCGGGGCGTGTTGGTCTTGATCCCCAGGTCGATGGCGGCCACGGTGAACCGCTGCTGGTCGATGGGTTCGACGACATAGCCGTCGCTGGTGGTCACCTCGTCGGCGAGACGGGCGCCCTTCATGTCCGGTTGGTTGCGCACCCGGTCGATCAGTTCGTCCTTGTCGGCGAGCGCCGGACCGGAGAAGATGCCCGCCTTCATCGAACCGTGGTCGCGCAGGATGCGCACGACGGTACGGGTGTCGATACCCCCGATCCCGACGATCCCCTGCTTGGTCAGTTCGTCCTCGAGCGAGGTGGTCGCACGCCAGTTGGAGACGCGACGGGTGGGGTTGCGCACGGCGTACCCGGCGACCCAGATCTTGCCCGAGTCACCGTCGAGGTCGGTGCTGCCGGCACTGCCGGTGCTCTCGCCGTCCTCGTCGTTCCAACCGGTGTTCCCGATCTGCGGCGCGGTGGCCACGACGATCTGCCGGTGGTAGCTCGGATCGGTCAAGGTCTCCTGATACCCGGTCATCGCGGTGCAGAACACCGCCTCGCCGAGGGTCTCGCCGACGGCGCCGAAACTCCGGCCGGTGAACACCTGGCCGTTCTCCAGCACCAAGACCGCTGTGTTCATTCCTGTGCCCCTTGTCCCTGTGGCCCATGTCCACTGTCCTGCTGCCCGGCGAAGGCGTGCACCCAGCCGGGATAGATCGTCTTGTCGTCCGCGCGTACGCCGGAGTCGATCTCGGTGCCGCTGGGCAACACCCAGCGGATCGCAAGCACTCCGTCGGCGGTCATCACCTTGCCCGCGATGCCGCGTTCGGTGCGGACCGCGGTGATCGATTCGCGGGGTATCCAGATGTCGCTCGCGCCTTGGCGGGCGATCAGGACGCCGCTTTCGAATTCGGTCAGCACCGACGACGCCCGATCGCCGATGTCGCCCACGGTCACCCGGTTCTGCCAGCTCGGTGCGAGCGTGCTGCCGAGGTACAGGCCGGTGTCCGGGCCTCGCAGGACCACACCCGGGTCCGCGGGGCACACGGGCAGCTCACCGATCACGGCTTCCTGCTCCGCGACCTTCTTCCGATTGCCGGTCGCCAGCAGGTAGAAGACCGACAGCACACCGATCGCGAGGAGTGCGACCACTCCGATGAACCACGCGTTGAAGACTATTTTGCCGTATCCGGAGACGGTGGCGATCACCGAGGCCACCACCAGCACCGCGAGGAGTGCCGGGATCGTCCCGCGCCTCGATGCGATGCTCATCGGGTGACCTGCCCGTCGCGTGCGGTGACGATCCCGCGCAGCACGGTGGCCGTGACCGAGGCCGGCATCGTCATCGTCTCGAACGGGGTGTTGTCCGACAGGCTCGCCAGCTCGCGACCACGCACCACCCACGAAGCCTGCGGATCGACCACCGTGAGGTTCGCCGGCTCCCCGACCGCGATGGGTCGTCCCTGGTCGGCGAGCTCGACGATCTGCGCGGGCCGTTCGCTCATGACACGGGCCACGCCGCGCCAGTCGAGCAGACCCGGCTTCACCAGCGTCTCCACGATGATCGGCAGCGCCGTCTGCAGGCCGAGCATGCCGGGCTTGGCCTGGGCGAACTCGCAGCACTTCTCCTGCGAGGCGTGGGGCGCGTGATCGGTGGCCACACAGTCGACGATTCCGTCGGCCAGCGCCTGCCGCAGCGCCTCCTTGTCGCGGACCTCGCGCAACGGCGGGTTCACCTTGTTGATCGGGTCGTACGTCTCGAGCCGGGAGTCGTCGAGCAGCAGGTGATGCGGTGTCACCTCCGCGGTGATCGCGATCCCCTGATCCTTGGCCCAGCGCAGCAGTTCGACGGTGCCCTCGGTCGAGGCGTGGCAGATGTGGATGCGTGCTCCGGCGTCGCGGGCGAGCAGCGCGTCGCGGATGACGATCGACTCCTCGGCCGCACGCGGCCATCCCGCGAGGCCCAGTCGGGACGCGGTCGGCCCCTCGTTCGCGACGGCACCGACCGTCAGACGCGGTTCCTCGGCGTGCTGGGCGATGAGGACGCCCAGCCCGGTGGCGTACTCGAGCGCGCGCCGCATGAGCAGCGGATCGTCGACGCACTTGCCGTCGTCGCTGAACATCCGTACTCCGGCGGCACCGGCGGCCATCATGCCCATCTCGGCGAGCTCCCGGCCCTCGAGACCGACGGTCACCGCACCGACCGGGTAGACGTCGACGAGCCCGACCTCGCGACCCGAGCGCCACACGTTGTCGGTGACGGTCGAGTTGTCCGCGACCGGACTCGTGTTGGCCATCGCGAACACGGCGGTGTAACCGCCGAGCGCGGCGGCCGCCGAACCCGACCGGATGGTCTCGGTGTCCTCACGCCCCGGTTCGCGCAGGTGGGTGTGCAGGTCGACGAAACCGGGCAGCAGCACGCCACCGTCGCCGTCGATCACCTCCACGTCGTCGGGAACCGTGATGCCGGAAGCGATCTCGGAGATGACGCCGTCGACGACGAGGACGTCGACGGGATCTCCTTCGCCGTAGGGTCGGACGGCGGTGAGCAGGACGGACCCGGTCGGCGGGACGGGTCCGGTGGCGGCGGTCACTTCTCAACTCCTGGAACGGTCTCGTGGGGGGTCATAGGTGGGCTCCCGCGGAATCGGAGCCCACGAGCAGACGGAACAGCACCGCCATACGCACATGCACGCCGTTGCGGACCTGCTCGAGCACGGCGGCCTTGGGCGAGTCCGCCACCGAGTAGCCGATCTCCATACCGCGCAACATCGGTCCCGGATGCAGGACGACGGCGTCATCGGACAGCAGTGAGAGCCGACGGTCGTTGAGTCCGAAGCGGACCGCGTACTCGCGGGCGCTGGGGAAGAACCCGCCGTTCATCCGCTCGGCCTGGACGCGCAGCATCATCACGGCGTCCACGGCGGCGAGTTCGGCGTCGAGGCTGCCCGACACCCTGACCGGCCACTCCTCGACCCCGGCCGGCAGCAGTGTCGGTGGCGCGACCAGAACGACCTCCGCGCCGAGTGTCGAGAGAAGGTGCGCGTTGGAACGTGCCACCCGGGAGTGGACGATGTCTCCTACGATCGCGACGCGGCGCCCGTCGAGCGAGCCGAGGCGCTGCCGCAGGGTCAGGGCGTCGAGCAGCGCCTGGGTGGGATGTTCGTGTGTCCCGTCACCGGCGTTGATCACCGCGGGACCGTCGCCCTCGGGAGAGGTGGTCCAGTCGGCGATCTGGGCCGGCGCACCCGAGGCCGGGTGCCGGACGATCAGCGCATCGGCACCGGCGGCGTGCAGGGTCTTCACCGTGTCGCGCAGCGACTCCCCTTTGCCCGCAGACGAACTCGAGGCGCTCACGTTGATGACGTCGGCGCTCATCCATTTGCCCGCGACCTCGAACGAGACCCGGGTGCGGGTGGAGTTCTCGTAGAACACGGTCATGACCGTGCGACCGCGAAGTGTGGGGAGCTTGCGGACCTCGCGGCCGGTGAGCGCCTGCTCGAAGCGTTCGGCGTCGTCGAGAAGCGCGGTGGCGTCCTCACGACTCAGGTCCTGCGTCGAGAGCAGATGCCGCATCACGAATCACTCTCGGTCGTAGTCGATTTCGACGCCGAACCGAGCACGACCTCGTCGGTGCCGTCGTGTTCGACGAGATGCACCGAGACCTGCTCGTCGCGTGCGGTCGGGATGTTCTTGCCGACATAGTCCGCGCGCAACGGCAGTTCGCGATGACCGCGGTCGACGAGGACGGCGAGTTGCACCGCTGCCGGGCGCCCGAGGTCGCGCAGCGCGTCGAGTGCCGCGCGCACCGTCCGCCCCGAGAACAGGACGTCGTCGACGAGGATCACGACGGCGTTGTCGACACCGCCGACGGGCACCACGGTCCGTTCGAGCGGCCGGTGTGGCTTGCCTCGGAGATCGTCGCGATAGAGAGTGATATCGAGCGAACCCACGGGCACGTCGACACCCGAGAACTCGCCGATCCTGGCGCCCAGCCGGGTCGCCAGAGATGTTCCGCGAGTGGGGATTCCGATGAGAACGACGCGGGGTGCGTCGGGCGAGTCCAGGGCAGTCTTCTCGATCACCTGGTGCGCGACACGAGCGATCGTGCGCGACACGTCAGCGGCATCGAGCAGCACCCTGGGAGCGGGGCTGGCCAAAGCCGACCTCCTTCTCCGCCTCGCAGGACGGATCGTTAAAGGATGTCTGTCTCGCGACACTCTACACCGGGCGGCGACGCCCACGAATTCCCGCGACGTACGCCACACCCGGCGCGGTTCAGTTGTGCTCCGGTCCTCCGGGTGCGGCCCCGCCGGGCTCGGCGGAGGCAGCTGCCCGCACCTGAGGGGCGAGTTCGGCGATCTTGGCGAGCACGCCGTTGACGAAGGCAGGCGAGTCGTCGGTCGACAGCTCCTTGGCGAGCTCCACCGCCTCGTCGACGACGACGATCGTGTCGACGTCGAGGGAGTTGAACAGCTCCCAGGTCGCCAGGCGCATGATGGCGCGGTCGACGGCGGGGAGCCGCTCGAGGGTCCAGTCGCGCAGGTACGACGAGATGACCGCATCGATCTGGGACTGATCGTCGGCCAGACCCTGGATCACGGTCGCGGTGTAATCGTGGATGGAGCCCACGCTCTCGTCCGATCGCACATACTCACGACGCTCGGCGACCAGCTGGGCGGGACTGACGCCCTTGGCCTCCGCCTCGAAGAGCAGATCCACGGCGCGACGCCGCGCCTTGTGTCGGGTTCCGGGTTGTTTCACAGGTCAGGAGTTGACGCGGCCGAGGTAGCTGCCGTCGCGCGAATCGACCTTGAGCTTGTCGCCGGTGTTGATGAACAGCGGGACCTGGATCTCGGCGCCGGTCTCGAGGGTGGCGGGCTTGGTGCCGCCGGTGGAGCGATCACCCTGCAGGCCGGGATCGGTCTGGGCGACGATCAGCTCGACGGTGACCGGCAGCTCGACGAACAGCGGGTTGCCCTCGTTCAGCGACACCTGCACGGTCATGTTCTCCAGCAGGAAGCGCGCGCCGTCGCCGACGGTGGCCGGCGAGAGGGAGAACTGCTCGTAGTCCTGCGAGTCCATGAACACGTAATCGGTGCCGTCGTTGTAGAGGAAGGTCATGTCACGACGATCGACGGTTGCGGTCTCGACCTTGACGCCCGCGTTGAAGGTCTTGTCCACGGTCTTGCCGCTCAGCACGTTCTTGATCTTGGTGCGCACGAACGCGGGACCCTTGCCCGGCTTGACGTGCTGGAACTCCATGATCTGCCAGAGCTGGTCGTCCATGCGCAGCACGAGGCCGTTCTTGAAGTCGGCGGTGGATGCCATGTGGTATTCGTTCCCTTGCAGTCAGATGACGGTGAATGTCTTGTCGGTGGCGGTCAGCAGGTCGGGGTCACCCTCGGTGACCACCAGTGTGTCCTCGATCCGGACCCCGCCCCATCCGGGCAGGTACACACCGGGCTCCACGGTGACCGCTGCACCGCAAGGCAGTGTACCCGCCGCGAGTTTGCCGATCCCCGGCGCTTCGTGGATCTCCAGGCCCACCCCGTGGCCCAGGCCGTGCACGTAATACTCGCCCCGGCCCGCGTCGGCGATGACGTCGCGGGCAGCGGCGTCGACGGCCCGCAGCTCGGCGCCGGGGGCCAGGGCCTTGCGGCCCGCCTCCTGCGCGGTCGCCACGAGTTCGTAGAGATCGCGCTGCCAGGCCGCCGCACGACGGAGGACGAACGTGCGCGTCATGTCCGAGTGATATCCGGCGACGACGGCGCCGAAGTCGATCTTGACGAAGTCCCCGTCGGCCAGCGCCGTGTGCGTGGGTCGGTGATGCGGAATCGCCGAATGAGCTCCCGCGGCCACGATCGTCTCGAAGGCGATCCCGTCCGCGCCGAGCCGGTACATCTCCCACTCGAGCGCCCGGGCGGCCTCCCGTTCGGTGGTACCGGCACGCAGAACACCGTCGGCGATGATGGTGGCCAGTGCCGCGTCGCCGATGGCGCACGCCGCCCGCAGCAGGGCGACCTCATGCGCGTCCTTGATCGCGCGTAGCCGCTGCACGGTCCCGGACAGGCCCACGAGCTCGATCCCCGACCCGTCGAGCGTGGCGGCCAGCGCGCGATGGGCCGCGACCGTCTCGGTGTCGGCCTCGAAGCCGATGCGTCTTGCACCGGCCGTGCGCGCGTGGTCGACGAGAGCCGGAACGCAGGCTCGCTCGATGATCGGTGCGACGTCGGGCACCTGGGCGGCGACCTGCGTGATGTATCTGCCATCGGTCGCCACCCGGTCGGCCGCCGGATCGTCGGCGTCGATCAGGACGGCCGCGTTCGAACCGGTGAAGCCGGTCAGATATCGGACATTGACGAGGTCGGAGACGACGAGGGCCGAGACCGGCTCGTCGGCGGATCGGAGTTGCGACCGGAGGCGGTCACGTCGGCCTGCGGTGTCGTGGTTGATCGGCACCCTGCCACGCTACGGCGAGCGCCCGCCCCGGGCGAACCACGACATCGACCAGGTGTGTCCGCAGTCACCACCGTGGTGCGTAGTATGACGCGCATGTCTTCGTGGTTGGTGCGCGGTCTGACGATGACCGCCGTTCACGTCCTCGCCCGTGTGTTGCTCGGAGTGGCGGTGGTGCAGGCACCCCTCAACTCCACCGTCTGGCGAACCATCGCGATCGCCGCCGTCGTACTCGTGGCGATCCTGTGGGGCGGCTACGACGGGATTCGCGACGCCCGCGCCAACCCCGATCCCGACGACTACGAGGATCTGACGGTCCGGTGGCTGCAGGCGGGCGTTCTGGCTGGCGTACTCGCGGGCCTGATCTCCTGGATTCTCGGCACCGTCGTGCTCGCGGGCATCGGCCAGGCCAGCTTGTTCATCGAGCTAATCGCCGGGGCCTCGTTCACCGCCCTGCTCGTCTTCGTCCCGGCCTTCGTGGGTGCCGCGATCGGCCGCTGGCTCATCCGCCGCGAGCAGAACAAGAGCGCGTCCGACGACGACTGGTCGGTTCACGAGGATCGGCATGCCGATCACGGAGACGGCACCCACCGCGACTCCACCGCCGACGACGCGCCGACCCAGCAGATCCGCTGAGCCGACGCCGGTCGTTCAGCCGCGACGGGTGACGCGGCTGAACGGGTACCCGGCTACCGGAGTGTCGCGGTCAGAGGAGTATCGAGGTGCCGGCCGGCGCGCCGCCGGCCACCGCCGAATAGGCCGCGGCGAGCAGGCCGGGGTCCGGCCCTTCGAGGCGGCCCGGCTTCGCCAGGCCGTCCAGCACGACGAATCTCAGCACACCCGAGCGGTTCTTCTTGTCCCCCGCCATCCCCTCGAGCAGATCGCCGAACGCGTCGGGATCGTAGGTCGTGGGCAGCCCGACGAGTTCCAGGACTCGCTTGTGACGGTCGGCGGTCGCGTCGTCGAGACGCCCGGCCAGACGCGAGAGTTCGGCCGCGAAGACCAGACCCACCGAGACAGCGGCCCCGTGACGCCAGCGGTAGCGCTCGCGACGCTCGATCGCGTGCCCGAGTGTGTGCCCGTAGTTGAGGATCTCCCGTAGGGAGGACTCCTTGAGGTCGGCCGACACCACGTCCGCCTTCACCTGTACCGAACGGCGGATCAGATCGGGCAGCACCGGTCCGGTCGGATCCAGCGCGGCCTCGGGGTCGGCCTCGATGATGTCGAGGATCGTCGGGTCGGCGATGAAGCCGGTCTTGATGACCTCGGCGAGGCCGGCGACGATCTCGTTGCGCGGCACCGTTTCCAGGGTGCCGATGTCGATGAGGACCGCGTCGGGCTCATGGAACGAGCCGACCAGGTTCTTCCCGGCCTCGGTGTTGATTCCGGTCTTGCCGCCGACGGCCGCGTCGACCATCGCGAGCAGCGTCGTCGGGATGTGGATCACGCCGATGCCGCGCATCCACGTCGCGGCGACGAAGCCGGTGAGATCGGTCGCCGCGCCACCGCCGAGGCTGATGACCTTGTCGTTGCGCTTGAGTCCGATGCGGCCGAACACCTCCCAGCAGAAGGATGCGACGGACAGGTCCTTGCCGGCCTCGGCGTCGGGGATCTCGACCCGATGGGCGTCGAATCCCTTGCCCGCGAGGTATTCCCGCACCTGTTCGGCTGTCTTGGCCAGGGGCGGTTGATACAGGATGGCGATGTGGTCGGCGCCCGTAGCGGCGGCGGCGACCTCACCGAGGAGACCGCGGCCGATCGTCACGTCGTAGGGAGCGCCGGCGTTGACCCGGATCGCGATGGGGTCGGTTCCGGCCTGGTCGGCCCCGGTCTGGTCTGGTTCGGACATGATCGGCTTCCTCACATCAGTTCGCGGGCGAGTCGCACGACGACGGCGTCGGCGACGGTGTCGGGATCGGCATCGGCGTCCACCTCGAACGAGCACACCGACGTGTAGGTCCCAGTTCGTTCGGCGAGCAGTTCCGCGTAGCGCGCAGCGGGGTCGGCGGCCGCCAGGAGCGGACGGTCGGTTCCGGAGACCCGCGCATACCCACGCTCGGGCGAGACGCGGAGGTAGACGACCCGTTGATCGGTCAGCGCGTCGCGCACCCCGGGAGTCGTCACCGCACCGCCGCCGAGGGAGACCACGCCACCGTGGTTGTCCAGGACGTCGGTGACCACGTTCTCCTCGATCGTCCGGAAGGCTGCCACTCCGTCGGACTCGAAGATCTCCGGGATGCTGCGCCCCGTGCGGCGGACGAGTTCCACATCGGTGTCGATGAAGTCGACACCGAGCCGGTCGGCGAGCACGCGGCCGACCGTCGACTTGCCGGCCCCCATGAAGCCGATCAGCACCGCTGCCGGACGCCTCCCCGTCGTCGCCCGCGTCGGGGACGGGGTCGTCGGGGTCGGGGGCTGTGTCATGCGCGCGGCGGCCGCGCCTCGACGGCGGCCAGGTAGGCACGGAGGTTCGCCGCGGTCTCGGTGACCGAATCGCCCCCGAACTTCTCGAGCGCCGCCTGCGCGACGACGAGCGCGACCATCGCCTCGGCCACCACACCCGCAGCGGGCACTGCGCACACATCGGAGCGCTGGTGGATCGCGCTCGCGGTCTCGCCCGTGGCCATGTCGACCGTCGAGAGCGCACGCGGCACCGTCGAGATGGGCTTCATCGCCACCCGCACCCGCAGGTCCTCGCCGTTGGTCATGCCTCCCTCGAGACCGCCCGCACGATTGGTCGACCGCAGGACGCCGTCGGCGCCGGGGACCATTTCGTCGTGCGCCTCGCTGCCACGACGCCGGGCGGTGGTGAAACCGTCGCCCACCTCGACACCCTTCATCGCCTGAATGCCCATGAGAGCCGCGGCCAGGCGCGCGTCAAGACGTGTCTCGCCGCTGACGTGCGAGCCCAGGCCGACGGGCACACCGGTCGCGACGACCTCCACGACGCCGCCGAGGGTGTCACCGTCCTTCTTCGCAGCCTCGATCTCGGCGATCATCGACGCTTCGGCGTCTGCGTCGAAGGCGCGGACCGGACTGGCGTCGATGGCCTCCAGGTCGGAGATGCGCGGCGGCGGGCCGTCGTAGGGATCGCTGGCGCCGATCGAGATGACGTGGGAGACGACGTCGATACCGAGGACCTGGCGAAGGAAATTCCGGGCGACGGTACCGGCGGCGACACGGGCTGCGGTCTCGCGGGCACTCGCCCGCTCGAGCACCGGACGCGCGTCGTCGAAACCGTACTTGAGCATGCCGGAGTAGTCCGCATGCCCGGGCCGGGGACGGGTGAGCGGCGCGTTGCGGGCGCTCCCCTCGAGTTCGGCGGCGTCGACCGGGTCGGCCGCCATCACGGTTTCCCACTTGGGCCACTCGGTGTTGCCGATCTCGATCGCGACCGGACCGCCCATGGTCTCGCCGTGGCGGACCCCGCCGAGCACGGTCACTTTGTCGGCCTCGAACTTCATCCGCGCACCGCGGCCGTAGCCCAGGCGACGGCGCGCCAGCTGTTCGGCGATGTCCGATGAGGTGACCTCGACGCCGGCCACCATGCCCTCGACGATGGCGACCAGGGCAGGTCCGTGGGATTCTCCGGCAGTTATCCAGCGCAACACAGTGATCGATTGTTCCATGCGGGTCCGGCCGGGCCGACGGCGGCGCCGACGAGACCTCACAGGAGGCCCGCGACGACGACGGTCGCGGAAACGAGGACCGGTCCGTGGGCGTGGACGATGGTGTCTCGGCGGGTCACGGCACGGTAGGCCACGAGGCCCAACGACAGGGTCGCGGCCACCGCGACCATGAGCAGGGCCGCATCCCACCGCAGCGTGAGACCACCGCAGACCGCGGCGAGCTTGACGTCACCTCCCCCACACCACCGCCTGCCGAAGCACAGCGCGTAGGGCGTGGCGGCGACGAGGGCGGCCAGTGCGGGTTCCGGGTGCACCACACCCAGCGCCGTCACCGCCCAGACTCCCGGCCAGACGAGACGGTTGGGGATTCGCAGGGTGCGTACGTCGGTGACCGCGATGGCGATCAGCCACAACAGAATGGTGATCTCGGCCATCGACGAATCGTGCCGTCTCCAGCGACAACCGACTGTCGTCCATCCCCAACCGGTGATACCTGTGGAGGGTCCGGGTGCCGATCAGCCGGCGGTGGTGAGCGCCTCGACCATCACGTCTCGAGGGGCAGGCAGTCCGGTGAACAGTTCGACCTGGCGGAAGGCCTGGTTGACGAGCATGACCAGCCCCCCGACGACCCGCCCGCCGGCGGCGGCCACGGTGGTCGCGAGCGGCGTCGGCCACGGGTCGTAGATCACATCGACCACTTTGGGGGCCCGCGCCACCGACGCCGCCAGTGTCGCGGCAGCCGGGGCCGGCACCGTCGACACGACGACGGCCGCGCCGCTGCACGCGCGATCCAGATCGGGACCGGTCTCGAACGCGGACACGCTGCCGGCGACCCCCAGCCGCTCGCACAGCCCGAGGACCGCTGCGGCGCGTCGGGAATCGCGCGCGACGACGGTGAGATCGGTGACGCCGGCACCGGCGAGCGCCAGAACCGTCGGGAGCGCGGTCCCGCCGGCGCCGACGACGACGGCGACCGGCGACGCGCCGCCCGCGATGTCGGCATCGACGGCGAGGTCGGTCAGTGCCCCGGCCATCCCGTCGACGTCGGTGCAATCGGCCCGCCATCCGCCGTCGATGCGCACCAGGGTGTTGGCCGAACCGACGAGCTCGGCGCGCTCAGTCCGTTCCGTCGCGAACTCGAGCGCCGCCAGCTTGTTCGGCATCGTGACCGAGAAACCGATGAACTCGGGATCGGCCCCGGAGACGATCCCGGGCAACTGATCTGGCGTGCACTCGATCCGGTCGTAACCCCAGTCGAGGAGCCCGAGGGCGCGATATGCCGCGAGATGCACACGCGGCGAACGTGAATGCGCGATCGGAGAGCCGAGGACCGCAGCGCGCCGATGATCGCCGTACGGCGATCGGGTGTGGGCGGGCGCGGTGTTCACGGCGGGCACGCTGCTCACTGACTGCATCCCGTGGCCACCAGCTTGTTCCGGCAGGCGACCTCGCGATTGCGCTTGTGTTCTTCGAAGGTGTCCGCGAACAACGTGGTCCCGGCGGTGTCGACGGTCACGAAGTACAACCAGGATCCCGGCGCCGGATCGAGCATGGCCTCCAGTGCGGGTACGCCCACGGCGGCGATCGGGGTCGGCGGCAACCCCTTGTACCGGTAGGTGTTCCACTCGTTGTCGGCCTTGTACGCCTCGCCGTGCACGTCGATGTTGGTGATGTCGGCGGTGTAGTTCTGCGTCGAGTCCATCTGCAGCAACTGATCCCGGTCGAGTCGGTTGCGGATCACGCGTGCGACCTTCGGCGCGTCCTCGACGTGACGCACCTCGCGTTCCACGATCGACGCGGCGATCAGTGTCTGATACGGATCGAGCCCGGAGTTGTTGCGATCCACCAGACCCCACTGCTGGAACATCGCGCCGCTCTGGGAGATCAGCTCCTGCAGGATCTGGGTCGCGGTGTGGTCCGGCTCGACGCGTTCCCACGTCGTCGGTGCGATGAGGCCCTCGATGCGCCGGTGATCACCGGTCATCTCGCTGACGTTCCGCTGTGCCCACTCCGGTACGCCGAGCTCCTCCGGGGTGGCGTCGGCGGCCGCCTTCTCGAGGTCGGCGACGGTGACACCCTCTTGCTGACCGTTGACGGAGAACGAGGTCGCGTTCTCGATCAGCTGGAAGATGCCCGGTGTGACCTTGCCGTCGACACCGGTCTTCGAATCGAGCTGGAGGCCCGGCGGGATCACCACGCGACCGACGCGGTGCTGGGCCCCGTCGTCGGTCAACATCTCGACGGCCGTGCTGGCGGGGATCTGGGTGCGCATCTTGTACAGACCGCCCGAGATGGGCTGACCGTCGGCTGCGTCGACGAATGCGCGCACACTGCCGACCACATCAGCGTCGACGAGGATGCGACCGAAGTCGGCGAGCGTCGAGTTGTCGGGGATGTCGACGACGACATCACCCGCGCCTGCGGCGGTGGAATAGTCCTTGCGCGACTCGAGCATTCCGGTGGCCCGCAGCCCGTAGTAGCCGACGCCGGTGATCAGCGCCAGCATGAAGACCAGGGCCAGCACCAGCACCATGCGTCGCTTCTTGCGGCTGCGACGCGGAGGGCGTCGGGTCTGCTGGGCCGGCTCGACGTCGTCGACTCCGGGCCACCAGTCGTCGTCCGGCGTCTCGATCCCGCGAGCCTGCGACGAACGGGTCCGGGCGTCGTCGTGGTCGACCTCGTCGCGGTACGACGGGACCTGCGCGTGCGGGCGGGCCATCGTGAAGTCGGTGTCGAGGTCGTCCTCCTCGACGGGTGCACTCCTCGGGGGCGCGGGCGGCGGGGTCACCGACCGGGTGGCCGGCGGCGTCGCGCGAGGCGGGGCCGGGCGCGTGGGCGCCTCCGGACGCGGGGGTGCCACCGAACGCGTGGGCGCCTCCGGACGAGGGGGTGCATCGGGGCGGGGCGGAGCCTCCGATCGGGGCGGGGCCATCGGGGGCGCCTCTCCGGGCGGGATCCGGACCGGCGTGGCGCGGGGCCGGGACGCGTCAGGCACCGGCCGTGATTGCTCGGCCGGGGGTATCGCGGGTGGTGCGGGCCGGCGTCCGGCCGGGTCCGCGGGCGCCTGACCCGCGCGGCGCCGGCGATGCCGGGTGTGCGGTGAGCCCTCCGTCGACTGGGTGAAGTACCGCAGGCGCTCGGGATCCATGCCCTCGGCTCGGCGCCCCTGGCTGTCCCGGTGTCGAGTGCGACGCCGATCCTCGGTCACCGAAGGGTCCTCTCCCGACTCTGTTGAGGGGTCGCCTGATTCACCGTCGCGCATCGAGCCATCCCTGAAGAATAGCGACCGCGGCCGCCTGGTCGATCACCCCGCGCGACGACTTCACCGACCTCCCACTCGCATGGAGGGCCCGCTGCGCGGTCACCGTGGTGAAACGTTCGTCCTGCCACTGCACGGCCACCGGCGCGATGCGGTCGGCGAGCCGGTCACCGAACTCGCGCGCGGTGTCGGCGGCGGCCCCCGCGGTGTTCTTCAGCGTCTTCGGCAAGCCGACGACCACCCCGAGCACCTCGTACTCCGCGACGAGCTCTGCGATCCGATCGAGATCGGCTGTGCTCGAAGGGGTTCGACGGACGGTCTCGACCGGCGTGGCCAGGATGCCGTCGGGGTCGCAGACGGCGACCCCGATGCGCACACTCCCGACGTCGATGCCGAGGAGTCGACCGCGGGGCCGTGAGGGCCCGTCCGGCAGGGGCTGCGGGTCCGGCATCAGCCGACGAACTCGCGGATACGTGTGAGCGCGGCGTCGATCCCGGCCGGATCGGTACCCGAGCCCTGGGCGAGATCGGGCTTGCCGCCGCCACGGCCACCCACCAGCGGGGCCACCTCCTTCACGAGGTCGCCCGCCTTGATCCCGGCGTCGCGCGCGGCGGCGGTGGTCGCGATCACGAACGGCACCTTGGCATCCGGGCCGTCACCGCTCGGCGAGAACAGAGCGATCACGGCCTGCCGGTCGGCGACCCGGCCGCGCAGGTCGGTCACCACCGAGCGCAGGCCGTTGGCGTCGAGCCCCGGCACCCGCCCCTCGACCACGAGGGTGGCACCGACCGTTCTCGCGGCGTCGAGGAGACCGGAGACCGCGGCGCGGGCCGCCTCGGCGCGCACCCGGTCGAGTTCCTTCTCGGCGTCGCGGAGCTTGGTGACGAGCTGCTCGACGCGTCCGGGCACCTCTTCTGAGGGCACCTTGAGCGACGAGGCCAGGCCGGCGAGCAGCGCCCGCTCCTTCGACAGGAAGCGGAACGAGTCCATGCCGACATACGCTTCGACGCGCCGGACACCGGAACCGACCGAGGACTCCCCGATCAGCGTGATCGGGCCGATCTGCGACGACGACGCGACGTGCGTACCGCCACACAGTTCCATCGAGAAGGGCCCGCCGATCTCGACGACGCGTACGAGGTCGCCGTAGTTCTCGCCGAACAGCGCCATCGCGCCCATGGCCTTGGCCTCGGCCAGACCTGTCTCGAAGGTGTTGACCTGGTAGTTCGCCTCGACAGCGGCGTTGCTGATCTCCTCGATCTCGCGGCGCTGGGCCTCGGTGACCGGGCCGGTGGCGTTGAAGTCGAAGCGCAGGTAGCCCGGGCGGTTCAGCGAACCGGCCTGGGTGGCGCCGGGGCCGAGGACCTCGCGCAGCGCGGCGTGGACCATGTGGGTGCCCGAGTGGCCCTGGGTGGCGCCGTGCCGCCAGGCGGTGTCGACGGCAGCGAGCACCTCGTCGCCCTCTTCGATCTCGCCCTCGTCGATGCGGACCTTGTGCAGCCACACCGACTTTCCGACCTTCTGCACGTCGGTGACCGACATGCGGACACCCGAACCGGTGGTGATCGTGCCGACATCGGCCATCTGACCGCCGGATTCGGCGTACAGCGGGGTGCGGTCGAGGACGACGGTCAGCTCCTGGCCGGCCGACGCCGCCGGGAGTCGAGCACCATCGGCGACGAGACCGAGAACCCGTGCCTCCGAGACGAGTTCGTCGAATCCGGTGAACTCGGTCGGCCCGCGGTCGAGGAAGTCGCGGTACACGCTCAGGTCGGCGTGACCGGTCTTGCGGGCGGTGGCGTCTGCCTTGGCACGCTGCTTCTGCTCGGCCATGAGGGCGGTGAAGCCCTCCTGGTCGACGGCGAGACCGGCCTCGGCCGCCATCTCGAGGGTGAGGTCGATCGGGAAACCGTAGGTGTCGTGCAGGGTGAAGGCGTCGGAGCCGCTGATGGTGGTGCGTGACGCGCTCTTGGTGGCGGTCGCGGCGTCGGCGAACAGCTTCGAACCCGCGGCGAGGGTCTTGGAGAAGGAGGTCTCCTCACCCACCGCAACGTCGACGATGTGCCGACGCTGTGTCTCGAGCTCGGGATACGACGGCGCCATGAGATCGATGACCTTGCCGATGATCGTGCCCATGGTCGGCTGATTGTCGCCGGTACCGAGCAGGCGCATGGACCGCACGACCCGACGCAGCAGACGACGCAGGACGTATCCCCGGCCGTCGTTGCCGGGCAGCACACCGTCGCCGATCAGCATGGCCGACGTGCGGGCGTGGTCGGCGACGACGCGGAACCGGACGTCGTCATCGTGCGAACCGGCGCCGTACGCCCGACCGGACAGTTCCGCCGCGAGGTCGATGATCGGCTTGCACAGGTCGGTCTCGTAGACGTTGTCGACGCCCTGCAGGATGCAGGCCACGCGCTCGACGCCCATGCCCGTGTCGATGTTCTGCTTCGGCAGCGGCCCGAGGATCTCGTAGTTGTCCTTGCCGCCGCCGGGGCCGCGGACGTTCTGCATGAAGACGAGATTCCAGATCTCGATGTAGCGGTCCTCGTCGGCCTCGGGACCGCCCTCGACGCCGTAGGCGGGGCCGCGGTCGTAGAAGATCTCCGAACACGGACCGCACGGACCGGGCACGCCCATCGACCAGTAGTTGTCCTTCATCCCGCGTCGCTGGATGCGCTCGGCGGGCACGCCGATCTCGTCGCGCCAGATGGCCTCGGCCTCGTCGTCGTCGAGGTACACAGTCGGCCACAGCTTCTGTGCGTCGATGCCGAAACCGCCGTCGGCCACGCTGCCGGTCAGCAGCGTCCAGGCGAAGGTGATCGCCTCACGCTTGAAGTAGTCGCCGAAGGAGAAGTTCCCGGCCATCTGGAAGAAGGTGTTGTGCCGGGTGGTGATGCCCACCTCGTCGATGTCCAGGGTCCGGACGCACTTCTGGACGCTGGTCGCCCGGGAGTACGGCGGGGTCTGCTCACCCAGGAAGAACGGCTTGAACGGGACCATGCCGGCGTTGACGAACAGCAGGTTGGGGTCGTCGAGCAGCAACGAGGCACTCGGCACCTCGGTGTGCCCGGCCTTGATGAAATGGTCCAGAAAGCGCTTCCGGATGTCATGCGTCTGCACTGTGGGGTTCGTCCTCGCCATTGGTGGTAGCGGCCGTCGGTTGTCGCGACATCTCAGACTACCGTCGGCGCACCGCGCAGCGGCGCATGGACTCTCATCTGCGCGAACTCAGCGAGAGCGTCTCCGCGACACCGCCCCGCGCACGATCGACCGCAGCTTGGCCACCCGCGGCCCGATCTCGCGTTCCAGTCCGTGGTCGGTCGGGACGTAGTAATCCCTCCCGACAAGATCGTCGGGTGGATACTGCTGCGGCACGACACCGTCGGGATCGTCGTGTGGATATCGATAGGCGACGCCGCTGCCGAGCTTCTTGGCGCCCGGATAGTGACTGTCCCGTAGATGCGCGGGCACGGCGCCGGCCTTCCCCGACTCGACATCGGCGAGTGCGGCGCCGATCGCCGCGACGACCCCCGCCGACTTCGGTGCCGTCGCCAGGTGGATGGTGGCCTGCGTCAGCGCGAGTTTGGCCTCGGGCATCCCCACGAGGTTGACCACCTGGGCGGCCGCCACGGCCGTCTGCAACGCCGTCGGATCGGCCATGCCGATGTCCTCGCTCGCGTGGATCATCAGGCGACGCGCGATGAATCGCGGGTCCTCCCCCGCCGCGATCATCCGCGCCAGGTAGTGCACGGCGGCGTCCACGTCCGAACCCCGGATGGACTTGATGAACGCACTCGTCACGTCGTAGTGCTGGTCGCCGTCGCGGTCGTACCGGACCGCGGCGCGGTCGATCGCGGTCTCCACGTCGGCCAGGTCGATCCGGTCGGTGGCGTCCGCGCTGGCCTCGAGCGCGGTCAGCGCCCGCCGCGCGTCACCACCGGACACGGCGACCAGATGGTCGTAGGCGGCGTCGGTGACCTCGACCTCACCGCCGAGTCCGCGAGGGTCGGCGACGGCACGCGTGAGCACCTCGCGGATGTCGGAGTCGGTGAGCGAACGCAACTGGAGGACCAGCGACCGGGACAGCAGCGGCGCGACGACCGAGAACGACGGATTCTCGGTGGTGGCCGCCACCAGCAGCACGATCCTGTTCTCGACGGCGTCGAGAAGCGCGTCCTGCTGGGTCTTGGAGAACCGATGGACCTCGTCGATGAACAGGACCGTCTGCTGACCGCCGTTCGTGGTGTCACCGATGAGACGGCGGCGGGCGACGTCGATGACCGCCCGGACCTCTTTGACGCCCGCCGACAACGCCGACAGCGCCTCGAACCGGCCGCCCGTGGCCCGGGCGATGAGCGAGGCCATCGTGGTCTTGCCGGTTCCAGGCGGCCCGTACAGCAGCACCGAGGCCGCCCCGGAGCCGTTGATCAGTCGCCGAAGCGGCGAACCGGTGCCCAGCAGGTGCTGCTGCCCGACGATCTCGTCCAGGTTCTGCGGACGCATCCGCACCGCGAGCGGTGCGCCCGGGGGCGGTGCGATGAGCCCGCCCGGTCCGGGCCCGGCAGTACCGGCCCGAGGGTCGTCGGGTGGGTCGAACAGTCCGTCCACGAGCGTGTCAGGCCAGCCAGATGCGCTGCAGCGCGACGCCCATCGAGGTCGCGAACACCGAGGTCTCGTCATCTCCGGCGCGCCCGGCGGCGGCCGCGAGATCGGTCCAGCGGCTCACGATCACACGCGGGTCGTTGGTGTGCAGGGCCCAGTCGTGGGTGAACCCGGCGGCCGAGAACGTGAGCGCGTCGGAGTCGGCGGCAGGGTCGGAATCGGTCTCGGCATCACCCGGCAGCATCCACGCGGTCGACAGCCACACCCACAGCAGCCGTGCGAGCAGGACCTTGCGCTGCATCTCACGCTCGTGGGCGAGGGCCGGCCAGATCGAGTGCACCTCCGACCGCCAGGCGTCGACGATCGACACCTCGAGATCGGTGGCGCGCGCCGAGGTACGCGGCGGCAACTGAGCCGTGATGGTGACCAGTGCGTAGGCGATGTCGAGCGTCGCGTCGCGGAAGCCGCCCCACTCGTAATCCATGAACTGGACGCCGTCGTCGTTGAGGAGAATGTTCTCCGGTCCGACGTCGGACGGGCTGAACGCGCGATGGTCACCGTCGTCGAACAGCGTGGCTGCCACGCGCAGCGAAGCGATCACGTGTTCGGGAACATCCACGCCCAGCACCGCGGCGTGTCCGGCGACCGAGTCGATCGCGCGCAGCGCCTCGTCGCGGAGGATGTCGCGTCCCTGGGTACCCGACGGCCCGCGGCGCAGCAGCGCGAGGAAGTCGACCTCGCCACCGACCGTGGCCGCGTGCATCCGGCCGAGTGCCTGACCCCAGGCACTGACCGCGCGCGAGGTCTCGACGGGATCGACGCCGGCCAGGAACTCGAGCATCGATCGACCGTGACCGAGGTCGGACAGGACCATGATGCGCTGATCGGTGTCCGACGCGATCAGCTGCGGGCCCGGACGGGATTCGTTCGGGAGCGCGGTCGCGTACTTGTACGACGCGATCTCACGGTGGAAGGCCTGGGGATCCTCGTGCCCGGGCAGCGCCTTGATCACCAGGGATCGGTCCAGGCTGAGAGGGTTCTGTGCGACCCTCACCCGCACCACCGTCGTGCGTCCGCTCCCGCCGAGGTCCTCGGGATCGTCCAGCACGACCGCTGATCCGGCGCGATGTGACAGCAGCGCCTCTGCCGCCCGCACCACGCTGGTGATGCGGCTTTCCGTAATGACCGTCATGTCGCCCACCAACCTACCCGTTGCAACGAGGTCGCAACAGCACTGTTCGTCCATCTGTACCACGTTGCTACTGGTAAAGTGCCGAAACGAGCGCCGAAATCCCTGCGGCACAGCGGTTTCGCCGAACGCGAACCGACGAGCGGTGTTCAGCCCGGGTCGGGTCCCTCCCCAGCCGCGGATTCCGCCGGACTGACGTCGACCGCGACGTCGATCTGGCTCCGGGTGGAGTCCGTGTAGATGACGCCGCGGAGCGGCGGGACGTCGTCGTAGTCACGACCCCACGCCAGCGTGACGTGGCGTTCGTCGACCAGCTTGTCGTTGGTCGGGTCGAACGCCAGCCACCGGCCGTCGGGCAGCCACACCGCGGCCCAGGCATGACTGGCGTCGGCTCCGAAGATCTTCTCCTTGCCCGGCGGCGGGTCCGTGGCCAGGTATCCCGATTCGTACCGCGCGGCGAGTCCCACCGAGCGCAGGCAGGCGATCGCGACGCGTGCGAAGTCCTGGCAGACGCCCTCTCGACGGGTCATCACCGTGTCGACCCGGGTGGAGATCGCGGTCGAACCGGAACGGTAGGCGAAGTCGGTGAAGATCCTGGTCGTCAGGTCGGTGACCGCCTCGATCAGCGGACGGCCCGGCACGAACACCTCGGCCGCATAGGCGCGGACCGCCGGGGTGATCTCGGGCGGATCGAGGTCCAGGACGAACTCCGCGGCCAGTGCGGCATCCCGACCGGTCAGGGTGCCGGGACGCGCGGCCTCCCAGGCGGACCGGGCCGCGGGACTCAGCAGCAACCCCTCGTCGATGGGATCCACCTCCACCACCGATCGGGCCGTGACCGTCAGCGCGCGGTGCGAGGTGCGCACATGGAAGTAGCTGTCGTTGTTGCCGTAGACGTCGACACCGGTGGAACGATCGTCGGGTTCGGGCTCGATCTCCAGCGATGTCGATCGCACCCGCTGGCCCGGGAGGTCCCGGGGGGTCAGATGACACCGACCGTAGGAGGACGACACGTCGTCGTCGTAGGTGTAGCTGGTCCGGTGCATCACCCGGTACAGACGTGAACTCACGACTGACCACCACCCCAGATCGGTCGCGCCTGCTGCGGCGTGGCGAACCGCGTCCGCGTCAGCAGGTCCGACAGCTCTCGGACTCCGCCACGCAGGCTGCCCATCAGTTCGTCGAGATCGGGGCGGCGGCGCTCGGCGTCGACGCGGACGAGGCCGGCGGGATCGCTGCGGCGCAGTTCGGCGATCATCTCCTGCACCGCTCGTTCGGCGCCCGCCGACCGAAGGGTCTCGGGTGCGGCGGACAGGTCGGCGTTCATCTTCTCCAGTGAGAAGATCATCGACCTCGGGTTGGTGGGGTCGAAGAGCAGCAGGTCGACGACGGCGTCCGGTCGGTACAGACCCCGGTTGCGGCGTCGATAGATCACCGAGGACTCGTTCGCGACGAGGAAGGACTCCATCAGCGCCTGCTCGACGTCGGTGTCACCGGCGTCGACGAAGAACGCCCGCGTCAGATCGGCCAGCGTCAGGGCCCGCTCGATCCGCCGGCCGAGATCCATGAACATCCAGCCCGCGTCGTGCACCATCGACTCCGCCTGCAGACCGGTCAGAGCGAGTACACCGTGGAGGATCTCCGCATGTGCACGCGCGAGCTCGGGACCGAGGTCGAGTGCGGCGTCACCGAGACCGTCAGGACCCGACTCGGACCGCGAGTCGGCGAGCAGCCGTGAGGTGGCCGCCACGGCGCGTTCGACCGGCGCGAGGACCATCCACGTACTGGTCGACATCTGGTCGCGCACGGCCCGCGCACTGCTCACGAGCCGCTCCACGGAGTAGGCGATGGTCCCGGGCACCGACCTCGCGACGGTGAGGTCGGCGATCTTCTCGATCGCCTCGTTGACCTGGTCGGGTGACGGCGGGCGGTCGGAGCCGGACATCAACAGATCGGCGGTGCCCAGATAGCCCGCGGTGCCGGTCACCGTCGCCACCGCGTGCAACACCAGCGGGACCGCCTGGGTGCCCGCCATCCAGGGCCGGTACTGGAAATCCTGATAGCGCTCGCGAGACACCTTCGCCAACCGGGTGATCAGTTCGGTGCGTTCGCCGTAGCGGCCCAGCCAGAACAGATCGGCCAGAACACGGGGACTGGCGGCGGCCGCGACGTCGGAGTATCCGCTCGGCACGGCCCGCCGCGGGGCGATGACCGCGACCTCCTCGGCCGGCTCGGCGCGCGTCTCCGCGCGGCGCGACACGTGTCCGCCGACGTCGGTGCTCGTCACCCACACGTCCTTCGCGGCCACCACGTGGTGCGCCGCACCCTCTGCCCCATCGGCCAGGACCGCACCCAGGCCGCCGGGCATGACGGCGTATCCGGGGCCCTGCGCGACACTGAACGCGCGCACCGAGACCGGCGCCGCCCGCAGCGTGCGCGCCTGCACCTGTCCCGACCGCGTTCCGCCGGGCGTGATGGTCGGCGCCACCGAGAACGCTTCGAGCTCGCGGGCCACCCACTGCCAGGTCTGGGCCTCGATGCGCGCGGCGAGGTCGGCTCTGTCGGCCGCAGCCAGCATCGGGCCCACGAACTCCTCGTCCGTGCAGGTGTTGGTGACCACCAACGAAGCGAGGGATGTTCGGATCTTCGTGCGCTGCAACGGATCACCGGCCCAATAGGTCCGGACCGATCTCAACAGCAGGTCATCGTCGAGAAGCGCCGGCGCGAGCCGTTCGAACACGGTGTGCAGAGCCGGGTTCTCCAACACCCCCGAGCCGAGGGTGTTGAGCACGGTCACGTTGCCGCGTGAGATCGCCTCGACCAGACCGGTGACTCCCAGCCGGGAGTCGGTCCGCAGGTCGAGGGGGTCGGCGTAGGCCGCGTCGACGCGCCGCAGGAGCACATCGACTCGTTTGTACCGGCCGAGCGAGCGCATGTAGACGGCCCCGTCGCGGACGGTGAGGTCGGCGCCCTCGACGAGCGGGAAACCCAACACCGACGCCAGATACGCCTGATCGAAGGCGGTCTCGGACATGCTGCCCGGACTGAGCACCGCCACCGTGGGGTCATCGACCCCCGGTGGCGCGTACTCGGTGAGGGCCAACCGCATCGTGGCGGCGAAGTTCGTCATCGGGCGCGGCGCACACGCCTGGAACAGCTGCGGGAAGGTCTTCGACATGAGGCGGCGCCCGACGATCGCGTAGCCGACACCCGACGGCGCCTGCGTGCGGTCGCGGTAGGCGACGAAGCGCCCGTCGGCGGTCCGGGAGATGTCGACCGCGTGCAGGAACAGTGCGTGGGGCCCGGCGACCTCGAGGCGCGCCGCCTTGCGGATGTAGCCCGGATGCCCGAACACCATCTCGGGCGCGACCAGACCGGAGGTGATCGTCCTCTGATCGCGATACAGATCGCGGAGCAGGAGGTCGAGAAGCATCGAGCGCTGGGCGATCGCCTTCTCGAGTTCGGCCCACTCGACACCGTCGACGACCAGCGGGACCGCGTCGACCTCCCAGTCGCGGGTGACCGTGTCGTGGCCGTCGAACTCGTTGTAGACGACGCCGTCGTCGCTGACCGACGCGGCGAGCCGGGCCGCCGACTCCCGCAGACGACCATCGCCGCGCGATTGGTAGACCCGCGCGAGGTCTTCCCACGCGGAACGAACGGTACCGCCGGAATCGAGGAGCTCGTCGTAGTGCTCGACCGGCCGGTCGGCACCGGGCCCGGCTTCGGCGATCCGGTCCGGATCGAAGAGCGTGTACCCCTCGGCGCGGTAGCGATCGAACACCGCGGAAGCGTTGCCCGGCGAAGAGGTCACCGGAGCACTGTACGTGCCGGTCACCGTTCCCGCGTCCCGGGGACCCGGAGGCCTCACCGCGGTGGTGTCAGCTGCCCGGCGCCTGTGCCTTCTGGCCGTCAGCGGCCTCGGCGCCGCCCCGCGGTGCGGGTTTGGCGTCGATGCCCGACTCCTTGCGCTGCTGGGCGGTGATCGGGGCGGGCGCCTCGGTCAGCGGGTCGACGCCGCCGCCGGACTTCGGGAACGCGATCACCTCGCGGATCGAGGATTCACCGGCGAGCAGCGCGGTGATGCGATCCCAGCCGAAGGCGATGCCGCCATGCGGCGGTGCGCCGTAGGCGAAGGCGTCGAGGAGGAAGCCGAACTTCTCCTGCGCCTCGTCGTGGCTGATGCCCATGATCTCGAAGACGCGTTCCTGCACGTCACGACGGTGGATACGGATCGATCCGCCGCCGATCTCGTTGCCGTTGCACACGATGTCGTAGGCATACGCGAGGGCGGCACCCGGATCGGACTCCAGCGCGTCGATCGACTCGGGCTTGGGTGAGGTGAACGCGTGGTGCACCGCCGTCCACGCCGAATGTCCCAGGGCGACATCACCGGACGCGGTCGCATCGGCGGCGGGTTCGAACATCGGCGCATCGACGACCCACGTGAACGCCCAGTCGCCCGGCTTGATCAAACCCAGCTTCGAGGCGATCTCGCCGCGCGCGGCGCCGAGCAGCGCGCGGGTCGACTTGACCTCGCCCGCACCGAAGAACACACAGTCGCCGGGCTGCGCGCCGACGTGGGCGGCCAGTCCGGCGCGCTCGTCGTCGGACAGGTTCTTGGCGACCGGACCCGAGAGCGTGCCGTCCTCCCCGATCAGGACGTACGCGAGGCCCCGGGCGCCGCGCTGCTTGGCCCATTCCTGCCAGGCGTCGAGCTGGCGACGCGGTTGCGACGCACCGCCGGGCATGACCACGGCTCCGACATACGGGGCCTGGAAGACGCGGAACGGGGTGTTCGCGAAGTATTCGGCGCACTCCACGAGTTCGATGTCGAATCGCAGATCCGGCTTGTCCGAACCGAATCGGCGCATCGCGTCGGCGTAGGTCATGCGTGGGATCGGGGTCGTGATGTCGACGTCGATCAGTTTCCACAGTGCGACAAGGATCTGCTCGGCGACGGCGATCACGTCGTCCTGGTCGACGAAGCTCATCTCGATGTCGAGCTGGGTGAACTCGGGCTGCCGGTCGGCGCGGAAGTCCTCGTCGCGGTAGCAGCGCGCGATCTGGTAGTAGCGCTCCATACCCGCCACCATGAGCAGCTGCTTGAACAGCTGCGGGCTCTGCGGCAGTGCGTAGAACGTACCCGGTTGCAGGCGCGCCGGGACCAGGAAGTCACGAGCCCCCTCCGGCGTGGACCGGGTCAGTGTGGGCGTCTCGATCTCGGTGAAGTCGTGTGCGGCGAGCACCCCGCGCGCGGCCGCGTTCGCCTTCGAGCGCAGGCGCAGCGCCGCACTCGGGCCCTCACGACGGAGGTCGAGGTACCGGTGACGCAGACGCGCCTCCTCGCCCGGCGACTCGTCGAGCTGGAACGGCAGGGGTGCCGACTCGTTGAGCACCACGAGGTCGACGGCGTTGATCTCGATCTCGCCGGAGCTGAGGTTGGGGTTCTCGCTGCCCTCGGGCCGCACTTCGACGACGCCGGTCACGGCGACGCAGTACTCGGCGCGCAACCGGTGCGCGGCCGCGGCGACCGCCTCGTCCCGGAACACCACCTGGACGAGCCCGGTCGAGTCACGCAGGTCGATGAAGACGACGCCACCGTGATCACGCCGGCGTGCGACCCACCCGGCGACGGTGACGGTCTGCGACGCGTCGGCGCGACGCAGCGAACCTGCGGAATGCGTGCGGAGCACTGAGAGTCCTTCCCAACGATCGGATCGGCCCGACGGGAACGCAGGCCAGGTGTCCATGGTGCCGTATCGGCGGTCATGGACGTCAATCGCATGCCTGCGCCGAGTCGGCACGGGGCGTCGACACGGCCCCACCAGCGGAGGCCACGGGTCGTACCTCTCGCTCGGCGACCCGCTCAACCGGCGGAGGCTGCCCGGCGACCGTGCCAGAATGGGTCGCGTGACCTTCCAGGGCAGCGGATCGATCGACACCGGCAGCGTCTCCGGAGGCGGCGGGGGTGGCGGGGGCGGCCGGATCGCGCTCGGCGGCGGCGCGGGACTGATCCTGACGATCGTCGCGCTGCTCTTCGGCGTGAATCCCGGCGAGATCCTCGGAACCGAAGGCCCCCAGCAGGGCACGTCCTCGGACGCCGCGCAGATCCAGCAGCAACTCGACTCGTGCACCTATGAGATGGCGAACGAGAACACGATCTGCCGGATCAAGGCGACCACCGTCAGCGTCGACACGGTGTGGTCGGACCTCTGGCCGGACTACCAGCCGCCCGAGACGGTGATCTTCGCCGACGCCGTCCGCACCGGCTGCGGTGCCGCGAGTTCGGCGACGGGCCCGTTCTACTGTCCCGCCGATTCCACCGCCTACTTCGACCCGTCGTTCTTCACACAGCTGCGCCGGATGGGTGGCAGCGACGGGCCGCTCGCCCAGGAGTACGTGGTGGCCCACGAATACGGCCATCATGTCCAGAACCTGACGGGCGCCCTCGCGAAAGGCCAGCGGATGGGTTCGCAGGGACCCCGCTCGGGTTCGGTACGGGTCGAGTTGCAGGCGGACTGCCTCGCCGGGGTGTGGGCCCACCACGCCGACGACGGCCCCGACGCCCTGCTCGCGCCGATCTCCGAGGAGCAGATCGCGACCGTGATCCAGACGGCCAAGGCGATCGGCGACGACACGATCCAGGGGCCCGGCTCCAATCCGGAGGGCTGGACGCACGGGTCGGCCGCCCAGCGCACCCGGTGGTTCTCCGTCGGTTACCAGTCCGGCGACCCCGACCGATGCGACACGTTCGCCACCGACGACCTGTGACCGCCGACCTGTGACCGCCGCCGACCAGGTCTCGACTCGTCCGCCCACCGCGGTCGACGCCATCGCGAACGCGCATCTCGACCGTCTGTGCGCACTCGACCCGCTGTTCGCCACCGAGATCGGGCACGGGGAGCACGACGACCGGCTGACCGATTTCTCCGCGCAGGCCTGTTCCGAACGTGCCGAGGTCGCGGCGGCAACACTGACCGCGCTCGGCGACGTCGAGATCACCGATGCCGTCGACCGGGTCACAGTGGCCACGATGAGCGCGTCGCTGCGCCGCGAACTCGCGCTCGCCGACGCCGGTGAGCAGATCGGCGACTGCAACGTCATCGCGTCCCCGCTGCAGGCCATCCGCGACATCTTCGACCTCATGCCGACCGGGACCCGGGAGGAGCGCGAGATCTTCGTCGCCCGTCTGACCGCCGTCCCCGGCGCACTCACCGGCGTCGTCGACGGGCTGGCACACCGCCTCCGCCACGGGCCGTCTCTCGCACGCCGGCAGGTCGAGGCCGTCGCACGGCAGTCCGAGTCGGCGGCCGAGGCAATCTCGGCGAACACCGCGGCGATCGCGGCCGACCCGGCACTGGCGGGCACCTTGGGCACCGCACTCGACGCCGCCCGCACCGCCTTCGGGACGTTCGCGAACTATCTCCGCACCGGGGTCGCGGGCAGCGTGCTCGACGACGACGCCGTGGGCCGGGAGCGGTACCTGCTCCACCTGCCCGCCTATCTCGGCGCGGACGCCGACCCCGACGACGCCTACGCGTGGGCGATGACCCGACTCGAACAGATCGCCGCCGAGCAGCACGAGATCGCCGAAGGGCTTCTCCCCGGACGTGGAGTCGCCGACACGCTCGCCTGGCTCGACCGGCAACCGCAATACCAGATCCACGACCGGTACCGGTTCGTCGACTGGATGCAGGAGACGTCCGACGCCGCGGTCGACGGACTGGGCGGCACCCACTTCGACATCCCGGCTCGACTGTCCCGGCTCGAGTGTCGCCTCGCCCCGTCCTCGACCGGGATCATCTACTACACCCAGCCGACGGCAGACCTGTCACGGCCGGGACGCATGTGGTGGTCGGTGCCGCAGGACCAGACCGTCTTCCACACCTGGCAGGAGAAGACGACCGTCTACCACGAGGGCGTGCCGGGCCATCACCTGCAACTCGGTTCCGCCATCGTCGATCCCGACCTGAACTCGTGGCGCAAACTCGCCTCCTTCACCTCCGGTCACGGCGAGGGCTGGGCGCTCTACGCCGAGCGACTCATGGACGAGCTCGGCTGGCTCGAGGATCCCGGTGACCGGATGGGAATGCTGGACTCGCAGCGGCTCCGGGCGGCGCGGGTCGTCGTCGACATCGGGGTGCACTGCCGGCTGCCCGCGCCGGACTCACTCGGCGGCGGCATCTGGGATGCGGACAAGGCCTGGGAGTTCCTGACCTCGTCGGTCGCCATGGACCATGCGGTCCTGCGGTTCGAACTCGACCGTTACCTCGGCTGGCCGGGTCAGGCACCGTCCTACGCCCTGGGTCAGCGGGTCTGGGAGCAGACCCGCACCGCGGCATTACGCGCACATCCGGACTGGACGCTCAAGGACTTCCATTCGCGCGCACTGGCATTGGGCGGCGTATCGCTCGACGTCCTGGCCGACGAGGTGGTTCGCTGACGCGTCAGCGCAGGAGCTGCGACACCTCGGCCACGACGTCGTCGAGCGCCACCTGATGCTGTTCGCCGTTGCCGAGATCCTTGACCTCGATCCGCCGTTCGGCGAGTTCGTTCTCCCCCAGCACCAGGGCGAGCCGCGCACCCGAACGGTCGGCGGCCTTCATCGCACCCTTGAGGCCGCGGTCACCGTAGGCGAGGTCGACGCTGATCCCGGCAGCGCGCAGTGCACCCGCCACACCGACGAGTTCGGCCTTGGCCGCAGCTCCGAGCGGGACGCCGAAGACCTGGCAGCGAGCCGCGTCCGTCCCCGCGACACCCTCGGCCTCGAGAGCGAGCATGGTGCGGTCGACGCCGATCCCGAAACCGATGCCGGAGAGATCCTGCTTGGCACCGAGTTGCCGCATCAGACCGTCGTAGCGCCCGCCGCCACCGATGCCCGACTGGGCACCAAGCCCGTCGTGCACGAATTCGAAGGTCGTCTTGGTGTAGTAGTCCAGGCCGCGGACCAGGCGCGGATTGATCTCGTAGGCGACGCCGAGACGGTCGAGGTGCGCGAGGACGAGGTCGAAGTGGGCCTTGGCGTCGTCGGACAGGTAGTCGATCAGAAGGGGCGCCCCCGCGGTGGCCTCCTTGATCTCGGGGCGCTTGTCGTCGAGCACGCGCAGCGGGTTGATCTCGGCGCGGGCGCGTGTCGCCTCGTCCAGGTCGAGGCCGAAGAGGAACTCCTGCAACGCTTCCCGGTACCGCGGGCGGGACTCGTCGTCGCCGAGTGAGGTGATCTCGAGCCGGAACCCGGACAGCCCCAGACGTCGATAACCCTCGTCCGCGATCGCGATGACCTCCGCGTCGAGTGCCGGATCGTCGACGCCGATGGCCTCGACGCCCACCTGCTGCAGCTGACGGTAGCGCCCGGTCTGTGGCTTCTCGTAGCGGAAGAACGGCCCGGCGTAGCAGACCTTGACGGGCAGCTGGCCGCGGTCGAGACCGTGCTGGATGACGGCGCGGACGACGCCCGCGGTGCCTTCCGGCCGCAGCGTCACCGAGCGGTCACCTCGATCGGCGAAGGTGTACATCTCCTTGCTCACCACGTCGGTCGACTCGCCGACCCCGCGTGCGAAGAGCGCGGTGTCCTCGAAGACGGGCAGTTCGATGTGGCCGTACCCGGCGCGCCGTGCGGCGTCGGTGAGCGTGTCCCGAACCCGCCGGAAGTCCGCCGAGGCGGGCGGGAGGTAGTCGGGGATGCCCCGGGGGGCCTGAAATGCTCCGCTCACAGTCCGTGTCGTCCCTTCGGTCGTGTGCTCTGGGTGTCGAGGCCGGACAGGAACGGATTGCTCGCGCTCTCCTGGCCGATGGTGGTCTGGGGTCCGTGCCCGGGCAGGACCAGGGTCTCCGCGGGCAGCGGGAGCAGCTTCGCAGCAATCGAATCGAGCAATTGCTGATGATCGCCGCCCGGCAGGTCGGTCCGTCCGATCGACCCGGCGAACAGTACGTCACCCGAGAAGCAGACCGGCACGACCGCGGGCGTGTCGCCGCCGGCGGCCTCGCGGGTCTCCGGCGGGACGTCGACCTCCACGCCCAGGAGCACCGACCCCTGGGTGTGGCCCGGCGCCAGATCGACCGAGAAGGAGATACCAGCCAGATCGACCGCCTCACCGTCGACGAACTCGATCACCTTCTCCGGCTCGGCGAACTCTTCGTCGCCGATCATCGCGCCCAGCGCCCGTCCGATGCCGAGACCGGGCTCGGTGAGCATCGGACGGTCGGCGGGATGGATGTAGGCCGGGATCGAGTACTCGTCGCACAGCTCGGTCGCGTTCCACGTGTGATCGAGGTGTCCGTGGGTGAGCAGCACCGCCACCGGGGTGAGCTCGTGCTCGGCCATCAGTTCCCGGACCTGCGGTGCCGCATCCTGACCCGGGTCGATGATCACCGCATCCGATCCCGGCCCGGTGGCGACGACGTAGCAGTTCGTCTGAAACATCCCGGCGGGGAATCCGGTGATCAGCATGATGCTCCTCGGTCGGCTCGGCTGGTGACGCCAGATGTCGGGGTCCATTGTTGCGCAGGAGGCCCGCGCACCCGACATCGGTGCGTTTCCGGCGGACTCCCGCTGCTGGTGGGTCCCGGCTCGCCACCCGCCGCATCAGCTTCTCAGGTACAACTGGCACACTTGCCTACCGAGTAGTGACGTCCGCGCATTCGTCGGCACCTCAGTGCCGCGCAATCGTCGGCACTGAGTGCCGGATTCAGGAGGATCCACCCGCGTGTCCACCAATGAGGAGCGCCGCGAGGCGGCCAAGCGGAAGCTCGAAGAACGCCTCGAGAGCGAGCGCCTCGCCCGGCGCAAGCGGAAGATCATGATCGCGTCCATCTCCACGGCCGTCGTGGTGGCCGTGGTCGCGGGTGTGACGGCCGTCGTGGTGAAGAAGATCATGGACGACCGCGAGGCGGCGCGTTGGACGACCTGCGCCTTCGAGGACTCCCCGAGTCGCTTCGATCAGCTCCCCGCGCAGGTACCCGACAACGTCCCCGCCGATCAGCGGGCGCAGTACCAGGCCGAACTCGACGAACTCAAGGCCGCCGCCAAGAACGAGCGGACCTCACCCAAACCCGATGATCGCGTCCTCAAATCGGGCACCGAGCAGGTCACCTTCACCACCTCGCAGGGCGTCCTGCCCATCACCCTCGAACGCGACGGCGCGCCCTGCAACACCGCTGCGGTGACCTCGCTGATCGAGAACAAGTTCTACGACGACTCGACCTGCCATCGCATGACCACCAGCGACAAGCTGAAGATCCTGCAGTGCGGCGACCCGACCGGAACCGGCATGAGCGGACCGGGCTGGACCAGCCCCGACGAGCCGCCCACCGATCTGAAGAAGGCCGGCCAGCCCGACCCGATGACGGGATCACAGCCCGTCATCTACCCGCGCGGCACCATCGCGATCGCCAACAGCAGCCAGGGTGGACAGAACCCGAACACCGGCTCGAGCCAGCTGTTCATCGTCATCAACGACAGCGAACTCGGTCCCGACTACTCGATCGTCGGCAAGGTCGACGAACCCGGTCTGGCGGTGCTCGACAAGGTCTACGCCGGCGGCATCAACCCCGGCCCGGTCGGCAGCCAGCCCGGCGACGGCGAGCCCAAGCTGCCGGTGACCATCGAGACCGCGACCATCGACTAGGCGGCCGAGGTCACCCGGTACACGTCGTAGACGCCCTCCACGTTGCGGACGACGTTCAGGACGTGTCCGAGGTGCTTCGGGTCGCCCATCTCGAAGGTGAACTTGCTGATGGCCACCCGGTCGCGGCTCGTCGTCACCGATGCGGACAGGATGTTCACGCGTTCGTCGGCGAGCACCTTGGTCACGTCGGACAGCAGGCGGTGACGGTCGAGCGCCTCGACCTGGATCGCCACCAAGAACACCGATTCCGGCGACGGCGCCCATGACACGTCGAGGATTCGTTCCTCTTGCTGCCGAAGCGATTCCGCATTCGTGCAGTCGGTCCGGTGGACGCTGATGCCGCCACCGCGGGTCACGAAGCCCATGATCTCGTCGCCGGGGACCGGTGTGCAGCACTTGGCGAGTTTGATGACGACGTTGTCGATGCCGTCGACGACGACACCCGCGTCGCCGCCCTGACGCGAACGGGTCGGCATCGTCGACGGCGTGGACCGTTCGGCGATCGCCTCCTCGGCGTCCTCGATGCCGCCGAGGGACGCCACCAGACGGTTGACGACATGCCGCGCGGAGACATGGTTCTCGCCGACCGCGGTGTACAGCGCGGTGACGTCGGTGTAGCGCAGTTCCCGCGCGATCGCCGACATCGATTCCGCACTCAGCAATCGCTGCAGCGGGAGCCCGCCACGGCGGACCTCTTTCGCGATCGCGTCCTTACCCGCTTCGAGGGCCTCTTCGCGACGCTCCTTGGCGAACCACTGCCGGATCTTGGCCTTGGCCCGCGGGGATACCACGAACGTCTGCCAGTCCTTCGACGGTCCGGCGGTCGGAGCCTTGGAGGTGAAGACCTCCACCACCTCGCCGTTCTCCAGCTTGCGTTCGAGCGCGACGAGTCGGCCGTTGACCCGCGCTCCGATGCAGCGATGCCCGACCTCGGTGTGGACGGCATAGGCGAAATCCACCGGCGTCGACCCGGCGGGCAGGGTGACGACGTCGCCCTTGGGGGTGAACACGAAGATCTCCCGGACCGCGAGGTCGTAGCGCAGTGATTCCAGGAACTCACCGGGGTCGGCCGCCTCGCGCTGCCAGTCGAGCAACTGACGCATCCAGGCCATGTCGTCGATCTCGGCGGTGTCGGACTTCTTACCCGACCGCCGGTAGCCGTTCTCCTTGTATCGCCAGTGCGCGGCGATGCCGAACTCGGCGGTCCGGTGCATCTCGTGGGTGCGGATCTGCACCTCGAGCGGTTTGCCCTCAGGGCCGATCACCGTGGTGTGCAGCGACATGTACACGCCGAACCGGGGCTGGGCGATGTAGTCCTTGAACCGGCCGGCCATCGGCTGCCACAGGGAGTGCACGACGCCGACCGCCGCATAGCAGTCGCGATCCTCCTCGCACAGGATGCGCATGCCGACGAGGTCGTGGATGTCGTCGAAGTCGCGGCCCTTGACGATCATCTTCTGGTAGATCGACCAGTAGTGCTTGGGGCGACCCTCGACGGTCGCGGTGATCCGCGCCCCGGCCAGCGCGTTGTTGATGTCGGCGCGGACGCGGGCGAGGTAGGTGTCACGGGAGGGCGCCCGGTCGGCGACGAGCCGCACGATCTCCTCGTACCGCTTGGGGTGCAGGATCGCGAACGACAGGTCCTCGAGTTCCCACTTCACGGTCGCCATACCGAGTCGATGCGCCAGTGGCGCAATGACTTCCAGTGTCTCCCGGGCCTTGCGCGCCTGCTTCTCCGGTGGCAGGAAACGCATCGTCCGCATGTTGTGGAGACGATCGGCGACCTTGATGACCAGCACCCGCGGGTCGCGGGCCATCGCGATGATCATCTTGCGGATCGTCTCGGCCTCTGCCGCACTGCCGAGGGCCACCTTGTCGAGCTTCGTGACGCCGTCCACGAGGTGCGCCACCTCGGAGCCGAAGTCGCTCTCCAGGGCCTGCAGGGAGTACCCCGTGTCCTCGACCGTGTCGTGCAGGAGGGCCGCGATCAGCGTCGTGGTGTCCATGCCGAGATCGGCGAGGATGGTGGCCACCGCCAGCGGGTGGGTGATGTAGGGGTCGCCGGACTTGCGCTTCTGCCCGCTGTGCCGCTCGTCGGCGACGTCGTAGGCCCGTTGCAGCAGGGCGACGTCGGCCTTCGGGTAGATCTCCCGGTGCAGCGTGGCGAGCGGTTCGAGGACCGGACGCACCTGGCTGCGGGTGGCGGTCATCCGGCGGGCGAGACGCGCACGCACCCGTCGGGACGCCGAGGTCGAGGTCGACGGTGAACCCGGCTGGGCGATCGGCGGCTGGGAGTCCGGTGCCTGCGTGGTTGATGCCTGGGTGGTTGATGCCTGGGTGGTTGATGCCTGGGAGGTCGGCGTCTGGGTGGTCGACGTCTGGACCGGACCGCCGGACCGGTCGGCTCCGGCATCGCCGTTCGCCGGCGACCCCACCGGGGTCAGGCCCCGCTGAGCCGTGTCGGATTCATCGGGCATGACCGGGCCTCCTCACGCCATGGTGTTCGCACCGTGCTCAACCGAGCCGGTCCACGCGAGTCTAGTCCCGGGCCGGGCGGCGATGCGCCGAGCGTCACCGGTGCTGGGTCGTCAGTCCCGGGTCACCGCGTGCACGGGAACGTCGCCGAGTCCGCGCACGATGGTGTCCCGCCCACCGAGACCCCCGAGTTCCATGATCACGGCGACGCCGACGACCTTCGCGCCGGCCCGCTGCAGCAGATCCGCGGCGGCGACGGCCGTCCCCCCGGTCGCCAGGACGTCGTCGACGAGCAACACGCGCCGGTCGGTCAGGTCCAGTCCGTCGGCCGGGATCTCGAGCGTCGCCGTGCCGTATTCGAGACTGTAGGAGATCGCGTGCACCGGCGGGGGGAGCTTGCCGCCCTTGCGCACCGCGAGGACCCCGACCTCCAGTTCGCGCGCGACCGCTCCGCCGAGCAGGAAGCCGCGGGCGTCGATGCCCGCCACCAGATCGATGTCGGAACATCCGTGGGTGAGAGCGGTGACGATCGACGACAGTCCGTCGGGGTCGGCGAGCACCGGGGTCAGATCCTTGAAAGCGATTCCCGGACTGGGAAAATCGTCGACGAGTCGGGTGTGCCGGGCGATCGCCGCCTGTGCGCGCGTCACCGCGTCCGCCGTTCGTTCGGGCACGACGCCCATCAACTCACTCCCGCCTGCTCATCCGCGGATCTTCCAGCGATCCATGTTCCATCCGGTGCCGTTCCGGCCGAGACCGGCGGCGACATTGCCCACCCGATCCTTCCACTGCCGCGCCCGAGGCGCCGCGAAGAGGGGTATCGACGGCATCGTCGACCATGTGGCGTTCTCGATCGACCGCGTCAGCCGCAGGCGATCGGGCGCCGAGACCGTCACGGCGAACTGGTCCACCCCGCGGCTGACCTGCGGCTCCCGCGTGCCCGACAGGTTGAGGGGGTCGCCGCCGCGCAGTGCGTAGGCGTCCCGGCTTGGGTCGGCGGCGCCGGCCGCTGCGAACGACGCTCCCCCGGCGACGATCAACGCATCGACCTCCTTGCCGAGCGCACCGGGTCGCAGATCCGGCGACGAGGCGTCTTCGACGACGAAGCCGGCGGCCCGGCACGACGCGGCGATCGCGGCGGTCATCCGCTGCCAACGCGGCGTGGGCGCCAGGTAGCCGATGCGAACCTTGCGGGGCTGCAGGGTCGCCCCGGTCGCCGAGGTCCCGTCGACGCCGGGATCCTGGTCCGCGGCACCCTGTCCGGTGGCGGCACGGACGAGTCCACGCGCCCGCTCGATGTCGGGTCGCGGATAGGCCTGGCCGAACTCGCCGTTCATCTGCCCCGCCAGGTTGTCGGCCGGAGACTGGACCCGCAGATTCCACACCGGCGCGCCTGCCCCGAAGTCGCGTGCGAGGTCGGCTCGCGGCACACACGAGGCGAAGGCCTGCCGCATCCGGAGGTCGCCGAAGACGCCCCGGCCGGCTAGTACGAGTTCCTCGACACCGAGCGCACGTGTGGGCGCGGACGCACCGCTCGCGCCCGGCGATCCGGCGATGTCGCCGTCGATGATGCCCGCGGTCACGTCCACGATGTCGAACTTGCCGTCGGGCAGCCTCCGCGTGGCGTCCGTCCCGCGACCCCAGATGACGACACGGGAGGTCTCCGGCCGATCTCCCCACCACTTGTCGTTGGGGACGAGAACCAGTCCACCCGACCGCGAATAACGATCGATCCGGTACGGCCCGGACGCCGGGAAGTTCGCGTGCTCGACGGGTCCGAACTCGAGGTCGAATCCGGTGTTCCACGCCTGCGCGATCCGTGCGAGCGTCGCGCGGTCGGTCGCGCGGATCGGGCCGACGACGTCGGGGACGCCGGCGTCCCGGGCCACGACGTGCGCGGGCAGCATCGTCCCGGCGCCGAAGAGTCCGAGCCAGTCGCGGTACTCGCGGCCGGGCGCGAAGGTCACCGTCGCGCTCTTGTCCCCGGCGGCGCAGTCGACTCTGTCGATGTCCCGGTAGCCGGCGGTGGTCGCCGGGGTGAACCCGGGCAACCGACCGCTCATCGCCGCCCAGGCGAGCAACAGATCGTCACAGTCGAGTGCGACCCCGTCGGAGAAGACGGCCTGCGGGGAAAAGTCGTAACGGAAGGTCGGGACCCGGGCCGGCACCTGCTCGACCGTGCCGACGTCCCGGTCCGGGATCACCTGGCCCGCCGGACCCAACAGACTGAAGCCGGGCAACAGCCTGGTGGTCGCCATGAGTGCGCCATCGGCGTTGCCGCCCACCGTGTTCGCGTTGTATGTCGAGATCCGCGCATCGACGACGTAGTCGATGGTCGGCGGACCGTCGTCTCCGCAGGCGGTGAGCACACCGGCAGCCAGGACGAGCCCGACGAGCAGGCTTACGATCTTGACGGTCTCCTCGCGCCGGACGATCACGACCAGAGACTAGCGGTTGCGGCGACGTTTACCGGTCGGCACCGCACGGTCCGCGTCGTCGGTGTCGACCGCGGACCCCGTTGCCCGGCGGCGGCCACGGACCGGACGCTGCTCGTCGGCGACCGTCCCGGTCTCGACTCCGTTGCGGCGACGGAGGACCCGCTCGGTGTGTCGCGCGACGTCGGTGCGCCGCTCCTTGAGCGTCGCCAGCAGGGGCGCGGCCAGGAAGATCGACGAGTAGGCACCGACGACGACGCCGACCAGCTGGATGAGGCCGAGGTCCTTGAGCGTGCCGACCCCGAGCAGCCACACCGCGATGATCATCAGCGCGATGATCGGCAACACCGAGATGACCGTGGTGTTGATCGATCGCATCAACGTCTGGTTGACGCCGAGGTTCGCCTGCTCGGCGTAGGTGCGACGCGTCGTCTGCAGGACCGAGCGGGTGTTCTCGGCGATCTTGTCGAACACGACGACGGTGTCGTACAGCGAGAAACCGAGAATGGTCAGCAGGCCGATGATCGTCGCGGGCGTGACCTCCCAGCCCACCAGCGAGTAGATGCCAGCCGTGCACACGATGTCGAAGAACAGCGACGCCATTGCCGCGATCGACATCTCCCGGTCGAACCGGACGGCGATGTAGACGAAGACGATCACGAGGAACACCGCGAGCGCGAGGACCATCTTCTCGGTGATCTCGCGTCCCCAGGTCGAGCTGACGTCGGAGATGCTCACCTCCGCCGGGGACAGTTCGGGTCCGAACCGTTCCGACAGCGCCCGCGTCACCGACTCCGCCTGCGCGAGGTCGAGGGTCTCGGTGCGCACCTGTACGGTCTCGCTCCCGCCGGAGCCTGCGGTCTGCACCGATTCGGGTTCTTCACCGAGCGCCTCGGTGACGACCTCTTCGACGCCGTCGGCGGTGACCTCCGACGACGCGACCGGCACCGACATCTGGGTGCCGCCCTCGAAATCGATACCGAGCGTGAATCCCCGGATACCGATGGACGCCAGGCAGACCAGCAGGATCGCGGCGGTGATGGCGTACCACATCCGCCTGCGGCCCACGATCTCGAAGGCGCCCGTACCCGTGTAGAGGCGTGAGAGGAACGATCGCTGCCGGTCGGCGACGAAGTCCGCGTCGGAACCCGGCTGTGCGGATTCGGCGTCGAGGACTGCCGAGGATCCGGCGGCTTTCTTGTCCGGACCGGTCATCGCACCGTTCCCTTCTCACGAATGGTGTCGGCGGTGTCCGCCGTCGGAGGGGCCGCAGTCGCGTCGTCGCCCTCCACCCGGCGCGACGCGACGCGGCGCTGACGTGCCACCTCACTGATCGCCCCCAGGCCGTTGACGCTGGGTTTGGACAGGAACTGCGACCGGCTCGCGTAGACCACGAGCGGATGGGTGACCAGGAACACGACCATGACGTCGAGGATCGTGGTCAGGCCCAACGTGAACGCAAAACCCCGGACCTCGCCGATCGCCAGGATGTAGATCACGGCAGCGGCGATGAAGCTCACCGCGTTACCCGACCAGATGGTGCGTCGCGCGCTCACCCAGCCCCGTGGGACAGCCGACCGGAAGCTGCGTCCCTCGCGCATCTCGTCCTTGATGCGTTCGAAGTACACGACGAACGAGTCGGCGGTCATACCGATACCGATGATCAGGCCGGCGATGCCCGCGAGGTCGAGGGTGAACCCGATCCAGCGTCCGAGCAGCACGATGATGCCGTAGACCATGGCGCCGGCCAGCACCAGCGACAGCATGGTCAGGATGCCCAGCATCCGGTAGTAGGCCAACGCGTAGATGAAGACCGCGATCAGGCCGACGAGGCCGGCGATGAGACCGGCCTGCAATGATGCGAGACCCAGTGTCGCCGAGATGGTCTCGGCGTCGGACGCGGTGAACGACAGCGGTAGTGAACCGTACTTGAGCACGTTGGCGAGCTCGTTGGACGACGATTCGGTGAACGGGCTCGCGCTGCCACCGCTGATCCGCGTCTGACCACCCGGGATGGGTTCGTTGATGGCCGGCGCGGAGACGACGCGCGAGTCGAGTGTGAACGCGGTCTGGGTGCGGTTGGGTGCCTGTTCGGCGGTGTACTTGGGCCAGAAGTCGGCGGCCTTGCCCTCGAATTCGAGGGTCACCACCCACTCGCCGGTCTGCGGGTCGGTGCCCGCGTTGGCGTTCTTGATGTCGCGGCCGTCGATGATCTGCGGACCGAGGAGATACACCTCGCTGCCGTCGGTGGAGCAGGCCACCAGGTACTGATCCGGCCGGTCATTGCCCAGCAGCGGGTCGTTGGCCGTCGGCGCGCAGTCCATCTTGGCCATCTGCTGCTGCAGGGCCGCCAACTGCTCCTGGCTCGCGTTGCCCGGGGCCTGACGCAGCTTCCGCTGCTCCTCGATGGCCGCGGCCGCGGCCTCGGTCGGCAGCGCGTTGGTCTGTTCGTCGGTGCCGTCGGCGCCCTCGGGCTTCGGCGGCTGCGGGGTCGCCATCACCGGCTGCCCGATGACGGGGCGGACGTAGAGACGCGCGGTCTGGCCCAGCGACTTGGCCTGGGCGCCGTCCTGACCGGGCACCGTGATGATCAGATTGTCACCGCTGACCACGACCTCGGAACCCGAGACACCGAGACCGTTGACGCGCTGCTCGATGATCTGTTTGGCCTGGTCGAGCTGCTCTCGAGTGGGCGTCTTGCCGTCCTCGGTACGCGCGGTCAGCGTCACCCGCGTGCCGCCCTGGAGATCGATGCCCAGCTTCGGCTCGATCGTCTGGGGACCGGTGAAGAAGATCAGGCCGTAGACGATCGCGAGCAGACCGATGAAGGCCACCAGTGGCCGCCACGGCGGGATCTCACGAGTCGGTCGCGACCGCTTCCTCGCAGTCCGGTCCTTCCCTGAAGTCCGAGAGGGAGTTGTCACAGCTGTTCAGGTCTCCTTGAGAGCGTCAGCCGGCCGACAGGCGTGTGAACCGGCGTGAGCCGTCTGTCCCGTGGTCGTGACGTGCGGGAACGCACCGTCGAACGTGGAACAGATCGGCGCGCCACGTCGCCTCGGCGACGCGGCGCTGGGCCGGCTTACTTGTCGTTGTCGCGCGCGTCGTCCGCGGCAGGCTTGTCCAGGCTGACCGAGTCGACGTCGTCGTAGTCGGCCGGATCGCTCTCCGGCGCGACGTGACCGGCGTAGGTGGCAGCGGCTTCGTCGGTGGGGACGACGCGCATGACGGCCAGTCGGTTCCAGCGGGTGACCACACCGGTCGCGATCTCCACGTCGACCACGTCGGGCGAGCTCGCGTCGATCACGGTGCCGAACAGACCCGACGTGAGCTGAACGCGAGTGCCGGTGGACACCGAGTTCTGCATCTCCTGCATCTCGGACACGCGCTTCTTCTGCTTCCGCATCGACAGGAACATGAAGCCGGCCAGCAGGGCGAGCAGGAGCGGGAAGAGCAGAGCGTCCATGGGTGAGAGTCAGTCCTTTGTGTATCGGGATGTACGGCGTGAGCGAGCGGCGTCCGGACGAGTCCTGTGCGGCCGTCGGCTCAGCTGTGCTCCACACAGTGTGCCACGTCCGCCGCGTTGGTCATCCCCGCAGGTGGTGCGGTGGTCAGAGATCGTCGAAGAGCGTGTCCGCCCCGACCTCGCGCGGGCGCACGCCGAAAGTGGCGTTCATCGCACCGGCCGGCGGCGTGAGTCCGAGGTGATGCCAGGCGGCAGCGGTCGCGACCCGACCGCGCGGGGTGCGCGCGATCATCCCGGCCCGGACGAGGAACGGTTCGCACACCTCCTCGACCGTGGCGGGTTCCTCGCCGACGGCCACGGCGAGCGTGGACACGCCGACCGGTCCCCCGCCGAAAGCACGGATGAGGGCGTCGAGGACGGCGCGGTCGAGGCGATCGAAGCCGAGGTCGTCGACGTCGTAGACCGCGAGCGCCGCCCGGGCGACGTCCACTGTGATCGAGCCGTCGCCACGCACCTCGGCGTAGTCACGGACCCGACGCAGCAGCCGGTTCGCGATGCGGGGCGTGCCGCGCGACCGGCGGGCGATCTCCCCGGCCGCGTCGCCGCGCAGTTCCATCCCGAGGATGCCCGCCGAACGGTGCAGCACGAGGACGAGTTCCTCGGGTTCGTAGAACTCCATGTGGGCGGTGAACCCGAAGCGGTCACGCAGCGGTCCGGTCAGCGACCCCGACCGCGTCGTGGCGCCGACGAGTGTGAACGGAGCGACGTCCAGTGGGATCGACGTCGCACCCGGCCCCTTGCCGACCACGACGTCGACGCGGAAGTCCTCCATCGCGAGGTAGAGCATCTCCTCGGCCGGGCGCGCGATGCGGTGGATCTCGTCGATGAACAGGACGTCGCCCTCGACGAGGTTGGACAGCATGGCGGCGAGATCGCCCGCGCGCTCGAGCGCCGGACCCGACGTCACGCGGATGGCCGCGCCCATCTCCGACGCGATGATCATCGCGAGCGAGGTCTTGCCGAGCCCCGGGGGTCCCGACAGGAGGATGTGATCGGGGGTGCCGCCACGACCCTTGGCACCGTGCAGCACGAGTTCGAGCTGCTCGCAGACGCGCGGCTGCCCGATGAAGTCGGCGAGCGACTTCGGGCGCAGGCCGGCGTCGAGATCGCCGTCGGAGCGCACCGGCGTGGCGCTGACGTCCCGGTCCTCGAGGTCGTCGGTGTCGTCGAACATCTACGACGCCTTGCCCAGCAACGAGAGCGAGTGCCGCAGTGCCGTCGAGGCATCGGCGTCCGGACGGTCGGCGAGTACCGCGTTGACCGCTTTCTCGGCGGGCGCGGCGGTGAAACCCAGCCCGACGAGGGCCTCGGTGACCTGCTCCCGGATTCCGCCGACGGCGGCGATCCCGACCGTCGGCTCACCCGCGGGGCGGTCGACCTTGTCCCGCAACTCGACGCACAGTCGTTCGGCGACCCGTTTGCCGATGCCCGGCACCGATGTGAGGGCCTTGGTGTCGGATTCGGCGAGCGCCCGGCGCAATGCGTCGGGCTCGAGAACCGCGAGTGTCGCCATCGCCAGCCGAGGGCCGACGCCGGTGACGGTCTGCAGCAGCGCGAACAGCGCCCGCGCATCGGGCTCGGTGAACCCGTACAGCGTCATCGAGTCCTCGCGGACGATCATCGAGGTCAGCAGCGTCGCCTCGTCGCCTCGTCGCAACCGCGAGAGCGTCACGGGCGTCGCGAGGACGCGGTAACCCACTCCGGCGCAATCGATCACGGCGTGGTCGAGGGCCACCTCGAGCACCGGTCCGCGAACTGACGCGATCATGCGCGACTCCCCTCTCGGGCCTGGGCCACACGCGCGCGGTGTCGCGCCGCGGCGGCATCGGCCTGCTTCTGCGCGGCGGCCATGCGCTCCATCATGGGCCCTCGCCAGCAGTGGCAGATCGCCAGGGCGAGTGCATCGGCGGCGTCCGCGGGCTTCGGCTTGGTCTGCATCCCGAGGATGCGGGTGACCATCGCGGTCACCTGCGCCTTGTCGGCGCGTCCACTGCCGGTCACCGCGGCCTTCACCTCCGACGGCGTGTGGAACCGCACCGGGACGTCGCGCTGCGAGGCGGCGAGCGCGATGACACCGCCGGCCTGCGCGGTCCCCATCGCCGTGGACACCTGGTTCTGCGCGAACACGCGCTCGATGGCCACCACATCGGGCTGGTGGACATCGAGCCAGTGCGACGCCGAGGTGTAGATCGCGAGCAGCCGTTCGGCGAGCTCCATGTCGCTCGGTGTCCGCACGACGTCGACGTCGAGCGCCGTCACCGACCTGCCGCGACCCGACTCCACCAGTGCGATCCCGCACCGGGTCAGACCCGGATCGACGCCCATGACGCGCACTCGTACCCTCCCAGGCATCGACGAACCTCTTGCGAACAGTTGTTCGAGATTCTATCGGCAGGGGCGAGCGAGTCCGGTGATCAACACACCGGCTGCCCGGCGGTCAGTCGTTCTCGAGTTCGGCGAGGACCTCGTCGCTGATGTCGACGTTGCTGTACACGTTCTGGACGTCGTCGGAATCCTCGAGGGCGTCGATGAGCTTGAACACCTTGCGCGCACCGTCGGCGTCGACGGCGACCTCGACCGAGGCCCGGAAGCTCGCCTCGGCGGAGTCGTAGTCGATACCGGCTTCCTGCAGTGCGCTGCGCACCGCGATCAGATCGCCCGGCTCGCTGACGATCTCGAAGGACTCGCCGAGGTCGGTGACCTCTTCGGCGCCGGCGTCGAGCACGGCCATGAGGACGTCGTCCTCGGACTGCCCGTTCTTCTCCAGCGTCACCACGCCCTTGCGCGTGAACAGGTAGGACACCGAACCCGGGTCGGCCATGTTGCCGCCGTTACGGGTCATGGCGGTGCGTACCTCGCCCGCGGCACGATTGCGATTGTCGGTGAGGCACTCGATGAGCACCGCGACACCGTTGGGTCCGTAGCCCTCGTACATGATGGTCTGCCAGTCGGCGCCACCTGCTTCTTCACCGCCGCCGCGTTTGCGTGCCCGCTCGATGTTGTCGTTGGGGACCGAGGACTTCTTGGCCTTCTGGATCGCGTCGAACAGCGTCGGGTTGCCCGACGGGTCGCCGCCACCGGTGCGAGCCGCGACCTCGATGTTCTTGATGAGCTTCGCGAACATCTTGCCGCGCTTGGCGTCGATGGCCGCCTTCTTGTGCTTGGTGGTGGCCCATTTGGAGTGGCCGCTCATGTCCGTCGATTCCTTTCCCGGCGCCGGTACCCGCAGCGGGCCGCGGCCCACCTCCGACGTTCCTCTGGCTACTCGGTGGCCCTGCTCAGTTGGTCCCGGCTGCTGCCGGGGCTCGTGGACTCACCGATGGTTCGGCACGATCTTACCGACGCACCATCTGCACGAAGTATTCATGTACGCGCCGATCGCCGGTCACCTCGGGATGGAACGACGTGGCGAGGACCTTCCCCTGGCGGACCGCGACGATCCGCCCGGCCGCGGGACCGTCGGGCACCCGCGCGAGAACCTCGACCTCCGGCGACACCGATTCGACCCAGGGCGCGCGGATGAACACCGCCCGCATCGGGTCCGCACCGTCGGTGTCGGTGATCCCGGTGAAGTCGAGATCGGTCTCGAAACTCTCGACCTGACGGCCGAAAGCGTTGCGGCGCACCGTCATATCGAGGGCATCGAGATGCCGTGCGTCGGGTCGGGTGTCGAGGATCGTGGACGCGAGCATGATCATCCCCGCGCAGGACCCGTAGGCGGGCAGGCCGTCGGACAGCTTCGCCGCCAGTGGGTCGAACAGGTCGAAGATGCCGAGCAACTTGCTCATCGTGGTCGACTCGCCGCCCGGTATGACGATGCCGTCGATCTCGTCGAGCTCGGCCGGACGACGGACGGCGACGGCGTCGGCACCGCTGGCCTCGAGCGCGTGGACATGCTCGCGGACGTCGCCCTGCAGCGCCAGGACCCCGATGCGTGGTCGGTGTGTCCCGGTCACCGATCGGTCCGGGCGTGCTGGTCGGCCGGCATCTGACGACCGGTGCGTGCGAGGCCCTCCTGGGTGACCGCCGCGACGAGACGACCCCGGTGGTCGAAGATCCGCCCCTGGGTCAGGGCCCGGCCCGCACCGGCGGAGGGCGACGTCTGGTCGTAGAGCAGCCAGTCGTCGGCGCGGAAGGGACGCATGAACCACATGGCGTGGTCGAGGGAGGCGACCTGCGGATTGGACTCGGGGTGGGGCACCCGCGAGGAGCCGAGCAGTGTCATGTCGCTCATGTAGGCGAGTGTGCCGACGTGGAAGACGGTGTCATCGGGCAGCGGGTGACGATAACGGAACCAGACTCGTTGCTGTGCCGCGAAATACGACGACGTGACCATCTTCTCCGGGGGCACGATGCGCAGGTCGAAGTTGCGCCATTCCTTGAACACGGCCCGTTCCTCGGCACCCAGTTCGTCGAGGCGGTCGGTGAGCTCGTCCGGCTGCGGCGCCGGGGGCATCCGGTCCTGGTGTTCGTAGCCCTCGTCGGTGCGGACGTGGAACGACGCCGACATGGTGAAGATGGCCTCGCCGTTCTGGACTCCGGTCACCCGCCGGGTCACGAATGACCGTCCCTCGCGGATGCGGTCGACGAGGAACACCGCGGGACGGTCCGGGTCGCCGGGACGCAGGAAGTACCCGTGTAGCGAGTGGACGTCGAACTCGGCGGACACCGTCCGGGTCGCCGACATCAGGGCCTGGCCTGCGACCTGACCGCCGAAGGTGCGTTGGAGATGACTCGGGAACGCACCGCCGCGGTAGATGTCGGTCTCGATCTGCTCGACCTGGAGAATGTCCTCGATGGCTGCCACGCAGACCAGTATCGCGCACCGGACCGGTGGGCACTCCCCTGCCCGCCGGACCGCGGCTCGACGATCAGAGCTCGTCGAGCGTCATGATCCCGTCCTGGATGGCCCGGGCGACCAGCGACGCCTTGGTCGGGGCCGGACGGCCGATCTCGGCGTACTTGGCGCGGATGCGGGTCAGGTGAGTGTTGACCGTGCCGAGAGAGATGTAGAGCTGTTGTGCGACTGCGGGTTTCGAATCGACGAGCATCCAGGTGCGCAGGACCTCGACCTCACGCGAGGTCAGGCTCGGCTTCGCCCGGTCGGCGGTCACCTCGGCGGGCGCCGGGATCTCCATCGACGCCGGAGCGGCCACCGGCCGGTGCAGGTGGGGGTGTCCGGAGCGGTGGGCGAGGCCGGCGGCCTGCCCCGGGCGCGAGGGCTGCGGCTGGTGGCCCGGCAGCGGCATGCGGCGGGCCGCGAGCCGCGCGAGGGCCTCCTGCCTGCGGGCGAGCGCCGCGGCGTCACGATGAGGGTTGACCGAGCGCAGGTGCTGGGGGGCCTGATGGGCGATCGCAGTCATTGTGTGCTTCCTCTTCACTCATTCGAGCCGGTGGTCCTCCGGGGTGTCCCGGTGATGAGTTGAAGATTATGAGGCTTCGACCGCGGGGTCGATGGGGAGAACTCCCCTCCCCATGGGGAGAACTACCCAGTTGCATAACCCCAGGTCACAGCGCCGCCGAACAGGTTCGATCAACCGCCGGCGTTGCGCGCGGCCTCCGCGTCGATGAGCGGCAGGTCCTCGCGTGTGACGATCCGGGACGACACCGCGTACTCCACGAGCTTCGTCCGCCGGTTGCTGGCGAGTTTGCCTCCGCCGGCCCGCATCCCGCTGACGCCGAGCTGGTCGAGCTTGTCGCAGACGTTGTCGAGCTTGCGATTGAACTTGGTGATGGGCCACCCGAGGCGCCGCGCGGCCTGTGCCGACGACGGGATCGCGCTCGCCCCCGTCCCCTCACGACGGAGGATCTCCTCGGCCAGCACGATGATGAGCAGTTTCTGGCTCTCGGTCAGCGTCGGCACGCCCTGGGTCGTGTGCCCGCCGCTGTATTCCGGGCGGGTCACCGACTTCACCTGCGGCGCCCGCGCGAAGAGACTCAGCTCGTAGGTGGTCGGGCCCGCGGTGAACACGATGGTGGTCTCACCGAAGACGAGCGGCATACGCGCTCCGGGCCCCAGCGTCGCGGAGAACCCGACGTCACCCGCGGAGACACTCGCCGACAGATGAGTGCCGAGATTGGTGAGCCACCACAGTCCGTTCTCGTTGTGTATCACCAAGAATCGGCGGTGGAGGTAGGGATTGTCGTCGATCGACAGATCGGCCTCGCGCCCGATGAAGAACCGGCGTTCGGCATCGAGGGCGATGCGCTCACCGCAGTACTCGACGTAGGTCGCACCGGAGTCGAGCGACGCGTCGGTTGCGGAGTCATCGGAGTCCGCGGAGGTCGGGGCCCGATCGTGACCCGTGGTCATCAGATCTCCGATCAGCTCGGGTCGGGGGCCGGCGCCCGGCCGGCGGCCTCCCCCTCGGCCGTCCCGTCGAGCGCGGGCATCGTCAGTGTCGGGACCGACTCGTGGACGGTCACCACGATCACGGTCACGTTGTCGTGTGCGCCGAGCGCCAGTGCGGCGTCGACGAGCCGCTCGGACGCCTCCTGCGACCCCGACGCGTTCCGCAGGATGTCGCTGATCTCCTCGTCGGGGAGCTCACCGGTCAGACCGTCGGTGCACACCAGCAACACATCCCCCGGATAGACCGGGGTGGTCGAGTAGTCGGCAACCGGGTCGATCATCCCGGCACCGAGCGCACGCGTGATCACGTTGCGCCGCGGGTCGGTTCGGGCCTGCTCAGGTGTCAGGAACCCGGCGTCGATGAACTCCTGGACCTGCGAATGGTCGATGGTCAGCTGGTTCAGCGAGCCGTTCTGGAAACGGTAGGTCCGTGAATCGCCGATGTTGAGGACCAGCCAGTGCGGAGCCTGGTCGTGCGTGACGAGTACGACGCCGGTGGCCGTGGTGCCCGCACGCCGGTCGGTCTCGGTGTCGATCTCACCGATCCGCCGCTGGGCGGCGAGCAGCAGGTCGTCGAGTTGCAGCTGGGTGGCCTTCAGCTCGCCCGCGCTCGTCGCCTCGGAGAGGGTGAGCAGTGCTGCCTCGCTGGCGAGTTCGCCGCTGTCGTGTCCACCCATACCGTCGGCGATGAGGTACATGCCCGGCAAGGCCAGGGCCGCATCCTCATTGGTTTCTCGGACCCTGCCGACATTGCACGCGGCGGACCACTCGAGCCGCAAATCACCCACGATGTGTGTGCCCGAGACCGAGGCATCTCGAACGATGGTCGCCGCATCCATGATCAGCAGATACTACCGCCGCGAGGCCCCCGACCCGCCACGCATGTCGACTGTTCGTCGTCGGGCGTGTTGGGCGGGGGCCTCGCGGCGGTGAAAGGTGGTGCTGACCAGCTACATTCCGGACGAAACGGTCACCAGCCGCGCTCGGCGAGGCGGTGCGGCTGCGGGATCTCGTCGACGTTGATGCCGACCATCGCCTCGCCCAGTCCGCGGGACACCTTCGCGAGCACGTCGGGGTCGTCGTGGAAGGTGGTGGCCTGCACGATGGCGGCGGCCCGCTGGGCCGGGTTGCCGGACTTGAAGATGCCCGAACCGACGAACACGCCCTCGGCGCCGAGCTGCATCATCATCGCGGCGTCGGCGGGAGTCGCGATACCACCCGCGGTGAACAGGGTCACCGGGAGCTTGCCGGCCTCGGCGACCTCGGCCACCAGATCGTAGGGCGCCTGCAGTTCCTTTGCCGCGACGTACAACTCGTCCTTCGGCAGGGACGTCAGCCGCCGGATCTCGTCGCGGATCTTGCGCATGTGGGTGGTCGCGTTGGACACGTCGCCGGTGCCGGCCTCGCCCTTGGAGCGGATCATTGCCGCACCCTCGGTGATACGACGCAGCGCCTCACCCAGGTTGGTCGCACCACACACGAACGGCACGGTGAACGCCCACTTGTCGATGTGGTTGCTGTAGTCGGCAGGGGTCAGGACCTCCGATTCGTCGACGTAGTCCACGCCCAGGCTCTGCAGGACCTGCGCCTCGACGAAGTGGCCGATGCGCGCCTTGGCCATCACCGGGATCGAGACCGCGGCGATGATGCCGTCGATCATGTCCGGGTCGCTCATGCGGGAGACCCCACCTTGAGCACGGATGTCGGCGGGTACACGTTCGAGGGCCATGACCGCGACCGCACCGGCGTCCTCGGCGATCTTCGCCTGTTCGGGGGTGACCACGTCCATGATCACGCCACCCTTGAGCATCTCGGCCATGCCGCGCTTGACCCGGGCGGTGCCCTGGCCGACCTCGGGAACGGTCGCGCCGTTGTGACTCACTCAAATCTCCTCGTGTCGCAGTCTCGACCTGCCGCGTTCACGGCGGCGGCCCTGCGACCAGTCTAGGTGAGCCGCGGATCCCCTCCGACGAGGGATCAGTCCGCCTGGCCTGGGGTGACGCGTTCGATGATCTCGAAGTACTCCGGCGGGGAGGCGTGCCCGCCGAGCCGCAGCCAACGCACCGGCCGGCGCTGTGCGAGAGCCCGGGTGTCTCGGACGGCGTCGTTGTAGAAACGTCGGGCCATCATCACCCTCGTCTCGGCGTCGGCGAGTTCCACGACGAGTGCAGGCGAGCGCCGACGCGGGTCCGTGCGCGCCAGCGCCGCCGACAAGGCGTTCTCCGCATCCTCGCGCTCCGCAGGCGTGGCGCGTTCGGCGCGGTCGGCCAGGGTGATGAGCGCACGGGCCGACACGGCGACCTCGTCGTCGTCCGACTTGCGGTAACCCCCGTCCGCGGCGCCCGCGATCATCTCGGCGGCGACCGCCCGCACCACCACCGAGCGTCGGTCGAGGGTGGACTCCAGCGCCTGGCGCGCGAGGTCCACGCGGACGTTGAGACGATCGAGCCGGTTGGCCGTGTGGTACGCCCATCCGACGACGAGCAGCGCCGCGACGACCCCGACGACGATCCAGGTCGCCATCAGTCCGACACCACGACCGGACCGGCGCCGACGGTCACCGTGTCGTACACACGCAGGATCTGGTCGGCCACCCGCGACCAGTCGTACTTGTCGGCCCGCACGCGGCCCGCACCGACGAGCCGATCCCGGGCCTCGGGGTCGGAGAGCAGTTCGACGATCCCCGCGGCCAGATCGTCGGGTGAACCGGTTTCGACGAGTCGCCCCGCACGGCCGTCGTCGAGAACCCGGCGGAAGGCGTTGAGCGAGCTGGCGATGACCGCGGCGCCGGCCGCCATGGCCTCGACGAGCACGATCCCGAAACTCTCTCCGCCGAGGTTCGGCGCGCAGTAGACGTCCGCAGAAGCCAACGCCCGCGCCTTGGTGGCGTCGTCCACCTGACCGAGAAAGACCAGGTGGTCCGCCAGCGTGCCCGCCCGCCGGCGCAGCGCCGCCTGATTGCCACCGCCGACGACCAGGACCCGGACGTAGGGGAATCTCTCGACCACGGACGGAAGCGCACGCATCAGCACGTCGATGCCCTTCCGGGGTTCGTCGAATCGGCCCAGGAACAGGATCGTCCCGCCCGGGTGCGGATACCCGTCGAGCGGCCGGGCGTCGGCGAAGGACGAGACATTGATCCCGTTGGGGATCTCGACCGCATCCGAGCCGAGCGACTCCATCTGCCAGCGGCGGGCCAGCTCCGACACGGCGATCTTGCCGGCGATCCGCTCGTGATAGGGCCGTAGGATCCCTTGAAAGGCACTGAGCCACAACGATTTCGATGTCGCGGTGTGGAATGTCGTGACGATCGGTCCGGAGGCCACCATGAGCGAGAGCATCGAGATGCTCGGCGAATTCGGTTCGTGGACATGCAGGACGTCGAAGCCGTTCTCCGCGATCCACCGGCGCATCCGCAGATACCCTGCCGGGCTGAAGTTCACGCGCGAGACCGACCCGTTGTAGGGCAGCGCCAGGGCCGGACCCACCCGCACCACGTACTCCGGGAGGCGGGTACCCCGTGCCGCGGGGGCCAGCACGCTGACCTCGTGACCGCGGTCGAGGAAGACGTCGGCCAGTTCGGTGACGTGCGCCTGGACACCGCCCGGTACGTCGAAGGAGTAAGGGCAGATCATCCCGATTCTCATGCCACTCCCCTCGTGCTCGTCTCCATGTCCACGATCGTCATGGTCACGGTTGCCGGTCCTGTTCCACGCGCTCGCGCTGCCGTTCGGTCCAGTCGGCTTCCCAGAGCGGCTGCAGCATGTGCCAGTCCGCGGGATGGGCGGCGATGTTGGCGGCGAAGGCGTCCGCGAGCGCCTGGGTCGCGGCCGCCACCCCGCCGGAGACGTCGATCGGCTCACCGCAGTACATCCGGGAGCGCGGCGACTCTTCGAACCAGTGATGTGCCGGCATCAGTGCCGCCCCGGTCTCGATGGCCAGTCGCGCCGACCCGGCCGGCATGCGGGTCTGTTCACCGAAGAAGGTCACCGGGACCCCGTGCCGGGCGATGTCGCGCTCACCGAGCAGACAGACGATGCCCCCGGCGCGCAACCGTTCCGCGAGCCGTCCGAACGGTGGCTGCTCACCACCGCTGAGGGGGAATATCTCGAAGCCGAGCGACTCCCGGAAGGCGACGAACTGGTCGAACAGTGATTCCGGTTTCAGACGTTCGGCGACCGTGGCGAACCGGCCGTAGTGGTGGACCAGCCACACGCCGGCCATGTCCCAGTTGCCGGTGTGCGGCAGGGCGAGAACCACACCCTTGCCGCGTTCGACCGCGGCGTCCAGCCGGGACCGGTCCTCGTCGGGGAGGGTGACGGTCGCCGACACCGTCGCACGATCCTGGGCCGGGAGTCGGAAGGCTTCACACCAGTACCGTGCGTACGACCGCATCGCGTCGGCGACGAGATCGTCGGGTACGTCGGCCGGTTCGGCGCCGATGACGCGGGCGAGGTTGCGCCGCAACTGGTCCGGGCCTCCGTGGCGGCGCCCGGCGAACGACCCGGCCTTGTCGAACGCGGCGCGGGCGGCCCGTTCCGGGGCCCACCGGACCGCGGCCCAGCCCGCGCGGTAGCCGAGGTCTGCGGCCAGCGCTGCGACGTCGGTCATCGATGTCCCGCGGGTGGCGCGGAATCGGCGGGGCCGGAATCCGGCCGGTCGTCGGACTCCTCCGGCTCGGCCGGGATCGGGATCAGGTCGCGGGCACCGGGCGACTCCGAGATCGACCACATGCGCTGCCCGACGGTGATCACACTCCCGACGGCGAGCAGCCACATCGCGACATGGACGGCCCAGTCGATGCCGAGCCCGGTCAGACCGGTGCCGACGAGCACGATGATGAGCCGGTCGGGACGTTCGATGAGACCGCCGTCGCCGTACAGTCCGCTTGCCTCCGCCCGCGCCTTCGCATAGGAGATGACCTGCGAGGTCACCAGGCAGATCAGCGTGGCCACCAGGAGCAGGTGGTGGGGTTCGGTCACCGTGCACCACCACACCAGACCGGCGAAGATGGCGCCGTCGGCGATGCGGTCGCACGTGGCGTCGAGCACCGCGCCGAACCGCGTGCCCCCGCCCCTGGCCCGGGCCATCGCGCCGTCGAGCATGTCGAACATGACGAACAGCCAGATGACCAGCGTGCCCAGGAACAGATGCCCCATCGGGAACAGCGTCAGGGCGGCCGCGACGGTCGCCACCGTGCCGATCACGGTCATGATGTCCGGGGTCAGCCCGGTCCGCAGGAGCGCGCGCCCCATCGGGAGGGTCACCTTGGAGACCGACGCCCGACCCAGAATGCTCAGCATCGCCGAGTTCCTTCCCCATGTCGCCGCGCGCCGCGCACCGACGCGCCCCGGTCACTCATCGTCTGACACTCGCTCACCCATCGCCTGCCGCACGCGTCAGTCGCCGAGCCGCTGCCACGCCTCCGCGAGCAGTCCGCGGGTGTCGCGGAGCAACTGTGGCATGACCTTTGTCTCGCCGACAATCGTGATGAAGTTCGCGTCGCCCATCCACCGGGGCACGATGTGCTGGTGCAGGTGCTCCGACAGTGACCCGCCCGCGGCGTACCCCAGATTCAGACCGACGTTGAACGCGTTCGGGTTCGACACCGACTTGATGGTCCGGATCATCCGCTGCGTGAACGCCATCAGCTCCGCGGACTCGGCGGCCGTCAGATCCTCGAGATCGGCCACCTGACGGTAGGGCACCACCATCGTGTGCCCCGGGTTGTACGGGTACAGGTTGAGCACCGCGTACACCGCCTCACCGCGCGCCACGATGAGGCCGTCCTCGTCGGACAGGGTGGGGATGTCGAGGAACGGATGACCGCTCTTCTCCGCCGGCTGGGGGTCGGCGATGTAGGTCATCCGGTGCGGACTCCACAGCCGTTGCAGGCGGTCGCCGATCCCGACGCCCTCGTCCCGGATCTCGCCGGGCGAGCCGGCCGTCGCGTCACTCATCGAGCGCCCCCGCGACGACCACCGTCTCCACCTCGCCGAGGGCCTCCTCGAGCAGGTCCTTGGTCGGCGACTCGTTGCGCCGGCTCGCGACCCAGGCGGTGATCGCCGCGACCGCATCGCCGACGGGCACGCCGTTGACCTGCGTCCCGTCGCGGAACCGGAAGCTCACCGCACCGGCCTCGACATCCCGTTCGCCGGCGAGCAGCATGAACGGCACCTTGCCGGTGGTGTGGTTGCGGATCTTCTTCTGCATTCGGTCGTCGGAGAAGTCGACCTCGGCCCGGACACCCGCGGCGACCAGCTCGCCGACGACACCCTGCAGATGATCGACGAACGCCTCCGCGACGGGGATTCCGACGACCTGCACCGGGGAGAGCCACGCCGGGAACGCGCCCGCGTAGTGCTCGGTGAGCACACCGAAGAACCGCTCGATCGACCCGAACAGCGCACGGTGGATCATCACCGGCCGGTGCTTGGCACCGTCGGAGCCGGTGTATTCCATCTCGAACCGGTCGGGCAGCATCAGGTCGACCTGGATGGTCGACATCTGCCAGGTGCGGCCGATGGCGTCGCGGGCCTGCACGGAGATCTTCGGCGCGTAGAACGCCGCGCCCCCGGGATCGTCGACGAGGTCGAGACCGAAGCTCGATGCGGCGTCGCGCAGGACCTCCGTGGCCTCTTCCCAGGCCTCGTCCGATCCGATCGACTTGTCCGGGTTCCGGGTCGACAGCTCGAGGTAGAAGTCGTCGAGTCCGTAGTCGCGGAGCAGATCGAGCACGAACTGCAGCAGCGACCGCACCTCCTCGCCCATCTGTTCCCGGGTGCAGTAGATGTGGGCGTCGTCCTGGGTGAACCCGCGCGCGCGGGTCAGTCCGTGGATGACGCCCGACTTCTCGTAGCGGTACACCGTGCCGAACTCGAACAAGCGAAGCGGCAGTTCACGATACGAACGACCGCGCGAGTTGAAGATCAGGTTGTGCATCGGGCAGTTCATCGGCTTGAGGTAGTAGTCGATCGCAGGGCGCCGCACCACGCCGTCGGCGTCGACCTCCTCGTCGAGCTGCATCGGCGGGTACATGCCGTCGGCATACCAGTCCAGGTGACCCGACTTCTTGAACAGATCGCCCTTGGTCGCGTGCGGCGTGTATACGAACTCGTACCCGGCCTGCGTGTGCCGCAGCCGCGAGTAGTCCTCGAGTTCCTTCCGGATGATCCCGCCCCGGGGGTGGAACACGGGCAGCCCGGACCCGATCTCGTCGGGGAAGCTGAACAGGTCGAGTTCGGTGCCGAGGCGTCGATGGTCGCGCTTCTCGGCCTCGGCGAGCATGGCGAGATGCGCATCCTGCGCCTCCGCCGACTCCCACGCGGTGCCGTAGATGCGCTGCAGACCGGCGTTGGCCTGATCGCCGCGCCAGTATGCCGCCGAACTGCGGGTCAGCTTGAACGCCGCGATGTACTTGGTCGTCGGCACATGCGGGCCGCGGCAGAGATCGCACCAGATCCGTTCACCGGTACGCGGATTGAGGTTGTCGTACACCGTCAGTTCGCCGCCGCCGACCTCCATGACCTCGGCGTCGTCGGCGGCACCCTTGTCGTCGATGAGTTCGAGCTTGTACGGCTCGGCGGCCAGTTCGGTACGCGCCTCGTCCTTCGAGGCGTAGACACGACGGGAGAACCGCTGCCCCGACTTGACGATCTGCTTCATCTTCTTCTCGAGGGCGGCGATGTCCTCGGGCGTGAAGGGTTCGGCGACGTCGAAGTCGTAGTAGAACCCGTCCTTGATGGGCGGGCCGATGCCGAGCTTGGCATCGGGGAACAGCTCCTGCACCGCCTGCGCCAGCACGTGGGCGGCGGAATGCCGGATCACGCTGCGCCCGGCCTCGGTGTCGGCCGCGACCGGTTCGACGTCGGTGTCGGCGTCGGGTGCCCAGGACAGGTCGCGCAGATCTCCGCCCGCATCACGGACGACGACGATCGCGCCCGGACCCTTGTTGGGCAGTTCGGCCTCGCGCAGTGCGGTGCCCGCGGTCGTCCCAGCCGTCACACGGATGGTGGCGGGGCTGGTCACCTGGACGTCGTCGGGCACGGGGGCGCTCCTAGGGTCTGCGGGGCGGACACGTCAAGACGCGTCCGGGACGGGACGTTTGCGACTCTGATGGTATCCGCGACACCGACCGGGGAGTGCACCCCTACCGCCGACGGTCCGGCGTGGGTCCGCGGGCGGTCCGAACTCACCCGAGGATGGGACTCGCCAGCCAGTCGTGGTCGAGGCCGACCCAGCCGGCGACGGTCGAGAGCAGACCGAGCAGCCACAGTGTCGCCAGCACGATCACGCATGTGCCGATCCAGAACACAGCCTGTACCGACCAGTGCTGCTTGCCGATCCATTCCATCCAGGCGTCGTACTTGGATCGGGCGAACTTGAGCAACCGGTGCGCCCAGTCGAATTCGGAGGCGAGGATGCCGAGTCCGAGAAAGACGATGAGCCACCCGGGTCCGGGGTACGGGATCGCGACGATGCCGCACGCCAGGACGATGCTGCCGACGACACCGACGGCGATGCGGTACACGCGGTGCCAGCGCGGGTTGTTCCGGACGAGGTACCTGCGGTGCCGGGCACGGATGCGGAGGCGGTGCCACCGGGACCCGCGAGGGACAGGACGCGTCGCGCCCGGTGATCTCGTCGCCCCGGTCTCCCTGGCCCCCGATGTCGACATCGTCTCCCCACCCTGGTCGAGCGGCTCCGGTGTCTGGCCGCGAGAAGTGAGGTCCAGATTACGCGACCGCGACGGCATCCTCGGTCGTCGACGACCGCCCCGAGGGGCGTCGTCGACGACGCTTACGCACGCCGCCGAGCAGCGTCGCCAGGGCGGTGACCCCGAGCAGCATCGGGTAGCACCACGAGTAGAGGAAGACCAGGGCGGTGTCCCAGGGTCGCCCATCCGCGACCCGCGGCATCATGAACAGTCCCAGCGCGATCGCATGGTCGGAGGTCAGGTAGGGCCCGCTCTCCCACCAGTGACGCCACCAGGTGAAGGTCGACGCGATGACACCCACGGGCCCGAGCCAATACCACCAAGATCCGGCTGTGGTGCCCCGTCGCATCGCGAGGTCGAGAGCGACGACGAGCAGCGGGACACACCACACCCAGTGATGCCCCCACGCGAACGGGGACACCGCGCACATCGTCATCCCGACGATCGTGGCCGCGAGTAGTTCCTTCGACTCCGAGTGCGCGACGACCGCAGCGCACAGGCCCACCGCGGCGACGATCAGCGCGACCGGCACCCACACCCACGTCGGTGCCTGATACACCGGTCCCCCGGGCCCGGCGTCGGCGAAACGCCCGATGTCGAAGTACGCGAACATCTGCGAAAGCGCCCCGCGCACCGACTGATTGGCCGGCGAGTCGGCTCGGCCGATCCGGTCGGTGTCGACGAGGTGGCGCGTCCAGTACGCCCACGCGTCCCGTGGGACGATCAGGAACCCGACCGCCACGGTGCCCGCGAATGTCGCGAGCGCGACGCCCGCGACCCGCCATTGCCGTGTCAGCAGCAGGTAGACGATCACGAACAGCGGCGTGAGCTTGAGGCCCGCGGCGAGGCCGATGCCGATCCCCCGCCACCGCGACGTCGGCCGGAGGAAGACGAGGTCGATGAGGATCAGTGCCATCACGACGATGTTGATCTGACCGAGCCAGATCGTCGTGCGAATGGGTTCGAGCGCGGTCGAGCCGACCGCGAGCAGGACCGCGAACACGACCAGCCGCGCGTCGAGACGGTAGTTCAGGCTGCGCAACCCTATCGCGATGACGCCTGCCAGCGCGACGAACCCGAGGACCCACCAGCAGATGTTGGCCACCGCCTGGGTCACGACGGCCATCGGGACGAGGGCGACGGCCGCGAAGGGCGGATAGGTGAAGTGCAGGCGCCACAGCACCGGGTCGTCGTACAGGGAGCGGCCGTCGAGCACCGTGGCGGCACCCGCGCGATAAACGCGCACGTCCGTGGCGTTCTCGAAGAGCCCGTAGAACGGGTTGGTGATGGGGAACGCCGCGATGTGCCAGGCGATCACCCCGAGTGCGGCGACGGTCACGACGACGATCGTCGGCGTCGAGATCGGATCGGGCACAACCCGTGGCGACTCCGGCAGATCGACGGCAGTCTTCGCGGCCACGCGGCGAGAGTACGCCCGAACTGTGAGCTGACTCACGCGAAACGCCGCGGAAAGAGATGCGGCAACTACCACTGCCACCGCAAACCGGCGCTGTTCGACTGCCGGCAGGTGGCGGTGCCGTCGGTTCGATACACCATCGCGCGAGCACCGAGCTTCGGGCAGGGGTTGCCGAGACGGACCTTGGGCGAACGAGATACCGCGTAGCTGCGCCAGTCAGCGCCTTCAGCAGAGCAGTACAGCGTCCCGTCGGCAGAGTCCATGCCGTACTCATGCTGATAGCAGGGGCCGCCTTCGCGTTGAACCGACGACGGTGCCGCCGACGCCCCGCCGACACCAGCCAAACCTCCGATGACCGCTGCTGCCATGGCAAATCCGGCGACGGACCTTCTGACCATCGGTATCTCCTCAGAAATTCTCGTAGCGATACGCGTGGCGAGGACAAAGGTCCTGGGTCGCGTACAGCAGGAACAGTCGCTGTTCGTACACGGGCTGGTAGCTGCCATCAGGGTTGTTGAAGACCCGCTCGGCAACCTGAGCGTCCTGGTATCGGTCCATGACGCCACAGGCTCGATAGCCACCCGCCACCATCTCGGCGTCAGTGGTGTACCGACTGTTCGGCCAAGCGGCAGTGGGCAAAGTCCGGGCCTTGTTGACGAAGGCCTGTTCGGCAACCGTGGTGGCAGACGCTTGCCCAACCGGCATGCAGTGCATCGTCGGCTGTGGTGAACCGTTCGGTCATGTCTGTCTCCAAGCGTCCGCCTGCAGTTGTGAGCCACCGATCGCTACAACTGCCGCCGCATCGTATCCACCCGAGGCACCGGAAACCGGGGCCGATGGCATTGTTCATCCGTTCAATCGAACGCCACCCTGACCAGCGAATCGGTCCGCCGTCGCGCTCGGGTGGCGTGGCCGGCTCCCGGGGGCTTCTATCGTCGATGGTCGGTGGGTCGATTGGGCGTCCATCGGCTCGAGACACCGCGGAGGAGCGATGACGGCATCCGGCGACAGCGACGGTCCGATCGACCGAGAGATTCTCGGCGATCTGGCGCGACTGCGAGACGACATGACCCGGTTTCAGATGGAGCACCAGTTCGCGGTCGACGAGATCCTGACCAAGGTGACCATCCTGCGTACCGAGTTCCTCCACCTGCACCACTACAACCCCATCGAGCACGTGACGTCGCGGGTCAAGACACCGGAGAGCATCCTGCGCAAGGCCATGCGCAAAGGCATCGCTCCCGACCTGCCCTCGATTCGCGCACACCTCACCGACATCGCGGGTATCCGCGTCACGTGCAGCTTCATCGCGGACACGTACCGGATTCTGGAGACCCTCACGTCTCACGACGACATCCGGGTCATCGAGATCAAGGACTACATCGCGGCGCCGAAACCCAACGGCTACAAGAGTCTGCACGCGATCGTCGCGATCCCGGTCTTCCTGTCCACCGGACCGGTCGAGGTCGTGGTCGAACTCCAGATCCGCACCGTGGCGATGGATTTCTGGGCCACGCTGGAGCACAAGATCTTCTACAAATACGACGGCCAAGTCCCCGACCACCTGTCCGCGGAGCTCGCCTCGGCGGCCCGCACGGCAAACGAACTGGACCAGCGGATGGAACGGCTGCACGCAGAGGTCCACGGCGACGGGTCCGGTTCGGGGCGACGCCCTATCGATGATGACGTGATCCGGTATCTCCGGCAGCACTCGTCGTGGCCAGAGGTCGAGGAGAGCCGGCCGGAAACGCCGTGACCTACCCGCCGGCGGTCCGGGGTATCTCCGTAGCCCGCAACGACGAGAGCCCCGCCGAGGATTCGGCGGGGCTCTCGTCTGTTCTGTGGTCCCGGCTGGGATCGAACCAGCGACCTTCCCGGTGTGAACGGGACGCTCTTCCACTGAGCCACGGGACCGTGTCCGGCGCCTGGATCGAAGTGTCACAGGCGCCTGTGCACGAGCCAGAAGATTACACGGGTTGCGCAGAACTCCCAAATTGCGGGGGTGTCCCACATCACAAGTCACCCAGTCCGGCGCCGGGATGAATCACATGCTGCGGATTCACCTCGGCCCACGCGTCTGACCAGGCGATTTGGATAGTTCGGAGACCATCGCGTAAGTTTCTCTTCGCACCGCGAGCAAGACGATCCACAAGATCGCTCGTGGGCATGCGGATGTAGCGCAGCTGGTAGCGCATCACCTTGCCAAGGTGAGGGTCGCGGGTTCGAATCCCGTCATCCGCTCGGCGCGAGTCGACTCGCATCTGGTGGTGTGGCCGAGTGGTGAGGCAACGGCCTGCAAAGCCGTGTACACGGGTTCGATTCCCGTCGCCACCTCCACACACCACAATTTCATACCCGCGCGATTAGCTCAGTGGGAGAGCGCTTCCCTGACACGGAAGAGGTCACAAGTTCAATCCTTGTATCGCGCACCACAAAACCCCCGACCACGTCGGGGGTTTTCTGTTGTGGCGGCTACGCCGGTTCTGTCTCCGGGGCCGCCCACTCGTCGACGATCTCCCCCAGGTCCGCGCTCGTCGACGCCGATGGCGCCGGCAGCTCGGTCCGAGAGAATCGCGGCGCGGGCGCGGCCTGGATCGCTCCGCCGACGCGCACATGGCTCCCCCGCCGCACGGCGACCGGGTCGGTCACGGCCTCGTCGAAGTCGAGAACCGGGGTGACGCAGGCGTCGACGGCATCGAACGTCACCGCCCACTCGTCGCGCGTGCGGGTCCCGAATCGTGCCGCGAGAGCGGCCGAGATGACCGGCCACGCAGAGCGATCCCACCGGTCCGGGAGGTCACCGAGATCCAGGGTCTCGACCAGATTCCGCCAGAACTTCTCCTCCAGGGCACCGACGGCGACGAACTTGCCGTCGGCACACCGGTAGGTCGCGTAGAACGGGGCCGAGCCGTCGAGCAGATTGCCCTCGTCCCGAGATGTCCAGCGCCCAGCCGTCTTCCACGACCATTGGAGCTGCGCCAGCAGGCCGGCACCGTCGACCATCGCGGCGTCGATCACCTGGCCCCGACCGCTGCGCTCACGCTCGCGCAGTGCGGCGAGCACGCCGACGACCAGGAGCATCGATCCCCCGCCGAAGTCACCGACGAGCGACAGCGGCGGCACGGGCGCGCGACCGGCCGGTCCCATCGCCTCCAGGAGACCCGTCACGGCGAGATAGTTGATGTCGTGACCCGCGGAGAGCGCGCGGTCACCGTCCTGGCCCCAGCCGGTCATCCGCGCGTAGATCAGGTGGGGTGCGGTGGCACAGATCTCGGGTCCGAGGCCGAGCTTCTCCATCACGCCGGGCCGGAAACCCTCGACGAGAACGTCGGCGCGCGAGATCATCTCGCGGATACGGGCGAGGTCCGCCGGATCCTTCAGGTCGGCGTCGACACTGCGACGCGACCGGTAGAGGCCGGCGTCGGCATCGACGACCCCGTCGGGGCCGGCCGGTTCGGGGCCGGGTCGCCGGAGCCGGACCACATCGGCTCCGAGATCGGCGAGCATCATGCATGCGTGCGGGGTGGGGCCCAGGCCGGGCATCTCCACCACGCGCAGTCCTGCGAGCGGCCCGCTCACTGCGCCGGCCGGTGGTGGAGCACGCCGTTGATCGTGAAGTCGACGTAGTCGCGCACCAGCTGGTCGACGTCATGAGAATCGTTGAGCCACCAGCTGATCCCGTTCATCAGGTCCAGCACCGCGATGGCCGACTGGTGCGGGTCCCGCACCTCGAACAACCCCAACCGGGCACCGGCGTCGACGACATCGCGAATCCGACGCTGGTAGTACTTCCGATAGTCGGTGACCACCCGCCGGTGCTCCGGGGTCAGAGCCGACAGTTCCCGGAGTGCGACAAGATGTTCCACGCGGTGACGCGCCAGGCGCCGCACATGCGCCTCGACCAGATTCGTCAACCGTTCGACGGGACCGCCCTCGCCGTCGAGCAGGAGCAGATCCTGTTGCGGGTCCTCGGTCATCCGCAGGGCGATCGCGTAGAGGATCTCCTCCTTGGACTGGAAGTGGTTGTACAGACTCGCCCCACGCATACCCACCGCCTGCGCGATGTCGCGCATGCCGGCGTTGGAGTAGCCGTGATCGGCGAAGTACCGTGCGGCGGCCTCGACGATCTCGTCGCGACGCCTGCGCGGCCGGCGGCTGCCGGTTGTCGCCGCGACCGCCTCGTTCTCAGCCCTGACCGGTTCCATAGGCCTTCCTCAACTCGCGTTTGAGCAGTTTGCCCTGCGCGTCGGTCGGTAGCGCGTCGACGACATGGACCGTCTTGGGCACCTTGTACTTTGCCAGGTCGGTACGGCAGTACTCGCGGATGTCGTCGCCGCTCACCACCGCACCCGCCCGCAGGACGACGAAACCGGTGACGGCCTCGGACCAGTACGGATCGGGCAATCCGACGACGGCGGCACGTTCGACGTCGGGGTGCGCCTGCAGGACCCGCTCGACTTCCTGCGAGGCGACGTTGAACCCGCCGGTCTTGATCATGTCCTTGCGCCGGTCGCGGAAGAACATGTTGCCGTCGGCGTCGATGCGGACGATGTCACCGGTGTGTACCCAGCCGCCCTCGAGCACCTGGGCGGTGCGCTCGGGGTCCTTGAAGTAGCCGAGCATCACCGACGGTGTGCGGCAGAGGAGTTCACCCTCCTCGGCGTCGTTGCCGTCGGCGTCGACCACGCGCACCTCGAGATGACCCACCGGTCTACCGATCCAGGTGGGATCCTGACCGGGCACGTCCTCGAGGCGACGGAACCAGCCCACCGAGCCGAGCTGGGTGAGTTCGGACTGACCCCAATAGGTGCCCCACACCGACTCCGGGGTGGCGGCGGCCCACGCGTCGACCGCATGCGGCGACACCTGTCCCCCATAGGTCAGGCAACGACGCACCGAACCGACGGAGTCGGGCCCGAAGTCGGGATGGTTGGCCAGTGCGATGAAGAACGTCGGGGTCTGCGCCAGAACCGAGATCTTCTCGTCGCGGATCATGCGCAGCGACGTCGCCGGATCAATGGCGGCGGGCAGGACCAGGGTGGCACCCAGCAGCGTCAGCGACGTGAGTGAACCGATGCCCGCGATGGTGTGGAACGGCATGACGTAGAGCCACACGTCGTCGTTGCGGCAACGCAGGCCCCAGGTGTACGCCGGCGCTGTGGAGATCAGATAGTTGCGGTGCGCGATCTCGACGCCTTTCGGCGTCGACTCGGTACCGCTCGTGTAGACGATCATCGCGAGATCGTGTTCGTCGACGTCGCATTCGGGCTCCGAATCGTCTGCGGCAGCCACCGACTCGTCGTAGGAGTTCCACGAATTCGGGTCCTGGTCACCGACGACCAGCACCGAGATGCCGAGGCTGTCGGCGATCGGCCCGGCAAGCGAGGCCAGCCCCTGCTCGACAACGAGCACCGTCGGCTCGAGATGACCCAGCTGCTGAGCGATCTCGCCCTCCCGGAACATCGGGCTCACACCCGAGTACGCCGCGCCGATCTTGAGGGCTCCGTAGTAGGTGGCGACCGTCTCCACACGGTTGCGACTCATGACCGCCACCCGGTCGCCGCGACCGACGCCGAGATCGAGCAACACGTGCGCCACCCGATTGGCCAGTGCGTTCAACTCGCCGTAGGAAGTCGACGACCGGCCGCCGTCGGCGTCGTAGGAGATGATCGCCGGAGTCGAGCCCTGGGACCGCGCGAGCCTGCGCAACTGGTCGCCGATCGTCGCACGACCCAGCGGCGACTTCTGCACGTCGGTGAGCGTTCGGTCGGAACGCGACACCGGGGGCGCGCTCATGCGAACATCCGGTTGTCGAAACGATCGAGGAACGCGATGTCCTCGACCGGACTGCGGGTGAGCTTGCGCGGGAAACCATCTCGCGGGTAACCGACCGCGATGTGCGCCGCGGTCAGGTAGCTGTCCGGAATCCCGAGAAGGTCCTTGACCTCGTTCTCGGCCGCACACAGCAGCGTCGTGAGGGCGGTGGCGACACCCTGCTGCCGCAGCGCGAGAGTCAGGTTCTGCACGCTCGGGTAGATCGACCCGCCGCCGACCACGCTGAGTCGGCCGAGTTCGTGATCGGTCGGGTGCAGACCGTCCAGTTCGGCGCACACCACGATCAGGGCCGGCACCTCGGCGAGGTGGTGGGCGAAGTAGTTGGCACTCTCGATGGTCTTCGGTACGGCGCCGACCTTCTTGCTGCCTTCCAGGATCGAGTTGTAGTAGGGCTCCCAGAACGGCAGGTACAGGTCGGCCAGGCTCTTCTTCGTGGCCTCGTCACGCACGACGACCCAGCGGACGGGCTGCCGGTTGCCGCCCTGCGGACCGAAGCGCGCGTCGTCGAACGCCCGGTACAGCACCTCGTCCTCGACAGGCCGGTCGCTGAAGTAGCGGCAGGTGCCCGTCGTGCGCATTGCTTCGCTGAGTTCCATGTCATCCTCCGTGATCACTAACCGTTGTTAGTATGACTGAGGACACAGTGACACAGCTCGAATTCGTCGTCAAGAGCCGATCAGCGTCAAAGAACCAGGTGTTGACGTGCAGGTACTAACGGTGGTTAGTTTTAGTCATGACATCTGTTTCCCAGCGTCCGACAACACGGCCGACCACAGCGGAGATCCGTTCGGCCGTGGCCGCGGGCAACATCCCGACCCTGCTGGCCGTACTCGTCGAGATGACCGGGGACAGGCGCTGGATGGCGGACCGATACCGACCCACCCGGAGCCGCGGGATGGACGACAACTCCTCGGGCGGGCTCTCCGACGACGTGCAGCAGGAGATCTGCGACGCGGTGGTCGACGCCCTCGAGCACTGGTACGACCAGGGGATGCCCCCGCGGCGCCCTGCCGGCGAGGACCTCGTGGCCGCCCTGATGTCGTTCACCGCCGGGGAGACCGTCCCGCCCGAATTCGGACCGATGATGACCGAGATCGTTCACGGCACCCTCGGTGACGCCCACCTGTCGAACCTGGCCTCCGAACCCGCCACCTCGATGAACGCGGTGGTCATCGGGGCCGGAGTGGCGGGGATGCTGATCTCCACACAGCTCGCCGAAGCCGGCATCGCACACACCGTGCTCGAGAAGAACGACGAGGTCGGCGGCTCGTGGTACGAGAACCACTACCCCGGCGCCGGCGTCGACACCCCCAGCTACCTGTATTCGATCTCGTCGTTCGACCACCCGTGGTCCACACATTTCGGAAAGCGGGACGAGGTCCAGGGGTACCTGCAGGCCTTCGCGGACCGGCATTCGATCCGGGACCGCGTGCGGTTCGGCACCGAGGTGCGCTCGGCGACCTACGACTCCGACGCCCAGCAGTGGCGGGTGACCGTTCGCGGCCGAGACGGCCGCGAGGACATCCTGACCACCCGCATCCTGATCAGCGCGGTCGGAATCCTCAACCGCCCCAAGCTTCCCCACCTCGACGGGATGAGCACCTTCGCCGGACCCGTGTTCCACTCGGCGGAGTGGCCGGACGAACTCGACGAGCCCGGAGCACTGGAGGGCAAACGCGTCGCCATCGTCGGATCGGGCGCCAGTGCGATGCAGATCGGGCCCGCCATCGCCGACCGGGTCGGCTCGCTGACGATCTTCCAGCGTTCACCGCAGTGGATCGCACCCAACGACGACTACTTCGCCCCCGTCGGCGACCGTGTGCACTGGCTGATGGACAACCTCCCGGGATATCGCGAGTGGTACCGCGCGCGACTGTCGTGGATCTTCAACGACAAGGTCCACTCGACACTGCATGTCGACCCGGAGTGGCCCGAGCCGACCGCGTCGATCAACGCCGTCAACCACGGCCACCGTGAGTTCTATCTCCGGTACATGCGCGCCGAACTCGGCGACCGAGACGATCTCGTCGAGCTCTCGACGCCGGACTACCCGCCCTTCGGCAAGCGGATGCTGTTGGACAACGGTTGGTTTCGCATGCTGCGACGGCCCACCGTCGAGCTCGTGCCGCAGGGGGTCGAGCGTGTGACGCCCGAGGGGCTCGTCGACAGTGCCGGAACCGCGCACGACGTCGACATCATCGTCTTCGCCACCGGGTTCCACAGTGACCGGTACCTCTACCCGATGGACGTCGTCGGGCGTAGCGGGAAGACGACGGTGGAGGCGTGGGGCGACCACGACGCCTACGCCTACCTGGGGATCACCGCCCCCGACTTCCCCAACCTGTTCATCCTCACCGGCCCCAACACCGCACTCGGGCACGGAGGCAGCTTCATCAGCATCCTCGAGTACCAGGTGCGGTACGTGTGCGACGCCATCCGCGCGATGATCGAGAACCGTCTGGGCGCCCTGGAGGTCCGGCGCGACGTCACCGACGAGTACAACGACGCCGTCGACCGCGCCCACGCGCAGATGGTGTGGACGCACCCGGCGATGACCAACTGGTACCGCAACCCCGCCGGGCGCGTCGTCGCGGTTCTGCCCTGGCGCATCGTCGACTACTGGGACAAGACCCGCCGGGTCGAGCTCGCCGACTTCACCACCGAACCGCTCCGGTGACCGCGGTACTACCGTGTCTGTCATGACCCCGCTCATCTCCGCACCGGACCTCGCCGCGCGTCTCGGCGAGAAGAACCTGCGTGTCGTCGACGGCACCGTCCACCTCAGCTTCGACGCCGACGGCGCCCATGTCGCCTCCGGCCGGGAGACCTATCGGGCCGGCCACCTGCCCGGCGCGGTGTTCGCCGACCAGATCACCGACCTCAGCGACCCCGACGGCGACGCGCCCTTCGCCGCCGCGGACCCGGCTCGATTCGCCGCGGCGGTCGGCGCCCTCGGGATCGGCGACGACTCGACCGTCGTCGTCTACGACACCGCCAACGGCATCTGGGCAACCCGCCTGTGGTGGCAGTTCGGACTCGAGGGATTCGACGACGTGCTCGTCCTGGATGGCGGCTACTCCGCGTGGACGACAGCCGGGCTACCGGTCGAGACCGGCGAGATCATCCCTCCCACAGCGTCGTTCACTCCGCGTCACCGACCCGAACGCATCGTGTCCACCGACGAGGTCGTCGCCGCCACCGAGGATCGGTCTGTGCTGCTCATCAACGCCCTCGATCGGGACTCGTTCGCCGCCGCCCACATCCCGGGCAGCGTCAACGTCCCCTTCGTCGAGTTGGTCGACGACTCCGGTCGGCTCCGGTCGCTCGAGGAACTGCGTCGACTGTTCGACGAGGCGGGTGCCCTCGATCCAGCGGTGCGTCCGGTCACCTACTGCGGCGGCGGAATCGCCGCCACCGCTGCTGCTCTCGCGCTCCGGACACTCGGACGAGACGACGTCGCCGTCTACGACGGTTCGATGAACGCCTGGACCGCCGACCCGGCGCGCCCGCTCTCGTGACAGACGCGTACGACACCGCCTTCACCGTCGAACTAGTGACCGATCCCGCCGCCGCGGCCGCGGTCGCGGATGTGGCCGCACGCACGTTCCCGCTTGCCTGCCCGCCGCACGCGACACCCGACGACATCACCGGTTTCATCGAGAACAACCTGCGCGAGAACAATTTTCGCGAACACATCACCGCGCCACAGAGCGACGTCCTCGTGGCACGGGACGGCGTCGGCGGTCCGATCGTGGGTTACGCGCTGATCCTGCACCGGGAACCCACCGACCCCGATGTGTGCGCGGTCGTCACCGATCGCCCGGTGACCGAGGTGTCGAAGCTGTACGTACTCCCCGACCATCACTCCCGCCCGGGAGCCAGCCCGTCCCGTCTGTTGATGACCGCGGCGCTCGAGCGTGCCCGATCACACGGCAGCAGCGTCGTGTGGCTCGGCGTCAACCAGGAGAACGCGCGTGCCCAGCGCTTCTACGCGAAGATGGATTTCACGCGCGTCGGGGAAAAGACATTCACCCTCGGCAGCAGTACCGAACACGACTACGTCTTGACGCGGGAGTTGTGAGCGGGACCGAACCAGCCCCGACCTGTCAGACCGCCGACTCGGCGAACCGCGAGAGTGCCAGCAGACGCGACGTCGCGCGGAGGTACTTCTTGCGATACCCGCCGGCGAGCATCTCCTCGGTGAAGATCTCGTCGAGCTTGGCGCCGGCCACCGTCACGGGGATGTTGGCGTCGTAGAGCCGGTCGGCCAACACCACGATGCGCAGCGCGACCGACTGGTCCTTGGCGGGATGGACACCCGAGATGCAGACCAGCGAGACCCCTTCGACGAGGTCCTTGTACTTCGACGGGTGCAGGGTGCTGAGGTGGTCGCACAGCGCGTCGAAGTCGTCGAGCGTCGCACCACTGGTCGATTCGGCGAGCTCGGCGAGTTCGGACTCGCTACGCGGATCGGGGGCCGGGGGCAGGTCACGATGACGGTAGTCGGGTCCGTCGACGCGGACAGTCTCGAACACCGCGGACAGTTTGCGGATCTCACGCAGGAAGTCCTGGGCGGCGAAACGACCCTCGCCGAGCTGTCCCGGCAGCGTGTTCGAGGTGGCCACGATCGAGACGCCCTTGGCGGTCAGTTCCGTGAGCAGCCGCGAGACCAACATGGTGTCGCCCGGATCGTCGAGCTCGAATTCGTCGATACACAGCACCGTGTGCTGGGAGAGCCGCTCCACCGCGTTCACGAAGCCGAGAGCACCGACCACGTGCGTGACCTCGACGAAGGTCGCGAACGACTTCGGCTCGGGCATCGAGTGGTAGATCGACGCCAGGAGGTGGGTCTTACCGACACCGAACCCGCCGTCGAGGTACAGACCGATCCCCTGCGCTTGCGTCTTGCGCGAGAAGAGGCCCTTCTTGCCCGAGCGGGCCTTCGAGGCCCGCGCCACGAAGTCGCGAGCCTTGGCGACCGCCTCGGCCTGCGAAGGCTCATCGGGGTCCGGGATGTAGGAGTCGAAACTCACCTCGTCGAACGTCGACGGGGGCACCATCTGATCGATGAGTACGTCGGGCGAGGTCGCGGGGTTGCGATCGCATAATCGGGCCACCATGTGTGGAGAGTAGCCATCTCCGGAATGATCAACACATGTTCCACCTGCAGAAAGCGACCCAGGTCACATCTGACGCCGCGCAGCCCGGCGACGACACGCTGCTCTGGCTCGCCCACCGGTACGCCTATCCGCCCCGAGTGACGACGGGGTCCGGACCGGTCGCGCCGTTCGTGCGAGCCAACATGGTGTCGTCGATCGACGGGGCGGTCACCGTCGAGGGACGGTCCGGAGGTCTCGGCGGCGACGGGGACAAGGCCCTGTTCCGCGTCCTGCGCGGCCTCGCCGACGTGATCCTCGTGGGCGCCGGTACCGCGACCACCGAGGACTACGGTCAGCCGCAGCCCGACGCCGTCTTCGCCGCGCTGCGTCACGCCGACGGCCAGCAGCCCGCGCCGGTTCTCGCCCTCGTCTCGAAGTCGCTGTCGGTGCCACCCGACTACGCCCCCGTCATCGACCCGCAGACCGTGGTGTTCACGTGCCGAGACGCACCGGCGGACCGCAGAAGAGCGCTCACCGACGCCGGTGCCACCCTGATCGACTGCGGCGACGACGCCGTGGACATCGCGTCGGTTCTCACCCGGTGCGGCGAGCGCGGTTGGTCGCGTGTGCTGTGTGAGGGCGGTCCGAGTCTGCTCGGTTCGCTCGCCGGTGCCGGCGCGCTCGACGAGCTGTGCCTCACGACCAGCCCGTACCTGGTCGGCGGCACCGCCGGCCGCATCGTCGTCGACCACCCAGACGCCGAGACGGCGACCCTCCGCCCCATGGAGCCGGCCTCGATCATCACCGACGACGACGGATTCGTCTTCACGCGGTGGCGCCGCGCGGGACGACACCCGTGACGGGCCTCCTCTCAGAACTGTTGACTACCCTCGCGGTCATGCCACGAGCGCACACCCCCGCAGGCAGCGCGGCCCCGACCATTCGTCGTAAGGCCGTCGCCGGTGTCGTCCTCGGCCTGACCGCCGTGATCGCCTTGTCCTCATGCGCGGTGGGTCCCGATCGCGGGCCCGACCTCATCCCGGGCGGCGCGGGACAGCAGGGGCCGCCTCCGTCGTCGTCGACGGAACCTCCCGCACCGGCGCTGAGCGCCCCGAAGTCCGATCTCGAGTGGAGCGAATGCGCGTCGGCGACGAGCAACCGGTACGAGATCGCGCGTCCCGAAGGCGTGACCATCGAGTGCGCCGAGTACGACTCCCCGATCGACCGGAACAAGCCCGACGGTGAGGTCGTGTCGATCGCACTGACGCGCGCTCGCACCGCCGAGACCCCCGCGGACGCCGCACCCCTCGTCCTGACCTCCGGCTCCGACCTGCCCTCCTCGCGCACCCTCATGGTGATGACCTCGGGTGCCGGCCGCACACTGCTCGCGTCGCATCCCGTGGTGGCTGTCGATCATCGCGGCATCCCGCTCAGCAGCGACCTCGACTGCATGACCCGGTTGGAACGCACGACGATCGCCGACAACGGGCTTTCCGAACGCGGGACCACCACCGACGCGCGGATCTCCCGACTGGCATCGGCCGCGTCGTCGGCGTCCGACGGCTGCACCGAGACGCTCACCCCCTATCAACTCGACTTCGGTGCGGCGAGCGCGGCCGCCGATCTCGAGACCTTGCGGCAGCGGTGGAACGTCGACCATCTGGGTCTGATCGGCGTCGGAGAAGGCTCCGACGTCGTCCTGAGCTACGCATCCCTGTACGGCGGACGGGCCGGGCGGATCATCCTCGACACCCCGACACCGTTCGGCGCGAATGCCCGCGACCGCGCGCAGTCGCAGGCGCGCGGTGTTCAGGTCGCGTTGCAGGGCTTCGCCCAGCGCTGCTCCGCGCTTCCGGGCTGCGCCCTCGGCGCCAACGGTGTGGCCAAGTTGACCGGCCTGCTCGGCAAGGCGCGTGCCGGGGATCTCGGCTCGCTCTCCGACACCGCTGCGCTCAACGCCATCACGACGACCCTCGCACTGGCCCCCGACCGTCCCCAGTCGCTCCTGGATCTCGCCTCCGCGATCGATGCCGCCGATCGCGGCCAGACCGCCGCCCTGGTCCGTCTCGCCGACCAGGCGGCGACGCTTCGGCTGCCCGACGGGGCACTGGTCTCCCGGTGCAACGACGTGACCGGACCGGTCGGCCAGAACGAGGTGCCCGGACTCATCGACGCCTGGTCCAAGCAGAATCCGCTGACCGGCGCGAACAGCGCGTTGTCGCTGGTCCGGTGCAACGGCTGGGCGGCCGGTGACCCGGTGCGTCCGCCGACCTCGCTCCCCGCTGATCCGCTCGTCCTCAACGGGACGCGGGACTCGATCAACGGAGGTGACGGTGCCAACGCGCTCGTCCCGCTGTTCATGAACGCGGGCTCGGAGCCGGTGACCGTCACCTGGGACGGTCTGGGTTACTCGGTGCTGGGTCGCAGCGCGTGTGCGGCCGAGGTCGCTGCGCAGTACGTCGAGACGACGCCGCTGTCGGGGCCGACCCAGCGCGGCTGTCCCGTCTGAGATGCCACAGGGTTCTGGTCGGGCTCTCAGTCGCCCGTAGTACGGTTCGCGGGTGGCCGTTCTCGACAGGTACCTCTATCCCCAGATGAGTGCTCAGCGGATCATCCCGATGGTGCTCTGGCCGATCAGCCTCCTGATGGTCGTACACCGCTCGGTGTTCCTGGGGGTCAACGGCGACCGCACCGACGACTTCAAGCCGGTGTACTCCGCGGCCTACAACTTCCTCAACAACCTGCCGGTGTACGGCGAGAACTACGCGACCGTGGACCCGCATTACCTCTACCCCCCGTCGGGGACGCTGTTGATGGCTCCGGTGGCGGTCATCGACTACGAACGGGCGCGATGGGCGTTCATCGCGGTCAGCGTCATCGCTCTGCTCATCAGCGCCTACCTGCTCACCCGGATGTTCGGGTACGCGCTCAACTCGTGGGTCACACCGGCGGTGCTGTTCTTCTTCTTCAGCACCGAAACCGTCTCGCACACACTCGTCTTCACCAACTTCAATTCGTTCGTACTGCTCGGACTCGTCGCGTTCCTCATGCTGTTGCGATCCCGGCACGACTGGTGGGCCGGCGTCCCGATGGGGCTCACCCTTGCGGTCAAACCCGTGCTGGCGCCGCTGATGCTCCTCCCGCTCCTCAACCGGCAGTGGCGTGTCTTCGTCCTCGCCATCGCGATCCCGGTCATCCTGACCGTCGTCGCGTGGCCCCTGTCGGTCGACGCCGACGCGTTCGTCAGCCGAACCTTGCCCTATCTGGGTGAGGCGCGCGACTACTACAACAGCTCGATCGCCGGCAACGGCGCGTACTTCGGGGTCGCCCCGTGGCTGGTCCTGTTGCTGCGGGTCGCTTTCGTGGTGATGGCGATCTTCTCGCTGTGGTTCCTCTACCGCTACTACCGCAAGACCAACGAGCTGCTCTGGCTCGCCGCGTCGTCGGGCGTGCTGCTGTGCACGACGTTCCTCGTCGGCTCCCTCGGCCAGGGCTACTACTCGATGCTGCTGTTCCCACTGCTGATGACGGTGCTGCTCCCCGGATCACCGATGCGCAACTGGCCGGCCTGGCTCGGCGTCTACGGCTGCATGACGTTCGACGGCTTCTACTCCCAGCGCTGGACGGCCTTCGGCTGGATGGTCGAGTACAACAAGGTCACCTGGGGCTGGTCCCTGCTGATGATCGCCGTCTTCTGCTCGCTGCTGTTCCGCTACCTCGACATGCGCGCCGACGGTGTGGCCGGGGCGATGCTGCCGGTGCGGTCGGAAACCGGACCGCCGACCGCGGCCGGGGACACACCCGAGGCGGAGCCCGCAGCCTCGCTGTCCAAGTCGACCTGAGAGTCGTCGGAGCCTGCGCCCCCGGAACCGAGGCCTCTGCCGCGGGCCGCGCTACCGTGGAGTCCATGACCGACAGCACCGCGTCGACCCGCCCCGAGGATCACGTCGACAATCCCACCGCGAACGCCGCCGAACTCACCGACGAACAGTGGCGGCAGCGCCTCAGCCCTGCCGAATACCGCGTCCTGCGCCAGGCCGGGACCGAGGCGCCGTTCACCGGCGAGTACACAGACACCAAGACCGTCGGCATCTACCGCTGCCGGGCGTGCAACACCGAACTGTTCCGCAGCGAGCACAAGTTCGAGTCGCACTGCGGCTGGCCGTCGTTCTTCTCCCCGCTGGCCGGCGACAAGATCATCGAACTCGAGGACACCTCGCTGGGCATGCGGCGGGTGGAGGTGCTCTGTGCCAACTGCAAGAGCCACCTCGGCCACGTCTTCGAGGGCGAGGGCTACGACACCCCTACCGATCTGCGGTACTGCATCAACTCGATCAGCCTGACGCTGGAACCGGCCGAATAGCCGCGATCGGTAGCACCAGTGGGCGTCATATCCCCACTGGCGCTACCGATTCCGACTCTCAGGGCAGGGCGTCGATCAGCGCCGGCACCTCGACACGCGGTCCGGTGAAGAACGGCGTCTCCTCGCGCACATGCATGCGGGCCTCGGTGGCGCGCAGGTCACGCATGAGGTCGACGATGCGGTGGAGCTCCGGCGCCTCGAACGCCAGCAGCCACTCGTAGTCACCGAGGGCGAACGACGAGACGGTGTTGGCACGGACGTCCTTGTAGGCGCGGGCCGCCTTCCCGTGATCGGCCAGCATCTTGCGACGCTCCTCGTCGGGCAGCAGGTACCACTCGTAGGAACGGACGAACGGGTACACGCAGATGTAGTTGCCCGGATCCTCGCCGGCGAGGAAGGCCGGGATGTGGCTCTTGTTGAACTCGGCGGGTCGATGCAGCGCGACATTGCTCCACACCGCGTTGCACGCCCGCCCGAGGACGGTCTCGCGCCGGAACTTCGCGTAGGCCGCCTGGATGGGCTCGACATCCTCCGCGTGCCACCAGATCATGAAGTCGGCATCGGCGCGCAGACCGGAGACGTCGTAGACGCCGCGGACCACGACACCGGAGTCCTCGAGTGACTTGAAGAAGTCCGTGGCATCGGATTTGGCCTGGTCCCGGTCGGTGCCGAGTTCGCCCGGCCGGACCGCGAACACCGAGAACATCAGGTAGCGGATCGTCGAGTTGAGTTCTGCGTAATCCAAGCGGCTCATGGCTGCCATCGTGCCACCGGCCTCGCCGCGTCGACCAGTCAGGTCAGCCGTGGCGACCGATCAGCTGAGGTCGTCGAGCAGCGCGGCAGCCGCGCGTCCGGCCTGACCGATACACGCCGGCACCCCGACACCGGCGTACGACGATCCCGTGAGGGCCAGGCGCCGCGGGCGGGCGGTGATGATCCGCGCCATCTCCGTCAGATGGCCTGGTCCGTAGACCGGGAGCCCGCCGTTCCAGCGTCGCACCCGGGTGTCGATGACACGGTCCGACACCGGGGCGGCACCGGCCGCCCGACACACCTCGTCGAGGTCCTCGAGCGCCTCGGCGCGCAACTGATCGTCGACGCTCTCGTCCGGTACGGGCGCACCGAACCGTCCGAACGACGCCCGCACCGACACCGGCCGGTCCGGAGCCGCCAGATGCGCCCACTTCTGCGAACTGAACGTGAATGCCTTGGCGCGCAATCCCTCTCCGGTACCGACCAGAACTCCGGAATGCTCGGGGAGCGGGGTCGAGGGGGCCAACGCGATCGACACCACCACGGAAGACGCCGCCCGGACGGCCTCGAGCGGCGCGGCCAGTTCAGGCACGGACCGGCGCAGAAGCCGGCCCGACTCCCACGCCGGTGTCGCCAGGACCACGGCGTCGTAGGCGTGTGCGGTGTCGTCGGTGTGGACCCGCCATCCATCCCCGGCCGGTTCGACGCCCAGCACGCGAGACGCGACACGGACGTCGGCGGCGGCCGCACCGCGCAGGGCATCGAGCAGGACGCCGTAACCGCCCACCAGGGTGCCGAAGACGGGACCGGACACGGACGCTCCGGCCGTGATGAGCTCGTTCACCGCCGCGGTCAGCGACGGCGCTCCCCCGTCGAGCCGCGCCGCGAGGGCCGGCATGGCCTCCCGCAGCCCGATGTCGCCGGCGAGGCTCGAGTACACGCCGCCGAGCATGGGGTCGACACTGCGGGCCACCACCGACTCCCCGAACCGGTCGGCGACGAGGGCGCCGACGCTGGGGTCGGCCCCGGTCCGCCAGCCCAGGGGGCGTTCGGCCTCGGCGGCCATGCGGTCGAGGTCGCCCGACGCGACGAGACCCTCCACTGCCGCGGGCGTGGCGGGTATGCCCATCAGCGCGGGACTCGGCAGCGGATGCAACCGGCCGCCGGACCAGACCGCTGGGCGTCGTGGCGTCGGCGACACGATCCGATCGGCCAGACCGAGTTCGGTGACCAGCTCCAGCGCTTCGGGACGTCGCACGATGAACGCCTCGGCACCCACGTCGACGGTTTGACCACCGACGGTGGTCGTGTGGAGGACCCCACCGATCCGGTCCGAGGCCTCGAACAGGTCGAGCGTCGTCTCGGCCCCGAGTGCGCGGCGCAGGCGGTACGCGGCGGTCAGACCGGAGATGCCACCCCCGACGATCGCAATCCGGGCCACACCGGGCATCAGATGCTGTGGACGAGCTCGACGGCCCTGGTCAGCACGTCAGGGTCGGTGCCGGGCAGCACGCCGTGACCCAGGTTGAAGATGTGCCCGATCGCCCCGGCCGCCACCGCGCGGTCGCCGTCGGCGACGACCCGGCGCACCTCGCTGTCCACCACATCCTGGCCGGCGAACAGCAGCGTCGGATCGAGGTTGCCCTGCACGGCCTTGCCCGGACCGACACGGCGAACGGCCTCCTCGAGGGGGACACGCCAGTCGACGCCGATCACATCGGCACCGACATGGGCCATCGGGGCGAGCAGTTCCCCGGTGCCGACGCCGAAATGGATGCGCGGCACCCCGTACTCGGCGACTTCGGCGAGTACCCGGGCACTGTGCGGCGCCACGAACCGCTGATAGTCGGCGGCCGACAGCATGCCCGCCCACGAGTCGAAGAGCTGGACGGCGTCGACACCCGCGTCGAGCTGCACGCGGAGGAACGCGATGGTGATGTCGGCGAGACGCGCCATCAGTTCGGCCCAGGTCTCCGGGTCGCCGTGCATCATCGCCTTGGTGCGTTCGTAGTTGCGGCTCGGGCCGCCCTCGATGAGGTAGGAGGCGAGGGTGAAGGGGGCGCCGGCGAAGCCGATGAGCGCGGTGTCGCCCAGCTCGTCGAGCAGCAATCCGATGGCGCGCGAGATCGATCCCACGGCAGCGGGTTCCAGACGCGGGATCCGCGACACCGCCTCCGCCGAGCGCACCGGCTCGGCGATGACCGGCCCGGTGCCCGCGACGATGTCGAGGTCGATGCCCGCGGCCTTGAGCGGCACGACGATGTCGGAGAACAGGATCGCGGCGTCCACATCGTGTCGGCGCACCGGCTGCATGGTGATCTCGCAGACCAGCTCGGCGTCGAAGCAGGACTCGAGCATGCCGTGATCGGCGCGGATCGCCCGATACTCCGGCAGGGAGCGGCCTGCTTGCCGCATGAACCACACCGGTCGGCGTGACGGGGTCGTGCCGGTGGCCGCGGCGACCAGCGGCAGGTGCGACCTATGGACCCGGGTACCAGTTGCGTTCGTCATCACCGCTTACTCTGCCATGCCCCCGATTCGCCCGGGAAAGCCCTGCGCAACCACCTCACCCGATGTCGGGGGCGGGCTGCATCGGCGCGCCTCCGCGCTGGTCGGGCACCCCACCCCTACGGTCGAACGGTGACCTCTTCGGGAGCTCAGGACGAGCCTGCTGATTTCCGCGCGGCGGTGGAGTCGCTGCACGCTGCCCGGGTCCGCCGTGAGATCGAGGTCGGACCCATCCGGCCGCCGCAACGCCTGGCGCCGTACAGCTACGCCGTCGGCGCCGAGGTGCGCCCGCCCGAGGACCTCGACGACATCCCCGCGGACGCGCAGGGCAGCGCGTTCGGTCGTCTGATCCTGCTGTACGACCCCGCCGGCCAGGACGCCTGGAACGGCACGATCCGACTCGTCGCGTTCCTGCAGGCCGAGGTCGAGGCCGCGCTGGCGATGGACCCGCTGCTCCCCGAGGTGGCCTGGAGCTGGCTCAGCGACGCACTCGGCGTCCCCGTCGGGGCGGGCTCGACCCCGGACGACACCGGCACCCGCATCGAGGTCACCGCACTGGGCGGGACCGTCACCTCCACCACGTCCGTCCGCTACGGCGACATCGCCGGTCCGCCACGGGCCCACCAGCTCGAGGTGCGTGCCTCCTGGACGGCCCTCACCGCCGACGGCCTCAACAGTCACCTCGAAGCATTCTGCGACGTCCTGGCCTCGGCGGCCGGACTCCCGCCGGTCGGCGTGACCGAACTCGGCGCGACGTGAGCGAGGCAACCGGTTCGACCGAACCGGAGGTCGTGGCATCCGGGACCGAGGGTGCAGGCGGCGGCGCCGATGACCCGGCACCGGAGGTCACGCCACTACTCGAACCCGCGGGTGGCGTTCCCCCGGTGCTGTCCACCGCGGCGGAGTTCGCCGACGCGGCGGCTGCACTGGCAGCCGGCAGCGGACCGATCGCACTCGACACCGAACGTGCGTCGGGTTACCGATACTCCCAGCGCGCCTACCTGATCCAGATCAAGCGTCATGGGGCGGGCAGCTTCCTGCTCGACCCGATCGGCGATCCCGCGGCGCTGGCGCCCGTCATCGACGCGTTGCGCGGACCGGAGTGGGTCCTGCATGCCGCCGACCAGGATCTCCCCTGCCTCCGGGAGCTCGGTTTCGAGTGCGTCGAGCTGTACGACACCGAACTGGCGGGTCGACTGCTCGGGCTTGCGAAGGTCAATCTCGCGGCCATGGTCGCCCAGTTCCTGGGACTCGGTCTGCTCAAGGGGCACGGCGCCGCGGACTGGTCGCGGCGACCCCTGCCCGCCGACTGGCTGAACTACGCCGCGCTCGACGTCGAGGTGCTGGTGGAGCTGCGCGACGCGATGGACGCCGCTCTCGCCGACGACGGCAAAGACGGTTGGGCGCGTGAAGAATTCGCCTACGTACTGAAGCGTCCACCCGCTCCCCCACGCACCGACCGCTGGCGCAAGACATCGAACATCCACACCATCAAGTCCACCCGCACCCTCGCCGCGGTCCGGGAACTGTGGACCGCGCGCGAGGAGCTGGCGGAACGACGCGATGTCGCGCCGGGGCGCATCCTGCCCGACACCGCCATCGTCAACGCAGCGACCGTCGATCCCAAGACGGCGTCCGAACTGACCCGGCTGCCGGTGTTCGGCGGTCCCCGGCAACGCAGACAGGCCAACGTCTGGCTCAGCGCCCTGCAGCGGGCGCGCGAACTCCCCGACAGCAAACTCCCCTCGCGCAAGACCAACGGCCCCGGTTTGCCACCCGTCAGCAGGTGGGAACAGCGGAACCCCGAGGCGAACGCGCGTCTGCTCGCGGTGCGGCCGGTACTGAAAGACATCGCCGAGGCCCACACCCTGCCCGTGGAGAATCTCCTGGCCCCCGATCTCGTCAGACAGCTCTGCTGGGATGGTCTCGACGGAGAGGTCACCGCCGAGAATCTCGACGCCCGCCTCGCCGCCTCGGGCGCCCGACCCTGGCAGCGCGGACTCTGCGCCGAACCGCTCGCCGAAGCACTGCGCGATGCGGTCCGACCAGCGCAGGACGCGGACGAGGAGTAGCCGACGGCGTCCCCGCCGCGCGTGGTCGCGCGACGCCGGACCCGCACGGTTGTCGATACTCCGCTACATTCGGTGGTCACGACCCGAAAGCCATCACCCGAGTGCACGACCCGGAGCGGGGTAAGACAACTCCCGGCACGGACCACCCTCACGGATGGGAGCTATTCAGTGGCCACAGTCTCCGTCGGTTACGACTCCGACCTCGATCCGGGCGCCGCCTGGGCGCTCGCCAGCAACCTCGCACGGTTCGACGAGTGGATGACCATCTTCGGCGGTTGGCGGTCCCCGGTACCGGACACGATCAGCGAGGGCACCACGATCTCGTCGCTGATCAAGGTCAAGGGGTTCCGCAACGTCATCCACTGGACCGTCACCGACTACGACGAACCACGACTCATCGCGCTGTCGGGCACCGGCCGCGGCGGGGTTAAGATCGACCTGGCGATGAAGGTGGACGAGATCGTCGACGGATCGCACTTCGACCTCTCCGCCGAGCTGTCCGGCGGACTCCTCAGCGGCGCGGTGGGCCGACTCGTCGCCAAGGTGCTCGAATCGGATGTGCACCAGTCGATCTCGAACCTCGCGACCCTGCGCTGACTGTTCGAGGGATCGGGTCGCGGACCGGTCAGCCGTGGCCCGGTTCGCGTCTCAGGGTCGCCGCGCGCACGACCGCCAGGCCCGTCCCGGTGGCATCGAAGATCCGACGCTGACGCGAGGCGCCGTTGCCCTCGGTGCGCATGGTCTGCAACACCGTCTCGACGGCCTCCCGCTCACCCAGGCGGTCCAGTACCGGACCGATCACCGTGAGCAACTGCTCCACCCGGGACCAGGCCGGCAGCAGTGCACCCGTGGCCGGGTCGATGGCCCGTCCCTCGACACCGTCGTGGGCCGCCGTCCAGTACGCGGCCGACAGCAACGCCGGGTCCAGTACCGCGCTCGCCCGTGAGCTGCGGGTGCCCGCGTCGAGCGCGGTCATCACCGCCGCGCGGACGATCGTGGCGAACGCCTGGGTCTCTTCGACCCGCATCTGGACGTCCCCGATCCGCACCTCGACCGTCGGAAGGTGATCCGACGGACGGACATCCCAATACAGCATGTGCGGATCGAGGATCGCGCCGGTGGCGACCAGCACGTCCACGATGTCGGCGTAGTGCTCGGCCGAACGCAGGTGCGGGGGCGGACCCGCCGCGGGCCACCGCGACCACAGCACCGAACGCCAACTGGCATGTCCGGAGTCGGCGTCACGGTAGATCGCCGAATTCGCCGACAGCGCGAGCAGAGCGGGCAACCATGGCCGCATCCAGTTGCAGACGGACACCGCGGTGTCGGTATCGGGGACACCGACGTGGACGTGACAACCGCTGATGCCCTGCTCGTGCGCGAGCATGCCGTACCGTTCGGCGATGGCCCGGTACCGACCGGTATCGGTCACCGGGAACGAGTCCGGCACTCTCGGTGGCACTCCGCACGCGACGACGTCGACACCGACGTCGTCGGCCGCATCGGCGAGGATCGCGCGCAGACGGCGCAGATGAGCACCGATCTCGTTGCCGGACACCGCCGCCGGAGTGGCGATCTCGACCTGGGACGAGGTCAGTTCGAGTTCGAGGTCGAGACCACGGGTCGCTGCGGCCGCTGCGACCTCACGGTTGCGTCCGACCGGACGCCCGGAATCGCGGTCGACGAGGACGAACTCCTCTTCGACACCGAGCGTCGGTACCCGCGAGTCCAACCGATCCCGGCCCGCGGAACCGGGTTCGACGTTCACCTCGGAGAAATGCCCAGCGCCGTTCACCGCCAAACGCGGTGCGGACCGGGTCTAGTCGTCGGCGCGACTCCGGGCCGGGTCGGGTCGGTTCTCGATCTGACCCGACAAACCCGGTCCGGCCTGCATCCCGGACACGGTCGCCGTGACCGAACGGGCGAGATCCTGCGCGGTCAGACCGAGTTCGCCGAGGATCTCGCCCCGGGAGGCATGCGGGATGAACGCCTGCGGGATGCCCTTGATCTGGACCGGCACCATCACCTCGGCGGCAGACAGGACGGCCGCGACAGCCGCGCCGACACCGCCGCTGGTGCATCCGTCCTCCAGCGTCACGACGAGGCGGTGCCGACGCGCCACCTCGACCACCGAGGCCGGCACGGGAAGCACCCAGCGCGGGTCGATGACGGTCGCGTCGATCCCCTGCCGGGCCAGCCGTTCGGCGGTGTCGACGGCCAGACCACAGAACGCCCCGACCGCGACGATGAGCACGTCGCCGCCGGCTGGACCGAGGTCACGATCGGAACGGTGCAACACGTCGACGCCGTCGTCGAGCCGCTCTACGGCCCGGATGTCTTCGGGCACCGCACCTTTGGAGAACCGGAGGGCGGTGGGTCCGTCATCGATCCCGAGCGCCTCGTCGAACTCCTCCCGCAACCGGACGGCATCGCGCGGGGCGGCGACCCGCAGGCCCGGGATCATCGCCATGAGCGACAGATCCCACATCCCGTGATGGCTCGGCCCGTCGGGCCCGGTGATGCCGGACCGGTCCAGCACCAGGGTCACCGGCTGCTTCAGCAGCGCGACGTCCATGAGCAACTGGTCGAACGCACGGTTGAGGAAGGTCGAGTAGATGGCGACCACCGGGTGAAGCCCGCCCAGGGCGAGACCAGCCGCCGAGGTCATCGCATGCTGCTCGGCGATTCCGACGTCGAACATCCGATCGGGGTAGCGCTCCCCGAACGGGGTCAGTCCGGTCGGTCCGGGCATCGCCGCGGTGATGGCCACGACGTCGGGCCGGTTGGCGCCCGCGTCGAGGAGTGCGGCGGAGAACACCGCGGTCCAGTCCTGCGGCGACACACTGGTGGGTCGGCCGGTGACCGGGTCGATGATGCCCGTCGCATGCATCAGGTCGGCGACGTGGTTCTCCGCGTGGGCGTACCCCATCCCCTTGCGGGTGACGGTGTGGACGATGACCGGTCCGCCGAAGTCGCGAGCCTGGCGCAGCGCGGACTCGACCGCGTCGATGTCGTGCCCGTCGACGGGCCCGACGTACTTCAGGCCGAGGTCGGTGAACATCGCCTGCGGTGCTAGCAGATCCTTGAGTCCGCTCTTCATCCCGTGCAGGACGGCATAGGCGGGCTCGCCGACCACGGGCACCTGCTTGACGACGCGTCGTCCCTCGTCGAGGAATCGCTCGTAACCGGGCTGAAGCCGGAGGCCGGACAGGTGGCTGGCGAGACCGCCGATGGTCGGCGCGTACGACCGGCCGTTGTCGTTGACGACGATCACCACGCGTCGGCTGCAGGCGGCGATGTTGTTGATCGCCTCCCAGCACATGCCGCCGGTCAGAGCGCCGTCACCGACGACCGCGACGACCGTACGGTCCGGTTGGCCGGTCAGCTCGAACGACTTCGCGAGACCGTCGGCATAGGACAGTGCGGCCGAGGCGTGGGAGGACTCCACCCAGTCGTGCTCGGATTCGGCACGCTCCTGGTATCCGGTGAGGCCGCCGCGCTGGCGCAGCTGGTCGAAGCCGTCTTTCCGGCCGGTGACGATCTTGTGGACGTAGCTCTGATGACCGGTGTCGAACAGGATCGGGTCCGACGGCGAGTCGAAGACGCGGTGGATCCCCAGGGTCAGTTCGACGACACCGAGATTCGGCCCCAGGTGACCGCCGGTGGCGGCCACCTTCTCGATCAGGAACGTGCGGATCTCGGACGCGAGCGATTCCATCTCCGCGTCCGACAGGGACCGAAGATCGGCCGGCGAGCTGATCCGGTCGAGCACACCCATCTTTTCCTCCATCACCCCGTTCCTCCACCACGCGAGGACATCAGGTCGGCTGTGGGCACCGGACGGGTCCGGCACGTGTGTGGTCAGTCTACGGAAGCATTCGTCACCGACCCGACCCACGGATGGTCGTCGATGCCCCGACCGGGACCCGTCAGGACCCCCGCCGCGTCATCCGGCGGCGGCCGGGACGAGGCACGCGATCGCCTCCACGTGGTGGGTCAGCGGAAACGCGTCGAAACCCCGGATCTCGGTCACGCGGTAGCCATGCCGCTCGAAGAGTCCGAGATCACGTGCGAACCGCGCCGCATCGCACCCCACATGAACGACGACGGACGGTCCCGCGGCCGCGACCGCGCCGATCACCTGCTCGCCGGCACCGGTGCGCGGCGGGTCGAGCACCACGATGTCGGGGCGTGCCGGCGCGGCCGGCCCCGAGATCTCGGCACCGACGTCGCCGCGATGGCGGACCACACGGTCCTGCTCCGCCTCGAAGGTGAGCCCCGCGGCATCGAGTGCGGAGGCGTCGGAGTCGACGATGTGCACAGACTCCAGACCGTTGCCGAACTTTCCGGCGTCGAGCAGCGCACCGGCGAAGACGCCTGCACCGCCGTACAGGTCCCAGGCGACACGAGGCGGCGACGTCAGGTGTGCCCCGGCGAGCTCGACGACGGTCTCGGAGTAGGCCCGCGGGGCGTCGCGGTGGGCCTGCCAGAAGCCGGCAACGGGAATGCGCCAGGACCGGTCGCCCACCCGATGCAGCGCCGAGGCCTCTCCGTCGACGACGGCCTGGGCGCGCGGACGCGCCCGGCGGACGCGGTTCTGCTGGGCTCGACGTCGGCTGTCCCCCCGGCTCCGCCGTGGTGCCTGCACGGGTGCGAGTTCGGTGATGTGCCGTGTACCCGACGAGTCGACGACCACGGCGATCTCGCCCCCGGGGGTGAACCGCCGGTCGTCGAGCCCGTCGAGCATCCCTGCCGCCGGTTGAACGCAGGGCTCGACGACGACCCGGGAGCCGCGATGGGCCGACTGGCCCGGCCGCCCGCGCTGGTCGACGGCGAGCCGACTGCGGATGCGCCACCCGGTGTCGGAGTTCCCCAGCTGTCGTACACCGTGGACGGCCAGCTCGGTACCGGCGACGACCTCGTCCGACAGGTGCCCCACCCGGCCCAGGACGTCCAGCAGGACAGCCTGTTTCAGCTCACGCGCGTACCCCGGTGCCACGTGCCCGAGGTCGCAGCACCCGGCGCCGTCTGCGGCCGCGGGACACGGCGTCTCCACCCGGTGCACAGAGGCGTCGATGATGTCGGCGACGTCCGCACGCCAGTAGGCGTCGTGCCGGTCGTCGGTGATCTCGGCCAGCACACGTTCCCCCGGGATCGCGCCCCGGACGAAGACGACCCGCCCGTCGGCCCGTCCGACCGCCTCGCCGCCGTTGGCCGCACGGTCGACGCGCACCTCGATGCGCCGGGGACCCGGGCCGCTCACGTACGCCGTTCCGGTTCGCCGAGCGCGCGCCGGGTCTCGCCGGGTGCCCAGTACGCCGGCTCTTCCTTGCGCCGATCGGACGACGTGAGCTGCCACGGCACCGAGGTCACCATCACCCCGGGTTCGAACAGCAGGCGTCCCTTGAGGCGAAGGGCCGACTGGTTGTGCAGGATCTGCTCCCACCAGTGCCCGACGACGTATTCGGGGATGAACACCGTGACGACGTCCCGGGGTGACTCGCGGCGCACCCGACGCACGTATTCGATGACGGGCCCGGTGATCTCGCGGTACGGCGAGGCGATGACCTTGAGCGGGACCGTGATGTCGCTGGCCTCCCATTCGGAGACGAGCTTGCGGGTGTCGCGGTCGTCGACGTTGACCGTGATCGCCTCCAGAACGTCCGGCCGGGTGGCCCGGGCATAGCGGAGCGCGCGTTTGGACGCCATGTGCAGACTCGAGACCAGGACGATCGAGTGGGTACGGCTGGGCAGCACCGCCTCGTCGTCGTTCTCCGCGCGGTCGAGTTCCCGCTGCACCGAAGCGTAGTGATGGTGGATGAGCTTCATGATCACGAACAGCGCGATCATCGCGATCACCGCGATGTAGGCACCCTCGGTGAATTTGGTGAGCAGCACCACCACGAGGACGGTCGCGGTCATCACCAGGCCGACCGAGTTGACCATCCGCGACTGCTTCATGCGCCGACGCGCACTGGGGTCGGTCTCGGTGCGCAGAAGGCGCGTCCAGTGCCGCACCATGCCGGTCTGGCTCAACGTGAACGACACGAACACGCCGACGATGTAGAGCTGGATCAGCGCGGTCACCTGCGCCCCGAACGCGACCACGAAGATGATCGCGGCGATCGCCAGGAACAGGATGCCGTTGCTGAACGCCAGCCGGTCGCCACGGGTGTGCAGCTGGCGGGGCAGGTAGCGGTCCTGGGCGAGCACCGAACCGAGCACGGGAAAACCGTTGAAGGCGGTGTTCGCGGCGAGCAACAGGATCAGCGCGGTCACCGTGGCGACGAAGAAGAAGGCGGGCGGGAACGAGTCGAACACCGCATGGGCCAGCTGGGCGATCATCGCCTTCTGCTGATAGCCGTCGGGCGCTCCGATCAGGTCCTGCTCGGGGTTCATGACGTACTTCGCACCGATCTTCTCGGCGAGCAGCACGATGCCCAGCAGCAGGGTGATCGAGAAGGCGCCCAGCAACAGCAGCGTCGTGGCGGCGTTACGCGATTTGGGCTTGCGGAAAGCGGGCACGCCGTTGCTGATCGCCTCCACCCCGGTCAGGGCGGCGCATCCGGAGGAGAACGAGCGGGCCACCAGGAAGATCAGCGCCAGCCCGGTGAGGTCGTCCTGCTCGGCCGCGATCCCGAACGCCGCGGTCTCGGAGTGGATGTCCTGACCGAGCACGAAGATCTCGGTGAAGCCCCAGATCAGCATGCCGAGGACGCCGATGATGAAGCCGTAGGTCGGGATCGCGAGGAACGCGCCGGACTCCTTGATGCCGCGCAGGTTCACCGCGGCGAGCAGGATGATCGCGCCGACACAGAACCACACCTTGTGTTCGCCGACGAACGGGATCGCCGATCCGATGTTCTCGGCGGCCGAGGTGACCGACACCGCCACCGTCAGCACATAGTCGACGAGCAGCGCGCTGCCGACCGTCAGACCCGCGTTGGGACCGAGATTGACGGTGGCGACCTCGTAGTCGCCGCCCCCGGACGGGTAGGCGTGCACGTTCTGCCGGTAGCTCGCGACGACCACGATCATCACGACCGCGACGGCGATCGCGACCCATGGGGTGAACGCGAGCGCGCTGATCCCCGCGACGGACAGGACCAGGAAGATCTCCTGCGGCGCATACGCCACCGAACTCATGGCGTCGGAGGCGAAAACCGGGAGGGCGATCCGCTTGGGCAGCAGGGTATGACCGAGGGTGTCGCTGCGGAACGGCCTGCCGAGCAGGAGGCGTTTCGTCGCGACGGACACCTTGGAGACGGTGGACACCAGGCAACCCTAGAGCGTTCGCGGCGAGGCGGGTAGGTTCGACTCGCGGCAGACGGACCGCCTGGGGAGAGGAATGTCGTGCAGGTAGTCATCATGGGTTGCGGGCGTGTCGGGTCATCGCTCGCGATGGCGATGCAGAAGCGCGGACACGACGTCGCGATCATCGACCGCGACCCGTCCGCCTTCGTGCGCCTGAGCCCGAACTTCGCGGGCCGCACCATCACCGGGGTCGGTTTCGACCGCGAGATCCTCGAGAAGGCCGGCATCGAGCATGCCGACGCGTTCGCGGCGGTGTCCTCGGGCGACAACTCCAACATCATCTCCGCACGTGTGGCCCGCGAGACCTTCGACGTCGAACGTGTCGTCGCCCGCATCTACGACGCCAAACGCGCCGAGGTCTACGAACGGCTCGGCATCCCCACCGTGGCCACCGTGCCGTGGACCACCGAACGGTTCGTCTCGGCGCTCGGTGAGACGACGATGACGGAGTGGCGCGATCCCTCGGGCTCGCTCGCCCTCGCGGAGATCGACGTCGACGACACCTGGATCGGGGTGTCGGTCGGCAAGTTCCAGGAGCAGACCGGCGCCCGCGTCGCCTTCCTGAGCCGGGTCGGACGCCCCGTCCTCCCCGATGCCAAAACCGTTCTGCAACAGGACGATGTGATCTACGGAGCGGTCCTGCTCGACAACCTCAAGAACGCCCGCGGAGTCGCCGCGGCACCGTTCACCCAGACCGAGTCGTGACCACCTCAGCCCCGAAGGAGTCCCCTGCAGTGAACGAGATCCCGCTGTGAAGGTCGCCATCGCCGGAGCCGGCGCGGTCGGGCGTTCCATCGCCCGCGAGCTGCTGGTGAACACCCATGAGGTCACCCTCTTCGAGCGCAACGCCGACCACATCGACCACGACGCCGTCGCCGGCGCCACGTGGGTGCTCGCCGACGCGTGCGAACTGGCGAATCTCGAAGCGGCACAACTGCAGACGTTCGATGTGATGATCGCCGCCACCGGCGACGACAAGGCCAACCTGGTTGTCAGCCTCCTCGCGAAGACCGAGTTCGCGATCAACCGGGTTGTCGCGCGCGTCAACGATCCGCGCAACGAGTGGCTGTTCGACGAGGACTGGGGCGTCGACGTCGCCGTCTCCACCCCGCGACTGCTCGCGTCTCTCGTGGAGGAGGCGGTCTCGGTCGGCGACCTGGTCCGCCTCATGACGTTCCGTCAGGGTCAGGCCAATCTCGTCGAACTGACCCTGCCGTCGAACACGCCGATGGCGGGCAAACCGGTCCGCAGGCTCGCACTCCCCCGCGACGCCGCGCTCGTGGCCATCCTGCGCGGGGGCCGCGTCATCGTCCCGCAGAGCGACGACCCCATCGAAGGTGGAGACGAGCTGGTCTTCATCGCTCCCACCGAAGTGGAACCCGCGCTCTACGAGGCGATGCAGATCGCCCGGTGACAGTCCCGGAGGTCGCGACCTCGGTGGGGGTGTTCTCGTCGGCGACGACATCGGTGTCGGTGCTGCCGGCGATTCGCTCCTCGGCACGGTGAGCGCGCCGGACGAGCAGGATCGTCGCCAGCACCACCAGGGCGGTCAGCGGCCAGCCCATCGCGATGCGTGAGAACGCGAGCCAGCCGGTGGCGCCGTCGTCGTAGAGCTCGGATTGGGTGAGGTAGCGCGCGGCGAAGACCAGCGTCCACAGAGCGGTGGCGATGTCGTAGGCGCGCAGCGTCTTGCGCTGCTTGCGCCAGGCCGACCCCTCGCCGTTGACCAGGTGCCACGCCACCCCGATGAGGGGCCAGCGGACCAGGATCGACACAGCGAACGCGATCGCGTACGCGAGTGTGGTCCAGATGCCGAAGAGGAAGTAACCCTTGGCATCTCCCACCTCACGGGCGATGAAGACGCAGATCGCCACACCCAGCAGGCCGGAGACCGCCGGGGTGAGGGGTTCGCGGCGGATCAGCCGGAAGAGGAACAGCGCGGCCGCGACACCGAGTGCGGCGTAGATCGCCACGGTGAGGCCGAAGAACGAATTGGCCGGGACGAACACCATCACCGGGACCGTGGAGTAGATCAGCCCCGACACGCCGCCGATCTGTTCGAGGACCGTGGGAGCGCGCGACTCGGGATCGCTCACTCGTCGGCGCCGTGCAATTCGTAGTACGGGTTGTAGATCACCTTGTGGCCGTCCTGCTCGGCGAGCCGCCCGCGGACGGTCACCTTACGGCCGGGTTCGATGCCGGTGATCCGGTTCCGACCGAGCCACTTCAGCATCACGATGTCGGAGCCGTCGAAGAACTCGGCCTTCACGCCGGCCTTGGCCGAGCGTGAACAGGTCTCGACGGCGCGGAGCTCACCGTGCATCGTGACCTCCTCGCCCCGACAGCAATCGGACGCGCGCTGGGCGCCCGTCGCCTTCGACTCCTCGGCGATCTTCTCGGCGTCGATGTCACCGAGATCTTCGGTGAGCCGACGGGTCAGTCGCTTGAGATAGCCGGCAGTGGGCATCTCAACCTCCCAATGGATTTCGGACGGCACCGCGGACGTGTGCGGCGGTGTCCGTGGGCCACCGAACGCATGATCGGTGGCCTGTCCGCCAGCGTAGACCTCGGCATCGTCCACTGACAACGTGGACGACCACGGTCGAATTCCGTGGTCCGGGGACACCTTCGTGACCCCGGGCCACCCTAGGGGATGATCGTCTGATGCTCGGCACCGACCGCTCCGATCGCCCCCGGCCGACAGCACTCGTGGCGATCCCCGGAACCGGGTCGGACGCCGACTACGTCACCCGCGCCTTCGGTCCCGCCGCGGGGGCACGGGGACTCGATCTCATCGCCCTCGAACCCGCCGCGCCGCTGGTCGAGGGTTACCGCCTTGCCCTGACACGAGCCGCACGGTCCCACGGTCCGATCCTGGTCGGCGGCGTGTCCATCGGCGCCGCGATCGCCCTGGAGTGGGCCCTCGCCGATGGTGGGAAACACTGTGCGGGGGTGCTCGCGGCGCTGCCCGCATGGAGTGGGGACGCACGCGTCGCGCCGGCCGCGGCAAGCGCGAGGGCCACGGCCGAGGCGCTCGAGCGCAACGGTCTCGAGGCGACGATCACCGAGATGTCCGCGAGCAGCCCCGCCTGGCTGGCCGCCGAGCTGACCCGTTCGTGGCGACGCCTGCACCCGCGCCTGCTCGGCGCGCTGCGCGAGGCGTCGTCCTACCGAGCCCCCACCCCGTCGGACATCGAGGGCCTTGCCGTGCCGCTCGCCATCGTCGCGGCAGGCGACGACCCGGTCCATCCGATCGCGGTCGCGCGGGACTGGCACCGCGCGGCGCCACGCTCGGTGCTCGCCGAGGTCACCCTCGACGGGTGGGGTCGCGATGCCGCGCTGCTGGGACGGAGCGCCCTCGACGGCCTGTCACGCCTGATCGAGCTTGCGTGACGGATTCGGGCTCAGTGATCCGGGCTCAGTGATCCGGATCCGGACCGGGTGATCAGTCGGTCATCGTGGGCTAGTGCGTCATCGCCGGCGAAGAAAGCGCTGCATCGCCGAACCCGACGACGGCGGTTGGGGCTCGTCGTCGGCGTCGTCGGCAGGTGCGGGCGTCGACGGCTCGGCCGCCTGGCTCGGCGGGGCGGCTTCGGCGTCGGGCTCGTGGGCGTAGGCGTTGTCTCCGTACACGGTGGCGTGCGCCACCTGGTCGAGCGCTCCACCGGTCACCGGACCCGTGTCGTCCGTGGTGTCCGGCGCATCGGCGACGGGAGCCTGGGGAGCGGCCTGCGCCTCCGCGGCGGCCGGGTCGGCGAACATCTGCTGCTGGGCGGCGGCAACCTGTTCGGCGAGTACCGGCGGCAACACGATCGGCAGCGGGTCCCGTGGCGGGAACGGCTCCGAGCCGCGACGAACGACGGTCTCGGCGAGAACGGCCCGGCTCAGGCGCGCGAGATCGTCAGCGCTCTCCGACGGACCGCTGCCCACGCACCTGACCAGCCATCGCGGGCCGTCGACACCGATGAACCGGTGCGTGGCGCCATCGATCTCGGCAACCACCTCGCGGCCCCAGTGACCGTCTTCGACACTGGTCACCGCGCCGTCGTCACGCAACGAGCCGGCCAGCTCCCGCACCACCTCACGCCACATACCCGGCGACTTGGGTGCCGCGAAGGCGCTCACCGAGATCCGCCCGATGGGAGTCACGAGGTAGACGCTCTGGGGCTGGTGCGCCTCGGACATCTCGACGGTCACCTGGCCACCCTCGACCACCGGGACCAGGACCGACCCGAGGTCCAGATGCGAGTTCTCCAGCTCGCGCGGCTCCGTGACGAGTGCGTCGATGTCGTAGGGTCCCCGCGCCTGACCGACCCGCAACTCGTCCGATTCGTCCTGTGCCATCGCTACTCCTCGCCCGCCCGGGCCATTCGGATGCCCCGGGCTGTTCGTCCTCGTCACCGCGAGTCCGGCGAAGCGCTCCGCCGGTCACAGAGAGAACAGTAATCGACTCCGGAGGGCCCGGACTCAGGTGAGAATGGCGTGGCCGCCGCTCGAGCCGTAACCGCCCTCGCCGCGGGCGGTGTCGTCGAGTTGGTCGACCTCCACGAAGTCCGGGAGCTCCACACGCTGCACGAGGAGTTGCGCGATCCGGTCGCCACGGGCGATCGAGATCGTCTGTTCGGGATCGAGATTGATCAGGCAGACCTTGATCTCGCCGCGGTACCCGGCGTCGACCGTGCCCGGCGAGTTCACGATCGAGAGACCGGCGCGGGCGGCGAGGCCCGACCGCGGGTGGATGAGCCCGACGGTCCCGAAGGGGAGCGCGATCGCGATCCCGGTACCGACCAGCTGCCGGCGCCCGGCGGGCAGTTCGAGGTCGATGGTCGAGTACAGGTCGACCCCGGCGTCACCCGGATGTGCCCGGACGGGAAGGGGGAGATCGGGGTCGAGGCGGCGCACCGCGATCGGCGGCACAGGGGGGAGCTCTGGGGTCACGCACGCAGACTACGCTGGTCACGTGACCGCAGATCATTCGCCTGAACGCCCCGGAGGCGCGTCGGACGCCCCCCACGCACCCGCAGGCCGTGACGCCGTCGTCACCGACTCGACGGCCGACCTGTTCGACGAGCGGCTCCACGTTCCGTGGTGGTGGTGGCTGGCGGCCGTCGTCCTGACCGGTGTCATCGGCTACGAGATCCAGCTGTCGGCGCACGGCAGTCGTTGGAGCGCGATCGGATATGTCGTCACCGCGTGCCTGTGCGCTCTGATGTTGTGGTCGATGGGACGCACCCGCGTCCGGGTGTCGCCGGACCGCGAGCTGCACGCGCACCGCGCCCGGCTACCGCGCGCTGTCGTGGCCCGCGGCGCGACCGTCCCGGCAACGGCGAAGAGTGCCGCACTCGGCCGCCAGCTCGATCCGGCCGCGTATCTCGTGCACCGATCCTGGGTGAAGACGATGGTGCTGATCGTGCTCGACGATCCAGACGACCCCACCCCCTACTGGCTGGTGTCGACGCGCCGCCCGACCGAGCTGCTCGCCGCGCTGGGCATCGACGACGCCGCGGCTGACCGCCCCGACGTCGCCACCTGAGGCGACCGGACACGACCAGAACCTGGGCACGACCCGAACCTGGGGCACGACGAAGGGGCCGCGCCGTGATCGGCGTCGGCCCCTTTCGACAGCATCGTCGGCTGTGTCGCCCATGGCCGTCGGTGCGGCCCGGACGTTCTACCCGAGGAGTCCCTCAGGCGCGCTCACGCACAGTCGACGCAGATGAGTGAGCTTCCGTTCTCTTCTGCCAGCCGGCTGCGGTGGTAGACGAGAAAGCAGCTGGTGCAAGTGAATTCGTCGGCCTGCTTGGGAATCACCCGGACCGAGAGCTCCTCGCCGGAGAGGTCGGCACCCGGCAGTTCGAAGGACTCCGCGGTGTCACTCTCGTCGACGTCCACTGCCGAGGACTGAGCCTCGCTGCGCCGTGCCTTCAGCTCTTCGAGCGAGTCCTCGTTGAGATCCTCGGTCTCTGTGCGTCGCGGCGCGTCGTAATCTGTTGCCATTGTGTGCCTAACTTGTCGAGAGTGGGAGGGGCGCTCACGGTGAAGGCGGGTCGCCCTCCCACGTGGAGTGCGCACGAGTCCGCCGGGCTTGTCTTGCCGTTGGGGTCACTACAACGTCGTCTCGGGCGAGATTCGTACCCGAGCGGCGCGCGTATTGTGTGAGTTCAGTCACGATTCGATATCGGGCGCACCCCGGGTCTGGAAGCGCGGGCGCCCGAAGCATAGACGACCGGTATCCGTCGGTCAATATAGTGCGCCCAATTGGTGCAAAAATCGTCGGGTGTTCCAACTGAGACGTCGTTCCCGACGCCCGACCGTGCAACCGGCGAGGCGCATCGGCGGGCGGAACGGCAACCTCTAGAGTGATCCGAGACCGAGCGGGCCGGTGCGGGCCGCAACACCCAGTGAGGAGCCAGTCCACGGTGGTGTCGAAGATTACGACCGGCTATCCGACCGACGAGCACGGCAGACCGTATCGCCGGCGGCGGTACACCCCGGCGATCGTCACAGTTGTCGCCCTGCTGATCCTCGGCGTCGTCGTGTGGGCGGTGGCGCTGGGTGGCGATGACGCCGAATCGGTTCCCACCGCGTGCAATCAGCCGACGCCGCCGACCTCCGTCGAAGCCGGCGCGACTCCCCCGCCTGCGCCGCCGACCCTCACCGTGGTCGATCGGGACGAGATGCTGGAGGTCGTCCCCGCCCCGCTGGCGACCTTCGGCGTCCGGGTCCTCAACGCCTCCGACGAACGCGGCGCGGCGCGTTCGGTGTCGGACGACCTGACCGCCCAGGGATTCACCCCGGTGCCCGACACCCCGTACGCCGACGATCCGCTGTATCCCAACCAGGACCTCAATTGTGTAGCGCAGATCCGGTTCGGGCCTGCCGGGCGCGCTGCGGCCGCCGCCACATGGCTGGCCTTCCCCTGCGCCCAGCTGATCGACGACGGACGCCGGGGTACGGCCGTCGACGTCGCGCTCGGGGCATATCACTCGGGCGGGGAGATGTCCCAGGATGCCCAGGCCGCCCTCGAGGCGCTCCGATCGGCGGACCCCAAGAACCCCGAGACCGGTGTGGACCCGGCGCTGGTGAAGGCGGTTCACTCGGCGAGCTGCTGAGCGCATCCCGTCGAGGGCGAACCCGAGACTCAGCGCAGAGGTTCCCGGGCATCGAACTCGTCGAGGAGAGCGAAGAACTCCTCGGCGATCCCGGGAGCGACCGCGACCGTGATGTGTCCCTCGTCGGCCCGCGAATCCGGTGGCGGCGTCTGGACGACCGCGCCGGCCTCGGCCGCGATGAGGCCGCCCGCCGCCCAGTCCCAGGGGCTGAGGCCATGCTCGTAGTGGGCATCGACCGCACCTGAGGCCACCATGCACAGGTCGAGTGCGGCCGCGCCGATCCGGCGGACGTCGCGTACCCGCGGGAGCAATTCGGCGACGATCCGGCCCTGCTGGCGCCGGCGATCCGCGTCGTATCCGAAACCCGTTGCCACCAGCGCCAGTTCGGCCCGTTCGACGGAAGTGCATCGCAGTGGTCGCCGGACACCGTGCCCCTCGGACACCCAGGCGCCGCGGCCGAGCGTTGCGCCATAGGTCACGTGGCGGGCGACATCGACCACGACGCCCGCCACCGAACGTCCGTCGACCTGGGCGGCCACCGACACGGCGTAGGCGGGAACGCCGTACATGAAGTTGACGGTCCCGTCGATCGGGTCGACGACCCACCGCACCCCGGAGGGCACGGCGCGACTTCCGCCGTCCTCCTCCCCCAGCACCTCGTCGTCGGGCCGGGCATCGTGCAGCAGCGCTCGGATCAATCGTTCGGTCTCGGTGTCGGCCAGCGTGACCGGATCGGTCTCGGTGGACTTCGTCGCGACCGGGTCCGGCGCCGTCGACGCCGGCGTGGCGGCATCGTCAGGAGCTCCGTGACCTGGTGTCGCACCGAACAATTCGGGTCGACGACGGCGCACGTGCGCGGCGGCCTGCTGGGCCACGGCGTCGGCGACCGCAGCGAGTTCGTCCACCGGAATTGTCTGATCCACGCCTCCCATGTCAGCACATCGGCGCGACGGGCCGGCGCGGCGGTGACCCAAGTCTCGGTCGCCGGGCCGGTTCGGTCGCCGACATCTGCTGTGATGACGCGCATCCGGGCCCGCCCGTGGATAGCCTGGTCTTCGGATTGCCGCCGACCCGGACAGGGAGCCCCACCATGACTGCCCCCAGCACCACCACGTCCACCGATGATGCGAAGCAACCGGCCGACCTCGCCTTCGGGGTCGATGTCGGAGGCTCGGGGATCAAGGGCGGGATCGTGGATCTCGACACCGGCGATCTGGTCGGCGAGCGGTTCAAGGTCCTCACCCCGCAGCCGGCGACGCCCGACGCGGTCGCCGACGGCGTGGCCGAGGTCGTCGCACATTTCGACTGGACGGGGCCCGTGGGCATCACGCTGCCCGGAGTCGTCACCGAAGGCGTCATGCGCACGGCTGCCAACATCGACAAGGCCTGGATCGGCACCGACGTGTACGACCTCTTCAGCAGACACCTCGACGGCCGGACGGTGTCGGTGCTCAACGACGCCGATGCCGCCGGAATGGCCGAGGACGCCTATGGCGCGGGCAAGGGCGTCGACGGTGTCGTCATGTTGCTGACGTTCGGCACCGGTATCGGATCGGCGATCCTGAACAACGGCAATCTCGTCCCGAACACCGAGCTCGGTCACCTCCAGGTCGGCAAGAAGGAGGCCGAGCACCAGGCCTCCTCGCGTGTGCGCGAGGAGAAGGGCTGGACCTACGAGAAGTGGACGGAGAAGGTGTCCGAGGTCCTCGCGACCTACGAGGCCCTCTTCTGGCCGAAGCTGTTCATCGCCGGTGGTGGCATCAGCCGTAAGGCGGACAAGTGGATTCCGCTGCTGACCAACAAGACGCCCGTGGTCCCGGCGACGCTCCTGAACACCGCCGGCATCGTCGGTGCGGCCATGGCCGTGTCCCAGGGGCTCAAAACCTAGCGCCACGCCTGGGTTGACCAGGTCTTTGACACACCGGGCAGGGCGATGTCGTTACAATGGTCGTCACCGGTCATTCCAACCGAGAAACCAAGACCTCGTCCACGGCGGCTCGTGCTGCCGTGTCGCGTCTGGAGACAGACGACAGACGACACCACAGAAGACAGTTCGAAAGGTTGTACGTGGCAGCCATCACGACCCACCAGGGTGATGCAGAGGCCGACGAGTCGACGGAGTCGACCCCCGCCGCGACCGACACCCCGGCCAAGCGGACCGCCAAGAAGGCTGCGAAGAAGACCGCCGCCCGCAAGGCTCCAGCGAAGAAGGCAGCAGCGAAGAAGGCCACCAAGAAGGCGGCACCGAAGAAGGCTGCCAAGAAGGCCACTTCTGCCGAGGGAGCCGAGGACGCGGGCGCCGAGCCCGACGACCCGGATTCGATCGACGACATCGACGTGCCCGACGCCGCACTCGAGGACGTCGAGATCGACGACGACCTCGAGGTCGACGACGACGAAGACGAGTCGGAAGAGCCCGAGGACGAGTCCGCAGAGGCAACTCCCGCCGCGGGCGCGGCCCCGGCTGCCGGCAAAGCAGCGGCGAAGGACGACTCCGCGGCCGCCAAGTCCGGCGACTTCGTCTGGGACGAGGAGGAATCCGAGGCCCTGCGACAGGCACGCAAGGACGCCGAGCTCACGGCTTCGGCGGACAGCGTCCGCGCCTACCTCAAGCAGATCGGCAAGGTCGCGCTGCTGAACGCGGAGGAGGAGGTCGAGCTCGCCAAGCGCATCGAGGCCGGGCTGTTCGCCACCGAGCGTCTGCGCCGCATCATGGATGCGGGCGAGAAACTCAGCACCGCCCAGAAGCGTGACCTGAACTGGATCTCGCGCGACGGCAACCGCGCCAAGAACCACCTTCTCGAGGCCAACCTGCGCCTCGTCGTCTCGCTCGCCAAGCGCTACACGGGCCGCGGCATGGCATTCCTGGACCTCATCCAGGAGGGCAACCTCGGACTGATCCGCGCGGTCGAGAAGTTCGACTACACCAAGGGCTACAAGTTCTCGACGTACGCCACCTGGTGGATTCGTCAGGCGATCACCCGCGCCATGGCCGACCAGGCCCGCACCATCCGTATACCGGTGCACATGGTCGAGGTCATCAACAAGCTCGGTCGTATCCAGCGTGAACTCCTCCAGGACCTCGGACGCGAGCCGACGCCCGAAGAGCTCGCCAAGGAAATGGACATCACCCCGGAGAAGGTGCTGGAGATCCAGCAGTACGCCCGGGAACCCATCTCGCTGGACCAGACCATCGGCGACGAGGGTGACAGCCAGCTCGGCGACTTCATCGAGGACTCCGAGGCCGTTGTCGCGGTCGACGCGGTCAGCTTCACCCTCCTGCAGGATCAGTTGCAGTCGGTGCTCGAGACCCTGTCCGAGCGTGAGGCCGGCGTCGTCCGTCTGCGCTTCGGTCTGACCGACGGCCAGCCCCGGACGCTCGACGAGATCGGCCAGGTCTACGGCGTGACCCGCGAGCGCATCCGGCAGATCGAGTCCAAGACGATGTCGAAGTTGCGCCACCCGTCGCGTTCCCAGGTCCTGCGCGACTATCTGGACTAGGACCCGCTTCTCAGACGCCGTCGCCCCCGTACCTCATCGGTACGGGGGCGACGGCGTTCTGGGTTCGAGACCCCGAGCACGCGGTTACGGCGTTTGTCAAGATTTGTGCGCGCACCGATTCCGACACGGCTCAGAGTCGGACTTTCTCCGGCGCACTACATAAGATGGCGCGGTGACATACGCAGTGACCGGGAGCAGACGTGGCGCCATGCTGGTGCGCCGCGCCGCCGTCGACCTGCTGCGCACAGCCTCGATGCTGTGTCTGTGAGACGACCCAACCCAGCCCGGGGCCCACGTGCGTCCCCATCCCTGCGTTTCTCTTCCAGCGGCCGCTTCGTGCCCGCTCAGCCTCGCCACGCCCCTTGACGGCGTGACTTCCCGGAAAGACCCACCATGAGAACGATTGTCCTGATCGGCCTCGTCGGCCTGGCAGCCCAGCTCGTCGACGGCAGTCTCGGCATGGCTTACGGCGTCACCACCACGACCCTGCTCCTTGCGATCGGTAGCAACCCGGCGGCGGCATCGGCCACCGTCCACCTCGCCGAGATCGGCACCACCCTCGTCTCGGGTGTCTCGCACTGGAAGTTCGGCAACGTCGACTGGCGCGTCGTACGGAGGATCGCCATCCCGGGCGCGATCGGTGCGTTCCTGGGTGCGACCATCCTGTCGAATCTGTCCACCGAGGCCGCTGCGCCCGTCATGGCCGTGATCCTCCTGCTGCTCGGCCTCTACATCCTGGTTCGCTTCACCTTCCAGGGCATTCCGCGACACAACCTGGGCAAGCCGCTGCGCAAGCGCTTCCTCAGCCCGCTCGGCTTCGTCGCCGGCTTCGTCGACGCCACGGGCGGCGGCGGATGGGGCCCCGTCGGGACCCCGGCGATCCTGGCCAGCGGGCGCCTCGAACCGCGCAAGGTGATCGGCTCGATCGACACGAGCGAGTTCATCATCGCGGTCGCCGCGAGCCTCGGCTTCCTGTTCAGCCTCGGCTCGCAGGGCATCAACTTCGCGTGGGTGGGCGCCATCCTGGTCGGCGGCGTCATCGCGGCACCGATCGCGGCGTGGCTCGTCCGCCACGTCCCGCCCCGCCTGCTCGGCTCCTCGGTCGGCGGACTCATCGTCCTCACCAATACGCGCAGCCTCCTCAAGAGCGACTTCATCGACGCCCCCGGCTCCGTCCGCAACGTCTTCTACATCGTGATCGCCATCGGCTGGGCCGCCGCGTTCGCCTACTCGCTGCGCGAGTACCTCCGCGACCGCGACAACGAGTCCTCCGACGCGGTGACCCATCTCCGTGAGGAGCGGGAGGCCCTCGTCGCCGCGGGTGAGGCGGAGACGTCGTCGACCGGCGACATCCCGGCCGCCGACGCCGCATCCGAATCCGACTCGGACAGCGCATCGCAGGCGTCCACCCGCACGAACTGATCGCCGGCGCGCGAAGCGCGTAGAGTGGTGCGACCCGGCCGACCGGCCGGGTCGTTCTGCTTCTGCGCAAGGCGTGCCGTTTCTGAACCGCCGTTTCCGTTGTCGTTTCGTTGTCCGATGTAAACGGTGAGTGACGACACACCGAGCGCACCTGCCGGAACAATACGGACGCGTCCAGCGTCTGACAGAGTGAGGTTGACGCATCGCCCGGATGTGTCGGCTCGAAGGGAAGGCGTCCGGACACCGGCGCCGGACCGGGACGGAGGAACCATGACTGACATCGCCACCACAGCCCCGATCTACCTGCCGCTCACCGCCGCCGATCGCTGTGATCGCTGCGGCGCCGCAGCCAAGGTACGTGCCGTCCTGCCCAAGGGCGGCGAACTTCTCTTCTGCCGTCACCACTTCAACGAGCACGAGACCCGTCTCGTCGAGCTCAGTGCCACCGTCGTCGAGTCCGCGGGCGAACTGGTCTGACACGAGTTCGGCGGTCTGACACGGGCACCGTCTGAACACGAGAGAGCCCGGCCGGAGCATTCCGGCCGGGCTCTCTCGTGTTTCGGGTTCGGCGACGGGTCAGCGCCACTCGCGGAGGGCCGCGATGCGCTCCTTCAGCTGGTCCGCGCTGGCCATCGCCGTGGGCGGGCCGCCGAGCCGGGTGCGGAGTTCGTTGTGCACCATGCCGTGCGGCTTGCCGGTGCGATGGTGATGCATCGCCACGAGGGTGTTGAGCTCTTTGCGTAGAGCGTGCAGGTTGTCCCCGGTGGTTCCGGGTGCGCGTCCCGGCGTGGGTTGTTCGGTCGTCGCGGGTGTCTCGGCGGCGGTCGTGCGCGCGGTGACCTGGTCCTCCTGACGCTTGCGGAGGAGTGCCCGCACCTGGTCGGCGTCGAGGAGGCCGGGCAGCCCGAGGTAGTCGGACTCCTCGTCGCTGCCGGCGAAAGTGGCCGTGCCGAACGACGTCCCGTCGAAGATCACCTGGTCCAGCTCGGCATCGGCGTGCAGGGACTGGAAGGTGGGCTCGTCCTCCCCCGGCTCGTCCTGCTGCTTGTTGGCGTCGATGAGCAGCTGATCGTCGAGCCCGTCGCTCTCCCGGTGTGGCTTGCCCAGCACGTGGTCGCGTTCGACCTCCATCTGGGCGGCGAGATCCAGGAGCACCGGCACCGAGGGCAGGAAGACGCTCGCGGTCTCGCCCGGGCGGCGGGACCGCACGAAGCGACCGATCGCCTGGGCGAAGAACAGCGGCGTCGACGAACTGGTGGCATAGACGCCCACGGCGAGCCGGGGAACGTCGACGCCCTCGGACACCATGCGCACCGCGACCATCCATTCGTCGGTGGACGCCGCGAACTGCCCGATCCGCGACGAGGACTTGGGATCGTCGGACAGCACGAGCGTGGGCGGCTTGCCCGTGATCGCCGTCAGCAGCTCGGCGTAGTCACGCGCGGCGGTCTGATCGGTAGCGATGACCAGTCCGCCCGCGTCCGGGGTGCCGGTGGCGCGCAACTGACCCAGCCGCGTGTGCGCGGCGGTGAGCACCGCCGGGATCCAATCGCCGTGCGCGTCGAGAGCGGTGCGCCAGGCCCGCGTGGTGTGTTCGGCCGACAGCGGCTCACCGAGCCGGGCCGTGTACTCCTCCCCTGCGCTGTCGCGCCAGCTCGCCTCGCCCGAGTACGCCAGGAACACGACCGGCCGGACGACGCCGTCCTTGAGTGCATCGGCGTAACCGTAGGTGTGGTCGGCTTTGGACCGCTGATGTCCACCGGCCTCGGGCTCGTAAGTGACGAACGGGATGGGGGAATCGTCGGACCGGAACGGCGTTCCGGTGAGCAGGAGGCGGCGTTCGGCGTCGTCGAACGCCTCACGGATGGCCTCGCCCCACGACTTGGCGTCGCCGCCGTGGTGGATCTCGTCGAGGATGACGAGAGTCCGGTAGTTCTCGGTGCGCACTCGGTGACGAGCCGGGTGTGCGGCCACCTGTGCATAGGTGACGACGACTCCGTGGAAGTCCGAACTCGTCTGTCCGGCGGCGTTGGTGAACCGCGAGTCGAGCGCGATACCGACCCGTGCCGCGGCCTCCGCCCACTGATGCTTGAGATGTTCGGTCGGCGCCACGACGGTGATCTTGTCGACCGTGCGATCGTCGAGGAGTTCACGAGCGATCCGGAGACCGAAGGTCGTCTTGCCGGCGCCGGGGGTGGCGACCGCGAGAAAATCCTTGGGCTTCTGCGTCAGATATTTGGTCAGTGCCCGACGCTGCCAGGCCCGGAGCTGGAGTTTCGGTCCCGGAGGTGCTGTGCCAGTGGTGCTGGCGGAGGGTTCGGCTGACGTCACCTGTGTGCTGCTCCTGACGGCGTGCGGGTTCCCTGCCGGGCATGAAATGACCCCTCGCGTGCGGGACCCGCGCCCAAGGGGACCCGGCAATCGTACCGCCGCCCTCCGACGGTTTCCGCATCGCGACACCGCGCCCGGAGGGCGCCGAGACCGAAGCGGGTGCGCGATCCGAACGACTCGCCTGGTGACCCGGGTACCCATCTGCACCCCGGATCGGGGATATTGAACTCATCACAACGCGAAAGAGGAACCCGGCACCACTCGCCGACGACACGTCGTCGGTGACTGCGCCGCGCCCGTCGGGCGACGCCCTCTCGCGACGGACCCGACGCCGGGTCGCCCAACCGGGCCACTCGGTTCCCGCGGTGTCGGGTGCGGTCACGGCTCCCATCGGCGGCGACGCCGCCACCGCACCGCTGCGCGCACCACGACGGCCGGCACCCGCATCGGGCGATGTCGAGGTCCTCGCGGCCGGGCCGACCCCGGTCGGGCCGGTACGCCCGGGCGCCGACGACCGGCCGACGACCGAACCCCCGCCACCGGCGGACGACCCAGCCACCGAACAGGACCGCAGCGGCACCGACGACCCGGTGCCCGCGGCGACTCCCGGCCCACCGGTCCTGCCCAACATCCATCGCGTGATCTGGCGCACGATCGTCAAGTCCTGGGACGACGGCATCATCGGCTGGGCGGCACAAGCCGCCTTCTGGCAGGCGCTGTCGCTGCCGCCGCTGCTTCTCGGCCTGCTCGGCTCCGTCGGTTACATCTCGGGGTGGTTCGGGCCGGACACCGTCGACGTGATCTACGCGCGCATCGTCGACTTCGCCGAGCGGACCTTCACCCCCACCGTCGTCGACGACCTCATCATCCCGACCGTCGACAGCGTGCTGGGACGAGGACGCATCGGTCCGATGTCGGTCGGGTTCATCCTGTCCCTGTGGGCGGGATCGTCGGCGGTGTCCTGTTTCATCGCGTCGATCGCGCACGCCCACAACCAGCACGAGGTCCGACACCCGGTGTGGCAGCGCTTCTTCGCACTGTTCCTCTACGTGGGGTTCCTCAGTGTGGCGGTGTTCCTGTTGCCGCTGGTCGCGCTCGGCCCGAACTACCTCCGTGCGATCGTCCCCGAATCATGGGGTTCGTTCATCACGTCGGCCATCGACTACGGCTACTTCCCGTTCGTCGCCATCGTGCTGTTGCTCGTCCTGACGACCCTCTACCATCTGGCGCTGCCCAATCCGCTGCCATGGCACCGGCTCATCGGCGGCGCGATCGTGGCGGGGGTGTTCTTCTGGGTCGCCAGTTATGTCCTGCGGATCTATCTGACCAAGATCACCGAGGCGGGCGTGTCCTACGGTGCGCTCGCGACCCCGATCGCGTTCCTGCTCTTCACGTTCTCGCTGGGCTTCGGCATCGTGATCGGCGCCGAGTTCAACGCCTCGGTCCAACAGTTCTGGCCCGCCAAGGAGTCCACCACCACGCAGGTCCGCCACTGGGTGAACTCACAGACCTCCGACTTCACCGGTCAGCTCCGCACCCTCCCCGACCGGTTGTCGTCGGGTCCGATCCGCCGCCACCACCACCGCGACAGCGACCACGGCTGACCGACCCCCGGGCCGGCCAGCCGAGCGATCACTTGCGCATCTTGTTGTAGATCTTCTTGCACTTCGGGCATACCGGCGATCCCGGTTTGGCCGATCGGGTCACCGGGAACGTCTCGCCGCACAGCGCGACGACATGACTGCCCATGACGGCACTCTCGGCGATCTTGTCCTTCTTCACGTAGTGGAAGAACTTGGGGCGGTCATCGTCGCCCCGATCCGTCGCGTCGGCATCAGGACGCTCATCTGTCTTGGTGTCGGACCATTCGTCGAGGTCCGGACGTTCGATGGTTTCGGTTCCCATGCCTCTATTGTGCGTCACCGGGTTTGCGCGCGTCACACGGTGGCTGCCGATGCCCGTGGGTGCATTCGATGAACGAAAGTGGGACAGTGGAGAAGGTGTTCGAACAAAGGGATGACATGGGTGAGACCGGTCGGGACCAGTACGGTCACCGCAGCAGTGCACCGCACGCAGGTGACTCCGGTCGTGTCGGTGGGAGTCAAGCGGTCGGCGCCGAGACCTATCTGATCACCGATGCCCCCGACTCCCTCGAGGCACAGCACCGAGCGCGAGTCCGGAAGTACTTGTTCCTCATGGCGTTTCGTGTGCCGGCACTGCTGATCGCAGGTATCGCCTACAGCCTGACCGGGTCCGGTCTGCTCGCCCTGGCGATCGTCGCCGTCTCCATTCCCCTGCCGTGGATGGCTGTCCTGATCGCCAACGACCGGCCGCCCCGCAAGCGCGGCGAGGTGCCGCAGTACAAGTACGGGGCCGATCACCACGTGGTCGGGCCGCCTGCGGTGACCCACACCGAGCATCAGCTGTCCCGCACCGTCGACGGTCACGTCGTCGATCCCGACGATCCCCGCCGCTGACGCCCCGCCCCTCGCGGGCACGCGCGTTCCCCCGCGCGCGACATCTCAGCAACTTCTCAGCCGCTTGTCGACTCGCGAAAAAGAATTCGCAGGTCAACCAAGCCTCCGGCAGGTTTGCGCCGAATCACTCTCGGGAACTATCGGCCACACATGGACGTTGGACCCAGTGAACGCACTCAAGTCAGGAGGCCGCATGTCACGCTCGACAGTTGCACGTTCGACCCCGACCACAGGATTCGCCGATCCCACCCCTCCGGGTACCCGGCCGGCGATGACCGAACAGGATCTCGACGCTCAGTCTCCGGCGGCGGATCTGGTCCGCGTCTATCTGAACGGAATCGGTCGCACCGCTCTCCTCAACGCGGAGCAGGAGGTCGAACTCGCCAAGCAGATCGAGGCCGGCCTCTACGCCAAACATGTTCTGGCGACCAAGAAGCGGCTCTCGGCCGTCAAGAAGCGCGACCTGGCGACCATCGTGCGTGAGGGCGAAGCCGCTCGTGCGCATCTCCTCGAGGCCAACCTGCGCCTCGTCGTCTCGCTGGCGAAGCGCTACACCGGCCGCGGGATGCCGTTGCTCGATCTCATCCAGGAGGGCAACCTGGGTCTGATCCGCGCCATGGAGAAGTTCGACTACGCCAAGGGCTTCAAGTTCTCGACCTACGCCACCTGGTGGATCCGTCAGGCGATCACCCGCGGTATGGCCGATCAGAGTCGCACGATCCGGCTCCCCGTCCATCTCGTGGAGCAGGTCAACAAGCTGGCGCGCATCAAGCGAGAGCTCCATCAGCAGCTCGGGCGCGAGGCCACCGACGACGAACTCGCCAACGAGTCGGGCATCCCGGCGGAGAAGATCGCCGATCTGCTCGACCACAGCCGGGACCCGGTGAGCCTCGACATGCCGGTCGGCAGCGACGAGGAGGCACCCCTGGGCGACTTCATCGAAGACGCCGAGGCCACCTCCGCCGAGAATGCGGTCATCGCCGGTCTCCTGCACTCCGACATTCGCGCGGTGCTCGCCACCCTCGATGAGCGTGAGCAGCAGGTGATCCGGATGCGCTACGGCCTCGACGACGGTCAGCCGCGCACCCTCGACCAGATCGGTCGGATGTTCGGTCTCTCGCGCGAGCGCGTGCGCCAGATCGAGCGCGAGGTCATGGGCAAGCTGCGCCACGGCGATCGCGCTGAGCGTCTGCGCGCTTACGCGAGCTGAACGTCCACACGCAGTACCGCCTCCTCAACTGAGTCGTCTCGGTCCGGTGTCCCGTCTGTCGGGCACCGGGCCGACGCGTATCTCAGCATTGAGCACCGCGGCGCCGTCCACCGACGCCAGGATCGGGTCGCAGAACACTTCCCGGACCTCCGGGATGTCGTCGACGAGAGTCGAGATCCGCAGCAGCAGGTCGACGAGTGCTTCGGTGTCGGCAGGTTCCTCCCCGCGATACCCCGACAGCAGCGGGGCCGATCGAGGTTCGTCGATCAGTTCGCGGGCATCGAGTTCGGTCAACGGGATCGCGCGGTAACCGTGATCCCCCAGCAGATCGAACGTCCGGCCGGACAGGCCGAAGGACATCACCGATCCGAACGACGGATCGTCTTCGACGCGGATGACCGTACCGACGCCCTTCGGCGCCATCTTCTGCACGTGCAGCACCGAATCCCCGGTGAGTTCGGTCAGCTCGGCGAACGCGGTGACCACCGTCGTGGCGTCGGGCAGGTCCAGTCGAGCTCCCTCTCGATCCAGGCGTCCGCGCCACCGCGGTGACGTCGCCTTCACCGCGACCGGGAAACCGAGTTCGCGTGCCGCGGCCGATGCCTCGTGCATCGTGGTGACCTCGCGGAAGGGCACCACGTCGATGCCGTACCACCGCAGCAGCTTCGCCGACTCGACCTGGCCGAGCAGACGGTCGCCGGGGCGCCACCCGACACCGCCGTCGGGTCGGGAATCGTGTCCGGGACCATCAGCGGGAGCGCCGTCGACGTCCATCGCCTCGCGGACGTACATGCGTGCCGCCTCGGGATCGGTGCCCTCCGCGCGGTGCACCACCGATTCGGGCCGCATCCGCCACCGCGCGTACTGCCACGCCCGGGCAAGCGATGCGGCCGCCCGTTCCGGCGAGCCGTACGACGGGATCGATCCCTTGTCCGGCATGCCGTTCGGGCCGGGTCTGGTCAGGCCCGGCGGGATGCCGTCGACGGCGAGGAACGTCGTGACGATCGGCTTCTCACCGTCGGCATCGGGCGTGTTGGCGGCCGCCATCAGGGCGCGTGCGTGCCAGTCGGCCCCGACCGCCACGGGCGGCACGAAGACGACGATGATCGCATCGACACCCGGATCGGCCATGGCGGCCGAGACGGTCAGCTCGAACTCCTCCTCCGATGCCCCGGCACCCAGGTCGACGGCGTCGACGACCTCGAGACCGCCGCTGCGGGCGGTGTCGGCGGCCAGGCTGCCCAGGACCGAGGAGTTGCCGATGATGCGCACCCGCGGCCCGCGCGGCAGCGGTTGGTAGGCGAAAAGCGCGGCGCAGTCGAACAGCTCGGGGATCGTGTCGACCTGGATGACCCCGGCCTGCTCGAACATCATGCGGGCGATCTGGTCGTCCAGCGTGGCCGCTGACCGCGCGGCACGCACCGGTGTCATCGCTCCGCGTCCCGACTTCACCGCGATGATCGGCTTCGAGCGCGAGACCCGTCGCGAGATCCGCGAGAACTTGCGCGGGTTACCGAAGCTCTCGAGATAGAGCAGGATCACGTCGGTCGTGGTGTCGGTGTCCCAGTACTGCAGGAGGTCGTTACCCGAGACGTCCGCGCGATTGCCGGCCGAGACGAACGTCGACAGACCGATCTGGCGCCGCGCCGCGGTGTCGAGGATCGCGATACCCAGTGCGCCGGACTGACAGAAGAACCCCACCCGGCCCGCCGCCGGGATACGCGGTGCCAGCGTGGCGTTGAGGGCGATGGCCGGGTCGTTGTTCGCCACGCCCAGAGCATTGGGGCCGACGAGTCGCATCCCGTGTTCGCGGACCTGCGCCACGAGGCGGCGCTCGTTCTCGAGCCCCTCTTCCTCCCCGGAGTCGCCAAAGCCGGACGACACCACGACGAGTGTGCGCACCCCCTTGACCAAACAGTCGTCGAGCACGTCGTCGACGCGCGCGGCCGGCACCGCGACCACCGCCAGATCCACCGGGTCGGGGATGTCGCGCACGGTCTCGTAGGCGCGGATCCCGCGCACCGAGGGCGGTCGTTCTCGCGTCCGGCGGCGGCTCGACGAGCGCTCCCGACCCCTGCCGGGCGCACCGGGACGCGACGGCCCCGGGTCCTCCTCCACCCGAGCGGGACCGTTGACCGGGAACACCGGCCCCGTGAACCCGCCGGCGATGATGTTCGCCAACAGGGCGTTGCCGACCTTGCTCGGGTCGGTGGAGGCGCCGATGACCGCCACCGAGGTCGGACGCAGCAGGTTCGCCACGCTGCGCGCCTCGGACGCGCGTTCGCGGGCGTTGCGCACCGACAGCAGAGCCTCGGTCGGGTCGATCAGGAACTCGACGTGCACCGTGGAACCGTCGAAGCTGCGCGCGAGCTGGTAGCCGGCGTCACGGAAGACCGCGACCATGTTCGGGTTCTCGCTGAGCACCTCCGCCTCGAAGCGGGTGAACCCGTTCTCGGCCGCCGCTCCCGCCAGGTGTTCGAGCAGGATCGGTCCGAGTCCGCGGCCCTGGTGTTCGTCGGCCACGACGAACGCCACCTCCGCCGATTCGGGTTTGCCGTCGAAGCCCAGCCCCTCGTAGATCCCGACGGCGATGATCTCGCCACCCAGGACCGCGACGATCGCGACGCGCTGCTGATGGTCGACGGTGGTCATCCGGGCGACCTCGCGCGGCGGCAGGGTGGGTGTCGGGCCGAAGTAGCGCATATACCGCGTGCGCTCGGACAGTGTGGAGTGGAAGGCGACGATGCGATCGGCGTCGTCGGGGACGATCGGGCGCAGGTGTACGACGCCGCCGTCGGACGCCAGGACATCGGCGATCCAGTGACGCGGATAGTCCCAGGCGCTGCGTGGCTCCGGTTGGTCGGCCACCGCCGCGGGTGCGTCCGATGGTGCCGGTGAGTCGTCAGTCACGGGGGTCCTCCGGGTCGAGACCATGGAGCGGGTAGACCGCGCGGCGGGTGGCGAGGATCGCGCGGTCGGTCTGGCGCTGGGCGTTGGCACCGACGCCGTCGGGCGGTTCCTGGCCGTCGTCGCCGGTCCACGGCTGATAGTCGACGATGCCGCCGTCGCCCATGACCGTGACCGGCGGGGCGGCGTAGTCGGAGTGCACCTGCTGGGAGATCTGCTCGGCTGTGGCGCACCAGGACTCGTCGATGGTCGCGGACACGTCGACCTCGCGGTCGAGAGCGACGCCGAGCAGGTGTGTCCAGCTCCGCGGCACCACGTTCACGACGCCGTACCCGCCGCCGCCCACGGCGATCCATCGGCCCTCGCAGTACTTGTCGGCGAGGTCGCGCATCGCGATCATCGCGGCCCGCTGGCCGTCGACGGTGAGCGACAGATCGGTGAGGGGGTCGGCGCGGTGGCTGTCGGCCCCGCACTGGCTGACGATGATCTGCGGCCGGAACTCGGCGATCAGCGAAGGCACCACGGCGTGGAAGGCACGCAGCCACAGCCGGTCCTCGGTGTTGGGCATGAGTGCCAGATTGACGGCGCTGCCGGCGGCGTCGCCGTCGCCGACCTCGGTCGGCCAGCCGGTTCCCGGCCACAGCGTCGCCGGGTGCTGGTGCAGCGACACGGTCATCACCCGCGGGTCGGCGGCGAACTCGACCTGCACGCCGTCGCCGTGGTGGGCGTCGACGTCGATGTAGGCGATCCGGTCGAAACCGTTGTCGAGGAGGTATCTGATCGCGATGGCGCAGTCGTTGTAGATACAGAATCCCGCCGCGCGCGAGCGCATCGCGTGGTGCATCCCGCCACCGATGTTGACCGCTCGTGTCGCTGTACCCGACACCACCGTCTGCGCGGCAGCCAGCGTGCCGCCGACCAGGAGGCGGGCGGCCTCGTGCATGCCGGAGAAGACGGGGTTGTCCGCGTCGCCGAGGCCGAACAACCGCTCGAGCAGCGGGCCGGACAGCGACGCGGTCCCCGAACCGACCGCGCGGACCGCGTCGATGTAGTCCCGGCTGTGGACAACGGTCAACGCGTCGTCGTCGATGGACTGCGGGGGTACGGTGTCGACGTCGTCGAGGATCCCGAAGCTCTGTGCGAGGGTCATCGTCAGCGCGAGCCGCACGGGGTTCATCGGGTGGGTGTGGGCCCAGCGGTAGGACAGGAAGTCCTCGCTCCAGATGACGGCCGTCGTCATCGGGCGCTCGTAGTGTTGGTCACGGGTTCAGGCTAGTGGCACATGTCGCGCAGGTGCCACGGATGTGGTTTCGGGCACCGGCGCGTATGGTGACGCCGGTCGCACCGGCACGTGCTCGCGATGAGACCGCGGTCACCGGCCGCGGAGAGGGTAATCTTGGCGGGGACGAAAGGGATTGCGCATAGTGAACGACCTGGTTGACACCACCGAGATGTACTTGCGGACGATCTACGATCTCGAAGAAGAAGGCATCGTGCCCCTGCGGGCGCGGATTGCCGAGCGTCTGGACCAATCCGGTCCCACCGTGTCGCAGACCGTCGCCCGGATGGAGCGCGACGGGCTCCTGCGTGTGGCCGGCGACCGTCACCTCGAGCTCACCGAACGGGGCCGCACGCTCGCGGTCGCGGTGATGCGTAAGCACCGTCTGGCCGAGCGCCTGCTGGTCGACGTGATCGGGATGCCCTGGGATCAGGTCCACGAGGAGGCCTGCCGCTGGGAGCATGTCATGAGCGAGAACGTCGAGCGCCGGCTGCTCGCCGTCCTCGACAACCCCACGACATCGCCCTACGGCAACCCGATCCCGGGGCTCGAACTGCTGGGAGTCGAGGTGTCCACGTCCGACGACGGCGCCACCCGCCTCGCCGACCTCCCGCCCGGCGAGACCGTGCCGGTGATCGTGCGCAGGCTCTCCGAGCACGCCCAGTCCGACACCGGGCTGATCGGAGCCCTGCGTGAGGCGGGCGTTGTCCCCAATGCGCGTGTGACCGTGTCGAATTCAGCGGGCGTCATCACCATCGACACCCCGGGGCATGACGGACTCGAACTGTCGGCCGACATGGCGCACTCGGTGTTCGTGGAGAAGGTCGTCGAGAAGGTCTGACGGTCACGGTCACCCGGCGGCACGCAAGGTGACCGCCGGGATGGACACCCCGAGGCGCTCGGCGACGACGTACGAGGCGTCGATCATGTCCCACAACCTGCTCGGCCGTACCCCGTTGCGGAGCGCGGTGTCGAGCAGATGTGCCATCGCCGCGTCCGGGTCGCACTCGATCGCCACGTCGAGTGCGGCGCCGGCGTACACCCCCTCCCCACCGATGTAGTGCAGGTGCGCCAGGAGAGTGGCGGCGCTCGCCCGGCCCCGCCCTGTCAGTCGTCGGGTCAGCTCCCGCCAGACGCGCTCGGCGTGGTCGCGAAACGCGGTGACGGCCAGCGCCATCGCGGCATCGCGCACGTCCAACCGCAGGATCGCCTCCTGCAGTCGGGCGATGGTCGCGCAGTCCAGAGGCAGATCCGCATCGACCACCGTCTCGATCACCAGGTCCAACGCGAGGGCCGATACCCGGGGGTCTTCGGCGTCGGTCGCGTAGTTGTCGGTCGTGTCGTCGCCGGTCGCGGTCGCCCACCGCGGCGCGGTGCACTCCGCGCAGCCGGGTCCCGGCCGACCCGGACCGCACTCGCCCTCGCCCGCGCCCTCGACCGGATCGAGCATCGCCCGTATCTCTGATCGCCGCAGGAGAATCCGCCGCCCCGAGCGGACCACCTCGGCCACGGCCGCCGCGCAGGTGTGCGGGTCGTCGAGGAGGCCGCAGCTCTCCGGGGCCACGTCGACCGCCCATGCCCGACCGTCCGGACACCAGGTGACCGCCCAAGGTGCTCCCACGACGAACGCGCTGATCCCGAAGCCCACGGCCACCCCGCCGGGCGCGGAGAAGTGCCGGTCGGCCATCGCGAGGATCCGGCGGTAACGGGGGTCGTCGACCGGATAGCGGTCGTCGGCGATGACCGCGACCACCTCCTCGGTGCCGTACGAGTGCGTGATGTCGGCGAGTCCGGCCAGCACGGCGGACAACTCCCGTGTGGGTGTGCCGTCGGCGTGGAGGGTCAGATCGTGGCGCATGGTGGCGGTGATGCTGCGGTCGGCGGTGAACGCGATCACGATGATGGATCGCTCGGGGATGAAGCCCAGGCCTGCGGGGATCGCGGTGAGGAGTGTCGTCGGGTCGTGGGGACCGGGCGGTCGGGAGGTGGTCGAGAGCGGCATGCGCATCAGCATCCGGCCGGCGGCGGCTGCGCGAACCCGACACGGTGTGCCTGTGGACAACGCCGGTCGGTCATCCACAGGTCGGGCTCCGATCAGCCGAAGGCCGCCGCGGTCGCCTTCACGAAGAGTTCGTCGAGCACACCGGCAGCGTCGGGAGGCACCGGACCTGCTGCGGGCCAACGATATTCGGCGTATACGCGGACGTCGCCCTGCTGACCTACGAGGACGAGAGTGCTCGTGGTCGACGGGACTCCGCCCCCGGTGACGATCGTTCGCCGGATGGTCGCCGTGTCGATCTCGTCCAGCACGGAGAACGGCGGCAGGACCTCGGTGGTGATCGTGGACGATGCCCCGTACGTGCTCGTGGTGATCGTCGGGCATCGCTCCGCGTGCTCGACCACCTCGCCCAGCGGGGTGTCCACGCCGGCGACGATGGTGGTGAGGGTAGACCGCTCCCCCGGGCCGGGACCGAGGTAGGCGACCGCCCCGTCGGCGGACACCGTGGCCGGAGTGCACTCCGGCGGCGACACCTGGGTGCTCGTCTGCGACGGCATCGGGGCGCCGGTGACATCGGCGAGCGCGTTCGCCACCGCAGGCGTCGGGATTGGGCTCGCGCCGGCCGGGAAGTCCGGTGCCTGCACCGAGCGAGCAGACAGGTCCCGGCTCGACGGCGCCGGGTCGCCGGACACCTCGCAGCCGGACACCGCGATCGTCGCGGCGACCACACACGCGGCCACCGCGAGGGGCACTGTTGAGCGTCGGCGGGCACGAATCGGCGGGGTCACAACGCACCACTGTGCCATCGGCGGTCCCGCGAAGCGCCCGTGACACACCCTCTCGGGAATCACCGGCGCATCGGGGAGGTTGGACTCCGATGATGCCCTGCCCGGGCACGGGGGCGATGCGGGTGGCTGCCGACGGGCACGGTGGGAGACAATGGACGTTCAGCTGTTCTGGAGAACCGCTGCTATGTGAAGGAGGGACGACGTGGACGAGCAGCCCGCGCGCGATGACGCGCTGTATGAACTCGCCTTTCCCGCTCCGCAGGTGACCAGGCCCGACGGCACCGGACCGGTGCTGATCCACGCACTCGAGGGCTTCGCCGATGCCGGGCACGCCGTCGCGCTGGCGGCCGCCCATCTGCGCGACAGCCTCGAGTCCGAACTCGTCGCGACGTTCTCGTCCGACGAGCTGATGGACTATCGGTCACGCCGTCCGACGATCTCGTTCAGCGGCGAGACCTTCACCGACGTCGAGATGCCCTCGCTGACCCTGCACGCCATCCGGGACAACGCAGGCAAGGGGTTCCTCCTGCTCGCCGGCTCGGAGCCCGACCTCCGGTGGGAGCAGTTCGTCGAAGCCGTCCGACGTCTCAGCGACGGCCTCGGTGTCACCGACGTGATCGGTCTGAACGCGATCCCGATGGCGGTCCCGCACACCCGGCCGCCGTCGATCACCGCACACGGTAGCGACCCCGACGCCCTGGGCGACCTCCCCCGCTGGGGTTCGGCGATGAAGCTCCCCGCCAGCGCGTCCATGCTGCTGGAGTACCACATGGGCCGGCACGATTATCGGGCCTCCGGGCTGTCCGTCCACGTGCCGCACTATCTCGCGCAGACCAATTACCCGGCCGCATCCGCACGCCTGCTCGCCGCGGTCGCCGAACTCGCCGGTCTGGAGCTGCCCCTCGCGGCACTCGACAGCGCGGCGGAGAAGGTGCGCGCCCAGGTCGACACCGAGGTCGAGGGCAACTCCGAGATCGAGTCGGTCGTGTCCGCGCTCGAGACCCAGTACGACACGTTCAACCAGGCCGCACAGGAGCGGGCGTCGCTGCTCGCCGCCGAGGAGGAGTTGCCCAGCGGCGACGAGCTCGGTGCCGAACTCGAACGGTTCCTCGCGCAGCAGGTGGAGAACGGAGAAACGGGCTCCGGGGAGACGGGCACCGGGGACGAGGGTCCGCAATCACCGATCTGATCCCCACGACCACGCCGCATGTCCTGGTCCCCGCCGACGACGAGGACACCGCACTGGAGCGGTACACCGAGTGGTGGACCGGACGGGGCCTGGAGCTCTACGAGCACCAGGAGGAGGCCCTGCTGGAATTGCTCGCGGGAAGCCACGTGATCCTGGCGACCCCGACCGGGTCGGGTAAATCGCTCGTGGCCGCGGGAGCGCTCTACTTCGCCCGATGCCGCGGCGAGCGGGCGTTCTACACCGCGCCCATCAAGGCGCTCGTGAGCGAGAAGTTCTTCGAGCTGTGCGCGATGTTCGGTGCCGACCAGGTGGGTCTGCTGACCGGTGACGCCGCGGTCAATCCGGATGCGCCGATCGTCTGCGCGACAGCCGAGATCGTCGCCAACCTCGCTCTCGCCGCCGGCGGCGACGGCGACATCGGCACCCTCGTCGCCGACGAGTTCCACTACTACGGCGAACCCGATCGCGGCTGGGCCTGGCAGGTCCCGCTGATCGAACTCCCGTCGACACAGTTCCTCCTGATGTCGGCGACCCTGGGCGATGTGTCCTTCTTCGTCGACGATCTGACCAAGCGCACCGGACGGGACACCGTCGAGGTCACCGGGGCCGAGCGTCCGGTGCCGCTGCAGCACTCCTACGCGATGACGCCGATCCACGAGACCATCGAGGAGCTCGTCGACCGGGGACGTGCCCCGATCTACGTCGTGCATTTCACCCAGGCCGCAGCCGTCGAACGGGCGCAGGCTCTGCTCAGCGTCAAGATCTGCGACAAAGCCGAGAAGGCGGCGGTGGCCGATGCCATCGGCGACTTCCGCTTCTCCACCGGCTTCGGCAACACCTTGTCCAAGCTGCTGCGCTCCGGGATCGGGGTGCACCACGCGGGCATGCTGCCGCGCTACCGCCGGTTGGTGGAACGCCTTGCGCAGCAGGGTCTGCTGAAGGTGATTGCGGGGACCGACACGCTCGGCGTCGGCATCAACGTCCCGATCCGGACGGTGCTGTTCGCCGGTCTGAGCAAGTACGACGGTCGTCGGGTGCGGAGGCTGCGTGCTCGCGAATTCCACCAGATCGCCGGCCGCGCCGGGCGAGCCGGATTCGACACGATCGGTTACGTCGTCGCTCAGGCACCCGACCACGACGTCGAGAACGCACGCGCCGTCGCCAAAGCGGGCGAGGACCCGAAAAAGCTGCGAAAGCTGGTGCGCAAGAAGCCGCCCGAGGGATTCGTCTCCTGGGGCGAGAAGACCTTCACCCAGTTGATCGACGCACCGGACGAGCCCCTGCGCAGTCACTTCCAGATGACCACCGCGATGCTGCTCGAAGTGCTCGGGCGGCCGGGCGACTGCTTCGCCGCGGTGCGCCATCTCCTCGAGGACAATCACGAACCCCGCGACCGGCAGCTCCGGCACATCAAGCACACGATCGAGCTCTATCGCGGTCTCCGCGACGCGGGGATCGTCGTGCAACTCGCCGAGGCCGACGAGACCGGACGGCACATCGCGCTGAGCGTCGACATGCCCGAGAACTTCGCACTCACCAACCCGCTCTCCTCGTTCGCGCTTGCGACATTCGAGATCCTCGATCCCGAATCATCCACCTACGCACTGGATGTCATCTCGATACTCGAATCGACCCTGGAGAATCCGCGGCCGCTCCTCCTCGCCCAGCGCAAGGTCGCCCGCGACGCGGCGATCGCGGAGATGAAGGCCGACGGCGTCGAGTACGAGGAGCGCATGTCCCGGCTGGAGGAGATCACCTGGCCTCAGCCCCTCGCCGAGGAGATCTTCGCCGCCTTCGACATCTACCGGCGCGGCCATCCGTGGGTCTCCTCGTTCCCGCCGGCACCCAAATCGGTTCTGCGGGAGATGCTCGAGAAGGCCATGACCTTCACCGAACTGATCTCCGCGTACGGACTCGCCCGCAGCGAAGGGGTGGTGCTGCGATACCTGTCGGACTGCTATCGCGTGCTGCGACAAGGTGTCCCGACCAGCGTCGTGACCCCGGAGATCGAGCGCATCGTGGAAGAACTCGGCGCGATGGTCCGCGAGGTCGACTCGAGTCTCGTCGATGAGTGGGAGGCGCTGGCCGCCCAGGCCGCCGAGGCGGAGGCAGCCGCCCTCCGACAAGACGCCTGACACTCGTCAGATCCGTGTGATCGCTCCGGTCCGCTCGACCAGATCCCCGATGACAGAGGCGAGTTCGCGGTAGGCGTCGTCGTGGCGAGCCGCACCGCGGAACACCAGCCCGATGCGCCGGCCGGGGCGCGGCGTGGCGAAAGTGGCGGTCGCGAGATCGCCGGAGGCGGTCTCCGAGGCGACCGCGGTCTGCGGGATGAGCGTCACACCGAGTCCGCCCACCACGCAGTGCACCGCCGTCGTGAGGGACGCCGCACGAGTCTGTCCGAGGTCGGGGCGGACCCCGGCGAGGCGGCACACCTCCAACGCCTGGTCGCGCAGGCAGTGCCCTTCGTCCAGCAGCAGCAGCGGCAGGTCGGCCAGGGCGGTGGGATCGACGCGCCGCCGCCCGGCGAGCACGTGCCCCGACGGCAGGGCGAGGACGAAATCCTCACGGTAGATGGGGACTTCGACGAGACCCGGTATCTCGACGGGCAGCGCGAGGAGCGCGACGTCGAGCGAGCCTGCACGCAGTTGTTCGACCAGGCGCGTGGTCTGCTCCTCGACCACACGCGGGGCGAGGTCGGGCAACCGCTCGCCGAGTCCGCGTAGCAGCGTCGGCAAGATGTAGGGCGCCACCGTCGGTATCACCCCCAGTCGCAGTGGCCCGCGCAGCGGACGACCCGCGCCGGCGGCGGCGGAGGTGAACTCGTCGACCGCCTCGGTCACCGCGATCGCCCGGGGCAACAACTCGGCTCCGTCCGCGGTCAAGAGGACACGCCGTGTCGTGCGTTCCACCAGGGCCACCCCCAGACCGGATTCGAGCGCCGAGAGCGCCTGCGACAGCGATGGTTGACTCACGCCGAGATCGGCTGCGGCGGAACCGAAGTGGCGTCGGTGCGCGAGAGCGACGAAGGCACGGAGACCGGCCACCGTCGGCTGATAAGTTCTATCGGGCATACCTATCAGTGTAGTGCTAATCATCACGTTTCGTTTTCGGGCTGGATCCGGCACGATGGTGCAGGTACGTCGCGAAACTCTTTCGCGCGCAAGTTCCGTACATTCACCAGCTGAAGGAGCGAAACATGGCCCTGCTCACCATCGGTGATCAGTTCCCCGCCTACAACCTCACCGCCGTCATCGGCGGCGACCTCAGCAAGGTCAACGCCCAGCAGCCCGATGACTACTTCACCACCGTCAGCTCCGATGACCATCCCGGTCAGTGGCGCATCGTGTTCTTCTGGCCGAAGGACTTCACCTTCGTCTGCCCCACCGAGATCGCTGCCTTCGGCAAGCTGAACGACGAGTTCGCCGACCGCGACACCCAGGTGCTCGGCGCATCGGTCGACAACGAGTTCGTCCACTTCCAGTGGCGCGCCCAGCACGAGGACCTCAAGACCCTCCCCTTCCCGATGCTGAGCGACCTCAAGCGTGAACTGGCAACCGCAGCAGGCGTTCTCAACGCCGATGGAGTCGCCGACCGCGCGACCTTCATCATCGATCCGAACAACGAGATCCAGTTCGTGTCGGTCACCGCGGGCTCGGTCGGCCGCAACGTCGACGAGGTTCTGCGCGTTCTGGACGCCCTGCAGTCCGACGAACTGTGCGCCTGCAACTGGAAGAAGGGCGATCCGACCATCGACGCCGGCGAGCTCATGACCGCAGGCGTCTGAGAGGAGAACAGATGAGCATCGACAATCTCAAGAACGCCCTCCCCGAATACGCCAAGGACCTCAAACTGAACCTCGGATCGATCAGCCGGACCACCGCGCTGACCGAGGAGCAGCTGTGGGGAACCCTGCTGTCGACCGCAGCGGCGACCCGTAATGCCAAGGTGCTCAGCGAGATCGCCGACGAGGCTGCCGACACACTGTCGGCCGAGGCCTACAACGCGGCGCTCGGCGCGGCGTCGATCATGGGCATGAACAACGTGTTCTACCGGGGTCGCGGCTTCCTCGACGGCAAATACGACGACCTGCGTCCCGGCCTGCGGATGAACATCATCGGCAACCCGGGCGTGGACAAGGCCGCGTTCGAGCTGTGGTCGTTCGCGGTGTCGTCCATCAACGGCTGTGGCCACTGCGTCGCCGCGCACGAGAACACCCTGCGCGAGGCCGGCGTGGACCGCGAGGCCATCCTCGAGGCACTCAAGGTGGCCTCGATCGTCAGTGGCGTGGCCCAGGCCATCGCCACCACCGAGGTGCTCGCCAACGCCTGACACACGTTGTCACAGAACGAAGCCCGGCTGCCCTCTTCGGCAGCCGGGCTTCATCGTGTCCACGCCCGTCAGCCGAGCGCCGAGCGCATCCGATCGGCGAGCTCGCCGACCTGCTCGGTGGTCATGACGAACGCCGGGGAGACCTGCAGCGCACCCTGTCCCGCCGCCCGCGTGCTGACGCCGTGTTCGCGCAGCTTGAGAACCGCGGCCGGAGCGGTGGCGGGATCGGCGAGCTGTACCGCCGTGACCGCGCCGAGTCCCGTCCGCACCTCGGCGACCGAGGCGAGGTCGGCGAGTGGCGAGAGTGCCGCTGCGAGATCGCCTTCCAGGCGCGACGCCTCGGCGAGCAGATTCTCCCGCCGGATGATCTCCAGGTTGGCCAGGGCGGCGGCCGCCGCCGCGGCATGACCTCCGTACGTGTACCCGTGGCGCCACCACACCCCACCGGCGAAGAACGGCTCGGCGATCCGGGGTGCAATGAACACCGCGCCCATCGGCACGTAGCCGGACGTGAGCCCCTTGGCGGTGGTGATCATGTCGGGGTGCAGGTCGAAGCGTGCCGACGCGAACCACGAGTCCCCGCCGATCCGCCCGAACCCGGTGACGACCTCGTCGACGACGAAGAGGATGTCGTGTTCGCGGCAGATGTCGCGCACCTCGGCGAGATATCCGTCCGGCGGGAGGTAGATGCCGCCCGCACCGATGATGGGCTCACAGAAGAAGGCGGCGATGTTGTCGGCTCCCACGCGCTCGATGAGGCCCAGGAGGCTCTTCGCGTCGTCCCAGTCGACGTTCTGGACGTCGTGCATGAGTTCGCCGTACCCGTCGTGGTTCAGCGGGATCCCCGCCAGTGACGTGCCCGCCGCATGCATGCCGTGGTAGGCCTTCGTGCGGCTGACCACGACCCGCTTGGACTCCCGGCCCTGCTCCACCCAGTAGCGGCGGGCCAGCTTGACCGCGGTGTCGATCGAGTCGCTGCCACCGGAGGTGAAGAAGATCTTCGACCCCGGCACGGGCGCGATCCGGGCGAGCTCGTCGGCGAGCCGCAGGGTGACGTCGCTCGCGAAGTCACCGAAGTTCGAGTAATGCGCGAGGGTACCCAGTTGACCGGCGACTGCTTCGGCGATCTCGGTGCGCCCGTGACCCACGTTCGTGAACCAGAGGCCCGCAGTGGCGTCGAGGTAGGAGTTGCCGTCACGGTCCCAGATCCGCGCTCCCTCACCTCTGGTCACGACGAACGGTCCACTCGCGGTCACCGCACCCATGTCGGCGAAACCGTGCCACAGCGACCCGTGATTTCCTGTGTTCGAACCCTCAGCCATGAACCCCATGATGCCGTTCGCACGGCCTCGTGCGGCGGGTGGGGTGAGCCCCGCACGGCCGGTGGGAGTGAACCCTCGACGACACCGCCCCATATCCTGGAACCATCATGTCGGCCCCTGCTTCCCCACCTTCGTCGAACGTGTCCCGCGCGGACCTGATCAGCGCGCTCGCCGACGTGGGCATCGTCGACGCCGACCGCCTGCGTCGCCGCATCGACCGATTGTCGTCACGCCCGGATCCCGAGAAGTGGGTGCAGCTCGTCGGCGACGTCGAGAAGGCCCGGAACCGGCTCGACCGTCGCCGCGCGAGTGTGCCGGTTCTGCGCTTCCCCGACGAACTGCCCGTCTCCGCGGCCCGTGCGGAGATCGCCGCGGCGATCCGCGACCATCAGGTGGTCGTGGTCGCCGGCGAGACGGGCTCGGGCAAGACCACCCAGCTGCCGAAGATCTGTCTCGAGCTCGGCCGGGGACTCCGCGGAACGATCGGGCACACCCAGCCACGGCGGATCGCGGCCAGTTCGGTCGCCCGGCGGATCGCCGACGAGACCGGAACCGAACTCGGCGACGCCGTCGGCTACTCGGTCCGATTCACCGATCGATCCGGTGCCGACACCCTGATCAGGGTGATGACCGACGGCATCCTGCTGCGTGAGATCGCGACCGACCCGATGCTTCGGCGCCACGACACGCTGATCATCGACGAGGCCCACGAGCGCAGCCTGAACATCGACTTCATCCTCGGCTACCTGCGGCGACTCCTGCCCCGACGCCCCGATCTGAAGGTGATCATCACCTCGGCGACGATCGAACCGGCCCGTTTCGCACGACACTTCAGCACCGCCGAGCAGTCGGTGCCGATCATCGAGGTGTCGGGTCGCACCTACCCCGTCGAGATCCGCTACCGGCCGCTGAGTCTGCAGGAACGGCCGGATGCCGGGGACGACGCCGGCGGGGGCGAGCACGCCGACCTCGATCAGATCCAGGGCATCGACGCGGCCATCGACGAACTGTGGGCCGGTGGACGCGGCGACATCCTCGTCTTCCTGCCCACCGAACGCGACATCCGGGAGACCGCGGACGCGTTGGGCCGTCGAACAGGGCCCGGAAAGCACGGGGGCGCCGAGATCGTGCCGCTGTACGCACGGTTGTCGATCGCCGACCAGCACAAGGTGTTCTCGCCTTCCGACGGTCGCCGGATCGTGCTCGCGACCAATGTCGCCGAGACCTCGGTCACCGTGCCGGGCATCCGGTACGTCATCGACACCGGCACGGCGCGCATCAGCCGGTACTCGACCCGGACCAAGGTGAACCGCCTTCCCATCGAACCGGTCTCGCAGGCCAGCGCCCGGCAGCGCGCCGGCCGATGCGGTCGCGTCGCGCCGGGCGTCTGCATCCGCCTGTACAGCGAGAACGATTTCGACTCCCGGCCGGCGTTCACCGATCCCGAGATCCTGCGCACCAACCTCGCCGCGGTCATCCTCCAGATGACCTCCCTGAAGTTGGGCGAGATCGCCGACTTCCCGTTCGTGCAGCCGCCCGACGACCGCGCGATCCGAGACGGCCTGGGCGTCCTCACCGAACTCGGTGCGATCACCGTCCCCCGGGATGGCGGCCCGCCCCGCCTCACCCCGGTGGGTCGATCGATGTCGCGCATCCCGGTCGACCCGCGGATCGCCCGCATGCTCATCGCGGGACACGACCTGGGCTGCCTCGATCACCTGCTCGTCATCGCCGCCGCGATGTCGCTCCCCGATCCGCGGGAGCGTCCCGCCGAACACCGCGAGGCCGCCGATGCCCAGCACCGACGGTTCGTGGTGCCCCAGTCGGATTTCCTGTCCTACGTCGAACTGTGGCGTTACCTCGGCGAGCAACGGAAAGAGCTGTCCGGCAGCCGTTTCCGGCGAATGTGCGAACGTGAGTTCCTGCACTTCCTGCGCATCCGGGAGTGGCAGGACCTGCACCGGCAGCTCACCGAGATCGTCAAGGACATCGGCTGGACGACGACGCCCACCGAACTCGACCCCGACGCCGTACACCGGGCCATCCTGTCGGGTCTGCTGAGCAACATCGCAGCGCGCAACACCGAGGGTCGCGAGTTCACGGGCGCGCGCAACACCTCGCTGATGATCTTCCCCGCCTCGCCGCTCGCGAAGAAGCCGCCGGCCTTCATCATGGCCGCCGAGATACTCGAGACCTCCCGTCTGTTCGCCCACACCGTCGCCGGAATCGATCCCCTGTGGGCCGAGACGCTCGCCGGCGACCTCGTGAAGCGGACGTACAGCGAACCCCACTGGTCGGGCAAACGGGGTTCGGCGATGGCCTACGAACGGGTGACGCTCTACGGCGTGCCCCTCGTCGCCCGCCGACGCATCGACTACGGCCCGATCGACCCCGTCGTATCGCGCGAACTGTTCATCCGCCACGCGCTCGTCGACGGCGACTGGCGCACCAACCACCCGTTCTTCGCCCGCAACCGTGAGTTGCTCGACGCCGCGTCGGATGTCGAGAACCGCACGCGCACCAGAGGTCTCGTCATCACCGAAGACCAGCTGTTCGAGTTCTACGACCAGCGCATCGGCGACGAGGTCACCTCGGCACGCCACTTCGACACCTGGTGGAAGAAGACGCGACGGTCGCAGCCGGATCTCCTCGACCTGCGTCCCGAGGACGTGACGACGGGCACCGAGGTGGCGCCCACCGACTATCCCGGGGCGTGGCAGCAGGGCGACACGCGGCTGGAACTCCGCTACCGCTTCGAACCCGGCGCACCCGACGACGGCGTGACGGTGGTCATCCCGAGTGAACTCCTTCCCCACATCCGATCCGCGGGCTTCGACTGGTCGGTTCCCGGAATGCGGTCGGAGTTGGCGACCGCCCTGGTGAAGTCGCTGCCCAAACAGCTGCGCAAGGGCATGTCCCCCGCACAGAGATTCGCCGAACTCGCCCTCGGCCGGTTGACGCCGCGCAAGGAACCGCTCACCGCGGGACTCGCGCGCGAGCTGTCGACCATCACCGGGATGACCGTCACGCCGGGCGATTTCGACATCGAGAAGGTCCCGCCCCACTTACGGATGCACTTCGCTGTCGTCGACGACGCCGGCCGGATCGTGGCGCGCGCCGACTCGCTCGCGGAACTGCAGAACACCGGGCGACCCGTCGCCCCCGCCACGGTGTCCCGGACCCTGTACCGCAGCTGGACCGCCGACGGCATCGGCACACTGCCGGATGAGAAGACTGTCGACGTTGCCGGGCAACGGCTCACGCGGTACCCGGCGATCGATGCCGTCAACGATGCCGCCGGTCGTACCCGGGGCGTCATCGTGCGCGACGCGCCGACTCCCGAGGCCCGGGACCGCCAACTGCGTCGTGGGCTCATCGCCCTCCTCGACCTCGCCCTACCGCCGCTGCACAAGCGGATCGCGAGCTCGCTGGGTTCCACGGACCGACTCGCTCTCAGTCAGAGTCCGTACGCCGACGTCGACACGCTGCTCGCCGATTGCACGCGTCGCGCGATCCGCGACGCCGTGACCGATCTCGACGACGCCGCGCTGACGACAGTCCGGTCCCCACAGGCCTTCGCGACACTCGTCGACCGACTCCGCCCCCGAATCGCCGAGGCCGCACCCGACTATTTCGTCCTGGCCGTCACCGCGCTGGCCCGCGTGGCCCCGGTCAGGTCCGCGATCGAGCGACACGCCGGCTCGCTCGCCGCCGACGACGTCGCCGACCAGCTCGACCACCTTGTGTTCGACGGGTTCGTCGCCGCGACTCCCCGGCGACATCTCGAGAATCTGCCCCGCTATCTCGAAGCCGCACAGGCACGCCTCGACGCCCTCCCGGCATCGGCCGCGCGGGACCAGGCGGGGGTGGCCGTCCTGGACCGGGTGATCGAGCGCTGGGCGCAGCGGGTCGAGCAGGTACCCGAACACCGTCGCGGGATCGTCGACGACGAGGCACAGTGGCTCGTCGAGGAACTCCGGGTGGGCTTGTTCGCCCAGCGACTGGGCACGGCCTTCCCCGTCTCGGAGAAGCGGGTGTTACGAGCTCTGGACCGGCTCGGCTGACACCGTCTCGGTACGCACCCCTCCGTGGGCCGTGCGCAGGTCGTCGATCTCGCGCTGGAAGTCCTCCACCGAGTCGAAGGACCGGTAGACCGACGCGAACCGGAGGTAGGCCACCTCGTCGAGGTCACGCAGCGGACCCAGGATCGCCAGACCCACCTCGTTGCTGGGGATCTCTGCCGACCCACTCGCCCTAACCGTGTCCTCGACCTGTTGCGCGAGTTTGGCGAGTGCGTCCTCGGCGACGTGGCGGCCCTGGCATGCGCGCCGGACCCCCCGCATCACCTTCTCGCGACTGAAGGGTTCGGTCACACCGTTGCGTTTGACGACGGCGAGAACAGCACTCTCGACGGTCGAGAAGCGGCGCCCGCACTCCACACAGGAGCGCCGGCGGCGGATGGCCTGCCCTTCGTCTGCGACACGCGAGTCGATGACCTTGGTGTCGTCGTTCTTGCAGAAGGGGCAGCGCATCGTGTCCTCACGCAGGTCGCGGGACACTGGAACGCATCGAAACCCTGCGCCCCGCCGGTTCTCGGCCGGTCCCTGTGCCATCGAGGATACCGCCCGGTGTCAGCGGTACCGGGGGGTGAGCAGGGGCTGACCGACCTGCAACGCACTCGACGCGAGGTCGTTCATCGCGACGATCTCGTCGATCACGACCTCGCGGGGCATGTCGGGCGCGACGCGGGAGGCGATGGTGCTCAGCGAGTCACCGGATCGGACATGGACGACTTCGGCGCTCACGGCCGCCGGGGCGACGGATGCCGCGTAGTTCTGCCCCACCACACCGATGACCCAGACGGTCAGCGCCAGGCCGATACCCGCCAGGATCGCGACCGCCGCGCGCCGACGGCGACGGAAGACGGCGGCATCCGCCGGGACCGGACCCCGCCCGCGCGTACCCACCGGTGAGGCGCACCGCGTCTGGGCTGCCCGCGACACTCCCGGGACCGACGCCGAGCGGGGCCGGTTGTCGACGGGACGGTCGACGACCGGACGGGGCCCGTCGGTCCGACGTGGTGCGGTGCGGGTGCGGCCGAAGTCCCGGCGATCGAGGTGGTCGGTGCCGCTGTGGTGGATGCGACTGGGATCGATGAGAGTGGCGGTGCGCATGGTGCCCTCCGGGGTGTCGATGCTTGCGGGTTCGCGGTGTCGGTGTTGCTCATGTGGTTCGAACATCGATCAGGTGTTCGATGCACTGATGTTCGAATTTGTAGCACGGCACTCCGACAATGTCTCGCGACACATCGAACAAATGTTTGAGGTGGAGGTTGCACTCCGCTAGGCTCGGTCCCGGACAACGACAGAAACAATGCCTTCTACCAGCACGTTCCGAAGACGAGAGGAACCGAACATGAGTGACACCGGCGATAAGCGCGGCCGAGCGCGGGGCGCCGAGAATCAGGTCCCGGTCGACGTCGCCGCCGCCGAGGCCTCACTCACCCCGCGCCAGCGCGGGGTGCTGGAGGTGATCCGCCGGTCGGTACGCGAACGGGGATATCCGCCCAGCATCCGCGAGATCGGTGACGAGGTCGGTCTCAACTCCACCTCGTCGGTGGCCCATCAGTTGCGGACCCTCGAGCGCAAGGGGCTGCTCAAACGGGACGCCAACCGCCCCCGTGCGGTCAACATCGCACCCAACGACACGCCCTCGCCCGACACGCCGGCCACGAGCCGACTACCCGAGCCGACCTTCGTGCCGGTCCTCGGCCGCATCGCCGCGGGCGGACCGATCCTCGCCGAGGAAGCCGTCGAGGACGTGTTCCCACTCCCCCGCGAGCTGGTCGGCGAGGGGTCGCTGTTCCTGCTGCGCGTCGTCGGCGAGTCGATGATCGACGCCGCGATCTGCGACGGCGACTGGGTGGTCGTCCGGCAGCAGAACGTGGCCGACAACGGAGACATCGTGGCAGCCATGATCGACGGCGAGGCCACGGTCAAGACGTTCAAGCGTCAGCGCGACAATGTCTGGCTGATGCCGCACAACGAGTTGTTCGACCCGATCCCGGGGAACGACGCCGTCATCCTCGGCAAGGTCGTCACCGTGATGCGGCGCGTCTGACCTCGTCGTCGGCGGATACGCCGACCGCGCCGTCGAGTACCGCGGCCGCCGCCACCCGGGCCGTCGCGGGATCGGTGGCGGCCAGTGCCGCATCCGCCGCCGCCCGGCACGCCTCGCCGGTGACCTCGCCGAGCCGGGCCCCGACGGCCGCCGAGGCGACCGGCGCGCTCGACAGTGACGTGACGCCCAAGCCGACGAGCACGCACGCAAGGTTGGGATCGGCTGCCGCCTCGCCGCACACCCCGACGGGTTTCCCTTGATCGCGTCCCGCGGCGGCGACCGAGGCGATGAGGTGCAGCACAGCGGGCTGCCAGGGGTCGGTCAGCGCAGCCAGATCGGCCGACATCCGGTCGGCCGCCATCGTGTACTGGGTCAGGTCGTTGGTCCCGATGGAGACGAAGTCCACCTCCGCGAGGACGGCCTGCGCGAGTATTGCCGCCGCCGGCACCTCGATCATCACACCCGCCACCAGTCCGCGTCCCCGAACCTCCGCGGCGAAGTTCGCGGCCTCCGCCGGTGAGGCGATCATCGGCGCCATCACCCATGGTGCGACGTCCGTTCCCGCGGCGGCCTGTGCGATCGCGTCGAGCTGGTGAGTGCGGATCTCGGGGTGCGCGAGCGCGATTCGATCACCGCGGACGCCGAGGGCGGGGTTCGCTTCGTCAGGATGTCGCACGAACCGTAGCGGCTTGTCCGAACCCGCGTCCAGAGTCCGGATGACGACCTTCCGACCCGCGAACGCGTCGAGCACCTCGCGGTAGATTCCGGCCTGCTCGTCGATCGACGGCTCGTCGGATCGCTCGAGGAACGCCAATTCGGTGCGGAACAGCCCCACGCCCTCCACCGGGTGGTCGCCGGCCGCGCGCGCCGACGCACCGTCGGCGACATTCGCGAGCACCGAGATCGCGACACCATCGGCGGTGGCCCCTGGTCCGGACCAGCCTGCGACGAGTTCGGCATGCCGCCGATGTTCGGCGACGCGATCGCGTGCCATCTCGACGTCGGGCTGCAACTCGACGGAACCGGTGTTCCCGTCGACGAGGACCGGCGTGCCCGCTTCGACGTCGGACAGTCCCGACACCGCGACGACGCACGGAATGCCCAGCTGACGGGCGATGATCGCGGTGTGGCTGGTGGGCCCGCCCAGGCGCGTCACCAGAGCGGTCGTCAAGGCGGGGTCGAGGCCGGCGGTGTCGGCGGGGGCCAGATCGTCGGCCATCAGCACCGAGGGCACCTCCGGGGTCGGCACTCCCGGTTCGGGCAGCCCCAGCAGTTCGGCCAGCACCCGATCGCGCACGTCGTTGAGGTCGGTCACCCGTTCGGCCATCAACCCACCGAGCTTGGTGAACACCGCCGCGAACTGTTCGGTCGCCGCAACTGCCGCCGCCTCGGCCGATGAGCCCTTCGCGATGAGGCCCTTGGCCGCCCCGACCCAGCCTCGGTCTTCGGCGAGGCCCGCGGTCGCGGCCAGCACCTCGGCGGCGGCGCCGGTGTTCTGCGACGCGCGCTCACGCAGGCGGGTGGCGACAGCCGATGCCGCACCGGCGAAGCGCGACGCCTCGTCTGCTCGACGGTCGTCGGCGATCTCGACCCCGACACCGAGCTTCTCGGGTGAGTGGTCGGGCCGCTCGCCGGGCCAGAGGGCCGGGCCGTACGCAAGTCCACCGACCACCGGTGTCCCTGTGAGGATCTGCGCCATCGTCGTACCTCTCACTCGAATGTCGATGTGACCACCGTTACAAAAAGTTCTTGACTTGTCAACACAAACAGGCGTAAACACAATTACTACAACATGCAATCCCACATGCATCAACAATCGGGGTTGCCGAGACCGTGGATCGGAGCCGGTGTGTACGCCGAGGAGAGACAGCAGGCCATCGTCGACGAGGTCCGTGTCGCGGGACGGGCCTCCGTTGCAGCGCTCGCGGAGAAGTTCGACGTGACGAGCGAGACCGTCCGTCGTGATCTCGCCGTACTCGAGCGGGCCGGGCATCTGCAGCGCGTGCACGGCGGTGCCGTGCGAGCCGAGGTGATGCGCGTCATCGGTGAACTCGGCATCGACGAACGCGAGTCCAGTCAGATCGAGCAGAAGGCGGCGATCGGCCGCGCCGCGATCCGATTTCTCCCCCCCGACGGCGGTTCGGTGCTGTTCGACGCCGGGACCACCACCTATCGCGCCGCCGAGGCCACGGCCGGTGACCGCAACCTCACCCTGATCACCAACAGCCTGCCGATCGCCGGCCTCCTCGCAGGCCGGCATCCCGAGGGCCTGCACGCACTCGGCGGCCGGGTGCGCGGCCTGACCCAGGCCACCGTCGGCGCCGAGACCGTGGCCGCCATCCGCCGGGTCCGCGTCACCACCGCCTTCATCGGCACCAACGGGCTCAGCGAGGCACACGGGCTGTCCACCCCCGATCCCGACGAAGCAGCCGTGAAGGCGGCGATGGTGGGTGCGGCGCAGCGCGTCGTCGTGCTCGCCGACAGCTCGAAGATGAACCGGGAGGAGTTCTCGTCGTTCGCGGGTGTCGACGACGTCGATGTCCTGATCACCGACGCCGGCATCGATCCCGCGTTCTCCGCGGCGTTGTCGGCCCGCGGCGTCGAGGTCGTGATCGCATGATCGTCACCGTCACCGCGAACCCCAGTGTGGACCGCACCCTCGAACTGGCCGCACCTCTCGCCCGCGGCGAGGTACAGCGAGCCGGCGTCGTCCGCGCCGAACCCGGCGGCAAGGGCGTCAACGTGGCCCGCGTGGTCGCGGCGGCCGGGCTCGCGACCCGGGCCCTGCTCCCGGCACGGGCCGGCGACGCGTTGCTCACCTCACTCGACGCCCTCGGACTCCCCTACGACGCGGTACCCGTGGACGGAGAGGTCCGCTCCAACATCACCATCGCCGAGTCCGATGGCACCACCACCAAGATCAACGCACCGGGTGTCCCCCTCGCGGCCGCCGACCTCGACGCGCTCGTCGGACTGATCCGCGCACAGGCCGGGGAGGCGCAGTGGGTGACCCTGTGCGGCTCGCTGCCGCCCGGGGTGCCCGACACCTGGTACCGGACGGTCGCCGACGAGCTCGCACTCGCCGGGTGCCGGGTGGCGGTGGACACCTCGGGCGCACCGTTGCGCGCTACGGTCGACGGTCGCGTCGACCTCATCAAACCGAACGAGGACGAGCTCGCCGAGCTGACCGGTGCCGATCCCGCACATCTGCGAGACGCGCTGCGCCGCAACGATCTCGGGCCCGTCGTAGAGGCGGCGTCGACGGTCACCGAGCGCATCGGCGGCAGCGTCCTCGCCACCCTCGGGGCGGCGGGCGCGATCCTGGTGACCGCATCGGGAACATGGTCCGCGACACCGCCGCCCATCCTGCCGCGCAGCACCGTCGGCGCGGGCGACTCATCGCTGGCCGGCTTCCTCATCGCGCAGACGACCGGCGCCGCACCCGCGGACTGCCTGCGGCACGCGGTCGCCTACGGCGCCGCCGCCGCCGCACTCGCCGGAACACAGGCACCCACCCCCGACCACCTCGACCTGGACGGCGTCGTGGTGACCGAACTGTCGGGAGCCGCCCGGATGACCTGACGGCACAACCGAACCCGCGCACCTCTGACCGCATCTCACCCAACGCATCTCACCCGACGAACCCACCCGACTGATCCCACCCGACTGATCCCACCCGACTGATCCCACCCGACTGATCCCACCCGACAAGGACATCCCATGACCGAGCAGATCATCACCGCGCAGACGGTGAGTCTCGACGTCGACGCCGGCGACGACCCCGCCGCCGTCATCACGAACCTGGCCGACGCACTCGCCGCGGCCGGCCGGACCACCGACCCCGCCGACCTCGCCCGGGCCGCGCTCGATCGGGAAGCGAAGTCCGCCACCGGACTTCCCGGCGGTATCGCCATCCCCCATGCCCGCACCGCATCGGTGACCACGGCCAGCCTGGCGATGGCACGGCTCTCCCGCAAGGTCGACTTCGGCGCCCCCGACGGACCGGCGGACCTGGTGTTCCTCATCGCCGCGCCCGAGGGCGGCGCCAGCGCGCACATGAAGCTGCTCAGCTCCCTCGCACGATCGCTCGTCCGGCCCGACTTCGTCACCGCGCTGCGCGAGGCGGAGACCTCCGACCGCGTCATCGAACTGGTCAACGAGGCCGTCGACCCCGCACCCGCGACCCCGGCCGCCCCGAAGGCACCGGCGGCCGGAACAGCGCCCCTGGCGACGGAGAAGTCACCGGCACCGACTCCCGCGACCGGAGCGGCCACGGCCGCCGGAGGCACCGCGGACGACACCCCGAAGCCACGGATCGTCGCCATCACCGCATGCCCCACCGGCATCGCGCACACCTACATGGCCGCCGACGCACTCAAGTACGCGGCCGAGCGCGCCGGGGTCGAGTTCGCCGTGGAGACCCAGGGGTCCTCGGCGACCACCGCCTTCGATCCCGACGTGATCGCCTCGGCCGACGCCGTCATCTTCGCCACCGACGTCGGGGTCAAGGGCCGCAACAGGTTCTCCGGCAAACCCGTCATCGCCTCCGGCGTGAAACGCGCCATCAACGAACCCGACGCCATGATCGCCGAGGCGGTGGCCGCGGGTCGCAACCCGAACGCGGCGCGCGTCTCCGGCGACGGAGTCGATGCCGACTCCGCGGACACCGCATCGTCAGGGGTCGGACTGGCCGGTCGCACCCGCCAGGCACTGATGACGGGCGTCAGCTACATGATCCCGTTCGTCGCCGCCGGCGGACTCCTCATCGCACTCGGCTTCCTGCTCGCCGGCTACGAGGTCGCCAACACGACCCTCGACGACGGCGGCACCCTCAGTGACGGCGCCTTCATCGCCCTGAACAACAGCCTCTGGGATCTGCCCTCCGGCGGGCTCCTGCAGTACCTCGGCTCGGTGAGCTTCGCGATCGGGTCGGGTGTGATGGGACTGGCGGTGCCGGTTCTGGCCGGGTACATCGCATTCGCCATCGCCGACCGGCCCGGCATCGCACCCGGTTTCGTGGCGGGCATCGTCTCGCTCGCGGTCGGCGCCAGCTTCATCGGCGCGCTGATCGGCGGCCTCATCGCCGGCGCCGTGTGCCTGTGGATCGCGCGAATCCCATTGCCCCAGTGGGCACGTGGGTTGATGCCGGTGGTCGTGATCCCGCTGTTCGGCAGCATGATCGTCGGTGGACTGCTCTACATGGTCCTCGGCAAACCCCTCGCCTGGCTCGCCGACCAGATGAACAGCGGCCTCGAGAGCATGTCCGGTGGATCAGCGATCGCACTCGGCATCGTGCTCGGGCTGATGATGTGCTTCGACCTCGGCGGACCGGTCAACAAGACCGCGTATCTCTTCGCGACGGCGGGCATCGCCGACGCCGCGACCGCGGGCACCGCTCAGTATCAGATCATGGCCGCGGTCATGTGCGCCGGCATGGTCCCGCCGCTGGCTCTCGCGTTGGCCACGGTCCTGCGTCCCGGGCTGTTCACCGAGCCCGAGCGGGAGAACGGCAAGGCCGCCTGGCTTCTCGGCGCGTCGTTCATCTCCGAGGGCGCCATCCCGTTCGCCGCGGTCGACCCGTTCCGCGTCATCCCGTCGATGATGGCCGGTGGCGCCCTGTCCGGCGCTCTGATCATGGCCTTCGGTGTAGAACTGCGAGCTCCCCACGGCGGCATCTTCGTGTTCTTCGCGATGAACAACTGGGTGCTGTTCCTGGTCGCGCTCGTCGCAGGCACCGTGTTGTCGTCGGTGCTGGTGATCGCCGCCAAGCAGGTGCACCGCAGTCGCGACGCCGTAGCATTCGACGAACTCGACGCCGTCGCCGCCTGAGTCCACGCGCCGGTCGGCGCCACCGACCGGACGCACCCGTTCCGACATCTGACCACTGCCACACCGACAAGCCGAACCCCACATCCTGAAGGAGTCCCCATGCCCAGCACCACCGCCACCGTCGGATCCGCCGTCGGCCTGCACGCCCGCCCCGCGACGATCATCGCCGAAGCGGTCGCCGACACCGGCAACACGGTGACACTCGGCCTCGAGGGCGCCGAGCCCGTCGACGCCGGATCGGCTCTGATGATCATGACGCTCGGTGCCGAGAAGGGCACCCGCGTCGTGGTGACCGCCGACGATCCGGGCACGCTCGACGCCATCGTCGCGCTCGTCGAGAAGGACCTCGACGCCGACTAGACCGGTCCGAAGCTCAGGCTCGCCCTGAACTCACACCTGGAGGTCCGCGATCTCGCCCGCGAAAGCGGCCGGGACGCGGACCTTCATCGTCGTGCCCGACTCGGTGTGCTCCGACGAGATGATCTCGCCCTCACTGTGGATCCGGGACACGACGTCGCCGCGGTGGAAGGGCACATCGATCGTGAGCTCGACATCCTCGCGCCCCACGAACTCGCGTACCCGACCGAACAGCTCGGGCAGTCCCTCACCGGTTCGCGCGGAGATGAACACGGCGTCCGAGCCGAGGGCGCCGCGCAGTTCGGTGAGCCGGTTGCCGTCGATCGCGTCGATCTTGTTGATGACCAACAGCTCCGGCGGGGCGGTGACGCCCTCCTCGGCCACGATCTCGTTGATCACCTGTCGAACTGCCGAGATCTGTTCCATCGGAAACGCATCCGCGCCGTCGACGACGTGCAGGAGCAGATCGGCGTCGACGACCTCCTCGAGCGTGGACCGGAAGGCCTCGACGAGTTGGGTCGGGAGGTGGCGGACGAAGCCCACGGTGTCGGTGAAGACCACCGCGCGTCCGTCCTCCAGAGTCGCCCGCCGGGTCGTCGGATCGAGGGTGGCGAACAACGCGTCCTGCACGAGGACGCCCGCACCGGTCATCGCGTTGACGAGACTGGACTTACCGGCGTTGGTGTAGCCGGCCACGGTGATCGTCGGGATCGAACTGCTCTTGCGCGCAGCCCGTTTCGTCGTTCGCGCCTTCTTCATCCCGCGGATCTCGCGACGCAGCTTGGCCATTCGCTCCCGGATGCGACGGCGGTCGGTCTCGATCTTGGTCTCACCGGGACCACGCAGCCCCACGCCGCCGTTGCTGCCGGCGCGGCCACCGGCCTGACGCGACATCGACTCACCCCAGCCGCGCAGACGCGGCATCATGTATTCCATCTGGGCGAGCGAGACCTGCGCCTTGCCCTCCCGGGAGGTGGCGTGCTGGGCGAAGATGTCGAGGATGAGGGCGGTCCGGTCGATGACCTTCACCTTGACGACCTTTTCCAGCGCATTGAGCTGGGCGGGCGTGAGCTCGCCGTCGCAGATGACGGTGTCGGCGCCGGTCGACACGACGATCTCGCGGAGTTCCTCGGCCTTGCCGCTACCGATGTAGGTCGCCGGATCGGGTTTCGAACGACGTTGGATGACGGCGTCGAGGACCTGCGATCCCGCGGTCTCGGCGAGGGCGGCCAGCTCGGTCATGTTGGCTTTGGCCGCGGCCGCACTGCCCTCGGTCCACACGCCGACCAGGACCACTCGTTCCAGCCGGAGCTGCCGGTACTCGACCTCGGTGACGTCGGTGAGTTCGGTGGAGAGTCCCGCGACGCGCTGCAGTGAGGCGCGCTCGGAGAGTTGGAGTTCACCGGTGGTCGGGTCCGCGGCGTGCGGGACGTCGAAGTCTGCCGGCGACATGATGTGTTCTCGTGATTCGGTCATACGAGATCCATGGTCTCATGTCCGGCGACCGGCAGGCACCTGAATATCGAGCTCAGCGATCCCAGCCGGCACGGAGCTCGCCGTCGGCGACGAGCATCGACGGTCCGCGCAGGGTGGAGCCGTCGGGACGGATCGTCACGGTGACCTCCCCGCCGGGGATTCCGATCCGCAGTTCACCCGACTCCGCACCGCGCGAGTCGAAGGCCGCACGCGCGGCCGCGACCAGCCCCGTCCCGCAGCTACGCGTCTCGCCGACGCCGCGCTCGAACACCCGCATGTGCGCGGTCAGCCTTCCATCGGGTCCCTCGACGGGAGGCGTGAGCAGCTCGACGTTGGCGCCGTGCGGGAAGTCCTCGGCCTCGATCGTGACCCCGGCCCCGAAGTCGACGGCGGCGAGATCATCGGCGGTCATGTCCGCCACGACGCAGGCCAGATGCGGGTTGCCCACGTCCACCATGGCCCCGGGGTAGATGTCGTCGCCGATCCGGACGACCGACGAGCCGTCGAGGCGCGCGACACCCATCTCGACGGTCACCTCGGCATGTACGTCGTCGAAGGAGTGGATGGTGACCGGGCGTGCACCCGCCCGCGAGCCGACCGGGAACTGGTCGGTGTCCACGAGGCCGGTCGCCCGGACGAAGTGCGCGAAGACGCGGACGCCGTTGCCGCACATCTCGGCCACGGATCCGTCCCCGTTGCGGTAGTCCATGAACCAGTCGTCGGGCGCGACGCCGTCGGGCAGCGCGTCCAGTACACCGCGGGAGACCAATGCGCCCGACCGCGCGACGCGCAGCAGCCCGTCGGCACCGATACCCCGCTGACGATCACAGAGCGCGGCGACCATCTCGGCGTCGAGGACCAGCTCCGCGTCGGGGTCGGCGAGCACCACGAAGTCGTTCTGGGTGCCGTGACCCTTGACGAATCGCAGGTCGGCGGCGGGACGGATCGGAGCAGAGGTCACGGTCGACAGCCTACGGGGCCTGCCGTTCCACGGCCCGCAGTGCTCGGTCGAGGAGGCCGGGCTCGCCGGCGTCGAGCCAGATCGCCCGATGATCGCGACGGAACCACGACCGCTGTCTGCGCACGTACCGGCGTGTGCCGATGAAGGTGAGCTCCTCGGCCTCGGCCAGGTCGTACTCGCCGTCGAGGGCGGCGAGAACCTGCTTGTAGCCGATGGCCTGCGATGCCGTCCGCCCCGCGCGCAGGCCGCGATCACACAGCGCCGTCACCTCGTCGACGAGCCCGGCCTCGAACATCATCCGGGTACGGCGGCGGATTCGCTCGTCGAGTTCGTGGGTGTCCCGGTCGAGCGCGAGAATGATTGTCCCCCAGCGGGGTTCGCCGATCTTCGGCTGGGACGCCGCGAACGGTGCGCCGGTGAGTTCGACGACCTCGAGCGCCCGGACGATGCGCCGACCGTCGGTGTCGAGGATTGTGGCGGCGGCAGCCGGGTCGACCGAGGCGAGCATCTCATGCATCCGCCCGACACCGAGCTCCTCCAGCATCGAGTCGTAGCGCGCGCGGACCGTCGGATCGGTCGCCGGGAACCGCCAGTCGTCGAGAAGTCCCTGGATGTACATCATCGAGCCACCGACGATCACCGGCACGCGGCCCGCGGCGCGAAGACGGTCGACGTCGGCGCGGGCCGCCTCCTGATAGCGCGCGACCGTCGCCACCTCGCCGACGTCCAGCACGTCGAGTTGATGGTGCGGGATACCGCGGCGCTCGTCGACCGGGAGCTTGGCCGTACCGATGTCCATACCCCGGTACTGCTGCATCGCGTCGATGTTCACGATCTCGCCGCCGAGCCGTTCGGCGAGGTCGAGCGCGAGGTCGGACTTGCCGCCCGCCGTGGGGCCGATGACCGCGACCGGCGTTGGTGAACTCCTCATCGGGCCCCGCCCCCGGCTGATCCGTCACCGACGGCCCAGGTGGCGACGAGATAGCCGACGCCGAAGGGCGCCTCGGCGAACGTCAGGAACGGCCGCACGAGTCGGTCCCCGACGATGCCGGCGGCAACCTGCCAAGCGGGTCGGCCACCGACGCCCTCGGACTCGCAGTCTCGCGGGTCCAGCTCGGCGAGTGCCGTCGTGTCCGCGGAGGCGAGCGCCGCGACGATCGACGAGTTGAGTGCCACCGCGGACTCCCGGCGCCCACCGCCGGGAGCCTTGTCGGTGAGTGCCGTCGATCCGTCCCCGACGACCAGCACCCCGATCCGCTCCGCCGAGTTGATCAGCGCGGCACCCAGATCCGCCCCGATGGCGAGACAGTCGGCCGGTGCCGTCGCGGCGCCGACGCTGCACACAGTCAGCGGACCCAACGACGCGCACCCGGCGATCCACCCCGCGATGAGGACCGACAGACTCATCCGCCTGCCGGCACCCGAGGTCGGTCCATCGATCGTGACCGGCTCGCCGACGGTGACCGCCACGTCGACACCGAACCTCGCGAAGGTCCCTCGGGCCGGCTCCGCGATCAGGCCGGGGGTCGCGTCGTCGGCCGTCCCGACCATGATCCAGCGGTCGACCCCGGCGGCGACGCCCGTCACCGCCTCCAGGGTTGCGCGCCGCACCGGGTAAGTGTCGTGTGCCCCCGGCCCGGCCACCTCGGGTACCAGCAGAGGAGCACTCGGTACGAAGACGACGGCGGCAAGCACACCACGACGCTAGTCGACTCCCCCGGCACCGACATCGGGCGAACCCGCTGCGGAAGCGGCCAACTCGGCGTGCGCGCCACATCGACAGGCCTGAACTGCTTGAATGGATCCGTACTGTCGACGCTCGCCCGCGCGTAGGATGCCGGGCGAGAATCGACCCAGCGACCGGCAGCCGTGACGCGCGGCACCACTGAGCGGCAGGACACGTGCACATGACCAACCCCACCGACCCGTCACCGGCCTCCCAGCCGGCTCCCGCAGCCCAGTCCGGTCCCCGACCGGGTCCCAAACCCGGACCGCGTCCCAAGCCCGGCCCCCGGCCGGGCGCCACGCATGAACCGGTCGTGACCCACATCGTCGCCGGCGACCCGCACCGCTACGGGCGCATCGACGAGGCCGGGGTCGTGTGGCTCAAGACCGCCGAGGGCGAGCGAGAGATCGCTTCGTGGCAGGCGGGCACCGTCGAGGAGGGGTTGGCCCACTTCGGTCGGCGGTTCGACGACCTCGCCACCGAGGTCGAGATCCTCGAGGAGCGGTTGTCCGCCCGCTCGGGGGACCCGCGCAAGGCGCAGGGCGCGGCCAGGCAACTGCTCGACGACCTGCCCAATGCACATGTGATCGGTGATGTCGCGGCACTCGCGCGCAGGCTCGAGGCGATCGTCGGCAGCGCCGACGAGGTGGCCGAGACCCTCAAGGCCGAACGTGAGAAGACACGGTCCGACGCCATCGCCCGCAAAGAGGCGCTGGCCGCCGAGGCCGAACAGATCGGCGCCGAGGCGACCAACTGGAAGAGTGCGGGCGACCGGCTCCGGGAGATCCTCGACGAGTGGAAGTCGATCAAGGGCGTCGACCGCAAGACCGACGACGCGCTGTGGAAGAGGTACGCGAAGGCGCGTGACGCGTTCAACCGCAGGCGCGGCGCCCATTTCGCCGAACTGGACCGGGAGCGGGCCGGCGCCAAGGAGCGCAAGGAAGCCCTCATCGCGCGGGCCGAGGAGCTCTCCGGATCGACCGACTGGGGTCCGACGTCGGCGAAGTTCCGTGAACTGCTGGGTGAGTGGAAGGCGGCCGGCCGCGCGCCGCGCGACACCGACGAAGCGCTCTGGCAGCGGTTCAAGGCCGCTCAAGACGTGTTCTTCGGCGCCCGCAACGCCGCGACCTCCGAACGAGACGCCGAGTTCGCCGCGAATGCGACGGCCAAGGTCGCCCTGCTCGATGCCGCCGAGAAATCCATCGATCCGGCCGCCGACCTCGAGGCCGCCCGCCGCGAGTTCCGGAACTTCCGGGAGCAGTGGGACGAGCTCGGCAAGGTACCGCGCGACCAGATGCAGAGTCTCGAGGCACGCGCACGAGCTCTCGAGAAGCGCATTCGCGACGCCGAGGACGCGCAGTGGCAGCGAACCGATCCCGAGGCGATGGCGCGCGCGGCGCAGTTCGCCGATCGTGCGGCTCAGCTCGAGGATCAGGCCCGCAAGGCCGCCGAACGGGGCAAGGAGCGCGACGCGGCCAAGCTGCGCGACCAGGCCGCGCAGTGGCGCGAGTGGGCCGACGCCGCGGAGAACGCGATCACCGACCGCTGAGGCCCGACGCCCGGGTCCGACCTCTCGGGCCCCACCGGCAACAGTCCGATCAGGGCTGCTGCGGCTTCTTCTGGTACAGCGCGGACGCATAGGCGTCCTGTTCGGCGGCCTGCCGGCGACGTTCGGCTTCGACGGCCAGGTGGTAGGAGCTGCGGGCCCACACCACGCGCGACCAGTGGAAGGTCAGCACGAAGACCGAGATCCACCCCAGCACGAGGCCGATACCGACACCGGACGGTGGCTCGACTCCGCCCACACCCGGGGTGTTGCGTGTCCACCATGCGAGCATTCCCGCCACACAGGCGATGGCGCAGCCGCACAGTGCGATCCACGCGAGGACCCAGCGACGGGTCAGCAGTGCCAGCATCGACACCACGATCCCGAAGATGGTGACGAGATAGACGAAGATCTTCGACACGATGGTCACGCGCTCGGCGGCGGCCTCGGGAGCGAACGTCAGCACCTCGAGGCCGGTCACGGATCCGGTGTGCGGCAACACCATCGACACCATCGCGGCCACCACGGCAACAGCCACCACCACGGCTCGCGCACCCGGGTCGATCTCGCCGGCCACTCGACGCTCGGCCTTCCGCAGGTCACCTTCGTACTGCTCGAACGCCGACTGCTCGGCTGCGGACCCCTGCGGCCCCTCGGCGTCGGCCGCCGAGCGTCGCGGATCCGGTGTGGTGTCGGACATGGTCATCGCCTCACTTCGTGATGTGGTCAGTTACCGCACGCGCTGCCGCAACCGGCGTCGGCGGTCGGCAGGGGCGCGGGGACACCCACGGCGGGGAGTCCGAGACCGACGCCGACCGGCCCGGTGGTGGGGGTACGACTCTGTTCGTGCGCATCGCCGGCGCGGGTGCGACGGTGCGTGATGATCCCACCGTCGGCGATCAGGTGATGCGGAGCGGCGTCAGTGAGCACGGTGTGCACCACGTCGCCGGGTCGGATTCCGCCGGCCTCACCCGCCGCGAAATGCACGAGTCGGCCGTCGCGGGCGCGACCGGTCATGCGCCGGGTCTTCGCCGACTTGCGGCCCTCGTCGGCGACGACGAGCAGTTCCACCTCGGTGCCGATCAGTGCTTCGTTCTCCGCGAGGCAGATTCGCTCCTGTAGCGCGATCAGGCGCTGATACCGGTCGGCGACGACCTCGGCGGGCACCTGGTCGGTCATCGTGGCGGCCGGTGTTCCGGGACGCGGCGAGTACTGGAACGTGAACGCGCTGGAGAACCGCGCCCGTTCGACGACGTCGAGGGTGGCCTGGAAATCCTCTTCGGTCTCCCCCGGGAACCCGACGATGATGTCGGTGGTGATGGCCGCGTGCGGCATCGCGTCGCGGACCTTGTCGAGGATGCCGAGGAACTTGGACTGCCGGTAGCTGCGGCGCATCGCGCGCAGGACGCGGTCCGAGCCCGACTGCAGGGGCATGTGCAGCTGCGGGCACACGTTGGGGGTCTGCGCCATCGCCTCGATGACGTCGTCGGTGAACTCCGCCGGATGCGGCGAGGTGAACCGCACCCGCTCGAGTCCCTCGATGTCGCCGCACGCGCGCAGCAGTTCGGCGAAGGCTCCTCGATTGCGGGGCTGTTCCGGGTCGGCGAAGGACATGCCGTAGGCGTTGACGTTCTGACCGAGCAGCGTCACCTCGACGACCCCCTGGTCGACGAGGGCCTGCACCTCGGCGAGCACCTCGCCCGGCCGCCGGTCGACCTCTTTGCCGCGCAGCGACGGGACGATGCAGAACGTGCAGGTGTTGTTGCAGCCGACCGAGACCGACACCCAACCCGAGTACGCGGAGTCACGCTTGGCGGGCAGGTTCGACGGGAACCGCTCCAGGGCATCGAGGATCTCCACCTGCGCGGCGTCGTTGTGGCGGGCCCGATCCAGCAGCGCGGGCAACGAACCGATGTTGTGGGTCCCGAACACCACATCGACCCACGGCGCCTTCGACAGCACCGTGTCCTTGTCCTTCTGCGCCAGGCACCCGCCGACGGCGATCTGCATCCCGGGGCGGTCCGACTTGACCGGGGCCAGATGCGACAGATTCCCGTACAGCTTGTTGTCGGCGTTCTCGCGGATCGCGCACGTGTTGAACACGACCAGGTCTGGGTCGTCGCCCTCGGCGGCGCGGACGTACCCCGCGTCCTCGAGGAGGCCGGCGATGCGTTCGGAATCGTGGACGTTCATCTGGCAGCCGTAGGTCCGGACCTGGTAACGCCGGGCGGCTGGTGCTGCCTGCTCAGGCCGATCCGACAACTCGATACTCACTCCTACGAGGGTACGGGGCGCAGGCAAATCGCCTCCCACAGGTCACCCGGATCCAGGTCGGCGGATAGGGTTTCCCAATGACCATTTCGCCGAGCAAGTCCGCGGACCCAGGGTCCCAGCCGATGATCGCGATGCGGGGGGTGCAGAAGTACTTCGGGTCGTTGCACGTGCTCAAGGACATCGATTTCGAGGTGCCGGCGGGCCAGGTCGTCGTGGTCCTCGGCCCGTCCGGGTCGGGCAAGTCGACGCTGTGCCGCACGATCAACCGCCTCGAGCCGATCGACGACGGCGAGATCCTCGTCGAGGGCGCGGTGCTGCCGGCCGAGGGCAAGGACCTGGCGCGCCTGCGCGCCGACGTCGGCATGGTCTTCCAGTCGTTCAACCTGTTCTCGCACAAGACAATCCTCGAGAATGTGACGCTGGCACCCACCAAGGTGCGCAAGAAGTCGAAGGGCGAGGCCTCCAAGCGGGCACTCGAGCTCCTCGAGCGCGTCGGCATCGCCAGCCAGAAGGACAAGTACCCGGCGCAGCTGTCGGGTGGACAGCAGCAGCGGGTGGCGATCGCCCGGTCGCTGGCGATGGACCCGAAGATCATGTTGTTCGACGAACCGACCTCGGCGCTCGACCCGGAGATGGTCAACGAAGTGCTCGACGTCATGGTCTCTCTCGCCAAGGAGGGCATGACGATGCTGGTCGTCACCCACGAGATGGGGTTCGCCCGCAAGGCCGCGGACAGGATCATCTTCATGGCCGACGGGGCGATCATCGAGGACTCCGAGCCGGAGACCTTCTTCGACAACCCGCAGACGGATCGCGCCCGCGATTTCCTCGGCAAGATCCTGGGGCACTGACATGAGACAGGTGACCCGTCCCGCCGCCGGAACGAGGGCTCGTGGGCCGCTACGGACGGCGGGGCTGGTCGTCGCCGTCGGCGCGCTGCTCGCCACCGTCCTGTCCGCCTGCGGCAGCACCGAACCGCGCAACCTGATCGATTCGATCCGCGACGGTTCGGTCGTCCTGGGAGTCAAGTTCGATCAGCCCGGCCTGGGCCTCTACGAACCCGACGGCAACGTCGAGGGTTTCGACGCCTCGGTGTCGAGGTACGTCGTCGACCACATCGCCGACGAGCTCGGCGTCCCGCACCCGGAGATCACATGGCGGGAGACGCCCTCGGCTCGGCGCGAGGCCATGATCGACAACGGCGAGGTCGACCTCATCGCCGCCACCTACTCCATCAACGCGGCCCGCTCGAAGAAGGTCTCCTTCGGCGGCCCGTACCTCGTCACCTACCAGGGCCTCATGGTGCGAGCCGATGACGACACCATCGACGAGCTCGCCGATCTCGACAAGGGCAAGAAGCTCTGCTCGGTCACCGGCTCCACCCCCGCCCAGAACGTCAAGGCGCAGCTGCCCGCCGTTCAGCTCCAGGAGTACGACTCCTACTCGGCCTGCGTGGAGGCCCTGCGTCGAGACAAGGTCGACGCCGTGACCACCGATGAAGCGATCCTCGCCGGATACTCCAACTTCTGGGAAGGCGAGTTCAAGCTCGTCGAGATGACGTACCTGAAAGACGCGTGCGTCAAGGATGCGCTGAAGACCGCCGGGAGCCCGTTCTCCACCGAGCGCTACGGCGTCGGGCTTGCGCTCGACGACACCGCCTCCGTGGACGCCGTGAACAAGGCACTCGACGCGATGCTCGCCCCCGCCGTCGGTGGGGAGTCCGCCTGGAACGCCGCACTACGCGAAGCCCTCGGCAACCCCTACGTGGACGAGATCATCGCCCGCGCGGACCGGCCGGATTCGAAATTCCCCTACCGGCCCGACCCCGGCGACCTGACGTTCCTGGATTCGCCGTCGACGCCGTGCCCGCCCGGGCTCCAGTGAGGAACGAGAACAATCGATGAATGACGTCTCTCTGTGGGAGAGCATGGGCCCCGAACTGTGGCCCGCCTTCTGGGTGACCATCCAGTTGACCTTCTACTCCGCGATCGGCTCGCTGGTCTGGGGCACCGTCCTCGCCGGCATGCGCGTCTCCCCGGTCCCGGTGATGCGCGCCTTCGCCGAGGTCTACGTGAACATCGTCCGCAACACACCGCTCACCCTCGTGGTGCTGTTCTGCGCGATCGGCCTCTACCAGAATCTCGGGCTCACGTTCGCCCCGACGATCGAGTCGAACAACTTCTGGCTCGCGGTTCTCGCCTTCGTCCTCTACACCTCGACGTTCGTGTGCGAGACCCTGCGCTCGGGCTTCAACACCGTCCCGATCGGGCAGGCCGAGGCGGCACGGTCCCTCGGGTTGTCGTTCACCCAGGTCTTCGGTGTCATCGTGTTGCCACAGGCCATCCGGTCGGTGATCGGCCCCCTCGGCAGCGTCTTGATCGCCCTGACCAAGAACACGACCGTCGCGTCGGTCATCGGCGTCGCCGAAGCAGCTGCCCTGATGAAGACCGAGATCGAGACCTTCTCCGATCAGCTGTTCGTCATCTTCGGCGTCATCGCGGTCGGGTTCATGATCATCACCCTCACCGAGGGCGCCGTGTTCGGCTACCTCGCCAAGCGACTGGCGGTCAAACGATGAGTGCTGACGCAACCGTCCTCTACGACGCCCCCGGCCCCCGCGCCCGCGCCCGCAACCGGCTCCTGGCCGTCGCGTTCGTCGTCGTCCTCGCCGCGATCGCGATCTATGTCATCACCGTGCTGGCGGCCAACGATCAGTTCACCGGCGAAAAGTGGTCACCCTTCGTCACGTGGAGCACGTGGACCGGCTACATCCTGCCCGGGCTGTGGCGAACCCTCACCGCCGCAGCGGTGTCGATCGTGCTGTCGCTGCTGCTCGGCGCCGCCCTGGGCATCGGCCGTCTGTCCGATCATCTGTGGGTACGGACGCTGGCGGGGCTGTTCGTCGAGGTCTTCCGCGCCATCCCGGTGCTGATCCTGATGGTGTTCACCTGGTTCCTGTTCGCGATCTACGGCATCTTCCCGTCGTCGGCGCTGGCCTTCGCCGCCGTCGTCACCGGCCTGACCCTGTACAACGCCTCGGTGATGGCCGAGATCCTGCGATCAGGGATCAATTCGCTGCCCAAGGGGCAGACCGAGGCGTCGATGGCGCTGGGTCTGCGCAAGAGCCAGATGATGCGCATCGTCCTGCTCCCCCAGGCGATCACGGCCATGATGCCCGCGCTCATCTCGCAGATGGTCGTGGCCTTGAAGGACAGTGCACTGGGCTACATCATCGGATACTCCGAGGTGGTGCGCAGTGGACTGTTGTCGGCCTCGCGGTATGGCAACTACATCCCCGCACTGATCGTCGTCGCCGTCATCATGATCCTCATCAACTTCGGTCTGTCGACCTTCGCGACCGCTCTCGAGCGGCGGCTCCGGCAGGGACGCCGGTCGTCGGCGCCCCCCGCCGATCCCGAGGCGACCGAGCTCGCGGCGTCGGAGAATCTGCCGACCGGACGGTGACAGGGGTGAAGTGCGACAGGGCCTGAAGTGCGACAGGCGTGAGGTGCTCAGCCGCTGCTCTGCAGCGCGTTGAGCGCCTCACCCACCACGTCGAACGCCAACGATTGAGAGTACCCGCGCCGCACCAGCATTCCGACGAGACGCCGCATGGCCTTGTCGCGTTCTGCCCGGTCACCGGCGACCCGTTCGGCCATCGACGCGGTCAGCTTGCGCTCCACCAGTCCGGCCGCGATCTCGCGCTCGCCGGCGGGATCGATGTCGGCGAGAGCCTCGGCGATGACGGACTCGTCGACTCCCTTGGTCCGCAGTTCGTGCCGGAGCGCGACGCGCCCCTTCCCTGAGTTGAGGTGCCGGGAACGGACCCACTCGGACGCGAACTCCTCGTCGTCGAGGAGACCGTGCCCGTCGAGCCGTTCCATCACGTCGTCGACGGTGTCAGCGTCGAAACCCTTGCGACTCAAGCGGTCACGCATTTCCTGCCGTGAACGCGCACGGACCCCGAGGAGTCGCAGTGCCGAGTCCCATGCGCTGGGTCCCTTCCGGTCGGAATCTTTCTCCCGACGCGGCCGCGTCTTCTCGGGGTCCGGTGCCTCGCCCAAAGCCAGCCTCAGAACTCCACCGGGGCGGGTGCGATGTCGTCGGCGTCGACCGTCGCGCCGATACCGAGCTTCTCTTTGATCTTCTTCTCGATCTCGTCGCGGATGTCGACGTTCTCGAGGAGGAACTTGCGGGCGTTCTCCTTGCCCTGCCCGAGCTGATCACCCTCGTAGGTGAACCACGATCCCGACTTGCGGATGAAGCCTTCGGCGACGCCCATGTCGATCAGCGAGCCCTCCTTGCTGATGCCCTGGCCGTAGAGGATGTCGAACTCCGCCTGCTTGAAGGGCGGGGCGACCTTGTTCTTGACGACCTTGACGCGGGTCCGGTTGCCGACCGCGTCGGTGCCGTCCTTCAGGGTCTCGATACGACGGACGTCGAGGCGCACCGACGAGTAGAACTTCAATGCCTTACCGCCGGTTGTGGTCTCGGGCGAACCGAACATCACGCCGATCTTCTCGCGCAGCTGGTTGATGAAGATCGCGGTGGTCTTCGACTGGTTGAGCGCGGAGGTCATCTTGCGCAGCGCCTGGCTCATCAGGCGTGCCTGCAGACCGACGTGGCTGTCGCCCATCTCGCCCTCGATCTCGGCCTTCGGGACGAGCGCTGCGACCGAGTCGATGACCAGGATGTCGAGTGCCCCGGATCGGATCAGCATGTCCGCGATCTCCAGTGCCTGCTCACCGGTGTCGGGCTGGGACACCAGGAGCGCGTCGGTGTCGACACCGAGCTTGGCGGCGTAATCGGGATCGAGCGCATGCTCGGCGTCGATGAACGCCGCGATGCCGCCCAGCGCCTGCGCGTTGGCGACCGCGTGCAGGGCGACCGTCGTCTTACCCGAGGATTCCGGGCCGTAGATCTCGACGACTCGGCCGCGGGGCAGACCGCCGATGCCCAGGGCCACATCCAGGGCGATCGAGCCGGTCGGGATGATCTCGATGGGCTGACGGGTCTCTTCGCCCAGACGCATCACCGAGCCCTTGCCGAAGTTCTTGTCGATCTGCGCGAGGGCCAGGTCGAGGGCCTTCTCACGGTCTTGGGGCGCGGGTGCCATGGCAGTTCTCCTCGGTTGCGGGCCGGATTTCCGGCGGGCGGTCTGTGCGGTCCGGGCGTTCATGTGGTGAAAGGTAGCCGGTGGGTCCGACAACTCTTCAGACGCAGGTGCGGTCCGTCAGGTTCCATCGAATCCGTTCGATCTGGCACCAGGATGAACGAACACCTGTTCGATGGCAAGTGCGACACGCGGGCATGCGTCACCAACGATGACGCGGCACGTCGAAGTCGCGACAGATGGCGATCCACACGTCGCGAGGGTCCACACCGTCGTCGATCGCCTGGGACCCGGTGCGCCCGCCGACGTCGATCAGGACGTGATCGGACAGGATCGAATCTGCTGCGGACACACCGAATTCGATGGTCATCAGCTCGGTGAACTCGGTCAGGCGCACGAGCCCAGCCTAGGTGACGCGGACGCGGCGGCGAACACGCGACGTACGACCGCCACCGGGTCCACCGTGTCGGCCACCGTGTCGCCGATCCCCCGCGCGGAATGGGCGAACGCCGGACCGTCGAGCACCTCCCGCACGGCGTCGGCGAGTCCGGCCGCGGTGACCGGGCGCACGACCCGGCCCGCGCCGGCGCGATCCACGCGGGTCGCGAGTTCCCACTGGTCTCCCCCACCGGGAACCGCGACCACCGGCACACCCGCCATCATCGCCTTGGCGAGGATGCCATGACCGGAACCGCAGATGAGCAGATCGGCGTGCGCGAGAACCTCGTCCTGCCGGCCCAGGCCGGATGTCAGCATGTCGGCGCCCGCATCGTCGCCGAAGCGCGCGAGGGCGGCGTCATCGGGCTGTCGGAGTCCCGAGACCACGACGCGGACCTGCAGTCCCAGCGAGGAGGCCGCGAGCGCCTCGAGCGCGACACCGATCATGTCGGGTGCGCCGGTCTGCGCGGTCGACGGCGCGAGGACGACGAGCGGTGCGTCGCCGACGGGCCGCCCGAACACCTCATCGGTCGGTTCCCACACCAGCGGGCCGACGATGTGGGTGTCCGACGGCCAGTCCGGGCGGGGGACCTCGAGGCCGGGCAGCGTGGCCACCAGCCGAGCCGACGGCTCCGGGTCCACTTCCCCGAGGCCGATCGTGCGCCGGGCATCTCGCCTCTGCCGCAAGCCTTTTCGGATCGACGACGCCGTCGCGGCCCGCATCAGGGTGTCCCGGAGCCGGCCTCGCACACCACGGCCCGGGGCAAGACCCGAGCCGATGGGCGGCAGACCCCGCGACGGAAGGTACAGCGGATGGGGCGACAATTCGACCCAAGGCAGTCCACACAGCTGGGCGGCCCACCCGCCCCCGACGGTGATCACATCGGACACGACGACGTCGGCTCCGGAGGTGCGCAGGTGCTCCGCGAGCGGCACCGCCATGCGGGCCGCCCGGTCACTGAGCTTGGCGCCCGCGTCGGTGTCGTCGTCGGCGTCCTCGGCGCGCAATGCGGGCAGCTCGGCGAGGTCGATGCCGCGGCGGCGTGCGGCCCGCGACCAGTCGAGCGAGGTGTACACCGTCGCCTCATCACCCGCGGCGGCGAACCGCTCGGCGAGTGCGAACGCCGGAAACGCGTGCCCGGCGTCGGACCCGGCGACTATCGCGACGCGGATCAGCCCTGCTGCGGGGGCTCGGTGGTGGGCGGCGCGGCCTGCGCTGCCGGCTTCTGCAGTCCGGGAGCGGCCGTACCGGCGGCCGGCAGTGCATCACCGCGCATGCTGGCACGGATCTGCTCGAGACGAGAGTGTCCGGCCATCTGGATTCCGGCCTGCTCGACCTCCTGCATGCGGCCCTGCACCGAGTTCTTGGCCAGCTCGGCCGAACCGAGTGCGTTCGCGTAGCGGCGCTCGATCTTGTCGCGGACCTGGTCGAGGCTCGGCGTGTTGCCGGGCACCGACAGCTCGCTCATCTGGTTGAGCGAGGCAGAGACCTGCTCCTGCATCTTGGCCTGCTCGAGCTGGCTGAGCAGCTTGGACCGCTCGGCGAGCTTCTGCTGCAGGATCATCGCGTTGCGCTCGACGGCCTTCTTGGCCTGGTCGGCGGCCTGCAGCGACTGGTCGTGCAGCGATTTGAGGTCTTCGACGCTCTGCTCGGCGGTCACCAGTTGTGCGGCGAAGGCCTCGGCGGCGTTGGTGTATTCGGTGGCCTTCTGGGTGTCGCCCGCTGCCGCTGCCTGATCGGCCAGCGTGAGTGCCTGGCGGGTGTTGGCCTGCAGTCGCTCGATGTCCTCGAGCTGGCGGTTCAGCTTCATTTCCAGCTGACGCTGGTTGCCGATGACCGACGCCGCCTGCTGCGACAGCGCCTGGTGCTGACGCTGCGCATCCTCGATCGCCTGCTGGATCTGGACCTTCGGGTCCGCGTGTTCGTCGATCTTCGCGTTGCCGAGTGCCGAAAGGTAGCGCCACAACTTCACGAACGGGTTCGCCATGCTCTTCGTACTCCATTCAGGGGTCTGAGAACTCTGCAGACCAATCTAGCGTCTGCCGGATCGCGATGAGACGGTGTCGTTCGGTCGGCTGTCGGGCAGTCGACCGTCAGGCCGCGGCGAGCGCTGTGGCGTCGCGGCGCGCCGAAGGTGCGGGGATCACGACCTTGGTCGCCGTCAGCCCGGCCTCGGCGGTCTGCGCGTCGGCGGATTCGCCCAGCGGCCCCGCGCCGACCACGACGGGTTCGGCACCGGCAGGTCGCATCGCGCTGCCGACTTCGAGGAGCAGATCGGCGATCTCCACGTCGAGGGCGTCGCAGATCGCGGCGAGCAGTTCGCTCGACGCCTCTTTCTGACCTCGCTCGACCTCCGAGAGATAGCCGAGGCTCACCCGCGCGCCGGTGGACACCTCGCGCAGGGTGCGACCCTGCTGTGTACGGACCCGACGCAGGCTGTTGCCGAGCGCCTCCCGTAAGAGCACCGCCATCGAGTCTCCTCTCTACTGCCCTACCCAACGCACCGCATCGCGGGTGGGTTCCCGCGGCACCGTCTGACCGACGATAGTCGAAGTCACCGACCGCCGCCGGTTCCTCCGACCGGACGCCGGGGCGTGGCCGCCGGCGCGGGAGCAGGCTCATCACGCTCGGACCGGACCTTGACCGCCTGCCACGTGTAGTCGAGCCCGGTGTAGATGGTCGCGACCACCGCCAGTCCCATGAGCACGTGGGCGGCGATCTGCCCCGGATCGCCGAGCGGGAGCAGGTACATGCCGATGGCGAGGGCCTGCAGCAGCGTCTTGAGCTTGCCGCCGCGGCTGGCCGGGATCACCTTGTGCCGCAGAACCCAGAACCGTAGCGCCGTCACCCACACCTCGCGGGCCACGATGACGACGGTGACCCACCACGGGAGGATGCCGAGGATCGAGAGTCCAACGAGAGCCCCGCCGATCAGCGCCTTGTCGGCGATGGGGTCGGCCATCTTCCCGAAGTCGGTGATGAGGCCGCGTTCGCGGGCGATGCGGCCGTCGTAGCGGTCGGTCAGCGCGGCGACCCCGAAGACGACGGTCGCGATGGACCGCCACAGTGTGGACTCCCCCGAGTCGATGAACAGCGTCACCAGGAACACCGGGACCAGGACGATCCGGAAGACCGTCAGCGCGTTCGCGATGTTGACCACCGGAACGGGGTCGACGGGGTCGGTGATGGGGTCGGGTCCGCGGCCGACGTTGGCGATGCCCTTCTCGTCGACCGCCCGCCTGATCCGGTCGGTCACGAGCACACCCCCGAGCGCGGCGGGGCGCCGCAGTTCAGGGCAATTCTCACGTGCACGCCCATCAGGGTATCGGCCGTCCGGCCGACCGTGGTGAACAGGTCGCCTCCGCACGGCGGCCGGACCTCCGACACGACTAAGGTGGGATCTCATGCCCCCCGTCGATCAGGTCGCGATCCGCCGCGCGCGCACGTCGGATGTCCCCCGGATCAAGGAACTCATCGACCAGTACGCCGGCAAGATCCTGCTCGAGAAGAACCTCGTGACACTGTACGAATCGGTGCAGGAGTTCTGGGTCGCCGACGTCGACGGCCTTGTCGTCGGATGCGGTGCGCTGCACGTTCTCTGGGCCGACCTCGGCGAGGTCCGCACCGTCGCGGTCGACACCGCACACGCCGGCCGCGGCATCGGTCATCTTCTCGTCGACCGGCTGATGAGCGTGGCGCGGGACCTGCAACTGTCCCGGGTGTTCGTGCTGACCTTCGAGACCGCGTTCTTCGCTCGTCACGGCTTCACCGAGATCCAGGGCACGCCCGTGACCCGCGAGGTGTTCGAGGAGATGTGCCGGTCGTACGACACCGGTGTCGCCGAATTCCTCGATCTGAGTTACGTCAAACCGAACACGCTGGGGAACACCCGGATGCTGGCAACCATCGAGCAGGAGTGACCATGCCCTACTTCGCCGTGCAGTACACCTACCGCCCCGCCAAGGCCGCTCTGCGCGACCAGCACCGCAAACTGCACCGGGAATGGCTGGGTGAGGAGAACAAGGCGGGCAACGTCCTCATCGCCGGGCCGTACCCCGACGGCTCGGGTGCACTGATCGTGATCAGCGCGGCCGACCTGGAGGCGGCGGAGGCATTCCTCGCCAACGATCCGTTCCAGGCCCACGAGGCCGTGGACGCGGTGCGGATCGACGAGTGGACGCAGGTGTTCGGGCCGTTCCCGGCGTGACCCGCGTCCACCCGTCGCGTCGACCTAGCGGTCGAGCGGCGTGGACCCCGCGTTCTCCGAACCGGAGGCGTCGGCATCCGGCTTCGACGCGACGCCGCGGCTCTTGATCAGGCTGGCCACCGTCGTGATCACCAGCACGCCGAGGATCACCGACAACGACAGCGGCGTCGAGATCTCGGGGACGCTGACGTGCTCGCCGCCGTTGATGAATCCGAGCGTGTTCTCGTGCAGGGCGTGGAGCACGAGCTTCACGCCGATGAACGCGAGGATGATGGACAGGCCGATCGACAGGTAGACCAGGCGGTCGAGCAGGCCACCGATGAGGAAGTACAGCTGGCGCAGACCCATCAGGGCGAACGCGTTGGCGGTGAAGACGAGGTACGGCTCCGAGGTGAGGCCGTAGATCGCCGGGATCGAGTCGAGCGCGAACAGCACGTCGGTGAACCCGATCACGATCAGCACCATCAGCATCGGCGTGGCGAGGCGCTTGCCGTTGACGCGGGTGAACAGCTTGTCGCGGTCATACGAGTCGTGGGTGCGCAGGTAGCGCTTGACGAAGCGTTCCAGGCGCGTCTCGCGCTCCTCCTCGTGCTCCACCGGATCGTCGCTCTCACGGAGCAACTTCACGGCGGTGAAGATCAGGAACGCACCGAACAGATAGAACACCCAGCTGTAGGCGTTGATCGCGGCAGCGCCGACCGCGATGAACAGACCACGCATCACCAGCGCCATCAGGATGCCGAGGAGCAGCACCTTCTGCTGGTACTCCTTGGGCACCGCGAACTTCGCCATGATGATGACGAAGACGAAGAGGTTGTCCACCGAGAGGGCCTTCTCGGTCACGTAGCCGGCGAAGTACTCACCGCCATACGTCGACCCCCATTGCCACCACACGAACAGGCCGAAAACGACGGCGAGCGAGATGTACACCGCCGACCAGATGCCGGATTCCTTGAGCGACGGTGCGTGCGGGACGCGCACATGGGTGAAGAAGTCGAAAACGAACAGTCCGACGATCACCGCACAGGTGATCAGCCAGACGGAGACAGAGACATCCACAGAATTCCTCCAGCAGGCAGCAACGGCTGACGAGCCAGAGGTCTCTCCCGCCGGACAGGGCGGCCGACGCTCCGGGCCCCGATTGCGACGATGATCGGCATCATCGCGGGTCGAGACCGTATTGACGGAGACGCCGCGTCGGGGATACTCCCCTCATGGATCTGCGGCCACCCTAATACACCCCGGAGCACTCTCGCAGAAACCCCAGGTCAGGCACCTGTCTCAGTTGTCGGAACTGTCCGTTTCGTCGCCGCCGCCCGTGATGGAGGCGATGACGCCGGCGAGGTCGTCGGGTTTGACGAGCACCTCACGCGCCTTCGATCCCTCACTCGGCCCGACGACCCCGCGGGTCTCCATCAGGTCCATCAGACGGCCGGCCTTGGCGAAGCCGACCCGCAGCTTGCGCTGCAGCATCGACGTCGACCCGAACTGACTCGACACCACGAGTTCGATCGCCTGGAGGAGGTCGTCGAGGTCGTTGCCGATGTCGCTGTCGATGTCCTTCTTGTCGCCGGCCTTGGCCGCGGTGACGCCCTCGGTGTACTCCGGCTCTGCCTGCTCCTTGGTGAAGTCGACGACCGCCGCGATCTCCTCGTCGGTGATGTAGGCGCCCTGCATGCGGACCGGCTTGTTGGCCCCCATCGGCAGGAACAGACCGTCGCCCATGCCGATGAGCTTCTCCGCACCGGGCTGGTCCAGGATGACTCGCGAGTCGGTCAGCGATGAGGTCGCGAACGCCAGCCGCGACGGCACATTGGTCTTGATCAGACCGGTGACCACGTCCACGGACGGACGCTGGGTCGCGAGCACCAGGTGGATGCCCGCGGCACGCGCCTTCTGGGTGATGCGCACGATCGCGTCCTCGACATCACGCGGTGCCGTCATCATCAGGTCGGCGAGCTCATCGACGATCGCGAGGATGTAGGGATACGGCTTGTAGACGCGTTCGCTGCCCAGCGGGGTGGTGATGTCTCCGGAGCGGACCTTCGAATTGAAGTCGTCGATGTGACGGACCCGCGAGGCCTTCATGTCCTGGTAGCGCTGCTCCATCTCCTCGACGAGCCACGCCAGAGCCGCGGCGGCCTTCTTCGGCTGGGTGATGATGGGCGTGATCAGGTGCGGGATGCCCTCATACGGCGTGAGCTCCACCATCTTCGGGTCGATGAGGATCATGCGTACCTGGTCGGGCGTCGCACGACTCAGCAGCGACACCAGCATCGAGTTGACGAAGCTGGACTTACCCGAACCGGTCGAACCGGCGACCAGCAGGTGCGGCATCTTCGCCAGGTTGGCACTGACGAAGTCACCCTCGATGTCCTTGCCGAGACCGATCACCAGCGGGTGTTTGTCCTTGCGGGTCGACGACGCGTTGAGAACGTCGGCGAGGCGCACCATCTCGCGATCCGAGTTCGGCACCTCGATGCCGACTGCGGACTTGCCCGGGATCGGCGCGAGCAGACGGACGTTGTCCGTGGCTGCCGCGTAGGCGATGTTGCGTTGCAGGGCGGTGATCTTCTCGACCTTCACGCCCGGACCCAGCTCGACCTCGTACCGGGTGACGGTGGGTCCGCGCGTGTAACCGGTGACCGCCGCGTCGATCTTGAACTGATCGAGAACGCCGGTCATCCGGTCGATCATGTCGTCGTTGGCGCTGCTGCCCATCTTCGGCGGATCGCCCTCGAGCAGCAGACCGGGGGGAGGCAGGATGTAGTCGCCCTCCGCCACGGGCTCCGACGGGGTGAACGCCTCCTCGTCGACGTCGGGCTCCGGCGCAGGCTCGGGCTCGGGCCGTGGCGCGGGTCGCGCGGCGGGCGTGGGCCGTCGCGACGGCGATGTTCGTGCGCGCGGTGCGATCACCTCGGTGGGCTGATCGGGCTCCGCACCGAGGGGCTCGGTCAGGGCATCCGCGAAATTCTCGGTGACCGCCTCTTCGACGGGCTTGAGGTCGGCGAGATCGGGTGGGGTCCGCCGCGACGTACGCCCGGACGACCGCGAGGGCGTCGAATCCGGCGGGTAGTTGTCGTACGGGTCGGACGAATACGGCCGGCGACGGGCTCGTGACGCCAGGACGCCGGAGTCGTAACCGTCGAAGTCGTCGGCGTCGGGCTCGGGAGCGCCAACGTCAGACGGGTCCCCGAAGTCGGGATCGTCGTAGTCCTCGGCGTCCTCGTCCCAGGCGAGGTCGTCCCACGGGGCGTCGTCATGCGTGCCCGCGACCCCGAGGCCGAGGTACCCGCCTGCGGCGTCGACGACCTCGCGGACCGTCCGCCCACTCAGGATCAGCACGCCGAAAGCCATGCACAGCAACAGGATCGGCACCGAGACCCAGGCCGTGACGCCTGCGGTCAGCGGAGTGCCGACGGCGAATCCGACGAATCCGGCCGCACCCGATCGCCCGGGCAGGTCGAGGGGCGCGCCGGCGATCAGATGCATCAGGCCGAGCGCCGGCAGCGCCACCAGGAATCCGCCGCCCAGGTAGCGTCCACGACGCTCCGGCGCGGCCGGGCGTCGCATGAGCACGATGGCCAGGGCGACCAGCGCGAGGGGCAGCAGGACTGCTGCCGAACCGATGACCGCACGGGTCAACGCCTCGATGAAGGCTCCGACCGGGCCCGCGGCGCCGAACCACACGCTGGCACCCACGAGCAGACCGAATGCCAGCAGTCCGAGCGCCGTCCCGTCGCGGCGGTGGCTGTGGCCGCCCGACCCGCCCCGCCGACCGTCCTCGTCGAACGGATCGTCGTCGTGGCCGTCGTAGTCGTCACCATCGATGTCGTCGATGTCGAAATCGCCGTCGGAGACGCGGGGTCCGCGCCCCACGCCCGAACCGACCCGCGCCGCACTGCCGACCCCACGGGCGAACAGTGACCAACCCGCGCCGATACCCTTCCCCACCGCCGACGCACCGGCCGCGGCCACCGAACGACGGTGCAGGTCGACCGATTCCGCGGAGGCCGAGGTGTCGCGCCTTCGCGGCGACGCGGTCGCCGAGCGCGTCGTGCCACGCGACGAACCGCCGGATCCCGACCGACCTCCTCCACGCGTCCCGGTGCCCTTGCCCGCCGAACCCTTGCCCGCCGAAACCTTGGTCGCCGAGCCCTTGCCTCCCGAACTGCGCGCGCCCGACCCCCGTGCCCCGGCCGCCCTGGTCCCGGAGGTCGTGCCACCGGAACGCTTGGCGCTCGCCGACGCGCCGCTGCGCGTACGCGCGCCGGTCCCGCCGGCGCCACGTGCCGCGGACGCGCGTGAACCCGTGCTTGCCTTCGAAGCCATACCGACAGACTAGTGTGCGTCGGTCACATCAGTCACACGGGCAACACAGACAAAGGCACGCGTGTCGAAGTTGTGACCGGTTACAGTCCGCGCGAGCTCTGCTTGACGCGCGCGATCGCCGCGTCGTCGCCGGAGTAGGTCACGTCCAGCGGTTCGCGTCCGAAGGCGAACAGGACCAGCTCGCCGACTCGACCGGTGACGACCACCTCGTCGCCGGTACCGACCGTCGCCAGGTCGTCGCCGTCGGTCGTGCGCAGGGTCACCCGCCCCGGAACCTTCTTGAGGGTCAGCCTGCCCATCGACTTCACGGGACCGCGCAATTCGGCCTCGAGGTCGGGAGACAACGCGCGGGGTGTCCACTGACCCGCCGGGTCGGCCCCGCCGCGCAGGACGTCCTCGTGGTGGACGAACATCTCGGTCAGGTTCGCGAACCGGTCGATGAGCTTGAACGGAGAGAACATCGGTGGACCCGACGCGAGGAGTTCGAGCTGGGAGTCCCAGTCCTTGTCCGCTGCTCGGGCCCGCACCTTCTCGGTGTACCCAGCGAACGCCGGGATGAGGATGCCGGGCCCGGTGTCGGGCCGGCGTTCCCGGACGACGAGATGGGCCAACAGATCCCGCGTCGTCCAGCCGTCGCAGAGGGTGGGCGCGTCGGGCCCGACCTTCTTCAGGGTCTCGACGAGGGCTGCTCTTTCATTCTGCGCACCAGTCACACGACCACCGTAGCGACACGGCGGGAGTTCTGTTCCTTGCCGGCCGTCAGTCGCCGACGGCCATGACCGTCGGCACGATCATCGGACGGCGACGGTATGCCGTGGACACCCAGCGACCCACCGCGCGTCGAATGCCCTGCGCGATGCGATGGGTGTCGGTGACGCCCTCGGCGGCCAGCGAGTCGAGTGTCTGGTTGACGATGTCAGCGGCCTCTTTGAGCGCCTCGGGATCGTCGGAGAATCCGCGCCCGGACACCTCCGGTGTGTTGACCGGACGACCGGTCGTCGCATCGACGGCGACGGCGATGGCGATGAACCCGCCCTCGCCGAGCACCAGCCGTTCGGAGAGCGTGGACTCCCCCACGTCTCCCACCGACAGCCCGTCCACGTACACGTGCCCGACCGGGACCCGTCCGACGATCTCGGCGCGCCCGTCGACGAGGTCGACGACGACCCCGTCCTCGGCGAGCACCACGCGGTCCTCGGGCACCCCGGTCGCGACCGCGAGAGCGGCGTTGGCGCGCAGGTGCCGCCATTCGCCGTGCACCGGCATGGCGTTCGACGGCCGCACGGCGTTGTACAGGTACAGCAGCTCGCCCGCCGACGCGTGCCCGGAGACATGCACCTTCGCGCTCTGCTGCGTGATGACGGTGGCGCCGCGCTTGGCCAGACCGTTGACGACGGCGAATACGGAGTTCTCGTTGCCGGGGATCAGCGACGACGCCAGGACGACGAGGTCGTCGGCCCGGATGTTGATCTGGCGGTGCTCGCCACGGGCCATACGCGACAACGCGGAGAGCGGTTCACCCTGGGACCCGGTGGAGATCAGCACGACGCGGTGGTCGGGCAGCGTCGCCGCGGTGTCGAGGTCCACGACGACGCCGTCGGGCACCGACAGGTATCCGAGATCCTGGGCGATCTGCATGTTGCGCACCATGGACCGACCCACGAAGGTGACGCGACGGTTGTGGTTGTGCGCGACGTCGATGATCTGCTGGATGCGGTGGACGTGACTCGCGAACGAGGCCACGATCACCCGCTGGCGCGCCTTGCCGATGACCTGGTCGAGCACCCCGCCGATCTGACGCTCGGGCGTCACGAAACCGGGAACCTCGGCGTTGGTCGAGTCGACCAGGAAGAGGTCGACGCCCTCGTCGCCGAGGCGGCTGAACCCGGCCAGGTCGGTGAGCCGGCCATCGAGCGGAAGCTGGTCGAGCTTGATGTCCCCGGTGTGGAGGACCACACCCGCAGGCGAGCGGATCGCGACGGCGAGTGCGTCGGGGATCGAGTGGTTGACGGCGAAGTACTCACACTCGAACGGGCCGTGGGTGGTTCGCTGTCCCTCGGTGACCTCGACGAGTTTCGGGCGCAGCCGGTGTTCGCGACACTTGGCATCGACCAGGGCCAGCGTGAACTTCGCCCCGATGACCGGGATGTCACCGCGCAGGCGGAGCAGGAACGGGATCGCGCCGATGTGATCCTCGTGACCGTGGGTCAGGATCACCGCGTCGACGTCGTCGATGCGCTCCTCGATGTAGCGGAAGTCGGGCAGGATCAGGTCGACGCCGGGCTGCTGGTCCTCCGGGAACAGCACACCGCAGTCGACGATGAGCAGCCGGCCGCCGTACTCGAAAACGGTCATGTTGCGACCGATCTCGCCGATGCCGCCGAGCGCGACGACGCGCAGCCCGCCCTTGGGCAGGCGGCGGGGTGTGCCCAGCCGGTCGACCGGCGCGGGGGTGGCCTGCGGTTCGTTCCGGCGACCCCGCGAGTCGCCGCCACGCTCGTGTCGTCCTCGTCGGTTGTTCGAGGCCGACGGGCCGGATCGTTTCGCCGCGTGTTTCGGCGTTTCCGATTCAGTCTGGCGCGGGTCGTCGGCTTTCACGGGGGCACCCTTCGGCGCGGTGTTCTGTGGGTCCGCGGTGTTCTGTGGTTCCGCGGTGTTCTGTGGTTCCGCGGGAGGCTGTGGTGCAGGAGCAGGGGCCTGCGCGGGCGGCGGAACCGGCGGGCCGGCTCTGCGTGACGCCGCGCGGCGTCGTGTCCGGGGGCGGGCGTTGCCGGCGTCGGGGCTGTCGTTGTCGGTCATCAGAGCAGCACACCTGCCGCTCGCAGGTCGACGATCAATTCCTCGATCTGGTGCCCGGTCGCGGGCACCTGCGGTAGACGCGGGTCCCCGACGTCGAGCCCGAGGATGCGCAGCGCCGCCTTCACCATCGTCACGCCGCCGAGGCGGCCCATCGCGTTGACGAGCGGGAGCATGGACGTGTTGATGGCCCGCGCCGCCTGCATGTCACCCTTCTCGACAGCCATCTGCATGTCGCGCAAGCGATCCGGGACCAGGTGGCCGATGACGCTCACGTAACCGGTGGCGCCGATCGACAGCCAGGGCAGGTTCAGTGCGTCCTCACCGGAGAGATACTCCAGCCCGGCGCTCGCGATGAGACCGGCGGCCGAGTGGAGGTCGCCCTTGGCGTCCTTGACGCCGCGGATGTTCGGGTGTTCGGCGAGAGCGAGCATCGTCTCGTTCATGATCGGCACGACCGACCGCGGCGGGATGTCATACAGCAGCACCGGCAGTGCGGTGGCGTCGGCAACGGTCCGGAAGTGCGCGAGGATGCCGGCCTGCGGGGGCTTGGAGTAATAGGGCGTCACGACGAGAAGGGCGTGCGCACCGACCTTCTCGGACTCGATGGCGAACCGCACGCTCTCGGCGGTGTCGTAGCTACCCGCCCCCTGGGTGATGCGGGCACGATCGCCCACCGCGTCGAGGACCACACGGAGCAACTCGAGCTTCTCCGGCACGGTCGTGGTCGGCGACTCGCCGGTGGTGCCGGACACGACCAGGCCGTCGCACCCCTTGGAGACGAGGTGGTCGGCCAGGACGGCGGCCTTGTCCAGATCGAGACTTCCATCGGCATGGAAGGGGGTGACCATCGCAACCACGTTCGTCCCGAAGGGATGCTCGTGCAGCGGTTCCTGGACTGCGTTCATGGTGCTCAGGCTACCGCCTCCCCATCCGTGACGATCCTCACCCTTCCAGCACGAATGGTGAGGTGGCGACCTCGGTGCCGTCGGCGAGAGTCCCGATCTCGAAATCGCCGAAAACGGTCGGCGCCACCCGCATGAGCTGGCGCAGGCATTCGACGGCAAGCTGGCGGATCTCCACGTCGGCGTGCTCGGTCGCGCGCATTCCCACGAAGTGCCGCCACGCACGGTAGTTGCCGGTCACGACGATCTTGGTCTCGGTGGCGTTCGGCAACACCGAACGTGCCGCCTGACGGGCCTGTTTGCGCCGGAGGATCGCATTGGGGACGTCGGCGAACTTCGCCTCCAGCGCGGCGAGCAGATCCGTGTACGCCGCGCGGGACGCATCGGTGGCGGCGACGAACAGCTCCTCGAGTTCGTCATCGCCGACGATCGCCGGGGGCGCAACGACATTCGAGTCGTGCTCGGGTACGAAGCGCTGCGACAGCTGCGAATAGGAGAAGTGCCGATGCCGGATGAGTTCGTGGGTGCACGACCGCGAGATCCCGCTGATGTAGAACGTCACCGACGCGTGTTCGAGCAACGACAGGTGGCCGACCTCGAGAATGTGCCGCAGGTAGCCCGCGTTCGTCGCGGTGCGGGGGTTGGGCTTGTCCCAGCTCTGATAGCAGGCGCGGCCGGCGAACTCCACGAGTGCTTCACCGCCCTCGGCGTCGGTGCTCCAGGGCACGTCCTCCGGCGGGGCGAACTGGGTCATCGCCACCATCTGCACCTTCAGCGGCACCAACTCGGACACGCCGTCTCCTCCGTCTCGCCTTGGCTCGGCCACCCGTGCGCGGGCGCTGCGGTTCCCGATTGTCCCCCACCGGCCGGCCGCGCCGACCTCCGCCTCCGCGACGACCCGGATTCGCCCTGACCTCCGGTCCCGCTACCGGTAGAGTCCCTGCTTGCGCGGCCGTCGCAGGGGGAGTGAAAAGTCGATGAAGTCCGAGGACACGACACGACGAGGTTTCCTGCGTACCGGCGCGGTTGTCGCCGGAACCGCCCTGGCAACACCGGCCGCGATCACCCACGCCGCCCCGTCGACGCACAGAGGGTCGGCCGCCGCGCAGGTGTTCCGCCACGGCGTCGCCTCCGGAGATCCGCTGCCCGACGCCGTCATCCTGTGGACCCGTGTCACCCAGACCCCGGCGTCCGCACCGGGCGCCGGCATCGGGGCGCCGTGTTCGGTGCGCTGGGAGGTCGCGCTCGACGCCGGGTTCGCCACCGTCGTCTCCGCCGGCGAGGTACGGACCTCGGCGGAGACCGATCACACCGTCAAGGTCGACGCCACCGGCCTCGCTGCCCGTACCCGGTATCACTACCGCTTCACCGTGCTGACCGGTCCGGCAGCGGGCGCGGTCTCACCGACCGGTCGCACCCGTACCGCCCCGGCCCCCGGCGCCGACGTCCCGAAGGTCCGATTCGGGGTGGTGTCGTGCGCCAACTGGGAGGCCGGGTACTTCTCCGCCTACCGACACCTCCGAGCCCAGCCGGGACTCGACGCGGTGGTGCATCTCGGCGACTACTTCTACGAGTACGAGACGGGCCGGTACACGGGCAAGACCGGCGCCGTCCGTGTCCACGATCCGCGGCACGAGATCACGACCCTGCGCGACTACCGGACACGCCACGCGCAGTACAAGACCGACCCCGACCTGGCCGCTCTTCACCGCGAAGTCCCGTTCATCTGCACCTGGGACGACCACGAGTCGTCGAACGACTCCTGGGCGGGCGGCGCCGAGAATCACCAACCGGGCGAGGGGTCGTGGCGGTCACGTCGGGCGGCAGCCCTGCGGGCCTACGGCGAGTGGATGCCCGTCCGGCCCGCGGTCGACGCGGCGGGCCGCCACCTGTTCCGTCGTCTGCAGTACGGACGTCTGCTCGAACTGTCGATGCTCGACCTGCGTTCTTATCGCGACCTCCAGGTCAGCGCCCGGTCGGCCGCCATCGACGACTCCGCGCGTTCGATCCTGGGACGTGCCCAGATGTCGTGGCTCACCAACGGACTCACGTCGTCGCAGGCCCGATGGAAGATCGTTGGCAACCCCGTGATGATCTCGCCGGTGCTGCTCCCCCCGCTCGATCCGCGGACGACCGGTGCGGTCACCGCACTGCTGGGGATCCCGAAGGAGGGCATCCCCTACAACGCCGACCAGTGGGACGGTTACGCGGCCGACCGTCGCCGGTTGCTCGACACCGTCCGCCGCACCGGTGTGGACAACGTCGTGTTCATCACCGGCGACATCCATTCGTCGTGGGCCTGCGACATCCCCGCCGACGTGTCGAATTATCCGGGCGCCGGCAGCGTCGCCACCGAACTCGTCGGCACGTCGGTGACGTCGACCAACATCGACGACATGCTGAACGTGCCCGCCAACACCGCGGGTGTGGCCGTGTCATCCGCCTTCGGCGCGACGAATCACCATGTGCGCTGGAGCGAGTTCGACGCGCACGGCTACTCGGTCCTCACCATCACCCCGGCCGCCGCCCAGATGGACTGGTATTTCGTCCACGACAAGACCGACCCGCGTTCCGGGCAGTACTACGCGAAGTCTTTCCGAGTGGCGAACGGCACGCAGCGAGTGGTGCCTGCCGGCGGGCCGGTGGACTAACTGCCGGCGTCGACCTGATCGGCGTCGACCTGGTCGAGGAGCGCCGACAGCTTGGCATGGGTGTCCGGCCAGCCGTGGACCGCGATGGAGGTGATACCGAGGGCCTTGACGGGATAATCGTTGCCGCCCTCGTCGAGACGGTCGCCGAAGAACAGGATGTCCGTGGTGGTCAGACCGAGGATGTCCATCAGTTTCAGTGCGCCGTATGCCTTGTCGATGCCCTTCTTCGTCACGTCGACCGAGGTCGATCCGCCGCTGCGCACCTCCAGATCGGGAAGTCGCTCCGCCGCGTAGGCCCGCAGGGATTCCTTCTTGGCACCGTCGGGATCCCAGGCCGCCTTGGCCTCGACCGGTGCCCGCTGCCCCAGCGCGCTGAACGTGATCTGGCTGCCGCGGTCCTCGAGGATGTCTCCCCAGGTCTCGGTCTCCCACAGGCCGAGTTCCTTCGCGCCTGTCTCGAGCACGTCGAGAGTCCGTTGCTTCTCGTCGTCGCTGAGGAATTCGGCGTAGACGGTCTCCCACTCGTTCCCGGACCAGCGCACGTACTGGGTGCCGCAGGTTGGCATCAGATGAAGGTTCCCGACGCTGTCGAAGCTGCCGAGACGAGCCAGTACCTGCTTCTCGAACTGCGTGAAGTTTCCGCCGGAGATGATGCAGCCGAGGCTGACGTCGAGCATGCGCCGCAGGAGTTCGACCATCTGATCGTCGAGCGGACTCTTCGACGGCGCGAGGGTGTCGTCGAGGTCGAACATCACCAGGCGGTAGTCGTTGCCTTCGTACGACACGGTCATCGCTTCGTCTCCCATTCGGTTGATCTCGCCCACATCGGGTCCTGCGTACCCAGGATCAGTGTCACAAATCCTCGATGTTCAGCATTGCATCACTCGCCGGAGCTCGCCCGCGAGGTCGCCGCGCTCGGCAATCGAGACCCCCTCGAGGTCGAGCCACCCGGCGAAGGCCCGGAGGTCGACGGCGAGGCGTTCGGCGACGTGGTCGTGGGCGTGACCGGGTTCGCAGTACGACCCGAGCACCAGCAGCGTCCGGTTCTTGCGGTCTGCCTTCAGGTCGACGCGAGCGGCGATGTCGGTGCCCAGCAGGTACGGCAACACGTAATAGCCGTGGACGCGCTTGTGTTCGGGCACATAGATCTCGATGCGGTAGTGGAAACCGAAGACCCGCTCCGCGCGCGGCCGGTAGAAGACGAGTGGGTCGAAGGGCGACAGGATCGCCGAGGTGTCCACGCGCCGGGGCATCGGCGCGCCTGCGACCAGGTAGGCGGCGTCTCGCCAGCCGTCGACGCTGACCTCGCGCAGCTCACCCGCCTCGACGAGGTCGGCGACGGCCGCCCGCGCCTCAGCCGGCCGGATCCGGTAGTAATCGGCCAGGTCGGCCGCGGTCGCGACGCCCAGCGACCGGGCGGCCTGCGAGATCAGCTCTCGTTGTGCGTCAGCACGTTCCGGGTGCCGTCCCGCGATCTCCGGACCGACGACCCGCTCGGTGAGGTCGTAGTGACGGACGAAGTTGTCGGTCCGCACCGCCGACAGGTCGCCGGCGGCGAACATCGCCTCGCAGAGGTGTTTGACCTCGCCACGCTGCCACCAGCTACCTGCGGCCCCGGGCTCGCGAACGATGCCCAGTTCCTCCTCGATGGCGCGCGGCGTGCTGGCTCCGCGCGCCTCGATCACGGCACGGACGTCCACGGCCAGCGCCCGGTTGCGCCGCATGACGTCCTTCGTGTGCCGGTACCTGCCGTCGGCGAATTCGTCCATACGCCAACGGAAGAGGGGCCAGTCCTCCACCGGGATGAGTGCGGCTTCGTGCGCCCAGTATTCGACGAGGAGGCGCGGCCCGCGGTTCGGTCGCCACGCCGCGCGGTGCAGCAGATCCGGATCGTAGGGGCCCAGGCGTGAGTACAGCGGCATGAAGTGGGCACGCGCGGCGATGTTGACCGAGTCCATCTGCAGCAGTCTCGTCCGCGCGACGACGCGTTTGAGGTGCGCCATGGTGGGTGCGGCGCCGGGCCGACGATCGGTGAATCCCTGTGCGGCGAGCGCGGTTCGACGCGCCTGGGCGGGTGAGAACCGTTCCGGCACGGTCAGACCTGCGAGGCGCGCCGGTAGTCGACGAAGCGGAACCGGGTTCCGCTCGTCGACGTCTGCCACTCACCCGACTCCGCGACGACCCACTCGTCGGTGATCTCCGGTGCGAATGCATCCGCGCCGTCGACCTCGACATCGATCTCGGTGACGCACAGATCGGACGCGAACGGCAGTGCGGCGCGGTAGATCTCACCGCCGCCGATGACCCCGACGGTGTGGTCGGCGGCGAGCGCGAGAGCCTCGTCGACCGATCGCGCGACGACGGCGCCCTCGGCGGTCCAGTCAGCGCTCCGGGTGACCACGATGTTGGTGCGCCCGGGCAGGGGCCGGAATCGCGGCGGCAGCGAGTCCCACGTCTTGCGCCCCATGACGACCGGGTGTCCGACGGTCAGCTGTTTGAACCGCGCCACGTCCTCGGGCACACGCCAGGGGATGGTGTTGTCACGGCCGATCGCACCGTCGCGACTCTGCGCCCAGACCAGCCGCACCGTCGCGGGGACCGCGGTGAGATCGGAGGTCACACGGCCACCGGCGCTTTGATGCCGGGGTGCGATTCGTACCCGACGATCTCGATGTCGTCGAAGTCATAATCGAAGATCGAGTCCCGCTTGCGCAGTTCGAGCCTCGGGTAGGGGTACGGGTCGCGCGACAGCTGACGCGTCACCTGCTCGACGTGGTTGTCGTAGATGTGGCAGTCACCACCGGTCCAGACGAACTCGCCCACCTCCAGGCCGGCCTGCTGCGCCATCATGTGCGTCAGCAACGCATACGACGCGATGTTGAACGGCACACCGAGGAACATGTCGGCGCTGCGCTGATACAGCTGGCACGACAGTTTGCCGTCGGCGACGTAGAACTGGAAGAACGCGTGGCACGGCGGCAGGGCCATCTGCGGGATCTCCCCCACGTTCCACGCCGAGACGATGTTGCGACGCGAATCCGGGTTGGTCTTGAGCAACTCGAGAGCGGCCGCGATCTGGTCGATGTGCTCACCCGACGGGGTCGGCCAGCTGCGCCACTGGACTCCGTACACGGGCCCGAGTTCGCCCTGCTCATCGGCCCACTCGTCCCAGATGGTGACACCTCGCTCCTGCAGCCAACGGACGTTCGAATCGCCGCGCAGGAACCACAGCAGCTCGTAGACGATCGACTTGAGGTGGACCTTCTTGGTGGTGATCAGCGGGAAGCCCTCGGCGAGGTCGTACCGCAGCTGATGTCCGAACAGGCTGCGGGTACCGGTCCCGGTGCGATCGGATTTGGGGGTGCCGGTGTCGAGGATCAGTCGCAACAGATCTTCGTAGGGAGTCGGGATGGTCCCGGTCGATGAGGTGTCGCGGATGGCCGTGCTCACACGGGCAGTCTAGTACTCTCCAGCCGTGGCACCCCGGAGCACCACTCGCGCCAATCGGTACGCAAAGCGACGCCGCAAGCGCGTCGCCTCCCGAGACAACGACCTCACCGACGCCCAGTGGCTCGCCTTGAAAGAGGCGTGGGGCGGATGCGCCTACTGCGGCGCAGTCGGTGTGGCACTGCAGCGCGACTGCATGCTCGCGATCTCGCGCGGCGGCCGCTACACCGTCGGCAACGTCGTCCCCTGCTGCGGGTCGTGCAACGCCAGCAAATGCAACACCGAGGTGACCTCGTGGATGCGGCGTAAGAAACTCGACGAGAAGGCGTTCCTGGTCCGCCAGTTCGAGGTGAGCAGAAGTGTGACGGCCGCGGAGCTGCCAGACGACGAACCCACATCCGGCACGTAGATCGAGGTCGATGCAGGCGTTGAGGTCGCGTAGGCGGTCCGCGGCGACATGGTCATCGCGTCGAGTGCGCGGTGATCAACTTGTCGGTGCTTCGCAGCGCACCCGGAAGCTCGTGGGTGCGATACAGCGTGCCGTCGCGGACGACCCCGATGACGGCGCCCGGTAGGGCCTGCGGTTCACTCCCGATCTCCGCCGGTGTGACGATGCGCTCGGTGATCGACAACCCCGTGGCGGGACTGAGCAGGTCCTCGATGACGTCGACGACGTGCGGTGTCCGCGTCGCGATGCCCATGAGGCGCCCGGCGGTCGCCGCCGACACGACGACCGAGTCGGCGCCGGATCTCCGCAGCAGGGCTGCGTTGTCCGCGTCGCGGGCCGCGGTGACGATCTTCGCGTCGGGGTTGAGTTGGCGTGCGGTCAGGGTCATGAGGACTGCGGTCGCGTCGTGATGGGCACCGATCAGAACCGCTCGCGCGTCGTCGACCTTGGCGAGGGCCAACACCTCACGGCGGGTGGCATCGCCACGCACAGCCACCACGCCGAGCGTTTCAGCCGCTTCCAGCGGCACCGGCTCCGAGTCGACGACGACGATCTGCGATCGGTCGACGCCGGCATCGAGTAGTGCGCGGGCAGCACTGCGCCCCTTCGTCCCGAAACCCACGATGACGTGGTGGTCCCGGAGCTGCTGCCGCCACCGCTGGATGCGCAAGGCCTGTCGAGAACGTTCGGTGAGAACTTCGAGTGTGGTCCCGATCAGCACGACCAGGAACAGCACACGAAGAGGCGTGATCACGAAGACGTTGATCGCCCGGGCCTCGGCGGTGATCGGTGCGATGTCACCGTATCCCGTCGTCGACAGGGAGACCGTGACGTAGTAGAAGCAATCGAGCAGGGTGAGCGGCGCGTCCGTGGAGTCGGTGTAGCCGTCGCGGTCGAGGTACACGACGAGTGCAGCGACACAGATGACGACGCCTGCAATCGTGACGCGCCGGCCGATGGCGCGGAGTGGGTTCTGTGCGCGTTCGGGAACGGTGACCACGCCGAGCCCGAGGTACTCCCCGCTCTCGCGCCACCGGCTCCGCAACATCCGCACCATGTCAGGTGGTCCTCACCGGTCTTCCGTCTGGTAGACGTCCGGGATCCCATCGTGATCGTCATCCCGCGCCTCCTCTCCGGCTATCCGGCGGTAGTGGCGGTTGCGCATTCGCAGGATGACCGCTGCAGCCGAGGCAGCCGTCAGCGAGCCGACCAGTACACCGATCTTGACGTACTCGGCACGTTCGGATTCCGAGTCGTACGCGAGATCGCCGATGAGCAGGGAAACGGTGAAGCCGATGCCGGCGAGCATCGCGACACCGATGACGTCGATCCACCGAATACTCGCGTCGAGGGTGGCCCGCGTGAACCGGGCCAGGATTGCGGTGGTGCCGACGATGCCCACCGTCTTGCCAATCAACAGACCGAAGATGATGCCCAACGCGACGGGATTCGTGAGTGCCTCGCGGAGTCCGCTCAGACCGCCGATCGTGACGCCCGCGGCGAAGAACGCGAACACCGGTATCGCGAAACCCGCCGAGACGGGCCGGACCCGGTGTTCGAGATGTTCTGCCAGGCAATGCTGGGCGTCCGTCTCGCCGGCTTCGGTCCGGCGAAGCACCGGAACGGTAAATCCCAGAATGACTCCGGCGACGGTGGCGTGAACGCCGGACTCGTGGACGAACGCCCATGTGAGGGCTGAGAGTGGCAGCAGGAGCCACCATGAGGTAACCCGTCGCTGCACGCAGAAAGCGAACGCCGCGAGCGGGATGAGGGCCAGAGCCAGGGCGGTCCCGTTGATGGAATCGGTGTAGAACACCGCGATCACCGTGATCGCCAGCAGGTCGTCCACCACGGCCAGGGTCAGCAGGAAGGTGCGCAGCGCGACGGGCAAGTGAGTGGAGATCACGGCCAACACGGCGACCGCGAACGCGATGTCGGTGGCGGTGGGAATGGCCCAGCCCTGAACGGCTCCGTCGCCCGCCCTCATCGTGAAGGCTACGAAGATGATTGCGGGAACAGCCATTCCGCCGACCGCCGCGGCGATGGGGAGAGCCGCGCGGGCGGGATCGCGGAGGTCGCCCGCGACGAACTCGCGCTTCAGCTCGAGACCGACGACGAAGAAGAAGATGGCGAGGAGACCGTCAGCAGCCCAGGTCGCCAGGGACAGATCGAGGTGCAGACCGAGCGCGTCGGACCCCACGTGGATGTTGCCGAGGCCGAAGTATCCGGCAGACCATGGCGAATTGGCCCATATGAGGGCTACAACGGCCGCGACGAGCAACAACATCCCGCCGATGGTTTCGCGCCGGAAGATGTCGGCGATGCGCGACGCTTCGGGCCAGGAGCCGCGCGAGAAGAGAGTCGGGGTGGCCCGAGGTGATTCGGTGTCGGTCATGGTGCGTACGGAGTCCTTCGTCGGGTGGGCTACGTACGCGTCGTGGCCGCCCCATCGTGCGGGCTCACCGTCAACGCGCAGCCGACCAGACTTCCCGGCACACCGGAGTACATTTTAGCAGCTGAGCGCCTACGCCACCGCATGCGAGACCGGAGACACGAGTTTCGTTGCGCTGCTTTCATTCCCATACCGCGTGCAGCACCTCGGTGGTGTATCCCATATCCGGCCGCCACCGACCGGGACCCTCGCCTCAGTGCTGATGCGAGGGTTTGGTGGCCACCCGTCGGTGTCGAGGTCGGTGATCGAGAACTCACCCCGATGCGTCAACCGAGACACGACCCGCGCAACAAGGTGCTCGGCCTCAGAGTGTGAGCGTCATTCTCCCGCAGAGCCACCTATGAGCCCCTCGGCCTCTTCCGGAACGACCCAGCGCCTGGCGAGGTGGCCGGTTCTCCCGGCCGCTCACTCCTCCATCAACTGCGCCGCGACGGTGGCGCCCAGCTCCCAACACTTCTCGCGGTCGTCCTTGCTCGGTGCGCCGGAGACGACGACGTAGTCGGCGGCCTTGGTCCAGCCGAGGCCCGTGGTGATGGTGTCAACGGCTTTCGCGGCACCCTCGGCCCCCTGGTTGCCGTGGAGGTACAGCCCGAACGGGCGGCCCTGCGTCGAATCCAGGATCTGGTAGTAGGCCACGTCGAAGGCATGCCTATTTGTCGTAAACTCGCTTACCTTGAGCACCGCACTGACCAGCACCTACACTGACTCCCGAGGTGCGCCGACCCACGCAGTGATCTACACGCGCGTCTCGCGCGACCTTGCCGGTGGCCGAGCAGGAGGCCGAGTGCAGAGCGGTGTGCGAGCGCAATGGGTGGCCGGTCGCCGAGGTGCTGACCGACAACGATCGGTCGGCTACCCGTACGCCACCAAGGACCGCCCGCAGTACGCCCGCCTCAGCGAGGTGCTGCGCCCCGGCGACGTCCTGGTGGTCTGGGAGCCCTCGCGCGCTGGCCGGTCGATGGACCACTACGTCGATCTGCGCCGCCTCTGCACCGATCGCCAGGTCATGCTTTCGTACTCGGGGCGGCTGTACGACCTCGAAGACGGCGACGACCGCTTCACCACTGGGCTCGACGCACTGCTGGCCGAACGAGAGGCCGAGGACATCCGCAAGCGGATCAAGCGCGCCCAACCGCGAGAACCTGGCCCAGGGCAAGCCTCACGGACGAGTCCCGTACGGCTACAAAATCGTTCGCGACCCCGACACCGGCAAGTCAACGGGCCGCCTCCCCGACCCGTCACGCGCTCCCCTGGTCGCCGAGGCAGCGCGGCGCGTGCTCGATGGGCACAGCTTCGGCTCGGTGGTGCGCTGGATCGAGACTCAGGACCCGCTCGGCTGGGACTCGGCGAAGCTGCGCCGAATCATGGTGAACCCGACCTACGCCCGGTACCGGACCGTCAGCGCGAAGGTCGACGGTAAGCGAGGACCGCAGGAGATCCACAGCAAGGGCACCTGGGAACCGATCTTGACCGACGAGCAACACCACGATCTGGTGGCGCTGTTCGCAGGCCGTAAGACCGGCCCGCGCGGTGTGCCGGTGAAGCATCTCCTGACCGGTTGTCGGAGTATCTGCGTGCCTTGGGCCGCTCCGACGGTGAGCCCTCGACCGTGAGCGACGCGGTTATCGAGGCACTCCGCGATGCAGATCGTGCGATGCTCGTACTGCGGCGGCGTCAGGAACGCGCGGCCTACTATCGTGAAGCCTGTGCGACGACCGTGCCTAAGGACAAGGCCGACGAGCACCGGGAAACCTTGCGAGAGTTGGGGATCGAGGTTACCCAGTGAGCAACGTCGACTACTTGCACTCGTGCTCGGGATGCGGAACGCCGACAGTTCGTTGGCGCGGCAGCGTACACGGATACGCACACCTGTGACCGTTGCATGGCTGCACGAATCGGCCTGGACCGGCCGCCGAGCAGGCAGGCGCGCAAGGCAAGCCACTACCTCGAAGCCGGACGACCCGATGAAGGCTCCGACGATGAAGAAACTTACGCTGGCCGATCTCACCGACGCCGAGCGCTACCAGCTCCGCGTCGCTGTGCACGAAAGTGGACACGCCGTGATGTGCACTCTGATGGGCGGCAGGATCGACCGGGCACAGCTAGCGCCGGGTGTCACGTCCTACACTCACATGCCCGAGGACGCGTGGACTGAACCCTGTACGCAGGACCGTGGTCGGAGGCGCGATGGTTTGCCGGTAGTCCGCCGTCGTCCGTGCACCTGCGCTCTGCGATGGCACGCAACCGCTCGGACGCGAACGCGCTGACCGCGGCCGGTGACTACAGGGCGCGATCTGCGCCGCGGCATCTGTCGACCACGTGGGGGTGCGGTGATCGACCTCGCCAAGGTGATCTACACCAAAGGCAGCGCCGGCCCCGTGAGTATCCTGCGCCCCGTCGAGGGCGATGCGTGGAAACTGCACCCTTTTCCCCGCTGACGGGGCAGGGCTACTCGGGCTTCGGTGGCATATCTTCCAGTACTGCTTCCGAGATGGTCTGCGGGCTGGGGTCGAAGTCCTCCATCGCCTTGTGCTGTAGCTCATCCACGACCGCGAATCGAGGGTCTATTTCCTCGAAGTACTCCAGGATGGCGTCCGGGTCAGTCGCGTCCGAGATGATCCCGATGCCTTCGAACACTTCATCAATCTTTGGTAGCACCTCATCTGCAAGATAGTGGACGAAGTGTGTTCGACGGATCGGCAGAGTGAGCGCACCGATACGCGAGCGACGTTGTTGCCACATGAGAGTCATATCGAGTGACCTGGCGCGTCTGGCTGGCTCATCCTCAAAACCGAGCGCGGATAGTCGAAGCGCATCGGCAGTATCAATATGAACGTCAATCAGGATTTCGATCACTGGGATACACAGCTTCATGCCCTCGCGACGACGGTCAGCTTCATGCTCAACCTGTCGTGCGTACTCTGCCTCCCACCTGGCAACAGCCGTTTCACGGAGGGTGCGCTCGGAGTGCGCGAGGGCGTCAGACGAGTGCTGGAGCGCATTCTCCGAGTGCGCTAACGAGCGATCTGCGAGGTTGATTGATTGACTCGCACTTACTCGGGCGTGATACGCGCCGTACAGTGCAATAGCTGCGGCTCCGAAGGTGGCAGCACCGGTCACCCAAGTTGCTGCATTAGTGGTCTCGTCGGAACCCCAGCCGAGGAAAACTCCAGTCAGTAGGGCAAGGAGTGCAACTACCGCGACAGCAATAGCTCCGAACGCGATGACTTTTGTCCACGAAAGTTTTTCGGTGCTAAGGGGTTTCGATTCTTCCATCCGGCAAGTGTAGGGAACTCTGCGCCGTTAGGAGCCTGGTCTCACGATCCGCTGCACCGTTCCGCTTACTCACCACCGGCGGCTGGTGAGGGGCGACCCGCAGTGGGCAGCTATGCGCGCCGACATGACTCGCCTGGGCGGTCGGATCGACGCGGAGGTAGTTGCTGGCCCGATCATGGTTCTCACGCGTTGGTGCACGGTTGGCAATATCGCTCTGACTTGGTGGTCACCGGGTGTGACCCGCGGTGCTGACCGTCGCGCGAGAACTGTACCTGAGCCGGGAGATCGGGCCCCGGTGACGTCCTGCGGGCCCTCAAGGTACGCCGGGGCCGACCGGCGACTTCTATATCGCCAACCTGCGGAGTGACCTACGGACCCTCACCTAGTCCGTCCACCCATTCTGGTGTAGCCGTCGTCTCTACGGGACACGGTACTTACCGACCTTCGGCAAAGAGGGCCAGTCAGATTCACCAACGACTGCGACTCCATGCCCATCGACTGCGATTCCACCCCAACCGGTGGTGCCATACGCACATCGATCCAGATGAGCACGCGCCCGATTACGTCGAAGCGAGCCGGGTATAGGCATACCACCCGGTCGCGGGTCGAAGTCCGGCTTCGCCATTTCCTCGGCTAGCCACCGACCGAATTCATTGCTCTTGCGCAGATACTCGTCAACCTCAACTTGAACGGCCAGTTTCACCTGATTCCAGAACCACTCGTAGAACTCACGCGCTCGCTGCGAGTACTTCTCGATGAGAGGCAAGAACTCGACATCCTTGTCCTGCGTCGCAAGGAAGCGTTTCGCTGGTCCTCCCCAGTTCGAGAACTTATCGAGCTCCGAACGCTTCAGTTCGACAGTGTTGATCCATGCCACCGAGGCGGGCGGGCGGTGTTTCCAAGTCGTACCGATCGACATCAGCGGTGCCGAGTAGTGCACGGTGAAGTTCCGGAGGTCGAAGAGAAACTTTATGTCGTCGTCTCCGAACAAGTCGGTTACCTTCGGCTCGTAAGTGCTGACCTCCCAGATCGTTCGACGGTCCAACTTGTCGCGACGTCGATCTTCAGGGAGTCGTTCGGGCCAAATCATCCGGTGGGTGCTGCGCTGAACGTCACGCAGAGTGGCAACCGACGCGATGTAGTTGTGAAGGAAACGCACCGCCTCATGCTCGAACTCATCAGGAAGCTCATTCACATGCCGTCCGGTACCCACAAACGTCCCGACATGGTCAGACAGCTCAGAGCCGTTAGTCGAGAACAACCGCGAGACTCGATTCATGGCTTCGAGACGTTCATGGTGTTCTTTGCCCGGCAGTCTTGCGAGATGCGCTAGTCGCTCCTCTCGTTCCACGGCCCAGTTTGCCTGCCAACTCCGACGCTCGCTCATCGACCCATAATCGTCTGCTTCAAGTCGCTCCCATCAGTTGTGCGGCGACCACAGCGCCAAGCTCCCAACACCGCTCCAGGTCGGTCTGCTCGGGCTTGCCGGACACGATGACGTAGTCGGCCGCCTTCGCCCACCCGAGACCCGTGGTGATTGAATCGACGGCGCGTTCGGCTCCCTCGGTGCCCTCGTTGCCGTGGAGGTACAGCCCGAACGGGCGGCTGCGAGTCGAGTCGAGAATCTGGTAGTAACTCTGATCGAACGCGTGCTTGAGGGCACCTGAAATCGACCCGAGGTTGGCGGGGCTGCCAAGTAGGTACCCGTCGGCCTCCAGGAAGTCGCTCGCCGACACCGACAACGCCGCCCGGCGCATGACCTCGACGCCCTCGATCTCAGGGTCAGTCGCCCCGCTGAGTACCGCCTCGAACATCGCCTGGCAGTACGGCGAGGGCGTGTGGTGGACGATCAGGAGCCGAGTCATGCCGCTGACCTCGCCGAACTCTTAATAGCGGGGTATCCGTGACTCAAGTGTTTCAGTGCGCCGCTGATGTATCCGAGGTTCGCGGGGGTGCCGAGGAGGTAGCCGTCGGCCTCGAGGAAATCGCTCGCCGACACCGAGAGGGCAGCCCGGCGGACGACCTCGACACCCTCGATCTCCGGATCGGTCGCACCGCTGAGCACAGCCTCGAACATCTCCTGGCATGCCGGTGACGGCGTGTGGTGGACGATGAGGAGCCGGCTCATCGGCTACGCCTCGCGTCCGTGGAACTGGGCGACCGCGCGCTTCATCATCGCGCGGGCGCGGCCGCGGTCACCGGCGTAGTCGTAGGCGCGTGCGATCCGGTAGGTGTTACGCCAGTCGGTCGGGTCCGCCTCCCACTCGGCCTTGACTCGGGCGAAGAGCTCGTCGGCCGCGTCGCGCTCCATGCGGCCCGAAGCCCGGTGCGGGAGTTGGGAGATGTCGAGTTCGCGTCCCTCCTCGGCCATGATCGCCGCGAGCTTCTGATGCTCGAGGCCGGCGCGCAGCGTCGCGTAGATCAGCCAGGCCCCGATCAGCGGTAGGGCGATGACCCCGACGCCCAACCCGATGCCCGCGACGGACCCCGAACCGATCAACTGGATGCCGCGCCATCCGAGCAGTACGAAGTAGACGATCAGCGCCACCACCAGGAACGCGATCATCCAGACGATCGGACGCGAGTCCTTTGTGCGCGGACCGAGTCGCGGTGCGCCACCCTCGGTGTCGTCGTCGTGGGCTGGTTCGTTCTGCGGTCCGTCGGGAGTCATCGGTTCAGAGATCCATCAGTTCTTCGAGTCCGATGGTCAGCCCGGGTCGGTCGGCGATGCTACGCACACCGAGCAGCACCCCGGGCGCGAAGGACGCCCGGTCGAGGGAGTCGTGCCGAATGGTCAGCGTCTCACCGGCGGTACCGAGCAGCACCTCCTGGTGTGCGACGAGTCCCGCGAGCCGCACCGAGTGAACGTGAACACCGTCGACGACCGCGCCTCGCGCCCCGTCGAGTTCGGTGCTCGTCGCATCCGGGCTCGGTCCGACACCGGCCTCGGCACGAGCGCGGCCGATCAGCTCCGCGGTGCGGTACGCGGTGCCCGACGGCGCGTCGGCCTTGTACGGATGGTGGAGTTCGACGACCTCGACGGAGTCGTAGTATTTGGCCGCCTGAGCGGCGAAGCGCATCGACAGGACCGCCCCGATCGCGAAGTTCGGCGCGATGAGCACGCCGACACCCGGGTTCTCGGCCAGCCAGCCGCGCACGGTGTCGAGACGTTCCTCGGTGAAGCCGGTTGTCCCGACCACGGCGTGGATTCCGTTGGAGATGAGGAACTTCAGATTCTCCATGACCACATCGGGATGGGTGAAGTCGACGACCACCTGGGTCTCGGTGTCGGAGAAGAACTCCAGGGAATCACCCTTGTCGACACCGACGGTGTAGGTGAGGTCGTCGGCATTCTCGACCGCCGCGACGATCGCCTGCCCGACCTTGCCCTGGCTACCCAGGACGCCCACCTTGATACCGCTCATGTCCACCCTCTTCGTCTCGACAAATGCCGGAGCCCAGTCTAGTGGCGCGGCGCACTCAGAAGATCGGCGCGCCCCCGCGGCGGTGCTCGAACACCAGGGACGTCGTCGTTCCGGCGACCTCGCGCCGCCCGTTGAGTCGTTCGACGAACTGCCGCAGCGCCTCGGTGTCGGCGGCTGCCACATGCAACAGGTAGTCGTCGGTGCCCGCGAGGAAGAAGACGTCGATCACCTCGTCGTGGGTGGCGATCTCGCCGACGAACTGCCGGATCTGACCGCGCGCGTCGGACTGCAGACTGACCGCCACCATCGCCCGCAGCGGCCGTCCGAGTGCGGCCGGGTCGACGTCGGCGAAGAATCCGCGGATGATGCCGAGGTCGACGAGCCGCCGCATCCGTCCGTGGCATGTCGACGCCGCGATGCCCGCACGTTGCGCCAGCTCGCTGTTGGGCATCCGCGCATCCGACTGGAGCAGACGCAACAGCTCCCGATCCGTCCCGTCCAGTTCACCGTCCCGAACATCCTTCGGCATGGTGGGCATCGCAGCCTCCCGATTCATACGATCGTCGCGACACAGCGACTATCGAGAATATTATTCAGTCGCATTGTGTCACAACCGAAGTTCCTTCACGCTGGAATCAGTTCACCGAGGAACATTCAGGAGCTCGCAACTAGTACGGAGTCACCATGCGCATCGGCATCCCCACGGAGATCAAGAACCACGAGTATCGGGTGGCGATCACCCCCGCCGGCGTTGCCGAACTCCATCGGCGCGGACACGAGGTCGTCATCCAGGCGGGAGCCGGTGAGGGTTCGTCCCTTCACGACAACGACTTCAAGGCCGCGGGGGCCCAGATCCTCGGAACCGCTGCCGAGGTCTGGGCGCAGGCCGATGTGCTGCTCAAGGTGAAGGAGCCGATCGCGTCGGAGTTCGAGTTCCTGCGCGAAGGTCAGACGGTGTTCACCTATCTCCATCTCGCGGCCGGTAGAGCGTGCACCGAGGCGCTGCTCGCGTCGGGCACGACGTCCATCGCCTACGAGACGGTCCGCACCGCCGACGGGTCGCTTCCGCTGCTGGCGCCGATGAGCGAGGTCGCCGGCCGGCTCGCACCGCAGGTCGGCTCGTACCACCTGATGCGCTCGGAGGGCGGTCGTGGCGTGCTCATGGGCGGGGTCCCCGGCACCGAACCCGCCGAGGTCGTCGTCATCGGGGGCGGGGTCAGTGGTGTTAACGCCGCGACCATCGCGATGGGGATGGGAGCGCAGGTCACGGTGTTCGACCTCGACATCGCCAAACTCCGCGCAGTCGACTCTCGCTTCGGTGGCCGCGTCCACACGCGCTACAGCACCGCGCTCGCTCTCGAGGAGGCGATCACGCGCGCCGATCTGGTCATCGGCGCCGTACTGGTCCCGGGCGCGAAGGCTCCGACGCTGGTGTCCAACAGTCTTGTGGCACAGATGAAACCGGGCGCGGTTCTGGTGGACATCGCTATCGACCAGGGAGGGTGTTTCGAGGATTCCCGCCCCACCACCCACGATGATCCGACCTTCCGAGTCCACGACACGACGTTCTACTGTGTCGCCAACATGCCGGGCACGGTCGCCCGGACGTCCACCCAGGCACTGACAGGCGCGACACTCCCCTACGTGTTGCGCGTCGCCGACCTCGGGTGGGAGCAGGCCTGCGCGACCGACCCTGCGCTCGCCAGCGGGCTCAGCACCCACCGCGGCGATCTCGTCACCGCGGAGGTTGGCGCGGCACTCGGTCTGCCGACCGTGCCGAATCCGTTCGCACACAACTGATCACCAGCTCAGAGCGTTCGTCCCCCGCCGCTTGGCCCGCCACCCGTACCGCCGTTCGACGATCCGACCATGGCCGTCCTGGCCGACGTGCAGGAGAGTCGAGGCTCGGGTGCCGTAGCCGGGGATGTTGATGAACCTCGGCGACAGCACCGCCTCGGCTTCCGGCCCGACGCCGGTGTCGGGCAGTCGCGCAGGATCGGGCCGGTCCTGATCGGCGAGCATCGCGAAATATGCCTCGTCGGACCGAGCGGACCCGTCGTCGGCGGCGACCAGGGATGCCATCGCAGCCGACCCGTCGACCACCTTGGGCCAGTCGTTGTCCAACGCGCCGTTGGAGATCCCGTGGACGCCGTCGGCCACTCTCTCGACCCGCGGCGATGGCCAGTTGGTCACCCACCACAGTTCTTCGGCATCGGCGACGAGGAGATTCACCGGGTCGTAGGCGACGGAGTCGTCGGCCATGCGGTGCGCGAACACCTTCGGGGTCTCGTCACCCATCAGGTAGTCGACGGGTAGTTGCCCACGGGAGCGGATCCCGGTGCGGCGAGCCGGACCGACGCGCACGTTCGTCACCATCGCCACCCGCTCGGGCGTCTCGGCCGCCACCCCCATCCAGGTTCCGCGCGCGACGGCGTCTCGTCCGCCGATGATCGGGAGGTCATCCCACCGGGCGAGCGCGAACGTGCGCCGCCGGTGCTGTTCGTCCCGGTTCGCCGCGACGATCAACCGCTCGGTCGGATGGGTGTTCCACGCGAAGAGGATCAAACACATGGGATCTCAGGTCACCTGTTCGGTTCTCGGGACGAGATGGCTCAGAGTCGCCATCCTCCGCTGGACGCCCGCGATCTCGCGGATCGCCTGCGCGACGAGGCTGCGGTCGAGCGGAGACAGCAGAGACATCTCGAGGAGATCCGACGGCGTATCCCCCCGATCGAACTGCGCGACCTGATATCTCAAGCGGACGCGCTGCAGGACGTCGAACACCTCGACGAGGGTGGTCGCGTGCTCGTCGGGCAGCATCTCGCTGCCCGACGCCGCCCGGATCCGTTCGCGGGTCCCCAGTTCGGTCGAGCCGACACTCAGCGCCGCCCAGCGGGCGATGTTGACGAGGGGTGTCAGCGCCTGACGTTTGAGGTCGACGACGTTCCCCCGGCCGGTCAGCACGTCGCGCATCGAGCGCATCCTGGCCCTGCTCGCCAGCGATTCGTCGAGCAGCAGACCCATCGTGCGCGGGTCCGCCCGCAGCATCGATGTCATCGCTGCCGCCGGGGCCGCGTCGGGCCGCCGTCCACGCAGCGGCCGACCGTCGAGCATCAGTGAGGTGAAGATCATGCCCTTGTTCTCCAGCGGACGCTCGGTCCACGCCCGCGCCGCCGACAACCACTGCGCATGCGTTCGCGCGAACAGCTCCTTGGATGCGACCGCACCGTTCGTGTCGACGGTCAGACCTGCTCCGCGCAACACGTCGTCGAGCTCTCCGAAAGCGGTGCGGTAGCGGACGATCTCGTCGGCATCGAGCGCGTCGTCGAAGGACACGGCCGAATCGACGTCCGAACAGAGCACCGGCTCGCGTCGGGCGTTGCTGCCCAACGACAACCAGGTGAACGCCGCGGGATCGAGATCGGGGTGGGCGTCGAAGACGAGCTCCAGACCACGCTGCACGATCGAGTCGACGATGAGGGATCCGGCACGTGTCACCTCATACGCCGGCCGGTCGCGCCGCACGAGGTCGGCCACGACCTGCGGTAGCCGCCGCGCGTGGACCTGCAGCTCGGCGATGCTCGACGACCGCGAGATCTGCTCGCGCAGAGGCATGCTCGCACCTGCGGGGTCCGCGACGAAGTCGCCCGGGCCGACGACACCGAGGACCTGTCCGCGCGCGTCGCAGACCGGGACGATCGTCAGGTCACGGTCGACCATCTCGGTGAGGACATCCATCGCCGTCGCGTCCGCGTCGACGACGAACGCGGGCCCGGCGACGATCTCGGCGATCGGGGTGTCGACCGGGCGTCCCGCGGCGACGACCCGCGCCCGGATGTCGGCGTCGGTGAGAACACCGTGGCGCCTGTCCGCCACCGGGAACACGACGTAGTCCTGGCCTCGCGCGGTCATGAGGCCGGCCGCCTGCTGCACGGTCATGTCCGCTCGCCCGATCACCGGTTCGGTACGGATCAGGTCGGCGACCGTGCTCGTCGCCGGTGACGCAGCCGCATCGCGGCGATGCGCGACCGTCAACTGCTGCCGCGAGTCCGCACCGTCCATCTCTGCAGAGTCTAGGCGGGCCGTGCATCGACCGGACGAATGAACCCGCGCTCACCGTGGACACCGCCGACGCCCGGCTGCACTCGAAGAAGCAGACCGACTGCGAGAGATGCAGCCCGACCCGAGACCGGCCCCGAGAAGCCGGCCCCAGAGCAGAGGACACACCCGATGGACAAGCCGATCGTCGCCGCCGCAACCACCCTGCTGGCCGCCCTGGCCCTGGCGGTGGGCGCCAGCCCTGCCACCGCGATCACACCGGAGTACGCCCATTCGCTGACCGCCGGCCAGGGCATCGTCATCGGGGACGGACTGTGCTCCATCGGCTTCTTCGGAACCAACGCCGACGGCGACCGCCTCGCCGTCACCGCCGGGCACTGCGCCGAAGGCGTCGGCGACGAAGTCACCACCACCGACGGGGAGCCGATCGGCGAGGTCGTCGCCTGGAAGGACGACGGCGGCACCGCGGACGGGTCCATCACTCTCGCCGATCCACGCGGGTACACCGTCATCGCCCTCGGTGACAGCTGGGAGGTTGACCCCGTCTTCGCGGCCGCGTCCGACCCGGAGATCGGCGACCCGGTGACCAAGACCGGCGAACGCACCGGCACCACGGTGGGCACGGTCACCGCGCTGCTGCACCAGGACGCGGCCCCCGAGCACCGGCTCGTCAACGCCGAACTCGTCGTGTTGGGCGGCGACTCGGGTTCGCCGTGGTACCAGGAGACCCGCACCGGCCAGTACGTCCTGGTCGGCATCTCCTCGAGTGGCAACTTCGGCACCCAGAACCCGGATCAGGCCATCTCCACGGCACAGACCATCGAGGGCCTGTACGAGCAGATCGCCGACTCCGGGTCGGTGTGGACCGACGGCTTCGAGATCTGGATCGACGAGCCGGACCGGAGATAGCACCGGCACAGACGACACCGGGGCCCGCCGTCCGAGTGGACGACGGGCCCCGGTGGGACTGCTGAGATCAGATCACGCGTCGGCGGTCTCGGTGGCCGGCGCGTCGGCGGGTGCCGCGTCGTCGTCGACGGGGACGAGGCTGATCTTGCCGCGCTCGTCGATGTCGGCGATCTCCACGCGGAGCTTGGAGCCCACGTTCACGACGTCCTCCACCTTGTTGATGCGCTTGCCCTTGCCCAGCTTCGAGATGTGCACCAGGCCGTCGCGACCCGGCAGCAGCGACACGAATGCACCGAACGCGGTGGTCTTGACCACCGTGCCGAGGAAACGCTCGCCGACCTTCGGCAACTGCGGGTTGGCGATGGCGTTGATGCGGTCGATCGCCGCCTGCGCGGACGGACCGTCGGCGGCGCCGACGAACACGGTGCCGTCGTCCTCGATGGAGACGTTGGCGCCGGTCTCCTCGGTGATGCCGTTGATCGTCTTGCCCTTGGGGCCGATCAGCTCGCCGATCTTGTCCATCGGGATCTTGATGGTGGTGATCCGCGGCGCGAACGGGCTCATCTCGTCCGGCTCGTCGATGGCCTCGGCCATGACGTCGAGGATGGTCAGCCGGGCGTCCTTGGCCTGGCTGAGCGCACCCGCGAGCACCTGCGACGGGATGCCGTCGAGCTTGGTGTCGAGCTGCAGCGCGGTCACGAAGTCCTTGGTGCCCGCGACCTTGAAGTCCATGTCGCCGAAGGCATCTTCGGCGCCGAGGATGTCGGTCAGTGCGACATAACGGGTTTCGCCGTCGACGGTGTCGGAGACGAGGCCCATGGCGATACCGGCGACCGGAGCACGCAGCGGCACACCGGCATTCAGCAGCGACATCGTCGACGCACAGACCGAGCCCATCGAGGTCGAACCGTTGGAGCTCAGTGCCTCGGAGACCTGGCGGATCGCGTAGGGGAAGTCCTCGACGGTCGGCAGTACCGGCATCAGGGCACGCTCGGCGAGCGCGCCGTGGCCGATCTCGCGACGCTTGGGCGAACCGACGCGGCCGGTCTCACCGGTCGAGTACGGCGGGAAGTTGTAGTGGTGCATGTATCGCTTGGACTTCTCGGGTCCGAGCGAGTCGATCTGCTGCGCCATCTTGACCATGTCGAGTGTGGTGACACCCATGATCTGGGTCTCGCCGCGCTCGAACAGCGCACTGCCGTGGGCACGCGGGATGATGGCGACCTCGGCCGACAGCGCGCGGATGTCGGTGATGCCGCGACCGTCGATGCGGAAGTGATCGGTCAGGATGCGCTGGCGCACGAGTTTCTTGGTCAGCGACCGGTATGCGCCGCCGATCTCCTTCTCGCGGCCCGCGAACTGCTCGCCCAGCTGGGCGAGGACGTCGGCCTTGAGCTCGTCGGTCTTGTCGTCGCGCTCCTGCTTGCCGGCGATGGTCAGGATCTCCGAGAGGCGATCGGTGGCCGCCGCTGCGACGGCGTCGTACACATCGGACTGGTACGGCGGGTACAGCGGGAACTCGGCGGTCTCCTTGGCCGCGGCGGCGGCCAGCGACTTCTGCGCCTCACACAGGCGGGCGATGAACGGCTTGGCGGCCTCGAGGCCCTCGGCGACGATCGCCTCGGTCGGCGCCTGGGCGCCGCCGGCGATGAGGTCGATGACGTTGTCGGTGGCCTCGGCCTCGACCATCATGATCGCGACGTCGGCGGAGTCACCCGAACCGGCGACGATGCGGCCGGCGACGACCATGTCGAACACGGCGCCCTCGAGCTGCTCGACGGTCGGGAACGCAACCCACTGCCCGGCCCGGTTCTCCTCGGTCGGGATCAGCGCGACACGCACGCCGCCGACAGGACCGGAGAACGGCAGACCCGCGAGCTGGGTCGACGCCGAGGCCGCGTTGATCGCGACGACGTCGTAGAGGTCGTTCGGGTTGAGCGAGAGGACGGTCACGACGACCTGGATCTCGTTGCGCAGGCCGTCGACGAACGACGGGCGCAGCGGACGGTCGATCAGGCGGCAGGTGAGGATCGCGTCGGTCGACGGGCGGCCTTCACGACGGAAGAACGAGCCGGGGATGCGGCCGGCGGCGTACATCCGCTCCTCGACGTCCACGGTGAGCGGGAAGAAGTCGAAGTGCTCCTTCGGGTGCTTCGACGCCGCGGTGGTCGAGAGCAGCATGTTCTCGTCGTCGAGGTAGGCGGTGACCGAACCGGCGGCCTGCTGTGCGAGGCGTCCGGTCTCGAACCGGATCGTGCGGGTGCCGAAGCTCCCGTTGTCGATGACGGCCGTCGCCTCGGTGATGGCGTCGTCGTAGTCGTCGGCGAAGTCGTCGGTGTCGTTGACGTCCGGGGTGTTCACATCTGTCATGTGGGGTGGAATCCCTTCGTAGCGGCTGCCTGGGGCGGCCGTCTGACGCGGCCACGAGAAATGGCCGCTTGTGCGGTTGGGGATCGGCCCTCGCGGAGGTGCACGGCACGTACTCGCCTGTCACGTCGAGCGGACACGTCGAGAGTGGGCACGCGCGGATCGGACCGATCCAGAACGCGCCGAGAATGTGCGGCAGCACGGTGAATGGCGCAGCGTCTCTGCGCCTGGTGAGTGCTCAGACGGCCTTCGATCGAAGCGGCCGGAAACCTGCGTGCCCTGGGATTGCCCGGGCGAGGGTTCCGGCGGCCACTACCGAGGACCGATCTGGCTCGTCGTTCCGCACTGCCACGAGATCACGGCAACGATCCGTGGCCAGCCTAGCATCGACGGCTGTCAATACCTCAATACGACAAACCGGCCGCCCCCGATTCGGGGACGGCCGGTGGAAGTCGATGCGATCAGCGTCGCAGGCCGAGGCGCTCGATGAGCGAACGGTAGCGGTTGATGTCGACCTTGGCGACGTACTTCAGCAGACGACGACGGCGTCCGACCAGCAGCAGCAGCCCGCGGCGGCTGTGGTGGTCGTGCTTGTGCTGCTTGAGGTGCTCGGTGAGGTCGACGATGCGCTTGGTGAGCATGGCGACCTGGGCTTCGGGCGAACCGGTGTCGGTCTCGTGCAGACCGTACTCGGCGAGGATTTCCTTCTTCTGCTCGACAGTCAAAGCCATGGATGTACTCCTGATTCTCAGTGCCGCGTTCACAAGACTCGGGTGCGCCACCGCGGACTGCAGCAACACCGACTGGCCAGGCTACCCGGCACGACGGGCCGGACCCAAATCAGCTCTCCGCCGCCGCCAGTATCTCCCTGGTCTTGGTGACGTCGTCACCCATGGCGCTGATCAGGTCGTCGACCCCGTCGAACTGTTCCATCCCGCGGATGCGGTGCACGAAGTCGACGGCGACATGCTGACCGTAGAGGTCGGCGCTCTTGTCGAGGACGAATGCCTCGACGGTGCGGGTGCGGCCGGAGAAGGTGGGGTTGGTGCCCACCGACACCGCGGCCTGATAGCGCTCCCCCGGTTCGACCTCGCCGACGACCGGGCCCGCACCGAGAATGGTGAACCAGGCGGCGTACACGCCGTCGGCGGGGATGGCGGCGTACATCGGCGGGGCGACGTTCGCCGTCGGGTACCCGAGGTCGCGGCCGCGGCCGTCACCGCGGACGACCACACCCTCGACGCGGTGCGGCCGGCCGAGCGCCTCGGTCGCCCGATCGACGTCGCCGGCGGCGACACAGGAACGGATGTAGGTCGACGAGAAGGTGACGGCGTGCTCGCCGAACAGCGACACCGATTCCACGGTGAACCCGAACTTGCCGCCGAGTTCGGCGAGCTTCGAGACGTCGCCGGCGGCCTTGCGCCCGAACGTGAAGTTGTCGCCGACCACGACGACGGCCGCATGCAGCGTCTCCACGAGGATGTCGTGGGCGAAGTCCTTGGGCGACCGGGCAGCCAGTTCCGGCGTGAACGGCATGACGCAGAAGACGTCGATGCCCAGTTCCTCGGCCAGTTCCGCACGGCGTGTCAGTGTCGTCAGTTGCGGCGGATGCGATCCCGGCCGGACAACCTCCGACGGGTGCGGGTCGAAGGTCATGAGCACCGAGGGGACACCGTGCTCCGCGGCCGCCGACGTGGCGGCGTTGATGAGCTCGGCATGTCCACGGTGAACACCGTCGAAGACACCTATGGTGACCACGCACCGTCCCCAGTCCGCAGGGATGTCGTCAAGACCTCGCCAACGCAACACGCGACCAGAGTACGGGCAGCGGGTGTTCCAAACCACCACCGCCACTCGCATTTGCGGTCGGGCTAAGCTCTTGGTCATGCCTCGGGGATCGGATCGTCCGGTGACAGAACTGTCACAGGTCACCCAGGACTATCTGAAGGTCATCTGGACCAGCCAGGAGTGGGAAGACGTCAAGGTCACCACCAAGCTGCTGGCCCAGTCGCTCGGTGTGTCCGCGTCCACCGCGTCGGAGGCGATCCGCAAGCTCGCCGACCAGGGTTTCGTCTCACATGAGCCGTATGGTGCGGTCACACTCACCGATGAGGGCCGGTCCGCGGCGATCCTGATGGTGCGCCGTCACCGCCTGATCGAGACCTTCCTGGTACGCGAGCTCGGTTACCGGTGGGACGAGGTGCACGACGAGGCCGAGGTCCTCGAGCACGCGGTGTCCGACCGTCTGATGGCCAGGCTGGACGCGAAACTCGGCTTCCCCGACCGGGATCCGCACGGAGATCCCATTCCCGCGCTGGACGGAACCATTCCCGCGCCGGACGCGGCGCTGCTCGCCGACCTCGACGTGGGGGCGTCGGGCGCCATCGCGCGGATCTCCGACACCGACCCCGAGATGCTGCGCTACTTCGACCAGGTGGGCGTCGCCCTCGACTGCGTCGTGACCGTGGCCGAGAAACGTCCCTTCGCGGGGACGATCTCGGTGTCACTCGACGACGCCGCCCCGATCGATCTCGGCGACATCGCCGCGCGCGCGATCTTCGTCGTGCCGCGCGGCTGATCCGGTCCGGTCAGCGAAGAGTGGCCGGGCGGACCACCATCACCGAACTCGCGCGGCGACCCTTCTCCTGGATCAGGGCGATCGCCTGCTCCCGCGGGTCGACGACAACGTAGACCTCCTTGCGCCCGATCGGCTCGAGCCACCGGCCCTGGCTGATGGACTCGGCCTCGTCGTCGTCGATGTCCCGGCGAGGGAACGAGATCTTGACCGCCTCGTCGATGTCGAGGCTCACGTGGGGTCGCTCGCGGACATCGTCGAGAGTTCGCGCGTGGTCGAGGGTGAACGGACCGACCGCGGTCCGTCGCAGCTCGGTGAGATGTCCGCCGACACCCAGAGCGGCGCCGAGATCGCGGGCGAGCGAGCGGATGTAGGTGCCCGACGAACAGTCGACGACCACATCGAGATCCACGAACTGCCCGTCGCGCCGAGTGGCGAGCAGCTCGAACCGGGACACGGTCACCGGCCGGGCGGCGAGGTCGAACTCGGCTCCGGTCCGCACCAGGGCGTGGGCGCGCCGCCCGTCGACCTTGATCGCGCTCACCTTCGCCGGGATCTGCTGGATGTCGCCTGTGAGTTCGGCCATCGCCGTGGCGATCTCGTCGTCGGCCACACCCGATGCGTCGGCGGAGTCGAGTATCTCGCCCTCCCGATCATCGGTGGTCGTGGAGGCGCCCAGGCGGATGGTCGCCGTGTAGGACTTCGTGGTCAGCGACAGCAGCCCGAGAAGCTTTGTGGCGCGCTCGATCCCGACGACGAGGACTCCCGTGGCCATCGGGTCGAGGGTGCCCGCGTGGCCCACCCGGCGGGTGTTGAAGATCTTCCGGCAGCGCGACACCACGTCGTGGCTGGTGATTCCGGCCTCTTTGTCGACGATCAGCAGGCCGGCGTTCTCGATGGTCGCATCGGCCATGTCAGGTCAGCGCGATCGTCGTGGTGATGATGCCCCGGTCGACGAGCCATCGCCCGCCGAACTCCAGCAGCGGCGGTCCCCCGTCGGCGGCGGCGGGATCGACGAGGATGCGCGAGGTGAACGTCCCGGAGTTCGGCGTCGTCTGCTCGAAGGTGATGTGCGCGTCCTCGAATCCCAGCCAGCGCTTGGCGACCGGGAACCAGGCCTTGTACGTCGCCTCCTTGGCGCAGAACAACAACCGGTCCCAGTGGAGGTCGCCCGACCGGGTCGCGAGCACGTCGCGTTCGGCGGGCAGACTGGTGTGCTCGAGCACGCCGTCGGGCAGACTGTCGTGCGGCTCGGCGTCGATGCCGAGCGAGCGCACCGACATCGCGTAGGCGACGGTCGCGGCACGGTAGCCGTCGCAGTGAGTGAGGCTCCCCACGATGCCCGCGGGCCACACCGGGGCACCCTTGTCGCCCTTGAGGATCGGCACCGGCTCGAATCCGAGCTCGCCGAGCGCCTGTCGCGCACAGTGCCGGACCGTCGTGAACTCGCGGCGCCGCTTCTCCACCGCCCGGGAGATGAGGTTGGCTTCGGCGGGCAGGAGAACGAGATCGGGTGGATCGGCGAACGCCTCCGCGGAGGCCACACCGGCCGGGAGGAGTTGTTCGATCATCGGTTGTCCTCTCGCGAGTGGTCCTGCCGGGCCTGCCGTTCGGCCTGGCGTGTACGGCGTTCGGCCTGTCGCTGTTCGACGCGCTGCCGGAACTCCGCGGCGCGCTCGGCGTAGTCGGGCGGCAGGTCGAAGCGCACACCGTGTTCGGGTAGGTCGGCCGGTCCGAGACCGTCCCCGGGAATGATGTTGCGCATCAACGGGTTCGGCAGGCCGCGCCGCTTCCACTCTCGCGGGTAACCCACCGACACCTCCTCGAACCGGATGCCGTCGTACCACGTGGTGCGCGGGATGTGCAGATGTCCGTACACGCAGCACGCCGCATTGAAGTCCTTGTGCCAGTCGGCGGTCAGTTCGCTGCCGCACCAGAGCGCGAACTCCGGGTAGATCAGCGCGTCGCACGGTTCACGCCGCAGCGGCCAGTGGTTGATGAGAACGGTCTTCTCCGCCGGGTCGATCGCCTCCAGCCGGCGACGCGTGATCTCGATGCGCGCGCGACCCCAGGCATCCCGGGTGGGGAACGGTTCGGGAGACAACAGGAATTCGTCGGTCGCCACGACATTGCGTTCCCGGGCGAGTGCGAGCGCCGTGAGCTTGTTCGCGGTGCCCTCGGGCCGGAACGTGTAGTCGTACAGCAGGAACATCGGCACCACGCGAACCGGGTCGGTACCGTCCCCGGGGTCGAACAGCGGGTAGATGTCCTCGGGCGTGACCACACCGATGTCACGACAGGCCTGGACCAGGTAGTCGTAGCGCGCCACGCCGAACAGCTGCAGCGGGTCCTTGGCCGTCGTGTACAGCTCGTGATTGCCCGGCACCCAGACGACGGTGTGGAATCGGGTTCGTAACCGCCGGAGCGTGTCGATGATGTCGTCGGTGCGTTCGGCGACGTCACCGGCCACGATGAGCCAGTCCCCCGCCGAGGTCGGTCGGATGCTGTCGACGATGTGCTCGTTGCCCCGATGGGCGATGTGCAGATCGCTGATCGCCCACAAAGTAGCCACGAGGATCCATCGTGCCAGAGTCACGGTCTCAGGTGCGGACCGCACCCGCCTGCCGCCAGCGTCCCGATCGGATCCGCCACACCACGGTGGCCAGCCGCACGAGCATGAACACCACCAGGCCCGACCACACCCCGGCCAGTCCCCAGTCGAAGACCAGTGACAGCCAGATCAGGGGCAGGAACCCGACCAGCGCCCCGGTCAGGGTCGCGGTCCGCAGGAACGCCGCGTCACCGCTGCCGAGGAGCACACCGTCGAGGGCGAAGACGACCCCGGCGATGGGCAGCATGCCGACGAAGAACCACCACGGCACACCGACCGCGTCGAGCACGGCCGAATCGGAGGTGAAGATCTGCGGGATGAGCGACGCACCGGCGGCGAAGACCGCGGCCATCGCGGTCGCGGCGATCAGCGACACGACGGTCACCCGCCGCGCGACCGAATCCGCCACTCCGAGCCGCCCGGCACCCAATGCCGCACCGACGAGGGCCTGCGCCGCGATGGCGAGTGAGTCGAGGAACAGGGCCATGAACTCCCACAGCTGCAAGACCAGCTGATGCGCGGCGACCTGGGCGACCCCGAACCGCGCGGCGACCGCGGCCGCCGAGACGAAACAGATCTGGAATGACAAGCTGCGGACCACGAGGTCGCGGGCCATCACGAGTTGCGCGGCGATGATCGACCGGTCGGGAGCGAAGACCCCCACCCCGGACCCACCACGCTCGCCGGCCACCGAGACCCGGCGCGCCTCACGACTCACCCGGACGGCGAAGAGTAGCCCGGTCAACCCCTGACCGATCACGTTGGCCACCGCGCTGCCGTTCAGCCCCAACCGGGGGAACGGACCGACGCCGTGGACCAGGCCGACGACGAGCACCGCGGCGATCGACAACCCGACGACCACGTACACGACGGGACGGCGGGTGTCCTGCACACCGCGCATCCACCCGTTGCCCGCCATCGACAGCAGGATCAGCGGGACTCCGAAGATCGCGATGCGCAGCCACCCCGCCGCGTCGTCGGCGACCGCCGCTGATTCCGGCGAGGCGGTCCCGACGAGCAACCGCATGACGACCGGAGCGCAGGGGTAGGTGACCGCGACGATCAGGACGCCCACGGCCACCGCGATCCAACTGGCCTGCACACCTTCGAGGACGGCGCCGGACCGGTCGCCGGAGCCGAATCGACGCGCCGAGCGGGCGGTGGTGCCGTAGGACAGGAACGTCAGCTGAGTGCTGACGATCGACAGGACCAGCGTCCCCACGCCCAGGGCGGCGAGTTCCGCACCTCCGAGGCGGCCGACGACGGCGAGGTCGAGCAGCAGGTACAGCGGTGGTGCGATGAGGACGGCGAGCGCTGACACGGTCAGCGTCGCGATGCGCGCGACCCCGGCGGTGTCCCCACTCACAGCGGTGACCTCGCTCAGAGCGACTCCAACAGCCTCGCGACGACCTCGTCGGCGGTCCCGGTGTCGCTGTATCCGGAGGCCTGCCGATGCCCGCCGCCGCCGTGCGCACGCGCGATCGGCACGAGATCCACCACGTCCTTGGAGCGCAGCGAGACGGTCCACACGCCGGGTTCACCCTCTTTGAACACCGCGGCGACCTCCGCTTCGCGCGCGGTGCGGATGGTGTCGACGACACTCTCGGATTCTTCCCAGCTCATCCCGGCGAGCGCCTGCTGGTCGACGACGGCGTAGACGAGCCCTTCGCCGTCGCAGGCCGCAGGCTCGAGTCGGGCCGAGGCCAAGACACCCGACATCATGGAGAACCAGGCGAACGGATGCGAGTCGAACAGGATCCGGCTCCATCTGCGGGCGTCGACTCCGGTCTCCAGCAACCGCGCCGCCACCCGGAACGACTCGGGCCGTGCCCACCGGAACGATCCGGTGTCGGTGCTGAGCCCGGCGTAGATACAGGTCGCGATGTCGGCATCGAGTTCGACGCCGAGCGCGTCGAGTACGTCCAGGACGAGAACGGTCGTGCAGTCGGCCGTGGGATCAACCAGATCGAGGTCGCCGAAACCGGGATTCGACGCGTGGTGGTCGATGGTCACGGAGGTCTGCGCCGCCGCGAAGACCGCACCGAGGGACTCGAGGCGTTCGAGGTTGGCGGCGTCGACCGCGACCACGAGCGGATGCCCCACGATCTCGTCGGGCGAGCACAGCAGCTTGCCGCCGGGCAGCCCGGCGAGCGAGGCCGGGAGCGGCTCGCTCCCGGGATAGGCGACCTCGACCTCGACGCCGCGACGGTCGAGCGCCAGTCCCAGCGCCAGACCGCTGCCGATCGTGTCCGCGTCCGGTCGGACGTGACAGCAGATGGTCACCGCGGTCGCGGAGGCCAGCGTCTCGGCGACCGCCGCACTCGACGACCCGCTCACCCCTGGGTACCGGCGGATTCGTCGGGGGTCGCGTCGGCGTCGTCGGCCGAACGGTACGGATCGGTGTCGCCGGCCGGTTTGGCCTCGGCGGCACGCCGTGCGACCAGTTCGTCGTTGGCCCGGGCTCGGGCGACGAGTTCTTCCATCTGCCGAGCCGCGTCAGGGACGGTGTCGAGGACGAACCGCAGCGTCGGGGTGAAGCGCACGCCGGTGCCGGCGCCGACCTTGGATCGCAGCACGCCCGTCGCCTTCGCCAGGCCCGCGGCGGCGCCCTCGAAGTCGGGTTCGTCGTCGAGCGACTCACCCATCACGGTGTAGTAGATGGTCGCGTCGTGGAGATCGTTGGTCACCCGGGCGTCGGTGACCGTCACATGCGCCAGTCGCGGATCCTTGATCTCGTGCGCGATCGCCGACGCGACGATCGACGAGATCCGCTTGGCCAAACGCTGTGCTCGTGCTGGATCAACCATCGCAGAGTCCTTTCATAGCGCTGCGTGCGCGCCTGCCCGATTTGGACCGGCGCGCACCACAGCTGTCGAGATGACGTACGAGTCAGCAGTTCACCGCGTCAGTCGCGCGGCTTCTCCCGCAGCTCGTAGGTCTCGATCACGTCGTCCACCTTGATGTCCGAGTAGGTCAGCGTGAGACCACATTCGTAGCCTTCGCGCACCTCGGTGGCATCGTCCTTCTCACGCTTGAGCGAGGACACGGTGAGGTTCTCGGCGACCACGACGTTGTCACGCAGCAGGCGGGCCTTGGCGTTACGCCGCATGATGCCCGACTGCACGAGACAACCGGCGATGTTGCCGACCTTCGACGACTTGAAGATGGCGCGGATCTCGGCGCGGCCGAGCTCCACCTCTTCGTAGATCGGCTTGAGCATGCCCTTGAGCGCGCTCTCGATCTCGTCGATGGCCTGGTAGATCACCGAGTAGTACCGGATGTCGACGCCCTCGCGGTTGGCCAACTCGGTGGCCTTGCCCTCCGCGCGCACGTTGAAGCCGATGATGATCGCATCCGAGGCCGCCGCCAGGTTGACGTTGGTCTCGGTCACGCCGCCGACACCGCGGTCGATGATCCGCAGCGAGACCTCGTCGCCCATCTCGATGTTCAGCAGGGCCTCTTCGAGGGCCTCGACCGTACCCGAGTTGTCACCCTTGAGGATGAGGTTGAGCTGGCTGGTCTCCTTGAGAGCCGAATCCAGGTCTTCCAGGCTGATCCGCTTGCGGCTGCGTGCGGCGAGCGCGTTGCGCTTGCGCGCATTGCGCCGGTCGGCGATCTGCCGGGCGATGCGGTCTTCCTCGACCACGAGCAGGTTGTCGCCTGCGCCGGGGACCGAGGTGAAACCGATGACCTGGACCGGACGTGAAGGCAGTGCCTCGGGCACGTCCTCGCCGTGCTCGTCGACCATGCGACGCACACGACCGTAGGCGTCGCCGGCGACGATCGAGTCGCCGACCTTCAGCGTGCCGCGCTGGACCAGGACGGTAGCCACCGGCCCGCGGCCGCGGTCGAGGTGCGCCTCGATGGCGACACCCTGCGCGTCCATGTCCGGATTCGCCCGCAGGTCGAGCGACGCGTCCGCGGTCAGCAGCACGGCTTCGAGCAGCGCGTCGATGTTCTCGCCCTGCTTGGCCGAGATGTCGACGAACATGGCGTCGCCGCCGTACTCCTCGGGGATCAGGCCGTATTCGGTCAGCTGCCCGCGGATCTTCTGCGGATCGGCGCCTTCCTTGTCGATCTTGTTCACCGCGACCACGATCGGCACGTCGGCCGCCTGGGCGTGGTTGACCGCCTCCACCGTCTGCGGCATGACGCCGTCGTCGGCCGCGACCACGAGGATCGCGATGTCGGTGGCCTTGGCACCGCGGGCACGCATGGCGGTGAACGCCTCGTGACCCGGGGTGTCGATGAACGTGATCAGGCGATCTTCACCGTTGAGGTGGGTGTTCACCTGGTAGGCACCGATGTGCTGCGTGATGCCGCCGGCCTCGCCCTCACGGACGTTGGCCTTACGGATCGTGTCGAGCAGTCGGGTCTTACCGTGATCGACGTGGCCCATGACGGTGACCACCGGGGGACGCTGCTCGAGGTCTTCCTCGCCGCCCTCGTCCTCGCCGTAGGTGAGGTCGAAGCTGTCGAGGAGCTCGCGGTCCTCGTCCTCGGGGCTGACCACCTGGACGCGGTAGTTCATCTCCGAGCCGAGCAGCTCCAGCGTCTCGTCGTTGACCGACTCGGTCGCCGTGACCATCTCGCCGAGGTTGAACAGCGCCTGCACCAGCGATGCCGGGTTGGCGTCGATCTTGTCGGCGAAGTCCGAGAGCGACGCGCCGCGGGCGAGACGGATGGTCTCACCGTTGCCGCGCGGCAGCCGGACGCCACCGACGGCCGGTGCCTGCATGTTCTCGTACTCGGCGCGTTTCGCACGCTTCGACTTGCGACCACGACGCGGTGCACCGCCGGGACGACCGAAAGCACCTGCGGCACCGCCGCGGCCACGACCGCCGCCGCCACCGCCGCCGGGGCGACCGCGGAAGCCACCACCGGGAGGACCTCCCGGTGCGCCGCCGGGAGCGCCGCCACCGCGGTAACCGCCGCCGCCACCGCCGGGTCCGCCGCGACCTCCGCCTGCGCCGCCACGACCGCCCGGACGGGCATCGGGACGCGCTGCGCGAGACGGCATGGCGCCGGGACTCGGGCGCGGGGGCATGTTGCCGGGATTGGGACGGGGACCGCCCTGACCGGGCGCGGGACGACCGCCACCGGGGCGGGGACCACCCTGGCCTGCGGGGCCGGGACGGCCGCCACCGGGGCGGGGACCTGCCTGGCCCGGGCCGGGACGGGCTGCCGGACGCGGCGCGGGAGCCGGGGCCGACGAGTACGGGTTGTTGCCGACCCGCGGGGCACGTGGGCCCGGCTTGGGTCCGGGTCGGGCGCCGGGGCTCGGGGTGGACGCCGGAGCCGCCGGAGCGGACGGTGTCGCCGATGCAGCCGGGGCCTGCGGCGCCGGAGCAGCGGGCGTCGGCCGGGGTGCGGGACGCTCGGCAGCGGGTGCCGGTGCCGGGGTCTCCACGGGAGCGGGAGCCGGCCGTGGTGCGCCCGGCTTGGGACCGCTGCTGCGGGGTGCGGGTGCGGGATCGGCGGCGGGTGCCGCCGGGGTGGTGGGCGCACCGGGCTTGGGTGCGCTCTGGCCGCCGGACGGCTTGGGTCCGGGCTTGGCCGACTGGCGCGGGCCGGGCGCCGCGGACGTCTTCGCGTCCTTGGCTGCCCCGTCCTTGCCGGGGAATGATTCACGCAGTCGACGGGCCACGGGGGCCTCTACCGTCGACGACGCCGATTTGACGAACTCGCCCTGTTCCTTCAGACGCTCCAGCACCTGTTTGCTGGTGACGCCGAGTTCTTTGGCCAGTTCGTGCACGCGGGCTTTGCCTGCCACTGCTCTCCTCACTTGGAGGCCAAGCGGCTCACCCGCTACGGCCTCGATTTAAGTCCGGTACATGCTCATCGTGACTTCACGGTGTGCTCATGTCTTCTGCTACCTGTTCCGGCTCCGGGGAGCCATCCTCTGGTGGTCGATCACGCCGAGCTGTTCGGCGAGATCCTCCGGGTCCACGGTCAGACCGGGGGTCCGGAGTGCCGCGGCGAAGGCTCGGCGTCGCGTCGCGGTGGAGATGCACTCCGACCGCGCGTGCAGCCACGCGCCTCGCCCCGGCATGGTCTTCGCGGGATCGACCACGACCATCGGGGTGTCATCACGCATCTGCGCGACGACACGGACCAACTCGCCGGTCTCTGCCCGCTGCCGACAACCGACGCACATCCGGATTGGGGTGGCGCTGGTTGGCGTACTCGGGGCGGATCGCTGAACCATCGATCAGTCTAGCGCGAGCGCGCACTCCAGGGACAATCGGCCGCTCTCGCGCGTCACTCGTGTCCGTCCCCGGCAGGCGCGGCGTCGGAACGGATGTCGATCCGCCAGCCGGTCAGGCGGGCGGCGAGGCGGGCGTTCTGGCCCTCCTTGCCGATCGCCAGCGACAACTGGTAGTCCGGCACGACGACCCGGGCGGCCTTCGCCTCCGCGTCGACGACGGTCACCGAGACAACCTTCGCCGGCGACAGCGCATTCCCGACGAAGACCGCCGGGTCGGTGTCGTAGTCGATGATGTCGATCTTCTCCCCGGCCAGTTCGCTCATCACGTTGCGCACGCGCTGACCCATCGGACCGATGCAGGCGCCCTTCGCGTTGAGTCCGGCGACACCGGTGTGGACGGCGATCTTCGAACGGTGACCGGCCTCGCGGGCGACGGCCACGATCTCCACCGAGCCGTCCTCGATCTCGGGTACCTCGAGGGAGAACAGTTTGCGCACCAGATTGGGGTGCGTCCGCGACAGGGTGATCTGCGGTCCGCGTGATCCGCGGGTGACCCCGACGACGTAGCACTTGATGCGGTCGCCGTGGGTGTAGACCTCGCCGGGCACCTGCTCGGCCGACGGGATGATCCCCTCGGTGCTGTTGGCATCGCTGCCGATCTGCACGACGACCATCCCGCGGGCGTTGGCGCGCGAGTCCTGCTGGACGACGCCACCGACGATCTCGCCCTCGTGGGCGACGAGGTCACCGAAGTTCTTCTCGTTCTCCGCGTCGCGCAGACGCTGCAGGATGACCTGCCGTGCGGTGGTCGCGGCGATCCGCCCGAATCCCTCCGGGGTGTCGTCCCACTCGTGGACGACGTTGCCGTCCTGATCCACCTCTTGCGCCATCACGCGCACGGCACCGGACTTGCGGTTCACATCCACGCGCGCGTGCGGCGCGAAGCCGTCGGTGTGGCGGTAGGCGGTGAGCAGCGCCGTCTCGATGGCGGTGATGACCGTCTCGATCGGGATGCCCTTGTCGGCCTCGATCATGCGCAGGGCGGCGATGTCGATGTTCATGTCGTCGGTCTCCTATTCACTTGTCGTGTTCACTTGTCATGTTCATTTGTCGTGCACTTCTCGGGCCGCGGCAGGCGCGCGGCGACGTTCGATCTCCTCGGGTTCGAGGCCGCACAGCTCCAGTTCGCGGACGCTCGGTTGGGAGAAGTCCACCTGCACCACGGCTTTCGTCACCGCGCCGAGATCGACGGTCTCCACGGCGATGCGCCCCTTGTGGTTCGCGACCACCTGCACCGAGTTCGGCGGGTCGTCGAGCAGTCGGCCGATGCGACCGCTCACCGTGCGCGCCTCCGAGCCCGGATTCCCCGCCACCTCGACGACCACGCGGCGGCCGAGATTGCGACGCCAGTGCCGGGCACGGGTCAGGGGACTCTCCACGCCGCGCGAGGTCACCTCGAGCACGTAGGCGAGATCGGCGAATTCGGGCGTCGCGTCCAGGACGTCGGAGATCTGGTTGCTGAGTTCGGCGAGGACGTCGAGGTCGCTCCCGCCGTCGCGGTCGACGACGACGGACAGCTCCTCCTGCCCGTCGCGATGGCGCACCGTGACGTCTTCGAGGTCGAATCCCCGTTCGGCGACAAGCTTTTCGACGAGTTCGCTCACGTGCGTCGGGCTGATCGACATGCCACTCCCCTCGTCTTCAGTTGTCGGGCCGTGCCGGGTGTCGCACGACGTTGCTCGGTGAACATCGTAGTGGATCCATGTCGCGCAGCACTGCTGGCATCATGTCCCGGGTGAGCATGCCCCCGATCGAACGACGCACCGTTCGGTACCCGATCGACCGGCGCACCGCGTTGCGCGGCGGACTGGTCGCGACAGTCGCGGTTGCCGGCGCCGGAATGGCCGGCCTCGGACTGACCGGCTGTGACTCGTCGCCCTCCGCCGAGACCCTCCTCGCCGAATCCCTCGTGCCGCTGGTGCGGTCCGCGCTGGCCGACGAGGGCGCCGCCCGTGCCCTGACACCCCTGGAGCCCGGCTATGCCGCGGCACTGACGGTGGTGGCCGATCAGCGCGCACAGCACGCCCGCGCCCTGCGCGAGGAGATCATCCGTCTCGACCAGGACGTGGCGGGGACGCTCGACCGACCGTCCGCGTCGACCTCCCCGTCCACACCGGGACCGTCGTCCGCTCCCGGCACGCCGCCACGCTCCCCGTCGCTGGCGGGTCTGCGCGCGGACCTGGCCTCCGCGGGCACCCAGGCCCGCGACCTGGCACTCTCCGCGGGCGGTTACGCGTCCGGTCTCAGCGGGTCCATCTCGGCCGCGATCACATCGATGCGAGAGGTTCAGCTGGCATGACGACACCGCTGACGAGCGCCGCCCCGACCACGGAGTCCGACGACCCTCTCGTCGTGGCCGCCCAGACGGAGAACGCGGCCATCTTCACCTACGGCGTGATCACCGCGTTCGTTGCCGCATCCCGGCGTCGTACGGTCGCCGACCACGCCGCCGCGCACCGTGCGCGACGCGACGAGATCGACCGCGCGATCACCGCCGCGGGTGGCACACCGCCGCTGCCGGCGGCGGGCTACACCCTCCCGGTCGACGTCACCGACCCCACGACGGCGGCGCGCGCCGCGTTGAGCGCCGAGGAGGACTGCACGGTGGCCTACCGGGCACTGCTGGAACGGGCCGACGACGAGGCGGGCCGACGAATCGGGGTCGACGGTCTCACCGAGAGCGCCCTCCGCGCCGCCCGTTGGCGCGCCGTGCTGCAGGAGACCCCGGTCACGAGCGCGTTCCCGGGGTCGGCCGGCAACGGGTGAGCGTCAGCCGCGTGCCGCGGCGACAACCGCCTCGACCGCCCCGTCGACGGCCACCTCGGTGGCCTCGCCGGTGAAGCGGTCGCGGACCTCGATCGTGCCGTTGGCATAACCGCGTCCGACGACCACGACCGTCGGCATCCCGAGGAGTTCGGCGTCCTTGAACTTCACCCCGGGCGAGGCCTTGCGGTCGTCGAGCAGCACCTCGAGTCCCGCGGCGTCCAGGTCGGCGGCGAGTTGTTCCGCACCGGCGACCGCGGCCTCGTCCTTGTTCGCGATCACCAGGTGAACTGCGAACGGCGCCACCGACTTCGGCCAACGCAGACCCTTGTCGTCATGGGATTGTTCGGCGATCACCGCCACCAGGCGCGACACGCCCACGCCGTAGGAGCCCTGGGTCAGCCGGACGGGCTTGCCGTTCTCGCCCAGCACGTCGACCTCGAAGGCGTCGGTGTATTTCTGTCCGAGCTGGAAGATGTGCCCGATCTCGATCCCCTTGGCGCTCACCAGGGGGCCGGCCCCGTCCGGGGACGGGTCGCCGTCGCGGATCTCGGCCGCCTCGACCGTGCCGTCGGCGGTGAAGTCCCGGCCGGCCACGAGACCGACGTAGTGCCGGCCGGGCTGGTCGGCTCCGGTGATCCACGACGTCCCGTCCACCACTCGCGGGTCCACGAGGTAGCGGATGCCGTTGTCGGCCAGACCCTTCGGCCCGATGTACCCCTTGACGAGGAACGGATTGGCGGCGAAGTCCGCGTCGGTGAGCAACTCGACCTCGGCCGGCTCGACGGACGCTTCGAGACGCTTGAGGTCGACCTCGCGGTCTCCGGGGACACCGATGCCGGTGATCTCCCAGTCACCGCCCGGCGCACGGAGTTTCACCATCACGTTCTTGAGTGTGTCGGCCCCGGTGTACTGCCGGTCGAACGTCGCGTTCGCCCACTCGACGAGCGTGTCGATCGTCGGGGTGTCGGGGGTGTCGTGCACCTGCGCGTCGGGCAGTCCGTCGAAGGGCACCGGGTCGGGTGCGCGGGTGACGACCGCCTCCACGTTGGCGGCGTAACCGGACTCGACGCATCGCACGAACGTGTCCTCGCCGACGGCGGACTCGGCCAGGAACTCCTCGGAGGCGCTGCCACCCATCGCGCCGGACGTCGCGGCGACGATCACGTAGTCGATCTCCAGGCGCGCGAAGATCTTCTGGTACGCCTCGCGGTGGGCGTTGTAGGCGGCTTTGAGGCCGTCGTCGTCGAGGTCGAAGGAGTAGGCGTCCTTCATCACGAACTCGCGGCCGCGGAGGATGCCGGCACGCGGCCGCTCCTCGTCGCGGTACTTGGTCTGGATCTGGTACAGGATGACCGGCATGTCCTTGTAGGACGAGTACTCCCCCTTCACCAGCGTGGCGAAGAGCTCCTCGTGCGTCGGGCCGAGGAGCATGTCGGCCCCCTTGCGGTCCTTGAGCCGGAACAGCGCGTCGCCGTATTCGGTCCACCGGTTGGTGGTGTCGTAGGGCTCGCGGGGCAGCAGCGCGGGCAGGAGGATCTCCTGACCGCCGATCGCGTTCATCTCCTCGCGGACGACGGACTCGATCGCCTTGAGCACGCGCAGGCCCAGTGGCAGCCACGAGTACACCCCGGGGGCGACGCGGCGAACATATCCCGCTCTCACCAGCAACTTGTGGCTGGGGACCTCGGCGTCGGCGGGGTCGTCGCGCAGGGTCCGCAGGAACAGGGTCGACATGCGTGTGATCACGACGTACCAGCTTAGTTATGGTGTTGCGGTGCTCGTCATCCTGCCTCCCTCAGAAACGAAATCCGACGGCGGGAACGGTGCCCCTCTCGACCTCGACACCCTGTCGCTGACCGAGCTCAACCCGGTACGCAAACGACTCGGTGAGGCGATCGTCGACCTCGCCGCCGATCTCGACGCGAGCCGGACCGCACTCGGCCTGGGCGCCACGCAACTCGGCGAGATCGAGCGGAATGCCGATCTGTGGCTCTCCCCGACCCGACCGGCCATCGAGCGCTACACGGGCGTCCTCTACGACGCACTGGACCATGCGTCGCTGACGAAGGCGGGCAAGGCCAAGGCGGCCGACCGGCTGGCCATCGGATCGGCGTTGTTCGGTGTCGTCCGTGCGCCCGATCGGATACCCGCCTACCGGTTGTCCGGGGGTTCCAAGCTCCCCGGGATGCCCACGCTGGCGTCCATGTGGAAACCGGCCCTGTCGCCAGCCCTCGACGCGCTCGACGACTTCCTCGTCGATCTGCGGTCGGGCGTCTACCACCAGCTCGGACCTGCACGGTCCGCGGTCACGGCGACAGTCATGACCGAACAGCCCGATGGATCGCGAAAAGTCGTGAGCCACTTCAACAAGCACTACAAGGGACTGATGGCGCGCGAGCTGGTCCGCACCCGGCGCAACGTCCGCGACGTCAACGGCGTGGCGGCGGTTCTCGCCGACGCCGGTCAGCGCGTCGAGATCGTCGACGCCGACCGCATCATCGTGCTGACCGACTGAATCAGCCGGCGCCGAAGTCGAACAGCGTCGCGCCGCCGGGCTCGACCGTCTGCAGAGCAGTCGCACGCCGCGGAGCGACCCGGTAGACGTGCCAGGGCGGCGGACCCGCCGACGGAGCACTGAACTCCGCGGTGAGCGCGGTTCCGGTCTCGTCGACGCGACACGGCCAACCGTCCTCGGCCCACAGCGCGGCGAGTTCGGCGACGACCTCCGGGTCGTCGATGCGCCGCGCATCGCCCTCTACGACCAGATCGACGTCGTCGAGTGCGACCGACAGGGTGCAGCGGGGGTCTCGTGCGAGATTGCGGGCCTTGCGGGTCGACGGCCCGGTCTCCAGCCACACCGCACCCCGATGCCACAGCGCACCGATGCCGGTCACATGCGGACTGCCGTCGGCATTGATCGTGGCGATCCACCACGTGTGCCGGTCGGGACCGCCGGTGCCCGGCGCCTGCGAGACCCCGGCGTCGAGACGTGCGGCGACGGGCTCCCAGGCGAGGGTGTCGACGTCGTAGAGCTCAGCGAGATTCTTGGTGTCCATACCGGGGCAGACCGCCCGCGGCGCCGGAACTCATCGCCGCTTGTCGGGTTCCGGTGCGCTCGCCTGGGCGTCGACCCCGGAGTCGGCGGCCTCCTGCGCCGCCTGCCCCTCGGCCACCTGTTCGGGGGTGAATCGCATGAACAGCACGACGATCGCCGAGATCACGGCGATGCCCGCGCAGGCGGCGAAAGCGAGGCCGTAACCCTCCGCCTGGGCAGCGAGCTGGGTGGCGTTCATCGTCTCGACCGGCGCCGTGGTCCCACCCTTGGACAGGGCGCGCGAGGTCACCATCGCGCCCACGACCACCAGGCCCACCGCCCCGCCCAGATTCTGGGCGACCTGTGCGAGCGCGGTCAGCGGACCGATCTCGTTGGGTCCGACTCCGGCGACCACCGACAGGGTGAGCGGGATGACCGCCAGCCCGACGCCGAAGCCGATCACGACGACGGGGATGAAGATGCTGGGGAAATAGTCCGGCGAGTCCGTCGCGATCGACGACGCGTAGAGGCAGCCCGCCAGGATGACCGCGCCGCCCACGAGTACCAGCCACCGCGGTTGGATCATGAGCGCCAGCTTCGACGCGATCGCCGCCGCAATGCCCAGGCCGAACGCGAACGGCACGACGGCGAGCCCGCTCTGGATGGGCGAATACTGCAGGATGCCCTGCAGGTACAGCGAGATGAACACCGCCATGCACATCATGATCATGCTGGCGAACAGGATCGCGAGCAGCGCTGCGACCCGAGAGCTGTTGTCGAACAGCGAGAACGGCAGGATCGGGTTTCGTGCGCGACGCTCCACCAGCACGAAGGCGACGAGGGCCAGCGCGCCCAGGACGAAGGAACCGACGACGACGGGGGCGCCCCAGCCGTTGGGTCCCTCGTTGACCGCGAGCACGAGCAAGGTCGCGCCGAGTGTGCCCAGGACCGCGCCCGGGACGTCGAGGGGCAGCCGCTGGCCCTGGGACTCGCGCAACGCGACGATGGCACCCACGACGACCACGAGGCCGATGGGCACGTTGATGAGGAAGACCAGACGCCATGACACCTCGGTCAGCACTCCGCCGAGGATGAGCCCGGCCACCGACCCGACGCCGGTCATCGCCGCGTAGACCGCGAACGCCTGGCTGCGCGGCTTACCGGGCGCGAAGGTGGTGGCGACCAGGGCCATGGCCGTCGGCGCTGCGATCGCGGCCGACGCGCCCTGCAGTGCGCGCCCGGCGAGGAGGCTCGCCTCGTTCCACGCCAGTCCGCAGAGCAGGGACGTCAGCGTGAAGGCGACCACACCGACGATGAACATCCGTTTGCGACCGAAGGTGTCGCCGAGTCGTCCGCCGAGGAGCATGAGCCCGCCGAAGGCGAGGACGTAGGCACTGATGACCCAGTTGGCACTGGACTCCGACAGCGAGAGTGCATCCCGGATGCTCGGCAGCGCGAGCGCGGCGACGGTGCCGTCGAGCACCACCAGCAGTTGCATCCCGGACAGCACCAGGATCGGCAAGCCGAACACCGGGCGGAACTGCGCGCTGTTCGGCGTTCCGGCGTGCGCGGTTCCGGTGTTCGCAGCTCCGGGAGTCGACATAGAGAACGACCGTACCGGCCGACTGCTCCGACATGCCAATCCCCATTGGTTCGGTCGGCCCCGAGGCCGTTCGACTCTGATCCGGTCAGGGCCGGAGCCGGTCAGGCACCCTCGGTGAACGCGGCGACGTCGCCGATGACGACGATCGCCGGCGGACGCAGGCCCTCGGCCTCGGCGACCTCGGCGGCATGGGCGAGGTCGGTGCGCAGGAGTCGTTGGGTCGGCAGCGACCCGTTCTCGATCATCGCCACCGGGGTGTCGGGCCGGCGGCCGCCCTCGAGGAGGGCATCGGCGAAGACGTCGACGCGTTCGACGGCCATCATCAGGACGAGGGTGCCGCGGAGCTTGCCCATCGCCGACCAGTCGATCAGCGAGTCGGGATGTCCGGGCGGCACGTGCCCCGACGCGACCACGATCTCGTGGGTGACGCCTCGGTGGGTGACGGGGATGCCCGCCGACGCCGGCGCGGCGATCGAGCTGCTGATGCCCGGGACCACGGTCACCGGGACGCCGGCGGCCACGCAGGCCTGGAGTTCTTCGAAGCCCCGCCCGTAGACGTAGGGGTCACCACCCTTGAGGCGGACGACGAACTTGCCCTCCTTCGCCTTGGCGACGAGGACGTCGTTGATCGCCTCCTGCTTCATCGCGCGACCGTAGGGCACCTTCGCGGCATCGATGATCTCGACCTGCGGCCCGAGCTCGGCCAGCAGTTCCGGTGGGGCCAACCGGTCGGCCACCACGACGTCGGCCTCGGCGAGCAGACGCTGCCCGCGCACGGTGATGAGATCGGGGTCGCCGGGTCCGCCACCGACGAGCGCGACCCCGGCGGCGTGCGGCGCCGCGTCGTCGACACTCAGTGATCCGTCGGCCAGCGCGCGGCTCATCGCGGCGCGGAGTGCGGCCGACAACTTGTGGTCGCCGCCGGCGAGGACGCCGAACTGGACGTCGCGGTGGCGACCGGACGCCGGCGTGACCGCGGTCCCGTGACGGGCGTCGTCGGCGCGCACGCAGAACGTGTGCCTGCGCTCGGCTTCGGCGACCACCGCTTCGTTGACGGCGGGATCGTCGGTGCAGGCCATCGCATACCAGGCGCCCTCCAGGTCGCCGTCGACGTACCGGCGCTGGGTGACGGTGATGCCCGCGAACGACTCGACCGCCGGCGTGGGGTCGAGTGCGACGACGTGGACGTCGGCTCCTGCCGCCACGAGGTTGGGCAGTCGCCGCTGCGCGACGGATCCGCCGCCCACCACGACGACCTTGCGTCCGCGGAGGTCGAGGCCGACCAGGTAGTGCCCCTCTCCGGAGGGGAAGGCGTCGGGCCCGGCGAGGTTCGTGGGCGACGCGGAGTCAGGCTCGGACATGGGAGCTGACACTACCGGGCAGAGCGGTGGCACCCGTCCCCGCGCGGGTGTGACGAACGCCCTACAGCGGCGACCCGTCGGCCCGGGACGTCCCCCGGACACGCTGTCGCTCCAGCGCGCGTGCACGTGACTCCTCGAACTTGCGCACCTTGATGTCCATCTGTTCGAGGAACTCGGCCAGGCGCTCGCGATAGTGCTCGCCCAGCGGGCCGAAGTCGTCGCGCTCGAAGATGCGCCACTTGCGCAGGACGGGCATCACGACATCCGACATGTGTTGCGGCAGATCGTAGATCCCGCCCTTGGCGATGAGCACGGCGTTGCGTCGGAAGTTCGGCATGGTGGCGCCCGGCATCTGGAAGTTCGACACGATCGCGTAGATCGCGGCCATCGCCTGGTCGGGTACCAGGTCGAGCGCCCCGGCCACGATGTTGCGGTAGAAGAGCATGTGCAGGTTCTCGTCGGCAGCGACCCGCTGCAGCATGCGGTCGGCGATCGGGTCGCCGCAGGCCTTGCCGGTGTTGCGGTGCGAGACGCGCGTCGCCAGTTCCTGGAAGCTGACGTAGGCGACCGCGAAGAGCATGTCGAAGCTGTGGTCGCGCTGACCGTCGTCCTCGGGTAGCGGGTTGAACCCCGAGGTCATGTGTGTCATCCGCAGTTCCTCGAGTTCCACCGGGTCGACGCCGCGGGTCACCACGAGGTAGTCGCGCATGACGATCGAGTGGCGGTTCTCCTCGGCGGTCCAGCGCCCCACCCACCAGCCCCAGGCGTCGTCGAGGCCGAAGTTGTCGGCGATGACCCGGTGGTAGGACGGGAGGTTGTCCTCGGTGAGCAGGTTGGTGATCATGGCGGCCTTGGCGACGTCGGACAGCCGGGATTGTGCCGGGTCCCAGTCCTCGCCACCCAGCGCGGCGAAATTGCGTCCGTCGTCCCAGGGCACGTAGTCGTGCGGATGCCAGTCGCGGGTCATCTTCATGTGTCGTTCGACCTCGGTCTCACAGACCGGCAGCAGTTCGCGGAGCAGGTCCGATCCGGTCATCCCGGTGTCGTTCAACTCGGGTGGTCCGATGAGGGTTGTCACGTGATCTCCTGGTCGCAGGGTGGTGATGTGGCGACGACTGTCGGTCGTACCGTCCACTCTCGGCGATGCGACGGGCGTTGCTCGTGAGGAAAAAGTCCCGCGTCCATGGGGTCCGACGTCGCGAGTTGCGGGCACTCGACATCCGGTACGTTCTAGAGCCATGGCTCCTGTCACCACGGATTCGGAGGCGGCGTCGGGGTCGTCGTCCGACGACCCTCGGCCGCGCACGGTCCGCGCCTACCTCGTCGACGATCACGAGCTCGTCCGCCGGGGCCTTCGCGACCTGCTCGGCACGGCCGGTGACATCGAGGTGGTCGGTGAGGCCGCATCGGTCGGCGAGGCGCTCGTCGGCATCCTGGCGACCCGGCCGGATGTCGCCGTTCTCGATGTGCGCCTGCCCGACGGCAGCGGCGTCGAACTGTGCCGGGACGTGCGGGCCGCCGAGCCCGGGATCCAGTGCTTGATGCTCACCAGTTACGCCGACGACGATGCGTTGCTCGCGGCGGTTCTGGCCGGTGCGTCGGGCTTCGTGCTCAAACAGATCCTGGGCCACAACCTGGTTGCCGCCGTCCGCACGGTCGGTCGCGGCGGTTCGCTGCTCGACGACCGCTCGACCGCAGCCCTCCTGGCGAAGCTGCGCGACGGCAAGCAGACCGAGAAGGACCCGCTCGCCGAGCTGACCCACCAGGAGCGCGAGGTGTTCGCGCTGATCGGCGAGGGACTGACCAACCGGCAGATCGCCGAACGTATGTTCTTGGCGGAGAAGACGATCAAGAACTACGTCTCCCGCATCCTCGGCAAGCTGGACATGCAGCGACGCACTCAGGTCGCGGTGATGGCGACCAAGCTGCACGACGGCCGCAACTGACCGGAACGCCGCCCGGCAGACGGTCCTAGGCGTGCAGCGGCACCGACCAGGTGAGGGTGGTTCCGCCGGTCCGGTTGTCCACCGCGTCGGGTCTCCGAGGGCGGGTCACGATGCTGAAGGTGCCGTCGCAGTCCTCGGCGCGGCGGGTCAGGTTCTCCAGACCGCGGTAGGTGACGTCGGCCCCGATACCGATGCCGTCGTCGATGATCTCGACGGTCAGCACATCGTCCGCGCTGACCGAGACCGCGATGTTCTCCGCGCGGGCGTGCCGTAGCGCGTTGCTCAATCCCTCCCGCAGGACGGCGTCGATGTGGGGACCGAGCGCATCGGGAACGACCGTGTCCACCGGACCCTCGAACTCCACACTCGGCGAGATCGGGGCGTGCCCGGACAGCTCCGAGACGACGTCCAGGACGCGCCGCCGCAGTGTCGGGTCGCCCTGGGCGGTCGCGGTCTGCAGGTCGAAGATCGAGGTGCGGATCTGCGCGATGGTGCGGTCGAGGTCGGTCATGACCTGCTCGAGTCGCGTGGTCGCCGCGGCCGGATCGGTGGACCCGGCCAGCAGCGTCTGAACCGACATACCCACCGCGAACAGGCGCTGGATGACATGGTCGTGCAGGTCCCGGGCGATGCGGTGGCGGTCTTCGAGTACCTCGAGATCGCGTGCGATCTGTTGCTGTTCGGCGTACACGACCGCCAGCGAGGCGACCTCTGCGACACCGGCGAGTCCCGCGATCTCCTCCTCGTCCCAGTACGGGCGGTTGCGGTGGGTGATGAGCATCCAGCCGAACGCGCCGGACGCGCGCTGCAGCGGTTGCACCGACGTCCAGCGCGCGCCGTGCCGGATCAGCGACTGCGCGATCTGCCCGGAACGCTGCACCTTCAGTGCCGTGGCATCCGGTGGGATGAAGGTGTCGATCTCGACCTGCTCCCCGGTGTGGCCGCGGACGGTCACCTCACCATCGAGGTCGGTCAGCAGATACACATCGACGGCGCCGACCAGGTCGGCGACATCGGCGCACATGCGGGACATGGTGTCGGACAACGCGATTCCGGCGAGCGGCTCCGATCCGCGACGGGCCAGCACCTGCATCCAGCGGTGCCGGGTGCGCGCCCGTTCGAAGAGTCCGGCGTTGTCCACGGCGATACCCGCGGCCACCGCGAGCACTGCGACGACGCCTTCGTCGATCTCGGAGAAGTCCTCCGCCGACCTCTTCTCGGTGAGGTAGATGCTGCCGAACACCTCGCCGCGCACCATGATCGGCGCGCCGAGGAAGGTGTGCATGGGCGGATGGTTGGGCGGGAAGCCGACCGACGTCGGGTGGGCGCCGAGATCGTGGATGCGGTGCAGCCGGGGGTCGTCGATGAGCAGACCCAGCACTCCCCGACCCACCGGCAGATGCCCCATCGTGGCCCGCTGCGGCTCGGTGATGCCGATGTGCACGAACTCGCTGAGCCCGCCGTCGGGACCGCGCACGCCGAGCGCACCGTACTGGGCGTCGACCAGCCCGGCTGCCACCTCGACGATGCGCTGCAGCGCCCGGTCGAGCTCCACCCCCTGCCCGACCACCAGCACCGCCTCCAGGAGTTCACGCAACAGCGCCGGATCGTCGGCGCCGTGGTCGGCCAGCGCGTCGAGGGTCTCGCGCAGGCGATGGGTGATCATCGGGGCACACCCGGCTCGACTGCGGCGACCGGCGAAGCCGTGGCGGCGGCGTCGGCGGCACGGCAGACGAACCGGGTCAACGCCTCCGGGATCGCCGCCGGGTGCAGGTGCAGATAGGAGGCGTGGACCGACGACGTCGTGACACCGTGCGTCGACGCCCGTCCAGACGAGTCCCGCCACGCCCATGCGGGCGCTGCGGCACCGTCACTCACACCGCTGCGGTGGAATTCGTGACCGGTGACCCGCTCACCTGCGCGGAACAGCACCGAGTCCTCCACCGCCACCGCGTCGCGGTAGCCCAGCGTCAGGGTCGGACCGAAGTGACCGGCGATGTCGAGGACACCGCTCATCGGATGGCCGTCGAGTTCGGCGCACAGGTACAGCAGGCCCGCGCACTCGGCGTGGATCGGCCGGCCGGCCGCGGCGTGGGCACGAAGGTCCGCACGGAGGACGTCGTTCGCGGCGAGTGCCTCGGCGTGCTCCTCGGGGAATCCCCCGCCGATGACGACGCCGGCCGCGTCCTCGGGTAGCCGGTCAACCAGCGGGTCGAAGACGACGACCCGCGCGCCGGCAGCCTCGAGCAGCTCGGCGTGCTCGGTGTAGCCGAACGTGAACGCCGCCCCACCGGCCACCGCGATCACCGGATTCGACGACGGCCTGGCAAGTCCGTGCGCGGCAACGGCATCGATCGCCGACCACGGCGCCGCGTCGGGCGTCGAGCGCACTCGTGCGGCCGCCACGATCGCCGGGAGATCCAGGGCGCCGGCCAGGTGTGCGGTCATCGCGTCGACCGCGGCGATGGCGTCGGCGTTCTTCTCCGCGGCCGGGATCAGGCCCAGGTGCCGCGACGGGACCGTCAGCGACGGATGTCTGCCCAGCACCCCGAGGACCGGCAGACCCACCCGCGCACACGCCTGTCGCAGCACCAACTCGTGGCGGGGAGACCCGACCCGGTTGAGGATGACCCCGGCGATCGACACCGACGGGTCGTAGGACAGGAACCCGTGCAGCACCGCCGCCATCGACTGGCTGTGGCCGGCGGCGTCGACGACGAGTACCACCGGGGCGCCGATGATCGAGGCCACATGGGCGGTCGACCCGATTCCCAGGGCGCCGGTCTCGCCGTATCCGGACTCGCCGTCCGGGCCCGAGTCCACGATCCGCCCGTCGAACAGGCCCATGACACCTTCGACGACGGCGATGTCGGCACCGGCCGCCCCATGGGCGAACAGCGGCGCGATCAGATCGTCGCCCACCAGGTTGGGGTCGAGATTGCGGCCGGGACGCCCCGCCGCGACGGCGTGGTATCCCGGGTCGATGTAGTCGGGTCCGACCTTGAACGGCGCGACGCGGTGCCCGGCGGCGCGCAAGGCACCGATGAGGCCGGTGGTGACCGTCGTCTTGCCGCTGCCCGACGAGGGCGCGGCGATCACGATCGCCGGGGTCGGACTCACCATTCGATCCCCTTCTGACCTTTGCGGCCGGCATCCATCGGGTGCGCGATCTTGTGCATCTCGGTCACCAGGTCGGCAGCATCGAGGAGTTTCTGAGGGGCACGCCGCCCGGTGATGACGACGTGCTGACGGCCCGGCCGGCGGGCCAGGGTGTCGACCACCTCGGCGGTGTCCACCCACCCCCAGTCCAGTGGGTACGTGAACTCGTCGAGGACGTAGAAGTCGTGCTCGTCGGCGTCGAGCCGGCGCGCGATCTCCGCCCAGCCGGCCTGCGCGGCGGCGGCGTGGTCGTCGGTGTGGTCGGAGTTGGCGCGCAGCCACGACCAGCCCTGGCCCATCTTGTGCCACTCCACGGGTCCCCCGGCGCCGGTGTCGGTGTGCAGCTGACCCAGCGCCTGCATGGCCGACTCCTCTCCGACCTTCCACTTGGCGCTCTTGACGAACTGGAAGACCGCGACGCGAAGACCCGCGTTCCACGCGCGCATCGCCATGCCGAATGCGGCGGTCGACTTACCCTTGCCGTCGCCGGTGTGCACCGCGAGCACTGGCTGGTTGCGGCGTTGCCGGGTCGTCAGCCCGTCATCGGGAATCGTGGACGGGACCCCTTGGGGCACTGGAGTTCTCCTTCTCTCGTCGACGCAGTTCGCTGGTCGGGGTCAGGCCGCGCCGCGTGCCGGGTGCGGGCCCGACGCGGTGAGGGCGGTCATGGACAGTTCGTCCATCGGGATCAGGTCGCCGCCGAGGTGGGCGGCGAGGTCGCGGGCGAGACCGAGACGCACCATGCCCTGCTCGCAGTCGACGACCACGGACTCGATACCCCGGCGGCGGATCTCCCCCGCTGCGGCGCGCGCCCGCGCCATGGCATCGCGTCCGGAGGCATCCCGGCCGGAGGTGGCGCGACCGTCGGTGAGCACGACGAGCAGCGGCCGCCGGTCCGGTTCGGCGCGCCGGCACCGCTGCACGACGTCGGCGGCCAGTTGCAGACCCTCGCCCAACGGCGTCCGACCGCCGGTCCGGATCTCGGAGAGCCGGCGGACCGCGATATCGACCGACTTGGTGGGTGGGACCGCCAGCGTCGCGGCCGAGCCCCGTGCCACGACGACGGCGACCCGATCGCGACGGGTGTAGGAGTCGCGCAGCATCTCCACGCACAACTCGGACACCGCGGCAAGGCGGCGCCGGGCGGTCATCGAACCGCTCAGGTCCACGACGAAGACGACGAGATTGGATTCCTGCCCGATCCGTTGCGCCGAGCGGAGGTCGGCGGCGGCGATCCGCACCGGGGCGGACGTCCCGCCGGGGGTCCGGCCGACAGATCGCCCGGCCGCCGCGAGGATCGTGCCGAACAGGTGGACCGGACGCCCGGCGTCGAAGTCGACGGCGTGGGTGGTGTGCCCGCGCCGGCTGCGCGCCTTCGAGCGACGACCCGGGTCCCCCTCCCCGACTCCGTCGAGGCGAAGTGCCTGCATCCGGCGGCCACCGGTCACGGGCACCGAACCGAACGCCGGACCGGGCGCACTCTGCGACGACGGCGCGCCCTGTGGCTCGGGCTCGGCGGGTTGATCGGCGTCGGGCGGGGTGGACCCTGATTCGGTGGAACCGGATTCGGCGGGACCGGATTCGGACGGGTCGAGCGTCTGTGGCCGGCGACCGTCACCCGGCGGGTCACCCTCGGGAGGGCCGGGATCGTCAGGGGGTCCGGGATCGTCGGGGGGGCCGGGATCGTCGGGGGCACCGGGTCCGGCGGCGTCGTCCCCGGCTGCCATGGCGTCGTCGAGCTGATCGGAGGACAGCCCCGACTCGTCGAACGGGTTGCGGCGCCGACGGTGCGGCAGCGCCAGCTCGACGGCTGCGCGCACGTCCACCTCCTCGACGGAGTCCGCGCCTCGCCACGCGGCGTGCGCGACGGCTGTCCGCGCGACCACGATGTCACCGCGGAGGCCGTCGACGTCGAGGTGTGCACAGATACCGGCGATCCGGCGCATCTCCCGATCGGGCAGCGAGACCTCGTCGACCGCGGCACGCGCGGCTGCGATCCGTCGCGTCAGATCGCGTTCGGCGTCGAGGTGACCGTCGACGAAGGACGCGGGGTCGGCGTCGAAGGACATGCGGCGGCGCACCACCTCGACGCGTTCGTCGATCTCGCGCCCGGCAGCCACGTCGACGGCCAGCCCGAAGCGGTCGAGCAATTGGGGCCGGAGCTCCCCTTCCTCGGGGTTCATGGTGCCGACGAGTACGAAATCAGCTGCCTGCGTATGGGATACTCCGTCACGCTCGACCGTGACGCGTCCGCTCGCGGCGGCGTCGAGCAGGACGTCGACGAGATGGTCGGCGAGCAGATTGACCTCGTCGATGTAGAGCACGCCCCGGTGAGCCTGCGCGAGCAGGCCGGGGGTGAACTCGGCACGGCCGTCCCGGAGGACCGATGTCAGGTCCAGTGATCCGATCACCCGGTCCTCGGTGGCGCCGATCGGCAGTTCGACCACCCGTCCCGCGCTCTGTCCCGGCGTACCGGCGAGCAGGGGACCCAGCCCCCGCACGATGGTCGACTTGGCGGTGCCCTTCTCGCCGCGGATCAGGACGCCGCCGATGCCCGGGGAGATCGCCGAGAGGATGAGCGCGAGTTTGAGCTGATGCTGTCCGACGACCGCGCTGAAGGGGTAGCGCGGCGCATCCTGGGCCGCGGTCATCGTGATCCCGGGCGGAGCATCGACACGTGGGGAATCCCGTCTTCGAGGTAGTCGTCGCCGTCGCGGACGAAACCGAACTTGCCGTACATCTCGGTGAGGTAGGTCTGCGCCTCGATCCGGCACGCGCGGTCACCGACCTCGGCCAGCGCCTCGGTCATCAGTCTCGCGACCAGGCCGCGACCGCGGTGGTTGCGTTCTGTGCACACCCGCCCGATCCGGAAGACCTGCTCGCCGTCGGCGGCCTGGGGCTCTTCGAGCAGTCGCAGCGTCGCCAGGACCACTCCCGCCTCATCCGCGACGTCCGGCGGGTCGCCCCCGTCGGTGATCCAGAACAGGCGCGTGGCCGGCTCCAGATCACGACCGTCGAGTTCCGGGTACGGGCAGGCCTGCTCCACCACGAAGACCTCCACCCGCAGCCGCAGAATCCGATACAGCGTCGCGGCGTCGAGATCGGCGGCCTGGCTGCGGTGCACCCGCGGTTCGGAGATCATGTGTCGTGGTTAGCACACAAGGCCGCGGAACTTCATCCCGCGCGGATCAGCCCGCGGTGGCCGGGGCCAGCGCGCCGGCCTCGACACTGTCGGCGTTCCGGCCGGTCAGCTGCAGCGACTTGTTGGTCCAGTCCCAGATCTGCTGGTAGAGGTCGCGGTTGCCGTTCAGCTTCTGGCCGAAGGACGGGATGATCGCGCCCAGCTTCGACGACCAACCGGCATATTCGGAGGGGAAGCACTGTTCGAGCACCGACAGCATCGCAGGCACGGCGGTCGAGGCGCCCGGTGAGGCGCCGAGCAGACCCGCCATGGTGCCGTCCGCGGAGGCGACGACGGCCGTGCCGAACTCGAGTTGCCCGCCGACGCCGGTCTTGCGGATGACCTGGACGCGCTGGCCTGCGGTGATCAGCTCCCAGTCGGCGCCGAGAGCGCGCGGCACGAACTCCGACAGCGTCTTCACACGGTCCGCCGGGCCGGCGGCGAGCTCGCTGATGAGGTACTTCAGCAGACCGAACTCCTTCGGCGCGATCGACACCATCGGCAGCAGGTTTCCGGGCTTGATCGAGAAGGGCAGGTCGGTGATCTTGCCGCTCTTGAGGAACTTCGGCGACCAGCCGGCATACGGGCCGAAGAGCAGGCCCGGCTTGTGGTTGATGACGCGCGTGTCGAGGTGGGGCACCGACATCGGGGGCGCACCCACCGCGGCCTGACCGTAGACCTTGGCCTGGTGTTCGGCGACGAGGTCGGGGTTGGTGCACCGGAAGAACTCGCCCGAGACCGGGAACCCGCCGAAGCCCTTGGCCTCCTTGATGCCCGACTTCTGCAGCAGGTGCAGCGCGCCACCGCCTGCGCCGACGAAGACGAACTTCGCGTGCACGGTCAGCTTGTCGCCGGTGCGGCGGTTGCGGACCTTCGCGATCCAGCTGCCGTCGGACTGCTTGGAGAGATTGGTCACCGAGTGGCCGAAGTAGATGTCGGCGCCCTGGGCGACGTAGTTGATCAGCTGCTGTGTGAGTGCGCCGAAGTCGACGTCGGTGCCCTCGTCGAACCAGTTGAGGGCCACCTTCTCGCCGAAATCCCGGCCGTCGGACATCAGCGGCAGACGCGCGGTGAACTCGGCCGGGTCGTCGATGAACTCCATGCCCTCGAACAAGGTCTGGGTGGCGAGGCTGTCGTACCGCTTGCGGAGGTACTCGTGTCCGTCGACCCCGTGGGTGAAGGCGACGTGCGGGATGGGGTTGATGAACTCCGACGGGTCGCCCAGGATGCCGTTGTCGACGGCGTGCGCCCAGAACTGGCGCGACACCTGGAACTGCTCGTTGATGTTGAGCGCCTTGTCGATGTTGATGCCACCGTCGGCCGTCTTCGGCGTGTAGTTGAGCTCGCACAGCGCCGAGTGCCCGGTCCCCGCGTTGTTCCACGGATCACTGCTCTCGGCGGCGGCTGCGTCGAGGTGCTCGAACAGGCTGATCGACCAGTCGGGCTGAAGCTGTCGCAGCAGGGCTCCGAGGGTGGCGCTCATGATTCCCGCACCCACCAACGCGACATCGGTCTTGATCACCGTTTTCGACACCTGGACTCCACTTCACCTGGTGGGACACTGTGACGTGTGTTCGTCGCGGCACGCCGTCCCGGATGGCCACTTCTCGACCGGGCACTTCTCGCCCGGTCTTTCTCAACAGTCATTGTCCAGCATGGCACGTCCGCGGACAGAATCGACCTGCGCAACTGTGGGCTGCGCGACACCCCACCCCGTCGCGCCCGATCATTAAGCTGGCAGGCGTGAGCGCACCCGCAGCCGCCGAGTGGCGGCCCGATCGATTCCTCGACGGCTACCGGCAACGCACCCTCCCCCTCGGCCCCGATCCGGACGGCCAGTCGCCGATCTCGGCGACCCTCATACGCAGGGCCGACACCGTGCCCGCTCGTGGCGCGGTGCTCTACGTCCACGGTTTCACCGACTATTTCTTCCACGAACCCCTCGCCGACTTCTTCGTCGATCGCGGCTACGCGTTCTACGCCATCGACCTGCGCAAATGCGGGCGGTCGCTGCAACCGCACCACACACCGCACTTCACCACCGATCTCGCCGCATACGACGAGGAGCTCGGGCGGGCGCTCGAGATCATCCTCGACGAGGTGGGTGCCGACTGCCGGGTCGTGATCGCCGGGCACTCGACCGGCGGACTCGTCACGTCCCTGTGGCTCGACCGTCTGCGGCAACGCCGGCCTGCGCTGCACCGTGCGGTCGACGGTCTCCTGCTCAACTCACCGTGGTTCGACCTGCAGGGCGATGCGGTGCTGCGCACCCTGCCGGTCACCATGCTCATCAAGGCGGTCGCCGCGGTCGCGCCGATGCGGGTCATACCCAAGGAACTCTCGCAGGCCTACGGCGAGAGTCTGCACGACAGCGCGCACGGCGAGTGGAACTACGACCTCGAGGTCAAGCCGCTGGGCGGGTTCCCGGTCACCTTCGGTTTCCTCGACGCCGTGCGCAGCGGCCAGCGACATCTGCACCGCGGCATCGACGTCGGCGTCCCCGCGCTCGTGTTGCGTTCGGACAAGACACATTTCGCGCGCACGTACTCGTCGTCGACCGATCACGCGGACGCGGTCCTCGACGTCACCCAGATCGCGCGGTGGAGTGGGTGCCTCGGCGACCGCGTCACCGCGGTGCCCGTCCCCGACGCACGACACGATGTCTTCCTCTCCGTCACGCACGCCCGCGAGCAGGCCTACCGTGAGGTCGACGACTGGCTGACCCGGGTTCTTGCGCCCGTAGCCGGATCCCGATCCACACCCACCCAATCGGCGAACAACCAGACGGCGAACAACCAGTCGACGAACAACCAGACGGCGAACACCCAGTCGACGAACACCCAGTCCACAACCGGAAGCGAGAATCCCCTATGACCGCCACGCAGGTCGTCGACCTGGCCATCATCGGCTCGGGCAGCGGCAACGCCATCCCGGACGACCGCTTCGCGGACAAGACGCTCGCGATCTTCGAGGAGAGCATCTACGGCGGCACCTGCCTCAACGTCGGCTGCATCCCGACCAAGATGTTCGTGTACGCCGCGGAGGTCGCCGAGATCGCCACGCACGGAGCGCGTCTCGGAGTGCACGCCAAGGTCGACTCGGTGGACTGGCCGGGCATCGTCGAGCGCGTCTTCGGGCGCATCGACCCGCTGTCGGCCGGCGGCAAGGAGTACCGGGTGGACCGGTGCGACAACATCACCGTCTACGACTCACACGTCGAATTCGACGGCCGCGACGACGAGGGCCGCCTACGTCTCGTCACCCGCGACGGCGACACCGTCCTCGCCTCGGAGGTGGTGATCGCCGCGGGCTCGCGCGCCGTCGTCCCGTCGGCCGTCACCGACTCCGGGGTCCGGTACTACACCAACAACGACGTCATGCGGCTCCCGGAGCTCCCCGAACGCCTCGTCATCCTCGGAAGCGGTTACATCGCAGCCGAATTCGCCCACGTCTTCGGCGCACTCGGCTCGCACGTGTCGATCATCGCGCGCGGTCCGGCGTTGCTGCGCAAACAGGACGCCGACATCTCCAACCGCTTCAGCCAGGTGGCGCAGGAGAAGTGGGACGTCCACCTCGAGACCACCGTCACCGGCGCGCAGGACCTCCCCGGCGGCGGAGTACGGGTCGAGCTGTCCGACGGCACAACTCTCGACGCCGACGCCCTGCTCGTCGCCACCGGACGCCGGCCGAACGGAGACCGCCTCAACCTCGACTCTGTCGGCATCGAACTCGACGACGAGGGCCGTGTCGTGTGCGACGCCCACGGCCGTACCGCCGCGCACGGGGTGTGGACGCTGGGCGACGTGAGCTCCCCCCACCAGCTCAAGCACGTCGCCAACCACGAACAGCGGGTGGTTCAGGCCAACCTGCTGAAAGGTTGGGACGCAGCCGATCTCGAGTCCTTCGACCACCGCTACGTGCCGGCCGCGGTGTTCACCCATCCGCAGATCGCCTCGGTCGGACTCACCGAGGAACAGGCGCGCGACGCCGGCCTCGACATCGCGGTCAAGGTCCAGGCCTACGGCGATGTCGCCTACGGCTGGGCGATGGAGGACACCACCGGATTCTGCAAGCTGATCGCCGAACGCGGCACCGGGAAGATCCTCGGCGCGCACCTGATCGGCCCGCAGGCGCCGACCGTCATCCAGCCGGTGATCCAGGCCATGCACTTCGGCCAGACCGCGCGCGAACTGGCGCGCGGCCAGTACTGGATCCACCCGGCGATGCCCGAGGTCCTGGAGAACGCGTTGCTGGGACTCGAGTTGGACTAGGCCGGACTAGAACACGCTGGAACGCAGCGCGATCTCGCTGGCCAGGGCCCGTGCTGCGTTCTGCGGGATCCAGTGGTCGACGCCGGCGAGTTCGCAGAAACGGAAGTCGGAATAGACATAGCGGCCGCTCCCCTGCGCCTGCTCGCGCCCGAGCGCGGCGTCGGCGTCACTCCACAGCAGCGTCGTGGGTATCTCGACCGGCGGGCAGGCCATGGTGCCCTTGATATCGCCGACGAAATTCGCCCGGTACCAGTTGAGGGCCGCGGTCAACGCACCCGGTTCGCGCAGGGGCGCGAGTTCGTCCGCGGTGACGCCGGCGGCACGCAGTACCGCCCCGTCGTCGGCAAGGAGCTTCTCCTCGGCCCCGTCCGCGACGAAATCGAGGATGTACGACGACCGTTCACGCTGATCGGTGCCGACAAGCGCATCGCGCATCGCCGACGGATGCCCGGTACTGGCCACCACCAGACCGGTGAACCGGTCCGGATACTTGGCCGCGAGATGCCACGCGAGGATGCCGCCCCAGTCGTGGCCGACCAGGATCGCGTAGCCGACGCCGAGCGCGTCCAGGACACCGATGACGTCGGACACAAGGTGCCTGAGGTGATAGTCGGCCACCTCGCCCGGCCGCGCTCCCGGACTGTAGCCGCGCTGATCGATGACGAGCGTGCGCAGACCCGACTCGTGCAGACGCGGCACGACCTCGTCGTAACAACGCCCGTCGACCGGGAAGCCGTGCAGCAGCAGCACCCACGGGCCGGTCTCGGGACCCCCGATCCGGACATCGAAAGTCAGCTCGCCGACGGCGACCTGTGACATCAGGCCCGCTCGCTGCGCTCCCGGCGCCGGTGACATCGGGCCCGCTCGCTGCGCTCCCGGCGCCGGGGAGGGAACTTCACTCATTGGCCCACGATAACGCCTGCCGCCCGTAAGCAGCCGGCTACCGAGTGTCGAGCCGGTGGCGGATGATCGGTGCGGTCGCAGGCGGCCCGCCGTCGATCAGCCTCATCACCGCGTCGAGGTCGAGGTGTTCGGAGACGAGGTCGGCCATCTGGTCGACCTGCCGCCGGCGGACCGCGTCGACGTCGGTGTCCGGGGCGACCCGGAATCCGCGCACCCCGGCCTCGGCGGCGACGTCGGAGAGCAGTCGACGCCGGAACTCGTTGCACGCCAGCAGGCCATGCCAATGCGTGCCGCGCACCACACCACGCACCGCCCCCTCGGGGCCGAACCGGTCGTCGTCGATCCAGGCGGCCTCCGCCGATCGTGTCACCTGGCCGTGATGGATCTCATAGCCGCTGATCGCACACCCGCTCGTCGTCGTACCGCCCGTTCCGCGCGAGACGCCGGTGACCTGACGCAGGGTCTTCTCCGCACGAAACTCGATGTCGACGTCCAGCAACCCCAGGCCGGATACTCGGCCGCGGCCGGATTCCACCGAGTCGTCGAGGGTGCGCCCGAGCATCTGGAATCCCCCGCAGATCGCGATGATCGGCAGCCCGCGGGCAGCGCGGGACCGCAGCGCCCCATCCAGTCCCCGGCCGCGCATCCAGTCCAGATCCGAGACGGTCGCGCGGGTGCCGGGCAGGACCACGAGGTCGGCGGCCGCCACGGTGGCCGGGTCGTCGACCCAGGTGACGTCCACGCCGGGCTCGCATGCCAGCGATTCGACGTCGGTGGAGTTGGAGATGCGCGGCAGCCTGATGGCGGCGACCCGCAGTCTGTCCCCCGCCACCTCCGCGGGTCCGGCGACGCCAGGGGCCGGCCCGACCCGGCGTCCCACCGGAGTGGCGAGGGAGTCCTCGGCGTCGAGCCACAGGTCGTCGGCGAACGGGACGACACCCAGCGTCGGCCGCCCCGTCATGTCCTCGAGCTGTCGGAGCCCGGGTTCGAGGATCGACGGGTCACCACGGAACTTGTTGACGACGTACCCGGCGATCAGTTGCTGATCCTCCTCGTCGAGAACAGCCGTGGTCCCGAAGAGGTGCGCCAGCGACCCGCCGCGGTCGATGTCGGTGACCAGCAACACCGGTAGTCGAGCCGCCTGTGCCAGACCGAGATTGGCGATGTCGTTGGCGCGGAGGTTGATCTCGGCCACCGAACCGGCGCCCTCACAGATCACGACGTCGAAGTCGCGCCGCAGCCCGGCCAGCTCATCGGCGACGACCCGCCCCAATCGGGAACGCCACCGCATGTAGTCGGCGGCACCGACGTCACCGGCGGGACGCCCGCGCAGGACGACGTGCGATCGCCGGTCACTGCCCGGCTTGAGCAGGACGGGATTGAAGCGGGTGGACGGCTCGAGCCCACAGGCGAAGGCCTGCAACGCCTGTGCCCGCCCGATCTCGCCTCCGTCCAAGGTGACCACGGAGTTGTTGGACATGTTCTGCGCCTTGAACGGTGCCACCCGCACCCCGGTACGGCTCAGTGCCCGACACAGTCCGGCGACGATCAGGCTCTTGCCGGCATCACTGCTGGTACCGCCCACGAGCATCGCGCCGCCGAGATCGTCCACCTCGACAGACTAGTGGCGACCGCCTCACGACCCCGCCGGAGCGGGCCCCGCCGCAGTGGCGTCGTTCACACGACGCACCGTTCGACTCGCGCGCGCACCCGTCTGGCTACAGTGACCCCATCGGCAGTCACGGCTGCCGCTCGAAGTTCGTTACCGAGGGGGTCGTCAGCGTGCAGGTCGTGGAGCCCGGATCGGTCTTCGCCGGGTACCGCGTCCTCTCCTTGCTCGGACGCGGCGGCATGGGCCAGGTGTGGTTGGTCGAACATCCCACCCTGGGCAGGCGCGAGGCCCTCAAGATCATCTCGCCCAATCCCGCCGACCCCAGCTTCGACGAGCGATTCCGCAACGAGGCCCGCACGGCAGCGGCCCTCGACCACCCGGGCATCGTCACCGTCTACACGCACGGCGTGGAGAACGGCAGTCCCTGGTTCTCGATGACCTACCTCGAGGGTCAGGACCTCAACGGGGCCTCCCCGCTCCCGGTCGAGGACGTGGTGACGATCGTGGGCCGGGTCGCCGACGCCCTGGACTACGCCCACGCCCAACGCGTCATCCACCGCGACATCAAGCCCGCGAACATCGTCATCGCCCGCGACGCCGACGGTCGGATCACCCGGGTCACGGTGCTCGACTTCGGGATCGCCCGGCTCATGGACGGCGCGAAGATGACCGCGACCAACCTGTTCGTCGGCACCCTCGCCTATGCCGCGCCGGAGATCCTCACCGGCGAGGCCGCCATCCCGGCGTCGGATCAGTACGCCCTGGCCTGCACGGCCTTTCAGGTGCTCACCGGGCAGCAGCCGTTCCCCGGCCAGACGCCGATGGCGCTCATCGCCGGCCACGTGAACACACCGCCCCCGCGGGTGTCGGTGCACCGGCCCGAGCTCGCCCACCTCGACCCGGTGTTCGCGCGCGCCCTCGCCAAACGGCCCGCCGACCGGTTCGCGTCGTGTTCGGAGTTCGCCGCGACGCTGGCACGGGCGGTCGAGACCGGCCCCTTCGGTCCGCACGGTCGACGCCCGGCCGACGCCCCGAACACCCCCGAGGGCTGGGTCGCGACGGCTCCCGCGCCCACTCCGGCGCACCAGACGCCACCCCTCCGGCCGGTCGGTCCGCAACCACCACACCAGCAGCCGTTCCCGGCGACGGTCCATCGTCCGGCGGCCCAGGGCCAGTTCACTCCCCACCCGGCATACGCTCCGGGCGGACCACCGATGCCGCCGCAGAACATGTATCCGGCGAGCCCGAACGGCCCGGGTGGCGGTCCGGGCCGCGGTTCCAGTGCCCGGACGGCATGGATCGCAGCGGCCGTGGTCGGTGTCATCGTCCTCGTCGCCGCCGTGGTGGGCACCGCGGTCGCGCTCAGCGGTTCAGGGTCCGATCCCGCGACCTCCCCGGTGGCCGGTTCGTCGCCCCCGGGTTCCAGCAGTCCGAGCGGCGGGCCGGGCGCAGCCGGGGACTTCGACTCGATCGCGTCCAGCGGCGACAGCACCTGCGCGGTCCGAGCCGGTGAACTGTTCTGCTGGGGCGGCAACGAGCGCGGCACCCTCGGTGACGGCACCACCACCGACCGTCCCAGGCCGACACAGGTCGACGGGATCTCCGACGTCTCGGCCGTGAGCATGGGCGGTCTCGGCACCACCTGCGCGATCAGTCGCGGAGACCTCTACTGCTGGGGTTATGGGATCGGCGGGCCCGGACAGAACGTCCCGCTACCCACGAAGGTGGCCGGGTTGTCGCAGGTGTCCGCCGTGTCGGTGGGTCTGACGATCTGCGCCATCAGCGACGGCGACGCCTACTGCTGGCGTAACAACGCCAACGGGCAGGTCGGCAACGGCAGCACGGGCACCGTCGACGTCCCGACGCGCGTCACCGGTTTGTCCGACGTGACGGCGATCTCGACGTCGCACACCACGTCGTGCGCGATCGCCTCGGGTTCGGCGTACTGCTGGGGCGGCAACCGCGACGGCCAGATCGGCGACGGGACCACCATCGATCGCTCGACTCCGACACGCGTCCTCGGCCTGACCGCACCCACGTCGATCAGCACCAGCCTCTACTCCACCTGCGCGGTCGCGGGCGGGGGCGGGGTGTTCTGCTGGGGCCAGAACAGTTCAGGTCAGCTGGGTGACGGTACCGAACAGCCACGACGCACCCCGACCAGGATCGACGTCCGTGGTGCCACCGAGGTGTCGACAGCCGCCTACGGGGGTTGCGCCGCGGCAGGCGGTTCCGCGTATTGCTGGGGATCGCGCAGCCAGCTGCCGGACAAGGGCCCGGACCGGGTGAACGGACTGTCCCGTGTCACGCAGATCACCACCGGATCGGCGAATGTCTGCGCGGTGGCCGGCGACGACGACATGTACTGCTGGGGTCTCAACGGCAACGGCCAGCTCGGCAACGGCACCACGACCGCGAGCAGCGAACCGCAACCGGTCCGGTTCCCCGCCTGAGTCGCCGCCCCGCGCCTGTCCGGGATCGAGGGCCGTTGATCAGTTGTCGGGCAGCGTGAGGACCTCGGCGCCGTCCTCGGTGACCACCAGCGTGTGCTCGAATTGCGCGGTCCAGCGACGGTCGGCCGTCACGACGGTCCATCCGTCGTCCCACATCTCCCACGGGAGGCCGCCCAGATTGATCATCGGCTCGATGGTGAACACCATCCCGGGTTCGAGCACCGTGTCGACGTTCGGTTCGTCGTAGTGCAGCACGATCAGTCCGTTGTGGAAGGTCTCACCGATGCCGTGCCCGGTGAAATCGCGAACGACCGTGTAGCCGAAGCGATTTGCGTACGACTCGATCACGCGGCCGATCACGTTCAGCTCACGACCGGGTTTGACCGCCTTGATGGCCCGTTCGGTCGCCGTGCGGGTGCGCTCGACGAGGTCGCGCGCCTCCTGCTCGACGTCTCCCGCGAGGAACGTCGCGTTGGTGTCTCCGTGGACGCCGTGGATGTAGGCGGTGACGTCGATGTTCACGATGTCGCCGTCGGAGATCACGGTCGAATCCGGGATGCCGTGGCAGATGACCTCGTTGAGCGATGTGCAGCACGACTTGGGAAAGTCCTTGTAGCCCAGCGTCGACGGGTAGGCACCGTGGTCGATCATGTACTCGTGGGCGATGGCGTCGAGCTCGTCGGTGGTCACACCGGGAGCGACCGCCTTGCCTGCCTCGGCGAGCGCGTTGGCCGCGATCTTGCTCGCGATGCGCATCTTCTCGATCGTCTCGGGGGTCTGCACCCACGGCTCGTGGCCCTCGTTGACCGTGGGCTTCCACACGTATTCGGGGCGCTCGATGGACTCGGGTACGGATCGGACGGGCGACACGATCCCAGGGGTCAGGGCACTGCGAACTGGCATGCGACCAGACTATCGCTGCCGATCGGCGCGAGGCCCGTGGGCGGGCACCGGGTAAGGCCCCACTAAGCTCGCCGGTGGGCGCGTCGGTGCGCAGGCCGGGACCGGCCGCCGCGCGGACGACGCCGAGCCGAGGGAGGTGCCCTGTGGGCAGCGGAGGGTTCAGAGCCCGTCGGAGACGGTCGTGGGCGCTGCTGGTGGTGATGTTCACCGCCCTGAGTGTGTCCGCATGTTTCGTGACACCCATCGAACAGGAACGGCATTCCCCCGGTGCTCACCTGCGCAGCGGCCCCCAGACCGCCACGCTGCCCGACTCCGACATCACGCCCGTCGCCGACGATCCCGTCCCGCGGCTGCCGTCGACGGTTCGTTCCCTGCGCTACGGCGACGTGACCGTCACCGACGCCGCCCGCATCATCGCGGTCGACATCAACGGGACCCTCGGCAACACGGTCTTCGCACTCGGACTCGGATCCCGGGTGGTCGGCCGGGACACGTCTACGGCGTTCCCCTCGGCGGCATCACTTCCCGTGGTCACCAACCGCGGGCACAGCCTCAACGCCGAGTCCGTCCTCGCCCTCGCTCCGACCGTCCTGCTCGTCAGCGAATCGACGGTGCCCACGACCGCCGTCGACCAGATCCGCGACTCCGGCGTCGAGGTCGTCGTGTTCCCGGCGATCCGCAACCTCGAGACCAACGACGCGCTGATCCGTTCGGTTGCCGCGGCGCTCGGTGTCCGCGACGAGGGCGAGAAGCTCGTGGCGCGGACCGGCGCCCAGATCTCGGCGGCGCGCGAGCTGGTCCCCGATCCGTCGGGCGATCCGACGATGGCCTTCCTGTACATCCGCGGTCGCAACCTCCTGCTCCTCGCCGGTCCGGGCTCCGGCGCCGACGATTTGATCGAGACGCTCGGCGGGCGGGATGCCGGGGCCGCCGCAGACCTCACCGGAGCCTTCACCGCGATCAGCGCCGAGGCGATGATCACCGCCGACCCCGACGTGATCATCGTCATGACGCAGGGGGCGGCCACCGTCGGCGGACCCGACGGCGTGCTGACGCTCCCGGGTGTCGCCGACACCGAGGCGGGACGCAACCGCCGGGTCGTCCAGATGGACGAGAGTCAGATCCTCGCCTTCGGGCCGGACGTCGGACAGGTCCTGTCGGCGCTCGCGAGGTCGATCTACACGTGAGCTCCCCCACCACCCGCACCGGACCGGCGACCCCCGCGGTCGCGAACCCGTCCCCCTCCGCCACCGCACATCGCGTCCGCGACACCGCGGTCGTGGTGACGATGGTGGTCGCGACCCTCGTCCTGGTCATCGTCTCGGCCGGGTCGGGCAAGGTGTCCGTGCCCCCGCTGGAGGTGCTGGGCAGCATCGCCCACCATTTCCATCTCGATCTCGGGCCGCTGCCCGCGCACCCGAACGGCGAAGGGGCGCTGTGGAACGTGCGGTTCCCACGCATCGTGCTGGGCCTGTTCGTCGGTGCCGCACTCGGCGCCGCGGGATGCCTCCTGCAGGGCGTCCTCGCCAACCCTCTCGCCGAACCCGGCATCATCGGGGTGTCCTCGGGCGCGGCGGTCGGCGCCTGCCTGATGATCGTGCTCGCCGGCGGAACCGCTGGAGCCGGTGGCGCGGCGGGCAACTGGGCACTGGCGGGGGCGGCGTTCGTCTTCGGCCTCGTGACCGCCGCCGCCGTCTACCTGCTGTCGCTTCGGGACGGATCGTCGTCGGCGATCATGCTGGTCCTCACCGGGATCGCCGTCAACGCCTTCGCGGCCGGGATCATCGCGTTCCTCACCTTCGTCGCGACCACCGCCGCGCGCGAACAGATCATCTTCTGGCAGCTCGGGTCACTGGCCGGGCGCACGTGGAGCGAGATTTGGGTGGTGGCGCCACTCGTCGTCGCCGGTGTCGCCGCCTGCCTGTTCCTCGTGCACAAACTCGACCTGCTCGCACTCGGCGACATCCAGGCCGCGTCGCTGGGGGTCAACGTCGAGGCGGTGCGCAGGCAGGCGATCGTCCTCACCGCTGTCCTCACCGCGGCGGCCGTCGCCTTCGCCGGGATCATCGCCTTCGTGGGTCTGGTGGTGCCGCACGTCATGCGCCTCATCGTCGGCCCACGTCACGCGATCCTGCTGCCTACCAGTGTGATCGGCGGCGCGCTCGTCATCACCGGCGCGGACCTGGCGGCCCGCACCATGCTCGGCGACGCCGATCTGCCGCTCGGGATGTTCACCTCGCTGATCGGCGGGCCCGTGTTCTTCATCCTGCTGCGCCGGAGCCGTCACGCAGGTGCGGGGTGGTGAACCAGGTGACCGACACGGCTGCGACACCGGGAATCCGCGCCGACGGGGTGCATGTGCGCCTGGGCGGACGCGATGTGGTGCGCGACGTGTCGCTCGAGGTGCATCCGGGCGAGCTGGTCGCCCTGGTCGGACCCAACGGGTGCGGCAAGTCGACGCTTCTCTCCGCGCTGTCGGGCACGCGGACGCCGCATCGCGGTCGGGTGCATGTCGACGGTCACGACGTCGCGTCGACGTCGACCCGCGAACTGGCCCGGCACCGGTCCCTGGTGACCCAGCTCAACCGGGTGGACACGCCGTTCACCGTCGCGCAGGTGGTGGCGATGGGACGGTTCCCGTGGCTTCGCACCCCGCGCGCCGCCGACTCGCCCGCGGTGATCGCCGACGCGATGGCCCTCTGCGAGCTCGAGGAGATCGCCGATCGCCCGTTCGGTCAGCTCTCCGGCGGACAGCAGGCACGGGTGTCGCTGGCCCGCGCGCTCGCGCAGGACACCCCGGTGATGATGCTCGACGAACCGACCGCGGCACTCGACATCCACCACCAGGAGCAGGTGCTCGACATCCTGCGCGTCCATCGCGACGCGGGCAACGCGGTGTTGCTCGTGGTGCACGACCTGACCCTGGCCGCCGCCTACGCCGACCGGGTGGCGGTGATGAAGGACGGCGAGCTGCTGGCGCTCGGACCCACGCGCGAGGTGATGACGGTCGAGTTGCTCACGCGCACCTACGATCACCCGGTGGAGGTCATCGACCACGCCGGACGTCAGGTGATCCTGCCCGTCCGCTAGAAACCCCGGCCGCAGGAACCCGGATCGCTACGACCCAGATCGCTAGGACACCGACCGGATGGCGTACCCGGGTCCGAGGCCGCCGAAGAAGTCGCGCGTCACGGCCACCGCATTGTTGGAGTCGCCGCCGCGGACCACGAGGGTGGCGAAGGCGATGTCGCCGCGGTAACCGGCGAACCAGGCGTGCGACCCGCCGTCGAACTCCGCCTCACCGGTCTTGCCGAAGACGGCGCCCTGTCCGTCGATCACCGACGCCGTGCCGCTGGTGATGACCGCGCGCATCATCGGGCGCAGTTGTCGGTACACGTCGGGGCTCATCGTGGGCTGGGGCCCCTCGACCTTGGTCGGTTTGTCGAGGATCAGCTGCGGCACCGGGGCTTTCGAGCCGTTCGCGACGGTCGCCGCGACGAGTGCGAGCCCCAGCGGCGACACGAGGACCTTGCCCTGACCGAAGCCGTCCTCGCTGCGGGCGACCAGTTCGTTCTCGATCGGCACCGATCCGGACACCGCGTCGAGGCCGGCGATCTCGTACTGCTGACCGATACCCATCGCGGCCGCGGCGTGCGCGAGGTCGGAGGGTCCCATCTCGCTGGCGAGTTTCGCGAATGTGGTGTTGCAGGACTGTGCGAAGGCCCGCAGCATCGACACGGCGCCCAACGAGAACCCGTCGTAGTTCGGGATCAGTCGCGGGCCTATCTGAATCGCGCCGGGGCACCCGACGGTCGTGTCCGGGGTCGCCATCTTGCGGTTGATCGCGGCTGCCGCGGTGACCATCTTGAAGGTCGAACCCGGCGGGTACAGACCCGTCGTGGCGATCGGTCCCTGCGCGTCGGCGGCGTTGTTCTGCGCGACCGCGAGGATGCGACCGGTGGATGGTTGCACGGCGACCATCGCGATCTGGAAGCGGTTGGTGGCGTCGACCGCCCGCTGTGCCGCGTTCTGGACGGTTCGCGACAGACTCAACGACACCGCCGGTGACGGGTCCGCGTCGTGATCGGCGAGGACGTCGGCGTCGAGGCCGTTGGGGTTCACCGTGACCACCCGCCAGCCCGCACGTCCGGCGACCTCGGTGTCGACGACCTTCTTGACCTCCGACAGCAGGGCGGGGGCGAACCGTGGGTCTTTCGCCACCAGCTCCGCCTGCTCGTTGGTCACCACACCCGGGATGGCCAGCTGATCCCGGAGACGGTCGAACTGCGCATGCGAGAGCCTCGCGAGGGGGTATTGCTGACCGCTCGCGGTGACCTGTTCGGCGATGGCCTGTTCGTCGAGCGAGGGTGTGAACCGACGCAGCACCGCGACCGCGGCGGTCACCGATTCCGCGACCGACGCGCCCTGCTCGGTCGCCGCCGTCGGATCGAAGTTGACGCCGACGACGCTGCCGTTGACCATCACCTCGGAGCCGTCGGATTCGTTCACCGTGGCGCGCGGCGCCTCGATGATCTGCAGCGAGAGTCGTTGATCGGCACCGAGTTTGGGGTGGATGTTCGTCGACGACCAGCGGACCGCCCATCCGCTGTCCGAGCGACCCATCCGCAGCGTCGCGTCGTAGTTCCAGGTGCGTCCGCGCGGGAGTGCCCAGGTGTAGCCGACCTCGACCTCGGCGGTGTCGCCGGTGACGCGGACGCGTCCGGCGCGCGAGTCGAGCGCTTCGGCCGCCAGTCCCGTCCAGGCCGACTGCATCGCGGCCTCGGCGATCTCCGGGTTGTCGGTCAGGCCGGCCGCCGCCCCGACCTCATGGTCGGCGTAGGCCGACAGAAAGCGCTCCGCAGCGCGACGCGGGCCGTCGTCCTCCGACGCCGAGCAGCCGACGGTCGCAACCGTCACGGCAGCACACAGCGCGACGATCACCGCCGGGGTCCATCGAGTTCGCATGCGCCACATCGCGGTCGAGTCTATGGCCGCCCGTCACGCATTCCCGGGACGCCACGCGGTAACTCCCCGGCCGAACGGGTTCGCGGCGGGATGTCAGTCGACGAGGACGGTCGCGAAGGTCCCGACCTCGGCGAAGCCGATCCGCTCGTACACCGCCCGCGCGGTGACGTTGAAACTGTTGACGTACAGACTCGGGATGCGCCCGTGGGCGGCGACCGCCTCGGCGACCGCGGCGGTACCACCGAGTCCCAGGCCCTCACCGCGGCGGTCGGGTGAGACCCAGACCCCCTGGATCTGTCCGACGCGCCGTGACAGCGAACCGATCTCGGCCTTGAACACGACGTCGGGACCGTCGAAGCGGGCAAACACCCGCTGCGCGGAGACAAGCGAGGCGAGCCGTCGGCGGTAGGACCGACCGCCGTCGCCTGCGGTCGGGTCGACCCCGACCTCACCGATGAACATGTCCACCGCCGCCGGCATGTAGGCGTCGAGGTCGTCGAGGGTCACGAGCCGCACCTGCGGATCGGCCGGAACCGCCGGACACGACGAGAGCGCCAGGAGAGGCTGCACCGGCCGGACCTCGCGCGCCGGACCCCAGACGGGTTCGATCTGCTCCCACATCTGCAGGACGAGCTCGGCCCGGCCGACGATGGACGAACAGGCCCGCGGCGCGGCGACGGCGCGATCGGAGAAATAGTCGAGATCCTCCGACGAACCGCTCAGGGGAATCAGGTTGGCGCCGGAGAAGCACAGGGACGACGCCGGGTCACGGGCCGTCCACAGCTCCCCGCCGAGCAGGCGCGGATTGATCCCGTGCGTTTCGAAACGTGCGGCCACCATGCACATGGCGACCGGGTCGGAGGTGAGCACACGTTCGACGGCGGGCGCGTCGCGTGCGCCAAGCGGCTTGTCGCCCAGAAGCTTCAGCAACGCCGCTCCTCCCTGTCGAGCCCGACCGCCTCCTACGAGACGGTCACCACGGGCGAGCCCACTTGTGTTCCGTCTCCAGTTTGTCCTGTTTCCTCGGCGATCCGCAGCGCTTCTTCGATCAACGTCTCGACGATCTGCGCCTCGGGAACAGTCTTGATGACCTCGCCCTTGACGAAGATCTGTCCCTTGCCGTTACCCGAGGCCACACCGAGATCGGCTTCGCGGGCCTCGCCCGGACCGTTGACGACACAGCCCATGACCGCCACGCGCAGCGGGACCTCCATGCCCTCCAGCCCCGCGGTCACCTCGTCGGCGAGTTTGTAGACGTCGACCTGAGCGCGGCCACACGAGGGGCAGGACACGATCTCGAGCTTGCGCGGGCGCAGGTTGAGCGACTGCAGGATCTGGTCGCCGACCTTGATCTCCTCGGCGGGCGGCGCCGAGAGCGAAACCCGGATGGTGTCGCCGATGCCCTCGCTGAGCAGAGCGCCGAAAGCCACGGCGGACTTGATCGTGCCCTGGAACGCGGGCCCGGCCTCGGTGACGCCGAGGTGCAGCGGATAGTCGCTCGCGGCGGCGAGCTGCCGGTAGGCCTCGACCATGATCACCGGGTCGTTGTGCTTCACCGAGATCTTGATGTCACCGAAGCCGTGCTCCTCGAACAGGCTCGCCTCCCACAGCGCCGACTCGACGAGCGCCTCGGGCGTTGCCTTGCCGTACTTCTGGAGGATGCGCTTGTCGAGGGAGCCGGCGTTCACACCGATGCGAATCGGGATTCCCGCATCGCCTGCCGCCTTGGCGACCTCCTTGACGCGCCCGTCGAACTCCTTGATGTTGCCGGGGTTGACACGCACGGCGGCGCAGCCGGCGTCGATCGCGGAGAAGATGTACTTCGGCTGGAAGTGGATGTCGGCGATCACGGGGATCTTCGACTTCTTGGCGATGATCGGGAGCGCTTCGGCGTCCTCGGGCCGCGGGCAGGCGACGCGGACGATGTCGCAGCCCGACGCGGTGAGTTCCGCGATCTGCTGCAGGGTCGCGTTGATGTCGTGCGTCTTGGTGGTCGTCATCGACTGCACCGAGATCGGGTGGTCGCTGCCGACCCCGACCGAGCCGACGAACAGCTGGCGGGTCTTGCGGCGGGGAGCGAGCACCGGCGGCGGCCCGGCGGGCATGCCGAGTCCGATCGGCACGGCGTTCGCGGAAGTCGGGGCGTTCATCTCGTTCACCTCTGGGGATCGGGAGTGGTGATGTGAGTCGGTGAACTCACACGGTGTTCGTTGCGAGGGCTGACCCCGGATGTGTTCACCAGGGGTTGATCGGGTTGACGATGTCGGCGGTGAGCGTGAGGACCATGAAGCCGGCCATCACCACCACGGCGGCGTAGGTGATCGGGAGCAGCTTGTAGTAGTCGACGGCACCGCCGGGCGCACGGCCGAACCAGCGCCGGACGGTGTCTCGGCCCTTCTCGTACCCGACGATCGCCATGTGGCCGCCGTCGAGCGGGAGGAGCGGGATCAGGTTGAACAGGCCGAGGAAGAAGTTGATGCTGATCAGCAGCATCCAGAACAGATCCCACAGACCGCGTTCGACGGCCTGGCCGCCGAGCACCGAGGCGCCGTAGACGCTGACCGGGGTGTCGAGTGCGCGTTCGCCTCCGGTCACCGCGGTCCACAACGCACCGACCTTCGAGGGCAGGGAGAGCAGGGCGTTCCACGTCTCGACGGCCAGATCGCCGGTGAAGCCGAGCGCGCCCGGGATGATCCCGAAACCGCTGTAGTGGATGATCCCCGGCGGAACGTCGTAGGCGATGCCCACCATGTTGTAGGTCTGGGTCTCGGTCGTGCCGTCGGCCTTCGTGGCGGTGACGGTGACCGGTTCCGGCGTCATCGACAGTTCGAGTCGCTGCCCGTCGCGGTCCACGGTCAGTGCGACGGGGCCGGTGGACTCGCGGATCACGGGGGTCAGATCTGACGCCTGACCGACCGGCTGACCGTTGATCGCGACGATGTCGTCGCCGGGGAGGAGCCCTGCGGCACCCGCTGGACCGGACCCTGAGCAGGGCGAATCCGTCTGATCGTTGCCGACGATCGTGATGGTCGGCGACACGCACCGGGTCTCGCCCACCGTGGCCGGGGTCGGCCCCGGGTTGAGGTTGGGCAGACCGAAGGTCAGCCCCACGATGATGATCAGCACGAAGCCGAGGATGAAGTTCTGGGCGGGTCCGGCGAACAGGACGACGAGCCGCTTCCACGCCTTCTGCTTGTACATGGCCCGCTCGCGCTCGTCCCAGGCGAGTTCCTCGTGGGGCGTCATCCCGGCGATGTCGCAGAAGCCGCCGAGTGGCAGGGCCTTGATGCCGTACTCGGTCTCCCCGCGTCGGGTGGACCAGATGGTGGGACCGAAGCCGACGAAGTACCGGCGGACCTTCATGCCCGTCGCCTGCGCGGCCCACATGTGGCCGCACTCATGCCAGGCGACCGACAGCAACAGCGCCAACGCAAACAGCGTGACACCGATCGCGAAACTCACGTACCTACTCCATCCGGATCACGGGGATGCGACTGCCACGAGCTGGGCGGCACGATCCCGGGCCCACCGATCGGCGGCGAAGACCTCTTCCACAGTACCTGGCTTCTGATGCCACTGATCTGCCTCGCCGAGCACGTCACCGACGATCTCGACGATGCGCGGGAAAGGGATCGCACCTGCGAAGAACCCGGCGGCCGCGGCTTCGTTTGCGGCGTTGTAGACCGCGGTGAGGCTGCCGCCTGTCCGGCCCGCCGAGCGGGCGAATTCGATGGCCGGGAACACCGCGTCGTCCACCGGCTCGAACGTCCAGGCCGACGCCGTCGAGAAGTCGCAGGCCGACGACGATCCGGGCACACGGTCGGGCCATCCGAGCGCGAGGGCGATGGGGAGCTTCATCGACGGCGGCGACGCCTTCGCGATCGTGGCGCCGTCGACGAAGGTCACCATCGAGTGCACGATCGACTGCGGGTGCACGGTGACGTCGATGTGGTCGTAGTCGACATCGAACAGCAGGTGGGCCTCGATGACCTCCAGGGCCTTGTTGACCAGCGTCGCCGAGTTCAGGGTGATCATCGGCCCCATCGACCAGGTCGGGTGGTGGCCGGCCTGTTCGGGGGTGACTTCCTGCAGCTGCTCGCGTGTCCAGCCGCGGAACGGCCCGCCGGACGCGGTGAGCACGAGCTTGTCGACCTCCGCGGCGGTCCCGGCGCGCAGGCACTGCGCGATCGCCGAGTGCTCGGAATCCACCGGCACGATCTGTCCGGGCGCCGCAGCGTCGAGGACGAGTGAGCCGCCCGCCACGAGGGACTCCTTGTTCGCGAGGGCAAGGCGTGCTCCCGACCGGAGCGCGGCCAGACTCGGGGCGAGGCCGATCGATCCGACGACCGCGTTGAGCACGACGTCGACCCCGGTGTCCGCGGCGACCGCGTCGATCAGATCGCTCATCGCGTCGGGTCCGGCGAGGACCGCGTCGGCTCCCGCTCCGAGACGGTCGGCGAGTTCACGGGCCCGGTCGGCGTCGGCGACCCCGAGCCGAGAAGCCGGGACACCGAACGCGGCGGCCTGCCGGGCGAGGAGATCGAGATTGGCCCCGCCCGCGCCGAGGCCGACGACCTCGAATCGATCGGGGTGCTCGGCGATCACCTCGAGCGCCTGGACGCCGATGGAACCGGTGGAGCCGAGGATCAGCACGCGAGTGGGCACCCGTCCATTCTGGACCATGCCGCCACACACCGGACCGACCGCCGCCACGGACATACCGCTATGCTGATCCGGAACTACTACCGATCGTCAGAGATCTGACGTCCGCGCTGTGAGGAGTGGCTGTGGCAAGCACCGATGTTGAGCACACCGTCGAACACGGCACCGGAGGCCACGCCGAGATCGTCGACACCGGCTGGCGGCGCGAGCCCGCCGACGCCCCGTCGGCCCGGTTCGGCTGGCACGGTGCCGCGACCAAGACCTTCTACGGCGCCGCAGTGTTCTTCGCACTGTTCCTCGTGGCGATGATCATCGGTAACCACACCGGCCACATCGAGGACCTCTACCTCATCGGGTTCGCCGTCGCGGTGCTGGGCCTGTGTGTGCGCGGCTGGTGGATGAATCGCGGGAAGTGGTCCTGACCGGTCATCCCCACCCCACCGACGAGAAGCGCCGAGCGGAAATCCGCTCGGCGTTCGTCGTCTGTCCGGGTCTCGCCGGGTCCGTTCAGCGTTCCTCGGCCGCCAGCTGACCGCACGCGGCGGCGATCTCCTGCCCACGGGTGTCGCGGACCGTGCACGAGACCCCCTGCTCGCGAACGCGCCGCACGAATTCACGCTCGACCGGTTTGGGACTCGCGTCCCATTCCGACCCCGGCGTCGGGTTCAGCGGGATGAGGTTGACGTGCACCAGCGAGCCGAGCGCCCGGTGCAGCTTCTGCCCCAGCATGTCCGCGCGCCACGGCTGATCGTTCACGTCCCGGATCAGCGCGTACTCGATCGACACGCGCCGACCCGTGGAGTCGGCGTAGTAGCGGGCGGCGTCGAGGACCTCGCTGACCGACCACCGGTTGTTGACCGGCACCAGGGTGTCACGCAGCTCGTCGTCGGGTGTGTGCAGTGACACCGCGAGCGTCACCGACAGGCCCTCGTCGGCGAGACGGCGGATGGAGGGGGCGAGGCCCACGGTCGAGACCGTGACCGACCTCGCGGAGATCCCGAGTCCCTCGGGTGCGGACGAGGTGATCTGGCGTACCGCACTCACGACCCGCTTGTAGTTGGCCAGCGGTTCGCCCATTCCCATGAAGACGACGTTCGACAACCGGCCGGGCTCCCCCAGTTCGCCGTCTCGGAGGGCGCGCGCCGCGGCGCGGACCTGGTCGACGATCTCGGCGGTGGACAGGTTGCGGTCGAGTCCACCCTGGCCGGTGGCACAGAACGGGCACGCCATCCCGCACCCTGCCTGGCTGGAGATACAGAGTGTGTTGCGCTCGGTGTAGCGCATCAGGACGCTCTCCAGAAGGGTGCCGTCATGCAGGCGCCAGAGCGTCTTCCGGGTCGAGTCGTCGTCGCACGAGATGTGCCGCACGGGGGTGAGCAGCTGCGGGAACAGGCGTTCGCGCACCGCTTCCCGGGCACCGGCGGGCAGGTCCGTCATCTCGTCGACGTCCCCGTTGAGCCGGGCGTAGTACTGCCGGGCCAGCTGATCGGCACGGAACTTCGGCAGCCCCAGCTCCGCCAGCGCCGCGACGCGACCGGCGGCGTCGAGATCGGCGAAGTGTGTCGGCGGACGCCCGCGTTTGGGCGCGTCGAACACAAGTGGCAATGAGGTCATCGCGCCATTGTCGCATGTCATGATGAAGTGATGACGACACCCGAGGACAGGCGGAGCACGGGCCCGGTACCCGCGTGGGGCGAGCAGGCTGCGGGTTCACCGGTACCGGCCGCCGAACACACCTACCCCGAGCAGGGGCATCCCGCGGACACTTCGGCCCCCGACGACCATCGCGACCGGCTCAGGCGCACGGTCCGTGACGTCGAGCACACGCGTACGCGAGCAACATGGTTCGGCGTCGTCATCGGCGCGATCATCATGATCCTGCTCCTGGTCTTCATCGTGCAGAACCTGACCAGTCAGACGATCGAGCTCCTCTTCTGGGAGGTCAACCTGCCACTCGGGGTGAGTCTGCTGATCGCCGCGATCGCGGGCGCGCTGATCGTCGCGCTCGTCGGCGGACTCCGCATGATGCAACTGCGACGCGCGCTCAAGAAAGCCGCCAAGTAACTCGGCGGATTCTCGAGTCGGAGCGGTGGTACCTCAGCTCCCCGGCCATGTCAGAGAGTCGACATGTCAGAGAAGCGCCGTCAGGACTGCCCACACGACGAAGGCCGACGGCAGGAGGCTGTCGAGCCGATCCATGATGCCGCCGTGCCCCGGCAGCAGGGTGCCCATGTCCTTGATCCCCAGATCGCGTTTGACCTGCGATTCCACGAGGTCGCCGAGGGTCGCGCAGACGACCAGTGCGGGCCCGAGGATCATGCCGATCCACCAGTGACTGCCGATCAGGAAGACGATGCAGCACACGGAGCCGACGCTGCCCAGCAGCAACGACCCCACCATGCCTTCCCAGGATTTCTTCGGACTGATCGCCGGCGCCATCGGATGTTTGCCGAACAGGACCCCGGCGACGTAGCCGCCGACGTCGGAACACACGACGACCACCATGAGGGTCGCCACGCGGGCGGCTCCGTCGTCCTGTACGACCAGGTGGGCGCCGAATGACGCCAGCATCGGCAGCCACGCGAGCACCAACACCGTGACCGCGAGGTCGCGCAGATAGTTGACCGGTGCGTGGTTGATGCCCTGACCCAGGAGCTTCCACACCATCGAGACCAGTACCGTCGCCGCGAATGCCACGAGCACACCGGTCGGACCCCACGGCCAGCTCACCCAGATGATCGCCTGGCCCCCGATCAGCAGGGGCCACAGCGCGATGTCGTACCCCCCGGTGCGCAGCCGCTTGGCAACCTCCCAGGTGGCGATCGCGAATGCGACCGCGACGAGGACATACCAGAGCTTCGGGGCGAACAACAGGATCGCGATGATGCTCACGCCCAGCGTGCCGCCGACGGCTATCGCGGCCGGCAGGTCACGACCCGCGCGTGATTTCTTCTCGGGGCTCGAGTCCCCGGCGCTCGACTTCTGAGAGGGCGGCCCGTCACCGCCTCGTCGCGGAACTTCGCTCACACCTCGAGCAATTCGTCTTCTTTGTGCTTGACGATCTCGTCGACCTGCTGCACATACGCCGCCGTGGTCTTGTCCAGTTCCTTCTCGGCGCGGGCCACCTCGTCCTCGCCCGCCTCGCCTTCTTTCTGGATTCGCTTCAGCTCGTCGGCGGCCTTGCGCCGAACGTTGCGGATGGAGACCTTGGCGTCCTCACCCTTTCCCTTGGCCTGCTTGACCAGGCTCCGGCGGCGTTCCTCGGTCAGCTGCGGGATCGCCACCCGGATGATGGTGCCGTCGTTGGTGGGGTTGACCCCGAGGTCGGAGTTGCGGATCGCGGTCTCGATGTCGCGCAGGGTGGACGCCTCGTACGGCTTGATCACCACGAGACGCGGCTCGGGCGTGTTGATGCTCGCCACCTGGGTCACCGGCGTCATCGACCCGTAGTACTCGATGTTCACCTTGTTGAACATCGACGGGTTCGCGCGTCCGGTGCGGATCGAGCCCATGTCCTCCTTGGCGACGTTCACCGCCTTTTCCATCTTCTCCTCGGCATCGAGCAGCGCGTCGTCGATCATCTTCGTCCTTGTTCCGTTCGTCGGGTTCTCGTCGGGCTCGGTTCTCGTCGGCCTGGGGGCCGGGTCGGGCTCGGTGACGGTCAGGTGCTGACCAGGGTGCCGATCCGCTCCCCTGCGACCGCCCGGGCGATGTTGCCCTGCTGGAGCAAATTGAACACCAAGATCGGCATCTTGTTGTCCATACACAGACTGAAGGCGGTCGCGTCGGCGACCTTCAGTTCCTTGTCGAGCACCTCGCGGTGGGTGATCTCGGTGAAGAGTGTGGCATCGGGATCGATGCGCGGGTCGGCGTCGTACACGCCGTCGACGGCCTTCGCCATCAGCACCACCTCCGCCTTGATCTCCAGCGCCCGCTGCGCGGCCGTCGTGTCGGTCGAGAAGTACGGCATACCCATTCCTGCACCGAAGATCACCACGCGCCCCTTCTCGAGGTGACGCTGTGCCCGCAGCGGTAGATACGGCTCGGCGACCTGACCCATCGTGATGGCGGTCTGCACCCGGGTGGAGATGCCACGCTTCTCCAGGAAGTCCTGCAGTGCAAGACAATTCATGACCGTACCGAGCATGCCCATGTAGTCCGAGCGGGCGCGGTCCAGACCGCGCTGCTGCAACTCGGCGCCGCGGAAGAAGTTGCCACCACCGATGACCACGGCCACCTGGACCCCGGAGTTGACGACGTCGGCGATCTGGTCGGCGACGGTACCGACGACGTCGGGATCGAGACCCACCTCGCCACCGCCGAACATCTCGCCGCCCAGCTTCAGCAGCACCCGGTGGAATCCGTCCCGGCGGACCCCGTCCCCGGCCGTCGGCGCGGGGCCGGAAGGGGTGGAGTCGGACTGCGTGGCGTCGGGCGCTTCACTCATCGGCTTCCTCACTCGTCGGTTCGGTGAACTATCGTACGTCTTCACCCGATCCGACCCGCGACACACGTCACGTCAAGACATGCGGTCGTCGCGAACGTGCCGCCCGTCCCGGCGAGGCCGCGCCTCAGAGTCCGAGGGCGGTCCGGAACTGCGGCCACGCGCGATGCAGTTCGTCCTGCCAGTACGGCCACGAATGCGTGCCGCCCTCATAGAGGTGGAACGTCGCCGGCACGCCGATCTCGCGCATGCGGCGCTGCAGATTCTGTGTGCAGCGGGCGGTGGCGGTCTCGATCACCGCGCCGACCGCGATCTGATCGAACAGCTTGGACCCGTTGCCGTCGATGCCGGGGCCGTCGATCGTGTCGTACCGACCCGGCAGTCCGGAGCCGTTGGAGACATAGATCGACTTGCCGCGAAGGCGCTCGGCGTGGACATAGGGATCGTTGGCACGCCACGCCGGGTCGGTCGGTGGCCCCCACATGTTCAGCGTGTTCGCCCCACCCCGGCCCTCGACCACCATGCGGACCACGGCCTGTCCGAGCGGGTCGCTCGTCTGCGCGCAGCCACTGAACGACCCCAGCGCCCGGTAGAGCGACGGTGCGCGCAGCGCGAGCTGGAACACCGACGTGCCGGCCATCGAGATCCCCGCGATCGCGTTGCGTCCGGTACCGGCGAAGCGCTCGTCGATCACGGCGGGCAGTTCCCCGGTCAGGAATGTCGCCCACTTCTGCACACCCAGCACGGGGTCGGGCCGCTGCCAGTCGGTGAAGTAGCTCGCCGCACCACCCATCGGCACCACGATGGTGACGTTCTCGTCGGCGAAGAAGGTGCGCACATCGGTCCGGTCGAACCAGCTGCTGCCACCCTCTCCGCCGGCCGCGCCGTTGAGCAGGTAGAGCGTCGGAGCCGGCCGTCCGCTTCGACTCGGCCACACCTTCACCGGCACCGCCCGCCGCATCGCTGTGGATCGCACGGTGAGTTCGAGCTCCCCGCCGGGCCGGACCGTCTCCCCGATGACTCGCGCCGGCGCAGGCGTGGCCGCGGCCGGGCCGGCGAGCGCCAGAACCCCGGTCACCAGCGCGAGCACGGCCATCAACGAGAGCACGCTCGCCGGCGAGAAGGAGGCCTTCGGGGCCGGCTCGACGTGTCCGTGTGCCGGCCGGGTCCCGTCGCGAGACTGCTCGTCCATACCCTCCGCTTTCGACAGGATGCGACAGACGTCACACCGGGAACCCCGGCAGTCTGACGGATGCGGTGCCGTGGTGTCCACATGGGTCAAACGTCCCATCCACCCGAGGAGGTGGGTCGGCACAGATCAGTTGGTGCGCACCGCGTGTCACCGGAATTTGACAACACCCGTTTCGTCGACTGCCGCACCTACTGTGCGGTAGGGTCCGTGCCGATCGGCGCATCCGAATCCGGCCGATCGTCTCATCGGGGACGGCGCGGAACCCAAACCCGCCATGCCACAGGCGAATCGAGGTACACAGATGATGAAGTTCGGCCTCATCGAGGAATGGGACCCGCGTCCAGGTCATCTGACCAGTTGGGTCGCCTCCCTCGCCTCGGTGACCGACGCCGAACGCGCACCTGTGCATCCGGTGCCGCCGTCGCATCAGCAGGAGGAGTACCTGCGCGTGGCATGGCGCAACGAGTCTGCGGGCTTTCGATTCGCCCGGCTCTGCCTCATGGCCTTCGACGTGGCGGCCCCGCTGGATGTGTCGGCGATGACCACCGCGGTCAACGAGTTCGTGCGTCGTCACGACAGCTTCCGGTCGTGGTTCTCGATGGAGGACGACGGCACCGTGCACCGCCATCTCGTGCCACCGGAGGTCGTCGAGATCGTGCCGGTCCCCCACGGGGATCGCGACGCCACCCAGCTGCGATCCCATGTGCAGGAGGAGACTCCCGGACCGTTCTCGTGGGACTGCTTCACCTTCGGCGCCATCGAATGGGACGGCGGTTTCACTCTGTACGCCGCGGCCGACCACCTCAACACCGACGGGATCTCGCAGGCGATCACGTGCGTGGACCTGTTGACGCTCTACATGAATGCGGCCTTCGGCGCCGGCGCCGAACTGCCGCCGATCGGTAGCTATCTCGACTACTGCGAACGGGAACGAGCCGTTTCCCGTGCGCTGACCCGCCACTCACCGGGCGTCGAGCGCTGGATAGATCTCGTCCGCGCCAACGGCGGCCGCCTGCCGAGCTTTCCGCTCCCGCTCGGAACCGGCGACCAGACGTACACGCGCAGCGCGATCGTGAACGCCACGCTGTTCGACGAGACCTCTGCGGCCGCGTTCGAGAAGGTCTGCCGCGATGTGGGCGCCACCATGGTCGCGGGCATCATGGCGACCGCCGGTCTCGTCTTCGCCGAATTCACGGGCCAGACCGAGTACTTCGGCATGACTCCGAAGAGCACCCGATCCGGAGCCGCGGAGATGAAATCGGTGGGCTGGTTCACCAGCCTCATCCCGGTCCCCCTGACGATCGGCGAATCGACCACGTTCCGCGCTCTGGCACCGGAGGCCGCACGCAGCTACGACGCCGGAAAAGAGCTCACCGACATCTCTTTTCACCGGGTACTCGAGCTGGTGGAGCCGTCCGACGGTGTCGCTGTCCGATCCGGCTGGTCGGTCCCGATGGTCTCCTACATCGACGTCCGCAAGCTGCCGGGAGTCGAGATCTTCGAGGCCGGGAACGGGTGTCTGTTCGGCAATCGGGGCAGCAGTGAAGAAGTCTACATGTGGGTCAACCGGTTCTCCGGTAGCACCTCGATCACGTTGCTCTACCCCAACACCGAGATCGCGCGCGAGTCGGTCGAGCGCTACGTCGCCCGTTTCGTCGAGGTGATGGCCACGGTGGCAGCCGAGGGCGACTACGCGCCGTCGCTGCCCGCGCTCACCCCGTGAGCGCCGACCCGGCGCTGCGCCGGGACCCGTCGACGTCGGCCGCCGACCGCCCCGGGGCGTGGGCGGCGCTCGCGGGCTGCCTCCTCGGGGTGTTCATGCAGATGTTGGACACCACCGTCGTCAACATCGCATTGCCCGATCTCACAACCGATCTCGAGGCGTCGACCTCCCAGCAGTTGCTGGTGCTGACCGTATACACGCTGGCCTTCGCGTGCGCCCTCCTGCCCGCGGCGAACCTGGGCGCCCGCCTGGGCGCCCGCCTGGGCCGTCGACGACTGTTCGTGACCGGCATGGTCGCGTTCACCGCGACGTCGGTCCTGTGCGGAGTGGCCACCGGGCCATGGGAACTCATCGTCTTCCGGGGTGCTCAGGGTGTGAGCGCCGCCCTGATGTCCGCGCAAACCCTCGCGCTCATCGCCACGCTGTTCGGAAAGCACCGGCACGGACTGGTTTTCGGGATCTATGGAGCGGTGGCCGGTATCGCTGCGATCCTCGGCCCCGTCGTCGGCGGCGTTCTCGTCGACGCGGACGTCCTCGGTTGGGGATGGCGCACCATCTTCTTCGTCAACGTGCCGTTGGGTGTGCTCGCCTGCCTGCTCGCGTGGAGTCGCCTGCCCATGGCGCGCGACGACACCCCGGAGCGCATGGACGCCGTCGGTGTCCTGCTGTCCTCGGCGGGATTGTTCCTACTGCTCTGTCCACTCGCCGTCGGCCGCGAAACGGGATGGCCGCCGACCCTGTGGATGATGATCGCGGCGTCCGCGGTGTTCCTGACGTCGTTCGCGATCCACGAGATCCGCGTCGACGCCCGCGGTGGCACTCCCCTGCTCCGTCCGCGATTGTTCCGGTCGCGACGGTTCGCCGTGGGGTTGGTCCTGTCTCTGCTGTTCTTCAGCGTGTTCGCCGGCTTCTTCTTCACCGTGTCGATCTCGGCACAGTTCGGATTGGGTTACTCCGCGACCCGGACCGGGATGGTGGCCCTGCCGTTCGCTGTCGGTGCGGCTGTCGGATCTCTGGCCTCCGCACCGATCGTCGCGCGGATCGGTCCCCCGCGGGGGCTGTTGGCCGGCTCGCTGCTCGTCGGGGCGGGTCTGGCCTGGCTCGCCGCGGTCATCGACCCTGTGTCCGAAAACCTGCCCATGGCAACCATTCTCGGTCCGCTTGCGCTGGCGGGGGTCGGCACCGGGTTGTTCATCGCACCGCTGCAGACGGTGATCCTCTCCGACACCACCGACGCCACGGTCGGAACCGCGACGGGATCGATCCCGACTGTCCAGCAGATCGGCGCCTCGATCGGACTCGCCGTGGTGACGATCTTCTTCTTCGCGCAGGTCTCCGGACAGAGCACCATCACTGTTCCCGAGGTACGGAGCGACCTCGCTGCCGCACTGATCCAGTCGCCGGTCGCCCCGTACCTGCACGAGCCGGTGGCCGATCGCTTCGCGGCGTGTGCGAGCACCCAGCTGCGGTCGTCGCACCCGGAGCGGCCGGTGCCCGGGTGCGCCGGGCCCGTGGGTTCCGCCCCGGTGGGCGCGGTCGCGACACAGACCCGTCCGTGGACTGAGGAGGCGGGGCAGTCGGTCGCCGCGAGGACGTTCCTGGGTGCACTGCGGGTGACACTCGGCGTACTGGCCGGGGTCGCGGTCGCGATCGGGGCCTTCACCCTGGCTCTTCGCGAACGGCGGACCGGCCGCTGACGCCGAATCGCCCCGTCTCCGTGAGGAGACGGGGCGATTCGGGGTTGTACTCGGGCCCCGTGGGGCCGTCAGATCAGGCCTGGCCGACCTCGAAGCGCGTGAAACCCTTCACGGTCACACCGGCGTCGTCGAGAAGAGCTTTCACGGTCTTCTTGGAGTCCTGGACCGACGCCTGGTCGAGCAGCACGACATCCTTGTAGAAGCCGTTGACCCGACCCTCCACGATCTTGGGCAGTGCCTGCTCGGGCTTGCCCTCTTCCTTGGCGGTCTGCTCGGCGATGCGACGCTCGTTCTCGACGACGTCCGCGGGGACCTCGTCGCGCGTGGCGTAGCGCGCCTTGAGAGCTGCGACCTGCATGGCCGCGCCGCGAGCGGCGTCCTCGGCGGCCTCGCCCTCACCTGCGTACGAGACGAGCACACCGACAGCCGGCGGCAGGTCGGACGCACGCTTGTGCAGGTAGACGGCCACCGGGCCGTCGTAGTAGGCCACGCGACGGAGTTCGAGCTTCTCGCCGATCTTGGCCGAGAGCGCGGCGACAGCCTCGTCGACGGTGCCGTCGCCGAGCGGAGCCTTCTTGAGCTCGTCGACGTCATTGGTCTTGGCCGCGGCGGCCGCGGTCACGATCTCGTCGGCGAGCTGCTGGAACTCGGCGTTCTTGGCGACGAAGTCCGTCTCCGAGTTGATCTCGACCAGGGCGCCGTCCTTGGCTGCGACCAGGCCCTCGGCCGTGGAGCGCTCGGCGCGCTTGCCCACGTCCTTGGCGCCCTTGATGCGCAGTTCCTCGACGGCCTTGTCGAAATCGCCGTCGTTGTTCGCCAGCGCGTTCTTGCAGTCGAGCATTCCTGAGCCGGTGAGCTCACGAAGACGCTTCACATCAGCTGCGGTGTAGTTCGCCATCGTCGGCGAGCCTCCTTCGGGAAGTGTGGTGTGGGACCGATCTGCAGAGCAGTCGGAACTACTGGGCCGTCAGGACTACTGAGCCGCCGGGGTCTCGGCTGCCGGGGTCTCGGCCGCCGGGGTTTCGGTGGCTGCATCGCCGCCCGCCGGTGCTGCGGCCTGGGTCAGCAGTTCCTGCTCCCACTCTGCCAGCGGTTCGCCGCTGCCGGCCTCGGGCTTGGCATCGCCACTGGCTGCGCCTGCGCGAGCCTGGACGCCTTCGGCGACGGCCGAGGCCACGACGCGGGTGAGCAGAGCGGCGCTGCGGATGGCGTCGTCGTTGCCCGGGATCGGGTAGTCGACGAGGTCGGGGTCGCAGTTGGTGTCGAGGATCGCGATGACCGGGATGTTCAGCTTGCGGGCCTCACCGACGGCGATGTGCTCTTTGTTGGTGTCGACGACCCACACGGCCGAGGGGACCTTGGCCATGTCGCGGATACCACCGAGGGTGCGCTCGAGCTTGTTCTTCTCACGCGTGAGCATGAGGATTTCCTTCTTGGTGCGTCCCTCGAAGCCGCCGGTCTGCTCCATGGTCTCGAGTTCCTTCAGGCGCTGCAGACGCTTGTGAACGGTCGAGAAGTTGGTGAGCATGCCACCGAGCCAGCGCTGGTTGACATACGGCATGCCGACGCGGGTCGCCTCTGCGGCGATCGACTCCTGCGCCTGCTTCTTGGTGCCGACGAAGAGGATGGTGCCACCGTGGGCGACCGTCTCCTTGACGAACTCGTATGCCTTGTCGATGTAGGTCAGCGTCTGCTGCAAATCGATGATGTAGATGCCGTTGCGGTCGGTGAAGATGAATCGCTTCATCTTCGGGTTCCAACGGCGGGTCTGGTGCCCGAAGTGTGCGCCGCTGTCCAGCAGCTGCTTCATGGTCACGACAGCCATGATCGTCCTTTTGTCGCAGTTGTCGTCGGCACCGGTCGGCGCCGACCCTGGCGTCTGCGCACCGGGTGCCACCCGGAACACGAACCGTGTCCGGGACTGCTCACTCGGCGGGTGTGTCGGAACTGTGCTGGTCAGGGAGCTGAGCCCCGACGCAGTCCAGGCCTGAGTGCAGACGCGCGAAGTCACCTCATCAACAACCGATGAGGTGCGTAGCGAAGTTTACGCTCGCGCACGATCGAAAACCAAAACGCAACCCGTCGTCAGACGATGGATCCCTTCGGGCGGCCGGTGCGTCTGAAGGTGTATGCCGTCCGATCGCCCCGCCTCGCCGTACCGTCCCGGCCCGCGCCCCGTCACCGGCGTCGTTCCCACGGTCGTCCTCGTGCTCGTGTTCCTGATGGTCGCCGTGTGCCGGCCGGAGGCGGCCCGGGCCACTGCCGCCACCGGAGACTATTCGGCTCCGCTGACGCCGCGGCCGCTGGTGGTCACCGGGTTCGATGCTCCGGAGAGACGATGGCAGAGCGGTCATCGCGGTGTCGATCTCGCCGCCGCACAGGGGGCGCAGGTCCGATCCGCTGGCGCGGGGCGTGTGCGCTTCGCCGGGACGGTCGCCGGGCGTCCGGTCGTGTCCGTGACACACCCGGACGGCGTGATCACGACCTATGAGCCCGTCGAAGCCGCTGTGTCCGCGGGCGACCACGTGTCTCGAGGAACGGTGATCGGCACGGTCTCGGGGTCGCACCCCGGGTGTCCGGTGGTGATGTGCCTGCACTGGGGCGCCCGCCGGGGCAGCGGTCGCGCCGCGGAGTACATCGATCCCCTGGGGTTGCTCGGCGCGATCCGGGTTCGCCTCAAACCGATCGGGCCGGACCCGTGATCAGGCCCGCGGGTGGGCCTGCCGATGGACCGCGCGCAGACGTTCGACGCTGACGTGGGTGTAGATCTGGGTGGTGGCCAGCGACGAGTGGCCCAGCAGTTCCTGGACCACTCGCAGGTCGGCTCCGCCCTCGAGCAGGTGGGTGGCGGCGCTGTGCCGCAATCCGTGCGGTCCCATGGCCGGTCCCCCGCTCGCCGTCACCGCGCGGGAGACGACCGTCCGGGCCATGCGCTGATCGAGCCGACCGCCCCGCGCTCCGAGGAGGAGAGCAGCGCCGGAGCCGTCGGTCGCCAGCGACGGGCGCCCGCGGCTCAACCACGCGTCGACCGCACGCGCGGCCGGTTCCCCGTAGGGCACCGACCGCTCCTTGTCTCCCTTGCCGATCACCCGCACCACCCGCCGCCCGGTGTCGACGTCGTCCACGTCGAGTCCGCATAGTTCCCCTACCCGAATTCCGCTGGCGTAGAGGAGTTCGAGTATCACCTTGTCGCGCAATGTGATCGGGTCCTCCGGATCGCGGTCCGCGGTGGCTGCGGCGAGGGCGGCGTCGGCCTGGGCGGGCGCCAGGACCGCCGGTAGGGTCCGGTGAGCCTTGGGTGCCTTCAACCGCTGCGACGGATCGGTCGCCATGATGCCCTCGCGAACGGCCCAGGCACAGAACGTCTTGGCAGCCGACACCTGGCGGGCGATCGTGGTCCGGGCGGCGCCGCGCCGGGTCAGCTCGGCGAGCCAGGCGCGCAGGAGCGCCAGGTCGATGTCGGCCGGCGCGACGCCGCGCGCACCGGCGAACGTCACGAGCGCCCGCGCACCGCCGAGGTAAGCACGGATCGTGTGCTCACTGCGGCCCTTCTCCAGACGAAGGTGATCAGCGAAGTCGTCGAGCATCCTCCGACCTCACCGCGTCCGGCACCCCACCGCAACCGCACACGCGGTGTCGTGGCCGAATCGTCGCTCCGTGCCACGCCCGCCCGGTTCTCAACCGTTCGCGGCGACACCTTCCTCCGCGGCCCGCAGGTCGGCTTTCCACTTGCGGAAGCCCTCCTCCGTGCGACCACGCCTCCAGTAGCCGGAGATCGACGCGTTCGCCGCGCTCACCCCGCGCTCCTTGCGGATGTAGGCACGCAGGTTGTGCATGACAGCCTGAGCCTCGCCGTGGATGAAGACGTGGGGTTCACCGTCGAGCCATCCCAGGTCCCGCACGGCCGCGATCAGCGGCGCGTTGTCGCCGGCCACCGACTCGTCGACCTCGCCGGCGGGCCCGCCCCGGTGCACCCACACGATATCGGCGCCGGCGGGCGCTTCGAGTTCGAGCTCGTCGTCGGGTCCGGCCACCTCGATGACGACCTTCGCCACCGCGTCGGCGGGCAGGGACTCGAGCGCGGCGGCCACCGCCGGCAGTCCGGCCTCGTCGGATGCCAGGAGATGCCACGGGGCGTCGGCGCGCGGGCGGTAGCCGCTGCCGGGTCCGATGAACCGAACCATCTCGCCGGGTCGGACGGATGCGGCCCAGGGCCCCGCGATGCCCTCGGAGCCGTGCACGACGAAGTCCACGACGATCTCCCTCGCCGCGGCGTCGACACGACGGACCGTGTAGGTCCGCAAGACGGGTTGACGCTCCGGTGGTTCCGCCGTCCGGATCGCCTGCAGATCGAACGGCTCGGCATAGGTGACGCCGGCCGGGGCGAAGACGAACTTGACGTACATGTCCGTGTCGGGGTCACCGGTCTTGCCCACGGCGGGCTCGAAATCGTCGAAGCCCTCCCCGCCCAGGTACAACCGCACGAAATGCGGGCTGAGCCGTTCTCTTCGGAGCACCGTCATCGTGTTGACGCGTTTGGCCATTCGAACCTCCTCATTCGCGCCCAGAGTACGCCTTTGATAGGGCACCCTTAGCTTTAGCCAAGCGAACTACACATACACGGTTGTAAGGTTTTCTCACGATCGAGCGATCTGATCTGAGAGTTTGCACTGACCGAGATCAGATGTCGCGAGACCCGACCAGAGGTGATTCCATGCCGGATCAGCCAGTGGAACAAGCCGCCCCGCGCCGCGGGTCGCGGTTGAGTGTGGACGACTGGCTGGACGCGGCGGCACGGATTCTGGTCGAGGACGGCATCGAGGGACTCAAGATCTCCCGGTTGAGTGCGCGGCTCGGCGTCACCAAGGGCAGTTTCTACTGGCATTTCACCGACATCGGGGCATTGAAGAGCGCTCTGGCCGACCACTGTCGCCAGGCGCAGGCCGCGGTGGCCGCACGGATCGAGGCACTCGAGTCGTTGCCGCCGGTCGAGCGCATCGAGGGGATGGCGCGGCTGGTCTCCGATCCGCGCCGCTGGGCGATGGAGTCCGCGCTCCGACGCTGGGCCGAGACCGAGACGTCGATCGCCGACTCGGTGGACGAGCTCGACTGCCGCATCTTCGCGATCGCTCACGACGCCATGCGCGAACTCGGATTCTCCGAGGCCGAGGCCCACGCCCGCGCGACGACCCTGCTCTATGCCGGCATCGGCTTCGTCCACGCGCACGGGAGGCTGAACGAGGCGACGGTCGATGATCTGCGCGTCATGATCGACGTGTTGACCCGTGCGGGGACCTGAGCGGATCGGGGTATCAGCCCAGGCGCCACCGCCCATCGACGTTGCGTACGTGTCCGTAGACGTCGAGGCGTGCGAGCGCCGATCTCACGACCCCCACGTCGAGACCCGCCGCGAATGCGATCTCCTCGATGCCGACCCCACCTCGCGCCGGGATGGCGTCATGGACCCGAAGCTGTTCGGGCGTGAGAGAGTCGGTCGCCTTCGCGCGTCCGCGCCCGACGTCGCCGCCACCGCCGGGGTGGACGAGGTTGACCACCGACGCGACGTCGGACACGAGCACCGCCTGCTGATCGGCGATCATCCGGTGGCACCCCACCGAGGTCGCAGACGTGACCGGCCCGGGGACGGCGCCCAGGGGTCGGCCCAGCTTACGGGCCCAGGCCGCGGTGTTCGCCGCGCCGGAACGCCTGCCGGCCTCGACGACGACGGTTCCCGCACTCATTGCGGCGACCAGCCGGTTGCGGGTCAGAAATCGGTGCTTGGCCGCCGTTGTTCCCGGCGGATACTCACTGATCACCGCTCCGGTTCGAGCGATCTCGGTCAGCAGCGCCGAATGTGACGCCGGATAATCGCGGTCGATTCCGCAGGCCATGACCGCGGCCGTCAGCCCGCCCGTCGCCACCACCGCCCGATGCGCGGCACCGTCGATGCCGAACGCTCCCCCAGACATGACCGCGAATCCCTCCCCCGCGAGTCCGGACGCGAGCTTCTGCGTGACGTGTTCTCCGTAGGCGGAGGCCGCGCGGGAACCGATCAGCGCCACCGACGCGGCGGCGAGGTCGTCGAGGCGAGCCGGCCCCCGGACCCACAGCGCCAGCGGTTCGCCACCGCGTGCGGCGGTGTCTGCTTGTCCGAGTGCCAGCAGTGACCAGGCCGGCCACTCGGGGTCGGACCTCGTCACCAGTCGCGCCCCGACCCGATCGGCGATGACGAGATCGTCTGCGGCGGAATCCGTCTCACATCGACCGGCGGTGGCGTCGAGAACCTGCTCGTGTCCGGCGGGCACGACCCGACGGCGGATGGCCGACGCGGCGTCGACCGGACCGACGGCGTCCACCAACGCGATGACCGCGGCACACGGGGGCTCGGCAACCCGCGCGAGGTAGGCCCACGACGTCAGTTCCGCCCCGTGTCCGACGCCGGTCATGCCGCCCCTCGATCCCGGTACAGAAGCGCTTGTGCGACATCGTCTTCGCAGGGTTGTACGGTGCCCCGCAGGTCGTTCAGGGTCCAGGCCAGTCGTAATGCGCGGTCGGCTCCGCGCGCTGTCACCCGCCCGTCACGCAGGAACAGCTCGATGGGGCGGAGCACCTGCGGGGGCAGCCTGAACTTCTGTCGCAGCGCCGACCCCGGAACTTCCGCGTTGGTCCGCCAGCCGAACTCCGACCACCGTTCCACCGCAGCGGCCCGCGCCGCGGTGACCCGTTGCCGGACGTCCGCGCTCGTCTCCCCCGAGCCGCTCATCAGCGCGGTGTTGCCGGGCGGGTCCATCCGCACGCGGATGTCCACCCGATCCAGCAGCGGCCCGGACAGTTTGCCCAGGTAGCGCCGCCGAACGACAGCCGAGCAGACGCAGTCGACGTCGTGCGCCGGCGCGCACGGACACGGGTTCGCGGCGAGGATGAGCTGAAAGCGCGCCGGGTACACGGCGACCCCGTCGCGGCGCGGTACCCGGACCTCGCCGTCTTCGAGGGGTTCACGGAGGGATTCGAGGACCTTGACACTCATCTCGGCGCACTCGTCGAGGAACAGGACACCGCGGTGCGCCTTCGACACCGCACCGGGACGGGCGAAACCGGTACCCCCGCCCAGCAGCGCCGTCGTCGATGAACTGTGGTGGGGCGCGATGAAGGGCGGTTCGGTGATCAGCGGACGTCCGGGCGACAGTTCGCCGACCAGCGAATGGATCGCCGTCACCTCCAAGGAGTCCTCCGTACCCAGGGAAGGCAGGATTCCGGGCAGACGTCGGGCGAGCATCGTCTTGCCGATGCCCGGCGAACCCGTCATGAGGACGTGATGCGCTCCCGCCGCGGCGATCTCGAGTGCGTGCCGCGCCTCCTGCTGACCGACGACATCGGACATGTCCGGGATCGGCGGCGGCTGGGTGGTGATCGACTCGTGCACCGTGTCGAGCACGTGATCTCCGGCCAGCCAACGCACGACCTCCGCGAGATCCGTCGCCCCACCGACGTCCACGCCCTCGACGAGAGCGGCCTCGGCCACCGTCTCGAGCGGCACCACAGCCCGCAGATACCCCGCCCGGCGCGCTGCGATCACCGCCGGCAGCACTCCCCGGATCGGACGCACCTTGCCATCCAGGCCGAGTTCACCGAGGAAGACCGTCGTCACCAGTTTCTCCGACGACACCTGATCGGTCGCGGCGAGGATCGACACCGCCATGGCCAGGTCGAACCCGGAACCGATCTTGGGCATGTCGGCCGGCGACAACGCGACCGTCACCTTCAGATCGGGAAATCCCAAGCCCGAGTTCTTGATCGCCGCCCGTACCCGGTCGCGCGCCTCACGCACCGACGCGTCCGGATTGCCCGTCACCGCGAAACCCGGGAGTCCCGAACTGACACTCGCCTGCACGTCGACGACCCGCGCGGCGAAGGCATTGAGCCCCACCGCCTGTGTTTGCCCCAACATGGGATCAGTCTCACCGGCGACACGCCTGGCGGGCGGCCTCGAGCCACTCCGACGGCGGATCTGTGGATGACGTCCTGGTTGTCCACTACCCACCACGTTCTGGTCGAGCACCCTGACTAGGCTCGACACCCGATGAGTGACGGAACATTCGACGACGCGTTCGTCGACGACCTGGACCGACTGCTGCGCTGGCGGCGCGACGTCCGGCGATTCAGCCGGCGACCGCTTGACCCCCACCTGCTGCCCGAGATCATGGCCGCGGCCGAACTCTCGCCGTCCGTGGGAAACAGCCAACCGTGGCGGTGGGTCGAGGTCCGGTCGACTCCAGCTCGGGAGGCGGTGCGCGACAGCTTCATCCGCTGCAACGCCGACGCCATGGCCGGATTCGACGGCGAACGTGCTCGGTTGTACTCATCGCTCAAGCTGGCCGGTCTCGACGACGCGCCGGTTCAGCTGGCGGCATTCTGCGACCGCGACCCCGACCAGGGCCACGGACTCGGTAGGCGGACCGTCCCGGCAACACTCGACTACTCGGTTGTCACCGCGGTCTCCACGCTCTGGCTGGCGGCGCGTGCGCGTGGCGTCGGAGTCGGGTGGGTCTCGATCATCGACCCGGACGAAGTGGCCGCGGCACTCGACGTCCCAGCGTCGTGGGGTCTCGTCGCCTACCTGTGCATCGGCTACCCGGAACTCGACGCCGACGTCCCCGAGCTCGAGCGCGTGGGCTGGCAATCGCGAACCGCGGCCGAGCAGCGACACTTCGTGCGCTGACACCAGATCGTGACCGGCGCCGAGGCGACGTTTACACGCCACTCCAGTAACAATAGTCACGTCAATAACTTCCGTCACATCGAAGCAGTGGAGGTCTCGCGTGTCGCGCCGTCTCACCACGAGTGTCCGGCTGGCACTTGCCGGGGTCATCGCCTTCAGCGGGACCGCTATCGCCCTGACCGCCGGGGCGGGCATGGCGCACGCCGCGCCGTGCGGAAACGCGAGTACCGGGTCGAGCTTCCTCGGGTTCGGGTCGAGCGGCTCCAGCGGCTCGTCGGGCAGCTCGAACGTCCCCGGCCTCGGTCCGCAGGCGCCGCTCGTGCCCTACGTCGGACAGATCTCGCGCACCGCCGGATGGGTCACCGGCCCACTGAGCAGTAACCGCACCTTCAGCCGTTTCGGCATCAGCGGCACCGACCTCGGGGTGGCCTGGGACAACGGTCGCGGTCAGACCCTCATGGCGTTCGGCGACACCTTCGGCAACTGCAACGCGGCCGGCCAGCAGTGGCGTCACAACGTCCTCCTCCGCTCGGACGACGACAACCTCGCCAACGGCCTGTCGGTTCCCGACGGCAGAGCAGGCGACGTGACATCCGGTTCGGTGATCGCACCCGGGCAGCCGAACTACGCGCAAGAACTCATTCCCTCGGTGGGGATCTCGAATGTCGAGGTCACCACGATTCCCACCGCGGCGATATCGCTGCCCCACGGCAACGGATACCGGCAGTACATCAACTACATGTCCGTCCGATCCTGGGGTTCGCCGGGCAACTGGGTCACGAACTTCTCGGCGATCGCGCACTCCGACGACAACGGGCAGACGTGGACCACCGATCAGGACACCATCCTGATCAACGCACCGGTGTCGTTGCGGCTGCCCGGTGAGTTCCGGCCGGTCGAGTTCAACAACGGCAAGTTCCAGCAGAACGCGTGGGTCCGAGGGCGACCGGGCACCGCGGACGAAGGCTACGTCTATCAATACGGAACTCCCAACGGACGTTTCGGTGCCGCGTTCCTCGCGCGCTTCAAGGCCGAGGACATCCTCGACCTCGACGCATACGAGTACTGGGCGGGCAGAGGACCCGGTTGGGTCGACGACATCGCCGCCGTCCCCGACGACGGGTCCGCGGCCGTCGTCCGACAGCCGGTGACCGAGTTGTCCGTGGCGTGGAGCCCGTACCTGGAGAAGTACGTGATGCTCGACGGCGACAACGACATCACACTGCGGACGGCGGAACGGCCCGAAGGGCCGTGGAGCAACCCGCGAACCATCGTGCCGAAGGGCGCCCTGGTTCTGTACGGCCCGATGATGCTGCCCAACTCCCCTGCACTGCAGGGAGATTCGAAGGAGCTCTACTTCAACGCATCCCGCTGGAGCGATTACAACGTCATGCTCGTCCGCACCGACCTCAGCAAGTTGTGACAGAAAGATCGGACCATCACACGTAGACGCCGGGGTGGTGGCGTATCCGGGCGCGGGTGAGATCGTCGGGGTCGAACCGGTCGAGCTGAACGCTGAGGACGTCGAACCGGATCTGCGACCACCGCCGGTCCTGGGCGGCGAGCCACATCTGTGCCACACGGCGCATGCGCGCCAGCTTGTCCGGCGTGACCGCCATGACCGGGTCGTCGAACGTCCGGCTCGCGCGCGTCTTGACCTCGACGATCACCAGGACGGACCCGTCCGCGGCGATGAGGTCGAGCTCACCGTAGCGATTGCGCCAATTGCGTTTTAGGACACGCCAACCGAGAGAAACCGCGTATTCTGCGGCCGCGTCCTCCCCGATCCTGCCGATATGACCTCGACGGTCGGGGGAACGATGGGGCTCGGGTGCGGGATCGGTCATACCGATCAGCGTCGCGCAGATGCGACGACGTTCGGCGATGCACTCCGGGAGATCCTACGATCTGTGGACTACGGGCAATCCATCAACATGCACGGTCGGTCGCGAGAGCTCACGGCTCGTCGGGCAGCCGAAGTTCCGACTTCTCGAGTTCCTCGATGTTGACGTCCTTGAAGGTGATGACCCGGACCTGCTTGACGAAACGTGCGGGGCGATACATGTCCCAGACCCACGCGTCGCTCATCCGGAGCTCGAAGTACACCTCTCCGTCGGTGTTACGCGGGATCATCTCGACCGCGTTGGCCAGGTAGAAGCGCCGCTCTGTCTCCACCACGTAGGTGAACTGCCCGACGATGTCCTTGTACTCGCGGTACAGAGAGAGTTCCATCTCGGTTTCGTACTTCTCGAGATCCTCAGCACTCATCCTGTCAGCCTATCCCTGTTGTCGTTTGCGCTGGTGACCACTCGTGCCGCGACATTACGGTACGACATGCGGTGCTGCGGTGACGGCCCGGCCGCGTCGATCCGCGACATGTGCAGCGCGGTGCTGTAGCCCTTGTGGATCGCGAAATCGTAGCCCGGCAGTTCGTCGTCCAGCGCCACCATGATGCGATCCCGGGTGACCTTCGCGATGATGCTGGCGGCCGCGATGCAGGCAGCGGCTCCGTCGCCGCCGATCACGGGGAGCGACGGTGCGGTCAGCCCCGGGACCGCGAACCCGTCGGACAGCACATACCCCGGCTTCACGTCGAGGGCTGCGACTGCTCGGCGCATCCCCTCGATGTTCGCGACGTGGATACCGATGCGATCGATCTCGTCGGCGTCGATGATCACCGCGCTCCAGCTCTGTGCGTAGCGGGTGACCGATCGATACAGGCCCTCACGGGTCCGCTCGGTCAGCTTCTTCGAGTCGTCGAGGTCCGCGAGCGAGACGAGTTGGGTGGGTTTCAGCACGCAGGCTGCGACCACCAACGGTCCGGCACAGGCCCCGCGTCCCGCTTCGTCGACACCGGCGACCGGTCCGAGACCCTGTCGGTGCAAAGCGAATTCGAACGTCCGCAGACCCACCGCCCGGCGGACGGGCGAGCGCGGTGGCCAGCGGTTCGTCACCCGGCTCATCACTGCTGCGGATTGAACGAACCGACACCACCGATCCGCGAGAAGGGATAGATGATGGTGCGGACCTTGCCCCGGATGTCGCTGACCGGGACGGTGCCCTGGTACTGATCGTCGACGTGGTAACGGGAGTCCTGCGAGTTCAACCGGTTGTCACCCATCACCCAGACGTTCCCCTCGGGCACCTTGATCGGACCGAAGTCCGGACCGAGGCATGACGGCACCTGGTTGCCGGGGCCGGCGACACCGGGTCCGAACGCGGCGACCGTCTCCTGCTGGAGCTTCATGTCGATGTACGGCTCGCGCAGCGGACGACCATCGACCTTGACGCCGACGCCCTCGTCGTTACGGCACTCGACGGTCTGGCCGCCGGTCGCGATCACCCGCTTGACCAGATTGTTCTCGTCCGGTGGCGCGAACCCGAACCAGGACAGCGCATCCTGCACCTTGTGCATGACCGGATTGGTCGAGCGCGGGGACACCCACGAGCCGTTCCACGACTCCGACGGGCCCTTGAAGACCACGACATCGCCCGGATGCGGGTCGCCGAACCGATAGGTCAGCTTGTCGATCACGATCCGGTCGTTGGTGCACCCGGTGCAGCCGATCAGCGTCGACTCCATCGACTCCGACGGGATGACGTACTGCCGCCCGATGAAGGTCTGCAGGACCCAGGTCAGGAGCAGTACGCATCCGACGATGATCGCGACTTCTCGCAGCAGCGATCCCGAACCGGACTTCCGCTTCTTCGCATCGCGCGCGTTCCCGAGATCGTCGTCCGCGTCGGACTTCAACCGCCAGGGACGTGCGCCGCCGTCTGCGGTGTCGCCATCGGGATCGAGGTCGCGGTGGTCGTGGGGTCGTTGTGTGTCGGCCACGTCGTCAGGGTAGACGCGTCAGCGCTTTTCCTTGATCTTGGCGGCCTTGCCACGCAGGTCGCGCAGGTAGTACAGCTTGGCGCGACGCACGTCACCGCGGGTGAGGACGTCGATCTTGGCGATGTTCGGGCTGTGCACCGGGAAGGTGCGCTCCACGCCGACGCCGAAGGACACCTTGCGGACGGTGAAGGTCTCGCGGATGCCGCCGCCCTGGCGGCGGATCACGACGCCCTTGAACACCTGGACGCGCTCCTTGCTGCCCTCGATGACCTTGACGTGGACGTCGAGGGTGTCACCGGGACCGAAGTCCGGGACATCGTCGCGGAGGGACTGCTTGTCGAGGAAGTCGAGCGTGTTCATGTGTCGGGTCCTTGTCTGGCGAAATCAATGAGCAGAGGAACCTGGCGGCCCGCGGGCTCGACCGGTTCGTACTCCGAGTCGTTGGCGTCGCCGTGGTCGGATGAGTACTCCGGACACGGAGCATCGTCGACAGGCAACCCGACTATTGTGCCAGAGACACCCCAGCGCGACGAAATCGCCGGAGCCCTCACCTCCCCGGCTCGACGACGATGATCTCGGCGGCTCGCAGCGCCGACACCGTGGCCGGTGCCATGGGGGTCGCCGCCGCGATCGCCAGCGGTGTGATCCCAGAACTCGTCATGTGGTCGGCGATGGCCAGCTCCGGTGCCCGGCCGTCGGCGGTCAGCGCCTCGTCGTCCGCGAGCTCGAGACCGGGCCGCTGGTAGGGCTGCGGATCGTTGGTACCGACGACGACGACGCGGACGCCACGTTCACCGGCTCCGACCCCGACGGCCGTGCGGAACCATCCCGCCACCGCGCCGGGAACGGACGTCTGCACTCGTTCGGCCCGCTGCCGGAGCCACCCCAGGTCGGCGACGGCAGACCGGTCGGGCTCGGCCCTGGCCCCGGCCATCGCACCCAGTCCGGCCGCCACGGCGCCGGCGGCTCCCATCGCGCCCATCGGCATCATGGGCATCATCCCGCTCGTCGCGGCCGGAGCTCCCGCGCTCTGGCCGGCCTCGCCGGACCGTTCGGTGTGGTCGTCGCCTGCAGCGGTGAGCGCCATCCGTCCGGCACTCGCCGCGCTCACCCGCCAGGTGTCGTCCCCCACCTCGGCGAGCACGTCGGCACGGCGCAGATCCCGGTCGGCGACGAGGGCGATGACAGCCATCTGCTGCCGTGTGTCGGCGACGGTGTCGGCATAGGCGTCGAGTGATCCCGCCAGGGCGCGCAGGCGTGTGACGGCAGCGGGTAGCGAGTCGGGCCCGGCGCCCGTGACCGCGTCGAGGCCGGCGACGATCGCGTGGCGGAACTCCCCCGCCGACCGCGCTGTTCCTGCCATGTAGTCACCCGCCGCCGACGTCACCGCCCCGGTGACTCCCTCCACCGACCCGGCGAGCTCACGAAGCCGGTTCGCCGCGTCCCGCAGCCCCTCGGCATCGGCGGTGGGCCAGACGCCGGGCGCAAGAGACTCGGCAATGCGCCTGGCATCGGCCGGAGATCCGTTGTCATCCATCAGTTGTCGGCCCCGTCGATGGCTGTGGCACCGGCGGCGTCGGCGTCGGCCAGGGCAGCGGTACCCACGGCGATCCCGCGGCCGCGGTCGGCAACGCGTCCGGCGAGTGCACCCATCGCGTCGACCAGGTCCGCGCCGGCCGGAACGAACCCCCTCCGGAACGCCTGCGCGGGCTCACCGACACCGACAGCCCGGTCGAGATCGCCCAGCACCGCGGCGAGTTCGGCCGTCAGGGTCTGCAGTCGGGCAGCGGCGGCGGCGAGTTGCTCGGACAGATCTCCGGCGAGGCCGGCGTCGACGGCGACCCTGCCGGTCACCGGATCGATCGGTGTCACCGGCCTGCCCCGTCGGCGTTCGCACCGAGCCGGGCGTCGGCATGATCGAGCGGGAGATCTCCGGCCCGGGTGAGCAATTCGGCACTCTTCGTGCGCAGCGCGGCGTCTGCCTCGGCGATCAGCGTGGTCAACAGCGTGGATAGTTGGTCGGCGCGGTAGCGCCGCAGGGCGGCGGGCTCGATCGAGATGTCGGTGGCGAGTCCTCGCGCGTTCACGGTCACCGCGACCAGCCGGTCGGCACTCGTGGCGCGAGAAGTCAACTGCGACAACGCCTCACGGACCCGGTCCAGCTCGGCGCGTTGCCGTTCGAGCTCGTCGAGCATCGCCGAATATCCGTGCATCGCCCCCAGGCCCCCGGTATACGTCGAGTTTCCCGGAATCCTAGCCGACTTCCGGGTCTCCGGCGTCCGCGCTGTGCACAGCCTCGTCGAGCAAATCGGGCCGGCGTGCGCGGGTGCGCTGCAACGACTGCTCGTGACGCCAGCTGGCCACCTTCGCATGGTCGCCGCTGAGAAGCACCGCCGGGACGTCGAGGCCCCGCCAGGTAACGGGACGGGTGTAGCTGGGACCTTCGAGCAGGCCGTCGGAGAACGAGTCCTCCTGATGCGACCGCGGGTTGCCGAGCACCCCGTCGAGCAGTCGCACGGTCGCCTCGATCATCGCCATGACCGCGACCTCTCCCCCGATCAGGACGAAATCACCCAGCGACACCTCCTCGACGCGGACCCGCCGGGCCGCATCGTCGAAGACGCGCTGATCGATACCCTCGTACCGGCCGCAGGCGAACACGAGATGTTTCTCGCCGCTCCAGCGGCGTGCGGTCTCCTGGGTGAACGGCACACCGGCCGGCGTCGGCACCACCAGCAGTGCGTCGTCAGGACACACGGCGTCGAGGCAGGGACCCCAGACGTCGGGTTTCATGACCATCCCCGGCCCGCCCCCATAGGGCGAGTCGTCGACGCTGCGGTGCACATCATGCGTCCAGTCCCGGAGATCGTGGACGTCGACGCTGATGCGGCCGGCGTCGATCGCCTTGCCCAACAAGGCAACTCGCAGCGGTTGCAGGTACTCCGGGAAGATCGACACGACGTCGAGGCGCATCAGGGCGCACCGTCGAGAGAGTCGGGGTCCAGCAGACCGTCCGGCGGATCGATCACGATGAGTTCGCGGCTGACGCTCGGGACGATCTCGCGCACGAACGGGATGAGCACCTCCCGACCGTCGGTCGTCCGGACCGACAACAGCTCTCCGCCGGGCAGGTGCAGCACCGAATCGACCACCCCGATGGCGGTGCCGTCGCCGAGTTGCACGGCGACTCCCTCGAGTTCGTGATCGTAGAACTCGTCGGGATCGTCAGACGGCTCGACCTGCGAGCTGTCGATCAGGAACAGCGTGCCGCGCAGGGCATCGGCCGTGCCACGGTCGGACACCCCGGCCAGAGACACGAGCAGCCGCCCGGAATGTTCCCGGGCGGCTGTCACGGTGAATTCGCGTTCCCCGCCACCGCGCGGCAGACGGCCGCGCAGCACCGAGTCGCGAGCGAAACGCACATCGGGTTCGTCCGTGCGGACGTCGACGACGACCTCGCCACGGATGCCGTGGGACTTCACCACACGGCCGACGACGAGATCCACGGTGCGCTCGATGTTCTTCGGGTGTTCGGTCAGCGGTCGGTGTCGACGATGTCGACGCGCATCCCGCGTCCACCGATGCCGGAGACGAGGGTGCGCAGCGCGGTCGCCGTGCGACCGTTGCGACCGATGACCTTCCCGAGGTCGTCCGGATTCACGTGGACCTCGACAAGCCGGCCGCGGCGGCCGGTGACGAGGTCGACCTGGACGTCATCGGGGTTCGAGACGATCCCGCGGACCAGGTGCTCGACGGCGTCGGCGACGACTGAGCTCACGCGTCACCCTCGGCGGCGGGAGCCTCGGCAGCCTCGTCGTCCTTCTTGGCGGCCTTCTTCTTCGGGGTGGTCGCGGCGGCGACGGGCTCGTTGTCCGCGGCGGCGAGCGCGGCGTTGAACAGGTCGAGCTTCGAGGGCTTGGCCTCGGCGGTCTTCAAAGTGCCCTCGGCGCCCGGCAGACCCTTGAACTTCTGCCAGTCACCGGTCACCTTGAGGATCGCGGCGACGGGCTCGGTCGGCTGCGCGCCGACACCCAGCCAGTACTGGGCGCGCTCGGAGTCGACCTCGATCAGCGAGGGCTCTTCCTTCGGGTGGTACTTGCCGATGGTCTCGATCACGCGGCCGTTGCGGCGGGTGCGAGCGTCGGCGACGACGATGCGGTACTGGGGGTTGCGGATCTTGCCGAGCCGCGTGAGCTTGATCTTGACAGCCATGTCTACTTCTTTCGTGTGGTCACTGCGCAATTCAGCAGCCCGTCCGGAATGACGGACCCGGTTTTGCGAATGTTCGGTGTGACCGTCGGGCGGCCGTGACCGGATCCGACGAACCAGCGAGCCATTGTGCCAGACGGTGCGGCTCGCACAGAAATCCTGGAGCCGGTGGCGGCCGTCGGGACCGAAGTACGGGCGCAGGGGTGTTCCGGCATGTGGTCACCCACCCCGCGAGGACGACCACATGCCGCACGTCGCTTCCGCCACTCGATGTGTTCGTCACCAAGGTGAATCGGTCCATCGGTACCCAGGATGCGCAGCGCCACCGGAGCCTCCCTCGACCCCCGGCTCCGACAGCGTCTGCGCCAGCCGGATCTGGGCTGACAGTTCCGGGCTGAACCGGCTCGTCGTACTCGAACCGTTGCAACGCCGCTGCTACGTTACGCGGCGGTAAGAAGCACACACCAGAGGCCCACTTGTGGCGTTGCTCACACGATGTGGCGGCCCGAGGAGACCACTGCTAGCGGATGCCTCAGCACGCCGAGATCCTCGCACGGGTTCTCTGCGTACACCACGAAGTCCGCGCGGTCACCGTCGTCGAGGACATCCGCACCCAGCCAGCGGCGGGCACCGGTGGAGGCGGCATCGACCGCGGCCGCGGCTCCGAGGCCGACCGCCGCGAGTGCCTCGATCTCGTCGACGATGCGCCCGTGTTCGACGAATCCGCCCGCGTCGGTCCCGGCGAAGATACGCACACCGGCCTCCCGCGCGGCCTCGAACACCTTCGGGGCGCCGGCGTGCAGGGCCCGCATGTGCGCGGCATAGGTCGGGAAACGGTCCGCGCCGTCGGCGATACCCGGAAAGTTCTCGACCTGGATCATGGTGGGCACCAACGCAATCGAGCGCTCGGACATCTGCGCGATGAGGTCGTCGGTCAAGCCGGTCCCGTGTTCGATGCAATCCACCCCTGCCGCGATGAGATCGACGAGGGCGTCGGTGCCGAACACATGCGCGGTGATCCGGGCGTCGTGACGGTGGGCCACCCCGACCGCCGCCTCGATCTGGTCGCGAGTCCACAGCGGCGCCAGGTCCCCGGCGTCGCGGTCGATCCAGTCGCCGACGATCTTGACCCACCCGTCTCCGGCCTCCGCCTGACGCGCGACCTCCGCGGCGAGCTCGTCCGGGTCGTCGAGGTCGACGCCGTAGTCGCGCAGATACCTCTTCGGACGGGCGATGTGCTTGCCCGACCGGATGAAGCGGGGGCAGGCGGGGTCGTCGTCGAGTGGATGGGTGTCGAGCGGCGACCCCACCTCGCGGATCAGGAGGGTGCCCGCACGGGCGTCGGCGTACGCGAACCCGCGGGCCTGCTCGATGTCGACACCTAGTCCGGGCGCGATACCCACGTGATTGTGGGCGTCGACGAGGCCGGGGAGTATCCACCCGCCGTCGACCGCGGTCTCGGCATCGGCGACCGGTGTGGAGCTGACCACTCCGTCGCGCACCCAGAACTCGACGGGCTCCCCGGTGAGGGGGTCGGAACCGCGGTAGTGGCGGGCCCCGTGTCCGCCCACGACTATTTCTTCTTCTTCGGCTGGAACTGCGAGACGTCGAGACCTTCGAGTCCCGGCGGCAACTGGTCGAGTCCCGCGGGCATGTTCGACAGGTCCGGGAATCCGGCGGGCATCCCGCCCGGCATGCCGGGGAATCCACCGCGCGCCTTGGGAGGTGTCGGGCCGCGGCCCTTCCCCTTCTTCCCCTTGCCCTTCTTGCGATTCGACTTGCGGTTCACCGCACCCATACCCATGCGACCGGACATCTGCGCCATCATCTTGCGGGCCTCGAAGAACCGGTCGACGAGTTGGTTGACCTCGCTGACCGTGACGCCAGAACCGTTCGCGATACGCAGTCGGCGCGAGGCGTTGATGATCTTCGGGTTGTCCCGCTCGGCGGGTGTCATACCCCGGATGATCGCCTGCACCCGATCGAGCTGCTTGTCGTCGACCTGCGACAACACGTCCTTCATCTGACCCGCGCCCGGCAGCATGCCGAGGATGTTGCCGATCGGGCCCATCTTGCGGATCATCAGCATCTGCTCGAGGAAGTCCTCGAGCGTCAGGTCGCCCTGCGTGATCTTGGTGGCGGCGGCCTCGGCCTGTTGCGCGTCCCAGTGCTGTTCAGCCTGTTCGATCAGGCTGAGCACGTCGCCCATACCCAGGATCCGGCTCGCCATCCGGTCGGGGTGGAAGACGTCGAAGTCCTCGAGCTTCTCTCCCGAGGACGCGAACATGATCGGCTGCCCGGTCACCTCGCGGACCGACAGCGCCGCACCACCGCGGGCGTCGCCGTCCAGCTTGGTCAGCACGACGCCGGTGAAGCCGACGCCGTCGGCGAAGGCCTCGGCGGTGGTGACCGCGTCCTGACCGATCATCGCGTCGACGACGAACAGCACTTCGTCGGGAGTGGTGGCGTCCCGGATGTCGGAGGCCTGCTTCATCAGCTCCGCATCGATGCCGAGCCGGCCGGCGGTGTCGATGACGACCACGTCGTAGTGCTTGGCCCGGGCCTCGTCGACGCCGGCCTTCGCGACCGAGACCGGATCACCGGAGGTGACGCCCAGCGTTCCCTCGCCGCCGATCGACGTGCCGGGATGCGGCGCGTACACCGGGACACCGGCCCGCTCGCCGACGATCTGCAGCTGCGACACCGCGCCGGGACGCTGCAGGTCACAAGCCACCAGCAGTGGCGTGTGACCCTGCTCTTTGAGCCAGTTGCCCAGCTTGCCGGCGAGGGTCGTCTTACCGGCACCCTGGAGGCCGGCCAGCATGATGACCGTCGGCGGGTTCTTGGCGAACCGCACCCTCCGGGTCTCTCCGCCGAGGATGCCGACCAGTTCCTCGTTGACGATCTTGACGACCATCTGCGCCGGGTTCAGCGCCGCGGAGACCTCGGCCCCCTTGGCGCGCTCCTTGATCCGCGCGATGAAGGCACGCACCACCGGCAGCGAGACATCCGCCTCGAGCAGGGCCAGCCTGATCTCGCGGCAGGTGCGGTCGATGTCGGCGTCGGACAACCGCCCCTTGCCACGCAGGTCCTTCAGGGCACCGGTCAACCGGTCGGAGAGGGAATCGAACATGATCCCATCCTTCCATGAGGGTCGACGGTCGTGACATCTAGGAGATCGGCACGCCCGACCGTCCGGTCCCGCCGTAGGTCTGCGGTCCGTCGCCCTCCTCGTCCCGCGTGGGCTGCAGCGGCGGACACACCGCGACGATGGCCTCGGTCAGCTCGGCACGCGCGTCGTCGGAGTCGGCCGTCTGCCGCAGACTGAAGACGTCGACGACGGTCGCACCGAGCGTGGAGACCTTGGCCCAGCGGATGTCGGCGCCGTGCTGCTCGAGCACGGCGCTCACCCGGCTCAGGAGCCCGATCCGGTCGTCGGACCGGACTTCCAGCACCGCCTCGCCGTCCGGCGCGTCGAGCCACGTCACCCGCGGCGGGGCGACCGCGAACAGCGCGGGCACCGCGTTCTTCGGGTGACCCGCCCCGTCGACCTCCGGGTCGGTGCTGCCCGCGTTGGTACCGGTCGACACGAAGGTGCCCGGGATCGTGGCGACGGTGCCGATCGTGGGTATCGGCGAGTCCCGCTCCCGCGCCGCGAGGCGGGCGAGAACGTCGATCTTGCCGTCGACGGACGCGATCAGTTGCTGGCGCAGCAGTCCTGCGTCCGGGGGGCTGCCGAACATGGGGACGACGACGAAGGAGTTGATGGCCTTGCCGTCGTGGCTCTGCGCGCACGCCGAGTGCGACCGCAACCCGCCGAGCGCGAGGACACCTGCCATCTTCGACAACAGCCCGGGTTGGTCGGGCGCCACCATCGTGACGCGATAGGTGTGCTGCCCGTCCGCGCGCACGAGGCGAACGGCGAAGTCCCCCTCGGCCGCGGTCGCGAGCTGATCGGCGGTCAGCGGGTCGGGTTCACTCGGCGGCACTCCCTCCATGCGGCGCATGCATCGCCGGACGAGGTCCCTGATGAGGGAGGCCTTCCAGTCGCCCCAGACGCCCGGTCCGGTAGCCAGCGAATCGGCCTCAGCCAGTGCCGCGAGCAACTCCAACAGGACCCGGTTGTGGCCGAGGCTCTCGACGACATGCTCGGCGGTCGCCGGGTCGTCGAGGTCGCGTCGTGTCGCGACCTGCGGCAGCAACAGGTGATGACGCACCATGTCCGACAGGATCGACACATCCTGGGGCCACAGCCCGAACCGGTTGCCGACCTGCACGGCGAGTTCGGCCCCGACGATGCTGTGATCGGCTCCGCGCCCCTTGCCGAGGTCGTGGATGAGCGCGCCCAGCACCAGCAGGTCGGGACGCGACACCGTGGTCGTCATCGCGCTCGCGTAGGCCGCGGTCTCCACGAGGTGTCGATCGACGGTCCAGGTGTGGATGGCATCCCGAGGGGGCAGGTCGCGGACCGCGCCCCACTCCGGCAGGAGCCTGCCCCACAGGCCGGTCCGGTCGAGTGCCTCGATCGGGTCGACCATGTGGTGGCCGGAACTGAGCAGGACCAGCAGATCGCTCAACGCCTCGGCCGGCCACGGCTCGCGCAGCTCGGGCGCGTAGTCGGCGAGCCTGCTCAGCGTCGACGCACTGATCGGTAGTCCCGTGCGAGCCGACGCGGCCGCCACCCGCAGGATCAGGCCGGGATCTTTGCTGGGAATCGCGTTGCGCGCCAACACGATCTCACCGCTGTGCTCGACAACGCCCTCGTCGAGCGGCCGGCGCAACGGCGAACGGCGCAGCTTCGCGAGCCCGCGCCGCGGCAGCGCATTGCCCGCGGTCCGCAGACCGACGTCGATGGCGTAGCTGATGGTGCGGGCGGAGTCGCTGATGACCCTGGCGAGGTCGAAGCGGTCGCCGATGCGCAGCGCGGCCCCGATCTCGTCGGCGTCCTGGGCCTGCACCTGTTCGCGCGGGCGACCCGCGATGCGGTGGAGTTCGGTGCGGATGTCGAGCAGTCGGGTGTAGGCGACCTGCGGGCCCGCGCCCGGGGAGTCGGGCCGCAGCCCCGCCATGTTGTCGGTGAGCTGGGCGATCGCCAGGGCGCCGAGCAGCTGCACGTCCCGCAGTCCACCCCGCCCGTTCTTCAGATCCGGCTCGGCGCGGTGCGCGATGTCCCCGGCCCGCCGCCACCGGTCCTGCGCATGCGAGACGACCTCGGGAAAACGGCTGCGGATGTCGTTGCGCCATTGCTGCCGGACGCCGCCGATCAGCAGAGCCGACAGTTCTTCGTCGCCCGCGATGTGCCGGGCTTCGAGCAGACCCAGCGCTGCGGTCACGTCGTCCCCGGCGACCTGCATCGCCTGCGGCACCGTCCGCACGCTGTGATCGAGCGGGATGTTGGCGTCCCACAACGGGTACCAGAGGCCGTCGGCGACCTCGGACACACGCTCGACCGGCATGTCGTCGTGCAGGAGGATCAGGTCGAGATCGGAATAGGGCAGCATCTCCCCTCGTCCGAGACCGCCGACCGCGACGATCGCGAAGCCACTGTGCGGTTTGATTCCGAGTTCGGCGCCCTTGCTGGTGAGCCAGAACTCGTGCAGGTCGACGAGCACCTGGCGCAACGCCGGTGCGTCGAGTTTTCCCGTGCGGCCGGACTCGGTGAGTTGTCGTCGGGTCTTGGCCAGGTCTGCAGCGCTAACGACGGCCTCCGATAGGTAGGTCCCGATCATCGATCGGGTTGTCGAACGGATCGGCCCCGTACCCGACTGATCGTCGGACACGGGGCCGCTCAACGGGATTCGTCACACGTGTGCGGGGCCGCTACAGTGCGTCGCCACCGCGCTCGCCGGTGCGGACGCGGACGACCGATTCCACCGGCGACACCCACACCTTGCCGTCGCCGATCTTGCCGGTCCGGGCGGCTTCGACGATGACGTCGACCACCTTGTCCACGGCGGCGTCGTCCACGACGACCTCGACGCGCACCTTCGGCACGAAGTCGACCGAGTACTCCGCGCCGCGGTAGACCTCGGTGTGACCCTTCTGGCGTCCGTAGCCCTGGACCTCACTGACGGTCATGCCGAGGATTCCGGCCTGCTCGAGCCCGGCCTTGACGTCCTCGAGCGTGAACGGCTTCACGATTGCAGTGATCAGCTTCATTAGTTATCCCTCTCCACAGGAGTCAGCGTAGTAGCGAATGGCTCTGAGCGTCATGCCAGCTCATAGGCCGTCTCGGCGTGTTCTGCCTCGTCGATGCCACTCTTCTCGTCCTCGTCGCTGACTCGCCAACCCAGCGGCTTGAGCACGAAGGCGATGATCGCGGTGAGCACTGCGGTGAACACGAGCGCGAAGAGCGCGATGACGATCTGGACCACGAGCTGCTTGTAGTCGCCGCCCCAGAAGAGGCCGACGTCCTCGGCGAGCAGGCCGATCGCCACGGTGCCCCAGAGACCGGCGACCAGGTGGACACCCACGACGTCGAGGGAGTCGTCGTAGCCGAACTTGTTCTTCAGTCCGATGGCCGTCGCGGCGAGCGCACCTGCGACGAGACCCAGGATCAGCGAGCCGACCGGGGTCAGCGAACCACACGCCGGGGTGATCGCGACCAGACCGGCGACGATGCCCGATGCGGCGCCCACGCTCGTCGCGTGCTTGTCGCGGATGATCTCGACCACGAGCCAGCCGATGATCGCGGCGGCCGTCGCGGCGGTGGTGTTGACCCACACCTGTCCGGCGAGGAGGTCGGCACCCAGCTCGGAGCCGACGTTGAACCCGAACCAGCCGAACCACAGCAGGGCGGCGCCGAGCATGACGAACGGGATGTTGTGCGGACGGTACGCGGTGCGGCCGAAGCCGACACGCTTGCCGACGATCAGGACCAGGACCAGTGCCGCGATGCCTGCGTTGATGTGGACCACGGTGCCGCCGGCGAAGTCGATGGGTGCGACCAGTGCCGCGCCCTCGTCGTCGGTGCCGAACATCTTCGCCGCCAGACCGTCTTCACCCGCGCCGAGGAGGCCGCCGCCGCCGACCAGTCCGCCCCAGACCATGTGCGACAACGGGAAGTACACGATCGTCGACCACAGGACGGTGAAGACCAGCCAGGTGGAGAACTTCACGCGTTCGGCGAGCGCACCGCTGATCAGTGCCACGGTGATGACCGCGAAGGTCAGCTGGAAGCCCATGAAGACGATCGCCGGGATCGTGAGACCACCGGTGACGTACTGCTCGGTCTCGCCCTCACCGATGGTGCTCATGAGCTGGTCCGACCCGAACAGCGCGAACGGGTTCGCGAAGATGCCGCCGATGTCGCTGCTGCCCGTGATGCCGTCGCTGAACGACATCGAGAAGCCCCAGAGCACGTAGACGACGCTGACGGTCGCGAGCGAACCGAAGGACATCATCATCATGTTCAGAACGGACTTGCCTCGCGCCAACCCCCCGTAGAAGAAGGCGAGGCCTGGGGTCATCAGCAACACGAGCGCGGCCGACACGAGCATGAATGCCGTGTTGCCCGTGTCGATGGGGCCAAACGATTCGTTTGGCAACAGAGCCGAATCCACTACGAAACCTCCTCAGGATGCGCCGACGGCTCGGCGCCTCCAAAGAGATTGTCGGCACTCGGTTTCAGCTGTGGTGCCCCGACGTTTCAGGCGCGTAACCCCCTGGGCGGTTTGTATTTCGCGCGTGTAACGTCCCAGTTCGCTTCTGAGAAATGTCTCAGAGACGTCGGGCGACCGCTAACCCGAGATTTCCGATCGCAGATCCCGGGTTCACGGCAGCGTCCCTGGAGTTCAGAGCAGGGCGTCGACGAAGGCCTCGGGCTCGAACGGCGCGAGGTCGTCTGCACCCTCCCCCAGGCCGACGAGCTTGACCGGCACACCGAGTTCCTTCTGGACGTGGAAGACGATCCCGCCCTTGGCGGTGCCGTCCAGCTTGGTGAGTACCACACCGGTGATGTTGACGACCTCGGCAAAGACCCGGGCCTGCATGAGACCGTTCTGGCCGACGGTGGCGTCGAGGACGAGGAGCACCTCGTCGACGGGGGCCTTCTTCTCGACGACGCGCTTGACCTTGCCGAGTTCGTCCATGAGACCGGTCTTGGTGTGGAGGCGTCCGGCCGTGTCGATCATCACCACGTCGACCCCGGTCGCGATGCCGCGGTCCACCGCGTCGAACGCCACCGCCGCGGGATCGGCCTGCTCTTTGCCGCGGACGATCTCCGCGCCGACGCGCTCACCCCAGGTCTGCAACTGGTCGGCGGCCGCCGCGCGGAACGTGTCCGCGGCACCGAGCAGCACCCGGCGCCCGTCGGCGACGAGCACACGCGCCAACTTGCCGGTGGTGGTGGTCTTCCCGGTCCCGTTGACCCCCACGACGAGAACCACCGCGGGCCGCCCGGCATGCGGGAGCGCGCGGATCGAGCGGTCGAGAGTGGGGTCGAGCTGATCGACGAGCACCCGCTTGAGCAGGGCCCGCGCCTCGGCCGCCGACCGAACCGGGTTGGCGGCGAGCTCGGTCCGCAGCGTCTCCACCACGGTCGCCGTGGTCGACGATCCGAGGTCGGCCATGACCAGGGTGTCTTCGATCTCTTCCCAGCTGTCCTCGTCGAGGTCGCCCGCGCCGAGCAGGCCCAGCACGCCCTTTCCGATCGCCCCCTGCGACCGGGACAGCCGCCCGCGCAGACGACCGAGCCGCCCCGCGGTGGGCGCGATGTCGTCGAGCGGGACAGTCGCGGTCGCCTCCGCCGCGTCGTCGGGAACGACGGTCCCGTCCGGTGCGACGGTCTCGGTCTCGGTGGCCTGCGGTGCCGCGGCCTCGGGGGTGACCTCCGGGACTTCGGTGACCTCGGGTGCAGCGGTCTCGGCGTCGGCAGTCTCCGATGCAGCGGTCTCGGACTCGGCTACCTCCGGTGCAGCGGTCTCGGGCTCGGCGACCTCGGGTGCAGCGGTCTCGGGTGCAGCGGTCTCGGACGCGGCCGGGGCGTCGTCGACATCGGGCAGGGACACATCGGGAAGGGACACATCGGTGACACCGCGCCGAACCGAGTCGCGCGGCACGGCGGCGTCGTCGCCGACCCCCGGTTGCCCGTCGACGTCGGTGCGCTCCACCGGCGGCCGCACGGTGGGGCCGTCCGGCTTGCGCACGGGTTCGGGCTTGCGTGCCGGCGGTTCCGCGAGCGGCGTCGCGGTGTCCCCCCGGCTGAAGTTGAAGCCCGACCCCGCCTGGTATCCCCCGGAACGGTCGACCTGTCGAGTCGTGCCGTCGACGATCTCCTGCGGCTTGTCGTCCGACAACGAGATGCGACGACGGCGCGACAGCACGAGGCCGAGCACGATCAGCGCGGCCACGACGAGAACCGCGATGACGATCCCGATGATGATTCCGGTGTTCACTGGCTGGTGTCCTCCTGTTGACCCACGGGCATGTTCACCCCGCGCATGCGCTGCGAGATGACTGTCGTGATGCCATCGCCGCGCATGCTGACTCCGTAGAGCGCGTCCGCGACCTCCATCGTGGGCTTCTGATGGGTGATGACGATGAGCTGCGACTTCTCCCGCAGCTGTTCGAACAGCTTGATGAGACGCCGGAGATTGGTGTCGTCGAGCGCCGCCTCGACCTCGTCCATGACGTAGAACGGCGACGGGCGGGCGCGGAAGATGGCGACCAGCATCGCGACCGCGGTCAGCGACTTCTCACCGCCGGACAGCAGCGAGAGCCGCTTGACCTTCTTACCGGGAGGCCTCGCCTCCACCTCGATACCGGTCGTGAGCATGTCGCCGGGTTCGGTGAGCACGAGCCGGCCCTCGCCCCCGGGGAAAAGGGTCTGGAACACCTGCCCGAACTCCCGCTCGACATCGGCGTAGGCCTCGGTGAACACCTGCAGGATGCGTGCGTCGACGTCCTCGACCACGTCGAGCAGGTCCTTGCGGGCGGCTTTGACGTCCTCGAGCTGCGACGACAGGAAGTTGTAGCGCTCCTCCAGCGCGGCGAACTCCTCGAGCGCGAGTGGATTGACCTTGCCGAGTGTGTTGAGGTCCTTCTGCGCCTTCTTCGCCCGGGCCTCCTGAGTCGCCCGGTTGTACGGCATGGGAGCGGGGGCGACCACTTGTTCGCCGCGCTCCTTCGCCTGCTCGTACTCCGCCATCTCCAGCTCCGACGGCGGCATCGGGACGTCGGGACCGTATTCGGCGATGAGGTCGTCCGGCGTCATCGCGAAGGTCTCGAGGACCTGCTCCTCGAGTTGCTCGATGCGCAACGCGACCTGCGCGCGGGCCACCTCGTCGCGATGAACGGTGTCCCGCAACGAGTTCAGCGTGCCCGTCAACTCGTTGACCCGAACCCTCAGCCCGTCGAGCGTCGCGGTGCGGGCGACACGGATCTCCTCGAGTTCGTCGCGCCCGGCCTGGGCCGAGGCCACCGCCGCCGCGAGCCGTTCGCTGACCTGCGCGCCCGCGCGTTCGACCGCTGCGGCGACGCCCGCGGCCTGCCGCCGGATCTCGTCCTGACGGCGTGCGCGCTCGCGCGCCTCGCGCTCGCGCTGGGCGGCCCGACGCAGCGACTCGGCCTTGCCGCGGACCGACGCGAGACGTTCCTCCGCGGTGCGCAGGGTCAGCCGGGCCTCCATCTCCGCGCCCCGTGCTACGCCGACGGCTGCCGCGGCGGTGGCGCGTTCGGAATCATCCGCGGACATCTCGACGCCGTCGTCGGACTCGTCCCGGGCGAGACGAAGCCGTTCGGTGAGCTCATGCAAGGACGCGAGCGTCTCGGCCCGACCCTCCTCGAGCAGCCTGCGCTGGCGTGTCAGTTTGTCGGCCTCGGCGAGCGAGTTCCGCACCTCCTGGCCCAGCCGTGCCATGTGCTCGTAGGCCGCACCGACGCTCGCGTCCGATTCGTGCAGCGCGGCGAGAGCTTCTTCGGCGGCCTCGCGCCGATCATGTTGTTCGGTGAGTGCACCGTCGAGTGCCGCCTCGAGTTCCTCGACGCGTCGGCGCGTCGACGCGAGTTCGGCGGTGGCGGTGTCGATGGCCGACTGGACCTCGAGGGTGGACGGGCGACGCGACGAACCACCCTCGATGGAGGCCGGTCCGATGCGGTCGCCGGCATGTGTGACCGCACGGACGCCCAGGGAGCGGGCGAGTTCGAGACCGCGTGCCGGGTCGTCGACGATGACGGTGTCGGCGAGGACGGTGTCGACGGCCGCCCTGATGTCGTCGGGCGTGCTCACCACCGAGGCCGCCCACCGGGCACCCTCGGGCAGCTCGACCGCACGGCCGCGGATCGGGGCGGTGAGCCCGCCGCAGATCAGCGCCGCCCGTCCCCCGTCGCCGGACTTGAGTGCTTCGAGTGCGCGGACGGCGGCGACCCCGTCGACGGTGACGATGCCGTCGACGGCGGGTCCGAGCGCTACGGCGATCGCCGTCTCGTAGCCCGGCTCGACGGTCACCAGCTCCGACATCGGGCCCCGCAGGCCGTCCGGCGCGTGCTCGAGCAGCCAGGCACCGCCGTCGCCTCGTTCGAGACCCATCGACAGTGCGTCCACCCGTGCCGACAACGAGGCGATGGCGTGTTCGGCCTGCCGGTGCGACGCCTGCAGGGTGGCGACCCGCTCGTTGGACAGGTTCAGCGCGGCGACGCAGCGCTCGTGGTGTTCGTCAAGCGCGCGTTCGGACGCCTCCAGCTCCGCGAGCTCACCGGCGGCCGAATCCTGTTGTGCGGTCGCGGCTTCCGCGCGTTCGGTGGCGGCCGCGATCCCGGCGGTGAGCCGCGCGGCCTCGGCGTCGGCCGACTCCGACCGCGTTCGCAGGTTGTCGACCTGACCCTCGAGGCGGGCGAGCCCCTCTCGCCGGTCGGCGATGGCACGCACGGCCGCGAGGTGTGCGGCCTCGGCCGCCTCGGCGACCGATTCGCGCTCGCCGAGTACTTCGCGGGCGGTCTCGAGCTGCTCCGCGGCGATCTCGACGCCCTCGGCGAGTTCGGCCTCGAGTTCGGCCGCCTCGAGCGCCTGTTCGTCCAGCTCGTCCGGATCGGGCCCGGAGGCCTCCGTCGACGACTCGCTCAGATATCGGCTCCGCTCGGCGGCGACCCGGCGGGTCGCGTCGACCCGCTCCGCCAGCGCCGACAGCCGGAACCACGCGCGGTTCGCGGCAGCGGCCGCGGGAGTGATCTCGGCGAGGTGGTTCTCATGTTCGGCGAGTTCGGCGTTGGCCGAGTCCAGCTGTGCCGCCACCTCGTCCTGACGGCGGCGGACCTCGTCCTCGACGGCGGTGTGTTCGGCCATCTCGGCACGACGGGTGACCAGGTCGTCCGCGGCGAGGCGCAACCGGGCGTCGCGCAGGTCGGCTTGGACGGTCTGGGCGCGGCGGGCGACCTCCGCCTGGCGACCCAGTGGCTTGAGCTGGCGGCGGAGTTCCGCCGTCAGGTCGGTGAGCCGCGCAAGGTTGGCCTGCATCGCGTCGAGCTTGCGGACCGCCTTCTCTTTGCGCTTGCGGTGCTTGAGTACGCCCGCGGCCTCCTCGATGAATGCGCGGCGGTCCTCCGGCCGGGACTCGAGGATCGCCGACAGGCGACCCTGGCCGACGATGACGTGCATCTCCCGGCCGATACCCGAGTCGGAGAGAAGTTCCTGCACATCCATCAGCCGGCACGTACTGCCGTTGATCTCGTACTCACCGGCACCGTCGCGGAACATGCGTCGGGTGATCGACACCTCGGAGTACTCGATGGGCAGCGCACCGTCGGCGTTGTCGATGGTGAGGGTCACCTCGGCGCGGCCCAGCGGCGGGCGTCCGGATGTGCCGGCGAAGATGACGTCCTGCATCTTGCCGCCCCGCAGCGCCTTGGCGCCCTGCTCGCCCATCACCCAGGTCAGGGCGTCGACGACGTTGGACTTACCGGAGCCGTTGGGTCCGACGACGCACGTGATACCCGGCTCGAAGCGCAGGGTCGTCGCCGAGGCGAACGACTTGAAGCCCTTCAGGGTCAGGCTTTTGAGGTGCACGACGGTACAGAGTACTCACCATCGCGATCCGTTTCGGGCTCCGCTCACCGTTCGACGAAGCCGCTGAGGTCGCCGCGCGGCACGTCGAGCCGCTCGACGACCAGATCGACGCGGCCGGGCGTGTCACCGGACCGCAGCGCGTCGAGGAGGGCCAGCGCGGCGCGGCGCGGCCCCTCGGCGACCACCAGCACGCGACCGTCGGCCTGATTGGACGCATAGCCGACGAGCCCGAGTTCGAGCGCTCGCGACCGCGTCCACCACCGGAACCCGACACCCTGCACATGCCCGTGGACATGCGCGGTCAGCCTGACGGGGTCGGTGCCGTCCTCGCTCAGGGTCTCGTCGGTCACCGCGTCAGTCCGTCTCGATCCGCAGATCGACCTCGGCACCGGCCTTGATGGTGCGTCCGACCGTGCACACCGCGTCGATGGCGCGCTCGACGACGACGAGAAGCCTCGCGGCGGCGTCGGGATCGAGTTCGGACAGGTCGACCTGGAGGATCTCCTCGATCCGCGGGTAGGCCTCGTTTTCCCGGTCTGCGTCGCCGCCCACCCGGATCGTGGCGTCGTAGTCATCGCCGAGGCGTCGGGAGAGCGGCCGGTCCGACGACATGCCCGTACAGGCGGCGAGCGCGATCTTGAGCAGCTCGCCGGGCGTGAACACACCCTCGACATCCTGGGAGCCGATGAGGACCTCGGCACCGCGCGAACTGCGGCCGGTGTAGCGCCGCGTGCCGGTGCGGTCGACCCACAGTTCGGTATGTGCCGGTTCCCCCTGCACCGCGACGGTCTGCTCGGTGGCTTCGGTGGTCATCGTGATCCTTTCAGGGCGTGTCCGACGGGCGTCGCTGACACCGCGGACAATAGTAAGAGCTGCGGTTCATGAAAGATTCCCGCCGCATGATCGCCCCACACCGGCGGCACGGCTCGCCCGCGCGGCCGTAGGCGTTGAGGGAACGTTCGAAGTAGCCGGATTGTCCGTTGACGTTCACGTACAAGGCGTCGAACGACGTCCCGCCGACCTTCAGCGCCTCCGCCATCACCGCGGTGACCTCCACGATCAGTTCACGCAGCTTCTTGCGGCTGATCGTCTCGGCTATCCGCGCACCGTGCAGACGGGCGCGCCAGAGCGCCTCGTCGGCGTAGATGTTGCCCACCCCGGAGATCACCGTTTGATCGAGCAGGACCCGCTTGATCTCGGAGTGCTTGGCGCGCATACGGTTCACGACCCGTTCGACGTCGAAGGCCGGGTCGAAGGGGTCGGTCGCGATGTGCGCCACCGACACCGGGACGTCCGCGGGTGCCGGATCATCGGCACGCGCATACACATCCGGGGTGTAGTCGTCGAGATGCCAACCGCCGAAGGTCCTCTGGTCGACGAAGCGCAGCTCGTTCTCGTCGTCGAGCATCGCGCGGGCACGTAGGTGGGTGTGGTCGGGCGCACCGCCGCGGGCGATCAGCATCTGCCCGCTCATGCCGAGATGCACGACCAGCGCGGCGCGGTCGGTGGCGTCGGAGACGTCGATCCACAGGTACTTGCCGCGACGGCGCACGCCGGTCACCGTCTTGCCGGTGAGGCGACCGACGAGGTCGGGCTCGCCGCCCGGGTGCCGTCGCACCACGCGGGGATGCGCGACGTCGACCGACGTGATCACGCGGTTGACGAGATGGGTCTCGAGGCCGACGCGCACGGTCTCGACCTCAGGCAGTTCAGGCATGGGGTGGTTCAGGCATGTCGGGCATCCGGGATGGGCTCACGAGGCAGATGCGCGCTCGGTCAGCACTTTCCACGCATGCGCCGCCGCCTGCTGCTCGGCTTCCTTCTTGGTGCGCCCGACGCCCTCGCCGAGATTCTCGCCTGCGACGACCGCGGCCGCGGTGAACTCCTTGTTGTGGTCCGGACCCGTGGCGCTGATCTGATACTGCGGCGGGCCGAACCCCCGCTCCGAGCTGAGCTCCTGCAGCGAGGTCTTCCAGTCCAGTCCGGCACCGAGCTGTCCGGCCCGCTCGATCCGCTCGTCGAAGAGACGCAGGATGATCCGCTGGGAGGTCGCGAGTCCGTGACTCAGGAAGACCGCCCCGAACAGCGATTCCAGGCCGTCGGCCAGGATCGAGTCCTTGTCGCGGCCGCCGGTCATCTCCTCGCCCCGGCCGAGGTAGAGGTACTTGCCGAGACCGCCCTCGTCGCCGAGGCCGCGCGCGACATCGGCGAGCGCGTGCATGTTCACCACACTCGCGCGGATCTTCGCGAGCTCCCCCTCCGGACGGTCCGGGTAGCCCAGGTACAGACGCTCGGTGATGACGACACCGAGGACGGAGTCGCCGAGGAACTCGAGTCGTTCGTTGGTGGGCAGTCCACCGTTCTCGTACGCATAGGAACGGTGGGTCAGGGCGAGGGTGAGGAGATCGTCGGGGATGTCGGTGTCGAGGGCTGCGAGCAGCGCGGCGCGCGGGCCGTCCTCGCGCACGGCCTCAGTCACGACGCTTCTGGGTGTCGGCATCGGCGTCTCCGCCGGCCGCCTCGCCCGCGGTCTCGTCGGTGAGGTCGGCGAACTTGTTCGCGAGTCCGGCCCACCGGGGATCGATCAACTCGTGCCCGTGTCCGGGTTCGGCGATGGCGAGTCGTACGCCGCACACCTGGCAGAGGCCGGGGCAGTCCGGCGAACACAGCGGCGACATCGGGAGTTCGAGCACGACCGCGTCGATGATCGGCTGCTCCAGATCGATCCGGTCGTCGTCGATGCGGTGGATGTCCTCGGCGTCCGACGTCCGATCGGTGGTGCTGTCGGGGTAGGCGAACAGCTCGGTGAGGAACACCGTCACCGTCCCGTCCACGGGTTCGAGACACCGGGCGCACTGCCCGACCGTCTCGCCACACACGGTGCCCGTGACGAGCACTCCCTCGCTCACCGCCTCGAGGCGGAGGTCGAGATCGACGTCGGAATCCGCTGGGATCCCGATCATCTCGACGCCGAGCTTCTCTGGGGTCCGCACCGTGCGATGCACCTCGGACATGGTGCCCGGGCGGCGCCCCAACGAGCGGATGTCGAGTACGAACGGATCGCGCCGCGGCGCCGAACCGGGACCGTGCGACGCCTCTGATGTCACAGCATGATCAGCCACAAACGCCCACCATACGCTCGCGGTAGCGAATCATCGACCGGCGCCGGGCACCCGTGCTGCGGACCCGCGATCCTCGGTGTCACGCCGTGTCACACCGCGAGCGGTGATCCCTGCTCGCGGTCGTAGGAGTTGCGGGTGGAGGTCTCCCGTGACCGGGTGTTGTCGGTCCGGCCGTCGCCGCGACCGTGCTCGTCGACACTGCGCGGGTACTCCACGTAGTCGTGCATGCCCGCGCCGGTGCGCAACTGGTGCCGACCGCGGTTCACCGAACGCAGGGTGCCGGTGAGGATCTCCTCGAACTGGGCGAGCTTCTCGTCGACGTAGACGTCGCAGTCACCGCGCAGACGGTCGGCCTCGGCGTGGGCCGCGTCGATGATCCGCTCGGCCTCGGACTTCGCCGCGCCGACGACCTCGGTCTCGGACACCAGCCGCTGCTGTTCGGCGATGCCGTCGGCAACCGACTTGTCGTAGGAGTTGTTGGCGGCGTCGATGGTGCGCTGGGCCTCGGCGCGTGCGCGGCCGGTCACCGCCTCGAACTCGCGTGCCGCGCTGGTCTGCAGCCGGTGTGCCTCGGCGCTGGCGTCGTCGATCAGCGAACCGGAGTGGGCACCGGCCTCGTCGACCATGCGATCGGCCTGCGACTTGGCCTCGGACAGGATGCGATCGGCCTCGGCACGAGCGTGCGCGAGCACGGCCTCGGACTCCGAGTCGGCCTTCGCCACCGTCGTCTCGGCGTGTTCACGCGCATCCCCGATGAGGGTGTCGCGCTGATCGAGGACATCCTGGGCGTCGTCGAGCTCGCCGGGGATCGAATCCTTGATGTCGTCGAGCAGTTCCAGCACATCGCCACGTGGAACGACGCACCCGGCGGTCATCGGCACACTCCGCGCCTCTTCGACAATCGCGACGAGCTCGTCGAGAGCCTCAAATACCCGGTACACAGCCACCCCAATCCGGCGCTTGCCTGTTTGCAACAATTGGTGAATCTGTGACTATTGTGCCGAATGTTGCGCTTGTGACTCGTGAAGCGGATGGGGTGTGTCGCGCCGGGTCGTGATCAGACCGTGCGTTCGCCGGACAACCGCCGGGCGAGGTGCTCGTGGATGTGCGCGGACAGGAAGGGTGAGACGTCGCCGCCGAGCTTGGCGACCTCCTTGACCAGCGAGCTCGACACATGCGCGAACCGGGGATCGGTCAGCAGGAACACGGTCTCGACATCGGCGAGTTCGCGGTTCATCTGCGCCATGGGCACCTCGTAGTCGAAGTCGACCGCGGAGCGCAGGCCTTTCACGATCGTGTGGATCGACTCCTGTCGCAGGTAGTCGACCAGCAGCCCTTCCCAGCGGTCCACGCGCACGTTGCCCAGGTCGGCGCAGTCCTCGCGGATGAGCGCGATGCGTTCGTCCACGCTGAACATCCCCCGCTTGTTCGGGTTGACCACCACGGTGATCACCAGCTCGTCGAAGCACGCAGCAGCGCGCTCCACGACATATCGGTGGCCGAGGGTGAAGGGATCGAAGGAACCGGGACACACTGCCGTCGTCATGGGCTGAACTTACCGGCCGGCCGCCACCGGTCAGACCCGGAGACCGACCTCCACCCGGGTGTCGCCGTAGGACTTGTCGGCGATGACGTCGAAGCCCGCGGGCCACACGTCCCCCGGCGAGCGATTCGCGCGCTCGACCACGACCAGCGCGTCGTCGGCCAGCCGCGGGAGGAGGGCGCCGAGATCGTCGGCGACACGGTCCGGCCCGAGCGCGTAAGGAGGGTCGGAGAAGACGAGGTCGTACCGGCGCTCGGGCGGCGAGGACAGATAGGTGGACACCATCCGGGCGGTCACCGTGGCCTGAGCGGAGATGTCGCACGCCGTCAGATTCGACGCGATCGTCGCCGCGGCCCGCCGGTTGGAGTCGACGAAGTTCGCCCCGGCCGCACCGCGGGAGATCGCTTCGATACCGAGCGCCCCAGAGCCCGCGTAGAGATCGAGCACCCACAGACCCTCGAGGTCGAACCTGGCGGCGAGTAGGTTGAACAGCGACTCCCGAACCCGGTCGGAGGTGGGGCGCGTTCCCTCGTCCGGCACGCGCAACCGGCGCCCCCGCAGCCGGCCCGCGATGATCCTCGTCATCCGGCCATTCTGCAACCCGGGAACCCCTTCCGACCAACTCTGAATCACGCCTTTGTGACTCACTTCACATTGCATGCCTGATCAGGCGTAAGGTAGGCGATCCGAGGGCCAATTTCGGCCGATGCATGACTTCGCCGACACGCGTTGTTAACGTCAAATGCGTTATGAGCCCTTCCCACACAAGAACGGCCCCAACAACCACCCTCGCTGTCGACTACCGTGAACCCACGGTCGACGACGGCACCCGCCTCTGGGAAATCGCTTCGGACTCAAAGGTTCTCGACGTCAATTCGAGCTACGCCTACGTCCTCTGGTGCCACGACTTCGCCAAGACCTCCATCGTGGCGGAAGTCGACGGTCGCCCGGTCGGTTTCGTGACCGGCTACCGCAGGCAGAACGACCCCTCGACCCTCATGGTCTGGCAGGTCGCCGTCGACGACGACGCACGCGGTCACGGAGTCGCCGGCACCATGCTGCACCGGCTCTTCGATCGCGCCAACCTGCAGGGCATGGTCGCGATGCACACGACCATCAGCCCGGACAACGTCGCCTCACAGCGGCTGTTCGCTTCGGTCGCGAAGGCCCGCGGACTGCGTTTCGAGCGGCGAGATCTGTTCGCCGCGAACACATTCCCGGATTCGCACGAACCCGAGGACCTTTACATGCTGGAACCGGAGATCCCCGAGCCCTGACTCGGACGAGATCCCTCTCGCATGCCCCGCCCTTCCGGCGGTCTCAGGGCACCACTTGAGGTACCCACCACGCAGAGCTGTACGACGCGTCAGCCGATAGGCCTTTCGCGCAACAGATTTCATCGCCATAAGCCTGAAAGTTCTCTGTCACAACAGAAGGAAGCACGATCATGCAACTTCTCGACACCACCATTGACGATTCCGTCTTCACCACCCACGAATCCGAGGTCCGCAGCTACTGCCGCAACTGGCCGACCGTGTTCACCACGGCCAAGGGCTCGTACATCACCGACCAAGAAGGCCGCGAGTACCTCGACTTCTTCGCCGGCGCCGGCTCGCTGAACTACGGGCACAACAACCCGGTACTGAAGAAGGCACTTCTCGAGTACATCGAAGCCGACGGCATCACGCACGGTCTCGACATGGCGACCGTGGCCAAGGGCAACTTCATCCAGAAGTTCACCGACCACATCCTGGAGCCGCGCGGCCTGGACTACAAGATCCAGTTCCCGGGACCGACCGGAACCAATGCGGTGGAATCGGCACTCAAACTGGCCCGTAAGGTCACCGGCCGCACCTCCATCATCAGCTTCACCAATGCCTTCCACGGCATGACCCTCGGTTCGCTGTCGGTGACCGGTAACTCCATGAAGCGTGCCGGCGCGGGCATCCCGCTGGTCCACGCGACCCCGATGCCCTTCGACAACTACTTCGACGGCGTCATGGAGGACTTCCACTGGTTCGAGCGCGTCCTCGACGACTCGGGCAGCGGTCTCAACCGTCCCGCCGCCGTCATCGTCGAGACGGTGCAGGGCGAGGGCGGCGTCAACGTCGCCCGCCCCGAGTGGCTTCGTGCCCTCTCCGACCTGTGCCAGCGACGCGACATCCTGCTGATCGTCGACGACGTGCAGATGGGTTGTGGCCGCACCGGCGAGTTCTTCTCCTTCGAAGAGGCCGGCATCAAGCCCGACATAGTGACGCTGTCGAAGTCGATCAGCGGTTACGGCCTGCCGTTCGCCCTCACGCTGTTCAAGCCGGAACTGGACGTGTGGACCCCGGGTGAGCACAACGGAACGTTCCGCGGCAACAACCCCGCCTTCGTCACCGCCGCCAAGGCGATCGAGACCTACTGGTCCGACGACAGCCTGACGCGCGACATCCACGCCAAGGGTGAGCGCATCCACGAGGTCTTCACCGAGCTGTGCGAACGCTACGAGGGCATCACGACCCGCGGGCGCGGCATGGTCCGCGGCCTCGCCTTCGAGGATCACACCGCGGCCGGCAAGGTCTGCGCCTCTGCATTCGGCGCGGGACTCCTGGCCGAGACGTCGGGTCCGTCCGACGAGGTCGTCAAGCTGCTCCCGCCGCTGACCATCTCCCGCGAAGACCTCGACCGCGGCCTGGCCATCCTGTCCCACGCAGTCAAGGAGGTGATCGGATGATCGTCCGCACCACGCAAGAGATCACCGGTACCGACCGCGAGGTCGCGGACCCGAAGGGCAACTGGGTCTCCAAACGCATCGTGCTCGGGGGCGATCATGTGGGGTTCTCGTTCCACGAGACCACCATCAAGGCCGGTTCGGTGAACGAATTCCACTACGCCAACCACGTCGAGGCGGTCTGGCTCGTCGAGGGCACCGGCACTCTGCTCGATCGCGAGACGGGTGAGACCTATCCCCTGGCTCCCGGCACCATGTACCTCCTCAACGGGCACGAGCGGCACACGGTGACCGCCGACACGCAGTTGCGCATGCTGTGCGTGTTCAACCCGCCGGTCGTCGGCACCGAGGTGCACGACGAGAACGGCGTGTACCCGCTGGTGGCGGTTCCCCAGCCGTCCGGGAAGCACGCCGAGGAAGCTGCTTCCTGACCTAACTGACGCATCACAGGCGCCGCGTCCGGTGGCCATCGCTAGGTGTCTCTGGCGATCGCCACCGGAAGCGGCGTCTTGTGTGTGTGCGTCTGCCAGAACGCCACCACCGCATCGACGGTGTGACCCGGTTCTTCGAGTGCCGGGACCACCCGGGCGCCGCGTACCGTGACCTCGCGGGCGTTCTGCATGGTGCGCGCCACCATCTGCGCCTCCTCGGGGGTCCACTCTCCACGGTCGTCGGTGGTCACGAACAGCACCGGGCACGAGATCTTCTCAGCCGCCCACGTCAGGTCGGTGCGATGGAGGATGGCCGTCTTGACGGCCGAGATCATCGACCGGCCCGACACTCGCACCGCCCGCCGGACGAGGTCGACTGCTTCGGGGTCATCGTGACGCGTGCGATCGGTGAGCAGCGTCTCCTCGATGGCCGACCAGACCGGACCACGGGCACCGATGATCCGGTAGATCGGCAGCAGCACCTGGACCCGCCGGCGCAGAGCCCGGTCGATCGGGACGGTCGGTGCGCTCATCGCCACGAGACTTTCGACCAGAGCCGGTTCGGTCGCCGCGAGTTGCATGCCGACGTGCCCGCCCCATGCGTTCCCGACCCAGTCGACCGAGCTCGCGGCCGACACCTCGCAGACTTTCGCGATGACCTCGAGTGCTGCGTCGGCGCAGGCCGCGATGTCCGCGGGCCGTGCCGTCTTCTCACTGCGCCCGCACCACGGGGCGTCGACGAGGAACAGACGGCGGTGCGCCGCCAGCCCGGCCTCGACGCGGCTCCAGCTCCCCGAGTCGACGAACATGCTGTGCCACAACACCGCCGGGGGTCCGTCGCCCACGTCGCGGACATGGATGCGGCCCAGCCGCGTCTGCACTTCGAACTGTCCCATTGCCACTCCCACCGTGTCGGTGACCCGGGAGTCGGCATCTCCGGGTCTGATCACCTCGAATTCAAAGTACACCGTGTATTTCGAATTTTGTCTAGACTTGTCGTCGTGCCCAGGTCCTATTCATCGGAACTCCGGACCGAGCGAGCCCGCGAGAATCGTGCGTTGGTCCTCACGACTGCCACTGCGATGTTCTGCGAAGACGGGTGGGTGTCGACGACGATGTCCGGGGTGGCGACCCGGGCGGGCCTCACCCGCCCCACGGTCTATCGGCAGTTCGACAACAAGCTCGAACTCCTCGATGCATGCATCGTCGCGGCGCTGCGTCGCGACGAGGACGTCCCGGTCCGCGACGGCGCCGACTACCAGGCGATGGGACACGGAAATCGGCAGACACGCATCCGTGCCGCGGCATCATGGCTGCGCGCGGCGCACCTGCGGTCGGCGGCCATTCAGCATGTGCTCGACGAGGCCGCCGTCACCGACAGCGATGCGGCAGCACTCCGGGATCAGCGTGAGCACACCCGGTGGAACGAGGTCCGCTGGGCCCTCACACTCATCCTGGACCGGCCGCCGACCGATGAGACCGTGGACGCGACGTGGGTGCTCGCCTCGCGAACGTTCTGGCTCCGTCTCGTCCGGGAGCGCGGGTGGAGTCCCGACGAGTGGGAACAATGGTTCATCGCGCACACCACCACCACGCTCGACCCGCTCGACGGTGCGTGAGTCGCGCCTATCCTGGGCAGGGTGCGTACTCGTCTCCAGCTCGGTACCACCCCCGCCGAGCACACCCCGCTCGACGACGACGTCGAGGACCGCATCGCCCTGGCGGCGGACATCCTCGCCGGACGCCGTTTCGCGGTTCTGACCGGCGCCGGCATCTCCACCGATTCCGGCATCCCCGACTACCGGAGTCCGGGCTCACCGCCACGCACCCCGATGACCCTCGAGATGTTCCTGTCGTCGGCGGACTTCCGGCGCCACTACTGGGCTCGCAATCACCTGGGTTGGCGCCACATGGACGCGGCGCTGCCCAACAGCGCCCACCTCGCACTGACCGATCTGCAACGCCGAGGCCGGTTGTCGCGGGTTCTCACCCAGAACGTCGACATGCTGCACACCAAGGCCGGGACGCGAGGCGTCATCGAGCTACACGGGTGCTATGGGCGCGTCCGGTGCCTCGACTGCGGGTGGCGCATCTCCCGGCGCCGGTTGGCCGAGCTGCTGGAGGCGGTGAACCCGGGCTTCGCCGAACGCGTCCGCGGGCAGGGGGCGATCGAAGTCGCCCCCGATGCCGACGTTGCGCTGTCCGACACCTCCGACTTCGTCATGATCGACTGCGCCGACTGCGGCGGAATCCTCAAGCCAGACATCGTCTACTTCGGTGAGACGGTTCCGAAAGACGTTGTCGGCGAGGCATATTCGGTGGTCGACGACGCGGATGCGCTCATCGTGGTCGGTTCGTCGCTGACGGTCATGTCCGGGCTGCGGTTCGCGCGTCGCGCACACCGCGCCGGCAAACCCCTCATCATCGTCAACCGCGGCGTCACGCGCGCCGACGAACTCGCGTCGTTGAAGATCGACCACGAGGCCGGGGTCGTACTACCCGCGCTCGCGACGTTCTGACCCGTCCGAGAAGTCAGCGGGAGACGACCACCAAGTCGTCGGCATGCACCACGGGACGCTGTAGTTCCGGCGGCAACGCACTCGTGGAGCGCCCCACCATCGACGTCACGTCGTCCACCCCGTACGCGGCGACCCCGCGCGCACGCACCGCGCCGTGACGGTCGACGAGCTCGACGACGTCGCCCTCGAAGAAGCGGCCCTCCACGCCGACGATCCCCGCGGCGAGGAGCGACCGCCGACGCTGGGACACCGCCGCCACCGCACCGTCGTCGAGGATGATGCGGCCGCGGGCGTCGGCGGCGTGCCGTACCCAGAACCGGCGCGCCGACAACCGCTCGGGGCGGGCCGCGAAGACCGTTCCCACCGAGGCATCCGCGAGGGCCTGCGCCGCCGACGACGCCGCGGCGAGCAGCACCGGCACGCCGGCGTCCGCCGACAGCCGGGCCGCGGCCAACTTCGACGCCATGCCGCCGGTGCCCAGGGCACCGCCAGAGCCGGCGATCACACCGTCGAGGTCCTCGGGTCCGTGCACCTCCGGGATCCATCGCGCCCGCCGGCCGTCGATCCCCACCTTGCGCGGGTCGCCGTCGTAGAGGCCGTCGACATCGGAGAGCAGGACGAGGGCGTCGGCGCCCGAGAGGTGTGCCACGAGAGCGGCCAGACGGTCGTTGTCACCGAACCGGATCTCGTTGGTGGCGACGGTGTCGTTCTCGTTCACCACCGCAACGGCACCCAGCGACCGCAGCCGGTCCAGTGTCCGTTGCGCATTCGCGTGGTGACTGCGATTGGAGATGTCATCCGCGGTCAACAGGACCTGTCCCACGGTGCGGCCGTACCGCCCGAACGACGTGCCCCACGCGTGGGCCAGTGCCAACTGCCCGACGCTGGCAGCAGCCTGCTTGGTCGCGAGATCGGTGGGTCGTTTGCGGAGCCCGAGTGGCGCGATGCCCGCCCCGATGGCGCCCGACGACACGACGATGACATCGGAACCCGCGCGCATCCGGGCCTCCAGGGCATCAGCCAGCGCATCGAGCCGGTCGCGGTCGAGACCGTCCGCGAGGTCGGTCAGCGCCGACGAGCCGATCTTGACGACGATGCTTCGGGCAGAAGCGATCTGGTCGCGGACCGAACCGTTTCGGCTCGCTCCGGCGGCACCGGAGCTCACGGCAGGTCCCGCTCGCCGCCGTCCTCGTCCGGCAACCCGCGGCGCAGCCGACGCGCCTGCTTGCGCTCGGCGGCACCCACGCGGTCCGAGCGGTCGAGGCGGATGTCGGTGCCGCGCCCGGTGACGGGGACGTCGTCGCCCATCGGCGTCGAGGGCTCCCAGTCGAAGGTGACCGCGCCGATGGTGACCGGGGCGCCCGGTTCGGCCCCGCGGCGGACCAGCTCGTCTTCGACGCCCAGGCGGTTGAGCCGGTCGGCGAGATAACCCACCGCTTCGTCGTTGTCGAACTGGGTTTGCGCGATCCACCGTTCCGGGCGTGTGCCGCGAACGATGAAACCGCCTTCGTTGTCCGGATCCTCGTCGATCGTGAAACCCGCATCGTCGACGGCCCTGGGGCGGATCACCGCGCGTCGAGGAGTCTTCGCCGGCTGCGCCTCCCGGTACTCCCGGACCATCCGGGCGAGGGCGAAGCTCAGCTCACGGAGACCCTCGTGGGCGACCGCGGAGATCCGGAACACCGGCCAACCACGTTCTGCGAGTTCGGGTTCGATGAGGTCGGCAAGCTCGGCCGCGTCGGGCACATCGAGCTTGTTGAGGATGACCACCCGCGGACGCTCTGCGAGGTCGCCGAGACCGTGGTCGGCGTCGAGTGCCGGGCGGTAGGCCGCCAGCTCGGCCTCGAGGGCATCGATGTCAGAGATGGGATCGCGGCCGGGTTCCAGTGTGGCGCAGTCGACCACGTGAGCGAGGACCGCACAACGTTCGAGGTGACGCAGGAACTCCAGCCCCAGCCCGCGTCCGGTGGACGCACCGGGGATCAGGCCGGGAACGTCGGCGATGGTGAAGACATCGCCGGCGGTCTGCACCACACCGAGATTCGGCACGAGAGTGGTGAACGGGTAGTCGGCGATCTTCGGCTTGGCCGCCGACAGCACCGAGACGAGGGACGACTTGCCCGCCGACGGGAACCCGACGAGCCCGACATCGGCAACGGACTTCAGCTCGAGCACGAGCGAGCGTTGCTGCCCCTCCTCCCCCAGGAGGGCGAACCCGGGTGCCTTGCGCGCCTTCGAGGCGAGGGAGGCGTTACCCAACCCTCCGCGGCCACCCTGCGCGGCCTCGAACGTGGTGCCCTCGCCGACCAGGTCGGCCAGGATGGTCCCGCTCTCGTCGAGGACGACGGTGCCGTCGGGCACCTTCAGGACGAGATCCTCACCGGTGGCACCGTCGCGGTTGTCGCCTGCGCCCGGTTTGCCATTGGCGCCCTTGGCATGCGGGTGGAAGTGGAAGTCGAGCAGAGTGTGCACCTGCGGGTCGACGACGAGACGCACCGAACCGCCGTTACCACCGTTGCCGCCGTCCGGCCCGCCGAGAGGCTTGAACTTCTCGCGGTGCACCGACGCGCAGCCGTGGCCGCCGTTGCCCGCCGCGACGTGGATGGTCACGCGGTCGACGAACCGAGACATCGAAATCCTTCTTCCGTGAAAAACAAACCAGGGCGGGCAAGGTACGCGATGACCCTGCCCGCCCTGGAAAAGGCTGTGTCGTGCCGGTTGCTCAGGTCAGACCGAAGCGGTTTCCGGGACGATGTTGACCGTCTTGCGGCCGCGCTTGGAGCCGAACTCCACCGCACCCGCGGCGAGCGCGAACAGGGTGTCGTCGCCACCGCGACCGACATTGACGCCGGGGTGGAACTTGGTGCCGCGCTGGCGGACCAGGATCTCGCCTGCGCTCACCTGCTGGCCGCCGAAGCGCTTGACGCCGAGCCGCTGGGCGTTGGAATCGCGACCGTTGCGCGAGCTGGACGCGCCCTTCTTGTGTGCCATGTGTCAGTCCTCCTGAGGTCTACTTCGAAGCTGCGTCGAACTACTTGATACCGGTGACCTTGAGGACCGTCAGCTTCTGACGGTGGCCCTGGCGCTTGTGGTAGCCGGTCTTGTTCTTGAACTTGTGGATGCGGATCTTGGGGCCCTTGACGTGTTCGACGACCTCGCCGGTCACCGAGATCTTGGCCAGCTTGTCGGCATCGGTGGTCAGGTCCGACCCGTCGACGACCAACGCGACCGGCAGGCTCACCGTGGCGCCGACCTTCTCGTCGATCTTCTCGACCTTGACAGTGTCGCCCTCAGCGACCTTGTACTGCTTTCCGCCGGTCTTGACGATCGCGTACGTTGCCATCGAAGTTCTTCCTCTTACTCGTCTTATCGGACCCCGGGCGCGGCGAGCGCGCCCTGGGCGTTGGTGTTGTGCGTGCCGACACGGGCCGCAGGGCACCCGATCACGAGGACGGGGATGGCTGCGGTTCGCGCCGAAGGCCTGCCGACGGGATTCGCACCGTTACCGTGCCGGAGCAGGCAGAACAGCGCAGACCCTCCGCGGGAGGCGACTTTGCAAGGTTACGGGACCGGCGGCGGTCGGGTCAAACTCGCCGACGGTCCCCCATCCTCGGCCGCTCAGGTGTCCGCGGGCGGTGGCCCGGCCGGTCGTCCTGCGCTGCGCTTACGGGGTCTACGGCGGACCGCGACCGCGGCCTCGACCGGTTCCGAGGACATCGGCCCGAAGGTCGTCGTCGGGGTCTCGGGGACCACGTCGACGGCGGTCATCACCACGTTCTCGGGAGCGGTCGTCGTCTGCGCCGGACGCCGGACGACCCGCCTCCGGCGTCGAGCCGCTGCCGGAGCCGACCCGTCGGCCTGCTCGGACCCGTCCGCGGACACCGGTTTGACCTCAGCCGGCGCGACCTCCGCCGGCGCGACCTCAGCCCGCGCGACGTTGGTCGTGGCAACTTCGGGCGCCGCGGATTCCGTCGACGCCGTCCCGGCCGACGCGGGCTCGATCTGAGCCGACTCGTCCTGGGGAGTGTCCCCATGCTCGTCGACGTCCCCGAGGTCGTCGTCGTGGGTGTGCGCGGCCATGGCCCGGAACATCGGGTGTTCCGCGGGCTTGTGGGCCGAGGCCGCGACGGCCGCCGGCTTGGCGTCCGGCTGCGGCTCGGCCTTCTTCTTCCCGCGCCGCGACCGCTTGGAACCGGCCCCGTCGGATCGTGCCGAGTCGTCGGTCTTCACCTCGACCGGGTTGGCGTGCACGATGATGCCCCGGCCGTTACACGCGGTGCATGTGGTGGAGAAGGCCTCCAGCAGTCCGGTACCCAGACGTTTGCGCGTCATCTGCACCAGCCCCAGCGACGTGACCTCCGACACCTGGTGACGTGTGCGGTCACGGGCGAGAGCCTCGGTGAGCCTGCGCAGCACGAGATCCCGATTGGACTCGAGGACCATGTCGATGAAGTCGACGATGATCATGCCGCCGATGTCGCGCAGCCGCATCTGGCGCACGATCTCCTCGGCCGCCTCGAGGTTGTTGCGGGTCACCGTCTCTTCGAGGTTGCCGCCCGAGCCGGTGAACTTGCCGGTGTTGACGTCGACGACCGTCATCGCCTCGGTGTGCTCGATGATGAGCGTGCCGCCCGAGGGCAGCCACACCTTGCGGTCGAGCGCCTTGGCCAGTTGCTCGTCGATGCGGTGGACCACGAAGGAATCAGGCGCGTCCGCATGCGGCTTCTCGAACTTCTCGACTCGCTCCATCAGGTCGGATGCCACCGATCCGACGTAACCCTCGACGAGGTTCCACGCCTTCTCACCCTCGACGACGAGCTTCTTGAAGTCCTCGTTGAACAGGTCGCGGACGACCCGCACCAGCAGGTCGGGCTCCTCGTACAGCGGCTTCGGCGCCGAGGCGCCGCCCTTCTTCGCCTGGGTGACCGCTTCGTCGATGGACTTCCACTGCGACTCGAGTCGGGCGATGTCGGCGCCGAGCTCCTCGGCGCTGACGCCCTCGGAGGCCGTGCGGATGATGACGCCGGCCTCGTCGGGGACGAGTTTGGCCAGGATCTGCTTCAGTCGCTTGCGCTCGACATCGGGCAGCTTGCGGCTGATACCGGTCGACGATCCGCCCGGCACGTACACCAGGTACCGGCCGGCCAGCGAGATCTGCGTGGTCAGGCGGGCACCCTTGTGACCCACCGGATCCTTGCTGACCTGGACGAGCACGTTGTCGCCGGGCTTGAGGGCCTGCTCGATCTTGCGGGAGCCACCGTCGAGTCCGGCGGCGTCCCAGTTGACCTCGCCGGCGTAGAGCACGCCGTTGCGGCCGCGGCCGATGTCGACGAAGGCCGCTTCCATACCCGGCAGGACGTTCTGCACCCGTCCGAGGTAGATGTTGCCGACCATCGACGACGACGTCGCCGTGGTGACGAAGTGTTCGACGAGGACACCGTCCTCGAGCACCGCGACCTGGGTGTAGTCCTCCACCGCGGTGTGCTCGTGGCCGTCGCCGTCCGAGATCTGGGTGTTGGCGCTCCGCTCGCGGACGACCATCACGCGGTCGACGGCCTCGCGCCGGGCCAGGAATTCGGACTCGGTCAAGATCGGCGGCCGCCTGCGTCCCGCATCACGGCCGTCGCGACGACGCTGGCGCTTGGCCTCCAGCCGAGTCGATCCCGAGATCCCCTGGACCTCGTCGCGGGCGCGCTTGCTGCGTGGCTCGCGTTCGTGGACCACCGTGTTCGGCGGATCGTCGGCAGACGCCTCGTCCGAATCGCCCCCGCCCTTGCGGCGGCGACGCCGACGGCGGCGACGCGTCGACGACGAGTCGCCCGAGTCGTCGTCATCGGTCGAGTCGTCGGAACCGTCCTGGGAGTCGGCGTCGTCCGACGCCTGCTCGCCCTTGGCCGATTCACTCTTGTCCGAATCGCTCTTGTCTGAATCGTTCTTGTCTGGATCGCTCTTGCCGGATTCGTTCCTGTCGGTCCCGGACCGGCGACTGCGACGGCGCGTGCGCTTACCGGACGGGCGCCCGTACTCGGCATCGTCTTCCGCATCGGTCTGCGACGCGTCGTCCCCGGCGGCGTCATCCGAACTCGACGACGTCGGTTCGGACGGCTCTGCATCCGACGAGTTGTCAGACGTCACCGTCCCGGAATCGTCGGTGTCCTCACCGCCGTCGGTATCGGTGTCGTCCGAGTCATCGGAGTCGTCCGAGTCGCCGTCGGCGCCCTGGTCACCCCGGCCCCGCCCACGGCCCCGACGTCCGCGGCGGCGGCGACGCCCACGACCCTGTCCCGAATCATCCGAGCCTGAATCGTCCGAGCCCGAATCGTCCGAGCCCGAATCGTCCGAGCCCGAATCGTCCGAGCCCGAATCGTCCGAGCTCGAATCGTCTGCGCCAGAATCGTCGGAACCCGCATCGTGGGAACCGGGGACATCCGAACCGGGGCCAGCGGTGACAGCTTCGGCCTCAGCGGAATCCTCGGAGCCGGCGGCGGGCTCATCGACACGCGTCTTACGGCTCTCGGGCACGTCGGCGGGCGCGGCGCCGTCCTGGGTGCGGGTCCCGGCGGCGTCGCTCGCGGTCTCGGACTTCGCCTTGGCTCGGCTCGGTCGTGCCGACTTGGGCTTCTCGGCCGGTGCCTGCGGCTGCAGGAACAGCGGCTGCGCCCCGACGGCTGGGTCGCCCTCGGATGCGGGGGCGGCGACCGGGGCATCGATCCGCGACGATGCCGCCGAGAACAGAGTCGGCATGCCCTCATCCGGGGCCGCAGTGCCGGACGGGCCCTCGGGATCTGCGACCTCGGGCTCCGGCGCCTCGGCGGTCTCGGGTTCCGGGGTGGGGGCCTCCGCGACGTCGGGCGCTGGGGCCTGGGCTTCAGACTCGGGGCTCACGGGCGGGGGGCTCACGGGCGGGGGGCTCACGGGCTGGGGGCTCTCGGCCGCGTCGCTCGTGTCGGCAGCCTCGGCCCGTACTCGTTCGGCCACCGCCTTGGCCAGGTCGCGGTCGACGCTGGACTGCGGGCTGCGGGTCTGCACCCCCAGCGACGCCAGATGCGCGAGCACCTGGCGGCTGGTCAGTCCCAGGAAGCGGGCCAGGGCGTGCACACGAAGTTTGGTCGGAAATTCCTCCGCCGATTCTGACGCTGCGTTCGCGTCAGCCGGCGACCCGTTGTCGGTCACTCAGTCTCCTCGAACCCCCGGGCGCGTCGGGCTGACGCGGCCACGCGAGGGTCTGCTCTGTGTCCCGGTCCGAACAGGACCGGTGTTGTGTGGTCTGCGCGTGATCGTGACGATCCGACCTGCGGACCACCCGACCACGCTCTTGCTGTGTCGATGACCGCATCCCCGGACGCCTTCCACGCCACCGGGCACAGGGAGAACCTGAGTGTTCGGCTGCTGGCAGCAGTGCGAACCTCGGTGGGGTCAGCTGCGGTTTCGTGCGTCGCGGTACAGCGTGCTGTACCGCGACGCGCCGGAACCAGGGCGCGTCATCCGGTTGCCGTCGACAAAGTGTGTCGGCGATAACTGTGCAAGTATCCCACACCGCGGTCAGATGACCGCAAAGGATGAGCGTTTGACGGCGCGCGTCGAGCGGAGTGACCGCTCAGCCGGCGAGTTCGGGGAACCAGAGAGCGATCTCGCGCTCCGCCGATTCCGGTGAATCGGACCCGTGGACGAGGTTGAACTGGGTGTTGAGCGCGAAGTCACCGCGGATGGTCCCGGGCACCGCTTTCTCGACGGGATCGGTACCGCCGGCGATCTGCCGGAACGCGGCGATCGCACGCGGACCTTCGAGCACCGCGGCGACCAGCGGCCCCGAGGTGATGAACTCGAGCAGCGACCCGAAGAAGGGCTTGTCCTCGTGTTCGGCGTAGTGACCTCGGGCGACCTCGTCGCCTGCGGTCTTGAGCTCGAGCGCCACGAGCGTCAAGCCCTTGCGCTCGATGCGGCTGATGATGTCGCCGACGAGCGCGCGTTCGACGCCGTCCGGCTTGATGAGTACGAGAGTGCGTTCAGTCACGCCTGACACCTTATCGACCAGCCCGGCGATCGAGACGGTCAGGAGCAGTACTCGCCCGAGACCGGGAAGAAGCCGTAGTTGAAGAGGCTGCCACTACGTGCCCGGGGGTCGACGACGACCTGCAGACACCCTCCGGGCGAGGCGAGCGCTCCGGCCAGGGCGAGGTCGAACTGTTGTGCCAGAGCCAGATTCGCCGGCCGGTACTGGGCGGGCACCGGCATGCTGGCGATGGCTTCCGGCGCCTTCATCGACGCCGCGCGCTCGGTGATCGCATGCGTCGCGATGTAACTGAACTCCCCCGGCCCGACGGGAACCGGCGCGTCGGCCACCGGGACACCGGTCATGTTGGCGATCCCGATCGGAGCCTGGTCCGGTGCCGGATCCGCGGAGGCCACCGCAGGCGAGGTCAGCGCGAGCGCCGCACCGGCGAGGACGAGTGCGGCGCATGCCGGTGCACGGCGGGCGCGGTCGGAGATGGCGGTCCGGCGGAGTTGAAACTGCACGTACGTCCTCACGTTGGGTGTCGGCCATGGGTTCGACGCGCGGGGAAGCGACCCGATCACCCCCCGCGGCTCCGGCCATTGTTACAGCAACCGCCGAGCTCCGACGCACTTCGCCGGTAACGGTCCGGACACAGGTGTTGCGATCACCAAAGCCCGCCCCTGATCAACGCGAAGACACCTGGTCAGATGACCAGGATCAGTCGATCGGCTCCTGACCCGGGAGCATGCCGCGTTCCATCCGCTTCTCCACATCGGCCTTGATGTAGCGGATGTAGAGCCACACCGACCCGAAGATCACCCCGACCACCGCGATCGACCAGTGAAAGACACCTCCGACGATGAGCGCGACCTGCAGTGCCAGGTCGATGGTCAGGGCCTGCGGACGGCCCTGCATCCCGGCCGCCGCGATCATCGCCAGCAGGACCACCGTCAGGTAGCCGCCCGACAGCCATGTCAGACCATCGCCGAGACGCCACACGATGGGGAACGCCAGGATCACCACGATGACCTCGAGGATCATCGTCCCCGCCATCACGCCGCGCAGCCCCTTCCACGGATCGTTCGTGGGCGCGGTGTAACGGGTCATGAGGGTTCCTTACCGAAAAGTGTGCGCGCCGCACCGGCGGTGACGACAGAACCCGTGATGACGACACCGGCTCCCGACACCCGCTCACCGTCGGCTTCCTCGGCGAGCGCGATGGCCTGCTCGACCGCGTCGGGCAGGAACGGTGCGATGACCACACGCTCCTCGCCGAAGACCTCCCGCGCGTACTCGCCCAGTGTCTCGGGTTCGAGTGCGCGTGGCGATCCGTTGTCGGTGACGACCACCACGTCGAGTACCGGTTCCAGCGCTTCGAGCAGGCCGCGGGCGTCCTTGTCGCCAAGCACTCCGACGACCCCGACGATCCGGCGAAAATCGAACTCCTCGGCGAGCGCCTGCGCGAGGGCGCCGGCACCGTGCGGGTTGTGTGCCGCGTCGGCGAAGACCGTCGGCGCGCTGCGGAGCCGCTCGAGCCGACCCGGGTTGCCGACGGAGGCGAAACCCGAACGGACGGCATCGATGTCGAGTTGCCGATCGGGCCCCGCACCGAAGAACGCCTCGACCGCCGCGAGCGCGAGTGCGGCATTCGCCGCCTGATGTGCCCCGTGTAGCGGCACGAAGACCTCGTCGTAGACACCGCCGAGGCCCTGGATGCGCAGCATCTGACCCCCGACGGCGATGACCGAGTCGAGGACGGCGAACTCCGAGCCCTGTCGGGCGACGACGGTCCCGGCGTCGACGGCGGCACGCAGCAGGACCTCCATCACCTCCGGGGTCTGCTCGGCGATGACGGTGACGGGATCGACCGCACCGGGGGTGTCCGGCTCACCCGGCTTGATGATGCCCGCCTTCTCCCCCGCGATGGCGGTGAGCGTGTCGCCGAGGTAGTCGGCGTGATCCATCGCGATCGGCGTGATGACCGAGACCGCCGCGTCGATGACGTTGGTGGCGTCCCATCGGCCGCCCATACCCGTCTCCACCACGGCGACGTCGACAGGCGCCTCGGCGAACACGGCATACGCCATCGCGGTCAGAACCTCGAACTTGCTCATCCGCGGGCCGCCCGCGGCGGTGGACGAGTCGTCGACCATCGTGATGTAGGGCTCGAGTTCCCGATAGGTGTCGATATAGGTACGCGCGGCGATCGGCGTGCCGTCCACGGAGATCCGCTCGGTCACGCGCTGCAGGTGCGGACTCGTGATCCGGCCCGTCCGCCGGTGCAGCGCCGACATCAGCGCGTCGACCATCCGGGTCACCGAGGTCTTCCCGTTGGTTCCCGCGATGTGGATCGCCGGGTAACCGTGCTGCGGCGAACCGAGCAGATCCATCAGGGTGGCGATCCGCGTGAGCGACGGCTCGATCTTGGTCTCCGGCCACCTCGTGTCGAGTTCGGCCTCGACCTCGGCAAGTTCGGCCAGGTCATCGGCGCTGTCGGTCACCCGCAACGGGGCGGGGTCGCGCGGCTCGTCCGGCTCGTCGTCACCCAGGATGGCCGACAGACCCAGGGGGTCGTCGCCCACGACGGCGGGATCTTCTTCGGGGAAGCCCGATTCGTCGCTCACGCGCCGGCCAGACTCGCCAGCTTCGCGTTCAACCGCTCGACCTCTTCGGTCGCGATCCGCTGCCGGTCTCGGATCTTCGCGACGACGTGGTCCGGAGCCTTCGACAGGAACTGCTCGTTGCCGAGTTTCGCCGACGTCGTGGACAGTTCTTTCTCCGCCACCGCGAGATCCTTGGTGAGCCTCTTGCGTTCGGCCTCGACATCGACGGTGCCCGACGTGTCGATCGCGACGACGACGGTGGCCACGCTGAGCCGGACCTCGATGGTCGCGGTGGCGGTGAAACCGGGCCCGGCCGGGTCCAGGCGTGCCAGCGAGGCCACGTAGGGCAGAAGCGGTTCGAGACCGGCCTCGTTGAGGCCCTCGAACTGGACCGCGACACGCTGCCCGGGACGCAGCCCCTGGTCGCTGCGGAATCGTCGAACCTCGGTGATCAGCCGCTGCAGATCGTCGACGCGCGCGGCCGAATCCGTCGACCACTCGCGGCCGGACTGCGTCGGCCAGGACGCGATGACGAGCGACTCCCCGCCCGTGAGCGTCTTCCACAGCACCTCGGTGACGAACGGCATCACCGGCGACAGGGCGCGCAAGAGCGGCTCCAGCACCGCCCCGAGAACAAGCGATGTTGTCTCCGAGCGGGTGTCGTCGTTCTCAGCGAACTGCACCTTGGCGAGTTCGAGGTACCAGTCACACACCTCGTCCCACGCGAAGTGGTACAGGGCCTCACAGGCCTTCGAGAACTCGTACGACTCGAACCCGGCGTCGACATCGGCCAGTACCTGATCGAGCCGTCCGAGTATCCAGCGGTCGGCGTCGGTGAGTTCCGCGGCGTCGGGGAGCTCCCCCACCTTCGCGCCGTTCATCAGGGCGAACTTGGTGGCGTTGTACAGCTTGGTCGCGAAGTTGCGGGACGACTGCGCGTGATCCTCACCGACGGAGATGTCCGAGCCCGGGTTGGCCCCTCGCGCGAGCGTGAATCGCAGCGCATCGGCGCCGAAGCGCTCCACCCAGTCGAGCGGATCGATGCCGTTGCCCTTGGACTTCGACATCTTGCGACCGTGCTCGTCGCGCACCAGTCCGTGGAGGAAGAGGTTGTGGAACGGGATCTCGTTGCCCGGTCCCAGGTCCTTGCCCACATACGTGCCGAACATCATCATGCGCGCCACCCAGAAGAACAGGATGTCGTAACCGGTCACGAGAACCGAAGTGGGATAGAACTTCTCGAGGTCGGCCGTCTGATCCGGCCATCCCATCGTCGAGAACGGCCAGAGCCCCGAGGAGAACCAGGTGTCGAGGACATCGGTTTCCTGGACGTATCCCTCGGGAGCTTCGTCGTCGGGGCCGACACACACGACCTCGCCGTCGGGTCCGTACCAGATCGGGATGCGGTGACCCCACCAGAGCTGTCGGGAGATACACCAGTCGTGCATGTCGTCGACCCACGCGAACCAGCGCGGTTCCATCGACTTCGGGTGGATCAGCGTCGACCCGTCCCGGACGGCGTCGCCCGCCGCGGCGGCCAGCGAGGAGACATCGACCCACCACTGCATCGACAGCCGCGGTTCGATGGGCTCGCCGGTGCGCTCGGAATGTCCGACACTGTGCAGGTACGGACGCACCTCCTTGACGATCCGACCCTGCGCGGCCAGCGCCTCACGCACCTTGACCCGCGCCTCGAACCGGTCCATGCCGTCGAATTGCGTTCCCGTGTCGGCGATTCGCGCCGATGCGTCCATGATCGTGGGCATGGGCAGGTCGTGCCGCTGACCGAGGGCGAAGTCGTTGGGGTCGTGCGCGGGTGTGATCTTCACTGCGCCGCTGCCGAATTCCGGATCCACATAGTCGTCGGCGACGACGGGGATCATCCGGTCGAGGAACGGGTGTGGCAACTCGGTCCCGACCAGGGCTGCGTATCGCTCGTCGTCGGGGTGCACGGCGACGGCGGTGTCACCGAGCATCGTCTCCAGACGCGTCGTCGCGACGACGATGTGCGGTTCGGAATCGTCGAGCGATCCGTACCGGAAGCTGACCAGCTCGCCCTCGACGTCGGCGTAACTCACCTCGATGTCACTGACCGCAGTCTTGAGCACCGGTGACCAGTTGACGAGACGCTCCGCCTGATAGATCAGGCCGTCGTCGAACATCTTCTTGAAGACCGTGTGCACCGCGCGCGACAGACCTTCGTCCATGGTGAAGCGTTCACGCGTCCAGTCGACGCTGTCGCCGAGGCGGCGCATCTGCTCGCCGATGTTGCCGCTGATCTCCGCCTTCTCCGCCCAGACCCGTTCGATGAACGCCTCCCGGCCGAGATCGTCGCGCGTTTTGCCCTCGGCGGCGAGCTTGCGCTCGACCATCGTCTGCATCGCGATCGCGGCATGGTCCATCCCGGGCAGCCACAGCACCTCGTAACCCTGCATGCGACGGCGACGCGAGAGCGCATCCATCAACACGTGCTCGTAGGCGTGTCCCATGTGCAGTGAGCCGTTGACGTTCGGCGGCGGGATCACGATGGAGAACGGCGGCTTGTCGCTCGCCGCGTCCGCGGTGAAGTATCCGGCGTCCACCCAGCCCTGGTAGAGCGACGCCTCGTGGTCAGCGGGGTCCCAGGACTTGGGCAGCCCGGTCTCGGGCACGGCAGTCCGGGTCGACGCTGTCTCGGGCGCAGATGTCTGGTCGGGTGATGTCACGGCCGCCATTCTATGTTTCCGCCGGGCACCCCCTCGCCCGGGACCCGTCGGCGTCGGGCCGGGACCCGCCGGCGGCTGTCAGCCCGCCGACACACGCAACCTGTGCAGGTCCTCCGGCGCGTTGACGTTGACGAGCCAGTCGGGGTCGGACACCCCCACCCGGTGGGTGTTGAGGGCTTCGATCGCACCGAGCATGCGTCGTTCTCCCCCGGCCACGATGTCGGCGATCACCGGTCCGGCATCTGTTCGGTACACGCCGGCCATCGGGTGGTCGCGCTGCGCATCGTGGGCGATGACGGCCTGGGTGGACCCGGTCAGGCCGCGACACAGTTCGTCGATCAGTTCGCCTGCGATGAGCGGCATGTCCGTGGCGCACACGAACGCGTACTCGGCACCGGCGGCAGCGGCTGCGGCGAGTCCGGCGACGAGGCCGCCGAGCGGACCTGCTCCCTCCTGCTCATCGGTCACCCACCGCACCTTCGACGAATCGATACCCGGTGCCGCCCGGTCCCGGATGTCGTCGATACCGCGGAACGCCGCCGACGACTCTCCGGCGACCACCAGAACCGGGTCACAACGCTGCGCCACCACGCGCACGACCCGGGCCAGCATGGGTTCGCCCTGCCAGTCCAACGCGGCCTTGTCGCTTCCCATACGCCTCGAGCGTCCGCCCGCCAGGATGATTCCCGCGAGCCCCGACATGTCCGTTCCCGTGTGTTCCGTCACAGCGTCCAGTGTGCGGGATCAGCGGCGCCGACGGGGCGAGATCGACATTCACGAGAAATCCCCGCCCGGGTACCGGACGGGGATTTCTCGTGGCTCGAAAGCGCCTGCGCCTCAGGCGGTCTTGTCGCGACGCTCGTCGCTGGAGGGCTTGCGCGGAACGATGGTCGGCAACACGTTGTCGCGCACCGTCTCCCCGGTGACGACGACCTTCTCGACATCGTCTCGGCTCGGGATGTCGTACATGACCGGGAGCAGGACTTCTTCCATGATCGCGCGCAGGCCGCGGGCACCGGTGCCGCGGTGGATCGCCTGGTCGGCCACGGCCTCGAGCGCGTCCTGGGTGAACTCGAGCTCGACGTTGTCCATGTCGAACAACCGTGTGTACTGCTTGACCAACGCGTTCTTCGGCTCGGACAGGATGCTGACGAGCGACTTCTTGTCCAGGTTGGTCACAGATGCGACGACCGGCAGTCGGCCGATGAACTCCGGGATCAGACCGAATTTGATCAGGTCCTCCGGCATCACGTCCGCGAACTGGTCGGAGGTGTCGACCTCGTCCTTGCTGGCGACCTCCTGGCCGAAGCCGAGTCCGCGCCTGCCGACACGCTCGGACACGATCTTCTCGAGACCGGCGAACGCGCCGGCCACGATGAACAGCACGTTCGTCGTGTCGATCTGGATGAACTCCTGGTGCGGATGCTTGCGACCGCCCTGGGGCGGCACGGACGCCTGCGTACCCTCGAGGATCTTCAGCAGTGCCTGCTGGACACCCTCGCCGGACACGTCACGCGTGATCGACGGGTTCTCGCTCTTGCGAGCGATCTTGTCGACCTCGTCGATGTAGATGATGCCCGTCTCGGCACGCTTCACGTCGTAGTCGGCGGCCTGGATCAGCTTCAGCAGGATGTTCTCGACATCCTCCCCGACGTAACCCGCCTCGGTGAGCGCGGTGGCGTCGGCGATCGCGAACGGGACGTTCAACATCTTCGCCAGGGTCTGGGCCAGGTACGTCTTGCCGCACCCGGTGGGCCCGAGCATGAGGATGTTCGACTTCATCAGCTCGACGGTCTCTCCAGTGCGGGCGTCTTTCTTCTCCCCCGCCTGGATGCGCTTGTAGTGGTTGTAGACCGCCACTGCCAGCGTCCGCTTCGCCGTGTCCTGACCGATGACGTACTTCTCGAGGAAGTCCCGGATCTCTGCCGGCTTGGGCAGCTCGTCGAGTTTCACGTCGCCGTTCTCGGCGAGCTCCTCTTCGATGATCTCGTTGCACAGGTCGATGCACTCATCGCAGATGTACACGCCGGGACCGGCGATGAGCTTCTTCACCTGCTTCTGGCTCTTGCCGCAGAAAGAGCACTTGAGCAGGTCGCCGCCATCTCCGATTCGTGCCATCTCGCGCTGTACCTACTTCCTCGTTGCCGACTGTCGTGTCTCGTCCGTCGCGTCGCACGCAGCCGGGCATGGGTCATTTGATCGACATCGCCGATGCCCAGTAACCCGACGGTACCCGCGTGCCGCTCGAACTTCGACCGATAAGGCCAAATGTCGCGACAGAAAATCAGCGGGACTTCTGTACTGGTTGCTGGAGATTCGTCGCCGAGAGTTGTCGCCGAGAGATCGTGGCGGACGAATCGTCTACAAGGTTCCGTCACCGGAGCCGTGGCCGCCGCGAGGACGGCCGACGGATCACGAGCGCTTCATCGACTTCTTGCGGTACTCGAAGACCTCGTCGATGATGCCGTACTCCTTGGCCGCAGCCGCGGTCAGGATGTTGTCGCGGTCGGTGTCCTTGCGGATCTTCTCCTTGTCCTGGCCGGTGTGGCCGGAGAGGATCTCGTCGAGACGATCGCGGATGCGCTCGATCTCGGCCGCCTGGATCTCGAGGTCGGAGACCTGACCCTGGTAGGCGCCACCGGTACGGGGCTGGTGGATGAGCACGGTGGCGTTCGGCAGAGCCGCACGCTTCCCGGGCGTTCCGCCGGCCAGCAGGATCGCCGCCGCGGAGGCCGCCTCGCCGAGGCACACGGTGACGATGTCGCAGTGCACGTACTGCATCGTGTCGTAGATGGCGAGCATGTCCGGCACGCTGCCGCCGGGCGAGTTGATGTACATGGTGATGTCGCGGTCGGGGTCCTGCGACTCGAGGACGAGCAGCTGCGCCATGACGTCGTTGGAGACGACCTGGTCGATCGGCGTGCCCACGAACACGATCCGCTCTTCGAAGAGCTTCGCGTACGGGTCGTACTGACGCTGGCCGTTGGGGGTGTGCTCGATGAACTGCGGGAGGATGTAGCGCGCTTCGATGTTCTTGAGCGCCAAGGCCGATGAGGGGATTCCGGCGGCGACCTCGGCGGGCATGCCGTCGAAGGAAAGGGAGTTGGTCATGTGTTGCTCCATTGAGTAGAGGTGGCTCGTAGGTGGCTGGATCGCGCGATCACCGGCTGTGGGTCACTCACCCGGGCGCGAGATCACCTTGTCGACGAAGCCGTACTCCTTCGCCTCCGCGGCGGTGAACCACTTGTCACGGTCCGCGTCGGCTTCGATCTTCTCGAGCGGCTGACCGCTGAACTCGGCGTTGAGCCGGTTCATCTCCTTCTTCGTCAGCGCGAACTGCTCGGCCTGGATCGCGATGTCGGCGGCGGTGCCACCGATACCCGCGGACGGCTGATGCATCATGATCCGCGCGTGCGGCAGGGCATGGCGCTTGCCCTTGGTGCCGGCGGCGAGGAGGAACTGGCCCATCGAGGCGGCCATGCCCATGGCGTACGTCGCGACGTCGCACGAGGCGAGCTGCATGGTGTCGAAGATCGCCATGCCGGCGGTCACAGAGCCACCGGGCGAGTTGATGTAGAGGTGGATGTCCTTCTGCGGGTCCTCGGCGGCCAGCAACAGGATCTGCGCGCACAACCGGTTCGCGATCTCGTCGTCGACCTGGGTGCCCAAGAAGATGATGCGTTCGCGCAGCAGACGCTCGAACACCGAATCGGTCAGGTTCAACCCAGCCACACCCGAACTCATCGCGGGTGTGTGGATGGTCGGCTCACTCACGGATTCCTACCTTTGCCTTGTTGTCTTGACCTGTGCGACACCGAAGAGGGTGAGGCACACGCTTCCGATCTGTCTGATGACGTCCTCACCGACACTAACCAATGCGGACCCGCCGACAGTCCCGAGGACACGCCTATTCGCTGAGAGCAGAACCACGGTCGCCACCATGAACGACCGATGCACAGTGGCGGACCGGCGGCACCGCCGGACGCCAATCGCCGGCCCTCGGAGAGGACCGGCGATTGGACGGGACGGAATTGCGAACGGGCGGCCGATCAGTTGTCGGCGTCGGCACCCTCGGCGTCGTCGGCGGACTCATCGTCCTTGCCGCCGAAGTACTCCGAGGTGTCGACGGTCGCACCGTTCGAGTCGGTGACGGTGACGTCGCCGACGATGCTCGCCAGCGACTTGCCGCGACGCACGTCGGCGTAGACGGCGCCGACCTGGTTGGCCTGGGTCAGCTGCTGGATGAACTCCTGCGGCTGCATGCCGTATCGCTGCGCGGTGAAGATGATCTGCTGGGTCAGCTCGTCCTGGCTGACCTCGGTGTCCTGCTGATCGGCGATCGCGTCGAGCAGCAGCTGCTGCTTGACCGACTTCTCGGCCTCCTCGCGGGTCTCGGCGTCCCACTCCTCGCGCGTCTTGCCCTGCGCCTCTAGGAACTTGGCGACCTGCTCGTCGTCGTGACCGAGAGCGTGGATCACCTGATGCTGCTGCCCTTCGACCTCTTCGTCGACGACCTTCTCGGGCAGTGCGATCTCGACGGTCTCGAGCAGCTTGTCGAGCACGGCGTCGCGGATCTTGTTGGCCTGCTCCAACTTCGCCGACTGCTCGACACGCTCGGCGAGGCTGGCCCGCAGCTCCTCGACGGTGTCGAATTCGCTGGCCATCTGGGCGAACTCGTCGTCGACCTCGGGAAGCTCGCGCTCCTTGACCGACTGAACGGTCACCTTCACGAGCGCCTCCTCACCGGCGTGGTCGCCGGCGACGAGCTTGGTGGTGAACTCCTTGTCCTCGCCGGCCTTCAGACCGATGAGCGCCTCGTCGAGGCCGTCGATGAGCTGGCCGGAGCCGACCTCATGGGACAGGCCCTCGGTGGTCGCCTCCTCGACGGTCTCGCCGTCGACGGTCGCAGCCAGGTCGATGGAGACGAAATCACCGTTCTCGACTCCGCGTTCGACGCCCTTGAGGGTGCCGAAGCGGGCACGCAGCCCTTCGAGCTGCTCGTCGACGGCTGCCTCGTCGACCTCGATCGCGTCGACCTCGACCGACAGGGTCGAGTAGTCGGGCAGGGTGATCTCGGGACGGACGTCGACCTCGGCGGTGAAGGTCACCGACTCGCCGTACTTCAGCTCCGAGAGATCGATCTCGGGCTGGCCGATGGCCTTGGTCTCGGTCTCGGCGACAGCCTCGGAGTACTTCGCCGGGATGGCGTCGTTGACGACCTGAGCGAGGATCGAGTCGCGTCCGACGCGGGCCTCGATCAGCTTGGCGGGCGCCTTGCCCGGACGGAAACCGGGAATCCGGATCTGCTGGGCCAACGACCGGTAGGCCCGGTCGAAGTCTGCCGACAGCTCCTCGAAGGGGACCTCGACGTTGAGCTTCACTCGGGTCGGGGTGAGTTGCTCGACAGTGCTCTTCACGCCTGAATACTCCTTATATCTGCGTTGGCAGCGAAAGTTCGGTTTCGGCAGCCGTCTTCCGGGTGACCGGGTCGGCCACAACGATCAAGTCGGGATGACAGGATTTGAACCTGCGACCCTCCGCTCCCAAAGCGGATGCGCTACCAAGCTGCGCCACATCCCGCGGTCCGAACACGCGTTGGCAGCCCGTAGGGCGACCGCGCATCAGGGCCAACAGAAGATAGTACGTGCCGCATCCGTCGACTCCACGCACGGGTGCCCGAAGCGGGGCACGGCCGACCCCGATTTCGAATCCGGCACACCTACCGGTACAGTCTGTCAACGCACACGGCTCCGGATTCCCGGTCCGTACGCGAACGCGGGTGTAGCTCAATGGTAGAGCCCTAGTCTTCCAAACTAGCTACGCGGGTTCGATTCCCGTCACCCGCTCCACCAGGCCCGGAGGCATCACGCCTCCGGGCCTTCTGTGTTCCGGGGCGTCAGGTCAGCTCGCGGCGGGCGGTTCGGTCTCGGGAGGCCAGGGCGGCGCCTCGTACTCGTAGGTGATCTCGGGTGCCGGTTCTTCGGCGGGATGCCCGGGCGGAGCGGGATCTCCCGGACCGGTGGAGACGATCGGCGGTGGGCACGGCGCGAACTGCCCGTTGCCGAGCGACATCGTGCAGGGCTCGGCATCGGTGAGGCCTGCGCTCCCGATGAATGCCGCGATGGTGAATGTCAGTATTGCCAGGAGTCGGGTCATCGACTTTCCTCACTGTGGGTCGCCCCTCTTTCCGGAGAGGCGTCTGGACGTGACAGCACTCCTCTCCGTCGTCGAGCTGCGGACACTGCTTCATCTGACGGTCCTCCTCCCCGTGGGCGGCACGCCGCGAACCATTCCTGATGTCTCAAAACCCACTCCGAGTCCTCTGACCGGACCACACCGGGACGGGCCACAGGCGCCGTGAGCAGCGGTGTGATCCACGCCACATCGCGCGTACCCTGAAGCCATGTCTTCCAGCCATTCCAAAACCCAGCGCAGATGCCAGTCCTGCGGCGCCCCCCTCTACCTCCGTCGCGATGTCACCGAGTCCGAAGCAGGCATAGGTCGTGTGGATGTGATGCTCGTCTGCCGCGACGAGGCCTGCGCACAACCCGCGCGTCACCTCAGAACGGAACATCCGCAACCCGCATGATCCGAGGCGGGCCGACACATGACGACGCCCGTCAAAGGCCAAGCACCAGTGGGACAAACGACCCGCTTGACACTGCGGCCACGCCGACGATGATGGTCCGAACCGGCTCCTCTACATCGATGCGCCTCCAGCTGTGATGACCGTCACAGTGTTGCCCCCATGCCGCCGTCACCTCGGGTTTTTGCCACGTCGTAGTCGCACTTCGTGATCGTGGGGTCAGTCGTCGGGCCCGACACCTTGGACCGTCGGCAACGGTTGTGTAACGATGGATTCGCGCTCAGGCCGATGCGCGGCCTTTCCATCGAACCGAAGGTACGACCACGTGAATTCTCAAGTGCCGACCCCGCGGACAGTCCGCCGCCGCTCGGCTCGACGACTCACCGCAGTCGTCGTCGGCGTTCTGGCGATGGCCCTCGCGCTGCCCGGAGTCGCCAACGCCGTCCCGGTCACGGTCATCCCGGGCCTGCCGCCCGTCGAACTCCCCGCCATCCCCGGCCTGCCGACGCCCCCGGCGCCGAGCACCCCCGAAGCTCCGCAGCCGCCGTCCTCGACCACCACCGAGGAGAAGCCGGCCGACCCCGCGATGCCGAACGTGAAGACATCGACCGGGTACGTCGCCCTCGCCGATGACGCCACCCACACCATCACCTGGTGGCACAACGGCAAGGTCGTGCAGAAGATGCCGATCTCGATGGGCTCGGACAAGAACCCGACCCCGAACGGCGTCTACCACACCAAAGAGAAGTACCGCGACATGTACATGGACTCGTCCACGTACGGCGTCCCGGTCGATTCCGCCGAGGGTTACCGCACCTACGTCGAGTACGCGACCCGTATGTCCTGGGACGGCATCTTCATCCACGCCGCCCCCTGGTCGGTCAATCAGCAGGGCCGCAGCAATGTGAGTCACGGCTGCATCAACGTGACCACCGAGTACGGCAAGTGGGTCTACGACAACGTTCCGCGCGACACCCCGATCGTCGTTCGCAACACCATCGGCCCGAAGTACCAGGGCACGTAGGTCGAACACCACAGTCATCCGACGAGGGCCGGTCACCGCGAGGTGACCGGCCCTCGTCGTCGGGTCCCGGCTTGCTCCGTTCCGGATTAGCCGCACACTAGGCCGCGACGAGACCGCCGAACGTCGCCTGGACCTGGAGCCACTGCGCGATCACCTGACATCCCGTCGACGCCGGATCGGTGACGGACGCCCGTCGGTACGGTTCCGAGCAGTAACAGGTGTGCCGGCCGCCCCGCGTGTTGACCACTCGCACGCCGCTGACGCGGATCACCGACGGGAGGTAGCAGCGGACCTCGCCCCAGGCCGAAGCCACTCGGCGCATGTCACGTCGCCACTGGGACGGACGGACCGATGTGCGCCGAGCATTCTGGAAGCTGTTCGCGCGCATCACCGTCCATGCGCTGCTCCCCCACCGGTCGAGCGCCGCGAGAGTCATGCCACCGGTGAGGTCGGCGATGTCGCGGACGAACGAATCGGCGCCGGCGTTGCAGATCATGTCGTCGGGCGCACCGACCCAGTGCACCGGCACCCCGCGTGGCAGGTCGACACCCGGACCTGCCACACCCCATCCTCCACAGCCGGGAACGACGCCGGGCGGCTGATGCGGATCGGCGACGAGACCCACGCCGAGGATTCTGTCCAGAACCGGCGACCCGTCGGCTCCCAACTCGGCGAGCGCGGCGCGGATGACCACCGCGCCCTGCGAGTAGCCCACCAGTGCCACGGGTCCCGGCGAGTCGGCCAGTGCGCGGCGCAGGCGGTCCGCCCCCATCGCCACGCTCTGCGTGAAGCTCATACCGTCGCGGTGCGGCGCAGGCCCATAGCTCGCGGGATAGGCGATCCATCGGCAGTCGAATCGATCGTCGAGTTCGTCGGCCACCGCCGCGAGCAGACCGGTGACCTGTGTCCGGGTGTCATCGATATGGGATTCTCCCGTGCCGCCGACCACGAGCACGGTGATCCGTGGCGCGACGCCCGTGGCTTTCGCGACGGGGTTACCGAGGGATGGACTCCGCTGACATTGCTGCACATCATCCAGAGTGGCAAGTCCACATGTGATCAGCCCGCGTCTACCGCTGAAAGATCACTGAGTTTCGGCGCGGATCAGCCCCTGCTCACGATGCCCGGGCGGGCGGCGGCTTGGCCACGTAGTCGGCGGTCTCGATGATCGCGATGAAGAAGCCGCTGCCCTCGATCACGTTGGCGCTGTGCACGAGACCGGCGGGGATGTAGATGCTCGCCGGTGCCTCGACCTCGTAGACCTCGTCGCCGAGGGTGATCTCGTAGACGAGGTGGTCGAGAGACAGCAGGATGTTGATCTCCGCGCAATCGTGTACGTGCGGCTCGCAGTAGTCGCGCGAGGCGGCCGACACGGCCCGCATCTCATGTGCGACCACACGCTTCTCCGCCTCCGGGAAGATGTTCTCTCCCGCGAGCACGCGCCGGGTGATCGGCGCGTCCGCCGCACCGTGGAACGGCACGTCCTTGAGCGGCGACACCTCCCCGCGCGAGATCAGTCCGGCGTGAGACCGGATGCTTTCGCTGATTGTCACACTGCCCCCCTGGTTCATCCCGACCGTCGCGCGAGGACAGACCTCGCGGCTCGGTTAGATGCTACTGAGGTTCGCCTAACCACACCTACCCGGCCGAGGCCGGTCAGGTCTGGCAGACGGGGCACCAATAGAGATTCCGGGCCTCCAGCTCCGCGACCTGGACGGGCGTCCCACAGATCCGACACGGCTCTCCGGTCCGCCGGTACACGTAGGTCCGCGGACGATTCGGAGCGTAGGACGGAGCCCCGTGATCGTCCTCCGGGCGCATCACGTGGATGCGGCCGCGACGGACACCGACCTTCATCAGGTCGACCAGGTCCGCCCACAGTTCGTCGAATTCGCTTCGGAGAACACGTTTTCCGGGGCGCATCGGATCGATCCCCGCACGGAAGAGGATCTCGGCGCGATAGACGTTGCCGATGCCGGCGATGACCTTCTGATCCATGAGCAGTGCACCGATCGGTCGCGTCGAGCGTGAGATGGCGACCCATGCCCGCTCGGGGTCGGCGTCGCGCCGAAGGGGGTCGGGGCCCAGCCGGGCAATGAGCGCTTCGAGGTCTGCGGGGTGGTAGATCTCACAGGCGGTGGGGCCGCGGAGATCGGTTCCTGCAGACTCGCCCTCGATACGGAGACGTACCTGACCGATCGGTTCCGGGAGAGGGACGGTCAATTCGGTGAAGGACCCGTAGAGCCCGAGATGGATGTGGATCAGCTTCTCGACGCGACCGTCCCGGTACCGGTGCACGAGGTGTTTGCCCCACGCCTCGGCGGCGTGGAACCGCATCCCGTCCACCTCGGCGGCGCCGTCGGCGAAGCGGCCCTGCGGACTGCTCACACGAACATCCTGCCCGCCGAACAGACGTTTCTGCCGGCGGGCGAGGCGGTGGAGAGTGTGACCTTCGGGCACCGGTCAGGCCGGTGCTCCCGGTACCGGCGGCGCCTGGCCGGTCCGCTCGTACTCGGCGAGGATGTCGATTCGCCGCTGATGGCGCGCCTCGTCCGACCACGGCGTCGCGATGAACGCATCGACGATGGCCAGCGCCTCCTCGGTCGAGTGCATGCGGCCACCGATGCCGATCAGCTGGGCATTGTTGTGCTGGCGGGCGAGCTGTGCGGTCTCGACGCTCCAGGCCAGGGCGCATCGGGCGCCGGGGACCTTGTTGGCGGCGATCTGTTCGCCGTTGCCGCTGCCGCCCAACACGATTCCCAGGCTCCCGGGGTCGGCGACGGTGCGGGCCGCGGCGTCGATGCAGAACGCCGGGTAGTCGTCGGCGGGATCCATCACGTGTGCCCCGCAGTCCACCACCTCATGGCCCGCGGCCTTCAGATGGTCGGCGATCTGGTTCTTGAGTTCGAATCCGGCATGGTCGGCACCGAGATAGACACGCATGGCGCCACTATAGATTGACAACGTGGACACGCCCCCGCCCATCCCCCGCGAGCCCGACCCGCCGGTTCAGGCCTCAGCGGGCGGGAACACCGAGATCACTGCCCGGGTGCATCGCGCCGCGGGCCGGTCGGCGCCGATACCGAACGTCCCCGGTCTGGCCGACCCGCCGCCTCCCGGCCCCGCCGATCCGAACAGACGATGGCTGCGGCCGGCACAGTACGCGGTCCGTCCTCGGCTGCACCCCTGGGAGATCCCCACTCTGGTCGTCGTGGTGGCCGCGACGATCCTGGGGTACGGGGCGGTCATCGCCCTCGTCGCGACGGGCACCCTTGATCAGCTCTTGTTGGGCACGTTGATCTTTCCGGTCCTGCTGTTCGTGATCCGCGGCCTGACCTACGCCTCACCGCGGGTGAACGGAGTTCAGATGACCCCGACGCAGTTCCCCGACGGACACCGCATGGTCGTCGAGGCCGCCGCCCGCTTCGGACTCGAATACGTACCCGACGCCTACGTCGTCCTCGGCAACGGCGCGATCAACGCCTTCGCCTCCGGCCACGGCTTCCGTCGGTTCGTCGTCGTGTACTCAGACCTCTTCGAGGTCGGCGGCGCCGCCCGAGACCCGCAAGCACTGGAGTTCATCATCGGGCACGAGGTGGGCCACATCGCTGCCGGACACACGTCGTACTGGCGGCAGTTGTCGACGATCGTCGGCATGAACATCCCCGTCCTGGGCGCCGCGCTGTCGCGGGCGCAGGAGTACAGCGCCGACAACTACGGCTACTACGCCCGGCCCGCCGGTGCACCCGGCGCCATCGGGGTCCTGGCGGCCGGCAAGTACATGCTGTCGGCGGTCGACTTCGATCAGTTCGCCGACCGCGCGACCCATGAGCGCGGATTCTTCACGTTCCTCACCAACGCGATGTCCTCTCACCCGGTACTGACCTGGCGCGCTGCGGCGCTGCGCGACCGCAGCCGGCCTGGGGCGATGCTGCTGCGTCCGCGCCGGATCGTGCGTGGGGTCGGCAGCGGGAACGTGGTGGCGGTACCACCGCCACCACATCCGGCCGGGCTCGTCCCCGGTTCGCTGCCCAACGGAATCGAACCCCCACCACGGTTCTGATCCGCGCACCGCACTCCCGCGCGAGCGGGCGTCGAGTGTGTCAGTCGAACTGCGGGTCCTCGTTGCGACTGCGCTTGAGTTCGAAGAAGTGCGGATAGGACGACAGGGCCAGCGCACCGTCCCACACCCGACCCGCGTCCTCCCCACGAGGGATTCGTGACAGGACCGGCCCGAAGAAAGCGACGTCGTTGACGTGGATGGTCGGGGTGCCGACGTCGTCGCCGACCTTGTCCATGCCCGCGTGATGACTCTTCCGGATGGCGTCGTCGAACTCGTCGCTGTCTGCGGCCTCGGCCAGTGACGCGTCGAGCCCCACCTCGGCGAGAGACCCCGAGATCACCTCGTCGAAGTCCTTGATGCCGTCGTTGTGGATCCGGGTGCCCATCGCGGTGTACAGCGGCGCCAGGATCTCATCGCCCCGCTGCGCGGCCGCCGCGGCGATGACCCGTACGGGACGCCAGGCGTGCTTGAGTCCCTCGCGGTACTCCTCGGGGATGTCCTTGCCCTCGTTGAGGACGGCGAGGCTCATGATGTGGAAGTTCACGTCGATCGGACGGACCTGCTCCGCCTCGAGGATCCAGCGGGAGGTGATCCAGCACCACGGACACAGCGGATCGAACCAGAAGTCGACGCGATCGGTGGTCTGGGACTGCTCTGACATGAAACGTCCTCTCGGAGTCGCTGACACGATGAGTCCGGCGCCGAACCGGCGACGCCGTCGGTCGAGGTCAACATACCCCTGCCGGGAAGTGTTCCCGGCGATGTCCGGACCCCCGGTGACCTGTGGACACACACGCCCGACGGCCATGACGATGTGAGATGGTGCAGGGGCCGTCGACGAACAGGACCTGGATCGATGCCGTCTACCCCGCCCCTTCCGGAGGAGCCCGCCCTCCGCCCGGGCGCACACGAGGGCAGCCAGGGTCCGCGATCGGAGCAGATCGTCCGCGCCGCGACTCGACTCTTCCAGGACACCGGGTATCGGAACGTCGGCATCGAGCAGATCGGCGCTGCCGTCGGCCTGACGGGTCCGGCCGTCTACCGTCACTTCCCGAGCAAACACGACATCCTGGTGCAGGCCCTGGCGACGCAGGTCGACCTTGTCGAGGGACTCGTGACCGACGCGATCACCCGGGGCCGCTCCCCCGCCGAACGGCTCTCGCAGTTCCTCGACGGGATCGGCCACCTCGCGGCGCATCACGACGTCTCCACCCTCTGGCGTCGCGAGCAACATCATCTCCAGCCGGACGAATCCGGCTCCATGCGAGACAGTTTCGTGCGTCTGAGCGACCGGTTGTCCGCGATGATCGCCGACACTCGACCGCAGGTGAGCCCGGACCAGGCGGAGCTCCTCGGGGCCGCGGTGCTGAGTGTGTATTCCAACACCTCCGAGATGCGCGGTTCGCTTCCACCGGCTCGGCTCATCCAGATCCAGCGCGCGGTTGCCGACGCGATCATCGCGTGCGATCTACCGGCGGGCCCCGACCCCGGACGTGCCGGGGAGCATGTCCGGAGACGACGCCGTCCGTCAGCCCGCCGCGAACGCATCCTCGATGCAGCAGCGCAGCTGTTCTCCGAGCGCGGCTTCCACGACGTACGCATCGACGAGATCGCCCGCGCGGCCGACGTCTCGGTGGCCACCCTGTATCAGGAGGTGTCGGGAAAGGCCGAGGTCCTACGCGCCGTGTTGTGGCGTGGGGTCGACGGCATCATGTACGTGTCCACCCATGCACTGGCCGATGTCCCCGACGCCGACACCCTCGATGCGCTGATCGACGTGTTCGTGGAGTACTCACTGGGCGTCCACGGCCGCATCATGGCCGTGTTCACCCGCGACCTCATGTACCTGCCCGAGTCCGATCAGGCGCGGTTGCGCGCCGCGCAGCTCGACCATCGGGCGCTGTGGATCGATGCGATCCGGTACGGCGATGCCTCGTTGTCACCAGCGGACGCCAACGCCCTCGCGCAGGCGCTGTTCGGGTTGACCGCTGAGGTGTTCGAGTCGCCACGGCTTCGTGCCAGGGCAGGGATCATCGCCGAGGTGGGTGCGCTGGCACGAGCCGCTCTCGCGCCGGCCGGACTCGGCCGGCCCTCGCCGAGTCCATCACCTGGATAAGCTGGCCTGCGTGACTGCCCCCAACCTCACCAGAGACCAGGCCCGCCAACGCGCAGCGATTCTCGACGTGTCGAACTATCGCATCGAGCTCGACCTCACCGACGGTGCCGGCGCACCCGGCACCGAGACCTTCCGGTCGACGACGACGGTCACGTTCTCCGCGACCGAGGGCGCCGACACGTTCATCGACCTCGTCGCGCCGACCCTGATCTCGGCGACCCTCAACGGCACCGACCTCGACGTCGCGGGTTTCGACGAATCCGTCGGTATCCCGTTGTCGGGGCTGGCCGCCGACAACACACTCACCGTCGTCGCCGACTGCGCGTACTCCAACACCGGCGAGGGCCTGCATCGGTTCGTCGATCAGTCCGACGACTCGGTGTATCTGTACTCGCAGTTCGAGACCGCGGACGCCAAGCGGATGTTCGCCTGCTTCGATCAGCCCGATCTCAAGGCGACCTACACGCTGACCGTCACCGCTCCCGAGGACTGGAAGGTCATCTCCAACGCGGCTCACGAGGACACACCCGTGACCGGCGGGGTCCACCGCTTCCGCGAGACCGCACCGATGAGCACCTACCTCGTCGCACTGATCGCCGGTCCGTATGCCGAGTGGACCGACGTCTACTCCGACGAGCACGGTGATGTCCCGCTGGGGATCTACTGCCGCGCATCGCTGGCCGAGTACATGGACGACGAACCCCTGTTCACCGAGACCAAACAGGGATTCGCGTTCTACCACAAGAACTTCGGCATCCCCTACGCGTTCGGGAAGTACGATCAGCTCTTCGTCCCCGAGTTCAACGCGGGTGCGATGGAGAACGCGGGTGCCGTCACCTTCCTCGAGGACTACGTGTTCCGGTCCCGGGTCACCAAATACCTCTACGAACGCCGCGCCGAGACCGTCCTGCACGAGATGGCCCACATGTGGTTCGGCGACCTCGTCACGATGCAGTGGTGGGATGACCTGTGGCTCAACGAGTCCTTCGCGACCTTCGCCTCGGTACTGTGCCAGTCCGAGGCGACCGAGTACACCAGCGCCTGGACCACCTTCGCCAACGTCGAGAAATCATGGGCCTACCGGCAGGATCAGCTGCCCTCGACCCATCCCGTCGCCGCGGACATCCCCGACATCGCGGCTGTCGAGGTCAACTTCGACGGCATCACCTACGCCAAGGGCGCCTCGGTACTCAAGCAACTCGTCGCCTACGTCGGCCTCGAGGACTTCCTCGCCGGGCTGCGTGACTACTTCGCCGCGCACCGGTTCGGCAACGCCACGTTCTCGGATCTGCTGGGCGCACTGGAGAAGTCGTCGGGACGAGACCTGTCGGACTGGGGCGACCAGTGGTTGCGGACCACGGGCATCAACGTCATGCGACCCGATTTCGAGGTCGACGACACCGGCGCCTTCACCCGGTTCACCATCGTCCAGGACGGTGCGGCGCCGGGTGCCGGTGAGACACGCGTCCACCGGATGCGCGTCGGGATCTACGCCGACAACGGATCGGGTGCGCTCGAGCAGTCCCACAGCGTGGAACTCGACGTCGAAGGCGAACGCACCGACGTCTCCGAGCTCGTCGGGGTGGCGCGTGGAGACCTGGTTCTGCTCAACGACGGTGACCTGACCTACGCGTCGGTGCGGCTCGACCCGGAGTCACTCGCCACCGCCACCAGTCGGATCGGCGACATCACCGACCCGATGCCGAGAACTCTCGTCTGGTCGGCGGCGTGGGAGATGACGCGGCAGGCCGAGATGCGGGCCCGCGACTTCGTCGAACTGGTTCAGCGCGGGATCGCCGCGGAGACCGAGATCGGTGTGGTCCAACGAGTTCTGCTGCAGGCGACGACCGCACTGGACTCGTACTCGGATCCGGCGTGGGCGTCGTCGACCGGCCGGCCCGGTTTCGGTGCGCGGATGCTGGAGCTCGCGCGCGCTGCAGAACCCGGCTCCGACCATCAGCTCGCCTTCGTCAGCACCTGGCTCGCGGGCGCGCTGAACGACGATGAGATCGACGTGGCCCGTGCGCTGCTCGACGGTGCCGCCCCCGAGGACCACGAACTCGGTGGACTCGCGGTCGACACCGACCTGCGCTGGAAGCTCGTGACCGCGCTGGCGACCGCCGGGGCCATCGACCCCGACCCGTCGTCGACACCGCTGATCGATGCCGAGGCCGAGCGCGACAACACCGCGACCGGTACCCGTTCGGCGGCATTGGCTCGGTCCGCACGTCCACTGCCGGAGGCCAAGGCGGACACCTGGACTCGCGCCATCGAGGACGACACCCTCTCGAACGTCTACACCCGCACCATGATCGGCGGCTTTGCCCGGCCTGGCCAGGCCGAACTGCTCGAGCCGTACGTCGAGAAGTACTTCGACGCCGTGCCCGAGGTGTGGGCGCGTCGATCCAGTGAGGTCGCACAGACGGTTGTCGTCGGCCTGTATCCCAGCTGGGCGATGTCGCAGCGAGCTCTGGACCTGGCCGAGGAGTTCCTCGCCGCGGACCACCCGCCCGCCCTCAAGAGACTGATCTCCGAGGGCCGCGACGGTGTGGCGAGGTCGCTGCGGGCACGCGCCCGCGACGCCGAGGGCTGAGCCCTACCGCGGCGTCGGGACCCGGGTGGGACCGGCGTCGGCGTGGCTACCGGCGAGAGTCTCCGACGACTCGATGTTGTCCGGCGACGCGGCGCGCGCCATCACGGCGCGCGCCGTCTCGGGGTCGGTGTCCGCACCGATCAGGGTGACCGACAGCGTTCCACCCGGGCCCATGAAGCGGACGATGCCCGGTGTCCATGCCCCGAAACCCTCCAGGCGCACCGTGTCCCCGTTGCAGGTGGTCTTGCCCGCGGCGGGCGCATCCCAGTCGACGAGGTGATAGCCGACGCGTTCGAGTCGCGTCAGTCGGCGGCCGACGGAGCGGGCGATCGCCGGCAGTTCCGTGGCGAGATCGTGCGTCTCCGGCCACCACGCACCATCGACCGAGCCACGGGCCGAACCCTCGGGTTTGAGTGAGAAGCGTTCGGCCTCCGGGGATTCGACGGCCGCGGTTGCGGCTTCGGCGTTCATCGGCTGGCCAGCGGGTGTCGCCAGTTGCGTGCAGATCCGGCCCGGTGCGGCGCCCCGGACGATGCCGCGGGAACTGCCGACTGATGGTGGGTCCGTTCACTCTCGTCGCTGTCGTATGCGGCCACGCGCTGTTCGGAGCGTTTCAGGTCGCGCCGGGCCGCTCGTCCGCGGCGCGAGGACCGTCGGGCCCCGGCCAGGATCAGGGCGAGACCGAGCATGCCCACGGCCCCCAGGACGACTCCGTGGAGGAGCAGGGTCCCGGTGGTTCCGGTGACGTGATAGCCGAAGACGGCGAAACTGTCGGACGGCAATGCGTGTGCACTTCCGTTGTTGGCGAGGAACCCCACCACGGTCGCGATCACTGCCGCGACGAGGATGACGACCCCGATGATGACCGTCATGACGGCCCCTTTCGGTTGCCCCGGCGGCACACGTTCGTCGCCGGGAGAATTGTGCTGGCGCTCAACGCGATAGCGAGCTGCTGATGATCTGGTCGTTCTCGAGTTCGGTGACGGCGTTCACGACGAGCGCGCGCACCTCGTGGAGCATGGCGACGAGTTGCGCGTCGAGCCCACTGTCGCCGACGCCCTCGGTCAGACGTTCGTTGAGCCGGCGGGCGATCGGCGGGAGATCCATACGCGCGGACATCAGCGTGCTCGCGACTGTGGGGACGGATTGATCATGTGACTGCCTGACTCCGCCGCAAACGGGTGCGGTCGGAGGGCCGGTGCTGTGGGCGGTGATTCCGCCGGACTCGTCCCGGTCCCGTCTCTCGAGTGTACGCCTCCTTCGAGATCGCGAAGCCGGCGCCGGATGGGATGCGGCCATCTCTGGCATACTGGAGCTGCCACCGTGACCCTCGACGTCCGGTTCATGACTTTCGTGACACGCCCCGGTCTCCGACGACTGACGGCGTAATCGGCACCGACAGAAGGCCATGAGGCCCCCGATGTCCCCCACCGACGCCTCCACCGCCGGCAGCACGAAATTCGTGAGTTCCTATACGGATCTGGCCGCGGAGGTCCGCGAGTCCGGCCTCCTCGACCGCCGGCGCGGTTTCTACGCCTACCGGATCACTCTCACCGTCCTCGCGTTCCTGGCTGTGTGGGCGCTCGTCGTCGTCCTCGGCGAGACGTGGTGGCAACTCGCGCTCGCGGTCGTGGCCGCGGTGATCAGCGCCCAGTTCGGGTTCCTGGGCCATGACGGAGCCCACCGGCAGATGTTCTCCTCTCCCCGTGCGAACGACTGGGCGGCCCGACTGCTCGCGGCCGCGGGAGCGGGCCTGTCGCTGCACTGGTGGCGCAACAAGCACAACCGGCATCACCGGGCCCCCAATCAGATCGGCGTCGACCCCGACATCGCGGACGGTCCCATCGCATTCGTGCCCGAATACGCGGCCGCCCGCACCGGTTTCCGTCGCTGGTTCGCACGCCGTCAGGGCTGGCTCTTCATCCCGTTGCTGACGCTGGAGGGAGTGTCCCTGCACATCGCCAGCATCCAGGGTCTGACCGCGCGGACGCCGATACCCCACCGCGCCCTGGAGATCGGTCTCATCGTGCTCCGCCTCGGTCTCGGTTTCGCGGTGCCGTTCCTCGTGATGACGCCGGTTCAGGCGGTGTGCTTCATCGCTGTCGCGCTCGGCGTCTTCGGAACGCTGCTCGGCGGCGCGTTTGCGCCGAACCACAAGGGAATGCCGCTGGTGCCCAAGGACTTACGTGTCGACTTCCTGCGTCGCCAGGTGCTCATGTCGCGCAATGTCAGGGGCGGTCTGTTCACCGATGTGATGATGGGCGGCCTCAACTACCAGATCGAGCACCACCTGTTCCCGAGCATGCCGCGACCCAACCTGCGAAAGGTCCAGCCACTGGTGCGCGCCCACTGCGCACTGCACGGCGTGACCTACACCGAGACCTCCCTGGTCGCCTCGTACGGCATCGTCATCCGCTATCTGAACCAGGTGGGTCTCGGCCACCGCGATCCGTTCACCTGCCCCCTGGTGCGCACCTACCGCTGACCGTCGAAGTCGTCAGCGCCGCCGCCACCGATAGCGCACCTGCGGCCTGCCCGCCGAGCCGTACTGGGTGTCGCGTTCGAGGACTCGGTCGTCGGCGAGACGCTCCAGGTATCGCCACGCCGTGACCCGCGAGGAACCGAGCGCGCGGGCCACCTCCGATGCGGTGAGCCCGTCGGGACTGTCGCGGACGGCCCGGCTCACGGCGTCCTCGGTCTGCGGAGCGGCGCCCTTCTTCGCCGAGCGTCGCGTGTCGCTCGTCCGCAGTTCGGCCAGCGCCCGGTCCACATCCCGTTGACTGACCGCGTCGGCATCGCCGGTGAGCGCCTCGCGGTACCGCAGGTACTGTTCGATCTTCTCGCGGAACGCCGCGAACGTGAACGGCTTCAGCAGGTAGAGCAGCACCCCGCGGGACATCGCGCTGCGGACGGTCGCCAGATCACGCTGAGCGGTGATCGCGATGACGTCGGGGGCCGGACGCACCCCCGACAGTGCCGAGGCCAGGTCGACGCCGCGGGCGTCCGGTAGGCCGAGGTCGAGGAGCACCAGGTCCACGGGCTCGGTGTTGGCCACCCGCAGCGCCTCCTGCGCAGTGGAGACCACGTCCACCACCTCGAACCCCCCGAGACGCGCGAGATAATCCCGGTGCGCCTCGGCGATGACCGGCTCGTCCTCGACGACCAGGACGCGGATCATCGGCCGTCCTCCGCGGCCTCGGCACGCAGACGCACCGCGATGACCGATCCGTAGGTGTTCTCGGCGGTCATCGAACCGTGGTGCCTGGCGACGACCTGTGACACCAGCGCGAGGCCCAGTCCACGTCCCGCGTCGTCGCCGCCCGACTTCGTCGAATAACCGCGCGTGGTCGCCAGGGCGAACAGTTCGTCGTCCATGCCTGCGCCGCTGTCGGCGACGACGATGTCGAGCGTGCGGTCGTCCCCTACGACGGTGACCTCGACCCAGGGGTCGTTCGGGTCGCAGGCGTCGAGCGCGTTGTCGATGAGATTGCCCACGACGGTGATCATCTCCCCCGGCGACAGGATCTGCGTGGAGGTGTCGCTCACCTGCGAGTCCTCGGTGAGTGTGAGCGGGATTCCGCGTTCGGCCGCCTGCGCGGTCTTGCCGAGCAGCAGGGCCACGAGCGCGGGTTCGGCCACCGCCTGGGTCATCCGATCGATGAGTTGCTGGGACAGTTCGAATTCCGTCGTCGCCAGCCGGATCGCCTCGTCGGGCCGGCCCATCTCCACCAGCGCCACGATCGTGTGCAGACGGTTGGCCGCCTCGTGTGCCTGCGAACGGAGCGCCTCGGCGAACCTCGTCATCGAATCCAGTTCCCCCATCGCCTCGGACAACTCGGTCCGATCGCGGATGGTGATCACCGACGACCGTCGACGACCGGACACCGGGGACCGGCTCACCAGCAACACCCGGCCGCGGTCGGCGTACAGCTCGTCGGAGATCTCACCGCGGTCGGTGAGGAACGACGGGAGCTCTCGTGCCGGTGTGTCGGCCCCGATGCCCAGAAGGCGTTGCGCCTCCTCGTTGACGAGTGCGGGACGTCCGTCCTCCACCACGACGAGCCCCTCGCGGACGGACCGCAGCACGGCGTCGTGATGGTCGTACATCAACCGGAGCTCGTCGGGGGCCAGACCGCCGGTCTGCCGCAGCAGGCGACGGCGAATCCACCAGATGCCCGCCACGGCGGTCGCGAGGGCCGCGAGCGCGGCGAGTGCGATCAACGGCAGCTGACCACGCCAGGCCGACGTCAGCGTGCGTTGCGTGATCCCCGCGGCCACCATCCCCACCACCGTCCCGTCCGCGGTGCGGACGGGAACGATCGTGCGTATCGACGGCCCGAGTGTTCCGGTGTAGTTCTCGGTGATGGTCTGCCCACGGAGCGCCGCGTCGATGGTCCCCAGGTACGGCTCACCGATCCGACCGGGGTCGGTGTGGGTGTAGCGGGTGCGGTCCGGTGCCAGCACGGTGATGAACGCGATCCCGGTCTGTGCGCGCACGCGTTCGGTCACCGGCTGGAGCACCGTGCTCGGGTCCGGGGACGTCAGTGCGGCGACGGTCGACGGCGACTCCGCGAGGCTGACGGCCACCGCGGTCACCTCCGCCCGCGCGGCTCGGTCTCCGTCGATGCGCGCGTCGACGGCCGCGAGGATGCTCTCGGCGGCGACGACGATCACGAAGACCGCCAGCGCGAGTGCCGCCGCCTGGCCGGCCAGCGTCCGCGGATACCACCGCACCCGTTCCGACCTCGTTCCCTGTCTCTTCGCCCGGTACGACACGACTGAACGTAATGAACAGAATCGTGACCCGCGTCACCTCATCGGTTCACAATCCTAATCACCGATGTCCGAGGTGTACGAGGAGAGAATCACCGATGAACGTTCGAGGGAGGTCCGGCGGGCAGCCGGACGGAGACGGTTCGAACCCGATCGCGGCCACGACCGACGGTACGGCCGCGGGTCCGGCACGAGGTAAACGGGACCGCACACACTGGCTCTACATCGGCGTCATCATCGCCGTGGTCGCCGGCGTCGTCGTCGGCCTGGTGGCACCTGAGGTGGGCAAGGACCTCGGCGTACTGGGCACCATGTTCGTCAGCCTGATCAAGATGATGATCGCGCCGGTCATCTTCTGCACGATCGTGCTGGGCATCGGCTCGGTCCGCAAGGCCGCGACCGTCGGGAAGGTCGGCGGCCTGGCCTTCGTCTACTTCCTCCTGATGTCGACGGTCGCGCTGGCGATCGGCCTGGTCGTGGGCAACATCATCCAGCCCGGCGACGGACTCAACATCGACGCGATGTCGGGCAAGGGCGCCGAGCTGGCCGAGGACGCACACGAGTCGGGCGGAACCCTCGACTTCATCCAGGGCATCATCCCCGAGTCCATGCTCTCCGCGCTCACCGCGGGAAGCGTGCTGCAGGCCCTGTTCGTCGCCCTGCTCGTGGGCTTCGCGATCCAGTCGATGGGTCGCACCGGGGAACCGATCCTCACCGCTGTCTCCTACTTCCAGAAGCTCGTCTTCAAGGTGCTGACGATGGTGCTCTGGGTTGCACCGATCGGCGCGTTCGGCGCCATCGCCAACGTGGTCGGGCAGACCGGCTGGGCCGCGGTGCAGCAGTTGCTGACGCTGATGCTCGCGTTCTACCTCACCTGCCTGGTGTTCGTGTTCGGCGTGCTCGGTGTGCTGCTGCGCACGGTGTCCGGGGTGTCGATCTTCCGCCTGGTGCGCTACCTCGCCCGTGAATACCTGCTGATCTTCGCCACCTCGTCGTCGGAGTCCGCGCTCCCCCGCCTGATCGCGAAGATGGAGCATCTCGGTGTCGAGAAGACGACCGTCGGCGTCGTCGTGCCGACCGGCTACTCGTTCAACCTCGACGGCACCGCGATCTACCTCACGATGGCGTCGATCTTCATCGCCGACGCCATGGGCGACCCGCTGTCGATCGGCGAGCAGATCGGGCTGCTGGCGTTCATGATCATCGCGTCGAAGGGCGCGGCCGGCGTGAGCGGCGCCGGGCTGGCCACACTCGCCGGTGGTCTGCAGGCTCACCGGCCGGAGATGCTCGACGGCGTCGGACTGATCGTGGGCATCGACCGTTTCATGTCGGAGGCGCGCGCGGTCACGAACTTCTCCGGCAACGCCGTCGCGACCCTGCTGGTCGGGTCGTGGACGAGCACGGTCGACAAGCAGCGCGTCGACGACGTGCTCTCGGGACGCGATCCGTTCGACGAGACCAACATGGTCGACGACGAACTGGACCCGCAGGACAGCGATACGCGGGAGAAGGCGCTCGCTCACTGAGCGACACGACCCGGAAACACCGAGGCCGCCCCACCGGAAAGGTGGGGCGGCCTTCGTGGTCGTGCCCTGTGTGTTGCTTTGTGGTCGTGCCCTGGCCCCGCGGGGCGGTCTATCCGCCGGCGGCCGCGGTGGCCATCACGCGCAGCGAGGCGATGAGCCCGTCGACCAGGTGGCCCTGGCGGAACCCGGTGACCGCTGCGGTCACCCCGAGTGCGGCGACGCGGTCGTTGACCCGGGTGGACACCTTGCTGCCGGAGACGATGACGACGTCGCGGGAGTTCGGCGAGACGGCGATGAGCGTTCCGTAGGCCGGCTCGGGCGACTTCGCGAGGATGTCGCGCGCACTGCCCTCGAGATCCTCGCCGAGGTCGCCGATGTACACCGAGAACCGCACGAGCGCCTTCTCACTGGCGGCCTTCAGCGTGTCGTCGAGTGCGATCAGGTCGCGCTTGCTGAAGGGCGGTGTCGTCGGCGCGTCACCCGGGTAGCGCGCCGCGGAGATCCGACCGCTGTTGGTGATGACCGAGCCCAGCGGCAGTTCTGCAGCCGAGCGGGCCGCGACCTCTGCGCTCACTTTCGCGTGCGTAACCTCACCACTTGCCACTGGCCGAGCTCCCATCCACATCGCCGGGTTCCGCGTGTTGCGGCAATGCCATCGGTTCGATGTCCGTGGCACTGAAGAGAAGCGGTGCATGCTCCCACTGCTGGTCGAGGGTGTACTCGTCGACCTTCGGGTACTTGACCCCGGAGGAGAACACCATCGCGACAACACAGAGCAGCACGAAGAGCACCGTCACGATCGTGACTGGCACTCCGATGGGGACGATCAGGCTGTCGACGTCCATGTCACCCTTTCGATGGTCGCGCCGGACCCGCGCTGTTGTCGGCGCAGGTCATCGTTGATCAATCTAACCCACCGGAGGCCTCGAGGAACATCGACCCCTACAGCGCGTCGTAGACGCGCAGGACGCCCACGTTGAGAGGTGGCCGGTCGATGAGGACAATGGAGAAGGTGACTGGCGAACCCGGCAACGCATCCGCGACACCATCGGCACCGGAGACCCCGGCGCGCAGCTTCTACGACGAGGTCGGTGGCGCCGAGACCTTCCGGCGGCTCACCGCGGTGTTCTATCGCGAGGTGGCCGCGGACGAGGTGCTGCGGCCGCTCTATCCCGAGGAAGACCTGGGGCCGGCCGAGCGTCGGATGCGAATGTTCCTCGAGCAGTACTGGGGTGGACCCCGAACCTACTCCGACGAGCGGGGCCATCCCCGGCTCCGCATGCGGCACAATCCGTTCCGTGTCGGCCCCATCGAGCGGGACGCCTGGCTGCGGTGCATGCACACCGCGATCGCCTCCATCGACGACGAGACCCTCGACCCGCCACATCGCAAGGCGCTCACCGACTACATGGAGATGGCCGCGCAGTCGATGATGAATTCGCCGATCTGAGACCCTTTCTCGTCCGACACGCCGCACGACGCGCCGACTGACCTGGATTTCTCCACGAAAACTCAGGTAGGGCACAATGACCACGGTGAGCGATGAGACACCCGATGATGTCCCCGCCGCGCCATCTGACGGGGATCAGCCAGACGGCGCGCACACCGGCGCCGAGGCGCCGGGTACGGCGGCGGCGGCCGCCGCCGAAGGCGTGGAGCCCGGCGACGACGCAACGGACGCCGACACCATCGCGGACTCCGACGACCCCGCAGACCCGGACACAGACTTTCCGGGCACAGAGCTTTCCGACGACGAGCTCTCCGAGGGCGAGCCCGCCGACACGGAGCTCCCCGATACGGAACTCGGTGATGCGGATTTCGATGACCCGGGACCCCGACCTGTCGTCGCACAACTCGACCCCACCGACGAGTCCTGGTGGAAGTCCGCGGTGTTCTACCAGATCTACCCGCGCTCGTTCTCCGATCTCGACGGCGACGGTGTCGGTGACCTCGTCGGCGTCATCGACAAACTCGGCTACCTCGAGCTGTTGGGCATCGACGCGCTCTGGCTGAGCCCGATCATGGTCTCCCCGATGGCCGACCACGGCTACGACGTCTCCGACCCCCGCGACATCGACCCGCTCTTCGGCGATCTCGACGTCTTCGACGAGCTCATCGCGGAAGCGCACGAGCGAGACATCCGCGTGACGATGGACCTCGTCCCCAACCACACGAGTGACAGACATGAGTGGTTCCAGGCCGCTCTCGCGGCACCGCCCGGCAGTCCCGAACGGGCGCGCTACATCTTCCGCGACGGTCTCGGGGAGAACGGCGACGAGCCACCCAACAACTGGCACAGCATCTTCGGCGGCCCGGCGTGGACCCGCGTGGCCGAGGCCGATGGTTCGCCCGGCCAGTGGTACCTGCACATCTTCGCCAAGGAACAACCAGACCTGAACTGGGAGAACCCCGACGTCTGGGCCGATCTGGAGAAGACGCTCCGATTCTGGCTCGACCGCGGTGTCGACGGCTTCCGCATCGACGTCGCCCACGGCATGGCCAAACCGGCCGAGCTGCCGGACATGGACCTCTCCGCGACCAAGCTGCTGCAGAACTCCGACGACGACCCGCGCTTCAACAACTATGCGGTGCATGACATCCACCGCAAGATCCGCAAGGTTCTCGATGAGTACCCCGGTGCCGCGAACGTCGGCGAGATCTGGGTCAGCGACAACGAGCGATTCGCCGAATACCTGCGACCCGACGAGCTGCACCTCGGCTTCAACTTCCGTCTCGCCAAGGCGCCATTCGAATCCGGAGCGGTCCGAGAGGCGATCGAGAACTCACTCGACGCTGTCCTGTCGGTGTCGGGGACCCCGACCTGGACTCTGTCCAACCATGACGTCGCCCGCGAGGTGACGCGGTACGCCGTCACCGATCCGGAGACCGGTGTCCTCGACATCGACCGCGGCACCCGCCGAGCGCGCGCCATGCTCGTCGTCGAGATGGCCCTCCCCGGAACGGTTTTCCTCTACAACGGCGCCGAGCTCGGCCTGCCCAATGTCGACGACCTTCCTGACGGGGCACTGCAGGACCCGGTGTGGGAGCGGTCCGGTCGGACCGAACGCGGGCGAGACGGGTGTCGGGTCCCCCTGCCGTGGGAGGGCACCGAGCCGCCGTTCGGTTTCAGTACCACTGCTGACACCTGGCTGCCGATGCCTTCCTCATGGGCCTCACTGACCGTTGAGGCTCAGCTCGAGGACGTCGGGTCCATGTTGTCGCTCTACCGCGCCGCGATCGAACTGCGCGTCCAGCGACCGGAATTCGCAGGCGATCACATCGAGTGGTACGGGGCCCCCGAGGGCTGTCTGGCATTTCGGCGGATCGGCGGCAGGCTGGTCTGTGCGCTCAACGCCGGTGAGGTGCCCGTGCCGCTCCCACCGGGCGAATTGTTGCTCGTCAGCTCGCCCCTCGTCGACGGGATGCTGGCCCCGGATTCTGCGGCGTGGCTGGTCTGAGACGGCGACAGGCCAACCCGCTCGGCTAGAGGACGGTGACCGCGAGATCGCGGTGACGTCGCTGATACACCGACCCGTACCGCGCGTCGACTCGAATCCAGGCCGCGGACATGCGGATTCGTACCGGTTCGTCCGGGGCGACGGCGTCGGCGTCGGAGGTCTCGGTCACCGCACGGCCGTTCGCGTCCCGGATGAATCCCATTCCGGTGAGCGCGAACACCGACCGCATGCTGACCGCCGCGGTGAACGCACCGTCGTCGGTGGATACCTCCAGGACATCCTGGTCGAGCAGTCCGGTCGCGGGTCCGTGGGCGCTCCCCTCATCGCGGGCCACTCGCGCACCGTCGCGGGCGAGGGCAATGACGCTACGCGCGGGTACGTCGTCGATGTGCCGGAACCCGACTGCGGCGGGAAGAGCACCGCGCCAGGCACTGTCGAGCGAGAACCCGGGATCCACCGGTTCACCGGGTGTGGCCGAGCCCAGTGCCGAGTGCAGCGCCGACGCGTCGCACACCACGTCGCGGGGAGCCACCGAGCCGGACACCGCTCGCGTGGCCAGCACCTCGAATCCGGTGTGGGTCCAGAGCGCGACCAGACCGTCGGCGCGTCCGACCACCCGTACGACGGCGGCATCGTCGAGTCGCACCGCATGGGCGAGGAAGGCGAGCGCATTGGACCGGTCGGACTCGGCGACCGCGACGTACCGTTCCATCAGGGTCGTCCGCGTCGTGCCGGGCCGGGCTCGCCTTCGGGCCGCCGGAATCCGGCGAGGTACTCCTTCTGTTCCGGTGTGAGCCGCGCGATGCGTTGGGCCGCGACGTCGAAGGCGACGAGCTGGGTGCTGGCGACCACCGCGGGCCGAGATTCCGGATCCGCGCCTGCCGCCCGCACCTCGTACCCCACCGTGAAGTCGACGGCACGCAGGCGCTGGACGAACATCGTGACCTCGATGGGCCCCTCGGAATGCCGTAGTTGCGCTTGGTATTTCACGTGCAAATCACTGACGAGACAACCGTCGCGCAGGGGCGCGGTGGGTCGTCCGTCGTAGAACAGCCACGGGATGCGCGCCTCTTCCAGCAGGGTGACCATCCGCGCGTGATTGATGTGCGCGTAGACATCCATGTCCGACCAGCGCACCGGCACCTTCACCAGGTAGCCGTCGTCCGTGGTCGTACCGGCATCCTCGTTCAGCACGTGAGTCATCCCCTGTCTGGTCGGCCTCGCCGGGGCGGTCCCGGATGGCCGGCCCGGTCCAACCCTACGCACCGCCACCCGGGGTCAGGCAGGCGCGATCTCCACCGGCAGACCGTTCAGCACGACCGTCCCCGACAACGGATCCAGCACCGTTCCGTCGTTCAGGTCGTTCACGTTCACCCCGGGCTCGGCGGTGGCGACGCTCAGTTGCATGCCGTCGACGTCATGACCCCACCCGTGCGGCAGTGAGGCGACCCCTGGCCGGATGTCGGAGGTGATCTCGACGGGTACCGTCAGCGACCCACCCGCTCCGCGGACCTTGGCGACGTCGGAGATGCCGAGTCGATCCGCGTCGTCGGGGTGCATGAGCAGCGTGCAGCGGTTGGTCCCGCCGGTCAGCGCCGGGAGGTTGTGCATCCAGCTGTTGTTGGACCGCAGATGGCGTCGGCCGACGAGCAGCAGACGGCCCTCGGCGCCCACGCCCTCCCCACGGGCATCCAGTGCCGACCGCAGGCGCTCGAGGTCGCCGATGAGCGGATCGGGCGCCAGTTCGACCTTGCCCGAAGCCGTCCGCAGTACACCGGGGAGGCGAGGCCGCATCGGGCCCAGATCGATGCCGTGTGGCGCGGCGAGCAGATCGGCGAACGTGAGGCCGTCGCGAGTCCCGAACGCGTCGCCGTACGCGCCGATCCGCAACTGCATGTCCAGTCGGCGCTGGTGACCGGGCGCCTCGGGCAGCATGGCGATCAGCGACTCGACGGAGCGGCCTGCGACCGGCGAGTGGGGGTCGGTCACCTCCTTCGACAACGTCGCGGCGATCACCTGTTCATCGACGAGTCCGGGGTCGGCGCCCACCCCGGCTCCCGACAGGCCGAGGATCAGCCGGGCCACGATCTCGATCTCGTCTGGACGCCCGGCCGCGAGCGGCAGCACGGGCGGCGAGTAGCGAGCGGTGGCGCGGACCGCCAGGTTGTTCAGGATGGCGTCGAAGTGCGGACTCTGTGACGGGCGCGGCGGCGGCAGGATCACGTGTGCGTGTCGCGTGGTCTCGTTCAGGTAGGGGTCGACGCAGACCACGAAGTCCGCGGAGTCGAGCGCGCGTCCCAGACGTCCGCCGTTGGGTGCGGACAGGACGGGGTTGCCCGACACCGTCACCAGGGCGCGGAGTCGTCCGTCCCCCGGGGTCTCGAACTCCTCTGCCATCGCGACCGCGGGCAGCTCACCGCCGACTTCCGCGTGACCGGACACCCGGCTGCGCCATCGCCCCGTGCGGAATCCGCGGCCGGCTCGGGGCGGGCGCGGCGACGGAGCCGTCGGTGCCAGCGGGAACATGACTCCCCCGGGCCGGTCGTAGTTGCCGGTGAGGATGTTCACGACGTCGATCAGCCAGCTGCCGAGGGTGCCGAATTCCACTGTGGTGGTGCCCATCCGGCCGTAGACCGCGGTGGTCGGCGACCCGGCGATCGATCGCGCGAGAGCCCGGATGTCCTCGGCGGCGACACCACAGTGGGGAGCTACGCGTTCCGGCGTGAGGTCGCTCAACTCGCGGCGCACGTCCTCCACGCCGATGACGTGCGCGGCGATGCCGCCGAGGTCGTCGGCGACGAGTCCCTCGTCGAAGAGGCACTGCACGACCGCGCAGAGCAGCGCGGCGTCGGTGCCCGGTCGCGGCGCCAGGTGCGTGTCGGCGAGTTTCGCGGTCCGGGTGCGGGCCGGATCGATGACCGTGAGCCGCCCGCCGCGCCGGCGCAGTGCGGTCAGTTTGCCCGGGAAGTCCGCCGCGGTCGTCACGCTCCCGTTGGACACCATCGGGTTGGCGCCGATGACCACGAGATGATCGGTGCGGTCGAGATCGGGGACGGCGAAGGTGCCGGCATGGCCGACGAGGTAACCCGTGGCCGCCTGCTTCGGCATCTGGTCGAGGGTGCTGGCGCTGAAGACGTTGCGGGTACCGAGAGCTCTGATGAGCAGCGGTGCATACATCGTGCCGGCGACCGTGTGCGCCGAGGGGTTCCCGAGGTAGAAGCCCACCGACGGGCCGCCGTGGGTGGCGATGACCTCGTTCAGTCCGTCGACGGCGAGGGCCAGCGCCGAGTCCCAGTCCGTCTCCACCAGGCGCCCGTCGCGCCGGATGAGGGGTCGGTCGAGCCGGTCCGGATCGTTGTCCAGCTGGGCCAGACTCGCCCCCTTGGGGCAGATGTAGCCGTGACTGAAGACGTCCTCGGAGTCGCCGCGGGCGCTTGTGACACGTTCCTGCCCGGTGCCGTGATCGTGGTCGACGACGAGCGAGAGACCACAGGTCGCCTCGCAGAGCGGACAGATTCGAAGAGCCGTGCGGGTCATGACGTCAGGCTATTCGGCAGTGCTCGATGGCGAAGGAATTCGCCGAAGGTCGGCGATCCCCGGATGTGCTCGTGTCAGCGGATGAGACTCCGCAACTGCCTCGCCGCGACCGACAGCGTCGCCAGGTCGGCCGTACCGGTCTCCTCGAGCTCCCGGAGCACACTGCGGACCCGGCTGAGTCGATTGGAATGGGACGATTCCCATTCGGCGATCTTCTCCGACGAACCCTCGTCGGGTTCGCTGACCTCGAGGATCTTGAGCGTGAGGGACCGCAGCGCGCCGTGCATGTCATCGCGCAGCGCCAGGCGCGCCAGCGCATGCCAGCGGTCGCCGTAGTCCAGTTCCGACACCGCGGAGAGCAGTCCTTCGAGCCCGAAGTGCTCCATCACCGCGAAATAGAGTTCACCGACTTCCTCGGCGTCGCGGTCAGCGATCTCCGCGGCGTCGATGATGTCGAGCAGGCAGAACCGGTGGAGGCTGACCGCGACGGCGTGGGCGAGGTCCTCGGGCACGCCGTGAACGGCGTAGGACGCGGCCCGTTCGGCGATGTCGTGTGCCGAACTCTGTCCGTACCAGCGGTCCGCGACCGCGCTCAGCTCGGCGACGCGCTCGGTGTAGCGCGTGATCTCGGCGGCCATGGCGAGTGGCTGGGGACGGTATGCGAGCAGCCAGCGAGATGCGCGGAACAGCAGTCGTCGGGCGTAGAGCATCATCTCGTCGATCGCCTCGACCGGGGCCGGCGCGTGACGGATGCGCTCGAAGATCTCGTTCATGCCGAAGACCTTGTTGGACACCACGTAAGCGCGCACGCCTTCCTCGGTGGAGCAGCTGCTGCCTTCGCTCAGACGGAACAGATGCGTCATGCCGGCGTGGTCGACGACGTCGTTGACGAGGGTCGTCGCCACGATCTGCCGGCGGAGGCGGTGGCCGCGGATGTCGTCGCCGTACCGTTCCCGCAGCGCCTCCGGGAAGTACCGGGCGATCCGTGGCGCGAAGACGTCGTTGTCCGGCAGGTCGGTGGCGAGCAGATCGGATTTGGACTCGAGTTTGACATGCGCCATCAGCGTGGCGAATTCGGGAGACGTCAGTCCGCGTTTCACCTCGCCACCGACGCGTCTGCGCAACTCGCGCGGATCCGGCAGCGCCTCCAGGCGGAGGTCGACGCCTCGTTTGGCCTTGAGGTGTTCGAGCATCCTGGCATGGACCTCCACCCGCGTCAGCTCGAAGGACCGGCAGAAACCGAGCTCGGAGTTCTGCGAGATGTTGTCCGCCAGTACGAGGTCCGCGACGTCGTCGGTCATCGATTCCAGCAGCGGGTCACGATCGGCGGGGTCGAGTTCACCGGACGACACCGCGGCGTCGAGCAGGATCTTGATGTTCACCTCGTGGTCGGAACAGTCGACCCCCGCCGAGTTGTCCAGGGCGTCGGTGTTGATGCGGCCGCCGGACAGGTCGAACTCGATCCGGCCCCGCTCGGTGACCCCGAGGTTGCCACCCTCCCCGATCACCTTGGCCCGCAACTCGTTTCCGTCGACACGGATCGCGTCATTGGACTTGTCACCGACGCTGGTATGGGATTCCGTCGACGCCTTGACATAGGTGCCGATGCCGCCGTTCCAGAGCAGGTCGACGGGGGCGAGCAGGATCGCGCGGATCAGCTCGGGCGGTGAGAGTTCGTCGACACCGTCGGGGATCCCGAGGACGGCAGCCATCTCGGAGCTGATCGGAACCGACTTGCGATCGCGGGCCCACACCCCGCCTCCGGTCGAGATCAACTCGGCGTCGTAGTCCTCCCACGACGACCGGGGAAGATCGAACAGCCGCCTGCGCTCCCCGAACGACGGGCCGGCCTGCGGGTCGGGGTCGACGAAGATGTGCCGGTGATCGAAGGCAGCGACGAGCCGTATGTGTTCGCTGAGCAGCATCCCGTTCCCGAACACGTCGCCGCTCATGTCACCGATTCCGACGACCGTGAAATCCTCCGACTGGGTGTCGGTGCCCATCTCGCGGAAGTGCCGCTTCACCGACTCCCACGCCCCACGGGCGGTGATGCCCATCGCCTTGTGGTCGTAGCCGGCCGACCCGCCCGATGCGAACGCATCGCCCAGCCAGTACCCGTAGGACGCCGACACCTCGTTGGCGATGTCGGAGAACGAGGCGGTCCCCTTGTCGGCGGCGACGACCAGATACGTGTCGTCGGCGTCGAGCCGGACGACGCCGGGAGCGGGGATCACCTCGCCGGTGGCCAGGTCGATGTTGTCGGTGACGTCCAGTAGCCCGGCGATGAACTGCCGATAGCAGGCGATCCCCTCCTCCCGCTGCGCGTCCCGGTCGCGAGCGCTCTCACCGGTCGGCTGCGGCGGGCGCTTCACCACGAAACCGCCCTTCGCTCCGAGGGGGACGATCACCGCGTTCTTCACCGCCTGCGCCTTGGCCAGACCCAGGATCTCGGTTCGGAAATCCTCGCGGCGGTCCGACCAGCGCAACCCGCCACGGGCGACCGAACCGAAACGCAGATGCACGCCCTCGACACGGGGCGAGTAGACGAAGATCTCGTGCAACGGACGGGGTTTCGGCGTCTGCGGGATGTCGCGCGGACGGAGTTTGAACGAGATCACCGGACGGTACTCGTCTCCGTCACCGGGGACGAAGTAGTTGGTCCGTGATGTCGCGTTGATCATCGATGCGTAGGCGGAGACGATCCGATCGGCGTCGAGGCTCAGGACCAGCCCGATCTCCTCGGACAGCTTGTCGCGCAGGTCCTCTCGACGACCCTGGTCGGCACCGTCCGGGTCGAAGGAGGCGACGAACAAGTCGACGAGCCCGCGCGTGATGGCGAGGTGGGCACCCAGCACACTCGCGACGTGGGCGGGACTGTAGGAGAATCCGCATTGACGCAGATATTGCCCATAAGCGCGCAGCATCGCCGCCGACCGCCAGTCCAGGCCACACCGGATGATCAGTTCGTTGTAGGCGTCGACATCGGCCCCGCCCTGCCAGATCTGATGGAACGCCTCGGTGAACCGCTGCTCGAGATCGTCGATGTGGTCGTTGTCGACCGTCATCCCGGCGGTGAGTTCGACGCTGAATTCATAGGCCCAGCACACCGTCGAGTCCGCACGGTGGATCTCGTACGGATGCTCTTCGAGAACATCGAGGCCGAGGCTGTGCAGGACCGGGAGCACGTCGGTGAGAGTTGCCGAGGCGCCGCACAGGTAGAGCGTGAACTTCCAGCCCGCCTGCGCCGTATCGGATTCGACGCCGTCCGAGGCATTGAGGGTGACGGCGGTGTCGCCGGGTGAGAGCCCTACCACCCTGGCCAGGTCCTCGAGAGCGTCACGCGGATCCCGCAGTTCCTTGTAGTCGTCCGACAACGACGACAACTGGCGCAGGAGGGCGTCGGGACCGCCGTCGACCCCGGCGAACTCCTCGTCCGCGGCGAGTTCGCGGACGCGTTCGTCCCACCCGCGGATGGCCGCGGTCAGGGCCGCCTGCATCCGTGCATGGGCCGGTGACCCGGTGTCGACGGAGCCGAGTTCGGCCGCGGTCGCGGGATCGATGCACACGAGCACCTGAAGGAGCGCAAGGGGCATCTCACTCACACGCGCCGTGTATTCCAGTGCGTGACCGTCCAATTCGTCGACAAGCGCCTTCTCGAGCGCGAGCCGGGTGGCGGTGTTGTATCGGTCGCGCGGCAGGTAGATCAGCGCCACTGCCGTCCGGCCGTCGTAGTTGGTGCGGAGGAACAGACGCAGCGAACGGGTCGAGACCGCATCGAGCATCTCGGTGACGCGGCGTTCCAGTTCGTCGTCGGTGGAGGCGAACATCTCGACGAGCGGATAGTTCTGCAGCAGCTCGATCATCGACTGGCCGGCGAACGAGTCCTCGTCGACGCCCGCGCGTGTGAGCACGTCGTGGACCTTGGTTCGCAGCACCGGGACATCCAGGACCGCCTGATGGACGCCTGCGGAGGTGAGCGTGCCGAGGAACCGGTGCTCGCCATCGTGGCCGCCGTCGCGGTCGAATGCCGGAACCTGCAGCAGGACCGGGAAATTGGAGCGCTGGATGCCGGTGGCGACAAAGACCCTGCTGGCCCGCGGCAGCAGCGGGCGGTCGGTGACCGACGGGAAGTCACGGGTGATGGAGTCGGTACGCCACACCCCTCGGCGAGCGGCACCGTCCTCCGAGCCGTCCGCCCACACCCGAGAGTAGCCGAGGGGATGAAAGTGGTTGCCCGCGAACCACTCCAGCAACTCCGCGTATTCGTGTCGCTCGGTTCCGGAGATGCCGGACGCATCGGGCAGCGGCATGGTCGACAGGTCGGTCGCGCACGCGCTCAGCTGGGCGCGCATCCGGGGTGCGTCGGCGTCGACGTCGGCGACGCGCGAGATGACGTCGGACAGATCGGCACGCAGAGGTTCGATGTCGGAACCAGGATGGGCGGCGAGGCCCCGAACGAGAATCCACGACTCCCAGTCCGCATCCGCGGCGTCGTCGATGGTCTCGAGATTGCCGTCGGGATCTCGCCTGACCGGTACCACCGGATGATCCATCTGGTCGATGGTCAGGTCGTGGGCCTCGACCGTGGCCAGGACCGCCTCGACCAGCATCGGCATGTCGTCGTTGACGACGACGATCTCGACCCCACCGCGGTCATCGGCCGTGACCTCGACGAGAGGACGTCCCGGTGTGCGGGTCCGGACGACGTCGAGGTGCCGGACGACCCGGTCGGCGACCGCCTCGGCAGCCGACCCGTCGGTCCGCGACTTGAAGTAGTGGTTCACCGCGTCCGGCACGAGTGACGTCACACCTGCCGATGCTAGTCACCCGTGCCGGGCGGGCGCGGGATTAATCGCGAGTGAGTTTGCGGTGGGTGACCCGATGGGGGCGAGCGGCGTCGGCGCCGAGGCGGTCGACCTTGTTGGCCTCGTAGGCCTCGAAGTTGCCCTCGAACCAGAACCACTGACCCTCTTCGACGTTGCCCTCCCACGCCAGGATGTGGGTACAGGTCCGGTCGAGGAACCAGCGGTCGTGGCTGATGACCACAGCACAGCCGGGGAAGTTCTCGAGCGCGTTCTCCAGCGAACCGAGGGTTTCCACGTCGAGGTCGTTGGTCGGCTCGTCGAGCAGGATCAGGTTGCCGCCCTCTTTCAGGGTCAGCGCCAGGTTCAGGCGGTTGCGCTCACCACCGGAGAGCACCTCCGCCTTCTTCTGCTGGTCCGGGCCCTTGAAGCCGAAGGCGCTGACGTAGGCGCGTGACGGCATCTCGTTCTGGCCGACCTCGATGTAGTCCAGCCCGTCGGAGACGACTTCCCAGACGTTCTTCTTGGGGTCGATGTTGGCTCGGCCCTGGTCGACGTAGCTCAGCTTGACCGTCTCGCCGACCTTGACGGTGCCCGAGTCGGGCTCTTCGAGCCCGACGATCGTCTTGAACAGCGTGGTCTTGCCGACGCCGTTCGGACCGATCACACCGACGATGCCGTTACGCGGCAGCGTGAACGACAGGTCCTTGATGAGGACGCGTCCGTCGAATCCCTTGTCGAGATGACTGACCTCGACCACCACGTCGCCCAGCCGCGGCGGGGTCGGGATCTGGATCTCCTCGAAATCGAGCTTGCGCGTCTTCTCCGCCTCGGCGGCCATCTCCTCGTACCGGGACAGTCGCGCCTTGTTCTTGGTCTGGCGGGCCTTGGAACCCGACCGCACCCAGGCGAGCTCCTCTTTGAGGCGCCGCTGCAGCTTTTGGTCCTTCTTTCCCTGGACCTCGAGACGTTCGGCCTTCTTCTCCAGGTAGGTGGAGTAGTTGCCCTCGTACGGGTGCAGCTTGCCGCGGTCGACCTCACAGATCCACTGCGCGACGTGATCGAGGAAGTACCGGTCGTGGGTCACGGCCAGCACGGCACCCGGGTAGCTCGCCAGGAACTGCTCGAGCCACAAAACGCTCTCCGCGTCGAGGTGGTTGGTGGGCTCGTCGAGCAGGAGCAGGTCGGGCTTCTGCAGGAGCAGCTTGCACAATGCGACTCGACGACGCTCACCACCGGAGAGGTGCGTGACGGGCGAGTCGGCCGGCGGGCAACGCAGCGCGTCCATGGCCTGTTCGAGCTGCGAGTCGAGGTCCCAGGCGTCGTTGTTGTCCAGATCTTCCTGGAGCTTGCCCATCTCCTCCATCAGCTCGTCGGAGTAGTCGGTGGCCAGCAGTTCGGCGATCTCGTTGAAGCGGTCGAGCTTCACCTTGATCTCGCCCATACCCTCCTCGACGTTCTCCTTGACCGTCTTCTCCTCGTTGAGAGGCGGCTCCTGCAGCAGGATGCCGACGGTCGCGTCGGGGTCGAGGAACGCCTCACCGTTCGACGGCTGGTCCAGGCCGGCCATGATCTTCAGGATCGACGACTTACCCGCGCCGTTGGGACCCACGACGCCGATCTTGGCGCCCGGGTAGAACGACATGGTGACGTCGTCGAGGATGACCTTGTCGCCGTGCGCCTTGCGCACCTTTTTCATGGTGTAGATGAATTCAGCCACGTAGAACTCCTTCGGACTGCTCGATGTCGGTGATTGTCAGCCGCGGACGCGGGGGTTGCGCGCCTGCGCGCACACACATGAAATCCAGCCTAGTCGCCGTCGGATGCCGGTCGGCGGTCCGGTGTGCCTGTGCGCGCATCGCGTGTGGACCGCCCGTTCCCGGGTTGGCGCGCGGGTCAGGCGGTTTACCGAGACAATGTCGTGGGGAAGAAGGAGGGGGCTGCGTGGGGCCGCCGTGCCGGTGCACGGTGGCGAGGTGACGGGAGTGGCGATGGGTGTGGCGCCCGGATGGACGATCGTGATGGTGGTCCTGGGAGTGATCGGCTCCTCGCTGGGTGTCGTCGCCTGTTCGCCTTCCCCGCGCGAATGCCCGTCGACCATCACCCCCCTGCACGAGCCTGCCGGCCCCTGTCTGCGGTTCGGCGTCAGCACCCCCGGCGGTCCGCTGGCACCGACCGAACTGGCGACCGTCGCAGAGGTGACCGGGGTCCGGCCCACCGTCAACATGTTCTTCGAGGACTTCACCGCGATCCCGCCGATCGCCGCGCTCGATGCCGTCGTCGCGGCGGGCGCCGAACCGATCGTCACCTGGGAACCGTGGCGCCACCTCGGCGGCGACGACTACGACCGCGGTTCGTTCTCGATGTCGTCTATCGTCGCGGGGACACACGACGACTACCTGTATCGCTGGGCCGACGAGCTCGCCGCCTGGGGTTCGGTGGTGTATCTCCGCTTCGCCCACGAGCCCAACGGCGACTGGTACCCGTGGAGCCCGGCAGGTGGAACGCCGCCGGAACTCTACGTCGCGGCGTGGCGCCATGTGCACGATCTGTTCGCGTCGAAGAACGCCTCGAACGTGAAGTGGGTATGGGCACCCAACGTCCCGCTCGCCGACGACGCTCCCCTCTCCCGCTGGTACCCCGGTCACGACTACGTCGACGTCTTGGGCATCGACGGCTACAACTGGGGATCGGCCCCGGGCCACCGATGGACGTCCCCCGAAGACCTCTTCGGTCCGTCACTCGACCGGCTCCGTAACTTGTCGTCGCGCACACCGATACTCGTCACAGAGGTCGGTTCCGCCGAGGACGGCGGGTCCAAGGCCGAGTGGATCACGGACCTGGTCGCCTACCTCGACGACGCCGAGAACGTCACCGGCTTCGTCTGGTTCGACCACGACAAGGAAGCGAATTGGGGTCTGCGGAGCACGGCAGCGGCGGGAGCGGCGATGGCGCGCGCACTCGAAAGAGCGGGATTGCGATGACGGGAGCAGACATGACCGTGATGGACGCCCACATCGACGCCGAGACCGAGGAGGCGCGACTGCATGCGGTGGAACAGCTGCACCTGCTCGACTCCCCTCCCGAAGACCGGTTCGCGCAGATCACCCGAATGGCGAAAGCCGTGTTCGGCGTACCGATGTCGACTGTGTCCCTCCTCGACCGCGACCGTCAGTGGTTCAAGGCGGTCGACGGTATCGAGCTCCAGGATCTCCCGCGGGAACAGACGGTCTGTCAGGTGACCGTCGCGCGCGCCTACGACCATCCCGAGGATCCGGCCCTCATCATCCCCGACGTCTCCAAGGTCCCGGCCTTCTCCGCCATCCCCCAGGTCGCCGCCGACGACGGCATCCGGTTCTATGCCGGATATCCGCTCTACGGTCCCGGCGGCCATCCCGTGGGGACCTTCTGTCTCTACGACACGCAACCGCGCGAGCTCACCGCCGACCAGCAGACCGCGTTCCGCGAGCTCGCCGCGTGGGCGCAACGCGAGATCGAGAACTCCGACGACCTCGAACGCGCCGCCCTCGTGCAGCGCCGACTGTTGCCGCCTCCCCTCGGTGTCGTGCCCGGTTACTCCGTCGCGGCGATGTGCCTGCCCGCCTACGCCGTCGGCGGCGACTTCTACGACCATTACCCATGGCGGAACGGATTCGTGTTCACCGTCGCCGATGTGATGGGCAAAGGACTCGGCGCCGCCATCCTGACCGCGACCGTCCGCTCCGCCGTGCGTGCCGCCTCCCGCGCGATCGACACCGCCTCACGCGACACCGGCGAGGCCGACACCGACCTGGGTGAGGTCATCACCGCGGTGGCCGATCAGCTCGTCGACGACTTCGCCGGCACCGAGACGTTCGCGACCGCCTTCCACGCACGGCTGCGCACCGACGACGGGCGCGTCGACTACGTGGACGCCGGTCACGGACTGTCGGTGGTGCGCCGCACCAACGGTGCGGTGGAGTCGGTCACCAGTGGCGGTCTGCCCATCGGCATCCTGCCCGGCGAGACGTGGGAATCGGCGACGATCGACCTGGGGCCCGGCGACATGCTCGTCATCAGCTCCGACGGACTGCTCGATCTGCTGCCCGCCGGCGACGACGCGGCGCTGCGGGCTGCCGTCGAGAAGACGGGGACCCCGGCCGACGTGTGCTCGATGGTGAGCGATCTGGTCTCGTCATCGGCCCCCATCGATGATGTGACTGTCGTGGCGATCCGGCGAGACGAGTCCGGATGAGCGAGAGCACCGAAGCCGCCACCCTCACCCGAACCGCGCCGTCTCCGTGGCTACGAGCGCTCATCGTCGTCGCCGCGGCACTGGGGATCAACTACATCGTGTGGCGCTGGCTGGTGTCGGTGAACTGGGACGCCTGGTGGATCGCCGTACCCCTCGTCGTCGCCGAGACCTACAGTCTCATCGATTCGCTCCTGTTCGGTCTCACCATGTGGCGACTGCAGCACCGGCCCGAGCCTCCCCCACCTCCCGAGGGCGCCACGGTCGACGTCTTCATCACCACCTACAACGAACCGCTGGAACTCGTGATGACGACCGCCGTTGCCGCCAAGGCCATCACATATCCGCACACGACGTGGATTCTCGACGACGGGGATCGTCCCGAGCTGGCCGAGGCGGCGGCGCAGGCCGGTATCGACTACCTGACGCGATCGTCGAACTGGCTCGACAAACCCCGGCACGCCAAGGCGGGCAACCTCAACAACGCCCTGATGCAGACCGACGGTGAGTTCATCCTGATCCTCGACGCCGATCAGATACCCGAACCGCAGATCCTCGACCGCACCCTGGGGTACTTCCACGACGAGAAGATGGCGCTCGTCCAGACCCCGCAGTACTTCGTGAACGTGCCGCCGTCGGACCCGCTCGGCAGTCAGGCACCGCTCTTCTACGGGCCGATCCAGCAGGGCAAGGACGGCTGGAACGCCGCGTTCTTCTGCGGCTCCAATGCCGTGCTGCGTCGCGAGGCACTCATGCAGCTGGGCATCACCCAGTACGTCGGCGCGGTACACGACGGAATCGACCGCGCCCTGCGCACCGCGCGCTCGGTCCTGAAGACGACGCGCAAACAGGTGGGGCGTGAGAATCCCCTCGCGTTGTCGGCACTCGACGCCGTCGACGAGGCGGTCCGGGATGCCCGGACGGAGCTCAAGAAGCGAGAACCCCTGGCCGACATCACGTATCGATTCCAACAACGTGTCGACTCCGCGGCTCGCGGGCTCGTCGAGGCAGACGTGTCGGCGATGCGCGCCGATCTGGAGGCGATCGAGGCTCTGACCGAACTGAGCGAACACGAGCCGGGGGCCGGGTCACTCGACTACGACGCACTCGCCGTGCTCGCCGATCGCGAGTGGTCGCCGTTGGGCGCGATCGAGTCGGTCCGGGCCATGGTGGCCGCCGTCGACGTCGGCAGGACCGATGAGGCGCAGCCCATGCTTCCGCTGGCGACCATCTCGGTGACCGAGGACATGGCCACCTGTATGCGGTTGCATGCTCTCGGCTGGAACTCCGCCTACCACCACGAGAACCTGGCCTTCGGACTCGCACCGGAAGACCTGAAAACGATGGTGACGCAACGGTTGCGATGGGCACAGGGCACGATCCAGGTGATGTTGCGCGAGAACCCGCTGGTGCAGAGGGGCCTCACCCTGACCCAGCGGCTCATGTACTGGGCGACCATGTGGAGCTACCTGGCCGGTTTCGCCGCCATCGCCTTCATCGCCGCACCCATCGTCTACTTGGTCCTGGGGATACTGCCGGTACAGGCCTACAGCTGGGATTTCTTCATCCGGCTCATCCCCTTCCTGGTCGTCAATCAAGTGCTGTTCCTGGTGGTGGCACGAGGAACACCGACCTGGCGCGGTCAGCAGTACAGCCTCGCGCTCTTCCCTGTGTGGATCAAGGCCTGTACCACCGCCTTTCGCAACGTGTACATGAACCGACCGCTCGGTTTCGCGGTCACACCGAAGACCAAACAATCGCAGGACGCGTTGCCCTGGCACATCGTTCGACCGCAGCTGATCGCCATGGCGCTGCTCGTCATCGCCTCGGTGATCGGCATCGTGCAGCTGTGGCGGGGTGCCATCTCTGTTCTCGGGGTGGGCGTCAACCTGTTCTGGGTACTGTTCGACCTGGTGATCTTGAGCGTTGTCATCACTGCGGTGCGGTACCGCGGTCCCGACGAGGAGAGGCAATGATGGCGAATTTCGCGACCCGTAGCACCGGCGGCGGTGCGGTGGTGGTCAGGCCGGAGGGGCGGCTCAACATGGTTGCTGCGCCGCGGTTGAGGGATCAGCTGCACGAACTGGTCGGTGCCGGCTCGGCGCGGATCGTCGTCGACCTGTCCGGAACCGACTTCATCGACTCGTCCGGGCTGGGCGCCCTCGTGTCCGGTCTCAAGGTGGCCCGCCAGGCGGGCGGGGACCTGCGGATCGCCGCGCCCACCAAGCAGGTCGTGACCGTGCTCGAGCTCACCAACCTCAATCGCGTTCTACGCGTGCACACTTCCCCAGACACCGCGTTCGACGGGGCCTGACGGCCCCGCCGGTGACCCCACCGACACGACCGAGGAGTCGGCGATGACAGAGAACACCGCGACCCGCACCTTGGAGGAGATCACCTCCCCCGACACGATGGATCACATCCACGCCCTCCTCGCCGATCTTCTCGCCGAGTGTCCGATCGACGACATGGACGCGATGCAGTTCGAGCTCGCCATGGCCGAGATCGGCGCCAACATCGTCGAGCATGCCGACAACGGCGGTGCCCTCACGCTGCGCCTCGAACTCGAGGTGACCCCGGACCGGGTCGAGGCTCGGTACTCCGACGACGGGAACCCGGCACGCGTCGATTTCGACACCGTGCGCCTGCCCGACGGGTTGGCCGAACGGGGTCGCGGTCTGGCTATCGCCATCAACGTTCTCGACGAACTCGCCTACCGCCGTGCCGACGATCGGAATCACTGGCGGCTGGTCCGCAACCGATCGGCCTGACGGCTTTCCACCACATCACGCCGCCGGTGCCTGTCGGTCGGCGGTCGCGGCGACAGCGGGTGCATCGGCCGCGCGGCCGTTCGCGGGGGTGCCGCGATAAGCGACGACGCATCGGCTCAGGTCGAGCCCGACGGCCACCGCCGTCATCTCGAGATCGGACCGGCGTGACCCGTCTGCCGAGGGATACTCGTTGGTCTTGATCTGACCGTGCGCGATCACCGGTCGGCCCTTGGCGATGGCCGAGCCCACGCCTGTCAGCAGGCGTCGCCAGCAGCTCACGGTGAGGTAGAGCGTCGGCCCGTCGGTCCACTCGCCGGTGCCCTTGTCGATCCGGCGCGAGGTGCATGCCACCCGGAACGAGATCACGTCCTCTCCGGTTGTCGTCTGGCGTCGGCGAGGGTCGGACACCACGGTGCCGATGACGGTCGTGTACGTCTCAAACATGGTCGTCTCCTACAGATGTCGGCCACGGGAAGGTGTGGCCGCATCAGCATCACCCACCGATGGGCCCGGGGCCGCCGTCGTCGTGACGCTGTGGAGAACGCGGGGGTTTACCCACAGATCGCCGACGAACCGAGAGCCTGGGACCATAAACTCGCCGAATGCGGATGCGAGTGTTCCTGACCGGTCTGATCGCCGCGGCCGCGATGGTGATGGCCCCACCGGTCTCGGGGGCCGCGCCGGCCTCGGCACCGCCGTTGACGGGCCTGACCGATGCGATGGCGGGCCGTCTCGCGCTGGCCGACACGGTGGCCGCGACGAAGTGGGCGTCCGGTGCGGCCATCGATGATCCGGCACGCGAGCAGGTGGTACTCGACACCGTGTCGCAGTTGGCAGTGGAGCGCGACCTCGATCCCGCCTACGTCCGCAGTGTCTTCCGCGACCAGATCGAGGCGAGCAAGACCGTCCAGCGCGGACTGTTCGCCCAGTGGCAGCTGCCGGGACAGACGGCACCGCCGGCGACCGAGGACCTCGGTCCGGTGCGGACGGCGATCAACGGGTTCAACGTGACGATCGTCGACGAGCTGGCCGCCGCGCGCGGCATCGTGGCAAGCCTTCGGTGCCCTCCGGAACTGGTCACCTCGACCAGCCTCACGTTGGCCGACGTCGCGTTCGATGCGCTGCACGTCGCCGCGCTCCTCCAGGCCGAGTCGTCGGTCTGCAGCGTCTCGACCGGGTCGAGCTCTGGCAATCCGTAGCGACAATGTGCGCATAGCGCGCATTGTCGCTACGAGATCCCGAACGTCAGCCGCGCTTGTTGAGCTCCTTGAGCATCTCGTTGTACCTGCCGAGGTCGGCGTCGTGGTCGCGTACCGCATTGCGGTCGTAGCGTCGTGCCTGCCGGGTGTCGCTGCGCTGCCACTGCACGAACAGCGAGAGCAAGACCACCACCAACGGGATCTCGCCTGCGGCCCAAGCGATTCCGCCGCCAACGCGCTGGTCGTCGAAGAGGTCGTAGTTCCACGGGAGGTTGAGCCCGCGGTAGTAGGTCTCCGCGATGACCGCGGTCGTCATCATGAGCGCGATGCCGAAGAACGCGTGGAACGGAATCGAGGCCATCACGATGCCCAGCTTGGCCACCGGTGACACCTGACGTGGCGCGGGGTCGATGCCGATCACCAGCCAGTAGAAGAGGTAGCCGCTGATCAGGAAGTGGAGATTCATGAGCAGGTGCGCCGCGTGGTACTGAACCACGGCCTCGTACAGGCCGCCCAGGTAGAGAACGTAGAAGCTGCCGACGAACATGACCGCGGCGATCAGCGGATGAGTCAGGATCCGGGACGGTGCCGAATGCACACCCAGCTGAATCCATTCGCGCAGGCCCGGTGGATTGCCCCGGCCTGCCGGCGGCAGCGCCCGCAACGCGAGCGTCACCGGACCTCCGAGCACGAGCAGTACCGGCACCATCATCGACATGAGCATGTGCGCGATCATGTGGATGCTGAACATGGCCGGCGCGTAGCGACCGAGGCCCGAGGACGTGGCCAGCAACAGCAGCAGACACCCGAGGACCCATGCCACGGTACGTCCGACGGGCCAGGCGTCGCCTCGGCGCTTCAGACGGATGACGCCCCTCAGGTACACGACGGCGAGCACGATGGCGGCGAGCCCGAAGATCAGGTCGAAGCGCCATTCGGTGAGGAGGCGTACGAAGGTCGGCGCACCGTCGAGGTCGTACCCGATGGCGTTCTCGGTCGCCGAGATCTCCGCGGTGTCGACCAGGGGCGGCGGCGTGCGGCTCAGTCCGACGGCCAGACCGAAAGTCGCGCCGAAGACCGCCAGTTCGACGAGACCGAACCGGACGAACAGCGAGGGCTTCTCGTCGGAGTCCAACTGTGCGATCGTCACCCGGCGATGCCACGCACCGAGCCCACCGAGCACGACGAGGGCAACCACCTTGGCCACGACGAGGCGGCCGTAGGTGTCGGTGAACAGGTCTCCCAGCGGTACCCGGACCAGGGCGTTGACGACACCGCTGGCACCGACGACGAGGATGCACCAGAACGCGACGCGCGAGAACCGCCGGACCGCCAGGGCACGCCACCGTCCATCGGCGAGGGCGTAGACCACGACGGCGGCGAGACCGCCGAGCCAGAGGGTCGCACCGACGATGTGCAGGATCAGGCTGTTGGTGGCGATGTCGTGATTACCACCCGATGAGGAGTGGCCGGCCAGCGCCGACGGCATCAGGCTGAAGATCGAGAACGCGATGACCGCGATCGTCGGTCCCCAGTGCAGGCTCATCCTCGCGATGATGGCCGCGACCAGCGCGAACACCGCGGTCCAGAACCAGGTGCGCACCTCGGCGACCTGGCCGTACGCGGTCAGCAGATTGGCAGGCTCGATGGCCTGCGACAGCGTCGACCCACTCACCTCCGACGCCGACAGCGGCATCAGGAACAGTGCGCAGACCGACCACGTCAGCGCACTAGCTGCCGCGATCCGGATGGCGCGGTAGCCGCCGACGTCGAGGACACCACTCGCCTGGGGCGGAACGAAGAAGGCCGCGAACACCGCCGATCCGAGCGCGACCGCGGCGGCGAACTCGCCGACGGCGGTCAGCGCCGGGAGACCATAGGTCGTGAGCGCACCCGGATCGGGCACGCCGGTCAGCTTCAGCGCCGACGCCGCCGAGACGGCGGTGACGGCGACGGCGACGATCGCGGCGAGCCAACCGGATGCCCAGAGGATCGCGGTGACGACGCCGCGCGGTTCGTTCATCGCGTCGCGATGCTGCTCCGCGGGGGCGGGCGTCGACGTGCGGGTCATCCCTCAACTGTAGGTCCGGCGTGTGACGCGATCCCAATTCGATGTGGCCCGCCGTGGCGTACGGCATACCCGCCGCAGTGTCGTAGACTCTCTCTGCCCGGCGACTCGTGTGCGATGTCACGCGAGCCGGTCAGCCTCCGTAGCTCAGGTGGATAGAGCAAGGGCCTTCTAATCCCTTGCTAGACCCGTCTGAACTGCGGTGAGCACAAACGCGTGTTGCAAACTGCGCAGCACACCAAGCCTCCGTAGCTCAGGGGATAGAGCAGCTGCCTTCTAATCAGCTGGTCGCAGGTTCGAATCCTGCCGGGGGCACCACAAGTCCGTTCACGACCTAGATCGCCTCGTGGACAGGAACTCTGCCGTGACGAACACCGCTTGCGTGCCACCCCTCATCAAACATGCATGGGACCTGTACGAACAGGATCCCGATTGCGAGGACGCCCCGAACCTTCGCGATGCCGTCTGGAAGCTGGAAGAGTCCGTCGACCTCGGCAGCGGCAACGTTGAAGCCCTCGCCCGGACAGTCGTGCAAACCCTCGCCATCGCAACCGGCGACGGAGTACCTGAACTTCTGGCTCCTATGCCCGCGCGGCTTGGGGGCGAGCAGTCGATGGGTGGGCAGACGGCTACGACGCCGCCAGACGAGCCCTCAGCGCCATTCCCGGCCCGATGCTGCGTGCCGTGGTCCCTCGTCTTCTGGCCGTCTCGGATGATCGGAACGACGATCCGGCGTATACCGACGGCTACCGGCAAGCACTCCGCGATGCCTCGGGCGGGTCGCGGTGATCCGGCAGCTATCGGCCACGACCGGACTCGCGTTCGCCGTCGCGCCGTGGAAGGTGAACGGTGCCCCGATATGGGACGCCACCACTCCCGACGGCCTCACCCTGTCCATTGCTCCCGAGAGCGTGCCAACTCGCGTCGTGGTCTCTGACGACGAGTTCGGTTCTCGTTGTTCGATGCGCCCACCACGTTGATCGGGCATGTCGCCGAAACGATCGCACTCGCCTTGCTAGCGGCCAGATACGCCGCCCCCATGCCCTGATCTGTCTGCTCGTTTCTGTTGCGTCGCAGACGCTCACAGCCCCGTTACGGGGCATCCCTGATGGTCGTTAGGTGTCGTTCGACTCGGTACCGGGGAGCTGGCACACCAAACCGCCTGAACCGGGTGTGCCCGTCGCTCTTGCAAAGTCCGACGAAAACCGACCTGCTCGACTCAACACAGACCCTCGAAGTCGACGAGGGCCACCACTCGCGTCGTCGCGAAACGAGAGCAGGTGCCAGATGATTACCGCCTACCCTCCGGGTCAGGTGGCAATCGGTGCTGGCTCAGATGCGAAATGGGGTCATGGTCTCGTGGGTCGGCGGAGTGAGGGATCGACACCGGCTCAGTCCGCCCGCAGGGTGGTCCGTCGCATCTGGGGTCGGAGCACCCGCCTTCGAAAGACCGCCACGCTGGCATAATCAGCAACCTCAATCGTGCAAACTTCATGAAGGGGCCGCCGACGTGTCTAGCGACAAGCTCGCGAAGTGGGTTGCAAACCGTGAACGTGAGTTGTTCATGGTCAAGCAAGCCTCGCAGGGACTCGATGATGACCGGCCAGACTTCGACCGGGAGTTCGAGAAAGCGGCGGCACTGTCTAACGAACAGGCGAGAGAACGGTTGCGCGATCTGTTCGACGAGATCACCGAGGTACGCCGAGAGCACCGCATCACCAGGTGGATTGGTGCGGACGGCGACCATCAGTCGGTACCGCGTCAGTGGCCGCACGACCCACGTTACGCAACCCGCACCCCATGACCTTCGGGAACGGATGCCGTCGCCGGTCGACCTAAGTCGATCCGTGAGTTCAGGTCGGTTCCAAGCCGGGCAGTGCATTATGTATCTCATCGTAGGGCAGCGACTCTCGGGGCTGCATCCGCAGTCTTTGTCCCAAGACTTGCCCCCTGTCGAAGTCTTCGGACCATTCGACGTAGAAGCCCACGGCATCCAAAGAAATCTCGGTTGCGAATTGAGTAAACCTGCGAGCAGATTTTGAATATTGGGCGACCAACCCTCCCGTCGTCAGAAGCCAGTACCCATCTACCGTCCGATCTGAGCCCATAACGCGCATACGGGCCTCACTGAAGAATGGCACTACCGCAAGCGTGCCCCTATTAGCACCCGAATCGAGATAGTCTCGTATGTCGCCCGGCACCTCACATCCGGCTTCAGAAATACGACACCCAATATGTCGAACGATATACTTTCCGAGTTCAAGTTGACCCGCCGCACGGCCTTTTCGTCCGTAAATCTTTCTAAGTGGTATTGATCGTCCGGAACGGAGTTTGGTCCGATTGTCTCGAATATAAGAACCAAACTGGTCCCATGCGCGGTCAGAAGATTGCGCCCGCTCGTTATTGCACTTCCTGCATAAATTACGGATTCGGAATCTGGCGCGCTTGTCATTGGGACTTCTTAATAACCGTCGTTCCTCGCCGTCAGACCACAGCAACTCGGTTCCCATGGTTCGTAGGTCCGCCGCCTTGAATTTGTGCTCAGAACTGAGGTCAGTCGAACCACACCACCAGCACCGACCATCGAACGGCTGACGCAACGAGTCGACCTGCTCGCTCGTCATCCACTCATCGCCTGCCTGCCCCGGCTCCGTCACACAAGCAACATAGCCCGTCATGCGCGTTCAAACGGTTCTGTATCGTCCTGACATGCGCCTCAGACTTCGGCAGCCATCCGCCGGCCTTGCCGCGCTCCTGGCCCTCGGACTCGGTGTCTCCATCGTGGCTGTCGTCCTCATCGCAGCCGTCGTAACTAACTCCATCGAGTCGCCGCGATTCGACTACGGAAATGTGCCCGCCTGGCTTACCTTCGCCGCCAGCGGAGTAACCCTGCTCGGTGTCGTCGCCGCCTGGCGCAGCCTGAAAGCCAACCTGGCAAACCGTCAAGACGACGAGGCATCGATCGCGCGCCTGCTCGTAAACCGTTGGGAAGCAACACCGGCGAACGGTCGAATCACCGTCACGATCACACTGCGCAACGCAAGCCCGCTCCCCTTTCATCAGATCGAAGTGCTCGGGGTCGCCTACGGCGAACTCGGATGCCAGCAACACGCGCCACGCCGACTACGCGAACGCAAAGCTCCCGAACGCATGTACCTGCCACCCAACGAACAGTTCGTCTCCGTGTGGGTAGTTCCCGATCCCCGCATCCCGTGGGACGCATGGAACGACACGCGACGCGTAACCGTGTTCTATCGGTATCTCGACGGCAACGGGCGCAGGTGGCGCAGGCTCGACGACACAGAGCCGAAACGGGTGTTGCCGCCCTCGCAGTCGCATCGACATCTGACCGCCTTCGAAGACTCGATGCGTGCACGAATCCCGGACGGCGCAAGCGTGGTGGACGCCGACTACTGGCGCGAAGTGCTCGGGAAAGACGCCGCCAAGCAAGTACCCCCCGACGAGACCTGAAACGACCAAAGAGATGCCCCGCCCCGACCCCACAAGGGGGCAGGCACGAGGCACCGCACGTCAATCTCTCAATGTGACCCACGCCGCGAAACCACGAACGCACACGGGGCTGCCCATCTTTACGGGGCAGAGATGGGACCGGCGCCACCGCGCGGCACCCGTCAGGATCTCCGCAACCGTCAGGCCCACATCTCGCCGCACCAACGATCCGGCCAGTCGGCCAGTCGGCCAGTCGCGGTAGGACTGACACGACGCCACCACCGGCTCACGCTCGAACTCGTCGAAGACGACCACCTTGTCCAGCTTCGTCGGGTCGACCCACCACTCGCTAAAGTCATCCGACGTCAGGCGAACACGACCGAGCACATCGGAGTCCACAGTCCTCCACAACGGACGCCCCGACCGCACGCCGCCTCCGTACCAATAGACGCCCAACAGGGCCTCTGGCGGCACCACTGCACACCACAGCTTCATTGCGTTGATACGGCCATCAACCCAAGGCCGCGACCGCGCGAACCTCGGGTCGCCCGCCCACGACAGCCCATGCGAGTAGTCATCGGACAGACGCCACAACGCCACTGGCTCATCGGGCACTGTGTCCATAACCGTGCTCGGCTGCAAGTCGGGCAACGTGATGTCTCCACACAATCCTCGGAACCCAACATCGCGGAACATGCCGATCCACTCACCGCGCGACCGCACAGACACGTCCTCGACATACGCCGCGAACAGATAAACCACCTCAGGCTCAGACACCCGTTGAGCGAGTCGAGCATTAAACGCCCGCACATGCTCGCCGTCATCTACAACGGTGACCGATTCATCGGCGGTAGCTCGAACCCATGCCGCCGCCCGATACAGCGACGACTGCACCTCGTCCGGGAGCATCGTCAACGCTTCTGCGAAGCCCCACAGACTGCCCGTGTCCAACAGATTTGTCATTGCTCATCCACTCTTTCGTTTGCTCACTTCTCCCCCGGGGCGATGCCCCGACCGATCGAACTAGGCTCGCTTCTCCCCCCGGCACGACCCGACTCGTGCTAGACCACAAGCCATGTCGACCACCACGCGCCGAGGCTTCGCCACCGCAACCACCACCGAGACCCCCGACGCTGAACCACTCCGCAAAACCAACGTCTGCGGCATCATCAGCCTGTTCTCCGCGCTCGTGCTCCTGGCGCTACCGGCCATCGTTTTCGGGGCAATCGGCATCACCGAGACCCTGCGGAGGGACGAAGAAGACGGGATCCTCCTGGCCGTGTTCGGCCTCCTGACCGGCGTGGCGGAACTGGCCCTACTGATCCTGTGGCTTGTCCAGACAGACTGGACGATCGGCACCACGTTCTAGCAGTCAGGATGTTGGGGGGTACCCCCTACCTGCGGAAACGGGTCTATATCTGCCCCACAGAGACCCTTACACTCACAGCAAATCTGGCGCTGCATCAATCCCGATTCCTGGCCCCCAGAGCCCCGTACACGACCGAAAACGCCCACACCTGTACCCGAGTGTGGGCGAAGTCGGCTCAGCGCATCTCAGGGCTTGTTCTCGAATCATCTGCGCCAGTGCGGATAGGGCAACAATAGCCTTGTCGGTTCGCCCGATTTTGCTGGAACCACATGAGCGGCAACGTGGTCGGACGTTTTCTAGTCGGTGGACTCCCCCGGCTCCGACCGGGATTTGGTGGCGTAACTCCCAGTCGGAACTTCCGCAGTCCGTGGCACTTGTCGCCGTAGCGGTCGATGCCCTCGGCTTTGGTGAAGGGCACCGCGATCGGCTCGACGCCAGCTTTGCGGCAGCTTTCACGATAGACGCGGAGCCACCTGGACTCCGCCGGCCGATTGTCTTCGCCGCGTTGACGGGCGCGGATCTTGACGGGGTTGTTGCGCTGGTAGGCGCGCACTGTTTCTAGGCGTTGCTCGCGATGACGGGCGTAACTATCTCGTGCTCGTGCCCGACCGCACTCGGCGCAACACGATGCGAGCCCATCGGATCGGTGCCGATCCTTGTGGAACTCGGTAGCAGGTTTCGTTTGATCGCAGACAGGCAACGCTTCTCGTCGCTCACAAGATCACACCGCCTACGCCCACTCTGGGCGACCGCCGATCCTCGAAGGGATCGAACTTCTGTACCCCATCGTCGGCTAGCACCTCATCGACAACGCCCCGTGGGCGCTCATACGGCATTGACAGGACTCCGTTGTCGCGCTCGTCGTCTCGTTCGTTGGTCTCGTTGAGGACGACCAGGACATCGGCGTCTTGGATGCCTCCCACGTACCGGCTCGTATCGGGCACGTATTTATTGGTATTGATTGTCATTAGTAGATACCGTTCACCTGCTCAAAGACACTCCGGCCCACATAGTCAGACCAGCCACCGTCACCGGAGTCGTCCGGTCTGCCACCGCCGACTGGACGGGGCTTGACGGCTGCGTCGTGGGCAACCGCAGGCCGCGTGGTGGCAACCGGGATAAGTACGCTGACGACCCCTACATCGCCCACGCCGACGTCGTCGAGACCATCGCCGCCCAAGCCGACCCCGCCGACACCGTCGCCGCCCTCATCAACGCCGCCTACGCCCGCCACCCATGGATCTCGCCAGTTCTGCACGTAGGCACCGCCATGGCCCTACGCCTCGCACTCGCGCTCAACAGCAGCGGGATCCGCCGACATCCACGGTAGACCCTCCCACCGACAACGATCGCCAGTGGAACCTAACGACGTCCCCGGTGCGTCTTAGTCCCGCACCACCAACTCCGGTGGTCGCAGCCCCTGGAGGACCGATCATGACGCTCCCCGGCCCGCTGTCCGGTTTCCCGCCGTTGCGGTCGCGCACGCGACCCGTGAATGGTTCGGAAACAGACGTTTTCGGAGTCTCACCGTCCGAGGTCGAGCACACGGTCAGGGTCTGGCGCGCCCACGGCGTCGCGATCCTGGCGTGCGACGTCGAATCGATCGGAGCCGTGACCGCACCGTCGAGCCGTGTGGGTACGGCGCTGCGCGAGGCTGCCGGTTCCGCCCGCGCGGCGACCGTATCGATCGGCAACCGCCTCATCGCGATGAGTGAAGCCCTGGAGGGTTTCGAGGCCGCCACCGCGGTCGCCGATGCACGGGTGGGCGCCCGGATTCGCGAACTACAGGAGCGCTGATGCGTCCGAGTATTGCCCAGCTGCGGCAATGGCATCCACACTCCTTCACCGATGCGGGCACAGTTGCAGGCGACACCGCATCGGCGATCGACACCGCCGTCGATGCCGCGGTGCGGACGGTTGACGCGGCGAGGTCGTGGCACGGTGCAACGCATGACGCAGTCCGGCAACGCATCTCACAGGAGCAGGATCATGCCGGCGAGGTGCGCAGTGCGTTGCAGATGATCGCCGACGAGGCATCCGACGCCGGGGCCGACCTGACCCACGCGCGCGACGTCGTGTTGCGCATCGTCGACGCGGCGAGATGGTCGGGATTCACTGTCGGCGACGACGGCTCGGTGTCCCACCCCGATGGCGGCCGGTCGGGACAGGCCGCCGACTTCGCGAACGAGATCGCCGACGCTCTCGCCGTCGTCGACACACTCGACGACCGGTACGGCGCCCGACTCGAGGGGTTCGCGACCGACCTGTCATCGATGATCACCGGCCGGCCTGATGTCACGGTCCCCGGCGGCGTGACGATGGACGCCGATGACGCCGTGCACATGCTGGAGACTCTCGCGCCGGCACAGGTCCGGGCCGTCGTCGAGCAGATGGATCCCGTCGACGTCCGCCGTCTGATCCGAACGGATCCGCATGTGATGGGCAATCTTCCGGGTGTTCCGTTCCACCATCGGATCCAGGCCAACGAGATCAACATCCGCAACGCACTCGCCGACGAGATTCAGGCCGGACGAGGCGGCGGACGCCGCGCGACCACCCTGCGAGATCTGCTGACGCCGGCACCGAGTCCTGGTGCGAGTGGTGACCGCCGGGGCGTCGACGCACTGGCGGAGCGGCAGTTCATCACGTTCGTGAACACCCCTCGGGGACGGATGGTCGAGATGATCGGCTCCCTGCGGCCCGGCACCCGGAACACCGCCACGTACGTGCCCGGAACCGGCACCGATCTCGATACCGCGGGCGGTCACAACCGCACGGCCGCAGCCGAACTCGCCGCTCTGACCGCCGGTCCGGTCTTCCTCTACCTCGACGGCGACCTGCCGCCCGACCTCATCGCCGCGGCCGACCCCGTCTTCGCGGCCGCGATGGCCCCGCGCCTCGAGTTGTTCGGTGCCGAGCTCGACGCCGAGATCCAGCGGCACTCCCCCGGCGCCACGACGACCTTCGTGGGGCACTCCTACGGCGGGTCGATCGTCGGAACCGCAGAACAACTCGGCCTGACACCCGATCGCGTCATCCACGCGTCGTCGGCGGGCACCGGCATCTACGACGCCCCACACCCGAGTGGCGTCGACCGATACTCCCTCACGTTCCCCGGCGATCCGATCCACTACTCACAGTCGCTGCCGGGCAACCCGCACGGACGCGACCCGGACACCGAACCCGGCGTGATCAGACTCGACACGGGAACCGTCACCATCGACGGGCGCGAGCACCACGGTGGGCTCAAGACCCACGGCGCCTACTGGAACGACCCCGATTCGACAGCGTTCCGGAACATGGTCAAGGTCATCACCGGAGCGGAACCCGACCTCTACCGCCCGCGATGGCCCGACGTCCCCGAGCTACCGCCACCCCCACCCGGGAGTCCGGCACCCCTGTGGTGGCTTTACCCCTTCAACGATCGCGCCGACGGCGACATCGACCTGCCGGGCTCGATCCCGGACATTCCGTTGCGGCTGCCCTGGTGAGCGCTATGCGGTGCGGTCCGGCGCGTCCTTGGCCACGTCGACCGTCCCTCGCCATCCGCCGATGACCCGCATCGAGTGGTAGATGACGAGTGCGGCGACCGAACCGAGGGAGATGCCCGCGAAGACGAGGTCGCCGATCTGCCAGGTGTAATCGGCGATTCCGATGATGAGCGGGATGGCCGCGGTGAACTGGTTGATCGGCTTGGAGAAGTCGACCCTGTTGCTCACCCAGATCTGCACGCCGATGATGCCGACCAAACCGTAGAGCGCGGTCGTGACACCACCCAGCACACCGGGCGGGATGGCGGCGATGACGGCGCCGATCTTCGGTGAGAGTCCCAGGAGGATGGCCGCCGCGCCGGCGACCCAGTAGGCGGCGGTCGAGTACACCTTCGTCGCCGACATCACCCCGATGTTCTCGGCATAGGTCGTCGTCGCCGAGCCGCCGCCGCTTCCGGCCAGCATGGTCGCCAGGCCGTCGGCGGCCAGGGCGCGACCCATGGAGTCGTCATAGTCCCGTCCGGTCATCATCGCCACCGATTTCACGTGACCGATGTTCTCGACCACCAGCACCAGGACGACCGGCAGGAACAACGGCAGGACACCGAGATCGAACGTCGGGGTCTGGAAGTCGGGCAGCCCGACCCAGGCGGCGTCGCCGATCCCCGAGGTGTCGATGTGGTCCTTGCTGTCGTCGATCCAGTCGAGGACCAGGGCCAGAACATAACCGACGACGACGCTCAGGAAGATCGCCAGACGTCCGAGCAGACCGCGGAAGAGCACTGCGGAGGCGACCAGCAGCACGAGGACGATGGTCGCGAGAACCGGGTCCTCGACGAAGTTGTTCTTCGCGGCCGGTGCCAGGTTCAGACCGATGAGCGCGACGATCGCTCCGGTGACCACCGGCGGCATCAGCGTCTCGATCCACCGGACGCCGGCGAAGTGGCTGATGAGTCCGATGATCACGAGCATCGCGCCCACGGCCACGAGCCCGCCAAGCGCCGAGGACGCACCATCCGAGGCGACCGCGGCCGTCACGGGCGCGATGATCGCGAAACTCGAGCCGAGGTAGCTCGGGAGCCGGTTACGGGTGATCAGCAGGAACAGGATCGTGCCGATGCCCGAGAACAAGAGGGTCGTCGACGGCGGGAACCCGGTCAGCACGGGCACCAGGAACGTCGCCCCGAACATGGCGACCACATGCTGCAGACCGATGCTCACCGTCCGGGGCCACGTGAGCCGCTCCTCCGGCGCCACCACTTCGTTGTCGGTCAGCTTCCACGACAGCAGGTTCTGGGACCTCGTCCCCGGATCACTCATGCCGAACAGTTTGCGGCACGCGCGGCGCGAACGCCGCACATGTCCCAGGTCCAGCGCCTGAGCATATGCAACTCGACTCATATACACCTTGTTGCATAGTGCACTGTTGCAGTGTTAGCTTGCTCTCATGGCGCTCGAACACGCGATCCTGGTGTCGCTCGCGGAGCGACCGGGAACGGGCTATGAGATCGGTCAGCAGTTCGACCGGACCATCGGCTACTTCTGGTCGGCGACCCACCAGCAGATCTATCGGACGTTGAAGAAGCTTCTCGACGACGACCTCGTCAGCGTCGAGTCGATCAGTCAGGACGGGCGTCCGGACAAGAAGGTCTACACGATCTCCGACGCCGGGCGAGATGCGCTGGCCGAGTGGGCGATGACCCCGACCCCCGTCCAGCCGCTGCGCAGCGACATCGGGGTGAAACTGCGCGCCGCGGAGTTCGGCGATCTCGCCGCGATCATCGGCGAGATGAAAGCTCACCGCGACGCGCATCTCGCACAACTGAAGCTCTACACCGGCTTCCAGTCCGATTACTACCCCGAACCCGACGCCCTCACCGGACGCAAACTCCACCAGTACCTTGTTCTCCGCGGCGGCATCCGCCAGGAGGAGGGCTATATCGAGTGGTGCGACGAGGTCATCGCCGGACTCGAGCGCGAGCTCTCCGGGATGTGAACCATCTGCGCCGCAACAATAATCACGGTCATCCCCACCCAGTAACCGACTTCTGATGTCACCGACAAGGAAAGGTCGCGCCATGTCAGCCCACACGGCACAGCCCAACATGCACTACCCGCACCTGTTCACGCCACTGCAGATCGGTGGCATGACCATAGAGAACCGGCTCGTCATGGGTTCCATGCACACCGGCCTCGAAGATCGCTTCTGGGACACCGACAAACTCGCCGCCTACTTCGCCGAGCGCGCGAAAGGCGGTGCGGGGCTGATCATCACGGGCGGATTCGGCACCAGCCGCACGGGGCTGCTCGCCTTCGCCGGCGGCAAGATGACCAACGTCGTCGACATGACCCGCCACAAGCGCGTGACGAAGGCCGTGCACGACGAGGGCGGCAAGATCGCGATGCAGCTGATCCACGCCGGCCGTTACGGATACACACCGTTCAAGGTCGCGCCGGGCACCGATCCGTCGCCCATCCACCCGTTCAAGCACCTCCGGATGACCGAGCCGATCATCCGCCACGTCATCAGGTCCTTCGGACAATCCGCCAAACTGGCGCGTAAGGCGGGCTATGACGCCATCGAGATCATGGGTGGCGAAGGCTATCTGATCAATCAGTTCCTCTGCCCGCACACCAACGACCGCACCGACAAGTGGGGCGGCAACACCGAGAACCGTCAGCGTTTCCTGGTCGAGGTCATCAAGGAGATCCGTCGCCAGGTGCCGCGCGACTACCCGGTCATCCTGCGTCAATCGATCGCCGACCTGATCCGCAAGGGACAGACCTGGGACGAGGTCGCGCTGATGGCCCGCAAGGCCGAGCAGTACGGCGTCGACGCGATCAACACCGACATCGGCTGGCACGAGGCGCAGGTTCCCACCATCGTCACCTCGGTCCCGCGCGGCGCCTTCGTGAAGTTCACCGAACGTCTTCGCGACGAGGTGTCGATCCCCCTCATCGCCGCCAACCGCATCAACACACCCGAACTCGGCGAGGAGATCCTGGCGAACGGCCGCGTCGACGCCATTCAAATGGCACGTCCGTTCCTGGCCGATCCGCATCTGGCGAACAAGGCACGCGAGGGCCGATCCGACGAGATCAACACCTGCATCGGCTGCAATCAGGCCTGCCTCGACCATGCGTTCGTCGGCAAACACGTCTCCTGCCTGGTCAACCCGATCGCCGGCCGCGAGACCACCCTCATCCTGGGCCCGACGCGAAAGGCCAAGCGCGTGGCCGTGATCGGCGCGGGACCGGCCGGCCTGTCGGCGGCCGTGTCCGCTGCGCAGCGCGGCCACAAGGTCACCCTGTTCGAGGGCGGCGACTCGATCGGCGGTCAGTTCTCCATCGCCTCAAGGATTCCGGGCAAAGAGGAGTTCAAGGAGACGATCCGGTACTTCACACGCCAGATCGAGGTGCTCGGGATCGAGGTCCGCCTCAACACGCGCGCCGTCGCCGACACGATCATCGCCGAGAAGTACGACGACGTCATCGTCGCGACCGGCGTGGTCCCTCGCATCCCGGCCTTCCCCGGGGTCGACCACCCGATGGTGATGTCCTACGCCGATGCCGTTCTCGGACATCGGGAGATCGGCAAGCGCGTCGCCGTGATAGGTGCCGGCGGAATCGGCTTCGACGTCAGCGAGTTCCTCACCACCGATGAGTCCCCGACCCTCAATCTCAAAGAGTGGGAACAGGAGTGGGGTGTCACCGAGGATCCCGAGAAGCCCGGCTTCGTCACCAAGCCTCGCCCGCTCCCCCCGGTTCGGCAGGTCTTCATGGTTCAGCGCAAGGCCGGGAAACAGGGCAAGTCGCTGGGTAAGACAACCGGATGGGTTCATCGCGCCACGATGAAGATGAAGGGCGTCGAGCAGATCACCGGGGCCACCTACGACAAGGTCGACGACCAGGGCCTGCACCTGAGCTTCCGCGACGACGAGGGCAACGTCACCGAGACCCGCGTCCTCGAGGTCGACAACGTGGTGATCTGTGCCGGACAGGAATCGGTGCGCGATCTGATCGATCCGCTGACCCTCGCAGGCGTGACGACGCATGTGATCGGTGGCGCGGACCACGCAGGCGAACTGGACGCCAAGCGCGCCATCCGCCAGGGCACCGAAGTCGCCGCCGGGATCAACTGAGCGTCCGGGGCTGAGTCGGCGGCGGCTACCATTGCGACATGCCGGTACCGCCGCCCTCAGCCAATGCTCGCGCCGTCGTCACCGGCGCGTCGTCCGGAATCGGACGCGAGCTCGCGCGAGTACTGGCCGCCCGGGGACATTCGGTCATCCTGGTCGCCCGCCGCGGTGAGCTCCTCGAGGATCTGGCCGGAGAGCTCCGGAGCCTCCACCGGGTGTCGGTGGAGGTGCGTGCCGTCGACCTGTCCGACCCCACCAAGGTCGAGGTCCTCGCCGCAGAGTTCGCGGGCCGCGAGATCTCGATCCTGTGCAACAACGCCGGCATCGCGACATTCGGTGCGGTCGCCGATCTCGACGCCGACTACGAGCGCGCGCAGGTCCGGTTGAACGTCAATGCGGTCCACGACCTCACCCTTGCGGTCCTGCCGCAGATGGTCGAGCGGGGTTCGGGCGGAATCCTGATGGTCGGGTCCGCGGCCGGGAACATGCCCATCCCCAACAACGCCACCTATGCCGCGTCGAAGGCGTTCGTGAACTCTTTCAGCGAGTCGCTACGCGGCGAGGTGTCCGGACAGGGCGTCCACGTCACCCTGCTCGCGCCGGGACCTGTGCGCACGCACACTCCAAGCCCGGACGAGGCATCCATCGTCGACAAGGTCGTCCCGGACTTCTTGTGGCACTCGTCGCAGAAGGTCGCGGAGATGAGTCTGGATGCGATGGCGCACAACAAGATGCGAGTCGTTCCGGGAACCCTGTCCAAGGCGATGTCGGTGGCAGGCGGTTACACCCCCCGCGGCGTGGTCGCCCCCATCGTCGGCGGTTTCTACAAGAAGTTCAGCGCAGAGTAGACGAACGCCCGGGGTTGGCTAAGGTTGTCGGGTGCAGGACAAACTGGTGTGGATCGACTGCGAGATGACCGGACTCCGACTCGAGTCGGACAAACTCATCGAGATCGCGGCCCTCGTGACCGACGGCGACCTCAACATCCTTGGTGACGGCGTCGACGTCGTCATCCATGCCGACGACGAGGCGCTGGCGGCGATGCCGGACGTGGTGACCAAGATGCATGCGGCGTCGGGACTCACCGAGGAGGTGCGGGCGTCCACGGTCACCCTCGCCGAGGCGGAGAGGATGGTCCTCGACTACATCCGCAAGCACGTGACCACCGCCGGAGCGGTCCCCCTCGCCGGTAACTCGATCGGCACCGACCGCGGTTTCATCACCCGAGACATGCCCGAACTCGACGCCTACCTGCACTACCGCATGGTCGACGTCAGCTCGATCAAGGAGTTGTGCCGACGCTGGTACCCGAAGGTGTACTTCGGTCAGCCGGAGAAGGGCCTCGCGCACCGCGCGCTCGCCGATATCCGCGAGTCGATCCGCGAGCTGCGGTACTACCGAGCAGCGGCGTTCGTGCCCGCTCCCGGCCCGGACACCGATGCCCTCGCCGCGATCGTCAAGGACCTCGGCCCCGCCTGAACACGCTGGTCGGGTAACCGATTGGAGTTCTGCGGCACCGACCCGCTAGAGTATTGATGGCTCTGAGACCCGGCGCTTACGCCCAGGTTTCCGACGCCGATGGTGGATGTAGTTCAGTTGGTAGAGCACCAGGTTGTGATCCTGGCTGTCGCGGGTTCGAGTCCCGTCATCCACCCCGACGAAGCCCCGTCTGCGAATCGCAGGCGGGGCTTTTTCGCGTCCCGAAACTTTTCCGCCGTGCTGTCGATACCCGGAACCGCCGTACGTCACCATGGTGTCGGACCGATCCGGTTCGGCACCATGGCCACATCGGCCTTGAACTGCAGTCGGCCTGCAACCGCAGTCGGCCCAGAACTGGAGGAACGATGAAGTACGCATTGCTGCTCATGGGACACGTCGACGATCCGGCGTGTGGTGAGGATGGCGGCGCGAGCCCCGAGGAGTTCTTCGCCTTCGACGAGGAGATCACCAAGGCCGGTGTCGTGGTCAGTTCGTTCGCTCTGGAGGACGAGCGTGCCGTCGTGCACACCGACGACAGCGGGGAACGCGTCGTGGCATCGTCGGGTCCATTCGCGGAAGTCCGCGAGTTCGTCGGCGGGGTCTATGTCATCGACGTCGCGAACGTCGACGAGGCGATCGAGTGGGCCCGACGCAGCCCCGGCTCGGCGCCCGGCGGTCATGTCGAGATCCGGCCGCTCGCACCGTACTGATCGATGACGGGTCCTCCCCACCGCCCGGCAACCACGGAGTCCGCGGAATCCGCGGAATCCGTGGCCCGCCGGGCGGTGTCCGCCGTCGACCGAGACGTCCGCGCGCGTGTACTCGCCACTCTCACCAGGAGATTCGGCGACCTCGACCTCGCAGAGGACGCCGTGCAGGATGCGATCGCGCAGGCGCTGACCACCTGGTCCCGAACCGGGGTACCGGACTCACCCGAGGCGTGGCTGACGACGACGGCCAAACGCAAGGCACTCGACGTGATACGCCGCGAATCCGTCCTCGCCGGAAAGCTCGCGCGGCTGCACGCCGACACCGAACGCGTGCCGGTGCATCCGGATTTCGCGGACCCGGCCGATGCGCCTCCACCGGAACTGCCCGACGAACGACTCGGCATGTTCTTCGCGTGCACCCACCCCGTGCTGCGCGCCGAGGACCGGATCGCACTCACCCTGCGTTTCGTCACCGGGCTGACCACCGCGGAGGTCGCGCACGCCCTGCTGATTCCGGTCCCGACGGCCCAGCAGCGAATCGTACGCGCCAAGAAACGGATCGGCGCGCTGGGTGTTCCGTTCACCCCACCGCGCGAGGGCGATCTCCCCGCCCGGCTCGGTGGGGTCCTGCGGGTGGTCTATCTGATGTTCTCCGAGGGTTACGCCCGCTCGGCCGGCGACGCACACGTCCGCGACGACCTCACCGGCGAAGCGATCTCTCTCGCACGAACCCTGCGCTCGCTGCTCCCCCGCGCCGAGACGACCGGGCTGCTGTCATTGTTGCTGCTCACCCAGTCCCGCCGTCCGGCGCGACTCGACACGGACGGGCGTCCCGTTCCGCTGGACGACCAGGATCGCGAGCTGTGGGACCGGGACCTCGCCGTCGAGGGCATCGCACTCGCCGAAAGCGCTGCGGCACAGCCCGATGCCGGGCCCTACACGATCCAGGCCGCGATCGCCGCGGTGCACGCCGAAGCGCCCACGGCCCCCGAGACCGACTGGACACAGATCGCGGTCCTGTACCGGCTTCTGGAAGCGCACGATCCCGGGCCCGTGGTGCGCGTCGGTCGCGCCGTCGCCGTCGGCCGCGCCTACGGGCCGGCTCGTGGCATCGAGATGCTCGATCGGTTGCGGTCGGACAAACAGCTCGACCGCTTCCGGCCCTTCCACATCGCGCGGGCGCTCACGCTCTCCGAACTGGGCGACAACCGCGGCGCGGCCGACGCGTACCGTCGGGCGCTCGAGCTGCCCGGCAATGTCGCCGAGGACGACTATCTCACCGACGCACTGTCCGGCCTCGTGAACGAGACGCCGTCCGATCGGTGAACTCCCATCAGGAGCCGCATTCTTTCGCCCGCCGACGTGCGAAGAAACCCGGCCGTAAAACCGATGACACACCGCCGAAGCGACGTCGCACTAGCGTCTCGCCCACATTCGGCGAGAGGCCGTGACACGCGGCTGTCGGCCGCATCCTGCGTCCGAGGAGAGTCCGTGAAGGCGTTGAAGCATCCCGCGTTACAGATCGGGTTCGGTGCGATCGCCGGCCTGATCTTCGGGTTGGTCGTCGGTGAGTGGGCCGCCAACCTGAAGTTCATCGGCGACATGTTCATCCGCCTGATCCAGATGTCCATCGTGCCGCTCGTTCTCGCGTCGGTGATCGTGGCAACAGCGTCGATGTCGGGTGCGGGCACGGGCCGCATCGCCTTTCGGACCGTCAAGTGGATGCTCGGATTCTCGGTCGTGGCGGCGGTACTGGCATGGGGACTGAGTGTGCTGATCAGACCCGGCGCCGGGATGGTGTTCGACGGCGAGCTCGACCCGACACTCGAAGACGAGGCCGGTCAGACCACAGGATGGCAGGACACGCTCCTCAATTTCGTGTCCAAGAACGTTTTCGAGGCGATGTCCACGGCCACGATGGTGCCGATCATCATCTTCGCGTTGCTGTTCGGCGTCGCGCTGCGCATCCAGATCACCAAGTCCGGCGACGACCGCGTCCTGACGTTCATCGACCAGATCCAGCAGATCATCCTGACGATGATCCGCCTGGTCATGTACATCGCACCCATCGGTGTGTTCTGCCTCCTCGCCTCTCTCGCCGGCGACGTCGGGCTCTCGGTGGTGACGACCGCCGTCAAGTACCTGGGCACCACGGCGCTCGGCGTGGCGATCCTGTTCGTGCTGTTCGTCGTGGTCGTCACCGCCCGGACCCGCCTCAACCCGGCACGGCTACCGGCAAAACTCGCCGAACAGACAACCATCGCGATCACCACGACGAGCTCGGCCGTCACCTTCCCCACCGTCCTCAGGAACACTGTCGAGAAGATCGGCGTGAGTCAGAAGATCGCCAACTTCACGCTCTCGATCGGCCTCACCATGGGTTCCTACGGCGCGGTCCTCAACTACATGATCGTCGTGATGTTCCTGGCCCAGGCAGGCAACGTCGACCTCTCCGTCGGTGACATCGCGCTCGGAATGGGCCTCGCGATCCTGCTCAACATGGGCACGATCACGGTCCCCGGCGGATTCCCGGTCATCGCAACATTTCTGGCGACCTCACTCGACCTCCCGCTCGAAGCCGTGGGCATTCTCATCGCCGTGGATTGGTTCGCGGGCATCTTCCGGACATTCCTCAACGTCAACGGGGACACCTTCGTCGCCATGCTCGTGGCCAACGCCGACGACGAGATCGACCGCGACGTCTACAACGACAAGAAGACCGTGGTCTCCGAAGAGATCGATGTCAGCGAGTACTCCGGCGCGTTCGCTCGCGCGGACGACGCCGACTGACGGGTGTTTCCCGGCGGGACGACGAGCCACAGCGGTCGACGAGCCACAACGGTCGACGACCCTCCGGGACCTTCGACCTCAAAAGTCTCCGAAACCCGGCAGATGAGGGTGGTGCGCAGTAACGTCCACTCCATGCCTTCCTACTGGGTCATGCCTGCTGTCGCGCTGATCTCGTGCATCATCATCGGGATCGGGTTCATCGTCGGAATCCCTGGCGGCGGCGACAAGGACTGAGGTCGGACGCTCCGCCGACCTGACCCGGCCGGAGCCCACGCGGCCGCATCGTCGGGGTGCTGCCGCGATGACACCGCACGTCTGCCGGTGTCGTCCGACGCCCGGAAGGACGCCTTGGAACTCACACGCAGACAGGTCATGGCCGGTGCCGCGGCGACCGCCACCGCGGCGGGCCTCGGAACCGCCCTCACCTCCGGGCGTGCCGGCGCCTCGCCGCCGGGGTCGACCAACTACCTCGTCGGCTGCGGCATCGCCGACGTCACCGGCGCGGTCGCCGGCCAGGGCATGATGGGCTACTCCAATCCCGAGCAGGTCGCGGCCGGGCTCCTGCAGCGCTGCTGGGCGCGGGCCTACATCATCGTCGACCGCGCCACCGGTGAACGCGTCGTCTTCCTCACCGCCGACCTCGCCTGTCTGTTCCAATCGCACCACATGGGCCTGATGGCCAAGCTGCGCAACAGGTTCGGGTCTCTTTACACCGAATCGAACGTGAACCTGAACGCGCAGCACACCCACGCCTCGTGCGGCGGCACGTCGTGGGACTACGCGTACTCCCTCGCTGCATTCGGGTTCAAGAAGAACTCCTACGACGCCGAGGTCGACGGCATGTTCGCGGCGATCGTCCGCGCGCACGACGACCTCGCGCCCGGGAGCCTCACCCTCGGCCGTGAGGAACTGCACGACGCCAGCCGCAACCGGTCCCGGGTGGCCTTCGACGCGAATCCGTCGTCGGACACACGTCATTTCCCGAACGCGATCGACCCCCGGGTCACGGTGCTGCGACTACGGCAGCACGACGATTCCGGCGGCCGCGATGTCGGCGCCATCACCTGGTTCCCGACCCACGGCACATCCCTCACCGACCGCAACGTCCTCATCGCAGGCGACAACAAGGGTTATGCGAGCCACCTGTGGGAACGTGCACAACCAGGGTTCGTCGCCGCGTTCCCGCAGACCAACTCCGGTGACATGACGCCGAACCTCGCTCTGGCGCAGTTCGATCCGAACGGACCGACTTCGAACAACCGACGGAACTGTGAACTCATCGGTGAGCGCCAGTACGTCGCGGGACGGCGGGCATTCGACAGCGCTCGCCCGATGACGCGCGGCGGCGTCGACTCGATCGTGCGGTACGTCGACATGTCATCGGTCACGATCTCGGGCACCTACACCCCCGACGGCCGGCCGGCTTCCACGACTCCGGCGATGATGGGTGCCGGCGCGGTGGCGACGAGTAGCGAGGACAACTACGAGCGACCGCTCCCCTTCCTCGTGGAGGGCATGACCAACCCTCTCGTCACCGCCCTCGGCGGCGATCGCGTCCCGCCGATCGCACCGTGGATCCGAGACATGCAGGCGCCCAAACTGATCGCGTTCCCGCTCGGTCTGCTGCCACCGTCCGGTTGGATCCCGTCGGTGGTACCGCTGCAGCTCATGCGTATCGGCGAGATCGTGCTCGTCGGCGTGCCCGCCGAGGTCACCGTCGTCGCAGGTCTGCGACTCCGACAGGTGGTCGCCGACGAACTGCGGATCGACCTCGACAACGTTCTCGTGCAGGGATTCTCCAACGCCTACACCCAATACGTGACCACGCCCGAGGAATACGATCTGCAGCACTATGAAGGCGGGGAGACCCAGTACGGCCGATACACGCTGTCCGCCTATCTCCAGGAGTTCGCCGCGCTCGCGGCGGCCATGGCATCCGGACGCGGGATCGGCCGTGGCCCCGCGCCGGTCGACAAATCGGGCCTGCAACCCGATCTGGTGCCACCGGTCCCCGCGGACCGTCCGTTACCGGGCCACCGCTACGGCGACGTCCTGCGCCAGCCCGAGGCCAGGTACCGCCCCGGTTCGACGGTGACCGTGCAGTTCGTCGGCGCCCACCCCAACAACGACTTCCGGCACGGGCGGACCTACCTGGAGGTGCAACGGCGCACCGGGTACGGGTGGACGACGGTCGCCGACGACAACGACTGGTCCACGGAGTTCTGGTGGGCACGACCGGCCGGCAGCCCGGACACGTCGCGGATCACCATCACCTGGCGTCCGCCGGCGGATGCGTCGGGAGCGTACCGCGTCCGCTACTTCGGGGACCGACGTGATGCGAGCGGGACGACGAGACCCGTCACCGGCACGAGCCGTACGTTCCTCGTCGCGTCGCGCTGATCCTCCCTCGGACGCACGGACGCCACCGACCGCGATGCGGGTTCGGTGGCGTCCGGGAGCTGTCTGGCGTCAGGCGTTGTCGGCGTTGCCCTTGCGCCACACCGACCACGGGATGTTCCAGTCACCGAGTCCGTCGGTGCCCGACAGGGTTCCGCCGGTCGTGTTCTTCACGACCACCGGGTCGCCGCGCAGCGTGTTCTCCATGACCCACAGGGCGTTTTCCGGACTGAGGTTCAGGCAGCCGTGACTCGTGTTGGTGTTGCCCTGCGCCCACACCGACCACGGAGCGGAGTGGAAGAAGATGCCGCTGTAGGACATTCGCGTCGCGTAGTCGACCGGCGTGCGGTACCCGTTCGAGGAGTTGATCGGGACGCCGTACGTCGACGAGTCCATGATGATGTGATCGTGCTTGTCCGAAACCAGGTAGATGCCGTTGTCGGTCTCGTCGCCGGGCTTGCCCATCGACGTGGGCATGGTCCTGATGACCTTCCCGTCGCGTTCGAAGACGACCTGCTTGGTGTTGTCGTCGGCGGTGATGACCATCGATCGGCCCACCGTGAAGTTGGTGCGCACGTTCTCCTGGCCGAACAGCCCGTCGCCGAGGTCGATGCCGTAGGTGTTCACGGCGACGCGCACCTTGGTGCCCGGCTTCCAGTACTCGGCGGGACGCCAGCGCACCTCACTGGGGCTGATCCAGTAGAACGCGCCTTCCACCGGAGGATCGGTGGTGATCTTGATGGCTCGCTGTGCGGCACGGCGATCCGCGATCGGCTCGTCGAACTTGACGGCCACCGGCTGCCCGATGCCGACGGTCTCGCCGGGACTCGGCGTCAGGTAGGCCTGGGTCAGGTTGTTGGGGCTGCTGGTCGTGAAAGTGACCTTCTTGGTGACCGCGCCGCCGATGCCGACCGCATCGGTCTCCAGGGTGTACGTGCGGTTGTACCCGAGCGCCTCGCTGCTGACCCACACCGTGTCGTTGTCGGCGAAGGTGCCCTTCAGCGGCGTGCCGTCGGACTTCTTGATCAGCACGCGGCTGATCGTGCCCTCGCTGGTCTTGACCTTGATGGGCGCGCCCGGTTGCACGCCGACGGCGTTGTCACTCAACGGACGCTCGGCCAGCTCCGTGATCTCGAGACCCGGCTTGAGCAGATCGTCGAAAAGGCTGGAGCTGCTGACGTTGTCGGGATACGAGGGCTCCTGCGTGCACGACGTCACCAGTGCGATCACCGCCAGCAACACACCGCTGATGATCAGCGGCATCCGTCGAGTACGACCGATCCCCATCTCACTCCCGCCTGTTCCGTCCCGACCCCGAAGAGGCCGGTCCCCGATGCACCGAATTCTGGAAAACCGAGATGTCGAACCCGATGTCCCGGACCAGTGTACGAGAGATCGAGCCGAATCAATGTCCGGTCATCCGTTCGAGTGGCGCGTTGCGCGTCAGAACGGATGAACGTTCACCTGTTGTTCATCCACCGCTGTTGGTGGGCGAAACGATCTGAGATGCCACAAGACGCCTCGCAGGAATGCGAGGCGTCTTGTGGACTCTGTGCGCCATCAGGGACTCGAACCCCGAACCCGCTGATTAAGAGTCAGCTGCTCTGCCAATTGAGCTAATGGCGCTTGCCGGTGCGAGAAGGAACCTTACAGGACCCGTGCGGCAGAAGTGAAATCGCCTGTTCGGAGCGGGTTCTGCCACTGATGGGGCTCCACGGGAACACCTCTCGCACCCGGTGGTCACGCGTGGCTACGAGGCGACCTTTCGGATGACGAGGATCAGCACCAGGGCCCCTACCCCGGCGAGCGTGTACTTGACCGCAGGCGTCTGCAGCGTGGCGAGCGCCTTGGACTTGGCGTCGTCGGCGAGGCGCTGCGGGTTGGCGCGCTCGGCCAACGCGTCGAGCGTGCCGGCCAGATCCTCCCGGGCCTTGGCGATCTCCTGCTCGATACGTTCGGTGTCTCCGGCCACGTTGCATCCTTCCGGCGCTTCTCGATTGACTTCTCGCCCGCCGACGGTTCGACACAGAGCCGACCGGCGGCCGGCCGCGGCATCCACCGCGGCCAGGGCAGCGCTTCGATGCTACGACATCCCGGCGTCCCCGCACGTGGCCATGCACTAGCCTGGCGTGCATGGCAGAGCTCACTTCCTCGGACTCGGCGCCGGCCACCCGCCTGGCCGCCGGTGACCGTGCCCCGGCGTTCACCCTGCCCGACGCCGACGGCAACCCGGTCTCGCTGTCGGATTACGCGGGCCGCAAGGTCGTCGTCTACTTCTATCCGGCGGCGTCGACCCCCGGGTGCACCAAGCAGGCGTGCGACTTCCGCGACAACCTCGGCGAGCTGAACGAGGCCGGCATCGCCGTGCTGGGCATCTCCCCGGACAAGCCGGCGAAGCTGGCGAAGTTCGTCGAGGCCGAGGGACTCACGTTCCCGTTGCTCAGCGACCCGGAGAAGAAGGTGCTCACCGAGTGGGGCGCCTTCGGCGAGAAGAAGATGTACGGCAAGACGGTCACCGGTGTCATCCGCTCGACGTTCCTCGTCGACGCCGACGGCACCATCGCACTGGCGCAGTACAACGTCCGGGCCACCGGGCACGTCGCCAAGCTGCGACGCGACCTGTCCGTCTGAGAGATCCCCATGTCCGAGCCCGCCCAACCACTGATGCCGCGCAAGCGGCCCACACAGGAACGCAGCAAACGCAAGTTCCAGGCGATGCTCGAGGCGGCGCGGGAACTACTGATCGACGTCGGCTTCGAGTCCCTCACGTGTGAGGAGATCGCGACCCGCGCCGAGGTGCCGATCGGCACCCTCTACCAGTACTTCGCGAACAAATACGTCATCGTCTGTGAACTCGACCGTCAGGACACCGTCGACGTCCGGGAGGAACTGACCGCGTTCTCCTCCGAGGTGCCGTCGCTGAAGTGGCCGAGTCTTCTCGAGAAGTTCCTCGATCACCTCGCCGCGCTCTGGCGGACCGACCCGTCACGACGCGCCGTGTGGCTGGCCGTGCAGTCCACGCCCGCGACCCGCGCGACCGCGTCGCTGAACGAACGTGTCCTGGCCGAACAGGTGGCGCGCATCATCGCGCCGCTCACGCCGTCACAGCGGGAGCGGCGCGAGATGATGTCCCAGGTGCTCGTGCACACGGCCTACTCGTTGCTGAGCTTCTCTGTGCAGGACGGCCACGATCACGACGAGACCGTCTCCGAACTCAAACGGATGCTCGCCGGTTATCTGCTCCTCGAGGAGTCGACCAGCACCGTCTGAGCCCGGCCCTATCTGCCCTCGAGGATCGCCACGGCCGCGGCGGTGTCCCCGTCGTGCGTCAACGACACGTGCACGGTGGCCTCACGCAGGTGCTCACCGATCTCGCCGGACAGCCGGATGGCCGGACGCCCCCAGTTGTCGGTGACGACCTCGATGTCGCTGTGCCGGATGAGCGGCAGCAGCGGCGATCTCGAGAACCGGCTGACCGACCACGCTTTGACGACAGCTTCCTTCGCCGCCCACCGGGCCGCGAGATGCCGCGCGTCGTCGCCGGTACCGGCAGCCGAGTCCCGACGCTCGCCGACCGTGAACCGGTCGGCGAACGTCGTACCCGGCTGTCGCAGCTGCTCGCCGAACTCCGGGATCGACACGATGTCGATCCCGACGCCGAGAACACTCATGCCGTCGGACTCCGCCGTGCCGCCGCCGGATTGCCCGTTCGCGTCATGCGCCGTCACCGGCTCCCCGCGACCGGCTCGCTCGCGCCGTAGACGTCGGCGCCGTCGAGTCGGACCCGCGGATCGAGGAGCATGCCGGCCTCGGCGTCGTGCTCGTCGACCGCCTCGTCGAAGCGGCGGTTCGGCGGACGCTGGTAGGCCGCCTCGCCACCGCAGATCGACTGCAGGAAGCGCTGCCTGCCCTGCCGCGCCCGCTCGTCGGCACGCTGCCGGTAGACGTCACGCTGTTCGGGATCCAGCGAGGCGAGGAACGCCTCGGGATGGACGACCGCGATCAGTCCGGACACGTGACCGAAGCCGAGGCTGGTCAGCAGGCCCGCCTTGAGCGGGAACCGCTCCCCCAGCTGCAGGGTCTCGCGCGGCCACACCAGATGCGGGTACTCGGCCATCTTGTCGTCGACGCAGTCCAGGCTGCGGTTGGGCGGGATGACCCCGTCGCGCAACATCTGGCACAGCCCGATGAGCTGGAAGGCGGCCGCGCCACCCTTGGCGTGACCCGTCAGGGACTTCTGTGACACCACGAACAGCGGCGCACCCTTGCCCCGGCCGATCGCCGCCGCGAGCCGCTCGTGCAGCTCGGACTCGTTGGGATCGTTGGCCTTGGTGGACGTGTCGTGCTTGGACACCACCGCGACGTCGTCTGCACTCACCCCGAGGGCGTTGAGCGAGTTCGCCAGCGGCGAGGACAGTGCCCCGCGGGCCGCGCCGAGCGCACCGAGTCCCGGAGCCGGGATCGAGGTGTGCACGCCGTCGCCGAAGCTCTGGGCCCACGCCACCACACCGAGGACGGGCAGGCCCATCTCCGCTGCGATGTCACCACGGGCGAGCAGGATCGTGCCGCCGCCGGCCGACTCGACGAACCCGCCGCGCCTGCGGTCGTTGGCCCGGGAGAACCGGCGATCGTCGATGCCACGCGCTGTCATCTTCGCCGAGTCGGCGGTCGCCGACATCGCACCGAAGCCGACGATGCCCTCGATGCCGAGGTCGTCGAAGCCGCCGGACACCGTGAACAGCGCCTTGCCGAGGCGGATCTTGTCCACGCCCTCCTCGACCGAGACCGCTGCCGTGGCGCAGGCCGCGACCGGATGGATCATCGCGCCGTAGCTACCGACGTAGGACTGGACAACGTGTGCGGCAACGATGTTCGGCAGGGCCTCCTGCAGGATGTCGTTGGCGTTGGCCTCGCCGAGCAGCGTGTTGACATACAGGTCGCGCATCGACGTCATGCCGCCCATGCCGGTGCCCTGGGTGTTGGCCACCAGGCCGGGGTGCACCCAGCGCATCAGTTCACTCGGGGTGAAGCCCGACGACAGGAACGCATCCACGGTCGCCACGAGATTCCACAGCGCGACACGGTCGATCGACTCCGCCATGTCGGGCGTGACCCCCCAGCGGGTCGGGTCGAATCCGGTCGGGATCTGGCCGCCCACGGTCCGGCTCAGCGCGAACTGGCGCGGGACCCGGATCTCGGTGCCGGCGAGGCGTGTGACCTGCCAGTCACCGTCGGCGTTCTGCGTGACGCGGGTCTTCTCGGGGTTGGCACCGGCGAACGCTCGTGCCTCGGTCTCCGAGTTCACCGTGAACGTCAGATCCTCGTCGATGTAGACCGACGTGAGCAACGGCGACGTGTTGTCGACCATCGCCCCGTCGTCGGCGTAGCGGCGGATACCGCACCGCGAGACGACCTCGTCGTGGTAGCGCTCCGCGATCTCGCTCTCGGGCACCGGATCCCCGGAGGCGGTGTCGTACCAGCCCGGCTTGGGAACCGAATCCCAGTGCACCAGACCGGTGTTCCATGCGAGCTCGAGGACGCCTGCCGCCGAGAGCTTCTCGTCGACCTCCATCTCGAAACGCGTGCGCGCCGAGCCGTACGGGCCGAGCTCGCCGGCGCCGACGATCACGACCATGTCCTCCGGTCGTGCGTCGATGGACGGCCACGCGGGACGCAGGCCGCGGGGAGCACGCGCCGGTGCGGGCAATGCCGCGACGGTCGGGGCGGTCTCGGTGTCCGCTTCCTCGACCGACTCGGCCGAGGCTGCGGCCGTCGCGGCGAGTGCCTTCAGGTCGGTCGAGCTGTCCAACCCACCGGTGAAGTCGGCCAGAATCGGCGTCTGTGCCGCAGCCGCACGCTGTTCGGGCGTGCACAGCGTCAGCAGGTTGGCCGCCATCTCGTCGGTGCTCCAGGTGCGCACACCGGCGGCCTCGACCGCGTCGACCATGCCGTCGTTGTGTCCCATGAGCCCGGTGCCCCGCACCCAGCCGATGAGCGCGTGCGCCAGGCTGGTCTTGGAACCCCACGACTCCTCGGCCGACCAGCGCTGCACGAGGGCGTCGAGAGACGCCTTGCTCTCGCCGTAGGCACCGTCGCCACCGAACATGCCGCGGTTGGGCGAACCGGGGAGCACGACGTGCACGCGTGCGGCGATGTCGTGATCGGAGTGGGCGTCGGCGAGACCGGCGATGAGCCGCTCCACCGACCAGAGGAGCACCTTCATCTCGAGCTCGGCACGACCGCCCGCGTCGGTGAGGTCACCGGCGACACGTGGGGCGGCGAACGGGAAGAGCATGGTCGGCTTCATCGCCGGCTTGACGACTGCCGTTGTGCCACCGAGGTTCTCGGTCTGCTCCGCGGCGATCCAGGCGACGAGGTCGTCGACATCGGCGTAGGAGGCCATGTTCGCCGGGGCGATCCACAGTGCCGCGCCGGTCCGTGCGTTCTCGCGGTACAGATTCTTGTAGAAGGCCAGTCGCTCGGAATCGAGCCGCGACGTCGTGGCGATGACGGTTGCGCCGCCCGCGAGCAGCCCGGCCGTCACGCCCGCGGCGATGGAACCCTTGCTGGCGCCGGTCACCACGGCGATCTCGCCGCTGTAGGCACCGGTGCCGGGGTCCTCGGCGGCGTGCGCGATGGCAGCGAAGGCCCGTGCGTGCACGGCGTTTCCGGCGGCCAGCGCCTTGCCCTGCCACCAGTTGGCGTGCTCGGCGACAGCGTTGCCCGAGCCGGCGAATCCGCGCACGATGCCGTCGAAATCGGCCTCGACATCGTGCTCGTCACGCAGCCAGAGGCGAACGAGGTCCTCCCGGCAGGTGGCCCACCGGTCGTCGATGAGCACCACCTTGGCGGCGTCGAAGGCCGGCGCCACGGTGCGTGCCCAGTCCGAACCCAGTTCGGCACTCACGAGTTCGGCGAGTTCGGCATTCGGGTCGGCCGCGGCCTCGGCGAGGTCGTCGACCTCGGCGAGTCCGAGCTTCTCCAGGACGGTGTAGGCCGCCGAGGCCAGCGCCCCGGAGCGCCCGGTGATCTGCTCGGTGAACTCGCCCAACGCCGCGGCATCGACCGTCGCGCCACCGCCGGATTCGGCGGCCGGCTTGCTCACCGGGATGCCCTTGACCGAGCCGACCGCGGACACTGCCCGGTCGACGAGGGCGTCGAGGGCCTCGGTGTTGGTGAGCGGGCCGTCGAGCAGATTGCCCAGGGCCTCGCCGCGGACCGACGCACCCTCGCGAGTGCCCAGCGCCAGGGCGACCGTGGTGTGCAGTCCCCATCCCGGCCCGAGCTGCCACACGTTCGCGACCCGGTCGGTGATGTAGTTCTGCCGCTTGCCCACCGGTCCGAGAACCTTGCGGATCTGGTCGCTCACCGCATCGGTGAGGACCGCGCCGAGGGGTCGGTATCCGCGTGCGAGTGCCTCCACCGTCGAGGACAGGGCGTTCATGTCCGCCTCTGCGGCGCCGTCGATGGCTCCGAGTCCGAGCTCACCGCCGATGTCGAGGAGCAACTGGTTGCGTCGCGAGGACACACCGTCACACAGGGCCTCGATGGTGTCCGCCGACCCGATCTGATCGACACGCATCTTCGTCCACAGCGCGATCACGGACTTCACCGCGTCGGACGGGCTGAAGGCGATGTCGTCGGGACGCGGACCGCCGGCCGGCGCTGCGGGAGCCGCGGGCGCAGCCGGGGCGGCAGGTGCCGCGGCCGCCGGTGCGGCGTCGGTCGCCTGCGCTGATGCGGGGGTCTCGATCTCGTCCTCGTCCGGCTCGTGACCGGCGTCCTTCGCGAGGATGACATCGCTGTCGCGTTCGACGTTGAGCACCTCGGTGGTGGCCGCGGCGTAGTCGTCGAGCTTGAGCGTGTTGGTGGCCAGACCCGACAGCGTCGGCGCCCCCTTCAGACCGATCTCGACGAACCGCTGGACGCCGAGTCCATTGCGCTCGGGGCCACCGAACAGCAGCTCCTGGGTCTCGATCCAGCGGACCGGGCTGGCGAACTGCCAGGCCAGCAGCTCGATCAGGATCACCCGGGCGAGCTCGTTCGGGGTCGCCTCCCAGGCATTCCAGTCCGCGAGAACCGCGTCCAGCGGCTCCGACGGCACGAGTGCCGCGATCTCCTCGACGAAATCGCGTTCGAGAGTGAACAGGCGCGGCACCAGGTTCGGGATGTAGCGACCGACCAGGATGTCGATGTCGATGTCGGCGGGCAGCAGCTCGGCGAGCTTGCCGCGGAACTCCGGCACGCCGGCCCGCAGCACGCTCGAGTGGAACGGGACGTCGATACCCGGGATCAGGATGAAGGCCCGCTTGCCACCGAATTCGGCGCGGCGGCGGTCGATCTCGGCCTCGAGTTCTTCGAGTCCGCGGACCGTGCCCGCGATCGCGTACTGCGACCCGAGCAGGTTGAGGTTGACGACCTCGAGGAACTCGCCCGCCGAGGCGCCCACACCCGCCACGAAGTCGGTGACCTCGGCGTCGGCCAGACCGAACTGACTCGGCCGGATCGCGGCCATCCGATAGTCGCTGCGCCCCTGCGCATCGCGCGGAACCAGGTGGTGCATCGCCTCGCCCCGCTGGAACACGACCTCCAGCACCGCCTCCAGCGGCAGGACTCCCGCACAGGCCGCGAGGGCGTTGTACTCACCCACCGAGTGGCCGCAGGTGATCGCACCCTCGACGAAGCCGCCGGACTCCTTGAGTTCGGCGATCTGCGCGACACCGAGGGTCGCCATGGCGACCTGGGTGAACTGCGTCAGGTACAGCACCCCGTCGGGGTGGTTGTACGTGGTTCCGTTGGCCACGAGGGTCGTCGGGTTGTCGCGGACGACGGCCAGGATCGAGAAGCCCAGCGCCGCGCGGGTGTGCTTGTCGGCGCGGTCCCAGATCTTGCGGGCCGCCTTCGAACGGGAGCGGGCGTCGAGACCCATGCCCTTGCTCTGGATGCCCTGGCCGGGGAACGCGTAGACGGTCCGCGGCGCGGCGAGCAGTCCGGTGGCGCTCATGACGAGGTTGTCGCCGACCTTGGCGCTCACCTCGACGACCTCACGGCCGTTGTCGAGGCCGACCCGGTCGACGCGGACGGTGATGGTGTCACCCAGCCGGACCATGCCGAGATAGCGGGCGGTCCAACCGATCAGCGGACGCGCCGACGGTATGGGCTTCTTCGAGTCGGTGGCGGTCACGACCTGCTGGGCCGCGGCCGAGAGCCACATCCCGTGCACGATCGGATCGCCGAGTCCCGCCAGCTTCGCCGCAGCGGTGTCGGTGTGGATGGGGTTGCGGTCGCCCGAGACCACGGCGAAGCCGTGCATCCGGTTCGGGGCGGTGATCGTCGCCGTGCGGAGCAACTTGCGCGTGGCCGACTGCTCAGCGACCGGCGCGCCGCCGGCACGGGCGGGATCGGTGAGTTCGGCAGCTCCGAGACGTCCACGGATGGCGAACCGCTCGTCGAGCGTCGCGATCTGCCCGGACGGTCCCGTGATCTCGACCGACACCTCGACGACGCGGCCAACCTCGGCGTCGCGCACCGCTCCGGTTCGCGCGATCACGGTGAGTTCGGTTGCTGTTGTGGGGATCTCGCCGGTCAGGGCGATCGCGTGGTCCAGGTGAACCAGGTCGAGCAACCCCTCCACCACCGGTTGACCGTCGTCGGTGCGGGCGGCACCGATGACGCTGAACACGCTCGGCCAGCATGCGCCGACCAGCGTGTCGGGTACGGCGAATCCGAACGGGTCGGTCGGCGTCGTGGGACGCAGATGTGCCGGCAGCGAGAACCCGGTGACCGCGGCATGGTCGGCGACCGAGTCGGGCTGCCACGTCACGGTGGTCGACGAGACCCCGCCGTCGACCTCGGCGAGGCTGCCGCCGGCGGCGACGGTGAGGATCTCGCGCATGGCGTTCGACGCGGCGTCGAGCCCGACCAGCGGGGCACCGCCGTCGCGCAGGCTGTCGCCGGCGAGCAGCGGAATGCGTACGGAGGCACCGGAAATCGGGACGACGAGATCGAAGCGGGTGGCGCCGTCGGTTGCGGGACCGGCCTGCTCGAGCACCGCGCCACTGGTGGCGTGTTCGGCGCGCTCGGGAGCGACCACGGTCCAGGACTGCCGGTCACCCAGCAACGCGACGGGGCTCGCCACGATGCGGCCCGCCCAGCTGACGTCGTCGGACTCCAGCACGGAGGTCAGCACGCCGGCGTCATCGACGAGTCCGGCACGGTGACGCGAGGCGACGGCCACCGGCTGTTCCCCCGCGGTGTGCAGGTCGGCCGCCACCCGGGCCTCGAAACGATCGAGCAGCTCGCCGACCGGCTCGTCGACGCGGGTGATGCCGGCCACGGCGACCGGACCGGGGATGACGCACACGGCGTCGGCGCCATAGCGGGGGTCGTGGGCCTGCCACAGCGAGTCACTGCGCCACCAGCGCCGGACGTCCTTGTCGATGACCGGCACGAAGTTGACCGGCTTTCCGGGGGTACGGCACAGCTCGAGGAAGAAGGCGACATCGGCGGGGTGCAGCACGTCGGTGTCGATCTCCGGGTACACGCTGCCGAGCGCGTCGATGGCGGCGTGCGGGTCGTCGGCGGTGACGACATCGCCGAACATCGTCGGGATGGGCCCCGAATCCTTCGGGTGCATGCGCGCCTCGGTGCGCTGGAGCATCTCGACGAATCGCTGCTGCCAGGTGATGTCGGCCCACGGGACCTGCTCGCCGCGCGAATCGCCGACCGCGAGGGTGGCGTAGCGGTCGAGCCATTCGCGGTAGGTCATGGTGGCGACGTCGCCGAAGTACGGCTTGGCGGTGTCGGCCATCGCGGCGATGATCTCATCGCGTCGTGCGGCGACGGCCTCGGCGTCACCGGCCACCTCGTCGAGCAGCCGGCCACAGCGAGAGGCGGTGTTGTCGACCTCGTGGATGTCGGCTCCGAGCTGCGAGCGACCGGACGCCATCCCCGCGGTGGCGTGTCCGGCACCGATCCACTCGTCGATACCTGCGGTGTCGACGAGGAGCTGCTTGACCTCGGGCGTGGTGGTGGCCTCCTTGGCCGCCATGGCCGCGGTGCCGATGAGGATGCCGTCGAGGGGCATCACGGGGTAGCCGTATCCCGCCGACCAGGTGCCGGTGAGGTACTCGCTGGCGCGCTCAGGGGTACCGATGCCGCCGCCGACGCAGATCACCACGTTGGGGCGGGCGCGCAGCTCGCCGTAGGTGGCGAGGAGCAGATCGTCGAGATCTTCCCAGGAGTGGTGACCGCCGGCGCGGCCGCCTTCGATCTGGACGATGATCGGGTGCTGCGGCACCTCGGCGGCGATGCGCACGACCGACCGGATCTGCTCCACGGTGCCGGGCTTGAACGCGACGAAACGCAGGCCGGCCTCGACGAACTCGTCGACGAGCGCGACGGCGTCCTCGAGCTCGGGGATGCCGGCCGAGACGATCACGCCGTCGAGCGGGGCACCCTGGGCGCGGGCCTTCTGCACGATGCGCTTGCCACCGAGCTGCAGCTTCCACAGGTAGGGATCGAGGAAGAGTGCGTTGAACTGCGCCTCACGGCCCGGCTCGAGCAGGTCGGTGAGCTTGGCGATGTTGCGCGCGAAGATGTCCTCGGTGACCTGTCCGCCGCCGGCGAGCTCGGCCCAGTGGCCCGCATTCGCCGCGGCGGCGACGATCGCCGGGTCGACGGTGGTCGGGGTCATACCGGCCAGCAGCATCGGAGAACGTCCGGTGAGGCGGGTGAACGCGGTCTCGACGACGGTGCGCCCGTCGGGCAGCTCGGCGAGGGTCGGCGCGAACTGCGACCACGGCGCGGCGACCTCGGGGACGCCGCCGGGGCTGAAGAGGTTGCGCTGTCCGACGCGGAGTGCCGCCGGGACCAGCCCGACGCCCTGGCCACGCACGAGCGAGGCGGTGAGGCGGGTGGCGATGTCGCCGGGACCGAAGTCGAGCACCCACTTGGCGCCGCCCGCGACCACCGCGTCGACCGACGACACCCAGTCGACGCGGGCGACGAGGATGTCGTGGGCGTGACGGGTGGCGAGGTCACGGTCGATGCCGCACCGATCCGCCCAGTCGGCGACGAGCTGGACGGCCTCGGCCATGCCCGGGTGATGGAAGGCCACCGAGACCTGCAGCTGGTCGAACTTCGGAGCGAACGGGGCGCCGCCGGTCAGCTTGCGCTTGCGTTCGTCGGCCTCGGTGGCGGCGATCCGCTCGCAGAGTGCCGTGAAGGCGGCCAGGTGGCGCGGGGCGCCGGACAGCACGAGGGCGTTACGGCTGTTGATGATGGAGACGACCGGCGCGGTCGTCAGGTCGCTCTCCGGAAGTCCCGCACGGTAGTGCGCCAAGATCTCCTCGACCCGGGCCGGACTGACGTTGTTGAGCGCGAGCATCGGGGTGCCGTCGGTGGTGATCCCCAGGCCCCGACGGCGGGCGATGAGCGAACCCGCTGCTCCGATGAGATGGGCGACCGCGAGCAGCAGTCCCTGCCCCGACTCCGCGACCTTGCCATCGGCGCCGACCGCGTCGGTGGCCAGAGATCCCTGCGAATGACCGACCACGGCGTTCGGCGGGAGGGCGGCGGTGTCGAGTCCCTGCTTGCGGAGCGCCTCGATGGCGGCGAGCTGGGTCAGCAGCACGCCGGGCCCGGAGAGCGTGAAGTCGGCGAGCGCGGTCTCGGAGGGGACCTCGTCGCCGGCGTCGTGCGCGTGCACCCAGGTGAGCGGGTGGAAACCGGCTGCCCGGGCGACGACCAGGTCGTCGGCGACGGGCGCGACGAGCCGCTCGGCCGAATCCACGATCTTGGCGATTCGATGTTCCAGGTCGGCATCGACCACCAGCTCGGCCAGTGTGGGCAGCCACGCACCGCCCTGGCCGCCGAAGCTGATCGCGTAAGGCTCGCCCTGGGTGAGCCGCTCGATGAGCGTGGTGGTCGGGCGCTCTGCGTTGGCGGCGCCCTGTGAGCCGGAACGGAACTGGTCGACTGTCACGAATACTCCTGTGTGGTGGTCGGTCTGGAGAGTCTGAGGTTGCGGAGTGTCTATGGGGTTGAGCGTTGTCGGATTGTCTGTGTGTGGCAGGTCGGGTCGGCCGGCGGAAACCTCGGTGTCATCGGAGGTCTCACGCGTACATCCGCGATGTCGCAGACGTGGTCAGCCGCCTCGGCGACTCTGCCTGGTGGAGCTAGCTGGTACAACGGACGAACACGATTGCCGCGCAGGGGCATTGGCAGGTGTCGACTGGTTGGTGAATCGCTGCCGGCGTGAACGTGACACCCATGATGGCACACGAAAGTGAGGGAAACCTCATGTTTCACGGTGACCTGTCGGTATACCCGCCAGTAACCGCGCGGGTAACTTAGAGGACCTCGTCAACGCCCGTGAGAAGGGTCTCGAAACGCGCAGGCCAGGCGTTGCGGATCCAGCGGCCCGGCGACCCGAACAATCACTCGGCGAACCGTTACCAAACCGTTATGTGATGTGAACCACGCCGGCGCGGCGGACGAACGAGAGAGCGACCCCGCGGTTGTCCTAGAGTCGGCCCATGAGCAGTTGCATCTTCTGCGCCATCGTCGAGGGCACGTCGCCGGGACGCATCGTCTACTCCGACGACGACGTCGTCGGCTTCCTCGACATCCGGCCCGTGACGCGCGGCCACACCCTGCTCGTCCCACGGGTTCACTCCACAGGCCTCGACGATCTCGACCCGGCGATCGGATCGGCACTGTTCCGCGCGGGACAGCGACTCGCCACCGCCTTGAAGGCCGGACCGATGGCCGCGGACGGGGTGAATCTCGCACTGAACGACGGGAGCGCGGCTTTCCAGACGGTCTTCCACACCCACCTGCACGTGGTTCCGCGGCACACGGGCGACAAGTTGAGCTTCGCGAAGGGGTTCCTCGTGCGCCGGGACCCCGACCCGGACGAGACCGCGGCGCGAGTGCGCGCCTCGCTCGAATCCGCCGGATGACCGGCGGCCAGACGCCACAGCCGGTCATCCCCCCCGACGTCGCAGAACTCATACGGGGCGCCGACTGGATCACCGTCTTCAGCGGCGCGGGCATGTCGGCAGAGAGCGGGATCGCGACGTTCCGCGACACGCAGACGAACCGGCGTTCACAGGCGGCACTGTGGGACCGGTTCGATCCCGCCGAGCTCGCGACCCCCGAGGCGTGGGAGCGGGACCCGGCACTGGTCTGGGGGTGGTACCGATGGCGCGCTGGGCAGGTGCGCACGGCCCGGCCCAATGCCGGCCACCGCGCGCTCGCCGACCTGGGGACGACCCGCACCGTGATGGTGGTGACCCAGAACGTCGACGACCTCCATGAGCGGGCGGGAAGCGACGTCATCAGTCATCTGCACGGAAGTCTGTTCACCCCACGGTGTTCGGTCTGCGGTACCCCCTACGAGGGTGCCGACGCCCTTCCTGACAGCGGACCCGGCGACGACCCCGGGGACATCACCTTCGACCCACGTGTGCCGCCGCCCACCTGTCCGCGCTGCGGCGGGGCGGTCCGACCCGGAGTCGTGTGGTTCGGCGAAGCCCTGCCCGAGTCCGATTGGCAGCGGGCCGATCAGGCATTCCGCGCGTCGGAGGCGATCATCGTCGTCGGCACCAGCGGAATCGTCTATCCGGCCGCATCTCTACCCGAACGCGCTGTGCGGGCGGGCATTCCGGTCATCGAGTTCAACCCCGCCCCCTCCGCGCTGTCGGAGGTGGCGACCCACAGCCTGCGGATGTCGGCAGCCCAAGGTCTACCGGCTCTCGTGCACGCGCTCGACTGAGCGCCAACGTCTCCGGAGGACCGGGGTGGGTCACTCCCCCGCGGTGAGATCGATCGGTTCCCATCGCGGGGCGTCATCCGACACCGTTGCTCGTCCCGTCGGCGCGGCGGCGAGCGAGCCCGGTTTGCATCCACGCGCATCCAGCACCGACGCGACGTGATCGATCACGCGATCGGGATCCAGCACGAACTCGGACTCGCGCACCCGCACGAACTCCCACCCGCAACGACGCAGCTCGCGCTCGCGTTCCAGGTCCGACCGCGCCTGACGTCCGGTGCCCCGGAACTCGTCGGCATCGCATTCGACGGCCATACGGGCATCCGCGCCGAGGACCACGAGGTCGACGACCCGGTTGTTGACCTCGACCTTCGGGGTCACGTGATAGCCAAGCGCCACAAGGCGATTGAACACACGCTGTTCGAGGAGATTGTCGAACGGGGAGACCCGGCGGTCGTCGGGGATGTCGGTGGGCATCGGCGTGATCGAGGGCCCTTCCGCGGCCGTGACATACGACAGCAGCGAGTATCGGAGGTCGTTGGGCCGGAGGTCGTCGAGGGCGACCGAATGGAACAACCACAGCTGATCCATCGCGCGAGTTGCCGCCACGTTGAACCGTCGCTGCGACTCTGCCCGCGTCAGCGCCGTGATCGACTCGGGATCGGACACGACCATCGACAGGAACACCACCCGGCGCTCGTCCCCCTGGAAGTCCGGTGGCGATCCGACGCGAATCCGCCTCCGATGCCAGGTGTCGGCATCGAATTCGTTGCGCAGGGCCCGGTCGAGCGCCTCGACCTGCTTGGTGCCCTGCAGGGCGATGACCCCGAAGTCCATGGCGTCGTAGGCCGGATCGGCCAGGCAGTGTCGCAGGGAGTCGACGATCGCCGCGACCTCGGCCTCGTTGATGATCCCCGCCCCGCCGCCGGTCGACACCCCCTCGACCGCGACCACACGCAGCGGCTCGAGCCGATCGGACCCGTACTGCCGCACCGGGATCAGCGGGGAGCTGCCGTAGAACTGCCGCGACGAGAACTCGATGATCTCCGGCATCGAGCGGAAGTGCTCACGCAGGCCGACGACATTGCCGAATCGACTGCGCAACAACGAGAACAGGCTGGATCGTGGGGTGAGTCCGTCACGGAGGTAGGGCGGCAGGTCCGGAAGGGCCGCGTCGAGCTCGGCGAAGGCGTCGTCGAGTGTGGTGCCACTCAACCCGACCGGGGCGCACTGCTTGTCATCGCCGACGACGATCACCCGCGGAGCGAGCCACAGGAGGAAAGCACTGGTGATGTCGGCCTGGGAGGCCTCGTCGACGATGACGACGTCGAATGAGTTCCGGCGTGGCGGCAGCGTCTCGGCCACCTGGCTGATGGACATGATCCATGCGGGAATGGCGTTCTGCGCCTCCGCCATCGCCTCGCGGGCCGCGCGCCGGAATCGATTGGCGTGCTTCCCCGAGCCCTTGCCCAGGTTGATCATGTGGTCGCGATAGGACTGGACGGCCTGCATCTCGGCGGCGGTGGTGTGCGCCATCAGTTCGCGTTGTGCGCGCGCGGACGCGAGTCGCGTGGTGAGAGAGGCGATGTCGACGTCGAGGGCGTCGAGCTCGTTCTGCAGCCGGACCTCGGCGAGTGGATCGCTTCGGTCCATCGCCCAGGTGTGGGCGAAGCGCCACGCCCATGCCGCGCCCATGTCACGGGCGCGTTCAGCCCAGACCGGATCGTCCGGCGTGGACCACATCGACTTCGCGAGTTCGGGAGCGCGGCTGCGCAATCGGAGTCCCAGGAGCTCCAGGGCGTTCTGCGCCTCCGCCTCGGCGCGTGCGTCGGTGAAGGCCCGGCGGGCGCCCCGGATGGCATCGGCATCGGCCCCGGCGAGCGCCGCGACGAGCGCGTCACCCTCCGGGGACGGCCCCTGCTCCAGTTCGGCTGTCAGCGCGTAGGCGCACTCGGCGAGTTCCTGCTCGGCCAGAGCGGCGTCATTGGCGGCCGCGATCGATCGCGCCTGCCGTGCGACGGCCGCCACGTCGTCGACGCTGCGCGGCCGGGGCCCGCCCGGGCTGATGGCCTCGAGTTCCCGGACCAGGTGTTCGCGCCCCGACACGAGCCGCGAGATCCAGCTCAACTGGGTGTCCAGCCGGACGAGTTGATCGAGCTGCGCGGAACGCGATCCCGACGCGTCGACCGGGACGTGCAGGTCGCCGAGGATCCGGTGGACCTGATGCACGGCGTCGACGACCGTGAGATGGTCCGCCACCCGACGCAGCGAGGCCTCGTCCCGAGGAGGCCGACCATCGACGGTGGCCCGCACCGGTGACTCCTCGATCGCGCGCTGTTGCGGCGACCGGCGCAGGCGTCCCCGCCACTGTCCGCCATCGCGAAGGTGGTCGGCCGCAGCGTCGAACAACGCCGCATCGCCGGGTCCGTCGCCGTCGACGACGACGGTGTGTGCCCCGAGGTCGCGGTCGCGACGTGCGGCCTCGGCGATCACCGGTGACAGCGTCGTGACCCTCGACCACAGGTGGGTGGCCCGGCCGGCGAGCAACCGGTCGGCCATGTCGATCATCGGCGCGGGATACGACGCCACCTCGGCTGCCGCCACCGCGAGCTGGTCGCAGATGTCCTTGATTCGCAGGAGGCGCTCGCTCTCGACGCCGTCGAGAACCGCCAACAGCGATCCCGCGCCGGCCATCGGTTCACGCGGGCGGGCAGCGATCCGCGCGCAGATGGCATTCATCGAGACCGGGTCGGGCAGGTACTCGGAGAGCTCCGGGAATCGTTGCGACAGACGGGAAGCGGAGCCTCCGGTGATGGCGAGCAAATCCGCCAGGCGGACGAACTCGGCCGAGTCGAGAGGTGCCACCGCACCCTGGACCGGGCCCGGCATCCAATCGAACGCCGCCGCGTCTGCCAGCACCTGACGGACGATCTGCGCCGGCGTCCCGCGGTAGTCACCCGCCAGCCACTCGCGGACCTCGGTCTCACCCGCGCGGAGGTCCCACAGTTCGCGCAGGGTCTGGTCGCGTTCACGCAGGGCGTGGTCGCGGCGCGCGGTCAGGTCGGCGATCTCGGCGTCGGCCACCCCTGGCGAGAAGGACGACCGCCGCTCGGCCAGTGCGGTGACGGCGTCCACGATGCCGCCGGATCGATCCTGCGAGATGTCGGCGATGGACACGGTGAGTTCCCGCAGCGCGGGCGGGAGCATGTCCCGCAACACGTGGAGGGCGTGCGCCTTCTCGCTGACGACCAGCACACGCTGCCCCTTGGCCAGCAGAGCCGAGGTGACGTTGGCGATGGTGTGGGTCTTGCCGGTACCCGGAGGACCTTCGACGACGACGCCGGTGTCGGAGCCGAGACGAACGAGCACGTCACGCTGCTCGACGTTCGACGGCAGCGGGAACAGGGCATCGGCGATCAGTTCGGAAGGTGCGAGGACACCGGGGGCGTCGAGCGCATCGAGCCGGTCCGCAGCTTCCACCGGCGCCACCAGTTGCGCCAATCCCACAGGGACCGAACGCTTCTCGTCGCGCAGATCGTCAAGGATCGCGTCGTAGAAAGCCAGCGAGCTCTCGACCCCTCGTTGCCGGAGCACCAGGGCCGGCCGCAGGTCGAGGCCGAGCGTCACCTGCTCGGCGTCGATCTCGATCGCGTCGAGCCACTCGGCGGTCAGATCCCCGACCTTCGCGGCGAGCACCGATGACTGGGCGGACAGTTTCGCGCGGACCTTCACCGCTCCGGACAGATCCAGACCGTCGACCGCGGCCAGGAGGTGGGTGTCGTGCACGGCCGGCGCCGAACCGGAGGCGATGGACAACCGGATGACGCCGTCCTCTTCGCGTTCGGCGACGACGGCCTGGGTGAGCAGGTGCTCACGCACCAGGGGCCCGGAGTCAGGGTCGGTGGCGTCCCGGACCTCGACGAACGCCTGGGCGATGACGAGTTCCAGGGTCTCGGGGTTGTCCCCGAGTTCATCGACAAGCCGTGCGAGCTCGACCAGGGCGTCCCCCGTGTCGTCCGCCTCGGCGTCTGCCCCGGGCGCGAACTCTCCGAGAACCTGTCCGGGCTCGGCACCGGCGCGGATCGGCACGGGAGTGCCCGGGCCGACCCAGACCGCCCCCGGGTGATCGTCGATGTCGCGGATGTCGCCGGAGCGGGACCGGACGAGGTCCCGCAGGAACGTCATCAGCCGGGTGACCTGATCGCGCACCACATCGCGAGCGTCATCCTGCATACCGATGTGTTCCTCTCGTCGCCGGCGGCTTCTACGCTATCAAGACGCTGGTCAGAGGAAGGCTGCCGCGCGGTGGCGGCGTGCGTCCCGGGTCTCAGCTGTTGGTGCTCGACCGCAGCGCCGGGTATCCGCCGTCGACATAACGCACGTTGGTGTATCCGAGCCCGGCGATCTGTTCGGCGATCCGCGGCGCCTCCGAACGCACCGACACGACCGCGATCTCGGTGTCGCGGTCCCGGATCACCGGGAATGTGCCCGATGGGGTCGGGGCGAACCGCCTGGGAACCTCGTTGGGATCGACCACGAGCGCGCCGGGCAGGCTGCCCTGGTGACGCACCACCTGGGGGCGCGCGTCCACCACGACGGCGTGTCCCTCACGGCTGTGATCCATTGCTTCTGCTGCTGAAATTGCATTCACCACTGACACTGGTGACTCACCGATCCTGTACTCACTCGACAACCGGCCCCGCTTCTCGCGGACCCGGTGACCATCTGTTGGATGACCCCGTCGACCAGGTTACGGAATGATCTCGGATTGACAAGGTTCGTATCACTGACCCCAGGTCAGGACCGGCGTCCGCGTCCGGCGACCCGCGGAGACGGACGCTTTCCCCAGTTGCCGCCCTGTCCGCCTGCGCCACGCTTGGCGCCGCCGCGTGTCCGCGGCGATCCCATGTCCTTACGGATGTCGATCGGGTTCTTGCCGATCTTGGTGTGCCGCAGGTTGGACAGCGTCTCGCTGTCGAGATCGTCGGGCAGTTCGACGAGGCTGAAGTCGTCGCGGATGCTGATGTTCCCGAAGTCGCCGCGGCTGAGACCACCCTCGTTCGCGATGGCGCCGACGATCGCGCCCGGCGATACCTTGTGCTTGCGGCCGACGGCGATCCGGTAGGTCGCGAAGGTCGCGCCCGGACGTCGCGGAGCACGCTCCCGTTCGGGACGCCTCTCCGACTGCGGCGGATCCGGGGTCATCAGGAACCCACCGTCACGGGTTTCCAATGCCAGCGCCGCGGCGATGTCGGCCATGGTGACGTCGTTGTCCCGCGCATAGTTCTCGATCAGGCCCCGGAACAGGTCGAGATTGTCCGACGACAGGTTCTGGGTGATCGAGTCGGCGAACTTGGCGACGCGCTGGGCGTTGACGTCGTCGACGCTGGGCAGCCCGATCTCGGTGAGGGTCTGACGGGTGGCGCGTTCGATCGCTCGCAGCAGATGACGTTCCCGCGGCGAGACGAACAGCAGTGCGTTGCCCGACCGTCCGGCACGGCCGGTCCGACCGATGCGGTGCACGTACGACTCGGTGTCGTGCGGGATGTCGTAGTTGACGACGTGCGAGATGCGGTCCACATCGAGCCCGCGCGCGGCGACGTCGGTGGCGACGAGGATGTCGATCTGACCGTTCTTGAGCTGGTTGATCGTCCGCTCGCGCTGCGCCTGGGCGAGGTCGCCGTTGATCGCGACCGCCGAGAATCCGCGAGACCTCAGCTTCTCGGCGAGTTCTTCCGTCGCCTGCTTGGTACGGACGAAGACGATCATCGCGTCGAACGTCTCGACCTCGAGGAATCGGGTGAGCGCATCGAGTTTGCGCTGGTGGGACACCTGCAGATAGCGCTGCGTGATGTTCTGCGCGGTCGCGGTCTTCGCCTTGACCGTGATCTCCTGCGGAGAGTTCAGGTAGCGCTGAGCGAGGCGCCGGATGGCGCTCGGCATGGTCGCCGAGAACAGCGCGACCTGCTTGGTGTCGGGCGTCTCGGCGAGAATCCGCTCGACATCCTCGGCGAAGCCCATGGTCAACATCTCGTCGGCCTCGTCGAGAACCAGGAACTCCAGCCCGGAGATGTCGAGGGTCTTGCGATCGAGATGGTCGATGACGCGCCCGGGGGTGCCGACGATGACCTGGGCTCCGCGGCGGAGGCCGGCCAGCTGGACACCGTAGGACTGCCCGCCGTAGATCGGGAGGACCTTGACCTCGGGCATGTGAGCCGAGTATCGACCGAAGGCCTCGGAGACCTGCAGGGCGAGCTCGCGCGTCGGCGCGAGGATCAGCGCCTGCGGGGTACGCGCCGAGGTGTCGAGCCGGGAGAGGATGGGGATCGCGAAGGCGGCCGTCTTACCGGTTCCGGTCTGGGCCAGTCCCACCACGTCGCGGCCCTCCATGAGGGGCGGGATGGTGGCGGCCTGGATCGGCGACGGCGTCTCGTACCCGACGTCGGTGATGGCCGCGCGGACCCGCGAGTCGATCTCGAGGTCGTCGAACGTCCTGACGGAGGGTTCTGCCGGCGCGCCGTGTTCGCCTTGATCAGAAGTGCTCATGCGCTGCGGGTCTCATTCATCACCCTCAACTGTAAAGGCCCCGCGCCGGAATGTCGGCATCGCGCCCTGGCCGCGTCTCATCCCCGCCCTGAACAGGGCATACACCACGATGCCGGACGCCTGTGATGCATCCCACGAATACTGGTACTGTCAGTGCCACTCATCCGGCCATCGGTCCCGGTCACACGCATGCCGATGTCCGGAATGTCCACTTGTTCTCCCGTCTCAGGAGTGCCATGCAGCAGCAGTACGCCACACCGTCCGATCTGACGATCGACGACAAGGCGACGACCGTCGACACGATCCTGCGCTACCGCGCGGAGCGCCCCACGATGCCGCTCTTCCGCAAGCGCTCGCACAACCAGTGGGTCAACGTCACCGCCAAGCACTTCACCGATGAGGTCGACGCAGTCGCCAAGGGTCTCATCGCCTCCGGCGTGCAGGCCGGGGACCGCGTCGCGATCCTCTCGTCGACTCGTTACGAGTGGACCGTCCTGGACTATGCGATCTGGCGCACCGGCGCGTGCACCGTCGCCATCTACGAGACGTCCGCACCCGACCAGGTCCAGTGGATTCTCGAGGACTCCGGCGCCAAGCTGCTGTTCGTCGAGAACCACGAGCACTACACCCGTCACCTCCGGGTCATCGACGAGACGCCGACCCTCAAGGAGACCCTGGTCATCGACGACCACGCGCTCCCCACGGTCACCAAGCGAGGCGCGAAGGTCGCCGACGCGGATCTCGACCAGCGCCAGGCGAACGCGCTGTCGTCCGACGCCGCCACCCTGATCTACACGTCCGGCACCACCGGACGTCCCAAGGGCGTTGTCCTGACGCACGCGAACTTCCTCGCCGAGACCGCCGCCACCCGGGACGCTGTCGGCGCCGGCATGCGTGAGGGCAAGTCGACGCTGCTGTTCCTCCCGCTCGCCCACATCTTCGCCCGCGTCGTCACGGTCGGGTGCGTGGAGAACGGCGTGGTCCTCGGACACACCAACGACCTCACGAACCTCGTGGCCGATCTCGGCGTGTTCAAGCCCAACTACGTGCTGTCGGTGCCCCGCGTCTTCGAGAAGGTCTACAACTCGGCCAAGCAGAAGGCCTACGACGGCGGCAAGGGATCGATCTTCGACAAGGCGACCGACACCGCGATCGAGTACAGCAAGGCAACCGAGGACGGCAAGGTCGGCCTCGGGCTGAAGCTCCGCCATGCCCTGTTCGACAAGCTCGTCTACGGCAAGCTGCGCGACGCCCTGGGCGGCCAGTGCGAAGGCGCCATCTCCGGTGGCGCGCCGCTCGGTGCCCGCCTCGGACACTTCTTCCGCGGCGTCGGCATCCCGGTGTACGAGGGCTACGGATTGTCCGAGACCACCGCCGCGGTGACGGCGAACAACGAGGACAACCAGAAGGTCGGTTCCGTCGGCCGACCGATCCCGGGCGTCACCGTCGCCATCGCCGAGGACGGAGAGGTCCTGCTCAAGGGACCGGTCGTCTTCGGCGGGTACTGGAAGAACCAGGCCGCCACCGACGACGCCATCCGCGACGGATGGTTCCACACCGGTGACATCGGCACGCTCGACGACGGCTACCTGTTCATCACCGGGCGCAAGAAGGAACTGATCGTCACCGCCGGCGGCAAGAACGTGTCACCGGCACAACTCGAGGACACCATCCGGGCGCACCCGATGGTGAGCCAGTGCCTGGTGGTCGGCGACAACAAGCCGTTCATCGCCGCGCTCATCACGATCGACCCCGAGGCCGTTCCCGGTTGGCTGGAACGTCACGGACTGCCCGCCGACACCCCGATCTCGGATCTGGTCGACAACGCCGACCTCAAGGCCGAGATCGACGCGGCGGTCAAGGAGGCGAACACCAAGGTGTCCAACGCCGAGGCCATCAAGAAGTTCTCGATCCTCGACACCGACTTCACCATCGACACCGGTGAGCTCACGCCGACGATGAAGCTCAAGCGCAATGTGATCCACGACGCGCACAAGCAGGCCATCGCCGACCTCTACACCTGAGACGCAACCGTCACGCGACTCGCCGCGGGCCAAGATGACCTCGGGCCGCGGTGCTGTCTAGGGTGCAAGTCAATGAATCGAGACCTGGCCATCGACGCCACCCGAGGGGTGGCGATCTGGAGCATGATCACGGCGCACTTCGCGCACGAGTCATCCCTGGCCGCGCCCACCCACGCATTCCCCTACGTCGACGGCATGTCCGCATTCGTGATGCTGTCCGGGATCGTGCTGGGGCTCGTCTATCAGCGGTGGGTCACCCGCCACGGCCTGGCCTTCGCGTACAAGAGGCTCGCCAAGCGCATCGCGGTGCTCTATCTGTGTCAGCTCGTCATCGCACTCGTGGCGGTGGCGGCCGCGCTCGAAGGCCACCGGTGGTTGACGCTGCTGCTCCCCGTCGACGGCTGGCGCGACGGCATCTGGCTCTCCCTGACGATGCAGTACCTGCCCAGTGGCGGCAACATCCTGCTGCTCTACATGGTCTTGATGATGTCGGCATTCGCATTGTTCCCACTGCTGCGTCGCGGATGGTGGGCCTGGGTGCTCGGCGGGTCCCTGGCGCTCTACGCGCTCTCACTCGCCTACTCCCCCGACTGGTTCTACGTGAGCGCCTACCAGGCCGCGCCGCACATCCAGAACGTGGCGGGCTGGCAGATCATGTTCATCCCCGCGCTCGTCATCGGCTGGAACTGGTCACGCTGGCGCGTGCCCGAGTTCGTCGACCGCTGGCTCCTCGTCATCGTCGCTCTCGCGATCGTGGTGGCGATGTTCTTCCACTTCGGGATCCACGCCGGCCCCTGGGCTCATCTCGAACCCGGCTTCGCCGACAAACTCGATTTCCGCCCGGCCCGCGCGATCGGGGCATACCTCGCCGTCCCGGCCGTCTACGGCGTCTTCCGCCTGGTCCTGAAGTGGTGGCATCACGACTGGCTGCGGCCGCTCGTGATGACCGGTACCCGCAGTCTCGACTCGTACGTCATCCAAGCCGTCGCCCTTGTCGTCGTGCCGATCCACATCGCACACCGTCCCTGGTCCACACTCACCATGGACGCGGTCGCGTTGCTGGTCTTCGCGGTCTGCTGGGCGTGGGCCGAGTTCCGATACTTCGCGGCCATCGACAAGCTGCACCGCGTGCCGGTGCGCGTGGCCGAACTGATCCGTCCGGCCCGGTCGGGTAAAACGATCCCGACCCGCGCAGCCGACGACGTCCCGCCTCGACCGGCGCCCGGTGTCCCGACCCCCGAGATACCCGAGATCCTCGAGTCGGGCGTCGAGGGTCCGACGAGGCCGGGACCGCCGGCCGAACGCGCCGACGAACCGATGGGAGCCCACCCGTGACCGGCGAGATGACACGCAGTGTCCATGCGGGCAACGACTCGTCGGGCCCCTCGGTGCGGACGCCGATCACGATGGCGAACTCCTACCACCTGCCACCCAATCCGGAGGAGATGAGCTGGTCGGGCACCGATCAGCTCTTCTACACCCGCAACACGGGCGCCAACCAGGTCGCGTTGCAGGGCAAGCTGGCCGCGCTCGAGGAAGCCGACGACGCGGTCGTGCTCGCGTCTGGGGTGGCCGCGCTGCACTCGGTCTTCTTCACCTTCCTGTCGGTCGGCGACCACGTGGTGGTCTCCGACACCACCTACGAGGCGACGTGGAAGCTGTGGTCGGAGCTGCTTCCGTCGAAGTACGGGATCGACGCGACATTCGTCGACGTCGGGGATCCGGAGGCGGTGCGGGCGGCGATAAGGCCGAACACCCGGATGCTGGTGGCCGAGACCATCGCCAACCCGACGACGAAGGTCGCCGACATCTCGGCACTCGCCGCGGTCGCACACGATGCCGGGGCCTTGCTGCTCATCGACTCGACCTTCACACCGCCCACGCTGTACCGCCCGCTCGCCGACGGCGCGGACCTCGTGGTGCATTCGCTCACCAAGTACATCAACGGGCACGGCGACGCGATGGGCGGTGCGGTGCTCGGCCGGACCGAGCTGATCGCACGGATCAAGACGCAGGCGATGGTCGATGTCGGCGGTGTCATCTCGCCGTTCAACGCCTGGCTCATCGCACGCGGGGCGATCACCCTGCCCCTGCGCTTCGCCCAGCACCAGCGCACCGCGGAGCGGGTCGCCGCATTCCTCGACGGCGACCCCCGCGTCGCGTACGTCCGCTACCCGGGGTTGCCGTCCCACCCCGAACACGACCTCGCCGCACGGCAATTCGGCGGTCGGGGCTTCGGCGCGATGATGGCCTTCGCGGTGCGCGGCGATCCGTCGACACAGAACCGGTTCGTGTCCGCGCTCTCGACGATCACCTCAGCGGTGTCGCTCGGTCACGACGAATCCCTCATCGTGCACGTCGGCACCGACGGCGCGCGGGTCGCCGCCTATCCGGCACCGTTCCGCGAATGGGGTCACCTGCGCTTCTCGGTGGGTCTCGAGGACGCGGACGACCTCATCGCCGACATCTCGACGGCGCTGGACGCAACGTTCCCCGGCTAGCGATCCCGGACCGCCCTCCCTCGTCAGGTCGCTTCGTAGAGGATTCCCCGGCCGATCGCTTCACGGACCACGGGTAGCGCCGCCTCGGCGAGTGCGTCGGCGTCGACTTCGTGGAAACCGGCGAGCAGTTCGAGCAGCGCCCCGAGCGGCACCTGTCCGCGACAACCGGCCATCAACGCTCGCGACACCTCGTCGACACCCAGAACGGCACCGGGACCCCCGGGGCGGCGGACGGCGGCCGACACCTGCTGCCAGCCGTCGTCGCCCGGCAGCGAATGCTCCTCCAGCATCACCGGGGCGACCGACAGCCGCTTGCCGAGCAGCTGCTCGTCGGAGGTGACCCGCAGATACCGGCGGCGCGCCAGGAACGCCTGCGCCTCATGGCCGGTCACCTCCTCACCGGCCCCGGTGATCTCCTCGATCACGACGTCGGGCTCACGTTCCTCCCCCGCCTCCGGCGCACGGGCGGTGATCGATCCCATCCCGATCGCGACGATCCCCTGCTCGTCGAACCACTCGAGCCACTCGGATCCGCGGCGTGCCGCGGAGTGCTCGTCCTCGCCCGCGTCGGACAGCCAGAGTGAGACATAGCTGATCGGGTCCGCAGCCTCACGTTGGACGACCCACGCGTCGAGTCCCGTGCCGTCCAGCCACGAGCGCACCCGCTCCTGCCATTCCTCACCGTCGCGGATGACCCAGTTGGCCAGGATCTGCGCGGTGCCACCGGGATTCAGGTGGTCGGGCAGCCCACGGACCAGCTGTTCGCAGAGACCGTCCCCAACGACTCCGGAGTCGCGATAGATGTAGTCCTGGCTGCCGGTGCCCACGACGAACGGAGGGTTGGACACGATCAGATCGAACCGCTCGCCCGCGACGGGCTCGAACATGCTGCCCGGACGCAGATCCCACGACATACCGTTCAGCCTCGCCGTCGCGCGGGCCAGGGCCAGCGCCCGCGGGTTCGTGTCGGTGGCCACGATCTGCCCGCAATGCGCGTCCAGATGCAGTGCTTGGATGCCACATCCGGTGCCGATGTCGAGCGCCCGGCCGACCGGCTCGCGGATCACCGCGCGCGCCAACGACATCGACGCACCTCCGATGCCGAGGACATGATCGCGGGCGACGGGCCCGGAACGCATCGCGGCATCCTGGTCGGCGACGACGAGGTAGTCGCGGGTGTCGTCGCCGTGCGGGCGGATGTCGAGCTTCGCGCGCAGTCGGGAGTCGTCGGCGCGGGCGAGAACGCCGTGCGCGATCAGGACGCCGACCCCGGCGTCGGGGAATGCCGCCGCAACCGAATCCGCCGGCTCATCCGAACCCAAAAGGAACAGCCGCACGAGTGTCGCGAGCGCCGCCGACTCCCCCGACACGTTCGCGGTGGCAGCAAGAGCCGGCCACCAGACACCCCGGGTGAGCGCCCCATGGACGTCCTCGCCCAGCAGTCCGGTCACCCCGTCGGTGGTGTAACCGGCCGCGCGCAGATCATTCCCGAGCGAATCGACGACGGAATCGTCGGTCAGCGGATGGCCGTCCGCGTCGGCGAGTGGCTGGGGTCGTCCCTGATCCGCGGTCACGGTCGCCAAGGTTACCGACGAGACCCACGTCCGTGACCGGACGGGCTCAACACGATGCGAGTACCCGGCGCATGGCGTCGTGTTCGGCGGGGGTCACCCAGAGGCCGTAGATCTTCTTCACCTCGACCTGCCTGCCCACGTAGGCGCAGCGGTAGGACTTGTTCGGTGGGAGCCAGGTGGCCGCGTCACCGTCCCCCTTGCTCTGGTTCACCGTGCCGGTGACGGCCTGCAGATTGCGTGGGTCGTTCGCGAAGTCGGTGCGGCGTCGGGTATCCCAGGTCGCAGCACCCTTCTGCCATGCATCGGACAACGCGACGACGTGGTCGATCTGCACGAGCGCCGACGTGTCCTCACCGCGCCTGAACGGCAGCGTCATGCCGGTGTACGGGTCGTGCAGGGTGCCGGTCAGCACACGGCAGCCGTCGGCATGGAACGAGATGTCGACGAGATCGCGCCGCAGGATGTCCTCTCGGGTCCGGCATCCGTTGCGTCCGTAGACGACATCGACGGCGTCGTCCCACGCCCTGCCGAAGCGAGAACGCTCGTAGCCCGTCTTCGGGGCCCGGCCCTTCACCTCGAGGTTCTCGAGGTCGACGAGAGCCCGCCCGGCCCCCGGTCCGGCACCGGACGGGGATGCGGCACCGGACGGGGCGTCGGCTCGCGGGGCCGCAGGGCGTTCGACGAGGTCGGGCGCGGGACCACAGGCGGACACCACCACCAGGACGACCATCAGCAGCCCGGTCGGTATCGGTATGGGGGTCGCTCGACGTCGTCTCACCTCGGAATCGTTGCACGACGCACCGACAGTGAGTCCGGTCCACCCGGTGCGCGGACTTGCGCCGCGCACCTTAAGATTCGTTCGACTAACTTCCCCTTCGCGGACTGCTCTGGTCGCGCGCGACGCCGGGATGGCGGCGAGTGCCGACATTGTCGCCGGGGTACCAGACGACTATTCGGGTAGTGGGTGCATGAGTTCAGGTCGAAGCAGTGCGGCACGGCGCGTACAGCCTTGGGTTCTGCGAATCGTCGCCGTGTTCACGTTGACGATGTCGTTGCCCACCCTTGCGGCCGGGACGAGCACTGCCGCGATCGTCGGAAGCGCGGCACCGTTCTCGGCAGCTCCGCTGCGTGCCACGCCGGTCCACGAGCTGACCCCGACCGTCGACCCGGAAACCGAGACCTACCCCGAGCGCATCGAACGTATCGAGACCCTGACCCGCCCACTACTGCCCACGCCGAAGTCTCTGGAAGGGGCCGAGACGCGCTGCGCAAGCGGCGATTTCACGACACTGTCGGTGGTGTACGACTCGATCTTCGAGTCTGTGTACGACGTCTTGCCGCCCTCGTTGCGGGCGTCTGCGCGCGCCAGCCGGGTTGCCGCGCATCGCGACATGCGCAGGCTGCACATCTCGACCCTCGCCGTGACCGAGCACCCGCTCACCCTCGGTGCCGATGACGACGATCCCGCCCTCGACTACCGCGACCCGATCTCGCAGCTCCTCGTGTCGAACCTCCTCAAGATCCGTGACGGCCGGCACACCGAGGCCATCCCGCTCGGAAACATCACCGTCATCCAGGCCGTGGAAACGGTGTGGCTGTACATGTTCACCACCGTCCTCATCCCCGCACGCCTCCTCGTCGGGTCGGCACCCGACCTCGGCAGCCCGTTCGCCGGCACCGACGCAGACGGCCTGGCACAGTTCGTCACCTACAACTGGCTGCTCTCCGCCTTCGTCTTCTCGTCCGAGTTCGCGGTGAAGGCACTCTTGCGCGCCACGGCGAAGACCGTTCTCGACCAGTGCGTCGCACGAGTGACCGACGAGCAGCGCGCTCAGGCGGGACGCCCGAGCGACACCGTCCGCTTCGACATCCCCATCCCGCCGATGGTGGCCGAGATCGCCGACCACCTCGCGCTGGCCGACGTCGAGACCTGCACGCCGATCGGCTCCCTCACGCTCGGTCGCCTGGTCCGCTACGTGTCCGCCCAGGCACAGGAGAACAACCCCGCCGATGCGGCCAGGATTCGCGCCGAGACGACGCGAATCCTGAGCGTCATGCGCGGAATCCGCATCCATCACAACCTGATCCCGCTCGACCCGGCGGAGGAGCGCTCCGTCGGCGAACTGGGCGTCTCGCTCTTCGGTTCTCTGATCCCGATCTTCGGCGGTGCCCCGCTGGACATCCTGCTCGGCATCGGACACAACCTCGGCCACGGCGCGGACCCCTGGGAAACCGTATCCCTCGACGAGCTCACCGTCAGCAAACCGATCACCGCGGCTCACTACGCGTACAAACTCGCACTGCACCTGATCCGGGAGGTCGGCAACGTCGTCGAGCCGTCCATCCTCGGTGACAGCCCATTGCGTCCGACCCGACTGCTGGTGACCGTCCTGGGACTGCCGATGACCTACGGGCTGGTGACCGCGCACCACGTGATCCGATCGATGTGCCTGCGCGTCGACGACACCACCGGCAGCGGGCTTGGCGCCGAGGCGAACCGGCGGATGACAACCGACCCCACTCCGCACGTCGGTGTGACCCGGAAACGCGAATCACCCCGGCCGTCGGCGTCGAGAAGGGCGGAACCGTCGCGCGCAACCAGCAGCATTCCGCGTCCCGAAGCGCCTCGATTCACCATTCCCGGCTTGAATTGACGCGGATGGGTCCGCATTCGACGGACTCGCCAGGCGATATACCGGAGTGAGTCCCGACACCGGGAATGCAGACGTCCATGATTCCGGTCCGACCATCGACTACCGTGGTCAGCGTGTCGAAAATACAGACAGTGACCTTTGTCGATGACCTTGACGGTCGCGAGCTCGATCCTCAAGACGCACAGACTGTTTCGTGGTCGTGGCTCGGCGTCGACTACGAACTCGACGTGTCCTCGACCAATCTCGACAAGATCGAGCAGGGAAAAGTGACCGTCGCGAAATTGCTCAAGGCGTCGACCCGAGTCGGCGGCCGTCGGCGGTCACCATCAGCGCGAACGAAGCCCAATTCCGGCGGAACCAGCTCGTCGGCGAATGCCTCTATTCGAGAATGGGCGGCCGACAACGGTTACGAGGTGTCCGCCCGCGGCCGGATTCCGAACGACATCGTCGAGGCCTACAACGCCGCTCACTGATCCGGTCGACAGCTGTCTGATTGATCGCCAGAGTCCGATTGCACGGACTCTGGCGATTTTTGCCATTCGGAGGACCAGCCGTCACGCACTCCGGTCGTGCTGTGCCGCAGACAATTCGATACACATGGCGGAATACCCCTGCCGGGCGTCGAATCGAGATATCGTGCCGGTTCCGTCACATCGATCAGCACGTCCACGATGTTCACGATACCAATGATCCCATTTGGTAGCCTGATGATCACGAACGGTGAGCCACCGGCGTGCGGAGCAGTTCACCGTCGGAGCCCACCCCGAGGGGGACAGGACAATCAGATGAGCACAACGGAGAACGAGCCGGTCGACCACGACGGCGCTGACGGCGAGACCCCTGAGGAGGTAGCCGTGGCGGCACGGGTCAGGGTGACGCTGGACGACGGTTCGACCAGGGAGGGCGAGGTCGTCGACGACTTCGCAGACCTGGCCGGCGACACCACCATCGAAACCCGCATCGACGACGAGCACACCGCCCGACTACGCCGCTGGGCGATCTCGACCGACGATCACGACATCGTCTTCGCCGACGACGACGCGGTAGAGGTCATTCCGGCCCAGCCGTGACTCAGAGGGCCGCGAGCCCGATCATCCGACGGTCTGACGAGAAGATCCAGCCGTCGCCGTAGGGCTCGAGTGCCCTGCCGGTCACGAACGCATCTGGGTCGGAATCGATGGCGAGGAACGGCGCCGTCCACGCGATCTCGCCGGTGGTCACGTCGACAGCGGCCAGGGTGATGCCATCACTGCCGGCCAACAGACGGTTGCGATAGGCGTCTGGGTTCACGGTGGCGGACGCGTCACCGGGCCACCCCCTGTGCCACAAGCGCTTACCTGTTCGCAGATCGATGCCACTGTCGCTGCGACCGGTACTGTCCATCACGTACACGACGCCACCGACGACTGCTGTCACGGTTCCAGTTGCGTTGGTGTCGCGCGATGTCAGGTCCTTGTTGGTCCACAACAGCTCGCCGGTGGCACGGTCGTAGGCCGAGTCGCCGAGCAGGACGGGGTCGGCCTCGGTCGTGGACTCGAGCCCCGGGCGTTGCACGGTGGGGCTCGAGGTCGACGCGATCACCTTGCCGTCCGGGCCCCTGAGAAATTGCTCGGTCGCGAGACCGGCCGACTCGCAGTCGGCGTGGACGAGGAACCCGCCCGGCAGGAGTGACGAGGTTCCGACGCATTGTGTGCCGCTGCTCCACAACTCGGCGCCAGATCGGGTGTCGAATTGCGCGAGGTCGCCGCCGGTGCGCACGAGGCCGACACCATCGGTCACGGTGAGAGCCTCGCTGGCGTACACCTCTTCATACGAGGCGCCCATGTCGAAGTGGCGGGTCCAGTGGGCGGACACGTCGTCGAACGTGCCCGAGTGGACTCGAACATCGTCGTCCTCGACACTGCCTTCGGCGACGTACAGTGCGTCCGACGTGGTGGTGATGGCGAAGATGCTCTCCGATACCCTGCGTCGCTCGGACTCACCCGACTCGATGTCATAGGTGATGAGTTCATAGTTCTTGCGCATGGCGTGGCAGTAGATCTTGCCGTGCAGCGGAGTCTCACTGCAGCTGACGAGGTCGTGCGCCGGAGCCTGCCAGCGCACCCCTCCGGTTCTCGCGTCGATGCCGATCATCACGGGATCGCCGAGAGTCGTCCCCTCGTTCGGGGTGCCGACGATGGTGAGAAGCGTGTCGCCGGACCGGATCATTCCGGGTTCGCCTGCGGTGAACGCGGTTCCTCCGCGCGGGTCGGCGAACGCGGCGAAAGGACGACCCAGCGACTCGGCGGGATCGAGCGACCAGGCGAGACCGGGCGTCTCCGCAGTGGTTCCGGTGATCTTCTTGATCGTCGAAGGAACGCGGTCCACCCACACCACGGTCGCCGCGGAGACCGTCACGACCGCGGCCACGGCGGCGGCGACCAGTGTCCACCTACCTCGGGCCGGCATGGTTCACAGCTCCAATCCTGGTGTCAGGGCGATGTTTTCGAGCTCTTCCATCGACATCGGCTCGGCCGGCGAGGCCGCAGTGGAACTGGCCGAGATGCGGGTGCCCGTCGGGCGGGTCACCACCGCGGAATGGGTCGTCGTCCTGACATGATCTCGCGGGTCGGACGTAGACGAACTCGACTGCCACACGACGTCGGTCTGCACCACGGTCCCGTCGGGAAGCGTGCGCAGGGTCTTCTGGCTACCCCGACCCGGAACCGGGCGTTCTCCGGATGGAGTCGGCTGACCACCGACGATCGTGAGCTCGATGCCCACACCACCGCCGAGATCCGCAGCACCGGTGCACACCATGCCCTCCCCGGGCCCACCGACCGGCACCATGGGCGGCAACCGCGAGCCGCCCAGATCGACGGTCGCGAGAACGTCGTCGAGTTCGCGTGCCTGCTCACGCGTCACCGACGGGCCCGTGTACGACTCGAACGTGTTGTCACAGCGCTCCGTCGGCGCCGGCGTACCAGGGGCGACCGGAGTGCTGACGCGAAGTCCCGGATCGTCGACGATGCGCACCAGCTCGTCGATCGACAACGGCACCGAGCCGGTGTGGTCTTGCTGGTTCACACCGGTCGCGTCACTGGCCCGCGCGGCGATCCAGGATCCGTCGGCCACGTAGGCGCGGGCCGTCCGCGTGAACGTCCGGACCCCGTCCACTTCTTGCCAGGTGTCGTGGACGTCGACCACCACGCCGTCGCGCAGCCTGCGGCGTTCATCGAGTTGCCCTGCAACACAAGCAGGAATCGGAGCCGATGAACGCTGGACATCGACCGACACCGAGCCCCTGCCATCACCGTTGATGACCTCACCCGAGGCATGCGTGGACCCGCGGGGCTCCGGGTCCGGGGCACCGAGGGAGGTGATCGGCTGGAAGATGAGCGAGTGCCTCGGGTTCGCGAAAGCGATCTCGGCCCGGGGCGGGAGCGCTCTCGCCAGCGCAGTGGACATCGCGGTCGCCTTCGGCCCGTTGAACCACGGGAACTCCGGATTGTCGTATGTCGGTCGGTCCCCCATCCCGGTGAACACCGTGAAACCCGACTCGTCGGGAACCTCGACGACATCACATCCGGGAATCGGCGCGTCCGGGTCGACGGGCTCGCTGACCACGGTCGGCGTCTGAATGGCAGCGGGATCGGTCTGCTCGGTCCCGGACGACGTCGGCGGCGGTGTTGTCGTCAGCTCGGGGTCGGGTGACGGTGCCAGCAACCCCACGAGCATGACCGCGAGAGCGACGACCGTTACGACCAGGAGGACGTAGGTCCAGGCCCGCGTCGATGGCGTCGCATTCTCGTCGTCCGCCATCTGCGCCGTCCCCTTTTCCGTCGATGGTCGCCGTCTGCGGATGCAGCGCTCAACGTGTTCAGGGTGCGGATACTACCGGCCGACGTACGTCACGTTTCTGCAGTTCAGCCCGTGGCGATACCCCCAACCCTGAAAGCCCCGGGATTTCTGGCGATATCCCGGATGCTGATCCCGGTAGACCCCCAAGCCCACCCGACCGCCCTAGAACCCAGGGACCGGCCAGAGCCCGACACAATCCATCCCCAGAAATCGCGTCTCCGTGCCGAATGGAGCCGGCTTCATGACCAACTCGAGCAGAACCGAGACAATGGAACCGAGTTCGATCGCCTGGTGAGGCAAAGGGTTTCACTCCTGAGAATGGATGAGTTCCCCAATACCGAAAGCCAAACATCGCACCCGGCAGAATCTGGGATTACGCGAATCCCAGCCTCGCCAAAACAAGCGTCGAACGGCCGACACCACCGACTATCGACTGCCACACACGAATGACTCTTGGGTCCCAGTCGACTCAGTGATCATCGGACCGCTCAGCGGGCACACACTCTCAAGCCTCGAGGTTTGCGTTCAGACTCGCCTCGCCTCACTCCAGCGGCAACGCCGGTCGCGGCGAGCGACACGAGGCGCAGACGCGTTGTTTTCCAACGGTGGTGCGCGAGGGGGGACTTGAACCCCCACGTCCTGAGACACTGGAACCTAAATCCAGCGCGTCTGCCAATTCCGCCACTCGCGCGTGGGCGCGACACCCGACGAAGCGGGAATCGCGCGAATGTAACCGCGACCACCCTACCGGCCCGCTTCTGATCGTCGCAGGCCAGGTACCGTCGTAGGTATGTCCTCGCCCCGCCGCCGCACCCACCGGCCTGCGCTCGTGGTGTTGACCGTGATCGCCGCGGTGGCCTGCCTGAGCCTGGCGTGGTGGCAGTGGTCGCGCTACGAATCCGCCTCCGGTTCGGGCCAGAACCTCGGCTACGCGCTTCAGTGGCCCGCGTTCGCAGCCGCCGTCATCTACGCCTACCGCCGCTTCGTGATCCTGGAGAGCGACCCCGACGAAGCACGCAAGGTCGCGACCGACAGATCCGTGGCCGAGATCCCCGAGGGAATCCTCCCGGACCGACCCACCACTCCCAGTGCCTCCTCACTCGCCGGCTCGGACCCGGTGAACGACGCCGCCCTCGTCGAGTACAACCGCTACCTGGCCGAGCTGGGGTCCGTCGATTCCCAGGACCCGCAAGCCGCCCGGAACTCCCGAGCACCCAGCTCGCACACGCAGTCCGTTCCCACATCGAAAGGCCAGCAGTGACCGAGACCGAACCCACCGCCCCCACTCTCGCCGCCCCGGTGGAGAAGGTCCGCGGCGCGCTGTTGCGGTATCGCGTCCTCGCCTGGATCACCGGCGTGTGGCTACTGTTGCTCGTCGTCGAGCTCGTACTCACCTACGGCTTCGACAACCATGCACTCGACTTCGTGCCGTTCGTGCATGGCTGGGTCTACTTCGTCTACCTGATCATGGCCATCGACCTCGCGATCAAGGTCCGTTGGAGCGCGGGCAAAACCATCATCACCGCGATCGCCGGCACGATTCCCTTCTTGTCCTTCTGGTTCGAGCACAAGCGCACCCAGGAAGTGAAGGCGCAGTTCAACCTCTGATCAGGTCGCGCTAGACGCTCGTTCACCCGGCTCCGGCTGACTGGAGCCGTGCGCATCGTCCAGCTCGCGAATTTCTACGGAGGGCGCTCCGGAGGTCTGCGCACCGCCGTCGACCGATGGGGCGCCGGCTATGTCGGCTCCGGCCATGAAGTGACCCTCATCGTGCCCGGCGACGCCCCGGGCGAGGAGATCCTCCCCTCCGGTGTCACGCGAATCACGGTGGCGGCTCCGCGGATTCCAGGGTCCGGTGGATATCGGCTGGCATCGGCGCGACGCGTCGCTGATGTGCTCACCAACCTGCGGCCCGATGCGCTGGAGGTATCTGACCGCCTCACCCTGCGGGGTTTCGGGCGCTGGGCACGCGACCGCGACATCCACTCGACGATGGTGTCGCACGAACGACTCGACCGGCTTCTGGGCCAGGTGCTGCCCGGGCCGACGGCCAGGGCTCTGGCGGACCGTGCGAACGCGGCGACCGCACGCAATTACGACTCCGTCGTGTGCACCACCGACTTCGCTGCGGCCGAGTTCGAACGGGTGTCGGCGACCAATGTCGTCCGAGCACCGCTCGGTGTCGATCTGGACGTCTTCGACCCCCGTCACCTCGACCCGGACCTGACCGCGCGATGGTCCGGCGGCGGCGGTCCGCTCATCGCCCACTGTGGGCGCCTGTCCGTCGAGAAGCGTGCCGACCGCAGCATTGCCGCCATCGCCCGTCTCCACCGCGCCGGGTCGCCCGCCCATCTGGTGATCGCCGGGGACGGTCCGATGCGGGCCCCGCTGAACCATCTCGCCCGCGGTCTGCCCGTGACGTTCCTGGGCCACCTCTCCGACCGGACCGAGGTGGCGACACTGCTGGCCAGCGCGGACATCTCGCTCTCCCCGGGACCTCACGAAACGTTCTGCCTGTCGGCGCTGGAGTCACTCGCCGCGGGAACACCGGTGATCGGTTCCCGGTCTTCAGCGGTCGCGACCCTCGTCGACGAGACCTGTGGGGCGGTCGCCGACGATTCGGGCCCGGGTTTCGCCACGGCGATCCGGCAGGTGCTGGGCATCCCGCGCGCTGATCGCGAACGAGCGGCCAGACACCGGGCCACCCAGTACCGCTGGTCCGATTCGGTCGCGCGGATGCTGACCGTGCACGCGCACAGCTGAGCGCCCTTTCGCTTCGCCCCGTGCACAGTGGATGACTTCGGCCGCACACTCGACGAGATCGGCCGCACGGTCGACGGGATCGGACGCACGCTCGACGGAAACGGGCGCACAGTCGACGGGATCCGATGAGGCCGGCTGCTCCGGATCGGCCTGGGATTGAAACTGTACCGTCTGGACGGTACAGTGATAGCCGAGGTCAGCAGATGACCACCGGGAACGATCAGAAGGAGGCACCATGGCACGCACGACGGGGCGAAGCCCGGCCGACACCCGACGGTTGATCCTCGACGCCGGCGCCCGACTGATCGCTCGACGCGGCACGGCCGTGTCCGTCGCCGACATCGCGGCCGCGGCGGGGGTGTCCAAGGGCGGACTGCTCTACCACTTCCCCAGCAAGGACGACCTTCTCGTCGACCTCGCGACAGACCTGATGGCGCGGTTCCGTGCCGACGTCGAGCGAGCCGCCGCCGAGGAGGAGCACGGTCGCGGCCGGCTCACCCGGGCATACATCCGGGCGAGTTTCGCCGACGCGAAGGACTCCGAGAACCTGCGCGACCAGATCGCGCTCGCCGCCCGGCTGATGTACGAATCCGGCGCCGAGCAAGTCGCCCAGGAAGACGCCGATCGCTGGCGCGCAGCGTTGCACGACGACGGCCTCGACCCGGCCATCACACGGTTGATCATCGCCGCGGCCGACGGATCCAACACCGCACCGCTGTGGGGGGCCGTGCTCGACGACGCCGATCGAGCGGCGCTCGAAGCCGACCTCCTCGCACTCACCTACGACTCGACGAGCCTGTCCGGCTCGTCATCCGACACACCCGCAGAGAAGGGATCATGACCGACATCACCTATCGCCCATACCGTTCCACCGACGCCCATGACGTCAAGAAGATCATCGACGAGGCGTTCTACATCCACCGGTACGTCCGCGGCCGCCGCGTTCTCGACAGCGCACTCGAGGTCTATCTGCGCGAGCAATTGGTGGCGAGCACCTGGAGCCGCGTCGCGGAGAAGGACGGCCACGTGGTCGGGATCATCCTGGGACGGATCGACGGTGAGACACACCTGGGCGAGCGGACGAAGAACCGGGCGCTGCTCTGGGCCCACACCGCCCGAGCAGCCATTCTCGGACTCTCCCAGTTGAAGTCGCTGCGCGGCCTCTTCGCGTATGAATCGGTGGCCCACCGGCTCGGCGCCCAGACCGGCAGGCCACTCGACGACGAACTGACCCTGTTCGCCGTCGCCTCCACCACGCGGGGACACGGCGTCGGAGCGACACTCTATCGGGCGTTCCTGGACCATCTCCGGGAGCGCGGCCGTACGGACTTCCATCTGTACACCGACTCGCTGTGCACGTTCGGATTCTATGAGCGACAAGGGATGTCACGTGCCGGCGCCGACGACATGGATATTCTGCTCGACGGCCGACCACACACGTTGGGCGTCTACATGTACACCGGCACCGCGAGCTGACCTCGTCCCTGCGCCGACGCGAGAGCCGTCAGCCCGCGAGCGCTCGTAACGCCGGAACCAGTTGCGCCAGCGCCTTTCCGCGGTGACTGAGCGCATCCTTCTCCTGTGGCGACAGCTCGGCGGCGGACCGTCCCGCGGCCACGTCGTCGTCGGGGGCGAACAGCGGGTCGTACCCGAACCCGTGCGGCCCACGTTCGCCACGCAGGACCTGCCCACGCCACTCCCCCCGCACCACGGTCTCGTCGCCGCCGGGCAGGACGAGCGCGCACGCCGACACGAACGCCGCGCCGCGGCGCTCGTCCGGGGTGTCCGACAATTGCGCGAGCAGCAGCGCGTTGTTGGCCGGGTCGTCACCATGATTCCCCGACCAGCGCGCCGACAGCACGCCTGGCATTCCGTTCAGAGCATCGACGGCGATACCGGAATCGTCTGCAAGACAGGGTAAACCGGTCGCGCGTGCACCTGCGCGCGCTTTGATCAGTGCATTGGCCTCGAAGGTCGCCCCGGTCTCGGGCTCCTCGGGGTACTCGGGCACCGCATCCAGCCCGAGAACCTCGAGGTCGGTGATGCCCGCGGCATCGACGACACGCTGCAGTTCGGCGAGCTTCTTGCGGTTGCGGCTCGCGAGCAGGACAGACGGCATCAGATGCGACCGGGGAGTTCGCCCGGGTACGGCTCGGCCAGAACCTCCCGCTGCGCCTCGAACAGCTTCTCGGTACCGATGGCCGCCACATCGAGCAGCGCGTCGAGTGTCGACCGCGCGAAGGTGGCACCCTCACCGGTGCCCTGCACTTCGACGAGTGTGCCGGCGTCGGTGGCGACGACGTTCATGTCGACCTCCGCTCGGGAGTCCTCCTCGTAGGGCAGATCCAACCGCACCCGGCCGTCGACCACGCCCACGCTGACCGCGGCGATGGCACACGAAAGAGGTTGCGGGTCGGACAGTTTGCCTGCCGCGCGCAGGTAGGTGACGGCGTCGGCGAGGGCGACGTAGGCTCCGGAGACGGCAGCGGTCCGCGTACCGCCGTCGGCCTGGAGGACGTCGCAGTCGAGCGCGATGGTGTTCTCCCCCAGCGCACCGAGGTCGATGCAGGCTCGCAGTGAGCGGCCGATCAGACGGCTGATCTCGTGGGTGCGCCCGCCGACCCGGCCCTTGACCGACTCACGGGAGGAACGATCGTGGGTGGCGGCCGGCAGCATCGCGTATTCGGCCGTGAGCCAACCGAGTCCGGACCCGCGGCGCCACGGCGGTACGCCGTCGGTGACGCTTGCGGTACACATCACCCGCGTCTTGCCGAATTCCACCAGGACCGACCCCGCGGGATGGCTGGTGAAGCCACGCGTGAACGTGATGGGACGCAGTTCGTCGTCGGCTCTGCCGTCAGCTCGTGTGGTCACGGATCTCACTGTAACGATCGGGTGCCGGGGCCTACTCAGGTGAGGTCGAAGATCTGGCCCTGGTGGACGAGGTCCACCGGCCCCGAGAAGGTGCTGCGCGCCTCGGCCAGGATCTCTGCCGAATCCGACCACGGCGCCACATGTGTGATCGCCAGCGTCCGCACGTTGGCCTTGGTTGCGGCCTCCCCCGCCTCGATGCCCGACATGTGCAGGTCCGGCGGTCGTTCCGAGGGGGCATGTGTCCACGAGGCCTCGCACAGGAAGAGGTCCGCGTCGGCCGCGAGATCGATGAGTTCGTCACACGGTGCGGTGTCACCGCTGTAGACGACGACCTGCCCCTGCGGGCCGGTGATGCGCAGACCGAACGTCGACGGCGGATGCTTCACGCTCATCGCCTTGATCCGCATGCCGCCGAGGGTGATCTCGACGTCGTTGCTCAACTCGTGGACGTCGAAGGTGTCGGTGATGTCGTCGAGTTGGCCCGGGAACTCCGACGATCCGTACCCGATGCGCAACGCCGTCCCGGGCGGCCCGTACAGCGGTGCCCGCTGCGTCGCCGGCTCCGGGGCGTAGCGACGCCAGACGAGCATGGCGGGTAGGTCGAGACAGTGGTCGGCGTGCAGATGACTCAGCACGACGGCGACACCATTGGGATCGGTGACCCGTTGCAGCTCACCGAAGACCCCTGGGCCGCAATCCACCAGGACGGGTTGTTCGCCGGGGACGGAGAGCAGGTAGCCGGAGCAGGCCGCCCCCGGTCCGCCCACACTGCCCGAACACCCGAGGACCGTGAGACGCATAGGCCCCACTGTGCCACGATTCCGTATGCCGCCGCCGTCATACCGGGTCACAAGTGCGCGGCGATGGACCGTACACCGATCACACGTGCTGCACGGCTCCGATCACCGGACCGAGGAACCGGCTCGACAGCTTCGCGAACATGTCCGGGTCGCCCGTCGCCTGGAAGACGCGCGTGGCGGCGCGACCGGAGTGCGGATGCAGCATGTCGTTTTCGGTGAGGACACGGAACAGGTCCTTCGCGGTCTCCTCGGCACTGGAGACGAGCGTGACCTCGTCACCCATCGCGAGCTGGATCACCCCGGACAGCAGCGGGTAGTGCGTGCATCCGAGCACCACCGTGTCCACGCCTGCCTGCTGCAGGGGTTCGAGGTATCCCTGGGTCAGCCCGAGGATCTGCCGGCCGCTCGTGATCCCCCGTTCGACGAAGTCGACGAACCTCGGGCAGGCCACCGCCGTGATCACCGCGTCCCGGGCCGCCGCGAACGAGTCCTGGTAGGCGCGTGAGGCAATCGTGGCCTCGGTGCCCAGCACCCCGATCCGGCCCGTCTTGGTCGCGACCACCGCCCGACGCACGGCCGGGAGCACGACCTCGATGACCGGGATGGGTGCGTACCGCTCACGGGCGTCGCGCAGGCAGGCCGCCGATGCCGTGTTGCAGGCGATGACGATGGCCTTGACGCCACGCTCGGCGAGATCGTCGCCGATCGCCAGCGCGTGCCTGCGGATCTCGGGAATCGTCAACGGCCCGTAGGGCCCGTTCGCCGTGTCGCCGATGTAGACGATGTCCTCGTCGGGCAGCAGGTCGATGATGGCGCGCGCCACGGTGAGCCCGCCGACCCCGGAGTCGAAGATGCCGATGGGCGCCCCCGCGTCGAAGACGCCTGCGGAGAGACCGGCGTCGGACGCGGTTATGACGACACCCCCGACACCTCGGCGCCCTGCCGCCTGCGCCGGTCGCGAGCGCTCAGCAGCCAGGCCGCGAGCACACCGGCGACGGCGCCGAACAGGTGCGCCTGCCAGGAGATCATCGGGTCGGACGGCAGCACACCCCACAGGATCGATCCGTAGATCAGGAAGAGCACCGCGCCGCCGAGGATCTGCCAGAGGTCACGGTTGAACAACCCCCGCACGATGAGGAACGTGAGCCAGCCGAAGATGATCCCGGAGGCGCCGACGGTGATCGAGTACGGCGCGGCAAACAACCACACGCCCAGCCCGGACACCACCCAGATGATGCCGGTGACGACGAGGAACCGCTGCGTCATCAGCACCAGGAAACAGAGCACCGCACCGGGCATCAGGTTGGCGAACAGGTGCTGCCAGTCGGCATGCAGCAGCGGCGCCCACAGGATTCCGTCGAGTCCGTCGACCTGGCGGGGCTCGATACCCGCCGAGTCGAGGTCGTAGCGCATCGCCGCATCGATCAGTTCGATCACCAACAGCGCCGCGACCATGCAGACGGTGATGATCGCCGAACGCAACCACAGCGGGCGCGCTCGCCGCGCGGGCTGCTGCCCGACCGGCGGGGTGTACGAGCTCATGGCCTAGGAGTTCCTCGGTAGCGGGGTCATGCCCAGAGCTGGCCTTCGAGTGCCTGCTCCGCGTCGTCGAGACTACCTTCGTACGCGCCGGTCGACAGATACTTCCATCCCGCGTCGGGAACCACGAAGCCGATGTCCGCCCGGGTCCCCGCCTTGAGCGCCCGACGACCGATGCCCCGTGCCGCCTGCAGGATCGCGCCGGTGGAGATGCCCGCGAAGATGCCCTCGAGATCGATCAGCTCGCGCACCCGCGCCACCGCGTCGACGCCCGTGACCGAGAAGCGCCGGGTCAGGACCGTGTCGTCGTACAGCTCGGGGATGAAGCCCTCGTCGATGTTGCGCAGTCCGTAGACCTCGTCGCCGTATCGCGGTTCGGCCGCGACGATCTCGACCTCGGGATTGCGTTCGCGCAGAAAACGTCCCACGCCCATCAGCGTCCCGGTGGTGCCGAGACCGGCGACGAAGTGGGTGATCTCGGGGAGGTCGGCGTAGAGCTCCGGGCCCGTGCCCTCGTAGTGCGCCGCCACGTTCGCCGCATTTCCGTACTGGTAGAGCATCACCCAGTCGGGATTCTCCCCGGCCAGCTTCTTGGCCACCGCGACGGCGGTGTTGGACCCGCCCGCCGCGGGCGAGGAGATGACCTGCGCGCCGAACATGCGCAACAACGACCGGCGCTCCTCCGAGGTGTTCTCGGGCATCACGCAGATCAGCTGGTAGCCCTTGAGTTTGGCGGCCATGGCAAGGGAGATCCCGGTGTTGCCACTCGTGGGTTCGAGGATCGTCGAGCCCGGACCGAGCAACCCGTCGCGTTCGGCCTGTTCGATCATCCGTAGTGCCGGCCGGTCCTTGATCGACCCGGTGGGATTGCGGTCCTCGAGCTTCGCCCACAGTCGGACGTGCGGACCGTCGTCGGTGTCGTCCCAGCGCGGGGACAGCCGTTGCAGGCCGATCAGCGGGGTGTTGCCGACCGAGTCGATCAGTGAGTCGTAGCGGGCCACGCTCAGCAGCCGCCGGCGACCGCGGGGAGGATGGTCACCTCGTCGCCGTCGTCGATGGAGGTGTCGAGGCCGCCGGAGAACCGCACGTCCTCGTCGTTGACGTAGATGTTGACGAAACGGTGCAGTTTCGCGGCGCCGCTCGCGTCCGGCGCGACGAGGCGTTCCTTCAGACCCGGGTTACCCGTCTCCAGGTCGTCGATGAGGGCGGCGAGGGTCGCGCCCGAACCCTCCACGCGCTTGGCGCCCCCGGTGTGGGTCCGCAGGATCGTCGGGATGGATACGGTGACGGGCATGCTCAGCTCCTGATCTCGATGTCTTCTTCGGTGACCGCACCGTCGACGATGCGATAGCTGCGGATCTCGGTGGCGTCGGGGTCACGTGTGGACACCAGCACATAATGCGCGCCGGGCTCCCCCGCGTACGAGATGTCGGTACGACTCGGATAGGCCTCGGTCGCCGTGTGTGAGTGGTAGATGACGACGGGCTCTTCGTCCCGACGGTCCATCTCGCGCCAGACAGAGAGCTGTTCGGCCGAGTCGAATCGGTAGAACGTCGGCGACCGCTCGGCGTTGACCATCGGGACGAACCGTTGCGGATCGTCAGAGCCCTCGGGACCGGCGATCACCCCGCACGCCTCGTCCGGATGGTCGGCACGTGCATGCGCGACCATGGCGTCGACCAACTCCTGATCGATCCTGAGCATCGGTCTCCCGTTCTCCTCCGCGGACGTTCGTGGCGTCCCGAGTCTTCTCGTCGCCTCCTCGGTTCGGCAACATCGCCGCCGGTGCCGCTATTCCGCGTTGCGGTGTGACCGACGTTGCGTCGAGCTCTCGCGGCGCCGTCCGAGAAGGGCCTCGCGTCATCCGCCGGAACGTCATTCGGGAGCCGTACAGTTCCCCGTTCGGTCGTGAGACGCCGCTAGTGTTCAGTCGCAACGGCGCCGGGGGTGCGTCGAAAACCCAACGGAGGAGACACTTCTCATGCAGCGAGTCCAACGGGTGGCGACGACCGCACTGTCCGCGGGAATCGTGGCCGCGATCGCCCTGACGGGATGTTCGCCGTCGGAGACCGGCTCTCCCACCGCAACCGGGGGCCCGACCACGTCGACCACGGTCATCGCCGACCCGGCGGCCCAGATCGCCGCCGCCGCGGAGAACACCGCATCCCTCGACGGCGCTCACCTCGATCTCGACGTCGCGGGCACCGTGCCCGATCTGAACGCCAAGAAGGTCACCGCTGACCTGGTCACCACCCCCGACGACGCCGCGAAGGGCGAGGCGACCGTCGTCCTGGGCACCAAGGATCCCCAGGAGGTCGCGGCCCCGTTCGTCTACGTCGACGGAGTCCTCTACGCCGACATAGCCGGCGACGGATATCTGAGTTACGGCGACGGCAAGTCCATCTACGACGTGTCGGTCTTCCTCGATCCCGAGAACGGGCTCGCGAACGTCCTGCGGGAGTTCCGCGATCCCACCGAGATCGGTTCGGAGACGATCGCCGGGGTCGAGACCAGACAGATCAACGGCACCGTGCCCGCGGGAGCACTCGCCGCACTGACCGGCGCCCGGCAGATCGTCGGCCCCCGGGACGCTCCGGTGCCCACCACCGTGTGGCTGACGGCTGGTACCAATCAGCTCGCCCGACTGGTGTTCGGCCCCGACCCTGCCGACAGTGCCACGACCATCACCGTCGACCTGTCGGACTGGAACAAGACCGTCGAGGTCACCAAACCCGACGCGGTCGACACCCCGACCGAGAAGCCCTCGGGTGCAACGACTCCCGGTCAACCGACCCGCGACCCGGCAGGCGGGTGACCGCGATGCGCAATCCGTCCACCACACACCGAGGAGGAGCACCCGTGACCGATCCCCGACATGGCCTGTCCCGACGCATCGCAGGCCTCGCCGCGTCCGTCGTCGCGGTCGCGGCCGCACTCACCGGCACTGCGGTCACGGCAGCGCCCGCCCACGCGTACCACGACTATTACGGCGCACTCGCGCTGTCCCCGTCGACCGGCTCGGTGGGCCGGGCCCTCGACTACGGCTCCCACGCCGCCGCGTCGGCGGCGGCGACCCGTGTCTGCCCCGCCGCGGACTGCGGAGTGGTGGCCCAGTTCGTCAACGGGTGCGGCGCGATCGCATCGTCGCCGAGCTACTGGGGGTACGGGACGGGGTCGCGGCTCTACACGGCCCAGGCCGGCGCGCTGTACCACGCCGGTGGCGGGTCCATCTACTACTGGGGTTGCACCAGCGGGCATCGCTGATCTCGGGTCGGTCGGACGGCCGAGTCGACATCGGCTGAACCAGCCCGGTCAGCGGAAGGCCGACGGCGCCGCCTGGGCGTAGGTGGGGATCGAGGCGACCGGCTCGGCCGCCAGGACCGCGTCGACGATCGCTCGCTGCACCACGTCGGCCGCGACCCGGCACACCTCGGCGACCACCGCGACGTCAGCGTGCATTCCGGCGGGCGACGGGACGGATGACGCGGGTCGGATCGCGCCGGTCGCGACACCGAAGATCGTGTCGCCGTCCAACGGCGAGTGGGCCGGCCGGATCGCGCGCCCCAACCCGTCGTGTCCCGCCATCGCCAGCCTCTTGGTCATGGCGGCGTCGAGCACCGCGTCGGTCGCGACGACGCCGATCGTCGTGTTGAGCACGGTCTGCTTGGCGGCGAGGTCGGCGAGCCGGGCGATGTCGTCGGCGTCGGGCTGTCGGAGCCCCAGTCGGGCGAGCGCCTCCTCGCCGAGATCCCACGGCACGCCGGTCTCGGGGTCGATGACCGCGCCGACCGGATTCGCGACCATCACCGCTCCCACCGTGATGCCTGCCGCCGGGCCGGCCGCGATGGTCGTCGACGCCGTCCCGACGCCGCCCTTGAGCGCACCGGCGCGGGCACCGGCGCCCGCGCCGACGCATCCCACGGCGAAGTCGGTGCCGGCGGCTCGCGCGGCCTCCGCTCCGAAATCGGCGTCCGGGCGCCGGTCCCAGGCACCCACCGGGAGATCGAAGATCACCGCGGCCGGCACGATCGGCACGACGTGACCCCGGTCGTCCAGCGGCAGACCCACACCGTCGGCCTCGAGCGTGCGCATCACCCCGTCGGCCGCCGCGAGACCGTAGGCACTTCCACCGCTGAGGACGATCGCGTGCGCGGTCTGCACGGTGTTCGACGGATCGAGCAGATCGGTCTCCCGGGTACCGGGGCCTCCCCCACGGACATCGACCGCGGCGATCGCCCCCGGCACGGACACCCGCACGACCGTCGTACCCGTGACCCACCCGTGTCCGTCGGGTGAGCCGGTGCCGTCTGGGGTGTCTGGGGTGTCTGGGGCGTCCGGGGTGTCTGGGGTGTCTGGGGTGTCTGGGGAGCCGGCCACCCGCGCATCGGCGTCGACGCGATGAGCGTGGCCGACGGTGATCCCCGCGATGTCGGTGATCCGGTCGCCCTGCCGGGCCGGTCGTCCGGTGGTCGTCACTGGAGCCCTCTCGTCGTCATGGATACCGCTCCTTCGCGCGCACTGCGGGTCACGTCGAGGAGGGTCACATCAGGGCTTCGACGAGCAGATCCTGCATCACGGTCAGCCAGTGATAGACGTCGAGGTGCGCGGCGTGCGGATGGTCGGGCGGCAACTGATCGGGGGTGTCCTCGGAGATGCCGAGCATCGCTCCCAGCGCCAGACGGACGTCGTTGAGCGCGGCCAGCCATGCGGTCGCCTCGTCGGGCGTCAGCGCGAAGTCGCCTCCGCCGGCCGGCAGGGTGTCGAGAAGCACCCGCGCCGACTCGAGCTTCGCGTCGATGATCTTCGGCTCGTTCACACTGCGCAGAGCCGAGTTCAGCTTGCCGTTGACCACCTCGGCGGAGAGCTCGTCATCCTGGTCCGGCCGGTGGAAATCGGGCAGCAGTCGGCCCAGCGTGACGTCGTCGGGCGCCTCCGAGTGCCCCACGCGGATACCGGTCAGCGTCGCGAGATCGTCGCGAGGCGCGGAATCGGCCCGCTCGGTGAGCAACTCACACATCGACGTGACCATCGACGCGAGGAGTTCGGCCTCGTGGGCGTCGAGTTGGGAGGCGATGCGGATCGAATCGCCGCGGCCCTTGCGTTTCCAGGTGCGCACGGCTTCAGTGTGCCCGGAGCGACGCGGACAGCGGCGATGCGGCTCCGGATCGGGCGGTCACGAATCCCGCTGCATGGTCGCCCACAGACCGGCGGCATGCAGTTTGCGGACGTCGCCCTCGACCTTGTCGCGATCGCCGGAGGACACCACGGCCCTGCCCTCGGTGTGGACCTGCATCATCAGTTCGTTGGCCCGGGACTCGGAGTATCCGAAGATCTTCTGGAAGACGAATGTCACATATCGCATGAGGTTGACCGGGTCGTCCCACACGATCGTCATCCACGGCTTGTCGAGTCCCGCCGCGCCGTCGGCGACCTCTGGTTCGGCGACCGCCGTACCGCCGGGGGTAGCCTCGTGCGCACGAGTTTCGTCAGGCGCCATAGGGACAGGGTAAGCGATTGTGAGCATCGACAACACCGCGCTGCTGACCGATCAGTACGAACTGACGATGGTCGCGGCAGCGCTCCGTCACCCGGTTGCGCACCGGCGGTGCACATTCGAAGTGTTCGCGCGTCGCCTCCCCGACGGGCGGCGCTACGGCGTCGTGGCCGGCACCGGACGGATTCTCGACGAGCTGACGCACTTCCGGTTCGGCGACGAGGAGATCGCGGTCGTCGAGAAGTTCCTCGACCCCGACACCGTCGCCTGGCTGCGGAATTACCGCTTCTCCGGCGACATCGACGGATACCGCGAGGGAGAACTGTATTTCCCGGGATCGCCGATCCTGACGGTCCGCGCGACCTTCGCCGAGGCCGTCCTGCTGGAGACGCTGATCCTGTCGATCCTCAACCACGACAGCGCGATCGCGTCGGCGGCCGCCCGGATGGTGAGCGCAGCCGGAGCGCGCCCGATCATCGAGATGGGGTCGCGTCGCACACACGAGCGGGCAGCCGTCGCCAGTGCGCGGTCCGCGTTCATCGCAGGTGTCGCCGCGACCTCCAACCTCGAGGCGGCGCGGCGCTTCGGGGTACCGAGCGCGGGCACCGCGGCCCACGCCTTCACCCTCGGCTTCACCGGTCCCGACGGCCCCGACGAGAAGGCGGCGTTCGCCGCGCAGATCGAGGCCCTCGGTGTCGGCACGACCCTGCTCGTGGACACCTACGACATCACCCAGGGCGTCCGCAACGCGATCGAGGTCGCCGGCCCCGGACTGGGCGCGGTGCGCATCGACTCCGGCGACCTGGGTGTGCTGGCACGTCAGGTCCGGGCACAGCTCGACGATCTCGGGGCCGTCGACACCAAGATCGTCGTCTCCGGTGATCTCGACGAGTACGCGATCGCCTCGCTGCGTGCCGAGCCCGTGGACACCTACGGGGTCGGGACCTCGCTGGTCACCGGCAGTGGCGCACCGACCGCCGGTATGGTCTACAAGCTCGTCGAGGTCGACGGCGTACCGGTGGCCAAGCGGGCCAGTCACAAGGAGTCACGCGGCGGCGCCAAGTCCGCGATCCGCGCCGCCCGGTCGAGCGGCACGATCGTCGAGGAGATCGTCTACCGCGCCGACGCGGACCGCCCGACCGCCGACGGGTTCGGGTTGCGGGATCTGCAGATCCCGCTCGTGCGGGGCGGCGATCCCGTCGATTCGCTCCCGACCCTCGCCGACGCGCGCGCCCACCTCGCCGCCGGCCTGGTGAGCCTGCCGTGGGAGGGTCTGGGCCTCTCGCACGGAGATCCCGCCGTCCCCACCCGCTACGAGCTGGGCTGACGACCCACCCGATCCCGATGAGCCGACAGATCCGATGAGCCAGGAGATCCGATGAGTACCGAACGCAACGACGGCACCAAGCCCGCCGACGCGTTGATCGTCGTCGACGTCCAGAACGATTTCTGCGAGGGCGGGGCGCTCGGGGTCAACGGGGGCGCGGCGGTCGCGCGCGCCATCACGTCCATCCTCGACGAGTACCGCACCGTGGTGGCGACCCGGGATTACCACATCGATCCCGGGGATCATTTCTCCGACGACCCCGACTACGTCGACACGTGGCCGCCGCACTGCCGGGTCGGAACCGACGGTGTCGCGTTCCACCGGGAATTCGATTTCGGTGCAGCGCACGAGATCTTCTCGAAGGGTGAGTACAGCGCCGCGTATTCCGGCTTCGAGGGTGCCGCCGAGGACGGCTCGACGCTCGCCCAGTGGCTGCGCGACCGCAAGATCTCCACGGTCGACATCGTCGGTATCGCCACCGATCACTGCGTGCGCGCCACGGCACTCGACGCGGTCACCGCCGGCTTCACCACCCGGGTGCTCCTCAACTTCACCGCCGCGGTCGGACAGGAGACCACCGCCAAGGCGCTGACGAGTCTGCGCGAGGCCGGGGTGGAGCTCATCGGCGATCTGCTCTACGACGGCTCGAGCCGCGCCGGCTGACCGATCGGAGAACCTGCGACGGCACATCACCTCCGCAACTCGAGGGAACCGGCGAGCACCTAAATCCGTCTGATACACCACAACCGCACGACCGTCGACGATCCGCCAGACGCGACGCCCACCGAGAACAACCCCGGAACACACATCACATGTCCAAGACACCCCCGGTGACCGATCTGCTCGACGTCGCGGTCACCGCGCTCGGCGGAGCCCGCCGCGACGGCCAGGTCACGATGGCATCCGCGGTGGCGCACGCCATCGACACCGGCGAGCACCTCGCGGTCCAGGCCGGCACCGGCACCGGTAAATCGCTCGCCTACCTCGTGCCGGCCATCCGGCATGCGGTCGAGAGCGGCCGCACCGTCGTCGTGTCCACCGCGACGATCGCCCTGCAACGCCAGCTCATCGAGCGCGACCTCCCCCGCCTGGCGAAGGCGCTGAAGAAGCCCATCGGCCGCGAGCCCACGTTCGCGATCTTGAAGGGCCGGGGAAACTACCTGTGCCTGAACAAGATCCATTCCGGGACCGCCGAGGAGCCCGACACCGAGCTGTTCGACCCGTTCGAGCTGTCGCGCACCGGCCGGGAGGTCACGCGGCTCCGCGAGTGGAGCAGCGACACCGAGACCGGCGACCGCGATGACCTCGTACCCGGTGTGTCCGACCGCTCCTGGCGGCAGGTCAGCGTGTCGGCGCGCGAATGCCTCGGGGCGGCGAACTGTTCCTACGGTGAGGACTGTTTCGCCGAGCAGTCACGCCGTCGGTCCGGCAAGGTCGACGTGGTCGTGACCAATCACGCGCTGCTCGCCATCAACGCGACGAGTCCGGCCAACGTGCTTCCCGAACACGATGTCGTCATCATCGACGAGGCGCACGAGCTCGTCGACCGGATGACCTCGGTGGCCACCGACGAACTGTCGGCCACATCAGTGGCACTCGTCGCGCGACGCTGCGGCAAGCTCGTGGACGAGGAGACCGCCGACGCGCTGCTCGGAGCGGGCGAACAACTGGGCGAACTCCTCGAGAACGCGCCGATGCGGCAGTGGACCGGCCTCCCCGCCGATGCGACCACGGTGTTGGTCATGCTCCGCGACCGGTTGTGGCAGGCCCGCAACGCCATCGGACCGGTCCGCATGGCCGGGGCCGCCGACGACGGCGCCGCCGCGTCCCGCTCGGCGGCGTTGACTTCGCTGGAGGACATGCACGATTCCGTGGTCCGCGTCCTGGGCGCCTTCGACGAACCCGACGAGGCCAAGCGACGCGACGTGGTGTGGGCAGCACTCGACACCTCGCGTCGCGGGACCGAGCCGCGACCGGTCCTGCACATCGCGCCGCTGTCGGTCGGTGGGCTGCTGCGGGCGTCGCTGTTCGCCGACGCGACCGTCATCCTGACGTCGGCGACACTCACCATCGGCGGTTCCTTCGACGCCCTCGCGGCGACGTGGGGCCTGCCCGCGTCCGGCCGCGGAACCGACCGTCCGGTCGCCGATCAACAGAACGTCTCCGATGTGACCGCGAACGGCAAGGCGGTGCCGTCGGATTCGGGTTCGGCGCGCTGGACGGGCCTCGACGCCGGGTCCCCCTTCGACTACCCGCGGTCGGCCATCCTGTACGTCGCGCGGCACCTCCCCCGCCCGGACCGCTCGGGGATCTCGTCACGGGCGATGGACGAGATCGCCGAGCTCGTCGACGCCGCGGGCGGTCGCACCCTGGGTCTGTTCTCGTCGATGCGCGCGGCCCGGGAGGCCGCCGAGGCCATCCGGGAACGCACCGACCACCCGGTGCTGTGCCAGGGTGACGACACCACCTCGACGCTGGTGCGTCGCTTCGCCGACGATCCCGCCACCTGTCTGTTCGGCACCTTGTCGCTGTGGCAGGGCGTCGACGTCCCCGGGCCCTCGCTGAGCCTCGTCCTGATCGACCGGATCCCCTTCCCGCGCCCCGACGATCCCCTGCTCACCGCACGCCAGCGCGCGGTCGACGCGCGCGGTGGCAACGGTTTCCTGTCGGTGGCGGCCAACCACGCCGCCCTGCTCCTGGCCCAGGGCGCCGGCCGCCTGCTGCGGTCGGTGGACGACCGCGGCGTCGTCGCGGTCCTCGACTCCCGGCTCGCGACGGCGGGATACGGCGGGTACCTGATGGCGTCGCTACCGCCGATGTGGCGCACCTCCGACCCCTCGGTGGTCCGTTCGGCGCTCACCCGACTGACCGCCGCAGCACCTTCGGTGGGCTGACCTCCCCAGACACCGCACCACCCGGCGGGCGAACACGGCGGGCGGGCGGTGAACAAGACAATCCCCTCCGCGGGGCACTAGGTTGGGAACCGGTGATACCAACGACGGCGAGACCGACAGCACACCCAGGCCAGGCGCGGGAGCTGACGACAGGAGGCTTCACGTGATCGGGCGCATGGGTATCGACGACATCGCACCCCTCGTCTCGACCGGGCTTCAGCCCGTCAAAGCCGTTGTGGGAGAGATGCTCCCGGTGAGCACCACCGCATGGCGCGAGGGCCACGACGCCATCGGCGTCACGTTGCACGTCGAGGCACCGCAACAACGCGTCCTCGACATCCGGATGAGCCCCGCCCCCGAACCGGACATGTTCAACGCCGCGTTCGTCCCCGACTCGGTGGGGTTCTGGTCATACCGCATCGAGGCCTGGAGCGACCCGTACACGACGTGGCGTTCGGCCGTGATCAAGAAGCTCGACGCCGGGCAGGGTGCCGCGGACCTCGCCAACGACCTCGAGATCGGCGCCCGGGTGCTGACCACCGCGGCGGGGCTCGTCGCCGACGACCGACGCGAACTGCTACTCGACGCCGCCGAACAGTTGCGCGCCCGCAGGCGGCGTGTCGAGAACCGCGTCGGCCTGGCGATCTCGGACGAGGTCGCAGAGGTCCTGACCGACAACCCGGTCCGCGAGCTCGTCACCAAGAGCCGCACCTATCGGGTGTGGGTCGACCGCAAGCGTGCACTCTTCGGCTCCTGGTACGAGCTGTTCCCGCGGTCCACCGGGGGCTGGGACAACGACGGCAACCCCGTCCACGGGACGTTCCTCACGGCGGCACAGGATCTACCGCGCGTCGCGGACATGGGATTCGACGTCGTCTACCTCCCGCCGATCCACCCCATCGGCGAGGTCAACCGCAAGGGACCCAACAACACCCTCGTCGCCGGACCCGACGACGTCGGATCGCCCTGGGCCATCGGCTCCAAGGACGGCGGCCACGACGCGATCCACCCCCGGTTGGGCACCGAGGACGACTTCGAGTACTTCGTCGGCCGGGCCCGCGAACTCGGCCTCGAGGTCGCCCTCGACCTCGCATTGCAGTGCGCACCCGATCATCCGTGGGCCGTGGAGCACCCGGACTGGTTCTTCGTCCAGCCCGACGGGACCATCGCCTACGCCGAGAACCCGCCCAAGAAGTACCAGGACATCTACCCACTGAACTTCGACGACGACCGTAACGGCATCTACCGCGCCGTCCTGAAGGTCGTCCTGCACTGGGTCAACCTCGGGGTCGACATCTTCCGCGTCGACAACCCCCACACCAAGCCACCGAACTTCTGGGAGTGGCTGATCACCGAGGTCAAGAAGCGCCACCCGGATGTGCTGTTCCTGTCGGAGTCGTTCACCCGGCCGGCCCGGCTCTACGGCCTCGCCCGGCTCGGCTTCAGCCAGTCCTACACCTACTTCACGTGGAAGACGCTCAAGTGGGAGCTCGAACAGTTCGGCCGCGAACTCGCCGACCATGCCGACGAGGCGCGGCCCAACCTGTTCGTCAACACCCCCGACATCTTGCACGAGAGCCTGCAGCACGGCGGTCCGGGGATGTTCGCACTGCGCGCGGCACTGGCCGCGACCCTCGCACCGACGTGGGGGGTGTACAGCGGATACGAGCTCTACGAGCACCGGGCGGTGGCCGAGGGCAGCGAGGAGTACCTCAACTCCGAGAAGTACGAACTGCGGCCCCGCGACTACAAGGCCGCGGCGGGTCGCGGTGAGTCCCTCGAACCGTGGATCACCTCGCTGAACGAGATCCGGCGGCGTCACCCGGCGCTGCAGCAGCTGCGCAACATCCACTTCCACCACGTCGACAACCCGTCGCTCATCGTCTACTCCAAGATCGACCCGGTGTCCGGTGATCGGGTCGTCGTCGTGATCAACCTGAACCCGTTCGGCGCCGAGGATTCCACCGTGTGGCTCGACCTGCCCAAGCTCGGCTTCGAGTGGTACGACCACTTCACCGTTCGCGACGAGGTCTCCGGCGAGGAGTACTGGTGGGGACAGGACAACTATGTGCGCCTCGAACCCTGGCGTGCGGTCGCGCACATTCTCGCCCTGCCGCCGTTGAATCCCGACGCCGCACAGCAACTCGCCTACCGGATCCAGTGAGGTACCCGTGACCGACCGTTCCGATCCCTCGAACACCACACCGAACCCGGCGGCGCCCACACCATTCGAGTCGCCTGCACCGTCCGACCCGCCGGACCCGAGCGCATCCGAGCACGACCTGAACCGCCTGGCCGCGCAGACCCACCCCGACCCGCACGCCTTCCTCGGCGCCCACGACGCCCCGGGTGGCACCACCATCCTCCGCACGCTGCGTCCGAACGCGGTCGAGGTATCGGCGATCATCGGCGGGATCGATCACCCGATGACCCGCCAGACCGATGACCTCTGGGTCGTCACAGTCCCCATCGCGAACCTCATGGACTACCGGTACCGCGTCACCTACCCCGACCCCTCGGGCGGCACATCGGAATTCGTCGTCGCCGACGGATATCGGTTCCTGCCCAGTCTCGGCGATGTCGACATCCACCTGTTCAGCGAGGGACGCCACGAGGCGCTCTGGAACGCCCTCGGCGCACGGGTCACCTCCTACACCACCGCCGACGGCGTCGTGGAGGGCACCGCCTTCTCGGTGTGGGCACCGAATGCGCACGGCGTCACCGTCATCGGCGACTTCGACGGATGGACCGGGCGCGTCGCCCCGATGCGCAAGATCGGGTCGAGCGGCGTGTGGGAGGTGTTCGTCCCCGGCGTCGGCGACGGAGCCCACTACAAGTTCCGGGTGCACGGGGCCGACGGGGTCATCCGCGAGAAGGCCGACCCGATGGCATTCCGCACGACCCCGCCGCCGGCCACCGCCTCGAGGGTCACCGTGTCGCAGCACGTCTGGACCGACGACGCCTGGATCGCCCGGCGCGAACAGTCCGCACCCGAACGCGAACCGATGAGCGTCTACGAGGTGCACCTGGCCTCGTGGCGCGAAGGCCTCGGTTATCGCGAGCTGGCACACGAGCTGGCCGACTATGTGGCCGAGAAGGGCTTCACCCACGTCGAGTTCCTGCCCGTCGCCGAGCATCCCTTCGGCGGATCCTGGGGCTATCAGGTGACGTCGTACTACGCGCCGACGGCTCGCTTCGGAACGCCCGACGACTTCCGGTATCTCGTGGACCACCTCCACTCGCGAGGCATCGCGGTCCTCGTCGACTGGGTGCCCGCCCACTTCCCCAAGGACGACTGGGCACTGGCGCGCTTCGACGGCACGCCGCTCTACGAACACGCCGACCCGATGCGTGGCGAGCAACTCGACTGGGGCACTTACGTCTTCGATTTCGGCCGGCACGAGGTGCGCAACTTCCTGGTGGCCAATGCGCTGTTCTGGTTCAGCGAGTACCACATCGACGGACTCCGGGTGGATGCCGTCGCCTCGATGCTGTACCTGGACTATTCACGACCCGCCGGCCAATGGCGTCCGAACATCCACGGCGGGCGGGAGAACCTGGAGGCGGTCCAGTTCCTCCAGGAGACCAACGCGACCGTCCACAAGCACTTCCCGGGCGTGATCACCGTCGCCGAAGAGTCCACTGCATGGCCTGGTGTCACCCGCATGACCGATCTGGGCGGACTGGGTTTCAGCTTCAAATGGAACATGGGCTGGATGCACGACACCCTCGACTACCTCTCGCGCGACCAGATCCACCGCAGCTTCCACCACCACGAGATCACTTTCTCGCTGATGTACGCGTGGAGCGAGAACTTCGTCCTGCCGCTGTCGCACGACGAGGTCGTGCACGGCAAGGGGACGCTGTGGACCCGAATGCCGGGCGATTCGTTCACCAAGGCCGCGGGTGTCCGGGTCTATCTGGCCTTCATGTGGTCGCATCCGGGCAAGCAGTTGTTGTTCATGGGCCAGGAGTTCGGACAGACCGGCGAATGGGCCGACAACCGCAGCCTCGACTGGCACCAGCTCCAGGGGTGGGAGGGCGAACTCCACTCCGGCATCTCCGCGCTCGTCACCGACCTGAACCGGATCTACCGTTCAGCTCCCGCGCTGTTCACCCAGGACATCGATCCCCTCGGCTACGAGTGGATCGACGCCAACGACACCGCCAACAACGTGATCAGCTTCCTGCGATACGGCTCCGACGGGTCGGTCATCGCATGCCTGTTCAACCTGAGCGGTGCGGACCGCGCGGACTACCGCGTCGGGCTCCCGCTGACCGGTGTGTGGGACGAGATCCTCAACACCGACGCCGAGGCCTACAGCGGCGGCGGCCGGGGCAACATGGGCTCGGTGACCGCCGACGGACCGTCGTTCCACGGGCGTCCGACGTCGGCCCGCGTCATGCTCCCCGCGAACTCCGCGATCTGGCTGGCTCCCCGCGGGTGATCCCCGCGGAGCCGCCCTGCGGCACCGGGCTCAGTAGAGAGCGCTGGCGAGCTTGCGACGCGCGCCGACGACGAACGGCTCGGCGGGATCGAAGAGTTCGAACAGCTCGAGCAACCGGGTACGGGCGCGGGTGCGCTCCTCGCCGTTGGTCACCCGCACGACGTCGATGATGCGATCGAACGCGGCCTCGGGCTGCTGGGACAGCAGGAGAACGTCGGCGGCGGCGAGCTGGGCGTCCACGTCACGAGGTGACGCCGTCTCCACGATGGCCGGATCGTGCGCCTGCGCGCGCAGGATGAACTCCAGATTGCGTGCGGCCGAGGCCGCCTCGACATTGTCCGGCTCGGCGTCGGCGATCGCCCGGTAGTCGGCGAGCGCACCGTCGAAGTCGCCGTCGTTGAGCTTGGCCTCTGCGGCCAGCAGTCGCGGGTCCTCGGGTTCCGGTTCGGGGGCCGCGCCTGCGGGCGCCCCGGGGAGCGCATCGCCGATCTGCGCGAAGATGTCGTCGATCCACTGGGTGATCTCGGCTTCGGACCGCACACCGTTGAACGCGGTGATCGGCTGCCCCTGCATGATGGCGACGACCATCGGGATCGACTGCGCGCGGAACGCCTGGGCGATACGCGGATTCGCGTCGACGTCGACCTTCGCCAGTACCCAGCGTCCACCCGAAGCTGCGGCGAGTCGTTCCAGGACGGGTGAGAGCTGTTTGCAGGGCCCGCACCACTCGGCCCAGAGGTCGATGACCACGAGCTGTTGCATCGAGCGGTTCAGGACCTCGGCCTCGAACGTCTCCTCGGTGACATCGAGGACGGCCGCGCCGCCCGTCGCTGCCGGGACCTGCCCACCGGGAGGGGCCTGATCGTGCGGGGCGGATGCCGCCCCGGTCTGCGCGCGTTGTGCTTGTGCGCGTTCGGCTTCGGCCCGTTCCTTCAGAACGCCGAGATCGACGGCACCGGACATGGCCATGGCGGCTGCAGCCTGCTGGCGGGCCGCCGCGGCGGCCTGCTGACGATTGGTTGGTCGCGTCACCCCTCTAGTGTGGCACGCCCGCCGGAGAAGGATCAGTCGGCGCCTGACGACCGGGCGGCCGTCGGCGACAACGGCCGCGGACCGGGCGGACGGACCACCGAGGCCAGCCCGATCGCGAGGACGAGCGCGGCCACGGCTGCCAGTAGTCCGGTGTTCAGGGAGGTCCGGCTGCTGATGAACCCGACGATCGCCGGGCCGGCGAGCATTCCGAGGTAGCCACAACCGACGACTGCGGAGATCGTCCGCCCGCTGGCCTGTCCGGACAGGTTGCCGGCTGCGGTGAAGATCTGCGGGATCAGGCCCGCCAGGCCGAGACCGAACACGCCCCAGCCGACGACGGCGACGGCCGGCACGGGCGAGAGCACCGCGATGAGGATGCCCGCCGTTCCGATCAGTCCGCCGTACCGCACGACCGTGACCGGACCGACCGAGGTCACCACCGGGTCGATGACGAAGCGAGCGATGGTCATCGTCGCGCTGAAGGCGCCGAAGGCGATGGCTCCAACCGCTTCGGAGGTGCCGAACGTCTCGACCACGTGGAGTGCACTCCAGTCGTAGGCGGTGCCCTCGGCGAGCATGAGCGCGAAGGCGACGAGTGCCAGCAGCACCAGTCGTCGCCGGTCGACGGTGCGCCACCAATGCGAAGATGCGGATTCGTCGGCACCGTCGTCGATCGCCCCCACGTCCCGGTCGGCCAGACCGCGTGCCGCCACCACGACGACCCCGAGTCCCGCGACGGCCGCGCATGCCACGGTCGGCACCACGCCCACGTCCGCCCACAGCGTCGCCGCCACCACCCCGGAGCCGACGAGGCTGCCCGCGGAGAAGAAGCCGTGGAACGACGACATGATCGGACGACCGTAGGCCCGCTCGACGATCACCGCCTGCGCGTTCATCGAAACGTCCAGGCATCCGTTGGCGAAACCGAACGCCACCAGCGCGCCGGCCAACGTGAGCCCGTCGACGGCCAGGACCGGGGCGAGTATCACCGCCGCCAGCAGCACCGCCGCGCCGATGGTCACCGGCCGTGAACCCCAACGGTCGATCAGGCGCCCGCAGACCTGCATGCCGACGAACGCCGACCCGCCCAGCAGGAGGAGCAGCCCGCCGAGCTCGTCGTGCCCGACGTCGGTCCGGGCTCTGATGACCGGGATGTGCGCGACCCACATGGCCGCGAGGAACCCGTTCAACGTGAAGATCGCCCCGACGCTGCGCCGGGAGCGGCGCAGCGTCGTGGCGATCGGTGATGCGGTGGACGTGGTCAGGCGGTGGCCTGCCTGCTCGCTCGGCCCTCCGACAACTCGGCGAGGTGGCCGTTACGCCGCGCCCACCACTCGAAGACGATCGTGCCGAAGGGCGGGATGCTCGACGCGAGGGCGAGCAGGGTGACGATCGGGATGCCGATCCGGCGCGAACCCAGCGGGAGTTCCCACTTCACCGCGTTCCACTTGAGCTGGACCGCGGTGATCAGGGCGACGACCACGAAGATCACGAACACGATGCCGTGGATCATGCCCGGCTTGGCGATGGCCTCGTCGTCGTCGTTGACGCGTTTGACGACCATGGCGACCAGCAGGATCGCCCAGGTGATGGCCTCGGCGACAGCGACGAGCCGGAAGCGTTTGGCCGGAGTGGTCAGGTCGAAGAAAGACAGCATGATCCCCATTGTGCCGAATCGGACATCAAACTACGACAAAGTGTCGTAGACATCTCCTCGGTCAGCTCTTCGGCACCTTGATGATGAGTGCGTCTCCCTGACCTCCGGCGCCGCACAGAGCCGCCGCGCCGGTGCCGCCGCCGCGACGCTTGAGCTCGAGCGCGACGTGCAGCGCCACGCGCGCACCCGAGGTCCCGATCGGATGGCCGACGGCGATGGCGCCACCGTTGACGTTGACGATCTCGGGGTCGATGCCGAGTTGCTTGGTCGAGGACAGACCCACCGCGGCGAACGCCTCGTTGATCTCGATGAGGTCGAGGTCGGCCGGTGCGATGCCCTCGCGGTCACATGCCTTCACGATGGCGTTGGCCGGCTGCGCCTGCAGGCTCGAGTCCGGCCCGGCGACAACACCGTGGGCGCCGATCTCCGCCAGCCACGTCACACCGAGTTCCTCGGCCTTGGCCTTGCTCATCACGATCACGGCAGCCGCGCCGTCGGAGATCTGCGACGAGTTGCCCGCGGTGATGGTGCCGTCCTTGCGGAACGCCGGACGCAATCCGGAGAGCGACTCGACGGTGGTGTTGGCACGGATGCCCTCGTCCTCGGCGAACTCGATCGGGTCGCCCTTGCGCTGCGGGATAGACACCGGCACGACCTCGTCGTCGAACAGTCCGTTCTTCCACGCGGCGGCCGCGAGCCGATGGCTGCGGGCGGCGAACTCGTCCTGCTGCTCGCGGGTGAACCCGTCCGCGTCGTTGCCTTGCTCGGTCAGCGCCCCCATCGGCTGATCGGTGAAGGCGTCGTGCAGGCCGTCGAAGGCCATGTGGTCGACGAGCTCGGTGTTGCCGTATTTGAAGCCGCTGCGGCTGCCCTGCAGGATGTGGGGCGCCTGGGTCATCGACTCCTGGCCACCGGCCACGACGCAGTCGAACTCACCGGCGCGGATGAGCTGGTCGGCGAGCGCGATCGCGTCGATACCCGACAGACACATCTTGTTGATGGTCAGCGTGGGGACGTCCCAGCCGATGCCGGCCTTCACCGCGGCCTGCCGGGCGGGCATCTGGCCTGCGCCCGCGGTGAGGACCTGGCCCATGATCACGTACTGGACCTCCGACGCCGGGACACCGGAGCGCTCGAGCGCACCCTTGATCGCGACGGCACCGAGGTCGACCCCGCTGAAGTCCTTCAGCGAACCCATCAGGCGGCCGAAGGGCGTGCGCGCACCGGCGACGATGACGGTTGTCGTGTCGGGAGTCGAGGACATGGAACGAACCTCCGGGGGTCTCGTGAGGGGGTTTACCGAGCGCCCGCTCTGTGCGCTCAACACCTCAACGCTACCGTTGTCCCATGTCTTCCTCAGCAACGGACCCCAGCACCACAGCTCTCATCTCCGACCTGGTCGTGGCCATCGATCACGTCGGTATCGCCGTCCCCGATCTGGATGCCGCCAAACAGTGGTATGCGACCCACCTCGGCTTCGAGACGCTGCACCAGGAGACCAACGCCGAGCAGGGCGTCGAAGAGGCCATGGTCGGCCCCGCGGGCGGCACCGGCGCGGTCATCCAGCTGCTGGCACCGCTCGACGAGTCGTCGACCATCGCGAAGTTCATCGATCGCAACGGACCCGGCCTACAGCAACTCGCGGTCCGCGTCACCGATGTCGACGCCGTCATGGCGCGACTCACCGAGGCCGGCGTCCGCGTCCTCTACCCCGCCGCCAAGCGTGGCACCGCGAACTCACGCATCAACTTCGTGCACCCGAAGGATGCCGGGGGCGTGCTGCTCGAACTCGTCGAGCCCGCCGCTGACGCTCACTGAGGGACTGCGAAACTCCGCAAAACCTCTGGGAGTCAACGACTTCCGCTCTGACGCCCGCCGGGGGCTGCCACTCGCCCACAACCGGCGGACGTTCACGCGACCGTCGGCATCGCGACCGCGCGGACGCCGCAACCGGTGTCCGCGCGTCGCCGCCGACGACGCGTCGACCCAGCACGCTCTCCGATACACTGGCCGCCATGCCAGGTCCCGCACGGCAATTGCCCTTCGCGATCGTGATGCGCGGTTATGACCGTGAGCAGGTCGCCGACCACCTCCAGCGACTCGACGCCGAGCTGCGCGTCCTCGCCGCCGATCGCGACGCCGCCACCGCCAACGCACACGAGTTGGCCTCCCACCTCGAGGACGCGCGCGACGAGATCGCCGAGCTCCGCCGCGAGGTGGACAAACTGTCGGTTCCGCCGACCACCGCGCAGGGGATGAGCGAACGCCTGTCCCGCATGCTGCAGCTGGCCTCCGACGAGGCGTCGGAAATGCGTGCCGAGGCGTCCGCCGAGGCAGCCGAGACCTTGTCCATCGCCCGCCAGGAAGCGGCCGACATGCGCTCGTCGGCCGCTGCCGACGCCGAGCGGGTTCGCGGCGAGGCCCGTACCGCCGCCAAGAAGCTCGTCGACGAGGCCGCCGCGCGAGCCCGCCAGGTCAAGGAAACGGCCGCCGCGAACGAGTCGGAGTCGGCCCGGCTGATCGCCGAACGCACCGCGGCGATGGAGGCCGAACACACCAAGACGATGTCGGCCGCCAACGACGAGGCCCGGCGCATCGTCGAGAAGGCCAAGGCCGAGGTCGCCGAACTCGAGGCCGTCAGTGCGCGCGAGCGCGAAGCCGAACGCGAACGTCAGGATGCCGAACTGGCCGACCAGCGTGAACGGGCTCTCGACGAGGCGGCGCACATCCGGCAGACCGCCCTGGACATCGCCGCCGAGCGCTTGAACCGCTCCCGCGAGTTGGCGCAGGCCGCCGACCGCGCCCGTCAGGACATCGCCGCCAACCTCGGCCAGCTGCGCGACAGGTTGGCGGAGCTGCCTGCGCTTCTCACCCAGCCCGAGGACTCCGATTATTCGCTGCTCACCGACGCCGAGGACCTGGATCTGCTCAACCGCAGGCTCTCGCCCGAGGCCAGGGTCGAGGAAGCACCCAGCAACGCCTGACCAGGCGCCCTAGAACAGCCGGAACTCGGTACTCTCGGCACCGCGCAGCTCGTCGTAATCGAGGACGACACAGCGGATCCCGCGGTCCTCGGCGAGTGTTCGCGCCTGCGGCTTGATCTGCTGAGCCGCGAAGACCCCTGCCACGGGTGCCAGCGTCGTGTCCCGGTTGAGGAGCTCGAGGTATCGGGTCAACTGCTCAACACCATCGATCTCACCCCGCCGCTTGATCTCCACCGCGACCGTGGCCCCGGAGGCGTCGCGGCAGAGCAGGTCCACCGGTCCGATGGCCGTCATGTACTCGCGCCGGATGAGCGTGTGCCCGGGGCCGAGGGTCTCGACGTGCTCGGCCAGGAGCTCCTGGAGATGCGCTTCGACGCCGTCCTTGACCAGCCCGGGGTCGACGCCCAACTCGTGTTCGGAGTCGTGCTCGATGGCGGCGATGGTGATCCGCAGTTCCTCACCGGCCTTGTTCGTGACCACCCAGTACGCCTCTGCCTGCGTACCCTCGGGGACAGCGGCCTCGGTCAACCAGCACGGCGGGCTCATCCAGTTCAGCGGCTTGTACGCACGGTCGTCGGCGTGCACGCTGACCGACCCGTCGGACTTGATCAGCAACAGCCGCCGCGCCATGGGCAGGTGGGCGGTCAGCCGCCCGACGTAGTCGACCTGACACTCAGCGATGACGAGACGCACGTGCCCACCCTAGGCCATCCGGTCACTGCTGGACGGGACCCCCTGCCCGTCGGTTCCCGGGGCGGGACTCACCGGCCGTAGTAGTGCTTGAGCAAGAAGGACTCGGCATCGGTGATGGCATCGTCCATGGTCGAGTGCACATGCGGCAACGCCGGGTCGAACCCCCGGAGTTCTTGTGGTGCAGCGAGATCGGGAACCGAAGCATCGTTGCGGTGACGGTCCACGCTGGCCCGGACCACGCCGTCGGGGTCGACGAGCATGGCGCGGCGTCCGCTGTCGTCGAGTCGTTGCTTCATGCTCAGCACCATTGTGCGCGCGACCGCGTCGATGACCCCGATACGGGAGATCTCGACGATCACCACCGTGTAGTCGTTCATGTCGGCTTCCAGCCGCCGGTGCACGCTCTCGGCGCCGGCAAACGTCAGGTCGCCCTGGAGTTCGTATACCCGGATGGTGTCCCGGCACGTCCGCAGGTAGCTGCGCTCGCGCTCGGTCCATTCCTCTCCGACGGTGGTGTCCGACAGGTCGTACACCGACCGGATCGTCACCCGGCTCTCGCGTGTCACGTTGAACATGTGCAGCCCGAGATCCTTGGACAACGACCGGCACACCTCGACGCCACGAACGCTGTTGCCGTGCTCGTCGAGTCGTGGCGAGTACACCCCGATGCCCAGCTGACCCGGCAACACGGCGAGTATGCCGCCACCGACCCCGCTCTTCGCCGGCAGTCCGACGGTGGTGACCCAGTCCCCCGCGCCGTCGTACATCCCGCATGTGGTCATGACGCTCAGCAGCCGCTGCGCCGTCTCGCCGGAGAACACCGAGCGCCCCGTTCGCGGATTCACCCCGCCGTTGGCGATGGTCGCGCCGATGCCCGCGAGGTCGTCGGTCGTCACGCGGATCGAGCACTGCCGGTAGTACAGATCGAGCGCCGCATCCGGGCTGGTCTCCAACGAGCCGAAGCTGTCGAGCATGTACGCGATCGCACGATTGCGGGAACCCGTGGACGCCTCCGAGGCGTACACGTCCTCATCCATCGTCAGGCGACGACCCGCACAGCCAGAGTAGAACTCGAGCACCTCGGCGAACGCTGCAGCCACCGCGGACTCGTCCACGCCACGCATCGGCGGGAGCAACATAGACGCCGCGAAGATCGCGCCGGCATTGATCATCGGATTCTTGGGCCGGCGCCGGTCGTCGACGCTGATCTCGTTGAACGCCTCTCCCGACGGTTCGACGCCGATTCGCGCATCCACCGCGACGGCCCCGTGTTTCTGCAACGCCATCGCGTAGGTCAGCGGCTTGGACACCGACTGGATTGTGAATGACGTGGAAGTGTCGCCGTGGGAGTACGTATGACCGTCGTGGACGCAGACCGACAGGGCGTAACCGTTCGGGTCGACCACGGCCAATTCCGGGATGTAATCGGCCACTGCTCCCGATCGATCCGATCGGCATTCGTCCATGATGTGGCTGAAATATCCGTCGACGAGGGACTCCATGCCCCTATCTAAGCGGGTTCGTCGCCGAGGGGGACACCGACCACGCGGAGACCGGAGTACTTCGGCAGTCGTCGACGCGCGTCCGATCGATCGGGTGGTGGCTAGGCTGGCGAGGGCGGGGTGGGAAGACGTTCACGTGAGGGAGTACCGATGAAGTTGCTCGTCGCATACATCGCGACCTCGGGAGGCGAGGATGCAGTCGCACTCGGCGCCTGCCTGGCACGCTCCTTCGACGCCGAGCTCGAGATCTGTATCGTCATACCGCCCGAGCCGGAGCGCTCCGGGGATACGACAGAACCGATCCCCGTCGAACGTCTCACCGATGCTCTCGACAGTGCGGCACGGCAGTGGCTCGACCAGGCCGCGTCGCGACTGCCGGACGACATCGAGACCACGACGACGATCGCCGAGCATGCGAATCCCGCCGAGGGCCTCATCGTCCAGGCTCATCGAACCGGGGCGGACATGCTGGTGATCGGCGGCGCCGGCGGCGGTATCCGCGGACGCCATACGCTCGGCACCGTCGTCAACGACATCCTCCATTCCTCACCGATCCCCGTGGCGGTCGCACCTCCGGGATTCGCGCATCTCGGAGCCGAGGAGGTCAGACAGATCTCGGTTGCCATCGGGCACCGTCCCGGGACGCGACTGCTGTTCGAGACCGCCCTTCGCAGCGGCGTACGCGCCGATCGACCGATTCGGCTCATCTCGCTCGTCGCCATCGACGACGTCCAACCGTGGCGCACCGAACCGGATCAGCACGCCATAGACCGCGCCCAGGTGCACGCCCAGCAGACTCTTGATGCAGCACGCGCACAACTGCCACCGGATTTCCCGGTGAGTTCGGTCGTCGCCTCGGGAACCACCATCGAAGAGGCAGTCGAATCTCTGGAGTGGCAGGACGGGGATGTCGTCATGGTGGGCTCGAGCAGGCTGGCCGCGCCGAACACCTTGTTCCTCGGAACCACCGCGGCAAAGATCCTGCGCGCAGTGTCGATACCGATGATCGTGGTCCCCAAAGAAAGCGCATGAGAATGCAGAATGCCCCGCAACGTGTGTTGCGGGGCATTCTGGGAGTTGTGTTCGGCGGTGTCCTACTCTCCCACACTGGTTAGGGTGCAGTACCATTGGCGCTGGAGGGCTTAGCTTCCGGGTTCGGAATGGGGCCGGGCGTTTCCCCTCCGCTATGGCCGCCGTAACTTTATGAAACACACACACAACTGTGTTTGTTTTTGTTGTGTGTTGTTTCAGAAGTACATAGTGGATGCGAACACACCAAAAAATGGTTTTGGGTGTGTGGGTGTTGTTGTAAGTCCTCGGCCGATTAGTACCAGTCACCTGAACACATTGCTGTGCGTACAGTTCTGGCCTATCAACCCCATGGTCTGTGGGGGGCCTTAACCCCGCGAAGGGGGTGAGAAACCTCATCTTGGAACAGGCTTCCCGCTTAGATGCTTTCAGCGGTTATCCCTTCCGAACGTAGCTAACCAGCGGTGCCCCTGGCGGGACAACTGGCACACCAGAGGTTCGTCCGTCCCGGTCCTCTCGTACTAGGGACAGGTTTCCTCAAGTTTCTTACGCGCGCGGCGGATAGAGACCGAACTGTCTCACGACGTTCTAAACCCAGCTCGCGTGCCGCTTTAATGGGCGAACAGCCCAACCCTTGGGACCTACTCCAGCCCCAGGATGCGACGAGCCGACATCGAGGTGCCAAACCATCCCGTCGATATGGACTCTTGGGGAAGATCAGCCTGTTATCCCCGGGGTACCTTTTATCCGTTGAGCGACACCGCTTCCACTTGCCGGTGCCGGATCACTAGTCCCGACTTTCGTCCCTGCTCGACATGTACGTCTCACAGTCAAGCTCCCTTGTGCACTTACACTCAACACCTGATTGCCAACCAGGCTGAGGGAACCTTTGGGCGCCTCCGTTACCTTTTAGGAGGCAACCGCCCCAGTTAAACTACCCACCAGGCACTGTCCCTGAACCCGATCAGGGTCCGAGGTTAGAAGTCCAATACGATCAGAGTGGTATTTCAACAACGACTCCATGAACACTGGCGTGCCCACTTCACAGTCTCCCACCTATCCTACACAAACCGAACCGAACACCAATACCAAGCTATAGTGAAGGTCCCGGGGTCTTTTCGTCCTGCCGCGCGTAACGAGCATCTTTACTCGTACTGCAATTTCGCCGAGTCTGTGGTTGAGACAGCAGAGAAGTCGTTACGCCATTCGTGCAGGTCGGAACTTACCCGACAAGGAATTTCGCTACCTTAGGATGGTTATAGTTACCACCGCCGTTTACTGGGGCTTAAATTCTCAGCTTCGCTCCCCAAAGGGAACTAACCGGTCCTCTTAACCTTCCAGCACCGGGCAGGCGTCAGTCCGTATACATCGTCTTACGACTTCGCACGGACCTGTGTTTTTAGTAAACAGTCGCTTCTCTCTGGTCTCTGCGACCCACACCAGCTCAGACCGAAAAGGCCGTCACCAGAATGGGTCCCCCTTCTCCCGAAGTTACGGGGGCATTTTGCCGAGTTCCTTAACCACAGTTCTCTCGATCGCCTTAGTATTCTCTACCTGACCACCTGTGTTGGTTTGGGGTACGGGCCGTGTACCAACTCACTAGAGGCTTTTCTCGGCAGCATAGGATCATGGAATTCACCGCAACGGCTACGCATCACCTCTCAGGCTATGTGAACGACGGATTTGCCTATCGCTCGCCCTACAGGCTTACACCAGTACAACCACTGACTGGCCCCACTACCTTCCTGCGTCACCCCATCGCTTGCCTACTACCAGCCAAGGTCCCATGCATCACCCCACTCGGCACCCGAAGGCACTCTCGGAGGATCAGGATGGTTAGTACAACTGATTCAGCATGGGCGCGGATACACGGGTACGGGAATATCAACCCGTTGTCCATCGACTACGCCTGTCGGCCTCGCCTTAGGTCCCGACTCACCCTGGGCGGATTAGCCTGGCCCAGGAACCCTTGGTCATTCGGCGGCAGAGTTTCTCACTCTGCTTTCGCTACTCATGCCTGCATTCTCACTCCCACACCCTCCACCACTAGATCACTCTGTGGCTTCCACGGATGCAGGACGCTCCCCTACCCACCCACACACCTAGCCAATCCCCCGCAAGGGAAAGGCGGGCTCTTGTGTGAGTGCCGCGGCTTCGGCGGTGTACTTGAGCCCCGCTACATTGTCGGCGCAGGATCACTTGACCAGTGAGCTATTACGCACTCTTTCAAGGGTGGCTGCTTCTAAGCCAACCTCCTGGTTGTCTTCGCGACCCCACATCCTTTTCCACTTAGTACACGCTTAGGGGCCTTAGCCGGCGATCTGGGCTGTTTCCCTCTCGACTACGAACCTTATCGCCCGCAGTCTCACTGCCACACTCTCACTTACCGGCATTCGGAGTTTGGCTGACGTCAGTAACCCTGTGGGGCCCATCGGCCATCCAGTAGCTCTACCTCCGGTAAGAAACATGTGACGCTGCACCTAAATGCATTTCGGGGAGAACCAGCTATCACGGAGTTTGATTGGCCTTTCACCCCTACCCACAACTCATCCCCTCCATTTTCAACTGAAGTGGGTTCGGGCCTCCACGACGTCTTACCGACGCTTCACCCTGGCCATGGGTAGATCACTCCGCTTCGGGTCTAGACCCGGCGACTCCAACGCCCTATTCAGACTCGCTTTCGCTACGGCTACCCCACACGGGTTAACCTCGCCACCGAGCACTAACTCGCAGGCTCATTCTTCAAAAGGCACGCCATCACCCACCCACCGAAATGGCGCAGGCTCTGACGGATTGTAAGCGTCCGGTTTCAGGTACTATTTCACTCCCCTCCCGGGGTACTTTTCACCTTTCCCTCACGGTACTTGTCCGCTATCGGTCACCAGGAAGTATTCAGGCTTACCGGGTGGTCCCGGCAGATTCACAGCAGATTCCACGAGCCCGCTGCTACTTGGGAGAACATCACGCAAGACCATGTGTTTTCAGCTACCGGACTCTCACCGACTACGGCAGACCATTCCAGGCCACTTCACCTAACACACGATTTTCTGACTCACGCCCAGACAGGTAGATCTGAGAAGATGAACCCCACAACCCCACACACACAACCCCTACCCGGTTACACATGCGCATGGTTTAGCCTCCTCCGCTTTCGCTCGCCACTACTCACGGAATCACAATTGTTTTCTCTTCCTATGGGTACTGAGATGTTTCACTTCCCCACGTTCCCCCCACACAGCCTATACATTCAGCTGGTGGTAACACGACATCACTCGTGCTGGGTTTCCCCATTCGGACACCCTCGGATCACAGCTCGTTTGACAACTCCCCGAGGACTATCGCGGCCTACCACGTCCTTCATCGGCTCCTGGTACCAAGGCATCCACCGAACGCCCTTACACACTTACAACAACACCTACAAACCACCCCCACACCCCACCAAAGTGAGACCCGAGGATCGAATGTAGACACCACACGAACCACGTTCGTGCACAAAACAAATTCTGCTAAATCACAGACCAACAAAAAGTTGATTTGAAATAAAGATGCTCGCATCCACTATGCACTTCTCAAACAACACACACCATCCAACCTCCCGCACCTCCGCACCCCACCACAGGACACCTCACCGGCACGATCAACCAGACAGCTAGGTCAAAGACAACACACACCAGCCCGAAAGCCAGCCGCGTGTTCCCTCAGAACCCCGATAGTGTGACGCGAACGCACCCACCTCACAGTGGAATGCTCGCCATGGACAAACCAGCACCAAGCCGGCCACCACAACGTGTCTGATGTTTCACCCGTGAACACACACACGCCGCAGAACAGACGCCCACGAAACGTGTGTAGTTGTGTGCTCCTTAGAAAGGAGGTGATCCAGCCGCACCTTCCGGTACGGCTACCTTGTTACGACTTCGTCCCAATCGCCGATCCCACCTTCGACAGCTCCCTCCCACAAGGGGTTAGGCCACCGGCTTCGGGTGTTACCGACTTTCATGACGTGACGGGCGGTGTGTACAAGGCCCGGGAACGTATTCACCGCAGCGTTGCTGATCTGCGATTACTAGCGACTCCGACTTCATGGGGTCGAGTTGCAGACCCCAATCCGAACTGAGACTGGCTTTAAGGGATTCGCTCCACCTCACGGTATCGCAGCCCTCTGTACCAGCCATTGTAGCATGTGTGAAGCCCTGGACATAAGGGGCATGATGACTTGACGTCATCCCCACCTTCCTCCGAGTTGACCCCGGCAGTCTCCTGCAAGTCCCCGGCATAACCCGCTGGCAATACAGGACAAGGGTTGCGCTCGTTGCGGGACTTAACCCAACATCTCACGACACGAGCTGACGACAGCCATGCACCACCTGTACACCAACCACAAGGGAACGACTATCTCTAGCCGCGTCTGGTGTATGTCAAACCCAGGTAAGGTTCTTCGCGTTGCATCGAATTAATCCACATGCTCCGCCGCTTGTGCGGGCCCCCGTCAATTCCTTTGAGTTTTAGCCTTGCGGCCGTACTCCCCAGGCGGGGTACTTAATGCGTTAGCTACGGCACGGATCCCGTGAAAAGGAACCCACACCTAGTACCCACCGTTTACGGCGTGGACTACCAGGGTATCTAATCCTGTTCGCTACCCACGCTTTCGCTCCTCAGCGTCAGTTACTACCCAGAGACCCGCCTTCGCCACCGGTGTTCCTCCTGATATCTGCGCATTTCACCGCTACACCAGGAATTCCAGTCTCCCCTGTAGTACTCAAGTCTGCCCGTATCGCCTGCACGCCTACAATTGAGTTGCAGAATTTCACAGACGACGCGACAAACCGCCTACGAGCTCTTTACGCCCAGTAATTCCGGACAACGCTCGCACCCTACGTATTACCGCGGCTGCTGGCACGTAGTTGGCCGGTGCTTCTTCTCCAGGTACCGTCACTCACGCTTCGTCCCTGGTGAAAGAGGTTTACAACCCGAAGGCCGTCATCCCTCACGCGGCGTCGCTGCATCAGGCTTGCGCCCATTGTGCAATATTCCCCACTGCTGCCTCCCGTAGGAGTCTGGGCCGTGTCTCAGTCCCAGTGTGGCCGATCACCCTCTCAGGTCGGCTACCCGTCGTCGCCTTGGTAGGCCATTACCCCACCAACAAGCTGATAGGCCGCGGGCCCATCCCACACCGCAAAAGCTTTCCACCACAGAACATGCATCCCATGGTCATATCCGGTATTAGACCCAGTTTCCCAGGCTTATCCCAGAGTGCAGGGCAGATCACCCACGTGTTACTCACCCGTTCGCCACTCGAGTACCCAGCAAGCTGGGCCTTTCCGTTCGACTTGCATGTGTTAAGCACGCCGCCAGCGTTCGTCCTGAGCCAGGATCAAACTCTCCATGAAAAACCATCGAAAAAACCAACCCCCCACAAGGAAGGCCAGCATTTCAACACAACCAGGAAAGCAAACCTGACCAAAATAAACCTAGCAAAACAAATGACACCCACACCCAAAAGGCGAGGCGCCACAAAAACATCAACATCCACAAAAGATGCTCGATGCCACAAATGGCATCAGACAATTCATCATCACACTATCGAGTTCTCAAAGAACACACACCCACCAGCTACCCACCCCCAAAAGGGCCCTCACCAGCAGACTTGAGTCCACACAATCTCCGCCACCCCGTCTCCGGGGCAACTCTTCCAGCCTACCAGACCCGATCCGCAGTCCGCAACCCCGAAAAGTTTCGGACTCAAGAGATCTGGCAACCCCAACCACCCAACCAAGACACAAAAGCCTCAGCCGAAACAATCAGGGGCGGCCAACGAAAAACCCGGTCTCCACTCCCCGCCTTCAGACCCTCTCAGGCCCTCCGGGGCGGCGCCGTGGCTCGCTGACTTGAAGAAAGTTACGCAACCGGATCGCCGGGGTCAAATCGCCAGGTCGGCACGCGTCTGGCGCAACATCACCGCAGGTCACCGGCACGAGTCCGCTTGCGAATACCACTGTCACGCCACCAGATTCGACGAAGTCGCGAGTGTGACGTGCGCCGCAAACCGTCCGTTCGGACAGGCACGAGGCACCTGTTGGTCAGTTATGCGCAGGTCAGCGAGTTCCTACCGTCGTTTCATGACTGCAATCGAGAAGATCTCGACGCCGGCCCGGCTTGCGAAGCCGACGGCAGACCCATCGCACGGCCTACCCGTTGTGCGCCGATCGTCGCTGGTGCCTTCGGGTTTCGTCCGTTGCGGTCTCCTCTCCTGGCGCGTCGTGGCCGGGGTCGTGCACATCGCCCATCCCTTCGACGAAGGGTCGGTGTCGGACGCGGGTGTCGTCGACGGGCTGGTGTCACTCGTCGAGGCGGGCGTCCTGTCGGGTCAGGAGCAATTCGAGGCCGCCGCGCTGGGGATCATCCGCACCTCCGCAGAGTTGCGCACCGATGCCTGGTCAGCCTTCTACCGGAATTCTCTACGCGAATTGCGCTGTGGCATATCGGCATTTGCCCCGGTTCATCACCGCGCACGCGCTCTGCTCCGAGGCCGCAGCGTCCTCGAAGTCGGTTGCTGCTTCGGTTTCTTCGCCCTCGGCTGCGCGATGGAGGGCTTCGACGTCTCCGCCTGCGACATCTCGCCGGGTGCGGTGTCGTTGCTGTCCGCGGCCGCCCGCCGACAGGGTGTGTCGGTCGATGCCATGGTCGGAGACGCCACCGCCCTTCCCTACCCTGACCGTTCCGCCGACACGGTGACCCTCATCCACCTTCTCGAGCATCTCGATGGTTCCGCCGCCGCGACCGCGATCACCGAGGCGCTTCGGGTCGCGCGTCACCGGGTCGTCATCGGAGTGCCCTTCGAGGAGCAGCCCAGTCCCCACTTCGGTCACGTTCTGCGGCTCCGGGAGTCCGACCTCCACTCATGGGCGCGACAGGTGCCACACGCCGGCGCCGAGGTCTTCGACGACCACGGAGGCTGGTTGGTGTTGACCCCGCGCCGAGGCGCGCTCAGATGAGTCCGCGCTTGCTCGCGATGTACACCGCGTCGGTGCGCTTGGAGACCCCGAGTTTGCGGATGATGTTGCGGATGTGGAACTTCACGGTCGATTCGGAGATGTAGAGCGTCTCACCGATCCGCTTGTTGGACAGCCCGTCGGCCAGGAGGCGCAACACCTCCCGCTCGCGGTCACTGAGCGCCTCGGACGTGTCACCTTCGCCCGAGACCGTCCGCAACACGACGGCCGCGCTCCGCGGGTCGAAAGCGCTCCCCCCGGTCGACACCGCCTGGATGGCCCGCACGAGTTCGGTCGTGTCCACGTCCTTGACCACGTACCCGCGGGCTCCGGCACGTACGGCCCGGACAACGAGGTCGTCGTCGAGGAACGTCGTGAGCACCAGGGCCGCGACCCCGGGGTGACGTTGCGCGATCTCCTTGATCAAGCGCAGACCCTCGTACTCCGTGCCCGCCGAGAGTTTCAGGTCGACGACCACCACATCGGGCCGGCACGCGTTCACCTCGGCCAGTGCCGCGTCGTGAGAACCGGCCTCACCCACCACCTCGACGACCTGGTCGCGTTCCAGCAACGACCGCATCCCCTCGCGCAACAGGGCGTGGTCGTCGACGAGCAACGTTCTGATCGGGTGTGTGGTCTCGATGCCGCTCAACCGGACTCCTTGATCGATATCGGTCCGTCCGCGTTCGCGGAGGTGTGTATGTCCGGCGTCGGAGACGGGCGCATGGTGGGCAGCACCGCGCCGATCCGGATGCCGCCGAGTCGAGACCTACGGATCCGCAGCTCGCCGCCCAGCTCAGCCGCGCGGGACGACATGTTCGCCAGACCACGATGCCGACCCGCCGTGAGGTCGCCCAGGGACGCGGTGCGGAGAACGCGTCGCAGGTGGTCAGGGTCACCCACACCGTCGTCGTCGACGGCCAACCCGACCCGGTCCGGCCGGTAGGTGAGCGTCACCGCGACGCGGCCGGCGTGGGAATGGATCGCGGCGTTGAACAACCCCTCACCTGCGATCCGTAGCAGCGCGTGTTGCACGTCGTCGGCGAGATCGCGGGCGCGTCCGCGCACATCGACCGACGTGTGCAGGTCAGGGGGCATGTGCAGTGAGCACAGCTCGGCCAGAACCTCGCGGACACTCGGCGACGGGGCGTTCGTCGCGTTGTTCAGCGCATAGATGAACGATCGCAGCTGTTCGACCGCCTCCTTGGTGAGCCGCCCGGCCATCTGCAGACGGTCCAGAGCCGGTCCGTCCACGAGGCCGCGGCACAACTCGATCTGGACGCCTGCCGACAGGACCGACTGCGTGACCGAGTCATGCAGCTCCCGTGCGATCCGAGCGCGCTCCTCGTTCAGGACGGTGGTCCGCATCGCCGCGGACAACTCCCGCTGGGTCCGTTCGAGTTCGCTGTTGCGTTCTGCCAATTCCGCTGCGTGCCTGTTGGTCTCGGAAAAGAGCTCGGCGTTGAGCAGCGCGACGATCGCCTGACTGGCCAGGATTCGCAGGACGACGACATCGGTGGGGTCCACGCCGCGACCGGCGGGCGTCCACGCCGACAGTCCGCCGACGACGCTGCCGTCGAGTTCCACCGGAACGTGCACATGATCCTCCTCCAGGATCGGGCCGTGCAGCAGCGGCGCGTGACCGCGCAAGATGTCGTTGAGGCGGTTGAGTACCGCGTCGGGCAGTTCCTCTGGGGCGGAGGCGTTCTGCGAACCCTCGAAGGCGAACAACCGGCCGCCGCTCGCGCAGATCAGGTGCCTCGGGGCGGACCGTTCGAGCCTGCCGTCGGCGAGCCCGAACACCACCCACTCCGCTTCCAGGTGGTCGCGGGCCGCCTCCACGACGGAGGTGACGAGTGCTTCGGGCCCCTCGGCGGTGCGCACCAGAGCACGCGAGATGCGTTCGAGGGCACCCACCACCCGGCTCAGTCGGGCCTCGACCCCGCGCAGCGCCGCATAGTGACTGCCCTTCACCGATCGCAGACCGACGAGGCTGTCGAGGTCGGCCTGCTCGGGACGGACGCCCCGGTCGGGCGCGGGGCCGGTCATCACAACGCCTCCGCATACAGCTCACGGATTCCGGCGGTCTCCGGGCGGCGCGGGTTGGTCATCATGCAGGAGTCCGCCAGGGCATGGGCGGTGAGTTGGTCCAGGTCGCCGGTCCGCACCCCGAGCGGGGCCAGTGTCGAGGGCATGCCCACCCGTTCGCCCAGACCGGCGATCGCATCGGCCAACCGATCGGCCACCGTCCGCGCGTCCCCGCGGGTGTCCACGCCGATGGCGTCGGCGAGATCGACGAATCCGTCCGCGCACACATGCGCGTTGTAACGGATCACGTGCGGCAGCAGGACCGAGTTGATGGCGCCGTGCGGCGCATCGCAGTGACCGCCGACCGGGTGGCTCATGGCATGGGTCGCGCCGAGGATCGCGTTCGTGAACGCCATGCCCGCCCGCAGTGCCGCCAGCGACATCTCCTCGGCAGCGACGTGGTCCCGCGGGTCGTCGACGAGTCTCTCGAGGTGCGTCCAGACTCCCCGGATCGATTCCAGCGCAAGCGAATCCGTCAAACGTCCGTGCGCGAGGGACACGTAGGCCTCGACGCAGTGGGTCAGCACGTCCATCCCCACCTGCGCGGTGACCTCCGCGGGCGCGGTGGTCAACAGGGTCGGGTCGGAAACCGTCACGTCGGGTACCAGCGACCGCCCGATGATCGTCACCTTGGTGCGACGCTCGGCGTCGTTGATGATGCAGAACTGCGAGACGTCGGCACCGCTGCCCGCTGTGGACGGGACCGCGACGAGTGGGGGCAGTGGACGCCGGGCGCGGTCGATCCCCTCGTACTCCAGGATGTGTCCGCCGTTCGCCGCGAGCACGGCGACACCCTTGGCTGCGTCGATGACCGAACCCCCGCCCAGGGCGACCAACCCGTCCGCGTCGTGCGCCTTGTAGGCGACGAACGCGGCCGCGACCTCGGCCGCCCGCGGGTTGGGTGACACGTCGAGGTACGACTCGACGGTGAGTCCCGCGCGACGCAACCCCTCCCGCAACTGCGCGAACCAGGGCGTCGCCTCCAGGCGACGATCGCTCACCACGAAAGGCCGGCGCATCCCGAGACCGGCCGTGGCGACGGGGACCTCACCGAATGCGCCCGGTCCGAGAACGATCTCCGGAGCGTGGAACTTGGCGACCAGGCCCGATGTCCTCTGACGGTGCGCGCCACCCTGCATCCGACCTGCCTCCGATCCCTTCGACACCTCGCCGGCGACGGTCGTGCGCCTCACATACCGGCGCCGCCTCGCCGGTACACCGACGCTACTCACCTCACCTGAGCGCTGCACCCAACTCGTCACAGTGCGCCACCATCTCGGTTGCATCGCGCACGCTCACGACTCCGTCGCAGAACTCGGCGTAATCGGCCATCGCACATCCGGCCTGAGTCCAGTAGCGCTCGGGTTCCGGTGTGATCCAGGCGATCCGGTGTGCGCGGCGGGCGATCTCGGCCATCAGATCGATGCGTGGATCCGCGCCGTTGCTGCGCGCGTCCCCGACGACGAGCACGGATGTCCGTCGCCCGAGGAGATCCCCGAAATCGCCGAGCATCCCGGCGAACACGCGACCGTAGTCGCTCGTCGCGGCGAGATCCAGACCGTCGGCGGCGAGGACGGCCGTCAGTGCCGCGTCGGCCGTCGCGCCACGAAGCGCGGTGGTCACGCGAACCGGGCGGTCGACGAAGGCGACCACCTCGCACCGATCTCCGAAACGATGCAGGGTCTGGGCCAGCCTGAGGATGAAGCCGGTGACCGGACGGACAGACAGCGAGACGTCGACGAGCACGATCATCCGCACCGGCCCGGGCCGCAGGCGTCGACGCCACAGCTCGGCGGGCACACCGTCGGTCGCGACTGACGCGCGCATCGTCGCCCTGATGTCGAGCGCACCGCGGTCCACCGGGCGCACCACGCGGCGTGGCGCGCCGCGCATGCGCTGGACCAGCCGGTGACACGCACGATCGATCTCGCCCTGATCGACGCGACCGGTTGTCTCGGAGTGCTCGCCAACAGCTTCGGCATGACCCTCGGCTTCGAGGCGGGACGCCAGCGCGTCGACGAACGCGTTCAACGCCTGCTCGAGGTCGGCTCGACGGCCGTCGCCGAGATCGTCGGTCCCGTCGGTCCCGTATGCCCGACGCGGATCGAAGGCATCGAGCGCGGCGAGTATCGCAGCAGCGCCGTCCAGTCCGAGCGGGCGACCTCGGACGCGCGCCGCCGCCGAGGTCAGCTCGCCGACCGTGGACGAGTCGGCCGTGTCGATCTCCACGGTGTAGGTCACTCCCCCGCCCGTGGCTCCCTCATCGGTGTCGACCCCCAGCCGCTCGGCGCCGGCGGAGACACTGAAGTCGTTCTCCTCCCGATGTGCGCTCTCTCCCTGCCGTTCGGCCGCATCGGGGTCGTCCGCCATCAGGTGGCCGATCTCGTCGGTGTGTTCGTCGGCTCCGATGCGGCGGCCGGCGCCGTCGAAGTCCTCGTCCCACATCACGTCGTCGGGTAGGTCGGCGGCGACGCCGCGGGGTCGCGGCAGGTCGTCCGAGTCGCCACCCTCCGGCTCCCCGCCGAGGAAGAACCTGTCGAAAGCGATGTCGAATCCCGGTGCCTCATAGAAGTATTTGACGCAGACCGCGCGAAGCGCCGCCCGCAATACGGGCAGCTCGCCGCCGCCGACGATCGACAGTGCACGGCGGATCTCGATCACCTCGGCGGGCGAGACCGCGACGCCTGCACTCCGGAGCACTCGCCCGAAGGCGACCGCGAGCCGGTCGAGCACCTCGTCGCGGCACGTCGCGACCGGTGCTCGGGTCATCGACCCGCGCGGACACCCGCGGTGCGGGCGCGTCCGGCCCCGAACGCCCGGGCGGTCACCGATCCGATGGGGGTCGTGCCGTCCGACCCGACGGGCGTACCGCCCTCGTCACCCGCACCGTCGCCCGATGCCAGCGCACGCCGGGCGATGTCGCCATCCGAGCCGAATTTCACCAGGAGCGCGAGCAAGGCGCCCTGGTGGTCGGCATCGGCCGAGCCGCCCGCGCCACGGTCTCGGGCACCGAGGTACGACGCGGCACGCGCGGCGTCGATGACCTCGGCGATGGACGGACTCTTGCGCAACGGCAGTTCTCGAAGGCGACGCGCGAGGTCAACCACCTCACCGATGACCGCGTCCTCCACCTCGGGTGCCCGGACACCGACGATCGCACGCTCGGTTGCCGGGTCCGGGTAGTCGACCTGGAAGTGCAGGCACCGGCGTTTCAGCGCGGGCGACAGCTCGCGGGTGTCGTTGGAGGTCAGGATGACCCACGGCGAGGATCGTGCGACGAAGGTGCCCAGTTCGGGCACGGTGACCTGACGCTCGGCGAGCACTTCGAGCATCACCGCCTCCATCGCCTCGTCGGTGCGATCGATCTCGTCGACGAGCAGGACGGCCGGTGAGGTCGAGGTGATGGCGGCCAGCAGCGGCCGCGCCACGAGGAAGTCCTCGGTGTACACCCCGACCTCGGCGCGGGCGAGCGCCGAACTCGCCGCCGAGAGGGTCGTCTCGGCGGCGAGTTCGGAACTGATCCGATCCCGGAGCATCTGCACGTGCAGCAGCTGACGCGCGTAATCCCACTCGTACAGCGCCCGCGACTCGTCGAGGCCCTCGTAACACTGCAACCGCACGAGCTCTCGCCCAGACGCCGCGGCCAGCGCCTTGGCCAGCTCCGTCTTACCGACCCCGGCCGGCCCCTCGAGCAGCAGCGGCCGGTCGAGCAGCGTCGCCAGATGGACGACGACCGCCAGGTCCGGACCGATCAGATAACCCTGGGTCCCCAGAGCGTCCGTCAGCTCCTCGACGGAACCGAAATGGGCGATGTCCTCGGACGCCGCCGGCGGGGCGCAGATGTCGGTCATCAGGGGTGGATCTCCTTGTCGGGGGGGTCGGATACGGGGCCGGTGGCCGGTTCAGTAACTGCCGGTGAAGGCGTGCGCGACCATCGGGATGAGCGACTCGACCGTGCTCTCGCGCGGGTTGCCCGGCGTGCACCAGTCGTCCATCATGTGTTCGGCGATCGCCCGGATCTGCTTGTCCGAGGTGTCCATGGTCTCGCCGCGGCCCTCGTACTTGCCCGTGTTCATCCGGTTCTTGTCGTAGCTGGCCGTCGAGAGCTGACCGAAGTTGTCCGGGATGCCGAGATCCTTCGACAACCGGATGGCCTCCTCGACCGCCGCGTCCGCGGCCTGCACCGTGGTCATCTTCGAGGTGTCGACGCCGAGCAGCCCCGCGATTTCGGCGTACCGCTCGAAACGCGCGGGCAGGTTGTACTCCCAGACACGCGGCAGCGCGATCGCGTTGTTGAGCCCGTGGTGGCTGTCGTAGAAGGCGCTCACCGCGTGGGACAGCGAGTGCACCAGACCGAGGCCGCCCGAGTTGAATGCCTGCGCGGCGATGTACTGCGCGTGCATCATCCCGGTACGGGCCTCCAGATTGCGCGGGTCGTAGACGGCCGTGCGCAGATGATCCCGGATGAGTTCGATCGAGTACTTGGCATTGCCGAGCGACGGCGCGAAGTCCAGTCGCGAGACGTACGGCTCACTCGCGTGGGCCAGCACGTCGAAGCCGCAGAACGCGGTGAAGTGTTCGGGGCAGGTGTAGTACAGCAGCGGATCATCCATTGCGAGATCGACGAGACATGTGTCGTCGAAAGCCACCCACTTGTGCGGCTTGTTCATGTCCGAGGTGTCGGTGATGACGTACGCCCACGACGTCTCCGAACCCGTTCCGGCCGTGGTGGAGACAGCGATGTGCTTCGGATTCTCCTTGTTCGTGGCCTTGGAGAAGCCCTCGAACTCGTTGATGTTGCGACCGTCGTGCGCGATGACCATGCGCGCGCCCTTGGCGGCGTCGTGGCTCGAGCCGCCGCCCACCGAGATGATGCCGTCGCACTTCTCCGACTGGTAGAGCGCCGCGGCGTCCATGCAGTTGTAGTCCTTGGGATTGGACTCCACCTGGTCGTACAGGACGACGTCGACGCCCTGGTATTCGATCTTGCCGATCAGTTCCTCGATGATCCCCGAGCCGCGCAGACCGGTGGTCATGAGCAGCGCCCGGGTCATGCCCAGTTCTTTGGCCTCGACCCCGAGCATGTCGTGCGCGCCCACGCCGAGCTTCGCCTTCGGGAACGGGTGGAACTCCTTGATCGGGAAGTCCCAGATCTGGTTCAGCTCAATGGCCATGGTGGTGAACTCCTTGTGACGGTTGGGTCTGTCACAACGAGAATGTCGCCCAGATCACAACGGCGACAAGGGGTCCTGACCGTACTCGACGGGGATCCACCCGCGGGGAGGGGTCATGGCCTGCCCGATCGGACAGGTTCAGTCGCTCACGCGCTCGATCTCGCCGCCGAGGCTGCGCAGGATCTCCACGAAATGCGGGTAGCCGCGGTCGATGTGCTCGACGTCGTGCACCTCGGTCACCCCGTCGGCCACCAGCCCCGCCAGCACCAACCCGGCACCGGCGCGGATGTCCGAACACCACACCGGAGCGCTCGAAAGTCGGTCTATGCCGCGGATGACCGCGTGGTGACCGTCGGTCCGCGCATCGGCACCGAGACGCACCATCTCCTCGACGAACCGGAACCGTGCCTCGAAGACGTTCTCGGTGATGACCGACATGCCGTCGGAGATCGCGGCGAGACCGATCGCCATCGGTTGCAGGTCGGTGGGAAAACCCGGGAACGGCAGCGTGGACACGTTCACGGCGGTCGGACGGCGGTCGTGCCGCACCCGGAACCCGTCGTCGAACGTATCGACGGCGGCACCGGTGTCCACGAGCTTGTTCAGGACCAGCTGCAGATGCGCGGGCTTCACGCCCCGCACGGTCACGTCGCCGCGGGTCATCGCGGCCGCGATCCCCCAGGTGGCGCCGACGATGCGGTCGCCGACGACCCGATGCGTGGTCGGATGCAGCCGGTCCACCCCCACCACGGTCAGTGTCGACGTCCCGGCGCCCTCGATCCGCGCACCCATCTGCTGCAGCATCTCGCACAGATCGACGATCTCCGGCTCGCGCGCAGCGTTGTCGATCGTCGTCTGGCCCTCGGCGAGCACCGCCGCCATCAGAATGTTCTCGGTGGCGCCGACCGAGGGGAATTCCAGCGCGATCGGCGCACCGATCAGCGCATCGGCCTCGGCCACCACGCAACCGTGCTCGATCGAACTCGTCGCCCCCAGTGCGCGCAACCCGGCCTGATGCATGTCGAGCGGTCGCGACCCGATCGCGTCCCCGCCCGGAAGCGCGACCACCGCCCGATGGCACCGAGCCATCAGCGGACCGAGCACACAGACCGAGGCGCGGAACTGACGAACCGCCGCGAAATCGGCATGGAACTTGGGTTCGGCCGGCGCGGTGATGGTGACCGTGTCGCCGTTCTGATCGACGACGGCCCCGAGTCCTCGCAGCACATCGGCCATCAGCGGGACATCGGCGATCTCCGGCGCATTGGTCAGCGTCGTCGTCCCCTCGGCGAGCAACGCGGCGGCCATGAGTTTCAGAACGCTGTTCTTGGCGCCGCCCACCGACACCTCACCCGACAGACGTGCCCCGCCCGACACCAGAAACCGATCGCTCACGAGTGCCACCTTAACCGCCCCCGTCCGGCGTCCCACCGACGCAGTACATTCAACGCATGGCGGTACACCTGACGAGGATCTACACCCGGACCGGCGACGACGGTTCCACCGGACTCAGTGACTTCTCGCGGGTACCGAAGACCGATCCGCGCGTCGTCGCCTACGCCGATTGCGACGAGGCGAACGCGGTCATCGGCGTGGCCCTCGCCCTGGGCGGAGACGTGCCCGAGGAGATCCGCGCCGTACTGCACACCATCCAGAACGACCTGTTCGACGCCGGGGCAGACCTCTCCACCCCGGTCGTCGAGGATCCCGCATATCCCCCACTGCGGATCGCCCAGGACTACATCGACGCGCTCGAGACGTGGTGCGACCGCTTCGGGGCCGACCTTCCCGCACTGGACTCGTTCATTCTGCCGGGCGGATCACCTCTGGCCGCCTTTCTCCACCAGGCGCGCACCGTCGTCCGACGAGCGGAACGGTCGGCGTGGGCCGCGGTGGACGCACACCCCGACGACACCAGCGTGCTCCCGGCGAAGTACCTCAACCGGCTGTCTGACCTGCTGTTCATCTTGTCGCGGGTGGCGAACCGCACCGAGCAGGGAGCGCTCGGCGACGTGAAGTGGGTGCCCGGCGGCAACCGCGAACGCCCCGCACGCTGACCTGCGCTCGCTGGGCTGCGCTCTCTGGACTGCGCTCGCTGGACTGCGCTCTCTGGACTACTGCGGCGTCTACGCGCTCTTGCGGCGTTGCGACCGCGAGGACTGCCGCGATTCCAACCAGGACTGGAACGCCGTGACCGCACCCGGTCCCATGGCGAGCTCGTAGTCGTTGTCGGCCTGGCCGGCGGTCTGTACCTGGAGGATCAACATCCCGTCGAGGATCTCCGTCTCGGTCCCCTCGGGCCCGCGGCGCCCCGAGATCTCCAGGCCCTGACGTGCAAACGTCACCGACGGCCCGGGCCGCAGCGATGTGAGGCGGTAGTAGCGCAGCGAGTTGTCGCTGTAATGAACGGTGCCGTGACGCCACCCCTCGTCCACTGCCGCCGGTACCGACCGGAGGAGCACCGGGGTGCCGGCCCTGCGCAGCTGCACAAGGCGGGTCGCGAGCAGGACACAGACGATGACCGCAACCGCCAGCAGCACACTGAGCAACACGACCGGCAGCGACATCACCTACTCCTTTGTGCAGTCACCGCGCATACGCGAAGGCGTCGAACCCGGTGGGGCTCAAGACGACGACGTGGGCTGCGTAGACGCGGGACGGGGCTGTGCACCAAGCATGCCAGACCGCGCACACGTGACGCGAACGACCTCGGCCGGTCATCGGTGACATCCCGATGACCGGCCGAGGTTGTGTGCATGAACTCACCGCTCGCGCGGCGTGAACTACTTCGAAAGGTGTTGTGCCGCAGTCAGACGCGCGTGAGCACGGTGGTACTCGGGGGAATCCGGCTCGGCTTCGTCGAGCGCGGTCTTCTCCGCGTTGAGATCGACGTCGTCGGCCCAGTCGGCCGACTCCGCCAGCACCGTGACGGCCTCGCCGGTGACGGAGAGGAACCCGCCCTCGACTGCAGCCGCACGGCGCTTGCCACCCTCCTCGACGATGACCACGAAACCGCCCGGGACGAGCTGCCCCAGAAGCGGTTCGTGGTTGGCCAGGACACCCAGCTCGCCGACGGTCGTCTGCGCGATCAGGAACGTGGCCTCACCCGAGTACAAGCTCTGATCCGCGGAGACAACCTCCACGTGGAAGGACTTCTCAGCCATGGCGAATCGCTACTTTCCGCTGATCTTGGCGGCGGCGGCCTCCACGTCGTCGAGTCCACCGCAGCTGTTGAACGCCTGCTCGGGCAGGTGGTCGAACTCGCCCTTGGCGACACGGTCGAAGGCCTCGATGGTGTCGGCGAGCGGGACGACCGAGCCCTTCTGGCCGGTGAACTTCTCGGCGACGAGGAAGTTCTGGCCGAGGAACTTCTGGATACGGCGAGCGCGCTGCACCGTGACCTTGTCCTCTTCGGAGAGCTCGTCCATACCGAGGATGGCGATGATGTCCTGCAGCTCCTTGTACTTCTGCAGGATGCGCTTGACCTCGTTGGCGACGCGGAAGTGCTCGTCGCCCACGATCGAGGCCTCGAGGATGCGCGAGGTCGACGTCAGCGGGTCCACGGCCGGGTAGATACCCAGCTGCGAGATCGGACGCGAGAGCTCGGTGGTCGCGTCGAGGTGCGCGAACGTGGTGGCCGGCGCCGGGTCGGTGTAGTCGTCGGCGGGGACGTAGATCGCCTGCAGCGAGGTGATCGAGCGGCCCTTGGTCGAGGTGATGCGCTCCTGGAGCTCGCCCATCTCGTCGGCCAGTGTCGGCTGGTAACCCACCGCGGACGGCATACGGCCGAGGAGGGTCGAGACCTCCGAGCCCGCCTGCGTGAAGCGGAAGATGTTGTCGATGAACAGCAGCACGTCCTGGTGCTTCACATCGCGGAAGTACTCCGCCATGGTCAGCGCCGACAGAGCCACGCGCATACGCGTGCCCGGCGGCTCGTCCATCTGACCGAACACCAAGGCGGTGTCCTGGAGAACGCCCATCTCCTCCATCTCGAGGTGGAGGTCGGTGCCCTCACGGGTGCGCTCGCCGACGCCGGCGAACACCGACGTACCGGAGAACTCACGTGCGATACGGGTGATCATCTCCTGGATGAGGACGGTCTTGCCGACGCCCGCACCACCGAACAGACCGATCTTGCCGCCCTTGACGTACGGGGTCAGCAGGTCGATCACCTTGATACCGGTCTCGAGGATCTCGGTCTTGCCCTCGAGCTCGTCGAAGGCCGGCGGCTTGCGGTGGATGCTCCACTGCTCGCCGTCGCGGCCGAGGCCCGGGCTGTCGAGGCAGTCGCCGAGGGCGTTGAAGACGTGACCCTTGACCACGTCGCCGACCGGCACGACGATCGACTTGCCGGTGTCGGACACGGACGCACCGCGCACCAGACCGTCGGTCGGCTGCATCGAGATGGTGCGCACCAGGTTGTCGCCGAGGTGCTGAGCGACCTCGAGGGTCAGGGTCTTCGCCACCGAGGGAAGGGCGATCTCGGCGTGCAGGGCGTTGAACAGCTCAGGGATCGAGCCCCGCGGGAACTCGACGTCGACCACGGGGCCGATGATGCGGACGACCCGCCCGTCGGCGGAACCCGCCGACTGCGCGGAGGGGGTTTCTACTGCTGCGGTCATGGTGCTTGGGTCACTTCCTCTTAATCGAAGTATGGGTCTCGTCGGTCCGGTGTCGATGGCAGTGCAGGCTAGTTCGCCAGTGCGCTCGAGCCGCCGACGATCTCGCTGATTTCCTGGGTGATCTGGGCCTGGCGGAGCTGGTTGGCCTCGCGCGACAGCGACTTGGACAGATCCTCGGCGTTGTCGGTCGCGGCCTTCATCGCGGTACGGCGTGCAGCCGACTCCGATGCCGACGAATCCAGCAGGGCCGCGTACACCCGCGTCGCCACGTACTTCGGCAGCAGCGCGTCGAGCAGCGCCTCCGCACCCGGCTCGAAGGTGTAGTTGCGCGACGGGGTGTCGTCGGACGAGTCGTCGTCCTCCGAGACGACCAGCGGGGCGATCCGCCGGACCTCGGGCACCTGCGCCAGCATCGACTGGAACCGGGTGTAGACCAGGTGCAGCTCGTCGACGCCCTCGAGGGTGCCGTCGCCGCCCGGGCGGTCGACCTCGGTGCCCGATCCGGCCTGGAAGAGATCCACGAGGAAGCTCGTCGCGGTCGCGGCGTCGGAGTACTGCGGCGACTCGGAGAAGCCCGTCCAGGAATCCGAGACCTCCATACCGCGGAAGCCGAAGAATCCCACGCCCTTTCGTCCCATGACGAACAGGACCGCTTCCTTGCCCTCGTCACGCAGGAGCGCGATGAGTTCGCGGGTCGCCTTCAGCACGTTGGCGTTGTAGCCACCGCACATGCCACGGTCACTGGTCACGACCAGGATCGCCGCACGCTTGGGATTCTCCCGCTCGTTGAGCAGCGGGTTGTCCAGTGATCCCGAGTTGCTCGCGAGCTCGGAGAGCACCGCGGTCATCTCCTGCGAGTACGGCTTGGCCGCAGCCACGCGTCCCTGCGCCTTGGTGATGCGCGATGTCGCGATCAGTTCCTGCGCCTTGGTGATCTTCTTGGTCGACTGGACCGACCGGATGCGTGAGCGCAGCTCACGAATGCTGGCCATGAGCCCTCACCCCTTCCTTATCGCAATGTCCGTTGACGTCGAGATCACTTGCGGATCTTGATCTCTTCGTTCTCGACGTTGTCGGCATCCATCGCCTCGGCCTCGGCCTCGTTGACGACGCGGCGTCCGTCATGGGTGAGGTAGCCGTTCTTGAACTTGTTGGTCTCGGCGACCAGCGCCTCGGCCTGATCGTCGGCGAGTGCCTTGCCGCCGGCGATCGAGTCGTAGACGCCCTTGGCGTTGTGGTGCAGGTGGCTCAGCAGCTGGGTCTCGAAGTTGCGCACGTCGTCGACCGGGACCGAGTCGTAGTGGCCCTCACCGCAGAGGTAGATCGACACGATCTGATCCTCGACCGAAAAGGGGCTGTACTGGTCCTGCTTGAGCATCTCGACCCAGCGTGCGCCGCGCTCGAGCTGCGCCTTCGACGCGTCGTCGAGGTCGGAGGCGAAGGCCGAGAAGGCCTCCAGCTCACGGAACTGGGCCAGCTCCAGACGCAGCGAGCCCGACACCTTCTTGAGGCCCTTGGTCTGTGCGGCACCACCGACGCGCGACACCGAGGTACCGACGTTGATGGCGGGACGGACACCCTTGTTGAAGAGGTCCGACTCCAGGAAGACCTGACCGTCGGTGATCGAGATGACGTTGGTCGGGATGAACGCCGAGACGTCGTTGGCCTTGGTCTCGATGATCGGCAGACCGGTCATCGAACCGCCGCCGAGCTCGTCGGAGAGCTTTGCGCAACGCTCCAGCAGACGCGAGTGCAAGTAGAAGACGTCACCGGGGTATGCCTCGCGGCCCGGCGGGCGACGCAGCAGCAGTGAGATCGCGCGGTAGGCCTCGGCCTGCTTGGTCAGGTCGTCGAACACGATGAGAACGTGCTTGCCCTGGTACATCCAGTGCTGCCCGATGGCCGAACCGGTGTACGGCGCGAGCCACTTGAAGCCGGCCGAGTCGGAGGCGGGAGCCGCGACGATGGTGGTGTACTCCATCGCGCCGGCCTCTTCGAGCGCCGACTTGACGCCGGCGATGGTCGAGCCCTTCTGACCGATCGCCACGTAGATGCAGCGGACCTGCTTGGTGGGGTCGCCGGTCTCCCAGTTCGCCTTCTGGTTCAGGATGGCGTCGATGCAGACCGCGGTCTTGCCGGTCTTGCGGTCGCCGATGACCAGCTGGCGCTGGCCACGGCCGATGGCGGTCATGGCGTCGATGGCCTTGATGCCGGTGGCGAGCGACTCCTCGACCGGCTGGCGCTCGAGCACCGAGGCAGCCTGCAGCTCGAGGACGCGCTGCTCGTCGGCCTCGATGTCGCCCTGGCCGTCGATCGGGGCGCCGAGCGGGTTGACGACACGTCCGAGGAACGCGTCACCGACGGGCACCGAGAGCACGTCGCCGGTGCGGCTGACCTGCTGGCCCTCTTCCAGCGACTCGTAGTCACCCAGGATGACGGCACCGATCTCGTCCTCGTCGAGGTTCAGCGCGACGCCGAGGACGCCGCCCGGGAACTCGAGGAGCTCGTTGGCCATCGCGCTCGGGAGGCCACCGACGTGAGCGATGCCGTCCGAGGTGTCGGTGATCACGCCGACCTCGTCGCGCGACGCTTCGGCTTCGAACGACGAGACGTACTGCTCGATCGCTCCCTTAATCTCGTCTGGTGAGATCGTCAACTCCGCCATGGGTTCTCGTCTTTCCTTTTGGGCTCTGAGGCTCTGAGGCTCTGTGGTGTTCGGGTGTTCGTGATGCTGGTCGTCAGCGCGGGAGCGTTTCCGCGGCCTTGGCCAGACGTGTCGCGACATCGGCGTCGATGACCTCGTCGCCGACGCTGATCCGGAGACCGCCGAGCAGTTCCGGCGCGACCTCGGTCTGTACCGAGATGGTCCGTCCGTAGATTCCGCCGAGCACGCTCGACAGACGATCGATCTGGGCGTCCGACAATTCGGATGCGGAGACCACGTGGGCGACCGACTCGCCGCGGCGTGCGGCGGCCAGCTCGGCGAGCTGATCGATCGCGACGTCGGCTGCCTGACCCTGCAGCAGGCGGATGGTCGACGACAGCAGCGTCCAGGTGTGCGGGTGGACCTTCTCGCTCACCAGCTTCTGCAGCAGATCGACCCGCTTGTCGGCGTCCTTGCCGTGTTCGGACAGCAGTGATGCCAGCTGTGGGTTGGCCTCGAGGACACGGCTCACGCGGAACAGTTCGTCCTCGACCTGTTCGATGACACCGTCGCGTTCGGCGGCGGTCAGCACGATCAGGGAGTTCTGGCGGCGCAGGCCGATGACGTAGTCGCTCGATGACGACCACCGATGACTCGACGCGGAGGCGAGTACCTCGACCACGACCGGTGCGACCTTGCCGTCGAACAGGTTGTGGACCAGGGCCTTCTTGCCCGCCGGGTTCTCGTCGTCTTCTACGAGACGCTTGCGCAGGACCGGGTTCTCGTTGAGGAAGTTGATCGCCGCGGTGAGGTCACCCGATGCCGCGGCGAGCGCCGAACCGTCGAGATCGCTTGCAGCGGAATCGAACTGCTCAGACACCGCCAGAGCGGCGTCACGACTCGCGGCCCGCATGGCGTGCAGTCCGACGAGCTGGGCGCTCGAGGCGACCGAGCTCGTGGTACCCGAGGACATCTGCTCGAGTTCCTCGATGACGCGATCGACGCTGGCCGCCTGGGCCGAGTCGTCGGCGAGGTGGTTCCGGACGATCTCGCCGGCCTTGTCGACAGCGGTGAGCCCGAGGTCGGTCCGCAGCTGGCGCACGAGGTTCGCCCGCACCAGTGCGACCTGGTTGCGTCCGTGTTCGGAGATGCGCTTGACCTCGTGGTCGGCCTGTGCCCGGATGTCGGAGGTGATCGCCTCGGCGTCGGCCTCGGCGTCCTTCTTCATCTGCTCCGCCTCGGCCCGTGCCTCGGCGACGGCCTTCTCGCGGGCCTTCTTGCCCTCGGCGACCCGCTTGGAGGCGGCCTCGCTCTCGGCGAGCTGCTGACGCACGGTCTCCTGCCGGTCGCGCATCATCTTCTGCACAGGCGGACGGACGTACTTCCAGAGCAGGAAGATGATGACCGCGAAGCCGAAGAGCTGAGCGATGAAGATCGCAGGGTCGAACGCAGCACCGATGTCGTGCAGCCAGGTACCGATGGGGCCCTGGCCGGATTCGGTCTCAGTGTTGGCAGCCATGGTCAGTTCACCGCTCCGCTCGTCGATCGGGTATCGGAAAGAGAGGCCGAGTCGACACCGAGCACACGAGCCGCGAGGGTCTTGGCGAGTGCGTCCACATCAGCTGCAGCCGTCGAGGCGGCCTGCTCACCCTGCGTCGACAGCTCGGAGCTGGTCGATTGCAGGGCGGCGTCGGCCTCGGCGGACGCTGCTTGCTTCATCTCGTTCAGCTGTTCACGGCCCTGGGCGCGAGCTTCATCGCGCTTGGCGGTGGCCTCACCGCGCGCTTCCTTGAGGAGCGAACGGAACTGAACGTCCGCATCCTCGAATTCGGCGGCGGCAGTCCGATTGTCCTCCGCGGTGCGGTGGATCATCTCGTCCCGCTCCTCGAGGACCTGCTGAATCGGCGGAACCACGAACTTGCGGATGACCAGCAGCAAAATCACGAAGATGAGCAGGACAACGAAGAACGTTCCATTCGGAAGCAGGAAGTTCTCTGCAGCAAGCGTCATTGTGGTGAGGTGTCGTTTCTACTCGGCGACAAAAGGGAGAGCGACGATCAGCCGGCGCTGATCGGGGTGGCGAACACGAAGAGCGCCATGAAGGCCAGGTTGATGAAGTAGGCCGCCTCGACCAGACCGACGGTGATGAAGAACGGGGTGAACAGGCGACCCTGTGCCTCCGGCTGACGGGCGATACCGGCGATCAGCTGGCTACCGGCGAGACCGTTACCGATACCGGCACCGACGGCGCCACCGGCCATGATCAGGCCGCCACCGATGAGTGCGCCGAGGCCAATCATTGGATCCATTGTGATATTTCCCTTTCGGTTGCTGACATCTGGTGTGTCAGGTCTGTGTTTGCGTCGACAGGTGCCGGCGCAGGTCGTGATGTTCGGTTGTGTACGCGGCCGGTCGGCGCACCGCGCGTGATGCCCGGGTCCGGGCGATCAGTGGTCTTCGGTCTCCATCGACTGCGAGAAGTACAGGATCGTCAGCAGCGCGAAGATGAAGGCCTGGATGAGTCCGACGAACAGCTCGAACGACTTCCAGATCGCGTTCGGTGCCCACATGATGTACGGCGGGAACAGCGCGATCAGGGCGACCATCATGCTGCCGGCGAAGACGTTGCCGAAGAGTCGCAGCGACAGCGAGATCGGCTTGGTGAACTCCTCGATGACGTTGATCGGCGCGAGGAAGGCCACGTGGCCCTTGATGATCCGCTTGGGATGACCCAGGAGGCCGCGAGCCCGGAAGCCGGCGATCTGGTACCAGACGAACACGAACACGGCGAGGGCGTAGGCGAAGTTCACGTCCGCGGCCGGCGGCTTGAGGATCTCGTGGTGTCCGACCTGGACCGGCAGGATCGACAGCCAGTTGGAGATCAGGATGAAGGTGAACAGCGAGACCGCGAGCGGCAGGACGTACGGGGCGACCTTCATGCCGATGGCACTCTCGACCTGACCACGCATCTGGATGGTGATGGCCTCCCAGAACAGCTGCACACCCGACGGCACACCGGTCGAGGTGACCTTCGACTTCAGGTAGAAGGCCAACGCGAGCAAGATCGCCGCGGCCAGCGCCGTCGCGATGATGGTCTCCAGGTTGAAGGTCAGTCCGAACAGCTCGAACTTGGTGTAGTGACCCACCTGGATGGCTGGTTCGCCATCCTCTGCGGCAAGGTTGAAGGCGGTCGTCATGGTTGGCTACGAAGTCCTTTCATCACCGGAATGACCGTGTTCAGCACCAAGACCACTTGGCCGATGGCGAGTCCGAACATTGCGCCCAACCCGTCGGGTTGGACCAGGAAGGCCGCCAGCAACGCGAGCGCCGTGATGGCACCCAGTCGCATGGCGGAGTTGAGAGCAAGTGCGGTCTTGCGCGGGTTCTCGTCGGCGACGACGACGTCGACGGCACGTCTGACGAGGATCGCGTTGACGAAGATCCCGGCGACACCGAGAAGGAAGAACACCGCGAAGAGCGGGTGACCGACAGCCAGTGAGACGGCCGCGACGACCACGATGAACCCGCCCGCGATGAGCGCGGGGCGGCGGAGTCCGGTCGGCGCCTGCGGATAGACGGGGGCCGAATCAGGGGCAGATGCAGTCATGTCCCTCCTCAGCTCTCCTACTCCATACCGACGGCACGGGGCACCCGCGTACGTGCAGCAGCGCATGGCCGCTGGGCGTCAGCTCGCGTGTGATGTGACCCTACCAACACTCATCCGGGTGTCTCACCGGGGGGTATTCGACGCAAGAGACGGAACCGGGGCTTTGTGTCCGAAACAGTGCTCTCGCCAACTACTACGGCCGATAGTACACGAGTTTTTACGGTTTCCTTACCTAAGGGTCGGGTACCGCGTATCAGCGGTAGGCCCTGGTCGCCGTCCGCAGTTCCGCGAACCGCCGGTGCAACCTCGGTGCCATCGTGACCAGCATGGCGACGACCAGGCCCGCACCGAAGGCGGGTGCCACGACCGAGAGCGGGAACAGGGTGCTCGCCGCGGCGGAGAAGGCCAGCACGCCCACCCACAGGTAGATGATGAGCGCGACCCGGCGCTGCGAATGACCGAGCTCCAGCAGTCGATGATGCAGGTGCATCTTGTCCGGGGTGTAGAAGCCGACTCCCGCGCGGGTGCGCCGGATCACGGCGAGGAGCATGTCGAGCATCGGGATGAACACGACGGCCGCCACCAGGATGAGCGGTGACAGCAGAGTGAAGATGTCAGCCGGTCCGTAAGCGTTGACGGCGATGCGCCCCGACGCACTCGTCGACGCCGCGGCGAGGAGGAGGCCGATCAGCATCGCCCCCGAATCCCCCATGAAGATCCGGGCCGGTGAGAAGTTGTGCGGGAGGAAACCCAGGCAGGCTCCGGCCAGTGCCACCGAGATGAGCGCCGGCGGGTAGTAGCTGACGTCGCCGCCCTGATCGCGGAGCAGTCCGAGAGAGAACATGCAGATTGCGGCCGCGGCGATGAGGCCGAGTCCCGCGGCGAGCCCGTCGAGGCCGTCGACGAAGTTGATCGCGTTGATGGTCGCCACCGTGATCGCCACGGTCAGCAGCCCCGCCTGCAACGGATCGAGCACCAGGGTCCCTATGTCGGCGAACGGGATGTAGAGCTGCAGCCAGCTGATACCCAGGAGCACGAGTACACCGGCGGCGGTCAGCTGCCCGACGAATTTCGTCAACGCGTCGAGCCCCCAACGGTCGTCGACGACACCCACCAGCACGATCACCGTGCCCGCGGCGATCACCGCGGTCATGTCCGTGGTGTATGCGAACCCGCGGTTGAGTGCGGGCAGGTTGGCCGCCAGGGCGATGCCGGCGACGACCCCGCCGAACATCCCGAGCCCACCGAGTCGCGGCGTGGGTATCACGTGGACATCGCGCACCCGCGGCACCGCGACCGCGCCGGCGCGGATGGCGAAGACCCGCACCGCCGACGTCAACAGGTAGGTCATCGCCGCGGCGGTGAGTCCCACGAGGAGCAGCTCGCGCAGCGGGACACCGGTCCCTCCCCCGTCCGAGGCCGCGGCGAGCAGCGCCGGACCGGCGCCGGTCATCGGATCACCACCGGCGCCCCGCGATCAGAGGACTCGAACACGCCGACCACGCTACCCGCATGCCGAATCCGCGATCTCGCGACGGATCCGATCGTGTGTCTCACGATCCGAGGTCGTCATCGCGGCGACCATGGCGTCGGCGACCGCGGGAATCGAGTCGGGACCGAGCCCCCGGACGGTGGCGACCGGGGTGCCGATCCTGATCGCCGAGCCCACGGTGACGGGCCGGGGATCGAACGGGAGCACGGCCTTGTCGACGACGATGCCGGACGCGGCGAGGCGATACTGCGCCTCCACCCCCGTCACCCCGAAGCCGGTGACGTCGATCACGGCGAAATGCAGGTCGGTGCCCCCGGACACCACCCGACCGCCTCGCGTCGTCAACGCCGTGGCCAGATTTCGCGCGTTGTCGACGGTCCGGCGCACATGGGCGGCGAACTCCGCGGTCCCCGACTCGGCGAGTGCCACCGCCTTGGCCGCGACGGAGTTCATCGCCGGGCCGCCCTGCACGAACGGGAAGACGGCCTTGCGCAGGGCTTCTCGATGCTCCTCACGGGCGAGGACGACACCGCCCCGCGGTCCGCGGATCACCTTGTTGGTGGAGAAGGTGACGATGTCCGCGTGCGGGACGGGCGAGGGCAGCAGGCCCGCGGCGACATGGCCGGCGAGATGGGCGGCGTCGACCCACAGGATGCACTCGGCCTCGTCGGCGATCCGGCGCAGTCTCTCGAAGTCGAACGTCCGTGCGTACGCCGCGGCGCCGGCCACGAGTATCCGGGGCCGGTGCACCAGGGCCAGATCCCGGATGCGGTCGTAGTCGAGCAGTTCGTCGTCGTGTCCCACCTCGTAGTGCAGGGGCGAGAACCAGCGTCCGGAGAAGTTCGCGCGCGAGCCGTGGGTCTGATGGCCGCCGTGTTCGAGCTTGAGGGCGAGGACCGGATCGCCCGGCTGGGCGAAGGCCGCATAGACGGCGAGATTGGCAGCACTTCCCGACAGCGGCTGCACATTCACGTATTCGGCACCGAAGAGGTCCCGGGCGCGGGCGACGGCGAGCTCTTCGAGTTCGTCGGCCACCTCGCACCCGCCGTGATAGCGGGAGCCCGGGTAGCCCTCGGCGTACTTCGCGTCGAACACCGACGCCACCGCGGCACGAACACCGGCGGTCGGTTCGGTCTCGCTCGCGAGCAGTTGCAACGACGATCCGCGCCGGCGTACCTCGCGGGCGATCAGGGCGTCGACCGCGGGGTCCCCGGTCGCGAGGTCATCGGACCCCGACCCGCCCGCGCCGGACTGCCCGGGGACCGGGCTCATCGCTCCGGAAGAAGCGAGCTCGGGTCCACGTCGAGGACCTCGGCGACCGCGGCCGTGGACACCGCCCCCTCACGCAGGACGCGGGGGGACGCCCCGGAGAGGTCGACGATGGTCGACGCCTGCGCAGCCGGCGCCGGCCCGCCGTCGAGGTAGACCGACACCTCGTCGCCGAGTTGCTCGCGTGCTTCGTCGGCGGTCGTCGCCGGGGGTTGCCCGGACACGTTGGCGCTCGAGACCGCCATGGGCCCCACCTCGCGCAACACGTCGATCGCCACCGGGTGCAGCGGCATCCGCAGCATGACGGTGCCGTCGGTGTCCCCGAGATCCCACGCCAGCGAAGGAGCCTGTCGGACAACGAGACTCAGACCACCCGGCCAGAAGGATTCGATGAGATCGCGCGCCGGCTGGGGTACAGAGAGGACGAGTCCGTCGATCGAGTTCCACGACCCCACCAGGACCGGCACCGGCATGTCCCGTCCGCGGTGTTTGGCGGCCAGCAGTGCGCCGACGGCATCGGAATCGAAGGCGTCACAACCGACTCCGTACAGCGTGTCGGTGGGCATGACGACGAGGCGCCCGGCCTTCGCAGCCCCGACGGCCGCCCGGATCCCCGACGAGCGGTTCTGCGGATCGTTGCAGTCGAAAACAATGCTCACCCGGACATCCTCGCATGGGCCGCCCGTCAGTCGGGCGCCCCGTCAGCGTCGTGTCCGGCGCGCCGTGACGAACCTCGGCCGTCCGGCGAGATCCGGCCGCGGGGTGACGTCCTCGAAGCCACCGTTCGCGCGTAGGCATTCGGTCACCGGCGCGGCCGTGGTGTCGTCGTGCTCGATGCCCACCGACCCGCCCGGCTCCAGCATCTCGGCGATGACGGGCACCATCGGCACGATCACCGACATGCCGTCCGCTCCCCCGTACACCGCGCGGGCCGGGTCGTGCGCGACCTCGGGTCCGACCTCGGCGTCGAGCGGGACATACGGTGGGTTGGCGACGACGAGAGAGACGCTCGACGACTCGACGAGCTCTGCCATCTGCACGGCGTCCGTGACGTCGGCGTCGGCCACCTCGACCCGCGATCCCGGTGCACATCGCGCGTCGGCCACGTTGCGGCGCAACCACTGCAGGGCGGCGCCGTCCGCCTCGACCGCCACCACCCGGGTCTCGGGGGCCATCGTCGCGATCGCGATCGCCAGCGCTCCGCTACCGCTGCACAGGTCGGCGACGACATGCGGTCCCGGCATCGCGCGGAGATGACCGACCGCCCATTCGAGGAGGTACTCGGTCTCCGGCCGCGGGACGAAGACCCCCGGACCCACCGCGAGGTCGAGCGGCCCGAATGCCGCGGAACCGATGATGTGCTGCAACGGAATCCGTTGGGCACGCTGCTCCACGGCGTCTCGGAAGGCGCGTCGACGGGGCTCGTCGATCGCGTCGACCATCACCAGACGCCCCACATCGACGCCGAGCACATGTGCCATCAGCCACTCGGCGTCCCGGCGCGGGGAGTCGATCCCCGCCTCCGCGAGTCGCGTTGCAGCGAAGCGGACTTCGTCGATCGGCCGGACGAGTGACCCGGACACTCGGCCTATTCCGCTTCCATGCGGGCCTGGCGGTCCGCGGCCACGAGTGCGTCGAGCAGGTTGTCCATGTCACCGGCGAGCACGGCGTCGAGATTGCTCGCCTTGTACCCGATCCGGTGGTCGGTGATGCGGTTCTCGGGGAAGTTGTAGGTGCGGATCCGCTCGGACCGGTCCACGGTGCGGATCTGCGCCGCCCGTCCCTGCGCCGCGGCGGCGTCGGCCTCTTCTTCCGCGGCGGACTGCAGGCGTGCCGCGAGAACCTGCATCGCACGCGCCTTGTTCTGCAACTGCGACCGCTCGTTCTGGCACGTCACGACGATGCCGGTCGGCAGATGCGTGAGGCGGACGGCGGAGTCGGTGGTGTTCACACCCTGCCCGCCCTTGCCGGACGAACGGTAGACGTCGACGCGGAGATCTGATTCGTCGATCACCACCTCCGCGACCTCTTCGGGTTCGGGGTAGATCAACACACCGGCGGCCGAGGTGTGGATACGTCCCTGCGACTCGGTGACGGGCACACGCTGCACCCGGTGCACCCCGCCCTCGAACTTCAGACGTGACCAGACACCGTCGCGAACCGCCTCCTTGGACTTGATGGAGATGGTCGCCTCCTTGTAACCGCCGAGATCGGACTCGGTCATACCCAGGATCTGGGCCTTCCAGCCATGCCGCTCACAGTATTTCAGGTACATGCGGGCCAGGTCGGACGCGAACAGCGCGGACTCCTCGCCGCCGGCCCCGGACTTGATCTCCAGGACGACGTCGTCGCCGTCGTGGGGGTCGCGGGGGGCGAGCAGATCGGTGAGGGCGGCGTCGAGTTCGCTGACCGTCTCCTCGAGCGCGGGGATCTCCGCGGCGAACGATGCGTCGTCGGAGGCGAGTTCGCGGGCCGCTTCGAGATCGTCGCGGGCCGCCTTGAGCTTGGCGTACGTCGACATCACGGGCGCGAGTTCGGCGAACCGCTTGCCCACGCGTCGAGCGGCGGTCGGGTCATCGTGCAGCGCCGGGTCCGCCAACTGACGTTCGAGGCCGGAGTGTTCGGCAAGGATGTCGTCGATGGCCGAGGGACTCTGCGTACTCATGGAGGCGTCCTCACTTGTCGACCGGCGCTGCCCCAGAACCGGATGGGATGGTGACCAAAACACAACGACGCCCGTCCCGACTGATCGTCGGGCGGGCGTCGCAGCGTGGTCTACTTGGCGCGCTTGCCGTAGCGCTTCTCGAACCGGGCAACACGGCCACCGGTGTCGAGGATCTTCTGCTTGCCCGTGTAGAACGGGTGGCACTGCGAGCAGACCTCGACGTTGATCCGACCGTTCGCAGCGGTGCTGCGGGTCTCGAAGGTGTTGCCGCAGCCGCAGACGACGGTGGTCGTCGCGTACTCGGGGTGGATTCCCTGCTTCATGGTGGCTGTCCCTTTCTGTGGTCGCCGGGTCACCGTCGCGTGTCGACGGTGTGAACCGGAACCGGACTCGACCGCTCAGTATGCCATGTGCTGCATCACCAGCAAAAATCCCGGTCACGCGGTCGCAGAAGGCTCAACAGCGGACCGGACCGATGCATTCCCGCCGCTCGGGGCGAGATACGCGTCACGACTGAGCCGTCGGGGGTGATAAGGGTTACCTAAGTGTAGTACCGTGGCGGCGCCCGCTCGTGCAGACTCGTCGCGTGCCGGCCCGGTGAGCAATGATCCCCCGGATCGCCGTGATCACCGACAGCATGGATCACCGAACATCGATCACGAAGGATGCCTCGATGTACGACGCCGCATCGGCCGGAAGCGCCCTGGCACTCGACACCGCTGCTGCCCCCGCCCCGTCTCGCCGCACCGGCAGGACCGCGCGGTCGCCGTGGAACCGCCGCAACCCCTATCCGGCGACGATCCTCGCCAACGAGGTGCTCTCCGGACCCGGCTCGGCCAAAGAGGTTCGCCACATCGAGATCGATCTCGGCGACAGCGGGATCACCTACGAGGTGGGCGACGGCATCGGTATCGCGCCGCTCAACGACCCGGCCCTCGTCGACCTGCTCCTCGATCGACTCGGCGCCGTCGGCGACGAGATCATCGCCGACCGCAAGGCCACGTACACCCTGCGCGAGGCGCTGACCCGCCGGTACGAGATCGCGACCCCGTCCAAGTACCTCGTCAAGGCCGTCGCCGACCGCACCGGAGACCCCGAGCTCGTCCGACTCGTCGAGTCGGGCGATGCCCACGCACTCGACGCGTGGCTCTCGGGGCGCGACGTCCTCGACCTGCTGAACATCGACCCGTCCCTGACGCTGACCGCCGAGGAACTCCTCGAGGAGCTCAGCCCCCTCGCCCACCGCGAGTACTCCATCTCCTCGAGCCCCCGGGTCCATGGCGGCACCGTGCACATCACGATGGCCACGGTGCGCTACACGCTGGACGGGAGGTCCCGCGGCGGAGTGTGTTCGACCCACCTCGCCGACCGCTGTGCGCCGGGCGACACCGTGAGCGTCTTCATCTCCCCGAACAAGAACTTCCGGCCTCCCGCCGACGATGCCCCCGCGATCATGATCGGCCCCGGTACCGGCATCGCCCCCTTCCGCGCATTTCTCCACGAACGCGCCGCCGCGGGCGCCGCCGGGGCCAACTGGCTGTTCTTCGGCGACCAGCACCGCGCATTCGACCACCTCTACGCGCGCGAACTCGAACAGTTCGTCACCGATGGCACCCTCGACCGCCTGGACCTCGCGTTCTCGCGCGACCAGGAACACAAGGTCTATGTGCAGGACCGGATGCGCGAACACGGCGCCGAATTGTTCTCCTGGATCGAGGCGGGCGCACGCGTGTACGTGTGCGGCGATGCCACGACGATGGCCGACGACGTCGACGCGGCACTGCACGAGATCATCGGCGAACACGGTGGGCTCGGACCGGACGCGACGCGGGACTACGTCGATCGGTTGCGGTCGGACAACCGATACCTGCGCGACGTCTACTGACATGACCGGGCCAGCCGAGGAGTACCCGCCCGCCCACAGCGACCTCGAGATACTGCTGCGCACAGCGGGTTTCTGCGACTCCTCGGTCATCGGTGACGTCGACGCGGTGACCGCGCATCTCCCCGCACTCGGACAGGTCGTCGGCGTGACCGTGGCCGGGCCGGTCATCATGAACGCGGTGGGCGTGCACGCGACACCGGTCTCCGTCGGAGGTCCGATCCGCGCAGAGCCCGATCGGATCACGTTGCGGCTGTGTCCATCTCGCCTTTCCTCGACCCTGCTGAGCGACCCGGCGGCCCATGTCCCGCCCACCCTGAGGCTGTTCGACGATCGCGGCAACACATCGCACGCCACCTATCTGACCGAGAATTCCGACCGGCTCGCATTCGAGGGGCTGTCGCTCGGACGCGAGACGGAAGGTTCTCGCCCATCCCTCGTCGGACCGGTGGTCCCAGAAGACACTGCGCTGCAAGACCCTGCGCTTCCAGACCTCGACGACCAGGTGGCGCAACTCGATTCGATTCTCTCCGACGGCGGATCTGCGCGACATGCCGCTCTCGCCGCAACCGGAGACGCGCGTGCGACGCGCGTGAACACCCGTCCGGTGATCGCCGCCCTCGAGCACGCGGCATTGCTGGGGATGACGGTGACCCTCGCCGCCACCGCGCCCGGATGTGCGCAGATGCGCCAGGACCGGCTCGACGGGGCGCGCGAACACCGCGGTCAGATGGTGCTCGCGTCGGGGAACGCCCGGGTGATGGTGAACTTCAACCTCGTCGGCGACTGCTGGGTGACCTGGACCCAGGGTGTGAGGGGGCTGATCGGGTCGCTCGAGATCTACAACCGCAAAGCTCAGTGCTGTCTCGTCGTCACCCAGACCGGAGTCGTCGCACCCGAGGTCGCGCAGGCGTGGGACCAGCTGATGGCCGATCTCATCTCCTGACCGATACGTCAACGGCCCCGATCCGCGTCACCGCGGTCGGGGCCGTTGCCGTCTCGTCTCGGCCCGGGTCAGTCGTCGTTGTTCGCGCCCGGCGCGGTCTTCTGCACCGACATCAGGAACTCGATGTTCGTCTTGGTCTTCTTGAGCTGACTGATGAGCAGGTCGATGGCCTGCTGGGAGTCGAGACCCGAGAGCAGACGACGCAGCTTGTGCACGATGGAGAACTCCTCCGGCGACAGCAGCAACTCGTCCTTACGCGTGCTGGAGAGGTTGACGTCCACCGCCGGGAACACCCGACGCTCCGAGATCTTGCGGTCGAGTTTGAGCTCGGCGTTACCGGTGCCCTTGAACTCCTCGAAGATCACGGTGTCACCGGTGGAGCCGGTCTCGACGAGGGCCGAGGCGATGATCGTCAGGGACCCGCCGTTCTCGATGTTGCGCGCCGCGCCGAGGAAGCGCTTGGGCGGGTACAGCGCGGTGGAATCGACACCACCGGACAGGATTCGACCCGAGGCCGGCGACGCGTTGTTGTACGCACGACCCAGGCGGGTGATCGAGTCCAGCAGCACCACAACGTCTTTGCCGCTCTCGACCAGACGCTTCGCGCGCTCGATCGCGAGTTCGGACACCGACGTGTGGTCTGACGGCGGACGGTCGAAGGTCGAGGCGATGACCTCACCCTTCACCGACCGCTGCATGTCGGTGACCTCTTCGGGACGCTCGTCGACGAGCACGACCATGAGGTGACACTCGGGGTTGTTGGTGGCGATCGCGTTGGCGATGTCCTGCAGGATCGTCGTCTTGCCCGCCTTCGGCGGCGACACGATCAGAGCACGCTGCCCCTTGCCGATCGGCATGATCAGGTCGATGACCCGGGTGTCGAGACGCTCGGGAGTCGTCTCCAGGCGCAACCGCTGATTCGGGTACAGCGGCGTCAGCTTGTTGAACTCGGGACGACGCTTGGCCGCCTCCACGTCCCCACCGTTGACCGTGTCGAGGCGTACCAGCGGATTGAACTTCTGGCGCTGGTTCTGCTGGTCCCCGTCCCGTGCGACCTTGACCGCACCGGTGATCGCGTCGCCGCGTCGGAGACCGTTCTTGCGTACGAGGTTCATCGAGACATACACGTCGTTCGGACCGGCGAGGTACCCGGAGGTCCGCACGAACGCGTAATTGTCGAGTACGTCGAGGATGCCGGCGACCGGCTGCAACACGTCGTCCTCGGAGACCTGGGGCTCGTTCGGGGTGTCGCGGTTCTGTCCACGACGACGCTCACGGAAGCGACGCCCGCGGCGACGGCCGCCGCCCTCGCCGTCGTCGTCGCGGTTGTCGCGGTTCTGACCCCCGTCGCGATTCTGGTTGTCCCGGCTCTGACCGCTGTCCCGGTTCTGGCCCTCGCGGTTCTGACCGCCCTCGCGGTTCTGGTTGTCGCGGTTCTGACCGCCCTCGCGGTTCTGGTTGTCGCGATTCTGGCCGCCCTCGCGGTTCTGGTTGTCGCGATTCTGACCGCTGTCCCGGTTCTGGTTGTCGCGATTCTGGTTGCGGTTCCGGCGATTGCGCTGGTCACCGCTGTCGCCGTCGCCCGACGACTCGGCCGCACCGTCGCGACGGGGCCGTCGCTCACGACCCCCACCGGCCTCGCCGGCGTCGGAGTCCGATGCGCCATCCCGCTTGCCGCCGTCGCCGGAAGCACCGTCGGCGTTCTCGGGGGCAGGGGCCCTGTCCTTGGGCGCCTCGTCCTGGGGCGCACCGTCCTGGGGCGCACCGCTGTCGGTCGTCTCGTTCTGGTCGGTTCGTGTCTCGGCGGTCTTGCGACCGGCGGCCCGCGACGCGCGACCGGCCCCCTTTGGCGCATCGGCCTTCGGCGCATCGGCGGCATCGCCGGCCGGGGAGTCGGCGATCGTGAGCTGGTCGTCGGTCGGGGCGGTCTTCGCGGCACTCTTGGCGCGGGTCGGGGCGCTCTTCGGAGCGGCGGCGGTGCTTCCGCCGGCCTGGCGCTCCTTGATGGCGGCGATCAGGTCGCCCTTGCGCATTCCCGAGGTGCCCTTGATGCCGAGTTCACCGGCGACCGTCCGCAGTTCGCTGAGCACCATGCCGGAGAGGCCGGTGCGTGCACGTGTCTTGGTGGCCGGTTGTCCCGAATCGGGGGCGGCCGAACCCGCGGAGTCCTGCTCGGCAGGTGCGGTGATCAGGTCCGTATCGGTCACGGAAGTCCTTTCGTTCCTCCCGCAGACGAAAACTGCGTGAGGTCTACGTTTCCCTGCTGCTGTGCGCTAGGGAGTCCGTCCGCGGTGGACGGTAGAGAAATATGCGGTCCCGCTGCGAGCGTGCTCGAAAAGTACCTGTGCTTCGGCACTGTCGACTCCGTCGACAGAACACCCACGACCACGGCAGGTTCGACAGCCGGTGTTCTCCGGTCGGTGATGGATGAGAAGCGGCAGGACAAGCCCGCGCGGCTAGACCAGAATATGGTAACCCCGTTCGCATGATAGGGGCAACACGCCGAATGCGCCAAATGAGCAGGGCCACCCGCTCGGCACGTCGGGGACGGGATCAGCCGACGCTGATCTCGACGCCGCCGGCGATGGCGACCGAGCGGGTGGTGAAGCCGAGTCCCTGCGCGATCTGACGGATGTCGGCGGGGACCGGGGCGGTGCCGAGCACGAGGACGGTGGGACCCGCGCCGGAGACCGTCGCGGCATATCCCCTGGCACGCAGCGCGGCGACCAGGTCACTGGTGGGCGCCATCGCCGACGCGCGATACGGCTGATGCAGACGATCCTCGGACGCCGCCATCAGATTCCTGGGCTCGGCGGTGAGCGCCACGACCGCGAGCGCGGAGCGGCTCAGGTTGAACACGGCATCGCCTCGCGGCACCGAATCCGGGAGAAGGCCCCGGGTGAAGCTGGTCGAGGACTCCGTGTCCGGGACGAACACGGTCGCGCAGATGTCGGGATGCACGGCCAGGCGGTGGGCACGGTACGTCGGCATGCCGTCCGCGGATTCGGTCCAGGTGACGACGGCCGAGCCGAGCACGCTGGCGGCGGCGTTGTCGGGATGTCCCTCGAACTCGCTCGAGAGTTGCACCAGTTCATCCGGCGACAGCCCGGAACCCAGACCGGCGGCGGAGATCAGACCCGACGCCGCGGCGAGACCCGAGACGGCGGCCGCCGCCGACGACCCGAGGCCGCGCGAGTGCGGGATCTGGTTGACACAGCGGAGCCTCAGACCGGGAGCGCGCAGCCCGGCGTGCGCCAGGCCGCGGGTCAGCGCACGGACGACGAGGTGCGACTCGTCACGTGGGACGTCGGCCGCACCCTCACCCTCGACCTCGAGGGTCGTCCCGGAGGCGGCGGTCTCCACGAACACCTCGTCGTGGATGCCGAGAGCCATTCCGAGACAGTCGAATCCGGGGCCGAGGTTGGCGCTCGACGCGGGGACGCGGACCCGCGCGGAGATCCCGACGGGCAGGTCACGGACCGTCGGGGCACCGACGATCGCGCCGTCCGCGCCCGGCTGCACGTCGACCGGACGCCCGGCCCCGTCAGCCGACACCGAGAGCATTCGCGACTGCCACCGGGTCGACCGGGATGGCCTCGACCTCGGGGATGCCCGCCAGTGCGGTGTCGGGGTCCTTCAGGCCGTTGCCGGTGACCGTGCACACCACGGTCGACCCCGGCGCGATCCAGCCGTCGGCGCTGGCCGCGAGAAGGCCGGCCACACTGGCCGCCGAAGCGGGTTCGACGAACACGCCTTCCTTACCGGCCACGAGACGGTAGGCCTCCAGCAGCTTCTCGTCGGTCGCCGCACGGAACTGTCCGTTCGACTCGTCCTTCGCGGCGACGGCCTGGTTCCAGCTGGCGGGCGACCCGATGCGGATGGCGGTGGCGATGGTCTCCGGTTCCTTCACCGGGGCGCCGTTCACCAGCGGCGCAGCACCGGCGGCCTGGACTCCCAGCATGCGCGGCACCGACGCCGAGACACCGTCGGCGTGATACTCGGTGTAGCCCTTCCAGTACGCGGTGATGTTGCCCGCGTTACCGACCGGCAGGGCGTGGACGTCGGGCGCGCGACCCAGGACGTCCACGATCTCGAAGGCCGCGGTCTTCTGACCCTCGATACGCGCCGGGTTGACCGAGTTCACGAGTTCGATCTCGGTGAATTCGGAGGTCGCCTTGCGCGCCAGCTCGAGGCAGTCGTCGAAGTTGCCCTCGACCTGGATGATCTTCGCGCCGTGCATGACCGCCTGAGCGAGCTTGCCCATCGCGATCTTGCCCTGCGGGATCAGGACGGCACAGGTGATGCCCGCCCGGGTGGCGTAGGCGGCGGCCGACGCCGACGTGTTGCCGGTCGAGGCGCAGAGCACCGCGGTCTTGCCGTTGTTGACCGCGTTGCTCACGGCCATCGTCATTCCCCGGTCCTTGAAGGAACCGGTGGGATTGAGCCCCTCCACCTTCAGGTAGACCTCGCACCCGGTCAGCGACGACAGATGCGGCGCACTGATCAATGGGGTGCCGCCCTCGAGGAGCGTGACGACCTTCCAGTCGTCGGCTACGGGCAACCGCGACCGGTAGGCCTCGATCAGGCCCGGCCACGCACGGTGCACTGGCGTTGAAGTCGCTTCAGTCATCGGTACCTTCCAATCGCAACACACTCGACACCTTGATGACGGCGTCCATGTCTTCAAGCGCCGCAACACAATCCGACTGCGCACGGTCTGGTGCGCGGTGGGTCACCAGGATCAGGCGGGCATCGTCGCCCGCACCCTCCTGGCGCACCGCGGCAATGCTGACCGACCGCTTGGAGAACTCCCCCGCGACCTGCGCTAGCACGCCGGGCTTGTCGGCCACCCGCATCGACACGTAGTACCGCGTGAACACGTCGTCGATCGGCGCGACCGGCAGCGACGCGTACGTCGACTCCAGCGGCCCGCGGCCACCGTGGACGCGGTTGCGAGCGGCCATCACCATGTCGCCGAGCACCGCCGAGGCGGTCGGCGAGCCGCCTGCGCCCTGCCCGTAGAACATCAGCCGACCGGCGTTCTCCGCCTCGACGACCACCGCGTTGAACGCCCCGTTGACCGTGGCCAGCGGGTGGGTCAGCGGGATCAGTGCGGGATACACACGAGCCGAGATGCGTTGCGAGCCATCGGTGTCACGTACACGCTCGCAGATGGAGAGCAGCTTGATGGTGCAGTCGAACTTCTTGGCCGCCGCGAGGTCCGACGCGGTGACCGAAGAGATCCCCTCGCGGTGCACATCGGCTGCGGTGACCCGCGTGTGAAAGGCGATCGAGGCCAGGATGGCGGCTTTCGCGGCGGCGTCGTAACCCTCCACGTCGGCCGTCGGGTCGGCTTCGGCGTAACCCAGGCGTCCGGCCTCGGCGAGGCTGTCGGCGTAGTCGGCGCCGGTCTCGTCCATCGCCGACAGGATGAAGTTGGTGGTGCCGTTGACGATTCCCGCCACCCGCTCCACCGTGTCGCCCGCCAGCGACTGCATCAGCGGACGGATCACCGGGATCGCTCCGGCGACGGCCGCCTCGAAGTACAGGTCGACCTTGGCCTCGGCGGCAGCGGTCGCGAGCTCGCCGGTGTACTCCGCAAGCAGGGCCTTGTTGGCGGTCACCACCGACTTACCGCTCTCGAGGGCCGAACGGATCAGACCGCGCGCGGGGTCGATGCCGCCCATCAATTCGACGACGATGTCGACGTCGTCGCGAGCGACGAGCGCCGCGGCGTCGTCGGTGAGCAGGTCCTGCCCGATCTTGCGCGGGCGACCGAGGTCGCGGACCGCGACACCGCGGATCTCGACGGGGGCTCCGACACGGGCGCGGAGGTCGGCGGCGTTGTCGGTGATGATCCGCACCACCTCGGCCCCGACGTTGCCCATGCCGAGGATCGCGACACCGATGGTGCGCGGATTCGACGTGCTTGCGCCGCTTGTGTTCTCGACTGATCCGGTCACGGGCTCACCTCCAGGCTGAGGAAGTCTTCGATGGTCTCCCGGCGAAGCAGCAGCCTGGCGTTGCCGTCGGCCACCGCCACCACGGGCGGTCTCATTGTCATGTTGTATCGGCTCGACATCGAGTAGCAGTAGGCACCCGTGGCCGCCACTGCGATCAGATCACCCGGTCCGAGATCCTCGGGCAACCAGCAGTCCTTGATGACGATGTCGCCGCTCTCACAGTGCTTGCCGACGACCCGGCAGACCACCGCGCGCGCCGCCGAGACGCGCGACACCAGCCGCACGTCGTATTCGGCGTCGTAGAGCACCGTGCGGATGTTGTCGCTCATCCCGCCGTCGACGGAGATGTAGCGACGTACGGCACCTCCGCCGAGCGCGACGTCCTTGACGGTTCCCACACGGTAGAGCGTCACGGTACCGGGTCCGGCGATCGCGCGGCCGGGTTCGACGGCGATGATCGGCATCGGCAGGCCGACGGCAGCCGACTCGCGTTCGACGATGGCGGCCAGGGTCTCCGCGACCTTGCCCACCGGGAGCGGACGCTCCTCGGGGACGTACGAGATGCCCAGTCCCCCACCGAGATCGACGACCGACATCTGAGATGTCTTCTCGACGCCGAACTCGTCGACGACATCGTGCAGCAGTCCGAGGACCCGATGGGCGGCGAGTTCGAAACCGTCCATGTCGAAGATCTGCGAGCCGATGTGGCTGTGCAGACCCACGAGCCGGAGATTGCCTGTGGCGAAGACCTTTCGGATGGCCTCCATCGCGACGCCGCCGGCGAGCGAGAAGCCGAACTTCTGGTCCTCGTGGGCGGTGGAGATGAACTCGTGGGTGTGGGCTTCGACACCGACGGTCACACGGACGAGGACGTCGGCGACGACACCGCGCTCGCGGGCGACCGCGTCGAGCCGTTCGATCTCGACCATCGAGTCGAGGACGACGTGGCCGATCCCCGCGTCGACGGCCGCGCGCAACTCGTCGACGCTCTTGTTGTTGCCGTGCAGTGCGATCCGCTCCGGAGGGAAACCGGCGCGCAGGGCGATGGCGAGTTCGCCACCGCTGCAGACGTCGAGCGAGAGCCCCTCGTCGTCGACCCAGCGGGCGATCTCGCTGCAGAGGAACGCCTTCGACGCGTAGTGCACCCGACCGTGGGGTCCGAACGCGGCCATCATGTCGCGGCAGCGGGACCGGAAGTCGGCTTCGTCGATGAAGAATGCGGGGGTGCCGTACTCGGCGGCGAGTTCACTCACCGGTACGCCCGCGAGCCGCAGTTCACCCGATTCGTCGCGCGCGGCATTGCGCGGCCAGACCTGCGCGGGGATCTCCGCGAGGACGGCGGGGTCGTTCGGGCGTTCCGCGAGGTGTGGTGCGGCCAGCAGCTCGGCGTGCCGGGGTCCGGCCGGGTGCGCGCTCACATCTGCTCCGGTGCGGTGACGCCGACCAGGTGCAGACCGTTGGCCAGGACCTGGCGGGTGGCCTCGCACAACGCCAGACGAGCCCGGTGGATGTCGGCGACCTCCTCGTCGCCCTGCGGCAGGACACGGCACTTCGCGTAGAAGCGGTGGTACGTACCGGCGAGGACCTCCAGGTACCGGCACACCCGATGCGGTTCGCGCAGGGTGGCGGCGGTGGCCACGACTTCGTCGAAATCGCCGATGGTACGGATCAATTCGCCCTCGGCGGGGTCGTCGAGCAGGTCGAGGTGATCGAGCGACGACACCACTCCCAGGTCGGCGGCGTTGCGTGCGAGAGCCGACATCCGAGCGTGCGCGTACTGCACGTAGTACACGGGGTTGTCGTTGGACTGCTTGGTCAGCAGGTCGAGATCGATGTCGATGTTGACGTCGACCGACGAACGGATCAGCGAGTAGCGCGCGCCGTCGACACCCACCGCGTCGACGAGGTCGTCGAGCGTGATCACCGTTCCCGCGCGCTTGCTCATACGCACCGGCTTGCCGTCGCGTACGAGGTTGACCATCTGGCCGATCAGCACCTCGACGGTCGCCGGGTCGTCGCCGAGCGCCGCGGCGGCGGCCTTGAGCCGGCTGATGTAGCCGTGATGGTCGGCGCCGAGCATGTAGATGCAGAGATTGAAGCCGCGGTTCCGCTTGTCGCGGTAATAGGCGATGTCGCCCGCGATGTAGGCGGCGTTGCCGTCACTCTTCAGGACGACACGGTCCTTGTCGTCGCCGAAGTCGGTGGACTTCAGCCACCACGCGCCGTCCTTCTCGTACAGATTCCCGTTGGCCTTGAGTTCACCGATGCACTCGTCGACGAGGCCGCTGGCGAACATCTTGTCCTCGTGGGTGAAGACGTCGAAGTCGGTCCCGAAGTCGTGCAGGCTCTGCTTGATGTGGGTGAACATCAGATCCACCCCAACCGAGCGGAAGGTCTCGAGACGCTCGGACTCCGGCTGCGACAGCACGTCGGGGGCCGTGTCGACGACCTTCGCCGCGATGTCGGCGATGTAATCGCCCGCGTATCCGTCCTCGGGCGTCGGGTCACCCAGGGCGGCGGCCTCGAGCGACCGCGCGAACCGATCGATCTGTGCGCCGTGATCGTTGAAGTAGTACTCGCGCGTCACCTGGCCGCCACGGGCGGAGAGAACGCGCCCGAGCGCGTCGCCGACTGCCGCCCAGCGGGTTCCGCCGAGGTGGATGGGACCGGTCGGGTTGGCCGACACGAATTCGAGGTTGATGACCGATCCGGCGAGTTCGTCTCCGCGGCCGTAGTTGCGTCCCTGCTCCAGCACCGACGCGACGACCGTGTTCTGTGCGGCGGCGCCGAGCCAGATGTTCACGAACCCGGGACCGGCGATGTCGGTCTTGTCGATGCCGTCGGCGGCCGCGAAGGCCTCGGCCAGCCAGCCCGCGAGTTCGCGCGGCTTGACGCCGAGACGCTTGCCCATCTGCAGGGCGACGTTGGTGGAGTAATCGCCGTGGTCAGCGTGACGGGGGCGCTCGACGACGATCGCGTCGGGCACCAGGTTCTCGTCCAGTCCGCGGTCACGGACCACGGTCAGGGTCACGGCGCGCAGCAGCGCGGCCAGGTCGGCGGGAGTCACAGGACACCATCCTATTGGCCGATGCCTGATCACCGACAATCGCACCCTGCTCGGCCCACTCCGTCGCACCGAGGTCGAGGCGAGCGGGCCCACCAGTACACTCGTGGGCGCCGAACGAGCGCCGGGCCCTGGGCCCGCCCGGGCGGCGACCGGAGTCGGATGAGGAAAGAAGTCGATGGCGCGCAAACCCGGGGCGAACGTCCCCAAGTCTCCCAAGAGAGCAGGATCGGTTCCCACGGCGACGGGCCGTCAGATCGACTGGATGCTCGTGGGCGCCGTCGTCGTGGTCATCGGTCTCGTCGCGGGACTGGCGATCTACCTCATCCCCAAGTTCAACGAGCAGCGCGCCGAACAGAAGGATGACGTCGCCGTGCAAGCGGTGTCGGAGTTCGTGCCGTCGCCGCAGAACCCCGACCCCTCGGCCGCCATCCCCGGCGTCACGAAGAAGTACTACGAGGCCGGACGCCACGTCACTGCGACTCAGCGCGTCGCCTACGACCAGTCGCCACCCTTCGGCGGTCCGCACGACGAGATCTGGGCCACCTGTACCGGCGTCGTCTACCCGAACCCGCTTCGCTCGGAGAACGCCGTCCACGCACTCGAACACGGCGCGGTGTGGGTCACCTACAACCCCGACACCATCACCCCGGAAGATCTCGACTACCTCAAGCAGCTCGTCCGAGGCGAGCAGTATCTGTTCCTGTCGCCGTACCCGGGCCTGGACAAGCCGGTGTCGCTGCAGAGCTGGGGCCATCAGCTCAAGCTGGACTCCGCCCGCGATCCCCGGGTGGATCAGTTCATCACCGCCCTGCGCCGCAACATGATGCCCGGTGTCTACCAGGAGAACCCGCAGACCGCGGCCTACCCGGAGACCCAGGCGACCTGTACCGCGATCCCCGGCTTCGACCCGTCGAATCCCCCGCCCGCCGACGAGGGCGAACCCGGCCCCGACGCCGTCCCGATGACCGGGGGCAACGGCAGCCCGACGCCCGCCGGCTGACCTGGTTCCGACCGACACGACCGACAGCGGACCCGGAGACACGATGAGGACCCAGCGATGACCGACAGCAGCGACCGATCCGAAACCCCGGACGCGCCAACGACTCCCGAGGTGTCCGACACCGCGGGCGACGCGCCGGGCCCCAATCGCGTCCTCCTCGCCCTGGTGGGTGTCGCCGTGCTCCTCCTCGGAGTCGGCCTCGGACTGCTCATCCAGGCGAGCCTCGCCGACGATCCCGCCGACGACGATGCGCCTGCCGCGAACTCCGCGGCGGTCGGATTCGCCCAGGACATGACCCGTCACCACGAGCAGGGTGTCGAGCTGGCGGCGATCGAACTCGAACACGGCACCGATCCCGAGGTGCGGTCCATGGCCTTCGACATCCTCACCGCACAGAGCAACGAGATCGGTCAGATGCAGTCGTGGCTGTCGCGATGGCGGCAACCCGTCACCAATCCCGGCGACACCATGGCCTGGATGGGACACAGCGCGTCCGCCGACGGTCACGATCACTCCGACCCCGCCGATCATGCCGACGGCGATCATGATCACGGCAGCATGGATCACGGCAGCATGGATCACGGCAGCATGGATCACGGCAGCATGGATCACGGCGACATGTCGATGCCGGCGTCGGAGACACCCGCGGCGGAGTCCGGCGCCGAGCAGCCGCCGATGCCGGGTATGGCGACGTCAACCGAGATGGAACAGTTCCGCGCGATGCGGGGCCCCCAGGTGGACACCACATTCCTTCAGCTGATGCTGCGCCACCACGAGGGCGGACTGCACATGATGGAGTACGCCGCCGATCCGGCCAACGTCGACCAGGCGTATGTCCGCGACCTGGCGTCGAGCATGAAACGCACGCAGGACAAAGAGATCGGGATCATCACCCAGATGCTCGCGGCCCGCGGAGCGCAGCCTCTCCCGATGAACTGAGCAGGCACCCTGCTTGCCCGACCGGCGTGCTTGTCGTCGACGTCGGTGATCCGTTGCGGCGCATCGAGCTACCGCCCACCCCGTGAGGCACTGTTCAACCGTCGGCGAATGCTCGTCGGACGGCGTCGCACTGCCGACTGAAGAACTCCTGCGCGACAGTTGTTCTGGGCGCCACGATGTCGAACCCGTGGAAAGCCCCCTCCACCTCGTCCAGGTGGCACCCGACGCCTGCCGCCCGGAGCCGTTCCGCATGGTCGCGGTCCTCCGCGGCGAACAGATCCAGGGTGCCGACCCCGATCCACGCCGGGGCCAAGCCCTCCAGATCCGTACGACGTGCCGGGACGGCCGTATCAGGTTGTGCGTCACCGAGATAGCTGGCCCATCCGAAGACGTTCGCCGAGGCGTTCCACAATCGGTGCCGCGGATCGGGTTCGCGTGTGCGATCGTCGAGCATCGGATACGTCAGCAGTTGTAGTCGTACATCGATCCCGGCGTCCCGCGCCCGAAAGGCCAGCGCCGCCGCCAGTCCCCCGCCGGCGCTGTTGCCACCTATCGCGATCCGGCTCGTGTCGATGTCGGGTTGGTCGGTCATCCAGCGAAGCGCATCGAGACAATCGTCGAGGGCGGCCGGGTACGGGTGTTCGGGTGCCAACCGATAGTCGACGGACACCACCTGGACGCCGACTCGTTCGGACATCGCGCGGGCCCAGCGATCGTCCTGGGCCGCGCTCCCGATGACGTATCCCCCGCCGTGAATCCACAGCAGCGCGGGCAACCGTCCCGCGGAGTGCGCCGGACGGAATAACCGCACCTCGACACCGCCGTCGGTGGTCGCCGTGGTGACAGGATCCCGGCCGTTACGAACCCGGTACGCGCGCCGGACAAGCGGAAGCGTTCGACGGGATACCACTTGGGCGGGAGCGAGCAGGGCGATCCAACGCAGGTCCGGCGCGAAGTCGTTGCGTTGTCTCCAGCGGTTCAGCACAGGACGAGACTAGCGGCTGAGCCGTGCCGATCGGGCCCGGTTGTGGCCATTCGGAGAAGACTGTGGCAAGCTCTGCCCCAGCGTCGCGTGCCGGTGGCGGACCGCGTCAGGCATGGAGGCGCCGGGACGAAAGTTTCGTCATGGCAGTCAGTTTCAATCACATCATCATCGGAGCGCACGATCCGCAGACGTCCGCGGACTTCTATCGGGACGTGCTCGGCGCGCGACCCGCACCCGGCTGGGGTCCGTTCGTCAACATCCTCCTCGACGACGACACGCTCCTGCAGTTCGCACCTGCGCCCGTCGCGGAGCCGGTTCACATGGCATTTCTGATGGACGACGCCGATTTCGACCGCGGCTATGACGCACTGCGTCGGCGTGGCGTCGAACACTGGGCCGATCCGCAGATGCGGCGGCCCGGGGAGATCTCGACCGACGACGGTCGACGCGTGTACTTCAAGGATCCGTCGGGCCAGCTGCTGGAGATGCTCACCGAGCCGTATGTGTGAGGCCAGGTGGGTCAGGAGGCGCTGAACGCGGCGTTCACAACGCCGCCTGCCCCGTGGATCGATGGGCGCAGCCACCCACGGATCTTGACGACAGCAAAAGCGCCACCTGAGTCCAGGTGCGCCGGTTGTAACCGGCGCTTCTGATCCCAAGTGGCGCTTCTGTGGCGATGGTGCCCCCGGCAGGATTCGAACCTGCGGCCTTCTGCTCCGGAGGCAGACGCTCTATCCCCTGAGCTACGGGGGCTCATCGGGCGGGACTCAGCCTAGCGCACTGTTCTCCGACAAGCCCAATCGGCCAGCTCACGACACGCCGACCGGACTCTGCAGCCGGATCGACGACCCGTGCTCGCCGCGCAAGACGTGCAGTTGGGCCGGAATTCGCGCCCGCAGTTCGTCGACGTGACTGACGACGCCGACGACGCGGCCGCCCGCGCGGAGCTCGTCGAGCACGCCCATGACGAGGTCGAGGGCCTCGGGGTCGAGGGTGCCGAATCCCTCGTCGATGAAGATCGTGTCGAGAACCCGGCCGCCGGATTCCGCGGACACCACGTCGGCGAGCCCCAGGGCCAACGCGAGGGAGGCGAAGAAGGTCTCCCCGCCCGAGAGTGTCGTCGTCGCGCGGAGTGCGCCGGTGTACTCGTCGCGGACCTCGATCCCCAGGCCTCCGCGCCGGCCGCGGACCCCGGCGGCGTCGGAATGCACGAATTCGTATCGACCCGAGGACATTTCACGGAGTCGACCAGACGCGGCCACGAGCACCTCGTCGAGACGCGCGGCCAGAACGTAGGAGCGCAGCGACATGCGGCGGGAGTTCTGTCCTCGACCGCTGACCAGCTCGGCCAGTCCCTGGAGCTCGGCCTGGCGTTCCTGCAGTGGCGCCAGGGCGTCGAGGGCGGCCCAGAACTGCGCGACGTACTCGTCGAGGCCGGCGAGACGTTGTGCCGCCACCGCGTGCGCGGTGGCCGCGTCGTCTCGGCGCGTGCGAGCGGCAGCCGACTCGGCAGCCAGCCGCTCGAGGTCCGGGTCGGGCGATTCGAACGCCGACCGCACGTCCGGATCGGCGAGGGTCTCCTCGGCAGCGGCACGCATGCCGGCAGCCTCCTGCGCCATGGACTCCCAGGCGGCGATCTGCCGCGCGGTAGCGAACGCCTTCCGGACGTCGGCAACGGACTCGAAACCCGCGTCGGCGCAGGCCTGGGACAACCGCTGCGTCGCCTCGGCCGATCGTTCACGCGCGCGTCGGACCTCCCCGCACGCGTCCCGCAGACGACGTGCCCGCCGCACGAGTTCGGCGAGCTCGCGCCGCCGTTCGGCGATCCCCACCCGGCCACCGGTGGCCTCGCGGACGTCGGCGTCGAGCTCGGCAAGGCTGCGGCGCAACGACATCAACCGCTCACGACGCGCCGCCTGCGCCGACTCGATCTCGGCCACCGCGGCCCGCCATCCGTCTACCTCGGCATCAATACGCTCGACGGCCGCCCGCAGCGCGGGCACGCGGGCGGCAGCGCGTTCGGCGTCACGGAGTTCGGCGGCGACCCGGGTGTGGTCGGCCGCCGCGGCGTCGGGATCAGCGCCGGCGATGATCTCGTCGAGGTGGGCGCGGCGCTCGGTGAGGGCCGTGACCGCGGTCTGCGCGGTCGCCTTGACCGCGCCCGCACGTTCTTCGGCCGCCGTTGCCTCGTCCTCTTCGGCCGCGGCCTCACCGACCCCGGATCCGGTGCCCCCCGCGGCTGGTCGTGGGTGCGCGAGCGATCCGCACACCACGCAGGCCTCGCCGTCGACGAGCCCGCCGGCCAGCTCCGCGGCCATCCCGGCGAGGCGTCGTTCACGCACGTCGAGTACGTGCTCGCGTGCAGCGGCGTGCGCATCGCGCGCGTCGAGCAGGGCCTTTTCGGCAACAGCGAGCCGGCCGAGCACATCTCTTCGATCGGCCATCGCCGCCAGGGCCGCATCGAGCCGGTCACGCTCGGCACGCAGTCGGGGGACCTGTACTCGCAGTTCGTCCGCCCCGAGCAGGTCCGCGGTGGCGGCATCTCGACGAGTCGGCACCGCCTCCAGCGCGGTCGTCGTCCGTTCGATCTCACGGTCGGCCTCGGCGACCGCGGAATCGAGTTCGGCGATCTCGGTGAGCAGTGCCGGACGTTGCGCCACCCGGTCGGCGAGTGGCTTCCACCGCCCCGACTCCTCGGTCCAGCGATCGATCGCCGAGTCCAGCCGCACGGCGAGGGCGTCGTCGATCTCGTTTCCGCAGAGGGACTCTGCCTCGGCGAGCTCGACGAGGGCGGTGCGGGCACGCGTGGCGCCCTGCCCGGCCGTCTCGAGCTCGGCCTCGACGCGGTCGTGGTCGTCGGCGAGGGGAACGATCGGCGCCGCCCGCAGCGCCAGCCGACGGGCCTGCGCCGCGGCTGCCAGTGCGGGCTCCCCCTCGACCAGCTGTGCGAGGCGCTCGGTGGCCTGGCGACCGCGGCGACGAAGTTCGGCCACGCGAGCACCCGCCTCGTACGCGGCCTGAGCCTGATCGGCCGCGGCCTGCGCGGTGCCCGCCTCCGCGAACGTGCGCTGCGCCGTCTCCCGGGCGGCGTCCAAACACCGCTGCGCCCAGTCGAAGTCGGCATCGGCGGTCGGTTCGGCACCGCCGACCGCGACGATCTGACCCGCGATGCGGTCGAGCACGGCGGTGTGTTCGGTCAGCGTCGCGCCGCTGTCGCGCGCACGCTCGCGCAGCCATTCTTCGAGATCACCGAAACGCTCCGTGTCGAAGAGGCGCTCCAGCAACGCTTCCCGTTCGTCGGAATGTGCACGCAGGAACCGGGCGAAATCACCCTGCGGCAGCAACACCACCTGAAAGAACTGGTCGGCACTCATCCCGAGCAGGCGCACGACCGCGTCCCCGATCTCGGGGAGACGCGTGAGATCGGGGCCCGAACCGTCGACCCACACCAGGGTCGCTCTCGCGTTCACCTTGCGGGTGCCGTCTCCGCGTTTCTTGGGGCGCTCGTGCTCGGGTGATCGGGTGATCCGCAGCCGCCGCGACGCAATGGTCGCCTCGAGTTCGACTTCTGGGATCTCGTGTGGCGCAGCATGATCGGAATGCAGGCGACGATTGGTGTCACGCACACCCGGCACCCGGCCGAACAGCGCGAACGCGACGGCGTCGAGAACGGTGGTCTTGCCCGCACCGGTCTGCCCGTGCAGGAGGAACAGACCGTCGCCGCCGAGGTCGTCGAAGTCCACGGTGATCTCGTCGGCGAACGGACCGAACGCCCGGACACGCAGCCGGTGAAGCCTCACGCCGACTCCGCGACGATCGCCTCGATGTCGAACAACGTGAGTTCGGCCGCGTCGGACTCGGGCTCGCCGACCACGGCACGCAACGCACGCTCGACGAGGACCCGTTCACCCTTGGTGGGCGCGTCGCGCACGTCCTCGATGAAGGAGGCCACGATCTCGGCGTCGCTGCGTCCGCGGACCCGCGACCGGTAGTCCACACCCGAACCGCTGTGGGGACGATCCCACTGCACATGGACGGCGAACGGAAAGCGTTCCCGCAGGCGGCGCATGGCGTCGGTCGGGCGCACCGCATCGGTGAGTGTGACCTCGACGTAGTGATCATGCGCGGCCGCGAACCGCTCCTCGGCCAGCAGATCGGCGAGAACGCCGGTGAGAGAACTGAGTTCGCGGACGACCGGCAGTTCGTGCGCCCGTACCCCGGCGACCCCGGAAGCATCGAGATCCACGATCAGTACCGCCTTGCGGTGGGTGCGTTCGCCGAACGAGTAGGGCAGGAGCGACCCGCTGTAACGCACGGACTCGGTGACCTGCTGCGGTGAGTGCAGATGGCCGAGCGCCACATAGTCTGCCCCCGAGAAGGTCTCGGCCGGAACCGTTTCCACTCCCCCGACGCTGATGGAGCGCTCCGATCCCGCAGCCGCCGCCCCGCTCACGAACGCGTGCGCCACCACCACCGAACGCGACTTCCGCACAGACAGATCCGCTCGGACACGCGCCATCGCGGCATCCAGCACGGCGGTGTGACCACACGGCGACTGCACGCCCAGGTGGTGCCGGGCCGTGTCGGGCTCGAGGTACGGGATGCCGTAGAAGGCCACCTCGCCGTGCTCGTCGGAGAGAACGACCGGGCGGTCGATGTCGGCGATCGAGGTCCGCAGATGCAGTCCGCCGGCGGCGGCGAAGCCCGAGCCGGCACCGAGGCGGGTGGGCGAATCATGGTTGCCCGAGGTCACGACGATCTGCGCTCCGGCGGCGGCGATCTCGGCCAGCCCCTCGTCGTAGACCCGGACCGCGTCGGCCGAGGGCACCGACCGGTCGTAGACGTCCCCGGCGACGATCACCACGTCGGCCGACTCCGCGGCGACGACCGCGGCAAGGTGGGACAACGCGCGACGCTGATCGGCGAGCAGCTCGACCCCGTGGAACGTCCGGCCCAGATGCCAGTCGGAGGTGTGCACGATCCGCATGGGCGCAACCTTACGGTCGGGCCCCGACAGATCGTGGGACGCGCGCTCAGGCGCCGGGCACCCCGGCGGTGTGAGTCGTGCTACCCGGCGTCTGCGGGTCGACGACCTGCGGCGGAAGGGTCTGATGTGCGGGTCGGACGAAGAAGAACGTCGCGACGACGCCGACCAGCAGCACCGCGGCAGGCAGGTAGAGAGACTGGCCCATGGCGGTCGCGAACCCCTCCCGGAGGAAGTCCGGCAGTTGACCGCTCCCCCCGTCCTGGGCGGCCGCGTCGTCGACGCCCGGCAGCTCGGCAGCCAGCCGGGTCTGCAGCAGCGCGCCGATCATCGCCGCTCCGAGAACCGAACCGATCACGCGAAGCGTGTTGTAGACACCCGCACCGGCGCCGGCCTGATGCCACGGCAGGTTGCGTGTCGCGGTCGCCGCGAGCGGCGCCCAGATGCCCGCCGAGGCGACACCCATCAGGCAGAGCGGGACGACGATCAGCCAGACCGGCGTCGCGGGCCGGGTCACCACGCCGAGCCAGCCGATCGCCACCGCGTTCAGCAGCAACGCCGAGGACACGATCGTGCGCGGGTGGACCCGGTCGACGATGCGCCCGACGATCGGGGCGAGAACACCGGTGAGGACCGCCATCGGGACCAGCACGACGGCCGACTCGGTCGGCGACATCCCGCCGACGAGCTGCAGGAAGAACGTCAACGGGATCATCATCGCCGACACCGCGAAACCCATCGATGCGATACCGACGGTCGCCAGCGAGAAGTTGCGATCCCGGAACAACGACAACGGCACCAGCGGCTCGGTGCGAATCCTGGACTGCCAGTAGACGAACGCCGCGAGCACGGCGAGGCCGCCGAGGATCAGCACCCAGATCCAGGCGTTCCAGGCGAACTTCTCCCCCTCCTGGATACCGAAGACGAGCGCGGAGAGCCCCACCGCCGACAATGCGACGCCGATCCAGTCGAACTGGTGGTCGTTGGTACCGACACGCGGGACGAGGATCGCTGCGAGAACGAGTCCGACGACACCGACCGGAAGGTTGATGAAGAAGATCCACTCCCAACCGAATGCGTCGGTCAGCACCCCGCCCAGCAGCGGACCCACCAGCGTCGCGACGCCGGCGACCGTGCCCCAGACACCCATGGCTGCGCCGCGCTTCTCCGCCGGGAAGATCCGGGTGATCAGGGCCATCGTCTGCGGGGTGATGAGCGCCGCCCCCACGCCCTGCAGGGCGCGCGCCGCGACCAGTTCGCCGATCGACGACGACAGGCCACACCACAGACTCGCGACGGTGAACACCGCCAGCCCGATCTGGTAGATCGTCTTCGGCCCGAACTTGTCACCCAGCCTGCCGGTGATCAGCAACGGCACCGCGTAGGTGAGCAGGTACGCACTGGTGACCCAGACGACCCCGTTGACGTCGGTGCCCAGATCGGACTGGATACGCGGTTGTGCGACCGCCACGATCGTCATGTCGACGAGGATCATGAAGAACCCGATGCAGAGCGCCAGCATCGCCGCCCACGGCCGGGTGGTGACGGTCTCTTCGGGTGCCGGGACCTCGCCGCGGTTGGCATCGCTGGATTGCATCTGCACGATGCTAGACCTGTCCGATTGACACCCGCCCCACGCGACCACGGCCCACAGGCGGCCGATTCGAACGCGGCGATCCCGGGACGGACCCGGCTCCTCGTGTCGCCCGCGATCACTACTGTGGAGACCATGAGCACCGAGTCCGAGCAGACCACCGCCTCCGAGCAGACCGGCGGCGCCGGAGACGACCAGGGTTCGTACGTGATGACCGGCCAGGAATTCGTGCGCGACACGAAGTACATCGAGACCCGCATCACGGCCGATGGTCGCGACGGCTACCCGGTGGAGGCGGGGAGATACCGCCTGATCGCGGCACGCGCCTGCCCGTGGGCGAATCGCACCCTGATCGTCCGCAGGCTCCTGGGCCTCGAGGACGCGATCTCACTGGGGCTGTGCGGGCCCACCCACGACAAGAACTCGTGGACGTTCGATCTCGATCCCGGTGGTCTCGATCCGGTTCTGCAGATCCCACGACTCAAGGACGCCTACGAGAAGCGGATCCCCGGTTATCCGAAGGGCATCACGGTTCCCGCGATCGTCGACATCCCGACCGGCGAGGTCGTCACCAACGACTTCCCACAGATCACCATCGACTTCTCGCTGGAGTGGACCGCGTTCCACCGCGACGGCGCGCCCGAGCTCTACCCCGAGCGTCTGCGCGACGAGATCGACGAGGTCAGCCACGGCATCTACACCGAGGTCAACAACGGTGTGTACCGATGCGGGTTCGCCGGTAGCCAGGACGCCTACGACGCCGCGTACGACCGGCTGTTCACGAAGCTCGACGAGCTCTCCGAGCGGCTCGCCACCCAGCGATTCCTGGTGGGCGACACCATCACCGAGGCCGATGTCCGCCTGTTCACCACCCTCGCCCGCTTCGACGCGGTCTACCACGGGCACTTCAAGTGCAACCGGAGCAAGTTGAGCGAGATGCCGGTGCTGTGGGGGTACGCCCGCGACCTCTTCCAGACCCCCGGGTTCGGCGACACCACCGACTTCACGCAGATCAAGCAGCACTACTACATCGTCCACACGGACGTGAACCCCACCCAGATCGTGCCGAAGGGGCCCGACCTGCGGAGCTGGCTCACCCCGCATCACCGGGAGGAGCTCGGTGGCCGTCCGTTCGGCGACGGCACGCCCCCCGGCCCGCCACGGCCGTCCGAGGTCGTGCCCGACGAGGATTGGGTTCCCACGGCATGAAAGACAAGACACCACACGCGATTTCGACCGAGAAGGGCCGCACGCCACCCGGCAAGGCGGTCGAGGTGACCGGCGGGCTCCTCGACCGAGCCCAACGCCTCCAGGCACCTGCGGTGAAGAAGTACGTGGATTCCCTGCGGCGGAAGTATCCCGACGATTCACCGGCGCAGATCATCGAGCGTCTCGAGAAGCGCTACCTCAACGCGGTCACCGGCTCGGGTGGCGCGGTCGGGGCCGCCGCCGCGGTACCCGGGGTCGGGACCGTCACTGCCTTCGGGGCGATGACCGGCGACACCGCGTTCTTCCTCGAGGCGTCCGCTCTCCTGGCGCTGTCCATCGCCGAGGTGCACGGCATCCCGGTCCACGAGTCCGAGCGTCGTAAGGCGCTGGTCATGACCGTCGCGCTCGGCGAGGAAGGGGTGCTCGCCCTCGGACGCGTCGTCGGCACCGGCGGCGGCGCCCTGCGCCGGCTCAGCGGCGCCGCGCTGCCGTCGGGCGCCCTCACCAAACTCAACAAGACCCTGGTGAACAAACTGGTCCGCAAGTACGCGATCCGCCGTGCGCCCCTGATCTTCGGCAAGCTGATGCCCGCGGGCATCGGAGCTGTCATCGGCGGAGCGGGAAGTCGGGCGTTGGGACGCAAGGTCGTCCACAACGCGCGGCAGGCGTTCGGTCCGGCACCCCGGACGTGGGTGATCGACGTCGACTTCGTCGAATCGCCGACTCCGGACCCGCTCCCACCCGGTTCGTGGTGACGCCGAGCCCTCCTCTGCGAACTCCGTCCGAGACCGCCGCCGTCGCGGCGGCCCCGGCCGCATCCGCTTCCGGCACCAAGGGCTGGATCCGCAAACTGGTCCGCGAGTCGTGGCGATACCGTCGCATCGTCATCGTGACGATGAGCGTCACCCTCATCGCTGTCGGCGTGGACGTCGGGGTCCCACTCCTGGCGAAGGCTGCGATCGACCACGCCACCGGCGTCGTCGACGACGATCTGTCGCTGGACACGATCATCGCCGCGCTCGTCGTGCTCGCCGTCATCCGTTACGTGTGCCATCTCGGGCGCCGCGTGTTCGCCGGGCGCCTCGCGATCAACGTGCAGAACACACTGCGCCTCCGCCTACTCGACACGCTGCTGCACCTCGACGGCCGGAGTCAGCACCAGATACGCACCGGGCAGATCGTGTCCCGGTCCATCTCCGACATCCAGGTGGTGCAGAGCCTGCTCGCCATGGCGCCGCTGTCGATGGGTGCCGCGGTACAGATGGTCGTCGCACTGGGCATCATGGCCTACCTGTCGCCGCTCCTGACCGCCGTCGCGCTGATCATCGTGCCGCTGATCGCCGTCGAGGTACTGCGCACCCGGCGTCGTCTGTTCGCGGCCACGTGGTCGGCGCAGCAGTCCGCGGCCGACGTCGCCCAGCACGTCGAGGAGACAGTCACCGGCGTGCGGGTCGTGAAGGGATTCGGCCAGGAGGACCGAGCGGTCGACGGCCTCGTCGACCGCTGCCGGACGGTATACGCCCGCCGCCTGCGGGCGGCCCGTATCAACTCACGCTTCACCCCCACGCTGGCCGCGATCCCGCAGCTGGGCATGGTCGGGGTGATCGTCGTCGGCGGATACCTCACGATGACCGACCGGATCACGGCCGGAACCTTTCTCGCGTTCAGCACCTATGTCGCCACCATGACCGGGATCGCCCGCCTCCTGACGAACCTCATCGTCAACGCGCAACTCGCGCGCGCCGCCGTCGAACGTGTCTACGACGTCATCGACCACCCGCAGGACCCCGGCAACAGCGCATCCGGCTCGCTACCGGAAGGGCCGCTCGGGCTGGATCTCTCCGGTGTCGAGTTCGCCCATCGCACCCATGACGCCGACGACCCGCCCGCTGTCCTCGCCGGCATCGACCTCCGGATCGAACCAGGCGAATGCGTGGCCGTCGTCGGCCCGCCGGGCTCGGGTAAGTCGACCATCGCGGATCTGGTGAGCCGGTTCGAACGCCCGGACGCCGGTGTGATCTCGATCATCGGCGACTCGGCCGACGGCGGCCTGTACGCGCTCGACGACGTCGCCCCGGGGGCGCTCCATCGTGCCATGGCCGTGGTGTTCGACGAGCCGTTCCTGTTCTCCGACACCATCACCGCGAACATCGCGATGGGTCCTGCCGCGACGGGCGGCGATGTCGACGACCGGGTACGCGCGGCCGCGGCCGCCGCCGACGCGGAGGAGTTCATCGAGGCACTGCCCGACGGCTACGACACGGTCATCGGCGAGCGCGGCCTCACCCTGTCCGGCGGACAGCGTCAACGCATCGCGCTCGCTCGCGCACTGTTCGCCGACCCACGCATCCTCGTGCTCGACGACGCCACGTCCGCCGTGGACGCGACCACCGAGTCACGCATCCTCGCCCGACTCCGCCGCGGGAACCGCACGATGCTCGTCCTCGCACATCGGCGGTCGACACTCGTCCTCGCCGACCGCATCGCGGTGCTCGACGACGGTCGGATCACCGCGCTCGGGACACTCGCCGAACTGGAGGCGACCTCGCCCCGGTTCCGCGAGCTCATGACGAGCGCCGCTCCCGACCCCGCCGACGACACACCTTCTGCCGGCGCACGTGATCAGACTCTGCCGACCGACCTCGACAGGCTCTGGCCCCGTGTCGAATCCGACGACTCCGGGACACCGGTGACGCGCCCGGGTGCCGGCGCGGGGAGCAGGACCGGTCGCGGTGGCGGAGTCGCCAGCGCCCTGGGGTCGATGCCCGCCACCCCGGAGCTACGGGCGAGCGTGGACGCGCTGCCCCCGGCCGACGAGGACCCGGACGTCGACGTCGACGCGGCGCGACGCGAGAACCCGATCTTCAGTCTGCGGGGCCTGCTGCGTCCCGTGCGCCTGCTGCTCGCGGCCGCCCTGGTCGCGATCGCCATCGACACCCTTGTCGGCCTTGCCTTCCCGAGCATCGCCCGTGCGGTCATCGACGCCGCAGGCCGGTCCGATCAGTCCACGCTGTGGGAGGCCGCGCTCGCCGGGGCGGTCCTGGTCGGCATCGGCTGGGCCGCGGCGTCGGCGATGGTCATCACCTCGACCCGCGCCGGTGAACGCGTGCTGTTCGGCCTGCGCATACGCAGCTACGCCCACATCCAGCGACTGGGCCTGGACTACTACGAGCGCGAGCTGTCCGGCCGCATCATGACGCGGATGACCACCGACATCGACGCGCTGTCGACCTTCTTGCAGACGGGTCTCACGTCCGCGATCGTCGCCGTGCTGACGCTGCTCGGAGTCATCGTCGCGCTGCTCGTCACCGGCCCCCTCCTGGGCCTGCTCGTGCTGCCGGTGTTCCCGCTCCTGATCGTCGCGACCGTGGTGTTCCGGCGGGTGGCGAGCCGCGCGTACACGCGGTCCCGGGAACTCATCAGCACCGTCAACGCCGATTTCCAGGAGAACATCGCCGGCATCAAGACCACGCAATCCTATCTGCGGACCGACGCCGCACAGGTCCGGTTCGCGCGGCGATCGGCGGAGTGGGTCGAGGCGCGGATGGTCTCGCAACGGGCCATCGCCACCTACTTCCCACTGATCCAGCTCATGTCCGACATCGCGACCGCCGTCGCCCTCGGGGTCGGTGCCGGTCAGGTCGCATCCGGCTCCCTGTCGGCGGGGACCCTCGTGGCGTTCGTCCTGTACCTCACGATGCTGTTCGGACCGGTGCAGCAGCTGTCCCAGGTGTTCGACGGATATCAGCAGGCGTCGGTCGGCCTGCGTCGCATCGCCGACCTGCTGCAGACCCCGAGCTCCCTGCGCACCTCGACACGGTCGCTGGCTCCCCCGGCGGGCGGCTTCGAGGGCGAGGTGGACTTCCGGCGGGTCGGGTTCCGCTACTCGGAGTCATCGGCCGATGCGCTCGCCGACGTCGACCTGCACATCCCGCCCGGATCGTCGCTGGCGCTGGTGGGACGCACCGGCGCGGGGAAGTCGACCATCGTCAAACTGCTCGCCAGGTTCTACGACCCCACCTCCGGACACGTGCGTGTCGACGGCACCGACATCGGCGACTTCGACCTCACCCGCTATCGGCAACGACTCGGACTCGTCCCGCAGGAGCCGCACCTGTTCACCGGGACCGTCGCGGAGAACATCGCCTACGGCAGACCCGGGGCGACGCGCGCGGAGATCGCCGCCGCGGCAGCCGCGGTCGGGGCACTGCCGATGATCTCGGCACTGCCCGGCCGCATGAACCACCCGATCGGCGAGCGGGGGCAGGGACTTAGTTCGGGGCAACGGCAGTTGATCGCGCTGGCACGCGCCGAGCTCGTCGACCCCGATCTGCTCCTCCTGGACGAGGCGACGGCCACCCTCGACCAGGCGACCGAGGCACAGGTACTCGCGGCCGGCCGCGCGGTGACCCGCAGGCGCACGTCGGTGATCGTCGCGCATCGCCTCGCGACCGCGGCCCGTGCAGACGTCATCGCGGTCGTGGACGGGGGACGTATCGTCGAGCTCGGAACACACGACGAGCTGCTGACGTTGGGACAGAGGTATCGCGGGTTCTGGGATGCAGGTGTCGATCCCGACGACTCGGTGATACCCGACCCGTTCGCACCCACTCCCACCAGCACAGGTGCAGCCCCCGCGCCGACCCCCCGGAGCGCATCGGAACTGACTCGGTAGTAGCAGGTCGGTAAGTGTGAGCGAGTCGACGACGCGTAGCATCGGCAGATGGTTCACCGATAGTCTTCACGAGAGACGACAGCGTGGCAGAGAACCCGGCACCTTCAGGGAATTGAGGCGAGATACCGCTGTGAGCAGCAGTTCGATTTCGGATTTCGGACAGAACACGTGGCTGGTCGAGGAAATGTACCAGCAGTTCAAAGAAGACCCGAACTCGGTGGATCCGAGTTGGCATGAACTTCTGAAGAACTACGAACCCGGAGAGAACGGCGGCTCCGCGCCGTCCGACTCGCCGTCGGCGACCCCTGCGAAGTCCTCCACAGCCTCACCGTCCGCCGGGAAGTCCTCCGCCTCGGGGTCGACGACCAACGGCACCGCCGGGTCGTCGACCACCGCCGCACCGGCCGCCGAGAACGCGCCGCGCAAACAGGTGACCCTGGACCAGACCCCGGCCCGTGCCACCCCTCGTAAGCCCACCCCCGCCAAGGAGTCCGCGGCGACGAAGGCCGCTTCCGGCCACAGCGTCGCCAGCCGCGACGGGTCGGCGCGTTCGCAGCCCAAGACCGACAAGTCTCCCGCCGACAAGCCCGCAGCAGGCAAGGCCGACGCCCAGAAGGCAGACGGCCAGAAAGCCGAAGCAGCCGATGGCAACAAGGTGCTGCGCGGTCCTGCCGCCGCCATCGCCAAGAACATGGCGCTGTCGCTGGAGATCCCGACCGCGACGAGCGTGCGCGCCGTCCCGGCCAAGGCGATGATCGACAACCGCATCGTCATCAACAACCACCTCGCCCGCACCCGCGGCGGCAAGATCAGCTTCACCCACATCCTCGGGTACGCGATCGTCCAGGCCATCAAGGCGTTCCCGAACATGAACCGGCACTTCGCCGAGATCGACGGCAAGCCCAATGTGGTGACCCCGGCCCACACCAACCTGGGCCTCGCGATCGACCTCGTCGGCAAGGACGGCAACCGCACGCTCGTCGTGGCGGCCATCAAGGAGTGCGAGACGATGGGTTTCGCCGAGTTCTACTCGGCCTACCAGGACATCGTCCGGCGCGCACGTGACGGCAAGCTGGGCGCCAGCGACTTCTCGGGCGTGACCATCTCGCTGACCAACCCGGGGACGATCGGCACCGTGCACTCGGTGCCGCGCCTGATGAAGGGGCAGGGCGCCATCATCGGCGCAGGCGCGATGGAGTACCCGGCCGAGTTCCAGGGCGCCAGCGACGAGCAGATCGCCGAACTCGGCGTCGGCAAACTCATGACGCTGACCTCGACCTATGACCATCGAATCATCCAGGGCGCGGAGTCCGGCGATTTCCTCCGGACCATCCACGAGCTCCTCATCGACGATGCGTTCTACGACGAGATCTTCACCGCGTTCCACGTCCCCTACGAGCCGATCCGCTGGCGTCGGGACCTTCCGGCCGGACTCGTCGACAAGAGCACCCGTGTCCTCGAGCTGATCGCGGCCTACCGCAGCCGTGGCCATCTCATGGCCGACATCGATCCGCTCATGATGGACAGCGATGCCCGCAGCAGCCATCCGGATCTGGACATCCAGAACTACGGCCTGACCCTCTGGGACCTCGACCGCAGCTTCAAGGTCGGTGGCTTCCACGGCCAGGAGAAGATGAAGCTGCGGGACGTGCTGTCGATCCTGCGCGACGCCTACTGCCGCCACGTCGGCGTGGAGTACACCCACATCCTCGAACCCGAGCAGCAGAAGTGGCTGCAGGAGCGAGTCGAGATCAAGCACGTCAAGCCGCCGGTGGGTGAGCAGAAGTACATCCTGAGCAAGCTGAACGCCGCCGAGGCCTTCGAGACGTTCCTGCAGACCAAATACGTCGGCCAGAAGCGGTTCTCGCTCGAGGGTGCCGAGTCCGTGATCCCGATGATGGATGCCGTCATCGACCAGAGCGCCGAGCACAACCTCACCGAGGTCATCATCGGCATGCCGCACCGCGGCCGGCTGAACGTGCTGGCCAACATCGTCGGCAAGCCGTACTCCAAGATCTTCGGCGAGTTCGAGGGCAACCTGAACCCCTCCCAGGCGCACGGTTCGGGTGACGTCAAGTACCACCTCGGTGCGGAGGGCAAGTACTACCAGATGTTCGGCGACAACGAGATCAACGTCTCGCTGACCGCCAACCCGAGTCACCTCGAAGCCGTCGACCCGGTCCTGGAGGGCCTCGTCCGCGCCAAGCAGGACCTCCTCGACGACGACGACCGGTTCCCGATCCTGCCGCTCATGCTGCACGGTGACGCCGCCTTCGCCGGACAGGGTGTCGTCGCCGAGACCTTGAACATGGCGATGCTCCCCGGGTACCGAACGGGCGGCACCGTGCACATCGTCGTGAACAACCAGGTCGGTTTCACCACGGCACCGGAGCACTCGCGCTCCACCGAGTACTGCACCGACGTGGCCAAGATGATCGGCGCGCCGATCTTCCATGTGAACGGCGACGACCCCGAGGCGTGTGTCTGGGCCGCGAAGCTCGCCGTCGACTACCGCCAGGCGTACAACAAGGACGTCGTCATCGACCTCGTCTGCTTCCGTCGCCGCGGCCACAACGAGGGCGACGACCCCTCGATGACGCAGCCGGCGATGTACGAGGTCATCGACACCAAGCGCGGCGTGCGCAAGAGCTACACCGAAGCGCTCATCGGTCGCGGTGACATCTCGACCAAGGAGGCCGAGGACGCCCTGCGCGACTACCAGGGCCAGCTCGAACGCGTCTTCAACGAGGTCAAGGAACTCGAGAAGTTCAGTGTCGAACCGTCCCCGTCGATCCAGGCCGATCAGACACTGCCCACCAAGCTGGTGACGGCCGTGGACAACAAGACGCTGGAGCTCATCGGCGACGCGTTCGTGAACGTCCCCGACGGGTTCACCCCGCATCCGCGCGTCAAGCCGGTGCTGGAGCGTCGTGCGGAGGCCGCCCGCAAGGGCAACATCGACTGGGCTTTCGCCGAGTTGCTGGCCTTCGGGTCCCTCGTGATGGAAGGACGGACCGTGCGTCTGTCCGGCCAGGACTCACGACGGGGCACGTTCACCCAGCGCCACTCGGTGCTCATCGACCGGTCGACCGGTGCGGAGTACACACCGCTCAACCATCTGCAGCCCGCCGGAGACGACGGTGCCGAGGACCACGGCGGCCGGTTCATGGTCTACGACTCGCCGCTCTCGGAGTTCGCGATCGTCGGGTTCGAGTACGGCTACTCCGTCGGCAACCCGGATGCGCTGGTGGTGTGGGAAGGCCAGTTCGGCGACTTCGTCAACGGTGCACAGTCGATCATCGACGAGTTCATCTCGTCGGGTGAGGCCAAGTGGGGTCAGCTCTCCGACGTCGTCCTGCTGCTGCCGCACGGTCACGAGGGGCAGGGACCCGACCACACCTCGGGACGCATCGAGCGCTTCCTGCAGCTGTGCGCCGAGGGTTCGATGACGGTGGCCCTGCCGTCGACTCCGGCCAGCTACTTCCACCTGCTGCGCCGTCACGTGCTCGACGGCATCAGCCGTCCGCTGATCGTCTTCACACCGAAGTCGATGCTGCGCAACAAAGCTGCGGTCAGCCCGGTCGAGGACTTCACCGAGGACAAGTTCCGGTCGGTCATCGACGACCCGCACTTCGTCAATGACTCGAGCGCAGATCGCGGCAAGGTCAAGCGGGTGCTGCTGGTCAGCGGCAAGCTCTACTACGAACTGGCCGCGCGGCGCGACAAGGAGAAGCGCGACGACATCGCGATCGTCCGCATCGAGCAGCTGTACCCGGTGCCGCATCGTCGTCTGCGCAACACCCTCGAGCAGTACGACAACGCGACCGAGTTCCGCTGGGTCCAGGAGGAGCCCGCGAACCAGGGACCGTGGCCGTTCCTCGGCCTGTGGCTGCCGGAGGTGCTGCCGGATGTGCTCGGCGGACTGCGCCGGGTGTCGCGTCGGGCGATGTCCGCACCGTCGTCGGGTTCGAGCAAGGTCCACGCCGTCGAACAGCAGGAAATCCTCGACGAGGCTTTCGGCGAGTAGACGCATCGCACAACGGGCATCTCGCACCGCGGCCACCGACCCTGAGGGTCGGTGGCCGCGGTGCGTTGCCGGGTCGTCAGCGCAACCGGGACTCGCAGATGTCCGCGGCAGCCGCGACCGCTTTGTCCGGCGGGATCATCCGTCTGGCGAAAGCGGTTGCCGCCGCACGGGTCTCGTCGGCGAGCACACGGCCGAGACCGGCGAGCGCCTCGTCGTCGGTGAAGGTCGACAGTCGCGCGGACTCCCCGACCCCCAGTGCGCGCACACGCTGACCCCAGAACGGCTGGTCAGCGGTCACCGCGCAGATGAGCGTGGGCAGTCCCGCGCGCAGACCCGCGGCGGTGGTGCCGGCCCCGCCGTGATGGACAGCGGCCACACACCGGGGCAGAACCGACGCATGGTCCACCCCGCCGGCGTAGAAGACGTCCGAATCCTCGGGATCGACGCCGCGAGCATCGCCGGCGGCGATCAGACAGCGGACCCCCAGGGCTCGTGCGGCGGCCCGCCACCGTGCGAGCAGCGCAGGCGGGTCGATGATCGGCATGCTGCCGAACGTGATGAACACCGGTGGCTCACCGGCGTCGAGCCACCGGGCCAGTTCTGGTGCGTCGGCACCGGCTTCGGCGATACCGGTCCGGTTCGCCGAGGGTAGATCGAAGAAGCCGACGACGGGTTTGCGTTCGTCCCACTCGTCGGAAAGACCGGGGACCATCCCCGGATCATAGGCCTGGATCTGTCGGGTTCCGTTGTCGTCCAACCTCCGTGGTAACGGCCGCGATGCCGGGTTCAGGCCGATGCGTCGCCGGAAGCGGTTCTCGTTCCAGCCGGTCACCATCCAGGTGAGCTTGTCCGCGACGCGCCATGAGCGTCGTTTCCATCTGCGTGACCACGAATCCGTCAGCCCCGGGACCGCGCCGATGCACCCGTTCTCCGACATCGGCCCGTACCGCAGCACCGTCATCGGGATGTCCATCCGCTCCGCCAGCGCGGCACCCCGGTCCTGACACAGCGGGGCGACGACGAGCAGGTCGGTACCGGCCAGAGGCGCGGCGTCGCGGAGGAACAGGCACTCAAGGTCGGAGTCGAGGGCCTCGAACCCGCCGCGCACGGTGGAGATCGCGAATCGCGCACGGGACAGCGGATTTCGACTGCTTCGCGCCGAACGTGCCTCGGCGGAGGACCACGCGGCGTCCGAGTCGAAGCCGATCTCGGACACGTCGGCCACGCCCACCGCCCGCGCCAGACCGGCCAGGTTGGGCGGGACGAGCACGCTGACTCGGTGGCCGCGCAGCCGCAGCTCGAGGGCCAGGCAAATCCCGGGCTGGATGTCGCCCCGGCTGCCGTACAACAGGATCGAGATGTGCGAGGTGCTCACCAGAATCGGTGTCCGATCCCCCAGGCGGTCAGCTCCGCGGCGATGAGCGCACGCAGGGCCGCGGGGTCGCCGAAGTCGTCGGGGTCGATTCCGAAGAACGTCAGCGTGATCGTGTCGTGGTACTCGACGGCCCATGCGGCGATCGCAGGCCCACGGACCCGCCGCTCCTGCGCGGGCATCCCCTGCATGACGGCCCGGATCGCGAATCCGGACGCGGTGTGCCCGCCGATGCGCAACGCCGACGACGGGGTCGTTCCCAGGTTGGACACGGTGGTGTCGGGTCCCGGGATGCCGCGCATCAGACGGCCGAGGAGACGACGCGGCAGCAACCGGACCACCGGCTGGAGGTTGTCGGCCACCTGGTCGGCCCCGGAGTCGGCATAGTCGACGAAGGCACGTTTGCTGAGGGCGCGGATCCCACCGAGGTCGGTGCGGGGTTCGACCGGCTCGGCCAGCCGGATCCAGACTCCGCCGGAGGCGTTGGCGCGCGTGTCCTCGTCCCCGTCCCGGTTGCTGACCGCGATGCAGACCTTCATCGGTCCGTCGATCCGACGACCGGAGCGGTGCACGATGCCCGCGAGCAGCGCGGTGAAGAGTGAATTGCCGGTCCCGCCATGCTCGTCGGCCCGCGCCGTCCACGTCGCTGAGTCGACGTCGACGGTGGCCAGTGTGGTGTCCGGTGCGGGCGTGCCCGACGACCGGGAGTCCGCACGACTCCTGGCGGGTCCCGACGCGGCGGGCGCCGACGTGTTCGGCTCGCCGCGGGATTCCCGCGCCTGTCGGACGAGGATGCGCACCGATCGTGCGGCAGCGCGCACCGCCTGCGCGGCGTCGGCGGCGTCCTCACGGAACGCGCGGGACGCCTGCACCCCGGCCATCGACGGCAGGGGCGCGGTCTCGCCCGCCGAGGCGGCCGCGACGAGGCGGTACAGGCCCTGGCCGTCGCTGATCATGTGGGACGCGAGGAGCGAGACCACCCGTCCGCCTCCGCGGGTCCGGGCCGAGTCGAGCCGCCAGCCGGACCCGCCGACCGGGTCGAGACGAGTCGACCGCAGCAGTGCGTCGGCCCAGGCACCGATGTCGGCGTCGTCGATGGTGTCCACCGGGCCGGCCTCGGGCGGGATGTCCGAACGGACCCACCGGTGCCGGGCGAACGGCACCCGACGACGCGAAACGGCGCGATGGAGCGGGCCGGCCGCCAGGCCGGCGCGCAGCGCATCGATCGCCTCGTCCCCGGGATCGGCGTCGAAGACCCAGGTCAGCTGGATCGGGGCGCCCATCCCGAACAGGTCGGCCACGAGCAGATACGACTCGTCGGGACCCTCGACACGCAGCACACCGGCGGGGCGCAGCTCCGTCATCGTCATACGCACTCCTCGTTCGTCTCGGCACTGGACATGAGCATCACCAGATCTCGTGGGACAGACCCCAGGCGTCGAGTTCACGATCGAGGAGGTCTGCCACCACGGCGTCGGATGGGAAACTCGTTTCGTCGCAACCGAGGACGGTGAAGGTCACCTGATCCCGGGTGCGCACCATCCAAGACTGGACACCGTCGCCGAACCGGTGCACCGCAGCCGGGTCGACGCCCTGCGCCATCCCACGGAAGGCGACCTTGCGCACGGGCACGCCACCGATCACCATCGCCTCCGGCGGTACGTCGCCGAGATTGGAGATCACCGCGTCCGGCATACCGTTCCCGGCACTGACGACCTTGACGATCACCGAGGGAGGCAGGAACCAGGCCAGCGGCCGGAGATGAATGTGCGGCGCGCGCCGACCCTGCGACAACCGGACGAACGCCGCCTTGCAGGCGGCGCGGATCCCACCGAGATCGCCCCCCGCGACCGGGTCGTCGGTGAGGAACACCGAGACCCCCGCGATCGCGTTCGATCGGGTGTCCTCCTCACCCTCTCGGCGGTCGACGGGGACGCCGACCTTGATCGGTTTCGGCAACGGCGCATGACCGCTGGATCGGAGCAGACCGGTGACGACGGCGATGAACATGGTGTTGGACGTGCCGTCGTGCTCGGCGGCGACCCGGTCCCACTCCACGGCCGGTACCGTCGCCGTGGCCCACGTGGATCGGGCCGCCGGGGATCGTTCGGCGATCGGCGGGCGGACCGGACGCGGATCGGGTTCGAGCCCGCCGCTCTGGCGCCGCTCCAGCGCCGCGCGCACCAGACCCGTGACAACCGCCAGGGCTTGCGATCCGGCATCGGCGAGGTCCGCCCTGCGTCGGCGCCGCCACCCGGTCGGCGGGGCCGGGTCGGGCGTCGGGCTCCCGGATCTCCGGGCGACATCGGTGGGCTTCGACGTGACCGCGGGCGCGGTCAGCGGTACTCCCGCGGCGGCCGCGGCTTCCGCGGCCGCCGCGAGCATGCCGCGTCCGTCGGTCACCACGTGCAGCGTGCACAGCGACACCACCGTCCCGCCGCCCTCGGTCGGTGCCGCCCGCAGACGCCAGCACCGCGCCCCCTCGGCGTCGAGCGGGACCGTCGACATCTCAGCGGTCGCCCACGCGTCGATGTCGGCCGCGGCGACCGGGTGGGTGTCCGCGGCGAGCTGGGGACTGTCCGGTGCGTCAACCCAGCGCGGACGGGCCCCGAACACCGTCGGGGGCACGAGCATGCGGTGCAGTCGTCCGCGGCCGAGCGCCGCGTTCATGGCGGTCAAGGCCTCCAGCGAGACCTCGTCATCGAGAACCCACACGATCTGGAGGACGACCGACCACCCGAGCGCGGGTGTCACGAACCAGAACGGGGCGTCCTCGGACGCGAGGCGCTCGCCGTCATCGATCTTCCCGCCTGCGCGTCGTCCCGTGCGCGACGTCGTCGTCGTCATACATCCACCTTCACTTCGGGCCGCGCCGGTACGCGCGGATGCGATGACGTCTGCGGGGACGATTCACCCACGGCAGACTCCCCTCCCGTCGAGCTTGTCACCTGCCGTTCGATCTCGCGCACGGCGTGTTCGACCGCCGCGTCGTGACCGATGAGAGCATCGCCGACCCGGCGTGCGCGGTCCGCGACATCGGGTGCGAGCATGGCCCCGGCGGCAGCGACGATGCGGTCGACATCGAAGTCTCTTGCCGCGGCGGTCATCGGCATCGCGAGACCGACCCGCAGACGCGTCAACTGCGCGCCCCAGAAGGGCTGATCGGAGCCGTACCAGCAGATCACCGACGGAGTTCCGGCACGAAGTGCCGCGGCGGTCGTGCCGGCCCCGCCGTGGTGGACGGCCAGGGCGCACCGGGCGAGCACGGTGCCGTGATCGACATGGGCCTCCATCCGGAGGTCGTCGGACAGCGCGGCGCCCCCGGCGACCGATGGCACGTCGTTCCACCCGGCGCAGACCAACACCCGCCGACCGAGCCGGCGGCCGACTTCCGCGAACGCGGCGAGCGCGCGTTCCGGCCTGCGTAGCGGCATGCTCCCGAAACCGATGTAGATCGGCGCCTCGCCGGCGTCGAGCCACTCCGCCAACCCCGAGGTCGCACCGCCCTCCCGGGTACCGGACCGCTCACGCGCCATGACCCCGAGAAAGCCGACGCACGGGCGGCGGCGGGACACGCTGTCGGCGTCCCACCGCCGGTCGCCCCCGACGCCGAACAGCGGATCGTAGGCCTGCAGCTCGACGCCTGGCAGCGCGCGTAGACGCGCCGCGTAGGGCGTCGACACCGTCGGCAGTCCGAGCTCGGCGCGCAGCCGGGCCTCGCGTGCACGCGACACCATCCCGAACGCGGCATCGACGAGCAGCCACTGAGCCCGCACGGCGACGCCGGACGAACCAGGGAGCTGTCCTGGCAACGGACCGACGTGCCCGTTCCGCCGCACCGGGGCGTGGTGAACCGAGACGAGCGGCACCCCGGCGGCCTCGGCGAACGCCGCCGCCGGTTGTTCGGTGACGAGTCCGGTGACGATCACATCGGCGCCGTCGACGACCTGGGCCATGTCCCCGACCAACTGGTGCCATCCGATGTCCCGCAACCCCGCCAGCACACGCAGGCGCCGGACGGGGTTGCGGCCCGCACGTTCACGACCGCGCGCCACCGCCTCCAGATGCGCACGGGTGTCGAGACCGAGCCGACGCACGTCGAGGGCCCGGGGGTCGGGGGTCCGGGTGTCGGGTGCGAGTTCTTCCACCAGATGCATCGTGTTGGGCGGCAACCCGATCCGGACCTCGTGTCCTCGCCGGGCGAGGGCATGGGCCAACACCACCGCCGGTTGCACGTCGCCGCGGGTTCCGTTGACCACCATCGCGATTCTCATGCCGGCCTCCCGGATGCCCGCGCCGCGGCCGGCGAGCACCGTCGGCGGGTCGTGTCTAGAATCGGTCCCGTTCGGCCGCCGCCCGGGCGGAGACGGGGACGACTCCCCGATTCGACACGTACGTGGGAGGTCCGACGTTGAGGTTCGTGATCGCGGTCAACGGCAGTCGTGGCGACGCGCAACCCGCCGTCGCGCTGGCGGCGGAGCTGATGGCGCGCGGACACTCGGCGACCCTCGCAGCCCCACCGGACCTGTACGAATTTTGTTCTGGTGCAGGAATTCCCACGGAACGTTACGGTGAGAGCACTCGCGACCTGCTCGACTCCGAACTGGTTCACGCCGACCTGCGGTCCCGCAATCCGCGCACTCGACTCCGTGCGGTGTCGGCGATGTCGGTCCGCGGTGGCCGGGAGATGCAACGCACACTCCTCGACGTGGCCGGTGGCGCCGACGCGATCATTGCGAGCAGCGCCGGACAAGAACGCGCACACAATGTCTCCAGCGTCCTTCGGATACCGCACATCCCCCTGCACTACTGCCCGATCAGACGCAACGGTTCGGTCTCGCTCCTCGCCCACCTCGGAGTCCGCGCCCCGGCCATGGTGAACGACCTGAGCTGGCGCGCCGCCGAACGCGCCCTGTGGCTGGGCACCCGCTCCGCCGAGAACACCCTGCGGGCCGATCTCGGGTTGCCGCGCCTGACGACGACGTACTCCGAGCTCATCGCGCGCACCGGCGTCCCCGAGATCCAGGCCTACGATCCGGCGCTCTTCGGAGACCTTGTCCGGCAATGGGGTACGGCTCGACCACTGGTCGGGTTCTTCACCCTCGCCGCCGCGCAGCGAGCGGGCGTGGGAGACGGCGATCTCGACCATGAGCTCCGGAACTGGCTCGACGCGGGCGACCCGCCGGTGTACGTGGGATTCGGCAGCATGCTGCCCGCGAACCCGGACCGCCTCGCCGACGCCTTCCGTACCGCGGCGGACCGTCTCGGCATCCGCCTGCTGGTCTCCGGCGGATGGAGCGGCTTCATGGCCGGCGCGCCCACATCCCCGACGGACTTGGGCACCGACGTCCGTGTCGTCGGCCACATCGACCATGATGTGATCCTGCCGCGGTGCCGGGCCGCCGTGCACCACGGCGGAGCGGGTTCGGTGGCCGCCGGCCTGCGGGCGGGGTTGCCGACCCTGGTGACCTGGAAAGGCGCCGACCAGCCGATCTGGGGTCGAGTACTCACCGACGCTCATGTCGGGGCCTCACTCCCGATGACCCGGGTGTCCACCGATTCGCTTGTCGCAGCACTCGAAACGATCCTCGCGCCGGCATTCCGACAGCGGGCCGACGACCTCCGGGGCCGGCTGATCCCCGCCGCCGAAGCAGTTCGTTCCGCGGCGGACATCGTCGAAACCGTCACCGCCGGCTGACGCTCTCTATCCGACGGACATCGCTCACGCTCACGGCAGAACCCGATCAGGACCACCCCGCAACAGATTCCGGGGATCGATGCGTCCCGTCCGAGGGTCGTACGTCCGTAACATCATGAGCCGCAACGCGTGCGCGACTGTGATCGCCGGAACGTAGACGGCGGCCGATCCGGCCGCGAGACCGTACCGCCGGTGCAGCCAGAACGTCCGAGGGAGAAAACACATGTAGCGCACGAACGGACGCATACCGGTCTCCATCCGCCGCGGCGACACCCCGACGGTCAGGCCTCGGAGGAACGCGTTGCGTCCCCCGGCGTCGCCGACGCACAGACCCATGTCCACGTCCTCGAAGATGTCCCGGCGCATGCTGACCCGGTCGCGGATCACCGCCCACGTCTCGCGCCGCAGCACCATGTTCGACCCGTACAGCACGGGGATCTCACTGACGACCCGGTCGCGGCGCAGGCGATTCAGCGGGTGCAACCGGGTCTTCCAGCGATCGAACCTGCCCTCCAGCGGGACGTCGTAGGCCTCACCGCGTCCGCAGAGCGCGGCCCATCGGTGATCCCGGTCGGCACCGAAGAAGTCGACGACGGTGCGTGCCCAGTGCTCCGGCACCCGGGTGTCGGCGTCGATGCGGGCGACGATGTCGCCGGCCGCGGCGTCGAGGCCGGCGTTACGGGCGTGGACGAGTCCCTGACGCTCCTCGTCGACGATTCGGATCTGCGGATACCGCACCCGCATCCGGTCGACGACGGCGCGGGACATGTCGGTCGAATTGTTGTCCACGACCAGGATCTCGGTGATCGAGTCCAGCTGCGCGACCAGTCGAGAGAGGCAGTCACCGATGGTGTCTTCCTCGTTGTACATCGGCACGACGACCGAGAATGTGATCGGCGTGGCGATATCGGTCCGGTCGACGTCCGCCGGGACGGCTGAGCTCACGGGTGTCCTCCTGCACGGGATCGCAAGGGTCTGGTTGGAACGGGGCACCGGGCGCGATCAGGTCCGGCGCATGTAGGTCCGCAGGGTCACGGGCACGACGACGGCGAGGATGGCCGCGGCGCCCACCAGGGTGTAGGCGATGTCGGCGCCGACGTTCTCCCCCGCCGCGAGTCCGCGTGCCGCGGACACGAGATGGGACACCGGGTTCGCCGAGGCGCACGCCTGCAGCCAGCCGGGCATGGTGTCGATCGGGACGAGGGCGTTGGACACGAACGTGATCGGCATGAGGACGAGCATCGAGACGCCCTGTACCGTCGACGCCTTGTCCAGGAGCACGCCCAGCAGCGCGAAGACCCAACTGAGTGCGAAGGCCACCACGACGATCAGCACGCAGGCGATCGCGACCCCGACGGGACTGGCCGGCCGGTAACCCATGATCACGCCCACACACACCGTGATGGCCGAGGCCACCACGTAGCGCATGGTGTTGGCCGTGAGCGCGCCTGCCAGTGGCGCGATCCGCGCGATCGGAAGCGATTTGAAGCGGTCGAAGACCCCTCGGTCGAGGTCCTCTCGCAACTGCACGCCGGTGACCACCGACGCGGCGACACACACCTGCACGAGGACACCCGGGATGAGCAACGGCAGGTACCCGACGACGTCGCCCGCGATCGCGCCGCCGAAGATCGACGAGAACATGACCGTGAACACGATCGGCAGCACGATCACGTCGAAGAGTTGCTGCGGATTGTGTTTGATCTTCAGCAGGCCACGGTGCGTCATGGTCAGCGACTGCATCACCGCCGACCCCACGGGAACCCTGTCGTACACCCCGGCCGCGGTGTCGCCGTCGGCGAGCGGACTGTCGCGCACTGAGCCGGTGGTCATATCGCGACTCCCCTCGATTCGGTGTTCATCGATCCGATCTGGCCGGATCCGTCGGTCAGCGCGAAGAACACCTCGTCGAGCGTCGGCCGCACCACGTTCACCGACGTCAGCGCGATCCCGCGAACCCGCAGTGCGGTCAGCAGATCCGCGAGCGGGTCGATGTCGTCCATGGGGAGGGCCAGCACCCCCGCCTCGACGGCGACGTCCCCGCGCGTGGTGAACGGAGCGCACACCGATACCGCGGCGGGCAGGTCTTCCGCGTCGGCGAGGGCGAGTTTGACGCTCATGTCGCCGACTCCCGCCTTGAGTTCGTCGGCGGTGCCGTCGGCCACCACCTTGCCGCGGTCCATGACGGCGATGTGGTCGGCGAGTTCGTCGGCCTCGTCGAGGTATTGGGTGGTCAGCAACACCGTCGAGCCCCGGGCCACCAGGTCGCGCACCGTCTGCCACATCTGGGCCCGGGTACGGGGATCGAGTCCGGTGGTCGGCTCGTCGAGGAACAGCAGGCGCGGGCGGGTGATCAGGGACGCGGCCAGATCGAGTCGGCGGCGCATACCACCGGAGAAGTGTCCGACGCGCCGGGTCGCCACCGCGGCGAGGCCGAACTCCTCGAGGAGTTCGTCGGCACGTATGCGCGCCCGCCGGCGGGACGACCCCACCAGCCGGCCGAAGATCATCAGGTTCTCGCGTGCGGTGAGGTCCTCGTCGACGGACGCATATTGACCGGTGACGCCGATCAGCGAGCGCACTGCGGTCGCCTCCCGGACCACGTCATGACCGAAGACGCGCGCCGTCCCGGCATCGGGACGCAGCAGTGTCGCCAGCATGCGCACGGTGGTCGTCTTACCGGCGCCGTTGGTTCCCAGGAGGGCGAAGACCCGGCCGGCGGGCACGTGGAGGTCCACCGCGTCGACGGCTGGTGCGCCGTGGAAGTTCTTGCTGAGACCGCAGGCCTCGATGGCCGGGACGGTCGATGACATGGCACCCCCGATACTTGCTGACGACGTGCGCACCGACGACCTGACTGCTGCCGCGGATACGCGCCATGTGTGGAGACATCAGAACGGGAAGACATTGCCTGACACTGTCATCCACCTGCACCGAGTCGCCGGTGCCGCGTCCGGGCGCGCCGGCATGATGTCCGGTTCGCCCGCTCCGCCCCACGGTAGGCGAGCCCATGGCGGCCCGCAAGGCACGCGCCCATCGATCATTCAGGCCTGCAAGCCAACACTTTTCGCCAAACCTGCAGCACAACGGCAACTTCCGCGATCAGTCCCGGCCGAGCCGTCGACGAGTGTGTCATCCGACGTTTACACGGATGCAACGAGCCGGAATCGCAGGCCGCCCATATCGTCACCGATCAGCTGAATTCGCCACTGACACAGTCACTTATCGGAGTATCGACACCACGAGCCGTGGCCCACTCCGGTGGGTCCCAGGTGAGCAAGGTCACCCGTCGCAGGCCATGCGGGTTGCCCGGCAATGCATTTAGTCTCGCTATAGACGCAGGCGGCACCGACACATCCGAGCAGTCTCGAGGACACTTCTCGTAAGAGAATCCGTCCCGGCCGTGCGTGTGCATCGGAGTACGCGCGATTCTGTTGTCTCAGATCAGGACTCATGGGGCCGGGGGGCCATGTCATCGCCGCATGGCGTGCTTCCCGGCCCGGGAACGGACGACCCACGCATGGATCACGGAACATGAAGTTCACCGAGCTGTCCGACTACCCGGTGCCCGCGGGCACCGTGACACTCTGGACGCCGACCACCGACGCCGATCCGGCGGGTTGGCAGGCGGACCCGCGCCCGTTCACCCACGATCAGACGGCACTCGCAGCGCGCTCCGTCGCCGATGCCGAGGGAGCCGAGAACTGCTGGCTCGGAGCAGTTTTCGAGATCGAAGACTCGCTCGATCCGGATACCCTGCGGTCATGCCTGTGTGCCTGGCTGACCCGACACGAGGCGTTGTACTCCGGCATCGACGCGGAAGCACCCGACCCCGATCATCCGCGGCGCACCTACCGTGGGCGGCACCTCGACGTCCGGGACGACGTGGTCGGCGACATCGCCACTCCCGAATCCGTGACCGCACTGCTCACCGAGACCTTCGGTGCCCGCCTCGCGCCAACCCGCTGGCCGCACTGTCTCATCGCCACCATCGCCGCCACCGGCCGGAGCGGATTCGCCGTGGTCTTCGCCGCCGACCACATGGTGATGGACGCCTACTCGATCATGCTGAGCATGAGCGAGATCCGACGGCTGTACCTCGCTGCCCGGCGCGGGCTCGACGCCGGATTGCCGGCCGTCGGCAGTCACCTCGACTTCAGTGCGCACGACCGTACGATCGGACGCGGCCTGACTGCGGATCACCCCGCCGTCGCACGCTGGCGCGAGTTCTTGGACAGGTCCGAGGACTACCCGGAGTTCGGCCTGCCGCTGGTGCGCCCCCGCCTCGAGACGGGCAGACCGCGCCGGGCGCCACGTCAGCGCGGGGTCTCCGAGTTCGTGGCGACCGACGAGTCGGCGACCTTCCTCAGCGCGACATCCCGCGCGGCCGGACATGGAACGCAGACCGCGGTGTTCGCCGCACTCGCCGTCACCTACCGAGAGATGACGGGACGCGACACCCTGCGGGTCACGATGCCGATGCACACGCGCCACGAGGCTCGATACGCCGGCTCGGTGGGATGGTACGTCGGGCTCGCCCCTCTCGAGATCGACCTGACCTCCGCGACCACGTTCGCCGACGCCCTCACCGCGACCGCGGCCGGGATCGATGCCGTACGCCACCTCCCCGCTTTCCCTTACCAGCGAATCGTCGAGTTGCTCGAGACCGCGGGCGAACCCGAGTTCGTGGTGTCCTACCTCGACGTCCGGCACGTCCCGGGCGCCTCGGAGTGGGACGCTGCACGCGCCCAGATCCTCCGCGGCAGTTCGCGATCGGACCGCGAGGTCTACATGTGGATCGCGCGGGTGCCCAGCGGGATGACCCTGTCGGCGCGCTATCCCGGTCATGATCCCGCCGACGACAGCATCCGGGGTTTCGTCGCGACCTACTCGTCGGTTCTGCGCATTCTGGCCACCGAGGGCAGCGGGCTACCGCTGTCGGCCTACACCCGGACGACGTACGCGCCGCCCGACGCCGTCGACGACGCCCGTCCCGCCTGACGGGGCCACCGAGCTCACCACCAGCCGGCCACCGGCACGGCTTCCTGCCGAACCCGACGAGGAGATCCGATGAGAATCACGGCCATGGGACATTGGCGTCCGCAACCGGGGACCGCCGTGCGCTTCGATCCCACCGAGCGGTGCCGGGAGGCGTCCCGCCGGGCGCCCGCGCATCCCGGCCCCGTCACCTTTCTCACCCAGAACCACGTTCGCGGCGCGGCCGTGGCGCGCGCCGCCGGTCGCACGCACCGGGGATATCTGGGGTCGGGAACCGAGATCGACGGGGATCTGGACGTCGGCTCGCTCGGACGAGCGCTCGCGATCTTCGTTCGCCGCCACGAGGCCCTGCGTACCTGGTTCGTCTGCCGGGACGGGCAGGTCGTGGCACACGTCGTCGATCCGGTGGAGATCGAGTTCGAGGCGACCGTCGACGACGAACTCACACGGACCGACGACATCCACCCGTACATCACCGACCGGTTCGACCGCGAGACACCCAGCGACTCCTTCCCCGGCTTCGCATTCGGCGCGATCAGCCGGCCTGGTGGTTTCGCGATCTACCTGGCATGCGACCACGCGCTGTCCGACGGGGCATCGCAGGCGCTCGCGCTCGATGAGATCGCCCAGCTCTACGACGAGCTCGTGTCCGGGAACGGCGCGGGAGAGCTCGATGCCGTACACGAGACGCCCGGCTACTTCGACTACGCCCGCATCGAAGAGGCCATGACGACCGAGCATCTCGGCGGGACGCCCCTCACGCGTGCATGGCAGGACGTCTTCCTCCGCCACGACCTGCAGATGCCCCGGTTCCCCCTCGACCTTGGCCTGGGTCCGGGCGAGACCGCCCAGGTGACCGGCATCGAACTGACGCTGCTCGACGCCCCCGCGATCACCGCGTTCGATGCGGCCTGCCGAGCGGCCGGCGGCCGTTTCGTGGACGGCATCTACGCGGCCCTCGCCATCGCCGACCGCGAGATGGCCGGTGCCGACGACTACTACGGGATGACCGTGTTCAACACCCGGGCCGCACTCGACGGTTTCGCCACCGCTCAGGGCTGGTTCTGCAACTTCGCCCCCGTCGACTTCTCGGTCGCGAACGCTGGGACGTTCGCCGAGCTGATCCCGGCGGCGAATGCCGCACGCCGTCGCGCGCGTGATCTCGCCACCGTGCCGGTCGCCGCCGCACTGGCCGCGATCGCGGCGGCCGGGGCGACCCCGAACGAGATCATCACCGCCCCGAACCTGCTCTCGTACATAGACTTCCGGTGGTTTCCCGGGACCGCCCGCGATGCCTTCCGGCGTGGCGCGCTCTTCACCGGGGAGGGACGGACGGCGAACGCCTCGGCGTGGATCAACCGTGACCATGACGAGCTGTACCTCGGTAGCCAGGTTCCCGACACACCGTTCGCCCTTTCCCGGGCCGGGGCCTACTACGACCATCTCCGGGAGATCTTTGCCGACGTCGCCCGCGACGGGGACCGGTCGATCGTGGCCCCGGAGCGCGCCGGGGTCCGCGATGCCCAGCATCTGCGCAAGGGAGCCTGAGACGTGCACGTCACCACGATCGACCGGTACACACCCGGAGGCGGGGAACTTCTCGCCTGGACCGTGCACACGTCCGCGGCCCCGCGACCGTCCGCGGTCCCGCCGTCGTTCAATCAGTCGGTGCACCTGGCCGGAGCGGGCGAGGCGAGTACGTGGCTGGCGGCCGCGTTCACCGTCGACGGACGCGTGGACCGCCCAGCCCTGGGGCTCGCCTATCGCGCCCTGATCGACAGGCACGGCACCCTGCGATCGTCGTTCGCGGTGCGCGCGGACGGCGTCGAGAGGTCCGTCCACGACCCGCGGCACCTCGAGCTACGAGCGCAGACACTCGCCGAGGCGTCGAGTGGAGCCGAGATCAGGAACCGGCTCCGCGAGGCCCTCGACGCCGCCTGCCATCCGCTCGGTTCGTCCGCCTACCTGCTCGCGGCGATCGACCGAGACCGGGAGTCGACCATCATCTGCGGCTTCGACCACTGCCATGTCGACGCCTATTCGATCTCCATCGTCATCGACGACCTGCACCGGCTCTACGAGGGTTTCCGCCGGCGACCCGGGTCGTTCGACATCGGGGAACTCCCGATGAGCGGCGATTTCATCGACTTCTGTGCCGAGGAATCGCAGGCCGCGCCCGTCGGGCTCGGCGACCCGCGGATGCGGGGATGGCTGCGGTTCTTCGACGACCGCGACGGCGCGCTGCCGACCTTCCCGCTCGACCTGGGGGTCCCTGCCGGCGAGGTCGCGCCCCAGGCCGCGGAGGTGCGCACGCTGCTCGGACCGGCCGCGACCGCGCGGTTCGACGTCCTGTGCCGGAGCAACGGCTCGAGCCTGTTCGGCGGCACCCTCGCCGCGATGGCCGACGCCGTGCGGCGGTGCGGCGGCGGGCCCGAGCTGGCATTGCTGTTCCCGATGCACACCCGCCGAGAAGAGCGGTGGCGCAACGCCGTCGGCTGGTTCACCACCAACGCCCCGCTGCGGGTGGTGAGTACCGGCGACCTCGTGGAGACGATTCGGCGGGTCGGCCCCGACCTGCGCCGGGCCGTCCGGCTCGGCGAGGTGCCCGTCCCGCAGGTGATCGCGGCGATGGGCGGCCTCCGGCGCGATCGCGCGGACATATTCATGGTGTCCTATGTCGACTACCGTTTCCTGCCCGGAGCACAGAGTCACGCAGCCATCGACGCCCACCACATCTCGAACGCGACCACCGCCGACGACGCCCAGTTCTGGATTTCACGCACCGAAGGGGGCTTGGCCATCCGCACCCGGCACCCCGATACCCTCGCCGCGCACCGGACCATCCGGAGATTCGTCGACGAGGTGGTACAGACACTGCGCGTCGGCGCTGCGCTCGCCCCGCTGGCGGAGCCCACCGAGGGCGAGTTCGACGACGGCACCGGCCCGGCGCGCGCCGTCGGGCTCTGATCCGCCGGGCGCCGCCCCGGGATGGTTTGGAGGTTCGTCGGGATGGATATCCCGTACGCACCGAAGCCGTGGTCAAGCCATAGCCGCGACGACCCAGGTACTCCTCGGAGGTCGATCGTCATGACAACTGCGAATCGCGGACCCACCCGTTCACCGATCCGGCTCGCCGCTCTGGCGGTCGGCGTGGTGTTCCTCGTGGTCGGCATCCTGGGTTTCATCCCGGGCATCACCACCGGCTACGACACCCTCACCTTCGCCGGCCATCACTCGGATGCGGCGCTGCTCGGCATCTTCGAGGTGTCGGTTCTGCACAACATCGTCCACCTGCTGTTCGGCGTCGCCGGCATCCTCATGTCGCGCACGGCGCCGGGTTCGTTCCTCTATCTGGTGGCCGGCGGTGCGATCTACCTCGTCCTCTGGGTCTACGGCCTGGTCATCGACCACGACAGCGCCGCCAACTTCGTGCCGGTCAACACCGCGGACAACTGGCTGCACTTCGTTCTGGGCGTCGCCATGGTCGGGCTGGGGTTGCTGCTGAAACGGCGAGGGGTGGCCGTGGCCGACACCGGACCCACCGGACGCCGGGTCTGAGTCCGCCCGGAGTTCCTACTGGGTCGCGGCGGCCAGCGCGGGCAGAGCCGCGGTGATCAGACGCAACAGTTCGTCGCGACTCAGTGCTTCCGAGGTCAGCCACCGGATCGTGGCCTCCTCTACGAAGGCGATCCAGCCGTGCACGGCGATGGTCACCAGCGGCGTCACCTCGACGCCGAATGCGGGAGCGTGATCGAGAACCCGGGCCACCATCACCTCCCGCGTCCTGTCGAAGACCTCGCGCATCGCCGAGTCGGAACTCGACGCTCCGCGAATCAGCGTCGTATAGGCGGTCCGGTTCTCGGTCACATAGTCGACGAACTCCGACATCGACGCCGTGAGGATGGCGAGGGGATCCCCGAGCGACGGGTCCGGTTCGGTGCGGGCGAGCATCCGGTCGGCCTGGGCCTGGGCGATGGCCACATGGAAGTCCTGTTTCGAGGCGAAGTAGTGGAACAGGAGCGCACGGGAGACGCCCGCGGCGTCGGCGATCGCGTCGATCGTGATCTCCTCGAGCGGTCGCTCGCCCACCATGGCGAGACCGAACTCGATCAACTGGTCGCGTCGCGCCTCCGGGCTCATCCGGGTTCGCTTGTGACCCGCGGCCTTGTCGTCGCCCCCCTTGGCGCCTGTCCGCCTCTCACCGGCGTGCTTGTCACCCGCATGCTTGTCACCCGCTTGCTTGTCGTCGATCACCGACACGGTGGACATTCCTCTCGTAGGGCCTCGCCGTCCACCGTACTCTTATTGATCATCGTTCAATAGCTATTGACACGTGTTCAGTACCACGTTTATGGTGGCACCATGACAACGAACGATGTAGAGATCGCCATCATCGGTGCCGGCTTCTCGGGTCTGGGCGCCGCGGTCCGCCTCAAGCAGAACGGCTTCGACGACTTCGTCCTCCTCGACCGCGGCAGCGACTTCGGCGGCACGTGGCGCGACAACACCTATCCCGGCGCCGCGTGTGACGTGCCCTCCCAGCTCTACTCCTTCTCGTTCGCCAAGAACCCGACCTGGTCCCGGTCGTACTCCCATCAGCCCGAGATCCACGACTACATCAACGGAGTCGCCGACAAGCACGGCATCGCCGCCAAGTCCCGCTTCGGCACCGAGGTCACCCGGACCGAGTGGAACGAAGACGAGGGTCGCTGGATCATCGACACCCTCCGCGACGGAGAAACCCAGCAGATCCGTGCGCGCGTGATGGTCGGCGGCGTCGGACCGCTGTGCGAACCGAACCTCCCCGACATCGCGGGCATCGATTCCTTCGAGGGCAAGATCGTGCACTCCGCCCGCTGGGACAACGACCACGACTTCTCCGGACAGCGCGTCGCGGTCATCGGGACCGGCGCGTCGGCCATCCAACTCGTTCCCCAGCTGGCCAAGGTCACCGACCGCCTCGACGTCTACCAGCGCACCGCGCCCTGGATCGTGCCCCGCACCGAGCGTCCCTACACCGCCGCCGAGCACTGGGCATACAAGAACGTCCCCGGCTACCAGTCCGCGGTCCGCGGCGGCATCTACGCCGCGAACGAGGCCGTCGCCTTCGGCCTCACGTACTCGCCGAAGGCGCTCAAGCCGGTCGAGCTGCTGTGCCGCGCGAACATCCTGCGCGGGATCGGCCGCGATGCCGAACTGCGCCGCAAGGCCACCCCGACCTTCCAGGTCGGTTGTAAGCGCATCCTCCGGTCCAACGACTGGTACCCGGCCCTCGCACGGCCCAACGTCGATCTCGTGACCGACGGCATCGATCGCATCACCCCCACCGGCATCGTCTCCAGGGACGGCACGACACGCGAAGTCGACGTCATCGTCGTCGCCACCGGTTTCCACGTCACCGACTCCCCCGTGTTCGAGAGGATCATCGGCAAGGACGGTCGCAGCCTGGCACAGGTGTGGGCCGAGATCGGCATGCAGGGCTACAAGGGCTCGTTCGTCCATGGATTCCCCAACATGATGCTCATGGTCGGACCCTCGACCGGCCTCGGCCACACCTCGATGGTGTACATGATCGAGTCCCAGCTCAACTACCTCGTCGACTACCTGAAGACCGTGCGCGCGTCGGGCATCACCCGGACCGAGGTGAAGCTCTCCGCGCAGCAGGAGTTCAACGCCGGTATCCAGCACAAGCTCCGCAACAGCGTCTGGGTCAACGGCGGCTGCGCCTCCTGGTACAAGGACGCCAACGGAAACATCACCACACTGTGGCCCGGCTTCACGTTCGCGTTCCGGCAGACCACCCGACACTTCGACATCGCTGCCTACGATGTGACGCGCGGCGCCCGGCGCCCCGCCGTCTCGGCCGCGCCCGATGCCGGCGGCTCGTCCGCGGGCTCGGATGCCGATCACCCCACGACCGTCAACGCCTGAGGCAGGAGAACGACACATGAAGGACTTTCGCGGCAAGGTCGTCGTGATCACCGGCGCCGGCTCGGGTATGGGACGCGACATCGCGGTCAAACTCGCCCGGCGCGGTGCCCGGCTGGCCATTTCCGATGTGACACCGGACGGCCTGGCCGTCACCGAGAAGCTGGTGCGCGAAGCGGGGGCCGAGGTCCACTCGCAGCTGCTCAACGTCGCCGAGCGCGAGGCCGTGCTGGACTACGCCGACACCGTCAAGGACCATTTCGGCGTCGTGAACGTGGTGTTCAACAATGCCGGAATCGCCCACCACGGCGAGATCGAACGCACCGAGTTCAAGGACATCGAGCGGGTGATGGACGTCGACTACTGGGGAGTCGTCAACGGCACCAAGGCTTTCCTGCCTCATGTCATCGCCTCCGGGGACGGGCACATCGTCAACACGTCCTCCCTGTTCGGTCTGCTGGCCGAACCCGGGCAGGCGGCGTACAACTCGGCGAAGTTCGCGGTCCGCGGTTTCACCGAGGCGCTGCGTCAAGAGATGATCATCGCCAAGTACCCGGTACAGGTGTCGTGTGTGCACCCGGGCGGCATCAAGACCGCGATCGCCCGGAATGCCACCGTGTCCGGCGATCACGATCAGAAGGCCACCGCTGCCCTGTTCGATCGCTACCTCGCACGTATGACGAGCGAGGATGCCGCCGACGTGATCATCGAGGGTGTGCGCAAGAACAAGGCACGCATCCTGGTGGGCACCGATGCCAAGATCCTCGACCTATCGGTCCGGCTCGTCGCCTCCAAGTACCAGTGGGTGTCGGCGAAGATCACCGGTTGGGCGCTGTCCAAGGCCAAGTAGGCCCTCCGCGGCGAACCGAGCGGGTGCACCCGACGCGTCAGAGTCCGTGCTCTCCCAGCCAGGCGAGGGCCACGTCGCGCGGGTCCGCACCCGCTTCGACGCGCGCGGCCATGGTGGCGAGGTCGGCGGTGGTGATCTCACCGGCGACCTTGTTCATCGTCTTGACCTGATCCCGGCCGAAGGCCGCGGACCGGAAGACCGGCACGAGCACCTCGGCGCGCGGACCCGATTCGGGCGCCGAGGCAGCCTCCGACGGCGGGGCGCCAGCGGGCGGGTTGTCCGCGGTGTCGCCGCCGCCGGCCGAGTTGCGCAGCGCCTGGACCTCCGACGACGCGCCGTCGGCGTCCTCGCCGGCGATGTCGAGCGGCGTCAGCACTCCGACAGCGGTTCCCGCCGCGGCCCGGCTCAGCACCTCGTCGCTCGTGGCCACGAGTTCCACCGGTCCGAAACGGCACCCCGCATCGGCGAACGCACGCTCCGTCGCGTCGTCGGGGCGGGACACCGCGATCACCGGGAGCCCGGCCGGAAGCCGGGCGCAGTCGTCGAGGTCGGTGGCCTCGACGTCGCCGGCGAGTGTCGTCGACACGAAGATCTGCGGAGCCGCCGACACGGGGGTCTCGTCACCGACCGACACCCCCTGCGGCAGTGATCGATTCACGTCCGTGTAGACGTCCTCGGCACCGACCGCGGTGGACGACGGCGCCAACAGCGTCAGCAGCTCCCCGGTGAACGCGGGGAACAGGTCGAGGGCGGTACGGTCCATCTCACCCAGGAGGGTCTGCGTGTCGCCGCGCAGCTGATCCGCGGAGACGACACTGCCCGCGTTGCGCAGCGCACCGGCGTAGACCTCCGCCATCACGCGCATCGCCGGTTGATCCGACGAGCCGATCACGATCCCCCGCGGCGGCGCGGACGCATCGTCGGCGCATCCGGCGAGCACCACAGCCAGTACGACCAGCAGACCGGCGACCCCGACAAGTCGTTTGCGGACAGCACGTTTACCCACCCCGCCACCGTATCCCGCCTCGTGTCGCGGGCCGCATCGCCCATCGGGCGTATCATCGGCGTTCGTGCCCTCGATGCCCCGGCCTGGTCCGCGCGGGTTGTCACCCCGCCGCGAGCGCCGCCCGATGCCCAAGATCCGCGTCCCGGTCGCGCGCGCGGTCGTGGACTGCGCGGTGTACGTCGACGGCCACCGTCAGCCCGGCCGCGTCACCTACACCGAGGGTCTCGCGCGCGTCCGCGCATCCGGGCAAGGTTTCGTGTGGGTCGGACTGCACGCCCCCGACAGTGCCCAGATGACCGACGTCGGCGCGACGTTCGGACTCCACGAACTGGTTGTCGAGGACGCGGTCGCCGCACACCAGCGGCCCAAACTCGAGGTGTACGACGACATCCAGTTCCTGACGCTCAGGACGGTGCAGTACGTCGAGCACGAGTCGATGGTGAAGGCCAGCGAAGTCGTCGAGACCGGCGAGATCATGGTCTTCGTCGGCCCCGATTTCGTGCTGACGGTGCGCCACGGCGAGCACACCGAGTTATCGGAACTCCGACGCCGCCTCGAGGCACTGCCGGAGCGCCTCGCCCTGGGCCCGACGGCCGTTCTCCATGCCGTGGCCGACAAGGTCGTCGACACCTATCTCGCGGTCACCGACCGGATGGACGTGGACGTCGCGGCCATCGAAGAGGTGGTCTTCGGCAGGCAGGGACATGCACTCGACATCGATCCGGTCTATCTGTTGCGCCGCGAGGTCCTCGAACTCCGCCGCGCGGTGACCCCCCTGGCGGTACCGCTGCAGAGTCTGACCGCAAGCGGTAATCCCCTCGTACCCAAAGAGATCCGTCGCCAGTTCCGAGATGTCTCCGACCACCTCACCACGGTCATCGACCGCGTCCTCGAATACGACGAACTGCTGACCTCGCTGCTGCAGGCGGCCGCGGCCAAGGTGGGCATCCAGCAGTCGACGGACATGCGCAAGATCTCGGCATGGGTGGCCATCGCCGCCGTGCCGACGATGGTCGCGGGCATCTACGGGATGAACTTCGACCACATGCCCGAATTGCACCAGGAGTGGGGCTATCCCGTCGTCCTCGGTGCCCTCGTCACGCTCTGCACCCTGCTGTTCGTGGTGTTCCGGCGCAGTCACTGGTTGTGACGCCCCGCATTCGCGCGGGTTCTCGATCAGTGAAGGAGCCACGATGACCCGCACGGACGACGCCGCCCGCACGGCCCGCGCCCTGCTCGACCGCGCCGGCCGCACCTATGCCGAGGACGCCGGCATCACGCTGAAGAACACCCCGTCGCCGCTGTTCGAACTGTTGGTCCTCGCCCTGCTCCTGAGCACCCGGATCTCCGCGGACATCGCGGTGGCGGCCGCCCGCGAACTGTTCGCGGCCGGGTACCGCACCCCGGAGAAGATGGCCCGAGCCGGCCGGCGGAGTCTCATCGACGCCCTGGGCCGCGGTCGTTACGTTCGCTATGACGAGAGCACCGCCACCCGTCTCGGCCAGGCAGCGCGGAAGGTTCTCGACGAGTACAGCGGCGATCTGCGTCGTCTCGGCGACGCGGCCGGGTCCGACCCCGTCCGCGCGGCGGAACTGCTCCAGGGGTTCACCGGCATCGGTCCGGTCGGGGCCGACATCTTCCTGCGCGAAGTCCAGTCGGTGTGGGAATGGGCGACACCGCATTTCGACAAACGCGCACTCGCCGCCGCCCGCGACCTCGGCCTTCCCGACGATCCGGCACGGCTCGCCGACCTCGCCGACGGGCGTCCCGCGGCGCTGGCCGCCGCCCTCGTCCGGGTCTCGCTGGACCGCGAGCTGCGCGAGGACCTCGGCTGAGCCGACCGGGTACGGCCTAAGCTGGGATGACGGTCACAACCGCGCAGTGGCGGTCCGGGGTTTGCACCGGGCCCGATCCGGTTACACGGAAGAGTCCGCGCCAGAACCGCCCACCGCGCATGGCGGTGCCGGAGGCCGGAGACGACAGGAGGACTCACAGGTGTCAGCTGACCCGATGGTCGACGTTGCGACGGTGTACGACACGACGTTCCGGCGTCCGAGCCTGCCGAGTGCACGCGGTCCGCTGTCGGAGGCCGTGATCTCGCTGCTGAGCAGCGACTCCGGCTCCGCCGTCACCCCTGACATCTCCGCGTCCGACGCCGACCCGTACGGCGACGACCTACAACTGGCGCTCTACCTGTGCTACGAGATGCACTACGTCGGTTTCACCGATGCCGACACGGCATGGGAGTGGCACCCGGCCCTGTTGTCGCTGCGCGGAGAGCTGGAACGGCACTTCCTCGCCGCCCTGCACCGCGATGTTCCCTCCGTGGGCGACGGCGACACCGCCGACCGGGAGATGGACGAGTTGTGCATCGAGAACCCCGACGGGGACGGTGCGTCCTACCGTCTCCGTGACGCGGGGACCTGGGAGCAGTACCGGCAGATGTTCGCGCTGCGGTCGCTCTACCACCTGAAAGAGGCCGATCCGCACGCGTGGGCGATTCCCCGCCTGCGAGGTCACGCGAAAGCTGCCTTTGTCGCTGTGGAGTTCGACGAGTTCGGTGGCGGCCGCGGCGATGCGGTGCACCAGGAACTCTTCGCCGAGCTCCTGCGCGCGGCCGAGCTGCGCGACGACTACCTCGGCTATCTCGACACCGTGCCCGGCGTCGCGCTGACGCCGGTGAACCTGATGTCGTTGTTCGGCCTGCACCGGCGATACCGAGGTGCCGCGGTCGGCCACCTCGCCGCCACCGAGATCACCTCCTCGCCCGGTTCACAGCGGCTGCTCGCCGGACTCGAACAGCTCGACGCGCCGGAAGCGTGCCGCCGGTTCTACCGCGAGCACGTCGAAGCCGACGCGGTGCACGAACAGATCCTGCGCACCGACGTCGTCGGCGATCTGATCCGCACCGAACCCGAGACCGAGGCCGATGTGATCTTCGGGATCCGGGCGTTCCTGTTCGTCGAGGACGCACTGGACCGGCACGTGGTGTCGTCCTGGGAAAACGGAGAGAGCGCCTTCCCGGGAATCTGATCCCGGTAGGCGCTCCGGCGCGTCCGCTCTCGGTTCTGTGTCAGTCGGCCGTACGACGACGCTTCTTGCGATGGCTGGTGTCGCACAGCGGGTAGTTCTTGCTGCGTCCGCAGGCACACACCGCGACCATGAAGCGGTCGGACTTCACACACGCGCCGTCGGGCAGCTCGATGTCGACCGGCCCGGACACCAGGACCGGGCCCCCGCGGGTCACCCGCACCGAGGTGCGTTTCGGCTGGGTCACGGGCGTCCCTCCGAACGTCCGGGCGCGACCGCCGCGATCGCCACCAATCGCTCGACGCGTCGGTTGCGCTCCAGCTGACCGCGCTGCTCGAGCCACTCGGCTCGTGCGGAGAGCACCGGACCGAACGGAATGAGGTGTTCGGCGACGATCTCCGCGGTCAGTCCGCCCGCGCGAAGCGCCCGCAGCGAGGCCTCCTCGTCGGCGAACTCCGAGTGCACCAGCACGAACGTGCCACCCGGGACGAGCAGGTCCGGTACGCGCGCGCACAGCGGGTCCAGCACGGCACGGCCGTCGATGCCGGCGTCCCAGGCGTGCGACGGACCTGCGGGATGCAGCGCAGCCTCGGACGTCGGCGGGGTCGGCACGTACGGCGGATTGCAGGTGACGAGGTCGTAGCGCCCGATGTGCCGGACGAGGTCGCCGTGGACGACCGTCACGGAGACGCCCGCCTCTGCGGCGGCGTTCCGCGCATATGCGACGGCTTCGGTCGAGGCGTCGACCGCGGTGACCTCGGCCGCGCCGAGGCCCGCTGCGGCGATCGCGATGGCGCCGCTACCCGTACACAGGTCGAGGACCCGCGCGCCGGCGACACCGCGTTCGGTGATGGTGTCGATGAGGAGCTGGGTGTCCTGCTGCGGAAGATAGACCGCCGGGTCGGATCGGGTGATCTTGGGACCGGCAGTCGCGGTGAACGATGAGGAGGTCAACGTCACGCCGCCCACCGCCGTCCAGCCATCCGGACGGTTCGTGCTCCCCGTTCGTTCATGCAACCTCACCCTTCCCAGACCAACCGTGCCTGTCGAGGAGGCAGCGCCTCCCCCGTGCTCAATCGTTCCCCCGGTCATTCGTTCCGAAACCTCGATCCGGATCTGTTGCCGGCCGGAGGAGACGGGTCGGCTCGGGGTGACGGGTCAACTCGGGGTGGCCGTGGCCCGGTCGGGCCTGGTGACGTCGATGCCGGCCCCTCGCCACGCGTCCCGCAGCGCGTCGGCGCCCTTGAGCCGTACCCACGCCGCCTCGTTCGCGGTGATCGGTACCGCACGCAACAGTTGCACCGGATCCATCGGCTCGGACAGCTCGACGGCCCCCAGCTCGTCGTCCTCGAGCAACACGGCGGTGAATGCCGCACCGTCCCACAGCGGCTCGCCGAGATCGATCAGCGCGTCGGGGGTGAGGATCAGGCCTTCCACAGCGGGTGCCGCGGCCATCGTCGCCATGCGCGTGTGCAGACCCGGCAGCGGTGTGCCGGCCCGCATCCGGACGACGAGTTCGGCGCGCGGCCCGCGCACCGGATCGGCGTGGAGGTCGGTGGGGTCGGACATCGGATGGCGGGAGCACCCCGAGGTGATGTAGACGAGCTGATCGTCCGGCGTCGGATCAGGTGTCACGAAACGCAGCACGTCGATGGGCTCCACCCCCAGGAAGGTCACCGAGGCCCGCTGCGGTGACACCTCGAGCCGGTCTTGCAGGAATCGTCCGACGACATCGGTCACCGCTTCGCTCACATCCCACAGGCTACCGACCCGTCACAGGCGATCACGGCGCTGATCTAGCCTGGAACCATGGTCCGGGTTCTGGCAGTCGCCGACGAGGTGGTGGACTCCCTCACCTTCGGGGTGGGGATCGACTCCCGTCCCGACCTCATCCTCGGTGCCGGCGACCTTCCCTTCGAGTACCTCGAGATCCTGTCGTCCCTGTGCGACGCACCGTGCGTGTTCGTGCCCGGCAACCACGACCGCGACCTGCGGGGCTACCACCGGGGGCGTACCGGCTGGACGCGCGCGGGGCTCCCCACGACCGACCCGGGCCCGTGCGGCGCCGTCAATGCCGACGGCCGCACGGTGACGGTCGCGGGACTCCGGATCAGCGGGCTCGGCGGCAGCCGCCGCTACAACGGTGGCACCAACCAGTACACCGACACCCAGCAGCGGCTGCGGTCGCTTCGACTGCGGTGTACCGCCGCCCTGTCCTCGTCGCGCAACGCCGACATCCTCCTCACCCACAGCCCGGCCCGCGGCGTGGGTGACGGCGATGACCTCCCCCACCGCGGATTCGACTGCTTCCACCCGCTGGTCCGTTCGCTGCGCCCGACCCTGCTCGTGCACGGTCACGTCCACCCGTTCGGCACCACGCCATCCGATCTGCCCATCGGCCGATCGACGACCTCGATGAACGTCGTCGGCTACTGTCAGTTCGACATCGATCCGGTGACCCGGGAGGTCGACATCGTGAGGCGCAGACATGGTGCGTGACACCGGATTTCCTGACGCGGATGCCGAGAACGACTTCGCCCGCCTGCGTCGCCAGGCCGAGCGGGCGCGTCTGGCGCAGTGGTTCATGCGTCAACCGGCCGACGTCAACACCATCCTGCCGTTCGACGAGGTCGTCGCCGCGCTCGGCCGCACCGGGGAGACCGCGCTCGGACTACAGGTCGTCGAGGTGTCCTCCATCGTCGGAAGTGTCGACCGCACCAGGGATTTCGACCGCTACTTCCGGCCAACGTCGTCGCGGGTCCGCGAACGATGGCAGCGCCTGGCGGCGGCACAGCGCCGCGGTGAATCGGTCCCGCCGGTCCAGCTCTACCGGATCGGTTCGATGCACTTCGTCATCGACGGCCACCACCGGGTGTCGATCGCGATCGCGCGCAACCTCACCACCATCGACGCCTACGTCACCCTCATCCACACGCGGATCTCACCCGAGGGGATCAACGCGACATCGGACCTGATCCTCAAAGACCATCGCCGCCTGTTCCTGTCCCGGGTGCCACTCGAGGGTTCGCAGTCCGAGGCCATCCGCCTGACCGACCCCTTCGACTACGCCGAACTCGCCGAGAACGTGGAGGCGTGGGGTTTCCGCCTCAGTCAGGAGATCGGCGAATTCCTCAACCGCACCGAGACCGCTCGTCGCTGGTTCGGCGAGGAGTTCCTGCCGGTGGTGCGGATGGCACGCCGCGCGGGAATCCGACCCGACCTCGACAGCGACGCCGAACTCTACCTGTGGGTGGCCTGCGAGCGATATCGGTTGATACGCAGACACATCTGGGACGAGCACGTCTTCGACGAACTGCTCGACCACTCCCGGCGGCGAAGGCGCTGATCATCCGGGAGTGGTCGGTGTGCAGCCAGGGTGCGCGTGCTCAGCGCACGCGCAGCGACGCTCCCGAACTCTGGTCGAACACAGCGATCTTCGAGGCGTCGTAGAACAGCTCGGCGGAGCTACCGCGTGTCACCTTGGAGTCCGGCGACAGCCGGGCGATCAGCTGACCGCCACCGAGATCGGTGCCGGAGTCGGCTGCGAGCTCGGCAAGCGCGTCGCTCGACGCACGACTCGACCCCACTCCGAAGTAGGCGTAGATGTCGGAGCCCATCGACTCGAGCACGTCGATGTTCGCGGTGAACGTCGCACCGTGTTCCCGGGTCGTCGAGTCGACCAGGGCCGCATCCTCGAGATGTTCCGGGCGGATGCCGATGAGGACCTCACCGCTGCTGCCGACATCCCCGGCGCGCGAGACCACGTTGCGGTGATCATCGAGAACGACTGTGCCGATGGGCGTTTCGATACCGTCGGAACCGAGGCGACCGGGCAGGAAATTCATCGCAGGTGAGCCGATGAACCCGGCCACGAAGACGTTGGTCGGATTGTTGTACAGCTCCTGCGGCGTGCCGATCTGCTGCACGTACCCGCCGCGCAGCACCACCACGCGGTCACCGAGCGTCATCGCCTCGGTCTGGTCGTGGGTGACGTAGACCGTCGTGGTGCCCAGGCGCTGCTGCAGCTGGGAGATCTCGGTACGCATCTGCACGCGCAACTTGGCGTCGAGGTTCGACAACGGCTCGTCCATCAGGAATGCCTTGGGCGACCGCACGATCGCGCGTCCCATCGCCACCCGCTGGCGCTGACCGCCGGACAGGTTGGCCGGTTTGCGGTCCATGTACTGCCCCAGGTCGAGAATGCGGGCGGCCTCGTCGACCTTCGCCGCGATCTGATCCTTCGACATCTTGGCGAGGGTCAGCGGGAAGGCGATGTTCTCGCGCACCGACATGTGCGGGTAGAGCGCATAGCTCTGGAACACCATGGCGATGTCGCGGTCCTTCGGCGCACGCTCGTTGACCCGCTCGCCGTCGATTCGCAGCTCGCCGCCGGAGATGTCCTCGAGTCCGGCGATCATGTTGAGTGTCGTCGACTTGCCGCAGCCCGACGGTCCCACCAGAATCACGAATTCGCCGTCGGCGATCTCGATGTCGACCCCGTGTACGGCCGTCGAGCCGTCGGGATACTGCTTGGAGACGTTGTCCAGAACGATGTCTGCCATGGGTTATCCCTTCACGGCGCCGGAGGTCAGGCCGGCCACGATTCGACGTTGGAAGAAGAGCACGAAGATGATGATGGGGATGGTGATGATCACCGCGGCTGCCGAGATCGATCCGGTGGGTTCCTCGAACTGCGAGGCGCCGGTGAAGTTGGCGATGGCAACCGGCGCGGTGATCGCACGTTCGGTCGAGGTCAGCGACAGGGCGAGCAGCAGGTCGTTCCAGGCGAAGATGAACACCAGGATCGCGGCCGTCACGACGCCGGGAGCGGCGAGCGGGGCGATGACCTTGCGGAATGCCTGCCACGGGGTGGCACCGTCCATCTTGGCTGCCTTCTCCAGCTCCCAGGGGATCTCACGGAAGAACGCCGACAACGTGTAGATCGCCAATGGCAGGGCGAATGTGATGTACGGCAGGATCAGCCCGGGCCACGTGTCGAACAGACCGAGGCGGCGCTCGATGTTGAACAGCGGTGTGACGAGCGAGATCTGGGGGAACATAGCGATCAGCAGCGCGGCACCGATGAGAAGCTTCTTACCCGGGAACTCGAGCCGGGCGACGGCATAGGCCGCCATCGTGCCGAGGAGAACCGCGATGACCGTGGTGATGAGCCCGACGCCGATGGAGTTGATCAGCGCCGAGGTGAAGGCGCTGGTCTCGAAGATGCTCTTGTAGTTGTCGAGTGTGAACTCGCTGGGCCAGAACTTGCCGTCGGTCACGCTACCGGCCGGCTTGAACGACAGGCTGATGATCCAGAGCAGCGGGATGAGCGCGTACAGGATCACCAGGATGTTGGCGATCGCCCACCACGCCTTGGACTTTCCGCTCGTATTCAACGGCCTACCTCCCCTCGTCGTCAGAACCCGGTGCGGCGGTGCCGAACCCCTTGATGAACACGAACGCGATTATTGCGACGCACAAGAAGATCAGGATCGAGATCGCGGATCCGACTCCGAGATTGAATGCGCCGAACAGATTGTCGTAACCCAGCATCGACACCGAATACGTGCTGTTGGACCCGCTGGTGAGCACATAGATGTTGTCGAAGACGCGGAACGCGTCGAGGGTACGGAAGAGCAGCGCGACCAGGATGGCCGGCTTCATGAGCGGAAGGATGATGCGCCACAACCTCGTCCAGGCCCCGGCGCCGTCGACCTGCGCAGCCTTCAGGAGGTCGTCGGGCACCAGGGCGAGACCTGCCAGCAAGAGCAGCGCCATGAACGGCGTGGTCTTCCAGACCTCGGCTAGGACGATGATCGCCAGCGACGGCCACTGCTCGGTGAGTGGTGCGCTGCCGTCGGGGAGCAGATTCGCGAGATATCCGGTGCCCGGTGTCCATGCGTAGTACCAGGAGAACGCCGCCGCCACCGTGACGATGCCGTACGGGATGAGGACGACGGTACGAATGGACCCGCGCCCGAAGATCGTTCGGTGCATGACCAGTGCGATCGCCATGCCCAGGACGAGCTCGATGACCACCGAGACGACGGTGATGCCGACCGTGATCGAGAACGCCGTCCACCAGTAGTTGTCGGTCAGCACGGTCGCGTAGTTGTCGAACCACACGAACTCGCGTTCGCCCGGCGCCGAGAGACTCATCTTGTTCAGCGAGAGCCAGACCGCGTATAGGATCGGGTAGCCGGTGACCAGCAGCATCATCAGTGCCGCGGGCGCGACGAGCCAGAAGGCGAGCCGACGTTCGGCGGTCTTGCCCTCGCTGCGCTTTCGCGGTGTGGCCGGAGCCGCCTCGGCGCGGGGACGCTCGGCGACCGCCGTGGCACCCGCGGCCCCGGCGGTTCCCGCGGCCCCGGTGGTTCCGGCGGCGGGCACCGAGGGAGCGGCGGCTCCGCTCACCGGCGATCCGGTGTCGTGTCGCCCACCCGCCGGCGGCGTCCACACCTGGTCGGACTGCACCGGAGGGGTGTCTCCCACGATCGGGATCGGTCCGGTCTGTGCCGGCGCGTCGTCGGGCAATGCATGCCGCCCCGCGCGGAAGCGCGCCTCGTCTCCGGTCTGATCACCGCCGGCCCGGTTGTCGTCCCCGGGTGTCGTGTCGTCGCTCACGGAACCAACCCTTCCCCGTCGATGGCCTTCTGGACCGCTTCGGCGAGCTGGTCGACGAGAGCCTCGGGCTCCCATGCCCCGACCGGGCTCAGCTTGGCCTGCAGCAGCGTCGAGATCGCCTGGTAGTCGGGCGACTTCGGCCGGAGTGCGGCATGTTCTGGTTCGAGCTGCCGCTTGATCTCGTCGGCCATCGGGTAGGCGAGGCGGAAATCGGCGTCGTCGTAGATGGATTCGATGACCGGCGGCGGACCGGCGCTGAACGAGAACGCCTTCTGTGACGCCTCGCTGGTGATGCATTCGGCGGCCTGGAAAGCCAGGTCCTGCTGCTTCGACGTGCTCGCGACGGCGATGTTGATCCCGCCGAGGGTCGTCTTCGTCGGCAGGCCCTGGAAGCCCGGGTACGGCGCGAAGTCGAAGACCCGCTGCATCTGCCGGTTCAGCGGCACGACCTCCTCCGAGGTCGGCGGGTTGGCGGTGTCGGCATAGAGGCCCGCGTACTGGGTGAGGTCCAGGAAGGCCACGCTTCCCGCGACCGCGTTCTCACGCATGCCGGCGAAGACGAACGGCCAGTTGACCTGATACAGCGCCTCGCCGCTTTCCATCCCCAGACGCGCGGCGCCCTCGTCGGAGTTCGTGAGCGAGGGATCGGCACCCGGCGCGGTGGCGACACGCTTGAGCGTCTCGAGCGCCCGGACCGTCGCGGCACGGTGTTCGGGGGTGTCGTTGAGCGTGACCTTGTCGGGGTTCTCGGGGTCGACGATCTGACCGCCGGCACTGGCGAGCACCGAGTTGAACCACACCATCAGGCCCTCGTACTGCCTGCCCTGCACCATGATGTAGGTCGGTCCGCCGTTGCGCCCGCTGACGAGTGCGTCGTCGAGCATGCCGTCCCAGGTCGACGCCGGGCGCCGGCGATCGACCTTGTCGGCGAGCACATCCGGGCGGTACCAGAGCAATTGGGTGTTGGTGGAGAACGGGATGGCGTAGAGACGTTCACGCTCGTCGTCGTCGGTCTTCCACACGGCGGTGTCGAGGGGGCCGCCCAGGGTGCGCGCGGAGACCTCCGTCGCCATCGCGTCGGGTACCGGGACCATCCAGCCCGCGTCGGCGAACTCGGCGGTCCACACCACGTCCATGCCCATGAGGTCGAGGCCGGTGTCGTTGCCCGCGAGGCGTCGTGCGAGCTGCAGGCGCTGATCGTCGGCACCCTTGGGCAGCGGCGTCGTCACGACCTTGTAGGCACCGCCGGAGTCGGCCGAACACTTGTCGCCGATCTCGGCGAAGGTGTCCGCGCCGTCCGCGGGCGGGTAGAAATTGAGTACGCCCGCTTCATATCCCGAGCCGCACGCGGACAGCACGGGCAGCATCGCCGCCGCAGCCACCGCTGCGGCCACGACCTTCCGTCTCATGCGCCTCGTGGATCCGCGTCTCGTGAATCCCTCAGTGCTGGTCCTGCTCCGCACGCAGCCTCCTCGATGTCGTACGCGGCGCTGCCCACGAGGTGCTCCGCCGTGAGCGTCCGAAGTGCAACGCTATACGTGAGGATTCGTGACATGCAACACATTCGGCATGGGCGTGCCATTCCGGGACCGATTGTGATCGGCCCGTGTCCGAGGTGCGGGACCGGACCTAGAAGGTCAGGCGGGTGAGCATGTCCCGTGCTTTCTCTGCGCTTTTCGGGTCGCAGAGCACGTCGTAGCGGCCGGCGACCAACTGCATCGTCGAGGCGAAGTCCCGCTGTCCGCGCGTGGCGGCATACGGAATGGTCGCCGAGATCACACCGAAGACCATGCCGCCGACGATGCCGACCAGGATCGGCGCGATGGGCGAGCCGGTGAAGACCAGCGCCACCAGACAGCCGAAGAAGAACCCCAGCCACGCGCCGGACACGAGGCCGCCACCGATGACCTTGCCCCAGGTCAACCGGCCGATGACACGCTCGACCTGCATGAGGTCGACGCCCACGATGGTGACGTCCTCGACGGTGAAGTTCTCGTCGGACAGGTAGTCGACCGCACGCTGCGCCTCGGCGTAGGTTCCGTACGATCCGATCGGCCAGCCCTTGGGCGGCGTCGGTAAGCCGGGTGTCTCGCGGCTCGGGCGCATGGGATTCGTCATTTCGTGCCTTCCCGTCGTCTGGTTCGCCGTTCATGCTGCCGACGTCCACCGTTGCCGTCGGCGTCGGCGCGGACCGATGGCACTACCCTTACTCCCATGTCGTCGGTGAGCAAGGTGTTCGTGGCCAGATTAGTCGGGTTGGCCGTCCTTGGTCCCGACGGCGAATCCATCGGCCGTGTTCGCGACGTGGTCATCTCCATCCGATTGTCCGGACAACAGCCCCGCGTGCTCGGCCTCGCGGTCGAATTGACCACGCGCCGTAGGATTTTCGTCCCGATGCTGCGCGTCACCGCCATCGAACCCCAGGCCGTCGCCCTCAACACGGGCACCGTCAGCCTGCGGCGCCTGCACCTACGCCCCGGCGAGGCCCTGGCAATCGGTCAGGTCCTCGACACCCGTGTCCGCGTGATCGATCCCGATCTGCCCGAACTCGCCGACGCCGACGTCACGGTGATCGACCTCGGCATCGAACGGACGCGTACCCGGGACTGGGTCATCTCGCGTGTCGCGGTTCGAGCGGGCCGCCGCGGACTGCGCCGCCGCCACGAGACCCATGTCGTGGAGTGGTCCAGCGTCCAGGGGATCACCCAGAGCGCGCTGAACCTGCCGGGGCAGGGAGTCGCGCAGGCGTTGCTGCAGTTCGAGGGCATGCGACCGGCCGACGTCGCCAACGCGCTGCGCGAGCTGCCCGCGAAGCGGCGTGCCGAGATCGCCTCCGCCCTCGACGACGAACGGCTCGCCGACGTGTTGCAGGAACTCCCGTCCGACGATCAGAAGGAGTTGCTCGCCGCGCTCGGCCGCAACCGCGCCGTCGACATCCTCGAGGCGATGGATCCCGATGACGCCGCCGACCTCCTCGGCGAACTGCCCGACACCGAGGCCGAGGCCTTCCTGGAGGAGATGGACCCCGAGGAGTCCGAACCCCTGCGCCGCTTGCTGCTCCACTCCCCCGACACCGCCGGCGGAGTGATGACGTCCGAACCGATCATCGTGACGCCGTCGACGACGATCGCGGAGGCACTCGCGCGGGTTCGCAACCCCGACCTCACCCCGGCCGCGGCCAGTGTCGTGTTCGTGGTGCGGCCCCCGACCGCGACGCCGACCGGCAAGTACCTCGGCTGCGTTCATCTCCAGGCACTGCTCCGGGAACCGCCCGCACAACTCGTCGGCGGCATCGTCGACACCGATCTCGCCCGACTGCACCCCGAGGACTCCTTGGAGACCATGACGCGATACTTCGCGACCTACAACCTGGTATGCGGCCCCGTGGTCGACGAGTCCGGGCACCTGCTCGGCGCCGTGAGCGTCGACGACCTTCTCGACGAGATCCTGCCGCGGGACTGGCGTGAGACCGAACCCCAGGACTCACTGGAGCTCGACCCGTCCGTGTCGCTCGATCCGACCGGCCGGACCGGCGGACCCGGTACCGGCGGCGGCCCGCAGGTGCGGCTCCGATGAGCGAACCGGGACGCAAGCTCGACACCCCCAGCACGCGTCGGACGATCTCGTTCAATCTCGATTCCGATGTGGTCGGGATGTACAGCGAGCGCGTTGCGCGATTCCTCGGGACGGGTCGATACCTCGCCATCCAGACGGTGATCGTCATCGTGTGGATCGCGCTGAACCTGATCGCGGTGTCGATCAGATGGGACCCCTACCCGTTCATCCTGCTCAACCTGGCGTTCTCGACGCAGGCCGCGTACGCGGCGCCACTCATCCTGCTGGCACAGAACCGCCAGGAGAACCGCGACCGCGTCTCCCTCGAGGAGGACCGGTTGCGGTCGGCACAGACCAAGGCCGACACCGAGTTCCTCGCGCGCGAGCTCGCCGCTGTCCGCATAGCCGTCGGCGACACCGTGACCCGCGACTATCTCCGCAAGGAACTCGACGACCTCCTCGACGAACTGGTCGAACGCCTCGGCTCATCGGGTGACGATGCGACGCCCGAGGGTGCCTCACGACGCGACCGGACTCGGTGACCACGGCCCGGAGAGGCCGACGGTAACTTTCCGCGACGCGTCGGCGATCCGTTCACTGACGCCAATAGTGGAGTTCGTGTCTGGGACATCAGACCCAATATGTATGGTGGGTCACAGTTCGGATGGTGTCGACCGTGACATGACAGACCGTCCGGTACATCCGCTCGACGGGCTCTGGACCTGGGCCGTCAGCGGAGAATCGGTCAGTGGGAAATCGCCGCGTTCTCGGGGGCAAGTGTGTGTGTTGACAACGGAGTACAGGTGATCCGGGTACAGGTGATCAGGCAGCTCGCCGGGGTCGCGCCCCTCGGTGGAGGACCCCGATGAGGCCGCTCGACGTCGTCCGACGACGCCGCGGCCCGCGTCGGCCCGCCCACTTCCCGCGCCGTGCGGCAACCGTGGTGGCCGGTGGCGTCCTGGTCGGCGCATTGGTCCTCGGCACCGCGACCTCGAGCGCGCACGGAGGAGCGTTGGCCGCGCGGGCCTCTGAACCCGAGGTGCCGCTCGTCGTCGCCGAGGTCGTTCCCGGATCGCCGGTCGCCCTCCTCGGCTTCGCCCCGCCTGCGGAGAAGCCCGCAGACGCACTTCCGGCGCCGCAGTTCCGCCTCGCGAACGACCTGCCGTCCGGACCGCTGGGCATTCCCGGCGTCGTCCTGCAGGCATACAAGCTGGCCGCGAACCGCGTCGCCGCCGAGAGCCCCCAGTGCAAGCTCCCCTGGTTCCTGCTCGCGGGTATCGGACGGATCGAGTCCAATCACGCGAGCAACGGCTCGGTCGATCAGTACGGAACCACCATCAACCCGATCGCCGGCCCGGTCCTCGACGGGTCGCTGGCGGGCAACGCGGTCATCCGGGACACCGACGGCGGACGCATCGACGGCGACGCCGGCCACGACCGCGCGATGGGTCCCATGCAGTTCATCCCGAGTACGTGGGCGTCGTGGGGCTCCGACGCCAACGGCGACGGCAAACCGGATCCCAACAACATCTTCGACGCAACCTATTCGGCCGGCCGGTACCTGTGCGCGGGCGTCGCCGACATCATGAGCGAGGGCACGCGTGTCTCCGCGGTGCTGCGGTACAACCGGTCGATGGAGTACGTCGCCAACGTGCTGGGCTGGGCCGGCGCCTATGCCACCGGGGTCATGCCGACCGACCCGATCCCGGAGATGAAGCGCAAGCCGTCCAGCAGTTCGAGCAAGCCCAGTACCCCGAAGTCCGGCCCGTCGTCCTCGTCGTCGTCCTCGTCGACGTCGAAGCGCCCCACCCCTCCGCCCCAGCAGTGCGTCATCATCTGCCTGCCGTCGCTCCCACCGCTGCTGCCCGGCCAGCCCGCACCGCCGCCGCAGAAGAAGCAGGCGCCGGCGACCAAGCAGCCTCCCGCGGGTAATGCGGGGATCAACCGGCCCGGACAAGCCGGCGCTCCCGTTCCGGTCCGCTGACCCGTCACCCGGGACCTCCACCGGAGTCCGGAAGGGCCGCCGGTAGTCTGGATCAGATGACAACTGGAGTCGCGCCCACGGAATCGGCAGTTCGCGCCGCCTTGGGCAAGGTCAAGGATCCGGAGATCGGCAAACCCATCACCGACATCGGGATGGTCAAGTCGGTTACCATCAACGACGATGCGAGCGTGGACGTCGGGGTGTACCTCACGACGTCGGGCTGTCCCATGCGCACCGAGATCTCGCAGCGTGTGGAAACCGCTGTCGCCGACGTACCGGGTGTGGGTGCGGTCCGGGTCGAGCTCGACGTCATGGACGACGAACAACGCACCGAGTTGCGCAAGAAACTCCGTGGGGACAAGGCCGAACCGGTCATCCCGTTCGCCCAGCCCGGATCGCTGACGCGGGTGTACGCGGTCGCGTCGGGCAAGGGCGGCGTCGGCAAGTCGAGCGTCACCGTCAACCTCGCCACGGCGCTCGCCGAACGCGGACTCAGTGTCGGAGTCCTCGACGCCGACATCTACGGCCACTCGGTGCCTCGCATGCTCGGCAGCGACGCCAAACCCACGCAGGTCGAGCGGATGATCATGCCGCCCATCAACCACGGGGTGCGGTTCATCTCCATCGGCCAGTTCACCGACGGCAACACACCGGTCACGTGGCGTGGCCCGATGCTCCACCGGGCGCTGCAGCAGTTCCTCGCCGACGTCTACTGGGGCGACCTCGACGTGTTGCTCCTCGATCTCCCACCTGGCACCGGCGATGTCGCGATCTCGATCGCGCAGCTGATCCCGGGCGCGGAGATCCTCGTGGTCACCACGCCCCAGCAGGCCGCGGCCGAGGTCGCCGAACGCGCCGGGGCCATCGCGCTGCAGACCCGGCAGAAGATCCTCGGCGTCGTCGAGAACATGTCGTGGCTGGAGCTTCCCGACGGCACCCGGATGGAACCCTTCGGGTCCGGCGGCGGCGAGATGGTCGCCGAACGACTCACCCGCGCCGTCGGAGCGCCGGTCGAGTTGCTGGGTCAGGTTCCGCTGGAGACCGCACTACGCGAGGGCGGCGACGCGGGTGTGCCGGTGGTTCTGTCGGCGCCCGACTCCCCGGCGGGTTCGGCACTGCGGGCGGTCGCGGCCAAACTGGCGGTCCGCAAACGGGGCCTCGCGGGTATGAGCCTGGGGCTCGACACCGTCCGGCACTCCTGAACTCCTCAGGTGGCGTCCCAGTCGGTCACGGCCGGTGGGCCGGACGGACGTGACACCGAGTCTGCGGGCTTGTCCATGGACACCGGACGCCCCGATGCGGCGTCGGCGACCTGAGTATCCGGGTTGTCGATGGGCAGCGGCGCGGACACGGGCTTGATCTTCGGTGCGGCCGGGGTCGAGTTCCGGTCCACCGTCGTGGCGCTCTCGTTCAGTCGGAACAGTGAGTCGTCGCCGTCGAGGAGATGTTTGGTCACGATCGAACGCGGGGTCATGCCGCGCAGTTCGTTGAGGTCGGCGAGCGGCTTGCGCAGGTCGTCGAATTCGGGTCCCAGCTCGTCTTTGAGCTGATTGGTCGCGCCGGTCGCGTAGTCGCGCACCTTGCGAACCGATTGCATCGTCCACGACACCGCGCCCGGAAGACGCTCCGGGCCGAGGATGATCAGGGCCGCGACCACCAGGATCGCGATCTCGCCCCATCCGACGCTGCTGAACATGTCCCTCGTCTCGGTCTGTGCGGTGGTGTGTCAGTCGCTCGCCGGCGTGATGGTGCCGGAGAAGGTGCGGCCCGACCGCCAGTACTGGAACGGGACCGCTTCACCGATCTTCGCCGTCCTGATGGCGACATTCAACTCGTCGGCGCTCTCGATCGGCCGGTTGTTGAACGAGGTGATCACGTCGTTCTCGCGGACCCCGGCACGCTCGGCCGGGCCCCCGGCCACCACGTTGCGCACCTGCGCTCCGAGAACGCGCTCGTTGCGGACCGAACTCGCGTTCACCCCGATCTGGGGATGATTGACCTTGCCGTCACGGATCAGCGCCTCGGCGATCGGCTTCGCCTCGTCGATGGGGATCGCGAAGCCCAGCCCGATCGACCCGCCGCCTGCCCCCAGACGGCCTGCCGTGTTGATGCCGACGACCTTGGCCTCGGCGTTGACCAGGGGGCCTCCGGAGTTGCCGGGGTTGATCGCCGCATCGGTCTGGATGGCGTCGATCACCGCGTCGGTGTCCGACTCGGCGTCGGGGGTGAGTGCGACGGCGCGGTCGGTGGCACTGACGATGCCGCTCGTCACGGTGCGGTTGAGGCCCAGGGGTGATCCGAACGCGACGACTTCCTCGCCGATCTGCAGGTCGCTCGAGGTACCGAGGACCGATACGGTGGGGTTCTCGACGTTGTCGACCTTGAGGACCGCGAGGTCCGTCTTCGGGTCGCGCCCGACGATCCGAGCCGGGACGCGTTGACGATCGAAGAAGACGACCTCGAGTTTCGCGCTCTTGTCGTTGGCCGCCATCGAGATGACGTGGTTGTTGGTGAGGATGTAGCCCTCTTTGTCGATCACGAATCCCGACCCGGTCGCATACGCACCGGATGCGCGGACGTCGATGGCGACCACGGACTTCTCGACCGAGCGCGCCACCTCGGCGACCGGCGACCGCGGCCCGGTGTCGCCGCCCGGCTCATCGGTGGACAGTTCGACGGTGTCGCTGGTCAGTGGTGCCGCGACCTCGGCGGTATAGCGGCCGAGGAGTCCGCCCACGAGGCCGATCAGCAATGCGATGACGGTGAGCGTGGCCAGGGCCACCCAGCTGATGCGGTTGCCCAGCAACAGGTCTCGGACGCCGAGCTTGCCCGCGGGCGTCGTGGGTGTGTCGGAGGCGGCGGGGCTCAGTGCCGGCGCCACGAGCCGGGCCGGGCTCTCGGGGTCGCGCCACGGGTCCTCGGGCCGCTGCAGCTCGTCGGCCTGGCCGTAGGTGGCCAACGGATCCCGCTGCAGGGTGTCGGTGGAACCGGCGGGTCGGCCGAACGCCTCGGCGAGCACCGGATCGGGCGCCGCGATGCGTGGCTCCGGGGAGCGACGATCGCCGGGCGAGGATGCGAACGACCCTCGCACGCCGGACGGCCTGCCGAACACCTGAGCCGTGGACGGCGACACCGGCGAATGCCGCGTACGACTCGGGGTGAGTCGCTGCGACTCGGGCGGCTCTGCGCGCCGGGCGAACTGCGCGCCGTTCGTCGGGTCGGGGTCAGGCGGGGTGTCGGGGTTCAGTGAGGGGTCGGGTGCGCCGGGATCGTCGGTCACGATCACCGACCCCGGCGACGGAAGGTCCGCCCGCGGCCCGCGTCACGCGCGCCGGGGATGCCGTCGGTCGGTGCCTCGGAGGACGCCGTGCCGGGGCCGAACTTCCGGTCGGGACCGAATGTCTCGGAGGTCAGGTCGATCTCACGCGTGGGGATCTGCGACAACTGACCGAGCAGCGACGCCGGGATCGACACCCGTCCCGACTCCCGCAGCCGGGTGCGGGCCAGGGACTGGGCTTCGACGGCGCCCACGCATTCCGGGCACAGGGCGAGGTGATGCGCGGCGCGTGCGTGCGCCGACATCCCCAGTTCGCCGTCGACGAAGGCCGCCACCGCCTCGGGTGCCAGGTGCTCGGTGGGTGCGAACCGTCGGCCGCCGGCGGTGCCGGGCGCACGGTAACCACGATTGGGTAGGAACGACGACGGTGCCGGGCTCCAGGTGTTGGGGTTCCACGAGGTCCGCCGACGACGGAGGTTGGGCGTCGGGGGTTCGAAACCGCCACCTCCGGTAGGACGCCCGCGATCACCGTCCATCATCGTCGTTCACCCCTCTCCACGACGAAACCGCCGCACGATGTGATTCGTGTGTTGCCAAGCTTGTGATCTTCCCAGCCTAGCGCTGTCCCAGACTATCCGAGACGCCCAACGAACCCGGGCCGTGCGGGGTTCCCGAGGGCCGGCGGCGGGCCGGACGGGGTCAGGTCAGGCCGACGAGCCGATGGCCACCGAGCGGCTGCTCGTGTGGCCCTGGGCGGCGAGGGCGTCACGGATGCTCTGGCGTCCGCGATGGATACGGCTGCGAACGGTGCCCAGCTTCACGCCGAGGGTCGCCGAGATCTCCTCGTACGACAATCCCTCGATGTCACACAGCACGACAGCGGCACGGAAATCCGGTGCGAGGGAGTCGAGCGCGCGTTGCAGGTCCGGGTCGAGATTGGTGGCGTCGAAGATCTGCTGCGGATCGGGGGTGTCGGCGGGGACGCGGTCGTACTCCTCGGGCAGCGCCTCCATGCGGATCTTGCTGCGGCGACGCACCATGTCCAGGAAGAGATTGGTGGTGATGCGGTGGAGCCACCCCTCGAAGGTGCCGGGGCGGTAGTTCGACAACGACCGGAACACCCGGATGAAGGTCTCCTGGGTGAGGTCCTCGGCGTCGTGCTGGTTCCCCGACAGCCGGTAGGCCAGGCGGTAGACGCGATCGGCATGTTCACGGACGAGGTCGTCCCAGGACGGCATCAACAGTTCGTCGCCGGTGGCGTCGAAACCTGCGGTACCCGCCGGAACAGCCTCGGCGGGATCGGGGGAAACGGTCATGGTCGGTGGTCGGTCCCTCTCTCGTGAACACGCACCCGGTGACCCAGAGCACTCACCGAATTCGAACAGATGACCCCGGTTGGGTATTCCCGATGTGTCAGGGGTCGACACCGATCCACCGAGAACTGTCCCAACCGGAACAGCTCTCACCCTCTCCTATCGGAGTGTGGCCGTCGTATGAGGCGCCTGAGTGTTCCCTGAGGATGCGCGGGCGGCGGCCACCGGTGCGGATTCGCCCAGGTCTGGCGTGCCGTGTACGGATCGGCCCTGGCTCGGACTAACCTCGACGCGTGACCGAGTCAACCCCGCCCGGCAGCCACGACCTGATCGCCTACGCCGAGTCGGCCATCGTCGAGGACGAGGCCGTGATCGCCGCCCGCGCCCGCGCCGAGGAACTCGGCGCGTCGCCGGTGGCGCCCTCGGTCGGCGCCCTGCTGGCGTTGCTCGCCCGAGCCGCCGACGCGCGAGCCGTGGTCGAGATCGGAACCGGCACAGGGGTCAGCGGGCTCTGGCTCCTCAACGGCATGGCCGCCGACGGGATACTGACCACCATCGACCCGGAGCCCGAGCACCATCGGGCGGCGCGCGCGTCGTTCGCCGGCGCCGACATCGCACCCGGCCGGACGCGCCTCATCAACGGCACCCCCGTCGACGTTCTGCCCCGCCTGTCCGATGCGTCCTATGACCTCGTGTTCATCGACGGGCCGCTGCTCGACCTCCCGCGGTTCGTCACCGAGGCCGTGCGCATGCTGCGGCCGGGAGGCGTGGTGGTCGTGCACAACGCGACCGCGGATGGCACCGTCGGCGATCCGGCGCGGACCGAACCGCCGACCGCGGCCGCGCGCGAGGCCGCCCTACTGATCGCCGACGACGAGCAGTTGCTCCCCGTCGTCATCCCGCTGGGTCCGGGCGTCCTCGCGGCGGCCAAGATCCGCTGATCTAGACGTCTGTCGAGAACCGCACGCCGTTGTCGGGGATCTCGATCCCGGGCCAGACACGTGCGCCGCGCAGCAGTTCGCACCGGGCGCCGATGTTCGCGCCGTCACCGATCACGGTGTCGCGCACCAGAGCTCGCGGACCGATACGCGCCCCGAACCCGATGATGGACCGCTCCACGACGGCCCCGGCCTCGATCACGGCGCCGTCGAAGACCACCGCGCCGTCGAGGCGGGCACGGGGGCCGATCTCGGCGCCGCGACCTACCACGGTCCCGCCGATCAGGAGCGCACCCGGTCCGACACCCGCGCCGTCGTGGACGAGCGATTCGCCGCGCCGGTCGCCGAGCGCCGGCGACGGCGCGATCCCGCGGACGAGGTCCGACGAGCCGCGGACGAAGTCCTCGGGGGTTCCCATGTCGCGCCAGTAGGCGTGGTCGACGTGGGCGTGGACATGCTTGCCCTCGACGAGCAACCGCGGGAACACCTCACGTTCGACCGACACGGGCATCCCGGACGGGATCGACTCGATGATCTCGCGCTTGAACACATAGGTGCCGGCGTTGATCTGGTCGGTCGGCGGGTCCTGCGTCTTCTCGAGGAACGCGGTGACCCGGCCGTCGGCGTCGGTCGGTACGCACCCGAACGCACGCGGGTCGCTCACCCGCACCAGATGGATGGTGACGTCGGCGTCGGCCGCACGGTGCGCGCCGATGACGTCACCGACGTCGGTGCCGCCGAGCACATCTCCGTTGAACACCACGATGGTGCCGGCAGTCAGTTGGTCGAGCACGTTGCGGATGCCGCCGCCGGTGCCGAGGGGCTCGTCCTCGGTGACGTAGCGCATGCGGAGTCCGAGTTTCGATCCGTCGCCGTAGTACTCGCTGAACGTCTCGGCCTTGAACGAGGTGCTCAACACGATGTCCCGGATACCCGCGGCCCGGATACGGGAGAGCAGATGGGTGAGGAAGGGCAGCCCCGCGGTGGGCAGCATGGGCTTGGGCGCCGACAACGTCAGCGGACGTAGCCGAGTTCCCTTGCCGCCCACGAGGATGACGGCTTCGACATCCTCGATGACGTTGTCCGATCCCCCGACGATGTCGCTCCCCACCGACTCCCGCACGGTGTAGTCATCCACTAGATCGGTCCCTTTCTCCACGTGATCACCAAGTCACTTCAGCACTCATCGGGCGTTTTCGCTCGCCGACGCGCGGCGTGCGGCTCGGACGGCCAGTCGGGATCGTGCCGCCAGGCCGACACGCAGTGCCAGGCGCAGGGGCGCACGCCAGGGCCCGGGGTTGCGGTCGGCCTGGAAGCGGTAGGCGCTGCGATGGTGGGCGGGAAGCATCTTCTCCGGATGGCGACCGGCGCTGTGCCCCTTGGTGTGCACCACCTCGGCGGTGGGCACGTAGACGTTCTGCCAGCCGGCCTTGCCGAGTCGGTCACCGAGGTCGACGTCTTCCATGTACATGAAGTACCGGGCGTCGAATCCGCCGATGGCCTCGAAGGCCTCGCGCCGGACCAGCAGGCACGACCCGGACAGCCACCCCACCGGGCGTTCCGACGGCGTCTCGTCGTCGGCCCGGTAGGCGGCGGTCCACGGGTTGGACTTCCAGACCGTGCCGAGGATGGCGTGGCCGGTTCCGGAGACGAGGTCGGGCACGCGCCGCGCCGACGGGTAGACCGAACCGTCGGGTTCGCGGATCAGCGGTCCCAGCGAGCCCGCGCGCGGCCAGCGCTGCGCGGCCGCCATCAGCTCGTCGATGGCACCCGGCTTCCACTCGACGTCCGGGTTGGAGATGAGGATGTAGTCGACCTCCGGGTCGACTTCGGCGACGCCGCGGTTCATCGCGCCGCCGTAGCCGATGTTGCCGCCCGTGCGTACGAGCGTCACGGTCTCGTATTCCTTCTCGGCCAGCTCCGGCGCACCGTCCTCCGAACCGTTGTCGGCGATGATCACCTGGGGCATCTCGTCGGTGACCGCGGCGAGGCTTCGCAGGAAGGTCGCGAGGTGGTCACCGGAGAAATAGGTCACCGTCACGACGGCTGGCTGAACTGACACGGGCTCAGGGTAACGAACGGTCGCGGGCGTCCGGCGCGGCGATCGCCGCGTGCAGCGCCTCCCGCCATCCGCGCAGCGGCGTGAGTCCCGCGTCCGCCCACGAACGTCCGGACAACACCGAGTAGGCGGGCCGGGGCGCCGGTCGCGGGAAGTGCGCGGTCGTGGTCGGCTGGACGCGGCCGGGATCTGCACCCACCTCCTCGAAGACGCCCCGGGCGACGTCGAACCAGGTGGCGCTGCCCGCGTTGGTGGCGTGCAGCACCGAGCCCGCGGCGCCCGGCCGCGAACCGGCCGTGTCCACTCCGTTCGCCACCAGTTCCCACAGTCCGTCGGCGAGGTCGGGACAGTAGGTCGGCGAGCCGAGCTGGTCGTCGACGACCGACACCGTGTCCCGCGATTGCTCGAGGCGCCGCATCGTCCCGACAAAGTCGGAACTGTCGGGTCCACCGGTGTAGACCCACGCGGTCCGCACGACGGTGGTGCCGGGGTCGGCGGCGAGGGCGGCGCGCTCACCGTCGAGTTTCGTGGCGCCGTAGACCGTGGCCGGACGGTCGCGCACGTCGTCGGGCTCGTACCCGGCGGATCCGGCGTCTGCCGATGACGCGCCGGGCGTCCCGGGGAAGACGTAGTCGGTCGAGATGTGGATGAGCCAGGCGCCCGCGCCCGCGGTCTGCTCGGCCAGGACCGCCGGCCCGGTGACGTTGACCCGGCGGGCCCCCTCGACGTCGGATTCCGCCCCGTCGACGTCGGTGTAGGCGGCGCAGTTGAGGACGACATCGTTCTCGGCGAGGTCACCGAGGGCGGCGGCCACCGACGTCGGGTCGGTGATGTCGATGTCGGCGGAGGTGAGCGGTCGCACCACGACGGAGTCGGGAACGTGGGCCGACCCGGCCTGCAGGGCGGTGCCGAGTTGTCCTCCCGCTCCGACGATGTACACGGTCGGGGTGCTGGGTGTGACGCGCATGGGCACCATCGTGCCGCACGCCGCGGGGCTCGGCGTGACGACGGCTACTCGACTCCCCGGCGTTGCGTTCTCGAATTCCCGGATCACTTCAGTAGCCTGACGACTGCACACCAACTGACCCGTCTTTCACATCAGCACCGACATCCCCGGGCGTCACCGCAGGTGACGCCGATCGGCGGCCCGATGTCCGAACCGCGAAAGGGACCGTTCACCAGTGGATTCACCATCCGACGGCCGTCGCGGACGCCCACAACCGCGGCGCGCGGCACCGTCGGGACCCGACGATCGCCAGCCCGCGCCCGATGCGCGACGCGGTGCCGATCCGCGCATACGGCGCGACCCCGGCGGGCGCCGGGACCCGGGTCCACGCCGCGAAACCGGCGGGGGCGAGCTCGGCTCGCCACCCCCGCGGCGTCGTGTCCCGCGTCCGTCGGAGAACCCCGACGACGGACAGGCCCGCGGTCGTCGTCAGCCGCCACCGGAACGTCCGCACGCGCAGGATGGATCGCCGCGTCCGCGCAGGCGACCCGCCGAGCCGGGGCGCAGCGACCCGCCCCGGACACCCGGCCGGCGTGCCCCCGGCACCCGCCGGGCGGCCCCCGAGGCGGTCGAGCCCGCACCCTCCCGACGATCGCGGCCGGGCGAGCCGCGCCCCACCCGACGTTCCTCCGGTGAGATCCACACGCGACGGGTTCCCGCCGGTGAACCGGCGGCGGAGACCGCGAAGCCGCGCCCCCGCACATCGGGCCCGACAACCGACAAGTCGGCCCAGCCCCCGCGCAGGTCCGCCGGGAGTCGACCCAAGGCCGACCGCCCGAACCGCAAAGGTGTGGCGGCGGCCCCGACCGCACCGGCCGCACCCGAGGCGAGTTCCGCTCCGGCCACGCCCACGACGCCGCCCGGCGCCGGACGGGGTCGCCTGGGGGGCTGGTCCGCGGGCTCGGGCTGGGGCCGGGCGATCGTCGCGGTGGCATCGGTGGCCGTGCTGCTGTGCACCGGTTACGCGTGGAACACGATGTCGGATCTGCAGACCCGCATCACGCAGCTCGGCGGTCTCGACCTCGGCGGCGACGCACAGGACGGCGCCGTCGACATCCTGTTGGTCGGCACCGATTCACGGACCGACGCGAAGGGCAATCCGCTGTCGCCGGAGGAACTCAAACTGCTCCGTTCCGGCGATGAGGTCGCCACCAACACCGACACGATCCTGCTCATCCGCATCCCGGACGACGGCTCGTCGGCGACCGCGATCTCCATCCCCCGCGACTCCTACGTCGATGTCCCGGGCATCGGGATGAGCAAGATCAACGCCGCATACGGAACCACCCGAGAGGGGGTCCGGGCGCGGGCTGTCGGCGACGGGAAGTCAGAGGAGCAGGCCGAGTCCGAGGGCACCCTCGCCGGCCGGAAAGCCCTGGTGGACACCGTCGCCAACCTCACCGGCGTGCAGGTCGACCACTACGCGGAGGTCGGCCTCCTCGGTTTCGTGCTGCTGACCAACGCGGCCGGCGGCATCGATGTCTGTCTCAACGATGCGGTCCGCGACCCCTACAGCGGCGCGCGGTTCAAGGCGGGCCGCCAGACGCTCAACGGCCCGAAGGCGCTGAGCTTCGTACGCCAGCGGCACGGTCTACCCCGCGGCGACCTGGACCGCATCACCCGACAGCAGGCGTTCATGGCGTCACTGACCCAGAAGATCCTCTCCGCGGGCACGCTCACCGACCCGGGCAAGCTGAGCGAACTCCAGGACGCGGTCTCCCGGTCGGTGGTCATCGACGACGACTGGGACATCATCCGTTTCGCCGAGCAGCTCAAGGATCTCAGCGGCGGCCGGGTGAAGTTCGCGACCATCCCGATCGTCACCGAGCAGGGCTGGAGCGAAGACGGTCAGCAGAGCGTCGTGCAGGTGGATCCCCGTGAGGTGCAGAACTTCACGAGCGATCTCCTGGCACCCAAGCAGGCCCAGGGTGTGCAGCGTGGCGATTACAAGGTCGACGTCGTGAACGCCGGAACCATCGACGGCCTGGCCTCGAACGTGGCGAACATCCTGACGAACAAGGGTTTTCAGGTCGGCGCCACGTCGAGCGGCAAGGCCGACACCAAGGACTCCATCGTGTACGCGAAGGAGACCGGCGATGCCGCGCGCCTTCTCGCGAAGGACCTCGGCGGCGCCGAGGTCGTGGCCGACCCCGCACTCGGCGACGACCAGCTGAAGGTGGTGCTCACCAACACCTATGCGGGGCCCGGCTCGATCAGCGACACCGGCGACCAGACCGACAACACCCCGGCGAGCGAACGCGTCGGCAACAAACGCCCGCCGATCAACGCGGGCACCAAGGGGCCGATGTGCGTCAACTGAACACCGTCACCGATGCGATCTTCGACGCGGTCGCCGATCACACCCGTCCGCTGCTGACCTTCTACGACGACGCGACCGGTGAGCGCACCGAACTCTCCGGCGCCACGCTCGGAAACTGGGCGGCCAAGACCGCGAACTACCTCGTCGACGAGATCGGCGTCGTCGAGGGTGACATCGTCGCGGTCGACCTGCCCGCACACTGGCAGACCGCAGGCATCCTGCTGGGCGCGCTCTGGGCAGGCGCCGACGTGCACGTCGACACCGACGACGACACCCCGCTGATCTTGTTCACCAGCCGTGATCGCCTCGACGATCACCCGGACGCGGACGAGGTCGTCGTGGCCTCACTGGATGCCTTCGCCTTGCCGCTGCGCGACCTGCCACCCGGAGTCGGGGACTACGGCAGTGTCGTCCGCGTGCACGGCGACCAGTTCATCTCGCGCCGGCCGACGTCGGCAGCGCTCGAGGGAGACCCCACCGCCGCCGTACTCGATGCTGCCCGCGCGACCGCGGAGCGCGACGGAATCGGACCGGGCGCCCGTGTGGTGTCGACCCGACCGTGGCACACCGCCGATCGGGTGGTCGATCACCTCCTCGCGCCGTTCGTCGTGGGCGGCAGCCTCGTTCAGATCGCGGCCGCGTCACCTGAGCGGGTGTCCGCGCTCGCCGAGGTGGAGAAGGCCACGCTGATCCTGCCCTGATGCCCGGCGAGGTCGTCGCCGATCGGGCAGAGTGGTGGCATGCGAATCCCCCGCGCGGTCGCCCGGTTCAACAAGGTCGTCACCAACCCGATCCAGCGCCTGTGGGCACCCCGCCTGGCGCCGTACGCGATCGTCGAGCACGTCGGACGCAAGTCGGGCACGCTGTACCGGATCCCGGTACTCGCCTGGGTCGACGGCGACCGGCTGACGATCATCCTCACCTACGGTCGCGACACCGACTGGGTCCGAAACGTGCAGGCGGCCGGTGACTTCGGTCTGATCCGCAAGAACCGGCACTATCGCGTCACCGGGCCCCGGGTGGTGCCGTCGGACTCCCCCGACCTCGCCTCCGGCGCCCGAATCCCGGGGCGGTTCTTCGAGTCCGCGCTCCTCGGCACCCTCACCAGGGCCTGAACCGATGGCCGACGATCCCCTCGAGGACTTCGACGCCGAAGACGTCACCCTGTGCGGCGACACCCGCCGGGTCTACCGCCTGGGCACGGGACCCGCGGTCATCGTCATCGCCGAGATGCCCGGCATCAGCCCCAAGGTCGCCGACGTCGCCCGCCGTATCGCGGCCACCGGCGCGACCGCGGTCATGCCGTCCCTGTTCGGTGTCGACGGTCGCGACCCACGGCCGGACAACCTCGGCGCGGTGGCCTCGGCGACCCACATGCTGAGCACGATCACCAAGGCCTGCATCAGCCGCGAGTTCACCATCCTCGCGACGGGCAAGACGTCTCCGGTCGCGTCGTGGCTACGTGCGCTCGCGGCCCGTGAACACGACCGGTGCGGCGGACCGGGGGTCGGCGCGGTCGGGATGTGTTTCACCGGCGGGTTCGCGCTGGCGATGGCGACCGACGAGCGGATGCTCGCCCCGGTGTTGTCCCAGCCGTCTCTCCCATTCGCGGTGCTGCCCGGACGGGCGCGCGCGATCGACGTGAGCGGTCCCGATCTCGCGCTGGTCCAGGCGCGCTGCGCCCGTGGGCTCGAGGTGATGGGGTTGCGTTTCGCCGGCGACCGGCTCGTCCCGGGTTCCCGATTCGCCTACCTCCGCGAGGTTCTCGGCGACGCATTCATCGGTATCGAGATCCCCGACGAGTCCGGGAACCCGGATTCGATGCTGCCACAACCGCATTCGGTTCTGACCGAGGATCTGATCGACGAACCGGGACAGCCGACCCGGGACGCCTACGACCGGGTGCTGCAGTTCTTCGCCGACAAACTCGACCTGCGCCCGCCGGACTGACCCACGAGAGGCCTACTCGCCCAACAGCTCCTGTTGCAGCGCGGTGTCCTTGTCGAGGACCATCTGCTCGAGACTCTTCTGGAACTCGACCATGCGCTCCCGCAGGGTGGCATCCGACGATGCCAGGATCCGCACCGCGAGCAGACCCGCGTTGCGGGCCCCGCCGACCGAGACGGTGGCGACCGGCACACCGGCGGGCATCTGCACGATCGAGAGCAGCGAGTCGAGACCGTCGAGGTGCCGCAGCGGTACCGGCACACCGATGACCGGCAGCGGTGTCGCCGAGGCGACCATGCCCGGAAGATGCGCGGCCCCACCGGCTCCCGCGATGATCACCTCGATGCCGTGGCCGGCGGCGCCTGCGGCGTAGTCGAGCATGCGCTGCGGCGTGCGGTGGGCCGACACCACTCCCACCTGGAACGGCACGTCGAATTCGGCGAGCGCCTCCGCCGCGGCCTTCATCGTCGGCCAGTCCGAGTCGCTGCCCATGATCAAACCCACACGCGGGCCGTGCATCTCACTCATGAATGTTCATCCCATCCGTCGGTCCACGTCGCCTGCGACATCCACTGGGCCGCGCGCTCGGCGCGTTCGCGCACCGACTCGAGCGAATCCCCGTCGCGCCCGACGATGTTCACGTGTCCGATCTTGCGATCGGGCCGTTCGCCCTTGCCGTACAGGTGCACCTTCGCCTCCGGCATCCGTGCCATGAGGTGATGCAACCGTTCGTCCATCGACATCTCGGGCGCCTGCGCCGCACCGAGGATGTTGGCCATCACCGTGAGCGGGGCGCTGGCGGCGGTGCTGCCCAGCGGATAGTCCAGAACCGCGCGCAGGTGTTGTTCGAACTGCGAGGTCACCGCACCGTCCATGGTCCAGTGCCCGCTGTTGTGCGGGCGCATCGCGAGTTCGTTGACGACGAGTTCGCCGTCGAGGGTCTCGAACAGCTCCATGGCCATCACCCCGACCACCCCCAGCTCGTCGGCCAGACGCAACGCCATCTGCTGTGCCTGCTGGGCGACCTCGGCATCCAGTCCGGGCGCGGGCGCCAGGACGACGGCGCACTGCCCGTTGCGCTGGATGGTCTCGACCACCGGCCACGCCCCACCCTGACCGAACGGCGACCGCGCGATCATCGCCGAGAGCTCGCGGCGCATCGGCACCTTCTGTTCGGCGAGCAGTGCGGGCGCGTCGTCGGGGTAGGCGTCGAAGACCGCGAGTGCGTCGTCGGCGCCGTCGACCAGCCACACCCCGCGACCGTCGTATCCGCCGCGGACGGCCTTGATGACGACGTCCCAGGCGTTGGCCTCGCCGAACTCGACGAGACGCGACCGCGCTGCGGCGCGATCTCCCGACAGGTCGGCGAAGTCGGGCACGGGGAGCCCCAACCCGGCCAGGCGCTGCCGCATCGCGAGCTTGTCCTGGGCGAAGTGCAGCGCCTTCGACGGCGGAAGGACGGAGACACCCTCGGCCTCGAGCGTCTGCAGGTGATGCAGGGGCACGCCCTCGTGATCGAAGGTCACCGCGACCGAACCGGCCGCGGCGCGGCGCAAGTCGTCGAGGTCGTCGTGCGAACCGAGCACCGCGTCGGCACTGACCTGTGCGGCGGGGTCCGACTCGGAGGAGGCCAGGACCCGCAGGCACTGGCCGAGGGCGATGGATGCCTGGTGGGTCATCCGTGCGAGCTGGCCGCCACCGATCATGGTGACCGTCGGCATGCCCGACGACCGGCTGCCCGCGCGTCCCGTCTCGGGCACCGGCGGCACCTGTGACGTCGGCGACACGGCGCCGCCGACCTGCTCGCGTGGATTCACGCGCACCATCGTGGCACGTGCCCCGAGTCATTCGCACGTCCCGCCCGGGAAGCGACTTCGTCGAGGGGTTTCGTACACTCGGATCTTGTGCCATTGATCGACGAGATGATCGCCCGCCTCCCCGCGCCGGTCCGTCGGCTCGTCATGCGGCACCACGAACTCATCAAATTCGCGATGGTCGGCGGCACCACCTTCGTGTTCGACCTCGCGATCTTCTACAGCCTGAGCCTCACGGTCCTCGAGCCGAAGCCGGTGATCGCCAAAATCATCTCCGGCGTCCTGGCCACCATCCTGAGCTACATCCTCAACCGTGAGTGGGCCTTCAAGAACCGCGGCGGACGCGAACGCCATCACGAGGCGATGCTGTTCTTCGGGATCAGTGGGATCGGGGTCATACTCCAGGCCGCCCCGCTGTTCGTCGCGAACAACGTCTTCGACATGCGCTCGAACCTGACCGTCTCCGAGGTCGTGATCATCGACTTCGTGCTCGGCTTCATCATCGGCAACCTGCTGCAGATGGCGTTTCGGTTCTGGGCTTTACGCAAGTTCGCGTTTCCCGAGGAGCAGTTGCGCGGCGGCGACGCCGGTTCGACCGACCTCCATCCGTCGCTCCTCGAACTCAACGATGAGGAACTCGGCCACGCGTGACGTCGGCACCGCCCGATTCGCCGCTGTCGTCGGCGATCTCCTCGACGAGTTCGCTGTCGCCCCAGTCGCTGCCCAGCAGGGTACGACCGTCGACGAGTCGGGCGGGCACGACGATCGCGAAGACCGGCGGGCGGCGGACGGTGAGTTCGAGCCGGCCGCCGTCGGACTCGATCAACGCCCGTGCCAGTGACAGACCGACGCCGCTGCGACCGGCGTCGGGACGCCGTCCGGCCGAGAACCCGCGACGGAAGATGTGCGCCGCGATCTCGTCGGCGACGCCCTCGCCTTCGTCGGCGACCGTGACCCGCACGAGGTCGCCGGCGGGCAGCGTGCCCACGTGGATGCGGCAGGTCCCGCGACCGTGCTGGAGGGCGTTGTCGACCAGCACGCTGACCGCTTCGCGCAGCCGCCCCGGCTTCGACGTGAGCGCGTGCGGTGCGCCGTCGAAGGTGACGACCAGCTCGCGGCCACGCGCCTCGAACGCATGACGGAAGTCGCCGACCAGCGTGGTGAGCATGTCGGTCACGTCGATGAACTCGGGTGCCGGCTCGTCGGCGCGTGAGGCGGCGACGAGCTCGTCGAGTTCGGTCGACAGACGCTCGACCTGATCGAGTGCGGCTTCGGCCTCGGCGACGACCGCCGGATCGTCGTGCAGGGTCAACTCCTCGAGCCGCAGATGAATGGCGGTGAGGCGGCTCCGGAGCTGATGCGATGCGTCGCCGGCCACCTCGCGCTCCCGTTCGAGGCGCAGCGCGAGTTCGGTGTTCGCGTCCGCGAGCGCCCGCGAGACCCGGTCGAGTTCGGCGATGCCGTACATCTTCCACTTGGTGCGGAAGTCGCCGCGGCCCATGGTCGCGGCCCGGTCGGCGAGGTCGGTCAGAGGATCGACGATGCGGCCCGCGGTGACCGCGGCCACCAGCGTCCCGCCGAGGATGGAGGCAACGACGATCGTGGCGACGATCGACGCTGCGGTGAACTGGTCGTTGCGCACCTCGTCGCTCGGGATGGCGAGCGTCAGCGACCCCGCGGCGCCCAGCGCGATCGACTCCGAGAACTGCGGTCCCCCGATCTCGGCGCCGACGACCGTGCGCTGTTGCGTGCCGCTGGGGTCGGGGTAGGAGACGGTGAGGCGGCCGCTGGGCGGTAGCAGCAATTCGAACGCCTCCCGATCGAGGGCATCCGGAGGCAGACGACCGTCGGCGCCTTCCTGACGGATCAGTTGATCGGCGATCACCTTGAGCCGGGTGTCGAGATCCTGCTGGGCGTTGTCGGCCACCCACCACCAGGCGACGACGCTGAGCGGGATGCCGAGCAGTCCACCGACGGCCAGCAGGACGGCGGTCATTGTGGTCAACAGGCGACGGCGCATCGCGGCCTACGGATCGAATCGGAAGCCGACACCCCGCACGGTGACGATGTGCCGGGGCCGATCATGGCGGTCGTCGCCGATCTTGCGGCGCAGCCACGAGATGTGCATGTCGAGGGTCTTCGACGACCTCAGATCCGCCGATCCCCAGACCTCGGTCAGGATCTCCTCCCGGGAGACGACCTCGCCGGCGCGCTCCATGAGGAAGCGCAGGAGGTCGAACTCCCGGTTCGCCAGGGTGATGTCCGTGCCGTCGACCAGGACCCGACGTGCCCGCGCGTCCAGGCGCAGCGAGCCGCCTTCGAGCACGACGTCGCCGGGCTGGCGGCGGCGCAGCAGCGCGCGCACGCGGGCCAGCAACTCGGCCAGCCGGAAGGGCTTTCCGACGTAATCGTCGGCTCCGGCGTCGAGCCCCACGACGAAGTCCACCTCGTCGGTACGGGCCGTGAGCATCAGGACCGCGAGTGCCGGACGCTGGGCGCGGACCCGGCGGCACACCTCCAAGCCGTCGAGGACCGGGAGGCCGAGATCGAGAATGAGTAGCTCGTACCTGCTGTCCAGTGCCCTCTCGAGCGCGTCGGCGCCGGTGGTGACCACCTCACAGCCGTACCCCTCGCGTGACAGGGCGCGCGCCAGCGGCTCGGCGATCGCGGCGTCGTCCTCGGCGAGCAGGACCGTGGTCATCGGCCCTCGCGGTGGTCGGAGTGAGCGCCCAGGTGGCCGTCGTCGTCCCCGTAGACGTCGTCGTGGATGTCGAGTACCTCGTGATAGAGCAACGCGTGCACCTTCTCCACCTGTGGGATGTCGTCGAACGACAGCGGCTCGTCGGAGGCGGACTCGATCACGAGGGTCCCGGTCCGCAGCATCCGGTCGATGGGACCGTGCCGGAACTCGACGGTGTTGATCCGGCGGATCGGGATGTCGATGCCCGAGCGCGTGAGGATGCCGTTGCGGAACATGACCCGGCGGTCGGTGAGTACGAAATGCGTTGTCTTCCAAGCCATCAACGGCCGGAGGAAGTACCAGCAGAAGCCGATGGCCCACACCACGCCGACCGCGACGAGCAGGACGGTCCGCGGAGTGGCATCGAGCGAGGACGACGAGATGACCCCGGCGAGCACCCCCGCGGCGGCGGTGACGATGCCGAACAGCAGGAACGGCCCGAGCAGGCACTTCCAGTGGGGATGGCGATGGAGCACGACACGTTCGCCCTGTGCCAGATTCTCCCGCGGGTAGGCCATGCGGCCCAGCATAATCTGCGGCGGCCGCACCCGGGCCGACCCGCGTGAACGCGCCGCACCGAGACCCTCGGATCGCGTCGCGTCCTGAGTAGACTGCCAACCACAGGACCGACCGCCGTCCTTGCGAGTGAGCACGCCAGGGCCCCACATCAGATCCGACCAGCAGATCCGCTGACCGGTCGGCGAGGAGAACGCCATGAGCTACCAGGATCCCCGCGACCCGCGGACCGCACGATACGAGTCCGGTTACACCCCCGAGTCACGCGCCTACAGCAGTCAGAACGACCCCTACGCCAGAGATCCCTACGCGGCGGATCCGTACGCCGGTCAGCCCGGTTACGGGCAGCCCGGATACGACCAGGGCGGATACGACCAGGCCCGGCCGGTGAAGCCACGCCGGGGCCCCGACATCAACCCCGTCACCTTCGCCGGCGGCGTGGTGATGACCGGTGTGGTCACCGGCCTCGCCGCGTGGCTCGTGGCCTGGATCATCTCCGCATTCGTCGAGAAGGTGAACGAGTCGGGCAAGCTCGGCGTCTGGAATCCGGTCGCCGCCAGCGAGCTCTGGTTCGGGGTCGTCGGCTTCCTCTGCGCCCTCGCCGCCGGTGCCCTCTGGTACGTCCTGCATCTGGTCACGCCGTCGCCCGACCAGTTCTACCGATGGATCGTCGCGTTGCTGCTCGTCGCCGCCGTGTTGATCCCGATCCTCACCTACAACCAGATCTCGGTGGGCATCGAGACGGCGATCGTGCACCTGGTGATCGGCCTCCCGTCACTGACGATCATCCCGGCCATGGCCGGCAAGAGCCTGCAGCGCTAGGGGTCACTCCGGCCGCAGATGGGTGACATCCCCCGCCGCGGCCACCACCTGCTGGCCATCGGCGTCGACGACGATCCGGCCGGAGGAGTCGACACCGGTCGCGACGCCGACGACCTCGCGATCGCCGGGCAGCACCAACCGCACGCGACGACCGATGGTGTCGCTGCTGTCGCGATACCGTGCCGCCAGCCCGTCCAGGTCGTGCGGCCACAGGTCGAGCAGGTCCGACAACGCCTGCAGATACGACACCGCGAGTTCGGTCAGCGGCACCTCGCCGCCGGAGGAGAGGTGCAGTGAGGTGGCGGTCGGGACCGGCAACTGATCCTCGGCCATCGTGGTGTTGACTCCGGTGCCGATCACCGCGACGCCTCCCGGCCCGGTGGGACCATGTTCGGTGCGGGTGTATTCCGACAGGATGCCGGCCACCTTCTTACCGTCGACGAGGACGTCGTTGGGCCATTTGAGGGTCGGGTGCAGTCCGATCGCCTCGTCGACGCCCCGCACCGCGGCGAGTCCGGCCAGCAGTGACAGCCACCCGAGATCTTCGGTGTGCTCCCCGACGTCGATCGCCGCCGACATCGCGAGCTGGGTGCCCGCAGGCGCCGTCCACGTCCTCGCATGACGCCCGCGTCCTGCGGTCTGGTCGGTGGTGATGCGTACGACTCCGCCGACGGGTTCGGTGGCGGCACGCGACACGAGATCGGCGTTGGTCGAGCCGGTCGTCTCGACCACCTCGATCCGGTGCCACCGGGTGTCGGCGAGTCGGGTGCGGAGCAGATCGGCGTCGAGGCTCATGGACAACGAACCTACTGTCCGTTGCGGTGGAACGGTCGAGGACCGCATGTTTCGACGAGGTGCGGCGACTCCACCGACCGATCGCTCGGAAACCTGAGGGATATCTCACGTTGATCCGGTTGACGTGGCTCACACCCGGGTAGTTAGCATCGTCAGTCATGACCACTGCTTCGCGCGACGACGCCGCCGCCCCCGACATCCACACCACGGCGGGAAAGCTCGCCGATCTGCGTAATCGTCTCGAGGAGACGAAGCACCCGGTGGGTGAGGCCGCCGTCGAGAAGACGCACGCGAAGGGCAAGCTGACCGCCCGTGAGCGGATCACGCACCTCCTCGACGAGGGCTCGTTCGTCGAACTCGACGCCCTCGCCCGTCATCGCAGCACCAACTTCGGTCTCGCCGAACGCCGCCCGCTCGGCGACGGCGTCGTCTCGGGTTACGGCACGATCGACGGTCGCGAGGTCTGCGTCTTCTCGCAGGATTCCACCGTCTTCGGCGGCAGCCTCGGCGAGGTCTACGGCGAGAAGATCGTCAAGGTCATGGATCTCGCGATCAAGACCGGCCGACCGCTGATCGGCATCAACGACGGTGCCGGCGCCCGTATCCAGGAGGGCGTGGTCTCGCTCGGTCTGTACGGCGAGATCTTCCACCGCAACGTGCGAGCTTCCGGCGTCGTCCCGCAGATCTCGCTGATCATGGGCGCCGCGGCCGGTGGTCACGTGTACTCCCCCGCGCTCACCGACTTCGTGGTCATGGTCGACCAGACCAGCCAGATGTTCATCACCGGCCCCGACGTCATCAAGACCGTCACCGGCGAAGAGGTCACGATGGAGGAACTCGGCGGTGCGCACACGCACATGTCGAAGTCCGGCACCGCCCACTACGTCGCCTCCGACGAAGAGGACGCGCTCGAGTACGTCAAGGAGCTGCTGAGCTACCTGCCGAGCAACAACCGCGCCGACGCCCCGCGTCTGCCGGTCGCGCAACCGGCCGCCGGCTCCATCGAGGACACCCTCACCGAAGAGGACCTCGAGCTGGACACGCTCATCCCGGATTCGCCGAACCAGCCGTACGACATGCACGAAGTCATCCGCCGCATCCTCGACGACGACGAGTTCCTCGAGGTCCAGGCCGAATACGCGACCAACATCATCATCGGCTACGGACGCGTCGACGGCCGCAGCGTCGGGATCGTCGCCAACCAGCCCACCCAGTTCGCCGGCTGCCTCGACATCGACGCCTCGGAGAAGGCCGCGCGGTTCGTCCGCACCTGCGACGCCTTCAACATCCCGATCGTCACCCTCGTGGACGTGCCGGGCTTCCTGCCCGGCACCGACCAGGAGTACCGCGGCATCATCCGCCGCGGCGCCAAGCTGCTCTACGCCTACGGTGAGGCGACGGTCGGCAAGATCACCGTCATCACCCGCAAGGCCTACGGCGGCGCCTACGACGTCATGGGTTCCAAGCACATGGGTGCCGATGTGAACCTGGCGTGGCCGACCGCCCAGATCGCGGTCATGGGCGCCTCGGGTGCGGTCGGGTTCGTCTACCGCAGCCAGCTCAAGGATGCCGCCGCCAAGGGCGAGGACGTCGACGCGCTGCGTCTGCAGCTGCAGGAGGAGTACGAGGACACCCTCGTCAACCCGTACGTGGCCGCCGCACGCGGTTACGTGGACGCGGTCATCCCGCCGAGCCACACCCGCGGACAGATCGCCACCGCGCTCAAGCTGCTCGAGCGCAAGATGGTCAACCTGCCGCCGAAGAAGCACGGGAACATCCCGCTGTGACGGCACCCACCGACACCGAGAGCACCGGAGGCGAGAGCGCAGTGAGCGAAGAATCCACCACCGCGGAGCGTCCGTTCCTCAGGGTCGTCAACGGTAACCCCACCGACGAGGACATCGCCGTGCTGGTGAGCGTCCTCGCCGGCGCGGGTTCGGGCGGCGGCGCCGCAGAGCCCGAGACCCGCGACGACTGGGGTCATCCCCTCGACCGGCTGCGCCCGCAGTGGGGCGGCCCGGGAAGCTACACCAACCTGCGCTACTGACGGTGGCGACCACTCCCGTGATCGGGCCGGACCCGTCCGGCCCGATCTTCGTTCTCGGATCCGCCTCCCCCGCGCGTCTGCGGATCCTGCGCGCCGCCGGCGTCGAGCCCGTCGTGCGGGTCTCGGACGTGGACGAGGACGCGCTCCTGGCGGGGCTGCCGGCCTCGACCTCACCGGAGGTCGTCGTGGCCGAGCTGGCCCGGGCCAAGGCCGAAGCGGTCGCCGCGCTGCCCGAGATCGCCGACGCGGTCACGGATGGTCGTGCCGTGGTCGTCATCGGCTGCGACTCGATGCTCCACCTCGACGACCGCCTCCTCGGCAAACCGCACACCCCCGAACGGGCCGTCGCCCAGTGGACACAGATGCGGGGCCGCAGCGCCCGGCTGCTGACCGGCCACCATCTGATCCGGCTCGACCGACCCGCCACTGCCTGCGGGACCAGTTCCACCACGATCCATTTCGTCGACGCCGACGACGACGTGGTCGCGCGCTACGTGGCCAGCGGTGAGCCGCTCCAGGTTGCGGGCGCGTTCACCCTGGACGGCCTCGGCGGCTGGCTGGTCGAACGCATCGAGGGCGATCCGTCCTCGGTCATCGGCATCGGCCTGCCGCTGGTCCGCACCCTGCTGCAGGAGGTCGGACTCTCGGTGGCCGATTTCTGGGCTCACTGACCGGCGATCCCCGCTCCCTGATCCGAATGACCTACCCAACTGCCGGTCCCCTGAGGTGCGGGGAGCGCAAGCGACGAGCCACGTAGGGTCACTCCACCTCGAAGAACTCCGGCCAGTACCGCTCGATGCAGTCCACGGGTTGTCCCTGCCGGTTGAACTGCGGTCCGGTGAGGCCGACGGTGAGCGCGGTGGCCCGTTCGCGTATCGATCCGTGCCCCATGGCGCCGCCGGTGTCCCCGATGATCGGGAGCAGACTCGCGACCTGCAGTATCTCCTTGGCCCCGAGCGCGTCGCGCTGGTAGGCCGTGGCTCCCCAGTTGGCGGCGAGGCAGTCGGCGATCAGCTCGCTGTTCTTGCCCTCGGGGAGTCGGCTGTCGGGGATGTCGAACTGTTCGGCCATCCGGAACACGACGTTGTGACCGTACTCGTGGGCGACGACGATCGCGGCGGTGAAGTCCCCGACGATCGGCGACGGTACGCCGAAGACGTTGCCGTCCCAGATGGCGGCGAAGGTGTCCACCGGTAGGACTACGCTGCCCTCGGTCGGGGTACCCGCTCCGTTCGGCTCGGTGTCCACGCCGCAGAAGAACGCGTTGGCCTCGTCGGACGGAATCGGAACCGGATCGGAGTCCCCCTCGCCCACAGTGCATTCGGTGGAGAACGATGTCCCGGACTCGATCAGCACGCGGCCCGGGGCGGGGTCGGACCAGCCGAGTTCGTCGAACCACCCACCCCAGGTCCGGTCGAGGTCGTCGAGCAGCGTGGTGAGGTAGGCGGGGACCGCGGTGTCGACGTTTGTCGAGTCCACTCCACTCGTCATCAGCTCTGTCGTCGGCGTCGGAAGTTCCGGGCAGTCGTCGGGCCGGCATCGCGACGGGTCCGCGTCGTCGCGCGCCGCGGTGGTGGTCGCACTCGAGGTGGCCGAGGGCGACGGCCGCTGTGCGGGGCCCTGCTGTTCGCCGGGGATGAGCGAACACCCGCTCGCGAACGCGAGGGTGGCCGCGGCGGCGAGGGAGACCGCCCAGCGCATCGTGCGGAGGCCACGTCGATCGATCATTCGGGGAATCTAGCAGGTGAACACCCCTGTCACCTGCGGTTTGTCGTCTGACTGAAGCACATCGACGGCCCCGCGGCGCTCCGTCGACGATCGGCACCCACGAGGACTCGGCGGTGATGCCCTACCCTTTATCAGCGGGGCCGGTGACGGTCCGAGTGAGACAGACGAGAGACGTCCGAACAGCGAGCTGGAGAGCACCGTGAGCGTTGAGACCGACCCGAATCCGGCTTTCGCCGAATACGCGCACCCCGAACGGCTGGTGACCACGCAGTGGCTGTCGGCGCATCTGGGCGCCAAGGGACTCAAGATCATCGAATCCGATGAGGACGTTCTGCTCTACGACATCGGCCACATCCCGACTGCCCAGAAGATCGACTGGCACCTGCATCTCAACGATCCGGTCACGCGCGACTACATCAACGGCGAGCAGTTCGCAGAGCTGATGCGCAGCAAGGGAATCGAGCGCGACGACACGGTCGTGATCTACGGCGACAAGAGCAACTGGTGGGCCGCCTACGCCCTGTGGGTGTTCACGCTGTTCGGTCACGAGGACGTCCGTCTCCTCGACGGCGGCCGGGACGCCTGGATGGCCGAGGATCGGGACACGTCGTTCGACGTCCCGGATTACCCGCGGTCGGACTACCCGGTCGTCGAGCGCGACGACAGCAAGATCCGCGCGTTCGCACCCGAGGTCCTCGAGGCCCTCGGTACCGAACCACTCGTCGACGTCCGTTCGCCGCAGGAGTACACCGGCGAACGCACGCATATGCCCGATTACCCGGAGGAAGGCGCACTGCGGGGCGGTCACATCCCCACCGCGATCTCCATCCCCTGGGCCAAATCCGCTGCGCCCGACGGTCGTTTCCGCAGCCGCGCGGAACTCGACGAGATCTATGCGGGTCTCGACCCTAAGACCCCCACCATCGCGTACTGCCGTATCGGCGAGCGGTCGAGCCACACCTGGTTCGTCTTGACCCACCTGCTGGGCCACGGCAGCGTGCGCAACTACGACGGTTCGTGGACCGAGTGGGGCAATGCGGTGCGCGTGCCGATCGCCGTCGGCGACGAGCCGGGCGACGCGCCCGGCGCCAAGTGAGCCCGCACGCACGATGAGCCTGCCTCCAGCCCTGGCCGAGATCGTCGACGACTTCGGCGCACTGGGCGACTCCGACAAGATCACGCTCCTGCTCGAGTTCGCCGGCGAATTGCCCGACCTGCCCGCGCATCTCGAGCAGGATGCGATGGAACCGGTACCCGAGTGCCAGTCCCCGGTCTTCCTGTCCGTCGACGCGGCCGACCGGTCGTCGGTGCGCCTGTACTTCAGCGCGCCGCGTGAGGCTCCGACGACCCGTGGGTTCGCCGCGATCCTGCACCAGGGCCTCGACACCGCGTCCGCGCAGGAGATCCTCGACGTCCCGTCGGACTTCTACTACGACCTCGGGCTCGGCAGTGCCGTGAGCCCGCTCCGCCTGCGTGGCATGGCGGGGATGCTCGGCCGCATCAAGGCGCAGGTTCGTGCGCAGACGTCCGACGCCTCGGGAGCATGAAGTTCATCCAGATCCGCGACGAACCCATCGCCCCGGGCGGCCTGGTCGAGTGGACTCCGTATGTGGCCGGGGGGCTGGGCAATTGGGACCTCGACCCGCGGCTGACCTCCCACAATCACGAACAGCACCTGAGGTCGGCGTTCGACTACCGGGTCCGCACCCGGCGTGAGGGCGGGCGCGAGTCGTGGCTCGGCCTGAGCATCGAGTTCGACGAGCCGCTGTCGATCCCGGCGATCCGCTCGGTCCTGACCCAGTGGATCGACCGTCACGAGGTGCTCCGCAGTCACGTCGTCATCAAGGGCACGGGTCTGCAGCGGCTGACTACCGCGCCGGGCACCGTGGGGTTGAAGATGGGCCGGATCGGGTGGTTTGCCGAGTCCGGGCCGCTCGTCGAACAGGTGGCCGGTTCCTTCGACCGTGCGACCGCGCCGCTGCACTGGCCGGCGTACCGGTTCGCGACGGTCGGGCGGGAACGGTCCTTCACGCTGCTGTTCGCAGCCGATCACTCACTCGTGGACGGTTATTCGCTGATCATGGCGCAGCAGGAACTCGTCTCGATGTACCGCGCGGCGCGGGAACATCGCAGCGCGAACCTGCCCGAGGTGGGCAGCTACGTCGATTTCAGTGCCGAGGAGAGGCGTCAGGCGGATCAGACCGGTGGCGATCACCCGGCGGTTCGCGTGTGGTCGGACTTCCTCCGCGCCGGGCGGGGCGACATGCCCGGTCTGCTCGCGCCGGATTCCGCCGACGACGACCCGTCCATGCCGGCTCCTGAGCGCACGGCCCCGGCCACCGACGAGGCCCCTGCGGCTCCCGTCCCCCACGACCCCCAGCAATCACTGTGGGGCGTCATCGCCGACGACGAGACGGCGAACCGGTTCACCGCGGTGTGTTCGGAGGCGGGCGGAACGCTCACCGCGGGTGTGCTCGCCGCGTTCGCCGTCGTCCATCACCGGATGACCGGCGATCCGGAGTTCCGGTGTGTGCTGCCACGTCACACGCGCAACGACGCGCGCTGGCTGACCTCGCTCGGCTGGTTCGTCGGCACCGCACCGTTCTGTCTCGACATGTCCGACTCCCCCACCTTCGACCAGGCGGTGGCACGGTCGACGACCGTGCTCAAGCGTGGCCGCCAGGGTTCGGCGCTCCCGTTCCTGCGCGTGGCCGAACTCATCGGACACCAGGGCGGGCCCAGGTTCGTGATCTCGTTCATCGACACGCGCTATGCACCGGGTGCCGGTGCGGCCGATGCAGGCCGGGCGAAGGTCATCCGCAGCCACAGCTACTCGCCGCACGAGGTCTACATCTGGATCAACCGGACACCGTCGGGTCTGCGCTACTCGGCACGCTTCCCGCGCGAGTCCCCCGCTCGCGATCTGGGGGTCGCCTCGTCGGCCACCGACGTCCCACCGACGGAGGTGGAGACCACTCAACATGAGGGAATCGTCACATTTGGTGGGGCGCCGATCCATGCCGAGGACGGGTGGGACATCGACCCGCAGGTCGGTCCCGTGCATGCCTACCTGCACGATTTCGCCGAACTCGTTCGCAGCCTCGGTGATGCGAGCACATTCTCGGCGACGATGTGACCCACGGCGCCACCGAACGATTGCTCGGTGGGCTAGGGTATTGCCCGGAAGGTTGCGACGCACGCCCCCGGCGGTGTCGCACAGCGCCCGAACCGTCCGCATCCCGGCCGACGAAGGCGTTCCCCTGACTTGACCGTTGTCCGACAATCGTGTGCGCGCGCCACCCGCGTCGTGAGCACCTGAGTACGAGTAAGGCCCAGGAGAACAAGTGCCCAGTACCTCTGCGAACACACCGTCCGCAATCAGCAAGGTCCTCATCGCCAACCGCGGTGAAATCGCCGTCCGCGTGATCCGTGCCGCCCGGGATGCGGGCCTCACGAGCGTCGCCGTCTACGCCGAGCCCGACGCGAACGCACAGTTCGTGAAGCTCGCCGATGAGGCCTTCGCCCTCGGCGGACAGACCTCGGCGGAGTCGTACCTGGTGTTCGACAAGATCCTCGACGCGGCCAAGAAGTCCGGCGCCGACGCGATCCACCCGGGTTACGGCTTCCTCTCCGAGAACGGCGACTTCGCGCAGGCGGTCATCGACGCCGGCCTGATCTGGATCGGGCCGTCACCGCAGTCGATCCGCGACCTGGGCGACAAGGTCACCGCGCGCCACATCGCACTCAAGGCCGACGCACCGATGGCTCCCGGCACCAAGGACCCGGTCAAGGACGCCGACGAGGTCGTCGCATTCGCGAAGGAACACGGCGTCCCGGTCGCCATCAAGGCGGCATTCGGCGGTGGCGGTCGCGGCATGAAGGTCGCGTACACCATCGAAGAGATCCCGCACCTGTTCGAGTCGGCCACCCGCGAGGCCGTGGCGGCCTTCGGCCGCGGCGAGTGCTTCGTGGAGCGCTACCTCGACAAGGCACGTCACGTCGAAGCCCAGGTCATCGCCGACCAGCACGGCAACGTGATCGTCGCCGGCACCCGCGACTGCTCGTTGCAGCGTCGATTCCAGAAGCTCGTCGAGGAGGCCCCGGCGCCGTTCCTGACCGAGGAGCAGCGCACCAAGATCCACGAGTCCGCCAAGGCGATCTGCCGCGAGGCCGGGTACTACGGCGCCGGCACTGTCGAGTTCCTCGTCGGCAGCGACGGCCTGGTCTCCTTCCTCGAGGTCAACACCCGCCTGCAGGTGGAGCACCCGGTCACCGAGGAGACCGCGGGCATCGACCTCGTGCGCCAGCAGTTCCGCATCGCCAACGGCGAGAAGCTGGAGATCTCCGAGGATCCCACCCCGCGCGGTCACTCGTTCGAGTTCCGCATCAACGGTGAGGACGCCGGCCGCAACTTCCTGCCCGCTCCGGGGCCGATCTCGGTGTACAAGGAGCCGACCGGTCCGGGCGTCCGGGTCGACTCCGGCGTCGTCGAGGGCGATGTCATCGGCGGCCAGTTCGACTCGATGCTGGCCAAGCTGATCGTCACCGGCGAGACCCGTGAGCAGGCCCTCGAGCGGTCGCGTCGCGCGCTCGCGGAGTTCCAGGTCGAGGGTCTGGCGACGGTCCTGCCGTTCCACCGCCACATCGTCTCGAACCCGGCCTTCATCGGGGACGGCGAGAAGTTCGACATCTACACCAAGTGGATCGAGACCGACTGGGACAACCCGATCGAGCCGTACACCGCCGGCGAGGCCATCGAAGAGGACGACGCGGCACCGCGTCAGAACGTCGTCGTCGAGGTGGGCGGCCGGCGTGTCGAGGTGTCGCTGCCCGGCGACCTCGCCCTCGGTGGCGGCGGGTCGGCCAACGGTGTCGTCCGCAAGAAGCCGAAGGCACGTTCGCGCAAGAAGGGCGGTGGCGCAGCCGCTTCCGGTGACGCCGTGGCCGCACCGATGCAGGGCACCGTCGTGAAGGTCGCCGTGGAGGAAGGCCAGGAAGTCGCCGCAGGCGATCTGGTCGTCGTCCTCGAGGCGATGAAGATGGAGAACCCGGTCACCGCCCACAAGGACGGCGTGGTCACCGGACTCACCATCGAGGCCGGCGCGGCCGTCACCCAGGGCACGGTGCTGCTCGAGCTGAAGTGAGCCCCCTGATCGCGGGGTAGCGAGCTCCTGTGCAACCAGTCGAGATCAACGCCGGGACGTGGTATCTGCGTGCGCTTCGTGCGGACGAGCGGATCACCGACGTCCCGGCGTTGTCTCGTCTCGAGGTCACCGACCCGGCGGGGTATGTCGACGCGGGCGAGGCCGGTTGGGAGAGCGAGACCCGCTTCGTCTGGGCGATCTGCATCCCGACAACGGGCGAGCTCGTCGCGGTGATCGGCGTGACACCGGCGGAGTCGAGAGACGACGCCCGACTCTGGGGGCGGGCTCGCGACGGCTACGACGAGGCACTCGAGGCGGCCGTCGGTCCGGTGACCCGGTTCACCGAAGGCGCGCTGGGACTGGTTGTCGGCCATCCGATCTCGCCGGGCGTCGATGAACACTAGATGAACAGATCGGGCTGCCCCGGCAAAGCGCCAAGATGAAACGGGCATTCCCGACATCGAATACTTAGGTGAATCGGCTGGTCAGGCCGCATCATTGTCTGCATGACCGGAGAGATGCTGATTCTCGTGCTGCTGGTGATCACGGCACTCGGATTCGACTTCACCAACGGGTTTCACGACACCGGTAACGCGATGGCGACCTCGATCGCCACCGGCGCCCTCAAACCCAAGGTGGCCGTCGGCATCTCGGCCGTACTCAACCTGGTCGGCGCGTTCCTCTCGGTGGAGGTCGCCGCCACCATCACCAAGGACGTCCTGAACATCCAGCAGACGTCCGGGGACGACAAGGGCGACATCGTCGCCGGCCTCACCCCGACGACCGCACTGCTGATCATCTTCGCCGGCCTCATCGGCGGCATCCTGTGGAACCTCTTCACCTGGCTGTTCGGGTTGCCGTCCTCGTCGTCGCACGCCCTGTTCGGCGGGCTCATCGGTTCCGGCATCGCCGCGATCGGCCTCTCCGGCATCAACTGGCACGGCGTGTTCTCGAAGATCATCGTGCCGGCGCTGTTCGCTCCGGTCATCGCGTGCATCGTGGCGGCGTGCGGAACCTGGATGATCTTCGCGATCACGCGACGGATCGAGGCCAACCGCAAGGAGGCCGGTTTCCGGTACGGGCAGATCGCCAGTGCCTCACTGGTCTCGTTGGCGCACGGCACCGGTGACGCGCAGAAGACCATGGGCGTCATCGCGATGGCACTGATCGTGACCGGCCACCTCGACGCCTCGACTGTGAGCCACGGCCTGCCGTTCTGGGTGGTCTTCTCCTGCGCCGCGGCCATCGCCATCGGCACCTACCTCGGCGGCTGGCGCATCATCCGAACCCTGGGCAAGGGCCTGGTCGAGATCAGCTCGCCCCAGGGAATGGCCGCCGAGGCCTCCTCCGCCGCAATCATTCTCACGTCGAGTGCCGCCGGTATGGCACTGTCGACGACCCAGGTCGCGACCGGATCGATCCTCGGCTCGGGCGTCGGCAAGAAGGGCGCCCAGGTGCGCTGGTCGGTGGCCGCCCGGATGGCCGTCGCGTGGCTCACCACCCTGCCGGCGGCCGGCCTTGTCGGCGCGCTCTGCTACTACCTGGCGCACCTGCTGGGCGACGTCGCCGGCGCCATCGCGATCTTCGTCGTGCTGATCGCGGCGTCGGGCTACATGTACTGGCGCGCGCAGCAGAACAAGATCGACTCCACCAACGTCAACGCCGATTGGGACGAGTCCACGGGTTCGATCATCCCGGCGGACGGGGTCGAGCCGACCACGTCGTCGCCCAACACCCCCGTCGCCTGACGCCCCCGACGAACCCCGAAAGGACTTCGCACACCGATGGACATCGTCGAATCGATCACCAAGGTCTTGCTCGTGGGCCTGCTTCTCGGCGCCGGGCTGCCCGCACTGTTCGCCGTGGGACTGCGATGCCACGCGCAGGGATCGAGCGGAGTCGGCGCGGACGGGACCATCTCGACGGGCAGCCCGGCGATGCGCGCGCTCGGCTACGCGATCTTCGCCGTCGTCGCGCTCGTGATCGTCACCGCTCTGCTGTGGATCACGCGTCAGACGATCTACTACTACCTCGACATCAAGGTCTTCCCCTTCGGCTACAAGTAGGCGCGGAGTGGTCGAGCGCCTTCAGTTCCTCAAACGCGTGGTGGACTGGCTTCGCGCCGGTTACCCCAACGGTGTACCGCAGGAGGATTTCGTCCCGCTGTTCGCACTCTTGCGGCGGCAGTTGAGCGAGGAGGAAGCGCGCAGCGTCTCCGCCGACCTCATCAGCGAGCAGGGCAGCCGGCCACCACCCGTGGAGCCGATCTCGAAGATCGATGCCGCGGTGAAGATCACCGCGATCACCCAGGACCTCCCCTACGAGGCCGACATCGACCGCGTCCGTCGTCATCTCGAGGCCTCGGGCTGGCCGTTCGACGACGAGCCGCTCCGGCCGGGTCCGCCGGACTGAGTCCTGAGCTCAGAACACAGACCGACGGCCGGGCACGGGAATGGCTCTCAGCCGACGACCGGGCCTAGATGGCGGGCGAAGAAGCGACCGGCTTCCTCGCCCGCGAAGTGCGGGACGCCGGTGTGGCCACCCATGTTGGCGCAGAGAGTCTTCTCGGTCGACGCGAAGGCGTCGAAGAGATCGAGAGCCATTCCCCGGTCGTTGCCCTCGTCATCCCACTGCAGGAGGACATGCAATGGGATGGTGACCCGGCGTGCCTCCTCCATCGTCGTGCGTGGCACGTAGCTGCCTGCGAAGAGCCCGGCTGCCGCGATGCGTGAGTCGACCGCGGCGAGGCGCGTGCCGACCGCGATCACACCACCCGAGAATCCGACCTTCTCGGCGATCTCCGGGCGTCCGAGGACCTGGTCGAGAGTGATCGCCATTCGGGAACCGCCCGATCGACGAGAGGCAGTATCAGCCGGTCGATCACGTCGGCTCCCGGCGGGTGGCCTGCGGAGATCGCACTGCGGAGGTCGACCCGAGCCTGATCCGCACCGGGCAACGGGGTACGGCTGCCCGCCCCGGGAAGCTCGATCGAGACCGCGGCGAAGCCATGCGCCACGGCGCTGAGCGCCCGTGCGACCAGACGGGGATACATCCGTCGAATCCCGAACCCGCCGGGCTGGCCGATGAGAATGAGCGGCACCGGCATGGACAGCGAAGCGTCCGGCGGCGTCCACAGGATGCCGCAGAAGTCATCGAGGGTGAACTCACGCTCGATGACGCCCGCGCCGACGATCTGTTCTGAGGAGAAGTGCATGGTCATGCCTTTCGGAGTGCTGCACATGTGCGGCACCCCCGGGCGACCTATCGCCCGACCGTGACTCCCGGGAGGGGCACCATCGTCAGTTCGTTCACGGGTACCACCTCCTCGATTTCCTGCACGGACGCTTGAGCCTACCCGCGCCGGGTTGATCGGCGGGGAAGAACAGCGTCGCCGGGGCATCCCCGCTCAGCGCATCAACACCGAGGCCGACCCGAAGCTCTTCGCGAAGTTCTCGCGCAGATCGCACGGGAGCGGGTTCGGACCACCGAATCGTGTTCGGCAGCATCGGTCCTCGATGTCCAGGCCGCCCTTGACTCGAACGTATATTCGAGTACTCTTGGAGTATGTCATCGGGGGCGGGGGCCGGATCCACTACTTCAGTGGGCGCACTGAGCGATTCTGTCGAACCTCGCCTGCGTGCCGATGACGAACTCTCCGCCTCCGAACTCATCGAGGTCCTGAATCACTGCGCCGGGCTGGCAGCGTCGGCGGCTCATCGGATGATGGTGGTGGCCAGCCTGATTCACGACGAGCGCGAGATGGACTATGCGCAGCGGCGCGCCGAGGTGCACAGCGGCGAGCTCGACTCCATCGAGGCCTTCGAGAACCTGTCGGCGCGGGTGGCGGCCGGGGAGAACCCCTACGAACAGTTCGGGCCGGACGGGCTCGAACAGGCCATCGCCGAGGTCGGTGCCACCCTGACGGTGACACCGGCCGAGGCGAAAGAGCTCATCGAGGCCGGTGACGCGCTGCGCTACCGGCTGTCGTTCACCGGACACGCTTTGGCGTGCGGCCGGATCGACAAGCGCCGTTTCCTGATCGCGCTCAAACGCACCGACCTGATCACCGATGCCGACGAGATGCAGACCGTGGACGCGCACCTGGCCGAGACGATCTTCGCGCGTGCCCCGATGTCCACGGCACGGTTTACCGCTCTGGTCGACGCCATCGTCGCCAAGTGGGCGCCCGACGCGATCCGCCGACGCAAAGAGCGGGTGGCGGGCGATCGAAAGGTGACGGTCACCCCTGATCGGTTCACGCCCGGGCAGTCCCGGATCTCGGGCACGCTGCCGGTCGCCGATGCGGCCGAGTTCGACACCCGCCTGTCGTCCATGGCCGCCGCGGTACACGCCGATGACCCGCGGAACTTCCCTCAGCGCCGCGCCGACGCCCTCAAAGCACTCGCCCGCGGTGAAGCCGCGCTGGCATGCCGGTGCGACGACTGCACCGCTGCCGCAACCGAATCCGGTTCGGAACAAGACCTCGAGGCACTGACTGCGGATGCCTCAACGTCTCCATCGCACGCTCCGCGCGCGACCTTCCACATCGTGGTGAACCTGTCGACGCTGATCGGACTCGACGACGACCCTGCGTTCCTGGACCGCCACGGCATCATCGACGCCGCCACCGCCCGAACCCTCCTCAACGAAGCACGACGCACATATGTCGAGCCGGCACCGGCCGAACCCGACGCCGACAGGTCGACGACGCGATACGCCCCGTCGAAAAAGCTCCAGGCGCTGGTGCGTGCGGGAGAACTGTGCTGCACCTTCCCCGGCTGCAACGCGCCGGTCTGGCAGATCGATCTCGACCACACCGATCCGTTCGACCACGCCGACCCGCGTCGGGGTGGTCCGACCGATGCGCGCAACCTCAAACCGTTGTGCCGGTTTCACCATCGCATCAAGACCTTCACCAGCTGGCAGGACTACCAGGACGAGTTCCTTACAGCCTGGTTCACCACACCCACCGGCCACATGTTCGTCGGCAACGCCTACAACGGGCGCGACCTGTTCAACCGGCTGAACCCCAGCCGGCCGCCCGATCATCCAGCAGGTGACAAACTGAAAGAGCTGCGCGACAGAGCCTTCCGACGCATTCGATGCGCCGAGAAGCGCTGGGACGACGCCAACCCGCCGCCGTTCTAGACCGCTGGGCTCTAGACACCGCCGGTCACGCCACCACCGACGCGGTGTGCGACGCCATGCGGCGAATGTCGATGCGCGAGACCCGGCCGTCCACCACGGAGACATCGACGACGCCGAGCGCGTGACCGCCCGGAGCGATCACGTGAACCATCCGATCCCCTGACTGCATAGGCGTACTTGCCTGGATACGGGCGGCGAACAAGCGGGTCTCCTCGGCCACCGCACGGGCGTCGCAGCAGGACTCGTCGCCGGCCTAGTCGAGCCGTGGCCCGACTGAGTACGGACGCATGAATCGCCACCGGTACCGAACGCCTCAGCGCATCAGCACCGAGGCCGACGGGAAACTGTCCGCGAAGTCCTTGCGCAGCGGCGCGATGAAGACGTTCTCCGTGCGGGTGCGGGTGATCCGCCACCGACCGTCGTCCTTGCGAAACGCGTTGTTCAACCGGCTGGAGCGCAATAGCGCTGTGCCGTCGGAGAACAGCCACGGCTGCATGTGAATCCACTGACCGGTCGCCCGGTCCCCGTCGACGTGGATCTGCTCGGAGGTCAGATAGTGGGCGTTGAGCAGCAGGGCGGGATCACGTTTCTCACCCCAGAAGCGCTGGAAGTGCTCGCGGATCGCCTGTTTGCCCTCGGCGCGCCCGAACTGACCGTCGTAGTACTCGCCGACGCCCTCCCACACCGCATCGTCGGTGTACAGGTCGACGATGAGCTGGATGCGCTCCGCGTCGTCGGCAACCGGCTCGGGACAGGGTGTATCGCAGAGGAACATGTACCGGGCCTGGATCCGGCGGATGTCGGCCTCGGCCTCGAGCGTCTCGATCCGGGCGACGAGACCGGCGATCGTGTGGTCGGTACCAGTCATCGTTCGAGGACCCCGACCACCGCGCGAGCCTGTGCGATCCAGTCGTCGATCTCGGCACCCGTGGCACCAGCCGGGAGCTGCGACAGTCGCAGCGTCATCGAGTAGCCGCCGCGCGGATCGCGGATGGGCAGCACGATCGATCCGACGTCGTATGTGCCGTTGGGCTCGAGCTCCCGAATCCGATAGTCCACAGGCGACTTGCCGATGGACGCGCAGATGTCGCGTTCCTGCGACGGGGTGAGTCGTCCCCTCTCGTAGGATCGCGTGGCCTCCCGCATCTCCGCATAGGCCGTCGGCCCATCGTCGGGGAGAAACGACACGAGGTAACCGTGCCGGCGCACGAAATCCAGCCTCGCTCGGTGCATCTCGCGCACATCGTCATCGGCGTCGCGCAGTTTGGCCAGCCACCGGGTCTGGGTGTCCTCGTCCTGATCGAACACATAGGTGTCGCCGATGGGCGGCACCATCGGGATCCGGTAGGCGAGTCCTTCCTCGCGGTCGACACCTGGTCCGGTCGCCGAGAGCACCACCGCCATCTCGTCGCGACTGACCGCCGTCAGCACCGACACCTCGCCGCGCAGTGCCGCCGCCAGTGCCTCCACCTGCGGACGCGCCGTGTGCGCGGCGTGGATCGTCGGCAGGATCTCGTGGTCCATCCGGGCCATCAACGACGTCGACACGAAGCTGCCGTAGCCGCCCTGGAAGAAGATGAGCGGCGACACCGGGTTGGTGACCGCGAGATCGCGCACCTCGCACAGTGCGATCCAGTGATCGCCGGCCTCCACCACGTTGCGGATCCGGGTGTCGATCCACGCCACCGATTCGGCCAGCACGGGGTCGCCGGACGGTGAGGGAAACCAGTCGATCCCCGCGAGTTTGTCCTCCCACCGCTGCGCGACCGTGAGGACGACGTCCTCCTGGTCGCCGCCCAGGATGTTGATGCACAACGACTCGCACTCGCGCATCTTCTCGAAAGTCCGCGAGGTCTTCATCGGCATGAACGAGACGAGCGGCGGGTCCATCGACACCGAGCTGAATGTTCCGACGACCATGGCCAGCACCGCACCCCCGGCATCGCGTCCGGTGACGATCACGACGCCGGTGGGATAGTGGCCCATCACATTCCGGAACGCTGTCGGGTCGATCGCGCTGAGCAGGTTGTCGGACATGGCTTCTCCTGTGTGTCGGGTCGTCAGGGCAGACGCGTCAGGAACTCGGCGCGTCGACGGGGTTCTTGACGTGACGCCGTTGGAGGGTGGCGCCGAGCCGCTCGGGCCGGAGGAAGGCGATGCACAGCGCGCCGCCGACCAGCAGGACGATCCCGGTGATCGTGAAGGCCTGGTGCACGCCGTCGGCCATGTTGGCGGCCATGTCCGCGCTGGGCTTCTCGCCCTTGGGCGGTGAGACATAGCCGGCGTCGGTCATGAGCCAGCCGACGAGGATCGGTGAGATGACCGCGCCGAAGGACGCGACACCACCGAGCGTCGCCATCAGGATGGGGCGCTGCCGAGCACCCACCGCATACCCGATCGCGGTGGCGGTCATCGGGAACGCCAGGCTGCATCCGCCGGCGAGGCACAGCAGCGCGACCGCGGTGATTCCCGACGTCGCCTGGATGGTGATGAAGCAGAGGCCGGCGATGACCGCGGCGCAACCGAACGGAACCGCGATGGCCAGGTGTGCCGAGCTCCCACGACGCATCATCCGATGACCCAGTGCCCCCAACCCGAGCAGGACGAGTGCGCCGACCACCCACGGCACGGTCGTCATCGCGCCGACCTCGCCGAGCGAGAGTCCGACGACGGTGCCCAGGTATTGGGGCAGCCAGGTCGTCAGGAACCCCTGGACCCAGAAGTTCGAGGCACCGCCGATCACCGCGGACAAGAACGCCAGGCTGAGCAGCGCCCGCCAGATCACGACCGGCTTCTGCTCGTCGACCGCGGAGGTGGCCACCTCGTCGGTGGCGGCGTCGGTGCGGTCGGCGTCTGCTGCCGGCACGTCCGACGGCGATGCCTTCTTCGGCCGGTACGGTCCGTCGGCGCCGATCGCCCACCACGCGATCACCCATACGAGCCCGATGACGCCCAGCACGCCGAACGCCCATCGCCAGCCCCAGACCGCGATGACCCAGGCCAACAGCGGTGCCGCGAGGACGGGTCCCAGCGTCGAACCGGCCGCGATCAGGTTCGACGGCAGAGCTCGACGCGTCGGCGAGAACCACGTGTGCGCGGAGGTGAGCGACATGGCGGTGGCCGGGCCCTCGGCACCGCCGAGCACGATCCGTGTCATGAGCAGGATCGCGGCACCGCCGCCGAGGAGCATCGGGAACTGCAGCACAGCCCACGTCATACCCATCGCGAACAGGATCCACTTCACCGAGATCTTCGATGCCAGGAATCCGGTGATGACCGAGACTATCGCGTACAGGAAGAAGAACGCGCTGCCGATGAATCCGAATTCCGTTGCGGTCAAGCCGAGTTCGGGCATCGCATCGGCGGAGACCAATCCGAGGACCGCCTTGTCCGCGAAAGCGATGATCTGGAACAGCACCAGCATCCCGGTGATGATCCACGCACGCCGTGACATCCGGCTCATGTCGATTCGACGCGGTGCCGGTGGCGCGGCCGCCGGTGCTGTCGCTGCGGTTTCCCTGGTGACCATTGACGTGTCCTTCGTCGACGGGCGTCGGGCTGATGACGCCGAAGTGAGAGGTATTGGCTAGAAGCTATGGGGTTCGTTGCCTACGGCGGTAGGAGGGAAATCTTTACTGTCGCCGCCCTGCGCGAGCGGGCAGACTGGACCCATCAATTGAAGGAGGAACGGTGAGCTCGGCCTACTGGAAACAGCCCATCATCGACCAGGCGACCGCGGTCCACGAGAACGTGGTGTCGGCAGAGGTGCTGACGCAGCAGGTCCGCGAGCAGATCGTCCGCACCGACGCGGATCTGCGCGCGTGGGTCGAGCTGTCCCCGTCCCTGATCGACGACGCGCGGCGCGAGGACTCTCTCCCCGGCCGCCGCCCGCTGCGCGGCGTCTCACTGGCCGTCAAAGACCTCATCGACGTCCGCGGTCTCCCGACCCGCGCCGGCTCGGCGGTGACCTCACCGGCGCCGGCCGCATCTGATGCCAACTGCGTCAACCGATTCCGTGATCTCGGTGCCGTGATCCAGGGCAAGACCGTGACGACCGAATTCGGCTATTTCGCGCCCGGACCGACGCGCAATCCGCACAACCACGAGCACACCCCGGGCGGGTCGTCGAGCGGTTCGGCGGCAGCTGTCGGGGCGGGCGTCGTGCCTGTTGCGCTGGGTACCCAGACGGCCGGTTCCCTGACCCGCCCCGCGTCGTATTGCGGTGCGGCGGGGATGGTCCTGGCGCAGGGCTCCACGAGCCTGGCAGGCGTCACCGGCCTCAGCGAATCGCTCGACTCGCTCGGATTCCTCACCCGGGATGTCGCCGACCTGCAGTACGTCTACACCGCCTTCACCGGGCGAACGCCGCTGACGCCCGGACGCTCGACCGTCGGCACCGTGGTGATGTGGGGCGGCAGCGACCTGCATCCGATCGACCCGGCAATGGCCGATCTCCTCGGCATGCTTCCCGATCTGCTCGGTCTGGTGGGCATCGAGACGCGTCAACTCGAGTACGACGATCACGTGCGGACCCTGGCCGACGATCACGCGACCGTCATGTCTCACGAGGCCGCGAAGACCCTCGACGCCATTGCCACTGCTGCACATGCCGAGGCCCTCAGCCCACAACTGCGTGATCTCATCGAGGCGGGGCGTGCGATCACCACCGGCGACCACGCCGCCGCCCTGATCCGGCGTGACCGGTCGCGCGACCTGCTCGCCGAGGCCCTCGGCGACCACACCGTGATCGTCGGGCCCGCCGCACCGGGCGCCGCGCCGAAGGGTCTCGGGGCAACCGGGTCCCCCGTGCTGAGCCGCCCCTGGCAGCTGCTCGGGTGCCCGGTCGTGGTGGTTCCCGGTGCGACAACGGAAACCGGTATGCCACTGGGCCTTCAGGTGGTCGGCCTACCCGGACGCGAAGCCGCGCTGTTCGAGGTTGCCACGGTCCTCGAAACCGCCGTCAAGTCGTTGCCGTCGGTACCGGTATGAGCACGCCCGCGGCCAGAGAGAGGAACACCATGACGATGAAACCCCGTCCCGAGACCCACCACCGCATGTTCCTCACCTGCTACGAGGACACCTTCAACTACGGCTGGCACCACGTGGACCTGTTCGTCCACGACGAGCACGGCCGCGAGGTCAACTGGGTGCACTGGACGGTCGAGGCCGACGGCCCGGAGGCGGCCGACGAGTCCGTCCGGAAGGAAGAGCCGTGGCTGCACCGCACCACGGAGTGGCGTCACCAGGTGAGTGCCGTCGGCATGAACTACTGGACGGCCGACGCGGCGTGGGTATGACTGCGACGGGTGTGACTGCGACGGTCTACGTCGTCGACGACGATCCCGAACTGTGCGAGTCCGTGGACTGGCTGCTCGGCAGCATCGGCATCTCCCCGCGGATCTGTCACAGCGCCGACGAATTCCTGTCCGTGTACTCGGGCGACGAACCCGCGTGCATCGTTCTCGATGTGCGGATGCCGCGGATGAGCGGTCCGCGGCTGCAGGAGAAGCTCAACGAGTTCGCCCCGCACGTCGCGATCATCTTCGTCTCCGCGCACGGAGACATCCGTATGTCGGTGTCCACATTGCAGGCCGGCGCCATGGACTTCCTCGAGAAGCCCTACGACCCCCAGCGGTTGCTCGACGCGGTCCAGGCGGGGATGGAGAAGGCGGTCGAACGGTTCCGCACCCACGACAGCCGGCGGACCGTCGAGGCCAAGGTGGCCTTGCTGACGCCGCGTGAGCGGGAGATCCTGGCGTTGGTGGTCGAGGGGCTGCCGAGCCAGAACATCGCTCGCCGTCTCGACATGAGCGTCAAGACCGTCGACGTCCATCGCGCCCGGATCAAGAGCAAGACCGATGCCGACAGCATCAGCACTCTCGTACGCGACATCCTGCGGTTCGGCGTCGAGGTCCCGACGGATCAGTAGTAGTCGAGTACCAGCTTGTCGCCGGAGGTCCGCGAGACGCACACGGCCATCACCTCTCCGGACTCCCGCTCCGCCTTGGTCAGCACATTGTCGCGGTGCTCGGGTTCACCGGCGAGAACCTGCATGATGCAGGTGCCGCAGATGCCCTCCTGGCACGAGGTGTCGATGTCACACCCGTTCTCCTCGAGCACCTCGACGATGCTCCGGTCGGCGGGCACGTGGTAGGTCTCACCGTCGAGTTCGACGTCGAAGGCGGTGTCCGCGTCTGAACCCGCGGGCTCGGACGCGTGGAAATGTTCGTAGTGCACCGCGTCGGCGGGGACGAACCGCTCGGCGATGTCGCGCGCCTTCGTCATGAAACCCTCTGGGCCGCAGACGTACACGTGCGAGTTCGGTGGCGCGGAAGTCAACGCGCCGGTCAGGACCTGCCCCTGGGTCTCGCGGTCGATACCCACGTGCGCGTGCAGCTTCTCCGGGCAGCGGTCACGCAGCAGAGGCAGGAACGCCGCGTCCTGAGCGGTCCGGGCGAAGTAGTGGAGCTCGAAGCTGATGCCCTGGACGTCCATGTGGCGGGCCATGCTCAACATGGGCGTGATGCCGATGCCCGCCGCCACCAGGACGTGATGATCTGCCGCGGAATCGATTCCGAGAAGATTGCGGGGTTCGCTGATCTGCAACCGGTCCCCCACCCGTAACTCGTGGAGGGCCGCCGACCCTCCACGCGAGTTCTCCTCGCGCTTGACCGCGACCGCGAACGACTCACGGCCGTCCGGCCGGCTGCACAGCGAATACTGCCGTGTGATGGCGGTCGGGCCCACGACGTCGATGTGCGCTCCCGGCGAGTATCCACCGACGGTCGAGCCGTCCGGCCTGGACAGGTAGAACGTCTTGATGCTCGGGGTCTCCTGCACGATGTCGGACACGACGACGTCGATGAGTGCCATGGCGATTCTCCTGGAGGGTGACTGTTGGTGGTGCGAGGGATCAGCGGACGAAGAGCCCGCCGTTGACGTCCCAGCAGGCACCGGTGACGAAGAAGGCGTTCTCGGCGGTCAGGAGTCCGACCATGTCCGCGATGAACTCGGGACTTCCCAACCGTCCGACGGGGATTCCGGCGATCACGGCGTCGAGCTTCTCGGGCGGTACGGTCGCCTTCACGACCGGCAGGTCGTGCGGGCCGGGTGCGATCGCGTTCACCGTCACCCCCTGTGCCGCAAGCTCCTTGGCGAAGATCTTGGTGACGGTCAGTATCGCGCCCTTGGACGTCGCGTAGTGAGCTCCGGTGGCCGTGCCACCGTTCTGCCCGGCCAGCGACGCCATGTTGACGATCCGGCCGTAACCTTCGTCGGCCATCGCGGCCCCGAACACCTGACACCCGAAGAAGATGCTGTTGACGTTGGTGTTCAGCACCCGGGTGAAGTCCGGCTCGTCGAGCGTCATGAGGTCGGCCGCCTGGGTCAGTGCGGCGTTGTTCACGACGATCGTCGGTGTGCCCCAGACCGACTGCACGTGCGCCAGCGCGTCGACGAAGTTCTGGCGGTGCCCGACGTCGAGGATCGCGGCCCGGGCGGTCGAGCCGTCGGGCGAGAGTTCCTCGGCGATCCGTTGGGCCGGCTCGAGGGCGATGTCGGTGAGCAGTACGCGATGGCCGTCCCGGTGCAGCCGACGAGCCACGAACGAACCCATCCCGCCCGCCGCGCCGGTGACCACCGCGATCCCCTTGGTGCTCGAACTCATGAGAGCCTCCTCCTCACAACAGGTATCCGGAGGCGCTCACGGCGTCCTCGCTGTCGATGAGCCGTGCCACTTTCAGGCTGATCCGGTCGCCATCGTCATCGAGGGAGATGGTGTGGGTGAGCTCGGCGCCGATCGTGGAGAAGGTGTCCCGCTTGAACGCGTTGAGGATCTGCGCCGACCGCAGGATCACCGTGTCGTCGCTGACGTCGGACACCGTGAAGCGGGAGACGATCCGGACCGTCCGTGCCGCCGCGACGGCGGACGGAGCATATCCCTGCATCATCCGCTCCACGCGCAGCCTGCGCATCCGCTGGTCGTCGTAGACCATGTTCAGCGACGAGTCGAAGTCCTCGGTGTCGGGGTCGATGGGGATCACATAGTGCGCGTCGTCGGTGTAGAGGGCCTCCCACGCCGGATAGTCCTTGGCGTCGAGGAGTTCGGCCTCCTTCCACACCAGCGCGATGGCCCGCAGCACGCGTGGGTCGTTGAAGGTGTGCAGGTCAGTCATCGCTCATCATCTTCTTCCACATGCCGTAGGACTCGCGCATCCCCGTCTCGTCGGTGACATGCGATGTGGGCCAGCCCTCTTCGGTCGTGTACTCGCGGTTCTCCCCACGGTTCACGAGGATGGGCATGTTCGGGTTGCCACCGGCGCCGATCTGCACCCGGTCCCATCCCTCGGCGTCGTCGGGACTGCCGAAACCGAAGGGGCCCTGGAAGTGTTCGTGGATGCGCAGGCGCTCGCGGTTGATGCTCTCCGGACCGCCGTCCATGCCGATGGCCATGTGCCACACCTCGGTGACGTCGACGCTGATCGGGATGAGGACGCGGAAGAACGACGACGACATCGCGATGTTCGGGAACATGTTGAGGTTGAACCCGCAACCGTGCATGGACCGCATGTACCGGCGAATCCGTTCGGGACTCTCACCGGCCTCGGTCAGTTCGTCCACGAGATGCTGGAACCGCGGCTGGATCTCCTCGTCGCCGTCGTCGACGTCGAGGTCGGCGTGTGCGGCCGCCATGATCGCGACGCTGTGCCCGTTGCCCAGAGCGTGGGTCTCGGCGGCCGGGTCGTCCATGAACGACATCATGTTGGCGGTCTCGGCGTCGACCGAGGCCATCCACGACTTGTGCACCATCGGGAAGTGGTAACCGTCGGTCGTGTTCTCCAGCTGGATCTTCCAGTTCCCCTTGAAACGGAACTTGTGGCTGCCCAGCACCTTGGTCGGAAATCCGTTGGACTGCTTGAGGAAACGGTCCATCCAGATCTTGGCGTCGCCGAGGTGGTCCTCCAGCGGTTCGATGTCGGCGTTGAACGTCGCGAAGATCATGCCGAGGTAGCTCTCGGTCCGGAGCTTCTGCAGCGGGAAGTCGTTCTTGTCGACGACGCCCTCGTATCCGTCCGGGTACGGGATGCCGCGCAGCCGGCCGTCCAGGGTGTACGACCAGTTGTGGTACGGGCAGGTGAACCCGTTCGCCTTGCCGCTGCGCTGGTCGCACACCGTCGCACCGCGGTGGCGGCATCGGTTCAGCAGGGTGTTGAAGTTGCCCTTGCGATCCCGGGTCACGATGACGGGCTGGTCACCGACCTGGGTGGTCTTGAACGAACCGGCCTCGGGCACCTCGCTCTCGTGGGCGACCCACACCCAGGTGCGGTAGAAGATCTTGCGCATCTCCTCGGCGAAGATCTCGGGATCGGTGTAGAGCTGACCGGCGACGCGGTCCTTCTCGGCGAGGTCCGCGAAGCCGCGGGTCGGCCTCTCGATGGTGGTCATCGATGTTCCTTCGGTCTGGGTCGGGATGGACAGGGTCGGGTGTCGCGTCAGGAGGTGACGTCGTCGCGGATGGTGAGGGCTCGGCCCATTCGCGCCTCGACCTTGAAGTACTTCCAGAGCGCGTACTCGCCGACCATCGTGGTGCGCAACAGATTGCAGGCAGCCTTGACCGTCGGCTGGTCGCGCACGTCGGCGAGGATGTAGAACGTCCACGGCCACCCGTCGGACGGGCCGACCATGTGTGCGTCGTCGTCGAAGGTGCCGATGATCTCGACGCCGTCGAGATTCTTCAGGCTGGTGAGGAACTCCATGGTCGCTTCCCAGACCGGACCGATGTCGGCCTTGGGCAGGTCGAAGAAGTTCTGGTTGTTCCCCACACAGAACAGCGTGCGCAACGGTTCGTCGGTCATGGAATCTGCACTCCTCGCGGGTGGTGATGTCGGCGGTCGTGATGGCTGGATGTCGGCGTTCAGGGGAAGCTGGGGATCCCGGCGTCGAGGCCGAGGAGCAGCGCCCCGGCCGCCTCGTAGGTGTTGGTCTGCAGCATCGCGTGCTGCGCGGGCACCAGCGCGTCTTGCAGGAACCGTTGCAGCGGGTGCGTCTCGTAGATGGCTCCGGTGCCGGCGATGTCGAACACCTGCTGCACCACACTGCGTCCCACGTGGGCGGCGTGAGTGGCGCTCAGCCGCAGGAGCGCCTGGTCGTCGGTCGAGATGTGTTGCCCGGAGAGCGCCTTCGACCACACCTCGTCCGTGGTGGTGTAGAAGAACGCACGGGCGGAACGCAATTCGGCCTCGCCGCGGGCGATCGCGGACTTGTAGGCGGGACGGTTGCCCTTGCTCGTGCCGCCGGTGATCGAGGTGCGGGCCGCACCGACCTCGACGGCGTAATCGAGTGCACCGCGCGCCGCACCGAGGGTGACGACGGCGAGCACCTGGGCGGCGTAGGACAGCGCCGGATAGCGGGTCAACGGCTCGTCGATCTGCGGCGCACCGCCGCGGACGAAGGTCATCTCCTCGGGCACGAACACCCGGTCCGCACGTACCGCGTGCGAGCCGGTCGCCCGCATCCCCGCGACGTCCCAGTTGTCGACGATCTCGACCTCGGCCGGATCGACCAGTGCCGTCAGCGGTTTGCCGCCGGTCTCCGGACCGCCTGCCAGGCCGATGCCGATGATGTCGGCGCCGCGACAGCCGCTCGCGAACTGCCAGAGGCCCGAACACACGTAGCCGCCGTCGACCTTCTGCGCCTCCTGCATCGGGAAGAGTCCACCGGCATAGGCGATGTCGGGGCCGTGTGCGTAGATCTTCGCCTGCGTCTCGGCCGGCAGGGCGGCGAAGTACACCAGGGACGACCCGAAGCTCGACACCCACCCGGTGGCCGGGTCCACCGCGGAGACGCGCTCGACGAGGGACATGAAGTCCGCCGGCGCCATCGGCTCCCCGCCGAACACCGCGGGCGTCGACGCGCGGTACATACCCGCACGCTTGAGCAGCGCGATGTACTCGCGCGGGACGAACCGCTGCGCGTTGAACTCGTCGCGGCGGTCGCGGAGCACGTCGAGGGCATGATCGAACGCGGCATCCCGCGCCGGTCCCGCCGGTTCCGCACACACCCGTTCGGTCACGCTCTCCGCGGTCATTGCTGTCTCCGTTCGGATTCGACTCTCGATCTCGACCGCAACACTATGGACGCCGCCGACCGGGCGGTATCGGGATTTTCCGCGCCAGGGGTAAGCAATTCCTTACTTGCGTGGCATCGTGGCGACGGTGATGCTGGACCATGGCGAAGGTGAGGTGATGGCGATGTTCCCTGCTCGTCGCGACTTCGAGCAGATGATCCTCCACACCGGCACCGGAATCCTCATCCACGAGGCGAGTTCGAAGAACATCCTGTGGGCCAATCCGGCGGCGTGCCGCATGTTCGGGTTCACCCTGGAAGAACTCAAACCGCTCAAGGCCCACCACATGAGTGCGCAGGAGCGTCAGTACCGCCGCGAGGTCGGGGTCGCCTGGCTGCAGTCAGCGGTGGTCCACGGCTCCAGCCGCAAACAGTGGAAGTACCGCGCTAAGGACGGGACCGACTTCCTCACCGATGCACGCGCGACCCTCGTTCGCTGCGAGGACGGACCCGTGGTCATGGTCGAGTTCCGCAACATCTCCGAGGAGGTGGAACTCCAGGAGGAGCTCCACTGGGTCTCGGAGTCGTTGCAGCGCATCATGACCCACACGTCCGCCGGGATCGTCGTGCTCGACGACGACAACTGCATCGACGACATCTCGCCGTTGGCCGCACAGCTGTTCGGCCGGACCCCCGCCCAGCTGTCGGGTGTGCACCTCGAGGATCTCGGCCGATGCGAACCCCGCCTGACCAGCGACCTCGTCGTCGACCGTCTCGTCGGCGGGTCGGGTTCGGTGAAGATCCAGCAGGAGATCGCCAAGGACGACGGCAGCACCGTCTGGCTTGCCGGCGAACTCGAGATCGTGGCGCATGACGGCATCAGTTCGCGGGTCCTCACCGTCCGTGACGTGACCGACCGCGTCGAATGGGAGCGTCGAAACGCCTACCAGGAGGCCAATCTCCAGTACCTCAGTCGCTACCACGCCATGGGCGACATGGCGATGATCCTCGCGCACGAACTGGGCCAGCCGTTGGCAGCATCGACCAACTATCTCAGTGGCCTGAAGGCGCGCGTGTCCGCCGAGACCGTCGACGCCCGCAGTCTTTCCTATGGCATCGACCAGATCGAGAAGCAATTGCACCGCGCCGCCGGCATCGTGGCCTCGGTCAAACGGTACGTGCGGCGCATCGAGAGCACGACCACCCTGATGGACCTCAACGAGACCGTCGCCGAGAGCCTCTACTTCGTCCGACTGCGCGCTGCCGAGCAGGGGGTGCGTGTGTATGCCGAGATCCCAGAACGCGACCTGCCGGTCCAGGGCGAGAACGTCCTCATCGGGCAGGTCATCATCAACCTGTGTGTCAACGCGCTCGACGAGATCGTCCGGCCGAGCACCGAGGTCAAGGAGCTCACCGTCCGCACCGGTGAGGCCGACGGGGCAGCGTTCGTGTGGATCTGCGACCAGGGCCGGGGCATGACGGGTATCCCGGCCGATCGGTTGTCGACGGGTGCGTTCTCGTCGAAGGAAGACGGCTCGGGCATCGGACTCATCATCTCCGAGCACATCGTGGAACGCCACGGAGGCACCATCAGCTACCTGCCCAACGAACCGTCGGGTACCGCGGTCCGGGTGACCCTCCCGCTCGCGACCGGCTCGTCCGGATCGGTCTCCTGACGGTCGACCATCGTGGTGTGACCTCGTCAGGAGGTGACGTCGAGGATCGCGTCGACCAGTCGGATCTGGTCGGCGGGCGCCGTGGTCACCGGGTCCAGCACCGCCGTCACCTGGAGCCCGAAGATGGTCGTCATCAGCAGTTCGACACCCACGCCGATGTCGCGGGCCGGTAGCTCACCCGCCTCCACCGCCTCGGTCCACAACTGCGCCATCCGCGCCTTCCACTCCGCGACCGCCGCGTTGTTCACCTCGGCCATCACGGTGTCGGTCATCGCTCGCTGCCAGAGCGACATGGCGATCCGGGCCTCGAGAGTGGCCTCGTCGGTCATCGGCATCAGCTCCTGACACATCGCCCGCAGCGCCGCGCTCCCCGTGCGGCGTCGTGTCGCCGCCTCGATCCGGGCGTTGGTCGCCTCGATCACGTATTCGTATGCGGTGCGGAGGATCTCGTCCTTCCCCGCGAAGTAGTGACTGAGCGCTCCGTTGGTGTACCCGGCCTCCGTGGCGAGATCCCGCATGCTGATCCCGTCGACTCCCCGCGTGGCGAGCAGCCGCCACGCGGCAGCGACGATGGCGCGCCGGCGCTCATCGTGGTCGACCAGTCGTGGCATCACACCTCCCTGCCTCGGATCCACCCCGGGTAAAGGTTTTACCGACCCTCGTTCCGCTTCCCGCGCGCGTACCCCGGATGTAGCCTCCATCACAGTTCTTGGTTCTACGTTCGTTGAACCATAACCGACAGGAGAGCTCGCCATGGTCGACACCACCCATCCGAGGTCGGCTCCCGCCCGATCAGCCCTCAGGGGTTCGATCGGTGTTTCCGGAATCGTCTTCCTGGTCATCGCGGCGGCCGCACCGCTCACGGCGGTGGCGGGTTCGCTGCCGGTGATGATCGCGATCGGCAACGGCGCGGGAGCCCCGACGGCCTACATCGTGGCCGCGGCCGTCCTGCTGGTGTTCAGTGTCGGCTATGCGGCGATGAGCAGTTCGGTGACCGACACCGGCGCCTTCTACGCCTACGTCACCCACGGTCTCGGCCGCAGCGCCGGCGTCGGCTCGGCCTCGCTGGCCCTGCTCGCCTACACGACCATCCAGGCGGCCATCTACGGCCTGGCGGCGTCCACCATGCGCGACGTCGTTCTCCGATTCGGCGGTCCCGACCTGCCGTGGTGGTTGTGGGCATTCGTGCTGATGGCCATGGTGGCCGTTCTCGGTTATCGCAGCATCGACCTCGGCGCCAAGGTGCTCGGCGTCCTCCTCGTGGCCGAGATCGCGCTGATCGTCGCGTTGACGGTCGCGGTGCTGGCACAGGGTGGCGCGCACGGCGTCGACGTCGTGTCCTTCACGCCGTCGGCATTCCTGTCGGGCTCACCCGGCATCGCGCTGATGTTCGCGATCGGTTCGTTCGTCGGCTTCGAGGCGACGGCCATCTATGGCGAGGAGGCCCGCAATCCGAGGCGAACCGTGCCGATCGCGACCTACGTCGCCGTGGGCACCATCGGAATCCTCTACGCCGCGGCGAGCTGGGCCGTGGTGCTCGCCTTCGGCTCGGATCAGGTGCAGGCCGCCGCGCAGGCCGATACGGCGAATCTGACCTTCGTCGCCACCACCACCTTCCTCGGGAGCGTCGCCGCCGACGTCATGATGGTGATGCTGGTGACGAGCCTGTTCGCCGCCCTGCTGGCATTCCACAACGCCATCGCGCGGTACACCTTCGCGCTGTCGCGGACCGGGTACGCACCACGCCGACTCATGGACGTGCACGGCCGCCACGGCTCGCCCCACGTCGGCTCGGTGGTGCAGACGTTGACCGCCTTCATCCTGGTCGGCGCGTTCGCCGTGGCCGGTGCCGATCCCGTGCTGCAGTTGTTCACCTGGATGGCCGGTGTCGCGATCGTCAGCATCCTGGTGCTGATGGTGCTCACCAGCATCGCGATCATCGTCTGGTTCCGGCGCAACTCCACCGATAACCGGCTGTGGCACACCAGGATCGCGCCGGCCCTGGGCACCGTCGGACTGCTCGGTATCACCGCACTCGTGGTCGCCAACTTCACCACGCTGATCAGCGGATCGCAGATCCTCGCCACCGTGTTCCTGCTCGTCATCGCCGCCGTCTTCGTGATCGGCGCATCCATCGGCCGCTGGCGTCGGCCGGCGCGCCGAGACACCCCGGCCGCATCCACCTCGTGACCAGTCCAGCCCTGCACAGAAAGCGAACTCACCATGATCGACATCTCGAACCTGCACACCGGTCTGTACATCGGTGGTACCTGGCACAGTTCAGACGCCACGTTCACGACCCTCAATCCGGCGACGGGACAACCACTTGCCGAGCTCGCATCGGCCGATGCCGCCGACGTCGACACCGCGGTCACCGCCGCGCAGTCGGCTTTCCGCGGCGAGTGGGGCGCCCTCGCCCCGTCCCGTAAAGGTCTGCTGCTCAACCGGCTCGCCGACCTCGTCGAGCGAGACATCGAGCAACTCGCCGCGCTCGAGTCGCTCGACATGGGGCGGCCACTCGGCATGAGTTCGGCACTGATGATCCCGAATCTGATCGCCACCCTTCGCTACTACGCGGGGTGGGCGGACAAGATCAACGGCGAACTCATCGCCAACGACGGATACCTCGGCGGACCGGTCCCCACTCACGCATACACGCGGCGCGAACCGATCGGCGTGATCGGTGCCATCATCCCGTGGAACGCGCCGCTGATGATCCTCGGGTGGAAGCTGGCACCCGCCCTGGCCGCAGGCAACACCGTGGTCATCAAGCCTGCCGAGGACGCCTCGCTGTCGGTGCTCCGCCTCGCCGAACTCGTGGACGAGGCCGGCTTCCCGCCCGGAACGGTCAACGTGGTCACCGGCATCGGCAGTGTGGCCGGCGCCGCCCTGTCCCGCCACCCCGGGGTCAAGAAGATCTCCTTCACCGGCTCCACCGAGACCGGTCGCACGATCCTGCGTGACTCCGCGGACACGTTCCGGCGCACCGCACTCGAGTTGGGCGGCAAGGCGCCGCAGATCGTCTTCGCCGACGCCGATCTCGACGCAGCCGTCCAGGGGTGCGCGATGGGCATGTTCTTCAACCAGGGCGAGGTCTGCGCGGCGGGAACCCGCGTGCTCGCGCACCGGAAGGTCTACGACGCGATCCTCGACGGGCTCACCGGTGCCGCGCAGGCACAGGTACTCGGCGACCCGTTCGACCCGTCGACGACGATGGGGCCGCTGGTCAACGCCCGCCAGCGGGACCGGGTGCTCGCCCTCCTGGACACCGGCGTCGACGAGGGTGCCGAGGTCGTCAGCGGCGGTGCGGCACCGGACTCCGCCGGGTTCTACGTGACACCCACCGTCCTGGCCGGGCGCAACGACATGACCGTCGCCCGCGAGGAGATCTTCGGACCCGTCGGCCTGGTCATCCCGTTCGACACCGACGACGAGGCATTGGCACTGGCCAACGACAACCAGTACGGACTGTCGGCGACCGTCTGGACCACCGACCTGTCCCGCGCCCACACCGTCGCCGCGCGCATCGACGCCGGAGCGATCGGGATCAACGGCTGGTCGCCGCTGGCGCCGCAACTCCCGTGGGGTGGTGTCAAGGCGAGCGGGATCGGTCGCGAGCTCGGGTACGAGGGCATCCTCGCCTACACCGAGCCCAAGACCGTCACCGTCGTGCTCTGACACCCCGTAACCTTCCTGCCATCGTCAAGGAGCAGTCATGTCCCCCGATCCCCGACCCGCCGGCCCCGCGTCCGTTTCCCGCGCTACGGATCCCGGCCCATCACCACGTCCGTCCGTCATCGTCATCGGCGCGGGCTTCGCCGGCCTCACCGCGGCCCGCGAGCTCGAGGCCGCCGGCGTCGACGTCCGCGTCATCGAGGCACGCGAGCGCATCGGCGGGCGCGCGTGGACCGACGAACGTCTGGGCGGCCATGCCCTGGAGATGGGCGCCACCTGGGTGCACTGGATGCAACCGTTCGTCTGGACCGAGATCACCCGGTACGCGCAGACGATCTACCCCAGCCCCGACATCGAGTCGGCGTACTGGGTGAGCGAGGGCGTCGTGCACTCCGGCACCGAGCACGACCTCGACACCAAGCTGTCACGGCTGCAGGAGACCATCGTCGACGGTTCACGCGAGTTCTTCCCCTACCCTCACGACCCGCTCGCGATCCTCCGCGACCCCGACACGGATCCCGAACTGCGGGAACGCTTCCTCGCCGCCGACAAGGGCAGCGTGCTCGACTGCCTGCACAACGGCGACTTCACCCGCGAGGAGATCGACCTCGCCGACTCGTACTGGTCGGCCGGGTACCAGGGCCCGACGGCCACGGCGTCCCCGCTGATGGCCAAACACTGGGCGTCTCTGAGCGACCACCGCAGCGCTCTGATGGACGAGCAGACCCTGCGATTCAAACTCACCAACGGGATGCGAGGCCTCTACGAGGCGATCGCCGGCGACCTTCGCGGTGAGATCGTGCTCGGCACCCCGGTCCGCTCGGTGACGCACGATCCCGGCGGCGCCCGGGTGACACTGGCGACCGGCGAGGTCGTCGCGGCTGACGCGGTGATCGTCACCGCACCCATCGGCGCACTGCGCACCATCGACTTCAGCCCCGCCCTGTCGGCCGAGCAGACCGCACTCATCGCCGACGGGACCAACTCGGTGGGCTTCAAGATCTGGATCAAGGTCGCCGGTCACCACTCCGTCATCGCCGGAGCGCCCGGACAGCATCCGATCTCGCTGCTGCGCAGCGAGTACTTCCTCGACGATGAGGACGCCACGATCCTGGTGGGCTTCGGGTCCGACCACACGGCCATCGACCTCGACGACGTCGCCTCGGCGCAGAGGGCGGTCGATGTGTGGCGGAACGACCTGACGGTGATCGATTGCGGCGGTCACGACTGGGTGGCCGATCCGTGGTCCGGCCAGACCTGGGCGACGCTCAAGTCGGGTCAGTTCTTCAACGGCTGGAGTCACTTCCACGACTCCACCACGCGTCTGCACTTCGCCGGCGCCGACTTCGCGAAGGGCTGGAACGGCGTGGTCGTCGACGGCGCCATCGAATCCGGTATCACCACGGCTCGCAAGGTGATGGCGCAACTGCGGTGAACGCCCGACGCCGGTGATCTCTGTCCGGGTGGCTGTTAGCCTGCCCCCATGCCGGAGCCGCCGCCGTTCAGTCCCACCGTCACACTGCTCACGATTGGGCGCGTCTGGGAGGCCGAGCTGGCGGCGGCGCTCACACCGCTCGGCCTGACCCCGCGCAAGTACGGCCTCCTGGGCCACATCCGGGGCACGCCGGGCATCTCGTTCAGCGAGTTGGCCCGGCGCTCGCGGATCACTGTGCAGAGCGCGCACACGGCGGTCTCGGGATTCGTCGACGCCGGACTCGTCGATGACCGGACGGCACATGCCGGCGCCGCATCGGCCCTGGGTATCACCGCGGCCGGCGAGGACCTTCTGGAGCGGGCGGCCCAGCAGGTCACCCGCCTCGACGCCGAATTCGCCGAGCGCCTCCCCGGGCTCACCGCGGCACTCGCGGCGCACTTCGCGTCCGTGACCGGTACCTGACCGCCCACAACCTTCAGCTAGACTGAAGGTTGTGAAGGTTCGCCACTATCTCCGCCGTCCTCCGACCGTGCCCGCAGCCGAGGCGCTTCGCCTGGTCACCGCCGGCGCTGTCGTCGTGGATGTTCGACGCGACTTCGAATGGAACCGCGTCCACATCCCGGGTTCGGTACACATGCCTCTCGAGGTCCTTCCGCAGCGATGCGTCGAACTCCCCGAGGACACCCTGCTCATAGCGTTCTGCACCGGCGGGATCAGATCCGCCGGTGCAGCAAATCTCCTCGTGGAGAACGGCTTCGAGGCCGTCAACATGAGTGGCGGCCTCATCGGCTGGCGAGCGGCCGGCGGCGACCTCACCGAGTGAGATCGCCACCGTCGACGCCTCAGGCGTTCGCGTTGGCGAACGCGTCCAGACTGCTCGTCGCGTCGATGTACTCGGTGACCCACCGTTCGATCACCGCGGAGGTCTTCTCGACCTTGCGGAACTGACCGACCACCTGTCCCACCGGGTTGAAGGCGACGTCGATGCTCTCGTCGGGATGTTTGTGCGTGGCCGCGACCGCCATGCCGGAGACCATGTACTGCAACGGCATTCCCAGCGGATCGGGGTTGTTCGGGTCCTCCCAGGCCTCGGTCCAGTCATTGCGGAGCATGCGGCACGGCTTGCCGGTGAACGACCGGCTGCGCACGGTGTCGCGACTGGAGGCCTCGATGTAGGTCTGCTGCTGGACCGGGGTGTTCTCCGCCTCCTCGACCATCAACCACTGCGAACCACTCCACGCACCTTGCGCGCCGAGCGCCAGGGCCGCCGCGATCTGCTCACCGCTACCGATGCCACCGGCGGCCAGAACCGGCACCGGCGCAACCTCTTTGACGACCTGCGGCCACAGCACGATGGAACCCACCTCGCCGCAGTGACCGCCACCCTCGCCGCCCTGGGCGATGATGATGTCGACGCCCGCGTCGGCGTGCTTACGCGCCTGCTTCGGCGATCCGCACAGGGCAGCCACCTTGCGACCCGCGGACTGGATCTTCTCGATCATGTCGGCGGGCGGCGTGCCGAGGGCGTTCGCGATCAGGGTGACCTTGGGATGCTGGAGTGCGATCTCGACCTGCGGGGTGGCGGTGGCCTCGGTCCAGCCCAGGAGCTGCAGGGAGTTGTCGCTGTCCTCGTTGAGCGGCACGCCGTGGTCGCGCAGCAGCTTGCGACCGAAGTCGAGTGTCTCGGCGGGGACCATCGACTGCAGCAGCTTGGCGAGTTCTTCGCCCGACATGTTCGAGTCCATGCCCTCGTACTTGTTCGGGATGACGATGTCGACGCCGTAGGGACGGTCGCCGATGTGCTCGTCGATCCAGTTGAGCTCGATCTCGAGCTCCTCCGGGGTGAACCCGACCGCGCCGAGCACGCCGAATCCGCCCGCCTTGCTCACCGCGACCACCACGTCGCGGCAGTGGGTGAACGCGAAGATCGGGAACTCGATACCGAGCTCGTCACAGATCGGGGTGTGCATGGAGGACTCCTCGCCGGTCAGAATTAGAACGTGTTCTACTCTGGATACCAGGCGGGGAGGTCACGGACAAGCGTTCGAGGGAACTCGGCCGGCTCCCGGCGCCGGGAGCGAAGCGAGCGGGCCGAATCAACCCCGTCACTGCCCGTAGGGCTGCCTCGCCGTCTCCGGATCGCCGTAGGTGATCGCGCGTTCGCGCCTGCTGTCGGTGAGCAGTGTTGCGCCCCACGTCATCACGGTGCCCATCCGGTTGCGGACACCAGCCAGGAAGGCGATGTGGATGACGCCCCACGCGAGCCAGCCGAGAAAACCCGACAGCTGGAGCGGCCCCGACTGCACGATCGCGTGCCGACGCGCGATGTAGGCGGCGGTGCCCAGGTCGTGATACTTGAAGGGTGACCGGTCAGCCTGTCCGGCAACGGTTTCGGCGATGACGGCACCGGCGTGGCGGCCCCCCTGCATCGCCACTTCGGCGACACCGGGCAGATCACGGTACGAGCTCATGTCCCCGCACACGAAGACGTGCGGGTGGCCCGGCACCGAGAGATCCGCCGCGACCGGGATGCGGCCCCCGCGATCCTGCTCGACGCCCAGCGCGTTCGCGAGCGTGGTCGCGAACGGGACCGCCTCGACACCCGTCGTCCACAGGGTCGTGCGCGCGCGATAGACCTGCTTGTCCCCGTCGGCCTTGCGGGTCGTCTCGACGAAGTCCTCTCCCACACCGGTCACATGAACCCCGAGGTGGGTCTCCACCCCGAGATCGTCGAGCGTGCGCTGAGCGCTCGCCGACAACCGCCGATGAAACGACGGCAGGACCCGGTCCCCGCCGTGCAGCAGCAGAACCCGCGCCTGCGCCGGGTCGATCGCATCGAACTCGCGCTCGAGCGCCAGCGTCGCGACCTCCCGGATCTGCCCGGCGAGTTCGACCCCCGTGGGCCCTCCGCCCGCCACGGCGAACGTCAGCCACGCGCGTTGCTCGTCCGGGTCGGTGATCGTCTCGGCCATCTCGAACGCCGCCATGATCTTGCGCCGGATCGACAGGGCGTCGTCCAGGGTCTTCATCCCGGGCGCGTATGCCGCGAACTCCTCGTTGCCGCGATAGGCGGTGCGCATCCCGGCGGCGACGACGAGGTAGTCGTAGGACAGCTCAAACGACGACCCGTCGATCCGGTCGATGGTCAGTTCGCGGGCCTCGGTGTCGATGCCCGACGCCTCCCCCAGGACCACGTCGAGGTTCGGGTGCCGCCGGGTCAGGTGACGGACGGGGCTGGAGATCGCGCCCTCGGACAGCAGACCGGTGGCGCACTGGTAGAGCAGTGGCTGGAAGAGGTGACTGGTCCCGCGGTCGACGACGGTCACGTCGACCGGCTCCTTCTTGAGCCGGCGGAGGCAGTGCATGCCCGCGAATCCGGCACCGATGACAACGACTCTGGGTCTCGAGGGGGCCATTGCGCCGATTGTTCCAGACGCCGGCGTGGTTTACCCGTCCGTTGTCCGGGTACCACCCCCGCTGTGGAATCCAGGGTCTCGTTGTCCGTGAACGGTGTGCACCACGACGTCCGCGTGGACACACGCACAACCTTGCTCGACGGACTCCGTGACCGTCTGGGTATCTACTCCCCGAAGAAGGGGTGCGACCACGGCCAGTGCGGATCGTGCACCGTGCTCGTCGACGGACGCCGGGTGATCAGCTGCCTGTCGTTCGCGGTGAGCTACGAGGGTGCCGAGATCGTGACCGCCGAGGGACTCCGCGGCGACGAGGCCCCGAGCGGTGACGACGACGCCGGCGACGATCTGCACGCGCTGCACCGCGCGTTCATCGAGCAGGACGCGTTCCAGTGCGGATACTGCACTCCCGGTCAGGTGTGCTCGGCGGCGGGGATGCTGGACGAGGCACAGCGTGGCGACCCCAGCCATGTCACCGAAGAACTCGACCCGGAGGCGGACATTGATCCGCTCAGCGACGAGGAGATACGAGAACGGATGAGCGGCAACCTCTGCCGGTGTGCGGCATATCCCAACATCCTCGCCGCCATCCGTCAGGTGGCCGGCCGATGATCCCCTTCACCTACGAACGCGCCCGGGACGTGACCGGTGCCGTGGAGTTCCTCCGCGACAACCCCGGCGCCAAACTGCTCGCCGGCGGCACCAATCTCGTCGACCACATGAAGCTCGGGGTCGCCGATCCGCCTGCGCTCGTGGACATCTCCCGACTACCGCTCGACGAGATCGGCGAGAAGGCGGATGGCTCACTCCGGCTGGGGGCGACCGCGCGCAACGCCGACACTGCGGCGCATCCGCTCGTACGGCGTCGTTACCCGGTTCTCTCCCGTGCTCTGCTGTCGGGCGCGTCCCCGCAATTACGCAATCTCGCCACCAACGCCGGCAATCTGCTGCAACGGACACGCTGCGTGTACTTCCAGGACGTGACCACCCCGTGTAACAAGCGCTCCCCCGGGTCGGGCTGTTCGGCCCTCGGCGGGTACACCCGGTATCACGCCATCCTCGGCGCGTCCGAGAACTGCGTGGCGACCCATCCCTCGGACATGGCTGTCGCGCTCACCGCTCTCGATGCGCGGGTCGTCGTCCAGGGACCCGACGGCGAACGCGACTTCGAGGTACGCGCCCTCTACCGGCTGCCCGGTGAACATCCCGACCGCGACACGGTGCTCGAACCGCACGACGTGATCGTCGCGGTCGACATCCCGGCGCCGAGCCCTGGTGCCGTCTCCACGTACCGCAAGGTCCGCGATCGGGCGTCGTACGCGTTCGCGCTCGTCTCCGTCGGCGCCGAACTGACCATGAACGGCGAGGTGATCGACGACGCGCGCATCGCGTTCGGCGGAGTCGCCCACAAGCCGTGGCGCGCCGAACGCGCCGAAGACGTACTGCGCGGCAACCGCCCCTCGCCCGAATTGTTCGCCGCCGCAGCCGATGCCGAGCTGACCGACGCCCAGGTGCTCGAGGGCAACGCCTACAAGGTCCCCCTCGTCCGCCGGACGCTCGTGGCGACTCTGCGTGAGTTGAGCACACGATGAGCGCCATCGGCACCTCCCATGCGCGCATCGACGGGGTCGCCAAGGTCCGCGGCACGGCGCCTTACGCCTACGAGCACGTCTCCGATGCCGTGTACCTGTGGCCGATCACCGCGACGATCGCCCGCGGGCGGGTGACGTCGATCGACTCCGCCACAGCGCAGGCCACCGAGGGTGTGCTCCTCGTGCTCACCGCGGAGAACGCGCCACGCCTGGCCGACACCTCCGACGGCGACCTGACCATCCTGCAGTCACCGGAGGTCTCCTACCGCGGACAACTCATCGGCGCGGTGGTGGCGGAAACGCCGGAGACGGCCCGTGAGGCCGCCGGCTCGGTCACGGTGACCTACGAGCAGAGCGCCCACGACACCGAGTTCCGCACCGACCATCCCGACAGCTACCGCCCCGAGCAGGTCAACGGCGGGTTCGAACCCTCCTCGCAGGACGGCGATCCCGACCGCGTCCTGGCGACCCTCTCACCGGACGCGGCGCATGTCGACGAGTGGTACTCGACGCCGGAGGAACACAACAACCCGATGGAGCCACACACCGTCGTGGCGCGCTGGGAGCCGGACCCGGGGGTTCTCACGCTGCACGACTCGACCCAGTCGACGCAGGGCGTGGTCTCCACACTGGCACCGATTCTCGGTCTCGAGCCGGATCAGATGAGAGTTCTCGCACCACACGTCGGCGGCGGATTCGGCTCCAAGGGCTCACCGCATTCCCATGACGTGCTGGCCGCGCTCGCGGCGTTCGAGCTGCCGGGTCGGGCGATCAAGTTCGCCGTCACCCGCCAGCACATGTTCGCCTACGTCGGCCACCGTGCGCCGACCCGGTCGCACCTCCGCCTGGCCGCCGACGCCGACGGCCGGATCACGGCCCTGGTCCACGAGGCGCACACGCACAGCGCGCACGCCAAAGAGTTCGCCGAACAGGCCGCGGTGACCTCGCGCAGCATGTATTCGGCCGAGAACCGACGCACCGACCACCACGTCGTCCCCCTCGACGTCCCGGTGCCGTTCTGGATGCGTGCACCCGGCGAGGCCCCCGGGATGTTCGCCGGCGAGGTCGCGATGGACGAGCTGGCCCACGCCCTCGATCTCGATCCGATCGAGCTGCGCCTGCGCAACGAACCGCCCGAGGACCCGGAGACCGGGAAGCCGTGGTCGTCGAGGCAGCTCGTGGAGTGCCTTCGCGTGGGCGCCGAACGGTTCGGCTGGGACCGGCGACGTCCACGACCCGGTACCCACCACGACGGGCATCACCTCGTGGGCCTGGGGGTCGCGGCGTCGACGTACCCGCACATGGTCAACCCGGGCAACACGGCGTCGATCCACTTCGCCGGCGGCCGGTATTCGGTCCGGATCGCCGCCACCGACATCGGGACCGGGGCGTGGACGACCCTTCTGCTCATCGCCGCCGACGCCCTCGGGGTCTCCACCGACGTCGTCGACATCGAGATCGGGGACAGCTCCCTACCGAGCGCCACCGTCGCCGGCGGTTCGTCGGGCACCTCGTCGTGGGGTTCGGCAATCGTCACGGCAGCGCACCAGTTCCGCGCACGGTTCGGCGACGACCCACCCGAGGATGCCGAGCTCAGCGCGGACGCCGCCGACAACCCGGACCTCGACAAGGTCACCGCGGCATCGTTCGGGGCGCACTTCGTCGAGGTGCGGGTCGACGCGGACACCGGCGAGATCCGCATCCCGCGGATGCTCGGGGTCTTCTCCATCGGGCGCGCCATCAACCCGCGCACCGTGCGATCACAACTGATCGGGGGCATGACCTTCGGCATCTCGATGGCACTGCACGAGGAGAGCGTCCGCGACCACCGGTTCGGGCACATCGTCACCCAGGATCTGGCCGAATACCACATCCCGGTTCACGCCGACATCGTCGACGTCGATGCCCTCTGGCTCGACGATCCGGACGAGTACGCGACGCCCATGGGTTCGCGCGGGGCCGGTGAGATCGGCATCGTGGGCAGCGCCGCCGCGGTGGTCAACGCCATTCACAACGCCACCGGGGTGCGGGTCCGCGATCTCCCGGTCCATCTCGACGATCTGCTCGATGCGCTGCCCTGACCTCCGGTCCGCTCAACCGGCGCCCGGGTAGGCGGACCACCCGGGGACCGGTGGCATCGTGGGCCACGGATCGCTCCCCGACGTCGGCAGCCAGTGTGGCATGTCCACGGGTGTCGTTGCCGCACATGCCTTCTGGTCCGGGGTGGGCGTAGGGTACAGCGCCGCGAAATCGTATCGCGACGCGTACCACCCGCCGAAGACGTCGGCGCCGGGCAGTCGCTCGCTGCCACTGGGTGCGGGTGCGGGCTCGGTCCCGGTGCGCCGGATGTCGATCTCGACCGGCCGCGGGGTGTCGTACCCGACGGTCCAGCGATCGTTCTGAAGCACAGATCGGAAACCGTGTCGGCACAACACGATCCGCACCGACCCCTCGTCGTCGACGCGGCGCAGGCCGCGGTAGAAGGCCGTCCCCGCCTCCGGGTGAGCCGCGACATCAGCGGGATAGGCGACGACCATCTCGGCGATGTTCGACGGTGCGGCGTCGACGAAACCCGGATACCCCCAGTCGGTCGACCGCCCGGCGTTGGCCAGCTCGAAGGACTCGACGAATGCCCGGATGAACGTGCCCTCCGCCGACGTCGGGTCCAGGTCGGCGGTCGCGGTCCACCGGAACGTGGTGTCAAAGCCGGGCGGTGTGTGCGCGTCGGCGACGGCGTGCTCCCGGGCGGGGTCCTCGGGTGCCGGGGCACCGCCGCAGGCGGCGAGTCCGGCGGTGACGAGGAGCCCGGCGAGCATCACGGAGAGGCGTCGACGTCGTCCAAGCGCCACGGTGATCACCCGCTTCGGGAGTGCGGTCCGTTACCCGGCTATGTGTGCACCCTAGACATGGACGGATGTCCCACGTGCGATCACCGTGCACCGGAAAGGCGACGAGAAGGTCTCGAATCGGCTACGTCAGTCGGTCAGTCCAGGGTCGGCCGCTCGTCGATGTCGACCCCCGACGCCAGATCCCCGCACTCGATCACGGTCACGTCCCGACCGCGCAGATAGCCCTGCGCGCCCCTGTCACCCGCGAGCACGTCGAGCGCGGGACCGAAATGATCGGCACCGAGGTACACCGGATGGCCTGGCTGTCCGTCGAAGACCGCGCGTGCCAACGAATCTCGCCTGTGTCGGCCGGCCGCGACGACCCGGGCCACCACGTCGGCGCCGACATCGGGCGTGTCGACGACGTGCAGAACGACCCCGGCGGTCCCCGGACGTTCCCGTGCGTTGCGCAGCACCACCGACACCGTGGTACCGACTCCGTCGGCCCACCGGTCGACGGTCAGCACCCCGGCCCCGGCAGGCGGGTCGACGATCGCGGCTCCCATGGCCACCGCGACGTCGTCGCATCCACCGTCACGCAGCGCCACGACCGCGCGCTCGAGCCACTCTCCCCCGTGCGCCAGGATCTTCGGCTCGCCGTATCGCGTCCCGGCTCCGGCCGCGAGCACCACGCCGAGGACCCGGTCCGGTGACCGATCCCCGCATGCGGTCCCGGTGGCGTCGCTCATCGCTCCATCTTCCACTCGACGGATGTCCACGCGACGACTCGGCCCCGCTCTCCTAGGCTGGTCCCCATGCGGCTCAACCAGATGGACGACGACGCGGCCCGGTCGGCACTGCGCTCAATTTGCTCCTCGACGGGCTGGGTCGAGCGCATGCTGGGCGCGCGCCCCTTTGCCGATGAGGCCGCACTGCTCGATGCCGCCGACAGCGCACTCACCGAGCTCTCCGAGGCCGACATCGACGAGGCACTCGCCGGCCACCCGCGGATCGGCGATCGGCCGGACAACGCCTCGTCGGCGCGTGAGCAGTCCGGGGTGGCCGATGCCGCGGACTCGGTGCTCGCCGAACTCCGGGAGCGCAACGCGTCCTACGAGGAGCGGTTCGGGCATGTCTATCTGGTCTTCGCGAACGGCCGGTCCGCCGAGGACCTGCTCGCCATCCTCGACGACCGGATGACCAACGACGCCGCCACGGAGCGGCGCGTCCTGCGCGGCGAACTCGCGCAGATCAACCGCGCCCGGCTGCTCCGTATGCTGTCGACCGAGAGCATCGCCGATGAAGGGGTTCCGAGATGACCGGACTGTCCACCCACGTTCTCGACGCCACGTCGGGTTCACCCGCCGCCGGCCTCGAGGTGTCGCTTCAGGACGCATCGGGAACGCAATTGTCCACCGGCACCACCGATTCCGACGGTCGCATCGGGGCGGTGAACACCGAGACGCTCGTCCCGGGGATCTATCACCTGGTCTTCGACACCGGGAACTGGTTCGCCGACAACGACATCAAGGGTTTCTATCCCGAGATCGACATCTGCTTCGAGATCGACGACGCCGAACGCCACCACCACGTGCCGATCCTGTTGAGCCCCTTCGCCTACTCGACGTATCGCGGGAGCTGACCGGCGGCGGGGCGTCCACCCCGCCGCCGGATGCTCAGCGGATCTCGATCAGCAGGTCGCCCGGCGACACCTGGGTGACCTGTCCGATCGCCAGCCGGGCGACCTTGCCCGCCACCGGCGCGGTGATGGCCGCCTCCATCTTCATCGCCTCGATGGTGCCGATGGTGGCCCCGGCGGCGACATCGTCACCGACATCCACCGACAGCGAGACCACCCCGGCGAACGGCGCACCGACGTGGTGGGGGTTCGACCGGTCGGCCTTCTCGGCCGCCGCCACCGCCGAATCGACGGCGTGGTCGCGCACGGCGATCGGCCGCAGCTGCCCGTTGAGGACGCACATCACGGTGCGCATACCCTGGTCGTCGGGCTCGCTGATCGCCTCGAGCCCGATGAGCAGTTCGACACCCGGTTCGAGCACGACGCGATGTTCCTCGCCGTAGCGCAATCCGTAGAAGAACTGGTTGGCCGAGAGACTCGACGTGTCCCCGTAGGTCTCGTAGTGCTCCTCGAACTCCTTGGCGGGGCCGGGGAACAACAGGTGGTTGAGGCGGACCTGACGATCCCGGCCCGGCTTGTCGAGGATGGCCTCGTCATCGGCGGAGAGTGCGACGACCTCCGGTGCAGGTGCCCGGCCCTCGAGCGCGAGGGTGCGCAGGGGTTCCGGCCAGCCGCCGGGCGGGTCGCCGAGTTCGCCTCGCAGGAAGCCGATCACCGAGTCCGGGATGTCATACGACGCCGGGTCGGCCGCGAAGTCCGACGCGGTGATCCCGCGCCCGACCAGTGCGAGCGCCAGATCGCCGACGACCTTCGACGACGGCGTGACCTTGACGAGCCGGCCCAGCATCGAATCGGCTGCGGCATAGGCCTGCTCGACCGCCTCAAACCGGTTGCCCAGGCCGAGGGAGATGGCCTGCTGACGCAGATTCGACAGCTGACCGCCCGGGATCTCGTGCGAGTAGACGCGGCCGGTCGGCGCCGGTAGTCCGGACTCGAACGGGGCGTACACCTTGCGCAGCGCCTCCCAGTACGGCTCCAGATCGCACACGCGGGCGAGGTCGATCCCGCTGTCGCGCTCGGTGTGCGCGGTCGCGGCCACGATCGCCGACAACGCGGGCTGGCTCGTGGTGCCCGCCAGCGCGGCACTGGCGCCGTCTACCGCATCCGCCCCGGCCTGCCATGCGGCCATGTATGTCGCGAGCTGGCCGCCCGGGGTGTCGTGGGTGTGCACATGGATCGGCAGGTCGAACTCGCGGCGCAGAGCCGAGACCAGCGTCGTCGCCGCCGGGGCCCGCAGCAGGCCGGCCATGTCCTTGATGGCGATGACGTGCGCGCCTGCGGAGACGATCTGCTCGGCCAGACGCAGGTAGTAGTCGAGGGTGTAGAGGTCCTCGGCCGGATTCGACAGGTCCCCGGTGTAACTCATCGCCACCTCGGCGACCGCCGTGCCGGTCTCCCGCACCGCGTCGATCGCCGGGCGCATCGCCTCGATGTTGTTGAGCGCGTCGAAGATACGGAAGATGTCGATACCCACGTCGGTCGCCTCGGACACGAACGCGGTCGTCACCTTCGTCGGATACGGCGTGTAACCCACGGTGTTGGCGCCGCGCAGCAGCATCTGCAGACAGATGTTGGGGATCGCTTCGCGCAACTGGGCCAGCCGATCCCAGGGGTCTTCCTTCAGAAAGCGCAGTGCCACATCGTAGGTCGCGCCGCCCCAGCATTCGACGGAGAGCAGCTCCGGAGTCAGCGCGGCGACGTACGGCGCAACGTTGAGCAGTCCGTTGGTGCGCACACGCGTCGCGAGCAGCGACTGGTGGGCATCGCGGAACGTCGTGTCGGTGATGCCCAGGCGCGGATTCTCCCGCAGGTCGCGTGCGAACCCCTCCGGGCCGAGCTCCAGCAGACGCTGCCGCGAACCATTCGGCGGTGAGGCGAGCACCGAGCGTTCGACGGTGGGCAGCTTGTCGCGCGGGTACACCGTCGTCGGCCGCTCACCGTGCGGCTTGTTGACCGTGACATCGGCGAGGAAGGACAGGATGCGCGAGCCCCGGTCCGCAGACGAGCGCGAGGTCAGCAGCTCCGGCCGCTCGTCGATGAAGGACGTGGTGACGCGTCCCGCGCGGAAGTCGGGATCGTCGAGGACCGCCTGTAGGAACGGGATGTTCGTCGCGACGCCGCGGATGCGGAACTCGGCGACAGCGCGCCGCGCACGACGCATCGCGGTCGGGAAATCCCTTCCGCGACAGGTGAGTTTGACCAGCATCGAGTCGAAGTGACCGCTGACCTCGGCGCCCAGGGTGGCGCCCCCGTCCAGCCGCACGCCCGCGCCCCCCGGGCTGCGGTACGCGGTGATCCGCCCGACGTCGGGCCGGAAACCGTTCGCGGGATCCTCGGTGGTGATGCGGCACTGCAGGGCGGCTCCACGGATGCGGATCATGTCCTGACTCAGGCCCAGGTCGTCGAGCGACTCACCCGCGGCGATCCGCAGCTGTGAACTCACGAGGTCTACGTCGGTGATTTCCTCGGTCACCGTGTGCTCGACCTGGATGCGCGGATTCATCTCGATGAAGACGTGCCGGCCCTGCTCGTCGAGCAGGAACTCCACCGTGCCCGCACACGAGTAGCCGATGTGGCGGGCGAAGGCGACGGCGTCGGCGCAGATCCGCTCACGCAACTCATCGGAGAGGTTCGGGGCCGGGGCCAGCTCGATCACCTTCTGGTGCCGGCGCTGGAGGCTGCAGTCCCGCTCGTAGAGATGGATGACGTTGCCCTGGGTGTCGGCGAGGATCTGGACCTCGATGTGACGCGGGTTGACCACGGCCTGCTCGAGGAACACCGTCGCGTCGCCGAACGCGGCCTCGGCCTCGCGGGAGGCCGCCGCGATCGCCTCGGCGAGGTCGGCACGGTCGTCCACGCGGCGCATGCCGCGCCCACCACCGCCTGCGACCGCCTTCACGAAGACCGGGAACTGCATGTCCTCGGCGGCGGCGAGCAACTCGTCGAGATCCGACGACGGTTCCGAGCTGGCGAGAACCGGGATTCCGGCCGCTTTCGCCGCGGCCACCGCCGTCGCCTTGTTGCCGGTCATCTCCAGGATGTCGGCGCTCGGACCGACGAAGGTGATCCCGGCCTCCGCGCACGCCGCGGCCAGGCCCTGGTTCTCGGACAGGAATCCGTATCCGGGGTAGATCGCGTCGGCGCCGCAACGGACGGCCGCACTGACGACCTCGTCCACGGACAGGTAGGCCCGGACCGGATGTCCCGGTACACCGATCTGGTAGGACTCGTCGGCCTTGAGCCGATGCACGGAGTTGCGGTCCTCGTACGGGAAGATCGCAACCGTCCGCGCTCCGAGCTCGTAGGCGGCGCGGAACGCACGGATGGCGATCTCCCCGCGGTTGGCGACCAGAACCTTGTCGAACATCGTGGTGTTCTCTTTCTCTCACGCCTGCGCCGGTCCGGCGCGTGCTCAGCGATTCGCACAATCGCGGTGGAGATCGCGCGAACAAACCTTCCGAAATCCCGGAGCCGGCGCTCTGTGTATGACGCCGAAACCATCGTGTCCCGAACAGTTCAAGTCGTGATCCTACTCACCGCGAACCGCCTATCGGCGGCCCCCTCACACCCTCGTCGAGACCTCCGTCAACCCAGTACGCGAAACCCATTCCGAACAACGACCGGCGCGTGGGACACCCTCGGCCGACTATGTGCTCCGACTTCGAAACAGACTGGCGGACAACTTATGTGACATTCATGTCGGCTGTATTGAGAAATACTCTCACCGCCGAATCGGCGAAGAGAGATCGTGTCGGACAATCGGCGAGAATGCCGATCGATCGCTCCGTCGGAGCCGACCGATCGCTCTGTTTCCCAACACCTGCGAGAGCATCCGCACAACCACGGGACTCTGATACGGAAGGCACGCTTTGTCTCTGTCGACTCCCCGCCGCTAGCGTCGGCGTCAGATCACTACAGGAGGACCGCACCGTGGGCTTCACCCGCTTCGTCGCACTGGGAGATTCGTTCACCGAGGGCGTCGGCGACCCGGACCCCTCGCGTCCGAACGGTCTCCGCGGATGGGCCGACCGCGTCGCCGAGCAACTGGCCGCGGCGGGCGAGCGGAACGGGGAGACGGTGACCTACGCCAACCTCGCGATCCGCGGTCGGCTTCTCGACGAGGTCCTCGCCGAGCAACTCGAGCCCGCGATCGCGCTGAACCCGGACCTCGTCACGATCTACGCCGGCGGCAACGACCTGATGCGACCCGCGCTGGACATCGACGCGCTGATGGAGCGTTACGACGCCGCCCTGGGCCGGCTCACCGCGACGGGCGCGACGGTCGTGGTGTTCACCGCCTACGACACCGGGTGGGCGCCGGTCTTCCGCATGCTCCGCGGCCGCATCGCCGTCTACAACGAACTGTTGCGAGCGGTCGCCGACCGGCACGGGGTCGTCATCTGTGACTTCTGGCGCATGCCCGGATACGACGACTACCGCATGTGGGACACCGACCGACTGCACATGTCACCACTGGGACACACACGCATGGCGGCGCACGTCCTCGACCTCCTGGGCGTCGAGCACGGAATCACCCCGCACGATCTGGCCGAGGCGGCCGTGGCGACACGGCGGGAACGGCGCCGCCAGGACTCCGAGTGGGCGAGGACGTTTCTCGGGCCGTGGCTGATGCGGCGCATCCGCGGTGTGTCGTCCGGCGACGGACTCACACCCCGATGGCCGGAACCGATCGGAGCGGCCGACCTGCGGTGAGCCCGGGACGGGCACCAGGCGTCCGGACGCGGACGTCCTCGCCGACAGCCGCCGCGATACCCTGGTCGTTCGGAGGTGTTGAGTACATGACGATCGCGACCAGTCGGATGCCGGCGTGACCAGCCGGACGGACGCCGACGGTACGACGGACAACACTCCCGATCTCCCTCCCGCGGAATCCGCCGGCGAGAAGCCCCACCCGCGCCTTGCGGTGTCGATCCTCTGCCTGGCCGGGATCGTCGTGGCACTGATGCAGACGATCATCGTGCCCCTGATCCCCCAGCTGCCGGCACTCCTGCACGCGGACGCCTCCGACACCACCTGGGCCATCACCATCACCCTGCTCCTCGGCGCAGTCGCGACGCCCATCGGCGGACGAATCGGCGACATGTACGGCAAACGCCTCGCGATCCTCGTCAGCCTCGGCTTCGTCGCGATCGGATCGGTCGCCTGCGCCGTCGCGACCTCCCTGCCGTTGTTCATCATCGGACGTGGCCTGCAAGGGCTGGGCTTCGGCATCGTGGCGCTGGGCATCAGCGTCATGCGCGACATCGTGCCGCCCCGGCACCTCGGGTCGTCGGTGGGCACGATGAGCGCGTCACTCGGCATCGGCGGCGCGCTCGGACTCCCGGTCGCCGCGCTCATCGCGCAGCACGTCAGCTGGCACGCGCTGTTCTGGTCGTGTGCCGCTGCCGCGACCCTCGCCGCAGTCGGCGTCACGCTGACGGTGCGATCCACCGCGAAACCGTCGGGCGGGCGATTCGACGCCCTCGGTGCCATCGGCCTGACCATCGTTCTCGTCTGCCTCCTGCTCCCGCTGTCGAAGGGCGCCGAGTGGGGTTGGACGAATCCGCTCACCCTCTCCATGTTCGCCGGGTTCGTGGTCTTCCTGGCTGTGTGGGTCCTCACCGAACTCCGCCTCGAGAACCCGCTCATCGATCTCCGCATCCTCGGCGAACGCCCGCTCCTGCTGACCAACCTCGCGTCCATCGCGACCGGGTTCGCCTTCTACGCCATGCAGCTGATCCCGATCCAGCTCCTGATGGCACCGACGAACAGCCAGGACGGCTTCGGCTACGACATGGTGCACGCCAGTCTCGTACTCGCGCCGAGCGGACTGGTGATGTTCGCGTTCTCGCACATCAGCGGACGCATCAACGCCGTCTTCGGGGCGCGCATCTCACTCGCCGTCGGCGCGGTCATCATCGGGGCCGGTTACATCGTGTTCATCGTGGGCCTCACCGGCCCGTGGGCCCTGACCTGGATTCACATGGTCGTCATCGCCTGCTGCATCGGTGCAGGACTCGGCATCGCCTACTCCGCGATGCCCGCCCTGATCATGCAATCGGTGAGCGTGGAGCAGACCGGTGAATCCAACGGCGTGAACGCTCTCATGCGGATCATCGGGACATCGACGGCGGCCGCCGCGGCCGGCATGCTGCTCACGTGGTCGATGGTCGCGGTCACCACCTCCGACGGGTCGGTGGTGGACGTCCCCACCTCCGACGGGTACCTCTGGGCATCAGGCATCGCGCTGGTCATGTGCGTCGTCGCCGCCGTCGTCGCCTTCGCGATACCCGCACGCGGACGGAGCACCGAAACCCCGGTGTGACAGGGCACCTCGCTCGGCCGGTGCGTCACGTGCGTCGAGATGCGGACCACCGCCGATGCACGTAACGTGACGCCGTGCCGCCACCGACGCCCGGAATCGTGATCCGCATTCCGCGGCGCCAGCACCCAATCGGCTCGATCCCACACGGCGACGCCACCCGCCTCGTACGGTGGGACCACTCGCCCCAGCCAGACATCCCACAGCCGCTCACCGCCGTCGCCTTCGCGCACCGACGCCTTCTCGACAGGGCACGATGATGGACCTCACCGCCGTCTCCCACTATCGCTTCGCCCGTTCACGCGACGAGGTGTTCCCGGCACCGGGCGAGCAGCTCGTCGCCGGCGGTACCTGGGTGTTCTCGGAACCGCAACCGGCGACGACGGGCCTCGTCGACCTCAGCGAGATGGGTTGGGCGCCCGTCGAAGACCTCCCCGGCGGTGGCCTCCGAATCGCCGCGACCTGCACGATCGCACACCTGGTCGCGCTCGGTCCCCGGCCTGGTTTCCACGCGCATCCGCTGTTCGCACAGTGCGCGAACGCGCTTCTGGCGTCGTTCAAGATCTGGAACATGGCGACCGTCGGTGGCAACATCTGCCGGTCGTTCGCCGCCGCGTCCATGGTCTCCCTGGCGACCGCGCTGGATGCGACCGCGCACATCTGGAGCCCCGACGGCACCGACCGGGACCTACCCGTCGCCGAACTCGTGATCGGCAACGGCATCAACATCCTGGGCCCGGGAGAAGTGCTGCGCGCCATCGACTTCCCCGGCCACGCCCTGCGGGCGCGTACCGGGTTCCGCAAGATCGCGCTCGCCGAACTCGGACGGTCGGGCGCCGTGGTCACCGGGCGTGTCGACGAGGACGGTTCCACCGTCTTCGGCATCACCGCCGCCACCGAGTGGCCGACGGTACTGAGATACCCGGCTGCACCGTCGCGTGAGGTGTTGCACGACGACATCACCGCGGCCAGTGGCTATTACACCGATCCGCTCGGGTCAGCCGACTGGCGGCGCGGGGTGTCGGCGGTCCTCGCCGAGGAGATCCGGATCGAGTTGGCGCAGACGACGGGAGTCGACATGGGGTTCGGGGTCGGCGCATGAGATTCGACGTCAACGGCGAGCAGGTGGACGCCGAACCCGTTGCCGGACAATGCCTTCGGATGTTGTTGCGTGAGCACGCCCACTTCGAGGTGAAGAAGGGCTGCGACGCCGGCGACTGTGGTGCGTGCTCGGTACTCGTCGACGGCGAACCCGTGCATTCGTGCATCTACCCGGCGCAACGCATCGCGGGCCGCTCGGTGACGACCGTCGCGGGGCTCGGCACTCCCGACGACCTGCATCCCGTGCAGCAGTCGTTCGTCGACAACTTCGGGTTCCAGTGCGGCTTCTGCACCGCGGGCATGATCGTGACGGCGTCGACCGTCACCGCCGACCACCTCGACGACCTGCCCCGTCGGATGAAGGGAAACCTGTGCCGCTGCACGGGATATCGCGCCATCCGGGACGCGATCACCTCGGCCGCGGGTACGGCGGGGGTGGGTACAACGGGGGCGCCGCCTGCACCGGCCGCCGAGACACCGCGAGCGCTGGTCGGCACGTCGGTGAACCCCCTCGCGGCCCGTCGCGTCGTGACAGGTACCGAGCCCTACACCTTCGACGTCCCCACCCCCGGAACGCTGACCATCCACGTGCTCGGATCTCCGCACGCGCACGCCCGTATCACCGCTATCGACACCACCGCGGCCGGCGCACTGCCCGGCGTCGAACTGATCCTCACCCACGAGAACGTCTCGACGCGAAGGTTTTCGACAGGTCGTCACGAGAGCCGGCTCGAAGACCCCGACGACACCCTGATCTTCGACCCCGTGGTCCGCTTCGCCGGACAGCGGGTCGCCGCCGTCGTCGCCACCTCCCCGGCGGTGGCCGACCAGGCGCTGGCGCTCCTCGACGTCACCTACGAGGTGCTGCCCGCGGTGTTCGACCCGGAGGCCGCCCGCAGCCCCGGTGCCCCCGTGATCCACCCCGATCGCACCCCGGAAGACCGGGTTGCCGAGGCGGCGCGCAACGTCGTCGTCACGTTCCACGAGGGCTTCGGAGGAGACGCCGACGCCGCCCTGGCCGCGTCCGCGGTAACCGTGCACGGCACCTGGAAGAGCAACCGGGTCTCGCACGCGCAGTTGGAGACCCACGGCTCGATCGGCTGGATGGACGAGCAGGGACGTCTCGTCATCCGGACCAGCACGCAGGTCCCGTTCCTGGTACGCAACGAGCTCGCGCTGCTGTTCGACCTGCCCCCGGACCGCGTCCGGGTCTTCAGCGCCCGCGTGGGCGGCGGATTCGGCGGCAAGCAGGAGATGCTGACCGAGGATCTCGTCGCGCTCGCCGTGCTGCGTACCGGGCGACCGTGCGCGTACGAGATGACGCGGACCGAGGAGCTGACCCGGACCACGTACCGTCACCCGATGCGCGTCACCGTGGACGCCGGCGCGGACGCCGACGGCCGGCTCACCGCGCTGCGGGTGGACCTGCTGTCGGACACCGGCGCCTACGGCAACCACGCGATCGGCGTCATGTTCCATGCCTGCGCGGAGTCGGTCTCGGTGTACAACTGCCCGGTGAAACGGCTCGACGCCGAGGTCGTGTACACCAACAACCCACCGTCGGGCGCGTTCCGCGGATACGGACTCGGCCAGGTGGTCTTCGCGGTCGAGAGCGCGATGGACGAGCTCGCGCTCCGTCTCGGCATCGACCCGTTCGAATTCCGCCGACGCAATGCCGTCGCCGACGGCGATCCCCTGCTCATCGCGCGGGCCGAACCCGAGGTCGACCTGGTCTACGGCAGCTATGGTCTCGATCAGTGCCTCGACCTGGCCGAGCAGGCACTCCGCCGGGGTAACGGGATCACCGCCCCGCCGGGCGACCGCTGGCGGGTCGGCGAGGGAATGTCCATCGCCGCCATCGCCACCATGGCACCCCGCGGGCATCTGTCGAACGTCACCGTCGCCGTCGACGCCGCCGGCACCTACCACGTCGGGGTCGGCACGGCCGAGTTCGGCAACGGCACCACGACGGTGCACGCGCAGATCGTCGCGACCGCCCTGTCGACGGGCATCGAACGGGTCTCCCTGTGGCACGGCGACACCGACGCCGCCTCCCATGACACCGGCGCCTTCGCATCGGCAGGCACCACCGTGGCGGGCAAGGCCGTCCATGGTGCGTGCCTCGCACTCCGGGACGCACTCGTCGCCGCCGCGAGTCGGCTCACCGGAACGCCCGCCGACCAGATCGCCCTCGGCCCCGACGGTGCCGTGGTCGCCGGCGGGGCCGTCGGCTTCGCCGACCTCATCGGTTCGGTCGACCCACGTCACCGCATCGACCACCCGGCCGGTCCACGCGCCGTCGCGGCCGGCGAGGAACGCGGTGAGATGCGGTCGATCGCCTTCAACGTGCAGGCGTTCCGCGTCGCCGTCGACACCGAGACCGGCACCGTTGCCGTCCTCCAGTCGGTGCATGCCGCCGACGCGGGCACCGTGATGAACCCCGAGCAGTGCCGCGGACAGGTGGAAGGCGGTGTCGCACAAGGGATCGGCACCGCGCTGTACGAAGAGGTGATGATCGACGACCGCGGCGTGCCGGTGACCAACGTGTTCCGTACCTACCGCGTGCCACAGATGGCCGACATCCCCGTCACCGAGGTCTACTTCGCCGACACAGCGGACGAGCTGGGCCCCTTCGGCGCCAAATCGATGAGCGAGTCGCCGTACAACCCGGTGGCGCCGGCCCTGGCCAACGCCATCCGGCGGGCCATCGGCGAACGCCCCTACGAGACACCGATGTCCCGCGACCGGCTCTGGCGGCTCTGTCGATCCCACGCCGACCCCATCCGTTAGCCAGGCGAATCATCATGCGCCACACCGGCCGTGGTCACCGGTGTGGTCAAATCTGGGCCTCGCCATCCGACAACCCTTGCGACCTGATGTGACGTAGCACACACTGTCTCTGGCAGAACTGTCCAGAGAAGGGCTTCGTCATGACTCACACCGCTCCGGCCGACCAGGGACATCCCACACCGGCACGACAAGGTTTCGCCGCGGGAACATCGATAGCGGCCGCGATCATCCTCACCGTGGTGGGAGTCGTCCAACTCGCCCAGGGGATCGCGGCGGTGGCCGAGGACGAGGTGTTCGTCCGCGGCCTGGAGTACGTCTACAAACTCGACTTCTCCACGTGGGGCTGGATTCACATCGTCCTGGGCGTCGTGATGGTGATCGTCGGCATCGCGTTGATGAACGGTGCCACCTGGGCGCGGTTCACCGCGATCGCGATAGCCGGGCTGTCCATCATCGCCAACTTCCTGTGGCTGCCCTACTACCCGTGGTGGTCCGTGTTGATCATCGCCCTGGACGTCGTGGTGATCTGGGCCGTCTCGACCTGGCAACCCAAGGCCGAGTACCGCTGAGCCGCCGACCGCCGGCCGCCCGACCCCGGTGTCGAGATGTCCACGGACAGCAGTGCGCACGAGGTTCCGGCCGGCGCAGGGCTCTCCGAGGCGGAACGGAACGAGCTCGAACATCTGCGCGCCGAGGTGGCGCGGCTGCGCTCGGTGGGTGACGCTCCGGCGACGCCGGTCACCGGCCTGCGGTGGCGCTGGTTCGCCGTCGGGCTCCTCTGCGTGCTCGTGGCACTCCTCGCCATCACCTCGGTGACGTCGCGGTTCGTCCGTGGCGAGATCCTCGACACCGACCGCTATGTCAGCACCGTCGCAACGCTGGCGGGCGATCCGGCTGTGCAAGCCGAGATCTCGTCCACGATCACCGACGAGATCTTCACCCGCATCGATGTCGAAGGGCTGACCGCCACAGCCCTCGCCGCACTGACGGACGCGGTGCCCGCAACCGCCGAAGCACCACGCGTCGACCGGGCCGTCGACGGCCTCGCACCGGTGCTGGCCGGTCAGGCCCGTGGCTTCGTAGGCCAGACCGTGTCGACGTTCGTCGCCTCCGATCAGTTCGAAACCCTGTGGCTCCAGGCGAATCGGGCGGCACACCGCGCGCTGGTCGCCGTCGCGACCGGTGATGCCGGGCCGTCTTCGGTCACCGTCGACGACTCCGGAACAGTCGCCATCTCGCTGGGGACCGTGATCGACAACGTCAAGGATCGGCTGCTCGCACAAGGTTTCACCTTCGCCGAGCGGCTCCCGGCGGTGGACAAGCAGTTCGTGCTGTTCCGCTCCCCCTAACTCGTCCGGGCCCAGCGGGCCGTCTCCGCACTCGACACCGCAGCCGATGTCCTGCCGTGGCTGACGATCGCGCTGGCTCTCGCCGCCATCGGCATCGCCCCCCGGGGCAGGCGCCTGCGGGCGCTGTCGCTCGCGGGACTCTCCCTCGTGCTCGGCATGCTCGTCCTGGCGATCGCGCTCGTGATCGGACGGGCGCTCTACCTCGACGCGGTACCCGCCGACGTGCTAGCCCCGGACGCCGCGGCAGCCCTCATCGACACCGTCCTCGATCCGCTGCGACTGGCGTTGCGCGCCGTCGCCGTCCTCGGGCTCGTCGTCGCTCTGGCGGCCTACCTCACCGGCGGCTCGGCATCCGCCGCCGCGGTCCGCCGCGGCGTCTCCCAAGGACTCGACGCCCTACAGCGCGCACGCCGCACACGCCCACCGAATGCGTTCGAGGAGAGCCTCTTCCGCGCTCGGATCGCGTTGCGGAGCGGCATCGTCGGCGTCGCCGCGCTGCTCCTCGTCTTCTGGAGCTACCCGACCGGACTGGTCGTGGTGCTCGTCGCGCTCATCGGCCTCCTCGCCCTGCTGGCACTGGAAGTCGTGATCCGGCCGGCCCGTGCGTGGGCCGAGGACCACACGCCCCCGGCCGCCCAGCACGACGCACTCGACACCGATCCGCCCGCTGAGGCCGACACACCTGCGGCCACCGCCTCGCCTGGGGCCGCCTCGCCTGGGGCCGACTCCGGCGAGACGCCGACCCCGGCGGCGGCCCCGTAGACGTTCAGCCGCGCAGCAGCCCCTTGGCGACATGCGTCACCTGGATCTCGTTGCTGCCCGCATAGATCATGAGCGACTTGGCATCGCGCGCAAGCTGTTCCACGCGGTACTCGGCCATGTAGCCGTTGCCGCCGAACAGCTGCACCGCCTCCATGGCGACGTCGGTGGCCGCCTTGGACGAGTAGAGCTTCATCGCCGACGCCTCGGACAGGCTGAGTGGCTTACCGGCCTTACCGCGCTCGAGCGCACTGAAGAGCATGTTCTGCACGTTGATCCGCGCGATCTCCATCTCGGCCAGCTTGAGCTGGATGAGCTGGAACTGGGCGATCTCCTGGCCCCACAGCTTGCGGTTCTTCGCGTAGTCGATCGACAGTCGCTGAGCCTCGTTGATGATGCCCAGGGAGAGCGCGGCGATGCCGACACGTTCGGCGGTGAAGCCCGCCTTCGCGCCCTCGGACCCGCGCGAATCGGTGCCGGTGTCCTCGGTCTCGCCCAGGAGACGGTCCTTGCCCACACGCACGTTGTCGAAGAACAGCTCGCCGGTGGGCGAACTCATCATGCCCATCTTCTTGAACGGCTTGCCCTGCGTCAGCCCGGGCATGCCCTTGTCCAGGACAAACGACAGGACCTTGCGGTCGCGCATCGGGATGCCGCTGCCGTCGTCGAGCTTGGCGAAGACGACGATGGTATCGGCGTAGGGACCATTCGTGATGAAGGTCTTCTGCCCGTTGAGGATGTAGTCGTCACCGTCACGACGAACCGTGGTCTTCATGCCGCCGAGCGCATCCGACCCGGAGTCGGGTTCGGTGATCGCCCAGGCGCCGACCTTCTCCATGGTCACCAACTCGGGCAACCAGCGCTTCTTCTGCGCGAGCGTGCCCTTGCCGCGGATGGTCGAGGCGGTCAGCCCCATGCTCACTCCCAGCGACGCGACGAGGCCCAGACACACACCCGCGAGCTCGATGTTGACCATCATGAACATCGATCCGCCCATGCCGCCGCCATCGCCGGAGGACTTCTTCTTCTCGCCCTTGGCTTCTGCCTCGAGCTCCTTCTCGAGCGCATCCTTGGCCATGGCATCGACACCGAAGCTCGACAGCAGCTTGCGGGTGATGTCGTAAGGCGGCAGGACGCCCGACTCGAGTTCGTCGAGATGTGGCCGGATCTCCTTGTCGATGAACGCCCGCAGGGCGTCCCGAACCATCAGATCTTCATCGGACCACTCGAACATCGTCACACTCCCAGACCGGTGTCCGCCCGGGGGCGAACATGTTTCAGTTTCGTCGTCCCCAACTGTGTCAGGAGTCACTGCCGATGTCTAGGTACGTCGTCGCGAATCTGTTCCTATCGGGTATCTGCCCAGGTGTAGACGGTCGCCGGGCGTACCTCGTGAGCGAAGAACCGACTCGGTTCCGTGCACAGCAGGGCCTGGGCGACCGGCATCGCCACCACCACACAGCGGCCGGAGAGCCCCGATTGCCGCATGCGCCAGGCGTGGACGCGGCCGACGAAATCCTCGACACTCTCACCCCCGTGTGGCCGGGCGCCGGGATCGGCGAACCACGCGCCGAGTTCGACGGGATCGATGTCCTCCGGGGTGCGGCCGGCCCACGTCCCGACGTCCAGTGTTCGCAGCGCGTCGTCGACGACGTGGTCCGGTGGCACACCGAGCAACTCGGCGGTCTCCCGGGTCGAGGCCTCCGGTCCGCAGGTGTCGACGGGCCGGGTCATGGATGCGGCGAGCCGCTGAACGGACGCGCGGCCCCGCTCGTCCAGACACGGATCACCGCCGAATCGCACCGACCGATTGGGGCCGGTGCGACCGGCGGTGACGATCTGCAGGCGCGAGACGATCGCCTCAGCCCTGCGAGGTGAGCGCCGGTGCCCGGTCTGCAGTGCGTGAACTCGTCATCGCCCCCAGCAGCAGGGCGAAGACCACGGTGAGAACCGTCCAGAGGATCACCTGGTTGGCGATGGCGTACACCCGGAAGTCGCCGATCACGTCACCGGGGAAGCCCGGGAAGACGATCTGACCGGCATCGTTGCGGACCGGCTCGGGGACCTCGCTGAACGACGGCAGGAACGCGAGCACGACCGCGACACCGGCCAGGTAGGCGACCGAGCCGGCGACGGCCGAGACGAACCCGCCGAGACGCGGGCGAAGCCACAGCGCGAGGACCACCGCGGCGATCGCGAGGATGACCGACGCGACGGTGATGGCGAGGAAGGCACCGGTCCGGTCGCCGATGGTGTCGTCGTCACCGACGGCGGGCGGGTTCGCCGGGTAGGCGAAGAACGGCACGGCGAACACCGCGACGAAACCGATCGCGCCGAGCACGCCCGCGACCGAGCGCGGATCGGTCGCCGGATGTCGGCTGCCGATGTAGCTCCACAGCACCGTGAACGCGACCGCGAAGAACGCACCCATGCACACCGCGAACACGACGTTGCCGACACCGGCGCCGAGGTTCTCCTGCATGGCGCGCGTGAACAACTCGCCGCCCTCACCGTGGGTGTGGCCACCCGGTTCGGCAGCGTGGGCCAGGGCCTCCTCGGCTTCCGAGCGGGCGCCTTCGTAGTCGATGGCCTTGCCGACGACCGGTTCGAGGTAGAACCGGGCGAACACGAACGAGACGATTCCGGCGATCAGGCCTGCGAGCAGGCCGGCGCCGATGAACTTCTTCTCCATATGCAATTGGCTTCCTGTCGGGTAGGGCCGGTCGGGCCGGCTCAGTGGCAGGGGAAGCCGAGGAAGTGGCGTGCGTCATGCACGAACTCGTGCACATGGGTGTCGGAGCCGAAGACGGACACGACGCCCTGGTCGTACCCGAGGAAGTAGTAGGCGAGACCGGCGAGCAGCACGGTCAGGCTGAGCCAGAGGGCCGTGCTCGCGACCGCGAGGTTCGGTACAGGCAGGGCACGGGCCGGGGCGGTCTGTACCGCTGCCGCGGTGCGGGGGGCTGTCATGGTGGGGTCCTTTCGCCGATCTCGCGTCGGAGATGTCGTGGAGTAGTAGTCCGGTGAACTGCTACACGCCGGCACGGCATCCTGACTCACGTCTCCCCGTCACCGTCGACCGCGTCGATGTGTCGACACGTCGACCGTGTCGATATGGGCGGCGTTCACAGTGGCGCGACCGCTCCGGACTCTCACCGGATTCCCCGCACAGGCGTGGGATGACTCTATACCGCGTCCTGTCGTACGCGTGAGACATAGTGGAGAGATGCCCCGCGCTTCGGTGCTCGACCGTTTCACCGCCCCCACCCGACGCTGGTTCACGGGCGCCTTCACCTCTCCCACCGCCGCCCAGAAGGGCGCGTGGACCTCGATCGCGGACGGATCGAACACACTCGTCATCGCTCCCACCGGGTCGGGTAAGACGCTCGCCGCGTTCCTGTGGGCCCTCGACCGCCTCGCGGCCGACGCGGACGCTCGACCCGCGGGCACCAAGGTCCTCTACATCTCGCCGCTCAAGGCACTGGCCGTCGACGTCGAACGCAACCTGCGCGCCCCGCTGACCGGGATCACGCGAGCGGCCCAGGAGCTCAACCTCCCCGAACCGAACATCACCGTGGGCGTTCGGTCCGGCGACACCTCCGCCGCGGACCGTCGCGCACTCGTCAAGACGCCGCCCGACATCCTGATCACGACCCCGGAGTCGCTGTATCTGATGCTCACGTCGGCCGCACGGGAGAACCTCACCGGCGTGCAGGCAGTCATCGTCGACGAGGTGCATGCGGTCGCCGCCACCAAACGCGGTACCCACCTCGCGCTGACCCTCGAACGACTCGACGAGCTGCTCGAGACACCCGCACAGCGGATCGGGCTGTCGGCGACCGTCCGCCCACCGGACGTCGTCGCGACCTTCCTGTCCGGGGCAGCGCCCTGTCAGGTCGTCAAACCCAAGGCCGACAAGACCTTCGACCTGCGCGTCGATGTGCCGGTCGAAGACATGGCGAACATCCCACCGCCGGTGTCCGAGGCCGATCCCGCCGCACTCGACGATGCGTTCTCCCCCACCGCCGGGTCGCTGTGGCCATATGTGGAGGCCTCCATCGTCGACCAGATCGAGGCCAACCGCGCGACCATCGTGTTCGCCAACTCACGGCGCCTGGCCGAGAAGCTCACCGCGCGCCTCAACGAGATCCACGCCGAACGCCACGGCGATCCGGCCGAGCCGGCCGCCAATCCGTCGGTCGCGGGCGGCGCCCCGGCATTCGTGATGGGCAGCGGGGCCAGCGCCGGCGCCGAACCGGTCCTGGCCCGCGCGCACCACGGCTCGGTCAGCAAGGAGCAGCGCGCCCAGATCGAGGACGACCTCAAGGCCGGGCGCCTGTCGTGCGTCGTCGCGACCAGCTCGCTCGAACTCGGTATCGACATGGGTGCGGTCGACCTCGTGATCCAGGTGGAATCCCCACCGTCGGTGGCCAGCGGGCTCCAGCGCATCGGCCGCGCCGGACACCAGGTCGGCGAGATCAGCCAGGGCATCCTGTACCCGAAGCACCGCACCGATCTCCTGCACTGCACCGTGACCGTGAGCCGGATGCTCGACGGGGCCATCGAGGAGATCAAGGTCCCCCAGAATCCTCTCGACATCCTCGCCCAGCAGACCATCGCCGCCGCGGCGGTCGACGACCTCGAGGTGGATCACTGGTACGACGTGGTTCGGCGTGCGGCACCCTACCGAGAACTCGGTCGCGGCGTCTTCGACGCCACCCTCGACCTCATCGCGGGCAGGTTCCCGTCGGACGAGTTCGCCGAATTGCGCCCGCGGGTGAACTGGGATCGCGACGCCGGTGTCATCACCGGTCGGCGCGGTGCACAGCGGCTCGCGGTGACCTCGGGCGGTTCGATCCCCGACCGCGGTCTCTTCGGTGTGTTCATGGTCGGCGAGAAGGCGACACGCGTCGGCGAACTCGACGAGGAGATGGTCTACGAGTCCCGCGTGGGCGACGTCTTCGCACTCGGCGCGACCAGCTGGCGCATCGAAGACATCACGCACGACCGCGTCCTGGTGTCCCCGGCCTTCGGCCAGCCCGGCCGGTTGCCGTTCTGGATCGGCGACGCCATCGGACGCCCTGCCGAACTCGGTGCCGCGATCGGCGCGTTCACCGGTGCGATCGCCGACCCCGGCAAGCTCGACGACCATGCCGAACGCCTCGGCCTCACCGACAACGCCCGCTCCAACCTCGAAAACCTCATCGCCGAGCAACGCGAGTCGACCGGGCACCTCCCCACCGACCGCACCCTGGTGGTGGAACGCTTCCGAGACGAGCTCGGCGACTGGCGGGTGATCCTGCACTCGCCCTACGGGCTCCGCGTCCACGCCCCGTGGGCGAGCGCGATCTCACAGCAACTGCTGGCAACCCTGGGCATCGAAGGCGCGACGACCGCCTCCGACGACGGGATCATCATCCGTCTTCCCGACACAGACGACGCCCCGCCCGGCGCGGAGAAGTTCCTCCTCGACCCCGAGGAGGTCGAGCAACTCGTCACCGACGGACTCGCCGATTCGTCGATGTTCGCCTCACGGTTCCGCGAATGCGCCGCTCGCGCACTGTTGTTGCCGCGGCGCGACCCGGGACGACGCGCTCCGCTGTGGCAGCAGCGCCAGCGCAGCGCCCAGCTGCTGTCCGTCGCCTCGAAGTTCCCCGACTTCCCGATCGTGCTGGAGGCCGTCCGGGAATGCCTGCAAGACGTGTACGACCTCCCCGCCCTCCTCGATCTCCTCACCCGCATCCGCACGCGCCGCATCCGGGTCGTGGAGACCGAGACCCAGACGCCCTCGCCGTTCGCCGCCTCGCTGCTGTTCGGTTACGTGGGCGCGTTCATGTACGCCGACGACGCCCCGCTCGCCGAGCGCCGCGCCGCCGCGCTGTCGCTCGACACCAGCCTCCTCGCCCAGCTGCTCGGCCGAGTCGACCTTCGCGAACTGCTCGACCCGGGAGTCATCGCCGAGGTCATCGCCCGCCTGCAACGTCTCGCTCCCGAACGTCAGGCGCGCGACGCCGAGGACGTGGTCGACCTGCTGCGCTGGCTCGGACCCCTCACCACCGAGGAGGTCGAGGCCCGATACCGCGGAGAGGAGCCGGTGTCCGATGTCCTCGCCGCGCTCCATCGCAGCGGGCAGATCATCTCCGTGAACCACAACAGACGCGCCCTGTGGGCGTCGGTCGACGACACCGCGCGGTTACGGGATGCGCTGGGAGTCCCTGCACCACTGGGCATTCCGGCGGTCTACATGGAGCCTGTCCCGGATCCGGTCGGCGACCTCATCGGCCGGTACGCCCGCACCCACGGCCCCTTCACCGTGGCCGATGCCTCGACCGCGCTCGGCATCGCGACCGCGGTCGTCCGGGACACGCTGAACCGGCTCGCCACCGAGAGACGCGTCGTCGAAGGCGATTTCCTTCCCGAGGACGGACCTGCCGATCCCGCGGCCGGCGCCGCACCTCGAACCAGCCAGTGGTGCCACACCGACGTCCTGGGCCAGATCCGTCGGGGGTCGCTCGCCGCGAGCCGTGCCGAGGTCGCGCCGGTGGGCACGGAGGTGCTCACCCGCTTCCTCACCGAATGGCAGCACGCCTCCCCCACCACCCAGCTGCGCGGCGTCGACGGTGTGGTGACGGTCATCGACCAGTTGGCCGGTTACCCGCTGCCGGCCTCGGCGTGGGAGTCACTGGTACTGCCCGCACGCGTGTCGGACTACACGCCGGCGATGCTTGACGAACTGCTCAGCGCCGGCGAGGTGATCTGGTCCGGACATGGACGCATCGGTAACGCCGACGGCTGGATCGCGTTGCATCCCGCCGATGTCGCCGCGCTCACCCTGCCCGCCGCCGACGAGATCGACACCACGCCCATCCACGAGGCCGTCGTAGCGGCCCTCGAACCCGGGGGCGCACTCCGCTTTCCACAGATCGCCGCGGACATCAGCACCGAAACCACCACTCCGGCCGCCGATGTCGAGAGCGCGCTGTGGGATCTGGTGTGGTCCGGGCAGATCAGCAACGACACGTTCGCTCCCGTCCGCGCGCTGATGCAGCCCCGCCGCAGCCCGTCCACTCCCCGCTCGGCACCGGCCCACCGGGCCCGGGGGCGCGCACCGCGGTTGCGCGCCGGACGGTTGTCGGCGCGCTACCTGACCGACCATTCGGCGGCCCCGCCCGTGTCGCCCACCGCCGTCGGACGCTGGTTCGGCCTCGACCACCCCGCGATCGACCCGACGCTGGCGACCCAGGGCCTGTGCGACCAGTTGCTGACCCGATACGGCGTCATCACCCGCGGCAGCGTCGCCTCGGAAGAGGTCACGGGCGGCTTTGCGCGTGTCTACAAGGCGCTCACCGTCTTCGAGGACAACGGGCACGTCCGACGCGGTTATTACGTCGACGGGCTCGGCGGAGCCCAGTTCGCGTCGCCCGCGACCGTCGATGAGCTTCGTCGGCACGCACTCCCCGACCGCAGACCACCGCGGGAGGCCACGGTGCTGGCGGCCACCGACCCGGCCAACCCCTTCGGCGCCGCCCTCGAATGGCCACGGTCCCGTGACGCCGATGCCGGCCACCGACCCGGCCGGAAACCCGGAGCGCTGGTGGTGCTGGTCGACGGCGAACTGGCAAGCTTCGTCGAACGCGGTGGCAAGACGCTGCTCACCTTCACCGACTCCATCCCGCGCCTGGAGTCGGCGGCCGGAGCCCTCGTCGCCCTCGTACGCCGTGGCCGCATCTCACGACTCACCATCGATCACATCGACTCCGAACCCGTGCGCGGCACCGACTTCGGCAAGGTCCTGGTCGAGGCCGGATTCTCGACGACCCCGCGCGGCATCCGGCTGCGGTTCGGCGATCATGCCTGAGGGCGACACCGTCTTCGCCGCCGCGGCCCGACTGCGCGCCGGACTCGCGGGCCACGTGCTGGAGTCCTCGGATTTCCGCATACCGTCGCTGGCCACCGCAGATCTCTCCGGCCGCGAGGTGGTCTCGGTCCGTTCGCGCGGCAAACACCTCCTCATCGATGTCGACGAGAGCAGTCCGGGCGCCGGGGACGCCCTCAGCATCCACTCGCATCTGAAGATGGAGGGCGCCTGGCATGTCCACCGCCGGGGCCAACGGTGGCGACGCCCCGCCTATCAGGCGCGAGCGGTCCTGCGCACCGCCGATAACGAGGCCGTCGGATTCGATCTCGGCGTGCTCGAGTTGCTCGCAGACCCCGACGCCGCACTGGCCTACCTCGGACCAGATCTGCTCGACGACGATTTCGACCGCGAGGAGGCCATCCGCCGTCTCGCGTCGCAACCGGAGGAGACGATCGGTTCGGCCCTGCTCGACCAGCGTCTGATCGCGGGGATCGGCAACGTCTTCCGCAGCGAGATCTGCTTTCTCCGTCGCGTCCTCCCCACCCGGCCGGTGGGCGAGGTGGAGCTCGGACCGGTCGTGGATCTCAGCCGACGTCTCCTGTGGGCCAACCGGATGCGGTCGGCGCGTACCACCACGGGCAACACGTCTCCCAACGCCCGCATGTGGGTCTACGGCCGCCATGGCCGCCTGTGTCGTCGATGTGCGACTCCGGTGCGGCGCGGCGAACTCGCCTCCCCCGGCGGGGAACGATCGATCTACTGGTGTCCTCGGTGCCAGACCTGATCCCGTCGCGACGACGACGGGATCGCATCGACGATCACTCCGGGACCGGTACCGGCTCCAGGATCTCCGGGCGTGCCTCCGGTGCTGCGGCCCGCAGTGCATCGGCCGAGTCGTCGTCGGGCTGGCGCTGCGAGGCGACTTCGGCCTCGACACGCGCGATGTAGGTCGCCACCTCGAAGTCGCGTTGCTCGCTGGTCCATCCCAGCAGCGGCGCCAACAGGTCGGCCACCTCATCGGCGCAGTCGACGCCGCGATGCGAGTACTCGATGGCGATGCGCGTGCGCCGGGCCAGGACGTCCTCGAGGTGCAGTGCGGCTTCGGAGACCGCGGCGTACACCACCTCGACGCGCAGATACTGCGGTGCGGCGGCCAGTGGTCGCAGCAGCGACCGATCGGCGTCTGCGTAGTACAGCACGTCGTCGATGAGTGAGCCGTACCGGTTGAGCAACCGCCGAATCCGGTACGGGTGCAAGCCGAATCGCTGTCCGAGGTGTTCGCACTGGTTGATGAGCGCGAAGTAGCCGTCGGCGCCGAGCAGCGGGACCCGCTCGGTGATCGACGGCGCGACCCGGGTGGGGATGAAGTCGTTGCACGCGTCGACGGCGTCGGCGGCCATCACCCGGTAGGTGGTGTACTTGCCGCCCGCGATCGACACGAGTCCGGGTGCGACAGTGGCAACGGCATGCTCGCGGGACAGCTTCGAGGTCTCGTCGTCCTCACCGGCCAGCAGCGGACGCAACCCCGCGTAGACGCCTTCGATGTCGTCGTGGTTCAGCTTGGTCACCAGGACCTCGTTGACGCGTTCGAGGATGTAGTCGATGTCGGCGCGGGTCGCGGCCGGATGCGCGAGGTCGAGGTTCCAGTCGGTGTCGGTGGTGCCGATGATCCAGTGCGTCTCCCACGGGATGACGAACAGCACCGAGTTGGCGGTGCGCAGGATGATCGCGGTCTCGCTGACGATGCGGTCGCGGGGCACCACGATGTGCACCCCCTTGGAGGCACGCACCTTGAAGTGTCCGCGCTGGCGCGACAGGGCCTGCACCTCGTCGGTCCACACCCCTGCGGCATTGATGACGCAGTGGGCGCGGATCTCGGTGACGTCACCGTTCTCGGTGTCGCGCACCCGGACTCCGAGCACCCGGTCGGACTCACGCAGAAAACCGATCACCTGGGTCGAGGTCCGGATGACCGCACCGTAGTTGGCGGCCGTTCGGGCGACCGTGAGGCTGTGGCGCGCATCGTCGACGACCGTGTCGTAATACCGGATTCCACCGATCAGCGAATTGCGCTTGAGCGCCGGCGCCACCCGCAACGCACCCGACCGCGTGACGTGACGTTGCCCGGGAACGGACTTGGCGCCACCCATACGGTCGTAGAGGAAGATCCCGGCGCCGACATACGGCCGCTCCCAGACCCGCTGGGTGAGCGGATAGAGGAACGGCAACGGCTTGACGAGGTGGGGAGCGAGGAAACGCAACGACAACTCACGTTCCCTGAGTGCCTCACGCACCAGACCGAATTCGAGTTGCTCGAGGTAGCGCAGCCCGCCGTGGAACATCTTCGACGACCGACTCGACGTACCCGACGCGATGTCGCGGGCCTCCACGAGCGCCACCCGCAGACCGCGTGTCGCCGCGTCGAGCGCGGCACCGACCCCCACCACCCCGCCGCCGATGACCAGGACGTCGAACTGTTCGGCACCGAGTCTGCGCCACGCCTCGGCGTGGTAGAGCGGCCCCATGTCGGCCGGCCGGTCCGGATTGAACTCGGTGTTCATGCTTGCCGAGCCTAATTGATCTCGGTCGGCGCGAGCGCGTGCGACACTGTCCGGCGTGGGCAGGGCAGGCAGATACGTGGCGGCGATCGACCAGGGCACCACCTCGACCCGGGCGATGATCTTCGATCACAAGGGGCGCGTCGTCGGCGTCGAACAACTCGAGCACGAGCAGATCTTTCCCCGCGCGGGCTGGGTCGAACACGATGCCGCCGAGATCTGGCGCAACACCCGTCGAGTCGGCGCCGCGGCTCTGGCCTCGGCGGACCTGACCGCCAAGGACATCGTGGCGTGCGGACTCACCAATCAGCGCGAGACGACGGTCATCTGGGACCGGGAGACCGGCAAGCCGGTGCACAACGCGATCGTCTGGCAGGACACCCGTACCAGCGATCTGTGCGAGGAACTCGCCGGAGACGCCGGTGTCGACCGGTACCGCGATCGCACCGGACTGCCGCTGTCGACCTACTTCGCCGGCCCCAAGGCGCGTTGGATCCTCGACTCCGTCGACGGCCTCCGCGACCGCGCCGAGAACGGCGAACTATGTTTCGGCACAATGGATTCCTGGATCGCGTGGAACATGACCGGCGGGGTCGACGGCGGGCAACACGTCACCGACGTCACCAACGCCTCGCGCACCATGCTGATGGACCTGCGCACCCAGACCTGGGACGCCGACATCTGCGCCGAGATGGGCATCCCGATGTCGATGCTCCCCGAGATCCGCAGCTCCTCCGGCGACTTCGGCTCGCTGCGCGGCAACGGACCGCTCCCCGGTGTGCCGTTGTCGGGAATCCTGGGCGACCAGCAGGCCGCGACGTTCGGCCAGGCGTGCCTGGAGCCCGGCGAGGCGAAGAACACCTACGGAACCGGCAACTTCCTGTTGCTCAACACCGGAACGGAGCCGGTGTTCAGCGAGCACGGCCTGCTGACCACCGTCTGCTACCGGATCGGTGACCAGCCGGCTCGCTACGCCCTCGAGGGATCGATCGCGGTGACCGGCTCGCTCATCCAGTGGCTGCGCGACAACCTCGGCCTGTTCGCGCAGGCGGCCGATGTCGAGAAGCTGGCCGCGGAGGTCGAGGACAACGGCGGCGCGTACTTCGTCCCCGCCTTCTCCGGCCTGTTCGCGCCACGCTGGCGATCCGATGCACGCGGCGTCATAGTCGGCCTGACCCGGTTCGTGAACAAGGGCCATCTCGCGCGGGCAGCGTTGGAGGCCAGTGCATTCCAGACCCGCGAGGTGATCGAGGCGATGCAGGCCGACTCCGGGGTCGAGCTGTCGACACTGAAGGTCGACGGCGGAATGGTGGTGAACGAACTGCTCATGCAGTTCCAGGCCGACATCCTCGACGTCCCGGTCGTGCGGCCGGTCGTCAACGAGACGACCGCGCTCGGCGCCGCCTACGCCGCCGGTCTGGCCGTGGGATTCTGGGAGAGCGAAGACGACATCCGCGCGAACTGGGCCGAGGACCGCCGCTGGGAACCCGGGATGGACCGGGAACGTCGCGACGGACTCTATGCGGAATGGAATCGGGCCGTGGAGCACAGCTTCGGCCTGGCCTGAGGGTCCGTATCGATCACACCCGGCTCGGTCACATGACGTGATCGGCGAGGATGGCCACCACCCCGGCGCCTGCACCGAGAGCCGCGGCCGCCTCGTAGGCGGTCTCGCCCAGCGCCGCCCGGAGCGACTGCCCGGCAAGGGACGTCGACATCGCAGCCAGCGCGCAGTCGAGCGCCCGCGCCCGACGGAAACTGTCCCGCTGAGCATCGATGTCGCCACGGCGGTGATACGCGAAGGCGTCGAAGTCGTGCTGCGCGGCAAGGAGGCGCAGCCGGGAGGCGTCTTCCGGCGCGGCGGATCCGTGCTGGCGCCAGTGCCGTGTGACGTCGCGGATCTCCGGCGTCGACGCCGCCGTCACATCCAGGGCTGTCGCGACGAGCTGGTGTAGACAGCGGGTGATGTCCTCGTCGGGGACGGCGTCGACGAGGCGGGCGACGCCGCCCGGCAACCGGTCGACGCGAGTCAGCACGGGACTCCCCCGACGGGCTCCCACCCTGACCGGGTCGCGTTCACGCTCCACCCGGTTTCGCGGGCGCCGGGACCTCGGCGTCGGTCGTCCTGGTAGAGGCCGGGCGGTCTCCATCGGCATTCCCGGACGGTGACGCGTCGGCGTGCTCGGGCGCCGGGGCGGGTGCCGGCTCGGGTGTCGACGGAAATGCCTGGCGAACCCAGTCACCGATGACCGGGGGTCCGACGAGCGGCATGTCGCCGACGATCTCGGCGCCGTGTTCGCGAGTGTTCAGATACGGTGCGGCGCGGTGTGTCTCGTCGTCGCCACCGGGTCGGCGGGTGCCGGGCGGAGCCCCGAGGGGTCCCGGGGAGCCGATGCCGCCCGGACGCTGACCGACCGCGCCCGGCGGAGTGGACGCCGATGCGGGCGACGAGACAGGCGTCGACAGCGGCGCCGCGGACGAGGGACCGGGTGCCGGTGCGGGTGCGGGTGCGGGCATCGCGAGCGGGGCGACCGAACCGGAGCCGCCCGACGCGCCCGCCGCAGCCCCCGACACGGAGCCGCCCGCATGCCCGGTCGGGTTCTGCGAGTCGCGCGTCGACGACGCACCTCTCATCACCGCCTCGGGTGTACCGCGCCCGCCGCGGAGCAGACCGTCCGGTCCGTCCGCGCCGACGCGCGGCGCCGATCCCGTCGACGGTCCGGACGCGGCGGCCGGGCTCGCTGTCGTGCCCGGCCCACCCCCTGCCGGACCCGGCCCGGCAGCAGGCACCGGTGTCGGCGCTGCCCGGGCCCCCGACGGCCCGAAGTCGCCGGCGTCGACCGTGTTGGCGGCCTGCCCACGAGTCGTCTCCGAGCCGCCGCCACCGGCAGCGGACCCGGTGGTGTCGATCGCCTCGACTGTCCCGGCGCCGGACGTCATCCCGTTGGCGTTGACCGGCTCCCGCGGCAGCGTGTACTGCACGCCGATCATCGGGGACGAGTACGTCCCGGTCATGGTCCGGTCCACCTCGTGCCGGACCGAGGCCGCATCCTCGGGGTTGTCGCGCAGATGTTGCTGCAGTTCGCGGAGACGGCCTTCCTGCCCGCGGGTCGACTCGAGGATTCCGGCGGCACCGGACATCGCGTCGCCTATCCGTCCCGCCGACGCCGAGGTCGTCGCCATGTCCGCCGACAACGACCGGCCGGCCTCCAGCGCCGCGTCCGAGGCCTGACCCGACATCTGGTCGCCGAACATGCCGTGCATGGACTCGGCCGCCCGTCGTATCGCCTCGATCGCCTGCAAAATGGTGTTGACGTCACCGTCGGCCACGCCGGGGTTCATCGACGCGAGGACGTCGAGGATCTCGTCGATCCCCATCCCCGCCCACTCGGTCCGCGCACCGTCGAAGGTGCGTTCGTTCCCGGCACCGTGGGTGTTGTAGAACTGCTCAGGCGATGACACGACACCTCCCTCGTCGCGAACCGGACAGCCGGATCGGGCAAATGGCTACGACCCTACCGCCATCCTGGGACGTCGGAGTGGGCGCGCAGGCGTCCTGTGCACAACCCCGGACCGGCGCCCGGATCGGTTGCCCGATCGATCGGGTCAGTCGAGATCGTCGTGGCGGACGAGCTGACGGGCCGCTTCGGTGATCGACCCCGTCAGCGACGGATACACCGAGAACGTCTGTGCGAGGTCGCCGACCGTCAGCTTGTTCTGCACGGCGAGCGCGATCGGCAGGATGAGTTCGGATGCGTTGGGCGCCACCACCACTCCGCCGATGACCACGCCTGTTGCCGGCCGGCAGAAGATCTTCACGAACCCTCGGCGTAGCCCACTCATCTTGGCCCGGGGGTTGGTGGCCAGTGGGAGCATCACGGTCCGGGCGGGGTATTCGCCGGTGTCGATGGCGTTCTGCGACACCCCGACCGTGGCGATCTCCGGACGTGTGAAGATCGCCGACGCAACGGTTTTCAGCTTGATCGGGCTGACACCTTCGCCGAGCGCGTGATACATCGCGATGCGTCCCTGCATGGCGGCCACCGACGCGAGCGGCAGGAGTCCGGTGCAGTCACCGGCAGCGTAGATACCGGCCACCGACGTGCGCGAGACCCGGTCCACGTCGATGTAGCCGCCCTTGCCGACGGCGACCCCGGCACGTTCGAGCCCCAGATCGGCGGTGTTGGGGATCGACCCGACGGTCATGAGTACGTGGGAACCGGTGACGGTCGAGCCGTCGGCCAGATGTGCGGTCACCGTGTCGCCGGAACGCTCCACCCGGTCGGCCCGCGCATGTTTGACGAGTTCGACTCCGCGTTCGGCGAGCGCGTCCTCGAGGACCAGCGCGGCGTCCTCGTCCTCGTGTGGGAGCACGCGATCACGGCTGGACACCAGTGTGACCTTCACGCCCAGCTCGGTGTAGGCGTGGACGAACTCGGCGCCGGTCACACCGGACCCGATGACGACCAGGTGCTCGGGCAGTTTCTCGAGGTCGTAGAGCTGCCGCCAGGTGAGGATGCGTTCACCGTCGGGTTGTGCGTCGGGCAGGACCCGCGGCGACGCGCCGGTGGCGAGCAACACCACGTCGCCGTCGAAGCGCTCCGTGGTGCCGTCGGCCAGGGTCGCCAGAACCGAGTGCGACGACACCCCGACCTGCGAGTCGTCAAGGGTTGCGGTCCCGTTCACGAGCTTCACACCCTCGCTCACGAGGCGCGACCGGATGTCGGCGGACTGGGCGAACGCGAGGTCACGGACGCGCTGGTGGATCTGCGGCAGGGTGACCATGGTGTCATCGGCTTTGATGTTGATGCCGAGGTCGACGGCGCGACGGACCTCGGTGCGGATGCCGGTCGACGCGATGAACGTCTTCGACGGCACGCAGTCCCACAGCACGCAGGCGCCACCGATCCCGTCCGAGTCGATCACCGTGATGTCGGCTCCGTAGGCGGCCGCGGCGAGCGCGGCCTCGTAGCCAGCCGGTCCGCCGCCGATGATGACGATCCTGGTCACTGTCACTCCTGTTCTCCTCGCCGGTGCTCAGCGGCCTCTCGTGGGGGCGTCGCGCACCGACTGCGTGTCGTCGAGATCTGTCGAGGTCGCGCGGGGTGGTGCGTTCCTCGGGGGGCGAACCGGGCAAGCGGCGTCCGCGCCGCCTACCAAACTAGTCGCGCGGTGTCGGCGCCGTGCACGAGGCCGACCGGCGATGGGCCGTCAGCCGGTGGCGGTGATGTGGGACACGACTCGGCCCGGAGGACGCACGGATCACAACGGACCGGCCCCGGTCGGTGTCACCTTCCGGAGTGGCCGCGGACCATCTAGGCTCCATCCGTGCCGATTTACGCAGCCTACGGATCCAACATGCATCCCGAGCAGATGGCCGAGCGCGCTCCGCACTCGCCGATGTCGGGCACCGGATGGCTCCGCGGTTGGCGTCTGACCTTCGGCGGCGGCGACATCGGGTGGGAGGGTTCGCTGGCCACGGTCACCGAGGATCGCGATGACCCGGAGGCGCGCGTGTTCGTCGTCCTCTACGACGTCACCACCGAGGACGAGGACCTGCTGGATCGCTGGGAGGGTTCCGAACTCGGTATCCACCGCAAGATCCGGGCGCGCATCGACACCGAGGACGGGCCCGTCCTGGCGTGGCTGTATGTCCTCGACGCGTTCGAAGGCGGCCTGCCGTCGGCGCGCTATCTGGGTGTGATGGCCGAGGCCGCCGAGATCGCCGGGGCACCCGCCGAATACGTGCAAGACCTGCGGTTGCGCGAGTCGCGCAATGTCGGGCCCGGCCCGGCTGAGTGATGAGGACCGCTGGGTGATCGGGTCCGCCGACTGATCGAGTCGGGCTCAGCCTGCTGCACTGCGCGCGTTGAGGACAATTCCCGCGAGAGCGCGAACACCGATGGCGAGGCATCGTTCGTCGAGGTCGAAGTTGGGTGCGTGCAGATCCACCTGGGGTCCGAAGCCGTCCCAGACGCCCAGACGGGCCATCGCTCCCGGCACCTGTTCGAGATACCACGAGAAGTCTTCGCCACCGGGCGACTGCGGGGTGTCGGCGACAGCCCGTGGGCCGATCGCGGACACAGACCGTTCGAACATCTCGACGGCAGTCTCGTCGTTGACGACGGGTGGCACGCCCCGGAAGTACGAGAGGTCGTAGCGGACGCCGAGCGGTGCGAGGAGTTCGCCGATGACGCTGCGCACGAGGGGTTCCAGTTCGGCCCAGGTCCCGTGGTCGCCGGTACGTACCGTGCCCCGCATCCGTCCTTCCTGGGGAATGGCGTTGGGGGCGCTACCCGCGTTGGCGGCGCCCCACACCATCACCGTGCCGGAGCGCGGGTCGACGCGACGGGACAGGATGCCGGGCAGTCCGGTGATGACGGTGCCCATCGCGTAGATCAGGTCGCCGGTGAGGTGCGGACGTGAGGTGTGACCGCCCGCGGAGTGGAGGTGCAGTTCGATGTGGTCGGCCGCCGAGGTCAGTGGTCCGGAGCGGAGTCCGATCGCGCCGACGGGGAGGCGCGGGTCGCAGTGCAGCGCGAAGATCCGCCCGAGGCCGACGGTGACGCCGGCCTCGATGGCGTCGAGCGCGCCGCCCGGCATGACCTCCTCGGCGGCCTGGAAGATCAGGCGCACGCCCACGGGTAGGGGTTCGGCGGCGGCGAGGAGTTTGGCGACGCCGAGGAGGATGGCGGTGTGCGCGTCGTGGCCGCAGGAGTGCGAGGCCCCGTCGACGGTGGAGGTGAACGGGAGACCGGTGTGTTCGGTGATGGGCAGCGCGTCCATGTCGGCGCGCAGACCGATGCGGGGTTCACCGGACGGCCCGAGGTCGCAGACCACGCCGGTGCCCAGCGGGAGGCGGCGTGGGGTGAGACCGGCGGCGGACAGCTCCGCCATCACGAGCTCGGTGGTGCGGACCTCTTGGCGCGACAGCTCGGGATGGGCATGGATGTCCCGACGCCATGCGATGAGTTCTGTTCCGTGCGCGGCCAGCCAGGCGTCGATGGGGTTGTCGGCCGCGGCGAAACCCGCTCCCGCGGCGGTCATCAGAACACTCCGGGCGGTGTCGGTGTCGCGAGGTCCTCGAGCAGCGGAGCACGGAGCCCACGCTTGATCAGTGCGAGATTCGGCCCGACGGTCGAGGCCCGCGCCGCGGCGATCGCGGCCGCGTGGGCGGCGAGCTGCCCGACCTCCACCGCCTCGTCGACGATGCCGGCGTCCACCGCTTCGTCGGCGGGGTATCGACGGCTGGTGAACATCGCCTCGGTCGCGGTCCGGTCGTCGAGCCTGGTGCGCAGCAGGGTAGCCATCCCGCGGGTGAACGGCATGGAGAGAGCGGCCTCCGGCAGCGACCAGAATCCGCGTTCGGTGCGCATCAGGACGTGGTCGGTGCACAGTGCGAGCATCGCGCCGGCCCCGAAGGCGTGGCCGTTGATCGCACTGACGGTCGGTACCGGCAGGGTGAGGACCTTCGCGTAGAGCGCGTGGACGCGGTCGAGGTAACCGGGAAGCTGATCGGGCGCGGCGAAGATGTGGTCGGTGTCGAGCCCGTTCGAGAAGAACTTGCCGGTGGCCGTGATCACGAGCGGATGCGCCGGATCCGCAACGACGTCGTCGAGCAACCGGTCGACCTCGTCCAGCCAGTCCAGCCGGAAGCGGTTCTCGGGGTTGGACTCGCTGATCTCCTCCCCGTGGGCACCGAGGTGGAGTTCGACGATCTCTCCGGTCTCCTTCAGATAAGGCATGTGCCGACCTTATCGCCTGCCGCTTCTCCGTCGCCGACGCGATCGCCCGGGTGATCTCGGCATGCATCGGCCGGCCCGCTCACGGTTTAGGGTTGGCGCATGGATCCCACTGTCGACCCAGACGCCGCAGCGGTCGCCGCTGCGGCCATGATCGCCGCCGAGACCGACGCTGCAACACACGATGTCGCCGTCATCCTCGGGTCCGGGTGGGCGCCGGCGGCGGACGCATTCGGGCGGCCGGTTCGTTCGCTGCCGATGGCCTCGATTCCCGGGTTCACCGCGCCCGCGGCCGCGGGCCATGGCGGAGTGGTCCATTCGATCCGCATCGACGACCGTCGAATCCTGTTGATGCTCGGTCGAATTCACGCCTACGAAGGTCACGATCTGGCCCGTGTCGTACACCCGGTCCGGACGGCCGCGGCGGCCGGCGTGCGCTCCATCGTGCTGACCAACGCGGCGGGCGGCCTGCGCGAGGACATGGCGGTCGGCCAACCGGTGCTGATTTCCGACCATCTCAATCTGACGGCCCGGTCACCCCTCGTCGGTGCCCGGTTCGTCGACCTCGTCGACGCCTATGCGCCACGTCTGCGCGACATCGCGCGCCGTGTCGACCCGAGCCTTGCCGAAGGCGTGTACGCCGGACTGCCGGGCCCGCACTACGAGACACCGGCCGAGATCCGGATGCTGCGCACGATGGGCGCCGACCTGGTCGGCATGTCAACCGTGCACGAGACCATCGCGGCCCGCGCCGCCGGACTCGACGTACTCGGGGTGTCGCTGGTCACCAACCTCGCGGCCGGCATGACCGGCGAGCACCTGAGCCACGGGGAGGTGCTGGAGGTGGGACGCACGTCCGCGACCCGGATGGGTGAGTTGCTGGCGCAGATCGTCGGCGAACTGTAGACACGGCACGGATTCCGGCCCGGCGCGAACCGAAGGAGCGAGATGAGTCATCCACCGAGCGGTCCGGCCGGCTATCCGCAAGGCGGTTACCCCCAGGGCGGTTACCCACCGGGCCAGACGTCTCCCGGACCGCCCCGGTCGCCGTGGTCGTCGCCCGCGGTACTGGTGGCGATCGGCGCAGGTGTGCTGCTGGTCGTCGCAGCAGTGCTGGCAGCCCTGCTCTTCATTCCCGCGGACGACGAGTCCGCGGTCCGCGACTCCGCCGACGGTGGGCAGTCGTCGACTCCGACGTTCACCAGCACGATCACCCGACCCGCCGAGACGACGCCCACCACCACGACACCGACGACACCGGCCACCTCGTCGACACCGGCACGCCCGGCGCCCTCCGTCTCGGGCGCGGACTGGCAGGGCTTCACCGACGGTCCACGCTGCAATGCCGCGGGCGACCCCGCCGTCGCGGTGGGACAGACCTCTCGATCGCGCGTGGTGATCTGCCAGGTCGGGAACCAGACGGGCCGCTGGTATTACAAGGGCCTCGCACCCGAGGGTGGGATCGAACTGCAATTCCCGACTCGCACGGGTGACACCTTCGAGGCGCGCAATGGAGCCGTCAGCTACCTCGTCTCACCGACGAGCCTCACCATCGTCGAGAACGGCACCGTGCTGACCGCCGAGCCGATGCTGGCGTATTGGTCACTGCCGAGCTGACACCCCGGGGCACCAGGCCGGGGAGGTCGGTCTCGCGGGAGCTCTTCGTCGTCGAAATGGCCCTCGGGGCAACGGTTATCGATGTGGTTGATGCCGCGGACGATGGCGTCGACGATCCGCATGACGCGATGCGCGTCGGAGTCCTACGAGTATCGCGGACCGAACTGCCGGTCACCGGCGTCACCGAGACCGGGCACGATGTAGTTCACGTCGTTGAGCCCCTCGTCCACCGCAGCCACGACGAGGCGACACGGGTGACCGGATTCCTCCAGAGCGGCAACACCTTCCGGGGCTGCGACGACGCACACCGCGGTGATGTCGGTGGCGTTGCGCGCCACGAGGAGCTCGATGGTGTGGAGCATCGACCCGCCGGTTGCGAGCATCGGATCGAGGACGAACACCGGCCTCCCCGCCAGGTCCTCGGGTAGCGACTCGAGGTACGGCACCGGCTGCGCGGTCTCCTCGTCGCGTGCGAGACCGACGAATCCGACGTGCGCCTCCGGGACCATCGCGTGGGCCTGCTCCACCATGCCGAGTCCGGCACGCAGCACCGGGACCAGCAGCGGTGGGGCCGCCAACCGCGACCCGGTGTGTGAGGTCAGCGGGGTGTTGATGACGACATCAGCGCTCGGGGCGCCCACGAGGGCCTCGTAGATCAGCATCTGCGTGAGGTCCGACAGAGCCGCCCGGAACCCGGCGTTGTCGGTGTTCTCGTCCCGCATGGTGGTGAGCCGCGCGGCCGCGAGGGGATGGTCGACGATCAGGCAATCCATGGCGACCACCCTATTTCCTGGGCGGGACACGCGTGCAGCGTGGGCGACTCCCCGTCTCGCACCACTCTCGAACGGGGCGCTTCCGAATCACGACGAGTTCCCACAGAGAGATGGAACCCGCCGGCGCTGCGCAGCGTCTGAAACCCATGAGCCCGTTCTCCTCATCCGCCGCATCCCCCGCCCCGACGCCGGACCATCCGGCACATGCCCGCCTCCACACCGATTCGATCGCCCTGCGAACGTTCGCCGATGCTCACCGGGACAACGGAGCCCTCCTCGGCGACGGGCCCGGCCACGAGCCGACGGATCTGGTCGACCTCGCGGTCACCTTCGGCCTGATCGGCGCCGAATTCCTCGCCGCCGTCGCCGAGTTCCTCCAGGCCCACCGGAGCACGACCGACGCGATCGCGGCTCGTCATCGACAGATCGCGACGACCACGCGATCCGCCGACGCCGCTTACGTCGACTGCGACTGCGCAGCCGCCGACCGGGAGCTGACCCTGTGATCGGCGTCGAACTGCTCATCGAACCGCTGCGCAGACTCGTCGACGCACTCGGCACCGGCGTCCTGTCGCCGGGAAATCCCGCCGAGACACTTCGCGTCGCCGCCGGCACCGTGGAGTCTGCACGCCGTCGATCCGTCTCGGTCACCGATACCGCGCTCACCACCTGGCAGGGCGCGGGCGCGGCGGGCGCGGGAGATGCGGCTGGAGCACTCCAGCAGACAATGACCGGGCTGGCGGAGAGCGCCGACGAATTCGCCCGTCTCGTCGAGCGGGCGAGCGGCACGGTGCATGCCGCGGCGGCCCATCTCGACGGGCTCGTGGACTCGTTCGACCGTTCCGCCCACGCGCTGGCCGGCGGTCCGATCACGCCGGCGGGTCTCCTCGCGATCCTCCCGGTGGCGATCGACCACATCGGGCGGGGCATCGCGACCGTGAGCCGTGCGCGAGCGGATCTCCGGTCGGACACCGAGGCGATGACCGCCCTGGCCCGGCACACCGCCCCGGCCGAGGGAACGGTCGCAGACCCGGCGAACGGACTGTCCACAACCCCCGTCCGCGGTGGCGTTCCCATCACCCTGCCGGACGGTTCGGTGGCCTACGCACCCGACCAACGGGCCGCCACGGCGGTACGTGCGGCGTTGAGCCAGCGCGGAGTTCCCTACGTCTGGGGCGGAACTACGCCGGACGGGTTCGACTGCAGCGGGTTGACCCAATGGGCCTATCGACAGGCCGGCGTTGATCTGCCGCGCCTGGCCCAGGACCAGGACACCGCGGGCATCCGGGTGTCGCAGGCCCAACTCCGACCCGGAGATCTCGCGGTGTGGTCCGGGCACGTCGCCATGTACATCGGAAACAATCAGATGGTGGAAGCCGGTGACCCGGTGAGCGTTTCGGCGGTACGGACGTCTAACCTCGATCAGACCTTCGAGGGCTTCTTCCGTCCACGATGACAAGCGTTCGCGCAGCCGTCGTCGTCGATGGCGCGGCCGTTCACCGATTCGTCGTCCGCAGACCACCGAGAGTCTGTGGGGGCACTACTGGAATCGGCGTCGACAATCGCTAGGCTGTGTCCCCATGGCCGGAGACATCGTCCCGATTGAGCTCGGACTCACCGACGGAAACAGCTTCACACTGTGGGCACCTCGCTGGCGCGAGGGTGACGACGAGTGGGAGGCCTTCCTCGGACTCGACGAGGATCTCTACGTGCTGCCCGGGGTCGCCGAGCTCGCCGCGTTCATCCGCACCAGCGACGACAACGATCTCGTCGAGCACCCGGCGTGGTCCACGGTCGTCGGTCTGCAGGCCGACGAACTCGTGCCCGACGAACGCCACAGCTACGACCTCGTCGGCGTACCCGAACTGGCCGCCGAGGACCCCACCCCGGAGGTCATCGCCGAACTCGAGGACGCACTGGAGATCGTGCGGATCCTCGGTGAGGTCTGCGAACTGACCCCGGTCACCAAGTTCTTCAACGGCAACCCGATCGTCGGCGCCGTCACGACCGGCACCCGCAACTTCGACGGCCGCGAGGGCGCCGACCTCTGGGTGCGCATCGGACGGCTGATCGCCAAGCACTGGGACGATGTGCTCGATGCCATCGACGGGGTCATCTCCACGCCGGAGGTCGACCCCAAGGCCGTCGAGACCGCCGAAGCCGAACTCGAGGCCGCCGCATCCGCCGAGGACGAGGACGAACCGGCCGATGACGACATCGAGATCGTCGGCGCCGACGATTCCGCGGACGACACCGACGACGCAGACGACACGGCCGTCGACGATGAAGAAGAAGACGACGAAGACGCGGACGACTACGACGATGACGACTTCTGGGCATCCGTCGGCATCGATCCGATCCGGATCGTCACCAGCGCGGGCGAGTACCTGACGCTGCGCTGCTACCTCGGCGACGACCCGGTCTTCCTCGGCGCCAACGGCAAGATCTTCGTGTTCTCCTCCGCACGTGCCTTGTCGCGGTTCCTCGCCGACGACAACACCCACGACCTCGCGGACTTGTCGACGTTCGAGCAGGTCCGCACCGAGGCCACCGACGGCTCACTCGAGTTCGACGTCATCGACGACAATGTCTATGTCCTGCCCGGCCTCGCCGACGACATCATCGACGGGCCCCGACGGATGGACCGGGACCAGCTCGACCTGGCCGTCGAACTGTTCACCGACGCCGCCGACTACGCGGGCGACGACACGGTGAACGAGGCACTCGGTACGACGACGCCGCTGGGCTGGTTCGTGGACTACACGGTGAACCCCGACCCCAAGCGCATGGCCCCCAGCGGTCCGTTCGAGAACGAGGCCGAGGCGTGGCGGGCGCTCGAGCACGACTTCGAGGCCCGACTCACCAAGAAGGGCTGAGCACCCGATCCGACGCCGACCCGTCAGCCCAGGAGCACCGCGTATCCGGGCTTGATGATGTCGTCGATGAACGCGAGGCGTTCGTCGAAGTGGATGAACGCCGACTTCATGGCATTCACGGTGAAGCGCTCGAAGTCGGCCCAGCCGTAACCGAACTGCTCGGCGAGCAGCCCGAACTCCTTGCTCATCGTGGTGTCGGACATGAGCCGGTTGTCGGTGTTCACGGTGACGCGGAATCGCAACCGCGCCAGCACGTTGAAGGGATGCTCGGCGAGCGAGGCGACGGCGCCGGTCTGGACATTCGAGCTCGGGCACAACTCGAGCGGAATCCGCTTGTCCCGCACGACGTTGGCGATCTGACCCAGTCGTGCGCCGGTGAACGACTGTGCCGCGAGGTCGACGCCCGCGGGCAACTCGATGTCGTCGAAGACGCGCACGCCGTGCCCGAGCCGGTCGGTCCCGCAGAAACCGATCGCCTCGTGGATCGACGGCAGTCCGAACGCCTCCCCCGCGTGGATCGTGAACGGTGCGCTGTTGGCACGCATGTACTCGAACGCGTCGAGGTGACGGGTCGGCGGGTGCCCGGCCTCCGCCCCGGCGATGTCGAAGCCGACGACGCCGCGGTCCCGGTAACGCACCGCGAGTTCGGCGATCTCGCGTGACCGCGCGGCGTGCCGCATCGCGGTCACGAGGCAGCGCACCGTGATGCTCTTGCCCCGGGCGGCCGCTTCCGCCTCGCCGTCGGCGAAGCCGCGCAGCACCGCCTGCACCACCTCGTCGAGGTCCAGACCGCCTTCGAGGTGCTGCTCGGGCGCATACCGGACCTCGGCGTAGACGACGCCGTCATCGGCGAGGTCGGCCACGCACTCCCGCGCGACGCGTTCGAGCGCCGGCGCTGTCTGCATCACCGCCACGGTGTGCGAGAAGGTCTCCAGGTACCGCTCGAGGGACCCGCTGTCGGCAGCCTCGCGAAACCACTGCGCGAGGGTGGCGGCGTCGTCGATCGAGTGCCCGTCGGGGTCGGTCGGCAACCCCTCGTAACCGACCTCCCGGGCCAGCTCGAGGACTGTCGCGGGCCGCAACCCGCCGTCGAGGTGGTCGTGCAGGAGGACCTTGGGTGCGAGGGAGATGTTCGCCGGCGTCAGCGTCGTCATGCTGTGAACCTAACGTGATCGACGATCAGGGGGCGGCGCTGCGCGCCGACATCACCGGCCGGATCGTCGATCGCCACCGCACCGTCGAGGCATGCGCGTGCTCCGGCCAGCCGGGATTCATCCCGCGTGTGCAAGGTGAAGAGCGGTTGACCGGCGCGCACCCGGTCGCCGGGCTTGGCGTGGATGACCACGCCGGCCTCCGCGGCGACGGCCTCCCCCGGCTTCGCGCGTCCACCGCCGAGCCGCCAGGCGGCATCGCCGACCGACCGTGCGTCCATTCCGGTGACGACACCGTCGCGATCGGCCGGCACGTCTTCGCGATGCCGGGCGACCGGAAGCGGAGCGTCCGGGTCGCCGCCCTGCGCCGCGATCATGGCCCGCCACGAGTCCATCGCCCGACCGTCGGCGAGATGGAGGGCGGGATCGGCGTCGGGCAGACCCGCGGCGTCGAGCATCTCCCGCGCCAGGGCCAAGGTCAGCTCCACGACGTCGGAGGGACCGCCGCCGGCGAGCACCTCCACCGATTCGGCGACCTCGACGGCGTTCCCGACCGCCCGCCCGAGCGGCGTGCTCATGTCGGTGATGACCGCTCGGGTGTCCACTCCCGCGTCGTGGCCGAGTTCGACCATGGTCGAGGCGAGTTCGCGGGCGTCGTCCTCGTCGGGGAGGAAGGCACCCGACCCGGTCTTCACATCCAGCACCAGCGCGCCGGTACCCTCTGCGATCTTCTTGCTCATGATCGACGAGGCGAGAAGCGGGATGGACTCGACGGTGCCGGTGACGTCCCGCAACGCGTACAGCTTGCGGTCGGCCGGCGCCAGGTCCGCACCGGCGGCGCAGATGACCGCCCCCACCCGCTCGAGCTGGTCGATCATCTCCTCGACGCCGACCTCGGCCCGCCATCCCGGAATGGATTCGAGCTTGTCGAGTGTGCCCCCGGTGTGGCCGAGCCCCCGGCCGGACAGTTGCGGGACGGCGACGCCGAACGAGGCGACGAGCGGGGTGAGCGGGAGCGTGATCTTGTCGCCGACGCCGCCGGTCGAGTGTTTGTCCACCGTCACGAGGGGTCGTCCTTCGCGACGCAGTCCGGAGAGGTCCATCCGGCGCCCGCTGTCGATCATGGCGTGGGTCCACGAAGCGATCTCGCGCCTGTTCATGCCACGGAGAAAGATCGCCATCAGCAACGCCGACATCTGCTCGGGGGCGACCTCGCCGCGGGTGTAACCGTCGACCATCCAGGCGATCTGCGCGTCGCTGAGCGTGCGTCCGCCGCGTTTGGTCGCGATCACCGACACGGCGTGGATGGCGTCGCCGACCGCGCCGGTCATGCGCGGACCGCGGCCAGGTCGTCGGGACCGAACGCATCGGGCAGCAGCGAGCCCAGCGCCCGGGGACCGTCGGGGTGATCGACGAGCAGCTCGCGTCCGCCGAACTCCAGCAGGACCTGACGGCACCGACCGCATGGCATCAGCACGGCCCCTCTGGCGTCGCAGACGCTGACCGCACGCAGCGTCCGGCCCCCGCCGCTCACCAGCTGCCCGACCAGCGAGACCTCGGCGCAGACGCCGAGACCGTATGAGACATTTTCCACATTGCACCCGGAGACCACATGCCCATCGGCGGTCAGGCCCGCGGCCCCGACCGGATACCCGGAGTACGGGGCGTAGGCATGTCCGACGACACTTTTCGCCTTGTCCCGCAACATATTCCACTCGACTTCGGCAACCACGTAGATCTCCTGTCGCACGGCGTAACCGGCCGTTCATCGGAACTTCATCACCACAAAGCTTGGGTAAGGCAAACCTAACTCGTAATGTCTTGTCGCCCAGATCGGTTCGGGCAATTTACCACCGCTGTCAGCATGGGTTTAGAGTCTCTTTCTATGGGTCCATGGTCGAGTCGGAGCATGCCGATTCGATGCGTCCATCGACGATGTTGGAGGCCAGTTTCCCGATGAGCACCTCAATGGAAGTCGCACCCGACCCGGTGCGCAGACGTTCCCTGTATCGCGGCGATCCCGGCATGTGGTCGTGGGTCCTCCACCGCATCACGGGCGTCACCATCTTCTTCTTCCTGTTCGTGCACGTGCTGGACACCGCGGTCATCCGCGTCGACCCCAACCAGTACGACGCGATCATCGAGACCTACAAGACGCCGCTCATCGGTCTCATGGAGATCGCCCTGGTCGCCTGCGTCCTGTTCCACGCCTTCAACGGTGTGCGCCTGATCCTCGTGGACTTCTGGTCCAAGGGCCCCAAGTACCAGCGGCAGATGCTGTGGGTGGCCATGACCCTGTTCGTCATCGTCTTCGGTGCCGGCGCGGTCCGCCTGCTGCAGATCATGTTCAGCCACCTGTAGGAGACACCAGAGATGACCACCTCGGAAGCCACCGGTGTCGCCAAGACCCTCGGTACCCAACACGATCGTCCCGCGAGCCTGGACAACCCGCGCTCGCCCCGCAAGCCCAAGGGCGGGAACTTCGAGAAAAACGCGTGGCTGTTCATGCGCTTCTCGGGCCTGCTGCTCGTCGTCCTGACGATCGGCCACATGTTCATCATGCTGGCTTGGGACGGCGGTGTTCACCGCATCGACGCCTCGTTCGTCGCCGCGCGGTGGAGTTCGCCCTTCTGGCAGATCTGGGATCTGACCATGCTGTGGTTGGCTCAGCTCCACGGCGGCAACGGCGTGCGCACCGTGATCGCCGACTACTCCCGCAAGGACTCGACCCGCTTCTGGCTGAACGTGCTGCTCGCCGTGTCGATGATCCTCGTCCTCACGATGGGCACCTACGCCCTCCTCACCTTCGACGTCAACAGCGTCGGCTAAAGGAGACCCAGAACATGCAGGAACACCGCTACGACGTCGTCATCGTGGGCGCCGGCGGCGCAGGCATGCGCGCGGCGATCGAATCCGCTCCGCGCGCCCGCACCGCGGTACTGACCAAGCTCTACCCCACTCGCAGCCATACCGGCGCGGCCCAGGGCGGTATGTGCGCCGCTCTGGCCAACGTCGAGGAGGACAACTGGGAGTGGCACACGTTCGACACCGTCAAGGGTGGTGACTACCTGGCCGATCAGGACGCCGTCGAGATCATGGCCAAGGAGGCCATCGACGCGGTGCTCGATCTGGAGAAGATGGGCCTGCCGTTCAACCGGACGCCCGAGGGCAAGATCGACCAGCGCCGCTTCGGCGGACACACCCGTGACCACGGCAAGTCGCCGGTGCGCCGCGCCTGCTATGCCGCCGACCGCACGGGCCACATGATCCTGCAGACGCTGTATCAGAACTGCGTCAAGCACGACGTCGAGTTCTTCAACGAGTTCTACGCCCTCGACATCTGCCTCACCGAGAACGAGAAGGGCGAGCAGGTCGCCACCGGCGTCGTCGCCTACGAACTCGCGACCGGCGAGATCCACGTCTTCCACGCCAAGTCGATCGTCTTCGCCACCGGCGGCTCGGGGCGCATGTACAAGACGACGTCGAACGCGCACACGCTGACCGGCGACGGCATGGGCATCATCTTCCGCAAGGGACTGCCCCTGGAAGACATGGAATTCCACCAGTTCCATCCGACCGGCCTGGCCGGACTGGGCATCCTGATCTCCGAAGCCGTCCGCGGTGAGGGCGGCATCCTGCGCAACGCCGACGGCGAACGCTTCATGGAGCGCTACGCCCCCACCATCAAGGACCTCGCACCTCGCGACATCGTCGCGCGATCGATGGTTCTCGAGGTCCTCGAAGGTCGCGGCGCCGGACCCAACAAGGACTACGTCTACATCGACGTGACCCACCTCGGCGAGGACGTCCTCAACGAGAAGCTCCCCGACATCACCGAGTTCGCCCGCACCTATCTCGGCGTCGACCCCGTCACCGAGTACGTGCCTGTGTTCCCCACGTGCCACTACGTCATGGGCGGCATCCCGACCAACATCAACGGTCAGGTGCTGCGCAACAACGACGAGGTCGTCCACGGGCTGTACGCCGCGGGCGAGTGCGCCTGCGTGTCCGTCCACGGCGCCAACCGCCTCGGCACCAACTCGCTGCTGGACATCAACGTCTTCGGCCGTCGCGCCGGTATCGCAGCCGCCGACTACGCCAACTCCGCGGAGTTCACCGAACTCCCGGAGGCGCCGACCGAGATGGTCGACTCCTGGCTCGAACTGCTGCTGAGCGAACACGGCCACGAGCGTGTCGCCGACATCCGCACCGAACTGCAGGCCTCCATGGACGCCAACGCCTCGGTGTTCCGCACCGAGGAGACCCTCAAGCAGGCGCTCACCGACATCCATCGGTTCAAAGAGCGTTACGCCCACATCAAGGTCCACGACAAGGGCAAGCGCTTCAACAGCGACCTGCTCGAGGCCATCGAGCTCGGCTTCTTGCTCGAGATGGCCGAGGTGACCGTGGTCGGCGCGCTCAACCGCAAGGAATCGCGCGGCGGTCACGCGCGCGAGGACTACCCCGACCGCGACGACGTGAACTACATGCGCCACACCATGGCGTACAAGAAGGGCAACGACCTTCTCTCGGACATCGAGCTGGACTACAAGCCCGTGGTGCAGACCCGCTACGAACCGATGGAGCGTAAGTACTGATGACATCTGTTCTGGACAAGCCCGCGCCGTCCTCCGACGAGCCGCCGTTGCCACCGGTGCCCGACGAGGCCACGATGGTGACGCTCAAGATCTTCCGCTTCAATCCGGAGAACCCGGACGCGCAGGGGTTCGAGAGCTTCCGTGTCCCGGCCCTGCCCACGGACCGCCTGCTCAACCTGCTGCTGTACGTGAAGGGTTACCTCGACGGCACGCTGACCTTCCGTCGCAGCTGCGCGCACGGTGTCTGCGGCTCCGACGCGATGCGCATCAACGGCGTCAACCGCCTCGCGTGCAAGCTCCTCATGAAGGACATGCTCCCCAAGGACAAGTCCAAGGAGATCACGATCACCGTCGAGCCCATCCGCGGCCTGCCGGTGGAGAAGGATCTCGTCGTCGACATGGAACCGTTCTTCGACGCATACCGCGCCATCAAGCCGTTCCTGATCACCTCGGGCAACGAGCCGACCCGTGAGCGCATCCAGAGCCAGACCGACCGCGCACGTTTCGACGACACCACCAAGTGCATCCTCTGTGCGTGTTGCACGACGAGTTGCCCGGTGTTCTGGACCGAGGGTTCGTACTTCGGCCCGGCCGCCATCGTCAACGCGCATCGCTTCATCTTCGACAGCCGCGACGAAGGTGCCGTCGAGCGTCTCGACATCCTCAACGACGTCGACGGTGTGTGGCGCTGCCGCACCACCTTCAACTGCACCGACGCATGCCCCCGCGGCATCCAGGTGACCCAGGCGATCTCCGAGGTCAAGCGCGCCCTGATGTTCTCGCGCTGACCAACACGTACTCCTCTCTGCAGCCCGGCACCGGCCCGCACCCCTCAGGGGTGCGGGCCGGTGTCGTCGGTGCTGCTGTCGAGCGGGCCGGGGTCACGCCGGAAGACCCCGGCCACGACGGCGTTCACGAGGTCTGCCTCTTCTGCCGGCTCCCCGGGCCACAGGAGCAGACCCAGCACCGACCGGATGACGAGCCGTGCAGACGCGGTGTCGCCCGCGTCGATACCGGTCAGATCGGCGGCCACCGCGAGCACCGTGGGTGAAGCCAGTACGGTCGGCGTCGCGTCCATGAGACTGCGAGGTGCGAGGAACTGCCGGATCACCCTGTCCTGCCGAAGCGCGCGCAGCGTCTCGACGATGACCTTGCGGGCGCGCTCCTCGCCCACCAGTCCCGTTGTGGACGAGCGGATCTCGTCGAGCACCGGCGCCGACGTCGTCGCGAAGACCGCCTCGATCAGTGCCGCCCGGCCGCCGGCGTGGCGATAGATGGTCGCACGCGAGCAATGCGCACGGCGCCCGAGTTCGTCGAGATCGAAGGCATCGAGTCCGCGTCGCCCGATCAGCGCCGCCGCATGCGCGACGAGTCGGTCGCGCGCCGCATCCGCACGATCGCCGCCGACAAGCCAGTCCCGCGCCATCGTCCGCCCTCCCCCGCTCGAATCTCATGATGAGACATGGTGAACAAGTTGAGTAGACCGTCGTACCAGTTCAGAGAGTTGCCATGAGACGCATGGTAACCGTTTCCGACCGCAGCAGTATCGTGTTCTCCGAATCGCGCGCGCTCGTCCGTCGAGGTGATCGACCCTGGTGTCATGCACACCACCGACGACCCCACGACCTTCTACTCGCGGCTCCACGGCGACGCACCGGTCCAACAGATCGGCGAGTCCCCGTTCTACGCCGTCGGCTCCTGGGACCTCATCGCCGAGGCGGTGAGCCGGCCGGACGACTTCTCGTCGAACCTGACCGCGACGATGGTCTGGCACGACGACGGCCGGGTCTCGGAGTTCCCGGTCGCGGGTCTCGGCGACGCCATGCACGTCCTGGCCACCGCTGACGGGCCGCGCCATCGCGACCACCGCACCCTCGTCATGCCGGCGGTATCCCCTGCGCGGATTCGCGCGCTCGAACCCGAGGTCCGCCGACTGGTCGCCGCCGCGTGGCACGACGGGCTGCACGACGGTCGGATCGACTGGGTGCCCGCCATCGCTCGACGCATCCCGATGGCGGTGGTCGCCGAGCTGCTCGGGCTGCGCACCGATGCGCTCGACGACCTGACCGACTGGGCGGTCGCGACCAATGTGCTGATCGACGGCATCATCACCCCTGCGCAGCTGGCAACGGCGACCTCCGCGGTGGCCGAACTGACCGCCCACCTCTCCCACGCGCTGTCCGACCAGATGGTCGGACACGGGAACATGAGCGAGACCTCGACCGCGCTGAGCCAGATCGCGGATCGGGTCATGCAGGGACGTCTCGACCACGGCGAGGCCGTGATGATCCTCTTCCAGCTCGTCGCCGCCGGGGCCGAATCGACGACCAGCCTGCTGAGCAGCGCGGTCTGGCTCCTCGGCAGGCACCCGGACACGGAAGCGGCGTTGCGTCGCGACCCCGCGCTCATCCCGGTGTTCGTGGAGGAGGCGCTCCGACTGGAGACACCGTTCCGCGGACACTTTCGGCACGTCGTGTCCGACACGACGCTTGGTGACACGTCCCTTCCCGCGGGCGCGCACGTGTTCCTCATGTGGGGAGCCGCCAACCGGGACCCCGCACACTTCGACGACCCCGCGATCATCGACCTCGATCCCGCGGCCCGCCGATCCCATCTCGCATTCGGCAAGGGACTGCATCTGTGTGTCGGAGCGGCATTGGCACGGTTGCAGGCGCGCATCGCCGTCGAACACCTTCTGGCCGAGACCTCCACCGTCCGGCTCGACGTAGACGGATCACGCTGGGAAGAAGGCACTCTGGCACGCAAGCTCGCCTCACTTCCGGTCATCGTGCCGGGCTGAGGCGGGAACCGGATCGCGACCGGATGCGTCCTAGAGTGCGACACCGATCTCGCACACCTCGCGAGCCGGCACACTCGAACGGAGTCCCGCATGATCCGCATTCTCCTCTTGCGCCTGCTGCTCACCTGCACGATGAGCGCGAGTCTGGCGTTCGCGGTGTTCTCCCCGGCCCTCGCAGCGCCCGGCGGCGCGCCGCCCGTATCGCGGGTCACGCTGACACTGACCTCGGACCGGCAACACAACGGCTCGGCGGCCTGGTACGACGCGCTCGGTCGGTTGCGTACACAGGCAGACGTCCCTCTGTCGCAACGGGATTCGTCATCGGGACTGTGGTCGTCGTCCCTGGTGTTCACCCGCCCCTCCCCCGACACACCGGTCGTCGCACTGTTCCAGTCGGCGGGTCGATTCGCGCGGTGCGAGATCTGGATCGACGACCAGCGCGTCGCCGAGCACACCGCGCATGGTGAGCTCGCGACCAGTTCGTGCCGAGCTGACGAGACGAGAACACACGGAGATCGTAGTGTTGGCGGATGACGCAGAACCCGGTGCGCGTGCTCGAGATCCGGCATGCCGACTCCGAACCGCCCGGCGCATACGGCCCAGCCCTCGACGAGGTCGCCGAGGTGACGACGCTTCGCATCTGGCGCGAGCCGGTCCCGGTGGACCTCGCCGGCGTCGACGCGATCATCGTCCTCGGCGGAGCCATGGGAGTCGGTGACGCGGAGCGCCTCCCGTGGATCACCGAGGAGATCGCCTTGCTGGCGCGGGCTGTCGAAGCCGGGATTCCCGTGTGGGGCGTATGCCTCGGCGCACAGATGCTGACGAAAGCCCTCGGCGGCGAGGTCTTCACCGGACCATCCCCCGAACTCGGCGTCCGTCCCGTGACATTCAACGACGCGGGCCTCGCCGATCCGGTCTGGGGCCCCGCGCTTCACGCCGCCGGACACCACGATGAGATCGACACTGTGCACTGGCATTTCGACGCGTGCCGGCTCCCGGCCGGGGCCGATCTGCTGGCGTCGTCCGCGCAGTGCGACACCCAGCTGTACCGGAAGGGCAACTGCTATGGCGTGCAATTCCATCTCGAGGCGGGTGGCGCACTGGTCAGCGACTGGTTGTCACACCCCGAGTCACGGGCGGATGTGGTCGAGGTCCTGGGCGACGCCGCGACCGACCGGTTCATCGACGAGGCCGGAGCCGTCGAGGTCGTGACGACGCCCCTGGCCCGCGGGGTGATGCACCGGTGGCTGACCGAGGTCGTGGCCACGACCCGCGACACGCGCTGACGTGCCCCGCGTCGATGCCCCGGACGCCGCCTTGTCCGCTGGTAACGTCCGATCGGTGACCCGGAGGTGGACGCGTCGGACCCTGTGTGCGCTCGCGGCCGTGGTCACGTTCGGGACGATCGCCGGTGGGATACCGCCTGCCGCGGCGGTGCCGCCACCGCCCGCCCCGGCTCCCCCGGTCGTCACCACACCGGTCACCGATCACTGTCCGCACAAGGTCTCGACGCCGCCCGCCGTCGACGAATCCGAGGTCGTCGCACCGGGTTCGGCAACCCCGACTCCGCTTCCGGTGCCGACGCCCGCCGTCGGCGGTGAGGATCTCTCCTACTGCGGGGTCGTCGCCGACCCCGCCGCGGGGCCCGTTCCGCCAGGCCTGACCTCGGCCGGCTGGTTGGTCGCCGACCTCGGGTCGGGACAGATCATCGCGGCCAAGGACCCACACGGACGGTACCGCCCGGCGTCGACGATCAAGGTACTTCTCGCCCTGGTCGTCCTCGACGAACTCGACCTCGCCGCACCCGTCGTGCCGACCCCGGAGGATTGGAGTGCCGAAGGCGATTCCTGCGGCATGGGCCCGGGTGGCACCTATACCGTCCGCGACCTGCTGACCGGGTTGCTCCTGGTGTCGGGTAACGACTGCGCGAACGCGCTCGCCCGTGAACTGGGTGGCGTCGACGCCACCCTGACGAAGATGAACGCACGCGCGGCCGCACTCGGTGCCTCCGACACCCGCGCGGCGAGCCCTTCCGGTCTCGACGCAGCCGGGATGTCCTCGTCACCTTACGATCTCGCTATCGTCTTCCGGGCGGCGATGGCCGAGCCGGTCTTCCGGGAGCTCATCGCCACGCCGACCTTCCGCTTCCCGGGCTACCCTCGACGGCCGGACGTCCCCGGCGACAAGGACCATCCCGCCTACGACATGTACACCAGCAATCGGCTTCTGCTCGACGGCTATCCGGGTGTGCTCGGCGGGAAGACCGGCTACACCGACGATGCACGCAAGACGTTCGTGGGCGCCGTCGAGCGCGACGGACGCAGCCTGGTCATCGTGCAGATGTTCGGGCTGTCGGTCGACGGCGACCTGTACTGGGATCAGGCGAAGGCCCTGTTCGACTACGGATTCCGCGCCGACCGCGGGATCTCGGTGGGCCACCTCGTCGATGCGGGACCGGGCCCGCCCGAGTCGTCGGCCGAGCGGACACCCGCGTCGTCCGGCACCCATCGCGCGGCGCCGCACTCCGATACCGCGTCGCACGCGTCGGTTCGTGTGCTGATCGGCCTCGTCGCGGCTCTCGTCGTGGTGGCGCTCCTGCTTCTCGGACTCCGCTTCTCACGGCGACGCTGAACCGGCGGGGTCACCGCCGACGAAGGAACCCCACGAGCGCGGCCGCTGCGGCTCCCGCACCGGCCGCAGCGGCGAGAGCACCCGCGCGCGGTGCCGGGTTCACCTCGACCGTCGGTGAGATGACAACCGGCCGGTGCAATTCCGCGTCGGGCTCCTCCACCACCTGATACCGGGTGTTGATGGGGTCGGTCGCGCACCACGCCGTCGCGTACAAGACGATCCGAGAAGCCAGGTAGGCGAAGACGAAGACACCGAAGATCGGGCCGAACGCAACTCCGGCCGGCGACCCGAGGACCGACTGAAGATACAGTCCGCCCAGCGATTTCATCAGCTCGAAAGCGACCGCGATGACCAGGCCGGCCTTCATCGCGTGTGTCATGGGCAACGGCACCAGCGGGAGCCTCGCGAGCACGAAGGTGAAGAGGGGCCAGCTGGCGACCACGGACACGACGATCGCGACCGCCCGCACCACGACCGGGGCCCACGACGCGTCGTCGAGTCCGACCCAGGAGAGCATCGTGGTGGTGAGTCCGCTGTTGCCGAGGGTCGTCAGCGCCATCGTCACGGCGAACGCGATGCCCAACAACGCGAACGTGAGGAGGTCCCACACCTTCGACAGAACAGGGTTGCGATCGACGCGACCGCCGTACATCTCGGTGAATGCCACACGCACCCCGGAGATCCAACCGATCCCGGTGAACGCGGCACCGATCAAACCGACGATCCCGACCGCGGCGCGCGAGGAGATCGCCGAATCGATGACCTCACTGAGCTGCTCACCCATCTTGCCGGGTGCGGCCTCGACGACGGCGTTCTGCAGGTCCTCGAGCAACTGGGGCTGGTTGGCGAGCACGAACGCCGCGACCGAGAACACCACCATGATGATCGGGACCAGCGCGAGGATGCCGTTGAAGCTGATGGCCGCGGCGTACACATTCCCGCGCCGCTCGTTGTAGCGTTCGACGGTCTGCACCAGGTGCTCGACGGCAGGCCACTTCTCCCGCGCGGCGGCGAAAGCCGACTTACCCTTGTCGACTACCGACATCCCTTTGCCCACAGCCGACTTCGCAGTGTCCACCGGCGACTTGCCCGAGTCTGGCGCGGAGGTCATGGATGGCCTTTCTCATCGGAGCGCGGGACGGCGTCCTGCGGGTCCGGAGTCACCGGCCAGGCGCCAGGAACCCCACCTTGTCATAGACCGACGCCAGCGTCTCGGAGGCAATGCCCCGTGCGCGGGCCGCGCCCCGGGCCAGGACGGCATCGAGTTCGGCCGGGTCGGACAGGTATTCGTCGACACGGCCGCGCAGCGGGGTGACGAACTCGGTGAGCACCTCGGCGGTGTCGACCTTCAGCTCGCCGTATCCCTTGCCCTCGTACTTGGCGACGAGATCGTCGACGCCGACACCCGACAGCGCCGACTGGATGGTCAGCAGATTGGAGACACCGGGCTTCTCGGCCGTGTCGAACCGGATCTCCGAGCCGGTGTCGGTGACGGCCGACCGGATCTTCTTCGCCGAGCGCTTGGGGTCGTCGAGGAGATTGATGAGGCCCTTGTCGGTGTCCGCGGATTTGCTCATCTTGGCGGTCGGGTTCTGCAGGTCGTAGATCTTGGCGAATTCTCTGACGATGTGGGGCTGCGGGACCTTGAGCACCTTGCCGAAACGGGAATTGAACCGCTGCGCGAGGTCGCGCGTGAGTTCCAGGTGCTGCCGCTGGTCCTCGCCGACCGGCACACGGTCGACCTGGAAGGCCAGGATGTCTGCGGCCATCAGGATCGGATAGGTGAACAGGCCGACCCCCGCCGCGTCGACCCCCTGCTTGGCCGACTTGTCCTTGAACTGGGTCATGCGGCTGGCCTCACCGAATCCGGTGAGACACGACAGAATCCAGGTCAGCTGGGCGATCTCGGGGATGTGGGACTGCACGTAGATGGTGGAACGATCGGGGTCCACGCCGACGGCGAGCAATTGGGCCACGCTCAGCCGGGTGCGCTGCGCGAGCACCGCCGGGTCGAACGGCACCGTGAGAGCGTGCATGTCCGGGATGAAGTAGAAGGCCTCGAAGTCGTCCTGCAACGCCACCCACTGGCGCACCGCGCCGAGGTAGTTCCCGAGGTGGAAGGAATCGCTGGTCGGCTGGATGCCCGACAGGACTCGGGGGCGTGCCTGCGCCGCCCCGTCCGCCGGGCCCCCGCTGCGCTCTGCGTCGCTGGTCATGGCCTCCAGTTTGTCAGATCCGCTCACTCGTACCGCACGGTGACCGGGGCATGGTCGGACCAGCGCAGGTCGTACGCGGCGGCGCGCGCGACCTCGCCTTTGACGGCCCGGGCGGCCAACGCCTTGTTCGCGAGCTGGTAGTCGATGCGCCACCCGGAATCGTTGTCGAACGCCTTCCCGCGCCAGGACCACCAGGAGTACGGGCCGGACTCGTCCGGGAAGAGTTCCCGCACGACGTCCCGCCAGCCACTCGACAGGAGATCGGCGACCCAGGCCCGTTCGTGCGGAAGGAAACCGGGACTCTTCAGGTTGCCCTTCCAGTTCTTGATGTCGGCCTCGGCGGGCGCGATGTTCCAGTCACCACCGACCACGACGTGCCGACGACGACGCACGAGGCGGGCCAGGTGGGCGCCGAACTCGTCCATGAAGCGGACCTTCTCGTCGTGCTTGGCGATGTCCTTCTCGGCGTCGGACAGCGCCGCACCCTTCGGTAGATACAGGCTCGCTGCCGTGAGCGGTCCGAGGTCGGTGTCGAGATCGACTTCGAGGTAGCGGCCGAGGTCATCGAACTCGGTGCTGCCGAAGCCGACCCGCACCGCCGTCGGGGCGACCCTGGTCAGCACACCGACGCCCGCGTGGCCCTTGACGGCGGATTCGGACATCGTGAGATGCCAGCCGGCGTCGAGCGCCGGTGCCAGCGCCTCGCGCGCCAGCTCTTCGTCGGCCCGGACTTCCTGCAGCAGGACCACGTCGAGCCCGGAGGAATCGAGTTCGGACTCGAGCCACGGCAGGAGCCCGCGATTGGCCTCCGACCGATGTTTGACCGCTGCGCGGATTCCATTGACGTTCACCGTGGAGATCGTGAGTGGCACGGGGCCACATCCTACGGACGCGGTCCGACAGGTCCCCGCCTGAGGATCGCGTCGCATTGCCCGACGAAAAAAAGGTAAGGCAACCCTTGTGCACCACCTCGAACATATGTAAGCATTACCTAATCCAGGCACGAAGGTGAGTCCGAAGATGTTCGTTTGCATATGTCGCGCCGTCACGGTCGACGAGGTCCATCAGCATTGCGATGCGGGTGCGTACACCGTCGACGCGATCAGCGACCGCTGCGGCGCGGGCGAAGGCTGCGGGACCTGCCTGGACCAACTGCACTCCATCCTGAACGAAAGGGCGTCAACCGCGACGACCGCTGCATGATCTGACCTCGACTCCCGACCTCGCGCGAGTACGCGCGCGGGGCTATTTGTCGTGTTACGGTTCGACCGGACATATACGGCGAACGGGAGGCTGTCACATGCGTGGCGACGACGAGGTCATCGAACTACTCAACGAGCAGCTCACCAGCGAGCTGACCGCGATCAACCAGTACTTCCTGCACGCGAAGATGCAGCAGAGCTGGGGTCTGACGGAGATCGCGGCCAAGACCCGCGCCGAGTCGATCGAGGAGATGACGCATGCGGAGCGGCTGACCGACCGCATCCTCTTCCTCGACGCACTTCCCAACTACCAGCGTCTGCTGCCCCTGCGCATCGGTCAGTCGATCCGCGAGCAGTTCGAGTCCGACATGTCGATCGAGGTGGAAGTGGTCGAGCGACTCCGCCCCGGCATCGCGATGTGCCGCTCGAAGGGCGACATCACCAGCGCCAACCTCCTCGAGGAGATCCTCGCCGACGAGGAAGAGCACATCGACTATCTGGAGACGCAGCTCGAGCTGATCAACAAGCTGGGCGAGCCGCTCTACCTGTCGAAGACGATCGCGACGCCGCCCACCAACGGCTGACCGACCACACCGGGCACCACCAGACACGAAGGGCCGACCGGAGATCCGGTCGGCCCTTCGTCGTCGGCCCGGTCAGGCCCGGCGTCGTGCTGCGACCAGGGCGACGCAGGTGACGGCGATCCCCGCGATCGCGAGGAACACGCCGACGACCGATGGCGCGAGGTAGCCGTAGCCGGCGCTGACCACCACACCGCCGAGAAGTGCGCCGGCGGCGTTGGCGATGTTGAGAGCCGAGTGGTTCAGCGCCGCCGCGAGGGTCTGCGCGTCGGCGGCCACGTCCATCAGCCTGGTCTGCAACGCGGGGAGCATCGTCGAACCGGTCAAGGCCACCAGGTAGGTGAGGACGAGCGCTGCCCAGGCATGGCCGGCGAACATCGCGAATGCCCCGAGGCTGAGCGCGCTGGCTGCGAGGCCGCCGAGGATGGCCACCGACACGTTGCGATCGGCGACGTAGCCGCCGACGAAGTTGCCGGTCACCATACCGAGGCCGTACAGCATCAACGCGAACGGGACGACCGCGACCGACAGTCCGGTGTCCGTGGTCAGAGCCGAGTTCAGATAGGTGTAGAACGCGAACATCCCGCCGAACCCGACGGTGCCGATGACGAGGGTGAACCACACCTGAGACCGTGTGAGCGCCCCGAGCTCGGTGAGGGGATCGGTCGTCTTCATCCCGGTCAGGGCGGGCAGGGCACGCGTGAGAGCGAGCACGGTGGCCAGACCGATGACGACGACGATCGCGAACGCCGATCGCCAGCCGAAGGTCTCGCCCAACCAGGCCGCCGCCGGAACTCCGAACACATTGGCCACCGACAGACCGAGCATGACCTGACCGACCGCCTTCGCCCGATTGCGCGGGCCGGCCAGGTGGGCGGCGACGAGCGCCGCGACACCGAAGTACGCGCCGTGCGGCAGCCCGGCGATGAACCGCGCGACGAGCAGGAGTCCATAGTCCGGCGCCACGACGGTCAGGAAGTTGCCGACGGTGAACGCGACCATCAGGCCGATCAGCAGGGTGCGGCGCGACATCCGCGCGGTGAGGGCCGCGATGAGAGGCGCCCCGACGACGACGCCCATCGCGTAGGCGGAGATGACATGGCCGGCCGTCGGCTCCGAAACGCCCAGCGACCCTGCGATGTTGGGAAGCAGTCCCATCGCGACGAACTCGGTCGTACCGATGCCGAAGCCGCCGAGAGCGAGCGCCAGTATCGTCCACCGACGATTCCGGCGAGACACCCCGGACGAGGCTGAATCGGCGGAGTCGGCGTGTGCGGTGTTCGAGGACACGTCGTACGCCGGTCGGCCCGAGAGAGTCAGGTCGTCCGGCGCACCGGTTGCGGTCGAGAGAGCGTCAGGCACGATTCATGCCAACCCTGGCACGCCGACACCGATTCCCCCGCGGGTCGTGAGTTGAGGCACACGGTCCGCGGCCGAACTCCGCCGAACGGTCAGGGGCGTGTCACTCGTCGGGCTCGCTGCCGGAGTGCTCGTCGGGATCGGAGCCCACTTCTGCGTCGCCACCATCCCCATGCCCGGCGTCCCCGACGGGTGCATCCACCGCGGCACCAACGTCGGGTGCGTCGAGATCGGTGCCGCCGTCGGTACGCACGAGGTCCGGGCCCTCGTCCACAGGTTGCCCTGTTCCCGGCTGTTCTGCGTCCGGCTGTTCTGCGTCCGGCTGTTCTGCGTCCGGCTGTTCTGTCGCCGGCGGTTCGGTCGATACCGACGCGGGCCCATCCGCCGCCACGGTGCCGGCACCCGGACCCGCGTCACCGATGTCACCCGCGGAAGGCGTTGTCGCCGTGACCGATCGATCGATGTCTCCGTCGACCACGGTGTCGACGACCGGTTCGCCCGTCGCGGTGTCGACAAGGCGGAGCACCGACCCCGGTCCCGGATCGGTGACATCCGCGACGACCCCGGTCCCCTGCTGCGGCAGGGTGATCCGGGGCCCGACGAGCGCGCCCGTCCAATAGCGCACGAACGCGACCGGAAGGAGCACGATGCTCCGGACACTCGCCGCGAGGGCGCTCACGCCTTCGGCGAACCGTGCCGGGGAGAGGGTGAGTATGCCTTCAAGAATGTCGGCGAACACGAAGAGATCCGGCAGGTAGGCCCCGTATCCGAGACGCGGCAACGGCGGGAGCAGACCCTGGACGAGCCGGACCACGGGCTGCAGGTCCGCCAACTCGATCCCGAAGGGGAGAGACAGCGTCGGCCTGCCGGAGAGGAAGTCGCCGTGATCGCCGGTCACGCCGAGGTCGCGTGCCCAGCCCTGCACGAGTTCGGCGAACGCGGAGCCGGCGCCGACTGTGCACGTCGTCCCCTGGTCGTCGCATTCCACCGGGCGGGTGGTCCACGACGACGACGGATCGCGCCACATGGCGAACGGGTACAGATTGTGTTTGGTGAAGTAACCGAGCAGACCGTCGATCGCACCGATGGGGTCGTGGAACGGGTCCGGGAGGTCGCAGATGGGATCCCCCTCGACACAGACCGAGACCACTTCATCGTCCAGGACACCGAAACCGCGATCGGTGGGGGCCCCGGAGCGCGGACCCGACATCGTGAGACCCGGAATGATCCCTATCAGGGACAATTCGATGCCCCGGCCGGTCTTGTCCCCGGCCTGGCGTGGGTCGGCATACAGCTCGCCGGAGAGTTGCTCGATGCTGATCAGCACGTCGTCGGACGAATCGCCCGGGGTCCCGGCGACGTCGACGAGACGATATGTGCCGTCGGCGGTCTCGTTGCCTGCGGCGTCGACGGGAGTCGAGGTGCCGATGTCGGCGAACACGTCGCCGGCCACCCGGGCGCCCTGCGAATATCCCGCGACGACAACGGGTTTGCCGTCGCAGTCGGCCTGATACTCCGAGATCGCACGGGCCGTCGAGGCGATTCCCCGTGCCGTGCTGTCGTCGTATCCGGCAGCACCGAGCGGCCAGATCGTCGTCGGATAGTCCGCGTGGACGACCCGGTAGCGACCGGCCCCGGAGTACCTCGCGTCGTCGTCGGCGGTCCCGGCCCGGTTGTCGGGACCGACACCGGTGTATCGCTGCTCGACGCCGATCAGGTGCCGGGCCTCCGGGTCGTTGGTACCGCCGACGATGATCACCGCACCACCGCCGCAATCGAGGTCGTCGCCCCGCGCGGGGGCCGTTCCCGACAGACACAGCGCACCTGCCACCGCGATCCCGGTGACCGACGCTGTGAGCACCGTGGTCCGGGGAGATCGGAGATGCGACTTCGCGGCCATGGGGGCTCCTCTGCGAACCCGGACCATGAGGGCCGAACCGGCCCAACCGGATCGTCGACCGGCACCGCCGGGGCTGAGCCGAACCCTAGGACTGCGATCGGCGGATCGACCAGGACGCTGAGTGCCGCTAACGACGTGACCTGGCGTTTTCTTCGTCCCAGCCGCCGATTTCACCCGGTCGGGTGACACCGGGGAGGTACCCGCTCCGCCAGGGTTGTGCCGGGTTCCGGTCGCGCTGAACGGGAGGGTTCTCAGGCCCTCACATACGTGTTATATCCTTGTCGCCAGGTCATGAGTATCAGCGAAAAGCCCCGGCTGGCTGATCGGCAACCCTCCATCCGCGGTGGGGTGCTCCGGGTGATGACCGGGTTGTGGGATCGCGGTTGCGATCCCCGGCAAGCGCGGGTCCGAAGGTCGGACCCCACCAGGGTCGAGTTGCCCTGCCGACCGTAGAAAGTGATCAATCGTCATGTCTGATGCCCCCGCCGGCACATCCCCGGAAGACAATTCTCCCGACGGCACCGATCCAGCCGACAACTGGAGCTTCGAGACCAAGCAGATTCACGCCGGCCAGGCCGCCGACGCGGCGACGAACGCCAGGGCGCTGCCGATCTACCAGACCACGTCGTACGTCTTCAACGACACCCAGCACGCTGCGAACCTCTTCGGTCTCGCCGAGCCGGGCAACATCTACACCCGCATCATGAATCCGACGCAGGACGCCGTCGAGCAGCGCGTCGCCGCTCTCGAGGGTGGCGTGGCCGCACTGCTCGTCGCGTCCGGTCAGGCCGCCGAGACCTACTCGATCCTCAACATCGTCGAGACCGGCGGTCATGTGGTGTCGAGCCCGCGCCTGTACGGCGGCACCTTCAACCTCTTCCACTACACCCTCCCGAAGCTGGGTGTCGAGGTCTCCTTCGTGGAGGACCCGGAGGATCCCGCGTCGTGGCAGGCCGCGGTCAAGGACAACACCCGCGCGTTCTTCGGTGAGTCGATCTCCAATCCCAACAACGAGATCCTCGACATCAAGGGCATCTCCGAGGTCGCACACAGCAACGGCATCCCCCTGATCGTCGACAACACCGTCGCGACGCCGTATCTGATCAACCCGCTTGCCCACGGCGCCGACATCGTGGTGCACTCGGCCACCAAGTACATCGGCGGACACGGCACCGCCATCGGCGGCGTCATCGTCGACGGCGGCACCTTCGACTGGCGCGTCCAGCGTGACGGGAAAGACCTCTTCCCCGGCTTCACCACCCCGGACCCCAGCTACCACGGAGCCGTCTTCGCCGACCTCGGCGCCCCGGCGTTCGCGCTGAAGGCCCGGGTGCAGTGGTTGCGCGACACCGGTGCGGCCATCGCGCCGTTCAACGCCTTCCTGCTCTCGCAGGGACTCGAGACCCTGAGCCTGCGTATCGAGCGTCATGTCGCCAACGCCCAGAAGGTCGCGGCGTTCCTGGACGAGCACGCCCAGGTCGAGTCGGTCGCCTACGCGGGCCTGGAATCCTCACGCTGGTACCAGCGGGGCCAGGAGCTGGCACCCAAGGGTCAGGGCGCCATCGTCGCCTTCGAGATCGCGGGCGGCGTGGATGCGGGCAAGAAGTTCGTGGATGCGTTGAGTCTGCACAGCCATGTCGCCAACATCGGTGACGTGCGCTCGCTCGTCATCCACCCGGCGTCGACCACCCACAGCCAGCTGACCCCTGAGGAGCAGCTCGCCGCGGGCGTCACCCCGGGCCTCGTCCGCCTGGCCGTGGGCATCGAGGGAATCGACGACATCCTGGCCGACCTCGAACAGGGTTTCGCGGCGGCCAAGTGACACAGGTGAGGCAGCATTGTCGGTGAGTATCGACCTGAACGCGACAGCGTCTGATCAGCCCGACTGGGAGTCACTCCCGGACGGGCAACTCGTCGGCATACCCATCGGCTCGCTGCCTCTCGACAGCGGTGAACGGATCGACGACGTCACCCTGGCGTTCCAGCGCTGGGGGACGTTGTCGCCGTCACGCGACAACGTGATCCTCACTCTCCATGCCCTGACGGGTGACTCGTATGTCACCGGGCCGGCCGACGCCGACCACGACTCCGCAGGCTGGTGGGACGGCCTCATCGGCCCCGGCATGGCCATCGACACCGACGAGTGGTGTGTCATCTCCGCCAACGTCCTCGGCGGATGCAAGGGGTCGACCGGGCCGGGTTCGCCCGCGCCGGACGGCCGTCCGTGGGGTTCGCGTTTCCCGCAGATCACGGTGCTCGACCAGGTTCGCGCCGAGGTGGCGCTGATGGACCGTCTCGGAATCCGAAGTGTCGGAGCGGTACTCGGCGGCTCCATGGGCGGGGCTCGCGCACTGGAATGGGTCATCGAGTATCCCGACCGGGTCCGCAGTGCGCTGGTCCTCGCAGTCGGTGCACGTGCGACCGCCGACCAGATCGGCATCCAGTCCGCGCAGATCGCCGCGATCAAGGCCGATCCGGACTGGTGTGGCGGCGACTACTACGAGACCGGGCGAATCCCGTTGCAGGGCATGGGAATAGCACGGCGCATCGCGCACCTCATGTACCGCAGCGAGCCCGAGCTCGACGCGCGGTTCGCCAACCACGCCCAGGGTGACGACAACCCGCTGACGGGCGGACGCTACGCGGTACAGAGCTACCTCGACCATCAGGCGTCGAAACTGATGGCGCGCTTCGACCCGGCGAGCTACGTCGTCCTGACCGAGGTCCTCAATCATCACGACGTCGGTCGCGGCCGAGGCGGGGTCGCGAAGGCGCTCAACGACTGCTCCGTGCCCGTCATCGTCGGCGGTATCGACTCGGATCGGTTGTATCCCTTGCGTCTACAGGTCGAGCTGGCCGAGGAACTCGGCAACTGCGTCGGTGGCCTCCAGGTCGTCCGGTCAGAGACCGGTCACGACGGCTTCCTCACCGAATTCGACGCCATCAGCGACCTGCTCAAGCGCACGGTCGATCTCGCTCGCCGCGACGCCTGAACGACCCCCGGCCTGTCAGCGCGCAGCTGACGCCGACGGCACCGGACTGCTCGGCGGAACCGGCTGCGACGGCGGGTTCGCCTGTCCGTCACTCGGTTTCCCGGAGTCCGACGGGCCAGGCACCGCGGTCGCACCGGCGCGCGTACTACTCGGCCGCGCCTGTCCGCCCGGACGTGTGGTCGTTGTCGTCGAATAGGTCGGCGGCGGCGGAGTGGGTGCCGCGGTCGGCGGACGGAGACCGGGCGGCAACAGGTCCGGCGGAATCGTCGGCGTCGATCCGGGCGGGAAGGTCAGGTCCGGCCACGGGAACGGCGAGAGCGTGCGGGTGCTGGTGCCCGTCGACGGACGAGTCGGCGGAAGCTCGGTGGTCGCCCACGCCGGCGGGTCGCCCCAACCGGCGTCGGGCGAAGGTTGCTGGGTGGGCGTCGGCGTCGGCAGGACGAACGTCGGCGGCAGCGGTGCCACCGGGGTCCGGGTCGAGGGTTCGGTGACGGCTGGGGTGGGGACCGGGCTGTCCTCGCTCGTCGCAGCGGCGGCGGGCACACTGCTCACCGAGGGCTGCGGCGCGGGCACCTGACGGTCCGCGAACGACGAACTGACCGCGTAGATCGTCATCAGCGTCGCGGCGATGACGGCTCCGGCGACCGCGATCGGCGTCGCGGACAGCCACTCACGCTGCGGTTTGCCGCCGATGAAGGCCAACCGCGTGGTGACCGAGTAGTTCTCGAGGGCGAGCAACGCCGCGCCGGTGGCCACGACGAGTTCGGGTGCCGCGGGGTTCACGACCTCCAGGTCGTGGCCTCCCGCAATACTCCGTACGAGCGGGAGATTCGCCAGTCCGCCGACGAACACCACCGCGTCCGGACGCACTCCGCGCGCCGCCGCCGCCGCGATGTACCGGGCGAAGACCTCTTGTGCCTCGCCGACCATCGGCTCGAGGGCCCTGTCCACGAGAGAAGTGGTCACCGAGACCCGTCCGAGGCTTCCCGACAGTGTCACGGCGGCGCCGTCGGACGCCGACGTCCCGTACGCGATCTCCTCCTTGGCGGTCCGGCATGCACTGCGGAGCTCGCTGCGATCGGCACGCGTGCGCGAGACCTCACCCAGCGACGGGTTGTCCGCCACCAGGTGCTCGGCGATCGCGCGGTCGAGGCGGCGTCCGCTGAGGACCGTGGAGTGCTCCGGATCGCTGATACGCCCGTTCCGCGGATCGACGGTGTAGAGCGACATCCCCGAATCACCGCAGTCGACGACGACGGCAGTGGAGAACCGGTCGATCTCCCCCGTGTCCGTGAGATAGGCGAGCACGGCCTCGTCCTCGCCCGCGAGACGCACCTGACGGCGGGGTCCGCTGCCGCGGGAGCGCAGCTGACGGCGCTGTCCGGCGGTGCGGGCGGCGACACCGATCGGGCCCACCCGTGTGCCGGTTTCCCGAGCTGCGGTGAGCATCACGTCGATACCGGCGTTCACTCGCCCGGCGGTGTCGAGGCCGTCGGTCGGGTCGACGTCGATGACACGTGAGTCGACCACGCTTCGTCCGAGGTCGTCACGCGTGAGCAGGACGTAGTGGATCATGCCCGCACCCGCGGACACGCCCATGGACGTCACTTCGCTGACGGAATCGTCGGTTGGTGATGCGGTGATACAAACTCCAGCGGTCGGTGTCGGCTGCCGTGCAGCAGAAGGGGGCAGGTCACGCGACCATGGAGACTCAAGGTCACGCTCAGGTCTCTATTGTAATCAATCCGTGCCCAAAGAGTCGATCGACGCTGCCAGCCACAGCATCACTCCACCGACGGTCGCCATCGCGGTGACATCGAATGCCTTGCCTCTGACCTGCAACAATCCCGCCCGCGACGACGGGATGAACGCTCGTAGGACGGCGCCGACGATCAGCGCAGCCCCGAAGACGAAGGAACCGCGACGCCAGCGATCGAACATCACGAGGAGCGCGGCCGCCAGCACACCCAGCATGACCAGCAGGTATGGGATCTGCATGAGCACCGCCCGAAGCCGTCGGTCGTCCGCTGTCCCGGTCCGCGGGGGGTCGACCGGCGCACCGGGATCGGCGACATCGCTGTGAGTACGCTCACTGTCGCGCTCGTCCGCTGTCACGTCGTGCTGCCGCCTCCGGCCGCCAGCATCTGCTCGGCTCGTTCGACGACGTTCACCAGCAGGAACGCTCGGGTCAACGGACCCACACCACCCGGGTTCGGGGACACGTGGCCTGCGACCTCCCATACGTCGGGGTGGACGTCGCCCACCAGACCGGCGTCGGTCCGGCTGACGCCGACATCGACAACGGCGGCGCCGGGCTTGACCATGTCGGCGGTGATCAGGTGCGGGACGCCGGCCGCCGCGATCACGATGTCGGCACGCTCGACCTCCGACGCCAGGTCGGCCGTCCCCGTGTGGCAGAGGGTGACGGTCGCATTCTCACTGCGTCGGGTCAGCAGCAGCCCGATGGGCCGGCCGATGGTCACACCGCGACCCACGACCGTGACCCGAGCGCCCGCGAGGGGGACGTCGTAGCGGCGCAGCAGGTGGATGACGCCGCGCGGGGTGCAGGGCAGCGTCGACTCCTTGCCGAGCACCAGACGACCGAGATTGATCGGATGCAGGCCGTCGGCGTCCTTCAGCGGATCGATGCGCTCGAGAGCCGCGTTCTCGTCGAGGTGCCGCGGCAACGGCAGCTGCACGATGTACCCGGTGCAGGCCGGGTCGGCGTTCAGCTCGTCGATCGCGGCGTTGAGCTGTTCGGTGGTGGCGTCGGCGGGGAGGTCCTTGCGGAGCGAGGCGACGCCGATGCGTGCGCAGTCGGCGTGCTTGCCCTTCACGTAGGACTGCGAACCCGGGTCGTCGCCCACCAGCACGGTGCCGAGGCCGGGGGTGACGCCGGCCAGCCGGAGCTTCTCCACCCGCTCGGCCAGATCAGCGAAGATCTCGTCGCGCGTCGTCTTGCCATCGAGTCGTATCGCGGTCACGCCCGACATTCTTCCACTCGTCCCCGCGGATTCCGTCATCGACGGAGTTCGTGCCCGTGTCGGTACTGCCGGTCGGCCGTGATCGGGCACGTGCGCGACTAGTGTCGGTGCCGTGACAGTGACGCCGACCGACGTTCAGCACGCTCGCTCGGCGATCGCTCCGTATCTGCGGCACACGCCGGTCTCGCACGCGGTCCTCGACACCGCCAACGGTCCGGTCGAGGTGGTGTTCAAACACGAATACATGCAGATGGGCGGCTGTTTCAAGCCTCGTGGCAGCTTGTGGGCGACCCTGCACGCCCAGGCCCTGGGGATGCTGACCGAGGCGGGTGTACTCGTGGCCTCCGGGGGCAACGCCGCGATCGGCGCGGCGTGGGCGGCGCGCATCGTCGGCGTCCCGGTCACCGTCGTCATCCCGGCGACCGCACCGCAGGTGAAGGTCGACACGCTGCGGACGATCGGGGCTCGAATCCATCTCGTCGGCAACCGCTATCAGGAGGCAGCCGACGCCGCCGAACGACTGGCTCTCGAGACCGGGGCCCTGGCGCTGCACGCCTACGACCGCCCCGACATCGTCGCCGGTGCGGGGACCATCGGTCTCGAACTCGTCGACGACGTGCCCGGGCCACTCACGACCGTGGTGTGTGTCGGCGGTGGCGGCCTGCTCGCCGGCATGGCCGCCACCCTGCGACCCGGCGACCGTCTCGTCGGTGCCGAACCGATCGGCGCATCGTGCCTGCACCAGGCGCTCGCGGCCGGAACCCCCGTCCCCGTCGAACTGGAGAGCATCGCCGCCGATTCGCTCGGCGCCACTCGTGTGGGCGACCTCTGCTGGCAGGCGGTCTCCGGTGATCCGGCGGTCGGCAGCGTGATCGTCGCCGACGACCAGATCATCGCCGCGCGCCGCATGCTGTGGGAGTCGCACCGCATCCTCGTCGAACACGGGACAGCGACCGCGGTCGCCGCGGTGGTCGCCGGCGTCGTGACGCCGTCGCCGGGTTCCACGTTGTGCATCGTGCTGTGCGGGGCGAACACCCCGTTGATGCTGTGAGCGACCCCGACCACCACCGCGGGGGACCACACCGTTCGGCGCTACGCTGATCCCATCATGTTCCGAATCATGTTCTACCAGCCGTGTATCCCGCCGAACACGGGCAACGCGATCCGGTTGGCCGCCAACACCGGATGCGAACTCCACCTGATCGAGCCACTGGGGTTCTCCATGTCCGACGCGCAGGTGAAACGGGCCGGCCTCGACTATCACGAGATGGCCAACGTCACCGTGCATCCCAACCTCGTGACCGCGTGGACGACGCTGAAGCCCGAGCGGGTGTTCGCGTTCACCGCGCACGCCGAGCGCTACCACACCGACGTCGACTACCAGCCCGGGGACGTGCTGCTGTTCGGCCCGGAACCGACCGGGCTGCCCGCGGACGTCCTGGACGAACCCGAGGTCACCGACCGGGTGCGCATCCCGATGCTCGCCGGTCGTCGATCACACAACCTGGCCAACGCCGCGAGCATCGTCGTCTACGAGGCCTGGCGGCAGCACGGCTTCGCCGGTGCTGTCTGAGGCCGGAGGGGTCTGATCAGTCGACGCGATAGCGCTTGGTGCGGGCCGTCGCGCCGCCGATGAGAGCGACCTTGCTCTTGGGGACACCGAGGTGGGCGGCGAGCAGTTCGGCGACGGCCTTGTTCGCACGGCCCTCCGTCGCGGGTTCACGGACGTAGACGGTGATCGTGCCGTCGGGACCCGTCTCGACCAACGGTCCCTTACTGCTCTTCGGTTTGACGGTCACCACGACCTGGTGCGGCATCGGCTCTTTCCTCGATCCGTTCTCGAACGTCGGGCGAGCCGTTCGTACACACTCGGCCCACGGGCGGTCACTGCCAGTCCCTGGATCTGCTTCCCACGCGAAGATCCATGCGCTGCAGACGATCTGCGACGACGGTCACAGCCCCCTCGGCGTTCTGCACCCGTCCGCGGACGAGTAGTGCGGGCGCCGTTTGTGCCAGTACACGGTACCGTGCCCACAACCCGACCGAGCACACCACGTTCACCATGCCGGTCTCGTCCTCGAGGTTGATGAAGGTCACCCCCGATGCGGTGGCGGGACGCTGACGATGGGTCACCGCACCACCCACCAGCACGCGTGAGCCGTCGGGCACCGCGAGCAGGCGGTCGGCCGCCAGCACGCCCATGGCGTCGAGACGGGGACGGAGAAACTGGGTGGGATACGACGTCGGGGTGATCCCCGTCGCCCACGCGTCGGTGGCCGCCAGCTCGATGTCGGAGAGCCCGGGAAGCGTGGGGGTCTCGGTCGCCGACCGCAGGGCCAACTGGTCGTCGCGGACCGTCGCCGCTGCCCCCGCCTCCCACAGCGCCTGTCGCCTGCTGAGCCCGAAGCCGTCGAAGGCCCCGGCCCCGGCGAGTCCCTCCAGTTCCTTGGCCGTCAGGCGGGCACGCCGGGACAGATCGGTGATGTCCCGGTACGGGCCGTCGGCCCGGTGGTCGACGATGCGCTGCGCGGCATCCCCACCGACCCCGCGGACACCGTCGAGGCCGAGCCGCACGTCGAGACCCTCGTTCTCCAGTGTGGCGTGCGCCAGGGAGGCGTTGATGTCGGGACGATGCACGGCCACGCCGTGTCGCCGGGCGTCGGCGACGAGCGTCTGCGGCGAGTAGAAGCCCATCGGTTGCGCCCGGATCAGCGCGGCACAGAACGCCGCCGGGTGATGCAGCTTGAACCACGACGAATAGAACACCAACGACGCGAAGCTCTGCGAATGACTCTCCGGGAAACCGAAATTGGCGAATGCGGCCATCTTCTCGAAGATCCGGTCGGCGGTGTCCCCGGTGATGCCGTGCAGGGTTTCCATACCCTCGTAGAAGCGCTGCCGGAGCCGCTCCATCTTCTCCGGTGACCGTTTGGACCCCATCGCCCGGCGCAGCTGGTCGGCCTCGGAAGCATCGAAGCCTGCCACGTCGACCGCCAGTTGCATCAGCTGCTCCTGGAACAGCGGCACCCCCAGCGTGCGCTCGAGGGCCTTGTTCATCGACGGGTGCTCGACGGTGACCGCCTCGTCTCCGTTGCGCCGCTTGATGAACGGGTGCACCGAGCCGCCCTGGATGGGGCCGGGCCGGATGAGGGCGACCTCCACGACGAGGTCGTAGAAACAGCGCGGCTTCAGACGTGGGAGGGTCGCCATCTGTGCACGGGATTCCACCTGGAACACGCCGACCGAGTCCGCGCGACAGAGCATCTCGTATACGGCGGGTTCGCCGAGGTCGAGGGTGGCGAGGTCGACGTCGAGCCCCTTGTGTTCGGCGACCAGGTCGATCGCATAGTGCAGCGCCGAGAGCATGCCGAGGCCGAGCATGTCGAACTTGACCAGCCCGATGGCCGCGCAGTCGTCCTTGTCCCACTGCAGCACACTGCGGTTCTCCATCCGCGCCCATTCGGTCGGGCAGACATCGGCGATCGGCCGATCGCAGATCACCATGCCGCCGGAGTGGATACCCAGATGTCTTGGCATACCGAGGATCTCACCGGCCAGCTCGGCGACGTCGGCGGGCGCGGTGTCGGGCATCTTGGCCCAGGCGTCCTGCTGTCCCGGCGCGTACCCGAGCGCCCTCGCCATGTCCCGGATCGCCGACTTGCCGCGATAGGTGATGACGTTGGCGACCTGCGCGCTGCGGTTGCGACCGTATCGTCGGTAGACGTACTGGATGGCCTCTTCCCGGCGATCGGATTCGATGTCGACGTCGATGTCGGGCGGACCGTCCCGCTCGGGTGCGAGAAAGCGTTCGAAGAGCAGCTTGTTGGCGACGGGATCGACGTTGGTGATCCCCAGGGCGTAGCAGACCGCCGAGTTGGCCGCACTCCCCCGACCCTGGCACAGGATGTCGTTGGCCTTGCAGAAGTCGACGATGTCGGCGACGACGAGGAAATAGCCGGGGAAGGTGAGGGTTTCGATGATGGCGAGCTCGTGTTCGATCTGCCGATATGCCTGCGGGTGCTCGGCGGCGGTGCCGTAGCGCCGCCGGGCCCGGGTCATGGTGAGTTCGCGCAACCAGCTCGCCTCGGTGTGGCCCTCGGGTACATCGAAGGGCGGCAGTTGCGGCGCGATCAGACCCAGGTGGAATGCACAGTCCGCGGCGATACCGACCGAGTTGTCGATGGCGTCGGGATGCGCGGGCAGCAACCGGGCCATCTCGTCCCCGCTGCGCAGGTGCGCGCCGGCCACCCCGGGCATCCAGCCGGCGATGGTGTCGATGTCGGTGCGCGCCCGGACGGCGGCCATCGCCATGGCCAGCCGGCGACGCCGAGGGGCGGCGAAATGAGCGCCGGTGGTGGCCACGGTCGGGACTCCCGCCCGGACGGCGAGTCCGGCGAGCTGCGCGTTGCGTTCGTCATCGTCGGCCATGCCCTGCGCGGTGAGCTCGACCACCACGTTGTCATGTCCGTACGTCTCGATCAGCTCACGCAGGGCGAGCTCGGCGGCCGGGACACCGCCGCGGTCCAGAGCACGCCGGACAGCACCCTTGCGGCAGCCGGTCATGATCAGCCAATGACCGCCACCGGCACCCGCGAGGACTTCCCGGTCGTAGCGCAGAAGGCCCTTCTCCCCCGCGACCATGTGGGCGTCGGCGATGGTCCGCGACAGCCGGCGGTAACCCTCCCCGTCCCGGGCGAGCACCAGCAGATGCTCCCCCGGAGGGTCGTTCTGGCCGGTTCGTGCGACGTCGGGCTCCAGCGACAGTTCCGCGCCGAAGACCGTCGGCATCCCGAATTCCCTTGCCGCCTCGGCAAATCGCACGATCCCGTAGAAGCCGTCGTGGTCGGTGACCGCCAGTGCCCGAAGCCCGAGACGCTGGGCTTCCTCGACCAGCTCCTCCGGCATCGACGCGCCGTCGAGAAAGCTGTACGAACTGTGCGCGTGGAGTTCGGCGTAGGGCACCGACGACGAGCCGCGGGAGATGTCATCGGCGTGGTAGGCGCCGCGTTTGCGGGACCATGCCGGGCTGTCACCGCCGTCGCCCGGAAAGGGTGCCCACTCGCTGAGGTCGGGACCGAACTCGGTGCCGGGTCGATCGGCATCCCCCGGCGCACGACCGGAGAGCACCCGCTCCATCTCCGACCACGTCGGTGGTCCCTGATCCCAGCCCACCCACGCAGTTTATCGAACATGAGTTCGATGCGACAGCGGGGATACTCCCCGCACTCGATCCCGCTGTCAGCTGTTGGCCCGGCCGCGCTCGACGATGTCGGACCGGCGACCGGCCACCCGAGCGGGGTCGAAACCCGCCATCCATTCCACCGAGGTGGAGTTCTCCGCGTCGAGCGCCGGATCGACGAGATGCTGCTCGGCGCGCCGATACGATTCGAGCATGGTGCGTACCGCGAGTTGGTCGCTTCCGGCGATGGACATCGCGAGGTCCATCGCCGAGTCCATCAGCTGATCGTGTGCCACCACCTCGGTCACCAAACCGACCCGTAGTGCGGTCTGGGCATCGACGAACTCTCCGGACAAGCTCATGCGGCGCGCGAAACCTCGACCGACCGCCTCCGGCAACCGGGACGTCAGACCCCAGCCCGGCAACACCCCCACCCGTGAATGGGTGTCGACGAAGCGGGCTCGTTCGGACGCGATCAGTACATCGCACGCGAGGGCGATCTCCAGGCCGCCGGTCGCGGCGACGCCGTTGACAGCGCCGATGATCGGCTTCGAGATGGGGCGCCACGGATGCCCGACGGGTACGTCCGCGTGGTCGAGCAGTCGAGCACTCTCGGTCGACGAGCCCAACTCGGCCAGATCCAATCCGGCGCAGAATGCCGAGCCCGCGCCGGTGAGGATGACCACGTCGACGTCATCATCGCGGCCCGCGTTGGCCACCTCGGAACGGAGCGCGTCGATCAGGCCGGAGCTGAGCGCATTCCGGACGTCCGGACGGTTGAGAACCAACGTCCGCACCCTTCCGGATTGCTCGATCAGGAGAAGAGGTTCTCCCGGCGCGGCCACTCGATCATCGGCCATGCGATGCCTTTCGGTTCGTCAACTGCCACAGGACTTTTCACAATTCTCACGGGCGCGGCGACAGTGGAGGCGAGAACCCGCTCCCGGCGCGCCGCGGCAGCATCGTGGCCCCGGATTGGTGCCGGCGGATCAGCCGGCCGATCGGGGACGGTCCGCGAGGCCGAGACGCAGATGCTCGCTGTGGTAGACGGCCTCGTCGAGGAGTTGGGCGACATGCGTGTCGTAGAGGCTGTAGCTGATCGATCGCCCCGCCCGCGTTCCGGTGACCAACCCGAGATTCCGCAGCAGCCGGAGCTGGTGGGACACCGCGGACTGTTCCATCCCGATCGCGTCGGCCAGATCGGTCACCGACCGCGGACCCGAGCGCAGTTCGGTGAGGATCAGCAGCCGGCTCGGGGTGGCGAGGGCCTGGAGTGTGGTGGCGACATGCACGGCAGACTCCGGGTCGAGCCGCGCAGCGGGCCGCCCTCCCTCGATGCCATGTCCCATGCCGCGAAATGCTACCGCGTGCACCTCATATGAAAATCTCTTCATATGAACTGGTACCGTCACAGCACGACCCTCACAGGCGGGAGCAGACCGTGCACACGGCGCAGGACCAGACCACCGATCGCACCACGACATCGGCGGCGACGACCGGATCGACGCCCCGGACCATCGTCTCCGCATCGATCTTCCGAACCGGCTCGCGACTCCCGGAGGTGCGCTGGGCGGCGGTCGCCCTCGTCCTGTTTCTCATGGGATGGGCGCTACAGCTCGCCGATGCACCTCAATGGTGCTGGTGGGCCGCCTATCTCGCGTGCTATGTCACCGGCGGCTGGGGCCCGGCGCGAGCAGGCCTGCGAGAACTGGCCGATCGGCGTCTCGACGTCGACCTGCTGATGATCGTCGCCGCCGTGGCCGCCGCCTCGATCGGACAGGTCTTCGACGGAGCGTTGCTCATCGTCATCTTCGCCACATCGGGTGCGCTCGAGGTCGTCGTCACCCAGCGCACCGCCGACTCGGTGACCGCCCTCCTCGACCTGGCACCCGAACAGGCCACCCTGCGCACCCCCGACGGCACGACCCGCGTGGTCGACTGCCGGGACCTCGGCGTCGGCGAACACATCCTGGTGCGCCCCGGGGAACGGATCGGCGCCGACGGAATGGTCGTCGAGGGGCGCAGCGAGGTCGATCAGCAGGCGGTGACCGGTGAGTCGATCCCGGTACCGCGGGCGGTCGGCGACGACGTGCTGTCCGGCACCGTGAACGGCACCGGCGCGCTGGTCGTCGAGGTCACGCGCCCCGCCTCGGATTCGGTGATCGCCCGGATCGCCGCGCTCGTCGCCGAGGCATCAGAGACCAAGGCGCCGACCCAGCTGTTCATCGAGAAGGTCGAGCAGGCGTACTCGTTCACCGTCGTCGTTGCCACGCTGCTCGTCCTGGTCGTCCCGATGGCGTTGTTCGACAACACCTTCGACGACGCGCTGCTGCGCGCCATCGTGTTCATGATCGTCGCGTCCCCGTGCGCGGTCGTCCTGTCGACGATGCCGCCGTTGCTGGCTTCGATCGCCAATGCCGGGCGCCACGGCGTCCTGGTGAAGTCGGCCGCTGTGATGGAACGAGTCGGCCGCACCACCGTCGTCGCCTTCGACAAGACCGGCACCCTGACCGAGGGGCGCCCCCAGGTCGTCGACGTGAGCGCCATCGACGGTCGGACACCGGATGAGGTCCTGTCGCTGGCCGCGACCGTCGAACACCCCAGCGAGCACCCGCTCGGTCGCGCGATCGTCGCGGCCGCCGCAGCCCGCGGTCTCGAGGTGGGCATCGTCGAGGGATTCCGGGCACTTCCCGGACGCGGGGTCACCGGCGTCGTCGGGGACCTGCGGGTCACCGTCGAGCGTGCCGTGACCGACGCGACCGGCACCGTGGTCGGCGTCACCGTGAACGATCGCGAGGTCGGCCGGATCGAACTCGTCGACCGGGTCCGGGACGAGGCCGTCGATGCGGTACGTCGAATCCGGGACGTGACCACCGGACCGGTCGTCTTGCTGACGGGCGACCGGCGTTCGGTCGCGGCCGAGGTCGCCGCGCAGACGGGCATCGACGCGGTCCACGCCGAGCTGATGCCCGAGGACAAGGTGCGCGCGGTCCGCGACACGCGGGGTCACGTGCTGGTCGTCGGCGACGGCATCAACGACGCGCCGGCCCTCGTCGCGGCGGACACCGGGATCGCGATGGGCCGGCACGGGTCGGACCTGGCCGTGCAGACCGCGGACGCGATCATCGTCCGCGACGACCTCACCGCCGTGCCCGCGCTCATCGGGCTGTCCCGCCTTGCGCGCCGGTACGTGATCGCCAACCTCTGCATCGCCGCCACCGTGATCGTCACCCTGGTGACCTGGGATCTGATCGGAACCCTGCCCCTGCCCCTCGCCGTCGCCGGTCACGAGGGGTCCACGGTCCTGGTGGCCCTCAACGGCGCCCGCCTACTTCGGCGCTCGGCCTGGTCGGGTTCTCGGAGTGCACAGTCGACGAAATCGGACGCACGGTCGACGAAATCGGACGCACGGTCGACGGGGTTGGGCTCGCAACGCTGAATCTCCGGAGCCGTTGCCTTCCCCGCAGTTAAGTGTCACTCTGAGTACCAGACACTTCGCGGCCTGCGGGTCGCGGACATCCAGCGGGCCGTCGGACCCGCCCACATGATGGGATTCCTTCCATGACGAGCTACTTCATCACCGGAGGCAGCGGATTCATCGGACGCCGCGTTCTCGAGCGACTCCTGGCCGTCGCCCCGGACTCGACGATCCACGCACTGGTCCGCGAGTCGTCGCGCGCCGCATTCGTCGCAATGGTCGACGAGCTCGGCGCCGGCGACAGGGTGACACCGGTCACCGGAGACCTCACCGCCCCAGGACTCGGCGTCGACCCGGCCGCGGTACCGGCAATCGATCACGTCATCCACCTCGCCGCGATCTACGACATGGCCGCCGACGCGGAGTCGCAGCGCGTCGCCAACGTCGTCGGCACCTCGCGCGCCGCCGACTTCGCGATCGCGCACGACGCGCTGTTCCACCACGTGTCCTCGATCGCCGTCGCCGGCGACCACCGCGGCCGCTTCACCGAGATGGATTTCGAAGTCGGGCAGGGCTTTCCGACCCCCTACCATCGCACCAAGTTCGAGGCCGAACGTGTCGTGCGCGAACGTGAGGGACTCCGCTGGCGCGTCTATCGGCCGTCGGTCGTGGTCGGCGACTCACGCACCGGCGAGATGGACAAGATCGACGGCCCCTACTACTTCTTCGGCCACCTCGCGATGCTCGGCAAAGTGCCCTCGATGGTGCGACTGCCGATGCCTGATCTGGGGACGCTCAACATCGTGCCCGTCGACTACGTAGCCGACGCGATGGTCGCGCTCATCGGTGTCAACCCCACGCGTAGCGGACTGGTGTTCCACCTCAGCGACCCGAAGTCGCTCACCACCACCGAGCTGTACAACGCACTGGCACCGGCATTCAACGCCCCGAGGGGGTTCGACGCCATCCCGCGCACCGCGGTGGAACCCCTTGTCGCGTTGTCCGGGATGGGGATGGCGCGCGTCGGGCGCAACCTCGTCGCCGCCCAGCAGGGCATCCCCGGGGCGCTGCTCGACGCCGTGACGCTACCTGTCGACTTCCGCGCCGACACCACCGTCGCAGTCCTGGGCGATCTGGGCATCACCGTTCCCGACTTCGCCGAATACGCTCCGCGCCTGTGGACCTATTGGGCACGACACCTCGACAGGTCACGCAACCGTCGCACCGATCCGCGCGGGCCCCTCGTCGGCAAGAACATCCTCATCACCGGAGGGTCGAGCGGGATCGGCAAGGCCACTGCACGGATGTGTGTCGCCCGCGGGGCCAACGTCATCATCGTTGCGCGCAATGTCGATGAACTCGATTCGGCAACTGAAGAATTGAACTCGACGACGAGCAAGAAGGGTGTCCCGCCCGGCCAGGTGACCTCCTACCAGTGCGACATCACCGACGAGGAATCGGTCAACGCACTGATCAAGACCGTCCTGGCCGCACACGGTCACGTGGATGTACTGGTCAACAACGCGGGCCGGTCGATCCGGCGCGCCACCCTCAATTCGGTGGACCGGTCGCACGACTACCACCGGGTGATGGCGGTGAACTACTTCGGCGCGGTGAACCTCGTCCTCGGATTGCTGCCGCATATGGTCGCCCGGCAGGCGGGCCACGTGGTGAACGTGACGTCGGTTGCGGTGCAGTCGCGCGGACCGCGATTCGGGGCGTACGCCGCGTCGAAGGCCGCCCTGGAAGCCTTCAGCGACGTGACCGGCACCGAAACGCTCTCCGACCACGTCACCTTCTCCAATGTCCGTCTGCCCCTGGTGAAGACGCGGATGATCGCGCCCACCGAGGCCTATGACAACCAACCCGGGACCTGGAATGTCGACCGCGCCGCGGCACGCGTGCTGCACGCCATCGTCGACCGACCCAAACGCGTCGACTCGCTCGTGGGCCTCGTCGCCGAGCTCGGACACCGGGTCACTCCCCGACTGACCACCCGCATTCTGCACCAGGAATACCTCATGTGCGGCGAATCAGCGGCAGCGCTGGGGCTTTCGGACCGTGGCGCCGACGGGCGGGACGCGTGATCGACACCCCGTACCTCGAGGTCGACGTCGACCGCATGGCGCGCAACCTCGCGGCGCTCGCCGACCGTGCACGATCGACCGGCGTCGAGTTGCGTCCCCACGCCAAGACCCACAAATGCGCCGAGATCGCCCGCATGCAGCTCGATCTCGGCGCAGTGGGACTGGCGGTGGCGACGATCGGCGAAGCCGAGGCTTTCGCCGACGCCGCGGAGATCACTTCGTGCACAGACATCTTCATCGCCTACCCCATCTGGCCGACCCCGGCGAAGGCCGCCCGGTTGCGCGCCCTCGCCGGCCGGGTCTCGCTGCGGGTGGGTGTCGACTCCGTCGAGGGTGCACGGCATCTCGGGGCTCTGCTCGGCGACAAGGGGATCGAGGCTCTGGTCGAGGTCGACTCCGGGCAGCACCGCACCGGGACCGTGCCCGAGGCCGCCGGTGAAGTCGCGGCAGCGGGGGTGGCAGCCGGGCTCGACGTCGTCGGCGTGTTCACCTTCCCCGGCCACGGCTACGGCGTCGGGGACACGCGCCGGCGGGCCGCCGAACAGGAGGTGGCTGCGCTTCGTACGGCGGCGGAGAGTCTGCGAGCGCACGGGATCGATCCGCGGGTACGCAGCGGCGGGTCCACGCCCACCATCGAATTCGTCGACGACCCGTCGCACTCGGGTGTGCTCACCGAGATCCGGCCGGGCGTGTACCCGCTCAACGACGCGCAGCAGGTCGAGATCGGTGCATGCGGTTTCGACGCCGTCGCACTCACCGCGGTCGCGACCGTCGTGCGCAGCGACGCGGGGCGGATCGTCGTCGACGCCGGCAGCAAGATCCTCGGTGCCGACCGAGCCGCCTGGGCCACCGGCCACGGGCGGCTCCTCGATCACCCCGACGCCCGCGTGGTCCAGCTGTCCGAACATCATGCCGTGGTGGAGTTCCCGGCCGACTCGACGTCGGTTCCCCGGCTGGGCGATGTGATCCGGGTGGTGCCGAACCACGTGTGCACCGCGGTCAATCTCGTCGACGAACTGGTCGCCATCGACGGCTCGGACAGCCGATGGCCGGTGATCGCGCGGGGACGCAACACCTGAACCGGTTGCTCGGCCTGCGACACCGGACGCATGGCCCGCCCCGGTGATCGCGTCGCACCCTCGGTATGTACGTCGCCTTCCTCGAGGCCCTGTCGATACTGACTGTCGGTACTGACCGTTCAGCCGGCAGCGGAATCTGTATGACGTTGTGTCCGGAAACCGGGCACAACGTCATACAGATTCGGGGTGAGCGTTGGCGCGGCTGAGGTCGATCTGTCACTGGTCGTCGGCCCCTGCAGGGACCTCGTCGCCGTCTCTCACTCGTAGACCCCCTCGACGATCCACTCCCCGGCGCGATAACACAGCAGCAACGCCCGCGAATCGTCGAGCAGCACCTGCGCCCGGGCGATCAGCCCGGGCTCGGCGGTGCCCTGCTCCGGCCGCTCAGCAGTACCCGTCGCGGGCCGCTGGATGCTGCCGACCGGCCAGGGACCGGCCCACCAGCACAGTCCCCAACTCGACCGTCTGCTCCGGGACGAGGCCAGCGCGACGGTCACCGGTTCGGCGGTGAAGGCCCCGCGGTCGGTCACCTTCACCGGCTGGCCCAGGGCGTCGAGCACGTGGATCGCGGTCTCCACCAGCAGCGTCGGGCTGGGCTGGGGCAGACGGCCGGGCCATGGCGCCGACGGATCGCGACGTGGAGAGAGCTCATCGCCGAGCGACACCATCGTGATGCGCTCGGCCGGTCCGCGTCCCCCGCTCAGCACCGGGATGCGGACGGCATCGCCGCCGAGCAGCCCCTGTATCCGCACCAGCGAACGGCGTGCGCGTTCTTCTCCATCGGGTTCGCCTGCGAGTCCGCCCCGGGAGAGTTCGTCGGTGAGCTGATAGTGCAGGGCACCGGCCTCGACGACCTCGACCGGCTCGAGTCGTAGCCGCACGATCGGCGAGTCGGGACGGGAGTCCCGGGCGGCCGTGGCGCGTCCCGCTCTCCTCCCCTGTCGTGCCGGGCCGGTCAGCCACCCCTCCAGCTGCCACCGGATACGATCGGCGGTCGTCTCCGGAGTGAGCGGTTGCGCGCATCGCCATGTGCGGGAATGCTGTTGTCCGCGTTCGGTGGTCGCGATGATGGTCAACCGCGTACAGGCCACCGCCGCGTCGCGAAGGCGCCGGTGCAGGGCGTCGGCGAGACTGCGGCCGATGAACGCCGCGACATCGATGCGATCGACGGGCGGGTCACAGGCGTGATCGACGTTCAGTTCAGCAGGCACCCCCCTGGTCGACGGCACTCGGCCCGGCAACGCGTTGGCGAGACGATGCGCGATCACCGCATCCCTGGCGAACCGGGTGGCCACGTCGGTCACGGACATCTCCGCAAATGCCCCGATCGTGCCGATACCCAGGCGCCGCAACAGATCCACGAGGTCGGCGCGGGAGGGATCACTCATGCTGGGCTCCACGGCGAGATCGGCGACGGGCCGGCCGGCGAGGTAGTCGCGATCACCCCCGGGCACCACCTGATGCCCGTGTCGGGCGGCGAGGACCGCGGTGAAGATCTCATCGGCCATACCCACCTGCGATTCGATGCCGCAGGCGGACACCACGTCAACGAGTTCCTCCGCCAGCGCTTCCATGCCGCCGAAGTAGCGCTCGGCGCGGTCACCGGAGATCACCAGAAGACCCGGTCGCAACACCTCGAGGGCGGGGATCACCTCGGCCACCGCGGCCACCACCGGTTCGAACAGCCGCCCGTCCCGGTGCTCGTCGGCAGCGACGACGGTCATCTCCGTGCACATCGCCTGGGCCTGGCGTTTGCGCATCCCGCGTCGGACGCCGGCAGCCCGGGCCGACGCCGAACAGGCGACCACCCGGTTGGCCGACAGCACCGCCACCGGATGCAGAGGCGGCAGGTCGGCCTCCGCGGCGGCCGCCATCGCCGGCCAGTCCGGACACCAGAGCGCGAGGATCCGCCGGGACCTCGTATCCGCATCGGACATCAGTTCGCCACCGCCAGAGCGGGTCGTGCGCTCCGGGCCGCGACCATCTCGACCGTGCGGTCGGCGCCGTGTCCACCCGCCAGCAACTCGACCTCGACGCTCTCGGACTGTCGACCCCGGCTCGATGCCGTGACCTGCAGCCGCATCCCGCCGATGCGGCCGTATCCGCTGCGCGCGGCGTCGAGGTCCGTGGCCGCCGCCAGGATCGGACTGTGTCGATAGGTGAGGACGCGCGCCTCGACGGTCAGCTGGGCGCCGGGCCACATCCCACCGGTCACCAGCAACACCGACGACTGTTTGCGCACGCGGCCCATCACCACCCGAGCGCGCGACGGGGCCACCGATTCACCCCGGGCATGCATCTGCTCACCACCGCTCCCCAGATCGAGGACGACCAGATCCATGCCGTCGAGCAACACCGCCGCCACCTCGACCGGGTCGGGACCCGGTTCGGGAATGGTGGCGATGCGGGACAGGTCCGCACCCATCTCGGCCGCCGACAGCAGACTCAACCGGGGCAACCCGACGATCCCCACCTGACCTCCGGCACGCGTCACCGACGCGATCATGGCGACCAGCACCGAGTGGGCGCCGTCGAGGCGGGCCACGGTACCTCGGGGAATTCCGCTGTGCGGCAACGCCTCCGACAGGGCGTCGGGCACCGGGAGCACCGCCACGGACCGGTCACGGACCTCGACCGTGCGTTGATCGGGCCGCCCGGACATGGCTGCCATCCGCCGTCGGAGGCCGGCCAGTTCGTCGGCCCGGCCGGTGGTGTCCGCAGCGCCCGACGCGGCAGCACGACCCGACGCAGCAGCACGATGTGACCCCGCCGCACGACCTGACACAGCAGCATGACGCGACAAATGCATGACACCCTCCAGTCGACATGTGGTACTCGAGCGAGCCGGGAAGGTGCGCGCCATCGTGATCTCGAAACAGTCGTGCGAGTGATCTCGAGTGTGACCTCGTCCGCCGATCATTCGAACATTGTTTCGATGATCTGAGAGTAGAACCAACCACCGACAAGCGTCAACCGGGTGTGAAAAGCGTTGGGACGCAGCAGATACATGTCCGATCACGCAGAAACGCCGGGCACGGCCAGGATCGCGGCCGAAGCCGACGATCCGGCCCGCGACCGGCGAATCCGTGGGGTCAGAACAGCGTGAGGGCGTGCTGCAACTCGGGCGCGGCCACCGTCGGCGGCGTGTCGCGTCCCGGCTGCCGGAGTCCGCCGGAACCGGCGAGGCCGTGACGGTGGACAAGGGGTTTCATGCGATCACGCAGCCAGGACGAATATTCGGGAGTGACATAGGCGCCACGCCCGTACAGCCCCCGATACCGCCGGATCAGCGCCGGATGCTCCTCGGCGAGCCATTCGAGGAACCAGGGCTTGGTCGACGACCGCAGATGCATCGGAAAAGCCGTCACCCCGGCCGCTCCGGCATCGGCAAGCGCCTCGAGCAGGGCATCGAGGTGCGCAGTCGAATCCGTCAGATACGGGATCACCGGGGCGACCATCACGTGCGGCACGATGCCGGCGTCGGCGAGCTCACGGATCACCGTGAGCCTCGCCTGCGGCGACGGCGTCCCGGGCTCGATCTTCTTCTGCAGGTCCGGGTCGAGGATCGCCAGCGAGATCCCCACGCTCACCGACACCTCGCCGGCCGCCTGGCGCAACAACGACAGATCCCGCCGGATCAGCGTGCCCTTGGTGAGGATGGAGAACGGCGTCCGCGACTCGGCGAGCGCGGAGATCACTCCCGGCATCAGCCGATAACGCCCCTCGGCCCGCTGATAGGGATCGGTGTTGGTCCCGAGGGCGACCGTCTCGCGGGTCCAGGACCGGCGGCGCAGCTCCTTGCGGAGCACCGCCGCCACATTCAGCTTGACCACCACCTGGGTGTCGAAATCGGTGCCCGCGTCGAGATCGAGGTACTCGTGCGTGGGCCGGGCGAAGCAGTAGCGACAGGCGTGGGTGCACCCGCGAAAAGTGTTGACGGTGAACTGGAACGGGAGCTGCGAGGCCTCCGGGACGCGGTTCAGTGCGCTTTTCGCCAGCACCTCGTGGAACGTGACGCCCTCGAAGTCGGGCGTGCGCACCGACCTGACCAGACCCGAGCGACTCAACCCGGGGAGTGCCCCGTCGTCGACCTCCACGGCCTGATCGGACCATCGCATGCAGCGAGTCGAACATATGTACGAGAGCACTGTCAAGTGCGGTGCCCGCCCCGCCACCCGCGCCGCTATCATCGCCGTATGTCGACCAGCGCCGGAACCCATCATGCACCAGGTCCCCAGTACCTGGTGGCCGGCCGCTACCGCCTCAAGTCGCGGATCGGCGGCGGTGGCATGGGAACCGTCTGGCTGGCTCGCGATCAACTCCTCGACCGCGACGTGGCGGTCAAACAGGTCGTCTCCACCGAGGGCCTCACCGAGGACTCCGCCGAGAACGTGCGCCGCCGGGCGATGCGTGAGGGCCGGATCGCGGCGAAGCTCTCGCACCGCAATGCGATCGCCATGCACGACGTCGCACTCGATCGCGGCGAACCCTGGCTGGTGATGGAGTACCTCCCCTCCCGCAGCGTCGCCCAGATCCTGCATGCCACAAAGACTCTCACCCCCATCGAGGCGGCACAGATCGGCGCCCAGGTGGCCGACGCGATGGTCGAGGCCCACGCGGCCGGCATCGTGCACCGCGACATCAAACCCGGGAACATCCTCATCGCCGAGGGCGGCCGCAACGCCGGCCTGGTCAAGATCACCGACTTCGGCATCTCGCGGGCCAAGGACGACGTGACGCTCACCCAGACCGGCGTGATCACCGGCACCCCGGCGTATTTCGCCCCCGAGGTCGCGCGCGGCGCAGACCCGCAGGAGGCGTCGGACGTGTACTCCCTCGGTGCGACCGTCTACACGATGGTCGAGGGACAACCACCGTTCGGGATCGACGACAACTCGATCGCATTGCTGCACAAGGTCGCTCGCGCCCGCATCAACCCGATGAAGCGTGCCGCCGAACTCGAGCCGGTCCTGCTGCGCCTGCTCGAACCGAGTCCGACCAAGCGTCCCTCCATGGTCCAGGCGCGGGATCTGCTCACCGCGTTCGCCGCAGGCTCGCGCGGTACCCGGGACCAGGTCCTCACCGGACGCATCACCCGCCCCGGCACGGGGACTCCGGTGTGGTCACAACGGACCGGACGGGCGTCGACCACCGGGACCCACCGCCCGGTCGCCGGGCCGACGCTGCCGCCGTACGCGCAGACGACGCCGGCCGACCGCGGGTCCCGCGACCTCTCGCACACCCGCGAAGGCCTGTCCCCCACGCTGATGTCCACTCCCCGGCCCCAGTCCGCACCGAACCATTCGTCCGATCCGGGATCGTCTGGTCCACACCAGTATTCGCAGACCAGTCACCCGTCCGTGTACGGACCGCCACCCCGGTCGTCGGCCTCGTCGAGCACCGCGCTCGCGGTGTCGGTCTTCGCCTTCTTCGCCGTCCTCGCGGTGATGGTCGTGCTCGCCATCGCCCTGTTGCGGTGACCGGACCCCGGCGGAGGTAGGTCAGCCGATGTGACGCGTCGCCGCCCACCGGGTCAGCGCGTTGCGGTTGGACTGCTGGGTCTTGCGCAGCACGTTCGAGGCGTGGGTCTCGACCGTCTTGATCGAGATGAACAACTCCTCGGCGATCTCCCGATAGGTGTAACCGCGCGCGAGCAGTCGCAGAACCTCCAGTTCACGCCGGGTCAGGGAGTCCAGTTCGGGGTCGAGGGGTGGTTCGGGCGCCGTCGACTTGCCGGTGAAGGAGTCCAGGACGAAACCCGCGAGTCGCGGGCTGAACACCGCGTCGCCGTCGGCGACCCGGCGGACGGCGTCGGCCAGTTCGGGTCCGGCGATCGTCTTCGTCACGTACCCGCGTGCCCCCGCCCGGATCGTCGCGATGACGTCCTCGGCCGCGTCGGACACGCTCAAGGCCAGGAACACCGGTGTTCCCTTGTCCTGCATGGCCGTTCCCAGGCGGTCGATGACCCCGCGCAGTACCGCCACCCCACCACCGGCGGGCATGTGGACGTCGAGCAGGACCACATCCGGTGCGGCAGCCACGATTCCGTCGATCGCCTCCGGCACGCCGCCCGCCTCCCCGACGACGCGCAGTCCCGGCTCGTCGGCCAATTCGGCCCGCACCCCGGAACGGAAGACCGCGTGATCGTCGACCAGATAGACGCTGTACGTCGAGGACATCGCGTCGGAATCCCTCTCGGATGTGGGGCCGGAACCGGACATGCTCGGGGTCATCGCACCTTCCTGCGGTCTTCCGGTTGCTCCACAACCGGATGGGTGGCGCCGTCGTGGACAGCACCCTGGTCGTCGACGTCATCGCCGTTGACCGTGTCGGCGGGCGGCTCGTCGTGCACGTCGTCGAGGGAACCGCCGTCACCGCGCGGCATCACGAGACCGACGTTGGTACCACGGCCGGGCGTCGAGGTGATGCGGACGCGACCGCCCATCCGCTCCACGCGGGCGCGGATCGAGCGGGTGATCCCCTGTCGGTCGTCGTCGACGACGGCGGGGTCGAACCCCACGCCGCGATCACGGACGAACACCTCCACCTCGTCGTCGGTGACCTCCCCATAGACGTCCACGGTGCGCTCGCCGGAATGCTTGGCCGCGTTGACCAGCGCCTCACGCGTGGCACCGACCAGGGCCGACCAGCGCTTGGCATCCCGGGTGTTGCGCGGACGCAGATCGCCGACGGTGATGACCTCCACCTCGATACCGTAGGCGTCCTCGACCTCGGCACCGACGCTGCGCAGCGCCGCCGCGAGGGAACCGCGTTCGGTGGCGGGGTCGCCGAAGAGCCAGGACCGCAGTTCGCGCTCCTGACTCCGCGCGAGCCGGGCGACCTCCTCGGGCCGGCCGGCCTTCTTCTGGATCAGCGCGAGGGTCTGCAGGACGGAATCGTGCAGATGTGATGCGATCTCCTCACGTTCGGCGTTACGGATCCGGGCCGCGCGTTCCTCGTTGAGTGTGCGGAGCATCCGCATCCACAGCGGCACCGTCAGCAGCACCACCCCGATGAGCGTCGCGCCGACCGCGAGGATCGTCGAGTTGAGTCCGCCGAAGCTGCGGTCGCCGGCGACCACGACCACGACCAGTCCGCCGACGACCAGGGCCACACCGCCGATCAGGCGTGTCCAGGTCAGCAGAGGGGTGCGCGGCGCGCGGTGCGACGTGTCGAACTCGCGCCACACGAGGCTCGCGCCGATGGCGATGAAGACGAACGGGACCAGGTACTCCGCGGGGGTGCCCGATGCCGCGAATCCCACCACGGCCATCGCCACGAGACCGATCATCGCCAGGCCCAGCGACTGCCTGCGTTCGCCGGGTGCCGGCGGCGCGGTGTCCTTGCCCACCGGACAGAAGAACCAGAGGAGTCCGTAGGCGGCGACGCCGGCGCCGGCCAGAGCCGCCAGCACCACGAAGACGATCCGCACGCGGAACACCTCGACCCCGAGATGGTCGGCCAATCCGCCGGCGACACCGGCGACGACACGACCCCCGTCGCGGCGCACCAATCGCGGGACCGGTTCGACCTCCATTCGACTCACTCCTCGATCGTCCCATGACACCGATGCCGTGGCATCGGGGTCAACCCCGGTTTGTGGGTCACGGACTCAGGGTGGGTCAGGGTTCTCCGGGGGCCCGACCGGGTTCTCGGGGGACAAATCAGGGGTTCACCCGATGTGACGGCCTCGGTGCGGGCGGCACGATGTTTCGCATGGACACCAAGGAGTTCCAGCAACAGATCCAGGGCTTGTGGTCGACGCGCCCCTACCGCCCCGAGGGCCGGACGATCGCCGGGGTCTGTGCCGGCATCGCGGCGCGCTACCGCATCGATCCCACACTGGTGAAGGTGGCGTTCGTGGTCGCGGCCCTCTTCGGGGGCAGCGGACTGTTGCTGTACCTCGCCGCGTGGGTCGCCTTCCCCGGGGCCGGCCGCGCCCGCGACGAGGCGCTCCTGGCCGGACGTCGTACCTCGGAGGGCTCGCACGGGTCCCTGCACGGACTCGGCAACCCGCAGGTCATCCTGCTCGCCGTCCTCGCGATCGTCATCGTCACCTCGTTCGGCCCCAACCGGACGTGGGGGTCGGGCGGACTGGTCGGGGCGATCCTGATGCTCGGCGGCTGGTACCTGCTGTATCTGCGCACCCCGACGCCACCGGCCGGGACGAGCGTCGATACCGCGGCGGTCACCGACATCGTCGTGCCGCCCCCGGCGGCCGGTCAGTTCGAACGCTGGGTACCGCGCGCCATGACCGGCGCCGGCGGAGCGGCGGGCTCGCCGACCGTCGTCGCGGGTACCGACACACCAGGAGCTCCCATGACCGCACCATCACCGAGCGCAACACCACCCCACCTGGCCGGCGACCATCCGGCGACACCCGAGCCGCGTGTCGATCTCGCCAAGGCGACACCGGGGCAGACCGATGCCGACCCGGGCATCGACACCGGGGCGACCATCGAACTGAGTCCGCCTGCCTGGGACCCGCTGGGAGCGGCCCGGTTCGCGTGGGACCTGCCCGAACCGGCCGCCCCCGAGGCACCGGTCGGCGCACGCCGCAGGCGGTCGCCGTTGACTCTGATCGTCGTCGGACTCGCGATCATCGTGGGAGCCGTCGGGGCCGCGCTGCACCAGGCCGGGGTCGGCTGGTTCACCGTGCCGCACATCCTGTCGATGTGTCTGGCCGTCGTCGGCTCCGGACTCCTCGTCGCTGCGGTCGTCCGGCGCCGCACCGGCGAACACAGCACCGGTCTCGTGCCCATCGCGGTCGCACTCGGGATCGCCGTCGTCGTCACGACCGTGTTGTCCGGGGTCAGCGGGATCACCGGGCCGCTGCCCTCCGGGGGAGCCGGAGAACGCAACTGGACACCGTTGAGCGAGAACGACATCCAGTCCCAGTACTCGCTGGGCGCCGGCGAGATGACCCTGGACCTGCGCCAGGTGGATCTCACCGCCGACCGCACGGTGAAGCTCGAGAACGGCGTCGGTGTCATCCGGGTACTCGTCCCCGACACCATGAACGTCCGTGCGCAGTGCCAGACGGGCATCGGCGACTACACATGCCCCACCGGACTCGACGGTGGTCGCGACGGCACCGACGGGCCGGTCCTGCAGATCGACGCCCGCACCGGGATGGGAGAGGTGGAGGTTCTCCGATGAACATGCACCACGACGACACCGCCCCCGACAGCACCTGCCGGTCAGGCCATCGCGCACCGGGCCTGGGGCTCCTCGGACTACTGGCCCTCGCGGTGGCCGGGTGGGGGCTCGCCGACGGCCCGACACTGCCCGACGCCGCCGACCTCGGGTGGGTCGCGGTCGGCGTCGGGTTGCTGATCGGACTCGTGCTGATCGTGTCCGGGGCACGCACCCGACCCTGAACCCACGAGGGGCGACCCACCTGAACGACGCCCACGACAACGGCCGGCGGCGAAAGCCACCGGCCGTTGTCACGCCTCGATCATCCGCGGGCGGCGGTCACGGTCACTCCCATTCGATGGTGCCCGGCGGCTTGCTCGTCACGTCGAGCACCACGCGGTTGACCTCGGCCACCTCGTTGGTGATACGGGTCGAGATGGTCTCCAGGACCTCGTAGGGCACTCGCGTCCAGTCCGCGGTCATGGCGTCTTCGCTGGACACCGGCCGCAACACGATGGGATGGCCGTAGGTGCGGCCGTCACCCTGGACGCCCACACTGCGGACGTCGGCGAGCAAGACCACCGGGCACTGCCAGATCTGCGAGTCGAGCCCGGCCGCGGTGAGTTCCTCCCGGGCGATCAGGTCGGCCTTGCGCAACAACTCCAGACGGTCGCCGGTGACCTCGCCGACGATGCGGATCGCCAGGCCGGGACCGGGGAACGGCTGACGCGCGACGATCTCCTCGGGCAATCCGAGTTCGCGGCCGACGGCACGCACCTCGTCCTTGAACAGCAGCCGCAGCGGTTCGACGAGGCTGAACTCGAGATCGTCCGGCAATCCCCCGACGTTGTGATGGCTCTTGATGTTCGCGGTCCCGCTGCCGCCGCCGGACTCGACCACGTCGGGGTAGAGCGTGCCCTGCACGAGGAAGTCCACCTTCTCCCCCGCCTCGGCCTCCTCGCCGAGGACCTCGCTGACCGCGCCCTCGAACGACCGGATGAACTCCCGGCCGATGATCTTGCGCTTGGTCTCGGGATCGCTGACGCCGGACAGCTCACGCAGGAAGGTGTCCGCGGCGTCGACGGTGACGAGTTTGGCGCCGGTAGCGCCGACGAAGTCGTGCTGCACCTGCTCACGCTCACCCGCACGCAGAAGCCCGTGATCGACGAAGACACACGTCAGACGGTCGCCGATGGCGCGCTGCACCAGTGCGGCCGCGACCGCCGAGTCGACACCACCGGACAGTCCGCAGATGGCCCGGCCGTCGCCGATCTGGTCGGCGATCGCATCGATGAGCGCATCGGCGATGTTGGCCGCGGTCCAGGTGGCCTCGAGGCCGGCGATCTCGTAGAGGAAGCGCGTGAGGATCTGCTGTCCGTGCGGCGTGTGGAGCACCTCGGGGTGGTACTGCACACCGGCCATGCGGCGCTTCAGATTCTCGAAGGACGCGACCGGTGCACCGGGTGTCGACCCGGTCACCGTGAACCCCTCGGGCGGACTCTGGACGGCATCGTTGTGGCTCATCCACACCGGCTGGGTGTCGGAGAGCCCCTGATACAGAATGCCTTCGCCGTTGGCCGTCAGAGTCGTACGACCGAACTCACGCCCTCCGGTGTTGGCGACCTCGCCGCCGAGCTTGTCGGCCATCGCCTGGAAGCCGTAGCAGATGCCGAACACCGGGACGTCCAGGTCGAACAGTGCCGGATCGAGATCGGGCGCATCCTCGGCGTACACCGACGACGGGCCGCCGGACAGGATGATCGCGACCGGATCCTTCTCCTGGATCTTCTCCAGCGGAGCGTCGTGGGAGATCACCTCGGAGTAGATCCGCGCCTCGCGAACCCTGCGGGCGATCAGCTGCGCGTACTGCGCACCGAAGTCGATGACGAGAACCGGCCGGGGGCCCTCGAGGAAATCCTCACCAGAAGAGTCTGTCACCGGGCCGAGTCTAGTGGGCGTCGCACCGGTCTCTCCTGCTCACCCCGGCCCGCGCCGGGCGGCCGTGGCCGGAGGCACACCGAGCCCGCGGTGTGGCCTGCACCGAGGGCGTCCGGACCGACGTGAAATACTCCGCAATCGACATGACTGCATCGCCGGAAACCCCCCATCGCTGGTCGCTGAGCATCGGCGACCTCACCCAGGCCGCCGTGTTCGCCGCGCTGATCGCCGCGCTCGGACTGCCCGGGACCATCAACATCGGCTCCAGCGGTGTGCCGATCACCCTCCAATCACTCGGCGTCATCCTCGCCGGTGCGGTCCTCGGCCCCAAGAAGGGCACCCTCGCGGTCGTTCTGTTCATGGTGCTCGCGATCGCCGGGCTGCCGATCCTCGCCGGCGGCCGCAACGGTTACACCTCCCTCTCGTCGCCCACCGCGGGCTTCTTCATCGGGTTCCTGCCCGCCGTGATCGTGATCGGCGTGCTGACCGCGATGATGCTCGGCGTCGGCACCACCCCGCGGTACCGCGTGCTCTGGGGCATCGGCATCAACGTGCTCGGCGGGATCGTCGTGCTCTACGTGTTCGGAATCGTCGGTCTGCTCCTGCGCACCGACCTGACGGTGTGGGCGGCGCTGTCCGCCAACGGTCCGTTCATCCCCGGTGACATCGCGAAGTCCGTGATCGCCGCGCTGGTCGCCGCCCAGGTCCATCGCGGGCGACCCGGACTCATCGCACCGATGCGACTGTCGCGGCGTGCCGCCGCCGGCAGCTGACGCGGCGGTGGCCCGAGCCGGATGATCGAGTTCGAGAACGTCTCGCACGCCTACGACGGTCGCGTCGTGCTGCGCGACGTCTCGCTCACGTTGTCGGAGAACCGCATCGGGATAGTCGGGGCCAACGGCAGCGGTAAGTCGACCCTGGCGCGGATGATCAACGCGCTCGTCGTCCCCGACTCCGGGACCGTCACCGTCGACGGCCTGCCGGTCGCGAAGAACAAGCGCGAGGTCCGCCGGCGGGTGGGGTTCATCTTCTCCGACCCCGACCGCCAGATCATCATGCCGACCGTACTGGAGGACATCGAACTGTCCCTGCGGCGAACCGATCTCGACCGCGCGCAACGCAGCACCCGCGCCCGTGAGATCCTCGCGCGGTTCGGACTCGCCGACCACGCCGACCACCCGGCGCAACGACTGTCGGGCGGACAAAAGCAGCTCCTCGCCCTCGCGTCCATCTTCGTGACCGACCCGGCCATCATCGTCGCCGACGAACCGACCACCCTGCTCGACCTGCGCAACACCCGCATGCTGACCCGCGTGTTCGACAGCCTCGACGAACAGCTCGTCGTCGTCAGCCACGACCTCGACATCCTCGCCGGCTTCGACCGGGTGATCGCCATCGACGACGGCCGCGTCGTCGCCGACGACGCACCCGGCCCCGCACTCGCCGCATACCGCAGGCTCATGTCGTGAACGTGCTCGGCGTCTACCGGCCCGGCACCACCCTCGTGCACCGCCTGCCAGCCGGATTCAAGTTCCTCGCGATGGGCGTGCTCATCCTCGTGTTGTCGCTGACCGTGCGGTCGCTACCTGCGCTCGGGATCGCGACCCTCGGCGTCGCGGTGATCTACGCGCTGGCCGGGATCGGCCCCCTCGAGGCGTGGCGGCAACTGCGCCCGCTCCTGTGGCTGCTGCTGTTCATCTTCGCGTTCCAGGTCGTGTTCACCGATTGGCAACGGGCCGTGGTGATCTGCGGTGTCCTCGCGCTGTCGGTCGCGCTCGCCGCCGTCGTCTCGTTGACCACGCGCACCACGGACATGCTCGACACGATCGTGCGCGCACTGAGACCGCTGGCCCGCTTCGGTGTGCGGGTGGACCTCATCGCGATCGCGTTGGCCCTCACGATCCGGGCGATCCCGCTGATGGTCGAGGTGGTGCGCGAGGTCGACGAGGCCCGCAAGGCGCGCGGGTTGCGTCCCGGGCCGCGCATCCTCGTGGCACCGGTGGTGCTGGCCGCCCTGCGCACCGCGGACGGGTTCGCCGACACCCTCACCGCGCGCGGCCTGGACTGAGCGGACGGGATTTCGTAGTCAGAATGCGCCTATAGCGCACATTGTTGCTACGAAACCCGTTGGGTCGTGACGGCAGGCGCGACCGGCGTGATGGGCAACCGCAGCGCACCCGGCGCCTCGGCGGGGACCACCGGCGAGGCCGGCGGGGTAGGGCTGATCCGCCGGTAGGGCTCGCCCTGACCGGGCCGACGATCGTCCTCACCCTTGTTCGGCCACAGTGCGGCCGCACGTTCGGCCTGCGCGCAGATCGTCAGAGACGGATTGACGCCGAGGTTCGCCGACACCGATGCGCCGTCGGCGATGTGCAGGGTCGGGTAGTTCCAGACGCGCTGATACGGATCGATGACGCCGTTCGCGGGGTCGTCGGAAATAGCGCAACCGCCGAGGTAGTGGGCGGTCAGCGGCATGTTGACGATGTCGCCCCAGGTGCCGCCCGCCACTCCGTCGTTCAACTTCGCCGCGATGCGCCGCGTCGCCTCGTTGCCCGCGGGTATCCAGGTCGGGTTCGGCTCGCCGTGCCCCTGCTTGCTGGTGATGTACCGCAACGGCCCGCGCTTGCGTACGAACGTGGTCAGCGAATTGTTGTTGTTCTGCATCACCAGCGCGATGACGGTCCGCTCGCTCCACTGACGCACGACCAGCAACCGCACCAGCAGGAACGGGTTGCGCGCGACCTGACGAAGGAACTGGCCCAGCCGGTGTCGGCGTGTGCCGCCATCGGTCAGCAGCGTCTGCAGATAGGCGATCGCGTTGGAGCCCTTGCCATATCGCACCGGCTCGATGTGGGTGTTCGGTTCCGGATAGAACGACGAGGTGATCGCGACGCCACGCGAGTAGTCGTTCTCCGGGTCGATACGCGAACCCATCGCACCGAGAATCGACTCCGAATTCGTGCGGGTCAGGCGACCCATCGCATCCGAGATGTGCGGCAACGTACCGAGTTTCGCGTGATGCAGCAGTCGCTGGGTGTTGAACGTGCCCGCGGCCAGGATCACCTGCCCCGAGGTGATCGTCCGCCGGCGCCGGCCCACCGGTCCCCACGACGACGAGTGGTGCGTACCGACCTCCCACACGCCGTCTCCGCGCTGCCGCAACGTGTCCACCGTGGTGCGGTCGATGATGGTGGCGCCGTTGCGTTCCGCGAGGCCGAGGTAGTTCTTGAGCAGCGTGTTCTTCGCGCCGACGCGGCACCCGGTCATGCACGCGCCACATTCGGTACATGCGGTCCGCTCCGGCCCCGCGCCCCCGAAGTACGGGTCTGCGACCGTCTCACCCGGCGCCCCGGCCAGACCCGTCTTCGCGCCGAAGAACACCCCGACGGGCGTGGGCGTCACGGTGTCACCGACACCCATCTCGGCGGCGACCTCGGCCACCACCCGGTCCGACGCGGTCACGGTCGGATTGGTGACGACGCCGAGCATGCGCCGGGCCTGGTCGTAATACGGGGAGAGTTCGTCCTCCCAATCGGTGATGTGGTTCCACTGGGGGTCGGTGAAGAACGGCGTCGGCGGCTTGTAGAGCGTGTTCGCGTAGTTGAGCGATCCTCCGCCGACCCCGGCGCCGGCCAGGATCATCACGTCCTTGAGCGCGTGGATGCGCTGGATGCCGTACAGACCGAACTTCGGGGCCCAGAGCCAGCGGTTCAGCCGCCAGCTGGTCTTCGCGAACTCGTCGTCCTCGAAACGGCGGCCCGCCTCGACGACGGCGACCCGATAGCCCTTCTCCACCAGCCGCAGTGCACTCACACTGCCTCCGAATCCCGATCCGACGATCAACACGTCGTAGTCGGTGGTGCCGCGATCGCCTCGCCTGTCAGAACCCATGCGACCATGCTAACGCGCATTGTCACATAAGATGACCCAGGTCACCCTAACCCTGAAACGCTCGGCGCCGACGCCCTCGTACCCAGGTGCGCACAGCGGTCGCGAAGCAGTCGGCACGCAGCACCGACGCAGCTCAGGCGCGGACGGAGAGCCCCACGCGCTGGAATTCCTTCAGGTCGCAGTAGCCGGCCTTGGCCATGGCCCGACGAAGCCCGCCCACCACGTTCGACTCACCGTAGGGATCGTCGGACGGGCCGTAGAGGACCCGCTCGAGACTCGGCCGTTCCTCGTCGGCGGCCACCTGCAGCAGGGCCCCGCGCGGAGTGTCGGGGTGTGCGGCGGCGGACGGCCAGTACCAGCCGCCGCCCGGCGCCGAACTCGTCGCCGCGAGCGTGGTTCCTAGTACCGCGGCATCCGCGCCGCACGCGATGGCCTTGACCAGGTCACCGGAGCTGTGGATGTCGCCGTCGGCGATGACGTGGACGTAGCGCCCACCGGTCTCGTCGAGGTAGTCACGGCGCGCTGCGGCCGCGTCGGCGATGGCGGTGGCCATTGGTACGCCGATGCCGAGGACCTCGCCTGTCGTCGTCGCGCCTGCCGCCGACCCGTAGCCGACGATGACGCCCGCCGCGCCGGTCCGCATCAGGTGCAGGGCCGTGCGGTGGTCGTGGACACCGCCCGCGATGACCGGCACGTCGAGGTCGGCGATGAAGGTCTTGAGGTTGAGCGGCTCGCGCTGGGTGCCGTCGGCGTCGACCTGCGCCACGTGCTCGGCCGAGATGATCGTGCCGTGCACCACCAGGATCTCGACCCCGGCAGCCAGCAGGGCGGGGGTGAGCTCGGGCGCGTGCTGCGGACTCACGCGCACCGCGGTCGTGACACCGGCCTCGCGGACCTGGGCCACCGCCTCGGCGAGGAGGCCGCTGTCCAGCGGCGCGGAGTGCAGGCGCTGCAGATGGCGGATCGCCGCATAGGGGTCGGGGTCGTTGGCCGCGATCGCGACCAGTTCGGCGATCTTGGCCTCGACGTCGCGGTGGCGTGCCCAGAGGCCCTCGCCGTTCAGGACGCCCAGCGCGCCCAGCTTGCCGAGTTCGATCGCGACCGCCGGCGACACCAGCGCGTCGGTCGGATGACTCAGGATCGGCGACTCGAAACGGTAGGCGTCGATCTGCCAGGCCGTCGAGACATCCTTGGACGAGCGGGTCCGACGGGACGGGACGATGCTGACGTCGTCCAGTTCGTAGGTCCGTCGGGCCGTCCGGCCCATGCCGATTTCGACGAGGTCACGCACCACTGCGCCTTTCTGCGGAGTTCAGCTGCACACCGACCCTACGGCGTCGCCCGCCGGGCACACCCGGCGGGAACGAGGGAGGTAGGTCAGCGGGAATAGTAGTTGGGAGCCTCGGCGGTCAGCGTGATGTCGTGCGGATGCGATTCCTTGAGCCCGGCGGCGGTGATCTGGACGAACCGCGCCGTCTGCAGGTCGGTGATCGTCGATGCCCCGGTGTAACCCATCGCGGCCCGCAGGCCGCCGACCAGCTGGTGGATCACCTGTGACAGCGGACCGCGGAACGGCACGCGCCCCTCGATACCCTCCGGGACCAGCTTCTCCTCCTTGAGGACGTCGTCCTGGAAGTAGCGGTCCTTCGAATACGACTTCGCCTGTCCGCGGCCCTGCATCGCACCGAGCGACCCCATGCCCCGGTAGCTCTTGAACTGCTTGCCGTTGACCAGGACCAGCTCGCCGGGCGCCTCGGCGGTGCCCGCGAGCAGCGAGCCGAGCATCGCGGTGGACGCACCGGCCGCGAGGGCCTTCGCGATGTCGCCGGAGTACTGCAACCCCCCGTCGGCGATGACCGGCACACCGGCCTTCTGGCAGACCGCGACGGCTTCGAGGATCGCGGTGATCTGCGGGGCGCCGACACCGGCGACCACGCGGGTCGTACAGATCGAGCCGGGTCCGACGCCGACCTTCACCGCATCCGCACCGGCGTCGATGAGAGCCTGGGCGGCCTCGCGGGTCGCGACATTGCCACCGACGACGTCGACGCGCTCGCCGACCTCGGCCTTCAGCTTGGCGACCATGTCGAGCACGAGCCGATTGTGGGCATGGGCGGTGTCGACGATGATGACGTCCGCGCCCGCGTCGGCCAGCGCCATGGCCCGGTCCCACTGCGGGTCGCCGGTGCCGACGGCGGCACCGACGAGCAGACGGCCGTCGGAGTCCTTGGTGGCGAGCGGATGCTGCTCGGTCTTCACGAAGTCCTTGACGGTGATGAGACCGGTGAGGCGGCCGTTTCCGTCGACGATGGGCAGCTTCTCGACCTTGTTGCGACGCAGCAGTCCGAGCGCCGCCTCGGCGGACACGCCCTCCTGGGCGGTGATGAGCGGGGCCTTGGTCATCACCTCGGCGACCGGGCGGCTCTGATCGACCTCGAAGCGCATGTCGCGGTTGGTGATGATGCCGACCAGTTCGCCCTTGTCGTCGACGACCGGCAGTCCGGAGATGCGGTAGCGCGCGCACATCGCATCCACCTCGGCGAGGGTGTGCGACGGCGTGCAGGTGACCGGATCGGTCACCATGCCCGCCTCGGACCGCTTGACGGTCTCGACCTGGCCGGCCTGCTCCTCGATCGAGAGGTTGCGGTGGAGGACGCCCATGCCGCCGGCGCGAGCCATGGCGATGGCCATCCGCGACTCGGTCACGGTGTCCATCGCCGAGCTCACCAGGGGCACGCGTAGCGTCACGTTCTTGGTCACCCGCGACGAGGTGTCGACCTCGCTGGGGATCACGTCCGAGGCCGAGGGCAGCAACAGGACGTCGTCGAAGGTCAGGCCGAGCATCGCGACCTTGCCGGGATCGTCTCCACCGGTACGAACATGCGTCATCGGACCATCGTATCGACTGCCCCGGTGCGGCGATCGTCACACAGGCGTCTTTGCGCCGGTAGGGCCGCCCGGGGGGATGCGTTCGGCGTCCGGGCGACCGGTGAATGCCTGCGGCGCAGGCGCCTCACGATCGGCTACGGTGGTGATGTGCGTGACCACCTGCCACCCGGCCTCCCGCCGGACCCGTTCGCCGACGATCCCAGCGACCCCGCCTCCGCCCTGGACAGCGTGGAGCCGGGTATCCCGCTGGACGAGAACGAGCGGCTCGCGGTGGAAGAGGATCTCGCCGACCTCGCGCTCTACGAGGCACTGCTGGCCCACCGCGGTGTCCGCGGCCTCGTCGTCGTCTGCGAGGACTGTCACGAAGACCATTACCACGACTGGGACATGTTGCGTGCCAACCTGATCCAGCTGCTGATCGACGGCACCGTCCGTCCGCACGAGCCGGCGGTCGACCCACGTCCCGATTCCTACGTCACCTGGGATTACTGCCGCGGTTACGCCGATGCGCGTAGCCACATCGACGAAGGACGCTGACCGGCCCCACTGCGGCCCCATCGCGGCGGATGCCTGGGATCCGATCCAGACGCGTCGCCTCGACTCCGCCCTCCGATCACGAAGAAGGCCCCGTACCGACTCGGTACGGGGCCTTTCTCGTCGTCACGTCACATGCGCGAACGTCAGCCGATCGGCCGACCCGAGGCGTCCACACCGGGCGGCGGCGTCCACGGGATCTCCGGGAACTCGGCCGGGAAGCGCGTCACCTTGGTGCTCGACGTCGGTGTCGACGGTTGTGCGGGTCCGCTCGACGGGGCCTCCGACGACGGGCCCGGCTCCTCGCTGGGCACCTCCGGCAGAGTCGTCGGGTTGTCGGACTCCTCACCCGGAGGCGTCGAACCATCGGCGGGCGACGGCTGTTCGCTGTTGCGCAGATCGGGTCGCGTCGGTTCGATCGTCGTCGGCTGCTCGCTCCCCGACGGCAGGGGCAGGGAGGTCACGTCGGGCAGACCGGCCCCCGCGCGCAGGCGGTTCAGCCATTCGGTCATCTCGTCGCGCATCTCGTTGTCGCGCATGGGTCCCATGCGCTCGGATGCCTCGGCGAGCAGGCTTGCCGCGGTGTCCGGATCGCCCGCGGCGATGGCCGCCTCGGCACGCTCGAGGTTGTTGCGCACGTCGTGGGCGGCCTGCGTCTGCGACGCCGCCTCGGCGAACACGACCTGCTTGATGCCCCAGAGCGGGTCGCCGGGCTGCGAACCCTCCGACAGCACGGTGAGGCCCGCGGCGGCCACGATGACGATGGCGGCGGCGCCCGACACGACGCGCAGGTGGCGCACCATCCGGCGACCCCGGCTCGCCCTCTCGGTGGTTCCGATGGCGCGCTCGACGTCGTCGACGGAGATCAGCCGCTCGGCCGGCTTCGACACGACCTCGGACTTCCAGCCCGAGAGCAGTTCGGCCAGTTCGTACTCGGCCGCGTCACGTGTCGGTACGGGCACGTCCCGCGTGAGGGCGTCGAGGAAGTTCTCGTCGAACCCGACCTCGGAGAGGTTCGGAGAGCCGTCGGCCAGCGGATCGACGTCGTGGTCTGGGTCTCGGTGGTCGGAGTCCCGTGGGTCTGAGTCACGGTGAGCCCACTCAGGGGAGATCGGCTCGACCGGTCGTGGACCGGGACCCGCGGGCGCGGGCCCGCTCGGCCCGGGCGCGCGTCGATGCGCGGGCGGTTGACCGGGTCGGTTCGGCTGGTCACCGCCGGCGACACGGCGTCGACGCCAATCAGACTGTCCGCTCATCGTGACCTCCTGTCCGTCTCAACTCGTCTTTCAATCTCGCCAGTGCCCGGTGCTGGGCGACGCGTACGGCACCGGCGGTGCTTCCGATCGCCTGGGCTGTCTCTTCTGCCGACATCCCCACGATCAGCCTCAGGACCAGCACCTCGCGCTGCTTCTCGGGCAGGATCGCCAGGAGCGAGCGCATTCGTCTGCTGCCGTCGGCGTCGATCGCGAACTGTTCGGGACCGCCTGCGGCGTGCGACACCTCTGGGAGTTCCTCGACCGGGTCGGACTTGACCCGTGCGGCCACCCGCATCGCGTCGGCGACCTTGTGCGAGGCGATCCCGTATACGAAGGCCATGAACGGTTTGCCCTGGTCCCGGTACCGGGGCAGTGCGGTCATCACCGCCATCAATGCCTCCTGCGCGATGTCGTCGGCGGAGAACAGATGACGTTCCCCGACCCCGATGCGTCCTCGGCAGTAGCGCAGGATCGGTTCCTGCACGCTTTCGAGAACTGACGTGAGAGCGGCACGATCGCCCTGGCCTGCGGCCCGGACGGCGTCGTTCAACTCACCACCTGTCAACTTCATCGCGTGTAGGAATCCCCGTGTTACAGATCGGCCAACCGGCCTCGCCAGTCCTGTCGCGGGCCCCGGCACATTGCCGGCCCCGCTCGTGAGCGTCGTGCGGTGCGGCAACAGCAGCATCACAGGACGTCATAAGGCGGCGACGACGTGGCAGACCCCAACACACCTTAGCCATCAACCCTCCGGTCTCAGCGCCATGCCCTTGCCCACGAGCGTGGCGCGGAGCCGACGATGCCGCCGCGCCTCGTCGTAGGACGCGTCGCCGGTCCCCGACAGCAGACTCGAGGCGGCCCACTCCAGCGGTGCCAGCCCGTGGTCGCGCGCGTCGCGGATGACGTCCCGCGCCACCGTGGCCGCACCACCCGGATCCCCGGCGCCCAGCGTCGCGGCGGCCGCGATCAGTGTGGTCTTGACCCGGTGACGGGCCGGTGTCGTCATCCCCGCGGCGTCCATCTCCCGGATCAGCTCCGCGCCCGCGCGGGCGTGAGCGAGTCCGGCGGCGATGTCGCCGCGATAGAGCCCCAGTTCGGCGCTCACCCACTCCCAGCGCAGGCGGCATCGCGTCGAGGTCACCCACTCCCCGGTCGCCGGGCCCCAGCTCCACGCGCCGATCTCCGCTCCGTCCCCCGTCGGGTCGAGGACAGGGAACGCGCGGTCGAGGAGGCGCCGAGCGGCGTCGAAGCGCAGCAGACCCAGGTTGTCGGCGGCGAGGCCGACGAGCGCATCGGCGACCGCGGCCCGCGCCGGTGAGTGTTCGGCGTGTTCGGGTGCACCGATCTGCTCGACGGGGACGCCGGCCCGCGCGACCGTGGCGAGCGCCAGGCCGTCGAGCGCGTGTGCCCGTCCATGACGACCGGCCTGCCGGAACAGCGAGGCCCGAGTGCTCCGGCACAGGGACAGCAGCGCCGTCGCCTCGGGGGACGGCGGCCCACCTCGCCGCGCGAGGGCACGTTCGAGTTCGGTGAGCGCCGCGGAGGCCGACGCGTACTCACCCCGGCCGCCGGCCTCGACGGCACGGTGCCAGATGTGCATCCGGGGCGTCTGCGTCGTCACTGGCGGCCGGGGTGATTCGGGCAGTTGGGCCACAAGGGCCGTCCCCGCAGTTCAGGGCCGTGTCCGGGGGCGATCGAGGTGTTCTTGGTCACTGCAACTTTTCTGGTTTGCATGAATTTAACGAACGATTCCCAACGTTAATTCTCCGGTCAGATCACGCATGCATCATCGAGAGATTTCTGGTGTGTAAATCGGGTCGGTCGACCTCACTGCGACCACGGCGACCCGCTAGCCGTGAATGCTTGATCCCGTTCTCGGGAAAGTCCAGCTCAGCCCTGGTTTCGGTTGTCTTGTCAGGGGGTACTGTGAGGGGGTTGGACGATTGTGCTATCACCGGGTACCCCGCTAACCCGCCGTTAACATTCTCGAGACTTTTCCGCCCTTCCTGACCCATTCGGGGGCTATTGACGCGATTTCTCAGGTCCGCTTAATGTGAGCTCAGCGTTGTAGGAAATCGACGTTTCTTCACCGAGCACCTCGGTGCGGCCCAGACAAGGAGTAGCTGCCATGCCTCAGCCCAATCATCTCCCCGGCCCCAACGCAGACATCTGGGACTGGCAGATGTCAGGACTCTGCCGCGGCGTCGAATCGTCGATGTTCTTCCATCCCGACGGCGAACGTGGACGCGCTCGCGCCCAGCGTGAACGGCGCGCCAAGGAGATGTGCCACCAGTGCCCCGTGATCGCCCAGTGCCGCGAGCACGCTCTCGCAGTGGCCGAACCCTACGGCATCTGGGGCGGACTGTCGGAGTCCGAGCGCAGCATGCTGATGAAGCGAGGGGTCGGGCGCCGTATGGCCAGCTGATACCTGAGGCTTCCCGGACGTCACCGACGACCGAGAAAGAGCCGGGCATCCTCGTCGAGGATGCCCGGCTCTTCGGTTTCTCAGCCCGGACGCGTCAGTGGGCGTGTCCGTGCCCGGCGTGGCCGGCCGACTCTTCTGCCGGCTTGTCGACCACCGCGGTCTCGGTGGTCAGCACCATCCGGGCGACCGACGCGGCGTTGACCACCGCGGAACGGGTCACCTTCACCGGGTCGATGATCCCCTCGGCGACGAGATCGCCGTAGGTCAGGCTCGCGGCGTTGAAGCCCTTGCCCTGCTCGGCGGACGAGACCTTGTCGACAACGACGGCGCCGTCGAGGCCGGCGTTGGCCGCGATCCAGAACAGCGGAGCCTTCGCCGCATCCCGCACGACCCGAACGCCCAGCGCCTCGTCGCCGGTCAGCGAATCCGCGAGCGCGTCGAGCTTCTTGGCCGCCTGCACGATCGCGGAGCCACCACCGGGGATGATGCCCTCCTCGACCGCTGCCTTCGCTGCGGCGACGGCGTCCTCGACGCGGTGCTTGCGCTCCTTGAGCGCGGTCTCGGTGGCCGCGCCGACGCGGATCACGGCGACGCCGCCGGCGAGCTTGGCGAGCCGCTCGGCGAGCTTCTCCTTGTCCCAGTCGGAGTCGGACTGCTCGATCTCACGACGCAGCTGCGCCGACCGGTCGGCGATGGCCTCCTTGGTGCCCGCACCCTCGACGATGGTCGTGGCGTCCTTGGTGACGACGACGCGACGGACCGAGCCGAGGACCTCGAGCCCGACGGTCGGCAGGCTCAGGCCGATGTCGGTGGAGACCACGGTGCCACCGGTGACGACGGCGAGGTCTTCGAGGAACGCCTTGCGACGGTCACCGAAGAACGGCGCCTTGACCGCGACCGCGCGGATCGTCTTGCGGATCGAGTTCACGACGAGGGTCGACAGCGGTTCGCCCTCGACGTCCTCGGCGACGATCAGCAATGACTTGCCTGCCTCGACGACCTTCTCCAGCAGCGGCAGGAAATCCGGCAGCGAGCTGATCTTGTCGCGATAGAGCAGCACGAGGGCGTCCTCGAGAACGGCTTCCTGGCTGTCGACGTCGGTGACGAAGTACGGCGACAGGAAGCCCTTGTCGAACTGCACGCCCTCGGTGATCTCGAGATCGGTGCTGACGCCCGAGCTCTCCTCGACGGTGACGACACCGTCGGCGCCGACGGCGGTCATCGCCTTGCCGACCATCTCGCCGATCTCCTCGTCGCGCGAGGACACGGTCGCGATCTGGGCGATCGCCTGCTCACCGGCGACCGGCGTGGCGGCCTCGAGCAGCGCGTCGCTCAGGGCCTCGGCGGCCTTGCTGATCCCCTGTCCGAGAGCGATGGGGTTCGAGCCGGCGGCGACATTGCGCAGGCCGGCCTTCACCATCGCCTGCGCGAGAACGGTTGCGGTGGTGGTGCCGTCACCGGCGACGTCGTTGGTCTTGGTCGCGACCGACTTCACCAGCTGCGCACCGAGGTTCTCGAACGGGTCGTCGAGGTCGATGTCACGCGCGATGGTGACGCCGTCATTGGTGACGCTGGGTCCGCCGAATGCCTTGGCGAGCACCACATGTCGTCCGCGCGGGCCGAGGGTGACCTTGACGGTGTCGGCGAGTTGGTCAATTCCTCGCTCGAGCGCCCGTCGCGCGGTTTCGTTGAATTCGATCTGTTTGGCCATGAATCACTTTCTTCACGGGAGCTCCTCGGCGCAACGCACACCGCCCCGGTACCCCTGCACGGGGCGCCGGGGCGGTGTGAGACGCGAGTAAGTCTCCGGGATCTACTCGGCCGGAGTTCTCGGTACCGGTCCTACTTGCCGATGACGGCGAGGACGTCGCGTGCCGAGAGGATCAGGTACTCCTCGCCGGCGTACTTGATCTCGGTGCCGCCGTACTTGCTGTAGATGACGGTGTCACCTTCCTTGACGTCGACGGGGACGCGGTTGCCCTGCTCGGTGACCCGACCCTCGCCGACGGCGATGACGGTGCCTTCCTGCGGCTTCTCCTTGGCGGAGTCCGGGATGACCAGGCCCGAGGCGGTGGTCGTCTCGGCCTCGACGGCCTGCACCAGGATCTTGTCCTCAAGCGGCTTGATGTTCACGCTCGCCACGATGTGAGTCCTCAACTTTCGTACTGAGAAAGAATCTGCACGTTCACGGCTCTGGGACAAAACCTCGTCGTCGCGGGTGTCCGAGGCTTCACTCAGCGCCAACTAGCACTCTATACATGCGAGTGCCAGCACTCAAGGGCGCAGGGTGCGAAAGTCCCCGTGTTCGCTCGCCGCGATCGTCAGCGAACGAGTGGGGTCACAGCTGACTGACCCGAACCGACATGGCCGGGTCCGACGCCACGGTCAGCGGCGACGGCTCCGCACCGCCGCCGATGACATGCGCGCCCAGGGTCGCGATCATGACGCCGTTGTCGGTGCACAAGCGGGGCTTCGGGACTCGCAGGGTGATGCCCGCGGCACCGCACCGCTCCTGTGCCAGCGACCGGATCCGGGAGTTCGCCGTCGCTCCCCCGCCGAGCACCAGGGTGTCCACGCCGAGGTCGGTACAGGCACGCACGGCCTTCATCGTCAGCACGTCGGCGACCGCCTCCTGGAACGATGCGGCCACGTCGGCAACGGGGACAGGCGTCCCATCCCGCTGGCACCGCTCGACGTGGCGGGCGACGGCGGTCTTGAGCCCACTGAACGAGAAGTCGTGGCGGGAGTCGCGGGGACCGGTCATGCCGCGGGGGAACGCGATGGCGGTGGGGTCTCCGTCCTGCGCGGCCCGGTCGAGCGCGGGCCCGCCCGGAAATCCGAGACCCAGCAGCCGTGCCACCTTGTCGAAGGCCTCGCCGGCCGCGTCGTCGACCGTGGTGCCCAGTTCGACGATGGGCCGGGAGAGGTCGGTGACATGCAACAGATGCGTGTGTCCGCCGGAGACGAGCAGGGCGACGCACTCGGGCATCGGCCCGTGCTCCAGGGTGTCCACCGCGACATGCCCGCCGAGGTGGTTCATCGCGTACAGCGGCACATCCCACGCCAGGGCATACGCCTTGGCGGCCGCGACGCCGACGAGCAGCGCGCCCGCGAGACCGGGTCCGATGGTGACCGCGATGGCGTCCGGTCGGTCGACACCGGCGGCCTCCCGCGCGCGGCGCATTGTCGGCACGATGGCCTCCAGGTGCGCGCGCGAGGCGATCTCGGGTACGACGCCACCGAACCGGGCGTGCTCGTCCACGCTGGAGGCGACCTCGTCGGCGAGCAGCGTCGCGAAGCCCGGGGTGTCCCCGTCGGCGGGCGTCCACCGCACGATGCCGACACCCGTTTCGTCACACGAGCTCTCGATACCCATGACGATCACGCGGGGCCCTCCTCCGGTTCGAGCGGCCGTCCCGACACCGGGAGCCGCAACATCGTGTAGGCGTCGGCACCGGACGGCTGATAGTAGTTCCGCCGGATCCCGGCGGTGGAGAACCCGTGCCGCGAGTACAGGGCGATCGCGACCTCGTTGTCGGTGCGCACCTCGAGGAAGACCGGCGCGTCGTTCCCGTCGGCGACGACCAGCATCGCCTCCAGCAGAGCGCGGCCGATCCCGCGTCCGCGATGGTCCGGGTCGACGGCGATGGTGTGGATCTCGCATTCATAGGCGTCGGGCTGGCCCAGGGTCGAGATCCCGGCGTAGCCGATGATGTCGGCGCCGATCCGCTCCCGGGCCGCGAAATACGTGTTGTACGGGGCGTTGAGCTCCGCCCGGAACGCCGCGGCCGGCCACGGTGAGTCGTCGGCGAACATCTGCTTCTCCAGTGCCGCGCACCGAGGGATGTCGCCGTAGGTGAGGGCGTCGATCACCAGTTCCGGCGTCGTCATGGCCGAACGCCTACTCGTCGATCCTTCTGCTCCACAGCGTCGGGACGCCGGAGATACAGCGGCACAAGCGGTTCCGGATCGCGGCCGGCGGTGATGTCCGGTCCGGCAACCGCGACGAGGCCCCGTACCGTCGGCACCGTGACCGACGGCGGCCCACCGGCCCAGCCGACCAGATCGAGATGGGGTGCCGACCCCGCGGCCACACCGAACCGTCCGGCAGCCAGATCCGCGGCCAGTTCGTCGGCCACCAGGGCGGGTGCGGTCACCTCGGGACCGCGTCGACGATGGCCGCTGTCGTAGACGGCCCAGTACACCTCGCGCCGGCGGGCGTCGGTCACCACAAGGGTCGCGGTGCCGTCCGCCTCGGGCACGCCGGCCTCGTGGGCGAGCGCGTCGAGCGAGCACACGCCGTAGGCGGGGATGGACAACGCGTCGGCGAAGCCGGCGCCGGTGGCCATGCCCACCCGCAGGCCGGTGAACGGGCCGGGGCCACATCCGACGACGACAGCGGTCAGATCATTTCGCGCGCAACCTGATTCGGTGAGCGACTCGGCGATGAGGGTCGTCAGCAACTCGGCGTGCCTGCGGTGATCGGCGACCACCCGTTCGGCGAGGACCCGAACCTCGCCGCCGGCCAGCTCGGCGATTCCGGTCACCACCGAGTCGGTCGCGGTGTCGACCGCGAGCACCAACCCCTCACCCATCAGACCCCGACCAGTTCCGACCCGGCTCATTCGTCGCTCACCCATTCCCATTCCGCATGCCGCACATCGCTGTCCACGTCCCGTCGGAGTCGGACGACGAGATGCCGGTCGGCCAACCGTTCGGCCACGCCCTCGCCCCACTCGACCACGATGACCGCGTCCTCCAGATCGGAGTCCAGATCGAGAGCGTCGAGTTCGTCCAGGACACCCGAGCCGCCTCCGGCACCGCCCAGCCGGTAGGCGTCGACGTGGACCATCGCCGGTCCGCCCGGACGCCCGGGTCGGTGCTCGCGGGCGATGATGAAGGTGGGCGACGTGACCCGGCCGACGATGCCGAGGCCCGCACCGATCCCCCGGGCCAGTGCCGTCTTCCCGGCACCCAGCGGTCCGTCGAGGATCACCACGTCGCCGGCCGCGAGAATCGATGCCAGTTCCCTGCCGAATGCTTCGGTGTCGGCGACGTCGGGCAACGCACGGGTGCCGGTCCGGGCGTCGACACCGTGGGGCTCGACCGTGTTCGGTTCACCGGACATCAGCGGCCCCGCTTCCACCAGCGGCGGCGAGGTGCCGGCAGCGCGACCCGTGCCCTGTCGACCAGTTCGACGATCGCGTCGGTCACCAGTTGCGGCTCCTCCATCTGGACCATGTGCCCGGCGCCCTTGGCGACCACGAGTCTCGAATCCGTGCCGAGCTGGGAGTACATCCGCACCGAATTGCGCAGGGGTGTCAGTCGGTCGCGGTCGCCGCACACGACCGTGGTCGGCACCTGCGCGATGACCGGAAGTGCGGTCGACTCGTCGTGGATCTCCAAGGCGTGCAAGAAGTTCACGATGGTCTCGATCGGCGTGCTCTGGATCATCTTGTCCACCGCGCTGCCCAGCGCGGGGCTGTAGAACGTGGGCCCGAAGCTGGCGGCCACCAGAACCGGTTCGAGCGCCGACCTGGTGAGACCCCGCCCGGCCTGGACCAGACGCGGGGCGCGGCGCACGCTCATCCGGAACGCGTCGATCACCGGATTCCGCAGTCCCTCACCGAGTCCCGCGTCGGTGAGACCACGCGACGCGGTGGCGACGAGACCGACACCGGCAACGGGACCGTGGGTGGAGAACAGCGCCGGATGCCGGCGCGCCAGGCCCATCAGCGTCATGCCTCCCATCGAGTGGCCCACCAGCACAACGGGTCCCACCGGGACGGTCGCCCGGATCACCGCTGCCGTGTCGTCGGCCAGCTGCGCGATCGTGCAGGTCTCGGTGGGCGCGGGGTCGCTCTCGCCGTGTCCGCGATGATCGAAGAAGACCATGCGGTACTTGCGGTCGCGCCACTCCTGCGCGAGCTGCTCACGTTGGAAGTGCCAGCTGGACAGGCGCAGACTGAAGCCGTGTACGAAGACGATGGTGAGGTCGGGCGCGGTGTCCGCGGAGACCCCGCCGAGGTCGACGATGCGGACCGCGAGCTCGAGCCCGTCATCGGTGGTGACGGTCTGCGCCCGCTCGCCGTACAGCGCGGTCAGGTCGACGTCGGCGTGCGGATCCGCTTTGCCCACAACACTCTTGCGCGCGATGTTGCGGGCCGCGCCGACCGCGGCCATCCCGCCGAGGGCAGCGATGCCCGCCACCCCGGCCAGCAGTCCGACGCGTTGGGAATCGTCCACCAGTGCCACCCCGCTCATCGTCCGGTCACCGTGTCACCGCGACCCGAGTCGCCACCGGCGGAGTTCGCCTGAACGGGGTCGACATAGCGTCGAACCACCCGGGTGCCGATCTGCGACACGATCTCGTAGTCGATCGTGCCGATGGCGTCGGCCCAGTCCTTGGCGGTGGGTCCGCCCGTCCGACCGGTGCCGAAGAGTTCGGCCTCGTCACCCTCGCGCACGCCCGCGCCGTCGGGCCCCAGATCGACTACGAGCTGATCCATACAGATCCGGCCCACACCGTCGAACAGCCGCTCGCCGATGCGCACCCGGAGACGTCCCGACAGCAGCCGCGGCACACCGTCGGCATATCCGGCGGGAACCACGGCGACGACGGTGTCGCGCGGCGCGATCCACGTCTCGCTGTAGGAGACGCCCTGTCCCGCGGCGACCTTTTTCACCAGTGCGATCCGCGCGGTCAGCGTCATGGCCGGGATCAGGCCGAAGTCGCCGCGGGACGGCACGGGTGTGCGTCCGTAGACCGCGATTCCGGGGCGGACCATGTCACGCGACAGATCCGGCCTGGTCAGCGCCGCCGGGGAATTCGCCATGTGCACCACCTCCGGCGCCGCACCGAGGCGGGCCAGATCGGCCACGGCGCGGTCGAGGCGGGCGGCCTGCTCGTCGTTCAGCGGATGGTCGGGTTCGTCTCCGCGCGCGAGGTGGCACATCGCGGCACGCAGGTGGACCGACCCGTCGGCGTGGGCTTTCGCGACGCGCTCGGCGAAGTCGTCCCATTCGTCGACGGCGACACCGCTGCGATTGAGACCGGTGTCGACCTTGACCGTGACGGTGGCCGGGGTCCCGGTCTCCTGAGCCGCCGCGATCACCGCTTCGAGCTGCCAGGTCGATGACAGGGCGATGTCCACAGCGTCGGTGATCGCTCCGGCGAAGTCGGCTCCAGGTGCGTGCAACCACGAGGTGATCGGCGCGCTGATCCCGGCCGCGCGGAGGGCCCGTGCCTCGGTGATGTGGGCCACTCCGAGCTCGGCCGCGCCGGACTCCAGGGCCGTTCGGGCGACGGGTAGCGCGCCGTGACCGTAGGCGTCGGCCTTCACGACGGCCATGACGGCGGCACCCGAAGCGGCGCGGATCACGCCGACGTTGTGGGCGATCGCGCCGAGATCGACGGTCGCGGTCAGAGCGGGGGAAGTCATCGCCGACCATTGTCCCAGATCGGCAGCACGGCCTCGTCCCGGCCGGGTGTCACCGCCGCCCTGCGTCGTATCGCGGTCATCGACTGAGTAGTCCCACCGATGTCGCACGTGCCGAACCCCGGTTGAGTGGACTGCACGCCACCTCGCCCCACCGCCCGTACCTCTCCGCTCTCACGAAGGTCACCATGTACGCCGTCACCACCCCCCTCCACGTCGGCCCGGACGACTTCTCGCCCGTGGATCCCGCCGGAATGCCCGCTTTCCACCCTGCCGGTCACCCCGTGGGTGCGCCGTCGCCGCGGCCCGGGCTGCGTCCGTCGCTGCTGTCCTGGGCCGCGAACGCGCTCGCATGGGTGGGCTTCGTCGTCGCCACCGTGCTCCTCCTCCTCGCCTTCGGGAGGGCACTGGCCGGGGAGCCGGCCGACGCCTACGGGGTGGCGGCGCTCGCGGTGTTCGGCGTCGCCGTCCTCGCCACGATCGGCGCTTGCGTGGGTCTGGCGGTCTCGTGGATCGCCCGGACCCGGGCGGGCGAACTGCGACGGGCCGGCCCTGTCGCCGACCTCGTCGCGTTGTCGTCGGTGACCGTGTTCACCGTTCTGACGGCCTGCTACCCGCTCGTCTTCGTGGTGATGGCGTGGTGAATTCGCGAATCGCCGGCCGCAGCGCGGACAGCAGGTCCGACGCCCCTATCGGCGCCCCGCGGCTCGCGAGCCCGGCCGCGCGGGCGTGCACGCGTGCCGCTGCGACGCCCGCCGCCTGAGGGGATCGTCCAGCCGCCAGAAGCGCTCCGGCCACCCCCGACAACACATCCCCGGCCCCTGCGGTCGCCGCCCACGACGATCCCGCGTCGTTGCCCACGACGTCTCCTGAGGGGTCGGCGACCAGTGTGACGCGACCCTTGAGGAGGACCGTCACACCCCACCGCGACGCCAGATCGGCGACTGCCGCGAGACGGTCGGCGCCCAGCTCGGCGCCGCTCAACCGCGCGAACTCGCCGGCGTGCGGGGTGAGGAGGGTCGGCGCGGACCGTGCGTCGACGAGGTCGGGGTGGCGGGCGATCAAGGTCAGTGCGTCGGCGTCGGCGAGGACCGGGACGTCGTTCGCCAGCACCGTACGCAACGTGGCCAGAGCGGCGTCGTCGGTTCCCATCCCGGGTCCCACGACCCAGGCCTGCACCCGTCCGGCGTCGGAGAGGTCGGGGGTGGCGACGACCTCCGGCCAGTGCGCGACGACTTCGGCGTGCGCGGACCCGACGAACCGCGTCATCCCTGACGTCGCGGTGACCGCGGCCCCGGTGGCCAGGATCGCGGCACCGGGATAGCGGTGCGATCCCGCGATGACGCCGACGACGCCCTGGGTGTACTTGTCATCGGCGGGACCCGGTAGCGGCCAATCGATCTCGGCGTCGGACCAGGACGACAGCCGAGGCCCCGCCGGCGCGTCGGCCGCCGGCTGCCCGAGACCGATGTCGACCAGCACGACGCGCCCGCAACGCGGCGCCGCCAGCAGGTGCGCCCGCCGCAGCGCTCCGAACGTGACCGTGACGTCGGCCCGCACCGACGGGGTGTGGACCTCACCGGTGTCGGCGTCGATGCCGGACGGAAGGTCGACTGCCACGACGCGGGTGTCGGACCCCAGCGCGCCGAAGATCTCGGCGGCTGCCGGGCGGAGCGGACCACGCCCGCCGATACCCACCACGCCGTCGACGACCACGTCGAGCCCGTCGGGGAGGTCGGCGACGGTCCGGCCGCCGGATGCCACGAACGCCCGCAGCCCGGCCGGATGGGCCTTGTCCGGCGCCAGCAGGACCGCGTACACGCGCACTCCACGCCGCGACAGTTCGGCCGCGGCGAAGAGCGCGTCACCGCCGTTGTCTCCGGCCCCGACGACCACCCCGACCGCGCGGCCGTAACACCCGCCCGTCCGGTTCAGCTCCCCCACCACGGCCTGGGCGACGCCGTGCGCGGCACGACGCATCAGGGTGCCGTTGTCGAGCAGCTCCCCCGTGGCGCGCTCGGCGGCGCGGACCTCGTCGGCGGTCAGGTAGCGGGTCGGCATCCGCGCGCCACTATTCGACGGTCACCGATTTGGCGAGATTCCGCGGTTTGTCGACGTCGTAGCCTCGCGCCTGCGCAACGCTGGCGGCGAACACCTGCAGCGGAACGGTCGAGACCAGCGGTTGCAGCAGCGTCGGCGTCTTCGGGATCGGGATGAATTCGTCGGCGACCGCCCGGGCGGCGACGTCGTCGGGTTCGGCGATGACGATCGTGCGCGCCCCGCGTGCCTGGATCTCGCGGATGTTGCTGACCATCTTGGAGTGCAGCATCGCGCGTCCCTCGGGCGAGGGCATCACGGTGATCACCGGTAACCCGTCCTCGATGAGCGCGATCGGACCGTGCTTGAGCTCACCGGCCGCGAAACCCTCCGCGTGCATGTAGGCGAGTTCCTTGAGCTTGAGCGCGCCCTCGAGCGCGACCGGGTAGCCCACATGCCTGCCGATGAACAGCACGGTGTTGTGGTGTGAGAGCGAGCGTGCGAGCTCGCGGACCGGTTCCATCGTCTCCAGGACCTCTGCCACGGAGTCGGCCATCGCCTCGATCGCGGCGAACTCGCGCGCCACCTCGTCGGCGTACTTGGTGCCGCGAGCCTGGGCGAGCGCGAGACCGACCAGGTAGGCGGCGACGATCTGGGCGAGGAAGCACTTCGTCGATGCGACACCGATCTCGGGCCCGGCGTGGGTGTAGAGCACCGCATCGGACTCGCGCGGGATCTGCGCACCGTTGGTGTTGCAGATCGCGAGCACGCGCGCCTTCTGGTCCTTGGCGTGCCGCACGGCCTCGAGAGTGTCGGCCGTCTCCCCCGACTGCGAGATGGCCACCACCAGGGTCGACCGGTCGAGAACCGGGTCGCGGTAGCGGAACTCGCTGGCGAGCTCGATCTCGACGGGCAGGCGCGTCCAGTGTTCGATCGCGTACTTGGCCAGCAGACCCGCGTGGTAGGCGGTACCGCAGGCGACGACGAAGACCTTGTCGACATCGCGCAGGTCGTCGTCGGTCAGGCGTTGCTCGTCGAGGACGATGCGCCCGTTCTGCAGATGACCGAGGAGGGTGTCGGCGATCGCACGCGGCTGCTCGGCGATCTCCTTGAGCATGAAGAAGTCGTATCCGCCCTTTTCTGCGGCGGCGAGATCCCAGTCGATGTGGAACGGCTTTCCCACCCGCGGGTTCTGCTCGAAGTCGGTGATCGTGTAGGAGTCGGCGGTGATCACCACGACCTCGTCCTGACCCAGTTCCACCGCGTCGCGGGTGTGCTCGATGAACGCCGTCACATCCGAACCGACGAACATCTCGCCCTGACCCACACCCACGACGAGCGGCGTGGAACGCCGGGCCGCGACGATGGTGTCCGCGTGATCGGCATGGGTGAACACCAGCGTGAACGCACCTTCGAGGCGCCGGAGCGCGGCGTAGGCGCTCGCCACGAAGTCTCCGGCCGTGGGGCCGAGCGCGTAGTACTTCGAGACCAGGTGGACCGCGGTCTCGGTATCGGTCTCGGAACCGAATTCGACGCCGTCGTTCTCGAGTTCGGCGCGCAGTTCGGCATAGTTCTCGATGATGCCGTTGTGCACGACCGCGATCTTCCCGTCGTCACTGGCATGCGGATGGGCGTTGCGGTCGGTCGGCTTGCCGTGCGTGGCCCATCGGGTGTGACCCATGCCGGTGGTTCCCGACAGCGCGTCGCGACCGACGGTCGCGATCTGCTTGTCCAGGTTCTCCATGCGGAGAGCCTTCTTCTGGATGGCGGTGTTACCGGCGCCGTCGAGGATCGCGACACCCGCCGAGTCGTATCCGCGATACTCCATCCGTCGCAGCGCGTCGACGACGATGTCCAGGGCATCGCGGCGCCCCACGTATCCCACGATTCCACACATAGCTAGTCAGCGTACCTGCGCTCCGGGCGTCGACGGCGTCACACGTCCGCTCGCCCGCCCGGGTCACCCGTAGGGTGCCGACCAGGCGCGGGACACCATCTCATTCGATGGTGTCGGGCACCACCGCGTTGGGGGCCCCGGCCGGGACCGGCCCGGCGGCGCGACGACGCTTGCGCTCCTTGGCACCCAGCAGTTTGGCGATCTTGTCCTGGATCTCCGGCGGATCATCGAGGTCGACGGCCGGGACCTTCCCCAGGACGGTGTCGGCGTCGGCGAACGCCGCGTACCGCTCGTCCTCGTCGAGGGTGTACAGGAAGAAGCCGGTGAGCATCGCACGCACCGCGGAGTGGGTCTTCTTGTCCGCCCCGTTGCTGCCGAGCAGGGCCTTGATCGACCGGTGCTCGACGAGCCCGCGCGACGACGCGGCGGGCGGGATACGCAGCACCACCCTTGCGGAGTCCTCGCCGTCGGCATGGTCGGACCCGTACGCCTGCGCGAGCGGCAGCGCATTGCTGTCGATGCTGTCGAGTTCGCCGATGGCCGACACGAGGAGCCCCGGCGCCTCGACCCGGCGAGCGGCAGGCAGGAGCGCGGCGGTGGTGGGTGCGGGGAACAGTGCCGCCACACCGCGAACCGGCAGAGGGTCCTGGCCGTGCAGGCGTCCCGGGGCGGCGGCGATGATCGCCGACGAACCGCCGAAGCCGTGCCCGGCGAAACCGACCTTGCGCGGATCGACGGTGATGTCGCCGAAGCCCAGGGGGACGCGCGTCACGATCGACAGCGCCGACCGCAGATCGGCCGCCAACGCGTCGTCGGAGGCCAGCACGCCTCGTTGACCGGCCGGGACGGCGACGACGATGCCCCACGACGCGAGGTGCTGGCAGAGGTCCTTGTAGCGCTCCGGCGACGTCATCCATCCGTGGCCGAAGGCGATGGCCGGCAGACGCGACCCACCGGCGGGTGTGAACACCACCCCCGGTGTTCCCACGATCCCCAGGTCGCCGCGGAGAACACGGTGGGGGCCGCGACGGGCGAGCGCGGACATCAGTTTTGCGGGCGACTGCGGCTTCGGACGCTTCTTCCCTGGCACAGCAGACAGCCTATGTGGTCGTCGGCGGCAGATGGGGACTGGCGTCGGCCACGTCGGCGGGCAGCATGATCCCCGGGGTGGCGTCCGCCGCGTCCGCGGCGTTCTCGAGTTCTTCCCGCAGGCGCTCGGTCTCCGTGCGCACCGAGTTGCGGAGATGATCGTCCATCGCCAGGTCGAGGTCGCGCTGCCGTGCGGAGAACCGGTGGGATGCCCTCGCGACCTCGGCGGTGGCACTGCGCGCCAGGGCCTCGATCTGGTCGGCGAGATTCACTGGTCACCCGCCAGCGCCAGATCGCCCGACGACCGGTCCGGCGGCCCCGACGGGTTCGGATCGGCGCCGGGCGGGGTCCGCGCCGTGTCGGCGACGGCACGGGCCGGCGCCGTCGACTGCCGGTGCGCACCGTCGCGTCCGGGCTCGACGGATGCAGGGTGGCCGGATGCAGCCTGGTCGGACTCGGGTGGCGCCCCGGCGAGGCCGCGCAAGCGGAAGGGCACGTCGACGTCGTCCTCGCTGCCGCGGGTGCTGCCCACGGTCTCGACCGGCGCGGGCGGTTGCGAGGTCTCGGGCCGGGCCGAACCGCCGGGTGCCGCGGCAGCGACTTCCGCCGGGAGATGCTCGGTCGTCGATTCGGCGAGCCACGATCGGGGCGGTACAGGATCCGACGGGGCAGGATCCGGCAGGGCAGGATCCGGCGCGGCGCCCGTGGTGGTGTGCCCGGTCCCGCCGGTGTGCGCCGGGTGTGCAACCGCCGACCGCGCGGACTCCACCGGCGGCGGCTCGGGTGTCGCGGAGCGCGCGTCCGTGGGATACGCCTCGTCGTCGATCCCGTCGAGTGACCGGTTGAGGAGGTCGAGGATGCCGGCGATGCCGCGTGCGGTGGCGTCGGCGGCGGTGGTGAACATCTCCACCCGTGATCGGATGTCCTCGATCACCACCCCGGCGGGAACGCGCCCGGTCAGGACCGCTTGTGGTAGTTCGGCGGGAGCCACGCCCGCGACCGAGGGAACCGAGAGACGGGCCACCGTGAGGTAGAAGGTGCGCAGCAGTCGGTCGATGCCGGACGCTGCCGCCGAGGTGGCGTCGGTGAGCGTGCGCAACATGTGCAGGTCGGACTCCGCGCGGCGCTGGTGGTCGATGACCGCACCGATCGCCACGACCGCGGAGTCGCTGTTCCATCCGTCGTCGAGGCGGACCTGCTGTTCGGGGAGATGGTGCAGCTGCTCGGAGACCGTGCGATGCGCCGCCACCAGGGCACGACTGTCGGCCGACAGCGCGGCGACGTCGAAACGATCGATGGCCCCCAGACCGTGCCGGAGAGCGTCGGCGGTGGGCGCTGCGACACCCATCAGACGACCGGCCGCGACCACATCGATCAACGACTCCACACCTGTGCGCGCGTCCTGCCGCAGAACCGTCAGGGAATCCTGGTCGCGCCTCATCCGAAGTCCGTCCGGGCGGCGGGCAGCGCCCTGGCGATCTCGCCTGCGACGCGGTCGTCGCCGTCGGACATGACGATCGCACTGTTGCGGAGCGTGCCCGCGAGTTCTCCCGCCGCGCCGGCCTGCACCCGAAGCCGTTGCGCCAGAGTCGCACTCAGCTGCCGGTACGTCGTCGCCAGTTCGTCGAACGTCGCCGCGGCTCCGATCGGCACGCCGTCGGAGGACTCGGGACGCGTCCGTGCCCACACGCCGAAGTCGTGCGTCTCCAGATCGTCGGCGACCGCGCTCAGGATCAGAGACGACCTACGGTAGAAACCCGCAACCGCGGACACCTGCGCGGTGTCCATGGCGATCGGGCGCCGATCGATGTCGTCCACGCCACCCCTCCCGACGATCCGGACCTGGTGGGTCCGATTCCCGCTGTTCTCACGGCTCTGCTCTCTTGGACGCAGCGTAGTGCCGTTGGGTTCCCTATGAAATGAGAAGACCGTGCGCGGTGACCGCGTCGAGGAGTGCGGTGGGGCGGTCCGCCGCCGGAAGATCGTGGACCAGCGCGAACGAGCAGCCCAGGTCGCGGGCGCCGCCGTCGGCGGTCTCACTGTCGCCGACCATCAGCACCTCGGTCGGTGGCAGGCCGAGCGGATCGAGCGCGGCACGGAAGATCCGGGGGTCCGGCTTGATCGCGCCGACCTCGTACGACAGCGCGCAGGCGCTGACGAGGTCCTCCACCCCGTGCAGGGCGAGGACTTTGCGCAGATCGAAGGCGATGTTGCTGACGATGCCGATCGGGACGTCCGCGGCGGCCAGCTTCCGAAGGACGGCGACGGTGTCGTCGAACGGCACCCATGACGACGGGTCGAGCACCCGGTTGTAGAGCGACGACGCATGGGTGGTGTTGCCCATCCCCGCCTCGCGCAGCAGTGCCAGGTATCCCCTCCGGTGGAGTTCGGGATCGAGGTCGCGACGTTCCCACGCGATGCGGTCGTCGCCCGAGATCCCGTCGGGGATGCCCACGGGCGCGACCATCCGCCGGATGATCTCGGATTGGCGGGCCGCATCGAACGGGGAGCCGGAGTCGTCGCGCAGCTCAGCGAACCACTCGTCGCGCGCCTCGAAGCGGAACAGCGTGCCGGAGAAGTCGAACAGGACTGCCCGCGGGGTCGTCGACCCGGTCATGCGCCGGCGCTCTCGACGACGCCGGCCAGGCGGCCGGCGACCTCCAGTGCGACCTCGGGTGTCGCGGCCTCGACCATGACGCGGACGAGCTGTTCGGTGCCCGAGGGTCGCAGCAGCACGCGGCCGGTCTCCCCCAGTTCGGCTTCGGCGGCCGTGACCGCCTGTTTGACCGACTCCGAGTGCGCCACAGCGTGTTTGTCGCCGACCCGCACGTTGATCAGCTCCTGCGGCAGCACCGTGACGATGCCGGCGAGATCGGCCAGTCGCGACGAGGTGGCCGCCATGCGGGCCATGATCATCAGGCCCGTGAGGATGCCGTCGCCGGTCGTCCCCGACCCCGGGACGACGATGTGCCCGGATTGTTCTCCGCCCAGCGAGTAGCCGCCGCGACGGAGTTCCTCGACCACGTAACGGTCGCCGACCGCGGTGGTGTGGACGGTGATACCCGCCTCGCGCATGGCGATGTGCAGGCCGAGATTGCTCATCACCGTGGCGACGAGCACGTTCTCGCGGAGCTTGCCCTGATCACGCAGCGAGGTCGCCAGGACAGCCATGATCGCGTCACCGTCGACGATCTGACCGGTGGAATCGACTGCGAGACAACGGTCCGCGTCGCCGTCGTGCGCCAGGCCCAGGTCGGCTCCGTGTTCGAGAACGGCGGCCTGCAGCTTGTCCATGTGCGTGGAGCCGCAGTCGGCGTTGATGTTCAGGCCGTCGGGCTCGGCGTGGATGGCGATGACCGTCGCGCCCGCGTCGGCGTAGGCCTGCGGTCCCAGCTGCGACGCGGAGCCATGCGCGCAGTCGACGACGACGGTCAACCCGTCGAGCCGCGTGTCGATCGCCTGCGCGAGGTGCTTGCGATAGCGCTCGCCCGCGTCCGGGGCGTCGAGTACCCGCCCCACCGCGGCACCGATGGGGCGGACGATGTCGTCCTCCATGGCCGCTTCGATACGGTCCTCGACCTCGTCCTCGAGTTTGTGGCCCCCGGCCGAGAAGAACTTGATCCCGTTGTCGGGCATGGGGTTGTGCGATGCGGAGATCATCACCCCGAAGTCGGCGTGGTAGTCCGCGGTCAGGAACGCCACCGCCGGGGTCGGCACGACGCCGATGCAGATCGCGTCGACGCCGGTGGCTGCGAGCCCCGCGCACACCGCGGCCTCGAGCATCTCGCCGGAAGCGCGTGGATCGCGTCCCACGATGGCACGCGGCCGACGGGTACTCGCTCCTGCGTCCGAGGCGGACAGTTCCTGGAAAACGACCGCGGCGGCCGAGGCCAGGCGCAATGCGAGCTCTGGGGTGAGCTCTGCATTGGCCAGGCCTCGGACGCCGTCGGTTCCGAAAAGGCGTGCCAAGATCAGCGCTTGGAGTACTGCGACGCCTTGCGGGCCTTCTTGAGGCCGTACTTCTTGCGCTCGACCGCACGCGGGTCACGAGTGAGGAAGCCGGCCTTCTTCAGGGCCGGACGATCCTCGGGGGCGACCTCGATGAGCGCGCGGGCGATGGCGAGGCGCAGCGCGCCTGCCTGGCCCGATGGGCCGCCGCCGACGAGCTTGGCGAAGATGTCGAACGACTCGGTGCGCTCGACGGTGACCAGCGGAGCCTTGATCAGCTGCTGGTGCACCTTGTTGGGGAAGTAATCCTCCAGCGAGCGGCCGTTGAGGGTGAACCCACCGGTGCCCGGCATCATGCGGACGCGGACGATGGCTTCCTTGCGGCGGCCGACGGTCTGGATCGGACGGTCGATGACGATCGGCTCACGGACGTCTTCGGCAGCGACGGCCTCGTAGTCGTCGACGGCGTCCTCGACGGCCTCCACGACCTCGACCGGATCGACAGCTTCCACGTCCTCGATGACCTCGACAACCTCTTCGACGGCGTCGTTGATGTTCTCGTTGCTCACTGGGCCACCTGCTTGATCTCGAAGGGGACGGGGCGCTGGGCCGCGTGCGGATGATTCGGGCCTGCGTAGACCTTCAGCTTCGAGGCCATGGCGTTGCCGAGCTTGGTCGACGGGAGCATGCCCTTGACGGCCTTCTCGATGACGCGCTCAGGGTAGGTCGCGAGCAATTCGGTGGTGGTGCGGGACTTGAGCCCACCGGGATGCCCCGAGTGGGTGTAGTTCAGCTTGCGGTCAGCCTTGTTGCTGGTCAGCGCAACCTTTTCCGCGTTGATGATGACGACGAAGTCGCCACCGTCCATGTGCGGGGCGTAGGTCGGCTTGTGCTTGCCGCGGAGCAGGTTCGCGACCTGCACGGCCAGCCGGCCGAGCACCACGTTCTCGGCGTCGATGACATGCCACGTACGCGTGATGTCACCGGCCTTCGGGGTGTAGGTAGGCACAGTTGTCCTCAACTCTTGTCTTGTGGGTGCTGGTCGGGTGCGCGGCAGAGGTTGTTCCCGGCGACCAGTGGGGACCCGGGCCTCCGGCGGCCTGGACACACGAATGTGCACCAGGCGCCGAGCACCAGCGACCCAGGTTACGCGACCGCGCAGGTCAGGGTCAAAACGCTCACCGCGGTCCCACACGGGCGGAGCGGACCGCCTGTTCGCACTCCGCGTCGACGGATTCGGCGGCGCTTCCCGCCTGGCAGCCGATGGAGACCTGCAGTCCGTCGTCGACGATGACGTACCACCGGATGGCGCTCCCCGAGGCGGGCGCCTCCCGGTAGCCGATGACGTCACGACCGGCGAACCTGGTGTCGGCCGAGAACTCGGTCACCACGTCGTCACCCCGCTGGTCGATCCGGTTGCGCAGGCTGGTCGCCACCGACTCGCGGGTCGACCCCGCCCGCACCTCGGTCAGCACGACGATGATCCGCCGTCCGTCGGACTCGTCGACGAACACCGCGCGCGATGTGTCGGGGTCGTCGACCGTGCCACTCGGGGTGTCCTGACCCGAGTGTCGCCACCCGCCCGGGACCGCCAACTGCGCGCGCCCCACCTGGACGTCGGCCACAGATGACGATGCCGTGCCGTCCCGCTGCCACCAGCCCACCGCGAACGCCCCCGCGACGACGAGTACCGCCACGAGCGCCGCCCCGGCCAGCAGCGGGCGCGACCGCCACCCGGGAGCGTCGTGGGAGTCGACGTCCGCCGCCGGTTGCCCGACCCCGGGTCCGAGCTCGGCGACACCGGTGCGGTGGCCCAGGCGCACCACCAGAGCCCGGTCGACCGCGACCACACGTCCGGCGACCGCATGCGCGGCGACGAGATCGATCGCCGAGGCCACCTCCCCCGCGTCGTCACCGTCGACGAAGACCGCCTCCACGGAGTCGTCGATGAGTGCGAGGCCCGCCTCGGGAGCCGGTGCGCGGATCACGCCGCACCGCTCGATGACCCAGCCGTCGGGACGCCGGCTCACGATCTGCACATCCCACGGCACCGGCCTCGGGTGGGCGGGGTCGACGGGACGCGCCGGCAGGTGGGTGGTCTCGACGACGGCACAGCGTCGGACGGTGACGTCGGCATGGCTGCGAGCGATCAGAACGGCCCGCGGCAGGAGCGTCACCGAAGACCCGGGACCCGCGGCATCGGCCAGCGAGGACGCCCGCCGCGGGCCCCACGTGCTGGGGTGCCCGACGAGAACCGGCCGGTCCCCTGTTTCCGGCCCCCCGATTCCCATGTCGCCGAACGTCTTCTGCCAGGCCTGGCGCAGATGGTGGCGGCGACCGTCGAGCAGGACGCTCATCTCGTCGACGCCCTGGAGAAGCGGACGCACATCACAGTCCGGGTCGCGCAGGCCGACTCCGGGTACCCAGATCCGCGGTGTCCCGAAGGCGAGGTCCACGACCGTCGGCCTGTTCGACACCGTCAGGGGCGCCGGAACACCCGGGCCACCGCTGGATTCCCCTACCGAGGTCATGGGCGGGTCTAGTCGCCGATGGGGAGGTGAGCGACCTGGATCATCTCCTGGGGCCGGGTGCGCGACACCAGCTCGCCACGTCCGGGGACGAGGTTCTGCATGCGCGACCGGCCGGTGATGAAGCCCTCGTCGCGGTCTCCGCTCATCAGCAGGATGTCCGACGACAGGTCCTTCAGCCGGGCGATCAGCGGATCGAACATCGCGCGTCCGAGCCCGCCCGAACGGCGGGCCAGCACGATGTGCAGTCCGATGTCCCGGGCGTGCGAGGCGAGTTCGACGATCGGGGCCATCGGATTACCCGTGGACGTGGCGACCATGTCGTAGTCGTCGACCACGACGTAGACCTCGGGCTGACCCGCGAGCCAGGTGCGATCCCGCAGCTGCTGCACCGTCACGTCCTCCGGAGGCATCCGGCTCTTCAGGTATGCCGCGAGCTCGGTCATCATCGACGCGGCGCGATCGGGTGAGCTCGCGTATCCGGCGAGGTGATCGCCGTCGATGATGCCCAGCATGGTGCGGCGGTAGTCGATGAACACGATCCGCACCTCGTCCGGCGTCGCGTTCGCGACCAGACCGGTCACGATCGTCCGCAGGAGGTTCGTCTTGCCGTGTTCGACGTCGGCGAATGCCATGACGTGCGGCTGGGTGGTGAAGTCGAGGATCACCGGGGCGAGTTCGAGTTCCCCGACCCCGATGGCGACCTGGTTGGGCGCGAGCGTGAGTCCGGCCTCGGTGACCGCGCGCTGGACGGACGCGAAGTCGATCTCGGTGCTCAGCTTGCGGACCGCCATCGCCGACCTACCCGGGTAGGCGCTCGCGATCTGCTCGACCGACTGCGCGACGCCCGCGGGCAGCGATTCGGCGCTGCTGACCGGGTCGAGCCGCGGAAGGGCGATCAGCATGTGCAGTTCCTGACCGGTGAGACCGCGGCCCGGACGGTTCTGCGGGACGAGCGCGGCCGCACGGCGTCCCATGTCGGAATCCATCGGATCGCCGAGCCTGAGCTCGATGCGGGTGCCCATCAGGTCGCGCACGGCCGGACGGACCTCGGCCCACCGGGACGCACTGACCACGACGTGGACGCCGAAGCTCAGCCCCTGCGCCACGATCGAGGTGATCTGTTCCTCGAGGGACTCCAGCTCGGAGCGCAGCACGTTGATGCCGTCGAGGACGAGGAACACATCGCCGAAGCGATCGGCCGCCAGTGGGTCGGCCGGGGCGAGCGGGTCCTCGGAACCGATGTCGCCGGTGGCGAACCACCTCGCGCGCCTGGCCCGGTAATCGCGCATCGACTCGATGCCGAGTCGGGCGAACAGCGATTCGCGGCCACGGACGACGGCCGCGACCTCGGCGACGGTGCGGCGCACGGCGTCCATGTCGCCGCGTGATGCGACCGAACCCACGTGGGGCAGGCCGGCGAGGCCGGCCAGGCTGCCACCGCCGAAGTCCAGGCAGTAGAACTGGACCTGCTCCGGGGTGTGCGTTGCCGCGGCCGCCATGATGAAGGTGCGCAGGGTCGTGGACTTGCCCGACTGGGGTCCGCCCACCACGGCCACGTTGCCCGCTGCGCCTGCGAGGTCGATGACGAGCGGATCGCGCCGCTGATCATAGGGGCGGTCGACGACTCCGATCGGTATCGAGAGGTTGCCGGGCACCGTCGGCTGTGTCCAGTCCCGTTGTCCGAGCAGGTGTTCCACCGTGGGCGATTCGTCGAGAGGCGGCAGCCACACCCGGTGTGCGGGCGGTCCGGCGTTCTCCATGCGCTCGACGATCGTCTGCATGAGCGTCGGCACGGGCGCCGAGACCGGCTCGAAGTCGGGCGGCGAGTCGGGTGCCGGCGGCTCCTCGTCGAGGAGGCTCTCGGCCTGGTCGAGCAGCGACCGCGGGGCTCCCTCGTCGAGCGGCACCGGCAAGGCGGTGAACACCTTGAGGTTTCCGCGCCGCATCGACGACGCCGTGGTGTGGTCCGACACCTCGGGGACCGTCGGCGAGTGGTACGGGCCGGAGACGTAGGAGGTGTTGAACCGAATCGGGTCGGCCGAGTCGCACTTCAGATAGGCCGATCCCGGAACGCTGGGCAGATGGTAGGCGTCGGGGACACCGAGTACCGAACGGGACTCGTTGGCGGAGAACGTCTTCAGACCGATCCGGTAGGACAGGTGGGAGTCCAGGCCACGGAGCTTGCCCTCCTCGAGTCGTTGCGAGGCCAGCAGGAGGTGGATGTGCAACGACCGGCCCAGGCGTCCGATCGCGACGAAGAGCTCCGCGAAATCCGGTTTCTGCGAGAGCAGTTCGGAGAACTCGTCCACGACGATGAAGAGCGCCGGGAGCGGATCGAGGCGCACGCCGGACGCGCGTGCCCGTTCGTAGTCGGCGACGTTGGCGTAGTTGCCCGCCGCGCGCAGGACCTCCTGGCGGCGGTTCATCTCGCCGGACAACGCGTCCTTCATCCGGTCGACCATCGACAGCTCTTGCTCGAGGTTGGTGATGATCGCCGCGACGTGGGGTGCCGATTCCAGACCGAGGAACGTCGCACCGCCCTTGAAGTCCACGAGGACCAGGTTCAGCTCGGACGGCGAGTGCGTGGCGAGCATCGCCAGGACCAGCGTGCGCAGGAACTCGGATTTTCCCGAACCCGTTGCGCCGATGCAGAGTCCGTGCGGTCCCATGCCACCGTGCGCGCTCTCCTTGATGTCGAGTTCGACCGGCGCACCGGACGGGGTGTACCCGATCGGCACCCGGAGCCGTTCTCGTCCGGTGCGCCCCCGCCACGCTGTGGCAGGGTCGAATCGGGCGGCGTCCTCGATGCCGAGGAGCGCGGGCAGACCGGGATCGGCCGAGGTCGCCTCGGATTCGAGATTGGCCAGGGTGGCCGCGGTGGCCAGCCGGTAGCGGGCCATCCGGCGCGCGATCGCCTCGGCCTCGGCGATCGTCAGGGAGTCCATGTCGGCGAACTCCTCGACGCCGGCCGCGCTGCGCGCCGAGACCTTGCCGCCGCGGACGACGAGCTGCAGGCCGCGCCGGACCGCGAGCCCGTCCGGCGGCGCGGTGAGGTCGAGGACGGTGACGCCCTCCATCCCGGCGTCGTTGATGATGCGCTCGTCGCCGGCGACGTACCCGTCGTCGATGACGACCACCAGGTGCGCGCGGTTGCCGCTCGGGGGCGCCGATCGGCTGAACCGGCCGCGCTCGAGAAGATCTGCGGCCATGGAGTTCTCGAGATCGGCCAGCGTCGGGTAGATCATCCGCATCGCGCCGACGCCGTCGCGCAGCGTCGGATGGCCCACGTGCGGCAGCCATTTGGCCCAGTCCCAGGCCTCCCCCGCCGGATCGCCGGTGACGATGCCGATGTGGAGGTGATCGGGACCGTGGAACGCGCACAGCTCCACGATCATCGACCGGATGAGTTCACGGGTCTCCTGCCGTGCGCCCTCGATGTTGATGGCGGGGAATCCGCGCAGCGAGATCGATGTCGGCAACCGGTAGACGGCCGAATGGGTACGGACGAAGCGGCGCAGCGCGACCATCGACACCGGTTCGATGTCCTCGAGCGGCCCGGTCTCCGGCGGCATCAGGCGCGTCGCCAGTCGCTGGACGCCGACGCCCACACGCACGTGCGCGAAGTCGGTGTCGCTGGGGCGCCGTTCCCACATGCGCCTGCTGCCCACCACGTCGAGCAGGGCGTGCGGGTCCGGATGACTCCATGTGCGGGCGGCGCGCTGGTTGGCGACGGTCTCGACCACCTGCCCGCGAAGCTGACCGAGGTACCGGAAGTAGTCCTTGCGTTCCTCGTTGAGTTCGCCCGCGCGCTTGCCCCCACCGCGACCACCCGCCGCGAACATGCCGAACATCGACATCAGCATCATCAGTGGGAACATCATGAACAGCGGGTTGGTCAGGATGTTGCGTCCACCGGTGACCACCATCAGCGAGACCATGCCGATCACGGCCACGACCATCACCACCGGCAGCAGCTTCATCAGCAGGTTCCCGGGTACCACCCGGGGCACGTCGGGCGGGGCCTGGATGTTCACCTCGCCACCGGGAGTGCGCGGCGGCGTGATGCGCGGTCGGCGCACAAACCCCTCGGTCGTCGTGACCACGCGTCCCCCCTGACGTGTCGCGCTGTGTATCCCCGGGCGGTCGAACCCGCCGCGGTTGGCTATGTTAGCCGGTGAAACCAGGGGGAGGATTGACGTGATGTCGTCTGTGGACGGATTCGCACCGGGGTACCCGATCGGCGCTGCGGACGGGAACGGAGGTCAGCGCCGGGGCGCCGAGGCGACGATCGAGCCGCAACTCGTCCGGGTGTCGGTACTCGGCGGCAACACCCAGCTCGACGTGGGATTGCCGGCCGGCGTCCCGATCGCGGCCCTCATCGGTGACCTTGTCGCACAGATCGAATCGCGCAATCCGACCCGTCACGACCCGGACGATCCCGATGCCGACGCCCGCAATCCGGGGCGTCCGCACGACCGGCAGAACAAATGGACCCTCGCCCTCGTCGGGCAAGAACCTCTCCCCCTGCACCGATCACTCTCGGAGTCCGGCATCCGTGACGGCGACCTGCTCCTGCTCACGTCCACGCGGACCGGAGAGTCGCCGGTCCTGTTCGACGACGTGGTCGACGCTGTCGCCCGATTGAACGAATCGCAGTTCGTCGGCTGGACGGCCACCGCCGCCCGGCGCGTGGGATACGCACTCGCACTCATCGCGGCCGTCGCGGCCGCCGCGTCGCTGGCCGCCGTCCGTCCCGACACCGGCGCCCTCTGGTACGCCGGGCTCTCCGGCCTGGCGGTCCTCGGTCTGGTGACGGCCTCGACGATCGTCTCCCGCTACTACCGGGACGAGTCGACCTCGACGTTCCTGTCGCTGTGCGCCGCCCCGATGGCCTTCGTGACCGGGATGATCCTCACCCCCGGCTCGTTCGGCGCAGCCCACCTCACGCTCGGTTTCGCACTCACGCTCGTCGCGGCCGTCGTCACGTACCGGATGACCGCCGTCGGCGCGACCGCGCACAGTGCGGTGACGAGCGCGGCACTGCTGGGCGCACTCGGGTGCGGGGCCCGCCTGCTCGTCGACGCGCCCGTCCCCGACGTCGCGGCGGTCGTCGCCGCGGTCGGACTCCTGATGATCGGCCTCGCCCCCCGCGCGACGATCCTGCTGGCGAAGCTGCCCCTGCCCCCGGTCCCGACCGCGGGCGCCGCCATCGACGTGAAGGACATCGAACCACGCCCGGCCATCGAGGGAATCGGCGCGATCGGGGCCACGGCATTACCCAAAGCCGATGCGCTGGAGCGTCGCTCCTACATCGCCAACGCCTACCTCACCGGCATCGTGGGCGGACTCACCGCGGTAACCGCGGTCTCTGCGGTGCTCACCGCTGCCCCGCTCGCCGGATTCGAGTGGCGCAACGCGGTGTTCGCGGCGATCATCGGCATCGTGCTGTGCCTGCGGGGCCGCTCGCACAGCGATCTGTTCCAGGCGGGCACCCTCATCGCGGGCGGGTCGCTCGTGGTCATCGCGTTGCTCGTGGGGCTCGCGTTCGGCGACGACCGCTGGCCGGTCATCGGTTTCGCGCTCGGCATCCTGTTCGTCATCGCCGCCTTCGTCTTCGGGGTGGTCGCGCCGGAGCAGGACTTCTCCCCCGTCATGCGGCGCTGGGCCGAGATCGGTGAGTACATCCTCGTCGCGCTGATCGTCCCGCTGCTCCTGTGGCTGCTGGATCTCTATCGAATCGTTCGTGAGATCTGATGCGCGGCAAGCGCACCGGAGGCGTCGGGGTGCTCGCGGCTGCGCTCGCCTCGGCATTGATCGGGACCTGCGCGGCTCCGGCGGCCGCCGTCGACCCCCCGCGCGTGGACCCCGGCGCGCTCATCCGTTCGGCACCGGTCGCCCCGCCTGAGCCCACCGAGCAGAGCCATCTGTGCAATACCACCGAACTCGCCCGCAGCGTCGCGAAACCCACGGCCGCACAGTCCATGATGAACCTCCCCGAGGCATGGCGATTCAGCCGCGGCCAGGGACAGCGGGTCGCGGTCATCGACACCGGCGTGACGCCTCACCCGCGGCTCGGACGGGTCGTCGCAGGTGGCGACTACGTCTCGAACGGCACGGGACTCGACGACTGCGACGCGCACGGCACACTGGTGGCGGGGATCATCGCGGCGCGGCCCGGTGCCGCCGACGCGTTCGCCGGGGTCGCTCCCGCGGCGTCGATCATCGCGATCCGCCAGTCCAGCAGCGCATTCCGCAAGAAGGACGACAGACGTCGCGATGACCCGACCCCTGTGGTCGGCTCCGGCTACGGCTCGGTGCGGACGCTGGCGCATGCGATCGTGCGTGCGGTCGACCTGCGGGCGACCGTCATCAACGTCTCCGAGGTCGCGTGCGCATCGGCGTCGGACTCGGTCGACGATCGCGCGCTCGGTGCCGCCGTCCGATACGCCTTCGACCGTGACGTCGTGGTGGTCGTCGCCGCGGGCAACCTGACACGGGACGGGGCCTGTCAGAACCAGAACCCCGCGCCCGCACCGGACGATCCCGACGGCTGGCGCTCGGTCTCGACCGTTGCGAGTCCCGCCTGGTACTCGCCCTACGTGCTGACAGTCGGCTCCGTGGATTCCGACACCGGCACCCCGAGCGATTTCAGCCTTCACGGCCCGTGGGTGAGTGTGGCCGCACCGGGAACCGGGATCGTGAGTCTCGACAGCCGGCGCGGCTCGACGCGTCTCGCCTCGGCTCAGGAGAGCGACGAGGGACCGGTGCCCCTGATCGGTACCAGCTTCGCCGCCCCCTACGTGGCCGGGACCGCCGCACTGATCCGGGCCAGGTTCCCCGACATGTCCGCACGTGAGGTGATGGATCGCATCGTCGCGACCGCACACTCCCCCGGGACAGGACGCGATCAGCGGATCGGTCACGGTGTGGTGGATCCGGTCGCCGCGCTCACCGCCACGATCCCCGGCCAGAACCGGGCAACGGCCCGGTCGGCACCCATCGCCGCCCCGCCGAAGCCGCCCGCGCCGGACACGTCGGCGCGCACCGTCGCGATCGTCGGCACCGGGATCGCCGCGATGGTCATCGCCGCGGTGCTCGCCATCGCGCTACCTCATCGACGCGTGCGCAAGCTCGATCCCGACGAGTTCTGACCGCCCCGACGCAGCCCTCTGGGTCAGGATTTCGATCCGGCGAGCAGCGTCAGCTCGGGGTCCGCGCCGGACGCAGCTCGCGCGGCAATGCGAAGGTGAGGGTCTCATTGGCGGTGTTGACCGTCTCGACGGTTCCGTATCCGCGCTCGGCGAGGTAGTCGAGCACGCCGCGGACCAGCACCTCCGGGACGGAGGCGCCGGAGGTGACACCGACGGTGCTGACACCCTCGAGCCACGTCTCGTCGATCTCGCGGGCGTAGTCCACCAGGTGACCCGCCTTGGCTCCCGCCTGCAACGCCACCTCGACGAGGCGCACCGAGTTCGACGAATTCTGCGAACCGACGACGATCACCAGATCGCATTCGGGCGCCATGGCCTTGACGGCCACCTGACGGTTCTGCGTGGCGTAGCAGATGTCGTCGCTGGGCGGATCGTTGAGCAGGGGGAACTTCTCCCGCAGGCGCCGGACGGTCTCCATGGTCTCGTCGACCGACAGCGTGGTCTGCGACAGCCAGACCAGCTTCGATTCGTCGCGCACCGTCACCGAGTCCACGCTGTCGGGGCCGTCGACGAGCTGGATGTGCTCGGGTGCCTCACCGGCGGTGCCCTCGACCTCCTCGTGGCCCTCGTGGCCGATCAGCAGGATGTCGTAGTCGTCGCGGGCGAAGCGCTTCGCCTCCTGGTGGACCTTTGTGACCAGCGGACACGTCGCGTCGATGGTCCGGAGGTTGCGCTGCGCGGCGGTCTGGTGCACCAGCGGGGACACGCCGTGCGCGGAGAACACGACGATCGCGCCCTCGGGCACCTCGTCGGTCTCGCCGACGAAGATGGCCCCTCGCTCGGCGAGGGTCTCCACGACATGCCGGTTGTGCACGATCTCCTTGCGCACGTAGACGGGAGCGCCGTGCTTGTCGAGGGCACGCTCGACCGTCTCCACCGCGCGGTCGACCCCGGCGCAGTAGCCGCGGGGTTCGGCGAGCAGGACACGCTTGGTCTCAGACATGCTTCCCAGGGTACGGGTTACGCGGCGTTGCCCGTGATGGCAGAGTGTTGGCATGGATCGCGCACCCTACCCGGCCCGGATCGCCGCAGGTCTGATCGTCACCGCCCTCGAGGAGACGCGCAAACTCCCCGCGCTGCTCATCACCCTTCCGATGACGGCGGTCAGCCAGACGCTGCAGGCCGGGATGCGGGCGCAGCAGAACATCGCCGAACTGGCCATCAAGGGCGACGCCGCGCTGGAGATGCTGTTCGACCGGCCGGACGAGCAGCCGGAATGGGCCCGTTTCGACGACGACGAGCCGCTCGGTTCCACCACCGACGATCACCCGACCGAGGATGCCCCCGCCGAGGACGCCTCCCGTGTCCCGACGTCCATCGACGACGAGGTCGGCGAGGCCGCATCCGACACCGCCGACGACGAGCGCCCGTCCCCCACCCCCGCGACGGCGACCCCGAAAGCCGCGGCCGCCGCGAAAGCAGTCGTGGACAAGGCGGCCACCGATGCTGCGCTCGCGGCCCCGCCGCGGTCCGACGCGGGCCGTTTCGCCCTCTACAGCTCTGCGCCCGACGAGGTCGTGGCCGCGGAGGTCCCGGGTAGCGGTCCCGCCGCCGCGAAGGACGGGTCCGGCCCGGAGATCGTCGAACTCATCGAGTACGACACCCTGACCCTCGCGCAGTTGCGCGCCCGCCTGCGTTCGGTGAGCACCGACGACCTGTCGGCCCTCGTGACCTACGAGAAGGACGGCCGCAACCGTGCGCCGTTCGTGACGATGCTCGAGAACCGGATCGCCTCCCAGAACAAGCGGTCCACCGAATCGTGACCGAGGGCGTGACGGGCGCGTGAGCGGTCCCGACACGAGCGACACATCCCGCCGTTCCACCTCGCCCAACTCCGCCGAACACCCGTGGCCGGTACGGACGGTCAACACCAAGATCGCCGACTGGATTCATCGGCTCGGACAGATCTGGGTCGAGGGGCAGGTCACCCAGATCAGTCGCCGGCCGGGCACCCGGACGGCGTTCCTGACCCTGCGCGACCCCGCCGCCGACATCTCGATCTCGGTGACCTGTAGTCCGGATCTGTTGGCGCGCACCGAGGTTCCGCTGACCGACGGCAGCCACGTGGTGGTACTGGGCCGGCCGAGCTATTACACCGGCCGCGGCACCGTGTCCCTGCGCGTCAGCGACATCCGCCCCGTGGGCATCGGCGAACTGCTGCTGCGCATCGAACGGCTTCGACAGCTGCTCGCCGCAGAAGGCCTCTTCGACCCGCGACTCAAACGCCCGCTGCCCTTCCTGCCACGCGGCGTCGGACTGATCAGCGGCCGGGCGAGCGCCGCCCAGCACGACGTGGTGAGCGTGGCCACCGAACGCTGGTCGGCCGTGCGCTTCGACATCCGCGAAGCACCCGTGCAGGGACCGACCGCGGTGACCCGCATCCTGACCCACCTCGCCGACCTGGACGCCGACCCCGACGTCGAGGTCATCATCATCGCCCGCGGCGGCGGCAGCGTCGAGGACCTCCTCCCCTTCTCCGACGAGGCGCTGTTGCGCGCCGTCGCGCGATGCCGCACCCCGGTGGTGAGTGCGATCGGGCACGAACCGGACAATCCGCTTCTCGACCTCGTCGCCGACCTGCGCGCCGCCACCCCGACGGACGCCGCCAAGCGTGTGGTCCCCGACGTCGAGACGGAACTCGCAGGCGTCGCCGACCTCCGGCGCCGCAGCGCGCAGGCGTTGCGCAGTTGGGTGCGCCGGGAATCGGGAGTGGTGGCCGGCCTGCGCGCCCGTCCCGTCCTGTCGCGTCCCGAGGTCATCGTCGACTCCGAGGCCCGCCGGGTGGCCGAACTCGTCCGTGCGCTGCGTCGCGACATCCTGCGGCACATCGACGCCGAGGAGCGCAGACGCGACCACCTCGCCGCCCGGCTCTCCACTCTGGGGCCCGCGCAGACACTGGCCCGCGGATACGCGGTGGTCCAGCGGACCGATGTCGACCCCCCACACGTGGTGGGCACGCTCGCCGACCTGCCGCCCGGCGCGGCACTGCGCATCCGCGTCGTCGACGGCTCCGCGACCGCTCAGGTCACCGACACCACCCGGAAACGGGCCCCGCGCCGGACCAGGAAACCACCGACTGCGCAGAAGGACGGAGACGACACGTGAGCACCGACGAGACCTACGGCCCGGTCGAGGAACTCGGATACGAGGAGGCCCGCGACCAGCTGGCCGACATCGTCACGACCCTCGAACACGGCGGACTCGACCTCGACGCGTCGCTCGCGCTGTGGGAGCGCGGCGAGGCCTTGGCCACCCGGTGTGAGGAGCATCTCCGTGGCGCCCGCGAACGGATCGAGTCCGTGATCAGTCAGAAGGCCGGCGCCGATGCCGAAGAGGACGACTGAGACACCGGCCGATCGGTCGAGCCGGCGTCAGCTGCGCAGCGGCGGCTGGGCGACGACCGACGAGGCGATGGTGTCGAGGTCGGCGTCGGGACCCCGCGAGAGCACCGCGATCCGCACGTCCCCCATGTCGGTGATCCAGAACTTCTTGCCCTCGGACGTCTCGTACGTCACCCACTGACGGCCACCGGACTGCCGGGTTCCGGTGCCCACGACATCGTCGAAGTCGCTTCCGCTGCCCCCCAGATAGGGCACGAGGAGGTCTTCGGCGGCATCGGACTGGCTGAGTTGGACATATGCGCCGCCGCTGCTGAGCCAGCCGACGGTGCTGACCCGATGCCCCTCGATGGCGTCCGAGGTACCGGAGTTCGGCCGCCAGCCGTCCGGCGTCGGCGGGCGGCGGATCGGGAACGGGAGTTCGCGGGCATCGGCCTGCAGCGCGGTCACCACGTCGAACGCGGGCACCTTGCTGTCCGACGGATCCTTCTGCACTCCCACCGAGCAGTTCCCCGACGCGATCGCCACCAGCGCGCACAGCGCGAGCAACGGCACCAACGACCAGAACATGTCCTTGCCGTTGATCAGAATGCGCGGTTTCTCTGCCATGGGGGCGAGTATTCCACCAGCAGGGCCACTGACCGAATGCCCGGTGTGACATGCAAGGATGGTCCCTGAGACCACCGCCACAGTACTGAGATCAATGCCACACAGAGGAGTCGATCGCCCATGACCGAGAGCACCCACCAAGCCCCCGATCGCAACCTCGCGATGGAATTGGTCCGTGTGACCGAGTCGGCAGCCCTCGCGGCCGGCCGCTGGGTCGGGCGGGGCGACAAGAACGGTGGCGACGGTGCGGCGGTCGACGCGATGCGCGAGCTCCTGTCGTCGGTGTCCATGCGGGGCGTCGTGGTGATCGGCGAGGGCGAGAAGGACGAGGCGCCGATGCTCTACAACGGCGAAGAGGTGGGCAACGGCGAGGGACCCGACTGCGACGTCGCGGTCGATCCCATCGACGGCACCACCCTGATGGCCGAGGGCCGCCCCAACTCGATCTCGGTGCTCGCCGTGAGCGAGCGCGGCACCATGTACGACCCGTCAGCCGTCTTCTACATGGACAAGATCGCCGTCGGACCCGACGCCAAGGGCGCCATCAACATCAACGAGTCGGTCGAGTGGAACATCAACTCGGTCGCGAAGGCCAAGGGCATCGACGTCGCCGACCTCACGGTCATCGTCCTCGACCGCCCCCGGCACGCCGACCTCATCGGTGAGATCCGCCAGGCCGGCGCCAAGATCCGCCTCATCTCCGACGGCGACGTCGCGGGCGCGGTCGCGGCTGCCGACGACTACTCGACGGTCGACATGCTGATGGGCGTCGGCGGCACCCCCGAGGGCATCATCACCGCGGTCGCGATGAAGTGCATGGGCGGGGAGATCCAGGGCAAGCTGTGGCCCCAGACCGACGAGGAGCGCCAGAAGGCGCTCGACGCGGGCCACGACCTCGACCGCGTCCTGACCAACGACATCCTCGTCAGTGGCGAGAACGCCTTCTTCTGCGCCACCGGAGTCACCAACGGTGACATGCTGCGCGGCGTCACCTACCGCCCCAACGGCGCGACGACCCGCTCCCTGGTGATGCGGTCGAAGTCCGGCACGGTGCGCCGCATCGAGGCCGTTCACAAGCCGGCCAAGCTCCGCGGATACTCGCGTCTCGATCTCTGAGATCGCACCGGGTGCGGTGACTTCCGATCCCGGGCCCGGAACCGGCCCCATGTCCACGAGGCTCGACGACGAGCGAACCTCTGGCGTGGGGCCGTTCTCCTCGGGCGATACGATGCGGTCCGTGAGTAAACCAGCCTCAGCCCCCGAGTTTCTCTACTCAGATCTGCTTCCGACCGGCGCCGACGACACCCCCTACCGGTTGATCACCACCGAGGGTGTCTCCACGTTCACCGCCGGTGATCAGACCTTCCTGAAGGTCGAGCCGGAGGCCATCCGGGCGCTCACCGCCGAGGCCATGCACGACATCAGTCACTACTTGCGTCCGGCACATCTCGCGCAGCTGCGCAAGATCATCGACGACCCGGAGGCGTCGGGTAACGACCGTTTCGTCGCCCTCGACCTGCTGAAGAACGTCAACATCTCCGCCGGCGGAGTGCTCCCGATGTGCCAGGACACCGGCACCGCGATCATCATGGGCAAGAAGAGCGAGGGCGTGCTGACCGGCGCCGACGACGCCGAGGCGATCTCGCGGGGCGTGTACGACGCGTACACCCAGCTCAACCTCCGCTACTCCCAGCTGGCGCCGCTGACCACCTACGACGAGAAGAACACGGGTACCAATCTGCCCGCGCAGGTGGAGATCTATGCGACCGAACAGGGTCCGAAGGGTCCGGAGTACAAGTTCCTCTTCATGGCCAAGGGTGGCGGAAGCGCCAACAAGTCCTTCCTGTTCCAGGAGACCAAGGCGATCCTGAACCCCAAGGGCATTCTGAAGTTCCTCGACGAGAAGATCCGATCGCTGGGCACCGCGGCGTGCCCGCCGTACCACCTGGCCGTCGTGATCGGCGGCACCTCAGCCGAATTCGCGCTGAAGACCGCCAAATACGCGTCGGCACACTATCTCGACAATCTGCCGACCCAGGGCTCGATGTCGGCCCACGGTTTCCGTGATCTCGAACTCGAGGACGAGGTCTTCAGACTGACCCAGTCCTTCGGCATCGGAGCCCAGTTCGGCGGCAAGTACTTCTGCCACGACGTGCGTGTGGTCCGGCTCCCCCGGCACGGGGCGTCGTGCCCGGTCGCGATCGCGGTGTCGTGCTCGGCGGACCGTCAGGCCCTCGGCAAGATCACCGCCGACGGTGTCTTCCTCGAACAGCTCGAAACCGATCCGGCCAGATACATGCCCGCAGCCGGTGTGGCCGAGGACATCTCGGGTGGCGAGGTGGTCGAGGTGGACCTCAACCGGCCGATGGCCGAGATCCTGTCTCAGCTCTCGCAGTACCCGGTCAAGACCCGACTCTCTCTGACCGGTCCGCTGGTCGTCGCCCGCGACATCGCCCACGCCAAGATCAAGGAACGCCTCGACGCCGGCGAGCCCATGCCGGACTACCTGCGTGACCACCCCGTCTATTACGCCGGCCCGGCGAAGACGCCGGAGGGAATGGCATCGGGATCGTTCGGTCCGACGACCGCCGGACGCATGGACAGCTACGTCGAGCAGTTCCAGGCCGCGGGCGGCTCGATGGTGATGCTGGCCAAGGGAAATCGATCCAAACAGGTCACCGAGGCATGCGGCTCCCACGGCGGCTTCTACCTGGGCTCCATCGGCGGTCCCGCCGCGCGACTGGCCCTCGACTGCATCAAGAGCCAGGAGATCATCGAGTACCCCGAACTCGGCATGGAGGCCGTGTGGAAGATCGAGGTCGAGAATTTTCCTGCGTTCATCGTTGTTGACGACAAGGGCAACGACTTTTTCACCGACCCGAGCGGGGCCGTGAACGTCCCGCTGAGCGGCATCAGGATCCGATCGAAGGAGTAGTCACACGATGACCGAGGCACCACAGGGCGATCAGCAGTACCGCATCGAGCACGACACCATGGGTGAGGTGCGTGTACCCGTCGACGCACTGTGGCGGGCCCAGACGCAGCGCGCTGTCGAGAACTTCCCGATCAGCGGGCGTCCGCTCGAGCGGACGCAGATCCGCGCCATGGGCCTGCTGAAGGCAGCCTGTGCCACGGTCAACAAGGAATTCGGGCTCCTCGACGCGGAGAAGGCCGACGCGATCGTCGCGGCGGCAACCGAGATCGCCGACGGACGCCACGACGATCAGTTCCCCATCGACGTGTTCCAGACCGGTTCGGGCACGAGCTCGAACATGAACACCAACGAGGTCATCGCGTCGATCGCGAAGGCGGGCGGCGTGGACGTCCACCCCAACGACCACGTCAACATGTCGCAGTCGTCGAACGACACCTTCCCCACCGCCACACATGTGGCGGCCACCGAAGCCGCAGTCACCGACCTCATCCCGGCCCTGGAGCATCTGCAGAAAGCGTTGAGCGACAAGGCGACCGAATGGCGTGACGTGGTCAAGAGCGGCCGCACGCACCTGATGGACGCCGTCCCGGTGACGCTCGGACAGGAGTTCGGGGGCTACGCCCGGCAGGTCGAGGCGGGCATCGAGCGCATCACCGCGACCCTGCCCCGCGTCGGCGAACTGCCGATCGGCGGCACCGCCGTCGGCACCGGCCTGAACGCCCCCGAGCGTTTCGGCACCGAGGTGGTCGCCGAACTGATCCGGCTCACCGGTGTGGAGTCGCTCGCACTGGCCGAGGACAATTTCGAGGCCCAGGCGGCGCGTGACGGACTCGTCGAGCTGTCGGGACAGCTCAAGACGGTCGCGGTGTCGCTCACCAAGATCGCCAACGACGTCCGCTGGATGGGTTCGGGCCCGCTGACCGGGCTCGGCGAGATCCTCCTCCCCGATCTCCAGCCCGGCAGTTCCATCATGCCCGGCAAGGTGAATCCGGTTCTGCCCGAGGCGGTCACGCAAGTCGCGGCGCAGGTGATCGGCAACGACGCCGCGGTGACCTGGGGTGGCGGCAACGGTGCGTTCGAGCTCAACGTCTACATCCCGATGATGGCGCGCAACGTGCTCGAGTCGCTCAAGCTGCTCGCCAACGTGTCGCGCCTGTTCGCCGACCGGTGCATCGCCGGGTTGCAGGCCAACACCGATCGGTTGCGCACCCTCGCGGAGAGCTCGCCGTCGATCGTGACACCTCTCAACTCTGCCATCGGGTACGAGGAGGCGGCAGCGGTCGCCAAGGCCGCGCTCAAGGAGGGCAAGACGATCCGCCAGACGGTCATCGACCGCGGGCTCGTCGGCGACAAACTCACCGAGGCCGAACTCGACGCACGCCTCGACGTGCTCGCGATGGCAAATCTCGATCGGGAGCGCTGAGTACGGTGGCGGCGCAACCGGAGTCGTTCCCGTCGGACTGGCAGACCGCACTCGTCCTCGTCGCCCACCCGGACGATCCCGAGTACGGGATGGCCGCGGCCGTCGCACGCTGGACCGGTGAGGGCAAGCGCATCGTGTACGCCCTCGCGTCGAGCGGGGAACGCGGTATCGAAGGCATGCCGCCCACCGAATGCGGGCCGCTGCGCGAGGCGGAGCAGCGGGCGTCCGCGTCCATCGTCGGCGTCGACGAGGTGGAGTTCTGGGGCTTCCCCGACAGCGACATCCACAACACGCCGGAGCTGCGGGCCAAGATCGTCGAGACCATCGAACGGGTTGCACCGCAGGTGATCCTGTCGTTGTTCGGCGGCCCGGAGTGGGCACCGGGGATGCCCAACCAGCGCGACCACATGGAGTTCGCCGCGGCGGTTCTCGATGCCTACGACTCCCTCGGGTCCCCTCCGGGGTACTTGTTCGAGAACGGGCCGGCGGCCACCCACTGGGTCGACGTCGCCGATCAGCTCGACATCGCAGTGCGATCGCTCGCCGCTCACGATCGCTACCTGTCGGTGCTCGACCCCGACACCCCGGTCACCGAGCAGGCACGCGCGCAGATCGAGCGGGCCACGGCCGCGCCGGACGGTTTTGCGGGCGCGCACGCAGCCGGATTCGAACTCAAGCGGAGGCGATGATCCGAGACCGGGCCGCGGTGGCGGTCGGTGCCGGTCGCGTCTAGAGCGGCACCGACCACCGCACCCGCAGCCCTCGGCCCTCCTCGGGGGTGGTCAACTCGAGATCACCGCCTGCCTTCTCCGCGCGGAGTCGTAGATTTCGCAGGCCGCTCGGCGTGATGTCGTCGGGCAACCCCACCCCGTCGTCGGTGATCTCCACGACCATGTCGTCACCGACGGCGAGGGACACCGTCACCGTCGACGCGTGGGCGTACCGCACCACATTGCTCAGCGCTTCCCGCACCACGGCGACGACCTGCTCGGCGAGCCGCGGCTCGATCACCGACAGCGGGCCGGCCATGCGCACGTGGATCTGGATGGGCAGGTCGTCGATCTGCTGGTCGATGACCTCCTGCACGCGCTGACGCAGGCGTGTGGTGACCATGTCCTCGGCCTGCAGGTCGAAGATGGTCGTCCGCACCTCCTGGACGATGTCCTGCAGATTGTTGATCGACCGGGTCAGCCGCGTCCGGACCTCGGGTGACTGGGTGCGTTGCAGCGTCGCCTGCAGGCTGAGACCTTCGGCGAAGATGCGCTGGATCACGTGGTCGTGCAGGTCGCGGGCGATCCGTTCGCGGTCCTCGAGGACTTCCATCTGGTGTGTCTGGAGCGTCGCCGTGGCGAGTTGCAGTGCGATCGCGGCCTGGTCGGCGAAGTCCGCGGTCAGTCCGAGCAGATCCTTGGCGAAGGGCTCACGTCCCTCGGACCGCATCGCGATCAACACCCCCCGGGTCGAATCCACGGTGCGCAACGGGGCGGCCATGACGGACCCGTATCGCGTCGACGAGTCACCGGAGACGTCGTATTCGAGATGGTTGCGCAGCACGGGACGCCGCCGCACGAACGCGGTGCCCGACGTCGATCCCTCGATCGGGATGGCCTGGCCGCGGAACACCTCCGCATCGGCACCCTCGGCGACGGTGACGACGAGTTCGTCGACCAGGTCGACCGGCTCGTCCGGGTCGTGCGGTTCGGCGATGAAGACCAGGTCCGCCGCGGAGAGGTTCAGCACCTTGCGCGCGATCACCTCGAGGACCTCGAGGTGATCGGCGCCGGTCAGCAGTTCGGTCATGACATCGCGATTGGCCTCGATCCACGTGAGCTGCGTCTGGGCCTGTTCGTAGAGCCGGGCGTTGTCGATCGCGATGCCGGCGGCCGCGGCGAGCGCCTGGATGACGATCTCGTCGTCCTCGGTGAACACGCCGCCGTGCTTCTTCTCGGTCAGATAGAGATTGCCGAAGACCTCGTCGCGCACTCGGATCGGTGTACCGAGAAAGCTCGTCATGGGCGGGTGGTTGGCCGGGAATCCCACGGACTCCGGGTGGGCGGAGAGGTCTTCCAGTCGTAGGAGTTCGGGCTGGTCGATGAGGAGGCCGAGCACGCCCCGACCCGTCGGCAGTGGTCCGATGTCGGCGCGCATCTCCTCGTCGATGCCCTGGGAGAGAAAGGCAGAGAGGTCGTGGCCGCCGCCGAGGACCCCCAGCGCGCCGTATTCGGCGTCGACCAGGCGGATCGCCGACGCCACGATCGACTCGAGGGTGGTCTCCAGGTCGAGGCCCGAGCTCACGACGAGCATCGCCTGCAACAGACCGTCGGTGCGGTCGCGGACGTCGCCGATCTGAGTGATTCGGTCCCGGACCTCATCGAGCAACTCGCGCAATCGCAGCTGCGACAATGCATCCTGCAATTCACGCGATCGCGGACCCAGTTCCGAGAATTCGGAAACCATGAACGGATCATAGTCAGTCACCGGGAAAGCCGGGACACTTCACCAGACCATTTCCTACCCGAGTAGCGCCACGGCAAGGGCCAGAAGGTAGAAAGGTGTGAAAATCCGGGACGTGAAGTCCTACAATTCGCTGCAGGCGTCTGTGCCGAAGGGAGTCGGCATGATCACGGTTTTTCTGGTGGACGATCACGAAATCGTTCGACGCGGTCTCGTCGAACTGCTCGACGCCGATCCCGATCTACGCGTCGTCGGCGAGGCTGCGACCTGCGCTCAGGCCCTCGCGAGAATTCCGACCGTCAAGCCCGATGTGGCCGTTCTCGACGTCCGCCTACCCGACGGGAACGGCATCGAGCTCTGCCGCGACCTGCTCGACAGGGTCGACGGCCTACGCTGCCTGATGCTCACCTCGCTCACCGACGACCAGGCGATGATGGATGCGATCCTGGCCGGCGCCAGCGGGTATGTCATCAAAGACATCACCGGGATGGAGCTCGCGCGCGCCATCGCAGACGTCGGTGCAGGCCGGTCGTTGCTGGACAACCGGGCGGCAGCGGCGCTGATGGAACGACTCCGCGCACGCCAGGACGCCGAGGAGCAGCCCCACGACGGCCTCACCGAGCAGGACCGGACGCTGCTCGCGCTACTCGGCGAGGGTCTGACGAACAGGCAGATCGCCGCGCGGATGCATCTCGCGGAGAAGACCGTCAAGAACTATGTGTCCCGGCTTCTGGGCAAGCTGGGCATGGAGCGTCGAACGCAAGCCGCGGTATATGCGGCCAAGACCGCAGACCGGAGCCGACGCCGCTGACGGGATCGTGACCCGGTGGCGATCGGCTCGTTCTCGGTTCGAATCCATTGGACACTTGAGATCTATCTCACATACGGTGACACTGGAATGGTCGTTCGCCCGAGTCGACGACCGACAGCCGGCGGCATCGCAGCGGATCGTCAGGCCTCACGCCCGACCCGATCCACGTCTCCCCACACCGATCCTCGTACCGACACCCAGGGATAGAAGGTCCATCGACATGACGCTTGTGTCCGCGACACGTGTGGAAACCGAGGGTTCGCCGTTCGATCGGCACTGCAACAGTTGCGGACGCAGCTTCACCGTGGGCACCCACCTCGGCAGACACGCACTGGACGAGCTGGCGCGGGTCAACGGATGGCACATCTGTGCCGACGCGACATTGTGCCCGGGATGCCGTGGCGCCCGACTGAGCCTGGCGGGGTCGTAGCGCCCGCCGGGACGAGATCCCACACGAGCACGGATCGGGCGGGCACTGTGTCAGTGCCCGCCAGATCCGGCGGTTCACCCCGCCTGGGAGGCGCCGAGCCCGAACAGGGCCGGCACGACGCCGACCAGTTGCGTCAGCAGGCCGGTGAGCATGTCCGCTCCCGGCAACCCGGACGTGACCGGCGGGGTGGCGCCCGGAGGGGTGGTGCCCGGAGCGGTCTGAGGGGTCGCTCCGGGTGCCTCGCCGGACGGCGCACCCTGATTCACCCCGATCGTGATCTTCGGATTCTTCGCCGGGTCCAGCCAGACCAGGATCTGCTTCATCAGCTCCCGCTCGATCGCGACACAACCCATGGTGGGTTCACCGTTGGTGACATGGAGGAACATCGCCGAGGCCCTGCCCGGAATCCGCTGCGGATTGTGCGCGATGTTGACCGCGTAGTCGTAGACCGGGCCGGAGTTGTACAGGTTCTCGCTGTCGCCGCCGGGACTCTGCGGCTGACGCACGTGTGTGTTGTACGTCGGCGACTTCATGTTCGAGTCCCACCAGTCCTGCTGGTCGACCTTGATGTAGGGCAACTTGGTGCCCGGATTGGCCTCGCGGCCGAACGCCTGGTCGAGCGGGAAGGTGCCCTGGGGTGTCCGGTGGACGTTGTCCTTCGGTTCGCCCATGCCGAGCGACCCGAGGAATGCCTTCGTCGGGCCGATGACCGGCTTCCAGCTGCCCTCTGCGCCGCGCTCGAATGCGGTCAGCGTGGCGGTGGTGTCCGACGCCTTCGGGGCGGTGACGACGATCATCTGGTTCGTCGGCCCACTCCCGCCGGGCACGTCACCGGCACCGTCCGCCGACCCGGACCCGCCCGCGAGCTGATCGAGGATTCCGTCGACCAGCGGGATTCCCGATTCGGGGAAGCCCGACCCCGGGGTCGTCGTACCGGTCTCCGGTGTGGTCGGTGTAGATGTCTCCGGAGCGGCAAGCGCATGACCGGCCCCACCGGCACACGCGGCGAGAACCGCGATGACCAATAGTCCCAACAGTCTCATTCGCCTCATCAGTAACTTCTGCACCACACCAGTGTGACAGCGCGCAAGGGCCGATGAGTCACGTCATGGTCACGGTGCGATTCTGATCGGATGTCGACATCTCGTCGCCTTCTCGCGTGGTCGCAGAACGCTTTTCGATGGGAAACCGACGCATTGAGGTGATTCGAACCGCAGGCCAGCCGATTAGTGGACCATTGTCGGCCTATATACGAAAAGCATTCACGACGATTCATTTGCGCGATTGTTATCGCATCATTACCCTCGCTTACGACGGCGCCAAGCCACGGCGATCGTTATCCGGACAGCCATTCGATCAAAGGAGAAAAATGACGTCTCTGGAAAACGTTGAACTGCTCACCGCCATCGTCGATCTTCTCAATTCACTCCGCGATTTCAGCCCGATCGAGCCGCCGACCACCTGATTTCGGCGATCATTGTCAGGTGACCGGCCGTTGATGGGCTGATCATCGCGATGGACTGACGTCGAAGGCCGCGCCGACTCCCTCCCCTCGGTGAGTCGACGCGGCCTTCGCGTTGTCTGTATTACCGGTCCAGCCCAGGTGAACGATGAATCCGTTTCCCGAACAGAAAGTGGCTACGGAGCGAATTCCTCCAGCATTTCCGTCACCAGCGCGGCGATCGGCGATCGCTCACTCCGGGTGAGCGTGATGTGCGCGAACAGCGGGTGACCTTTGAGCTTCTCGATGACCGCGGCAACGCCGTCGTGTCGGCCGACCCGGAGGTTGTCGCGCTGCGCCACGTCGTGCGTCAGCACCACGCGCGAACCCGAACCCAGGCGGGACAGAACGGTCAGCAGGACGTTGCGTTCCAGCGACTGCGCCTCGTCGACGATCACGAAAGAGTCGTGCAACGACCGCCCCCGAATGTGGGTCAACGGCAACACCTCCAGCATGCCGCGACTGAGCACCTCGTCGATGACCTCCGGCGACGCCAGGCCCTCGAGGGTGTCGAACACCGCCTGCGCCCACGGCCCCATCTTGTCGGACTCGCTGCCGGGCAGGTAACCCAGTTGCTGACCGCCCACGGCGTACAACGGGCGGAACACCACGACCTTGCGCTGGGTACGCCGCTCGAGGACGGCTTCCAGGCCCGCGCACAACGCCAGCGCCGACTTGCCGGTACCGGCCTTGCCGCCGAGGGAGACGATTCCGACACTGTCGTCGAGGAGCAGATCCAGCGCCACCCGCTGCTCGGCCGAGCGTCCGTGCAGGCCGAATGCCTCACGGTCGCCGCGGACGAGCTGTACCCGCTTGTCGGCGTTGACCCGTCCGAGCGCACTCGAGGACGTGCCGAGCATCCGTATACCGGTGTGGCACGGCAATTCCCGGGCTTCGTCGATGTCGACCACACCGTCGGAGAACAGGGTGTCGATCGCCGTGGTCTCGACGTCGAGCTGGGTCATGCCCGACCATCCGGACACCACCACGTCCTGTGCGTGGTACTCGTCCGCGTCGAGGCCGACGGCGCCGGCCTTGACCCGCAGCGGGGTGTCCTTGGACACCAGCGTGACGTTCTTGCCCTCGGCGCGCAGGTTGAGGGCGCACGCCAGGATGCGCGAGTCGTTGCTGTCGGTACGGAAACCGGCGGGCAGTACGGCGGGATCGGTGTGATTGAGCTCCACCTGCAGGGTGCCGCCGTCCTCCCCGATCTCCAGGGGCAGGTCCAGTCGGCCGTGTTCCAGGCGCATGTCGTCGAGCATGCGCAACGCCTCACGCGCGAACCAGCCGAGTTCGTGGTGGTGACGTTTGCCCTCGAGTTCGCTGATGACCACGAGCGGGAGGACGACGTGGTGTTCGGCGAATCGCATGACCGCCCAGGGATCGGACAGCAGCACGGAGGTATCGAGGACGTAGGTGCGTGTGGTCACGTGGAGCTCCTACGTTCGTGCGGCACCCGCACAAACCAGTGTTGGTCGACCGGCCGGTCCAAGTTGTCCGATGCCCTCGGCGTCAACCGAGGTGGACGAGGACCGGGGCCGGTCCCCTCGTGTTGCTTCTACAAGCCACGAACTGAACCTCCCGGACGAACCGCTTCCCCGCGGTCCGTCACTCGTCAACGTACGCGCGAAATCCGGTGGCGGCGCTCCGGAATCGGGTGTGTCGGCGTGAATTGTAGGTAAACCGACGTATTGTCGGAGACGGAGACGCAACAGGGCGCCACCAGGGATTTTGTCGTCCCGGTGGCGCCCTGTTCGTCTCTGTGTCACCGCACGTGCGCCGCTACGGTGAGCGCAGGTGTCTCAGCCTCGCGCGCGCTCGAGGATCCGCCGGCGCGCGGCCTCGGCCTCGTCGGAGAGCCCGGCGACGGACTCGAGCTTGACGGCGTCGGCGAGGGCGGCGGCGATCGCCGTCTTGGTCTCGGCGTTCTCGTAGTGGGCGATGAGTGCCCGCTCGGCCTCGAAGTCGTCGATGTCGTGGCCGATGGGCTCGTCGATGGCAAGCGCCCGGTCGATCGCGAGGACGGTGGCGTCCTGATCGGCGACGAGACCGGCGTTGAGGAAGGCGCCGAAGGTCACGGCCTGCTGCTGGTCGTCCGCAGCGATCTTGGTGAGGATCTCCTCGAGGACCTCGTCGTTCGCGACGGCCTTCAACGTCGCGATGAAGTGCACACACTGGTTCTCGTGCACCGCCATCAGCGCCAGCACGTCCAGCGGGCTGAGCGGCTCGACCTGCTCGGGGGTCTGCCGGTAGCCCTGCGTGACGTGGATGCGACGACGCTCCTCCGCGTCCACGGGATCGATCGCCCGCCGCACGACCAGGTAGTCGCGCAGCACGATCGCATGCCGGTTGTCCTCGGCGGTCCACACACCCACGAGCTGCCGCCAGTCGGAGAACGCCGGGAAGTGCTTGGCGAGCACCCGGTGATACGACGGCAGGTTGTCCTTGGTCAGCAGCAGCGCCAGCAAACCGGCACGCGCCTCGTCGGACAGCGTCGCCTGTGACGGGTCGAAGTCGTCACCGCCGAGGAAGGCGAAGTTGCGTCCGTCATCCCACGGCACCCAGTCGTGCGGGTTCCACGGAGTGGCGGCCGCCTGGTGGTCTTCCGCGATCTCGGGAAGAGCCTTCTCGAGCGCGATGATCAGGTCGTCTTCAGTGAGGGCGTTCATCGCTGCAAGGATACGGACGCCGCGCCGACGCGGGCAATCCAGGTCAGATCCGGCTCATCAGTCCCCACTCCTCGAGCCCGTCATAGAGCGGGAAGTCGAGGGCGAGCTTGGACACACGTCCGCGCAGGGCGGTGACGTCGGCGGAGTCGCCGGCGGCCAGCGCGGTCGCGATGATGTCGGCCACCTCGGTGAACTGCTCGTCGCCGAAGCCGCGCGTGGCCAGCGCGGGGGTACCGATACGCAGACCGGAGGTGACCATGGGCGGACGCGGGTCGAAGGGCACCGCGTTGCGGTTGACCGTGATACCGACCTGGTGGAGCAGGTCCTCGGCCTGCTGGCCGTCGAGCGCGCTGTCGCGCAGGTCGACGAGGACGAGGTGGACGTCGGTGCCACCGGTCAGCACCGACACACCGGCCTTGGCGACGTCGGCTCCCGTGAGTCGCTCGGCGAGCGCCCGGGCACCGGACAGGGTGCGCCGCTGGCGCTCGGCGAACTCCTCGGTGCCTGCGATCTTCAGTGCGACGGCCTTGCCCGCGATGGCGTGCATGAGCGGTCCGCCCTGCTGCCCGGGGAAGACCGCCGAATTCAGCTTCTTGGCCCATTCCTGCTTGGCGAGGATGATCCCCGAGCGCGGACCGCCGAGGGTCTTGTGCACGGTGGACGACACCACGTCGGCGTGCGGGACGGGCGACGGGTGCACGCCGGCCGCGACCAGACCGGCGAAGTGAGCCATGTCCACCCAGAGGTGCGCACCGACCTCATCGGCGATGGACCGGAACGCCTCGAAGTCGAGGGTGCGCGGGTAGGCCGACCAGCCGGCCACGATGACCTTCGGCTTGACATCGAGGGCGATCTTGCGCACCTCGTCCATGTCGATGCGGAAGTCCTCTTTGCTCACGCCGTAGAAGGCGTTCTCGTAGAGCTTGCCGGAGAAGTTGAGGCGCATCCCGTGGGTGAGGTGACCGCCGTGGGCGAGGTCGAGGCCGAGCATGGTCTCGCCCGGCTCCATCAGCGCCTGCAACACGGCGGCGTTGGCCTGTGCACCCGAATGCGGCTGCACGTTCGCGAAGTCGGCACCGAAGAGTTCCTTCGCACGGTTGCGGGCGATGTCCTCGACGACGTCGACGTACTCGCAACCTCCGTAGTAGCGGCGACCCGGGTATCCCTCGGCGTACTTGTTGGTGAGCACGCTGCCCTGCGCCTGCAGCACGGCGCGCGGCACGAAGTTCTCCGAGGCGATCATCTCGAGGGTGTCCCGCTGGCGGCTGAGTTCGCCGTTCATGGCGGCGGCGACGTCGGGGTCGACCTCAGCCAGGGACATCGAGTTCACGGATGACGAGTTCGCGGTCATGGCTCTGATTCTAGGCACCGAGTTCGCGACGCAGGCTCGCCGGGATGAGCGGCTCGTCGAGCAGGCGCCCGAAGGCGGCAGCACGGTCGTCGGCCGCATCGAGCCAACGGTCGAGGAGTTGGTAACCCTCGACGTAGGTGCTGATGTACGCGCGCCAGAGCGGAGAGGTGAGGAATCGCAGCATCTGGGTGGCTCGCTCACGGGGGGCGAGCAGCCATCGCTGGAGGAACGCGGCGACGGCATCGGCGTCGGCGTGCTGGTCGTGCAGCATCAGGGCGGCGTCCTGACGAACGGTGAGCAGCCCGCCGGTGGCGCGACCGATCCGCATGGCACGCTCGGCGTCGAAGCGGAGTCCGAGGTCGGCGTAGACTTCCTGGGCCCAGGTGCCCCAGTCCTTGCCGATGATCGCGTCGAGAGCGTGGTCGGCGAGACCCTCCGCCATGAGGCACTGGGGTGTGTTGACGAGGAAGATCGACTGCTCGTCGTGTCCCGCTCCGACGAGCAGCTGCTCTTTGCGGCAGTGCTCGGTGTGGTGGCCCGGGTAGGCCTCGTGGGCGATCAGGGACGGCAACGATGACATGTACTGGGTGAGGTCGGCGTTGATGGCGACGCGCGAGCGGTAGTTGCCGAGGTAGTAGTTGAAGCCCGACCACGGCTTGTCCGTGACGACCTCGAACTCGACGATCTCGTTGTCGGGCAACGGGTATGCCTGCCTGACGCGCTCGCGCAGGGCGCCGCTGAAGGCACGGACACAGTCGTCGACGCGCTCCGGCGGGATCTCGTCGGAGCGGCGATGCGCGGCGTAGGCGTCGCGCAGTCCGTCCGCCGTCGCGTCGGGCAGGCCGAGGGCGTCGGCGAGTTCGGCGTGCGCCTGTCGGTAACGCCCGGGATCGGCGGTGGTGATGTCGACGTCGAAGTAGGCGCGCACCTCGTCGACGAATCCGATGTCGTCACCGGCGAACTTGCGCGCGGAGCACTCGAGCGCCCGCAGATGGGAGCCGATGAACTCCGCACGCGCGGCATCCAGGGTCCCGGGGAGTTCGGTGAGCAGCGTTCTGGCACGCTCGGCGAGCCGCGCGGGGTCGGGGGCGGGCGCGTTCTCCACCTCGGCTCGCAGGGACGGATCGCCGGTGTAGGCGTCGACGAAGCCTCGTTCGAGACGGTCGAACGCCAGTCCCAGGCGCAGATACTCGATGACCTGCGGGTCACCGGCACGGGCGGCGCCGGGTTCGATCGGGGACGGAACGGACGGGGCAGCATCCGGGGAGGGCACCGATGACATATCGGCAGGCTACCGAGTGCCGCCCTCACACGTCGCCCTAAGCTGTACGCATGATCACTCCGGGAGCGGTGGTATCGACATCGGCGGAGCTGCCCTGATGGCCCGCAACGCCACCGATCGGGATCCGAGTCTCTACCTCGAACTCGACCGGAGGCAGTGGCGCGAGTTGCGCGAATCGATGCCGCTGGTCCTCACCGAGGACGAACTGGCCGAGCTGGTCGGCCTCGGTGAGCAGATCGACCTTGATGAGGTGGCCGACGTCTACCTGCCGCTGTCGCGTCTCATCCATCTGCAAGTGGCTGCGCGACAACGCTTGTTCGCGGCGACCTCGACGTTCCTCGGTGAGCGTCAGACCAATCGGCAGGTGCCGTTCGTGATCGGCATCGCGGGCAGTGTCGCAGTCGGGAAGTCGACCACCGCCCGCGTGCTGGCGGCGCTGCTGGCACGGTGGGAGTCGCATCCCAAGGTCGACCTGGTCACCACCGACGGCTTCCTGTTGCGGACCGACGAGATGCAACGCCGGGGCATCCTGCACCGCAAGGGATTTCCGGAATCATATGACCGGCGCGCGCTGTTGCGTTTCGTCACGGAGGTCAAATCGGGCGCCCGGGAGGTCGCGGCGCCGGTGTATTCACATCTGGCCTACGACATCGTGCCCAACGTGTACCACTACGTCCGGCAGCCCGACATCCTCATCCTCGAGGGCCTCAACGTGCTCCAGACCGGACCGACGCTGATGGTGTCGGATCTGTTCGACTTCTCCATCTACGTCGACGCCAAGATCGACGACATCGAGGAGTGGTACATCTCGCGTTTCTTGCAGATGCGGACCACGTCATTCGCCAACCCCGACTCCCACTTTCACGCCTACGCCTCCCTCACCGACGACCAGGCGACGGCCGCGGCACGAGATCTGTGGACCTCCATCAACCGCCCGAACCTGATGGAGAACATCCTGCCCACCCGGCCGCGGGCGTCACTGGTACTACGCAAGGACTACGACCACTCCATCAACCGGGTGCGCCTGCGGAAGCTCTGATCGCCGCACGCCGCTCGTCGAGCCCGGCCGGATAGGCGCCCGCGAGGGCGATCCGGTTCCAGGCGTTGATCATCACGATCGACGCGACGAGCTGTCCCGTCTCGACGGCGTCGAAATGCTCACGCACCGAATCGAAGACCTGTTGCGGGACACCGCCTTCGCCGATCATCGTGACGGATTCGGTGAGGGCGAGCACAGCACGTTCGACCGCGGTGAACACCGAACCGGCCTCGCGCCACGCGGCGATGAGCATGAGTTTGTGCGGATCGATCTCCTTGGCCAGGGCATCGGAGGTGTGCATGTGCAGACAGTAGGCACATCCGTTCAGTTGCGACGCGCGGATCACGATGAGTTCGGCGAGCTCCGGGTCGACACCGGACGACGACGCTCGCTGCAATGCGACCAGCGCCTTGTAGACAGCCGGATTGTCTTGCGGCATCCACATCCTCGTGTCGGGACGCGTTCCGCCGGTCATCGGTTCTCACCCACCCGGGTGCCTTCGCGGCCGGCAAGCCACCCGCCGAGTGTCGTCGTCGTGACCACATCGGGGGCAGCGGGGATGAGTCCCCCGCGGCGGATGGCCCGTCCGCCGACCGGCAAACCCACCACCCAGCGCGGAGAACCGGTCTGTGCGGCAAGGGCTCTGGCCACATCGACCAGGTCCATCGCCTCGGGGCCGGCCAGCTCCACCGTCCCCTTGCCCTGCGGGCCCGCGGACACGACATCGGCGAGCGCGTCCGCCACATCTGACACGGCCGCCGGGGCGCACCGCATCCTCGGCACGGCGGCGACGGGGCCGAACCTCATCGACCCCATCATCTGTTCGGCGAGCTCGAACCACTGGACCGAGGCGAAGACCGTCAGGACGTCCGGGTCGAGGACCTTGCGATAGGCGGCCTCCTGCGCGGCTTTGCCCTGGTAGTAACCGAATTTCGCGTTCACCGCGGGATCGGCGGCGTTCACGATCGACACGACGATCACGTGGGCGACGCCGGCCTGTGCGGCGGCTTCGGCGATGTTGGTCGCCGTCGTGCCGAAGAAGTCGATGGCCTCGTCGGCCTTCAGCGTCTGCAGACTGAGCGAGTCGACGACGGCGTCGGCCCCGGCGAAGGCCTCGGCGAGACCTGTTCCGGCATGGGCATCGACTCCTGTCGCGCGGCTCGCGCGGACCACCTCGTCCCCTCGCGCGACGAGCAGCTCGGCGAGCCTGCTCCCCAGGGCACCGCTCGCGCCCACGATCACGACCTTCATCACGTTCCTCCTCCGACGGACATCACTGGCGTACTGCCTCTAGGCTAGAACGGGATTAGCGCAAGAAAGTGGTCCAATTCGATGACAGAAAAGCGGGTCAATTCCGCAGCCGAGATGTCGCCTCCCGGGTCGGCATCGACAGACCCCTGGGACGAGGTCGCCCAGCGTCTCGGCGCCGATCTCTTCCTGGACCTGCAACCGGACCCCGGGGTGAGCGCCCGCGGACGCGGTGCGACCCGGCGCCGGGCGCTGACCGAGGCTCTGCGCGCGGCCATCCTCGACGGTCGCCTGCCCCCGGGCACCGCCCTACCGCCGTACCGTTCGCTCGCCGCGGATCTGGGGCTCGCACGGGGCACCGTGTCGACCGTCTACCAGGAACTGATCGCCGAGGGCTGGCTGATCGCGAGGCAGGGATCGGCGACCCGTGTCGCCGAGGGCGCCGCCCGCGGGCCGCGCTCGCCCGGTATCCGAGCGACCGCACTCCCCCACACCATCCGCCACGACTTCTCCCTCGGACAGCCCTGCGCCGGTATGTTCCCCCGTGCCGACTGGGTCCGCGCCACCCGGCGCGTCCTCACCGAGACACCGGACGACACCTTCTCCCCTGCACATCCACAGGGACGTCCCGAACTGCGCCATGCCCTGACCACGTACCTGAGCCGCACGCGCGGGGTACGCACGGCCGCCGAGCACATCGTCCTCGGGACCTCGGTGATGGCCGCCCTGGAATTGCTGTCCCGCAGCGTGTTCGGAGCTGTCGTGGCGGTCGAGAGCCATGGTCTCCCCTTTCATCGTCAGGCGCTGGAGCGAGGCGGCACCCGGGTGGTGCCGGTTGCGGTCGACGACGCCGGAATGGTGATCGACGACCTGGAGCGCACCGGTGCATCCGCGGTGCTGCTGACGCCGAGCCACCAGTTCCCGACCGGCGTCGCCCTGTCACCGGCCCGGCGGATGCAGGTCGTCGACTGGGCGCGGCGCACCGGTGCGATCATCGTCGAGGACGACTACGACGGCGAGTTCCGTTACGACCGTGAGCCCGTCGGCGCCTTGCAGGCACTGGGTCCCGATGTGGTGATCCACGCGGGATCGATGAGCAAGAGCCTCTCGCCCGCGGTCCGCGCCGGATGGCTGGCAATGCCTCCCGAGCTCGTCGGAAAGGTGTTGAGCGCGAAAGGAATCCGTGAACCCGATGCCGGCATCATCGACCAGCTCGTGCTCGCTGACATGATCACCTCGGGCGCCTACGATCGGCACATCAGGCGCAGCCGGCAGGTCTACCGGCAGCGCCGCGACGACATCGTCGACGCCATCTCCGGGATCGGCCTCGAACTCCCCGGCATCGCCGCCGGATTACACGCCTTGATACCGGTCGAGCACGCCGTGGAGGGCGCGCTCGTCCACCGCGCCTACGAACGGGGTATCGCGGTCGTCGGCCAATCGCTGTTCCGGCATCCCGATGCCGAACCGCTGCCGCGCGGCGGTGTGGCCGTCGGTTTCGGGACGCCCGCCGCGTCGAGCTTTCCCGCCGACCTCACCGCGCTTGCCGACGTGCTCGCCGAGGTTCTTCGACGATGAGGCCCCGGCGCCCGGTCATTTGCCGAAGCGCCGGCTCCGGGCGGAGTAATCACGCAGTGCGCGGAGGAAATCGACACGACGGAACTCAGGCCAGTACGCGTCGGTGAACCAGATCTCCGAATAGGCGCTCTGCCACAACAGGAATCCGGACAGGCGTTGCTCCCCCGAGGTCCGGATCACGAGATCCGGGTCGGGCTGCCCCTTGGTGTAGAGGTTGCCGTCGATCGCCTCGACGGTCACCGCGTCGATCATCTCGGCGGGAGTGGCTCCCTGCGCGAGCTTCTCGTCGAGCAACGCCCGGACGGCGTCGACGATCTCCTGTCGCCCGCCGTACCCGACGGCGACGTTCACGTTCATACCGTCCCGGTCCGAGGTGCGCTCCGATGCGGCGCGGAGTCGCTGGGCGACGGGATCGGGCAGTGAGTCGAGCGTGCCGACGATCCGGATCCGCCAGCCCCCAGCGGGCGAGGAGATCTCGTCGACGATGTCGGGCACGATCTCCAGCAGCGCGTCGAGCTCGTCGGATGCGCGGTTGAGATTCTCCGTGGACAGCAGATAGATCGTGACGGCCTCGATGCCGAGTCCGGCACACCAGCCCAGCATGTCCGCGATGCGTTGCGCGCCCACCCGATGGCCGTGACTGACGTCGTCGAAACCGGCCTCACGTGCCCATCGGCGATTGCCGTCACAGATGATCGCCACGTGCCGCGGCAGGCGCTCGGGGTCGAGCAGCTGGATGAGTCTGCGCTCGTAGACGGACAGAACGGGTCGACGCAACCGGTCCGGCAACAATTTCATCGACGCCCCGACCCGGCGTCAGCGTGTTCGCGGCCTCGTGTCACGTCCGACACCTTACGCGCCACGATGCGAGCCAACCGACTCCGACGCAGCGCAACGATCCCGAGGGTCGAAGACGAAGTTACGGTACCGTAGGTTGCGTGAACACGTCGCTGAATCTCCCGGTGGACGACCGCCCTCGCCTCCGCGGCGTCATCCATCACTACTCGGCGTATGTGGCCGCCGTCGCCGGTCTCGCGCTGGTCGTCGGCGCGGCCCTCACCGCAGGCGCGGTGGCCGTGATCACCTGTGCGATCTACGCACTCACCGTCGTCGGCCTCTTCTCCGTCAGCGCCGCCTATCACCGGATCCCATGGCAGACGACGCGCGCCCGGTTACGGATGAAGCGCGCCGATCACGCGATGATCTTCGTGTTCATCGCCGGCAGTTACACCCCGTTCTGCGCCCTGGGGCTTCCCTCGCCGACCAGCTGGTGGGTGCTCGGCATCGTGTGGTGCGGCGCGATCGCCGGTGCGACGCTGAAGATCGCCTGGCCCGGTGCGCCGCGATGGCTCGGTGTCACCCTCTACATCGTCCTCGGCTGGGTGATCATCGCCGTCGCCCCGGCACTGGTCACCCAGACCGGTGTCGCGGTGATGGTCCTGCTCGCGCTCGGCGGCGTCTTCTACAGCGTCGGCGGCGTCCTGTACGCAGTGCGCTGGCCCGACCCGTGGCCCGCCACCTTCGGTCACCACGAGGTGTTCCACGTCTGCACCGCCATCGCCGCACTGCTCCACTACATCGCAGCCTGGTTGCTTCTCCTCGGCTAGGCGTACCGCCCGACGGCTCAGGCAGGTCAGGCGGCCGATCGGGCCGATGCCGGCGTGGCTATGCTCCATGGCGTGACCCCGGACCAGCGCGCCGTCCACCGCCTCCGCGGTGGCGTCGTCGGCGCGCTGTCGGCGAGTACCGCGGTGACCGCTCACGGCTTGGCGGCCGGGGCTCTCCCGGCGCCCGCGTCACTCCTGCTCATGACCGCGGCGTGCGCGGTGTTCGGTTGGACGGTCGCCTCGATGTCGCGGCGCACTCCCGGCTTGGTCTGCAGTCTCGTGACGCTCACCGCCGGGCAGGGACTCGCGCACTTCTCGCTCAGTGCCCTGGACGTCTCATCGGCCCACCACGACATCGGCGCGCACTCACCGAGTCAGTCGATGCTGCTCGTACACACGGTCGCGACCGTGGTCACCGCGGTCGCGATCCGCGTCGTCGAACCCGCCCTGCTGAGCATTCTCACCGCAGTCGTCGCGCTGCTGCACGTGGTGCTCGATCCGCTCTCCGACGACTCGTGGCCACACGTTCCCGCGGTCTGCGACGCCGACGCCCGGCCAGGCCTGCGTGCCATCGGCGCGCTCGACAACCGCGGCCCCCCGATCCTCTCGCGCTGACATCTCTTTTCCTCGCCGACCCGTCTTCGCAACGGGCCGGCCGGTGCGCGTATGCCGTCCGATCTATCTGACGGACGCGCCGCGTGCCGCCTTTGCCATGAGAGGCCCTCACACGTGACCCTGCCGAACCTGTCCCGCCCCGGTGACACCACCGGGCCCCCACCCACCACCGACCCGCCGACGTCGCCGCACAGCTGGCAACCGCTCCTGCGGCGCCTGCACTTCTACGCCGGCGTCCTCGTCGCACCCTTCCTCGTCGTCGCCGCGGTGACCGGCGGCCTGTACGCCATCGCCCCCTCGCTCGAACAGCTCGTCTACCGTGACCAACTGCACACCGACAGCGCCGGCGACACCCGTCCTCTCGCCGAACAGGTCGGCGCCGCAACGCGTCTGCGACCCGACCTCACGGTGTCGGCCGTCCGGCCGGCCATCCGGGCGGGCGACACCACCCGCGTGCTGTTCGACGACCCGACCCTCGGAGAGTCGCAGCGTCTGGCAGTGTTCATCGACCCGGTCACGCTCGAATCGAGAGGCGAACTGGCGTCGTACGGAAGCAGCGCATCGCTGCCGCTGCGCACCTGGCTGAGCGTCGCGCACCGCAACCTCCATCTCGGCGAGCCGGGCCGCGTCTACAGCGAACTCGCGGCGTCCTGGCTGTGGGTGATCGCTCTCGGCGGCCTGGCGCTGTGGATCTCGGCACATCGTGCGCGCACAAAGCGGCGCATCGCCGAACTCGCGACCTTCGACCGGACCGCCACCGGACGCACGCGCACACGCAACCGCCACGGCGTCATCGGGGTCTGGATCGCCCTCGGGCTGGTGTTCCTGTCCGCCACCGGGCTCACCTGGTCGAAGTTCGCGGGCGACAACGTGTCCGACCTGCGGACCGCACTGAACTGGACGACCCCCGCGGTCGACACCGCGTTGACGGGATCGCCATCGGAGCCCGCCGGCCACGGGGACCATGGCGGCCACGGAGATCATGGCGGCCACGGGGACCACAGTGCGGCCGGGCATCCCGGCGCCCACGAGACGGACGCCCCGACCTCGTCCGGCGTGGCCGTGGCGCAACTCGACCGGGTGATCGGCACTGCTCGGGATGCCGGCGTGGACGGCAGCGTCGAGGTGTCGATTCCCGCCACCGTCGACACCGCCTTCACCGTGGCCCAGACGCGGCAGACGTGGCAGTTCACCCAGGATTCGGTCGCCGTGGACGGGGCGACCGGCCGGGTCGTCGACGAATCCCGGTTCGCGGACTGGCCTCTCGCGGCGAAGCTCAGTACCTGGGGCATCGCGCTGCACATGGGCATCCTCTTCGGTTGGGTCAACCAGGTCGCGCTGCTGCTGTTGGCGGTGGCCCTGTTGGTGCTGATCGTCCGGGGCTACCAGATGTGGTGGCAGCGGCGGCCGCGACGATCGGGTCGCCGGGCGGTGGGCCGCCCTCCCGTCCGCGGGTCACTGCGGCGGCTTCCGGCGCCGGCGGTCGTCGCGGTAGGGGCGATCGCGCTGGTCGTGGGCTGGTTCGTGCCGCTGCTCGGCGTCAGCCTGCTGGCATTCCTGGTCATCGACGCCGGGCTCGGCTTCCGGACGCGCCACCGGGCGGCAGACACGGCCGGTTGACCTGCTGGATCCCGAGGTCCGCCCGGCAGGCGACCTGGGTGGGCACGTGAGGTGATGCCGAGTCTTCACGCACACATCACGTGCCCGCAGCCCGGAGGTGGAGTCGAGGTCAGCTGCCACTGGTCGGGTGAGGTCATGCCGGGACCCCCGGCCGGTGGACTTCCGGCCTCTCTCCGTTGCGACCCCGACCTCACCCTCCGCGCAGGCACCTCCCGACGTCGATTCCTCACCTGGTCGGCACTCGTCGGCGGTCTCGCGTTCACCCCCGGGCTTCTCGACGGAGCCAGGCCGTCCGCCCCTGCCTCGGATGCGTCCGCGGGTGTCTTCACCCTCGGCGTCGCATCCGGGGATCCGCTTCCCGACGGGGTGGTCCTGTGGACCCGGTTGTCCCGCAACCCCTTGGCGCCCGCCGGCGGCATGGGGGCGGTGGCGGTCCCGGTCGAGTGGGAGATCGGCCCCGACGAGACCATGGCCCGCGTCCTGCGCCGTGGCGTCGCCCACGCGACACCGGAATGGGGGCACAGCGTTCACGTCGACGTACGTGGCCTGGCGCCCGGTACCGACTACTTCTACCGGTTCCGCGCACAGGGTGAGGTCTCCGCGATCGGCCGGACCCGCACCGCCCCGGCCCCGGGCTCGCACGTGCCGGCGCTGTCCGTCGCGGTCGCATCGTGCCAGAACTGGGCGGACGGTTACTATCACGCGTTCGCCGACATGGCCGCACACGCACCCGATCTGGTGCTCCATCTCGGCGACTACATCTACGAGAAGCCCATACCGAAGCACGGTGGCGCGAGACGCGGTGCGTCCCTACCGATCTCGGCCACCCGCGAAGCCACCGACCTCGATGACTACCGGGAACGGTACGCCCTCTACAAGTCCGATCCCGACCTCCAGCTCGCGCACGCGGTGGCCCCCTTCGTGATCGCGTTCGACGATCACGAAGTCGACAACAACTGGGCCGCAGACGTTCCCGAGGACGACACGTCTCGGGCCGCGTTCGCCGTCCGACGCGCGCACGCGCTCCGCGCCTGGTGGGAGAACACGCCGGTGCGGACGGCCGCACGACCGGACGGAACGGTGGTCCGGGCGCAGCGTCGTCTGGCATTCGGCGATCTCGCCGAGATCAACCTGCTCGACACGCGCAGTCACCGAAGCGATCAGGTCAACGGCGACAACGACACTGGTCAGAACGCACGAACCGCCGATCCGTCACGGACGATCCTCGGCCAGGCGCAGGAACGCTGGCTCCTCGACGGCCTCGCCACGTCCCGCCACCGGTGGGACGTGATGGCCCAGCAGGTGCCGATGGCCGATCTGGCGCGGTCGGCGGGACCGACTCGTGCGGTCAGCATGGACGGCTGGAGCGGATACGAGGACTCCCGGCGTCGGGTGCTCGACGGCGCCGCCGGGCGCGGCGTCCGCAATCTGGTTTCGCTTGCGGGGGACATCCATCGCAGCGTCGTGGCCGACCTGCGGACGCGCTACACCGACGAATCTCCCACCCGCGGAGTGGAACTGGCGGCAACGTCGGTGACCTCCGGCGGCGACGGCGAGGACAGCGACGAGGGCGACCGCCGGTTGAAGGCCGCATCGCCGCATGTCCGATTCGGCAACTCGCAGCGCGGCTACCTCCTCAACCGGATCCACCCAGATCGATGGGAGGCGGAGTTCCGGGTGGCCCCGGCGGTGCAGTCGCCTCGCGGATCGCTGCACCGCCGCGCCCTGATCACGATCCCGGACGCCACCGCCGAGGTCGACGTCGTCTGAGGTCAGCCGCGCGCGAGTGCCGCGAGGACCTGTGCACTGGCCTCCCAGCCCATGCACTTGTCGGTGACCGACTTTCCGTACACCAGCGGCGTGGCCTCGGTCGACTGTGCGCCCGGCTCGAGGAAGCTCTCCAGCATGACGCCACTGATCGTCGACGGTTCGCCCGCCTCTCGCGCGGCGCGGAGTCGAGCGGCGATCTCGGTCGCAACCTCCGCCTGGCGGATGTGGTCCTTACCGGAATTGGCGTGCGAGCAGTCGATCATGACGCGTGCGGGCAGACCTGCCTTCGACAGGGCCTCGGTCGCCGCGGCCACCGACTCCGCATCGAAGTTCGGGCCCCGGGTGCCACCACGAAGGATGATGTGGCAGTCCTCGTTGCCCGCTGTCTCCACCACCGCACCGTTGCCGAAGTCGTCCACGCCGAAGAAGACATGTTCGGCGGCAGCGGCATTCACACCGTCGATCGCGACCTGGACGTTGCCGTCGGTGCCGTTCTTGAACCCGATCGGCATGGACAGTCCGGACGCGAGCTGCCGGTGGACCTGCGATTCGGTCGTGCGGGCGCCGATGGCACCCCAGGCGACCGCGTCGGCGATGTACTGCGGGCTCGTCGGCTCGAGGAACTCACAGCCGACCGGCAATCCGAGGTCGATGATGTCGAGCAGCAATGACCGGGCGGTCCGCAGTCCGCGTTCGACGTCGAAGGTGTTGTCCATCCCGGGGTCGTTGATGAGCCCCTTCCACCCGACGGTGGTACGCGGCTTCTCGAAGTACACGCGCATCACGATCTTGAGGCGCTCGGCGTAGGCGTCGGCCAGCGGCGCCAGACGGCGGGCGTAGTCGATGGCGGCGATCGGATCGTGCACCGAGCACGGGCCGACGATCACCAGCAGCCGGTCGTCGCGGCCGGCGAGGATGTCGGCGATCTCGTCGCGATCACGCTGGACCGCGACGGCACGGCGTGCGGTCAGCGGCAGCTCGCTGCGCACGGTGTCGGGAGACGGGATCGAACGGAACGCCCTGATCCGGCGATCGGAGGTCGACTCGGTGGAGTCGTCTGCTCGGGTCGGGAGGTCCGGGAGTGTGGTCACGGTGTGTGCCTTTCGAGGTCATGCCCTGTCGGAAACGAGGCATGCCCTGGGTGTGGTCGGAGCCCCGCTCAAATGACAAGAGCAGCGACCGTTGTGGTCGCTGCTCGGGCTCCGGGTGTACGTGCGCGCGTCAGATCAACGCTTCATCTCGGCCCCACCCGGAGCCTCGATAAAGCGCCAATACGCGCGCACGGTGCTGATCACGGCGACCACACTAGCACGAGCCCGCCGACGTGGGACCCGTCAGGTGTCCGCAGGACGTCGCTCGCCGGTCCCGGCCGATTTCGCGGCGTCCGGGGTGCCGGGGGCCGGGTCGACGGGACCGGGGATGTCGGTGCCCTCGTCGAAGGCCTGGTCGGCCTCGGGGTGCTCGGTGTCGAACGACGCAGGCAGCTTCTTGAGCTGCCGGCTCATCGACCAGATGAGGAACGCGGTACCGACGAGGAGCAGCAGGATGACCAGCAGCCCGAGGGGCGACGCCTTGCCGAACTCGGGTCCCTGGGGTTCCTCGGCGGCGAGGAACATCATGGTGTCGACGACGGTGGGGGTGGTCATCACGCCTCGATTCCGGCGAACAGATCGGTCTCGGGGAGCGCGGTCTTGACCCGGGTCCTCGCCAGCTCGAACTCCTCGGTCGGCCAGAGCCGTTGCTGCCACTCCTGTGGCACCGCGAAGAAGACGCCGTTCGGATCGATCTGCGTCGCATGCGCACGAAGCGCGTCGTCCCGCTGCGGGAAGTACTTGGAGCACTCGACCTGCGTCGTGACGCGGCCCATCAGGTCACCGCGGCTCGGGTCCCAGTTGCTCAACCACTCGGCGAACGGGCTCTCCTGCCCGTGGCGGGCGAACTCGTCGGAGAACAACACCATCCGGTCCCGGATGAAACCGTGCGTGTAGTACAGCTTCGAGACGGTCCACGGTTCACCCGCGTCGGGGAAGGCCTCCGGGTCGCCGGACTGCTCGTACGCGGCCACCGACACCTCGTGGCAGCGGATGTGGTCCGGATGCGGATACCCGCCGTGCTCGTCGTAGGTGATGATGACGTGCGGGCGGAACTCGCGGACCACACGCACCAGCGCCTCGGTGGCCTCCTCGAGCGGCACCGTGGCGAACGACCCCTCGGGCAGCGGCGGCAACGGATCGCCTTCGGGGAGTCCGGAGTCGACGAAGCCCAGCCACGTCTGCTGCACCCCGAGTGCCGCGGCGGCCGCGGCCATCTCCTCGCGACGCACCTCGGACATGCGTTCTTTGATGCCCGGACGGTCCATCGCCGGATTCAGGATGTCGCCGCGCTCACCGCCGGTCAGTGTGACGATGAGCACTTCGTTGCCCTCGGCCGCATATTTCGCGGTCGTGGCCGCACCCTTGCTCGACTCGTCGTCCGGGTGCGCATGCACCGCCATCAGCCGGAACGCCCCCGACTTCGGGTCGCCGGCGTGGGATTCGATCACAGTTCCTCACCTTCGGATCGTTACTGGTCCCATGGTAGGTATTGACGCGTGAACAGTTCGGACGGGGGCGCCGCAGACGCCGACGACACCCCGCGCTCGACCGGTGACACGGGGCGGCCTCGCAGTGGTCCGCGCGCCACCTATCCCGAGAGGTCGGAGACCGCGCAGAGTCGTCGACGTTGGTTCGTCGCGCTGTCGGTGCTGGTCGTGGGGGCCGGTGTCGCACTCGCCGCGATCGGCTACTCGAAGTTCTCCACGGCCGACGTCACCGGCGAGGTGACCGGTTACGAGATCATCGACGACTCGACCGTGGCGGTGCAGTTCACCGTCGAACGTTCCGACCCGAGCAAGACCGCCGCGTGTGTCGTCCGCGGGCGTTCCCGTGACGGTGGCGAGACCGGACGTCGCGAGATCCTCATCCCCGCCGATTCAGCGGAGCGGATCGGTTTCCGTACCGAGGTCACGACGTCGAAGCCGCCGGTGATCGGTGAGGTGTTCGGCTGCACCACCGACGTTCCGGCCTACCTGCAGCCGTCGGCCCGGTGACCGCGCCCACGCCCGGCGACGCGCAGGCCCCGCGCGCCGCGTTCGCCTCCATCGGCAGCCGCTACTTCCCCATCCTGGTCGCCCTGTTCGTCGGTGTGATGCTGATCAGCAACATCACCGGCACCAAGGGTGTCATCCTGTTCAGCGACTGGTTGCAGGTCGACCTCGGACCCATCCACATGGACGGCCTGGTCACCGACGGCGCCTTCTTCCTGTTCCCACTCGCCTACGTACTCGGCGATGTCATCAGTGAGGTCTATGGATTCCGGGCGATGCGCCGGACCATCTTCGCCGGGTTCGCGGTGCTGATCCTCGCGTCTCTGTGTTTCTGGCTGACCATTCATCTCCCGGTCGCCGAATTCTATGAGGGGCAGCAGGCTTTCGAGACGGTCGCCGGTGTTGTCCCACAATTCCTGCTCGCCGGTCTGGCCGGATATGTCGTCGGCGAATTCCTCAATTCCTTCGTCCTGGTCAAAATGAAGGAACGCGCCGGCGAACGCCACCTGTGGGCCCGGCTGCTGGGATCGACGATTGTCGGCGAATTCGCCGACACCATAGTGTTCTGCTCCATCGCGGCCACCGCTCTGGGCATCTCCACCTGGGGCGACTTCGTGAACTACACGATCGTCGGGTTCATCTGGAAGACGCTCGTCGAAATCGTCATCATGCCGCTGACGTATTTCGTTGTGGGATGGCTGAAACGAGCGGAACCCACCTATCAGCAGGCTCTCGGGTCGGCAGCCGGCAGCGCAACCGATGTGCCATAGGTCTCACCACCTGGTACCCTGAACGGATACACGGCTCCGCGAGGGGTCGTGTTGCTGCATTTTTAGCAGTCCATATGCCCCCTGGTGTAAACGGTCGCCGGGGGCGCGGACAACACAAAGGAGTGACCGATGACCGACACCCAGGTGACCTGGCTGACCCAAGAGTCGCACGACCGCCTCAAGAGCGAACTCGACTCATTGATCGCCAACCGTCCGGTCATTGCCGCCGAGATCAACGAGCGTCGCGAAGAGGGCGACCTCAAGGAGAACGGTGGCTACCACGCCGCCCGCGAAGAGCAGGGCCAGCAGGAAGCGCGTATCCGCCAGCTGCAGGAACTCCTGAACAACGCGAAGGTCGGCGAAGCCCCCACCCAGTCCGGTGTCGCCCTTCCGGGCTCCGTCGTGACCGTCTACTACGACGGCGACGAGAAGGACACCGAGACGTTCCTCATCGCGACCCGTGAGGAGAGCGGCCAGGGCGGCATGGAGACCTACTCCCCCAGCTCCCCGCTCGGCGCCGCGCTCATCGACGCCAAGGTCGGCGAGACCCGCGAGTACTCCGTGCCCAGCGGCGCCACCATCAAGGTGACCCTCGTCAGCGCAGAGCCCTACCACGGCTGACCCACTCTCGACCGCAACCCGGGACGCCCACCGCGTCCCGGGTTTCGTGCTCTTCGGGGTCTGTGGTGCCGCGACCGGCAGACGTCAACTCGACCGGCAGACGTCGATCGAAGTCTGCCGGTCGAGTTGAGGTCGGGCGGTCAGGCGGCGGTGAGCCTGTCGATCCACGGCCGGAGCAGGTCCGCCAACTCGCCCCGTTCGAGCGTGCCCCACGTCCACCGGATCACCATGACGCCCTGCGCGCGGAGCGCGTCCTCCCGACGCTTCTCACGGATCAGAGCATCGCGGGGCGCTTCTCCCGGACGCAACAGTCGTCCGTATTTCTGCAGGCCGTCGAACTCTCCGACAAGTACTGCGTCCCAGTCGAAGTCGGTCCTTGCCACACCGTCTGCGGTCTGAAAGGTGTGCTGCAGGCGAGGCACCGGGAAACCCGCTTCGATGATCTGGGCCCGACTCCACGATTCCCCCACACTCCCCGATGCGGCGTCTGCAAGCGACAGCGCCCGTCGGGCGATCCCCGCACCCCGCCAACGGGGGCGCGAGTCGAGAAGCTGCGTCATCACGGATCTGTCGGCGCCCGCGACAAGCGCATGGTCGAAGACGACCAACGCCTGGGCGAAGTCACCGCCCATCGCCACGTCCACCGCGGTCCGCTCGAGGCTCGTGACCATGACCCCATCGATGTCGACCAGATCGACTGACGCCACTGGCCCGGCGTGGACGATCCTCAACCCGTGCCCAAACCCGCCTACATCAGCCAGCTTGGTGAGATGCACGACCTCGCGTTCGGGGTGCAACAGCGGGAGCGCGTGCACGGCCGCAGCCGAGTAGTGGCTCAGGACCGACGCCTCGCGGTCCCGAGCCGACGTGGCCACCGCGATGGACTTGAGTCGGTAGATCCGGTCTCCGGGGTCCTCGAGTGAGGACTCGTCAACCGCGGACGCGCACACTCCCGGGGCGAGTCGGATCAGTTCGCCGCGCCGTACGGCGGCAGCGATCCGATCGTCGTTGATCCCCAGTCGCAGGGTCGCGCTGCGTCGGATGAGCCCGTATCGGTCGGTCGGAAAGGTCGCCATGACACTTGGACGGATCAACCCCGCCTGCGGATCCCTCGCGCGAGAAACGACGCCAACCGTGCCGTGACCTCTGAACCTCGTTTCGACCGATGGACTTCGATCGAAGTCCAGGAGTCGAAATGAGGTTCATCGGTCAGAGCACGGCCGAGTGAACCCGCGAGACGCCCGAAGCACCGATTCGAGACCCGTGCTTCAATGTGACCCATGGCACGTTCCCACACGCTGGAAACCTTCGACATCGACTTCTTCGACGACGCGCCGATCCGTCACGTCATCGACGTCCGCCTGCCGGTCTCGCCGCAGCGCGCGTGGGCGGAGTTCACCCGGCAGAACACCCTGGACTGGTGTCGCGCGATCAAGAAGATCGAGTTCATCTCACCCGCACCCTACGGACCGGGCACCGCGCGCAAGGCCGTGCTCGGCCCCGGGTACGTGACGCTCGAAGAAGACTTCTTCGACTGGACCGAGAACCCGGAAGAAGGCATCTACCGCAACGGTTTCCGCGTTGTCCGGGCCAACGTGCCCGGCATCCGGCGTTTCGGTGAGGCCACCGAGATCACGCCGGCCGACGTGGGGTGCCGGCTCAAGTGGACCTTCGCACTGGAGCTGCCGACCGCGTCGCGCGCGGTGACCGCACTGTCCGGTCCCGCGTCGTCGACGGTGTACAAGACCATCGAGGCCGACACCCTCAAACACTTCGCGAATCTCGAACCCGCCCGGTAGCCACGTGAGCCGGCGTAAGCCGGTGCAAGCCCCACGACAGCGGCCGGGCCCAGAGTGGTCGCATGACAACGACAACCACTCTCCATCCTGCGGTCGGGCCGGTGGTACCTGCGGGTACCGACCTCGCCATCGATGCGCGCGGACTCGTGAAACACTTCGGATCGACCCGCGCCGTCAATGGCGTGGACCTGGCTGTACCGACCGGGTCGGTCTACGGCGTGCTCGGCCCCAACGGGGCCGGGAAGACCACCACGGTGAGCATGCTCGCCACTCTCCTGCGTCCCGACGCCGGTGAGGCGAAGATCTTCGGCTACGACGTCGTCGACGACGCTGTCGCCGTGCGGTCGCTCGTCGGGGTCACCGGTCAGTACGCCTCGGTCGACGAAGACCTCACCGCCACCCAGAACCTCGTGCTGTTCGCACGCCTGCTCGGCTTCTCGAGGGCGGCCGCGAAGTCACGCGCCGACGAACTCCTGCAAGAGTTCTCGCTGACCGACGCCGCTGCACGGCCGCTGAAGAACTTCTCCGGCGGCATGCGCCGGCGCCTCGATCTCGCCGCCAGCCTCATCGACACGCCGCCTCTGCTCTTCCTCGACGAGCCGACCACCGGCCTCGACCCACGTACCCGCGCGCAGATGTGGGAGACCATCCGACGGCTCGTCGCGGGCGGATCGACGGTACTGCTCACCACCCAGTACCTCGACGAGGCCGACCAGCTCGCCGACCGCATCGCGGTCATCGACCACGGCCTGGTGATCGCCGACGGCACAGCCGACGAACTGAAGCACTCGATCGGCGCCAGCACCCTGCAGCTCGCCCCGGTGGACCGAGACGACGCAGCGCGGGTCTGCGAGATCGCCAGGAGAATCCTCGGCCAGCCGGCCGCACTGAGTCCGGAAGCGGCCCGTGTGACCGTGCCCCTCAGCACGTCCGAGCTCGTTCCCGATGTTCTGATCGCCCTGCGGGAGAACGGAATCGGGATCGAAGAGATCACCGTGCAGAAGCCCAGCCTCGACGAGGTGTTCCTCACCATCACCGGCCGACCCGCCGACTCCGACGCCGCGTCGGATTCCGACGACACCACGAACCCCCAGACTCCCCAGGAGGCCCGACCATGACCACCACCATCGGCAATCCCCCGACCGCGTCGATCACCACCAGGGCCACGCGTCCTCGCGTCAAGACCACGATCAGCCTCGCCGAATCGTTCCGGCAGTCCTTCAGCATGGCCTACCGCGGCGTGCTGAAGATCAGGCACAACCCGGAACAGCTCTTCGACGTCACCTTCCAGCCGATCATCTTCACGCTGATGTTCACCTACATCTTCGGCGGCGCGATCAGCGGGAACGTGAACTCCTATCTACCGGTGATCATTCCGGGCATCCTCGTGCAGACGGTCATCATGACCTCCATCGTCACCGGCACCCAGTTGCGCGAGGACATGGACAAGGGCGTGTTCGATCGGTTCCGATCACTACCGATCGCCCGCATCAGCCCCCTCGCGGGCGCTCTGCTCGCCGACGTCATCCGATACTCGATCGCGACGGTCCTCACCGTGGTCATGGGGCTCCTGATGGGCTGGCGTCCGGACGCTCTCGGGGTGGTCGCCTCGGCCGCACTGATCCTCATCTGCAGCTTCTCCGTGTCCTGGATCTTCGCACTGATGGGCTGCCTGGTGCGCAAAGCATCGGCGGTGCAGGGCATCTCGATGATGATCATGTTCCCGCTGACCTTCATGTCCAACGCCTTCGTCCCGGTCGACACCATGCCGGGCTGGTTGCAGGGCTTCGTCAACGTGAACCCGGTCAGCCACCTGGTCACCGCGGTGCGCGAGCTGACCAACTCGGGTCACGCCGGCATCCACGTCGTGTGGGCACTGGCCGGGGCCGCGGTCATCACCGCGGTGTTCGCGCCGCTGGCCGTGAAGGCCTACATGCGCAACGCCTGATCGTGCAGCAGACGGTGCAGCGCCTGCACCGCCCCGTGACGCGGCACCCCCCGGTTCCGCGTCACGGGGGCACCATCGGCGGCCGCCCGCGCATGCACTGTCTCGAAAGCCCACCGCAACGACGGATAGTCCTGTCGCCCGGGCAGACTCAACGCCAACTCGACGAGCCGTCGAACGACACCGTCGTATGGCCCATCGGCAGACCACAGGACCGCGAAGGCGAGCGCAACAGTGCCGGCTTGCGGCAGATCCTCCCAGCCGGGACCGATGGTCATGTCGTCGAGACCTTTCACCAACTGCGGCACCATCTCCCACGCGGCCGCGAGGTCTCCCGACCGGACGAGACCGATGACGCTGCCGCTGACCACCATGAGCACCGACGGGTCGGCGACACCGAGCGGATGGTCGCGCACGATGACCCGCGCGGCACGGGCGAATGCCGCAGCCGCCGCGTCGCGCGTGCCCTCGGCGAGCAGCAGCTCGGCGATGCAGAGAAGTGCCGGACCGGTCACCTCGGGATTGCCTGGCGGGTCCTCGTGGTCGAGATCCCACTCGTCGGTGATGACCGCCAATTCGCGACGAGCGTCGTCGGGGCGATCATCGGCGAGCAGGGTAAGCGCGAGGAAGACCCGGATCTGTCGGGCGTCCTCGACGGCGCCCAGCTGCTCCAGGAGGTCGATGCCGATCCGATAGGTGCGCGCCGCCTCGCCGTACCGCCCCTGCTGTCCGTAGAGGCTCGCCGTGCTCGCCTGCCACATGCCCTGGAACCACGGCGCGTAGCGACTGGACTCCATCGTCGCGGCCGCGGCCACCGAATCCCGTAGCGCCGGACCGACGAGCCCGCGGTTCTCGCGAAGGTGCGCTCGCAGCGTGAACGCGAGACCGCGGACCTCGTCGTCCGCGGCGTTCCCGGTGGCCACGCAGATGACACGATAGGCCCGAGAACCGTTGTCCGAGAGTGCGACGTCGGACACGAACTCGGTCACCCGGTCGAGCGCCAGGTGAGCGCGATACAGGCGGCGGAGGATGAACCGAGCCTTGGCCGCCACCCGTCGTTCGCCCGTCATCATCCCGTGGCCCGCACCGACGATGGCGGTCAGCTGCCAGTTCTCACGCGTTGCCTCGTCCGGCTGCACGGGAGGGCGGGGCAGTGCCATGACCACCCTGGCGCCCCAGGTGCGTGTCTCGCCGTGCAGTCCCCGTACGGTCCAGTGATAGGCCAGCGCCGGATAGACCGTCGTCATCACCGCGACGACGTCGTCGACCGGTTCGACGGTCGCGAGTTCACAGGCCGACCGCAGAATCCAGGTGAGGTTGTCGGCCTCGACGGCGATCCCGGCCGCGCCGGGGCCGTGCTGCCCGTTCTCGGCGAGTTCGCGCATGCGCACGACGAAGTCGCGCGCCCACCACCTCATCCGTGCGTCGATGTCATCAGCCAGCCCGACATCCATCCGGGTCTCGCCGAATTCGCGGACCATCTCCAGCATGCGGAACCGGGCCGCGCCGTCGCTGTCGAGGACCGACAGCAGTGACTGGTTGACCAGACTCTCCAGCGTGTCGTCGAGCGCAGTGCCGGAGGAGCCCGTCACCGCCTCGGCAGCGGACCGCTGAAAACCCCCCGGGAAACGGCACATCCGGACGAGGGCGTCGCGTCCCGGCTCGTCGAGCAGTTCCCAACTCCACTCGATCACCGCGTAGAGGGTGCGATGCCGGTCCGGCGTCGTGCGATCCGCGGACCGCAGGAGGGCGAACTTCTCCCCGAGCCGGTCCGTGATCTCGTCGACGGTCATGGTCCGGATCCGGGCGGCCGCGAGTTCGATCGCGAGGGGCAAGCCGTCGAGGTGACGACACAGTTCGACGATGCGGTCCCGCGGCAGGGCCGCCGACGGTCGCACCGCCTGCGCGCGGGTGCGAAACAGTTGCACCGCAGCGGAATCCGTGCCGGACGTGTCCAGAACCGGTAGCGGCCGGACCTGTTCGCCCGCGACGGCGAGTGGCGTGCGGCTGGTGGCGAGGACACGAAGCGCGGGGACCGCGGCGGTGAGTTCGGCCACGACGCGGGCACAACCGTCGACGATCTGCTCGCAGTTGTCCAGGATCACGAGCGCCGGGTGGCCGCGCAGGACGTCCTCGAGCCGTGTCGTCAGGTCGCCCGGAGCCATGCGCGGCCGCCCCGACGGGGAGAGCTCCGACTCTCCGACCCCCAGGATGGCCGCGATCGCCGGGACGACGTCGTCGTCGGATCGCACCGACGCCAGCGCGACGAAGTACACCGGTACGCCGTCGGCGTGGAAACGATGCCCGATCTCGTTGGCCACGCGCGTCTTTCCCACTCCGCCGGGCCCCAGCACGGTGACCACGCGACCGTCGCGGAGCATGGCCGCGACGCCATCGATGTCGGCCTCGCGACCGAAAAGTTCGGTGGTCGGCGAGCGCAATCCGACGGCGCGGACCGGTCGCGTGCCGGCGGTTCGGAATCCCCGACTCGGTGTCGGCAACTCGACCCCGCCCGCCCCTTGCCCGTCAGCCCCTTGCCCGTCCGCCCCGAGCAGCTCTGCGTGGACGTGTCGCAGCTGGGCGCCGGGATCGACGCCCAGCTCGGCCGACAACCTGCGACGAAGACGATCGAACACCGCCAGCGCCTCGGCGGTGCGCCCCTCCCCCGCGAGCGCCCGCATGAGGCCTGCGTGCGCCGACTCGTCCAATGGGTCTCGCGCACAGCAACGTTCGGCGACCCGCCGGGCAGTCTCATGATCGGCGCGGGCGAGCGCGGCCGTCAGCTGTGCCGCGTCGACTGCTTCCTCGAGCATGCGGACGCGCTCGCGCAGCGCCGTCACGACCGGAGAGTCCTCGCCGAGGTCGTCGCCGGGCTCGCCGCGCCACCATTGCCGTGCGGCGTCGAACGAGGTCGAATCCGCGTCGGCGAGCACGTTCTCGACCAGGTCGATATCGGTGCGGCAGTGCGACAGCCGGTACCCGGTCTCGTTGCCGGTGAGGGTCCCGGGTGGCAGGACCTTGCGCAGGCGCGACACCTGGGTGTGCAATGCGCTGTGTGGCGAGCGCGGCGGTGCGTCGGCCCAGATGTCGGTGATGAGCCTGTCCGCGGAGCGGGTGCGCCCGTCGGCCAGCGCGAGTGACACCAGCAGTCGCTTGGCCCGCACCCCCGGGATCTCGACGAGACGGTCAGGACGTTCGGGGTCGTCGGAACCGCCGGCCACCGCGATCGGCCCCAGCAGTCCGATCAGGACGGAACCGTCGGCAACCACCAGGACAGGTTAGCGCCGGGCCGGTCCCGGGTCGCCCCGATGGTCAGTCCCGCAGGAAGCCCGCATCGGCCAGAGCCCTACGCACGGTGTGCTGGTGGTCGTGCCCCCGCGTCTCCACGCTCACCGTGACCTGCACCTCGCCGAGGTACAGGTCGTCGGCGACGCGCGAGTGCACCACGTCGAGCACGCTCGCGCCCTGATCGCGCAGCAGTTCCAGCAGCGCGACGAGGCCGCCGGGACGGTCGGAGACGGTTGCCGTCACCGTCAGAAAGCGCCCGGCCGCGGTCAGTCCGTGGGTCGTCACATGCCGGAGCAGCAGAGGGTCGATGTTGCCGCCGGACAGGACGACGCACACCGTGCCCGATACCGAGAGCCGTCCGCTCGCCACGGCGGCGACGGCCGCGGCCCCGGCGGGCTCGACCACCAGCTTCGCCCGTTCCAGCATCAGCAGCAGGGCGGTGCTGAGCTCCTCCTCGCTGACCGTGACGATCTCGTCGACGAATTCTGTGACGTGCGCGAACGGTACGGCCCCCGGTGTCGCCACGGCGATCCCGTCGGCCATCGTATTCATCGACGCCACCGGGACCGGGTGCCGTTCGGCGAGCGACGCCGGCCAGGCGGCGGCCTCTGCGGCCTGTACACCGATGACCCGGACGTCCGGGCGGCGTAGTCGCACGGCCGCGGCGACACCGGCCAGCAGGCCGCCTCCGCCGAGCGGCACGACGATCGTCGACACGTTCGGGATCTGTTCCAGGATCTCGACACCGACCGTCGACTGCCCGGCCACGATGTCGAGGTGATCGAACGGATGGATCAGGACCGCGCCGGTTTCGTCGGCATGGCGCCGGGCGTGTACGAGCGCCTCGTCGACGGTCGCGCCTGCGGACACCACCTCGGCGCCATAGGCTTTCGTCGCGACGATCTTCGGCAACGCCGCACCGACGGGCATGTAGACGCGCGAATCGATCCCCAGATCCGAAGCGGCCCACGCCACCCCCTGGGCGTGATTGCCCGCGCTGGCGGCGACCACACCGCGGGCCCGCTCATCGGCGGTCAGGCGTGAGATCCGCAGGTACGCCCCGCGGGGCTTGAACGACCCGGTGCGCTGCAGGTTCTCGCACTTGAGCCAGACGTCGGAGCCGCTGCGTTCGGACAGGACCCGGGACGCGATCGACGGGGTCCGCCGGATCACGCCCGAGAGTTCCCTTGTCGCGGCATCGATGTCGGCAGCGGTGAGCAGCATGGCCACCATCATCCGCTCTCCGCCGCCGACCCGCGATCAGCTCAGCGCGTTCTCCAGGTCACCGAGGATGTCGTCGATGTCCTCGATGCCGACCGACAGGCGGACCAGGTTGGCGGGGACCTCGAGCAACGATCCGGCGGTCGACGCGTGGGTCATCGCGCCCGGATGTTCGATGAGCGACTCGATGCCGCCGAGTGACTCGGCGAGAGTGAAGACCTCGGTGCGGGCGCAGAACTGCTTGGCTTCCTCGATGCCGCCCTTGACGAGCACCGACACCATGCCGCCGTAACGCTTCATCTGCTTGCCCGCGACCTCATGACCGGGGTGGTTCTCCAGCCCCGGATACAGGACCGCGTCGATCTTGTCGTGCGAGCTCAGGTACTCGACGACCTTCTCCGCGTTGTCGCAGTGCCGGTCCATGCGCACGCCCAGCGTCTTGATGCCGCGCAGGGTGAGGAAGCCGTCGAACGGTCCGGGAACCGCGCCGGCCCCGTTCTGCAGAAAGGCGAACGCCTCGTCGAGCTCTTCGCTGTCGGTGACCAGCGCACCACCCACCACATCGGAGTGGCCGCCAAGATACTTCGTCGTCGAATGCAGGACGACGTCGGCGCCGAGAGTCAGGGGCTGCTGCAGGTACGGCGAGGCGAAGGTGTTGTCGACGACCAGCTGTGCGCCGGCCTCGTGCGCGAGCGCGGCCAGGGTCTCGATGTCGCCGACATTCAGCAGCGGGTTCGTCGGGGTCTCGGTCCAGACCAGTTTGGTCTCCGGACGGATCGCGTCACGGACGGCCGCGACGTCGGACACCGGGGCGACCGAGTAGGTGATCCCCCACTGGGTGAACACCTTGTCGATGAGTCGGAAGGTGCCGCCGTACGCGTCGTTCGGGATGACGAGGTGGTCGCCGGGCCGCAGCGTCGACCGCAGAAGGCAGTCGGTGGCCGCCATGCCGGAGGCGAATGCCCGTCCGTACGTGCCGCGTTCGAGGGCGGCGAGGTTCGCCTCCAGGGCACGGCGGGTCGGATTGCCGGTCCGGGCGTATTCGAAACCGTCCCGGAGTCCGCCGACGCCGTCCTGCGCGAAGGTCGAGCTGGCGTAGATCGGCACGTTCACCGCACCGGTCTGCGGGTCCGGCTCGTAACCGGCGTGGATGGCGCGGGTCGAGAAGCCCTGCCAGCGAACCGAATCCGCGGCACTGCGTCGTTCACTCACGGTGTTGCTCCTATCCGACGATGGGGTGGCTCGACACGAAGGCGAGCAGGTCGTGGCGTGTGATCACGCCGATGGGCTTGCCGTCTTCGACGACCATGAGCGCATCGCAGTCGCCGAGCGCCTTGGTCGCCGCCGTTACCGGTTCCCCGGAACCGATGAGCGGGAACGGATCTCCCATGTGGGCCGACACCGGATCGGCGAGGCTGGCACGTCCTTCGAAGACAGCACTGAGCAGATCGCGCTCGGTGACGGCACCCGCGACCTCGCCGGCCATCACGGGTGGCTCGGCGCCGACCACCGGCATCTGCGAGACGCCGTACTCGCGCAGGATCTCGATGGCGTCGCGCAGGGTCTCCTGCGGATGCGTGTGGACGAGGTCGGGAAGCGCACCGGTCTTGCCGCGCAACACATCCCCGACGAGCGATTCCTTGGTGTTGGCGTCGAGGGGGGTCCGCAGGAAGCCGTAGCTGCTCATCCACTGGTCGTTGAAGATCTTCGCCATGTATCCGCGCCCGCCGTCGGGCAGCAGCACCACGACCACGGCGTCGGGCCCCTCGCGTTCGGCGACCTGCAGCGCTGCGACAACGGCCATACCGCACGAACCGCCGACGAGGAGGCCGTCCTCGCGGGCCAGGCGACGCGTCATGTCGAACGAGTCGGCGTCGGACACGGCGATGATCTCGTCGGGGATGTCGGGGTCATAGGCCGCGGGCCAGAAATCCTCGCCCACGCCCTCGACGAGGTAGGGACGGCCGGTTCCGCCGGAGTACACCGATCCCTCGGGGTCGACGCCGACGATCTTCACCGCACCGTTGGACACCTCTTTGAGATAGCGACCCGTGCCGGTGATCGTGCCGCCGGTCCCCACGCCGGCGACGAAGTGGGTGACCTTGCCGTCGGTGTCGGCCCAGATCTCCGGGCCCGTGGTCTCGTAGTGACTCTGCGGGCCGGCCGGATTGGCGTACTGATTGGGCTTCCACGCCCCGTCGATCTCGGTGACGAGCCGGTCGGAGACGCTGTAGTAGCTGTCGGGGTGCGAGGGCTCCACCGCGGTCGGGCACACGACGACCTCGGCACCGTAGGCGCGCAGCACGTTGCGCTTGTCCTCGCCGACCTTGTCCGGACAGACGAACACACACTTGTAGCCGCGCTGCTGGGCCACCAGCGCGAGGCCGACACCGGTGTTGCCGGATGTCGGTTCGACGATGGTCCCGCCCGGCTTCAGCTCGCCGGACGCCTCGGCCGCGTCGATCATCCGCACGGCGATGCGGTCCTTGCTGCTGCCGCCGGGGTTGAGGTACTCGACCTTGGCCGCGACCAGCCCCGATCCGGGTGAGGTCACCGAGTTCAGCTTGACCAGCGGGGTGTTGCCCACCAGGTCCACGACGTGATTGGCGATGCGCATGTGTCCATGGTCCCAGAGTCGCCGCGGACCCCGACACCCGGCCGACGAGCGGACCGGGCTGCCGCGTCGGAGCCTCTAAACTGGCACCGTGTCCGGTTCGAGCCGCAAGATCATCGCCGAGAGAATCATCCGGGACGTGGGAGCAACGGCTGCTGCCACCGCGGCCGGCGCCGGCGCCGGGTGGGCGGCGTACAACCTGCTCACCAGCCAGGCCGCCGAAGCCCGCGTGGTGATCCCCCACCGCACCGACAACGCTCCCGACGGCGACGGCGTCTACCTCCCAGACGGCACCACCGTCCGCTACACCCGAGAGACCACCTACGACTTGTTCCTGGTCGTCTTCGGCGATTCGACGGCTGCGGGTCTCGGCGCGGAGACCGCCGACGAGACCCCCGGAGTGCAGGTCGTCCGCCGGGTGGCCGCCGAGACCGGTCAGACGATCCGCTACGCGAACAAAGCGATCGTCGGTGCGACGTCGAAAGGCCTCGCAGCCCAGATCGAGGCGATGTTCGTCTCCCACGAACGTCCCGACGTGGCGGTGATCCTCGTCGGGGCGAACGACGTCACGGCCCGTAACGAACCCTTCGCCTCTGCCCAGCGTCTCGGCGAGGCGGTGCGGTCACTGAAAGCCGAGGGCGCTCAGGTGATCGTCGGCACGTGTCCGGATTTCGGTGTGGTGACCGCGATCCCGCAGCCGTTGCGGTCGGTGTTGCGTCGCTGGGGACTCGTGCTGGCGTCCGCGCAGAGGGCAGCGGTCCGCGGGGCCGGCGGGAGGCCGGTGCCTCTCGCTGATCTGCTGACCGAGGAGTTCCTCGCCCGGCCCGACCACATGCTCTCCCCCGACCGGTTCCATCCGTCGGCCGCGGGCTACGCACTCGCTGCCGACACCCTGGTGCCCGAGGTCCTCGCCTCGATCGGCGAATGGGGTCCCACCCCGCTGCCGGAACCACCGAAGGTGTCCGAAGCCGTCGAAGAAACACGCCTCGTCACGCGTCTCAGAAAACAATTCGAGCGTTCCTGACCAGCGCCGACTCCAGCCCGAGCACCGTACAACCAAGCAGATGCTTGGTGCGGTAGTTTTGAGGCATGCCTGAAGCAGTCATCGTTGCCCATGCCCGTTCCCCTATCGGCCGCGCCGCCAAGGGATCCCTCAAAGACGTCCGTCCCGACGAGCTGTCGCGTCAGATGGTGGAGGCCGCACTCGCCAAGGTGCCCGAACTCGATCCGGCGCTGATCGAGGACATCCACTGGGGCATCGGCCAGCCCGGCGGGCAGGGCGGTTACAACATCGCCCGTGTCATCGCCGTCGAACTCGGTCACGACCACATCCCCGGCGTCACCGTCAACCGGTACTGCTCCTCGTCGCTGCAGACCACGCGCATGGCCCTGCACGCGATCAAGGCGGGCGAGGCCGACGTCCTGATCTCCGGGGGCGTCGAGAGCGTGTCGAGCTTCGGGATCTCCGGCGGCGCCGACGGTGCGCCCAACTCCAAGAACCCGCTGTTCGACGATGCGGTCGCCCGCACCGAACTGGCCGCCGCCGGCGATGCCGGGATCTGGCACGACCCCCGCAAGGACGGACTCGTCCCTGATGTCTACATCGCGATGGGCCAGACCGCCGAGAACGTCGCCTCGTTCACCGGCATCTCGCGTGAAGACCAGGATCGCTGGGGCGTGCTGAGCCAGAACCGCGCCGAGGAGGCCATCAAGTCCGGCTTCTTCGAGCGCGAGATCGACCCGGTCACCCTTCCCGACGGCTCCCTCGTCACCACCGACGACGGACCCCGCGCCGGCACCACATACGAGAAGATCTCTCAGCTCAAGCCCGTCTTCCGCCCCGACGGCACCATCACCGCGGGCAATGCCTGCCCGCTCAACGACGGCGCCGCGGCGCTGGTCATCATGAGCGACACCAAGGCGAAGGAACTGGGCTTGACGCCGCTGGCCCGCGTGGTCGCCACCGCGGCAACCGGCCTGTCGCCCGAGATCATGGGTCTCGGCCCGATCGAGGCGATCCGCAAGGTGCTCAAGGTCTCCGGGATGTCGCTGTCCGACATCGATCTCGTGGAGATCAACGAGGCGTTCGCGGTTCAGGTCCTCGGCTCGGCAGCCGAGCTCGGTATCGACCACGACAAGCTGAACGTGTCCGGCGGCGCCATCGCACTCGGCCACCCGTTCGGCATGACCGGTGCCCGCATCACCACGACGCTGCTCAACAACCTCCGCACCCATGACAAGACGTTCGGCATCGAGTCGATGTGTGTCGGCGGTGGCCAGGGCATGGCCATGGTTCTGGAGCGCCTCAGCTGACGGTTCGCGAGCGTCTGCGCCTGCAGCGCTGAGTTCGACTCTTCGACGCCCCTCGCCGCGTTCGGTCCCCGGACCGCGATGCGGCGGGGGGTTGTTCGTCGGTAGACGAATCACGCGATCGCGATGACCGCGCCGCCGACGATGCAGATCTTCGCGCGGATCGCCCACACGTTGTCCGGTGACCTGATGTCGTGAGACGACAGCGGCCCAGCACCATCGGTGCGGGGCCGCTGTCGTGTCGGTTGACTAGTCGGAGTTGAAGTAGGTCAGCAGTCGCAGGATCTCGACGTACAGCCACACCAGGGTGACGGTCAGGCCGAGTGCGACACCCCAGGCGGCCCGCTCGGGAGCGCCGGCGCGGATCAGGCGATCCGCGGCGTCGAAGTCGAGCAGGAAGCTGAACGCGGCGAGCGCGATGCAGACCAGCGAGAAGATGATCGCGATGGGGCCACCGTCGCGGAGGACACCGGCCTCACCGGTGAACAGCCCGATGACCAGGTTGCCCAGCATGAGGACGAGCACACCGATCATGCCCGCGAACAGCATGCGGGTGAATCGCGGCGTCACGCGGATGGCGCCGATCTTGTACACGAACAGCATGCCGAAGAACACACCGAAGGTACCGAGGACGGCCTGACCGATCAGCGCCCCTGCGGACGTGTCACCGGCAACCGCCCAGTTCGCGAAGACGAACGAGATGGCACCGACGAACAGGCCCTCGAAGGCCGCGTAGGCCAGCACGATGGCGGGGTTGTCCTGCTTGCGGCCGAAGCTCGCGACCAGGACGAGGACGAGACCGGCGATGGCGCCGACCAGCATCAGCGGGGTCGCGAGAGCCGCCTGCGCGGATTCGGTGGCCTGGCTGCTGATGGCGAAGTAGGTCGCCACTGCGGCGACGGTCAGGACTCCGAGCGTGATCGCGGTCTTGGTGACGACGTCGTCGATCGTGAGCTGACGCGTGGCCGGTGGTGCCGGCTGGGTGTAGGGGTCAGTGGCCTGACCGTACTGGTTGGCTGCGGCGCCGGCGCCGGCCATGCCGGCCCCGAAACCCGCGTACCCGGATTGATTGTCGCGGACCACGCCGCGCATCACCGGATTGCTGCTCTCTCGCACGAAGCGCTCCTTAATCGGTACGGATGTATACCGTCTCAACGTCAGGTCATTCCTGTGAGTTCCCTGACGAGGACACAAGTCGACCGTGTCGCTGTCGACTTTACCGACTCTTGACTCTTCTGTCGCGAACACCCACGCAGCGGACCCGAACAGCAGCTAACGCAGCGACCGCAACCACGAACGAGTGGCGTCGTTGTCGTCACACACCTGTCCGGTCGCGAGCACGGCCCGCCCGAGACACACGGCCTTGAGCGTCGTCTCGGCACGCGCGAAGTCGTCGCCCCACCGGAGGTTGGGCTTCGTGAGCATGAGGGACGCGATCCCGTGCGCGGCGGCCCAGAGTTCGACGACGATGTCGGCGATGTCGGCATGATCGAACAGTCCCTCGTCGGCGAGTTGGGTGATCGTGTCGACGAACCGCGAATACGCACTGGCGGCGAGTACCTGGTCCACTTTCGACGGGTGGTCCTGCGACGTCGGCTTACCGAAGGCGACGCGATAGAGCACCGGGGTCGCCACGGCGAAACGCACATAGGCCATGCCCTGGGTGAGAGCTCGCTCGAGCGCGTCGTCGATCCCGTCCGACGCGGCGGCCATCTCGTCGTCGAGCCTTTCGAAGTAACGGGCGCACACCGCGTCGAGGAGCGCCTCTTTGTCGGCGAAGTGCAAGTAGATCGACGGCGGGGTCACGCCCACCCGGTTGGCGACGGCGCGGATGGACATCGCGGTGTCGTCCCCGTTCTCGACCAGGAGTTCGCCGGCTGCCTCGATGATCTCCTCGGCCAGGATGTCCCCGGATCCGCGAGGTGATCGCGCCCGTCTGTGTGTCGTCACTGCACTCCTGAGTCCTGCACTGCCGCCGGTGGCCCGACACGAGGTATTCGGCGTCAGACCTTCGACGGCGTTGTCGTCGCCATCGGTTTTCCCTCGGCGTGCCCCGCCTCCGGGACTTCCTCGGACAGACCGATCTTGTCGTGCAGCCGCCGCAGCGGACGCGGCGCCCACCAGTTGGCCCGGCCCGCCAGACGCATGAACGCCGGTACGAGGAACATCCGGATCAGGGTCGCGTCCATCAGTACGGCGAGGGTCAGCCCCACGCCGAACATCCGCATGAACGAGACCTCCGAGGCGGCGATGGCAGCGAAGACGATGCTCATCAGGAGTGCGGCGGCGGTGATGACCCGGCCGGTTCTCGCCAGGCCGAGCGCCACCGCATGGTCACTCGCCGCTCGGGTGCGATCCGACCGCAGCCATTCCTCGCGGATCCGTCCGAGCAGGAACACCTCATAGTCCATGGACAAGCCGAAGGCGACGCAGAACAGCAGCACCGGCATCGTCGCACTCAAGGTGTCAGTCGTGGTGGTTCCGAGGCCGCCGAGGTGACCCTCCTGGAAGAACCACACCATCGCTCCGAAGGTCGCCGACAGCGAGAGGATGTTGAGCGCCAGCGCCTTCAGCGGCAACACCACGCTGCCGGTGAAGAGGAACAGCAGCACGAAGGTGGCGATCGCGATGAGGCCGAGAACCCACGGCAGGTGCGCATAGATCGACTCGACGGTGTCGTCGGTCGTGGCAGCCAAGCCCGTGAAGAGGGTCTCGGTACCGGCCGGCGGCGCCACCGAACGCAGATCGTCGAGCTGGGCGATGCCCGAGTCGCTCATCGGGTCCTGATCGGTCGACACGTTCAGTACGTGCACGTCGCCACGACTGTCGTCGGGATCTCCGGGGGCCACGGGTGCGCCACGGACGAAGGTTCCCGCCGACGATCCGGCGGAGTTCACATCGTCGACGTCTGACAGTGCGCTGGTGTAGCCGGCGAGGGCCTGTCGGTCCACCGCACCACGCACGACGATCGTGACCGCGGCGGACAGATCGTCGTCGAAGTCGTCGCGGATCTCCTGCTGGATCGAGTGCGACGTCGCCGATTCGGGCAGCACGCGGTCGTCGGGGAATCCGAGCTTGATCGAGAGGAACGGTGCGCCGAGGACGAGCAGGAACAGCGTGACCGCCAGAGCCACCGGCAGGGCGTGCCGCAGCACCCACTGCACGAGGCGATACCACCACGTGTCCTCGGGTTCGCGCGGCTGGGGCGCCGGGAGCCGTAGAAGCCGGCGCGCAGGCCTGCGGGCGTCGAACGCGTCGATGCGATCACCGAGCAGCATCAGGACCGCGGGCGTGAGAACCAGCGCGGACACCGCTGCCACGGCGACGACACCGAGACCGGCGAACGCGAACGAGCGCAGGAAGTACTGCGGGAACAGCACGAGCGCACTCAACGACAGCGCGACGGTGACGGCCGAGAACGCCACGGTCCGTCCCGCGGTGGCGAGGGTGCGCACGATGGCGTCGGGACGCGCCAGTCCCCGCTCCACTTCTTCGCGATATCGCGTCAACAGCAGCAACGTGTAGTCGATCGCCAGTGCGAGGCCCATCGCGGTGGTGAGGTTGAGCGCGAACACCGACACGTCGGTGAGGGAACCGATGACCCGCAGCAAGGCGAACGTGAGGATGATCGAGGCGATGCCGATGCCGACGGGCAGGGCCGCGGCGAGCAATCCGCCGAAGATGAAGATCAGCACGACGAACGTGATCGGGATGGCGATGGCCTCGGCGACGAGGAGATCCGACGCCGTCTGGTCGTTGACCTGAGAGAAGACGAGAGCCTGGCCTCCCACGTGGACGGTGATCCCGTCGCGGACGCCCGACAGGGACTCCTCGATCTCCACCGCGCGCGCCGGCGCGAGATCCTCACCGCCGTCGAGCGAGGCGATGATCAGCGACGATGTCCGGTCCCGACTGACCAGTGCCGTGTCGAGCGTGGGGTTGGCCCAGACGGACAGGATCTGATCTTGGACGTACTCGTTGTCGCGGAGCTCCCGGATGAGGTCGTCGCCGACGGCACGGGCGTTCGGATCGCGGGAGATGTCGACGCCGTCGGGACCGTCGAGTTTGAGGACCACCTGGATCCCGCCGCGGTTGAAGGTCTCGTCGAGGACCTTCTCGGCGCGTGCCGAACCCGAGTTCGGATCGCTGTACCCGCCGGCGAGGAGGTGCTCGGCGGCCGTCGCGCCGTAGGCGCCACAGACCACGAGCAGGATGAGTGCACCGAGCAGCACCCGTCGTGGCATGGAAATGACACGCCGTGTCAATCGGACCAGCATGCGGACCCCTGTCGCGTCGGTCGACTTTACGGCGTTAAGTTATCAGCAATCAGGCGGACAGGTGTGTTTCCGACGGCTGGGGGGCCATACCGAGTCCGCGTCGGACCGTCCGCAGTTCGCGTTCGATGACCGTGGACTCGGACCCCAGGATTCCGGTCGCGCGGGCGATCTCGCGAAGACGGACCGCGGGGCGCGCGACGTCGACGAGATGGTGCAGTGGCGTCCGCCGCAAGCCCATCCGCCGCGCCACGGGCCGCTCGACCCAGCGGGTGCTGATCGCGGAGAACGATGACATGAGCAGCGGCCTGGTCAACGTGTCCACCGCCGACACCAGCAGTCCCGGCACCGGGATCGGCGCCGCGCTGTGCACAACACCCGGGAGGTCGTACCCCTCGCGCAACAGCGCCTTGATGAGGATCTTTGACGAGTCGTCCGGGCGGAGCTCGAATTCGCCTGCCACCTGGAACAATTCACGCGCGTCCGCGTAACTGGGCGGCAACAGTTCGTCGTCGACGCCGATGACCCAACCGATCCAGCGCCACAGATGGGTGATCGCCTCCTGCTCGGCACTGCTGTAGTGGATGCCGAAGTCACGGGCCACGACGAGGGGCAGCGCGAGGAATCCGCAGGAGATCGTCATGACCGAGTACGTCTGGTTGATCGGTGCACCCCACTCGTCCTCATCCCAGCCCTCGGCGTCGTCGACGGGTTGTCGCAGGACATCGCGGATGTAGGCGTGCAGGAGCCGGATACGCAGTGTCGCAACCCAACCCGGGCGGCCCGGCAGCATCGACCCGGGCGTTGTCGCCTCCGCTACCCACCGCGCAGTCGACTGCACGCGATCGCGGGTACCCGACCCGAGGCGGCCGGTCGCCACCAGCGGGCGGACGAACCCCTGCGCCTTGAATCCGTAGATCAGTGATTGGTAGAGGGTCGACGACTGCAGCGTCCCGAAGCGCCACCAGGCACGCGCACCCGCTGCCGCGAACGCGGGGTCGAACCACGGTGGTGGCACGCTCGCCACTCGCAGCAGATGGGCCAGGGTGGCCGGCAGCTCGAGATGATCCGGATCGGGCGCGGTGTCGGCGTCCGCGTGCATCTCCAGCAACGCGACGAGAGTCGAGAACGAGATGCCCTGCTGCCGGGCCTCGACGATCACGGCGTCGGCAAGCGGGTCGCCCTGCACCAGACCCGACTCGAGGCGTTCGACGCGTTCGGGATGCCGCTCCCGCACGGAATCCCAGTTACGTGCCCCGGTCACTGCTGCCGCGTCCATGCCCCATGATGGCCCCGGCGCCGGGGTCGGTCAAGGAAAGCTGACTATGCTCACCAGGGGCACCGTCGTCGAGCGGACCCTGCGCCCCCATAGCCCAATTGGCAGAGGCAGCCGACTTAAAATCGGCACAGTGTCGGTTCGAGTCCGACTGGGGGCACTTCTGACCAGGCGTTTGCGCCGTTATACCGTCGCCGCATCCGGCGTCCGCGCGGACTCTTCGGCACAAGCTGCGTCGATCAAACGCATGGCCGTTCAGCCGAATACGTGCGTGGACACCGCTCCGATCCCCACGGTTACATGACTGCCGGTGGTACCGAACGACACTCGGCACCTTCCGAGTCCGTCGCGGCCCATCGAGACCAATCAGGACGACCCGTCGGGGGAACAGATGAAGATATTGATGCGTGGGGCGATGATCGCCCTCTTTCTCGTCGTCGCACTTGTCACGCCGGTCCACGCGGCGAATGCCGTACCGACCGGATGCAGTGACCGCGACATCGCTCAGGGAAATGCCGAGGCCCGGTCGCTGAATGCGCGAATCGCGGCACACAACGCCAAGCCGAGACAGTTCCGCATACCGGAGCAGCAACTACAGGCCACCGCCTACCAGGCCGAGGCCAATCGACTGAACACCGAACGTGCGGCGCTGGTCGCCTGGGCCAACGGATGCCGCATTCACCTCCAGGGAATGGGCCCGGGCTCGGGCGGCCCCCACCGGCCGAGCACACCCCCGCCGCCGCAGCGGCCCGGTACCCCGGCACCGTCGGTGACCAATCCGACGCCGGGTTACCCTGCGCCGCAGCGCTATCCGTACAACGGAAAGATCGCCAGCGACCGCACCGACCGGACGACCCTCACACGTACCACCCGATTCCGGGACGGCGGCGAAGTCAATCTGACACGTATGCAGGGTCGCGCCGCGACCGGTATGAACGCCGCCATCACTCCGAACATGCTGAGGACCGGCACTCCGAGTACGCGATCCATCACTCCTCCCGGCTACCGGCCGGGCCTGGAACGGGGGCATCTGCTCGCCAACCGGCTCGGCGGACTCGGCGGCGACGCCCGGAACATCGTGGCGTTGAGCAGTGCGGCCAACACCCGCATGCGCGTCGTCGAGAACCGTATCGCTCGTGTCGTCGCGAGGGGCGAAGCCGTCCACTACAGTGTGACCCCGATCTACGGGAACGGATACCACCGTCCGCCTACCGACATCGCCGTCGGAGCGTTCGGCGTCCGGGGCGGCATCGCTCATTTCGAGATCATCCCGAACGTGAGGTGACGACCATGCCGAAGCACACCATCGATGATCTGATGTCGCTGATCCCGCCGCCGGCGGCGCGGCCGGCAACGATCCATTGGGCGCTCACCGAACAGCGACTCGGATTCCGGTTACCGGCCGACTACAAAGGACTCGCCGACACGTACGGTCCCGGAGTCTTCTGCGACGACTTCCTCGTCTGGACCGGACTCCCCTGGCCCGACGCGCCGATCGAGGTGGCCGGCCGCCGCGCAGTGGCGGACCTCGACCCACTCCTCGAGGACCAGAGCATCGTGACCTGGGCCCATGACGACGGCACCGACACGGCCGTCGATCTGACCGGCGGCACCTTCTTCGGATGGGGCCGGTCGACAGATGGCGACTCGGGCTATTGGCATCTGACGGGCGACGACCCCGACGAGTGGCCGGTGCTGGTCACCGACGGGGTGATGGTGTGCGACTACCACTCCGGCGGCCTGGTGTCGTATCTGTACGACATCTGGACGGACGGCTTTCCGAATCGTCAGGTCTTCGCCGGGCGTGAAGCACCGGAACGGCTGGCCTTCGAGCAGGTGACCGTCAGCTCCTAGCCGGCCGCGAGTCCGTCCGTGCCGCGCACGGACGGACGGGTCCGTGGGCCCGGTTCACACACCGGGCCCACGGATACCCTCGACCACGAGTTCCAGGAGACGCTGCGACTCGACGCAACTGCGTCCCAGGGCGATCATGTTGGCCAGGGTGAACAGTTCGTCGACGGTGAGGTCGGCGCGGATCCCGCCGGAGCGTTGGGCGGCGCCGAGGATGTCGGCGCCGGCCACGCGGATGTCGGCGCAGCTGGTGAAGAGCGGGCTCTCCGGATCGCCGGCCGCCGCGATGATGACCTCGGGCAGACCTTGATACGCCCCGACGTGGCGGGCGAGTGCACGAATCCAGTCGACGAGCCGCTCCCCCGGCTCCTCCCCGTTTGCGGTTCGCGCCGCCTCCACCAGGGCAGCGGTGTCCTGTCGCATTGCCGCCGCGACGAGCGCCTCGCGAGACGGGAAGTGACGGTACAAGGTCCCGGCCCCGACACCGGCTCGTTTGGCGATGTCATCGAGCGATGTGTCGATCCCCGACTCACGGAAGGCTTGCGCCGCCGTGGCGACGACCTTCTCGTAGTTGCGTCGAGCGTCGGCTCGCATCGGCTTTGCCGGCGCGGATGCGCTGGTCATGCCACCTCCCGAAGAAAACACTTGTAACCGGAGAGCATCTCCGCTTGAATAAGCGGAGACAGTCTCCAATTGGAGAGACTCTCCTCTTCGACCTTACCCGCCCTGGAGGCCCGATGTCCCAGATCTCCGATCGCGCAGCCCGCTCATCGACTTCGGCGTCTGGCGCAGGCGAACCGACCATCGACCGCCGCACCTGGATCGGACTCATCGTCGTGGTCGCGAGCCAGCTGATGGTGATCCTCGACGGCACGATCGTCACCGTCGCGCTTCCCCGCATCCGCGACGACCTGGGCTTCAGCGAGGTCTCCCAGTCGTGGGTGATGAACGCCTACGTGCTGGCGGTCGGCGGACTTCTGTTGCTCGGCGGACGTCTCGGCGACCTGATCGGACGCCGCCGCGCGCTGCTCTACGGGATCGCACTGTTCACCGCGGCGTCGCTCCTCGGCGGACTGGCGACCAGCGCGTGGATGCTTCTCACCGCCCGCGTCCTGCAGGGTGTGGGCGCCGCGCTGGCCGCACCCACCGCACTGGGACTGATCGTCGCGAACTTCCCTCCCGGACCCGATCGCGCGAAAGCGATCAGCTGGTTCTCGCTGGGCGCCGCGTCGGGCGGCGCACTCGGCCTGCTCCTCGGCGGCGTACTCACCGAACAGCTGTCGTGGCACTGGGTGATGCTGGTCAACGTGCCGATCGGGGCAGCGATCCTCCTCGCCGCACCGTTCACCGTCGACGAGACACCTCGGCAAACCGGCCATCTGGGTATCTGGGACACCCTTCTGTCCGCGGCAGGCGTCGCCGCGGTGGTCTTCGGCTTCATCCGCGCCTCCGAGGTCTCCTGGACCGACCCGGCGACCACCGCATCGCTTGCCGTCGGCGCAGCGACCCTCGCGGCTTTCGCTGTCCGGCAACGCCGTACGAGCCACCCACTGCTCCCGCCCCGGCTGGTGAACTCCGCGCGCAAGGCCGCGCCGTTCGTGGTGATGTTGCTGTTGCCCGGGGCGATGATGGGCATGTTCACCTTCATGACCCTGCACCTGCAGGACGTGATGGGTTACAGCGTCGTCGCCTCCGGGTTCGCCTTCCTACCGTTCATGGTCCTCAACATCGGACTGACGGTCACCGGGATCACCGCCCGCCTCGTTGCCCGCCTCGGTGCGGCACCGGTGTTGATGGCGGGATTGTCTCTGGCGATCGTCGGTTTGCTGTGGTTGTCGTTCGTCGGCCCGGAATCCACCTTCGTCAGTGCGATTCTGGCGCCGTCGATGATCATGGGCGCGGGAATCGGCCTGTCCGTGGCCCCCGCCAACGTCCTGATCGTCGACAACTCACCCGCGGCCGACGCCGGCGCCGCCTCGGGCCTCATGCAGGCGCTGCTCCAGGTCGGCGGGGCGCTCGGACTTGCCACGTTGATGACCGTCTTCGGCCCGCTACAACGCAGCGATCCCTCCGGCACAGCTACCGGCACAACGATTCTGGCCGGTTCCTCGTTCGCGGTCGTCGCACTGCTCGTGCTCGTCGTCGCCTATCGTCCGAGGCGCGCGGCGGAGGCGTGATGCACAACGCGAGATCTTCGGTCACGATGTCCACCGCGTGACGTCACCTCCGACGCGATCCGCGTGCACCCCTGAATCCCACTGGTGATGTACTCGGAGGCATGTCCACTCGGGTTGTCCTGCTCGCCGACTCCTCGGTCGCTCTGCTCACCCTCGGGATCTCGGTCTACTCGATCGCGATCCTGGTGTGCCTCGGGATCGCGATCAACGCGGCACGGTTCGGGCGCAGACGGGTCGCGGTCGCGATGGCGTGGGTCGTCGGCGTGCTGACCGTGGCCGGCGTCATCGTCGCCATCCTGAGCAGTACCGCCGGAGGTTAACCCTCCGACCGCAACTCCGCGCGTTGCCGTGCGATGAACTGCGCTGCAAGACGATTGGTGAGTCCGGGCGCCAATCGCTGCATGCGCCAGGAGATCCGGGAGCGCCGCGGCACGACGAGAAGCGGTCGGTTCGCGGCGATCGCGGCCAGGGTGTCCTGCGCCAGCCGGTCGGCGTCGTAGGCCTTCGTCGAACCCTGGCTCGCGAGATAGTATCTGCGACCAACGAATCCGCCGACCGAGCCCTTGTCCAGAATCGGCGTCTCGACCGCGGACGGGCAGACTGCCGTCACCTTGACCCCATGCCCGGCCGCCTCGGTGCGCAGCGCCAGCGACATCCCGACGACCGCATGCTTGGTCATGACATAACTGGTGATCAGGCCCGCCGCGACGAGCCCCGCCATCGACGCCGTGTTCACGATGTGCCCCGACCGTTGGCCGATCATCACCGGATAGGCGGCCGCGACCCCGTGGACGACGCCGCGGATGTTGACGTCGATGATGGCGTTCCATTGATCGAGCGACAACATCTCGGTGGGTCCACCCCACGTGATGCCGGCGTTGTTGAACATCAGGTCCAACCGGCCCGACCGCGTGACGACGCTGTCCACCAGGCTTGCCACCGCAGCGGCATCGGTCACGTCGAGATGTACGGCCCGGACGTCACCGAGCCCACCGGCCAACGCCGCCGCCACGCGTTCGGCCGCGGCGAGATCGATGTCCGCGCACGTGACGTCCGCACCACCGGCGACCAGCGCTCTGGTGAGCGCCGCCCCGATGCCGGAGCCACCGCCGGTCACGATGGCCGTCTTCCCCATCAGATCCGGACTGCCGACATCTGTTCCCCGACTCGCTCCGCGCACGCCATCCCCTGTCGCCTCACCGGTTTCCGATGATCATGTCGCATCGCCGCCCGCCCGGGACTCGTTTGCCTCGGACGGCTCTTGACATCCTCACAGCTCGCTCTTAATGTTGCTGCCATCACAAATTGAAACGTTCTAATTCGCCGAGGTGGACCCCTCCCGACGATCTGCGTTTCCCCACACGTCGTCTGTCAGGAGCAGCCATGTCCGACCTCCAGCGCGTCTGTTTCGTGCTGCATCTGCGCCCCGAGCGCGTCGAGGACTACCTCGAGGCACACACGGAGGTCTGGCCCGAGATGCTCGACGCGCTGCGCGAGACCGGGTGGCGCAACTACTCGCTGTTCTTGCGACAGGACGACGGCATGGTCGTCGGCTACCTCGAGACCGAGGACTTCGCGAAAACCTCCGCCGCGATGGAGGCCACCGAGGTCAACGCCAGGTGGCAGGCCCACATGGCCGAGTACTTCCGCCCCGCCGCGGGCGGCACCGACGGGGGCGCGAACCCCGACACGATCCGCACCGAACTCGTCGAGTACTTCCACCTCGACTGACCCCGCACACGCAACACACGACACGTACTGACGGGCGCACCGACATCAGCGAACTCCGGTTTGACCTCTCCGATCCCGACCCTCTGTACTGATCTCCGACGCAAGGAATCACCATGAAAGTAGGAGCGCGCTCCACCACCGGCTGGCGGGCGACCATCTCGGTCGCCATGTCGAACTACATCGAAGCCGGTTCGATCATCGCGATCGCCACCAGCCTCGGCTTCTGGCAGGACGAGTTCGGCATCAGCAACTTCGCCGTCGGCCTGCTCGCGGCGCTGAGCGCCAACGCCTTCGGTGCCGCGGTCGGTGCCGCCATCGGCGGCCCGCTGTGCGACCGCTACGGCCGCAAGGCGATCTACACCTACGACCTGCTCGTCTACATGGTCGGAGTCCTGCTCGCCGCTTTCGCGCTCAACTTCACCATGTTGCTGGCCGCATTCGTCATCACCGGCCTCGCGGTCGGCGCCGGCGTACCGGCGTCCTGGACATATATCGCGGAAGAGGCACCATCGGTCGAACGTGCCAAGCACGTCGGCACCGCGCAGCTCGCCTGGTCGGTCGGTCCGCTGATCGGATTCGCCCTCGCCGCCGCACTGGCACCCCTCGGGCTGCTCGGATCGCGCCTGATCTTCCTGCACCTCTTCGTGGTGGCCGCCGTCGTCTGGTGGATCCGCCAGGGACTCTCCGAGTCGAAGATCTGGAAGGACGAGGCTGTCGACGAGACGCGCTCGCTCACCGCTTCGGTCGGCGCCCGCGGCGTCAAGGGCCTGTTCTCCAAGAAGGTCAACATCACCGCGCTGCTGTTGCTCGGCGGCATCTATCTGTTCTGGAACACCGTCGCCGGACAGGCCGGCATCTTCATGCCCCGGGTCTACGAGACCGCAGGCCTCGAGAGTGCCGTCCAGCAGAACCTGCTGCAGGTGCTGGTGTGGGGCTGCACCGTGCTCGCCACCTACTTCGGCTTCATGCGGTACGCCGATCGGGTCTCACAGCGCGCGCTCTACATCTTCGGCGCGGCACTGGGCATCGTCGGTTGGATCGTGCTGGTCGCCTTCACCGACGGTGGCATCACCACGATGCTCGCCTTCGCGATCCTGTGGGGCGTCTCCGCGGGTATCGGCGCGCAGGCGTTCTACAGCCTGTGGGCCAGCGAGATGTTCGCCACCCCGTATCGCGCCAGCGCGCAGGGCGTGATGTTCTTCGTCGTCCGCACCGCGACCGGTCTGCTGAGCTACTTCTTCCCCACGATGCTGGCCGCCACCGGTCTCACCACGGTGGGCATCCTGCTCGTCGCCCTGCTCACCATCGCGCTCATCATCGGCGCGATCGCCGCTCCCGACACGCAGGGCAAGACGCTGCAGGAGATCGAGGTCGAGCGTTACGGCGCACCGCTGTCGCCGCAACTCATCGAGCACCCGGTGTCGGCGGGCCGCCCGGTCGCCGGTGACGCACCCACCGCCGAACCCACCAGCACGACCGCTGTCTGAGTCGTCTTCCAGCGGGCCTTCCGCTTGATTGAAACGTATCAGTCCACTGACTTCCCCGCCGCCGGTTGTTCCCCGACGCCGGCGGCGGGGAAACCCAACCGAAAGAACCCTGATGGCCACCTTTGACGAGACGATCCTCGACAATCTCGAGATCGAGCTCCCCTCCTGGGCGTTCGGCAACTCCGGCACCCGGTTCAAGGTGTTCGGCACCCCGGGCACCCCGCGCACCATCCACGAGAAGATCGCCGACGCGGCGAAGGTCAACGAACTGACCGGACTCGCCCCCACCGTCGCCCTGCACATCCCCTGGGACACCGTCGACGACTACACCGCCCTCGCCCAGTACGCACAGGGTCTCGGCGTCACCCTCGGAACCGTCAACTCCAACACCTTCCAGGACGACGACTACAAGTTCGGCAGCCTCACCCACACCGATAAGACGGTGCGCCAGAAGGCGATCGACCACCACATCGCGTGTATCGACGTGATGAACGCGACCGGTTCGCGCGACCTCAAGATCTGGCTCGCCGACGGCACCAACTACCCGGGCCAGGGCGACATCCGCGGACGCCAGGACCGCCTCGCCGAGTCGCTGGCCACCATCTACCAGCACATCGGCGACGATCAGCGACTCGTGCTGGAGTACAAGTTCTTCGAACCGGCGACCTACGTCACCGACGTGCCGGACTGGGGCACCTCCTACGCCCACGTCACCGCTCTCGGTGAACGGGCCATGGTCTGCCTCGACACCGGACACCACGCACCGGGCACCAACATCGAGTTCATCGTCGCCCAGCTGTTGCGCCTCGGGAAGCTCGGCTCCTTCGACTTCAACTCGCGCTTCTACGCCGATGACGACCTCATCGTCGGTGCCGCAGACCCGTTCCAGCTCTTCCGCATCCTGTTCGAGGTGATCCGCGGCGGCGGCCTCGACACCGGCTCGCCGGTCGCCCTGATGCTCGACCAGTGCCACAACGTCGAGGAGAAGATCCCCGGACAGATCCGTTCGGTGCTCAACGTCGAGGAGATGACCGCCCGCGCGCTGCTCGTCGACACCGACGCATTGACCGCGGCGCAGGAGGCCGGAGATGTGTTGGGCGCAAACGGAATCCTGATGGATGCCTTCTACACCGACGTCCGTCCGATGCTCGCCGAGCGTCGTACCCGGCGCGGACTCCCCGCCGACCCGATGACCGCCTACGCCGAGTCCGGCTACCGCGAGCGCATCGTCGCCGAGCGCGTCGGCGGCACCCAGTCGTCCTGGGGCGCCTGAGCGCTCCCCCGCCCCAGCTTCCCTGAACTCGAGGAGATCCCCCGACATGACCAATCCCGCAGTCGCCGCGCTCATCGCGCGTTCCAACCGGCTCGGCTCCGATCCGAAGAACACCAACTACGCCGGCGGCAACACCTCCGCCAAGGCCACCGACACCGACCCCGTCACCGGCGAGGACGTCGATCTGCTGTGGGTGAAGGGTTCCGGCGGAGACCTCGGCACCCTGACCGAGCAGGGCCTCGCCGTCCTTCGTCTCGACCGCATGCGCGCGCTCGTCGATGTCTACCCGGGCCTCGACCGCGAGGACGAGATGGTCGCAGCCTTCGACTACTGCTTGCACGGCAAGGGCGGCGCGGCACCGTCCATCGACACCGCGATGCACGGTCTGGTCGACGCCGCACATGTCGATCACCTCCACCCCGACTCCGGGATCGCCATCGCCACCTCCGCCGACGGAGAGGCGTTGACGAACAAGATCTTCGGCGACCGCGTCGTATGGGTGCCGTGGCGCCGTCCGGGATTCCAGCTCGGATTGGACATCTCGGCGATCAAGAAGTCCAACCCGCAGGCGATCGGTTGCATCCTCGGCGGGCACGGGATCACCGCGTGGGGTGACACGTCCGAGGAGGCCGAGGCCCATTCGCTCGAGATCATCGACACCGCCGAGAAGTACATCACCGCCAACGGCCGCTCGCAGCCGTTCGGCGCACCGCTGGACGGGTACGGCGCACTCCCGGCCGCCGAACGTCGCGCCAAGGCAGCGGCCCTCGCACCGTTCATCCGCGGTCTCGCCTCGATGGACAAGCCGCAGGTCGGCCACTTCACCGACGTCGAGCCGGTGCTCGACTTCCTTGCCGCACAGGAACACCCGCGGCTGGCTGCCCTCGGCACCAGCTGCCCGGACCACTTCCTGCGTACCAAGGTCAAGCCACTCGTCCTCGATCTCCCGGCATCGGCATCGGTCGACGAATGCAAGGAGCGTCTGGCGGCGCTCCACGAGAGCTACCGCGAGGACTACCGCGCCTACTACGACCGGCACGCGACCGAGGACAGCCCGGCCATGCGCGGCGCCGACCCGGCCATCGTGCTCGTCCCCGGCGTCGGCATGTTCAGTTTCGGCAAGGACAAGCAGACCGCGCGCGTCGCAGGCGAGTTCTACCTCAATGCGATCAACGTGATGCGCGGCGCCGAGGCGATCTCCACCTACGCGCCGATCGACGAGTCGGAGAAGTTCCGCATCGAGTACTGGCTGCTCGAAGAGGCAAAGCTCGCGCGGATGCCGAAACCGAAACCGCTCGCCACCCGCATCGCGCTCGTCACCGGCGCGGCATCGGGCATCGGCAAAGCCATCGCGGCGCGTCTCGCCGCCGAAGGCGCCTGCGTGGTGATCGCCGACCTCGACGCGGAGAAGGCACGTGCCGCCGCGGAGGAGATCGGTTCGAGTGACGTCGCCATCGGCGTGGCCGCCGACGTCACCGACGAAGCAGCCGTCCAGGCGGCGATCGACGCCACCGTGCTCGCCTTCGGCGGTATCGATCTCGTCGTCAACAACGCCGGCCTGTCCCTCTCGAAGTCGTTGCTGGACACCACCGCTGCCGACTGGGACCTGCAGCACAACGTGATGGCACGCGGTTCGTTCCTGGTGAGCAAGGCCGCCGCGCGCGCCCTCATCGACCAGAAGCTCGGCGGCGACATCCTCTACATCTCGTCGAAGAACTCGGTCTTCGCCGGCCCCAACAACATCGCGTACTCGGCCACCAAGGCCGACCAGGCCCATCAGGTCCGACTGCTCGCTGCCGAACTCGGCGAGCACGGCGTCAAGGTCAACGGCATCAATCCCGATGGCGTGGTGCGCGGTTCGGGCATCTTCGCCGGCGGGTGGGGTGCGCAGCGCGCCGCCGTCTACGGCGTCGAGGAGAAGGATCTGGGCAAGTTCTACGCCCAGCGAACCCTTCTCAAGCGCGAGGTGCTGCCGGAGAACATCGCCAACGCCGCCTTCGCCCTGTGCACGTCCGACTTCTCGCACACCACAGGTCTGCACGTGCCGGTGGATGCGGGCGTCGCCGCCGCGTTCCTGCGATGAGCCGCTCCACTCGGTCCGCCCAGGTCGCCGCGATCGACCTGGGCGCGACCAGCGGCCGGGTGATGCTCGCCGATGTGTCGCGGGGACGACTCGAGCTCGAACAGGTCGCCCGATTCTCCAACGATCCCGTGCACATGTGGAACGGCCGACGGTCGGCACTGCACTGGGACGTTCCCGGCTTGTTCCGGGCCGCCTCGGCGGGCCTCGCCGAGGCAGCCCGTCAATCCGACGACCTCGTCGGCATCGGCGTCGACTCATGGGCGGTGGACTACGCATTGCTCCGCGACGGCCGGATGCTGGGTCTGCCGCACCACTACCGGGACGATCGCACGGCGGCCGGAGTCGACGCCGTGCACGCCGAACTCGGGCCGGTGGACCTGTACCTGCGCAACGGCCTGCAGTTCCTGCCGTTCACCACGGTGTACCAACTGGCCGCGGAGAAGGCCGACGGCCTGCTCGATCACGCCGACAGCGCGCTGCTGATCCCCGACCTGATCACCTACTGGCTGACCGGCAGGCGCGGCACCGAGCGGACCAACGCCTCGACCACTGGTCTGCTCGGGGTCAACGGCCAGTGGGACACCGCGATGATGGAACGCCTCGGGCTGCCCGTCGGACTGTTCCCCGAGATCGTCGAGACCGGGTCCGACCAGGGCCCTCTCCTCACCGATGTCGCCGAGCGGCTCGGCCTGCCGTCGTCCACCCGTGTCACCGCCGTCGCCTCGCATGACACGGCGTCGGCGGTGGCGGCGATCCCGATGGATCCGTCGCGAGCGGCCTACATCTCCTGCGGCACGTGGGGTCTCGTCGGTGTCGAACTGACCGAACCGGTTCTGTCCCGCGACGGGTGGAAGGCCAACTTCACCAACGAGGTCGGCGCCGACGGCCGAATCCGCTACCTGCACAACGTGATGGGACTGTGGCTGCTCAGCGAGACGGTGCGTCAGTACCAGCGCGAGGGGTACCGGGCCGACCTCGGCGAGCTGCTGGCCCAGGCAGCGGAGGTGACGCCGACCGTCGACGTCTTCGACACCGACGACGCACGTTTCCTCCCGCCGGGTGACATGCCTGCACGCATCCGCGACTGGTACGACGAGCGCGGCATGCGACCGCCGATGACCCGCGCCGAGATGGTCCGCGCGATCGTCGAGAGTCTGGCATCCGCGTTCGCCGACGGCGTCGCGAAGGCCGCCGCGCTCTCGGGGACACCGGTGGAGACCGTGCACCTCGTCGGCGGCGGATCGCAGAACCGGCTTCTGTGCCAGCTCACCGCCGACCGCCTGGGGTTGCCCGTCCAGGCCGGCCCCGTGGAGGCGACCGCACTCGGCAACGTACTGCTCACGGCACGAGCCCATGAATTGATCGATGGCGATCTCGAGGCGATGCGGACTATCGTCGCCGACAGGTTCCCGCCGCAACACTATGCACCCCGACGCACTCGCGGCACGCGTGCGCGCGCCACGGTCGGGGCAGGAAAGGCATGACCATGCACACCGGTTCCGCTATGAAGCGCCGAGTACCCAAGCCGCGCGACCTCGCGCCGCTGATGCAGTTCAAGAAGCCGCAGTTCGATGCCAAGAAGCGCCGCCTCGACGCCGCGCTCACCATCGAAGATCTCCGCAAGATCGCCAAGCGACGCACCCCCAAGGCGGCTTTCGACTACACCGACGGGTCGGCGGAGGCGGAACTGTCCATCGAACGTGCACGACAGGCGTTCTCCGACATCGAGTTCCACCCGGCGATCCTGCGCGACGTCTCGAAGGTGGACACCTCGTCCACCATCCTGGGCGGGCGCTCGGAGCTGCCGTTCGGCATCGCGCCCACCGGGTTCACCCGGATGATGCAGACCGAGGGCGAGTACGCCGGTGCACGTGCCGCCGGTCGCGCCGGCATCCCGTTCTCACTGTCGACCATGGGCACCGCGTCGATCGAAGATGTCAAGGACGCCAACCCTCACGGTCGCAACTGGTTTCAGCTGTACATGTGGAAGGACCGCGAGCGGTCCATGGCCCTGGTCGACCGCGCCGCGAAGGCAGGTTACGACACCCTGCTCGTGACCGTCGACGTCCCCGTCGCCGGGGCACGCCTGCGCGACAAGCGCAACGGGATGTCGATCCCGCCCGCCCTGACGGCCAAGACGGTGGTCAACGCGATCCCGAGGCCGCAGTGGTGGATCGACTTCCTGACCACCGAACCCCTGGCATTCGCCTCCCTCGACCGGTGGTCGGGAACCGTGGCCGAACTGCTGGACACCATGTTCGACCCGACCGTCACCTTCGACGACCTGGCCTGGATCAAGTCGCAGTGGCCGGGCAAGCTGGTGGTCAAGGGCATCCAGACGGTCGACGACGCCAAGGCCGTCACCGGCCTCGGCGCGGACGGTATCGTCCTGTCGAATCACGGTGGCCGACAGCTGGATCGGGCACCGATCCCGTTCCACCTACTGCCCGACGTCGTCCGGGAGGTCGGCGACTCGACCGAGATCATCCTCGACACGGGAATCATGAGCGGCGCCGACATCGTCGCGTCGATCGCGCTGGGTGCACGGTTCACCCTGGTCGGCCGGGCCTACCTCTACGGCCTCATGGCCGGCGGCGAGGCCGGCGTGGACCGGATGATCGAGATCCTCGGTGAACAGATCGCTCGCACCATGCGACTCCTCGGGGTCGCCTCCCTGGAGGAGCTGACGCCCGCGCATGTGACCCAGCTCGAACGGCTGGTGCCCCGGGCACGTGCCTGACGCCCAAGGTGTCGCGGAGGGGTCCGATCCTGCCGATCGGGCCCCTCTGTGTCGGTTCAGGAGGAGCGGGCGTCGACGCCCGGGGTCTGGTCCCGGTGATGTCCGAAGTGGTCCACCAGCCCTACCACCAGCGCGATGAGAACCAGGCCCGCGGCCGTCCCGAGTCCGATCTGGAACGCGCGCGCCCAATCCCCACCGCTGTTGGCGACCTGGGCGAAGAACACCGCGCCGACGAGCGCGATACCGGCCGCGGCCCCGATCCGCTGGCCGGTCTGCAGGACACCTCCGGCGATGCCCGCCTTGGTGACCGGTACCTGGTCGAGGCTCAGCGTGAGGTTCGGCGAGATCACCAGACCCGAGCCGACTCCGGCGACGAGCAGCGGCAACGCGGCGGCGTATCCGACGTCGGGGCCGGGCACGAACTGAACGGCGACGATCGTCGCGGCCATGCCCAGGACCACGAGGCCCAGTCCGATGAGGACCAGCGAGCGACCGACCCTCGTCACGATGTTGCCGCCGACGGTCGCCGACACCGCCGACCCGAGGGCGAACGGCGTGACCGCCAGACCCGCCTGCAGCGCCGAATAGCCGAGTCCCTGTTGCACGAACAATGTGTAGATGAAGAAGACCGTCGTGAACCCGGCGAAGTAGACCATGGCGATGATGCAGCCCAGCGAATACGAGCGCATCGAGAACAGCGAGAGGTCGACGAGTTGCTGATGTCCCGCGCGACCCTGGCGGCGCTCCCACAACACGAACGCGACGAGCACCACCGCGGCCACGATCAACAGAAGCCATTTCCGTGGACCAGGCCACTCCTGCTCCTGGACGAGCGGCAGCATCAGCGCGAAGACGCCCACCCCGAGGAGCACAACTCCGACGGGGTCGAAACTTCCGCGCAGCGGCTGTTTGAGCTCCTCGGGTCGTGCCGGGATCAACCGGATCGCGGCGATGAAGGCAACCACACCGATCGGCACGTTCACGAAGAAGATCCAGCGCCATCCGTCGACGCCGCCGCCCAGCTGGATGAGGACACCACCGAGCAACGGTCCGACTGCCGTAGAGATCCCGATGGTCGCGGCGAACATGCCGAAGGCCTTGCCGCGCTCGGCCCCGCGGAACAGCAGCTGGATGAGGCCGGAGACCTGCGGCGCGAGAATGCCGCCCGCGACGCCCTGGATCAGGCGGAAGACGACGAGTTGCGTCGGGCCCTGAGCCACCCCGCATGCCGCCGACGCCACCACGAACAGGGTCAGTCCGACCAGGAAGGTGACCTTGCGGCCCCGGGCGTCACCGACCCGCCCCGAAGGGACCAGCACCAGGCCGAACGTGAGCGCGTACCCGGACACCACCCACGACAGATCGGCGGACGTGGCACCGAGCCCGGCCTCGATGGACGGCAGCGCGACGTTCACGATCGAGACGTCGAGCAGTGTCATGAACCCCACGACCAGGCACACCGCCAGTGCCTTCCACCGGCGCGGATCGGGCTGGTAGTCGGCGGAGAACGGACTGGCCGGAGTCGACATCGAGTCGCCTTTCGTGCTGGAGGTGCCGCGCAGGTGGTGCCCCACGCGCCAGAACGACACCAGAGTGGACGAAACGTGGCGGGACGAAACCTGTTCGTAGTCAACCAGGCCGAGAGATGGGCGACCCTCCCGGCTCCGCGTGTACCGGTACCGCGTCTGGTGAGATGAACCCATGGGTGTGAGCATGCGCGACGTCGCCGCAGCGGCGTCGGTGTCGGTGGGCACGGTGTCGAACGTGCTCAACTCTCCGGGGAAGGTGTCCCCGTCCACCGTCGCCAGGGTCCAGGCGGCGATCGACCAACTCGGCTTCGTGCGCAACGACGCGGCCCGGCAACTCCGCGCGGGCCGATCCCGATGTGTCGGGCTGGTCGTCCTCGATGTGGGGAACCCGTTCTTCACCGACATCGCCCGCGCCGCCGAACGGCGGGCCGGCGACCACGACCTCACGGTTCTGCTCGGCACCTCCGATGACGACGAATCGCGTGAGCAGGCCTACCTCGACACCTTCGACGAACAGCGCGTGTTCGGACTTCTCGTCTCACCCATCGGCGACGATCTGCGGCGGTTCGACTCCCTGCGCCGCCGCGGCACCCCGGTGATCCTCGTCGACCGCGACGCGGGGGGTTCTCCTTTCGACTCCGTCGCCGTCGACGACATCGCGGGCGGACGCCTCGCGGTGTCCCATCTGTGCGACACCGGCCGCCGCCGCATCGTCTTCGTCGGCGGGCCGCCGGGACTGCGGCAGGTCGCCGACCGTCGCCGCGGCGCCCAGGACGCGGTCGCCGAGGTCGACGGCGCGACCCTGGAGGTCGTGGACACGACGACGCTGAGCGTGCTGGCCGGGCGCGAGGTCGGCACCGCCCTGCTGGGTCGCGGACCGCACGGTCTCCCGGACGCCGTCTTCTGCGCCAACGACCTCCTCGCCATCGGGGTGTTACAAGCCTTCACCATGCTCGCCGGGGGTGTGCGGGTCCCCGACGACATCGCGATCATCGGCTACGACGACATCGACTTCGCCCGGTCGGCCGTGGTGCCCCTCTCGTCGATCCGGCAGCCCACCACCCGGATCGGCGTCACCGCCGTCGACCTGCTGATCGCCGCGGCGAACGAGTCGGCCGACACCCATGTGCCGTCGAATCTGGTCTTCCAGCCCGAACTCGTTGCCCGGACGTCCACGCTCGGCTGAGGCGGGGACCACTCACCGCGCACGCGCCGGGAAGTCTCGTGCGCCGACGGCGGTCACCGATCCGGCTTCGGTACCCGGTCTGAGCGGACGAGACATCAGGCCGACGAGCCCGGCAGCGGCGGCCGCCACCCCACCGACGGCGAACACCAGGGTGTAGGCCGAACCGGAGGCGCTGCTCCCACCCGCGACGGTCATCGTCGCGAACGCGGTGGCGACCGTGGCACTGGCGATCGAACTGCCGATGATGCGGGCGATCGCGTTCACGCCATTCACCGTGGCCGTCTCCGAAGCCGGAACGGCGCCGGTCAGCAGGGACGGGAGCGCGGCATAGGACCCGCTGACGAAGATGTTGACCACCACCGCGGCGACGATCAGCTGCCATGGCCGGTCGCGCGCGAGGACGAGGAAGACGAACGCGACCACGCCGCACGCGCACATCGCGGCGAGCACCCGATGGCCCCCGAAACGATGAACGAGTCGTCCGCTCGCCGCGGCCGCGACGACCCCCGCCACCGAACCCGGCAACAGGAACATCACGCTCGCGCCGAGCACGCTGACCCCGAACCCGTAACCGGAGATCGACGGTTCCGCCTGGACGAATTGCGCGATACCCAGGAACTGGAAGTACATCGCCGCGCCCACCAGCAGCGCGGCGACATGCGCCGGTGCGACCGCCCGGCCCGCCAGCGAGGAGAGCGGCACCAAGGGCGAGGCGGATCGGCGCTGGTGCACACACCAGAGCACGAGGCACACGAGCCCGGCGGCCCCGAACCCGATCGCGGGCACCGGGCCGCGGCGCGGCCCCTCGGACAAGGCGAGCAGCAGCGCACTCAGTCCGATCGCGAGGAGCGCTGCCCCCGCGATGTCGAGCGAGCCGGTCACCGCGGTCCGCGGGCTCCGCGGCACCGCCACGACCACCCACAGGAGGGAGATCGCGCTCAGCGCCAGCAGCAACCAGAACACCCTGACGTACGAGCCGCCGTCGGCGACCAGGACCCCGGCGATCACCATGCCCATGCCCGCGCCGCCGGCCATGATCCCCGACATCAGGCCGATCGCATGGGCGAGCCGGCGGTCGTCCACATTCGTCCGCAGTACGGCCACCCCGATCGGGAAGAGCGCGAACGCGCAGCCCTGCAGGACGCGGCCGGCGACGAGCAGGGGCAGGTTCGGGGCGACGACACACAGCACCGAGCCCCCGACGACCACGACGAGCACGCCGATGAGCACCGCTCGTCCCCCGCGACGGTCGGCGACCTTGCTGAGCAGCGGGGTGCAGATCGCGGCCGACAGCAGATTCGCGGTCAGCACCCAGCCGATCTCGGCGGGTCCCACCCCGAGTTCCGCGGACATGGTGGGCAGCACCGGGACGACCGCGGCCTGCATGACCGACAACGTCATCACCGTGAAGCAGAGCACGGCAACCAGCCCACCGGTCGAGCCGACGGAACCGGGGCCACCCTTCACCATCTCCACCCCTCTTTGCCGACGCACCCCAAAACCTTATATCATTAGTTTACGGTCGACTCCCGACACACGAGAGGAAGCAGCAGATGCCCGACTCCACCACCGCCATCCGTCTGGACGGAGACGGGGTCACTCTCGTCGCCGATCGCTGGGAGCCCACGGACCTGCCCGCGACGGGGACCGCCCTCCTGCTGCACGGCGGCGGTCAGACCCGGCACTCGTGGCAACGCACAGGTCGGAGGCTCGCAGATCACGGCTGGACCGCCGTCACGATCGACGCGCGGGGACACGGGGACAGCGAGTGGCCCGCCGACGGCGACTACTCGATCTCCGCACATGCCCGCGATCTGGCGGCGGTCGTCGCCGGCCTCGGATCGCGCCCGGTACTCGTCGGCGCGTCGCTCGGCGGGATGACCTCGCTCATCGCCCAGGCCGCCGATCCCACGCTCGCGCGGGGCCTGGTCCTCGTCGACATCACGCCGCGCGCGGAACCCGAAGGACTGGAGAAGATATCGGCGTTCATGCACGACGGCCTCGCCGGCTTCGACTCCCTCGAGGATGCCGCCGCCGCGGTCGCCGCCTACAACCCGCACCGCCGCCGCCCGCCGCGGCCGGAGGGACTGCGCAAGAACCTCCGGCTGCGCGACGGGCGCTGGTACTGGCACTGGGACCCCCGGATGCTGAGCGACCGCGCCAACAGTCCGGAACAGGCCGGGGTCCGCGAGGAGCAGGCCCGCCGGGCGGCGAGGTCGATCACCGTACCCACCTTGCTGATCCGCGGCGCACAGTCCGACGTCGTCAGCGATGAGGGTGCGCGCGACCTCCTCGAGCTCATCCCCACCGCTCGCCAGATCGACGTCGGCGGTGCCGGTCACATGGTCAGCGGTGACGACAACGACGTCCTCAGCGAAGGTCTGCTGGAGTTCCTCGACCGCGATCTCCGGAGCTGACCGCCGCGCCGTCGCCGGTTTCTGCACCGACCCTCGACAGCCAGGCAGCACCGAATCCGAGCACCGCGATGCCGCACAGCAGCACGCTGAGCCAGATCGTCGTGCCGTCGAAGGCGAGCGGCACCGCGATCACCGGCACGATGGCCGCGCCGATCGCGTTGCCCGCCTCGCGACCCAGCCCGAGCCCACTGAACACATGACGAGACCGGAAGAGTTCGGTGACGTAGGCCCCCATCGGGCCGAAGATCATCCCCACGCCGAGTCCGTTGCCCAGCGCAAGGACCACCCAGAACACCACCGCCGAGTCGTATTCGGACAGCACCAGGAACGCGGGCCAGGCGAACACCGCGCTGTAGACGAAACCCGCCATGATGATCCGCCGACGCCCCACCCGATCGGAGAGCCCGCCGAACACCGGGATCAGCATCGCATTGGCCACCTGCGCGGCGATCAGCCCGATCAGGATGTCGGTGCTGCCCAACCCGAGCTGGTTGGCACCGAACGTGCCCATGAAGACCAGGTAGAAGTAGCCGATTCCCGTCATGCCGATGGCCATCAGCATCACGACCAGCAGGGCCTTCGGCTGCTGGGTGATGACGTCGCGAACCGGGGTGCGGGCCGTGCCGCCGGTGTCCTCGATCCGCTGGAACTCCGGCGTTTCCGGCAGGGACCGTCGCAACCACAACCCGTAGGCGAGTATCAATCCGCTGAGCAGGAACGGCACGCGCCACCCCCATGACATGAAGGCGTCTTCGGACATGACGGTCGAGAAGAAGAGCAGCGCGCTCGTGCCCAGCACACCACCGAGCGCCGCCCCCATGCCCGGCAGCGAACCGAGCAACCCGCGCCTGCCACGCGGCGCGAACTCGACGGCGACCAGGGTCGCACCGCCGTACTCCGCGCTGGCCCCGATCCCCTGGACGATCCGCAGCACGACGAGCAACAGCGGTGCGAGCCAGCCGATCTGATCGTAGCCCGGCAGGAGCCCGACGAGCATCGTCGCGGCGCCCATCAGGACCAGAGTGAGCACGAGAATCCTCTTGCGCCCGAATCGGTCTCCGAGGCTGCCCAACACGACGCCACCGATCGGCCGGACGACGAAACCGATCGCGAACGTCCCCACCGCCTGCAGCGTTCCGAGAAACGGACTCGACCCCGAGAAGAACACGCCGGCGAACACCACGGACGCCGCCGATGCGTAGAGGCTGAAGTCGTAATACTCCAGCAGCGTTCCGACGAATGCGGCCCGGCCGGCCTTCTTCGACATCCCGGGGTCGGTCGGCGGCGCCTCCGATGAACCCCCCGGGGCCGCAGTCGATGTGGTCTCGATCATGAACACCTCACGCCTTCAGTGCCGAGCGCCACGCCCGGTCATGGTTGTGTCCTGGTGAACATTAACCTAAAGGCATTACTTTTAGGGCATTTTCGTCGAACACGACGGACCATGTAATTCCCTACTGCACAACCATTCCGAAGCATCGCTGTGGAACGGGGCGCGAGCGGTTACGCCCGGATGGTGTCAAGGATGCGTGCGCGGGATCCCGCCCGCGGCCAGCCGCCCAGGATCATCGTGGTCAGACACGTCGCCTTCCATCGCTTCTCGATGTCCTCGCAGATCTTGTCCACGGGACCGACCAGCGCCACGTCCTCGACCATCGCAGTGGGCACCGCCTGAGCGGCGAGATCCGCGCGGCCCCGGAGATACAGGTCCTGGACCTCAGCGCACACGTCTCCCCAGCCCATCCGCACGAACACGTCGTTGTGGAAGTTCGCGCCCTTGGCGCCCATCCCGCCCGCGTACAGTGCGACAACGGGTTTGAGCCGCGAGGCGGCGCGCTCCACGTCGTCGTCCTCGGAAAGCCAACAGACGTTGGCGATCTCGAAATCTTCCACCGAGCGCCGGGCCGATTCTCGGGCAAAACCGTCTGCCATCGCGGCCCGGTAGAACTCGTCGGTCTTCGGGGAGAACCACAACGGCGTCCAGCCGTCGGCGATCTCGGCCGCCAGAGCCACGTTCTTCGGGCCCTCGGCACCGAGGTACACGGGAATGTCGGAACGCAAGGGGTGCACGATGGACTTCAGCGGCTTCCCGAGACCTGTCCCGCCACGCAGGGGCAGCTGATGGTGCCGCCCATCGAAGGTCACCGGCGCATCCCTGGCCCAGACGGCACGCATGATCGACACGTATTCACGCGTCCGCTCGAGGGGACGCGGATAGGGAACCCCGTACCAGCCTTCGACCACCTGCGGCCCGGACGCGCCGATCCCGAGGATCAGCCGTCCACCACTCAGGTGATCGATCGTCTGGGCCGCCATCGCCAGTGCGGTGGGCGTGCGTGCGGACATCTGACACACCGAGGTACCGAGCGCGATGGTCGAGGTGCGGGATCCCCACCACGCCAACGGCGTCAGCGCGTCCGAGCCGTAGGACTCCGCGGTCCAGAAACTGTCCACACCGAGTGCCTCGGCCTCGGCGAGCGTCTGCTCGATCCGCCGGGGCGGACCCGACCCCCAATACCCCGCCATCACGCCGACCTTCATCGCACCTGCACCTCTTCCTCGGATGTCGCCCTGTCGCGCGTGAACAGCACCGGTCAGTGGTTTCGGTAGACGGGGGGACGCTTCTCGAGGAACGACTGCACGGCCTCGCGATGATCTCTGGTCATCGCCGCGAGGATCTGGGTGCGGTTCTCCAGGTCCATCGCCGCGCGCAGACTCGGGGCCTCGAGGTTGGACCACATGACCTCTTTGGTCATCCACACCCCGAACGGGCTGTTGCGCGCGATGTTCTCGGCCGTGTCGAGTGCCCGGTCGAGGAGATCGTCGCCGGGCACCACGGCCGACACGATCCCGACACGCTCGCATTCGGCGGCGTCGACCGGCCGTCCGGTCAGCATGATCTCGGCCGCCCGGGAGAAGCCGATCATCCGGGGCAGCAGCCAGCTGACGCCGATGTCGCAACTCGACTGGCCACGGTTGATGAACGAGGCGTGCATCGACGCGGTCTCGGACATGATCCGTACGTCCGCCATCAGCGCCAGGGCCATCCCACCGCCGGCCGCGGCACCGTTGACCGCCGCGATCACCGGTGGCCGCGCACCGCGGAAAGCCTCGACCAGCGACGCGATGTGCTGCTGCACGCGCATTCCCGCCTGCGCGCGCCCCTCGCCCTCTCGCGCACCGGGCGGTGTGCCATAGCCGCGCAGGTCGATTCCCGCGCAGAAGGCGCGTCCGCTGCCGGTCAGCACGACAGCCCGCGTCTCGGAGTCCGACCGCACCTCTGCGAAGACCTCGTGCAGGGACTCGACCAGTTCGGCGTTCAGCGCATTCAGCGCGTCCGGACGGTCGAGCCGGATCAGCAGAACGCCCGGACGAGGCCTCTCTATCACGATCGACTCGGACATGGCCACTCTCCTCGCGGTCACGGCGCCGCCGATTCGTCGGCGAACATCCGGATATCAGGCTAATGTCTTTAGATTAATTCCTCAAGATCGAAGTCGCGAGGGCACTTTCGGAAAGGACCACCACATGAAGGGACTCGACGGGAAGGTCGCTGTCGTGACCGGCGGAGCCAGCGGGATCGGCGCGTCGACCTGCACGATGCTGACCGCGAGGGGGGCGCGAGTGCTGGTGACCGACATCGACGACGACCGCGGCGAGGCGCTCGCCATCACCCTCGGCGACCACGCGGTGTACCGGCACACCGATGTGACCCGGGAGGACGACATCGCCGCGGCGGTACGCGCGGCGACCGCACGGTTCGGCCGTCTCGACGCGATGATCAACAACGCGGGCCGTGTCGGACAGTGGGCCTACATCACCGACACGTCTGCCGCGGAATGGGATTCGACGTTCACCGTCCTCGCGCGCAGCGCATTCCTGGGCACGAAGCACGCGGCCCGGGTCATGCGTGCGCAGGGCTTCGGCACGATCGTGAACATCTCGTCGGTGGCGGGGGTCCGTACCGGCTTCGGTCCGCACCCCTACGGTGCCGCCAAGGCCGCGGTCCTGCAGCTGACCCGCAGCGCCGCACGCGAGCTGGCCGAGTTCGGTGTACGAGTCAACGCGGTGACGCCCGGCGGCGTCGCGACCCGGATCGTCGGAAACGGGGCAGGATTGGACGGCGACGCCCTCGACGCAAGCGTCGAGGCCGTGCGCAGAGGACTGGCCTCGTTCCAGCCGATCCCTCGCGCCGGCGAGGGAGACGACATCGCCGGCGCCATCGCCTACCTCGTCTCCGACGACGCCTCGTTCGTGACCGGCCAGAACGTCGTCGTCGACGGCGGTCTCACCCTGGGTAAGGCGTGGCCGGGGAATTACCGGGCCGAGGCCGACGCCGCGGCCGCATCGCGGCAGGACTGAGGCCTCAGACGCCCACGGGACCGCCGAGCCATACCCCGACCTCCTCGCCGGAGACGTGCCGACCGTCGTCACCGACGAGAAAGGACACCGTCGCAGCGACGGACTCGGCCGGAATCCGTGGCCAGTGCGCGGCCAGGTTCTCGACCGCGGCCTCGCCGCCGGAGGCGATGATGTCCGTCTCGACGAACCCGGGCATCACGGCGTTCACGGTGATACCGCGGCGCGCGACCTCCTGGGCCATCGATCGCGTCATACCCACGAGACCGGCCTTCGCGGCCGAATAGGCACTCATCCCCGGCGACGGCCTGCGTCCGCCGGACGGGCTGGTCACGAAGACGACCCGACCCCATCCGGCGCGATACATGCCGGGGAGTGCGGCGTGAGTGCAGTAGAACGCACCGCTGAGATTGACGCCGATGACCCGATCCCATTCCTGTGCATTCTGTTTCCGGGCCGACCCGGCGCGATTCATCCCCGCGTTGTTGACCAGTACGGTCGGCGGACCGAGAAGCCGGGTGGCCTCGGCGATCAGCCTGTCCGCCGCGACGGCGTCGGAGACATCCGCCGGGATCGCCGCGGCGCGACCACCCGCCGCGACGATCTCGCTCACCACCTCCTGCGCCTCCGACTCGCTGGTCGCGTAGTTGACCGCGACCGCATGCCCGTCGGCAGCCAGCCGTCGTGAGATGGCAGCACCGATACCCCGGCCTCCGCCCGTGACGACAGCCACGCGTTCGGGACGGGTCACGGTTCTCACCTGACCTTCGGATAGGTCTGCGGCACATCGGCATAGGCATCCCGCAGGTGCCGCTTGGAGATCTTCCCGCTGGGCATGCGCGGGAGTCCCTCGTCGACGAACACCACATACCGCGGCACCTTGTAATCCGCGAGATTGCGGTCGCAGAAGTCCACGATGTCGGACTCGGAGAGACCCTCGACCTTCTTCACCACCGCCGCGGGAGTCTCGCCGAACCTGTCATCGGGCACACTGATGACCGCGACCTCTTCGACACCCGGGATTCGGTTGATCACCTGTTCGATCTCCACCGGGGAGATGTTCAGACCGCCGGAGATGATCATGTCCTTGAGGCGGTCCACGAAGGTGAGATACCCGTTCTCGTCGAGCTTTCCGAGGTCGCCGGTGTGTAGCCAGCCATCGACGAGCGCCGCACGGGTCGCTTCGTCGTTACGCCAGTAGCCGGGCATCATTCCCGGCCCGCGCAGCAGGATCTGCCCCACCTCGTTCGGCGCGCACTCGACGAGATCGGCGTTCACGACCCGGATCTTGGTGAAGATGCCGCCGAACCCGCACTTGTCGGGATGGTCGGCCGCCTCGTCGCGCGGCATGGCCGTCGCCGAACCACCGATCTCGGTCTGCCCGTAGATTTGCCGCAGCTGCACGCCACGGTCGAGCCAGAGGCCCACCAGAGCCGACGGGACGCGGGCACCGCCGACATGGGCGGTGGTCAGATGGCCGAGGTCCGCGTCGGCGAAGCCCGGCACCCGCGAGATCTGCTCGAACAGGATCGGTGGCCCGGTCAGAGTCGTTGCCCGGCTGTCGATCAGGACCCGCAGCGCGGCCTCCGGCTCGAATCCGGGTTGGAGCAGCAGTGTTCCGCCGTGCAACACCGTCCGGGAGATACCCCAGATGATCCCCGCCGCGGTGAACAGGGGCAGAACCAGCAGTGGGCGCAACCCGTTCTGGGTGATCGGCTCCATCAGCGACCACTCGTGCATCTCGCCGCCGATCGTCGCGTGCGTGAACACGACGCCCTTCGGCTTACCCGTCGTCCCGCTGGTGAACACGATCGCGGTCGGCTCGGACAGATCGACGACGGGGCTCCGGTACTCCGGATGCGGCCTGCCGCGCAGCGGCCGGACATCCGTGTCGAACTCGGCGATCGCGAACGTACTCCGCGCCGCATACACCTCGACGAGTCGCGCCCGCAGGTCTGCGTCGCAGTAGACGAGGGCGGGTTCGCAGTCGTCGACCAGAACGGACAGTTCGCCTGCGAGCATCCGGTTGTTGAACGGCGCCGAGATGGCGCCCACCTTCATGGCACCGAGCGCGGCGACGCACCACTCCATCGAGTTGGCGCCGAGGTAGCTGACCCGATCGCCGACGCCCACGCCCCGCGAGGACAGGTCGTGTGCGACGCCGTCGGCCCAGGTGTCGAGTTCGCGATAGGTCACCACATCCCCCGCGAAGTCGATGGCCGGCTGGTCCGGAACGGTCCGGGCCCAATAGGTCAGTGCGTCGACGACGGTTCCGCTCATGAATTGCCTCCTGGTGGATGTCTGGCCATGGGGTGCCCAGGCGCCGGCCCGCCGAGCGCGCAACGCGACACGAACCCCCGCACGGCGAACGTGCGCTGGATCACACACGGCAAATCTAAAGCCATTCGATTACTTTTGGCAAGTGCCCACCGGTCCCCTCCGGGTCACCTCGACGTTGATCCCGGTGAGGTGGGACTGGTTGCTGAGGGGGTCGTAACCGTCGGCTCCGATGGGGGCGAGGCGATTGACGTTCACCCCGGGGTGCCGCCGGGCAACGTCCAGACCGTGGGAGCCACCGTGCCCCCACCCATGAGTCATCGCCACGACGCCCTCGCGGAGGGTGTCGTCGCCGACCACCACCGCCGGCAGCGATCCGCGAGCATTGCCGACCGTGACGTCGTCACCCTCCATCAGACCCCTCCTGCGCATGTCGGCATTGTTCATCCAGAGGGGATTGCTCTGGTGTACACCGTGTTTCAGGACGGAAAGATTGTGCATCCAGCTGTTCACCATGTAATGCGTACGGCGTGTGATCAGCTTGAGCTGATCGTCCGGTTCGGCTGCCAGCTCCCCGAGCACCCGCTCGACCGTGTCGTAGGAACGACGGAAGAGGGCGGGGCAGCAGTCGATCAGTCCGTCGTCGTGCTGGACCGCGATGTCGAAGACATCCGAGGGCACGGCGTCCGGGAGCACCGCGGTCTGGCACGGCATCGCCTTCAGTGCATCGACCGACAGTCCGGAGGACGCCAGGGCGGCGTCGATCGCGGCGAGGGGATCGGCGTCCGCATCGTCGAGCATGCTGGGCGCGCCCATCGCCTGCAGGATTCGCGACAGGATCCACCAGTCGTCGCGGCGCTCACCCGCCGGGGCGACAACCGCCGGCGTGTACTGGACGTAGGGTTCCATCGCGACGCCCATCGTGTTCAGGAAGTTCACGTCTTCGCGTTCGAGCCAATCCGTTGCCGGCAGCACGTAATCGGCGATCTCCCCCGTCGCCGTGCGGTACAGGTCCACGGTCACGATCAGGTCGAGCGATTCGAGGGCACGGCGCAGTCGCGCGTCGCCTCCGACCGACAGCAACGGGTTGCCCGACACCACGATGAGCGCCCTGATCGGATCGTCCGCATTCTCGATGAAATCGGCGAGCATGGCGGCCGGGAGATCGCCGCCCACCGTGCGCATCTCGCCGAACGGGCCGGCGAAGAACGGGTCCTCCCGTTTGCGCCGTGAGTTCTGCACGACATCGGCGACCCCCCGCGAGTAGATGTTCCCACCGTGCCGGCCCAGGTTGCCGGAGAACAGACTCACCATGGTGAGCATCCAGTACGCGAGCGCACCGAGCCGTCCCTGATTCACCCCGGTGGCCATGTAGACACTGGCGCTGCGTGCCCCGCAGAAATCGTCGGCGATCGTGCGGATGACGGCGGCGTCGACCCCGGTCACCCCCGCGACCCGGTCGGGCGGATAGCGCCGGACGAAGTCGAGCAGTCCATCGACCCCGCGCGCGTGCCGCTCGACCTCGCTGCGATCGAATCCGATCCGGAACACGATCTCGTGCAGAAGCCCTGCCAGGAAGTAGAAGTCGGTGTCGGGTCTGGTCAGCAGCACGTCACCGGTCTCCGGGGACGACGACTCGATGCGGCGCGGGTTGACGAACACGACCGTCCCGCCGCGCCTTCTGATGGCCCGCAGCTTCGCCATCGGGTCCGAGATGTGGATCAGGGTCATGTGGGAGACCTGCGGATTGCTGCCGAGACACAGGAAATAGTCCGTGTGGAGCAGATCGGGTATCGGATGCGCCATGGATGCGCCGTAGATCGCCTCGCTCGCAGCGTACTTGGCGGACGTGTCCTGCGTCCCCGCGCTGAATCTCATCCGGGTGTCGAAGCCACGGGCGATCGTTGCGGCATTCGCGTAGTAGACCCCGTTGAACGCCGAGGGGTTTCCCTGATACATGGCAAGGGCGTTGCGGCCGTGGCGCTGTCGGATCTCGCCCAGCCGACGGGCGATGTCGGTCACGGCGTCGTCCCAGGACACCGGTTCGAAGTCACCGCGATCGGCGCCGCGTGGATTCGTCCGCCGCAGCGGATGGTTCACCCGGTCCGGATCGCGGTGCACCTGCAAGTAGTGGGGTCCTTTGTGGCACGAGAACCCGCGATGGACAGGGTGATCCGGATCCGGCTGCAGACCGACGACCTCGCCGGCATCGACCGTGGCGACCAGGCCGCATCCCGGTTCGCAGACGCGGCAGAAGGTGTGGACCTGCGCGGTATCGGTACTCATCCGGCCGTGGTCTCCGCGCGGCCGGTTCTCGCCACCCGGACGGCGAGGTCCACATCGACGATCTTCACCCGCGGGCGGCCGGCGTCACGTCCCTCGCGGCGCTCCCACCGATCGAGTGCACGCCAGTCGAGACCGGTGAGGGCATCCGGCCGCCGCATGCGCACCAGGTCGGTCATGTCCGCCCCGGACCCGCTCGGGGCCGGGAGAAGTCCGCGACGGTGGTCGTCGAGCAGGGCCGCGACCGTCTCCGCCGCACACCACCGGTTGGTGCCGATGACCCCGGTCGCGCCGCGCTTGATCCACCCGGCGACATACTGACCGGCGGCCGGCGAGCCGGTCGCCGGGTCGACGACCCGTCCGGCCTCGTTGACGACGGTGGCCGACACGGGATCGAAGGGCAGGCCGTCGATCGGGAGCCCCCGATATCCGACCGCACGCAGGACGAGCCCGCAGTCGATCTCCTGCGGTTCGCCCGACTCCGTGCCGGTCACGATCAACGACCGGACGCGATCACCACCGGTCATCTCATGGGGGGTGACCCCGAACCGCAGCACGATCCGCCGATGTCCGGGTACCGGCACACGCCGCGAATACTCCTCGAGCAGGCGGAGTTTCGGAGGGGACCCGGCATCCGCCGGGACAGGACCCTCGACGATCACGTCGATCCCGGGCAGCGACCCCAGTGCCAGCAGCTCGGGTGTCGTGCACGCGGCATGCTCGGGTCCGCGCCGGCCCAGCACCACCACTTCGTCGATGTGACTGCCGGCGAGTACGGAGAGGGCGTGATCGGCGATGTCGGTGCGGCGCAGGCTTTCCACATCGGACACGAGGATCCGCGCGACATCCAGCGCGACGTTGCCGTTGCCGATCACCACGGCCCGGTTCGACGACAGATCGAACCGTGCGTCCGCGTGCTCGGGATGCCCGTTGTACCAGGCCACGAACTCGCGTGCCGCGTGGCTGCCGGACAGGTCCTCCCCGCGGATGCCCAACCGGCGGTCCCCGGACGCTCCCGAGGCGTGGATGACCGCATGGTGATGGGCGGCCACCTCGTCGAGGCCGACGTCTCGCCCGACCTCGACCCCGAGATGGAACGTGAAGCCGTCCCGCCTCGCCGTCCGCTCGAACACGCGGTCCACCGACTTGGTATGCCAGTGATCGGGGGCGACCCCGAACCGGACCAGTCCCCCGGCAACGGGCAGTCGCTCGAACATCGTGACCTCGGCGGCGACGTCGCGGCGGGCCAGCAGTTCTTCCGCGGCGTAGAACGCCGACGGGCCCGATCCCACGATCGCCACCCGCAGCGCCGGCGGATTCGCGACACCCGCGGTCGCGATCGACGACGGCAGCGGCTGGACGTGCGCCCCCGGTGCGATCTCCCGCGGATTGCGCCGGAAGTAGTCGGCGTTGATGTCGAGGTAGGTGTCGACGTCGTCCGCGTCCGAGTCGCCCGGGACGATCGCATCCACCGGACACACATCCGCGCAGGCGCCGCAGTCGATGCAGGTGGCCGGATCGATGTAGAGCATCTCGGTCCGCGCGTACTCGCGTTCGGCGGGTGTGGGGTGGATGCAGTCGACCGGGCAGACCGCCACGCAGGTCGCGTCGTTGCAGCAGTTCTGCGTCACCACGTAGGGCATCGGGAGTTCTCCTCGTTCATCAGGGTCACCGACACCGGAACGCCGTTGAAGACCGGCGACGACGTCGGCACGTCGAGGTGGGTGGTGTCGGCGACCAGCGCGTTGTAGTTGGTGCCGGGCATCGCCTCGGCACGCGGTGTTTGCAGGTGCGGCCCGTCATGACCCCAGCCGTGAGGCATGCTCACCACCCCCGGCCGTAGCGCGTCGTCGATCCGCAGCTCGGCCGCCACGGTGGTCGTTGCCGACGTCACCGCCACACGATCACCGTCGACGAGACCGAGTCGGGCGGCGTCTGGCGGGGACATCAGCAGGGCACATTGGCCGGAATCGGGCTGCGGGAGCGCGTTGTGCAGCCAGGAGTTCATCCCGCGGCGCTGCCGCCGGTTGATCAGCAGGAGTCCCCCGTCCGGATCGGGTCGTCGTGCCCGCAGCCGGTCCAGGTCCGAGGTGATGAGTTCCGGGCACAGATCGATTCGGCCGTTCGGGGTACGCAACACCTCCGGGATCCTGGGTCGCAGCGGACCGTGATCGACTCCGTCGGGACGGGATTCCAGGACGGCCAGGGTCAGGCCCTCGCCACCGTCGAAACGATCGCCGTAGGGTCCGCTGCGCAGGCGGAGGTCGAGCAACCGCTGGGGTCCGCTCCGCCCGGCGACCGCTCGTGCGGCCCGGTCGGTATCGCATCCGGCGAGGCGCGCGGCACGCCGGACGGCCACCGCGGCGACCTCGTCGTCGAGCTCCTCGACGCGACGCTCCGGTGTGCCCCGCGCGATCCCCGCGAGGCGGAGCAGGATCTGCCACTCGGCGAGTTCGTCGTCGCCGAGCTCCAGCAGCGGCGGGGTGTACCGGGCGACGTTGCGGATCTGGAAGTGCGACAACGTGACATCGTGATGCCCCCGGGTCAGCAGCGGTGGGGGCGGCAAGATCACGTCGGCGTGACGGGTGGTCTCGTTCAGGTAGCAGTCCACCGAGACCATGAAGTCGAGGGCGTCGAGGGCCTCCTCGATCGCGCCGCTGTTCGGCAGCGAGCGTGCCGGATTGCCGGCGAGGGTGATCAGTGCCCGGGTCCGGCCGGGACCGGGGGTCAGGATCTCCTCGGCGAAACAGACCGCGGGGAGCTCGCCCATCGCCTCGGGCAGCCCGCGCACCCGGGACCGCCAGCGGTCGAACATCAGCGTGGGCGGCCGGGTCACCGGCCAGGTGTTCTGTCCGCCCGCGGCGGGCAGCGAGAACATCGCTCCCCCGGGACGATCCAGGTTACCGGTGACGATCGTGAGCACCTCGACGAGCCAGTTCGCCAGGGTCCCGAACTCCTGCATGCAGGTACCGATCCGCGAGTGGGCCACCGCCGCCGGGGCGCCGGCGAAACCGCGCGCGACCAGACGGATCATCTCGGCATCCACCCCGCAGGCGTCCGCGACGGAGTCCGGGGTGAACTCGCGCGCCAGCTCCAGCGCCTCCTCGACGCCGTCCACCACGTCCGGGATCCGCTCGGGCCTGCTCAGGCCCTCCTCCGCGATGACCGACAGGACGGCCAGCAGGAACAGGGCGTCGGTACCCGGACGGATCGGCACGTGCACGTCGGCGACCTCGGCCGTGCGGGTGCGCACCGGGTCCACGACCACGAGGGTCCCCCCGCGTTCTCGCAGTGCCGCCAGCCTCGCGTGCATCCCGGGAGCGGTGACCGTGCTGCCGTTCGACACCATCGGATTGGAGCCGAGGATCAGCAGATGGTCGGTGCGGTCGATGTCGGGCAGACTCATGCCGAGTCCGGTGCCGTAGAGCGCCATGTGGGCGAGGTTCTTCGGCCAGGTGTCGACACTCGCCGGCGAGTACACGTGCCGGGTGCCCAGGGCAGCGATCAGCTCACCGAGGTAGAAGGTCGCATCGAGGTGGTGTGCCGCCGGATTGCCATGGTAGACAGCACATGTGCCCGGGTCGTCGAGCACGAATTCGGTGAGCCTGCGCTCGATCTCGGCGAACGCCTCCTCCCACCCCACCGCGCGGAAGCCTCCGCCGGGGGTGCGCAACAGGGGTGTCCGGACACGATCCGGGTCGCCCTCGACGCGTCCGAGACCCAGTCCTTTGGCGCAACTGTGACCCGCGCTCAGCACGTCATCCGGATTGGGCGCCACCCTCGTGATCGTCCGGCCGGAGAGTTCGACGAGCAGTCCGCAGGTCGACTCACAGAGCGGGCAGATACGATGCCCGACAGTGGTTCTCGACTCCGTCGAGGCCGTCACGACTCACCCTCCGCTGCTTCGGGACCGACCGCCGTGACCACCACGGGCACCGCGGTGAGCGTCGGCTCGCCCTCCGCGACCTCGGCCGTGACCACCACGGGCACCGCGGTGAGCGTCGGCATGGCATTGATGGCCTGCACGCCGTGGGACGATCCGGTCAGCACGTTCACGTTGACCCCGGCGTCCGGATCGTCGTCGACGCCGCCGAAGCAGTGCGTGATCGAGACCGTGCCCCGGGCGAGGGTGCGGTCGGCCCGCGCGGTGGCGCGCAACCATCCGGACGCCGAACGCACGACGACCCCGCTTCCGTCCTCGACTCCGAGGGCCTCGAGGTCGTCGGGATGCATCCCGGCCGGGTTGCGACCGCCGGGGACGAGTCCGGGCACTCGTGTGCCGGTGGAGTTCACGGCCTCCCGCATGCGACGCACCACCAGCAGGAACGGAAACCGCGCCGACACCGTGGTCTGTGCGACCGCGTCGTCGAGCTCCCGGCGGACGTCGTCGGGCATCAGCTCGAGGCGCCGGCCGTCCTGCCCGTCACCCGGTGGGCCGACCACGGCGCCGCTGTCGCCGACGAGACGGCCGTGCTCGGCGGTGACGAGGTCGTCGAACGACAGACGCCCGCGTTCGGCCATCATGGCCAGCATCTGTTCGGACGTGGGCGGGTCCGCGGGATCGAGTATGCGGCCGGCGAACTTGAAGGGTTGCCCGGAGGCCGCGGCGAGGTCGAAGAAGAACCGCCAGTCGTCGACCACCCCGGGCGGCGGCGTCACCACCGCGGGGGTGAACTGGGCGAATCGGCGCGGGAAGAAGGGCTCCATGATCGCGGTGTGATCGGCCCGCTCGTACATCATGGTCGGCGCGATCACGTAGTCGGCCAGCGACGCCGTGTCGGACATGAGCGGATCGATGCAGACGAGGAGGTCGAGGGAACGCAACGCCCGGAGTGCCTTGGCGCGATCGGGCAGGGCCGATGCCGGATTGCCGCCCGAGACCACCAGCGCCCGAATCCGATCCGGCCCCGGCCGGAGGATCTCGTCGGCGAGAATCCCCGACGGCAGCTCTCCGCGGATCGCCCGTACACCGTCGACGCGGCTGCGGAATCCGTGCTCGTACCCTCGGGCGGGGGCGGCGACCTCCTCGCGGGCGGGCAGGTGGCGCGTGAGGACCGCCCGATCGTCGGCCCGCTCACCCTCGCGGAGAAAGCGACCGCACACCACGTTCAACGCGGCGACGAGGTGTTCCGCGACGTTCGAATGCGGACCCATGCACAGACCCGTGCCGCTGGTGGCCATACCCCGGCGGCCTCGGCCGAAAACCCGTGCCGCATGGCGCACATCGTCGGCCGGGACACCGCAGATCCGCTCCACGGTCTCGGGGGTGAGCCCGGCGACCGCCTGCCGTACTCCGGAGAGACCCGAGGTGTGGCGCCGGGAGAACTCCTCGTCGTGCAGACCCTCGTCGAGAATCACGCGGAGCAGCCCGGCCAGCAGCACCGCATCCGTGCCCGGGCGCGGGGCCAGGTGAACGTCGGCGAGCGCGGCCGTCTCGGTGCGGCGCGGGTCGATGACGATCAGCCTCAGCCCGCGCCGGCGAGCGCGTCGCAGGGTGATCGCGGGGTTCTGTACGACGGCGCCGTCCCCGTCGCCGCCGTTACCGGAGACGACGGGGTTGGTTCCGATCAACAGCCACACATCGGCGTCCCCGAATCGCTGACGACCACCGAGATACGTCCCCATCCGTTCGGCCACAACCCATTTCGCCGATTGGTCGATGGTCATGGTCGAGAACAGCTTGTGCGACCCGGTGCCCCGGAACCACGCGCGCGCGGCGGGTGGGGTCAGCGCGGCGAAGTTCTGCTGGGTTCCGGTGAACAGACCGACTGCGTCCGGGCCGTGCCGGTCGATGATCGTGCGCAATCTCGCTGCGATGTCGTCGACCGCGCGTGACACCGTGACCGGCTCGTGCACACCGTCACGACTGCGTCGCATGGAGGTGGTGAGCCGGTCGTGCCCGCGGGCGAGATCGGCCCCGCGACGCCCCTTGGGGCAGGTGTAACCACCGGAGATCGGATGGTGGTTGTCTCCCAGGATGTTCCGGATTCGTCCGTCCTCGATGTCGAGCAGCACGCCGCACGACGACGCGCACAGCCTGCAGTACGAGGTTCGGCGGACCGTTTCGCTGTGCACGATCAGTGGGTGCCTGCCGTCGTCGGGACGGCCCGGGCCGCGGTTTCCGTCCGCCTCAGGCGCGTACCCTCCCGCCGGTTCAGCAACCCGAGGGTCGCGACGGCGAGCAGCGTCGGCATCACCATCGCCAGGAAGATCGTGCGTGCGTCCAGCCCGGCGGCGATGAGTGCCGCACCGACCGTCGGACCGATGATCGAGCCGATGCGGCCGACCCCCATCGCCCATCCGATCCCGGTGGACCGCGCGGCGACGGGGTAGATCGACGCCGCGATCGCGATGATCCCGGCCGAACTGCCCGAGATCCCGAAACCCACCACGCAGATGGCGATCAGCAACAGGGCCGGGTTCGCGAGAACCATGGCGACGACGCCGATGAACACCGCTCCCAGTGTGTAGCCACCCATCACCACCAGGTAGGCGGCACGCGGTCCCCCGGACCTCCATGCGGTCGCCACCCTGTCGGTGATCCACCCGGCCGACAGCGCGCCCGCCATACCTCCCAGGTTGAACAGCGCCGCGGCCGTGATGGCGGTGGCCGAACTCTGTCCCGCCTCGCTGAACAACGAAGGCATCCAGCCGAACAGGAAGTAGATGACGAGGAAGTTGACGACGAACACGACCCACAGCAGGGCGGTGTCCACGCCCCGTCCTGCGACGAACAGCTCGCGGACCGGCGATGTCGCGACGACCTGGGTGTCCTGGGTGAACCTCACCGAACCCGTCAGATCGATGCGGGGGTCGATCGCGGCCACGATCGCCGCGACGCGGTCGTGATCGCCACGGGCCGCGAGGAACTTGCCCGACTCCGGAAGCCACACCCATGCGCCGAGTACCGCGACCAGCGGCGCGATGCCGCCCGCAACGAAGATCGACTGCCATCCGAACGCCGGGATCAGCTGAGCGGCAACGAGTCCGCCGACGAAGCCGCCCAGTGACATGCCGGCCACGACGATCGTCACCATCGTGGCGCGGACGCGTGCGGGACTGTACTCGCTCGTCAGGGCGATGAGGTTCGGAGTGACGCCGCCGAGACCGATTCCGGCCATGATACGAAGGACGATCAGCGCGGTCATCGACGTGGCGAGCGCCGAGGCCAGGGTGAACACCGCGAAGATCACCGTGCACACGAGAATCACCCGACGACGCCCCCACTTGTCGGCGACTGGCCCGAACACCAGGCTGCCCACGACCATCGCAGCGCTGCTGAGAGCTAGGAGCAGACCGAACGACGCCTTGGACACGTCCCAGTCGTCGGACAGCGCCGGAATCGCGAACCCGATCAGCTGGGCATCCATCCCGTCGAGTACGGCCAGGGCGAGGCAGATGGCGATGGCTCGCTTCTGCAGACCCGTGACGGGCCTGTCGTCGATGAGACGTGAGATGTTGACGTCACGAACAGAACCCATGACGGGCGTCCTCTCGATGGTGGGGAGTGACTTCGACGTTCGGGTCAGGCCGTGGTGGGGGCGCCGCCGACGACGAAGGCGTCGGCGGGAGGCTCCGGAAAGCGCGCTCGCAGAGACGGTTTCGCCAGCTTTCCGGAGAAGGTCCGCGGGAGCGGCTCGTCCAGCGCGACCGCGTGCTTGGGACGCTTGAACTTCGCGAGATGCTCGCCGGCCACCCCGGCGATGTCGGTCACGATCTCGGCGGCCGGGCGCTGGCTGTGGAAGACGACCATCGGCACCTCGCCCCAGCGATCGTCCTTGACCCCGATGACGGCCAGGTCGACCAGACCGTCGATACCGTGGAGGGCCTTCTCGATCTCGGCGGGATACACGTTGAGACCGCCCGAGATCAGCATGTCCTTGCTGCGGTCGACGATCTTGAGGAACCCGCCCTCGTCCTGCATCCCCAGGTCGCCGGTGCGCAACCATCCGTCGGTCAGGGTCGCGGCGGTCGCCTCGGGCTTGTTCCAGTACTCGCGGAGCACGTGATCGCCGCGGACGAGGATCTCCCCGACCTCGCCCGCAGCGGTGTCCGTGTCGGGTTCGCCGATGCGCACCCTGGTCCCGACCAGCGGCAGTCCGGCGAATCCCGGGCGGGTGACGGCATCCCGGTACTCCAGCGTCGACACCATCCCCGAGGCCTCGGTCAGGCCGTAACACTGGGTCAGCGGGATGCCGTGCGAGCGGTAGAACTCGAGCAGGTCGGGACTCACCGGCGCCCCGCCGGTCCCCGCGAAGGTGAGCTCGGCGAAGGTGCGGGACCCGAAGTCCGGCAACGTCGTCATCCGTTCCCAGATCACCGGAACCGTCGTGGTCGCCGTGATCTGTTCGCGCTCGAGAACGTCGAGTGCGATCTCCGGATCGTATTCGCGCAGCAGGACCATCGTGGCGCCGGGCACCACGACCAGCTGCATGAAGATCGACAGCACCGAACCGGTGTAGACGAGCGGCGCGGAACACAGGACCCGGTCCCGGGCGGAGAATCCGAAGGTGATGGTCTGCGAGATGCCCGGGGTCATCGCGTTGCGATGCGTGATGAGTGCACCCTTCTGCACGCCCGTGGTGCCCGAGGTGTAGCAGATGAACGCGGGATCGTCGGGGGCGATGTCCACCAGCGGCGCACGCCCGGGATCGACGAGTGACCCGAAGGCGGGATGCGAGGTGCCCTCGATCGAGAACGTCTCGAACTCGATCTGCTCCCGGGCGACGCCCAGCAACGGGGCGAAGTCCTCTTCGACGATGACCACGCGGGGGCCGGCGTCGACGACCATCGGGGCGAGCTCCGTGGCGGTCAGGCGGAAGTTGAGGGGCACGCTGATCGCGCCGAGCTTGAGGGTCGCGAGGATGATGTGCGCGAGTTCGGGCCGGTTGAGCATCATCACCGACACCCGGTCGCCCTTGCCGACTCCGCGAGCGGCGAGACCCCGGGCGATCGCATCGGTCATCGCGTCCACGTCCGCCCAGGTCTGCCTGGTGTCCCCGAACACGATCGCCTCCTGCCCCGGGCGGGTCTTGCCCCAGAAACGGGTCAGGTCCGAGAGGTTCATCCATACTCCTTCGTCGACGTGGGTCACCCGAGGCCCAGAGGTGTGACCCCCCTCACTCGTGCTGAATTTAAACTAACAGCTTTAGGTGCTCGCCGCAATGTGGATCCGTCATCGGGAACCGACCCGGGTCGTCGCGCTCGGGACATGACAAAGACACTCACACAACGTGTTTCGTGTGAGTGTCTGAATCGTGTCGAGTCAGTCGGAGTGCGACCCCGCGCCTGCCGGGACGCCCCGCGAATCCGTCGTGGCGGTGATCCGGGCGTCGTCGTAGCCGGCGACCGTGCGCAACACCTCGGCGGTGTCGGCGCCGACGTCGGGCGGAAGGTGCGGGGCGAAGTCCTCTCCCGTGACGCGCACGGGACTGGCGACGAATTCCATCTCGCCGACCCCGGCGTACTCCACCCGGTAGGTGTTCGCCCTGGCCCGGAAATGCGGGTCGGTGATCATGTCCTCGACGCTGTTGACCGGGCCGCCCGCGATCTCGTGTTCGAGGAACAACTCGACCCACTCCGCGCGCGTGCGCTGCGCGAAGATCTCGGTGAGCGCACGCCACACCCTGTCGGCGCGTGCGGGCGCTCCGTCGTCGGTCGACGTGAGGTCCACCTCGAGGAGGTCCTCGCGGCCGACCGCCCGTAAGAAGTTGTGCCAGAACTTGTCCACGTGCGAACCGAACAGGATGGCTTCGCCGTCGAGGGTCCGGTAGGCCTCCAGCCGCGGCCAGTCGGGCAGCCGCCCGTCGGGCAGCCAGGTCGGCCGCGGGACCGACCTGGTCTTGTTCAGTTCGGCATCGGTCATATCCGGCATCCACGCGGCTGCCACATCGATGCCGGCCACCTCGACGTGGCAGCCGGTTCCGGTGACGCCCGCCCGGTGGATCGCGGCGAGCACACCCATGGCTCCGTAGGCCCCCAGGGCATACATCGCGATGGGCGGTGTCGTCGATCCGGCGATCCCGGTTCGCGGCGGATCGTCGGGCGTATTGACCTCGCGAAGACCGGCGTAGGCGTCGAAGACGGGCCCGCCGGTACCCAGCGTCCGGTAGGGGCCGTCAGCGCCCATCCCGGACACCGTGCACAGCACGAGGGCCGGATTCACCTCTCGCAGTTGCTCATAGCCGATCCCCAGCCAGTCGAGGTAGCCACCTCGCATGCCCTCGATCACCGCGTCGCACGAGGCGGCGATGTCCAGGAACGCCCGCCGTCCGCCATCGCTGCGGAGGTCGAGGGCGACCGACTTCTTCCCGCGATTCCAGCGCAGGTGCATGAACGCGGGCCCGTCCGGCGACCCGACCGCCCGCGCGCCACCGACACGCACCGGATCGCCCAGCGCGCCGGACTCGACCTTGATCACCTCGGCACCGAGATCGGCGAGATGACCGCCGAGCGACGACGGCGCCAGCTGGGCCACCTCGAGCACCCTGATCCCGTCCAGCAGGGAGTATCCACTCATCATCGACCTTCTCTCACGTCAGCGAAGTGTTGTGTGTCTGTTCGGGTTTGAGCTCCACCCACAGCCCTTCGACGTCGGCCAGCAGCGTCTCGCCCACATAGAGGGCGCCGCGAAGGGTGCGCTTGCGCCCCTGCTGCCCCACGAGTTCGGCGGTGACCCTCAGTTCCCTGTGCAGCGGGGCGGGCGCTCGGTAGTTGACGTTGAGGTAGGCCGTCCGGCCCCACGGACGGCCCGCGCTGTTGGCCAACCGCGCCAGCAGTTCGTCGAAGATCAACGGCGTGACCCCACCGTTGAGCGCATAGCGACCGGAATGGAATCTGCCGATGGTCACCCGCGCGGTCGCGGTGGTGTCGGTCACGTCGACGATGTGCAGGACGGGGGCGAGGGCGTGGCCCTTGCCCGCCGTCAGCCATCGTTTACCGGCGATCTGGCGGTCCTCGTCGACCTCATGGCGATGCATCAGGCGCGCGACCGCCCGGAGCGCCTCGGCGGCCTCGGCCGCTGCACCAGGCGTGGGACGGCTGCGGGTCACCGCCTCCTGGACGTCCCGCAGCGCCTGCACCATGGCCTCGTAGTCGTCCGCAGCGGACACGGTCGGCCCGAACGGGTCCGCCCACTCCGGACGCCACGGGTCCACTGCCGAGAGCACCTCGTCCACACCGCCTCCTGTCATCGGTCGCCGCCTCGGGTGCGATTCGCCAGGCCGGCCACCAGCCCGGCGATCTGGTGGGGCTGCGAATGAGCTCGCGCGCGTTCGATTTCGCGCTCATACCGGGTTCGCAGATCCAGACCGGGCCCGTTCTGCAGAAGTGCTTTGATGTCTCGGACACCCTCGGGCGGCAGCTCGGCGAGTTCGGCGGCCTCGGCCACCGCGGCCGCACCCACGTCCCCGTCGTGCCCGTCGTCCCCGTCGTCCCCGTCGTCCCCGTCGTCCCCGTCGTCGACGAAGCGGCTCAGCAGACCGATCCGGTAGGCCGTGGCGCCGTCGACGGTGCGTGCCGACATCAGCAGATCCCGCGCGCGACCGGCGCCCACGACGGAGTCCAGCAACCAGGTGAGGTTGGCGCCGGAGTATCGCGCCGCGGTCACGGCGAATCGTGTCCGCGGACCACCGACACGGAGATCGGCGCACACCGCGAGTATCGTTCCGGCTCCGTACGCCATTCCGTGCACCGCCGCGACGACGGGCTTGGGGAACGACCAGAACCGCCAGACGAGCTCGTCACGTTCGGCCGCGGCATCGGCCGCCTCCCCTGGAGTCCACTTCGCGAGCTCGCCGATGTCGTATCCCGCGGAGAAGGCGAGCGGACCGGCTCCGGCGAGGACCACCGACCGGATCGAGTCGTCGGTCACGATCGTCGCCAGTGACCGGTCGATGTCCCGCTGGAGCTCCAGGGAGATCGCGTTGCGGACCTCTGGACGATCGATGGTCAGCCGACACACGCCGGGCGCCGGCCGGTCCACCTGTAGGTCGGACACGAGTATCTATCGTGCTTCGGCGGTGGCGGGGAGCTTCCGGCGCTCCTCCTCGAGCGCCTCGACGTCGCCGGCCACCATCTTGTGGAAGAGCTGACCCGGCAACTCATTTCGACCGTAGATCAGTTCGTCGACCTGACCGAAGGCCGCGTTGTCGGTGATCGTCTTGGTGACGAACCAGTCTTCGGCGTGCAGGGTCTCCATCAGCAGCTCCCAGTTCTTGTCCAGGATCCGCTCCTCGCGGGGGGTTTCCGGCTTCTTGGGCGACAGCAGGCGGATCGTGCAGTGGCTGACGTTCGGGTCGTGCGTGTCAGGGACGATCGTCCAGATCTCGAAGTGGTTGGGCTCGGTGACCAGCATCGTGCCCGGGTACACGGTGTAGTTGGCCAGGGAATAGTCGCGGACGTCGAAGCTGTCCGGATCGGCATCCCTGACCTCGGTGATGGCCTTGCGCGCCACGACGAGTCGCCATGAGCGGTCGACCACGTCGAGGGCGGTGATGTTCCCCTCGAGGTAGTTGCACACCGTCTTCGTGTGCAACTGGCACAGGTGATACGAATCCTGGACGCCGTCCACCGCGATCTTCCAGTTCATGTCGAGCCGCCACGTCTCCTTGCGCACCTGGTACGAGTCGGCCAAGCCGGTGTCGGCGACCTCGTCATCGTGCTTGTCTCCGAGGACTGTCCGGATGTCCAGATCGGCACCCACCGTCGGGACGACCCAGACGAGCCCGTGCCGGACCTCGCACGGGAACTCCACGAGCCCGTATTCCGCACGATCCATCCCGTCGAACCCCTCGGCGTGCGGCATGCCCCGCAGCGCACCGTCTTTGCCGTAGGACCAGTTGTGGTAGGGGCAGGCGAAGACACGTTTGCACCCGGATTCGCCGAACTCCACCTTCGAGCCGCGATGACGGCACACGTTGGAGAACGCCTTGACCGAGCCGTCACCCTGCCTGACGACCAGCAACGGCGTGCCGATCAACTCGGTAGTGACGAACGAACCGGTCTTGGGCAGTTCGTCGACATGCGCGACGATGTGCGGGAACCGCCGCACCACATCGCGCTCCTTCGCCGCCAGTTCGGCGTCGTTGAAGACCGAGAAGGGAACTCTCAGCAGATCGTCCGCGTAATCGGTGCTGTCGTTGTCCACGTGGTCGATCAGTCGCCGGGTGAGTCTGATCTTCTCGTCGCGCTGCATGTACCGAGACTGACACACGAGACATTCACTGTCTAGTGTCTTATCTATCTTCTTTCGATTAGTACACCCTTGCTACCGTCATGTTCGTGGCCACAAGCACCGACTCCGACAAGCGCACCGACGTCTCGGAAGCCATCCTCCGGGCAGCAGAGGAGTGTTTCGCGCGTTTCGGCCTGTCCAAGACCACGATGGAGGACGTCGCACGGACGGCATCGCTGTCACGCGCGACCGTGTACCGCTACTTCCGCGATCGCGAGGCACTCATCACCGAACTGGTGGTTCGCCGTGCCCACGCCAACATGGACACCGCGCGTGCACACATCAACCAGTGGCCGACCGTCTCCGAACGCATCGTCGAGGGAATCTGCCGGGACATCCGCAAGGGTCATTCGGATCCGATGGTCAACCGGTTGGTCGCCCCCGAATCCATGGCGCTGTCAATGCAATTGCTCAGCGCCTCAGGGCGCGCGATCGAACTGACCCGGGAGTTGTGGGAGCCGATCCTGCTCGCCGAGCAGGCCGCGGGGAACCTCCGCCCGGATGTCGACATCGCGCTTCTGTGCGAGTGGATCTCCGAACTCGAGATCATGTACATCAGCCAGTTCGATTCGGCCGATCACCACCTGGACCGGGTACGGACGAAGTTGCGCGCGTTCCTGATTCCTGCGATCGTCGCCACCTGAGCCATGGGCTGAGGACTCTTCATCGCTGAACCCATTTCACATTCAACCTAATTGTGTTAGTTTCGCCCACAGCGGGTCATCACACCGCCCCCAGGCGTCGGCGCGCTCAGATGTGGACATCATGAGCGCGGGAAGCGCTGCGCCGCACACAATCCGGTCGAGGCCGTCGTGCGCCCCGGTCCGCCCAGAGAAAGACGATCATCGTGCAGAGACTCAGTGGAAAAGTTGCGTTCATCAGCGGCGTGGCGCGTGGGCAGGGTCGTTCCCATGCCGTCCGCCTGGCGGAGGAGGGTGCCTCGATCATCGGTCTGGACATCTGCGACCAGATCCCCACCGTCTTCTACCCGATGGCGACCCGCGAGGACCTCGCCGAGACCGAGCGACTGGTCAAGGAAGCCGGCGGACAGATCGTCACCGCCGTGGGCGATGTCCGCAACCGCGACGACATCCGCTCGGTGCTCGACGCCGGCATCGACCAATTCGGCCGACTGGACACGGTGATCGCGAACGCGGGCATCATGCCCGTCATCGGCCCGGGCGAACAGACGCAGGCCTGGCATGACGCCGTCGACGTCATGCTGACCGGCGTGTGGAACGTCCTCGACCTCACCGTCCCGCGGTTGATCGAGCAGAACGAGGGCGGTTCCATCGTCATCACCAGTTCGGCCGCGGGACTGACGAGCATCGGACTGAACACGTTCGCAGGCCAGGCGGGTTACTCGGCCGCCAAGCACGGGGTCGTGGGCCTGATGCGCCTGTACTCGAAGCAGCTCGCGAAGAATCTCATCCGCGTGAACACGATCCATCCGACCGGCGTGAACACCCCGATGGTCGCCAACGCGGAGTACGGCGAGTTCGTGAACTCCCACCCCGAGGTGGCGAACGACGACGCGTACAAGAATCCGATGCCGGTCGAGCTGATCGAATCGGTCGACATCAGCAACGCGATCGTGTTCCTCGCCTCCGACGAGGCCCGCTACATCACCGGCGTCACGTTGCCGGTGGACGCCGGCTACAACAACCGCTGATCCGCGCGGCCGGCACGGCCACCGATCGACCCGACCCGGGCGAGTCCCAGACTCACCCGGGTCGACGCGTCCCATCGTGATGTACGACACCCGACGACCCCGACTGTGAGCAGTCTCCCGATATTGCATGACACTGCAAGATTGCAGGAATCTGCAAGTTCCGTACCGTGGACGGGGTGAACTCCCCCGGACTCCGTGAGGCGAAGAAGGCGGCCACCCGCACGGCGCTCGCCCGCGCCGTCCTGCGGTTGTCGACCAGCGAGGGCATCGACCATGTGACGATCGACGCCGTCGCGGCCGAGGCGAACGTGTCCGTGCGTACCTTCCACAACTACTTCAGCGGCAAAGAAGACGCCCTGCTGTTCTTTGTGTCGTCGCTGTTCGACACGATCGTGGAACGGATCGAGGCACGGCCCGCGGACGAGACCTTCTGGTGCTCGGTGCGTACCGCCCTCGTCGAGGCCGCCCTCTCCCCCGATGTCGGCGAACCGAGAGAAATCGTCGGCCTCCTGCGGCTCCTCGACACCGACCCCGGTCTCACCGCGCGTTCGCGCGACATCGAACTCGGCGACACCGTCGAGGCCAGACTGACCCAGCTCTGCGCGCAACGCGGCCAGCCGGTGCACGCCCTGTATCCGCGCCTAGTCCTGCACAACGCGATCACCACCGTCCGCGTCGCCCTGGAGTTCTGGGTGAGCCATCACGACTCGGCGGGAACCGCCACCGACCTGGCCACCGTGCTGGAGTGCGCCTTCGACCAGCTCGAATCCGGCCTGTCGCAACCCATCCGACCAATGAACGACCTTCCCGACCCATCCCCCGAGGAGCACTGACGTGGCAACACACCTGTACCGACTAGGGCGATGGGCGTTCGAGAACCGCCTCAAGACCATCGCGATCTGGGTCCTGGTCCTCATCGGACTGGGCATCGGCGCGAGCCTTCTCGCCAAACCGACGTCGGAGTCGTTCTCGATCCCGGGCATCCCGTCGGAGAAGGCGCAAGACCTCATGGTCGAGCGCTTCCCCGGTGAGGCGACCTTTGGCTCCGACATCGGCGTCACGTATGTCGTTCGGGCACCGCAGGGTTCGACGCTGACCGAGCCCCGTTACCAGGAGGCGATCGACTCGATGGTCGCCGGCCTGAAGTCGGTCGAGGACGTGAAGAGCCCCGACTCGATCACCAATCCGTTCGTCTCCTACGGCACCGAACAGTCACCGGGTCAGCTCCGCGAGCTGTCCGCCACCTTCCAGGAGGAGACCTTCGGCAAGAACGCCGAGGAAGCGGCAGCCGACGCGCAGGCCACCTCACCGATCAATGCGGCGGGCACCGTCGCCCAACTCGGCGCCTCCTTCGACGTCGAGGCCTCGTCCGACGTCACCGAGACCATGCGCGAACAGATGGACAAGATCGCCGACGACGCGCGAGCCGCAGGTCTCACCGTCGAGATGAAGGGCTCGGCCACACAGCAATTCGAGCTCGGGATCACCTCCGAGCTGATCGGCATCGGCGTGGGCGCGCTCATCCTCATCCTCACGTTCGCCTCCCTCGTCGCCTGGGGCATGCCGATCATCACCGCCATCGTCGGCGTCGCGATCGGGATGCTCGGCGTCCAGATGGGCACCCACTTCTTCGACCTCAGCAACGAGACCCCGATCCTCGCGACGATGATCGGCCTCGCCGTCGGCATCGACTACGCACTGTTCATCGTCTCCCGCTATCGCCACGAGATCCATCGGTCGGCGAACCGGGCCGATGCGGCCGGCCGGGCCGTCGGCACCGCCGGTTCCGCCGTCGTCTTCGCCGGCAGCACCGTGGTCATCGCGCTGGCCGCGCTGGCGATCGTGAACATCCCGTTCCTGACCGCCATGGGCGTCGCCGCGGCGGGCACCGTGATCGTCGCCGTCCTGGTCGCGCTCACCCTGCTCCCGGCGATCCTCGGCCTGTTCGGCGGCAAGGCCTTCGCCGGACGGGTGCCACGCCTCAACGCACCCGATGTCGGACCGCACGACGCCGACCGCGGCCACAACGGGCAGCGCTGGGTCCAGCGTGTCGTGGCCCGGCCGCGTACGGTCACGGTCGCGATCGTGGGCATCATGGTCATCCTCGCGATCCCGATGGCCGGGCTCAAGCTCGCACTGCCCAACGACGGGACCGCCGATCCGTCCGAGACCCAGCGACGCGCTTACGACATGGTCGCCGAGGGATACGGCCCCGGCTTCAACGGACCGCTCGTCGTCGTCGCGGACGGGCGAGCCATCGAGGACACCGGCGAGCGCCTGCGTGCCTTCGACACCCTCGTCGACGACCTCGGTCGTGTCGACGACGTCGCGGTCGCCCAGATCGGGGCCGGCGGACTCAACGAGGCCCAGGACACTGCCAAGATCACGATCATCCCGTCGACCGCTCCGTCCGACGATGCAACACCCGCACTCGTGGAGACGCTCCGCGAGATGGAGTCCCAGGTGCAGGGCACGACGGGGATCTCCTACGGCGTGACCGGGCAGACCGCGATCGAACTCGACATCTCCGACCGTCTGTCGAGTTCGCTGATCCCCTACCTCCTGGTCGTGGTGGGCCTCGCGTTCATCCTGCTGATCATCGTGTTCCGCTCGATCCTCGTCCCGCTGACCGCGGCACTCGGCTTCCTCCTGAGCGTCGCCGCGACCTTCGGCGTGACGGTGGCCCTGTTCACCAACGGCGACCTGGGGATCGTCGACAACCCGCAACCGCTGGTGTCGTTCCTGCCGATCATGTTGGTGGGCATCGTGTTCGGGCTCGCGATGGATTACCAGGTGTTCCTGGTGACCCGGATGCGAGAGGCGTACGTGCACGGCGCCGACGCCAAGACCGCGGTCGTCGAGGGATATCGCCACAGCGCCCGCGTGGTGGCGGCCGCCGCGGCCATCATGATCTCGGTGTTCGCCGCGTTCATGTTGCAGGACATGGCTTTCATCATGGTGATGGGCTTCGCCCTGGCGGCCGCGGTGTTCTTCGACGCCTTCGCCGTCCGGATGACCCTGATGCCCGCGGTGCTGACCGTCCTGGGTGACAAGGCCTGGTGGTTGCCGCGCTGGCTGGACCGCATCCTGCCCGAGGTCGACATCGAGGGCGAGAAGCTGAGACTCGACGACGCCGCCCGCTCGGCCGATGCCGCGGGGGCCGACACGGACTCCGAGGTACGCGCCGGCCGCTGAAGCGGGTCAGTCGACCCGGAACTCTCCGAGTTCGGACCAGCTGTCCCCGTCGATCGTCGTGTTGATGACGTCGGGGGTCCGCTGGAGGTACTTGGGGAGTTCCTGCTGCGCCTGCTTGAAGTGCGGCGCCGTGACGTGCGCCTCGGCGGCGTCGTCGTCGAACGCCTCGACGAGGACATAAGTGTTGGGGTCCTCCACCGACCGCGACCAGTCGAACCACTTGTTGCCGGGTTCGGCTCGCGTCGCCTCGGTGAACTCACGGGACAGCTCGGGCCATTCGTCGGCGTACTCGGGCTTGATCGGGAACTTCACGACGATGAGAATCATGATCCGAGCCTAGCGCCGACCCGCCGGTCGGAGCGTCGCAGATTGCGACTGGGACGGGTGTTCCAGAATCGGTTCGGGCCCGGTGCCGCCGAAGGCAGGGATTCACGAGACCTCGACCGCAAGAGAGCCTAGAGTGTGAAACAGACAACAAATGTCCTCACTTCAGGCAGCAACGGAGGCACCATGCCGGACATCACCAAGTTCTACATCGACGGCCAGTGGGTCGAGCCCGCAGAGCTCAACCTCATCGACGTCATCAACCCGGCGACCGAGAAGTCGGCCGGTCAGGTCGCGATCGGTGGTGCCGCCGACGTCGACGCAGCTGTCGACGCGGCACGTCGCGCCTTCGTCACCTGGGGTCAGACCACCGTCGAAGAACGCCTCGAGGTCCTCAACCGGATCATCGCCGAATACCAGAACCGCATGGGTGATCTCGCCGCCGCGGTCACCGAGGAGATGGGTTCGCCGGTCGGTCTCACCAATGCCGCCCAGGTACCCATCGGCCTCGGCCACCTGATGACCGCCGCCGCCCAACTCCCCGACTTCAAGTTCGTCGAGGACCGGGGCAGTTCGCGTATCGCCAAGGAGCCGATCGGCGTGTGCGGCTTCATCACCCCGTGGAACTGGCCGCTCAACCAGGTCATGTGCAAGGTCGCCCCGGCGTTGGCCACCGGCTGCACCATGGTCCTCAAGCCGTCGGAGGTCGCTCCGTTCTCGGCCGCGATCGTCGCCGAGATCTTCGACGCCGCCGGCGTGCCCGCCGGCGTGTTCAACCTCGTCAACGGTGACGGTCCCGGCGTCGGTGCCGCGCTGTCGAGCCACGAGGGCATCGACATGATCTCGTTCACCGGCTCCACCCGGGCGGGCATCGAGGTCGCCAAGAGTGCGGCGCCGACCGTCAAGCGCGTCGCACAGGAACTCGGCGGCAAGAGCCCGAACATCATCCTCGACGACGACGACTTCGCCAAGAACGTCGCCGGAGGCATCGCGACGATGATGATGAACTCCGGCCAGTCCTGCAACGCCCCCAGCCGGATGCTCGTCCCGGCAGGCCGCGTCGACGAGGTCGCCGAGATCGCCAAGGGCGTGGCCGCCGAGCTCACCGTCGGCGACCCCACCACCGACGTGAAGCTGGGCCCGGTGGTCTCCGAGGCGCAGTTCGACAAGATCCAGGGCCTCATCGAGAGAGCTCTCGCCGACGGTGCCACCGCGGTCGTCGGCGGCGCCGGCCGCCCCGAGGGCCTCGAGACCGGCTACTACGTGAAGCCGACCGTGTTCACCAACGTCACCAACGACATGGAGATCGCCCGCACCGAGGTGTTCGGCCCGGTCCTCGTGGTCATCGGCTACGACTCTGTCGACGAGGCCATCAAGGTCGCCAACGACACCGAGTACGGCCTCGCCGGATACGTGTCGGGCAAGGACGTCGACGAGGTGCGCCGCATCGGCTCGCAGATCCGCGCCGGATCGATCTCGCTCAACGGCGCGCAGCTCGACCCGAGCGCACCGTTCGGTGGTTACAAGAAGAGCGGCAACGGCCGCGAGTGGAGCGACTACGCCTTCGACGAGTTCCTCGAGGTCAAGTCGCTGCTCGGCTTCGGCGCCTGACGACAGAACACATCCATCGACCACGCCGCCGGGCGCATCCTCTCGGGATGCGCCCGGCGGCGTTCGCTGCTGCCGTGCGAGACCATCACGCCCACGGCCACGAGTTCGATATCGGGCAAATCAGGACGCGGACAGACGAAGGCCATAAGCTGGTCGAACCATTTCGGTCCGGTCGCTCGATCAGTCGGGTGACCGGTTCAGCATTCTTCGGGGGAAGAGCGTCAGCGTGACGCAAACGGGGGGACCGTGTTTCCAGCACTACTTCGTGCGGTCGTTGCCGCATGCCTGACGGCGGTGTGCCTTGCGGCGACGCCCGCATGGGCCGCGCCCGCACCATCACGCATCGTGTCGGTCGTGCAGGAGTCGGCGACCAGGGCACAGGTGTGGGTGTATTCCGCGGCCATGGACAAGAACATCAAGTTGTTCGTCCTGACTCCACGGAACACGACCGGGCCACGTCCGACGCTCTACCTACTCGACGGCGCAGGATCGCGCGGCAACACCAGCGGCTGGCGAGGTGCCGGCAACGTCGATGAGTTCTTCGCGGACAAGAACGTGACCGTCGTGCTCCCGACCGGGGCGTACGGGACGCAGTACGCCGACTGGGAGCGACGAGATCCCAAGGTGGGTAAGCCGATGTGGGAGACGTTCCTGACGAGGGAACTCCCGCCGCTCATCGACACCCGGTTCGAGTCCGACGGGTCACGAGGAATCGCCGGGGTCTCGATGGGTGGCCAGGCGGCGTTCACCCTGGCGTCGCGGGCCCCGTCTCTCTACCGAGCCGTGGCCTCGCTCAGCGGCTGCCCTCCGGTGTCCTCGCCCCAGGGCGAGGCCTACGTCCGAGCGACACTCGCCCGGGGCGGCGTCAATGCCGACAACATGTGGGGGCCCGCCGGCTCTCGTGGATGGCGCGACCACGATCCGGCCCGCCACCTGGAACGGCTCCGCGGCAAGGCGCTGTATCTCTATTCGGGAGCCGGCCGGCTCGGACCCGCCGACATCAAGCGCAACGTGACGCCCGAGGAGGGCCTCTATCAGGTCGTGCTGGCAGCGTCGTCGGCCTTCGAAGTCGCCACCAACGACTGTTCGCGGCGATTCGCCGGGCAGCTCCGCGATGTCGGCCTCCCCTTCATCGACGGGCTGCAGACCGTCGGAACCCATCATTGGTACTACTGGGAAAAGGAACTGCCACGGATGTGGAAAGCGATCGCGCCCGCCCTGCGATGATCGTGCGCTCGACACCGGCGTCGCGAGGGCAGCCCGGGCGCCTTCGCCGATACCATCGGCGCATGCAGATCCCGGCCGGCCCCGACTCATCGATCCTGCTCGACACCGAGGTGTTCGGCGACGGCGAACCGCTACTCCTCATCGAAGGGATGTCCGCCCATCGCGGGATGTGGACCGACGACCTGCTCGACGCCCTCACCCCACACTTCTCCGTAGCCGTCTACGACCATCGCGGTATCGGTCACAGCAGCCGCGCCGAGGCCGCGTTCACCATCGCCGATCTCGCCGCAGACGCCCGCGACGTCATCGACGGACTCGGATGGGACTCCGCCCACGTCGTCGGCACCTCGATGGGTGGCATGGTCGCGCAGGAACTCGCACTGAACTTCCCTGAACACGTGCGCACCCTGGTTCTGGGTTGCACCACCGCGGGTGGGCCCGGAGCCATCAGCGCCCCGGGCGCGGGGCGTCTGGTGGAAGCGATAGCCTCCCGCGATGCCGCACGCGTCGCCCGCACCGCGTTCGAGGTCAACCTGTCGCCGGACTTCGCCGCCCGCGACGGCTCCTTCGACCGTTTCGTCGCGCTGTCCACACAACGACGGGTGCCGTCAGCCGTCGTCGCCTGGCAGGCGGCGGCCTGCGCCGCCCACGACACCCGCGACCGGCTCGCCGGCCTCGCCGTGCCGACCACCGTCATCCACGGCGACGTCGACGAGGTGATCGCCGTCGTCGAAGGTGAGCGCCTGGCCGATGCGATTGGAAACGCTGCACTCGAACGCTGGGCGGGCGTCGGGCACATGTTCTGGTGGGAGCGTCCCCAGGAGACGGCCGAGCTGGTCCGAAAAAATTCTCTGGAGCGGTAACGCAGGTCCCCTCCGCGAACGACATCCCTGATATCGGCACCAGGTGATCGGGTCGCCGCATATCTCAGGAGCTCCATGTCGCACTCGCACAGCGAACAGCCCATCTCGTCCCCCTCTCCCGCCCACGCGGACACATCGCCGCCCCGCCGGTTCTCGCCGCGCCGCCGCATCCTGACCGGTATCTCGGTGGTCGCCGTCCTCACTCTCGGGTTGTTCGGGGCGAGCACGCTGCTCAACTCGTCGAACACCGCAAGCGCCCTCCGCGGACATCCCGACGTCCTGCGACCGGGCTGTACCTGGGACAAGTCGGGGAACTTCGTCCAGAACTGCAAGGTGTGGTCGGAGTCGCAGCAGCGTGAGGTGATCGTCCAGATCCGCGCCTCCAGCGGCAGCGACAGCGGCGTCTACATGCTCGACGGCATGCGGGCCAGCGAGACCCGTTCGGCGTGGACCACCGATGTCCAGGCGGCGAAGGTCTACGACGCCAAGGCCGACACCACCCTCGTCATGCCGGTGGGCGGCGCATCGTCCTTCTACACCGACTGGGACGGCGGCGCGGGCGACAAGAACACCACGATCAAGCAGGAGACGTTCCTGACCGCGGAGCTGCCCACCTACCTCGAGCGGGAGTTCGGCGTCAGCCGCAACAACAATGCGATCATCGGCCTGTCGATGTCGGGCGGGCCGGCGGTGACACTGGCCGAACGACACCCGGAGCAGTTCAAGGTCGTCCAGGCGATGTCCGGCTACTACCAGACCGACAACCCGATCGGCGCCCTCGGCGTCATGGCCACCCAGACGATGGTGTCGAACTACGTCAACGGTGTCGTGAACATGTGGGGCGCGCCCGGCGGTACCCGTTGGACCGACAACGACCCGTCGAAGAACGTCAACAAGCTGGCCGAGAACGGCCAGGTCCTCATCATCTCCTCGGGTAACGGTTTCCTGACCCCCACCGAGATGGCCAAGCTCGCGCCCCAGGACCAGATCAGTGCGATGGCGCTGGAGATCCTGTCCGCGGTGTCGACCGTGCTCATGCAGCTGCAGGCCAAGCAGGCCGGCGCCTCGGTGATCTCCCTGCCGAACTACGGCGGGCACACATGGGAGAACTGGGGACGAGCACTCGGCGGCGGCAAGGAGCACGTCCTCACCGCGCTCCGCAACAACCCGCCGGTGACCACCAAGACCACCGTGGTCTCCGCCTCGGGCAGCCCCGATCCGGAGGCCCCCGCAAAGGTCACGCTCGCCGCCAAGAAGGTCGCCGAGACCACTCCGGCGCTCGACCTCTCGGGGCTCTCCGCCAGGGGATCGTCCAGCGAGTCCGGTTCCTCGTCGGAGTCCGCTTCCATCGAGTCGTCCGCGTCGTCGGCGTCCGAATCCTCGTCGGCCGGGCTCGCCCCGTCCGCTGCGTCGAAGTCGGAATCGGTGGAGGCCACCGCACCGGGGTCGGCCACCAGCAGCGAGACCACGACACGGAACGCTCCCCGACTCGCACCCGCAGGTCCGGGCGGCGCGTCCGCTGCCGGTAGCTCGAGCAGTACCCCGGTACCGTCCCGCTGACCTGGATCCCTGCTCCCTGCTTCCGATCCCGTTCACGCAGAAGTGCGTGAGCGGGAACGGAATACGCGAGTGAGCGATCCCGGCGTCCGGGCCGACTGCTAGCGTGCAGCCATGCCTGCCGCCGACCTCGCCGACACCATCGGCACCGACACGGCCGTCGTGGTGCTCGCCTCCGGCGTGATCCTCGTGTGGGGTCTCGCGCTCGGGGTGTGGAAGTACCACGGCATCCGGACCTCTCCGGATGGCAGCGCGCACGTGTATGTCGACATCGCGCACCGCGCGGCACTGATGTACTCGTTCGCCGCACTGGTCCTCGCGGCGCTGGTGGAACTGAGTGCGTTCTCGACGGCCGTCAACCTGGTCGCGGCCGCGGTGCCGATCGTGTTCTTCGTCGCCGCCATCGCCGCGTACTGCGTGCACGGCGCACTGCGTGACACCACCAACCAGTTCGTCGACCCGACTCCGGGCACCTATCTGTTCATGCTCGCGCTGATCGTGGGTGAGATCGGCGGTGTGGTCGTTCTGGTGGCCGGCGGCGTGGTGCGACTGTTCTGAGCGATCCGCGCGTCACGGTGCGGCCGGCGACCCCGCGGTGTGTCGGGCGAGCCAGGCGATGACCTCCTCGAGGACCACGTCCTGCTCCGGCTCATTGAAGATCTCGTGATACAGGTCGTCGTAGATGACGAGCTTCTTGTCGCGCGAACCCGCCAGCCGGTCGACCATGTCGCTACCCCGGGGATCGGTGAGCTGGTCTTCGCTGCCGTGCATGACCAGAACGGGCAACTGCAGCGACGGCAGGCGATCGGGGAACGAACGCATCGTCGCGATCATCGCACCACCGAGTCCGGCCGGGATCTTTCCGCGCGTGACCAGCGGATCGGCGTCGTACGCGGCGACGACCGCGGGATCTCGCGAGATGCTCGAGCTGCTCAGTTCGGTGGTCGGCAATCCAGGGGCGATCCGGCCGATCAACGGCGCGAACCGTACGGCCAGGGCGGGCAGGTCGTCGCCGGGCAACACCGCCGCTCCGGACAGGATCAGCCCGTCGAGCTCGTCCTGGTGATCGAGCGCGTAGTCGAGAGCGATGCACCCGCCCATGCTGTGCCCGATGAGGAACGTCGGTAGTGCGGGGTCGGCGACGTGGGCCACCACGGTGCCGAGGTCATCGGTGAAGTCGGCGAAGCGGCGTACCCGAAGTCGCTTGCCGCCGGACCGTCCGTGACCGACGTGGTCCGGGATCGCCACCACGTAGTCGGCGTCGACGAGTCGTTGTGCGACGTGCCCGTACCTCCGGCCGTGCTCGGCGAGGCCGTGCACGATGACGACGACACCGCGTGGCGTCTTCTGCGGGCGGTGGACGTCGTACACGATCGTATGGCCGTGGCCGCCGCGAAAACTGTGCTCTTCCGGTGTCATTCCCTGATCTCGCTCGTGTCGTCCGATGTCCGGTCTGATCGTCCCGTGAGGGATCGTCGAGTGGTCGGTCAGTGCCAGCCGAGCCGCGCGGCCACCGATCTGCCCGCGGATTCCAGCGCGCCGAGCGGCCGGAGCGCGGCCTCTCCGACACCGACCATGGCCTCGACCCGCCCGACGACGCGCTCGACACGGCCGACGATGTCGGACATCCGGTCCACGGTGGCGTCGACCTGATCGAGGGTCCCCGACAGACGCACGAGTGTGTCGTCGAGCTTCGCGATCGTCGAATTCAACCCGTCCATGGTCGGGCCGATCCCTTCGAGGGTCTCACCCATGTCGGCGAGGATGCCCTCGAGCTGGTCCACGGTCACGTCGGCGTTGAGTGCGGCCTGCGCGAGTTTCTTGATGCGCTGCCGTTCCGGCGGTCGCGATGGCGAGTGCTCGCCTCTGTCGGCCATGAGGTGGATTATGACCCATGGCGCCCGTCGTCAGGACCATGTCGCGAGAAAGAGCCCTACCGCGAGCCCGGCCACGGGTCAGGTGAGTTGCGGCGCCACCTTCGACGCGACGAGCTCGAGGTGGTCCAGATCGGACAGATCGAGCGTCTGCAGGTACACCCGTGTCACGCCCAGCTCCCGGTAGGTCTCGATCTTCGCCGCCACCTCATCGGGAGTACCCGCGGCACCGTTGCGGCGCAGCTCCTCCGGTTCACGACCGATCGCCTCGGCCCGGCGCCGGAACTCGGATTCGTCTCGGCCGCAGCATAATACGAGTGCCGCCGAGTAGATCAGGCCCTCGGGGTCGCGGCCGTTGCCGGTGCAGGCGTCCCGGACGCGGCCGATGAGGTCCGCGGCGACATCGAGCGGCTGGAACACGACGTTGAACTCGTCGGCGAAACGCGCTGCGAGCGCGGGTGTTCGCTTCTTGCCGCTGCCACCGATGATGATCGGCGGGCGCGGGGTCTGTACCGGCTTCGGCAGCGCGGGAGACCGGGTGAGCCGAAAGTGCTTCCCCTGGTGGTCGAACTCCTCCCCGAGGGGCGTCTGCCAGAGGCCGGTGATGATCTCCAGATTCTCCTCGAGCCGCTCGAATCGTTCCTTCAGCGGCGGGAACGGTATCCCGTAGGCCTCGTGCTCGCGTTCGTGCCAACCGGTGCCGATCCCCAACTCCACACGGCCACCGCTCATCTGATCGACCTGCGCGACCGCGATGGCGAAGGGACCCGGTAGTCGGAAGGTCGCCGAGGACACCAGGGTCCCCAGTCGTATGCGGGAGGTCTCGCGCGCGAGGCCGGCCAGCGTGATCCACGCGTCGGTGGGTCCGGGCAGGCCGTCGCCACCCATTCCGGTGAAATGGTCGGAGCGGAAGAACGCGTCGTAGTCGAGTTCTTCGGCCGCCCTCGCGACTGCGAGGAGATCGTCGTAGGTCGCGCCCTGCTGGGGCTCGGTGAAAATTCGCAACTGCACGTTTCCAACCTACGCGGAGTGGGCACCCGTGCTGGTGCGAGGCGGGGCGCCCATCGCTTCCCATCCAGCCCTACGGTCACTCCGAATCGCTCAACGCATGACACATCGTTCCTCGACAACAGGAGTCCGATCATGAAGACAGTAACGCGCACAGCTCTCGGTTTCGTCGTCGCGGCCGCCGGTGCGACCGCAGTGTCCCTCGCTGCCGCCCCGTCCGCGAGTGCAGCACCCACCATCTGTCCGGCGCTGCCCGGACAGTCCGCGTCGGCGGACTCCTGCAGCGCGGAGTCCGGACCCACCGGACTCTCGCTCGCCATCACCGACAACGGCGGCACGGCGACCTCCTCGGCCGACAACTACGCGGGACCCGCCGCGATCGCACTGGGCCCGGGCGCGACAGTCAACATGAACGGGATCCGTCCCGGACTGGCGATCGGTATCGCGGGTCCCGGCGGCGAGGTCGTCGTCGACGGCAAGAACGGCCCGACCTGCAAGGGACCGGCTTTCGCCGGTGACTTCCAGACCTTCCGCGGCTGCATCTCCTGACCGCCGAACGGTGACGATCGTGTCAGGAGAACATGCCGCGTAGGTATGCCGCCTGACCGATGTGCTGGGCGTCGTCGTCGAGGACGCTCACGAGACGCACGCCCAGCGTCACCGGCGGGTCCCAGTTGGTGTCGATGACACGATCGAGATCCGAATCAGAAAGCGCTTCAATGTAATCGACGCTGACCGCGTGCGTCGCGTCGTAGTAGTCCCGGAGCAGCGCGGCATCCTCGACCATGACGCGTGCCGCGTCATCGGCCGACTGGCCGTATCCGGTCTCCGAGGCGGCCAGCGGAAGGCCGAAACGATCGGCCCAGCCCTGCGCGACCCACACCTCGTCGGTGCCGGCCACGTCGGCGATGTGCGAGTCCTGCACTCGCGTCAGATGCCACACCAGCCAGGCGATGGTGTTGGTACCCGGTGCCGGCGCACGGTTGAGCACCTCGGGTCCCGCGCCGTCCAGGACGGCGTGCACGTTCTCGGAAACTCGGCCGAGGCCGTCGAGTAACACATCAGTGGATCGCATGCGGCAAGTTTAGGTTCGCGATGGTCCCAATGATGGTCACTGCGCTGTTCCGTCAGCATCATTCCTCCGGTGTCTGATCCGAACTCCCCTTCCGCACCACCGGCCGGAGGCCCGAACCCGGCAACGAAGGCCGCACGCACGATCCGCTTCAACGCCTTCGACATGAACTGCGTGGCGCATCAGTCCCCCGGCCTGTGGCGCCATCCGGCCGACCGGTCTTGGAACTACAACACGATCGACTACTGGGTCGACCTCGCCCGTCTGCTCGAGACGGGCGGTTTCGACGGGTTGTTCATCGCCGACGTGCTAGGCACCTACGACGTCTACGCGGGGACCGACGAGGCCGCCATCCGGCAGGGCGCCCAGATCCCGGTCAACGACCCGCTTCTGCTCGTCTCCGCGATGGCGCACGCGACCGAGCACCTCGGATTCGGCATCACCACCGGCACCGGCTTCGAGCACCCGTATCCGTTCGCCCGCCGACTGTCGACACTCGACCATCTCACCCGCGGCCGCGTCGGCTGGAACGTGGTGACGGGATACCTGCCGGCGGCCGCACGCAACATGGGCGCCGACGACCAGCTCGAACACGACGCCCGCTACGACCATGCCGACGAGTACCTCACGGTGTTGTACAAGCTGTGGGAGGGCTCGTGGGAACGCAGCGCGGTGGTGCGTGACCGCGACGCCGGAATCTTCGCCGACCCGGCCAAGGTTCATCACATCGGCCACCACGGCACCCATTTCACGGTGCCGGGTATCCATCTGTCGGAGCCGTCGCCACAGGGATCCCCGGTGATCTACCAGGCGGGCGCGTCACCGCGCGGTCGACGATTCGCCGCGGAGAACGCCGAGGCGATCTTCGTCGCGGCACCCACCAAGGCAATCCTGCGCGACGTCGTCGCCCGAACCCGAGAGGAACTCGTCCTCGCGGGCCGCGATCCTTATGACGCGAAGATCTACACCCTGTTGACGATCATCACGGATTCGACGCCGGAGGCGGCCCGGGCCAAGGCGGAGGAATACCAGTCCTATGCCAGCGACGAGGGTGCGCTGGTGTTCATGTCCGGTTGGATGGGCATCGACCTCGCGAGCTACCAGCTCGACGAGCCGATCGGCAACGTCCACAGCAACGCCATCCAGTCCGCGGTTGCCGCCTTCTCGCAGGCAAGTGAGAGCGGTGAGGAATGGCGTGTGCGAGACATCGCGGCGTGGGGTGGCATCGGCGGAATGGGCCCCGTGCTCATCGGTTCCGGCGACGAAGTGGCGGAGGCCCTGCAGGACTGGGTGACCGAGACCGATGTCGACGGGTTCAACGTCGCCTACGCGGTGACACCCGGGTCATTCGAGGACATCATCACCCACGTCGTGCCTGCGCTGGAGCGCCGCGGTGTCTACCAGCGCGACTATGTTCCGGGAACGCTGCGGCACAGGTTGTTCGGCCGAGGAGATCACCTGCCCGACACCCATCGCGGCGCGAGTTACCGAGTCGGTGGGGTCAACTCGACGATCGATGATTCCGTCCGGGACAGAAGCCGGCTCATCTCGAACGGAGCGGTCAAGTGATCGAGGTCGTCGGTCTGACCAAGGTGTTCGGGGTGGGGTCACCCGACCCCACCACCGTGCTCGACGACGTCGGGTTCACGGTCGACGCGGGCGAGATCTTCGCCGTCGTCGGACCCTCCGGAGCGGGTAAGAGTACCCTGGCGCGATGCCTGAACCTGTTGGAGCGTCCGACATCCGGGAAGGTCGTCGTCAACGGTGAGGACCTCACGGCGCTCGGCACCTCGGGCCTGCGCGACGCCCGGCGACGGATCGGCACCGTCTTCCAGTCGGCGAGCCTGCTCTCGCGACGGACCGCCGCGCAGAACGTCGCATTACCTCTCGAGTATCTCGGCGCGACGCGGCGGTCCACTGCCGCAAGAGTTGCCGAACTGCTCGACCTCGTGGGCCTCGCGGACAAGGCCGGACTGTACCCGCATCAGCTGTCAGGTGGTCAGCGTCAACGTGTCGGCATCGCCAGGGCTCTCGCCCTCAAGCCGTCGGTGTTGTTGTCCGATGAGGCCACCTCGGGACTGGATCCCGCTGCGACGGAAACCTTCCTGCGGCTCCTCACCGCGGTGCGGGACGAACTCGGACTCGCAGTCGTCTTCATCACCCACGAGATGGACACGATCGTGCGCGTCGCCGACACCGTCGGCCGACTCGACCACGGCCGGATCGTCGAACACGGCCGGTTGCGGGACCTTGTACTCGACGCCGATTCTGTTCTCGGGCAGTCACTCCGGCCACGCGGTCCGAGCGCGCCACCCGCCTCCGCAGAGACCTCGATCTCCGTGGTCTACAACTCCGCGACGGTTCCGGCGGACTGGCTGACGCAACTCGGCAGGCGACTGGATCTGCCGATCTCGGTGCTCGGAGCCAACATCCAGACGATCGACGGAACCGCGTTCGGCGACCTCACCGTCGCCGTGCCCAACGGCCACGCGGCCGCATTCATCGGTGCCGCGGGCGAACTCGGTCTGGTGGCCCGCCCGACCGCAGCTGCGCAACCGGCCGGCGAGTCCGCGGCGGGCGCGGCCGCCGACAAGGACTCCGAGGTGGCGGCGTGAGCACGACGTATCTGGCCAACATCACCGTGCCGCTCGACGAGATCCCCGATCTGCTCGTCCCGGCAGCCGTCGACACCGTTCTGATGGTGAGCATCGTGATGGTCGTCGTGCTCGTCGTCGGCGTACCGCTGGGTGCACTCATCCACAACCTCGCACCCGGCGGCCTGTTCGCGAACCGCGCACTGCACACCCCGCTGTCCTGGGTGATCAGCATCGGACGGTCACTGCCCTTCCTGGTGCTGATGACCGCGATCATCCCGTTCACCCGGCTGATCACCGGCACCAACATCGGTATCGCGGCCGCGGTGGTCCCGATGTCGATCGCAGGGATCGCGTTCTTCACCCGAATCGTCGAGAACTCGCTGCGGTCGGTTCCGGCGTCGACCATCGACGTCGCCCGGGCCTCCGGAGGTTCCCATGCTCAGATCATCTGGAAGGCGCAGGTTCCCGAGGCACTGCCCAGCATCGTGGGCGGGCTGACGATCAACACGATCGCCATGATCGAGTACTCCACGATCGCGGGCACCATCGGTGCCGGCGGCCTCGGCTATGTGGCGGTCACCTACGGGTATCAGCGATTCGACCAGGGCGTCATGGTCGCCACCATCATCGTGCTCATCGTCACCGTGGCCGTCATCCAGGTCGCTGGTGACGCGCTCGCCCGCAGCCTCAATCCGGTCACATCCCGCCGCGTCAACCACTGAACGCCGCGTATCCAGCCCCACTTCGAAAGGTCCACCCATGTCACAGGACACCGGTTCCCCCACCGACACCTCGTCCGGCGTTGCGGGAAATCCCACTCCGCCAGCCGATTCCGGCATCGAAATCGCCTCGCGTCGTCGCTGGCCGTTGGTCGCCGGCGCACTCGTCGTCGTCGCGGTCGTCGCAGCCGTGGTCGGTTGGCGATTCTTCGGGACGGAGTCCACCTCCCCCAACGAGACAGCTGGCGCGACGCTGACCGTCGTCACCGCCGAGGGCAATGCCTCCGAGCAGGCGCTCGTGGAGTTCATCAGCCGCGAGGTCGCGCCGCGCTACGGGATCAAGGTCGCGTTCAAGGGTCTCGCCGACTCGACGACACTCAATCGTGCGGTGAGCGACGGTGAGGTCGCCGGGACCGTCTACCAGCACAAGCTGTGGCTGTCGCAGGTTCTCGAGGCCAATCCGGACTTCAAGGAGGTGGCCGCGACGCCCGTCTTCCGCTGGGGATTCGGCATCTGGTCGGACAAATACCGCGACGTGGCCGACCTGCCGCAGAACGCGCGGGTCTCTCTCTACTCCGATCCCGCCAACGAGGCGCAGGGACTCTGGCTGCTCGAGCGGGCCGGACTGATCACCCTGAAACCGGGCATCGACAAGTGGAAGGCGACGCAGAAGGACATCGCCACCAACCCACGCAATCTGCAGTTCGTCCTGCTCGACTTCGCGGCGCAGTCCCGTTCGCTCGCCGACTTCGATGCGACGGTGGGATACACCGAGTACTACCTCGCGGCGAACATCGACATCGCCAAGCAGATCTACGCGCCGCCCGCACCCGACGAGTTCGCCGGCCAGCTGACCATCGGAACCGAGTGGCAGGACACCGACAACATCAAGAACCTCGTCGCCGCGTTCAAGGACCCGGCGGTGCAGGAATTCCTTCGCACCGACCCTCGAGTGCAGGGCATCCTGCTGCCGCTGTGAGGCCGGTCGGCATCGTCGTCCGCTCCGTTCCCGCATCCGGGCCGCTGATCGCGGCCCGGATGCGGTGCGCATAGGCTCACCGCGTGAGCCGCACACACGACGGGCACGGTCACACGCACTCGCTGGCCGACATCTCCCACACGTTGTCTCCGTTCGCCCGGTGGTTCGTCATCGGGACGCTGGCTGCCACCGCCGTCGTGGTCGCCATCGGGATGATCGTGCTGTGGCCGTCGGATGCCGACCACCCGATTCCCACCCAGTTCCGTTCCGCGGACGGCGGTCCGATCTCCACCGTCGACGGCGAGATCGTCGACCAGTTCCACGCGAACTGCCTCAACTCGGCGGCGGGCACGGTGTTGGAGACAGCCGACATCCCGATCAATCCGGTACCCGGGGGCCCTTGCATCCTCAACGCGGTGCGGTTCGATTCCGGTGACGTGGCCGGGCAGTACACCGTTCTGGAGATCCCGACGAACCGTGCTCAGGCCGGCTCGGGTCCCGACTCCGCGCCACCGAATCCCGCAACCCTCGACGAGCCGCAGGCCGGGCAGCCGACGCTGAACGTCGGTGACGGCATCCGACTCTCGACGGTGCCCGCAGCAGATGGCAACCGGTACACGTTCTTCGACTTCCAGCGCGGAACCGCGACGATCTTCTGGGCCATCCTGTTCGTCCTCGCCATCGTGCTGGTCGCCGCGTGGCGGGGATTCCGTTCGATCATCGGCCTCGCGTTCGCCTTCGGCATCCTGACGGTCTTCACTCTCCCCGCCATCCTGGATGGTTCCTCACCGGTTGCCGTCGCCGTGGTGTCGTCGGCGGCCATCTTGTTCGTGGTCCTCTACCTCGCGCACGGCGTCAGTCTGCGTACGAGTTCGGCTCTGCTCGGCACGCTCACCTCGTTGCTGATGGCGGGTTTTCTGAGCTGGCTGGCGATCCGGACGATGAACCTGACCGGGTTGTCCGGCGATCAGACCACGAGCCTGCAGGTGTATCAGGGCAGCATCTCGGTCAGCGGTCTCCTGCTCGCCGGATTCATCATCGGCACGCTGGGTGTGCTCAACGATGTCACGATCACGCAGGCGTCGGCCGCGTTCGAACTCGCGGCGGCCGGTGAACCCTCTCGGGTGGCGACGTTCCGCGCCGCGATGCGCGTCGGTCGTGATCACATAGCCAGCACGGTGTACACGCTCGTGTTCGCCTATGCGGGCAGCGCTTTGCCGCTCATGCTCTTGTTCTCGGTGGCCCAGCAACCCCTGGGCGGTCTGCTGACGACCGACGTGGTCGCCGTGGAGCTGGCCCGCTCGTTCGTCGGCGGTATCGCGATCGCGCTGTCGGTTCCGCTGACCACCGCCATTGCGGCCGCACTCAGCACTCCGGCCGGGGCACAACGCTCTTCGGGCGCGCACGCCGCCGGGTGACGATCCGCGGCGCGGATCAGCACCTGCCCTTCGGCAGATCGGCGAGGTTCTTGCCGAGCCAATTGCCCAGGCGCGTCAGCATCTTGGTGCCGTCGGTGAACGACCCGCTGCGGGGGATCGCGGCCATCGACACCGCGACCTGACCGCCGGTGGTGCTGATGATGCCCAGCTGCCGGACGAGGTGGCCTTGCGACTTCGAGGTCGCGGGACCCCAGCCGCCCTTGACGGCGGTCACGGCGCCCTGTGCCCGGCCCACCCTGGCGATACCCCATTGCTGGTTGGGTGCCACCGCGCTCATCAGCCGGACGAGGTGTTCGCTGTCGGGAAAGCACGGGAGGTGCGCGGCGAAGACGGCCTGGTCGCGCAGCGCCCAAGCGGTGTGGCCCGGGTACGACGGCGGGTTGTCGACCTCGGACGACACGTGCGTGCGCGTGTCGTGCCCTTCGCGCAAGACGTTGGTGACGGCGTCGACCGAGGCGTGTCCGCCTCCGAGCAGCCCCCACAGTTCGCCCGCGGCATCGTTGTCGGAGAACGTGATCGCCCGGTCCTCCATCTTCGCGACCGCCGCGCCTCGCTGTCGTTGCGCCGCGAGCGACACCGGCACCTTCATCGTCGACCATGCGCGCCCGGACTTGAGCGTCCCCAGCGAGATCACCTGCTCGCTCCCGACCGGCACGATCGCGATCCCCAGCTGACCGGGCAGGGTGGTGCGCATGGATTTCTGCAACGCCGCGTAGCTGCGCGCCAGCTTCTTGTCGACCGGCTCGGGTGGCTTGAACCACGACGCGAACGGTTCCGGGAGCGGGGGCAGTGTCGGCAGCGGAATCGCCGTCGCGGAACCCGCGCCGACGACCAAGGACATCGTCAGGGCGCCGACCATGACCGCGATTCTCGTCACAACTTTCACAATTTTCTCCTGAGTCACTTCAGACACAGAAGCCTACGGCCGGACCAGCGCCACCACCATGCCGTATATGCAATCGGAACCTTCTCGGGACCGGTGCCACATCCCCGGAGCGTGAATCTCCCTCCTGCGCTCGACCGACCCAGCCGGGCCGACAAACTACGCTGTGCGTCGAAGGTGCCGGATTTGTCCGGCACACCCCGACCACGTGAGGAACCACTCCGGACATGCCTGCGCTGAGCAAGGGACAGAACGGCCCGCTGTCGACCCCGGACGTCGTGATCTCGGTGGACCTCGCCACCGCCGCCGACCTGTCCGCGCTCCTGGTCACCGATCGCGGGGTCGTGCGAAGCGACGACGACTTCGTGTTCTACAACCAGCCGAGCGGACCCGGCGTCCGACTGCAGCCCGTGCCCGGCGGCACGGCGCAGCTGCATATCTCGACCGCGGGCATCCCCGCCGACGTCGACGCGGTCCGCGCGGTCATCACCCTCGACGACGCGTCGTCGACCTTCGGGCGGTTCGCCCCTCCGGTGGCGCGGGTCGCCGACGCCCGGGGCCGAGAGCTGTATGAGTACGCCATCGCCGGCCTCGCGACCGAGTCGGTGGTCATCGCGCTGGAGGTCTACCGGCGCAACAGTGACTGGAAGGTGCGCGCGGTCGGCCAGGGGTACGCGGGCGGCTTCGCCGATCTCGTCCGAGACCACGGCGTCAGCGTCGACGACGAGCCCGCCGCCCCGGCTCCCGCACCCGTTGCCGCTCCGCCGACACCCGCTCCGCCGACACCCGCACCGCCCGCCGCCCCGCCGGCCCCCGCCCCGGCAGCTCCGTCGCGCGCTCCCGAGATCAGCCTGAGCAAGGACCGGCCGGTCAGCCTGACCAAGGGCCAGAAGGTCACGCTCCGCAAGGAGGGCGGTGTCCACCTGACCGACATCCGCATGGGACTCGGCTGGGATCCGGTCCGCGGCGGCCTCGGTCGTGGCGGTTCGATCGACCTCGACGCGTCGGTGCTCATGTTCTCCGGCGACAAGTGCGTCGAGACCGTCTACTACGGCCACCTGAACTCCAAGGACCGTTCGGTCCTGCATTCCGGCGACAACCTCACCGGCGAGGGGGCCGGCGACGACGAAGTCATCCGTGTTGCGCTGCAATCGGTCCCGGAGCGGATCGATGCCCTGATGTTCATCGTCACGTCGTACCGTGGGCACACCTTCGAGCGGATCGAGAACGCCTACTGCCGACTCGTCGACGAGACCACGTCCGCCGAGCTGGCACGGTTCACACTCCAGGGCGGGATGCCGTTCACCGCCGTCGCGATGGCGGTCATCAGTCGCGACGCGGGTGAGTGGAAGCTACGCGCCATCGGCGACGGCTTCGACGCCAAGACGCCGAAGAAGGCGCTCTCGCACGTCGGCCGTTACCTCTGAGCGCGGTCGTCGACTAGATCACGCCGTGCAGCGGGGGTTCCTCGCCGCGGAGCACCCAGCGACCGATGTGCTGGTACTTCCACCGCACCGGATCGTGGAGGGTGTGCGTCCGCGCGTCGCGCCAGTAGCGGTCCAGTCCGGCTCCCGCCGCAGCGCTGCGGGTGCCGCTCACCTCGAACAGGGCCGACGCCACGGGTGTCGCCACCCGGTCCGCCACGGCCTTGGCGGTCGCCACCGCGATCGACGCCTCGGCGACCGCGCCGCGTGCCGCTGTCGGGTGAGCGCCGCCCGTCACCTCGTCGACCCGACGGCCCGCCGCCGCGAGCGTCGCCTCCGCGGCCGCGACATCGACCTCCAGCTCGCCGAACCGCTGCACCACCAACGGATCGTCGACGGCACGCTCGACACCCGCCTCGAACCAGGGTCGCGACTTGGTACGGACGAACTCCGACGCCTCGCGGAGTGCCCCCCGAGCGATACCGACGTCGATCGCGACGTGCAGCAGCTGGGCGAAGGCTCCATAACCCGTCGGCGCCGATGTGGCCGGCGCTCGCTCCACGAGGTCGTCGATGCCGACGTCGACCCCCGAGAAGCGAACCGTTCCCGAGCCCGTCGTGCGCTGGCCGACGGCGTCCCAGTCGTCGACGATCTCCACGCCCGGCGAATCGGCGGGAATGAAGGCCACATAATCTCCCGCGGGCAGGGTCCCGTCGGTCGACTCCGCTCGGGCCAGCACGGCCAGGGTGTCGGCGAACAACGAACCCGTGCAGTAGAACTTCTCCCCATCCAGAACGAATCGCGAGGTCGAGCCCCCGGAGCTCAGACGGGTGGAGATGTCGGCGACCGTCTTGCCGCCGCGCTCAGATTGGGCATTGGCGACTCGACCGCCGCCCAGAACCTCGGTGAAGATGCGCTCCTGCAGCGGCTCTCGCGCCGACAACCGGACCAGATTGAGGTAGACGAAGTGGCTGTGCGGGATCTGGGCGATGCTCGCGTCCGCGGCCGCCAGGATGGAGACGACCTCGGCCAGCAAGCCGGGTCGGGCATCGAGCCCGCCGAAGCGCGCCGGCACCGTCAGTGCGAGCAGGCCCGACTGGGACAGGCGGTCGATCTCGGCGTGGGGCAGGCGCCGGTCGCGGTCCCGTTCGGCCGCGCCGACAGCGAATTCGGCCGCCAGTTCGCGTGCCACCGACAACGCCTCGGCCTCGGACCCGAGACGCGCGGCTGCGCCGACCCGGGCCTGGTCCACTGCGGTCACGCCACCCCCGCGGGCGCTTGCGCGGCCTCGATCTCGCGGACGAGCGGCAGGACCTTCGCTCCGAAGTACTCGATCTCCTCCTGGAAGTGCAGGAAGCCTCCCAGGAAGAGGTCGACGCCCAGACGCTTGTAGGCGACGATGCGCTCGGCCACCTGCTCCGGGGTACCGATCAGCTGGGTACGGAAACCGTCGTTGTACTGGACCAGGTCCTCGAACGAGGAGTCGGCCCACATGCCCTTCTTGTCGCCGGTCGAGTTGCCCGCCTGCTGGACCGCGTCCCGGAACCCCTCCACCGCGGGGCGATTGGCCTTCTCGACGATCTCGCGCAGGGTGTCGCGAGCCTCCTTCTCCGTGTCGCGCGCGATGATGAAGCCGTTGAGCCCGAACTTCACCTCACGCTCGTGGGCTCGGGCGACGGCGCGGAGATCGTCGAGCTGTTCGGTGACGCCGTCGAAGTCCTTGCCGTTGGAGAAGTACCAGTCGGCGTAGCGTCCGCCGTTGTTGCGAGCAGCCGAGGAGTTCCCGCCCTGGAACAGCTCGGGATTGGGACGCTCGGAAGTGTTGAGCGGCTTGGGCTTCAACGTGAAGTCGTGGATGCGGTAGAAATCGCCCCGGTAGTCGACGTTGTCCTCGGTCCAGATCTTGCGGATCACCTCGAGGAATTCGCCACTGCGCCGATACCGCTCGTCGTGCTCGAGCCAGGGTTCGCCGAGATGGGTGAACTCGTCCTTGAACCACCCGCTGACGACATTGATGGCGAAACGGCCGTTGGACAGGTGATCGGCGGTCGCCCCCAGCTTCGCCAGGACGGCCGGATGCCACAACCCCGGATGCACCGCGGCGATGACCTTCAGACGCTGCGTCGCGAGCAGCAGCGCGAGACTGAAACTCGTGGACTCGTGCTGGAACTCGGCGCCGTAGCTCGCCTCGTATCGGACCTGGGACAGCGCGTACTCGAAACCGTTGTTCTCGGCCGTCTGGGCGAGCTTCACGTTGTAGTCGTAATCCCAGCTGGTGCGCTGCTCGATGGTGCTGGTGACCAGGCCGCCACTGACGTTGGGCACCCAGTAGGCGAACTTGATCTGGTCCGCGATGGACTCGGTGGACATGGCTACCTCCGCGAGGTTTCGGTGACGTGGTGAGAGTGAAAAGGATTGTGGGTCAGGATGATGCGGCTTGCAGGCGCGGCAGGAACGCGGTACGCACGGCCTCGGACGGGCCGGCCGAGGCCGGGTCGAGCAGTCCGAGCCGGGCGAGGGCGGGCCGGACTCCGTCGCCGAAGTGGTAGGCCTCCTCGAGGTGCGGATAACCGGACAGGATGAAGTGGTCGAGCCCCAATGCCGCGTATTCGGCGATGAGCGCGGCGACCTCGTCGTAGGAACCGACGAGCGCGGTGCCCGCACCGCCGCGAACGAGTCCCACTCCGGCCCAGACCCCGGGGTGGATCTCGAGGGAATGCGGATCGTCGAGACCTCCGAAACCCGCACCGCGGCCGTGCAGTTCGGACATGCGTCGCTGCCCCTCGGACTCCGAGCGCGCGAGATTCTGCTGAGCTGTCGCCACCTGGGCAGGGTCGAGCGCACCGAGCAGACGGGCCGCCTCGGCCCAGGCCTGCTCCGACGTCTCGCGGGCGATGACATGGAAACGGATGCCGTGCTTCAGCTCTCGCCCCTGCGCGGCGGCCAGACCGTTCACCCAGGCGATCTTCTCGGCGACCGCGTCCGGACGCTCACCCCAGGTGAGGTAGGTGTCGGCGTGCTTGGCCGCGACATCACCGGCGGCAGGCGACGACCCGCCGAAGAAGATCTCCGGAGTCGGGTCGGGGCGTCGTCCGAGTTGCGCACCTTCGACGCGCAGGTACTTTCCGACCACATCGACAGGCTCTTCCTCGGTCCAGAGCCGCCGGATGATCTCCAGGTACTCGTCACAGCGTTCGTACCGCGCGTTCTTCGCCAGGAAGTCGCCGAACGCACGCTGCTCGCTCGACTCGCCGCCGGTGACGACGTTCACGAGCAACCGCCCCTGCGAATGCCATTGGAAGGTGGCCGCCATCTGGGCGGCGAGGGTCGGCGAGATGAGCCCGGGACGGAAGGCCACCAGGAACTTGAGACTCTCCGTGGCATCGATCAGAGCGGCCGTGGTCAGCCACGCGTCCTCACACCACAGACCCGCCGGCGTCAGCACGGCCTCGAAGCCGTTGGCCTCGGCCGCTCCGGCCAGTTGCTTGAGGTATCGCAGATCGGCCGGGCGGTCCCCCGTCATCTGACTCCCGTGCCCGCCCGCGATCAGATTGCGCGAGTCGCCATAGGTGGGCAGGAACCAGTGGAAATGCAGAGACACCGCGAGGGCACCTTTCGCTCGGTCGGCAGGAGTCGGGCACGACACCGCCACGAATCCGCGCGGTGCACTCGCCCAGTCTCTGCACCGGTCCGAGCCCGGACCACCTTTGAAATCGCGCTGAGGGCAATTCGACAATCACCGGGCGGGAAGGCTACGACAGCCGGTGGCCGCAGGTCAGTCCGTGGTCGGACGCCACTGCCCCATTCCGAGGAAGACCATGACGAGACGGCGTTCGGTGCGCTCGACGATCTCCTTCTCCGCGCCGCGCCCCCGGTACTCGCCGTCGAGCAGGTCGGCCACCGCGGTCAGCATGATCGTCACGATCAGTTCGGCGGCGAGCTCGAGATCGTCGGATTGCCAGCGTGCGAGATCGGGCAGCCGCGCCAGATCGATCGCGAGTTCTTTGGAGAACAGGCGGAGCTCGGTGTCGATGGCCCGACGGATCTCCGCGATGCCACCGTGCTGCTCACGTACGAGGAAGCGGAACTGCGACTCGTTCTCCCGCACGTGCCGCAGCAGGATGGCGAGCGAGTTCTTGGCCGTCGGCATCGCCTCACGGGCCGCCAGATCCCGCCTGCCGTCACGGAGCGCGCGGCGCAGCACCCGCATCGAATCCTCGACCACCGTGACGCCGAGATCCTCCATCGAGGCGAAATGACGGTAGAACGCCGTCGGCACGATCCCCGCACCCCGGGCCACCTCGCGCAGGCTGATGCTTCCGAAGCTGCGCTCGCCCACCAGTGACCGCGTCGTGTCCAAGAGAGCCTGCCGCGTCTGATTCTTCCGATCGGCACGCGTCTGAGCGTCGCGCTGGCTCGACTCTCGGGTGCGTGTCACATGCCGAGTCTAAGCGCCGCAGGCGGCCACCAGTCCCGGGACCCGTCAGCGGTAGTGACGGCCGTCACGTCGATGAACGCTTGACTCCCACCTGCCGACCCGTGACACACTATCGGGTGTACACATGTACACCGAAATATCCGGAACGGAGCCCAGCCCATGAGCATCCGCACGCCCCAGAATCCGACCCGCCGCACGGACGGCGCCACCACTGGTCGGTGGAGCCGCCTGGTCGGATCGATCGTCGAGGCAGCGCTGTCGCCGCATCCGGTCGACCGCTACCTCGAACTGGTAGATCCCATGATGACCTGGCGAGAACTGCGCGGTGAGATCGTCCGGGTCGACCACCCCACCTCGCGCACCGTACGCCTCACCATTCGCCCGACCCGCCAATGGCAAGGACACGAGGCCGGACAGTTCGTCCAGCTCAAGGTGGTTGTCGACGGAGTGCGTCACACCCGCTGCTTCTCGCCGGCCAACGCCGCTGCGGGCCCCGACGGAGACATCGAGCTGACCGTCACGGCCCACGACGACGGCCTGGTCTCCAAGCACCTCCGCGAGCACGCCCGGGTCGGCGACGTCGTCGGCCTGTCGAACGCCGAAGGCGACTTCGTCCTGCCCGACACCGACCCGACATCGGCAGTGTTCGTGAGCGGCGGCAGTGGGATTACACCTGTACTCTCAATGCTGAGAACACTCGTCGCCCGATCGTACGCAGGCCCGGTGACGTTCGTGCACTATGCACGCACCCCGTCCGACATCGCATACCGCGACGAACTGGTGCAGCTCGCAGCCGACCACCCGAATGTCGAGCTGCGCCTGCACCACACCCGCGAGGACGGCGACGGACATTTCACCGCCGACCACCTCGACGGCATCCCCGGCCTGGCCGACGCCGACGTGTTCGTCTGCGGCCCCGCAGCTCTGATGGACGCCGTCACCGCCGCGCACGAGGAGATCGGAATCTCCCAGCCGCTGCACAGCGAGGCGTTCACGCTGGCCGCCCCGGCGGTGGATCCCGACTCGGTCGACGGTGAGATCACCTTCTCGCGGTCCGACGCGTCGGCGACCAACGACGGTCGGCCGATCCTCGACCAGGCCGAGGCCGCAGGTCTCTCTCCCGAATCCGGGTGCCGGATGGGGATCTGCTTCTCCTGCGTCGCGACGAAGAAGTCCGGCTGCACACGCAACGTTCTGACCGGCGAGATCGACGACGAGTCCGACACCCAGATCCAGCTGTGCATCAGCGCTCCCGTCGGCTCGGTCGACGTCGAGATCTGACACCGCTGAACTCGCCCTGATCCATTCATCTCCTCACCTACAGGAGGCACATCGATGACCATCGACATCAGCCGCGACATCGACCCGACCGTCGCCGACAATCTGCCCGCACGGCGTCTCGAATCGCTCGACACACCGCCCCGGCGCGACCCCAACACCGTTGTCCTGTCCTACGAGCAGGTCGAGGCCCTCGGCCGCGACCTCGACGAGCTGCGCAGCCGCATCGTCGCCGACCTGGGACAGAAGGACCGCGACTACCTGTACAAGGTCATCCGCGCCCAGCGCGGATTCGAGATCGGGGGCCGGGCCCTCATGTACCTCGGGTTCTTCCCGCCCGCATGGATCGCCGCCGTCGGCGCCCTGTCGGTGTCGAAGATCCTGGACAACATGGAGATCGGCCACAACGTCATGCACGGCCAGTACGACTGGATGCGTGAGGACACCTACAACTCGCGAGAGTTCGAGTGGGACACCGTGTGTCCGGCCGACCAGTGGAAGCACAGCCACAACTACCTCCACCACACCTTCACGAACATCATCGGCGAAGACCGCGACATCGGTTACGGCATCCTGCGCATGGACCGTGACCAGAAGTGGAACCCCTACTACCTCGGTAACCTCGGGTACGCGACGGCCCTCATGCTGCTGTTCGAGTGGGGCGTCATGTTGCACGACCTCGAAGCCGAGAACGTCATCCAGGGCAAGCGCAAGTGGAGCGACGTCAAGGGCCTGCTGAAAGGCATGTGGCGCAAGGCAGGCCGCCAGGTGCTCAAGGACTACGTCGTCTTCCCCGCACTCACCGGCCCCCTGTTCGTGCCCACGCTCGTCGGCAATGCGACCGCCAACCTGGTCCGCAACGTGTGGACGTACTCGATCATCTTCTGTGGTCACTTCCCCACCGGCGCTCAGACGTTCACGTCCGAGGAATGCGCGAACGAGACACGGGGTCAGTGGTACCTGCGCCAGATGCTCGGTTCGGCCAACATCACCGGCAGTCCGCTGTTCCACATCATGAGCGGCAACCTGTCGCACCAGATCGAACACCACCTGTTCCCCGACCTGCCGGCCAGCCGCTACCCGGAGATGTCCGCCGAGGTGCAGGAGATCTGCGAGCGCTACGGGCTGCCCTACAACACCGGCTCACTCAGCCACCAGCTCGCATCGACGTGGAAGAAGATCGCCAAGCTGTCGCTGCCCAACTGGATGACCCGCGACGACGACGACCTCACCGTGATCGTCGAACGCGAGAAGCCGGGCGCCATCGCCTGAGAGACCTCGCCTGACAAGGACGTCGACTCGGTTTGATCAGTGTGCCCCGGGGGTACGCTCGGGGCACACTGCTACTGGCACCGTCCCGCAACCGACCCGAGGGGAATCACGAGACGATGGTCGACAGCATCGAACGCAACAAGGACCTGTTCCAGGAATTGATCGAATCGACCGCGACCCACGTCGGCCGCATCGCCACGATCATCACCGGAGCGGTCGCAGGGGTGACGCGCGAGATCGGTGAGATCGTCACCGACGGCTTCGAGATGCGTGAAGCCGCGCGCAAGGCGAAGGCCGACGCGGGGTCCGGACACGACACGTCCGGGATCATCGACGCCGAATTCGCCGACACCCCCGAGGTCGAGGACTTCGAGGGCGACCTCGATCAGCCGTATGCCGATTCTGAACAGGCGAGAAAGGTGACCGGAGTGACCATGGACGAGCTTCCCGACCGCATCGACGTCGGAGAACAGGCCGGTATCGACCAGGAGGGCGAGATCTCACGCGAAGCGGAGATGCCCTCCGATGGTGGCGAGACCGATCAGGACGAGCCCGATGTCGCCGATCCCCGGGAGATCGCGGCCGAGGAGCCGCGGATGGATCCCGACATCGACCACCTCTGACGTCGCCTGGCGAGTATCGGAACCCGGCGTCCTTGAAATCCGACTGGATACAACCTTTGCCAAAGCGCGGCCGCGCCCGTAGCTTGGTCCTGGCTTTTCTAGGTCATGGAGGTTCTGTCGATGTCGGTGCGTGAGGTCTTCACCTTTCCCAACCCCGTGAACGACTATGCTGCGCGGACAACCGCCGGCCTGGTCGTCGCGCTGGCCATCGTGGCGGTCGCGATCGACACCCCGGTGCTGTATGGCCTGCTCGCGCTCGGGTTCGTCCTGCGCGTCGCCTCCGGCCCGACGCTGTCGCCGTTCGGACAACTGTCGGTGAGGCTCCTCGTGCCCAAGGTCGTCCGCAAGGAGAAGTTGGTCCCGGGCCCGCCCAAGCGTTTCGCCCAGGCGATCGGCCTCGTCGTCAGCGGCACCGCCTTCGTCCTGAGTCTGCTCGGTCTCGGGCTGGCCGCGCAGATCACCACCGGCGTTCTCATTGCCGCCGCGACCCTCGAGTCGGTCTTCGGCTTCTGCCTGGGGTGCACGATCTTCGGCTTCTTGCAGCGCCGCGGCGTCATTCCCGATTCGGTGTGCGAGGCCTGCAACAACATCTCGCTTCGCAATCCGGCTACCGTCTAGCCCTGTAGATCCACCACTGATGGACATACCCACCAACCTCGGGTTGGTGGGTATGTCCATCAGTGGTGGATTTGCGGGCGGGGTCAGCCGTCGGACTTCACCGAGCGGTCGGGCACCGTCATCGCCATCATCATGATCTCGGTCTCGCTGTAATCCCGGCCCGGGTGTTCGGCGGACAGGTGCGCCTGCACGGCCGGCACGAAGTCGTTCTCGAGGGCGGTGATGGATTCGCCGCAGGGGCAACGCAAGTTATATGCCATACCTCGCATGGTAACCGGGTCGCCGGACGCTCAGTCGAGGATTCCGAGCGCGATGCCGTCGAGGATGTCGTGTTCGCTCACCACCAGTTCGGTGATGTTCGCGCGCTCGGCGAGCACTCTCGCCAATTCCAGGGTGACCAGCGAGCCGCCGCCGATGACGTCCACACGACCGGGATGCATGGGGCCCAGAGCAGCGCGGTCGGTTCGGGTCATCCCGATCAGGTCGCGGCAGACCCGTTCGAGGTCGGTCAGCGAGATTCGGGAGAGGTGAATCCTGTCCGAGTCGTACTCCCGCAGTCCGGCCCCGAGCGCGGCCAACGTGGTCATCGTGCCCGCGACTCCGACCCACGTACGGGCGGATTCCACCGGGACGGCCGCGAAGGCCTCCGACAGACGCTCTCGTGCGAACTCGGTGGCCGCGGCGATCTCGGTTCCCGTCGGCGGGTCCGAGGGCAGGGCACGTTCGGTGAGCCGGACACATCCGATGTCCGCCGAGTAGGCCGCGGTGACGCCGCCGGCATCACCCAGGACGACCTCGGTCGATCCGCCCCCGAGGTCGGTGACCACGAAAGGTGCTCCGGCAGCATCCAATTCGCCGACGGCTCCGCGGAACGACAGCCGCGCCTCCTCGTCACCGGAGATCACCTCGGCGACGGCGCCGGTGACCACGCAGCCCAGCAGATCGGCGGTCATCGCAAAGAACTCGTCGCGGTTCGCGGCGTCGCGTGTCGCCGACGTCGCCACCATCCGCACCTTCTCGACGCCGAGCGATTCCATGGTGTCGACATAGTCGGCCAGGGCGAGGCGTGTCCGTTCGATCGATTCCGCAGCGAACATCCCCGTCGCGTCGACGCCGTAACCCAGGCGCACGACCCGCATCTCGCGGTGCAGATCGACCAGCCGCCCGTCCTCGCCCGGCTCGGCGACGAGGAGACGAATCGAGTTGGTGCCGCAGTCGACGGCACCGACGACGGTCATTCGCCGGGCTCCACGTCGTGCGACGCGAAGACCTCGACTCCCGGCCAATCTTCGGGAATCGCCGTGCCGCGCAGCCCGTTCGCCGCAGCGAGGGCCACCGCCTCGTCCCCGAGCGGGTTGACCCCCGGCCCTTTGGCGAGGGAGTGGGCGATCAAGACGTGCAGACACTTCACCCGGTCCGGCATGCCGCCGCCGGTGAAATCGGTACCGAGCGACTCGATCGCGTCGCGCTCGGCGAGGTAATCGTCGTGTGCGCGCCGGTAGGCCGCGGCGAGATCGGGATCCTCGTTCAGGCGGGCGGACATGCCTTTCATCACCCCCGCCGACTCCTGGCGGCTGGCCTCGGCGGTCAGTCGCGGATCGGTCAGGTAGTACAGCGTCGGGAACGGGGTGCCGTCGGGCAGCCGCGGTGCGGTCTTCACCACGGCGGGACGCCCGTCGGGCGTGCGATAGCTGATCTCGAGGACCCCGCGCGGTTCGCGACCCAGCTGGCTCGCGACCGTGGCCAGATCCTCCGCGGAAACTCCGCTGCCGGAGGCGTCCACCGTCACCGGCTCACTGCGCCACGGGAGGGGTCGACAGGGTGTCCCAGAGGTTGCCGTACCACGGTGCGCGGGCGCGCTGCTCGGCGCGCTCGGCGGCCTCGCGACGCGCTTCTTCGGCGGGGAACAACATCACGAGCGGGATCTCTCCTGGTTTGACGAACTGCAGTCGTGTCCGCGCCTGCGCTTCGATGTAGGCGGGATCGTTCTGCTCGTTGACCTTCTGCTGATAGTCGGCGACCTCGCGCTGGAGCTGTTCGTTCGACGCCGTCAGCTGTCGGAACTCCGCCCGCTGGCTGAAGTACGTCCGCAACGGCATCGCCAGGGTCAGCGCCACCACGCACACCACGACGACGGTGATCACCAGTGTCGCCAGCGTTGCCGGCGTCATCTCGAAGCCGCGCAACCGCGATCCGACGCCGGACCGGCCCCGACCGCGGTTGCCAGACGTGCGGGCCCGGCCCGGGCGTCGGCCTGTCGTGGTGGCGTCGTCGCCTCCGGTGTCATCGGGCGCGTCGGACACGAGCTCCTGCTCGCCGGTCTCGATCACCGATTCCGGGGTCTCAGGGGACACCGGCCGAGCGCGCCGCCGCGTGCGACGGGCACGTTCGCGTGAGCGCGCGTCTATCCGACGATCGCGCCCACGCTGACGCCCGTCACCGCGGTGACGTCGCTGCGAAGCCATGCAAACAGCTAATCACGAACCAAACGAGAATCGCGGGAAGGCGAGGTCGCCCGCGTAGCGTGCCGCATCGCCGAGACCTTCCTCGATGCGCAGCAGCTGGTTGTACTTGGCGACACGCTCGGAACGAGCGGGCGCACCGGTCTTGATCTGGCCGCAGCTGCACGCGACGGCGAGGTCGGCGATGGTGGTGTCCTCGGTCTCACCCGACCGGTGGCTCATCATCGTCTTGTATCCGTTGTTGTGCGCAAGGGCGACGGCATCGAGGGTCTCGGTCAGCGTGCCGATCTGGTTGACCTTCACCAGCAGCGCGTTGGCGATGCCCTTGGAGATGCCCTCCTCGAGGCGCTCGGGGTTGGTCACGAACAGGTCGTCACCGACGAGCTGCACCCGATCACCGATCGACTCGGTCAGCTTGGCCCATCCGTCCCAATCGTCCTCGGACAGACCGTCCTCGATCGAGACGATCGGGAAATCGCTGATGAGCTTCTCGTAGAACGAGACCATCTCGTCAGCGCCGAGTTCCTTGCCCTCGAGCTTGTAGGCACCGTTGGAGAAGAACTCGGTCGCCGCGGCGTCGAGAGCGATGACGACGTCCCGGCCGAAGTTGTATCCGGCCTTGCCGACCGCCTCGCCGATGACCGCGATGGCCGCCTCGGTGTTCGGCAGGTCGGGCGCGAAGCCCCCCTCGTCACCGAGAGCGGTGCTCATACCCTGCTTGCCCAGGACGCCCTTAAGGGCGTGGTAGACCTCGGCACCGCAGCGCAGCGCTTCCTTGAAGGTCGGCGCACCCACCGGCGCGATCATGAATTCCTGGAAGTCGATGCCGTTGTCGGCGTGCTCGCCACCGTTGATGATGTTCATCATCGGCACGGGCAGGATGTGGGCGTTGGGTCCGCCGATGTAGCGGAACAGCGGCAGACCGGCCGACTCGGCGGCACCCTTGGCCACCGCGAGAGAGACACCCAGCAGCGCGTTGGCGCCGATCCGGCTCTTGTCGGGGGTTCCGTCACAGTCGAGGAGCGCCTGGTCGACGAGTCGCTGCTCCTCGGCCTCGATACCGATCACGGCCGGTGCCAGGTCACCGAGGACACCCTCGACGGCCTTGGTGACGCCCTTGCCCAGGTACCGCTCACCACCGTCACGCAGTTCGACGGCCTCGTGTTCACCGGTGGAGGCACCGGACGGAACAGCGGCGCGGGTGAACGTGCCGTCGTCCAGGACGACCTCGACCTCGACCGTCGGGTTTCCCCGCGAATCGAGAATCTCACGCGCACCTACCTGCTCGATGATTGCCACGGCTCAACCCCAATCTCGGTGTACGGCTTCGCCGGCGATCTCAGGAGCGCATTCGTACTCTCGGGCCGCCTACGCCGACGACGGCCGGCTTGTGGTGCCGACCGATAGGGATGAGCCTAGTGGCTGCATCGATGCCGCATGTGACAAGGTCGGCGCAATCGCCGGGTCTGCCCCGGACCGGATCAGAAACGTACGTTGATCGAGTAGGCGTTCGCGTGATCGCGCACGTCGAGGACGTAGGCCATCGAGTTGTTGTAGGTGCGGACCGCCTTCTCCCACCCCTCCGGGTCGGTCATGTCGTTGCCCGACGACACGCAGAGGTAGCGGGCGGCCGAGAGAGCCGCGTCGTCGATGTTGTCGGGATCGGGCACGCCGTCGCCGTTGGCGTCGACACCGTAGCGCTTCCACGTCTCGGGGATGAACTGGAACGGGCCCATCGCGCGGTCATGGGTGGCATCGCCGTCGAGGGCACCGCCGTCGGTATCGCGGATCTCCATGTTGCCGCGCGTCCCGTCGAGCTTGGCTCCCCTGATCGGAGGACTGACGTCCCCGTTCTCGGCGACCTCGGAACCCCGGTACCGGCCGTGCTTGCTCTCGACGCCGGCGATACCGGCCAGCGTCGTCCAGGCGATACCGCACTCGGGGTGCTGCTGACGCTGGATCTCGGCGGCATTGCCGTACGCCTGCAGGGACACGATCGGGATGCCCGTGGACTCCGAGATCGGTTCCGCCCAGTCGTGCATCTTGTTCGCGGTGCGTCCGGGTGCGTTGATGTCGATGTAGGGCTGCGGCACGCCCGCCCCGGGCGGGATGCCCTCCGGGATGTCGGGCCTGGTCAGCGACGGTAGATCGATACAGCCTGCGAGCAGCACCGATGACGCGACGGCCACACCCGTGGCGACGACGCCGTTCTTCCACGAGTTCCGACGCTCCGGCCCTCGGCCCTGCACACGCATTCCAGCACTACTCCCGTCTCGGTCCCGTCAGGTCGCGCACGATCGGACATGTCTGGCGACCCGATCCCGCTCGACCGAACACGATCGCACAGTCGGCGGTGTCGACGGAAAATCGACACACACCTCACCCAGACAACTGCCGACGGGGTCGCTGGGTTCCCGCCGCCGGAACGGCGCGGTCAGCTCCGCGCCGAGCCCGCGGTGCGGAACCCGATGTTGCTCGCGGACGAGTGCGGTGTGTTGTTCGACCGGGCTGCGACCCGATAACGATGGCAGTAGGAGTCGCGGCACAGGTGGCTGCCACCTCGCAGGACGCGCGCGCTCCCCCGTTCGGGTCCCGTCGGGTCGCGGCGATCAGAGACGCGGTAGTACCGCGCGCTGAACCTGTCCGCACACCATTCCCAGACGTTGCCGGCGCACTGGTACAGGCCGTGGCCGTTGGGTTCGAACTCCCGAACCGCAACCGTTCCGACGCCCGCGTCCGGGCGGTCCGGGAAGTCGCCGCGGAAGATGTTGCAGCGCGGCATCTCCGACGACGGGGAGTCGTCCCCCCAGGGATATCGCGCGCCGGAACGGCCGCCCCGCGCGGCGTATTCCCACTGCGCCTCGGTCGGCAACGAGCGGCCGGCCCATCGGCAGTACGCCAACGCATCCTCATGGCTGACGTGCACCACCGGGTGATCGGCCTTGTCGTCGACGGTGCTCCCCGGGCCCGTCGGCGTGCGCCACGATGCCCCGGGCACAGCCAGCCACCAGGGGGTCGCGGCGACGGGTTCGCCCGGTGCCGTGGCGCAGAGGTGGAAGACCGCCGACCCGCCGAAGCGTTCGGCGTCGGTCTCGTGACCGGTCGCCGCGACGAACCGCTCGAACGCGGCGTTGGTCACCGCGGTCGTGTCGATCGAGAACGCGCTGAGTTCGACGTCGTGCACAGGGGTCTCACCGTCGGTGCGATACCCCTCGTCGAAGGCATCCCCCATCACGAAACTCGCGGCCGATAGCTCGACGGTCTCGACCGGGTGACGTCCGGACACGTTCCGTCCGACCGGGCGCGCCGACGGGGAGTCCTCGGGTGACGGTCCCGGAGGGTGGCAGCAATTCACCCGTCCATGATGCCGCGATCCATCAGCGCGCCGAGCACCAGCGAGGCCAGGCGGTCGATGTCGGCGCCGGTGGTGTCGAAGCGCAGGTCGGGGCGTTCGGGGCTCTCGTACGGCGCGTCGATGCCGGTCAGCCCGCGCAGTTCGCCGCGCCGGGCACGCTCGTAGAGGCCCTTGGGGTCGCGCCGTTCGCATTCGGTCACCGGGGTCGACACGTGCACCTCGATGAAGTCGAGGTCGGCGGCCCGGTGCAGTTCGCGGGCGATCTCCCGATCGGAGTGCAGCGGCGACACCATCGACGCGATCGCGATGACGCCGGCGTCGGCGAACAGGCGCGCGACGTGACCCACCCGGCGGATGTTCTCGGCCCGGTCCCCGGCCGAGAAACCCAGGTCGTCGGAGATGCCGTGGCGGATGTTGTCGCCGTCGAGCAGGTAGGCGACCCGGCCTCGACTGACGACTGCGCGTTCGAGGGCGACGGCGACCGTCGACTTTCCCGATGCGGGCAGTCCGGTCAGCCACACCGTCGCGCCACGCTGACCGGTGTGCGCCCAGCGCTCCGCCCGCGCGAGCGAACTCGGGTGCCACTTGATGTCGTTGCGAGTCGCCTTGCCGGGGATGACCTCTCGGGGCTCGAGGATCGTTCCCGCCCCGACGGTGTCGTTCGATGCCTCGTCGATGAGGATGAAGGCGCCGGTGTCACGGTTGTGCGCGTAGGGGTCCGAGGGCACCACCGACGATGTCCGCAGGGTGACCGTGCCGATGTCGTTGAGTACCAGCTCCCCCGGCCCGACATGCTCGATGAGTGTGTCGGGATCGAGCCGGCGCTCCAGCGACTGGACGGTGGCGCGCACGGTCGACGGTCCGTGTTTGAGGGCGACGCGGTCGCCCGCCCGCAGCGGCGAGGTCGACAGCCAGCACACGTGCGCGTCGATCTCGCGCGCCAGTACCGGCGCGTGCGCGCCCTCCGCACCGCTGACGATGACGTCGCCGCGCCCGATGTCGATGTCGTCGGCGATCTGGATACCGATCGAGAGTGGCGCCACCGCAACGTCTCTCGCGGGGTCCAGGGTATCCAGGGCAGTGACGGTCGACCGGCTGCCCGACGGGAGCACGACGATCTCGTCGCCGACCTGCAGAGTCCCCGATGCGAGCCGTCCGGTGTAGGTACGCCGGTGCGACTCGCTCGGACGCGACACCCACTGGATGGGTAGGCGCAGTTCTTCGGTCACCGGGGCGGGGGCGTGTAGTTCGATGTTCTCGAGGTACTCGAGGAGGGTCGGACCGTCGTACCAAGGGGTGTTCGGGGACCGGTGCACCACGTTGTCGCCGTGTTTGGCCGCCACCGGGACCGCCTCGATCTCGGCGATCCCCAACTGCACGGCCAGTTCGTTCAGGTCGGCGCGGATCTCGTCGAATCGGTGCTGTGAGTGGTCGACGAGGTCGATCTTGTTGACCGCGGCGATCACATGCGGCACGCCGACCAGCGTCGCTATCCGCGCGTGGCGCCGGGTCTGTCGCAGCAGACCGTGCCGCGCGTCGACGAGCAGGATCGCGACGTGGGCGTTGGAGGCACCGGTGAACATGTTGCGCGTGTACCGCTCGTGCCCGGGGGTGTCGGCGAGCACGTAACTGCGCGTGGGAGTGGAGAAGAACCGATAGGCGACGTCGATCGTGATGCCCTGCTCGCGTTCGGCGCGCAGGCCGTCGGACAAAGCTGCGAGGTCGATGTCACCGTCGGGGTCGGTGACCGCCGCGAGATGATCGCTCGGCAGGCTGCCCGTGTCATGCAGGATTCGACCGATGAGAGTGGACTTCCCGTCGTCGACACTGCCCGCGGTCGCAATGCGCAGGAATTGCCTTGTCGCCGTGTCGGTCCCGTGTGCACTCGGGGTCTGCCGCGGAGTGGTGAGAGTCATCAGAAATACCCTTCGCGCTTGCGATCTTCCATGGCGGCACTCGATGTGCGGTCGTCGGCGCGGGTCTCGCCACGCTCCGAGACCGTGGATTCGCTGATCTCGGCGATGATCTCGGGAATCGTCGTCGCGCGTGAGCGCACCGCGCCGGTGATCGTCAGGTCACCGACGGTGCGGTAACGCACCCATTCGGTGCGGACCTCGTCGGCGTCCGACGGCTGCGAGAACTCCGAGACGGCGAGCAGGATGCCGTCCCGGTCGAACACCTCCCGCTCGGCGGCGAAGTAGATCGACGGGAGTTCGAGGTCCTCGAGTTCGATGTAGCGCCAGACGTCGGTCTCGGTCCAGTTCGACAGCGGGAACACGCGCACCGATTCGCCGCGGCGGATCCGTCCGTTGTAGAGCGACCACGGTTCCGGACGCTGGGCGCGCGGATCCCACTGACCGAACTCGTCGCGGAAACTGAAGATCCGCTCCTTGGCACGCGCCCGCTCCTCGTCGCGCCGGGCGCCGCCGAACGCGGCGTCGAATCCGCCCTTCTCGAGCGCGTCGAGCAGCGTGCGGGTCTGCAAACGGTTCCGCGAACCCGAGGCCTCGGTGGATTCGGCCACACGGCCGGAGTCGATGGACTCCTGCACCGAGGCCACGATGAGTTCGATGCCCTCCGGGTTGTCGGGGGTCGGCGCGACCCGACGGTCGCGGAACTCGATCACATCGTCGAAGTTGTGCCCGGTGTCGACGTGCATGATCGGAAACGGCAACGGGGCGGGCCGAAATGCTTTCTCCGCGAGGCGGAGCAGAACGATGGAGTCCTTGCCGCCGGAGAACAGGAGCACAGGTCGCTCGAGTTCGGCGACCACCTCGCGGATGATGTGTACCGCCTCGGCCTCCAGGACGCGAATGGCGGCGACGTGGTCGAACCCCGCGGCCCCCGCGCCGTCGATCGTCGTCTCACCAAGTGTGGTCACAGTGGATACCCGTTCCGTTCGGCGTCGTCTCGGAAGCGTCGGGTCCACTCCTTGGACCGCGAATTGGACTGTGGTTTGAGGGGCGGCGGGGGTGCGAGTGCCGGGTCCTGCCCGATCCTCTCCAGCACCCGTGCGGTCGCTTTCGTGGGATCGTCGACCAGCTCCCGGAACTCGATGTCGAGAGGCTCGATGCCCTCGGCGGCGAACCAGTTGCGCCACTGCAGTTCCTGATCACGGAGGATGCCGGCCAGGTGCGCGATGCCACCGGCGTGGTACACGGCGTCGTCACCGTCGGCGTCGGAACCGTCGTTCCGCCACACCCGGGTCTGCACCGCGCGCCACATCGAGACCGCCTGCGGCACAACGTCGTCACGGTACACGTGGACGAACAGCGGGTCGGCACCGTCGAACAACCAGCGGATCGCGGACCGCAGTGAGCCCGATGCGATACGGGTCCGCGCGACCAGCAGTGGTGTCTGGTTCCACATGAGCTTGCCGCCCCACACCTTGTTGCCCGTTCGCCCCGCGTCCAGGACATCGGCGCGCCAGGTGCCCGCGTCGCGGACGTCGACCACGCCGGGATCGACGGGGTCGAGGAGGTCGAGGATCGTGGGATCGGCGACCCCGGCGAACCACTCACGTGGCTGCGGCGCCTGGGACGACGCGGGGAAGAACTGGAAGAACTCCTCGGGCCGGCCCGCGACACCGGTGGCCGCGAGAGATTCCACCAGCAGGGTGCTGCCGCTGCGCTGGCTCGCGCACACCAGGTAGTTCGCCGGTCCCGAAGAGGACGTTGCTGACATGAACGTGAGTCTAGCGAGCCGGAAACCGGCCGCAAGCTGGCCTTTTACGCTCACGTGGGTCGAAAACCTTGACACCGGGACCGTGTCCTGAATGGCGCGACGCCGACCGATCGGTGACGGGGCTCACGCCGCGACTCCCCTCAGCGTTCGCCCGAGGTGATCTCCCCGGCCAGCTCGCGCCGGGCCCCCTGCGGCCGCCGCGACGGCAGGGCCTCCTCCTCGGCCGCGACCTGCGCGGCCTTGGCGTGGAAGGCGTCCATGAACGCCTGCGCGACAGCCGCACCCGTCGCCTCGTCGGGCAGGTCGTCACCCGTCTCGGCGCGCCATCCGGCCAGCGTCGCGGCCAGCGCGGACCGCACCTGCGCGTAGGACGGGTCGTCGGCGACGTTGTTGCGCTCATAGGGATCGGATCGGAGGTCGTAGAGTTCGACGCGCGCACGGTCGCGGTCGATCTCCTGCCGATCCAGCGATCTCGCGGACAGGCTGTCGGCGATGTCGAGCGGCAGCAGCAACGCCGGACGGGCCGCATAGTTCTCGATGTAGCTGTACTCCTTGGTCCGCACGGCGCGGATCGGATCGAACGCGTCGTGGTAGGTCTTCTCGGTGAACACCTCGGTCCGCACGGCGTGCTCGACATCTTCGACGAGCGCGGGCGCATGCGAGTCGCCGTCGACGGAGTCCGGGATGTCCACGTCGAGCAGATCGAGCAGCGTCGGGGTCAGGTCGACGCCGGAGAACAGGTCGTCGTAGACCCGCGGTTCGATCTCCCGCCGCGTCGGGGGACGCATGATCAGCGCGACACCGGTCCCCTCCGCGTACAGCGTCGACTTGGCACGGGGGAACGCCAGGCCGTGGTCGGTGACGAACACGATCCACGTCGAGCTCTCGAGACCGAGTTCGGCGACGGTGTCCAGCAGGCGGCCGACGGCGGCGTCGGCCTTGGTGATGGACCCGTGCAGCCCGGCGAGATCGTCGCGCACGTCATCGGTGTCGGGCAGGAACCCGGGCACGGCAATGCTCGTGGTGTCGGCGGGCTTGTACTCGTCGGCCGGATAGGGCCGATGAGTCTCGAAGAATCCTGCGGTCAGGAAGAACGGCCGTCCGTCTGCGGCATGGCGGCGCAACCAGTCCTGTGACTGCTCCACCACGTAATCGCACCGCGAATCGGACACATCCACCGCATCGAAGCCGAGTCTGGCCGGGTCGGCGCTCTCGTGCTGCATCCCGAACAGCGCCGAGCGGTAACCCACCCCGCCGAGCAGCGACGGCAACGTCTGCACGTCGGGGAAGTACTCGAACCCGTGATGGGCCAGCCCCACGAGTCCGTTGCGGTGCGGGTAGCGGCCGGTGAACAGAGAGCCCCGCGCGGGCGAGCACAGCGGCGCGGTCGCGTGTGCGTCGGCGAAACGGATACCGTCACCGGCCAGCGCGTCGAGCACCGGGCTGTCGACCCCGTCGGCGCCGTAACACGCCAGATGCCTGCCCAGATCGTGCCAGTGGACGAGGATCACGTTGTCGCGGTCGACACCGTCGCGGGTGGAGATCATGCCCCCCATGATGACCCAGAGGATTGTCGGGCAGGACTTCCCGGTCAGACCCGAATCCGGCATTCCGCCCACCGCACTGCGAGACGACATCAAATCACCGTGCGCAAAACTCCTGGCCGCGCCCGGTTCCCGCGTCTGCTTGCCCGACATGAGGCGATGTGCCCTATGCCGGACGCGTTTCCGGGGCTAACGTTTCCGTGGTCAGGCTGAGCGTGGTTAGCCTCAGCGAAGTAGCCGGCGCGATCCGCGTCGGAGGGGACGGGTTCGTGTCAGTAGTCGCTTCGGGCGACGCGTGGTTCGCAGCGGCGAACGATGCGCCGTCGACGTTCACGCAGATGTTCGGCAGCGGCCTCATCGGCCTCCGCGAAGGCCTCGAAACCGGCATAGTGGTCATGGTTCTCGTCGCTTACGTGGTGAAGACCGGCCGGCGCGACGCGCTCGTGTGGATCTGGACCGGCGTGGGCGCCGCCATCGCCATGGTCATCGCGATCTTCCTGGTGATCCACTTCGGCACCTCCACGATGACCCCACTCGCGGCCGAGACCATCGCCGGGATCGCGTCCCTCGTCGCCGTCGTCATCGTCACCTTCATGGTGCTGTGGATGAGCAAGGCCGCGACGCACATCTCGGCGGACCTCAAGAGCGGGATGTCCCAAGCCCTCGTCGCCGGCCGGGCGTCGGTCCTGGGCCTGGCGTTCCTCGCGGTCGGGCGCGAGGGCTTCGAGACGGCCCTGCTGATGGTCGGCTACGCCGAGAGCGTCTCCGGAGGGTTGTGGCCACTGGTCGGCCTGCTGCTGGGCGTCCTCGTTGCGGTGGCACTGACGGTACTGATCTATCAGGGGGCCATCCGCCTCGACTTCAGGCTCTTCTTCACCTATACCGGCATCTTCCTGATCTTCGTGGCGGCCGGCATCCTCACCTACGGCATCGGTGCGCTGCAGACCGTCGGATGGCTGCCCGGGGGCAATGCCGTGGCCTTCGACATATCCGCAGGCTACGACGCCTCGTCCTGGTACGGCACGATCCTCGGCGGCATCTTCAACTTCCGGCCGGATCCCACCGTGCTGCAGGTCATCGCGTGGATCGCGTACGTGGCCATTGTCCTGACCGTCTTCTGGCGCCGGCAGCACAGTCCCCTGCCCGCGCCCGCCCTACCCGCAGACGCCGCACCCGAGTCGAACACAGGACCGCACACCGGGCCAGGCCCGAACACAGCGCAGAGCTCCGCGACCGCGAAGCCCGCGACCGAGAGGAACCCTCAGTGAATCGCAGAACCGTCAGGGCCGCCGCTGCGGCCGCGGTGGTCGTCGTACCCGTGCTCCTCGCCGGCTGTACCGAGAAGGCCGGTTCCGACGGCGCCATCGCGGTCACGTCGACCAACGATGCCTGCGATCTCGCGAGCACCGAGGCCTCAACCGGCAACGTCGATTTCACCGTCACCAACTCCGGCAGCAAGGTGACCGAGTTCTACGTCTACGGCAACAACAACCGTGTCCTCGGCGAGGTCGAGAACATCGGACCGGGCCTGTCCAGCAACCTGAGTGTCGAGATCGTCGAACCCGGCACCTACACGGTGGCGTGCAAACCGGGCATGGTGGGGACCGGTATCCGCACCGACCTGACCGTCGCCGGCGATCGAAAAGAAAAGGCCGACGTACCCTCCGATGTCACCGCGGCGAAAGCGCAGTATCTTGAATACGTCCGCAATCAGGTGAACACCCTGCAGTCGCAGGTGTCCGAGTTCGTCGGCAAGGTGAAGTCCGGCGATCTCGACGGCGCCCGGGCCCAGTTCGGCTTGGCCCGTACACCTTATGAGCGCATCGAGCCGGTCGCCGAATCGTTCCCCGACCTCGATCCCGCGATCGACATGCGCTGGGACGACACCGAGGACGGCACCTTGCCGTTCACCGGTTTCCACCGCATCGAGCGTTTCCTCTGGCCGCCCACGCCCGCCGAGATCGGCGATGCGCCGGGACAGATCACCCCCGCCGACGCCGAGAACGCACGCGCCACCGACAACCCGCAGGCCATCGCCCCGATCGCCGACCAGTTGCTCGCCGACGTCACAACGCTGCGCGACGAGGTCAACAAGCCGGAGTTCGATTTCGAGACAGGCTCTTTCGTCAAGGGCCCGCAGGCACTCATCGACGAGGTCGCCGCCACGAAGATCGACGGTGAAGAGGATCGCTACTCCCACACCGATCTCTGGGACTTCGCCGCCAACGTCGACGGTTCCGAGACCGCGATCGCCACCATGCAACCGATCATCTCGGCCAAGAATCAGGCACTGATGGACAAGATCACCGCCCAGTTCGCGACAGTGCGCGATTCGGTCAACACCTACCGCTCGGGCGACGGTTACGTGTCCTACACCGAGGTGACACCCGACCAGCGCAAGGAGCTCTCGAATCAGATCGATGCGCTCTCCGCGACACTCTCGCAGGTGCCCGGGATCGTGTTGCAGCAGTGACCGATCCGGCTACCCACCCGCAGTCACCGACACCCGAGGCGCCGGGCGACCCCGCGCGCCGCGGGTTCTCGCGTCGGGCGATGATCGGCGGTGCCGGCGCCGGTCTCCTCGTCGCGGCGGGTGGGGTGGCCGTCGGTCGCGCATCGGCGGCCTCGGACGAGCCACGGACACAGATCGTCGAGTTCCGCGGTAAACGCCAGGCCGGAATCGTCACCGAGGCACAGGATCGCCTGCACTTCGCCAGCTTCGACGTCATCACCGACTCCCGCGACGAGCTGATCGCGATGCTCCGCCGCTGGACCGACGCCGCCGAACGGATGACCCGCGGCCAGGAAACCGTGGACGACGGCGCAACCGGCCTCGGGGACTACACACCGCCGGCCGACACCGGGGAGGCCCTCGGCCTCGGGGCCGCCGACCTCACCCTGACGATCGGATTCGGCCCGGGCCTGTTCGGTCCCGGCGCGGCCGACCCCGATCGACCCGACCGTTTCGGCATCGCTCATCGCAAACCCGCTGCACTGGTGGACCTCCCGATGTTCGCGGCGGAGAAGATCGAGCCGGCACGGTCTTACGGAGACATCTGTGTGCAGGCTTGCGCGAACGACCCGCAGGTCGCCGTCCATGCGATCCGAAATCTCGCCCGGATGGGGGTGGGTGTGGTCTCCGTGCGCTGGTCCCAACTGGGTTTCGGCCGAACATCGGCCACCACCCAGACCCAGTCGACGCCGCGTAACCTGTTCGGCTTCAAGGACGGGACGAACAACCTGCGGGCCGAGGACACCGACCTGCTCGATCGTTGGGTCTGGGTCGGCGCCGAGGACAACCCGCCGTCCGCGCAGTGGATGACCGGCGGCACCTACCTCGTCGCACGACGAATCCGTATGGACATCGAACCCTGGGACCGTGCGCATCTGCTCGAACAGGAGCAGATCGTCGGCCGTACCAAGGCATCCGGCGCTCCGCTCGGCAAGAGCGACGAGTTCGACGACCCCGACTTCGTCGTCACCTCCGGTGGGTCACCCGTGATCCCGCGGACCGCTCACGTGCGGCTGGCGCACCCGGACAACCTCGGCGGTGTCCGGATCCTGCGTCGCGGTTACAACTTCACCGACGGCTCGGACGGCTTCGGTCACCTCGACGCGGGCTTGTTCTTCATCGCGTTCAACCGCGACACCGGACGGCAGTTCGTCCCCATGCAGCAGACCTTGTCCCGGAAAGACGCGATGACCGAGTACCTGATCCCCAACGGCTCGTCGGTATTCGCGATCCCGCCGGGCCTCGGTCCCGGTGAATGGTGGGGACAACGCCTCTTCGAGTGAGGGACCGGCGAATCGAAGCACCCGGGTCGCCGAGACCGAGTTCACGAAACAGTTGGCCGCTATGCGTCTGAGGTTCGTCGCGCCTGCTGCTCATCGAGGACACCGGCCCACGCCTCGGGCGAGTCGAGGGTCACACCCAGCTCGGCCGCGCGCTTCTCCGCCGCCCGCACGTCGGACATCAACGCGAGCGCACGGTCGCGCGCCTGCGCCTCGACACTGTCGTCGCCGGCGGTGACCGTCACGGTGAGTGTCTCCGCCGGGATAGTGTCGACGGGATAGTGTGCGGCAGTGAGTCGCTCGAGCACCTTCTGCAACAGGGCGAGTGCGGGCTGGGTCGTCGCGACGCCATCGAGGACCGAGCCGCGACGCTTCTCCGCCGCTTTGCGTTCCTCCCACTCCCGGATCTGTGTCTCGAGATCCGAGTGGGCGCCGGAGAGAACGCCAGGAGTACGACCGGTCACCTTCTCGGTGAAACTACGTGCGACATCGTCGATGTCGAACGGCGCGTCCGGATCGTCGGCGGCGATGCGCGCGTGGAACAGCACCTGCAGCAAGAGGTCTCCGAGCTCTTCGCGGAGCTCGACGGGATCGCCTGCCTCGATGGCGTCGAGGAGCTCGTAGACCTCTTCGAGCAGGTAGCGTCGCAGCGAGTGGTGCGTCTGGGTGCTCTCCCATGGCCCGTTCCGGCGCAACGTGTCCATCAGCGCCACGGACTCGAGAAGCGCTGTTCCCGCGACCGGCTGGGCGGCGACGATCTCCTCGCCGCGGTCGGCGCGCGCACGGACCAATGGGTGGTCGGGGTCGGTGCTGACGAGAATCGACTCGGGGCCATCATCGGTGTCGTCGAAAACGGGCACGACATGGTCGAATTCCCACAGCATCGACGCGGGCACGTCCTCGGTGACCTTGACCGGTCCGGAGAGCATCCCGCGCGCACGGATGGGGATCAGGTCGGGCCGTGCCGGGTCGAGCAGCACCACCGTCATTCGTCGTACGTCCTTTCGCTACCCCCGTGCTTGCCCTCGATCAAACTATCCTGCACCCCTGGAACCCACCCGCTGGAGCGATCGCGACGACGGAGCGTCATCGGCCCGGCCGTCGACGGCGCCTTCGGGCGGCTCTCATGCCCCGGGCTCCGGTTTGAGCTGAGTGAGGAAGGTCGTCACATAGTCGATGAGTTCGTCGTCACGCAGACGCGCCGAACCCACTCCACCCGTCCGCGGGATCGGCAGCGTGACCACGGATGTCGTCGCACGGTAGGTCGCCGCGGAGTAGAGCCTGCGCAGGCGCACCTGTTCGCTGTCGAGCAACGTCAACGGTGAGATCTTCAGGCCCTGACCGGCCAGACCGATCTCCGCGATGCCGCGCTCCCGGCACCTCAACCGCAGCCTGGCGATCGATGCCAGGCGCGTGGTCTCCACCGGCGGAGGGCCGTAACGGTCATTGAGTTCGGCGAGGACGGCATCGACGGCGGCATCGTCGACGGCCGATGCAAGCTTGCGGTATGCCTCGAGACGCAGTCGGTCGGAATCGACGTACTCGACCGGGATGTGCGCGTCTACCGGTAGGTCGATGCGCACCTCGCCGGTCTCCTGCGATTCCACCGGTTTCCCGTCCGCCGCAGCGCGATACGCCTCGACGGCCTCCCCCACGAGGCGGACATAGAGGTCGAATCCGACGCCCGCCACATGCCCGGATTGCTCGGCGCCCAGCACGTTCCCGGCGCCGCGCAGTTCGAGATCCTTCAGGGCGACCGCCATACCCGCGCCGAGCTCGTTGTTCTGCGCGATCGTCGCGAGCCGGTCGTAGGCGGTCTCGGTCAATGGCCGGTCGGGGCTGTAGAGCAGGTAGGCGTACCCGCGTTCGCGAGAACGACCGACGCGTCCGCGGAGCTGGTGGAGCTGCGACAGACCCAGGTTCTCGGCGCGGTCGACGATGAGTGTGTTGGCATTGGAGATGTCGAGGCCGGTCTCGATGATCGTCGTACAGACCAGCACGTCGTACTCGCGGTTCCAGAATCCCGCCACCGTGCGTTCGAGTTGGTCCTCACCCATCTGACCGTGCGCGACAACGACTCTCGCCTCCGGCACCATCGCGGCGATGTCCTTGGCCGTCTTGTCGATGGTCGACACGCGGTTGTGCACGTAGAACACCTGGCCGTCGCGCAGCAGTTCGCGGCGAATCGCGGCGGCGACCTGCTTCGGGGCGTAGGCGCCGACATAGGTCAGAACCGGATGCCGCTCCTCGGGCGGGGTGAGGATCGTCGACATCTCGCGGATGCCGGCCATCGACATCTCCAGGGTTCGCGGGATCGGGGTCGCCGACATGGTCAGCACATCGACGTGGGTACGCAGGGACTTGATGTGTTCCTTGTGTTCCACACCGAATCGCTGCTCCTCGTCGACGATGACGAGTCCGAGGTCCTTCCACACGACGCCGGTCTGCAACAACCGGTGCGTGCCGATGACGATGTCCACCTCACCCTTCGACATCGCCTCGGTGATCTCGCGGGACTCCTTGACGTCGGTGAACCGCGACAGACCGCGCACACGTACCGGGAATCCGCTCATGCGCTCGGTGAAGGTCTGCAGATGCTGTTGGGCGAGAATGGTTGTCGGGACCAGTACGGCGACCTGCTTACCGTCCTGCACGGCCTTGAACGCGGCACGGACCGCGATCTCGGTCTTGCCGTATCCCACGTCCCCGACGACGACGCGGTCCATCGGCACCGCACGCTCCATGTCGGACTTCACCTCGGCGATGACCGTCAGCTGATCCACCGTCTCAGTGAAGTCGAAGGCGTCCTCCATCTCCTGCTGCCACGGGGTGTCGGGCCCGAAAGCATGCCCCGGAGCGGCATGACGTGCCGCGTAGAGCTGGACGAGCTCTCCCGCGATCTCGCGAACAGCTTTGCGCGCCTTGCGTTTGGTGTTCTGCCAGTCCGACCCGCCGAGCTTCGACAACGACGGTTGCTCGCCACCGACGTAGCGCGACAACTGATCCAGCGCGTCCATCGGGACGTACAGGCGGTCCGCGGGCTGACCACGCTTGCTCGACGCGTACTCGAGCACCAGGTACTCCCGGCGGGCGCCCGAGACCGTCCGCTCGATCATCTCCACGAACCGGCCGATCCCGTGCTGATCGTGCACAACGAGGTCGCCCGCCGCGAGCGCGAGCGGATCGACCTGGTTGCGCCGTTTGGCCGGAAGTCTGCGCCCGTCGCGGACATTCGCCACCCGGGTGCCCGTCAGGTCGGCCTCGGCCACCACGACGAGACCGGCATCGGGGCACACGATCCCGGCGCGCAGCGGGGCGCAGAACACCGTCACCTCACCCGGCGCCGGACGATGCCCGGGCTCGGCGATCACATGGGGCACCTCCGCCTCGGACAACCGCTCGCCCACGCGCTGCGCGGTGCCCTTGCCCGCGACCACGATCGCCGCGGTCTTGTCGTCGGACACGTGGGCCCGCAACTGCGCGAAAGTGGCAGCGATCTCCTTCTCGTCACCTCGCGGCGCGGGGCCGGGTGCGAGGTCGAGTTCGAGCTCGTCGCCACTGCCCGTGGACAGCGGACTCAGCGTCCACCACGGCCGTCCGGCAGCGAGGGTCGTCGTGCGGACCTCGTCGAGCGGCCGATAGGCACTGGCCTGCAGATCGATGCCCAGCCCCTGCGCGGATCGTCCGTCGATCGGCGCCTGCGCACCCATCGCGGCCGCGGTCCACGACGCCTCGAGGAACTCCGCGCCGGTCTTCGACAGATCCGACGCACGGGTCCGCACCTTCTCGGGATCGAGGATGAGTACGCGGGTGCCTGCGGGAACCACCTCGGTGAGCAGCTGCATCTCACCGTCGACGAGCGCCGGGATCAAGGCCTCCATCCCCTCGACGGGGATGCCCTCGGCGAGTTTGCCCAGCATCTCGGCCAGCGTCGCGTCGCCGGGGTCGGATGCCGCGAGATCGGCCGCGCGTGCGCGGACCTTCTGGGTGAGCAGGAGCTCCCGTCCGGGATGGATGCGGACCTCGGTGGTCTCGACCTCGGGTTGGCTGCGCTGGTCGGCCACGGAGAACGCGCGCATCTCGGTGATCTCGTCGCCCCAGAACTCCACCCGTACCGGGTGGTCGGCAGTGGTCGGGAAGACGTCGAGGATGCCGCCGCGTACGGCGAACTCGCCGCGCCGCCCCACCATGTCGACGCGTTCGTAGGCCATCTCGACGAGTTGCGCCAGCAGCGCGTCGAAGTCGATCTCGATGCCCTCGCGGAGCGTCACGGTCGCGACGTTGCCGAGTCCCGGCGCCATCGGCTGCACGAGCGAACGGACGGTGGTCACGACCACCCGCAGCGGCATGTCACCGGGGTTGGCGAGGCGATGCAGCACCGCGAGTCGCTGGCCCACGGTGTCCGCGCTCGGCGAGAGGCGCTCGTGCGGGAGCGTCTCCCACGACGGGAACTGCACGACGGCGCCGGCGTCGTCGAGCAGTTCGGCGAGTTCGGCCGTCAGATCGTCGGCTTCGCGACCGTTCGCGGAGACCACAAGCAGCGGCGCATCGGCCGCAGAAGTCAGGCAGGAGACGAGGAAGGGCCGCGCCGCATCCGGTGCGGTGATGTCGAGCGTGCGCTCGTCGCGGCGCGCGTGGACCTCGCCGAAGGACTTGTCCGAGCACGCGAGTGCAGCCAGACCGGACAGGGCACGGAGCGATGACACTCCGCCGATTCTATGGGGCGTGCTTTCGGGAGCTCCCCCCGGTCATGAGGAGTTCTCGTCGGCGCCGCCGTTGTCCTAACCTCAGGCGCATGACCGAGCGGACACCCGAGGCACACGCGTCCCGCGTCGCTGTGGGCGATGCGACGATCGACGACTGCGCGGCGGTGGCGGAGATCTACGCGCACTACGTCGAACACACCGTCGCGACCTTCGACTACGTCGTCCCGTCGCTGTCCCAGTGGCATGCCAAGCACGCCGCGATCACCGCGGCCGGGCGGCCGTTCGTCGTGGCGCGCGTCGTCGAGGACGGCGCCGAGCGCGTCGTCGGGTACGCCTACCTGGGGACCTTCCGCGGGATGCCCGCATACGACCTGTCCACCGAGGACTCGATCTACGTCCGCCCCGGATACGCCGGCCGCGGCATCGGGTCGGCACTCATGTCGGGCCTGCTCGAGCGGGCGGACACCACCAACGTCCGGCAGATCGTGGCGGTCATCGCGGCCACCGGCGGCGAGGGTTCGACAGCCCTGCACGCCCGGTTCGGATTCGAGCAGGTGGGTCGCCTGCGCGCGATCGGCCACAAGGCCGACCAGTGGATCGACTGCATCTACATGCAGAAGGATCTGTGGCCGACGACCCACTGAGGGCTCAGTTGTCGTCGACAGACGTGCGCCGCTGCGACTCCACGTAGTCGGGTCCGACCAGCGCCGGATCCGGATCGAGTCGCGTGAGGCCGTTCCAACACAGGTTGACCAGATGAGCCGCCACGACCTCCTTCGACGGCTCCCGCACGTCGAGCCACCACTGCGCGGTGACCGACACCATCCCGACCAGCGCCTGGGCGTACAGCGGAGCGAGCGACGGGTCGAAGCCGCGCCGCTCGAAATCGCCGGCCAGGATGTGCTCGACCTGGCTGATCGCGTCGTTGAGCAGGCTCGAATAGGTCGCGGTGTCGCTCGTGCCCGCCGTGCTGTCACCGCGCACGAGGATGCGGAATCCGTCGGTGCGCTCCTCCATGTACGTCAACAAGGCGAGCGCGACCTGCTGGATGCGGTAGAGCGAGCGATTCTTCGACAGCGACGAGGTGACCATCTCGAGCAGGGTCTCCATCTCACGGTCGACGACGACCGCGTACAGACCTTCCTTGCCGCCGAAGTGCTCGTACACGATGGGCTTCGAGACCCCCGCGCGTTGGGCGATCTCCTCGATGGAGGTGCCCTCGAAACCGCGTTCGGCGAACAGACCGCGCGCCACCTCGATGAGCTGTAGCCGCCGCTGGGCGCCGGTCATCCGCGCCCGGGGTGCGCGCTGCACCTCGGCCGAACCTTCCGAAGGACGTCCGATCGCCATGTGCTCAGGGTAGGGGTCGACAGCCGGGATCACGAACGGATCGACATCCACCCGACACCTACCGCACGACCGGAGGGTCAGTACAGGCTCGACCAGTACGACCAAAACCTCACCGCGATCAGCACGACGACCACGCCGACCGCCAGGACCAGGATCGGGGCGTGGTTTCGCGCGACCAGCAGCGCGACACGCGACCTCGACGTCAGACCGCTCGCGTGGGCGTTGCGAACACTGACGAACACGAAGATCGGCAGGGTCACCGCCCACACCACCATGCAGTAGGGGCACAGCGCGCCGATCGAGTAGAGACTCGAGTAGATCAGCCACGAGATGAACACCAGGGCGGCGGTCACACCGACCTGCAGTCCCGCCCAGTACCAGCCGGCGAGGCGCGCTCCGGCCAATACGGCGACGCCGGTGGTGATCGCCACGGCGAAACCGGCGATACCGAGCAGCGGATTGGGGAACCCGAACAGCGCGGCCTGCGGTTCGGCCATCACCGAGCCGCAGCTCAACACCGGATTGAAGTTGCACGAGGGCACGTAATCCGGGTCAGCGGCCAGCTCGAATCGCTCGACGGTGAGCACGAAGGACGCCACGAAACCGATGGCACCCCCGACGCTCAGCACCCAGGCGACGACCCGGGTCCAGGACCGCACGGCATCGTCGAGTTGTGCCCGGTCGTCGTGTTCGGTCTCCGTCGTGGTCGCCGCACTGTCACTCACCGCACTGTCACTCACCCCACCAGGATGACACCGTGACCTGAGAGTTCGGCTCAGTCGGCGTCGAAGTCACAATGGATCGGTCCAAATGTCGGCGTCTGGTGCGAACCCTGCGTAATGTCGATCCAGACACCGGGGGCGGGAGCGCCGGGGATGGGACACCGACAGTGCAATTGTGGGATTACCTCAGTGAGAACGCACGATCACTCACTTTTCTGACCTATCAACACGCGTCGCTGTCGTTCCAGACAGTGCTCGTCGGCACGGCCGCGGCCATCGTCATCGCCGCCGTCGTCTATCGACTCCCACTGGCGAGCGCGCTGACACTGACGTCGAGCCGTGTGGCACTGACCATTCCGTCACTGGCCCTTCTCGCATTGCTGATCGTGCCCTTCGGACTCGGTGTGACGCCGTCGTTTCTGATGCTCGCCTTCTTCGCCACGCTGCCCGTCATCGGTAACGCGGTGGTCGGATTGAGATCCGTCCCACCCTCCGTCGTCGAATCCGCCCGCGGCATCGGACTTTCGAGGTGGCGGATCCTGCTCACCGTCGAGTTGCCGATCGCCTGGCCGGTGATCCTGACCGGCATTCGCGTGTCGACACAGATGATCGTCGGAGTCGCCGCGATCGTCGCCTACGTTCTCGGCCCCGGCCTGGGATCACTGATCTTCAACGGCCTGTCCCGCCTCGGCGGCGCCAACGCTCTCGAGATGGCGCTCGCCGGAACGATTCTCATCGTCATCATCGCCCTCGTCTTCGACGCTCTCCTGGTTCTGCTCGGCCGCCTCACCATCTCCAAGGGACTCTCATGACCGACTCCGCCACCACGTCCGCGCCGAACGGCAACAACCGCAACGTCACCGGCGAGTCCATCCGGCTCGACGGTGTGGCGAAGCGCTACCGCGGAACCTCCACGCCGGCCGTCTCGCGTCTCGACCTGGAGATCGACGCCGGTGACATAGTCGCCTTCGTCGGTCCGTCCGGATGTGGCAAGACGACGACGCTGAAGATGATCAACCGCCTCATCGAGCCCACCGAGGGGCGGATCTACATCGGCGGCCGCGACGTCACCGCGGAGAACCCGGACAAGCTGCGCCAGTCGATCGGCTACGTCATCCAGTCCGGCGGCCTGTTCCCGCACTGGTCGGTGAGCAAGAACATCGGCGCCATCCCGCGAATCCTCAAGTGGGACAAGAAGCGAATAGACGAACGCACCGAGTATCTACTCGACCTCGTCGGCCTGGACGCGGCGACGTTCGCCGACCGTCTACCCAAGGACATGTCGGGCGGTCAGCAGCAACGTGTCGGCGTGGCACGCGCACTCGCCGCGGACCCGCCGGTCCTGCTGATGGACGAGCCCTTCGGCGCCGTCGACCCCATCACCCGAGCCCGCCTGCAGGACAAGCTGATCGCGATCCAGCATGAGCTGGCCAAGACCATCGTCATCGTCACCCACGACTTCGAGGAGGCGACCAAGCTCGGCGACAAGGTGCTGATCCTCTCCGAGGGCGGCCACATCGAGCAGTTCGCTCCCCCGGAGGAGATCCTGGCCAACCCGGCGAGCCCCTTCGTCGAGGAGTTCGTGGGATCCGGTGCGACACTCGCCCACCTCACCCTCACCCGCGTCCGCGATGTCGACGTCCGACAGGTGATCACCGCTCGCGTCGGGGAGCCGTCCGGCGCCGTGGTGAGCCGCGCCAAGGCAGCCGGTGAGGACTGGGTCGCCGTGGTCGATCAGCACGACCGTCCGCGCGCATGGCCGTCGGTGGAGGAGATCCGCGCCAAGCCGGAGATCTCCGACTACCTCGACCACCGGCTCCCCGTGGTCGCCAAATCGTCGACGCTGAACGACGCCCTGGACTCCATGCTCGCCACCAGCCAGGGCGGCGTCCTCGTCACCGACGGGCGGGGCGCGGTCGTCGGAGCGCTGAACATTGCGTCGGTCATGGAGGCGATCCGAGGACAGCTCGCGACCGTGCGGGACGACGACGATCAGGGCGGCTACCTCGATCACGCCGACGGATCGGCTCCCGTCGAGACCCCGGTCGTCGCGGCGGACGAAGAACCCGGTCTGGAACACGCCGCCGGCGCCGCTCCGGTGGGCACGCCCGAGACGAGCGCCGACCGGTGACGGGCTTCATCGCCGAGGAGGCGCGACTCACCGAGACCGCGAAACCGCCTGCGCCGGAATCGGTCCCGAACGGTTTCCGTCGCCGACTCGCCCGCATCCCCATCGATGTGTGGTTCGAACCGCTCGTGATCGTGGTCGTCGGCGTCGGCTTCGTCATCTGGTACGCGAACACCGCGTTGACCACCACCGAGAGCGCGTCGATGTCGTGGCCCGCACTACGTGCCACCATTCTCGACCACATCCAACTCACGCTGGTCGCCACGGTGATCGTCGTCCTGATCGCGATCCCGCTGGGCATCGCGCTCACCCGGCCGTCGCTGAAGTGGCTCAACCCCATCGCGATCAACATCGCCAACATCGGTCAGGCCGCACCGGCCATCGGGCTCCTGGTGCTGTTCACATTCTGGCTCGGTACCGGCTTCAACACCGCCGTCGTCGGTCTGGTCGTCTACGCGGTGCTCCCGATCCTGCAGAACACCATCGTCGGTCTGCGACAGGTCGATCAGCGGACGGTCGAGGCCTCCCGCGGCATCGGCCTGTCCGCCGTCCGCACCCTCGTCCAGGTCGAGCTCCCCCTGGCCGTGCCGGTCATCCTCAACGGTGTGCGCACCGCACTGGTCATCCTCGTCGGAACCGCGACACTCAGCACGTTCATCGGCGCGAACAGCTTGGGCACGCTCATCACCACCGGAATCACCCTGTTCCTGCCCAAGCTGCTGGTGTCGGGCGCGATCCTGGTCGCCCTGCTCGCCATGACGATCGACTGGCTCGGACGCCTCGTCGAACTCGCCGCCACACCACGAGGGATCGCATGATGACACGGTCGAGTACGGCCCGCTCGCTACGCTCCCGGCGCCGGTCGAGTACGACCCGCTCGCGTGTACTGGCGGTCCTGGCTTCATCGGCAGCCCTGGTGATGATCCTGTCGGCGTGCGGGTTGGTCAGTTCGTCCGGAACGTTCCGACCTGCGTCCCTACCCGGCGGCGAACGTCCGCTCGAGGGGACGTCGGTCGCGGTCACGTCGAAGAACTTCACCGAACAGGTCCTGCTGGGCAAGATCACCGCGACCTATCTCGCCGCCGCCGGAGCCGACGTCGACGACCTGACCAACGCGCCGGGTTCGATGTCCTCACGTCAGGCGGTCCTCAACGGCGACGCCGACATCGTCTGGGAATACACCGGTACCGCGTGGCAGACCTACCTCGGTGAGACCGAGACCATCGCCGACCCACAGCAGCTGTATGAGCGGGTCCGCGACGCCGAACGCGCCAACGGGGTCGAGTGGCTGCCACCCTCGTCGTTCAACAACACCTACGCCTTCGCCGCGTCGTCGCCGACCGCCAAGCGACTGAACGTCAGCAAGATGTCCGACATCGCCAAGCTGCCCGAGTCCGAGCGCACCTTCTGCATCAACGACGAGTTCCTCTCGCGCGCTGACGGGTTCATCCCGATGCTGAAGGCCTACGACATTCCGCTCGACGCGCCCGGCGGAGTACCCAAGGGCAATGTGACCACCATGGACTCCGGCGTGGTCTACACCTCGACCGCGCGGAGCGAACCCTGCAATTTCGGCATGGTCTACTCCACTGACGGCCGGATCAAGAACCTCGATCTCGTCGTCCTGGAGGACGACAAGAAGTTCTTCCTCCCCTACAGCGGATGCCTCGTGGTGGGCACCGGCGTCAACGAGGCCAACCCGGAGATCGCCGAACTGATGGCGCCGGTGTCGGCAAAGCTCACCGACGAGTTGATGCAGGAGCTCAACGGGCTCATCGACATCGACGGTGCCGACCCCGCCGACGTCGCCTACGACTGGCTCAAGGACGAGGGTTTCATCGTCCCGGTGGACTGACCGTCGACCGTGCGTCCGATCTCGTCGATCGTGCGCCCAGAACCATCGACTGTGCACTCAATCCCGTCGACTGTGCGCCCGATCTCGTCGACCGTGCGCCCAGAACCATCGACTGTGCACTCAATCCCGTCGACTGTGCGTCGCGCTCGTCGACTCGCCACCGATCCGAGGTAGTCGAGCCTGATCCGCTCGCGCAGTGGAAGGCTCGAACGCACACTCGATCAATCGCGACGCACAGTCGACGAATGGCGACGCACGGTCAACGGAATACGACGCACAGTCGACAGAATTAGACGCACAGTCAACGGGGTTGGTTTGGGGCGAACACCGTCATCCAGTGCGGGTGCAATCTGAAGTAGACGACCTCGGTGTCCCAGTCGAAGGCGTCGTCGCCGTAGATCGTCTTGAAGTGCGCCACCAGCTCGGGCCAGTCATCTGCGCGAGGACCGTCCAGCGGATTCAGGATCTCGACGGTCCCGTGCGTGAAGACCCCGAGTTCCTCGCCCTGGATGTGCGCGACGCTGGCGGCGGGGCGGGCGGCGAGGTGTCGGGCCTTCGCCGCGGTGCGCGCTGTCCCGAAGACCCACTTACCGTGGAGGAAATGCCCGTCGACCGCGCTGATCCTCGGCTCCCCCGACGCCGTCACCGTCGAGAGTGCCAGCACCCGCATGCCGGTCAGGATCTCGGTCAATCGTGCTGCGTCGACGGTGTTCTCGCTGCTGATGATCGACCGTAGATGGTCCGTCGAGCGAGACAGGGACTCGTCGAGGAGCGTCTGGAGTCCGCGGAGTTCGTCCGGTGTTTCACGCATTGGGGTCGTCCTCATCGGTTCGTCGGCGCCGACCCTCGACGCCGAGAACCCATGGTGTCACCTCAAGCGACTGTCGGACCCTGCCGTTCTTGCTGTCTCGAGCGGCAGACCCAGCGGTGGAGCCTCGGGATGCAGAGCCGCGCCGGCGGCGAGGAGATGGACGTCGACGCGGCGTCCGATACCGGCGAACAACGCGCTCAACGACGACCGCACACCCATGCGTCGTCCGAAACCCTCCACGACGAAACCGGTCACGTCACGATCCTCCCAATCCCCATGCGGTGGCGAGCAATTCGTGCGACGACAACCGATGATCGAAGTCGTGCGTGACGCTGGTGACCAGCAACTCGTCGGCGCCGGTCACCCGCGCGAGTGTCCGCAGCCCGTCCACGACGGTTTCGGGGTCACCGACGAACTGGGTGCGCACGCGATCGTCGACGAGAACGCGCGCATCGTCATCGAGGGGACGCGCTGTGTCGGGGTCGGGATACGGTTGTGCGCCCGCCCCGCTGCGGATGCCGTGCACCCAGTGGCCATAGGTGGAGGCGCGGTGACGTGCGGTCGGTTCATCCTCGGCGACAACGACGTCCGCAGAGACGACCACATACGGCTCGGCCAGGACCGGCGACGGCCGAAACGCACTGCGATACGCCTCGACGGCCTCGAGGACCGTGCTGGGACTGACGTGATAATTGGCGACGAACGGCAGTCCCCGCGCTCCTGCCGTCTGGGCGCTCTGTCCCTTGCTGCTCCCGAAGATCCAGACCGCCACGTCCGCGCCACGTCCGGGCACCGCGGTCAGTTCGACGTCCTGGTGTGCGAAGTCGCCGGCCAACAGTGCGAGGACGTCACCGACGGCGTCGTCGAAGTCCGGCGGCGACGCACCGTCGAACTGAGAGGCCTCGAACGCGGCGACGACCCGCGGTGCGTTCAGGATCGACTCCACGGGGAACGGCGTCGGGATGAGCAGGCCGTCGACGACCTCGTCGGGCTGCCGGGGCGCGGGCTCGCGAGGAGCCGGCCGGCGGTCCGTGGTCGAGAGTTCGGTGCGACGCTGAGCGGAACGACCGAGCCCCAGATCGAGCCGGCCGGGGTACAGCGCGTCGATCGTCCCGAATGCCTCCACGATCGACACCGGGGTGTGCAAACCGCTCTGGACTGCCGCTGACCCCACCCGGATGGACTCGGTCGCGGCGGCGATCAGTCCGATGAGAGTGGTCGTCGACGAACTCGCGACCGCGACGAAGTGATGCTCGGCGAGCCAGAACCGACGGTAGCCCAGGCGTTCGGCGTGCCGGGCCAGCGCGACACTGCGGCGCACCGCCGTCGCGGCGTCACCACCCTCGGTGACCGGCGCGAGGTCGAGCGCCGACAGCGGTATCGATTCCGGTTCGATTCCCGTCATGCCGCTCCCCGACCATCTCGAGTCCTGCGTCGAACACACCTCATCCTGACCACCGAAGCGCTGCCGGCGGCATATCGGAAGGGTTTGGCCCACCACGATCCGATGACCGTCCTCCGGAATCCCTGCTCCGGCCCCCGCCGTTCGAGTCAGGGACAGACATCGACCTACACGACTGAGGGAGGCCGCGATGGCCGAGCACGTGCACCTTGCCGTGGCGCTGGATGGTTCCGGGTCGCATCCGGGCTCGTGGCGGACACCCGGGGCCGGGGCCGACACGTTGACGACACCGGCCCACTGGCAGCCACTGGTCGCGGAGGCAGAGGCGGGACTGCTCGACTTCGTCACGCTCGCAGACTCGTTCGCGCTGCACCGCGGCCGTCCCCGGACCGACCGCGCGACCGGGGGACTCGACTCGGTACTACTCGCCTCCCGTCTGGCCCCCGCGACCCGTTCGATCGGGCTGCTCCCAACGGCGACCGCCACCCACACCGAGCCGTTCCACGTCTCCAAGGCGATCGCGACGCTCGACTATGTGAGCAATGGCCGTGCCGGAGTCGTGCTGCGCACCACCGCGGACCCGGCCGAGGCCGCGCTTTTCGGCCGACGACGGTTCCCCGACGATCCGGCCGTGCTCACCGACCTTGCGTCCGAAGCCCTCGACTTCGCGACTGTGCTCGGACTGCTGTGGGATTCGTGGGAGGACGACGCCGAGATCCGCGACGTCGCTACCGGCCGCTTCGTCGACCGAGACAAGCTGCACTACATCGACTTCGCCGGGGATCACTTCTCGGTGCGGGGCCCAGCCATCACCCCGCGACCGCCGCAGGGACGGCCGGTCATCGCCGCGACCGGCGCACATCCCACCGACCTGCGCGTGATCGGGCGCGGTGCCGATGTCGGGTTCATCAGTCCCCGCGACGTCGACGACGCCGCACGCGCCGTGGCCGCCGTGGGCGCCGCCCATTCCGACGCCGGCCGCGAGATCGACGAGCCCGCACTGCTGTTCGTCGACCTGTTCGTCGTGCTCGCCGCGACGGAGGCGGAGGCGGACGGGCGCCGCGCACAACTCGACGACTGGGCCGGCGCACCGTTCACACCCGACAGTGCGGTGTTCACCGGCACACCGACCGGACTCGCCGACGAGATCGAACGCTGGGCAGCGGTGGAGGGAATCAGCGGAATACGACTCCAACCGGCCGCCCTGTCCGAGGACCTACACACGATCACCCGAGAGGTCGTACCGGAACTCCAGCACCGCAACCGATTCCGTGACAGGTACACCGAGTCGACGTTGCGCGGCCACCTCGGGCTGGACCGCCCGTCCAACCGTTTCGTCACGGGAAAGGCCGGTGTCGCATGACCAAGCAGGTGCATCTCGCCGCACACTTCCCCGGGGTCAACAACACCACGGTGTGGAGCGATCCCGAGTCGGGCAGCCAGATCGAGTTCGACTCGTTCGTTCATCTCGCACAGACCGCCGAGCGCGGGAAGTTCGATTTCTTCTTCCTCGCCGAGGGATTGCGGCTCCGTGAACAGAACGGGTTGATCTACGACCTCGACGTGGTCGGACGACCCGACACCTTCACCGTTCTGTCCGCGCTGGCCGCGGTGACCACCCACCTCGGTCTGACCGGCACCATCAACTCGACCTTCAACGAACCGGTCGACGTCGCACGGCAATTCGCGACCCTCGATCACCTGTCCTCCGGGCGCGCGGCCTGGAACGTGGTGACCTCGTGGGACGAGTTCACCGGTGAGAACTTCCGCCGGGGCGGCTACCTGCCCGAGGACCAGCGGTACGCACGCGCAAAGGAATTCCTCACTGCCGCCGCGACACTCTGGGACTCGTGGCGCGACGACGACGTCCTCGCCGACACCGCGAGCGGCCAGTTCCTGGCGCGCCCCGACGCGGGTGAATTCGACTTCACGAGTTCGCAATTCGACATTCGGGGGCATTTTCCGACCCCGCGCCCGCCACAGGGGCGGCCGGTCATCTTCCAGGCCGGTGACTCCGATGAGGGCCGGGAGTTCGCGGCCGCGACAGCCGACGCCATCTTCTCCCGGCATGCCACCTACGATGCCGGCCGGGCGTTCTACACCGACGTCAAGCGGCGACTGGCCGCCTACGACCGACGCCCCGAACAGCTCCTGGTGCTACCCGCCGCCACCTTCGTCGTCGGCGACACCGACGCGCAGGCAGCCGAACTCGCTCACGAGGTGCGCATGCAGCAGGTCAGCGGGCAGACGGCGATCAAGTTCCTGGAGCAGTTGTGGAATCGCGACCTCTCCGATCACGACCCCGACGGTCCGCTGCCGCAGGTGGATCCGGTCCCGGGTGAGAACACGGTCGCGAAGGGACGCGCGAGTGTGCGCATGCACCGCGATCCGATCGCCGTCGCGCGCGAGTGGCGCGACCTGGCCGAGGCGAAGAACCTGACGACGCGCGAACTCATCATCGAGGTCACCGGCCGCCAGTCGTTCGTCGGCTCGCCGCAGACCGTCGCGCACACGATCAACGACTTCGTGCAGGCCGACGTCGCCGACGGCTTCATCCTGGTACCGCACATCGTGCCCGGCGGACTCGATCGGTTCGTCGACGAGGTGGTCCCGGTCCTGCAGGAGCTGGGGGTACATCGGACCGACTACGCGGGCACGACGTTGCGGGACAACCTGGGGCTGGGGCGTCCGGCGGGATGAGCCTCGTCAGGAGGTCGACGCCGGCCAGAGCACTCTCTGCGGGCACGACCGCGCCTCGACTCATGAGCTCCGCCACCAGGACTCGAACCTAGAATGCCTGAACCAAAATCAGGAGTGTTGCCGATTACACCATGGCGGATCACTGCGCTGACGATTGTGCCACAGCCTGCGGGCACTCACGCCAGGTGACCACTCGACGTCGGCTCGACTCCCAGACGGCGATCGGGGTCCGGGAGTCGAGTCGAGTTCTGTCGGTGATCAGTCCTTCGGGCCGCCGGCGACATAGACGACCTGGCCGGACACGAAGCCCGCACCCTCGCTGATGAAGAAGGACGCGGTGTGCGCGATGTCCTCGGGCACACCGACCCGGTTGACCGGGATCTGGCTCGCCGCGGCGCGCTTGAAGTCCTCGAAGGGCACGCCGACGCGCTCGGCGGTCGCTGCGGTCATCTCGGTCTCGATGAAGCCCGGTGCGATGGCGTTGGCGGTGACACCGAAGCGGCCCAGTTCGATCGCGAGGGTCTTGGTGAAGCCCTGCATGCCGGCCTTGGCCGCGGAGTAGTTCACCTGGCCACGGTTGCCGAGCGCCGACGTGCTCGACAGGTTGACGATGCGTCCCCACTCGGCCTCGACCATGTACTTCTGAGCGGCCTTGGTGACGTTGAACGCGCCACGCAGGTGCACCGCCATGACCGAGTCCCAGTCGTTGACGGTCATCTTGAACAGCAGGTTGTCCCGGGTGATGCCGGCGTTGTTCACCACAACGGTCGGCTTGCCGAGCTCGGCGACGACCTTCTCGACCGCCGCGTTCACCGAGGCCTCGTCGGCGACGTCGGCGCCGACCGCGATGGCCTTGCCCCCCGCATCGGTGATGGCCTTGACGGTGTCCGCGCAGGCGTCGGCGTCGAGGTCCAGGACGGCGACGGCCAGACCGTCGTCGGCGAGGCGCTTGGCCACTGCCGCACCGATTCCCCGAGCCGCCCCCGTGACGATCGCCGTTTTCTGCGTGCTCATTCACTACCTCCGTGTGATCGATTGACGAACCGGACAACTCCGGCGCGTGTGCGTTTCCTCATCCCGCATCCAACACGATCCGGCGGCCGGGCCGCCGTGCATTACCGACTGATCGCTCGGGATTCGCGGTCCCCTGTGTTCTATCAGGCCGGCTACGACCAACCGTTCCAAACTGCGCAGTGCATTTCTGCCCCCGGCTACCGATGCGTAGGATCGCACCCGACGTGCGACCGTGGACGCTGCCCGAACAGTGCCGCGACCGACGTCGCGCAGAACATGATCGTGGCAGACCCGATCAGGAAGAGGGTGGACATTCGATGACGGAGACGTCGACATCCGTGGCCGTGATCGTCCTGGCCGCGGGCGCCGGTACCCGCATGAAGTCCAAGACCCCCAAGATCCTGCACACCATCGGCGGACGATCCCTCGTCGGCCACGCGCTCCACGGCGCCGCGGGCATCTCGCCTGAACATCTGATCGCCGTGGTGAGCCACGAGAGGGAGCGCGTCACCGCCGCGATCGGCGAGGTCGCCGGCCGGCTCGGTGTGCAGGTCGGCATCGCCGAACAGGATGCGCCTCGCGGCACCGGCGATGCGGCCCGCGTCGGGCTCGGCGGACTGCCCGAACAGTTCGACGGAACTGTCATCGTCACCGCCGCCGACGTCCCGCTGCTCGACGCCGACACACTCCGCGAACTCATCGACACCCACACCGCCGACGGTGGCGCCGCCGTCACCCTGACCAGTTTCGTCGCCGACGATCCGACCGGTTACGGCCGCATCGTCCGCGACGGGGCCGACGTCGTGGCCATCGTCGAACACAAGGACGCCAGCGCCGAGCAACGCGCGATCACCGAAGTCAACGCAGGCGTGTACGCCTTCGACGGCGCCGCCCTGCGTGACGGGTTGTCGAAGCTGTCCACCGACAACGTGCAGGGCGAGTACTACCTCACCGACATCGTCGAGATCGCCCGTTCGGCCGGCCGGACGGTGCGCGGTCACACCGTCGCCGACCCGGTACTGGTCGCCGGCTGCAACGATCGCGCTCAGCTCTCCGCCCTCGGCGCCGAACTGAACCGTCGCATCATCCGTCGCCATCAGCTCGAGGGGGTGACCGTCGTCGACCCCGCCACCACGTGGATCGACGTGGACGTCACCATCGAGCCCGACGTCCGCATCGAACCGGGAACCCAGCTACTCGGCCGCACGACCGTCGCCGCAGACGCGGTCGTTGGCCCCGACACCACGCTGACCGACGTCACCGTGGGGTCGGGTGCGCACGTGATCCGCACGCATGGCAGCGACGCCATCATCGGCGCAGACGCCACCGTCGGCCCGTTCTCCTATCTGCGGCCCGGCACATCGCTCGGGGTGGCCGGCAAGATCGGCACCTTCGTCGAGACCAAGAACGCGACCATCGGTGACGGCTCCAAGATCCCGCACCTGACCTACGTCGGCGATGCGACCATCGGCGAGCACTCCAACATCGGCGCGTCGAGCGTCTTCGTCAACTACGACGGGGTCAGCAAGCACCGCACGGTGATCGGTGACCACTGCCGCACCGGCTCGGACAACATGTTCGTCGCACCGGTGACCGTCGGCGACGGGGCGTACACCGGAGCCGGAACCGTCGTGCGGCAAGATGTACCGCCGGGAGCCCTTGCGGTCTCGGCGGGCGAACAACGTGTCATCGAGGACTGGGTCGTGCGCAAGCGTCCCGACACGGCGGCAGCACGAGCAGCCCTCGACGCACGCGACAGTGACCCCGGATCGGACTGACACCGATCCGCGTACGACCCTGCTCCGCCGCCCGAGGCAGATCAGGATCTGCCGTTCGCGGCAGGCAGCCCGATTGACCGAAACGACACGAACAGAAGAGTTTTCATGACCTGGACCACCGACAACCAGAAGAACCTGATGCTGTTCTCTGGTCGTGCCCATCCCGAACTCGCCGTAGCCGTCGCCGATGAACTGGGCATCAAGGTCACCCCGCAGACCGCCCGCGACTTCGCCAACGGCGAGCTGTTCGTTCGATTCGAGGACTCGGTGCGCGGCTCGGACGCGTTCGTCCTCCAGAGCTGCCCGTTCCCGCTGAACCAGTGGGTCATGGAGGCGCTGATCATGATCGACGCCCTCAAGCGGGGCTCGGCCAAACGCATCAGCGTGATCCTCCCGTTCTATCCGTACGCCCGCCAGGACAAGAAGCACCGCGGCCGTGAGCCGATCTCGGCCCGCCTCATCGCCGACCTGCTCAAGACCGCAGGCGCCGACCGGATCATCACCGTCGACCTGCACACCGACCAGATCCAGGGCTTCTTCGACGGGCCCGTCGACCACATGCACGCCCAGGGGCAGCTCGCCGAGTACATCCGGGGCAAGTACGGCACCGACAACATCGCCGTGGTCTCCCCCGACTCCGGACGCGTCCGCGTGGCCGAGAAGTGGGCCGACACCCTCGGCGGCGCACCGCTGGCGTTCATCCACAAGACCCGCGACCCGCTCGTGCCCAACCAGGTCAAGTCCAACCGCGTCGTCGGCGAGGTGGAGGGACGCACCTGCATCCTGATCGACGACATGATCGACACCGGCGGCACCATCGCGGGCGCGGTGCGCGTCCTCAAGGACGCGGGTGCAGGCGACGTCATCATCGCCACCACGCACGGCGTGTTCTCCGACCCGGCGGCCGAGCGACTCGCGAACTGTGGCGCCAAAGAGGTCATCGCGACCGACACCCTGCCGATCCCCGACGAGAAGCGGTTCGCGAACCTCACGGTCCTCTCGATCGCCCCGCTCCTCGCCCAGACGATCCGCGAGGTCTTCGAAAACGGTTCGGTGACAAGCCTGTTCGACGGCATCGCCTGACCCTTCGAGGCTCGCTCCGCTCGCACCTCAGGGAGCAACGGGCCGCACGCTCGCACCTCAGGGACCAGCGGGCCGCACGCTCGCACCTCAGGGAGCAACGGGCCGCACGCTCGCACCTCAGGGACCAGCGGGCGCGCCCACCGACCAGCCACGAAGGGCCCGGCGAGACGTTCTCGCCGGGCCCTTCGTCGCGTTCGCGGGCGCATCTCCGACCGGGGTACCGTGTGTTCCGTGGACGCGACGATCTATCACAACCCGAAGTGCTCGACCTCGCGAAAAGCGTTGCAGGCGCTGCGCGACGCAGGCGTGGAACCCACCGTCGTGAAGTATCTCGACGAGCCGTACAGCCGCGAACGACTCGTCGAGTTGTTCGCCGCCGCCGGCGTCACACCCGCCAAGGCGGTCCGCAAACGCGAGGCCCTCTACAAAGAACTCGACCTCGCGTCCGCGACCGACGAGCAGATCCTCGATGCGATGGTCGAGCACCCGATCCTCGTCGAACGTCCCATCGTGGTGACCGACAAGGGCACCCGCATCCCGCGGCCCATCGAGAAGCTCGACGAGATCCTCTGAGTCACAACAGATCCGGTCGGTGGTCGACGGGGTCGTATGCGCCGGTCGCTCAGGCCGAGATCGCCGGCGCGGGCAGTGGACGTTGGATCGACGGCACCGCGAGCGCCGCGACGCCACGAACGAGCGCCTTGGTCATGTCGTAGTAGTCGAAGTAGTCGCGCCACACCGTGATCCGGCCTTCGCGGACCTCGAAGCGTCCGCACACCCAGAACTGCATGTGCAGCCGTCCGAACCGCAGTTCGTCGACACGCTCGGTGAGCACCACCCCGGCATCGTCCGCGCTGACGTTGATCATCCGGTAGTTGAACCCGACCCCGTCGTTGCGGGCGACCCCGCCCAGCACACCGGCGACCTTCTTCTTGCCGCGGATGGTCGGGAGGGAGACGTTGGTGTAGGCAATGTCGTCGTCGATGGTCTCGAGGGCGGCGGGCACGTCGCCGCGGGCGAACTCGTCCAGCAGGGTGGTCACGATCTCGATCGGAGTCTGTGAGGTCATGGCAGACCAGTATCCCCGAGGTCGGGCCGACCGGATAGGGATGTGACATCGCGGCAGGTCATCGGCTACTCTGGCTCCCGTTGTCTCGGCGAGGGTGACCAAGTCACCGTGATCGGCGCGGCCATCGCAGTCCTCCTGTGCCCCTCGGGCCGGTGGGTGTCCGCGGTCGGAGCCCGTGCCCGGTGTCGCTCGTCGCGACGCCGACAGACCGCACACCACACGAGGAGATCTTCATGTCGAACCAGGCCAGCAAGCTCACGGTCAACACCCGTACCGAAAAAGGCAAGGGTGCCGCACGCCGCGCTCGCCGCGAGGGCAAGGTTCCCGCCGTGCTCTACGGTCACGGCACCGACCCGCAGCACCTGCACCTCCCCGCCCGCGAGTTCGCCGCGATCCTGCGTAACAACGGCCTGAACGCCATCATCGACCTCGACATCGAGGGCTCCAGCCAGCTCGCACTGACCAAGCAGGTCGACGTTCATCCGATCCGAAACTACATCGAGCACGCCGATCTGCTCATCGTCCGCCGCGGCGAGAAGGTGACCGTCGAGGTCGCGATCATCGTCGAGGGCGACGCCGCTCCCGGCACCCTGGTCGTCTCCGACGCCAGCGTCGTCGAGGTCGAGGCCGACGCCCTGTCGATCCCCGAGCAAATCGTCGTCAGCGTCGAAGGCGCCGAGGCCGGCCTCTCCGTGCACGCCTCCGATCTGGACCTGCCGGAGGGTGTCACCCTCATCGCCGACCCGGAGACCCTGATCGTGGCGGTCAACGAGGCCCAGGCCGCGGCCACCGAGTCCGAGGCCGACGGCACTGCCGACGCCGACGGCGAGGCCACCGAGGAAGCTGCTGAGGAGTCGGAGTAACCCGACCTCCGGCTACTCGGTTCGAGTGGTGAAACTGATTGTCGGACTCGGTAACCCCGGGTCCAAGTACGAGAAGACGAGGCACAACGTCGGCGCGATGGTCGCGGACGGCCTCGTCGCCTCCGCCGGGGAGCGCTGGAAAGTACACAAGAAATCCGGCGCCGAGGTCGCCGAGCTCCGGCTCGGCGGCCACCCGGTCCTCGTGGCCAAGCCGCGTGTGTACATGAACGAGTCCGGGCGCCAGATCGGTCCGCTGGCGAAGTTCTACTCTGTGTCGATCGACGACCTGATCGTCGTGCACGACGAACTCGACATCGACTTCGGTGCGGTACGTCTCAAGCGCGGCGGAGGCGAGGGTGGCCACAACGGTCTGCGCTCGATCAGTCAGGCGCTCGGCACGCGCGACTACCTCCGGGTGCGGCTGGGCATCGGCCGTCCCCCCGGACGGCAGGATCCCGCCGACTTCGTGCTGAAGCCGTTCCCGTCCGCTGCACGCGCCGAAGTCGACCTGCTGATCGGCAACGGCTGCGATGCCGTGGAGGTGCTGGTCGGTTCCGATCTGGAGGCCGCCCAGAACACCGTGCACACCTGGTGATCGCGCTCGTCGCCGATACGGCGAGTCCTCGTCGTCGGCCCCGGTCTGTGCGTCATCCTCGCCCCGATGGCCGCTGAACGGCTGACGTCGGCGACCGGGCTCTAGAATCGCTGCGGCAGCACTTGGCGAAGGGATCGACAACAGTGGTCAACCTCTCGGTGAAGACCGGACACCAAAACGTCTCGATGCTGGGCATCGGCGCATACCGGCCGCGACGCCTGGTCAGCAACGACGAGGTGTGCGAGGTCCTCGACTCCACCGACGAGTGGATCTTCGAACGCAGCGGCATCCGCAACCGGCGGTGGATCAGCGGCGACGAGAGCGCCCGGTCGATGGCAGCCGCAGCCGCGGAGCGTGCGATCGCGAACTCGGGGATCCCCAAGGAGAAGATCGGGGCGCTGATCCTCGCCACGAACAGCTGGAAGACCAAGATCCCCCATGGCGGACCCATCGTCGCCGCCGACATCGGCCTGAACGGCATCGCGGCCTACGACGTCGCCGCCGGGTGCGGGGGCTTCGGATACGGCCTCGGCATCGCCGCCGACACCGTCCGCGCGGGCAGCGCTGAGTACGTCCTCCTCGTCGGCGTCGAGACGATGTCGGTGGTGATGGATCCGACCGACCGCAACACCGCCTTCATCTTCGGGGACGGTGCCGGGGCCGTGGTCGTCGGACCGAGCGAGGACAACGGCATCTCCCCGACGGTGTGGGGCAGCGACGGCGAGAACGCCGAGGCGATCGGGCAGAACTGGGACATCCCCGAATACATGGATCGTGCGCAGGCCTATCAGCACAAGGACCCCGCGGCCGATCCCGTCGGCCGCATGGTCGTGACGATGGCCGGACCCAAGGTGTTCCGGTGGGCGGCGATCACCCTCCCCCGCGCCCTGGCGACCGTCCTGGAGACCTCCGGGGTGGGCGTCGAGGACATCGAGGTCTTCGTGCCTCACCAGGCCAACGCCCGCATCAACGAACTGATGAAGAAGAACCTCGGTTTCCCCGACGACCTCCCGATGGCCAACGACATCGAGAACACGGGCAACACCTCGGCCGCGTCGATCCCGCTCGCCATGGAGGAAATGCTCGCCACCGGCAAGGCGACGGGCGGGCAGACCGCACTGCTCCTCGGCTTCGGCGCCGGACTGAGCTATGCCGGTGCGGTCGTCACCCTCCCGCCCGCCCCCGCCGTGACGAGCTTCGACGGGCGCTGACCCTGACCTCTCAGGGTGCAACGGTCACGCATTCTCCTTCCGGAACACCGAAGTGCCCCATAGGGTTCCGAGGCCGGCGAGAATGAGCGACGCGAGCACGCCCCACAGGACCTGAGCGCTGGCGAGGTCACCGGAGAAGGTGTCGCGCACCGCGTCGACGATCCACCGGAACGGCATGAAATCGCTCAGGCTCTGCAGCCACGACGGTCCGAGCGTCATCGGCAGCAAGATGCCCGACAGCAACAGCACCGGCATCATCACCATGTTGATCAGCGGGGCCATGACGTCCTCGCTCTTGGTGGTCAGCGCCAGGGCATTCGACGCCGCGGCGCAGGCGCCGCCGATCAGCATCGTGATCGCGATGCCGATGATCACGCCGACGAACGATCCGCGCATACCCATCACGTAGCCGAGCACCACGAGGATCAACGCCTGCACCAGCAGCTGCAACATGTCGCGCATCAGCCGGCCCGTCAGCAACGCCGTACGACTCGCCGGTGTCACGCGTTCGGCCTCGATGACGCCCTCGCGCCACTCACCGATGAGGCTGAACCCGGCGAAGAGCGCGCCGAAGAGGCCGAGCTGCACCAGGAGTCCCGGGACGAGGAAGGTGTACGGGTTGTCCGCGCCGCCCGGGAACTGCGCGACGAGCGGTTTGAGCAACGGTCCGAACAGCACCAGGTAGAGGATCGGCTGCATGACCCCGATGAGGACCCAGGCGGGGTTGCGCAGGTTCATGCGGATCTGACGACGGAAGACGATGGTGCTCTCGCGGAAGAAGGTGGTCATCGGGAAGCTCCCTGCTGGTCGAGTGCGGAGGACGAGGCATCGGCGGACGGGTGTGCGGCGGACTGATCGGCGAGCTCGTCAGGTCCCCCGCCGGTCTCTGCGTCGCGCAGCGACCGCCCGGTGAGAGTGAGGAAGACGTCGTCGAGTGTGGGACGGAGGACCTCGATGGAGTCGAGTGTGATCCCGCCGGCGTCGAGGTCACGCAGGAGTCCGGGTAGCGCGCGCCCGGCCCGCGGGACCCGACCCTGCACGTGCCTGCCGTCCACCTCGATCCGACCCTCGCCGTTGCCGCCGGTGACGGAGGCGAGCTTCTCGGCGGCGGTGGACACCGCCGCGGCGTCGGCCACCTCCAACGACACCAGATCGCCCGAGACCTGGGCCTTCAGGTTGTCGGAGGTGTCCGCGGCCACGATCTGCCCGTTGTCGATGATGATGATCCGGTCGGACAGTTCGTCGGCCTCGTCGAGGTAATGCGTCGTGAGGAAGACCGTCGCGCCGCGCTCGGTGCGCAGACGCCGGATGTGCTCCCACAGGTTCGCGCGCGCCTGCGGGTCGAGACCGGTCGTCGGCTCGTCGAGGAACACCAGCGACGGTTCATGGACGAGGCCCATCACGATGTCGAGGCGGCGTTTCTGACCCCCGGACATGTTCTTGGGCATACGCTCCCAGAGGCCGTCGAGCTGCAGTTGCGAGAACAGGTCGTGGCCGCGGCGGGTGGCCTCGGCGCGCGACAACCCGTACAGCATCCCGTGGTCGACGATCTCGTCGCCTGCCTGCGCCTGACTGAATGTTCCGCCTGCCTGCGAGACGTAGCCGATGCTGCGCCGGACGGACACGGGGTCGGCGACCACGTCGTATCCGTTGACCGTCGCGGTGCCTGCGGTGGGTCGCAGCAGCGTCGTCAGCATCCGCAGCGTCGTGGTCTTGCCCGCGCCGTTGGGTCCGAGGAAGCCGACCACCTCCCCCTCGGCGATGTCGAGGTCGACGCCGTCGACCGCGCGGACCTCGCGCTTCTTCTTGCCCTTCCCGGTGTGGAACACCTGGACCAACCCGCGTGCGTGGATCATGCGGACTTCCCTTCCCGATGGCATCTCTGGTGCTTGATGTGTGCGCACTTCGTCGTGTGCTGATCGTCGTGGTGGACGGCCGAATTCCGACGCCCCCGATGATGATCGACTGATCTGACGACGAGTCTTCATCGCAACGAGGACGAATTCGGTCCGCTTTCTCTCGCGGCGTAACGATTCGCCGGAGGGGTCCGCTACTTCCCAGTAAGACACCGTGTGGGTACCGTCATATGTCGGGTCACATATTCGCCGGGCACGTTATTCGGAAAGGTTCACCATGGCGGTCATCGCAGACACCACTGGCATCAACAACATCGGAATGCTCGGAATCGGCGCCTACCGGCCCGAACGGGTCGTGACCAACGACGAGATCTGCGAGAACATCGATTCGTCCGACGAGTGGATCTACACGCGCACCGGCATCAAGACCCGCCGCTTCGCCCGTCGCGACGAGAGCGTCATGGAGATGGCCGTCAACGCCGGACGCAAGGCGATCGCCAACGCGTTGCTGCAGGGTTCCGACATCGACGCCGTCATCCTCGCCACAAACACCCACCTGTTGCTGACCCCGGCCGGCGCCACCAAGGTCGCCACCGAACTCGGCGCCAACGGCGTGCCCGCCTTCGACGTGACCGTCGGATGCGCCGGCTTCGGCTACGGAATGGCACTTGCCTCCGACATGATCCGCGGCGGCAGCGCCACCCACGTGCTCGTCATCGGTGCCGAGCAGCTCTCGGTGACCATGGACATGACCGACCGCACCAACTGCTTCATCTTCGGCGACGGCGCGGGCGCCGTCGTCGTGGGCCCGACCGACCAGCAGCAGCTCGGCCCGGTCATCTGGGGCTCGGACGGCTCGCAGTTCAACGCCATCCGCCAGGACTTCGACTGGATCACCTTCCTCGACAGCGATCGCACCAAGCGCCCCTACCTGCGCATGGAGGGCACGGCCGTCTTCCGCTGGGCCGCCTTCGAGATGGGCAAGGTCGCCCACCGCGCCCTCGAGGCCGCGAAGCTCGGCTCCGAGGACCTCGACGTGTTCGTGCCGCACCAGGCGAACGCCCGCATCAACGAACTGCTCGCCAAGAACCTCAAGCTGCGCGACGACGCGGTGGTGGCCAAGGACATCGAGTACACCGGCAACACCAGCGCGGCGTCGATCCCGCTCGCCATGGAGGACCTGCTCTCCACCGGCAAGGCACAGCCGGGACAGACCGCCCTGCTCCTCGGCTTCGGTGCCGGACTCTCCTACGCCGCTCAGGTCGTCACCATGCCCCCGGTTCCGTTCGAATAGTCCTGCCTGCGTCCGGCCCGGTTCAGCAGTAGGTGTCGCTCATCGATACCTACTGCTGAAACTTTTCTGTAGGGAACCTCGGCGGGGCGACGGGCGTCCAACCACGTATGCACCTGCCCTCCGAACTCCGCCGGATCGCGATCGAACACGACGGGGTGATCACCGCGGCAGACGCGCGCGCAGCCGGACTCGACCGGACCGCCGTCGCGCGGAGAGTCGCATCCGGGGTGTGGACCAGGAGCGCGCGGGGGCTCTACACCGTCGCCGATCACCCGACCACGGCACGCACCGCGGTCCGCTTGTCAGTGCTACAAGCCGGCCCGGCTGCCGTCCTCTCCGGGGTGGCTTCGGTGTGGTGGCAGGGCCTGGTGGACGAACCGCCGAAGACCATCACCGTCACGGTGCCGCGGAGCCATCACCGACGACCCCAGTCGGGTGCCCGCGTCCACTATCGGCGCCTCGACGACGCGGACTTCTACGAGCGCGCGGGCCTCCGTGTCACGGCGCTGCCCTATGCACTGCTGGAGGCTGCGCTCGAGGACTCGATAGCCATCGTCGACCACGCGCTGCTGTGCCGTCGCGTGTCCATTCGCCAACTGCACGATGCGGCCGCACGACGCGCCGGCAAACCCGGCGCCCCAGGGCTCCGGCGCATCCTGGGCGCACTGGAATCCGGGGCTCGCTCCGAAGCCGAACGACTGACGGTCGCGCTCCTTCAGGACGCGGACGTGGACGGCTGGATCGCCAACTACACAACGGACGGTTACACGGCCGACCTGGCATTCCCGTCGCAGCGTCTCATCGTCGAGATCGATGGTTTCGCCTATCACCGGGATGCTGCCGCGTTCCAATACGATCGGCGTCGGCGCAACGATCTACTCGCTGCCGGTTGGTCGGTGCTGAACTTCACCTGGGCCGATCTGACCGAACGTCCCGAGGACCTGATCGCACGAATCCGCCACGCGCTCGCAACCGCAGCCTGAGTCGGGTCAGCAACAGGTATCGGTCAGCGATACCTATTGCTGACCCATGGCTGTACCGGTTCCAACAACCCTCGCGAGTTTGGCCGCCCCCACACCGCCCGGTAGCCTGGAACCTCGTGAGTTCCGAGGTGATCAGTCGCGAGGTGACGCGTCGTCGTACCTTCGCCATCATCTCCCATCCCGACGCCGGTAAATCGACGATGACCGAGGCGTTGGCGCTGCACGCGCGGATGATCAGCGAGGCCGGCGCCGTCCACGGCAAGGCCGGCCGCAAGTCCACCGTCTCCGACTGGATGGAGATGGAGAAGGCCCGCGGGATCTCCGTCAGCTCGACGGCGCTGCAGTTCAACTACTCGGCGGCGGCGCAGGCCGACCCCGACATCCCGAGCGTGATCAACCTCGTCGACACCCCGGGTCACGCGGACTTCTCCGAGGACACCTACCGGGTCCTCACCGCCGTCGACGCGGCGGTGATGCTGATCGACGCCGCCAAGGGGCTCGAACCGCAGACCCTGAAGCTCTTCCAGGTGTGCCGGCACCGCGGCATCCCGGTCATCACCGTCATCAACAAGTGGGACCGGCCCGGCCAGAGCCCGCTCGAGCTGATCGACGAGATCACCGAGCGGATCGGCCTGACGCCGACGCCGCTGTTCTTCCCGGTCGGCATCGCCGGCGACTTCCGCGGTCTGCTCGACCGCCGCACCGGCGAGTACGTGCACTTCACCCGCACCGCCGGCGGCGCCAAGATCGCCCCCGAGGAGATCATGTCCGCGGACGCGGCAGCCGCGCGCGAGGGCGATGAGTGGACCGCCGCGATCGAGGAGAGCGAGCTCCTCAGCGAGATGGGCCAGGATCACGACCAGGAACTGTTCCTCGCCGGTCAGACCTCGCCGATGATCTTCGCGTCGGCGATGCTGAACTTCGGTGTGCGCCAACTACTCGAGGTCCTCGTCGAGCTCGCTCCCCCGCCCGGACCCCGCCTCGACGTCGAGGGCGAGCCCCGTCCGGTCACCGACCCGTTCAGCGCGGTGGTCTTCAAGGTGCAGGCCGGGATGGATTCGAGCCATCGGGATCGCCTGGCCTACATGCGGATCGTGTCCGGCGAGTTCGAACGCGGCATGGTCGTCACCCACGCGCAGACGGGAAAGCCGTTCGCCACCAAGTACGCCCAGGCCGTCTTCGGCCGCGACCGTTCGACCGTCGACACCGCTTATCCCGGCGACGTCGTGGGACTGGTGAACGCGACGGCACTCGCACCGGGCGACACGCTCTACGACGGCCCGAAGGTGCAGTTCCCACCGATCCCGTCCTTTGCGCCCGAACACTTCTCGACGCTGCGCGCGACGACCGCCGACAAGTACAAGCAGTTCCGCAAGGGCATGGATCAGCTGGAGAGCGAAGGCGTGGTGCAGGTGCTGCGCAACGAGACCCGTGGCGAGGCATCCCCGGTGCTGGCCGCCGTCGGACCCATGCAGTTCGAGGTCGTGACCGCGCGGATGAAGGCCGAGTACAACGTCGACACGATCATCGAACCGCTCGGATACACCCTTGCCCGCCGGACCGACGCCGACAGTGCGGCAGAGCTCAACCGGCAACGCGGCGTGGAGGTCTTCACCCGCACCGACGGCGCTGTCCTCGCCTTGTTCAGCGACAAATGGCGACTGCAGTACATCGAGAAAGAACACCCCGACCTCACTCTCGAACCCCTTGTCGCAGCTGCGGATTGAACGACCGGTGGGCACACGCACACGGCTGGTCCGCGCCGCCGCACTGATGGGTGCGGTGACGGCCGTCGTCGTAGCCTGCGGGACGGACACAGGCCCGTCGACGCCGTCCACCAGCTCGACACCCCCGCCCACCGCGCAGCCCGTCGACCCGGCGAACTGCACGGAGAAACCCCCGCAGGGCAGCGTCGACCGCAGCGGCCAGGGATTCCTGTTCCAGGACGGCAGCATCAAGATCGCGGTCACCCGCCCCGCGGGCGCCTCGGGTCGCGGCCCCGGCGCCGGGGCGACGCCGACCGATGCGACGACCTGCTACGAATTCGAGCGGTGGGGACCGGCCCAACCCGACGTACCCCCCGACTCACTGCTCTTCGTCTTCAAGGACGCCGGTGCCGGTGGCGCTCAGATCGAGTTCCTCATCAGTGAATTGACCGGCGGACTGCTGCCTCCGGTCGACGGGGCGCGGCCGACGGTGGGCCCGCTCACCAAACCCGTCAACGCGCAGATCGGCGTATCCGTCGACGGCGTCTACCACCATTCGTCGGCGTGCCAGCTCAGTGTCACAGCCATGTCGGATGAGCTCGCCGCCGGATCCTTCAGCTGTCCGACGGCGACGCGCGTCGACGCCAATCCACTCGCTCCCGACGACGACGTGTCCTACGACGTCGACGAATCCTCGACGAAGAGGCCGTCACCCGCCTCCGGATCGACGGCCGGCGTCTCGTTGTCGGGGTGGTTCGAGCTCACGCCGTAGACGTTGTGGCGGTGGCGGTTCGGGACACCGGACGTCAGGCGCCGACGATGCGCGCCACCACCGCGGGATCCACTTCCTCGATGGAGGCGGGGTCGAAGGCGGGGTTGCGGTCCTTGTCGACGAGAACCGCGCGGACTCCCTCCCGGAAGTCGTTGGTGGCCGTGATCTGTTCCGCCGCATGGAGTTCCCGATCGAAACACTCGTCGAGCCCCGAGCGCGCCCCGGCGGTGATCATCGCCGCGGTGACCCACAGACTGGTCGGTGACGCGTTCTCGAGGAGGCCGACCATCTCCTGCGCCCAGTCGTCGCCGACCGCGCCCCGCAGACCCCCGACGATGGCATTGATGTTGTCGTCGGCGAAGTACTCCCCGATCTTGCGCAGTGGGACGTCGGAGGTCTCCTCGGTACCCGAGGAGGCGAGCGCGTCGGCGAGCGAGGCCCCGGATCGAATGCTCTCCGCGACCGCCGGCAGGTCGGCGGACGACACGAAATGCGTTGCCATCCCGACAGCGACCGCGTCGACGCCGCGGATGCGAGCCCCGGTGAGTCCCAACCACATTCCGACGCCCTCCGGCAGACGCGGGAGGAAGTAAGTGGAGCCGATGTCGGGAAAGAAGCCGATCGCCGTCTCGGGCATCGCGATCAGCGCCTTCTCGGTCACCACGCGGATCTCGCCGTGCACGCTGATGCCCAGCCCGCCCCCCATCGCCGCTCCGTCGATGAGGCTCACGTACGGCTTCGGGTAGTCGGCGACGAGTTGGTCGAGTCGATACTCACTCGCGAAGTAGCGGGTGATGGATTCGGTGTCGCCGTCGATCGCGTGCTCGCGGATCGCCCGGATGTCCCCGCCCGCACAGAAAGCCCGATCGCTGGCGGACGTGACGAGCACGGTCTCGATCGAGTCGTCATCACCCCACTCGCCGAGCGTGACGTACATGTCGTCGATCATGCTCTGATCCAGCGCGTTGAGGGCTTTGGGACGGTCCAGGACGATTTCGCCGACACCGCCGGCCACCGAGGTGCGAATGAAAGACATGCCCCAACCGTAGCGGTCGGCCGGCGCGAATAATCCGTTGGCAACCCGACGCGCATCGGCTACGGTGGTCACCACTGTACGACGACCTCAGGAGTGATCCGCCCCGATGAACAGCTGAAGTGGCCCCGGCCCGGTGGCGCCCGCCACCGGACTTCACCGACATCGCGCCGGTGTACCCGACCCACTTCAGGAGTGTTCATGTCTTCGTCCATCGTGCTGTCCGACGTCTCGTTCGCCTGGCCCGACGGGACCGTCGTCTTCGATCACCTCGACCTCGCCCTCGGCGCAGAGACATACGCCCTCATCGGTGCCAACGGTGCGGGCAAGTCGACGCTCCTCGCACTCATCGCGGGCCGCCTCCCGGCGCGATCCGGGAGCATCACCATCGCCGGCGGCTCGGCCTCGGCCGAGGTCGCCCTGGTCCGGCAGGACCCGCAGGCCGATCCCGAGACGACGGTCGCGCAGTTCCTCGGCATCGCCGAGACCCGTACTGCGATACGGCGAATCGAGAACGGGTCGGTCGAGCCGGCCGACTTCGACGCCGTCGGTGACGACTGGGGTGTCGACGAGCGCGCCGTGGGCCTGCTCGCACAGATGGGCCTGCCACCCGACCTCGACCGTCCGGTCGGCGCCATGTCCGGCGGGGAGGCGACTCTCCTCGCGATCGCCGCCGCTCTGATCACCCGGCCGTCGGTCCTGTTGCTCGACGAGCCGACGAACAACCTCGACACCAACTCGCGCGCAAGACTTTTCGATGCCATCGAGGCATTCACCGGCACCGTCGTGGTCGTCAGTCACGACCTCGAACTGCTGGAGCGCGTGGACGCGACCATCGAGCTGTACCGCGCACAGGTACGTCTCTTCGGCGGACCGTATTCGCACTACCGCGAGATCGTCGATGCCGAACAGGAGGCCGCGGAGGCCGCGGTCGCCACCGCGGCCGGTGATCTGCGCAAGCAGCGCCGGGAGATGTCCGAGGCCCTGATCAAGCTCGATCGCCGTGCCCGCACAGGTGCCACCGCAGAACGCGAGAAGCGCGTCCCGAAGATCGTGGCGCACAACCGCCGGAGCGAGGCCCAGGTCTCGGCCGGCAAGTTGCGCAACGCCCATCGCGACGACGTGACCGCCGCCGCGACACGACTCGACGATGCGCGCGAGGACATCAGGGCCGATCGCACCGCGAAGATCACGCTTCCCGAGGTCGACGTCGCACCGCGGACGCAGATCGTCGTCGACGACCGCCTGCGCATCGACGGACCCGAGCGGGTGGCACTCGTCGGGCCGAACGGTTCCGGGAAGTCGACACTCATCGCCGACCTCATCGCACACGATCGCATCGTCGTTCCATATGCCTTTGTGCCGCAGCAGATCCTGTTCGACGACCCGACCGCGTCGATCGCCGGTCATGTCGCGGCGAACCATCCCGACATCTCCACCCAGGACGTGCGGGCACACCTGGCGCGGTTCCTGTTCCGAGGTGCCCGAGCCGACCGAGCTCTGGCGGAGCTGTCCGGCGGCGAGCGGCTGCGGGTCGCGGTCGCCGACGCGCTCCTCGGCGATCCGACCCCGAAACTCCTCATCCTCGACGAGCCCACGAACAACCTCGACCTCGACACGGTGACCCAACTCGTCGACGCGCTCCGGGCCTGGACTGGGGCGCTGCTCGTCGTCTCCCACGACACCGGTTTCCTCGACCGGATCGGGATCGAGAGGCAGGCCTCCCCGATGAGTGCGGAGGACGAGGCCGCCGGGGCGGAACACGCCGTCGACGTCCGGGCAGACCGCTGACGAACACTCGGTGACACAGCCCGCGGCGCCGCCCCGGCGCCCGCATACTGCGTGCGATGCCTCCGTCAGCCCTCGCCACGACTGATCCGCCGGTGGACGTACCCACCCCCGTCGTCCTCGTCCACGGGATACGGGTGAGTGGTGCGACTCTGCACCGGGTGGCCGCCGCGGTGTCGGCGACCGCCCCAGCGGGCAGATGCGTCGCCACCCCCGATCTCCCCGGCCACGGACGGCGTCGGGCAGAGACGTTCACGATGGACGGCGCGGTCGACGCCGTCGTCGCCGAGATCGAACGGTTCGGCCGCCCGGCGGTCGTGGCCGGCATGTCGATGGGCGGTTATGTGGCGATGGCGACCGCGGGTCGCCATCCCCGTCATGTGGCGGCACTGGTGCCCATGTGCGCGACCGCGCAACCGAGCCGGGTGCTCGCGGCACCGTTCGAGACCTTCGGGGCGGTCACGTCGCTCCTGCCACGCCAGGCGGCGGTCATCAGCCAGGTGCTCACCCGACTGGCTGTCGGCAGGCAGGTGTCCGAGGACATGGAGATCGGCGGCTTGTCGCTCGGGTCCATCGCCGACGTCGTGGCCGAGCTCAAGCACTTCGACGCGCTCGGCGAAGTCGGTCGTTATCCCGGCCGCACGTACTTCGTCAACGGGAGTCAGGATCAGTTCCGGGTTCACGAGCGACGGTTCGTCGAAGCCGCACCGGACGCAACCCTCACCGTCGTCCCGCGTGCGAGTCATCTCTTCCCGCTCATCCAGCCCGAACTCGCGGGACGGCTCGTCGGTGAGGTGGCGGCGGGCTGTGACCATGCCGGTGCCGTCGGACACGAACTCGACTCATAGGTCCTACCTCAGGGTGTCTGAGTCGCACCCAGTTTGAGCGTGATCGGCGTCTCGTGATCGGATGGCGGGTGGTCGCTGCAACATTCGTGGCGGTGGAGCGGCGTCCGCTGCGGATGACGGGAGGCTGGATGGGCACGATCGAGGTCACCGGTGAGCATCAGAAACAGGCGTGGGCGGACAAGGTGTTGCCACCGGTGGAGGAGGTCCGGGCCGACCTGTGGTCGATCCCGGTTCCGATGGGTCGTAACCCCCTGCGGTACGTCCTCGTCTATGCCCTGGGTCTCCCCGACGGCGGGCTCGCCCTCATCGATGCCGGCTGGCCGTCCGACGAGTCGTGGGATGTTCTCGTCGCCGGCATCCGAACCACCGGGCGCGATGTCGCCGACGTGCGATCGGTCGCGGTGACCCATCTCCATCCGGACCACTTCGGCCTCGTTCCACGGCTTCTCGAACATGCCGATGCCGAGCTGTGGATGCACCACGACGACGCACGCCATCTGCGCCACCACTCCGACGCCGAGGTGGAGAGTCAGCTCGACCTGGCACGTTCGGAACTCCGGGCACTCGGCGCACCGGCTGAGGTCGCCGACGAGGGACTCGTCGGGTTCATCCGCATGCCCGACGGCCGCACCGTCGACCACGAGCTCACCGGCGACGCCGACCTGCACATCCCCGGCTGGGATCTCCGCGCGGTGTGGACACCCGGCCACACCGCCGGTCACCTGTGCTTCGCCGACGACACCGCCGGAGTGATCTTCACCGGCGATCACCTGCTCCCGCGGATCAGCCCGAACATCTCCACCAACCCGGTCCAGACGACGAGTCCCCTCGCCGATTACCTCGTCTCGCTGGCGAACACCGAGAAGATGCGCGACCACGAGGCGCTGCCCTCGCACGAGTACCGCTTCCGCGGGCTCGGCGACCGGGTGACCGGATTGCTCACCCATCACGCGGAACGCCTCGCCGAGATCGCCGAGACCGTTGCCCGCGCACCGGAGAGCACGGCGTGGGAGATCACCCGGTCGGTGACCTGGTCGCGTCCGTTCGAAGAGCTGACGCTCACGCTGAGCCGACTCGCGTTGCGCGAGACCGATGCCCACCTCGTCGTGCTTCGTGAACGCGGCATCCTCACCGCCACCACCCCGGTGCACGATCCCGATTCGTTCGAGCCGATCCGGTGGTCGCTCGCCCCGAGCGCGCAATCCGAACCCTCAGACTCCCAGACCATTTCGACCGTCGAAGGCCCCTGACACCCATCCCGCCCATCCCACCCACAGGAGAGTCCCATGAGTGCCGTGCTCACCGAGTTCGCCGACGGCGTCGCCGTCATCACGATCAACCGGCCCGAGGCGAAGAACGCCGTGAACCTCGAGGTCTCGGAGGGCATCGCCGCCGCGATCGACGAACTCGACTCGCGCGACGACCTCACCATCGGCATCCTCACCGGCGCCGGCGGCACCTTCTGCGCCGGCATGGATCTCAAGGCATTTGCGCGCGGCGAGAAGGTCTCGCTCGAGGGCCGCGGATTCGGCGGTCTCACCGAAGCGCCGCCGAGCAAACCCCTGATCGCCGCGGTCGAGGGGTGGGCCCTCGCCGGTGGATGCGAACTCGCGCTGTCGGCCGATCTCGTCGTCGCGGCGAGCAACTCGAAGTTCGGTATCCCCGAGGTCAAACGCGGGCTCGCCGCGGCGGCCGGCGGACTGCTGCGCCTGCCGAAGATCCTGCCGTACCAGGTCGCCATGGAGCTCGCGCTGACCGGCGATCCGCTCACCGCCGAGCGCGCCCACCAGTTCGGTCTGGTCAACCGGGTCACCGAACCGGGCGAAGCACTCGCAGGCGCACGCGAGTTGGCCGCGGTGATCGCCGCCAACGGCCCGCTCGCGGTGCGCGCGACCAAACAGGTCACCTCGATGGCCATCCGCTACACCGACCCCGAGCTGATCAAGAAGCAGTGGGACCACCTCGCACCGGTCTTCGGCTCCGACGACGCCAGAGAAGGCGCCATCGCGTTCGCCGAGAAGCGGGCGCCGCGCTGGACCGGCAAGTGACCTGCCACCGGGCGTTCTGATGATTGGGCCCGCTCGCTCCGCTCCCGGCGCCCACTAGAGTGACCGGGGTGGACCTGCACCTCGTGACCTACTTCGTCGCCGTGGTCGACCACGGCGGGATCACGAAGGCGGCCCAGTCGCTGTACATCTCGCAGCCGTCCCTGTCACAGGCAATCCGGACACTGGAGAAACGGCTGGGCGTGACCTTGTTCGACCGCACCGGTCGACGGCTCGAACTCACCGAGGCCGGGCGCAAACTCGACGTCGCGGCGCGGCGCATCCTGGCCGACGTCGACCGCGCCAAGGCCAAGGTCGACGCGGTTCGCGAACTCCGGGCCGGACGGGTCGACGTCGTGACCTATGCCGCCTTCAGCATCGACCCGGTGGTCAACGTCGTACGCCTGTTCCGGGAACGGTTCCCGCGCCTGTCGGTACGCGTGATCTCCGCCGACGGCCCCGGCGGCGTGCTGTCCGCGCTGCGTTCCGGGGATGCCGAGATCGGGATCATGGACTCGGCCGCCGAACACGCGACCTTTTCTGCGATCCCGATGGCCGAACAGGAGCTCGTGGTGGCCGCGCCGGCGCAGCTCGCGGAGGAACTGCCCGACCCGGCGCCGCATTCGGCCGTCCGCGCGCTGCCACTCATCATCGACCACAGCGATCAGAACACCGCGAGCCTGTTCGCCGGAATCGTCGACGACGACGCGAAGAACGTCGTGGTCGACTGCCAGCTGCCCTCGGCAGTGTGGAGTCTCGTCCGGAGCGGCACCGGCGCAACGGTTCTCCCGCGCACTGTCGCCGACCGGCAGCTGGCCGGAACCCGTCGCGTCGCCCTCGACCCGCCACTGTCGCGGCCATGGGGGCTCGTACACCGTTCCGGCTTGCCCTCGCCGGCCGCGCTCGCGTTCATCGCCGCCGCCCGAGTTCACAGCGGCATCACCCCCGATCCGTCCGACACCCGGGATTGGTAGGTCCGCAATGGAATTGCGACAGGTCGAGTATTTCCTCGCGGTGGTGGAGAACCAGGGAATCGGGGGTGCCGCCTCGGCCCTCGGGGTCGCCCAGCCGACCGTGTCGCAGGCTCTGCGCGCCCTGGAACGCGAACTGGGCGTGCAACTGTTCCACCGCATCGGCCGGGGCATGGTGCTGTCCGCCGCGGGACGGACCATGGTGGGCCCGGCACGCCAGATCGTCCGGGACATGGATTCCGTCGACGACCTGCTCTCGGCGTCCGAGGACGAACTCACCGGACATCTCGACATCCTCGCGTTCGCCGCGACAGCGGTCGGTCCGGTCGTCGATCTGGTGGCCCGGTTCCGAGCGCTCTACCCGCGGGTCTCGGTGCGACTCGGTGAGTTACGCGACGAGACGAAGGCCGCGTCGACCATCGAGGACGGTTATTGCGAGTTCGCCGTGGCACACCTCCCGATCGCCGGGGACGATCTGGAGGTCATCGTGATCGGCGAACACGAACACGTGCTCGTGTACCCACCCGGCACCGAAGTGCCCGACGGACCGATCCCGCTGAACAACCTGCCGGCGATCCCGATGGTCTTCGTCCCGCGTGGCTATTCGGTGGCCGACGAGTTCGAAGAGGCCATCCGGGTCGGCGGTGTGCGACCACCGCTCGCGGTACTGTCCGAACTCCGCGAGGAGCGTCTGCCGATGGTGGTCTCGGGTATCGGTGGCACCCTCCTCGAGCGATCGGTGGCGGAGTCGGCCGACGAGCCCGTCGTCATCCGTGAGATCGAACCGAATGTGGTGCGTCCGTTCGCCATCGCCTTCCACCCGCCGTCCCTGTCGCCGGTCGGGCACGCGTTCGTCGAGCTGATACGCGCACAGCAGGCGTGACCGGCGGAGTCAGCTGACGCGCTCGAAGACCGCCGCCAGTCCCTGCCCGCCACCGATGCACATGGTCTCCAGGCCGTACCGGGCTTCGCGACGGTTCAGTTCCCGGGCAAGTGACGCGAGCATGCGTCCGCCGGTGGCGCCGACCGGGTGCCCCAACGAGATACCCGAGCCATGCACATTGGTGCGGTCGAAGTCGCCGCCCGAGCCGAACCGGCCGAAACCCCACTCGCGGGTGACGGCGAGCGCCTGGGCGGCGAAGGCCTCGTTGAGTTCGATCACGTCGATGTCGGCGAGCGTCAGACCGGCCTTGGCCAGGGCCTTCTCGGTCGCAGGCACCGGACCGATGCCCATCGTGCGCGGCGGTACGCCCGCGAGGCCCCACGAGACGAGTGTGACCAGCGGACGCAGGCCCAGTTTCTCGGCGACCTCGGACGTCGTGACGATCGCCATCGAAGCGGCGTCGTTCTGACCACTGGCGTTGCCCGCGGTCACGGTCGCACCGGGGTCGGTCTTGCCCATGATCGGCTTCAGCTTGGCCAGGGATTCCACGGACACGTCGGGGCGGGGATGCTCATCGGTGTCGATGACCTGGTCGCCGCCTCTGGAGGCCACGGTGACCGGGACGATCTCCTCGGCGAGGACCCCGTCCTTCTGGGCACGTACCGCGCGCGTGTGGGATTCGACCGCCAGTTCGTCCTGCTCCTCGCGGGAGATCTCGTATTCCTTGCGCAGGTTCTCGGCCGTCTCGATCATGCCGCCGGGGACCGGATAGTGCCGGCCGCCGGCCGTCGAGCGCGCGCGAACGAGGCTGTCGTGCATCGCGATACCCGTGCGGGCCCCTCCCCACCGCATGTCGACGGAGTAGAACGACGCGTTGCTCATCGACTCTGCCCCGCCCGCGACGACGAGGTCGTTGTCACCCGCGGACACCTGGTAGGCGGCCTGGATGACGGCCTGCAACCCCGAGCCGCAGCGACGGTCGATGTGCATGCCGCCCACCGTGATCGGCAACCCCGCATCGAGTGCGATGACGCGACCGAGCGCGGGCGCCTCGCTGTTGCCGTTGCAGTGACCGAGAACGACGTCCTCGACCTTCTCCGGGTCGAGTCCCGTGCGGTCGAGCATGCCTTTCAGCGCGGCGACCCCGAGGTCGACGGCGGTCAGGCTCTTGAACATTCCGCCGTAGCGGCCGATGGGGGTACGGACCGGCTCACAGATGACGACGTCGCGCATGGGAAGTGACCTTTCGGGTAGCGGGGAGCAGGAGCAGTGCGGTGGACCCGACCGTCACATGAAGCGACCGCCGGTGACCTCGAGGACCGTGCCGGTCATGTACGACGACATGTCCGAGGCGAGGAACAGGGCCACGCTCGCGACTTCGCCGACCTCGCCGGCGCGGTGCATCGGGATCTCCGACATCTTCTGGTCCCAGGCTTTCTGCGGCATGGCCTCGGTCATCGCCGACCGGATCAGCCCGGGCTGGATCGCGTTGACGCGCACCCCGTGGTGCGCCATCTCCTTCGCCGCGGCCTTGGTCATCCCGACGATGCCCGCCTTGGCAGCGGAATAGTTCGTCTGACCGACCATGCCGACCTTGCCCGACAGCGACGAGATGTTCACGATCGCACCGCGCTTGGCCTCACGCATGATGGCCGCCGCCTTGCGGGTTCCGTTCCAGGTGCCCTTCAGATGAACCGCGATGACCAGGTCGAAATCGTCCTCGGTCATCGTGCGCATGGTCGCGTCGCGGGTGATCCCGGCGTTGTTGACCAGCACGTCGAGTGAGCCGAACCCGTCGACGGCCTCGGCGAGGAGGATGTCGACCTCCGCGGCGTTCACGACATCGCAGCGGACGGCGCGGGCGACGTCGGAGCCGCCGAGTGCGTCGGCGGCGGCCTGTGCGGCGTCGACGTCGAGGTCACCGAGTACCACCCGCGCACCGGCCTCCACGAAGGAGCGGGCGATCTCGAAGCCAATGCCCTGCGCGCCGCCGGTGACAACGGCGGTACGTCCGCCGAGCAGCGGAGCGGCGGTGGTACTGGATGACATGGGTCGGTCCTTCCGAGGCGGCGGCCGGCTGTGTCGGCCTGCGGGGAGAGCGGGCAGCGAGGCGGAGTCGCGCCGGCGTGGGTGTGTGGACTCAATCTATCGAGAATCACCCCCGGTGAACCCGCCCGCGTCATACGCAGCGGCTATCGCATCGATCCCGGTTTCGTATTGGACCCCACCGCGCGGACGCGCGAGAGTGGCTGCATGACCGGTGCGATGCAATCAGCTGCGAGGCAACCATCTGTGACCTCCTCCCAGGTGGATCCCGAGGACTTCGCCGACATCCTGGCCGCGGCGCGCGAATTCGTCCGCGACGTCGTCGTGCCCCGTGAGCAGGAGATCCTCGACACCGACGCGATCCCCGACGACATCCGCCAGACCGCCAAGGACATGGGCCTTTTCGGCTACGCCATCCCCCAGGAATGGGGCGGGTTGGGACTCGATCTGACCCAGGATGTCGAGCTGGCCATGGAGTTGGGTTACACGTCCCTGGCGTTGCGCTCGATGTTCGGGACCAACAACGGCATCGCCGGCCAGGTGCTCGTCCACTTCGGCACCGACGAGCAGAAGTCCACGTGGCTGGAGAAGATCGCCTCCGGTGAGGTGGTCGCGTCGTTCGCACTGACCGAGCCGGGGGCGGGTTCGGACCCCGCCGGACTGCGCACCAAGGCCGTGCGCGACGGCGACGACTGGGTCATCACCGGCGAGAAGCGATTCATCACCAACGCCCCGCTGGCGGATCTCTTCGTCGTGTTCGCCCGGACCCGGCCCGCTGATGCCGAGGGCACCGGCATCGCGGTCTTTCTCGTGCCCGCTGACGCCGAGGGCCTGACGGTGGGTGCCAAGGACCGCAAGATGGGCCAGGAGGGCGCATGGACCTCCGACGTCCACTTCGACGGCGTCCGCGTGCCCGCAGCCGCTCTCGTCGGCGGCAGCGAGGACGTCGGTTACAAGGCGGCGATGATGAGCCTGGCGCGCGGCCGCATCCACATCGCGGCCCTGTCGGTGGGGACCGCCCAGCGCGCGCTCGACGAGTCGGTGTCGTGGGCCGCCACGGCCACCCAGGGCGGTACGGCGATCGGCGAATTCCAACTCGTACAGGCGATGCTGGCCGACCAGCAGTCGGGCGTGATGGCCGGCCGGGCACTCGTGCGCGAGGCGGCGCGGGCATGGGTGGACGAGACCGACCGGCGCATCGCCCCGTCGGCGGCCAAGCTGTTCTGCACCGAGATGGTCGGCAAGGTCGCCGACCTCGCGGTGCAGATCCACGGCGGCAGCGGCTACATGCGCGACGTGCCCGTCGAACGCATCTACCGTGAGGTCCGCCTGCTGCGTCTCTACGAGGGAACCAGCGAGATCCAGCGCCTCATCATCGGACGCAATCTGGTCAAACGGGCGCAGCGCTGACCTGTCCGGCGTGCGCGAGCCGCTCCCGGAGCGCGACCTTCTGGACCTTGCCCGCCGCCGACGTCGGTAGCTCGTCGACCACATAGACGTCGCGGATCTTCTTGTACGGCAACACCTGCTGTTCGACGAATCTCGCGATCGATGCCGCGTCGATGACGTGCCCGGTCTCGGCCACCAGGAACGCGACCGGTTCCTGTCCGACGGCACCCGCCTCGCGTCCGACCACCGCGGCCGCCTCGACGTCGGGATGGGTCACCAGGATCTCTTCGAGCTCCCGCGGATACACGTTGTAGCCCTTGTAGATCAGCATGTCCTTGGCACGATCGCAGATGTAGAGGTAGCCGTCGGAGTCGCGGTAGGCGATGTCACCGGTGTCGAGCCACCCGTCGACGAACTGTTCGGCGGTCTTGTCGGGGTGATCCAGGTAGCCGGCGGTGACCTGCGGTCCGCGGACCCACAGCCCGCCCCTCTCCCCCGGTCCGAGCACCGCGGTCGGGTCGTCGACCGAACGGATCTCGACCTCGGTGTCGAAGGTCGGCAGGCCGACACTACCGAGACGGTAGTGCCCCTGAGAGGTCAGCGGCGCCGAGGACACGAGGCAGGTGGCCTCGGTGAGCCCGTAACCCTCGACGACGGCCGCCGCCGGGAAGGCCTGCCGGAGACGTTCGAGGGTGACGTGATCGATGGGCGCGGCACCTGAGGAGACGACCCGCACCGAGGTGAGGTCACGCGTCGCGACGTCGGGGTGGGCGGCGAGCGCGTGCCACATCGCCGGACTGCCGGTCACGTAGGAGGCCCGGAACTCCTCGATGAGGCCGAGCATCCGTGCGGGGTCGAACCGCCCGGCGAACACATGGGTTGCGCCGCACAGCAACAGGAACGACATGTTGATGAGCGCGTGCGCGTGGAACAGCGGCGAGACGACCACGGTCGCGGCGGCACCGGGGACCACACCCGGATTCTCATCCGATCGGGGTGTGAGGATGGGCAGGCCGTCGTCACCCACGTCGAGAGCGTGCCCGGCACGCCAGGCGATCATCTGGGTGACGTTGCCGATGACGTTGCGGTGCAACACCCGTACACCCTTCGACACCCCCGTGGTGCCACCGGTGAACGCCAGATGTGCGACGTCCTCGCTCGTCACCGACACCGTGGGCGCGCCGTGGTGTCCGGCGGTGAACGACGTGAGCGAGCACGTCACGATCCCTTCGGACGCTTCTGTCGTCCCGTCGACCACGACGACGGTCGTCAGCGTCGAACCCGCGGCGGCCGCCAGCAACCGCGCTGCCTGCCCGCTCTGCGTGAAACCCACCACCGCACCGGTTTCCACGATCTGACGCCGAAGCCCGGGGACGGGTTGCAGCGGATTCACCAGGGTCACGGTGGCACCCGCCCGCAAGGACCCGTAGTAGGAGACCACGAACTCGACGCTGTTCGTCAGATACAGCAGTACGACGTCCAGCTCGACGACCCCGGCCGCTCGTAGAGCCGACGCCACCGCGGCCGATTGCGCGTCGAGTTCGGTATAGGTGAGGGTCGTCTCGCCGTCGACGACGGCAGCACGACTGCCGTACATCGCCGCCATTCCGGCCGGGAGGGCGGCCATGGTCGTGTCGGGGTAGCGCAGCGTCGTGGGCGCCGATGGGGTCATCGCGAGGTGTCCTCTCGGAGTGGGAATACAGCAATTGCGGTGCCGCCGAACGCCTCCCCCGGCGATACTGTCTGCCCGGCGCCCCCTTCCGACCGGCACCCGGTCAGCGCGGGGCCATCCGGATCGCCCCGTCGAGGCGGATGGTCTCGCCGTTGAGATAGGTGTTCTCCAGGATCGACGCGGCCAGGTGACCGAACTCCTCGGGTCGGCCGAGTCGGGCCGGGTTGGGGATGCTCGCCGCGAGCGACTCACGCACGTCGTCGCGAAGTCGGGCCAGCAACGGGGTGTCCATCGTGCCGGGTGCGATGGTGTTGACTCGGATGAGCTTGCTGGCCAGATCACGCGCAGCGACAAGGGTCATGCCGACGATGCCTGCCTTGGACGCCGCGTAGTTGATCTGGCCGATCTGCCCCTCGAAGGCCGCGACCGACGCGGTCATGATGATCGCGCCGCGCTCGCCGTCGATCGGTTCGAGGCGCGCGATGCGTTCGGCGCCGAGGGACAGCGCGTGGAACGACCCGACGAGATTGAGCTTCATCACGAACTCGAAGTCATCGGCGGGAGTCGCCTTGCCCTCCTTGTCGAGGATGCGCATGCGCCGGCCGGCCCCGGCACAGTGCACGACGCCTCGGAGACCACCGCGCTCGTCCGCCACATCGAGTGCGGCAGCGAACTGTTCGGAGTCGGTGATGTCGGCGGGGGCGAAACCGGCCGCGGTCCCGAGTCCGTCGGCCACGGCCTGACCGTCGGAGGTGGGTAGGTCGATGAGGGTGACGAGGCCGCCTGCGTCGATCACACGCTTGGCCGTCGCCAGGCCGAGACCGGATGCGCCACCGGTGATCGCAATCGAGAGTCCCTTGAGTTCCATTGCTTTCGAGTGCCTTTCGAGCGGTTCGGGCGGGGGTCAGAGCAGTTCGAGGATGGTGGTGTTGGCCATACCGCCGGCCTCACACATCGACTGCAGGCCGTAGCGGATTCCGTTGTCGCGCATGTGATGGACGAGGCGGGTCATGAGAATGGCGCCGGAACCGCCCAGCGGATGGCCGACGGCGATCGCACCACCGAGCGGGTTGAGGCGGTCCAGGTCGGCACCGGTCTCGGCCTGCCAGGCGAGTGGAACCGGGGCGAACGCCTCGTTGATCTCGAAGGCCCCGATGTCGTCGATCGACAGTCCGGATCGCCGGAGCGCCTTCGCGGTGGCCGGGATGGGCCCGGTCAGCATGATCACCGGATCATCGGCGGCGACGACTGCCGTGTGGATGCGCGCGATCGGCGTCAGTCCGTGCGCCGTCGCGGTGTCGGAGGACATGATCAGCAGTGCACCCGATCCGTCGGAGATCTGCGACGAGTTGCCTGCGTGGATGACGCCGTCCTCGCTGAACGCGGGCTTGAGCTTGGCCAGGGATTCCAGGGTGCCGCCGCGACGGATGCCCTCATCGCCCTCGAGCACTCCCGGGATCGGCGCGAGCTGGCTGTCGAAGGCGCCGCGGTCGGCGGCCTGCGCGGCGAGCTCATGCGAGCGCAGCGAGTACTCGTCGAGGCGGGTGCGGTCGAGTCCCCACTTGGCGGCGACCATCTCCGCGCCGACCCCCTGACTGAACTTGTCCACGCCGTACCGGTCGAGAACGGTGGGCGGTTGATGCTCCCCGTTGGGGGCGGCACTGCCCATCGGGACTCTGCTCATCGACTCGACACCGCCGGCGATCACAACGTCCTGCTGACCCGAGATGACTGCTGCGGCCGCCATGCTGACCGCTTGCTGGCTCGATCCGCAGGCACGGGTCACCGTCGTGCCCGGAACGCTCTCCGGCCAGCCTGCCGCGAGAACCGCGGTCCGCGCGACGTTCCCGGCCTGCTCGGACGCCTGGCTCACACACCCCCACAGAACGTCGTCGACGATGGCTGGTTCGATACCGGTCCGTTCCACGAGCGCCTCGAGGACGTGGGCGGACAGGTCGGCCGGGTGGATTCCGGACAGGGCGCCGCGGCGGCGGCCGATGGGGGCGCGGACCGCGTCGACGATCACTGCATCACGCATGGGGTCTCCTCGATGTCAGGACGAGAGATAAAGCTGTGTTCGACGCGCACGACGCCGGCGGGCGCCGATCGCCCGTTCTGTCGAGACGACCATCAAGGCGTTTGGCAGACAAGTCGATTCCCACTCACAGACGATGAGGCCCTGCCTATGGGACGCGGAGAATCATGCCGCGGCGCCCTCGATCGTCGGTGCGTGCGGCCGCAGCCGGGCACGATCACGTTCGGGGTCGGCGAACACCAGCGCGAGCACGGCACACACCCCCGCGACGAGACCGAGTACCTGGAACGCGGTGGCGTACCCCTGCGCCGGGGTGGCCGCGGCGTCGACGATGACACCGGTGGCGTAGGGCGCCACAAGCCCGCCGATCGCCATGATCGCCAGGAAGACACCCAACGTGCCTGCGGTCTGCCGAGGCGGGCAGATCTCGGCGACAGCCGCGTTGAACAGCGGGAACACGGTGGCGGCGAAGCCATATCCGATCGACAGGATCGCCACCGCGACGATCGGAGTGCTGATCGACGGCAGCAGGAACAACAGGACGCCGGACACGAGCACGCCGACCGAGGGCACGACGACCCGCAGCATCCGCGAGGTCGCGCCCCGCGAGATCATCCGGTCACTCGTGATCGAACTCAGCACCATCAAGATGAGTCCGACGATCGAGGGGAACGCGAACATCGACCCGGACTGCAGGCGGCTGTAGCCGAGTCCCTCCTCGCCGGGGACGTGGAGTGCACGGACGTGGTTGTGTTCTGCGGTAAGCAGATCGAACCTCACATTGGGAGCGTTCGCGTCGTCACTCATGTAGAGGGTGGAAACGCCACCCACGTGAAGGAGCTAGCGAAGTGAAAGTTCTCATTGCCGGTGGACGAGGTCGAGTCGGATCAAAGGTTGCAGATCTTCTCGAGTCGCGCGGCGTGGAGGTTGTGTCCGGCGGCCTGGATGACGGGGTCGACTACATCGAGGGCACGAGAGTGGCTGAGGTTCTGGAGGGCGTGGACACCATCATCAATGTCCTCAACACCAATCGTTTCGACGAAGAAGGCGCGGTCAGCTTCTTCGACGGTACGACCCGCGCGCTGACGGCCGCCGGCGAGGAGGCAGGTGCGAGGCACCACATCCTGCTGTCCATCGTGGGCGTCGGCGACGAAGACGGGTCGGACATCGGCTACTACCTGGGAAAGGTGGCGCAAGAGCGGGCGCTCAAGGCGGGTTCGATTCCCTACACCATTGTTCGCTCGACGCAGTTCCAGGGTTACGTTCCCGTGCTGGCCGACCAGCACACGGTGGACGGCAAGGTTCTCGCTCCGCGGGATCTGATCCAGCCGGTAGAGCTCGATGAACTCACTGCTTTGTTGGTCGAGGTCACGCTGTCCGGCGGCCCCCTCGGCGAAGTCGAGATCGCCGGGCCCGAGCGGTTCCATATGGACGACCTGCTCCGCGGCACGCTCGCAGCCACCGGCGACCCCAGAGACGTCGTCACGGTAGAAAGCCGTGGCGCTGAAGACGCGCTGGTGCCTCGCGGCGAGTACCGCGTGGGAAAGACTCTGTACCCGATCCGCGACATCCCCCTCGCGAGCTAACCCATTCCGCCCGCCAGGCGCGACCTGATCTCGAGTCAAAGAGCCTCACCTCCCACGATCTATGATCGTGGGAGGTGAGGCTCTTTTCGGCATCTGCCACTCCTCGAGAACGTGGCCGTCAGGTCAGCTGCCGCTATGGGTGCCCAGCGCCGCCCGATGCGCCAGGTGTATCCATCACGCAGGGCGAGGACTGCGCCGTGGCGGGATGAAGAGGCCGACGCCAAGTAGGACAGCGAAGCCGAGAACGATGACCTGGCTGATCTGGTCCGATACGGACATGTGGCTGAGATGCGTCACGTGATAGAGGAAGTGGAGCACCCCGAACGTGGTCCATGCGATACCGAGGAGCCGGTAGCCGATCTGGGAGTGCCAGAACAGGCCGAAGACGCTCGCCAGCCCGAGTGCGAGGTACTGGGCGCCGTGGTCGCGGATCAGGTGCTCGTTGTACGGCCCGTCTTGCGAGATCCACTCCCCCAGGACTGCCGGGAAGTGATCGTAAAACTGCTCCGGGAAGAAGTATGCCCATGTGCCGACGACGGCAGCGATGACGACGGAGCCGATGAGAGCAGCTAACTGGATTCCGCCAACGCGTCGGTCATCGCTCGCAGTATCACCGGGAAGGTGGGCGCGGTTACTCATGAAAAATCCGTTCTCGACGCCGCGCGTCGGTAGACCATGTGGGAAGAAGGTGGTGACGCACGTCTGTACGTGCTCGGCGCCGTTGGCGCGAGGAAGACGAGCCCGGCGGACTACTTGGCGTGATGCCCGGTGCGCAGCCACTCGTCAAACGTCGTGCGCGCAATCGTCTTCGAGGTGCCGCCGCGGAGCTCGCCGGAAGCCAGACCTCGTCCGTAAGCGCCAGGGAAACGCAACTCCAGCACACGGCGTCGCGTTCCGTCGTGCGCGTACATCCGGCGAACCATGTCGGCCAAGGACTGGTCCCGAGGACCGAGCAGATCAATTGCCCGACCAGTGGGTTCGTTCTCGGCGACAGCAATGAGGTGTTTGCCGACCTCCTCGGCGGCAACTGGCCGGGTAAGAGTTTTCGGAATCAGGGTCAGCGCGCCCATGGTGGTCTGCGCGACGATCTGCTCAGCGAACTCGTGGAACTGGCCGGTACGAGCGATGGTGTGGGGCACATCGGATGCGGCAACAAGACGTTCCTGAGCGAGCTTTCCGGCGTAGTACGACGTGTCGATATTGTCGATCCCCACGATCGACAACGCCACATGGTGCGGCGTTCCCGCACGTTTCTCCGCGCTCAGCAACTGCCGCGACGCCGACTCGAAGAACTCGACCGCCTTTTTGGTCGACAGGGTGGTCGCGTTGAGCACATCGACGACCGCATCCGCCCCTGCGATGGCTTTGTCGATGCCATTGCCCTGAAGAACATCTACGCCGTTGCTGCGTGTCAAGAGAACCACCTCGTGACCGCGACGACGCGCCGCCTGCACAACGTACCGTCCCACGGTGCCGGTTCCACCCGCGACTGCAATCTTCATCTTCAACTCCCTTTCTCAGCGCAGCAGGAACCTCCCGCAGCGCGAGCGGCTCGATGCCCTCATGTACTTGACGGCACAGGCCCGGTGAACGTGAGGCTCACTCGGTGATCTGATCGGGGGTCACCCACTCGCCGAGCTTGCGAGGGTCCAGCACCAGCCAAACGTCGGTGATCTGCTCCCCCTCAACGTGGAAGCTGGCAATGCCCAAAAGTCGTCCGCCCAGAGTCAAGGCGGATCCCAAGCCGTCCGCGGTGCGCCGCTCCTCGAACACGAGCTCCGGCTGTTTCTGCATGACACTCATGAGGAAACGCGCAACGCGATCGGATCCCGTGACGACGTTGGGGGCGACGCTCACCACTTCCACCACACCAACAGCGGCGTCTGAGGCTGTTCCCGTGCCGAGGAAGAGGTCGGATGGGATCGGTTCCGGCAGCCACTGTCCGATCTGCTTCTCGCGACGAGCTCTGGCTCAACTGAGCACGTCGAGTGCAATTCGGCTGGCGGCTCGGGTCAGCCAGGCTGCAGGACCGCGGATCTCGCCGCGTTCCTGTTCTGTCAGCCGGTACAGCGGGGTGATGCCCCATGCACCCAGCCGGAATTCACCGCGCGGCCCCAGCTTGCGACCCCCCCGGAGTGCTATCGCACGCTCAGCGATGGTGCGATCGGGGCCTCTCGTTTCATTGGCTCGCGCTATCGCACCCTTAGTTCACGTCGACTACTTCGCCGCCGCCGGGCGGTGCATGCTGTGAGACGGACATCCCGCCGAGGCGCCCGCCCGCCCGCCCGCGGTCGCACGCAGCCCCGACAGACTCGGAGACACCTCACCGCCATGACCCGCCTCGCGCAGACACTGGGCCTCACCGAGATCCAGACCGAGATCCTGTCCAACGTCCGCTCGTTCGTCGACAAACAGATCATCCCGAACGCGCAGGAACTCGAGCACGCGGATGAGTATCCGCAGGCCATCGTCGACGGCATGAGCGACATGGGCCTCTTCGGTCTGATGATCCCCGAGGAGTACGGCGGGCTCGGTGAATCGCTGCTGACCTACGCGCTGTGCGTCGAGGAGCTCGCCAGGGGCTGGATGAGCGTCTCCGGTGTGATCAACACCCACTTCATCGTGGCCTACATGATCAGGCAGCACGGCACCGACGAACAGAAGCAGCGATTCCTCCCCCGGATGGCGACCGGAGAGGTGCGCGGCGCGTTCTCGATGTCCGAGCCGGAACTCGGTTCGGATGTCGCGGCGATCAGGACCACCGCGAAACGCGACGGCGACGACGGTTACGTCATCAACGGACAGAAGATGTGGCTGACCAACGGCGGGTCGTCGACTCTTGTCGCCGCACTGGTCCGAACCGAGGAAGGGCACGAGAAGCCGCACAAGAACCTGACCACCTTCCTCGTGGAGAAGCCCTCCGGCTTCGGCGAGGTGCTGCCCGGGGTGACGATCCCCCGCAAGCTGGACAAGATGGGCTACAAGGGAATCGACACCACCGAGCTGATCTTCGACGGCTACCGTGCGCCCGCGTCCGACATCCTGGGCGGCGAGCCGGGCCGCGGGTTCGCGCACATGATGGACGGCGTCGAGGTCGGCCGCGTCAACGTCTCCGCCCGCGCGTGCGGGATCGCCCAGCGCGCATTCGAACTCGGCGTCAGGTATGCGCAACAGCGGACGACGTTCGGCAAGCCGATCGTCGAACACCAGGCGATCGCGTTCTCGCTCGCGGAGATGGCGACGAAGGTGGAGGCCGCACACCTGATGATGGTCAACGCGGCTCGGCTCAAGGACAGCGGCGAGCGCAACGACGTCGCGGCCGGCATGGCCAAGTACCTGTGCAGCGAGTACTGCGCCGAGGTCACCCAGGCGAGTTTCCGAATCCACGGCGGCTACGGCTATTCCAAGGAGTTCGAGATCGAACGCCTCATGCGCGACGCTCCGTTCCTCCTCATCGGTGAGGGCACGAGCGAGATCCAGAAACAGATCATCTCCAAGGGCCTGCTGCGCGAGTACCGCGCGCAGTGAGCCGTCCCGTCGATCCCATTCGCTCCCGACCCCGTTAGGACCCGTCATGCAGCGTCGCATCTTCACCGAGGACCATGAGTCCTTCCGCAAGACCATCCGGGACTTCATCGCCAAGGAGGTCGCGCCGGTCTATCACGACTGGGAAAAGCAGGGGCATCCCCCGCGCGAGTTCTACAACCGTCTCGGCGATCTCGGCGTCCTGGGTATCGAGGCCCCGGAGGAGTTCGGCGGCGGTGGCGTCAGCGACTTCACCTACTCACTGGTGATCGCGGAGGAGACCTCCGCGGCGGGCGTCACCTTCGGCAGCTACTCGGTGCACTCCAACCTGATCCTGCCCTACCTGATGGAGTACGGAACCCAGGAGCAGAAGGAGCGCTGGGTTCCCGGATTCTGTTCCGGCGACATCATGTTCGCGATCGCGATGACCGAGCCCGGCACCGGCTCGGACCTCGCGAACATCTCGACCACCGCAAAACTGTCCGAGGACGGTTCGCACTATGTGCTCGACGGCGCGAAGACCTTCATCACCGGCGGCGCACTCGCCGACCGCATCCTCGTCGTCGCCCGGACCACACCCTTCGATCCCGAGAACCGTCGTGCCGGACTGTCGATCCTGGTGGTGGACACCACATCCGAGGGATTCTCGGTCGGGCGCAAGATCGAGAAGATCGGGTTGAAGGCCTCCGACACCGCCGAACTGTCCTTCGACTCGGTGAAGGTGCCGGTCGAGGACCTCCTCGGTGAGGAGGGCGCGGGTTTCCGGTACCTGAGCCACAACCTCGCCCAGGAGCGCCTCACGATCGCGATCGGTGCGTCGGCCACCGCCGCGGCGGCCGTCGCGCACGCGATCGCGTACACGCGGGAACGAGACGTCTTCGGCAAACCCGTGGCCGCGTTCCAGAACACCAAGTTCGTGCTCGCCGAGTGTTCGGCCGAGGTCGAGGCGATCCGCGCGATCGTCGACCGAGCTCTCGAACTGCACAACGAGGGCGAGCTGACGGTCCCCGACGCGGCCCGCGCCAAGCTGTTCGCCACCGAAACCGCCGGCCGGGTCATCGACAAGTGCCTGCAGCTGCACGGCGGGTACGGCTACGTCCTCGAATACCCGATCGCGCGGCTCTACGCCGACACCCGCGTCTCCCGCATCTACGGCGGCACCAGCGAGGTCATGAAGACGATCATCGCCAAAGACCTCGGCCTGTAACTCACACGGGGTGCGGGACGAGTGTCGGTTCACCGCTTCTCGTCCCGCACTCTGCGCTCGTCCGATCGCATGGTCGACCGGCGCTGAAACGCAGCCCCGGCTTCCCCAGCAGGTCTGCCCGGGCGAGATCGAGGACCGTCCGCGGTAACGCCGGGGCTGTCTAGCGCGAAATCAGTGCCGGGAAGCAGTACGGGGAATGCGCTCTGCGCAGACGCCTGATCTGTATGCCTTAGTATTCGCTGAGCGAAGCAGAGGGTCGGGACGTGGGAAGCGCGGGGATCAGTTGGTGCGGGAGTGTCGGCGCGTGATGCGCGCCCTGGTAGCGGTCGTGGTCACCGCGTTCGTGGCAACGCTGGTGGCAGCACTGGCGGCACCCGCCGAGGCGGCCCCGGGCCGCTACACCGGTGGCACGTACGTGGCGCTCGGGGATTCGCGGGCGTCGGGCAGCTTCTACACCCCCACCCCCGCTTATTTCGGAGGCTGCAAACGGTCGGCATTCAACTACCCGACCCTGGTCGCCGGGGCCAACATGCCGCGACGCTTCATCGACGCCTCGTGTGCGGGCGCGCAGGCGACGCACCTGCACCGGACTCCACAACACACCAGCGGCGGCACGAAACCGATTCAGCTGCATCTGGTCCCGCGTGACGCCCAGCTGATCACCGTGAGCATCGGCGGCAACGACATGAGGTGGAATGCGGTCCTGAGCCAGTGCCGGACCCCGGCGTTCACCGATCGTCGGTGCCGATACAACCGGCACCTGGACAACGAGGTCCGGTCACGCATCGCCCTGATGGAGAACCGCGTAACCCCCGCGCTGAAGGCGATCCGCGCGAAGGCGCCGAACGCCCAGATCATCGTCGTCGGGCTCGGCGGCTTCATCGGCGTCACCGGTTGCTGGCCGCTCGTCCCGCTCAGCGACCCCGACGCCCGCTGGATGCGTGAGGTGTTCAACCGGGCCAACGGTGCGCTGTGGCGCGCGTCCACCAAGGTCGGCGCCACCTTCATCGACGCCAACCGACGCTCGGCGGGCCACGATGCGTGCAACCTCGTCAATCCCTGGTACGAGAGCGCGCTGTCGAACCGGATCGCGCTCCCCTTCCACGTCAACCAGGCCGGCGCGGTCGCGTTCGCGGCCATGGTCAACGGAGCCATCCGGCGGTGACCTGACGCCGGGCACCCACTAGCGTTGTGGGGTGGCTCATCTACTCGGCGCGGAAACCCTAGGCCTGGAATACCCGACGACGAAGGTCTTCGACTCGGTGTCGCTCGGTGTCAACGAGGGTGACCGCATCGGGATCGTCGGCCGCAACGGCGACGGCAAGTCGAGCCTGATGGCGATGCTCGCCGGGCGCAAGCAACCCGACTCGGGACGCGTGACCGTCCGCGGCGGGGTACGCATCGGGGTTCTCGACCAGGCCGATTCCTTCGACGACGACGAGACCGTCGGGCACGCGGTGGTCGGCGACCGGCCCGAACACGAGTGGGCCGGCGACGCCCGGGTGCGCGACGTCATCGGTGGCTTGCTCGGAGACGTCGAATGGACTGCGACGACGGCTTCGCTGTCCGGGGGTCAGCGCCGCCGGGTGTCGCTCGCCCATCTGCTCGCCGGTGAACACGACGTGCTCGCGCTCGATGAGCCGACCAACCACCTCGACGTCGAGGCGATCACCTGGCTCGCCGACCACCTGAAGCGGCGCTGGCCCGCCAACGCCGGCGGACTGATGGTGGTGACCCACGACCGTTGGTTCCTCGACGAGGTGTGCACGGTGACGTGGGAGGTCCACGACCGGATCGTCGAACCCTTCGAGGGCGGTTATGCGGCGTACATCCTGCAGCGTGTGGAACGCGACCGGCAGGCGGCGACGATCGAGGCGCGCCGCCAGAACCTCGCCCGTAAGGAGCTGGCCTGGTTGCGGCGCGGTGCCCCCGCCCGAACGTCCAAGCCGAAGTTCCGCATCGATGCGGCGAACGCGCTCATCGCCGACGTCCCGCCGGTGCGCGACACCGTCGCCCTGCAGTCCCTTGCCACCGCCCGCCTGGGCAAAGACGTCGTCGACCTGCTCGATGTGTCGGTGTCCTACGGCGATTGCGACGTCCTCGACGGCGTCGAGTGGCGTCTGGCACCGGGCGAGCGGACCGGAATCCTCGGCGTCAACGGTGCGGGCAAGTCCACCCTGCTCGGCCTGATCGCCGGAACCGTCGAGCCCACCGGTGGCCGCGTCAAGCGCGGTAAGACCGTGAAGGTCGCGACACTCACGCAGCGGCTCGACGACCTCGACCGCTACCTCGACGACCCTGTCCGCCGGGTCATCGCCGAACTCCAGACCACCTATACCTTCGGCGCGGGATCCAAGTCCCAGGAACTGTCACCCTCGCAGCTGCTCGAGCGACTCGGTTTCGACAGCGCGCAGCTGTCCACCCCGGTCCGTGACCTGTCCGGCGGCCAGAAGCGGCGCCTCCAGCTGTTGCTCATCCTGCTCGACGCCCCGAACGTCCTCATCCTCGACGAGCCGACCAACGACCTCGACACCGATATGCTCGCCGCGCTCGAGGACCTGCTCGACTCCTGGCCGGGCACGCTGATCGTCGTCTCCCACGACCGGTATTTCCTCGAACGCGTCACCGACCAGCAGTTCGCCGTGCTCGACGGCGGCCTCCGTCACCTACCGGGTGGCGTCGAGGAGTTCCTGAAACTGCGTGCCGCGCAGAAGAGATCGGGACAGTCCAAGCCGTCCGCAGCGGGTCCGGCGAACTCGGGTGGCCCGGCTTCCGGCGCGACACCGTCGACCTCCTCGCTCAGTGGTGCCGAATTGCGTGCGGCCAACAAGGAGCTGGCATCGCTGGAGCGTCGAATCGACAAGTTGCACAGCAAGATCGACACGGCGCGAACCGCCCTCGCCGACCACGACCAGGGCGACTACCAGGGCCTGGCCGCAGAGACCGAGGCCATCCGCACCATGGAGGCCGAGCTGGCCGAACTCGAGGAGCGCTGGATGGAGCTCGGCGAAGCCATCGAGTGATCTGCCGGTGCCGGCGAGTCGGGGTCGCTGAGTTCCGGTTGACCTTCATGTAGGTCGAAGCCCGAAGATGTGGTGGTGACCAACTCCGGGTTGATGCCCATCGGATCGTTCGCGCAGCGGTGCGGACTGACAACGAGCGCGTTGCGGTTCTATGCGGACGCGGGTCTGCTGACGCCTGCAGCGGTGGATCCGGTCTCCGGGTACCGCTTCTATGCCGGCGAGCAGGTGGACCGGGCGATCCTGGTGCGGCGACTTCGCGAGGTCGACGTACCGCTGGCGGTGGTGCAGAAGGTTGTCGATGCGCCGCCCGACGAAGCAGCTCGCCTCATCGACGAGCATGTGAGCACGGTGATGGAGGCTGCGGCAATGGCTTCTCGACGCGCCGCAGCGATCAAGGATGCTCTCGGTGTACCGCGTGGGGCGGCGGCCGTCGAGGTGAACGGTCCGGTGACGGCGGCAGCCATCGAGCAGGTTCTCGGCGCCACCTGCGCCGAGTCCGACCCGGCGGTTCTCGGTGGCATCCGGTTCGAATCCGACTCCGGCACAGTGGTCGTGACCGCCACCAACCGTTATCGACTGTCCACCCGCACTCTGCCGACCACCTCTGAATCTGCCCCACCGTGGGCGATCACGGTCCGTGGCGACGACTTGCGTGCCTGCCTCGCCGATCTACGGCGCACCCCGCGGGCGCGGATCGAAGTCGGCGACACCGGGATGTGGGTTCGATTCCCGGACCGTGGAGTCCGGCACTGCCGGACACTCGACGATCCCTTCCCCGACTACCGCTCGATGCTCGCCGACCTTGCCCCGGTCTCCACCCGCATCGAGATGTCCAAGACTGCGTTGCTGACGACACTCGAACACCAGCCCGGAGACGCGATCTGCCTGCGCGTCAACACAACTGATGTCACGGTGTGCTGCGGACCCGCCGGTGATCGTCACGGGCTCCCCGCCGTGGTGACCGGAAGCCCGGTCGAGCTCTGGTTCGAGATGACCACGCTCTACCCGGCCGTCAGCACCGCGATCGGCAACGACATGCTCATCGACCTCCGCGGTCCCCGACAACCCGTGACGATCCGGTCCGCCGACAACGGCGACCTCACCACACTCGCGATGCCCAGCCTTCCCCCGAACACGGATGAACACGCGACACAGAAGGAGACCAACCGATGACCGAGGCAGCACCCGTCGACGATCCGACGATGACCGCGATCACCTCAGCTGTCACCGAGGCTCACAACGGACACGTCGACGACGCACGGACTCGGCTACTCGAACTGTGGAAGACGATCCGCGGCGGCGATCCTCTCCACCGCTGCACGCTCGCCCACCACCTCGCCGACATGTACACCCACCCCGCCCAGGCCCTGATCTGGGACATACGCGCACTCGACGCCGCCGACGCGATCACCGAGCAGCGGGCGCAGGAACACCACCCCGGGTTGCGTGTCGAGAGCTTCTATCCGTCGCTGCATCTCAACCTCGCCGACGATCTCCGCCGTCTCGGCTCATTCGACGGTGCCCGACAACACCTCGACGATGCGCAGGCGTGCATCTCGACATTGCCCGCGGACTCCTACGGCGACCTCATCCGCTCCGCGCTCGGGGCGGTGGCCACAGCCGTCGAGAACCATGACACGGCGCCTCGCACCTCGGCGCCGCAACCCTCGGCGCCATGACCCTCAGCCCCAGACCCCTCAGCGGCCGAACGACTCCCGGACCGCGGCCATCACATCGGGCAACGATTCGTCGATGACGCTGCTGTGGTCGGCACGAGCGTAGGTCTTGAGGTCGACATCGGTGCCCTCGTCGCGCATGTCCGATCGCAACGACCGGCTGAGCGGGTAAGGCAACACCGGGTCCAGGATGCCGTGCGCGATGGTGACCTTCGCCGGATAACCGGAGGTCTGCACCTCCGCGTACTCGCGCAGGGCGTCGCGGAACGCCTGCTCGGCGGTGAACGACGCCGCCACAAGCGATCCCGGTGACACCGAGCGAAGCGCCTCGACGAGGTCGCCGTTGCACTGCGACCGCGCGCGGTCGAGGAACCGCCGGCCGTCGGGTGTCAGGGAGTCGGCGACGTGGAGATCGGGATGGGCGTGGTCGAGTCCGGCGAGGGTGAACAGGAACGGCGCGCTCAGCACGTTGAGCGCACCGAGTCCCGGGACTCGCGGGCCGAAGAGCCCGAACAGCCGTTCCAGCGACGACACCGGCGCGATCGCGACGATGCCGGCGACGGGCAACTCGGGAGCGTACTCACGCGCGAGCCGGCCTGCGTGCAATGCGGCGTGCCCGCCCTGCGAATGGCCCACCGAGACCCACCGCCGACCGAGCGTCTCGTCCACCGACCGGGCCGCCCTGATCATGTCGATGACCGACCGCGCCGCCGCACGGCCGCCGAGGTACTCGGTCTCCCCGGCCGAACCGAGTCCGGCGTAGTCGGTCGCCGTCACGGCGTAACCCGCGGCGAGAGCCGCGCGGACGGGCGCCTCGACGCCGTCGCCGAGCCGATGAAGGGTCGGTGCGCACTCGTCGGCGAGCCCGACCGTGCCATGCGCCCAGGAGACCACCGGCCACCCGCCTGCGGGCGGGTCGCCCTTCGGCACCCAGTACACGCCGCTCGACATCGCCGGCCGCCCGTTCTGATCCCGCGTGGCGTAGGTGAGTCGGGTTCCCGCGCCCGCGGAGGAGGGCAGCTGACCGTTGTCGACGTCGGTGGTCGTGAAGACGAATCCGTTCTGCGGGGCAGCGGCCGCGGCGGGGGCGGTCGTCACGACCGCTCCGACCACCAGCATCACAGTCGACAGCAGGACCGAGGCAAGGATCGAGACGGTTGTCGAGGTTCTGCGGGGCACCCGTCAACCGTACTGATCAGGAACGGGCGTCGGCCCCGAGGACGCGCGCACCGGGCGCCGGGCCGTGCGCGGTGCGGACCGAGCGCGCCACCCCGGCCCCGGAGAGCTCCGCGGCGACGTTGACCGCGCTGGTCTCGTCGGCGCACAGGAAGGCGCATGTGGGCCCGGACCCCGACACGATGCCACCGAGGGCCCCCGCATCGACCCCGGCGCGCAGCGTACGACGCAGAGTCGGTTGCAGACTGAGTGCCGCCGGCTGCAGGTCGTTGTGCAGCAACGGCGCGACAGCATGCGGATCGCCGGACGCGAGCGCCTGCATCAGCGCATCGGGCCGCCGGAGGAGATCGGGCTCGTCGTCGGCGGCGACTTCGCCGGAACGGCTGTCGCGCAACCGATCCAGCTCCTGGTACACCGCCGGGGTGGAGAGGCCCACCCGGGCGAGCGCGAGAACCCAGTGGAATTCGCCGCGCGAGAGCACCTGCATGAGGCGCTCGCCGCGACCGGTTCCCAGCGCCGTGCTGCCGTGCAGGGCGAAGGGGACATCGCTGCCCAGGTCGGCTGCGATCGCGGCGAGATCGTCTCGTCCGATGTCGAGCTTCCAGAGCGCGGCGAGTGCGACCAGTGCCCCGGCTGCGTCGGCGCTACCGCCCGCCATGCCGCCGGCGACGGGGATGGTCTTGTCGATCTCGATCGCGACCGTCCCCGAGCGCTCGGCCCAGTCGGCCAGTGCCGTCGCAGCCCGGACGGCGAGGTTCGAGTCGTCCGCCGGAACCGAACCGGCTCCCTCACCGCGGATGAGAACGCTGGTCTCATGGGCCCGCGCCACCCTGATGTCGTCGTGGAGCGACAACGCCTGGAAGACGGTGACCAGGTCGTGGTACCCGTCATCGCGTCGCGGACCCACGCCCAGGTGCAGATTCACCTTCGACGGGGCCCGCGCGGTGACGGAGTCGGTCACGACCGACAGTGACGTTCGCGGCACAATGATCCAGCCTAGCGTCCACCACCGACCCCGCGCCCACGAGCGCAGTCGGGATCAGGGTCGCCAACCCCGCTCGGCGAGGTCGCCGACATGTTCGACGACCAGCACCGCGCCCGCATCGCGCAACTCCCCCTCCGCGAACCCCCCGGAGCGGACCGCCACGCACTCGGCCGGAAGGCGATGGGCGGACGCCACATCCCAGACCGTGTCTCCCACGACGATGGCGCGGTCACCTCCGGCGTCGTCGAGCGCCACGGCGAGGATGTCGGGCGCAGGCTTCGACGAGTCGGCGTCGTCGGAGGTGGTCACCGCGGCGAAGTCGGCACGGCTCAACCCCATGGACTCCAGGGCTGCGTCGGTGAACTCCGACTTCCCCGACGACGCCAGCGCCACCCGGTAGTCGGCGTCGAGCAGCCCGCGGACGAAGTCCGCCGCGCCCGGCAGCGGGTGGACGTCGGGAAGCATCCCCCGGTAATGCTCCTCCCACTCGTCACGCAGAGTGTCGCCCAGAGAATCCTCCACGTCATCGCCGCAGATCTCGCCGACGAGGCGGTCACCGCCCATCCCGATCGCGCGGTGGACCCGCCACCACTGTGGCGTCAGGTCATGGGCGGCGAACGCCCGCATCCACGCCGACGCGTGCAGGTACGTCGAGTCGACGAGCGTACCGTCGACATCGAGAAGCACGGTGTCGATCGATCTTTCGGCTTGCTGATCAGGCATGTGCACTCATTTCCGGGGTCGAGAAGCGCGCCCCGCCGTCGGATGTCCGTGCGTCCCGCGCCCGCGACTCGAGCGCCCAGACGCATCGGACCCACGACTCAACGCCTACACCGAAGCGACCGATCTCGCAGAGGAGCGACCCATGGCAACACAATTCGGCTACACCCTGATGACCGAACAGGCCGGCCCGAAGGACCTGGTGCGATTCGCCGTCGACGCCGAGCGCGCCGGTTTCGACTTCGAGGTGTCCAGCGATCACTACTTCCCGTGGCTTTCATCGCAGGGCCACGCACCGTACGCCTGGACCGTTCTCGGGGCCGTCGCCCACGCCACCGAGCGGGTCGAACTGATGACATACGTCACGTGCCCGACCATCCGCTACCACCCGGCGATCATCGCGCAGAAGGCCGCGACCCTGCAGATCCTCGCCGACGGACGCTTCACCCTCGGTCTCGGATCGGGAGAGAACCTCAACGAGCACGTCGTGGGCGAGGGCTGGCCGTCGGTCGCCGATCGGCAGGACATGCTCGCCGAGGCCATCGAGATCATCCGCAAGCTCCACTCCGGTGAACTCGTCGACTTCCGCGGCGAGTTCTTCCAGGTCGACGCGGCCCGGATCTGGGATCTGCCCGAACAACCGGTCCCGATCGGCGTGGCGATCGCCGGTGATGCGGGCATCGACACGTTCGGTCCGCTCGCCGACCATCTGATCGCCGTCGAACCGAATGCCGACCTGGTCTCGTCGTGGAACGAACATTCCTCGACGACGACCGTCGGCGGGCAGGGCTCACGCGCCATCGGTCAGATCCCGATCAGCTGGGACCCCGACCGCGACAAGGCGATTGCCCGCGCACACGACCAGTTCCGCTGGTTCGCCGGCGGCTGGGATGTCAACGCCGACCTGCGGACCACCGCGGGTTTCGCGGCCGCAACCCAGTTCGTCACACCCGATGATGTCGCAGGCAACATCCCGTGCGGTCCCGATCTCGATCAGATCGTGGAGGCGGTGAAGCCGTTCTGGGAGGCCGGTTTCACCGACGTCGCACTCGTCCAGATCGGCGGCGAGACGCAGGACGAGTTCCTTCGCGAGGCGGCCCCCGAACTGCTCAAGAAGCTGCGCGCAGCGTCGAGCTGAGTCTTCGACGACGCATCGCGGATCACTCTCCGGCGCCACCGACCCCGATCAGGTCGTGCGGGCGAGTCGCACGAAGTCGTCGACGTCGAGCCGCTCGCCCCGCAGCCCGGGATCGATTCCGGCGGCACGCAGTCGGCGCTCGGCTTCGGCGGGCGATCCCGCCCAGCCGGCCAGTGCGGACCGCAATGTCTTGCGCCGCTGGGCGAATGCGGCGTCGATCGCCTCGAACACCGTCCGGCGTGTCTCTGGATCGGTGGGGTGGTCGGCGGTGCGTTCGATGCGGACGAGCCCGGACTCGACCTTCGGCTCGGGCCAGAAGACGTTGCGCCCCACCGCACCTGCCCGGCTCACCCGGCCGTGATACCGAGCCTTGACGCTGGGCACGCCATAGGTGCGGCTGCCCGGACCGGCGACGAGGCGGTCGGCCACCTCCGCCTGCACCATGACGAGTGCGGTGGTGATCTCCGGGAACACTCCGAGCAGATGGAGGAGAACCGGGACGGAGACGTTGTAGGGCAGGTTCGCGACGAGAGCGGTCGGCACCGCGGGAAGGTCATCGCGGGTGACCTGCAGCGCGTCGGCGAGGATGACCCGGAAATCGTCGCGCTGATCGGGTGCGTACTCCGCGATCGTCGACGGAAGGCGTTGCGCCAGCACCGGATCGATCTCGACGGCGACGACCTTGCCCGCGGTTCCGAGCAGGGCGAGGGTCAGCGACCCCAACCCGGGTCCCACCTCGAGCACGGTGTCGTCGGGACCGACCCCCGACGCGGCGACGATGCGCCGGACGGTGTTGGCGTCGTGCACGAAGTTCTGCCCGAGCGTCTTGGTCGGCCGGACGCCGACCTCGGCGGCCAGTTCCCGGATCTGCGCGGGCCCGAGCAGGCGTGGCGCGGCGTCGGGCGTGACCGGATTCGTCTCGTCGATCAGCGCAGGCCCAGCTTGGACGAGCAGGACGGCCAGGCGCCCCAGCCCTGGACAGCCTGGGTCTTGCTGGCGATCGCGATCTGCTCCTCGCGGGTGGCGAGATCGGCCCGCGGGGCGTACTCGAGACCGCCCCAGCGCTCCCAGGTGTTCTGGTCGAACTGCACGCCGCCGTAGAAGCCGTTGCCCGTGTTGATCGCCCAGTTCCCGGTCGCCTCACATGCGGCGAGGGCGTCCCAGACGGACCCGAACGGCACGAACGGCGCACCCGGCTTGGTGCCGATGCGGACGGTCGCCGCGACGGGCTCGGTGAGCACCTCGCTGGTCAGCTTGTCTCGCTTGACGACTCGACCGTTCACGGTGGTGACCTTGTAGGTGACGCGTGCCTCGCCCGGCGTGCCCTTCTTCTCCACGACCTTGCGGTTGCGGACCAGGGTGGGGTCTTCTTTCTTGACCTCCGGCGGCGCGACGGGCTCGGTGAGGGTGACGTCTTCGGTCTTGATGCGGGTGACGACGATCTTCAGGTTCGGCGTGACCTTGGTGTCCGCGGTGGGAGTCACCTTGTCCTCCGCGCTCAACGGCGTCCCCAGGGCCTTCAGGAGATCGGCGACGGTGTGCGCCGCGACGGTCGGGCGCTTCCGTGCCGGGCCGTCGACGAGGGTGACCGGCTTGGGCAGCGCGACGTCGATCTCACCGCCGTCGACCGGGAGTTCGGAACCGAAGGAAGCCTGCTCGGCGGCGTGGCTCAGTCCGCGCTCGGCCAGCAACTGGTCGACGGTCGAGGCGTTGGTGACGATCCTCTCGGGCTTGCCCTCGACGTCGAGGGTGATCTCCTTGAGCCGGTTGACCTTGATGGTCTGGCCGTCACCAAATCCGGAATCCAGCGCGGGGCTCACCTTGTCGCCGTCCTTGGGTGCGAGCCCCTCGGACTCGAGGAGACCCTCGACGGACATCGCCATGGTCGACACGTGGCGGACGTCGCCGTCGACGTCGATCGCGACGTTCTTGTGCATGCTGACGCCCATGATCCCGCCGGCCGCCACGGTGGCGCAGACGGCGCCGACGGCGACGCGGACGCGCAACGAGTTCGACCCGTTGATCTTGGAGAAGACAGATCGGGGCGAGACCGAGGTGGACGGCTCTGGGTTCGACATGGAAGGCAAGGGCACGACATCCTGATAGGCAACACTGGCACCACGCCTGCCGAGTGGATCAGCACGTCGGCCAGGCGGATCACAGTACGATAACGAACCGGCCAGATTATGGCAAAGGGATGCCGTAGACCCGCCGCGCGTTCGCGCCCAGTACCCGGGCCATCTCCGTATCGGTCACGCCGCGGACTTCCGCGAGCGCCCGGGCCGTGTACGGCAGGCAGTAGGACTGATTCGGCTGGCCACGGTAGGGATCGGGCGTCAGGAACGGTGCATCGGTCTCGACGAGGATCTGGTCGTCGGGCACGAGTTCGGCCGCAACCCGGAGCTCCGCGGCATTGGCGAAGCTCACAGTCCCGGCGAAACTGAGCATGAAGCCACGCTCGACACATTCGCGTGCAACATTCCGGTCACCGGAGAAGCAGTGCATGATCACGGTCTCCGGCGCGCCCTCGGCCGCCAGGACGTCCAGCAGATCTCGGTCGGCCTCGCGGTTGTGGATCATCAGCGGCTTCCCGACGCGCTTGGCGAGGTCGATGTGCCAGCGAAACGCCTCGTGCTGCACCTCGGGCGCGGCGCAGTCGTCGGACTTCCCCGGCCAGTAGTAGTCGAGGCCGGTCTCCCCCACCGCGACGACGCGCGGGTGACGCACCATCGCCTCGAGTTCGGCGGCGGTCTCGTCGTTCAGATCCCCCGCATGCGTCGGATGCAGCGCGACCGCCGCGAACACTCGCTCGTCCCATCCGGCGGCGGCCACCGCCCAGCGCGCGTCGACCATGTCGTCGGCGACCGTGACCACGTGGTCGACGCCGACGACCTGCGCGTGGTCGAGGATCGCGCGCACCGACCCGGCGTCACGCCCGCCACATGCAGCGAGATGGGTGTGGGCGTCGACGAGTCCCGGCAGCGGCGCCGGGTCCGGCGGGGGTTCGCGCCGGCGGCGCTTGCGGGCCGCCTTGTTGCTCAGGGTCTCGGCGGCGTCCGGGGTCTCCGGCTCGCCCGGCATCTCCGGTTTGCTCGGGATCTCGACCTCTCCGTTCACACCGGCACCCTGGGCGTCGCTCATGGCACCCACCTTGGCACAGGACGACGAGCCGTCCGGCCTGCGGTCGGCGACCGTGACGCTAGAGCGTGACGGTCCCCTCGATGACGGTCGTGGTGTCGCCACCGACCCAGATGTTCTCGCCGTCGTCGTGGACGTGGATGCGGCCGGCCCGGCCGAGAGCGGCGCCCTGCGCCGCGACATACGACGCGGGGGCCTTGCCGGTGGCGCGCAGCCACGTCGCGATGCCCGCGTTGAGGCTGCCGGTCACCGGGTCCTCGGGGACGCCGATCCCGGGCACGAAGGCGCGCACCTCGGCGAACACCTCCCCGTCACCGGAGCCGTACATCCCGAACAACCCGACCTTGTGATCGCCGAGTGCCGGGATGTCGGGCCGCACCTCGAGCACACGGTCGCCCGAGCCCAGGTCCAGCACCATCCACTCCGGACCGTTGTCGACCCACTCGGCGGCGAGCACCTCGTCCGGAGACGCACCGAGAGCCGCGACGACGTCGGCAACGGTGTCGGAGTCGACCGGTCCCGACCGTCGCAGGGGTGGTGCCGCGAAGGCCAGACGCGCGCCCGTACGTCGCAGCCGGACGAGCCCGACTCCGCACTCCTGCACGAGGTCGCCACCCGGCTCGCCGGTTCGCGGGCGCCCACCGCTGGTGAGCCAGGCGTGGGCCGAACCGAGGGTCGGGTGTCCGGCGAAGGGCAGCTCGCCGTCGGGGGTGAAGATGCGCAGCCGGTAGTCCGCGGCCGGATCGGTCGGGGGTAGCACGAACGTGGTCTCCGACAGGTTGGTCCATCGGGCGAACGCCGCCATCCGGTCCTCGGGTATCTCCTCGGCGTCGAGGACGACAGCGACCGGGTTGCCCCCGGTGCCCGTGGCCGAGAACACATCGATCTGCGCGAACCGTCGAGTCATCCGACCATCGTCTCATCGCGTATTGGGCGTCGCGCAAGGGCTTTTCGACCGCAGACGTTCTGCGGTCCACGGCGATCCGCCGTATCGGCCATGCGCGACGAGACCGCCACCCGCCGGTCACGACCCCTCCGGTGAACCCGCACCGGGCCGACGTCGACCTCGGCCGACCGCGCAAATCGCGCCGGAGTCGCCGCCGACGGGTAGCGTTGCGAAGCGTGTTGGGTTTGCCAGATGCGATCTCTGTCGCGCTCTTCGATCTCGACGGGGTCCTCACCGAGACCGCGGTGCTCCACCGCAAGGCGTGGAAGAAGGCGTTCGACGCCTTCCTCGCCGAGCGCGCTGGTGGCACCGACCATGCCGACTTCGTGGAGTTCACCGACCAGGACTACCTCGACTACGTCGACGGCCGCCCCCGGGAGGACGGCGTCCGGGCGTTCCTGGCGTCCCGCGGCATCGACGACGTGGATGCGCAGACGGTGACCAGGATCGGGGATGGGAAGAACGACATGTTCCTCGTCAGCCTCGCCGAGGACGGCGGGCAGGCCTATCCCGGATCGGTGCGCTATCTCACCGCGGCGCGTGACGCGGGTCTCCGCATCGCGGTCGTGACGTCGTCGAAGAATGGAGCAGCAGTGCTGGATGCCGCCGACCTGTCGAAGTTCGTCGAGGTCCGTGTCGACGGTCTCGACATCGTGTCGAAGGGCCTGAACGGCAAGCCCGCGCCCGACTCGTTCCTCCTCGGTGCCGAACTGATGGGTGTCGAGCCCGCCGCGGCTGCCGTGTTCGAGGACGCGATCTCCGGGGTGCAGGCGGGCAGCGCGGGCGCGTTCGGCTACGTCGTCGGTGTCGACCGCGTCGGCGGCGGTCAGTCTGCCGCGATGAAGTCCGCCGGTGCCGACATCGTCGTGACCGACCTCGACGAACTGCTCCCCGCATGACCGCCGAGCACGGCCACGACTTCGGTTTCGAGATCCACCCGTGGCAGCTGAAGTGGCGCGGCGGCGTGGACCTCGACATGCTCGGCCGGACCGAGACCCTGTTCGCATTGTCGAACGGACACATCGGTTTACGCGGCTCCTTCGAGGAGGGTGAGCCGGTCGACCATCCGGGCACCTACCTGAACGGTTTCTACGAGCTGCGTGGCCTCCCCTACGCCGAGAGCGGCTACGGCTACCCCGAGTCGGGGCAGACCGTCGTCAACGTGACCGATGGCAAGATCATCCGCTTGCTCGTCGAGGACGAGCCGATGGACCTGAGGTACGGGCGTACCGAAGAGCACGAGCGCACCCTCGACTTCCGCACCGGCACACTGCGTCGCCACACCGTGTGGACCTCGCCCACGGGCCGCAAGGTGCGGATCAAGTCCGAACGTCTCGTGTCCTTCACCAAACGCACCATCGCCGCGATCCGGTACGAGGTCGAGCCGGTCGACGAGGACATGAAACTCGTCCTGCAGTCAGACCTCCTCGCCAACGAGCCGGTCCCTGCCCCCGGGAACGATCCCCGCCTGGCGGCCGCGCTCGACGCACCGCTCGTCTCCGATCTCGCGACGTGCCGCAACTACTGGGGCATGCTGGTCCACCACACCAAGAAGTCCGGCCTGCACATCGCGGCCGGGATGGATCACGAGATCTACTTCCCGGACAAGGCGGACACGTTCATCCGCGCCGACGGCGACCTCGCCCGGCTCACCATCGCGGCGAACGTACCGAAGGGCAAGAGCCTCACCCTGACCAAGTACATGGGGTACGGCTGGTCGGCTCGACGCTCGGTCCCGGCTCTGCGCGCCCAGGTCGACGCCGCCCTCGCGATGGCGATGGAGACCGGCTGGGACTCACTCAAAGCCGACCAGGTCAGCTATCTCGAAGACTTCTGGCGCGACGCCGACGTCGAACTCGACGGAGATCCCGAGCTGCAGCAGGCGGTGCGGTTCGCGCTGTTCCACGTGTTGCAGGCGGGAGCGCGCGGTCAGTCCCGTGCCATCCCGGCGAAGGGCCTGACCGGTCCGGGTTATGACGGCCACACCTTCTGGGACACGGAGAGTTTCATACTCCCCATGCTCACCTACACCGTGCCCGCCGCGGCCGGTGAGGAGTTGCGGTGGCGGCACGCCACCATGGACAAGGCCAAGGCCCGTGCGGCCGAGCTCGGTCAGCGCGGAGCGATGTTCCCGTGGCGGTCGATCAACGGCGACGAGTGTTCCGGGTACTGGCCGGCCGGGACGGCGGGCGTGCACGTGTCCGCCGACATCGCCAACGCCACCGCCCGCTACCTCCGCGCGACCAACGACGAACAGTTCGAAACCGAGTGCGGCGTGGAACTTCTCGTCGAAACCGCACGACTGTTCGCCGGACTCGGGCACCATGATGTGAACGGCAAGTTCCGCATCGACGGCGTCACCGGTCCCGACGAGTACACCGCGGTGGTCAACAACAACACGTTCACCAACCTTGCGGCGCAACAGAACCTGCGCGATGCAGTGGCGGCGGTGCACCGCCGTCCCGACCTCGCCGAACAGTTCGGGGTGACGACAGCCGAAGCGGCGCACTGGGAGTCGTGTGCCGACGAGATGACGATCCCCTACGACGATGCCCTCGGCGTACACCAGCAGTGCGAGTCGTTCACCCTGCTGGGCGCCTGGGATTTCGAGTCGTCGGTGGGCCGCTATCCCCTGCTCCTGAACTATCCGTACTACGACCTGTATCGCAAGCAGGTCGTCAAACAGGCCGATCTCGTGTTCGCGACCTATCTCTTCGGGGACGCGTTCACCGCCGAGCAGAAGCTCCGCAACTTCGACTACTACTACCCGCTGACCGTGCGCGACTCGTCGCTGTCCGCGTGCTGCGAAGCGGTCACCGCAGCCGAGGTCGGCTATCCCGACCTGGCCTACGATCTGCTGGCCGAGTCGGTGTTCACCGACCTGCACGATCTGCACAACAACGTCAGCAGCGGACTTCACATCGCGGCGCTGGCGGGGGCGTGGACGGACTGCGTGGCCGGTTTCGGCGGCATGCGCGACTTCGGCGGGAACATCACCTTCGCGCCCCGGCTGCCGAAACGGTTGACGTACATGTCGTTCCGCATGATCGTCCGGGACTCGAAGATCGTCGTGGCCGTGGACAAGGACACCGCGACCTATCGTCTGCTGTCCGGCCCACCGATCGATCTGGCACACCACGGCGAGAAGTTCACCCTCGAGTCGGCTCCGGTGACCCTGCACATCCCCGAACTGGCCTATCGCGAGCCGCCGAAGGCGCCGCCCGGGTGCGAACCGTACCGGCGGGAGATCTAGCGACCCGGCGCATCCCGGCCATCGCTCGACATCCACTCGGCTTCCTCTTGACCTTCACACGGTGTCAAGGAGTGGAATCGTGGATGAAGGAGGTGGTCTCCATGACCGAACAGAGCATCCGCCCGTCCGACCGGGCCGTGGTGGCGGCACTGTCCGCGGGTGACGCGTCGACGAGACTGCGCGCGGCGATGGCCGCGGGCACGGATCCCAACCCGGCTCTGGCCGACGACCTGGTCGCGGTGTGGAACCGGACTTCTTCGTCCGCGACATGCTCACCTGGGCGCTGACCAGGCTCCCTGCGGACCTGACCGTGCCGCGCCTCGTCGTCGAACTGGCGTCGGAGTCGGCGCAGGCCCGGGCACAGGCCCTGCACACGCTGTCGAAGATCGGGGACCCGTCGGCGTGGCCGGCGATAACGACCGAACTGCTGCACGACGCCGTCGACGAGGTCGCGCGAACCGCCTGGCGGGCCGCCGTCGTCCTGGTCCCGGCCGGTAGAGAGACCTGGCTGGCGAACGAGCTGGCCGGGGAACTCGGCCGCGGGGAGATGGAAGTCCAACGAAGCCTGAGCCGGGCCCTGGTCGAGCTCGGCGACGCCGCGTCCGGGCCACTCACCACCGCGAAGAAGCATGGCCCCGCCGCCGTGCGGGCCCACGTCGCGGCGACCGAGAAACTGGTCGACGACCCGGACAGCGACTTCGCCGCCGCGCTGGACTTCGCGTCCCGCCTGACCAGTTCGGGCGCGCCCGCGGAAGCACCGGATGCTGATCGGTGAGGTGGCGCAGCGAACGGGCCTGACCACCCGCATGCTGCGCCACTACGATTCGCTCGCGCTGGTCCGGCCGACCGGCCGCACCGCGGGCGGTTACCGCGAGTACTCGGCGGCCGACCTCCAGCGCTTGCTGCATGTGGAGAGCCTTCGGTCTCTCGGGTTGTCACTCCGCGAGGTCGGTCGTGCGCTCGACGACCCGGGCTTCGCACCGGAGGCACTCATGCAGCGCCTGCTCGACGACACCAAGGCCAGGATGTCGGCCGATGCCCGGCTCCTGGAACGTCTCGAGCACATCGCGGCGGGCGGCCCCCGCGACTGGTCGACGGTCGTGGGTGTGATCGGGCTGCTCCGCGGGGTGCAGTCCGAGTACGCGGCCCACCGTCAGCGCGCCGCGCTCCTCGCCGGAGAGGGTGGTGTGTCTGCGGACTCACTGGCCGACGCGCTGCTGGCCGAATCCGATCCCAACGTGGCCGGGGCTCTCCGGTGGGCCCTCGCACAGAGACCGGGCGGTGTCGACCGCCTCTCGGACGGCGCCGCCGACCCCGACCCGACGATCCGGCGCCGGGCGGTCACCGCGCTGGCGGCCCTCGAGGAGTCCGAGCAGGTGACGCGGTTGTTGCATGGCCTGCTCGTCGACCCCGACCCCGAGGTCCGACGCGCCGCCGCGCTGACCCTGGGGCGGCGCGGTGCCGACGCTGCGGTCGACGGACTGGTCGAACTCGTCGCCGCCGGAGACCGCGATGTCGAGGCCGCTGAGATCCTCGCAGGCCACGAAGCCCACCGCGAACGGATCGTCGACCTCCTCGTCGACCGCCTGGGCGCCGACCCCGACGCGGCCGTTCGATCCCGCCTGGTGCAGGCGCTCGCCGAGATCCCGGGCAGCGCAGCGACTTCGGCACTGCAGGCGTACATTTGCGACGCCGACGAGATGGTCGCGCGAACAGCGACAGTGATCCTGGACCAACGCCCGCAGACCTGAGTCGACCGCGCGAAATTCGTAGCGTGAGTGGGGATATGGCGCGTGTTGTCGCTACCGATTCCGCTGGACGCGGGCCACCCGCAGGATCGCGACCAGGCCGGCCAGAAATCGTCCAGACCGCAATTCGGCCCCGTCCCGCCCGGTCGGTAGTCTGTTGGGCACTATGGCACCCGATCTGACCAGCCCTGATCCGTCCGGCGCATCCCACGGCGGCGGACGCCCGTACTACGTCACCACCGCGATCGCCTACCCCAACGGCGCACCGCACATCGGGCACGCCTACGAGTACATCTCCGCCGACGCACTGGCGCGGTTCAAGCGGCTCGACGGCTTCGACGTCCGGTTCCTCACCGGCACCGACGTCCACGGACAGAAGATGCAGCAGACCGCGAACGCCGAGGGCATCCCGACGGCGGAACTCGCGAACCGCAACTCCGACCGGTTCCAGGCACTGCAGGAACGTCTCGGGTCCAGCTTCGACCGCTTCATCCGGACCTCCGACGCCGATCACAAGAGGGCGTCGGAGGAGATCTGGAAAAGGATGAGCGCCCGCGGCGACATCTACCTCGACAAGTACTCGGGCTGGTACGACGTACGTGACGAGACCTTCTACGCCGAGAGCGACACCGAGCTCGACGAGGCCGGCGACCGGGTGGCCTCCGACACCGGTCACGTCCTCACCTGGACCGAAGAAGAGACCTACTTCTTCCGGCTCTCCGCCTACCAGGACAAACTCCTCGAGCTCTACGAGTCGCAGCCCGGTTTCATCGGACCCGACGTCCGCCGCAACGAGGTCATCAGCTTCGTGAAGGGCGGGCTGACCGACCTGTCGGTGTCCCGGACCACGTTTGACTGGGGCGTTCCGGTTCCCGATCACCCCGAACACGTCATGTACGTATGGGTCGACGCGCTCACCAACTATCTGACCGGCGTCGGGTTCCCCGACGACCCGGACACCGTCGCCCGGTACTGGCCGGCCGACCTGCACATCATCGGGAAAGACATCATCCGGTTCCACTGCGTGTACTGGCCGGCGTTCCTGATGAGCGCGGGCATCGACCTGCCCAAGCGCGTCTTCGCGCACGGCTTCCTGTTCAACAAGGGCGAGAAGATGAGCAAGTCGGTCGGCAACGTCGTCGACCCGGACAATCTCATCGAGGAGTTCGGCCTCGATCCGGTGCGTTACTTCTTCCTGCGCGAGGTCTCCTACGGTCAGGACGGTTCGTACTCGGCCGAGGCGATCGTGTCGCGCATCAACGCCGACCTCTCCAACGAGTTCGGCAACCTGACCCAGCGCACCCTGTCGATGATCGGCAAGTACTTCGACGGAACGGTTCCCGTTCCGGCAGAACTCACCGACACCGACACCGCGCTCCTCAACCGTGCCGACTCACTGCTGAACACCGTCCGCGGCCACATCGACAACCAGGCCATCCATCTGGCGCTGGAAACCCTGTGGTCGACGCTGGCCGAGACCAACCGGTACATCTCGGCACAGGAACCGTGGAAACTGGCCAAGACCGATCTCGAACGCACCGGCACCGTCCTCTACGTCTGCGCCGAGGTCGTCCGCATCGTGGCACTGCTGAGCCAACCCGTCATGCCGGAGTCGTCGAACAAGATCCTCGATCTGCTGGCAGCCGGCGACGACCGCCGATTCACCGCTGTCACAGACCGACTCCAGTCGGGCACGGCGCTGCCCCGACCGACCCCGGTGTTCCCTCGGTACGAGAACTGACCTAACGTCGCACATGGTCGCGCCAGCCCTCGACGTGCTACGGGCGTTGCACGCCCAGACCGTGGCACGCGGGCTGGCGCCACCGGCGGCACTGATCGGCGACTGGTACGGCGCCGACGCCGTGGTCGCACCCACCATCGACCTGCGTCCGGGCTGCCCGCCGCCCGACGACCCGGATCGATATTGGTTCGGCTACATCGGATTTCCCGTTCGACCCGATGAGGGACCGCTTCCGGCCATCGTCGGCGGACTCGCCGACGGCATCCTGGTTCTCCGCGATGGTCAGTGGACGTCCGAGGGCAGCGGGATACCCGACTGGGCGTGGTCGGCGGTGCGGTCGCCCGACACCGCGCCCGTCCCGGAGTCGGCGACTCACTGGCACGAACCGGCGCGCACCCCGCACCTCGACGCCATCGACAAATGTCGTGAAGCGATCCGCGCAGGCGAGATCTACCAGGCATGTGTGTGCACACGCTTCACCGGCACGACGGACCGTGCGCCCGTCGACTACTTCGCCGAACTCGCCGGCTCGACGACCCCCGCGAAAGCGGCTTTCCTGCAGGGCGATTGGGGGACGGTCGCCAGCCTCTCACCGGAGACGTTCCTCCGGCGTACGGGCAACATCATCTCGTCCTCGCCGATCAAGGGAACGCTGCCCGCCCATGCCGACCCCGACGCGCTCGCCGCATCCGCCAAGGACGTCGCCGAGAACATCATGATCGTCGACCTCGTCCGCAACGACCTCGGCCGCGTCGCGGTCACCGGAAGCGTCCGGGTGCCCGAACTCCTCACCGTCGTACCGGCACCCGGTGTGTGGCATCTCGTGTCACGGGTGGAGGCCATCCTGCCGCCCGGCACCGGGAACGACGCCGTACTGGCCGCGACGTTCCCGCCGGCCTCGGTCACGGGTACCCCGAAACTGCGTGCGCTGGAACTCATCGACGACTGGGAGGCCGATGCGCGCGGCGTGTACTGCGGGGCCATCGGGATGGCCGGGCCCGGCCGCGCCCTCGACCTCAACGTCGCCATCCGGACCGTCGAGATCCGACCCGACGGGACGACCGCACTCGGCGTCGGCGGCGGGATCACCATCGACTCCGACCCGCATCGCGAATGGCAGGAATGTCTGGACAAGGCCGCCAGCATCGTCGGGCATGGTCGCGCGCAGCGGACGCGCTGACACCCTCGGCGCGAGGACTCGCACCGGCACCGGCACCGGACACGGGATGGTCATTCGGTTCGGCATGAAAGCACCACCGTTTGGGTACGATTCCGCTCATGACTGTGCCCATCCGGTCGACCACCGACCTGACGGTGCTCGATCGCGATCTGCGCCGTGATCACGACGCGTTCATGTCCGGCGGTGTCCCCCGCCCGGATGTGCCCGGCGAGGTCATCGAATCGTGGGGTCGCGTACGGGCGGGCAAGCACCGCGCGACGCCCGACACCCACCATCCCGGGCACATCTCGCCCGACGAGCTGCAGCTTCGTCGCGCCACCCACCCCCTGCGTGAGGCCGTCGAACCGCTCAAACGACTGTTCGCGCAATCAGCCGACGATGCCTCGATGGCCCTCGGCGTGTTCGACGCCGACGGGGTCCTGCTGTGGCGGGGTGGATCCTCGACGATCCTGCCGGAGGCCGATCGGCTCGATCTCGTCGAGGGCAGTCGCTGGGACGAGGATTCGACGGCGACGACGGCGGTCGGACTCGCAGTACACCACCGCCGTCCGACACGACTGTTCGGCGCCGAGCACTACTGCAGCTCGCTGCACGGGCTCTTCTGCACAGCCGTTCCGGTGCACGACCACCGCACCGGTGAGATGGTGGCGATCGCAGGTCTGGCCGGACCGGCGCTCGAGATGCAGCCTGCCGCATCCGCCTTCACCTCGGCGCTCGCCGCCCTCGGCGAACACGAGGTGACCCTGGCGCATCAGCGCGAACTGGCGGATCTGCGGTTCTCGGGCCGCTCACAGCTCGCCGGCCTGCACGGGCCGGGCCTGCTCATCGACGACGACGGATGGGTCGCCGAAGGTCGAGGGTGCACGCCGCCGGTCCGGGTGGCGGCGCCGACCGACGACATGCGGCAGTTCGTGCCCGGACTGGGGATCTGCGTCGTGGAACGCCTGGGCAAGGGGTGGCTCGTCCGACCGGCCGGCCCGACGGGCCCGGTACTGGCACAACTCGACCTCAGCGGCGAACCGTCGGTCACGGTGACCGGCGACGGCGAGCCGTGGCGCACGGTCCTCACGCGTCGGCACGCGCAGATCCTGTTGCTCCTCGCCGACGCAGGCGAACAGGGGCTCACCTCGCAACGGCTCAGTCAGTTGCTGTTCGGCGACGACGGTCATTCGGTGAGCGTGCGCGCCGAATTGTCGCGCCTGCGCCGGGTGGTCGGCGCCCTCGTGTCGAGCCGGCCCTATCGGCTGGCGCCGCGGGTCGAATTGCGTGTCAGTCCGGATCAGCTCGACGTCTATCGAGCACCCGCTGGTAGACGTCGCGGCGAGAGGCACCGGAACCCTGCGTGACCTGCGCGCAGGCCTCCTTCAACCGCATCCCTTCGGCGACAAGCGCTTCGGCGCGGTCCGCGAGGTCGTCCACGTCCGGCTCGGCGGCCACGGCACCGGCGACCACCACGGTGATCTCGCCACGGACCCCGTCGGCAGCCCAGGCGGCGAGCTCGGCGAGACCGCCGCGACGGACCTCCTCGTAGGTCTTCGTCATCTCGCGGCAGACGGCGGCGCGGCGGTCGGGACCCAGGATCTCCGCGGCCGCGGCCAGCGTGTCGGCGAGGCGGTGCGGCGACTCGAAGAACACCGCCGTGCGGGGCTGGGCCACCAGCTCGCGCAGCCACTCCGCGCGTGCCCCGGATTTGCGGGGAGCGAAACCCTCGAAGCAGAACCGCTCCGACGGCAACGCCGACACCGCCAGTGCGGTGGTGACCGCCGAGGGGCCCGGTAGCGCGGTGACCGGCAACCCGGCATCCGCGCACGCCACCACGATGCGGTAACCGGGGTCGCTGACGGAGGGCATGCCTGCATCGGTGACCAGCAGCACCGTCTGACCCTCGGCGATCGCGCTGACCAGTCCCGGGGTGCGCGCCGCCTCGACCTGGTCGTAGTAGCTGACGATGCGCCCGCCGATCTCGACGCCGAGCGCGGCGGCCAGGGAGCGGGTACGACGCGTGTCCTCCGCCGCGACGATGTCCGCGGTCTGCAGCGCCGCACGCAGGCGCGGTGATGCGTCGTCGACCTGACCCATCGGGGTGGCCGCCAGCACCAGCCGGCCGCTTGTCACCGGACCGGTGTCGCCGACGTCCTCCGACCGCTGTTCGGTGGGCGCGGACCCGGAGTCGTCGGTGTGCAGGGGGTCGGGCTGGGCGGAGTTCATCGTCAGCCAGCTTACGAGGGACCACTAGGATCGATCGGGTGCCACCTCGCTTGGGCCCTGACGTGCCCGCACCGCTGTTCGGTGCTCCCGATCGCGGACGTGGTCTGGTCGTCGGCGTGGTCATCGCACTCATCGCAACGCTCACCCGCTTCTGGGGCCTGAACCACCCCACGGACAAAGGCACGCCGGTCTTCGACGAGAAGCACTACGTGCCGCAGGCATGGCAGGTGCTGACCGGCGGCAACTGGATCGAGGACAACCCGGCGTACGGCCTCGTCGTGCACCCGCCGGTCGGCAAATGGATGCTCGCCGCGTCGGAGGCGGTCTTCGGTTACGGCCCCCTGGGCTGGCGCGTCGCTCCCGCTGTCGCCGGCGTGGTCATCGTCGTGCTCGTCTACTGCGCGGTGCGACGCCTGACCCGCTCGACGCTGGTGGGTGCGATCGCCGGGGTGTTCGCGATCTGCGACGGCGTGCTGTTCGTGCAATCGCGAATGGGGATGCTCGACATCTTCCAGACCCTGTTCATCGTGGCGACCTTCGCCGCGCTGGTGGCCGACCGGGACCAGGTCCGCGAACGCATGTACCGCGTCTACCTCGAGGGCCGTATCGACGACAGCCCGTTCGGCCCACGACTCGGCTTCCGGTGGTATCGGTTCACGGCCGGTGTGATGCTCGGCCTCAACTGCGGCACCAAATGGTCGGGCCTCTACTACGTCGTCTTCTTCGCCGCCCTCGCCATCGGATTCGACGTCGCCGCCCGCCGCGCGTACCACGTCCGACGGCCGTGGGTCGGCACCCTGGTCCGCGACGTCGTCCCCACCGGGGCGAGCCTCGCGGTGATGCCGGTGCTCATCTACTTCCTGACCTACATCCCGTGGTTCACCAGCGAAACGGCTGTGTACCGCTACCAGGAAGGCAACACCATCGGCACCGGCGGCCCGTTCGCGTGGGTGCCGGGCGCGTGGCGGTCCCTGTGGTACTACGAGTCGGGCATCCTCGAATTCCATTCGGGACTCACCAATTCCGCGGGCAACCATCATCCGTGGGAGTCCAAACCGTGGACGTGGCCGATGAGTCTGCGGCCGATGCTCTACGCACTGGAGAACGGCCCGGATCAGTGCGGCGGCGGCGAGTGTGTTCGCGCGCAGATGCTCATCGGGTCCCCCGCGATGTGGTGGTTGTCGCTCCCGATGCTGCTGTGGGGGTTGTGGTCATGGATCGTCCGGCGCGACTGGCGCTATGCGGCGGTCCTGGTCGGCTATTTCGCGGGCATCCTGCCCTGGTTCATGGCCCTCGACCGGCAGATGTACTTCTTCTACGCCACCGTGCTGGCACCGTTCCTCGTGATGGGGCTCGCGCTGTGTTGCGGTGATCTGCTCCGCTCGGCGGCCGCGACCGCGCGTGAACGGCCCGAACGCCGAGCACTGGCGGTCATGGTCGTCGCGATCTACGTGGGACTCGTCGTCGTGAACTTCGTCTGGCTGTGGCCGATTCTCACCGGGTTGCCGATCTCACCCGGATTGTGGCGCCAGCAGATCTGGCTGCCGAGCTGGGGCTGAGGACACACCAGATCAGACGGAACGGGCGGGCCGCGATCGATTCGCGGCCCGCCCGCTGCGGACTCCGTTGTCGGAGTATCTGTGGTGACTACACCGCGGGACCGGTCAACCGGTCCGTGTCGCGGTGCCCGTCCTTGGGATCGTCCGTATCACCGTCGCCGCCGGCCGGTCCGGTGGGTGCCGACCCGTTGGTGGACCCGGAAGGCTCCGAGCCGTTCGCCTGCTCGACGAAATCGGGGTCGAGCTTCTCGAGGTGGCGAACCGCGTCGGCGTCGATCGATTCGAGTTCGCCGGTCGCGATGGCGAGGGCCTGCTCGCGGACGTGCTCGTCGACCTGGGCGGTCAGCACGTGGCGGGACACGATCAGCGGGTCGCGCCGGAGGTCGAGATACAGCGACAGGCACATACCGATCATCACCACGACGAACGGCAGCGCGGCGATGATGGCCATCGTCTTGATGCCGTCGAGGGCGTCGTCGCCGCTGATCGCCAGCAGCAGTGCGGCGACCACGCCGGTCAGCACACCCCAGAACACGGTCAGCGAGCGCGACGGATGTTCGACGCCGCGCTGCGACAGGGTGCCCATGACGAGCGATGCCGAGTCGGCGCCGGAGACGAAGAAGATGCCGACCAGGATCATCACCAGGGCCGAGGCCACCCCGGTCCACGGCAGATGGGCGAGAACGTCGAACAGCGTGCTCTCACTGGCCGCGGTGGCCGGATCGAAGGCCAGCGTGCCCTCCATGTCCTGATGGATCGCGGTGCCGCCGAAGATGCAGAACCACACCAGCGACACCGTCGTCGGAACCACCATGACGCCGATCACGAACTCACGGATGGTGCGACCGCGGCTGATCTTCGCCAGGAACAGACCCACGAACGGAGTCCATGACACCCACCACGCCCAGTAGAAGATCGTCCAGTCCGCCAGCCACTTGTGCCCCTCTGCGGTGGTGACCGTGGCGTCGGAGCGGGCCGCGAAGGTGGTGAGATCAGTCAGGTAGGCGCCCAGGGTCGTCGGCAGCAGGTTCAGGATGAAGATCGTCGGGCCGACGATGAAGACGAACAGCGCCAGGACCACCGCGAGCACCATGTTGATGTTCGACAACCACTGGATACCGCGCGCGATACCCGACACTGCCGACGCGACGAACGCCGCGGTGAGGATCGCGATGATCGCGACGAGCAGCATCTTCGTCGGCTCGTTGACCCAGCCGAGGGTGTCGAGGCCCGAGCCGATCTGCAGCGCGCCGAGGCCCAGCGAGGCGACGGTGCCGAACAGGGTGGCGAAGATGGCCAGGATGTCGATGATCTTGCCGCCCGGCCCGTTGGACACCCGCGGACCGAGAAGCCGTTCGAACACCGCGCTCATCAGCTGGGTCCGACCCAGCCGGTACGTGCTGTAGGCCAGTGCGAGGCCGACGACCGCGTACATCGCCCACGGGTGGAAACCCCAGTGGAACATCGTCGTCGCCATGGCCGCGCGGATGTCGTCGGGAGCGATTTCCGGTGGCGGACTGGCGAAGTGGTACAGCGGTTCGTAGGCACCGAAGAACATCAGGCCGATGCCCATACCGGCGCTGAACATCATCGCGATCCAGCTCACGGTCCGGAACTGCGGCTTCTCACCGGTCCGGCCGAGCGGAATCCGGCCGTACTTCGACACAGCGAGGAACACCGCGAAGATCACGAAACCCGTCGCGGAGAGAATGAACAACCACCCGAGGTTGTTGGTGATCCACCCCAGGACATCATTCGTGGTCGTGTTGAGGCTTTCCTTGTCCCCTATCCCCCAGATCACGAAGGCGATGACGAGCACCGCGGTGACCGTGAAAACCACTGGGTCCAATGTCTGCTTCGGACGCCTTGTGATCACTTCCTGTTCACTTGTCATTGATCAAGCCAATCAATCTCGGTGAGTCTATTCAAGTTCGTCCGAGGGCACGGTTGAGCATCTCAACGATCATGGTGTCGTCGAGGCCCAGCTCACGGGCTGTTTCGACGTAGCCACTGGCGGCGCGGAAACCCGCGTCGAGCGCGTCATGGCGACCCGCTTTGATGAACGAACCCTGCCGTCCACGGGTCTCGATGACACCGGCCGCCTCGAGCTCCCGGTAGCTGCGGGCAACCGTGTTGGCGGCCACACCGAGCCGAGATGCCAGCGCCCGCACCGTCGGCAACCGTTCTCCGGTCAGCAGTGCACCGGATTCGATGAGCTCGATGACGCCCACCCGGACCTGTTCGAAGGGCGGCCGGCCGGACTCCGCGTCGATCCGCAGCGAATCCAGCGCGGACGCGGGGTCGGTGCCCGACCCACCCGGGGACGACCCACCCGGCGAAGACGAAGGAGTCATGGGTGTCCTCACCGGGGCTCACGGGCGAGCGGGCAGGACATGCACCGCGGTCCGCCACGGCCCGAACCCAGCTCTCGTCCCTCGATCTCGATGACCTCGACCCCCGAGTCCCGCAGCCGCCGATTGGTCTGCACGTTCCGGTTGTACGACACGACCACACCCGGCGCGAGGGCCAGGGTGTTGTTGCCGTCGTCCCACTGCTCACGCTCGGCGGTCACCGGGTCGAGACCGGTGTCGATGACCCGTAGTTTGGCGATGCCCATCGCGTCGGCTGCGGCGTCGACGAACGGCCGCTCGCCTGCGACCTTCACCGTGTCGGTGGCGGTGTCGTGGACCAGTGTGAAGGCCGACATGGTGTCGCGGATGTTGGGGTACATCACCACCGCGTCGGTGTCGACCATCGTGCAGACGGTGTCGAGGTGCATGAACGCCCGCGACTGCTCGATCGGCACCGCCAGCACCGTGTGCGCCAGGTGATCGTCGAACAGGCTGCGCGCCAACGCTTCTGCACCGGCGGGCGTGGTCCGCTCGCCGACGCCGACCGCCACCACCCCCGGCGCGAGCAACAGCACGTCGCCCCCCTCGACGGGAGCGACCTGCGACTCGTAGGCGCGTCGGGCCCCGGTGAACCGGGGATGATGGGCGTAGATGAGGTCGGTCAGCGAGGTCTCCCGCGAGCGGGCGGGCAACGCGAGCGAGGTGATCGCGAAACGCGCACCGATCCAGAACGAACTGTCGCGGGTGAACAGGAGATTCGGTAGCGGCTCGATCGCGAACTCCGGACCGTGGTGCATGCGGCGGACGAGCGACGAGCGCTCGGCCGAAGGCGTGATCGGCAGTTCGTCGAACGTCATCCCCGCCGTCAGCACATACGCGAGATCGGCCGGCGACAGCCCCCGTAGGTGGGTGGCGAGATCTTCGGCCAGGTGGGTGCCGAGCCGCCGCGCGCTGACCGCCGCGGCGATGCCCTGTATCCGGGCGGCACCGCTGGCGGCGATGGTCTCGGTGAGCAGGTCACCGAGGAGGTAGACGTCGACACCGCGATCGCGCAGGACCTCGGCGAACGCGTCGTGTTCCTCCTGTGCGCGCCCGACCCAGGGCAGGCCGTCGAAGAGGAGCTGGTCGCTGTTTCGCGGGGTCAACCGGCGCAGTTCGTCACCCGGCCGGTGCAGCATGACCGCGCGCAACACCCCGACCTCGGAGTCGGCACCCAGGTCGTAGTCCGGGCCCACCGCGGTGGGCGTCGTACCGCGTGCCGACGGGCCGGCGGGTGCATCGGAATGTCCTGCAGCGGTCATCGCTCAACCGTAATTCGTCGGGTGCGCTCCCACATCACATCGTCGTTCCGCGCGCCGCGGCGGCTCAGCGATCCCCGGTGGTGTCCCGCCGGGCGGTCTCGGGCCCGCCGAACGGGTCGGCCTCCTCGATCGGCTCCCCCGCCTGCGACGGTCCGGCCGCGCCATCCGCGCCGGCGGGTTCGGTGGGGGTCATCGTCGGCCCCGATCCGACGACGACCGGCGCGGTCTCACGGGCGAACATCCACAGCACCAGAGCTGCTGCGGCGACCACCCCGGTCAGCACGAACGCCGGCCCGAAACCGATGCGGTCGGCCACGAACCCGACGATGACCGGCCCGGTCACCGCGCCGAGATCCGACGACATCCCGTAGGCCGCGAGCGCCGAACCGCCCTGCTGACGGTTCCCGAGGACGTCGGCGAGCGCGGCCTGATGGGTCGGCGCGAACAGGCCCGAACCGACACCGGCGACCACCGACAGAGCCAGCGCGACAGCGACGTTGGGCGAGAACCCGAGCGCGACGGTCGCGACGACGGTGATGGTGAGACCCGGCAGCATGATGGGGCGGCGGCCGAATCGGTCGGACAGGCGGCCTGCGACCAGGATCGCGAGCACGTTGCCTGCGGCGTAGATCGCGAGCACGATACCGGCCATCCCGGCACCCGCCCCGAGGCTCTCGGTGATGAACAGCGGCACCACCGCGACCCGCACGCCCATCGACGCCCAGCCCTGGGTGAAGTTCGACGCCAGGATCGCGCGGTAGGCGCTGTCGCGCATCGCGGCCCGGAAACCGATGAGCCCGCCCGTGGGCCCCTCCTCCTGGTCCGGGGCGATCACCTCGCGCAACTGGGTCGCCACCACCGTCGACGCGACGAGCAGCGCCACGGCGTAGACCACGAACGGCACCCGCAGCCCGAACCCGACGAGCGCCGCCCCGATCAGCGGGCCGGTGATGCTGCCGATGAGGAATCCGGCGGAGAAGAACCCGGACACGCGCCCGCGGATGTCGCTGGGCGCCATACGTATCAGCAATGCCATCGCGGAGATGCTGAACATCGTCGACCCGATGCCGCCGAGTCCACGGAAGACGAGCAGCTGCCAGTACGTCTGGGCGAAGGCGCAGGCGAGGGTGCTCGCGGCAACGATGAGCAGACCGGTCAGGTAGATCCGTCGCTCGCCGAACACCGTGACCAGGCGGCCGGTGGCGGGCGCGAACATCAGGCGCATGACCGCGAAGGCCGACACCACGGCGGTGGCCGCGGTGAACGAGACGTTGAACGTGCGGGCGAAGGTCGGCAGCGCGGGCGCGATGAATCCGTACCCGAGTGCGATGACGACGTTGGCCGACAGCAGGACCCAGATCCCGCGGGGTATCTGTTTCATGGCAGTTCGGGCAGATCGTCGAGGGCCTTCGCGGTCAGCGACCGGCCGAGCTCGATCATCTCCGACGCCTTGTGGAAGTCGAGGGTGCGCACCGTGCGTCGAGGCACCCGGATCAGGACGTCGGGCGGATAGCCCGCCACCTGATAGCGGGTCAGCGCTTCCTGCATGATGTCGAGCGACCGGCTGAGGACCTCCACGCGACCCATCCGGTGGGGTTCGTCGTCACCGGCATGCCACCCCGGTTCCGATGTCCTCGCGGTGTCCGCGTCGCCCGGCCGTATGTGGTCAGCCCGCTCCCGGCGCTGGTCACCGGCGGCATCGACCGCCGCCACACCGTCCTCGCCGGAGGCCACCGCTGCCCCGTCGGCGTCGGCGGCGTCGGTTTCGGAGGGATCCCCGAGTTCCCGGCGGTCGCCCGCCGCGACGTCGAGACCGATCCGGTCGCGGACCGACCGGACGAACTCGTTGTCGAGGATGGGGGCGACGTTGCGCCGGAGCAGTCCGCGTGCTCTCGGTTCCCGGATGGCGCCCGTCTCGGGTCCGCCGTCGGAACCGATGATCACACCGATGGTGACGTCGCTGGGCACCCCGGAGGTGGGCGCGACGGGAAGCGGATCGAGGATGCCACCGTCGGCGAGCAGCCGTCCGCCGTGTTCATGGGGACTGATCACCCCCGGGATCGCGATGGACGCGCGGAGCGCGTCGGCGAGGTTGCCGCGCTGGAACCACACGGCGCGACCGGCGTTGAGGTCGGTGGCGACCGCGGTGAAGGGGATCGGCAGGTCCTCGATCACGGTGTCGCCGAGGATCTCCCGCACGCGCAGGAGGATCCGCTCGGCACCGATGACACCCGGCTTCGTCAGCGAGACGTCGAGGAGCCGCACCACGTCGAGCTGGCTCAGGCCGGAGATCCAGTCCACGTAGTCGTCGAGTTTGCCCGCGCAGTGCAGGCCGCCGACCAGTGCGCCCATCGACGATCCGGCGACGGTGGCGATCTCGAAGCCACGCGCCTCGAGTTCGGCGATCACACCGATGTGTGCGTAGCCGCGTGCACCGCCGCTTCCCAGTGCCAGCGCCACGCGCGACGGTCGAGCCATGGGGCAACCGTACCGCCGCCGATCACGACGCCCGAAATCGCCGATGTCGGAACCGGCGTCGAACCCCGACGGCGGCGGCCCCACATCGTCACTCGGTCATGAGGCGACGCGCTCCCGGCCCGAGTTTGTTGAGCTCATCACCCGGGTTGAGCAGGTGGCACTCACCGAGAGACAGGCATCCGCAGCCCACGCACGACCCGATCATGTCGCGCATGTTCTCCAGCAGCGAGATCCGGTGGTTGATGTCGTCGATCCATCGCTTCGACGCCGCTTCCCACATCGACTTCGGCGGGGACTCGTGGTCGCCGAGCTCACCCAGCACCTCCCCGATCACCGACAACGGGATACCCGCGACCTGCGACGCGCGGATGAAGGCCACGCGTCGCAGCATCGCGCGGTGGTACCGGCGCTGATTACCCGATGTCCGGCGGCTGAAGATCAGACCCTGGTCCTCGTAGAACCGGACGGCCGACGGCGCGATGCCCGCTCGCTGGGCGAGCTCACCGACGGAGAGCTCGAGCTTCTTCAGCGTCATGGATCGATCGTAGGCACCATGGCCAGGTCAGGTGCGGACGACCAGCACGGGGCATTCGGCGTGGTGCATCACCTTCTGGCTGGTCGAACCCAGGAGCAGTCCGCGGAATCCGCCCCGCCCGCGACTGCCGACGACGACGAGCGACGCCTCGGTCCCGGCAGCATCGAGCAGCGCCTTCGCCGGATCCTCCGGCAGGACCCGCCGCTCGATCTGCACGTTCGGGTACTGCTCGGCATAGCCGGCCAGACGCTCGGCCACGATCTCGACCGCATCCTGTGTCATGCGCTTGACCTCGTCGGCACCGATGCCGTAACCGTGCAGCGCATCGGCGTCCAGGGGTGTCCACGTGTGTACGGCGACGAGCGGTGCGTTCCGCAGCGAGGCCTGCCGGAACGCCTCGGCCACGGCCGCGTCGCTGATCGGTGAACCGTCGATCCCGACGACGACGGGACCCGAGGTGTTCCCTTCGGCGGCGACGACCGCGACGCGTCCGTGCGCGTGCGCGGCGACGTTGGTGCTCACCGAGCCGAGGAACAGGCCCTTGACGCTGCCGAGCCGGCGCGTGCCGACCACGATCATGGCGGCGTCCTTGCCCAGTTCGAGCAAGACACGAGCCGCGTCCCCGTCGACGATCGATGTCGCGACCGTGACGTCCGGAGCGACCTCCTTGGCCGCGTCGGCGGCGGCGTGCACCGCATCCGAGGCGTCTTGGCGGATGGCGTCGACGACGTCCTGGGGAATGATGAGGCCGGGAGCGTAGTCACTGGTGCTGGCGTCGTATGCGCCGACGATCTTCAGATCGAGCCCCTCGGCCACGGCTGCACGTGCCGCCCACCGGACGGCACCCTCGGCCGCATCCGAACCGTCGACTCCGACGAGTATCGCGTTCATGTCCTCGCTCATCTCCTCTGATCTCCACCGGCCCCGGGCAGGGCCTTCGCGTCCCGGCCGCCGGACGTTCGCGGGGTCTGCCGCACGACCCGGCCTCGGCCTCGTCGTCCATCCTGCACCGCGGTCCGGGTTGCGGCAAAGGGCAGGAAGTCCTGATCACCGCGGCTTTCTGCACGATTCGCGTGACGTGTAGCCTGGGGACACCATGACGTCACCCCTTCCGCAGAACGGCTCCAACGACTTTCGCGCCGTGGTCATCCACATCGCCGTGACCGTGGTCCTCGGGCTCGGTCTGTTGCTGCTCGCCCATGCGTCGTCGGATCCGCTGCAGACGGTGCTCGTCATCGCCTCCCCGATCGTCGTCCTTCTCGGATCGATCGCCATGCTGTACCGCACCTACCGCGTGTGGAAGCGCAACGGTCGCTGGCAGGTGTGGCAGGGCGGCGCGTGGTTTCTGCTCTTCTTCTTCATCGTGATGCTGTTCAACTCCGCACCCGTCCTCTTCGAATGACGCCCCGGCGGTAGGCATCCCCGAGCCTCGCGATCAGGCCGGCTCTTCGGGAAACCCTGGCGCAGAGCACCTCTCGATCCCGAAGTCAGCGACCCCGCAGCGCATCGATGCGGTGTGCGACCTCCATCGCGGTCGAGGGCCGGTTGCCGGCGAGGGCGAGGCAGTTGGCGATCAGCGTGCGCTCGTCGCGATCGAGGTTGTCCGACAGTGCCGGCGGGGTCGACAGCGCTGCCCGGATCGCCAGCAGCGGCTGGGTGTCGGGGACCTCGCCGTAGACACCCTCACCGGTCAGGGCGCGATGCAGGCAGGCGCCGAGCGACCAGATGTCGGTCGCCCTCGACGGCACGTCGCCCGCGAGCAGCGCCGGGTCCATGTACTGCACGGCTCCGGGCTGGGCGAAGCTCGTGATCGGCTCGTCGGCCGCGAGGACCCGGGCGAGACCCAGATCGGAGATCTTGCCGCCGGTCTCGGTGACCATGATGCTCGACGGGGTGATGTTGGCGTGTGCGATACCGGCCTCGTGCAGTGCATCGACACCGCGCGCCGCGTCGGCGATCGCCGCCAGGTTCTCGTCTCTCGTCAGCGGCCGCGCCGGCGAGCCGAGCGACCCCAGTGGAAAGTACTCCATCGCGTACATGAACTGGCCCTGCAGCACCGCGTCATACAGCCCGGCCAGGTACGGCGAGGCCACCGCCGCGAACGCGCGCAGCTCGCGCACACCGCGCCGGTAGGCGTCGTCGCTGCACACCCCTCCGAAGACCTTGACCACCACACGATCGGTGGCCAATCCGAGCCTCGCCGGCGGCACCGCGAGGTAGAAAGTGCCGTTGCCGCCCATTCCGATCTTGTCCAGAACGGTGAAATCCGCCAGCTGCTGCGGGATCTCGACAGTGGCCATGTCAGTGCCTCTCCGATGAAGTGCCGATGTTCGGACTCGATGTGTTCTCGACCGGTTCAGACGCCGCCGGGTCTCTGGGTGCCTCGCGCGCGGTGTACAGCCCGGCGATCCGGTCGCCGAGGGACTCCTCGCTCGTCCCCGTGTTGTCGACGACGGTGACCGGGGCCGGTGACTCCCCCGTGTCGTCCGCGGCACGGACCGTGAAGGCCGCCGCGTCGTCCCGGTGCCGGCGCGGGTCCACCACCGACACCGACACCGACTGCCCCGCAATCGGTTCGAGGTCGGAGAGCCAGCGGCGACGCGAACCGGACGCGACGACGGCCAGGGATCGCGAACCGTAGAGCGCCAACCCCGCCGCGACGAGCGCTGCGGTCCGGCCGCTACGGGTGTCGGTGACGACGCACGTGATCGTGCTGCGCCCCGGTCCCACTCCCTCGGCGGCGTTCTCGTCGACGACGGCGACCGGCGCGGAGTGCAACGACTTCCCCAGCTCGCGGTCCGAGCTGTCGATGACGATGATGTCGGCGCTCGCGTTCTCCGACATCGCGTCGACGTCGGCGACGGGATCGGCACTGAAACGGCACAGCACCGACACCGAGCCGGCACCGGTCAGCGACGCACCGAGTTCGTTGAGTCTCTCGACAGCCGACGCGAGGGCCGCGAAGTCGGGTACCACCGGCGCACCCACCTCGAGGGTGGTCCGCGCGCGGTCCGGCGTCGTCAGGACACCGGCGAGCACGACGTCATACCCGGTGGTGCAGTCCAGCATTCGTCGATGACGGGCCCGCAGGTCCGCGACCGTGCCGCCGGGATCGCGCAACACCACCATCACCCTGGGGGCGGTCGCGACGGCCAGTGCTCGGCGTTCGGCGGCGGCGATGTCGCTGGCCACCACCCGGTCCGGATACACCAGCCGCAGCAGCGGTTCGGTGAGGATCGTCGTCACCAGAGCCATCACCACGAGCATCGCGAACAGCTCGTCGCTCAACACGCCGAGTTCGCGGCCCGCGGCCAGGATCACCAGTTCGGTGAGTCCGCGCGTGTTCATCAGCACCGCGATGGCGGCGCTCTGCCGGGTGGGGATGGCGCTCGCGCGTGCCCCGACGTAGGCCCCGATGAACTTGCCCGCGATCGCGACGACGAGCACCAGCAGCAACTGACCGAGACCGGACAATCCGATTCCCGCGAGGTCGACGCCGAGGCCGGTGACGACGAAGAACATCGGTAGCAGAAGCAGCACGCTGGCCTGCTCGAGTCGTTCCAGGATCTCCCGATGCAGCTGCTCGGCACCGATCTTCGGCATCACCGCGCCGAAGACGAAGGCGCCGAAGATCTGGTGGATGCCGATGACGTCGGTGGCCGCCGACGACAGGAAGAGCCCGATGAGGATGACCGCCAGGATGTCCGGAGTGAGCCGGCCCGCGCGGTCGCGCCACGCGACCAACTTGGCGAGCAGTGGCCGGACCACGCCGAACATGACCGCGGCGTACACCAGCGTCAGGCCGACGATCCGGGCGACCTCGAGTGGGCTGCCGCCCTGGATGATCGCGATGATGAAGGCGAGCAGCGTCCACGCGAGGATGTCGTCGACGGCCGCCGCGGCGAGACTGAACACGCCGGGGACGGTGCGCATCATGCCGCGGTCGGTGAGGATGCGCGCGAGTACCGGGAAAGCGGTGATCGACATCGCGACCCCCATGAACAGCACCATGCCCAGCCGTTCGATCTCCATGCCGTCGACGGTGTCGTGCGACGGATACAGCAGCAGTCCCAGCCCCGCACCCAGACCGAACGGCAACACGATCGAACACGCCGAGATGCTCGCCGCCGCGCGCTCACGCCCGCGGGTGAGCCTCATGTCCAGCTCGAGTCCGACGATGAACATGAACAGCACGAGCCCGATCTGCGCGAGGGCACCGAGCAGGGGACGTACGTCGGCGGGGAACAGCCACTGGTCCGGATTACCGGGCAAGAGGCCCAACAGGCTGGGGCCCAGGGCGATTCCGGCGGCGATCTCACCGACGACCGCCGGCTGCCGGCAGGCTCGCGCGATCATGCCGCCGACACGTGCCGCGGCGATGACGATCGCCACGTCGAGGAGCAGGAAGGCGATGGTGTGCTTGTCCATGGGTCAGATCCGCGCGTGATGGGATTCGAAGATGAAGTGCCGTCCGCCGATTCGCACATGCGAACCCGGCACGAGGACGTGCGCGCGATGCGGGAGCAGGCGCATCTCGCGGTTGCCACTGCTCGGGTCGGCGACGAACGTCCCGTTCGCCGACCCCAGGTCGACGAGTTGGACCGTCCACTCGACGAGCCGGATCTCCACGTGCCGTCGTGAGAGCTGACCGGTCTCGTCCTGCACGCGGATGGGTTTCGGTGAACCGGCCCGTCCCCCGCCGGCCGATCCGGGCTCGCGGCCGATGACGAGGTCTTCGTCGAGCAGAAAGGTGAACCCGTTGTCGAGCAGGAGCCAGCCCAGTGGTGGCCGCTCCCCTTCGACGAGGAATGTGGTCAGCTGATCCATCCGGATCCCGCACACACCGCACAACCACGACTGCGGGTGGTTGAGGTGTCCGCGCGAACACCGGATGCCGTGCACCATCGCCCGCGAGGCCTCCATCCGGACGACCTCGGTGGCCGGCTTCTGATGTTCCTCCTTGGGTAGCGGCGCGCGCGGCTCGAGAGGTTCGGCGAACGGGTTCGGTGTCGGTTCCGGTGCGCGCTGGACAGGTGCGACGAACGGGTCCGGTTGCTGTGACTCGGTCGGCAACGGCACCGGTTCGGCCCGGTCGGCAGAGCTCGACCCGGGATCGAACGCGGCACCCAGTGGCGTCGAGGTGAACGGGAGCGGGTTCGGCGACTTCTCGCCCACCGCCGATCCGGGCGCCATGCGTTCGGTCGTGCTCATCGGGTCGGCAGGGTCCGGGGGTGGCGAGACATGCACCGCGGGTGGAGGTTCCGGATCGATCGCGCCGTCGGCGAGCCGATGGGGGCCGGACGGTTCCGGTTCGAACGGTTCGGCCGACGCCTCGGTCGGAGGCCCGGGGTCCGGAGCCGCGATGTCCGGTGCCGCCGGATCGCGGGGCGGTACCGGCTCCGACACCGGCGGACGGGCAGCGGCGGGCAGCGGATGGAACTCGGTACCGCGCAAGCCGAGAGGCGTGTGCAGCAACGCTCCCGCCGCGGGCACCACCCCGTCGACGAGATCGAAGCGTTCCTCACCGACCTCGGCGGGCACCGTCTCCGCGAGATACAGGCCGAGACCCTCGAACGGCCACGGGACGGCCTTGTCGAACGTGTTGCCGGCCGCGGGTTCGATGCGGGTGCCGTCGGTCTCGCCGTAGACCGCGCCGGCGAGGAAGATCGCGATGCCTGCGTTGTCCGGCGCGGCGAAGCCGATGTCCACCGGATCGTCGGCGTTGGCAACCAGCTGAGCCAACGCGCGCACCAGATGCCGCCCGCGGCGCGGCGCGGAATCCGGCACGGACACCGCGGATTCGATGTCGAGCACATCGGTCACGAACGAGGCCGGCACGGTGTCGGCCACGAGGCAGAGGAAGGCCGGTTTGCGGATCACGATGCCCGCGCCGGGGATCAGTGTCACCGTCGGCGTGACGCTCGGGATGTCGCCGGGTGTGGTCACAGGAATCGGCCTCCCTGGAATCGCCAGTGCGGGAACACAGCGCGGAGCGGACCGTTGACCGCGACCCACACGATGAGCCACGTCGACACGAACTGCACGGCGAAGACGAGCGGCGACGGCCGCAATTCCTCGGGCAGCAGGGAGGTTGCGTCGATGACCAGCCATACGACGATGCCCTCGTTGATCGCCGTGAGCAGGCCGAACAGCGTCGGCCAGTCCTTCTCCCAGCGGAACTGCTGGAGCAGATGGTAGAGGAACTCCCACGCGACGCCGAGGACGATGACCGTCAGCAGCACGGTGAACGCGACGCGGTACACGTCGAGGATCGTCGGGTCGCCCGAGGAGATGAGCCACAGGAACGGGACGAGCACGATCGTCCACAGACCGCCGAGGACGCCGAGTACCAGAACGCGGGTCTGGATACGCCCCCACAGAGTGGGCAACATGTCAGTCGACTCCCTTGTTGTTCATCCAGCGCCACCACTGGGCGGTGGACCGCCACGGCGTCAGCTTCTTGCAGAAGCCCTGCCGCGCAAGGTCGTCCGTGATCTCCTGGGCGGCGATCTGCAGGCCGAGGAAGGTGTCGACCCCCGGGAAGTACCCGCCGAGTGTCGCGCTCCCCGATGCGTACAGTTTGCCGTTGCCGCTGCGGGTGCCCTTCAGCTCGAAGTCGCGTTCGACGTCCATCCTGCCCACAGGGTTGATTCCGGCTCCGGTGTGGTCGAGCAGGTCGCGCAGGAGGCGGTGCTCGCGGACGTCGGCTTCGAGTCCGGTGCAGTCGATCACGTAGTCGGCGTGGATCTCGAAGGTGCCGTCGGGACGATGCTCCTGTCTGATCGGCGCATGCGGATCGACACGGACGGTCGTGACCACACCCTGCCCGCCGGGCGCCGGGACGAGGCTCTCCGCTGTGCCCACCGCCACCCGATACCAGCCCTCACGGCGGCCCCGGGCGAGCTGCTCCTGCCAGTCGTCGCGTACCGGTGTGTTGGTGCCACCCATCTGCTTGTACGCCTCGGCGCGTTCGTGGCCTTCGAGTTTGCGCATCCGCGCCTTCAACTGCCCGCCCCACACCGACTTGGGGTAGTTGAACCCCTGATACGCCCATCCGTCCCTGCCCTTGCGCCGCATGAAGATGTGCGGCCCGTGGGATTTGTCGTGATAGGTGCGGAACAAGTGCACGATCTGGGTCTGGAGACCCATCGCGTCACGATCGTCGATGAGACGCTGCAACACCCGTGAGGCCACGATCCCCGAGCCGCGGATCACGACGGTCCCGGGTTTGCGCTGCAGCGACTGGTAGATGTGCTCATGAGACTCGTAGGCGTTGACGACCTTGCTGGCGTCGCGATACCTCTCCCGGAACGCCTGCAGATCCGGGAGGAGCTTGATGCCGGGGTAGCCGATGGCGACATGCACCCACTGACTGCGGAACGCGACACGCTTGGTCGGTGACGTGCCCTGCGGCGGGGTGAGGATGGTGAAGTATCCGCCCTCCGCGCGCCGCCGGATCATCCGGACCTGGCCGCGCCGCAGACACTTCAGATATCCGATGCGTTCGCATTCCCTTTCCATCGACTCGAACGCCTGACCGGCCCGCGGCGTGTAGAAGTTCGCGAAGACGGGCTCCACCAACACATTCCAGAGGGGCCCGGTCTTCTTGTCGGCCCAGGCCTCGCGCACCGCGTACGACGGAAAACCCCAGATGTTGTCCGGCATGGACTGCGAGTCCGAACGCAACCGTTCACCACGCGGGATCTGCGACACCCGGGTCAGATACTCGTAGCTGTGCCACGGCACGTCCTGGGGACCGAGCACCGCGATGTGATCGGCGGGCACCCCGCAGATCCGCAGGTAGTCGACGGTCACGAACGAACCGATGCCCGAGCCCACCGTCACGAACGGGACATCGACGATCGGGATGCCCGCGCCCCCGACCATCGCGTCGGTCCAGACGTCGGTCTCGACCAGCTGAGGCGTGAGGTCGCCGACCATGCCTCCCGGGCGCTGCCCACCGGGCCCGGGACGTGGCGTCATCTGAGGCGGAGGGGGCCCCGGGTGCCGTCCCGGACCGGGCCGGACAGGCCCGGGATGAGGAGGACCCGGCTGGGCAGGGCCGGGGCGGAGAGGGCCGGGACCGGCCGGTCCGGGTGCACCGGGTTGCGGAAAACCTCTCCCCTGATCCGGACGGTTCACGATCGACCCCGCGCCGGGTGATCGCCGACGGCCGGCTCCGGATGCGCGATCGCTGCGACACGTGCCCGTTCCCGTCGCCGGGGGGACACGTGCGGAACACGCAGGGACATCGCTCCTCCAGGTGAGCAGACGCGGGCACGGACGGTGCGATCACCCTAACCCGCGAAGACCCCGGTCGAGGGACCGAATAGCCCGAACGAATTACAGGCGTCGCGCCAGGTCAGCGCGCACACCCGGACGTTCCGGCCCGTCGTCGGGAACGTCCGGCCGACGGTCCGGCCCGCACCTCGCCGTCGACGAACGTGACATCAGTTGTTGACAAATAGCGCGCGGTGGAAATACGTTCGGAGTATCTGCTGTGGCCGGCCTCACCCGGCTCGGCCGCCCACCCCGAAGGACGCGACGATGACAAAAGCATTGACACCGAGCACTCCGGAGACCCGCCAGGACGCGCCCACGCGCTACGTCCCCGCGCACGACAAGACCGGCGGCGACCACGACTACGGCCAGGTACTCGATGACCTCTCCGCGGCCTCCGTGCACCGCAACTTCGACCCCTACGTCGACATCGACTGGGATGCGCCGCACATGGCGATCACCGAGAACGACCCCCGATGGATCCTGTCCTACGAGGTCGACCCCATCGGCCGGCACCCGTGGTACCAGCAGCTCCCCCAGGAGAAGCAGATCGAGATCGGCATGTGGCGCCAGGCCAATGTCGCCAAGGTCGGGCTGCAGTTCGAGTCGGTCCTCATCCGCGGGCTCATGCAGTACAGCTTCAAACTCCCCAACGGTGCGCGCGAATTCCGCTACACCACGCACGAATCCAAGGAGGAGTGCAACCACACCCTGATGTTCCAGGAGTTCATCAACCGCACCGGCGTGGACGTGCCGGGCGCGAAGATCGGCTACCGGCTCATCTCTCCGTTCGTGCCGCTCGTCTCGACGCTGTTCCCCACCCTGTTCTTCTTCGGGGTCCTCGGCGGCGAGGAACCGATCGACCACATCCAGAAGGACTTCCTGCGCACCCGCGCCAGCCTGCATCCCACGATGGCCGCAGTCATGCAGCTGCACGTCGCCGAAGAGGCACGCCACATCTCGTTCGCCCATCACCTCATCCGCGAGCAGGTACCGCAGCGTGGGCGCTTCCAGCGCTTCGTCCTGTCGCTCATGCTCCCGCTGACCATGCGCATCCTGTGCGGCGCGATCGTGGTGCCCCCGCGTGTCTTCGCCAAGCGTTTCGACGTGCCCGACGAGGTCATGAAGGACATCTTCTGGCGCTCGGCGGAATCGAAGCGGTTCCTGCGCAACGTGTTCGGGGACGTCCGGATGCTCGGCGAACAGAGCGGGCTGATGAACCCGGTATCGCGACTGCTCTGGCGTGCACTCGGCATCAGCGGCCGGCCCTCGCGTTTCCGCAGCGAACCCACCTACACCGCGGCCTGAGCCGCACCGAAACGCAGGTAGATCCGAGACCATGCCCCACGTCGTCACCCAGGCGTGTTGCGGCGACGCGTCGTGCGTGTACGCATGCCCTGTCAACTGCATCCACCCCACGCCCGAAGAACCCGATTTCGGCATCGCCGAGATGCTCTACATCGATCCGGCGACCTGCGTCGACTGCGGTGCCTGCGTCAGCGCCTGCCCCGTCGGGGCGATCGTCCCCGGTCACCGGCTTCCGGCCGGCCAGGAACGCTTCGTCGGGGTCAACGCCGCCCAGTACCGCGATCCGTTCGACGGCGCCGCACGGTTCCCGGTGGACCCGTCGCGCCGGTTGCCCCTGGCACCCATCGACCGCCCGCGCGAGCTCGCCCTCGACCGTCAGGTGTCGATCGGCATCGTGGGATCGGGGCCGTCGGCGATGTACGCGGCTGACGAACTCCTGCGTCGACCCCAGATCTCGGTCACCATGTACGAACGTCTCGACAGGCCGTTCGGGCTGGCACGCTTCGGCGTCGCCCCCGATCACCTCCACACCCGTAAGGTGATGGAACTGTTCGACGACATCGCCCGCAACCCCCGGCTGGAGATCCTGCTGAACACCGAGGTCGGGCGAGACGTCACCCTCGAGGACTTGCGGTCCCGACATCAGGGGATCGTCTGGGCCGGTGGCGCACCCACCGACAAGCCCCTGTCCCTGCCTGGTATCGACCTCGCCGGGGTCACCAGCGCGACCTCGTTCGTCGGCTGGTACAACGGCCATCCCGACCACGCCGGTCTCGACGTCGACCTCACCACTGGGCGTGCCGTGGTCGTCGGCAACGGCAATGTCGCGCTCGATGTGGCCCGCATCCTCGTCTCCGATCCGGATTCGCTTGCGGCCACGTCGATCTCGCGGCCCGCACTGGCACGGTTGCGCCAGTCGTCGGTATCCGAGGTGGTCGTGATGGGTCGACGCGGACCCGCCCACGCGGCGTTCACGCTGCCCGAGCTCATCGGGTTGGTGGACTCGGGAATCCCGGTCGTCGTCGATGCGGCCGATCTCGAGTCCGTACCCGCACCTGCCGACCTGGACGCGACGGTCCGGGCGAAGCTCGACCTGCTCGCCGAGTGCGCGGCCCGACCGGAACCGGAAGGTCGCCGAATCCGTCTGGCGTTCTTCAGCTCTCCCCTCGAGGTGGTGCCGGGTGACGACGGCCGCGCACGCGGCCTGCTCGTCGGCCGGAACCGACCCGTGGTCGACGACGCCGGAGCCGCGGTGGGCATCGAACCCACCGGGCACACCGCCACGCTCGACACCGGGCTGGTGCTCACCTCGGTCGGATACCGGGGGGTGGAGGTGCCGGGGTTGCCGTTCGACGCCACCAGCGGCGTCATCCCGCACCACGAGGGGCGTGTCCTCGACGGCTCGGACCCGGTGCCGGGTGTGTACGTGACCGGATGGATCAAGCGTGGGCCCTCGGGCTTCATCGGCACCAACAAGACCGACTCCGCCGAGACGGTGTCGTCCTTGCTCGACGATCTCGAGTCCGGCGCGCTCGCCGCACCCGAGCCGCGGCGACGTCGTCTCCTCAGCCGACGGTAGCCCCGCCACGGGCACATCCACGGCGAGCCCTGCACTACATTGAGCAGCCATGGGGCCCGCCTACCAGCGCACGACCGAGCGCGCCGATCTGTCCGAGCTGTCCGCCGATGTCGCCGCGGTGCTGCGTGATCACGCCGAGTCACGACAGCTGACACTCACCGACGACCTGCCGGCGTGGAGCACCCGCAGCATCAACCCGCCGTCGACGACGCTGCTCGGCAAGATGTTCGGCCGGCGCAGCAATCCCGTCGACCCGGACTCCGAACACCAGACTCTCATCGTGCTCCACCCGACGCATCTGCTCGTCGTCGTGTCCGGAGCCAAGCGAGGTGTGTCCGCCCTGTCGGTGCCGCTGGCCGTCGCCTCGGTCGCGTCGGTCCCGGGCGTGCCTGCCACGGACGGCTTCTCCGTCACCGGCTTTCCTGGTGACGAGGGACGTCCCGGCAGCTTCTATCTCGGGACCGGCGAGCCTCGGGGGGACGAATGCCGCGAGTCCGTCCGCGCGGCCATCGTCGCCGCCAAGAATCCGTGAACGGCGCATCCTGTCGCGCGCCATGGTTCGACGCGTTGGGGGTGAATGTGTCGCACGTCGCATCCGGCCGGGGTAATCTCGTCCTCCATGTGGGGGGAGGAACCACGGGCAACGGGGATGTTCTCGAGGTTTGACTACATCGACGCCGCGCTCGCGACGGGAGAACGATTCGTCGAGCTGGTCAACGGTGTCGACGATCCCGAAACGCGACTCGCGGACACGCCCGGGTGGACACTGACCGACTGCGTCGGACATGTGGCGCTGGCGCCGTCGAGATTTCTCGACCTCGCACGCGGCGAGGGGGAATGGTGCTGCAATGCCGTCGATGTGCCGGATTTCAACGCCAAGCAGATCGCCAACCTGCCCACACGAGACATCGACGCGCTGACATCCCGCCTCACTGATGACTTGGAGGCCTTGGCCGACGAGGTCAGCCACTTCCAGGCCCAGGTGCCCAAGATGCATTTCGACGGCGACCGGATCATCCGGGCCGACGCCGCGCTGGGCTTGCTGATCGGTGAATTCGTGGTGCACGGGTACGACATCGCGCGTGCACTCGGCGCCCGGTGGTGGGTGGAACCCGAGGTCGTGTTGATGGTGATCCGGGCACGCCAGCACGTCCTCCCGAGCTGGGTGGACCCGGTGACGGCAGCCGGCCACCACGGCACCTACGACATCCGGTTGCGCGGCTGCGGCGAGCGACATGTGTACGAGTTCACCAACGGAGACCTGGTGATCGACCCGCCCCAGCCGCGTCGTCCCGACGTCCACATCAGCGTCGATCCGGCCACGGCGCTCCTCGCCGGCTACGGACGACTCTCGCCGGCATGGGTCGGCATCACTGGAAAGGCCGTCGCCTGGGGTGCCAGACCCTGGCTGGCGGCACGGCTGGCACAAAAATTCCTGCCCGCCTGATGTGATTCAGAAGGGCAGGAATTGTCGGTCAGATGTCAGGCCGGTGAGCCTGCGGGACGGCTCGCACGCCGACCCTGCGGACGTCCGCCCGCACGGTGCTGATCACCGGAGCGCGACTGCCCGGCGGAACGTGACTGTCCTGTCGAGCGCGACTGCCCGGCCGCGCGGCCATCGGTGGATCGCTGACCGCCGGAGCGGCGCGACGAACCGGCCGCTGATCGCGAGTCGTCACGTGCGGGACGCCCACGATTCTCTCCACGGCTCTCGCCACGGCCCTCACCACGATTGTCGCCGCGTGCACCGTTGCCGCGGCTTTCGCCGCGACCGCGGCCCGGTCGGCCGCCACCGCGCCCGCCCTGCGAACGACCACCCTGGGAGCGTCCGCCTTGCGACCGCCCGCCCTGGCCTGAGCCCCGAGCGGACTCGGCCGCGGCACGCGCAGCCGGCGACACGCGTGGCGCGCGCTCGCCGACGAGCTCGCCCACGGCGTCGGAGCCGGGGTCGACGCTGATCGGGGTGACATTGATCTTGGCCTTGCGCAGCAGCTGGGTGACCTCGCGACGCTGCTCGTGCAGGCAGACGGTGACCACATCGCCGGCGCTGCCCGCGCGAGCGGTACGGCCCGAACGGTGCAGGTAGGCCTTGTGCTCGGCCGGCGGGTCGACGTGCACGACCAGCTCGATGCCGTCGACGTGCACACCGCGGGCGGCGACGTCGGTGGCGACGAGCACGCGCACCTCGCCCTCACCGAAGGCGGCGAGGTTGCGGTCGCGCTGGGCCTGGCTGAGATTGCCGTGCAGGTCGACTGCGGGAATCCCCTCCTCGCTCAGCTTCTTCGCGAGCTTCTTGGCCTGATGCTTGGTGCGCATGAACAGAATGCGGCGGCCGGTACCGGAGGCGAGCTCGGCCACGAGTGACGCCTTGTTCGACGACGAGACCTCGAAGACGTGGTGGGTCATCGCGGCGACCGGTGACTCCGCGGAGTCCACGGAATGCAGGACCGGCTTGTCGAGGAACCGCTTCGCCAGCTTGTCGACGCCGTTGTCCAGCGTCGCCGAGAACAGCATCCGCTGCCCCTCGGCGGGGGTGGCGGCCAGGAGCTTGGTGACCACCGGCAGGAAGCCGAGGTCGGCCATGTGATCGGCCTCGTCGATGACGGTGATCTCGACCTCGTCCAGCCGGACGATGCCCTGGCGCATGAGGTCTTCGAGCCGACCGGGGCAGGCAACGACGATGTCGACGCCACGGCGGAACGCCTGCTCCTGCCGGGTCTGCTTGACGCCACCGAAAACGGTGGTGACGGTCAGTCCGACCGATGCGGCGAGCGGCTCGACGACGGCCGCGATCTGGGTCGCCAGTTCCCGGGTGGGAGCGAGGATGAGACCGGTGGGAGCGCCGACATAGCGCTTGACCTCCATCTCGGCCAGCCCGGCGACGAGCGGGATGGAGAAGGCCAGGGTCTTACCGGAGCCGGTCTTGCCGCGTCCGAGGACGTCTTTGCCGTCGAGGGTGTCGGGCAGGGTGTCGGCCTGGATCGGAAAGGCGTCGACCTTCCCCTGGTCCGACAGAACCTTGACGAGTTCCGTTGGGACACCGAGCGATTGGAACGACGGCGTCGAACTGGACGCAGCGGCGTCCGGAGTTGCGGCGGCCGACGGGGTTTCGAGTACAGCAGTCATCGAGTGTGCAGGGTTCTTCCTGTGCATGGCACGCGGAGCAGCACGGACATGTGCCGGTGGGCGGTGCCGGTGGCGAACACGCGGGTGCGCGAGCTCGTTCGCCGTATGAAGTCAATGACAGGTGGCCCAGCATTTTCGGTGGGTACCGACCTGCGAGAGAGGCGTTCTACGACGCTTGACGCGTCCCGGTTCCGGGCGCATCGCTGAGAGCAACAGTACGCGTCGGTAACCGATGTGGCGAATCGTTGTGATGCAGGTCGCGATCGGGCCCCTCGTCTCGGCGTACTGCGCGCGACGCGTGGATCGGTCGGACGATCCGCACCGCGCAACCGCGAAGACTCAGAAGATCTCGTTGAGCATGACGGCCACCGTGCCCGGCTCCAGCGCGTCGAAGACATGCTCGACGTCGCCCGGGTACGAGATGTAGTCGCCGGCGGCCAGCGTCTCAGGCGCGCTCGTGGGGCCGAGACGCGCACGGCCACTGCTGATCACGACATGCTCGCGCATCCCGCGAGCATGCGGGGCGGACACCCTCGGCTTGCCGGGTTCGGCCCGGATGACATACATGTCCCGCCGCGATCCCGGCGCCGCCGTGGAGAGCAGCGTGGCCGAGTAGTCCGCGTCGGCGGCGGGGATGACCGGCCCCTCGCCGAGCCGGATGACCTCCACGGTGGGTGCCGGCGAGTCCAGCAACGCCGAGAACGGCACCCCCAGGGCCGTCGAGAGGGCCCAGAGCGTCTCGACACTGGGGTTCCCGTCCCCCGATTCGAGCTGCGACAACGTCGACTTCCCGACACCCGCTCGCCGCGCGAGCTCCGTCAGGGAGAGCCCCGCACGTGCGCGTTCACGCTTGAGCGACGCAGCCACCAGCTCTTTCGGGTTCACCGACGAGGAGTCGTTCATCAAACCGTCCGATCGTCCATCTTGACGAACACCATCATTCTGTTCACTATAGTAGTCATGCGTTCGGCATGGAGAACCCTTGATGCGGCAACTCGGCGGGCCGTCGTGGTGATGTCCCTGTCCGTGCTCGTCATCGGCGCGTCCTACGGGGTTGCCGCCCATGGGGCCGGTCTCGCCCTGTGGCAGATCGTGTTCATCGCAACGGTGGTCCTTGCCGGCTCGTCGGAGTTCGTCTTCGTCGGCATCCTCGCCGCGGGCGGCGCCCCGGTGCTGGCCGCCCTCGCCGGACTCCTGGTGAACACCCGCAACTTCGGATACGGACTCGCAGTCGGGAAACACCTGCGCGGAACCGCCGAGATCTTCTTCGGCGCCCATCTGATCAACGACGAGACGGCTGCGGTCACGACAGCCGAATCCGATCCCCCACGCGCACGTGCGGCATTCCTGTTCTGCGGTCTGGGGGTCCTGGTCTCCTGGCCGGTCGGCGCCGCACTCGGCGCAGCCCTCGGCGGCGCACTGGCACACCCCGAGGCGCTCGGTCTCGACGCCGCTTTCCCCGCCTTGCTTGCCGCCCTGGCGATCCCGGCGCTGCGGGACGGCGCGACATGGGCCGCGGTGACAGTGGGCGCGGCCGTCGCCGTGGCATCGACACCATTCCTTCCGGCGGGGCTGCCCGTCATCGGCGCACTCGGCGGTTTCGTCGCCCTGGAAGCGATCCGGCGGGCCCGCTCCGCCGGGCCCGCGCTCCGTACATCGCCATCACCCGCCGCCCCCTCCATCGACGACGAGAAGGCACGAATGGCCAAGTCACACAACGACTTCTCCCGGGACACTCGATGACGGGCGGGCTCGCCCTCGGCATCGGGGTGACGCTCCTGGCGGTCGGCACCTACGCCATGCGCGCGGCCGGTCCGGTCCTGCGCCACCGGATCTCGATGTCCGACGAGACGGAGAAGGTCATGGACCGCGCGACCGTGGTACTCCTGGTCGCCGTCGCCGTGACCGGCGCACTGTTCATCGAACACGACTTCGCAGGCTGGGCACGGCCCGCCGGTGTGACGGTGGGGGTGATCGCGGCGCTGCTGAAAGCGCCTCTGGCAGTGGTGGTGATCCTCGCGGCGGCAACCGCCGCCGGACTGCGCGCACTGGGCATCGCCTGACGGCACCCGCCTGAACCCCGCCGTCTGCCCCCTAACCCACGACCGCCGGGTTGGTGCAGCTGTCGGGAACGGCGACCAGTGAGCACGGGACGGGCAGTCGCGTCGGGCGGTACCCCGCCGGCACTCCGCGATCACGCGTGAGTTGACGGTAGGCCGCCACCCCGTCGGTGGGACGCCTGGTCAGCGACGGGTCGCCCTCGACGTCGACGGAGTAGAGACCGAAACGCGAGTCGTAGTCGCCCCATTCGTAGTTGTCGGTGAGGCTCCAGTAGTTGTACGAGACCACGTCGATGCCGTCCTGCCGGGCGCGCTGAAGCCAATAGACGGTGTCGCGCAGATGATCTCCGCGCCGGTAGCCGTCGGGACGTCGACCGTCCGGGCCGGTGGCCAGCCCGTTCTCGATCACCCGGATCGGCTTGCCCGGGAACTGCCGGGACACATGTCGCAGAACGTAGTAGATGCTCTCGGGCGCCTGTGAACTCTTCCAGAACTCACCCGTCGCGCCGTTGGCCACCGAGGCATCGGTGACCGAGAAGGAGTAATAGTGGTCGACGCCGACGAAGTCCAGTGTGTCGCGCATGCGCTGCGGGAACACCGATTCGAGCCACGCCTGCAGACCCCCGATCGGGTAGTAGGCCAAGTTCGACGACACCTGCGCACCCGGCTGGACCCGATGCACGTGCCGGTGGATCGCGCGATGGGCGGCCACGATGCCGTCGGCCATGCGCCCGACGTTCTGCGGCATCACGCCGCCGTACATGAGTTCACGTCGGACGTATTCGGTCGGTTCGTTGAACGTGATCCACAACGGGTCGGCCCACGCGTAACGATCGACCACCTTGCGGGCGAACCCCACGAGATCGCCGGACATACCGGGCCGGTTCCAACCGCCGAGGTCGACCGCCCAGCCCGGATGAACCCAGTGGTTCAGGGTGATCATCGGCCGCATTCCGGCGTCGACGACGGCGCGGATGACCCGGTCGTAGAACGCCCACCCGGCCGGGTCGTCTCGGCCGCGCACCGGTTCGACGCGCGACCACTCGACCGAGGTCCGGTAGATGCCCACCCCCAGGCCGGCGGCGCGGGCGATGTCCTCGGCGTAGCGGTGATAGAAGTCCACCGCGTTGCCGACGCGGGCGTCGAATCTGCCCTCGTCGCCGTAGCGAATCCAGTTCGAGTCGCGGTTGTGCCCCTCGGACTGGAAACCCGACTGCGCCACGCCGAAGTCGAACCCGGGGCCGAGAGGCGGCACGTCTGCCCGGGCGTCGCTTGCCGTGCCCATCGTGCACAGAGCGAGCAGCACACCGATGGTCGCGGTTGCTACACCTCTGCGCTGCAACCGACTCCGGGGTCGGCCGCCGTGGCGGAGCGAATTCAGAACGGGCTCCCGGTCAACGGCGCGGCCCGGTCACAGGGGACGGCTCTGGGGTGATCCGGGTCGAGGGCGTTGAGCACGAAATAGGCCGCACGTCGCGAACCCGCGATTCCGGCGTGCTCGGTGTAGTCGACCGAACAACCCTCCTGCACAACGATGTTGCGGACGTTCGAACCGCCCGGCGGCAGACCGAGCCAGTACGGCACGATCAGTTCGTCGTAGCGGGTGGCGATGTTCGTGTATCGGATCGAGGGCAGGTAGTAGCCGCCCGACGCGATCTGGCGCATCACCTGCGCGCCCGGATCGAGTTGCGCGCATGCCTGACAGAAGGGCACCTGCTCGGGTCGCAGTCCCAGCGACCGGACGATCGGCATGATCACATCGTTTCCGCCGACCCCGGAGCCCCGCCAGGCGGGAGCCAGCGAGACGTACTTGTCGATGACGTCGCGGCCGCCGAGGTACTTCGCGTAATAGGCGGGCACCACGGTGCCCTGCGAGTGCCCAACGACGTCGACCTTCGACGCTCCGGTAGCCCGGCGCACCTTGTCCACGAAGGCGCCGAACTCTGCTGCGCTGTCTGATATCTCGCCCATTCCGCCGATGGCGCTGATCGGCCAGGGTGCACCCTGAACGGCACCGTAGGTGAGGGCGTAGACGCAATAGCCCTCGTTCTTCAGCAGCGGGACGTAGGTGCCCCAGTTGGTCTGCTGCGATCCCCCGGTCCCGTGAGCGAGGATGACCGGGTTGGGATGGCTCGCGCTGGGCCTGCAGTTCCAGTCGTTGGAACCGGGGAGCGAGCCGCCCGGATTCGCCAGTTCCGCGGGGATACCCGCGAAGAAGTTGTAGTTCACCGGCAGCGGCTGCGCACTCGCGGGTGACACGGTCACGGCGAGCACGCCGATCGCGGCGATGACCAGCCCCACCAGGATCTTCGTCGACCTCATGGACGAAAGCTAACAAACCGTCTCAGGCGGGAGTGGGGGTTTGGCCGGACCGGCCCGATCAGTTCGCGGGGGCCTCGTCGCGGTGCCGGATGTCGCGGATCGTAGCGACCGCCGAGGCCAGCACGAGGACGAAGCCGAGCACCAGCAGTGCGACGGCGACGTAATGCATGATGCTCTCGTAATGGCCGAGATCGAACTGCTCGGCGGCGATCCGCAGTCCGACCACCACGAGCCACGCCAGAAAGGCCATCGTCAGCGCCCGGCGCTGGAACACGGCGCTGCGCCGGCGGTGTTCGTACTCCGCCAGTTCGTTGATCGCGTCGAGGACGATGCCGTTCATCCGCGCATGCGCTTGCGAGTCATGCGGCAGCTTGACCAGGATGTCGACCTTCTGGGACAGCTTCTGATGCCGGTCGTTGGCGTCGCGTCGAGCCGGGCGATGACCGCGCCGATCATGGCGACCAGGAGCGTCCCGGCGAATGTGAGCATCGCGGCGGTCATGCGCGAGAAACTACACCGTGGTTCCCTACGACGATGCCCGAAGCGACGGAGCTCATCGACACGAGGTGCTCAGCCCGGCGAGGGTTAGTGGGCGCGCTCGGGGCAGGCGACCCCGGCCCGCACCAGGATGCGTTCGGCTCGACGGAATTCGAGGGAATGGCATTGGCTGCCCGTGATGACGCTGTCGCTGGCTTGACGCAGCAGGATCGCCGCCAGCGACGATGCCGTCCGCGGCGGGATGACCAGCAGGGTGACCGTCCTCCCCGCGGTGGTCAGCGTCATCAGCGGCGGCGTCTCCGGCGAGTCGGGCGAGTCGAGCCCCGGCAGTCGCCGGAAGCTACTCCAGTTCACATCGATCCCGCTGATGTCGCCGACGAGCGGCCGCGCGGCCGCGAGCATGCCGGGAAGCTCGTCGGCGAGTTGCAGGGTGTAGGGGTACCACGCACCGGCAACGGGGGCCGTCGGATCGACACCGAAACGCACACGCGCCGGTCCGAGCAGCGGCTTCATCGCTGTGATCCGTTGCTGGAGAGCCTTTTCGGCCCACTGTCGCCATCGCGGGAAACGACGTTCACCCTTGCCACCTGACTTGGTCACCGGCACGGTCAGTGACCGTCCGACACCGGAGACGCCAACAGAGGTCTGTCAGATGTTCGATCCAGTTGAGCCCAGTCTACGCCGGGACCCTTCGACGCACGCACTCACGATCGGCGCGATTCTGGGTCACGCTCGACGCGGCGTGGAAGACGACGACCCGCCGGGGTGGCCGGGGTACCGGGCAGCGACGGCGCCTCGACCGTGCTCGTCGGAAGCGCAGAGGGGCACACGGGACTCCTAGTACACGGCCATGATCGTCACGCGGTCACGTCGAGTGCTGCGCGCACGATGCTGTCGGTGTCGATGCCGTGGTGTCGGTAGACGTCATCGAGAGACCCCACCTGGCCGAAGTTGCTGACGCCCAACGCTATCGAGGGCACCCGGTTGACTGTTGCGAGGAATGCCAGAGTGTGGGGGTGCCCATCGAGGACAGTGACCATGGGTGTCGCGCGTTCGGCGGGTAGCAACTGATCGAGGATCCAGGTCTCCGCCGAGGCCTGGCCTCGGCGGGCCTGGCACGCCTCGAACAGCAGCCCGGGACCGGTGACGCACAGGACATCTGCGGCGACGCCGGCCTGCTCGAGGCGGTCTGCAGCGGCGAGAGCTTCGGGGACGATCGCTCCCATCGCGACGATGGTGACCGCCGGGTAATCGCGCCGTACAAGGGGGTAACCACCTGCGACAACCTGTCGACGCCGCCGTTCGCGGGCGGCGGGATCCTCGGGGACGGCCGCCAACGATTGGTCGACCGGTCGGGTGGACAGGCGCAGGTACGCCGAGGAGCCGTCCGGCCGCCCGAGCCGGCCGATGCTCGCGAGCAGCGTCCACTCGACATCGATGCCGAAGGCCGGCTCGTAGGAGATGCAGCCGGGCTGTTCCAGACCGATGGACGGCGTCTTGATCGACTGATGCGCGCCCCCTTCGGCCGCGAGACTCACACCCGATGGTGTGCCGACCAGAATCGATTGTCCGCCTGCGTAGATGCCATAGGACCACGGCTCCAGGGCGCGCTCGACGAAGGGGTCGTACATCACCCCGATCGGGAACAGAGGCTCGCCCCAACGGCTCCAGGTGGCGCCCAACTCTCCCATCAGTCCGACGAGGTTGGTCTCGGCGATGCCGAGCTCCATGTGTTGCCCGGTGGGCCGTTCCCGCCAGTGCATCAACGTCTCCGGATCGTCGTCGAACCAGTTCCGGCGCTCAGAGGCCGACCAGACCCCCACCTTGTTGACCCACCCGGCCAGGTTCGTGGTCGAGCTGACGTCCGGACTCACGGTCACGACCCGCTTGGCGATCTCGGGGGCGCTGCGGGTGAGATCGAGCAAGACCCGACCCAGCCCTGCCTGCGTACTCGATGTGCCTTTGGGGGTGCGACCACTGTCGCCGGGGACTGTCAGGGACGGCCGGTCGGGTACCGGATCACGACGCAGCCGACCGGCAGTGTCCGCGCACAGCTCGGCCAGTTCCGAGCCGCCGTCGAAGCGCCCCCACGGATGCGCCGGGTCGCGCCCGAGATCGGCGGCGAAGCCCTCGTATTCGACGACCGAGAGCAGCGAGGAATGGTTCTGCGGGTGCCCCTCGGTGGGCAGTCCGTATCCCTTGATGGTGTAGGCGATGATGACAGTCGGGCGGGAGTCGTCGATCTGTCGATAGGCCTCGATGAGGGCGGCCATGTCGTGGCCGCCCAGGTTGCGGATGGCCGCCGACAGCGTCGCGTCGTCGAGATCGGCGATGAGACGGGAGATCTCGTCGGCGCCGGGCCCGTCACCGGGCAGCCGGTCGCGGACCTGCTCCGGCGTGCAGCGCAGCAGCCGCTGATACTCGGCATTGGGCATCTCGACGATCCGGGCGCGCAGCGCCGCTCCCCCGGGTCGGGCGAACAGCGACTCGAGCAGCGCACCGAAGGTCACGGTGATCACCTGCCATCCCGCGGCCCTGAACATCGCCTCGAGCCGACCGGCGGCGATGGTGGGCACGACACGGTCGAGGGACTGCCGATTCATGTCGACGATCCACACGACCTCGCCGAGCTCGGCGACGGCCGGGTCGACGATGGCCTCCCACACCGCACCCTCATCGAGTTCGGCGTCACCCACCAGGGAGTACTGCCGCCCGCTCCCCGCGTGCCCGGTGGAGGTCTGGACATACCGACGCGCGATCGCCCCCCAGATCGGGGCGGTGGCGCCGATCCCGACCGAGCCGGTCGAGTAGTCGACGGTGTCGGGATCCTTGGCCCGGCTGGGATAGGACTGCAGTCCCCCGTACTCGCGCAGGGTCGTGAGGTGACGCTCCTCGAGGTCACCGAGGAGGTAGTTCAGACTGTGCAGCACCGGCGAGGCATGCGGCTTCACCGACACACGGTCCCCCGACTGCAGCTGGTCGAACCACAGCGAGGTCATGATGGACACCATCGAGGCACATGACGCCTGATGGCCACCCACCTTCAGACCCGAGGGATTCGGCCGAACACGGTTGGCGTGGTGGATGATCGACGTCGACAACCACAGCACCTGTTCGGCGATGGCGTCGAGCCGACGGGCGGTGACTTCGATCGGTCCCGGCTCGGTGCCGGTCCGTCCCGGGTGCGTCGACATCGCGATCTCCTCTCGCATGAGCACAGCCTACAGTTCGTTGACCCCAAGTCAATCAATCGGCGCCGCCGCGTGCCCCGCAGCGGGATCCCGGCCGTCGGTGAGCACGAGCAACCGAGCAGGACGAGATGAAAAACGAGGTACTCGTTGCCGATTGACCCTAGGCTAGGCCGATGGACAACGTGCCACGGCTCATCGTCGGGATGAGTGTCGCCGTCGCCCGCCTCTACCACCGCATGGAGACCGTGCAGCATGGCGAGATTCCCGACGGCCCGGTGCTTTTCGTCGCCAACCACGGCTTCGGCGGCGTGTTCGATCTGAACGTTCTCGCGTTCGCCTCCGCCTACGAGAAGGTCGGCGACGGACGACGTGTCACCATCCTGACGCATCAGATCGCCTGGACGCTGGGCCTCGGCCGCATCGTCGAGATGTTCGACGCCACACCGGCGAACCACCGTTCGGCCGTGGCGGCGCTTCGGGCACGCAGGCACGTCCTGGTGTTCCCCGGCGGTGACATCGACGGTTTCAAGAAGTGGAGTGACCGCAATCGTGTGCTGTTCGCCGGCCGCACAGGGTTCGCCCGAGTGGCGGTCGAGGCCGACGTCCCCATCGTCCCTGTGGTGACCGCGGGGGCAGGCGAATCACTGCTCGTGCTCGGGCAGGGCAGACGCCTCGCTCGCCTGGTAGGCCTCGACCGCGCGCTGCGGATCAAGTCGGTGCCGACCTCGCTGTCGTTGCCGTGGGGGCTCAATATCGGGCTGGTCGGCTTGTTGCCGTACCTGCCGCTGCCCTCCAAGATCGTGACCACAGTCTTGCCACCCATGAGGGCGCACGACGACGAGTCGACCGAGGACTTCGCTCGCCGCGTCCACGAGGCCATGAGCCAGGCGCTGCGGGAGATGACCAGGAACCGGACCCCGATCATCGGTTGAGCCCGGCTGTCGGTCACAGTGTGGTGACACCAACCAGTGGCGAAGGAGAATGAGTCGTGGCCACCCAGCCGTCCGCCAAGCCCTCCAAGCGCGCAGCCCAGGCCGCCGAGACCAAACGCCGCCTGATCGAGGTGGCGATCGAGGTGTTCTCCGAGAAGGAATACGAGCAGGTGGCGGTCACCGACATCGCCGCGCGCGCCGAGGTGGCCCACGGACTGTTGTTCCACTATTTCGGCAACAAGCGGGGCATTTACCTCGCGGCGGTGCGCACGACAGCCGCCCAGCTCAACGACGCCTTCGAATTCGAACAAGGCGCTGCCCCTGTCGAGCTGGTGCGCACGGCACTGCGTCAACACCTCGAGTATCTACGCGAGCACCGGGGTCTGGCGTTGCGCCTGGTTCTCGGCGGGCGGGGCGCCGATCCCGAGGCCTGGGAGGTCTACGAGAAGGCGCGATGGAACGCGGTCGAGGCGTTCGCCACCGTCGCGGGCGTCGACGCGGACAATGCGGCCTTGCGTCTGGTCGGACGCACAGTCGTCGCCGCAATCGACGAAGCGGTGGTGCAATGGCTCGACGACACAGACTCGTTCGACCCAGATCATCTGATCGTCTGGATGCAGTCGTTGATCGTCGCCTGCATGAAGACGACCTCGATCCTCGACCCGAGTGTCGATCTCACCGAGGCCATCGCGCACTTCGAATAGCGTCTCGCGTACCAGCCGGTTCGGATCATCCGACGAGCGTGTCGAGCTTCTCCAACGACTTCTCCAGCTGCTTACGGAACGCCTTCTCGATGATCTTGCCGAGCGGTCCGAACAGGATCGAACTGGAGAAGATCACGTGCAACGTTGCCACGCAGGCATTTTCGCCATCCGGATCCACCGTGAAGTCCAGTTGCACGGTCGAACCCGTGCTTCCCGACCCCTCGAGTTGGACGAAACGGGGGGTCTCGTAGACGGTGGTGGTGAAGTCGATCGTGTCGACAACGCCTTTGATGGTCACCACCTCGGTGAGGGTCACGCCGACCGACAGTTCAGACGGTGGCTCGGAGCCCCATGAGGTGTGCAGGGTGTTCCACTCGGCGAATCGGCTCGGGTCGGAGATCACCGCCCACGCCTTCTCCTGCGGTGCGTTCAGGCTTGCGGTTGTGGTTATCTCGGGCATGCGGGCTCCTTGAGAATCGGAGGGGTGAGGCTAGATGATCGCGGTGATGTGATCGCGCTGACCCAGCAACGCCTTGCCGTAGGCCTCCATCGAGACTTGCGGGAGCATCACGGCGTGGCGTGAGGCGACGTTCGAATCACGCCAGATCCGCTGCATCGCGTTGACCTCCGCGAAACTGCCCGCCCCCGAGGCGTCGAGCAGGGTGTTGAGCGCGCTGTTCACGCTTTTCAGTGCCACCGCCGAGTCAGCCCGCATCCGCGCACGAGCGGTGATGTCCGGGTAGATCCCTTCCTCGGCATACCGCTGTACGTCGCTCGCCGCGCGATACGCATGCAGATGGGCGGTGTCGATCTGCATCGCAGCATCGGCGACGAGCAACTGGAAGGCGACCGACTCGGCCTGACGCTCGATGTTGGTGTACGCCAACGCCTTGGTCGATGCCTTGGTCACCGCCAGTTCGAGGGCAGCGCGGCCCAATCCCAGCTGAGGACCCACGAGAACCAACACCAACATCGCACCGAACGCCGATCGATAGAACGGCGAGTCGGGATGGTCGTCCATGTATGTACCCGAGATGACGGGAAGCATCGAGATGAGCCGGCGGTCGGGGACGAACACGTCCTCGGCGACGATGGTGTTGCTTCCCGATGCGCGCATCCCGGCCACGTACCAGGTGTCGTCGACCGTGACGTCGGCACGCGGCAGCAAGACCATCGCCTGGTCCTCTTCGTCCCCGTCCTCGTCGACGACCCACACCCCGCCACCCATCCATTCGGCGTGCAGGCTCGCCGAGGCGTAGGGCCATTTGCCGGTGACGCGGTACCCGCCGTCGACCTTGCGGGCCGTGCCGCCGGGAGAGACGACGCCGCACAGGACCCTGTCGGGCCCGGGCGCATAGATCTCGTCCACGGTCTCGGTGGGGTACATGCACGTCGACCACGACTGGATGTTCGACAGCGTGACCACCCAGGACGTTCCGCCGTCTGCCTCCGCGATGAGCGCGGACAACCTCAGCATGTACTCCAACCCGGCCTCGAGCCCGCCGTGGCGCTTCGGGGCGGCCACGCGGAATGCGCCGGCGTCACGCAGCGCCTCGATGACCTCGGGATGAACCCTCCTTGCCTTCTCGTTCTCGACCGCGTGACACTTGATGAGTGGCAGCAGTTCGGTCACTCGAGCGAGCACCTCGTCGACGGTGGTTGTGGCCTGGGCCTGTGTCGCGGTCATGGGAGATCTCCTACCGATGGTGATGTGGGTGTCGGGCGATCGATCGAGACGATGTCTGGTCGGCAAGGCGGCAGTATCGAGAGCCGTGGAAGATCAACGGCGCGATCTCGGGTGCCGCGTCGAACGCGGGCTAGGTCAACGTACTGACGAGCACGACCGTCGGTTGAGGGTCGACGTCGGCGCAGACAGCGGCTAATCCGCTCGGCAAACAGGCGAACGCCCGCCGCAGGGTTACGCCCGACGTCACTGCATCCTTCGTCGACGGCGGCGGGGAACTCCTCGCGGTTGCGTGCATCACACCACCCTAAGAGTTCATTGATTCCATGTCAACGAACTGTGCGGTCGGGTGGCATCGGGAGGTCGCCCGCATGGTAGGCAGCGCTGTGTACGTAGCGGTCGGGACGCACGATGGCGAACCTGATGCCCCTGTCCCGCATCCAATCCCAGAGTTCGCCGACGGGGTCGCCGATCTCTCCGCTGCCGACCACCGAGGTTCCGGGACGGATGGTGATCAACTGTGGGTCGAAGATGTTCCAGGCCGCCAGGATGTGGTGGGGCACCGCGACGGACGGCGGCTGGGCGAGGCCGAGAATCGCCCATCCCGGTCCGAGTGCGGCGTCGATTCGGCGCTGTTCAATGCCGGGGGACGCCACGGTCGCCGACTTCAGCAGGTGGCCGACAGCACGGTTCCGGGTGCCGGAGCGGTCTGTGAAACCGGGCCCGAGCGCGGGCGGTTGTGCCAGGCGATCGACAATGGACCGACCGAGTGGGGTCCGGGAGGTGCTGCGCAGCAGGATATCTCGTACTCGTGCGACCACGCGGTTCGGAGGCATGACGATTCGACCGAACAGTTCGGCACGGCGGGTCATGAAGTCGTGGTGTGCTTGCCGCTCGCTCTGGTAGGTCTCGAGCAGAGAACTGTCGGCGCGGCCGGCGAGGACGTCCCCGATCTTCCAGACGACGTTCGCGACATCGCGGATGGCACCTGAGATCCCCTGGCCGGCAAATGGCGGCATCACGTGGGCGGCGTCGCCCGCGAGGAGTACTCGGCCGATCCTCCACTGAGCCGCCTTGCGCACATGGAACGTATAGGTCCAGGTCCGTTGGATCTCGATGTCGTCGGGCGTGACGCCCTCGGCTTCCAGCATCGACCAGATGTTCTCCGGTGACAGCATGTGTTCGGGCGTCTCGCCGGGGTTGATCCGCCACTCCCATCGGAAGTAGCCGCCGGGGCACGGGCAGCGGACCCCGGGCCGCTCGGGGTCGCAGATGAAATCGAAGTGCGGGGCGAAGTCGAGCGGCCGACGAAGTCTTGCCTGAACGTCCATCCACAGTTCGGAGTAGGAGTTGCCGGCGAATTCGACTCCGAGCGACTTGCGGGTGGGGCTGCTGCCGCCATCGCAGGCGAGGACATAGGAGGCGCGCACCCGACGGTGCGGTTCGGACTCAGTCACGGCCAGGAGTTCAAGACCGACGCTGCCGTCGTCCTGCTCGAGGTAGCGACCCTCGTACCCGAGCAGCACCTCGACGGTGCCGAAGCGTGTCACTCCCCCGCGCAACGATGCCTCCAGCCACGGTTGGTGGAAGAAGTTGGCCGGCGGGTCCCCGCATTCTTCGCTGGGCTGGGTCGGCGTTGTCAGGATCGGCCGTCCGTCCACGCCGATGAAGCGTGCGGTCACACCCATGTGCATGCGTGCGGTGACCTCGTCGTAGAGTCCGATGTCCCGGATCACGCGCAGAGCCTGGTCGTCCATCGCGATGGCGCGCTGCCGAGGAAAGACGTCGGGGTCGCGTTCGACGACGAGGGTGCGCAGTCCGAGTTGGCCTGCGAGGTTTGCCGCAGTGGCGCCGGCGGGTCCGAATCCGATGATGACGAGGTCGTAACCACGGACGTCAGTGCTGGGGTCGGGGCTCATGGCGCGTCTGCGTGTGCGGCGAGTGCGGGAAGCAGTGTGTAGACGGCGGCGATCGACCTGCCCGCGGCCATCACCGTGGCGTCCGGACGAACGATCGCTGCGCGGACGTGGTGGTCGAGTAACCATCGTCGAAGAGGGTGGTCGTCGGAGACGACGAGGGTCGATCCACCGCGGCGCTCGATTTCGAAGGCTTGTTCCGGCGTCGGGGCATCGACAGCCACGACCTGAAAGCCCGGTCGACGATCGTCGAGACGACGTCCGTCGCCTGTCGTGATGGCATTGGGCATGAGCATTCCGGCCGGGTTCGCGGCGGTGTCCAGGCGCGCCCACCGAGGCAGACACCCTCCGGCCGCGCCGGTACGGACGTACCACGAAGGTCGGAGCGGCGCGGTCGAACTGTCGGTCAGTCGCTTGGTGATTCGCGGTGCTCGAGCGAGCATGGGCGCAGCGACACGACGGATCATGTCGCCGGCGCGGCCGCCGCCGGTCATCGCGGCACCGGTGGCCGTGGCGAGCCGGATGAGGCCGGTGACATGCGGAATACGTTCCTGCTCATACGAATCCAAAGTCGACGACGAAGCACCGCCGGACAGGACAGCCGCCAGCTTCCAGCTGAGATTCGCCGCGTCACGGATGCCTGCGCCCATGCCCTGCCCGATGAACGGTGGCGTCAGATGAGCAGCGTCGCCGAGGAGGAACACCCGCCGATCCCGCCACCGCCTGGCGATGCGCGCCCGAAAGGTGTACTCCGCGGAGCGGATCAGAGTCAGATCAGAGTCGTCGACACCGTTGATCCAGGGTTGCAGTAGCGGCCTGACGCCATCGATGGTGCTGTAGTCGGCGGCACTCTCGTGCCACAGGAGCTGGAACTCCCACCGATACCGGGTGTCACCGATTCGCATGTACGTGGCGGCGCGGTGGGCATCGCAGACCTGCGTCACCCCCTCCCACTGTCGCAGATCGGCAGACGTCTCGATGTCGACGACGAGCCATCGCTGGCTGAATCCCAGATCCCGCCACTCGGCCGAGATCGCCGAACGGGTGACGCTTGCGGCCCCGTCGCAACCGAGCAGGTAGCCACCCGAGACGGGAACGATCGGTTCACCGGTCTGCCGATCGCGACCAGTGAGTGTCACTCCCGTGTCGGACTGGTCGATTCCCTCGACTTCGACTCCCGAACGCACGGTGATCATGGACGAGCGCCGGGCGACGGCGGCGCGGAGCAGCTCCTCCAACCGCGGTTGATCGAACATCGACGCGGCCGGGAAGCCGTGCGGACCAGACCCGGGATCGCGTGGGAACTCGGCAAGGACGTGCAACGACGATGTCACTAGACGGAGTCCGAGCGCGGGCCGGGAAATCGCCGCGAATTCCGGGCCCAGGCCGAGGCGGGCGATGATCCGGTACACCTCGTCGTCGAGGTGTACCGCCCGCGGCTGCGGGTAGACCCCGTCCCAGCGCTCGACAACGATCGACCGCACACCCAGGTCGGCGAGCAACGCCGCGGCGGTGAGGCCGGTGGGCCCCGCGCCCACGATCACCACGGGATCACTGCACGGACTCATCGAGCTCGTACCCGGGCCACGAAGCCGGTCGCGGTGAACGCGGTGGCGACGCCGACGACGGCGGCCGGGGCCGCGGACAGCCAACGATCACCGGTGCGCAGGTGCGCTGTGCATGCCCCGATCATCACCGCGCACAGCGACGCGGCGGCAGCCGCGCCGATATGAGGATTCCGCTCGCCCGCAACGAGTCCGGTCGCGCCGGCGAGTTCGGCGACACCGATCAGCCGGAACTCCGGCACGGAGAACCCCAGGTGATGTGCGCGCTCGATCATGGGCTCGAGAGCCAGTACTTTCGAGACGCCGGTGAGGGTCAGGCACGCAGCGGCGCCGCGACCGGCCAGGATGTGGAAGTCGTTCATGCTCTGGGTGTTTCGGTGCGATCGGACCACTGCCACTGGATGGCGTAGGCGTCGAGCACCCGCGCGGCGAGGGATTCCTCACGCGGTCGATCGACGATCGCCACCACCACGCCGTCGGTGATCTGGGCCCGCACCCCGGACTCGATACCGGCTCCGGCGAGTGCGACGCTCAACGCGGCCTGCGTCGCCTGAGCGCAGCGCGAGCTTGTACGGTTTGCCCACATCGGTGACCGGCAAAGCATCCACGATCGTCACCGCCTTGGGTGCGGCGGCGGCTTCGGAGACGCGTTCGGTTGCCCAGGCCCGGAGACCGTCGCCGGTCACCGTGCCGTCGGCACGCACGGTCACGAACGCCACGGGCACCTCGCCCGAGTGCACGTCGGGACGCCCGACCACACCTGCGCCGGTCACCTCCGGGTGTTCGAGCAGCACATCCTCGACCGCGCGTGGATCGATGTTGTGCCCACCACGAATGATGAGATCTTTCGCCCGGCCGGTGAGCGTGACGAAACCGTCGGCGTCGACCGAGCCGAGGTCGCCGGTGTCCAGCCAGCCGTCGCGGATGGCGCCTCCATCGTCGAGGTGAAAACCCGCAGCGGTGCGACCACGAACGTAGCCGGCGAAGACAGTCGGACCGGTGACGAGCAACCGCCCGGTGGATCCAGTCGGGACGTCATCCCACTGGTCGTCGACGGCTCGGATGTGCTGGTACGGCATCCGCTGCCCGACCGACCCATCGGGTTGGCCCTGGAAGAAGCTACGCACACTGGCGCAGGTGGCCTCGGTGAGCCCGTACCCCTCGAGCAGGGGGACCCCGGTGTGCGACTCGAAATCGCTACGCACCGCCGGCGGGAGCATCGATGCCCCGACGAGACATGCACGGAGGCTGGAGATGTCAGCATCCACCGGACACTGCGCCAGGACGGCATACACCGTGGGGACGGCGCTCATGCCGGCGATCCGCTGAGCCTGGACGAGCTGCCAGAACACTCCATACAGCGCCACGTCGCGGTAACCCAACGGCCCCGCCCACACCACGGTCTGTCCGCGGAGCATCGGCGCGAGCACGGTGACGATCAGTGCGTTGACGTGGAACAGCGGCAACGCGGCGAAGACGACAGAGTCCTCGTCGAGCACCGTGTTCGCCGCGATCATCCACGCGTTGCTGATCTCGTTGCGGTGGGTGTGAGCGGCGAGTTTCGGCACTCCGGTGGTGCCGCCGGTGTGGAACAGGGCTGCCACGTCGTCGGCGGTGTGATCGTCGGTGACCTCGGTCCGGGGGTGGTCGTCGGCGTCGAGGTAGGCGACCGCGATTGCATGCGCAAGGTTCGGCGGCGCGGGAGGCGCACCGGCACCAGTCGGTTGCAGGAGGAACACGGTGTCGACGTCGGTCGCCGCGAGGATGTCGGCGAGTCCACCGAACACCGCGGGATCGAGATCGGGGCCGGCGGCGATGAGGACCCGCGAGCCGGACCGGCGGATCAGCTCACCGACGTGGCGGGCATCCATGGCAGGGTTGATCGGCGCCGCGATTCCGGCGCGCTGGGCCGCGAGGAACGCCTCGATCAGTCCGGCACAGTTGGGCGCCAGGAGGGTGACGGGATCCTGTGGTCCCACGCCGGCGGCGCGTAGCGTCGCCGCGTGCCGGTCGACCGTCGCCAGGAGTTGAGCGTAGGTTCGATCGGTGGTCTGCTGCCAGCGGGCGGCATCCGGCATGACGCGGATGGCGGTTCGTTCCGGCCAGAGCTGCGCTGCCCGGTGCAGTGCCTGATAGGTCGTGTCGGGAAGTCCTCGTTCGGACAGAGGGGTCAGTTCGATGTCGGCGAGATCGGGGGCGTCATAGACGGGCCAGAGCGCGGCCTCTGCGCCGGCCGTGGTCGCCCTCATGCCTCACGCACCACGGTGCGCTGGGTGCCCAGGTCGAGCGTGCCATCTCCGGAACGGATGTCGGCTTCGACGATGTCCCCGTGTTTGAGGTACTTGGGGTTGTTGGCCTGCCGACGGAAGAACGCTTTCCACTTCACGTGTGGGGGCAGGAGTGCGCCGATCATCTCGATGGGTTTGGGCGGAGCGGTGAGCGCGGTTCCTCCCGGGGTTCCGGTGAGCAACAAGTCGCCGGCATCGACCCGCTGGAACCGGGTGAGGGCGCGCACCGCTTCGAGAGGGCTGTAGATCATGTCCGCGACGGAGCTGTTCTGACGGGTGACCCCATTGACCCGCAATTGCAGGGTCAGCGTGGGGAACTTCGCCCACTCGCCGGGTTCGAGGAGCAGCAGCACCGGGCCGACCGGTGTGAACGACGGGTAGGACTTCGCTTCGTAGAACTGAGTTTTGGGCAGTTGCACATCGCGGGCAGAGACGTCGTTGGTGATGACCAGACCCGCGACGAGTTCGGCCAGCGATTCATTGTCCACCGTCGACCCCACGGGGAGGGTCTGACCGAAGACGAGGCCGATCTCGACCTCGTAGTCCAGGAGCGAAACATGGCCGGGTTTGACGATGTCAGCGGTCGGGCCGCTGATCGACCCCGAGGATTTACGAAAGAAGGTCAGCGGAACCTTGTCGGGGTCCATACCGGAATCACGAACGTGCGACACATAATTGGTCATCTGTGCGATCACCCGGCACGGCGCGGTGGCCGGTGAGAGCAGCTCGAGTTCGGACGGGTCGACTGTCGGACCGTCACCTGACACGGACCTGGAAACCGCCGACCGGTCGGCGATCAGTTCGGCGGTCGTGGTGGCTGAGGTGTCGATCCGACGGGCGCCGGCGGGCACCCTCACCCACCACGCCTCGTCGGTACGAAGGACGGAAAAGCTCATGAGCGTGCAACTTTCATCAGGCCGAGTAGGCGTTGGACATCGAACTCGTTCTCCGACTCGCGCAGCGACGTCAGGATCGCGGTGAACTCGCGTAGCGCCGCGCGACCTGGTTTCACGCCGAGGAAGTCGGCCGTCGCCGGAGGTCCCCACTGGTTGAGACCCGAAGCGGTCATCGGTGCCCAACCGGCGGCGACCGTGTGATCGAAGTGGTCGCCGTCGGTGAAGTGTTCGACGAGGAAACCGTCGGGATCGCGCCAGTAGTCGAAGATCTGACTGCCCTGGATGTGGCGGCCGACTCCCCAGGAGTGGGCGTAGCCGCGATCGGTCAGGTACTCACCGCCTGCCGCGAGGGCGTCGAGGTCACAGACCTGGTACGCCGAGTGCACATACCGGTCGGCCGGTCCCAGCGTGAGGGCGAGCGTGTGATGGTCTGCCGGTTCCGGACCCCGGTCGCAACGCATGAAACTCATGACCGGGCCGCGTTCACGCTGTCCCGGGTAGTAGAGGAAGTCGCTGACGATCATGCCCAGGTTGTGCAGATACCAGTTGAGAGACTCCAGATATCGCGTGGACTGCAACACCACGTGGCCGAGCCGTTCGACGACCGCGGGAGCGCGCGGAGGACGTTGCGGGGTGTTGGTGCGGGTCTTGCCGTGCTCGAAATTGAAGGATCCGCGCACGGTTTGCAGTGGCATCGCCGGCCATTCGGTGACTCCGGCGACCACTCGCACCCGACATCCGCTCGGGTCGCGCGTCGTCACCGCACAGCCTCCGAGGAGATCGCCGAGCGGTTCCACTGGACGTCCCCACTCGTCGGCGAGGACGTGGAGGTCGGACTCGTCGTTCGCGCGGAACGCGACACCGGTGAATGCCGTTCTCGATGCCTGCCGCACGATCACGCACGGAGAGCCCGCCAGCGCCCCACGCAGGTGAAGCTCGTGCGGCGTCTGGACCGTCGGACTGAACCCGAAGTCCACGGCGAAGGCTGCGGTACGCGCCAGGTCGGGCTTGTCGAATTCCAGCCAGGCGATGTCGCGGACCTTCACCAGCGGTTGCCTGCGTCGCCCGGGATGCTCGCCGGGCCGGGCCCCCTCGTCGGCGTGCAGACCTTCGTGTACGTCGTGCTGCAGTGGCATCGCGACTCCAAATCTCATTGATTGACGATATCGTCATATACGACGCATGCGTCAGTCAAGTACTTCTGACGCTTTCGTCAGTGATGGGTATGCGACCATTGGGCCTCCTGCGGAAAGGAGTGGCCGATGGCCGAGGACGACCCCGCCGTGGCGACACGCGCCCAGCGACGTAAGGCGCAGACGCGGCGGTCACTCATCCGCGCGGCCCAGCAGCTGTTGGCCGAGGGTCGGACATCGGCCTCGGTGCTCGACATCACCACTCTCGCCGATGTGGGCAACGGGTCCTTCTACAACCATTTCGCGACCAAAGACGAGTTGTTCGAGGCCGCGGTGGTGGCCATCGTGGACGATCACGGCGAGTTGCTCGACGGTTTCACCGACGGCATTGCCGACCCGGCCGAGGCTTTCACGCAGAGCTTTCGCCTGACCGGACGTCTGCATCGCCGGTTTCCGGAGTTGAGCAAAGTCGTTGTCAACTACGGCTTGTCGATGCTGACCGCCTCCGATGCCGGTTTGCTTCCGCGGGCACGACGCGACATCGAGGCCGCGGTCGCCGCCGGACGGTTCGTCGCCCCCGACGTCGACCTCGCGCTGACCGTGGTCTCCGGGGCGACTCTGTCGCTGGCGTTGCTCCTCCTCGAACAACCCGAGCGTGACGACACGGTCGCAACCGACGCGGTCGCGGCTCACGTCCTTCGGGCCCTGGGCGTCGGCGAGGCCGACGTCCGCACGCTCATCGCGCTACCGCTACCGAGTTGGGACTGATCGCGACAGTCGACGGGTCGTCGTGGACGCCAGGTCGCGTGCACGAAGACAACATCAGGCGAAAGAGGCGCGGAAGCTCTCGAACCCCTGAAGACAGTTGTTGCGCAACGGCACCGGGTTGCTGACGGTGATGGTGTCGACTCGCTCGACCATGGCCCGCAGCAAGGTCTGCATCTCGAGTTTGGCCAATTGCATACCGACACAGGTGTGCACACCGTGGCCCCATCCGACGCTACTGCCACGCCGCAGCAGGGAGAAACGCTCGGGGTGATGGAAGTGCCGTTCGTCGCTGTTGGCTGCGGCGAACACCACGGCGACGCGGTCCCGGGGTCGCAGGCGTACTCCGCCGATCTGGGTGGGAACGGCCACCGATCGGGTGAAGACCCGTACCGGCGATGCCATCCGTACGGCTTCGACCACCGCGGTCGGAATCAGCTCCGGTTCTGCCCGCAGCTGTTGCCAGACTTCGGGATTGGTCCCCAGACTCCACAGCAACTGGCCGGTCGAGAGGATCGTGGTGTCCAGGCTCGGCGCGACGAAGTCGATGATCATGTTCTTCGCCTCGATGCGGCTGATCTCGCCGCGGTCGGCGGCATCGAGCACGGTCGCCGCCCACCCATCGGGTGTCACATGACGACGTCCGATCGCCACGGTGTAGAGAAACAGGCCCAGCGAGCCACGCAGAGACCGGAGTGCTCGCCGGTTCGTCGGACCCAGGCCATCGAACGTGGCCCGTCCCCACGTCAGCATCTGCTCCGGAGACACCTTCACCCCGACCAATTCAGCCACCGCCTGAACAGGCAGGCGCGTCGCGAAATCGGCTATCCCGTCGAAGCTCTCGCGGGCCAGGAGCCTGTCGACGGTCGCCGCCGCCTCCCGCTCGAGCGTAGGTAGCGACGGGCGAATGGCCCGCGAGGTCAGCGACTGCATCAGGATCATGCGACGGGTCATGTGCGTGTCGTCGTCACTGGCCAGCGTCGTGTAGTGCCCCAGAGTGTTGGCCATGGGGTTCGCCGCGACACCCCGCCCGCTGCGGAACGCCGAGTCGTCGCGCAACGCCATTCGAACATCATCGAACCGCCCGATCGCGAACACGCGATAGCGAGGAAGCCACACCACCGGCCCAGCGTCCCGGACGCGCTGGTACACCCCGTGCGGATCGTCGACAGCCTCATCGCCATACAGATCGACATCAACGACCGGAGCCCCGCGATGGGTTTCCGTCCGCGACGAAGCGCCCAGTTCCGCCATCCACCCGCCTCGAGGTCGTGAACCGCTCACCGGCTGGCGCGCATAACGGTTCGAAGTCGTCATTTCTGACGAAATCATCACTCAGGTGGCCGCGCGAGGTCAAGCTCAAAATCTGTCGGTCGCCATCTCACCGAGTGAGCACGACTGCGCAGCCAAGCGACTTGACTTTCATTGACTTGCTATCAATGAAACTATAGCGTCGGGCTATGGACGACCCCGGTTCCGTCGACTAAGAGGGACGCAGACATGAAGACCCGACTCCGGTGGCTTGCCGCCCATGGCGTCGTGCGCCACATGTTGACCATGGCGGCTCGCGGCGGCGACATACACGCGACGCTGCTTGCCGATCCAGCCGCGCGAGCAGACCCCCGGCACGTGTTCGAAACGATCAGAGCCTCAGGGCCACTGGTCAAAACGCGGATCAATCACATTTCGGTATCCCATCGCGTCGCACACCACCTGTTGCGATCCGACGACTTTCGCGTGACCGAACTCGGTGCCACTCTCCCGGGCCCGCTGCGGTGGGCCGAGAAGAGGACTCGATCACCAGCGCTTCACCCACTCAAGCCTCCGTCACTGCTGGCAGTCGAGCCACCCGAGCACACCCGGTACCGCAGACTGGTCTCGTCTGTCTTCACCCCTCGCGCGGTTGCCGACATGCGGGAGATGGTGCAGGACAAAGCAGATGCCCTCCTGGACGAGATCGCCTCCGGCACCGAGGAGATCGACATCATCGGCGAGTACTGCGCGCAGCTCCCGGTCGCGGTGATCAGCGCTGTCCTGGGCGTCCCCGATGATGAACGTCAGCGGGTACTCGAGTTCGGAGAGCAGGCAGCTCCCAGCCTCGACATCGGATTGTCGTGGAATCAGTTCACACGTGTCGAAGAGGGGCTCGAACGCTTCGACGCATGGCTTTCCGATCACCTGGATGAACTTCGTCGCAACCCAGGCGACGATCTCATGAGCGAGCTGATCAAGGCCACCGACGACGGCGTCGGCCTGACCGACGACGAACTCCGAGCCACCGCGGGCCTGGTCCTGGCCGCCGGTTTCGAGACCACGGTCAACCTACTCGGAAACGGCATTCGCCTGCTCCTCGACAACCCTGACCAGCTCGACCTCCTGCAGCAAGACCCAACCCGCTGGCCGAACGCGGTCGACGAGATGCTTCGTCTGGAATCTCCGGTACAACTGACGGCTCGCAGGGCCAAGCGCGACGTGACGCTCGAAGGTCTGTCCCTGGCGGGCGGAGATCATGTCGTGCTCGTTCTCGCCGGCGCCAACCGCGATCCCGAGGTGTTCGACGATCCGTACCGTTTTGACGTCACCCGAGAAAACGCCAACAAACACTTGTCGTTCTCGGGCGGCCGCCACTACTGTCTCGGCGCATCGCTGGCCAAAGCCGAGACAGAGGTCGGGCTGCGGACCCTCTTCGATCGATATCCCCACCTCGCCTCGGCCGGCGAGTCCATCCGCCGAGACACTCGTGTTCTGCACGGCTGGTCGACACTCCCCGTGGTTCTGGGGCGCGGTGGCGCCTAGGCGATGAGTTGTGTTGTGTCGCTGGTGAACAGGGCTTGCCGAGATCTCTCATCTGGATGTGAAGTACGGAAGCCAACGACGTCGCAGGATCTCGACCAACTCCGGTCCGGAGTGGCCGGCTTCCTGGCAGCTACGCCACACAACGTGGCCGTCGGCTCGAGTGACCACGGCGCCCAGGGTGCCGACCTCGTAGAGATCGACGGCTGACGGAGGCAGGACAACCGCCCTCAGATCGACAATCCGGGCGGTCAGCGGCTTCAGTGCCTCACCGCACGACTCGAGAACGTCGGTCCACTCCGATGGGGCGAAGGTGAACACGGTGAGCGCGGTCGATCGTGGGTCGACCATCTGTAGCGTTGATCGCGGTCCGTCGGGTGTGTCGAGAACGGCGTGCGGCAATCGCGCACCGGGTGTGGTTGTGGGGAAATACTCGACGACCTCGTCGGAGCCGATCGCGGGCTCGCGGGCCCCGGGCTCGGAATCGATGAGCGGGCCACCGTACCGATACCCGTATTCCAGCCCGGTGGACACGAAGTGCGCGAGCTGGCCCGGGATCTTGCCGGCCACGAGGTCGCGCACCCGCTGGGCGCGCCGCCCCTTCGCATCGAGGATCCTGGTGCGAGCAAGGCCCGCACGGGTGATCCGATCGGCGAGCGGCGCTGCGACCCGTCCCGGCAACAGCGTCAGCGGGCGGCGGGACATGGCAGTCGTCGCCCGGTGCAGCATGCGGTTGGTGACACCGAAATAGCGCGTGGCCGAGTCGAGTTGGAAGTGGTTCGACACGCTGTGTCGCGCGAAGAGGTCGATCACCGGACGGCGCTCCACCTCGTAGGTGTCGAGGAGACGGTCGGTGGCCGGCCCGTTGAGGACGGCATCGATCTTCCAGACGATGTTGTGGGCGTCCTGGACTCCGCTGTTGAGCCCGTATCCGCCCGTGTGGGGGAATCGGTGCGCGGCGTCGCCGGCGAGGATCAGGCGGCCGCGACGGAAGACCTCCGCGGTCTGGGAGGTCATCATCCATGTGCCGGTGGAGGTGATGTCGAACTCGACACCGGACCCGAGCACCTCCGGAAGGGTCCTGGCCCAGTAGTCGTCCTGCGAAACCGACACAGCCTGGTCCGCATGCAAATACGTGTTCATGAGGACGTAGTGGTCGTCGCTGTGAGCGATCAGCACCCCGGCAAAGCCTGGCTGGTAGATCCAGCTCAGCAACGGACGGGCGTCGGCCGGGTAGAGGCCCGGCGCCCGGAAGAAAGCGCTCCCCATGCGGGCGAGGACGGGACCGTGCATCTCGATGCCCGCAGACTCCCGGACGAAACTGTTTGCGCCATCGGCGCCGATCACGAATTGCGCGGTGATGTCCTCGCCGTCACTCGTCAGCGCGGTCGCCGAGTCGCCACGATCGTGCAGGGACTGTATCCGGATGCCCCTACGGAAGTCGATCAAGGGCTCACGGTCGAGCGCGGCCCACAGGACGGGCATCAATTGATGCTGGCCGATGTGGGAGATGAGAAAGTCCCCATGGGACTTCACGCGCGCCAGTTGCTCCGGCCGGGAGGCCAGGTCGATCTCGCCGAGCGGCAGCCCGTGCAACTGTGAGCACCATCGGATGAGGTTCACGGATTCGATCGGCGGGGCGAGGTCCGCGATCTGCTGCGCGAGAACGGGATCGGCCTCACGCCAGATCTCCATCGATCGTCCGTGGACGACATGCGCGGCTGGATGGGTGAGTTCGCCGAGACGCCGGTCGATGATCACCGACGCGATACCGCGTCGCGCCAACAGCAAGGCCGCCGTCGCGCCGGTGGAGCCGGCCCCGACGATGACCACGGGCACCGCCTCGTCGGAACTCACAACGTACGAAGGGTGATGGCGCGCTTGTTCACCCGCGGCGTGGTACCCGGTCGCACGCCTGCGTCTCGCCGAAGTAGTGACTCGACGGGCGCACCCGCGCGCAGCCGCTCGATCAGGTACGACGGGTCGATGGTGACCCCGATGGGGTTGGCCTCGAACTCGGGGCTGGAAAAGAACGCCGACGTCTCCTCCGGCGTGGCGAAGTTCTCGGTCTGGAACTCCAGACGGATACCGTCGGGGTCCTCGTAGTACAACGACGTGGTCGGCCCGTGGTTGATCGACCAGACGGGGAGAATGCCCTTCGCTGCGAGTCGTTCGTAGTTGAGCAACAGCGGCTCGAGCGAATGGTATGTGAATGCCAGGTGATCGATGCCGTATACCTTTCGCCGCAACCTGGCCAACGGGAACAGGTGGCGAACGAAAGCCGGCACCTTCACCAATGCGAGTCGGTGGCTCTCGTCGTCCCAGGTGAGGAACGCGATCTGATCGTCTTCGTGGACCAGGCGGGCGCCGAGCACCGTCGAGTACCACTCGATCATCTCCGCAGCACGCGAAGTCTTCACGACGAAGTGCGCGAGGACGTCTGGCGCGAGCGGGGTATCTGTCGGCTCGGGCGACGCGGACTGTGTGTTCATGACCTGTCCTTATGCTTCGGTGGGCGCGACGATCGGCGTGCGTTGTTCGCCGAGATCGAGAGCGCCGTCGGAGGAACGGATGGACGCCGTGACCGTGTCTCCCGGGCGGAGGAATGGGCCGTCGAGATTGCGGCGGATGAACAGTTTCCACATGACGTGCTCAGGCAACGCTGCGGTCGCGATCCGTCGCACGATCGCCGGTGGCGATTTGGCCGCGGTGCCGTGCGGGGTGCCTGTCAACACCACGTCGCCGACCGACAGATTGGCGAATTCGCTGAGCTCGGTGAGTGATTCGGCCGGTCGGTAGACGAAGTTCGCAGTGGTGTCGGCCTGACGGACATCGCCGTTGACATGCAGCCGCAGCTCGAGATGGTCGAGACGGGCATAGTCGTCCTCGTCAAGGACGGCCAGTACCGGGCCCAAGGGGCAGAACCCGCGGTAGCTCTTGCCCTTCAAGTATTGGCCCTGAGGCAGTTGGACGTCGCGTGCCGAGAGGTCGTTGGCGATGGTCACGGCAACGACGTACTCGCGCAACGACTTGTCGGTGATGGTCACCGGCCCGTCGATCGACTTGCCCATCACCAGCGCCAGCTCGATCTCGTGGTCGAGCAATCGCACGTGCGACGGACGGGTCACCGGGGTGAACGGTCCGGTGACCGAGGCGTCGGTCTTGTCGAAAAACAGGTTGAAAGCACGATTGTCGGGATCCATACCCGAGTCGATGGCGTGTTGCCGGAAGTTGGCCCCCTGGCACAACACTCGGCACGGGGTGGTGATCGGCGACAGCATGTGAACCACGCCGGCATGATGCGTGAATGGCCGTGACGCAGCCGCGGTCCAGTCGTCGCGACCGTTCTCGAGGAGGTCGGCCGTGTTCTCGTAACGCCCCTCCAGTGCGGTGATGCCACCGTCGAACACCACGCCCCACGTCACGGCGTCTCCCGTGACGTAGCGGCTGAGATACGTCGCCATCGTGTGAAACTCCGTCCGTCGAGGATGTCGCGACCACAGAGTAGAGCTTTCACTGACTTCTAGTCAACGAACGGCGATCGGCGCCTTGTCGCCTCAGCTCAGTCCGTAGGACCGGGCCATCAGTGACTCGATGGTGCGGCGCGGGAGGAGACGGCGCGCCGAGAAGACGAGCGGCGCTCGACTGCCCACCGCATACAGCGGTGCCGGCCGCGGCGCAGTGATGGCGTGGAGGGTCGTGCGCGCGACACGGTCGGCCGAGATGCCTTCCGACTCCTTGCGGTCCAGCGCGGCGACGGTCGTGGTGAACGACTCACGATACGGGGAGTCCTCGGCGATGTACTTGGTCCTACGCTCGGACAGTCCGGTGTTGATGGAACCCGGCTCGACGGTGGTGAGGTAGACCCCGAACGGCGCCAGTTCGAGGCGAGCTGCCGTCGCGAAACCCTTGATGGCCGCTTTGGTGGCGACGTAGGACGAGCGATAGGCCAGCGGGAAGCTGGCGAGCATCGATCCGACGAACACCACCCGCCCACTGCGCCGCTCGCGCATGGCCGGCAACAGCAGCTGGGTCAGCTCGATGTGGCCGAGGACGTTCAGTTGGAACAGACGCTGCAGAGCTTCGGTGGGCAGCTCTTCGAGTGGACCGCACTGACTCTCACCCGCGTTGTTGACAACAACGTCGACGGCGGTGTCCCGGAGCCCGCGCGCGAAGGCCGCAATGGACTCCGACGACTCGAGGTCGAGGTCGCGATACTCGACGCCGGCGACCGGGTCGGCGACCGATGCACTGTCCCGGCTCGTCCCGACAACCCGGTAGCCACGGTCCACCAGGAGCGCGGCTGTCGCGCGCCCGATTCCCGACGACGCGCCGGTGATCACTGCAGTCTGCATGGGGAGCCTCACTCCTACGGCGGATCGGCGTGTACACACGATGTGCTCGCGTACACCCCGGCTGTTGTCGTGAGGATAGTACCGTTCGTTGACTGAATATCAACGAGATTGCTGTCGGGCGTTGATCGGTCGGTGCGTCGAGCACGCAGATCGGAGGGACGACGGTCGCGCACCGGTTCATCCGCGAAATGTGACTTGATTCCGCCAGAATGGCGCCGACAGCTGTGCTTCGAGCACGTCGTCGATGGTGGCAGACCGGCGTCACCCCCACGATGCATGCGACCGTGCAGGGTTCGATGAACGCCTGTGTGGTGGAGCTATGGGGAATCGAACCCCAGACCTACTCGATGCGAACGAGTCGCGCTACCAACTGCGCCATAGCCCCGGAAGGCGTTTGACCGCCAACCGGGAGCCACTTTAGCAGCCCTGGACCGGGGACACCCAAACGCCTCATCCGTGGCTAGTCTGGTCGGGTGCCTCGGATGTCTGATCAGCAGTTGGCCGGAATTCTCGACAACGTCGTGGGGGTGATCAACCCTGTCCTGGACGCCCTGTCCGAGCGGGACCCCTTGGGCCTGAAGGGTCACACCTTCCACGACGACGACCACGCCGGCTCGCGGCTCCAGCAGGCCCAGCATGCGGCGTCGAAGCTGCTCGACGCGGCCGACTGGCCCGGAACCAAGGGCTGGAGTGAACGGTCGATGGCCAAGCGCGCCAGTTGGTGGGTGACCCGCATCGGGACGCTCAACACCGGCGCCGTCGCATTCCCGGGCGTCTTCGGGATCTGGGCCAAACGTCTGCCGGTGACCCCCTACCTCGGGTTCGCGAACCAGTCGATGGTCCTCGTCGCGATCGCCCGCGAGTACGGCGTCACCGACCGCAAGAGTCAGGTGCAGTTGCTCGCGTCGGTGCTGTGCAAGCGGGACCTCGCGAATCCGGATGTCACCGCCGAGTCGGGCAAGTCGCTGCCCGACGAACCGAAGGAGCGCGAGAGGTCGCTGTTCAAGGCGATCTGGGACGCAGCCAAACTTCTTCGTGCCGTCGACGACGAGTTCGAGAAGCGCCCGCAACCGATGGCCGTCTTCCGCATGCTGAGCTACATCCCCGTCGTCGGGGCGCCCGCGACCTATCTCGGCGAACGACTCGCGTTGTCGAAAGCGGCCAAAGCCGGTCGGGCGTGGCTCGACTCGCACGGCAAACCCGCGCTGACCGCATAGAGCCCGAAACAGTTCAGCAGTAGGTATCGCCGTTCGATACCTACTGCTGAGCCTGTCTGCTGAGGGAGTTCGGGCGTCCGGTCGGTCAGCCGACCCGCCGGTACTGGTGGTCTTCACGCTCCACGCGCCGACGCTGGAACGGCGGCAGATGGTCGAACACGGGGTCCTCGTCGTCGATCTCGAGAACCGTTGCGCCACCGGGCCTACGCAGACGCGGAGGCGGCGGTGCGGCCGCGAACTCGGGGACCGCGGCGGCGCGTCGACGCCGCTCCTGCTCCGCGCGCGCCGCCCGCTTGGCACGCGCGAGGCGCTGCGCGCGGATCTGCTGTTCGGTCATCACTGCGCGGCGCAGGTAGGCGAGGTACCCCACCAGGAGCAGCCCCAGCACCCCGGTGGCCACCCAGCCGGGCATCCCGATCAAGAACCCCGACACCACGGCCAGCAGCGTCAGCGCGAACAGACCGAGGGTCACACGCTGACGCTCGCGGTACTTGAGTTCGCGTTCCTTCTCCGACGAGTACACGCTGCGTCGACCGGACCGCTCGGTCCGCGACCGAGCCACCGGGGAGTCCTCGACCTCGTCGATGTCGGATTCGGGCTCGCCGTCCTCGGCATGCGCCTCGGATGCCCGGGAGCCGCGGGCGTAGTCGTCGTACTCGTCCTCGTCGAGTTCGTCTGTCGCGTCCTCGAATTCGGCCTCATCCTCGAATTCGGCCTCATCCTCGAGTTCGGCCTCATCCTCGAGTTCGGCCTCGTCCTCGTATTCGGCCGCGTCGTCCTCGACCTCGTCCTCGATGTCGACGAAGTCGTCATCGTACTCAGCGTCCTCGATGTCCTCCGACGCTTCGAGATCGGAGTCCGATGCTTCATCATCGGCGTCGTTGTCGACAGCACTGAGCTCGGTGTGCTCGCCCTGCTCGTCGTCATCGTCGTCCGCATCAAGATCGGCGGACGCGACGGTCGGCTTCTCGACTTCGGACTTGTCGGCACGGCGGACACGCGTGGTGGTGCTCTCGGCGGTGTCTTCGGAAACCTCGGTGTCCGCGGTTCCGTCCTCGGCCTTGTCCTCGTCGACGGTGGTGGTCGCGGTACGTCGCGACGACTTCCACGACGGGTCGTGGGGATGCCTGGCAGACGACCGGCGCCGGTCCCGCGTCGCGGTGCTCGCGCGCGACCCGCCGCGATGCAGCAGGCGCGTCTTGCGGGCGGCGTCGGTGGACTTCAGGATCTGCGGACGACCCTTGATGACCATCGGGACCAGCACGAAGAGCCAGACCGCGACGAGACAGACCCACAGTACGGAGTTGGGCATGCGACTCTCCCTTCATTCACTCTGGTCACACGAGGCCACTCCACAATCTAGGGCCGGAAGACGCCTCTCCCGAGGAGACGCGCCGGAGCACAGGCGAATCGGCACGTTTCACACGCGCCTCTCAGACAGTTCTGGGCTCAGGGAGACGGCCGGCGAGCCCGAAACGGACGTCGCCCGTAGCCGGGTAGCAGCACCGGAACCTGCGCCCACCACGACCTTGACCCCCCCCGACTCGGGGCTGGCAGGTAGGTGCCGCCAGGCATCGGCGCGAGCTCGAACTCACATGAGCGACAGGTGCTCCCGGAGCGACTTCTTGTCCAGCTTGCCCACGGCATTCTGAGGGAGTGCATCGAGTACATGAATGGCAGTGGGGCGCTTGTAGCCGCTGAGGTGTTTCTGGCACAGGGCCGTGACAGTGTCGAGATCGAGGACGGCTCCCGGCCGAGCCTGGACGAATGCGACGACGACTTCGCCCCACTTCTCGTCGGGAACGCCCACGACTGCCGCCTCCACGATGTCGGAGTGCGAGGCCAGCACGTCCTCGATCTCTTTGGGGTAGATGTTCTCCCCGCCGCGGATGATCATGTCTTTGGATCTTCCGACGAGTGTGAGGTAGCCGTCCTCGTCGAGGTATCCGACATCGCCCGTGCGCAGCCACCCATCCTCGCTGATGACCGCTTCGGTCTCCTCAGGTCGTCCGAGGTAGCCACGCATGACGTTGGGACCCTTGACGACGACCTCTCCGGTCTCCGTCTTCGGTAGCGTCGCGCCATCAGGGCCGACGACCCGCAGTTGTTGGTCGGGGAAGGGCAGCCCGACCGTCCCGGGCTTGCGTAGACCGTCGACGGGGTTGATGGTCGATCCGCACGTCGCCTCGGACAGGCCGTAGGCCTCGACCAGAGGGAACCCGAACCGTGCCTCGAAGCGGGTGAGGAGATCCGCCGACGCGGGAGCGGCACCACAGATGGCGTACCTGACCGAGGAGGTGTCGGGCTGCACGTCCTCGGGCAGGGCGGTGAGCATGCTGTAGATCGTCGGCACCGCGGAAAAGAAGGTGGGCCGGACCTTTTCGAGGGTGTCGAGGAACGTCTGCGGGTTGAAACGATCGGCAATGATGACGCTGGCCCCGACCAGCAGCGGCGAGAGGACGCTGACCACGATTCCGTTGACGTGGAACAGAGGCAGTATCAGCAGACACCGATCGGTGGGCCCGAGATGGAGGGCGTCGCGTCCCATCCGAGTCATGGCGTCGATGTTGGCGTGGTCGAGCATGACGCCCTTGGGCACGCCGGTGGTGCCAGAGGTGTAGATCAACAGCGCCAACGCATCCGGCGCGTCGACCGGCTCGGTCGCCGCGGGGTCGAGGTCATACCGCAGGTCCGTGACCGCAAGCGATGCCACTCCGGCCACGGGTTCGGCGCCGTCCTCGACGACGACGAGCTTGGCATCGGAGTCCTGAACCTGCCGGGCGACCTCGGCGGAGGTGAGGGCGGGGTTGACCGGGGTGATGGTCGCCCCGAGCCGCCAGGCGGCGAAGAGCAGGACCACGAACTCGACCCGGTTGGTCAGCCGCAGTGCGACGACATCGCCGGGGCCGACGCCTTGGTCGGCCAGCTGGGCGGCGACAGATCGGACCCTGGTCGCGAGGTCCTCGTTGGTCAGGGACTGGGCGGAGTCGGCGACCGCCAGGTCCCCAGGGGCCTGCGCGGCGCGGCGGTCGGGCAGGGTGGAGAACGTCATTGTTCAGTCCTTCAGGTGTCGGGTGAGGAACTCGGTCTGGTCGGTGACGACCGCTTCGAAAGGCTCGCCGAGGTAGATGTCGAAGTGACCGGCGTCGTACCGTGCGATCTCACCCTTCGGGGCAGTGCGCGCGTATTCGAGGGTCCTCGCGGGTGGGGTGACCGAGTCGTGGTCGCAGATGCTGAACAGAATCGGCATCGTCACGTCCTTGGCCGACTTGCCGGGCCGGTGCCAGGTGATCGTGGGGGCGACGCGTGCGGCGACCTCGTTGATGAACGCGCCGCCCTCCGGCACGAGCGCAAGATAGCCCGGCAGCGCGTCGGGTGCACTCATGAGTGCCTTCTCCCCGGGGGCGCCGGCAAGAGTGAGCAGTACCGGGTCCCGGCCGAATGTCTTGGCGAACACGTCGGCGGCGACAGTGGGGAGGATTCGGGCGGTGCCTTTGGCGCCGAGTGCCCGGGCGGAGGCCAGGCCGTCGGTGAAAGGACACTGCGACACCGCGGCGCGCAGCTCGGGGTGACGGGCAGCGACGATGATGACGTGCCCGCCGCCGAAAGAACTGCCCCACACCGCGACACGAGTGCCGTCGACATCAGCGCGGGTCTTGACGTGGGCGATGGCGGCGTCCCAATCGGCGAGCTGACGTTTGATCGAGAGCAACTGCCGCGGCCGGCCGGTGGAATCGCCGAAGTGCCGGTAGGTGAACGCCAGCGCGGCAATGCCTGCTTGGGCGAAACGCTCCCCGAACGCGTCCAAACGCATGTCTCGGGTTGCCCCCAGCCCGTGGCCGAGGATGACGACCGGCGGGTTCGCGACGCCGTCGGGAAGGAAAAGCCAGGCAGCGCACGTATCACCGTCGGAGTCGAAAGCGACGTCGTGGCGAGTCACCGTGTGTCCGGTCATTGCTTCACCGTGGCCTTGCCGGACGGTGCGCCGGCACCGCGGGTGTCGCCCTGGGCGAGAACCTGTTCATACACGCCAGGTTGGTACAGCGGGAGCTCGCCGCTGTTCTCGGTGTTGGCCATGTAGTCGAGCATCAGCTCTTGGCCGATCGTGGACAGTGCGGTGGCGAGGAACTCCGAGCGTTCGATGTGCAGCCCTTCTTCCAGGCCGGCCGAGCCGCCGAAATAGACCGACCTCTTGATCGCCGCACGTGAGGACTTCGGCCGTGAGCCCAGGTAGCGCGCGAGCTCGATCGACCTGTCGAGGACCCTGTCCGGAGCAACGACGTCGTCGACGGCCCCGATCTCGAGCGCCTCAGCCGGCGTGAACGGCTTCCCCGACAGGATCGCAACCAGTGCCCTGTGGTTGCCGATCAGCCGCGGGAGACGCTGACTTCCGCCGCCGCCGGGCATTATGCCGAGCAGAACCTCGGGCTGACCGATGAAGAAGTCTCCGTCTGCCATCACGCGCAGATCGTTGGCCCAGCAGAACTCTGCCCCGAGGCCGAGCGCAGATCCGTTGAGTGCGGCCATGAAGATGACACCGCTGCGATTCATCTTCAGGAACGTCTGGTGGACCCGTTCGAGCTGGACAGCAGGCCACAGCGGGCTCTTTCCGAGTGCCGGCTGCAGCCCGCCCGCACGGTTGACGCCGCGAGCGACCCGAGCCATCGCCGCGGCGCCCTTGACTCCGACCGACGGGACCGCGGCGCCCCCCTTCTGCAGCCAGCGCACCTCGGCGTGGCTGACGAAGCGACCGGGATGGGTACCGGTGAACACCACCGCCTCGACGCCGGGATCGGCATCGGCACGTTCGACCAGCGCGTCGAGCTGCTCAGCGATGTCGTTGCCGAACAACCCCAGAGGGCCGCCGTCGACGTGAACGACCAGCACCCCTCCGCGGTCCTCGATGGACAAGCTTCCTCTGACTTCTTCTGCCATGACAATCCTCGGTCGGCGGGTGGTACAGTCATCGCAGAATAACGAAGTTATCCTTACTGGGCAAGCCAAGTCGAAAGGGATTGACCCATGCCGGAGGCCGCACGCCCACCGCTGTTCACACATCCACGCGGCACGCCTCAGTTCGACTTCGACTGGATAGTGGTCGGCTCCGGCTTCGGCGGCAGCGTCGCCGCCATGCGCCTGGCCGAGAAGGGGCACCGAGTCGCCGTCGTCGAACGTGGACGTCACTACGCCGACAACGACCTACCGAAGTCGGCATCGGATCGGCGCCGGTTCCTCTGGGCTCCCGCTCTGGGCTTGCGGGGAATCATGCGCAACACACTCTTCCCGCATGTGTTCAGCTCCAGCCAGACCGGCGTCGGTGGGGGCAGCCTGGTGTACGGAGGAGTGCTTTTCCGCGCCCACCGGGCCTTCTTCGAGGACAGACAATGGTCCGCGCTGGCGCCGTGGGAGCAGGTTTTGGCGCCGCACTACGCCACGGCCGAGCACATGCTGGGCGCTACGCAGACCCCGTGGAAGTCGGTGACGATGGGCCTGACACGGGAGGTCGCCGCACACTTCCACACTCCGGAGACCTTTGCCCCCGCACCCGTCGGGGTCTTCTTCGGCGAGCCCGGAAAGTCTGTGCCGGACCCCTACTTCGGCGGCGCCGGCCCCGACCGAACCGGTTGCACTCGCTGCGGCGAATGCATGACCGGGTGTCGGGTCGGCGCCGCGAACCGGCTCACCAAGAACTACCTGTGGTTCGCCCAGGAGAACGGCGCCCAGGTCATCGCCGAACGACAGGTCATCGACGTGAGGCCGCTGGGACGAGCCGACGGAGTCGACGGCTACCAGGTCATCACCCGACACCCCGGACCGGCGCTCACGCACAGGCGCCGAACACTGACGACGAGAGGAGTGGTGTTCGCGGCCGGCGCCGTCGGCACCAACGAACTCCTCGCGGACTGCAAGGCGCGCGGATCACTGCCCCGGATCAGCGACCGCCTCGGAACTCTGGTCCGGACCAACAGCGAGGCCGTCCTCACCGTTGTGCTCCCCGAGGACGTGGGAACGTGGCAAGACGTCACAGCCAGCAGCAGGGTCGTGCTGGACGGAGACACCCAGATCGAGCTCCTCACCTATGGACCCGGCGGGGACTTCATGCGGCTGCTCTTCACAGCCTTGACCGGCCCCGGGACGCGCCTCGAGCGGATCGCGAAATGGGCGGCCGGCATCCTCCTGCATCCGGGCTCATGGACCTCGACGCTGCGCACGGGCTGGGGCCGACGGACCCTGATGATGCTGGTGATGCAGGCCCGCGACAACGCCATCGAGTTCACGCCCACCAAGCGACGCCTGGGGCGCGGCTACCGGCTCACAACGCGGGCGGACGACACCCGGCCCGCCCCGACTCACCTCGATATCGGCCACAAAGTCGCCACGTGGCTGGCCGAGCGCACCGGCGGGGTGGCCCAATCGAGCATCTTCGAGGCTCTCGGGAACCGTCCCATGACCGCACACGTGGTGGGCGGAGCGTGTATCGGTGCATCAGCAGAAGACGGCGTCATCGACACCGATCTCAAGGTATTCGGCTACGAGAACATGATTGTGTGCGACGCTGCTGCGTTTCCCGCCAACCCGGGAGTGAACCCAGCACTGACGATCACCGCCCTGGCCGAGCACGCGATGGAGCAAGTGCCACCCGCGGCCGGCTAGCTGCCGTCCGCAGCCATGTTCTCGGCGATCGACCAGCTGTGCCGTCGAGAATTCGAATGGAACAATCGGAGCCATGCCCGAAGCACCACCGTCCCGGAACGCTGCTCTCAACGACATCCCCGAGCGGCTCATCGAGGCAACCATCACCCTGATGGCCACCAAGGGACCGTCGGCGGTCAAGGCCCGTGCCGTGGCGGCGGAGGCGGGCATGTCCACCATGGTCGTCTACAACTACTTCGGCGGCATACCTGAGCTGGTCAACGCCGTCATCGATCACGGCTTCAACCAGATCGAGGCGGCCTTCGCCGCCCTTCCGATCACCGAGGACCCCGTCGCGGACCTGTTCACCATGGCACTGACCACCCTCAGGTACGCCAGAGCGAACCCGCACCTGTACGACGCGATGTTCGGCCTCTCAACCCGCGCGACCTACCGTCCGACCTCGGACAGGGATGAACGCCGAGCCGGCCACTCCCCTGCCTTCCAGGCAGGCTACAAACACGTCACCGACGCCTGCGCCCGCCTCGCCGCCGCCCCACAGATGCAGGGCGGCGATCCCAAAGCCCTGGCAGGGGCGGCGTGGAGTTTTGTGCATGGCTACATCACCCTCGAGCTCGCAAATCACTTCGCGGAGTTCGAAGATCCCGTCCGGCAGGTCCTTCTGCCCATGGGCGTCCGGTTCTGCATCAGCTTGGGCGCCGAGTCCGGGCCGGCCCGGGCCTCTCACGAGGCTGCACTCGCTCGATTCCTGACGTCGAGCGACACTCAGACAACCTAGGGAACGCGGCCCCGGACTTCCGAACGGCGCCAGCCGAACTCCGGGGCGTCCCAGCCTGAGTCACTGCTCAGGACGTGTGTCCGACCGCGCCTGGTCCATCAACATCTCGACGGTCGCTCGAGCGTGCGCCCACGGTTCGACGTCGTTGAGCGATGTCGACAGCGCCGCAGCGCCCTCATAGAGCAACGCGATCTGGTGCCCCAGCCGTTCCGGGTCGGCCGCGCCGTATTCGCGGCACAGGTCGATGATCGCGTCGGCGAAGGCGCGCTTGTGTGTGTGGACGAACTCGGCGACCTCGGGCATCGCCGAGGCCGCCTCGACGGCCGCGTTGTGAAACGGGCAGCCGCGCAGTCGCCCCTCACCGGGTTCTGGAATGGCGAACAACGCCATCAAGCGGTCACGAGGTCCGCCACCTTGAACTCGACGAGGGTCGATCAACATCTCGCGCAAGTACGCCAGGTACTGCTCGACCAACAGCAGCTTGCTCGGAAAGTATTTGTAGAGCGTGCGTTTCGAGACGTCGGCCTTGGTCGCGACCAGGTCCACTCCGGTGGCGTTGATGCCCTCCGCATAGAAGAGCCCGGCCGCCGCCGCCAGGATTCGTTCCTTGGGGCCCGGGCGGTCCGTCGCTCGCGATGGCCGCCCCTTCGTCGTCAACGTCATACCGCTGGCCGATCTGTTGTCCACTTCCCACCTCCGCACCGATCTTACACCGATCGGTTTACATACGAGTGACGGACGGCTATCGTCGCAAGTACACCGATCAGTTTCCTATTTGAGGAGAGCCAGCATGCCACGCCACAACGGCACCGACAATCGCGCGACGTCGTCAACAGGACGGACAAAGGTGTCGTGGGCTACGGTCCCGACCCAGACCATTTCCGTCGAAGGCACCGACTTCGCGTACCGCACTTACGGGCCGGAAGGCGGTGTCCCGGTGGTGTTCCTGCACCATCTCGCGGCCAACCTCGACAACTGGGACCCCCGCCTGACCGACGGTCTCGCCGCCCACCACCACGTGATCGCATTCGACAACCGCGGTGTCGGGGCCTCCGGTGGCACCACCCCCGACACCATCGAAGCCATGGCGGCCGACGCCATCGCGTTCATCGACGCGATGGGTCTGACAACGGTTGATCTACTCGGTTTCTCGATGGGCGGCTTCATCGCCCAGGTGATTGCCGAGCAGCGACCCGAGCTCGTCCGCAAGATCATCCTTGCCGGCACCGGCCCTGCGGGGGGCGAGGGAATCGACAAGGTGACCCGGGTGACGTACATCGACACGGTAACGGCCGTCCTGACCGGCAAAGACCCTAAACAGAACCTCTTCTTCACCCGCACCGACAACGGAAAAGCGCGATCGCGAGAGTTCATCGCACGGTTGAAAGAACGCACTCATGACCGCGATGACGCGGTGTCACTGAAGGCATTTCGCACCCAGCTGCGCGCGATCCACACGTGGGCGACACGCGCGCCGGCCGATCTGAGCACAATCGCCCAACCAGTGCTGGTGGCCAACGGTGAGGACGATCGCATGGTCCCCACCAGCAACTCCTACGAGCTTGATCGCCGACTCCCCAACGCGACCCTCCGGATCTACCCCGACGCCGGACACGGCGGGATCTTCCAGGAGCACCGCCAATTCGTTGCGGCCGCACTGGAGTTCCTCGCAGCCTGACCCCGCACCACCACCACCCGACCCGGCGGGCGCTTCGCCTGCCGCTCCTACAGGAAGTCACCCCGTGCCCACTCTTCATGACTCAGTAGTGTTCGTCACCGGCGCCAACGGTGGAATCGGACAAGAACTCGTCGCCCAGGCACTCGCCCGGGGCGCGGCAAAGGTGTACGCCGCGACCAGGAAACCGCGCGAGTGGGACGATGAGCGCATCGTGGCAGTACGTCTCGATGTCACCGACCGTGAGTCCATCGCCGCCGCGGCCGCCGCGGCACCAGATGTCTCGGTGCTCATCAACAACGCAGGCGCCGCGCCGCCGATCGCCAGCCTCATCGACCTGCCCGAGGCCGACCTCCGCGCGAACATGGAGACCAACTTCTTCGGGCCGGTCCTTCTTACGCGAGCGTTCGCCCCGACCCTGCTCGCCGCCCCTGACGCAGTTCTCATCGACATCCACTCCGTACTCAGTTGGTACGCCCTCGGAGGCGTCTACAGCGCATCGAAGGCAGCGCTGTGGTCGGCGACCAACGCGCTACGTCTCGAGCTCGCACCGAAGGGAGTGCATGTTGTCGGTGTGCACATGGGTTACGTCGACACCGCCATGGCTGCGCACGCACAGGGGCCGAAGCTGGCACCGGCGGACCTGGTCGCACAGATCTACGACACCGTCATCGCCGACGGATACGAAGTGATCGGCGACGACCTGACCGCCTCCGCCAAGGCCGGCCTCAGCGGACCGATCGAGGTCATGTACCCGGGCCTACGCCCGAACACCGACGGAGCAACATCGTGACCACATGGAAGGACGCCCGCACCAAGAGAATCGACGTCGACGGGGTGCGGTTCGCCTACCGCGAACTAGGCCCGACCGGTGGCGTGCCCGTGGTGTTCTTGCATCACTTCACCGCCACCCTCGACGACTGGGACCCGCGGATCATCGACGGCGTCGCCGCACAGCATCGAGTGATCGCGTTCGACAACCGCGGGGTCGGAGGAACCGGCTCGAAGGTCCCGACGACCATCGATCAGATGGCCTCCGATGCCATTGCGTTCATCCGGGCACTGCGGCTGAGGAAGGTCGACCTGTTCGGGTTTTCTCTGGGAGGGGCTGTGGCACAGGTGGTCACCCTGCAGGCGCCCGATCTCGTCCGCCGAATCGTGCTGACCGGTACCGGGCCACGCGGCGGTGGGGGCATCGACAAGATGGCCGGCATCGTCGGCACCGCCTACCTGAAGGCGGCACTGACCCGCAAAGACCCGCGGCACTTTCTGTTCTTCCCCCGCACCGCCGAGGGAAAGAAGGCTGCCGCAGACTATTTCGCCCGCCTCGCCGAACGGCGAGCCGACCGCGACACGAAGATCTCGCTGCAGGCACGTGTCGCACAGCTGCGGGCCATCGTGGCCGGTGGCAAGGCAACTCCAGACGACCTGTCGGTGATCAGTCAACCCGCACTGGTCGCCAACGGCGACCACGACGTGATGGTCGCCAGCCACCATTCGATCGAACTCGCCGAACGCATCCCCGATGCGAGAGTCATCATCTACCCACGTTCAGGCCACGGAGGAATTTTCCAGTACCACCGTCAATTCGTTCCCGAAGTCCTCGAGTTCCTCGGAGCCCCTGATCTGATCGGCTCGACCGAACCGCTCGACCAACTCGACGAGGAGACCCATTGAAAGCGTTCGTGATCGACAAATACAAGGGCCCGGTCCACGCCGCCGAAGTCCCCGCGCCCACCCTCGGCCCCCGCGACGTGTTGGTCAGAGTTGTTGCGGCCAGCGTCAACCCGCTCGACAAACTCGTCCGCAACGGCGAATTCAAGCTACTGCTCAAGTACCGATTCCCGCTGATCCTCGGCCACGACGTCGCCGGGATCGTGACCGAGGTCGGTAGCGAGGTCACCGAGTTCGCCATCGGCGACGAGATCTACTCCCGCCCGCGCGATCTGCGCATCGGCACCTTCGCCGAGTTCATCGCCATCGACCAAGCCGACGTCGCGCACAAACCGTCGAACCTGTCGTTCGAGGAGGCAGCTGCTGTCCCGCTGGTGGCCCTGGCGGCCTGGCAGATCCTGGTCGAGAAGGGACACATAGGACCCGGATCCAAGGTCCTCGTCCACGCAGGCGCAGGCGGACTCGGCTCGACAATCATCCAACTCGCCAAGTACCTCGGCGCATACGTCGCCACCACGGCCGGCTCCCGTTCGACCGAACTCGTCACCTCACTAGGCGCCGACGTCGTCGTCGACTACACCACCACCGACTTCGCCGACGTCCTCTCCGACTACGACCTCGCCATCGACGCCGTAGGCGGCGACAACCTCCTGAAAACGCTGACCGTTCTCAAGCCCGGCGGGTTGGCGCTCGGGGTCACCGGACCACCCGATTCCGGCTTCGCACAACAACTCGGCGCAGCCCCACCGTTCGAACTCGTGCTCTCGCTACTCAGTCGAAAAGTACGTAAACAGGCCAAGAAGCACGGCGTCGACTACGCCTTCTTCTTCATGCGAGCCGACGGCTCACAACTGCGCAACCTCACCGGCCTCTACGAGAAAGGGCACCTGCGGCCGGTGCTCGACACCACCTTCCCCTTCGACGACACCGTCGATGCCATCACCTACGTCGACGCGGGCAAGGCACGCGGCGGCAAGGTCGTCATCACCCACACCTGACCTCACCGATCCGGACAGGCTGCGATCCAGGCGGCGTTGATGACCAGGGTCGGGGTTGTCTCGATCCGATCATGGCCTCGTCGGTTGTCCTGATCTCGACGTCGACCCTCGACCGATCTCGGACATCTCGGTATGAACGTGGGCTGCGCCCAGCCACCTTCACTCGGCTCGCGATAGGAGGTCGACGACGGGCAGTCGCGCCCGGATGGGGCGACGGCCGTCAGCCGAACGACGCCCGGCCCGCGCGGACGAGTGCCTCGGCGGCGCTGCCGACCACTTCCTCCGCGGTGAGGGCGAACAGCATGTGGTCGCGCCAGCGCTTGTTGACGTCCATGTAGCGCAGGAGCAAGCCCTCTTGTCGAAACCCGATGTTGGTCAACACCTTCTGCGATGCCTCGTTGGCGGGCTGGACGGTCGCGTCGAGGCGGTGCAGACCCACCGGGCCGAAGCAGTGGTCGACGCCCAGCGCCACCGCGGCCGTCGCGATGCCGTTGCCGGCGACCGCCGAATCAACCCAGTACCCGATCCACGCGGTGCGCACGGCACCACGCTGGATGTTCCCGACCGTCAGCTGCCCCACGTAACGACCGTCGAGCTCGATGACGAACGGCAGAAGGGCACCGCGCTTGGCCTCGGATCTCAACACCCCGAACAGCGGAGGCCACGACGCCGGCTGATGCCGGTCGGCCCAGCTCCCCACACCGGTGGGTTCCCAGGGCAGCAACGCGTTCTGGTTGCGGATGCGCAGTTCGCTCCACGTCTTGGCGTCACGCATCTTGACCGGCCGCAGGGTGACCGATCCGGTCCTGGTGTGCAACGGGCCGAGGGTCGCCGGCCAGCCCGGGCTGCTCTGATCGCCGCTCAACCACCTGAACACGTGATGAAGTTTATGCGCTGTCACGGATTCGTCTGCGAAACCCGCAACTCGCGCAGGCACCCGGCGTCGAACGGGGAGCGTGACCTCGTCATCCGCGTTGCGCGAGGAATGCCACTTCCACCTCGTCACCGGTGCCCAGCTCTTCGACCTCGGGGTCGACCATGATCAGGCAGTTGGCCTCGGCGAGTTCGGCCAACAGATGCGAGGACCCGGTCGGTGAGGCGCCCAGCACCTGGACGAGGTAGTCGCCGGAACGCTCGTCGCGCATGAGCTGACCCCGCAGATAACCCTTGCGACCCTGCACCGATGCGATAGGACCTATCGTGCGCGCCTTGATGATCCGGCGCATCGGCTGCCGTTTGCCGAGCGCGATGCGGATGAGTGGACGCACCATCACCTCGAAGGTCACGAGCGCACTGACCGGGTTGGCGGGCAAGAGGAACGTGGGGACCTCGTCGCGGCCCAACCGCCCGAAGCCCTGTACCGAGCCGGGATGCATCGCCACCCGCACGATCTCGAGATCACCGAGGTCCGCGAGGGCGTCGGCGACTGCCTTCGACGCACTACCGCCGACGGCGCCACAGATGACCACGATCTCCGAGCGGATGAGCTGGGCCTCGACGACCTCGCGCATCCGTGACGCCTCACGCTCGGCGATGCCGACGCGGTTGACGTCGGCACCGGCGTCGCGCGCCGCAGCGGCCAGCGCATAGCTGTTGACGTCGTAGATCTGCCCCGGGCCCGGCGTCCGGTCGATGTCGACGAGTTCACTGCCCACCGAGATCACCGACAACCGCGGACGCGGGTGGACCATCACCCGGGCCTGCCCGACCGCCGCGAGCAGACCGACCTGGGCCGGTCCGATGATGGACCCGGCACGGACCGCGACATCGCCGGGTTGCACGTCGTCGCCGACACGCCGCACGTAGTTGCCGCTCTCGACGCCGTGTCCGACTTTGACCCGCTGGTCACCGCCATCGGTCCAACGCAGCGGCACCACCGCGTCGGCGAGGGTCGGCATCGGCGCTCCGGTCTCCACCCGCACCGCCTGGCGCGGCTGCAACCGGGTCGGGTTCCGCGAACCCGGGCCGACCTCGCCGACCACCGGTAGGGACACGATCATCGGTTCGCCCGACTCGAGGTCGACAAGCTCGGCGCCGTTGGCGTCGAAGTCCTCGAGATCGTCGGGCGCGAGAACGCCCGCGAGGCCGACGTCGACGGCACGCACCGCATACCCGTCGATGGCGGCCTGGTCGAACCCCGGCATCGGGTGTTCGGTGACGACTTCCTCAGCACACATCAGTCCCTGCGCCTCGGAGATCGCGACGCGCACCGGTCGCGGCGCCACGGCGGCCGCGGTCACCAGCGTCAGATGATCTTCGACAGACCGCATCTCACCGCTCTCCCCGTCTCACCCGGTCAGCACACCGCGTCGTACGCCCGACACAGCCGCGCGCGCCGGTCGGCACGCCGTGCACTCGATACAACACAGGGAAACGGTATCGGGCTGTCGCGCCGCAGCGTTCGAGGCGCGCGGGAGGAGACGAACGGACGGGGCGAAGGATCGCGGCGAGGCTCAGCCTTCGGCCAGTCGCTTCTTGAGCCACTCCCGCAGATCGGGACCGTAGTCGTCGCGGTCGAGCGCGAAGTCGACCGCGGCCTTCAGGTATCCGCCGGGATTGCCGAGATCGTGGCGGGTTCCACGGTGGACGACGACGTGGACCGGCTCACCCTCCTCGATGAGGAGTGCGATCGCATCGGTGAGCTGCAGCTCGCCGCCGGCTCCCGGTTCGATGCGCCGCAGTGCGTCGAAGATCTTGCGATCGAGGATGTACCGACCCGCGGCCGCAAAATTCGATGGCGCGTCCTGCGGTTCGGGCTTCTCGACCATGCCCTTGAGGCGCATCACATTCGGGTTGTTGGCGTCGGGCAGCGGCTCGACATCGAAGACGCCGTAGGCGCTGATCCGGTCCTCGGGGACCTCGATGGCGCACAGCACCGAACCGCCTCGGCGCTGCCGGGTGCGTGCCATGACCTCGAGCACCCCGCCGGGAAGCACCAGATCGTCGGGCAGCAGCACCGCGATGGCGTCCTCGTCGTCGTCGAGGTAGCTCTCCACACAACCCACCGCATGCCCGAGGCCGAGCGGCTTCTCCTGGATGACCGAGGCGACCTCGAGGAGGTTCGGTGCCTTGCGCACCTTGGCGAGCATGGACTCCTTGCCGCGGGTGGCGAGGGTGTTCTCCAGGACGAGGTCTTCGACGAAGTGGGCGACCACGCCGTCCTTGCCGGGCGATGTGATGATCAGCAACCGGTCGGCGCCGGCGGCTTTGGCCTCCTCGGCCACCAATTCGATTCCGGGGGTGTCGACCACCGGCAGCAACTCTTTGGGGACCGTCTTGGTCGCCGGGAGGAACCGGGTCCCCAATCCGGCTGCCGGGACGACCGCGGTGTGCGGGATCGGCGGAGTGTTGGGTACACCCTCGTACTCACTGAAACCAGCTTTGTTGGTCGCACTCATGAATCCACCCTAGGACAGGTGTCGTCTTCCGGCCCGATGGACAACGGTGTCCCGGACGACCCCGGCACGATTCGGTCGTCGGATACAGTGCGGTCGTCCCGGCCGGCACGGTCGCGGACACAGTCACCCGTACTCGATACGACGCGAAGGACGGTCGGGTCTTGCGAACGCTCAAGGAGCACTTCCGGGAAGAGATCGAGGCCCGGCGGGCGGGTATGTCCCAGGCCGAGAGAGACCGTGCCGCAGCGGCTCTCGCCGAGTGGATGTACTCGTGCCCGTTCCGGCTCGAGTACGACGTCACGGTGGCCGCGTACGTTCCCGTCGGCAGCGAACCCGGATCGACATCGATGCTCGACGCCCTGGTCGATCGCGGAGTTGCGGTCCTCGTCCCGGTGGTCCCCGCCGGCGGACCGGCACCACTGGACTGGGCGCCCTACACCGGCCCGGAGTCGCTGGCACGTGGACGATGGGGTCTGCTCGAACCCACGACGGACAGATTGGGCATCACCGCAATCCGTGCGGCGTCGGTGATCTTCGTCCCCGCGCTCGCCGTCGACAAGACCGGGGTCCGGCTGGGTCGCGGGGCCGGCTACTACGACCGCACCCTGCACGGTCTGTCCGCCGACCTCGTCGGTGTGGTCTACGACGACGAGGTCGTCGACTCACTGCCCTCCGGCGACCACGACGTCCCGGTCCGCTGGACCCTCACACCCGGCGACGGATTCCGCGACCTCACCTGAGGACGGGACGACAGAACCCGGACAGTGCCGTATGAGGCCCCTGCCCGGGTTCTGTCACGTGGATCCGACGAGATGTCAGGCCGGCGTCGCGGCCTTGCTCTCGCTCTTGCCGCTGCCGGCGGTCGAGGAGGAACCAGACGCACTCGACGACTCCGACTTCGACGAGCCGGAACTCGAGGAGCTGTCCGAGGACGACGAAGACGAGCTGTCCGACGACGACGTCGAGGTGTCCGAGGACGACCCGGGTCGGGAGTCCGTGCGGTAGAAGCCGCTGCCCTTGAACACGATGCCGACCGAATTGAACAGCTTGCGCAGGCGTCCGGCGCACTGCGGGCACTCGGTCAACGAGTCGTCGGAGAAGGACTGGACGATGTCGAACTTGTTGTCGCACTCCGTGCAGGCATACGAGTAGGTGGGCACCGAAACCTCCGAAAAGTCAGTAAACGCTGACCAGTGTAACCGACTTTGGCACTCACTCATTCCGAGTGCTAAGGCCGGATGTCGCATCTCGAGGCGACAGGTCGGATCGGACCCTCTGGCTCCCGGGGGAAACGTCGTGCAAACTACTCCCCTGGCCGAAGTAAACGGTTATCCATCGACCACCGGGACAAGCCGCCAGACGGACGTCCTCTTCCTCCGGAGCCGCCATGACCGACTTCCTGACCGATCTCAACAGCATCATCTGGAGTAACCCACTTGTGTACCTGTGCCTCGGCGTGGGCGTGTACTTCTCGATCCGCTCACGGTTCCTGCAGGTCCGGCACATCCCGGAGATGATCCGAGTGATGCGCCACGGCGAAAGCTCCCCCGACGGGGTGTCGTCGTTCCAGGCGCTGATGATCTCGCTGGCCGGCCGCGTCGGAACCGGCAACATCGCCGGCGTGGCCACCGCCATTGCGTTCGGCGGGCCGGGTGCGCTCTTCTGGATGTGGGCGATGGCGTTCCTCGGGGCGTCGACCTCGTTCGTCGAGTGCACCCTCGGCCAGATCTACAAGACGCGTGATCCGCTGACCAACGAGTACCGCGGCGGACCGGCCTACTACTTCAGCAAGGCCCTGGCGCACACCCGCGCGGCACCGTTCTTCAAGGTGTACGGACTCGTCTTCGCGGCGGTGACGGTTCTCGCCTGCGGCCTGCTGCTCCCGAGCGTGCAGGCCAACTCGATGGCGATCGCCATGAACCAGGCGTGGGGCATCGCCGACTGGGCAGTCGCGGTCGGAGTCGTGATCGTGCTGGCCTTCGTCATCATCGGCGGTGTCAAGCGCATCGCCACCTTCGCCACGATCGTCGTGCCGTTCATGGCCATCCTCTACATCCTGTTCGCGCTGTTCGTGGTCGCCACCAATGCGTCGCAGGTTCCCGAGGTCCTACGACTGATCCTCGCCAGCGCCTTCGGCATCGATTCCGTCTTCGGATCGGTCGTCGGCGCAGCGATCATGTGGGGCGTCAAGCGCGGTATCTACTCCAATGAGGCCGGCCAGGGCACCGGCCCACACGCCGCGGCGGCCGCCGAGGTCTCCCACCCCGCCAAACAGGGGTTCGTGCAGGCCTTCGCGGTCTACGTGGACACCCTCTTCGTGTGCTCGGCAACCGGCTTCCTGATCATCTCCACCGGGGCATATCGGGTGTTCGAAGGCGAGAGCGCCGACGGCGCCGTCCTCGCCGACGGCGGGCTGCTTCCCGGTGGCACGGATGTCGGACCCGCTTTCGTCCAGATCGGGTTCGACAGCATGTGGAACGGCGCGGGCTCGACGTTCGTCGCGATCTCTCTGGCGTTCTTCTGCCTGACGACGATCATCGCCTATTACTACATGGCCGAGACAAACCTGCGGTTCCTGATGGGGAAGGCCTCCACGCTGTACGTCCGGCCGCTTCGCAGCACGCTGGGCGCGAACCTGACAATGCTCCTACAGGCGTTGATCCTGGTGTCGGTGGCAGTCGGTTGTGTCTCAACCGCCAGCGATGCATGGACACTCGGCGACATCGGCGTCGGGCTCATGGCGTGGCTCAACATCGTCGGCATCCTGATCCTCCAGCAGCCGGCATTCAAGGCGCTGCGTGACTACGAGAAGCAGAAGAAGGCCGGCAAGGACCCGATCTTCGATCCGATTGCGCTCGGCATTGTCGGCGCGACGTTCTGGGAGTCCTACGGCAAGACCGACGCGAAGGAAGAGGTCTCCGCCGCGAAGTGACTCTCGGGCTGTGCTGCCGCCGGGACGTGATCGGGGCCTATCCCCCGATCACGTCCCGATCGATGTCGGGGATGTTGTCGCGATTCATGTCCGGATCGCGGACCTGCCGGGCGTCCCAACGTAGGAGGATCGCGGCCAGAATCGCGGAGACGACCGAACCGGCCAGGATGGCTGCCTTCGCCGCGGCGGCGTGATCGTCGGAACCGGCCTCGAAGCTCAGCTCGGCGATCAGCAGCGCGACGGTGAACCCGACCCCGGTCAACACTCCGATCGGTAGCAGGTCCCGAAGTCCGATCGAGTCCGGTAGGCGCAGGGGCGTGAAGGTGGTCATCAGCCACGTCGACCCGAGGACACCGACGACCTTCCCGACCACCAGCCCGACGAAGATGCCGACCGAGACCGGCTGGACGACCGACCCCTCACCGCTGACGACGCTGACGCCCGCGGCGGCGAATGCGAAGACGGGCAGCGCCAGGGCTGCAGAGTACGGCCGGACCGCATCGTCGAGCATTTCGGTGCGGGGTCGGTTCTCGCCGCGGATCGCGACCGCGGGGACGGCGAACCCGAGCAGCACGCCCGCGATGGTGGCGTGCACTCCCGACGCGTGCATCAGACCCCAGGCGACGACGGCGACGGGGATGAGCACCGGCCACCATCGCCACGCCTGACGAACCAGCACGGCGAAGACGGCCACGGCGACCAGCGCCGCGCCGAGCAGCACAACGTCGATCTGTTCGGTGTAGAACGTCGCGATCACGATGATGCCGAGCAGGTCGTCCACCACGGCGAGCGTGAGCAGGAAGGTGCGCAAGGCCAGAGGCAACCCGCGACCGAAGATGGCGAGCACAGCGAGGGCGAAGGCGATGTCGGTCGCGGTGGGGATCGCCCATCCGCGCAGACCCTCGGGATCGCCGAGCGCCACGACGAGGACGTAACAGGCAGCGGGGATGATCATGCCGCCCACGGCCGCGGCGATGGGCACCCCGGCGAGCTTCAGGTCACGCAGGCTGCCCGCGACGAACTCGTGTTTGAGCTCGACGCCCACGACGAAGAAGAAGATCGCCAGCAGACCGTCGGATGCCCAGTGCGCCAACGACAGATGCAGGTGCAGCGCCGACGGCCCGACCTCGATGTGGAGCAGGGAGTCGTAGGCCTCGCGCCACGGCGAGTTGGCCCAGACGACGGCGACGGCCGCGGCCAGCAGAAGCAGTGCGCCGCTGGTGGTGTCGAGTGCCGCCCAACGCCTCAGGCGTTCGCTCCGGCCCGCGGTCGTGTCTGCTGCGGGGTGTGGGGGGTGGTCGGTCATGCCGCTCCTTCGGTGGTCGGACACAGGGCCATCGTCACGCCACCCGGCCGGGCAGCGGCCGACCAGACTTCCCGGCACACCGTCGTCGATTCTCCCCCACCGTGCCGACGGTCACCAGTCGGCCCCTACCCCGGACCGGAGCATCGCCCTCGATTCGTTCCACATCGACCGGCCCGGCTCCGGACCTGTTCACAGGTCCCGGCATCGACCGCGGGCAGCGCAGCGCAGCGTCCTAACGTTCGCCCATGCCACCGACCCTGACCCCGACATCGCGACACGCTCTGTCACCACGACTCCGTGACCGCCTCGGTGCCGCGTTACGGCCGGGTTGGACGCGAAGCCTGCTGATCAGACGGTGCGCAGCGGTCGCGCTGATCGTGTCTGCCGCGGCCGTCGGGGTCGTCGGTGCACGTACGGACGGCGATGTCGAGGTCCTCGTGGCGACACACGACCTCCTGCCCGGCAGGGTCGTCGAGGACGGTGACGTGCATCCACGCCGGGTCGTCGGCTCGTCGGTCCCGGAGGGAGTGTTGAACGACCCCGGCCTGGCGATCGGGCGGACGGTGACCGGACGCGTCCGCGGCGGCGAGATCCTCACCGACACGCGCCTGCTGTCCTCGCATCTGCCCGCCGATCTGACCGGCCTCGACGATGCCCGGCTTGTGCCGGTCCGCCTGTCCGACGAGGCGGTCACCGCACTCCTGCGCCCCGGGGACGTCGTCGACGTGCTGACCGAGGACGCCGATGTCCTGGCCCGGCGCGCGGTCGTCGCACTGCACGCGCTCGGTGCGGCCCCGGGCGGCATCACGAGCGGGCGTACGGCGGCCACCCCGGTCTTGCTCGCGATGGACGCCCCGTCGGCTCATCGCGTCGCGGCTGCTGGTCTGGACACGTCGCTCGCGGTGGTCCTGCACTGAGCCGGGCAGCGCACCGATGAGGCAAGCGATGCATGACGACACAACCGCGGGAATCAACTCAAATGGATCGGTTTGTTCACGATCGTGGATAGGGTAGTACAAGCTCGCACAGTGCATGTCGGATTTGCGCCGATCATGCACGGAAGCGCCGGACTACTGAGCGGAAACGTCAAGGAGAGGCCGTACACCGTGCTCAAGGGATTCAAGGACTTCATACTCAAGGGCAACGTCATCGAACTGGCGACCGCGGTCATCGTCGGTGCCGCGTTCACCGCGATCGTCACAGCCTTCACCGACGGCATCGTCCAGCCGATCATCAACTCGATCCCGATCGGCGCCGACTCCGCCCAGGGCCTGGGATTCCAGATCACCGACAACCCATCGACATTCGTCGACCTCGGCAGCGTCATCACGGCGGTGATCAACTTCCTCATCATCGCGGCCGTGGTGTACTTCATCATCATCCTGCCTTACAACAAGCTCTCGGAGCTCGGCGGATTCGGCAAGAAGGCTGAGGTCACCGAGGTCGCGCTGCTCACCGAGATCCGCGATCTCCTCGACCCCGAGGGAACGTCAAAGGCCAAGGTGGAGGCCGAGAGTGATCTCCCAGCACACCTGACCGATCCCGCGGGCCCGGCCAGTGACTCCTACGGTCCGCCTTCGGGTTCGTTCGCACCCTACGAAGCCCCGTCGGGAGCCGGTACCACGCAACGCATCTCGACGCCGCCGCCCGGATCCCAGGGTCTGCCACCGCACTCGGCGCCGTATCAGTCCGGGCCGTCTCCCTCTGCCCCACCCCAGTCGGGTCAGCAGTCGGGTCAGCCCCAGTCCGGTCAGCCCCAGTCCGGTCAGCCACAGTCCACGCCGCCCCAGAACCGGCCTCCGCAGGGCCCCCCTCCCGGCCAGCCGTACCCGACGCCGCAACCGGCTCCGGGCAACTATCCCCCGCCCGGCAACTATCCGAATCCCGGCGGTTACCCGGCACCGGGACAGGGATCGGGGTATCCGGGCGAGCAGTATCCGGGTGATTTCCCGGGCGAAGGTCCGGACGCACCCGGGCGGCACTCGCGATGAGTTCCGCCGCCCGGTCGCGACTCCCAGGAGTCTGACAGCCAGGGCCATCCGAACTCGAAGTTCGGACTCCTACTTTGGGATTCGTCGCCGCAACGAGCGACCACACCGGACACGACGCCGGTGTGACGTCACGAGAAGGATGAACACATGGCCCACAAGATCACGCCGAATCGCCAGGCGCAGCAGCAGAACCGACGCAACGGTCGTCCGCAGCAGCGCACTCAGTCGCGCCCCCAGGCCCGTCCCCGGACGTTCCCGTGGTTCTTCGGTAGCTGACGCCCACCACGCACCCGGTCGGGGAAGACCCCGGACCCACCGAGCCCCTGCCGCCTCCGCGGTGGGGGCTCGGTGCGTGCCGGGACTACTCGACACGACGCGCGCGTCAGCCGATCGGGTCGATCCGTTGTACCCACACCGTCGGCCCATCGGTCAGTGTGAACTGCGCACGGACGTGGGCGTTCCACCGGCGGGCATACAAGTCCGAGAGCTGCGGATCGCTGGTGCTGCAGGTGAGCGGGCGGCCCTCGCTGTGCACACGCTCCACGACGGGATCAACCAGTTGCGCCAGCATTCCCCCTCGACGGTGATCCGGATGAACGAGGGCGAAGATGACGCGGATCGGATCGTCGGCGACAGCCGACTCGGCGGACTTCTGCTGCAGTTCCGTGAAACGGTGCGGGAAGCCGGTGAGCTCGCGAACGTGGCGCCGGGTGCGGTCCTTGAGGTCGTCGTCGATGCGTCCGGCCTCACTGGTGCTGTCGGAGACGGCGATCAACGAGATCATGGCGCCGTCGTCGTCGAAGACGCCGCGTAGGCCGTGCAGATACTCGACGAACAGAACCTCGCCGTACCAGCGGTACGCCTGGACAGGTGCATCCGCGCCGATGAGCCAGCGATAGACCGGAACCTCGCGCAGTCCGTGTTCGAGCAGGTCCAGTGCCGTGGCCCGGTCCGATTCGGTCACTTGCCGGGACGTCGTGCCGCCCACCTCCACGCGTTGCGTCATCGGTTCATACCAGCACATCCACGTCGCCGGCGGCCAACCATCGGCCGCGTCGCACAGTGCCGTTCCAGACTTCCGAGCGGAATGTGTTCACCCAGAATTCAACCGGTTCTGATCAGGACAGCCGGAGATACGTGCGGTATCGTCGGCCGCGTTGCTGTCCTCGGGACGGAACGACCGTGCTACACAATGAGTTCGTCGACACCCATTAGGAGAATCGCATGTCTGACGCGATCAGTATTTCCTGGATCCGCCTCTACATCGAGGAATTGGTCACCGGTTCCGACGAAGGCGGCGGCTCGGACGGCACCACCGCCGAGTAGTTCGACCCCGACGGCGCGAATTGCTCTGGGCACCTACTGCGCCCGCCGGCGATTCGCTTCCAGAACCAGAGTTCCAGGCATGCGCAGTCGGCGGCGTCGCGTGCGACAACCGACAACATGCCACCCATCGGTTCATGCCGACGGACACGAGAAATCGTCAACGAGAAGGAGTTTGTCATGGGTGAAGTAGTAGGCGGCGGAATCGGCGACGCGATCAAGGACCTGCTGACCGGTTCGCTGGACAGCGACGGCGTGCCGATCGAGGACTAGAGGTACCGGCCGATCAGCTTCGGCCGTACCACCCCACACGAGCCCGGAGGCGAGCCTCCAGAGGGCTCTGCGAGATCACTTCCCGCGCAGGCGGGTTCTGACCCTTGTTCACGACAAAGGAGAAACACATGGCCACCGGTATCGAGATCAACCTCAGCGAGATCATCCGCGACCTGGACGCTCTGTCGGACGAAGCACCGACCGAGAACTAGTCCACCGAGTTCCCGCAACCGCCCCCGGCCTCAGCCGGGGGCGGTTTGCTTTGGGCTCTCATCGCACGAAAAGAATTGCCGGGTCAGAGCAGTCGATTGTTGCGGAATGGTTCACCGAGAGTCCATGGACTGTTGACGGCCGTATTGTCGAATATCGTATTGTCTGCGTCGTGATCGTCGTTCGCCTACGTTCGACGCCCACGTCCGGCAGTTCACCATCGACGAAGGAGATCACATGGCTGACATCATTCAGGGCGCAATCACCGACGCAATCGTCGAACTGGTCACGGGTTCGATCGAATCGGGTTCAGAAGAAGCTCCTGTGTAGATCTCGACCTCAGGCAGCCGCCCCGGATCTCGATCCGGGGCGGCTTTGTTTCGTCCGGGCATCGAGAATGCCTGCCATCGAAGTATTGTTTACCTGCTCTTGGTGATATCTCGGAGTTCCCCGCCGAGATATCCGGCGCGACCCGGTGTGAAACCCTCGCATGTAGACTTCGGAACACTTCACGGCCGCAACCCCCCGGAGTCCGGTACCCGGGGCCCGATCACTCCCCCGAACGGTCCGCCAGCGTCACCACGACCCGGAGTAGCCTCACCAAATGCCCATCACCCGCTCGCTGAGCAAGGATGAGGTACGTGCGTTACTCGCGCTCCAGTTCAACGCATTCCGAACAACACGGTTGGCCTGTGCCGGTTTCCTTGTGTTCCAGCTCGCATCGGTGTTCACCACCCTTGCCCAACCGGCCCTCAACGCCGCGATCATCGACGACGGCATCTTGCGCGGCGACGTGGCGACCATCAAGCGCGTCGGTGTGCTCATGGTCGTGGTGGCCGTGGTCAACCTGGTGGTCTCGATCGGCGCCACCTTTCTCGCCTCTCATATCTCTGCGACCGCGGCTCGCGACCTTCGCGTCCGCCTGCACAGTCGCATCAGCAAATTCAGCGATCCGCAGGTCCATTCCGTCGGCCTCTCGAGCCTCCTGACGCGCTCTACCGGCGATGTCGGTCAGATCCAGGGTTTCGTCTTCATCAGTCTCACCGTCGTGGTGACCGCACCGCTGATGCTGCTCGGCGCCTTGGTGTTGTCGCTGGCGCAAGGGTGGCGGATGGCGCCGGTTCTGGTCGTCGCCGGGGCGGTACTGGTGATCCTGGTGGCCGTCCTCGTCCGACGCCTGGTGCCGTGGGCCGCCCAGATGCAACGCCGCCTCGACGTCGTGAACAGGGTCCTGCGCGAGCAGCTGCGCGGAATCGCGATCATCCGGACCTTCCGTCGGGAAGACCGCGAACGGGCTCGATTCGCGGTGGAGAACGAGGAACTCACCCAGGTGGCCCTCCGTCTCGGTCGTCTACAGGTTCTGATGCTTCCGCTGGTCACCATCGTCTCGAACCTCGCTGTGGTCTCGGTGACCGCGCTGGGCGCAGTCTTCGTCGACCGCGGGCAGATGCAGATCGGACAGATCACGGCCACGGTCGGCTACCTCGGCCAGATCCTTCTGGCCGTGTCGTTGCTGACGGTGATCGCCGGAATCATCCCGCGTGCGGTGACCAGTGCCGGGCGTATCACCGAGGTGCTCGACACCGAGTTCCTCGACCCCGGCGACCCCGATACCGACGGAGTCACCAAGCCACCCGCGATCATCTTCGACGCGGTGTCCGTCTCCTACCCGGGTGCCGAGGTCCCCACCATCAACGGTGTCTCTCTGTTCTGTGCACCCGGTACGGTCACCGGCATCCTCGGCGGAACCGCGAGCGGCAAGTCGACGCTGCTGTCCCTCCCGCTGCGGTTCGCCGACCCGACCTCGGGACTGCTCCGGTGGGACGCCGACGACGTCACCGGTCTGGCGCCGGCCTGGGTTCGGGCACGCAGTGCTTTCGTGGGCCAGGGCGCCGAACTGATCACCGGAACGATCGCCGAGAACCTGCGGATCGCCCGCCCCGACGCCACCGACGGAGAGCTGTGGTCCGCCCTCGAGGTCGCCGCGGCCGCCGAGTTCGTCTCTACGCGCCCTGGCGGTCTCGAGGCTCCGGTGTCACAGGAGGGACGCAATTTCTCCGGCGGTCAACGCCAGCGACTCGCACTGGCACGCGCAGTGCTCCGCCGCCCCGCGCTGTACGTGCTCGACGATCCGTTCAGTGCCCTCGACGTCGACACCGAGGCCACGATCATCGACCGACTGCGCCGGACCGATCCGGATGCGACGGTCCTGCTCGCCGCGCAGCGTGTGTCGTCGGTGCGGCGCGCGGACGTCATCGCTGTGCTCGACGCCGGACGCATTGTCGACGTCGGCACCGACACCGAGTTGCGGGACCGGAGCGACATCTACCGGGAGATCGCCTACGCGCAGGCAGTGACCAATGCTTGACCAGCGGTCGCAGGCACCGGCGGTCGCAGCCACCAACGGGCCGGAGCCGGGGGATCCGCAGAAGGCCACCGGGCGGGACGGATCGCTCCGCTGGATCATCCGGCAACTCGAACTGAGCCGGGGTCGTGGTGCGGCCATCTCCCTCTTCGCGATCCTCGCTGCCGTCGGCGGCGTCGTCGCACCGATCCTGTTCGGGGCGATCACCAACGTCATCGTCGACGGCACGGTGGGCGACGCGACGATGGATTGGCGGCTGCTCTGGACCCTGCTCGGCGTCCAGGTCGCGGTGTTCGTGGTCGCGGCGGCCTGCAGCCTCACCCAGGGCCAGCTCCTCACCGTCGCCGTGCAGCGGTCGGTGGCCGGACTCCGTGCCCGCATCGAAGACAAGATCCACCGACTTCCGCTGCGCTACTTCGAGAACAACAGACGCGGCGCGCTGGTGAGCAAGCTGACGGCCCACACCGACAACGCCGCGACGGTGATCGCACCGGTGCTGGTGACCGTCCCGACGAATGCGCTGACGCTCATCGTGGTCACCGCCGTCCTGTTCGTCATCTCCCCTCTGCTGGCATGCGTCGCCCTCGTCGCGGCACCGGTGTCGGCGCTGGCCGCGGTGTTGCTCGCCCGCCGGGCACGGCCACACCTCGAGGCCCGGTGGACGACCACGGCCGCGCTGACGGGCCACATCGAGGAGGAACTCAGCGCCCGGCGGATGCTGCAGGCGTACAACGCCGAACCGACCGCGGCACGCCGTTTCGACGACCTCAACGGCAGCCTCTTCTCCTCGGTCCGTTCCGCCCAGTGGATCGGCGGTTCGTTGCCCTCGGTGCTGACCGCTGTCAACGCCCTGGTGTTCCTGGTCCTGGCGGTCCTCGGCGGAATCATGGTGGTCGACGGCCACCTGAGTCTCGGCGCGGCCCAGGTCGTGGTGGTGTTCGCGCAGCAGTTGACGAGCGCGGTCCGCGAACTCGCCGGCTTCATCACCAAGGTCCAGTCCGGGACGGTCTCGGCGAGCAAGGTCCGCGAGGTGCTCGAAGCGCCCGAGGACGCCGGCCTCGACACCGGAGTACCGGCGCCGACCTCCTCCGGCCGGCACCAGCTTCCGCCCGAGATCGTCTTCGACGACGTGGGTTTCGCCTACGAGGAGGGCAACCCCGTCCTCGACTCGGTGAGCTTCCGGATGGCACCCGGCACGACGACCGCCGTGGTCGGGACCACCGGTTCGGGCAAGACCACGCTCACCAACCTCCTGCAGGCGTTCTACACACCCACCCGTGGCTCGATCACCATCGACGGCGTCGACCTGACCGAACTCGGACCGCAGCACGTACGTGACAACATGGCGGTCGTCACCCAGGAGCCGTGGCTGTTCACCGGAACCGTCCGCGAGAACATCGCTTTCGGTGTCGACGACAGCCAAGCCGTCGACACCGCTCTCGACGACAGCCATGTTGCGCAGATCGTCGCAGCGCTGCCGAACGGCATCGACACCGTCATCGGCCAGGAGTCCGAGAACCTCAGCGCAGGCGAGAAACAGCTGGTGACCGTCGCACGTGCGATAGCGGCGTCGCCGGCGATCCTCATCCTCGACGAGGCAACGAGCGCCGCCGACCCGCGCACCGAACTGCTCGTCCAGCGCGCCCTACACCGTCTGCGCACGGGGACCACAACCTTGCTGATCACCCACCGCATGGCAACCGCCGCGCTGGCCGACACGATCGTCGTGCTCGACGATAAGGTGATTGCCGAGGCCGGGACCCACCAGGAACTGATCGCCGCGGGAGGGATCTACGCCCGCCGGTGCGGAGTGACGCCAGGTGCCGGTTCGAGTGATGCGACTCGGCCCGACGACGGTACGAGCGGCAGCAGACCGAACGGTCCGGACACGGGGTCGAACCCGTGACAGAAGGCAGGAGCCGCGCGGGTCGGATCACCGGCCCGTCGTCTCCCGATCAGGAGGAAACGTGAACAGCAGTCTGCGCAGGCTCGGGATGGCGGCAGTGATCGCCCTCAGCGTCTCGCTCGTCGCTCCGATGACCGGCGGGGCGAGCGCCGCACCACGACTGATCGACGCCGGTTCACCCGGGCGCGTGAGCGACATCGTGGTGCACTCCGACGCGATGAACCGCGACGTCCCGCTGACGGTGATCAAACCGGCCGACGAGTCGAAGCCCCGCGGAGTGCTCTACCTCCTCAACGGTGCAGGCGGCGGCGAGGACCGCGCCAACTGGCTGGAGAAAACCGACATCGTCGAGTTCACTCGCGACAAGAACCTGTACGTGGTGATCCCGAACGCCGGACAGTACAGCTACTACACCGATTGGCAGAAGCCCGATCCGGTACTCGGCGTCCACAAGTGGTCGACCTTCCTGGGCAAGGAACTGCCCGCGGTCGTCGATGCCACCTACAACACCTCCGGCCGCAACGCCATCGGCGGGATCTCGTCGTCGGCGACGTCGGTGCTGAACCTCGCCATCGAGCACCCCGACCTCTACGACGCCGTCGGTTCCTACAGCGGCTGCCCGACGACGTCCGATCCGTTCGGGCAGGAGTACATCCGGCTCGTCGTGGAAGTTCGTGGAGAAGGCGACGCCACCAACATGTGGGGCCCCTACGGCGGCTCCGGCTGGCGCGCACACGACCCCGTGGTCAACGCCGCCAAACTGCGCGGCCAGAAGCTCTACATCTCCAATGCCGGCGGACTTCCCGGTCAGTACGACACCCCGCGCTACGTGGAGGACCTGGACACGCTGGCCGACCAGATCGTGGTCGGCGGGGTGATCGAGGGCGCCACCCTGGGATGCACCGTCCAGCTCCTCAATCGCCTCGGTCAGTTGAACATCCCTGCCACAGTGGATCTCCCGCCGACCGGCACCCATTCATGGATGTACTGGCAGGACCAGCTGCATCGTTCCTGGTCGTTCTACGAGCGCGCCCTCGGATAGACAGCCCCGTCGCACCGCGCCGGCGTCGCCGGTCCAGCGCTGGTGAAACGACCGTCGCGTAGCTCGACTCGCCGGTCGGCGAGTTCGAGCACGCGAGGGTCGTGGGTGATGAGAATCGTGGTCCGGCCGGCTGTCACCCTCGCGAGTGATCCGAGGATCTCACCGACGGTCTCGTCGTCGAGACCCGTTGTCGGTTCGTCGAGGACGAGCACCGGCCGGTTGCGAAGGACCGTCCGCGCCACCGCGATCCGCTGTCGCTGACCGCCGGACAGGTTCTCCCCGCGTTCGACGACCTCGGTGTCGAAGCCGCCGCTCGTCCTCGCGATGAAGTCGGCTGCACCCGCGGTCCGGGCAGCAGCGACGATATCGGCTCGTGTCGGGGCCTCGAAGCCGAAGCGGATGTTCTCGGCTATCGTGCCGCGCATGAGGGCCGGGCGCTGGTGCAGCACCGACATCTGCGCCCGCAGTCCGGCGACGTCGAGGCTGCGGATGTCCCTGCCGTTCAACAGGATCGTGCCGGCATCGGGATCGTACAGACGCAGCAACAGATGGATCAGGGTGCTCTTGCCGGCACCGCTGGCACCGGTGATCGCCACGGTCTCGCCCGCGCGGATCTCCAGGTCGGCGCCGTCGAAGACTCGGGACCCGTTCTCCGGATAGGTGAACGACACTCCGGTCAGCGCCAGACTCGCCGCGGCGGACACCGTGATCACGGCCCCGGCGGAGATCGTGCCGGCAGAGCTCGATTCGGCCGCCCCCATCGGTGCGTCGAGGATCTGGGCCACCCGTTCGGCGCTTGCGGTGGCGGTCGTGACCTCGACGAGCAGGCCGCCGAGCGTCTGGATCTGTGGGTAGAGGTAGCCGAGATAACCGGTCAGGGCGATGAGTGTTCCCAATTGCGCTTCGCCGCTGGAGATCTGCCACGCCCCGAAGGCGATGACGGCGATCATGCACAGCACCTCGACGATCGTGACCGCTTCCGCGAAGGCTGCGCCGGCCCGTAGCTCCGACATACGGGCATCCCGCCACCGGCGGCTCTGATCCGCCACCCGGCGCCGATGACGCGTGGTCTGGTTGTCTGCCTGCAACGCCACCATGTTGCCGATCCCCTCGGCGATGAGAGAACTGATCTGTCCGGCGGCCTCCCGCTCACGGCGCGACGCACGTTTCACCGCGGCGCCGAATCGACGTGCGATCACCCAGAGCAGTGGCGCGAGAACCGCTGAGATCAAGGCGAGCTGCCAGTTCGTCACGAACGCGGCCAGACCATAGACGAGCAGGCTCACCACGGCGACGACCCCGGAGACCACTCCCGACGACAACAGGCTGTCGACCGCCTCGACGTCGCCGGTGTTGCGCGACACAAGATCTCCGTCTCCGAACCGGTTACGCGCATGCGGCGCGAGCCGTTGCGTGTGCGCATAGAGCTGATCCCGAAGGCGCAGCAGGACCGACTCGGTCACGCCTCCGGTGACGACCCCGCCGACGTACGACGACACCGCACCCAGCAGCGACACGGACACCCAGATCGTCATCGGGGTGCCGAGCGCGCTCAGGTCGCCGGTCACGAGTACGTCGTCGACGATGTGACCGAACAACGCGACGGTGACGACCGTGGTGCCGACCTGAACGAGATAGAAGATTATCGCGACGACGAGGCGCCATCGCAGGCCGGCGAGCAAGGGTACGAACCGACGTATCGTCTCCCACACCGAGAGCGCGGCCGGGCGCGCATCCGACTCCGGCGCGTGTGTCACCGACTCACCCGCGCAGGGATGGTCAGCCGGTCTCGACTCGGTCGCTGTGCACACTTCTGTCCTCGCTCCTCGCTGGCGGGATGGCACCGCCGCGATCGAGACTACGACCGATGACTGATGAAATCCCCTGGTAGAAGGCTGGATACAGGAGACTCACAGCAACACCGCAGCGACCGGACAAACACACACCGCTGGACGGGAATCCGTTCGGATTCCCGCCCCGCGGTGTGGTGAATGGGTCGATCAGCCGAGGCTGAAGTGCTTCCCGTTGAGCACCACGACACCCTTGACGGCGTCGGTGCTGACCGTGACCTGAACGAAGGCGCGAGCCGCGGCGTAGCCGGCGCAGCTCTCGACCTTGAACTGCTGCTGGCTGTAGGCGACGCCACCCTTCTGTCCCTTGAAGGTGTAGGCGTTCACTTCGTAGTCCTTGTACGCGGTGTTGTCACCCGAGGTCTCGTTGACGAGCCACTGACGCTTGACCTCGCCCGGGCCGAGCGAGAAGCCGCCGCCGACCTCTTCACCGTCGAGCCCGCCACCGACGGTGACGTTCGAGGGATCGCTGTAGTCGATGCCACCGGCGACACCCGGGACCTCGACGTCGCCGCCGCCGAAGTTGACCTGGCAACCCACGTCGTAGCCGACCTTGATCGAGCCGCCTTCGGCCTTGCCGCCGACGGTCACGCGGACCTTGCCCGACAGCCACACCTCGCGGGTGGTGGGGACGTTGCTGATGGGGCGCTGGACGTTGACGTACTCGTCGAACAGCTGGACAGTGACCGGGGTGCCGTCGACCAAGGTCTTGGTGATGGTGCCACCCGGCAGCGGGCCGGCGGTGGCGCCACCGGCGCCGAGGCTGGTGAGGCCCATCGCGACGGCACCGGCGATCCCGGCCGCCGCAACCACGCGACGCGTGATGTTCTTCTTCATGATTCCCCTTAGTGGAATATCAATCTGCCCTGGGCAGATAAGTCAGGAAAAGCTGGTTTATCTGCGCCTGATCAGCCGATGGTGAAGGGCTGGCCGTACAGGGTGGACTGGATGAGGGTGCCTTCGCCGCTGACCTTGCCGTCGTCGGTGCTGTAACCCTTGGCGCCGATGGTCTTGACCGCCGAACGCGCGGAGGCGTAACCACCGCACTGGTTGAGGTTGAACGAGAGCTGCGACAGCTGGACGGCTGCGACGCCCGAGTCGGAGAAGTCCTTGTCGGTGATGTCGACCACGGCGACCTGGCCGGGCTTCAGCGGAAGGCCGAGCGAACCGGACAGTGTGGTCGCGGTGAGGCTGATGGCGCCACTCAGGTCCAGCGTGATGCCGCTGACGTCCACCTGGCAACCGACGATGTACTTCACGGCCAGGTTGCCGCCGACGCCTGCCGACGCCTTGCCGGAGTAGGTGCCCGAGATGACGAAGCCGCGCGACGCGGCGTTGTTCGCGACGGTCGGGATCGGGTACGCGCTCTCGGCGGTACGCCACGTCTGGATGGACTCGCCGTCGATACCGGTGGCGTTCTTGTAGCCATTCGGCAGCTTCACTGCCGACGCCTCACCGACACCCATGCCGACCAGGCCCACGACCGCGGCCGAGGCGATCGCGACCGCGCCCGCGGCGCGGCGCAGCCCAAGCTTGCTGAACTTGCTCATTCGTTCCCTCTCACAGGATTCGGCTGATACCCCGCGGAATGCACTCACACCCGCAAGTCATGACCCTCGACGTTCGATGGGCTTCCACACAGTTACCACTAAGCACGCTCTTACGCATGTCTTAGCCGTCGTTAAGAATCCATCGAAATCCCGGTCACTGCTGCGTTGTCACTCGCGACAGATCGCAGGACCACCCCCAGTCCCCGACTTTGGGGACCCGAGCGTTGTCGAGCCGAACGTTATCGGAGGGGTCTCAAGTGGGGCAACAGGAGGACTCAGGCGTGTCACGAACAGGACACGCACCATAGTGAATGTGCAATCCGCCATCTATAGAAAGCGCAAAGTTAACGACAGGAAAACACGCTGATGCGCGTATGTGCGCGCTCGCCGCCGCTATTCGTAGTGCGGCGGCCGCTGGGCTTCGAACCAATCCTTAGAGCGGCCTGTGTGACTTTCGTCACTCTCGTCCGAAGTGACGTCCGGGAGCTCATCGCCGAACACGGCATCCAGCCTCCGACGGCGGTCCGCTCGACGCCGCGCAACCTCGTCAGCGCTGCTCACAGAGGATTTCTTGGCTTCGTCAGGGTCGGTCGTCATGGCGTCGGACATCCCCTCGAACGGTCCGTGGCACCCCGTTAACCTCGTGTTTTCTTCGCATTGCTGAACAGATTTTGCTTACAAAAAACTCGCCGCGATCAGAACTCGCTGATGGCCTCGATGACGTGCTTGGCGAGCGGAGCCGCCGTCGCCATGCCGTCGCGGACGGCCGCCCGGGAGTTGGCGATGTTGACCACCAGCGTCTGCCCGGAGATTCCAGCCAGCCCGCGCGAAAGTCCGCCGTCGGTGGCACCGGCAGCCAGACCGGAGCTCCGTACCGCCTCCTCGATGCCCCGGAGCCGCCGATCGAGGAGCGGCTCGGTCGCCTCGGGGGTCACGTCGCGTGCCCCGACACCTACTCCTCCCACCGACACCACGAGATCGACGCCGCCGATCACCGCGGTGTTCAGGGCGTTGCGGATCTCCACCTCGTCGCCGGACACCACGACTGCGGCATCGACATGGAATCCGGCCTCGGCGAGCAGTTCGCTCACGAGCGGCCCGAGGAGACGCTGGTCCTCACCGTGGGCCGCCTCGTCGTCGACGACGACCACCAGGGCGCGGCCGACTTCCTCGCCCTGCGGTCGGTGGGTGGCCTGTTCGTGGCGGGCGACGAACTCGCGAGCCGCGGCGTCGGCGGCCACCACATCAGCGGGATCGACCGATCCCTGGCCACCGGTGAGACGAACGTCAAGAGCGTTCTCGTCGAGGTCGCTCCCGGCGGAGATGGCGGTGTTGCGCGAACCAGCGTCGGACATGGCAGGCCCTTTCTGAGTGGTCGGACCGTCGGAACGGTCCTCGTGCTGCGCTACACCGGCGCGGAGGCGCCGGTACAGCGTCGATGCAGTTGTCATCCGGCGGTCGGTGACCGCCGGGGCTCACGTGTCACCGGACCTCGAGCGTCCCCAGCTTCACCTGAGCGGTCTTGGTCGCCCCGTTGTCCTCGTAGGTGACGGTGACGGTGTCGCCGGGAGCGTGCGAACGGACCGCCGCCACCAGTGCATCACCTGATGAGATCACGCGGTCATCGACCTTCGTGATGACCGCGTCGTTCGGGATCCCCGCCGCGGCTGCCGGCCCACCCGGGGTCACCGCCGTCACGACGGCGCCCGGGGCGTCGGAGTCGCCACTGGGGCGTACCGAGACACCGATGTTCGCGTGGCTCGCCTTGCCGGTTCGCTCGAGTTCCCTGGCGACCCGGATCGCCTGGTCGATCGGGATGGCGAATCCGAGACCGATGCTGCCCCCGGCTTGCTGCTCGCCTCCACCCAGGGTGGCGATCGCCGTGTTGATGCCGACCAGGGCGCCACGCGCGTTCACGAGGGCGCCACCCGAGTTGCCCGGGTTGATCGCCGCGTCGGTCTGGATCGCGTCGATCACCGACGTCGTGTTGGTGCCGGGATCACGCGAGGTCAGCACCGGACGGTTGAGAGCGCTGATGATGCCGGTCGTGACCGTGCCCGCGAGCCCGAGTGGCGAGCCGATCGCGATCACGTCCTGCCCGACAGCGAGGTTGTTCGAGTTGCCGACGGTGATGGCGGTGAGGTCCTTGCGGTTGACCTTGATGACCGCGATGTCGGAGATCGGGTCGGCGCCCAGTACACGGGCCTCCGCACGCGAACCGTCGGAGAAGTTCACCGCGACCTTCGACGCCGGGCCGTCGCCGCCGGCGCTGACGACATGGTTGTTGGTCATGATGACGCCGTCGCTGCTCAGGACGACGCCCGAACCGGAACCCATCGCCCCGCCGGCGGCGACGTCGATGGAGACCACCGACGGGATGACCCTCGCGGCGACTTCCTGCACCGAACCCGCGGGGGCCGCGACCGGCGTCGTGGTGTTGTTGCCGGGATCTCCGCCGAGCGGGCCGCTGCTACTCGTCGAACCGGTGTCGTCGTCGGCGAGGGTGTAGCCGGCGACGCCGCCCGCCCCGCCCGCGACCAGTGCCACGACCAGTGCCCCGGCACCGAGTGCGGCGAGGCGTCCGCCGCCCTTCTTCTTGGGCGCGCTCTGCGGTTCCGGAGTGGGTCCACCGAAGGACTGCGGCCCCCCGGGTCGTGAGCCGAACGGCGTCGCCGACGGCTGCCCGTAACCACCGAACTGGCCCTGGGGCGGGAACGGACCGGTTCCGGGATTGGAGTGGGACGGATTGCCATACGACTGGTTGGGATAGGACGGGTTGGTGTAGGACGAGGTCGGCGCGTTGCCACCGCCGTAACCGGACCGACCGCCCGGCGCCGGGAACGATCCGGACGCCGGCCCGGCCTGCGAACCGGAACCCTGCGACGCGGACGGGTTACCGCTGCTCTGCTGGCTCCCGCCCTGTTGGCCCGCGCCATGCTCTCCCGCGCTGTGCTGACCACCGCCGTGCTGACCACCGCCGTGCTGGCCACCCCCGTAGGGACCGCCACCTTGCGAACCGCCAGTCGTCATCTTCGTCTCTTCCTCGTCGGTCCGGCCTCTGTGCCGGTGTGGTGTCTTCCGATGGCGGGGACGGGGCCGGAACACCTCGGCCGTCGTACCCCGACTGCGCCTCCGGTCAACCCTAGGTGATCGATGACCAGGTCACACCGGGTGCGCACGCAGCAGTTCGCAGTCGTGACAGCTGTCGATCGGGGTCCGGTGTCAGGCACTTCTCCTCTACTGACGAATCACCTGGGGAGATGGTTCCGCGGCAGTCGCACGACCCGGCAGCGTCATGCGGATGAGCGCGCCGCCGAGGGGTGAGGTGTCGGCGACGACGCGTCCGCCATGTCGTTCGACCACCTGACGCACGATCGCCAGTCCCAGACCCGATCCCGGCATCGACCGCGACTGCGTCGACCGGTAGAACCTCTCGAAGACCAGTCCTCGGTCCTCCTCCGGGATACCGGGACCGGCATCGGCGACGGTGAGTTCCGCGCTCGACATCCCGACCTGGGTCAGCGCGACCTTCACCGTGCGGCCCGGCGGACTCCACTTGGCGGCGTTGTCCAACACGTTCAACACCGCACGCGACAGTCCGTGCTGTTCGCCGAACACGAACCACGGTGAGAGGTCGATGTCGAACTCGACGTCGTTGCGGCGGCGCCGAACTCGCTCGAGTGCCTGCTCGACGACCTCGGCCAGATCCACCTCTTCGTAGATGACCTCCGGCGCATCCTCGCGCGCGAGATCGACGAGATCTCCCACCAGCGTGGACAACTCCTCGATCTGGGCCATGACGTCGGACCGTAGTTCCACCATGTCCTGTTCGGGAACCTCGCGGGCTCCCGGCCGGCTCGCGGCGATGAGCAGTTCCAGATTGGTCCGAAGCGAGGTCAGCGGGGTGCGCAGCTCGTGCCCGGCGTCGGCGACGAGACGTGCCTGCCGGTCCCGTGATTCGTCGAGCGCCCTGAGCATGGCGTTGAAACTGATGGTCAGGCGCGCCAATTCGTCGTTGCCGGTCACCGGGATCGGGGTGAGGTCGTTGGTGCGGGCCACTCGTTCGACGGCCCGGTTGAGCCGGGCGACCGGGCGCAGTCCGGCGCGCGCGACCGTCGTCCCGGCCAGGGCCGCGAGAGCGACTCCGCCACAACCCACCACGAACAACACCCAGGCCAGTCGCTTGAGTGTCCGATCGGTCTGGATGAGGCTCTGCGCGAGCACCAGGGTGTTGCCGTCGTCGAGCTTGCGGGTGAGGACCCGCTGATTGCGCGTGGTGCGCAGACTCTGCTTGGTGGCGCCGGGCACCGAAGGCGAACGCACGATGCCGCGTTCGACGTCCTCGAACGGCACCTGCCCGATGAGGTAGGTCTCGCCGCTGGGGGTGACCAGTGCGATGGAGATGTTGGTGGAGAACACCGTTCCCGCCACCAGCTGTTCGGGTTGGTTGCGCAGGACGCCCGCACGCGCCAGGGCCGCCATGCCGTCGGCGCGGCTCTCCAGCTGCTGATCGACGTCGTTGTACATCGCCCGGTAGACGACGAAATACGCGGCCGCGGCCATGAGACTCACCGAGACCAGGACCACGGTGGCCGACAGGATGGTCACGCGCGTGCGCAGCGACACCGCGCGCGTGAGCGGCATCGGCGCGCGCATCTCCTTTTCCGCCGACCCGCCCGCGCCCACCGCATTGCCGGTGAGCGCCTGGGCGATTCGGTCCCGCAGGAGCAACCGGGCCCCGGAGGTCGGCTTCGACGCCGGGTCCGACGACCTGCCCACTAGGGCGGCGTCTCCCGCAACACGTATCCGACGCCGCGCACGGTGTGGATCAGTCGCGACTCGCCGTCGGCCTCGGTCTTGCGCCGCAGATAGCCGACGTAGACCTCGAGTGCGTTTCCGGACGTCGGGAAGTCGTAGCCCCACACCTCTTCGAGGATGCGGCTGCGCGACAGCACACGACGCGGATTCGCCATCAACATCTCGAGCAGCGCGAACTCGGTGCGCGTGAGGCTGATGGAACGCTCCCCGCGGGTGACGTCGCGGGTCACCGGGTCGAGCGAGAGGTCGGCGAACGTGAGGGTCTCGTTGTCCGCGTCGTCGTCCGGTGAGGCACGGCGCAGCAGCGCTCGGAGTCGGGCCAGGAGCTCCTCGAGCGCGAAGGGCTTGGGCAGGTAGTCGTCGGCTCCGGCGTCGAGACCGGAGACCCGTTCCGACACCGAGTCCCGGGCGGTCAACACCAGAATGGGCAGGTCGTCACCGGCGGAACGGAGTCGGCGGCAGACCTCGAGGCCGTCGAGGCGAGGCATCATGACGTCGAGGATCGCGACATCGGGCCGGTCGGCCAGGATCTTCTCGAGTGCTTCGATACCGTCGCCCGCTGTCTCGACGCTGTATCCGTTGAAGGTGAGCGACCGTCGCAACGACTCCCGGACGGCCCGGTCGTCGTCGACCACGAGGATGCGCATGGATACAGTCTTATCCACCTCGGCTGAGATAGGGCTGAGCAACGCCGAAACCCGGGCGGTGAACTGACCATATCGGGGTTCACCTGCGGTTCCGGAGCCCTTTCACACCCCGCGCGACGCCCTGTGAGGTCAAGTTGATGGATGCGTAACGCCGGGCTTCGGGTCGCGAAACATGCGGCTCCGACGCTGGGAGCCGTGACCGTCCCCGCACCCACTCGATCCGTCGTGTCCCGATCGGTGATGACCCTGTGCGCCTACTGCGGCGTGGGTTGCGGCATGGAGATGAAGGTCGACGAGGGTTCCGACCGGGTCACCAAGACGGTCGGGCGCACCGACCACCCCACCAACTTCGGGCGACTGTGCACCAAGGGTTCGACAACGGCCGACATGCTCGCTGCCGGCGGACGTCTGCACGCTCCCCTGGTCCGCGACGACCGCGGCGGCCAACTGCGGCCCGCCGACCTCGACGCCGTCATCTCCGACACGGCTCGCCGCCTGCGGGCGATCGTCGACGAGCACGGACCCGACGCGGTCGCGCTGTACGTCTCGGGTCAGATGTCGCTCGAAGCGCAATACCTGTCCAACAAGCTGGCCAAGGGCTTCCTCCGCACCACACACATCGAATCCAACTCACGTCTGTGCATGGCCAGCGCCGGCACCGGTTACAAGCTGTCGCTGGGCTCCGACGGTCCGCCCGGGTCGTACCAGGACTTCGACCATGCCGACGTCTTCCTCGTCATCGGCGCCAACATGGCGGACTGCCACCCGATCCTGTTCCTGCGGATGATGGATCGCGTCAAGGCGGGCGCGAAGCTCATCGTGGTCGATCCGCGTCGTACGGCCACCGCCGAGAAGGCCGACCTGTTCCTGCAGATCAAGTCCGGCACCGACCTGGCTCTGCTCAACGGCCTGCTGCATCTGCTCATCGCCGGCGGCCACACCGACGACGAGTTCATCGCGTCGTTCACCGACGGCTTCGAGCAGATGCCGGAGTTCGCCGCCCAGTACCCACCCGACGTCGTCGAGGCCATCACCGGCATCCCAGCCGCGGATCTGCGCGCGGCCGCCGAGATGATCGGGACAGCGGCCGACTGGATGAGCTGCTGGACGATGGGGCTCAATCAATCGACGCACGGTACGTGGAACACCAACGCGCTCATCAATCTCCACCTCGCGACCGGCGCGATCTGCCGGACCGGGAGTGGGCCGTTCTCGCTGACCGGCCAGCCGAACGCCATGGGCGGCCGCGAGATGGGTTACATGGGGCCGGGTCTGCCCGGACAGCGCGCGCTGATGTCCGACGCCGACCGCGAGTTCGTCGAAGACGTGTGGGAACTCCCTGCGGGCACGCTCCGCGCCGACGTCGGTGGCGGGACCGTCGACATGTTCCGCCGGATGGCCGACGGGGACATCAAGGCGTGCTGGATCATCTGCACCAACCCGGTTGCGTCGGTGGGCAATCGGAAGACGGTGATCGAAGGACTCGAGCGCGCCGACCTCGTCATCACCCAGGACACCTTCGCCGAGACCGAGACCAACCAGTACGCCGACGTGGTACTGCCCGCGACGCTGTGGTCGGAATCGACCGGGGTGATGGTCAATTCGGAACGCAACCTCACGCTGTTCGAGCCGGCGCTAACGGCACCAGGACAGGCCATTCCGGATTGGCAGCTCATCGCCCGCATCGCTGCCGAGATGGGGTACGCCCACGCCTTCGACTACTCGAGTGCCGAGGAGGTGTTCGAGGAGATCAAACGATTCGCCAATCCGAACACCGGATACGACCTGCGCGGTATCACCTATGACCGGCTCCGCCGGACGCCGGTGCAATGGCCGTGCCCGCCCGCGGACGAGGACTCGCCCGATCCGGCGGACGTCCCCTCCCGCAACCCGATTCGATACCTCAACGACGGCCGGAGCCAGACGCTCCACCGTCTCGACGACGGTTCGGTGCCGCGCCTGGCCTTCGCCACCCCGACGCGTCGTGCCCAGTTCTTCGCCCGTCCGCACATCGATCCCGACGAGATGCCCGACGACGACTACCCGTTCCTGCTCAACACCGGACGGCTACCGCACCAGTGGCACACGATGACCAAGACCGGGCGGGTCGCGAAGCTCAACAAGTTGAACCCCGGACCGTTCGTCGAGCTGCATCCCGCGGATGCCGAACGGCTGGGCGTCTCGAAGACGGACAAGGTCGAGGTGGCCTCGCGCCGCGGGCGGGCGGTGTTGCCCGCGCGCATCTCCGACCGGGTCCGCCCGGGGAATTGCTTCGTCCCCTTCCACTGGAACGACGTCTTCGGTGAGCATCTCGCCATCAACGCCGTCACCTCCGACGCGGTGGACCCGCTGTCCCAACAGCCCGAGTTGAAGGTGTGCGCCGTGACCCTGACCCGGGTGGTCGGGTCGCCCACGCCATCACCGCCCGCCGAGGGTTCCGGTGATGTCTCGCCTCTCGCTGTGGCGCTGGGTGTTCCGGCCGTACCCCGACCCACCCTGCTGCCCGCGGAGGAGCTGTACCTGGCGGGTTTGGCCGCCGGATTCGAGACCGGCCGCACCGGGGTGCCGACCGTTCCGGCGGACGCCCCTCTTCGAAGCGACGTCCGGATGTGGGTGTCCGGTCTTTTCGCCGGCATGTACTCACGCGCCGAAGCGGGTGCCGACTCGCCGGTGCCGGGATTTGACCCGGCCCCGGCGCAGGCACCCGCCGACACGGTCACCGTGCTGTGGGCGTCGCAGATGGGAAACGCCGAGGAACTCGCGGTCGAGGCCGCCGAGCGGGTGAAGGCGAGCGGGCGCAACGTCGACGCCAGGTCGATGGACGACGTGGCGGTCGATGAACTCCGTGGCACCGCTCTGTTCGTCACGTCGACCACCGGAGACGGGGACCCACCCGACAACGGGTCGTCGTTCTGGGATGCACTCAACTCCGACGATGCGCCGGACCTGTCGGGGATCGACTACGCCGTACTCGCGCTGGGTGATTCCAACTACGACGACTTCTGCGGTCACGGCCGAAAGCTGGATGCACGGATTGGCGAGCTCGGTGGTCGCCGACTCGTCGACCGGGTCGATTGCGAACCCGACTTCGAGGAGACGGCCGGCGGTTGGCTCAACGATGTCATCCGGGCGATCAGTATGGGCAACAAGGCCCCCACCTCCGAGGTGACCGCCGACCGGGTCACGGTCGTCAGCGAACCGGCCGACTCCGCCGCCGCACCGTCGGTTCGTTCCGCACCCGCCTACTCGCGCAAGAAGCCCCTCATCACCTCACTCGTCCGCAACGACAGACTCAACGGCGCCGGCTCGGCGAAGGACGTGCGCAACTTCGGCTTCCGCCTCCCGACCGACACCCTGACCTATCAGGCCGGGGATGCACTCGGCGTGTGGCCGCACAACGATCCGGCCCTCGTCGACGAGTTCCTCACCCGCACCGGGCTCGACAGCGACGCACTGGTGACGGTCGGCGGCGATGCGATGCCGCTGCACACCGCACTGCGCGAACGCCTCGAATTCGCCCGCGTGACCCCGGATCTCGCGCGTTTCATCGGAGATCGCACGGGTTCCGGCGACCTCAAGACCCTCGCGGCGCCCGGCAACCGGCAGCAGTTCAACGACTGGTCATGGGGCAGGCAGTCGGTCGACATCCTGGCCGATCACCCCGTCACCGCCGGCGTCGAGGAGTGGATGCAGGTCCTCAAGCCGATCGTCCCACGCTCCTACTCGATCTCGTCGAGTCCCCTCGAGAGTCCCGACGAGGTGCAACTCACGGTGTCGGCGGTGCGGTACAACGTGTACGGGACCCCGCGCGGCGGCGTCTGTTCGACGTTCCTCGCCGATCGCGCCAAGGACGAGGTCGGCGTCTTCGTCACCTCCACCAGTCATTTCCGTCCGCCCGCGGACCCGGACACCCCGATGATCATGATCGGACCCGGAACCGGCATCGCCCCGTTCCGCGGATTCCTGCGGGAACGAGAGTCGTTGGGACACAGTGGAAAAAACTGGCTGTTCTTCGGCGAGCAGTACTCCGCGACCGACTTCTACTACCGCGACGAGCTCACGACGATGTTGGGTGACGGCCTGCTGACACGCCTCGATGTCGCGTTCTCCCGCGACCAGGACCGCAAGATCTACGTCCAGGACCGCATGCGCGAACACGGCGAGGAGCTCTACCAGTGGCTCCACGACGGGGCCCACGTCTACGTCTGCGGCGATGCCACGCGCATGGCCAAGGACGTCGACGCCGCACTGAAAGGGATTGTCGCGCAGTACGGTCGACGCTCCCCCGCCAGCGCCGAGGCCTACGTGAAGGCACTCGCGGCCGACAAGCGCTATGTGCGGGACGTGTACTGAGGAGCCGGACCGCCCCAACCGACAAACCCACCCCCTATGGACATATCCACCATCCGGGCAAGTGCGGATGTGTCCATCGGGGGTGGGTTTGTCGGTGGACGCGACCCTAGAGCCAGAGAACGATCTCGCCGTCTCGTTCCTCGACGCGGTACACACCGATGCCGCCGACATCAGCGGATGTGCACCCTCCATCGGCGAAACCGAACGCGTACTGGTGCAGCGGGCAGACGACCTTCGTGAGATCGAACTGGCCGTCGGCGAGCGGTCCGCCGCGGTGCGGACACACCGCATCCGTCGCGCGCAGCGTTCCGTCGGTGAGCCGGAACACGGCGATCTGCCTGCCGTGCACCGCATATGCCCGGCTCTCGCCGATGTGGAGGTCATCGACAAGTCCGATCACGATGCCCGGTTCGGCTTTCACGCTGGTCATCGCACGGGCACCTGTGGCAGCGGGAGAAGCGGCAGCGCCGAGGTGAACTGTGCGGGCGACTTCGGTGCGGCACGGTCGAGCCACGGATCGACGTAGGCCTCCACCGCCTCGTCGATCCGTTCCTGCAGACCGGCCACGAGCCCGTCCCGATCGTCGACGATGATGGCACGGAGTTCTTCGATGCCGATCCGCGGCACGAAGTCGTAGGTCCGCTCGAGCCATTTGCCACGTTCGCGGTAGAACTGGATGAAGATGCCGCACAACCGGATCACCTCCGCGGGCGAGTCCACGGTCGCCAGCACTTCTCCCTTGCGGATGTGTGCGCCGGCAGCGCCACCGACGTAGATCTCCCACTTGCCGTCACCGATCGCGACCACGCCGAAGTCCTTGCACAGGGCCTCGGCACAGTTCCGCGGGCAGCCGGTCACGGCCAGTTTGAGCTTGGCGGGCGACTCGAGTCCCTGGTACCGCGTCTCGATGTCGATGCCGAGCTGGGTCGAATCCCCGAGCCCGAACCGACAATAGTCGGTGCCGACACAAGTTTTCACGGTCCGGAAGCTCTTGCCGTAGGCGTAACCCGACGGCATGCCGAGGTCCTCCCACACCTTGGGCAGGTCTTCTTTCTTGACGCCCAACAGGTCGAGACGCTGGCCGCCGGTCGCCTTGATCATCGGGATCGAGTACTTCTCGGCGACATCGGCGATCTTGCGGAGCTGGTCGGGTGAGGTAACACCGCCCTTCATCTGGGGCACCACCGAAAAGGTCCCGTCTCGCTGGATGTTCGCGTGCACACGATCGTTGACGAACAAGGCTCCGGGTTCGCGCTTCCAGTCCGATCCCCAGATGATCCGCAGCAGCGATGCCACCGGCATCTTCGCGGTCGCGTCCTCACCCCCGGGCGCGAGTTTGGCGAACACCTCACTGACCGACCGCAGATCCTGGCGGCGGATGGCATCGATGAGTTCGGGTTTGGTCAGCGGGATGGAGGGGACGTACCACTCCGCGGAGGCGTCCGTGGTCAGCGAGTCTCCTGCGGCGAACTCCACGATGTCGGCGACGAGACCCTTACACGATCCACACCCCTTGCCTGCGCGCGTCTTCGCGCACACCTCACCGACGCTGGTGCACCCCGATGCCACACAACTCACGATGTCGCCCTTGGTGACGCCGTTGCAGTTGCACACCTGGACGTCGTCGGCGAGTTCGGCGGCACCGGTCTCGGCGCTGGGCGTGCCCAGATCGAACAGCATCGAGATGCGTTCGTCGGGCAGCGGAACCTTGTCGTCGAATGCCTGGGTCAGAAAGCTGACCTTCGAGATGTCGCCGAGCAACATCGCCCCGATGAGCTTGTTGTCGCGCACCACCACGCTCTTGTAGACGCCGTTGCGCGGTTCATAGAACTGGACGAACTCATCGTCATCCCGCTCGGGGCCCTTGACGCCCATCGCGGCGACGTCGACACCGGCGACCTTCAGTTTCGTCGTCAACCGCGAACCGTGATATTCCGCCTGCGGATTCGCACCGGTCAGGACGTCGGCGAGCACCACAGCCTGCTCCCACAAAGGTGCCACCAGACCATAGACCTCGCTGCGGTGCTGCGCGCATTCCCCGACCGAGTAGATGAAGGCCTCGTCCTCGCAGCGCATCTGGTCGTCGACGACGATCCCGCGCTCGACGACGAGGCCGGCGCTGCGAGCGATCTCGACGTTGGGCCGGATTCCGGCGGTGACCACGATCATGTCGGCGGGCAGCGAATCACCGTCGGTGAAGCCGACTCCGGTGATGGCGCCGCTCTCGCTGCGCAGCACCGAGGTTGTCCGTTTGCCGGTGTGCACGCCCACGCCGAGCGACTCGATCTTGTTGCGCAGCACGCGTCCACCACGTTCGTCGAGTTGCTGGTTCATCAGGTGTCCGGGCGAGTGGACGACATCGACGCTGACGCCCTGCGTCTGCAGTCCGTACGCGGCCTCGAGTCCGAGCAGACCACCCCCGATCACCACGGCACGCACATGATCTCGCGATGTCGCCATCTGCAGCATCCCGTTGGTGTCCTCGATGGTGCGGAAACCGAACACACCGCGCGCGAGTTTGCCGTCGGGCTCGCGCAATCCGTCCATGTTCGGGAAGAAGGTGTGCGACCCGGTGGCGATGATCAGCACGTCGAACCCGATGACGCGACCGCTCGCGCAGGTGACCGTCTTGGCGAATCTGTCGATCGATTCGGCGCGATCGCCCGAGTACAGCGTGACGTCGTTCTCCCGGTACCACGCCATCGGGTTGAGCATGAGGTCGTCGTCGTCGACGCTGCTCTCCCCGGCGAGCACGTGGCTGAGCATGATCCGGTTGTAGTTGCCGTACGGTTCGTCGCCGATCATCGTGATGTCGAACTGGTCGCCACCACCCCGGGAGATGATCTCCTCGACTGTTCGCGCACCGGCCATACCGTTGCCCACGACCACGAGCCGGCGCTTCTCGCGGGATGTGTCGCCGGGTACCGCCGCGCTGTCGCCGCTCATCAGAACACGACCAGCCCGAAGTCGACCACGACCTGCCCGCCGGCACCCTCGGGTGCTGCGAGGACCAGTTCGAGCGTGGAATCGGGATCCACATCCTCGACGACACGCAGCGGCACGTTCACCGACGACCGCGCTCCCATCGGGAACATCCGCATCGGCGAACCGTCGCGCATGAGTGTCACGCAGATCAGTTCGTCGGAGCTGTTACCGCCGCGAAAGTACAACGGCTGGGCTGTCATTCCCGACGGGACCACGAAGGTCAGCGAGGCGTCGATCGGCGCCGGCTTGGTCAGACCCGTGCCGGTGAACGCGTATACACCCTGCAGGAAATGTGGAGTGCTCGACATGCGGCCACTATCCGCGAGGCGGATGAAATGCGACTTGCCGCGGTGTTACGGCGGCGTTGTCTGGTTCTCACCGCGTGTTCGGGTTGCGGAGAGCGGCCCGATTGTCGACCGGCGATGGCACCGGCGACCTCGACCGGGCGTCAGCCCCGCCGCCACCCCGCAGCGCCCACCATCTCCGCCATCTGCGTGAACTTCACCCGGGGGCGGCCCTGTTCGAGACCACGACGACGCTCCCGGCGGTCGATGGCGCGCATGCCTCGATACCCGATGACCGTCCGGACGCGTTTGCGGACGAGCGCGGCGAAGGCGCCCGGCTCACGCTCGGTGCGGTTCAACCGCCCGGCAGCGGCGTCGTCGATGAAGTCCTCGACGGTGCTCGTCGCACATATCTTGTTGGCCCCGATACCGCCGCTGGGTCCGCGCTTCGCCCAGCCCAGTACGTATCCGCCCGGCACGATGCCGCCCGTCTCGTCGACCAACCGGCCGTCGACATTGCCGAAGACCCCGCGCTGGTCGTCGAACATCACACCGGGGATCGGCGTCGACCGGTAGCCGATCGACCGGACGACCAGATCGGTCGCGATGTGGTGGCGTCCCTCGCCGGTACGGACCGTGATCGACTCGACCTGCGGGTCTCCCGTGATCTCTTCCGGCGAACTGTGGAAGAGGAAGACGATCCGACGCCGTGCCGGGTCGGCCGGCTCCGCGAAGGAAGGCACCTCGCCGTCGAGGCCATCGATGACCTCGACCTCGACACCCGGGATCTCCGACAGCGCACGGTATTCGGCCGCGGTGTAGGCGGCCGACGCTTGATCCCGGCGACCGAGCAACACGACCTCGTGCACGTTCTGCTCACGCAGGATGTCCAGTGCGCGGTCGGCGATGTCGGTCGTCGCGAGCAGCTCCGGCGGCGACACGAGGATCCGTGCGACATCGAGCGCGACGTTGCCCGTTCCGACGACGACCGCGCGACCCGTGGCCGGGTCATCGGTCGTCCCCCGACGGAGGGGCGGTCCCGCATCGACGCCGGGCACACCGTTGTACCAGGCCACGAGGTCGGTGGCGGATGTCGAGCCGGGTAGGTCCTCACCCGGGATGCCCAGGCGCCGTGACTCACTCGCGCCGACTGCGTAGAACACGGCGTCGAAGTGTTCGGCCAGCTCGGCGGGTGTGACCTCGCCGGGACCGTCCCCGACGGTCACGTTGGTCATCATCGTCACGCGCGGATCGCGGTACAGCAGGTCGAAGCCGCGCAGAACACCCTTGGTTCCGGGATGGTCCGGCGCGACGCCCGCCCGGACGAGCCCGCCCGGCGTCGGCAGCTTGTCGATGACGGTGATCTGAGCCTCGGTGCGGTCGAGCAGTGTCCGCAGTGCGTAACCGCCCGACGGACCCGTGCCGACCAGCGCGACCCGTAGTCCCGCAGGCAGTTTCGGGACATCCGGGTAGTTGACCGTGGACCCGGATTCCTCGTCGACCGGGGCCCACCCCGACTTCACGTCCGGGTTGCTCTTGTAGAAGTCGGCGTTGATGTCGATGAACACCTTGTCGCGGGTGCCGAGCTTGTCCGCGGGATAGATCGCGTCGACGGGACATGCGTCGGCACAGGCCCCGCAGTCGATGCACGCCTCGGGGTCGATGTGCAGGATGTCCGAGCTGCCGAAGCCGCGTTCCTCGGGTGTCGGGTGGATGCAGTTCACCGGGCACACCGAGACGCATGCCGCGTCGCTGCAACATGATTGGGTGATGACGAACATCAGAGCATGTGCGCTTTCCGGTAGTAACGCATGGCGGGCTTGGTGAGCAGGCCGACCTCGTCGAGGAATTCCATGAGGTGTGCGCAGCTGCTGCGGATCATCGAGTGGAAGTGCGAGTTGCCGCGCATCTCGCGGACGGCGCGATCGACGTCGAGCCCGGCGTCGGCAAAGGCCTTGGGCTGCACCAGACTCGTGACGATGAAGTAGGCCCCGATGGCCACCGAGAGTGCACTGAACTGGCGGCGGGCCCAGCTGACGCCCTGTAGGGAGTCGCGGACCTCTTCCCGCGCGAACTTCATGTGCCGCGATTCCTCGAGGACGTGGATCTCGTTGACGGTGCGGATGAAGTCCAGAACCCGGTCGTCACGCATGCATCCGCGCTGGAACACGTCCAGAACCTCTTCGGCGACAAGGATTCCCGCGTATGCAACCTCGTTTTTCGCGGTCTGCATGAAGATCTTGCCCAGTCGGGAGACCTTCTTCGACGGATGGTAGGACGCACCGACCATCTTCTCGGAGGCCTTCGCGAACATGAGCGAATGCCGGCACTCGTCGGCGACCTCGGTCAGGGCGAACTGGAATTCCGAACCGTGGTAGTCGCCGAGGTACTGATCGCGGATCACCATCTCCTGCAGGATCATCTCGAACCAGATCCCGATGTTCATGATGGACGCGAACTCGTGGCGGGTCACCGAGATGCGCTGCTCCTCGGTGAGCTCGTCCCAGTACTCTGTGCCGTACAGCGAGGACCATTCCGGGCTGCACCCGTACTTGGTGGGGTCCATCGGCTTGGACCAGTCGATCTCGGTCATCGCGTTACGCGAGAGCCGGGCAGCCGACGCCAGCAAGCGTGCCGACACCTCTTCGGTGCCCTGGTCGCGCAGACTGATGACATTCTCTGATCGTTCCATCGCGGCGGTCATGGAGAACTCGCTTCCGGTCGTCGTCGATCGTGACAATGATCGATGTAATGACAATGCGTGTTGTCAAGATAGCACCGCCTGGTGACGTAGTAAACGAATCAGCGAATATACTCACCGGTAAGTTCGTCATCGGACACGATCGTCGCAGGTCAGCGCCGCCATTGAAGTACCCGTTCATCGACAGGAGTTCGCATGCCTTCCATCTTCATCACCGGTGGGGCCGCCGGTATCGGTCTCGCCACCGCGGAGCGGTTCGGACGTGAGGGATGGACGGTCGGTGTGTACGACGTCGACCCGGACGCCCTGGCGAAGGTGAAGGCAGACCACCCCGACTTCATCACCGGCACCATCGACGTCCGCGAACCACAGCAGTGGGCAGACGCCCTCGCCGAGTTCACCTCGCACACCGGCGGCACCCTCGACGTCCTCGACAACAACGCCGGCATCCTGCACGAGGGTGAGATCCAGGACATCACCCCCGATCAGATCAAGCGTCAGATCGACATCGACGCACTCGGTGTCGCACTCGGCGCGCAGGCCGCCTACCCCTATCTGAAGAAGACGCCGGGCGCGCACCTGGTGAACATCGGATCGGCGTCGGCCATCTACGGCCAGCCCGGCATCGCCGTGTACTCGGCCACCAAATTCTTCGTCGCGGGGCTCACCGAAGCCCTCGAGCTGGAATGGGAGCACGACGACATCCGCGTCGTCAGCATCTGGCCGCTGTGGGCCAAGACCGCCCTGGCCACCGGCGGCGCCAAGTCCACCAAGACACTCGGTATCCGCATCACCCCGGAGCAGGTCGCCGAGAAGATCTGGGAGTCGGTGCACCCCACACGCCAGGACAAGCTGCTGCACCGCACCAGCTACTCCGTCGGTGCGCAGACCCTCTTTCTGCAGAACGCTGCCAAGTTCATCCCTAACTTCCTGAACCGGACCGTCAACAAGTACATCGCTCAGTAGTCGCTCGCGGCCCGGGACACACCCACCACGGGTGGACACATCCACCACCGTTGAGGTGCCGGATCTGTCCATCGGTGGTGGGTTTGTTCTCCGGTGGCACCGGCGACGTCGAAGATGCGTCCAAGACCCATGGACCTCTCCGCCGATCAGTACGGCCTTGTTCGACGCTCCGCCGCAGTCCGGACCGACAGCACGGACAAACAGCTGCAGCGACGGGTCGACGCCGAGCAACTCACCCGGTTGTGGCCCGGGGCGATGGCCGATCGTGAGCTCGTCGCCGAGCTCGACCGGGTCGCACATCACCGTCTCACCGTGCTGGCGGCGGCCGGCGCCGGCGGACCCGGCCGGATCTTCAGTCACGTGTCGGCCGCCGCGATGCACCGACTGCCGATGCTCAACGCCGACGTCACCCGGGTCCACGTCACGTCACCGAAGGTCGGCAAACGGACTGCCCGCATGATCAGGCACCAGGCCGTCGTCGCTCCGGAGGACATCGTGGTGATCGACGGGGTGTGCGTCACCTCGATCGAGCGCACCGCGTGCGACCTCGCCCGGCTCGGCAACAGTCGCCAGGCGTTGGTCGTCCTCGATTCCGCACTCGCAGACGGGGCCGACCCTGCCCGGATGTCGGAGATCCTGGAGTCGAGCAAGCGATTCAAGGGTGTGGAAACGCTACGTCGAATGCTGCCGATGGCGAGCGCACTGTCTGAGAGCGTGGGTGAATCACTCAGCCGTGCAGTGATGCTCGAGATCCCAGGGTTTCCCGTCCCCCGTCAGCAGGTGATCATCGGCGACGACTCGTTCACCGCACGCGTCGACTTCCTCCTCGCCGACGGGGTCGTCGGCGAGTTCGACGGGATGGTCAAGTACAGCGGGGCCCTCGGCGGCGACAAGCCCGCCTGGCAGACGGTCGTGGAAGAGAAGGCGCGCGAGGACAAGCTGCGGTCGTTGGGGTACACCGTCGTCCGATGGACCTGGCGCGACCTTCATGACAAGACCGCGTTCGCCGCCCTGCTCACCGGCGCTCTTCGTCTCGCGGGCGTGCCACCCTTCACAAACCCACCCTTCATCGACAAAGCCACCGGATGATCGGTGGCGGACCTGTCCATCGGTGGTGGGTTTGCGAGCGGGTCAGCGACGAGCGGTCGGCAAGCGCAGGGCGAAACGCAAGCTCGCCAGCCGCAGTCCGGTGGCGAGAACCGAGCCGACGACCAGCCACACCCACCCCGGGGCGGAGGCGTAGGTGGCACCCACCGCAACCACCGCGGCACCGAGAACCGCGGGTACGGCGTACAGGTCGGAGGGCTGGAGCAGCAGGGGGATCTCGTTGGAGATCACGTCGCGCAGAACACCACCGCCGACCGCGGTGAGAAGCCCGACGGTGGTCGCGGCGAAGGGACTGGCGCCGACGTCGATCGCGATACCGGCGCCGGTCGCGGCGAACAGACCCATCCCGAACGCGTCCAGAACCAGGATCGAGCGGTGAAGCGCCGTGAAGGCCGGGTGGAAGAAGAACACCAGGACCGAGGCGGCGGTCGCCGTGACGACCGGACCCCAGCCGTCTATCGAGGCGGGCGGGTTGATGCCGAGGAGTACGTCGCGGATCACTCCGCCGCCGACACCGGTGAGCACTCCCACGGTGATGATGCCCCAGACGTCGAAGTCCTTGCGGACCCCCAGCGTGGCACCCGACGCCGCGAAGACCGCGATACCTGCGAAGTTCAGCACCTCGAGGAGCACGAGAACACCTCATTCAGGACACAGGGCAACCGGCCGGGGCTCACGCACACGAATGACCGCCCCCGGACGTTCCCGGGGGCGGTCATCGGTGAGACGGTGCGGTGCCGGAACGGCTACCGAACGAGACTAGCGACGATCCAGATCGATGAGGCCGGCGCGAGCCGCCTTGACGAGCCGACGCGGAATCCGCACGGGAACGCCGTTCACCTTCTCCTCTTGCAGTGCGGGGTTGTCCGCCTTCCACTGCGATCGACGGCTACGGGTGTTCGCCCGCGACATCCGGCGCTTCGGTACAGCCATGGTTGAGCCCTTCTCCTACTGTGGTCTGCGTGGCCGCTGGTGACGCAAGTCGTCACTGGATCGGCCTCATCAGTGCGCCCCTCTGCCCGCGCGGGCGCGGCACACAACCCGACCAGACTACCTGGCGAAGACGCCCAGCTCCAAAATGGCCATCACTCCGACGCCGACCTGCCTCGATGTCAGAAGTAGTCCCACGGGGTGCGGGCTTCGGTGAGGACGACGACCAGCCAATACGCAACCCACACGACGACCACGAACGCGCCGATGATGACCGCGGTGAGGGCGACGCCGTCACCGGTCTGGGTGCCGTGCGACGCCGCGATCTGTTTGCGGGCGACCACGCCGAGCACCAGACCGACGAGGCCGCCGAGGCCACTGCACACCAGACCCAACAGCGAGGCGACCAGCGCGACGATCGCGAGGGTGTTGGTGGACGACCCTCCGGCTCCGTCCTGCGGCGGTGCGTCCTGAGGCGGGACGTGTTGCGCGGGTGACGGGGCCGGTGAGGGCTGGCTGTAGGGCTGTTGCGCGGGTTGCCCCCGCATCGGCGCGCCGGGCTGCCCGTGACCGGGTGGCGGGCCATAACCCGGGGGCCGCCCGGGGCCGGGCTGGTGACGACCCGGCGGCGCGGGCCGGGGAGTCGGACCGGCGTGGGGGCGTCCGGCTTGGGGCGATGGCCCGGCGGGCGGGCGGGTGGAGATCACGCGTGTGGAGCCGTAGGCGGACGGCGGCGGACCTGCCCCCGCCGGAGGGCCACCCGCCGGGGGCTGCACCGGACCGTCGGATCCGCCCGGCGGCGCGCCGCCGGTGCGGATCACGCGGGTCACGTCATCGGCGGGGCTGTGCGAGTCGGGGACCTCGGTCCCCTCCGGTACGGCCCCCGGCGCCGATGACACCGGCACCGAACACGTCTCGGATTCGCTCACCGAAGCCTTCTGGGTGGGCTCCCATGCCGCGGAATCCGGCCCGGCCGAAGGCGGCTCATGAGGATCGGCCGAGGGCCGGGGCGCGGCGGACGGATCTCGCGGATCCCCGCCGTCGGGCGTGTTCGTCATCAGGTGCCTTTCACCGGGCGCCCGCTGGGCCGGCGCGACGATCGTGCGTGCACAGCACACGGCTGCACATCACGCACAGAGTAATGAGTAAGCACCCCGAACTCGGCCGGAGTCGACGATCGCGGTCCCGAAAGGACCCGAGATTCGTTCAGTAGTAGTAGACCGAATCCGTCGAATTGCCCGCGGCGATGATGATGATGAACAGGACGACCCACACAAGCGCGCCGACGATACTCAGCGCTCCGGTGATGATCCCGGCCAGGCCCATCCCCGATCCGGTCTGCGTGCCGCCCGACTGCTCGACCTCGCGCCGGGACATGACGCCCAGTACGACGGCGGCGATGCCCACCGGGAACGAGATGAGGAAGCACGCGGCGAGCATCACCAGTCCGACGATGCCCGAGACCAGCGCCCCGATCGCCTTTCCGTTGGTGCTCTTCTGCTGCGGGGCGCCATACCCATAACCACCGCCGTAAGGTGCAGCGCCATAGGGGTGCGATCCGTACCCGGCCGTTCCGTACGCCGGCGCCTGGCCCGCCTGATACGGATCGTTGTACTGACCGTACGTCGATCCGGGCGGCTGTCCGTAAGGGTCCGACGACGGCGACCCGTAGGGGTTCTGACCGTACTGGTTCTGGCCGTACTGATTCTGGCCGTACGGGTTCTGCTCATACGGGTTCGACGACGGATTCGGATTCGGCTGGTACGTCTGGCCGAACTCGGTGGGTGCGTATTCGGGAGACTGATGAGCCTGACCCTGGTCACCTTTGCTCAGGTTGGGACCGGAGCCCTCCGACGGTCCAGAGCTCGGCACCGTCCCCCAGTCGTCCTGACCGTGGCCCGAACCCTGTCCCGGTGGATAACTCACGCACAACCCCCATCTCGATCCGATAAATCCGTTCCTCACCCTAACGACTAAACTCGAGCGGTGTCTGGCGTCATCTCCGGCTTCACGGTGATTTTCATTGTAGTCGGGGTGGGTTATGTCCTCGGCCGGACGCGTGTCATCGGCGAGCACGCCCATGAAGTCTTGTCCCGCCTGGTGTTCTTCGTCTTCACCCCCGCGCTGCTGTTCCACTCGATGGTCACCTCCGATCTGGCGGTGATCTTCTCGTCGACGCTGCTGATCGCGGGTGGGAGCGCCTTCCTCATGGGCGCGGTCTACATCGCGGTCGCGAAACTCTGGCTGCATCGGCAGATTCCGGAACTGGTGATCGGGGGACTCTCGGCGTCCTATGTCAACAGCGTCAACCTCGGCCTGCCGATCGCGATCTTCGTACTCGACGACGCGTCGTTCATCGCGCCCCTCCTGCTCTTCCAGATCCTCATCTACTCCCCCATCGCACTGCTCGCACTGGATCTCACCGCGCTGGACCGCGACGACGGGCGGTCCCTGGTCCGGGATTCACTGGTCGCTCCGATCACCAACCCGATCGTCGTCGGTGGGCTCGCGGGTCTCGCGGTGTCGCTGACCGGTTGGACCCCGCCGGCCGCGGTCATGTCGCCGCTGAAGATGCTCGGCGACGCCTCGGTCCCGGCCGCCCTGCTCGCCTTCGGTCTCTCGCTGACCGGTGTGGCGGTGTTCAAGAAGGGCGAGAGTCCGCGCCGCGACATCATGTTGGCCACCGTGCTGAAGATGGTCGTCATGCCGTTGACCGTGTACGCCATCGCCCGTTGGGGTTTCGGCCAGGAAGGGGAGGCGCTCTTCGCCCAGGTGGTCATCGCGGCGCTGCCCACCGCACAGAATGTCCTCGTCTACGCGACGCGATATCGCCGGGGGCAGATCCTGGCTCGCGACACCGCACTCCTGACGACGGTGACCTCCATCCCGACGATCATGGTGATCGCACTACTCCTCGCCTGAGCCGAAACACCCGATCACTCGTCGGGCTGTTCGCGGGTCACCAGTTTCACGTCGACGCCGCCCATCAGCGCGAGGCCCGTCACCCGAACCACCGGGGCGCCCGGTCGCGGCGACTTCTGCGACCTGCCGCCGAACCCGCCCATGATGCCCAGTCCGCCGATCTCGACCGAGACACCGTCGGGCACCTTGATCTCGACGCCGCCCATGATCGCGACGCACTGCACCGTCAGTACCGGGGCCGTGAACTCGACCTCCCGCAGGTCGATCTCCACGCCTCCCATGATCGCGGTGGCCGTGAGCTGATCGGCGACGACGGCGGTACCCGTCAGTTCGCTGCCCGACATGATCGCGAGCCGATGCCGCACCGCTCCGTCGGAGCTGCGCCCGGTGACCCGCGGACCCGGCGAGAGGCTGGCCGCCGGCATCGCGACGCCCAGCTGGCCTACGGGAAGATCATCGGTCAGGGCGTCGAGATCGCCGAAAGTCTTGGCCAGAACCGCCTTTCCCGCACGCTCCTCGTATTCGACCGGGGAGAGACTGCCATGCGCCATCGCCGCGGACAGGATCTCGTGGACCAATTCCCGGTCCGCGTCCGCGGCACGTAGACGGGAACGACGGTCGTCGGGCATCGGAAGCTCGCCGGGTTGCGTCACGCTTGTCGACCCTAGTGGCCGTGGTCCATCGCGACCACCCTGATCTTTCCCCCGACGACCACCCCGAGGACGTCCGTGCGGACGGGCCCGGGCGCGCCCCGCTCTCGACTCGACAACGGTCTCGACAACGAGCCGCCGTACAGCGGCGCGCGCGGCATAATCCATTCGTGTGCGGCCGGGACCGACCGGTCGGCGGACATCGGAGACGATCATGAGCCAGCCCTACGATCCAGGACAATCCGGCGGCTCATCGGGTCCGTCGGACGGCCGGTTCCCCTACGGCGAGCAGCCCTACGGGCAGCCACTACAGTCCGGCGCGCCTCTCCCCGGCACGGGGTATCCCCAGCCGGGGTCACCCCAGCCCGGGTACGGACAGCCCGCATACGGACAACCCGGCTCCTTCGGCGGCTATCCGCCCGCCCCGCCCCCGCGTAAGGACCGATCGGGTATGCGGAGGTGGGGCAAGATCCTCACCCTGGTCGGCGTCGTCATCCTGGTCCTGTCGGTGGCCGTGGGCGTCGTGCTCGCGGTGGCCGGCATCGGCGACGTCGTCGATCAGGCGGACAAGGCGTTCGAGGTCAACCCGACCGCCGAGCAGTACTACGACGCCGGTGACACCTTCCAGCTGTTCAGTTCGGCGGCCAATGGTGTGCCGTCGTGCGAGATCACCGGCCCGGCCGCGCTCGAGTCGGGCACGAACACCTCGACGGAGTTCACCTTCGACGGTTCCGGGGTCGAGTCCTTCGATTCGTTCGAGGTGGTCGAGTCGGGCACCTATTCGTTCCGGTGCGATTCACCCGCGGTGGTGGCGTCGATCGACGCGTCCGGGATCTTCAGCGGCGTCGGCGGTGTGCTGCTCGCGGTCTTCGGCGGCGGCCTGGGAGGGCTGCTCGCGCTAGTCGGGATCGTGCTGTGGATCATCGCGGGCCGCAAACCACGGACCGTCTGAGAAGCAGACCGTCGGGGATTCGGGGCCTGGACCGTCAGCCGCGCCGACGGCCCTTGCGCGCACGCAGGTAGTCCCCGACGACGGCCGCACCGAGACCGTCGACGTCGGGAGCGACCACCCGGCCACCGATCCGGCGCGCGATCTGGTCCATGAAATGGGCCAGCCCCGGGTCCTCACCGAGCCGGAAGAACGTGACCTGGGCACCGATCCGGGCGACATGGTCGAGTTCGCGGACGGTCAGCGCGATCGTCTGCGGGTGCGGCGGATAGAAGAAGAACGGCTCTCCACTGGGATCGAGGTGTGCGGTCGGTTCGCCGTCGGTGACCACCAGGACCACCGGCTGCGCGTTCGGGAACCGCCGCAGGTGACGCTGGGCCAGGAGCAGTGCGTGGTGCAGGTTGGTTCCCTGCTCCATCCGGGGTTGCAGTCCGGTCAGCTCGGCGATGTCGATCGAGCGCGCGTACCTCCCGAACGCGATCAGATGCAGTTCGTCACTGCGAAAGCGCGTGGAGATCAGGTGGTTCAGCGCGATCGCGGTGCGCTTCATGGGCGTCCACCGCCCCTCCATCTCCATGGAGAACGAGGTGTCGACGAGCAGCACCACCGCAGCCTGCGTACGGCTCTCGGTCTCGGACACCTCGACGTCGCGAACATCGATGCGCACTCCCGAGCGTGCCATCTCCGACGTCGCCAGCGTGGGCTCGGTGGTCTCGGAGACCGTGCGCAGCACGGCATTCGAGACCGTCCGCGTGACGTCCCACGGGTCGGTGTCCCCGAACTCCCACTCTCGAGAGGCGCCGGTCGGCTCGCCGAGCAGACCTGTCCGACGGGTCTGGCGGTCCCCGCGACGTCCCGACAGCTGTTCGGCGATGTCGCGGAAGATCGACTGGCCGAGTTGGCGCATCGCCTTGGGACTCAGACGGAGTCGGCCGTCCTCGGTCCGGTCGAAGAAGCCCTCCTCCGACAGCGCCTTCTCCAGCTCGGCGAGCATCCGCGCGTCGACCGCGGCCTCGTCACCCAACTGGCGGGCGAGCGCGTCGAGGTCGATGTCGTCCATCTGCGCGCCGGCATACTGCTGTGACAACTGTTCGGACAATGCCTCGAGCTCGGAGATGTCGCGCAGTGCCGCCGCCCCCTCCCCCAGGCCCATCGGCTGATCTCCGGAGAAGGATTGCGCGTTGTCCCAGTCGAGGCCGGGGCGGGCCGCTCGCAGCTGCGAATCCATCTGCGCCAGTTGACTCATGAGGTCCGGGGAGCCGAATGCCTGCTGGGCCAGCTGGTCGAGTTCGGCCCGCTGCTCGGGTGTCAGGGAGTTGTAGAACTGCTGTGCAGCGGCGGCACGCTGGGCGAGGGAGTCGATGAGTTCGTCGGTGTTGCGCGGGTTCTCGGGGAAGAACTCCCCGTGCTTGTCCATGAACTCGTCGAACTTCTCACCGGTGTCCTCGCCCCGGTTGTGCGACTCGAGCAGGTCGTTGAGGTCCTTGAGCATCTCCGACACGCGCTGCCGGTCCTGCTCGTCGGCGCCCTCGAGCGCCTCCTTCATCCCGGCGAAGCGTTGATCCAACAACTCCCGCCCGAGGAGATCTTTGATCTTGTCGTAGTCCTGCCGGGCCTGCGGGCTGCGCCAGTTGTACTCCGACAGTTCCTCGACGGCCTGCGCCGTCGACGGCGGAAGGCTGCCGATCTGCATCTCGGCGAACCGGGCGTCGTCGTCGAGGTCACGCGCGAGCTGCTTGCGTTCCTCGAGCACCGCACGATCGAGCAGCTCGCGGATCTCGGCGAAGGTACCGTCCAGATTCCGCTTCTCCAGCAACTCCTGTCGCCGTCGGTTGATCTGCTCGCGCAGCTTGTCGAGCCCACGCATGTTGGGTGTCCCGCGACGGAGCAACTCGCGCAGCGCACGCTGCGGCGAGGTACCGGCCATCACGTCGTCGCCGATCGCCTCCAGTGCTTCACGCAGGTCGACGGGCGGCGCCAGCGGATCCGGCCCGCCGGTGTAGCGCTGGTAGCGCGAACGATGGAAACTCTTGCGCGCCATGTGTTCTCCCTATTCTTTCGGTGCGGCGCCCTTCGTGGCTCGTCGCTTTCGCTCCTCGCACCTCAGGGGACAGAAAATGTCAGCCGTAGATCGTCTGTCCGGTCTCGTCGGCTTCCTTGCCGATACGACGGGCCAGGAACAATCCTTCGAGAGCCAGCTCGACGGCGCTGGCACGCTCCCCGTCGCTGTCGGCCTCCAGACGGTCGGCGATCTGGTCGAGGACCGCTGCGGTGGTGTCGGGCGACGGGATGGACCCCAGCAGGTCGGCGGCCCGGACGCGATCACCGGTCACGACCGGTTCGCCTTCCTCGAGTGCGGAGACCAGCGGCGCCATGTCGATACCGCCCAGATGCGCCCGCACGGCGTCGGCGATGGACTTGCGCATCAGGTGTTCGAGGATCTCCAGCTCACGACCCTCTTCACCGGACTCGAACTCGATCTTGCCGCGCAGCACCTCGATCACCGACTCGAGATCGACGACCCGTGCGACCGCCTGGTCCTCACCGGTGACGGTCGCACGGTGAAGTGCTGCCGCGGCAACGGTTTCGGCACCGGCGATGGAGAATCGCGCCGAGACTCCCGAGCGCTGGTCGATCGAGGGATGGTCGCGGGCGTAGCGGGTGAACCGCGCCAGGATCTCGGTGATGAACGTCGGGACGCTCGCGGTGAGGTCGGCTTCCTGCTCGATGACCGACACCTCGTCGTCGAGTTCGAGCGGGTAGTGCGTGCGGATCTCGGCGCCGAAGCGGTCCTTGAGCGGGGTGATGATGCGACCGCGGTTGGTATAGTCCTCCGGGTTGGCGCTCGCCATCACGAGGACGTCGAGCGGCAGGCGCAGGGTGTAACCGCGGACCTGGATGTCGCGCTCCTCCATCACGTTGAGCATGGACACCTGGATGCGCTCGGCCAGGTCGGGCAGCTCGTTGATGGCGACGATGCCGCGGTGCGCGCGCGGGATGAGCCCGAAGTGGATGGTCTCCGGGTCGCCGAGGCTGCGTCCCTCGGCCACTTTCATCGGGTCGATGTCGCCGACGAGATCGGCGACGGAGGTGTCCGGCGTTGCCAGCTTCTCGCTGTAACGCTGGGAACGATGACGCCATTCGATCGGCAGGTCGTCGAGGAGGTTGGCGGCCTTCCGGATCGACCCCGGGGTGATCGGCTCGTACGGGTGCTCCCCCAGTTCCGAACCCGCGATGACCGGCGTCCACTCGTCGAGGAGACCGACGAGCGTGCGCAGGATGCGCGTCTTGCCCTGGCCGCGCTCACCGAGCATCACGACGTCGTGGCCTGCGATCAGCGCACGCTCGAGTTGCGGGATGACCGTCGCCTCGAAGCCCACGATGCCGGGCCAGGGGTCGCGGCCCTCACGGAGCGCCGACAGCAGGTTGTTGCGGATCTCGTCGCGGATGCTGCGTTGGACGTGGCCGCTGGCACGGAGTTCGCCGAGAGTTCGGGGCGACGGGTGGCGGGTTTCGGTCGATTGAGAACCATGGGTGGTGAAGTTGTCCTCTGGCACCTCATCCACGCTACTCCGAGTTGCGATCTGAGTCTGCGCCGTCGCGGGCCGCCTACCCGGTCGGCGCGGGTGTCCAGGCCGGGTCGCGCCCGATGAAGCCCACCAGCCGGCTCACCACGTCGGCGTCGTCGGGCACCTCGACCTTCGGCCCGTACTGGCCCGAACTGCGCAACATCTCGTCGATGGACGCCATGCCGCCGAGGAGGCGAGCAGCGAACGCAGGGTCGAGATCGGGCGTTGCGCCCTGGGACCGCGCGAGATCCCAGGTGTGCATGAACACGTCGGCGGTGTAGAACTGGTCGACCGCGTCGGCGAGGCGGTGTTCGCCGGCCATCGGATGGGTGAAGGTGTCCTCGGCCGACGGCCCGTCCAGCAGTGCCTGGACTCCCGCGGCGTGCGCCGACCACGCGCCGCCCGGGTCGTCGGCGACAGCCGGTCCGGCCGGGAGCTCGACGCCACCGGCGGCGAGGAAGCCGGTGAACCAGTCGACGAGGTGGGCGACGACATCGCGCGCCACCCATCCGTCGACCGGCGTCGGGGCGTCCCAATCGGAGACACCGGCGATCACGTCGGCGAAACCGGCGGCGATTTCGCGATGACGCGCACCGGCGTCGAGTTCTGCGATGGTCATGTGCGGTGGCTCAGACCGTGCCGTCGGACAGCATGCGGTCGAGGGCGGCGTAACCCTCGTTGACGCCGACCTCCATTCCGGAGGCGAGCCACCCGTCGCGCGCTTCGAAACTGTCGCAGAGGGATTGGGCGTGGAGTCGCGTCGTGCCGTCTCCCAGGTCCTCGAACCACAGGGTCTCCAGCGACACCGCGTCGGGCATGCCGAGGAACGTGAACGTCTGCACGATCTTGTCCTCACCGACGGTGTGGAAGCAGCCGCGGAAGCCGAACTCCTGTCCCTCATGGGTGGAGACGTAACTCCAGCTGCCGCCGTCGCGGACATCCCACTCGACGATCCGGCTGCTGATGGCATCGGGTCCGACCCACCGGACGAACAGCTCCGGGTCGGTGTGGGCCTTCATGAGCTGCGCCGGTGTGCCCCGGAAGTCGCGGGTGATGCGGATGACGGGCACCTCCTTGTCGGCTTCGATGGCGGCCTCGGGGTAACGGGTCTGCGTTGCGGTCATGACACCTTTCCTTCCTTGTGGAGTGTTTGTTCGACCTCGGGACCCGGCGTAGTCGGGTGGTGGGCCTCGGGGCCGTCGTTCATCTCGGCGAGCAGTGCGTCGAGGCGCTGGTAGCGCTCCTCCGCCCGCTTCCGATACCGCTCGATCCACTTGGTCATGAGGTCGAACACCTCTGCTTCCAGATGGACCGGACGGGTCTGGGCCTCCCGGGTTCGGGTCACCAGGCCGGCGTCCTCGAGCACCTTCAGATGCTTGGAGACGGCCTGGATGCTGACGTCGTACGGCTCGGCGAGTTGGCTGACCGTCGCATCCGAGACCGCGAGCCGCGCGACCATGTCGCGCCGCGTCGGGTCCGCGAGTGCGGCGAACACCTTGGTCAACTCGTCTGCCATTCGAACTCCTCAACCGATTGGTTGAATACGATGGTGCGCTTCATCGGGGTCGTTGTCAACCCCTTGGTTGAACAAGGGTTGTGGCAGATCAGATCCGGCTACGACTGACCCACAGACGACAACTCCCACCGCCGGCTGATGAGCCGGGGTGGGAGTTCGGTGGAGCTGGGGTCAGGCGGGCCCGATGGGCGCCTCACCACGCAGGGTGATCCGATGCATCACCCTGCGGGCATCGCCGTAGTCGCGGTTCGCGTAGTGCAGCGTGTTCCGGTTGTCCCACAGCACGAGATCACCCAGACGCCAGCGGTGCCGGACGATGTGCTCGGGCTTGGTGAGGTGCGCGTAGAGCAGATCCAGGATCCCGCGGCTCTCCGCCTCGGAGACACCGTCGATGTGCGAGGTGAAGCCGGGATTGACGAACAACGACTTGCGGCCGGTCTCAGGGTGGATGCGTACCACCGGGTGAGTGACGGGAACGAGCTCGGTCACTTCCTCACCGTCCCAGGTGTTACCGCGGCCGTTGCGTCGCTGCTTGAGGTAGTACCCGAATTCGCGGTTGCCGTCGTGCACTGCGCTGAGTCCGTCGATCATCCGGCGGACCGGCTCCGACAGCGACCGGTATGCGAGTTCGGCGTCCGCCCAGTTGGTGTCACCGCCGTTGCGCGGCAACACCACCGGGCGGAGGATCGAGCCCATCGGCGGGCGCGGCATGAAGGTGACGTCCGTGTGCCAGACATCGGCGAATCCGTTGTCGGCGCTGTCGAGCGAGTAGACCTCACCGGGAACGTCGCCGCTGTTCCAGACCGGGTGCCCGAAGGTCAGATCGCCCAACCGATTTCCGAATCGGATGTGCGCTTCGTCGTCGAGGTGCTGATCGCGCAGGACGATGACCTTGTAGTCGATCAGTGCCTGGCGGAGCGCGGCGACCTGCGCGTCGGATGCGGACGCCACGTCGACGCCGCGGATCTCGGCACCGAAGTTCGGCCCGAACTCGTCGATGTCGAATTCGACTCCGCTGGAGATCGTTCCGGCGTCCGGACGGACGGAGGCGTCAGATCGGGGTGCGGTGCCGGCGGGATGTGCGGTGGTGGTCATGAGGATGGTTCTCCAGGTCGAGGAAGGCGAGGGCGGGAGCGAGGTGCGCCGGCGGCGAGCCGTGATGGGATCCGTCAACCCAGTTCATCGAGTGGAGAGTGCACTCCCCACCGCCGACCGGACCACCCTGAGATCCCGGATCGCTCGGTGAGCGACCGGGCCTCGTGGCGGGCGGAGCGGTAACGGTGGACACCCGTACTGTGTATCCGTCCGCGGCGCCGTCGGACAGGGTTGAGCCCGCGGTGAGGAAAAGGCGCGGTGAGGAAAGGGCCGGGATCAGGCCGCTGCGGCTTCTTTCACGGCGGCACCGATCTCGGCACGCAGTGCGGCGTATTCCGGCGACCCACGCAGTTCCTCGGGTTCGACGCCGGTGCGCGGCAACGTCGAGGTGAGATCCAGCGCGACTCGTCCCGGCCGTTTGGTGAGCACGATGATCCGGCTTCCCAGGAAGGCCGCCTCGTCGGCGCTGTGGGTGACGAAGACGTTGGTGCGCCCCGAATCCGCGCTCACCGTGCGCAGATCCTCTTGCAACCGTTCGCGGGTGAGGGCATCGAGTGCGGCGAACGGTTCGTCGAGCAGGAGCAGGGATGTCTCGGCCGCCAGCGCGCGGGCGATCGCCACGCGTTGCTGCTGCCCGCCGGAGATCTCCCAGATGCGCCGGTGGGCGGTGTCGTCCAGACCGACCCGTTCGAGGAGTTCGTTCCGGCGTGCCGCGCGTTCCGATTTGGGGACCTTCGCATACTTCAGTGCGAGTTCGACGTTGCCGCCCACGGTCTTCCACGGGAACAGACGCGGTTGCTGGAAGACCACACCCGAGGACACCCCGGGCACCGGGGCCGCGCCTGACACCTCCACCTCGCCCGATGTCGCGGGTTCGAAACCGGCGATGAGCCGCAGGAGGGTGGATTTGCCACACCCGGATGCCCCCACCAGCACCAGGAACTCCCCCGGCGGGACGTCGAGGTCGACCGGGCCGACCGCGGTCACCGCATCGGCGCCCGCCCCGTACCGCTGGGACACGTTGTGCAGGCGGATCGCGCCGCGGGCGGGATCACCCGCGGCGCGTCCTGTGTCGATGATCTGGCTACTGCTGTTCGAGGACACCCGGCAATCCCTCTGTGTAGATGGCCTCTCGGAAGGTCTCGATCGGCGGGGCCGCGGGGATCTGCTGCTGCTCGGCGAGGAACACCGCTGCGCTGTGTAGGTTCTCGGAGAGATTGCCCGGGTTCCCCTGGGTGCCCAACCACGTCGGGCTGGTCAGCTCCGCGACGGTGAGGTACGTGCCCTGCTTCAGCTGGTTGGCCGCGTCCTCCGGCGTCGTGCCCAGCTGTGCGGCGATGGCGTCGGCCGCGGCCTGCGGGTCGTCTTTGATCAGGGTGAGCGCCCGGGCCTGGACCTGGCGCCAGGTGTTCACGACATCCGGGTTCGCCTTGGCGAACTCCGAGGAGACGACACCGAGGTCGAGCGTGGGCTTGCCGGCGGTGGCGAGCTGACGGCTGGCGATGAGAGTCTTGCCGTCCTGGCGCAATTCGTCGAGGGTGGGCAGCCAGGTGTAGACCGCGTCGATGTCGCCTCGCTGCCAGGCGGCCAGGGAGGCCTGCGGCTGCAGGTCGATCAGGTCCACGTCTTTCGGGTTCACACCGGCCTGGTTGAGCGCGGCGAGCAGGCTGTAGTGGGCGGTGGAGGCGAACGCGGTGGCCACCCGCTTGCCCTTGAGGTCGGCGACCGTGTTGATCCCGGTGCCGTTGCGCGCGACGAGCGCCTCGTTGTCGCCTGCGACGTCGAGGACGAAGGCCACCTGGTACGGGATGTTCAGCGGCGCGGACAGTCCGCGGGCCACCGGGCTGGAGCCGATCGCGGCGAAGTCGACCTCTTTGGCGACGAACGCGGTGTTGATGTCGGCACCGGAGTCGAACTTGGTCCACTTGATGTTGTAGTCCGGCAGGGCTTCTTCGAGCCAGCCGTTGTTCTTGACGATCAGGTCGCCGCTCGGGAACGACTGGTAAGCGAGCCGGATCGTCGGCTTGCTGTCGTCACCGGAGTTGTCGACCGAGCAACCGGCGAGCACCAGCGTTGCTGCAGCGATCACCCCGAGCGCCGCAGCGAACCGCGAGCGGCCCGGCGTGGTGGCACGTCCCAACCGGTTCGAGCCGGTCCCCCTACGTGTGAATCTCATGTCTCTCAGACCTTTCCGCGCCACGGCACCACGCGGTGCTCGATTGTTCGAAGGAGCCCGTCGATGACCAGTCCGGACAGGCCGATGGCGATGATGCCGACCAGGACGACGGGTGTGTTGTTGTAATTGCTGGCGTCTTTGACCACGCCACCGATACCGGGGATGCCGTTGAACAGCTCGGCCGCGACCACGGAGGAATAGGCGATGCCGACCGAAAGCCGTACACCGGTGAAGGTTTCGGGCTGCGCCGACGGCACCACGACGTCGCGGATCACCTCGGACCGTGACGCACCGAGTGCGCGGGCCGCCTCGATGAGACCGACCGGCGCGGCACTGACGGCCGCGGTGGTCGCCACGGCGGCCGGCGGCAACGCGGCCAGGGCCAGCAACGTGATCTTGGGCGCCTCGTCGATGCCGAGCCAGATGACCAGCAGGAAGAAGTAGGCCAGCGGCGGCAGTGCGCGCAGGAATGTCAGCCACGGTTCGAGGAGGCGTCGGAGCCACACCACGGTCCCCATGGCCAATCCGAGCAGCACCCCGAGGATCACGCCGATCGCGACGCCCGCGAACACACGGCGCAACGTCATGTACAGGTGTTCCCACCAGTAGTAGTCGGCGTAGCCGCGGACGCCGTCGTGCGTCGTCGACATGTCGACGAATGCCTGCCACACGGTGCCCAGGCGCGGCACGAAAGTCTCACTCCAGATCCCGCTGACGGCGACGATCTGCCACACCGCCGCGAACACCACCACCGAGACCAACGGGAGTCCCACCCGCGTCAGCAGTGATCGCACGCGAGACGAACCGCTGGGCGACGTGCGCTCCGCCCCACCACCCGCTTCTTCCGGGGTGATGTCCACAAACAAGGTCACCGTGCATGTCTAGACATCGCCGACCCCGGCGAACAGAGTTTTCCTCATCGAGAGGGAAAGTGCGGTCCGATGCGTGCGAATGCAGCCACATGTGCATGTCGCGCGCGGTTTTGCCGGTCGCGGCAATCAGGCCGCGGCGTTCAGGGGACTGGCCGGGACAGGAACTGCGCGGCGACTTCGGCTACTCCCGTCAGCTCGGACGCAACTCGAGCGTGGAGCGCCAGTCCGGCGGCGATCCAGCCGGGTTCGTCGTCGAGATCGGCGTCGTGCGGGCGTGCGTTCCACACGTCGTTCCAGTCGGTGAGCGCTCGGGCCAACCCGGGGTCGAGTCCTAGACGCGCCGGGTCGGCAGGATAGTTCTCCGTGAAGCTCTCCCAGAGCGGTCCGGCGCCCCACTCGGGGAACATACGAATGAGCCGGAGTCCGTCGGGAAGCACGACCGGTCGCGACTGTGCGGCGCGATAGGCGAGATACCGCAGTTGCATGTCGGAACGTCTTGTCCGCTCGACCCACGTTCGAGCGCGCTGCCGATAGTCGTATCCCGACAGCCACATCAGTCGCTCATGGTCGGCCGCAGCGTCGACGACGGCGAGCGACCACAACTTGCCCTGATCGGTGAAGTAGTAGTCCGCGTCCGAGATCACCCTGGTCACATCGCATCCGGAGTAATCGAGAATCTCCGCGTGGTAATCCGCCCCGTCGTATTCGAACCCGAATAGTCTCAACCATGTCTCGCCGCCAGCGTCGTCACCCGGCCGCGCTGTCCCGCTGTCGGTCAACTCTCTCCCCCCGATGGAACAGGATCTCATACACGTCCGGCCGAACGAAGCGAGGTCGATACGGACGCTCACATCACCGGGTGGCCCGACCTACGAGGCCGCCCCAAGGTTCGTAGGGCACGTGGCGAGCTTGGCGACATTCACCATCCGGCGACAAATCCACCATATTCGGAACCGAATCTCACAACGGATGTGACTGCTGTTCACCACTGTGGCGCGACCGACCAGATGGGCCCAATTTCCCTACTTCGCAACCATTTTCAGCTTAAGAAGTCTCAAGAATGACCTTGTAAATCGCACGTGTGTTCGAGTACTGTGGAGTCATGCCAGAGCTCGACACCCTCCTCGATCAGCTCATCGAGACCACCCCGCACGCCGACGACCGCACGGGCAGAACAACATTCGCCGCGTTGAACACGCTGCGGTTGATTCGCAACGTCGTCGACCATCAGATCGTCACCCACACAGCCCGACTCGATGAGCTGGGTGTCGCACACAAGACCGGCGCCACCACCAAGAAGATGCTGATCGAAATGGGATGTGCGCCCGCTGCGGCCCATCGCATCATGCGGGGTGTCGACGCACTACCGTCGCTGCCCGCCCTGGCCCGTCACGCCGCCGATGGACGTCTGTCCTCGGAAGTCGTCGACGCCATCATCCGAGGAATGACCCACATCGAGACCCGTTGCCCCGATGGCCTTTCGGCCAACGAGAAGAGCTCGCACGAAATCGAGATACTCGGCCAAGCGCTATCCGGCGCCACACCGACACAGGTGCTCGAACACGCCCGCACCATCGGCAACACCATCACCGACGCCGCCGACACCGGCATCCCCGCCGCCGACGACTCGTCACTGAACTCGGTCAACGCCCACACCACCGACGACGGCCGCATCGACATCCGCGCCGACGTCACCCAGGCCGTCGGCGAGAAGTTCCTGACGATGATCGACGAACGGTCCTGCCCGCGGCCCGACCCCGACGGCGCCGAGGACCGCCGGTCTGCTGAGCAACGCCGCGCCGACGCCTTCGAACTCATTCTCGACCAAGCCGCCCTCGGAGCGAGCATCGACACCGTCGGGTCCCCACGCACGCAACTCTTGCTGACCATCCCCGCCACCGGCACAGACCCGGCCAGCCTGCCGTGGACCGGATCAGTCAGTCAGGCGACCGCCAAACAGATGTCGTGCGACGGGACCCTCACCGAGATCGTGCTCGACGGCGAAGGCGTCCCGCTACAGATGGGACAGACTCGACGACTGTTCCCGGCACACCTGCGCAAAGCCGTCATCGTGCGCGATGCCTGTTGCATCAAATGCGGTGCGCCACCGTCGCATACCCAGGTCCATCACATCGAGCACTGGGCTGACGGCGGCACCACCGACCTCGACAACGGTTGCCTGCTCTGCCAACGCTGCCACACCCAAGTCCACCACCACGGCTGGGACATCATCCTCGGCTACGACCGGCACCCCTGGCTCGTCCCACCCGCCACCATCGACCCCCTGCGCCGACCCCTACCCGCCTACAACCGACGCACCATGACACTCGACACCGCCGCCTGAGCCCAAGACCTCACGCAGCACCTTCCGCACCCGGCAGCGCCCGGGACCGCGACAGTTCCTTGACAACTCCACAGAGAAACAACCGTTGGCTTCGTTCCCGGTCGAATCGCGGGCGGGAACGGAGCCGCACGGCCAGCGGGTTGGGTTCTCTCTGGTCAGCGGTTCTGCAAATGTGGTCTGCCTCAGTCCGACCGTCAGCTGAACGCCAGCCACACCGCGAGTCCGAGCCCACAGATCCCGACCACGATCCGGAGCGGCCCGGGCGGTAGCCGCTTCACCACCGGCGGACCACACCACCCGCCGGCCAGGCATCCCACAGCCATCGCGAGGGCCGCCCACCAGTCGACGGGACCCCAGATCATGAAGCCGACGGCGGCAACCGTGTTGGCGATGCCGAGGAACAGCGACTTCGACAACGCCGCACGCCAGAGCGGTTCGCTGGTCACCACGAGCATCAGAGCCAGGATCATGATCCCGGCGCCGGCGCCGAAATATCCGCCGTACACCGAGATCAGCATCAGTCCCAGGACGAAGACCCAGGGACGCTCGACATGAGCGGTAGCCCAGCGGCGCAGAACCGGTTGTACGAGCAGCGCGATCGCGGCGATCGCCACGAGGTACGGCACCACGGCCTCGAAGGCCTCGGCGGGCGTCGAGAGCAGCAGCACCGCTCCGACCGTGCCGCCGATCAGCGAGGCGATGGCGCCGACGATCAACCGCCTGCGATCACCGTCGAGCAGCGATCGCCCCGATTGGGCCGTGCTGCCCACTCCCACCGCGACCAAGGCGACCGTGTTGGTCACGTTGGCTGCGATGGGACTGAGCCCGACGGCGAGCAACGCCGGGTAGCTGACTATCGAGGCCAGCCCGGTGATGTAACCGATCAGGCCGGCGCCGAAACCGGCGACGACCAGTAGCGCGAGCTCAGTGAGCGAAATGGCGCGCCCCGGTGAGGTAGAGCGTCACGCCCGCCTCCTCGGCCGCCTCGATCACCTCGTTGTCGCGGATCGAACCGCCGGGCTGCGCAACGGCTTTCACCCCGGCAGACAGCAGCACCTGCAGCCCGTCCGGGAAGGGGAAGAACGCGTCCGACGCCCCGACGCTGCCGGCGGCACGATCACCGGCCCGCTGCACCGCGAGGTGAGCGGAATCGACGCGGTTGACCTGGCCCATACCGACTCCTACCGAGGCACCGTCGGACGCGAGCAGGATCGCATTCGACTTGACCGAGCGGCATGCGCGCCAGGCGAACTCGAGATCGGCGAGGGTCTGGGGATCCGCGGGAGGACCGGCCACGAGGTTCCAGTTGGCCGGATTGTCGCCCTCGGCGTCGAGCACGTCCCGCTGCTGCATCAGCAGACCACCGGAGACCGGCTTGGTCTCGATGCCGGTGGCAGCGGGCGGGGCCGCCACCAGAACGCGGATGTTCTTCTTACGCGTCAGCACGGAGAGCGCGCCATCGTCGAAGCCGGGCGCCACGATGACCTCGGTGAAGATCTCGGCGACCTGTTCGGCCATCTCCACGGTGATCTCACGGTTGGCCGCGATCACACCGCCGTAGGCGCTGACGGGATCACACGCGTGTGCCTTGCGATGTGCTTCGGCGATGTCGGTGCCGATGGCGATCCCACATGGGTTGGCGTGCTTGATGATCGCGACCGCGGGTGCGTCGAAGTCGTACGCGGCACGCCACGCGGCGTCGGCGTCGGTGTAGTTGTTGTAGCTCATCTCCTTGCCGTGGAGCTGCTCGGCGGTGGCGACGCCGCCGGCGCCGGCAGTGCCGACGTACAGTGCGGCCGCCTGGTGCGGGTTCTCGCCGTAGCGCAGCACGGCCGAACGGGTCCATGTCGCGCCGGCCCACGTCGGGAACCGGGATTCATCTTCGGGGGCAACCACATTCGACATCCACGATGCGACCGCCACGTCGTAGTCGGCGGTGTGCCGGAAGGCCTTCGCGGCAAGTTTCTGCCGGTCGTTCAGAGTGAAACCGCCCGCCTCGACGGCCCCTGTCACCAGCGAGTAGTCGGCCGGGTCGACAACCACCGCCACCGAAGGATGGTTCTTGGCCGCGCCGCGCACCATCGACGGGCCGCCGATGTCGATCTGTTCGATGCACTCGTCGGGCGTGGCGCCCGAGGCGACGGTCGCGGTGAACGGGTACAGGTTCACGATCACCAGATCGAATGCGGCAACGCCCAGTTCGTCGAGCTGTGCGAGGTGATCGTCCTTACGGGTGTCGGCGAGGATCCCGGCGTGCACCTTGGGGTGCAGGGTCTTGACGCGACCGTCGAGGCACTCGGGAAAGCCGGTCAGCGAGGACACCTCGACAACCGGGACACCCGCCCCGGCGATCGTCTTCGCGGTCGATCCCGTCGACACGATCTCGACACCGGCTGCCTGCAACGCAGTCGCGAGTTCGGTGAGACCGCTCTTGTCGTAGACGCTGACCAGCGCGCGCCGGATGGGTCGGCGGGAGCTGTCAGGGCTGTGTGCGTTCACGGGATGCGGGCCTTTCGTCCATCGATGACTACTCCTCTGGTGACCAGTGCGGTCACCACCTCGGCGAGCAACACGCGCTCGACCGTCTTGATGCGTTCGTGCAGCATGTCGGCGGTGTCGTCGTCCTCGACGGTCACCACGCGCTGCGCGAGGATCGGGCCGGTGTCGACTCCCTCGTCGACGAGGTGGACCGTCGCGCCGGTGACCTTGACGCCGTAATCGAGGGCGTCGGCCACGCCGTGCGCGCCCGGGAAGGCCGGCAGCAACGCGGGGTGACTGTTCACGATGCGTCCGCCGAAGCGGTCGAGGAACGCGGATCCCAGGATTTTCATGAAGCCCGCCGTGACCACCCAGTCCGGCTCGAACGCGGCGACCTGCTCGGTCAGCGCACGGTCCCATGCGGCACGGTCGGTGTGTTCCGCGACCCGACAGGTGACGAGCGGGATGTCGTTGGCCTGTGCGACCTCCTGGGCGCGGCAGGCACGATCGACGACGATGGCGGCGACGGTGAACGGCGCGTCGGCGGCGCGGGCAACCAGTGACTCCAGCAGCGAACCGGTACCGGAAGCCATCACCACGATGGGGCTGCGTCCGGGCACGGTCGGGGATGTCACGGGGTCGAGCCTAGTGGCCGGACAGCGACCGACCCGCGCCGGGTGGGTGGCACGATCCGCCGGTCATCGTCGACGTGAGGCGCCGTGTGAACCCGGGTACAGGTCGTAGTCCGCGTCGTCGGCGAGATCGGTCTCGTCGAGGTCGTCGGCGTACACGCGATTGGCCACGGGTCGGGGCCCATCGCCGTCGGTGGCCGGGTGATCGCCGGCGTCGCGATCGTCGTCGCTGTCCCCGTGGTCGTCCGCCGCGTTCTCGAACTCGGCGTCCCCGTACTCCGCTTCCTCGTACTCCGCGTCCTCGAACTCGGCGTCCTCGAACTCGGCGTCCTCGAACTCGGCGTCCTCGTAGTCAGCGTCCTCGTAGCCGCCGTATTCGTCGTCTTCGTCGAGGTCGGTGACGATCACGTACTCGTCTTCGTAACCGGGGTCGAGCGGGTCGTCGAAGTAGTCGTCCCCGACGGCGGCACGTGCGGCGCGGGTGGACGGCAGGAAGGCGTAGACCAGCACGACCAGAAGGCCGACCACGGCAACCCAGCCGAGCGTGAAGACACCGGCTGCCGACACCGTGATCGTCATGTCGCCGAACTCGCCGAGTTCGCCTCCCGCGGTCATCGTCGCGATCGCCACCATCGATGCGGCGACAGCTGCGGCGACACCCACCGAACGCACATGCGCCATGGGGTCGAGGTCTCGGCATCGCCAGGCGATGAACCCCGCGACTCCGGCCGGGACCAGCAGTCCGACAAGCCCCCACGAGCCGGCACCGGAGCCCTCGGGCAGGACGGCCAGGACGGGGACGGGCGGCACGGCACCGCCGCGGACGGTGAACAGATCGACGGTCATCGCACCCAGTTGGACGTCGGAGCCCACGAGCACCGCCGTGGCCGCAACCATCACGTTGGGCAGGTAGAGCAGCGACAGCGCAGTCAGGCCGAGGAAACCGTCGAAGTCGTAACCGGTGGCGATCAGTTCGCCGATCTGACCGTGACGCATCAGCATGCGAATGCAGATCAGCACGGCACCGGCCACGAAGAGCATCAGTGCCGCGACGAGGCCGTAGCGGAAACCGCGCCGGTCGGCATGTGTCACACCGAAGCGGGCCGCGAAGTCGCGTCGTCCGGTCCAGACGATGCCGGCGAGCGCACCTCCGCCGTGCACGCCCAGTGTGTAGAGGAATGCGACGAGCGGGTTGGGGGTCTGGACCGGCAGCACCGATCCGCCGTCCATGACGATCGCCAGTGACATCGCGGTGATCAGCACCGGACCGATGACGGCCGAGAACACGACGGCACCGACATCGAAGAGGTCGTGCCCCGGCCGTTCGTAGGAATTCCCGCCGGCGACGACGGCCCGTGCGGTCAGCATCGCCGTCCCGGCCGCGACGACCAGCGTCGGCAACAGCGGCAGTACGCCGATCGTGACGCCGCTGATCGTGACCGGCACCTGGTGGATCGCCAGCCAACTCGACGCGATCGCGCTCGGCAGACCCGTCAGACCGCTGCCCGCGAGCAACAGGACCGTCAGCATCACGACGATCAGCATCACCAGCGCGACGGCCGGGACGGTGAACGCCACCACCGCCAGCTGACGTGCGGATCCCTCGGCGGCGGTGCGCTGGGCACGCCGGGATCGTCGCAGGTGACGAAGCTGCGACGCCAAGTTCTCCGCGCGGGTCTCGGGCCTGGGGGTGGGCATCGTTATGAGCGTGGCACGGGTCCGGCCGAGCCTGTCGCAGACGCGCCGAGCGGCGGGCGAAAGCGAGTGAGGTCACGCCTCGAGACACAACGGTGCCCCGCCGACCGGAGTCGACGGGGCACCGTGAAGAAGCGTCAGCTACCGCTGCTCGTGGGCGGCTCGGGCTTCTGGAACACCGTGGTCGAGTGGTCACCGGCCGGGGTGTCGGCCGCCGGCGGGGTCGGCGACGCACCGGAACCGGGGGCTCCCGCGCCGTACTGCCCGGGCCGGTAGTCGCCATATCCCGGTTCTCCGTGCCCGGAGGCCGACGCGGTGGACTGGCCGGCCGATGCCGAGGACTCGCCGGCGCTGCTGCCGTAGCCGGACGACGAAGCGCCCGACGACTGCGCGTAGGCGGACGGGTCGTAGTTCGACGATGCCTGCTGCCCGTACTGCGACTGTCCGGTGTTGGTGCCGGTGCCGTAAGCGGTGGTCTGAGCGTCGCCGTAGCCGGTCGCCTGCTGACTTCCGGTCGCATCGGACTGGGCGGGCACCGAGCTGGCGGGGTTGACGGCCGCGGCCGTGCCGACAGCAGGTGCGACCTTGATGACGCCCGCGTCGGTCAGCAACCACACCACCGCGAGAATCGCCGACAGCAGGGTGAAGATCAGCAGCACGATCGCGCCGGCACCGTTGTCGTCGATGTTGAGGAACTGGAACAGGGTGATCAGGAAGGCCGGGATGGCCAGCGACGCCACGATCGGCGCGGCCGGAACCTTCACGCCCGGGATGATCGACAGCAGCGACAGGACACCGGCGACGCTCATCAGCGCATACGGCGCGTTGTACTGGGTCTGGAACAGTTTGAGCGCGAAGTCATACGACTCGGCGGCCGACAGGAAGCCACCGAACAGGACGATGAGGCCGAAAGCGCCGATCGCCGCGGCGAGAAGGGTCGGCGTGATCGCCGGCAACCCCTGGCTCGGGGTCTTGGCCGGTTGCTGCGGGTAGCCGTACTGGCCGTAGCCCTGCTGGCCCTGAGCCGGCTGACCGTAACCGGACTGCCCGTACCCGGACTGACCGGCGGCCTGCTGGCCACTGTCCTGCTGGCCGTAGCTCTGCTGCCCGGAGCCTGGTTGGCCGTAGCCCTGGGCCGGATTCTGGCCGTATCCCTGCTGCCCCTGGCCGTAGGTCTGCCCGCTCTGGCCGTACTGCTGGCCATAGCCCTGCTGTCCGTACTGCCCCTGCTGTCCGTACTGCCCGTACTGCTCGGCTCCGCCGGCAGGCGTGCCCTGCGGTCCGGTGTTGTGGGCGCCGGCCTGCGGGTAACCCGACGGGTTGCCGTACTGGCCGTAGGACTGGCCGGACTCGGGCTGCTGCCCGTAGCCCCCGGGTGGATAGGTCATGGCGATCTCCTGGTCGGGTCGGTCGGTCAGGATCAGCGGGTCGCGGTCGAGGTGACGGCGTCTGCCGTCGCCCCCCACGAGCGCAGAACTCCCGGCCCACGCTAGTACACATGGCCGGTGCCTCGGCCCACCGTTGCACAACTGCCGCAGGCGCACGCGGGCGATCCGCGCCGATCCCCGTGTCTGGAGTCCCCCACCGTACCGGCATCCGGCGACCCGGCGACCGCCCTATCACCAGGCGTGCGAACGGCCCTGTTCGGCGTACCAGTCGATCAGCCCGTAATCGTCGACGGCCTTCGGATCGATGTTGACCTCCGTGCGTCCCGCCAGAATCGCCGTGACCGGAACCTCGAGCTTCTTCCCCGTGCGAGTGTGCGGAATTCCCGGCGCCTCGATGACCTCATCCGGCACATGCCGTTTCGAGAGCCGGTCGCGCACGGCCCCGGCCACTCGGGCGATGAGCTCGTCGTCGAGCACGGCCCCGGGGACCAGGGTCACGAACAACGGCATCCAGTAGGCGCCGCCGGATCCGTCGACGCCGAGTACGAAGGCCTCCGCGATCTCGTCGAGGGATTCCACGACCTCGTAGATGTCGGCCGAGCCCATCCGAATCCCGTGGCGGTTCAGAGTCGCATCGCTGCGGCCGTGGATGACGAGCGATCCGCGTTCGGTGACGGTCACCCAGTCGCCGTGGCGCCACACCGGGGCGTCTGGTTCCGGTGATGCCCCGTTTCCGTCCCATTCGTGGGCGAAGTACGCCGCCCGGTAGCGGGCGCCGTCGGGATCGGCCCAGAACCGGACCGGCATCGACGGCATCGGCGCGGTGACGACGAGCTCACCCACCTCGCCCACCAACGGTGTCGTGTCGGGAGCCCAACTCTCCAGCGCGACACCGAGATAGCGCACAGACAGCTCGCCGGGGACCACCGGCACACCGATCGACCCCCCGGCGAAGGCCGAGACGATGTCGGTACCCCCGCTGATCGACGAGATCGGCACCCCGACCTTGACATGGTCGTCGATCCAGGTGAAGAGGTCTGCGGCGAGCGAGGATCCGGTGCTTCCCACCACACGCAACGGTCCCAGGTCGTGGGTGCGCCCCGGTTCGAGTCCGGCCTTGCGAGAGGCCTGCAACTGTCCGGGACTGGTGCCGAAGTAGGTGACCTTCTCGTCGTCGACGATCTGCCAGAGCCGGTCGGCGTCGGGATACAGCGGGGACCCGCTGTAGCAGACGATCCTTGCACCGCAGAGCAATCCGGCGACCTGGTAGTTCCACATCATCCAGCTCAGCGCGGTCTGCCAGAAGAACACGTCGTCGCCCGACAGATCACCGTGCAGCGCACCGGCCTTGAGATGCTCGACGAGCACACCTCCGTGGCCGTGCACGATGCCCTTGGGGCGGCCGGTGGTTCCAGAGCTGAACAGCACCCACAGCGGGTGGTCGAAGGGCACGGGCACCGGCCGAAAACCGGACGGATCACCTTCGACCGCGTCGGCGTACGAGATCGCCGACGGCGCGGCGTCCTCGGCGCCGACGGCGATGTGGGTTGCGAGTCCCGGTAGCAGAGCGGCGAGTTCGATACTGTCGGAACGCTTGTCGACGTACTTGCCGTTGTAGCGGTACCCGTTGCCGGTGAACAGGACCTTGGGCGAGAGCTGACCGAGCCGGCCGGCCGCACCCTCCGGCGCGTAGTCCTGACCACAACCCGACCAGATCGCACCCAGCGACGCCGTGGCGAGGAAGGCGACGACGGCCTCGGGAATGTCGGGCAGGTATGCCGCCACCACGTCGCCCGAACCCACGCCGTGCGCACGCAGGGTCGATGCCAGCCCGGCCACCCGGACCGGCAGATCCGACCAGCTGATCTCGGTTCGCTCGCCCGACTCGTCGATCCCGACGATCGCGGCGCCCGGCAGAGACGAATGCCGCAGGATCTGGTCGACGTAGTTCAGGTGTACGTCCGGGAACCATCGCGCCCCGGGCATCCGGGCATCGGCGAGTACCGCGTCGTCTCCGTCCCCGAGGGGTTCCGCAGACAGCGCGTCGAGGTCGAAGAATTCCCAGACGGCGCGCCAGAACTGCGCGGGCCGACGTACCGACCACGCCCACAGGTCGTGGTAATCGGTTGTTTCGGAGTCCAGTTCAGCAACATCGAACCGTTCGGCGACGAACCGCGTGAACCGCTCGATCTGCGCTGCGCTCACCGCAACCGCTCGAGGATCGACACGGCCTCGTCGCGCATCGCGACCTTGCGGACCTTGCCGGTGACCGTCATCGGGAACTCCTCCACCACATGGACATAGCGCGGGATCTTGTGGCGGGCGATCTTGCCGTCGGCGAACGCACGCAGGTCCTCGGCGGTGAATTCCGTCGCCGGATCGCGCAATCGCACCCAGGCCATCAGTTCCTCGCCGTACTTCTCGTCCGGGACGCCGATGACCTGGGCGTCGAGGATGTCCGGGTGGGTGTAGAGGAACTCCTCGATCTCACGCGGATAGATGTTCTCGCCGCCGCGGATCACCATGTCCTTGATGCGACCGGTGATCCGCACATACCCGGTGTCGTCCATCTCGGCGAGGTCGCCGGTGTGCATCCAGCCGTCGGAATCGATGGCCTCGGCGGTTTTCTCGGGCTGGTTCCAGTAACCGGTCATCACCGAGTAACCGCGCGTGCACAACTCGCCGGTCTCACCGCGGCCGAGGGTGTCACCGGTGGCGGGGTCCACCACCTTGATCTCCAGGTGCGGTCCGACGCGGCCTACCGTCGTGACACGCAGCTCGAGAGGGTCGTCGACCCGCGTCTGGGTCGACACGGGCGACGTCTCGGTCATGCCGTAACAGATGGAGACCTCGCCCATGTGCATCCGCTCGACGACCTGCCGCATCACGTGTTCGGGGCACGGGGACCCCGCCATGATGCCGGTACGCAGGGTCGACAGATCGACGTCGAGACCGTCGTCGAGCAGGGCGAGTTCGGCGATGAACATGGTGGGCACCCCGTAGAGGCTGGTGCACCGGTACTCGGCCACGGCGGCGAGAGTCGCTCGAGGGTCGAAGGCGGGTGCGGGGATGACCATGGCCGCACCATGACTCGTCGCGGCGAGATTCCCCATCACCATGCCGAAGCAGTGATAGAAGGGCACCGGCAGACAGATGCGATCGTCGGCGGTGTAGTTGAGCAGTTCTCCGACCAGGTAGCCGTTGTTGCCGATGTTGCGGTGCGACAGCGTCGCACCTTTCGGGAATCCCGTTGTTCCGGAGGTGTATTGGATGTTGATCGGGTCGTCGGCGGACAACGACGCGGCGATCTCGGCGACCCGGGACGCCTCGTCCGGCGTGGGTTCTGCGCTCAGCGCCGCCCACTCCGGCGACTCGAACAGCACCACCTCGCGCAGATCGGGGCATCGGGGCCGCGCCTGTTCGAGCATCGACGCGTACGCGGAGTCCTTGAACCGTTCCGCGGTCAGCACGACGCTCGTACCCGATTGCATGAGGGCGTATTCGATCTCGTTCTGACGGTAGGCAGGGTTCAGATTGACCAGGACGGCGCCGATCTCGGCCGCCGCATACTGCGTCAGCACCCACTCGAACCGGTTGGGCGACCAGATCCCGACACGGTCACCGACCGAGACCCCCAGGCGCACCAGGCCGGCGGCCACGGCGCGCACGTCACGGTGGAATTCGTCGTAGGTCCATTCGCGACCAGCCTCGGCGTCGATCAGCGCCGTCCGGTCGCCGTACTCGGCGACGGTGCGCGCGAGGGTCGCGCCGATCGTCTCGGTCAGCAGGGCCGGGGTCTCATCTCCCCGGGTGTGTGCGCGCTGGAGGTGAGCGTCGGTGCTCATGTCGTGCTCCGGTCTGTCGGGGCGAAGTGCCCAGATGGTTTGTCGGGGAATGTCAGTCGAGTTCGGTTGCCGGGTCCGCTCGCCCGACGCCCACGCGGGAGAGCACCACCTCGGCCTGACGCAGGACGGGTCCGTCGATCATCTGACCGTCGAGACTGAAGACGCCGCCGGCGTGTTCGGTCGCGCCGTCGAGGACCTTGTGGGCCCACTCCACCGCCTCGTCCGAGGGTCGGTAACCGTTCCGGATGTGATCGACCTGCGATGGGTGGATACATGCGGTCGCGGTGTAACCCAGCGCCACCGCGTCCCGGACCTCGGCGACGAGGCCGTCGACGTCGTCGATGTCGAGGTGCACCGAGTCGACGGCGAACTTGCCGTACGCGGCGGCGGCGATCCGCACCATCGATCGCACCCAGCTCGCGACGTCGCGGTACTGGCCGGGACGGGGCTCGCCCGGCCCGAACCGGCTCGAGGTGCCTCCCAGCCCGGCGACGAGGTCCTCGGCCCCCCACATGAGTCCGATGCAGTTCGACGTCGCGGCGATGTCGCGGGCACGTGTCGCGCCGAGGGGCGTCTCGATCAGGGCGATCGTCTGGAACGCGGTGTCGAGGATCGAGGACACGTCTTCGGCCTTGGCCTGCATGACGACCCGATAGTTCGTCTCGGCAACTGCGGCGAGGTCGCGCCGGTAGTCGCCGGTACCCGCCGGGTTGATCCGCACGATGGTCCGGCCCGGGTCGACGGGATGGTTGACGAGGGCCTCGCGTGCCTGCGCACGGTTCGCCGGAGAGACCGCGTCCTCGAGATCGATGATGACCACATCGGCCCGGTCGAGCGCCTTCTGGTACCGCTCCGGGCGGTCGGCCGGGCAGAACAGCAGCGCGGGCCCGGGGGGCAGCCATGCGTTCGTCGGTTGCGGCCCTGCCGGCTGCCGGCCGGCGTTGACCGGGCCTGGCGCCGGGTCCTCGAAGAACATCGTCGTCACTCCGTCCGTTGCTTGCGCACCAGCGTCGCGCGTGCGGCCCGCGCGACCACCTCGCCGTGCTGGTTGCGTCCGATGTGGGTCAAGTTGACCACGCCCTCCCCCGGGCGGGACCGCGATTCGCGTTTACCTGTGCACTCGGTCTCGGCGTAGAGGGTGTCCCCGGCGAACAGCGGGGCGGGGAACGCGACCTCGCTGAATCCGAGGTTCGCGACGAGGGTGCCCTGTGTCAGCTGCGACACCGACAACCCGACGATCGTCGACAGGGTGAACATCGAATTGATCAGGCGCTGACCGCCGAACCCCGGCTGCTGGGCCGACCATGCGGCGTCGAGGTGCAATGCCTGCGTGTTCATCGTGAGCGTCGTGAACAGGACGTTGTCGGCCTCGGTCACGGTGCGGCCGGGGCGGTGCTCATAGATCGTGCCCTCGGTGAACTCCTCGAACCACAGGCCGCGCTGGGTGATCCGGGGTTGCTCACCTGCCCGTCGGGTGTCGTCGTCGGTCATGCGAACCCCAGCTCTCGTGCGATGAGCATCAGCTGCACCTCGGTGGTGCCCTCGCCGATCTCGAGGATCTTGGAGTCCCGGTAGTGCCGGGCGACGGGGTAGTCGTTCATGAACCCGTAGCCGCCGTGGATCTGGGTTGCCGTGCGCGCGTTGTCCATCGCGGCCTCGCTCGCGATCATCTTGGCGATCGACGCCTCCTTCTTGAAGGGTTTGCCCGCCAGCATCTTCGCGGCGGCGTCGTAGTAGGCGGTGCGGGCGACATGCGCCCGGGCCTCCATCCGCGCGATCGCGAAGGACACCGACTGGTACTCGCCGATCGGTTTGCCGAAGGACTGTCGTTCCTTCGCGTACTTGACGCTCTCGTCGACGCAGCCCTGGGCCGCGCCGGTCGCCAGGGCGGCGATCGCGATGCGACCCTCGTCGAGGATGGACAGGAAGTTGGCGTACCCGCGGCCGCGTACGCCGAGGAGGTTCTCCTTCGGCACACGGACGTCGGTGAAGGTGAGCGGATGGGTGTCGGAGGCGTTCCATCCGACCTTGTTGTAAGCCGGTTCCACCGTGAAACCCGGTGTGCCCGACGGCACGACGATGGTGCTGATCTCCTTCTTGCCGTTCTCCTTCACGCCGGTGACGGCGGTGACGGTCACCAGCGACGTGATGTCGGTGCCGGAGTTGGTGATGAACTGCTTGCCGCCGTTGATGATCCAGGAGTCACCGTCGTCGCGGGCGGTGGTCGCGGTGGCACCCGCGTCGCTACCGGCGCCGGGTTCGGTCAGCCCGAAGCCGGCGAGTGCCGTACCCGCGGTGAGTTCGGGGAGATACTGCTGCTTCTGCTCCTCGGTGCCGAAGCGGTAGATCGGCATCGCGCCGAGGCTCACACCCGCCTCGAGGGTGATGGCGACCGACTGGTCGACCTTGCCGAGTTCCTCCAGGGCCAGCGACAGCGCGAAGTAGTCGCCTCCCATGCCGCCGTACTCCTCGTCGAAAGGCAGGCCGAAGAGACCCATCTTGCCCATCTGGGCGATCACCTCGTACGGAAAGGTGTGCTCGGCATCGTGTTTCGCGGCCACCGGGGCCACGACGGTCTGCGCGAAGTCGCGGACAGTGTCGATGAGGTCGGTGTACTCCTGGGTGAGTTCCATCAGGATCCTTCTGGTCAGTCTGTCGTTGGTCTGGTGGTGTCGTCAGGATCGTGCGGGCGCGGTCGCGACCGGCATCTCATCCGTGGACTCCGCCGCGGTTCTCGCGCTGCCGGGTTCGTCGCCGTCTGCGGTCACGACGGCGAGAGTCTGTCCCGCGTCGACCTTGTCCCCGACCGCGACGGAGATGTCGACGGTACCGTCGACCGGGGCGGCCAGTGAATGTTCCATCTTCATCGCCTCGACGACGACGACGGGTTGTCCTGCCGACACCTGATCACCCGTCGCCGACGACACCGCGACCACCGTGCCGGGCATCGGGCTGGTGATCTCGCCGGCGTGATCCCCGGCGGCCTCGTCGAGCAGGGGCCGCGCGAGGTCGAGGACCGAGGTGCCCGTGGGGCCTGCGACCCACCAGCTCTCGCCGACGCGGGCGCTCGACCAGGACTGGCTCACCCCGTCGACGATGAGGCGGTCGGAGTCGCGGGCTCCACCGGGCTGCGCCGGCAGGTAGACCACGTGTGCGGTCCAGTCCGGCGGCCCGCCGTCGCCATCGGGGTCCTCGTAGGTGACGGTCGCGGTGCCCGAGATCGACTGTGCGTCTGCGTGGTCGACGAGGATGGCGACCGTCGAGTGCCGACCGTCACCGACCAGACGCGTGACCACCGGGGCGGCGCGGCCGACGCGCCATCCGACCGCAGACGACCAGACGTCACCGGGGTCACGCGTGCCGATACGCGCGAGTCCGACCAGCGCGAGGGCCTCCGGGGCGGGTTCGGCAGCAACATAATCGACGACGAGGCGATCCAGGAGCTCGGTGTCGAGTCGGGCCTCGATCACCTCCTGCCGACGCAGGACGAACCGACAGAAATCGATGTTGGTGACGACGCCGAGGACGCGGGTGTGGGCGAGCGCCTGGTCGAGCCGTTCGAGCGCCTCCTCCCGGTCGGTGCCGTACGCGATCACCTTGGCGAGCATGGGGTCGTAGTCGCTGCCGACTCGGAGTCCGCCGATCATCGCCGAGTCGACGCGGACACCGCTCCCCGGTGAGGTGTCCGGATGGACGAGGTGCTCGATGGTTCCACCGGTGGGCAGAAAACCACGGGCCGGGTCCTCGGCGTAGACGCGTGCCTCGACGGCGTGTCCGGTGAGGGTGATCGCCTCCTGCTCGAGACCGAGGACCTCGCCGCGCGCCACGCGGATCTGCTGCTCCACGAGGTCGACGCCGGTGACGAGCTCGGTGACCGGGTGCTCGACCTGGAGCCGGGTGTTCATCTCCATGAAGAAGAACTCGTCGGGCCGGTGGGCAGACACGATGAACTCCACGGTCCCCGCACCCGTGTAGCCGACGCTCCGGGCGGCATCGCAGGCCGCCTCGCCGATGCGGGCTCGCGTGTCGGCATCGAGCAGTGCCGAGGGCGCCTCCTCGATGACCTTCTGGTGGCGCCGCTGCAGTGAGCATTCGCGCTCACCGAGGTGCACGGTGTTGCCGTGCTGGTCGGCGAGCACCTGCACCTCGATGTGCCGCGGCGTGTCGACGAAGTGTTCCAGGAACAGCGCATCGTCGCCGAATGCTGCGGCGGCCTCCCGCCGTGCACGTTGCAGAGCGGCGGGCAGGCCCTCCGGGTCCTCGACGCGGTGCATGCCCTTGCCGCCGCCTCCCGCGCTCGGTTTGATGAGCACCGGGAACCCGATGTCGGGGGCCGCGGCGATCAGGTCGTCGTCGGACAACCCGGGCCGGGACAGGCCGGGAACCACCGGGACACCGCGAGCGGTGACCGCTGCCCGAGCGGTGATCTTGTCACCCATCGTCGCGATGGCCTCGGCCGGTGGACCGATGAAGATGATGCCCGCCTCGGCGAGCGCGGCCGCGAATCTCTGGTTCTCGGAAAGGAATCCATATCCCGGGTGGACGGCGTCGGCGCCGGTTCGACGAGCCGCGTCGACGACGGCGTCGATGTCGAGGTAGCTCTGCGTCGCGGCGGCGGGGCCGATGCGTACCGCGACGTCGGCCTCGCGTACGTGGCGGGCGTCCGCATCGGCATCGGAGTACACCGCGATGCTCTGGACGCCCATGCGGCGCAGGGTGTCGATCACGCGGCAGGCGATCTCGCCACGATTGGCCACCAGGACACTGCGAATGGCTCTGGTACTCACGGTCGGGGTCCTCTGGGTAGGCGGTACGGGTGGTCGGGGCTCACCTGCTGGGGCTCACATGCGGAAAACGCCGTAGCGCGGCTCGGCGAGCGGCGCATACCGGGCGGTCTCGAGCGCCAGTCCCAACAGGGTCCGGGTCCGGGCGGGGTCGATGATGCCGTCGTCCCAGAGGCGAGCCGTCGAGTAGTAGGCGTCGGACTGACGTTCGAACTGTTCGCGGATCGGCGCCTTGAACGCCTCCTCGTCGTCGGCCGGCCACTGCTGCCCGGATCGCTCGATCTGGTTGCGCCGCACCGTGCCGAGCGTGTCCGCGGCCTGCGGTCCGCCCATGACGGAGATGCGGGCGTTGGGCCACATCCACAGGAACCGGGGCGAGTACGCCCGACCGCACATCGAGTAGTTGCCTGCGCCGAAGGACCCGCCGACCATGACGGTGAACTTGGGAACGCGGGCACATGCCACCGCGTTCACCATCTTCGCGCCGTGCTTGGCGATCCCACCCTGCTCGTAGGCTTTGCCCACCATGAAGCCGGTGATGTTCTGCAGGAACAGCAACGGGATTCGGCGCTGGTCGCACAACTCGATGAAATGGGCACCCTTCAGCGCCGATTCGCCGAAGAGCACGCCGTTGTTGGCGACGATTCCCACCGGATGCCCGTGGAGGTGGGCGAACGCGGTCACCAGACTCGTACCGTAGTTCTCCTTGAACTCGGTGAATTCGCCGCCGTCGCAGATGATCTCGATGACAGATCGGACGTCGTACGGAGTGCGCGGGTCGGTGGGCACGACGTCGTAGATGTCGGTTTGCGGCCGCAGCGGCTCACGCACCGGGACGGTCTCCCACTGCGGCGCCTCGCGCGGGCCGAGTGTCGCGACGATGTCGCGGACCTTCGCCAGGGCCTGTTGATCGTTCTCCACGAGATGGTCGGTCACTCCGGACACCGAGGAGTGCATCGCTCCACCGCCGAGGTCTTCGGCCGAGACATCCTCTCCCGTCGCCGCCTTCACCAGGGGCGGTCCGGCCAGGAAGATGGTGCCCTGGTTGCGCACGATGACGGTCTCGTCGCTCATCGCCGGCACATACGCCCCACCGGCCGTGGAGGAACCCAGGACAGCGGAGATCTGGGGTATGCCCGCGGCGCTCATCGTCGCCTGGTTGTAGAAGATGCGACCGAAATGGTCGCGGTCGGGGAAGACCTCGTCCTGCTGGAGCAGCATGGCTCCGCCGGAGTCGACGAGATAGATGCACGGCAGGCGGTTGGCCGCCGCGATCTCCTGTGCCCGGAGATGCTTCTTGACCGTGATCGGGTAGTAGGTGCCGCCCGAGACCGTCGCGTCGTTGGCCACGATCATGCACTCGCGGCCGGCAACGCGTCCCACCCCCGCGATGACACCTGCGGCGGGCGCCTTGCCGTCGTACATCTCGTAGGCCGCCAGCGGGGCGACCTCGAGGAACGGCGACCCGACGTCGAGCAGGCCGTCGACCCGGTCGCGCGGGAGCAACTTCCCGCGCGAGACATGACGTTCGCGCGCTGTGGCGCCGCCACCGTCGGACACGTCGCGGAGCCGCTCATCGAGGAGGTCGATGTTGCGCTGGTGGGCGGCCCGGAAGCCTTCGAGCGTGCTGGTCACCGTCGACCCTTCAGTTAGTTGCGATTAACTGAAAGAAGATACTACGCGACACGGTGGCCTGTGTCACGCGTTCGGTGCCGACCGGCCCACGCCGTACTCCCGGCCCTGCAACGTGACGCACATCACCGCGTCTCGTACTGTGGTGTCAGGCCCACCACCCCCGGGCCGCCACAACCGATGCGTCGACCAGCCGATACCCACGGCACCGACCCACCGCACACAGAAGGCCAGGTGACCCCATGACCCTCGCAGACGACCGCGCGCGACCCCGGAACACCGCGGAATCCGCCTCGCGCGCCCCGCTGACCGGCATCGCCGGGTTCTCCCTCGACGAGCGCTACACCCGCGACGCGGGCGACATCTACCTCACCGGAATCCAGGCTCTCGTCCGGATGGTCCGCGACCGTGCTCGCGTCGACCGCCGCCAGAATCTCCGGACCGCATCGTTCGTCTCGGGTTACGAGGGTTCGCCCCTTGCCGGTTACGATCTCGAGCTCGCCCGCCGCCGGGATCTCCTCGCCGAGTACGACGTCATCCACCGCCCGGCGCTGAACGAGGAGCTGGCCGCCACCTCGGTGATGGGTTCTCAACTCGCTGCCCAGGTGACGGGCCCGGACGGCCTGCGTCGAGCACCCGACGGCACGGCTCGCGACGGGGTCGTCGGTTACTGGTACGGCAAGGCACCCGGACTCGACCGCGCGACCGACGCACTGCGGCACGCCAACCTGATCGGGACACATCCCGCCGGCGGTGCCGTCGCACTGGTGGGCGACGACCCCGGTGCCAAGTCGTCGACGGTGCCCTGCGCATCCGAGATGGCCCTGGCCGACCTCTACATCCCCATCCTCTACCCCGCCGACTCGCAGGACATCCTCGACCTCGGCGTCCACGCGGCCACCATGAGCCGGGTCAGCGGATTGTGGACCTCGCTGAAGATCTCTGCCCACGTCGCCGACGGCGCGTCCGGCGCCCATGTCGACCCCGACCGGATCGCGCCCGTCCACGGTGACCTCGGCACGAGCCCACACGTTCCCAGCGGACGGCTGCTCGGATCGAATCTCATGGAACTCGAGCAGAACCAGCTCACCATCAGGCTCCCCCGTGCGCAGGAGTACGCACGCCTCAACGGGATCAACCGCATCGTGGTCTCCAGCGCCGACGACCGCATCGGCATCGTCGCCGCGGGCAAGACCTACCTGGACCTGCGGGAGGCGCTGCGCCTCCTCGGCATCGACGACGAGGACCTCCGGCGGCTCGGGATACGCATCCTCAAACTCGGGATGGTCTACCCCATCGAGCGAGAGATACTCAATCGCTTCATGTTCGACACCGCGACCGGAGATCTCGAGGAGGTCATCGTCGTCGAGGAGAAACGCGACTTCATCGAGACCATGATGCGCGACATCCTCTTCCGTCACCCGCGTGCACCACGCATCGTCGGGAAGGTGCACGAGGACGGTTCCACCCTGTTCTCGCGGTTCGGTGAACTCGACGTCGACGCGGTGACCCGCGGGCTCGCCGACCGACTCGCCCGGCATCACGTCGAGGCCGCCGAGCAGTGGCTGCGCCGAAAGGCCGCGCGCCGCACGCGGATCGAGCTGCCCCTGGGGGTACGGACCCCGTACTTCTGCTCCGGTTGCCCCCACAACAGCTCGACGAAGGTCGCCGAGGACACCCTGGTCGGTGCCGGCATCGGCTGCCACGCGATGGTGCTGCTGATGGACCCGCGCCAGGTCGGCGAGATCGCCGGGGTCACGCAGATGGGCGGCGAGGGCGCGCAGTGGCTGGGCATGGCACCGTTCGTGTCCGCCCGCCATTTCGTCCAGAACGTCGGCGACGGCACCTTTCTGCACTCGGCGTCCCTCGCGCTTCGGGCCGCGGTGGCCTCGGGTGAGAACATCACCTACAAGCTGCTGTTCAACGGCACGGTCGCCATGACCGGCGGGCAGGACCCCGTCGGCGCGATGACTCTCCCTCGGCTGACCTCCATGCTCCTCGACGAGGGCGTGGCGAGAGTCGTCGTCACCTCCGACGACGTGAAACGCACGCGCGGGCTGGGACTTCCGGGCAGGGTCGAGGTCCGGCACCGAGACGACCTCCTCGACGTGCAGGCCGAGTTGGCGGCCGTGCCCGGGGTGACGGTGCTCGTGCACGACCAGCACTGCGCCGCGGAGAAGCGTCGTAAGCGCAAGCGCGGCACCATCCCCACTCCCACCACACGGGTGATGATCAACGAACGCATCTGCGAGGGCTGCGGCGACTGCGGCGAGAAGTCCAACTGCCTGTCGGTCCATCCCGTGCAGACCGAATTCGGTCGCAAGACGCAGATCGACCAGAGCTCCTGCAATCTGGACTACTCCTGCCTCGACGGCGACTGCCCGTCGTTCGTCACGGTCACCCCGGGATCCGCCCGTACACGCCCGCGGGCAACCGCTCTCGCCGACTCGGCGCTGCCGGCTCCCGCGGTTCCGCCGGTGCGGGACACGTTCTCGATGCGCGTCACCGGTATCGGCGGCACGGGCGTCGTGACAGTGTCCCAGGTGCTCGCGACCGCCGCCGTCCTCGACGGCCACAGCGCGCGGACCGTCGACATGACCGGGCTGGCACAGAAGGGAGGTGCGGTGGTCAGCGACATCAAGGTGGCACCACAGCCTCTCGAGCAGGCCGCGAAGGTCGCCTCCGACGACTGCGATCTGTACCTCGTGTGCGACCCGCTCGTCGGGACCGATCCGGCCAACCTCAAGGTCGCGACCCCGGAGAAGACCGTCGCCGTGGTGTCGACCACGCAGGTACCGACCGGACTGATGGTCATCGACACCTCGGTCGGATACCCGGCCGAGGCCGCGGTCCACTCCGCGATCGACGCCCGTGTCACTCGCGGGGTGTACCTCGACTCCGGCGCTTTGTCGACGGCACTCTTCGGCGACGAACAGTTCGCCAACATGCTCATGGTGGGCGCCGCGTACCAGGCCGGCGCACTGGCGATCACGGCGTCGGCGATCGAGCGCGCGATCGCACTGAACGGCGTGGCGGTCGAGGAGAACGTACAGGCGTTCCGGCGGGGACGTCAGACGGTGGCCGATGCGCCCGCGGTGGCGTCGACGGTGGCAGAGCTTCGCGGAAACGGTGAGGCCGGACCGGTGCCGAGCGGCCGGGCACTCGAGATCGTGACCCGGTCGCATCACCTCTCCGGACTCGACGACGAACTCGCGGCGACCATCGCCATCCGTTACGACGAACTCATCGCCTACGCCGACGAGCGCTACGCGCGAACGTATCTCGACGCGGTGGGCCGGTTGCACGGAGCCGTGTCCGACGACGCACTCACCGCCGCGGTCGCCCGGAACCTGTACAAGCTGATGGCCTACAAGGACGAGTACGAGGTGGCCCGGCTCACCCAGGATCCGTCATTCGCGGCGAGGGTGTCCCACGAGTTCGGCGACGACGCGCAGGTCGCGGTCCGACTCCATCCACCGACCCTGCGCACTCTCGGAATGCGCGACAAGCTGGCCCTCGGCCGGTGGGCGAACGCACCACTGGGTGCACTCGCGACGATGAAGCGACTTCGCGGCACCGCCCTGGACCCGTTCGGCCGCAGCGAGATCCGGCGAACCGAGCGCGCACTGGTCACCGAGTACCGTGACCTGCTCGAGTCCCTCGCCCGCTCGTTCTCCGGCGGCGGACTCGGTGCCGAGCAGATGCCCGCGGTGATCGCACTGGCCGAGTTGCCGGACATGGTGCGCGGTTACGAGAGCGTCAAGATGAGGAATGTGGAGCGCTATCGCGCGGAACTCGGGCGCCGGCGGGCGGCACTGGGCGTCTGACCCTTCATCGACTGCTGCCGTCAGCGCAAACGCCGAAGACGCGCCACGGCGGTCTGGCCGTCATCGCCCGGGACGAGCTCGCACTCGAGCGACGCGCCGACCCGCCCGTCGCGGACGATCAGATCGTACTGGGCGGTGTTCATCTCGATGAGCAGCTCGCCGCCGACAGCGAGCCATTCCCGGGCGTCGGAGATCAACGCCGTGATGTGGACCAGGCCGTCGGGGCCACCGAGCAGCGCCCGGGGCGGCTCGTGGTCCCGGGCCTCCGGCGGCAGCAGTACGAGCCCTGATTCGGGTACATACGGAGGGACGGCAGCGATCACGTCGATCCGGCCGCGTGATCCCGCCGGCAGTGCTCCGAGTCCGGTACCGAGATGAATCCCGGTCCCGCCCGGCAGGTTTCGGCGCGCAAAGCCCAGGGCGGTGTTGTCGGCATCGACGACGTGCAGAGCGACGCCGGGGACAGCGGCCGCGACGCTCGCAGCGATGGGCGCGACACCGCAGTACGCCTCGAGCACGAGCGGAGACCGTCGCGCCCGCACTGCGGCGACCGCGGTGCGCGCCAACAGCAGTGAGCGTTGCCGAGGCACGAAGACCCCGGGGCCGACCGCCAGGCGGAGGTCGCCGAACCGCACCCAGCCCACGAGGTGCTCGAGTGGTTGGCCCGCGGCGCGGCGCGCACAGAGATCGTCGAGTTCGGTTGCGTCGTGGGCGTGCTCGCGCAGGATGGCCGCCTCCTCCTCGGCGAACACACAGCCGGCGTGGCGGAGGAAGGTGACCACCGGGTCGTCAGGCGGGTTGTGCGTCATCCTTTTTCAGACCGTACAGAAATGCCGCCGCCATCAACAGGGCCACCTGCAGGAACCCGAGGATCAGGCCGACGATCGCACCGGCACCGAGGTCGAGGAACGGCGGCGTGATGAGTGCCGCAGCGAACAGGGCCAGCCACGCCGCAACCCCGATGACCGCCAGGAACGGCAGGGCCTTGCGATACCGCGGAACCAGGACGAACGTCGCCGCGATGCCGACGACCCCGAGGACGATGAAGAACTTCCCGGGGTTCAGGACGATCTCATAGGAGAAGTACGCGGGAATCCCGCCCCGGCCCTCCTCGAATTCCGCTCCCCAGCGATTCAGATCCTCCTCGGCACCGGCCGACACCGAGACCCATCCGAGGAAGCCCATGAAGTAGGTGACGATCCCGGCCAGCGCGGACGCGAGCGCGAAGATCACCGCGAGGTCGGCGCGCGGGGCCGTACCGCCCGGGGCCGGGCCCCAGCCGCCGGTTGGGTACGGACCGCCCGGTCCGCCCCACTGCTGCCCGGGGAAGCCGCCGGTCTGGGGCTGACCCTGGGGTACGCCCGACCACTGACCGCCCGGGTGCTGGGGCTCGCCTGGATTCACGGTTGCACTCCTCGTCGACGCCGCGGCGCCGGTCCCGACTCCGCGGTTGCTCACTCGCCCGCGCGTCTTCGCCCGGGCATGACCTGGCGCAAGACTAGATCGTGCGACCCCGGGTGTGCACCGGTGAGCGGAGTTGTCATTCGACCGGAGGTCGCCCGACCGTCGACCGCGGGAGACCGCGATGTATCGGCGGCTGCCCGCTGCCCGGGCGCGTAGAGTTCGGACGATGTCCGCGACGCACGAAGCGCGCGAGGGCGACACGGCATCCGAGACTCGTCCGCCCACGCGCCGTACCCAGGCCAAGGCGGCGCGCCGTGCCGAGTTGCTGACCGCGGCCGCCGCACAGATGGCCGAGCGGGGATTCGCCGGTGTACGCCTCGAGGACATCGGCCGCGCGGTCGGGGTCAGCGGCCCGGCGATGTACCGGCACTTCTCGTCGAAGACCGAACTCCTCGACGAGATGCTCATCGACATCAGTCAGCGTCTGCACGACGGCGGCACCGAGGTCGCCGACCGCGGCGGGCGTCCCGCTGACACGCTGGTGGCGCTGATCGGCTTCCACATCGACGTGCTGGTCACCCGCCCCGACCTGATCACCGTGCAGGACCGCGACATCTCGTCGATGACACCGGCTGCCAATCACCAGGTGCGCCTGTTGCAGCGGCGCTACGTCGAGAGGTGGGTCGACGTGCTGCTGGCCGTGGGCGACGACGAGGGCCGCGCGGGCGATCGCGACGAAGCCCGTGTGCGGGTCCATGCCATGTTCGGCTTGTTGAACTCCTCGCCGCGGCTCCCGGCCTTCGACCAGGACCGGCTACGGCAGTTGCTCACCGCGATGGCCCTGGCCGCCCTGCGATGTGAGGTTCCGGACCGGATGTGACCGTCCGGCGACTCACCAGCCGTCGATGTGCAGGACCGAATCGAGAGGCTTGCGCGGCGCCGGCTTGAAGTCGGTGCCCTTGGAGTATGCGACCGGGAGCAACACACCCTGGTGGATGTTGTCCGGGATCCCGAGGAGTTCGGCGATCTCCTTCTCGTAGTTGATGTGCAGCGTCGTCCACGCCGATCCGAGGCCACGGGCGCGGAGCGCCAGTTGCAGGCTCCATGCACCGGGCAGCAACGACCCCCACACACCCGCCTGATTGCCCGCGGGCAGATCTCCACCGGTGTAGATGGCGCCGATCACCAGGACCGGGACCTGGCCCATCGTGTCGGCGAGGTACTGGGCGCTGGAGGCCACCCGCTTTCCGGTCTCGTCCCGCGGAGCCTGACCGGAGTAGTACTTGGCGAAGGACTGCGCGTAGTAATCGGCGACCTTCTGCTTGAGCTCGGGATCGGTCAGCACGATCCAGTGCCACGTCTGGCTGTTGCTGCCCGTCGGCGCCTGGAGGGCGACCTCGAGGGCCTCCTTGATCACCTCGAGCGGCACCGGCCGGTCGAAGTCGAGGCGCTTGCGCACCGAGCGCGTGGTGGTGAGGAGCTGGTCGGGGTCCAGGGGCAGTAGTTCGGTCATCACTCCATCCTGCACAAGACTTCCGTGCGGCACCACGTCGGCCTCGGGCTCATGACATCAGCGCGATTCGCGCGGCAGGACTCCCGCTTGCTCGAGGTAGTCCACCAACCGGTCGGTGACCTTTGCCTCGCGAACCTGTGCGGGAGTGAAATACGCGGCGTCGGCGGCATCGTCGCCGGGCCGCAGGGTGCCTGCGCGGATCTCGGCGCGGAAGTCGTACACCTCGTAGACCCGTCCGTCACCGACCGGGATCTCCAGCTGGACAGCCGGTTCGCCGACCTCGACGATCAGCCCCGTCTCCTCCTGGACCTCGCGAACGACGGCCTCCTCCAGCGTCTCTCCCGGCTCGACCTTGCCACCGGGGAGGCTCCAATGCCCCGCCGACGGCTCGTTGCGGCGCAGTATCAACAGGATTCGACCGTCATCGTCGGTGATGAGTGCCCCGACGGCCACGACGCGCTCGGTCATCGCGCGTGCACCGACGGAACGCGGGTACGCGCAGCCGCGTCGGGCACCGGGGATGTGGCGAGGTACCGCCCGATGACATCACGGATCTGCGTGAGCGCAGCGGGATCGGACCCGGCGTCGACGATCTCGTCGACCATCCCCTGCGCGGCCAGCCGTCCGGCGAGAATGCCCTGGCGGGTCGCCATCTCGTCGGCGTGATCGCGGTCGCGGTGCACGATCAGGCTCGCGCCCTCGGGCGGGAGCGGTGACAGCCATGCATCCGACCGCGCCACCCGGAGGTCGGCCGGGAACAGCGCGAGCGCCGCGCCCCCGGCACCCTGACCGAGCAGCACCGAGACCGTTGGCACCGGAGCCTTCATCAATTCGACTGTGCAGCGGGCGATCTGAGCGGCCAGACCACCTTCCTCCGCCACCACCGACAGTTCCGCCCCGGGCGTGTCGATCACCGTGACGACGGGTAGGTCGAGGTCGCCGGCCGCCATGATCGCCCGGCGCGCCTCGCGGAGATGCCGCGGGCCGGGCAGGTCGCCTTCTGCCTGTGAGGTCCGGTCGTAGCCGACGACGAGGGCCACCCGACCCCCGAAGTCACTGAGCGAGAAGCGCAATGGGCCGGCATCCGACAGCGGGGCCGATTCACCCGCCGCGAGGAACTCGATCAGCCCCGCCCGCGTGGGCGCGCGGGTCGCGAGGACGCACTCCCACGCGTCCCTCGCCGCCGGGGGGATGACCCGATCCGACTGCGCCGTGGTCTCGGCGGGCGACGCCGGCGACGATCGGCGCGCGAGCAGACCCACCACCGACGCGAGTCGGCCTGCCAGATCACCGGGGTCGACGACATCGTCGACGACCGTTGTGCGAGACAGGTTCTCGGCCGTCTGCACCCCTTCCGGGAACGCCTCGTCGTACAGCCCCTCGTACACACGGGGTCCGAGGAAGCCGACCAGCGCCCCGGGCTGGGCCCAGGTGACATGGCCGAGCGAACCCCACGAGGCGAAGACGCCACCGGTGGTCGGATGCCGCAGATACACGAGATAGGGCAGCCCGGCCGCCTTGTGGTCGGTGACCGCCCCGGCGATCGCGACCATCTGGAGGAACGCCGCGGTTCCCTCCTGCATCCGCGTACCACCCGACGCGGGAAGGGCGACCAGAGGGAGTCGTTCCTCGGTCGCACGCCGGACCGCCGCCACGATCCTGGTCCCCGCGTCACGCCCGATGGACCCACCGAGGAAGCCGAACTCACTGACCACCGCGGCCACCGGATGACCGCCGATCACCCCGGAGCCGGTGATCACCGATTCGTCGGACCCGGTGCGCTCGCGTGCCCGCGTCAGTTCCTCGGCGTAGGCGTCATCGTTGCCGTCCGATGTCGACGCCGGACTCACGACCGGGGAATCCCACGATTCCCACGTTCCCTCGTCGACGAGCATGTCGCGCAGGTCCGTTGCGGTCAGCCGTGCCCGTTCACCCATGGATGCCACCGTATCGGCCGCCCGCCGATGTCATACTCGCGTCAGCTCGAACCAGTCGACCGACGGCCAGGAGAACCCCCATGTCCGACACTTTCCGCATCACCCGATCGATCACTGTCGACGCCCCGCCGAATGCCGTCCTCGCACAGCTCACCGACTTCCGGCAGTGGGTGCACTGGTCCCCGTGGGAACAGGTCGATCCCGCGATGTCCCGCGAGTACTCGGGTGCGGAGTCCGGGGTCGGGGCGAAATACGCATGGTCGGGCAACAAGAAGGCGGGACGCGGTGCCATGGAGATCATCCGCGTCGACGACCCGCGGGAGGTCGAGGTGCGCCTCGATTTCGAGAAGCCGATGAAGACCACCAACACCGTCACCTTCGAACTGGTTCCGCAGGGTCGGTCCACGCGCGTCATCTGGACGATGGTCGGCAAACACACGTTGTTCAGCCGTGTCGGAGGCGCACTCGGCTTCCTCGACAAGATGCTGGGCAGGGACTTCGAGAAGGGCCTGACCCAATTGAAAGCCGTCAGCGAGAGTAGATGACCCTGGTGCGCAGCAGGACGTCGGCGACCGATCGGCGCCGCCGGTCCACGATCACCCATGCCAGGCCGACGGCGAACAGGGTACACACGAGCGCCCGCAGGACGGCGACGACGGGACGGATGCGTGCGCCCTTCGCATTGACCACCCGCAACCCCATGACGACAGCACCCAGCGTCCGTCCGGACACTTCCCAGCACGTCGCCAGGTACAGGACCGACACCAGCACGAAACCCGTTGTCGTGAAGACGATATCGACCTCGGGCAGAGCGAATTCGCCGACCGAGACCGCGAACTTCATCAGCGACAGGCCGGCGTAACCGGCACCCAGGATGGTCCAGACGACGAGCAGGTCGAGGAACGCCGCGATGCCCCGGCTCACGATGCCCGCGTTCTTGTCACGATCCTGCACGGCGTGCGCGCGGTGCACCCGTGCGATCGCGGGAGTCGTTGTGGCAGGGATACTCTGACCGTCGCCGGAGGCGACCTCGCCCGGGTCGGTCGTCATCTCGGAACTCCTCCGCCGCTCTCGGGGTCGCCGGACTCCGTGCCGCGTCGTCGGAGAAAGCGGTTGACCGCGTTGGCCACCACATCGTCGGCCCGCTCGCTGGTGCTGCGCACATCGGTCATCACATCGGCGGTCACCGAGGTGCTCGCCTCGCGGATGATGTCGGGGAGATCGACGCCGTCGATGATCTCCTCGGCGAGTCCGATCAGATCGACGCGCCCGAGGATGGCGTCGATGTCGATGCGGGCAGCGATCGCGTCGATGTCGATGCCGGTGGCGACGGAGTCGAGGTCCACCTTTGCGATCACCGCGTCGAGGTCCACCAGATCGATCGCTGCCATCAGATCCACTTGCGCCACAGCACGATCGAGGTCGACGGTGGTGATCACCTCGTCGATGTCGATGAGTGCGAGCACCTCGGTGATGAGGCGCTTGAGATCGACGTGGGTCAGCACGAGGTCGGTCAGGTCGACCTCTTCGACCAATGCATCGACGACCTCCCGGATGACGACGCCCAGGACGGCTCGCGTCGTCGAGACGGCCACGGCGACGGCGGCATCGGAGATCGTGGCGATCCGAGCCCGCACGGACCCGATCAACCCGCCGGCAACGGGCAGCCGTTCGGCGACCCCCACGAGCACCCCGGCATACCGCATCGACTCCCCCGCCAGCTGGGAAATCGCGCCGCGTCGCGCCTGGGAGTCCACCGACGGATTATCTCACGCGGCGGTTGCGCGAGTCGGCCCATGAAAAAGCCCGAGCGGGAGAAACTCCCGCTCGGGCTCTTCGGTTGCTGTGAGGCTACAGGGCCTCGTAGAGCTCCCGGGCCAGCGAGGCGGTCTCAGACGGCGTCTTGCCGACCTTGACGCCCGCGGCCTCGAGGGCCTCCTTCTTGCCCTGGGCGGTGCCCGCACCGTCGGAGACGATGGCTCCCGCGTGGCCCATGGTCTTGCCCTCGGGAGCGGTGAAGCCCGCGACGTAGCCGACGACGGGCTTGGTCACGTTGGCCTTGATGTACTCGCCGGCCTTCTCCTCGGCGTCGCCACCGATCTCACCGATCATGACGATCAGCTTGGTCTCGGGGTCCTTCTCGAACGCCTCGATGGCGTCGATGTGGGTGGTTCCGATGACCGGGTCTCCGCCGATGCCGATGGCGGTCGAGAAGCCGAGATCGCGCAGCTCGTACATCATCTGGTAGGTCAGGGTGCCCGACTTGGAGACCAGACCGATCGGACCCTTGCCGGTGATGTTGTTCGGCGTGATGCCCACCAGGGCCTCACCCGGGGTGATGATGCCGGGGCAGTTGGGGCCGATGATGCGGGTCTTCTCGCCCTTCTCCACGTTGTAGGCCCACGCGTAGGCGGAGTCCTGCACCGGGATGCCCTCGGTGATGACCACGAGCAGCGGGATCTCCGCGTCGATGGCCTCGATGATGGCGTCCTTGGAGAACTTCGGCGGCACGAAGGCGATCGAGGTGTCGGCCCCGGTCTCCTTCATGGCCTCGGCGACCGATGCGAACACCGGGAGCTCGACGTTGTTGCCGTCGGCGTCGACGTGCGACACGGTGGTGCCGGCCTTGCGTGCGTTGACACCGCCGACGACGTTGGTGCCGGCCTTGAGCATCAGAGCGGTGTGCTTGGTGCCCTCACCGCCGGTGATGCCCTGGACGATGACCTTGTTGTCCTTGTTCAGAAAGATCGACATATTCCGTGGCTCCCTTACTTGCTCGCCAGCTCGGCGGCCTTGTCGGCGCCCGAGTCCATGGTTTCGGCGAGCGTGACCAACGGGTGGTTCGCATCGGCCAGGATCTTGCGGCCTTCGTCGACCTTGTTGCCGTCGAGGCGGACGACCAGCGGCTTGTTGGCGTCCGACCCCAACTTCTCCAGAGCACCGACGATGCCGTTGGCGACGGCGTCACACGCGGTGATGCCACCGAAGACGTTGACGAAGACGCTCTTGACCTGCTCGTCGCCGAGGATGACGTCGAGACCGGCAGCCATGACCTCGGCCGAGGCGCCGCCGCCGATGTCGAGGAAGTTCGCGGGCTTCACGTTGTTGTGCTTCTCGCCGGCGTAGGCGACCACGTCGAGGGTCGACATGACCAGGCCCGCGCCGTTGCCGATGATGCCGACCTCACCGTCGAGCTTGACGTAGTTGAGGTCGTTCTCCTTGGCCTTGAGCTCCAGGGGATCGGTGGCGTCGCGATCCTCGAACTCCTCGTGGCCGGGCTGACGGAAGTCGGCGTTGGCATCGAGGGTGACCTTGCCGTCGAGGGCGAGGATCTGATCGTCCGGGGTGCGGACGAGCGGGTTGACCTCGACCAGGGTGGCGTCTTCCTTGACGAAGACCTCCCAGAGCTTCGCGATGGTGACCGCTGCGGCGTCGAGCACCTCGGCGGGCAGATGGCCCTGCTCGGCGATCGAGCGCGCGGTTTCCAGATCGACACCCTTCACGGCGTCGACGGCGACCCTCGCGAGACGCTCGGGCTTGGTCGCGGCGACCTCTTCGATCTCCATGCCGCCCTCGACCGAGCACATGGCCAGGTAGGAGCGGTTGGTGCGATCGAGCAGGAAGGAGATGTAGTACTCCTCCGCGATGTCACTGGCCTCGGCGACCAGCAGCTTCTTGACGACGTGGCCCTTGATGTCGAGGCCAAGGATGTTGGAAGCGTGGGACTGCGCGTCGTCCGGGGTCGCGGCGTACTTCACGCCGCCTGCCTTGCCACGCCCGCCGGTCTTGACCTGCGCCTTGATCATCACAGGCTTGCCGATTTCCTCGGCGATCGCCCGCGCGTCGGCGGCATCATCGGTCACCCGACCGGGTGTGGTGGGAACCCCGTGCTTGGCGAACAGTTCCTTCGCCTGGTATTCGAAGAGATCCATTCAGCTCACCATCTCGTAGATTTGCCCGCGCAAGGGTGTAATGCGGGCCATATCGGACTTTAAACCTGTCCTGAATCGCCACCCCGCGCGCACCCTGCGCATGTGCGACAGATCACTCGCTCGGTCGGATTCTCACACCGGCGGATCGGGGCCGTGAGGTATCGAGCGTTGAGCAGCGGTTACTCCCCGGCGACGTCGAATCCGGCAGCGGCGGCGTCGATACTCTTTCCTGAACAGGGAATTCTCGATCTCGACGAACACCTTCCCAGTCGTGTGACTCAGCTCACAATATCCCGGTATGCCCGATTCTACGGTTGGACTTGCCGCAATCATTTCGTTACCGTCGGCTTTCAGCAGTTGGTCACAGAAGGATTACGGACGTTTACTTCGAATCCGCGCAACGAAGAGATGAGGTGGACGATTTGGCGGGACTCGATGTCTCACGCGGGTCGAGCCGCGTCCGATCGGGCGGACTGCTCGATGACGTCACAGCGGAAGAGATGACCACCATCATCCCGATCGTCGATCCCGACGCCGCAGGCTACGACCTCAGCGATTACGACTTCGATTTCGCCGACTCCGACTCCCCTGTTCAGAAGTCCCCGGTACAGACGTCCTCCGATGCCGGGTGGACCCCGTCATCGTGGCAGGGCTACTACCGCCCCACGCGCTCCGAGATCACGCAGGACATCCTGATCCCGGAGCACGAGTTCGATCAGTACGAGCACGACGAGCCGTTCGACGTCGAAGGGGCCGAACTCGACATCCTCGTCGACGACGACCTCGACGACGACACCGAACACCTCCCGTTCCGCACCAATCCTGCCGGGCAGCGCGTCCGTCGCGGTGGCAAGCACCGCATCGCCGCCCCGCCCAACGCACTCAAGGGCGGCCGTGCGGCTCTCATCGCGATGGCGGCAGGCGCAGCCGTCGCCGCGGCGTCACAGGCCGGCACGGGCAGCGAGGCGCCCGCCCCGGTGAACGCCGCAGCCGTCAACGACGCCGCTGCCCAGGCCGCAGCGCCCATGGACCTCGGACCCGGGGTCGCGGCCGCCACGGCTCAGACAGACCAGATGAAGGTCTTCGGCGACCAGCTCGCCGTCGGCGCCAAGCGGGCCGAGGCGGAGGCACGTGTCGACGCCATGAACCGGCGGCCGTTCTTCCAGTCACCGATCCCGCTCGGCAAGTACGACTTCACCTCCGCCTTCGCGATGCGCTGGGGCACCATGCACGGTGGCATCGACATGGCCGCCCCGCTGGGCACCCCCATCCACGCCGCCACCGACGGTGTCGTCATCAAGGCCGAGCCCGCCTCCGGCTACGGCCACTGGGTGCAGATCAAGGCCGCCGACGGCACGGTCACGATGTACGGCCACATGGCCTCCTCGGGCGTCCTCGTCCAGGCAGGCCAGCGCGTCACGGCCGGCGACGTCATCGCCCTCGTCGGCAACGAGGGTTTCTCCTTCGGCCCGCACCTGCACTTCGAGGTGTGGAAAGACGGCGTCACCAAGATCGACCCGGTGCCGTGGCTCGCCGCCAAGGGCGTCAAGCTCTCCGGCTACACCGGATAGCAGCCTCCTGGCCGCGTCGGCGGACGCGACATCTGCCGTCCGCCGACCTCCCCCACAGCCCCTAGAGCTTGTCTCCGGGGATTCCGCCCGCGGTGAGCAGTGTGACGCGCCCGGCACTGCCGCCGTAGTCGATCGTCACACGCTCGGTGGCGCCGCTTCCTTCTTTGGCCACGACCTTGCCCATGCCGTACTTGGGATGGTTGTGGCGGTCACCGATGTCGAGTTGGACCTGCTTGTTGCGCCCACGGGCCGGATCGGCCGAATACGACGACCTCCCCCGACCGGACGACGAACCGTCCCGGCCGAACACACCACCCGACGAACCGCCGAAGCCGCGCATCGCGCGGCGCGGCTCGGTGCGCCGCCAGTCGATCAGATGCTGCGGGATCTCCTGCAGGAAGCGGGATTCGGGATTGGACACCGGTTGTCCCCAGGACGCCCGGGTCACCGACCGGGTCAGGTAGAGGCGCTGCTTGGCGCGGGTGATGCCGACGTAGGCCAGGCGCCGCTCCTCGCTCAACTCGGCAGGATCGCCCAGTGCGCGCATGTGGGGAAAGTGCCCGTCTTCCCAACCGGTCACGAAGACCACCGGGAACTCCAGCCCCTTGGCGGTGTGCAGGGTCATCATCGTCACGACACCCTCGCCCTCGTCCGGGACCTGATCGGCGTCGGCCACCAGTGAGACTCGCTCGAGAAACGCTGCGAGAGAACCCGGTTCGGGCTCACCTTCACGATCGACCGGGTCAGCGTCCGACCCGCTCTCGCCGCCGGTGGCGTCGGGGTCGTCGTCGGCATCGACCTGCGCCGCGTCGGCACTGAATTCCCGTGCCACGGCGACGAGTTCGTTGATGTTGTCCAGACGGGCACCGTCTTGCGGGTCGTTGGACGCCTCCAGTTCGGCGCGGTACCCGGAGCGCTCGACGATGGCGTCGACGAGCTCGCCGATGTCCGCCGACTCCTCAGTGGCGTCGAGGAACACGACGTCGGACTCGTCGGAGCCGGCCTCGCCGAAGTGGGTGAGGAAGTCCGAGCGCAGACCCTCGATCAGTTCGACGAACCCGCCGATCTGTTTGACCGCCCGCGTGTTCAGCAGGGCGACTTTGCCGTCCGCGGCATCCATCAGCGATTCGTAGAAGCTGCGGCCGGTGTTCTCCGAGTGCACGGCGACGCACGCCTCGGCACGGTCACCGATACCGCGGCGCGGCGTGTTGAGGATGCGGCGCAGGCTCACCGAGTCGTCGGGGTTGGCGACCACCCGGAGGTAGGCGACGACGTCCCGCACCTCTTTGCGCTCATAGAACTTGGTGCCGCCGACCACCTTGTAGGGGATTCCGTGACGGACGAAGACTTCTTCGATCGCGCGCGACCCCGTGTTGGTGCGGTAGAACACCGCCACGTCGGAGTACTTGTAGCTCGACGATCCGCCGATCGAGTAGTCGGTGAGTTCCTCGATCTCCTTGGCGATGAAGGTGGACTCGTCGCGATCGGAGTCGGCGACGTACCCGACGATGAGTTCGCCGTCTCCGGAGTCGGTCCACAACCGCTTCTCGCGGCGGTTGGCGTTGCGCGAGATCACGGCGTTGGCCGCCGACAGGATCGTCTGCGTGGAGCGGTAGTTCTGTTCGAGGAGAACGGTTTCGGCCGAGGGGAAGTCCCGCTCGAATTCCTCGATGTTACGGATGGTGGCACCGCGGAACGCATAGATGGACTGGTCGGCATCACCGACCACGCAGAGTTCCGACGGCTCCAGACCACTCGCGGTCGTCTGCTCGCCGACCAGTTCACGGATGAGCACGTACTGGGCGTGGTTGGTGTCCTGGTACTCGTCGACCAGCACGTGCCGGAACCGGCGCCGGTAGTACTCGGCCACCTGCGGGTGGCGATGCAGCAGCGCGACGGTCTCACCGATCAGGTCGTCGAAGTCGAAGGCGTTGGCGGCGCGCAGGCGACGCTGGTACTCGGCGTAGATCCGCGCGATCGTGGTCGCCGTCGGGTCGTCCTCGTCGGCCGAGGCCTGTGCCGCATCGGGCGGGATCAGCTCGTTCTTGAAGTTGGAGATGGCCACCGAGACGCCCCGCGGGCTGAACTTCTTCGGGTCCAACTCGAGATCGCGGATGATCATGCTTAGCAGGCGCTTCGAGTCGTCGGCGTCGTAGATGGAGAAGTTGGAGTTCATCGACTCCAGCAACCCGGACTGCGCGCGGAGGATTCGGACGCACGTCGAGTGGAACGTCGAGACCCACATGTAGGCGGCGCGCGGGCCGACGAGGTCGATGACGCGCTCGCGCATCTCGGCGGCGGCCTTGTTGGTGAACGTGATGGCCAGGATCTGACCCGGCGTGACGTCGCGCGCCGCCAGCAGGTAGGCGATCCGGCGGGTCAGGACGGCGGTCTTGCCCGACCCGGCGCCGGCCACGATCAGCAGCGGGGCACCGGCGTGCAGCACCGCCGCGCGCTGCTGCGGGTTCAGGCCTTCGAGCAGGCGCGCGACCCGGTCGTCGGGCGTCGGACCCGAAGGTGCGGACCCCGCGCGACCGGCGAGAAGAGGGGCAGAAGAAGAGCTGTTCATCGGTTGTCCAGGCTACCCGCCCGGACCGACACGTTTCCGGGCGCCGGGCGCGGACGACGTCGTGCGAACAGTGGACCTGCCGCGTGCGTTGCCACCCCGAGGGTCATGCCCCGCGGCTACGATGACCCGGTATCAGTGGCTCGGGGTGGCCCCTCTGCGGACCGTCGCACGCGGGAACTCGCCCCGGCGAGGAGAAAGAGCCGCCCATGAAGAGACCGTCCGTCGTTCCCGCCGCCATCACCCTCGGTGTCGGAGCGCTGGCGCTCGTCATAGCGCTCGTCCTGTCGTTCGTGCCGTTCAGCAGCGCGGGGACCGTGGAACCCACGCCCGCGTTCCGCGCCCAGAAAAGCCTCGACGAGGTGCTGTTCAAGATGGCGACGAGCCCGGCGGCCCAGTTCACCGGCAAGGTCACCTACACCTACGACGACGAACGGGGCGACGGGACGGTCGAGTTCGACGAGCTCATCGTCACGACGTCCAACACCGCCGAGGGCACCATCTCGCTCGGCTCGCAGCAGGGCGAGTACCGCCAGATCGGCAACAGCCCCTTCATCAGTGCCCCGAGCGCGCTGTGGACCGAACTTCTCGTCGACGCCGAGAAGACCAACCTCGACGCCGCGCCGCTGGACAACAAGTGGGCCTCGACCCGCTTCACGAGCATGCCGCGACTGGGGACGATCCTGGGCCCCGACAACCTCGCCGGCGACATCGGCAACATCGAGACCGATTCCGAACCCCAGCTCGGCGCCGAACTACCCACGCCCAACAAGGGCACCCCCGACGCCCGCCGCTGGCCCACCTCGGACCCGCCGATCGAGTTCATCGGCGACGACAAGGTGAAGCTCGGCACGTGGGAGGTGACCTTCGATCCGGAGACCAAGAACGTCACGCACGTCAAGGGTCAGAGCGTGCAGGACTCCGTCACCTACGACATCGACACCGCGGTCAGCCTGCAGCCCGCCGATCAGGCGCAGAAGGTGTTCGCCAACCAGCGCGCACTCGTGTCGGACCTGCTGTCGGTCCCGGCGCCCGGTCTGTGGATGAAGCAGCCGGTGGTCACCTCGCGTCAGACCGGTGCGTGCACCACGTCGTCCTGCGCGTTCGACTACACCGTCCAGGGCAGTCCCTACACCGACGACGTGCGCGGTCACTTCAACTACGGTCTGACCCTCAACTTCGCGGTCGGCAATCGTCCGCCCGGTGCGGTCGGCGGTGAGTGCAAAGTGGTCCTGCGTGTCGACTTCGGGCGCAACGGCACGACTCGCTGCGCGGCGACGAACCTCCCCCCGGACACCAACATCGGTTCCCGGTACAGCTTCACCTACCTCGCCTTCATCGATGCGACGACCGACGAGCTCAACGATCTGATCGACAACAACGAGAAGCAGACCAACACCGAGATCGTCTACGTCCGGACGGGCAACAAGGAGCCGCAGCAGGCACGGTTCGGCGCCAGTGTCACCGGACTACCGAGCTACTACGCCATCAAGCGCGGCGACTATCTCTTCGACGGCATCGGCACCGACGGCAACATGCACATCACCTTCGGTGAGGGGTACAGCGAGCACCTCTCCGGCGGAGTCTTCGATCCCTCCTGGGAGGGCACCGAGGTCCTCCGGAAGCAGATGGAACAGCAGGTCGCCGCGGCCGGTGACGCGAAAGTCGTCTACTTCGTCGCCGAGGAGGACGCGGCGACGGCACTGCGTACGTTGATCGCCGAGGAGAACCAGAGCGACAACATCTCGGCGTACCACTACGACTAGGGCAGTCAGCCGGCGAACCGCGCCTCGGCCGCTTCGCCCACACGTCCGGCACCGGTGTGCAGACGGAGCCCCGGGGTCAGCGGGCGCAGGTCGATGTGATCGCCGCCGCCGTCGAGACGGACATATGTCGCCCCGAGTCCCGCGCTGACCGGGACCCGTACCGGGTCCCCGCCCTCGAGGGCGATCTCGACCTCGCCGTCGCGTGTCGCGCAGTAACTGAGTGCGACCGTCCACGGCCACGAGAACAGCGGACCGTCGAGGCGCAATTCGGTGGGGCCGTCGACCTCCGGCATCCGGCACGTACCGCGGCCGGCCGCGATGATCCGTCGTTGCGTGACGCCACCGGGGACCAGGTTGCCCGCGGTGTCGAGGACGAGCAGGCGGTCGGTGGAGTCGCCGAACGCCGGCCGCGGGTCGACTCGTCCGAAGATGCGGCTGACCTGATTGTCGGGGTAGACGAACGGCTGCAGGATCTCCAGCGGCACCGACTGATCGAGCAGCGTCGCATCGGCATTGTCATGCAACGATGCGACGGCGGTGTGGAGGTACTCCCCCGTCGGGTTGTCCCGCCACGAGGCCGAGAACGCGACCATCGACACCAACGCCGACACGACGACGAACGCGCCGGCGACGGAGGCCGAGGCGACGAGCACCGATCGGCCCTCTCCGTCGTGACCGGCGTCCTCGGGTTCCCGGGAGTGCCGGCCGCCGGTCATCTCGCGCATTGTCGCCCCGGGGGTTCTCGACGGAGCGGCGAACACCAGGGCGATCGCGATCGCGAAGACCACTGCGGTGTCGGGTAGGTAGCGCATGTGCTGCGCCAACTCGATGGCCGTCTGGGGACTCGAACGGTTCCACATCACCGGTATCTGCGCCGCCACCGCGTACAGCGCCGCACAGACGACGATGGCTGCGCCGCCGCGCTTGCGGCTCACCGCCCACCACGCCGCCGCGCCCACGACGATCCAACCGCCGACGATCATCCACATGTGCGGGAAACCGGTGGGAGGACCCGGATTCCACCGTTCCCACTCCCAGGGACCGCCCATCAGGGACGGCACGATCGCGGAGTTGACCGACCGCCACACGAGCCGGGCGGTCTGCGCGAACGAATGCTCTCCGGAGGTCGGGTCCGAGACGATGAAGTACAGGACGAGCCAGAGCGCGGAGAGTGCGGTCAACGCGATCCACAATTCCCGACAGGCGCCCAGGGTGGTCCGGATCGCGCGCGGACCACCATGTGCCAGGACCGCGGCCACCAGGGCGACGGGAAGGATGAACACCGACTTCTCGAAGAACGCCAGCGCGACCAGGAAGATCACCGTCGAACGGATCCACACCGTCCGGTGCTTCGCCTCGTCGACCTCGCCCCTGGCGAGTCGCACCGCGTCCGCGACGATCCACGCCATCGCGGCCTGCAGGGGCAGTGTGTTGAGGCCCGCCGACCACCACGCGAAGGCAGGCACGGTCATGGGGCTGAAGAGGTAGAAGCCGAGCGCGATCAGCGCACCCGCCCGGGCCCGGGGCGCGATGACCCGGACCATGCGCCACACCGCGATCGACGCCACGGCCTGCATCGCCACCAGCATGAGGGCGGGCACGACCCAGTTGAGCGGGGCCAGCCAGGTCGCCAGCCCGGCGAGAAGGAAGGCAGCCGGCATGAAGTGCCCGTCGTGGCTGTGTCCCAGATACTCCCAGGACAGGATCGGCCCTGATGAGGCACGTGCGATGAGGACGAGGTCATCCCAATAGAAGTCACCGGTCGCGACCAGCCAACCCCGGACGATCAGCTGACCGACGATCAGGGAGACGGCAATCAGGGACACCATCCGCGCGTTGGGCATGCGCTCCAGTCTCCATGGGCGGCGATCGCCCCCACACCCGAGGTCGCATGCGACGACAGCCGCCTGCGGAACGGTGGGCGTCGCCGTGGCAAAATCGGGCCGTGACCGATCGCAGCCCTGATTCCGGAGCGCAAGAACCCCGTCGGACCGCCGGGGTGTCCTTCGAGAACACGATCGACCTCGAGAAGTACCAGCTCAGCTCCGACGTCGCCGACCTTCCCGATGACATCGACCAGCTGCGCCTGGAGATCGATCGTTTGGATGCGGTCATCCTCGGCGCCATCAAACGACGCTCGGCGGTGTCCAAGAAGATCGGCGCCGCGCGGATGGCGTCGGGCGGACCGCGTCTCGTGCACAGCCGCGAGGTCAAGGTGCTCGAACGGTTCCAGGACCTGGGCCAGGAAGGGCACACCCTCGCGATGCTTCTGCTGCGACTCGGGCGCGGCCCCCTGGGACGCTGACACCGCCGAGCTGGCCACGATGTGACCGTCGCGGCCCGGCCGTCGAGCACATAGGGTGAACAGTCATGAGCACCGAGGCCCCTGGCAGTGACTTCACCGGCACCGATCATGGCGACATCACCGCGACGCAGTCCTGGCAGGCGCTCGCAGCGCATCAACCTCACGTGTACGCGATGCACCTTCGTGAGGTCTTCGCGATCGATCCGGCGCGCGGCCGGGAACTGACCGTCGACGTCGGGGATCTGCACATCGACTACTCCAAGCACCGTGTGCTCCGGGAGACCCTCGAACTGCTGCTGAGCCTGGCGCGCGAGGTCGGCCTGGAGGAGATGCGCGATGACATGTTCGCCGGCGCCCACATCAACACCTCCGAGGACCGGGCGGTCCTGCACACCGCGCTGCGGCTGCCCTCTGATGCGACGCTCGTCGTCGACGGCCAAGACGTGGTCGCCGATGTGCACGAGGTTCTCACGCGAATGGGTGAGTTCACCGACCGGTTGCGCAGCGGAGAGTGGAAGGGCCACACCGGAAAACCGATCACCGACGTCGTCAACATCGGCATCGGCGGTTCCGACCTCGGCCCCGTCATGGTCTATCAGGCGCTGCGCCACTACGTCGATGCCGGCATCCGCTGTCACTTCGTCTCCAACGTCGACCCCGCCGACATGGTCGGCACTCTCGCCGATCTCGACGCCGAGACCACCCTGTTCATCATCGCGTCGAAGACATTCACCACGCTCGAGACGCTGACCAACGCCGCCGCCGCCCGGACGTGGCTGCTCGAAGCGCTCGCCGCCGACTCCGACGCGGTGGCCAAGCATTTCGTCGCGGTCAGCACCAACGCCGACGAGGTGGCGAAGTTCGGCATCGACACCGACAACATGTTCGGTTTCTGGGACTGGGTGGGCGGTCGGTACTCGGTGGACTCGGCCATCGGACTGTCAGTGATGGCGGCGATCGGCAAGGAACGGTTCGCCGAGTTCCTGGAGGGATTCCATCTCGTCGACGAGCACTTCCGCACCCAACCCCTCGAGCGCAACGCGCCGGTACTCCTCGGCTTGATCGGCCTCTGGTACAACAACTTCTGGGATGTCGCCACCCGCGCGGTGCTGCCCTACAGCAACGACATGGCGCGTTTCGCCGCCTATCTACAGCAGCTGACGATGGAGTCCAACGGCAAGTCGGTGACCGCCAGCGGCCACCACGTCACCACCGAGACCGGTGAGATCTTCTGGGGTGAACCGGGAACCAATGGCCAGCATGCGTTCTACCAGTTACTGCATCAGGGCACCCGGATGGTCCCGGCGGACTTCATCGGTTTCGCCGAGCCGACCGACGATCTGCCCACCGCCGCAGACGGTTCCGGTTCCATGCACGACCTGCTGATGAGCAACTACTTCGCGCAGACCAAGGTCCTCGCGTTCGGCAAGACCGCCGACGAGATCTCGGCCGAAGGCGTACCGGCGCACGTGGTGGCTCACAAGGTGATGCCCGGCAACCGGCCGACCACCTCGATCCTCGCCCCGCGACTCACCCCGTCGGTGATCGGTCAGCTGGTGGCGCTCTACGAGCACCAGGTGTTCGTCGAAGGTGCCATCTGGGGTGTCAATCCGTTCGACCAGTGGGGCGTCGAACTCGGCAAGACCCAGGCCAAGGAACTGCTCGGCACGATCACCAGCGCCGAAGCTCCTGACACTCATGATGATTCGTCCACCGACGCCCTCGTCGCGTGGTACCGGCAGCGTCGGGGCCGCGCGGTCTGAGGGGTTTCGACAAGCTCAACCAGCGGTGGGGCGCTCAACCGGCAGGGCTACTTCCAGTAGTCCTCGTCGAACACCTCGTCGGGGATCTCGTCACCCGGCTGGACGTCCAGGGCCTGGATGCGGCCCATGATCGCGGCCGCCGTCGCCACGTAGGTGACGAGATCGGTTGCCTCGACGTCCCTTTCGGCGGGATCACCGCCGAGGAACTCATAGAGGGCGGGCGCGACGCAGGCACCCATGTCCAGGGATCGGGTACCGGTCGCGGTGCGCCACGCATCGAAGCTCGCCGAGTCGACCGCCTCGGCGATGTCTCCGGTGCGCACCGCCCCGAGCACCTCGTCGAGGGTCGCCAGCTCACCGGACGTCCCGCTGGATGGATCGAAACCGAGGACGGACTCGGGCGCGGTCGACTCGTCATCCACGAGAGTGAAGTAGACGATGCCGCGCCAGTCCGAACCCACCGCCTCGATGTCGGTTCGGTCGAAGATCTCGCCGAGCAGCTCGCCGACCCGGTCGCGGAGACTTCCTCCGAAGACCTGGAAGGCTCCCGACGCGACCACCTGTCCCTGCTTGTTCGCCACGTCGGCCACCTTACGCACGTCAGTCGTCGAGGCCGAGAACGACCACGCGGCCGGTGGCCGGCGCCAAGTACACGGTCGCGTCCCACTGCGACGAGGAGAAGGCGCGGTCGAGTTCGGGTCCGCCCAGCAGCTCCCCGGCCGGTAGCCACGGGCGCAGTGCCTCGGCCGGCGCACCCGGCGCGCTCACGGGCCGGGCTCGGTAGAGCTGCGACCATCGGGTCACACGGTCGGTCCCGGCATCGACGACGGCGTCGAACCAGTACGTGCTGGGCCCCGGCACCCGACCGCTGCCCCCGCCGCCGAGAGTTCCTGCGGCCCAGGCGTCGACACGTGCACCCGTGAGCAACGGGAAGCGGGACACGACCGGCTCGATGTCGCGTCGCGGTCCGGTGGTCACGGTCTTGTTCGTCTCCGCGGGCGTCGACACCGGCGGCCCGGGCGTGCGATCAACCGGATCGGTCGGCGTACAACCGGTCAGCAACCCGCCAACCACGACGACTCCCGCACACGCCGACCGGAAACGCAAGGGAGACATCCCGTCACGATAATCGGCGGACGGTGGTGAAACCCGCGGAGTCCTCTTCGTGAATGATCTCCGCCGGTCAGATCATCCGTCGGGTGACCGACGCGGGCAGGTACTTCAACGCTGCCGCGATGGGCGTCCACGGCCAACCCGGTACCGGGGCCCAGTCCTTCTCGGCCTCGATCGCCGCGACCATCGCATCGACGCCCTTGTCCGTGTCGACCATGAGCGAGGTCTTGACGCCGCGGTTGATGTCGGTCTCGATGTAGCCGGGCGCGACCACCGTCACCGTGATGGGCGAGTTCGCGAACTCCGCCTGCAGACCTTGTCCGAGTGCGGTGAGGCCCGCCTTGGACGCCGAATAGGCGGCCTGGGCTTTCGGCATCCCGCGAACTCCCGAGATCGAGCTGATCAGGACGAGGTGTCCGGCGTTCTGCGCCCGGAAGATCTCCAGGGCGGCCTCCGCCTGCGCGAGCGCACCGACGAGGTTGGTCTGTACGGTCTCGATGTTGGCTGCCGCGTTGCCCGTTCCGAGTGGGGCTCCCTTCCCGAGACCCGCGTTGACGATGACCCGGTCGAGGCCGCCGAGCCGGTCGGCGAGCTGCGCGAACACCGTCGGCACGGACGAGAGATCGGTGACGTCGAGCGCCTCCACCTCGACCCGTGCGGCTGCGGGGCGGATCTGGTCCGCGAGTGCCTCCAGCTTCTCGACGCGACGCGCGGCCAGCCCGAGCGCACGTCCCTGGTCGGCGAACCGGCGGGCCATGCCGGCGCCCAGCCCTGAACTCGCTCCGGTGATGAGGATCTTCTGCCGTGTCGTCACGACGCCAGGCTACCGGCCGGTAGCCTCGGGTCCCGGTTCGCCCGGACTCACTTCAGCAAACGTGACATGCGGCGGTCGGCCAGGACCTTGCCGCCGGTCTGACAGGTGGCGCAATACTGGAACGAACGGTCGGCGAAAGACACCTCGCGCACGATGTCCCCGCACACCGGGCACGGCAGGCCCGTGCGGGCATGGACGCGCAGACCTGTGCGCTTCTCCGACTTGAGCCGTGCCACCGTCTGCCCTTCCAGGCGATCGGTCGCGTCGGTGAGCACAACGCGCATGGCGTCGTAGAGCGTGCCGACCTGGTCCGGTTTCAGTGTCTTCGACGACGCGAACGGCGACATGCGGGCGGTGTGCAGGATCTCGTCGGAGTAGGCGTTGCCGATCCCGGCGATCACTCGCTGGTCGGTGAGTACGTTCTTGATCCGGCCTGTGGTCCCGGCGAGTATTCCGGCGAACTGTTCCAGCGTCAGTTCGAGGGCGTCGGGACCGAGTCCGGCGACGCGCTCGATGTCGGTGAGCTCTCGCACCAGCCACACCGCGAGCCGTTTCTGGGTGCCGGCCTCGGTGACGTCGAAGCCCTCCCCCGGCAGCCCGCAGTGGACACGCAGTGCGATCGGACTCTTCCCGCCGGGCCGCAGCGGTTTGGGCGAGAGTTCCTCACTCCACCGCACCCATCCGGCTCGCGACAGATGGATGACCAGCTGCAGCAACGGCTCTGAGGCAGTGGCCGTCGACCCCGGAATGGTCCGGATGACCAGGTACTTTCCAACTCGACCGACCGACTCGACGATTCGCTCGTGCAACGCAATGTAGGGCGGATCGGCGGTCTTGAGCACCGACAACGACGCGACATCGACCCTGCGGATCGGGAGTCCGGCCGCGCGTCCGTCGACATAGTCGGCGATGGCGGCCACCTCTGGAAGCTCAGGCATGCAAACAGTGTGCTCTAGTTGAGGGATGAACTCCCGTCTTTCCGATGCCGAACTGGCTGCCCGGATCGCGCAGGGGGCCGGGGAGGTACTTCTCGGAATCCGTTCCGGCGGACTGCTCGGCGGGGCCATGCTCGGCGATGTCGGGGATGCGCTTGCCCAGGCGTGGATCTCGACAGTGTTGCGCAAACACCGTCCCCGGGACGCGGTGTTGAGCGAAGAGGCCGCCGATGTCGGCGACCGGTCCACCGCGCAGCGTGTGTGGATCATCGATCCCCTGGACGGCACAAGGGAATTCGCCGGCGGCTCGGCGGACTGGGCCGTCCACGTCGCTCTCACCGAGAGCGGGATCGTCACCGAGGCATCGGTGTCGCTGCCCGCGACGGGCGAACTGTTCCGCTCCGACACGGTCGAGGAGACAGGCGGGCCCCTCACGCGCCGCCTCGTCACGTCCCGCTGGGGCGGGTCGTACGAGACCAGTTACGTGGCCAACCGGCTCGGCTTGCAGATGGTGCCGGTGGGATCTGCCGGCGCGAAGGCGATGGCCGTCGTCCGTGGTGACGCCGATGCCTATGTCCACGCCGGCGGTCAGTACGAATGGGACAACGCGGCACCGGTCGGGGTCGCGCTGGCCGCCGGGTTGCATTGCAGCCGCCTGGACGGTTCGGAGATCGTCTACAACAACCGGCATCCGTACATGCCCGACTTCGTGATCTGCCGCAGCGAGATCCGCGAGGAGATGCTGGCGGCCCTGCAGCAGATCTGGTGACCTGGAGACCGTGAACGGAGTCGGCGACGCGGTCGTACGGATCGGTCCGGCGCTGGTTGTCGTCGTCGTACTGCTGGCGGTGGCCGCGGTGGTGGTCAACCGCCGGTCCGGCCTGGCCACCGAGACACTGGTGGCGGTGCTGCGCGCCGTCGCACAGCTGGCCGCACTGGCCGCGGTGCTGGCGGCGGTCATCCCCCATTTGTGGGCATCCGCCCTGTTCGTTCTGCTCATGGCATCGGCGGCGGCGTGGACGTCGGCCCGGCGCGTGAACCCGGACCGCTCCGGCTTCGTCGGGATCGCGTGGTGTGCGGGTCCCGTTGCGGTTCCGACGATCGTCATCGTCACCGCACTCCTCGTCATCGGGGTGCTTCCCGCCCGCGGGATCGCCGTGATCCCGACGGCCGGGATCCTGATCGGCGGTGCGATGGTGACCACCTCGCTCGCCGGGCGCCGGGCGCACGACGAGTTGCGGGTTCGGCGCGGTGAGGTGGACGCGGCGTTGTCGCTGGGTCTGCTCTCGCGGGACGCACGCATGGAGATCTGCGGGCCCGCCGCGGCGAGCGCCCTCATCCCCGGACTCGACCAGACCAAGTCGGTGGGGATCGTCACCATTCCCGGTGCGTTCGTGGGCATGGTCCTCGGCGGGGCCTCGGTGTGGGCCGCGGCGGCGATGCAGCTGTTCGTCCTGGTGGCGCTGCTGACCGTCAGTTCCATCGCCATGCTTGTCACCGTCGAACTCGTTGCCCGCGAACGACTGTGAGCCTTCGACGCATGCAGATGTCGCGTGTCGTGGCGCCCAGCGCAACGAACTGCGACATCTGGCGGACAGGCGCGGAGGGTGCCCACCTCGACGAGCGGGGCTCGACTCCTCAGTGCGCCTTGCGGATCAGATAGATGTCCATGATCCAGCCGATGCGTTCCCTGGCCTCCGCGCGGGCGGCGACGATGCGGTCGGTCACCTCGGCGACCCTGCCGCTGATCAGGATCTCGTCGTCGGTGCCCACGTATGCGCCCCACCAGATGTGGTCGTCCGGGTCGGCCGTGTCCCGGAAGGCGAGTTCACCGTCGAGCATGACGATCTGATTCGCGTCGGCTCCGGCGGGAGTGTCGGCCAGGCGGCGGCCCGTGGTGATGTGGATCGGTTCCCCGACGCGGTTGGCGACGATCCCGTGCGCCGCGGTGAGCGCGCTCGCGCTCGTGACACCGGGGATCACCTCCACCGACAGGTCGAGGTCCGGGCGTGCGGCGAGGTCGTCGACGATGCGCAGGGTGCTGTCGTAGAGGGCGGGGTCGCCCCAGACGAGGAAGGCGGCCACACCCCCGTCGCCCACCTCGTCGCGCAATGCGGTGGCGATGAGATCGGCCCGGGCCGCGTGCCAGCGTCGGACTTCCGCGTTGTAGTCCTGCGGGGCACGATCGCGCGGCGGGTCGGGGATCTCGACCAGTGACGATCCCTGCCGCGCATGGGCGTCGAGAACGGCGCGCCGGGCGTCGAGCAGGCCGCTCTTGGCCGTCCCCTTCTCGAGTGCCAGGAACACGTCCACGTCGGCCATCGCATCGATGGCCTGCAAGGTGATCTGGCGCGGTCCCCCGGGTCCGATCCCGATGACTCGCAGCGTGACTCGCACGGTCAGATCTTCACCTTCGGCAGCCCGTGCTTACGGGCGGTCATGTCCAGGATCAACTGACGGGGTGCGAGTCGCCTCAGCAAGAAGACCACGCCGGCCTGATTACCCCTGGCGTAGAACGGCTTCGGATGTTCGGAGAGAGCGGCGTCGACGATCTGGGCGGCCATGCTCTCGGCACTGATGCCGGCGTCCTCATTGCGCCGGGTCGCGGCCGCCAGCGTCTCGTACTCCTCGCGGTAGACCGAGTTCTCGTCCACGAAGATGCTGCGCCGGTCGCCGATCCCGGTGGCGATCGTGCCCGGCTCCACGCTGATCATGCGAATCCCGTACGGCGCGAGCTCACGTCGCGATGCCAGCGCGAACGCCTTGAGCGCGGACTTGGTCGCGGCATAGTTCGACCGGAAGGCAACCGGGAAGCTCGACAGCATCGAACCGACCATCACCACCGTGCCGCGACGCCGCTCTCGCATACCCGGAAGCACCGCCTTGGTCAGCGCTATCGGACCGAACACGTTGACGCGGAACAGATCTTCGATCGCCGACAGCGGCGTGTCCTCGAGCGCGCCGGCCTGGGACTCCCCCGCGTTGTTGACGAGGATGTCCACCTCACCGACCAGTGCGGCGCACGACGCCGCCGACTCGTAGTCGGCGTTGTCGAGACGAACGTAGGTGACACCGGGGATCGGGGCACGGACGGCGTCCGGGTTGCGGGTGGTGCCGAAGACGCGATGGCCCCGGGATACGAACTGGCGCGCCACCTCGGCCCCGATGCCGCTGGTCGCGCCGGTGACGAGGACAGTCTGAGAACTCACGACCGCAACGGTAGCGCAGCGGCCGAGACGTCAGGCGAGCTTGTCGTACCGGCGGGTGAGGATGCTGAGTTCCGCGGCGACCCGCTCGGTGTCGGGGCCGTAGGGGCGCCGCGGATCCCGGGTGAACCAGTCGGCCAGCCGCTGGCCCGGGGTCCGCCGACCGGCCGGTGTGCGCCGGGCGGCCAGGGTCAGTATCCCGGATGCGCCTGCGACCGAGGCGACGACGACGAAGGCGAGAACGAAAACGAGAGTCATGGCAGTAATCATCTGCTCGCAAGTTTTCGGCCACCAGTGGCAGGTATGTCATTCTTCGCAAATTATCTGCCATACTGGTTCGATGCTGCATTCGGTCGGTGTCCTCTTGTACGGACACGTCGCCCTGTTCGAGTTCGGGGTCGTCCACGAGGTGTTCGGTCTCGATCGCACCGACGACGACGTACCCGCCTTCGACTTCCGCGTCGCCACACCGGATCCCGGCGCTTCGCTGGCCGTCGGCAACGGGGTGTCGATCCAGGTGTCGCACACCCTCGACGAGTGCCGAGACGTCGACCTCGTCGTCATCCCCGGCGGCAGTGTCAGCGGCGACTACCCCGACGAGGTGCTCGACACCATCCGCGGGGTCGTCGACAACGGAGGGCGCGTCCTCACCGTCTGCTCGGGCGCGTTCGTGGCCGGCGCGGCCGGGCTCCTCGACGGCCGCCGGTGCACCACACACTGGCGGTACGGCGACCACCTGGCTCGCATGTTCCCCCAGGCGCAGGTCGACACCGACGTGCTCTTCGTCGACGACGGACCCGTCACCACGAGCGCCGGCACCGCGGCCGGGATCGATGCGTCCCTGCATCTGGTCCGCGAGTCCTGGGGGCCCGCCGTCGCCAACCGCATCGCGCGTCGCATGGTCGTACCGCCGCACCGCGACGGCGGCCAACGGCAGTTCGTCGACGCACCCATGCCCGCGTGCACCGACGACGGCTTCGGCACCCTGCTCGCCTGGCTGGTGGAGAACCTGGATCGGGACATCAGCGTCGACGACATGGCCTCCCGAATGCACATGTCGGGCCGCACCTTCGCCCGGCGCTTCGTCGACGAGGTGGGTGTGTCCCCTCGCCGGTGGCTCACCGAGCAGCGCGTCCTGTCCGCGAAGAACCTGCTGGAGTCCACCGACTGGGGCGTCGACGAGGTCGCGCGCCGAGTGGGATTAGCGTCCGCGACGCTCCTACGACATCATTTCGCCGCGTCTGTTGGCGTCTCGCCGCTGGTGTACCGACGCCGATTCGCGAAGGCGACGACGCAGCCATGAGTCGGAGCGGCGCACGATGGTGCCCTCGGCAGGATTCGAACCTGCGACCTACCCTTTAGGAGAGGGTTGCTCTATCCCCTGAGCTACGAAGGCGACTCGGCGGACGCGGCCACCGACAGCGGGAGTCTACTTGAGCAACCGTCCCCGACGACAATGCCCAGGGCACCGCGAGTCGGCGTCGGGACTCCTCAGATGGTGAAGATCGTGTAGTTGGTCCCGAGGCGTCGATTGGCCGCGCGCACCCGCCAGACCGCCACCCACGAGATCGCACCGGCGACCACGGAGACGGCGCCGGCTGCGAGGGCAGCATCGCCGGAGTTCCAGGTCAGCGCCAGGCCCGCAGCGACGATGCAGCACATCGCGGTCAGTGCGGCACAGGCCATCAGAATCGCAATCTTCCTCATGCCCATCAGCGTCGAGGACAACCCGGTCGTGCTCATGATGCACAATTGATCATTCTGAAATCCTCGCTGGAAATACGACGCCGGCAACGACGGGAAGACCGGAAATGAACGCGAGACGGGCAGTCGCCTACACGACCACACCGGTGGTGACCCTCCTCGATGCGCAGCATCACCCGATCCACCTGCGTCCGCGTGTCCAGCAGGCACTCATACTCCTGTTGCGGCACCGGGAGCTCGGCATCTCCGACAATGACCTCGTCGCCGGCATCTGGCCGACGGCCCGACCCCGCCATCCGGACGCCGCATTACGGACGGTCCTCAGCCGGTTGCGCGACAAGCTGCCGCCGGAGACCCTGCTCCGCACCGCATCGGGCTACCGCCTGACCGGACTGAACGGGCCCGGACATGTCCCTCCGCCGTTCCTGGGTCGCGACGACGACCTGCACTCGGTGGCCCGCCTGCTCGACACACACGACGCAGTCCTGGTCACCGGACCGTTCGGAATCGGGAAGTCGCGCCTCCTCGCCGAGTTCTCGGCCAAGGGCGCCGACGCCGCGCACCCTCGTTCGTCCCGATGGCACCGGATCGTGGTCCTGCCGCCCACTGTCGCCGCATTGCGCGCGCGGGCCGGAACCGACGACCCCGTCGCAGCCTTCCGGAGACAGTCGGGCCATTCGGATCGGACGCCCACGCTGGTCGTCGCCGACGACATCCATCGCGCCGAACCCGCGATCATCGACCATCTGACAGCGCTCGCCGAGATGGGGCCCCTCCGTATCCTCGCCGCCGCCCCCACCGATCGCGACGCCCCCGAGACGGTCACGGAACGACTCCGGGCCGGCCGGTGGGCACACCACGTGTTGGGGCCGTTGGACGATTCCGCCGCCACCTCTCTCGGACACATCGTCGGAGCCGCCGAAGTGTCAGCGGCGCAGGGCAATCCGGAGCTCATCTGCGCACTGGCCCGCGACGACGCCGATGCGGGCCGCGGGGTGGCCGACGCCGTCCGGCGTCGGCTCACCGGTCTGCCGGAGCACTGCGCGGACGCGCTCGCACTCGTGGTCCTGGCCGGAGCCCTCGACTGGCGCACCGCCCGCGAACTCGACGTCGCCGACGCCGTCGCGACGCTGGAGGACCGCGGACTCGTCGCCACCGACACCGACGGCGCGCGGGCGGCGTCGGCGCTGATCGCCGAGGCCACCGAGCAGTCCCTCGGCCCAGCACGTCGGTCTGCCGTCGCCGAACGTCTGTACTCGACGGCGAGTACACCGGTGATGAGGGCATCGTGGGGGTTGCGCACGAACCGTCCGGTCGCGGTCGCCGATCTGCTCGCCGCCGGGGCCTTCCACCTGACCACCGGCGATCCGGACACAGCCGAACGGTTCGCGGCCGCGGCATGGCGCATCGAGCCGACCCCGGAGGCCGGATTCGTGTGGGCGCATGCGATGACCCTGGGCAGCCTGCCGGGACACGAGATCGCCGCGCGGCTGGCCGCCGTCCAGGCCTGCCTGCCCATCCCGTCACCGGCCATCGACACGGCGGCGGCGATGTCGGTCTTCCTCAAGGACGCCGAACCGGGGCCGGCACGGGACCGACTCCGCGCCCCGGGAGTCGGCGCGCACCCCATGGCGGAGGTCGCCGACGCCCTGATCCGGACGTACACCGGCCGGCCCGACCCCGACACCCCGTGGCGTGTGCTGTCGCAACAGACCGAGCCCGCTGTGCGAGGCGCCGCGTGGGCGACCTGGTTTCTCGCCGCAGACCTGACCGGAGACCGCTCCCTGCTCGCCCGGCTGCCCGACCCGATGTCAGCGTCCGACGAGGGTCTGTCGTCGGCGCAACTCCACGCGATGCGCGCCCGCGCATATCTTCGCGCGGAGGATCCGGCAGGCGCCGAACGAGAGATCGCCGCGGCCCGGGCGGCGACGTCGCTCGGAGACCTGCGGATGCGCGCGTGGCTGGCGACGCTGAACTCAGAGCTCTGCTTCTTCAGCGCCGACTTCGCCGAGTCCGCGAGACTCGCGGGACAGGCCGTCGAATTGCTGCACCGCAGTCGACATGTCAGCGACGAACGCATCGCACGCCAGTGGCTGGCCCTCACCCTCGCCGCGGCGGGAGACCTCGCGGGTGCGAGCACCGCACTGGCCGACGCCGACCGGATGCCGACGGCCGCGGTGATCGGCGAGCATCACGGTGACGCCGCGCGCGCTCTGATCGCCTTCGGACGCGGCGAACCCGACGCCGTCGACTGGCTGGAACTCGGCCGGAGCCGGGCCGAGCGTCACGGGATCGCCGACGATCTGCCGCTCGCGATCGTCACCGAGGTGCTCGCCCCCGCGACGGGCGCCGCCACATCCGGCACCAGCACATCGGGCGTGAAGGCCCATCCGGTCCGAGCCCGCATCGTCGACCATCTTCGCCGGGCCACAGCCGGCGATCCGCGGATCGCCCGGCTCACCCCTCGCGAACGCGAGATCCTCCGCCTGTACCGGCAGCGGTTCACAGCCCGGGAGATCGCCGGGCAACTCGGCATCTCCCCCGCCACCGTGCGCAACCACGTCGCGCACGGCTTTCGCGCACTCGAGATCCACACGCGCAGCGAGCTCCCCGACGACCTCTGAGAGGGTCATCGCGACCGTCGACAGAAACCGGACAATACGGACTGTGATTGTCGCCACTGTGGACACCCCGGCGTTGAGGTTCCTGCCAGATTGGGACCGTAGACTGCCTAGCGCACACGTCCGCATCTCGGCCCGGGGAGGTCTTTTCGTTGGTGCACGCGGCATCCGGACCAGCACCCGTCGCCGATGACGAGGCTTCGTCATCCGTCGATGGCACCCCGACCGCCGCGCCATCGGCACCCACCGAGTCGACGCGCCCGGGGACGCCGCGCGGCCGTGCACACACCGCCGACTTCGTGCGAGTGGTGCTGTTCACCTTCGTGGTCGTCGCGCACAGCGTCAACGCCATCAACGGCGGGGCCGACGAGATCCGGGGCGCGAATCTCGTGGGTGTCCTGTGCCATCTGACCCGCTACGGGTTCGTCGCAGTGACCCTGTATGTCCTGGTGCTCAGCATGCAGGGGCGGGAGATGTCGCCGTGGCAGTTCTGGCGTCGACGCTTCGGCCTCGTGGTCGGCCCGTACCTCGCATGGACCCTGATCTACACCATCACCGACCACCTCATCATCGCCGACAACCCGTTCCCGCCGGTCGGCGAGATGCTTCCCCATCTCGCCCACGACCTGCTCGTGGGCGAGGGCAAGTACCAGCTGTACTTCCTGCTGATCTCGATGCAGATCTACCTGTTCTTCCCGCTCATCTCGTGGATCGTCGAGCGCGGACGCAATCGACCCTGGCTGTTGCTGTCGGGCGGTTTCACCGTCCAGCTGGCGGTGTTCGTCACCTACCAGTACCTGCCGCGCCCGTCGGGTCAGGCGTGGGACATCGCCTACCAGCACATGTGGAAGACGCTTCCGATGTACGCCCTGTTCATCACGGTCGGCGTCCTCGCGGCACAGCACCGGGAGAGCCTCGACCGTTGGCTCCGCGACCACATGGCTACGGTCGTTCTGGTCGCGGCGGGGTGCGCGGCGTTCACCGTCGCCGGTTACCTGCTGGCGACCTCCCCCGGCAACGTGCCGTGGCAGGCGAACACCGCATGGAACCCGATGTCACTCCCCTGGTTCATCGGCGGTCTCGCGCTGTTGTGGCTGGTCGGTCTGGTGTGGGACGACCGGCGCGCAGCCGGGCGCCCCGCAGGCGGGAAGCTGGTCTCGCAGGCCACCCTGCGCGCGTTCGGCGTTTTCGCCGTGCATCCGCTGATCCTGGACGTCCTCGGTCGTCTCGGATTCCTCGGCGGCCTCTTCGACTGGTTCCCGCACTCAGCGGTCATCCGGTCGTTGATCTTGATCACCGTCGTGCTCGTCGCATCGCTTGCACTGGTGGACGTCTTGCTCCGACTTCCGTTCAGCAAATGGCTGACCGCCCGGCCCCGGGTCCCCCTGCAGCTCTGGCGGCGTGGGGGGAAGCGGGACCGGGCGGTGGAAGTCGAGGAGTCGGCGGGGGCTGAGAAGGTGACCGCCGACTAGGTGGGCTGCCCGTAGCGGTTGATCACTTGTACCGCGGATTGTTGAACACCGGGATCTCGATGTTGATCGGCATCCGCAGCTCGGACATGTAGAACAGCACGAACTGTCGGAGGAATTCGTCGAACAGCCAGTACGCCTCACGCGGCATGCCGACGTTCAGCAGCCCCTCGCGGACCTGCACGTACGGACCCCATGCCGTCTCCAGCAGCGGAGTCCACACCGGTTCGCGTGGGATGCGCAGCCAATCAGCGACCTGGTCGCCCAGCATGAAGCGCGTCAACGCTCCGAGGACACCACGGGAGAGCAGCGTCAGGTCGAGGTTCATGCCCAGGTCGAGCAGCATGTCCGCGAGCTTGATCCCCTCCGGCGTGGGCGCCAGGATCGGATCCAGGACCTGCGTGGCCTGCGAGTCGGCGGCATCCCAGGAGGCCGGGATGTACTCGTCCTTCACACCCAGCATGTAGGCGCTGACCTGCCATGAGTGCAGGAAGCCCGCAGACTCGTCGGCCGCGATCGGGACGTTCCACTTGTCGAAGTTGCGCATGACCGTCGTCGGCAGGCTGTGCCAGGTGACCATGATGTCGGCGTGGCTGATCGGCTTCTTCTCGGTCGCGTTGTGCACCCAGTGCGGGGACTGCGGGAGGAGGTGGCGCACGCCGGCATGCGCCATCCGCGTCTTGACACAGGTCACGACCATCTCGCCACCGGGTTGGTAAGCGTTGAGCGAGCCGATGTCATAGCCGAGTTTCGCGGTCTTGGTGATGCGGTCCTTGAGGTCCCATCCGCCCTTGGAGTAGTAGACCGCGCGCGCCTCGCGTGGGATGACGGTGCTCATCATGCCGCTGGCGAAGCCGTAGAGAACACCGAGGTAGGTGCCGCGCTTCTGGTTGAACTTGACCGCGGACGCCAATTTGTCCTGGTCGGTCCACGACGGCAGTTTCCTTGCATACTCCATGAAGTCGCGGAGTTCGGAGGGCAGGCCGGCGGGCAGCGGTTGGGCGTTCCGATGCCATGTGCGCAGCAGCTTGTTGACCTTCGGTGCCTGCCCGCTGTCGATCACCTTGGCGATCACCGGGTCGGCCTCGTCGTCGAACTGCTGGCGCGGGTCCCCGCCGAGGCCCCGTCCGGGCACCGAGTTCGCCGGCGACCACGTCCATGGTGTCGACTGCGCCACCGCTGCGACCGCACCGGCCGCGCCGACGGCACCTCCGGCGCGTAAGAGTTTCCGCCTGTTCAGATCTTCCATGACCCCGTCCCATCACTTCCATGTATCAATGTGACAAACAACGTATCCTTGTATCATCAATACCACTTGGTGGCCCATGACACACGGAAACCGCCAACTTTGCGATCATGGAAGCTCGCGCCGTCATCATGTGAGGAAGGGGGTGACCACGTGACCACGCAACCGACCGGCGCTTCGCTGTCGAGTTCGCTTCTCGCGCGCGCGTTCCTCGAGTCCTCGACGCCGTCCGACGAGGCGACCGATCCCACTGCCGAACGACTTCTCGACGCGGCGTTCGAGTTGTTCTGCCGCTTCGGCGTGCAACGCACCCCGATGGAGAAGGTCGCCAAGAGCGCGGGGGTCACCCGCGTCACGCTCTATCGCAAGTTCGCCACCAAGGACGCCCTCGTCGACCAGGTGGTCCTGCGCGAGTTCCGACGATACTTCGATCGCTTCCGCGCCGAGATCCCCCGCGCCGACAGTGTCGCCGATCGCGTCGTCTTCGGCTTCGTCGGCTCCCTTCGCGCCATCTCGAGCAATCCGCTGATCGGCGAGATCAACGACGCCGAGCCCAGCATGCTGATCGAGTCGATGATCGGCGGCGACGGCATGCTCCTGGCGATGGTCCAGCATTTCGTGGCTGCCCAGTTGCGCCGGGAACAGTTGGCGGGCAACATCTCCGACCGTCTCGATGTCGAACTGGTCGCCGAGATGATGGTTCGCGTCTCGGCGTCGTTCCTCACCGTGCCCAGCCGCGTCGTCGACATCACCGACGATGCTCAGCTCGCCCAGGTGGCGCGCCAGTTTCTGGTGCCCATGCTGAATCCGCCGCGCTGACGGCGCCGACCTGCAAAGATCACCAGCGTCCGCCACGCCCCAGGGAGGCAGCGATGCGCTCATGGTCGGTGATCGCGATTCTCGCGGTGTCGCAATTCGTCATGGTGCTCGACAGCACCGTCATGAACGTGTCGATCTCGGTGGTCGCCGCCGATCTGGGTACGTCCATCACCGGCATGCAGGCCGCCATCACCTTCTACGCCCTCACGATGGCCGCGTTCATGCTGACCGGCGGCAAACTGGGTGACCTGATGGGGCGCGCCCGGGCATTCAAGATCGGCGCCGTCATCTACGGGATCGGTTCTCTCACAACCGCACTGAGCCCCAACCTGACCGTACTGCTCATCGGCTGGTCGCTGGTGGAAGGCCTCGGGGCCGTCCTCGTCATTCCCGCCATCGCCTCGCTCGCGGCGATCAACTACACCGGTAGAGCACGCGTCACCGCGTTCTCCATCCTCGGCGCGGTGACCGGACTCGCCGCGGCGGTGGGCCCACTGCTCGGCGGCGTGATGACCACCTACCTCTCCTGGCGCTATGTGTTCGTCGCCGAGACAGTGGTGATGGTCGCGGTCCTGTTCGCTGCGAAGCTGATCCGGGATGTCCCGCGGGACAGAAGCGTCCGCATCGATCTGCTGAGCGTCGCGGCTTCCGCCGGCGGCCTGTCACTGATCGTCTACGGCGTGCTGCAGTCGAAGACCTGGGGATGGCTGGCACCGCAGCATCCGCCGCAGATCGACGGCAACGAGATCGCACCGCTCGGCGTCTCGCCGGTCGCCTACCTGATCCTCGCCGGCGTGGTCGTGCTGTGGATGTTCGTGCTGCGACAACGGACCCTCGCCGCATCCGGGCGCAAACCCCTGTTGCGCGTCGAGCTGTTCCGAATCCCCGCGCTGCGCAGCGGACTCGGGGGTTTCCTCGCCCAGTACTTCGCCATCGCCGCACTGTTCTTCGTCGTCCCGGTGTACCTGCAGACGATGCTCGGTCGCGACGCCCTGCAGACCGGCGTGAAGATCCTCCCGCTGTCGGTGGGTCTCGTGCTGTTCTCGGTACTCGGATCCTGGTTGACCGCACGACGATCCGCCCGCTTCATCGCCCGCGGCGGGCAGAACACCATGGCGGTGGGCACACTTCTCCTCATCGCCTCGGTCGGCGTCGACCTCCGCAGCGCGGCCTTCGCCGCGGGCATGTTCGTCATCGGTTCGGGTTTCGGGCTTCTCGCCTCCCAGCTGGGCAATGTCAACATGTCGGCGGTCGAGGAGAAGGACACCTCCGAGGTCGGCGGACTCCAGGGCACATTCCAGAACCTGGGTTCGTCCTTCGGTACCGCCGTCGCGGGATCGGTGTTCATCCTGCTGCTGTCGTCGGGATTCGTGTCCGCGGTCGGTGACACCGAGAGCCTGACACCTGCGGAGCGGCAACAGGTCACGGCGTGGGTCGACGAAGCGGGAGTCCCCATCGTCTCCGGCGAGCAGGCGCGCACCCTCGTCCTCGACGCCGGCGGGTCACCGGATGCCGCTCAGGCCGTGTCCCAGGCCTACTCCGACGCGCAGATCACAGCACTACAGCAGGCGCTGTTCGTCGTGTTCGGTCTGCTCGTGCTGGCGCTGCTCTTCTCCCGACACCTGCCCAACCGGATACCCGATCCCGACCCGGGCCCAGACGACCGGAGGTCGGCAGCCTGAGCCCCGGAGGGGAACGAGTGCTAGCCGACCTTCTTCTTGATGGTCGCCTCCGTGTGGCGGACAGCCTGTGTGGCGAACGGCCCCACGACCTTGCCGAGCAGCTTGCCCGCCATCCCGCCGGGCAGGTTGTAGGCGATCTCGACGTCGAGCTCGGTGCCCGTCCCGCCGTCGACGTCGGCGAACCGCCACGTCGTATTCGCGTCGAACCCCTCGACGGCCTTCAGTTCGATGAGTTCGTTCTCGACGTATCCGGTGCACTCCACCACCGACTTCAGCGTCTTCGGCCCGACATCCATCGACACCGCGAACTTCGCTCCGAGCCCGCTCGTCTTCTCCGTGGTCGGCTCGAACCGGGTGACCCCGAGCAGGTACTCGGGGACGTTCTGATACCCGTCGATGTAGTCGAACACCCGCTCGCGCGGACTGTCGATCTTCGCCTGATGCCGTACCACTCCCACGCTGATCCCCGTTCGTCGTGCTCTGCCGACCGTGTGCGGGCGGCCCGTCCCTGTCGAGCCTATGTGGTCAGGCGTCCCGGTCGAGTCCACAACACGGACAACAACGGTGTGCGAGGCTGAATCGATGAGCCGCCACGAGATCAGCCGCCTCCTGCGCGCACTGGCCGTCACCACCGTCGCCGTGTCGATGGTCGCGTCGTGCACCGGGGAGTCCGGGGACACCGGGAGGCCCGGGGCCGGGCCGGTCACGTGCGCAGAGATCCCCAACGGGGAGATGATCGCCGCCCGAGGTGATGAGTCCGGGGCCCCCACCGACATCGCCACGCGGCCCGAGGTCGCGTCCGGTTACCGAACCGGCATGCGACCCGTCACCACCGAGACCTTCGCCGCTGCGACCGCCAATCCCCTGGCCACCGGCGCGGCATGCGAGGTCCTGCGCGACGGCGGTACCGCGGCGGACGCGCTGGTGGCCGCGCAGATGGTGCTCGGGCTCGTCGAGCCGCAGTCCTCGGGCATCGGCGGCGGCGCCTTCGCCCTGTACTACGACGCGGCGTCGAAAACGGTGCGCGCGTTCGACGGGCGAGAGACCGCGCCGGCCGCCGCGACCGAGACCTACCTGAGCCGGATCAGCCCCGACGACCCGGCGCCACCGGTGCCGAGCGCCCGGGCCTCCGGACGGTCGATCGGCGTGCCGGGTGTGGTCCGCATGCTCGAACTCGTTCACGGCCGATACGGCAGACAGACCTGGCGCGATCTGTTCACCCCCGCGGTCTCGTTGGCCGACAGCGGTTTCGAGATCAGCCAGCGACTCGCGACCGCGATCGCGGCCTCGGCGGGCGAACTCGCCGCCGACGCGGAGGCGCGCAGCTACTTCCTGAACGGTGATGGCAGCCCTAAACCCGCGGGAGCCGCCCTGGTCAACCCGGCCTACGCGAAGACGCTCGGCGTGCTCGCCACCGACGGCGCACGGGCGATGTACGAGGGTCCCCTCGCGGCGGCGGTCGTCGCCGAGGCCGCCGACACCGCAGGAGGTATGACGCCGAGCCTCATGACGGTCGAGGACCTGCGCGGTTACCGTGCGGTGGAACGCGATCCGGTGACCACCACCTACCGCGGGCGACAGATCGTCGCGATGCCCGGTCCGTCGTCGGGCGGGATCGCCGTCGCCTCGACACTCGGTGTCCTCGAGAACTTCGATCTCCCGTCCATGCCGCCCGGAGACCTCGACGCCGACGGCGGTCGCCCGGATCCCGCTGCGGTACACCTGATCACGGAGGCCGAGCGCCTGGCGTACGCGGATCGCGACAAGTACGTCGCCGATCCCGACTTCGTCCCGTTGCCCGGCCGCGGCGTCGCGACCATCCTCGACCCGGCCTACCTGCGGTCACGCGCGCAGCTGATCCGTCCCGACGCGTCCCTGGGCGAGGCCGAGGCGGGTGACCTCGGACCGGTGCCGCTGGGCTCGCATCCCGGCACCGAACACGGGACAAGCCACATCACCGTCGCCGACCGGTACGGCAACGTCGCGTCGATGACGACGACCATCGAATCCGCTTTCGGCAGTTACCACATGGTCGACGGCTTCCTGCTCAACAACCAGCTGACGGACTTCTCCGCCGAACCCCGCGACGACGACGGAGCACTGCTCGCCAACCGGGTCTCACCCGGTAAGCGGCCCCGGTCGTCGATGGCCCCGACCCTTGTCCTGCAGCCCGGCACCGACGGTGCTCCGGCACAGGTCCTGGCGGCGCTCGGGTCGCCCGGCGGGTCGGTCATCATCCAGTTCGTCGTCAAGACCATCGTCGGGATGCTGGACTGGGGTCTCGATCCGCAGCAGGCGGTGTCGATGATCGACTTCGGTTCGGCGAACACCCCGACGACCAACGTCGGCGGTGAACACCCGCTGGTGGACACCGCCGACGACGGTGCCGACGACCCGCTGGTACGGGGTCTGCGGGAACGGGGCGCCGAGGTGTCGGTCGAGGAACAGTCGAGCGGTCTCAGCGCCCTGGTGCGCCGCGACGGCGGTTGGATCGGCGGTGCGGACCCACGTCGCGAGGGTGCGGTGATGGGCGACAACGCAACGCTCGAGTAGTTGCCGCACGAGTTTTCCTCAGCGTCACACCTGTGCAACCGGGCGCATACACCCAGGTCATAGCGTCAGATCGCTCGCATCTGCGACACCGGCGTAACGACGTCGTCGTGCCGACCCCCGCGCGTGCGGTGGCCGAGATCATCAGGAGTGACCATGAGTGGCAGCATGTCCCGCAGGCAGGCGATCGAGGCCGTGACGACCTACAACGTGTCGGCGCCCGGTTTCACCGAGCCGCTGGCAGACACGTTCGGACGCAACGTGTTCGGACTTTCGGTGATGAAGAAGCGGCTACCCAAGCACGTCTTCAAGGCGGTTGCCGCGACGGTCGACACCGGATGCGCACTCGATCCGACTCTCGCCGATTACGTCGCGGTCGCCATGAAGGACTGGGCGATCGAGAGGGGCGCCACCCACTACGCCCATGTCTTCTATCCGCTGACCGGTTTCACCGCGGAGAAGCACGATTCGTTCCTCGAACCCGATTCCACCGGCGCCTCCCTCGCCGAGTTCGCGGGCAAGACACTGATGCAGGGCGAACCCGACGCGTCGAGTTTCCCCAACGGCGGCCTCCGCGGCACGTTCGAGGCCCGCGGTTACACCGGCTGGGACGTCACCAGTCCCGCCTACCTCCTGGAGAACCCCAACGGGAACACCCTCTGCATCCCCACGATCTTCATCTCGTGGACGGGTGAGGCCCTCGACAAGAAGACCCCGCTGCTGCGCAGTCAGCAGGCGATGAGCAAGCAGGCCATGCGGCTGCTCCGGCTCTTCGGCCACGACGATGTCGACACGGTCGTCTCCTATGCCGGCGCCGAGCAGGAGTACTTCCTGATCGACGAGCACTTCTTCTATGCCCGCCCGGATCTGATGACGTCCAACCGCACCCTCTTCGGCGCGCCGCCCTCGAAGGGCCAGGAGTTCGACGACCACTACTTCGGCGCGATCCCCGAACGCGTCCTGTCGTTCATGATCGAACTCGACCGCGAGCTGTTCAAGCAGGGGATCCCGGCCAAGACCCGCCACAACGAGGTCGCGCCCGGACAGTTCGAGATCGCACCGGTCTTCGAACGTTCGGTCCTCGCACACGACCATCAGCAGCTGATGATGACGACCATGAAGGCCGTAGCCGAGAAGTACGGTATGAAATGCCTGCTGCACGAGAAGCCGTTCTCGGGCGTCAACGGTTCCGGCAAGCATGTCAACTTCTCGCTGGGCAACGCGAATCAGGGGAATCTGCTGAACCCCGGCGACACCCCGCACGAGAACATGCAGTTCCTCACCTTCTGCGGCGCGATCATCCGGTCGGTCCACCTCTACGGCGGACTGCTGCGCGCCGCCGTGGCCTCGGCGTCGAACGATCACCGTCTCGGCGCGAACGAGGCTCCGCCCGCGATCATCTCGATCTTCCTCGGCGAGCAACTGATGGACGTCTTCGAGCAGATCGCCAAGGGCGGTGCCACCGGATCGAAGGCCGCCGGCGTCATCGAACTCGGTGTCGACACCCTGCCGCCGCTGAAGGCCGACCCCGGCGACCGCAACCGCACCAGCCCGTTCGCGTTCACCGGCAACCGATTCGAGTACCGCGCCCCCGGCTCCAACCAGTCGATCTCCGACCCGATGGTCGCCATCAACACGATCCTCGCCGACTCCATCGACCACATCGCGACCGAGCTCGAAGCACTGCTCGGTGAGGGACTCGAACTCAACGACGCGGTGCAGCGGGTGCTGCAGGAGATCATCAATTCCCATGGCGCGGTGATCTTCAACGGCAACGGGTACTCCGACGAATGGCAGGAGGAAGCGGCTGCGCGGGGTCTGAAGAACCTGCGCACGACCGTCGACGCGGTGACCGAGTACACCTCACCCGAGGTCGTCGAGATCTTCGAGAAGTACGGTGTGCTCTCCGCCCGTGAGCTCCGGGCCCGTGAAGACGTCATCTTCGAGCAATACGGCCTGACCCTCCTCGTCGAGGCGAAGGAGACCGCGGAGATGGCGAAGACGATGATCATGCCGGCGGCTATCCGTTATCAGGGCGAGCTCGCCGGCACCGCCGCGTCGTTGAAGATGGCCGGGATCGACGCTCCCACACCGCTTCTGGAGGAGCTGACCGGTCTGATCGGCGCACTCCACGACGCACTGGTCGCCCTGGACGAGGGCATCACGGGTATGCACGGTGAGAACACCTTCGAGGAGTCGAAGTACGCACTGGACACGCTGATCCCGGCGATGGCCGCCGTACGGGAGGTCGCCGACACCCTCGAATCGATGGTGGCCGACGACCTCTGGCCGCTGCCCACCTACAACGAGATGCTCACGATCCTCTGATCCGATCGCGCCACCGCTCGATACCGACACCGATTGCCGAGACTCTTCCGGTCACCCCAGTGGCCACCGGGTGCCCGTGAGAGTCTCGGCCTCGGCCCACAGGCGGGCGGCGAGATCGTAGTCGCACGCCGTCCGAGCCCGTCCCGACAGCACCGGCCGGCCGCGCAGTCCCCACGGCCCGTCGACTCCCACGTAGCTGCCGGGCGGGATCGGTTCGGTCAGGCAGTGCAGAGTGGGCGCCGCGCCGGCGTCGAGATCGTTGCCGACCACTCCCGCCAGCCCCTGGGCCACCCGGTGCAGGGCTCCCAGGCCGGGCTTGTTCGAGATGTTCGACGCGGCCCAGCCCGGGTCGGTCAGCATCGAGACCACCGGTGACCCGACGGCGCGCAACCTCCGGTCGAGTTCCAGGCCCCACACCATCACCGCGAGCTTGGAGGCGGTGTAGGCCCGCGGCGACGACCAGCGTGTGCGCCGGTAGCCGAGATCGGTGGGGTCGATGCGCGCGCGCCGATGCCCCTCGGAACCCACCGACACGATCTGCCTCGTGACGCGCGGCAGGAGGAGATTGGTCAGGGCGAACGGCCCCAGGAAGTTCGTGCCCATGCCGAGTTCGAAACCGTCCGGCGTCGTCCTGCGCTGGTGGGGAAACATCCCGGCGTTGTTGACGAGCACATCGACCGGACCGTCGAGTTCGTCGACGAATGCCCGCACCGAGATGAGGTCGGCGAGATCGAGCCGGAGCACCTCGCAGTCACCGCCGAATTCCCGTGCGCGACGTGCGCCGAGGTCGGTGTCTCGGACGGCCAGCACCACTCGCACACCGGCCCGGGCCAGCGTGCGAGCGGTGGCCATCCCGATTCCGTTGGTGGCACCGGTGACAACGACTCGAGAGCCCGCCAGTTCGGAGAGCGACATCGACGATGAGGGCATGGACGCCACGGTACCCATCGACCGCCCGGGCGGCGTCGCAGTCAGCCGGTCGGATGTCCCGGCACCCAGCGGACACGCAGGGACAGTGCCACCACGAGCCGGGTCGCCGGGTCGTCGAGGTCCATTCCGGTGAGGGCCTGTAGTCGACGGATGCGGTAGCGCAACGTGTTCGGGTGGACGTGCAGGCTCTGGGCGGCTGCCCGGACATCGCCGAAGTGGTCGAGGTAGGCGCGCAGGGACACGGTGAACCCACTGCCGGTGCGGTCGTCGAGTCCGGCGAGTTCGGCAACCCGGGCATCGACGAGATCGGGGTTCTCCGAGAGCAATTCGACGATTTCGCCGAGCAGTACCCCGGTCCCGGCCCGGGCCACGGTGGTGACGTCGTCGATGAGGTCGGCTTCGCGGGATGCGGCATCGAGAACGCGGTCGGCCTGTCCGCGCAGATCGGGAACGGCGGCGAGCGTCCCCGGACCGGCGATCACCGCGCGGGCGCGGGTACCGAACTGGCGGTCCGCGGCGTCGACCGACGAACGGGCCCATGCCAGAGCGGCCTCGGAGGTCACCGAGGGGAGGACGACGTACGCCCGGTCGCCGACCGTCGCGGTCACCGACAGCGGACTGAATGCGCTGGCGTGCAGGGTGAGTGCCGAGACCTGTCCGGGTTGCGTCCCGGTGTCGGTGGTGAATCCGACGACGGCGACCGGTGCCGCCGGTTCGATGCCGAGCTGCGCGCCGAGGTCCTCGGCGTCGATGACGTCACCCCGGACCCCGAGCAGGCGCCGGACGAGTTCGTCGTGCGCGTTGCCTGCCGACCGACGTCGGGTGATGACGCGGGCGGCAACCGCCGCGGCCCCGGCCAGGACCTCGTCGGTGTCGTCGGCGAGACCGCGCGCACCCTTCTGCAGCCAGACGACGCCCAGGAACTCGCCGGTCGTGGCGGCGCGGACGGCGGCCGCGCGACGCGGCGCCAGCCCCAGGTCGGCGCGTTCGTCGACCGCGACCACACGCGACGACGTCCGCAGTGCGTCCATCACCCCCCACTGCCGGAGCCAGGCCAGCATCTCCGGCGGTCCTTCGCGTCCCAGGATCGACAGCCGGCGCAGCTCGTCGGCTTCGTCGCCGGCCGAACTGTAGGCGAGGACGTGCGAGTGCTCGTCCTCGATGCTGACCAGACCTCCGGTGCGACGGGCGACCTCACCGGCGAGTTCGAACAGGTCGCCGGTGTTACCGGACGCCATCGACTCACCGCTGCCCGTGGACGAACGGCGCGCCGAGTCGAGGGCGCGGTCGACCAGTTGATACATCCGTTCCCACCGCGCGTGCGCATCGACGGCGATGACCGCGATCCCGAGGCGTCCGGCGAGGTCCACGAGCGCCGGCGACGGGACCTTGCTCATGACCGCGACCGGCCGGTGGACCCCGAGACCGGCGAGGAGGTCGGCACTCTGGGCATCGGACAGCCCGACGAGGAGGAACAGGTCCGCGGACCGGGCGGCCCGCCCGAGTCCGTACCGCACGTCGTCGACGTCGATCAACGCCAGGCTCGCCAGCGGCGCGTCGAGCCCGTGCGGGGAGGTGACGAGCGACGCCACCGCGCGGTCGAGGGCGAGGATCAACCGTCCGAGAGGCAGGCCCAGCGGATTGTCCATATGGACAAGACTACGGCGGCCGGCTTTGCCGATCGGACATATCCGCGACGGCCCGGCTCCGATGGACTGGAGGTCATGGACGCCATCACCGCACCCCCACGACCGGCCAACGAGCCCGTTCACACCTACGCCCCCGGGTCGCCGGAGCGTCTGCGCATCACCGAGGAACTGACGCGGCAGTCGCACGCGGGGCGACGCGAGTTCCCCCACATCATCGGCGGACACCTACGCCACGGAAGCGGCGAGGAAATCGACGTCGTCCAGCCCCACGCGCGCCACGAGATACTCGGCGTCATCGCCAACGCCACCCACGACGACGCCCGCGCCGCGGTCGACGCGGCCCGCGCTGCCGCCGACGACTGGGCACACACGAGCTTCGACGATCGGGCCGCCGTCCTCCTGCGCGCCGCCGAACTGCTGGCCGGTCCGTGGCGCGAGAGGATCGCGGCGGCGACGATGCTGGGACAGTCGAAATCGGTGCAGCAGGCCGAGATCGACGCCCCGTGCGAGCTCGTCGACTTCTGGCGGTTCAACGTGGCGTTCGCCCGGGAGATCCTGGCCGAGCAACCGCAGTCGTCGCCCGGTGTGTGGAACAGGCTCGACCACCGTCCGCTGGACGGATTCGTCTACGCGGTCACGCCGTTCAACTTCACGGCGATCGCCGCGAACCTCCCCACCGCGCCGATGCTGATGGGCAACACGGTGGTGTGGAAGCCCTCCCCCACCCAGGCATACTCGGCGCAACTCACCATGGCGCTGCTCGAAGCCGCCGGACTACCTCCCGGGGTGATCAATCTGGTCCACGGGGACGGCGCCGCGGTGTCCGACGTCGTCCTGGCCGACGAGGACCTGGCCGGTATCCACTTCACCGGATCGACGACGACGTTCCGTCATCTGTGGCGAGCGGTCGGGGCGGGCATCGACCGCTATCGCAACTATCCGCGGCTCGTCGGCGAGACCGGAGGCAAGGACTTCATCGTCGCCCATTCTTCTGCCGAGCCCCATGTGCTGCGGACCGCGCTCACCCGGGGCGCGTTCGAGTACCAGGGCCAGAAGTGTTCGGCGGCGTCGCGGGCGTACATCGCGCGGTCGGTCTGGGACCGGATGGGCGACGACTTCCTCGCCGAGGTCGACGAACTCACCTACGGGGATGTGCGCGACCTGTCGAACTTCGGCGGGGCGGTGATCGACCGGCGCGCCTTCGACAAGCAGGTCACGGCGATCGACCGCGCCAAGTCGGCACCGTCGGTGACCGTCGCCGTCGGCGGCGAATGCGACGACTCCGAGGGCTACTTCGTGCGGCCGACCGTCCTGCTGTCCGACGACCCCGCCGACGAGGCGTTCTCCACCGAGTACTTCGGGCCCATCCTCGCCGTCCACGTGTACGACGACGCCGACTACGACACCACGCTGTCCGTCGTGGATTCGACGGCACGGTACGCGCTCACCGGTTCCGTCGTGGCGACCGACGTCGCGGCGATCGCACTGGCGTCGGACCGGCTTCGCCACGCGGCGGGCAACTTCTACATCAACGACAAGCCGACGGGTGCCGTCGTCGGACAGCAGCCGTTCGGCGGTGGCCGGGCCTCGGGGACCAACGACAAGGCTGGATCGAAGCAGAACCTCCTGCGCTGGACGTCGACCCGCACCATCAAAGAGACGTTCACCCCGCCGACGACGTCCCACTATCCCCATATGGCAACCGACTGGACGGCCATCTGATGGGTACCGTCTTCGACGGCCTGCTGCGTCCGGCGATCGGGGCGGCGTCGCGCAGCGAGCGACTCGAGCACGCGTCGCAACAATGGTCAGTGACCGAGCGGGTCGTCCGCAGATTTGTTGCAGGCGAATCGCTTCCGGACGTGATCTCTACGGTCGTGGACCAGCTCACCGACGGTGTGGCGGTGACTGTCGACTTCCTCGGCGAGGACACCGTCGACGAGGCACGGGCGCACGCCACCGTGCGCGCCTACCTGGATCTGCTCGACGCGATGCCGGCCTCGCCGGAGAACGCCGACGGTTCGCTCGAGGTGTCGCTGAAGCTGACCGCCCTCGGCGCCAGCCTGCCCGAGCACGGCGACAAGATCGCCGAGGAGAACGCACGCACCATCGTCGAGGCGGCGCACCGGCGCGGCATCCTGGTCACCCTCGACGCCGAGGACCACACGACAGTCGACCGGCGCCTCGCGACCGTCCGCTCCCTGCGCGACGACTTCCCCGACACGGGTACCGTGCTGCAGGCCTATCTACGTCGCACAGAGGACGATTGCGCCGAGTTCGCGGCATCGGGCGCCCGGATCCGCCTGTGCAAGGGCGCCTACGCCGAACCCGCGGCGGTGGCCTTCCCGGAACGACGCCAGGTCGACGACAGCTACCTCCGCTGCCTCCGAATTCTGATGAGGGGCAACGGATACCCGATGGTCGCCAGTCACGATCCGACGATGATCCAGGCGGCCGCGATCCTGGCCGACGAGTTCGGACGAACCCCGGACAGCTGGGAACATCAGATGCTGTACGGCATCCGCGTCGACGAACAGCGTCGTCTCGCGGTCTCCGGCGCCCGGGTCCGCGTGTACATCCCCTACGGCGAACAGTGGTACGGCTACCTCGTCCGTCGCCTCGCCGAACGGCCGGCCAATCTCGGGTTCTTCCTCCGCGCGTTGGTGTCGGGGTGAGAGTGGGCGCGACGCTACAGCGGCTGGGCCCGCCGGACCTGTTCGGCGGCACGGTCGGCGTCGAGTAGCTCGTCGGTGACGAGGACGGCGGGTCCGACCGTCAGCGTCCCCGACGACAGCGGTTGCGCACGTAGCCCACCGCGTCCGATCAGCGCCTTGCGCACGCCGTCGCCGGCGACGGTGTCCATCCACGAACAGGGATGCGCGGGCCGACCGCCGCGGAATCGGACGGGTCCGGATCCGGTGTCGATCTCGAACTCCCGGCCGCGCAGCGGATCGAGCTCGACACCACGCACGACGATGTTGCGCCGGGCCAGAACGGGATCGACGTCGCCCGCGGCCGCGGTCCACGCCTCGAGTGCCAGGAACGTCACGGCCGCCTCGGTGTGCGCTCGCACCCCGAAGAAGCGATCGCCGCGAATCCCCTTGTCCGCGACTATCTCCACCGACTCGGGTGTCGAGGTCTCGACATCGTCGGCGGGTCCGTCCTTCGGTCGACCGAAATAGGCGTGCGCGGGTGAGACCACGAAAGTGACCATCTCGCAGGTGTATCGGTGGGACATGAGTGCCCTTCGTGGCTCGTCGCTTGCGCTCCTCGCACCTCAGGGAGCGATGGCGGGTTGCGCCTGCACCCCGGGGAGCGTCCTACTCAATACCCGGTGAATGAGTCGGAGTGGATGCGCCATGGACGCATTCTGGTGGTGGGGTCGTGGCGCCGGATGGTCGCCGAGGTCACCTCGACGAACGCCGGCGTGCCGGACACGTAGTAGTGCGCTTCACCGGCGCCGGGGCCGATCAGGTCGCCGAGGCGTACGGGGTCGGCGATCCCATCGGCCGATTCGGGTGCGACGACCGTCACCACGCGCGCGCCGCGGGCCCGCGCGGCGTCGAGATCGTCGGCATAGGCCGCTCGTGCACCGTCACGCAGTATGTGCGCCAGCGACAAGCCCGAGAGGTCTGCGTCCGGCGCAGCCGTCAGCCCACGCACCATCGACACGAACGGCGTGATCCCGATCCCCGACGCGATCAGGACCACCCGGCCTTTCGACGGGAACCCCCGGGGCAGCACGAAGTCGCCGCCGATCTCGTCGACGAATGCGCGGCCGGCGGTTCCGTCGATCAGCGCCGCCTTGTACGCGGACGGCTCCGCTGCCACGGTGAACCCGAACTCGACGGGCGACTGCCCGGGAGCGGACACGAACGAGAACACCCGGCGCGAACCGGACCACACCGGCGCCGACCACCGCGGCAGGCTGACACTCGACCACTGCCCCGCCCGGAATGCCGGCGCACCACCGGCCGGCTCCCCGCGGATCGCGAAGCTTCGATCGGCGATGGGAACCGCCTCGACGTCGAGCGGCACACGTCGTGCCGTCCCCGAGATGAGCCGCACGACAAACGCATACAGACATCCGACCAACAGGGCCACCTCCGGCACGAAGGCCAAGGTGTAGGAATCGGTGATCGCGACCGTGTACTGACAGTGCATCAACACACCGACGATCGCGCCATAGACGAGCCGGTGGATCTGCGTCGCCGGTGAGGTCAGCGGCTCGGGCAGCATGATCGCCGCGACGAACAACATCGGACTCGACACGATCCACGTCGACAGGTCCTGGCCTCCGCGGACCAGTTCGACGACGCCGATCGTGATCAATGAGGCGGCGATGAACACGAGGACCAGCCGCCAGTCCCGGACGAGGGTGACCACCACGGCACCGATCACGACCATCGGGACGAGCAGCGGCGCGGCGGCGACCCACCAGAACGGGAAACTGATGCCCCCGACGCCTGCGTAGGCCAGTGCGTAACAGCCGACCGCACCGGCGACCGCCGGGTTGATGAACAGCCGACGTCGCCACGCCAGAACGTATTTCGACGCCGCGGCGATGGCCGCACCGACCGCGACCGTCGTCACCGCGGTGTCCTCCGAACCGCCCGGCAGGACGAAGAACAGGATCAGGCCGGTGATGAGCCACGAATCCGAGTTCGGCGGCACGCGCACCACTGCGGCGCAGGCGTAGCTCACGATCGCGCTGACCCCTACCGACACCACCAGCCACACAGCGAGTTCGTCGGGCCCGTAACCGAAGTCGCCGTCGACCCCAGACACCACGAAGGCCGCGACCACCAACAGGAGTAGCCCGCAGAGCACCGCGCGGTAAGGCGTCAGGTGCCGCCGCGACGCGTCGATCGGCGTGAGCAGCCGTGGAAGGGCCGATGTCACAAGAACAGCTCCAATCCGGGGATCGCGGTGTGCTCGACACTCCCGTTGCGTCGGATGGTCACGTGATGGAACCCCTCACGGTGATGGTCGAAGTCACCGCGCAGGAACGCAGCCGGTGTGAAGAACAGTGCCGTCGCCAGTCCGTCGGCCTCCATCGCCGACGGCGCGATCACCCACGTGGCCAACACTTCTCGGGCGGGCGACGCGGTCCGTGGGTCGACGATGTGATGCCAGTCCGCCCACGCGCGGCGGTTGCTCGCCGACGCGCAGATCGCCCCGCCTGACACCGACACCACGCCGATGGCCTTCGATGGCACCAGCGGATGCTCCAGCGCCACGCGCACACCGCGGTCGCGCGGTGAGATCACCATGTCCCCACCGGCGTCGACGACGTAGTCCCCTGCACTGCCCGCCACGATCGCCGCCACGCGATCAACTGCGAAACCCTTACCGGCGGCTCCGACGTCGAGCAACGCCGGCGCCCGCATGTCGAACGCACCCGCGTGGTCGGCGATCACCGCATCCCACTCCGGCGCGACCGGCACCTGTGGCGCCGGACGCAAGGAGTAACCGGCGTCGTAACCGGCATCGGCGAGAGTCTGCCCCACCAGCGGCGACACGCCACCGCCGGTCAGGTCATAGAGCCGGCGATACCAGTCGACGAGCGGCTGATCGGACTCGGCGATCTCATAACGACCGGCTCGACGCGCCATGTCCGCGACCACCGAGTCATCCCGGAACCTCGACCACACTCTGTCGATCCGGTCGATCTCGGCGTCGACCGCGGCAACCGCGTCGACGGACAGCGGCGCAGGCGTGCTGATCGTCCACCGGGTGCCCAGGGCGTCGAACGCCCAATGGTGGGCGGTGGCGAGGGAGGTCAGGCCTGGGCCTCCTGCTTGATCTGGGCGATCGCGTCGTTGAAGCCGCCCGAGGTGAGCGACGAGCCGGACACCTTGTCCACCTCGATCTCGTCGATGTTCTTGCCCACCACGACGTCGGAGATCCCACCGGCGAACTTGCCCTGGTACTCCAGCGACGGCCCCTTGGTCTGACTCGTGTCGACCGACACGGCGGTGATCACCGAGTTCGACAGGGTCACCGTCACACCCACCGTCTGCGGACCGCCCGGGGAGATGTACTCGCCGACCGCGGTGTACTCGCCGTTCTTGTACTCACCCGAACCGGCATCGGCCACCTCCGTGGCGGCCGAACTACCCGCGGTGGTCCCGGAGGCCGAGTCACCGGAACCGGAGTCCTCCGAGGAACACGCGCCCGCGACGAGCCCGACCGCCGCCATCGCCGCGATCACCCCGCCGGTACGTGCCAGCGCTGACGAGGCCCGGGACGCGGGTGTGCGGGACGCCGACAGCGAATCGGACGACTGGGACATTTCTGGGGTGAGGGTCATGGCACCAATTGTGCCGACACAGCGCCGGAAAGTCCCGGTGACGTACGGATCCGTCTCCGGCGACCTTCAGCGGCCCGCCGCGGCGACCCGCGCCTGGATGGCGTCGACGAAGACGGTGCGGATGTCGGCGGCGTTCTCGGCGACGTAGGTGGTGCCGCCGGTCGCCGTCGCAATCTGCTTGAGCGCGTTGGAGTCCGCGTCGTCGGAGATACCGATCGTCAGCACCAGAACCGGCCGTGCCGGGTCCTCCAGTCGCTTCAGTTCCGCGAGTAGGTTGTCGAGGGTGATGCTCTCCGGGTCCTCGTTCTGCCCATCGGTCATGATGATGACGCTGTTGGAGTAGTTCGGATCGTAGGTGTCCTGGACCTTCTTGAAGGCGGCGAGAGTGGTGTCGTACAAACCGGTTCCGCCGCCGAGGTTCGAGAGGCCCTCTTCCACCGCCCGGCCGAGTGCCTCACGGTGGGTGCCGCTTCCCGACCTCGCGTCGAGTCTGCGGATCGGCGCCATCTCGATCCAGTCCTGGCCGGGTCCGCCCTTGTCGACGCTGAAGGCCCACCCCCCGATCATCGTGTTGTTGGGGAACAGCTTGAGGCCGGTCTGCGACGCGTCGATGAGCAGGCCCGCACGGGTCGTGCCACCGGCCGGGGTCTCCATGGACCCGGAGGTGTCCTGCACGACCAGCGATCGGATCGGCACGCCGAGCACCTGCCACTGCCGCAGGGCCTTGTCGACCGATGTGGGGTCGCGCAGTCCGAGTTCTTTGACGGGGGTGCCGATACCGTTGCCGTCGGCGTCGCGGTATCCCGAATCGGTGAGCGCAGCCCGCCCGGCCTCGGTGCCCAGTGCCGCGACGAGGGCGGCGCCGGCATCGGCCGACGTCTGCTGTCGGGCCGCGGCCGCGGTGTTGACCAGCGGGTAGTCCAGCATGACGGTGCCGGCCGTGGGGATCGCCGACTTCAGCGTCGAGCCCGGATGGGTTCGCATGAACAGGTCGAACTGCTGCTCGGTGGTCACCACGGGCACGCCCGATGTGTTCGCGAGGTTGAGGCGGGTGCCCTCGTTGTCGTTGGCGAGACGCGCGTTGTTCTGCTGGATGGCGAGAATCGTCATCGCCTCGGTGAACTTCTCGTCTGTGATCTCACCGGCATCGACCGCGGCCAGCGCACCGATGATGGGCGCGTCGCCCGTGCTGGTGTCGACCGGACTGCCGGTTCGCAGGTCGGGAAGCCTCATCACTTCGACCCACGTACCCAGCTGCGGGACATCGGTTCCCGCGACGACGGTCGGTGTCGACGCGATCGACGGGGACACCATGTCGAGTTCGCGTCGCACCTGCGTGGTGACGCGCCGCGCCTGCACCTGCGAGTCGGCCACCCACAGGTCCGGCGCCGCGGCACCCTGCGTCAGGAGGCCCGGGACGTCGGCGCCTGCCGCGGTCTGGATGTCGTAGTCGAAGCAGGAGTCCGCCGACGCCTGCCGTGCCACCTCACGCAGTGGCCCGGTCATCGCCGCATCGGAGGCGACCGCAACGCGGGTGCGGTCCCCGCACCCGGCCGAACCCGTCTGCCAGATGATGACGCCGCTGATCAGGGCGACGACCACGATCAGGACGGCAGCGGCCCACAACCAGGTGCCCCGTCTGCCGCCACCGGTCTCGCGATGGTCGAAGCCGAAGTCGTCGTCCCGCGCCGTCGGCGGAACCGCCGCACGCCGGCCGCTGGGTGCGTCCCCCGCACCGTCGCGCCCCGCCCGATCGTTCGACCCCGCCTGATCGTTCGACCCCGACCGACCGTCCCAGTCGTTTCCGGCGCGATCGGCACCGGAGCTGTGCCGCCCCATAATTTCTCTCCCCTTGTACAGCGGTCTGCCGACCGCCTGACGCCATGCGGCCGCCCCGCCCGACGCATCGCGGCACCGGCGACAGCCGCCGGCGCCCGTTCACGCCTGGCTCAGCCGAAGACCTCGCGGAACTTCAGCAGCGACTTACGCAGATCCCCCGACACCGCCATGGCCGCGGTCTTCCCGACCGGCCCGATCAGCGGCAGCCCTCCCAGATCAACTGTGAAGGTTACTTCCGATCCGCCGGAAGTGGGAGCGATGCCCAGGTCGAGCTTCGCCTTGACCCCGCCCTTGCCGTTGCCCTTGAGGCGGACATGCTTCGTCGGCTCGTACTTCTCGATGACCCAGTCGAAGCGGACGCGCGTGCCCTTCACCTTCACGATCGACGAGATCTCCGTGCCCTTGGACAACTCGCCCGCCGTCGGAATGGGGCTGCGCCACGTCTCGTGGATCAGCAGCCACTCGCCGTACCGGGACAGATCCGACGCCGCAGCCCAGGTATCTTCCGGTGACAGATCAACTTCGATGGAGTCACTCGTCTTCGCCATGGTCCAAGAGCCTAGTGCCACCGCCTCGGTCGCCGAACAGGCGCGTTCACTGCTCGGCGCGCACCTGACCGGCCACGGGGTGACGATCATGGTGACCGAGGTCGAGGCGTACGCCGGTCCCGATGACCCGGCGTCGCATGCGTACACGCGAACCGCACGGTCGGAGATCATGTACGGGCCGCCCGGACGGCTCTACGTCTATCGCATCCACGGTCATCACTGCGCGAATGTCGTGGTGGCCGGGCCGGGGCCCGCAGCCGCGGTCCTGCTCCGCGCGGGTGCCGTGATCGAGGGCATCGATGCGGCGCGGGCGCGGCGAGGCGCGAGAAGATCAGGCCCGGTTCCCGACGCCCGGCTCGCCGCCGGACCGGGGAATCTGTGCCGGGCCCTGGGGATCACGATGGCCGATCTCGGCACCGACCTCGCCGACCCGTCGACCCCGGTCACGCTCACGCCCTCGGTTTCGGGGAGGACGGGGCGAGTCGTCGCCGGACCCCGGGTTGGGGTGCGGCGCAACGCCGACGTCGAGTGGCGGTTCTGGATCGACGGCCACCCGAGTGTGTCGGCGTACCGGAGACACCCGCGCGCCGGCGGATGAGACGGCCGGCGCCGGTCGGCTAGCGCTGCGGGTTGTTGGGGTTCTGCTGACCCGGGTTGTGTCCGGGGTTCTGGCCGACGGCCTTGCGCACGGCGTCCTGTGCCTTGTTGACCTGGCCGGAGTACTTGTTCTTGGTCACCTTGTCGATGGCGTCGCCGCCCTTCTCGATCAGAGCCGGGTTCTGCTTGAGCGTGGCCTTCGCCTTGTTGACGAGTCCCTTGAGGTTCATGGTGGTTCCTTCTGACGACGGGCCGGATCCGTTCCGGCCGCTTGCCGCGAGTTTAGCCGTGCGCGGCGAGTGACCCCCCGTGCTGCGCGGCGTCATCATGGCGGTCGGCGAGCACGCGCGGCACGACACGCGACACGATCTCGACGCACACGATGCCCACTGCGGCCGACACCAGCGCGACAGAGTTCATGTGCCAGTTGGACGAATCGAGGCGGAACAGGTCCTGGGTGAACGGCCAGGCGAAGATGAGCACGTAAGCCCCGGCCGAGCCGACGAGAAGGATGATCTTCCACCAGTTGTAGGGGCGCGCCACCACGGCGAGCACGTAGACCGCGATCGCGATCAATGTGATCAGTGCCGCGGTCGCGGCCTGCGTCTGATCCGGCGAGAGGTCGACCGCATCGCCACCCATCTCGACCCCGGAGCCGCCCGGGTTCACGATGACGTACGTCACGAAGGTGCACAGCCCGACGATGATTCCGTTCGGCACGGCCGACAGGAGCACCCGCCGCACGAATCCACTTCGTGCCCGCTCGTGGTTGGGCGCCAGTGACAGCACGAACGCCGGGACACCGATGGTGAACCACGCGGAGATGGTCACGTGGATCGGTTGGAACGGGTAGCTGAGTGGATCGGACCCCGCCAGCTCGCCCACGAGTCCGCCGACGCCGACGAACATGGCCAGCAGGACCGCGTACACGGTCTTGGTGAGGAACAGGTTGGAGACGCGTTCGATGTTGCCGATCACGCGGCGGCCCTCGCCCACCACGTAGGGCAGGGTCGCGAATTTGTTGTCGAGCAACACGATCTGCGCGACAGAGCGGGCCGCGGAGCTGCCCGAACCCATCGCGACCCCGATGTCGGCGTCCTTGAGCGCCAGCACGTCGTTGACACCGTCACCGGTCATGGCGACGGTGTTGTCCCGGGATTGCAGCGCCTTGACCATGGCGCGCTTCTGATCGGGTCGTACCCGGCCGAAGGTGACGCCGTGTTCCACGACGTCGGCGAGTTCGTCGGTCGACCCCGGGAGTTCGCGCGCATCGACCGATGTCTCGGCGGTTCCGAGTCCCAGCGATTCGGCCACCGCACCGACCGACCGGGCGTTGTCCCCCGAGATGACCTTCACCGCGACGTGCTGCTGGTCGAAATAGTCGATGGTCTCGCGGGCGTCGGATCGGACTCGCTGCTCGAGCACGACGAGCGCGACCGGCGTCACCGTGCCGGGAGCCACCGCACCCGCCGCGGGTTCGGTGTCGACGGGGACGTCGGTGCAGGCGAGCAGCAGGACGCGGAGACCTGTGGCACCGATGTCCGACGCCAGTCGGGCGGTCTCACCCGCCGGGTCGAGAAGTACGTCGGGGGCGCCGATGAGCCAGTTCCCCGCGTCGGCGTCGGCGGTGTTCTCGATGCCGACGGCGGTGTCGTCGCGGAACGACATGCCGCTCCACTTCGTCGCCGAGGTGAACGGTTTGATCGCGGTCACCGTCCAGCCGGGCGCTTCCGGATATGCCTCGGCGACCGCGATCATGCTGGCGTTGGGCCGCGGGTCGTGTGCGGCGAGGGCCGCGAGCACATGGTGCGCAGTGTCGGCCGGCACCGACCCGACGGTACGGACCTCCGACAGTCGCATCCCGTTCTCGGTCAGGGTGCCGGTCTTGTCAGCGCAGACCACGTTCACCCGCGCCAGGCCCTCGATCGCCGGCAGCTCGTTGACCAGACACTGCCTCCTGCCGAGCCGCACCACGCCGACCGCGAAGGCGATCGAGGTCATCAGCACGAGACCTTCGGGCACCATCGGCACGAGGGCGGCGACCATCCCGAGCAACGATCGTCGAAGTCCGTTGTCGCTGATGAAGAGCTGGTTGACGATGGTCAGCAGGCCGGCCGGGATCAGCAGCCAGGTGATGACGCGCAGGATCTGGTCGATCCCGGATCGCAGTTCCGAGGACACCAGCGTGAACTTCGACGCCTCGGCGGCCAGCTGCGCGGCGTATGCGTCGGCCCCGACCCTGGTCGCGCGATACGCGCCGCCGCCTGCGACGACGAAGCTGCCCGACAGCACGACGGCGCCGGGGGTCTTGTCGATAGGGTCGGCCTCACCGGTGAGCAGCGATTCGTCGACGTCGAGTGCCGTCGCCTCGGTGACCTCCCCGTCGACCACGATCTGATCGCCTGCGCCGATCTCGATGATGTCGTCGAGGACCACCTCGTCCGGCGGCACCTCGGAGACCCGGCCGTCGCGCCGGACCCGCGGGCGTGTCTGGCCGACGATCGCCAGCTTGTCGAGCGTCCGTTTGGCGCGGACCTCCTGCACGATGCCGATCGTCGAGTTGGCGATGATCAGCAGGCCGAAGAGTCCGTTGATCAGTGATCCGGTGAACGCGACGATCGCGAACAGGACACCGAGGATCGCGTTGATCCGGGTGAACACGTTCGCGCGCACGATGTCGGCCACACTGCGTCCGGACCGGTCGGGCAGCGCGTTGACCTGACCGGCAGCGACCCTCTCGGCGACCTGCTCGGCACTGAGTCCAGGGTCCGACTTCTCGGTCGTGACACTCACCGCACGACCTCCGCCGCGGTCACGCCGAAGTCTCCCACCAGCCCGGATTCGCGATGCCCGCACCGGTGCGGTGGACGAGGTCGATCGATCCGCCGGGCTGCGGGACCAGGATGGTCGGGCCGTCGGACGACGATGACGCGGTCAGCCGGGCGATCGGCTCGCCCCAGGGGTGGCGGGCGAGGCTGAACGTGCCCCAGTGGATGGGGACGAAGACCGAATCCCGTCCGGTGCCGGGCGAGACCATCCGGTGGATCGACAGGGCCTCCTCCGGGTTCACGTGGATGTCGGGCCACATCACGTCGTAGGCACCCACGGCGATGAGGGTGAGGTCGAACGGGCCGAGTCGGGCGCCGACGTCCTCGAAGCGCTCGGTGTGCCCGGTGTCTCCGGAGAAGAACACCTTGTGCACGGGACCTGCGATGGCCCAACTCCCCCACTGCGTCAGATTGCGGGCGAGCCAGCGTCCCGAGAAGTGCCGCGCCGGGCCACACGTGAAGCGCAGCTCGCCGCCTGCGGTCGGCACGGTCACCTCGTCCCACCAGTCGGCCTGTCGGATGCGATCTTCCGCGATTCCCCAGGCGGCGAGGTGCGCGCCGACTCCGATGGTCGTCACGAACACGGTGTCCGGCTGGGTGGCGGCGATGGTGGTGACCGTCGCCATGTCGAGGTGGTCGTAGTGGTCGTGACTGATGACGACGACGTCCACCGGCGGCAGTGCGTCCGGGGTGAGTGGTGCGGGGTGCATGCGTCCGGGGCCGACGAGTTGGCTCGGCGAGCAGCGGCGGCTCAGCACCGGGTCGGTGAGGATGCGCGCCCCGTCGATGTCGACGAGGGCGGTCGCGTGACCGAGCCATGTCACGGCGAGCTCGGCCGGGGCGTCGAACCGGGGCACGGTCACCATCACCGGGCGCCGCGGCCGACCGGGGCGTCGTGCCATGTCCGACATGACCTGCAGGTCGGGCTCGCCGGCCGACGAGGCCGGCTCCGGGTTGTCGAAGAAGCCGTCACGCAGGTGCGGGGAGAGTCGCACATGAGGGGAGATGTCGGCACGTGAGGCGCCGATCGCGCGTGCCGGCCCCACACCTCCGGCGGCGAGTCCCGCGAGGACCGTGTCGGCCACCATCACCCCGGCCGAACCAACCCGCCCCAGAATGCTCGAACGGGCATCGGTAGTGCCCTGTTTCCCGGTCGTGGAAGTCACGTTCACACAGTAGTGCGTTCCGTGCGATGCCGACTCCGAGTGAAGCGCGTTGTGGGCCTCACCGGCACTGATAGGCTGCGGCGAGCATTGTCCACCCGAGCATGCGCCGGCGCATGTGGTCAGAAAGTCACCCAAGTGGCACGGATGTCCGTCGACCAACGTCGCAGCGCGCTCATCGAATCGGCGTACCGCGTGATCGCCGATCACGGGGTCGAGGGGGCGACGACCCGTCGCATCTGCGCGCATGCCGGGATGCCCCTGGCCAGCTTCCATTACGCGTTCGAGAGCCGTACCGCGCTGCTGTGCGCGGTCATGGAGACCGCCGTTCCCACCGACATCGAGCGGATGTTGCACACCGTTCTGCCGGCGGCGGAGTACGGACCGATGCCCGACAACGACGCCATCCGCGAGAACATGCAACGCCAGTTCCACGCGTTCTACGACCTGTTGAAGGCCGACCCCGGTCGCATGCAGGCAGCCATTGCGCTCGGCATCTACGCCCACAATCACCCGGAGCTGCAGCAGGTGGGCAAGCACATGTACGAGCAGCTCTACCGGGTGTCGTCGGAAGGCTTGCGGACGATCGCCGAACTCACGACGGCGGTCTGGACGACGCCCGTCGAGGAACTGGGCCCGCTGATCATCGCGGCGACCAACTCCATCACCCTCGTCTACCTCAGCACCGCCGACGACAAGGTCGTCGACGCGATCATCCGTTCGATCACCGATCAGCTCATGACGCATGTCAGATTCGAGTGATCCCGGCCCGTCGCGGCCGGCCACCACGGTCGGACTGTGGGCGCGGGACCCCGACACCTACTGGGCCGCGATAGACCAGGCCGTCGCCGACGCCGGCCTCGACGCCCCCGTCCTCGCGCTCGACCGGGCCGCCTTGGAACACAACGCGGGCGACCTGCTCCGACGCTCGGCCGGTGTGCCGATCCGCGTCGCCAGCAAGTCGGTCCGGGTGCGCTCGGTGATCGCCGACCTCGTCGCGCGCAACGGTTTCCAGGGGGTTCTCGCCTACGATTTGGCCGAAGCGCACTGGCTCGCGACCGAATCGGGTCTGACCGATGTGCTGATGGGTTATCCCACGGTTCGCCGGGAGGCACTCGCGGCGTTCGCCGCCGACGAGGTCGCCACCGCGCGGGTCACCGTTCTCGTCGACTCGGTGGATCACCTCGACATCATCGACTCGGTCGCTCCCGCTGGTGGCCGCCCACCGATCCGGGTCGCCATCGACCTCGACGCGTCGTACCGCCTCCTCGGTGGCCGCGTCCACATCGGTGTGCGCCGCTCGCCGGTGCACTCCCGCCGAGACGCACTCGACCTGGCCCGGACCATCGTCGCGCGCAACGGTTTCGACCTCGTCGGTGTCATGTCGTACGAGGCACAGGTCGCTGGGGTGGCCGACGCCGTGGCCGGCAAGACCGTGGTCAATCGTGCGGTGTCGGCGATGCAACGCCGGTCGATGGCCGAATTACGACGACGCCGCGGGCGCGTGATCGACGAGTTGAGTCGAATGACCGACCTGGAGTTCGTCAACGGCGGCGGCACCGGTTCCCTGGAGGAGACCGCACGCGATCGCTCGGTCACCGACATCGCCGCGGGCAGCGGACTGTTCGGCGGGCATCTGTTCGACGGCTACCGCCGGTTCCGGCCGGCACCCGCGCTCGCCTTCGGACTCGACGTGGTTCGCCGCCCGGCACCCGGCATCGTGACGTGCGCGGGCGGAGGCTGGATCGCCTCGGGTCCACCGGCATCCGATCGTCTCCCGAAACCTGTGTGGCCCAGCGGCTTCGAGTTCGTCGGCACCGAGGCCGCCGGGGAGGTGCAGACACCGTTGCGTGGACCGGCCGCCGACCGCATCTCGGTGGGCGACCGGGTGTGGTTCCGGCACACCAAGTCCGGCGAGGTGTGCGAACGCGCCCGCGAGGTGGCGATCATCGATCGCGACCCGGCGGGGCGTGCCGTGGTGGGCGAGGTCGTGCCGACCTACCGAGGAGAGGGCAGGTGCTTCCTGTGAGAGGGACGACCGCACTTCCGGCGCACACCTGGCGCAACTGGGGAGGGACAGCCGGCTGCACGCCGAACCGCGTCATGAGTCCGTCGAGCGCCGCCGGGATCGCCGACATCGTCCGCGACGCCGCCGCGCGCGGCGGCACCGTGAAGACCGTGGGCGCGGGGCACAGCTTCTCCCCCATCGCCGTTGCCGACGACGTGCAGATCGAACTGTCGCGGCTCCGCGGCCTGGTGCGGGTCGACGGGCACCGGGTGACCCTGCGCGCGGGGACGCATCTCTACGAGATACCCGGCCTACTGGCACCATTCGGGCTCGCGATGACGAACCTCGGCGACGTCGATCGTCAGACCATCGCCGGCGCGACCTCCACCGGCACCCACGGCACCGGCCTGGCATTCGGTGGGATCAGCACACAGATCGTGGGCGCCACCGTCGTCACCGGCACCGGTGACATCGTGACCCTGACCCCCTCGGACGCCGACTTACCCGCCGTCGCACTCGGACTCGGCGCACTCGGCATCGTCGCAGAACTCACCATCGAATGCGTCGACGAGTTCCGTCTGCACGCCGTGGAGGGTCCCGAGACCGCGGACGCGGCGATCGCGGCGTTCGGCGAGCGTGTGGAGAACACCGACCACCACGAGTTCTATCTCTTTCCCCACACCAACTGCGCCCTGGTGAAGACCAACACCCGTGTGGGGACCGACGTCCCGGTCAACGGCCCGTCCCGCATCAAGCGCTACATCGACGACGAACTGCTGAGCAACAAGGCACTTCGCCTGCTGTGCGAGGTGGGTGCGCGCGTACCCCGCCTGGTTCCGGCCATCAACGGGGTCACCGGCCGCGCGCTTTCCGCCCGCGAGTTCACCGATTCGTCGACCGGCGTCTTCGTCTCCGATCGCGATGTGCGGTTTCGTGAGATGGAGTACGCCATCGACCTCGACGCAGTTCCCGACGCCCTGCGCGAGATCCGGGCGCTGCTCGACCGGCGAGAGTACCTGGTGAGCTTCCCCATCGAGGTCCGCGCCGCGGCGGCCGACGACCTGATGCTGTCCACCGCTTCCGGCCGCACCAGCGGTTACATCGCCGTGCACCGCTACCATCGGGACGATCCGGCCGACTCCGACGCCTACTTCGCCGACGTCGAAGCCATCCTCACCGGCTTCGGCGGCCGGCCGCACTGGGGCAAGATGCACACCCGCGACGCCGAGTACCTGCGGAGCGTCTATCCGCGGTTCGACGAATTCCGCTCCGTGCGTGACCGTTACGACCCGTCGCGGGTGTTCGCCAACGATTACCTGCGGCGGGTACTCGGCGACTGACCGCTATCGCCCGACGGCGTACCGCGACATCATGGATCGGGTTGCGGTTTCGTCCGGATTCGGTGGTTGCCAGAACGCAACCTGATCGTCGGGTCACGGACCGTCACCTGGCCGCGAGAGTGATCGTCTGGTCCACTGGAGACATGCGCGACGTCCTGCGGTCCCTGATCGAGCTCCTCGACGGGGAGACCGCACGTCCGGTCGCGCTCTGCCGGGTGATCGGCACGTCAGGATCGGCGCCCCGTGAGGTCGGCTCCGCGATGGTCGTGACCGCCGACGACACCGTCATCGGTTCTGTCTCCGGCGGCTGCGTCGAATCGGCCCTCGTGCACAGTGCGCGAGAGGTGCTGGCCGACGGGACCGCCGTCGTCGAACACTACGGAGTGGACGATCCTGACGACCCCGCGCCGGGCCTCACCTGCGGTGGTCAGATCGAGGTCCTGGTCGAACCCGTCGCGCCGACCGACGAGCGTCGTCGACATCTGTCGCGGCTCGCGGCGGCCCTCGACGCCGACGAGCCGATCGCCTGGGCGGCCACCCTCACCGACGAACCCGACTGGCATCTCGCGACCGGATCGTCCCGCACGCCGTGGCTGCGCCTCGACCGCGACGTCGCCGACCTCCTCGCCACCGGCCGCAGCGGGCTGATCGGCGTCGACGATTGCGACGCCCCCTCCGGCGAACGTCCCCGGACGTTCGTGCAGACCTTCGCTCCGCCTGCGCGGCTGATCCTCGTCGGCGCCAACGATTTCGTGCGAGCGCTCAGTTCACTGGGAACGAGTCTCGGGATGCGGGTCACCGTCGTCGACGCACGACCGGTTTTCGCCACCGCGGCACGGTTCCCCGACGCCGACGAGGTCGTGGTGGCCTGGCCCGATCGCTACCTGACGGATCAGCTCCGCGAGGGTTCGATCAGCACCACGACATCGGTCTGCGTGATGACGCACGACCCGAAATTCGACGTTCCCGCTCTGGGGATCGCGCTCGCGTCGCAGGCTTTCGGATTCGTCGGCGCACTCGGCTCCCGCCGAACCGTCGACGACCGCAATCGCCGCCTGCGTGAGGCCGGCGTCGAGGAAACGCACCTGGCCCGCCTGCGCTCACCCCTCGGCCTCGACCTCGGCGGGCACACCCCCGGCGAGGTCGCCGTGGCGATTGCGGCCCAGCTCATCGCCGAACGCCACGACGCGTCCGCGGCACCCCTGCACACCGGGGACGGGCCGATCCACCGGCGATGACGGGCCTCAGGAGCCGATGAACCGCGGCGGGCGCTTCTCGGCGCGCGCGGCGCGGCCCTCCTGCACGTCGTCGCTCTGCCACGCGCGCAGCATCGCCGCCGCCCTGTCCTGCGGAGCGGCGTCGCGGGCACCGTCGCCGTTGAGGACGAGCTTGTAGTGCTGCAGTGTGAGCGGGGCGAGGTCAGCGATGGTGCGCGCCCAGTGCTGCGCGTCGGTGAGATCACCGATGCGATTGGCGAACCCGAGGGTGTGCGCGCGATCGGCGGTCAGCGGGTCGCAGCCGATCAGCATCCCCCTCGCCTGCCCTGCTCCCACCAGGGAGACCAGCCGCCGGATCGTCCACTCATCCACGGCGACACCGATCTTGGCGGCGGGGATGCCGGCGATCGCGTCCGGTGCCATGACCCGGAGGTCGGCGGCCATCGCCAGCTGTAACCCCGCACCGATGGCCGAGCCGTTCAACGCCGCGATGACGGGCACCGGCGCGGCCTCGATCCGTTGCAGCGTCGCGACGAGTGTGTCGAGGAAACCCTTGTCGTACACGGGGCCCGACAGGTCGGCGCCGGCGCTGAACACCGGCCCCCGGCCCGTCACCACGATGGCGCGCGCACCGGCGTCGAGTGCGGCGTCGAACGCACCGGACAGGCCGGAGAGCATCTCGTCGTTGAGGGCGTTGCGTTTGTCGACCCGGTCCAGCTCGATCGTGACGACCGTTCCCTCGGTGGTGGAGTGGATCATGGGCCTCAACCCTACCGATGACCCAGCCCTGCCGACGACACCGCACGCCTAGGTCGTGACACAGTGGTCTCGTGCAGATCTCGCCGACCGCCGCACGCCCCGCGCCAGATTCTGACGTCCTGATCATCGGCGGAGGTCAGGCCGCACTGTCCGCGGCATACTTCCTGCACCGCTTCGGCCTCGGCGAGCGGTACCAGATGCTCGACCACGCCCCCGGTCCCGGCGGTGCGTGGCAGTTCCGTTGGCCCACCCTGACTCTCGCGACCGCGAACCGGGTACACGACCTGCCCGGCTGGGGTCTCGTCGAGGCGCTCGGACTCGACTGCGACCAGTTGCCCGCCGCGACCGCCGTCCCCGACTACTTCGGCCGGTATGAGGAGAAGTTCGGGTTGACCGTGCATCGGCCGGTGCACGTTCGCGCCGTCCGACGAGAAGGCGACGGTTTCCGCGCCGAGTTGGGTGACGGCAGTTCGGTCACGTCGAGGTTGATCATCAACGCCACCGGGACCTGGGACCGGCCGTTCATCCCGCACATCCCGGGAGCCGCGGACTTCCGCGGGCGGCAGCTGCACACCCATGACTACACCTCCCCCGCCGAGTTCGCAGGCAAGCGGGTCCTGGTGGTGGGTGCCGGCATCTCGGCGATCCAGCTGCTCATCGAGATCGCCCGGGAGGCGCCCGGAAGCCAGACCTTCTGGTGCTCACGACGGGAGCCGGTGTTCAGCACCGGACCCTTCACGCCTGAACGGGGACGCGAGGCCGTCGCGCGGGTGGAGCGACGAGTGCGTGCCGGGCTCCCGCCCACGTCGGTGGTGTCGGTGACCGGGCTGGCGCTCACGCCGGCGATCGCGGCGGCCCAGCGCGACGGCATCCTCGCCTGGCGGCCGATGTTCACCCGGATCACCGAGACAGGGGTGTGCTGGGACTGCGGCTCAGCGAACCGGACCGGCGACGGTTCGGGTGGTGGGTCCGATCACCTCGACGTCGACGTCATCTTCTGGAACACCGGATTCCGCAGCGCTCTCGACCATCTCGCACCGTTGCGTCTCCGCGCGCCGGGCGGCGGCATCACGATGACCGGCAGGCTCGCGACCGTCGTCGACGCCGACCCGCGCATCCAGTTGCTCGGTTACGGACCGTCCGCCTCGACGATCGGTGCCAACCGTGCCGGGCGGGAAGCGGCGCGGGTTGCCGGTGACCTCCTCGGACGGTCTCCCCGCGGCCAATCGGCCCGCGAATAGTTGTCAGCACTTGACATGTTGTTGTGTTTTCACAACACTAAGTCATGTGAGTCCAATACGACGTGGGGAAAAGCTCCCCATCTACAACCGCATCGGCGTGCTTCGCGCCGAACGGCGGATGTCGAGGGCCGAGCTCGCCGAGCTCGTCGGCATCAACGTCCAATCGGTGGGCGCACTGGAACGCGGCGACAACTACCCCAGCCTCGACCTGGCCTTCCGCATCTGCGGCGTCTTCGACCTTCCCGTCGAAGCCGTGTTCAGCCGGACCGAGTTCGGGGCGATGTCGTCGGCGCTCTACCGCCGCGACCTGCCGCCGGCTCCACAGGATCCGCATCTCGCCCACACCGACGACACCGGAGGTGAACGATGACCGACCCCTACTCGGCCATCCCCGAGGAGGCCACACCCGCGCTCTGGCGACGCTATGAACAATGGCGAGGCCAGCGGCATCAGGAATTCAACGACAAGAACTCCCACCGTCTGACCTCGTGGCGCACCCGGCGCACGTTCCGTCGGCTGGTTCTCGCGCAGGTGTTCTTCGCGACAGTGCTGCTCATCAGTGCGATCATCGCGTTCTTCACGTCCGGGTGGTTCCTCTTCCCGTTCATGATCGGCCTGTTGGGGATCATCACGACGCTCTACCTGCTCCGCATCGTCACGGGCTCGATAGCCGACACACCGGTGACCGCACTCGACGAGATCCAGGTGGCGCAACGGAACTCGGCCCGCTCGATCGGCTTCACCGTGCTGTACTGCCTGATGTTCATCCCATACGCGGTGCTGATCGTCCTCAGTTTCCGCGACCAGGTACCCGGACAGGCCGTCTACGGCTCGGCGGTACTGCTCATCACCCTCGTCCTGGCCGCCATCTGCGTGCCGACCATGCTGACCGCCTGGTGGATGGCCGATCCCGATCCCGAGGACCTCGAAGCACTGTCATCCGAACCGAAAACCATCCCCAGTGAGGAGGGTGCGCCATGACCGCACCACTGATCGTCGACGGGCTCCACAAACGCTACGGAGACCTCGTCGCATTGCAGGACATGACCTTTCATGTGGAGCCAGGTGAGATCTTCGGCTTCGTCGGCAGCAACGGCGCCGGCAAGTCCACGACGATGCGCATCATCCTCGGCGTGCTCGGCGCCGACTCCGGCGAGGTGCGACTCGGCGACCGCCGCATCGACCTCGACCTCCGCCGTCGCATCGGGTACATGCCCGAGGAGCGCGGCCTGTACCCGAAGATGAAAGTCGGTGAACAACTCACGTTCCTGGCCCGTCTGCACGGCATGTCCGCCGCCGAGGCCGAGGACTCGGTACGGCGCTGGACCGACCGACTGGGTGTCGGCGCGCGCTACGACGACAACGTCGCCGATCTCAGCCTCGGCAACCAGCAACGCGTTCAGCTCGCCGCCGCCCTGGTCCATGATCCCACCGTCCTCGTCCTCGACGAGCCGTTCTCCGGCCTGGACCCGGTCGCCGTGGACGTGATGAGCGACGTACTGAAAGAGAAGGCAGCCGAGGGCATCCCGGTCATCTTCTCGTCGCATCAGCTCGACCTGGTGCAGCGGCTCTGCAACCGCGTCGGCATCATCGCCAGAGGTCAGATGCGCGCCCTGGGCACCGTCGACGACCTACGCGCCCGAGACGGGGTCAGCCTCGAGGTCACCGGGCCACGAGCCGACATCGCCTGGGCCGACGGCCTTCCGGGCGTGCGGAAGGTGGAGTACGGCGAGACGACTCGCCTACTCATCGATCCTTCCACCGCCGACGATCAGCTCATCCTCTCCACTGCACTGCAACACGGTCCCGTCCACCGCTTCGCGACCTCGACCCCGTCCCTGACCGACTTGTTCCGAGAGGTGGTTTCCGCATGACCACGCTACGCGACACCCCGCCGAAGCCCACCACAGGCGATACCAGAGCCACTGCGGCACAGGCCATCCGCCTCGTCGCCGGCCGCGAGATCACCACGCGCGCCAAGACCAAGTCCTTCGTGGTGAGCACCGCGCTGCTGATGGTCGTGATCATCGCCGGTGCCATCATCATCAACCTGTTCTCCGGCGGCGACGACACCGAGAAAGTCGCCGTCGTCGGTCAGCCGTCCGCGGTGACCGAGTCCATCGTGTCCGTCGGCGAGGCGTCGGGGACCACCATCGCCACCGAACCCGCCGACAGCGTCGAGCAGGCACGGGACCGCGTGAACAGCGGCGATGTGTCAGCGGCGCTCGTACCCGGGGATGCGCCCGGGTCGTACTTCATCATCACCAAGGACAGCCTCGAGCCCGCACTCGAGGGGCCCATCAGAACCGCGGTGTCACAGGCGAATCTGGCGGCGGCACTGTCCGAGCGCGGCGTCGACGCCGCCACCCTCCCCACCGTCGACATCAGTGTGTCCCAGACCGAACCGGACAATCCCGATGAGGGGCAGCGTCTGCTCATCGCCATGGTCGGCGTGGTGCTGCTGGTCACGGCGATCATGATGGGCGGCACGATGGTCGCCGTCGGCGTCGTCGAGGAGAAGACCTCGCGTGTGGTGGAGCTGCTGCTCGCCACGATCAAACCGCTGCATCTGCTGTGGGGCAAGATCATCGGCATCGGCGTCGTCGCCCTGGGCCAGGTGGTACTGCTCGGCGCGACCGCCCTGATCGCGGGTACCGCGACCGGCATCCTCACCCTGCCAGGTGCCGCCCTCGGGATGTTCGCGGCGGTGATCGCGTGGTTCCTCCTCGGGTTCCTGTTCTTCTCCTCGCTCTACGCGGCGACCGGGGCCATCGTGTCCCGGCAGGAAGAGCTGAACTCGTCGTCGGCTCCATTGACGTTCCTGGCGGTTGCGGTGCTGTACTCGGGCATCTTCGGTGTCCAGGCGATGGATTCGACCCTGATCGAGGTGCTCAGCTGGATACCACCGTTCAGCGCGGCCCTCATGCCGATGCGCATCGCGACCGGCGACACCGACGCCGTGCAGATCATCGTGACGTTCGGTCTGATGGGAGCGGCCTGCGCCGCGGCCACCTGGGTCGCGGCCCGGATCTACCAGCGATCCATCCTGCGCACCGGTTCGCGCATCGGGTGGGGTGAGGTTCTCAAGCTCGCCCGCTGACCCCCACCCGGGATTTCGTAGCGATAGTGCGCACATAGCGCGCACTATCGCTACGAATCGCTGTGCGGGAGACTATATCTGGCCGAAACGCCGGAGCGCTTCCTCACGTTCGTCCTTGTGGTCGACGATGGGATCGGGATAGTCGTCGGCGTCGATGTCGCCCACCCACCGTCGGACGTACTCGCCCTGTGGGTCGAACTTCTTGGCCTGCGCTTCGGGGTTGAACACCCGGAAGTACGGGGCCGCATCGGTTCCCGTGCCCGCGGCCCACTGCCAGCCGTGATTGTTCGACGCCATGTCGCCATCGATGAGTTGGTCGAGGAACCACTCCGCTCCCCACCACCACGGCAGGTGCAGATCCTTGACCAGGAACGACGCCGTGACCATGCGCACCCGATTGTGCATGTACCCGGTCTCGGCCAACTGCCGCATCCCGGCGTCGACGAGCGGGTAACCCGTCCGGCCCGCCTTCCACGCGTCGAACCGCTCGTACGCCTTCTTGTCGGTGTCGAGGTCGATGTCGTCGAACTGCCGATTCCAGTTGTGCCACAGGCTGTGTGGCCAGTGATAGAGCACATCGGCGTAGAAGTCGCGGAATGCGAGCTCGCGGAGGAACGCCTGCGCACCCTCGCCGCTGCCCAGATCGGCGGCCAGGGTACGAGGATGGATGTTGCCGTACTTGAGATACGCCGACATCCGGCTGGTGCGCTCGCCCGCCGGATCGTTGCGCCCGGACGCGTAGTCCGCCAGCCCGTCGTCGACGAACTCGGCCCACTTGTCCCTGGCGGCATCCTCACCAGCCGGGATGGACAGTGTCGTCGGGGCGGCCGGGATGTCGATGCGACCGGACTTCGCGAGGTCGGCCGGGTCGAGAGCCGATGCAGCTGCGCCGGCCGAATCCGCGGGCTTGCGCCACCCGTGGTCGCGCCAGCGCTTGTAGTAGGGCGTGAAGACCTTGTAGGGCTCACCGTCGTCCTTGGTGACCCTGCCGGGCGAGACGAGGTAGGGCGAACCGGTGGCCTCGAGTGGGATGTCACCGAGCTCGTCGGCCACCGCCTCGTCACGACGACGTCCGTACGGCGCGAAATCCTGCGAGATGTGCACCCGCTCGGCGTCGACGGCACGCGACAACCGCGGGATCTCCACCTCGGGCCGGCCGCGCACGACGAGCAGCTTGCCGTCGAGCTTGTCGTTCAGCTCACGCAGTGAATCGAACAGAAACGCGAGTCGACGCTCCCCGGAGGACTTCTCGAGTCTGGGGTCCAGCACAAAACACACGAGGACCGACGAATCGGTCCCCGAGGCGGCCGCGGCGAGCGGCGGGAGGTCACTCAGGCGCAGATCGCGCCTGAGCCAGACCAGTGAAGTCGCGGACGTCAGCCCACTCCGAGCAGATCGATGACGAACACGAGGGTCCGTCCCGACAGGCGGTGCCCGGCACCGGCCGAGCCGTAGGCGAGCTCCGGCGGGACGGTCAGCTGGCGACGTCCGCCGACCTTCATCCCGGGGATGCCCTCCTGCCAGCCGGGGATCAGCCGGTCGAGCGGGAAGTTGGCCGACTGGCCGCGGTCCCACGAGGAATCGAACTCTTCGCCCGTCTCGTAGTCGACGCCCACGTAGTGGACGTCGACGATGCCACCGCGTGCGGCCTCGGCACCGTCGCCGACGATGATGTCGGCGATGGTGAGCTCGGCCGGCGGGGGGCCCGCCTGGAACTCGACTTGTGGCTTCTCGGTGCTGGTCACTGGACTCTCCTTTGAGTCGGGTGTTCGGCGGTCAGTCGTGTCCGGAGGACGATCGTCCCGTGGGACCCGAGCGCTAGCGATCGCCCATCTGGATGTAGTCGCGCTCGGTGTAGCCGGTGTAGAGCTGACGCGGACGGCCGATCTTGGTGGTCGGGTCCTCGTGCATCTCACGCCAGTGCGCGATCCACCCCGGCAGGCGACCCAGCGCGAACAGCACGGTGAACATGCGCGTCGGGAAGCCCATGGCACGGTAGATCACACCGGTGTAGAAGTCGACGTTCGGGTACAGGCGACGCTCGATGAAGTAGTCGTCGTTGAGTGCGACCTCTTCGAGACCCTTCGCGATGTCGAGCAGATCATCCTGCACGCCAAGGGATTCCAGGATCGTGTCGGCGGTCTTCTTGACGATCGCGGCACGCGGGTCGTAGTTCTTGTAAACGCGGTGACCGAAGCCCATCAGCTTGACGCCGGCTTCCTTGTTCTTCACGCGCTTCATGAAGTCCTTGGTGTCGCCGCCGTCGGCCTTGATGGCATCGAGCATCTCGAGCACCGCCTGGTTGGCGCCACCGTGCAGCGGACCCCAGAGTGCGTTGATGCCGCCGGAGATCGAGGTGAACAGGTTGGCCTGCGACGAGCCGACGAGGCGGACCGTGGAGGTCGAACAGTTCTGCTCGTGGTCGGCATGCAGGATGAACAGCATGTCGAGCGCCTTGGCTACCTCGGGGTTCACCTCGTAGGGCTCCGCGGGGAAGCCGAAGGTCATGCGCAGGAAGTTCTCGACAAGGCTCAGCGAGTTGTCGGGGTACAGGAACGGCTGGCCCGCCGACTTCTTGTACGCGTAGGCCGCGATGGTCGGCAGCTTCGCCAGGAGACGGATGGTCGACAGTTCGACCTGCTCGTCGTCCTTGGGATCGAGCGAGTCCTGGTAGTACGCCGACAGGGCGTTGACCGCACTCGACAGCACCGGCATCGGATGTGCGTTACGCGGGAAGCCGTCGAAGAAGCGCTTGAGATCCTCGTGCAGCAGGGTGTGCCGCTGGATCTTGGTGGTGAAGTCCTCCAGCTGCGACGGGGTCGGGAGCTCGCCGTAGATGAGCAGGTAGCTCACCTCGATGAAGGTCGACTTCTCCGCCAGCTGGTCGATCGGGATACCGCGGTATCGCAGGATGCCCGCGTCACCGTCGATGTAGGTGATGGCCGACTTCGTCGACGCGGTGTTCACGAAGCCACCATCGAAGGTGGTCAGGTTGGTCTCGGCGAGGAATTTGCCGAGTGCGACCGAGTCAGTGCCCTCGGTGGCCTTCAGGATCGGGAGCTCCAGCTGTCCACCGGGGTAGGTGAAGGTCGCTGAGGCCGTGTCGGACGCCTGGTCGGCTGGGACTGTTTCAGCAGACACACGAACCCCTTATTCAGATCAGAGATTTTTACAGTGTCCGGGTAGGACACACAGGTAACAACCTAGTCGCTTCGCAGCTCGCCCGCCCACGGAGGGTCGGCGCCGGGGCGGGACACCGTCACGGCAGCCACGTGAGCTGCGAATTGAGCCGCTTTCCGCCAATCGTCGACGCCCAGCGAGCGTAGCGCTCCGGGGGTCAGCCGACCGTGCCGATCGAGGTGGTGGACGAGCCCTCCGAGGACGCTGTCGCCGGCGCCGATGGTGTCGACGACATCGACCGCCGGAGCGGGCACGCTGACCTCGTCAGCGGCGGTGCGGACAGTGATCCCCGATGATCCGGCGGTGGTCACGACCGCTGCCACACCATCGGCCAGCCACTCGTTCGCGGTGCTGCCCGCAGGCCCATCGGCCAGCCACGAGGCGTCCTCATCCGACAGCTTGACCAGGTCGACATGGGACATCCATCGGCGGAATCGCCGACGATAACCGTCGGGATCGTCGATGACCGCGGGCCGGATGTTCGGGTCCAGCACGACGACTCGCCCTTCGGCACGTGCACGCCGCATCAGGTTCTCGTACACCGATGACCCTGGTTCCAGGACCAGCGACAGCGTTCCGAAGGTCATCGCCGAGACGGTCGGCGGCAGGGCGCCGGGGTCGGTGACCGCACGGTCGGCCGTGCCCTCGACGTAGAAGGAGTAGCGCGCGGAACCGTCGTCGGCGATGGTCGCGACCGCGAGCGAGGTCGGTTCCGCGCGGCGCTGGACCCACGTGGTCCCCACACCGGCGGACCGCAATGCGTCGACGATGGCATCGCCGTAGGTGTCGGTGGACACCGCGGACAGCAGTGAGACCGCACTTCCCAAGCGTCCCAGGGTGATCGCCACGTTGAAGGGTCCGCCGCCGAGTGCCGGTTGCAGGGGCGCCAACCCACCTGATGTCGAATCCCGGGGATCTCGCCGCTGCTGCACGACATCGACGAGCGCCTCACCGCAGACGACGATCTCTCTCACTGTCTCTCCTCGCGCCGCGCCGTGACCACCTACGGACATGCTCGCCACGAGTCTGCCATCGCAGTGCGCCCGTTTTCTCCGATCGACCTCTCCCCCATCGCCCTCTCCTCCTTCGACACGATGAGCTCCACCGGACGGCGGGGGTAGATTCGGTGCATGCACGAGCTGCCGGCAGGCCCGGATGCGGTGGCCCTCGACTTCTCGGCCGAGGCGTCCCCCTCCACCGCGGTCCTGGCCGCGGCGGCCGCGTTGCGGGAAGCCCGCGACCGCGGGGAACTCCCCGACGTCACCGACCTGATTCCGAGCGCCCACACGCTTCTGGTGCAGGCGCGTCCCGGCCGCGGACTGGACGAATTGGGCATTCGACGCGCGTTGCGGCGGGGCCACACCGACCCGGAAGCCGACGCCGGCATTCTCGACGAGATCGTCATACCCGTCATCTACGACGGCGACGACGTGGCCGATGTCGCCACAGCACTGCGGATCACGCCCGAGGAGGTCGTCGACCTGCACCGCCGCACCCGCTGGCGGGTCCAGTTCATGGGTTTCGCACCGGGTTTCGGTTATCTGGTGGCCGATGACACGTCGCCGCACCCCTTCGACGGCGTCGGGCGCCGGCCCGAACCACGATCGCGGGTCCCGGCGGGCGCGGTGGCCATCGCCGCGGGATACAGCGCCGTCTATCCGAAGCAGAGCCCCGGTGGGTGGCATCTTCTGGGCCACACCGAGATTCAGCTGTGGGACGAGGCCGCCGACCCGCCGGCACTGTTCGCCGCCGGCCGGATCGTCCGTTTCGTCGACGCCGGGCCCGCCGGCGGAGACGGGGCCGGAGACAACGGATGAACGCGTTGGTCGTACTGTCGCCGGGCCCGCTGGCGACGCTGCAGGATCTCGGACGCCACGGCTACGCGCACCTCGGCGTACCCGCCTCGGGCGCGGCCGACCGCGGAGCCCTCGCGCTGGCCAACCGCCTTGTGGGCAACGGGGAGTCGGCGGCGGTGATCGAGACGACGATGGGCGGTCTGCGGGTCGATGCGGTCGGCGATCTCCTGGTGGCGGTGACCGGCGCGCAGACGACGGTGCGCCGCAACGGCGTGCCGGCGGGGCTTGCGGCCGCCGTGGTCCTGCGGTCGGGCGACGAACTCCTGTTGGACACTCCGATTCGGGGGTTGCGCAATTACGTCGCGGTCCGCGGTGGCATCGACGTCGCCCCCGTGCTCGGCTCCCGAGCCACGGACACCCTGTCCGGACTGGGACCCGACGTGCTGTCCGCGGGTTGCGTGCTGCCGATCGGTCGTGACGCCGGCGGCTGGCCCCCGGCGTCGTCGGCACCGCCGGACACAACGCATCCGTCGGTGACCGTGCTGGAGTGCCACCCCGGGCCCCGCGCAGATCATCTCCGGTCACCGTCGGATCTGCATGTGGGCACGTGGGTGGTCGGCGCGGACAGCAATCGCGTCGGAGTCCGGGTCGATCGGGCCGCCGATTCGGGCCACCCCGTGCTCGCCCATCGCGACGAGGTGCCGGAGCTGCGTTCGGAGGGCATCGCCCACGGGTCCGTGCAGGTGCCGCCGAGCGGGCGCCCGGTCGTCTTCCTGGCCGATCATCCGGTGACCGGCGGGTATCCGGTGGTGGCGGTCCTCACGGTGGGGGCGGTGGATCTGGCGGCGCAACTCGTACCCGGATCGGAGATCCGTTTCAGGCGTCACTGATCGGAGATCCGTTTCAGGCGGCACTGATCGGAGATCCGTTTCAGGCGTCACTGATCGTGGGTTTGGGGGGTCACCGACACCGGCCCCGAAGCACTCCCACGTTTGGGATTCGCCTGCTGAGGGAACGCGATCGACGTCCCGATAGGAGGTACCGAACGTGAGTGAACCGTCTGTGAACGACTTGTCGACCGTGCAGCTCGTCGAGCGTCTCCAGAGTCAGACGACGACCCTGGTGAAAACCGAACTGCAACATGCGGTGGCCGAGATGAAGGGAAAGGGCACCCGGATCGGCGTGGGTGCGGGGATTTCCGGTGCCGGCACGTTGCTGGTGCTGTTCGGGCTCGGCACCCTCGTCGCCGCTGCGGTGTTGGGGTTGGCGAACGCGGTCCCGGCGTGGCTGGCGGCGGTGATTGTCGGCGTCGTGTTGCTGGTCATCGGCGGTGCGTCGGCTGCGATCGGCGCCAAACGGGCTAAGTCGGCCATCCCGCCGGCCCCTGAGCACACCGTGGAGAGCGTCCAGCGTGACGTCGCGACCGTGAAGGAGCACCTGTAGATGAGTGAGACACAACCGGAGAAGACCCCGGCTGACGATCCGCCGCCCATCGAACAGCAACGCCAGGAACTCGCCGAGACGGTGGATGCGCTGGCGGCCAAGTTGGACGTGCCGGCGCGCGTCAGCGAGGCGGCGTCCGAGACCGCGCACACCGCGAAGGTCAAGGCGCAGGAGAACCGCACCGTTGTCATCGGCGCTGCGGTGGCGGCCGTACTGGCCGTCGGCGCGATCGTCATCGTGCGTCGTCGTCGCGCCTGACCCTGTTTCATCGACCCGTTACCGAGCAGAGGAGCTCCTATGAGTGCTGTGTCCAAGGCGATGTACAAGCCCATGTCTCTCGCGACGAGTGTTCTCGGCGGTATCGCCGCGGGTGCCGTCTTCGGTCAGATCTGGAAACGGATCTCCGACGACGAGTCGGCGCCCGATCCCAAGGATCTCGAGCGCAGCAACACCGAGGTGCTGGTCGCCGCCGCGCTGCAGGGACTCGTTTTCGGCCTCGTGCGTGCGGCCGTCGATCGTGCGGGTGCGCGTGGCTACAAGGCGGTGACGCACGAGAGTCCCGAGTGACACGCGGTTGACATCACCGTGAGACGAACCTAGGGTTCCGTCTCATGACCGAGGTTATGGACGATGTGCAGGGAACCTGTCCCGTTCACGCCGAGGATGGCGCACCCGCCGGTGCCGCCTGCCCTGCCGGCGCGGAGTACTCCGAAGACGGGTACGAGACCGGCAGCGCGGGCGTCAAGGCGGCTCACGAGTACGAGCCGCTCGGGCCCGACTCGCTGACCTGGCAGGTATGGGGCACCTGGACCGGCATGTTCCAAGGGCTGTGGGCCGGGTCCATCCAGAACATGCACCCCAAACTGGGCGCGGCGGTGTGGGACCACTCGGACTTTTTCGGCGAGCGCTGGGAGCGTCTCATGCGCTCCCTCTACCCCATCAGCGGCGTCGTCTTCGACTCGATCGTCCCCGGCACTCAGACGGGCCTGGAGGTGCGGGACTACCACCGGACCGTCAAGGGCACCATGGAGGACGGATCTCGGTACCACGCACTGGATCCCGACGTGTTCTATTGGGCGCACGCCACGTTCTGGTACGGCAACGTCCGCCTCTGCGAGCGCTTCGGACCGTTCCTGAGCGAAGACCAGAAGCGTCAGCTCTTCGAGGAGTCCAAGGCCTGGTACGCACAGTACGGCGTATCGATGCATCCGGTACCGGAGACCTACGAGGACTTTCTCGACTACTGGGATTACATGTGTCGCAACGTTCTTCGCGACCACGTCTCGGTGCGCACGGTCCTCGACATCACGCAGCTCCCACCGCCGCCGTTCCTCTCGTTCATCCCGAAGTGGTTGTGGGACCGGTACCTCGTGCCCCAGAACCAGAAGCTCTTCATGTGGCTGACCACCGGCTTCTACGACGAGCCGGTCCGCGAGATCCTCGGCCTGTCGTGGACCGACAGAGACGAGCGTCGGTTCCGGATGGTGGGCAAGGTCGTCAACGTGGTGATGCACAAGCTGCTGCCCAAACGCGTTCTGCGGCACCCCCGACCGCGCGACGCGTTCGATCGACTGTCCGGGAGGGTCGCCGTCGACGCACCGATCGTGCACACCCCCGCGCGCAACCTGCCGCCGCAGGATCAGCGCGACAATCCGATGCACTACTGCCCGGTGACCGCGGCGCGGCGAGCGACCTATCCCGGGACACTCACCTCGGACCGAGGCTGAGGCGTCGACGACCTGTCGGGAAGTGTCAAGGGCGGTCGGTCACTCACTGTTGGCCCATTCCGCGTCCCATCGCCTGCCGGACGCGGTCTGCGTCCCGGGTCGCGTATGGATTCGACCGTCCCGCACGGGAACCGGCAAGCTTGGCGCCGATGTGTTCGCCGACGGTGATGGGTGAGTACCGGCTCCCCGCGCCGACGCACGACGGCAGGGTGGTGATCGTGGCGTCGATGTTGCCGTCGTGGAAGTAGGCGGCCGAACGGCGTCGTTGGACCGTGCCGTCGACGATGGGCGGTTTGACGCGATGCAGCGTCGACATCCACCGTTCGTTGGTCCACCGGGCCATCAGGTCTCCCAGGTTGACCAGCAGCGCGCCCTCGGCCGGGCTGACGTCGTGCCACTCTCCCCGACGGTCGAGAACCTGCAGCCCGTCGACCTGATCGGCCCACAACACGGTGACGATCCCGTAGTCGGTGTGCTCGCCCATGCCGGTCAGTTCGCCGGCCGGGGTGATCTCCCCCGGCGCCAGCGCGTAGTTGTTCATGCGGAGCACGTCGAGCGAGTGGTCGGTGAATCCCTCGAAGAAGTCCGCGGGCAGATCGAGGGCGTCGGCGAAGATCCTCGTGAGCGTGTGCGCAACGCGCCGCGCTTCCCCGAAGTACGCCGACACCGCGGCCCGGAAATGTTCGACGGCAGGCCATGTGTTGGCGGCGTACTGGTCGGCGGGCAGGCTGAGATGGGGGTACTCGGCGGCTTCGACGCCGACGTTGAAGGCCTCGAAGAAATCGTTCATCCGCGCGGCAGGCTCGACGCCCAGCGAGAGAGACAGCGACTCCGATTTCGGCGGCGCATATCCGCGGTTGATCTCCGGCGGGGTGCGATATGACTTCTTCAGTTCGAGGGGAAGGGCGAAGAAGTCGTCCATCACCGCGGTGAACTCGTCGATCACTGCGGCCGGGATTCCGTGTCCGACGATTTGGATGAAGCCGACAGATGCGGCCGCGTCGTCGATCTGCGCCGCGACGACCGCGCGATCGGCGGCGTCGCCGTTGCGGGTGTACGGCGTGATGTCGATGATCGGCACGTCGAAACCGGTGGCGGCGGTCATGTCGTCCATGGTGGCACCGATCCGTCGGGCGCGCTGACCGCGAGGCCCGGCGTCAGGTTCGCTGACCAGCGCGGTAGTGCACGAACGCCGGGATCATCAGCGCGGCGACGATCGTCGCGATCACCACGGCGACACCGCCGTATGCCGTGGCCGCAGCGACGCCGATGGATGCGGCGGCGGTGCCGTGTGCGACGTCGGCGATCCGCGGACCGCCGGCGACGACCACGATGAACACGCCCTGCAGCCGTCCACGGACCTCGTCGTTGGCGGCGGCGAGCAGGATCGTCTGCCGGAACGCTGCCGACGCCATGTCCGCCGCACCGCCGATCATCAGCAGCACGACCGCGACGATCAGCATCGGCATCGCTGTCCCGTCGGCGAAGGACACCGCGATTCCGGTGCCGGTGATCGCCACACCCCAGATGATCACGCACACGATGACCGCGAGACCCTGCCGCTCCACCCGGGTCACCCAGCCCGAGAAGATGCCGCCGATCACCGCGCCCGCCGAGATGGCGGTGAACAACAGCGCGAACGCCAGACCGCCGCCCTCGGGACCGCCGAAGTTCTCGTGCGCCATCTGCGGGAAGAGCGCGCGCGGCATACCGAACACCATGGCGATGAGGTCGACGAGGAACGAGGCCAGCAGGATCTTGTGTCCGGCGAGATAGCGCAGACCGTCGAGAACCGACCGCAGGCCCGCCACCTTCGGCGCGGCGTCGCTCTCCGGGCGCAGCGACGGCAGCATGATCACCGCGATCAGCGTCGGTAGCAGGAACAACGTGTCCACGAAGTAGAGCAGCGAGTACCCGAGCACCGGGATCAGGGCGCCGCCCACGAGGGGGCCCGCGATCGCGCCCGCCTGCATGACCGTCATGTTCAGCGACAGCGCCGCGGGCAGGTCCTTGGCGTCGAGCAGTCGAGGCAACACCGCGGTGCGCGTCGGCTGGTTGATCGCGAAGAAGGCCTGCTGTAAAGCGAAGAGCACCAGGATGATCCACACGTTCTGGCCGCCCATGACGGCCTGGACCCAGAACAGCGCACTGCACCCGATCAGTCCGGTGGTGGTGACGATCAGCAATGTCCGGCGGTCGACGACATCTGCCAGCGCCCCGCCCCACAACCCGAACACCACCAGCGGAACCAGTCCGAACACGCCCGTCAGACCGACGTAGGCCGAACTCCCGGTGACCTCGTAGATCTGCGCGGGCACCGCGACAACGGTGAGTTGCGCACCGATGACGGTGACGATGTTCGCCAGCCACAGCCGTCGAAAATAGAGATTGCGCAACGGCGTCGTGTCGGCGAGGAAGCGGGCCATTTCCACGATGCTATGACCGTCGGCGAACCGGCCGCGATTCAGGCCGATGAGCACCGACGCTTTTGTCCGTTGTGTACCGATTCTCGTGTCGCGGCACCTCGAGGCACTGTACGAGGTGGCGCCTGTGGACAGCGATGGCGGTCCGCTCGGCCCTTTCGGCTATCGTCTCCCTCGCTCGGGCGGGTCCGCTCCGGGTCGGGGTTCGAGAGGGAGTCGCACATGGGTATTCAACGCTGGGTTCTGATCATGACGACGGTTGCGGCAGTCGTTCTCGGCGTGGCGTTTCCGGGGACCGCGGAGGCCAGTCCGCGCTTTCCCACCGCCGGTGACCGGATCACCGTGCAGGTCGCCTCGGATCAGCGGAGCACTTACAGCTACTGGTGGATCGACGGTCACAACGCGATGGCACCGCGCACATCCGGCGTGGGCATGTCCCTGCGCGACTACAACCCCAGGACCCGGCTGTGGTCGACGACGACCACCTTCGTCTCGCACAAGAAACGGCAGCAGACCGCGGCGAACATCACGTCGTGGGGCGGCTACGCACGGTGCACGATCTGGGTCAACGGCGTCCGAGTCCGACACCACGTGTACCGCGCGCCGATCTTCGCCCAGGCGCAGTGCGGTGTCACCACGCTCGAGGCGAACCGTATAGACCACCGCTGACGGGCCCCGCCCACGACCGGCTCAGGGCTGCAGGCGTTCCGCGTGCCATGTGTGGTCCACCTGGGTCAGCCGGACGCGGTTGTGCAGTCGGTTGGCCCGGCCCTGCCAGAACTCGACCTCGACAGGCGTGATCCGGTAGCCGCCCCAGGTGGGCGGGACGGGCACCTCCGCACCGCCGTCGAACCCGCCGAGCTGCTCGGCCAGGCCGGCCGCCTTCTGTTCGAGTTCGACCCGGCTCCCGATCGGCCGTGACTGCTCCGACGCCGCGGCCGACAACTGCGATCCCCGCGGCCGCAGCTCCCAATATGCCTGCGTCTCTGCAGCACTGACCGGCTCGACCGGCCCGCGGAAGTGGACCTGGCGCTCCAGGGCGATCCACGGGAACGTCACCGACGCATAGGGATTCGCGGCAAGGTGACGACCCTTGTCGGAGTCGTAACCGGTGAAGAACACCACCCCGTTCGCATCCACGCCCTTGCACAGCACGGTGCGTGTCGACGGCCGTCCCTCGGCATCGGCGGTGCCGAGCACCATCGCGTTCGGTTCGGCGATCCGGGCGTCGAGCGCCTCGCGAAGCCACACGTGAAAGAGATCGAGCCACGGCGGATCACCACGCAACCAGCTCGGATCGAGGTTCTCGCGGATTCCGTCGGCACCCGCGGCACGGTCACCCTCACCGATGTTGGGCGGGATTCCGCCGCCGTAACCGACGCGCATGTTCGGCAGATCGATGGGGTCGCGAGACTCGTCCAACACGTTCCCGACGCTACTCCGGACGACCTCGTTACTCCTGGGTACACGCGGGGCGTCGGGCTGATCTACAGTTCGTCCTGGATCGTATGCATGCGTATGCACGACACGGATGTCGAATGAGGTGGTTGTCATGGCCAACACAGTTCCCGAGGACTTCGTCACCGGACTCGAAGGCGTGGTGGCGTTCACCACCGACATCGCCGAGCCGGACAAGAACGGCGGCAACCTGCGCTACCGCGGCGTCGACATCGAGGATCTCGTCGAGAACAAGGTGACCTTCGCCGACGTGTGGGCGTTGCTCGTCGACGGCAGGTTCGGCGACGGACTACCGCCCGCCGAACCGTTCCCGCTCCCGATCCACACCGGCGATGTGCGCGTCGACGTGCAGGCCGCACTCGCCATGCTGGCCCCGATCTGGGGTTACCAGCCGCTCCTGGACATCGACGACGAGACCGCCCGCGACAACCTCGCCCGCGCGTCGGTGATGGCGCTGTCCTACGTCGCGCAATCCGCGCGCGGCATCCATCAACCGGCCGTCCCGCAGCACGTGATCGACGAATGCGACACCGTGACCGCGCGTTTCATGACGCGCTGGAAAGGCGACCCCGACCCGCGGCACATCGCCGCCATCGACGCCTACTGGGTGAGCGCCGCCGAGCACGGCATGAACGCCTCGACCTTCACCGCCCGCGTCATCGCCTCGACGGGCGCCGACGTCGCGGCTTCGCTCTCGGGTGCCATCGGCGCGATGTCGGGACCACTGCACGGCGGCGCACCCGCCCGCGTCCTGCCGATGATCGAGGAGGTCGAGAACACCGGGGACGCACGCGCTCTCGTCAAGGGCATCCTCGACCGCAAGGAGAAGCTGATGGGCTTCGGGCACCGCGTGTACCGCGCGGAGGACCCCCGCGCCCGCGTGCTGCGCCGCACCGCCCAGGAACTCGGCATCCCGCGCTTCGAGATCGCCGCCGCACTCGAGCAGGCCGCCCTCACCGAACTCCGCGAACGACGCCCCGACCGTGCCATCGAGACCAACGTCGAGTTCTGGGCCGCGGTCATCCTCGACTTCGCCGAGGTGCCGACGCACATGATGCCGGCCATGTTCACCTGCGGCCGCACCGCCGGCTGGTGCGCGCACATCCTGGAGCAGAAGCGTCTCGGCAAGCTCGTCCGCCCGGCGGCCATCTACACCGGACCGAGCCCCCGTCGTCCCGAGGATGTCGAAGGCTGGGGCGACGTCGTGAAGCCGGGCCTGTAGGTCCGCTCGGACCGGCGAGACATCCAGTCCGACTCATCCACAGACGCGCTGGTTCCAGCGGAGAAGCGCTGGCTGTAAGTAGCGCAGATCTGGTCGAACCAGCGCTTCTGCGGGATTCACCGGCTGTGGACAGCGTCCCCGCGAATCCACAGCGTCGCAGCACCACCCGTGATCACATCGCGGCAGCGTCACCATGAGCGCATGGCCGACAACCACGTGCTCCGACGATCGACCCTCGCAACACTTCTCGGCGAGGACGAGATCCGGCTGCGCCAGGAACGCGGTGCACTGCGGAGCGTGTGGCGCGGCGCCCTCCATCTCGGACCGATACCCGACGACGAGCTCGAACGCTATCGCCTCAGAATCCGCGGCGCCGCGACCGTCGGTGGGTCCGGGCGCGTGGTCAGCCACGAGTCCGCGGCCGCCCTCCACGGAATCCCGCTTCTCAGACCGGACACGACAACAGTCCACTTCACCACTCCCAACACCGGGCGCTCCGGCGGGAGCGTCCATCTCCACCGCGGCAATCTGCCACCGGAGCACGTCACCGAGATCGGGGACGTTCGCGTCACGACGCCGGCCCGCACGGTTGCCGACGTCGCCCGTCTCGGAACGTTCGAGCAAGCAGTCTGCTGCCTCGACAGCGGCCTCCGGTCCGGCATCACGCACGCCGAGATCGACGCCGTCGTGGCGTCGAGCACCAAGTTGAAGGGCGTTCGACACCTGCGGCAGGCCTTCGCGGTGGCGGACGGCCGCTCCGAGAGCGTGGGTGAATCCCTGAGTCGCGCAACGATGATCGCCGCTGGACTCCCACTCCCTGACCTGCAGGTGACGATCGTCGACTCCGCCGGCCGCTTCATCGCCCGCGGCGACTTCGGCTGGGCGGACAAGGTGATCGGCGAGTTCGACGGCAAGGTCAAATACTCGGGGCAGTTCGGCGCGTCGGCGTCGGAGACGGTGTTCGACGAGAAACGACGCGAAGACGCGATCCGACGGACCGGACGCATCGTCGTGCGTTGGACCTGGCAGGACCTTCTGGAACCGCGGCACTTCCGGAGCCTCATCCAGGCCGCCCTCCACGACGCGGGACTCGTCTGAACCGCAGACCCCGCACAGGAGCGCCACTTCCTCCACAGAAGCGCTACTTGCAACCAGCGCTTCTGCGGTGGAACTAGCGCTTCTGCGAGGAGGTCGTCCGAGGTCCACACCCACACCTCCGGCAGACCCGGCGTCAGCGCCAACCAGGGACCGAAACCCGGGTGTCGGGGGCCACTCCCTAGAATTGCGGGCATGAGCGAAGCTGCCACCGCACCGATCACCCTGCCCGCCGACCTGCTGCCGTCGGACGGCCGCTTCGGTTGCGGGCCGTCGAAGGTACGCCCCGAGCAGTTGCAGTCCCTCGTCGACACGGGCGCGTCGGTGTTCGGCACCAGCCATCGCCAGGCCCCGGTGAAGAACGTCGTGGGCTCGATCCGCGAGGGTCTGTCGAGTCTGTTCTCGCTGCCCGAGGGTTACGAGGTCGTCATCTCCAACGGCGGGACCACCGCGTTCTGGGATGCGGCCGCGTTCGGTCTGATCAAGCAGCGTTCGCTGCACCTCACGTACGGCGAGTTCTCGTCGAAGTTCGCGACCGTCGCGAAGAAGGCCCCGTTCCTCGATTCGCCCGCGGTCATCTCGACCGATCCGGGCACCGCACCCGACCCGTCGGCCCTGACCACCGACGACTTCGGTGGCGTCGACCTCATCGGCTGGGCACACAACGAGACCTCCACGGGCGTGGCCGTTCCCGTCGTCCGCCCGGCAGGCTCGGATGACGCGCTGATCGCCATCGACGCCACCTCCGGCGCAGGCGGCCTGCCCGTCGACATCAACGACGCCGACATCTACTACTTCGCGCCGCAGAAGTGCTTCGCCGCCGACGGCGGGCTGTGGGTCGCACTGATGAGCCCCCGCGCGCTGGCACGCATCGCCGAGATCGCCGAGACCGATCGGTGGTGCCCGGAGTTCCTGTCGCTGCCGACCGCCGTCGACAACAGCAGCAAGAACCAGACCTACAACACCCCCGCGGTCGGGTCGCTGCTGCTGTTCGCCAACCAGATCGAGTGGATGAACAACAACGGCGGCCTGGACTGGTGCGTCTCGCGCACCGCCGATTCCAGTGCGCGCCTGTACGAGTGGGCCGAGGCCAGCGAGTTCGCGACGCCGTTCGTCACCGATCCCGCCCACCGAAGCCAGGTCGTGGGCACCATCGACTTCAACGACGAGGTGGACGCAGCAGCGGTCGCCAAGACCCTGCGCGCCAACGGCGTCGTCGACACCGAGCCGTACCGCAAGCTGGGCCGTAATCAGCTGCGCGTGGGCATGTTCCCGGCCATCGAGCCCGAGGACGTCACCAAGCTCACCCAGTGCATCGACCACATCGTCGAGCGCCTCTGATCCCCCTCCGCGAGGTGACTTCCCGGCGCGCCGGCGTCGTTTCGTCGAGCGGGTAGCCTGGTTCCCACAGACCACATCTGACGCACCATGCGCTGCCGTCGCTTGCGTCTCACGCGTGCTGAACTGCGGTTTTGCCGCGTGTCCCACAGTGAATCGGCAGATCGGTGAGTTAATGTGACCCCAATGCGTGCACCGACCGGAGGAGGAGCAGATGCGTGAGCTCCGCGTCGTCGGGGTCGAATCCGACGGCTCCCATGTCATCTGCCAGGACGCCCAGTCCGGCGAGAAATTCCGGATCGCCTCCGACGAACGCCTCCGCGCCGCCGCCCGCGGCGACATCTCACGACTGGGACAGATCGAGATCGAGATGCAGAGCGCTCTGCGGCCCCGCGAGATCCAGGCACGTATCCGCGCGGGCGCCACGGTTGCCGAGGTGGCCGCCGCCGCCGGTGTCGGGACCGACAAGATCGAACGGTTCGCGCACCCCGTGCTCCTCGAACGCACGCGCGCCACCGAACTCGCCGGCGCAGCCCACCCCATCCGCCACGACGGCCCGGCCGTCGCGACGCTGGTCGAGTCGGTCAACGAAGGCATCCTCGCCTACGGCCACAACCCCGCCGACGCCGAATGGGATGCGTGGAAGGGCGACGACGGATACTGGATCGTCCAGGTCGCCTGGAGTGTCGGCCGCACCGACAATCTCGCGCACTGGCGCTACCAGCCCGGTTCGCACGGGGGCAGCGTCGACCCGCTCGACGATCTCGCCGACGAGCTGACGCACCCCGAGACCATCGCGCCGCGCCGCCGCCTCACCCCGGTCGCCGCACCCCCGGTCGCCGTCCCGTCGGTCGCCGTGGAGACCACGCCGGACGGCCGCGAAGAGGTCACCATGGATGCGAACTCGCTCATCGGTGCCCAACGCGCCCGCCACGACCGTCGAGGCCCGGCCGCAGACGACGACGGGACGGTGCCGTTCGACTTCGGGTTCGACGACGAGCCGGCCGACCGGTCCGACACCGAGCCTCCCGCGGCCGGAGTTTCCGACGACAATGCACCCGCGGAAACCGACACCGACGCCGACGACGATGCCCCGGCGTCGCAGGCCGCCGGTGTCGAACGCCCGCGCCGCAAGAAGGCGCGCAAACCGGCGGTCCCCGCGTGGGAGGATGTCCTGCTCGGCGTACGCAGCAACGGGAACAGCTGAGTGTCGTCGGCACGCGCGGCCACCGTCTGGTTCATCGACACCGACGATCCCGCATCGATCCTCCGCACCGAGGCTCACAACGACTCCCAACACGCGCAGCAGGTGGCGACCGCCATCTTCGGCGACAGCGTCCTGGTGCCGCTCGTCGACACCGACCTCGCGACGGCCGCGGCCGCCAAGGACAACCACGTCTATGCGGGCTTCTACGGTCCGCTCGCCGTGGTCTCGTGTTCGCTGTTCGAGTCGACGGCCCCGTCGACCCTGACCCGCACGCTCACGTCGATCCGTCGGAGCGCCGCGACCACCCTCCTCTACACCGAGCCCGAGACGTCGCTCGGCGTGTTCGCCCGGTGGGAAGCCGGCACGCTCCGACGCTCCTTCGCCGCCGACCCGGTCACCATCCACGAAGACCACGGGCTGCCGTTCACCTTCGAGAAGCCCTTCTGGGGTGGTGAGCACCCGTTGAGCTACGCCGACGGGGTGCCGACCGCACCGATGTCGTTGCCGTTCCACCCCGCGCAGCTGGCCGAGGAGGCCAACCGTGCGTGGCTGGGCTTCCGCTACACCCATCCCCTCGCGCCGTCGGACGTCGACCCCGCGCGCATCACGGTCACCTGCTTCGCGCTGCATCCGGCCGAGTACGAGCCGACCGCAGCCGACTACGACAACTACCGGGAGGCCACGGCCGCGCGGTCACGGGTCCCGCAGCCCGAGGTCACGCCTCGCAAGCGGGGGCGGATCCGGGAGTATTTCGGTTTCTGACGGGCGGAGTTCGCGTCAGGCCGGGCGGCCCAGCGCCAGCAACGCGATCGACGACGACACCCCGGCGAGAAAACCGATCAGCAGGCCCCACACGACCCAGCGCCACACCGGCCGCATCCGGAACTCCCACAGCGTCCACCCGAGGCCGCCGGCCACGACGAGTACCGCCGCGATACCGAGAAAGCGCAGGACGCCGCCGATCAGGAAGTACACGCCCACCAGGACGAACGCGGCGAACAACGCACACACGACCCCGACGACGATGCCGAGGACCCACGGCGTCGGTTCCGGGCGGCCGTCATCGTTTCGCAGCGATTCGGGGGCGGTCACGTCGCCATCGTCCCCGACCGTGCGCGCTCGTAGAACGCGACGGCCGCCGCGGTCGCCACGTTGAGGGAGTCGGTACCGCGACTCATGGGGATGCGTGCCTTCACGTCGGTGGCCGCCATCGCGGAGGCCGTCAGACCAGGCCCCTCGGCGCCGACGAGGAACCCGACCTTCTCCGCGGTGACCGCTTCGGCCAGCGTGACCGCCGACGGGTCGGGGGTCATCGATACGAGTCGGAAGTCGCGGTCGCGGAGCAGGTCGAGTCCGCGTGGCCATTCGTCGAACTTCGCAAAGGGCACGAGCAGCGCATGCCCCATGGAGACCCGGACGCACCGTCGGTAGAGCGGGTCGGCGCAGCCCTGACCGAAGAGCACGGCGTCGACGCCGAGTCCGGCGGCGTTGCGAAAGATCGAGCCGATGTTCTCGTGGTCGTTGACCCCTTCGAGGATGGCGACCGTTCGGGCGGTGTCAAGGATGTCCGACACCGACAGGGCCTCCGGTCGGCGCGACACCGCGAGGACCCCTCGATTGAGGTGGAAACCGACGACCTCGGCCATCACCTCGGCGGTGGCGCGGAAGAACGGCACCCCGGCCAGCGTCGGATCGAGCAGGTCGTCGCCGAGCTCGTCGAGTCGTTTGTCGACGCCGAGGAAGGCGTGGGTGTCGAAGCGTGAGGCGATCATCCGGCGGGCGACCAGCACACCCTCGGCGATGACCAGGCCGCGCCCGGGTCGGCCGCCGGGCAGCACCGGCAGGTCGGGGCGGCGGTCCACCGAGTTGAGGTCTCGAAAGTCGTCGACGCGCGGATCCGCCGGATCGTCGATGTCGATCACGTCCACTGCGAGCCCGGGCACCGCAACAGTGTGCCACCTCCGGCGGTCATCACCGGACGGTGGTACGTGGGCGAGCGTCGACGAGACGCGGTCGCCGCCAAGCGGACCCGGGACGTGGCGCGGCACCCGGGTATGACACGGTAAAGGGCGTGACCAGCGATTCGACTCCCATGTCACGTCTGTCCATGAAGCGCGCGACCGACGCCGACTGGGCCGACATCATCACCACCGACGCCCGCGCCTTCGCCATGCGCAACCCGCTGCCCGACGAGGAGGTCGCCGATCTCCGCGGGAAGGTCGCCGACGACGACGTCGTCCTCGTACGCGACACCGGACTCGACACCCAGCCACTCGTGGGCGTGTCGATGTTCTACCGCATGTCGATGTCGCTGCCCGGTGGCGGTGTGTCCGACGCCGCAGGCCTGTCGTGGGTGTCGGTCGCGTCGACTCATCGGCGGCGCGGAATCCTGCGCCGCATGTTGACCGAACTCGTCGAGCAGTGGGAGTCGGAGAAGTACACGTTCGCGATCCTCACCGCGAGTGAGGGCACGATCTACGAGCGCTTCGGTTTCGGTCCGGCCACGTTTGCGAACAGCGTGTCGTTGAGTCCGGGCGCGGCCATGCGGGCCGAGCAGCCCGCGGACGCGACGGTGCGTTACGCCGACGCCGACGCGGTCGCCGCCGCGATCCCCGACCTGCACGCCCGCTGGACCGTGACCACGCCGGGCGCGCTCACGCGTACGCCCGCCTGGTGGAACCCGATCCTCGCCGACCGCGCGTCGGAACGTCCGATCTCGGCGAGCGGACTGCACTACCTGCTGCACGACGACGGCTACGCGAGCTACCGCATCTACAAGGACGAGCGGGGCGCGGTACGTGGCGAGGTCTACGAGACCTTCGCCGTCACCGATGCCGCTCACACCGACCTGTGGCGCGTGCTGATCAACCTCGACCTGATCCCGTCGATCACCGCGAGCATCCCCGTCGACGATCCGCTGCCGCAGAAACTCGTCAACCCGCGGTCGGTGTCGGTGACGGGCACCTCGGACACGATGTGGTTGCGCATCCTCGACGTCCCGGCCGCTCTCAGTGCCCGCCACTACGGCGCGGACCTCGACGCGGTCATCGAGGTGACCGACGAATTCCGCGGGCACGGAGGCGTTTTCGACATGTCTGTTCGCGAGGGCGGGGCCATCGTCGCGCCGGCGGCAGCCACGGCCACACCGACGGTCCGCCTGGACATCTCGGTGCTGTCGAGCATCTACCTGGGTGGTGTCCGACCGTCGACCTATGCGGCGGCCGGAAGGCTCCACGTCGACTCCGCGGCGACGCTTCGGGCTCTCGACCACGCGTTCATGACCGACCGCGCACCGTTCTCCGGCACGTTCTTCTGACCGCTGTCGGTGGGCGCCTAGACCGCCCGCGATTTCGGTACATCGGTGTCGGCCTGTCCGAGAATCGAATTCACGATCAGAACGGCTTCTCGCAGGGTGTCGCGCTGGTCGGGGGACAGTTCCGCGAGACGGTCACTCAGCCACGCCTTGCGGGCGGCGAGCTCCTCGGTGACCACCTCGACCCCCTCGGGCGACAGTGTCACGATCGCCTGGCGCCCGTCGGTCGGGTGCGGCTCGCGTTTGATCATCCCCAGGTCCGACAGCGACGCGATCACCCGCGTCATCGACGGCGGGCGCACCCGTTCGGCGGCGGCGAGCGCGCCGGGCGTCATCGGACCTTCGTGGTGCAGGGTGTTGAGGGCGGACAGCTGGGTGAGCGACACCAACTTGTTCTCGCGTCGCCCGCGTAGGCGCCGGGCGAGTCGCACGACGGCGAGGGACAGGTCACCGGACAGGCTTCCGTCACCATATGGTGAATGCATCCACCAAGGGTAGGTCAGTTGACCAGCTCGGAAACCTACGCAAAGCGAAATTGAACTGTGTGGACGACACGGGCCCTCGATCCGCGCGACTGGACCGAGGATCGGCTCACCCGATGAGGTCGGAGATGGGACCTCGCGCGAAGTAGGCGACGAACACGGCCGCGACCAGCCACAGCAGCGGGTGCACGGTGCGCGCCTTGCCCGCGGCGGTCGCCATCACCACCCAGCTGATGAACCCGATGCCGATGCCGTTGGCGATCGAGTAGGTGAACGGCATGGTGACGACGGTGAGAAAGGTCGGCAACGCGTAGTCGAGGCGGCGGAAGTCGACCGCGGTCAGCTGGCCGATCATCAGCGCACCCACCACGACGAGTGCCGGTGCGACGGCCTCCAGCGGGATCACCTCGTAGATGGGTGTCAGGAACATCGCCACCAGGAACAGCACGCCGGTCACCACGTTCGCGAGGCCGGTCCGCGCACCTTCGGCGATACCGGACGCCGACTCGACGAACACCGTGTTCGACGACGCCGATGCGGCACCGCCCGCGATCGCGCCGGTGCCCTCGACCACAAGGGCGCGTCCGATGCCGGGCAGGTTGCCCTTCTCGTCGGCGAGTTCGGCTTCTCGGCCGAGGCCCGTCATCGTGCCCATCGCGTCGAAGAAGTTCGACAGCACCAAGGCGAAGACCAGAACCGATGCCGCCAGGACACCGATGCGTGTGAACGCACCGAACAGGTCGACGTCGCCGACGAGGCTGAGGTCGGGTAGCCCGCCCAGGGCGTTCGGGATGTCGGGGACGCTGAGTCCCCAGCCCGACGGATTGTCGATGCTCGACCCGTAATCGAAGATCTGCTCGAGCACGATCGACAGGACCGTGGTGATCGCGATGCCGATCAGCAGTCCGCCGGGGACCTTGCGCACCACGAGGACGCCCATCAGCAGTACGCCGATGGCGAAGATGAGGGTCGGGATGGTCGCGATCGAATTGTCGGTGCCGAGCTGGACCGGCACGGTGGTACCGGCGGCGTCGGGGACGCGTTTGACGAATCCGGCGTCGACGAAACCGATGAATGCGATGAACAAGCCGATTCCGGCCGCGATCGCGGCCTTGAGCTCCGCCGGCACCGCGTTGAACACCGCGGTGCGGAATCCGGTGACGGCCAGCAGCACGATGATGATGCCGTCGACGACCACCAGGCCCATCGCCTCGGGCCATGTCACCTGCGGGGCGATCGACACCGCGAGCAGACTGTTGATGCCGAGGCCCGCGGCGATCGCGAACGGGTAGTTGGCGACCAGACCGAACAAGATCGACATGACGCCCGCGACGAGGGCAGTGACCGCCGCGACCTGAGCGAGCGGGAGCACGTTGCCCAGCACGTCGGTGTTCTTGTCGCCGCCGGGGATGCCGCCGATGATGATCGGGTTCAGCACCACGATGTAGGCCATCGTGAAGAAGGTGACGAGGCCGCCGCGGAACTCCCGGTTGACGGTGGACCCGCGTTCGGAGATCTTGAAGAACCTGTCGAGGGGGCCGCGCGGGGCCGGGTCGCTCGGTGTCGTCGAGGACCTCAGAGCGCGAGACTCACTGGGCACGTCGTTTGGCACGTTCCGAAAGCTACCCTGTTGTGCATGTCCGTGACAGTCGAGATCCCCGAACTCCCCCGCGCCCTGCGCGCTCCCGAGCCGGTGATCGTGGTCGGCATGATCGCGTGGGCCGTGGCGACCGTGGTCGTCGCCGTCACCGATCTCGGTGGCGACCGCACTCTGACGATCTGCCTGGTGGGCCTCGGCGTCGGACTGCTGGGGACGACGATCGTGCTGGTGCAACGCGCAGGCGTCCGACGCGGCGCCCGCGGCGCGCAGGAGGGCCTGGACTAACCGTTCGGTTCGCCGCCCGCCCCGGCGAATTCGTCGACGCCGGGCTCGTGGTCGAGGGCCTCGCGATTCCAGATCATCATCACCGCGAAGTACACCGCGCCCGCGGCGATCAGTCCGAGCACCACGAAGGTGGGCACCGTCGCGTCGTCGGGAGTGACCAGGACGAACAGCGCGAACGCCACCCAGATGAGCGCAGCGATCGCGATCGGAAGTTCCATGCGGCCGAGACTGAAGCCGCCTTCCTTGCGCTCCAGTCGCTTTCGGACCACGAGATAGAGAACGACGATCCCGCCATAGATGAGCGCGGGCAGGATCGTCGACGCGACGATCAGTTCGATCAGGGCCGAACCCGGCAGCGCGACCATCAGCACCACGCCGACGCCGAGGATGAGGAGGGTCGCCGGAACCGGGGTCTGGGTGCGCGGACTGACCCGCCGCATCAGACGATGCGCCGGGAACCGGCCGTCCCTGGCCATCGCGAACACCTGCCGGGCGCACGCAGCCATCACCACCATGCCCGCGCCGAACATCGCGAAGGCGATGCACACGAGGAGGACCCGTTCGGCGACCGACCCGAGCTGGCCCCGGATGATGGCCGCGACCGGTGAGCCGTCCCGGCTGATGGCGGCGACGTCCTCGATCGCGACGGTCAGCACGATGAGGAAGACCAGCCCCACCACCGCGGCGGCCACCACCGAACCGACGATCGCGCGGGGAACGCTGCGGAACGGGTCCTTCGCCTCTTCGGCGAGGTTCGCCGCGGAGTCGAAACCCACCAGGGTCGTCAGGCCCATGACCATCGCGGCCATCACTCCCCCGCCGATGGCCCAGTAGTCCGCCGCGCCCGCCGCGATGCCGCGTGAGCCCAGGTTGCCGGGGTGTCCGCTGCCGGTCACCACCATCACCACGGCCAGTGCGACGACGAGGATGGCGACGATCGCGAGTTCGACGGCGACGGCGCCGGAGGTGAAAAGACCGAGGAGCCGGGTCGACGCGATGACCAGAATGGCCTGGACGACCAGGATGACGACGGTCATCACCCGCGCGACGGACTCGTCCTCGGCCATGCCGAACAGGGGCATGAGCGCTTGACTGGCCAGTGCGTTGTCCATCGCGACGACGGCGATGGCCAGGTACCAGAAGCTCAACCAGCCGAACATCCAGCCGACCCTGGGGTTCGCCAGCCTCGACGCCCACTGGTACGACGACCCGCTCAGGGCGATGCGGGCCGCGAACTGCGCGACGACCAGCGCTATCAGCGTCTGCCCGAAGGCGGCGACGGTCCACAGCCAGATCCCCACGGGGCCGGCGGTGACGAGCACTTCGCCGTAGGTCGCGAAGACGCCCACCGCGACCGAGATGAAGGCGAACGAGATCGCGAACACCGCGAATCCGCCGAGGGTCCGGCGGAGTTCGGGCCGGTAGCCGCCGGTCCGGAACTCGTCGTCCGCGCTGGCAGAGGTGAGCACTTCTTCGGCCATGGCGGCCCTTTCGTACAGGCGGCTACACGACCAAGTCGTCCAGTCGCTGAGCGATGATGCCCACCGCGTACCCGAGGCGCTCGAACGCCTTGTTGGTGGTCTGGCCGTGGTAGTAGCGGTAGTAGATCTGCTGGGCGATGGCACCGGCACGGAACAGCCCGAACACCTCGTACCAGCGCCAGCGCTCCGGCGACATGTCGAAACCCATACGCTCGCAGTACTTCTCGACGAATTCCGCCCGACTGATCATGCCGGGCAAGTGTGTCGGGACCCGGCGCATCAGTTGCATGGCGTCGGGGTCGTCGGCCTGGATCCAGTAGGCCATCGATCCCGCAACGTCCATCAGCGGGTCTCCGAGCGTCGCCATCTCCCAGTCGAGGATGCCGATCACGCGGGTGGGGTCGTTCTTGTCGAGCACCACGTTGTCGAGCTTGAAATCGTTGTGGATCACGCAGTTCGCGACATCGTCGGGCTGGTTCTCGGCCAGCCACACCATCGTTCGCTCGAAGTCGGGCACGTCGTCGGTGTGCGCGTTGCGGAATCGTGTGGTCCAACCGTCGACCTGGCGACGGACGTAGCCGCGCCCCTTCCCGAGGTCGCCGAGTCCGGTCTTGTCCGGATCGACCGAGTGGACCTCGACGAGGGTGTCGATGAAGTTCGAGCACAGTTGTCGCGCCTGATCCGCGTCGAGCTGCACGTCGGCGGGCCATTCGGTGCGAGGGATGACGCCGTCGATCCGCCCCATCACATAGAAGTCGGCACCCAGCACCGACGGGTCGTCGCAGAAGGCGACCATCGGTGCGACGTAGCGGATGGCGCCGGCCAGCGCGGACTGGATCCGGTACTCCCGTGCCATGTCGTGCGCACCGCGCGCCTTGGTGCCCCGCGGCGCCCGGCGCAGGATCAGGTCCTTGGTCGGATAGCGCAGCAGATAGGTCAGATTGGAGGCGCCGCCGCCGAACTGGCGCACCTCGGGTACAGCGTCGAGCCCGGCGGGATCCGCGGCGTTGGACTCCAGCCACTTCGCCACCGTCTCGACATCGAACGCATCTTCGGTGCGGACCTCTCCCGCGCCGGCGACCTCGTCAGCCATCGGTCTCCCCCTGCCTCAGCGGTACTTGCCGAACTCGATGCGCGCAACCACGTTGCGGTGCACCTCATCCGGGCCGTCGGCGAGTCGGAGCGACCGCGCCCCGACCCAGGCGGATGCGAGGGGGAAGTCGTCGGTGAGTCCGGCGCCGCCGTGGAGCTGGATGGCGAGGTCGATGACGTCGAGGGCCATGTTGGGCACCTCGACCTTGATCTCGCTGACGGCCGAGAGCGCCTCACGGGACATCCCCTGGTCGAGGAGCCACGCGGCGTGGTGGACGAGCAGGCGCGAGCGATTGATCGCGATCCGGGCGTCGGCGATACGTTCGCTGTTGCCGCCCAGGCGTGCGAGCTGCTTGCCGAAGGCCTCGCGCGAGAGTGCGCGCCGCACACCGAGTTCCAGCGCGCGCTCGGCGAGACCGATGGCTCGCATGCAGTGGTGCACACGGCCCGGTCCGAGCCGACCCTGGGCGATCTCGAAGGCGCGTCCGGGACCGAGCAGGATGTTCGACGCCGGGACCCGCACGTCGGTGAAGGTCACCTCGCCGTGGCCGAACGGTTCGTCGAAGTAGCCCATCGTGGTCAGCATCCGGTCGATGGTGACGCCCGGCGCGTCGATGGGGATCAGCACCATGGTGTGGCGCGCCTTGCGGTCCGCCTCCGCGTCGGTGACGCCCATGAAGATGAGGACCTTGCAGTCGGGATGGCCGACTCCGGTGGAGAACCACTTGGTGCCGTTGATGACGACGTCGTCGCCGTCGAGCACGGCGGTCGCGGCCATGTTGGTGGCGTCCGACGACGCGACAGCGGGTTCGGTCATGCAGAATGCGCTGCGGATCTCCGCCGTCAGCAACGGCTCGAGCCACTGCTTGCGCTGCTCATCGGTGCCGTACCGGAGCAACACCTCCATGTTGCCGGTGTCGGGTGCGTTGCAGTTGAAGATGACCGGAGCGAGCCCCGACGACCCCATCGCCTCCGCGATCGGCGCGTAGTCGATGTTGCTGAGTCCGGCTCCACCGTCGGTACCGAAGTCTGCCGCGTAGCGGCCGGCATGCTCAGCGGGGAGGAACAGGTTCCACAGGCCCTGCGAACGAGCCTTCTTCTGCAGCTCCGCGATGATCGGCGACGGCGTCCACGGATCGCCGTTCTCGTCACGTCTGTTCTTGATGTCCCGATGGATCTCGGGTTCGACGGGCTCGATCTCGTTGGTCACGAAGGTGCGCACGCGTTCGGTCAGGTCGGCCGACCGCGCTGATGGGGAGAAATCCATACCCGACCGTATCGCGGCGCACCGACGAACCGTCAACGTTCCGCGCAAACCGGCACGGACGTGCACCGACGGCGGGCTTGCCCTACTTCCGGTTCGGAGTCCTCAAGCTCCGACCAGGTTCCCCGGCCACCTGTTGCATCTGAACATGTGCTCGAGTCGCCTGGGACCATGGCAGAGCTCGACACCCTCTTCGACCAGCTCATCGAGACCATGCCGCCCACCGGCGATCGCACGGGCAGAACAACATTCGAGGCCTCGGCCACGACCGACACCCCTGGCTCGTCCACCCGCCACCATCGCCGCGGCGTCCGGGCTCAGGAACCAGGCGGTGTCGACCTGGAAACCGCGCCACGTCGTGTCTCGCACCGAAGGAGGGTCCAGGTGCAGAGCACGACCCAGATCGCGCCGAACAACCACCCCGACACCACGTCGGTGGTCCAGTGCACCGCGAGCTGTATCCGCGTGAGTCCCACCAGGATCGACAGCAGGGGCGCCAGCGCCAGAACCCAGCGATGCGCACGCACCCAGGCGGAGGCGCGGTACGCCGCGACCGCGCACAACCCGAAGACGACCATCGTCATCATCGCGTGGCCCGAGGGGTAGGAGAAGGTGTCGATCTCGAGCAACCGGTCCTCGATGGGTGGGCGATCCCGGGCGAAAGAGAACTTGAGGGCCTGCATGAGCGCGTACCCGAAGAGCACTCCGCCACCGAGGAACACCGCGTCGGCACGACGGTTCCGCCAGGCCAGGACGATCACCGCCACAACGGTGAGCGCGGTGAGGGTGAGGGTGTTGCCGAGCAGAGTGAGGGCCTCGGCGATCGAGATCCACGGTTCGGAACGGTTCGTCACCACCCAGTTGAGGATGTTCTCGTCGATCGTCGTCGGGGAGACAATCATCGGCCTCGGACTCCTCTCTCGTCGTGTGACGGCGCACGACCCGGAACCGTCGCCACCCTAGTCGAGCCCGAGACGTCCTCCGTTCGGCCGATACACGCCTGCCTGCACCGTCGCGGGTCAAGTCGCCCTCAAGTACGTCGCAAGCCCCTCCGCCGACAGTGGTCACCATCACCGCCCGACCCGACCACTTGACGAGGACACGACCATGACGACAACCACCGGACACCCGATCCAGCTTCTGCTCCCCGGCCAGGCCGCCGCACCCGAGGGGCCCATCGACCCGTTCATGATGTACGTGCTGCACCACACGTTCCGGCGTGATCTCGCCGACTTCGCCGCGAGCGTGCCGGTGACCCCGATCGCCGACGCCGGGACGTGGCGCGCACTCGCGGACCGCTGGACGATGTTCGCTGACACGCTGCATCATCATCACAGCGGGGAGGACGCCGAGCTGTGGCCCCTGCTCCTCGCCCGCTGCGACGAGGACGAGAAGCGCGTCCTCGACGCCATGGAAGCCGAGCACCACCGTATCGATCCCCTGCTCGCGGAATGCCACGCCGGCTTCACGTCGATGGCCTCGTCCGCCGACACCCGGACCCGCGCCGCCCTGGCCGACGCGCTCGTCCGCGCGCGGCAGATCCTCGGCGACCACCTCGCTCACGAGGAGACCGAGGCCATCGCGATCGTGCAGCGTCACATGACCACCGCCGACTGGGATGCCTTCGAGGAGAAGATGGGTAAGCAGTCCGGACTCCGCCAGACGCTACGGGTCGGTCCGATGATGGCCAAAGGCCTTCTCCCCGAGGACCGGGAGCGCGTGTTCACCCGCTTGCCCGGGATCCTCAGACTCCTGGTCACGCTGGGCGGACCGGGCTTCCGTCGGCTCGACGGCCGCGCCTTCTACTACATCTCGAGCTGAGACGAGCCCCGTCCGAGTAGGGCACGCGTGATCACCGCGCCAGGGCGCGTCCGATCACCAGACGCTGGATCTGGTTGGTGCCCTCGAAGATCTGCGTGATCTTGGCCTCGCGCATGTAGCGCTCCACCGGGAAGTCGCGGGTGTACCCGTACCCACCGAACACCTGCACCGCATCGGTGGTGACCTTCATCGCTGCGTCGGTGGCGACCAGTTTTGCGGTCGCGGCAGCACGTGTGTAGTCGACACCGGCGTCGCGTCGTCGTGCCGCGTCGAGATAGGTGGCACGGGCCGAGTCGACGGCGGCAGCCATGTCGGCCAGGACGAACGACAACCCCTGGTGATCGATGATCTTGCGGCCGAACGCACTTCGTTCTTGCGCGTAGTCGACCGCGGCGTCGAGCGCGGCCTGCGCGAGACCTGTGGCAACCGCCGCGATCCCCAGGCGGCCGGAATCGAGTGCGGAAAAGGCGATCTGGAGTCCTTGCCCCTCGGCTCCGAGCCGTCGACCCTCGTCGACGAAGGCGTCGTCATAGGAGGCGCCCGTGGTCGGCACCGCGTGCAGTCCCATCTTGTCCTCCGGCTTGCCGAAGGTGAGGCCCGTCGTGTCACGCGGCACGAGGAAGCAGCTCACACCCTTCGACCCCTCCCCGGTCCGTGCGAAGAGGTTGTAGACGTCGGCGATGCCGCCATGGGTGATCCACGCCTTGGCGCCGTTGACCGTGTAGCCACCGTCGGCCGGTGTGGCCCGGCAGGCTAGGGCGGCGGCATCGGAACCCGCCTGTGGTTCGCTCAGGCTGTACGCACCGATCAGCTTGCCGTTGAGCAGGTCGGGCAGCCACTGCTGCTTCTGTTCCTCGGTGCCGAAATTGAACAGCGGATGGCAGGCCAGCCCGTGGACACTCACCGCCACCGCGACGGCCGCCCACCGGGCGCCGAGCTCTTCGAGCACCTGCAGGTACACCTCGTACGACTGGCCGCCGCCATCCCACTCGACCGGGTATGCCAGGCCGAGCAGACCGGCCTCGCCGAGTTCGGCGAACAATCCGTCGGGGTAGGTCTGGTTTTTCTCGTGCTCGTCGACGATCGGCGCCATGCGCTTGTCGGCGATGTCGCGGACCAGCGCGATCAGATCGCGCGCCTCATTGTCGGGTAGCAGGCGATCGACCGGCATCACTGACCTCCAGGTAACGAAACTAGTACTCAAGTCCTCTGCACAGTACTATTCGATCGGCGCTCCGTACAGTCGCGGGTCGTCCGCCGAACCGATCGCGAGGAGCCTCATGCCAGCTCAGGGATTCGCCACGCGTCGCCGTGCGGTCTTGTTCGACGCGCTGCTCGAGTTGATCCTGCGCGATGGATTCGCCCATCTGTCGATCGCTGACATCGCGGCCGAGCTGCGGTGCTCCAAGTCGACGCTGTACACACTCGCCGCCAGCAAGGAACAGCTCGTCACGGCGACCGTGACGCACTTCTTCCGCACCGCTACCGAGCAGGTCGAAGCCCGGGTCCGGGCAACCGACAGTCCACGCGAACGCGTCATCGTCTATCTGGTGGCGGTCGGCGAAGCACTCTCACCCGCATCGGAGGCGTTCATGCGCGATCTCGACGCCTTCGGCCCGACACGCTCCCTGTACGAACTGAACACCGCCGCTGCGTCGTCACGGGTCCAGGCGCTCATCGCCGACGGGGTCGCGACGGGTGATTTCCGTGATGTCGACGCCGCATTCGCCGCAGATCTCGCGACCTCGATGATGAGCCGCATCCAGCGTCGCGAGGTCCTGGCCGCCACCGGACTCGACGACGCGGCCGCCTACCGGCAGCTCGCCTCGATCCTCACCGCGGGGATCGACGCAGGCGCTCCAGGTGCGTGACCCCCGCGTCGTCGATCCACCATGACACCCGCACGTCACGCTCGGAATGGTTGCCGCGCATCGTGACCCACAACTCGTCGTGCAGGCGGACCGTCCCGTGCTCCACGGCCGTGCCGCGCACCGCTCCGAAGCGGACCGCCTCGGGGTGCGCCCAGGTGACCGCGTCACCGGGATCGCGGACGGTTGCCGTGTATTCCTCGGTCGCCAGCGGCAGGTCGAGCAGAGTGGCCAGCACGTCGGCGTCCTCCGGCCTCACTGTCGGCCCGGCGAGTACGGACTCGTCGTCGGGCAGCGCCTGCAGGAACCACGGCCGGTCGACGACCACCGCGCGGTCGGTCACGGTCCCGGCGAGGGTACGCACCCGATCGGGGACCTCGACGTCGGCCGGATCGATGGCACCGCGCCGGCATGCCGCGACCACCGCGGCGTGCACGGACACCGTTGCGCCGGCGCTGATCTCGCGACCCGGTTCGCCGAGTCTGGTCACCAGCACCGACGCGTCGTCGGCGTCGTCGGGCTCGAGTCGCGCGAGCGCACCGGACAGTGCGTCGGCATCGGGGTGATCCAGAGGATCGATGATGTTCGCGAGGATCTCGTCCGACGGCGCACGGTATTCGCCCAGGAGCAATCCGTCGACCTCGGCGTGCCGACGCAACCACCAGGCCGTGTAACCCCGGCGATCGGTCAGCAGCGAGGCGATGTGCTCGTCGGTGGCCAACATCGTCAGCGCCCGTGGCCAGCGACCTTCGTCCACGAGATCGAGATCACGTACCGCGGAGAGTCTCTCGGGGGCCTCGGGCAGTGAGTCCCACCAGTCCTGTTCGTCGGGCAGGTCATGGTCGGGCCCCACCGGCAGATCGTCGTCGACGGTGACGAAGCCCCACCCGACGCCGATCCTCCGCAATGGCTCGGCGCCACACTCGTCGACGACGCCCTGATCGACGACCCCGAACGGATGGTCGTCGACGAGGACGGACAGCAGCGGACTCCCGGGCAGGAGCAGTTCGTCGGCGGGGCGTAACTCGCCCTCGGCGTCGGTCAGCGCGAGTGCCGACAGCCACGGCGGCACCGAAGCATCCGGGTCGGCTCGCAGGACCGCACACACCTCGGCGGCCAGACCGTCGTCGCCGGTGTCGTCGAGATCGGTGTCCTCGACGAGCACACGCAGCGCCGGGTCGGCGAGCGCCTCCGGTACCGAGAGATCTTGAACGCCCAGGCGTTCGAGCAACTCGTGGCGGGCCTCCGGGTGCACCGTCGGAATCCAACGCATCGGAGTCGAGATCCGGTCGCTGACGAACAGTCCGCGGGGACCGATGGCCATCCGGCCGTCCGAACGCGGAATCGGCAGTGCCCCCAGCTCCTCGACCTCGCGGCCGGTCGACACCAGAGGGCTCAGCGCATCGTAGAGGCCATGCCACCACGACGGATCGCGCCGTACCCCGGCGAGCCGCTCGGCCGTCGCCGCCAGTCCGAGTTCCTCCGCACCGAGCCGTCCCAGTGTCGGAAGATGTTGCGCAAGAGACAGGTCCGGGTGCACGAGATCGCCGAAGAGCTCGCCCAGGATCTCCGCCAACCGCTCCGTCAGCCCGACGAGCACGACCGCGCGGGGCGGGATCAGGTCGTCGCCGGCCGCGGCCGGGAGCCAGGCCGCGTCGCGGAGTTCCCGTCGAACGGCTTCGATCAGGCGGGCATCGTCGGGATTGCGCGCAAGATGCAACTCGGGCACCAGACGGAGCCGCCGGGCGGGATCGACAAGCCGGACCAGATCGACGTAACCCGCGGCGGCATCGGCGATTTCGGCCTTCGGGTGGAGGTGTCGGCGATCCGGCGTGAGCGGCAGGTCGGTGATGCACCGGCACGGCAGGCTCAACTCGATGTCGGTCGGGGTCGGGGCACGCAGGACGTCGCACCCGGGCGCCTGTCCTTCGTCGGCGTCGACCAGCCACCGGGTTCCGCCGCGCGCGACCTCGAGCCACCGCCGCGACGCCGGCAGCGTCTCTTTGCCGGCCGCATCCCCCGAGACCGACACGGTCACCAGGGCAGACCGGGCAGCAGCGTCGTCGAGTTCCGGACCGGGCACCCGCGCCACCGACACTTCGACACCGGTGACGGTGATGCGTTGCAACGCATCGAGTTCCACGACGAGGTCGGGCGCCTGCGCCAGCATCGCCTCGACCAGCGGACCGGGGCTCTCCCGCAGATGCAGCACGACCTCGGTGTCGAAACCGTCGGCAGGCACGGACTCCGACGCCCACACCAGTCGCAGCACCGGGACTTCCGGCACACCTCCCGTGTCGTCCGGCGAGATCCCGGCCGCCCGCACGGCGTCGAGCGTCGCGTCCCGGTCGAACACGACCGACCCGGTGCGCGACCGCACCTCGACCCGATCAGCCACCGTTGCGGTCGCGGTGAAACCGACACCGAACCGGCCGATCTGACCCCGGCCCGCATCCCCGTGACCCGTGGCCCCACCGCCGGCCGATTTCGCCGAGACACGCAGCGCGGCGAGAGACCGGACGCCCTCGCGGGTCAAGGGGGCGCCGGTGTTGGCGACGTGCAACTCCGATCCGTCGATCCACACCGCGAGTTCGCCGTCGACACCGGCGGCGGCCGCGGCATCGGCCGCGTTCGCAGCGAGCTCGGTGAGCAGCCGATCCCGATATCCCACTGTCACCAGATCGGATTCGGCTGCCGCATCTTCGGCGAGTCGCGTCGGCGACGACACCCAGGCATCGAGCGTCGACGATCGCAGCGCGGCCGTACCGAACGGATCGTCACTCACGGCTGAGGTGTCTTCGATGTCGGGACCCGGCGATCGGCGGTGGGTCAGGAGCGGGCCGGCTCTGCGTCCAGCGCAGCCCTCGCGATGATCTCGACGGCACCGTCGTCATAGGCGTCGTAGGCCGGCGAACCCTCGCCCTTCGGGCCCTGGACGTCGGAGTGTGCACCACAGCCGTATTCCGCCGACACGACTCGGCCGTCGGCGGCGTATTCGTTGGTGCACGCACCGAAGCCGGCCCGCAGCGCACCCGCGAGGGGAACATAGAAGCCACAGGTGCAGCATGCGTACGGTGCCGCCTGGGCCATCTCCGAAGTGGGACCGAAATCTCCGTCATACCAGCGTTGTGCCGCGTCGGCTCGGCCCTCGCGGCTCAGCAGACGCTTACGTCCCAGACCCAGCTCGCCGGCCACCTGACCGATGTCGTCGGGTTCGGCGGAGTCGGACTCGAACCGGAACTCGTCACCGGTGTCGATCTGATTGGGCACCAGGCGCGGATCGTCGGGTTCGGCGGCCAGGAGGTCGCCGACACCGAGGTCACCGGAGGCGACACGCTCGGACCAGGGCACCCACGGCGGTGCGAGCAGGGACCCGTCCCCCGGCAGCAGTACCACCTCGCTGAGCGTGATCTCGTCGCTGCCCGGGGAACCCGCCAGCACGACGCACCACTGCCATCCGCGATAACCGGTGAGTTCGGCATCGAAGTAGTGCGCGGCGGCCCAATCGCCCTCGGCGACGCTGCGCCGATGCGCGCCGGGCCGCTGACCTTCGTCGAGCAGCGCGGAGCGTGCGATGTCGACGGCCGCCAGGAGCCGTTCGCCGTCACTTACCTGAGTCACCGTTCCAGTGTGCAATATCCCCGACGTGTGCCACACAACGACCCGCTTCAAGCGGGTGCGGCCGCAGATGAGGAACAATCGTCTCCGTGATCCCACGGAGTTCCCGACACGACGAGGGGCGCGGGGCCCCCAGGGGTCCCGCGAACCACCGGCCACCACCCGACGACACCGCGCGACGGGCCGCGCAGCATCCCGGTTCGACGAACTACCCGGTCGACGAGACGCGCCAGATGCGTGCGCGGCGTCCGGCGCCCGGCTGGGGACCGCCGAGCGGCCCGGGCCCCGGCCGCAACGCCTACCTCCCGCCGCCCACCCACAACCCGCATCTCCCGCCGCTCGACGACCGCGGGCAGCCCCCGCACGACGAGCAGACGCGCGCGATGCCGACCGAACACGGCCCCCGGGCGCCGAAGAAGCTCACCGTGATGCGGGTGGCGGCGATGCGCAGCCGCGAACTCACCGGCAAGGGCATCGGCAAGATCCACCAGGCCGCGACCGCCGACGGCGCCGATCAATCGGGACTGACCGCGCTGACCCTCCCGGTGATCGCCAACTTCGCCGCCGACGCCGCCATGGCCGTCGCGCTGGCCAACACCCTGTTCTTCGCCGCCGCGACGGGCGAGTCCAAGACGAATGTCGCGCTGTACCTGGCACTCACGATCGCGCCGTTCGCACTCATCGCGCCGCTCATCGGTCCGCTTCTCGACCGATTGCAGCGCGGGCGCCGCATCGCGATGGCCGCGACCTTCGGTCTCCGCGTCGTGCTGGCCCTGCTGATCATGGCCAACGTTCAGTGGAACGACGTGACGCAGCAGCTCGAGTACGACCCGTGGGTCCTCTATCCGTGCGCGTTGGGGCTGCTCGTGCTGTCCAAGTCGTTCGGTGTGCTCAAGTCAGCGGTCACCCCGCGCGTCGTGCCCCCGACCATCGATCTGCCGCGCGTCAACTCCCGGCTGACGACCTTCGGCCTCATCGGCGGGACCATCGTCGGCGGCGCCGTCGCCGGGATCGTCGAGTTCCTGCTCGGCCAGCTCCTGCCGATCCACTTGCCGGGCGCGATGGTGTGGCTGGCGATCGTCGCCGCCGCCGGCGCCTACCTGTGCATGCGCATCCCGTCGTGGGTCGAGTCCACGGAGGGCGAGATCCCGACCACGCTGACCTACCACGGCGAGCCGGCCCGGTCCGGTCCTGATCCCGATGGGTCGACCAGCGCGCGTGACGGCGCCAAGATGCTGGCCGCGAAGATGCGCCAGCCGCTGGGCCGCAAGGTGGTCGCGGGTCTGTGGGGCAACGGCACGATCCGCATCCTGACCGGCTTCCTGACCCTGTTCATCGCGTTCTACGCGAAGGCGCAACAGGGCGACGCCTCGGACTGGACCCAGCTGCTGCTGCTCGGCGCCGTCGGTGCGGCCGCCGGCGTCGGCAACATGATCGGCAACGGCGTCGGCACCCGGCTCGAGCTGAAGAACCCGCCGGGCATCGTGGTCTGGGCCACCGCCTCGTGCTTCGTCGTCGCCGTGCTCGCCGCCATCTTCGGCAACATCGTCGCCGCTGCGGTCGCCGCGCTGGTCGCCTCCGGCACGAGCGCGATCGGCAAGGTGTGCCTGGACTCGTCGATCCAGGACGACCTACCCGACGAGTCGCGCGCATCCGCGTTCGGTCGCTCGGAGACGGTGCTGCAGCTGTCGTGGGTCTTCGGCGCCTCGCTCGGAGTGCTCCTGCCTCCCACGCTGTGGATCGGCTTCACCGTCGTCGCCGTCCTGCTGGGCCTGGGCCTGGCGCAGACGGTGATGACCACGCGCGGCAAGTCGCTGGTTCCCGGGCTCGGCGGCAGCCGTCCCGACCATGCCGCACCCACCGTGGCGTTCCGGGCCACCGGCTCGCAGCCGCGGAGGAGTCCCGCGACAGCCGACACCCGACCCCACCCGCAACGCCCGTCGACTGCTGCGATGCCGACCGCGCCCAAGCCGCCGACGGCTCCGTTCGAGAATCGGGGTGACCGTCCGTACAGCCACGGCGATCACCCGCCGCACAACCAGACAGGACAACGTCGTCAGTGATCAGCAGTGGTGAGAAGAAGGCTCTGTCGATCATCGCGATCGTGGTCGTGGCGTTCGTCGCCGTCGTCGGGACCTCGGTGTACCTGCTGACCCGCAACGCGCAGCACACCGACCAGCCGTACCTGCACGTCGCGGTCGGTGACGAGCTGCACAGCGTCGAGCCCCGCTGGTGGTGCGACCTGATGCTCACCGAGTGCGACCCGGAGATCACGACGCCGCGGGAGACCGCGACGATCCCGGTGCCGGTGGACACGACGATCATGGTGACCGTCTCGAGCGAGATCGCGCAGGGCCCGTGGAACCTCGCAGCCGTCTACCAGACCCCCGGCGGTCTCGTCGAAGACGAGCAACCCCAGAGACCGGACAGCACGTACACGCTCACCCTCCGGTCGGCACCGGAGAAGGAGCTCATCGGCTTCACCGTCATCGCCGCGTCCGCGCGGCTCTCACCGGCCGACGAGGTCCTGCCGCGCGGTGAACTGGCCGTACAGACCGCGCCCGCTCGATAGCAGGACCCAGCGGCAGATCGCAGCGACGGGACTCAGGAATCGAGCTCGCGGGCGACCGCGCGCACCACCTCGGAGATCCGCTGAGCCGTCTTGCGATCGGGGTAGCGGCCCTTGCGGAGATCCGGCTGCACCTTCCCCTCGAGCAGGGTGATGAGATCGGCGACCATGCCGTGCAGTTCGTCGGGCGAATGGCGCTTGACGTCCTTACGGGCGGCCTCGCGGACGTTCTTGGACACGCTCGGCGCGGGCTCGAGGACCTTGACGCTCAACGCCTGCGGGCCGCGGCGCCCGGCGGCCATGCCGAACTCCACCCGCTGCCCGGGCTTGAGAGCCTCCACCCCGTCGGGCAACGCTGCCGAACGCACGTAGACGTCCTCACCGCTCTCCTGCGAGAGGAAGCCGAAGCCCTTGTCCGCGTCGTACCACTTCACCTTGCCGGTCGGCACTGTGCTCACCCTCATCTGTTCTTGATCCGTCGAAAAACGACCTGTCACGACAAAAGACGCCATCACCCATCTCGACGACCCGACGGTGTGTGCCGTCCGGGCCCAGACGGATGCAAGGCGCCTGCTAGGACCATCGTAGCCAACGCCGTACCCCGCGGTCACACCATTACCTGCCGGCGCAGATCGCCCGACGCCGCACCCGTGGCCGGTGCACTACCGTGGGAGACATGCAGAAGACGTCGTCCCCGCGATTGCTGCAGGCGGCCGGGGTTGTGTTCCTCATCGGAATTCTGGCGATCGTGGCGTTGTTCCTCACACCATTGGTGACTGGCGGTGACACCGCGCCGACCGCTGTCTACCTGCTGACCATGTGCGCACCGCTGGGATTCGTCCTGGGCCTGGTGTACGCACTCCGTGCCGGACGCCGAGCCAGGTGAGGACCGTGACCACAACCATCGACACCACCCCCGACCTCGCTCCCGCCTCCGACGCGAGGGCGCTGCGGGATGCCTACAGCTGCTTCCCGTCCGGGGTCGTGGCCGTGTGTTGCGAACAGTCCGACGGGGATTCGACCACGCTGATCGGAATGGCGGCGAGTTCGTTCACCACCGTCTCGCTCGATCCGCCCCTCGTCTCGGTCTGCGTCCAGAACACCTCGACGACCTGGCCGCGGATCCGAACCGCACCGGCGATCGGGGTCAGCGTGTTCGCCGGCGACCAGATCGACCTCTGCAAGCAGCTCGCGGGGCCGTCGGAACGCCGCTTCGACGGGATCACGCCGTTGAGCACCGATCGTGGGGCGGTCTTCGTACCCGACGCCGCCGCGCACCTGTCATGCACCATCCACAACGAGATCCAGGCCGGCGACCACACCGTCGTCCTCCTCGAGATCGAGACACTGCGCGCCGATCCCGGCGTCGAACCACTGGTGTTCCACGCCAGCACCTTCCGCGCCCTCGAGGCGCGTAAGGACCCGAACCGGAAGTGAGTCCCATCGCAGCATGACCATCGTCGGCCTCGGAGTGCCCCTCCCGCGACCTCCGCACGCGGGAGCGCCTTCCGGCGTGCCGACCGAGGGTCCGCTGCGAGACACGTTCGGTCGGGTCGCAAAGGACCTACGGGTGTCGGTCACCGACCGGTGCAACCTGCGCTGCGCGTACTGCATGCCCGCCGAGGGCCTCGACTGGATGCCCACCGATCAGGTGCTGACCACCGATGAGCTGATCCGGGTGCTCACCGTGGCCGTGCGTGACCTGGGCATCGAACGCATCCGGTTCACCGGCGGCGAGCCACTGCTGCGCCGCGACCTCGACCAGATCATCGCGGCGGTGGCGGCTCTGCCGGAGTCGCCCGAGATCGCGATGACGACCAACGGACTCGGGCTGCCCCGCCGGGTCGAGGGCCTCGTCGCCGCGGGACTCGACCGCATCAACGTCTCCCTGGACACCATCGATCGCACCCGGTTCGCGGCGATCACCCGGCGAGACCGGCGCGACGACGTCCTCGACGGCCTGGCCGCGGCGCGAGCGGCGGGGCTGAACCCGGTCAAGGTGAACGCGGTCGTGCCCGAGCGCGCCGATCTCGCCGGTGTCCCCGACCTGCTGGCCTTCTGTCTCGACAACGGCTACGAATTGCGCATCATCGAACAGATGCCACTCGACGCCGATCACGCGTGGCAACGGGCCCAGATGGTGACGGCCGACGAGATCCTGGCAACCCTGCGCACACGGTTCACGCTGCTGTCCGATCCGGTCCCACGAGGCAGCGCGCCGGCCGCGACCTGGCTCGTCGACGGGCACGAGGGGCCGTCCGGACCAGCTCGTGTCGGGGTCATCGCGTCGGTCACCCGCCCCTTCTGCGGAGACTGCGATCGCACCCGACTCACCGCGGACGGGTCACTGCGCAACTGCCTGTTCGCCACGTCGGAAACCGACCTTCGCACCGCCCTGCGCACCCTGCCCGATGACGAGGTCGACGCAGCGGTGGCCGACCTGTGGCGAGGCAGCATGTGGGCCAAGGCCGCCGGCCACGGGGTGAACACCGAGGGCTTCCGGCAACCGACCCGACCGATGTCGGCGATCGGCGGCTAGGCTCGCCTTCGATGCAGCTCACAGTCCGCTACTTCGCCGCCGCTCGCGCCGCGGCCGGCACCGAGGAGAGTCTCGTCGAGGTCGACCCGTCGACGACACTCGGAGACCTCGAACGGTCCCTCGCATCCGGAAACCCTTCCCTGGCGACGGTTCTCGAGCGGTGTTCCTATCTGCGCGACGAAATCGCGTTCTCCGATCGCACGCGCACTCTCGGTACCTGCACGACGCTCGACGTCCTCCCCCCGTTTGCCGGTGGTTGACGCCACACACCCCTTGTGACCTTTGTCACATAACGGCGGGGTAACAGGATGGGCACGGGACGGCCACTAACCCGTTGAACTGGGATGACGCTCAAAGTGGGTCAGGAGACCCGGATCCGGGTCGAAAATCGGTTGCGCGGAGCAGGTGATTCAGTCCCCCGAACGACGTACTGTACGAATCGTCCTCCTCGGAGGTCACGACACAGCAACCAAGACATAACGTCCCACCGACCGCGCCGAGCCTCGTTCCGCCGGTGGGAACGACAAGCAATCTAGGAACGAGGGCGGGGGACCCAACCTCAGTCCCCTGAGAACGGACACCACACCAGGTGTCCTCGGGGTTAAGTCCCGGAATCCCTGGCCGACGCCAGGTGGACCGGGGCCGAGCACCTCTCGCTCGAACCCGACAGCTGACTCCGTAGGCGCGTGGAGAGAGGAAATACATTCATGTCCGGACGTCATCGCAAGCAGACGACCAGCACCACCACCAAGACCATCACCAAGGTCGCCCTCACCGGCGCGGTCCTGGGTGGCGGAGCAGCCCTCCTGGGCACCGGAACCGCCAACGCGGCCACCGACGCCGAGTGGAACCAGGTCGCCCAGTGCGAGTCCGGTGGCAACTGGGCCATCGCGACCGGCAACGGCTACCACGGCGGTCTGCAGTTCTCGCCGAGCACGTGGACCGGCCACGGCGGCGGCGAGTTCGCCCCGACGGCCGATCAGGCCTCCCGCGAGGAGCAGATCGTCGTCGCCGAGCGTGTGCTGGGCTCGCAGGGCAAGGGCGCATGGCCCACCTGTGGCACCGCCCTCTCGGGTTCGACCCCGCGCAGCGCGCCGACCGACACCCCGCGTGAGATCACCCCGCAGCTTCCCGGCGGCAACGGCAGCGTCGACCTCGCCCAGACGACCGAGGACGTCGCCGAGCAGGTCACCGATGCCCTGACCAAGGCGGGCGTGAGCCCCGAGGTGCAGAACCTGTGGAAGGCGGCTGCCGACAGCGGCGTCTCGTTGAGCCCCGAGCAGATCAAGATGTTCAACGACAACAAGCACCTGCTGCCGCTTCCCTGATCTCCTGCTGTCGCGCGGCGGACCGAGGTTCACCGACGACGACAGCCGGCACAGACGAAGGGCCCCGCACGATGAGCGATCCGTGCGGGGCCCTTTTCCAATTCTCGGGGGCGTCGACGAGCTCGACGGCATCGTCGGACGTCACGGTCAGGCCGAATTGACCCACTCGTCGGTACCGTCGTCGAAGAACTGATGCTTCCAGATGGGCAGTCGCGCCTTGACCTCGTCGACGAGGCGCGAGCACGTCTCGAACGCCGCCCGACGATGATCGGCAGCGACGGCCACCACGAACGCGACATCTCCGATGCGGAGATCGCCGACGCGATGCGACACGGCGACCGCGCGTACCCCGTCGACCGCCGACACCTCCTCGACCACGTCGGCGAGAACCTTCGGCGCGGTCGGGTGGCCGGAGTAGTGCAGCGCGGTGACCGACCGGCCACCGTCGTGATCGCGGACCGCCCCGACGAATCCGACGACTGCCCCCGCCTTGCCGTCGGCGGCGTCGACCACCATCTGCTCGTGATCGGCGAGACCGATCGCCTTCCCCGACACCGCGGTGTGCACGACCCTTCGGCCGTCGTCGCCCATCAGTGATCGCCTCCCCGGATCTGATCGAGTGCGTGGTGGACGACCCCGGCGAGGACGTCGAGGCCGTCTCGGACGCCGCCGGTGGAGCCGGGCAGGTTCACCACGAGTGTGGAACCCGCGACGCCGGCCAGTCCGCGCGACAGCACCGCGGTCGGGATCTTCGGCAGGCCCGCCGCGCGGATCGCATCGGCGAGACCAGGGATCTCGCGGTCGAGCAGCGGGCGGGTTTCCTCGGGCGTGCGATCGGTGGGGGTGAGACCGGTTCCCCCGGTGGTGATGACGAGGTCCACATCGGCGTAGACGGCGGCACGCAGCGCGTCGCCGACCGGTGGCCCGTCGGCCACCACGTCACACTCGCCGACCTCGAAACCCTGCTCGGCGAGCCAGCTCTCGATGATCGGCCCGGTGCGGTCGGCGTAGGCACCGCTGCTCGCCCGGTTCGACGCGACGACGATCCGCGCGACGCGTGCGCGGTCAGTCATCGCCGGATTGGGAGGGGTCGCGGTGCCAGTCCCCCGACTTCCCGCCGGTCTTCTCGAGAAGGCGGATGCCGTCCATGTGCGCGCGCCGGTCCACGGCCTTGACCATGTCGTGCAGCGTCAGGCCGGCGACGGCGACCGCGGTGAGCGCCTCCATCTCCACTCCGGTCTGACCCGAGGTGGCGACCGTGGCGGTCACGTCGATCGTGTCGGTGCCGATCGAGAAGTCGACCTCGACCGACGACAGGGCCAGCTGATGACACAGCGGGATCAGCTCGTCGGTGCGTTTGGCGGCCATGATCCCGGCGATGCGCGCGGTGGCGAGGACATCGCCCTTGGGCAGCTTCGACTCGCTGAGCAGGCCGATCACCTCGGCGGACGTGTGAAAGGTTCCGCCGGCGACGGCCCTGCGCCGCGTCGTCGCCTTGGCGCCGACGTCGACCATGCGGGCCGTGCCGGCACTGTCGATGTGTGTCAGCCGGGCGCCGTCGGCTCCGCGGGAGTCCGACCCACCATCGTCAGCTCCGGTGGGCGGCATCGGTGTCAGCGGTTGACGACGGTCTTCGACTGCACGAAGGGCAGCTGATCGGCCGGGATCGGGAACTCGGTCTCGCCGAACGGCGACAGCGCGCCGGAGATGTGGGTCGCGAGCTCGGACACGGCGTGCTCTGCTGCGTCGCCGTTGTCGTCCTGCGGCCAGCCGTTGTCGACGTAATGCTTCTTACGGACCTTGCCGGTGCCGGCGCCGGCCTCGCCGGGGCTGGTCGTGCCGGTGCTTGCTGCGTCAGCGCCAGTTTTGTTTGCCACGTCGAGCATTGTGCCATGTCGTTCGGATGAACAAGTGCCGTGTCCAGGGCAGGAGGGCCGTCCCGGCGCTATCGTCGTCGCATCAACGGGCACGCCACCAGGAGGCACCGATGGCCCCCCAGCCAGAGCAGGTCGCCGGGTACCGCGTGATCACCCGCCTGGGCTCGGGCGGGATGGGGACCGTCTACCTGGTCGAGAACCCGCAGCTGCGACGCCGGGAGGCCCTCAAGGTCATCTCGGTCGCCGACACCGTCGACGACGAATTCGCCCGCCGGTTCAGTCGCGAGGCGCAGACCGCGGCCGCGCTGGACCATCCGAACATCGTCACGATCTATCACTACGGGGTCAGCGACGGCGATCCCTGGTTCACGATGGCCTACCTCGACGGTGCCGACCTTCGTCGCTCCTCGTTCCGGCCGGATGAGGTGGCGACCGTCGTCGCCCGGGTCGCCGACGCCCTCGACCACGCACACGAGCGCGGGGTGATCCACCGGGACATCAAGCCCGGCAACATCCTGGTCACCCGCAGGGCGACCGATCACGCTCTCGACCGTGTGGTCGTGCTCGACTTCGGGATCGCGAAGCTCACCAGCGCCACCACCTTGACGGCACCGTCGTCGTTCGTCGGGACTCTCGTCTACGCCGCACCGGAGATCCTCGACGGCAAACCGGCCGGACCGGCCTCCGATCAGTACTCGCTGGCGTGTACCGCCTACGAATTGCTCTCCGGCGCAACGCCCTTCGACGCCGACACCCAGACCCGGCACATCGTCGCCAAGTTGACGACGTCCCCGGCCCGGATCAGTGAGCACCAGCCCGGGCTCGCCGCACTCGACCCCGTGTTCGATCGCGCGCTCGCTCGTGACCCGATGGACCGCTACCCCACCTGCCGCGACTTCGCGGACGACCTGCGCGCCGCCCTCACCGGGGCCGGTCCCGGGCCGGACCCCGGCAGCGACGAGGCGACCCGGGTGATCCAGACACCGCCGGGCACCCGGCATCTCTCTTCACCGCCGGGCCTCACCCCGCCCCTTCCGGTCGGAACCGCCACCAGGGTGCCGCCGACCTCTCCACCGCCGACCCCAACCCCTCCGCCGCCGGCCCGGAGTCGACGACCGCTGGTGATCGGGACGGTGTGCGCGGTGGTGGTCCTCGTGGTCGTCGCCGCGATCGCCGTGTTGACCCTGCGCGGCAACGACACCGACCCCGGTGCGCCCGCCCCGCAGGCATCGAGTGCCGCCGGGGCGCAAGTCAGCGCCGGCCTGGGGACGACCTGTTCGCTGCGGGATGGAACCGCCTATTGCTGGGGACTCAACGACAACGGACAACTCGGCGACGGCACGACGACCGACCGCTCGACCCCGACTCGTGTCGCCGACCTCGCCGACGTCACCGCCATCACCACGGGCGGTCCGAACACGTGCGCCGTCGCCGGGTCGGACGCGTACTGCTGGGGCAACAACGACTACGGGCAGATCGGCGACGGCACCACCGACGCGCGCCTGGTCCCCACCCGCGTGGCCGGACTCGACGACGTCACCGCCGTCTCGACGGCCAACTGGGCCACCTGCGCCATCTCCGCCGGGTCCGCTTACTGTTGGGGCACCAACGATTTCGACCAGGTCGGTGACGGTTCGACGGCCAACCAGTATCGCCCGGTCCGGGTCGAGGGGCTCGACGACGTGACCGCCATCAGCGTGGGGGTGAACTTCACCTGTGCGATCGCCGGCGGGGACGCCTATTGCTGGGGACTCAACGACAACGGGCAGCTCGGCGACGGCACCACCGTCAACCGCGCCCGGCCCACGCGGGTGGCCGACCTCGATGCCGCCACCGATGTGTCCGCGGGAGCGGCCGCGGCCTGCGCGACCGCCGGCGGCAGCGCATATTGCTGGGGCGACAACGCCTTCGGTCAGCTCGGCGACGGGACCAAGGAGTCGCGGACCGCCGCGACGCTCGTATCCGGGTTGAGTGACGTCAGCGCCATCACCACGGGCACATCGAGTACCACGTGTGCCGTCGCGGGCGGGGCGGCCCACTGCTGGGGTGCGAACGCCTGGGGATCGGTCGGTGACGGCACCCTCGAGGACCGCACCGCGCCGGTCCGCGTCGATCGACTGACCGGGGTCGACGCGGTGTCCGCGGGCGAGCGGACCACGTGTGCGTTCGCCTCGTCGACCCTGTACTGCTGGGGGTTCAACGCCACCGGTCAGCTCGGCGTCGGAAGCACCGACGACCGCCTGGAACCGACGCCGGTGTCCTTCTGAGAGCACCGCCGTGAGCACCGCCGGGTCATCCGGTTGAAGGGTGCCCCAGGCCTGCGGGGGTTCGGTATCGTCCCTGCGTACGTCTGTGAGAGCAGCCAATCGTGAACCCCAGGAAGAGGTGACGCCGTGCCGTTGAGTCCTGGCACCCACATCGCCGGTTATCGCGTGATCTCACAGATCGGCGCGGGCGGTATGGGCGAGGTCTACCTCGTCGAGAACCTGCAGCTCGAGCGACGTGAGGCGCTGAAGGTCATCTCGACCGCGGTCAGCGCACAGCCCGGCTTCAACCAGCGGTTCACCAACGAGGCGCGCACCACCGCGAAGCTCGACCACCGCAGCATCATCACCATCCACCAGTACGGCATCGAGGACGGTTCGCCGTGGTTCTCGATGAGCTATGTGGAGGGCAAGGACCTCACCGAGGAACGCCTCACCCCACCGGAGGCGGCCACGGTCGTCACGCAGGTCGCCGACGCCCTCGACTACGCGCACCGCCATCACGTCGTCCACCGGGACATCAAGCCCGCCAACATCCTCGTGACGCGCGATCCGGCGACCAACGCCGTCGAACGCGCCCTCGTCCTCGACTTCGGCATCGCCAAACTCGCCGGCTCCGCCAACCTCACCGGTACGCACTCGTTCATCGGCACCGTCGCGTTCTCGGCCCCGGAGACCCTCGAGGGCGCCGACGCCACGGCACGGTCGGATCAGTACTCGCTCGCCTGCACCGCATACGCCATGCTCGCGGGGCAGCCGCCGTTCGTCGGACAGTCGGAGCCGTCGGTGATGCTGGGTCACATCCAGCGGCCCGTTCCCCACATCGGTTCCCTGCGCGGAGATCTCGCCCATCTCGACCCGGTCTTCCAGCGCGCCCTGTCGAAAGATCCCGCGGCCCGCTACCCCGACTGCCGCAGCTTCGCCTCGGCGTTGCGGTCGGCGCTCGAATCCCCTGCTGCGCAGAGCAACACGATCACCGCGGGGTCGGTGCCGCCGCCGACGCTCATGGGCGGAAGCACCGGCGGGCCCTCCGCACCGCACCAGCAGTTCGGACCGCAGTACGGCCAGTACACTCCGCCGCCCCAGCCGACGATGACGGGTCCGTCGGGTCCGCAACCGCTGATGAGCAAGCCGTCGGGGCCGCAGCCGCTGTACACCTCGGCTCCGCACAACCCGCCACCGCACCTCTCTGGGCCGCATGCCCAGCCCGGACAACCGGGATATCCCGGAATGCCGCCGGCCCCGCCGAAGAAGAAGCGGACCGGCCTGATCATCGCCGGCGTCCTCGGCGCCGTCCTGCTGCTCGTCGTGGCAGCGGTCGTCGGGCTGGCCGTGATCGGCAGCACCGTCGACGACCCGGAGAAGGCTCCCGTCGCCCAGCCGGTGGTGACCACGAACTTCGGCAGCAGCTGCGCGGTGGTCACCGGCGCCGTGCACTGCTGGGGCGACAACGACACCGGCCAGCTCGGTGACGGCACAACCACCCCGCACACCCGCCCGGTCGCGGTCACCGGCGTCTCGGGCGCCACCGCGGTCGCCACCGGTGGATACCTCACCGGCGAGAACGCCTACGTGGCGACGGCATGCGCCATCGCAGCCGGCGACGCCTACTGCTGGGGCAACAACCACTACGGCGAGGTCGGCAACGGCAGCAGCGGCGAGACGGTCAACACCGCGGTCAAGGTCGGGGCCATCTCCGACGTGAAGGCCGTCTCCACCGGCTGGGGCACGACGTGTGCCGTGTCCGGCACCGACGCCTACTGCTGGGGCAACAACGAGTACGGCCAGCTCGGCACGGGCGGCGGCACCGATCCGGTCTCGGCACCCACGAAGGTCCCGGGGCTCGGCGTCGTCACCGACATCGCCACCGCGTACGGAACGACGTGTGCGGTCTCCGACGGCTCGGCATTCTGCTGGGGCGCCAACGACAACGGCCAGATCGGCGACGGCAGCACGACGTCGCGTTCGGCCCCCACCAAGGTCGGCTCGCTCACGGACGTGACCGACATCGCCATCGGCGGCTACCACGAGGCCGCCGAGGACGACGACCCCGACACCAACACGAGCACCTACTTCCAGACCGCATGCGCTGTGGCTGGTGGCGACGCGTACTGCTGGGGCTCCAACGCCTACGGCCAGATCGGCGACGGCACCATCGAGACCCGCCAGACCCCGGTGCAGGTCAGCAACCTCTCCGGCGTCACCGGTATCTCGACCGACTGGGGCACCACCTGCGCGGTCTCCGACGACAAGGCGTTCTGCTGGGGCGACGACGATCGCAGCCAGCTCGGATCAAGCGGCGGCTCGGTCAAGATCCCGCGTGAGGTCACCTCGCTCACCGACGTCACCGCGATCTCCACCGGCAACGGGACCTCGTGTGCGATGTCGGCGGCGTCGGTCTACTGCTGGGGTTTCAACAACGACGGACAGATCGGCGACGGCTCCAGCGGTGACAGCGCCAATCGCACCACTCCGACCAAGCTGACGATCTAGCGGAGCCGCCGTCGAGCGCAGCGCGGAGCCGAGTCGAAGGCCCAGGTAAGCTCGATCGAATGAGTTCGGATGACCAGCACAGCGGCCTGGCCGCCGAGTTGGCTGCGCGTTCGGACGACGAGCTGACGGACTTGCTCCTCGAACGCCCGGATCTCGCCTCCCCCACTCCGTCGGGTACCCGGGTTCTCGCCCAGCGGGCGCTGTCGGCGGCCTCGCTGGCCCTCGCCGGTGAGGATCTCGACGTCCTCGCGGTCGCCGTCCTCGAAGAGGTCGTCGGGGCGAGCACCGCCGATGGACACCGCGAGCTACCCGGTCCTGTGCCGGTGGCGCACCTGCTCGATGCCCTCGACGGCCGCGCCGACCCGGATCTACTGCGCGCTCGTATCGACCTGCTCCGACGCCGGGCCATCGTCTGGGGTGACGACTCCGGCCTGCACTCGGGCGCGCACACGGCGTCGGCGATGCCGTGGAAGGCCAGGCATCTCACCGGTCCGCTCGCGGGCCGGTCGGCCGACGACATCGCCGCGATGCTCGCCGAACTCGACGAGCGCCCCCTCGGGCTGCTGCAGACCCTCGCGCGCGGGCCGGCACTGGGCCGAAGCCGCGACGCGTCACCCGACGCCGATCCCACCTCGCCTGTGGCGCAACTCATCTCGTCGGGTCTCCTGGCACGAATCGATGAGCAGACCGTCGAGCTCCCGCCCATGGTCGGCGCCGTGCTCCGCGAAGAACCCGCCTGGCACACCGATGATCTCAATCCGCCCGTGCTGCACGAGCCGCGCGCCAAACCGCGATTTCCCGCCAAGGCCGTCGACGCGGCCGCCGGCGGTGAGGCCCTCGAGCTCATCCGCCACCTGAGCCAGTTGATCACCGTCCTCGGCGCCACCCCGGCCGCGGTCCTCCGCTCCGGCGCCCTCGGTGTCCGCGAGCTCCGGCGCCTGGCCAAGCTGACCGGACTCGAGACGCAACGTGTCGCGTTCCTCATCGAACTCGCCGCGTACCTCCGACTGATCGACGCCGGATTCCCGGAACCGCCGCCGCCCAACGACTCCGGGGAACAGTCCTTCGCCCCCACTTCCACCGCGGACACCTGGCTGCACCAGCCACGAGAGCGCCAGTGGCTCGCGCTGGCCGACGCCTGGCTGCACATGCCGCGCCGCGCGTGGCAGGTCGGCGAGCCCGATCGGGACGGCAATGCGCTCGCCACGCTCGCCGCGGACCTGCACGACGCCTATGCCCCGGTGCAGCGACAGCTCATCCTGTCGACACTCGCCGACGCGGACCCCGCGGTCGCGGTGCCCACCGACACGGTCCTCGCCGCACTCCACTGGCACCGGCCCCGCCAGATCCGCCGCTTCAGTCGCCGCGTCGTCGCCGAGACCCTCCGCGAGGCACGGGAATTGGGCCTGGTCGCACATGACGCGCTCACCACCGTGGGGCGGGCCTACACGGTCGAGGATCCGCCCGATGCCGATCCGGCCGACGCCGATGCCGCCGTGCTCGCGGCCATGCGCAAGGCGTTACCGGCTCCGGTGGACCACTTCTTGACGCAGGCCGACCTCACCCTGACCGTCCCCGGGCCGATGACCCCGGAACTGGCGGAGCAGGTCGAGCTCGTCGCCGACCTGGAATCCGGCGGGGCCGCGTCGGTGTACCGGGTCTCCCCCGAGAGCGTGCGCCGCGCGCTCGATGCCGGACGCAGCAGCAACGAACTGCTGTCGATGTTCACCACCCACTCGAGAACACCTGTGCCGCAGTCACTCACATACCTGATCGAGGATGTCGCACGTCGGCACGGGCAGCTCCGCGTCGGGGTCGCCTCGGCCTTCATCCGATGCGAGGACCCGACGGTGCTCGCCGCCGTGCTGCGCAGCCCGGCCGCCGATGCCCTCGCCCTGCGCGCACTCGCACCCACGGTCGCGGTCTCGCAATCAGAGGTGCGGGACGTCATCGACCAACTGCGTGCCGCGGGATTCGCTCCCGCAGGCGAGGACTCGTCGGGCGCGCTGGTCGATCTGCGGGAGCGCGGGAGCCGGGTCTCGGTGTCGCGGGCGCGGCGTCAGAGCCAGCCGCGCCGTAGCGCCCCGTCGGAGGCACAACTGCGGTCGGTGGTCACCCGCATCCGCTCGACCGACCGGGCCGCCGCCGCGACCCCGGTCGTGCGCACCGATCACGCCACCCCGGTCCGCGCCACCGGCGGCGGCGAGTCGGCGACGGCCCTCATCCAGTTGGCGCTGCGTGCGAACCGCAGGCTCCGCGTCGGGTACGTCGATGCGCAGGGTTCCGCGAGCCGGCATGTGGTGATCCCCAAGATCCTGGGCGCCGGCCAACTCGTCGCCGTGGAGGAGGGCAGCGACGACGAGCAGCGCTTCTCGCTGCATCGGCTGACCAGCGTCGAGCTCCTCGACGCCTGAATTCCGGCCAGTAGAGACATACTGTGTCGGACGTCTCATTCTTGGTACAGTCGGTTATGACCGCCGCACGCGAACTCCCCGAACGCGAACATCGTGGCGGCCCTGTCGCCGACACCTATCAGCACGATCTCGTCGCGCGCACGAAGCCCACGTCCCGTCGCCGGCCGGTGAGACGGCCGGCAGATCTGGTCACCGCCATCGGTCCCACACTCGCCGGGGCGAACGTCATCATGCAGCTGGCCAACCCGAAGGTGGGCTACGGCGTGCACGAGAGCCGCGTTCCCTCCGGCAACGCCATCAAGCGCCCGATCAAGCGCGGCCGCACCACCGGCACGTTCCTCGCCGTCGCCCTGATGGGCAACGACGCCGACAAGGCCTACATCCACGAGGCGGTCGGCCGCATCCACGATCAGGTGTACTCGACCGAGACGAGTCCTGTCCGCTACAGCGCGAACGACTCGCGTCTGCAGCTGTGGGTCGCGATCTGCCTGCTCAAGTACTTCATCGACCAGTACGAACTGCTCCACGGACCCTTGAGCGCCGAGGAGAAGCAGTCGGTGCTGAGCCAGGCACATCCGCTCGGCACCGCGCTCAACGTGCCCGCGGACAAGTGGCCCGCAACCTACGAGGACCTGTTGGTCTACTGGAATGCCGAGCTCGACGGGCTGCGGATCGACGAGCCGGTCCGCGACGAGCTGCAAAGTCTCGCCGATCTCTCGTTCCTCGAGTACCGGGTCGGCAAGCTCGGGACCCTTGCGCATGTCACGCTCGGCCCCTCGTTGGCGTACGCCATCAAGGCGGGTCTGCCGCCGGAGTTCCGCACGATGATGCGCTGGCGGTGGACCGACCGCGACGAACGCCGCTACCAGCGCGCACTGGCCGGATTCCGTCTCGTGGACCCGGTCCTGGCTCCCGTTCTTCGAGGTGTCTTCCGGCTGAACCTCCTCGATCTGCGGCTCCGGCGCAAGCTCGGCATCCCCGTGTTCTGACGCACATCGTGCCCCGTCGCTGACAATCGTCGGTGCGATCTGGACAATGGAGCGGGTGACCGACGGACCCCTGATCGTGCAATCCGACAAGACGCTGCTGCTCGAGGTGGATCACCCCGACGCGGCGGCGGCGCGCGCGGCGATCGCCCCCTTTGCCGAGCTCGAACGTGCACCCGAGCACGTCCACACCTACCGGGTCACCCCGCTGGCCCTGTGGAACGCCCGCGCCGCCGGGCATGACGCCGAGCAGGTCGTCGACGCTCTCGTCACCTACTCTCGTTACGCCGTGCCGCAGCCCCTGCTCATGGACGTCGTGGACACGATGGGCCGCTTCGGTCGCCTGCAGCTCGTGAAGCACCCGGCGCACGGCCTGACGCTGGTCAGTCTGGACCAGGCGGTGCTGATCGAGGTGATGCGCAACAAGAAGGTCGCCCCCATGCTGGGCGCTCGCATCGACGACGACACCGTCATCGTGCATCCGTCCGAGCGCGGTCGCCTCAAGCAGGTGCTGCTGAAGGTCGGCTGGCCGGCCGAGGACCTCGCCGGCTACGTCGACGGCGAGGCGCATCACATCGAACTCGCCCAGGACGACTGGCAGTTGCGCGACTACCAGGAGATGGCGGCCGACTCGTTCTGGGCCGGCGGCTCGGGCGTGGTGGTCCTTCCCTGTGGTGCCGGGAAGACGATGGTCGGCGCGGCGGCGATGGCCAAGGCCGGCGCGACGACGCTGATCCTGGTCACCAACACCGTCGCCGGCCGCCAGTGGAAACGCGAGCTCATCGCGCGCACGTCGCTCACCGAGGAAGAGATCGGCGAGTACTCCGGCGAGCGCAAGGAGATCCGGCCGGTCACCATAGCGACGTATCAGGTGATGACACGGAAGTCCAAGGGCGAGTACCGGAATCTCGATCTGTTCGATTCCCGCGACTGGGGTCTGATCATCTACGACGAGGTGCACCTGCTGCCCGCCCCGGTCTTCCGGATGACCGCCGACCTGCAGTCACGACGCCGCCTCGGCCTCACCGCGACCCTGGTCCGCGAGGACGGCCGCGAGGGTGACGTCTTCAGCCTCATCGGCCCCAAGCGCTACGACGCCCCGTGGAAGGACATCGAGGCGCAGGGCTGGATCGCGCCCGCCGAGTGCATCGAGGTCCGTGTGACGCTCACCGACGAGGAGCGCCTGCAGTACGCGGTCGCCGAGCCGGCGGAGAAATACAAACTCTGCTCCACCGCGCACACCAAGGTCAACGTGGTGAAGGCGATCCTCAACAAGCACAGCGACTCCCAGACGCTGGTCATCGGCGCCTACATCGACCAGCTCGAGGAACTGGGCCGCGAACTCGACTGCCCGGTCATCCAGGGGTCGACGAAGAACAAGGAGCGCGAGGCCCTGTTCGACCGCTTCCGTTCCGGCGAGCTGCAGACGCTCGTGGTGTCGAAGGTCGCCAACTTCTCCATCGACCTGCCGGAGGCCTCGGTCGCCGTCCAGGTGTCCGGCACCTTCGGGTCACGGCAGGAAGAGGCGCAGCGTCTCGGTCGCCTTCTGCGGCCGAAACACGATGGCGGACAGGCCCACTTCTACTCGGTGGTGTCCCGCGACACCCTCGACGCCGACTACGCCGCCCACCGCCAGCGCTTCCTGGCCGAGCAGGGGTACGCCTACCGCATCACCGACGCCGACGACCTCCTGGGCCCGACCATCGGCGACACCACGTCCACCGACTGAGTCCGGTCGAGCCGGCTACACCGGGCGATAGCGGCAGGTCACCGCGCCACCGCGGCTCGCGGATGTGCCACTGTGGACCCATGTCATCCGACGACAGGACCGCGAGCCGACTGCGTCCGTTCGCCACGACGATCTTCGCCGAGATGTCGGCGCTCGCCATCGAACACGATGCGGTCAACCTGGGTCAGGGCTTTCCCGACACCGACGGGCCGGAATCGATGCTCGATGCCGCGCGCGCCGCCATCACCGACGGCCGCAACCAGTACCCGCCCGGTCTCGGCGTCCCCGAACTGCGGCAGGCAGTGGCGCGTACGCAACGTGATCTGTACGGCCTGGACTATGACCCGGACCGGGAGGTCCTCGTGACGGTCGGCGCCACCGAGGCGATCGCCGGCGCCGTGGTGGGTCTCGTCGAGCCCGGCGACGAGGTCGTCATGATCGAGCCGTACTACGACTCCTATGCGGCGACCGTGGCGATGGCCGGAGGTGTCCGACGCGTCGTACCACTGGTGCCCGACGGTGATGGCTTTCGCCTCGACCGGGAGCGCCTCGCCGACGCCTTCGGACCGAGAACATCGGTGATGCTGGTCAATTCGCCGCACAATCCGACGGGCACGGTGCTGACGCGCGACGACCTCGCCGAGATCGCCCGCCTGTGCGTCGAACACGACGTCGTTGCCGTCTGCGATGAGGTGTACGAGCACCTCGTCTTCGACGGTCGCACCCACACCCCGCTGGCGACGCTGCCGGGCATGCGCGAGCGGACGATTCGCATCTCGAGCGCGGCGAAGACGTTCAATTGCACCGGCTGGAAGGTGGGCTGGCTCAGCGGGCCTCCCGAATTGGTGGCCGCGGCCCGCACCGCCAAGCAGTACATGTCCTACGTCGGCTCCGGGCCGTTCCAGCCGGCGGTGGCGCACGCACTCGACCACGAAGCGGACTGGGTACGCGCGTCCGCCGAGGCCCTGCAGCGCAAGCGCGACATGCTGTCGGCAGCCCTCGTCGATGCCGGGTTCGACGTACATCGCAGCGAGGCAACGTACTTCGTCTGCGCCGACCCACGGCCGCTCGGCGTCGACGACGGCATCGAGTTCTGCCGGTCGCTGCCGGAACGTGTCGGTGTCGCCGCCGTGCCGGTCAGCGTGTTCGCCGACGACCGCGACCCATGGCGCCACCTCCTGCGGTTCGCGTTCTCCAAACGCGACGAGGTGATCGCCGAGGCCGCCGACCGACTCCGCAGGCTGTAACCCGACCCGCGGCAGGTCCGATCAGCGCAGCGCCGGCGCGACGTGCTGTTCGAACAGTTCGAGATCCGCGAGGTCGTGCGCGAGGTTCGGGAAGTAGAAGATCCCGTAGGACATCCCGGCGTCGGCGAGTCCGCGCAGGTTCTCGGCAACCTGCTCGGGTGTCCCGACCGCGGGCATCCCGCGGAACGCGCCCATGCTGCCCGACGCCGCGTCGGGCCCGACGATGGTGCTCAGTCGGCTTTCGAGGTCGGCGAGCTTGCGCTCCACCTCGGCTTCGGTCTCGCCGAGGATGACGTTGTAGTTGGCCGACCGGACGATCGAGTCGTAGTCGCGTCCGAGGTCGGTGCAGTGTTGCTGCAGCACAGTCGATTTGTGCGTGAAACCGTCGAGTGTGCCGTCGAAGTTGGTGTAATCGGCGTACTGCGCGGCGATGCGCAGCGTCTTCTTCTCGCCGCCGCCGGCGATCCAGATGGGCAGCTTTCCGGCGGTCGGCTGCGGTGCGCAGATCGCGTCGTCGACCGAGTAGTGCTTGCCGGCGAAGGTGGCACGCCCCGTCTCCCATGCCTGCTTCATGATCTGCACGCCCTCGTCGAGCCGCGCGAGACGCTCACCTGCTGACGGGAATCCGTAACCGTATGCGCGCCACTCGTGTTCGTACCAGCCGGCACCGATGCCCATCTGGACTCGTCCGCCGGAGATGAGGTCGGCGGTAGCCGCGACCTTCGCCAGGTACATCGGGTTGCGGTAGCTCATCGCGGTGCACATCTGCCCGATCTCCACGCGACTGGTGGTGGCCGCGAGAGCCGAGACCAGGGTCCACGCCTCGTGGGTGGCCTCGTCGGTGGGCATCGGGACGGTGTGGAAGTGGTCGTAGACCCAGATCGAGTCCCAGCCGCCCGACTCGGCACGGTTGGCCACCGACGACATCACCGCCCATTGGTCGGCGGGTGCCACACCCACGAGGTCGAGACGCCAGCCCTGAGGAATGAAGAGTCCGAAACGCATGGCGTCCAAGTTACGCGGAAGCCGCCGGGCGCGTCAGACGGCGGTGGCGATGAGGTTGTCGGCAGCCCAGTTGAGGTGCGCGACAACAGCATCACGAGCGGCACCGGGGTCACCGGCATCGATGGCGTCGATGATGACCGAGTGGCGGTCCACGTCCATGTTGCCGACGGCGCGTTCGGTGCCGGCGAACATGATCGACATCCGGATCGATCCCTCGAGGGAGGTCCATGAGTGCACGAGGGTGTCGTTGCCGGTGAGGCGGCAGAGCGCGCGGTGGAAGTCGAGGTCGGCCTCGATGCGATCGTCGAGTCGTTCGGTTCCGGCGTTCGCCATCCGCGCCAGGGTGTCCCTCAATTCCACGACGTGGCCATCCCGTTCGGGCTGCGCGGCGAGCTCGGACGCGGCGAGGGATTCCAGAGCGCCTCGCACCGCGAAGATGTCGCGGATTTCCTTCTGATCGAGGCTGCGCACCGAGAGCCGGCCACGCGCCCCCGACACCACCAGCCCCTCCTGCTGGAGCTGCCGGAGCGCCTCGCGCAGCGTTCCGCGACTGATGCCCAGTCGCTCGGACAGTTCGGTTTCGACGAGGGCGCTGCGAGGGCGGAGCTCCCCGCTGGTGATGGCGGTGCGCAGGGCCGCGACGGCCTGCTCACGCAAGTTGGTGCGCTGCAGACCCAGCAACGCGCCCTTCTGGTCCGCCATGGCCGTCCTCCTGTCGCCAACATCGATGTTGACTGCTGTTTGTTGACAAGAGTGTACGTGCCCGGCGCTTCCAGAAGGGCGCGGCGGCCGTGGGTCAGAGTTCGGCGAGGACCCGGGACTCGATGCTGTCGGTGGACAGGCCGTACCGGTGGTGCAGGGTCGGCAGCGCGCCCGCGTCGAGGAACTCGTCGGGCAATGCGATGGCACCGATCTGCACGCCGAGTCCGCGCTCGACCACCGCCGAGGCGACGGTCTCGAACAGTCCGCCGACCCGCGTGTGGTTCTCGAGCGTGTAGGCACGACGCCCCTTGGCCAGCTCGGCGAGGACGGTGTCGGAGTCGAACGGCTTGATGGTCGGTGTGTGCACCACGCTCACGTCGACGTTGTGCCGTTCGAGCCGCTCGGCCGCCTGCAGTGCGCGCATGGTCATCAACCCGGAGGAGACGAACACGACGTCGTTGCCGGGCCGCAGCACCTTCGCCTTACCGAGTTCGAAGGTGTAGTCGTATTCGTCGAGAACGGTGGCCACCTTGCCGCGCAGCAGGCGCAGATATGACGGTCCGGGTGCGGCCGCCAGTTGCGGCACGGCCTGTTCCAGGTCGACCGAGTCGCAGGGGTCGACGATCGTCAGGTTCGGCATGCCGCGGAAGATCGCCATGTCCTCGGTGGCCTGATGACTCGGGCCGTAACCGGTGGTGAGTCCGGGCAATCCGCCGACGATGTTGACGTTCAGGTTCGGCTCGGCGATGTCGAGGCACAGGAAGTCGTAGGCACGACGCGCCGCGAAGACCGAGTAGGTCGACGCGAACGGGATCAGGCCGGTCTCCGCCATCCCGGCCGCGGCACCGAACAGGAGCTGCTCGGCCATCCCCATCTGGAAGAACCGGTCGGGCATCGCCTGGGCGAGGATGTGCATGTCGGTGTACTTCGCGAGGTCGGCGCTGAGGCCGACGATCCGCGGATCGGCTTCCGCGGCACGAACGAGCGCGTGGCCGAACGGCGCCGCGACGGTTCGCTGACCGGGGTCGACGAACGAGGCGATCATCGCCGAGGTCTTGAGTTTCGGTGCGGTGGTGGTCATGTCAGGCCTTCGTGCTGTTCGGTGTGAAACGTTCGGTGAGCTGGTCGCGACAGATCTGCCACTCGTGGTCCTCGATCCGCATGAAGTGCGCCTTCTCGCGTTCTTCGAGAATCGCCGCTCCGTAGCCGACCCTGGTGTCGCAGATGACGATCGACGGTGTCCCCCGTGGGGTCGCCCGGGAGGTCACGTCGTCGAAGGCGTCGAGGAGTGCGACCGGATCGTTGCCGTTGACTCGGCGGACGTACCAGCCGGCGGCTTCCCATTTCTGTTCGACCGGTTCGATGTTCAGGATCCCGGCGGTCGGACCGTCGGCCTGCAGCGCGTTCATGTCGACCATGGCGATCAGGTTGCCCAGCTGGTGGTGGTGGGCGCCCATCGCAGCCTCCCACGTCGAACCCTCGTCGAGTTCGCCGTCGGACAGGAAGTTGAAGATGCGGGACCCCGAGTTCTGGTGACGCAGGCCGAGTGCCATCCCGACCGCCACGGTGAGACCGTGACCCAGCGAGCCGCCGGAGATCTCCATGCCCGGTGTGTACGAAGCCATCCCCGACATAGGAAGACGCGAGTCGTCGGCGGCGTAGGTGAGGAGTTCCTCCGTCTCGATGATTCCCGCGGCCGCCAACGCCGCGTACAAACCGATGGCGTAGTGCCCCGTCGAGAGCAGGAAGCGGTCGCGTTCGGCCCATTCCGGGTCGTCGGCACGGTGGCGGAGTTGACTCGCATAGACCGTGGCGAAGATGTCGGCGGCGCCGAGTGCTTGGCCGACGTATCCCTGGCCCTGGACCTCACCCATGTCGATGACGTGGTGGCGCATCCGGTAGGCGAAGTCGGTGACCTTCGCGAGGCGGTCGGTGGAGTCGATGTCGACGGCGGTCGTGGTGGCGGAGGTGAGAGTCACAGCAATTCCTTGGTGGGATGAGAGACGGAGGTTCGTTCGTCGACATGGTCGTGTCCGGCGGCGTTACGTTGCGCGTCGGCGACCAGCCGGCGCTGTTCGGGCCCCCACGTCTCGCGGGTCATCAGCGCGGCGATGAGGCCGATCGCGGCGTAGGCGGCGAACAGCAGGGCGGGTCCGACCCAGCCGAGCCAGATGAAGAGCAGAGTCGTGATGAAGGGCGTGAACCCTGAGACCATGGCCGAGATCTGGTACGCGAGTGACGCTCCCGAGGCGCGGCGCGCAGCGTCGAACAATTCGGGGAACCACGCACCCTGCGCACCGGCGAGCGCGTTCTGGCAGACCGCGTAGGACAGGACGATCGTGGCCGCGATGAACAGGATCAGGCCTGTGTTGACCAGTAGGAACATCGGGATCGCGAAGAGTACGGCGAAGGCGCACACAGCGATGTAGACGGGACGCCTGCCGACCTTGTCGGTGAGGCTGGCCCATCCGACCGTGGCACCCACGCCGATCGCCGACGCGATGCAGAGAGCCGTGAGGGTCTCGCTCTTGGTCGCCAGTTCCTCGCTGTGCAGGTACGAGATCATGTAGGTGATCGACACGGCGTAGCCGGCGGTCTCGGCGACGCGAAGTCCGATGCCGCGCAGGATGTCTCGCCAATCGTGCTTGATGGATTCGATCACCGGGGACTTCTCCACGCGCCCGGAGTCCTTGACCTCTTCGAAGACCGGGGACTCGGGAACCTTGGCGCGGATGATCAGCCCGACCGCGACCAGCACGATGCTGGCCAGGAACGGCACCCGCCACGCCCAGTCGCCACCGAGGTGGACGCTGCCCAGGAACACCAGGTTGGCCAGCAGCAATCCCACCGGGAACCCGGCTTGCACGATGCCGGTGTATTTGCCCTTGGAGCGCCATGGCGCGTGTTCGTAGCTCATGAGGATCGCGCCGCCCCATTCGGCACCGAACGCCAGACCCTGCACGATCCGCACGATGACCAGGAGGATCGGTGCGATCACGCCGACCTGGGCGTAGGTCGGGAGCAGGCCGATGACGAAGGTCGCCAGGCCCATCACGATCAACGAGGCGACCAGGACGGGTTTGCGGCCGACGCGGTCCCCGAGGTGTCCGCCGATGATGCCGCCGATCGGACGGGCGGCGAATCCCACGCCGAGCGTGGCGAACGCGGCGAGTGTGCCGGCCACCGAGCTCTGTCCGGGGAAGAACGCGGTGCCGAAGTACAGGGCCGCGGCCGTACCGAAACCGATGAAGTCGTAGGTCTCGATCACGGCGCCGACCGAGGAGCCGACGGCAACGCGACGAGCGTCCGGCGTGCCCTCGATCGGGCCGCGCATCTGGAGTGCTGCTGTCGTCATCGCGCACCCCTCCTTCGAGTAGATGGGTCAAGTTTCTCAGTGAGCGTTGGGCCTCAACAACCACGAGTGTGACCCGCCGCACTTTCATTGTCAACAGTCAACGGTTGCCGGTTGACTGTTCGTAGGTCGGCGCTTACTGTGGTCCGCATCACGACAAAGGAGGTAGGCGATGCGCCACCCGCGGCTCGGCTGCTCGACGATCACGTTTCGCCGGCTCGACCTCGACCAAGTTCTCGACACCATCGCTGAGCTGGGATTTCGCGAGGTCGACCTGGGCTCCTTACCTGCGGTGTGTGAGCACGTCCCGCTCCGGCTCGACGAGCGGGCGCGATCCCGGGTCGCCGCGGCGGTCCGGAACAGCGGACTGGCGGTCCGCTCGATCAACGCCGACATCGGGGATCTGAACCGGCCTGCTGCCCAGCACGAACTCGCTGATGCTCGCGCGCACCTCGACAGCCTGCTGTCGCTGGCCACCGAAGTCGGGGCAACCGCGGTGGTGCTACCGAACGGCGCCCTGTCGCATGACCCGGTCGAGACGCTGGACTCCGATCTCGACCGGGTAGCAGATCGGTTGGTCGAGGCCGCCGGATGCGCATCGACCCACGGCGTCGAACTGTGGACCGAATCTCTCCACGTCCATCGTCTGTGCTGTACCGCCGAACGCGCTCTGGCACTCGCTGCGCGCCTGAACGGCAGCACGGTTCGGCACGTCGTCGACTTCAGCCACGTCGTCGCCTCCGGGGCGGACCTCGCCGAGACGGTCGACGCCTTCGGCCTGCGCATCGCCCACGTCCATCTCCGTGATGCCACCCGCGGGCACGTCACCGACCTGCCCGACCCCTTGATGCCCGGCAACATCAATCTGAGCATCGGACGCGGCGTCGTGGATTTCGACCGCGGCCTGATCGCACTGCGACGCAATGCCTTCGATGGTCATCTCACCCTGGAGCTCGAGACGCATGACGTCGACGACGCCGACCGTCCGGCAGCCGCGGCGGCGGCCGCCGACACGATCGAATCACTCCTGAACCTGCATCCAGCCACCACCTGAACTTCGTCCACAGCAAGGAGATCCACCATGAGCACGCAGCGCACCGCCGTCATCACCGGCGCCGCATCCGAAACCGGGCTGGGGCGCGCGACAGCCGCCCGCTACGCCGAAGACGGCTGGGCCATCGTCGTTCTCGACCTCGACGGCGAGGCCTCGGCCAAGGTGGCCGCCGAGATCGGCAACGCCTACGACGTTCCCGCCTTCGGCACGGCCATCGACGTCGCCGACGAGTCCTCGGTCGCACGGGCCCACGAGGCCATCGCGGCCGAGGTCACCTCCGGTGCCCTGCCCGCGGTCGGCGCACTCGCCAACATCGCCGGCATCACCTCCCCGGTCCCGTTTCTCGAGACCACCCTCGATCTCTGGAACAAGGTGATGGCGGTCAACGCGACCGGCACCTACCTCGTCACGAAGGCGTTTCTGCCGGACATGATCGACAACGGGTGGGGACGGATCGTCAACATGTCGTCGGTCTCCGCCGAGCGCGGCGGCGGAGTGTTCGGCAAGGTGCCCTACTCGTCGGCCAAGGCCGCTGTCCTCGGCTTCACCAAGAGCCTTGCGCGCGAACTCGGCGACTGCGGGGTCACTGTGAACGCGGTCGCACCGGGCGCTGCAGATACCGCCATCCGGGTCGGTAGCACCTCCGAGCAGGAGGCCGCCATCGCCGCGAGCATCCCCCTGGGCCGCGTGGCCACGACCCGCGAGGTCGCCTCGGTCATCACCTTCCTCAGCTCCGAGGACGCCGCCTACCTCACCGGCACCACCATCGACATCAACGGCGGAAGCCACATGCACTGACGCACGTTCTCCCAGTTCAACGATCCGCCCGGCCGCCATACCGGGCGGATCTGGCGTTTCGAACCACCCTGCATTCGCAAACTTACAAGCAGTCCGGACTGTTTGTGCTATCGTCGCCGATGTGACCGATCCCACCCGAGCCCCACGTCGACGCACGCAGGCCGAGCGCACTGCGAGCACACGTGCGCTGATCCTCGACGCAGCGGTCGACGCACTCGTCGACGTCGGTTATGCCGCAACCACCACGCAGGAGGTCAACCGCCGCGCGGGTGTGTCCCGCGGTGCGCTGCTGCATCACTTCCCCACGCGGGAATCGCTGGTGGTCGCGGCCGTCGGGCACCTCGTCGAACGCAGGCTGCAGGAGATGCTGTCGCGTCCTCGCACCGGCGACGAGGGGCTCGAGATCTTGATCGAGGCGTTCAGCGGACCGCTGTTCGACGCGGCGCTCGAATTGTGGGTCGCGGCTCGCTGCGACGTGGGCCTGCGTACGGCGATCATCCCGCTCGAACAGCAGGTCTCCGACGCCTTGGCCGTGGGTTGCGCCGAACTGTTCGGCGACCGTTACACCACTGCCGAACTCGAGCTCTCGATCGAGCTCGCGCGCGGTCTCGCGGTGTCGCGCATCCTGCGTTCTCCCGATGCCGACCGCGCCCTACTCGACCATCTCCTGCCTGTCTGGAAGGACCTTCTCAGCCATGACTGACCCCACTTCGACCCTCCGGCAGCAGAACACGCTGCCCTCCCGCGTCGATGCCCTCGTCGTCGGTGTCGGATTCGGCGGCCTTGCCGCGCTGCACCGGCTGCGCACCGATCATCCCGAACTGCAGACCCTGGCCATCGAGCGCGGCGAGGGCGCGGGCGGCGTCTGGCGCGAGAACGACTACCCGGGCGCGGCCTGCGACGTGCCGACATCGCTCTACTCGTTGTCGTTCGCACCCAATCCCGACTGGTCCAACACCTACGGACGCCGTCATGAGATCCACGCGTACCTGCGTTCTGTCGCTGCGGGTTTCGCGGACCAGATCGAGTACAACTGCGCGCTGACGTCGGCTCGATGGGACGGCGACACACAGGAGTGGGTCGTGACCACGACCCGGGGCGACATCCGCTGCCGTTTTCTGGTGGCCGCACCCGGCGCACTGTCCGAGCCCGGGCTTCCCGCCGTCCCCGGCGCCGAGGAGTTCACCGGCACGATGTTCCATTCGGCTCAGTGGGACCACAGCCATGACCTGCGCGGCCGCCGCGTCGCGATCGTCGGGACCGGCGCCTCGGCGATCCAGATCGTGCCCGAGATCGTCGACACCGTAGGCCATCTCACTGTCTTCCAGCGCACTCCCGCCTGGGTCGTCCCGCGCCTCGACCGCAACATCGGCCCGCTGGAACGGGCCATCTACCGTCGGGTGCCCGGCATCCACCGCCTCGTGCGCCGGATGGTGTGGACCTACCGTGAGGCCTACGTCCTCATGATGGCCCGCAACCCCAAGCTGCTCCCGATCGCCAAGACCATCGCCCTGGCACAGTTGCGCATCCAGGTCCGCGACCGCGGGCTGCGTCGCCGGCTCACCCCCGACTACACCATCGGGTGCAAGCGAATGCTGCTGACCAACAAGTGGTTCCCGGCGTTGCAACGCGACAACGCCACCGTCACCGGGGCCATCACCCGCCTCACCGCGCGCGGCGCCGTCGACGACGCGGGTCGCGAGCACGAACTCGACACGGTTGTCTTCGCGACCGGTTTCACGCCGACACAGCCTCCCATCGCACACGCCATCACCGGCCGCGACGGCCGAACCCTCGCGCAGGCATGGGCGGGGTCGCCGCGCGCCTACCGCGGGGTCGAGGTGCACGGTTTCCCGAACCTGTTCTTCCTGTACGGGCCCAACACCAACCTCGGGCACAGTTCGATCGTGCTCATGCTGGAGCCCCAGGCCTACTACATGAGCAAGGCCATCTCCGAGCTGTCGCGCAACGGTCATTCGGCCTTCGAGGTCACCGAGTCCGCACAGGAGAGCTACAACGCGGACCTGGACCCCGAACTGGAACGGACCGTGTGGAATTCCGGCGGATGCTCGAGTTGGTACCTCGACTCGACCGGCCGCAACTCCGTGATGTGGCCGAAGTTCACCAGCGACTTCCGCCGCATGATGGCGTCCTTCGACGCCGCCGACCACCGTTTCGACGACGCGATCCCAGCCGTTTCCACCACAAGCAGTGACGACACCGCCGCAACGGCAACCGATTCCGACACCGAGAGGACTCTCGCACCGTGACCACCACCCCCACTCCCGACCACGACGACGCCGATCACTACGACGCCATCGTCATCGGCTCCGGTTTCGGCGGTTCGGTGGCGGCCCTGCGCCTCACCGAGAAGGGCTACCGGGTCGCGGTCGTCGAATCCGGGCGACGTTTCACCGACGGCGATCTACCCAAGACGAGCTGGCGCCTCAAGGACTACGTGTGGGCGCCAGCGCTCGGCATGTTCGGTGTACAGCGGATGCATCTGCTGCGCGACGTCCTCGTCATGGCCGGTGCCGGGGTGGGCGGCGGGTCGCTGAACTACGCGAACACCCTCTACCGGCCCTTACCCGCCTTCTTCGACGATCCCCACTGGGGTTCCATCACCGACTGGGCATCCGAACTCGACCCCTACTACGACCAGGCGTCCCGCATGCTCGGGGTCACCACCTACCCCAAGGTCACCCCGGCCGACCGCGTCATCCGCAAGGTCGCCGAGGACATGGGCGTCGGCGACACCTTCGTCCACACCCCGGTGGGCGTGTTCTTCGGCGAGGCGGGCAAGACGGTCGACGACCCGTTCTTCGGTGGCGCCGGGCCGGCCCGCACCGGATGCACCGACTGCGGCGCCTGTATGACCGGGTGCCCGGTCGGCGCCAAGAACACCCTGGTCAAGAACTACCTCTACCTCGCCGAACAAGCCGGCGCCGAGGTCATCCCGATGACGACCGTGGACACCGTGCGGCCGCGCCCGGACGGCGGTTACGTCGTCGGCGCGCACCGCACCGGTCGCCGCTGGTCGCGCCGGGGCCGTCGAGCGTTCACCGCCGATCACGTGGTGTTCGCCGCAGGCACCTACGGCACCAACAAGCTGCTGCTGGACATGCAGCAGGGCGGCCACCTGCCCGGGCTGTCGACCCGCCTGGGCAAGGTGGTCCGCACCAACTCCGAGGCGGTGCTGGCCGCGACGGCACGCGACCTCGAGACCGACTACACCGAGGGTGTCGCGATCACGTCGTCGTTCCATCCCAACGAGCACACACACATCGAACCGGTGCGATACGGCAAGGGCAGCAACCTCATCGGGCTGCTCCAGGCGATGCTCATCGATGGCGACGGTCGTGTTCCGAGGCCGCTGAAGGCCATCTTCGAGATGGCGCGGCATCCGCTGGTCACGATCCGCAGTCTCTCGGTTCGACGCTGGTCCGAACGCACGATCATCGCCCTCGTCATGCAGACGGCCGACAACTCGCTCGAGCTGTTCTCGCGTCGCGGACGTTTCGGTCCGATGCTGCGCAGCCGCCAGGGCGCCGGTGACCCGCCGCCGACGTGGATTCCGGTCGGGCACGACGCCGTTCGCGCGGTGGCCGACGAGATCGACGGCGACGCAGGCGGTTCCGTCGTCGACCTGCTGAACATCCCGATGACCGCACACTTCCTGGGCGGTTGCTCGATCGGCCGCTCCGCCGAGGACGGGGTCGTCGACCCCTATCACCGCGTGTTCAATCACCCCGGCCTGCATGTCGTGGACGGTTCGACGGTGTCGGCCAACCTCGGCGTGAACCCGTCGCTGACGATCACCGCGCAAGCCGAACGCGCGCTGGCGATGTGGCCGAACGCCGGGGAAGCCGATCCGCGACCCGCGCTCGGTGCGTCGTACCGACCCATCGAGCCGGTGGAGCCGATCCACCCGACGGTCCCGGCGCACGCCCCCGCCGCGCTGCGGTTGCCGATCACACCGATCGTCAACGCGGGCTAGGGATCACCACACTCCCGGTGGCCGCAGCTGGATGCTGATGCGTGCCCCGACGCCGCGCACCTTGGGAACCGCATGCTCCCAGGTGCGTTGACAACTGCCGCCCATCACGAGCAGGTCGCCCGAGGAGAGGGTGAACTTCAGCGATTTCCCGCCTCCGCGGGGACGCAGCATCAGTGGTCGTGGCGCGCCCAGGGAGATGATGGCGACCATCGTGTCGTGCGTCGACGCGCGACCGATGCGGTCGCCGTGCCAGGCGACCGAGTCGTTGCCGTCGCGGTAGAGGCTCACGCCGGCCGTGGCGAAGCCCTCGGGCAGTTCGTCGCGATAGTGGTCGGACAACGCGCTCCGGGCCCGGGTGATCAGCGAGTCCGGGAACGGGTCGTCGGCCTGGTAGATCGACACCAGCCGAGGAACATCGACCACCCGGTCGTACATCTGACGCCGCTCGGCGCGCCACGGGACGTTCTCGCGAAGCCGGTCGAACAACTCCTCGGGTCCACTGATCCACCCCGGGCACAGGTCCACCCACGCACCCTCGGTGAGCGGGCGACGCATCATCGTTGTCGAGAGGTCGCCGAGAGCGGGTTCAACCGCCTGCTCGGCGAACAACGAGCCCTGGATGCCGATGGACATGGAGCCCATCCTACACCGCTGATCGAACGCACGTTCGACGTGAGGCCGCCTAGTCCTCGACTGGGGCGACGCTCGTGCTTTAATCATTTCGTTATAAACCGCGATGACCGAGAGAGTTCGATGAAGCGCACCCGTATCGCCGCCACGTTGCTCGCCGCCACTGCCCTGCTGCTACCCGCCGCACCGGCGACCGCCGGCCCCCTGGACAGCTTGTTCGGCGGTGCGAGCGGCAGTCTCGACTCCGGAAGTGCCGCCCTCGGGTCATCCGGCGGCGACAAGGTCACGCACTACGGCAAGCTCGGCCGTCCGGGCGCCCCCAACGGCATCAAGTCCATCAACGTGTGGGTGTACGCGCCGAACAAGACCGCGGCGATCGTCCCCGGCACCTATCCGAAGAACTCGCGGCTGGGCGTGCGCTGGAACTCGATCATCGACGCCGGGCCCATCGTCGACGGCAACGAGTGCCGCATGGAGGTCCGCCTGTCGGGCCCGAAGGTGCCCAAGCAGGCTGCACTCTTCAAGACCCAGGACTGCACCGCGGTGAAGTCCTACTTCTTCAAGGGTGCGGGCGACTTCACGATCCGTGTCACCGACACCATCTCGGGCGCGTCGAACAGCATCGCGTTCAGCGTTCAGTAGGCGGGCCGGGCGGTCCTCAGCCCGCCGCTGCGACGTCGAACTTCTCCCCGGTCAGCCGTTCAGACTCGTCCCACAGCGCGCCGCGGAACCGCACATCGTCCGCGGCTTTGCGGTACGTGCTTCGCCCGGGAGCGCCCCGCATCCCGAAGAGCTGGGTGGGGCCGTAGAACGTCCCGGACACCACACCCGGCACCGTCGCGGCATAGAGCTGCGGCAGGGCGCCGTCGGCGGCGGGCTGGGCGATCGGCAGCTTGTTGCCCAACTTCGCGAAGAAGTCGGTGAAGTTCTCGCTCCTGCCCTGCAGTTCCGTCGAGGCATAGCCGGGATGGGCGATGAGCGACTTCTTCGACGATCCTGCCGCGTCGAGTCGCGCGGCGAGCTCCTTGCCGAACATGAGATTGGCCATCTTGGAGTCGCCGTACGCACGCCAGCGTCGATACCGCCGCTGTTCCCAGTTCAGGTCGTCGAGGTCGATGCGGCCGATCTGGTGAACGGTGGACGACACGGTCACCACCCGGTCGGTGATCTTCGGTAGCAGAAGCGCGGTGAGCGCGAAGTGACCGAGATGATTGGTGCCGATCTGCATCTCGAAGCCGTCGGTCGTGCGCCGGAACGGCACGGCCATGAGTCCCGCGTTGTTGACCAGCACGTCGGCTCCGGTGATACCCGAGGCGAAGGTGCGTACCGAGTCCAGATCCGCGAGATCGAGTTTCGCGACGGTCGCCTGCGACCCGAGCTCGGAGGCCACCGCGTCCGCCTTCGCGGTGTTGCGGCACGCGAGGACCACATCGGCTCCGGCCTTCACCAGCGCCTTGGCCGTCTGATACCCCAGCCCGCTGTTCGCGCCCGTCACCACGAAGGTCCGACCCGTCTGATCCGGAATGTCCGCTGCCGTCCAACCACTCATCGCGACCCCCTGGGATGCGTCGTCTGGCCCGGCATGGGCGCCGGGACCGTGCGGCCCACGCTATTCACGGGCTGGGACGGCGTCAACGATCCATCTCGTCGGCGCGAGGTGATCAGCCTCCGAAGAAGGTCGGCAATCGGAGTGGGTTGGCCCCGACGATGCGCCGGGCCGGGCGCAGCAACTCGGCGATCAGGTTGGTAGACGACCCGAGTCGCTGAACCAGTTCGATGGGCGCGTAGAAGTCGGTCGGTTCGGATCGGCCCCGCATGATCCGGCTGCCCAGCAACTTCCACTCCTCGGCCTCGTCGCCTGCGGCCTCGAAGGCCGCGCCGCTCGCGAGCGCCGGGATTCGCCCGGTCTTCGCCATGTCGGACAGTCTCGCGCACTCGTTCACCGGGTCGCCGATGACGGTGTATTCATAGCGTCGTTCGGCGCCGATGTTGCCGGCGAAGACATCGCCGTAGGAAACGCCGATCCCCCAGCGGATGTCGAGGCTGTGTGCCAGGCGATCGGCGAGATCCCGTGCCGCGGCGAGGGCGGCACCGGCGGGGTCGTCGATCTCCACCGGCGCGCCGAACACCGCCAGCGCGGCATCTCCCTCGAACTTGTTGACGAAACCCGAATGTTGATCGACGACGTCGGCGACGATGCTGAAGAACGCGTTCAGCAGGGCGGCCGTGTCATCCGGGCTGCGCTGCTGCGCAATGCCTGTCGAGCCGACGATGTCGACGAACAACACGCCGACCCGAGTGTTGGTGCCGTGCATGCCCACACCATCGGAGATCGCCAGGTCGGCAACGGTGTCACCGACGTGCCGCGCGAAGATCTCACGCATGCGGTCACGTTCGGCCAGCCCCTCCACCATGCGGTTGAAGCCGTGTTGCAGCACACCGAGTTCCGAGGAGTCGTAGACGGGTACGCGGGCCCGGTAGTCCCCGTGGTCGACGCGATGCACGGCTCGGCGCATCTCGGTCAACGGATCGGTGAGCGACTGTCCCACAAGCGCGATGACACGCGCACCCGAGGCGAGCCCGACGATGGTGAGCACCACCGTGGTCCAGTCGACGGCGCCGTGAACGTCGGGGAGCAGCCCGCTCCACCTACCGGCGTTGACGGTGAGCAGGCCGACCATCGGGACCGCCGAACTCACCGCCCACACCGCGAGCATCCGCACCCGGACCCCGTTCATGACGTGATTCGTCGGGAAGTCCTCGAGCACCACGACGGCGAGCGGGCGGGCGGCGCGCTCGGCGAACAGGTATGTGAGACAGGCACTCGACGACCCGGCGAGCGCGAACGCGACAGCCACGCCGACGACGGTCGCGGTCGTCAGCTGGTCGGCGATGAGCACGTAGAAGAGGACGGCGGAGGTCCACGCGGTCGCCGTCACGAGAACCTGGACGATCGGGATCCGCTGGACCGCACGGCGCCGGGCATGGTCGGCGGGCTGGCAACTGATGAACCAGCGAAGCTGTGGCCGCACCGCGAGGAGACCGAGCAGGAGATTCGTGAGGATGCCGACGATGATGGCCCCCACGACCACCGGGAAGTTCGGTGCGCCCAGCGTCTCGGCGAAGGTGAGTTGCCCTCCGTTGAAGGCCAGTTGGACGAGGAGGAATGTCTCGGCACCGATGACCGCGTTGCTCGCGATCACCGCCGTCATCGCGGTCACCGTGGCGTGCAGCGCGATCCGGCTGCGCATCGTCGGCCCGATCCGCGACCAGCCGCGCGGGCTCGGAACCGTGGGACTTCCGAACAACAGTCCCGCGGTGCGCCGGCGAAGACGGTTCCACGGCGCACCGCGGCGGGTCCGGCGCGGTCGTCCCATCGGCCTCTCCTGCCCAGCGGCGTTCTCCGCAGCCTACCGAAGGGAACGCCGCAGATGAGGTGACCAAGGACCCTTTCGGCACAGTCGAAGCCCACAGACACGAACGGACCGGCACCGCTGCGGGGTGAGCGCGGTGCCGGTCCATGGCCGGTGGGACTCGAATGTGGGCGAGTCCCGACCGGGGATCGTGCGGATCAGGCCTGGAGTGCCTCGATCTCGAGGTTGATGGTGATCTTGTCGCCGACGACGACGCCGCCACCCTCGAGCGGCATCTCGATGTCGATGCCGAACTCCTTGCGGCTGAGGACGATCTTCGCCTCGAAGCCTGCGACGGTGCCCTGGCCCATGCCGGGATTGGTGCCCAGGTACTCGAGTTCGAGTGTGACGGGCTTGGTGACGCCCTTCAGGGTGAAGTCGCCGTCGAGGAGGTAGTCATCGCCGTTCTGGCGGACGCCGGTGGAGACGAAGGTCGCCTTCGGGAACTTCTCCGCGTCGAAGAAGTCGGCGGACTTGATGTGGCCGTCACGCTGCTCGTTGCGCGTGTTGATCGAGGTCACGTCGATCTCGGCCTGCACGGCCGGGGCGCCGTTCTCGTCGACGGTGATGGTGCCGCTGAAGGTGTCGAAGCTTCCGCGGACCTTGCTGACCATCAGGTGCTTCACGGTGAAGTTGATCGCCGAGTGCACAGCGTCGATGGTCCAGGTGCCGGCGGGGATCGGTGCCTTGACGGTGGTTGCAGAAGTCATGAGTGCGTCCTTCCAGGAATTGCGGTTCGGGTCTCGAGTTGTGGCCGTGGGCCTTCGCGACCCATCACACAAGCTAACCGGACCACGGTCCGATTTCATTCCCCGGATGGCTTTTCGTGTGCGTGATCTACATCACACCCACTATTTCCAGGCGAAAACCGGCTGCTCGAACCCGTCGACACGGGTGTCCCGGTCGCGGAGGACCACCTCGGCGAACTGGTAGATCACCGCGGCTGTCGGAGCGTGGACCAGCGATTCGACGATCGGCAGCTGGATGACCGGAAGGTCCGACTGCGGGATTGTGAGGAACCGCGGCTCGACCATGAGCTCCTCGAACGTCACGAAGAACAGGAGCGCGACCTCGTCGGGATTTGGCGTCGGCTCCTGATACTCCTCGGCCCAGCAGACGATCGGGGTGATCACGAACCCCGACCGCGTCGGATAGTCGTCGAGCAGACCGAGAACCGAACTCTTCGGCAACTGGATGCCCAGTTCTTCGTCGAGCTCGCGGAGCCCGGCCGTGATGTGGTCTTCGCCGGGGTCGAGCCGGCCGCCGGGCAACGCGAACTGGGCGGCATGGCGACGCATCGACGCAGGACGTTTGGCCAACCAGATGCCCTGCCTGCCGTCCTTCTCGGCGACCGCGAGGACCACCGACGCGGCACGGGAGCCCGGGACATCGGCGGTACGACGCTCGAACCGTTCGACGCGCGCGGCCGCCACTTGCCGTTCGAGGTGAGTCACACCCTCAGTTCATCACGCGCGCCGCTCGACTCCGTGACCGCCTGCGAGAGGTGGTAGCTGACGACACTGAGCGCGAACAAGCCCAGGCCGAGGTTGAGCAATGCACCGAAACCCTCCAACGCGAAGTCGACGAGCGCATTGGACAGCGTGAACACCAGTGCGGCGATCCGCAGTGCACGCAGCGGCCACACCCCGGCGTCCTGCCGATGACGGGCGACCATGGCGGGCAGCGAGAGCGCCAGTGTGACGACGCCGCTGACGAGAAGGATCCAGGTGGCCTTGTGGTCGCGGGTGAGTTCGATGTAGACCGCGATCTCGTCGTACCGCTTCTCATTGAAGTAGAAGCTCAGGGCACCGACGACGACGGTGATGCCCGATGCCAGCACGAGGCCCCAGCCCACGAGCGAGATCCACTGCGGACTACGGAAGAACCCCGGGATGAGTCCGACCGCACGGTCGCGTAGTCGCATCAGACGATCAGGGGTTCCCTCGCTCGATTCGAGCACGGCGCGGATGTGACCGATCGTCTCGGCGTCGAGACCCTCCTCCCCCGCCATCGCCAGGAACTCGTCAGCCTGACGACGGCGACGTTCGGGCAACCCGTGCGCCACCCCGTCGGCGGCGATGACCGCGGCATTGGCAAGCGCCTCGGCACCCGTGGGACGCTTCACATCTCGGACGATCCGGCTGATGAGCAGTACCAGCACGACGAGGATGTACATGATCTCCGCGGACGGCCCGTAGAAGTAGTCGTTGGTACGGGTCACGAACTTGCCGACCTCGTCGAGGAACAATCCGAAACCGATACCGCCCAGCACGATCGACGTGACACGCGCCGACGCGCCCAGGAACAGCCACCCGTTGACGAGCGCGAGCATCATCAACGCGCCACCCCACAGGGCGTGCGCGATGTGCAAAGTGCCGTCACCGATCTGCGGATATCCCGTCAGGTGCAGATACAGGCGCGTGACGAGGATGGTGACGATCGCGATGATCAGGAACCACTCGACCGCGGCGGTGCCGTACACGCTGCGGACGACCACCGTGGTCGTGCGAGTTCTCATTGACCGATTATGGACGGTCCATCAGCCGCACAGACTGAATCGAGTCAAAGCGGCACGATCCCGCCGAGTTGCCGGGGCACTCCCGCTCCGTCGACCGTGCGTCCTTTCCCGTCGACCGTGCGTCTTTCCCGTCGACCGTGCGTCCGTTCCCGTCGAGTGGGCAGCCGCCCTCCGCTGGTTGAGCAGGCGACGAGCGCAGCGAGGAGCCGTGTCGAAACCACCTGGCGGCCGACCGACCGCATCACCTCAACTTCCAGAGATCATTTCGCCGATGCGACTTCGATCGAGGTCGCATCGGCGAAATGAAGTCTGCCAGTGCCCACCTGGGCCAGTTGGACGTCGGTCAGTGAAACCGGATGCGCTACAACGTTTCTACGACGGTGCCATCGGCTGTGGATGATCATCGGGTTCTGTCGGTGGCGGGGTTTACCTTGGTCGGTAACAGATCACGCCCCGGTGGGGCGGGTGACGAAACGGACGTCGGGGGGCGTGGTGAGGGTGTGGACCGATCTTCCGGACGAGTTCGTCGCCGGGGTCGATCCTGCCCACATTGGTGAGACCGACATGGTGATGTTGATGGCCGGGCTGGAGGCCACACGGCGCGGCGCCTCGTATCTGGTGTGGCATAAGTATCAGACGATCGCGGTCATGGCCGACCGACTGGTGACCACCAACGCCGCGGGATTCGTGATGGACGGTCTCGCCGACTGCGCCGCCCGCATCGCCCGCCAAGCCGGAGTGTCCCGCCGGCAGGCCGAGATCCTCATCGACGAGGCCATCGCGCTGCGAGACCGGCTACCCGGCACCGCTGACACCCTGCGCGACGGGATCCTCGCGCAGTGGCAGATCCGGTTGATCATCTCCCGCACCGAGTTGATCCCAGCCGATGACCCCATCACCCCCGCCCTCGACGCCGAGATCGCCGCCACGATCCGCCGCCGCAAGGGGGTGTGGGACCGGGCCCGGCTCCGCGACATGGTCGACCGGCTGGTGTTTCGGCACGACCCGGATGCGGTGCGCCAACGCCGCCGCGACGCCCTTGACCAGCGCGGGGTGTGGACCCACGAACTGCCCGATGGCACCGCCGAACTGACCGCGGTCATGTCGGCAGAGAACGTGCGGACCGCGGCCAAAGCCGTCGGCATCCTCGCCGACTCCGTTTGTCAGCGCGATGGTCGCAAACGCGGGCATCGCCGATCCGATGCGATGTTCGCCCTGCTGACCCGCACCAGCTTCGAGTGCCTATGCGACGGTGAACAGGAGTGCACCGCGCAGATCCCCGATCCGCAGAGCGTGCTCGACGCGGTCCGCGCCGAGGTCGTGATCCATGTGGTCACCGATGCCGCGACCCTCGCCGGAGCCCCCGGGGTCGGGTTCCTCGACGAGCACGGCATCATCTCCGATGAGCATGTGCGTGACCTCGCCGCCCGCCCTGATGCCACCCTCACCCCGGTCACCCCTGCCCGTACCGCGCCCACCTACGTCGCCGAAACGCGCCCCGCCTCAACACCTGACGACGCGGACGTAGCCGTGGTGTACCCGGCGACACACCCGGGGAACGGCTACCGGCCGACTACCGCGTGTGCCGATTTCGTGCGGGTGCGGGATGGGTATTGCACCGAACCCGGTTGCACCCGTTCGGCGTTCGCCTGCGATCTCGACCACGTCACCGAGTACGACCACACTGACCCCACCCAGGGCGGTGAGACGTCGAGTGAGAACTTGAACGCGAAATGCCGCGCCGGGCACCTCCTCAAGACCCACGGTGACTGGATCGACGAGCAATACCGCGACCGCGATGGTCGGCTGGTCACCGAATACCTCACCCCCGAGGGCGTCACGCTGCCCGGAGATGCCGAAACGTTGGAAGACACTTTCCCCAACCTGCGACGCATCCGCTTCGAACAATCCGCTCAAGCCCCACCCACACCCCGCGTCATCGCGCCGGTCGACAACCCCGAACGCGCCCACAGCCGACATGACGCCAAACTGGCCCGCCGGCGAAACGAACGCGCCCGCAACCGACGAGCCCGCGAAGGACTCGACCGGTTGGACCCACCACTCTTCTGACGATCGGTGTGGGCAGCGGCGCTGCACTTCTCGAAGCGCAGCCTTCTCATGCTCGATGGCAGCCCCAGCGTTCCCCCGATCAGGTGAAAACCCGTCGGTAAGTTGTTCTGACGCCCCGTGGCCGATGACAATTGACCGAGATTCGTGATCGTTGAGATCACATCAAGCATGCCGATGACCGCTGATCAGGGCGGCGCTTGCAGGGGCGGGAAAAGAGATGAGTGGTATTCGGCGGACACTGCGTGCCTCCACAGTCGGCTGCGCGTTGTGCCTAGGACTGGTCGTGCCGATGGCGCTGCCTTCTGCGGGAGCTGCACCAGTTCTGTCGGCCCAGACCAGTCACACCATCGACCAGCTGAACGACGCCGGCGTGTTCCGCCCCGCCGAACCCGACGACGGACTCGGGCCGGACTGGCTCTCAACGACTTTCCCTCACGTCAACGGCGACACGATCGTGATCGTGACCCCGGGTACCGACGACGGCACCATGTATCCGCGGATCCGAGGCCTACGCGCGGGTCGTCAAACCTTGGTGATCAACTACCCGGAAGCGCTCGGCCCGTTGATCTCTGGCCGGTCCGGTGCGGTCTTGCCGTTCCTCGCCCCGACTTACGACGCCTCTCGAGATGTCGCTGTCGACAACAACCTCCGGGTCATGAGTGCATTCGCGCAGCAGACCGCGGGACAGCCGTACATCGTCTACACCGGCTACTCCCAGGGCGCTGACGCACTCGGCGATGCGGCGGAGCAGGCTGTCGCCGGGGGAACAATCGACGTCGGCAAGTCCCTGATTCTGCTCATCTCAGACCCCCGCAGCCCGTGGGGCCTCAAGGCCTGGGCCGACGACAACCCCGTCGTCCGCACGGTTTTCGAACTGTTCGGCGCCGAGAGCAACGGCGCCCGCGATCCCGGCGCCACAGGCGGGGACCTCCCGGTCGTGTCCGTCATCGTGGTCGGCGATCCGGTTGCCAACTTTCAGTGGAGGAACAACCGCCCGTTGAGTTCGCTGCTCGTCAACGCGGCCGGCTTCATCGCGATCCACTCCGGTCTCGGCGAAGAGAACTACGGCAACCTGATCGACTACACGGCCGCACCGACGACGATGAAAAGCCGAGACGGCAACACGACCTATGTCGCCTATCAGCCTAAACACCACCCGCTCACGTTGGTCGCCATGATTCTCAACGACGCCGTCGGCATCGACCCCAGCAACGCCGACATCGAGCGGTGGGACCGCGTCAACAACGCCTTCTACCCGCTGGTGACGCCGACCGTGTCGAACGCGGCGGTGCCGGTCGAGTCTTCGTCGTCCGACGACGACGCATCGGCGGTTGCCCGTCTCGCTGATCCAGCGGATGTCGACGAACCGTTGACCGAGCCGCTCGCGCCAGCCGAGACAATGAGCCCCGACGTCTCCACCCCCGCCGGAGAGACCTCACCCGGAGGACGCCATCGCGCGCCCGAGAGCGCAGACTCGGATCCAACTCCGGCGTCGACCCCGTCTGAGGGCGGGCGGCACCGCCTCACCGGCAGCGGACGACACTCCGCGGAGTCCGAGCCGGCCGACTCCGCACCAGCAGACACGAGCTTTGATTCCGACACATCCACACCTGACGAGGATGCCTCAGACGTGTCAGACACCGATACCGATAGCGACACCTCGTCCGACTCGAGCGGCGGAGAGGCCGGTGCGGCAGCCTGACGGCTGAAACCCCTCCACGACAACGTATTCAACGTCCCCAGAGAAAAACCACATTGCGGTCGCGCCGGCTCCCCCGCCCCTCGGTAGAGCTGGCGAGGAGTCCCGAAACGCGCCGCTTTTATGCGCCGGACTCACCCCTGTTCGATAAGGAATGCCGCGACAGCAAAAGCGATGAACACGAGAGAGATCGCGCACCCCGAGGGACACCTGCTTCGCGGTGGACATAGGCGCGTACAGGTCCTTGTACTCATACCTCTACGTAGGCGGACTGGCGCTGCCGGCCCGCGGTTGACGAGCCGTTGTCGAGTTGTTCCGAAGATCTACTGTGTGAGGGTCGACGCGGCGTACCCCCCCGGTATCGCGTTCACCGGACCATCATGCCTGCGACACCATGTTTTCGCAGCCGAGGACGCGTCGTACGATCGGGCGAATCCGTTGTAGCCGTTGCGATCTGGGCCACAACCTGGCAGCGGACCTGATGTGGGACACACGGCCGAAACAACGAATCCCCAGCAGTGAAAACTGCTGGGGATTTGTTGTGGCCAGAGTCGGGATCGAACCGACGACCTTCCGCTTTTCAGGCGGACGCTCGTACCAACTGAGCTACCTGGCCGGAAGGCACCGGTTGGCAATGAACCGAAACCTTTGGCGACCCTGACGGGACTCGAACCCGCGACCTCCGCCGTGACAGGGCGGCGCGCTAACCAACTGCGCCACAGGGCCTTGTTAAATTATCTGCACGAGACTCGTCACCGAGTTTCGCGCAGGCGTACCCCCTACGGGATTCGAACCCGCGCTACCGCCTTGAAAGGGCGGCGTCCTAGGCCGCTAGACGAAGGGGGCCGGTCGTGTTCTCCGTTGGGAGCTCGCATAGCTTATGACAGGTTTCGCAGAAACCACAAATCGGCAGGTCAGAGTGATAAACGGGTGCCAGCGGCGGGTTCGTCGACACGCCGCCGGAGGGCGCCGTTCCGGCCCCATCGACACGTTGTAAACTCATCGACGCCCCGGCTCGCCGGGGTCCTGCCCCTATAGCTCAGTTGGTAGAGCTACGGACTTTTAATCCGCAGGTCCCAGGTTCGAGCCCTGGTGGGGGCACCATCATGACCAGGCGATTCGCTTTCGAGCGGGTCGCCTGAGCCGTCTTCTGGAGCGTCCGTGGTCACCGATTGGTCACGCGGCGTCGAATCGTGGTCACGGCGCCCGGCGCGAGGGACCAGCGCCGCGGCCGCTTCGGCGGCCTGAGCGCCGACACCGTCGAGCAGGTGGCTGTAGGTGTCCGACGTAATCGAGATCGACGAGTGCCCGAGGTGTTTCGACACGACGGCAATCGGGACGCCGGCCGCGAGCATCAGCGACGCTTGCCCGTGGCGCAGATCGTGAAGGCGAATGCGTCGAAGCCCGACCTCGTCGGTGAGTTCGTGGAATCGATCGGTGACGTCGCCCGGCGGGATCGGCGTGCCGTCCTCGCGGGCGAACACGAGACCGTGGTCGTTGTAGGCACTCCCCCACTTCGAGCGCTCGCGCTCCTGCATCAGGCGCTGCGCCATCAGCACACCCAGTGTGCGTGCAGGGACGTCGACGACACGAGCCTCACCACTGGCGGTCTTCACGGGCCCGAAGCGGTACTGCCGATGCTCACCGCCGCAGAAGGGGCACTCAACCCCGGTGCCGTCTGTCTCGACGATCTGCTGACTGACCACGAGGCGGGACCGCTCAAAGTCGATGTCATCCCAGCGCATCCCGACAGCCTCGCCGCGGCGCAGGCCGGTCATCGCAATAGCCTCGAACAGTGATCCAAGGCGGTCGGTTTGCGCGTGGTCAAGGAATGCGCCGAGCTCGGTGCCCTCCCAGGGCTTGACCTTCGGCCGTGTTGCGCGCGGCAGCTCCATGTCGGCTGCCGCGTTGAAGGACACAAGATGCTTGCGCTTCGCCGATGTGAGGGCGCTACGCAGGGTTGCGTGAATCCGTCGCCGGGTCGCGGGTGACAACGTCTTCGGGTTGCGCCGCTTACCCTTTGCGATCCGAGCGTCCTTGGCGGGCGCCTTCGGCGGCTTGGCAATCTGGCCCAGCATGTGTTCGACGTGAGTGGCACGGAGGTCGCGCAGTCGCACAGTGCCGATGTGCGGGACGATGTAGGCGTCGATGTGCTGCCGGTAGCTGCGCAGTGTGGTCGGCCGAATTCCCGCCTGCGCCTTCGCTTCTATCCACTGATCGAGGTAGGCCGCAAGCGTGAGCCGCTGGTCGACAGCGACAACGCCGGTGCGGATCTCGGTTCCGGAGAACATCGGTCACGACGACCTCGCGATGGCGCTCATGCAGGCCGCGACGACGATCCAGACTCGCATCCCTGTCGAGGCGTGGCCGGCGCCCCTCTGCGGCACTGGTGACGTGCTGACCACCGACCGCGGCACCCGCATCACCCGCCAACCCTCGTCCAGTCCGAACGACTCCATCTTCTGGGGCGGCGACGGCACCAGGGTCTAGGCGAATGTGGTCTACATATGTGGACCACATTCTGTGGAACCACCCACCCAACTGAGCGCAGCTAAACAGGGCGCCCGAAGCGCTGGTATGCAGCCTGTCGGGTGGTGTCAAGAGCCGCGGCGATGATCGTCCACGAGTCGCCAGCCTCTCGAGCGGCTCCAACGGCGTCACGCAGCTCGGCCTCGCCTTCCTCAATCGCGGTGCGCGCAGCGACGATCCTGCGGAAATGGGTGGCGTCGCGGGCGGGGGTGAGATTCGGGTCGAGCTTGTCGAGGCCCGTGATGTCGGTGTGCCTCTGTTCCTCCATGACTTGACGGTACTTCGGCAGGAACACGTCGCGCATCCAGTGGGCGAAGACGGGCGGGCGGTCCTCGAGGGCAGGCGCCTGGGCGGCGAGTGCGAGTGCGCGTTGCCGGTTGGCTGCCTTCACCTCGGGTGGGATCATCTAAGCGAACCGATAGATGGACGATGCCCTAGATATTCACTGATGAGCATGTGGAGACTCTGATCGTCGAGAAAGGCCACCTGCGCCACCTGCGACAAAGACTCGACACTAGGTTGTGTTCTCGCTTGGCTCCGATCGCCCAGTACCGCCACCCGATTGAGCTTCGAGAGCTCGACCGTATTGCCGAAGAGGAAGTAGCAGTGCTCGACGGATGCCTCCTCGAGCCGCCCGTCGGCACTCGCCGACACAGCTTGAAATACGAGTGGCTCTTTCCCTCGATGGATGGCCGCCGTCGGCCTTCGCACTAGCCCACCGCGGAGCCGCAACTTGTAGCGGGTATCTACCCGCATACCTGGAGGCAGAACGCTTTGGACATTGCTAACCACCTGCTCACCAAACGGACGGGATTTGGGCGGCGGCGCGAGATAGCGAAGTTGATCGGCGCGCATCATGGATTCACCGAGATGATGGATGCTAAGTCCGAGGTTCTCATCGGTAGCGAAAGCGGCTATCTCACCGGCCGGAGTCATAGCAGGGGCCAGGAAAGGCGAGATAGCTTGCTGCAGAGCGAGGTTTAGTCTCGTCGAGTCCAGGTTCACACCGGCCATTTGGAGGCGGAGGCGGACTTCTCCTCGATCCGACACGCGGTACCCGTCCGAGAACCGCTCAACGAAAACTTCGACACTGTCGCCGTCGCTGTAATGGAGGTTCGGGCGGACCAGGTACCCATCGCGGTACGGATCGGCCATAGCGGAGTCGTTCAGCACGCGAAGCAGCCTCGCCCGAAGTGCGTCGCTCTCTAGCATGGTGACCACTCTCCAGGCAACGGCGTCCAGAAGTCCTCCGGAAGCTCCACGGTAACGTGCGCAGCAAACGACGTCCATACATGCTGGTAGTCGCCGTCCGATGGAACAACGTTGAAGCTGAGTTCGATACCCAGCCGCTCTGCGATGGCTTCCTCGGAGCCATCCTGGCGGTAGCGGTGCCAGTGGGTTTGACGTGTCCACCCGTCATGCGAGCCGTTGACGTCGACCCGGCAGGCGGGGACCCCGTTGATGAAGTACTGCATTGTCGGCTGATCAGATTTGCGCTCGGCAGCGTAGAAGCGCAACTGGCCCTCTGGACTATTGGGGAGGCCAGTCGTAACGTTCATGCTCCCAGACAGCCTGGGTTTGTCGTAAAGCCACTGAACCCTCCCAACAGCCCTCGCCTGAGCAAGCCCCCGCAGGACATGAGATACCTCCATGTCAGTGAGCGCCCCGGGCCGATGCTTCGACATGTGCAGCATCTCATCACAACGACAGCAACCGCGGCGCCTCATTGGTCACGCCGTGGTCACACGACACGGATCGACAGCGGGTAACAGCGGGTGAGTCGCGCACGGCCATCCGCCCGCTGACCTGCTTATTCCGCCAGTGGCGGTTGATCCCCGTCGAGGCCCGACGAGGCGGGGTTCCGACTTTTGATCCGCAGGTCCCAGGTTCGAGCCCTGGTGGGGGCACCAGTCAAGGCGTTGCAGTTGCAACGGAGGCGTCGACTCGACCCTCCGGACACCTATCACCTCAACCGTCACGGGCCCTGCCGGCCCCGCCGAAGCAGCTGCGCCCAGCCGATTAAAAATAGTCAACGCCACCTTGTTTACCTTTAATCAATCTGGGTACTCCCCTTGTGAACAAGAACGAGTCGTGGGCCCGCCTTCGATCGATCACCAGTCCACTACACAAGGGGCACTACATGACCACCAGCCACAATCCAATGCAGCAGCACGGCAACGCGGGGGGTTACCCGCCCGGGCCCAACGGTGGCGAGGGATATCCGCCCGCTCCCTCACCTCGGCGTAGCACCGAAACCAAGGCCTCGACGAAGACCAGCGAGCTGATCGCCTTCGTTCTCGCCGTCCTCGCGGTCGCCATCACCGCGCTCGTCGTCGGCGGTGACGACGGAAACCCGGATCCCTTCGGCGCCGCAGAGGCTCTGATGTACATCACCTGGCTCACCGTCGGCTACATGATCGCCCGCGGACTGGCCAAGTCGGGTAGCCGCGAAACCTACGACGGCCACTAGTCCGACCCAGCCACCGGCTCAGCACGCCCCGACACCTGACTGTGAGGTGTCGGGGCGTTTTGCGTTGCCGCGCACCGCCCCGTGACCAACGCGGGCCTGATGGTCTTCCGACACGCCGGAGTGCAAATCCGTGCCAAGTCACGACTCGGTTTCAGCGTCTCGGAAACAGGACGCTCGGTACCAATTCGGCACCCTCCCTCATGTTTCGCCCGTTCAGACGATCAGGAACTGCACCCCTTTCCGTTCCTCCACTCGGGACACGGAAATCCGACTGACAATCAGATCAAGTCAAAAGACAACAACGGTTTCTCAACCCTGCTTTGTTAACTGAAAACCCCTACGCAAGCATTACGATTTCCCGCCCGCCGGCACCTCAGCCATCCCGGAGACATGCCTCGCCATCGTCTCCGCAGCTAGAGACGGCTTCGAGGGCACCGGTGCGCTGGCTACAACCCCATTCCGCAGGCGGTATGCGCTATTTCGGACAGTAGACAACGATCACCTGACGATCGACTCGGGTCACGCGAAAGGGACCAACGGCGACCCACCAGGGCGATCAAATAGGTCACTTGTCCAAGAATTCAGGAATCTCAACAATGGCCATTGTTTCAACTCGACCAACGCCCGGAAACGCCTATTTGAATGATGCGGAATGGTCTGTACAGTTCCGAATTGCCAAGGGGTCGGGAAGCCGAAACGAATAATCGGCCACTCCCCTCGGCACTACTCAGGGGGAGTACATGAGCGTTCCAGTTGATCGGATCACGCGTGCCTTCATCGGCACCGAGCGTGTTCCGGACGCGACGCCGATCACGTCGGAGAGGTGGCTCGTCCACTATGCGCGGCACATCGCGTGGACAGACCTGTCGCTCATCGCGGTGGCGGTGTTTGCCGGCCAGGTCATCCGGTTCGGTGGCGACCTGCTACGTCCGATCGGACGCGACGGAATCCCGGCTCTGTTGATCACCGCCACCCTGATCGTCGGATGGCAACTGGCACTGCGTATCGGTCAGGCGGGCGATCCACGCATCCTCGGTGCGGGCCCCGTCGAGTATCACCGCGTGCTGACCGCCTGTTTCGGCTTCTTCGGCGCCTGGGCCATGGTCGACCTGGTCTTCGACCTCGCCATCGCACGCGGGTTCATCGCGATCGTGCTGCCCGTCGGCACCCTGATGCTCCTCGGCAGCCGGTGGGCGTGGCGTCGACACCTGACGACGGGCCGTGAGAGCGGGCGATTTTTGCGATCGGTGCTGGTGGTGGGGTCTCGAGCGTCGGCGCGGGCACTGATCGAGCGTCTGAACACCAACCCGTCGCTGGGCTACCGCGTAGTCGGGGTGTGTCTCATCGACCCGACGACGGCCACGACGATGCCCCGGTTCTCCGGGTACGGCACCGAGGGTGAGAGCACCGACGTCCCGGTGTTCGCCGGTTACGACCATGCTGCCGAACTCGTACAGACCTGTGGCGCCAACACTGTCGCCGTCACCTCCGCAGACGCGCTCGGACACCGGGCGATGCGCGAACTGTCGTGGGAACTCGACAACTGCGACGTGGAGATGCTTGTCGCGCCCGGCCTCATCGACATCGCCGGACCGCGGATCACGATGCGCCCGGAGGCCGGGTTGCCGCTCCTGCACATCGACAAGCCGCAGTACAAGGGAGCCAACAGGTTCCTCAAACTCACCTTCGACAAGGTCGTCACAAGCGTTGCACTGCTGACGCTTTCACCCCTGCTGGCGCTCTGCGCGCTCATCATCAAACTCGACAGCAGAGGACCGGTCTTCTACCGCGCCGAACGCATCGGCACCGACAACGAGCCCTTCATGATGTGGAAGTTCCGTTCGATGGTGGTCGACGCGGACTCCCGTCGACGCGAGCTGATCCACCTCGACAACGGCAACGGTGTGCTCTTCAAGCTCCACGCGGACCCGCGGGTGACCCGCGTCGGTCGCTTCATCCGCCGCTACAGCATCGACGAACTCCCCCAGCTCTTCAACGTCCTGGGCGGAACGATGAGCCTCGTCGGTCCACGGCCGCCGCTGCGTGAGGAAGTCGAATCCTACGATCAGGTCGTCCGGCGCCGCATGCTGGTCCGCCCCGGGATGACCGGCCTGTGGCAGATCTCCGGACGCAGTGACCTCTCCTGGGACGATTCCGTCCGGCTCGACCTCTCCTACGTCGAGAACTGGTCACTCACCACCGATCTCGTCATCCTCTGGCGCACGGCGAGCGCCGTCCTCTCTCGTCGAGGCGCCTACTGAACCCCGTCGCGCACCGGTCACCTCGCACCGGCTCCGAACACCGCTGACCACAACCACTCTCGCGAAACACGAAGGAAGACCAATGAAGAAGGCGCTGATCACCGGGATCACCGGACAGGACGGCTCGTACCTCGCCGAACTCCTGCTGTCGAAAGGCTACGAGGTGCACGGGCTGATCCGCCGTTCCTCGTCGTTCAACACCGCACGCATCGACCACCTCTACCAGGACCCGCACGATCCTTTCGCCCGGTTGTTCCTGCACTACGGCGATCTCAGCGACGGTGCGCGGCTGGTCACTCTGCTGGCATCGATCAACCCGGACGAGGTCTACAACCTCGCCGCCCAGTCACACGTTCGCGTCAGCTTCGACGAGCCCGAGCACACCGGTGACACCACCGGGATCGGCTCGATCAGGATCCTGGAAGCCGTGCGGCAAGCCGGGATTCGCTGCCGCTTCTACCAGGCGTCGAGTTCGGAGATGTTCGGTGCTTCGCCGCCGCCGCAGAACGAAGACACCCTGTTCTACCCACGGTCGCCCTACGGCGCGGCCAAGGTCTACTCGTACTGGGTGACCCGCAACTATCGCGAGGCCTACGGACTGTTCGCTGTCAACGGCATCCTGTTCAACCACGAATCCCCGCGCCGCGGCGAGACATTCGTGACGCGCAAGATCACCCGCGCGGTCGCCCGCATCAAGGCCGGCGTCCAGAAGGACCTGTACATGGGCAATCTCGACGCGGTGCGCGACTGGGGTTATGCACCCGAGTACGTGGAGGGCATGTGGCGGATGCTGCAGGCCGACGAACCGTCCGATTACGTTCTGGCCACCGGGGTTCCCTTCACGGTCCGAGACTTTCTCGAGCACGCTTTCGATCACGCCGGACTCGACTGGCGCGAGCACGTGATCTTCGACGAGCGCTACCTGCGCCCCACCGAGGTCGACTCGCTGATCGGCGACGCGTCGAAGGCAGAGCTGGATCTCGGCTGGCGAGCACAGGTCCGCGCTCCAGAACTGGCTCGCATCATGGTCGACGCCGACATCGCCGCTCTCAAATGCGAGGGGACCGAATGGATCGACACGCCCCAACTGCTCACCTGGAGTCGCGCGTCATGAAGTTCGATCCGTCGTCGACCGTCTATGTCGCGGGCCATCGAGGGCTGGCAGGCTCTGCTCTGGTGCGCGCGCTGCAGCGTCGTGGATTCGCCGACATCATCGGTCGGTCGAGCCGCGACCTCGACCTCCGGGACCGGCACAGCGTGTTCGAGTTCTTCGCGTCGACCACACCCGACGTCGTGATCCTCGCCGCCGCACGGGTGGGCGGGATCATCGCCAACAGCACCGCGCCCGTCGACTTCCTCTCGGAGAACCTGCGAATCCAGGTCAACGTGCTCGACGCCGCTGCCGCGTTCGGCGTCGAACGTGTGCTGTTCCTCGGGTCGTCGTGCATCTATCCGAAGTTCGCTGCGCAACCCATCAGCGAGGACGCGCTGCTCACCGGGCCACTGGAATCGACGAACGACGCCTACGCGGTTGCCAAGATCGCCGGGATCATGCAGGTCCAGGCCACGCGGCGCCAGTACGGTCTGCCGTGGATCTCGGCGATGCCGACCAACCTCTACGGGCCGAACGACAACTTCTCCGATGACAACAGCCACCTGTTGCCGGCGATGATCCGGCGGTACGAATCGGCGCGCCGGGGGGCCGCGCCGATCGTGACCAACTGGGGCACCGGCACTCCGCGCCGAGAGTTGCTGCACGCCGATGACATGGCCGAGGCGTGCATGTACCTGCTCGAGCATTACGACGGGCCACGGCAGGTCAACATCGGCACCGGGGTCGACCACTCGATCGCCGAGATCGCGAGCATCGTCGCCGGTGCCGTGGGTTACGACGGCGCCGTCGAATGGGATACCTCCAAGCCGGACGGGACGCCGCGAAAGCTGCTCGACATCAGCACGATCCACGAACTCGGTTGGCGCCCCACGATCACCCTCGACGAGGGGGTGGCGCAGGTCGTGGAGTGGTACAGAGGGGTCCACTCCCCCTGCGAGCGTCACGAAGGGTCCGGTGACCTCGGTCGTGAGGCCCTTCGTGACGCGTCCTCCGCGGAAAGCGAGCTATCCGATGTCGGGGTCTGAGTCGTCGGTGACCGTCGCGGTACCCACCACGACGGTTCCCGCGGCGACGTCCCCGGACACCTCCGCGGCCGCACCGACCACTGCCCGCCTGCCGATGGTCGCGGGTCCGGTGACGATGGCGCGCAACGCAACCCACGCCCCGTCTTCGACGACGAGTTCGGCACCCGCCGGCGACCTCAGCGTCGCCGACTGCGAGACCACCACGTCGGCGCCGATCCGGATCGGGCCGTCGTTGTCGAGGGTGACCGCTTCTCCGATCCACGAATCCGCACCGATCACGAGTCGGCCCGGCCGCGTCACCCGGACGCGCGGCCGCATGAGGACACCTCGGCCGATCTGCGCACCGAAGACCCGAAACACCGCCAGGCGTACCGAATTGGGCACGAATACCAGCCCGATCGCGCGCATCACGAAAGGCCAGACCAGCGATGACCACTGAGCTAACACGATCGCCATCGTATCGAACCCGCCGGCCACTCGGCCCGGTGAACGAGACCACCGAACCACGTCCGGCCTCGTCGGGACGCAAGTGCGTGGATTTCATCGCGATCAACTACGCCCCCGAGGTCACGGGTATCGCCCCGTACGTCACCGACATCACGCGACGTCTCGCGGCACGCGGCTGGAGCGTCCGCGTGATCACCGGCTACCCGCACTACCCCCAGTGGCATCTCGACGGGGAGATGTCGGACTACACCTCGACGGTCGTCGACCACGGCGTGATCGTGGTACGGGTGCCCCACAGCATTCCCGAGGGCACCGCACTCGTCGCCCGGTCACGCATGGAGCTCGAGTTCGGCATGGGTGCCATCGTCGCGCACCTGCGCCCCGAAGCCGTCACGGTGATGGCGAGTCCGCCGCTCATCGCATCGGCCATGGTCATGCTGCGACGCAAGTTGGGTCGCCGGCGGTTGTCGCCGATGGGCGTGTGGGTCCACGATCTCTACAGCCAGGCAGTCAGCGAGGCCGCGTCCGGTGGTTCGCTCAGTCGCACACTGGTCGGCAAGCTCGAGCGGTTCGCACTGTGCGCGGCCGACGAGATCGCCGTCGTACATCCGCGATTCGGCGAGATCGTCGTCGACCGCCTGGGTGTCGATCCGAAGGTCGTCACCCACGTACGCAATTGGACGCAGGTGCAACATGAGCCGCGGGTCGCGCGTGCCTCCGCACGTGAGCGGCTCGGCATCCCGCCGGACGCCATCGTCGCCGTCCACGCGGGGAACATGGGCCAGAAGCAAGGACTCGAGAACCTCGTCGACGCAGCCCGTTTGGTCGACGGCACCGACAACCCGTCGACGCGTAATGTCCACATCTATCTCGTCGGCGACGGCAATCAGCGGCGGCAGCTCGAGGAGCGCGCCCATGGTTGCACGAGTCTGACGTTCGTGGACTCGCTTCCCGACGACGACTTCCACCTGATGCTGTCGGCCGCCGACGTGCTCGTGGTCAACGAGAAGCCCGGGGTGGTCGAGATGTCGTTGCCCAGCAAGCTCACCACCTACTTCAGTTACGGGTTGCCGGTGGTGGCCTCCGTGGCCGACGACGGCATCACCGCGGGCGAGGTCCGGCGGTCCGGGGGCGGAGTCGTGGTACCGGCGGGCGACCCGGCGGCCCTCGTCTCCGCCATCACCCTGACCGCGAGCGACACCGACTCCGCCGAGGCGATCGGCGAGGCCGGCACCCGTTACGCACGTGAGGTTCTCGGCGCCGACGCGGCGGTCGAGCGTTTCGAGCTGTGGCTGCACAAGCTCGCACAGCACGCGAGCGTGCGGGCATGACCGTGACGACGCCGACCACGACCACCGCGCGGTCGGTGATCCTGTCCGACCTGGAGCCGCGCCGCCTGCGCGATTACATCGTCGACAAGTCCGACCGCGGACGCGGACGAATCTGGATGGTCACGTGGTTGGGCGTCGGGCCGGTCCTCCGCAGTGGTCTGGGTGGCAACCGTTTACGACGCGTCGCGCTGCGTTCGTTCGGCGCCGCGGTGGGTGCCGGTTGCGACATCCACCGCTCATTCCGTGTGCACTTCCCATGGAAGCTGACCCTCGGGGACCAGGTTCACATCGATCGGGACGTCTGGATCATCAACCCGGAACCGGTGTCGGTCGGGTCGGCGTGTCGGCTCGGCGAGCGCGCAGTCATCTGCTCCGGCGGCCACGACCACCGCTCGCCCACGTTCACCCGCACCAGCCAGAGCGTCGTCATCAGCGAGCGCTGCCATCTGGGCAACGGGGTGACGGTGCTGAAAGGGGTTGTGCTGAAGGCCGGGACACAGGTCCCGGGCGGGGCCGTGGTGATTCCGTCGATCCGCCGACCGGGAAGTGATTCCGCATGAGAATCCTGCAGGTGCTGACCCTGTTGTCCCGGGCGGGCGAGTTCGGCGGCCCCGCGACCGTCGCAGTCAACCAGAGCCGTGCCCTCGCCGAGCGCGGCCACCAGGTGACGCTGATCGCGGGCTCGTTCGACGGACATGCCGCGGCACCGGATGTGGCCGGCGTGAGAATCCTGACCTTCCCGACGCGCACGGTCGGTACGGGACCGAGCTTCTCCCGCATCGTCTCGCCGTCCATGCTGCGCTGGATCTTCTCGCATGCAGACGAATTCGATGTCGCCCACGTGCACCTCAGCCGCGATTTCGTGACTCTCCCCGCCGCCCGGCTCCTCGCTCGGCGTCACGTTCCCACCCACGTGCAGACGCACGGCATGATCAATCCCCGTCCGTCGCTTCCTTATCAGGTGATCGACAAGACGCTCACCATCCCGGCGGTGCGGCACGCCCACACCGCGTTCTACCTCAACGACATCGAACTGACGAAGCTGCGTTCCACGATCGGTGACACCGCTCGATACGCGTACCTGGCCAACGGCGTACCACTGCCGCAGCCCGTCCCGGTCGCCGCGCCCGCCGACGACGATCTGCCCGAGGTGTTGTTTCTGGCGCGGCTGCATCCGCGCAAGCGTGCGGTCACATTCGCCCGCGCCGCCACCGAACTCGCGGTGCACGTCGGTGCCCGCTTCACGATCGTCGGCCCGGACGAAGGTGACGGTCCCGCCGTCGACGACATCATCGACACCTTCCGCTCGGCCTGCGGACCCGAGATCGGTTCCCGCGTGCGTCGGGACCCGCCGTTGCCGCCGGAGACCGTGCCCGAGCGTATGGCCTCGGCTTCGATCTTCGTGCTTCCCTCCGTCCAGGAGCCGCTGCCCATGTCGGTTCTCGAAGCGATGGCGGCCGGCCTACCGGTGGTGGTCACCGACACCTGCGGCTTCGCGGGCCTCATCGCCGAAGCCGATGCCGGATTGGTCGTCGATGACTCGGTGGAAGCCCTGACCGCGGCCCTCGATGCCCTCCTCGCCGATCCCGACGGCGCCCGCGCCCGGGGGCTGCGGGGGCGACGTGCTGTCGAAGACCGCTGGGGCATCGGCACCGTTGCCCGAGAACTGGAGGCCCGCTATGCCGCAACACGCTGACACCTCCGCCGCCGCCCGCGCGGCCGTGACCGAAGCGGTCACGTTCTCGATCCTGGTCCCCTCCTACAACCCGGGTGCCTACTTCGGCCCCGCGATCGAGTCGGCGTTGCGCCAGATGAGTGCCGACGACGAGATCCTCATCCAGGATGCGGGTTCGACGGACGGAACCCAGGACATCATCGCCGCGCTGGCCGCCGAGGACCCCCGAGTCCGCGCGGTGGTGGAGAGCGACGACGGTCAGTCCGACGCCCTCAACCGCGCACTCGCACGCGCGACGGGTCACTGGGTGATCTGGCTCAACGCAGATGATCTGCTGATCGAGGGCGCGTTGCCTGCGATCCGTGCCGCCGCCATCGAGACTCCCGACGCATCGGTGCTGACCGGTGATCATCAGCTCCTGCGGGCCGGAGGTGACGTGGTCGGGACATTCGACGGGAAGCCCATCGAGAAGCGAACCCTGTTGCGCCGCTCCACGTGCGCGTCGTTCTCGGGATCGGTGGTCGTGCGACGCGATCTGCTCGACGCGCTCGGCGGTTTCGAGAACGACCTCCACTGCACCATGGACTATTCTCTGCAGTTCCGCCTCGCTGCGGTCGCCCCGCGGCAGCGGGCACTGCCGGTCCCTATCGGAGCCTTGCGCTTTCACGACGCGTCGAAGTCGGCGAACCTGTGGCGGACATTCCTCGGTGAATCGTTCCGGCTGCGCATGCGCTACGCCGAGTCGGGGACCGACCGCGTGCTCGGGATCGTGGGCACCGCCGAACAGTTGGCGTCGTTCCTCGTGTTCCGCATCCGGCTCACACCGACCTACCGGAGGTTGCGCGGTGCTGTCCGACACTGACCGTCGCCGCGCCGGCGATCGGCTGCGCAACGATGCCGCACTGCGGATCACGGCCCGAGTGGCCAGTTCCGCGATGCTCGGCGTCTTCGTGCTGCTGCTCGCCCGCGCACTGCCGGTCGACTCGTTCGGTCAGTTCATCCTGGCGTACACCATCGGGCTGGTCATCGGGCTCGTGGCGGGATTCGGTGCACCGGTTCAGGTCATGCGGTCCGGTGCGAGTGGAGGCGACGCCTCGGCCGTGCGTTTGTACGTCATCCACACGCTGTCGGTGTCTCTGGTGTTCGTTCTCGCCGCCGCCGTGGTGTCGCTCTCGACGATGCCGCTGATCGTCGTCGCCGGCGGGCTTTTCGCCTACTCCGACACGCTGCAGAACTTCGCCCAGAACTTCCTGGCCGGCATCCGCGCCCACACCGCGGCGAGCTGCCTGGTCGTCGTGCAGCGGGCGGTGCCGCTGGCCGCGTGGGGAACCCTGGCCGTCCTGGGCCACGGCTTCGGCGCCATCGCGGTCATCGTCGTGTTCGCATCCACATCCGCGGTGGCGTTGCTGGTCCCGGCGGTCGTGGCCGGGGGCCGGGCAGTCCGGAACGCCATCGCGGAGATCCGCGAGCTCTCACCGGGAGAGATCGCGCACTTCTGGGCACTGTCGATGTCGGGTGTCCTCGCGCAACTCCAGGTGTCGGCGCTCGCGGTCTTCGCGCCGCCCACGACGGTCGGCTACTTCGCGATGGCCTCGCGCGTCACCGGACCACTCACCCTGCTGTCCGCAGCGGTGTCCACGGTCGCCGTACCCGAGCTGGCCGGATCAGTCGACGACCCTTCGGCGTTCGGCCGCATCTACCGGCGCTATCGGAACCTCATCCTCGCTTACTGCCTGCTGGTCATCGTCATCGCGTGGCCTGCCGCGTGGGTGATCGTGCAGATCGTCGGCGCGAAGTACGAACCGGCGCAGATGCTACTGGTCGGCATGATCGTCGCCGCGGGCATCTCGTCTGTCTCCCAGGCGCTCAGCTCCAAATACATCGCGCTCGGGCGGCCCGACACCGTGACCGTCGCGATCGTGATCGGCGGCGCAACCACATTGACCCTGTTGCTGCTCGCCGGCGTTCTCGACCGTCTTCACCTGATCTGGCTCGTACCCGTCGCCGGTCAGGCACTTGTCCTCGCAGTCCTGCTCTCCGACATCCACGAAGGTGGGAGAATGACCAGTTTCCTCCGAACCCACTGGGAGCGAGCGCTTCTCGTTGCCACCGTCGTCGCGCTCGTCGTCGCGGCAGCGTCGACGTTCCTGGTTCAGCGGGAGTCAGCGGGCCCGGTTGCCGCCGGCGCAGCCCCGCAGGTGACGGCCGCCGCCGGCGTCCGGCCGGCCGCGAACGACAAGGCGGTGAAGATCCTCGTGATCGGTGACAGTTTCACCGAGGGAACGACATACGGCGGCAAGGGCACATCGAACTGGACACGGGTTGCGCAGGCGAACCTGTCCGGGGAGCGACTCAACCGGTGCCCGGTTCTCCTACGGGTGTCGGGGCGCGGCGGCGCCGGCTACCTGACCACCGGAATCCGACACACAACGTTCGCGTCGGAGACGCAACGTCTCTTGACCCGCGATGTCTCGGCGATCGTCCTGGTCGGCAGCGGCAACGACCTCTCGCACCCGACGCGTCAGTACCGCGCCGCGGTCGACGAGACCATCGCCGCCGTCCGCAAAGCACGTCCCGAGATTCCCGTGGTGATCGTCGGACTGTCGTGGATCCACGCCGCGCCCGTCGAATCCGCGTACCTGCGGGCCAACAAGCTGCTGGCTGCCGCTGCCGCACGCCATCGCGCGACGTTCGTCGACCCGATCCGCGGCGGCTGGTACGACGCGCCGCGCCGGCAACCCCTCGTGGGTGCGGACATGCGGCATCCCACCGACGAGGGACACGCCATCATCGCCGCCCGCATGACTCCCGTCCTGGAGGACCTGGGCCGAAAGGGCAGCTGCGCATGAGGAACACGGAGACCAGCAGGTTGCGGCGGCCCGGCGCCCCCACACTCGTCGTGCTCGGGATCGTCGGTTGTCTCGGCCTCGTCCTTGCCGCGGCGATCTCCACTCTCGCGTCCCAGCACGGCGCGGTCGAGGCCACATCGCGTGTGGTGCTCACCTACGAGCGGGACGCGATGGAGCTGCCGCAGGATTTCGATCCCGCCCCGACGATGCTGCTCACCAAGAGCATCGAGTCCTACTCGTCTCTGGTGACCAGCGAGAACTTCCTGCGTCGCGTGATCGATTCCCACCACATCGACATGACTCCCGACCAACTGCGGTCGGGCTTGTCGATCACCTCACCGCCCGACACGACGATCATGGATTTCACCGTTCGCGGCGCCGACTCGCGGACGGTCGAAGCAGCGGCACTCGGTATAGGTCGTGAGTTCACCGCCGCGCTGGCCGAACTCGAATCCCCGGCCCCCATCGCCTCGGTCGTGCTCGGTCCGGGGACCGCGGGAAGGACCTTCCCGAACGCAGTGCTGCGCACCACGGTCCTGACCGTCCTCGCCGTGCTGACGACAGTGGCCATAGCGCTGATGTTCGTCCGTCGCCGATCCGAAACATCGACTCTCCCAATCACACCTACCGCTGCCCTCTGGAGGACATCATGAAGCGACCCAACAAGTGGCTCAGCCTGATCGTCTGGCTGCTTCCCGCGTCGAAGGTCAAGAACACCTTGCTCCGTGCCATCGGCAACACCATCGGACGGGATGTGGTCCTCGGCCCCAATCTCGTGCTCGGATGCGGCCCGTTCCGCATCGGCGACCGAGCCGTGGTCTCCCCGTTCAACATCTTCCGGCAGATGGCGTCGGTCGAGCTGGAGAAGGACAACTTCATCGGGCGGCTCAACCAGTTCACCGCCGCACCGTCGTATCAGCGGTTCAGCGACCGCGCCGGGGTCCTGTCGATGGCGGAGCAATCGGCGATCACAAACCGGCACTACTTCGACTGTTCCGGGCGTATCGACATGGAGGCCTACAGTGCCGTCGGGGGAACCCGCAGCCTGCTGCAGTCCCACGAGATCGACATCGTCGAAGACCGGACGACCATCGGCACCATCACGATCGGCGAGCGGAGTCTCACCGCGACCGCCTGTCTCATCCTGAAAAACGCTCGTGTGCCGGCTTTCTCGCTGGTGGCGGCGGGATCGGTGGTCACCGCGTCCAGCAACGCGGCGGCGGGCGATGCCGGCATCTACGCGGGCGCCCCGGCGAAGTGGCGCCGCGAACTGCCGGAGTGCAAGTGGTGGTACCGGTCGTCATACATGACCCCGGTCCGAGAGGTCGAGGGCTTCTGATGTTCTCGTCATCTGGCAACCGGCTGCCGACCGTGGTGTGGGCGGTGGCCGCGGTCGGCCTCATGTTGCTGGGCTCCGCCTGCTCGACGGCCGCGCTCGCCGAACGCGCCGACGACCGTGTCGCCACCGCCCACGGCGCCGCTGTCCACGTCGACTACGCGACCGCGGCCGCCGTTCCGTCCGGATTCATCACCATCGAACGTGGACGCAACTCTCACCCCCTCCGGGTTGTCGACGGCCGACTCCTGCATGGGGAGTCCACCGCGCCGAATGCGGCATCGTATGTGGCGACCGATCTCTCGCCCGCACACGTCACCCGGATCGGAGCCACGGTCGGATTCACCGGCGACGACGCGGGATCGATCGCCTTGCTGGTGAGCGCGAAACCCGTCCCGGACAACGAGTCCGAGCCGGCGCCGAGTGCGGCCGTACACTTCGTCGCCACGCGCACGGGCTGGTCATATGCGATCTGGGAGGCCGGCAAGGGGGGTCAGACAGTTCTGGGCAAAGGCACCTACAAGACCGCCTTCGATCGTGATGCCGCACGGTTCGAGATCGAGCTCGACGGTGACCGCGCAAAGCTGTACCTTCCCGATGCCACGTCGATCGTGTTCACGGACAGCCGGATCGAGGAGTTCGCCGGGGGTTGGGCGACGTGGGAGCTGTACGAGGATTCTGCCGGAACTTCACCGGCCTCCTTCCGGGAGCTCTGGGCGTCATGATCGTCGCCACTCTGTTCGCAGCTCTCGTCGCCTTCGTCGCCGCCGCCTACGACCCGCACTGGGTTCGACGCGTCGACCCGTTCCTGTGCAGCTGGCTTGTCGCGTTGACGGCGTGGCCGGTCATCGTGATCTACGCGGTGGCGCCGGCGGTCTGGTCGTCGGCGGACGCAGTCGGACCGATCTTCGCCGTCCTGCTGTACGGTCCGGCGGCGGGATTGAGTGTGGCAGCTGCGCTTCGGGCCATCGGAACGCACGGGTTCCGGATCGACCAGTCCGCGGCGATACTCGGCCTGCTCACGATGTACGCGTGTGCCGCAATGGTCATCGACGGTTCAGGACGGATCATCAACATCGGCATGTCGATGGCCCTGCTGGTCGGTTTCGTGTTCCGGTACCGGTCTTTCGGCCTCGACGATGTGGCCCGCGCGGCGCGGATCGCCCTGGTGGTGACCGCTGCCGTCCTGCTGGTCTCGGTGCTGTTCAATTCCTCGCGCGTTGTCGGAGCGTGCCGCATCGACAAGTGCACCGATCTCGGCGCGGTCCTCACCTCACCGTTCGCGGGTAACGGCAACCTGGCGGGCATCACGATCACGGCGCTGTTGCCCTTCGCGGTGTACCGCCTGCCGATGTGGCGTGTCCTCGCAGCGGTTGCCGGCGTCGGGTTGATCGGCTTGCTCGCCGGAAGTCGCACCGCGTTCGGCGGTATCGCGGTCGCCGGTGCGCTGGGGATCGTCCTGGCCATGCCGTCGATCACGACTCGTGTGCGAAACCTGGTGCTGGGGCTCGCCCTGGTGGCGAGCACGGTGTACTCGCTGTTTCCCCTGTACGTCGGCTACACCAATTCCGACTACAGCCTCCGGGGTTACCTGTGGAACCAGGCCTTGCGGGAGATCCCCGACCAATGGTTCTTCGGTCACAACCCGGCGTTCTGGGTCGAATCGGGCTCATCGTTGCTGTTCAAAGCGAACTACTCGCCCCACAACGGATGGCTCGAAATGCTGCTGGCCGTGGGGGTCTGGGGTGTCGGGCTCGTCATCCTCGCCGCCGTCGTGAAGGTGGTCCAGACCCCCGACAGCACCACCCGCGCCTACCTGCTCGCGTACTTCAGCACCATCCTCGCTCTCAGTTCTCTCGAAGCGGTGTACGTCCCGTACTTCCTCGGCATCGCACCGTTCGCCGCGCTGCTTCCCTACTTCCTCTACCAACACAACCGTTTCCCCGTGAGTCGCCACGAGGTGCTCGCCGAATCACAGATGGAGTCCCGATGAAGATCCTCACCACCATCGCCACCAGATGGATGCTCGTCGTCGCGTTCACCCTCATGGGCCTCGTTGCGGCCATCGGGTTTTCGCTGCTGCAACCCCAGACCTATGTCGCGACGGTGCGCACGTACATCGCGACCGGCACCTCCGACATGCTCGAGGCCTACCAGGGCAACCAGGCCGCCCGAGCCAGTATCCAGACCTTCGCGGTGCTCGCGACCGACCCGGTGGTGGCCCAGCGCGCCATCGAGAAGTCCGGCGTCGACATCTCGCTCCCCCAGTTCCTGTCCGAGATCTCCGTCAGCGTGCCGCCGCAGACCGTCATCCTCGACGTCTCCGTCCAGAACGCATCATCGACCGATGCCGAGAGGCTGTCGACCGCGCTGACCGAGGAACTCGTCGGGATGGTCACCGCACTACAGGAACCGACCAGCGGCGGTCCGGGCGCCTTGCGTCTCGTCATCGTCGACCCGAACACCCAGGGTGCCGTTCGACAACAGCTCATCGATCCGATGCTTCTCGGCGTCGGCGCGGTCGGCGGCGCACTCGCGGGGGCGGTCCTCGCTCTGCTGCTGCAGCTTCGGCAAGACCGCCGGACCGACGACGAGCAGCTCCTCGACGTGCCCGGTGGTCCCACCACCGGCGACATCGAGGTGACCATCACCGGTCCCGCAACCGCTGCGACCACACCGGTCAATCGTCACGAGCTCCCCGACCCGATGACGAGCGACCCGGTGACGAGCACAGCACGGGGCCACCACACGCCGGTTGAGCCGGTGACGAGCGCAGCGAGGAGCCGAGTCGAAACCCCCGCCCGGTCCGCTGTCGCGCCTTTCTCGGCTCGTCACACCGTCAGCCGGCATTCGGCGACGCGACGGAATGATGGTCTGGCCGGGATGGGTCGCGAGATGTGAACCGTTGCAGGTGAGTCGACTGCGTCGGGCCCGCCTACCGCAAGCAATCCCCGGGATCTCTCGGCCGCGGTAGGCGGTCTCTTGCTGTGCCCGGCGGATCGGCTAGTTCAGTACACCCTGCAGCGCAGCCACAACCGGCTTCGGTGAACCGTCGAAGCGGTACAGGCCGAAGTTCGAATTGTCCTCTGCCTTGTTGGCCGACAGGTCGTGCGAGGTGAAGAGGAAGATCGCCGCGATCCACGGCAGGTTGTTGGCGCGGTTGACTGCGTCGGTGATGATGGTGGCCTGAACTGCCTCGGTCGTCGACGCAGGTGTCGTGCCGGTCGGCTGCCCGAACTCGGTGACCCAGATCGACTTCGCCGAATCTCCGTTGGCCACCATCGTCTCGCGTCCCTGGGGCAGTACTGCCGCCCCACCGCCGTCACCTCCGCGTGGGTCTGCGGTGATGGGATACGGAAGCGTGTACGGATGGACTCCGATGCCGTTGAAGTAGTTCTTGGCACCAAGCGCATACATATCGGCGATGAACACCGTGTCCCGGGTCTCGGTACGAAGACTCGACAGTCCACCTGTGATCACCGGCTGATTGGCCCCTGCGCCGCGGATACCGCTGAACGCGGCCTTCAGCAGCGGGACGTACTCGCCGGCGGTCGGAGGAATCAGGTAGTGCGCCAGGTTCGGCTCGTTCCATACTTCCCACGCCGCGACACGCGGCGCGTATCGGAGTGCGACCTGCCGGGCGAACTCTCCGAAAGTAGCCGGGTTGGCGGGTGCGTTCCCATTTGCGATGGGATTCGCGCCTGGCTTCTGTGCCCAAACCGGGGCCGGGCCCTCGAGGTTCATCAGAACCGACAGTCCCTTGGCCCGCGCTGCACTCACCGCGGCGTCGAGACGTGTCCACGTGAAGGAAGTCGAATTCGACGGCTGCAGCAGATTCCACTTCGCCGGGATGCGGATCGCCGATGCGCCTGTCGAACGAATCTGCTCGGCTTCACGATGGAAGTCTGCGCCCGCGTACTGGGTGGAGATGGAGGCGACGCCGACGGCGACTCGAGTCTCCGCGAGCGACGCACCGGGGGCGGTCAATAACCCTAGGGCCACCGCTATGCTGGCGGCAATCGAAGCAATGAGTCGGCGCATGGTCCCCCTGTCAGAGTGGGTCTGCATGATTATCCCGCTCGACTGCCCCCTTGGACTGCCATTTGCCGATTCGGGCTCAAACCGCAGCCGCCGTTCACGATCGGCCAGTCACCGCGAACGGCCTAACGTCTGTCGCTCAGTTTGCTCCGCGTCGCGATGGGCCCGCCCGGCCGTCTGTCGCAGCGCCCGCTGTTACGGGCCCCTCGGAGCCCGAGATACCAATCGCGACCCGTTGACTCGCCGATCCATTCGTATCTGTGTAGGCGATGGCAAAGAACATACACGTCCACAGCACGTACGCCGTTACGGTACCTCCGGTGCTGATAGAGGAAAACAGCTGAATTGATACCAGCGCGATGAGTACAGCCACCATGCCTGGGTTAAGCGACCGGTCGACTAGCAATCTCCGCATCACAATCCAGAGCAGCCCGGCGAAGAAACAGGTGGCTAGGATCGCACCGAAACCGATCAGATAGCCTAACAGTGCCGACTCCGGACTTGTGTTCAAACCGTATTGTGACGCCACAAACGGCTTCACGCGTTGAATCCCCTCGCCGAACGGGAAGAATCGCGACAGATCCGGAAGAATCACCGCCCATGCACTCCTCCTCGCGTCTGCGGACCCGGAGTCATCAGCGATCCGGCCAAAGATGGCGTTGAAAACACCAAGCGCATCGAAGAATACGTACGCAGCAGCGACTCCTAGCCCGAGGAATACGCGGCGACCCAACGTGGCAGAGCTTGTAAGGATCAAGAAGATCACCCCGACCGCGGCGCCCAGCAAACCGATCCGCGATTGCGTAAGCGCTATCCCAACCATCATCAAAACTAGGGCTACATAGGTCAACCATGTTCGTCGGAGTAACGCCAACAGAGGGATCGCGGTGGCGATGAACAAACCAAGGTCGAGCGGGTGGTCGATAGTGCCCATCTGCCGATTGGACTCGTCGACAATTCGCCACCAGAACCGGGTCATGAACCGATCCAGGAAAGGTTGCACCACGAGGTCACGCGAAATGAGGTAGGCCAGCACGCTCTGAGCGCAGGCCGCGAGTATATAACCCAGAGCTACGAAACGGTAGAACGATGCGTATCGCTCAGCGAGGTCGCAACACATAAGGAATACCAGCACTGGGGCCAAGATGAAGTTGAGCCAAAACGACAGGGCCACACCAGGGCTTGTACCACTCAGTAATTCGGAAGCAAGCGACCCAACAATAAAGATCGCGAGCAAACCCACCGCGCCCCTTGGGATCGCAGCCAGAATGGTCCTGACCCTCACCGGCAATTGTTGCTGCGGGATCAGGAGACGCGTACAACCGACAGCCACTGTCAAGACCGTGCATACATGCACACCCAGGATCGTGATCTGCGCAGCGAAGGGTAACACCACATAACCGGCGAGCACTATCCCGACTCCGAGACGAGGGTCGTAATAGGCTGCGACGCATACCATCCCGATCACCAGCAGAATGAGGACCAATACCATAAGGACCTACTGCCTCCTGCACTCCACGAACTGCGACTGGCCGTTTGGCCCGGGACCTGACTGGCGCCGCCGGTTCAGCGGTACACCGACCGTCCGTCGTCTGGCGTCTGACGCATGCTGTCACGCGATGCGCGGGTGGCGACCGTTGCTGGATTGACGTGACGCGGGTCCACTTGGGCGATATCTCCGTAGTATCCATATCGATACGTGCGTTCACGATCGCTGACGCCGTTCACGACGACACCCAGAATCGTCGCTTGTGCTCGTTCCAACTCAGCAAAAGTCGCCACAAGCTCCGTACGCTTCGTGCTGCCGGCCCTCACCACCACCACCACGCCGTGCACCCACTTCGTCAACTCGACAGCATCGGTCACCGGCATTACGGGTCCGGAGTCGACTATGACCAGGTCGTAGAGCGCTTCGAGCTCCGCGAAGCAGCGGCCAGTCCTTTGAGATGCGAGCAACTCCGCAGGATTGGGCGGCACCGGCCCGGACGCGAGTACGTCGACACCCGGTGTACTCGACTGCTGGATCACTTCCGCGACGTTCTCCACGCTTCCGCGCAGATAGTCAGTAAGACCAATACTGTTGGTCAGACGCATCCGCTGAGAGGCAGACGGTTTCCGAAGATCCGCTTCGACCAGAACCACTCTGTTACCTGACTCAGCGAACGCCGCCGCGAGATTTACAGCAGTCGTCGTCTTGCCTTCTCCGGGGTTCGCGCTCGTGACGAGGATCCGTCGAGCCGGCGTATCCACGCTCACGAATCCCAGATTGACCCTCAGCCTGCGGTAAGCCTCCCCGGTCGGACTCGCTCCTGCGGGAGCGAAGTCGAGCAAGACCTTGTCTTGGAGTGCGGAATCGTCCGGAACAGTGCAAAGCGACGACACATTGGGCAACAGTTCGGTCACGTCGGATTCGCTCCGCAGGCGTGTGTCGAGTCGATGCCGTGCGAGCACTATCAGCAATCCGAGCAGTAACCCAACCGTGAGTCCGATAGCGAGATTGCGTTTGGTTCGCGGTGAGATCGGCGCATCACTTGTCATTGCGGGACTCACAACGGTGACCTTGGCCAGCGGATCGCCGCCGGAGCTCGGAGTTTCGAGCACCGACACGTACTTGACCAGGGACTCTGCGACTCTGTTAGCGAGGTCGCTGGCCACCGCCGCGTCTGCATTTGTTGCGTTGACGGTGAGCAGCACGGTCTCCAAGGATGCGTACGCCGACACATCCTCGCGGGCATCCTCTACGGTCATCTGGAGGCCTGAATCGTTGAGAGCGTCGCGAAGCACTGCTTCCGAGTCCACCAACCGAACGTAGGACGCCACGCGCTGCTGTGACGCGAGCGAACCCTGATACGCATTCTGTACTGTTGCCTCCGTCCCAGAGGTCACGTACAAGACCGCAGAGGACCGGTACAGCGGGGTCTGAGTAAGACTGAGTCCTACCGCCGAGGCACCTCCAATCAAAACGCATAGAGCGATAATCCACCAGCCATCGCGGATCACGCGCAGGAGCACCCTCAGTCGGTCGGCCGCCGATGCGGTATTCACAGCTTCAGTTTGATTCACAGTGCCTGCCTCGGTTGGGGCTCGGACTCATCGAGCCGATCGAGCTGATTCTGGGTTAACGGGAAAGTTCCAGTTTTCGAAACCCCACCGCTGAGGTGAATTGCTTAGTGAAGCGCGGGTTCCAGTGGGGATTTGATACTGGCCAGGAGCTCGTTCTCGTATGCTTGGCATACACCGTTCCAGGTGAAATGTTCCTGCTGCCGAAGGATCGCAGACCGACCAAGCTCGACGCGGGTGGCGTGATTGCCCATCAGTCCCAACAGTGCTTCCGCAATCGCAGCTGGATCGGGCTGAGTAAACACTCCAGCATCGCCGAGGACCTCTCGATTGAACTTGGTATCGCGGGCTACGGTTGGTGCTCCGCATGCCATCGCCTGGACGAGTGCCGGATTAGTGCCACCGACGCTGTGACCGTGGAAATACGCTCCGCAGTTTTGCCACAAAGCGAGGAGCTCGTCGTCATCTGATATGTGACCCAACCAGGTCACACTCTCGCACGCATCAGCAAGCGCCGCAACTCGCGCTTCTACTTCGCCGCCGTATCCAGACGAACCGACAATCACAACCTTTTGCCCCCTCGGCAACAGCTCGACAGCACCAATGAACTCAGAAACGGAGTTCTCCGGCACAAATCGGGCGACATAGAGTATATACTCGCCAGCTTGGTAACCGCGGACCGGTTCGAGTTCGCCGGCCTCGGTGCCTCCATACGGAATGTAAGCCCCGACTCGGGCAAATTCTCTCACCCAACGATCGCGAATTGCCAGCGAATCGCACACTATTCGGTCAGCGTAGCGCGCAGAAAGAACAGCACCGGTGCGAAACACTCGCTTCGCGAGGCCACCCCATTTCTGACGCTCCCACTCGATACCGTCGACGTTGAGAACGATGGGCACACCCCTGGCCCGAAGTATAGGAAGCCAGTAACCGTTTGCCACATTCATTACCAACGCGACATCGACGTTGCGGAACGCCGTGTCGACCGAACTTGTCAAGCCGTAGGACAGCGTACTGAGCGACTTCCTCTCAATTCCTGGAGAGAATACCTGAACGACCGAATCCCCCTCCGCGTCCTCTTCGACACGATCGACCCCCGACCGGCAGTAGACCACAACTCGCCAACCGCGATCGGTCAGGAACGGCACTAATTTCCTAATGAGTGTCTCGAAGCCTCCGTAGTAACTTGGATAGCCTCGAGTGCCTACAATCGCAACCGTGGGCTTCGATCCGTGCTTCATCTTTTCATCCTCCGGCTAGTCTGCAGACCCGAACGCTCGGGTTTTCGGGCAGGCAAGCTCAAATCGGCAAAACGGTTGGTCATGCCAGCCACGGCCCCTGCCATGGAAAGCGATTGCGCGTTCGAATGGACGTGTTCGGCCACGAGTGAGAGCAGTTCGGGATCGTCAAGCAATCGGCCAACCACGACAGCCCAGGCATCCGGATCCGACGACTCGACTACACAGAGTCTCCGTATGTCCGGATCAGTCACCAACATTGCAGCTGCGCCGTACCTGTGGCCAACAACTATCGGGACTCCGGCGAGGCTGGCCTCTACAGCGCTTCTCCCGAAGGCCTCGCGATAGGAGGTACCTACAAAGAGAGAAGCGGGCTCCCACATCTCGTCCCGCCCCGCCCAGCCCATCAGCTCGCAATGTTTGTTCGCTGCTGCGGCAAGTGAATCACGCAAAGGCCCGTCCCCGAATATTCGTCCGTCACGTCCTGTCCGTTCGCAGATCTCCGCAAACAACCCGGGCCGCTTGTCTACGTCTAACCGGCCGGCCCATACCAGGGGGCCAGCCGAGTTCCTTCCGGAGTTACTTCTCGGCAGCGACTTGATGCCCGGACGGACTATCCGCGGAGAAGCCCATGGACGCACGTCCTCCGCCAGCGTGTCCGTTGTAACCCACACTTCACGCGCGCAGCGCAAAGTCATTGTTTCGAGCAGCCTCAACATCTGTCGCCGCGTAGCCGACTGTTCTCCGGGGGCCGGCCACGGTAGACCTCGTATGTACGCGATCCACGACGACCGGTCGCGACTGCCAACTAGTGTGTCCCGGCATACGGCCATGTCCGATTGGCTGATCAGGGTTACCACCCAGTCCGCTCGGGCGTAGTTGTCGTCGGATGCAAGCATTGCCCGAATCTCCCCAACCACCGGCAACCCATGGCTGCTCACCTCGCCAACGGCGACGGCCCTATGCTGACGTGCAGTACCCGGCGCTCCAGGCCGCATACCGACGGTTGCTGTCCACGGCATCCCCTCTGACTGAGCTTGTTCAACTAGATCGAACAGAGAGTTGTAGACCCCACTCCTTGCCATGAGCGGAGCGGCAACGAGGTGAACTCGTGCCGACTTGCTTCTCAATGCCGTCACCGCCCAACCAGATCCAAGACGAACTGGGCTTTGTACCGCCAAGTCACATGCTCAGGAATATTTGCTGGGATACGCGCCGGCCTGGGCCCCGCGGCTAATCGCGCCAGCCAGTCTCTTTGGTCAGAGGCGTCGACGACAAACACCCCGTCGTCGAGCTTGCGATCGCCCGTGCCTAGAACCGGGGTAGTCAACACCGGCAGCCCAGCGGCACGGTACTCATAAGTCTTGATGACATCACCTCCGACTTCTCCGCGGCCGACCCGGTGCGGCACCCACCCGACATCAAAGGTCGTTAGCAGCTCTGGCACACGTTCGTAGTGAACATCGCCGAGCAGAGTAATATTGCCGATGTCGCGCAAAGGCTTGCGATACTCCCGGTCCAGTATGGGTCCCGCGAAGACGAATTCGACGTCCGGTAGTTCTTTCGCTGTGTTGCAGATCAGATCGAGATCGAGTCGACGTCCTATCTTTCCGACGTATCCGACGGTAATCGGCCCCTCGATTGTCTGAGCTTCTGAAAACCGTTCCGGGTCGCATCCATTGAGTAAGAGGTGGACGTCTGAACGACCGAACCGCCGTGCGAGCTCTGCGGTTGCTTCAGAGTTCGCGGTCACATGGTCTGCACGTGCGAACATCCGCTCGTAAGCCTGTTGAACTCTTCCGGCGATACCCTCGAATGCGAAATGAACTGTCCAGTCATCCAACAGATCGAACACAATCGTCCTGCCGCCCGCACCAAGGTCACCCCAGGAAGAACTCAGCGACACAAACGGATTCCACACGACCGCATCCGCCACGTCGAGTCCCCCAGCAAGACGTGGGTACTTGGACAGAGAGTCGACCCACCATGCCTGCCTGTCAGAGATGCGGGGAACCGCCCAGGTGAACGAGTTCAGAGCAACAGTGTTCGAAGCAACTTTCAGATTCTTTGCGCGGACAGATGCACCGGTCAGGTGCGGCTCCGGCCTTGAGATAACTGCGGTGCTTCCAGTGCCCGCGAGGAGTCGCCCGAACCACTCGATCAAGTGACCGTCACGAGTTCGATAGCCCTCGCGACTCAGCTTGTGCTGCCCATGCATCGGAAAGGCCAGGAGTGCGACGCTCGTGCTGTTGGACGTCAGTTTATGCAACGGTCACTCCATCGTCGGTGCGGCGATACTCGTAAGTGCGATAACCAATCAGACCTAGTACCTTGCCGATCTCGAAACTCAGAACGTTGAATGGCTTGGCTGGAATCGTGCGGTCAAAAATAATCGCCCGCAGGAACAATAATGCGTAATAGCCGGCGCGCGGAATGCCTTTCACCATCGCACTATATGGGTGATCGCTATACTTGAGGCGCACGCGGGTATGGACGATGCCGCTGCGAGTACTCCGGCGGACCAGCCATCGTGCGCTAAGCCTCGAAGCCGGAACATCCTCGGACACGACCGCTTCGTTGCAGTACACGATCTTGGCGCCGGAAAGCCTTAGACCCCAGAAGAAGTCCCAGTCACTTCCTCCGGTCTCGCTGAACGACGTGTCGAAGCGTGGCTCGCCGGCGCGTACCCAGGCGTCCCGCCTCATCACACTGTTATTGGTCGCGGCTGAAAGCAACCTAGTGCCACTGATCGCGCGCTCACGCTGGAAGAAGCCGCCACGCCTAATCCACTCCGGGCAATCGTCTGGGAGGCTGGTCAATACCGGACCCTGCACGACGTCGGCCCCGCTCGTATCCAGGTAAGAAGTAAGAGTGAACAGCCACTCGTCGTCTACCCACTCATCGTCATCGACGAAAATGATCCCGTCATAATCAGGGGTGAAAAAATCAAGACCTGCGTTGCGCGCCTGCGCGATACCCGCCTCCGGTTGAACCGTGTAGTACGTCGCAGCCGAGTGATCTTCAGCGATACTTCTGGCCGAACCGGCCGGGTCGTTGTCCACAACCACTACGTCGGCGGACGAGTTCGTACCTACCATCAGGCTGTCGAGCAGGCGGCCGAGGCCTTTAGGACGCATATAGGTGGCCACAGAGATCAGATACCTACCGTTAACCAAACGCCGTTCATCGCAGTACATTTCAACCTCTCGATCCACTTACCGGACGTCGACGAGACCCAGCGAACCCCCGGAACCGCATCACGAATCCACGCGCCCTCAAGTAGAGAATCGCGAGGTCGTCGCGTCGAAATCGCAAGAATAGTGCGGGTTTCATCCCGAACACATGATTTGCCAGAACCAGTACAAACAGACCGCAGACGCCGTTAGCAATCATGGATGCAATGGCCGCTCCCATCGCACCCATTTTGGGCAATAGTAAAACCAACAATACAACGTTGAGGACTACAGACGAAAGAATCGCGACACTCCGCAGAATCGGTCGCCCGCGAGCCGTCATTCCCGCCGCAGCTACCGAGCCCGGGTTGCCGATGATCGTGCCGACCAGGATGACAGCAAGTACCACTGTCACCGAGCCGAACTCAGAACCGAACGCCAGCGGGACCGCCCACGTGGCCATCAGCACGGCGGCTGCCCCAACCGCAGTTGTGATGATGGTCGACAAACGCGCCGCCCGACCAAGGCTCTCGTCGTCGTTCCGCGCTGACTGTACCGAGAACACGACATCTCGAACCGCGGTGTTGAATGTCCGGACCATATCCGCGAGCGACACTGCGACGACGTAGATACCGAGTTCCGCCGCGGAAGACAAAGGCAGGAACAGCACCTGGTCCAGCCTCGCCAGAATGACGCCCGCGGCCGAACCAATCCATGCACCCAGACCGAATCGAGCCAGTTGCGTCGCATGCGCACGTGCCCCAAGGTCTTCGGGTGCAGTCGGGGTCCCAGATCGACGGGTCCGAAGGAGGCCCAGGTAAGCGAAGCCTCCGACAAAGTTTCCAATGGCCAAGGCCCACGCGGCCGAGGTGACGGTTAGGCTCCCCGATGCGAGTAGCGCACATAGGGCTCCAACTCGGAACACACTGGCCAGACATTGATCAAACGCGACGATCAGCCAAGCTTGCTCGGCACGCGCATAACCGCGGATCACCAGGACGATGAGCGCGGGAGTCAGCATGAACCCAATCATCGACATCAGATCCTGGATGTCGGGATGCGCACCGGCCAACGCGCTGGAGATCGCCACGATCAGGGCACTTCCAAGGGGCCCTACAACAGACATTGCGCAGATCCCCAATGTAAGGCTACGAATCGTCCGTACCCGGCGGGCAACGAAATACGTCACGGATTCGGGCATGCCCATTGTCAGCGCCGCCGTCGCTACCAATAGCGGCGCGGCAGCGGCCGCAACCAACCCACGTCCCTCTGCTCCTAGGGCTCGCGCCAACAGGGGAGCTGTGATAATCGAAGCCAGCAGCGGCATTAAGTTTCCGAATGTGACGATCGCAATACTGCGGCTCACATTGTTTCTGGTCTTTTGCCGCTGTTCGGCCCGTTCGCCTTGCAAGTCGGAGCCTGGACCGGCCGCATACTCCGGGACTGTCATAGGGAGGCGGCCAGCTTCTTTCGGTCCAACTCTACGTAGGTTGCGGCGACCTGTGAGTCATTGCGACCCTTTGTCACGTTGACGTGTTTGAGCGCGCTTGACTGCGCGGCCTCGATGGAGGCGAAGTCGCGGCTGCTGCCATCGACCACCCGAACTGGGACATCGACCTGCAGTGCGGTGTGATTGATCCAAACGTCATCTGCCGTCGGGCAGACCGCCTTGAACTCGGTCCCACGCGCAATCAGGGCGCGGACCATGTGCACGGGATATAAAGCTCCGGAAACGCCGCACAAAAAATTCCTGTTGTTCTCCTCTGCATCATGAACCAGCGGCCACTCAGCATAAGGCACAATTTGAGGACCGCGGTCACCGTCACTCAGGTCGACGCCGATGCGCCTGGCGCGGTAGCAACTGATCCCGTCCGGGTGATCCAGGTGATATCCGAATAGCCGATGCAGCCAATACGCCGGGTAGACTACGTCGTCATCGGCGGTGACCAGCGGCAAGCCTGTTTCGGCGGCGATCCCCAGTGCATCGAAGTACTTTGTGTGCGGGCCGACGCCCTCGATCGATTGCCGAACCTCGAGACCTACGCGCTGCAATCGCTTCAATCGTCTTGGCAGTCGCTCGATAGTTGCGCCGTCGTCGACCCATAAAATTATCCGCGACGGCCGAAGGCGCCCCATAAGAATAGACTCGATTGCAATGTAAACGAGCCCGAGCCGATCGCCGTAGGTCGTCATACTCACGATCGGCGCACCCGCGTCGCCCAAAGCGGTGCGCCTGAACGGTAATGCATTGATCGCTCGGATCCGGGTCAGAATTAATGCCTTTCGAACCTGAAACTTCGCCCCGCCAGCCAATTGCCGGAGGCGCGCCTGCTTCTCAAGAGGAGCAAGAGACTTCAAGGGGCCTCCCTTTCGATAGTACGAGCTCAGATTGCTCGGTCAGCGCAGATACGTCCAACCCGCTGACTTCCACGTTGCCTCGTCGAGGCACAAACGGCCATCGATAATGGTGCGGCCACGAACGATGGTGTCCAAATCGCTCGGCTTCAGATCCCGGAACTCTCGCCACTCGGTCAGCACGGCGACCACATCAGCTTGTTCACAAGCTGCTCGCGCGGTAGGCGCGTAGTCCAGTGTCGGAAACAGGCGCTTCGAAGTCTCATTCGCCTTTGGGTCATACACCACGACCGAGGCTCCTTGCAGTTGAAGCTGGCCCGCCACGTTCAGGGCGGGAGAGTCGCGCACATCATCCGACTCCGGCTTGAATGCTGCGCCTAGAACCGCGACGCGCTTACCGAGCAACGATCCACCGCAGGAACGCTTCGTCAGATTCACCATGCGATTACGTCGTCGCATGTTGACGTTGTCAACCTCTCGAAGGAACGACAGCGCTTCCGACGCACCCAATTCGCCGGCTCTCGCCATGAATGCACGGATGTCCTTCGGCAGGCACCCACCACCGAAACCTAGACCCGCGTTGAGGAACTTCCGTCCAATCCGGTCATCGTGGCCGATTGCATCGGCCACGGCCGTGACATCGGCTCCTGCAGCCTCACATACCTCCGCAATCGCGTTGATGAATGAAATCTTCGTGGCGAGAAAAGAATTGGCCGCGACCTTGACCATCTCCGCGCTTTGGCGATCCATGACGATGTAAGGAGTGCCGCGGTCAATCATTTGCGCGTAGACCTCACGGGCTGCGAGTTCTAGCTTGCCGCCCTTCTCCGCGCCGACGACTATCCGATCCGGACGCAGTGTGTCGTCGATTGCGTGCCCCTCACGTAGGAACTCGGGGTTCCACCCGAGATGAACCGCTACGTCGTCCTTGGCCAATTCTTGCGCGCGATTTGCGAGTCGTTCGCAAGTACCGACCGGCACAGTGGATTTGCCGAGAATTAATGCCTCCTCCGACAGCAGCGGAACCAGGCTCTCCACTACGCTCTCCACGTAGCGCAGGTCTGCGGCGTACTCCCCCTTGCGCTGAGGTGTACCTACCGCGATGAAGTAAACCCCACCCCACTCTGCCGCTTCCTCGTAACTCGCCGACACCTTGAGGAGGCCCGACTCGAGGTGCTTCCGAACCAGATCGGGGAGCCCGGGCTCATAGAACGGGACCTCGCCTCGGGCTAGTTCCTCGCGTCGGTAGTCGTCCAATTCAATCCCGAGCACCTCATGGCCGAGCTCTGCCATGGAGGCCGCGTGGGTAGCTCCGAGGTAGCCCAGTCCAAACACTACAATTCTCATGCAACTGCCTTTCCAAAGCATTGCGGTGACACGTCTGATAGACATGGCCACCCAGTCTCAAAGTGCACAAAAAAAGAGAATCTTCGCCGATGCTGGCGCGCTATTTACCTCCGCGACGTGAGTAGTTCCTTCGTCTTTACGATCGGCTTCGCATCTGATATCCAAGTCTGGGGGAATCCCTTTCAAGGTGGTCTTGCGCGCGAGTCTCGTTCCATCCTGGGACGATTCATCCTTTGTAGACATCTCGATCTCTTCAAGGGGAACGTAGTTATCTCCAGGGAGGGTAACGTCGACGTCGGCCCGGTCGTCGCTGTCCTCGCCAGTGTTTATCACCACGAGCGCGAGCGACTTCCGCCCCTTCAGTCCGTAGAGTCGAACATTCTCGTTCTTCTCATCCGGCACGACTTGAAGCATGGCGATGCCGTTGGCCAATCGATTAAGGATTGCTATCGCCTTGAAAGGATCGGCCTTACTGATCTTTTGATCGTTGCTCACACATATCGGCGAGTAAGCAATACAGTCTGTGAGTGTTCCATGGAAGTAGACACCGTCGAACCCACGAATCGTCGCATCCAGCGCGAAGTCCAGCATCCATAAGGCTCCTGCGAGTCTGTTGCTTACTCCTGGAATACCTCCGCAATTGACCGAGTTCGCCTCGGAGAGCACCACCTTAGAAGAGTTTGCGATAGCAGCGGCGCGGGATATATCGACGAGGGATTCGTCACGCGTCTCGTATGCGAACTCAGAAAAGAGGCCGCCTGGCCCCATTGTGGTGTTCCCGCATCCTCGCGATCCGTAGAAATGCGCAGCGTACACATCGGGAGCGGCACTACGCGATCGAGAAAACTGGGAAGCGCTCCCCCAGATGAAGTCGTATCTGTTGCCGCTGGAGTCCGGTGCTTGGATGTCGATCTCAGGCACCAGGTTGCGAATAGCTTCGGAGTAACGCCGTACGTCGTTTACGTAGGTGCCGAATGGGGGGTTCGGTGGATAGTAGACATTCGGTTCGTTGCCAATTGCAATCGAAATCAACCGGTCGCCAAAGATCGCGGTTGCATGTTTGGCCATGTCGGCGGCGCGACCCGCGTCTCGCGACCGTAAATTCACGCTCATCACCACCCGCCATCCAAGGCTCCCAGTCAGCGCCGCGAGCCTCTTCAAACCGTCTGGAGTCGCCCGAAACCGGTACCCAGCTGGCAGCGACTCCCCCTGCGACGTCCAGAACATCTCGTCAGATGTATTGCCACCGACCCGTAGAACCATCCCAGGGCGAAAATCTTTGAAGACTTCGGCGAGTTCGGCGACCTGGAGGGACTTACCGTCTCCTGCCAAAGTCGATGACTCAATAGAAAGCCCAACACTGTCGGATACGAATCCATAACTCGCTTCGCCGAGCATTTGCGCATGGAAAGTCGATTTGTCATCGTGAGGGGAGCAAGCGACGAATACCAGCAGGACGGGGAGCATTACACTGAGGACTCGTGTGTCCATTACGCCTGAACCACGATTCCTTTCACAGCTATCATCCAGACTGTGGGTGTCACAGCTCGTACTAACCGGAGTCGACATGACTCAGTAGGCTCCATCCTTGTGAAGCACGGCCCGAACTGTCCGCCACAGAATGAGTGCATCCTGCATGATTGACCAGTTCTCAACATAGGAAAGATCAAGCCGCACGGACTCTTCCCAGGAGAGATCCGACCTACCTGAAACCTGCCACAAACCAGTCATTCCAGGCTTGACGAGCATCCGTCGGGCAACGCGGCCGTCGTACTGTTCAACTTCTTCTCGCAGCGGAGGACGCGGGCCCACTAGACTCATCGTTCCGCCCAGTACGTTGAGCAACTGCGGAATTTCGTCGAGGCTGTAACGCCGAATGAACGAACCCACGTGAGTGACACGAGGGTCATTCCGCATCTTGAAGAGGACACCGGCGCCCTCGTCGAGCGTTTGGAGACCGGCTTTGTGCTTGTCAGCATCCTGGACCATCGACCTAAATTTCCACATCAGGAACGGTTGGTTATTGATGCCCATGCGAGTGGCCCTGTAGAAGACCGGCCCCGGCGAATCCAGTTTGATAGCGAAGGCGACTGCAATGAATACCGGCGCCAACATCAGAAGAATCGCAGCAGACCCAACCCTGTCGACAACGGCCTTACGAAATCGATTTGCACCCTCATACCTGGGCTTATCGATGTGCAAGAGCGGCAAGCCGGCGACGGGACGCACCATGACACGGGGCCCTGCCACGTCCGTGACGCCGGGCGAGACGATCATGTCGACGTCCAATCCTTCGAGGTCCCAGGACAGCGCTTGCATGGCGTCATGTCCCAGGGCCTCTGCGGAAGTAACGGCTACGGTTGTGGCTCCGGTCTCCGCGACGACGTCACACACATCGTCGAACGTGCCTAGAACCGGTACTTGTGCCTCGCCGAGGGCCATGATCCGGGGACGTCCACTGCGCTCCGGCAAGCAGATTCCAACCACTCGGTAACCCAGCTCCGGGTGTTTGACCAGCCGTTCCATGAGGGGGACGGCCGAACTACGCGTTCCGACAACTAGCACGTGTTCGAGGTTCTCTGAACGCCTGCGCTGCATCAACAGGACTCGTCTCCACATCCAGCGCGACAGTACGAGCCCACACGTGCCGATCGGAAGTGCGAGCGCCAAGAATCCTCGCGCGATGTTGAGTTTGAACAGCAGATCGACCATCGCCAGAACGCCAAATAGCGAAAGGCATGCGGTCACTACGCGGCTGTACTCCTGCGATCCGGACGCGAGAATTCGGCGATCCAGGCTTTGGAACGCGCGCAGTGCAAGAAGCCACGAGATGCCCAGAGCGACCGAGACGTAGACCGCAGGAGCACCTACCCTGCCGTTAGGTGCCATCGCTCCATCGGCGCCGAACCGAACCCCCTGGGCGACGGCTACAGCAACGATCACTATCACCGCGTCTGAGACGGAGACTCGCTTGAGATATGTACGCATCCAGGACCGGGAACGGTCTTCTGTGCGATCGACAAACCGAAGCCGCTGACCACGGCGACCGACGCCGCGCATCGGCCTGTCAAAGGCTTGACGATCGGCCACTGCCCACCTCCCAACATCCCCGAAATACTGAAGGAAAAGGCGAACTCCCCACGCCACACCAGAGAGAGACCCCGTCGTTGGAATACTCATCCCGTGCGGCGAGCCTATTTCACTTCGATCTCACTCACAACTCGACCGAACCAGGGGAATCCTCCCAGTTGACCGCGGATCCACTCACAGCACACGGAAGGACATAGACATCTCAATGCCCACCGAGCGACCTCAGCAACGGGACGACCTGGAGCTCACCGACCTGCATATATACGGAAAAGTAGCGGCGCCGTCCGAGCCACAACGGACACGGAGCCGGTGCTCGCCCTTGCACCGTGGGCGCGGCCTACAAAACAGGGACCAATTTCACCGCGAACCATTCCTAACTGATTTTAGCGATCTCGGAACCGAGTCAAACGAGCGATAGCCGATATCTCGCGAGCGATAAAGCAAATGCTGTCGAGGGACAACGTCCTATCAGGCTTAAATGAACCGTGTGTGACGTTGACGAGAAGAAGTGCATCGAGAGGTGCCGATGACGCGTTCGGTGGTGGCGTATTTCTGTTCGACGGCGTTCTTGGTGGGTTGCCACCAGTCGGTGTTGGTGCGGTACCAGTCGATGGTGGCGGTCATTCCGGCGCGGAAGTCGAGGTAGGTGGGTTGCCAACCGAGTTCGGTGCGTAGGCGGGTGGAGTCGATGGCGTAGCGGCGATCGTGGCCGGGGCGATCGGTGACGAAGTCGAAGGCGTCGGTGGGTTGGTCGAGGAGTTCGAGGATGGTTTCCACGACGGTGCGGTTGTCGACTTCGCCGTCGGCGCCGATGAGGTAGGTCTCGCCGATGCGGCCGCGGTCGATGATGGTCCAGACGGCGTCGTTGTGGTCGTCGACGTGGATCCAGTCGCGGATGTTGCGGCCGTCGCCGTAGAGCTTGGGACGCACCCCGGTCAGGACGTTGGTGATCTGGCGGGGGATGAATTTCTCGATGTGCTGGTAGGGCCCGTAGTTGTTGGAGCAGTTGGAGATGGTCGCGGCCACGCCGAAGGACCGCACCCAGGCGCGTACGAGTAGGTCGCTGCCGGCTTTGGTGGAGGAGTAGGGGCTCGACGGGTTGTAGGCGGTGGTCTCGGTGAAGCGGGCCGGGTCCTCGAGGTCGAGGTCGCCGTAGACCTCGTCGGTGCTGATGTGGTGGTAGCGGACCTGATGGGCGCGGACGGCTTCGAGCAGGGTGTAGGTGCCCACGAGGTTGGTGGTGACGAACGCCGAGGGGTCGGCCAAAGAGTTGTCGTTGTGGGATTCGGCGGCGAAGTGGACCACGAGGTCGGCTTCGCGACGAGGCGGTCGACCAGGGCGGTGTCGGTGATGTCGCCTTCGACGAGGTCGACCCGGTCGGCGACCGGGGCGAGGGTGTCGGGGTTGGCGGCGTAGGTCAGTTTGTCCAGGACCCGGATCGACACCTCGGGGCGGGTGGCCAGGGTACGCAGCACGAAGTTGGCGCCGATGAACCCGGCACCACCGGTCACGAGAACACGCATGTTGAACCCAATTTTCGCTGTTTGCGGACGGATAAATTAATCAAGATTGACCACAAGCCAATAATCTCAAATACTTGCGTTCAGTTATTTCAATTCTGCACTGAACGTCGAATGGATTTAGCCTATCGGCATGAAGGGCATAATTCTGGCCGGTGGCACGGGCTCGCGGCTGCACCCGATCACGCAGGGGGTGAGCAAACAGCTCGTCCCGGTCTATGACAAGCCGATGATCTACTACCCGCTGTCGACCCTGATGCTCGCCGGTATCCGCGACATCCTCATCATCACCACACCGCACGACGCCCCGGCGTTCGAGAATCTGCTGGGCAACGGCGACCAGTTCGGCATCAACCTGACCTACAAGACCCAGCCCTCACCCGACGGACTGGCGCAGGCCTTCGTCCTGGGCGCCGAGCACATCGGCACCGAATCGGTGGCACTGGTGCTGGGCGACAACATCTTCTACGGGCCGGGTCTCGGCAGCCGATTGCAGGGTTTCGAGAACGTCGACGGCGGAGCGGTCTTCGCCTACTGGGTGGCCAACCCCGAGGCCTACGGCGTCGTCGACTTCGACGCCGACGGAACCGCCATCTCGCTGGAAGAGAAGCCCGCACAACCGAAGTCCAACTTCGCCGTCCCCGGCCTCTACTTCTACGACAACGACGTCGTCGAGATCGCCCGCAACCTGCAGCCCAGTGCACGCGGGGAGTACGAGATCACCGACGTCAACGCCCACTACCTCAAACGCGGCAAGCTGTCGGTCACCGTGCTGCCACGCGGTACGGCCTGGCTCGACACCGGGACCTTCGACAGCCTCCTCGACGCCGGCAACTTCGTCCGCACCGTCGAACAACGCCAGGGACTCAAGATCGCCGTCCCCGAGGAGATCGCCTGGCGTCGTGGCTTCATCAGCGACGAGGAACTCGAGGCGAGTGCTGGAAAGCTAATGAAATCCGGGTACGGTAAGTACCTCGTTGAAGTCTTGGAGCGCGGAAGGCAGACCCACTGACATCGCTGCCCTACCGTCCCGCGGCGCGGTCGGTATCAATAGACCTGCTACGGGTGTTTGGCATAGTTGCAATAATTGCGGGCCATGTCTGGGACAACCAATTCACCCGCGAGGGCATCTACACCTGGCACGTCCCCCTCTTCTTCTTTCTCACCGGATACCTGTGGACTCAGCATCGTGCAGTCCGAACCGAAGCGCGCAAACGCGCACGAACGCTCCTGGTCCCGTACGCCTGTTGGTTGGCCCTGATCTCCATTCCTTACCTCGGGCAGGAAGTCCTCAGGGACTCGAAGGACCCCTGGCCCCTCTTGCTCAACCTCTTGTGGGGTGGTTCGGAGCTCGGTCGCCCATTCTCCGCGTTCTGGTTTGTCACCGCGCTATTCTTCGCCGTTATCCTTCTCAGGTCACTTCAACGCCTCCCGCGATTCGTTCCATGGACCGTCTCAATCTGCGTTCTGATCATGTGTTACCTCGATAGTTCCGCTGTATCAGCACTTCCGCTCTCTGCAGGGGTGGCTGTACCAGCCATGCTGTTCATCCTCCTGGGGTCAGCATTCCGATCGATCAGATCGGTTGTTCAACAACCGCTTTGGATCGGCACTGGCCTCCTCGTTTTGCCGGCCATTCTCGTGGGGTCTCACCTGAGTGCCCCGATGGACATGAAGCAGGCCGACTTCGGCACACCCGTCCTAAGCGTGCTAGTCGCCGCATCAATCGCCTGCGGTCTAGTACTGATCGCCGAGACCACCGTCCACTGGGCCGGACGCGCGGCAACTTGGACCACTTCACTCGCCGCGACCGGTCTTATGGTTGTTCTCACACACGCCGCCATTCTCTGGCTACTTCGGACGCCTCCAACCGGCAGCTGGATCGACTTCGCACTGGCGTTGACGGCACCTTGGCTGACTGCGCTCCTGCTCTTCGCCAGTCCCCTGTCCCCCTACCTTGTCGGTACGACGCGACGAAGCAGGCATAGACTGCCCACGGGTAGGTCATAGTTCGCACGCTACTGTGACTACCGTTCGTCGCCTTTGCGTCTCGATTTGGAGAGCTATTGATGTTTGACATCGTCAAGCGCGTTGCTAGATCAGCCCCGGTATGGGCCTGGATCTTGATGGTTCTTCTTGCGGCTGCGATCATCGTGGGTTTGTTTCTCGCGAGCAATCGTGCGGCCCCCATGGCCACTCCCGGAGGAGGGTCTGCCCAACCGACCTCGATCTCCTCCATCTAGTTGGAGCTGGCCCGCCCCCGACGAAAGCCCTTAGCGGCGCTACACCATCTCGTAGCGCGCGACTTGGTCGGCGAGCACCCATACTGTCGTGATGCCCGATCCGTTCCACGCACTCGTGCTGATGAACCTGCTCTTCGTCGTCGGCGCCTGGTCCCTCGCGCGACCCAGTTACCCAGCTGCGGGCCTCTTGACCGCGAACGCGGTCGCATGGGCGCTGTGGAATCAGCCGATCGAGGGCCGTGTTCTGGTGTCGTTCAGTATCGAGCACGGGATCACGGAGAGTGACCTGCTGTCGGTTGCCGCAGTCGTCATCGCAGCGATCACCGTCTGGCGTACGCGTGAGCGCCGAAGGTACGAGGATTGAACTGCCCGAAGTCGGCCTACTGTTCTCCGATGCATTAGCGTGCACTCCATGCGTACTCGAGGCGTTGCGTTCCGGCTGTTGATCTCGGTACTGGCGGTACTGGCAGTGTGGTCGACGTCGGCCACAGCCTCCGCCTCTCCCCCACCACCGCACCCGAGGCTCGATCACTCGATCACCGTCCAGGTGCCCGGAGTGGTCTGGGGCGTCGGCGGCGCCGCAGTCGCGCACCCGCGGGTGTTCTATGGGCGTGGACAGATCTACCCCTACCCGATCGGTTATGGATTCCGCTGGCACTGGCGCAATCTCACAACCGGCGCTGCCGGATCGATCCCCTACGACTACCCGCACCGTCGCACCACCATCCGGACCGGGGCGGGCCAGCTACTCGTCACAGGTGAGTACTATCCGCAGCCCAACGTCTACATAAGCACGCCGGTCGCGGCCACCTTCTACGTCGATCCGTGAGAATCGTCAGCCCGAGCCACTGATCCGGTAGGTCCGAACTTGCGGAGTCGCGCCGGACGCTGAAGGCGTCGAGCAAGCAGCGCACTCGGGGCGGGCAGTCAGCATGTACTACGTGGCCGACCCGATCGGACTCATCGTGGCGACCGTTCTCCGGCATCGACCATCGACCACGCGAGCTCGCTCAGCGCGCTGTCGACAGCCGCGTCACCCACAACCGGTCCAACGTCCTCGACTCCTCCCGAGATCAGCCACCCGGCGGGCTCGACGACGGTGGGCCTATGCGTCGGCGGGCGAGGTTCGGGGACGTCCTGCGGGCGGGTCTGATCGCGAGCGGCAACCAGATAAAACGCCAGGTACCGATCACCGTTCGTGGCGGAGGTTCGCCATCCCCAGAACCGCCCGGTCCACAGCGCGTCGTCGGACGTGTGTACGGCTTCGGTGTTGACGATGGTTCCGATCTGTGTGTGCAGATCGCCGGCCGCTGTCGGGAAGTCTGCGATGACTGCGGGTGGCACCGTCTCGTACCAGAGTCCGCGACGGTAGTCGGTGAAGCGCCCTCGATCGCGGGTGGAGTACACGTCGAGGTACGCGGCCGTCACCGGGTTCTTCGTGGCCGCCGACCACGGCGGGGTGATCCGATAGCGACGCACGTCACCATCCGGGCCCATCGCCCGAGGCCCCCAGTCGAACACACGGGGTTCGGAGATGCCGATGCCCAGCGTGCGCATCTGTGTCAACCAGTTGTCAGCAACTGCCAGCGGTACAACGGAATTCACCGGGTTCTGCACTTGCAGCATGAGTGTCAGGATGACCATCGCCACCGCGGTGAAAACGGACAAGACGATCCGCGGCCACCGACGGTGTGCCGCCGACGCGGCGATGCCGACGGCGGCATCGTCAAGGTTGACCGCGGGCGGCGATGCCACCGGCGCGTCAGGATGATGAACAGGCACGAGCCCTCCCCAGGACAGCGCCCGGCCATGGAGCCGCGACGCTTCCCTCGACCCGCTGTCATTCCCGAAGGCCCCCTGACGTGCGAGTCGAGGTATGCAATGAGCCTATCCTTCGATCGTCTTTTGACAACACAAAGACTAGTTGTCAACTGTCCGGATTCGGCCGATGACGCCACCACGAGTACCAGGCCCGGAATGACCCATCGTCCTGAGAAACGTTGCGGCACAGCCTGTTCAGCAGAACGAGCCAGATATCGGCCGAACCCGGGGAAAGCCCACGTACGTGGCTGACGTCACCGCACATGTCTCAGATTTCGCGCCCCCGCGCCGCGAGGCACACTGGGTCACTTGTCCAAACACGCACTGGCACTTGGTGAGTCACAGTCGTGGTTGTCGTCCGGCAACCGACCCAACCGAATCGCCCAGCGGCTGTGGTCACCCTGTGTTCGTCGACACCGCAGATGTCTGGGCCACCGCGTCGACCGCCTCGAGGAACGGCGGGATGAAGAACCGGGCGTTGAGCACACAGCATGCGTGTCCCCCGTCAACCTCGAATCGACGTGCGCCGGGGATGCCGTCGACCAGCAGCTGCTGGCGTTCGGGTTCCACGACCCGGTCGCGCACGGACACCACCACCGAAGTCGGGACGTCGACCTCGCCGAGCCAGTCGCGGGAATCGAACTCGCCGAGACCGTTCCCGAAGTCGCCCAGATGCGACAACGGCGTCGACAGGAACTGCCGCAGCGCCCACACGGTGGTGTGCGACGTCTTGTCCAGGCTCGCGTCCGACACCCGCGGCAGGACGCGGTAGATCGATCGCAGGATGCGTCCCATCCGCTCCGACGACGCGCGGTGCCGTGGATCGCGGGTGCTGAAGTACGGCCCGGTGGAGCAGAGCACGAGCCCCGACACACGCTCCGGGTGGCGGCGCCAGACCAACTGCGCGATCCCGCCGCCCATCGAGAAGCCGGCGACGATGAACCGTTCGATCCCCAGCACGTCGGCCAGCGCCACCACGTCGTCCGCGCAATCTCGCAGGTCGAACTGCTCGGACTCGATGCCGCGCCCGTGCCACCGGGCGTCGAGTGTGATCACCCGGTAGCGATCGTTGAGAGCCGGGATCGTCGGATACCAGCACAGGAGGCCCGTCGTGAGGACCGAGTGCAGCAGGAAGACCGCAGGTGCGTCGCGTGGACCCGAATCGGTGACGAATGCGCGTCCGCGCCCGGGGAGGTCGACCATCCGTCCCTCCGGGACGTCCCGGGCCGGGTAGGGCGCGAAGACGTGGCGGGCGGCGCGCACGGTGCCCCGCAAGAACTCGGCGATCACTCTGACAACGGTACGGGAGTTCGGGGACCGAGAATTGGGGACGTGAGATGCTGGTCACATGATCGACATCGCCCGTCCGAAAATCGAGGGGTCGATCGCCGTGGCCGACGGCGATCGACGAATCGGGTTCGCCGAGTACGGATCGGCCACCGGACGAGCCATCGTCTGGCTCCACGGCACGCCGGGGGCGCGTCGACAGATCCCCGTGGAGGCGCGCGCCCACGCTCTGGACAAGCGGGTTCGGCTCATCGGACTGGACCGTCCCGGTGTGGGATCGTCGACGCCGCACCGCTATGACAACGTCGCCGACTTCGCGCCCGATTTCGCCGAGGTACTCGAGGCACTCGGCATCGACGACTTCGCGATCATCGGACTGTCGGGCGGTGGGCCCTACGCGCTGGGCGTCGCACATGCGTTCCCGGAGCGGGTGGTCGCGGCGGGGATTCTCGGTGGTGTCGCGCCGACGGTCGGGCCCGACCGCATCGGCGGCGGCGCGATGCGACTCGGCACCCTCCTGGCACCACTGGTCAACGTCGCGGGCGCTCCCATCGGCCAGGTTCTCAGCGTGGCGATCGGGTTCGCGCGGCCCATCGCCGAACCGGCCATCACCATCTACGGACGCTTCTCCCCGCAAGCAGACCGGGAGCTGCTGGCGCGCCCCGAGTTCCGCGCCATGTTCCTCGACGACCTGCTGCACGGCGGGAGTCGTCGGATGGAGGCGCCGTTCGCCGACGTCGTCGTGTTCGCCCGCGACTGGGGCTTCCGCGTACCCGACGTCAAGGTGCCGGTGCGCTGGTGGCACGGCGACGACGACCACATCATCCCGTACGCACACGGCGAACACATGGTGTCGTTGCTCCCCGACGCCAAGCTGTTGGAGATGCCAGGCGAGAGCCACCTCAGCACCCTGCACATGGCCACCGACATCATTGACGAGCTGCTCGCGCTGTGGGATCAGTCGCGACCGGCCTTGGGCGAGTAGCCCTCACGCACCGGTGGGCGCCGTGGCCGACAGCCCGGCCGCGAGTCCCAGCGCCACCGCCATGAGGGTCAGTTCGACGGCCGCCGCCCGGATCGAGCCCACCTCGGTCGTCTGGTGGCGACGGGCCGCGGGCAGCCAACGACGCCGGTGCCAGGCGGCGATGCCCACGAGGATCGCGAGCACCGCCACCTTGGCCAGCAGTATCCGACCGTAACCGCTGGTGACCAGCCCGGCGGGCCCGTCGACCTCGGCGAGTCCGGCGATCACGCCGGTCACGGTGAGCACCCCGACGGCCCACGGGGCGCGGCTGGAGAAGACCGGCAGGCTGCGTGCCCACCCGGACCTTCCGCGGACCGAGATCGCCATCGCGGCAAGCAGTCCGCACCACCATGCCGCGGCGAGTGCGTGGGCGCCGATGAGGAACGGACCCCAGGAGTCGTTGCCGGCATGCCCGCTGATCGCGGTCGCGAGGACCCCGATCGCCGCGAGGGCGCCGACCACCAGCACGGGGATCGCGAGGTCGGTGAGCAGGTCGAGGACCGCCCAGCCGAGGATCAAGATCGCCGCGACGAGAACCACCATCTCGGGTGCGCCCGAGAACAGGACGTCGCCGAAATCACCCGCCGTGACCTCCAGGACATCGGTGCCGGACCGGTCGGCGGTGCGCGCCCAGCCGCTGACCAGCGCCGCCAGCACCCAGGTGGCGGCGAGCACGCCGATCACCCGGGTGGACGGCACGGCGTCGACGGTGGGCAGCGCACCCAGTCCGAGCAGGATCACCGACACCCCGAGCGCCAGTGTCGTGGGCACCGCGAACAGGTCCGGACCGTCCGGGCGGGCGAGCAGCCAGCTTGCCGCCAGCCCTCCGAAGAGGATCGTGACGCCGGACAGGACCGGCACACCGGCCACGGCCCTGACCTGTCTCGGCTCCGTGCTCATCGACTCACTTCTGCCCTCGTCGTCAGTTCTTCGCCGTGGGTCGCCGGCTCATCCAGAACACGACACCGAGCCCGACAATGAGGACCACCGCGGCACCGACGATGAAGTACCACACCGGTACTCCCTCGTCGGAGGCCGCGTCGGAGGCCTCGATCGCCGGCCCGGGCTCGCCGTTGCCGGCCACCGTGAGCTCGAAGCTCCGCTGCCCGCTGATGACATGCCCGTCGGCGGAGGTCACCCGGTAGTTGACGACATACTTGCCTGCCGGACCCAGCTCACGCACCCCGACCCGCAGGTCGGGACCGTCGACTGTCGGCTCGCCGGACTGCCAGTAGTGGTCGTCGGGGCCGACGACGTTGAGCACCGCATACGACGACTGGATCGGCTCGTTGAACGTCAGCGTCACCGACGCCGGGCCGCTCTGCAGTGCCGCGCCGTCGGCCGGATCGGAGGACACGAGGCGTGAATGCGCCGACGCCGCGGGAGCTGCCCAGGACCCGACCAGTCCGAGGCACGCGAGCGCGGCGAGCACGACGACGACGCGTCGTCCGAGCTGCGGCCGGCGACGCATGCGGTCAGGCATTGCCGCCGCCTCGACCGTTGCGTCGAAGTGCGGTCAGCGCGGCCAGCCCGAAGACGGTGCCGAGCGCTCCGACCACGAGTCCGATCCCGCCCAGCCAGCGAGCGGCCGAGTCCTCCGACGAGGCCGACGCGGCTGAGTCGGAACCGCTCGCATCCGCCGACGCGGTCTCGGCGGCGTGGGCACCACCGTGGTGACCGCCGCCCTCGGACGGTGCCAGCGTCAGGGTCGGTGCCGGACGCTCGGGCTCGGAACCGTCGGCCGGGGTGGGCTGGTTCCAGTCGGCGATCTCACCGTCGGCGTAGGTCTGCAGAGCGGGCAGCTCGACGGTCTCCTGCTCCGGGAACGGTCCGCCCGAGAAGCGGAACTGGGCGAACTGGCCGACCGGGACGCCGGGCGAACCGGGTTCGGCGGTCCAGGTGATCTCGGTGACCATGTCGTCCTTCTTGGTGACGATGGACTTCCACCCGGGCATCACCTCCGGTCGCGCCGATTTCAGGCCGGGCAGCGTCACGCGCAGTGACGTGGTGGGGGCGGCGTCGGACTCGTTGGGGACGACGAGGTTGACGACCCCGTAACCGCCCTGCGTGAGGGTCGGGGCGTTGGCCGTGACGTGCGCCGAGGCGACGCCCGCGCCGGTGAGTGAGGCGAGCCCGACGACGGCTGCGGCAGTTGCGGGCAGGACGATGCGGCGGGCGATCGCGGCCCGCGACGTGCTGATCTTCATGAGTGTTCTTTCGATGGTGTCGGATACCGATGCCGAGGTACGCACGCAGAGACCCCACATCACCTCATGTGATCCGGGGTTGCGGCGTCAGACCCGGCGCGGTGGTCCGCGAACGCCGGTTCCGCCGAGTTCGGGACCGGACAGAACACACGGTTGTACCCAGAAGATCGGCGCGGCCGCCGGCGCGACCGGCAGAATCGGCAGCGCCAGGGAGCGGATGACCGAACCCATCGACGCCAGCAGATGCGCGCCGATGACGATCAGTACGGCGCTGAGCGGGATGGCGACCAGGTGCGTGAGCAGCATCGGCAGTGCCGGTGTCGCGTGCGTCGCGTGCCCGGCGTCGAAGGCGACAGACCAGTGGCAGGCGATCTGGGCGGCGGTCAGCACGGCCGCGGTCGACGCCGCGGCGGGCACCAGCCGGCGTCGGCGCGACACCAGGAGCATCGCCGCGACGACACCGATCGCCGCACTGAGGAGCAGCCCCGACGAGCTCGGGGCCGCACCACCGGCCGCACCGTGCGCGGCGACCGCGACCGTCGGGACCACACCGACCGCGGCGACACGCGTGAACGCGTCGGACGTGCGGTCGGTGCGGGACATGGCCCTCATCCTAGGAGTGGAGTCGACCAACCCGGCCACCGAGTCGGGGTGCGGTGACAGAATCGGGGCATGTCGAGCTCTGGTCCCTCAGTGAGCGGTGTGGAGATTCGCGAGCTGTCCTCGCCTGACGAGCTGGAGGACCTCATGCGGGTCTTCGACGACGTCTGGCGGCCGGACCCGACGAGCCGTCCGGTCGGGACCGACATGCTGCGGGCCCTCACCCACACCGGCAACTACGTCGCGGGTGCATTCATCGGCGACGACCTGGCGGGCGGAAGCGTGGCATTCCTGGCCGCCCCGATCGGCGAGGCGCTGCACAGCCACATCACCGGAGTGACCCGCCGTGGCCGCGGCCATCAGGTGGGCTTCGCGATGAAGATGCATCAGCGGCGGTGGGCGCTGGAGCGTGGGTTGTCGACGATCACCTGGACCTTCGATCCGCTCGTCGCACGTAACGCCTATTTCAACATGGCCAAGCTGGGGGCTACTCCGTTGCACTATCACGAGGACTTCTACGGCGACCTGGGCGACGAACTCGGCGGCGGTGCCGACTCGGACCGGGTCCTGATGGCGTGGAACCTCCTGTCGGAGAACGATTCCGCCGAGACGCACGGGTCGGTCGACGAGGAGTTGGCGCGAGGTGCGGTGCGGGTCATCGACGCCGGCGACCCGTCACGCCCGGTGGCCCACCACGAGCGCATCACCCCGGAGGCCGGTGCCGTTGTCGAGGTGCCGCGGGATGTCGAGGCGATGCGGGTGAATGCCCCGCTCGACGCCGCACGTTGGCGGATTGCGGTTCGAGATGCATTGTCGCCGTTACTCGTCGACGGCGAAGCCCGTCGGTCGGTGCGTTTTCTCCGTTCGGGACACTACGTGTTCGGTCCGTCGGGGTCGGGGGCGCGGTGACGTCGACGTCGACACCGGCGGAGCTGAATCCGTCGGACTGGTACCGCCATCCGTACACTCTCGCCGACATCCTGCCCGCGGCGTCGGGCGCGCTGGGGATCACCGCTCCGCCGACGGAACTGGCCGTTCCACCTGGGGATTCCGTCGTCGTCCTGCTGATCGACGGTCTGGGTGCGACGCTGCTCGACCAGTACGCCGAGCACGCACCGACCCTGCGTGAGCTGACCTCGACGACGCTGCGCGCCGGGTTCCCCGCGACCACCGCGACCAGCATCCTGTCCCTCACCGTGGGGGCGTCGTGTGGCGTGCACGGGATCATCGGTTACAGCTTTCGGCCCGACGACGAGTGCCGCACCCGCGGTTCGCGGCGCGTGCTGAACTCGCTGCGCTGGAGCCTCGACGACGCGCAGGGACCATCGGCGCTGATGACCTATCCCCCGGCGCTGGTGCGCACCGAGCGCGGGAGCCTGGAAACCCTTGCTGCCGCGGGCGTCCGGGTGACCTATGTGATGCCGGGAGAATTCCGTGGTAGCGGCCTGACGATGGCCGCGTTCCGCGCGTCGGGACAGTACCTGCCCGCGGTCACCCCGGACGGCATCCGGGAGGCGGTCACCACGACGCTGCGTCGTCGGAGCCGGCACCGGCGGTTCGTCTACGCGTACTACAGCGAACTGGACATGGCCGGCCACATCTACGGGCCGGGTTCCGAACCGTGGCTGGAGAAGTTGCGCATCGTCGAGAAGATGGTCGCCGACCTCGCGTCGGAGTTGCCGCCGGGGACCACGCTGCTCGTCACCGGCGATCACGGCATGATCACCGCCGATCGGGCCATCGACATCGACACCGCCCCTGTACTTCTCGAGGGTGTCGACGCCGTCGCGGGCGAGGCGCGGGTACGCCACGTCTATGCCACCCCGGGTTCGGAGAGCGATGTGCTGGCCGCATGGTCGGACTACCTGGGTGATGGCGCCCATGTCGTCGCGCGGGAGCAGACCATCGACGAGGGGTGGTTCGGTCCGGTGGTGACCGACGCCGTCGCCCGCCGCATCGGAGACGTCGTCGCGGTGGCACGCGGCACCACGACGCTCACCCGGAGCAAACGGGAGACGATGGAGTCGATGATGCTCGGCCACCACGGCGCCTGGACCGCCGACGAACAGCTCGTGCCACTCCTCGTGGCGTCGGGTTAGGTGAGCGGGCCGGTGGGGCGTGGCCGACTCACCGGACCAGTAGGTCCCCGCAGTCGGCGGACACGGCGGACGTCGCAATCAAGACGGCGAACACGACGATCGCAACCGCGATGACGACATTCGCGAGGGTCAGCCGCAGCCGTCGATGAGGTCCCAGCGTATTTCGCTTCCACGTGATGATCGCGGCGATCAGCGCACCGATGGCGATCATGATGAGGCAGCCGAGGATGAGAAAGTTCTGCGCGTGGGCGAAGTCGGCGTCTCGTTCCGCCACGCTGGTGTAGACCGGATCACAGAAGTCGCCGCCGCCGCGCGTCATCCCCACACTGTGGGCCTTCAGTCCGAAAGCCACCAGTGACGACAGGATGGCGAAGAGCCATCCCGCAGTGTCGATCGACACCCGACTCCCGCGTTCCGCCGTGGCGTCGTCGTCCACAGCACCCCACACATGGTGTGTCCGTACCGCGAGGAGTGTCGTCGCGCCGAGCAGCGCACCCGCGGCCGCACCGATGAGCGGGAAGGTCACAGCCGTCGGTCCCAGATCCCAATACGGCGGCGCCCCTTCCAAGCCCGACAACCCAACTCCTTCGTTGTAGCCATCCGGTGTGATCCCATCACCGTTGGACACCCAGATCCGCGGCTGCTGCCACTGGGCCATCACAACTCCCCATACGCCGACCAGGGCACCCACGGCACCGGCCACGGCAACGGTGAGTCGTCGATCCGGTGGCTGCGCCGCCCCCGACATCACTCCACCCGCACACCCTCCCGCGGCGCCCACCAGACCCCCGATCGCCACGAGGATCACGACGGGCCACCAGCCCGGCCCATCGACGTACTCCCAGTAGTTCACCCGGATGAAATAGACCCCACCTTCCGGATACGGAAACGGGGGCGAGTCCGCGATCGCCTTGGCACGGGGCACGGTGTATCGCCACCCCAGGCCCGCCGACAACCCCACGAACAGGCCGGCGGCCACCTGAATCCTGAACCACAACCGTGAAGGGGTTTGCCACACAGGGCTCATTCAACACTGCGACCCACACCTGACCGCCGAAGACCGGACGTTGCGGCAGTTTTCGTCGCATGACGGACCAAACTGCCGCAATGTTCAACCGGCTCCGCGAACCTCAGCCGGAGGGGGCATCCTCGTCGGTCACGAGGTCGAGGCGGACACCGAGGAGGCGCACCGGGCGTTCGATCTCGAACCGGCCGAGCAGGTCGGCGACGACCGGCTCGAGCGCGTCGTACTCGAGCGTGGGTGCGGGCAGCTTCCGGGATTTCGTGCGGGTGTAGAAGCTCGTGGTGCGCACCGTCACCGCGACACGGAACGGCAGGCGTTCCTCCGCGATCACCTGATCGAGGAGCTCGCGGAGCAGTCCTGCTGCGGCGGAACGCATCTCGACAGGGTCGCTGAGGTCGGTAGCGAATGTTCGGGACTTGGAGTGCGACCGCGCCAGCCAGGGTTCGGCAGTGATGGCGGAGTCGCCGCCACCACGACAGAGCACGTACAGCCAGTTGCCTTGATGGGGACCGAAAGTCGCGATCAGATCGTCGCGTGGTGTGGCGATGAGGTCGGTGACGGTCGCGATGCCGGCATCGGCGAGCTTGCTCGACGTCTTCGGGCCGACACTCCACAGGTCGCGGGTGGGCCGGGCGCCCATGAGCTCCAGCCAGTTGCGGTCGTCGAGCAAGAACACGCGCGGCGCGTCGACGACGTCGTCGGGAGCGGCACCCGGTGGACGCTTGGCGAAACCGGTGGCCATCTTGGCGCGCTGCTTGTTGTCGCTGATACCGACGCAGCTGGTGAGGCCGCAGCGGGCGAGGATGTCACCGCGGATCTGCTCGGCGAGTGCGATGATCGCCGCATCGTCGTAGGGGTCGTCCTCGGCGCCTCGCGCACTGACGCCCAGGTACGCCTCGTCCCAGCCCCACACCTCGACGGGGTGGCCGGTGGCGCGCAGGACGTCCATCACATCGGCCGATGCCGCGTCATAGGCGCCCATGTCCAACGGCAGGTAGACGGCGTCGGGCATCTTGCGGTGCGCCGCACGCAGCGGCATCCCGGCCCGCACACCGACGTCGCGCGCCTCATACGACGCGCAGGTGACCACCTTGCGCGCCTCGGTGGGATCGCCGTTGCCGCCGACGATGACCGGGACCCCGACGAGCTCGGGACTGCGCAGCCGCTCGACCGCCACCTGGAACTGGTCGAGGTCGACATGCAGGAGCCACCGATAGCGTTGTGGAACCGACGTGGTCACGTCGCCCAGGGTAATCCCCGACCGGCACTTCCCGACACGTGTGCGCGGGCACCCTCAGCGGGAGCCGAGGACGTCGACCTCACCCAACCCCGCCGTACGGCACGAAGTCCGCAGCGAGTGCGGATTGAATCGCAAGACGTAGAGCTGTTGGGATCCAGCGTCGCCGGGGTCGACGAACGCAGCAGTCGCAGTCGCGATGCGTCCGGCGAACATGGCGCGGGTCGGCGCGTCGAACACCGAAACCGCATGGCTCAGCACCTTCTCCATCAGCGCACGGTCACGGTGTAGCGGTGGGGGCATCAGATTCAGTGCCGGAGAAGCAGTTCCACAGTTCGTCGGATCGGTCAACGCGTGGGTGGCCACGAGCAGGAACGCCACCGCGATCAGAGGGCGGTCGGCCGCATCCGCATCGGTCACGGCGGCGTCGAGCGCCCGCACGGACCGGGCCGGACCGGTGTCGGCCGGGTTGTCGGCGCGGACCGGGGCGGTGAGCCCCAGCGCCGCGAGCGCTTCATCGTGCGGCGAACTACGTTCGGCGTCAACGGCTTCGGCGAGCATCAGGCGGAGACGAGCAATCACCGCCTGGTGGCGCAGCACCGCGGCCTCGACATCACCGACGAGACCGTCGGGTACTCCGAAGGTTCCGGGGGACGCCAGGAGGGCCTGATATCCGGGTAGGACGATCGACTCCTCGATCGAGATGGCCTCGATGATCGCCGACGGTTCGAGAAACTTGCGCGCGCCGCGTCTGGACGCGCGCACTGACAGAGCGCTGGTCAACTTCAGCCCCTCCACATAGACCAAGACCTTGACATGATGACGAAGGACGACGTGACCGCCCCCCCAGTTGACCCCCTGCGCCCCGACACCCCCCGCGTGGTGTCGGTTCCCGACGCAAGGGTGAGGATACGTCGTTCCGCGATCGATTGTGAGTCGAACGACTGAAATTCGTCCGCGCGGCCGTCGCCGAAACCCGGCATCACTCCACACCCGGCGATGCGCGAGGACCAAAGGCCCTGTCTTAGATGCCCCGTGAGCACCGACCATGTAGGAGGCGGCACCACGTCTTGCGGACCACCTCACCGGAGATCAGGAGGCGGACATGCTGAGGTTCCTCGCCCGTGAGCTACACAGCTGGCGATTCATGCATGCCTCCTCGAATGATCTTGTCCGGGCGGGAGATCGATGGGAAACCGCGGTGCTGTCGGCACTCTCGCTGGCCGCACTCGCCGGATTGATGGTGGCCCTGACCGTCGGCGGTGACACCTACGCCGCCCACCGGGCCGCAGCCGCCGAGCAAAGTCCCAGGCATTCGGTCAGCACGACGGTGGCCCGAGCACCCGAGAGGGAGGGCGACGACACCACGGTGGCGTGGAAAGGCCCCGACGGTCGCAGACTCACCGCGACGGTTCCCGCGGACCGCCTCGACTCGCCCGGCCGGGTCCGGATCATCTGGATCGACGACGCCGGCGCGGTGGTTCCGCCTCCGGTGACCAACGCCGACGCGGTGGTCGAGGGCATCGTCGCCGGGGCCGCCGTGGCGATGCTCGTCGCGCTCGGCTGGTGGGGCGCGAGCGCACTCGTTCGCGTCGCCGCCGACAATCACCGCTCGCGACGGTGGGATGCCGCGTGGCGGGACCTCGACGTCGGCAGCCACCACTGACCGAACTCCGCCGGGCCACGGTCTCGGGCCTCGCGTACTGAAGGTCCCCAGCCCGTCAGCCGCTGAGGACCGCCCAGATGACGAACGCCACCCAGGCGACGGCGCCCAGGATGTTGATGACGAGCGCCGTCGTGGTCAGGGTGTCGCGGCGGCCACCGGCGCGGGTGATTCCCACGACCGTGAGCACCAGACCGACGATCGTGCCGAGACACAGCGGGAAGCCGAGGATGCCCACCACCAGGCCCGCCAACCCGTACGCGTTGATCTTCTCCGGGGCGTTCTCGACGGAAACCGGTTGCGCGACAGGTGCGGCCGCGGGCGGATGCCCTGGGTAGGCGCGCGGCGGGGCCGGGGCGTGCTGCGGGGACGGGGTACGTGGCGGGGGCGGAGTAGGAGGCGGGGGCGGGGGCGGGGGCGCGGCGGCATACCGGGGCTGCACCGGTGAGGCGAGCGCCGGCTCGCGGTGGAGCCGGGGCCACTGGTCGGGCCGGAGGTCGACGGGACCGATGGCCGCGAAGACCACACCGGGCTGCACCACGACGCCCGCACGCAAGTCGAGTCCGTGCACCGTGCCGGCGACCGGTGCGTCGATCGTGATCCGTCCCGCGGCGGACTCGACGGTGGCCAGTGGCTCGCCCGCACCGACGACCTGCCCGCTGTGCACCGCGACACCCGCGACGACCGCGCCCGCGGGCAGCGCCGGGAACGCGACCCGACGCGCCGACGTCTCGACGCCCTCACCCGGCACGACGTTGGTGGATCGCAGGAGACCGCCCTGCGCGACTACCACCTTCGGATCGCCGATCCGGGCGACGCGACCGACTGCCGACAGAGCCGACTGCAGCAGTGGGATGCTGCTCGTCCCGCCGGTCACATAGACGGTGACCGGACCCGTCGGTCCCGAGCCGGCCGCATCGGCGCGGGCGATGGCGTCCCGCGTCAGCTCGACGGCCCGTTCGACGAACGGCCCGATCATCGACTCGAATTCACGCCTCGTCAGGAGAAGCGTGTGCCGCGTTCCGGGCAGTTCGATGACGGCCTGAGCGGTGTCGGACAGTGCTTCCTTGGCCGTCCGCACGTGGTCCGCCAGGGCGATGGCCGCAGCCGGTGCTCGCAGCTGCCGCGGCAGGTCGGGGTCGATCTCGGCGGCCTCGTCGTGCACCCAGCGGATCATCCGGGCATCGAGATCTCGCCCGCCGAGGTGGTTGTCGCCGCCCGAACCGGTCACCGTGAATCCGCCTGCACCGTTACCGACGAGCACCGCCACGTCACAAGTGCCCGCCCCGAAGTCGAACACGCACATGCGTTCGTCACCGCTGACGTCGTGCCCGCGGAAGACGTAATACCAAGCCGCGGCCAATGATTCGGAGGCGATACGGATTCGATCGGCACCGAGTCCCGCACGCTCGGCGGCACGTCGCAGCACACTCTTGCGGCGTTCGCTCCATCGGTCCGGATGGGTCAGGACGATCGAGTCGAAGCCTGCTGACCCGCTGTGCCGCAACGCGACCTGGTGCACGTGGCGGAGGACGGCGCCGATGAGGTCCTCCACGGCCCAGAACCGGTCGCCCAGTTCGATCTCCCCCTCGTCGATCCGCGACTTCGGGGTGTCCTCGAAGGCATCGGGAGCCTGCAGGCGCCGGACCACCGCGTCGTGACCGACGACGATGGACGTGCCGTCGGCGAACACGGCCGACGGCATGGCCGGGCCGCGGGGTCCCAGCGGAACGATGACCGGCTCACCGACACCGATGCGGTACGCCGCCGCGGTGTTACTGGTGCCGAAGTCGATACACAGTCGCCGTCTGCTCTCCTGTGTCACGCGGTCACCTCCTCAGCTGCAGATCGTCGCACACCGAACGCGTGTTCATCCGGTGGGCGCCCGGAGAATGCGCGCGACGGCCTTGCGGACGTTGTCGACCGCGAGGATCTGGTTTCGCAGGTCGGCGGCCGTCTTCTCCCGCTCGGCGGCGGACTTCTTCGACTCGGCCAGGGCGTCGTTGACGATCTTCGTCGATTCGGCCAGCAGACGCTCCAGCAACTCGTCGTAGGCGATCTGCAGGTCACCACTGGCCTGCGCCTTGATCGACTGCAGCTGCGACCGCACGTCGGCCTTCATGTCGTTGACCGCCTTGGTCAACCACTTCCGGTGGTTCTCCTTGCCCACCTTCGAGGCGCGGAACCCCACGACGACACCTGCCCAGACCGGTACCGCCACCACGTTGACCACCGGAATGATCGCCAGCGGGCCGCCCGCGGCGACGATCGACAGCAGGATCGGGTCGACCATGTTCTTCCACGGCGAGATCTTCTCCTGCTCACGCAGTTTGAGGTCGCCGGCGCCGCCCGCGATGCGGTCGACGAGGTCGGACGAGATCGCTGCGTCGGCGAACAGCGCGTCGGCGATCCGCTCGATGCCGGCCACGAACGACGCACTCACCTCCCTCGCCGCCGCCTCGAGGTCGACGGTCATCTGCGCGATGAGTTCCTGACCCGCGCGGTGCGGCTCGTAGAAGCGCAGTTTGTCGATCCGCGTGGACCACTGGCCGAGCAGTGAGTCGAAGCGGTCCCGCATGAGGTCGTCGGTCCGCAACGACGCCGCCGTGATGTCCTGGGTGAGACGCGCCCGCCATTCCCGACGGCGGTCCTTGAGGCGCTGCAACCGATCTCGTTCGGCTTCGATGTCGGCGCGTTCGGCCGGGGTCGCGGTTGCGGCCTTCATCTCCAACACGAGTCGAGCGCGGACATCGTCGAGTCCGGCAAAGGTCAGTTGGAGAGCGTTGCGTGCCGGCGAGGCCGCCCCTTCGCGCACAAGAGGGGTGAGGGCGTCGACGAGTTCGGGGATACCCGACGCCGCCAGCGCACGCTGCCGACGGTCGGGATCACCGATGGCGGCTGCCTGTTCGGCGATGCGGTTGGAGACACCGATGATCGGGATGTGGGCGAAGCGAGGTGCGTTGGCGCCGATCAGTTGTCGGTTCTCGGCCACGATCGTCCGCCACTGCCGCATCACCAGATCGGTTTTGGTGACGACGAGGACCACCGAGGCGATCTCCTCACTGACGCTGCGCAGGAAGTCGAGTTCGGGTGCGCTCAGGGGGGCTGTCGCATCGCACACCATCACCAGCACCGACGCACCGCGGGCCGCGCTCACCGCGGCTTCGACGTGTTCGGGAACCAGTGACCCGACACCCGGGGTGTCGACGACCGTGACACCCGGTAACAGCGGCGACGCCACCCCCACGCGCGCCGAGACCGGCGGCACGAGAACAGAATCGACGGGGGTGTCGGGCGCGAGCCGTTCCGCGGGGACCCCGGCTGCGTACCGGCCGCCGACGGTGACCCAGTCGGCGAGTTCGGTGGCGGGGATGCGGTGCGTGGCACCGGGGAACTCGACGAGCGCGGTACCGGCAGGCAGGTCATCGGTGGCGGGGGTGAACCGCACGTAGACCGACGTCGTGATCTCGGTGTCGACCGGCGCCAGCCCGCTCACCCCGACGAGCGTGTTGACCAACGAACTCTTACCCCGGCTGACCTCGCCGATCACCACGACCGTGCCCTGCGGCGCCGGACGCTCGCGCACGCGGAGGGCGCGGTCGGCGATGGCGTCCTCACCGTGTTTGCGCAACATCTCCACCGCGGTGCGCAACACCGCGTCGGGTGTGGGCGTCGCGCCTTCGGCCGGCTTCTTCGACAGCCGCTGAGCCGGTGTTGCCTTCGCGGCGTCGGCATCTGAGCTCATGGCCGCCCTCCTCGTCCGGGGTCGAGCCGGTCCGCCGGGCGGGTGCACCCGATTCTCATGTGGTCCACGATCCGCGTCGCACCAACTGGTAGGTCTGTTCGAGCACCAGCAGCGCCTCTCGTTCCGCCGATGTCGCGGCGAAGGCTCGTCGGGAGCGGCAGTCGGCGGCGCGAGCCCGCGCGGCGTCGGCGATCTGGGCGGGTGCGGCGTTCGGTGGCAGCGACAACAGCACGCGCACATCGCGACTCGCCACCACCAGATTCAGTTCGCCGACCAGGTCGCTGTCCGGTTGCCAGCGGGCGAGGGCCTCGAGCGCGCCGACCTCACGGAGTCGGTGCAGTGGCGGCGAGGTCTCGGCCTCTTCGATGGCCTCCAGGAACTGCTCACGTCGCGCACTCCGGTAGGCCGCGTCGCGCAGTTCGGCGAGCACGGTGCGCGCCTTGAGGACGTCACCCACCGCGAGGAAGCGCCGGCCGATGGCGAGCCGCAGCTCGTCGATTCCCGACACCCGATGCAGCCATTCGCAATACGCCCGCGCACCCTGCCGGGCGATCTCGGCCCCGGCGTCCAGGGCATAGGCGCCGACGAGGTCCTCGAGCCGGCCGAGCTCGTCGACGTCGATGCCCGGCGGCGCGGGCGCCCCACCGTCGAGGATGGTCAGCAGCTCCCACGGTTCGAGCTGTCCGCGGCGCGAGATCTGTGCGGTCTCACGTTCGGTGACCCCGCAGACACCCGCCTCGGCCATCAACCCCGACACCGCGACCACCGCCCCCGCGATCGCCGGGAACCGGCGCCACACCCGGCGAGCGATCTCCTGGGCCTTGAGCATCGGATTGTCGGCGGCGATGAGGTCGGCCTGCGAGATCACCAGGATCGTGTTCTGCGCCGACGCCCCGGAGCCGGTCAGGAACTCCACCTCGTCGGCCTTGGGTCCGGCGGCGTCGTCGAGGAGGAACAGGATGACATCGGGGCGGGGCAGTCGGCCGTCCCTCTCCTTGCCGGGCCTGCCGAACACGCGACGCGTCGCCACCTCCGCGGTGTCGGTGAATCCCGACAGGCCCGGGGTGTCGATGACCTGGAAGCGCTCACGCAACAAGCGCGACGGGGTGTGGACGATCGCGTGGTCGATGTCCTCGGGTGGGCGTCCGAGGTCGCCGCGCATCGGACCCGGCAGTTCGGTGACGGTCCCGTCGAGTCCGACGACCTCCACCCGCTGTGGGTTGCCCTCGGTGTACAGGGCGGCGACCCGGGTGCATTCGGCGCGATCGGTGGGGGCGACGCGGTCGCCGACGAGAGCGTTGAGCAGCGTCGACTTTCCGGAGCTGACACGTCCGACGAGCGCCACCGTCAGCGGCTCGGCCATCTGGACGCGCAGCGCGCCGACGACCGCGGGATCAGCGGACAGCGGCACGACCTCGGCGAGCAACTGCTCCACGCGCCCCCGCACCGTCATGCGTTGCTCCACGCGATCGCCTCCCGCAACTTTCCCGGACCCGGCGGGAACATTCCGGGTTCGACGCCACTCCTAGGTATGTGACGAGAATTCTCCACCTCCGTCGACGCCACGGCAGTCGACCGGATGACAGTATCCGTGTCGACCACCCACGTGTCCCTGTTCTGAATGACGCTGTTCCGACTGCGAACCACCCCGACGCCACGAGAGGCGGACGATCATGACCGACGACTTCGACGACTGGTTGCGCGACAACGACCCGCCCGGTGACCTGGCGGTCCCCGACGCCGCATGGGACTCCGCGGTCGAGACGGCCTTCGACCCGTCATACGACCTCCCGGCCGATCTCACCTCCGCCCCCGGACCGGACCCGCTCGACGAGGAATTCGGCGGGGAGGACGTCGGCGGCGATCTCGAGGGGCCCGCCGAGGCCGCGGGCGTCGAGGGCTCCTCCCTCGAGGACGGGGCCATCGAGGACGCCGACATCTTCGGGACCGACGATGATGTCGCCGGCGAGGTGTCGTTCGAGGAGACGACGCCCGATGACGATTTCTGAGCCGTTTGCCCACCGCCACGAGGACTTTCGACAGCCGGGGCGCATCGGATCCGGCGATGGGCTGTCGCTGCCGACCCCCCGTCCTACGATGGGCGGGTGCATTCGTTGATCGACGAATCCTCCTCCGGCGCAGATCTGCTCGAGCGTGCTCGCGCCGGCGATCAGGCCGCGTTCACCACGCTCGTCGAGCAACATCGTGATCGGCTGTGGGCCATCTGCTTACGTATCAGCGGCAACCAGCACGACGCCGAGGACGCCATGCAGGACGCATTGGTTGCGGCGTGGCGGGCCATCGGCAATTTCCGCGGTGACGCGCAGCTGTCGACATGGCTGTACCGCATCGGCTCGAATGCTGCTCTCGCGCGCATCCGCAAGCGATCCGACACCGACGACATCGCCGATCACGATCCGGTCAGTCATCTGGACGTGGCCGCGCAGGTCGTCGTGTCCGATCGGATCGCCGAGGCCCTGGCGCAGGTACCCGACGCGTACCGGGCGACCTTCGTGCTGCGGGTGTACGGCGAACTCAGTTACTCCGAGATCGCCGAGGCCCAGGGCATCGGGCTGCAGACCGTACGCAGCCGGATCTCACGCGCGCGGTCCATGTTGTCCGAATTGCTTGCAGACCTTCGATAGTCGCGTCCCGGCCGTGGTCGTCGCCCGGGTGAATGACCTCACCGCGACTTCGGAACGCACGGGAACAAACCCCGGCACGCTCGACTCCAAGTAACCAGAACCGCACACGCCGCCCCCGGCACCCTCTCCCGAAAGGACCCACACCATGAGCACCGAGATCCCCGCCGACGCCGTTCTCGTCGACACCGATGGCGACGGCAGCGTCGACGCCGCACTCACCGACGTCGACGGCGACGGCACCACCGACGCCGTCCTCGACACCGACGGCGACGGCCAGGCCGACTCCATCGCCTACGACACCAACGCCGACGGCGAGATCGACATCATCGAAGCCGACACCGACGCCGACGGATACACCGACATCGCCGTGGCCGACACCGATGCCGACGGCACCTTCGACACCGCCGTCGACGACGAGGGCAACGTCGAGGTCGGCGACTTCGGCAGCATCGACGGCGGCGACGCCGTCTGACCCCACCCACCGACCCATAGCCCGAAGCCGCGGTCACCGCGGCTTCGGGCTATAAAACGGTGTGGGAACGATCGGCGGACTCGAATTCGCGGTACCGGTCTGGGCGACCGCCACCGCGCTGGTGCTGGTGCTGGTGGTCGCGTGGGTGTTCGGCCTCGTCGCCCGATGGTCGCTGCGTAGACGCGCTCGCCTCGACGCCACGACGGCGATGGTCCTGTCGATCCTCGGCACCGCGCTCGGCCTCTACATCGCCGGGCTCGTCGACAAGCACCTGCGGGTGTGGAGCCTGACGACGGTGGCGCTGGGACTGATCAGCTCCGTCGTCGCGGTGGGCGCCTACGGCCTGCTCGCGGCACGGTTGCAGCGGCAATCCAATGCCACTGTCGCCCAACTGCTCTCCGACGGGGAGTCCGACCGGCTCGAGTTCAAGTCGACCGCCCGGGTGAACCTGCGCAGCGGGGAGAAGGACCCCCGGATGGAGCAGGTGATCGTGAAGACGGTGTCGGCCTTTCTCAACTCCGACGGCGGGACCCTGCTCATCGGCGTCGCCGACGACGGCACACCCCTCGGTCTCGACCCCGACTTCGCGACCCTGAAGGTGCCCGACGCCGACCGTTTCGAACTGTGGTTGCGGGACCTGCTGACCACCACGCTCGGCCAGAACACCGCGGCGGCAGTCGGGATCGTCGTGGAGTCGGTCGCACGGTCCGGGGAATCGGGAACGGTTCAGGTGTGCCGCGTGACGTGCTCGCCCTCTCCGCGGCCGGTCTACCTGCGGGCCGGGAAGAACAACCCACCCGAGTTCTGGGTGCGCGCGGGCAACTCCACTCGCCAACTCACCGTCGATGCCGCCGCCGACTACGTCATGCACCGCTGGCCTCTCGGTGCCGGACGCGCGATCGCGGCCCAGGTCCGCGCGGCAGTGCGATTCTCGGCCGGTTGAGCGGAGATCTCGTCCCCGTGAGCGGGTTCCGAGGGCACAATGCCCTCCGGCATAGGTCACGGGGACGAGAATTCTCGCGCTGGGCGCTTCGGGTGAAACCGACGACCGGTGTGCTGCGTCAGAGTCTGTATGACTTCGGATTGCGGTGTCTTCACGCTCACAGAACTGGCGGCGATGGGCTGGACGGCGGATGCGATCAAGCAGGCGCGCCGGTCCGAGACGCTCACCTCGCTAGGGTACGGCTGGGTTCGCGCATCGGGCGCCGATGCCGCCGCGGTGGCCGCCGTGACCGCCGGCGGTGCGCTGTCCTGCGTCAGCGCACTGCGTTTCCACCAGAAGCACGGACACTCCGGGATCTGGATACCGCCCGGGCACGGGGAGACCCACGTGCGTCGGAGCAAGCACATGAAGTCGAAGCCCAAGCCGAGCGGACCGTTTCGGTGGTGCCAGGGATTCGGCCGGGCGCTGCCGGTCCAGTCGGCCGTCGACGAGATCCCGGTCGCCCTGAACTGTGCGGCGCGATGCCTGTCGCACGAGGAGTGGGTCGCGGTGGTCGACTCGATCCTCAACACCACCGACTGGACCATCCCCGACATCCAGGCCGAGATGGGACGAGTGGCTCGGACCGTCGCTGCCCTGTTCGGCCGATGCGACGCCCGTGCGCAGTCGGGGACCGAGTCGATCGTGAGGCTTCGCCTCATCGCCGCCGGGTTCGATGTGGTCGTGCAACCGTCGATCGGTGGACGTGAACGCGCAGACCTCCGAACCGGCTCGTTGCTCATCGAGTGCGACGGGCGGTCGTACCACTCCGACGCCAAGGCGTTCGCCAACGACCGTCGTCGAGACCGCATGACGATGCTCGACCGCTGGATGACGATGCGGCTGACATACGACGATGTCGTGTTCGACTGGGAGCCGGTTCTCGAGGAGATCCGTGCGGTGACCCGGGCCGACCGGCACCGCCTCCGACGCCGCGACGACCCTCGACGAAAGCAGATCGCTTCCATTGACCCTGTCGGCGAATCCATCCCCGAATAAGGACAGTATCTGTCCGCATCCCCTGCGACAGTGGAACCACACCACAACCCCAGGAGGAACCGTGAACTGGACACTCGAGCTCGTCATCCTGCCGGTCAGCGATGTCGATCGGGCACGTGATTTCTACGCCGGGATCGGCTTCAACGTCGACCACGACCACGTCGTCTCCGACGAGGTCCGTTTCGTCCAGGTGACCCCGCCCGGGTCCGCCTGCTCCATCGCGTTCGGCAAGGGACTCACCGACGCCGAGCCCGGGTCGGTGAAGGGACTGCAGGTCGTGGTCTCCGACATCAACGAGGCCCGCGAGCACCTGCTGGCGGCGGGCGTCGATCCCGGCGAGGTCGACGAGCAGGCCTGGGGCCACTTCGTGTACTTCGCCGATCCCGACGGCAATTCCTGGTCCGTGCAGTACATGCCCTACCGGCAGAACTGACCCCCGCCGATCTCGTAGCGGCAATGCGGACATAGCGCGCATTGTCGCTACGAAATCCCGGGTGGCTACGGTGGGATATGCGCTCCCCCATCGAGGACTACCTCGACCGAGTCCTGCACGAATGCCGCGACGACGACGGCGGCGAGGTGGCCGCGGGCAATCGCGAACTCGAGCAAGCGGATCCGGCGTCCTTCGGGATCGCGCTGGCCACCATCGACGGCACCGTGTACACCGCGGGCGACGCCGACCACGAGTTCTCCCTGCAGTCCATCTCCAAGGTCCCGGCCTACGCGCTCGCACTGCGCGACCGAGGCCTCGACGCCGTACTCGACCGTGTCGACACCGAACCGTCGGGCGACGCGTTCAACGAGATCTCACTCGAAGCCGAGACCGGCCGGCCACGCAACGCACTCATCAACGCCGGCGCCGTCGCCATCCACGGCATGGTCGACGGCTCCGACGCCACCGATCGCGTCGACCGCATCATCGACCTCGTCAGCACCCTCGCCGGGCGGCAACTGTCGGTCGACCAGAAGGTGCACCGCGCCGAACTCGCCTCCGACGACCACAACACGGCGCTGGCCTACCTCCTGCGCTCGGCGGGCAAACTCGACTGCGAACCCGATGAGGTGGTCGACGGGTATGCGGCGCAGTGCGCCATCGGGGTGTCCTGTCGAGACCTCGCGGTCATGGGATCGGTTCTGGCGAACGGCGGTCTGTCGACCACCGGCGACGAGCGCCTGCTCGACGGTTGGATCACCCGTCACCTGCTGTCGGTGATGGCCACGTGCGGCATGTACGACGGCAGCGGCAGCTGGATGGCGACCGTCGGGATACCCGCGAAAAGCGGTGTCAGCGGCGGCATCCTGGGTGTGCTACCCGGCCAGGTCGGGCTCGCGGTGTGGTCCCCGCAGCTCGACGAGCAGGGCAACAGCGTCCGAGGCGTCGCGGTGTTCGAACGGTTGTCGCGCGACATGGAACTGCACATGATGCACGTCGCACCCACCGGCCGCCCCGCGTTGCGGTCGGTGTCGGAGCGGGACGGCTCGACGATCGTCGAACTGCAGGGAGACGTCCGGTTCGCCGGTGCGGAGATCGTCGCGAGCCGCGCCTGCGAGGGCTTCGACACCGACTCGGTGGTACTCGACCTGACCCACGTGCGGGTGATGGACGACGCCGCGCGCCGGCTCATCGACGAGGTGGCCCGCCGGCTCGGCGACGATCACGACGTCAGGATCGAAGACCCCAGCCACCTCATGGACTCCGACAACCGGTAGCTCATCGACTCCCACGACCGGCCTGCGCCGTCAGCTCGCGCCGCTTCGCCAGCGGCGGCATCCCGAACCATCGCCGCGAGCTGCGGGTCAGCGTGCTCTGCTCGGAATACCCGATCTGCCGGGCGACCGCGCCGAGCGGAACGCCCCGGTTGGCCAGCAGCGAGACGGCCAGGTCGCGGCGGGCGTCGTCGACGAGCTGATCGAAAGTTGTCCCGCTGTCGGCGAGTCCCCGCTGCACCGCGCGCGGATGCATCATCAGCAGTCGAGCGACCGCGTCCAGCGTGGCCGCCCCCGCGGGCAGCGCACGGATGATCAGGGCGGACACCGCGTCGACGAACGCCGTCTCCCGGTCGTGTCCGGTCATGAACTTCACCGCGATGTCGTAGGCGAGCGCGTCGACCCGCGGCAGCGTCCGGTGCATCACCCCGCGCGGGAACACCACCAGGTTCGCCGGCGCCTCGAAGTCCACCGGGCAGCCGAAGTAGTCGGTGTACACATGCGGCTCGGACATCGCGGGATGGGTCAGCGTGATCCGGTTGGGCCGGAAGTCGTGGCCCAGAGTCACCAGGAACGTCGACCGGGTGACACCCATCGCGAGTTCGACGACGTGCGGGCGGTACGGAACCCGCTTGAGCACCGTGTCGAACTCGTAGGAGACCTCGCGTTCGCCATAGTGCAACTGCGCCGTGATGGCCGGGCTGTACACGTGCGCGAAGGCGGTGATCTGCCGGAAGGAGTCGCCGATGGTCTCGGCGTTGCGGGCCGCGATCGCCACCGGTCCGAGGATGTCGGGGCCTTGTCGGGCGGCGAGGCGCAGACCGAAATCGGGCACACCGAACTCGGCGGCGCACAGGCCGATGACCGTGGACAGCGCGGTGAACGGGATGAACCTGTCGTAGGCGCCGACCACCGCCGGGTCGACCCCGACGCGCGCGAGCATCGCGCGGGCGTCGCCGTCGTGCTCCTCGATCAATTCGGGTAGCTGACTGAGCGACGACGCACAGATCAGGTCGGCCATGGCGCCAACTGTCAAATAGATGTCACGAGATGTCAAGAATCCTGCCGTTGCGTGGAGTGATGATGGACACATCCGGCCGAACGCTCGACGGCCGACACAGCAGCAGGGAGTACCGAGATGACCACCATCGACACGGTTCGCACGAGTTTCCTCATCGACGGCGGCTGGCAGACACCGACCGGCTCGTCGACGATCCCGGTCATCTCGCCGCTGACCGAAGAGCAGTTCGGTTCGGTGCCGGAGGCGACGACCGCCGACGTCGACGCCGCCGTCGAGGCGGCCCGCAACGCCTTCCGGCGGCCCGGTTGGCGCGACCTCGCCCCCGCCGACCGCGCCGCACATCTGCGACGCTTCGCCGACGAACTCGACAAGCGTGCGGAGGATCGAGCCACTGCGGTCACGGCGGAGAACGGAATGCCGATCGCCCTGTCCCGTTTCGCCGAGGGCGCCGCCCCGGTCCAGTTGTTGCGCTACTACGCCGACCTCGTCGAGTCCACCCCGGTCGAGGAGACCCGCACGAGTCAACCGCTACCCGGGACGACGATCGTGCGCCGGGAGGCGATCGGCGTCGTCGCGGCCATCGCGCCCTGGAACTTCCCCGCCGTCCTCTCCATGTTCAAGATCGCCCCGGCCCTGGCCGCAGGGTGCACCGTCGTGCTCAAGCCCTCCCCCGAGACCAGTCTGGACGCCTACGTGCTCGCCGAGGCCGCCATCGCCGCCGACCTCCCCGCGGGCGTCCTCAACATCGTCAACGGCGGCAGCGAGATCGGACGCCACCTCGTCTCCCACCCCGGGGTGGACAAGGTCGCATTCACCGGGTCGACGGCCGCCGGCCGCGAAATCGGCCGCGTGTGTGGCGAACTCATCCGCCCGGTGACCCTCGAACTCGGCGGCAAATCTGCCGCCCTGGTACTCGACGACGCCGATCTGGAGCAGACGGTCGGCGGTCTCGCCACCGCCTCCCTGCTCAACACCGGCCAGACCTGCTACATGTCCACCCGAATCCTGGTGCCCGGCAGCCGTTATGACGAGTACCTCGACGCCATCAGCGCCATGTGCGCATCTCTGCCGGTCGGCGACCCGATGGATGAGTCCGTGGCGGTGGGCCCGCTGGCCAGCGAACGTCGCCGCGACCGCGTGCTGGCGATGATCAACAGCGGCCGCGAGGAGGGCGGCACCATCACCACCGGCGGGAACCGACCGTCTGATCTGGACCGCGGCTTCTTCATCGAGCCCACAGTCTTCGGCGGCGTGGACAATTCGGCCACCATCGCTCGCGAAGAAGTCTTCGGCCCGGTCCTGACCGTGCTGCGCTACGACGACGTCGACGACGCCATCGCTCTCGCCAACGATTCGTCGTACGGACTCGGCGGAACGGTGTGGACCTCCGACCCCGAGCGGGGCGTGGACGTCGCCCGCCGCGTCGAGACCGGCTCGTTCGGCGTCAACTACTTCAACCTGGACTGGGGTTCGCCCTTCGGTGGCGTGAAGGCCAGCGGCATCGGCCGCGAACTCGGCCCCGAGGGGCTGGCCGCCTACCAGAACCTCAAGTCGATCTTCCTGCCCAGCTGAACGACACTCGCCGCACAGCTCCTCTCGCACAACGATTTCCAAGGAGGCGATCGGCCATGTCCGATGCCGGAGTCACCGCCGCCAAGGCACTGGTGAACGACACCCTCGCACTACTCGACCGACTCACGCCCGCCGACTGGGCGGCCGACAGCGCATGCCACGGCTGGCGCGTCCACGACGTCGTCACGCACATGGGGTTCTTCTTCAACTTCATCGCCGATCCCGACCTGGTCTTCCCCGACAATCCGAGCGGGAAGTCCGAGCGCCTCAACGACGCCGCGGTGCGCGAGCGCGCCGACTGGACACCGGAGCAGGCCGTCGAGTACTACCGCGCACAGTCGGAGGCCGGCCTCGCCACCCTGGCGGCACTGCAGGGCGAGGACCTACGCGACCAGCCGCTGGACATGCTGGACCTCGGCACCTACCGGCTGCGCCAACTCAGCGACGCCGTCGCCTTCGACCACCTGGTGCACCTGACCAGCGACCTGCTGCAACCCTTCGGCCCGCTGGGTTCCGTCGAGGTGTCGGTGAGTGCCGCCATCGACCCCGCCATCGACTGGATGATCGCCGGCCTGCCGCAGATGAACGGTGCCGCACTGTATCCCACCCTCGAGCGGCCGGTCGGTCTGCACCTCACCGGCGCCACGGACCGTTCGTTCGTCCTCGACCGCGACACCGCGGGCACGATCGTCACCGTGCGCGAGACCACCGACCTCCCGGCCGATGTCGCCACGTCCTCGGCCGCCGACTTCCTGCGCTGGGGCACTACCCGCAGCGCCTGGCGTTCGGCCGTCACCATCAGCGGCGACCGTCAGCACGTCGCCGGTGTCCTCGACGCCGTCGACATCGTCTGACGCCACCGATCACTCGTCCTCAGCCGCAATCGATTTCCCACCCCTGAACGGAGTACGCCCATGTCCGAATACCTCAAGGACAAGGTCATCGTCATCACCGGAGCCGGCAGCGGCTTCGGCAAGCTCATCGCCGATAAGACCGCCGCGGCCGGCGCCCATGTCGTCGGCGTCGACGTCAACGCCGAGAACGTCACCAGCGTCGTCGAGGGCATCCGCGCGGCCGGCGGTTCGGCTCTCGCTCAGGTCGCCGACGTCACCGACATGGAGCAGGTCACCGCGGCGGCGACGGCCGCCGTCGAGAAGTTCGGTGCCATCGACGTCCTCGTCAACAACGCAGGCGTCATGCCGCTGGCCTACTTCGCCGACCACGCCCGCGCGTGGCAGAAGTGGCACGCCGCGATCGACATCAACATCAAGGGTGTCGTCAACGGCATCTCGGCCGTCTACGACCAGATGATCGCCCAGGGTCGCGGTCAGGTCGTCAACATCTCGTCGATCTATGGCAACGCCGGCATCGAGGGTTCGGGCGTGTACAGCGCGACCAAGGCCGCGGTCACTACCATCTCGGACTCGCTGCGTATCGAGGCCAAGGGCAAGATCAAGGTCACCACCGTCAAGCCGACCGGCATCACCGGCACCAACCTCGCCAGCTGGATCGTCAACGACACCGCGATCATGGGCCTCGTCGGCCAGCGGGCCGCGTCGTACGGAGAGCACGTCAACGCCCTCATCAACGACGACCTGCCCGCCGAACTCACCGACGTCGACTCGATCAAGTACTGGCTGATCAAGCCGGACGACCTTGCCGACGCCGTCGTCCACGTCATCGACCAGCCCTGGGGCATCAGCCTCTCCGACGTCACCGTGCGCGCCAGCGGCGAGGACTACCTGTACTAGACCAACCCGCCCCACTCATCGACGAGGAGCGTTGATGTACCCCGGAGCTCACCTCTCCACCCGCCCGCACGACCCAGCGGTCATCATGGCCGACGGCGGCGAGACGGTCACGTTCACCCAGTTGGAGACCCGGTCCATCCAGGTCGCCCGGGCACTGGCCGACCGTGGCCTGCGTCCGGGCGACCACCTCGCCGTGCTCGCCACGAACACCGCGCGCGTCTTCGACATCTATTGGGCGGCAATGCGGTCCGGCCTCTACCTGACCATGGTGAACTGGCACCTCACCGCCGCGGAGAGCGCCTACATCGTGACCGACTGCGGCGCGAAGGCCCTGATCGTCGACGCCGCACTGGCCGACGTCGGCGCCGAACTGATCCCGCTCACCCCCGGCGTCGAGACGCGCTTTGCCTACTCCGGTCGGATCGAGGGTCACGACGACCTCGACGCCGCCGCATCGAAGCAGCCGACCGAGCCGCCGGAGAAGCAGCCGCGCGGCGCGGACATGCTCTACTCCTCCGGCACCACCGGCCGCCCCAAGGGCATCAAGCCCGAGCTGCCCAACCGGCAGATCGACGAGCCCGGCGACACCATGACGGCGATGAACGCCTCGGTCTGGGGCGTCGGACCCGACACCGTCTACCTGTCGCCCGCGCCGCTGTATCACGCTGCGCCACTTCGGACCTGCGCCGCGGTGCAGGCGCTCGGCGGTACCGTCGTGGTGATGGAACGGTTCGACGCGGAACGGGCGCTCGCGCTCATCGAGGAGCACCGCGTCACCTACAGCCAGTGGGTGCCGACGATGTTCGTGCGCATGCTGCGCCTACCCGAGAAAGTGCGCGCGCGGTACGACACCTCGAGCCTGGAGGTCGCCGTGCACGCCGCCGCACCGTGCCCCGTCGACGTCAAACGAGCCATAATCGACTGGTGGGGACCCGTCCTCTCCGAGTACTACTCGTCCACCGAACTCAACGGCCTCACCATCGTCGACACGCCGGAGTGGCTGGAGAATCCGGGGACTGTCGGCCGAGCGGCACTCGGCACGATCCGCGTCTGCGATGACTCGGGTGCCGAGGTGCCGACCGGCACCATCGGCACGATCTTCTTCGAGCGGGACCAGTTGCCGTTCGAGTATCACAACGATCCCGAGAAGACCCGGGCCGCACAGCATCCCAACCATCCCACCTGGACGACGACGGGCGACGTCGGCTACGTCGACGACGAGGGCCACCTGTTCCTCACCGACCGGGACTCCTTCCTGATCATCTCGGGCGGGGTGAACATCTACCCGCGGGAGATCGAGGACGCGCTCCTCGCCCACCCGTCGGTGCTCGACGCCGCGGTCATCGGTGTGCCCGACCCCGATCTCGGCGAGCGGGTGACCGCGGTCGTGCAACCCGTCGACGGGCAGACCGGAGACGACGATCTCGCCGACGCTCTGCTGGAGCACCTGCGACCGCGGATCGCGCGGTTCAAGTTGCCGCGCGAGGTGATCTTCCGGGACACGTTGCCGCGCACGCCGACCGGGAAACTGGTCAAGCGCAACCTCTGACCCTTCGTGGCTCGTCGCTTGCGCTCCTCGCACCTCAGGGAGCAGAGGGAGATGGCCCGCTCCTTGCACCACGGCACCCTTCCCCAAAACACCGCACCGTGACATCCGGCCGGTCCTAGACTGGCCGGATGTCCGGGAGATGGTTCCGCTGGCCCTTGCTCGCGACGCTCGCGGCGATGATCGCGCTGGTCGGTGCAACTCCACCCGCGGCCCTCGCCGCGCCGGCCCCCGGCGCACCTGTGGCCGTGTCGTCGTCCGACATCGCCACCGAATGCGCAGGCAAGCCCGTCCGGGTCGCCGCCCGCTGGTACTTTCCACCCGGTCAACCCACGGCGCTCGTCTGGCTCCAGCACGGCTTCTCCCGCACCGCGGCGAATCTCGACACCGTGGCCCGCGCGTACGCGAACGCCGGCTTCCTCGTCGTGAGCCCGTCGCTGGACTCGGTCAACCTCGGCGGGTGCGCCGTCGCGTACAACATCGCCGACAACGCCGCGTTCGCCCGCACCATCGGTGGGGTGTTCGGGTCGGGGCGCGATCTCAACAGCCCACTGGCGAACAGCCTTGTGCGTGCACGAGCCGCCGCCGGACGGGCCGACGTCACGATGCCCTACCGGATGGTCTTCTCCGGGCACTCGGCCGGCGGCGAGTTCGTCGTCGTGGCGGCCGACGCGCTCCGCCGCGCCGACCCGGTCGCCTACCGTCGCCTGGCCGGGCTCATGCTGTTCGACCCCGTGAACTCGTTCTTCGGTGTCAACTTCACCTCCGCCGCAGCATCTCTCGGCGCCGAACTGCTTCCCATCCGAGTCATCGCGTCGCAACCCTCGGTGTCCAACAACTTCGGGCAGGGTGTGTCCGTCCTCCAAAGGAGGACACAGCAGCCGTTTCTCGGCTCACGACTCGTCACGGGCATCCACATCGACGCCGAAGGCGAGTCCACCGACCTGATCGGCGAACTGTCCGAACTGGCCGTCCCGCGTCCCCGCAACGGTCGAGTCCTCCGCACGCTGGCCACCGCCTGGTCGTCGGACATGGTGGCCGGCACCGTCACCGCCACCTACTACCCCGGTGGCCGCTACTACGACCTGCTGCTCGAAACCCGCACCGTCACCACACTTCCCGTGCGATAGACATACGACGCGGCCCCGCACTCGATGAGTGCGTGGCCGCGCCGTATGTCTGGCGATTCGGTAGCAGTAATGCGGCAATAGCGCGCATTACTGCTACGAAATCCGGCTACCGGTAGTCGTTGGAGAACCCGTAGTCATCCAGCGGCACCGCAGCGCCGGCCGGAGCACCGAAGGTGCCGTCCGGGCTGTAGTAGGTGTCGTCGTAGGACGGCACCGCGTAAGCCGCGGCACGTGCCTCTTCGGTCGGCTGAACCTGGATGTTGCGGTAACGGTTGATACCCGTACCGGCCGGGATCAACTTACCGATGATCACGTTCTCCTTCAGACCGATCAGCTTGTCGCTGCGGCTGTTGATCGCCGCGTCGGTCAGGACACGCGTGGTCTCCTGGAACGACGCCGCCGACAGCCACGACTCGGTCGCGAGCGATGCCTTGGTGATACCCATCAGCACCGGACGTCCGGCAGCGGGCTCGCCACCCTCGGTCACGACCTGACGGTTGGCCGCCTCGAACTCGGCGCGCTCGACGAGCGAACCGGGCAGGAACTCGGTCGAACCGTGATCGATGATCGTCACGCGACGCAGCATCTGACGCACGATGGTCTCGATGTGCTTGTCGTGGATCGACACACCCTGGCTGCGGTAGACCTCCTGGACCTCGTTGACCAGGTGGATCTGCACCTGACGGGGTCCCATGACGCGCAGCACCTCGTGCGGGTTGGCCGAGCCCTCCATGAGCTGCTGGCCGACCTCGACGTGGTCGCCGTCGGACAGAAGGCGCTCGGAACCGTCGTCGTGCTTGAACACACGCAGACGCTGACGCTTCGAGATCTTGTCGATGACAACCTCTTCGGAACCATCGTCCGGGATGAGGGTGATCTTGTAGAAGCGGTCGTCGTCCTCGAGACGCACCCGGCCCGAGACCTCCGCGATCGGCGCCACGCCCTTGGGGACGCGAGCCTCGAAGAGCTCCTGGACACGCGGCAGACCACCGGTGATGTCGTCACCGACGCCACCCTGGTGGAACGTACGCATCGTCAGCTGGGTACCGGGCTCACCGATCGACTGGGCCGCGATGATACCGACGGCCTCGCCGATGTCGACGAGCTTGCCGGTGGCCATCGAACGGCCGTAGCACATCGCGCAGACGCCGGTACCGGTCCCACAGGTCAGGACCGAACGGACCTTGACCTGCGTGATGCCGGCGGCCAGCAGTGCCTCGATGGCCGGGTCGCCCAGATCGTGACCGCGCTCGACGATGACGTTGCCGTCGGCGTCGACCGCATCCTGCGCCAGCGTGCGGGCGTAGGTCGAGGTCTCGACGTGCGCATCGCGGATGAGCGAGCCGTCGGCCTGCTTCTCGGCGATCGTGGTGTTGATGCCGCGCTCGGTGCCACAGTCGGTCTCACGCACGATGACGTCCTGCGACACGTCCACCAGACGACGGGTCAGGTAACCCGAGTCCGCGGTACGAAGCGCGGTGTCGGCCAGGCCCTTACGGGCGCCGTGCGTGTTGATGAAGTACTCGGCGACGGTCAGGCCCTCGCGGAACGAGGACTTGATCGGGCGCGGGATGAACTCACCCTTCGGGTTGGTCACCAGACCCTTCATGCCCGCGAGCGAGCGGATCTGGGTCATGTTGCCCGCCGCACCCGACTTCACGATCATCGGGATCGGGTTGTCATCCGGGTAGTGCGCCTCCATGGCCGCACCGACCTCTTCGGTCGCCTGCTTCCAGATCTCGACCAGCGAGTCACGACGCTCGTCCGGGGTGAGGGCACCGCGCTGGAACTTGCGCTCCAGACCGTCGGCCCGCTCCTCGTACTTGTCGAGGATCTCGGCCTTCTGCGGCGGCACCAGCACGTCGGCCATCGAGATGGTGACGCCCGAACGGGTGGCCCAGTAGAAGCCGACGTCCTTCAGCTTGTCGACGGTCTGGGCGACCACGATCATCGGGTAGCGCTCGGCGAGATCGTTGATGATCACGGCCTGACGCTTCTTCGGCATCTGCTCGTTGACGAACGGGTACTGGATCGGCAGCAGCTCGTTGAACAGCACACGACCCAGCGTGGTCTCGATGTCCCACGCCTGACCGTACTTCCAGCCATCCGGGAACCGCTCGGCCTCGATCTCGGCGGGCGGACGCTGATCGGTCAGACGCACCTTGATCCGCGAACGCACGGTGAGCGCACCACGATCGACGGCCATGATGGCCTCCGACGGGTTCGAATAGACGCCACGCTCGACGTCGTCGCCCGAAGCCGGGGTGTACTCGCCGATCGCACCCTCCTGGAGGGTGGTCAGGTAGTACAGACCGGTCACCATGTCCAGACGCGGCATGGCGAGCGGACGGCCCGACGCCGGCGACAGGATGTTGTTCGACGACAGCATCAGGATGCGCGCCTCGGCCTGCGCCTCCGCCGACAGCGGGAGGTGCACGGCCATCTGGTCACCGTCGAAGTCGGCGTTGAAGGCCTCACACACCAGCGGGTGGAGCTGAATGGCCTTGCCCTCCACCAGCTGCGGCTCGAAGGCCTGGATGCCGAGGCGGTGCAGCGTCGGTGCGCGGTTCAGCAGCACCGGGTGCTCGGAGATGACCTCTTCGAGGACGTCCCACACCGCGGGACGCTGACGCTCGACCATGCGCTTGGCCGACTTGATGTTCTGTGCCTGGTTCAGGTCGACCAGACGCTTCATCACGAACGGCTTGAACAGCTCGAGAGCCATCAGCTTCGGCAGACCACACTGGTGCAGCTTCAGCTGCGGACCGACGACGATGACCGAACGGCCCGAGTAGTCGACGCGCTTGCCGAGCAGGTTCTGACGGAAACGACCCTGCTTGCCCTTGAGCAGATCGCTCAGCGACTTCAGCGGGCGGTTGCCCGGTCCGGTGACCGGACGGCCGCGACGACCGTTGTCGAAGAGTGCGTCCACCGACTCCTGCAGCATCCGCTTCTCGTTGTTCACGATGATCTCGGGCGCACCGAGATCGATCAGACGCTTGAGGCGGTTGTTGCGGTTGATGACGCGGCGGTACAGGTCGTTCAGGTCGGAGGTCGCGAAGCGGCCACCGTCGAGCTGCACCATCGGACGCAGCTCCGGCGGGATCACCGGCACGGCGTCGAGGACCATGCCCAGCGGCGAGTTGCCCGACTGCTGGAACGCCGCGACGACCTTGAGTCGCTTGAGCGCACGCAGCTTCTTCTGGCCCTTGCCGCTACGGATGGTCTCGCGCAGCGACTCGGCCTCGGCGTCGATGTCGAAGGTCTCGAGGAGCTTCTTGATCGCCTCGGCACCCATCGAACCCTGGAAGTACTCGCCGTAGCGCTCTTCGAGCTGACGGTAGAGCTTCTCGTCGATGATGAGATCGCCCAGGCTGAGCTTGACGAACTTGTCCCAGATCTCTTCGAGACCGTCGAGCTCACGCTGAGCGGAGTCGCGCATACGACGCATCTCGCGCTCGGCACCGTCGCGCACCTTGCGGCGCACGTCGGCCTTGGCGCCCTCGGCCTCGAGCTCGGCGAGATCCTGCTCGAGCTTCTGCTGACGCTCGTTCAGGTCGGCGTCGCGCTGATCGGCGACAGCCTTCTTCTCGACCTCCATCTCCGCCTCGAGCGTCGAGAGCTCGTTGTGGCGGAGCTCGTCGTCGACCGCGGTGATGACGTAGGCGGCGAAGTAGATGATCTTCTCGAGATCCTTCGGCGCAAGGTCGAGCAGGTAGCCCAACCGGCTCGGCACACCCTTGAAGTACCAGATGTGCGTGACCGGGGCGGCCAGCTCGATGTGGCCCATGCGCTCGCGGCGCACCTTGGCCTTGGTCACCTCGACGCCGCAGCGCTCACAGATGATGCCCTTGAAGCGGACGCGCTTGTACTTACCGCAGTAGCACTCCCAGTCACGGGTCGGGCCGAAGATCTTCTCGCAGAACAGGCCGTCCTTCTCCGGCTTGAGCGTGCGGTAGTTGATCGTCTCCGGCTTCTTGACCTCACCGTATGACCAGTTGTGGATGTCGTCGGCCGTCGCCAGGCCGATCTTCAGTTCGTCGAAAAAGTTGACGTCGAGCACTTGTTACCTTTCCAGAGCTCTGTTGTCAGTGGGCACGGGCGCCGGTGGGATTCCGGCGCCCGGCCCGAGGTGGTGAGGGTCAGTTGGCGAGATCGTCGACCGTGGCCGACTCGTTGCGCGACAGGTTGATGCCGAGGTTGGCAGCTGCGCGCTCCAGGTCCTCGTCGTCGGTGTCGTGCATCTCGATGGCGGCACCGTCGGAGGAGAGCACCTCGACGTTCAGGCACAGCGACTGAAGTTCCTTCAGCAGCACCTTGAACGACTCGGGGATACCCGGCTCCGGGATGTTCTCGCCCTTGACGATCGCCTCGTAGACCTTCACGCGGCCGACCACGTCGTCCGACTTGATCGTGAGCAGCTCCTGCAGCGTGTAGGCCGCGCCGTAGGCCTGCATGGCCCAGCACTCCATCTCACCGAAACGCTGACCACCGAACTGCGCCTTACCACCGAGCGGCTGCTGGGTGATCATCGAGTACGGACCGGTCGAACGTGCGTGGATCTTGTCGTCGACCAGGTGGTGCAGCTTGATGATGTACATGTAGCCGACCGACACGGGGTACGGGAACGGCTCGCCGGAACGACCGTCGAACAGCGTCGCCTTGCCGTCGCCGTTGACCATGACCTCGCCGTCGCGGTTGGGCAGCGTCGAGGACAGCAGTCCCGTCAGCTCCTCCTCGCGAGCGCCGTCGAACACCGGGGTGGCGGTGTTGGTGTCGGGCTCCGCCGAGTACATGTCCTCGGGCAACCGCGACGCCCACTCCGGCACGCCCTCGGCCACGTTGATGTTCCAGCCGGCCTTGGCGACCCACCCGAGGTGGGTCTCCAGGATCTGGCCGATGTTCATACGACGCGGCACACCGTGGGTGTTCAGGATGATGTCGACGGGAGTGCCGTCGGGCAGGAACGGCATGTCCTCCTGCGGGAGGATCTTGCCGATGACGCCCTTGTTGCCGTGACGACCGGCGAGCTTGTCGCCGTCCTGGATCTTGCGCTTCTGGGCCACGTACACGCGGACCAGCTCGTTGACGCCGGGAGCCAGATCGTCGTCGTCCTCGCGGCTGAACACGCGCACGCCGATGACCTTGCCGGTCTCGCCGTGGGGAACCTTCAGCGAGGTGTCGCGGACCTCACGGGCCTTCTCACCGAAGATCGCACGCAGCAGACGCTCTTCCGGGGTCAGCTCGGTCTCGCCCTTCGGCGTGACCTTGCCGACCAGGATGTCGCCGTCGCGGACCTCGGCACCGATGCGCACGATGCCGCGCTCGTCGAGATCGGCGAGCACCTCGTCGGAGACGTTCGGGATGTCCCGGGTGATCTCCTCGGCACCGAGCTTGGTGTCGCGGGCGTCGATCTCGTGCTCCTCGATGTGGATCGAGGTGAGCACGTCCTCTTCGACGAGACGCTGGCTCAGGATGATCGCGTCCTCGTAGTTGTGACCCTCCCACGGCATGATCGCCACGAGCAGGTTCTTGCCGAGCGCCATCTCACCGTTCTCGGTGCAGGGGCCGTCGGCGAGGACCTGGCCGGACTCCACGCGCTGACCCTCGTCCACGATCGGACGCTGGTTGGCACAGGTGCCGTGGTTGGACCGCGCGAACTTGCGCATCCGGTAGGTGTCGCGGGTGCCCTCGTCGGACATGACCGTGATGTAGTCGGCCGAGACCTCTTCCACCACACCGGTCTTCGTCGACACGATGACGTCACCGGCGTCGACGGCGGCACGCAGCTCCATGCCGGTACCGACCAGCGGCGACTCGTTGCGCACCAGCGGCACGGCCTGACGCTGCATGTTCGCACCCATCAGGGCGCGGTTCGCGTCGTCGTGCTCGAGGAACGGGATCATCGCGGTCGCGACGGACACCATCTGACGCGGCGAGACGTCGAGGTACTCGACATCGGTCGAACCGACGAACTCGACCTCGGAGCCCTTCTTGCGCACCAGGACACGTTCGTCGGTGATGCGGCCGTTGCCGTCGAAGTTGGTGTTCGCCTGTCCGATGAGGAAGCGATCCTCCTCGTCGGCGGTCATGTACTGGATCTCGTCGGTGACGACACCGTCGACGACCTTGCGGTACGGGGTCTCGATGAAGCCGAACGGGTTGACCCGCGCGTACACCGAGAGCGAACCGATCAGACCGATGTTCGGACCCTCAGGGGTCTCGATCGGACACATGCGGCCGTAGTGCGACGGGTGCACGTCGCGCACCTCGAGGCCGGCGCGCTCACGGCTCAGACCACCCGGGCCCAGCGCCGACAGGCGACGCTTGTGGGTCAGACCCGACAGCGGGTTGTTCTGGTCCATGAACTGCGACAGCTGGCTGGTTCCGAAGAACTCCTTGATCGCCGCCACGACGGGACGGATGTTGATCAGGGTCTGCGGGGTGATCGCCTCGACGTCCTGGGTGGTCATGCGCTCACGCACGACACGCTCCATACGCGAGAGGCCCACGCGGATCTGGTTCTGGATCAGCTCGCCGACGGTACGCAGGCGACGGTTGCCGAAGTGGTCGATGTCGTCGACCTCGACGGGCACCTCGACGCCACCGGGGACGGTCATGTAGGTGGTGGTGTGCGGGTCGGCCTCGTGCAGACGCACCAGGTACTCGACGGTCGCGATGATGTCCTCGCGGGTCAGGGTCGACTCGCCGACCATCGGGTTACCCGTCAGGCCCAGCTTCTTGTTGACCTTGTAGCGGCCCACGCGGGCGAGGTCGTAACGCTTGTCCTTGAAGAACAGGTTCTCCAGGAGGTTCTCCGCGGACTCCTTGGTCGGCGGCTCACCCGGACGCAGCTTGCGGTAGACCTCGAGCAGCGCCTCGTCCTGGTTGCCGGTGTTGTCCTTCTCCAGGGTCGACATCATGATCTCGGAGAACCCGAAGCGCTCGGTGATCTCCTCGGCGGTGAAGCCGAGGGCCTTGAGCAGCACGGTGACGGGCTGGCGACGCTTGCGATCGATACGCACGCCCACGGTGTCACGCTTGTCGACGTCGAACTCGAGCCACGCGCCGCGACCCGGGATCACCTTGACGGTGTGCAGGGTCTTCTCGGTGGTCTTGTCGATCGAGGCGTCGAAGTACACGCCGGGGCTACGGACCAGCTGGCTCACCACGACACGCTCGGTGCCGTTGATGATGAAGCTGCCCTTTTCGGTCATGATCGGGAAGTCGCCCATGAAGACGGTCTGCGACTTGATCTCGCCGGTGTTGTTGTTGATGAACTCCGCGGTGACGAACAAGGGCGCCGCGTAGGTCATGTCCTTGTCCTTGCACTCCTCGACGGAGGCCTTGACCTCGTCGAAGTGCGGCTCGGAGAAGGACAGCGACATCGAACCGGAGAAGTCCTCGATCGGGGACAGCTCGTGGAGGATGTCCTCGAGGCCACCCGTGGGGTTCTCGTCGCCGCGGGCGATCGCCTTGGCGCGCCACTCCGGCGAACCGACGAGCCATTCGAACGAATCGAGTTGGAGGTCGAGGAGGCCCGGAACCTCCAGCGGCTCACTGATCTTTGCAAACGACGCGCGATGCGGCGCGCCGGGGATTGTTGAGGTGGACTGGCGGTTGACTGCCAAGATGCGTCCTTCCAACACGACGTTATTCACAACCTAGATGTGCAGTACGTGGCTTGATGGGCCGTTCGCTGGTGACACCTGGAAATCGGCGATCACCGCAGCACACACGTCTAGGAGTGGCCGAAGAAGGATCGATAGATGGACAGGAGGCAGCCAGCGCAACGTCCAACTGTAGCAGAAAATAGACGCACTTTGTCAAGCCCGTCTAGAAGCGATTTCGCGCGGGTGGCTGCCTGCACGTCGATCGCTGGTCACAGACTGGCCCGACATCGCCTCCACGTCAAGCGCTACGCGCGAAATTCGCGAAGTTGCGTCGCAAGGTTCCGGACGGACCCGCCGGGGCGGCCGTCACGGCCGTGGGATCAGAAGGGTTCGACCGACCGGATGCGCCACTGGTCGCCCTCGCGGACCATCGCGAACTGTGCGCGCGGGGCACCGCTGTTGGTGGCCATGCTGTTCTGGGTCTCGCTCACGATGAGGTTGGCGATGACGGTCGCCGTTGCGCCGTCTCCGCCACCGCTGAGGTCCCGCACGCCGATGGCGTCGACCCGGCACTCGGCGCCGGTCTTGGTCTGCGTGATGAGGTCGCGCTGCGCCTTGAGCGTCTCGTCGAACTCGGTGCGGGCCTGCCCGGTCAGGGCGTCCTGCGCGCGCTGCTGCCACTTGTCGAGCTCGGTGTGGTCGTAGCCGAACACCGCACAGATCCGCTCCTGGGCCTGCGAGGTGAGCTGCGACGTCGCCTCCTGCTCCACGAACGCCTTGTTCTCACCGATCCGCGCGCCGGGATGGAACGCCAGCACCACGGCGATGATGCCGAGCACGGCGGCGATCCCGAACAGAACCGCCACCGGGACACCGAGCACCCGGGTACCGCTCCGCTGCCGCTTGTCCCGCCGCCCGGGTCGTCGACCCTTGGGGCGGTTCTTCGTCTCCGTGGTCGGGGCTGCCGCCGAGGACGCGTCACCGCGTCGCAGGGTCGAGACCCGGGCCACCGGTTTGGTCTTGGGTTTGGTGATCGAGACCTTCGAGTCGTCCGCCGGGTCTGCGCTCTCCGAGGCATCCGCTGTGTTCGCATCGCCCGGTTCGTCGGCGGGCCCTTCGAGGCTCGTCGCTTTCGCTCCTCGCACCTCAGTGGTCGGGGAATCCGCGGTTTCCGACTCAGGGGTCGAGGGCTGCGCGGTTTCCGTCTCGGGGGTCGAGGGGGTCGTCTCTGCTTCGGTGCCCGGCAACGGGGCGTCGACCTCGGGGTTCTTCGACGGGGCGGTTCGCCCCGCGACCTTCGGGGTCGGCCGACGCTTCGGGGTGGGCTTCTTGCCGCGATCGGATGCCATCAGTTACCCCCTCCCGGAGCCGGCGTTGCCGGAGGAACGGCCGCACCGCTCCCGTCGGCGTAGGCGATGCCTTCGAGGCCGAGGATGTTCTCGGCCTTCCACAGGTCGTCCACCTTGGTCATGCTGACGTCGAAGCCGCGTGTCTCGTCCACGCCGGCCTGGCCGGGCCGCTCGAGGGTCGTCACGACGTAGACGAGCACCTTCGCCTTGTTCTCGTCGGCGTCGACCTCGCTCGGCGCGCTGCGCAGCAGCCGGGCACTGAGCTTGGCCGCGTCGGGTCCCGCCGTTCCGAGCATGTCGAGCACGCTGCCGTCCTTGCCACCGAGCACCTCGGTGGCCGCCTTGCCCGTCAGCGACGCCTCGGCGCGCTTCTTGAACCCGTCGATGTCCTGCGGATCAATCGTCGTGATGTTCAGAACGGCCTGCTCGGCCGCCTGCGTCGCGGCGTCGCGGGTCTCCTGCGCCGGGTACTCGTCGAAGTACACGTTCCACGCACGAACACCGAAGACGGCCACGAGCACCACGGCTGCGACCACCGCGACGGAGGCCAGGACACCCGGCGCGAGTGCCGCGGCGCGGCGCAACGCGGGGCGGGCGCCGGTGGGGTTCTTCTCGGTTGGTTCTGGGGTGCCAGTCATCGGGAACACACTGTATATATCGCTCCTGAGCGCAAGCCAAGGCCCGCAGGCCGGACCGCTGGGCGGTCCGATCGCGGCGGCGGCGCCCGTTCGGGGTCGGGTCTAGCGGGGCCGGACGCCGAGCAGCGCTGCGAGCTGCTGGGCGAGCGGGTTCAGGTTGAGCTTGTCGGGGTCCTTCTTGGGCGTGTTGTCCCACGGCTGCGGGTAGGCAGGGTTGGCGTAGCGCGCACGCTCCGCACTGCGCACACCGGTCGGATTACCGAACGGCACAGTACATTTCGCCTCGGTGTTGAACGCGAAATCGTCGTAGCGCGGGTCGAAGTTCGGATTCTTGCGCCGCGCCTCGGCCAGCACCAGATCCGTGCTCTCGTAACCGCGGGTACAGGCCGCGGGATTGTTGGTCTCGAGCACGACACCGAAGTGGATCTGACCGTCACCCGGTGCGGGCGCGTGGCTGCCCGCGGACAACGCCGACAACATCGCGAACGTCGTCGACGTGGTGTAGGTGGCCGGCTCGATCGTGCGGGCCACCTCGGCGAGGTCTTTGACGACCTTGGAGAGGTCGTTGCCGTTCTTCTGGATCAGCTCAGAGATCTGCGTCGCCGACAACGTGCCGGTGGTGAGCAGACGACGGAGGTCGGGATCGGCCGAGGCCAGCGTCGCGGTGACCAGGTTGAGGTTGCGCGACCACGTCAGGATCGCGTCGGACTGATCGGCCTGGGTGTCCAGCACGACATTCGAGTCCTGGATGAGCGCGACCGTCTGACTCAGGTTGTCCACGCCGGCACGGGACAGCTTGCCCAACGAGTCCACCAGGCGGGTCAGGTTCTCCCCTTGGCCGTTGAAGGCGTTGCCGAGTTCGGTGATGACCGTGTTCAGGTCGTCGACCGGGATCGAGTCGGTGAAGTCGATCGCCGACGCGACGACGTCCTCGAGCGGCTCGGGCAGCGCATATTTGGTGATCGTGTCGCCGTCTTTGAGGTACGGCCCCTCCGACGTCGTCGGCTGCAGGTCGACGAACTGCTCACCGATCGCCGAGCGGTTCGCGACGACGGCGGTGGCCGACGCCGGGATCTCCGGCCCGCCCTTGTCGATGTCGAGTGCGACGTCGACGCCATCCGGGGTGAGCGTCAGTTTGCCGACGCGCCCCACCGGCACACCTTGATAGGTGACCTCGGCGTTGCTGAAGATGCCACCGGAATCGGGCAGTTCGGCGGTGACGGTGTACATACCGACGCCCGCGAGTTTGTCCAGACGGGCGTACTTGGCTCCCACGTACACCAGCGCCACGAGTCCGACGATGACGAACACGATCAGCTGGATCTTGACGAGCTTGCTGATCATCGGCCTGCTCCTGAGGGGGTGGGTGCGGGGGCCTTCGGCGCGATCCCCATGGCGGCCAGCGGACCGTCGAGGATGCCCTGTCCCGGCGTGGCCGGCGTCGGCATCGGACCGGCGTCGTCGGCCGATCGTGAGAACGACGCGGGGTAGCGTCCACCCGACGGCGGCGTGTTCGGCCCCGGACGCCAGTTCGGGCCCGGCGGCAGCAGCGTGATGGTCGGCCAGCCGTAGCGCGGTCCGTTGCCCCGGTAGTACGGGTTACGTCGATCGACCGGCACGTCGACCCGCGCGTTCGGCGAGTACTTCGGGGTTCCCTGGCCGACGCCCAGCGCCTCGAGCTGGTTGAGCACGCGGAGATCGAGCGTCATGAACAGGTTGGTCGAGTCACCGCGGACGCCCGGCAGCAGCCAGTCCGGGAACGGATGCGTGAGCATCAGCGGCGCGGCCGTGATCAGATCCGGGGCGGCGGCGGCGAGCTGCGTGAGCACGGGCCGCAGCGCCTTCAGATCGTTGATCAGAGCCTTACGGGACTTGCCGAGCACGTCGGTGCCCACCTGGCCGAGCTGGTCGAGCTTGGTCAGCAGCTCGACGAACTGCGGACGCTGCTCCTCGAGGACCTCGACACCCGCAGGCAGCTGCTTGAGGATGCGGTCGATCTGAGCGGTCTGGGCCGCGGTCCGTGTCGACAGGTCGGCGAGACCGTCGATCGCGGTGATGATGTCGTCGCGCTGGCGGTTCAGACCCGCGATGAGGTCTTCGGTCTCCCCGATCAGGTTCCGGACCTTGTCGGTCCGACCGTCGAGTGCCTTGTTGAGCTCGGTGACGATCGGCTGCAACTGGTTGAGACCGCCGCCGTTGAGCAGCAGGGCCAGCGCACCGAGAACCTGCTCGATGTCGGTGGCGGTGCGCGTCCGCGAGACCGGGATCGGCTGGGCCGGGTTCTGGCGCGGTGCATCGGCACTGCCGTCGGGTTCGGACAGCGACACGAACTTCTCACCGAGCAGTGAGGTCTGCTGGACGCTCGCCTCGGCCTCGTCGGACAGGTCGACGTTGTTCTGCACCTCGACGGTGACCTGCGCGAACCACTGATCGGTCGGCACCTCGACCTTGGTCACGCGCCCGACCGGGATGCCGTCGCGCTTCACCATGGACTGGGGCACCAGGTCGAGCACGTCGTCGAACTGGATCTTGTAGGTTCGCGCGTTGTCGCCGGTGTTCACACCGCCGGGCAGCGGGATCGACTGGATGCCGTTGGACATGCAGCCCGACACCAGGAGGGTGAGCGACAGTGCGGCGCCGGCCATCGCCGTGCGCATCGTCCTGCGGTTCATCAGTTACCTCCCCTGGGTCGCGGGGTGGACGACGGGGCCGGGGACCGCGAGGGCGACGGGTTGCCGATCTCGGGGTCGGGGTTACCCGGGACGGTGCCGGGCACCGGTGCGCGCTGCAGCTTGTTGTTGCTCATGATGCCGAAGGGCAGCACCGGCAACAGCGGCTCGAGGACGCCGCGCTGGATCTGGTCGCCGATCTCCTCGCACTGGCTGATCAGCGGACGCAGCGTGTTGCTGAACTGGTCGGCGGCCGGGTTGCCCGGCAGCAGCTGACCGAGGTCGAGCAGGCGGCACTGCGCACCGATCAGGTCCTGCAGATCGGGGATCGTCAGGCGCATCGACAGGGTGCCCGACTCCGCGTCGTAGGCGTTGATCAGGTTGTTCACCGTGATCGGCAGCACGGTCAGAACCTCTTTGAGGTTGTTCTTCTGATCGAGCAGCGCCTGCGTCGTCGGCTGCAGGTCCTTGACCGTCTCGCCGATCTGCTCGCGGTTGTCGGCGAGGAAGGTCGCGACGTCGCCGAGGGCGATCGACAGCTTGTTCAGCGCCGCGGCGAGCTGCTCGCGCTCGCCTGCGAGGAACTGGTTGAACGAGGCCATCTGCGTGTTGAACTGACGCACCTGGGCGTCGTTCTCCCGAAGGGCCCCGACGAACGTGTTCAGGTTCTTGATCGTGTCGAACAGGTTGCCGCGGGAGTCGCTGAGGGTCGTCGACGCCTTGGACAGGCCCTCGATGGCCGCACCGAGCTTCTCGCCGTTGCCCTCGAGATTCTCCGCGCCGGTCGTGACGAGCTCGCTCACCGCGCCCTGGCGTCCGGTGCCATCGGTCTTGTTGGCGCCGTCGGGTCCGAGGGCGTCGGACAGTTCCTTGACGCTGGCGTAGATCTGGTCGACCTCGACCGGGATCATCGTCTGATCGACCGAGAGGCTGATGTCGCGCGGCGCCTTGGGACCGCCGGTGTAGGCCGGCGTGAGCTGGACGTACCGGTCGGCGACGACCGACGGGATGATCTGCACCGCACGGACATCGGCGGGCAACTCCACTCCCCGATCGACCGTCATGGTCACCTTCACGGTCTCACCCTGCGGTGTCACCGAGTCGACCTTGCCGACGGCCACGCCGAGGATACGGACGTCGGAACCCTCGTAGATGCCGACCGACCGCTTGAACGTCGCGGTGATCTTGGTGGTCCCGACCGAGGTGAACACCCACCACAGCGCACCCGCGAGGATGAGCGCGATGATCAGTCCGATCACGAGCACCACGATGTGCCGCGGTGTGAACCAGCGGCCTGGACCCGAATTCCTGGTCAGATCCGGTGTGGTCATCAGCCGACTCCCGTTCCGGCCTGGTTCTCCATGGCCTGCTTGTTCGGCGGTCGCGTCGTGTTCTGCTGCGGCAGCGCGGGCGGCAGCAGGTTCACCACGGACGACTCGAACCAGCGACCGTTGCCGAGGACGTTGGCATACAACCGGTAGAACGGCGCCATGTACTTGATGGAGTCGCGGATGTTCTGGTTCTGACGCTGTAGCAGCTCATTGACGCCCTTCAGCGCATCGAGCGCCGGTCCGATCTGTTCTTCGTTGTCACGCACGATGCCGGTCAGCGAATCCCCGAGACTCGTGGTGCTCGCCAGCAGCGCGGAGATGTTGCGCTGCCGGTTGTTCAGCTCGTCGAGCAGCTGGCCCGCACCGCCGATGAGGCGCACGAACTCCTCGTTGCGGTCGGCGAGGATCTTCGAGGTGTCCTTCGTCGCCGCGAGCAGTCGCTGGACCTCCTGGTCGCGGCTGGCGATCGTCTGCGACAGTCGCGCGATGCCGTCGAGGGCCGGACCGGTGTTGCCCGCGGTGCCCGAGAACGTGTCCGACAGGACCCGCATCGACTCGGCGAGCTGGTCGTTGTCGAGCTCGCCGATCTGCTCGGCGGCACCCGAGAACGCCTCGATGACGTCGTAGGGCGCGACCGTGTCGGTCAGCGGGACGTCGGGGTCGGCCGGCTTGCTGCCGCGCGGGTTCAGCGACAGGAACTTCTGTCCGAGGATCGTCTTGATCTGGATCGTGGCCTGGGTCTGATCCCCGATCCAGGTGTTCTCCACCCGGAAGGTGACGTCGACCCGGTCGCCGTCGAGCGAGACGTCGTCGACCTCGCCGACCTTGACGCCCGCGACGCGGACCTCGTTGCCCGGCTTGAGCCCGGCGGCCTCGGTGAACTTCGCCGTGTACCGCGCGCCGGCACCCAGCAGGGGCAGTTCGGCGAGATAGAACGAGCTGAGTCCGAGCATCAGCAGGATCAGGATGCCGATGGCACCGATGCTGACCGGGCTGCGCCGACCCCCGAAGCGCCGATGCGGATGCTGCACCGGGGCCCCGGTCCCGTCGCGACCGGTCTCATCGCGATCGTTCTCGTCGCGCGGGTTCGGATCGTTGTTGTCTGCCATCGTGGTCACCCCCCTGGCCGGTCGTCGGCCCAGCAGCGCGTCGCCGCGCTGGTGTAGAGCACATGATTGATGTCGGGCAGCGGGACGAGCGGCTGGGTGAGCACCGGCGACTTGCCGTTGCCCGCCACCACGTCGATGCCGCACAGGTAGAACTGGAACCAGGAGCCGAATGTCGCTGCGCGACCGATCTTCTGGAGCTTGATCGGCAGGTTGGTCAGCGTTTCCTCGATGTCGTCGTCGCGCTTGTTGATCTGATCGGCGAGCGACTTGAGTCCGGCGATGTCGCCCTGGATGGACGGACGCGTGGCACCGAGGATGTTCGCGGTGACCGAGGTCAGGTTGGACACCGACGTGATCGCCGAGCCCACCGAACCGCGTTGCGCCGCAAGGCCGGTCACAAGCTTCTCGGTGTTGTCGAGGAGGCTGGTGAACTGCTCGTCGTTCCGGTTGACGGTGTCGAGCACCTTGGTGAGGTTGGTGATGAGCTCACCGATGACCTCGTCCTTGTCGGCGATCGCGTTCGTGAGGTCGGCGGTGTCGCTGACCAGACGCGTGATCGAGCCGCCCTGACCGTCGAAGATCGCGATGATCTGCTCGGTCAGCTTGTTCACATCCGACGCCGACAGCTGCTGGAACAGCGGCCGGAAGCCGTTGAACAGCTCGGTGAGGTTCACCGGCGGATGGGTGTCGGTGCGGCCGGGCGTGAGCCCGAAGGTGTGACCCTGCGGAACCGTCTGCGATGGATCGCCCGCGCCCCGCTCGAGCGCCAGATACCGCAGACCGGTCAGGTTGCGATAACGGATGTAGAGCTGGGTGCCGTCGGGCAGACGGTCGCGATCGACGTTGAACGCGACGAGCGCACGGTTGCGGTCATAGACCTCGACGCTCTCCACCTGACCGATGCGCACACCGGCGATGCGGACATCGTCGCCCGGATTGAGCAGCGTGGCGTCGGTGAAGACGGCCTTGAACTTCGCATCCCCGTCACCGCCGGCGTTGGCGATGGTGACGGCGAGCAGGCTGGTGGTGACCACGGTGACCACGCCGAAGATGATCAGCTTGATCAGGGGTCCGACGATCGACTTCATTTGATGTCGACCTTCGCTCCCTGCAGCGCACCGCCGCCGATCATGGTCACCCAGGTCGGCACATCCTCGGGCGCCTTACCACTGGTGGCGCCGTAGATGACCTGCAGCTGCTTGCGGTAGTCCGGGTCGTCGAAGGGGTTGGCCTCGGCCACGACCGGCTTCGCCGCGGTCGATACCGATCCGGCCGGCACGCCGCTGAACTGCGGCTGCGGCAGCTGGGGCATGTTGCGGGGGCCGGGATTGCGCGACGGCGGCTGGTAGCTGCCGTCGGCGAGGCCGCCGCCCGGGTACTGCGGGAACGGGCGGTTGCCACCCATCTTGGGGTCGTAACACACAGCAGGCGGATCGAGGTCCATGAAGCGGGGTTCGTCCTGGTTCGGTAGGTAACGGCCGCGGGGGTTGGCGAACTGCAGGTTCACACGCACGCCCGGGTTCTTGGTTCCCTGGCCGACGATCTTGCGCGACTCCGGGATCAAGCCCGCGAAGTTGCGGAAGGTGCACACGAACGTCGGCGACTGTTTGGCGAGTCCGACGAGCAGCTCCTCGGAATCGACGGCCAGATCGATCAGGTCCGTGCGATTGGCCCGGAGCCAACCGGTGAGGTCGTCCGACGCCACGCCCAGGGTGGCGATCAGGGTGCGCAGGTCGTCCTGACGTTCGACGATCGTGTTCGTCGTCGTCCGCAGCGAGTCCAGCGCATCGACCACATCGGGCAGCGCCTGCTTGTAGGTCTGCGAGAAGGTGGCCAGGCCTTCGAGGGTGCCCTCGAGCTCGGGCAGGTTCTCGTTGATCTCGCCGAAGATCTCGTCGAGCTCCTCCAGCGTGGTGCCGAGCTGCTCACCGCGGCCCGACAACGCCGACGAGAGCGAGGTCAGCGTCGCGTTCAGGTCCTGCGGCGGAATCGCCTCGAGGACCGGGAGCAGCTTGTCGAACAGCTGCTGGATCTCCAGGGCGTTGCCGCTGCGGTCGGTCTGGATCGTCGCGCCGTTGCTCAGCGTCGGCCCGGAGTTGTTCTCGGGCACCTGCAGTGCGACGTAGCGCTCGCCGAACAGGGTCTTCGGCAGGATGCGCGCGGTGGTCTTGTCCGACAGCGTCGAGGCCTGATCGGGGTTGAGCCCCAACACCACTTCGACGGAACCGTCGGGACCGGGCTTCACATCGCGCACCTCGCCGACGGTCATGCCGCGGGCCTTGACGTCGGCGTTCTCCGGCAGAGCGTTGCCGGTCGAATCGGTGAGCAACGTGACGTCGGTGAACTCGGTGAACGTCTTGTTGAACTTCGTGATCGTCGCGGTGAGGAACAGCGCGACCACGATGAAGAAGACGAGGCCGAGAAGTCGTTTACGTAGGACCGGCACGCTAACCCCCCACTCGCACCGTTGTGGTGGTACCCCAGATCGCGAGGCCGAGGAAGAAGTCCAGGACCGCGATGAGCACCAATGCCGCACGTACCGCGTGACCCACGGCCACGCCGACGCCGGCCGGACCGCCCGACGCGTAGTAGCCGTAGTAGCAGTGCACCAGGATGATGACGAAGGCGAAGACCAGCACCTTGCCGAACGACCACAGGACGTCGGCCGGTGGCAGGAACAGGTTGAAGTAGTGGTCGTAAGAGCCACCGGACTGACCGTTGAACACGGTTGTCACCACGCGCGAGGCGAGGTAGGCCGAGAGCAGACCGAGGACGTAGAGCGGGATAACGGCGATGAAGCCGGCGATCACGCGCGTCGAGACGAGGAACGGGATCGACGGCACGGCCATCGTCTCCAGCGCGTCGATCTCCTCGGAGATCCGCATGGCGCCCAGCTGCGCGGTGAAGCCACAGCCGACGGTCGCCGAGAGGGCGAGGCCCGCGACCAGCGGCGCCACCTCGCGGGTGTTGACGTAGGCGGAGAGGAAGCCGGTCAGGGCCTGCGAACCGATCTGGTCGAGCGCGGCATAACCCTGCAGGCCGACCACGACGCCGGTGAACCCCGACATCAGCACCATCACGCCGATGGTGCCGCCGATGACCGCGAGTCCGCCCGAACCGAACGCGACCTCGGCGAGCAGGCGCATGACCTCACGCGTGTAGTGCACCAGGGTCTTCGGGATCCAGGCGAGCGTGCGGCCGTAGAACGACATCTGCTCGCCGGCACCGTCGAGCACCTTGAGCGGCTTGCCCAGCTGCTTGCGGGCCTCGTACATGTAGTACTCGGGCCGGCTCTTGGCGATCGTCACACCGCCCCCACCTTCGGTCACGTCTAGCTCCCCTTCGGTGGGACGACCTGCAGGTAGACCGCAGTGATGATCAGGTTGGCCAAGAACAGCAGCAGGAAGGTGATGACGACGCTCTGGTTGACCGCGTCACCCACGCCCTTCGGCCCACCCTTGGGGTTGAGGCCTTTGTACGACGCCACGACACCGGCGAGGACACCGAAGATCGCGGCCTTGAGGGTCGAGACCCAGAGGTCGGGCAGCTGGGCGAGCGCGCCGAACGACGCCAGGTAGGCGCCGGGCGTTCCGCCCTGGACCACGACGTTGAAGAAGTAACCACCACCGATGCCGATGACGGCGACCAGACCGTTGAGCAGCATCGCCACCAGCACCATGGCCAGCACACGCGGTACGACGAGGCGCTGGATCGGGTTGATGCCGAGCACCTCCATCGCGTCGATCTCCTCGCGGATGGTGCGCGACCCGAGGTCGGCGGCGACCGCAGACCCGGCCGCGCCCGCGATGAGCAGCGACGTCACCAGCGGCGAACCCTGCTGGATGACCACCAGCACGCTCGCCGCACCGGTGTAGGACTCCGCACCGAGCTGCTTGATCAGCGAACCCGTCTGGAGCGAGACGATGGCACCGAACGGAATCGCGATCAGTGCCGTCGGCAGGATCGTCACGCTGGCGATGAACCACGCCTGCTGGATGAACTCCCGCCACTGAAACGGGCGCACAAAGGTCTGGCGTGCAACATCGACGAAGAGCTGAACAATATTGCCGGTCTGCGACAGAGCACCTGTCCCGGCTTGCGCGATTCGATCGACGCCACGCGTGGTGGCACTGGTCATCCCTGAGGTGTCCGCCCTTCATTCCCGTCAGCACGGTGAGCGGGCTTGGTCAGCGCGTCACCGGGTGTGTGCCACTGCTCGGTCGGTGCATCACTGCCGCCGTAGTCGATCACGTCTGTCTTGGCATCTGCGACCGCGACGTTGCCGCCGGGTGCCGCGGTCCATTCGTTGTTCCGGTTGTCGCCGGGCTCCCGCCCGTTCGCCATGTTGTCGGCGTGCGCGCGGCTCTCCTCGCGGATCTGGTCTTCTTGTTCCTGGCTGCGGCGGATCGCTTCCTGCGCGTTCTCCGGCAGATCGGGCAGCATCTGGTGCACGCGCTCGCGGTGGCGGGCGATGGCCTTGCGTTCGGGCATACCGGGATTGGGCTGCACCTGCGGGATGATCTCGGTGAAGTCCTCCTTGGTACCACCACCGGAGATACCCGCGGCCTGCATCGCCTCTTCCTGCTTCTGGACGGCCTCGTCCTTCTCCTCGGACATGCCGATCGGACCGAACCGGTCACCGGAGAGGAACTGCTTGACCACCGGCTGCTCAGAGGTCAGCAACTGCTCACGCGGACCGAACATCACCAACTCCTTGCGGAACAACATCCCGATGTTGTCCGGGATCGTGCGCGCGATGTTGATGTTGTGCGTGACGATCAGGATCGTCGCATCGATCTGGGCATTGATGTCGATCAACAACTGGCTGATGTAGGCCGTACGCACCGGATCCAGACCCGAGTCCGGCTCATCACACAGGATGATCTGCGGATCCAACACCAACGCGCGTGCCAGGCCGGCACGCTTGCGCATACCGCCGGAGATCTCACCGGGCAGCTTGTCCTCGGCACCGGTCAGACCGACCAAGTCGATCTTCTCCATCACGATGTCGCGGACCTCGTTCTCCTTCTTCTTCGTGTGCTCACGAAGCGGGAACGCGATGTTGTCGAACAAGCTCATCGACCCGAACAGCGCACCGTCCTGGAACAGCACACCGAACAGCTTGCGGATCTCATAGAGTTCCTTGGCCGAGCACTGCGTGATGTCGGTGCCATCGATGATCACCGACCCCTGCTCCGGGTGCAGCAGACCGATCAGGGTCTTCAAAAACACCGACTTACCCGTACCCGACGGACCCAGCAGTGCAGAGACCTCGCCCTCCGGCAGGGTCAGGGAGACATCACGCCAAATGTTCTGCGAACCGAACGACTTGGTGAGTCCTTCGACGCTGACCTCAACACCCACAATTCCTCCAGACGATCGCTGCCCCCGAGGCGGCCACGGTGTGACCGCGCACCAACCGGCGGCATTTGTGGTTGGGGTCACTCTAACCGACCGAACCCGGGCCACGACGCCACCGCATGGTTCTCAGCATTGGCTGCGGGAAACCTACCGCCCGGTAACTCCCTCCGCGACGATGACAATAACCGATGGTTCGCGGTGAGGGAAGTCGGGTCGGGGTCCCCGATGTGACGGCCACCGCAGACCTCGGCTTCATCCGCGGGACGCGATTTCGACGACTGGGCGCCGCGCATCGGGGTCGATGAGCGGGCGGGTGTCGAAGTGGTGTCAGATGCGATATCGCAGTCCGCGACGACAGCGTTAGCGTGGGCGCACGGTCAGGCTGCGGGAGAGCCGATTGTGGCCAGCCACGGTCGTAACAGATCGACGAGTTCCCTGCGTTCCAGAGTCGACCACGTCCATCGGATCACCATGATCCCTCGGGCGCGCAGCGCGTCTTCCCTGCGCTTCTCGCGGATCAGCGCATCGCGGGGCTCTTCTCCGGGGCGCAGTAGCCGACCGTATTTCTGCAGGCCGTCGAATTCGCCGATCACCCGGCCCGCCCAGTCGAAGTCCGCCCGCACCTCTCCGTCTGGAGTGAGGAACGTGCTCTGTAGCCGAGGCGCCGGGAGGCCGGCGACGGTCATCTGCGCCCGGCTCCATGACTCGCCGACGCTCTCCGAGAGACGATCCGAACACGACAGTGCACGGCGAGCTGTGCCGACGTTCTTCCACCCCGCTCGTACGTCGAGCATGGCTGTCATCGTGTCTCGATCCGCGTCCTTGGCGAGCGCACGATCGAAGACGACGAGCCCCTGGGCGAAGTCACCGGCCATCGCGATGTCGACGGCGGTGCGCTCGAGACTCGTGACCGACAGGCCGTCGACCGTGACCATCTCATCGCGCCCCAGGGGGCCGTTGTGGACGTGACGGTGTCCGCGGACGTAGCCACCACTGGATCTCGCCGCCTTCGTCAGGTGGACCGTCGCGCGATCTGGATGCAGTGTGTCGAGCCCGAGCATGGCCGCGGCCGACTCGTGGCTCAGTGTCGAGATGCCGCGGTCCCGTGCCGATGTCGCGACGGCCACGGATCGTCGGCGATAAAGCAGATCGGCGCCCTCCGGCCCCTCGAACCGCGCCCGCCCCTCGACCCACACCCCTGGGGCCAACCGCACGAGGTCGCCGCGTCGGACCGCATCGGCGACGACGTCGTCGCCGATACCGGCCCGCAGGGTCGCTTCGCGACGGACGAGACCGTACCGGTCGGTGGGCAGTTGATGAGCGAAAGGCGCGGGCATGGGACTTGGACGCACCGACAGTGCCTGCGGATCCATCCGCCGTGCCAGGACCCCGGGCCGCCCCGCCCCGTACGAAGTCGCATGCGACTTCATTTCGTCGGCGCGACTTCGATCGAGGTCGCGTCGACGAAATGAGATCGCGTGCGACCTCAATTCGGGGGCCGGTGTGCGGGCGAACCCCGACGAGGACCCGGCCCGGCGACCCTCCCGACCCAGCGACCCCTCCCCCGAAACAGCGAACCCCTCCCCGAAACAGCGACGAGCCCGGAACAGCGATGCTGTTCCGGGCTCGTGAACGCTAGCGCGTGAGAAGCGGTCTTACTTGACCGAAACCTTGGCGCCGGCCTCTTCGAGCTTGGCCTTGGCAGCCTCGGCGGCGTCCTTGTCGACCTTCTCCAGCAGAGCCTTCGGAGCGCTCTCGACGAGGTCCTTGGCTTCCTTCAGGCCCAGGCCCGAGACGACCTCGCGGACGACCTTGATGACCTGGATCTTCTTGTCGCCGGCACCCTCGAGGATGACGTCGAACTCGTCCTGCTCGGCAGCAGCCTCGGCGCCACCGGCAGCCGGGGCACCGGCAGCGGCAACGGCGACCGGAGCCGCGGCGGTGACCTCGAAGACCTCTTCGAACTTCTTCACGAAATCGCTGAGCTCCAGCAGAGTCAGTTCCTTGAACTGATCGATGAGCTCGTCAGCGGTGAGCTTCGCCATGATCGGCGTCCTTCCTGTATGTCCCCGTACGGGGGTTGGTGTTCATCCCCGTACGGTTCGGGGATTGCGGTGGTGCGGCGGACGACCTATTCGGTCTCGCCGGCTTCGTTCTTCTTCTCCTGCAGGGCCGCGGCCAGGCGCGCCACCTGCGAAGCCGGCTGGTTGAACAGACCGGCGGCCTTTGCCAAGTTGCCCTTCATGGCACCGGCGAGCTTGGCCAGCAAGACCTCACGGGTCTCAAGGTCGGCGATCTGCTCGATCTCGGCAATGGACAGCGCGCGGCCGTCCATGTACCCGCCCTTGATGACCAGCGCCTTGTTGTCCTTGGCGAAAGTCTTGATCGCCTTCGCGGCCACAACCGGTTCACCCTCGATGAAGGCGATGGCGGTCGGACCGGTGAACAGCTCGTCGAGCCCTTCCACGCCCGCCTCAGCAGCGGCGCGCTTCACCAGGGTGTTCTTGGCGACGGAGTAGGTTGCACCCTCACCGAGGGAACGTCGCAGCGTGCTGATCTGGGTGACGGACAGGCCACGGTATTCCGTGACAACCGTCGCCGTGGAGCTCTTGAACTGCTCCGCGATCTCCGCAACTGCGGCGACCTTTTCGGACTTGGCCATACTTCGCCTCCTCTCCTCGTCACTATGAGTTGGTCGAGTCCAACACCGAGAGCGACGGGCTTCGGAACGGCGAGCGAGGGCATCGAAACGACAAACGCCCCGGCACACAGGCACGGGGCGTGAACGCGCACACTGAAAGTGTGGGGCGACATTCCTCGTTCATCCTGCGTGGGCCGGCGACCTCGTCGCGCCTTCGTCCGGGAAATCCCGACGACCAACGGTCTCTGGTTGAACCGATACGACACACGGGTGTGCATCACATCGAGGACTAGGCTACGCGGACGTGGACGAACAATCCAAATCGTCGGACCCGCACGACCCCAACGGCCGCGCGCAGGCCGCCGCGGACGCCGTCTACGACCGGCACCTCCAGCGGGCCTTCTGGCTGCCGGGGACGCGGGCCGCCGCGGTCGCCTGGCCGATCGGGCGGATGCAGGCGCAGTTCGGATCCTGGCACTACTGGTGGCACGCGCACCTCGTCGACCTCCTGGTCGACGCCGCGATCCATCGCCCCGCACCCGGGACTGCGTCCGATGTCAACCGGTTGTTGCGCGGCATCCGTATTCGCAACGGCGGCCGCTGGACCAACGACTACTACGACGACATGGCCTGGCTGGGCCTGGCCGTCGAACGTGCCGACCGCCACCTGGGCCTCGACCATGCGGGTGGACTCCGGATCCTCGCGGGCCAGATGCTCGACGCCTGGGTTCCCGACGACGGCGGCGGAATCCCGTGGCGCAAGGCCGATCAGTTCTTCAACGCGCCGGCCAACGGCCCGGCCGCGATCCTGCTGGCGCGCACAGGCCACGTCGACCGCGCGGTGGCGATGTGCGACTGGATGGACGCCAATCTCATCCATCCGCAGTCACACCTCGTCATCGACGGCCTGAAGAAGCAGCCCGACGGATCGCTGAAGGCCGAGACGGGGACGTTCACCTACTGCCAAGGGGTGGTCCTCGGTGCCGAACTCGAGGCATTCCGGTCGACGGGCGACGGCACACACCTCGACCGGATGGTCCGGCTGTTGGACGCCGTGGAGCGCCACTGCTGCACCGACGGCGTCATCAACGGCGGCGGCGGTGGCGACGGCGGCCTGTTCCACGGCATCCTCGCCCGCTACCTCGCGCTCATCGCCACCGATCTGCCCCCGGTCGAGGGTTCGGATGAACTTCGCGCCCGCGCTGCACGGATCGTGACCACCAGTGCCGACGCCGCATGGGAGAACAGAGCCGCGATCGGGGGCCGTCCGGTCTTCGGCAGCGACTGGCGTCGTCGAGCGGTCGTGCCCACCGACTCGGGCACGAAAGCCCAGTTCGTAGCTGGTGCGGTCAACCCGTCGGAGATCCCCGAGCGCGATCTGTCGGTCCAGCTCTCGGCGTGGATGGTGCTCGAAGCGGCGGCGGCGATCGAGCTGGCGAAGCCGGAACGTGACCTGCCGTGAGTGGAGCATGTCCAAAAAGTGGCCACCTGGTTAGCCATCCGATACCGGAACTGAGTTATCCTTCAGAAAATGCGTGAAGTGACCTGGAACACATCGAGATCCGCCTCGGCGGGCGTCGACCGGGCGCTCGCGACCGACACGAGGGGTGTCGGTGTCCACCCCGGCCATCTCGATCCGTGCAGCAACACGCGGTGTGACACCTGACCCCAGGCAGGGTGATGCACCATGACGTATCAGTTGGATCCCGCGCAGGCACCTGCCCACCGCATTCCCGCGGCCCGCCCACGCCCCACCGGTACGCCGCATTTCGGCACCCTCCCCCTCGGCGACCCGACCGGCGGCGCCGACGGGATGCGCTGGCGCGAACAGGTCGACGGCAAGCAGCTGTATCCCCGAGTCGCCATCGATCGCAACGTGTCGTTGACGATGAGTGACGGTGTCGTCCTCCGGGCAACCGTCATCCGTCCTGCCAACCGCTTCGGCCAGACGGTCCTCACGCCGTATCCGGCGGTCATCAACATCAACCCGTACAACCGCGCCGCGATCGATTTCATCGACCAGACCCTGCACGCACCGGTACTCGGGAAGGCGCTGCACACCGCCTCACGGTCCATCGACGGGACCGGAACCGCGCTCGAAGGCCTCACGACGCTGACGCAGACCCTGTCCGGTGGCGTCTTCGACGTCTTCGGCATCAATCGCAACCTGGTGCGCAGCGGCTACGTGCAGGTCATCGTCGACGTCCGCGGAACGGGTGCCAGCCTGGGCAAATGGCAGATCCTCGGTCCTCGCGAGCAGCAGGACTCGGTGGAGGTCATCGACTGGGTGACCGAGCAGGAATGGTGCGACGGAAGCGTGGGGATGGCCGGCTGGTCGTACTCGGCCATCAACTCGTTGCAGGCCGCGGACAAGCGGCCCGCCGCCCTCAAGGCCGTCTTCGCCGTGGAGGGTTGCGACGACCTCGTTCGCGACATCTACATCACCGGCGGCATGCCGTCGGCATTCATCCCGGTGTGGTTGTCCGCGGTCAACATGCTCAAGTGGGTTCCCAACCCCGCGAACGTGGTTCGAGACATCATGCACGGTGACGCGTTGCGCTGGGCCATGGACCGGGTGAAGTCGCCGGCCACCGAGATCCCCTCGTTGCTGTTGGGATTCCTCACCGCGCGCGACCCGCGCATCTTCGACGACCCGTATTTCGACGATCGCGACCCGGTGATCGACCGCATCGAGGCACCCACCTTCACCGTCGGCGCTTGGCATGATCTGTTCGGCCGCAGTGCAACCGGGGTGTACGAGCGGTTGCAGATGGAACCCGGACGCAAGCAGATGATCGTCGGCGACGGCTATCACCTCGACGTCGGATCCGGCTACGGCGGCAAGTTCGCGCCGCCTCGCCTCGACGTCCTCGAGCGCGCCTGGTTCGACCGCTGGCTCAAAGGGCACCGCAACGGTGTCGAGTACTACGGCCCTGTCACCATGCTGCAGCAGGGCGGCGCCTGGACCGCGGGCACCAGCTTCCCCCGCGCCGGGGTCTCTCCGACCCGGCTCTACCTGAGCGCCGAATCGTCGTCGACAGCCGAGCACACGGTGCACGACGGATCACTCAGCCCCGTTCCGACGCAGGACCATTCGTCTTTGCACGTCCGTCCCGACGCCCGCGGACTGCGGTCACGCGACATGACCCAGGTGACCGCGGGCGCGACGATGGTGCTCGGCGCCGACTTCGCCAAAGACGCCCGCCACCAGGAGCACGGTGCGTTGTCGTTCACGACCGAACCGGTCGTCGAGGCCACCCCGATCAGCGGCGCGATGAATCTGCGCCTCAACGTCGCGACCGCAGCGCACGAGGCGATCTGGGCGGTCACGGTGAACGATGTTGCGCCCGACGGTACTTCGACGGTGCTGACCAACGGCGCTCTCTCCGCGTCCAACCGGGCCCTGGACCGCAGCAAGTCGACATACGCCGAGGACGGCAGTCTGCTCTCGGCACACCACTACCTGTCCCGCAAACGCAAACTGCCGGTGCCCGCCGACGAACCGATCCGCATCGACGTCGACCTCGTCCCCACCGACGCCGTCCTCCAGCCCGGTCACCGGTTGCGCGTGGACGTCTACGCCGCCAGCCTGCCGCGGTACCTGACGCTGGTACCCGACCTCATCAAGGCACGCGGGCGCCGCCATCAGCGTCTCGTCCTCGACCCCGACCACCCGAGTCATCTCACGTTGCTGGCGGGTGACGGGCTGCGCTGAGGCGGTTCTCGGGCGGGCCGAGGAGCGGCCCAGCTGGCATAGTGGCTGCCATGCAGACGGATCGCGCGGATCGGGGACCGACGTGAAGCTCGGCATGTTGTATTCACTGTCGGGCAACCAGGCAGAGATGGAGCAGTCGATCCTGGACGGGGCGATGCTCGCCGTCCACCAGATCAACGCGCGCGGTGGCGTTCTGGGTTCGGACGTCCAGGTCGCGATCTACGACGACCACTCCGAGGTGTCGTCGACCGCCCGCGGTGTGGACCATCTGTGCACCACCGAGAAGGTCGACGCCATCGTGGGTGGATACACCTCGGCGGCCCGTTTGGCGCTGACCCCGGCAATCCACGCGAATGCCTCGTTGTTGATGTACCCCACGTACTTCGAGGGCGAGGAGACCGATTCGCGGATCTTCTACTGCGGCGCCGCGCCCAACCAGTATGTCGCCGACTATCTGGCGTGGGTCGCCGGCACTCTCGGCCGGCGCGTGTACGTCGTCGGCTCGGACTACATCTATCCGCGGGTCCTGGCCGAGGCGATCCGACGACTCGCCGGAAGCCTCGGGCTCGAGATCGTCGGTGACCGCTATGCACCCCTGAGTGAGACCAGGTTCGAGTCGATCATCGACGACATCGATCGGGTGCGCCCCGACGTCGTGGTGTGCAATCTCGTCGGCACCGACTCGACGACCGCGTTCTACACCCAGTATCACCTCGCCGGATTGACCCCGGACACGATTCCGATCGCGGCAACCGTCACCACCGAACTGGATCTGGCCCACATGCCGACCGAGGTCAGCGACGGGCACTACATGGTCGCGACCTATTTCTCCGAGCTGTCGTCGCCGGTGAACGACACGTTCCGGCGCGATCTGGCGGACGTTCGGGGCCAACGGTGGAGTCACGCCGCCCAGATCGGGGCGTTCAATGCGGTTCACGCGCTCGCGCTGGCCGCCGAGCAGGCCCAGTCACTCGATGTCGACGCCCTGTCCCGCGCGCTCATCGGCATCCGCTTCGAAGACAATCCCGAAGGTGCGCCGTTCTACTTCCGCGCCAACCACTACAGTTCGCATCCGTCTTACGTCGGTCGTGCCGCAGGCGGCAGGTATGAGGTCATCGCCGACTTCGCCGCGCGCCAGCCCGATCCGTGGTGGTCAGGGCGTCCCGCGGCTACGGTCCCCCCGTCCGCGGGTCGCCTCGCCGACGCATAGGGCCAGGTAATAGTCGGTGCGATCGACCATCGACTGCAATCCACGGCCGGTCAGCTTCTCGATGCGCGACAGTCGATATCGCAACGTGTTGATGTGGATGCCCAGTTCATTGGCCGTCGCGCCCGAGTGGCAGTCGAGTGCGAAGAACGTGATCAGAGTGGACACATAGCTCGTGTCCTTTTCCTTGTCATAGGCGAGTACCGGATCGAGCAGCGAACGGCGCAGCGCCGCCGACCGTTCCGAGTCGCCGCCCAGAAGCGTCGCGGCGAGCGGCACCGGCAGCGCGATCGTGGCCGACGACTGATCGTCGGCACGGGAGTTCCGCTCGGCCATCTGCCGAGCGTTGATGAGCCCCCTCGTCAGGTCGTCGCTGCTCCGGATCACGTAGGAGCTGCCGCCGACGGCGAGCTCGGGGCGCCGGGCGACGAAGATGTCGGTGAATGTCCGCAGGTGCGCGTCGAAGTCGCGTCCTGTCGGTGGTGCCGGGCCCTTCTCCGTGCCCGTCTTGATCAGTGCGTACGCGACCGACTCGTGTGCTGCCGCCACGGTCGCAAGGCCGGCGCAGGCACCCAGGTCGTGCAAGGCGTCGACGACCCTCGTCGCCGAGGTGTCACCGTGCGGCCCGATGATCACCGCCACCGAGTGGACGCGATCGCCTGATCCGTAACCGAAGGAGCCGACCCACGGATCCATCGCCGACGACGGGATCCGGGCCTCGATCAGCTCGCGAACGAGGGCTACCTCCAGGGGCCTGCGCATCGTCCGGTTCACCCGCAGCAGGTACGCGTCGGCGTCGGCGTCGTTCACGAGCTTGCGAACCCTGGTCGATTCGAGTGGACGCCGTCGCGGATTCGAGAGCACCAGGGCCGCAGCAGACCTCGGCAAGGTGACATGCAGGGCCGCAGCGGTCCCGGGGATCGCGTGCAGGACAGCGGGAGTCAACGCAATGCTCTTTCGCAGGAGATCGATGTCGACGGTTGCGGACGACGCTGAGAGGACGGCGCCGTCGAGCACCACGGCCCCGTTGATGCCCGACGCGCGGTGAAACGCCCCGAGGGACGCCAGAATCGATGCCACCGGACCGGATTCGTCAGGGGCGTCGTCGACGATCGAATGCGGCGCGACGATCATCTCGATGTCGCGAAACGTCTTTGTCCTGGGGAGCATGTAGATCGGTACGCCGTGGCTCACGCAGGCGGACACGAACTCGGCGGACAGGTTGTCGTCGTCGGTGTCCACCACCACCGCGGCTGCAGCGCACTGCCGCAGCGTCGCCGCGAACACCTCCGACGCGCCCGTCGTCGGCCACCCCGTCGAGCCCATGTGGACGATGTCCCCCGCTCCGACCTCGGCGGGCTCGATTCGACCGACCTCGCAGATACCGGACACCTCCACGTGTCGCGTCCGCCCAGCTGCCCCCGGGGTGACCGACAGCAGACCCACACCGATGACGACGTCGCCCACGGTCGCCATCCGATCGCCTCCTCGTCGCCGTCCTGTTCGTCGATTATCGGTGCTCACAGTCGTTTTCACCACCCGACCGGACATGGTCGTCAGTGTTTCCGTTGTGTGACATCACGTTTCCGGCCCATGTCGGACATATCCGCGTTACGCGCCGAGAGGGACGGTTTCCGCAGGTCGCGTGCTGACGGGCCTTGCGTCGCGTGCGAACGTCCAGCGGCCGGCGGCGCACCACTGGTCGGTGAGCCAATTGTCCGACGCCGCCGCGGCGGGTTTCGTGATGAGCGTCCCGAGACCGCTGAGCCACGAGGAAGTACCCATGACGAAAGCCATCAGCCGGACCGACAAGGTCCGCACCGCCGTCGACATCGGTGGGACGTTCACCGACGTCTTCATCCAGCAGTCCGACGGCACGATCGTCACCGCGAAGTATCCGACCCAGAGCAACCCCATCGAGGGTGTGCTGGCCGGGATGGAGCAGGCCGGCGTCGCGTGGGAGGATGTCGAATTCTTCTCGCACGGAACGACAATCGCGACCAACGCACTCATCACGAGGAAGTTCCCGAAGGTCGCACTGGTGACGACCGAGGGCTTTCGGGACGTGATCGAGATCCGGCGCGGTGATCGTGAGTCCTGGGATCCGTACCAGGAGGTCGCCCCGCCGGTGGTGCCCCGTCGTCACCGCCTGACCGTTCCCGAACGGATCGGTTACGACGGCACCGTACTCGAACCGCTCGACGAGGCCGCCGCACGCGAGGTCGCCCGTATTCTACGCCGACGCGAGATCGAGACCGTGGCAGTGTGTTTCGTCAACTCCTTCACCAATCCCGCGCACGAGAACCGGATGGCCGAGATCCTCGCCGAGGAACTGCCGGGCGTGTCCATCACCACCTCCAGCGATGTCCTGCCGGAGATCTTCGAATACGAACGCTTCTCGACGACCGTGGCCAACGCCGCACTCGTCCCGATCATCGGCCCCTACGCCCGGACGCTGGAGGGACGCCTGGCTGAGGCGGGTTACGACAACGATGTCCTGCTGCTCCATTCGGGAGGCGGGGTCATGACACCGACCATGGCCGAGAAGTACGGCGCCCGTCTGGCCGCCTCCGGGATCGCGGCAGGGGCGATCGCGAGCCGGCACATCGCCCGCACATGCGGTTTCGAGAATTCGATCGGGTTCGACATGGGCGGGACCTCCACCGACGTCTCGCTCACCGACAACGGCGTGCTGGCGACGACGAACATGTGGAGCGTCGCGTTCGGTCACCCGATCTGCTTCCCCAGCATCGAAGTGCTGACCATCGGCGCCGGTGGCGGGTCGATCGCCTGGCTCGACGACGCCGGTTCGCTGCGCAACGGTCCGCAGTCCGCGGGGTCCGACCCCGGTCCGGCCTGCTACGGCGCGTCGGGGGATCTCGCCACCAACACCGACGCCAACCTCATCCTGGGCACCGTCGGCAAGAAGCTGGCCGGCGGTGTGAAGGAGCTCGACGAGTCGATGGCGCGGGCGGCCCTGGAGAAGATCTCCGCGCCACTGGGTCTCGACGTCGAGACGGCGGCGCAGTCGATCATCAAGGTCGCCAATGCCAACATGGCCGATGCGATCCGTCTGATCTCCATCCGCAAGGGTCACGATCCGCGGGACTTCGCGCTGGTCGGCTTCGGCGGAGCCGGACCGCTGCACGCCGCCTATCTCGCCAAGGACCTGGGCATCCCGACGGTCATCATCCCGCCGCACCCGGGAGTCACCTCGGCGATGGGTTGCATGTTGGTCGACATCCAGCACGACATCACCCGGATGTACCTCGCCGACGCCGCCGACGCCGACCTCGACCATCTGACCGCCACCTTCGCCGAGTTGCAGGAGGAAGGTCGCGCACGTCTGTCGGCCGAGCACGTCGACCCCGACGACATGCTCTTCGAGTACCACCTCGACATGCGCTACGAGGGACAGTGGCGGGCGATCGCGGTGCCGGTGTCGATGCCCCTGACGAGCCTCGACGAGGTGATCGCGACCTTCCACGCGACGCATCTCAAGGAGCACAACTTCGCCGCGGAGGACACCGGCGTCGAGATCTACCGGATCTCGTTGCGCGCCATCGGGCTCACCCCTCGGATGGACACGGTTCCCGCCGATCTGATCGATCCGGCGACCTTCTCACCGGAGCCCCTCGAGGTGCGGGATGTGCTCTTCCCGGACGAGGTCGCCCGACTGGCGACGCCGGTCTACGACCGTGCCGGCCTGCCGCCCGGAGCCGTACTGGCCGGTCCGTGCATCGTCGACCAGCTCGATTCGACGACCGTCGTCCCGCCGCGGACCTCGGCCCGCGTCGACGAGTGGGGCAACCTCTTGCTCACCGCCGCCGAGTGATCTCCCATCGTCTCTGACAGAACAGGAAAACCCCACCATGGCAACAACACTCGATCCGGTCACCTTCGAGGTGCTGAAGAACGCCTTCATCAACACCGTCGACCAGATGGCCGAACAGATCCTCCGGACCTGCTACTCGTTCGTCATCTATTCCCGTGACTTCTCCTCGGCCCTCTGCGACACCGAGGGCAACACGGTCATGCAGGGCACCGGCGACATCGCCGCCCACGTCGGAACCCTGCACTACACCGCCAAGGCGGTCATCCGGCAGTTCGAGGGCGACATCCACCCCGGCGACGTCTTCGTCATCAACGATGTCTACGAGGGAGGCAGCCACTTCAACGACACCCGCATCATCCGGCCCATCTACTACGACGGTGAGCTGCTCGGGTACGCACAGGCCAACGGGCACTGGGCCGACGTCGGCGGTGCCACTCCCGGCTCGTTCAACGTCAAGGCACTCGATCACATGGGTGAGGGGCTTCGGATCCCGCCGACCCGACTGTGGAGCAAGGACCAGTTCCTCGAAGACGTCGCGTACCTCATCGCAAAGAACACCCGCAACCCGCGCGACATCATCGGCGACATGCAGGCGCAGGCCGAGGCAACTCGCGTCGCCGAGCGCGAGATCCAGCGCCTGTGCGACAAGTACGGCGTCGAGACCATCAAGACGGCGATGGCCGAAGTGCAGGACTATGTCGAGGATCTCACCCGCGCCAAGATCTCCGAGCTCCCCGACGGTGTCTGGTACACCGAGGATTACATCGACCAGGACCCGGCACGCGGCGAGGGTCTCATCCCGATCAAGACACGGATGACCATCTCCGGAGACACCGTGCACTACGACCTCAGCGAGTCGCACGCCTCGATCTCGTCGATGCTCAACGCCGGATTCGGCGGGTCGTTCGCCGGCATCGTCGCCGGTACGAAAATGCAGTTTCCCGACATCCCGTTGAATTCCGGGTTCTACCGCGTCGTGACCGCGGACCTCGGGCCGCTCGGATCGGTCGTCAACGCCGATTGGCCGTCGCCGTGTGCCGGCTTCTGCTCGGGCCCGTTCGAGAAGATCATGAGTTCGGTCTTCGAGATCTGGTCGGACATCCAGCCCGAGCGCGCGATGGCATGCACGTTCAACCTGGAGTACCTCCTGGTGGGTGGTCGAGATCAACGCGGAGAAGGCAATCCGAATTTCATGTGGTACGACTGGATGATGGGCGGCTGGGGCGGCCGCAACGGCGCCGACGGTTACAACGCATCCGCCGCCGTCTTCGGTGTCCAGTACGGCACACAACCTTTCGAAGGGCAGGAGCGCCTGGCCCCGGTTCTCACCTCGTGTCACGACCTGGTGCCCGACTCCGGCGGGCCCGGCAAGTTCCGGGGCGGCCTCGGCGCCGAGAAGGGCGGAAAGCTGTGGGCCAGCGACAACACCGTCATGTCCTACTGCTGTGACCGCGAACGGTCGGTCACCTGGGGTCTGTGGGGCGGCCTGCCGTCGATCCCCCACGGCGTCTGGCTCAACAAGGGCACCGAGGACGAGCAATATCTCGGCTCGATCTTCGCCGCGGTTCCCATCAAGTCGGGAGACGAGTTCACCCGCCCGTCGGCCGGGGGCGGCGGCCTCGGTGACCCGCTCCAACGGGACGTCGACGCGGTACTGGAGGACGTCATCGACGGCTACGTCTCGATTGCTCGCGCGGAGAAGGACTACGGCGTGGTCATCAAGGAGATCGACCCCGAGATCTTCTCCTACGAGGTCGATCTCGAAGCCACCATCGGTGCGCGTGAGTACATCCGCAGCAATCGGCACGCGTGGATCGAACGCGACCCGGAAGCGGTTTCCGCGGAGTATCGCTCCGGTCTGATCAACGAGATGGACTGTGTCCGTCAGTACGGCGTGATCCTCGACTGGGGCAGCGGTGAAGTGCTGACCAACACGACGGCACAGTTCCGGCAGATGTTGCAGCGGCGCACCGTCGTCCACTGGACCGACGACCCCGGCATCGACTTCGTCCCGGGCACCTTGACGGTGTCGGAACCGGCGATCGTCTGACGTCCCGACTCCGGGACCCGATTCGTACGAACACCCAGCGGCGGGTGATGGCGACGACGCCATTCACCCGCCGCTGCTCCGCTTTGACCCGAAACCACTCGAACCTCAAGGAATGCAATGACTCTCGACATCTCATCCTCCAGGGCGGGCGGAGTTCCGCCCCTGGACGTCACGTACACCGACGATCCCCAGGTCCTGGCACGCGCCGCAGCCGAGGACTACTCCATGCACATCGTGCCCAACTCCTGGCGGACGTCGCGGTCGTCGGTGTCGATGGCCTGGTTCGGCCTGATGAGCGCGATGTTCTTCGTGGTCGTCGGCGCCACCGTCTCACTCTCGGTGGGAGCCACCGACGCCCTCATCGGCATCGGGCTTTCCGTGGTGGCCTACGGCGCCATCAACTCCGTCGCAGCCAAGTTCGCCAACCAGACCGGAACCAGCGTCTCGCTGTTCTCCCGCGTCGTGTTCGGTCGCGCCGGATCCGCTTTCGCCGCAGCCCTGTTCGGGATCACGATCGCCTACTACGTGGTGGCCGAGGGTGCGATCGTCGCGTCGGCCCTGCATGCCTACTTCGGCGGTCTCCCGATCGCGTTCTGGGCGTTCGTGGTCGTCGCCTACCAGGCGCCGCTGGCGTGGCGAGGTGTCGCCACCTGGCTCGACCGGCTCAACGGGGTACTGCTGCCGCTCTACGTCGTCGGACTGATCGGCTCGGTGGTGTGGGCGATCGCCGAATACGGTTACAGCAACGACTGGCTCACCTATGAGCCGGAGGCCGCGGCCGATCTCGGCGTGCCCGGATGGTGGTACGCCTTCGTCATCTACATGGGCGTCTGGGTCGTCACCATGATGGCCTGGGACTACGCGCGATTCGGCCGCCCGCAGGATGCGACCTTCAACGCACGCGTGTCCTTCGGCACCCCGTTCTATGTCGTCACGCTCCTGATCAACGCGGCAGTCGGCATGTTCCTCGCCCAGACCATCACCATCGCCGGACCACTCTCGGAGGAGTCGGCGATCCTCGGGATCGTGGGCATGATGGGCATCTGGGGTCTGCTGTGGGTCGTCGTCAGCCAGACACGCGTCAACAGCGGCAATTTCTACCTGGCATCGACGAACTTCCAGAACTTCTTCGCCCGCACCGTCAAGTTCTCGATGCCCCGCACCTTCTGGGTGGGCGTGGTCGCCGTGATCGTCTACCTGATGATGCTGACGAACGTGCTGTCCTGGATCACCACCTCGCTCCAGTACCAGGGTGTCCTCATCGTCGGATGGGTCGCGATCGCACTGACCCACATCGGCTGGATGCGCCTGCGCAAGATCCCGGCCGATTCGCTGGAGTTCCGTCCGGGACGCGTGCCCGCGGTCAACCCGGCCGGCGTCGGTGCCTGGGCGGCCGCATCCGTGATCGGCATCGCTCTCGTCCTGTTCGGCGGTACTTTCGGCGCGGTGTGGGCGTCGCCCATCGCCTTCGTCGTCGCCGGCGTCATCTACGCTGTGGCGCTCAAGTTCCGGCGCGAAGGCTGGTTCACCATGCAACGCCCCCACGACCCTCGGAATGAGGTCGACGACATGTGGGAGGCGCGCATCCGCTGTCACTGCTGCGACGACAGCTACATCGCCTACGAGATGGACCGCGATCCGTCCGCCGACCACGCGGCGATCTGCTTGGCCTGCGCCTCAGACGATCTCGAGTTCCAGCGCGCCGCAGATCGGGAGGCGAAGACCGGGTAGAAATCGCGCACACCATCACCGGTCGACAAGTCCGCCACCGCCCGTTTGCGGTGGTGGGCTTTGTCGTTCGAGACCCGTGCGTCGCCGAGGCGTGAACCTCAGCGACCATCCTCGTCTTCGGGATGCCGGACCAAATCCGCGTGCGTCCTCGACGACCAGGTCCCGGGGTCGCTCGTCGCCGAATGCTGCTTGCGTGTGAAACCCTGGGACAGCAGCCTCTCTCGACGCCCGCGGCGCACCATGTCGACACGCTCGGCAGAGGGATCGCGGACCTTCAGCTCACTCCTGAGTCGGCGAGAACGACGCGATAGACGAAAGCCGCCTCGGGCCCGAGTACGAGTCCGACGAGTTCGACGAGCGTCAGCACGAAGCCACGGCCGTGAGCGGGTCCGGCCGTGCCGTCGAGGTGGTGCGCGAGTTCGTGCAGAACCACCAGCTCACGTAGCGCCCACCGCCCCTCTCGCGACGACGGTATGGCGATCTCCGCCTCGACCTGGGTGCCATCGTCTGCGCGAACTCTCGCGGCATAGTGCGCCGACCGCTGACCGCGGCGTTCGCGGACCGACACCGGCTCCGCGGCCCGGGGGAAACCCGACCGCACCGCGGGCAGTTCGAGCACCCGACGCACGTAGTCGTCCACGGCGTCGATGGAGGCGAACCTCGCCTCCGCCGGCAGCGTGATCTCGGTGCCGGCGAGCTGGACGGTCCGCGACGACGAGACGTTGTCGAAGAGCCGGTGCACGAGGTGCTCGGCCTCATAGAATCGGGCGCGCCCCGTGTCCCGGTCACTCACGGCTTCGCCGATGATGAGAGCGGACCCGGCGCCGGGAGCAAAGCGAGCGGGCCGAAATTCAACCCCGGCGCCGGGAGCGAAGCGAGCGGGCCGAAGCTCAACCCGGAGCCGATGGGAGTGTTCATGCGCCGTCCTGACATCGATGCAATCCGTGAGAAGGTACTACAACTGCCCGGCGCTTCCCTGGTTCTGCGCATCGTCGTCGACATCGCTCGGGGCAACATCACCGACCGGTCGATGACACTGGCCGCACAAGCGTTCACGTCGATCCTCCCGATCGTGATCCTCGTGCTCAACCTTCCGGGCACCGACGTCGTCGATGACGCCCTGACCGATCTGGGCATCCCGATCAGCCGGCTCGACTCGACCTGGGTCGATGACCCGACCTCCGCCACGACCTTCGGGATCGTCGGTGCGCTGATGACCATCGCCGGCGCCACCTCCCTGTCCCGTGCCCTCGGCCGAATGTATGTGTCGATCTGGGACGTCGCCAAACTGCCGTGGCGTACGTTCTGGCGGTGGGTGGTGGTGGTCTTCCTGATCCCCGTCGCGGTCACCGCGCAAGGGCTTTCCACCGGGTTGCAGGCCACCTCGCTGTTCGGTGTGCGCATCGGAGACCGCGGCGTCCTCGGGATCGTGCTCGTTCTCGTCGTGACCCTGGTGATCTGGTCGGCCACGTTCACCGCCATCCCCCGTCTCCTGGTGTCGTCGCAGGTTCCGATGAAGTTGCTCGTCCTCAACGGGGTCGGGACCGGCCTCCTCATCACGGTGCTGCTGGCCGGCAGCCGCGTCGGCCTGCCCGCACTCGCCGCGGGCACCATCCGCAGTTACGGCACTCTCGGTATCGTCTTCGTCGCCATCAGTTGGCTGTTCGTGTTCGCTCTGATCCTGGTCGTCACCGCCATCGTCGTGCACGCCGCCGCAACCGACGAGGGCCGCGTCGGTCGGTGGGTGCGGCACTGGGCGGGCACCCCGACGCCGTTCGCCCCGACATCGTCGGTGGCCTGGTACGACCGAACACCCTGAACCCCGCGATCGACAATCGGGTACCCCACGATCGGCATCGCCTATCCAACCCCTGAGTGCGCCACCGGCTGCTGACACTGGCTGTGCAAGTCGAGCCATGTGAGAGGGACCGGAATGAACCGTCACCAGTCATCCGCGAGTCACCGCACCCGCACCGGGTCGCCGAAACCGCGAGTATTCCGCCGGTGAGCTCGATCGAACTGAGTGGACTGACGATGCAGTTCGGCTCGACCCGCGCACTCGACGCCGTCGACCTCGACATCGCCCATGGAGAGTTCGTCGTCTTCCTCGGGCCCAGCGGTTGTGGCAAGTCGACGCTGCTGCGGCTGATCGCCGGGCTTCTCGACCCGAGCGCCGGTGCGATCCGCATCGACGGCCGCGATGTCACCGGCCTCCCACCCCGGGATCGCAGGCTGGCGATGGTCTTTCAGAGTTACGCACTCTATCCCCACCTCACGGTCGCCAAGAACATCGCGTTTCCACTCCGGGCCCGCCGAATGCGACGCACAGACATCGCGGACCGAGTCACCCGAATCGCCGACACGGTTCAACTCGATGAACTCCTCGAACGCCGACCTTCGGATCTGTCCGGCGGCCAGCGACAGCGAGTCGCACTCGCGCGGGCCATGGTTCAAGAACCGGGTGCGTATCTGATGGACGAACCACTGTCCAATCTCGACGCGCAATTGCGTTCGGCGACCAGGACAGAACTCATCGATCTGCACCGCCGAATCGGATCGACTTTCCTCTATGTCACACACGATCAGGTCGAGGCCATGTCGATGGCCACGCGTATCGTCCTGCTCAACCGCGGCAGGGTCGAACAGGTCGGCACTCCGGACGAACTCTACGACCATCCCGAGACAAGCTTCGTCGCAACGTTTCTCGGAGCACCGCCCATGTGTCTTTTCGACGCGACCACCAGTGCCCGCGCCGGCGAGATCGTCCTGCGCGCCGACGGGCTCGACATTCCGCTCGGCCTGGCCGCACCACCCGACCACGTCGATCAGGTGGTCACGGCGGGAATCAGACCGGAAAAGCTCCGATTCGACTCCGCCGGAGACATCGACGCCCTCGTCCACGCAGTGGAGAACCACGGCAGTGACGAGATCGTCCACCTACGCGTGGGCACCATCCCCCTGCAGGCGCGCATCGCCAGACCCGGTCGGATGCAGTCCGGTGACCGGGTCCGGGTAGGAGTCCCCGTCGGCGACATCCACCTCTTCGACTCGACCTCCGGCCGCCGTCTGCGCTGGTCGGACGCCCACAGTCCCCTCGACAACCCTCTGAGCCTCCAAGGAGCACCGTCATGAGACGCAGGAACTTCGCTCGCCGGGCCGGCGCCTCCACGGCCCTCTGCACCGCGGCGCTCGTCGCGTTGTCCGCATGCAGCATGGGAGGGTCATCGGAGGGAGACTCGTCGGCCCGAGTGCCCGAACTCGACCCCGACGAGAAGGTGACGATCGTCTTCGAGAGTTACAACTACGGCCTTGCCGGCGCGTGGACGGACACCTTCAACACGCTCATCGCCGACTTCGGCGAGAAGTACCCCAATATCACCGTGAAGGCACAGAAGCCGCAGGGCAACAGCCCCAACCCCGCACGCGATGCGATCTCCAGCGTGCAGAAGCAGTCGGTCGCAGGCAGCCCGCCCGACGTCGCACAGCTGGGGTTCGGCGACTTCGGCTTCGTCGTCGATCAGCTCGGTGCCCAACCCCTGTCGACTCTGTTCGGCCCCGACGCCATCGAGCAGGCATTCGGCGGCGAGCACCCGTATGCGGACAGCGTCCGGAACCTCGCCGTGTCCGACGACACCACCTTCGGTATCCCGTTCGTCATGTCGACGCCGGTCTTCTACTACAACGCGGATCTGTTCCGCCGTGCCGGTCTGGACCCGGAGCGGCCACCCCGCACATGGGATGAGGTCCGGACGGCCGCGTCGGTGATAGCCGCCAAGACCGGCAAGGGCGGGGTCTACATCGACTGCCTCACGAAATCGGCAACCGACTGGTGCTATCAGGCGCTGGTGGGTTCGGCGGGCGGACAGGTCATCTCGGATGATCGCAGCACGCTGTCGTTCGCCGACCCGGCCGCACTCGAGGCCACCGGGATGGCGCAGCAACTCGTCAAGACCGGCGCCACGCCAGCGTACACCCAACAACAGGGCTACGAGGCGTTCACGCGCGGCGACATGGGCATGATCCTGGAGAGCAGTTCGATGCAGTCGACGTTCCTCAAGGGCGCGGTCGGCAAGTGGGAGCTGCGCGCCGCGCCGATGCCCGGTTTCGGCGCTCGTCCGACGGTACCGACGAATTCCGGTGTGGCCCTGTACACATTCGCAAAAGATCCGGTCAAGCAACGCGCCGCGTGGCAACTGATCCAGTATCTGACCGGCAACGAGGCCTTCACCACGATCGCCAAAGGCATCGGTTATCTACCGCTACGTACGGGACTGGTCGACGACCCGGCCTACCTCGCCGCCTGGGCCGACGAGAACCGAGATCTGCTCGAGCCGAATCTGGAACAGTTGCAACGTCTCACCCCTTGGGTCTCGATGCCGGGCAACAGCTACAAACAGATCCAGGGAAACCTGATGGCGGCGGTGGAGAAGATCGTCTATCAGGGTGCCGACCCCCAAGCGACCCTGAGCGAGGCGCAGCGCTTGTCGACGAACCTGATGCCGGCGCAATGAGCACACCTGCCTGCACCATCGTGCAACTCACCGACACCCATATCGTGGCGCCCGGGGAATTGGTCCGGGGCGTCGTGGACACCGCGCACAACGTACGGGTCGTACTCGAGCAGGTCGTCGGATCGGGCAGGAACGTCGATGCGTTGCTGCTGTCCGGTGATCTGACCGACGACGGCGACATCCGGGCCTACCGGCGCTTGCGCGAACTCGTCGAACCGGCAGCAGCCGCACTCGATGCCGAGGTGATCTACGCCATGGGGAATCACGATGTGCGAGAGAACTTCCGGGTCGGACTCTTCGATGACGCCGGTGATCCCGATCGTCCGCACGACACCGTGCACCTCCTCGCCGGTACCCGCGTCATCACCATGGACAGCACACGACCGGGCCGTCACGAGGGTTGGCTCACCGACGACCAACTGTCCTGGTTACGTCACCAGGTGGCGACCGCCGCGCCGGCCGGCAGCACCGTACTCGTGCTGCATCACCCACCACTGAGGTCGGCGATCCCGCCGATCGACAGGCTTCGTCTCCAAGATGCGGACCGGCTCGGTGACGTTCTCCTCGGCTCGGACGTGAAGATGATCGTGTGCGGACATTCTCACCTGACCGGCAGTGGTTCCCTCGCCGGGATTCCGGTGTGGGTCGGGCCCGCACTCTCCTACCGTCTGGATACCTTCGCTCCCATCGGCAGGCATCGCGGCGTGCTCGGGTTCGGGTTCAGCCGTGTCGATGTCGTGGGCGGTACCGTCGTCGCGACTGCAGTCGAGGCGACTCCCTGCGAACCGGTGTACGACGTGTCGGAGAGCGAGACGCTGGCCAGGCTCCGCGACCTCGCACGTCAGGAGATGTGACGTGTTCGTCCTCGAACCGGAGGTCGCGGCCCAGCACATGATCGTCCCGGCCCCCTCGTCGCCGACCATCGAGGCCGGCGAGGGCCGTGCTCGGCGGTGGCGACGAATCCGGTCCCTCACCCTGCCCTACCTGTATCTGCTGCCGGCCATCGCGATGCTCGTCGTCTGGACCTATCGGCCGCTGACACAGGCAGTTCAGTTGTCCTTTCATTCGTGGAACCTGCTGCCCACCAGCGAGATGGTCGGCGTCGGCGGGGACAATTACCGTCGGCTCACCGAGATACCCGAAGTCGGAGACTCGCTGGTGCGCACCGGAGAGGTGATACTCGGGCTCCTGCCGTTCTCGGTGATCCTCCCGGTCATGATCGCCTTCGCGGCCCGTGGAGTCACCGGCCGGATGCGCAACGTGTATCAGGCCATCATCTTCGCGCCGTTCTTGGTCGCACCCGTGGCATCGGCGGCCGCGTGGCGGTGGCTCGCCGAGCCGGAGGCCGGCGCGATCAACCGCGCCCTCGGTCTCGACGTGAACTGGATCAACGACACCCGCACGGCGCAGCTCGCCGTCATCGTCATCACCGGCTGGCACGTCGTCGGGTTCGCGGTCCTCGTCGTGGCCGCCGGGATCGCCGATGTCAGCCCCGATTATGACGAGGCCGCACGCGTCGACGGCGCGACCCGTAGCCAGATAGATCGCTGGATCACGTTGCCGCTGCTGTCCCCCTCGCTCGTCCTGCTCACGTTGCTGACGGTGATCCTGAGCGCCCAGTGGACGTTCCCGCTGATCGACACACTCACGCAAGGCGGTCCGTCGGGCGCGACCACCAACGTCTACTACCTGTTGTGGGAGTACGGTTTCCAGACTTTCGACGCCGGTATGAGCGCGGCGGTCGGGGTGGTGGCGTTCGTCCTGTTCGGGCTGCTGGCCGCCGGCTTGATGCGCCTCGCCGAGAAAGTGACCTTCCATGACAACCGATGAGGTGAACGACGCCTCGATTTCTCAGAGCGCCGCAACCACCCGTGGTCCTGCCGTCCCGACACGCCGGGCGGCGGTGCGCGGTCACCTCACCCTGGCCACGGTCGCCTTCTGCTGCGGATTCCCCATCTACTGGATGGTCGCGACGTCGTTTCGCCGCCCCGACGACCAGTACTCGCTGGCCCCGTTGCCATGGCCGCTGTCGGTCCAGAACTATGCAGATGCGGCGGCACAGGCCGATGTGGTTCGGCTGCTGGTCAACACTTTTGCCGTCGCCACCGGATCCACGGTGGCGCAATTGCTCATCGCACTGCTCGCCGCCTACGCGTTCGCGATGTTCGAGTTCCCGTTCAAACGGTTGCTGTACCTCGGGTTCGTCGGTACCTGGCTGGTGCCGTTCCAGGTCACCATGCTGCCGAATTACGTCCTGCTCCAACAGCTCGGCCTCCTCAACACGCTCGCAGGCGTGGTGATGCCGACGCTGTGCTCGGCGCTGGCCGTGCTCATGCTGCGTCAGCACATGGACTCGTTCCCCAAAGAACTCGTCGCGGCCGCCCAGATGGACGGCCGCTCGTCGTGGTCGATTCTGTGGACGGTGGTGGTCCCCAATCTGCGGCCTGCACTGGTCGCGCTGGGTCTGTTGCTGTTCATCAACGCGTGGAACGAGTACTTCTGGCCGGCGGTGGTCCTACAGCGCACCAGTTCGGTCGTGCAGCTCGGACTGCGCAGTTTCATGACCGCCGAGGGCACCAACTGGGGCGCGATGATGGCGCTGGCCGGGATGACTTGTCTGCCCGTGTTCGTTCTGTACCTCGCCTTGCAGCGACATATCGTGAACGCGTTCGTGCGTTCCGGACTGAAGTAGTGCGACACCTGACGGGAGCCATGTGGGTCGAGCACGCTGTTCGTCGCTCGCCGGGCCCTGCACGCGTTGGGCCCTGGAGTCGGTATCGGACTCAAGGCAGGCCAGAAAGTTGACGAGCGCAGGGCTGGTGTCGTCGGTGCGCCACACCGCGTACAGGTCGACGACCGGAACGGGGTCGAACAGCTTGACCGCGACCGGATCCGAGCCGGAGGCCCCGCGCCCGACAACGACCGCACGCGGTAGCGAAGCGAACCCGACCAGGTTTTTCACCGAGACCATGTGCGCGGTGGCACCCGGATCGTCTGCGTTCTGCGCGATGGTCATCTCGATCCCGGCGTCGTTCGCGGCGCCGAGGATCGAGTCGTACATCGCCGGGGTCTGGGCGCGTTGGAAGAGCAGGCAGCGCTCGGACGCGAGCTCGGCGAACCGCACCCCCGGACGGCCTGCCCACCTGTGCCTGCGGCCGACGATCGCCACGATCGGGATGTTCGCGATCAGCCTCCGCGACCGAAACTCGTGTGTGTGCGGCCGGCCGTACATGAGCGCGAGGTCCAGCGTGCCGTCGGACAACGCCGTGAGCTGCGGACCGGTCCGTTTCTCCCACAGTGAGACCGAGATGTCGGGGTACGCCTCACTCATCCTCGCCATGGCACGCGGTAGAACATGATGATCGGCCGGTAGGTTGTACCCGACATTCAGCGAACCCGAGATGCCCTCGGCGGTCGACTTCGCACTGCTGGCCGCCTTCTGCAGCTGCTGCAGGATGAGCCTGGCGTGCTCTTCGAAGGCCACACCCGCCGACGTCAGCCGCACCTCGTGCGAGTTTCGTGCCACGAGCTGGACGCCTACAGTCCGCTCCAGCTTCTGCAACTGGGCACTCAACGACGGTTGCGTCAGATGGAGCCGCGCCGCGGCCCGACCGAAGTGGAGCTCCTCCGCGATCGCGACAAAGGACACCAGGTGCCTGAATTCCACGGTTTCCCCCGAAGGTCGCGTTCACCACGATTGAACGCCGACCACGCTAGCGGTGGCATCTAGTACCTCGTGAACACCACATGAATGCTCGGGGACGACACTCAGGTGATGCCCCTCAGCCCTCGAGAGCCCCTCGTGCCCCGCCGAATTCACGATCGGCGCCGATCTTCGCGCGCCGTCCCGCATGATCCCCCGCCCGACGCGCCGCCTCGGAGTAGCCGGCCGAGGCGCTCGATGGACGCCAGGTGCCGCGCGCGCTCGACTCCGTCCGGTAGAAGTCGGTCACCTCGAGTTCCTTGTTGCGCAACGCTATCGCGGTGCCACTCGATCGTTCCCCGGCATCCCGGTCGGCGGCGAGCGCCTCGTCGCGGGCCGCGTCCCGTGCCTCGGTGAGCCGCTTGCCGATTCGCTCGGCGAATGCCGACTGGAAGTTGAGGCGGGCGGTGATCGGCGACAGCGGTTTCTCCTCGATCACCCGCCGGGCGCGCCACCCGCTCCCCCGGGTGACGACCCGCGCGAATGTCTCGCCCTTGTACGCACCCGACCGCAGGTACGCGTCGCTCGCCGCGACCATCTGCACGATCAGCGACGTGTACAGCGCCTCACAGGCGTCGATGTCGGCCTCGTACCCGTACGCGAGGACGAAGGTCGAGTTGCTCGCGACGTCCACGGTCACGTCGTTCGCCATCGAGATCGCGACGAAGAGCTGCACGTAGGTACGCAACCCGCGTTTGCCGGCTTCCCCGATGGCGATCTGCCGGCTGATGGGCGTGACCTTCTTACGTGCCGCCGGATCATGCGCCCGAGCCACGGCCAGGTCGATCGACGACGCCGTCGCCAGCCGTTGAGCGGCTTGCATGAAGGTCTCGGCCTCGTGCTCGTTGTCGGTGTTCTCCGCTTGGCGCAGAAGGGCCGAGATCCGGGTGAGCAGCTTGTCGTCGCGCATATGTTTCAGACTATCCAGCGGCCCGTTCGGTTCCATCTGAGCGCGAATCGCCTCGAGACGTCTCTGCGACGCGCAGGAGCAGGGCGCCGACCGCGATCAGGACCCCGACCCACAATCCGGCGACACCCCAGTGTTGTTCGGCGAAGCCGCCGCACACCGCGCCGAGCACGAACACCGGCCACATCCAGAACACCGCAAGCCACGACCACGGCCGATCGGTGCCCAGCGATGCGACCAGCTCGTGCGCGGATCTCACCAGCGTCCCGGTGACGTAGGTCAGTCCGCCCTGCACGGTCGACGTATGCGACAGCGCCGAGTTGATCGCACCGGTGGCCGCCGCGACGACGATCATCCCGGCGGTCGGCGACGCGGTGATCGCGACCACGGTGCCGGCGAGAAGCGCGACGGTCACCGCCACGAGAACCCAGACCCGCGAGCGCGCGCCGCCCCAGCGACTGATCGCCGCACCGCTTGCGGCGCCACCGAAGAACGCAACCACGAGTCCGGCGACGAGAGCGATCGTCGACCACCTGCCCGTCGCCGCCGAGGCACCCATGATGGTGGAGTTTCCCGACATGAAGGCGACGAAGCTGCCCTTGAGCACGAAGAACGCGATGGCGTCGATCAGTCCGGCCACGAAGAGCAGCGCGGCACCGATCGCGATGTCCGGATGCGTGCTGCTCAGGAATCTGTCGAATCGGACCGCCATGGGCACGAATCTAACGCCTGCGTGTCCCCTGGCAGGTGCACGACCTCTGTGACGTCACCAGGCTCTGGTCACGCTCAGTGCTTCTCGCAGGCGATGCCATCCTTGTCGCGGTCGCTCTCCGAATTGGCGTCGTACAACTCGTCGTCGACGGTGAACGTGGTGACCGGGGTGCCCGACGTCGAGTCGACGGCGCCCGTCTCGCCGACACCGTGCGGGTAGTCGACGCGCAGCGCCGTGCAATTGTCGTAGTCCGTGGCCGCCGAGGCGGGTGCCGCCACCATCAGCGGGGCGACCGTCATGGACGCCGCGGCCAGGAATCCGAGGACCATCTTTCGCGAGCAACGCATCGTGCTTGACCTTCTTCTGTGTGTCCCCCGACACCTCATCGTGACGAGGTGACATTACGGGGTCAGGCCATCGAAAAGCGCATGCATCGCGAAGATTGGTCCGGCCGACGGACACGTCGACATCTACGTCGGCGCCGACTTCGAGCGGGTGGTAGCCGGTCAGCTCGAAATTCTCACGGGCGACCGTCCCCGCGTAGCCTCACGGTCGGCCTCACAGTCCGAACCGCGCCTGCATGCCGCGCAGGGTCTCCGCCGACGCCAGCAGTCCCGCGCGCTCGGACTCCGACAGCGGGACGTCGAGGCGGGTCTGGGCTCCGCCGCGGTCGACAACCGTCGGCATGGACAGACACACATCCTCGAACCCGTCGAATCCGGAAGCCATGGTCGACACGGGCAGCACGCGGTGTTCGTTGTCGAGGACCGCCTCGACGATGCGGGTCGCGGCGAGCCCGATCGCATAGTTCGTGGCACCCTTGCCCTCGATGATCTTGTACGCGGCGTGCACCACCTCGTGCTGAATGCGTTCGCGCGCAACGGCGTCCAGGGCCGGGTGGCCGGGAAGCGGCGTCCATGACGTGAGCGGGACCCCGCCGATCGTCGCCGAACTCCACAGCGGGATCTCGGTGTCACCGTGTTCGCCCGCAATGTAGGAGTGCACGCTCTGCACCGCGACTCCGCAGTGCTGCGCGATGAGGAATCGCAGGCGCGAGGAATCGAGCACGGTGCCGGAGCCGAACACCCGATTCGGCGGCAGGCCGCTGATCTTCATCGCCGCGTAGGTGACGACATCGACCGGATTGGTCACCATGAGGAAGATCGCGTCGGGAGCGACGTCGAGGACGCCGGGCAGGATGGCGCGCGTCAATCCGATTGTGGCCTCGGCCAGTTCGAGCCTGGACTGCCCCGGCCTCTGTTTGGCACCCGCGGTGAAGACGACGACGTCGGCGTCGGCGCACACCGACACATCGTCGGACCCGATGATGTCCGCGCGTGGTACGAACTCGAGCCCATGGGACATGTCGAGCACCTCGGCGGTGACCTTCGCACTGTTGACGTCGAGGAGCGCGATGGTCCGCGCGACGCCCCTGATGAGAGAGGAGTAGGCGATCGCGGTTCCCACCGCCCCCGCTCCGATGATGGCCAGTTTCGTGTCTCGTACATCCATCGGTTCACCGTTTCGCCGTCGGTCCATCGGTCGTCCCCCAAACCACCCTAGGTGCTCGGCACAACCCCTGTCCTGGTCACCTCGCCACCACGGTGTTCACCGTCGCCGCCGGTGTTGGTAGGTTGACCTGGCGAGAACGGTCGCACCTGCAGACGTGGGTGCCAGGGAACCTGGTGGGAATCCAGGACTGGCGCGCAGCGGTATGGGGGACGGATCCGACACAGAGCCACTGGGGCAACCCGGGAAGGCGTCGGAGCCGGTCGAACCCGAGTCCGAATACCTGCCGATCTCGCCCGAGTCCAACGTGTATCTCGCGCACAGATACCCAGACCGATAGGCAGTACCACCACGTGTCCCGTCCTCCCGACGGCACGACCGAGATCGCCGTCGCCCCCTCGGCGCGGCGACTCCCGTCGACGCCGCTCTCCGTCGTATTGCTCGCCCTCACACTCATCAGCATCGTGCTCGCCACCGCGTTCGGCGCCGAACCCATCCCCGTCGGCGACGTGTGGCACACCGTCGTCGGCCGCCTGGCCGGTGGCGACATCGACTCCGCGCACGCGGTGATCATCTGGGACCTGAGGCTGCCCCGATCGGTCCTGGCCGCGATCGTCGGAGCCGGACTCGCACTCGCCGGCGCCCTGATGCAGGCCCTGGTCCGCAATCCCCTGGCCGAGCCCTATCTGCTGGGTGTGTCCGCGGGCGCCGCGGTCGGGGCGACCGCGGTGATGACCCTCGGCATCCTCGCCGGCCTCGGGGTGTGGTCGCTGTCCGGCGGCGCGCTGCTCGGCGCGCTCGCCGCATCGGCCACGGTGTATGCCGTGGCCCGCGCCCAGGGCGGCCTCACCGCACTGCGGCTCATCCTGTCCGGCGTCGTGCTCTCCTCGGCGTTCATGGCGTTGTCGTCGCTGCTCGTGTTCACCGCCGCCGATCCGCACGCCGCCGACAACGTGATGTTCTGGATGCTCGGCAGCGTGGCCGGCGCCACGTGGGCCAAGGTCCAGATCGCCGGCGTCGTCGTGGTCGTGACCGTTCTGGCGATGCTGGCCATCCACTCGTGGCTCGACGCCTATGCCGCGGGCACGGACACCGCGACGTCCCTGGGTGTTCCCGTACGCGCGATGCGCAACGCGCTCTTCGGGATTCAGGGCGTACTGGTCGGGGTGCTGGTCGCCGTCGCGGGCGGCATCGGATTCGTAGGTCTCATCGTCCCGCACGCGGCCCGATTGATGGTCGGCGCCACACACCGCGCCATGCTGCCCGTCGCCGTCTGCGGAGGTGCGCTGTTCCTGGTGTGGGTCGACGTGATCTCACGCGTGGCCGCCGCGCCTCGGGAGATGCCGCTGGGCATCGTCACCGGTTTGATCGGCGCGCCGATCTTCCTGTTCCTAATGGGGCGACGCCAATACGTGTTCGGAGGTGGCTCATGACGGGCGACGGTCGCACGCGGGCGGTGGCCCTGCGCGCCGACGACCTCGCGTGCCGACGCGGAAACCGCACCGTCCTCGAGCAGGTGGACCTCGACGTCCCCGCGGGCACGAGACTCGCCATCGTCGGACCCAACGGTGCGGGCAAGAGCACCCTGCTGCGAACCCTGTGCGGTCTGCAGCATCCGGCCGCAGGCACCGTACTGGTCGACGGCACCGATCTGCGACAGATGCCGCCTCGACGCCGCGCACAGTCCATCGCCGTCGTCGGCCAGGAGGAGCAACCCTCCGCCGAGCTCACCGTCACCGAGGCCGTGGGGCTGGGCCGTACCCCCTACCGATCAGCCTGGGCGACCGGGGGTTTCGACGATGCCGCGATCGTGCGGGCCGCCATGACGAAGGTGGGCCTCGACGGCTGGGAGAACAGGTCGTGCACGCACCTGTCGGGCGGGGAACGCCATCGGGTCGTGCTCGCGCGCGCGCTCGCCCAACAGACACCGATCCTGGTTCTCGACGAACCGACCAATCATCTCGACGCGGCATGGCGGTTGCGATTGATGCAGGTTCTCGACGACCTGGAATCGACCGTCGTCGCCGCGATGCACGACCTCGACCTCACCCTCCGTCACTTCGATTCCGTCGCAGTCGTTTCCGACGGGCGACTCATCGCGCACGGCCGTCCGGTCGACGTGCTGACCACCGAACTCCTCGCATCCGTCTTCGAGGTCTCCGGCACCGTCGTCGACCATCCCGCCACCGGCTCACCCCATCTCCTGCTCACCTCTCCCCCGACCCCTTGCACGCAGACACTCACCGAGGACATCCCGTGACCATTCGTTCGACCCGCATCCGCCCCGCCCTCGCCCTCGCCGTCACCGCGATGACCCTCGGCACGACCGCCGCGTGCGGCACCGACACCGGAGCGGCGTCGAAAGACACGGTCACGGTGACCAATTGCGGATCGGAGGTCGCCTTCCCGCAACCCCTGAACCGTCTGTTCGTCAACGACGGCGGCATGATCGCCATCGCCCTGGCCGCCGGGGCCCGGGACAAGATGGTAGCGGTCAGCGCACTCGCTCGTGACAAGGACGTGCTGCGGCTCGAGTACGGATCGCAGGTCGACGGCCTCAACGAGGTCGCCCCGGAATCACCGTCCCTGGAGAACATCGTCGGCGCCAAACCCGAGGTCCTCTACGCCGGATACAACTACGGCATGAGCGAATCCCGCGGCATCACCCCGGAGATACTCGCCACCCACGGAATCGACGTCTATCAACTCTCCGAGGCCTGCCGGCAGGTGGAGGGAGAGACCCGGCGCGGCACCATGGACCCGTGGGTCGCGCTCGACACCGACCTCCGCAACATCGGCACCATCACCGGCGACCCCGAGCAAGGCGCCGAAGCAGCCGACGACATCGCCGAGCGCCTCACAAAGCTCCGTGACGCACCGCAACCCGCCGACAAGCCCACGGTCTTCGTCTTCGACAGCGTGTCCGACACCATCTTCTCGTCGGGATCGTTCGGCGGCCCGCAGGGCATCATCGACGCGGCCGGGGGGCGCAATGCGACCGGGGACATCGAGGACACCTGGACGGCCGTCAGCTGGGAACGGCTCACCACGGCCGACCCCGACCTCATCGTCTTCGTCGACTACCCCGGTCAGACGGTCGAGCAGAAGATCGAGGCCCTACGCACCAATCCCGCGAGCCGAAACCTGAAAGCGGTGCGCGAGAACCGGTTCGTCAACCTGCCGTACGCGATGTGGGTGTCCAGCCCACTCAACATCGACGCCGCAGAGATCATGCGCAACGTTCTCGAGAACCACGGCCTCGCACCGGAATCCGGGATCTCCCCGACGCTCGACGTCGTGCAACTGGACCTCGGAGGCAACAACTGGTTGGAGTGAACCCGGGTGTCAGAACCGGAACCGACAGCGCAACAGCTGTTTCGCCTTCCCCGTGAGCCCATGTCATGTGTAGACTCGAAAGTACATTCGCACCAGCGGCTCTCGGGGGAGGTGACCGTCATGGCCGGCACCACGCACGTCGCCGAAGGCGGCATGCCTACGTCCCGGGCGGTCGAACTCGTCGCCGAACTGCATCAGCTCATCGACGAATTACAGACCATCGACCTCGGCCCGTGCTCGGACACCGAACTCGTAGACGTTGCCGCGGACACCGAAAAGGCCATCGCCCGACTCACCTACGCCGGCGACCGACAGCTCGTCACCATCGCCGACCGCGACCTGCCACATCGCACCGGGCACCGCAGCATCACCGCGTTCATGACCCACCGCCTGCGCGTCTCCGACCCGATGCGCCGCAACAACCAACGCCACGCCACCGCCACCCACCACACCCACACCGGCGAATCACTCCCACCCGAACACCCCACCCTCGCTTCAGCATTGGCCGACGGTCGCGTCGGTACCGCCCACGTGCGTGCCGTCACCGACGTCCTCGACCAGATCCCCCACGCCGTCGACCACGACGTCACAGTCGCCGCCGAACGACAGATGACCGAGATCGCCGAAGCTCACACCCCCGCCGACATCACCCAACTCGGTGCGCGGCTGCTCGCCCACCTCGACCCCGACGGCACCCTCGTCGACGACACCGAACGGAAGCGACGGCGCAACCTGTGGGTCAACCGGCAACGCGCCGACGGCACCGCCAAACTCACCGGCACCCTCACCCCCGAGTTGGCTGCCCGCGTCACCATGCTGCTCGCCGTCTGGGCCAAACCCGGCATGAACAACCCCGACGACCCGAACTCGCCCACAGGGTCATTCGAAGACGCCGACCCCACCACCCTGGCTGCCGCAGCCGACCGAGACGACCGCACCCCCGCACAGATCAACAACGACGCGCTCAACGCGCTCCTCAAGGCTGTCCTCGAAGACGGACTGCTCGGAAAATCCCATCGCGGCCTACCCGTACAGGTGATCATCAAAGCCGACCTGGGCGACCTCATCCGCGAAGCCGGGCTCGCCATCACCGCGACCGGCACCCTGCTACCCATCGCCGACGTCATCGCGATGGCCGCCGACGCCCAACCCTGGTTGGCGGTGTTCAAGGATTCCACAGCTGTTCCGCTGTACTTCGGGCGCGGAAAGCGCCTCGCCACACGCGAACAACGCCTCACCTCCTTCGCGCGACCCGACGGCGAGGTCTGCTCGGCACCCGGATGCGATCAACCCGCCACCCAGGTCGAGATCCACCACGCCCACCAGGATTGGACCACAGGCGGGCTCACCGACATCGACGACCTCGCCCCCGCCTGCCCACGACACAACCGCATGGTCGGCGATCAACCCGGCCAGTACACCACCTGGGTGGTCCGCGACGGCCCCGACGAAGGCCGCTGCATCTGGCGACTGAACAGCGAACCCGGCGCACCACCCAACTCCGACCGCCTCAACCGCCGACCCGACATACCGAAACGGTTCGCGCAACATCTGAACACCGTGCGCAACGAGATCCACGGACCACCAACCCGGCCCGGCACACAGCCACGCCCAGATCAGTCGGGTCCAGATCAGTCGCGTCCAGATGAGTTGCGTCTGGACATCAGCCACGTCGTCGACGTCCGACCAGCCCAGCCCGGCCGACCGACACCGCGCCCCTCCCTCGTCGAAGCACACCTCATGTGGCTACTCGCCACCCACTGACCAGCGCCCCGAATCCGAACCGTCCACCGGAGCCGATCCTAGGTTCACCAGTCGCACTGCCGACCGCGGACGCGTCCAGCCGACAGACAACGGCAGCACACAACACGAGGGGCCCGGCATCGAAATGCCGGGCCCCTCGTGTTGTGGCTCTGAAAGACTACGCCTGCGCCGCTTCGGTGAAGTTGCGGCTCACCTGCGGGTCGACCGGGATACCCGGGCCCGACGTGGTGGAGACGGTCACCTTCTTGATGTAGCGACCCTTCGCTGCAGACGGCTTCGCGCGCATGATCTCGTCGTATGCGGCGCCGTAGTTCTCGGCCAGCTTGGCCGGGTCGAACGAAGCCTTGCCGATGACGAAGTGCAGGTTCGCTGCCTTGTCGACGCGGAAGTTGATCTTGCCGCCCTTGATGTCGTTGACGGCCTTGGTGACATCGGTGGTCACGGTGCCCGTCTTCGGGTTCGGCATCAGGCCACGCGGTCCGAGGACACGCGCGATGCGGCCGACCTTGGCCATCTGGTCCGGGGTGGCGATCGCGGCGTCGAAGTCCAGCCAACCGCCCTGGATGCGCTCGATCAGATCCTCGGCGCCGACCTCGTCGGCACCGGCGGCGGTGGCCTCGGCGGCCTTGTCGCCGGCGGCGAACACGATCACGCGGGCAGTCTTACCGGTGCCGTGCGGCAGATTGACGGTGCCTCGAACCATCTGGTCTGCCTTACGGGGGTCGACGCCCAGGCGGATTGCGACCTCGACGGTCGCATCGGTGTTCTTCGACGACGTGTCCTTCGCCAGCTCCACAGCCTCCAGCGGGCTGTACAGCTTGGTCTTGTCGACCTTCTCGGCCGCGGCCGCGTAGGCCTTGCTCTTCTTGCTCATTGCTCTGTTCCTTCTCCGCACTCACGTGCGGGGTGTGTGGTGCGGGCCGAGCCGGCCCTCCCACGGTGACGACTGGGTAGGTCTTAGCCCTCGACGGTGATGCCCATGGACCGAGCAGTACCGGCGATGATCTTCGCGGCCTGGTCGATGTCATTGGCATTGAGGTCTTCGGCCTTGGTCTTGGCGATCTCACGGACCTGGTCCATGCTCACCTTGCCGACCTTGTTGGTGTGGGGCTCGCCGGAGCCCTTCTGCAGGCCTGCAGCCTTCAGCAGGAGCTTCGCAGCCGGCGGGGTCTTCAACTTGAAGTCGAAAGAGCGATCTTCGTAGACGAAGATCTCCACCGGGATGACGTTGCCGCGCTGCGACTCCGTCGCCGCGTTGTACGCCTTGCAGAACTCCATGATGTTCACGCCGTGCTGACCGAGCGCCGGACCCACGGGCGGGGCCGGGTTGGCCTGGCCTGCCTGGATCTGGAGCTTGATGATCCCGGCGAGCTTCTTCTTCTTGGGAGGCATCTTTATGTTCCTTGCTTGGTTTCCTTGCGAATTCACGCCCGCTGGAGACGTGAAAGTCTGTGTTTGTCTGCTTCTCCCGCTCCCTGAGGTGCGAGCGAAGCGAGCCTCGAAGGGCTAGATCTTCTCGACTTGATTGAACCCGAGCTCGACCGGCGTCTCGCGACCGAAGATCGACACGAGCACCTTGACCTTGCGCTGTTCGGCGTTGACCTCGCTGATCGACGCGGGCAGCGTGGCGAACGGGCCGTCCATGACGGTGACCGACTCGCCGACCTCGAAGTCCACCTCGATGACGTTCGACGCGGCGGCAGCAGCGGCCTCGACACCGTCGGCAGCCGATCCGCGCGATGCGGACGGTTTCTTCGCCTCGACGCGCGGCATCAGGAACTGCAGCACCTCGTTGAGCGAGAGCGGCGACGGCTTGCTGGTCATGCCCACGAAGCCGGTGACGCCCGGGGTGTTGCGCACCGCGCCCCAAGACTCGTCGTTGAGCTCCATGCGAACGAGGATGTAACCCGGCAGCACCTTGCGGTTGACCTTCTTGGGCTGGCCGTTCTTGATCTCGGTGACCTCTTCGGTCGGCACCTCGACCTGGAAGATGTAGTCACCGACGTCGAGGTTCTGCACGCGGGTCTCGAGGTTGGCCTTGACCTTGTTCTCGTAACCGGCGTAGCTGTGGATCACGTACCAGTCACCGGGGGCGCGCCGCAGCTGCTTGCGCAGCTCCTCGACCGGATCGACCTCCGCCTCTTCGGCAGGCTCCTCCGCAGGTGCGTCGGCGTCGGCGTCCTCGGAGACGGTGTCTTCGGCGGGGAGTTCGTCGCCCTCGACGGCACCCGACTCGTCGACCGTCGAGTCCACGGCCGCCGCGTCATCGGCGTCTGCCGAGTCGGTCGGGGCCGCATCGACATCGGCGTCCGTCACGTCGACGGATTCGGTCGAGGCGAGTTCGTTCTCCGGGGTGCTCACTGCAGCCCACGCTCCTTATGGTTCATCTCGCGGTCGTACTTCTCGTCGCCCGGCCGAGCCCACCGCGTGGGTCAGCCGAACAACCAGAGCACGCCCTTGGCGAAGGCGAGGTCGAGGCCGGAGATGAACGCGGTCATCACGATGACGAACACGAGCACGACGATCGTGTACGTGATCATCTCGCGCCGCGTCGGCCAGATGACCTTCTTCAGCTCGGCGACGACCTGCGTGAGGAACAGCCAGATCCGAACGAACGGATTCCGACTCTCTCCCGCAGACGCCTTCTTCTTCGTCTTGCGTTCCTTGACGGCGACCGCCGACCCCGAATCGGAGTCGGTGTCACCGTCGGTTGCACCCGCCGACGAGCGACGTCCGCGAGCCGAGCGCTTACCGGACGGCCGCAGCTCCTTGTCGGTGCCGGTCGACTTCTCGTCGTCCGTTCCCGCATCGGTGGCGTCGTCGCGACCGTCGAGCTCAGCCGGATCCGCCGCAGAACCCTCAGCGGCTTCTTTGGCGCGGGCTGCCCGGTCTCGCTTGCTCAACTTCGCGGTCCTCTCGTCAACGTGTGCCCTTCACCAGGGCAGGGGCGACAGGACTTGAACCTGCAACCTGCGGTTTTGGAGACCGCTGCTCTGCCAATTGAGCTACGCCCCTTTGCGACGCCCCACCGGGGTGTTGGCGTTGCCGTTCTCATCGATCCGGTCTCGCGACCTCGCCGGGGCTTCAACCGCCGACAAAACCAACGCGCCACCCTATGGGTAGCGCGCAAGCCTGAATCAATCAGACACTTCAGTGTAGATCACCGGGGCGGTGGACCCAAAACCAGCTCCATCTGCTCCCCCGACGACCGTACACGCCTTCCGCCAGAGGTCCGTCACGACGCCGTCGGATCAGCGAGTTCGATCCGCGGCCACGCCTCGAGATCCAGCAGCATCTGCCGGTCGTGCGTCGCCACCACGACAGCGCACTCGACAGCGCCGAGAGCAACGGTCATCTCGTCGACGAGGGTCGCCGAGAGGTGATTCGTCGGCTCGTCCAGAAGCAGGAGGTCTGGTCGAGCGACCAGGCACGACGCCAGGTGAAGCCGCCGCTGTTGCCCTTGCGACAGCCGCGACACCGGGGTGCGTGCCGCAACGGTGTCGAGCAGTCCGAGACTCCGCAACGACGGGGCATCGCGGCCCTCGGCATCGAGGCGGCGCCGGTACTCCTCGTAGACGTCGTGCGCCGTGCGGTCCGGCTCCCATCGCGGGACCTCCTGGGAGAGCAGCACGATGCGTGCCCCACGATGCACGGCGACCTGACCCCCGTCCGGCCGAAGCCGACCGGCCAACACCCCCAGCAGCGTCGACTTCCCGGTCCCGTTGGGTCCCACGAGGAGAAGGCGCGAGCCGCCGGTGAGGGACACCGATACCGGGGCCCTCAGACGCCCGGTGATCGTCAGGCCCCATCCGTCCACGAGGGGCGCGCCGGCTCGCGTGCCCGTCTGCGGCCAGCTCAACCGGGCCGGTGGTGGCGGGACGGTGATGCGGTGCTCCACGAGGTCCTCGATGCGACGGTTGTATGCCTGTACGGCCCCGCCCGCACGCGTGGCCCGTTGGTGCTTGCCGGTGCCTTTGTCGGGTTTCCAGTGGGTCTGGAGCCGCCCGCGAGCCGCGTCGGCCGCCCGCACCAGATCTTCGTGTTCAGCCTGCTGGGCGGCGTGATCCTGCTCCCATCGCGCCCGTTCGCGGTCGCGGCCCGCCACCCAGCCGTCGTATCCGCCCGAGTACATCCGCGGGCGTCCATCACGGCTCGGGTCCAGGTCGAGGAACGTGGTCGCGACCGCGCGCAGGAACGCGCGATCATGACTGACGACCGCCACCCCGCCCGGGTACCCGCGCAACCGGCGGGTCAGGAAGTCCAGTGAGTCGGCGTCGAGGTGGTTGGTCGGCTCGTCGAGCAGCACCAGGTCGGTGCCGGAACCGAGAACCACCGCCAGCCGAACGCGGTAGCGCTGGCCGACCGACAGCGTCGACAACGGCCGATCACGGTCGGTGCACGCGGACATGCCGTCGAGCGCGATGTCGATGCGACGTTCGGTGTCCCAGGCGTCGAGCCTGGTGACCAGTTCCAGCGCCGCGGCATAGGAGTCCTCGGCTCCCGGCACCCCCCGGCCCAGTGCGCCGGTCGCATCGTCGAGGGCGGCAAGCGCGGCGAGAGACACGCCAACGGCGTCCTCGATGAGTGCCCCTACGGTGCGGTGGTCATCGGTCGGTAGGTCCTGCTCGACCATGGCGATGGTGCCGTGCCGGGTGAGGGTGCCGTGGTCGGGAGCAATCAGCCCTGCCAGAACATGGAGGAGGGTGGTCTTGCCGCGGCCGTTCTCGCCGACCACGGCCAGCCGCGACCCCGCGGAGACCGTGACATCGACCTCGTGCAGGACAGAGCGATCGCCGCGGGCGATGCTGACACCCTGGGCTCGGACATGCGCCGCTACGCCGGCGGGATGTTGTTCTCGCGAAAGGGAAATTTCTCGCGGAATGGAATTACTGCGTTCAGCAGACATGGGTGTGCCCTCAGCTCGTCTGTGCTTCTCAGCGGACAGGAGCCGGACAACACGACTGGGGGGTCGTCCGGCAATCGGCCAGGACGACGTACGAGAGCTACTGGTGAGAACTCAGGAGGGACTCGTCGCCGTCAGCGACGAGTCCAGAGCTTCAACGAGGCGATGCCGGAGTACATGAGCGGCGACGTTACAGCGGCGTTCGCGCACGATCAATTGAATTGAATGACGGCCTGAGCGCGCCCGAAGATGCGGCGGTCGCCCTGCTTGGCGGTGATCGCGATGGTGCCGCGGCGGGTCTCGGGATCGAGGGACTTGACCTTGCCGGTGAAGTCGACGGCCGCGCTGTCGTTGGCCGGCACGTAGACCGGACTGGTGAACCGCACGTTGTACTCGCAGAAGGCCGCAGGGTCGCCGATGAACTCGGAGATGAAGCTGGCGCCGAGGCCCATCGTCTGCATGCCGTGGGCGACGACGTCATCCATACCGGCCGCCTGGATGACGTGATCGGAGAAGTGGATGGGGTTCGGGTCTCCCGCGACACCGGCGTAGTTCGAGAGGTTGCCCCGGGTGAGCAGGTAACGCTTGGCGGGGAGTTCCTGCCCCTTCTCGAGGGTGTCGAAGTCGATGGCGCCGAAAGCGCCGGGCGACTGTGTCGGGTCGGGCAGCCCGTAGCGGCCGGTCTGGGGCTCGACGGTGTGTCCCGGCTCGCCGACGGCATCGATCTTCATCATGACGTGATCGAGCGAGGCCTCCAGATCGGGATCGACGTCCATCCCCGGACGCGCGGCCAGCGAGGTCCAGGTGGTCATCACCGGCTCGTCGTGCTGGTTCCAGATGACGTTCTTGGTGACCATCAGGTCGATCATCTCGGGGCTGCTGACGTGGCGGAACGACTCCAGGGAGACGTCACAGATCAGCCGATCCCCCACCTTCATCGGCTGGTGGTAGACCAGCCGCTGGTCGGTCTGCATGATCTGCCACATGTCGTAGCCGGTGATGACGTCTTCGAACAACCTGCGCTGGGCGATGATGCCGAGCACCGACACATAGGTCGGTGCGGCGATCAGGGTCTGGTGCCCGAACGCCCGCGCACCTTCCTCGCTCCAGTGGGTCGGGTGCGCGTCCTGCACGGCCATCGCGTGCTTGCGGACCTCTTCCCGACCGATCTCGTAGTAGTCGTCGACGGTGTAGTGGAAGCCGACCAGCGTCTGCGTGTGTGCGGCGATCTCCTCGGGGGTCATCTTGGCGGCCGGGCCGCCGGTGTCCGCGTCGTCGATCCGATCCCGGGTGGCGCTGACGTCTGACATTGATCGATGCTCCCTTCGGCAAGTCCCACGCTTACCGCTCTTGTGGCGAACTGTCCCTGCATCCGGCCGCCGACAGCAAGACGGGCCGCCTCGTGACGAGGCAGCCCGTTGCTGGTTGTACTACCGGAATGGCCGACGTCAGGTCAGCGCGATTCCTTGTGCGCCTGGTGCTTGCCGCAGTTCGGGCAGAACTTCTTGATCTCGAGGCGATCGGGATCATTGCGGCGGTTCTTCTTGGTGATGTAGTTACGGTGCTTGCACACCTCGCATGCCAAGGTGATCTTGGGGCGAACATCTGTTGAGGAGGCCACTTGATTGCCTTCTTTCGGGTGGTACGTGGTCGGGTTCGGCAGTTCCCTCAGGGCTTGCGACCCCTGCGCTCGGTTCCGGTCGGACCCGATGTGTAGCGGTGGAGGGACTCGATCCCTCGACCTCACGATTATGAGTCGTGCGCTCTAACCAGCTGAGCTACACCGCCCCGTGGACTCGTCGTCCAGCGAGCCCCCTGACGGAATCGAACCGTCGACCTTTTCCTTACCATGGAAACGCTCTACCGACTGAGCTAAGGGGGCGTGCCCCGGACATTTCTGTCCGAGAGCCTTAACGAGGTTACACATCCGCGTCTGCGCTATCCAAATCGCCGGTGGGCGACTGTCGAAAGTGCAGGTTCGTGGAGGTGGTACCACGCTGTGGCAGGTATAGGATTCGAACCTATGTAGCTTGCGCGACGGATTTACAATCCGCTCCCTTTGGCCGCTCGGGCAACCTGCCGTGCCGCTCTGCGGGCCGTGCGTGACAGCCGTTCGAACAACGCCGTGAAGAATACAACGAACCATGTGCCCGCGCGCAAACCGGCTGGTCAACCTGCTCCCGTCGTCATGACATACGCTGGTGCCCATGGCTGATTCATCGTTCGACGTGGTGAGCAAGATCGACCGCCAGGAGGTCGACAACGCCCTCAACCAGGCCGCGAAGGAACTGTCGCAGCGTTACGACTTCCGCGGCACCAACACCGGCATCGAGTGGTCCGGCGAGGAGAACATCGTCATCACCTCCGATGCCGAGGAACGCGCGCAGGCCGGCCTCGAGGTCTTCAAGGAGAAGCTGATCCGGCGCGACATCTCGCTCAAGGCGTTCGACGCCGGCGAGGTCGTGGGATCGGGCAAGACCTTCAAGATCACCGGCACCCTGGTCCAGGGCATCGACTCCGACCACGCCAAGAAGATCTCGAAGAAGATCCGCGACGAGGGCCCCAAGGGCGTCAAGGCACAGATCCAGGGCGACGAACTGCGGGTGTCGAGCAAGAAGCGCGACGATCTGCAGGCGGTCATCGCCCTGCTCAAGGGCGAGGACTTCGGCATCGCCCTGCAGTTCGTCAACTACCGTTAGCCGCCGGCCGGGCAGGCGCCGGAAACCTGATCGCGTCCTGCGTCGTTTGACCGTACGAGGGCGCCAGCACTCCTCCGCCGAACTCCCCGGATCGCCGGGGAGGCGGCCGGAGTCCCAGTCCAGCGGCGCCGGACAGACGAGGACCCGATGCATTTCAACGGAGTGAAGACCGCGGCACTGCTGGGCCTGATGTCGGCGATCATCGTCGGCATCGGCGCCCTGTTCCAGAGCCCGCTGATCCTGTGGGGTTCGGTCGTCGTCGCCGTCGGCATGAACGCCTACGTCTACTTCAACAGCGCGAAGATGTCGCTGAAGGCGATGCACGCCCAACCGGTCACCGAGCTGCAGGCACCGGTCATGTACCGGATCGTGCGCGAACTGGCGACGACGGCGCACCAGCCGATGCCCGCGCTCTACATCTCCCCCACCGAGTCACCCAACGCCTTCGCCACGGGCCGCAACCCGAAGAACGCCGCAGTGTGCTGCACCACCGGGATCCTGCAGCTGCTGGACGAGCGCGAGCTGCGCGCCGTGCTCGGCCACGAGCTGTCGCATGTCTACAACCGCGACATCCTGATCAGCTCGGTCGCGGGCGCGATGGCTGCGGTGATCAGCGGCCTGGCCAACTTCGCGATGATCATGGGGGCGTTCGGGAGCCGCGACAACGCGCCCAACCCGCTCGCCATGCTCCTCATCGCGCTGCTCGGCCCGATCGCGGCGTCGCTGGTGAAGATGGCTGTCTCCCGCTCCCGGGAGTTCCAGGCCGACCAGTCGGGTGCCGAGCTCACCGGGGACCCACTGGCCCTCGCATCGGCGCTCGCGAAGATCTCCGGCGGGGTCCAGGCCGCGCCGCTGCCACCGCAGCCCGACATCGCCGCGCAGTCACACCTGATGATCGAGAGCCCGTTCCGCTCCACCGATCGGATGGCGCGCATGTTCTCGACCCATCCCCCGACCGCCGAACGCATCCGACGCCTGCAGGAGATGGCCCGCGACGGCCACTGACCGCTAGCCGACGCGCTCGATCGTGTAGTCCACCAGGGACGCCAGCGCGCGGTGGGCCGGCGACTCCGGGAGCTCGGCGAGCATCGCGTGCGCCTCGTCGGCGAACTGCTGGAGCTTCGCGCGTGCGGCGGTCATGCCCTCCGACGAACCGAGCAGCTCGATCGCCTCGGCGACCTCGGCGTCGTCGGTGAGCGGACGCGATGCGCCGCCTTCGGCGACGAGCAGTTCTCGTAGGCGGTCCGACGTCGCGTCGTCGCCGGCGAGCGCGTAGAGCACGGGCAGTGTGTGTACGCCCTCCCGCAGGTCCGTCCCGGGCGTCTTGCCCGACTCCACCGACACCGAGCTGATGTCGATGATGTCGTCGGAGACCTGGAAGGCGACACCGACGATGTCGCCGATGCGCGAGAGGCGTTCGATGTCGTCGGCGGTGGCCCCGGAGGCCATCGCGCCGAAACGCGCGGCAGCGGCGATCAGCGACCCCGTCTTCTCCCAGACGACCTGCAGGTAGTGGTCCACGGGGTCGGCACCCGGTTTGGCGCCGACCGTCTCGCGCATCTGCCCGGTGACGAGCTCGGCAAAGGTCTCGGCGATGATGCGCACAGCCTCGGGGCCGAGGGTCGACACGAGTCGGGACGCCCGTGCGAACAGGAAGTCACCGGACAGGATGGCCACGCTGTTGGTCCAGCGGGCATTGGCACTGGGAGCGCCGCGCCGCATGGCCGCCTCGTCCATGACGTCGTCGTGATAGAGCGTCGCGAGGTGGATCATCTCCACGACGGTGGCCGAGGTGATGACGTCCTCGGAATCAGGCTGCGGGCCGAACTGGGCGGCCAGGATCGCGAACATCGGCCGGAACCGCTTGCCGCCGGCCCTGGCGAGGTGCGTGGCGGCCTCGGTCATGACCTCGTCACCCGAGGAGAGTTCACTCAGCAGCAGGTCCTCGACCTTCTGCAGTGAGGAGCGCACCGTCTCGGCGAACTCATCCGACACCAGGTCCACCCCGGCGAATGTGGACTTCACGTGAACGCGGCCCCATCTCGTCTGATCCGGCAAATCGTCTCTCGGCGGATACGCGTCCCCGCGTCAACCCCACCTGCCTGCTGAGCGTAGCCCGTCGCCGGTGCGGACATACTGGTCGGGTGAGCACGGACACGACGCCGCCCGAGCGCATCCCGCCCGCCGTTCCCGGCGGCGCCTCGACGGCCGATTCCCACCCTGTTTCCGCCGACACCCTTCCCGGGCACGCGGACGTCCTGGTCGTGGGCGCGGGACCGGGCGGCTCGGCGGCCGCGGCACACGCGGCGGCGGCGGGACGCGACGTCGTGCTCGTCGACGCAGCGGTGTTCCCGCGCGACAAGACCTGTGGCGACGGCCTCACCCCGCGTGCGGTCGCCGAACTCGACGCCCTCGGACTCGGTGGCCTCCTCGCCGACCGCCCGCGTCTCGACGGCCTCCTGCTGAACGGATGGGGAGCGCGACAGCAGGTCCGGTGGCCGTCGGGACGGTTCCCGGCGTATGGCAGCGCCGTGGCCCGCACGGAGTTCGACGACGCCATCCGCACCCACGCGGTGTCGTCCGGGGCGCGAATGGTGCAGGGCGCCAAGGCAGTCGACGTCACGATGGATGGCGACCGCGTGGGCTCTGTCACCTTCGAGACGTCGTCGGGAACGCACTCGATGACGGTTCGCGACGTCATCGTCGCCGACGGCGTCCGCTCCGGACTCGGCAAAACCCTTGGCCGGCAGTGGCATCGGGACACCGCCTACGGCGTGGCCGCCCGCGCCTATGCGCCGTCGGCGCGCGCGGACTCGCACTGGATGGGCTCCCACCTCGAGCTCCGCGGACCCGACGGCAGCCTCCTACCGGGGTACGGCTGGGTCTTTCCGCTCGGCAGCGCGGGCGGCGGGCTGGTCAACGTCGGCGTGGGAGCGCTGGCGACGTCGAAACGTCCGGCGCACATGGCACTTCGCCCGATCCTCGAGCACTATGCGGCCATGGTGCGCGACGAGTGGGCACTCGGTGGCCCCCCGGTACGGATCGCGTCCGCGCTGCTGCCGATGGGCGGCGCCGTCTCCGGTGTCGCCGGCCGCAACTGGATGCTGATCGGCGACGCCGCCGCGTGCGTCAATCCGCTCAACGGGGAGGGCATCGACTATGCGCTCGAGACGGCACGACTCGCCGTCGAACTCCTGGGCGCCGACGACTACAGCACCCGCTGGCGCGACATCCTGGTCGGGCACTACGGCCTGGCGTTCTCCGCCGCGCGACGGCTCGCGGGCCTGCTCACCATGCCCAGCGCGGTGCCCACCCTGGGCCGCCCGGGGATCCGGTCCCCACAGCTGATGTCACTGGTCGTCCGGGTGATGGGCAACCTCATCACCGCCGAGGACGCCGACCTCGTGGCGCGGGCGTGGCGTACCGCCGGGCGCGTCTCACGCCAGGTCGATCCGCGCCCGCCGTTCTCCTGAGCAATCCGGGCGGGGCCACCCGTGTCGCGCGATGAGACGATGAAGCGGTACTGTTCCAATGCGTGTGGCGCCCGCCACACGTGTGCAAGAATCGTGCCACGCGTCGATCCGATGCCACCCGACGTTTCAGGAGACGGAAGATGTCCACCGCATCCACCCTCGCCACCCGAGCCAAGCACGCCGTGCAGAACCGCCTGGCGCAGCGCTACCACCTCCGCGGCGAGATCGACCACATGGACGCGGTCAACGATCCGACAGCAGTCGCCCAGGCCCTCGCCACCCGCGAGTTCCCGTGGGGCAACACCCAGGCGCTGAGCTTCGCCCTCTTCCGCACCTACGCCGTGCCGTCCATCGGCGACCTCCTGTACAAGACGAGCCAGTTCACCGAGTCGACCCAGAAGCGCTATGACGACACCGTCCTGCTGCTCGACGCCCCTCTCGAACACGGCGTCGACAGTCCGGCCGGCCGCGCGGGCATCCGCCGTATCAACCAGATGCACGGCATGTACGACATCCCCAACGGCGACTTCCTCTATGTGCTGGCCACTTTCGTCGTGTGCCCGGTCGAATGGATCAACTCCTACGAGTGGCGCAGGCTCACCACCCACGAGGTGCTCGGGCTCACCAACTACTACCGCCGGCTCGGGCAACTCATGGGCATCAAGGACATCCCGGAGACCTACGACGAGTTCAAGAATTTCTACGAGGACTACGAAACCGCCCACTTCGCGTTCAGCCCCGACTCACTGGCCGTCGCCGACGCCACCCTCGACCTGATGGGCACGTTCATGCCCTACAAGCTGCTGCCGCGAGCAGTGGTGCGCCGGATGTCGTTCGCGCTCATGGACGATCGCCTTCTCAACGCCTTCCGGTACCCGAAGCCGACGGCCGTCGAGCGGGTGCTGGTCCGCAGTGGGCTCAAGGCGCGCGGTCTGGCCATCCGGTTCTTCGCATCGCCGCGCACCGAGCCTCTCTTCGGACGGCAGACCAAGCAGGTTCGCAGCTACCCCAACGGATTCCAGCTCGACGAGCTCGGCACGTTCGCCCCGGGATGTCCGGTGGAGAAGACGTCCGGCGACAAGTCGACGATTCCGAACCCACCGGCCGCCGGATGCCCCGTGCCCCACGACGCCATCGCGCCCGCACAGCAGGCCGCCAACTCCTAGGGCGAGCCCGCTCGACCCTCAGGCGCGGGCGGAGTGGATCGCGGCGATCCCGCCTGTCACGTTCTGCCACCGCACCTGCCCGAAGCCGGCTTCGCGGATGAGATCACCGAGAGCGAACTGGTCCGGCCACGCCCGAATCGATTCGGCAAGATAGACATACGCGGCCGGACTGCTCGACACCTTCGTCGCGACGGCAGGCAGCGCCCGCATGAGATATTCCATGTAGACCGTGCGGAACGGCTTGAGAGTCGGCGTCGAGAACTCGCAGATCACCAGTCGGCCACCGGGTTTGAGTACCCGTCGTAATTCGGCGAGCGCCTTCGGCACATCGTTGACGTTGCGCAGACCGAAGGAGATGGTCGCGGCGTCGAACGATCCGTCGGCGAAGGGCAGCGACAGGGCGTCCGCCGCCACCTTCGGCACGTCCCGGTGTGCTCCCGCTTTGAGCATGCCGAGCGAGAAGTCGGCGGCGACACAATGGGCGCCGGAGGACGCGAGCTCGACCGTGGACACCGCGGTCCCCGCAGCGAGATCGAGGACGACGTCGCCGGACTTGAGGTCGAGCGCCCGTCGTGTCTTCTTGCGCCAGCCCCGATCCTGCCCGAACGACAGCACCGTGTTGGTGATGTCGTAGCGGCGCGCGACGCCGTCGAACATGGCCGCGACCTCGGCCGGGTCCTTGTCCAGAGTTGCCCGTTCCGGTGGTGTCGCGCCCGTCGATGCCATGCCGATCACGCTACCGGTCGCCGCGTGTGCACCCACCGTGAGGTGCGCCGACACCGTCATGTGGGTCCACCGGGGTTCAGGCGGGCCGACCGACCTCGGTGGCGACGCCGGTCCCGATCGTGTCCGCGTAGTGACCTACCAGCTCGGCACACACCGACGGCCACGTGCGAGCCCGGACGGCCTGCACCGCGGCGCGCCCGAAGGCCGAACGCACCGACTCGTCCCGCAGCGAGTCGACGATTCCGGGCAGTGTGCCGGCGAACTCGGCGACGTCGAGGAGGTAGCCGGTCCGGAACGGTGACACCAGGTCCCGGGGGCCGCCGGCGTCGGGACCGATCACCGGCAGTCCGCTCGCCATCGCCTCCTGGATGGCCTGACAGAACGTCTCGTGCTCGCCCGCGTGCACGAACACGTCGAAGCTGGCGTAGGCGCGCGCGAGGTCGTCGCCGCGGAGTTCGCCGGTGAAGACCGCGTCGGGCATCAGCCGTTGGAGACGTTCGCGCTCGGGACCGGCACCGACGACGACCACCTGGATGCCGCTGTTCCCGGACAGGCCGGCCAGCCGTTCCACGTGCTTCTCCGGTGCAAGCCGGCCGACGAAACCCACCACCATCCGATCGGTGCTGCCCCCCGCGCGACCGAGCCACTGCGCCCGGAGCGCGTCACTGCGTTTGGCCGGCGAGAACAGGCCGACGTCGACGCCGCGGCCCCACCGCTTCAGCCGGGGTATCCCGTGAGAGGCGAGGACGTCGAGCGTCGCGGTGGACGGCGCGAGGGTCAGGTCGCACATCTCGTGCAGGCGGCGCGTGTACCGCCACGCCAGCTTCTCCACGGCACCGAGACGGTAGGCGGCCGCAAAGCCCGCGACGTCGGTCTGGAAGACCGCGACCACGGGCACGTCGAGGGCGCGGGCGGCCATCGCGCCGGCCGCTCCCACCACGAACGGGGACGCCAGGTGGACGACATCGGGCCGGAAGTCACGCAGGGCCCGGTAGAGCAGTGGCGAGGGCACACCCACCGGCAACGAGGTCACGCGCGGCACCTGGACCGCGGGCAGCAGGTGAACGGGGGTTCGTCGCCCGACGAGCCGCGGCCCACAGGGGACCCCGCGCGGGGTGTCGGGGGCGATGACGACGACGGTGTGTCCCGTCGACTCGAGGTGGTCGACGATCCGGAGGACGGAGTTGACCACCCCGTTCATCTGGGGCAGGAAGCTTTCGGCGACGATCGCGACGCGCATGGCCACGATCGTGACCGACCCACTTGACCAGACCGGTCGATCGACGTGTCGCGCCGCCCAATTCGCGGTGAACTCGCCGTGGCCGCCGCGATGCGATGCGCAGCGCGCCCGCGTGCGGGCAGAGTGGACGTGTGGGCGAACCCGACCTGTTGCTGCTGAGCCGATGGCTCACACCCGTCCCGCAGTTCCTGACGCCACTCATCGGGCGCGGCGGGCGCGTCGGATATGTGCCGACCGCGTCGTCGATCTACCCCGACCAGGACTGGCTGGATCTCGAGCGCGGCACGCTGCGCGACCAGGGGTACGAGGTGGTCGAGCTGGACCCGGAGGCCGAGAGTCGCGCCGCCTTCGCCCGGCGAATCGAGGCGCTCGACGCGCTCTTCGTCGCGGGCGGCAACGTCTTCCACCTGCTGGGGGCGCTTCGCCTGTCCGGCGCCGACCGCCGGATCGTCGACTCGGTGCGGGGCGGACTCCCCTACATCGGGGTCAGCGCGGGCGCTGCCGTCACCGGGCCCGACATCGCCCCACTGGCACTGCTCGACGATCCCGGCGAGGCCGCCCCACTCGACTCGACGCGGGGCCTCGACCTCGTCGACGTCACGGTGATCCCGCATGCGGAGGGCACGGTCGGCGGTAAGGGACCGGTGGACGCGACCCGCGAACGCTTCGCCGGTTCCCATCGGCTGCACTTCCTGCGCGACGACGAGGCACTCGTCGTCTCCGGTGGAATCGCGACGGTCATCCCGGGCTGACGGTCTCGTCCCGGTCGGCGTCCGGCGCATGGGAGTCGGTGGCCGTCTCGTCGTCGGAATCGGTCGCCCCGCGGCGCGACCATCGACGGCTGAACTCCGCGACCCCGACCATCAGCAGTCCGATCACCAGCCACGCACCGACCACGACCGACAGTGCCGGGATGATCGACAGCATCGCGGTGCGGCCGGTCGGGCGGGCCAGGTCGGGGTTGTAGACCGCGTAGTCGACGCTGATGCGCTGTCCCTCGCTCAGTTCGGTCGGATACAGGAGTCCGAAACGCGGGCTGTGGAACGATCCGTCGGGTGTCTGGAAGTTCACCGCGGCGTGCAGGCTGTCTACCGACACCACCTCGGCCATCACGGTGGCCTTGCTGGCGTCGATCGTCGCGTCGTTCTTGAAGCATCCGGCGATCAGGGTCAGACCCATGAACGTGATCGCCACGGCGACGACGAGCAGACCGAGCTGCACGCGCCGCTGGATCACCGGATTCATGCCGTTCAGACTAGCGGGGAGGGCGAGGACGCCGTTTCGGCGACACCGCTCACGCGAGCCGGGCGGAGATCGCCGCGTGCACCGACCGCAGCCGCTCGCGATCGGTCGCCACCTCGACGACCTCGATCCCGCCGGCCACCGCGGGTTCGGCGAGCACACCGGACAGATCCGCGACGCCGACCCGGCGATGCGGGATGCGGAACCCCGCGCACATCGACGCGATGTCGGTGCGGTGCGGGGTGCCGAAAACACGCTCGTACGCACCGGCATACGCTCCGGTGTTGTAGCGCGGATCGCCCTGTTCGAGCAGTCCGAAGATGCCGCCCCCGTCGTCGTTGGCGACGACGATGCGCAGCGACCGCGGCCGCGGCTCCCCCGGTCCGATGACCAGTCCGGTCGCGTCGTGGACGAAGGTCAGATCACCCATCAGCGCGATCGTGCGCGCGCCCGAACCGTTGCGATCGAGAGCCAGCGCGGCCCCGATGGCGGTGGAGTTGGTGCCGTCGATCCCCGCGACACCGCGATTGGAGAGCACGCGCACGCCGTCGCCGATCCGCCCGGCCAACGCGATGTCGCGGATCGGGTTGCTGGCGCCGACGACGAGCTGGTCGCCTGCGTCCATGGCACCGCTGACCGCGCGTGCCACGTGCAGCCCGGTGGCCGGTCCCGGCGCGTCGAGCTCGGCCGTCACCGCGTCCACCACACGTTCGGTGACCGCGGCGCACTCCTTGAGCCAGTCCTCGCGCGGCTCGCCGGCGACCTCGATACGGGTGCCCGTCGCATAGACGTTGCCCGAGACGTCGGGCCACCGCGGGCCGGTGGTCAGCGCGTACACCCGTACCTCCGGATCGGCGAGCAGCCGCGCGACCCCGCGGTGCAGCGTGGGCCGCCCGCAGATGATGGCCTGCCGCGGACGCACCGAGCCGAGGGCGAGGGGGTGCAGAGGGGTCACCGCGCGAGGGGCGGTCGGCTCGGCGACCGTCGGCACGTGCGCGAGACCCGGGTGCACTCCCGCTCCGTGCCCCGAGACCACGACGGTGTCGAGTGACAGGTCGATGGGCAGCGGGACGTCGAGTTTGCCGACCGGTGCCTGCGTCCACGGCAGGCTGTCGGGTCGCCCGGAGAACACGCCGAGATCCGAGGTGGGGTCGGGCGAGGCCACCTCGTCCGGGTCGGGGACGAGGGGTTCGCGCAACGGGATGTCGAATTGCACCGGTCCGGCGTTGCCGGTGCGTGCGCCGCGGGCGGCGGCCAGGACGCGGCCCACCGCGGAACGCCACTGGCTGTTGGTGTCGAGATCCTGTTCGGCGAGGCCGAGACTGATCGCGGCGCGCACCTGGGTGCCGAAGATCCCGAACTGCTCCACCGTCTGGTTGGCGCCCGATCCGAGCAGTTCATAGGGCCGGTTGGCGCTGACGACCACCAGCGGCACCCGTGCGTAGTTGGCCTCGAAGACCGCAGGCCCCATGTTCGCGACAGCGGTACCGCTCGTCATCACGATCGGCACCGGCTGGCCCGAGGAGACAGCGAGGCCCAGGGCGAGGTATCCCGCCGACCGCTCGTCGATGCGCACGTGCAGCCGCAACCGCCCGGCGGTGTCGGCGGCGTGCAACGCGAAGGCCAGGGGCGCGTTACGCGAGCCCGGGCACAGGACCGCCTCGCGCACGCCGCCGCGGATCATCTCGTCGACGATCACCCGGGCCTGCAGCGTGGACGGGTTCGGTCCCGACGCCTTCTGGGCCGATGGATTCATCCCACAAGCCTAGGGACTCGCGGGTCCCGGCCGCGCCAGGCGGTCCCCTCACTCACCCGCGGGCACGGCCCCTACTGTTGATCCGGTGCGTCGCTGGACTCTGCTGGTTCTCCTCACCGCGGTCGCGACGCTGATCCTCGAGATCGTCGACGTCGATGCTGCAGCCCTGTTCGCGGGCCTGGTGGTCGCGGGCGCACTCGCGATCGCGGGACGGGCACCTCGCAGCAGGCCGGCACCGCCCGACAGACCCGACGATCCCGACCAGCCGATCGTCCCGCGATGGGCATTCGTGTCGGCACAGGGTGTGCTCGGCGTGTTCATCGGCACCATGGCCGAACCGGAGACCCTGAGCGGCCTCGGGTCGTCGTGGCTTCCCGTGCTGGTGATCGGGGTGGGCACGCTCGCCATCTCCGTCGCGTGCGGAGCGCTTCTCGGCCTGCACCGGGACGTCGACCCGTTGACCGGATCGCTGTCGCTGGTCGCGGGTGGGGCGTCGGGACTGGTGGCCCTGACACGCGAGTTCGGCGGCGACGAGCGGATGGTCGCCGTCATCCAGTACCTGCGGGTCGCCCTGGTCACCGTCACGATCCCGCTGGTCGCGTCGCTCGTGTTCGGCGCCACGGCAGACGCCGGCGCGGCAGAGACCCCGCAGTGGTCCGCCGAGGGCCTGACCGACCAGGCCTGGGGGTTGCTGCTCCTCGTGGCCTGTCTCGGCGCCGGGATACCGCTGGGCCGTCTGGTGCGGTTGCCCGCGGCGGGACTGCTGGGTCCGCTGGCACTGGCCACCGTCGCCGAACTGACCGGCGTGGCCGGCGATGCGGAGGTCTCCCCCGCGCTGCTCACCGTCGCCTATGCGGTCATCGGCTGGCAGGCCGGTCTCGGCTTCACGATGCCGCGCCTGCGGGCGATCGGCCGAGTGCTCCCCTTCGCGCTCGTCCTCATCCTCGCCATCGGAGCGGGCTGCGCCCTGCTGGGCGTGGCGCTCTCGGCGTGGACCGGCGAGTCGATGTTCGACTGCTACCTCGCCACGACGCCGGGCGGCATCTACGCCGTGTTGGCCGCGGCGACCGGCGCGGGCGGCAATGTGGCCTTCGTCGTCGCCGCACAGATCCTGCGGGTTCTGCTCATGCTCTTCGTGGCACCCTTCGCCGCGCGTGTCGCCGCACGTCGGACATCCTGACCGCCGAGTCGGGATTACCTGTGACGCGCGTCCCACGTAAGGTCGGGACCATGAGCGGGGAATCGAGCACCGAGAACACGTCCACATCCCACGGCCGCGAATTCGACGTCGTCGTCTACGGCGCCAGCGGCTTCGTCGGTGAGCTGACCGCGCGTTATCTCGCCGACCACGCGCCGATCGGCACCAAGATCGCACTCGCCGGGCGCAACGAGTCGAAGCTCACCGAGGCCCGGCGACGCCTGCCGCTGCGCGCACACGACTGGCCGTTGATCATCGCCGACGCGGAGTCGCCCGCGGCGCTCGACGCGATGGTCGCACGCACCCAGGTCGTCTGCACCACCGTGGGCCCCTACCTCAAATACGGTGAGGCGCTCGTGGTCGCCGCCGCCACCGCCGGCACCGATTACGTCGACCTCACCGGTGAGGTTCCCTTCGTCCGCTACTCCATCGACAAAGTCCACGAGGTCGCCGCGGCATCGGGCGCCCGCATCGTGCACTCCTGCGGTTTCGATTCCGTCCCGTCCGACATCAGCACCTACGCGCTGTACAAGAAGGTCCTCGCCGACGACGCCGGCGAGATGACCGACACGACCCTGGTGGTCGCCTCGTTCCGGGGCGGCATCTCCGGCGGCACCATCGACTCGATGCGGGTCATCGCCGAGGAGGCGCGCAACGCCCAGTCCCGCCGGCTGATGCTCAACCCCCAGGCGCTCTCCAGCGGCCCGGGTGACGTCCCGCGGGTCAGCCTGTCCGACGAACCCAGCGACCTGTCCATCATCAACGCGAAGAAGGTCGATCCGTCGCTGCGCGGCACACTCGCGCCGTTCTTCATGGCGGCGCACAACACCCGCATCGTTCGGCGCTCGAACGCCTTGCTGGACAACGCTTATGGCAAGAACTTCCACTACGCCGAGACGATGAGTGTCGGCGGGATACCCGCCGTGTCGTCACTCCTGGCCGGCGCGGTCGCGGTCGGCACGGGCGCGTTCATGGGTGCGATGAGCTTCGGACCCACCCGTCGCGTCCTCGACCGAGTGCTACCCAAGCCGGGTGACGGACCGAGCGAAAAGGCCCGGGAGAACGGCTATTTCGTGGTCGAGACGTATACGCGCAGCACGACCGGCCGGCGGTACCGGTCGCGCATGCGCGCCAAGGGCGACCCGGGTTACAAGGCCACCGCGGTGATGCTGGCCGAGAGTGCGCTCGCACTCGCACTCGACCGGGATCGACTACCCAAGCGGGCCGGCGTCCTCACCACGGCCGTCGCCATGGGGGATGCGCTCATCGACCGCCTCCAGAACGCCGGGTTCAGCATCGAGACGACAGAGCTCCCCGACTGACCCTGCCGTCGGCACCCGACATCCCAGCGGCCCGACCGCGCACGTTCGCGCTTCGCCGAACCATCAGCGGCGCAGCCGAACTCGCGGTTGGGCCGCTTGCCGTCGACGCCTCGAAAATTTCTGGCACTCTCCACCGGAGAGTGCTAGACGAGTGCCGGATCCGGTGCTATCTTCGTTGTCAGTACAGCGATGAACTGCTCGTCGAACGGGTGGCGAGCAGCCTTGGAAGACAGGAGGTGAACTGCTGTGCTTCGTTTCGATCCCTTCTCCGACATGGATGCCTGGACCCGAGGCATGATGACCGGTTCGGTGGCCGGAACCCCGCGTACTCCCCGTTTCATGCCTCTGGACCTCTACAAGGTCGAGGACCACTACATGCTCGTCGCCGATCTCCCCGGCGCCGACCCCGGCTCCATCGACGTCAGCGTCGACAACGGGGTCCTCACCCTGTCCGCGCAGCGGAGCACACCTTCCGACGAAGGCGTGCAATGGCTTACGAGCGAACGGTTCTCGGGAACCTACCGTCGTCAGCTCACGCTCGGCGACGCCATCGACAGTTCGGGGATCTCCGCCCGCTACGACAACGGCGTGCTCACCGTGACGATCCCGGTGGCCGAGAAGGCCAAGCCCCGCCGCATCGAGGTGGAGAGCTCGAGCAGACCGCAGGCCATCGAGACCCAGACGGTCACGTGATGGCCATCTGCCCTGTGTAGCAGTCTGATCCGATCAGGAGGCGCCATCGGTAGAAGTCGGGAAGAGCTCAACAACCAGTAGAACGGTCCGCCTGGGCGGTCGGTTCGCCGGAGACGGCGACCGGCCGCCCCTGTCCGCGAGCAGGCGAGTCGACCGGGGGCTACGCGCCGAAGAGATCCGCCAGCGGTGCGGGACGACCGAACAGATAGCCCTGGGCGAAGTCGAAGCCGAAGTCCTCGAGAATCGGCATCAGATGCTCGGACTCGATACCCTCGGCGACCATCCGGACGCCAGTCGCGGCGGCCATCTCCCCGATGGCACGGACCACCGCGCGGTCCGACGAACTGTCGGCCAGCTGTGCGATGAGTGTGCGGTCGACCTTCAGGACGTCGACCGGGAGATCACGGACGTATCGCAGCGCCGAGAATCCGGCGCCCAGGTCGTCGATGCAGATCGTGCATCCGAGATCGTGCAGCGCATCGATCGCCCGGGACGCGGACGTGTCGACCCGGATGGCCTGATCCTCGCGCACCTCGACCCAGACCCTCGACGGATCGACGCCGTGCCCTTCGATGAGGCCCTCGACATACGAGACGAGTCCGTCGTCCCACAGTTGCTGGCCCGACAGGTTCAACGAGACGAAGGTCTGCTCCCCCATCACACGCGAGATGTCCCCGGCCAGATCCCGGATGGCCTCGCGGATGGCGTGCCGCCCGATCGGTGCGAGCAACGAGATACCTTCGGCCACAGAGAGAAACGCGTCGGGAGCGAGGACCCCGGATTCGGTGTGCCACCGCAGCAGCGATTCGTAGCCGACGACGCTGCGGTCGGCGACCGCGACGATCGGCTGGTAGAAGACGGAGAAGTCACGCTCCACCGACCGGGTGAGCCAACCGGCGAGGTCCACCTCGGCGCGGATGTGGCGCAGCATGTTGGGGTGGGCGAAGGCGACCGCGGTGCGTCGCTTCAGTGCGATGCACAGGGCGGCGTCGGCATGACGGATCAGCTCCTCGTCGGTCTGCGCGTCGAGTTCGTCGTTCCCGACGGCCACTCCCATGCAGACGTCGAGGAACCAGCTCCGGTCTCCGTCGCTCACCGTGTGCGCGCCGAGTTTGGTGCGCGCGGCGTCGATCAGCGCGTTGCGCCCGCGCTCGTCCTCGCCGCCGTCGGTCCAGGGCAGGACGATGAGCCACTGGAGGTCGGACCGGCGCCGGAACTGCGCGCGAGGGCTGATGGGCATCAGCACTTCTTCGATGAACCGCTCGGCGGCCGAGACCGACGTCGCATAGCCATACGCGACCACGGCGCGGTGGTACGGGTCGACCGACACCGCGATCACCGATGTTCCGAACGTCAACACGACGTCATTCGTTCAGTCCGATCCCCCCGGGCGGCGTCGAGTGCGCCGCGCACATTCACGCAGAGATTCTACTCCGCATAGACGATGAGGACAGAGGCCGAAGAGGCAAACCCGGGACCGGTTTGCCGGGTGCCCTCGGCGACGTGCTCCGACGGGACGGCGCCGGATGGTCCCCGCGAACTCGTCCGCGCGCATTCGCGAAATCGACTCGGCCGGTTGCACCCCGGCGCGATCATGAACTTCTCAGCCTTTACATACACCAAGTCAAGTAATTACCCAGACACCTTCACAGGCATTCCGTGTAATTCTCGACAGCGCGGCTAACGATTCTGCCTGACTTGGCAAAAGTGCTGGTAAGGTACATTTCATTGCTTGCACCCAGTCCTCTTATGATTACGTGATTATCGCCTATGAAGCCACGGTTGCAGATTAGCGGAGTTCGGCGAGCCAGCGGCTGTGAGAACAGCCGCCGACGGAAAGCGGTCCCAGTAGATGTCGTTGATCAGGAAGGTGCTGCGCCGCTACGACGCCCGGTCGATGGCGACGCTGATCAGCACCGGCGGAGTCATCCCGCTCCCGGTGATCAGCGTGCTCGCACCCGACACCCTGTATCCGGGTGGGATGCCGATCCTCCTGACCATCTGGTCGTTCATCGCCGTGGTGTTCGCGGTGACCGCCATCCGCGCTCGTCTGACTGATCTCGAATTCGCATTCCTCGGCGGCCTCGGCATCGTCGGGATCTGCGGAACTTCGATGATCCTGGCCTCGCCCCGATCTTCGGCCCTGGTGCTGGCGATCGTCGCGGTCATCCCGGCGATCGGCGCGATCTCGGCGACGACGCGCCTCATCATGACCCACCTGATCCTCGCCGTCGTGTGCGTCGCCGTGGTTCTCGCCATCACCAACACCTCCCTGCCCGCCTACCTGATCAGCTTCGGGTCGATGCTCGGCCTGATCGTCGTGCCGGTCTTCCTGGTCGTCGCGCTGCGCAAGTCCATGGAAGCCGTGCTCGACCAGCAGACACGCCTGGTCGGCATCGATCCGCTCACGGGCCTGCTCAACCGACGCGGATTCCTGATCCGTGCGTCCCAGCTCCTCTCGGCCGCCCGATCGTCGACGGGATGGATCGGCATCCTGCTGCTCGACGTCGACCACTTCAAGAGGATCAACGACCAGTACGGACATCTCGCGGGCGACGGTGTGTTGCTCGCGGCGGCAGCGGCGATCCGTGAGCACGCGCCCGTGGGCTCGGAGGTGTGCCGATACGGCGGCGAGGAGTTCCTCATGTTCCACGTCGTCCACGACGAGGACGAACTCTGGCTCAGCGCCGAACGACTGCGTGCCGCGGTGGCCGCCGCGGCTCCGGTGACCATCAGCGTCGGAGGCGTCTGCGCGCCGCTTCTCACCGCCCGGGACCAGCTGGTCTCGGACCGGTTCCTGACGGCCTACTCCACCGACGACGTGATCGGCAATTTGCTGGGCAGCGCCGATGACTGCGTGTACCAGGCCAAGGAGAACGGTCGGGACACCACGGTGATCAAGTCGATCGGCGCCGTCGTCTGGAACGACGGCGCACCGAGTGCGCATGCCGCGGACGCCGAACGCACGGCGTCGCCCCCGTCGGCGAGCCTGTACGAGGTCTTCTACCGGCGGCCGGCCGACTTCGTGGACATCGACAGCCGCACGACCGGACGCTGAACCTGCGACGCCGACTGCAGCGCATCGGCCTCGGACCGCATACGGCGCCAGGTCTCCGCGGTGGTGTGGTCGGTCAACCGTGCACGGTCCCACCACATGAGCCGAGTGCGGTAGCGCTCGTCCGGGAACGGGGTGGACGGCACGGACTCGTCGAGCCGGCCGCCACCGGACTGCCAGCGACGCAGCACGTGGTCGGCGGCAGTGGCCATCATGTGGTCGACGCCGGAGAGCTCCATGATCACCAGACCCAGCCGCGACAGCTGGCCGGCGACCGTACCCGCGATCGGTGACCGCTCGTCCACCCATGCCGTCTTGACCTCGACGATCCCGCCCTGCAGACGCTCCTCGATGGCATTGACCAGCTGCACCTGCCCCGGCTGACCAGCCCATTCGACCAGAGCGTGCGTCTGGGCGGCAGCCTCCAGACGAGGCTGGACCCGCAGCCCGCCGACGACCCTGCCGTCGTGGTCGAGCACGGCGAAGAACATGGCGGTACCCGTTCCGCCTGCGACCTCGTCGTAGTCGAGCGCGGCCGCGCAGCCGTGCCGGTTGTAGGAGGCGTCGGCGCCGCCCAGGTACTCGCGCCACAGGTCCGGCTCGCGGCGCGGGCTGGCCACGATCACCGAGTATTCGGTGCCGGTCTCGGGTGCGACGCCCTGCAGTCTGCCGGTGCGGACCGCATCGGTGGTAGCTGTCATCTTATTCATCGCAGTTTCCTGCCTTCCGGAAATAGGAAATTTAGAGACGAGATCTCCCCTGACCCCGCGTGTAATGCTGCCACAGTGATGCTTTTATGCACTCCCACAAGCGTCCTTCTTTCTCGAAATCCACCCCATTGGCGGGTTGGCACCGCGCAATCAGGTGGGCCACGATGCTTGTATGCACACGTCGCCGGCGGCCGCCGCCACCCTGTACTCAGCAGCCGAACTACCCGTTCAGCTTGCTGAGGATTCCTCGGTCAATGTGTCCGACATCACGTCCGAAACCACCCGTGCACTCGACGAGCTGCTCCCCCCGGCCGACCCCGACCTGCACGCCGAGGAGCCGCGCTTCGCGTATTTCCCCTGGCGCAATGCACTGGTGAAGATCCCCGGTCCACGCGCGTTCCGTCGTCTCCGCCTCGACCGCAACCGGCACAAACTGACGGCGGCAGAACAGGACGCGGCCGGCCGACTCCGGATCGGCATCGTCGGTCTCAGTGTGGGCCACGCCATAGCTCTGACCCTCGCCCTCGAGGGACTCGCCGGCGAATTACGACTCGCGGATTTCGACGATCTCGAGCTGACGAATATGAATCGAATTCCGGCGACGTTGATGGATATCGACGACAACAAAGCAGAAATTGCCGCCCGCCGAATTTCCGAAATCGATCCCTACCTCACCACCGCTGTCTTCTCGACGGGCATAACGACCGAGAACATCGATGAATTCCTCGACGGGCTCGACCTCGTCGTCGAAGAATGTGATTCGTTCGACGTGAAAGTCCTCGTCCGGGAGAAGTGCCGGTCCCGCCGCATTCCGGTGCTCATGGAAACCAGCGACGGCGGGACGCTCGATGTCGAGCGATTCGATCTCGATCCCGAGCGGCCCCTGTTCCACGGATTGGCCGGCGACCTCCGGATGGAGAACCTCGTCGGACTCGACCGGGCACAACTGACCCCGCTTGCCGTCCGGGTCCTCGAACCGTCGAAGGTCACCGCCGCGATGGCGGCGTCGGCCATCGAACTCGGCCACACGGTCACCGCGTGGCCCCAGCTCGGCGGTGACGTCCTGCTCGGCGGTGCGACCGTGGCCGCCGCGGTCCGCAGGCTCGTCCAGGACAAGCCGCTGCCCTCGGGCCGAGTCCGGTTCGACCGCGACGTGTGGCTCGACGGCCTCGACGATCCCCTCGCAGCAGCCGACGCGGCGAGGACCGACACCACCCCCACCACGGACACGAGCACGACCGACGCGACGCCCGCGATCGATCCCGACGACCTCGGCGACCGGGACCTCGTGGTCCACGCCGCGCTGCGGGCGCCGTCGGCGGGCAATCAGCAACCGTGGCAGGTGACCCACGACGACGACTCGGTCACGATCTCGCTGGACCGCACCCGGACCTCCACCCTCGACGTGGGCCACCGGGCATCGGCGGTGGCGGTCGGGGCGGCCCTGTACAACGCCCGCGTCGCGGCCACCGCCCGCGGTGTGCTCGACGACGTCGAGATCCTCGACGAGGAAGGGATCCTGGCCGGACGGGTACGGCTGAAAGGCGTGGGCACCGGCACGCCTTCACCGGAAGCCGAGGAGGAGCTCGGGGAGATCCTCACCCGTGGCACCCGGCGCGGTGTGGGCGACGGATCGCCGCTGTCCGCGCAGGACGTCGCCCGCCTGCAGGACGCGGGTGACGACGACCATACGCGTCTGGTCGCGATCACCGATCGGGCGGACATCGCCCGGTACGCATCGATCATCTCCCGCTCGGACCGAGCACGATTCCTGACTCCCGAACTGCACCGGGAGATGTTCACCGAGCTCACCACTGACCCGCATGCGGCCGAGGGCATCGACGTCGCCTCGCTCGACCTGCCCCCGGCGATGGCGGGGATGCTCGACGTCCTGCGCCGGGCCGACGTGATGGAGCTGCTCGACCGTTGGGGCGGAGGTGCCGCGCTCGGGGCCGATGCCGGCTCCCGGGTCGCGTCGTCATCGGCCATGCTGTTGCTCGTGCAGAAGGGGACGCAGCCTGCGGACTATCTGCGCGCCGGCCTCGTCGCGGAACGGGTCTGGGTCGCTGCGGAGTCTCTCGGCTATGCGGTCCATCCGATGACCCCGACGTTCCTCTATGCCCATGACGACGCCACCGCGCGGGCGCTGTCGTCCAATCACGGGGACGACCTGGTCGCACTGCGACAGGAGATGCGTGAGTGGTGGCCGATCGGTGAAGACGAGGCCCCGACGATCGTCTATCGCCTGTCGCGGACGGATTCACCACTGCAGGTGAGTCGCCGCATCGCCTTCTGAACGACGGTCCGGGCGGGGCGTCGCACGTCCCGCCCGGCCGTTCCGGAATCCGGCCGGTCAGGCCTGACCGGGGTTGAGCTTGATGAACAGCGCGTCCATCTCGGCGCACAGGCGGTCGCCGTCGTGCAGCGTGCCCTTGATGAACACCTTGCGGCCTTCGACACGGTCCGCCCACGCCTCGATGCGCAGCGGCGTGTTCAGCGGGGTGATCGAACGGTATTGGACGTTGAGGTACGCGGTGCGACTGACGTGCTGGACCGCCACGGCCGACGCGAAGCCACCGACGTCGTCGAAGGCGACCGCGACGTGCCCGCCGTGCGCGGCGTTGTTCCCGCCGAGGTGGAAGTCACGGAACGTCAGCTCGGCGACGACCCCGGTCTCGGTCACTTCCTTGACCTCGTACGGCGGCAGGGTGATGTTGCCACGGGACGGCAGGTCGATGCGGGTACCGGCGGGCGAATGCCATTCGTCGATCCGGACCTTCGCCAGCTTCTCGTTGACGGCGGTCAGGTGGTCGATGAGTTCGCCGACGAGATCGTCGTCCGGGCAGGCGTAACGCGCGTTGTCCATGAGGAGGCGCACCTGCTCGCTGAACTCTCCGTATCGGGGACCGCCGCGCTCGGTCGTGATCGCCGTATGAGCGCGAAAACCACCCTCGTGCGGGTCTTCTTCGACGGTCTCGGCAGCGCGATCGTTCGCTTCACTCACCGCTCAACCGTAGATGAGCTGCCGCTCCGCGAATCGGAAGGGTGCCCTGGTCCGCACGTGCGGGCCTGCGGACATCAGGGCGAGTCGATCCGCCGATCGGTCCGCCGGTGATCGGCGAGGTCCACGCACACGCCCCCGCGTGCCAGACGGCGCGTCGATTCCGGGACGTAGTCGGGTATCCCCCGCGGCCCGCGTTCTCTGTCGTCTCGGATCCGGACCGCCCTCCCGACGATCACCGCGACCGTCGCGGAGACCACGCACCACGCGCCCCCGACGATCAGAATCCACCCCCATACAGCCATGCGGACAGCTAACCACCCGAATCTGAGAGTTCGGTGATGTTTCCGCCGAAGCCACACCGTTGACCAGCACATCGAGTGCAATCTGCATCGCAGTCGTGTCATTTCTGTGATCTGTTCGACGGAGTCGGCCCGCTCGCCGGGTACCGTCCGGGTGCCCGGCGCCCGTCATTAGGCTGAGCCCATGAGTGCGACGCCCGACACCCAGAACCCCGACGGCCCGACCCCCGGAACGGCCGATCAGCCCTTCGATCCGGCGCTGTGGGCTGCTGTGCCCGGGTTCGCGGATCTCACCGACATCACCTACCACCGCCATGTGGGACAGGGGCGTGAGCACGGCATCGTCCGTATCGCCTTCGATCGTCCGGAGGTCCGCAACGCCTTCCGTCCCCACACCGTCGACGAGCTCTACCGCGTGCTCGATCACGCCCGCCGTAGTCCCGATGTGGGGACGATCCTGCTCACCGGCAACGGCCCGAGCCCCAAAGACGGCGGGTGGGCGTTCTGCAGTGGCGGTGATCAGCGCATCCGCGGCCGGTCCGGGTACCAGTACGCCACCAGTCACGACTCGGACGTGACCGCGGCCGGCGCCGAGACGGTCGACGCCGCCCGTGTGAAGGCCGAGGGCGGGCGGTTGCACATCCTCGAGGTCCAGCGTCTCATCCGCACGATGCCCAAGGTCGTCATCGCGGTCGTCAACGGCTGGGCGGCCGGCGGCGGACACTCGCTGCACGTCGTCTGCGATCTGACCCTCGCGTCGGCCGAACACGCCCGCTTCAAGCAGACCGACGCCGACGTCGGCTCGTTCGACGCCGGTTACGGCAGCGCCTATCTCGCCAAACAGGTCGGGCAGAAGTTCGCTCGTGAGATCTTCTTCCTCGGCGAGGCCTACGACGCCGAGACCATGCACCGGATGGGTGCGGTCAACCGGGTCGCACCGCACGCCGATCTCGAGAACACCGCCATCGAGTGGGCTCGACGGATCAACGGCAAATCGCCTACCGCACAACGCATGCTGAAGTTCGCCTTCAATCTCACCGACGACGGCCTGATGGGCCAGCAGGTATTCGCCGGCGAGGCCACCCGGTTGGCCTACATGACCGACGAGGCCGTCGAGGGCCGCGACGCCTTCCTGGAGAAGCGCGACCCGCGCTGGGACGACTACCCGTACTACTACTGAGCCGGACGACCGACCCGGCCCCGTCTGCTACTCCTGCGGGCCGCAGGCCGGTACGTCGACGTTCACGGTGGGTTCGTCGACGAGAGGCTGGACGGGTACCTCGGCGGCACCGTGGGCTGAGGTGGGTTCGTCGATCTTCAGGACGATGGTGGCGGTCTGCCCCGGCGCGATCCCGACGCGGGTGGAGTAGTACGGGCGGCCGTGCAGGGTCTGCTCGACGTAGAAGGCACCGCCCTCTCCGAGGGTCATCTCCTTGAGTACCGCGCCCTTGGTGGCCAGGAACTCGACGTTGGCGAGGTTGGTGCCCTTCTTGACCGACAGGTCCGTGCCGAGTCCGCCTGCGACGTAGTCGGTCATGTCGGTGGTGTCGAGCGTGTTGGTCAGCTTGACCGTGATCGTCGATTCCCTCGTGTCGCCGGTGCACGGCCCCGAGGTGTAGCTGATGTCGCGCTTCAGGTAGTAGTCGAGCTTGGTTCCGGAGGCGTTCCCGACGGCGACCTGCAGATACGGCGACGAGGTGTCGGAGATCTGGTGACCGAGCTTGGTCGACTCGATGACCTCCTGCTCCGCGGGGGTGGTGCTGTAGACCATGATCCGCCGTTCGTGCACGCCGCGGCCGAGCGCCTCGAGCAGGTTGCGGGTGCTCCCGCCCGAGGTGATGAGCTTGTTCACCACCGCCTGGGAGATGGACTGCAGATAGTCCTTGCGGGCCTGGTTGTCGTCGGCGAAGCGCCGATAGGCGGTGGACAGCGTGATCGGGACGACGTTGTCGGCGGTGATCCTCTCGCCGCCGCCCACCGTCACCGGTCCGACGGCCTCGAGCACGTACTTGAGAGCGATCGGGTCCAGGGCGATCGCCCCGTCGAGGCGCTCACCCGTCTGCGCACGCCAGTTCGCCAGCCAGATCTGCGCCGCGTCGGGGAAGTGCGGACTGAGGTTGCCGTTGCGGAAGTCGGTGTAGGGCTTGTAGTACGAGTACAGGGCGTCGTACTCCGGCCCGAGGTTGATCTTCGGTGTGGCCGGGTCCCGGAACTCCGAATTGGCGCCGAGCTCGGGGATGGTCACCCGGCCGCTGTCGGCGTCGAGCACCGCGAAACCGCCCACGAGGCCACCGGTCCCGCGTGCTTCCGAGGGGGTCTGGAATGCCATGAAATAGCTGCGGGGACCATCGGCGCCGAGCATCGCGGGCACCAGGGTCGCGGCGATGTTGGTGGCCTGCACGGTGGAGTCGGCGGCGTCGACCTGCTCGACGAGCTGTGTCCGGGCGTCGGCGACGACGCCGAGCCAGCTGGGTTCGATCGAGGACACCTGTTCGGTCACCTCGGCCGACTTCTCCGCGACCGACTTCAGTGCCGGTTGTGCGTTGCGCAGGAGTTCGAGGTTCACGGTGTTGCCGGTCCGGAGCTGATCGGGGTTGAGCACCGAGGCGAGGTCGGCGGCCGGGACCAGGACGTCCGAGGAGAGCGCCTCCACGGCATCGCTCATCTCCTGCACGGACTTCAGCGGCGACCCGACGCCCGGGACGGCCGCGACCGCCGACCAGAGGAGACCGTGGGATCTGTCGGCGGCATCCTGCGCGCGCGCCGAGGCCGCCTCTGCCGCCTGCCGGGCTCCGGCCTGGTCCCCGTCGAGCATGAGGGTGCGGGCCCGGCCCGCGTCGGTGCGCACCGACTCCAGATCACCCTTCACCGCCAGTGCCGAGTACGCCAGCCAGGCGACCGCCGCCGCGGCGAGGACCACCACGACCGCGATCACCTGGACGCCGCGGTTGCGGGCCAGCCGACGGATCATCGGTGCTCCCCCGACGTACGCTCCCCCGCGGTGTCGGCGGGCGCGGACCCCGCGAGCCACGACACCACGGTCTCGACCTTCGGCTCGACCTCGGCGAAGACGCGATCGAAGTCCTCGCGCGGACGACCCATCGGATCGACGATGTCGAGGAGTTCGGAGTTCGGGTCGAGGCGTCCGCGACCGGCGATGATGTCCGGCAGCGGGCCGATGTCGCAGAGTGCGGCGAACTCGGTCAGCGTGAACACCCGCTTCCAGCGGGCAGGCGCCATCTGCTGGGCGGCGGCACGATGCTCGCGGCTCATGCACAACACGATGTCGGCCTCGGTCAGCATCGGTGGGCGCAGGTATCGGGACTCGAATCCCGATGCGTCGTAACCATTCTCGGTCAGGACAGCCGAGGCGTGCGGATGGATGGGCTGCCCGTTGAGCGCCCCCACGCCCGCGCTCGTCGACGACACCGGCACATCCGCACGGTGCGCGAGGCCGCGCAGTACGCGTTCGCCGATCGGCGACCGGCAGATGTTCCCGGTGCACACGAACAGGACCGACATCCGCGGCGCCGCCCCGCCCGTGGGCGATGCGTCCGCCCGCCGATGAGCTCCCGGCGTGTCGGCCTGCTCACTGTGTGGTCGGGACACCGGCCGGTGGGGTTCGATCACCATTCCTCCTCGATTCTGCGGGCTATCCGCGCCAACACCTCGGGCCGTCCCAGGTCCGCATGCGCCGCGTCGACCGCCATCACCTCGACGCCCGGTCCGCCCCCGACGACATCCACCCATCGTTGGGGAGTCGGATTGTCCTCGGCGGCAACGTAGACGATCTCATCGGCGACGACCGGCCGGAGATCGTAGGCACGGGCAGCGGCGGCGAGCGCGGCCGACCGGTCCTCGAAGCGCCGCACCGCGTGCGGGTCGGAACGTTCGGCCAGCGCGCGCAGCGGGTGGTCGCCGACGCGCAGTTCGTCGTCGCCCACGGTCGCGAGCTCGGCGGGGGTACGGGCGTCGAGCAGAATCAATTGGGCGACACGCGCTCCCTGATCGACCAGTTGACGGGCGATCTCGTGCGCCAGCAACCCGCCCACCGACCATCCGACCAGACGGTAGGGACCCTTCGGTTGCGTACGCCGGATCGCCTCGACGTGGAGGGCGGCGACGTCCTCGACGGTCCGCGGCATCTCCCGGTCGGCGAGCACGAGTTCGGGCAACTGCAATCCGAACACCGACGCCGTTCGCAGCGAGTCGCCGAGGGGGCGAAGGGGTTCGGCGAGACCGGTCGCGGTGTGCACACACCACACCGTCGTGGCGCCGGTGCCGGCCGTCGAGCTCGCCGGTGACAGCGGTACCACCCGATGGTCGGCACCGGCGGACACCGAAGACGTCAGGAGTCCGGCGATGTCGGCCGGGGTGCGGTGGGTGAACAGGTCGGCGCCGGCCACGATCCGGCCGGTGCGGCGCTCGAGTTCGTCGCGCAGTTGCAGCAGTGCGAGCGAGTTCCCGCCCGCGGCGAAGAAGTCGTCGTCCATGCCGACCCGGGCACCGCGGTCCGTCGGATCCCCGGTGTCCACGAGATCGCCGGTCCCCGCGGTCTCCCCCAGGACGGCGCGGAAGGCGTCGAGAACTGCTGCCTCCAAAGGGGTTTCCGGGTCGCGCGCCGACTCCGACCACACCGGCTCCGGCAGACGCTTCTCGTCGATCTTGCCCGCCCCGCTCCGCGGCAGGTCGGTCATCTCGACGATGCGACTGGGCACCATGTGCCGCGGCAACCGCGCGCGGCACGCCGCGGTCAGATCCTCGATCGATGTCGTCGGCGACACCACGTAGGAGACGAGGGCGGCTCCGGCCGGCCCCTGGCGGAGCACCGTCGCGCTGCGCTGTGCCCCCGCCCGGACGAGGACGGCATCGATCTCGGCAGGCTCGACGCGCTGCCCCCGGACCTTGACCTGACGGTCGGCGCGGCCGATGTAGACCAGCTGTCCCGTCTCGCGGTCCCATCGCACGAGGTCGCCGGTCCGGTACCGGCGCTTCCCGTCGGCGCAGGCGACGAATGTCGCCGCGGTGAGCGCCGGATCTCCGAGATAGCCCCGGGCGACACCGGTCCCGGCGATGTAGAGCTCGCCGACGACGCCCGGTGGGACATGGCGCAGCTGCGGATCGAGCACCTCGGCACCGATGCCGGGGCGCGGGTGTCCGAGGCGGATCGGTTCGCCGCGGCGGAAGGCGCTGGTGGAGACCGTCACCGTCGTCTCGGTGGGCCCGTAGATGTTGAGGACCTGCGCATGGTCGGCCCATGCCGCCGCGAGGTCCTCGGCGAGTGCTTCGCCGCCGATGTAGACCAGCCGCAGCGAGCCGATCCCGGCCGGTTGCAGGGTGCGCATCACCGACGGGGTCGCGGTGAACACGCTGACGGCGGTTCGGTCCAGGAAACGGGTGAGCTCGGTGCCGCCCGCGATCGCGGCGGGCACGACCACCAGGGTCGCGCCTGCGGCCAGCGGCAGGAGCATGTCGTGCAGCGTGGCGTCGAAGCCGGGACTGATCGCCATGCCGACCCGGTCGGACGGTTCGACGTCACCGAGCGACGCCACCCGATGGACACCGCGATGGGTGACGCCGACGATGTTCGGAGTGCCGGTGGTACCCGAGGTGGTGATGATGTAGGCCAGCGAGTCCCGTGACACGGTCGTGACCGGTTCCGGCACAACCGGTTCCGAAGGCTCACCGGGAATGTCCGCTTCGGTGATCACGCTCGCGCGCGCTCCGGCGACGACGTGGTCGATCCGCGCGCTGGGGTACGTGACGTCGACCGGCACACACACCCCGCCGATGCGGCTGACCGCCCAGATCGCGACGACCGACTCGATCGACCTCGGGACCACGACGGCCACGGCGTCCCCGACGCCGAGCCCCCGCGCCCGCAAGGTCCGGGCGGTGACCGAGATCCAGGCGTCGAGCCTGCGGTAGGTGAGGGTGCGCACGCCGTCGGCGATCGCGGGCCTGTCCGGGTACGCCGCGACCGCCTCCGCGAAGAGCTCGGCGAGTAGCGGTTCGGCGCCCGTCGGCGGCGTGGCCCGCGCACGGTCGGTGACGAAACGCCGCTCGGCACCCGTGAGGGGTTCGACCGCAGCCACGCGCCGGCCGGGGTCACCGGTCATCGCGTCGAGTGCGGCCACCAGACGCTCACCGAGGCCGCGGATCACGCTGTCGTCGAACAGTTCCCGGGCGTGGTGGAGCTGCAGTCGCCAGCCGTCGCCGTCCGGCACCGCGACGACGTGCAGGTCGAACTCGCTCCGCGGCGTCATCCAGTCGACCGTGTCACCCTCGACGACGCCCGGGCCCTGGGTCGTCGGGCTGGGCGAAACCGGGCCCGCAGGCACCGGCGTCTGGGCGACCGAGAACGCGACCTGCACGAGCGGATGACGACCTGGCATCCGCGGCGGGTCGACGAGCGCGACCACGTCGTCGAAGGCGATCGCGGCGTGATCGAGCGCGGCGAGGTCGTCGTCCCGGACGCGCGCGATGAACTCGCCGACGGTGATGCCTGCGACGATCCTGGTACGCAGTACGACGGTCGAGATGAGCATGCCCACCGTGCGGGCGGTGTCGGTGTCGCGGCGCATCGATGCCGGGGTGGCGAGCGCGATGTCGTCGGAGCCGGACTGGGCCGCGAGGGCCAGGACCGTGGCGGCGTGCAAGACGTGGAACTCACTGGCCTGCGCGCGGCGGGCGGCCGCGGAGATCGCCTGGGCCGCAGCACCGCGTACCGGGTACTCGGTCACCACGGTGCGGAGATCCCGGGCAGCGGGGCGGCGCTGCGCGAGGTCGAGTTCCCCGCTGTAACCGTCGAGCGAGCGCCGCCAGTGGTCGAGCAGCTGCGGACGCGACCGCTCCTCCTCGGCGACCATCCGACGGGCGACAACCTCGAAATCGAGCGGGGCGGAATCGAGTTCGTGCCCCGCGAGCAGTGATCGGAGCTCGCTTCCGACGATGGCGGCGGACTCCCCGTCCATCGCTATGTGATGGGCGACGAGAACGACGGCGACCGGGATCGCCTCGCCGGCAGCGGGATCGTCGAACACCATCCAGACCCGGACCGGCGGATCGCCGGTCAGGTCGAAGGGCACCGACAGCGCGGCGATGCCGCCCGGCCGGGCCAGATCGGCCCCGCTCACGCGCCGCACCTGCGGGCTCCAACCGTCGACGACGACCTGCCGGGGCCCCGCGGGTGTGGCGAGGTAGCGGGTGCGCAGCGCCGAGTGCCGCGCGACGAGACTCCGCACAGCGGTCTCGATCTCGGCTTCGGCGACTCCTGCCGGCACCGGGACCGCGACGGGGACCGCGTAGATCGGTACCTCGCCGAGCATCTGTGCGCCGACCCACATCCGGCGCTGCGTGGGTGCCAGCGGTTCACCGGCCCCGACCGACGCGGTCTCGACGGATTCGGCGGCTCTCGTCACGTCGGCTGTGGTTCCGTCTGCTGTGGTTCCGTCGGCTGCGGTGGGTGCGTCGGCCTCGGGTTCGAGGTCGTGCACCGCCCGCGCGAGTGCGGCGGGGGTGGAGTTCTCGAACAGCAGTCGGGTCGGTATCCGGCGGTCCAGGCGCCGCCCGAGGGCAGAGGTGACGCGGGTGGCCGACAGCGAGGTCCCACCCAGGATGAAGAAGTCGTCGTCGGGTGCGACAGCGGGTTCGGGCAGTTCGAGGACCTCGGTCATGATCGCGGTGATCGCGGGGACGAGGGAGGCCCACTCGGCCGGGTCCGCGGCCGGATCGGTCGACTCCGGGGACGGATGGCCGGACGTCTCGATCGAGGTGGCGTGGCCCGGCAGTGCGGGGAAGGGGCGTTCGGTGTCTTCACCCACGGCCGTCAGCATCGCGCGGAAATCGTCGAGCAGGGCCTGCGCGACGTCGGAGGGGATGTGGCCGGAGTGCACGACGGTGATGTGCAGTTCGTCGTCGTGTTCGGCGAGCACCACCTCGACGTCGAACTTCGCGTCGACGGTCGCTGTCACCTCCGGCACGAGCGTCGCCACGGGTCCCGAGAGCGCAACCTCGCCCGAGGACTGCGGCACGACGTCCTGGTTCACCAGGAGCACCGAGATCAGCGGGTCTCCGCCCTCACGGGCGCCGGGGCGGACCGTGCGGGCGACGTCCTCGTAGGGGACATCGCTGTGGGGTTGGGCGGCGAGCGCGACATCGCGCGTCTGCTCGACGACGTCGCGGATCGGCGCGTCGGGACGCAACCGGGTGCGCAGGGCGACGGTGTTGACGAACATGCCGACCACGGATTCCCATTCGGGGGCGTGACGACCGTGCACCGGCACGCCGATCACGGTGTCCCACTCCCCCGTCCACTGTCCGACGACGGCGGCGAGGGCGGCGTGGGCCACCTGGAAGACCGTCGCCGACAGGGTCTTCGCGGCCTGGTGCAGCGGTCCGGTCCCGTCCACCGAAGCCGAGATCCGGCCCGTCTCTCCGGTCGGATCGACGTCCCGGCGCCCCGGGAGCCGAACGGGGTCGGGTGCGCCGGCCAGGGTCGTGGTCCAGAACCGCAGTTCGCGCGCGTACCTGCTGCCGGGATCGGACGGGTCACCCAGGCGCGCGATCTGCCACTGCGTGAAGTCGGCGTAGGTGAACGCCTCGTCGGCGGGTACCGACAACCGCTCGCCGTCGTAGGCGCGGATGAGGTCGGCCAGCAGTACTCGGATGGACCAGCCGTCGATCGCGATGTGATGCAGCACCGCCGCAAGGTGCGTGTCCGGCGCCTCGGCGGAGTCGAGTTCGAAGACCGTTGCGCGGAAACCGGTCTCGTTCTCCAGGTCGAACGGCCGCCGCAGGTACTCGAGCACCTGCCGCCGGAGTCCGTCGGACCCGGCCGCGGCGTCGACGACCCGATGCCGCAGCACGGGACTGCGGTGTTCGATCCGGCGCTGGACCGGACCGTCCGGCGAGTCCGGATAGACGGTGCGGAGTACCGCGTGGGCGGCGACGACCTCGTCGACGGCCTTGCGCAGGCGGGCGAGGTCGACCCGGCCGGTGATGCGCAGCACCACCGGGACGTGATAGGCGGTCGACCGTGGATCGAAGTGGTGATGAATCCACATGCGGCGCTGCGGGTATGCGAGCGGGAGGTGTTCGGGGACGGGGAGCCTCGCCGGCGCCGGTGACGAATCCTGTTCCCGCGTGGACGCATCCGCGAGCATCTCGTCGACCCGCTGCGCGACCCGCGCCACCGTTCGGGCCTCGAACAGCGTGCGTACGCCGATGGCGGATCCGGTGGCCGAGGACAACCGGGACGTCACCTGCGTCGCCGACAGCGATGTACCGCCCTCGGCGAAGAAGTCCGAGTCGGCGCCCATCGATTCGATCGGCCGCTCGAGCACCTCGGCCCACGCCGCGGCCACGAGCTCCTCGGTGGCCCCCGACAGCGGTCGTCTCACCTCGGTGCCCGAACCGATTGCCATACCGGCGAACTCGGGGTCGGGTAGCGCGGCCACGTCGATCTTGCCGTTACGTCCGGTCGGCAGCGCCGTGACCGGCACGAACGCACTCGGGATCATGCTGCGCGGCAACAGGTGTGCCAACTGGCCGGGAAGTTCCGCGAGGGCCCCGTTCCCGGCGGCCGACCCGTCGTGGTCGATGCCACCGGACTCGAGAACCACCCACGACACGAGGATCTTCTCGCCCGCGGGTGTGGTCCTGGCAGCCGTCACCGAAGTCGCGACCCCCGGCAGGCCGGAGAGCGCGGCGTCGACCTCCGCGGGCTCGAGGCGAACGCCACGGATCTTCACCTGGTCGTCGGTGCGGCCGTGGATGACGAAGGTGCCGTCGCCACGCCGGTGGACCAGGTCACCCGTCCGGTACATCCGACGCCCGGCGCCGGTGGGATCGGCGACGAAGGCCCGGGCGGTGGTCGCGGGATCGTCGAGATACCCGCGCGCCAGGCAGTTCCCGGCGAGGTACAGCTCACCGACGGTGTGGTCGGGAACCGGGCGGAGCGCACGGTCGAGCACGTGCATGACGACGCCCGACAGCGGATGTCCGATGTGGACGGTGCCGTCGAATGCGGCTCCGCCCTGCGCATACCGTGCGCTGCCCGCCGCGACGGTCGCCTCGGTCGGGCCGTACTCGTTGCTCAGGGTGTGCAGCCGGGTCCACTCGCGTACCAGTCCGGCACCCAACGGCTCACCGCCGACCGCGACGTGCCGGACTCGGCGCAGCTCGTCGGGATCCACCGTGGCCAGCACCGACGGTGTCGTCAGCAACACGGTCACCCGCTCCTCGTCGACCTCCGCGGCGAGCTCGTCGGCGGCGATGACATCGGGCGGGCACAGCACGATGGTCGCGCCGGCCAGCAGCGGCGGGACCACTCCCATCAGATGGGCGTCGAAACCCGTTGCATAGGTGTGCATCACCCGATCCGACGGTTCGAGTCGGAGGCGTTCGGCAGTGTCTCGTGCCCACCCCGCCAAGCCGCGATGGGTGACCTCGACCCCCTTCGGCACACCCGTCGTACCGGAGGTGAAGGTGATGTAGGCGACGTCGTCGGGCGACACCGGGCGCACCCGCTCGGCGGGATCGAACCCTTCCACGCGAGCCGCGGATTCGTCAGGCGCGCCGAGCAATTCGCCGAGATCCAGGACCGGGATGCCCGGCTCCATCCCCGCCTCGGACACCCCGGCCAGGGCGAGCACCGCACGAGGCCGGCACCGGTCGATGATCATCCGGCGACGTTCCGCCGGATCGGCGGGATCCAGGTTGACGAACGCCGCCCCGGCGCGTGCAACCGCCGTCGTGGCGATGACGCCGAACACCGAGCGCGGCAGCAGGGCCACGACCACGTCTCCCGGACCGATCCCCAACTCGATCAGCGCACGCGCCGCGACCGTCGAGAGCCGGTCGAGCCCGGCGTTGTCGACGGCCGGCCCGTGCCCCGGGATCCGGTACCGACGGTCGATGATCGCCGGCGCGTTCGGGCGCACTCCCAGACCCGCGGTCAGCAGGACGTCCAGCGTCTCGACGCGTTGGCCTGCGACGGGACCGGTATCGGCGACGCGAATCGTCCCGACTGCGTCCGGCCCCGCGGGCGCCAGTACCTCGACCGTCGGCCGGGTCGGCTCCGCGACGCCGCGCCTCAGGGTCTCGACGACCAGGTCGCACAGCGCGTCGAGCCGCGCCGCACCCGCCACGTTGTCGGTGCAGGCCATCGTCAGGTGCAGCTGCCCGTTCCGGCGGTACATCGAGACGTCGATTCCGAACAGGGGCACCCCGAACGACAGCGGCACCCCCGACAGCGACATCCCGGACGACGACATCCCGGACGGCGACATCCCGGACAGCGACATCGCAGAAGACGGCTCGTAGGTGGGATCGCCATCGGCGAGGGCGGCCCCGACGACATCGTCGGGAACAGCGCCGAAAGACACCTCGAACAGCGGCGCGCCCGCACCCACGCGGCCCGGGTCGGCGATGTCGGTGATCTCGGTCAGAGGCAGGTCGGCGTGCTCGAACGCACCGAGGTCGACCGCGGTGACCGCCGCAACCAGATCGCCGAACGGGAGGTCGAGATCGATCGGTGTGTGCAGTGGGACCGCACGTGCGAAGAGTCCGGGCACAGCGAGGAGTCGTGGGTCGATCCGCCCCGACAGCGCGGTACCGATGGTGACGACGTCGGCGTCGGCCTGCCGCGCCAGCACCGCGGCGAGCGCGGTGTGCGCGACGATGAACGGAGTGCTGCGCAGGGCCGGAGCCAGGTCGTCGAGCGCCTTGGTCGCCACGCCGTCGAGGGAGCGATGCGCCCGGTGCACGGTGACGGCGGAATCGACACCGGCGGAGTCGGTGCCGGCCGAGCCGATGTCGCCGGCCGCCTGGAGGTTCACCTCCGGCAGACGCAGGCGTTCGACGGGACGGGTGAAGGCTGCGGTCCAGTGGGCGACGAGATCGCCGCGGGTGGCGGCGAGGGTCGCCTGCCGCCAGACCGAATAGCGCCGATAGTCGACATCACCGGGCGGCGGCAGGGTGTCGGCGAGCGCCTGGTCGAACTCCGTGGCCAGGATCGGGAAGGTCTCGCCGTCGACCGCGATGTGATGGGCGACGACGAGCAGCCAGGTCTGCGTGCCGACCTCACAGAGCCGGACGCGCCACGGCAGAGTCGCGGTGAGGTCGATCGGGACGAGGAGCGCGTCGAGCTCGGCCGCGAGGGCTTCGCGCGTCGACGCCGACACCTCGACGGCCAATTCGGCGTCGAGGTGGGCGCTGACGGCGTCGACGTCCCAGCGGTGCTGCACCGGTTGCGCGCCCCGCATCGGGAAACCGGTGCGAAGAGCGTCGTGGCGGGTCACGATCTCGCGCAGTGCGCGGCGGATGTCGTGGACCGGCGCGTCGACCGGCATCGCGAACGGCATCAGGTACCCGGTGAACTCCGGCTGCGTCCGCCACCGCAGCCACAGATCCATCTGCTCGGGTGTCAGCGGGAGGTCGACGGGGATCTGGGTATCGTCCGGCGTCGATGCGAGGGTCGGGACACTCGCCCCGGAGGAATCGTCCGCGGGGAGCACCCGTGCCGCGAGACCCTCGACCGTCGGCGCATCGAAGACATCGGCGACCGTGACGCGGAGCCCCATCCCCGCGAGCGTCGCCGCGAGGCGGGCCGCCGACAGCGATGTGCCGCCTGCGGCAAAGAAATCGGTGTCCGCGCCCGGTGCCGCGGGGTCCGTTCCGGTGACCGATGCCATCGCCGCCGCCACCGCCCGCTCGGTCGCGGTGAGAGTCCTCGTCGACGACGCGGGGAGGTCGGCGAGCGTCGCGAGGAGACGACCACGATCCAGTTTGCCGGTGGAGGTTCTCGGCCAACCGTCGACGATGGCGAGCCGCGCGGGGATCATGTGCGCGGGAAGACGTTCGGCGCATGCCGCCAGGATCGCGTCCTCGCTCAGGGCGTCGAGGACGTCGAAGTCGGCGAGTCCGTCCTCGGTGACGAACGCGAGCAGCCGTTCCTCACCCGGGCGCGCCCGGGGCTCGACCAGCACCCGGGCGTCGCCGACACCGGGGATGCTCCTGAGCACCGTTCCGACCTCACCGAGTTCGATGCGATAACCCCGGATCTGGACCTGGTCGTCGTTGCGCCCGAGATAGATCAGGCGGCCGGGGGCGATCTCGCGGACGCGGTCACCCGTGCGGTACATACGCCGCCCCGACCCGGCCGGGTCCGCGACGAATCGGGTCGCGGTGAGCCCGAGGGCGTTGTGATACCCCAGCGCGACCTGCTCGGCGACCACGTACAGCTCGCCGACGGCACCGGTCGGGACCGGCCGAAGGTACCGGTCCAGCACCACCGCGTCGCAACCGTCGAGCGGGGCGCCGATGTGGCTGCGCTCGTCGTCGACATCGACGTCGACGGCGGTGAGGTGGACCGTCGTCTCGGTGATCCCGTACATGTTGATCAGCCGGACCTGCGGATGGTCCGCGGCCCACATGCGTAACGTGCCGGGCGACAACGCCTCTCCGCCGAAGACGACCGTCCGCAGGGACCGCAGCGCCGATGCCGGCCCCGTCGCTCGCACGGTCGGATCGATGAGGGTCGCGAAGGCGGTGGGTGTCTGGGAGCAGATGGTGACCCCGTGCCGCTCGATCGACGACGCCAGCAGCCCAGGGTCGCGCACCGTCGCCAGATCCATGTCGACGACGGTGCCACCGGAAGCCAACGCCCCCAGTATCTCCCAGACGGAGAAGTCGAACGCATACGAATGAACCCGGCTCCACACGTCGTCCGCAGTCGCCCCGACGACGTCCAACGCCGCCCCGAGCATCGCCGCCAGGTTCGCCCGCGTCACGAGCACGGCCTTCGGAACGCCCGTGGACCCGGAGGTGTGGATCACGTAGGCCCCACCGGGAACGGTCTGCGCGACACCGAGTCCCACCCCGCGCGAGATCACCGGGCCGGCTTCGATGACCGCGGCCGGCGAGGTGGCGGCGAATTGCAGGTCGATCCGCGAGCGCGGACTGTCCGGGTCCATCGGCACGTAGACCGCGTCGGCGACGAGCGTCGCCACGATTGCCACCACGGTGTCGGTGCCGCTCCCGGTGAGCAGCGCCACCCGGTCGCCGGGTCGCACTCCGGTGTCACGGAGTTCGCGTGCGAGGCCCTCGGCGCGGTCGAGGAGCTCACGGTAGTTCAGTCGCTCCGCACCGGCGACCACTGCGATCGCCTCCGGCCGCCGACGGGCATGGTCCCGCAGGGCCTCGATCGGGTCGATCGGCGCGGTTCGCCGGGTGTCCCGGGCCACGGATACGCGGGCGGAGACCGGGCTGCACCGGGCGATGATCGTGTCCGGCGCCACCGATCCCAGTGCGGCGACGGTGTCGACGAAACGGTCGAGAAGCGAGTCGGCGGCGGCCACGTCGACGCGTTGCTCGGCGATCGCGAGCGTGACGGTGAGCGCGTCCTGCTCGTCGATCACCGTCAACTCGAGGGCGGTGCGCGCCTGATGGGTCGGGAGCGGCTCCGCGGCGGCGAACACCTCCGACCTCGTCAGGTCCGGCCGGGTGGCGTGATAGGCGAAGATGACGTCGGCGAGACCTGTGGGACCGGCATCCGCGTGAGCGGTCGCCGTCGTGAGGTCGGCCCCGACCTTTGCGAGGGCGTCGATGACACGGCTGCTGCGGACGTCGACGGCCCGCACGGGCACCGTCTCGACGAACATGCCGACCGGGTGCAGCTCCTCGGTGGTGAACCGGCCGGACACCGGCATGGACAGCAGGATGTCGTCGGTGTCGGCGTACTCCCCCAGGGTGGATGAGAGTGCCACGCAGAGAAGGGTGTTCAGGGTCGTACCGGCCTCGCGAGCCCGGGCGGCGGCGTTGTCGCGGACGTCTCGTCCGATGCGCCGATGCCGGTAGACCGCGGGTCCGGCGGTGAGGCCGGTGTGCGTGCGGACGGCGGGTTCCGGGAGTGGGATGCCGGTGGGGGCGCCGCGCATCGTCCGCGCCCAGAAGACCTCGGCCACCGGGTTCGCCCCCTGCCGGCGCGAGTCGAGCATCGCGCTGACGCTCACGGCCTCGGTCGACCAGACCGGCTCGTCGCCGTCGCGCCGTGCTCGTATCGCGGTGGCGAAGTCCTCGACCACGATGTGCAGGGACCACTCGTCGATCGCGATGTGGTGGGCGACGAGGACGACCTCGGTGCGCTCGCCCGACTCGTCGACGACCGCACGCCACGGAGCGTCCACCGTGAGGTCGAAGGGCGCCGACATGGCCAGCTCGGTTCCTCCGGAATCGAGTGTGGCGCCGGTGATCGGCGCGGCGGCCCGCGCTTCGACAACCCCGCGGACGTGCGCCACGGGTTCCCCGTCGACATCCGGGTACACCGTGCGCAGGGCTTCGTGCCTGGCGGCCACGTCGATCAGGGCCGCACGGACGGCGTCGGCCGCGATGCCCTCGGCGAGGGTGAGTCGGACCGCGAGGTGATAGACGGTGGCATTCTTGTCGGCGCGGTTGAGGAGCCAGATCTGCTGCTGCGCGCGGGTGGGACGGTAGCGGACCACACCGGACGCCGAGACACTGCGCGGGGCTGCCGATTCGATGACCGCGGTGAGCTCCGCGAGGGTCGTGACGTCGGCGAGGTCGCGGACGTTCACCACGACGCGCAGCGTCTCGCCGAGGTGCGTGGCCAACTGCATGAAGCCCAGCGACGTGGCCCCCAGCTGGACCAGCTCATCGTCCAGCGACGGCTGCCGAACTCCGAGGACGTTCGTCACGGCATCGGCCACCGCCCGTTCGGTGGCGGTCGACGGTTGCCGGTGAGCGGCGCGTGCCTCGGGGGCGTCCCTGATGAGCGCGGCGGCGGCCGCGCGGTCGACTCCGCCGGAGGCGTCGAGCGGCAGCGAGTCCAGCATGGCCACCCGCCGCGGCCACAGAACGGTGGGCAGCTCGGCGTCGACCCGGCGCCGGACCGACGCGCGAATCCGTTGCGGACCCGGGTGTTCCGATGTCGAACCGTGCTCTGCACTCGCCCGCACGATGCCGACGTTGATCTCTCCGCCTTCGACGACCGACACCGCGCGCGCGACTCCCGCCACCTCGGCGGCCGCCCGCTCGAGAACGGCCAGGTCGACACGGATGCCGTCGACCGTCACCACCTCACCTGCGCGGTGGTCGACGACCAGAACCCCGCTACCCGGGTCCCGATGACCGCGATCCCCGGTGGCGACCATGCGCTCACCGGGACGCCACGGGCACGCGACGAACACGGCGGCGGTCCGTCCGGCCTCGCCGGCGAAACCCTGCGCCGACAGGGAACCGGCCACGTAGACGTCGCCGGTGACTCCGGCGGGGAGCGGACGCATCCGGTGATCGAGGATCGCGAGGTCGACTCCCGGGCGCGGTGCGCCACCGGGCAGGGGGCGATCGAGCGGGGTGTCCGGGGCGATCCGGTCCGACGCCGTGTACGGCCCCAGCGCTGCACGCGGGCAGTAGGGAGCACGCACGTCCCGGCCGAACGCGAGTTTCACGACCGGGGCCGGCGCGGGGTCGGACCCGACGATCAGCACGTTCGGCGCCAGAGCCGACAGGGCATCGTCGTGCAGCTGTCCGGGCGTGACGACGGCATGTGTGGCGAGCTCGATGGACTGGTCCACCAACCGGAATCCGTGAGCGGCACACGCTGCGAATTCGAGGTGCTCGGCCCAGGATCCGAGGGGCGCGATCCCGGCGAGTCGCCCATAACCGGGTCCCGAGGTCGCATCGGCGAAGACGCCGTCGGCTATCAGGGTCGCGACCGCCCGCTGCGGAACCGCGATCATCGAACCCCTGGCCGTGGGACCGGCCGGTTGCGCCACGAGACAGGCGATGTCGTCCTCACGTGGACGGTGGACGTCGAGATCCGGTGCCATGGACCCGATCTCGTGGAGCGAGTAGGACCCTTCCGCGCGGGTCACGGCCGGGGTGTCGTCGTCGACGATGACGAGCGTCGGGCTCGCCGCGGGCGGCGTGGCCATCGGTGGTGCATCCGGATCGGTCAGGATCGTGGCGGCACCGCTCTCCGCGATCGCCCACCATGCGAGCATGCGGTCGGTACGAGATCGGAGCGCGACGGCGACAGCGGTGCCCGGCCGGGCTCCGAGGGCGCGCAGGCGTACCCCCAGATCGCGTGCACGGGCATGCATCTGATCGAAGGTCGCCGCGACCGCCCCGCCGGTGGCGGCAGCCGGCTCGTGCCGATGGCGTGCGACCGCCGTCGCGAGCGCCTCGGGTACGGAAAGCGCTTGTGCGTGACCACTCTCCGGATTCGGCATGGCAGCGGGGGTGTCGACGAGAAGGGCCAGGTCGTCGACGCGGGTGTCCGGCGAGTCCAGCAGCGCGGCGGTGAAGGTGTCGAGCATCGACAGGAACTGACGGTGATGCTCGGCGACCTCGGCGGCGTCGTAACGGTGAGGATTGGCCTCGACCCCGATCATCAGCGACGCCTGGTGATCCTCGCCGGGGACCGGGTAGATGTTGATGGTCAGGTCGTCGGCCGGCCCGACGGTGAGGATGTGGAAGGTGGCTGTTGCCTCGCCACAGGGGAATTCGCGGTCGAAGAGCATCAGGTTGAGCATCGGTCCGGATCGTTCCTGCGCCGCGGTGCGCGGGATCCGGCCGCTGGTCTCGTCGGCGGCGACATCGTCCCAGATGTCCTCGCCGCGGAATCGCTGGTGACGCAACGCCCCCATGAGTGCGGTCTGCGTCGTGCGCAGGGCATCGGAGACGGTGGCGTCGCCCGTCACGCGGGTCCGCAGTGGCACGATGTTCGCCACCGGGAGCGGAGTCGATCGGAGCGCCGCGGTCGTGCGTGCGGCCACGGGGAATTGGAAGATGACCTCGTCGCCCTGGGCCGCGGCGCGGCCGAGGTATGCGGCGAAGGCGGCGACGATCACGTTCGGCAGGATCGTCGACTGCCGCTGCGCGACCTCGCGGAGCGCGGCCATGGTCCGGTCGGGCACCTGGGCCGCGACGCGTCGGGCCACCGCAGCCGGACGGCCCGGACGATGCGCGAGGGTCGCGGCCACGCCGACACCCGCCATGTTCTCCCGCCAGTAGGCGCGGTCGGTGCCGAAGCGTGAGGATTCGCGGTACTGCGCGTCGGCACGGGCCGGGAGATCCAGGTCGACCGGCTTCTGCGGCGGCGCGGGCTCCCCCGTGACCGCGGCATGGTAGGCCGCGAGCGCCTCGACCATCCGGTCCTTGCCACCCATGCCGTCCGACAGGAGGTGGTGGCCGCGGTTGTAGACGAGCGATCTGTCGTCGGAGAGCCGGAAGAGGCATCCTCGGGCGGTGCGGTCGACACGGGGGTCGAGGGGACGCGAATAGTCCTGCGCCATCATCTCCTCGGCGACCGCCCGCGGATCGGGCCGGTCGCGGAGGTCGATGATGTCGGCCCAGTAGTGCAGTGCGGGGTCGTACACCCCGACGAGTCCGTCCTCGGTCTCGTCGAACCGCAACTGGGTGAACAGTGCCCGCTGAACCGCCACGCTCGTCGCGCGGACGAAGAGTTCGACGTCGATCGGGCCGTCGAGTTCGACGTACTGCGCGACGTTGATCGGCACGTCGGGGGCGGCCTGCTGGGTGAACCACAGCGAACGCTGAGCCGCACTCAGTGCGAACCGGCGGGCAGCGCCGGGTGTGGAGGTGCCGGGAGTCGAGGATTCGCTCATGCGCGCCATCCGTCACTCGCCGGTCGGGTGGACCGCGACCTCATGGACCAGGCCGGCCGTCTGTTCCCCCCGGTCCCCGAATTGACATCCTGACCCATCGATTCGTCCGCGCGCGAGCTCCCGACTCGCACCGGACCGGTGAACAGGAAAAGGACATGCGTCGTCCACATGAACGAAACGTCGGCGCCGAGGAAATCAACGCCTTGCCTCACCACTCACCATGTGCCGTCCTCTTGTCCGCCCACCGGTTGTTCCGTCGGTACCGCGTTCTCGGGTATCCGCCCTATCCGGTATCACCCGGGTTCCGGCCACCGCCCGCACGGCGTCCCGCATTCTTCGAAATACGCTTCACCAGCACGAACAGCAGTTTTGCTGCACCATCGTCACACTGGTGATTCTCGTGAATACCGTTGCGCGCCGAGCGGGATACCAAGAGCCTATGGGACGGCTAGTCGACCCACAACTCGGGGCGCGGGACACCGTTCCGACCATTTAACCGACCGGAGGAAATGCATTCGGGACGCGTCGGCGAAATCGTCGAATACACATAAAGCCGAGGGTCCGAATTCACGGTCTCGGACCACCGTCGAACTTTTGTGAATGTCCCGGAATTGCGCATGACCGCACCTGCCGGGGATTCGGTGGTCGAGTCGTCGGCATATACGAAACGGCGGCCCGGATGGGCCGCCGTTTCGATGAGGAGAGAGGTGGGTCAGCTCCCGAAGATGTCGCGCAGATGCTCGACCTCGGTGACGCGCTCGGCGTGGGTCGGCGCGGTGGGCGAGGCGAGGATGCACGTGACCCCCGCTTCGCGGAATGCGGCGACGCGCTCGGCGACCTCCGACTTGGACCCGATCAGCGACATCGCGTTCACGAGATCCTCGGGGACCGCCGCGGCGGCCTCGACCTTCTTGCCGTCGAGGTACAGGTCCTGGATGAGCTTGGCCTCGTCGGCGTACCCGTACCGGATGGCCAGCTGGTTGTAGAAGTTCTTGCCGCGGGCGCCCATTCCGCCGATGTAGAGCGCGGCGTGATGGCGGACGAGCTGCTTGGCGTTGTCGATCTGCTCGGCGTCGTCGGAGATCCGTGCGGTGGACTGCACGACGATGCCGAGTTCGCCCAGCGACGGATCGCGCTTGGCCCGGCCCGCCGCGAGCGGCTCACCGAAGGCCGCGTCGATCTGCTCGGGGTGGAACAGGATCGGCTGGAGTTCGTCGAACATCTCCGCGGCCAGCTCGATGTTCTTGGGCCCGATGGCGGCGAGGAGGAGCGGGATGTTGTCGCGCACAGGGTGGTTGATGATCTTCAGCGACTTGCCGAGTCCGGAGCCACCGTGCTCCTCGTCGAGCGGCAGCGTGTAGTGCTTGCCCTGGTAGTTGAGCTTCTCGCGTCGCCACACCATTCGGCAGATCTCGGCGTGCTCACGTGCGCGACCCAGCGGATAGTCGTACTTGACGCCGTGGAAGCCCTCGATCACCTGCGGACCGGACGCGCCGATGCCCAGCACGGCACGCCCGCCGCTGATGTAGTCGAGACCGGCCGCCGTCATCGCCAGATTGGTGGGGGTACGCGAGTACATCGGCAGGATCGCCGTCTGCAGCTCCATCGTCTCGGTCTTCGCCGCGATGTAGCCGAGCTGGGAGACGGCGTCGAAACTGTAGGCCTCCGGTACCGCGATGCGCTCGACACCGGCGGCCTCGAAGTCGGCGAGATTGTTGATGGTCTCGCGGAAGTCGCCCGCGTAGTTGATCGGCATGCCCAGCTTCATCGATGTCATGACGTCGGATTCTTCCACAGAGGAGCTCGGTTGCCGAGGGGTCTGCTGAACGTACGATAGCCTCCCTGCCCACGGGCGGGTCGGCGACGGAACTGCGCCAGGATTTTGGGGATTCCGGACCCCAGCCCCGACAATCGTTGCCATGAGCGGCGAGATGCTGATCCTGGTGCTGTTGGTGATCACGGCCCTCGGCTTCGACTTCACCAACGGCTTCCACGACACCGGCAACGCGATGGCCACCTCGATCGCGACGGGCGCGCTCCGACCCAAGGTCGCCGTGGGCATCTCGGCGGTCCTGAACCTGGTCGGCGCCTTCCTGTCCGTCGAGGTCGCGGCGACGATCACCAAGGACGTCCTCGACATCCAGCAGACGTCCGGGCCCGATGCCGGCGAACTCGTCGCCGGACTGTCGGCGACGACGGCGCTGCTGATCATCTTCGCGGGTCTGATCGGCGGAATCCTGTGGAATCTGGTCACGTGGCTGTTCGGCTTGCCGTCGTCGTCGTCGCATGCCCTGTTTGGCGGTCTCATCGGGTCGGGCCTGGCCGCCATCGGCGTCGACGGCATCAACTGGTCCGGGATCACGTCGAAGATCCTGATCCCCGCACTGCTCGCGCCGGTGATCGCGTGCATCGTCGCCGCATGCGGAACCTGGCTGGTCCTGGTGATCACGCGGCGGATCGCCGACGGCGCCAAGGAGGGCGGTTTCCGCTACGGGCAGGTCGCGACCGCGTCGCTGGTCTCACTCGCCCACGGCACCGGCGACGCGCAGAAGACGATGGGCGTGATCGCGATGGCCCTCATCGCGACCGGTCACCTCGACGCCTCGAGCGTCAGCCACGGACTCCCGTTCTGGGTGGTGTTCAGCTGTGCGGCGGCGATCGCGATAGGCACCTACCTCGGCGGCTGGCGGATCATCCGAACCCTCGGCAAGGGGCTCGTGGAGATCACCGCCCCGCAGGGGATGGCGGCAGAGGCGTCGTCGGCAGCCATCATCCTGACTTCCAGCGCGGCCGGCATGGCGCTGTCGACCACCCAGGTGGCCACGGGATCGATCCTGGGGTCGGGACTCGGACGCAAGGGCGCCCACGTCCGCTGGTCGGTCGCGAGCCGGATGGGCGTCGCCTGGGTGACCACGCTGCCGGCGGCCGGAGCCGTCGGAGCCGTCTGTTACTACCTCGCGCACCTCTTCGGCGACGTCACCGGTTCGGTGATCATCTTCGCCCTGCTGATCGTGGCGTCGGGCTACATGTACTGGCGGGCCCAGCGCACCAAGGTCGACCACGAGAACGTCAACGATGCCTGGGAGGGGGATGCCTGGGAGGGAGACGCCTGGGAGGGAGACGCCTGGGACGAAGGCGCCTGGGACAAAGGCGCCGAGACCACACTGCCCGTCCCGCCGACCATCCCCGCGGAGATCATCGAACGCGATCCCGAGAGGACCATCTGACGTGGAGACCGTCGAAGCGATCGGCAAGGTCCTGGTCGTCGGACTATTATTGGGAGCCGGCCTGCCCGCGCTCTTCGCCGTCGGACTCCGCCTGCAGACCCTCGGGTCCGGTGGCGAGAACGCCGACGAGACCCCGCAGGACCCGCACCCCGCGCTGAAGACCCTGGCGTATGTGATCTTCGGCGTCGTCATCCTGGTGGTCCTCACCGGAATCCTCTGGATCACGCGACAGACGATCTTCTACTACACGGGGTTCAAGATCTTCCCCTTCGGATACAAGTGAGGCCGCCCGTGGACCGTCCGACGTTCCTGCAGAGGATCGTGGACTGGTTGCGTGCCGGCTACCCGGACGGCGTCCCGCAGGGCGACTACATCCCGCTCGTCGCGCTGCTGCGCCGCCAGCTGACCGAGGACGAGGTGGAGCGGGTGTCGCTCGAACTGGCGCAGGAGTCCCCGCCCCCGCCCGAGCCCATCTCCAAGATCGACGCCGCGGTCAAGATCACCCGCTACACCCAGGAACTGCCCCACGAAGACGACATCGCGCGCGTGCGCGACCATCTGGCGTCGCGCGGGTGGCCGTTCGACGACGACGGCCGGGAGCCGTCCTGAAGGTCCTCCGCGCGCTGCCACTGCCCGCCACACCTGCGGTCGTCGACCGTCTCGACGACGTCCGGGCGATCCTCGACGGGTCGTCGGCGTATGCCCCCGTCCCCGAGTCAGACCGCGCCGCAACCGAACTCGTCACCGCGCTGGGTGTCGGGGCATCCATCGACGACGCGTTCTCACTCGTCATCTCGACATCCGGATCGACCGGCACACCCAAGGGCGCCCAGCACACGCCGTCGACCCTCGCGGCGTCGGCGCACTCGACCGCGCGGCGCCTCGGCGGCCCGGGCAACTGGTTGCTGGCCCTCGCCCCGCACCACATCGCCGGACTCCAGGTGTTGCTGCGCGCGCTCGCCGCCGGGCACACCCCGGCCATCCTCGACCTGGACGACGGATTCGACCCGTCGTCGTACGCACGCGCCGTCGGTGATCTCGACGGCCCGCGGCGATACACGTCCCTGGTCCCGACCCAGCTCGTCAAAGTCCTCGACGATGCCGGCGCCACCGCGGCCTCTCGCGGTCTCGACGCGATCCTCGTCGGCGGCGCGGCGACCCCGAAACCTCTGCAGGACAGGGCACTCGCCGAGGGCCTGCCCATCGTCGCGACCTACGGCATGAGCGAGACCGCCGGCGGGTGTGTCTACGACGGCACCCCCCTCGACGGCGTCGAGGTCCGCATCGTCGACGCCGCACCCGACGGCGTGGGGCGTGTGATGCTCGGCGGGCCCGTCGTCGCACACGGGTACCGGAACCGGCTCGACCATCCCGCCTTCGCCGAGCCCGGATGGTTCCGCACCGATGATCTCGGCGTCCTCGACGACGCCGGCACGCTCACCATCGTCGGACGGGCCGACGAGGCCATCTCCACCGGCGGGCTCACCGTCGTCCCGCAGGTGGTCGAGGCCGTGATCGTCGACGACCCGGCAGTCGCCGAATGCGTCGTCGTGGGTCTGCCCGATCCGCGCCTGGGTGAGAAGGTCGTCGCCTTCGTCGTCGTTCGTCCCGGAGAACGTCTGGACCCCAACCGGATTCGCGGTTCGGTGACCGAACGCCTCGACCGGTACGCCGCCCCGCGGGAGGTCGTCGAACTCGACGCGCTCCCCCTGCGCGGTCCCGGCAAGTACGACCGCCGGGCCCTGCGGGACAGGTTCGGCTCGGCGACGTAGGGGTTGCTGCCCCCGATGTCGCACTTCGTGTCGCCGCCCGTCACGAAGTGCGACACCTACTCCCCGCCTGCAGGCTGCTGGCGCCGTGGCAGGATCGACGCGTGGCTACCCCAACGCAGTGGATTCAGGGCGCTCGTCCGCGCACGCTCCCCAACGCGGTCGCCCCGGTCGTGGCCGGGGTCGGCGCATCGCTGCACTCCGGCGACATCTCGTGGTGGAAGGCCGTGCTGGCGCTCTTGGTCGCGATGGCCTTCATCATCGGCGTGAACTTCGCCAACGACTACTCCGACGGCGTGCGCGGCACCGACGACGACCGGGTCGGCCCGATGCGACTCGTCGGATCGGGAGCGGCGTCACCGAATTCGGTCAAGATCGCGGCGTTCCTGTGTTTCGGGATCGGCGCGGTGTGCGGACTGGTGCTGGCGATCGCGACGGCGTGGTGGCTGGTCCTGGTCGGGGCGATCTGCATCGCAGGCGCGTGGTTCTACACCGGAGGTAAGCGGCCCTACGGGTACGCCGGGTGGGGCGAGGTCGCGGTGTTCACCTTCTTCGGGCTGGTGGCGGTGCTCGGCACGCAGTTCGTCGCCTCGGGCCGGGTCGACTGGGTCGGGCTGGCATGCGCCGTCGGCGTCGGCGCGATCTCGAGCAGCGTCCTGGTCGTCAACAACCTGCGAGACATCCCCAGTGACACCGAGTCCGGCAAGATCACCCTCGCGGTCCGACTCGGCGATGCACGCACCCGCACCCTGTTCGCGGTGTTGCTGCTGACCCCCCTCGTGATGAGCGTCGCCCTGGCGTTCGCCACCCCCTGGGCGTTGCTCGCCCTGCTGACGTTCCCGTTGCTGTGGCAGGCCTACGCGCCGGTCCGGACCGGCGCCGTCGGGCCCGGCCTGATCGCGTCGATCGGTTCGACCGGAAAGGCGATGCTGGCGTGGGCGTTGGTCACCGCGGTGACCTTGGCGCTCTCCTGACACGACCGTGCCCGCCCCACGGATCGTCGTGGGGCGGGCACGTCTGAGGTTCGACGACCCGAGTCAGACCTGGGCGTCGACCTCCGGGAGGGTCGCCCAGAGCGCGGCCCGGAGTTCGTCGGCGGTGGTGACCGATTCGATCAGCGCCCGCGACGGTTCGTCGGCGGTGTCGATGATCCCGAGCAGGAGGTACTCGGCGCGCAGGCGCCGGTCTCCTCGGTCGCGTGCGATCTCCATCGCCCGGCCGAACGCGTCACGCGTCTCGCTCGCGAAGCGCGGGCGGAACCCGCGTCCGCGCGGTCCGCGTCGACCCCGTCCGGGTTCCCACGGGCCGCCTTCGCCGGCGAACGGCCCGCCTGCCATGGGTCCGCCCGGGCCGAAGGGTCCCGGCCCGAAGCCCTGACCCCAGGGAGCGGCGTTCGCGGCACCGAATTCGGCCGGGCCGCACTCGGGACGCGGTCCGCGGCCACGGTGCGGTCCATGACCGTGCCCGTGACCGCGCCCATGGCCACGTCGACCGCGGCCGCGGGGCCCTCGCTCGGGCCGTTCTCCCCAGCCGTCGGACAGATCCTCGCCGAAGCGACCGCGGACGGCCTCGCGGACCTTGTCGAGGTCGATGCCGATGCTGCGCAGGGCTTCTCGATCCTCTTCGTATCGGCGGCGTCCCGACTCGTCGTCGGCGGACGATCCGGACTCTTCGGTGTCGGCGTGTTCCTCGTGGTACGTACGCACCACTTCTCTCGCCGGGGCCAGGGTCAGCCCCTGGTCGGCGAGGAACGTGAACAACGGGCTCCGGGCGTTGCAGAGCATGCCCAGGAGCAGGTGGTCGTTGCCCAGCTGCCGGTGACCCAGGTCGCCGGCCTCCTGCGTGGCGAATGCCAGCAGCATCTTGTCGTCGCGACTGATTCGCTCAAACATCGGTGTCTCCTCTCGGCCCACTCTCGCGGGCCTCACGTTGTGAGTGCTTCTGATGCACGGCCTGCCGGCTGATCTGCAGCACTTCTGCGATCGCCTGCCAGCTCCACCCATGGGCACGGGCGTTGGCCACCTGCACGTCTTCGAGCCGGTCGGCCAGCGTGCGCAGCGCACGGACCGCAGCCAGGCCCCGTCCGGGATCGCTGCTCGCAGCTGCTCCCGCCAGGTCGGCGCTCGATGCGTCGGGTGCGGTGTCGGTGTTCTGGTCGTCGTGCATGCTGTCAGGTTATGTTGACGACGAGGGGTTGTCAATATTTCTTGACAACAGAGACGTGCACGAGCCCGGCCAGAGCCTGGATCACTCGTTCTGGATCGACTCGCTGATGTTCATCCGCGCCGCACGCACGGCCGGGACGAAGGCGCCGATGAGACAGAGAGCCACGGCGATGGCGACGAAGAGCAGCGCCGACGGGCGTGGCGAGTAGATGACGGTCAGCGAGGTCGTGATGGTGAGGATCTGATTGCTCAACAGATGCATGGTCGCGCCCAGGACGACGCCCACCGCGGAACCGATCAGGGCGACCGCACCCGCTTCGGCGAGCACCATGCGGGACACGAACTTGCGCGACGCACCCATGGCCCGCAGCACACCCAGCTCGCGGCGGCGCTCGATGACCGAGAGCAGCAGCGTGTTCAGGAGTGCGATCGCGGCCGCACCGGCGACGATCCACTGGATCGCCACCGTGAACGCGCCCGCCTGCTCGACGGTCGCCTGGGTCGCGGCGAGCGCCTCGGCCCCGCTGTACACACGGATCGGTTTGTTCCCGGTGGTCGTCACGTCCTCGACCGCGGACTCGAGTTGCCCGCGGATCTGCTCGGCGTCCGCATCGGGGGCGGTGATCACCTGCAGGTACGTGTCGCCCTCGCGCCCGAACCAGTCCCCGAGCAGCTGCTGCGACATCGCGGCGACACCGGAATCCAGCGATACATAGTCGACGGTGTCGCGCACCACCGTCTGACGCGGACCGCTGGGCGTGGCGAGCTCGACCGTGTCACCCGTACCGACCCCGAGGACGCGGGCGAGGACGTTGGACAGCAGAATCCCGTCGCCGGCGAGTACCTGTGCCACCGCTTCCGGAGATGCCTTCCGCATGAACGGCGCGCGCGAATCCGGCTCGAGCCCCTGCACATTCGCCTTGCTCTCGCCGATGTTGACGGCGGCCCACTGCCCGCCGACCACCTCGGTGACACCGGGGATGGTGGCCACCCGTTCGGCAACCGCCTGCGGCAGGAGGGGGCCGAGCGGCAGGCTCGCCGCCGAGGTCGACGACACGTAGAAGTCCGGATCCCCCAGGCCGTCGAGCGATTTCGACATCGACGACACCAGATTGTCGAGCGCACCCGACGTCCCCATGCCGACGGCGATCGCCACGGCCACGGTCATGAGCGTCGCCCATGCTCGCCGCGGTGCGCGTTCGGTGTTGACCGACGCGAGCCGTCCCGGCCCGGCGAACCAGCGGGCGACCCGGACGACCAACCACGACAACGGCTTCGACAGCGCGAAGCAGACGAGCAGCGCGCCGACGAGGTAGAAGACACCGGCGAGGATGGCGGGCCTACCGGGCACCGTCGCGACGATCACCCACGACGCGACGAGCCCGGCGACACCGAGTATCGCGGCGATGACGACGGCGGGACCCCGGCGCGGCGCCGCGTCGGACACCTCGACCGGTGCCATCGCCTCGACCGGTGACACCGAGAACACCGAGCGCGCCGCGAGGGTCGTCGCCGCGACACACGCGATCACGCACGCGAGGACTGCGACCACCGGCGCGTAACCGGGGAGGTGGTAGTTGATGACCGTGCCCACCGAGTCGGCCGGCGGGTCGGGCAGGCTGCTGATCACCGCTCGGCCCGCGAGGATTCCGAGCGGGACACCCACGACTCCACCGACCAGACCCATCAGCGCGGCCTCACCCAGCATGTCGCCGACGAGGTGCGATCGCCGAGCACCCAGCGCACGGATCATCGCCAGGGACTTGCGACGCGATGCGACCGCCATGTTCATGGTGTTGAAGACCAGGAACGCCGCGATGACCAGGGACACCAGCGAGACCAGCAGGGTCGCATCTCGCGTGACCGAACTCGCGACCTCGGCCTGCTTGGCCCGGAAGTCCGGGTCGACCACCACCGCGCGGCCCGCGACGATGGACTCCACCCGTGACCGCACCGCGGACACATCCGCGCCGGGATCGGTGACGATGAGGATCGAATCGAGCCGTCCGTCGAGCCGCAGCAGCCGTTGCGCGAGGTCGACATAGGCGAAGACGAAACGCCCGTTGTTGAGCGCGGCCGCCTGCTCGTTGTCGATGACCTCGAGCACCTCGACGTCGACGCCGTCGATGGCCAACTTCTGCCCGCGCTCGAGGCCGAGGCCGGGACCCACCAGCACGCCGTTGCGCAACCGGTCGATATCGACGGCCGCCGACTGGCCTTGTTGCCCCGACTGCTCCTGTTGGACCGCGGCTCGCAGACTGCCCGACAGTGCGGTGACGCGCTGATCCGAACCCAGAAGCGGGACCGACGAGCCGTCGACGACCACGGACCCCCGGACCATCGGCACGACGGCCTTCGCATCGTCGACATCGCGACGGATCTGACCGGCCAGTGCCTCATCGACTCCGGTGTCGGTGATCCCCGCGACCTCGATGTCGGCGGTACCCGACACCGCACTGTTGAACTCGCGCACCGATTCCGAGGTCGACCCGTAGGTCCCCAGGACCGCGACCAACAGGGCCGACGACACGATCACGACCGCCAGCGACGTGAACAGACGCAACCGGTGGGTGCGGATCTCGCGGAGGTTGAGCAGACGGATGCGCGTGACACCGGCGCCCAGGGCTTCGACTCGCCTCGTCGCTCCGCTCCGCACCGGCTCAGCCGGCGGGGGGACCCGGTTCGGCACTAGGCGATCTTCCCGTCGCGCACCGTGATCGTGGTGTCCGCGACGGCGGCGGCCTTCGGGTCGTGGGTCACCATGACCACGAGACGGTCGGCGGTGTCGTGCGCCACCTCCGACAGCAACTCCAGAACCGAGTCGCCGGTCTTGGAGTCCAGGTTGCCCGTCGGTTCGTCGGCGAGCAGGATCGTCGGGTCCATGATCAGCGACCGCGCGATCGCGACGCGCTGCATCTGCCCGCCGGACAGCTCTGAGGGTCGATGGTCGACCCGGTTCCCGAGCCCGACGCGGCGAAGCAGTTCCACCGCACGCGGTTTCGCCTTGCGCAGCGACTGGTTGTCCAACAGTCGCGGCAATGCCACGTTCTCCCACGCCGACATCGTCGGGACGAGGTTGAAGAACTGGAAGATGAAACCGACCCGGTTGCGGCGGAATTCCGACGCGGCGGTGTCGTCGAGGGAGCCGAGGTCCACTCCGTCGATGGTGATCCGCCCCGACGTCGGGGTGTCGAGCGCGCCGAGCACGTGCAGCAAGGTGCTCTTGCCCGCCCCGGACGGACCGACGACGGACACGAACTGGCCGCCGTCGACCGAGAGATTCAGCCCGTCGAGAGCACGGACCCGCTCCTCGCCCATCTGGTACTCACGCACCAGATCGACGGCCTCCACGAGGGCACGTCCGGCGCCGGGCGCCTGCCCGGGTTCCTTCGACACCCCCGGATCGTAACCCACCCCCGGGACACGCCCGGTTCTTCTCACGCTCCCCAGCGACCGGTCGCGAAGAACTCGTCGAGGACCGCATCCGCCGGTCCGAGGTCGAAAGAGCTTCCGGCGAGCCACGAGTCGTCGAAATACGTGGTCGCATAGCGATCCCCGGAGTCACACAGCAGTGTCACGACGCTGCCCGGCGTGCGGGCCGCGGCCATCTCGGCGACCAGGGAGAAGGCACCCCACATGTTCGTGCCGGTCGATCCGCCGACGCGTCGGCCCAGCAGGTCACTCACGCGGCGCGCGGTCGCGATCGACGCCTCGTCCGGCACCCCGATCATCCGATCGATGACCTGGCTGATGAACGACGGCTCGACCCGGGGCCGCCCGATGCCCTCGATTCGCGACCCCGTCTGGGCGGTGAGGGTCCCGTCGGCGGTCTCGTACGCCGGCAGGAACACCGAGTTCTCCGGGTCGACGACCGCCAGCCACGTGTCGTGGCGCCGGTAGCGGACGTAGCGCCCGAGTGTCGCCGACGTGCCCCCGGTCCCGGCACCCACGACGATCCAGGTCGGGATCGGATGATCCTCGTCGGCCATCTGCGCGAAGATCGACTCCGCGATGTTGTTGTTGCCGCGCCAGTCGGTGGCGCGCTCGGCCATCGTGAACTGGTCGATGAAGTGACCGCCGAGCTCCTCCTCGAGCCGCAGCGCCTCGGCATACACCTCGCCGGGATGGTCGACGAAATGACAACGCCCGCCGTGACGTTCGATCAGGGCGGTCTTGGCGGGCGAGGTGCTGCGGGCCATGACGGCGATGAACGGGACACCGATCAGCTCCGCGAAGTAGGCCTCGCTCACCGCGGTGGACCCCGACGACGCCTCGATCACCGGGGTGCCCTGCACGACCCAGCCGTTGCACAGGGCGTAGAGGAACAGCGAACGCGCCAAGCGGTGTTTGAGCGAACCGGTCGGATGGGTCGACTCGTCCTTCACGTAGAGGTCGATCCCGACCTCGGCGTCGGGACCCGCCCATCGCGACCACGACGGCAATGCGACGCGGAGCAGATGGGTGTCGGCGCTGCGGCGCGCATCGGCCTCGATCAGGCGGACGGCGTTCTGCGCCCAGGAGCGGTCTGCGCGCCGGTCGACGACCCGCGTCGGCTTCATCGCCCCGCAACTCCTGCAGCGGGACTCACTTGTCGCCGCGCAAGCGCGCCTGCAGATCGTCGTGCTTGGATCGTCGTCCGGCCTCCAGGGCGGCGATCTCGCCGTTGACCTTGAGACGGAGCTTCTTGAACAGCACCATGCCCAGCGGCAGCGCGATCAGGACGCCGAACACCGCCGCGACCAGGAACGGAACCTCGACGTCGACGAGGCGGCCGCCGACCAGGATGATCACGACGACCGCCGCGACCAGGAGCAACCGCGCGAAGGTATAGGCGAACAATGCGACCGCCAGCGTCATCGGACGCCCGCCCGCCTGCGGGGCGGCTGCGGGTGCGGATTTCTCGGGGGAACTGTCGCCTGCGACGTTGCGGTCCTGCGGTTCACTCACCCCACCAGACTACTGGGCACCCGGAACGCCTCCGCAGGTCGCGGGCCTTTGCACGCTCTTTACCTACCGCTGACGGTTCGAGTACCTGGGCGTTTTGCGTGTATTCATGAAGCACTCGTCCACCATGTGCCGAGCCGCTCGCCACCTCCGGCGCACCGACGGAGCACGCAACGAAGCACCAGGGGGAATCATGACCACCGTCGAATCCGCACCGCATGCCGCTTACATCACCCCGGGCATGGCCAGTCAGCACACCCTGACCCCGGGTCAGGTCGCCGCGATGTTCAACGTGAATCCCAAGACCGTCGCGCGCTGGGCGAGTTCGGGCATCCTCGGCTCCATCCGTACCCCGGGCGGGCATCGACGTTTCCGCGAGGAAGACGTCGTCGCGCTGCTCAACCGCCGCACCCACTGACCCCGGTCATCCGGTCGACCGGCATCCGTCCGGTGGGCACGTCGTTCGGCGTGGCCACCCCGGCAACTCACGTACGCTGGTCGTCGGGAGGTTGTCATGATCTATCTGTTCGCCGTTCTCGGTCTGCTCGCCATCGGTTTCCTCATGTGGCGCGCCTTCGGACCGCACGCCGACGGTGCCGGTGACACCCCCTCGCCCGGCCCCCGACGCACCCGCCCACGCGGCCCCCTCGGCCCCGACGACGACCCGGATTTCCTGCGCGACCTCGACAATCGAACGCGAGGGTCCAATGGCACCGACAGCGACGACGCGTAGGCGCCGGGACGATCAAAAACTGAGACCAGGTTCAGACGCCCCGGCGGAACATACCCGTGGGTAGGGTATCGTCCAGATCACCATCGATCCCCCGTTGGCTGATCCGAGAGAAGGCGCCGTTGAACCCCGGACGATCTCCGCAAGGGGCGTCGACCGAAGACGACCTGAGCTTCGCCGAGAAGATCGGTTATCTCTTCGAGCACAGCCGTGACGAGAACGGCATCCGGTACACCGGGAAGAAGATCGCCGAGAAGGCCAACCGGCTCGGATACTCCCTCTCCGACGCCTACATCTCCCAGTTGCGCACCGGCAAGGCGCGGACACCCTCGTTCCGGACCGTCGAGGCCATCGCACGCGCCTTCGACGTCAGCGTCACGTACTTCCTCTCCAATCCCGACGAGGACCTCGAACGCGTTCGGCAGCAGCAGAACTACGTGGAGATGCTCCAGGTCACCGGAAGCCACCTGTCGGGGATCGACATGGCGTCGCTGTGCCCCGACACCATCGACGCTCTCATCGATCTGCTGAAACTCGTGAAGGCACAGGCGATCGCCAAGAACGCCGAGCAGTCCGCGTCGGCCGACACCGCCGGCTGACGTCCGGCGCGCGTCGGCCGAGCCGCTCGGCCGCGGTGCCTATAGGCCCGCGTACGAGTGCAGGCCGGACACCACCAGATTGATGATGAACAGGTTGAACAGCATCGCCACGAATCCGGCGACGTTGATCCACGCCGCCGCGTTGTTGCGCCATCCCGCGGTCGCGCGGGCGTGCAGGTAGGCGGCGTAGATGACCCACGCGATGAACGACACGGTCTCCTTGGGGTCCCAGCCCCAGAAGCGGCCCCACGCGGCCTCGGCCCAGATCGCGCCGCAGATGACGCCGAGGCCGAACAGCGGGAATCCGATCACGACGCACTTGTAGGCGAGGCGATCCAGGCTCTCCGTCGACGGCAGGTGCTCGACGATGCGCCGCAGTGCACCCCCTATCCCGGGACGGGTCGCCACCGACGCGGCCGCATCGGTCGATGTCGCCGCCCAGCGCACCTTGATCAGGTACAGGATGCTGGCGACACCCGAGACCAGCAGGATGCCTGACGACACCGAGATGATCGAGACGTGCACGGCCAACCAGTACGACTTCAGTGCCGGGACGACCGGTGCGGCCTGCGTGTACAGCCAGCGGCCGGCGATGAACATCAGCAGGATGACCGGGAGCAGCACGAACGACAGCAGCGGGCGGTGCTCCCGCTTGCGCAGGATGATCAGACCGGCGAGCACTCCGGCGGCGCACGTCATCGAGATGAACTCGTACATGTTGCCCCACGGCGCGCGTTCGGTCGCGATGCCGCGCAACACGATCGAGCCGATGTGGGCGACAAGACCCACGATGACCACCGGCAGCGCCATGTTGCCGAGCTTCTCGCCCAGCGTGCGCCGTTCCGGCCCCTCGACGCGGCCCGGCACTCGCTGCTCGCCGTCGGCGGCGCCCGTGGCGCCCGCGTTCACCAGCGACTTCTGCTCGAGGCGACGGCCCCGGACTGCGGCCAGTGCGCCGAGGAACAGGACGACCGCCACGACGTAGACCGTCATCGCGGTGCCGTACAACAGGTCCGAGTACCGCGCGAGCGTCTCGTCGATCGGCATCGTCGTTCCGTCGTTCATCAGGTTCCTTTCGCCGGCTGCTAGAGCCGCCGTGTCGTACGCCGCGAGTCGGGCCCGTCCGCATCCTCGGCCACGAGTCCGGCCGCCTGCTCGTCGAAGCCCTCTCCCCAGCCGGCCTGATCGGTACGTGCCAGGCCGGCGATCTCTACTACAGTACGTCGTTTCGGATCGTGCTGGTCATCGCCATCGGTTTCCGACCCCGTGACGCTTGACCCCGTGACACCCGACCCCGATTCGGGCACCGGTACCAGCCGGACCCAGATGCGTCGACGACGGATCAGCAGCGAGACCAGCAGGCCGCCGAGCATCACGATCGAGCTGACCAGGACCCACACCTGCGCGGGATCGTGGGAGACCTGGACCGACACCCAGCGCTCGTAACCGTCGAAGGTCACCGTCGTGCCGTCGGCCAGCGTGTGGCTCTGCCCCACCGCGAGGTTGACCTGGGCCTGCCGCTGCAGACGGCCCTGCTCGATCAGCTCCTGGTCGAGGGAGTAGACGTTCTGCGGCTTACCGGTGTCGAGGCCGGTGTCGCCCTTGAAGATCCGGATCGCGACGAACGGGTCGTCGGGTTCGGGCGACGACGACATCAGCAGCGAGCCGTGGAAGGACGCCGTCGGCGCGAACAGGCCCTCGAGGGCGATCTGGTTCTTCCGACGGTCGTCGGGATCGGGGTACAGACCGGCCGGGGTGTCGAATCGCACCGCTCCCGACGACAGCATGGTCTGCAGTTCATCGGGCACGAACGGCGTGGTCTGCGAGCGCTTCTCCCCGTTCGGGAACGTCACGGTGAACTTCGGTGCGAACCCGTTGCCGAGGACGTACACACGATCACCGGCGACCCGGAGCGGTTCGTTGACACGCACCGAGGCGCTCGCCCACGTCGCGGGGTTGCCGAGGTTGCCCACGTTGCCGTCGGAGCCCTCGGCGTAGCGGATCGTCGCGTCGTACATGTCGGGCTGACCGCTCGGCAGGAAGGTCGCGGAGAAGTCGTCGACGCGGAAGCAGAACGGCGACAGGTCGGTGCCGTCGACGAGATTGCCGGCGCGGAACGAGTCGTAGACGGCGGTGGAGGTGTTGCACATCCCCTGTTCGCCGTCCGCGACCAGACTGCGGGTGCCCTCGTAGCCGTACATCTTGCCCGCCGCGATCGACACCAGGAGGGCCAGCAATGCGAAGTGGAACACCAGGTTGCCGAACTCGCGCAGGTACCCCTTCTCCGCGGAGACCTCGACGCAACCGTCGGGGTAGGCCTTGCTGGGCTCGCGGACGACCACCTCCCGACGCCATCCACGCAATCGGGAGCTGACGCGTCGGGCGACGTCCTCGGGGGTGCCGTCGACGGTGTGGGTGACGTGCCGCGGCAACCGCGACAGGTTGCGGGGCGCGGCGACCGGCCTGGCCCGAAGACTGTGGAAGTGCTCCACCATCCGCGGCGTGAGGCAACCGACGAGCGAGACGAACAGCAGGACGTAGATGGCGGTGAACCACACGCTGGAGAAGACGTCGAACAGTTGCAGTCTGTCCATCCACGTCCCGAGCTGACCGCGGGCGGCGATGTACTCGAGGGTCTTCTGCTCGTTCAGTTCGCGCTGCGGGAGCAGAGCACCGGGGATCGCGGCGAGGGCGAGCAGGAACAGCAGGATCAGCGCGGTGCGCATCGAGGTGAGCGAGCGCCACAGGTTGCGGAGCGGCCACAGCACCCGGCGTCGCGCCCAGTGGGGCTTGCGGGCCGGCTCGGGGGTGTCCACCTGCGGGCGGTCGGTCACATCGGTCATGGAACTGGCACTCAGATCGGTAGTTGGGTGTCGGTGACGAATCGGACCTGGACCCAGACGATGAACTGGTCCCACCAGCCCGTCAGCAGGGCGACGCCCACGCCGATCAGCAGGACGCCGCCGACGACCTGGATCGTGCGGGCGTGACGTCGCAGGAAGCCGAGACTCCGCAGCGCCCAGGCCGAGGAGAACGCCAGGATCACGAACGGGAGTCCGAGCCCGAGGCAGTACGCGACGATGAGTGTCACGCCCTTGGCTGCCGTCGACCCCTCGGTTCCGCTGACCGTGGCGATCACAGCGGCCAGGGTCGGCCCGAGGCACGGCGTCCAGCCGAGCGCGAAGACCGCGCCGAGCAGGGGTGCGCCCACGATGTTGGAGACGCGGCGGGGCTCGAATCGGACCTCACGCTGCAGCGCCGGGATGAGGCCGATGAACACCAGACCCATGGCGATCGTCACGACGCCGCCGATGCGTTGCAGCAGTTCACGATTCAAGACGAAGGTGCTCGTCACGCCGAGAACGGTGGCGGTCGCCGCGACGAAGACGACGGTGAAGCCGAGCACGAACAGACCCGCGGCGAGTGCGACGCGCGACCGACCGCTCTTGGCCTGTTCGCCGACCTTCACCGCGGGTGCCTCGGCCCCGACGAGGCCCGCGAGATACGACAGGTAGCCCGGGACGAGCGGCACGACGCACGGCGACGCGAACGAGACGAGCCCCGCGAGCAGGCACGCGGCGAACGCGAGCAGCAGCGGCCCGCTGGACACGGTGTCGGCGAACGTGTCGCCGATCGAGGCGGCGAGGATGGTGGTCGAGGCGTTCATCACATCGGGCCCGCCGGTTCGGCCGAGACGCGCTGCACGACCTCGTCGAGTTCGGCGTCGGAGACCGCCTTCAGGAACACCGCCGCCGGGCGGTGCCTGCGGTCGAGCACGATCGTGGTCGGCACCACCGAGGTGGGGGTGGTCAGCGCGGCCAGTGACATCCCCGGGAAGTCGTAGATCGACGGGAACCCGACGTTGCGGTCGATGACGAAGTCCTTGGCGGACTCACGGTCGTCGCGCAGGTTGATGCCGAGGAACTCGACACCGGCGTCGCGGTGACGTTCGTAGACGCGTTCGAGGTCGTCGGCCTCGCCACGGCAGGGCCCGCACCATGATCCCCAGACGTTGATCACCACTGCCTTGCCGACGAAACGGGGGTCCGACAGCGACAGCGGCTGCCCGGTCACCAGGTCCTCGCCACCGAGGTCGGCGATGGGTTTGCGGTCTTCGACGGGGTAGGTGATGACCGTCTGTCCGCCGGGCGAGACGAACTGGAAGGTGTTCCCCTGGGCGACCGCGTCGTCGCCGGTACTGCAGCCCGCGATCATGATGACCAGGGCCGACAGCACTGCCGGCAGGAGAAACTTTCGCACTACGTCAGACCTTTGTGTCACGCACCGGTGGCCAGCGGGTCGGAAGCACCGGCCGGCTCGGAGTAGATGATGTCGACGAGGGCGTCGTCGTCGTAGATGAGGCTGGTCAGCGAGGCCAGCGAGCACTGGCGGCGACGCGGGTCGTGCCAGAGACGCTGACCTTCGAGGAAGCGGCGCAGCGTGTAGACGGGGAGCTGGTGGCTGACACAGACCGCCTCGTGCCCGCGGGCGGCGTCGCGCGCCTTGTTGGCCGCGGCCAGCATCCGGTGCGCGAGCTGGATGTAGGGCTCGCCCCAGGACGGGGTGAACGGGTCACGGAGCTTGGGCCAGTGCCGCGGCTTGCTCAGCGCGCCGTCGCCGACGGAGACCTTGAGGCCCTCGAAGACGTTCTCGGCCTCGATGAGGTCGTCGTTGGTGACGATGGGGACACCGTGCGCGGCGGCGATGGGGGTGGCGGTCTCCTGCGCCCGCTGCAGCGGGGAGGCGAAGACGGCCTTGATGTCGTGGTCGGCCAGGGTTGCGGCGACCTTGTCGGCCTGCGCCCGGCCCGCGCCCGACAGGCGGAACCCGGGGAGCCGGCCGTAGAGGATGGCGTCGGGGTTGTCGACCTCTCCATGGCGCATCATGTGGACGATCGTGTGCATCAGGCGTTGTCCCCCGGGGTGGCTGCGGTCGCGGCTGCCTGCGCTGCCGCGGGCAACGCATCGGCGATCTGCGAAAAAGCATCCTCGTCGAGCGCCGCGGACACAAACCAGGCTTCGAAGGCGCTCGGCGGTGCGTAGACGCCGCGTTCGAGCAGCGCGTGGAAGAACGGGGCAAACCGCCAGGTCTGCGTCGCGGACACGCCCGCGTAGTCGAAGATCGGGATCTCCGGGTCGGTAGCGAAGAACACACTCAGCAGGTTGCCCGCCTTCTGCACCCGATGGGCGACCCCGGCCTCGGTGAGCGCCTCGGTGAGAAGTGTCGCGAGCCGGTCGGCGTTGGCGTCGAGCTTGCGGTAGACGTCCACGTCGGCGTTACGCAGCGTCGCGAGGCCCGCCGCGACGGCGACGGGGTTACCCGACAGCGTGCCCGCCTGGTAGACGGGGCCGGTGGGCGCGAGCCGGTCCATGACGTCGGCGCGGCCGCCGAAGGCCGCGGCGGGCAGGCCGCCGCTCATCACCTTTCCGAACGTGTAGAGGTCACCGGCCACGCCCTCGAGGCCGTACCAGCCGCTCGGGCTCACGCGGAAGCCCGTCATGACCTCGTCCATGATGAGCAGCGCACCATGCCTGCGGGTCAGATCCCGCAGGCCCGCGTTGAAGCCCTCGACCGGGGCGACGGCCCCCATGTTGCCCGCCGCGGCCTCGGTGATGACGGCGGCGATGTCGTCGCCGTGGGCGGCGAAGGCGTCGGCAACCGCGGTCAGGTCGTTGTACGGGAGGACGAGCGTGTCGTGGGCCGAGGCGCCGGTGACGCCGGGGCTCGTCGGGAGTCCGAGGGTTGCGACACCCGAACCGGCCGCGGCCAGGAGGGCGTCGACGTGACCGTGGTAGCAGCCGGCGAACTTGATGATCTTGGACCGGCCGGTGAAACCGCGGGCCAGGCGGATCGCCGACATCGTCGCCTCCGTGCCCGAGTTCACCAGGCGGACCCGCTCGACGGGGTCCACGCGGCCGATGATCTCCTCGGCGAGCTCGATCTCCGCCTCGGTCGGGGCGCCGAAGGACAGTCCGCCGGTGGCCGCACGCTGCACCGCCTCGACGACGGCCGGATGCGCGTGCCCCAGGATCATCGGACCCCAGGAGCTGACGAGATCGACGTATTCGGCGCCGTCGGCATCGGTCATCCGGCAGCCGGATGCACTCGCGATGAACCGCGGCGTGCCGCCGACCGCCGAGAACGCGCGGACCGGAGAGTTGACGCCGCCCGGGATGGACTGCGTCGCGCGCGCGAAGAGTGCGGCCGAGGCGTCCGTACCGGGAGCGGAGGTGGCATCAGCGGAAGGGGTCACGGCCTACAGTGTTCCAAACGGCACCGGGTGACCCAAATCCCCGCTGGTCGGAGGCCTGCGCCGTGGTTCAGCGGCCCATCTGGCGGACCGGTACCCTACTCCGCGAGCGCCTTGCGCACCTGCTCGGCGATGGCCTCCTGGCCCCGGTCGTTGGGGTGCACCGCCCCCGGACCCGGCGTGGTCATCGGTTCGATCCAGCGCTGGTCGCCGGCGCAGACGTCGTGCCCCTCGGACACCTGCGACATGTCCACCCAGCGCACGCCCTCCTCCCCGGCGGCGCGGCTGCCGTAGGTGTTGAGGGCCGTCTGGAGCTCCCGGATCATCGGCACGTCGCCCGCGGCGATCCGCATCACGGGGTAGCAGCCGGTGGTCGGCGGAAGCAGCCAGGGATACCCGGCGAGGAGGACCTTCGCGTTCGGGGCGCGGTCCCGGACGTCGCGCAGGGCCTGCCGGAGGGCGGGGTAGATCTCGGTCGCCACCGGCTCGATCAGCGATCGGCCGTAGCGGTCGGTGCACGGCGAACCGGTCAGGTCGGTGTCGGCCACCTCGCCGCACAGCCGGATCGCGCGGCTGTAGGTCTCCTTGTCGTTGCCGCCGATCATCAGCGTGACGAAGTCGGTGTCCGCGTCGAGGGCCTCGAGTTGGCCCGGCACCCCCTGATGCTGGGGTGCGCGGAAGTCCTCGGTGTCGGCGCCGGCACAGCTGACGTCGGTCAGTTCGACGCCCTCCTGCTCGGCGAGGAGGTGGGCGAAGTTCTTCGACGACCGCAGGCAGTAGATGGGCGAGTCCGCCTCCAGCGGGCGGACGCCGGTGCCGGCGCTGAAGCTGTCACCGAGGTTGACGTACTTCGTCGACCGGGCAGGCGTTTCCGTCGACCGTGCGTCGTTTCCCGTCGACTGGGTTGCTGTTTCCGTCGACCGTGCGTCGTTTTGCGTCGACTGGGCAGGCGCTTCCGTCGACTGGGCACAGCCCGCGAGGATCGCACCCGCCGCGACGAGTGCGGTCACGGTCGCCAACAGCCTTGGTTTCGCCACGACGCCATCGTCACCGCATCTCGACTGCTCGGCAACACCGCTGCTCAGCGGGTCGATCGCGAGGTCGGGAGTAGGGTTCGGATAGCAAACCGACGAGTGAGGATGTGACTTCCGATGAGTGGCGACGACACCGGCAACACGAACCTTCTCGACCCGCAGGCCGTGCTCGACGCAGTGCCGACCGGGCTCTGGATCGACGGGAAATCCGTCCCCGCGGCGTCGGGGAAAAGCTTCGAGGTCTTCGATGCGGCCACCGAGGAGGCGCTGGTGTCGGTGGCCGACGCGGGCGTCGAGGACGCCCGTGCCGCGCTCGACGCCGCAGTCGCCGCGTCGGACGAGTGGGCGGCCACCGCACCCCGCGAACGCGGGGAAATCCTCCGCCGAACCTTCGAACTGCTCACCGATCGGGCCGACGATATCGCGATGCTGATGACCCTCGAACTCGGACGCGCCCTGCCCGACAGCCGCGCCGAGACGACCTACGGCAACGAGTTCCTGCGCTGGTTCGCCGAAGAGGCAGTGCGGATCGGCGGCCGATTCAACCACGCGCCCGCGGGCAACGGACGGATTCTGGTCGCCCACCAGCCGGTCGGGCCGTGTCTGGCGATCACGCCCTGGAACTTCCCCCTCGCGATGGGGACACGCAAGATCGCGCCGGCGCTCGCCGCGGGCAACGTGATGATCGTGAAGCCGGCGCGGGAGACGCCACTGACAATGCTCGCCCTGGCCGAGGCCTTCGCCGAGGCGGGGCTGCCGCCCGGCGTGCTGTCAGTGCTGCCGACCAGTTCGAGCGGGGACGTGTCGACCGCGCTGATCACCGACGATCGCATCCGCAAGATCAGTTTCACCGGTTCGACCCCGGTCGGTCGCAACCTCCTCGGCCAGGCGGCCGACCGCATCCAGCGCACCTCGATGGAACTCGGCGGCAACGCGCCGTTCCTGGTGTTCGACGACGCCGACGTCGATGCCGCGGTCGAGGGCGCGTTCGCCGCCAAGATGCGCAACGGGGGCGAGGCGTGCACCGCGGCCAACCGCTTCCTGGTGCAATCCGGGGTCGTCGAGGAGTTCACCGCGAAGCTGGTGGAGAAGATGTCCGAGGTCCGCATGGGACCCGGTTACGCCGACGGCGTGACGCTCGGCCCGCTGGTGAACGCCGACCAGCGGGACAAGGTCGCCGAGGCCGTGGAACAGGCGGTCGCCGACGGCGCCCGGGTACGTCTCGGCGGCGAACGACCCGACGGTCGCGGATTCTTCTATCCGGCAACGGTTCTGGACAACGTCGACCCGTACGCGTCGGTGACCCGCGAGGAGATCTTCGGTCCCGTCGCGATCATCAGCGCCTTCGACGACGAGGCCGACGGCATCGCGGCCGCCAACTCCACCGAGTACGGCCTCGCGTCGTACTTCTACAGCCGCGACATCGAGCGCTGCATGCGGGTCGCCGAGAAACTGGACTCCGGGATGGTCGGGGTGAACCGCGGTGTGATCTCCGACGCCGCAGCGCCGTTCGGCGGCATCAAGCAATCCGGCATCGGACGCGAGGGCGGCAGCGAAGGCATCAACGAATACCTGTCCGTGAAGTACATCGCTCTGACCTGACATTCATCAGACAACGCTGACGCCGACCCGCTCCCGCTCACCGGGTCCGTTCCCGCTCACCGAAATCTGGTGAGCGGGAACGAAGTATGTGAGCGGACGCACACACCTCTCGGCCTACGTCGACGGGCCCAGGTGGCACGGCACTCAACCGTTCGCCGCCGACCCCGGGAACCATCGGCCGCAACGCACTGTTACGTAAGTGACTAGTGATACAGGTGTTATCGATTCGACACCTGCACGCCCGTACAGATCCCTACACTCGGACACCATGCGTCGTAGAACCCTCACGTCCGCGATGGCTGCTGCCGCGGTCACCACGGCCGCCGCGGTGGCGATCGCGGTCGCACCGTCCGCGCCCACCACGAGCGTCGAAAACGCCGCGATCAGCACCGATTTCGGAAGTGTCGATCTCGGCAGCTCCGAGCTCGGCACACCCAACAGCAACTTCCTGTGGCAGAGCCCGCCCACTCGCTACATCGTCGTACTGGGTGCCAAGTTCGGCGTTCTCGGCCAGACTCCGGATGTCCTCAAGCGCCGACTCGACGTCGCCGCCAACCTCGGCAAGAAGCACCCGTTCAACCGCATGATCGTCTCCGGCGGAGACACCCACTGGCTGCCCGTCACCGAGGCCCAGTTCATGAACCTCGGTCTCATCCGACGCGGAATCCCCATGTGGCAGATGGTCAACGAGGGCGCCTCCACCTCCACGGTGCAGAACGCCCAGAACACGGTGCGGATGCTGAAGCACATGGGCGCCAACGGTGCCATCATCGTGACCAACGGCTTCCACATGGAACGCGCGATGAAGAACTTCCGCGACGCAGCCCGGCAGCAGGGCGCCCGGATCGAATTCCGGTCGGCGTACGCCTGAGGCCGGTTTCGCTCGATCCCGTCGACCGTGCGTCCGATCCCGTCGACTGTGCGCTCAATCTTGTTGACCGTGCGTCCGATCGTGTTGACCGTGCGTCCGATCCCGCCGACCGTGCGTCACAATCCATCCAGTGTGCGCCGCGAGTCGTTCAGGCAGGTATCAATACGCACCTCGTGCCTTCATCGCTTTGATGATCTCGACGATGATCCCGAACGGCTCGTCACGAAGGCGGCGCCGGTCGACGCGGATCATGATCCACCCCTGCTCACGCAGTGAAGCGTCCCGCGCTTCGTCGCGAGCGCTTTGCTCCGGTGACGAGTGGAAGTCCTCGCCGTCGTACTCGATGCCTATCTTCAGCGCTTCGTATCCCAGATCGATTCGCGCGTAGGGGTTTCCGCTTCGATTGGCCACGGCGATCTGCAGATCCGGTGTGGGAAGTTCCGACCGGAACATGAGGAGCCGCAACCAGCTCTCGGGTGGAGACTCGGCTCGGCCGTCGATCAGAGGTGCGAGCTCACGAATCTGACGGACGTGGCGTCGTCTCCGTTGAGCATCGGCGTAGCGGGCGAGGGCCAGGTTGTCCAGATCAGTGGCCCTGGCCAGGGCGTCGAGATGACCGAGCGCGCGCCACGCCGGCTGCATGCGACCGATGTCGAAGGCCGTACGAAGGGGTGTCGTGACCCGCACGCCATCGACAACGCACCAATCCGACGCGTCGATGTCGAATCGGTGAGTGATTGTTCCCTTGGCGGGTCGTCCTGATCCGGTCGCCGGTCGGACGAATTCGATGGTGAAGTCGTCGTCATACCAGGCCGATCCGAGAAGTATCGACGCCGCCATCCCCGCCACGACGGGCTCCCCTTGCGCACTCGCAGCGACTCCGAGGATTCGCTGACGGGCGGTGAGCAAGGTCGACCGCTCGATGAAGTTGCTGCCACGCAGATGCCGGAATCCGGCGTCGAACTGGTCCGACATCCCTGTCCGGAGCACCACCTCGTTGCGCGTGGTCAGGGAAACGGGGCCGGTTGCGAAAGTCGTCATACACAATCGGACGCAGCGGGGGCCATCTTGGTTTCATGTACCAGCCCGCGCACGGCCACGGTCGAACGTAGCCTCACGACCCGAGAGCCCACAGCCGACGGAATCGGACGCACAGTCGACGCGGGAAGTCGCACGATCATCGTAATCCGACGCACAGCCGACGTAATCCGACGCACGGTCAACGCGAAACGACGCACAGTCGACGGGGACGCGCGGGGACGCGCGGGGACGGGCGGGGACGGACGGATACGGGCGGGTACGAATAAGATTCGCCCCGCCGGCCGAAGCCGACGGGGCGAACCCGTGAGAGGAGAAGTGATCAGCGAAGCAGCGCGCGGCTCATGACGACGCGCTGGATCTGGTTGGTGCCCTCGTAGATCTGGGTGATCTTGGCATCGCGCATCATCCGCTCGACGGGGAAGTCGCGGGTGTAGCCGGCGCCACCGAAGAGCTGGACGGCGTCGGTGGTGACCTCCATCGCGACGTCGGAGGCGAAGCACTTCGACGCCGAGGAGATGAAGCCCAGGTTCTTCTCGCCGCGCTCGGCGCGGGCGGCCGAGGTGTAGACCATGAGGCGCGCGGCCTCGACCTTCATCGCCATGTCGGCGATCATGAACTCGACGCCCTGGAACGAGCTGATCGGCTTCCCGAACTGCTTGCGGTCCTTGACATATGCGATTGCCTGGTCGAGTGCGCCCTGCGCGATGCCGACGGCCTGCGCGCCGATGGTCGGGCGCGTGTGATCGAGGGTCTGCAGCGCGGTCTTGAAGCCGGTGCCCTCGTCGCCGATGATGCGGTCGAGCGGGATGGTGCAGTCCTCGAAGTACAGTTCCGCGGTCGGCGAGCCCTTGATGCCGAGCTTCTTTTCCAGCGGTCCGACGGTGAAGCCGGGGTCGTCCTTGTGGACCATGAACGCCGAGATGCCGTTGGCTTTCTTCTCCGGGTCGGTCACGGCCATGACGGTGTACCAGGTCGACTTGCCGCCGTTGGTGATCCAGCACTTGGAGCCGTTGAGCACCCAGTTGTTGCCGTCCTTGCGCGCACGGGTCTTCATGCCCGCCGCGTCGGAGCCGGCTTCACGCTCGGACAGTGCGTACGACGCCATGGCCTCACCGGAGGCGATGGACGGGAGCACCTGCTGCTTGAGCTCGTCGGAGCCGTTGAGGATCAGGCCCATGGTGCCGAGCTTGTTGACGGCCGGGATCAGCGACGACGAGGCGTCGACACGGGCGACCTCCTCGATGACGATGCAGGCCGCGATGGAGTCGCCACCCTGGCCGCCGAACTCCTCGGGCACGTGGATGGCATTGAAACCCGACGCGACGAGGGCGTCGAGGGCCTCCTGCGGAAATCGGGAATTCTCGTCGACGTCCGCGGCGTGGGGCTCGATCTCCTTCTCCGACAGCGCACGGATCGCCTCACGCAGCGCGATGTGCTCTTCCGGGAGTTCGAAGACGTTGAAGTCGGGATTTCCGTAGCCCATGACAACTCCTCACGGCACCTGCAGTGCCGGCTTGTTCGTGCCTGTTCTTTCCCGGCACGCATGTACCGGCAGATGTCGACACCCAGTGCACCACGGCACTCAGTGCCATGTCAATGCGCGCGGGACCTCTGACCACCGATTGTCCCGGAATCGGCGGCCCGTGTCCCGCGACCGCGCGCCGGGTCAGCCCTCGCCGAGGGATTCAGCCACGCGACGTGCGACTTCGGCCGGTGAAGTGCCGGTCGGATAAGTGACGACGGTGACCTGCCGGTCCCGTTCCACCCGCGGGTGCCCATCCTCGGCACCGAGTGCCACCGCCACCCGGGAGAGTTCCACGCGCAGCTGCGCCAGGGTCGCGTCGGCGTCGCCTCGGATCATCTGGCGGAGCAGGTAGTTGTGGGTGCCCGTGACCGCCGCGACGTAGGCGACGACATGAACCGGACTCTCGGCGGGCAGACGACGACGGAGGAACTCCTCGAATGCGCCCTGGTAGCGATAGGTGGTCACCAGCTCCCGGTCGCGCAGCGCCGGGACCTCCTGCACCACCTGCGCGCGACGCACCGCGAGGTCCCGGTCGCGTACGAAATGGCCGAAGACCAGTTCGGCCGCGCCACAGACTGCCAGCCAAGGGTCGTCGTCAGAGTCGGCCAGCCGCTCACCGACCTGGGCCAGCAACGACTCGTGATCGGCGAAGATCACGTCTTCCTTGGACCCGAACTGCCGGAAGAACGTACGGCGGGACATCCCCGCGGCGGCCGCGAGTTGGTCGACCGTCGTCGACTCGTACCCGTTTTCGCTGAACAACCGGATCGACTCGGCGACGACACGCGTCCGGAAGGCGGCCGGGTCGGTATCCGCGACTGACATGGGTCAAGTATCACCACACCGGCGACGCGGCGCGGTGAACGCGTCGCCACGAGCCCTCCGGAACAGGGGTTCGACGCCGATCGGTGATCGGATTGGTGTCTCCCCCAGCGTCGTAGCGGGCGCCACAAAAGCTAGGTCCGACGCCGATGCACTACGTACGGTGGACCCATGGCAACCCCCACCTCCGCGACTCCCGACGAGCAGACCCCTGCCGCGAAGACTCCTTCCACGACGAGTCCAACCCCCATCGCCACCGAACCCACCATCGACGATCCGGTCGCCCCGGCGGACGTGTCCGCCGACGGCGAGCTGTCGGCGGAGGAGCGGGCCCTGCTCGTCGACAACCTGCGCTTCGTCCTCGACGGGCGTTGGCGCGCCACGAGGGAAACCGTGCGCGAGAACTCCAATCGTGCCGATCTGCTGCCCGACCCGTCCCGCACGCTCGACGAGGCCCGCGCGCACACCCTCGAGGTGATGCGGGAACTCGCGTCGCAGGGTTTCGCGGCCGCGGGCTTCGCGGCCGATCATGGCGGGACCGGCGACATCGGTGCGTCGATCACCGCGATCGAGATGCTCGGTTACGCCGACCTGTCACTCATGGTCAAGGCCGGGGTGCAGTGGGGCCTGTTCGGCGGCGCCGTCGAAAACCTGGGCACCAAGCGACATCACGAGAAGTACGTGCCGGGAATCATCGACCTCGACGTCCTCGGTTGTTTCGCGATGACCGAGACCGGACACGGTTCCAACGTGCAGGCGGTCGAGACCACCGCAACCTATGACCCCGAGGCCCGCGAGTTCGTCGTGCACTCCCCGACTCCGTCGTCGCGTAAGGACTACATCGGCGGGGCGGCCGAACACGCACGTTTCGCGGCCGTGTTCGCACAGCTCGTCACCGGCGGACCGGGCGAGGAGCCCGAGGGTCGTGGCGTGCACTGCTTCGTGGTTCCCATCCGCGACGAGGACGGCAATGACCTGCCCGGCGTCACCACCAGCGATTGTGGTTACAAGGGCGGTCTGGCCGGAGTCGACAACGGCCGCATCATGTTCGACAACGTCCGTATCCCCGCGGAGAACCTGCTGAACCGGTACGCCGACGTCGCCGAGGACGGCACCTACAGCTCACCCATCGAGAACACCAACCGCCGCTTCTTCACGATGCTCGGCACGCTGATCCGCGGCCGGGTCAGTGTTGCCGCTACCGCAGGAGCCGCAGGCCGCAAGGCACTCGCCCTGGCGACCCGTTACGGCCTCATCCGCAAGCAGTTCGAGGCACCCGACGGCACCGACGAGATCACGGTGATGGACTACCTGGGCCACCAGCGAAAGCTGTTGCCGCTCATCGCCAAGTCGTACGCCATCGGGTTCGCGCAGAACGAGATCGTCGCCGAGCTGCACGAGGTGCAGTCGGTGGCACCCGACGATTCCGACGCGGGACGGCAGCGCCAGCTCGAGGGGCAGGCCGCGGGCCTCAAGGCCTACGCCACCTGGCATGCCTCCCACGCGATCAACGTCAGCCGCGAAGCATGCGGCGGTGCAGGCTATCTCGACGAGAACCAGCTCTCGATCATGCGGGGCGACATCGACGTGTTCACCACCTTCGAGGGTGACAACACGATCATGACGCAGCTGATCGCCAAGGAACTGCTCTCCGCCTACTCCGAAGACGTGCAGGGACTGTCCGCGGGCGGTTGGGTACGGTTCATCGCCGGGATGGCGCGCGACGTGGTCGCCGAGAAGACCGCGGTGCGCCAGGTCGTGCAGACCCTGCTCGACGGGTCGGACGAGGACACCGAGAAGTCGGCGCTGACCGACCGCAGCACCCAGATCCGGTTGTTCCGCAACCGCGAGGACCATCTCGTCCGTACCTGCGCGCAGCGGTTGCGTCGTGCGCTCGACGACGACAACGACGCATTCGAGGTCTTCAACAATGCGCAGGATCATCTGCTGCGTGTGGGTCACGCGCACATCGAGCGGGTGGTGCTCGAGGCATTCGTCGAAGCCATCGAGGCCTGTGATTCCCGTTCGGCCGCAGATCTTCTGGGCAAGGTGTGCGACCTGTTCGTCTACTCCGCGCTCGAAGACGACCTCTCATGGTTCCTGATGCACCGGCACATCTCGGTCGAGCGCGCCAAAGCGATCCGCCGCGGCGTCAACGAGCTGTGCCAGGACCTGCGGCCTCACGCGCGGTCGCTGGTCGACGCGTTCGGTGTCCCCGAGGAACTGCTGCGGGCGCCGATGCTCGAGAACGGCTGATCTCACCCGCCCCCAGAAAGGGCGCGACCCGACCGCGACACCGCGGTCAGGTCGCGCCCTTTCTGCATCCGGACACCTCGAGCGGACACCGGGGTTTGAACTGTCTCGTCCCGGGCATACTGCCGCCGACGCCGCAGTGAAGACCACGCCGCGACGCACGACGAGATCGTGCAGGCCTCGCGTCCGGTCAGGCCGGCATCACGATCCGTCCCGCACACAACGGCCCGTCGCCCGCGGTAGCGGGCTGCGCGATATCCCAAGCGCCGCAACGCAACCCGGCGACGAGCGACTCGATCCGATCTGTGAGGGGAATACATGTTCCGCCATACCGATTACATGCAGTTCGATGTCAAGCCGGAGAAGCCTGACCCCATCTACGCACGCAAGCTCCAGGAGTTGCTCGGTGGCGCCTACGGCGAGATGACCGTCACCATGCAGTACCTCATGCAGGGCTGGAACTGCCGCATGAAGGGCAAGTACAAGGACATGATCATGGACATCGCGACCGAGGAGATCGGTCACGTGGAGATGATCGCGACGATGGTCGCGCGGCTGCTCGAAGGTGCGCCCGTGACCGACTCGACCGCAAACGCCCTCGGCGACCCCGTCGTCGCCGCGGTTCTCGGTGGCACCGACCCGACCCAGGCGATCTTCGCCGGCGGCGGACCGCGTCTCGCCGACAGCAACGGCGTGCCGTGGAACAGCGGGTACATCACCCACAGCGGCAATCTGCTGGCCGACTTCCACGCGAACGTGACCGCGGAGGCCCAGGGCCGCGTCCAGACCGCCCGCCTGTGGCACATGACCGACGATCCGGGCGTGAAGGCCATGCTGCGGTTCAATCTCGCGCGCGACACCTTCCACCAGAACCTGTGGCTCAAGGGCATCGAGGAGCTCAAGGAAGACGGGCTGGAAGGCACCATCGCGCCCGATGACCTCTTCGACGAGGAGTACAGCGAGCACGCGAGCACCCTGTGGCATCTGTCCGACGGGGAGGACTCGAACAAGGGCGGCTGGGCCAGCGGACCCACTCCCGACGGGGCACACGAGTTCAAGTTCCTCGCCGACCCGCAGCCGCTCGGCGACCGGCAGTCCGGCCCGCCCCCGGACCCCAAGCTCTACGCCACCTACGACGGCGCGATGGGCACCCCCCAGAAGCCGCAGTTGGGCACGGAGAAGGGCGTCATCGGCAAGATCAAGGACGTTGTCGATCCGGACCCGACCGGATAGACCGGCACGTGTTCCACGCACGCGGCCCGGTGGCGAACCGACGAGGTTCGCCACCGGGCGCGTGTGCATCCACTCGATCACCGGAGTTTCCATGAGCTCAATACCCGACCTCATCACGACCCCGTTCAAATGGCTCGGCGCGCTACGGCATGCACGCGTGTTCCATCCCGACGGTCTGCTGTGCGGGGGACGCGCCTCACTGTCCGCCGACCACCCCCTCCCCTTCCGTAGCGGCCCGGTGTCGGTGCGCGTGTCCAAGGGGATCGGCACCCCTGGCGGGCTGCCCGACATCGTCGGGTTGGCGATCCGCTTCCCGGCGACCGACCCGGGCACCGTCGGCGGCGGCGGTGTCTCACCGTCGACCAATGCCACCGGCGCCTGGGATCTCCTGCTCGCGGGTCCGGCCCCGCTGGCCGGCCGGCTGCCCGTACCGCTTCCGACGACGCACTGGGCCACCGCGGTGTCGAGCCTGACGCCGTACCGGCACGACGGCGACCTCTACTGGATACGGGCACGCATCATCGAGCCGGCCGAGTCGTCGGGCCTGTCGATCGAAGACCTGGCCGCACGCCTGCGCCAGAACAAGCCCATCGTGATCGTGCTGGAAGCGGGTGCCAGACGGTTCGTGCCCGTGGTCCGGATCGAACTCGACCACGTACTCACCGGACTCGACGTCGACTTCGACCCGATCCTGCACCGGCCGGAGAGCGTCGACTTCGCGCCGTCGTGGCTCGGTGACCTACGCCGCCGCGCCTACCGCGACAGCAGGACCGGACGTCACTCGGTCTCGTCCTGAGGGCCCGGCTGGGGACGGGAGCGCTTGGCCGACCGGGGCGGCAACCCCATACGCACGGCCTCGTGGGCCTGGCTGAGCTCGCCACGGAACCGTTCGACGTCGCGCGCCCACGCCTGCGCGAGCGTGCCGGAGACCATCTCCACCCCGATGCCCTTCCGGCGGCGCGGCACCCCGTGCAACTCGCCCAGGGCCGACGCGCTCTCCCAGTCCTCGGGGGCCGCGCTGTGATTGGGCGGCAAGATCTTGGCGATGTCGGAGAGCGGGATGGTCACCGCTCCCTGCCGCAGGGTGGTCTCGGTGAGCTCGACGCTGACGTGGCGTCGTGCGGCGGAGACCTGCACGACCGAGAAGCCGAGCAGGATCACGAAGAAGATCGCCAGCACCGGCCAGTGCACCTGTCCGGGACCCGCGATCTCCATGGCGAGGACCCCGCCGACCAGGAACGGGCCGATGAGGACCACCCACCAGCTGCCGCCGGGTTCGTAGAAGAGGACCTCGCCGACGGGTGCCTCGCGGTCTGGTCCGGCATTGTCCGGACTTGCGTCGTCCGGGCTTGCGTCGTCCGGTGTTGCGTCGTCCGGTGTTGCATCGTCCGGGGCCCCGTCGCTCACGATCGCTTCTTGCGCGCGGGCCGGTTCTTCTGGGCGGGTGCCTTACCCGTGTACCAGGTCTCCGACGGCGGCCTGTAGGCGAGCAACGAACCGAACAGACCGATGATCCCCGCGATCAGGGCGATCGCGAACACCGGCGACCCGAGCCCGACACTCAGGAACAACAGCATCGCGACGACGACGAGGGTCAGCGCGGACAACGACGATCGCCATCTCGCATCGCCGGTGAAGGCCTTGCTACCCAGCAGGATGAACGCGACGCCGACCACCGCGACCATCGCGCCGAGCACGCCGGACGCGACCGTTCCCGAGTCGTCGATTGCCGACAAGACGATCACGAGCGCGCCGAGTGCCACCAGCAGCGAGCCGGAGACGAGCCAGCATCGGTAGGCCCAGACGACGAGTTTCGGACGCTGTGCCGGGTCGGGACTGGTCACTGGTTCTTCGGTCCTTCGCTGTGGTTCTCCGGGTGGCGGTCGACGCCCGGACTCCGATCTTCGCTGTCACCATACGGCCTGTCCCCCGCGGCCGGGGGGCGCTGGGACTCGTCGTCGGAAGGCCCCCGCCCGTAGGGGTTCTGGCCGCACGGATTCTGGCTGTAGGGACTCTGCCCGGACGGATCCTGGCCATACGGATTCTGCCCGTACGGGTTCTGGCCGTACGGGTTCTGGCCGTAGGGGTTCTGGCTGTACGGGTTCTGGCCGTAGGGATACGGGTAGGGCGGCGCGGCCGGATGCACCGGCTGCGGTTTCCGTGCGGTCGCCATCTCCCGGCAGTACTTCTCCGACTCGCCGCGCATCAACAGGACGGTCGCGCCGAGCGCGGCGACCCCGCTGATCACCAGCGGGATCATCGCCCACGCCGGCGACGTGTCCCCGAACAACGAGAACAACAGATTCACCACCACATAGACACCCATCGCCGACAACACGATGCGAGCCCAGTTGTAGCCCTTGCGCGTGAACCAGACGACCAACGCCGTGATCGCCGTGAGGAACACCGACGTCGCCACCAGCACGCCGACCACGAAGCCCGACGACGTCATGAACTCGAGCTGATCGGCCGAGACACCCTCCGGTGGGGCCGTACGGACCTGATCGCGCACGATGTCGACGAACGTGCCGGTCTGCGCGAAGAGCGCCACGATCTGCCCCACGATCGCCACCGCCCACAATTCGACGGCGATGGACACGGAATCCGGGATCGGAGGGCGCGACGCCGCGGCGTTCTGCGGGTGCGGCGGGTCGTACGGGGAGGACATGGGACCAGCCTAGTGAACCCGGGCCGCGGCAACCGCCGCACGCGGTGCCACGAGAATCGCTGCGCCCCGGATCAGGAAAGTCGCTGCGCGACCTCGGCAGCCCAGTAGGTCAGGACGACCGAGGCACCGGCCCTGCGGATGGAGGTCAGCGACTCCAGGATGGCGGCGTCCCGGTCGATCCATCCGCGCTCGGCCGCCGCGGTGATCATCGAGTACTCGCCGCTGATCTGATACGCCGCCACCGGCACATCACTCATCTCGGCGACATCCCGCACGATGTCGAGGTAACTCATCGCCGGCTTCACCATCACGATGTCGGCGCCCTCCTCGAGATCGAGGCGAACCTCGCGCAGCGATTCGACGCGGTTGGCCGCGTCCTGCTGATACGTCCGGCGGTCACCCTGCAGCGACGACCCGACGGCCTCGCGGAACGGACCGTAGAACGCCGAGGCGTACTTCGCGCTGTACGCGAGAATGCCCGTGTCGGTGAACCCCTCGGCGTCGAGCGCCGCCCGGATCGTGGCGACCTGCCCGTCCATCATCCCGCTCGGGCCCAGCAGGTGCGCACCCGCGCGCGCCTGGGCCAACGACATCGAGACGTACCGGTCGAGCGTGACATCGTTGTCCACGCGCCCCCGCTCATCGACCACGCCGCAGTGCCCGTGGTCGGTGAACTCGTCCAGGCACGTGTCGGCCATCAGGACGGTGGAGTCCCCGAGATCATCGGCCAGGGCGCGCAGAGCGCGGTTGAGGATGCCGTTCTCGGCGTCCGCACCCGAGCCGGTCGCGTCCTTGTCCGCCGGTCGTGGCACCCCGAACAGCATCAGTCCGCCGACGCCGGCCTCGACCGCCTCCGCGGCCGCCGCCCGCAGCGAGTCCATCGTGTGCTGGACGACGCCGGGCATCGAGGAGATCGCCACCGGCTCGTCGATGCCGTCCGCGACGAACATCGGCAACACCAGATGCCGCGGCTCGAGCGAGGTCTCGGCGACCAGCCGACGCATCGCCGGGGTGGTGCGCAAACGTCGCGGCCGGATCACGGGTGGCATGTCGTCTCCTTCGTCTCACGGGCCCTTCGAGGCTCGTCGCTGCGCTCCTCACACCTCAGGGCGGCGCCTCAGGGGGCGGGATGCTCACTCACGAACGCGAACGGCGGGACTTCTTGCGCGGAGGCGGAAGTGCACCCTCGGCCCGCAGCCGGGCGGCGTGCTCGGCGAGCGCGTCGACCAACTCGATCACGGAGGCGTTCTCCGGCTGAACGTCCACCCGCAGCCCGAATTCCGTTGCGGTCTCGGCGGTCTTGGGGCCGATACACGCGACGATGGTGCGCGCGTGCGGCTTTCCGGCGATGCCGACGAGGTTGCGGACCGTCGAGCTCGAGGTGAAGCAGACCGCGTCGAAGCCGCCGGTCTTGATCATCTCGCGGGTCTCGGCGGGCGGCGGGGCCGCACGCACGGTGCGGTACGCGGTGACGTCGTCGATCTCCCAGCCGCGGTCGCGCAATCCCTCGGAGAGCGTTTCGGTGGCGATGTCCGCACGCGGCAACAGGATTCGGTTGACCGGATCGAAGACGTCGTCGTAGGGCGGGAACTCGTCGAGCAGGCCCAGCGAGCTCTGCTCACCCGACGGCACGAGTTCGGGGTTGATCCCGAAGGAACGCACCTTCTCCGCGGTGGCCTCGCCGACGCAGGCGATCTTCACGCCGGAGAACGCGCGGGCGTCGAGACCGAACTCGGCGAACTTCTCCCACACGGCGCGCACGGCGTTGGTCGAGGTGAACACGACCCACTGGTAGCGGCCGTCGACGAGACCCTTGACGGCGCGTTCCATCTGCGCCGGGCTCCGCGGCGGCTCGACCGCGATGGTCGGCACCTCCTTGGGCATGGCCCCGTGGCTGACGAGCCGTTCGCTCATGTCGCCGGCCTGATCCTTGGTGCGCGGAACCAGCACGGTCCAGCCGTACAGGGCGCGCGACTCCCACCAGGAGAGCTTGCCGCGCGCACCCACGACCTTGCCGACGGTGACGATCAACGGGCCGGTGAGCGCGTTGCCCTGCTCGTTGAGGGTGGCGAGCGTGGCCTCGATGGTCCGCTGTGCGCAGGTGGTGCCGTTGATGGTGATGGCGGCGGGGGTCTGCGGGGCCATGCCGTGCTCGGTGAGAGCGCTCGCGGTCTCGGCCAGGTGACCCGACGTCGCGTGCAGCACCAACGGGCCCGGGGCGGCGGCCAGCGCCGCCCAGTCGACCTCACCGCGCACATCGGCCTCGGTGTGGGTCGAGCCCAGCGGCATGCCCGCGTAACTCGGGACGACCGACGCGGCGGGCAGACCCGGCAGCACCTCGAAGGTGACCGATGTCCGCGCCACGGCGTTGACCTCGGCCAGTACCGAATCGGTGGTCAGGGGGTCGCCGGCCACGACGCGGACCACGTCGTCGCCATTGCGTGCGGCGGCGACGAGGGTCTTGGCGACCTCGGCCGGATCGCCGAGCGCGGGCCGGACCACCGACTCCTCGTCGGCGGGGGTGGCATCCGCGGCGGTGTTCGGTTCAGCCGGAGCGGCGTCGGGGACGGAACCGTCCGCGGCAGCCGGCGTCGAACCGTCCGCCGGGGCGTCGTCTGCGGGTTTGTCGGCCTTTCTGGTGGACCGACGAGTGTCTGGGGTGGGTTCGTCGCGATGCGCACTACCGATCAGCGACACGACCGGTGCCGGCACATCGGGATCGATGTAGGCCGTGGTCGCGTTGGTGATCACGGTGCGTGCCCGCACGGTAAGCAGGTCGGGGTCACCGGGACCCGACCCCACGAACAGGATCCGTCCGGGATTTGCCTTCTTCGTACGGCTCATGGGTTCGCACTCTCCTGCCCTCCGGGGAGGGCTGCAGTTCGTTCTCTGCTAGGGAGAGTTGACGAGTTCGCCCGCTCCCAGCTCCAGCAGTTCGGCGGCGAGATCCTTGCCCAGCTGAACGGCACGATCGACCGGACCCACCGCCGAAGCGCGGATCACGTCCGATCCGTCCTCGGCCGCCACCGCCGCTCGCAGCGACAGTTCGGCGAAGATGCGCCCGTCCTCATCGATCGACTCGACCACCTCGGCGATCGCGCCGACCGGTGCGGTACATCCGGCTTCGAGAGCCGCGAGTACCGCCCGTTCGGCCTCGATGGCCGCGCGGGTGGACGGGTCGTCCAACTCGGCGAGAATTCTCACCAGTTCGGCATCGTCGGAGCGGCACTCCACAGCGAGTGCACCCTGCGCCGGAGCCGGCAGCATGACCACCGGTTCGAGCGCCTCGGAGACCACTTCGGTCCGTCCGATCCGCACGAGTCCGGCGCGGGCGACCACGACTGCGTCGAGTTCGCCGCTGGCGACTTTGCCCAACCGAGAATCTAGGTTGCCTCGTAGGGGGCGGATTTCCAAACCGAGACCCAATGCTCTAAGCTGCGCCGCCCGCCGCGGGGCGGAGGTTCCGATCACGGAGCCGGGCGGCAGCTCGCCGAGCACGAGTCCGTCGCGGGCGACCAGTGCATCCCGGGGGTCGACGCGTGTCGGAACCGCCGCGATCGTGAGGTCGTCCTCGGGCGCGGTCGGGAGGTCCTTGTACGAGTGGACCGCGACGTCGACCTCGTCGTTGCGCAGGGCCACGCGGATCGCGGTGGTGAACACCCCGACACCGATCTCGGCGACCGGGGCGGCCGAGGCGTCACCGGCGGTCTTGATGATGACCAGCTCGGCGGGATGGCCGGCGGCGGTCAGTGCGTCGGCGATGGTCTGCGACTGGGTCCTGGCCAGCAGCGAACCCCGCGTCCCGATCCGGATCGGCGCGGGAGAAGGTGCGCTCATCGGTCACCCAGATCGCCGGTCGCCTCGCCCGCGGGCAGGCCTCCGAGATGATCGGGAGCCGAAACCGCTTCGGCCGCACCGGGCTTGAGTTCGAACAACTCTCGCAACGCCTCGGCGTAGTGGTCCCCGTTGGGGGTCGACGCGAGCTGCTTGACCCGGACGGTCGGCGCGTGCAGGAGCTTGTCGACGACGCGGCGGACGGTCTTGGCGACCTCGTCGCGCTGGGCACCCTCGAGGTCCGGAAGTCGGGTCTCGAGACGGAGGATCTCGGCCTCGACGACGTCGGCGGCGCGCTGGCGCAGTGCCGCGACGGTCGGGGTGACCTCGGCCTGGCGCTGATGGGTCAAGTAGTCGGCGAGCTCGGCGGCGACGATCGACCGGGCTGCCAGGGTGTCGTTCTCGGCGGCCTGGGTCTCGGAGTCCCCGCGCAGCCCCTCGATGTCGACGATGTGCACGCCCGGCAGTCGCGCGGCGGCCGGGTCGACGTTGCGCGGGAGACCGAGGTCGCAGATGACGAGTGGCGCCAGATTCGTGTCGCGGGCGGCGAGAGCCGAGTGCACCGACCCGACGCCGACGACCGCACCGATCGCGCCCGTACACGTGACGACGACATCGGCGGTGGCCATCGCTTCGGGCAGGTCGTCGAGTCCGACGCCCCGGACGCTGATGCCGTGGTTCGCGGCGATGTTGCCGGCGAGGTGCGCCGCCTTGTCGACGGTGCGGTTCACGACGACCATCTCGGTCACACCCTCGCGGGCCAGCTGCGCGGTGGCCAGGCCGCCCATCGCACCCGCGCCGACGACGACCGCGCGACGCAGGCGGTGCGCACCGGTTGCGGGATCGGTGAGCAACGACTTGGCGCGGTGCAAGGCGACGGACACGACCGAGGCCCCGGCACGGTCGATACCGGTCTCGGTGTGCACCCGCTTGCCCACACGCAGCGCCTGCTGTGCGAGTTCGTGCAGGACGCGTCCGGCGGAGTCGTTGGCGTCGGCGTTGAGGTAGGCGTTGCGGATCTGCCCGAGGATCTGCTGCTCGCCCACGACGAGCGAGTCGAGCCCGGCGGCGACGGTGAACAGGTGCTCCACCGCGGCCTCGGAGTAGCGGACGTAGGCGTGGCGGGTCATGTCGTTCACCGTCATGCCCGAGTGGTCGCCGAGGACGGCACCGACGGCCTCGAGGGCGGGGTGGAAGGCGTCGACGACCGCGTAGATCTCGACGCGGTTGCACGTCGAGACCAGCATCGCCTCGGAGATCGCCCGCGAGGAGAGCAGCTCGTCGACCAGTTTGGGGCGGTCGTGGTCGGAGACCGCCAACCGCTCGAGCACCTCGACGGGCGCACTGCGGTGCGATACCCCGAACAACAGAACACTCACGCTGTCACCGTTTCTTCACCCATTGCGTTTCCCTGGCGTGCGTCGGACGCCTTGCCCCCGCGCGGCTCCTCGACGGGGCTGCGTGGCGGTTCGCGAAGGTCGTTCCGCGGGGCCTGTGCCGTGCCACGAGAGGCCTGGAACGCCAACACCTGTAGTTCCAAGGCTAGATCAACTTGTCTGACGACAACATCCGACTCCGCCGAGAGCGACACCGGCGTGACGTTGAGCACTTGCGTCACCCCCGCGGCGACGAACGCGTCGAATGCGCGCCGGGCGTCGTCGTCGGGGGTCGCGATCACCGCGATCTCGATCGCCGGGGCCACCCGGGCGCACACCGACGCGATGTCGGACAGCGGCGCCACCACCGGTCCGCCGGGTTCCAGCGACACACCGGCCAGCGCGGGATCGTCGTCGAACATGGCGGCGACCCGGAATCCGCGGCCGAAGCCCGTGTGCGTCAGCAAGGCCCGACCGAGCGTCCCGGCGCCAGCGAGCGCGACGGTGTGGATGCTGTCGGTGTGCAGGGTCATCGAGATGCGGGCCGTCAGCCTGGCGACGTCGTATCCCACCCCGCGGACACCGTTGGCGGCGACGTAGGAGAGGTCCTTGCGCAGGATGGCGGGATTGACGCCGGCAGCGGTGGCCAGCTCACCGCTCGAGGCGATCAGGACGCCGCGCCGGCTGAACGAACGCAGCACGTAGAGGTACGTGGCGAGCCTCGTGACGGTCGGTGCGGGTATGTCGGCCGCATCGATCACGGGCGGGGCATCGATCACCGGCGCCGGGTCGGTCTCGGAGGGCGACAGGGCGGACGCGGGAGGATCGGCGTCGGCCGACTTCGCACGTTGCGCGCCCACACTCACCCCTACACATCCCGACTTCCCACGACGAGGTCGAGGATATAACTTCCCTGTGAATCTGTTCACACGGCCCCCTGCACCCGGGGAGCCTGTGTTAGGCGCGCGGAAGGGATCGGCAGCGGATCAGGCCCGCTCGGCGAGGTCGGCGCGCAACCGCGGCTCGTCGACCTCCCAGTAGCTGTGCTCGTCCCCGTCGAGCAGGATCACCGGCAACCGGTCGCCGAACTCCGCGCGGATCTCCGGACGGCCGTCGGCGGCGGCGAGGTCGACGTCGACCTCGGTGAACCCGACGCCGAGATCGCCGCAGATGCGCGTCAGGTCGGCGCGCGCCGCCGCACACGCCTGACATCCCGCCCGGGTCAGCAGTTCCACCGTCATACCGACCATCCTGGCAGCGTCGCGATCGCGCCTGCACCCGGGTGAGCACCGGCCTGGATGTGCGATTCGACACCCTCTCGTGAGGGGTGCATCCGGGACTGCGGCATCGGCGACCGCGGCCGCTAGGCTGGACCGGCAGGCAGTGCTGGCGCAACCGCGTGGGAGGTGGGCAGTGGGCGAGATCCCGGGCCCGGAAGACCGACAGACCGACAACACGCCCGACGGTGACACCCCCGAAGCCGACACGCCCCGCGACGCCACTTCCCGACCGCCGAGCCCCCATCCGGACGACGCAGGCGAAGCCCCCGACACAAGTGATGCGCTCGCCGGCGACGACTGGGAAACCCACGCCGCCGACGTCGAGTTCACCGACGACTTCGACGAGGACGCCGAACTCCACGCGCTCGCCGACGACGAGACCAATCGCGTCACCAACTGGATCTCGCAGCGCGCCAGCGCCGCGACGGGACGTTTCCGGCAGACGGCGAACGAGCTGCGGCAGACCCTCGCCGGCGAGGCCAGCGCCAAGGCGGCCGTCGACTCGCTGCGGTCCCGCGAGACCTCCGAGATCCCCGGCGAGCCGCGCCGCGACCTCACCGCCGCCGCCTTCTTCGACGTCGACAACACCCTCGTGCAGGGCGCCTCGATCGTGCACTTCGCGCGGGGTCTCGCCGCGCACAAGTACTTCTCCTACAGCGACATCATGGATTTCGCCTGGACCCAGGCGAAGTTCCGCATCACCGGCAAGGAGAACGCCCGCGACGTCGCCGAGGGCCGCGAGAAGGCGTTGTCCTTCATCGCCGGCCGGCAGACGTCCGAACTCGTCGAACTCGGCGAGGAGATCTTCGACGACTACATCGCCGACAAGATCTGGCCCGGCACCCGCGCCCTCGCCCAACGACACCTCGACGCCGGGCAACAGGTGTGGCTGGTGACCGCCACCCCGGTCGAACTCGCGCAGACCATCGCCGACCGACTCGGCCTCACCGGCGCCCTCGGCACGGTCGCCGAGAGCGTCGACGGGGTCTTCACCGGACGTCTCGTCGGCGACATCCTGCACGGCCCCGGCAAGGCGCATGCGGTGCGCGCCCTGGCCATCCGGGAAGGCCTCAACCTCAAACGTTGTACGGCGTACTCGGATTCGCACAACGACGTCCCGATGCTGTCGTTGGTGGGCCGGGCAGTGGCCATCAACCCCGACACCGACCTCCGCGACGTCGCCAAGGTCCGCGGTTGGGAGATGTACGACTTCCGCACGGCTCGCAAGGCCGCGAAATACGGTGCCGGGACCGCGATCGTCCTCGGCGCCGCGGGCGGCGGCGCCGCGGCCGCCGCGCGGTACCTCCGTCAGCGTTGACCTGGATTCCGCCACACGGGATTTCGTAGCAGCAATGCGGTCCCTGCGCGCATGTTCGCTACGGGATCGTCAGGTCCGCGGGGATACCCGGCAGGCGGACGACGGTGTCGAGAAGTGTGTGGGCACACAGATCGGCGATCCGGTCCCGATCGAGCTCGCGATCGATGACCCACTCCCGGATGAACTCCTGCGTGTAGGCGAGCCAGGCGCCCACCACCGCCCGCAACAGACTCGCGGTCCCCTCGGGTAGCGGTGTCGCGAGCTCGATCCGGAACTGCTCGACGATCAGTTCTCGCAATCGGGCCCGGTCGGCCTGGTCACGGTCCCGGACTCGCGGTTCGGACGCGCCGGCACCGAGGACGATCGAGTCCGCCGCGTGGGGATGCTCGGCGTACGCGTCCAGGTAGCCCAGAACTGCGGTGCGGATCTTCTCGAACGGGGTGGCGCGCGGATCGATCGCGACGACGGTTCGGGCGATCATCCGTTCCGACAGCGCGTCGACGACGGCGACGAACAGCGAACGCTTGTCCGGGAAGTACCGGTACATCAGCGCACGGGAGACCCCGGCGGCGCTCGCGACATCGTCCATTCGGACCTCGTCGTAGGGCGACTCGCCGAAGAGACGCTCCCCCGCGCTGATCAGCTCGGCTCGCCGGGCCTCGGGGGTCAACCGTCGCCGTGTCGTCGCACCCTCAGCCTTTGTTGACACGTGTTGAACAGTAGCCCATGCTGGTTACTACACAGCTGTCTACTAAGGGGGGTCATATGTCGCCGCTACCACATCCACCACGGCGGGTGCCCGTGCTGGGCGACCTCGCCGGCCTGGACGCCCGGACACCGATGCAATCCCTGGTCGAGGTCGCGGGACGGGTCGGACCGCTGTTCGAGACGTCGACGCTGGGCGCCACCTACACCGTCGCCGCCGGCGCCGGCGTCGTCGCCGAACTGAACGACGAGAAACGGTTCGGCAAGCACGTCGGCCCGGAACTCGTCGGACTCCGCCCCGCGGTTGGGAACGGACTCTTCACCGCAGACAGCGACGATCCGCAGTGGGCCGACGCGCATCAGCTCCTCGCACCGGCATTCAGTCGCCAGGCCATGCGCCGCTACCACGGAGTGATGCTGGACGTCGTCGGCGAGCTCATCGAACACTGGGACCGTTCCATCGGCAGACCAGTCGACGTCACCGCCGACATGACACGCACCGCACTCGAGACGATCGGACGCGCCACCGCCGGCCATGGATTCGGCGGATTCGACACTCGCCGAGACATCTTCGGCCGCAGCATCCCGGACCCCTTCATCCGGCACATGGTCGGCACCCTTCGCGGGAGCCTCGTCGAATCTTTCCTGCGCGAGTCCTGGCTGCCCCGGTGGACCTCCGACGTGGCGCGCCGCAGAGTCCGCTTCCACGGCGACCGGATGGCCCGGATCGTCGACGACATCATCGTGACCCGCCGCCGAACGCCGACGCCGTGGCCGGACGACCTGCTGTCGACAATGCTCGCACCCGGCGAGGACGGGACACCAGTGCTCGACGAGGACAACATCCGCTACCAGATGATCACGTTCCTCATCGCCGGGCACGAAACCACATCGGGCGCACTGTCGTTCGCACTCCACCACCTCTCGACCCGCCCTGACCTGGTACGCGCGGCGCGCGCCGAGATCGACGAGGTGTGGGGCGACACCCCGACGCCGGACTTCGAGCAGATCGCCAAACTGCGCTGCGTCCGAAGGATCTTCGACGAGACCCTGCGTCTGCATCCGACCGTCCCGGGGTACTTCCGCGTCGCGCGCGCGGACACCACGATCGCCGACGGGCATCGCGTGCGCGCCGGCGACTGGTTCCTCGTCCTCGTCGGCGGCCTGCACCGCGATCCGCAGTGGGGCGATCAACCCGAGTTGCTGGACCCGGATCGCTTTCTCCCCGAACGTGTCCGGGATCGCCCCGCCCATCTCTACAAGCCGTTCGGCACCGGTATGCGGTCGTGCATCGGACGCCAGTTCGCCATCCACGAGGCCGTGCTCGTCCTCGCCTCGGTCCTCCGCCGCTATGACCTCGACCCGGAGCCGGGCTACCGCCTCCGGACCACCGAACGTCTCACGTCGATGCCGAGGGGCCTGCGGTTGACGCCGACTCTCGCCTCGACGCGCACGCCTGCGCCGGCGAGGAGCTGACCCGTCGCCTACAGCGCGTCGACCTCGCTCATCGGATCGATGAGCACCTTGGCGTGATGCTGGGCGGTGCCGAGCGCGTCGAAGGCCGCCGCCACGCCGTCGAGGCCGACCGTCGCGGTGATCATCGGCGCGACGTCGACCGTGCCGTCGGCGATCATCTGCAAGGTCTCGTGGAACTCGGCCGGATCGTAGACGAACACGAACCGCAGTTCGTGCTCCTTGTTCAGCGCCATCGCGGGGCGGAAGGTGTCGGGTTCCATGCAGACGCCGACCACGACGATGCGTGATCGGAACGGCGCCTTCGACACGATGTGTTCGATCATCCCCGGTGTCCCCACGCATTCGAAGATCACCGGCCCCTTGGGGGTCGCCCCCAACCGGTCCGCCACCCGGAACAGAGACTGCCACGGCGCCAGCGGGATTCGACGCAACGTGCGCATCGCGTCGAAGGCCGCGCCGAGCAGTTCCTGCGCCTGCGTCACGTACTTGCCGGCCTCGGCGCACCGATCGAACGGCGAGGTCACCGCGGGATCGACGACGATGTCGGCGCCCACCCGGTGTGCCAGCACCCGCCGGCCCGGTGACGGATCGCTGGCGATGACCGTCCGCACGCCGTCGGCCTTGAGCATCGTGACGATCGCGAGCCCGATCGGACCGCAGCCGATCACGACCGCCACATCCCGGCGGCCCACCTCGCCGCGCCGGACCGCGTGGTGGGCGACTGCCATCGGTTCGGTGAGGGCGGCGTGCTCGGGCGACAACCCGTCGGGGATCTCGAAGGTCATGTCCTCGGCGGCCAGCACGAACTGCGCATACGCTCCGGGCGCCGACTCCGACAGTCCGGTCAGATGGGCCTCGTCACCGTGCCTGATCATCGGCAGCGCGACGACCGGCGTCCCCGGCGCCCACCGCTTGCGGCATCCGGGCCCGTAGGAGACCACCTCGCCGGCGAACTCGTGCCCCATGACCACCGACTGCTCCGAACGCATGAACGCGTCGTAGCCGACCTCTGCGGACACCTCCGCCGTGGCATCGCCGTGCACGCGGGCGTGGAGATCCGACCCGCAGATCCCGGAGCGGAGCACCCTGAGCAAGACCTGTCCCCTTCCCGGCTCCGGGGTGGGGATCTCCTGGACCGTCAGCTCACCGTTTCGGCACACGACTGCACGCATGGCTCCATGCGTAGCAGCCGAGGGCGTGCCGCGGCGCCGAACGCGCCCAGGCGTCGGGGCGTGTCAGCCGAAATAGACGCTGCCGCGTCGGCTCAGCATCCGGAACAGGGTCTGCTGGATCTCTTCGCGGACGTGGTCGGTGAGATCGAAGACCACCATCGGATCGTCGGCCGACGACTCGTCGTAGGAGCCCGTCTCGATGGGACGGCCGAAGTGGATGTGCCACTTCGACGGCAGCGGCACCAGGCCGAGCGGCCCGAGCCACGGGAACAACGGCGTGATCGGGAAGTAGGGCAGGCCCAGGACCTTCGCCAGCGGCTTGAGGTCGGCGAGCATCGGATAGATCTCCTCGGAGCCGACGATCGAGACCGGGATGATCGGCGCCGCGTTGCGCAGCGCGGTGGTGACGAAGCCGCCGCGGCCGAAGCGCTGGAGCTTGTAACGGTCCTTGTAGAGCTTGCCGATCCCCTTGAAACCCTCGGGCCACACCGCGGTCAGCTCACCGGCCCGCAGCAGCCGATCGGCATCGTTTGTGCAGGCCAGGGTCGCGCCGATACGACGGGCGACCTCGCTGATGCCCGGGGTCTCGAAGGCCATGTCCGCGGCCAGGACGCGGAGGTACCGACCGTCGGGGTGATTGTCGCGGACCGCGAGCGAGGTGATGACCGCGTCGACCGGGATGGTGCCCGCATGGTTGGCGACCAGCAGCGCGCCGCCTTCGAGCGGCAGGTTCTCGATACCCGTGACCTCGACGCGGAACCACTTCTCGTAGACCTGCCGCAGCGCCGGGTACCAGACGGACTCGGTGAAATGCGGATCGAAACCGAACTCGTCGACCTCGTACTCCCCGGCCATGCGTTCACGGATGAACCCCGCGGTCGAGGTGAGTGTGTCGGCGACCGCGCCGCGCAGGCCGCCCAGGCTGAACAGCGGGCTCGACTTCGACGGCCCGCGGTGCTCGGGTCCGAGCGCCTCCTCGGGCAGGGTGATCTCGTCGCTGATCGGGGTCACCCGGGCGGGTTCGCGTCCGAAACCGTCCGTATTCGGATGACCGACATGGTTCGGCGATTGTCGTTGTGCCACAGACGCTCTCGGACGACCACCGGGCAGCTGACTCGGGTGACGACGGCGCCCGGACTCGCGTGAGTCACCGACACCATCGGGACCCGACGGCGACGTGTAGAGCTGAATGACTTTCGCGGTACGTGCATCGGTCGCTCCGCCACCTGCCAAGGTGCTCACCCCTAGTCCGTGTCCTCGGTTCGAGACCCGAACCGGTGCGGCCGCGGGTCTGCGTTGATGTCGATGCCACGAGACGCCGGCGGGATGATCGGCCTGGGCCGTCGAATCCGGACGTTCGCCGGGACTCGCCTCCGTACCGTCGTCGCCGGGCCGTGCGCGATGTGGGTCTGGCGTCCAAGTCTAGAGGTTGCAGTTCCGTTGCGCATGCTCACGGCGACATCGCCTCCTTCGTGACCCGGATTTTCACTGCAGCTGATGCGCGGCGGCGACCAGCCGCCGTTCCAGCGACTTCCACGAATCGGCCCCGATGACGGGCGACACCCCGCTGCGCTCGACGAAATCGTCGAGCGTCTCGAGGGTCGTGTACCGCGGGACGAACCCCAGCTCGGTGCGCATCCGGGTGGTGTCGAGCACCCGGCCGTAGGTCAGGAACTCCGTCTGCGACGACCGCAGCTTGGCCGACCGCAGGTCCTGGAAGACACCGGCGACGGGTGCCAGCAGACTACTGGGAACAGGCAGTTCGACGTGTCCGACGCGGCGGATCGCCTGGGTCAGGGTCACCACGCCCTCACCGGCGATGTTGAATGTTCCCGGTTTTCCCGCCAGGGTCGCGTGCTCCATCGCCGCGAGGGCGTCCTCCTCGTGCAGGAACTGCAGGCGGGGCTGGAACCCGATGACCGTCGGCACCACCGGCAGCGACAGATACGAACTCATCCGGGTGTTGATGCGCGGGCCGAGCATCGCCTGCGGGCGCACGATCGTGATGTCGATGTCCTGGCGACGCCGGCCGAGACCGCGCACATAACCCTCGACGTCCAGTAGATCCCGACCGTATCCGCGCGTGGGTTCCCGGCGCGCCCGGGTCTCCTCGGCGAAGTGTGACGGGTCGCGACCGCTGGCGCCGTAGACCATGGCCGAGGACCGCAACACCAGACGCTTCACCGACGGGGTCCGCTGACAGGCCGCGCACACCTGCATCGCGCCGACGACGTTGAACTCCTTGATCGCGGCCGAGTGCGGGGCCGTGTCGGCGATCGACGTCGCCGCGTGCACCACGGTGTCCACGTCGTAGGTCGCGAGCGCCTTCGCGATGGTCGGCCGTCGGATGTCGATCCGCAGGAACTCGGCCCGGCCCATCCGGCGCAGCAGGTCCTTTCGCGGAACTCGCGAGTCGACCGCCAGAACCCGTTCGACGTCGGGGTTGGCGGCGAGGCGCGCCACCAGGTAACCACCGAGGAAGGTCGACGCCCCGGTGACCAGGACGACCCGCGGCGGGGCTGGGGTGGATTCGGCCATGCTCCGAGGTTATCGGCACCGGCCGGATTCGGCCCGTCGAGGCGGTGGCGGCGGCCCGTCTCCGGGCCGAGTCCGAAAGGGGTCGGCGCACAGCAAGAGGACCCGCCGGTGGGCGGGTCCTCTTGATGCCAAACGGAGTGGGCTTATTTGCCGAGTTTGCGGCGCTGCACCCGGGTCCTACGCAGCAGCTTGCGGTGCTTCTTCTTCGACATGCGCTTGCGGCGCTTCTTGATCACTGAACCCATCGGGGCGCTTCCTCACGATTGACACTGATGAACTTGATCGACCCTGGTCTGCACTGGGCCGGACGGCTCCGGGAGCGACGCGAGCGCCGCATGTCACGGAGTGCTCCCCGACGCATCCAGGTACGCGACCACCGAGCCTACCGGGCGGTGCGTCGGATCGGGAAATCGCGGGTGACAAACCGCTGAACGGGGCGCGCCGGATCACCGGCGACACCCCCGCCACGCAGAGAACCTCCGCGGCCGGCACAGAGCCGGTCACGGAGGTTCTCGTCGGAAAAGCTGTTCGAGACGAACGCCGAGCCGCTGGTCAGCCGGCGTCGAAGTACGACGTCTCGAGATAGTCGTGGACCGCTTTCGCGTGCACACGGAACGAGCGCCCGACCCGAACGGCAGGCAGTTCGCCGTTGTGGACCAGACGGTAGACGGTCATCTTCGAAACGCGCATCAACGATGCAACCTCGGCGACGGTGAGGAACTGCGAAGCCGAAGCCGCATTGCCCACTGCGCCTGTCCTGTCACCAGGAGTGTCTGCAGGTGCCATGAATCACTCATACCTCCGGTGCACGCGTCGCGGCCGCAGGCTTCCCCTCCTGCGGACATCAGACACGCACGTGCTTAAAGGAGCTTAGCGTGGCAGATGTGAAAAAAGCGACGTGAGAGACCGGTATTTCTGAGATTCCTGTGACTTGACCCCTACATGCTGGGGTTTGTCGGCCGTTCGACCACAATTCATGGGGTGTCTGTGACGGCGTGTCCCTGCGCCAAACCCTCGACTTCAGCTCGACGTCCGCCGCGCGCACTGGCCGCCGCACAGGCGCGAGTCGCCTGATAGACGGCATGGCGCAGGCCGTTCGCCTCGAACTCGCGAATCGCCTCGGCGGTCGTGCCGCCCGGCGAGGTCACGGCCGCGCGGAGATCGACCGGCGACAGGCCCGAATCGCTGAGCAGGATTCCCGCACCGCGGATGGTCTGCACCGCCATCTCCGACGCCTGCGGGCGCGTGAGCCCGAGTCCGACGCCGGCATCGATCATGGCCTCGGCCAACAGGAACACGTAGGCCGGTCCCGAGCCCGAGACGGCGGTGACCGCGTCCATCTGCTTCTCCGGCACCACCGCGACCCTGCCCACGGTCTGCAGGATCTTCACCACGGCCTGCAGCTGTTCGTCGCCGACGTAGCGCCCCGCCGACACCGCCGACATGGCCTCGTTGACGAGCATCGGGGTGTTGGGCATGACGCGGATGACCGGGGAGCCGGCCTGCAGGGCGCTCTCGTAACGCGACAGCGGAATCCCGGCGACGAGGGTCACGGTGACCCGTTCGGACTCGGCGTTGTCCTCCGCCGACGCCAGTGTGCGCAGAATCGAGTCCACGTCGTCGGGCTTGATCGCGAGGAACACGTACTGCGCCGACTCGGCGGCCGTCTTGACGTCGGTGACCAGCACGCCGTACTCGTCGGCGATCTCGGCGGCGCGGCTCTCCACCCGCTCCGCGACGACAAGATCCTTGGTCGGGGTACCTGCACCGATCAGACCGGCGAGCAGCGCCTCACCGATCTTGCCTCCGCCGATGATGGCGATGCGTTCGGACACGAATGTCTACCTTCCTGAAGGGATCAGAGCCAGCTGCCGAGACTGTGCGACAACTGTTCCGGTCGAGTCCACCACGAGGTGGTCCTCTTCGAACATGCCGGGGCCGACCTCCGAGCTCGTCGCCGCGAACCGCAGCCAACCGGGTGACGGCCGGCGCCGCACATAGGTGGTCAATTGAACCGTCGGGGCCCACCCGAACAGTGCCAGGTTCATCACCACGGGCGGGGAGATGTCGCAGACGAGCACCGAGAAGTACTCGTCGGGTTCGACGCCCTTCGGCCGGATCCAGCCACGGACCAGGGGTTCCCCGGTCTCCCCACGCGCGATCGGGAACGTCTCCGAGTCGAGGACGAGGTCGATCGCGGGCCCGAGGTGGTTGACCTCGGCGATCGGGGAACCGTCGAGCGGGATACCCGTCGACGGCGGCTCGACCGGCACCCCGTCGAGCACCGTCGGACCGGAATGGTGCGGCGTCCCGCTGTCGGGGCGGGCCATGGTCACCGACGACGCCACGACGGTGCGACCGAGCTGCACGGCGTCGACCGACAGCACGGTGACGGTCCGGCCGCGCTTGCGCACCGTGATCTCGAGATCGATGTCGGCGGCGTCGGGAGAGGTCAGGTAATCGCTCGAGATGGCCACCGGGATCATCGCCGCGGCCGCCTCGACATGCTTGTCCTCAGGCGCAGTCAGAGCGGTGAGTGCGGTCCGGGCCGCCCTCGCGACGACCATCTGCAGGCTGCCGCCGTGGACCTTGGGGCCGATGGTGAACGTCGAGTCGATGTGCGCGCGCAGGGTGATCGAGTCGGGACCCCGACGCGCCACCTCGGTGAGCTCCTGCACTTCGGTGATCTTGCTGGTCACAGTCCCCGCCTTCGTTCTGCCCGATCGCCGAACCGCCTCATCGGCCGTGGTTCAGTCGATCTGGCCGACGGGTTCGGCGAGCGGCTCGCGTTTCAGATGCCGCCGCGCAAAATCTAGCGAACGGGCGAGCAGGGCGCTGCGCTCGGGTTTGGTGCGAGCGCTCCCGGTGGACACCTCCAACACAACCGCGCCGCCGAAGTCGCTTGCCGCGAGTCGTCGGCACACCTCGGCGCAGGGCTGCCTGCCGTCGCCGGGAAGGAGGTGTTCGTCGGTGGATGCCCCGTTGCCGTCGGCGAGATGCAGATGGTTGAGGTGCGAGCCCATGCGATCGAGCAGGGCGAGGGCGTCGACGCCCGCGGTCGCGGTGTGCGACAGGTCGAGGGTGTAGTGGGCGTAACCATCATCGGTCGGGTCGATGGACTTGCCGAAGGCCGACGCAGCCAGTCCCGGGCCTCCCCCGCGCTTCTCCTGACGCCGCACCGACGGCTCGCGCGCGCCGAACAGCCTGTCCGCCCGCATCGGGAACATGTTCTCCACCGCGATCGCCACCCCGCTGTCCTCTTCCAGCTGGACGACGAGGTCGTCGAAGGCAGAGACATAGCCGCGCTGCCACCGGAACGGCGGATGAACGACGACCGTCGGGGCACCGAGATCCTCGGCGGCCTCGACGGCGCGGGCCAGTTTCACGATCGGGTCGCGGCCCCACACCCGTTGGGTGATGAGCAGGCACGGTGCGTGGATCGAGAGCACCGGCACCTGGTAGTGCTCGGACAGGTACTCGACGTGCCGGATGTCCTGACTGAGCGAATCACCCCACACCATGAGCTCGACGCCATCGAATCCGAGCTCCGCCGCATAGGCGAACGCGGCCTCGGTGTTCTGCGGGTAGACCGACGCTGTGGAGAGCCCGATGGGGATCTCCGCGCGGGGACGCGCGTCGCCCGACATCGTCCCGTCGGCGTCATCCGGTTTCGACAGGCTCACGCGGCCAACAACACCAGCGGTCCGATGGTGACCAGCAGACCGACCCCGAGGGCGAGGAGCGTCGTCGGGAGGTCCTTCGTGCGCCGCACCACGTGCGAGAGCGTGACGATGCCGAAGATGACGACCACCGCCAGCACCAGGGCGAAGTACGGGTTCCACCGCCAGAGCTCGGTGAAGCCCCAGAACAGACCGACGCCGACCGCGAGGCCGGCGACGGCCTGACCGAAGATCAGCAGCCACGCGACTGCCGGCGAGCGCGAGTCCTCGTCGCGCCCGGCCCCGTCCTGGTCGTCCCTGGCCTGGTCGTCCCTGGCCTGGTCGTCCGTCTCCGAGGCCGCGCCGTCCGGCCCGGTCTCCCGGCCGGTCCTGTCGGGCGTCTCGTTCCGGTCGGTTGTCTCCCGGTCGGTCCAGACAGCCGCCTCGTGCCCGGGCACCTCGGGTCCGTGATCGACGGTCTCGTCGATGTCGGTGGTGTCCTGGACCGACGCCGCGTCGGGCGAGTCACCGACATCGTCGTGTTCGACCGGGGCCTCGCCGGCTTGCTCGATGTCCTCGGTCTCGGTATCCGACGGGGGGTCGACGTCGGCGGGACCCTCCACCGGCGCGATGATCCCGGTGGGGTGGTCGTCCGCGGGGTGGTCGTCCGCGAACCGGTCGTCGGTGCGGGGGTGCTCGGTCTGCGACGACGCGAGTGCCGCGGTCGTCCCGCCTGCGGTCGCGGCGGCCGCCGCGGTGGCGGCCCAGTCGGCGTGCGTCTCGCCGACATCCGAGCGACCGTCCGGGGTCGACGTGTCGTCGACCGCGGTCCCCCGGGCCTTGTCCTTGCCCTTGTTCCCGAACAGTTTCCGCGCGAACCCGGCGATCCCCTTGCCCGTGTGTTTGTCGCCGGCGTCACCGCCGGTCCGCGCGCCACCCCGGGCCGACGAACGGTCGTCGCCCTCCACGTCGGCGAAGTTGCGGTATGCGTCGAAGTCCATCACCTCGGAGAACCCTGAGTCGCGGCGCTCGCGCGGGCCGTCGGTGTGCGGATCGACCTCGGCGAGGTCGTAGGTCACGACGTCGTCGGACTCGACGACCGACAGGTCCCCACCCGTCTCCCCGACCACAGGGATGATCCCGGTGACCGCATTCGCCGATTCCTGGTCGACGGGTGCGGCATCGCGGGGCGGGTTCTGACCCATGCGCCTGGCCACGGCGTCCGAGCTGAAGTCCCGCGTCGCCAGCGGTGGGGCCTGACCGTAGGCAGGCATCCCGCTGGCCGTGCGGTTGCCCGGCCGGGCGGCGTACTGGTCCGGACGGGGCCGGTCGACGACGGGCTGGTCGGCCTCGGGGCGGCGCGCGACCGGGTTGGTCGACCGCGGGAACGAGGCACCCGCGTCGGACGACGTGGCCGGCGCGTCCGGCGCCGGACGTGTCTGCGCGCGCGAGTCGGCCGCCGGGCGGTCGCCTGCTTTTGGCACGTCTCCGGTCCGCTCGGCTCGGGTGTCGGCCTTCGCGGCCGGCTGGTTCTCTGCCTTCGGAGCCTGGACCGGCTTGCTCTGGGCAGGCTTGCTCTGGGCAGATTGGGTCTGGGCAGATTGGGTCTGGGCTGGCGTGCTCTGGGCAGGTCGAGCCGCGGCAGGTGGGGTCTGGGCCGGCTTCTCGTCCCGTCCGGACGGTGCGTCGGCGACCTTGGGGATCTCGCCGGTGAGCTCAGAGACCGAGAAGGACCCGTCCCGGCCGGCGCGCCGGCGACCTCGACCGTCGCGGGATCGCGACGAGGAGCCCGTCTCCGAGCCCTGCGACCGTGCGAGCAGTTCCGATACCGAGATCGGTCGAGATTCGGGTTCCGAATCCTTCGACATGAAGTGGCTCTCCGTCCTCGAGCGTGATCGGATGCCGGGTCGGGCGCATCCGCTTGTCTTTCCGACGATCACACGCCGGGTCCGGCACCTCGACCCCTACCCCGCATCGCAGCTGCGGCACAGAGGTTCCGGCTCAGCCGACGCCCTCGTGAACGCCTTGCGTCTGTGCGGGCTCCAGCGAGTCGGCCTGTTCGGCATCGAGCCGGCGCAGGATGACCCCTTCGCGTAGGGCCCACGGACAGATTTCCAGTGTATCGACTCGCAGCGCCCGCATCGCCGCCTCCGCCACCAACGCTCCCGCAACGAGCTGACCAGCGCGATCGGAGCTGACGCCCTCGAGTTCGGCGCGGTCGGCCTTCGTCATCCGGGAGATGAAGGAGATGAGTTGCCGCAGCCCGCTCGTGGTCAGTTCCCGCCGCACCCGTGGTCCCGCGCTCGACGGGGCCGCACCGGTCAGCCGGGCGAGACTGCGGAACGTCTTCGACGTCCCGACGCAGAGGTCCGGCGCACCGGGTGCCAGCAACTGGTTTGCCGGCGCGCGCAGTTCCGCGTCGAGCCAGTCCCGCAGGACCCCGACCCGGCGGCGGTCCGGCGGGTCGTCGGGTAGCCACTCGCGCGTGAGGCGTCCGGCACCGAGCGGCAACGACAACGCGACATCGGGTTCCTCGTCGACGCCGTTGGACATCTCCAGCGAGCCACCGCCGATGTCGAGGGCGAGGATGCGTCCGGCACTCCACCCACGCCAGCGCCGGACGGCCAGGGACGTCAGCCGGGCCTCGTCGCGGCCGGAGAGCACGAGCACCCGAACGCCGGTCTGCCGCTCGATCTCGTCGAGCATGTCGTCGGAATTGGTCGCGTCACGCACCGCCGACGTCGCGAACGCCATCATCTGTTCACACCCGGAGGTGCGCGCGATGTGGGTGAACTCGTCGATCGATTCGATGAGCTTGGCGACGGCCCGGTCGTTCATCCGGCCGTCGGTGTCGATCTGCTCGGCGAGGCGCAGGACGGCCTTCGTCGAACTCATGGGGGTGGGATGACCGCCACGGTGGGCGTCGACCACCAGGAGGTGGACTGTGTTGCTGCCCACGTCGAGGACTCCTAAGCGCACGGGTCAACGGTAGTGCAGCGCTCCACGAGCGCCTATCCCGGCTACCGTGTACAGGTGACCGCCATCTCGCCGTCCGCGCCCCGGATCAAGCCCGCCCCCGAGGTCGAACTCGACTTTCCTCGCGAATGGTACGAATTCGCCGATCCGGCCGACCCGGAACATGTGATCAGAGCCGACCTCACGTGGCTGCTCTCGCACTGGACGTGTGTCTTCGGCACCCCCGCCTGCCAGGGCATCCTGCCGGGCCGCGAGACCGACGGATGCTGCAGCCACGGCGCGTACCTGTCCGACGACGACGATCGCGAGACCCTCGCCCGTGGCGTCGCGATGCTGACGCCGGACGACTGGCAGTACTTCAAGAAGGGTTCGGGCAAGGACCCGCTGGGCCCGAAGGGGTACCTCGAAGAGAGCGACCTCGACGACGAGCCCGCACTCAAGACGCGACTTCACAAGGGAGCGTGCATCTTTCTCAACCGTCCCGGATTCGCGGGCGGGGTCGGCTGCGCGCTGCACTCGATGGCGCTCCGCAAGGGACTCGAGCCGCTCACCGTCAAACCCGATGTGTGCTGGCAACTCCCGATTCGCCGCGAGCAGGACTGGGTGGACCGACCCGACGGCACCCAGGTGCTCCAGACGACGATCACCGAGTTCGACCGACGCGGCTGGGGCGAGGGCGGCCACGACCTCAAGTGGTACTGCTCGGGGTCGCCGGACGTCCACATCGGCGCCAAGCAGGTCTGGGAGTCCTACGCGCCCGAGCTGACCGCGCTACTCGGGGAGCCCGCCTACGAGGCCCTCGCCGCCGCGTGTCGACGCCGGAACGGACTGGGACTCATAGCCGTTCACCCGGCGACGCAGGCCGCGACCGAGCGCCGGGAGACCGACGTCAAATACGAACTGCAGCCGCCGGAATAGGCACCGCGGCCGGGTGCGGTCCCCGGGTCAGGCCTCGAGCTTGTAACCCAGACCGCGAACGGTGATGAGGTGCTTGGGATTCGCCGGGTCGGGCTCGATCTTCGAGCGCAGCCGCTTGACGTGTACGTCGAGCGTCTTGGTGTCGCCGACGTAGTCCACGCCCCACACCCGGTCGATGAGCTGGCCGCGGGTCAGCACGCGTCCGGAATTGCGCAGCAGATACTCGAGCAGATCGAATTCCTTCAGCGGCAACGTGATCGGCGTCCCGTTCACCGAGACGGTGTGTCGCTCGACGTCCATCCGGACCGGCCCGGCCTCGAGCACACCGATCTCGAGACCATCGTCGGGCATCTCGCCACCGCGGCGGAGGACCGCCCGTATGCGCGCGATAAGCTCGCGAGCCGAATAGGGCTTGGTCACATAGTCATCGGCACCGAGCTCGAGGCCGACGACCTTGTCGATCTCGCTGTCGCGCGCGGTCACCATGATCACCGGCACGTTCGAGCGCGTCCGCAGCGCCTTGCAGATCTCGGTGCCGGACATCCCGGGGAGCATGAGGTCCAGGAGCACGATGTCGGGGCTGACGCGGTCGAAGGTCGAGAGAGCTTGCGCACCATCGGTGATGACGCTCGCCTCGAATCCTTCCTTACGCAGCAGGAATGCGAGCGGGTCGGCCAGCGATTCCTCGTCCTCGACGATCATTACGTGGGTCAACTCTAGTTTCCTTCGCTGTAGTGACCAGGAGTCGTTTCGTGCCCTCGGGGCGCATCGAGCGCCGGTGCCGAGGCGGTCTCCGGGGACCAGCCCGTATCGGTGAGGTCCTCGGGGATACACAGGGTGAACGTGGAGCCGGTGCCGGGTTTGCTCCACAGGTTGATGGTGCCGCCGTGATTGGCCGCGACGTGCTTGACGATCGCGAGGCCGAGGCCGGTGCCGCCGGTCATCCGCGACCGCGCCTTGTCGACGCGGAAGAACCTCTCGAACACGCGTTGCTGGTCGGCCGGTTCGATGCCGATCCCCCGGTCGGTCACCGCGATGGCGACCATCGGACGGCCCTCGATCTTGATGACACGGCGGCTGACCGAGACGATCGTGTCCGACGGGGAGTACGAGATCGCGTTGGAGATCAGGTTGTTCAGCGCCGTCAGCAACAGCGGCCGGTCACCGCGGATCGTGACACCGATCGGCTCGTCCGCGCGGAGCGTGATGGCGGCGGCCTCGGCGGCGAGCGTCGACGCGGCGAGGGCATCGTCGATCAGGGAGTCGACGTCGACACACGTGAACGCCGGAGTGTCGCCGCCCTGCAGACGGGAGAGCGCGAGCAGTTCGCTGACCATGTTGCCCATGCGTTTGGTCTCGCCGACCACGCGACGGCCGAAGTGCTGGACCGAGTCGGTGTCGTCGGCGGACTCGAGCAACGCCTCGGCGAGCAGGCCGATCGCGCCGACGGGAGTCTTGAGTTCGTGGGAGACGTTCGCGACGAAGTCGCGACGCGTCGCCTCGACGCGTTTGTGTTCGGTGTCGTCGAGCCCGTAGGCGACCACGTAGCGTTCGTCGCCCTGGGCGACGATCTTCGCGTGGCATCGCACGTGCTCGACGCTGGGACGCGGGGTGCGGCCCGTCGAGACGAATCCAAGGCTCGACGTCGGCGGACTGAACTCGAAGTGGCGCTCGACCCCGCTGTCGAGGACCTCCTTGACCGCTTCCCACACCGGGTCGGCGAGCAGCATCTCACGCACCAGACCGAGTTCGACCGCGCGCTGGTTGTAGAGGACGACATCACGGAACTCGTCGACCACCGCGATCGCGGTCATGGTGTTGCGCACGACCATGCTGAGCAGGCCGGCCTTCGTCATGCGGCCGTCGTCGGTGGTGGACTGGATGTCGGAGTCGCGGACCTCCGCGGAGGCGGGTACCGCACGGGGTCCCATCGTCTGCGCGGCCTCCCGCGCTGCGGCGTCGGAGTGCGAGCCGGAGGCGGAACCGCGCGCGAAGAGATCGGCGAAGGCGAATCGCCGGGACCGGTCACGGTCGCGGCTACGTCGACCGAGTACGACACCGAGGCAGAGCGCGAGTACGAACGCGATCGTCGCGGCTGAGATTGCGGCGGTCACATGGGCAGCTTACGGCCCAACCAACTCCGAACGCACATCCGACGAAGGTGTTCGGCCGTTGTTCACGCGGTGTTGGCCGGAGTCGCTGCGGGGTCCGTCTGCGGGGTTCGCGCGGGCGTCACTGCGGCACCGGGACCGCCATGTCGGCGAACTCCGGGTGGCGTTCGATGAAACGCTGGACGTAGGAGCAGACCGGCACGACCTGCTTGCCGCCCTGCCGGATGTCCTCGAGCACGGCACGGACGAGTTGGGCGGCGTAGCCGTGCCCGCTGAACTGCTCACGCACGACGGTGTGTGTGATGACCACCTGGTAGGGCTCGGATACGTAATCGAGGTATCCGACGACCTCGTCCTCGCTCGAAGGGTCGCCGACGAGGATCGCCTCGTACCGCTCCTGAGCAGGGGAATGTTCGATCCGCAGGGTGCCCACATCCGCCATGCCGTCTAATGTAGCGCGCGTCACACCACTGACGCCATGGCGAATGTGTTCTTCTTCAGCTGCTTCGGCAGCGCGATCGTCCCGACTACTTCTGACCCTGGGCGGCGACCGCGGCAGCACCGGCGGCCGCCGCCTCAGGGTCCAGGTAGGTACCCCCCGGGTTCAACGGCTTGAGGTCGTCGTCGAGGTCGTAGCGCAGCGGGTTGCCGGTGGGGATGTTCAACCCGGCGATGTCATCGTCGGAGATCCCGTCGAGATGCTTGACGAGCGCGCGCAGCGAGTTCCCGTGGGCGGCCAGCAGGACCGTTTTACCCGCCCTGACGTCGGCGACGATGGTCTCGAGGTAGTACGGGATGAAGCGTTCGACGACGTCCTTGAGGCACTCGGTGAGCGGCACCTCGGCGAGATCGGCGTAGCGCGCGTCGCCGACCTGGCTGTATTCCGCGTCGGGCTCGATGGCCGGCGGCGGGGTGTCGTAGCTCCGACGCCACAGCATGAACTGCTCGTCGCCGAACTTCTCCTTGGTCTCCGCCTTGTTGAGGCCCTGCAGCGCGCCGTAGTGACGCTCGTTGAGCCGCCAGTCGCGGATCACCGGAATCCACAGGCGGTCCGCGCGGTCGAGCGCGATGTGGGCCGTGGTGATGGCGCGGCGCAACAGCGACGTGTAGACGACGTCGGGCAGCAGGTCGTGTTCGACGAGCAGTTCGCCGCCGCGCTCGGCCTCGGCCTTGCCCTTCTCGGTCAGCGCCACGTCCACCCAGCCGGTGAACTGGTTGGACGCATTCCATTCGCTCTCGCCGTGACGCATCAGGATCAGGGTGCCGTTGCTCATGGCGGATAGTTTTCCACAGACGCCGGGCGCCCTCATCCCACCGTCCCCCGGTCACCGGCCCACTCGGCGGCACGGCCGACCGGACGGGCGGTGCTGACGAAATGGTGAAGAAGCGACCGATTCGGCGCGCACCACGGCCGGACCGGGTCTAGCGTTAGCGCATGACAGCCAGTACAGATGCCGGCGAGGCCGGCCAGAATGCGCAGAAGCAGCCCGAGCTCAAACGCGTACTGGGCTGGAAGTTGTTGCTGTTGTTCATCATCGGCGACATCCTCGGCACCGGGGTCTACGCGCTCACCGGCCAGGTCGCCGGTGAGGTGGGCGGTGCCGCGTGGGTGCCGTTCCTCATCGCGTTCAGTGTCGCGACGCTGACCGCGTTCTCCTATCTCGAGCTGGTGACCAAATACCCGCAGGCCGCGGGCGCAGCGCTGTACGTGCACAAGGCCTTCGGGATCCACTTCATCACGTTCATCGTGCTGTTCACGGTGATGTGTTCGGGTATCACCTCGGCGACCACCGCGTCGCGCGCCTTCGCGGTGAACATGCTGACCGCGTTCACCGGCGACGCCCCTGAAGCGACCAACCCGGCGCTGTTCGCGATCGCCATCGGCTTCCTGCTCCTGGTCATGTTCATCAACTTCCGCGGTGTCGCCGAGGGCGTGGGCACCAACGTGGTGCTGACGCTGGTGGAGCTGACCGGCCTGCTGCTCGTCCTCTTCATCGGCTACTGGTTCATCGTCGGCGGCAACGCCGAGCACTGGGATGCGGTGGTGGCGTTCGAGAGTCCCGACGACAAGAACGTCTTCATCGCGGTGACCGCGGCGACGTCGCTGGCCTTCTTCGCCCTCGTCGGCTTCGAGGACTCGGTCAACATGGCCGAGGAATGCAAGGATCCCGTCCGGATCTTCCCGAAGGTCATGCTCAGCGGTCTGGGGATCACCGCCGTCGTGTACGTCCTCATCGCCATCTGCGCGGTGGCCATCGTCCCGGTCGGCGTGCTCTCCGAGAGTGAGACCCCGCTCGTCGACGTCGTGCAGACCGCCGCACCGGATTTCCCGATGTCGGACCTGCTCCCCTGGATCTCGATGTTCGCCGTCGCCAACACCGCGCTCATCAACATGATGATGGCCAGCCGGCTGCTCTACGGCATGAGCAAGCAGGGCGTGTTGCCGAAGTTCCTCAGCTACGTCCATCCGGGGCGTCGGACACCGTTCGCCGCCATCATCTTCACCACCGTCATCGCCCTGTGCCTGCTCGCATATGTCAGCGCCGACCCGAAGGGTTCGATCGTCGGCCTGCTCGGCGGCACCACGGCTCTGCTGTTGCTGGCCGTCTTCACCGTGGTCAACGTGTCGGTGCTGGTCCTGCGCAAGGACAAGGTGGGACACAAGCACTTCCGCACCTACACGCCGATCGCGGTCATCGGCGCGATCACGTGCGGTTACCTGACGCTGCCCTTCACCGGCCGCGATCCGGAGCAGTATGTGGTCGCCGGCTGGCTGCTGTTGCTCGGCGTCGTCCTGTGGGCGATCACCTACTGGTGGAACAAGCGCAGCGGGACTGCCCCGACGTCCGCCTACGACGACATCCCGCCGCACGAGATCCCGTGACCCGAGCGCCCGGACCCTGAATACCCTCAAAACCTGTATGACGTTGTGTCCGGAAACCGGACACAACGTCATACAAGTGTTGTCGGGCGGTGCCGACGCAGTTTACTTTCGGAGGTCCTTGCGCAGGATCTTGCCCGAGGCCGACTTGGGGATCGTCTCGATGAACTCCACTGCACGAACCTTCTTGTGCGGAGCCACCTTCGACGCCACGAACTCCATGACCTCGTCGGCGCTGATCTCCGTGTCGGGCTGACGCACGACGAACGCCTTGGGGATCTCCTCACCCGACTCCGCCTCGATGACCCCGATGACCGCCGCGTCGGCGATCTTGTCGTTGGTCAGCAGCAGCGCCTCGAGCTCGGCGGGCGGCACCTGGTAGCCCTTGTACTTGATGAGCTCCTTGAGCCGGTCGACGATGTAGACGCATCCGGTCGGGTCGACCTGTGCCATGTCGCCGGTGTGCAGGTAACCCTCGGCGTCGATGGTGTCGGCGGTGGCCTGGTCGTTGTTCAGGTACCCCAGCATCACGTTGGGGCCCTTGACCCACAGCTCACCGGGCTCCGACAGTCCTTCGCTCGGCAGCTCGATCTCCGCTCCCGAGGCCGGGTCGACGATCTTGTTCTCCGAGTTCGGCACCGCCCAGCCCGTCGAGGACAGCGGCGGGTCCTGCTGACCCAGCAGACCCGGGGTGTCGGCGGGGATGATGTGGCTGACCGGCGACAGTTCGCTCATGCCGTAGCCCTGCAGCATGTGCAGGTCCAGGCGCTTGGCGACGGCCTGACCCAGCTCGTCGTCGAGCGGCGCGGCACCCGACATCATCGTGTGCAGCGACGACAGGTCGTAGTTGTCGATGATCGGGTGCTTGGCGAGCGCCACGGCCACCGGCGGGGCGATGTAGGCCATCGTCACCTTGTGGTTCTGGATGTTCTCCAGGAACTCCACGAGATCGAAACGCGGCATCACGACCAGCGACGCGCGGTTGTAGAGCGCGGCGTTGAGCAGCACGGTCATGCCGTAGATGTGGAAGAAGGGCAGCACCGCGATGACCACGTCGTCGGCACCCATGCCCTGCAGCGGGCGGATCTGCGCGACGTTGGCGACCAGGTTGCGGTGCGAGAGCGCGACACCCTTCGGGTTGCCGGTCGTCCCCGACGAGTACGGCAGCACCGCGACATGCGTCGACGGATCGAAGGAGACCTCCGGAGCGGACAGTCCCGCCCCCAGCAGATCGGCGGCGTTGGGGTGTCCCGAGGCGTCCTGACCCTCCCCGTCGAGGACGATCAGATCCGCATCCGCCAGCCCGACCTCGTCGGCGGCGGCCTTGGCCTGCTCGAGCATCGGCGAGATGGTCACCAGCATCTTCGCGCCCGAATCGCGGAGCTGCTTGGCGATCTCGGGGCCGGTGAACAGCGCGTTGATCGTCGTCGCGGTGCCACCTGCGCGCAGGATGCCGTGGAACACGGTCGCGAAAGCCGGGATGTTGGGCGACAGGATGCCGACCACGTCACCCACGCCGATCCCCCGCGACGCCAACGCACCCGCCGCCGCATCGATCTGCGAGATCAGCTGCGCGTACGTCGTCGTCGCACCCGACTTCGGGTCCACCAGCGCCGTGCGCGCCAGGTCCGCGTCGGCCACCGCGCCGAACAGGAACTCGAACACGCTCACGTCGGGGATCTCGACGTCAGGGAACGGACTCTTGAAGCTCATGACACCTCCATTGGGGATTTTCTCGCCCGCATCGTATCAACGCATGTTGACACGATGTGACGTGGACCTCTCCCGATGAGTCTACGATTCGTCCGTTTCGAAGACCGACGAACCCTCGTCCGAGCCGTCCGACTCTCCCCCGGTCGCGCTCTGGGCCTCTTCGACGACGGATTCGCCCGGGACATAACGACCTTCGAGGGGTGCGCCCGCCTCGGGGAGCGACTCCTTGTCGATGAGGTGCTCGAAGGCGAGCAGGTTGCGCAGGGACTCGCCCCGCGAGACCCGCCACGCCCATTCACGCTGGATGGACGCGAGGAAGCCGAGTTCGAGGAGGGTGTTGAAGTCGCCGTCGGCGGCTTCGAGCACCTGCCCGAGGACACGGTCGACCTCGTCGGCGGTGAGCCCGTCGGCCGAGATCCGACCGATCAGGTAGATGTCACCGGTGTTGTCGATGGTGTAGGCCACGCCGTAGAGGCGACGGTTGCGTTTGAGCAGGTACTTGAAGACGCCGGCGTGGTTCTCGTCCGGGCGCCGGCACACGAACGCCTCCACCCGGACGCCGTGTTCGCTGGCGGTCAACAGCACCGTCGTCTTGAGCTTGCGCTCGCCGGGCAACTCGACGACGACGTGGTCGACATCGGCGCCGCCGCCACCCTTGCGCGTGTAGGCGATCTCGTTGCGGTCCAGCGTCTTCTCGAGCAGGTCGACGACCTCGGTGCGGCTCACGGGTGTCCTCTCTGTGGAAAAACTCGGATACTCGTCGTCGCGACGTCCGGCGGATCAGACGGTGACGCGTCGGCGCCGGCGCCGCCATCGGCGACGCATACGCGACGAGGCCCCCGCAGCCGCACCGGCTCCCGACTGATCGGCGCCCCGGCGGGCGTCGAACGACGCCATCGCGCGTCCGTAGCTGTCGAGGAGCTGGTCCACGGTGTGTTCCCACGAGAACTGTTCGGCGTGCCGACGCGCATTGGCACCGAGTTCGACCAGACGATCGGGTTGCGCGAGAAGCTTTTCGAGCGCATTGGTCCAGTCGCCGACCGCGTGCCCGTTGACCAGGACCCCCGTCCGCCCGTCGTCGACCGCGACCCCGAGACCGCCGACGTTGGCGGCGATGACCGGCGTCCCGCATGCCTGCGCCTCGATCGCGACGAGGCCGAAACTCTCCGAATGACTGGGGACCGCAACCACATCCGACGCCCGGTACACCTGCGCCAGGCGATCCGCCGGCTGGGGCGGGAGGAACGTGACCGAGTCCGCGATCCCGAGTGCGGCGACCTGATCCATCAGCGCGGTCGGTCGCTGGAGTCCGGACCCCGAGGGTCCGCCGACCACGAGCAGACGCAGCCTGCGTCCGGTCGAGGCGGCCTCGGAGATCAGCGGCGCGACCGCCGCCACGAGGAGATCGGGGGCCTTGAGCGGCTGGATGCGGCCGACGAACGTCACGATCGTCTCGTCGGGGTCGAGGTCGAGTGCCGCCCGCGCCGCGGAGGCGGATCCCGGTGTGTAGCAGTCGAGATCGGCGCCCGGGGTCACCACGTCGATCCGGGCCGGGTCGGCGTCGTACATCGAGAGCAACTCGGCCGCTTCGGTTTCCGTGTTCGCGACGAGCCGGTCGGCCTCACCGACGACCTGCTGCTCACCGATGACCCGCAGTTGCGGCTCGGCGGTGTCACCCTCGGCGAGCGCGGCGTTCTTGACGGCGGCGAGCGTGTGCGCGGTGTGCACCAGCGGGACGCCCCACCGATCGCGCGCGAGCCAGCCCACCTGGCCGGAGAGCCAATAGTGCGAATGGATCAGGTCGTAGTGACCGGGCGCCTGTGCGGCCTCCGCCCGCAACACGCCTGCGGTGAACGCGCAGAGCTGGGCGGGCAGGTCTCGTTTGTCGAGACCCTCGAACGGGCCGGCGACCACGTGACGGACCGTGACCCCCGGTGCCGCGACGACCGACGGGGCGTCGGCCGACGAGGTCGCCCGGGTGAAGATCTCGACCTCGACACCGCGCCGGGCCAGGCGGAGTGCCGTCTGCCAGACGTAGACGTTCATCCCGCCCGCATCGCCGGTGCCCGGCTGCGCCAGCGGCGAGGTGTGCACGGAGATCAGTGCGACACGCCGCGGCACCCTGGACGACGACGGGGGGCTCGAGGTCATGGTCTCCACCATAGAGAACGCCGCGGATTCCGGCGCAGACCCTCACGGCGGACCACTCCCCGCACGCCCGTCCGAGCCATCCCCTAGACTGCTTTCGGTAACGATTGTCATTTGCGTAAAGGTGCTCGATGAGGAAATCACTGCTGGCCGCGGCCGGCGTTCTGTCCACCGCCGCGTTGGTCCTGTCCGGCTGCTCGAGCGACTCCGGCGGCAGCGACGGCCCGCCCACCGTGGTGGCGTCGACCAACGTCTGGGGTTCGGTGGCGGCAGCGGTGGCCGGGGACAAGGCACAGGTGACGGCGCTGTACGACAACGCCGACGGTGACCCGCACGAGTTCGAGCCGTCGGCCGCGGACACCGCGACGATCGCCGACGCGGACATCCTCGTCTTCAACGGCGGCCACTACGACTCCTACATGGAGGAGGCTGCGGCGAACTCCGACGCCACCGCGGTCGACGCCTACTCGCTGCTCGGCGGTGACGAGCATGCCGCCGAGGCGGAGGGCGAGGAGCACGCGGACCACGGTGCCGGCGGTGACCACTCCGCAGAGGAGCACTCCGGCGGGGCCCACGATCACGCGCACGGCGACCAGAACGAGCACGTCTTCTACGACCTCCCGGTCGTCGCCCAGGTGGCCGACAAGGTCGCCGACGCGCTGGCCGAGCAGGATCCGGGCAATGCGGAGACCTACCGCGCCAACGCCGAGAAGTTCACCACGGGCATCGACGGCCTGCGTGCGAAGCTCACGACCATCCGGCAGCAGCACGAGGGCACCGAGGTCGCCCAGACAGAACCGCTCGCCGGTTACATGCTGACCGAGGCCGGACTCGTCGACATCGCACCCGCCGGGTTCACCCAGGCCGTGGAGGAGGGACAGTCCCCCGCCGCCGCCGACCGTGCCGCGCTGCAGGACATCCTCGCCGATCGCCGGGCCAAGGTGCTGATCTACAACACCCAGGCGGTGGACCCTGTGACGCAGGCGATGCTCGACGTCGCGGGTTCGGCGGGCGTTCCGGTCGTGAAGTTCACCGAGACCCTGCCCGACGGCGTCACCGACTACGTGGTGTGGCAGAACGGCCAGATCGACGCCCTCACCGGGGCGCTGGCCTCCGGAACCAGGTGACGGCCGTGCACGCCGAGCCGGAACCGGTCGTCGCCTTCGCGGGCGCGCGACTCGGGTTCGGCGACCGCGTCCTGTGGGACGGGCTCGACCTGATCATCGAACCCGGCGAGTTCGTCGCAGTCCTCGGCCCCAATGGTTCCGGAAAGACCTCGTTTCTTCGCGTCCTGCTGCGCCAGTACGCACTCGACCGTGGGACCGTCGCCACCACTGATGCGATCGGCTACATACCGCAGCAGCACGCCGACGACGACGCGGACCCGATGGCGATCCGCGGTCGCGACCTCGTCGGCTTCGGCGTCGACGGCGGCCGCTGGGGCATCGGCGTGCGGGGACGGGCGCGCCGACGCGAGCTGGTCGACCGCGCGCTCGGCGCCGTGGACGCACTGCCCTACGCCGACGCACCGCTGGGTGTTCTCTCCGGCGGTGAGCAGCAGCGGTTGCGCGTGGCACAGGCCGTCGTGAGCGACCCCGACCTCCTGCTGTGCGACGAACCCCTCGCCAGTCTCGACCCCACCAACCAGCAGGTGGTCGTGGAACTCATCGACCGTCGCCGCCGCGAGGCGGGGACCGCGGTCGTCTTCGTGACCCACGAGATCAACCCGATACTCCCCTACGTCGACCGCGTGCTCTATCTCGTCGACGGCCGGTTCCGCATCGGCGCGCCACACGAGGTGATGACCACCGAGACGCTCAGCGAGCTCTACGGCAGCGACGTCGAGGTGCTGCGCGTCAACGGCCGTCTCGTCGTGATCGGCGGCGAGGACGCCCACCACTGTGCGGATGCGACGCCGGGCACCACCACGACCGGACTCCCGGGCGGACTCGCGTGATCACGACGGTGTCGGCCGCCGAACGTCAGTTCAGCGACCTCTGGGACTTCTCGACGACCGTCGACCTGCTCGGGTACGACTTCATGCAGCAGGCGCTGCTCGCGATGGTGCTGCTCGGTCTCCTCGGTGGCCTGCTCGGCCCGCTGATCGTCGCGCGGCAGATGTCGTTCGCGGTGCACGGTGCGAGTGAGTTGTCGGTGACGGGTGCCGCCGCGGCGCTGCTCATCGGATTCAGCGTCAACCTCGGCGGCGTGATCGGTGCCGTGATCGCCGCGGCGGTGTTCGGTTTTCTCGGCAACCGGGCGCGCGAACGAGATTCGGTGATCGGCGTCGTGATGGCGTTCGGTCTCGGGATCGGCGTACTGTTCCTCGCCCTCTACGGGCGCATCGGCACCGGGTTCGCGCTGCTGACCGGTCAGGTGGTCAGCGTCGGCATCAACGGCCTGGTGGCGATCGCGATCACCACCGCCATAGTCGTCGCGGTGCTCGCGGTGATCTACCGGCCGCTGCTGTTCGCGTCGACGGACCCGCGGGTGGCCCAGGCGCAGGGCGTGCCGATCCGGACGCTGTCGGTGGTCTTCGCGATCATCATGGGGCTCGCCGCCGCGCAGGGTGTGCAGATCATCGGCGCGCTGCTCGTGATGTCGCTGATGATCACACCGGGGGCGGCGGCCGCGCGGGTCACCGCGAGCCCGGCCCGGGCGCTGATCCTCTCGGTGATCTTCGCCGAGGTCGCCTCCGTGGGCGGACTGCTGATGTCGCTGGCCCCGAAGCTGCCGGTGTCGGTGTTCGTCACGATCATCTCGTTCGTGATCTACGCGGTGTGCCGCATCCTAGGGAACCGCCGCGTGCATCGCACGCGCTAGAGGCACGGCGTGCATCGCACGCGCTGACGGGTCATTCCTCGGCGAAGCCGGGGTTGCAGCCGGCGCCGACCATGTCCTCCTCGGTGACGACGGGGCGGCCGGGTTCGAGGTTCCAGCTGGGCTTCTCGGGCTCGATGATGCGGGCGAACCGCCAGTGGCAGTCGAACTGCGCCTGCATGCCGGGGGTGTCGGCGGTGGCATCGAGGTCGAGCACCTCCGCCCACGCGGCGGCCATCGCACCGGCGTCGGTGGTGTAGCGGCCGGAGGTCGTGGGGAACACCGAGAGGCTCGGCCCGACCGCGGTGTCGGTCCATTCGACCCGGTCGATGTAGGGCGGGCGGTAGACGATCGGCGCGGGAGCCGACGACTCCTGTCCGTACGGCGAGGTGGTGGGCGCGCTGGTGATCGGCGAGCCCGCCGAGGTCGACGACGTCGCGGTCGGGAAGTTCGGCGTCTCCTGCCCGCACGCGGACATCGGCGTCACCAACACCAGGGCGGCCACGACGAGGAGTCCCCGCCGGGCTGCCCGCCGCGCACGGTGCCGCGCGGTGCGCTCGTGCGACCCCGACCAGTCCAACCCCGACAACATACCGCCACCCTAGGTGACGAGTAGCCTGCATCTGTGGTCCACCGACGCACCTGGACGCGAACGCTCGCCGTGCTGGTCACCGCGATCGTCGGGGTCCTCGTGTGTCTCTCGGGATGTGCTCGCACCCCGGATCCGGGACCCCTGCGGCCGGTGCCCTCGCAGCGGGTCCAGGCGACCCCGGACGGCCTGGTTCTCGACGGAAGACCTTGGTGGCCCGCCGGATTCAACGCCTATCAGTTGGGCACCGACTGGGCGGTCAACGAGGGGTGCGGAGCCGAGGTCGACCTCGACGCGTACTTCGCGAAACTGCCCCCGCGTGCGCTGACCCGGTTCAACGTCTATTCGTCCTTCGCGGTGCACGGGCGCAGCGGCCTGCTCGACTTCGCTCCGCTCGACCGGGTCTTCGCCGCGGCGGCCCGGCATCGTCAGCTGGTGCTGCCCGTACTCGCCGGAGGCTCTGGGGACTGCGAGGCTCAAGCGACGCGAAGCCTCCGGGTGTGGACGGGTCGGCGGGTCGGACCGGACCTCACCGGACGAGTCGAGACTCAGCGAGCTGCGCACACCCTCACCGCACTGTTCGCGGACGGCGGCGTGGTTGTAGGTGACGGTCAGCTCGGTGTAGCGCGTCAACAGGTCCTGCGGGATGTCCGCGTGGGTGTCGGGGTGGGAGCGCAACGCCGCCGACCTCGTGCTGCGGGCGTAGCTCCACACCGCGGGCACGTGTCTCCTCGATCCCGACTCGGGTTTTCGGGATCGAGAACGCGACGGCGTCGTGTTCCCGACCCGTGCACCGCCCCGCAGAAAAACTTGTCGGATGATCGAGAAACGGACACCTTTCGGCGCGCCGCGGTCTCGGCTGCCGGCGCCCGCGGTCCGCGGTGTCGATTCGCGAACGTTCGCCCGAACCCGGGTCGAACTCTGAGACCATGGCGGAGGTCGAGACATCCGGGCGAACTCGAGGAGCGACATGCGGCATGTGCACGCCGGCGAACGCGTCGACGGCGGTGAATACGTCGACCTCGCCGGCACGACCGTGTGGCACTTCACCGCGGGCGAACCGACCGGACCGCCCACGGTACTGCTGCACGGACTGTTCGCCTCGGCGTCGTCGTGGGGTACCCAGATCGGCGCCTTCCTCGACGCCGGATTGCAGATCTTCGTGCCCGAGCGCCCCGGCCACGGCCACAGCCCCGACCTTCCGGGCGAGTTCAGCTTCGACACGATCGTCGAACGGACCATCCGCTACCTCGACGAGGTCGTCGGCCGCCCGGCGAACCTGGTGGGCTGGGCCGACGGCGCCGCCGTCGCGCTGCTCGTCGCGCGGACCCGGCCGGACCTCGTCAGCAGGCTCGTCTTCGTCGGCGGTTACCTCAACAACGACGGCCGCACGGCCGACGAGTTCATCGCCCGGGTCGCCCGCCGCGATCCCATGACGGTGGAGTACCTGCGCATCTACTACGACGACACGTCGCCGGACGGACCCGACCACTTTCCGGTGGTGTACGACAAGGCGGTCCGCATGCTCACCAGGGAACCCGACTTCGAGGTGGCGGGCTTCGCCGGCGTCGAGGCACCGACCCTGGTCGTCGTCGCCGACCGTGGTCTGGTGCGCATCGAGCACGCACTCGAGCTGTCCCGGACGCTGCCGCACGCCCGTCTGGCGGTCATCCCGGGCACCCACATCCTGCCGGTGGAGTCGCCAGAACTGTTCAACCCGCTCGTGCTGTCGTTCCTCGCGGCCGACCCGCCGTCGGTGTGGGACTTCGGCTGACACCAGCTCCTGACGGTGCGAGACCCGGCCGACCCCCCGCTCCAACGGTGCGAGACCCCGGCCGACCCCCGCTCCAACGGTGCGAGACCCCGGCCGACCCCCGCTCCCTGAGGTGCGAGGAGCGCAAGCGACGAGCCTCGAAGGGTCAGGCCGGCGAGTGCACCCGATACCAGGCCTGACGGCGCAGGGTATCGGGGTCGGCCTCGACATGGTCGGGGTCGTCGAGCACGAGGACCTTGCGCTCGTCGGTGGTGAAGGCGGGCCAGCCGAGTCCGGGGTCGCCGGTGCGCGCGAACGCGCCCCATCGGCCCTGGACGTTCTGGGTCACCCGCCCGCTGCCCGGCCAGTCCGCCACCGCCAGTCCGGCGCCCATCGGCGCTCGGTAGGCACCGAAGACGCTGAACAGCTCGGTGGCGTGCGTCGCCCCGAAGCCGGTCGCTTCCAGGATCTTCGTCTGATAGTCGTAGCGGTACACGTAGGTCGGCGCCACGGCGCTGTGGCCGTCGGCAAAGGCGGTCATCGGCGCCCAGAAGATCGAGTCACCCGCCAGCCGGATGCGGTCGCGGTCGCCGTCCTCGTAATGCGAGGCGATCTCCTTGCGGACCTCGTCGTCCTCGACCCGCATGAGTGTCCGCTCGGCGTCGGGAAGAACGTTCCAGAGCTTCGCGAAGAGATTCGCCTCGTCCCGGTTGCTGCCGATCACCAGCGGCACCGGCTGGGTGAGGCCGCCGGCGGCCGCGGCGAGCGGGGACCGTGGGAGCAATTCGCCGTCGACGACGGGGGCGAACGGAATCGAGCCCCCGGCCGTCTTCGTCGCGAAACGCATCAGTTTGTTTCCGGCTTCCAGCAGCAACGCCGGATTCGGTGCGGTGAGGAGGCGTTGCGCCTCGGCTGTGTCCACGGGTGGTTCGTGCCGCTCGAACGAGCTCGAGCGCCGCTGCGGGTCGCGCAGGAGGCGGACGAACTCGTCGGCGTAGACCGTCGCGGCATCTTGTTCGACGATGAGCTCCGGCGCCGGACTCTGGGCGATCGCCCGGTGGAACAGTCCGGTGGTCGACGGTGCCGACAACAGCGACAGCACCGACGACCCGCCGGCGCTCTCCCCGAACACCGTCACGTTGCCCGCGTCTCCGCCGAACGCGTTGATGTTGTCCTGAACCCACTGCAGGGCCGCGATCTGGTCGCGGAGGCCGACGTTGGTGTCGAACGGACGGTCGTCGGTGGCGAACTGGCTCAGATCGAGGAAACCGAACGGGCCGAAACGGTACTGCACGGTCACGACCACGACGTCTTGGGCGCGGGCGAGGAATGCGCCGTCGTACAGCGGTGTCGCCGCGGTTCCCAGGATGAAGGCCCCACCGTGGATGAAGACCATGACGGGGCGAGGCGTCGACGACGCCGAGTCCGGCGAGTACACGTTGAGGGTCAGGCAGTCCTCGGCCATCGGCGCGAACTTGCCGGGCGCGATCGCCGTGAACCGCTTCTCCTGGATCGCCGCCTTGCCGATCTTCGTGCAATCGCGCACGCCCGGCCAGTCGTGGGCCGGCTCGGGTGCACGGAATCGGCGATGTGCGACCGGCGGCGCGGCGAAGGGGATTCCGCGCCAGCTGATGGTCCCCCGGCGCAGCCGCTTTCCGCGCGCGCCCTCGACCACGCCGTTGCGGGTGGTCACCTTACTGTCCAGTAATGCCATGTCTCCACCGTAGACGAAACGGGCGGTTCGTCTACCCCCTTGACGGCCGGCGATCGCCGGGGCACGGCGCCGCGACAGCGCCCTAGAATGCCCTCATGAACTCCGGCGGCGGCCTCATCGATCTCAACGCCGACCTCGGGGAGGGCGTCGGCGACGACGCCGCGATGCTGGAGATCGTCACCAGCGCGAACGTGGCCTGCGGTTTCCACGCCGGAACCCCCGCCGATCTGCACGCGACGTGCCGGGCCGCGGTGGCGGCCGGGGTGCGGATCGGCGCCCAGGTGTCCTACCCCGACCGGAGCGGTTTCGGACGCCGGTTCATGGAGATGACGACGTCCGACCTGATCGCCGATCTCGTCTACCAGATCGGTGCGCTCGACGCCCTGGCACGTTCGGTCGGTGGGCGGGTGACATATGTGAAACCCCATGGCGCGCTGTACAACACGGTCGTCCACCACGAACAGCAGGCGGATGCGGTCATAGCCGCGGTCCGTGACGTCGACGCCGGACTCGCGGTCATGGGACTACCCGGCTCCGAGGTACTCGCCCGGGCGCGACGCGCCGGCCTCGCGACCGTCACCGAGGCCTTCGCCGACCGCGCATACACCCCGCAGGGCACCCTGGTCCCCCGCGTCGAGGACGGGGCGGTGCTGTCCGACACCGCCGAGATCGCCCGCCGCGTCGTCGAACTCGTCACGACCGGCCGGATCACGGCGATCGACGGGACCCGGATCGGTGTCGAGGCGGAGTCGGTGTGCCTGCACGGCGACACCCCGGGAGCCGTGCATCACGCACAGGCGGTGAGGGCGGCGCTGAGTGCAGCCGGAGTGGCGGTCGGGGCTTCGGGCTGACCGAACCGCCCCTCGCCGATGGGACTATCCGCGCCGTTGTCGGGCGAACTCGGCGAGGACCACACCGGCCGCGACCGAGGCGTTGAGACTCTCGACGTCGCCGGCCATCGGGATGGACAGGATCGAATCACAGCTCTCGCGGACGAGCCGGGACAGGCCCTTGCCCTCCGAGCCGACCACGATGACGGTCGGACCGCTGCCGTCGTAGTCGTCGAGCGTGACGTCTCCATCGGCGTCGAGGCCGACGAGCTGCGCACCCGATTCGGCCCAATCCTTCAGCGTGCGAGTCAGATTGGTGGCCCGGGCGACCGGGAGACGCGCGGCGGCACCGGCACTGGTCCGCCAGGCGACGGCCGTCACACTGGCGCTGCGGCGCGCGGGGATCACCACGCCGTGGCCACCGAACGCGGCCACCGAGCGGATCACCGCACCCAGGTTGCGGGGATCGGTGATGTTGTCGAGTGCGACCAGCAGCGGCGGGGTGCCGCTCGCCTTCGCCTGCGCCATCAGGTCGTCGGGATGGGTGTACTCGTACTCGGGCACCTGTAAGGCGATGCCCTGGTGCATCCCGTTGGTGGACAGTCGATCCAGCTCGGGTTTGCCGACCTCGAGGATGGAGATCGCCGAGTCGCCTGCGATCTTGACCGCTTCGGCCACACGCTCGTCGGGTTCGGAGTTGGTCGCGATGTAGAGGGCGGTCGCCGGGACACCAGCGCGCAGGCATTCCACCACCGGGTTACGTCCCAGCACGTACTCGGGACCCTCGTCCTTGGCTCGTGCGCCACCGCGTCCTGCCGCCGATTTCGACGCCGCCTTCGCGCGCTTGTGCGCCGGATGATAAGGCCGGTCAACGGCTTTCGGGGTTGCACCGCGAGCCTCGAGGCCGCGGCGGCGCTGACCGCCGGAGCCGACGGTCTGCCCCTTCTTGGTGCCGTCCTTGCGAATCGCACCCCTACGCTTGGAATTGCCTGCCATCACGCCTCACCCTTCAACGCCCATTGCGCACCATCGGGGGTGTCGGTGACCTCGATACCGGCCTCGGCCAGCCGGTCCCGCACCGCGTCCGCGGTGGCCCAGTCCTTGGCGGCGCGCGCATCCGCACGCCGTTGTAGTTCCGCTCGCACCAGCACATCGAGTGCCGAGGTCGCGGCCGAATCGTCGGCGGTGCCCGCCCACCGGTCGTCGAGCGGATCGACCCCCAGGATGCCGGTCATCGCGCGCACCGACGAGGCCGCCGTCAGCGCCGCGGCGCCGTCACCGGCTTCCAGGGCAGTGTTGCCCTGCCGAACCACGTTGTGCACCACAGCAAGCGCAGCCGGTACACCCAGATCGTCGTCGAGCGCGACAGCGAATTCGGGATCGACATCGCCGACGACGACGTCACCGACTCGCGCGGCGACCCGTTCGACGAACGATTCGATCCGACGATAACCGGCGGCCGCCTCGGTCAGCGCTCCCGCCGAGTACTCGAGCATCGACCGATAGTGTGCACTGCCCAGGTAGTACCGCAGTTCGACGGCGCGCACCCGCTGCAGCATCGCGGGGATCGACACCACGTTGCCGAGCGACTTGCTCATCTTCTCGCCACCCATGGTGACCCAGCCGTTGTGTAACCAGTAGCGCGCGAACGGATCTCCCGCACCGTGTGCCTGGGCGATCTCGTTCTCGTGATGGGGGAAGACCAGATCCATGCCACCGCAGTGGATGTCGAACTCGGGACCGAGAAGGCTGGTGGCCATGGCCGAGCATTCGAGGTGCCAGCCGGGGCGCCCGGGGCCCCACGGAGTCGGCCACGACGGCTCGTCGGGCTTGGCCGCCTTCCACAGGGTGAAGTCCCGCGGGTCACGCTTTCCGGTGCCCGCGCTCTCACCCTGGTGCACATCGTCGAGTTTGTGCCCGGACAGCGACCCGTAGTCGGGCAGGCTCCGCACGTCGAAGTACACGTTGCCGTCGGCGACGTAGGCGTGCCCGCGCTCGATGAGCCGTTCCATGTACTCGACCATCTGGGTGACGAACCCGGTCGCGCGGGGCTCCGCCGACGGGGGCAGCACCCCGAGCGCGCGGTAGGCGTCGTCGAAGGCGCGCTCGTGCGTCGCCGCCCACTCCCACCAGGGCCGGCCCGCTTCGGCCGCCTTCCGGAGGATCTTGTCGTCGATGTCGGTGACGTTGCGGACGAACAGGACGTCGAGACCCTTGTGGGTCAGCCAGCGTCGGAGGATGTCGAAGGCGATACCGCTGCGCACGTGACCGATGTGCGGAACACCCTGCACCGTCGCCCCGCACAGGTACACCGACGCCTGTCCTGGGTGCAGCGGCACGAAGTCGCGCACCTCTCGGGAGTCGGTGTCATACAGGCGCAGGGTCACGACCGGCCATCCTACCGGACCACGACCTGGGCGATCAGCGCGCTCATCTCCCGGAGGGTGGCGGTCAGCGCTTCCACCGCGCGGTCGGTGTGCGGATGCCGCACCCGCACGTGGATGCCGTCCGCGTCCCGCCAGAACCACCACTGCGCGGTGTCGGTGGCTTTGGAACTCGACACCTGTTCCGCGCGCACGCCGGGGTGCGGTCCGGGCAGTCGCGTGTAGTCGACGTAGGACATCATGAACACGTCGTTGCGGCCGGGACGCAGCAGGTGCCCGAAGGCACCGTAGACGGGCGTGAGGCCGATCTCCGCGAGCGGCAGGGCCGCGGCCAGCCGCTCGGTGTTGACCCGCATCGCGGTGAACAGGTCGTCGGCGCCCGCCGCGATCCGCAGGGGCGCATTGCCCACCGACCATCCGACGCAACCGGGGCCGGCGCCGGTCCCGGTCGGGACGACGGTCGGCACCTCGCCGGGACCGCCGAGGGACTCGATCGCCCTGGCCGCACACGTGAGGATCGCCGGATAGGTCCGCGCGCCGTGCCGGTGGACCGTCGAACTGAACTCCCGTGCGGCATCGGCCGGCAGCAGCGTCGCGACCAGCGTGTGCATGTCCGCGGTCGCTCCCTGGTCGACCCCGAGGTCGAGGGGGAACTCCGGGACGGTCCACCCGGCAGCTCCCAGGAACTGTCCCCACCCGCCGAGCCGCGGGTCGTCGGCGGTCACCGACGCCTCCACCTCGGCGACCCGCCGCAACGCATCCAGACCCGATTCCGGTGGTGAGAGCGTGCGGCCGGCGAGCAGTTCGCAGATCTCGTCGGACAGCAGGGCGAGTGATCGCGCATCCACATAGCAGTGGTCGAAACCGCAGACGAGCGTCGTGGTCGACGGCCGCAGGACCGCGGCGAGGAAGTGCGGCATCGGTTCGAACGGATCGCATGTCGCGGTGATGGAACCGGTCAGCCGCTCGGCGAACGCTCGGGGACCGAGACCCGAATCCGATTCGCGGACCGCCTCTTTCACGTCGACGCCGGCGTGCAGGACGCGCTGATACCCCTCGGCGGCCCGCACATAGTGACTACGCAGCACGTCGTGCCGGGCGATGACCGTCGCCGCCACCTCGCCGAGCGCTTCGTCGTCGAGCCGTTCCGCGAAGTCGAGGGTGAGCGCGATCCATCCCGGCTGACCCTGCGACACCGAGTCCAGATGGAACCGTTCGTTCTCCGACACGGGAGCGCCCGAATGGACCACCCCGCCCCCGGGGACCGGTTGCCATCGGACCAGTTCTCCCGGCTCGACCTCCCAGGTCTCCGAACTCGACAGCTTCACCGCGGACTCCTCTCCTGGCTGCTCCCCGTTGCGTACCCGGTCAGGATCGTTCTCACTCGCGCCAAATGGTCGACGACCGACGCGCGGGCCACCTCGTTGTCGGGGAAGTGGCAGCGTACGACCAGACCGGCCGAGGTACGCGTGAACCACAGGTTCGCGTTCCGCGTGGTCCCGACCCCACTGGAGGTCTGCATCGTCGCCAGTGCCGGATCGTCACCGACCGGCAGACGCGCGAGATCGGTGTAGGACACCATGTAGGGGCTTCCGTCGAGCCCGCGGAAAACGCCCTCGGCGGCCAGCCGCGCCAGCACGCCGTGAGCCGGCAGAGACGACGCACGGCGCGCGACCCGCACACTCTCGCCCGCCGCCCGCACCAGGTCGTCGAACACCGCGTCCTCGTCGGTGGGGATGTTCACGACGATCGGGGCGAAGTTGCACATCCAGCCCTGGGTGCGGGCATGGTCGGGCCCCCGGGAGGCGAGCACGGTCGACACGAAGAACCGGTCCTCGCCGGAGGTCTCGTGGTGTCGCGCAGCAAGTGCCGCGTAGATGAGTCCCGCGAAGCTCCCGCCCGAAGCGGCGAGTCGTGCGTCGCAGCGCGACAATGCCCCCGGATCGAGCAACCATTGCTCCACCGCGACGGCCGGCTGCGGCTGGTCCCCGACGAGTCCCAGGTCGAGCGGACAGCGTGGCGCCCGACCGTCGTTGGCCGCGAGCGCATCCCGCCACACCGCGACCCGTTCGTCCTCGGACGTCACGCCCGCCGCGGCGACACGTTCGGCGAGCACGGCGTCCCCGAATTCTCCGGCGTCGGGCAGCTCCGCCGGTGTGCCCGTGCACTGCGCGCGGTAGAGCGCGGTGATCTCGATCAGCGCGAGCACGGACGAATACCCGTCGCCGTGGGCGTGGTCGGTGGCGAGGAAGAAGGTGAAGCCCGCGTCACCGGCGACGGCACCCCACCAAGATCCCGGAATCAGTTCGGCGCGTGCCCGTTCGGATGCGCGACGTCCGACCCAGTGCTCGACCGCTTCGGCGTCGGCGACGGCGTCACCCGACGATGCGACGTCGACGTCGAACACCTCCGACGGCGCCACCCAGCGCTGCGGACCGTCCGGCTCCGGACGGTAGTGGGCACGCAGTTCCTCGTGCCTACGGATGAACCCGGTGAGAGCCCGCGCCATCGCGTCCTCGTCGAGGGGCGCGTCGAATCGCGCTGCGGCGAGCAGGAAACCGGTGTGTACCTCGCCGACGGCACTCCTGCCCGTCATCGTGGCGAGGTGGTCGGACTGGAGGAACGACACGCCTTCACCCCAACGCTTCGCCGCGCGCCCGACCCGCTCGGCGTCGCGCAGCTCCCATTCGACCGTCCGTCGTCCGGGGTACGGGCCGAGGTGATCCGGGTCGAGCAGATGGGGGCGGAGCGCGACGACCGACGAGCCTGCCCGGCTGAATCGTGATGGGGCGGACGCGGACTCCGCGGCACCGGTCATCAACTGCCGAGTGCGGCCGTCGATCCTGCGGTGGTCGCGCCGGCGGTGACCGACTGGGCCGGACGGTAGACGTAGTCGCAGTCCCCGTCGGCGACGATCTTCTTCAGGATCTGATGGAAGGTCGACAGGAAGACCTCGACCGCCTCGGCCGAACCGTCGTCGGCCGGGAAACGCGCGGACACGTTCAGCCCGGTCGGGATCCGGTTGATCCAGAAGTAGACCTCGTCGGCATCCCGTGTCGCGCTGCGGAGGACGCGCGCCTGGCGCGGCGTCCACTCGGCCGCGCCCTCGGCGTGACGGAGGTCGATGTAGGACACGACGAACCCGGGCGGGGTGACGTCGCCGCCGATGAGTTCGGCGACAGGCGCGAAGGGCGCTGCGCCCACACCCTTGTACTGCGCGGAGGTGGCGGCGACGGCCGTGAGGGCGTCGGTGAACCTCGAGGGCTGCCCGGGACGGACCGCGACCGGGATGATCCCCACGAACCATCCCACCGCCTCGCCCCATTCGATGGCGCTGCGGGTGTGGACCGGGCCGATGAACCGGAGATCGGCATTGCCCGACAGGGCGGCCGACGTCATGGACAGCGCCGTGTAGATGCCCGCGGTCATCGACGACCCGGCGCCCTTGCACACGGTGTCGAAGGCCTTGGTCTCGGCCGCGTCGAGCAGCCAGTGCGACAGGGTCGCCTGGAATCCGTTGTCCGGCACACGATCCGCCGTGATCGTGCGCGGTGCATCGGCGGGCACGTCGAAGCGCGGGAAGCGCGGGATCGGTTCGGGCTGGGTGACGGTCGGCGTGTCGTCGAAGAAGCTGCGCCACTGGCTGACCGCGGCGTTGTTCGCGTCGATCTGCTCGCCCAGCTTGCGCTCGGCGTCACTGAAATCCAAGTAGCTGCCGAAGTCGGCCAGCGCGTGCGGTTCGCCGGAGACCTCGGCCGTGTACAGCGCGGTGAGCTCGCGGATGGCGAACACCTGTGTGTAGGCGTCCATCACGGTGTGATCGGCGGCGAACGCCAGCAGGAAGCCGGTGTCGTCGCCGGTCGGCTCGACTGTCACGGCGATGCAGTGCGGCCAGCTCAGCGGGGTGACGGTCCGGTTGAAGTAGTCGACGACGAGGTCGGACACCTCGGCGGCCGCCAGATCGGCACCGAAGTCCTTCTCCAGCACGGTGACCGCGTCGGCGGGCACGGTGATGCGGGTCAGGTCGCCCTGCGGGTGCTCGGGCTCGTGGACCCGCACCGATGTCCGGAAGGCTTCGTGTCGGCGGTACCACGCGACGAGCGTGCGCGACAGTGCTTCCCGGTCTAGCGGGCGCTCGATGCGGAAGGCGGTGCCGATCCACTGGCTGTACCAGTCCGATCCCTCGCGGACCGCTCGACGGGCGTGTTCGAGGTGCATGTAGGACAGCTGCCGCGAATCGGTGAGCCATTCCTCGGCGTCGACCTGCGGCTCCCACGCGGTCACAGTGCCGCCGGGCATCGAATAGTCAGTCAGCTCGGTGTATTCCATCGCAACTCACCTGCCTTCCAGGTTGCATGGGGTGTGTCGTGTGCACGGGGGCTGGTGCATGGGATGGGTCCGGGTGCACCGTGATGATCGGGTACGGACTGCGCCGTCGCGGGTCACAAGCCCAGTCCGCGACTCAGGGTCGGCCAGCTCTCGCGTTGCTGGTCCACCCAGTAGGGCCATGAATGCGTGCCGGGGTCGACGTAGCGCACGGTTGCCGGGACCTTCAGCTGATCGAGGCGGGCGTCGAGTTGCTGCGTACAGAGCAGGGAGCCGACCTCGATGGCACCCCCGATGACCTGCCGGTCGGTGGGGTTCTCGTTCCCGGGATATCCGGGCGCGTCGTAGCGGCCCGATCGACCGGTGCCGGTCGACACGTACACGGTCGAGCCCCGGAGGTTCGCCGCCCTGGAGACCACGTCGTGTGCCGCCCAGGCCGGATCGGTGGGGGGTCCCCACATGTTGTCGGCGTTCCCGCCGAAGCCGGCGACGATCCCGCGGGGATATGCCTGCCCTGCCAGGCCGGTCGTCGTGTAGCAACCGCTGTAGGCAGCCACCGCACGATAGAAGCCCGGATTGCGGACCGCGAGGACAAGGGATGCGCCCGCCCCCATCGACAGGCCCGCGATGCCGCGCACGGCGTTCCCGTCGAACCGCTGCTCGATCAGCGGCGGGAGTTCGCGAGTGAGAAATGTCTCCCACTTGTATCGACCGAGCTTCGGGTCGTCCCGCTGCCAGTCGGTGTACATGCTGCCGTCGCCCGCGATCGGCATCACGACGTTCACATTCTTGTCACCGTAGAACTCCGCGACATTTGTCTTGATGTTCCAGATGCTGTTATTCGGGTCTTCTTCGTTCAGCCCGCCGAGAAGATAGAGCGTGGGGCGCGGGCCGCTGTCGATTCGCGGCGTCACGACCTGCACTTTGATCGTCTTGTCCATCGCTGCGGAATAGACGTCCACGGCGTGTAGGTTCGGCCCCTGCGCGATCACGCGCTCGATCACCGGACGGGACGGGGACGCGCTCGCGTCGCCGGCCGCAGCCAGGCCGGTGAAGGCGCCCAGACCAGCAGCGATCACCCCGACCAGCGTCGTCATGCGCATCGATCCGCGGCGAAGGGTCGTACGGCGGGCGGCACCCGTCATGTCGTCGCGTCCTCCGAATTCTGCGAGAATGTCGTCTGAGAAGTTGCTGTCTGGAAGTTGCTGTCAACGAACTTGCTGTCGAGTCGCGGGTTCGAGCTCTGGCGTTCGGATATCTGCCGGGATTGCCGGCGAAGAGATCCGAACTCGTATTGCGCCGCACATTTCAACAGGTCTCGACAATGGCCACGACAGTAACCCGAATCGACCTGAATTGATAGTTCGGCGAGCTAATCGAACATTGTCGGACGAGCCACGATGATCGGCCGACGGGTGGTGGAACACGACTTCTGGTAGAGGATGGAGCGCGGTGGCCGACGTCGACACCCGCGGATCTACCTCGGTAAGGCTTACCTTAGCATGGCCTCCGGAGCGGAACGAACACCTGGCCGGCACTCGGCCGAGGGGTCGTCCCGGCCCCCGGCGGCGAGTCGGCCCCCGCAGCTGCGGACGGTCGTCCGCGCAGGTCACCGACCTCATCGGCAGGCACGAACGGCAGGGACAGGCATGAATTTCGGATCTCTCGTCCGCCACGAGACCGGGGCGGAGGCGGGTACGGTGGTCGACCGGTTGACCGCCGACGACGACCTCTTCGTCCGCATGGACGTCATCCTCGGACTCCCGGTCGTGAATCAGACCCTCTGGCAGTTTCCGGGCGACGTCGACGTCGAGGCGATCACCGCGCTCGGCGAGAAGCTGCGCCACGGCCGCCTCAGCCGGCTCGTGGGCACGCACCCCGGCCCCGGACGCGCGTACTGGCGGTACACACCCGACGCCGGCCGTGTCGACGTCCTCACCGACCCCGTGCCGGCCGGTGCGGAACAGTCGTGGGGCCGCGACCAGGCCGATGCCCCTCTCGACATCGAGAACGGACCGGCGTGGCGACTCACGATCGCCCGAACCGCCGACGAGGCGTCCGTGCTCGTCTCCCTCACGATCTCCCACGTCATCGCCGACGGCGGCACCGGTGCGGTCGCGGTGATCGAGGCCCTCCACGGCATCGACTACCGCCTCGGCGATGAGCCGGACCTCGTCTCGAATGTGCGGGACGCGGCAGACCTCCTGTGGACCGCCGGCGGCACCGCGTTCCGGATGTGGCGCGCGAGCCGTTCCGCCGCCGCCCCGGCGTCGCCGGTGCGGGTGACCGGCAGGCCTGCGCCCGACACCGACATGTCCACCGTGGAGACGGCCCCGAACGTCACCGTTCTCATCCCGCTCGCCGACTTCGCCGGAGCGGCACAGACACGCGGCGGGACCGACAACAGCTTGTTCGCCGCACTCATGGTCGGGATTCTCGAGCGCTGCGGGCGGGTGTCGCCGGGCGACGTCGTTCCGGTCTCCCTGCCCGTCTCGTCCCGCACCCTCGACGACCGGCGCGCCAACGCCAGTTCCGGCGCGACGGCTTTCGTCGAGGTGGCGCCCGAGCGCTATGAGGATCTGACCGCGGTCCGCAAGGCCTGCAAGGAGGCGTACGGCCGCCTCGCGGCCGGCTCGGGAGCCGTGGCGCAGCGAGCCGTCGTCCTGCAGGCGCTGACCGAGTCCATGACCCGTAGGCTCGCGGCGAACGTCACGACGCCGCTGTGCCTGGCCTCCAACGTCGGTCACGCGCCCGAGGAGTTCGCCACCCTGGGAACCGGAAAGCATGGGGCACTGTCGATCCGCGCGGTCACCGCGACCGACGATCCCAGCAGGCTCCGCGACCGCAAGGGCGGCATCAGTGGCTGGCTCGCCATCGACGACGGTCACGTGATGTTCAGCGTGAGCTCACTGGACCCGGTCCGCATCCCGGACGCGGCCACGCTGCGCACCCTCGTCGACGATGAACTCGGCGCCTGGGGTATCTCCGGAAAGCCCTGGGGCGCATGAGATTCGCTTTGGCGGTTCACGGCAGTCGCGGCGACGTCCAGCCTGCGGTCGCGGTCGGCGCCGAACTCGCACGACGCGGCCACCAGGTCCGCATCGCCGTACCCGAGGATCTCGTCGAACTGACCGCCGCATCGGGCCTCCCGACCCAGGTCCTCGCACCGTCGACCGCGGACCTGCTGGCGAGCCCTCTGGTGAAGGAGCGGCTGAAGTCGAAGAACCCGCGGGTGCGGCTACGTGCCCTGGGCGAGGTGGCCGACCACGGTCGCGCCACCTCGGAGCAGGTGATGGGCGAGCTGGCCGACGCATCGGACCTGCTCGTGACCGGCCCGCTCGCCCAGGACCGTGCCGATGCCATCGCCCAGAGCCGGGGTATCCCCTTCGTTCCCCTGCACTACTGTCCGCTGCGGCCCAACGCGAGCCTCGACGTCCGCTACCGCGCCTACCCCCGCCCCGTCTCCCGAGCGATGTGGCAACTGGCCGACCGGGTCTACTGGATGACGGTGCGGGGCGCGGATCGGCGGTTGCGCGAACAACTGGGTGTCCCGCAGGCGAAAGGGCCGCTCGGACGACGACTCCGTAACCGGGGCGTCCCCGAGATCCAGGCCTACGATGCCACCCTGTTCCCCGGGTTGGCCGAGGACTGGGGCCCACAACGACCGCTGGTCGGTTTCCTGTTGCCCGACACCGCCACTCGACACGCGATGACGTCAGGCACCGACGCCACACCGGCCGTTGTCGAATGGGCCGACGCCGATGAGCCGCCCGTCTACGTCGGCTTCGGCAGCATGAAGATCACCGCCGAGCAGATATCCGGGATCGTGACCGCCCTGCTCGATCGCGGGCTACGTGTCATCGGGCACACCGATCATGAACTGCCGCAACATGATCGGCTGCTCCACATCACCGGGCCGGTGAACCACGAGGTTCTGCTCCCCCGCTGTCGGGGCGCGGTGCACCACGGGGGCGCAGGCACAACGGCCGCGGTGACCCGCGCGGGAATCCCGTCGGTCATCGCGTGGCTCAGCGCCGATCAGCCCATGTGGGCCGCGGCGCTGCGGAGATCCGGTGCCGGGGCGGGCAATCGGCTCACTCGGTTCGGTCCGGCGGACCTCGACCCTCTCACCGATCCCGTGATCGCCACCGGCGCCGCACGTCTCGCCGAACAGCTGACCCCGCCCGCCGAGGCGGTCGGCCGGGCGTGCGAGATCTTGACGGGTGTGGCGGCCGACCGCTAGCCGGCCGAGTCGAGGAGGGCGGTGGCGACGGCAGCAACGCCCTCGCCGCGGCCGGTCATGCCGAGACCGTCGGTGGTGGTCGCCGACACCGAGACCGGACCACCGAGTGCGTCGGAAAGCACCTGCTGCGCCTCGGCGCGCCGCGGCCCGATCTTCGGCCGGTTGCCGACGATCTGCACGGCCGCGTTCACCACCCGGAGACCGTCGGCTTCGACGAGAGTCCGCACGTGCGCGAGCATCTCCAGGCCGGAGACGCCCTCCCATTCCGGACGGCCGGTCCCGAAGACCGAACCCAGGTCACCGAGTCCCGCGGCGGAGAGAACGGCATCGCACAGGGCGTGGGCGCCGACGTCTCCGTCGGAATGCCCTTCGCAACCGGGTTCGTCGGGAAAGTGCAGACCGACCATCCAACACTGAGCGGACGTGTCGACGCGATGGGCGTCGGTCCCGATGCCGACCCTCATGACTCGCCCACGACGTCGCGGACGATGCGCAGGTCCCAGGGGGTGGTGATCTTCATCGCCAGTGGGTCTCCAGGTACGACGTGGACTTCGATCCCGCATCTCTCGGCGAGGCCGGCGTCATCGGTCGCGAGACCGGTGTCGTCGGCATGGGCACGGAGCAGGGCGTCTCGGGTGAACCCCTGCGGGGTCTGAACGGCACGGAGCTCCTCGCGGTCGACGGTGCGAGAGACGCGGACGAGACCATCCGGGGCGGGCTCGACCTTCTTGAGCGTGTCCACCACGGGTACGCCCGGGACGACTGCCGGACGGCCCGACCGGACCGCGTCGACCACCTGCGTGAAGACACGGGCCGGCGTCAGCGGCCGGGCCGCGTCGTGGACGAGGAGTATCCGAGCGGCTCCCGCCGCGGCGATGCCGGCACGCACGGACTCCGACCGATGGGCACCGCCGGCCACGACGGTCACATGCGGGATGAGTTCACGGGCCCGATCGACGAGATCGGCCGGCACGACCACCACGACGGACGCCCCCAACGATGCGGGGATGTTGTCGACACATCTCTCGATGATCGTCCGACCACACAGGTCGACGAAGGCCTTGGGTACCGGCTCGCCGAGTCGGGTTCCCGACCCGGCGGCCGGGATGATGATGCAGACTTCTGCGCCGGAACCATCCGGCGTAGGGGTCACTATAGATCCTGGATCACATACGATCCGCGATCAGGAAGCGGCGGCGAGGACCTCGTCCAGGATGCTGGTGGCCTTCTCGTCGTTGGTGTTCTGGGCGAGCGACAGCTCGTCGACCAGAACACGACGGGCACGGGTCAGCATCCGCTTCTCACCGGCCGACAGGCCACGGTCCTGCTCGCGACGCCAGAGGTCGCGCACGATCTCGGCGACCTTGATGATGTCGCCCGAGATCAGCTTCTCCTGGTTGGCCTTGAACCGGCGTGCCCAGTTCGTCGGCTCCTCGGTGTGCGGGGCCCGCAGAACCTGGAAGACCTGGTCGAGGCCTTCCTGTCCGACCACGTCGCGAACGCCCACGTACTCGAGCTTCGTCGAGGGAATCTGAACGGTCATGTCACCGTCGGCAACCTTGAGAACAAGGTATTCGATCTGCTCACCCTTGATGGTCCGGGTCACGATGTCTTCGACCCGAGCAGCACCGTGATGGGGGTAAACGACGGTGTCGCCAACTTTGAAATTCAATGTTCCTTGCCCCTTTCGAGTAGAGCCAGTCTAGCACGGGCGTTTCAGGGCACCCACCCAACGGTGCAGGTCAACGCGGTGAACAGGTTCCAGAGCGGGCTCTTGCGAGGTCGCAAGGGGTCTCGGGTGAGGGTGCGCGGCCTCACGACGCGCCGTCGGCGCCACGCCGCGGGCACCACTCGCGGACGACGCGAGGGACGCCCCCGGCACGGCCGGACAGCGTTCGCGGGCAGCCGCCATCGGCGACCAATCGGGTACCCGGGCGCACTTTTGCCGACCGACCCCACTACGCTGCGTAGTGCAGGGTTTCGCGCGCTGCATGTCGGCTTCGTATGACCTGGGAGGATCGGGTGTCAGTGCTTTCACTTTCCGCACGGCGGTCGGCGGTTGCGCCATCTCGCATGGTGACCGCGGTGGCCGCCATCGGCATCGCCGTCGCCCTGAGCACGACCGGTTGCGGTGCGGGACAGATCTCGCAGACCGCCAACCAGCTGCCTGCCGTGAACGGCGCAAACGTCAACTTCGAAGCCCTGCAGCTGCGCGACGTGCAGATCCTCTACCCCGAGCAGGACGCACCGACCGTCTTCGGCAGCGGCGGTCCGTTCGAGATCGCCTTCGTGGTCGCCAACTCCGACCCGCTGACCTACTACCGCCTCAAGGAGATCAAGGCCGAACAGGGTCAGATCGAATTCATCGAGGGCACCGAATCGAACGACCGCATCATCCCGCCGGGGCTCGCTCTGCGCGGCGGCACCCCGGTCGGCGCGAACGCCGAGATCGAGAAGAAGGTGACCGCCGAGCTCCGTAACGCGGGCAAGACCGTCGCGGCCGGCCTCACCACCGATCTGACGTTCCGGTTCGAGAAGCGTGAAGCCGACGGCAGCTGGGTCGACGCCGGCGAGATCACCGTCGACACCCCGGTCGACGGCGGCGCCGAGCTCGAGCGCCAGGACGTCGCCCGCAACGCCGAACCCACGTTCTACAACCAGGACCACGGCGAGGGCGGTCACGCCGAGGGCGGCGGCGAGCACGAGGGCAGCGAAGGCCACGAGGGTGGCGGCGGCCACGGCGAAGACGGCGGCAACAGCGAGGGCGGCGGTCACTGACCCGCGCCGAATCGACTTGCAGTACCCGAAGATCGGGGTCCGGCATCGCCGGGCCCCGATTCTCGTGTTGAGGACCGGACGCGTGCTCTGTCGGCCCCCCCACCTAGGCTGACCGGGTGGCCAAACCCAAGTCGTCGTTCCGCTGCACCGGCTGCGGCCATCAGGTGCCCAAGTGGGTCGGGCGCTGTCCGGAGTGCGGCGAGTGGGGCACGGTCGCCGAGGTCTCCGGGGTGGCCACGTCGTCGAGATCGACCGCGTCCGTGGCACCGACGAGTCCGGCGGTGCGCATCACCGAGGTGGACGCGCAGGCCACTGCCGCGGTCCCCACGGGTATCGGCGAGCTCGACCGGGTCCTCGGCCGGGGCGTCGTCCCCGGGTCGGTGATCCTGCTGGCGGGTGAGCCGGGCGTCGGCAAGTCGACGCTGCTGTTGGAGACGGTCAAGCACTGGGCCGAACGCGACCGCACCGCGCTGTACATCACCGGCGAGGAGTCCGCAGGCCAGGTCCGGATGCGCGCCGAGCGCACCGGCGCGGTCCACCCCAACGTGTTCCTGGCAGCCGAGACCGATCTCGCGACCATTCTCGGTCACGTCGATTCGGTCGCGCCGTCGCTGATGATCGTCGACTCCGTCCAGACGGTCGTCGCGTCCGGGGCCGACGGTGTGACCGGTGGCGTGACACAGATCCGCGCCGTCACCACCGCGCTGGTGTCCCTGGCGAAGAACCGCGGTGTCGCCGTCATCCTGGTGGGCCATGTGACCAAGGAAGGGACCGTCGCCGGCCCCCGGTCGCTGGAGCACCTCGTCGACGTCGTCCTGGCCTTCGAGGGCGACAAGCACTCGACCCTCCGCATGGTGCGCGGGGTCAAGAACCGATTCGGGGCGGCCGACGAGGTCGGATGCTTCGAACAGCGCGACGACGGAATCCATCAGGTACCCGACCCGTCGGGGATCTTCCTGCACCAGCGGGACTCTGACGTGAGCGGTAGCGCCACGCTGGTCACGATGGACGGCAAGCGGGCCCTCGTCGGCGAGGTGCAGGCCCTGGCCAACGGCACCGAGATGAACAATCCGAGGCGCGCGGTCTCCGGGCTCGATATGAACCGCGTGTCGATGGTCCTGGCCGTGCTGCAGGCCCGCGCGGGCCTGACGCAGATCGCCAAGAGCGAGGTCTACCTGTCGACCGTCGGAGGGATGCGCGTCACCGAACCCGCAGCCGACCTGGCCATCGCGCTCGCGGTCTACTCCACGGTCAAGAACAAGCCGATCCCCCAGTCGACGGTGGTGATCGGAGAGGTGGGACTCGGCGGAGAGGTCCGTCGCGTGTCGGCGGTCGCTCGTCGTCTCGCCGAGGCCAGACGACTCGGGTTCCGCGAGGCGATCGTCCCGGCCGCCACCGACGAGGAACTACCCAAGGGCCTCAGGATCCTGCGTGTCGGCACCCTGGCGGACGCTGTCGCGCTGCGCTCCGCCCACCCGGCGGACGCGCCGTTCTGACGGTTACGCCCGATCCATCCGCTCGCGGTACTCCCGGGCCTTCGCGCTGTTGTCGATGTGCTCGGCGAAGTGCTCGCGCGCGTCGATGGTCACGAAGACCGCATGGGCTCGGGCGACGGGACGTTCCGGATCACCAAGGTGCGCAACGGCTTCCGCGTAGATCTTCCGCCGCTGCTTGCCCATGATCGAGGCATGGATGTGCAGCGTCTTGCCCACCGGGATCGGCGCGAGGAAGTCGACCTGCAGGTGCACGGTGACTGCCGTCGGGCCGATGAGGCGCGGCAGCATGCCCATCACATCGTCGAAGGCACTGGACAGGATCCCGCCGTGGATGACGCCAGGGCCGCCCTCCATCCACTGTTCGACGGGCATCTGCGCATCGACGGTGAACCCCTCCCCCGCGTACACCGTCAGATGCAGCCCACGCGGGGACTCCTCGCCGCAGCCGAAGCACGACTGGTTGTGCCTGCGCATGGGCTCGCCGGGCTTCGAGGTCTTGGGATGACGCACGAGCACGTCGAGCTCGTCGGGCACCGCAAAACTGCTGCTCTTCACATCCCGGTACCCTAGTCACCATTGCCCGGTCACGGTGAAGGGGCCGGTGTCGCGGGGCAGCGGCTCTGCGTGCGGTCGGCCACGTCCCACGCGGCGATGTGGTTGCCGAAGGGGAGACATGATCACCGAAGCGCTGAAATCGGAACTGACGCGCGAGACGCTGGCGCGGGTCGCGCCGGGAACCCCCCTGCGCGACGGTCTCGAGCGCATCCTGCGTGGCGGCACCGGCGCGCTGATCGTGCTGGGGCACGACTCCGACGTCGAGAAGATCTGCGACGGCGGCTTCCATCTCGACGTCGAGTTCGCTCCCACCCGGCTCCGCGAGCTCGCCAAGATGGACGGCGCGGTCGTGATGTCGACCGACGGCAAACGCATCGTCCGGGCGAACGTCCAACTGGTCCCCGACCCGTCGATCCCCACGGAAGAAAGCGGCACACGCCACCGCGCCGCCGAACGTACGGCCATCCAGACCGGTCACCCGGTGATCTCGGTGAGTGCGTCGATGTCGATCGTCAGCGTCTATGTGGACGGTGCGCGCCGGGTCGTCGAGAGCCCGGACCCGATCCTGTCGCGTGCCAACGTCGCCCTCGCGACCCTCGAGCGTTACAAGGCCCGGCTCGACGAGGTGATCTCCGCGCTGTCGCGCGCCGAGATCGAGGACTACGTGCTGCTGCGCGATGCGATGTCCACCGCCCAGCGCATGGAGATGGTCCGGCGGGTGTCGGTCGAGATCGAGGAGTACGTGCTCGAACTCGGTGTGAACGGGCGACAGGTGAGCCTGCAGCTCGAAGAACTGATCAGTGACAACGACACCATGCGCGAGTTGCTGGTCCGCGACTACTACGCGAGTCCCGAGCCGGCCACCGCCGAGGATGTCCGACAGGCACTGGAGGTCGTCGAGAACCTCAGCGACGCAGACCTGCTCGATCTCACGCTGCTCGCGGGCGCCTTCGGTTATCCGACGACCATCGACGCCCAGGACACCGCCATGAGTCCGCGCGGTTATCGTCTGCTGGCCCGGATCTCGCGGCTCCAGTTCGCCCACGTCGATCGCCTCGTGCGCAGTTTCGGCACGCTGCAGGCGTTGCTCGCCAGCTCCTCGGCCGATCTCCAGGCCGTGGAGGGCATCGGCAGCATCTGGGCCCGCCACATCCGCGAGGGCCTGTCACGCCTGGCCGAGACCAGCATCGAGCGCTACGACTAGAAACCGGCCGGTCCAGGAGTCCAGGGGTCTAGAGATCCAGGGGTTCAGGGCTGCTGCGCGGGTGCGACCATGTTGAACGTGATCGGAAACGATTCGCGCTCGCCGATCTTGCCGATCGCGGAGTACGAGCCGGCCGGGACCTGGGTCCGCGGGCGCTCACAGCCGGGACTGCTGGTGGTCCCCGACCAGGTGATGGTGTCCTTGACCTGCTGAGCGGGCTTGAGGACCACGTTGTTGACGGTGTTTACCGGCGAGCAGTCCCGCGCCGACCACAGCGTCCGGGTGCCGTCGAGGGTCCGCACGATCACGTTCTGGACGGCCTTGCCGACATCGCGGGTGCACTCGGACAGACCGGCATTGGTGGTCACGATCGTGAACACCGGGTTCTGACCGATCGTGTAGGTCGGCTTGTCGGTGTAGAGCACCACCGAGATCGCCTGGTCGGGACAGAGACCCGGACCGGGTGCGCCGGGAACGCCTGCGGGACTGGCCGATTCGGGCGGGGCTGACGCGCCCGCAGGAGGACCGGCGGGAGCACCCGAACCGCCGCCCGCGCCACCGCTTCCGGAGCCCCCGGCGTCGGGGGCGCCCGAGGCACCCCCGGCCTGTGGCTCCGACGCCGGCGGTGCGGATTCCGACGCGGATGCCGATGAGCTCGGTGCGACGCTCTGCGACGATGCGGTGTTCTGCGGATCGTCCCCGCTCGAGGTCATCCACACGATCAGGGCGACCACCAACCCGACGACGACCAGCGCGCCACCCGCGGCGACGACACGGCGTCGCCAGTAGATCTCGGGTGGCAGCGGGCCCTGGGGTTCGATCACGCCCCCCACGCTAACGGCCGGGTCTTGACTTCCGGCTGATCACGTGCGGCGTGTCGCACGCGAAAAACGGCTCCGAGCAGGCAAAGTCTAGAGTTCGCCTTCAGGCTCGGAGCCGCTTCCGTGGGTTCGGTCAGGCGGACTCGACGGTGATCGCGGTCGGGGCCGGACGCTCTCCGATGTCGCCGTACACGCCCTGCACGCTGACCTTGCCCTCGTGGAGCTGATAGGTCAGGCCGACGATCGCAAGCCTGCCGGTGCTGATCCGGTCGGCGATGACCCGACTGCGCTGCATCAGCAGCTGACCGGTCTCGACGACGTGGCGGGCCTCGAACTCGTCGACCCGGGTGAGGCCCTCGCGACGACCGGCGAGGATGCTCGGCGCCACGCGCTCGACCACGTCACGGATGTAGCCGCCGGGGATCTGCAGGTCGTCGAGCGCGTCCAGCGTCGCCTTCACCGCACCGCAACTGTCGTGACCGAGGATCACGATCAGGGGGACCTCGAGGACCTCGACGGCGTATTCGAGCGATCCCATGACCGCCGAATCGATGACGTGCCCGGCCGTGCGGACCACGAACATGTCGCCGAGGCCCTGGTCGAAGATGATCTCGGCGGACAGTCGCGAGTCGGCGCAGCCGAAGAGCACGACGTGCGGGTGCTGACCCTCGGCGAGGCGCGCACGATCCTCGATACCCTGGCTGGGATGCTGAGATTCACCTGTCACAAATCGATCGTTGCCGTCGCGCAGAATGCGCCAGGCGTCCCGTGGTGTCGTTGCGGTCATGCTCAATAGTGTGCCATCGGGCACTCTGCTGGGCTGGTTCGATACCCATGAACGCGATCTCCCATGGCGCGACCCCTCCTGCAGCGGCTGGCAGATCCTCATCAGCGAGATCATGCTGCAGCAGACGCCCGTCTCCCGAGTGGTCGATCCGTGGCGCGAATGGGTTCGTCGCTGGCCGGTGCCGTCGGCGATGGCCGCCGAGCCGGCCGGCGAGGTCCTGCGCGCCTGGGGCAAGCTCGGTTACCCGCGCCGGGCACTCCGCCTGCACGAGTGCGCGAAGGTCCTCGCACGCGACCACGACGACCGCGTCCCCGATGATGTGGAGACGATGCTGACCCTGCCGGGTATCGGCGACTACACCGCGCGTGCGGTTGCCTGCTTCGCCTACGGCCAGGCGGTCCCGGTCGTCGACACCAACGTCCGGCGGGTCATCGCTCGCGCGGTACACGGACGCGAACAGCCCGGCAGCCCGTCGCGGAGAGATCTCGCGGACGCGGAGGTGCTGCTGCCACGGTCGGCCGACGACGCGTACGCCCCGTCGGCGCCGCGGTTCTCCGCGGCGCTGATGGAACTCGGGGCGCTCGTGTGCACGGCGCGAAACCCCAAGTGCGACAACTGCCCTCTCGTCGACTGCACCTGGGTCCGGCTCGGCAGGCCGCCGTATGCGGGTCCGCCGCGCCGGACACAGAAGTTCGCGGGCACCGATCGTCAGGTCCGCGGCCTGCTCCTGGATGTCCTTCGCAGCACCGACGAATCGGTCGACCGTTCGAAACTCGACGTCGTCTGGACGACCGACACCGCCCAGCGCGATCGCGCCCTGGACTCCCTGCTCGTCGACGGCCTGGTCGAGATCACCGCCGACGGCCGCTACTGCCTCGCAGGCGAGGGCGGCGGGTGAACCGTCCGGGTGAGGGGTCTCGGGTCGTCTGCGTTCAACCCGCCGCGCCGAACCCATAATTCGTGCCACGATCATTGACCAGTCGTTTGATCGTTCGGAGATAGTCTCCCACTGCGGCCGGATCGTTGCTAATGTCCCGGTCCATGAGCCAGCCGCCGTATCCCCCTGTCCCGCCATCGGACCCACAGCAACCGGGTGGTTTCCCCGGTCAGCAGCCACCGCAGTACGGCCAGCAGCCGCCCCCGCCTCAGTACGGGCAGCAACCCCCGGGTCCCGACTACGGTCAGCAGGCACCGGCACCGCAGTACGGTCAGCAGCCGCCGCAGCCGCAGTACGGCCAGGCACCTCCCCCGCCACCTCCCGGCGGCCCGCATTACGGTGACGCCGGCGCCTACCCGGGTTCCCCCGATCCGCAAGGCGCACCGTATGATTCGGGCAAGATCGACGTGGGTACCGCGTTCTCCTGGGCGTTCGGCAAGTTCAAGAACAACGTCGGCGCGATGATCCTGCCGGGCCTCACGGTCTTCCTGCTGGGTGCGGTCGTCATCGCCCTCGCGATCTTCGGAGCGGCGCTCTTCAGCACGACCGAGACCGTCGATTACGGCAACGGGGTCTACTACGAGCAGACCTCGCTCAGCGCCGGCGGGACAATCCTGATGATCCTCATCTACGCGCTGCTGTTCATCGGCCTGCTCTACATCCAGGCCAGCATCATCTCGGGTGCGGTCCGCGTCGCGAACGGCGAACCGGTGACCGCCAAGTCGTTCCTGACACCCATCCGTTTCGGTCCGGTCATCGGTACCGCGATCCTGGTCGGGCTGATCACGGGTATCGGCTACGCGCTCTGCATCATCCCGGGCATCGTGGCGATGTTCTTCCTGATGTTCTCCGTCGTCGCGACCATCGACAAGAACCTGTCGCCGATCAACGCGATGAAGGCGTCCTTCGAGCTGACCAAGTCGAAGGTCGGCGATTCGATCCTGACCCTGCTGGTCACCTACGCGATCAATCTGGTCGGTGTACTCGTCTGCTACGTCGGCCTGATCGTCGCCGCCCCGGTGGCCCAGCTGTTCCTGGTGCACTGCTGGCGCCGGCTCAACGGCGCGCCGATCGCACCCGCCGATCCGTCCTGACCCAACCCGCCTCCCCCTCGGGGCGCACACGATTCGTCGTGTGCGCCCCGAGTTCCGTTTCGGGGGAGCACCGTTCGATCGGCAGGAGCGGGTCAGTACTCCAGACCGGACAGAAACGCCTCCACCGCACCGCGATAGGTGCGGGGCGCGTCGTCGTGGACGAGATGGCCCGCCCCAGCAACTCGTAGGTGGATGGCGCGGTCGTTGACCTCGCACATGGTCCGCATCTGGCCCGGCGGGGTGACCCCGTGTTCGGCCTCGATCACCAGCGACGGCACCCGGACCGACCGCCACTGCGCCCAGAAATCACGGCGACCCCACTCGGCGGCGATCGCACTCCACAACGGGATCCGGCCGTGCAACCGGCCGTCGTCGAATGCCTCGTGGAAGTAGCGTCCGGCCACCGGCCCGAACATCTCGATCGCCTCGTCGACGGATGCGAACCGTTCCGGCCACGACTCGAACCACGGGGTCCAGCTCGTGGTCGTCCGTCCGCGGAAGTCCGGTGCCATGTCCTCGACGACGAGTGCGGCGACGAGTTCGGGATAGGCGGCCGCAGCACACCAGGCGTGCAGCGCGCCCATCGAGTGGCCGATCAGGATCGCCGGCCCCCGGTCGATCCACGTCAGCAGCTCGGCGAGGTCGGCGACAAACCGCTCGGTCGCGAGTTCGCTTGCGTCAGAGGGTTCGTCGACGTCCGCGCCGGTGTGGAACGCCGCGTCGAAGGTGAACACCCGCCCGTAGGAGCGCAGCCAGGGGATCTGCCGTCGCCAGGTGCGCCCGCGTCCCATCAGGCCGTGCAGCAGGACGATCGGGGGTGTTGCCGCGGCCGACGGTTCGCTCGGCTGCGAGGCGCCGCCGAGGCCGGGTCCGCCGAGATCGACCGGACCCCCGTGATCACGGAGTCCGGTCTCCTCCGGGGGCCTGCCATCGAACATGCCAGCACTGTAGCCGGACCCGCAGTGACAGAACGATTGTGATCGAGGCGCCCGGACGTGTCCGGAGTTCCGGGGGCCGACCCGTACGGGCAGCGCCTATGGTGGACCCATGTCTGTAGTGAAGATCAACGCCATCTCCGTCCCCGAGGGTGCAGGCCCCGAACTGGAGAAGCGGTTCGCCAACCGCGCCCACTCGGTCGACGGCTCCCAGGGATTCCTCGGGTTCCAGCTCCTCCGTCCCGTCAAGGGCGACGACCGCTACTTCGTCGTCACGGAATGGGAGTCCGAGGAGGATTTCCAGGCATGGTCGGCGGGACCCGCCCGTGAGGCGCACTCCGGCGAGCGCGCGAAGCCGGTCGCCTCGGGCGCCGACCTGCTCGAGTTCGAGGTCGTGCTCGACGCGCGACCCAGATCCTGACCCATGGGCCCCGAGACGAGCGAGCGCTGAGATGAGCGGGTCCTGAGTTCAGAACCGGCGGCCGGCGAGTCCTTCGTCGCGCCGGTGTTCCCGCTCGGCACCGCGCTGGTGCCGGGCGCGGAACTGCCGCTGCGCGTCTTCGAGCCGCGCTACCGGCAGATGCTGACCGACCACCTCGACGACTCCGCCGAGCCACCGCGCGTGCGTTTCGGCGTGGTGTTGATATCCCGCGGCTTCGAGGTCGGCGGCGGCGAGACCCGCTGCGCGGTGGGCACCATGGCCGACGCCGAGATCACCAGTCTCCTGCCGGACGGTCGGGCCGCGCTGCGGTGCACGGGCCGGCAGCGTTTCCGGGTCGTCGAATGGTTGTCCGACGACCCGTACCCGCGGGCGCGGGTCGAGGCACTTCCCGAACGGGCACCCTCCCCCGAGCACCTGGCCCGGCTGGACGCCCTCGACGACCGGTTGCACTCGCTGATGCGACAGCGACTCGAGGCCGCCGGCGAGGATCCGGGCCCGGTCATCGCGGCGCTGTCGGTCATCGACGCCGATCCGGCGACCGCGGACATCTCGCCCATCCACCGCTGGGCGGCCCGCGTGGTCTCGCAGCCGCATGATCAGCAGCGCCTTCTCGAGAGCGACGATCCCGCGGACCAACTCGACATCCTCGACGACGTGATGGCGGGTATGGAGGCGCGGGCGGCCTTCGGCAGCAGCTGATCCGGGCGGGCCCTGGCACAAGAGTTAGAACGTGTTCTAGTATTGCGTGTGCCGTAGTTCACACTTGTCTGCAGGCGGCTGTCCGCCGCCTCCCCGCAGGCAAGGACCCGTCCTCCTGAGGAGCACACGCGTAATGACCGAGACCGTGGAGTCACACCCCGCCACCATCACCGGCGGAGGCGATCAATCCCAGTTGCTCATCGGCGGCCAGTGGGTCGACCCCCATTCCACCGAGACCCTCGAGGTCCACTCCCCCGCCACCGGTGAGCGCGTCGGGTCTGTGCCGCTCGCGGACGCGACCGACGTGGATGCGGCGGTGCGCGCCGCCCGCTCGGCGTTCGACTCGGGTGTCTGGAGTTCGACGCCCCCCGCACAGCGCGCCGACATCATCGCCAAGGTCGCGGACCTGATCGACGAGCGCGGCGATGAGATCACCGCGCTGGTCTCGGCCGAGATGGGTGCGCCGCCCAGCGCGATCAGCACCCTGCAGCAGCTTCCCGGCACCGGAGTCCTGCGCGCATATGCCAACGCCGCGCGCGGCTACCAATGGGAGGAGTACCGGACCGGCCTGTTCGGGACCACCCGCATCACCCGCGAGCCGGTCGGCGTCGTCGGCGCCATCTGCGCCTGGAACGTGCCGCTGTTCATCACCTGCAACAAGATGGGCGCCGCACTCGCCGCCGGATGCTCGGTGGTGCTCAAGCCCGCGCCCGAGACCCCGATGACCGGTAACTACGTCGCACAGCTGTTCATCGAGGCCGGCGTTCCGGCCGAGGCGATCTCGGTCGTGACCGGCGGGACCGAGACCGGCCAGGCGCTCGTCGCCCACCCCGACGTCGACAAGATCACCTTCACCGGTTCGACCGCGGCCGGCAAGGCCATCGGCGCGGCGTGCGCCGAGTCGCTCAAGCGGTGTTCGCTGGAATTGGGCGGCAAGTCCGCCGCCATCGTCCTCGACGACGTCGACATCGCCGCGAACGCCTTCATGCTGACCTTCCTCGGCCTGTTCAACACCGGACAGGCATGCGTCGCCCAAACCCGAATCCTGGTGCCGCGCAGCCGGCAGGACGAGATCGTCGCCGCCATGGTCGAGGCCGCCAAGGCCATGAAGGTCGGGCTGCCGTCCGATCCGGAGGCGCAGCTCGGACCACTCATCACCGAGAACCAGCGCAACAAGGTCGAGGAATACGTCGAACTCGGCAAGAAGGCCGGGGCCACTGCGGTTCTCGAGAGCGAGCGACCCGAGGGACTCGATTCGGGCTATTTCCTCACCCCGACGATCTTCACCGGCGTCACCAACGACATGGCGATCGCCCAGGAGGAGATCTTCGGACCGGTGCTGTCGGTGATCGCCTACGACGACGTCGACGAGGCCATCGCCATCGCCAACGACTCGAGCTACGGGCTGGCCGGCACCGTGTGGACCAACGACGTCGAGCGCGGCATCGAGATCTCCACCAAGATCCGCACGGGTACCTTCGGGATCAACTGGTACGCCATCGATCCCGAGTCACCCTTCGGTGGTTACAAGAACTCCGGCATCGGCCGCGAGAACGGTCGTGAGGGGCTCGAGTCCTTCCTCGAGCACAAGTCGACCATGCTGCCGATGGGCTACGAGGTGGCCGCCGGGTAGACCTCCCGCCTCTCACAGGGGGGAACGGGGCCGGACGTCACGTCCGGCCCCGTTTCTGTCCGTGTGGACCCTGTCTGTCGGTGTGGAACCTGTCTGTCGTCACGGCTTCAGGCCGACGGTCCCCACCAGCTCGACGACGGCCGCGGGGCCGGTGGCCTCCGGCGGTTGATGCGTGACCACGACGACGATCCGATCGGGTCCGAAGAGGTCGTCGTCGACACCGAGGAGTCTGCGCAACAGGGCGTCGGAGTCGGTTGCGTCGAGATGTTCGGTCGGTTCGTCGAGGAGCACCACCGGCGCGGGGTGGAGGAGCGCCCGGGCCAGCAGCAGCCGGCGCCGCTGGCCTCCGCTGATGACATCGGCACCGCCGGTGATGGTCGTGTCCAGGCCCGCGGGAAGCGCATCCGTCCAGCCGCCGAGCCCGACCCCGCGCAACGCGGCAGTGATCTCGTCGTCGGTGGCGTCGCCGCGCGCCACGCGGAGGTTCTCGCGCAGGGTCGTCGAGAAGATGTGTCCCTCCTCTGCGAAATAGCACACCGCCGAACGCAATTCGACGTCCTCGCCGCTCCCTGCGTCGACGCAGCCCAGTTCGCCCGAGGCCACGGGCAACAGACCGGCCAGCGTGAGCAGGAGTGTCGACTTGCCGACGCCACTCGGCCCCACCACCGCGAGCCGCGATCCCGGCCGCAGGTCGAGGTCCATGCCTTCGTCGGGTCCGAGGACCGCGCGTCCCGGATGCCCCCATCGCAACCCGGCGCCCGCCAACACCACCGGCAACCGATACACGGTGACATCACCTTCGGCGATGCCGCCGGGATGGGCACCGTCGACGAGTGCCATCACCCGCGAGGCGCTCTGGCGGCTGCGTTCGAGCTGCACGCCGGCTTCGCTCAGCGGCGCGGTGGACTCGAACGCCGACAACGGCAGCAGCACGAGGACGCCCAGGATCATCGGCGTCAGACCGTCACCCGAGCTCACCCCGGCCAGCGAACCCGTTGTCTGCGAGGCCAACTGGATCGCGATCACACACGCCGCGACGATCGAGGCGCCCATCGCGAGTGGCGTGGCCGCTGCGGCGGACGCCTGCCACCGGACACCTCGGTCGGTGGCCTGCAGGTGTCTGCGGTCGGCGTCGGCCGCGGCGCCCAGGACCTCGCGCCGTCTGCGGGCGACGACGAGTTCGGACGCGTGCCACAGCGCGGTGGTCGTCGCCTCGGCCACCTCGGACGCGGCTCGGGCGCCGTCGTGGATCGAGTGCGCGCCACCGCGGGCCGCCAGCCACGGGGCGACGACACCACTGACGACGAGCGCCGCGGCCAGCACGACGGCCGCGGGCACCGACACCAGGGTCATCACGACGACGGCGGCCACCGACGTCGTCACACCGATCCCGACGGGGATGAGCCCCCGGATGAGCGCATTGCCGATCTCGTCGATGTCGTCACCGGTCCGGTTCAGCAGTTCGCCTCGCCGGAGGGTCACCGAGTAGGCGGGCGACCCGGTCGCGAGCGCTGCGTACACCCGTTCCCGGGCGGTCGCCATCGCCTGCAGGGCAAGATCGTGGGTGGCCAGGCGCTCGAGATAGCGGAACAGTCCGCGCGAGATCCCCAGCGCCCGAACCGCGGTGATCGCCACGGACAGGTACAGCACCGGCGGCATCTGCCACGCCCGCGTGATCAGCCACGCCGACAATGCCGCGAGTCCGAGGGCCGACAACGACCCACCCACTCCCAGGAGCAACGCCTTGGCGACGGGCCGTCCACGCAGGCCCAGGAATCCGAGTGCGCGGATCAGCGGATCGTCACGCATTGAGCACCTCCGAGCCGGCGGCCGGGAATTCGACCACCCGATCGGCGAATTCGCGCGCCACACCCCGATGCGCGACCACGACGACGGTGTCGCCGGCACGGGCCCGCTCCCGCAGGACGCCGAGCACCTCGCGTTCGGAGGCCCCGTCGAGATGAGCCGTCGGTTCGTCGAGGAGCAGCAGCGGTGCCGGGGAGGCCAGAACCCGCGTGAGCGCGAGTCGTTGACGCTGTCCCGCCGAGAGTCCGACGCCGCCGGTTCCCAGGGTGGTGTCGAGACGGCACGGCAACTCGGCCACCACACCGTCGAAACCGCTGGCGGCGGCTGCGTGTTCGAGGGCTGTGCGGTCGAGCGTGCCGAACAGTTCGAGGTTCTCCCCGACCGTCCCGGGCACGATCACCGGTTGCTGCGGGAGCCAGGCGATCTGCTCGTGCAGCGCCGCGGGGTCGGCCTGCGCGACCGGCGTCGATCCGATGAGTACCGAACCCTCGTCCGGTGAGATCAGGCCCATGACGGCGGCGAGCGCGGTTGACTTGCCCGATCCGTTGGGTCCGCTGAACACGGTCAGTGCGCCTGGTTCGACCGTGGCCCGCAACCCTTCCGGGGCCCAGCCGTCGCGGCCGTGCACTCCGAGGTCGAGAAACGAGATCGGTGCGCCGGCGACGGTGATCCCTCGGGTCCCGGGCGCCGGTTGCGTCGTGGCGTCGGAGTCGATCAGTTCGAAGACCTGTGCGGCGGCGGTCAGACCGTCCGTCGAATTGTGGAACTGCGTGCCGACGCGCCGCAGTGGCAGGTACGCCTCCGGGGCGAGGATCAACGCGAAAACACCGGCATAGAGGGACATCTCGCCGTACACGAGCCGCAGGCCGATGCCCACTGCGACGAGTGCGACGCACAGCGTGGCCAACAGCTCCAGCACGGCGCCGGACAGGAACGCCACCCGCAGCGAGCTCATCGTGCTGCGGCGGTGGGCCTGTCCGAGTTCGGCGACGCGGGCCGCAGGCGCCTCGGCCCGGTTGAGCGCCCGCAGGGTCGGCAGGCCGGCGATCAGGTCGAGGAGCTGAGCGCTGAGGCGGCTCATCGTCTCGAGCTTGCGGGTTGTACGGTCTCGGGTCATCAGCCCCACCAGGACCATGAACGCCGGGATGAGCGGGAGCGTGATCAGGATGATCAGGGCCGACGGCCAGTCGGCGAAGGCGATGACCACTGTCACCACCGGGGTGAGGACCGTCGCGGACACGAGCGCGGGCAGGTAACCGGACAGGTAGGGCCCCAGCGCATCGAGTCCCCGGAGCAGGACGGTGCTCGCGTGCTCCCTTCGGCCCGCCAGCGATCGGGACGACGTCCGACGCGGGTCGGTGAGGACATCGAGCGCTTCGGCGCGCAGCTCGGCGATGGCGCGCTCGGCGGCCCGGTGCGCGTACCGGTCGTGCCCGAAGGCCATCGCCGTCCTGGCCGTCATCGCCGCGGCGAGCACGGCCAGGTGCGCCCACTGTGCATCGAACGAACGCGACGCCGGCGACACGATCAGTTCGGAGAGGATCGAGGCGGCCATCCCCGCGGCGACGATGATCGCGAGCACCTCGGCCACGGCGAACAGCGCGGTGACCGCGACGTAACGGCGGGTCGTCGGCGAATGGCGCAACAGGCGTGGGTCGACGGGCGGCCCCGAGCGCGATGCGCTCCGGCGCTTCACTCGCCGAATGCCCGCAGCGAACGCAGCCCGGACGGCTTCGGCATCTGCTCGACGGACAGTCGCTGACGGAACACCCAGTAGGTCCACGCCTGATAGCCGATGACCACCGGCGTCACGATCGCGGCAGCCCAGGTCATCACGACGAGCGTGTAGTGGCTCGACGACGTGTTCTCGATCGTCAGGTTGTAGGCCGGGTCGATGGTCGAGGGCAGGACATCGGGGAAGAGCGACCCGAACAGGGCGGCCACCGTCGCGGCGATGGCGACCGTCGTGGCCGCGAAAGCCGTTCCCTCCCGGCGCATCTGTGTGGCCGCGACCATCACCATGGCGGCGACGGCGGCGATGAGGACCGGGACCCACGTCCAGGTGCTGCCATAGGCGAGCTGCGTCCACAACAGGAATCCCGCCGCGACGAAGAACGTCGGGATCGCCAGCCGTGAGGCATAGCGCATGGAGTCCTCGCGCAGGACCCCGTCGGTCTTGAGGGACAGGAAGACCGCGCCGTGGGTCAAGAACGCCAGCAGCGTGGTCAGTCCGCCGAGGAGCGCGTACGGGTTGAGGAAGTTGACGAAGCCCCCGGTGTACTGGGCGTCGGCGTCGATGGGCAGCCCCCGGAGCACGTTGGCGAAGGCGATGCCCCACAGCACGGCGGGGATCCACGATCCGAGGCCGATGCCGACATCGCACCACATGCGCCACCGCGGGTTGTCGATCTTGCCCCGCCACTCGATCGCACAGACGCGGCTGATCAGGCCGATCAGGATCAGGAAGAGCGGAAAATAGAAGGCGGAGAACATCGTCGCGTACCAACCGCCGAAGGCGGCGAAGAGTGCCCCGCCCGCGGTGATGAGCCAGACCTCGTTGCCGTCCCACACCGGACCGATCGTGTTCAGCAACACACGCCGGCGGACGTCGGGTTGCGCCGCGGGCTCGTCGGGCGACACCCGGGCGTCACCTCCGGTGTGGCTGCGGCCGAGAATCGGCATGAGCATGCCGACCCCGTAGTCGAAACCCTCGAGCACGAAGTAGCCGATGAACAGCACCGTGATGATCAGGAACCAGAATTCGGGCAGTCCCACTGGTCTCTCCTCTGAGTGGCGGTTCGCTAGTACGCGAACGAGAGTTGCTTGGGCTCATCGCTGTCGGCGTCGGGATCGGAGTGACCCGGTGGCCGCGAGTCGTAACTCGCCGGGCCTTCGATCACGTACCTGCGTTGGAGCATGAACCAGACGACGCCGAGCGCGCCGTAGAGCAGGGTGAAGCCGATCAGCGTCACCAGAACCATCCCCGCGGAGTGGTTCGACACCCCGTTCTGGACGAGCATGTGGATGCGCAACGGGTCGAGATCGTTCTCCCAGTTGGGCGCGACAACCCATGGCTGACGGCCCATCTCGGTGAAGATCCAGCCGGAGCTGTTGGCCAGGAACGGCGTCGGGATCATCAGCAGTGCGATCCGGCCGAACCGGCGGGACTCGACGACGCGCTTGCGCCTGGTCAACCACAGTCCGCCGAGAGCGACGACCACCGATCCCAGCGCCCAGGTGATCATCGCGCGGAAGGCCCAGTACGTCACGAACAGGTTGGGGGCGAAGTTCTGCCCCGCGGGCACCCCGGGTTGCCCCGCCAGCGCCTCGGTGTACTGCTGCTGCAGTTCTTCGACGCCCTGCAGGGTGCTGTCGAAGCTGTGGTCGGCCAAGAACGACAACATCTTTGGGATCTCGATGACGTGTTCGATGTTGTCGCAGTTGTTCTGCCGACCGATCGCCAGGACCGAGAACCCGGCGCCCGTCTCGGTCTCGCAGAGCGATTCCGCCGCAGCCATCTTCATGGGTTGCTGGTTGAACATGATCTGCGACTGCAGATCGCCGGTGATGAAGAGCGCGACGCCGGAGAACACCGTGACCCAGAGCGCGAACCGCGTCACCGGGCGCCAGAACCGTCGCGCATCCTGCTCGAGGTCCTCGGGCGAGGCGTCGATGTGGCTGGGCGAGGTCGCCTTCGGCAGTTCCGAGGAGTCACCGGTCTCGATCGCCTCGCGAAGTTTCTTGGCACGCCACGAGTTCCGGGCCATCCACCAGCAGCCGATCGCGGCGACGAACGTACCGGCGGTGAGGAAGGCCCCGGCGATCACGTGGGGGAAGGCGGCCAGGGTCGTGCTGTTGGTGAGCACCGCCCAGAAGTCGTCCATTCGCGGCCGGTCGCGGGTGGTGTCCCAGACCACCCCGACGGGATGCTGCATCCACGAGTTCGCGGCGATGATGAAGTACGCCGAGGCGATGACGCCGGCGGAGGCCAGCCAGATGCACGCAAGGTGCACCCGGCGCGGGAGGCGGTCCCAGCCGAAGATCCACAGGCCGATGAAGGTCGACTCCAGGAAGAACGCGACGAGCCCCTCGAGGGCGAGTGGTGCGCCGAACACGTCGGCGACGAACCGGCTGTACTCGCTCCAGTTCATGCCGAACTGGAACTCCTGCACGATGCCGGTGGCGACGCCGAGCGCGAAGTTGATGAGGAAGAGCTTCCCGAAGAACTTCGTCGCCCGGAGCCACTGTTCGTTGCCGGTGACATGCCACGCCGTCTGCATGACCGCGATCATCGGCGCGAGACCGATGGTCAGCGGCACCAGGATGAAGTGGTAGACGGTCGTGATCCCGAATTGCCATCGGGAGACGTCCAGAGCGTCCATATCGCCTCGAATCGACGTGCCGGTCCTCGGGCTGCGAGGACGGGCTGAGCCTGCCGGAGTCCTACTACGAAAAGTAGTAGGACGTGAGCGCGACGTTACGCCTGGTCACCGGGCTTCGACAAGCGCCAAAGGTCCTCAAGACCCCCGCGCGACGGTGTCGTTCCTCTCACCGGACGCGCAGTGTGCGGCAGCCCGGGGCGATTCGAGGGGACCGGACTAATCGTCGACGGCGATGGCGCGATCCACCAGCGCGGTGAACGCAGCCGTGTCGGCCGGGACGGGCATCGCGTACCGGTTGAGATGCGTGACCCGGGCGGCGAGCGTGACGCTGCTGAGCAGCCACACCGAGTCGGCCGCGACGAGATCCTCGGGCCGCAGCACACCGGTCTCGGTCTTGTGACCCTCCTGTGCGGCGAGGTCGAACACCGCACGCGCAGTGGTCGATTCGAGAATCCCGATCTCGACGGGAGGGGTGACGAGAGTGTCGCCGTAGATCGCCACGACCGTGGACCTCGGCCCCTCCAGAACGGCACCCTCACTGCTGACGAAGATGACGTCGTCGTAGCCCTCCGACGCCGCGTGGCGCAACGCCGCCATGTTCGTCGCGTAGCTGAGGGTCTTGGCCCCGAGTAGCTGCCAGGGCGCCGCCGCGGCCAGGTCGATCGAGAAACCCCGGTCCAGCGTCACGACCCGGACGCCGTCGGTACGCGCCGACGCGACCCGATCGGGTACGGCGTCGACCGTGGCATAGGCGGTCGGCGCGGAACCGTGCTCGCGCCCCCGTGTGTAGACCAGCCGCAACAACGCCTCGCGGGTTGTCCCGTGCGCTTCCGTCCATGCCTTCACCGCGGTGTCGACCATCGAGCGCCACTCGTCGAGATCGGGCGCGGGCAGTTCCATCGCGGACGCGCTTCGCACCAGCCGCTCCAGATGCAGCCGGACGCACCGCGCCCGGCCCGACCGCACGAGCAGGGTCTCGAAAACGCCGTCGCCGCGGACGGCCGCAAGGTCGTCGGCGTGCAGGAACGGTGCGTCGGCGTCGTGCTGCGTGCCGCCGAGGGAGACAAGGATCGAATCCGCCATGGAGAGAAGGCTGCCATGCGCGCGGCAACCCGCGCGCCGACCCCCGGCGCGAGTCGACCCGTAGAATCGACACGTGAGCCGTTCACCCATCCTGACCAGGCATTCCGACGCCGGAGCGGTACCCGGACCCGGAGATCAGCACTCCCCCGACACCGCATGGCACTACGGCGACCCCCTCGGTGAGCAGCGGGCCGCATCCGGCGGGACGATCATCATCGACCGCTCGGACCGTGCGGTCATCGAGATCCCGGGCGCCGAACGTCTGAGCTGGCTGCACACCATCTCCAGCCAGCACATCACCGATCTTCCCGACCGCTCGAGCGCGGAGAACCTCTCCCTCGACGCCAACGGTCGCGTGGAGGAGCACTTCGTCCTCACCGACATCGACGGGATCACCTGGATCGACACCGAGGGGTCACGCGGCGAACCATTGCTGACCTTCCTCACCAGGATGGTCTTCTGGGCCAAGGCCGAGCCGGCCGCACGCCCGGACATGAAGGTCGTGACGCTCGTCGGACCGGGGGTGCTCGACGGCCCGATCGCCGAGCTCCTCGAAATCGGTCCCGAGACCCGCATCTACCAGGCCGGCGGGCTCCCCGAATCCCATCACGAAGACGAGCCCCTCGGCTTCTGGCGCCGGATGCCCCCACTCGGCGAGGGCCGCGATCTGCCCGTCGTCGACCTCGTGGTGCCGGAGTACGTCCTCACCCGATGGTGGGACACGCTGACCGAGGCCGGTGCACGGATGGCCGGCAGCTGGGCATACGACGCCCTTCGGGTGGCGGCGCGGCGTCCCCGCCTGGGAGTGGACACCGACGACCGGACGATCCCCCACGAGGTGGACTGGATCGGCGGACCCGACGAACTCGGCGCAGTGCACCTCGACAAGGGGTGTTACCGCGGCCAGGAGACCGTCGCCCGTGTCCACAACCTGGGCAAATCGCCACGCCGACTGGTGCTGCTGCACCTGGACGGCAGCGTCGACGAGCGTCCCGCGACCGGGGACCCGGTTGCCGCGGGCGGCCGGACCGTCGGCCGCGTCGGGACCGTCGTCGACCACTACGAATGGGGACCCATCGCGCTGGCCCTCGTCAAGCGCAATGTGGGCGCCGACGTCGAGCTGACCGTCGGCACCGATGCCGCGACGAGCGCCCGCATCGACCCGGACTCGATCCGGGAGGACGACCGGGTCCAGGCCGGGCGTGCTGCTGTCGAACGCCTGCGCGGCGGTTCGACCCGGGGGGCCTGACGCGTGGACTCGGGTGAGGTGCTGGCCGTCTGCGCGGCCGGCGACGACGTGATCCTCGAGGGCATCGGCCGTTCGGCCATCGACAAACGGCCCCGGTCCGGTCGACTCCACGTCGACGAGATGGGGCTCGTCGACGATCACGTCGGCAACAAGAGGCATCACGGCGGTGTCGATCAGGCCGTCTATGCCTACGCCGAGCCCGAGGCGCGGCGATGGGCGGACGAGCTCGGACGTGACCTTCCTTACGGCTGGTTCGGCGAGAACCTGCGCATCGACGGGATCGATGTCAGCGACGCCTTCGTGGGCGAGCGGTGGGAGGTCGGCTCCGACGGTCTGCTGCTCGAGGTGACCATCCCCCGCGTCCCCTGCAAGACCTTCGCGGTGTGGGCGGGTGAGCCGCGGTGGATGAAACGCTTCATGGATCAGGCCGACTTCGGCACCTACCTGCGCGTTGTCCGCCACGGCAGCGTCGGTGCGGGTGATCGTGTCAGGGTCGTCGACCGGCCGGATCACGGCGTGCGCTCTCGCGATCTGCTCGTGGGCGGCGATGCCGACGCCATCCGGTTGCTGCTCGACCGTGACGATCTGCCCGCCAAGGTCCGGCGGGAGGCGCGCAAGGTCGTGACCAAGGCAGAAAGACGCCTCGGCGCGGCAAGCCAGGGTGGACAACACAAATCCTAGAGGCGCGCTAGACTGGCCCCACGACAGAATTACTTCAAGAGAACGGGGCCGCCAAGTGTTTGGCCGCCCCGTCATTGTGCGAGGGGGTCCCATATGGGCCGCGGCCGGGCAAAGGCAAAGCAGACGAAGGTTGCACGTCAGCTGAAGTACTCCACTCCGAACACCGATTTGGAAAGCTTGCAACGCGAGCTCTCCGGACAGGGCGATCCGGTCGTTGACCGACCGGATCCGGTGGTGGACGACTGGGTGGACGAAGAGGAGTGGCGACGCGCTTGACGCGCACACTCCACGGGCGTTGATCTCGACGCCCGGGATCACTCTCGAATTCTCCGCATGAGCGGACCCGCGGTGACGCGGGCCTGTCTTTTCGTATGCAGTTCTTTTGGTGCGCAGTTCAGTCTGTGCGCAGTCCGTCTGTGCACAGTTCTGTCCGTGCACCATGCTGTCGTACGCGGGGTGATCACGTCATGGACAGACACCGACGCTCGCCGATGGTCTCATCGGCGAGCGTCGGTGTTTGTGCAGTGCGTCGGGGTACACGAGGGCCAGGGTCGACCCGGAGAACCTCCGGATACGACTCCTGTTGAGGCAGATGATGATTCGGTACGTTCGCGCAGCGTCGTGCGTGCCGGGTGCGCCTTAGAAGCGCGGGTGCTCGCCCACCAGCGTCACTCGCGAACCGGTGTCAGTCTTCGGGTCGTTGTCGCGCTTGACGGTTCCGAGCACCCAGTTGTCGACGTGGCGGGCGGTCAGCACGGCCTGGGCCCGATCGGTGTCCTCGGGGGCGACGACGGCGACCATGCCCACACCCATGTTGAAGGTGCGTTCCATCTCGACCTGCTCGACCCGGCCGCGCTGGGCGATCAGGGCGAAGATCGGCGCCGGTGTCCAGGTGTTGCGTTCGAGCTCGGCGACGAGTCCCTGCGGGATCACCCGCGCCAGGTTCTCCGCCAGGCCGCCGCCGGTGATGTGGGCGAAGGTGCGCACATCGGCTTCGGCGATCAGTGCCAGACAGTCCCGGGCGTAGATGCGGGTCGGTTCGAGCAGTTCCTCGCCGAGGCTGCGTCCGAACTCCTCCACATGACCGAAGAGGTCCATGTGGCCCCACTCGAGCAGCACCTTGCGCGCCAGGGAGTACCCGTTGGAGTGCAGGCCCGACGATCCCATGCCGATCACCACGTCACCGGCACGGACCCGGTCGGGAGTGAGGACGTTGTCGGCCTCCACGACCCCGACCGCCGTCGCCGACAGGTCGTAGTGGTTGTCCTGCATCAGGCCGGGATGCTCGGCCGTCTCGCCGCCGAGCAGTGCGCATCCGGCTTCGACACAACCGTCGGCGATGCCGGCGACGATCTGCGCCACGGTTTCCGGGACGACCTTGCCGACCGCGATGTAGTCCTGCAGGAACAGCGGCTCCGCGCCACAGACCACGAGGTCGTCGACGCACATGGCGACCAGGTCCCGGCCGACGGTGTCGTGCTTGTCGATCGCCTGGGCGACGGCCAGCTTGGTACCGACACCGTCGCTGGCGGCTGCGAGTACGGGCTCGCGATAGTTGCCCTTGAGCGCGAACAGTCCCGAGAAGCCACCGATACCGCCGAGCACCTCGGGGCGTGAAGCGCGCTTGGCGTGGGGCGCGATGAGTTCCACCGCGCGCTCACCGGCGTCGATGTCCACACCGGCCGCCGCGTAGGAGGCCGGCGGCCCGCCCACCGGCGTCGACGTCGATGCGGCGCCTGCCGTCTCGTCGGCAGCAGCATCCCGCTCCGTCATCACCGCAGCACTCCCTGTTCGAAGAATCTCGTCGAAAAATCTCGGCGGCGTGTTCGCCGACGGATCACACGCTACCGGAGGGCCGACGGCGCGATGTCAGGGCCGCATCACGGCGCTGACATTGTCGTTCTGCGCGGTCAGCGGGTCCGCAGTGCGGTCGCCGGCGGCGCTGGCGAGCATCTGCTCGAGGACCGCCTTGCCCATCGAGGTCTCCTTGGGCAGCTCGATCGGGTACTTGCCGTCGAAACACGCCGCACACAGCGACGACGCGGACTGACCCGTCGAGTTGATCATCTCGTCGATGCTGATGTAGCCGAGCGAGTCCGCACCGATCGCCTGCCGGACCCCTTCGACCATCCCGGCCTCGGACTCCATGCCGTTGGCGATCAGTTCGGCCGGAGACGCGAAGTCGATGCCGTAGAAGCAGGGCCACCGGACGGGGCTCGACGCGATCCGCACGTGGACCTCGGCCGCACCGGCTTCCCGCAGCATGCGGATGAGTGCGCGCTGGGTGTTCCCGCGCACGATCGAGTCGTCGACGACCACGAGCTTCTTGCCGCGGATGACCTCGCGCAACGGGTTGAGCTTGAGTCGGATGCCGAGCTGACGGATGGTCTGCGACGGCTGGATGAACGTACGGCCGACGTAGGCGTTCTTCATCAGGCCCTGCCCGTACGGGATTCCGGATTCCTGGGCGAACCCGACCGCGGCCGGCACCCCGGACTCGGGCACCGGGATGACCAGGTCGCCCTCGGCGGGGTGTTCCTTGGCGAGGCGACGGCCGATCTCGACGCGCGTCGAATGAACCGAACGCCCGTGGATCACCGAGTCGGGCCGGGCGAGATAGACGTATTCGAAGACACAGCCGCTGGGGGTCGGCTCGGCGAAACGCGAGCTCCGCACGCCGTCGGCGTCGATGGCCAGCAGCTCGCCCGGCTCGATGTCGCGGACGAAGGACGCGCCGACGATGTCGAGCGCGGCGGTCTCCGACGCGACGACCCAGCCGCGGTCGAGGCGGCCGAGCGACAGCGGGCGCACGCCGTGCGGATCACGCGCGGCGTACAGGGTGTGCTCGTCCATGAAGGTGAGACAGAACGCGCCCCGCAGGGTCGGCAGCAGTTCCATCGCGGCCTGCTCTATCGAGCTGTCGGCCGCGCCGTGCGCCAGCAGGGCGCCGACGACGTCGGAGTCCGACGTCGCGGCCGAGCTCTTGATGCCCTCGGCGCGGGCGCGGGCGGACAGTTCGGCGGTGTTGACCAGGTTGCCGTTGTGGCCGAGTGCGACACCGGTACCGGCGTCGGTGGTGCGGAAGATCGGCTGCGAGTTCTCCCACGTCGTGGAACCGGTGGTGGAGTAACGGCAGTGACCGATGGCCACGTGCCCGCTCATCGCGCCCAGGGTCTGCTCGTCGAAGACCTGACTGACCAGGCCGAGATCCTTGAAGACGACGACCTGGCTGCCGTCGCCGACGGCGATGCCCGCGGCTTCCTGGCCACGATGCTGCAGCGCGTAGAGGCCGTAGTAGCTCAGCTTGGCGACGTCCTCGCCGGGTGCCCAGACGCCGAAGACGCCGCATTCCTCGCGGGGTTCGTTCTCGGGTTCGTCCAGCGGAGCGGGGTTGAGCGCGCCCGCACCGCGTGCGGAGCATCCGCCCGCCGGCGCCGTGGGAGCGAGCAGGTTCACGTTGGCGATCGAATGATCAGGCATCGACTGGCTCCCTGGGGCTGCGAATCGGTCCGTCGAGTGGGCTGGCAGACATGTGGGAGTTTACGTGTCGGTCGGCTCCCATTGCGAATCTTGCAGCAGTGTCGTGGGGCCGTTGATTCCGTGACCGCGGTTCAGAGTGACTGATCACACTCCCGGCGCGATCATCGCCCCGCCTCCGGCCCGAGCGGGATGAGGGGCAGCAGCTCGGCGATCAGACCCGCCCGATGACCCGAGGCGTCGATCGCACCCGCGGCGAGCGCGTCGTCGAACGTGTCCAGGCCGGTGACGAGGCGCAGCCAGGTGCGTGACGACATCTCGACGACGTTCGGCGGCGTCCCCCGGGTGTGCCGGGGGCCCTCGATGCACTGCACCGCGACGAAGGGCGGGACCCGGACCTCCACGGAGTTTCCCGGCGCGAGGTGTTCGAGAGTGCGCGCCGACAGCCGGACAGCGGCGGCGAGGGCGGTGCGTGAGGGTGCGGGCTCGGCGGCATCGGTGAGCCATCCGGCCACCGCGAGTACGGCGGCACGGACCTCGGCGGGGTCCACTCTCTTACGCGGCGGCACGGAAGCCATCTTGCATCAGGGTTTCCGATCGCCCGTATCGGGCAGTATTGACCGCATGGGAGCCGAGGTGACGAAACAGCAATTCACCGGCGAGGACCGGGTGCGTTTCCGCAAGCAGGTGGGACGGGGCACGGAAGCCATCGCGCGGATGCTCACCGACGGGCTGTTCACCGACCAGGGCAGGCCGCCGCGCCCCCTGCTCGGGATGGAGGTCGAGCTCAACCTCGTCGACGAACAGATGCGTCCGGCGATGGCCAACGCGACCGTTCTCGAAGCGATCGCCGACCCGGACTATCAGACCGAACTCGGCCAGTTCAACATCGAGATCAACGTCTCGCCACGGCCCTTCACCACCGACGACACGATTTCGCTTGAGCAGGCACTGCGCACCTCGCTCAATCGTGCCGAGGAGCGCGCGGCCCAGACGTCGAACCATCTGGTGATGATCGGCATGCTGCCCACGCTGAAGTCCGAACACTTTGCCCATCACTGGATCTCGGCCAATCCCCGGTACGACCTGCTGAACGAGCAGATCTTCGCGGCCCGTGGCGAAGACCTGGAGATCGACCTCACCGGGGTACCGCTCACCGACGGTCACCACACCGAACACCTGCGCACCTCGACCGACTCCATACTCCCGGAGGCGGCATGCACATCGCTGCAGCTGCATCTACGCGTGGCCCCCGAAGACTTTGCGGCACATTGGAATGCCGCACAGGCCATCGCCGGGGTCCAGGTCGCCCTGGCCGGCAACTCGCCCTTCCTCGCCGAGACCGCGCTGTGGCACGAGAGCCGTATCCCCGTCTTCGAGCAGGCCACCGACACCCGGCCGCTGGAACTGAAGAACCAGGGGGTGCGGCCGCGGGTGTGGTTCGGGGAACGATGGATCAACACCATCTTCGATCTCTTCGAGGAGAACACCCGCTATTTCCCCGCGCTGCTGCCGGTCTCGACCGACACCGACCCGCTGGCCGAACTCGACGCAGGCCGCGTCCCGACGCTCGACGAACTACGCCTGCACAACGGGACCGTGTACCGGTGGAACCGGCCGGTGTACGACATCCACGAGGGACATGCCCATCTCCGAGTCGAGAACCGCGTGCTGCCGGCCGGCCCGACGGTCGTCGACACCATGGCGAACGCGGCCTTCTACTACGGCGTCGTGCGCGGCCTCGTCGAATCCGACCGTCCGCTGTGGTCGCGGATGTCGTTCAACGCCGCCGCCGAGAACCTCCGGTCCGGCGCCCGGACCGGAATGGAATCGCAGCTCTACTGGCCCGATGTCGGCTGGGTGCGTCCCGACGAACTCGTCCTGCGTCGCCTGCTCACCCTCGCCGAGGACGGATTGCGCAGCTTCGGCGTCTCCGACAAGGCCCGCAAGCGGTACCTGTCGGTGATCGAGGGGCGGTGCATCTCACGCCAGACCGGCTCGGTGTGGCAGCGGCAGGCCGTCGCGGCCCGGGAACGAGCCGGCGAGAGCCGCGCCGACGCGCTGCGCGGCATGCTGCGCGATTACGTGACGCAGATGCACGAGGGTGAGCCCGTGCACGTGTGGGAGGTGTGACCGCCACCGACCGGCCCGGGCGCGAGTGCGTCGGCAACGCCTGCTTTAATGGAAACAATTTCCATTAAGGAGGCTCAGTTGAAGGTCCGTGCATCCATTCGCTCGCTGAAGAACCAAGCGGGGTCGCAGGTCGTGAAGCGCAAGGGTCGCATCTACGTGATCAACAAGAACAATCCCAGGTTCAAGGCGCGGCAGGGCTGATCAGAAGTCCCCCGTGGCCGCGTGCGCAGCCGTGCGGCTACTCTCGCGCGACCAACCCCCGGCCGGACACGAGCGGCAGATCCAGCGCCGTCACGAGCCCCGGCTTCGCATCGACGACCGCGGCAACGGAATTCACGAGCCGCATGGCCGTCACGATCATGCCGGACACGTTGTGGTCGCCGTGTTCGCCGTGATGTCCGAACTCGACGACCATCTCCGGTTCGCCCGAGATCGCGATGCGGTAGCAGCCGTCACCGTCGTGCGGCGACGGCCACTGCGGGCACTGATCAGCGTGCGTGCGTGTGTAGTGCTCCAGGACAACACGATCCACGCCGTCGACCTGACCGGCGACCTCGAAGCGCAGGGCCGCCATCGTGCCCTTGGGGATCTCGACCGAGACCGTGGAGTAGTCCCGATCCGCCTCGACCCGCTCGACACGTTCCACCAGTGGTTCGTCGAGCACGAGGTCGAGCCCGGCGGCGATCTGACGGACCACGCTCCCCCACGCCATCGAGAGGATGCCCGGTGAGAGCAGCATCGGGGTGGTGTCCATGGGCTGGCCGAAGCCGAACAGATCGCGCATGACGACCGGCTGATAGTACGTCGAATAGTCGGCGATCTCCTGGCAGCGCACCTCGTCGATCCGCTGGGAGAGGCTCGTCATCGCCAGGGGCAGAGCGTCATTGGCAAAACCCGGGTCGATGCCGTTGACGTGCAGGCTGGCGTTGCCCGCCTGACCGGCCGAGGCGATCCGCTCGAGAAGCGAGTCGGGCAGGATGCCCTGCGGGAACTGCAGCACCACCGGACCGCTCGACACCACGTTGATCCCGTTCTCCACGAAGAAGATCAGATCCTCGATGGCCTCCATGACCCGGTCGTCGGTCATCGCCGTGTGCACGATGCAGTCGGGTTCGAGGGCGATCAGCGCGTCGCGGTCGTCGGTCGCCGCCACGCCGAGTTCACGACCGAGGCCGGCCAGTTCGCCTGCGTCTCTGCCGACCTTCGCGGGGTCGGACACCCAGACGCCGACGAGTTCGAGATCGGGCCGGGCATCGATCCCGGCGATGGCATGTCGTCCGACGGTTCCGGTCGACCACTCGACCACGCGCAAAGTCATACCGACCAAACTAGAACACGTTGCAATTCGACGGGCCGGATCGGTCAGAACCGATCGCGGCCGCCGGTGCGTTCCGCCGCTAGGCTCGACAGACGATGACCCCACCGCAACCCACCGGCGCAGCTCCGGCTCCGCTGCACATCGACCACCACGGGCACCGCACCATGCTCAAGTGGCATCGGGGCCGACGCCGGGCCGGCGACCCCGCCTTCACCGCGACGCGCATCGTCGAGGGGATGAGACTCGGAGCGAGCGTCGAGGTGGACCTGGTGATCCACGCCGACCGGGGCTTCGCGGTCCTGCACGACCGCATCGTCGACCACGCCACGACCGGTACCGGCGCGGTGTCCGCGTTGCCCGCGTCGTATCTGCGCGGATTGTCGTTGCGCGACAACGACGGTTCCGAGATCGACGAACGAGTTCTGCTGCTCGAGGACCTCACCGCACTCTTCGACGGCATCGAGATCGCGCCCGGCGCGCTCCTCCAGCTGGATTTCAAGGAGGACGACGCCGCCCTCGACCCGGTGGCGGTCGAGGTGTTCGCGAACAGCGTCGCCCCACTCGCCGAGCACTACATCCTGTCGTGTGGCGACGCCGCCGCCGTCGAGACACTGACCCGCGCCGCGCCGGGCGTCCGGATCGGTTACGACCCTTGCCATCACGGTGCCGCTGACGCGGCGATCCGGTCCGGGGATTTCGACGGCTTCGTCGAGCGTGCGGTGTCGGCGTCGCCGAACGCCGAGATGATCTATCTCGAGAACCGGCTGATCCTGACCGCCGACGACCGGGGGTACGACATCGTCGGCGCCTTCCACGCGCGCGGGCGGCGCGTCGACGGGTACACGATCACCCGCGTGGGTCCGCGAACAGTGCCCGAACTGAAGCGGCTGTTGGAGTTGCGGGTCGACCAGATCACGACCGACGATCCCGAAGCACTCGCTGCGCTCGACCCGAATGGCTCCGCAGACGAGCACGGGTCCCGGTTGATCCGCTGGCTCCGGAGGGCCACCGGCGCGTCAGACGCGTAGGGACCGGAATGGTTCGACAGGGATGTTGCGCACGACGAACCATGTGAGGACGACGACGAGTACGACGACGCCCGAGTAGCGGAAGTTCTGCCAGCTCCGCATCCGGCGACCCGTCCACAACCGGACGCAGTACGCGCCGAAGGCGACGAGCAGCAACCCCATCGCGAGAACACCGACCGCGTTGTAGTGCAGAGCGGCCGGGACGTCGCCGTGGAGCAGCGAATAGATCGCCCGCAGCGATCCGCAACCAGGACACGTCACGCCGAAGATCAGCTTGGTCGGACACATCGGAAGGGCGCCGCCCGGTGTCGTCGGATCGCCGAACCATACGGCCGCACAGAGCATCCCGGTACCGGCGACCACCGTCGCCGGCCCGAGGAACCGATGCTTCGAGAGGGCCGAGACCCGTCCGAGGACGGCCCTCTCGAAGCGCTCAGTACGTGGACGTCGACGCGGAGGCGCCGAGAAGGATGACGAAGAAGATGACATAGACGATGATGATCAACACCCAGATGACGACCGACGAGATCGCACTCCACAGCGCCCACTTCTTGGCTTCGTCGGCGGCCTTCTGCGCACCGGCGTAATCGCCCGCGGCCCACAGCTTGCTGACCGACGTCGACTTCACGATCGACACGATGCCCAGCGGCAGGCAGCACAGCACCGTCGCGAGGATCGCCCACACGAGGTTGTTGTCCGGCTCCGGGCCGGCCGGGTTCATCCCGTACGGCTGCTGTCCGTACCCACCGGCGCCGTAGTTCGGCGGCTGGTTGGGATCATAGGGATAGCTCATCTGCGCCCTTTCGACTCAGTTCGAGAACCCCAGGAGCGTAACCGACCCTCGCCGCGCGCAGCAGGTCTGCGAGCGAGATTGATTCCATTGACAGACAACGGATCGCCGCAGGTGAGGCCGTTGCGCCGCGCAACTACACTGCGTCGCCGAACAGCCTGGGCAGGGTGCCCTCGTAGGTCTCCCGCAACTCGCTCAGCGGCACCGAGAAGTAGTCCTGGATCTCCACCGAGTCGCTGCCCTGGTCGACCACGCCGATGCGCGTCCACGGCATCTCACGAGCATCGAGCATCGCGGTGAACCGTGACTCCTCGGTGCGGGGCACCGCGACGAGCACACGGCCGGAGGACTCGGAGAACAGCCAGACGAACGGATCGGCATCCTCGGGCAGCAGCAACCGGCACCCGGTCTCGCCCGCGAGCGCGGCCTCGACGACGGTCTGGATGAGGCCACCCTCGCTGAGATCGTGTGCGGCCGAGATCAATCCGTCGCGCGACGATGCGGCCAGGATGTCGGCGAGAAGCCGCTCGCGTTCGAGATCGACCTGCGGCGGCACCCCGCCGAGATGGTCGTGGCTGACCTGCGCCCAGATCGAACCGTCGAACTCGTCGCGGGTCTCACCGAGCAGGATCAGGGTCTCGCCCGGCTCGGTGCCGAGGCCGGTCGGGATACGGCGGTGCACATCGTCGATGACGCCGAGGACACCGATGACCGGCGTCGGCAGGATCGGCGTCGCCCCGGTCTGGTTGTAGAAGCTGACGTTGCCACCGGTCACCGGGATGCCGAGCTGCGCGCAACCATCGGCGAGTCCGCGCACCGCCTGCTGGAACTGCCACATCACCGCCGGGTCGTCGGGCGAGCCGAAGTTGAGGCAGTTGGTGACGGCCTTCGGCGTGGCACCGGACACCGCGACGTTCCGATAGGCCTCCGCGAGGGCGAGCTGCGCACCGCGGTAGGGGTCGAGGAAGGTGTAGCGGCCGGAAGCGTCGGTAGCCAGGGCGATCCCGCGCCCGGTCTCCTCGTCGATTCGGATCATGCCCGAGTCGGCGTGTTCGGCCAGGACGGTGTTGCCGCGGACGTACCGGTCGTACTGGTCGGTGATGAACTTGCGACTGCACAGCGCAGGCGAGGCGAGCATCTCCAGGAGCGTCTCGCGCAGCTGGTCGGGTGTACCCGGTCGCAGCAGCGGTTCGGTCGTCGACGCGATCACCGTGTCCTGCCAGTCCGGTCGTGCGACCGGACGCTCGTAGACCGGGCCGTCGTGGGCGACGGTGCGCGGCGGGACGTCGACGACGGTCTCCCCGTGCCAATTGATGACGAGATGCTCGCCATCGGTGACCTCACCGATCTCGGTCGCGAGAACGTCCCACTTGCGGCAGACCTCGAGGAACTTCTCGACATTCTCCGGAGTGACGACGGCACACATGCGTTCCTGCGATTCGCTGGAGAGCACCTCCGCCGGGGTCATGCCCTCGGCGCGCATCGGCACCTTCTCCAGGTCGATGTGCATGCCCCCGTCTCCCGCTGCCGCGAGTTCGCTGGTGGCACAAGCCAACCCGGCACCGCCGAGATCCTGGATGCCCACCACGAGGCCGGCGTGGTAGAGCTCGAGACAGCACTCGATGAGCACCTTCTCGGTGAACGGATCGCCCACCTGGACGCTCGGCAGCTTCTTGCGGTTCGGACGCGACCCCACTGCACCATTGGACCCGCCCGCTTCGCTCCCGGTGTCCGTGTCGTCGAAGGTCTCCGACGCCAGCACCGACACGCCGCCGATGCCGTCGAGACCGGTTCGCGCGCCGAACAGGATGATCTTGTTGCCGGTACCCGAGGCGAACGCCAGATGCAGGTCCTCGGTACGCAGCACACCCGCGCACAAGGCGTTGACCAGCGGGTTGCCCGCGTAGCTGGCGTCGAAGACGGTCTCACCGCCGACGTTCGGCAGACCCAGCGAGTTGCCGTATCCACCGACGCCGCGGACCACTCCGTCGACGACGCGGCGGGTGTCGGGAGCGTCCGCCGCGCCGAAGCGCAGCTGATCCATCACCGCGATCGGGCGTGCGCCCATCGCCATGATGTCGCGGACGATGCCGCCGACGCCGGTCGCGGCGCCCTGGTATGGCTCGACGTAACTCGGGTGGTTGTGCGACTCGACCTTGAACGTCACCGCCCAGCCGTCGCCGATGTCGACGACACCGGCGTTCTCACCGATACCGGCGAGCATGCTGGCCCGCATCTCGTCGGTCGTGGTCTCCCCGAAGTACCGCAGATGCACCTTCGACGACTTGTAGCTGCAGTGCTCGGACCACATCACCGAGTACATCGCCAGTTCGGCGTCGGTGGGCCGACGGCCCAGGATCTCGCGAATCCGGGCGTACTCGTCGTCCTTGAGTCCGAGTTCGCGGAACGGTTGCGGATTATCCGGGGTCTGGGCAGCGGCTGAGACGGTATCCACCTGGGCACTCACTCTGATCAGTCTAGGCGGGTGCGGGCGCCCGCGACCGACGGGGCATCGAGGCAGCACCTGCGGGCGCCACACACAGACGCCGCGGGCCTGGGAAGTCTGCGACCGGCACCGGCTCGGTGTAGCGATACTCTGTCTGGCGACGCGCCAGGGAAGCGAACAGTCTGGGGCGAACAGTCTGGGGCGAACAGTCTGGGCCGATCCACACGGGCTCGAGCAGCAGATGTCCGTGCAGGTCCGGTTTGACACAGGGGGATGCGATGGCCGATGTCCGCAAGGCGAGGGCACTCTTCGAACTCGGCGTCCTGTCCCTGAACATCCCGGTCGAAGGCCAGGAACCGATCGACAACCCGGCTCAGGCCGCCAAGGCCTTCACCCGCTCCACCGAATGGGACCCGTCGCTCGGGGATGCCTGGATCGGCCGCCTGGCCTGCGGCGACACCAGCAACGAAGTTCTCCTCGGCCTCTACCGCGCCCGGGCGTCGATCGGCGTGGAGCAGCGCAGGCTCGGCCTGCCCCCGGGCACCATCGTGGGCCGCTGGTACACGGGCATGATGATCGACTACCCGGTGTCGGGCGCTGTCGAGGCGACCGCGGCCTACGCGGCCAGCCTCGTTCGCGGTGCGGACTACGCCGGCGCCGAGGAGGTCCTCGACGACGTCCCACCCGCGCATCGCACACCGATCGTCGACTTCGTCCGTGCCTCGCTCCACTTCGCCACCCAGCGCTGGCCCGACGTCCTGGCCTCCCTGACCCGATCCGACCGGTGGAACGACCCCTACATGCAGGCGGTCGCCGACTTCATGGCCGGCTCGTCGTGTCTGCATCTGGGCATGCTCGGCGAGGGCATGCGCCGTCTTCAGAACGCGATCGAGGGTCCGATCGCGGCATGCTCGACGCGGGCCATGTTCGCCTACGGCCTCGGCCTGCGCGAGCAGGGGCACGAAGACAAGGCCAAGGCGATGTTCGAGCAGGCCTACGCCCGGGACCCGTCGCTCGCCTCGGCGGCCGAGGCGATGCGGTCGCCGTCGATGCGGGTCACCCGCACGACGCCCGAGGAGATCGCCGAGCGCACCGATCGCTGGGACCCGGCGTCGGTCCCCGATCGCGCCGAGACCCTGCTGTCGGGCTCCGCCGACCCCGCGGGCGCCGACGGCCTCGTCACCGAGGCGCAGCGCGAACTCGCCGAGCAGATCGGCCTCGACTCGGTGAAGCAGCAGGTGGCCAAGCTGCAGTCCACGGCGACCCTCGCGAAGGTCAGGGCCGATCGCGGTCTGTCGACATCGGCCCGCAGCCTGCACCTGGCGTTCACCGGACCTCCGGGCACCGGCAAGACGACCGTCGCCCGCATCGTCGCGAAGATCTACTGCGGACTCGGGTTCATCAAGTCCGACAAGGTGGTCGAGGCGACCCGGCGTGACATGGTCGGCGAACATCTGGGCAGCACCGCCATCAAGACGTCGGCCCTCATCGACTCCGCGATGGACGGCGTCCTGTTCATCGACGAGGCCTACACCCTCATCCAGCAGGGATTGTCCGGTGGCGACGCGTTCGGTCGCGAGGCCGTGGACACCCTCCTCGCGCGGATGGAAGACGATCGCGACCGCCTGGTCGTGATCATCGCCGGTTACGACTCGGAAATCGATCGCTTCCTGGCCGCCAACGACGGTCTCGCATCACGCTTCGCGCGTCGTGTGCGCTTCGACTCCTACACACCCGGCGAACTCGCCCGCATCGCCGAGTTCATCGCGCGCAAACGCGATTCGTCGCTGACACCCGAGGCGATGAACGAGATCGAGCAGGCCTGCGGACCCCTCTACCACGACGTGCGTGAGCACCGGGGCAGCCCGCGTCGGGCCACCGACCTCGCGGGTAACGGTCGCTTCATCCGCAACATCATCGAGGCCGCCGAGGAGGAACGCGAGTTCCGTCTCAGTGCGGCGGGCGATCTCGAAGCGCTCAGTCAGGACGATCTCATGCGGATCGACACCGAGGACGTCCGCGCGGCCATCTCGGGTGTGCTGTCCGGACTCATGCGCTGACACCGTGTCCCCGACGATCGTCGTCGACTCATCCCCCGACATCATGAGAGGTGGCCTCATGCCCACATCCGTCCGTCGTACCCGTCTGTGGCGATTCGGTACCGTCGCCGCGCTCGCCACGATCGTGGCGACGGGGCTCGGGGCCTGCTCCTCCGACGACTCCGAATCAGACCCGCCGGTCACGTCGGCGCTCTCGTCGCCCACCGCCACCTCGGTGCCCCGCCCTGCGCCCGCCGGCTCACCACAACCCACCGCCTCAGACGCCGCGAGTTCAGCGGCAGCGTCGATGACCTGCAAGGAGTTCCGGGCACTCGACGACAGGTCGCGTACCGAGGCCGTGACGGAACTGGGCGCCGGAGCGAATGCGGGCCAGGTCGCCACCGTCGCCGCGACGGTCTGCCTCAGCCGGCCCGGGGACAAGCTGTCCGACGTCGTCGACGAACTCCTCGGACGCTGATACTTTCCTCAACCATGAGCAAACGTCCGTGGACCCTGCTGCACGGACCGTTGTTCACCCGCCGCCGGCCACTCGACCGCGAGCATGCGGCGCCCCGCATCAGCGCGTACATCTACGGCAACATCCTGATCCTCGCCGTTCTCATCCCGCTGCACGTCCACGACGACTTCGTCGGCATTGCGATCCTGCTGGGCACCGCGGCGTCGACCTTCATCGCCCACGTGTTCGCCGAAGGTGTCGCGCGGCGCGTGCAGGTCGGGCCGATCCGCCCCACGACCGCATCGGCGCTCGCCCACCTGCGCGACTCCGTGCCCATCCTGACGTCGGCGCTCGTCCCCTGCGCCGTGCTGCTGATCGGCCTCGTCGGCTGGATCGAGCCACGCACCGCGCAACTCGTCGCCGAGATCGTGATCCTGCTCCGTATCGGCGGCACGGTGTTCGTCATCGATCGGTTCAACGACGAGCGGCCCAGCCGGGCAACGCTGTTCAGCGCCGCCGCGGTCACCCTGCTCGCGACCCTGATCGTCGTGATCAAGATCCTCGTCACGCACTGAGGGCCCTCAGCCCCCGGCACCCTCCGTGGTGACCGTGAGGATCGCCTCGGTGAACTCCGGACGGCAGATGATGAGGTCGGGCAGATAGGTGTCCTCGTTGTTGTAGACCAGGGGCGTCCCGTCGATGCGTCCGCACCACAGGCCCTTCGCCTTCGCGACGGCAACGGGTGCGGCCGAATCCCACTCGTACTGACCGCCGGCGTGCACGTAGGCATCCGCCTCCCCGCGCACCACCGCCATCGCCTTGGCCCCGGCCGACCCCATGGGGAGGATCTCCCCGGCCACCGCCGCGGCCACCTCGTCGGCGAAAGCCGGTGGGCGCGAACTGCTCACGACGACGCGCGGAACGCCGGTCCGCGGACGCGACGCCAGACCTTCCACGGGGTCGACGGCGGAGTCGTCGTCGAGGTAGGTCACGCCGAGCGCGGGCAGTGCGACCGCGCCGGCGATGAGCCCGTCGGTGGACGACCACAGGGCGACGTGTACCGCCCAGTCGCTTCGACCGCCCCCGGGTTCGTACGTGCCGTACTCGCGGGTGCCGTCGACCGGATCGATGATCCACACCCGCGGGGCGGACAGGCGCGAGGAGTCGTCGGCCGATTCCTCCGACAGCACCGCGTCGTCGGGACGCACCTCGGCGAGACGGCCGAGGATGAACTCGTTCGAGCGTCGATCGCCCTCGTTGCCGAGTTCCTTGCCGGTCAGCCCGGTGGTGCGGCGGATGTCCAGCAGGAGTTCGCCTGCTGCGGTCGCCAGTTCGCCGGCAAGTGCACGATCGTCGGTCACGGGGGTTCCTCTCGGTCGGTTACGAGGCTCGCGCGGCGATCGCGCTCGTCACAGTCCCAGGTTACGCAGCACGAGGTCGGCCACCTCTGACGGCGGACCGTCGTCCGGGGTGATGACCAGCTCGGGATCCACCGGACGTTCGTAGGGCGAGTCGATGCCGGTGAACTGACTGATCTCGCCCCGGCGGGCCCTGCTGTACAGCCCCTTGGGATCGCGGCGTTCGCACTCCTCGAGCGGGGTGTCGACGAAGATCTCGTAGAACGGCAGCCCACGCTCGGCATGGATCTCGCGCGCCCGTTGACGCTCCTCGGCGAAGGGGCTGATCAACGAGATGATCGCGACCGAACCGGAATCGGCGAACAGGGCCGCGACCTCGCTGGTGCGGCGGATGTTCTCGCGCCGGTCGTCATCGGAGAACCCGAGATCGGAGTTCAGCCCGTGCCGCAGATTGTCCCCGTCCATCAGGTACGCCGGACGTCCTTCGGCGACGAAACGGCGCTCGAGTTCGACGGCCAGCGACGACTTGCCCGACCCCGACAGGCCCGTCAGCCAGATGGTCGCGCCCCGGTGTGCCCGATGCTCGCGAGCGACCTTCGTCGCCTGCCACACGACGTGGCTGTCATGGCTCACCGGTGCGGTGATCATGCCGGCGCCGACTGTGCGGTTGGTGGCCTCGTCGATCAGGATGAAGCTGCCGGTGTCCCGATTGCGCCGGTAGGAGTCGAAGGACACCGGCTCCTGGGTGTGCAGGACGACCCGGCCGATCTCGTTGAGCGACAGGCCTTCGGCGTCCTCGTCGCGGTGCAGCGAGTTGACGTCGAGCCGATAGTTGAGGCCGCTGATCTGCGCTCGCGTCAACCGCGTGCCACACAGCAGCTGGTATCGGTTGCCGGGCCGGAGTTCGGCGTCCTCGGCGAACCAGCACACCATCGCGTCGAGATCCCGGCCCACATACGGCCGGTTGTTGGGACGCGCGAGCATGTCTCCGCGGACGATGTCGATCTCGTCGGCGAGTTCGACGGACACGGCCATCTCGGCGAAGGCCTCGTCCACCGCCCGCCCGCCCGGCGCCCAGATCTCGGTGATCGTCGTGCTGAACCCGCTCGGGAGGACGACGACCTCATCCCCCTTGGCGAAGACGCCGCCGGCGACGGTCCCCGAATAGGCCCGGTGGTCGGCACCGTCGCTGCGCTGAGGACGGATCACGTACTGAATGGGCAGTCGTGCATCGATCAGGTTGCGGTCCGAGGCGATGTAGACGTGCTCGAGGTGGTTGAGCAGCGGACGGCCCTCGTACCACGGCATGGCCGACGACTGCTCGACGACGTTGTCGCCGCGCAACGCCGACATCGGGATGAAGGTGAGGTCCACGACGTTGAGCTTGGCCGCGAAATCGACGAAGTCCGCGCAGATCTCGTCGAAACGCTCCTGCGACCAGTCGACGAGGTCCATCTTGTTGACGCAGATGGTCAGGTGGGGGATGCCGAGCAGGGACGACAGGAACGCGTGACGGCGGGTCTGTTCGAGCACTCCCTTGCGGGCGTCGATGAGGATCATGGCGAGATCGGCCGTCGACGCACCGGTCACCATGTTGCGCGTGTACTGCACGTGCCCGGGCGTGTCGGCGATGATGAATTTCCTTCGCGGCGTGGCGAAATAGCGGTACGCGACATCGATCGTGATGCCCTGTTCGCGTTCTGCGCGCAGACCGTCGGTCAGCAGGGCGAGGTTGGCGTACTCGTCGCCCCGCTCGGCACTCGTGCGCTCGATCGACTCGAGCTGGTCGGTGAAGATGGCCTTGGAGTCGTAGAGCAGGCGGCCGATGAGCGTCGACTTGCCGTCGTCGACCGACCCCGCGGTGGCCAGGCGCAACATCTCGGTGGCGCCACCGGCGACGCTGGAGTTCCCCATCAGAAGTAGCCTTCCTTCTTGCGGTCTTCCATCCCTGATTCGGAGATCCGGTCGTCGGCTCGGGTGGCTCCGCGCTCGGTCAGCCTCGTCCCCTCGATCTCCTCGATCACCTTGGCCACGTCGTCGGCGGCCGACAGGACGCACCCGGTGCACGTGGCGTCGCCGACGGTCCGGAACCGCACTGTCTCCGTACGCACCTCCTCACCCGGGAGTTCCTGCAGGAAGCGGGTTTTCGCGAGCAGCATCCCGTCGCGGGGGATCACCTCGCGCTGGTGCGCGTAATAGATCGGCGGGAGGTCGATGTCCTCGGCGGCGATGTACTGCCAGATGTCGAGCTCGGTCCAGTTCGACAGCGGGAACACCCGGATGTGTTCGCCCTTGTGGTGGCGTCCGTTGTAGAGCCGCCACAGCTCCGGCCGTTGCTCACGCGGATTCCACGCGCCGAACTCGTCGCGGAAGCTGAACACGCGCTCCTTGGCGCGAGCCTTCTCCTCGTCGCGACGCGCGCCCCCGAACACCGCGTCGAAACGGCTGTCGGTGATGCCGCGCAGCAGCGCGGTGGTCTGCAGCCGGTTGCGGGTCGCACCCGGCCCGGTCTGTTCCACGACACGCCCGGCGTCGATGTCGTCCTGCACCGAGCTGACGATGAGTCGGACCCCGGTCTCCTCGACGACGCGGTCCCGGTACTCGATCACCTCGTCGAAGTTGTGTCCGGTGTCGACGTGCATGAGCGGAAACGGGACGGGCGCGGGCCAGAACGCCTTGCGCGCGAGGTGGAACATGACCACCGAGTCCTTGCCGCCGGAGAACAGCAGCACCGGACGTTCGAACGTGGCCGCGACCTCACGGAAGATGTGGACCGACTCCGCTTCGAGCGCCGCGAGGTGCGACAGCTCGTAGCCGTGATGCGGATGTCGACCGGTCTTCGCGTCGAGTGGAATGGTCACCGGGTGCAACCCCCTTGACATGTCGAATATTCGACACTAAGTGTTGACAATGTGACACAAACCGTAGGCGACCTTTCCGACGCTCGTCAACCGGCACGTGGTGCGTCGCCTCCGACGTCCCGTGTCGTGGCGATCGTCGAACTGCTCGCCCGCGCCGACCAGCCTTCGCTGACCCTCGCCGAGATCGTTCGCCAGACCTCGCTGTCGCGCGCCACGGCGCATGCCATCGTCTCCGAACTGGTCTCGGCGGGTTGGCTCGTCCGCGATCCCGTCGCGGGCACCTTCTCCGTCGGTCCCGCCTTCGTCGCGTTGGCACGGAACGCCGATGGCGCCGATCACCTCATCCGGTGGGCGGCCTCGGCGGCCCGGGAACTGTGCCGACGCTTCGAGATCCCGTGCTTCGTGGCCCGCCGCACCTCGGCGGACACCGTGACGCTGGCATCGCACGCCTTCCCCCCGCATCTGGCTCCCGATTCCGAGCCGCACCCGTGGCTCCGCAACGGCAGCCGCATCCGGTTGCGGCCGCCGATCTGCCGTGAATTCATCGCGTGGGACCCCCCGGACGCACGGTCGGAGTGGGTCGCGCAGGCCGCCGAATCCACCCGCACCCGGCTCCGGCTCGTCCTCGACGTCGTGGCCGAGCGCGGCTACTCGATCGAGCGGATGACCGACGATCACGTCGCGATGATCGAAGCGCTGAGCTCGCTCGACACGATGTCGGAGACGTTGCGGGCCAGGGTCGGCGATCTGCTGACCGAGCTGTCGGTGATCGACTACCTGCCCGAGGAACTCGACGCCTGCGCGGTGGACGGCACGGGCATCCCGGTGGTGACCATCGGAGCGCCGGTCTTCGACGCCGCCGGCCGTGTGGCAGCGGCGATCGTCGCCTGCCCGAACGCGACCCTCGACATCGACGAACTGCGGGAGCTCGGTGACGCGACGCGTGCCGCCGCAGACGAGTTGTCCGGCCAGACGACCTGAAGAATGCCCGGGCACCATCGGGCGGGTGAATGACATGTCGTCGAAATCGGCACAGAATCGGTCATGTCGACGAGAATGACCGGGACCCGCGTCACGCCATCACCGTCACACGCAAAGGGAGTCCGGACATGCCGAGCACCAGGATCAGCACCCGGTTGGCCGCCGCCGCCATCGCACTCACAGCCGCCGCCGGACTGGGCGTCGCCGCCACCGGCGAGGCGGGAGCGGTGACACGCGAGTTCCCGCTGTCGAATTGCGTCGGCCTGAGCCCGAACGTCGTCGACGTCCCCTTCCTCGCCCGCCGCGCCATCGTGAGCACCTATGCCGGCAACGCCTACATCGCGTCCGATTTCACGAGCTACTTCCCCGGCGGGTACCAGTCCTCGGCACGGCTCGACTGGCACAATCTCGCCACCGGCAAGCGTGGTTCGAAGGTCAGCAACGTTCGCGTCAACCCGCCCTACCAGGGCGTCCACTACTTCGTGATCCCCGTGAGCCAGATCGGCCGGGGCCGCGTCAACGTCACCTTCAGCGCCGTCAACCGCAACGCGCTCTGGAGTGTGCCGTCGACGAGTTGCGGTGGGACCGTCGTCGTCCCCTGAGGCAAAGAACCGCCGGACCGTGTCTCGCGCGTAGCGCATCTCTGTCAGTGCCGCGCGGAGCTCGAGGCACCCACTACCAACCAAGCACTTGCTAGGTTAGTCTCGTGGGCATGAGTGACGCCGTCATCCCGCCCCCGCTCGGCCCCGATGATCTCGGCCCGGACACCTCGCCCGTCGCCTACGAGACCGGTGGCCCCGAGGGGGCGGTCGCCTATGTGACGCTGAACCGTCCGGAGTATCGCAACGCGCAGAACTCGGTGATGACGTATTCGCTCGACGCCGCGTTCCGCAAAGCCGTCGAGGACTCGTCGGTCAAGGTGATCGTGCTGCGGGCCAACGGCAAGCATTTCTCCGCGGGCCACGACATCGGCACGCCCGAGCGCGATTTCGACACCTTCTACGAGAACGCCGCCGTCCTGCACTGGGACCACACCGACAAGACCGGCGCCGACCAGCGTCTCGCCCGCGAGATGGAGGTCTACATGGGGATGTGCCGCCGCTGGCGCGACATCCCCAAGCCCCTGATCGCCCAGGTCCACGGCGCCTGCATCGCGGGCGGCCTCATGCTCGCCTGGATCTGCGACTTCATCGTGGCGTCGGATGACGCGTTCTTCTCGGATCCGGTCGCGCGGATGGGCATTCCCGGTGTCGAATACTTCGCCCACGCCTTCGCCCTCGGCCCCCGTCGCGCCAAGGAGATCCTCTTCACCGGCGAACGCTTCACCGCCACGCAGGCCGCCGACTGGGGCATGGTCAACCACGTCGTCCCCCGCGAAGCCCTCGACACCAAGGTGAACGAGATCGCCGAGAAAGCCGTGGGGATGCCGATGCAGGGCCTGTTCCTCAGCAAGAAGGCCGTCAACATCTGCGAGGACCAGATGGGCCTGCGCAATTCGATGGACTCGGTCTTCGGCTGGCACCACTTCGCCCACGCCGCCAACTCCGAGGCAGGCGGCGACTCGCTCGGCGGCATGGACGCGAAGTCGATGAAGGCATCGTCCGCTGCTGCTTCGGGATTGGGGAGCTGACATGGACCTGCTGTTCGACGAAGCCGCCGACGCCTTCCGCGCCGAGGTCCGGGCATGGTTGGCCGATCACGTTCCGCGCGAGCCACTCCCGTCGATGGACACCGCCGAGGGTTTCGAGGCCCACCGCGAGTGGGAGCGCACGATGGCCGCCGACCGCATGTCGGTGGTCAGCTGGCCGGTGGAGTTCGGCGGGCGTGACGCCCCGCTCCTGCACTGGGTCATCTTCGAAGAGGAGTACTACCGGTCCGGCGCCCCCGGTCGGGTGAGCCAGAACGGGATCTTCCTGCTCGCCCCGACGCTGTTCGAGCACGCGAGTCCGGCTCAGCTGGAACGTATCCTGCCGCGGATGGCGAACGCCGACGACATCTGGGGCCAGGCCTGGAGTGAGCCGGAGGCGGGCAGCGACCTCGCGTCCCTGCGGTCGACCGCCGTCCGCACCAGCGGTGGTTGGTTGCTCAACGGTCAGAAGACGTGGAGTTCGCGCTCGAGTTTCGCCGACCGGGCCTTCGGCCTCTTCCGCACCGACAAAGAGGCGCAACGCCACAAGGGCCTGACCTACTTCATGTTCGACCTGCGCAGCGAGGGCGTGACCGTCCGGCCGATCGCACAGCTCGACGGCGAGGCTGGTTTCGCGGAACTGTTCTTGGAGAACGTCTTCGTGCCCGACGACCCGACCGACCCCGGTGAATCGGGCGTGATCGGGCAGGTGGACAACGGCTGGCGGGTGGCGATGAGCACCGCGGCCAACGAGCGCGGCCTCTCGCTGCGAGCGCCCGGCCGGTTCCTGGCCACCACCGACCGCCTCGTCGAACTGTGGCGTTCCTCCCGGGACACCGTGCCCGCCACCGCGAACACCGATGCGCGCGTGGCCGACGCCTGGATCGGTTCGCGCGCATACGAGCTGTCCACCTATCAGACGGTGAGCCGTCTCGCCGCAGGTGGCGCGCTGGGCTTGGAATCGTCGATCAACAAGGTCTTCTGGTCGCAGTGGGACATCGCCGCACACGAGACCGCCCTCGATCTCCGCGGCCCTGTCGCCGAACTGGACGACCCCTGGATGGACGGTTACCTGTTCTCACTGTCGGGGCCGATCTATGCGGGCACCAACGAGATCCAACGCAACGTCATCGCCGAGCGCCTGCTCGGCCTTCCCCGCGGAGATCGCTGATATCCATGGACTTCCGACTCACCGACATCCACACGGATCTGGCCTCGACGGTGGACGCGATGCTGGGCAAAGCCGACATGCCGGCCGCGACGCGCGCATGGGCCAAGGGCGACCGCGCGGCGGTCACCAAGGTGTACTCGCAGCTCGCCGACGCGGGCATCTGCGGCCTGCTGATCGACGAATCGCACGGTGGCAGCAGCGCCGGCGCGGTCGAGATGGTCGTCGCCGTCGAGCAACTCGGCCGCCACTGCGCGCCGGGACCGATCGTCGAGAGTGTTGCGGTCCTGCCGGTCCTGCTCCACGACGCCGACGTGTCCGCCCCGCTCAGCGATCTCGCCGAGGGCCGGCTCGCGACATGCGCCATCGGGCCGCTGCAACCCCTGGCCGCCGACGCCGACTCCGCCGACGTGTACCTCGTCGAAGACGGTGTGCTGTCGCGCGCGAAGGTGCGCGACACGAGCGCCTCGGTGGACACGACGCGCACGTTGTCTCGGATCGACTCCAGCGAGGTGCTCGCCTCCGGCGTCGACGCCTCCGATGCCGCCGACGCGGGCGCGCTCGCCACGGCCGCACAGTTGCTCGGCCTGGGCCAGGCAATGCTCAACATCGCCTCCGAATATGCTCAGTCGCGCAAGCAGTTCGGCAAACCCATCGGCTCGTTCCAGGCCGTCAAACACCACCTCGCCGATGTCGCGATCGCCATCGAGATGGCCCGTCCGCTCGTGCACGCGGCGGCACTCGGGATCGACGGTCAGGTCCCGGAGGGCACGAACGTCTCACGGGACGTGTCGGCGGCGAAGGTCGCGGCCGCGGAGGCCGCCGACCTCTCGGCCCGGCGGTCCCTTCAGGTGATGGGGGCGATCGGGTACACCGCCGAACACGACATCTCGTTGTACATCACCAAGACCCGCGCGCTGCTCAGTGCCTGGGGTTCCCCCGCCGTCCACCGTCAACGCATTCTGGAGACCCTGTGACCGCTCTGTCCGCGATCAGCCCGGAAGAACGCGAGGCGCTTGCCGAGGCCGTTCGTGACCTGCTTCAACGCCGTGGCGACTCGACGTCGGTCCGCGCCGCGATGGCCACGACCGGCCGGATCGACGCACCGCTGTGGCAGACGCTGTGCACCGAGATCGGTGTGGCCGCCCTGCCGATCCCGGAGGAGCTCGGTGGCGCCGGCGCCTCCTGGGCCGAGACGGCGGCGGTGCTGGAAGAACTCGGCGCCGCGCTGAGCCCGGTGCCCGCCTTCGGTTCCGCCGGGCTGGCCACCGGGGCGGTTCTCCTCGCCGGTGACGACGAGGCGTCTAACCGTCTGCTGCCCGGCCTGGCCTCCGGTGAACGTGTCGGCGCGGTGTGCTGGGCGGGCGTCCGCGGATGGGACACGCCGGGCGCGCACGCCGACGCCGGGCTCCTCTCCGGCACCGCGCATTACGTCATCGACGCCGAAACCGCCGACACGCTGCTGGTGCTGGCGTCCGGGCCGGGTGAACACATCACCCTGCACGAGGTCGCGGCGGACGCCGAGGGCGTGTCGGTGTCGCCGATGCCCGTGATGGACCCCACCCGGAGCCTGTCCTCGGTCCGGTTCGACGAGGTGGCGGCCTCGGTCATCCCGGCGCCGGGAGATCTCGCCGCACGGTTACGGACACTCGGGTGGGCCCTGCTGTCGGCGGAACAGGTCGGCGGCGCACAGCGGGCGCTCGATCTCACCGTCGACTACACCAAGTCGCGCAAGCAGTTCGGGCGGACGATCGGCTCGTTCCAGGCCCTCAAGCACCGGATGGCCGACATGTACGTGCTCGTCGAGACCGCACGGTCGATCTCCCGTGCCGCGGTCCTCGCGGTCGCCACCGACAGCGCGGAGGCCGCCGAGCTGGCTCTGGCCGCTCACGTCCACTGCTCCGACGCGTACCGATCCGTCGCCGGCGAGGCCATCCAACTGCACGGCGGGATCGGCATCACCTGGGAGCACGACATCCAGCTGTACTTCAAACGGGCGCAGGCCACCTCGCAGCTGCTGGGTGCGCCGCACACGGCGGTCGCCGACGTCGCTGCCCGGCTCCGCTAGGCAGCTGAACCGCCCGATCGGGAATCGGTAGCGACAATGCGCGCCATATCCGCATTCTCGCTACGAAATCCCTGGGGTCAGACGGCGAATGCCGCCTCGACCGTCGCCTCGTCCAGCCCGTAATCGGAGAGCTGGTAACGGTGTTGGGGTTTGCGGGCGCCCGACTGGCTCTCCTCGTCCAGCGCCGTCACCGCCGCGCGGGCCTCGTCCAACATCGGGCTTCCGAGCGCGGCGTACACCCGCTCGACGGTGCCCATCGGATCGCTCCGCAGATCGGTGAAGTCGATGTCGAGGAACTGACTCGGGTCGTAACGCTTGCGCGCCGCGGAGAACTCGCGGAGGCCGCGTGACCACAGCTCGAGTTGGTCCTGTCCGATCTGAGGCCCTGTGAAAGTCGTGGAGTACCCGGACGTCGCGTGCTCGGCCAGGCTGCACATCGAGGCGATCAGCGTGGTCGGTGGCCGGTGGGTCTGGATCACGAGCGCGTCGGGGTACGCGGCCATCAGCGCGTCCAACGCGAACAGATGGCTGGGGTTCTTGAGCACCCACCGCTTCCCCGGATCGTTGAGACCGATCAGCTGCAGGTTCCGGCGGTGGCGCAGGTAGGCCGGCGTCCAGTCCCGGGTCGACAACCACTGCGAGTACGTCGGGACGTGCGCCAGCGACTCATAGGAGATCGACATGACGCTCTGCCGGAGCAGCTGCCAGCACTCCTCGACCTCGCCGGCGTCCATGTAATGCAATCCCATGAACTCGGGGTTCTCGACGTGGTGCTGCTCGAAGCCGGACTGGATCTGGCGATAGACCGGGTTGTCGGACCAGGTGTCGCGCGGCGGACGTGGCTGGGGGAATTCCGCGAGCCACATCTCGACGCCCTGGTGCGCGGGATCGGCGGCCAGGAGCCGATGCAGCGCGGTGGTTCCCGTGCGCGGCAGACCCGTCACGAAAATCGGACGCGTCACCTCGACGTCGGCGAACCCGGGGTTGGCCTTCCACGACGCCTCGCTGAGCAATCGCGCGACGAGCGCACCCTTGAGGAAGTAGCGGAACATCTTGCTGCCGAGTTCGGTCAGCCCGGCTTCGGACCGGTACGACTCGAGCAGGATGCCCAGCGGTTCCAGGTAGTCGGAGTCACCGAAGTCGTCGAGTCCGGTGGCACGGGTCGCCGACGAGTGCAGGTCCTCGATCGTCCCGACGTCGGTGCGCGCAGCACTAGTCATGATATTCACCGCAATTCACGTCCAAGGTATGACCGGTGATGGCGCGTGCCATCGGTGAGGCGAGGAAGACGACGGCGTCCGCGATCTCGTCGGGCTCGGGCAGTCGTTTCAGGTCGGACTTCGACGCGGTCTGCGCGTAGACATCCTCCGGGGTGATCCCGTACTTCTTGGCGACCTCGCCGAAGTACCACTTCAACTGGTCGTCCCAGATGTAACCCGGCGCAACGGAGTTGATGCGAATACCCTTGTCACCCAGCTCCGTCGCCAGCGACTGCGACATGGCGAGGAGCGCCGACTTGGCGATCTTGTAGCTGCCGTACCGGGGCTCGGAATGCCGGATGACCATCGAGTTGATGTTGACGATCGAGCCGTCGGACTCGGCGAGGGTGTCGGTGAACGCGCGGATGACGCGCAGGGTCCCCAGGACGGTGACCTCGAGGCTGGCTGCGATCTGGTCGAAGTCGGTGCGCGACAACGGCTTCATCGACGGCAGCGCGAATGCGTTGTTGACCAGTACATCCGCGCGACCGAACTCGGCGCGCGTGGTGGCCACCAGCTCGTCGACGGCCGCGTCGTCGGTGATGTCGGCCGGCACGACGAGGCTCGTCCCACCCGCCGCGTCGATCTCCGCGGCGACCTCCTTCAGCCGCGATTCCGTCCGCGCCGCGAGTACCACCCGGGCGCCTTCGGCGGCGGCGCGCAGACAGATCGACCGGCCCAGACCCGGACCTACGCCCGACACCACGACCACCTTGCCGGCCAGCAATCCGCCCGACGGCACACTCTCGCTCATCCCAGCATCCTCTCGGCGAACCCGCGTTGCCGTGCTGCGATCCGTTCCGCCCAGCCCTCGGCATCGATCCTGTTGTGCTCGAGATGCGGCAGGTGCGCTGCGACGTCGTCGAAGGCGACGACCTGAGCGCTCGGACCGAGTTCGGGTCCGATCGCGGAGTCGCTGCGCTGCCAGCGGAACTGGAGGATGCCCTTGGCTCGGCCGGTCGTCTCGATCCAGTTGGCCACGCCGGGATCTCGGTGTGACACCACCATCCGGATCATTCCGTCCGGATCGACCTGCGCCTGAGCGGAGTTCAGGCTGGTCTGGTGATTCACGTAGTCCAGCGAGATGTACCACATGCTGCCGAGCTGAAAGCCCTGGTACGGCGCGTCGGATCGCGGGATGGTGATGACCATCGCCTCGTCGGGACCCAGGCGGTAGTGACCGACGGAGGAGAATTGCGTACTGAGTCCGCCGGGCGTCTGGCGCGGCGCGGTGAAGGTGTTGACCGGCTCGTCGAGGTAGAACCACTTGGGGAAGTTGAACCAGGTGTTGATGCGTGTCAGCAGCATCTTTCCCGCGGTCGCATATCTGCGGGACACACGCGCCAGGTCCGGCTCCTCGGGCGCCGACCCGACGGTGTCGACGCGCTCGATGGTGATCGACCCCTTCCGCTCGGTCCAGTCCGAATACACCTCGCGCACAGCGAGCATCGACGCCCCGTCGCCGAGCGGGAAGTAGTTGTCCGGAGGATCCGGGAGCGGCGGCCCGAAGGTCAACTCGAACGAACCGTCCTCGGCGATGGTCAGGCGACGGTCGTCGAACGCGTCCTCGCCGCCGGGCACCTCGGACGCCGTGTAGTCGCCCCGCAGCACCTGGAAGCTGAGATCTGTTGTGGTACCCCGTCGCCCGCGTACCACGTAGGTCCCGGTCGGTTCGACGTCGGCGTGATAGTAGAGCGTGTCCGGATTGTCCAGCCCCATCTTCGTCGCCGGGCCGGTCGAGGTCACGAAGTTCGGGTGTGAGAGCGACCGCGCTCGAACCAGTTGTACGATCGCGGCGATGCTGCCGGCGAGATAGTCGAGCCCCTCCGCGAGATCTTGCTCGGTCTCGGCGAAATCGGCCGATGTGACGAGCTTCTCGGCTTCGGCGATGGCGTCGGTGAGCGGCTGGGTGACCAGGGTCGTCGTGACGTCGGTGCTCATAACCAGGTGTCCCCGCCCGTCCATGTCAGGAAATTCTCCAACTCGGCCTGTGCGGGTGTGACCCGCGGATGTTCGGTCGACAGGTAGCCGCCGCGATAGAAGAGGAGGGGCTTGTCCTGCAACACCTCTCCGAGGGTGAGGGCCCGCCCGATCACGATGTGGTGGTCGCCGCCGTCGGTGACGCTCTCCACGTCGCACTCGACCCAGGTCAATGCATGCCGGATGACCGGCAACCCGGCCGGGGACGGGTCCCAGGTGACGTTCGCGAACTTGTCGTCACCGGGGGCGCCGAATGCGGCACTGACGTCCTGCTGCCGGTTCGACAGGACGTTCACGCAGAACTTGCCCGCCTTCTCGATGACCTTCCAACTGCGCGAGGTCTTCATCGGACAGAACAGGACGAGCGGGGGGTCGAGGGACAACGCGGCGAACGACTGGCAAGCGAATCCCACCGGTTTGCCCGCGTCGTCGAGTGTGGTGATGACCGTGACGCCGGTGCAGAACTGCCCCATGGCGGTACGGAACTGCCGGGAGTCGAAATCGGCAGAACCGTAGGGGGTTCGCGTCATATCAGGCCTTGAACCCGACACTGAAGTCGTGTCCCCACAGACTCACCGCGGTGCTCTCGCGGGCGATCCATTCCTCGTCCTTGACCGTTCTTCCCTCGCAACCGAATTCGATGTCGAACCCGCCTGGCGTCTTCATGTAGAAGGACAGCATCAGGTCGTTGACGTGCCGACCCAGCGTCGCCGACATCGGCACCTTCTTGCGTTGCGCGCGATCGAGGCACAGTCCGACGTCATCGGAGTTCTCGACCTCGACCATGAGGTGGACGATGCCGGTGCTGTTGGGGATCGGCAGGAACGCCAGGGAGTGGTGCCGCGGATTGCATCCGAGGAAGCGCAGCCACGGGACCTCGTCGCCTTCTTCGCGGCCGACCACCTGCGGGGGCAACCGCATCGAGTCGCGGAGACGGAATCCCAGGACGTCGCGATAGAATTCGAGCGCCGCCTTGTCGTCGGTGCAGGTCAGCACGACATGCCCGAGTCCCTGCTCCTCGGTGACGAATCGGTGGCCGTACGGACTGACGATGCGACGATGTTCGAGGGCGGCACCGTGAAACACCTCGAGGGTGTTGTCGGCCGGATCGTCGAACACGATCATCTCGGCGACGCGACGGTCGGCGACCTCTTCGTCCTTACCCTCGCGGAACACCACCCCGGCACGTGAGAGGCGATCCCGGACATCCTGTAGCGCGGCGGCGTCGGCGACTTCCCATCCGGCGCAGGCGAGCCGGTCGTGCTCGGACGGCACGATCACCAGCCGCGCGGGGAAGTCGTCCATCCGGAGGTAGAGCGCACCGTCGGTGAGCCCGGAACCCTCGATCATGCCGAGGACCTTGAGGCCGTAGGTGCGCCACGCCTCGATGTCGGTGGCTTCGATCCTCATGTATCCCAGCGAGCGGATCGGACTGTCAGTCATCTCCAGTGCTCCTGTCTAGTCCTTGCTCCCGGAGGAGCGAGCTTGCGAGCGTCACGAAGGGGCGTCACACCATCGTGTCGCCGATGGGAATCCCGAACTCGCCGTTGCCGAATGCCACGTACGCGCGCTCGGGATCGTTGGCGGCGTGCACGCGGCCCGCGTGGGCGTCGCGCCAGAACCGCTGGATCGGGGTGCCGTTCTCCAGCGCGTGCGCTCCGGAGTTCTCGAAGAGCCGGTCGATCGCGGAGATGGCCCGCCCGGTCGCTCGCACCTGGTCACGACGCGCGGCCAGACGCAGTTCCATCGGGACCTCCTCGCCGGCCAGGATGAGGTCGTACTCGGCCTGCAGGTTGCCCGACAACTGACGCCACGCGGCGTCGATGTCGCTGGCCGCCTCGGCGATCCGGACCTTGGCGAACGGATCCTCCTTGGCCTTCTCGCCGGCGTACGCAGCCCGGACACGCTTGCCCTGGTGCTCGACGTGCGCCCGGTAGGCGCCGTAGGCCATTCCGACGATCGGGGTCGCGATGGTGCTGGGATGAATTGTCCCCCAGGGCATCTTGTACACCGGGGCGGTATTGCGCTCGAGGCCCGGGCTCTCGCCCATCGACATCGTCCGCATGCTCAACATGCGATGCCGCGGCACGAAGACGTCCTTGACCTCGATCGTGTTGGAGCCGGTGCCGCGCAGTCCGACGACGTTCCACACATCCTTGATGGTGTAGTCCTCGCGCGGGATCAGGAAGCTCACGAAGTCGACGGGTTTGCCGTTCTTGATGACCGGGCCACCGACGAACACCCAGTCGGCGGTCTCGCACCCCGACGACCAGGCCCACGAGCCGTTCACCTTGTAACCGCCGTCGACGACCTCGCCCATACCCATCGGCGCATACGACGACGAGATGCGGACGTTGGTGTCCGAACCCCACACGTCCTCTTGCGCCTGCTGGTCGAACAGCGCGAGGTGCCAGTTGTGCACGCCGATGATGCCCGAGACCCAGCCGGTGGAACCGCAGGCCGAAGCGATGCGGCGGACCGCCTCGTAGAAGGTCACCGGATCGACCTGGTAGCCACCCCACTGCTCGGGCTGCAGCAGCTTGAAGAATCCGGCGGTCTCGAGACTCGACACCGTCTCCTCGGGGATGCGGCGCAGATCCTCGGTCGACTGCGCACGCTGCTCGATCTCCGGGAGCAAGGCACTGATCTTTTCCAGGACCTGCTCGGCGGCTTCGCTCCGTTGTGCTGGCATCTCGCCTGCTCCTACTCGTCTCTCCTCGGCCGGAAGACCGGCCGCTGTACCATCGAGTTCGAGATTAGAACACGTTCTCATTTCTGTCGAGCACTGCGGATTCATGCCCATGTACAGGCCAGATCGCACCCTGGGAGGTCGATCGGCCTGACAAATCTGAAACGTGTTCTAGTATTGAGAGCAGACCCTGACGCGATACGAGCCACAGACAGGAGAGGGCATATGTCTTCAGGACCCGAGACGATGACCCCGGGCACCCCCCGCTCGTCGGACGGAGCCACCGCCACGGATGGGGCGGATGTCGGCATCCGGGAGATCGACACCGGGGCGCCGCCCACCCGATTCGCCCGCGGCTGGCACTGCCTGGGACTGCTCGGCGAATTCTCCGACGGCCAGCCCCACTCGGTGCAGATCTTCGGGACCAAGCTGGTCGTCTGGGTCGACACCAAGGGCGAGGTCAACGTACTCGACGCGTTCTGCCGGCACATGGGCGGCGATCTCTCCCAGGGCAAGCTGTCGGGCGACAACGTCGCGTGCCCGTTCCACGGCTGGCTCTGGAAAGGGAACGGTCGCTGCGGGGGCGTTCCCTATGCGAAGCGGAACCCGAAGCTGGCCAAGACCCGCTCCTGGCCGTCGATGGTCCGCAACGGCCAGGTCTTCGTCTACAACGATCCCGAGGGCAATCCCCCGCCGGACGAATGCATCATTCCCGAGCTCGACGAGTTCGGCACCGACGAGTGGACGGCCTGGACATGGAACCGCCTCGTCATCGAGGGTTCCAACTGCCGCGAGATCATCGACAACGTGGTCGACATGGCGCACTTCTATTACGTTCACTTCGCCCTGCCGGACTACTTCAAGAACGTCTTCGAGGGCGAGATCGCAGCTCAGTACATGAACTCCCACGGCCGGCCCGACGTCTCCCTCGGCACCAACTACGGGGACAGCCGCCTGGAGTCGATCGCGGCGTACTACGGCCCGTCCTACATGCTCAACCCGATGATCCAGTATTACGGCGGCTACGCGGTCGAGACCATCCTCACCAACTGCCACTACCCGATCGACGAGAACTCCTTCGTTCTCATGTACGGCGTGATGGCCAAGGTGCCCGACGGTCTGACCGCCGAGCAGGCGTCGAAGATGGCTGACAAGATCAGCTCGGGTGTCGAGGTCGGCTTCCTGCAGGACGTCGAGATCTGGAAGAACAAGACGCGCATCGACAATCCCCTCCTCGTGGAGGAAGACGGCCCGGTCTACCAGCTCCGTCGGTGGTACGAGCAGTTCTACGTCGACAAGGCCGAGGTCACCGACGAGATGACCGGACGCTTCGAGTACGAGATCGACACGTCCAAGGCCCTCGAGAGCTGGAACGAGGAGATCCAGGAGAATCTGCGTCGCCAGGAGGCCGAGAAGGCTCAGTCCTCGGAGACCACGGCGTCCTCGGAGAAGGCCGAGGTCTGACGATGACCCGGGCAGCCGAGGGTCGAGTGGGTACCGATCGGTGGGCGAAGGCGCCGGACTTCCACGCCGATCCCGACCGTCGTGCCCGGGTTCACGAGGCGACGCAGCGCGACCGCGAGCACTACCTCCGGGGCGGTATGCGTGAGATCGAGTGCCGGGCATGCCATGCCTGCGTGCTCGTGAAGAAGACGAGTTCGTTCCACACGAGTGTGCAGTGGAATGCCGACGCCCGAGATCGCTGCCTCGGCCTCGAGCAGATGCGCGCCGGCGGCGATGACGGCAACGGGCCTCTTCTCCCGGGCGCGATGATGCCGACCTGCGCCCGACTGTCGGCCAGCATCGACCACGGGGTTGCCGAGGGCATCATCCCGGCGGAGTCACCGCGATCCGACCCGGACGGGTACTGGTGACAACCGGGCACGGCAATTAGCCACCGGCCCAATCACATTAGTGACCACTAGCCTCAGGCATCACAGCGGTCACACCTTCGTCACACGTAGGGCACGACCGACGACGCGCCGTCGACCGTCGGCGAAGCTGTCGTCATGCCCGTTTCCCGAACGCGTCGCACGCGCGTGACCTGCACTCTTGCCCTGACCGCCGCACTCACCATCGGCGTCCCCCTCACCGGTTCGCCGTTGGCCGACACCGCCCGCGCGGCTGCCGCGGGATCCTCGGACGCCACGGGTTCGGCGCCGATCTACCTCCCGGTGCCGACGCAGGCCGGGCTCAACGCGCTCGGCGCAGCGATCACCCAGATCGGCAAGCCCTACAAGTGGGCCGGTGTCGGTCCACATTCGTGGGACTGCTCCGGGCTGGTGCGGTGGGCGTTCTACACGACCGGGGTCCACCTCCCGAGGACCAGTCAGCAACAGGCGAAGGTCGGTCACGCGATCCCGCTCCGTGCGCTCGCCCCGGGCGACATCATCATCTTCGGCCGCGACGCCGGGCACGTCGGTATCTACGCCGGCGCCGGCCGAGTGTTCAACGCGTACGGGCCCAACGGTGTACCGATCGGTTTCACCAAGCTCAAGAACATGGGCTACATCAAGACGATTCGCCGGTTCGGCTGACCGTCGGCCGCGACAGCAGCGTTGTGAGTACCCATCCGGCGACGACGGCCAGCAGCAGGACCGCGACCACGACGGTCCCGATCAGGCCGTAACCGGGCTGCATGGCGGGCAGCTCTGCACCCAACGCCTCCGACACCGAGTCGGAGAACAACTGTGCGGCAGGATCACTCAACGTCCGGACGCCGACAACCAGTGCGATGAGCGACGCGAGACCGATCAGTCCGACGGCAGACGGCCGGAGTCGGGTGCGCCACCAGCCCAGTGCCGCAACGACCGCGATCACCGCGCCGGCCACCACCACGCTCAGACCGGGATCGTCGGTCTTGTCCGCGAAGAAGAACTCGACATCGTCGGTAGTCGCTCCCAGGATCTTGACGTGACCCAATCCGGTGATCGACGGTTCCACACCTTCCTCGGTCCAGCCCCACTGCACCTGGGCGAGGAGGACCAGCAGGAGCCCCCCGACCAGCATCGCGGGCCAGGCGAACCCGCGGAGTCGCTCGGCGGTGTCTCGTTGCGTCGTCATGCGACCAGGGTGCCATTCCGGTCTGCGGTGATCGGGGGTCGGGACCGATGAGTTTGCGCGACCATGACAGTCAGAAGTGTGTCGATCGAATCCATCGCCGTTCAGTACGAGAGGACATGACATGGCCGACTACGCAGCTCCTTCGGGGGCACCCATCTGGTTCGACCTGATGAGCAGTGACACCGCGAGAGCCGAGGAGTTCTACGGTGCGATCTTCGGCTGGGAGGCGGAGGAGGCCGACGAGGAGTTCGGCGGCTACCGCAACTTCACGAAGAACGGCAAGCGCGTCGCGGGTCTCAGCCCGACGATGGATGGTGCGGGGCCGCCGAACATCTGGTCGGTGTACCTGCACACCGAGGACGCGGACGCGACCGTGAGGGCCGTCGAACAGGCCGGCGGGTCCATCATGGTGCCGCCGATGGCCATCGGCGAGGAGGGCACGATGATGGTCGCGGTCGATTCCGCGGGCGCAGTCATCGGCTTCTGGCAGCCGAACACCCATGTGGGCTACACCGAGTACGGCGTCCACGGCACCCCCTATTGGTTCGATTGCCAGAGCAAGGACTACGCCAAGTCCCTCGACTTCTACCGGGCCGTACTCGGCGCGCGCATCGAAGAGGTCGGCACCGGCGGTGACCCCGATGCCGTCGGACCCGACAACTACGGACAGGTCTTCTTCGGCGAGATGTCGTATGCCGGGATCATGGACTCGGTCAAGCTCTTCCCCGCCGAGGTGCCGTCGTTCTGGCAGGTCTACATCACCGTCGACGATGTCGCCGCCACCGTGAAGCAGGCCGAGGGCCTCGGCGCCGAGATCCTGATGGCCGGCGAAGACACGCCGTACGGCACGCTCGCCTCCATCAAGGACCCGATGGGCGCGCTGATCTGCCTGGGCCATCCGCCGGCCGGTATGTGAACTGACCGCGGCCGGACTCATGGGCATCTGAGCGCGTGAGTCCTGCCGTGCTCCGCCGCCGAGACAAGCCTTCATCCCCGACGGCCGCTCGTGGTGAGCCGGTTCGGCGACGGCTCGCCGCTTCGGGTACTGCCGGTGAACTGGCGGACACGAGAACCACACTCGTGGAACACTTCTGCCAACCACCGAACAACACCCACACCACCTGAACGGCTGGAGGACGCCATGGCCGGCGGAGAACTCGTCATCGACGTCGAAGGACTGCGCAAGTCCTTCGGGAAGTTCGAGGCTCTACGAGGCCTGGATCTGCAGGTCGAGCGCGGTCAGGTGCATGGTTTCCTCGGCCCCAACGGTGCGGGCAAGTCCACGACCATCCGCGTGCTGCTGGGCTTGCTGCGCGCCGACTCCGGCCGGCTCCGCTTGCTGGGCGGCGATCCGTGGCACGACGTCGTCGAGCTGCATCGTCGCCTCGCCTACGTCCCCGGAGATGTGTCGCTCTGGCCGTCGATGACCGGAGGCGAGGCCATCGACCTGCTCGGAGCGATGCGCGGCGGCCTCGACGAGGCACGGCGATCCGAACTCGTCGACCGGTTCGAACTGGATACGAGCAAACGCGGTCGGCAGTACTCGAAGGGCAATCGGCAGAAGGTCGCGATCGTCGCCGCACTGGCCTCCGATGTCGAACTGCTGATTCTCGACGAACCGACCTCCGGTCTGGACCCGTTGATGGAGAAGGTCTTTCAAGAGGTCGTGGGCGAGGCGACGGCACGCGGAACGTCGGTGTTGCTGTCGAGTCACATCATGGCCGAGGTCGAGACCCTCGCCGACCGGTTGAGCATCGTCCGGGCAGGCGAGATCGTGGAGACCGGCACCCTGACCGAGCTCCGCGGACACACGCGCACCAGCATCCGTGCAGAACTGGAGACCATCCCCCTACGCGACCAGCTGGCCGTCCTGCACGACATCGACCTGGAGGGCAACCGCCTGGTGGCGACCGTGGACTCCGACCGGATCGACGAGGCCATGCGCGCGCTCCTCCCGTACGGCATCGCATCGCTGACCGTGGAGCCGCCGTCGCTCGAGAGTCTGTTCCTGCGCCTCTATGACAACGACGGCAGTGACACCGACGGCACCGCTACCGGCGACACTGCTACCGACGGCCGCGCGACGGGCGCCCGCTGATGACCGCGGCCGCGGCCGTCGCCGGTACCGCTCCCCTGCTCCGTGCCTCACTGCGCCACGAGGCACGGACGTTCGCACCCTGGGTGGTGATCACCACCGCGCTCTCGGTGTCGTCGGTGATCGTCTACCCCCTGCTGTTCCCGGATCTGGCCGACCGGAAAGCCTTCGCGGCCACGGTCGGGTCCAACCCGGCCCTCGGCCTCATCTTCGGACCCGCTTTCGATCTGTCCACCACCGACGGGTTCAACGCATGGCGCAGCCTCGCCCTCGGCGGTTTCATCACCGCGTTGGGCGCCATCCTGATCGTGTCGAAAGCGAGCCGCGGACAGGAGGATTCGGGGCAGGCGGAGCTCCTCGCGGCGGGTGTCCTGGGCCGCGAGTCGCGACTGCTGACGGCCCTGGCGCTGTCGTTTGTCGCCTCGCTGGCCGTCGGTGTGGTCTCCGGGATCGCCACCGTGCTGTGCGGTGGAGGTTGGCAGGCATCCTTTCTGCTGTCCGCCGGGTTCACCGTCACCGGTTGGATGTTCGCCGCGGTGGCTGTGGTCACGGCTCAGATCGGTTCCGACGCGCGGACCGCGACGACGATCGCCGTCTCGGTCCTCGGGGTCCTGTTCATCCTGCGGGGGTTCCTGTACTCGGTGAGTGCGCCCGGCTGGACCACCTGGGTCAATCCGCTGGGCTGGATCACCGAGACGCGTCCGGGGACGGGCGACCACTGGTGGCCATTGCTCCTCGGGATCGCCTTCGCCGCCGTCGTCTCCGCGATCGGTTTCCGGCTGCAGGTGTCCCGCGACTTCGGTCAGGGCCTGATCGCACCGCGCCCCGGACCCGAACGCGGAACCGCCCGCACGCCCCTGGGTCTCGCCATCCACCTGAACCGGGCATCGATCTCGGCGTGGTGTGCGGCCTTCGCCGGCCTGGGCGTGATCTTCGGCTACTTCACGGGCTCGGTCGACGACCTGTTCGGCGCGAATCCGGCCATGGCCGAGATCTTCGCCTCTGGCGCAGCCTCTCCCGACGATCTCGTCGCCGCATTCCTGACCACCATCCTCAGCCTCGTCGGCATCATCGCCTCGGTGGGCGGAGTGCAGATCGTCAACCGGATTCGCACCGAGGAACTCGACGACCGCACCGAGCCGGTCCTGGCCGCGGCGATCAGCCGACACCGCTACCTGGCGTCGAACGTCTCCATCGCGTTTCTGGCGCCCGCACTCTTCATGCTGATCGCAGGCGTCGTCATCGGCATCTTCGCATCCGCGGCCCACATCGGGATCACCTTCGAAAACGCGTTCCTGCAAGCGGTCGCGACCATTCCGGCGGTATGGACCGTGATCGCGCTCGCGGTCGCGGTCATCGGCGCCCGGCCCCGGATTCAACCTGCGTCATGGATCGGGGTCCTGGCATCGTTTGTCCTCACCCTGCTCGGCCCCAGCTTCAAGCTGCCGACCTGGGCCCTCGGCATCAGTCCCTTCTTCCACGTGCCCGACGTGTCCGCCGCCTCGCACAGTTGGTGGGGACTGCTGTGGATCAGCCTGTTCACCCTGGCCTTCCTGGCGATCGGATTCCTGGGTTTCCGGCGCCGCGACACCCCCTGACCCGCACCTCGCTGCTCCCCGGGATCTCGTAGCGACAATGCGCGCTATAGACCGTCTTGCGCTACGAGATCCGCGTGGGCGGGTGCGGTCGATACCGCGGATCGTACGAACCGCCACGACGCCCCACGCCGAGACCAGGACCGCAAACCCGGCTACCGCGGCGAACTCGAAAGCCACGCCGCCCGGTGTGAGCGCCAACGCGCTCGAACCCGTGACATAGGTCCCGACCGGGAAGGTGAACGACCACCAGGTCATCGCGAAGGGCATCCCGGAACGCACTGTGCGCAGGGTGAGTCGGCCGGCGATCACGATCCAGACGGTGGCGGCCACCCAGACGACGAGCCCGTAGCCGACGGCGAACGAGTGCAGGGCGCCGATGATCGGCCCGGTCACGACATGGGGTGCGGCGTGGGAGAGCAGGCAGGCTGCGGTCACCGACTGTCCGAGCGGGCCCAGCACGATCCACCACGTCGGGACCATGTGCGCAGCACCGTGATCACCGGTCCGCAGGCGCAGGACGAGTGCCGCCATGATCGGCACCGAGGTCACGACCGTCAGTACGAACATGGCGTACCCGACGCCCAGCACCAGGTGCGCCGCCCATCCGCCGTTCAGTCGGGTCACCAGCACAGCAGCGGCCGACGCCGACACCATCGGCGCGACAACCGGCATCAGCCAGCCGCCGAAAGCGTCGTCGACACGCGCCCGCCCGACGATCAGGTGCCGGTACGGGATGGCCACCGCCGTGATCACCCCGCCGAGGGTGCCGAGAACCCAGCACGCAAGATCTATGCCCAAGGCCACGTCGCGACCGACGAGGGGGGCGCCCACCACCAGGGTGCTGGTCCCGACCGTCATCACCGCCATCGGCACCGCGCCGTAGAAGTGGGCCACCACCCGATGCGCGTGGTGTCCGCGGGCGACCTCCGGGTCGAGCAGCCAGTGGCGGATCGTCGCGACCACCACCCCGACGAACACCGTGCACGCCAACAGCCAGAAACCGCTGGCCAACAGTCCGATCCCCGAGGGTTGCCACGGCAAACCGTGGGCGGCGATCGCGATGATCCCGGTGCCCATCACGGCCGCGAACCAGTTGGGCGGCACGTAGCTCACCGACCGCGGGCGGGCGCCGGCCGCTGTCCGGGAGAGGGCGATGGTGGTCATGTCCACCACGCTCCCGCGAAACGGGCTCGGTCGGTAGGCCTCAGAACGTTGGGAGGGTACAACCGATGGTTGTACCTCGGTCACCACTCGCGGTTGTACCCTCGGACGATGGTGCTGAGCCCGCGGATGCCCGACCTCGCGTCGCTGGAGACGTTGCAGGCCGTTGTCACCACCGGCAGCCTCAACGCGGCCGCCGCAGAACTGGGCGTGACCCAGCAGGCGGTGTCGGCCCGCATCCGGGCGATGGAAGCCCAACTCGGCGTCGCGCTGCTGACCCGCACCCCACGCGGTTCGCTCCCCACCCAGTCCGGCCGGCTCGTCGCCGACTGGGCCGACAGACTCCTGACCCTCGCGGGCGAGTTCGACGCCGGGCTCGCGGCCCTACGCCTGGAACGTCGTGATCGACTCCGCCTCGCGGCCAGCCTCACCGTTGCCGAGCACCTACTCCCCCGCTGGCTCGTGTCATTCGCCGCGAAACACGAGCACGCACCCAGGGTGTCCTTCACCGCCACCAACTCCGACCACGTGTTCGACCTCGTCCGCGCCGGCGACGTGGAACTGGGCTTCGTCGAGGGCTCCCGCGTCCCGAGCGGACTCCGCAGTCGCACGATCGCACGCGACGAACTCGTCCTCGTCGTGGCGCCCGATCACCCGTGGGCACGGCTCCGACGCCCCGTCGAGGCCCACGACCTCGCGCGCACGGCACTCGTCACGCGTGAGGAGGGTTCCGGGACAAGAGAATTCTTCGAGCGCGCACTGGCACGAACACTGGGGCCGACACGCGCGGTCGCGCCACCGGTTCTGGAGTTGTCCACCACGGCGTCGGTGCGGGCCGCGGTGATCGCCGGCGCCGGACCGGCGGTTCTCAGCAACCTGTCGGTGGCCGACGACATCGGGCGACGGCTCGTCGGTGTCCCAATTCTCGACCTCGATCTGGCCCGGCCCCTTCGGGCGGTGTGGCCCGCAGGCGCACAACCCGGCGCCGGAGCCGCGCGCGACTTCCTCGCGCACATCAGCCACAGCTGAGCACAGTCGAGCACTCGCCGTAAATGCCCGAATACGTCCGCTCACAGCACGACTTGATCATCTGCCGCCCCGAACTCACCGAGAAGATCCTGTCGGTGACCACTGCACACTCCCCTGCGGGCGCATGATGACCTCGCTTTCGCCGGGCCGGTCTCACGAGACCGGCCCGGTGCAGGCGCACGCAATGGAGCCGGAACACCAGCATGTTGCCAAGCCCGTAGTGCACCGTGACTTGGCAATGGAGCTCTACACCACGCATCGGCGTTGCCAACGGCTCACAGCCGCAACACATCTGCACGCATCGCATTCGCCATCTTGATGTTCTGTCGGACGGGTGCCCGTACACCCAGCGCGACCTGGAAGCGGCGTTGCAACTGGATCAGTCGACTGTGAGCCGACACGTGAACACCGCGATCGATCTGGGTTACGTCGAGCGCTGCGTCGGTCCTTCCGAAAGCCGACTGATCCGGCCGACGATCTCCAGTCGCCGCGGGTATGAGCACGAAGTCGGCAGGTGCGGTGAACGAGTCGGGCGAGTACTAGCGGAACTGAGGCCCGACCGTGCCGACGCTCTTCTCGCCGAGTTGCACGCATTCGACGAGGCGTGTGACCGCCACCGGCACACCTGACGACTCCGAGAGAACATCGACGTCAGACCGCTACGCGACAGTGGGCAACTGCGACACTTGTCCTGACGCGTCAGGTTTGAGCTCCGTCAGGATTCACCTGTCCGTTCACAGCTGCGTTGAGCAGCGCAGGGGCGTCAGGGTTTCCGTCGAGCGCGCGGCTCGTACGCCGGTCCACCTTCCAACCATCAGTGGTCCGGACGAGCCGCCAGTGGTGTGCAGTCGCTCGGTGGACTCGAAACCCGTTCTCGTCACCGAGGATCAGCAGCGAATAGCTGGCCGCAGTCGCCTCGTCGCGGTTCACGGTCACGTGCACCGGCCCTTGGAAATGAGCGCACCCACCGGCAATGAAACCCTGGTGCGTGCGGGACCTCACCATCGCCACGATGTCGTCACGTCCCTGCATGTACAAACCGTCGACGTCGTAGACACCGTCGGGCGTCCACAGCGCAGCGACGGCATCTGCATCGCCGCTGTCGACGAGCGGGCCGTACGAGGCCACCAGTCGAGCGACCTCCCGTTCGTCCTCCACGAGGCGCAGCCTGGCCTCCATCGCTGACATTCGATCCTCAGGCGACGTCATGCGAATCTCCTTCCATCGTTGTCGAGATCCCGCCACGACCGGGCAGATCATGCAAGTCGGCCAGTGCGGCCAACTGCTCGATGTAGTGATCGGCCGAGGAGGCCGCGACGGTCACTCCGACAACGGTGGCACCGGCGGCCGATGCCGCAGCCACCTCGACTCGAGCCTGGTCCGGACTGGCAGACGGATCCACCGTGCCTGCCGAGAGGACCACCTCGAAATTCGTCGGCAACGCGACCGAGTCGAGCATCTCTCGCAGCCGCGCACGACTCAGACCGAACGGCACCCACCCGTCGCCCAACTCCACCGCGCGACGTAACGACCTCATCGTGCGGCCGCCGATCCAGATCGGAACGTCACTCTGTACCGCATGGGGCTCGACGAGCATTCCGCCGAAACGGAAATGAGTTCCTTCATACCGCGGTTCGGATTGGGACATCGCGACCCGAAGCGCACGAAGCGCATCGTCGGCGATTTCGCCGCGACCGTTGAACTCGGCTCCGAGTAGCTCGAACTCTTCACGCAGAGAACCCACGCCGGCGCCGAGCGTGAGCCGGCCACCGCTGACGGCATCGAGGGTTCCGTACCGCTTCGCGATCTCGAGCGGATGGTGATAGCCGAGCACCAGCACCTGCGTCAACAACCTGATACGACGAGTCCGTGCAGCGATGAAACCGAAGGTGGCCAACGGATCCCAATATGTCCCGCCGCGGGTGGCCGCCACCTCGGTCGGCACAGCCACATGCTCGCTGCAGGTCAGATACTCGAACCCGAGCTGGTCGGCCGCCGAGGCGATGTCTGCGAGCTCGGCGATTCCCGCTGACGCCTCCCATTCCCCGGCGACTCCGGGCACCCGGGTGACGATCGGGCTGGTGATCCCGATTCGCACGGCTCAGCCCTGGGTCTGAACGGATTCGGCATCGCTCTTCGCCCTCTGCGGGAACAGTTTCAGCATCCGCTCGTGCTGTTTGAGGATCAGCCCTCGACGGTCGGGACCGTTGATCTCCTCGGCACGGGATGCGTTCCCGCCGGCGACCCACACCGGCCCGTCCGCGAGGTGAGCGAGTCCTTCGCGCGCAACGTCGTCGGGCTCGCTGACTTTCATTGCTCCACCGAGATTCATCCCGGCGCGCTCCATCGCAGGCGTTCGGGTGACGCCGAGCACGAGTTCGAGCACATCGACGCCGTGGTCTCGCAATTCCAACCAGAGCGACTCGGCGAAGACCCGGCCGAAGGCCTTGACGGCGCCGTAGATCGACAGATGCTTCCCGCCCAGGTAGCCGCTCATCGAGCCGACCAGCAGCAGACCGCCACTACCCCGCGCACGCATCTTTGCACCGAAGAAGTGGACCAGTGTCAGCTGCGCGGTGATGTTGAGGTCGATCACGTCTTGAAAACGACCGAGGTCGCCTTCGACGAAATCGCTTCCATAACTGTTCGCACCGGCGTTGTAGATGAGCAGTCCGACGTCCAGATCCTCGGTCGCAGCGAAGATCTGACCGATTGCTCCGGAATCGGTCAGATCGAGAGACAGAGTTCGGACCTCGACTCCGCGCGTCCGGACCGCCGCGGCGGTCTCCTCGAGCGGACCGGGCTTGCGTGCGATCAGCACGAGATTGATCCCGGCGTCGGCGAGTTGATGAGCGAACGAGGCGCCCACTCCTTCAGACCCACCCGCGATGACCGCCCATGGTCCGTACCGTGTCGGATCCACCGCATTCGACCCGTCGGTTGTCGTGATGTTCATCGTTCTCCTTATCCACTTACCTACAGTCGTTCGTCCGTCAGCGCCGCTGGCCCGGACCGCCATGGCGTTGGACCGCCACCCCGTCTTGTCACCAATCGGCGAAGGGCACAATGGAGCCCAGCGACATACACGCCAGGGTCTGCACACACGAATCTCCTCGGTCGAACCCCCTCGAGGCATTGAAATCGTTGTGCGACTGACATATTCGCTCGGTTGTCGAGCTGAGATCACCATCGATGTATACAAGTCGAATCCGCATCGAACCCTCCGGGTCATCGGAATTGGTCCGAGGACGCATGGTTACGTTCTGATGGTGGCTGAAGGTGAACGTCCAGGCACCTGCCACCCCGGCGAGATCGAGTAGTTCAGGTATCAGTTCGCGATCCTCGGCGGCATGATGTTCATGTGCGGGAGCACCTCGCGCGTCGTCGAATCGGGTGAGGGTGAGGTGAACACCGCGATTCGGTCGAAGCGGCAATACCTCGGCCGAAACAAGCGCCGATGCAGCCGCGTAGCCCTTGACCGGCCGAAAGAATCCCAGGAGTGGCCGTTGAACACCTGGGATCAACGGCCCGCGACCCCATTCGAATGAATCGGCGCCGAGCCGGTTCCATTCCGCGACAGACTCTTCGACAGGATCGTTGAACCAGTACATGGCAACGTAGTCAACCGAGCCGAATGCCGCTGTCGCACCGTCCATACAGTCGATATCAGGCTTGTGAGACCACCGTTCTCCCCAAGCCACCCCGGGGAGAGCAAGGTTCTCCGGCCGGTGGTCCATCAAATGCCACCGGTTGTAATTCCGATGGTTCTCGGGGGTGTTGTCCGCAAGGTGGACGAACGAGAAGAACGCCAGCGGGAATCGGTTCAAAATTCATCCTTACAGCGAATACACGTTGGTGATGTGTGTCACGTTAGCTGTGCCGCCGACGCTCCGAGAGGAGCGTCCAGGTGAATGGGAGAGACAGCTAATCCGTATGTCGACCCAGTCTCAACCCTCACCCCGCTGCTGCACTCACCCCGGCGCGCCGTCCGAAAAAGCTCCCATCCCCGAGACTGGCACCACTCGCGTAACCACCGGCACACACGCCAGCCGTGCAACGCCCGGCTGCGTACAACCCCGGTATCGGCGCCCCCGACACGTGGAGAACCTCGGAGTCGGTCGATGTCTTCAACCCGCCGAGCGTGAATCCGCCCATCATTCCGCGGAGATCGTATGCGGCAACAGGTGTCCCGATGGGCTTCAACCACTGCGACTTCTTGCCGAACAACGGGTCGGTTCCGTTCGCGGCGTGCGTGTTGTACAGATCTATCGTCGCGGACAAGGACCCAGACGGCAGGCCGATCTCGGACTCGAGTTCGCTGACACTCTCGCACACCCATCTCGGGGTGGCACGCATCATCGCACTCGTCGAATCCGTGGTCAGCGCCTCCTCGTACGACGCCTCGTCGATGATCACGAAGGCCTCGCCCCTTTGGTTCAGCAGCGTGGCCTGCCCGATCCGGCCGGGGTAGGTGTCCTCGGTGACGAAACGCTGACCCTGCCCGTTGACGAGGATCCCGCGGGCCATCAGCTGCGGGTCGCAGAAGATGGCCACCTCGGTCGCGTCCATGTGCGCGGTCGCCGCACCGAGTGCTTGACCCAACAGGATTGCACGACCGTCGTGACTCTCGATCGAGGCCGCGGGACGACCTTCGATATGTGGCGCGTGGTCGCGCAGCATCGTGTTGTCGTAGGCGAAACTCCCGGTCGCGAGAACCACTCCCCGCCGGGCTTTGATCGCCTGATCCACACCGTAGTTCCTGGCGATCACGCCGACGACGCGCTCGTCGTCGTCGACCACGAGCGACTGGACGCGATTGTCGTAGAGCGTTTGCACGCCGAGTTCTTCGACCAGCGCGAGAAGCGGTTTCATCAACATGTACCCGCCGGCCTGTTCGCTGTCCGCAGTTGCCGCACGTCGTGGGAGATGGCCACGGGGTGCGGGCGGAATCGTGGCGATGAACGGCGCGGCGTTCTCCCCGCCGGAGTACATCAACCCCTCGCCGTGGGGCGGTTCCCAACCGGGCTCACCCCAGAACGATTCGTCGAACACCACACCCGCGTCCACGAGCCAGTTGTAGTGCTCGACACTTTCCTCGCAGTAGACATCGACTTTGGCCTCGTCGACGCCAGGTCCGAGTGCGGCTTTCATGAACGCCTTCATGTTCTCGACCGAGTCCTCGAATCCCAGCGACTTCTGCAGGGCAGTACCGCCGCCGAGGTATATGAAACCTCCGGACATGGCGGCGGCGCCCCCTCCACCACCGAGTCGTTCGAGCGCCACGACCTCGGCGCCGGCGCGAGCAGCCTCGATCGCTGCTGTGGCGCCGGCGACGCCGAGTCCGGCGACTACGACATCGGCTTCCAGCGACCACTCGACGTGAGACGCCGAGACCGGCCGGAGTGTGGGATCTGTCATGTGAACCTCCTCGATGAGTTGCTCGTTATTCACTCATCGAACGGTCCACATCTGCTGCTGGGATCCCGAACAGTGGGAGGCTGTCAGTGTCGTTCTGGCCGAATATCTTTCACTCGATCAAGATGAGCCGGCGCGAGCTCAGACCCCGGCATTCGCGTCCTGCTTCTTCTTGAGCTCGAGCGCAATGTCGATGAGCTGGTCCTCCTGGCCGCCGACCAGTTTGCGGCTACCCGCCTCGAGGAGGATCTCCGCGGCCGAGACGCCGTATCGTTCGGCATGACCCTCGGCGTGCTTGAGGAACGAGCTGTAGCAACCGGCGTAGCCCATCATCATCGCCGACCGGTCGACCAGGCACTCCGACGGCATTGCCGGACGGACGACATCCTGTGCGGCGTCGGCGATCTTCATGAAGTCGACGCCGGTGGTGATGCCGAGCTTGTCGCACACGCCGACGAATGCCTCGGTGGGCGTGTTCCCGGCGCCGGCACCGAATCGACGGATCGACCCGTCGATCTGCTGTGCACCGGCACGAATCGCGTTGACCGAGTTGGCAACCGCGATGTCAAGGTTCTCGTGACCGTGGAACCCGACCTGCGCGTCGTTGCCGAGCTCGGCCACCAGGGCCTCCACTCGCACCGTCACGTCCTCCAGGACAAGAGCACCTGCGGAGTCGACGACGTACACGCACTGGCACCCGGCGTCGGCCATGATGCGGGCCTGCTTGGCGATGACCTCCGGCGGCTGGCTGTGGCTCATCATCAGGAAGCCGACGGTCTCCAGGCCGAGGTCACGCGCGAGTCCGAAGTGCTGGATCGAGACATCGGCCTCGGTGCAGTGCGTGGCGATGCGGCAGATCTGACCGCCGTTGTCCTGCGCGGCGCGGATGTCGTCCTTAGTGCCCAGCCCCGGCAGCATCAGGAAGGCGATCTTGGCTCGCTTTGCTGTTTCTGCGGCGGCCTTGATCAGCTGCTGCTCAGGGGTTTTGGAGAAACCGTAATTGAACGACGATCCGCCCAGACCGTCACCGTGGGTCACCTCGATGACCGGAACACCGGCGTCGTCGAGTGCGCCGACGATCGCGCGCACCTCCTCCTCGGTGAACTGATGGCGCTTGTGGTGGCTGCCGTCGCGCAGCGATGAGTCAGTGATGCGGATGTCGAGGGTGTCGGAGTACTTGCGCGCGTTAGCCATCAGCTTCGGGTCGCGCGGTGTCAGAACCACATTGGTGCTCATGCGGGGACTCCCAACTTCGTCTTTGCGATCTCTTCGCCGACCTTCGTGGCGGCGGCGGTCATGATGTCCAGGTTCCCGGCGTACGGCGGGAGGAAGTCCCCCGCGCCTTCGACCTCGACGAAGATCGAGACCCGCGCGAAACCGCCGTTGAGGACGCTCGGCGGGTCGAACTGGGGGTCCTGCAACAGTCGATAACCCGGCACGTATGCCTGGATCTCTTTCTCCCGTCGGTGAATCGACTCGGCGATCGCATCGATGTCAGCATCCTCTGGGATGGCGCAGAAGATGGTGTCACGCATGATCATCGGCGGATCGGCCGGATTCAGGATGATGATCGCCTTGCCACGCTGCGCGCCCCCGATCGTCTCGACACCTGCCGAGGTCGTCGCGGTGAACTCGTCGATGTTCGCGCGGGTTCCAGGACCGGCCGACACCGAGGCGACCGACGCCACGATCTCGGCATACGGCACCGGCACAACCGAACTCACCGCGTGCACCATCGGGATGGTCGCCTGCCCACCGCACGTGATCATGTTCGTGTTCGGCGCATCCAGGTGCTCGCGGAGGTTGGCCGGCGGCACCACGGCGGGGCCGACAGCGGCCGGGGTGAGGTCGACGGCGATGATGCCCGCCTCCTCGTACTTCGGCGCGTACTCGCGGTGCACATAGGCCGAGGTCGCCTCGAAAATCAGATCCGGACGCTCCGACGACGCCAGCAGCTCGTCGGCGCCACCGCTCATCGTGATCAGGCCATGATCGGCCGCGCGCTTCATACCCTCGGAGGCGGCATCGATGCCGACCATCCAGCGCGGCTCGATCACCTCGGAGCGCTCCAGCTTGTACATCAGGTCGGTGCCGATGTTGCCCGACCCGATGATCGCTGCGGTCAGCTTGGCTGCCACGGGTTCCTCCTCATACTGTGTGAAAGTTGTTCAGGTCCAGCAAATTCGGTGTCTCAGTGGAATCGAAGGACACTTCGTGTCTAGGTGAAGTCGAGCGTGACGCTGCCCAGGCCGGCGAACTCCGCCACGAAGTGATCGCCCGACGAGATGTCGATGGCCCGCGTCGCGGTGCCCGGGAGGATCACGTCGCCCTTGCGCAGGCGCACTCCGAAGCCCTCGACCTTGCGCGCGAGCCAACTCACGGCGTTCAGCGGATGGCCCAATACCGCAGACGAATTGCCTTTCGCGACGATCTCTCCATTGCGCGTCAGCGTCGCCTCGATGTCACCGGTGTCGATCTCGGAGATCGGGACGCGCTGCTGTCCGAGGATCCACCCGCACGACGACGCGTTGTCGGCGATCGTGTCGCAGAGCGTGATCTTCCAGTCCTTGATCCGGGAGTCGATCAGCTCGATCGACGGCACCACCCAGGCCACCGCGTCGATGACGTCCTGATTGGTGCAGCCCTCCCCCGGCAAGTCCTCGCCCAGGATGAAGCCGACCTCGACTTCGACGCGCGGAAAGCAGAGCTTCTTGGCGTCGATCGGGGTGTGTTCGAAGTACTGCATGTCGTCGAGCAGATGGCCGTAGTCCGGTTCGTCCACGCCCATCATCTTCTGCATGGCCTCGGAGGCCAGGCCGACCTTGTGCCCGGCGACCTTGGCCCCGGCGTCGAGTCGCTTGCGGATGTTGATCAGCTGGATCTCATACGCGTCGACCACATCGAGGTCGGGATGGGCGTCGGTGGGCCGGTCGATCGCGGTCGCCGACGCCTCCGCCCGCGCCAGGTCAGCAGCGATCTTCTCGCGAATTGCCTGGTCAACCGCCATTTCGCCTCACTCTCGTACACCTGGGGAACGCTCACCACCGCAGTGGCGCGCAAGCGCATCACTCAATTCTAGAACACGTTCTAATATTCCGACATCCCGTTGCACCGGATCCGGGTCGACGTGACGATGCTGATTCCACTACGTCTGTGCGCGAAGTAGGCCAGTGAGTCCATTCAGCGGGACCGTCGCCGCCACTGTCAGACCGCCACCGCGCCCTCGGTTCCCATGTATGCGCGCTCGATTCGCGCCGGTTCGGCCTGCAGGGCCGACGCCGAGTCGTCGATGACCACGTTCCCGTGCACCACCACGGCCGCGGTGTCCGCGACGTTCAGAGCCAGGTGCACATGCTGCTCGACGAGGACGACTGCCATCCCGGTGTCGGCGGCGAGGCGCCGGAGGACCTCGAGGATCTCGTCGACGATCACCGGCGCGAGCCCCATGCTGAGCTCGTCGATGAGTAGGACCTTCGGCCGCTGGACGATGGCACGGCCGATCGCGAGCATCTGCTGCTCGCCACCAGAGAGTCGCCCCGCGTCGATCTTCAACCGCTTCTCGAGCGAGGGAAAGTACTCGATGACCTGGTCCACAGCCGCGGCTCGCCGACTGCGCTCCCGCACAGCGAGTCGGAGGTTCTGCACGGTCGACAGCTGCCGGAACAACGCGCGGTCGTCCGGCACGAGGACCATCCCGGCACGAACCGCGTCACGTGGACGTCCACCGGCGAGAGAGGTCCCGTCGACCTCGATGTCACCGCCGAACCGCGGCAGCATTCCCGCCAGAGCCAGCAGCAGGGTCGTCTTTCCGGCACCGTTCGGACCGAGCAGGCACCGGATCTCGCCGGCCTCGACCGTCAGGTCGACGTCCCGCACACACGGACGCTGCTTGGTGTATCCGGTTGTCAACCCCGTGCAGTGCAACGCGCTCACGACAGGACCTCCTGGGTGCTTGTGGTCTGGGTTGCGGTGTGCAACTCCGGGATCGCTTCGTGCTCGGCATCCACCGCGCCACCTGGCATCCCGAGATAGGCACGGATGACGGCATCCTCGGTGCGGATCTGCTCGGGCGTTCCGGTGGCGATGACCTTGCCGAGGTCGAGAACCACGACGCGGTCGCAGATCGACAGGACGAGGTCCATGTCGTGGTCGACCATCAGGATCGAGGTCCCGGCGTCGCGGGCCATCCGCAGCCGTTCGCCCAGCCACTGGCTCTCCGAGGAGTCCAGCCCGGCAGCCGGTTCGTCGAGCAGCGCTACCTTCGGCGATGCCGCGAGAACTCGTGCCACCGAGACCAGCTGGCGCCGGCCCTGGGAGAGGGTGGCGACCTCGGCGTCGGCCATCTCGTCGAGCCCGACCATCTGCAACACCTGCGTGACCCGACGTTCCACTGGCACGTCCGAACGGGACCGGCTCGCGCCGACGGTGACGTTCTCGGCCACCGAGAGATCGTCGTACAGCTCGACGTCCTGGAAACTCCGACCCAACCCGTGCCGGCTGCGGACGTGCGGGCGCAGCGTGCTGATGTCGTGGCCCCCTAGTGTGACCGCACCGGTGGACGGCGCGAATCCGGTCACCGCATCGATGATCGTGGTCTTCCCGGCGCCGTTCGGTCCGATGAGTCCGACGATCTCTCCCGGATAGACCTCGAACGACACGTCCTCGGCGGCGACCACCGCGCCATAGCGGACGCCGACACCGTCCACGGCGAGAACCGGATCGGTGCGGTCGATCGCCGGCGCCGAGCTTCCGGAGGTCGCGGATCCGGCGGCAACCGACACCTCGTCGACGGCCCGCCGCCGCAGCGCGGGCAGCGCCGGCCAGGGGATGTGAGGCAGCCGGCTCGCGATACCGTCCGGGTTGGCCATCACCGAGACGATCAGCAGGATTCCGCTGATCAGCGTGTAGTACTCCCCGATGTCGGCCGCACGGTCGAGGACGATGTACAGCAGACCGCCCGGTGCCATGAGGCCGGCCAGGATCCCGCCGGTGATCGAGGTGATGCCGGCGATGTACATGACCGCGAACAGACTGATTCCCAGGAACACCGTGAACGACTCGGCGGTGGCGAGGGTCTGCTGGTAGCCGAGCAGGGAGCCGCCGAGGCCGGCGATGAACGCGCCGATCCCGAAGGCGGCCAGCTTGGTTCGCGACACATCGATACCGGTTGCCGCCGCCGACCGCTCGTTGGCGCGGACGGCCAGCATGTCGGTCCCCAGCGTGCTGCGTCGCAGCCAGGCCACACCGAGCCCGACGAGAACGAGCACGATCAGGCACAGGACGCCGAACGCGAGGCGGGGGTAGTTCTCCCCGGCACCGATCCCGAGGTCGATCCCGAGGAACCGCGGGGTGTCGATGGGCGCGCCGGTGACCCCGCCGTTCAGCGAGGGGTTCCGGAACCAGAACGCCTCCAGGAACACCGCGAGCGCGAGCGTCACGACGGTCAGCGGTAGGCCGCGGACGCGCAGGGCCGGCAGACCGACGACGACACCGAGCACGGTGGCGACGACCGCCGCGATGATGGGCGCGAACGGGAACGGGATGCCGAGGTGGGTGTTGAGAACCGACAGGGAGTAGGCACCCACGCCGGCCAGGGTCAGCTGGGCCAACGACACCTGCCCGGCATAACCGGTCACGACCACCTGGGACAACGCGACGACGGCGAAGATGATGCTGGTGATCACGGCCGCCCGATAGCTCCCGGTGGTCAGCATCAAGGCTATGACGGCCATCGCGATCGACACCAGTGCGGGGAGGACGATCCGCTCCGGACGGGGCGCCCGGCCCAGTGCCTGGCGCACCACCGCACCGCGATCGGGTAGCGGCCGCCCCTTCACCACCAGGAAGCCGAGGATGAGGATGAGCGGGATCGCCTCGGAGAGACCGGTTTTCGGAAGCCAGTCGAAGGTGTTCTGCAGATTGGTCGCCTCGGACTGCAGGGCGCCGACCGCGATCCCGGCGATCACGGTGAGCCAGATGGACGAGAAGTTGCCGACGAGCGTCGCGGCGAGCGCGGGAACGATGAACATCGTGTATGCAACTGGATTCAGCGAGACCAGCGGGGCGATGAGGATGCCGCCGAGGCCGGCCAACACCGAGGACAGTGCCCAGTTGCTGAACGCGATCTTGTCCGGCGACAGTCCGGTCAGATAGGCACCCTTCTCCGATTCGGCCGCCGCCTCGGTCGCGACACCGAATCTGGTGTACCGAAAGGCGAGTGTGGTGACGATCGCGAGACCGACGACGCAACCCGCGAGCCACATACGGTCGGTTGGCGCGACGCTGTCGCCGATGGGGATGGTCTTCATCGGGAAAATCGGTTCCACCAGGGGGATCTGCGTGCCGACCCGCTGGGCGATGACCGCCTGCAGGACGATCATCAGACCGATCGAGGCCACCGCCTTGGCCACCACCGAGGCATTGCGCATCGGCCGGAAGATCAAGGCGTAGCAGAGAACCCCGAGAACTGCGGCTATGACGAGCGCGATCGCCATGGCCGGAACCACCCCAAGTGGTCCACCGAGGTGAATCGACTTGGGGAGGCCCGGGATCGGGACCATCAGCTCCCCCGTCCTCAGCAGGACGTAGGTGTACGCGGTGTACAGGGCAACCGCGCCGGTCGCGAAGTTCACGACGCCGGAGCTCTTGAAGGTCATCACGAGTGCGAGCCCGATGGCCGCGTACACCGCGCCGTTGCCGAGGCCGAGAACGAGATAGGAGAGATGGTCAGTCATATTGTTTCCTTCTGCGCCAGACGCTTACGCGGCCGGCTTCTGTCCGGCGGCCTTGAGGTCGACCGGGACACCCTGATCGTTGATCGTGCCGTAGAGCGTCTGGCTCGCGCACAGTGTCGGCATCTGCGGGAAGGCGGACCCGTTGCAGGTGAAGGTGACTCCGCCACCCGCGGGCATCTCGACGTTCTTGCTCGCCTTCAGGGCATCCGCGATGGCGGCTGCGTTCACCCCGCCCTGGATACCGTCGGCAGCACGGACTACGCCGAGAACGACCTGGTAGCCCGAGGATCCGGCACCGGTGATCGACAGATCGGGTGCGTACTGTTCGAAGACGCTCCGGTAGAGGACCGAATCCGGATCGTCGGAGAGGTAGTCGGTCGCGGTGATGCCGATGTTGCCCTTCACGGCGTCGACACCGACGACATCGGTGACGTTCGGGTCCAGGCAGATCGGGTTGAGGATCTTCTTGATCGTGGGGTTCTGGGTCTGGACCGACTTGAGCACGGCAGCGCAGGTTGCCGCATCCGCCACGACGCTGATTCCGTCGGGCTTCTCCGACAGTCCGGCCGAGACCATCGGGGTCGGGTCCGGCACGCCCAGCGGGATCGGCACGACGTTCAGATCGATGCCCATCGCCTGAAAGATCGGATCACCCATCTGGCGGATCACGTTGCCGATGCCGCCACCGTCGCTGGCGAAGATCGTGACCTTCTTCAGATTCTCACTCTTCGCGCCCGTCGCCGTGGCGGTGAGCGTCCCGGGGAGTCCGGCGGAGAGAGCCGAGACACCCGGTGAGGTGAGCTCGGCGGCGGAGACGGCGTTGAGCGTCACGTAGGGGATCTTGGCTCCGGTGACGATCGGGACGATCACCTGGCCCATGGACGTTCCTGGTGAGAGTACGGCTGAAACACCCTGCTCCACCAGCTCGTTGGCGCACTTGGTGGCCGAGGTGGGCTCTTCCTGCTGCTTGCAGACGATCAGTTCGACCGGGTGCCCGGCCAGGCCGCCGCCGTTCTCGTTGACGTATTCGACTGCCGCCTCCGCGCCCTGCCGATACTCGGGCAGTGAGACAGCGGCACCGCCTTCGGCGGAGATGAAGCCGATCTTGACAGGTGTGCCGTCGGCCGGGTCGGCGGGCAGGGACGTCGTCGCCGCCGACGGTGCGCTGCTGCTCGAGGAATCGTCACTGCCGCATGCCGTCAGGCCGACCACGCTCACGACCGCGAGCGCGCTCAGGCCGGCCACGGCTCGCCGATGGCGAGTCAGTCCACCGAGTTTCATAACAGGTACTCCTTCACAGAACTGCGAGGCCCGCGCATCGGATAGGACATCCCACACATCGGCTCCCCCCGCGTGATTCGCGTCACCCTCCGGGTGCAAGCAGTGAATTATGAGCGCAGGTCGTACGGGTGCGGAGACGGCGGTTCCCGGTGACCGGGACATTCGTCGGGCAGTTCGGACCACGGCGCCTCGCGACGCTGGTCTGCACGCCGAACCGCCCCGGTCCGGACGGAGCGGGGCGGTTGGTGAGGCGACCGAACGGTCGCCGCGTCAGCTGTTCGGCACGAATCCCCGGAACCGCCGGACGTAACCGATCAAGCGCCGGATCGGCACCGATCGCGGCCAGTCCTCGGCCCGGAAGTACGCGTCCGAGCCGCCGTCCACGAACAGCACGCTCCCACAGAGGAATTCGGCGGAGTCGGACAGCATGAACAGGACCCAGTCAGCGAGATGGTCGGCATCGCCGAATCCGCCGATCGGGACCGGGAAGCTCCGGATGGCTTTGGCCTCGGTCGGGGTCCCCAGCTGCCTTTCGAGGAGAGGGGTCAGGATCGCACCGGGAGCCAGCGCATTCAACCGGATGCCGGCACCCGCCCACTCCCGGGACACGGCCGCGCGACGCACCCAGTGACTGACCGCCAGCTTGGAGCCCGCGTACACGATGGGCGCTCGTTGCCTGCCGAAGATCCGGACCGACCGACACACCTTGTCGATGTCGCGTTCGGCGAACGCGGCGAGGGTACGTGAGGGCACCGCAGGGACGGTCGTGGTCGAATTGCTCGAGAACACGACGACCTTCGCCTCGTCCGCGGCGGACAGCGCGGACCGCCAGCCTTCGAGCAGTTCCACGACGCCGAGATAGTTGACCTCGGCAATCAGACGGAGCCGTTCCTCGCCCGGCGTCGGCCCCAGACCCGCGGCGAGAACCGCACCGTCGAGCCGTCCGCCTGCGGCCGCAAGGACGTCGGCAATCGCCGTACGCCGCCCGCCCGCGGTGGACAGGTCCGCGACGACCTCAGCGTCGACGAGGTCGACGCCGATGACCTTATGCCCCTGTACGCGAAGCTTTTTCGCGACAGCACGGCCCATTCCCGACGCCGAGCCGGTCACCACGTAACACTTCACCGCTCGTTCTCCCATCGCTTGCTCCTCCGTCTCGATGACGACGGCACCGCGCACCGCCTATATTTGACACACTAGGACAAAAATGGTCTGCTCAGTGCGTGCCCCCTCTCGACGATCCGCCCGCGCCGCCCCCCGCCGTCGGCCGGCGCGGGCGCGGTCGACCGTCGGTGATCGATTCCGGAGCCGTCGCGGAAGCCGCGTTCCGGTTGTGGCGCGACCAGGGTTTCGCCGATACGAGCTGGGCCGACCTGGCCGACGCCACCGGAGTGAGCGCGCGGACGCTGCTGCGACACTTCCCTACCAAGGCCGACATCGCCTGGACCGGCGTCGCACAGGCCACCGTCCGGCTGCGAGACGCTCTCGAGAAGACTTCGGCCGCCGACTCGCTCGCCGATGCGATCCGCACCGGCGTCGTCAGCTCGGTGTCGCATCATCCCCGCGTGCAGCGCGTCAATCCGGCCTGGTTACGGCTGATCGCCGACGAGCCGGAGCTCTTCGCGATGGCACCCCGCGCTTATCGCCCCTGGATCGACGAACTCGCCGCCTTCATCGGCCGGCGGGTGCCGCACGCGCCGCCCGCGATCTGCCGCGCAATGGCGTCGACGTACCAGGCCGCCGCGTTCGCCGCCCTCACCGAATGGGCCGATTCCGGTGCCGACGGAGACTCCGCGGACGCGGTCGACGCGATGCTCGGCTGGATCGACATCCGCATCCCGGAGATCCCCGCCGACACCTGAGGCCGGGTCTCACGCGAGATCACACGGTCCGAACCGCCCGACACAACCGGTCCTGCACCAGATGTGCACAGCCCCCTGCCTTTTCAGGACCAGTCCACCGAATCAAGGAGATCCCGATGCCCGACATCGCGTCCCCCGTTCCCGCGACGACCACGCCGGATCCACTGGCCCCGGCCCGCCTGGGTCCGGTGTCGATGCGCAACCGCATCATCAAGTCGGCAACCTTTGAAGGCGTCACCCGCGACGCGTTGGTGACCGAGGAACTCATCGACTTCCATGTGGCCGTCGGCAAGGGTGGTGTCGGGATGACCACCGTCGCCTACCTCGCCGTCGCCCCGGAAGGGCGCACCGAGCGCGATCAGATCTACTGGCGGGCCGACGCCCTCCCCGGCCTCCGACGGCTCACCGACGCCGTGCATGCGACGGGCGCCAAGGTGTCGGCCCAGATCGGACACGCGGGACCGGTGGCCAACTCGCGGTCCAACGGACTGCCATCCATCGCCCCGTCGGCCCGGCCGAACCCGCTGGCAATGGGATTCGACCGTGCCGCCACCGAGGACGACATCGTCCGGGTCATCAAAGCGCACGGGGATGCCGCACGCATGGCCAAGGACGTCGGCTTCGACGCGATCGAGATCCATCTCGGCCACAACTACCTCGCGAGTTCCTTCCTCAGCCCGAACATCAACCGTCGCAGGGATTCCTGGGGTGGATCGCTGTCCAATCGCGCCCGGTTCGCCCGCCGGATCGTCGCCGAGGTCGGCGAGGCGGCCGCCGGTGAGGTCGCCGTCATCGCCAAGATGAACATGGCGGACGGCGTGCCGGGCGGGCTGTGGCTCGACGAATCACTCCGGTTCGCCCAGATGCTCGAGGCGGATGGACATCTCGACGCGATCGAATTGACCGGCGGGTCGTCGCTGCTGGACCCGATGTATCTCTTCCGTGGCGACGTGCCGGTTCGTGCAATGGCCGAGACTCAGTCGGGCATCGTCAAACTCGGAATGAAGATGTTCGGCCGATTCGTCTTCAAGCAGTACCCGTACGAACCGCTCTACTTCCGCGATCACGCGCGGCAGTTCCGCGAGGCGCTGACCATGCCTCTCGTGCTCCTCGGCGGGGTCACTGATCACGGCGGCATGACCACCGCGATGCGCGACGGCTTCGAGTATGTGGCCATGGCTCGCGCACTGTTGCGCGAGCCGGACCTGATCAATCGCATCCAGAAGGATCTGACCACGACCTCGCTGTGCATCCACTGCAACCTGTGCGCGGCGAGCATTTTCACCGGCACCAGATGTCCGCTGGTGGTCGTCGCCGGGGCGTGAATCCGGCCGCACCCGGGGCCGAATCTGCGCACGATTTCCGTGAGCCGTTTCACATTAGGTGCGCTCTGTGGCACACTTCCTAATAGAAATAGCCACGTCAGGGCGATGCAGCCCGGAAACAGGAGCGACGGCATGTCCATTCCGAACGAGATCGCCGACGACGCCCCGTCAGCACCGAGCGCAATTCTCGATCGGTTGTCGCTCGTCCTCGACGCCTTCGACGGCCGGGACCGACTGAGCCTCGCCGAGATCGTGCTCCGGACCGGCCTGCCGCGATCCTCGGCGCACCGGATGCTCGAGCGGCTCGTCGCCCTGCGGTGGCTGAGCCGAGACGGCCGCAACTACAGCCTCGGTATCCGGCTCGTCGAACTGGGATCGTTGGCCGTTCACCAGGACCGTGTGCACGCCGCGTCGACCGAACACCTCCAGCAGCTGTATCGGACAACCGGCATGGTGGTGCACCTGGCCGTCCTGGACGGTGACGATGTCGTCTACCTGGACAAGATCGGCGGCCGGTTGGCGCCCCTTGTGCCCACCCGGATCGGGGGTCGCCGGGACGCACGCCGCTCCGCGCTGGGACGAGCCTTGCTCGCCTACAGCGGGCACCGGATTCCCGGCGCCGATCTGATTCTCGAACATGGAATCGCTTTCGAGCGCAACGAATCCGTCAGCGGTTTCGGTTGCATAGCCGCGCCGATCGGACCGATCGGCGAGGCGACCACAGCAGTCTCGGTGTGTGGGCCCCTGCGCGATCTGACCTTCGATTCGACGATGATCAACCCGGTGCGCCTGACCGCCGGCGCCATCTGGCGCAGCATGTGCGACGGAACGCGGGTCACCCCTACCCTGCAGCGCCGCAACCTGATGCGGTCGATGCCCACCGCGGCACGAGTGCTCGCCGAGGGGTGATCGCTCCGCCGCCCCGCGGCGCGACCCGTCAGCCGGGTTGTACGGAGTCGCTCGTTCCCGAATCGGCCGGGACGTCGCGCCATGCGCCGGGATTCCTCGGGATCGGGAGTCCCCGATCGTCGTGGTCGGCGGCTGAGTCGAACCGCGCCGCGGCGGAATCGATCTCCGCCAACAACTCCTGCGCGAGCTCGATCTCGGACTGATAATAACGCTGCGCCCACCGCAGGCTCATCTGGGAGAAGGCCCAGCCCGGTTCGGCCTCGGAGTGTTCGGCGTGCAGCGCAGCCCGGTCCGCGGTCTCGCGGAGATTGGCGATGTGGGCACGCACAACGTGTTTGAGTTCCTCGGGCGTCTGCAGATGACCCATGTACAGACGTAACATCACCCCGTGTTTCAGCACGGGGATCTCGACGTCGGCCGAACGAGACCAGTTGCGCAGCGCCTCGAGACCGGTGTCGGTGATTCCGTAGACGCGCCGTCCCCGGACACCTTCGTCGGACACCTTGCGCGACACGACCAGCGACTGATCCTCGAGCTTCTTCAGTTCGGCATACACCTGACTCACCGACGGGCTCCAGTAGAAGAAGCCGATACTCCAGTCCGCCCACTTCTTGAGATCATTGCCGGTCAATTCCTCGCCGAACGACAACATGCCCAGCACCGCCCAGCTCGTCGCCGGCAGATTCGGATGGGGATCGTCGCTCACCAGCCGAGACTATCAACGGGCTGCCCGTGAAACGGCGTTTGCTTTCCCGATCATCGGGAGCGCGGCTCGCCCGATCCGCTCACCTCCCGGCTACCGGGAAATAGACCAGCAGGTTGTCACCGGCCCGATAGCGTGATCGTCCATGAGCGACCGAACCATCTTCGTTGTCGATCAGGTCGTCCTCAAACCCGGTGCGGCACGCGACTTCGTCGACGCCTACCTCGATGAATACGCACCTGCCGCCACGCGCCGGGGATTGACCTTGGATCGGATTGTCGTCAGCCCACCGGTCTGGCTCGACGACGCCAGCAACACCGTGACCGCGACCTGGTCGGTACAGGGACCACGCGATTGGTGGCAGACCATGGTCGCCGCCCGGCACGACCCTGCTCCCGCACAATGGTGGACCGACAAGGCGCCGATGATCGTCGAGCGCTCCCGTTCCATGGCGGCCGATGTAGGCGACGTGGAAGGACTCTGCGATGTATGAGATCACCCGGCTGATCCACCTGACCGACCCCGACGACCCACGGGCACTGGACGCGATAGTCGACCGTGTGACCGCGGCCGCCTCGGCGACAGGTGCGCGCAGGACCCTTGTGTCGCCGACGCTGGCCGGAGTCCGCAACGGCGGAGACCTCGTCGTCCACCTACAGTTCGATTCCGAGGAGGAGTGGCGGCGGGGCCGCGCCGATGTCGAGTGGGCGACTTCGGGAGCATCGGTCGCTCGCGTCAACTCGGTCGAATATCACGGTGCGAACACCCGCCTGGCCGGGGATTCGGGCCGGCGGCAGCACAGCGAGGACGGGATCGTCTATCGCACTCTGCTCCTGCGGGTTGACGAGACGGCATCGGACCAAGAGATCGACGAGTTCGAACGTACGCTCCTGCGGATGCCGCGGTTCGTCACCTCGATGCGGGCGTGGCAGCTCAGCCACGTGGCAGAGGCGGGCGGTGACTCACGGTGGACGCACGTCTGGGAGCAAGAGTTCGCCGACATCGACGGGCTGCTCGGCGAATACATGGACCACCCTATCCACTGGGCGTCGGTGGATGCATTCTTCGACCCCGAGAACCCACGATGCATCGTGAGAGAACGTGTCTGCCACAGTTTCTGCACCGCCGACGAACCCGTGGTGCCAACAGCTGAGCTGGCCGGTTCGGTGGATTCCGCGCGGTAGAACGTCGAGACGAGCAGCGCCCCACGGGAGGTCCCGTGGGGCGCTCGCTGTCCGGTGCCGGAGGCCATCAGCGCGTCAGGAACGCGAGAACCGCTGACTCCCATGCCTTCTGCTGCTCGATCATGACCCAGTGGCCACAGTTGGGAAAGATGTGGACCTCGCCGAAGGGCAGGGTCCGCATCGGGATGATCGACATGTCCACGGGGCTGACCCGGTCGTCGCGCCCCCAGGTGATCAGGGTCGGCACCTGGAGCTTGCGCAGGTTTGCCCAGCCGGGTGTCGCGTCGGAGGTCCGCATCGCATCGGACATTCGTTGTAAGGCTGCCGTGCCGTACATCGCGCGCGAACTGGCCAGCGTGTCCGGGTCCGTCGCCTGCGCCCATCGCTCGTCGATCATCTCCTCGGTGATCAGCGAGCGGTCGTAGACCATCGAATTGAGCCAGGAGACCAACGATTCGCGGGTCGGGTTCTCGACGAACTCGCTGAGCCGGATGATGCCTTCGCCCGGTTGGGGGCCGTAGAGATTCGTCCCGGCACCGCCGACGGTAACCAGTCGCTCGACGCGAGCCGGATTATTCAACGCGAAGTCGGTGGCGATGAACCCGCCCATGGAGTTGCCGATCATGCGCACGCGGTCGAGGCCCAGCCCGTCGAGGAAGGCCGTGACCGCGGTCTGTGCGGACATCATCGGATGGGGAGTCCCGAAGCTGTCGCTGACCCCGAATCCCGGGAGCTCCAGCACGAATGTGCGGAACTGCGCGGCGAGCGCGGGGAGGTTCCCGCGGAAGTTCCGCCAGCCGGTGACTCCGGGACCCGATCCGTGGAGTAGGACAAGAGGCGGGCCGTCGCCGGCCTCGCGGTAGCGCAGAATACCGTGCTCGGTGGGCAGCTCGAGGAGTTCGGGTGTGGCCCGGGAATCTGCGCTCTGGGCGTCGGAGGTCGGGGTATCTGGGGTGCGGGTGTCTCCGTTGATCGTCATCTCACGAGCGTGCCACCGTCACGTCGAAACGATCGACACGGTTCCCGTTCACCGGCACACACCGGGAGCGGAGCGCTCGCGGACGATTCGAGGACGACGCCGGGCCTCAGTGCAACCGCGGAAGCTGTTCTGCCGTGGGCAGTTCCAGCACGGACTCGGTCAGTCGGTGGTCGACGACAGCCTGATCTATCGTCTGGCGCAGCTGCTCGCACTGGCGCGAATGCGATCCGAAGACGTCGGAATCCGCCAGCGCAGCGATGAAGGGACACTCCCGGGAATCGAAGGTCCATTCGACCGATGTGTGTGCCGCACTGAACTTCTCGACGCGCACGACCCGGTCGCAACCCCTGCAGTTCAACGGTGTCATCGTCACGGTGTTCCCCTGTTCTCCCTCAGCCCGCATGTGCCGCGGACAAGCGCCCGTACTGACCCCGGAAGAACAACAGCGGCGCCTGGTCGGAGGCGTGCAGGTGACGAACCCTGGCCACCACGATCGTGTGATCGCCCGCCTCGTGTTCGTTCTCGATCTCCGCTTCGATCCAGGCCAGGGTCCCGGTCAGCACCGGCGCGCCCGAGGGTGACGGGTCCCAGCTCAGGCCGCGGAACTTCTCGGTTCCACGCGCGGCCAACTGACGACAGATGTGCTCTTGCGACTCCGCGAGGATGTTGATGGTGAACCGTCCCGACGCTCGGACGAGAGGCCACGATGAGCTCGTCTGCGCGACGCAGAACGCGACCAGGGGCGGGTGCAGCGAGACGGAGGTGAACGAATTTGCGGCCAGACCGGTGGGCTCCCCGGTTGCCGGGTGCACGCCGGTCACCGCGACCACACCGGTCGCGAAGTGGCCGAGCACCCGACGCATGAGCTGCCCGTCGACCTCTGGCAGGCCCGCCCCGCCGTCGGTGTTCGTGCGTACCGCCTGATCCGGAACTGATGCCATCACATCCATCTCCTCGTCGACACCGCTGTGATGGCGACCATAGTTCCCGCGATCGTCATCCGCGCCCTGATTCCCGTTGGCCGGGACGGACAGGCGAGCCGCCGAGATCCCTCGACTCTCAAGCCCGTCCCACTGGTCAGGAACCCGTCTTGGCCCGACCTTCGCGCCCTCGTAGCTTTACCCGGAGCCCTCCTCTGCGGAGGACCGTCCCCGGGGACAAAAGTCCTGTCCGCCAGGGGAACAGAAACAACAATGAGCAGTCACGTGGTCGGGACCGAGAGGAAACAATGGGAACGCTCGATGGCAAAGTAGCCTTCATCACCGGCGCCGCACGAGGACAGGGCCGCAGTCACGCGATCAAACTCGCGAGCGAGGGCGCCGACATCATCGCGATCGACCTCTGCTCGCAGATCTCCACTGTCGAGTACGCGATGTCGACACCGGACGATCTGGACATCACGATCAAGGAGGTCGAGGCGGCCGGCGGCAAGATCGTGGCCTCGCAAGGCGACGTCCGTGACCCGGAGGCGGTCTCGTCGGCACTCGCACGCGGCGAGGAGACCCTCGGACGGCGCGTCGACATCGTGCTCGCGAACGCGGGCATCATGCCGCTGGGCGTCAACGTGAACACCCATGAGGCATTCCTCGACGTGATCGACGTCAACCTCAACGGCGTCCACAACACGGTCGAGGCAGCTGTGCCGAGCCTCCTCGAGAACCAGGGCGGGTCGATCGTGATCACCAGCTCCAGCCAGGGCCTCAAGGGCACCGGTGGCATGGGTGGGGTGAACGCGGCCTACACCGCCGCCAAGCACGGCGTGGTCGGCCTGATGCGCAACTACGCTAATTGGCTTGGCCCGCAGAACATCCGGGTCAACACCATCCACCCCACGGGTGTGGCCACCCCGATGATCCAGAATCCGATCATCGAACAGTTCTACAGCGATCCGAACGCCGACTTCGACGCGGTCCGCAACATCATGCCGGTACCGTTCATCGATCCGATCGACGTGTCCAACGCGATCGCCTTCCTGGTCAGCGACGCCGGCAAGTACATCACCGGTGTAACCTTCCCCGTCGACGCGGGCTTCAACGCGCGCTGACACTCTGCACACGAGACGGGCCCCGATGACTGGTCATCGGGGCCCTTCTCGGTGTTCAGTTGTCAGTGAGCAGCTTTCGCCGGATCCGGCAGCCTCCCGGCGGCCGCGAGGGCGGCGATGTACCCGTAGACGAGTCCCTGACCGATCGTCGCACCCGCACCGGGATAGGTGGCGCCGAATGCGTTGGCAGCCGAGTTGCCGATCGCGTACAGACCGTCGATCACCGAACCGTCCTCGCGTAGAACCCGTGCGCGGTCGTCGGCACGCAACCCACCACAGGTTCCCAGATCACTCAACACGACGCGGACCGCGTAGAGCGAATCACGATGCAAGGCGCGCAAATTGGGGTTCGGTGTGACTGTCGGGTCGCCGTAGTACCGATCGTATGCACTCGAACCCCGGCCAAACGCGTGGTCGACACCCACCTGGGCGGCGGTGTTGAACGAATCGAACGTGTCCACGAAGCGGGACTCGTCGACCCCCATACGCACCGCCAGATCGCGCGGATCGTCCGCGGCGACCGCGATACCCTCGTCATACCACTTCTGGGGCAGCGGTTGCCGGGGGAACAAGCCGCCCGCCATGACATAGCTGTTCCGGTACTTCTGATCGAACACGAGCCACATCTCGCCGACCGGATCCCCGGCACGCTCGCGTTCAAGCACGCGCTGTCCGAAACTCATGTAGTCCACCGCTTCGTTGATGAACCGGCGGCCCGAGGCGTCCACGATGAACGAGCCCGGCAGGGACCTCTCGGCGAGCAGGACCGACGGCGACCCACCCGGGGCCGCCGCCACCGCGGGAAACCACCACGCCTGGTCCATCGACGCGAGGCCGGCTCCGAGCTCCTGGCCGATCTTGATGGCGTCGCCGGTGTTCGTCGTGGCCCCTAAGCTGACCCCGTCGATCAGCTGTTCGGACTGGAACTTGTGGCGCATCTCCATGTCGTGGTCGAATCCACCGGCGGCGAGGACAACACCTCTGCGGGCCCGCACAACGGTCTCGACACCGTTGCGTCGCACCACCGCACCCGTCACCCGGCCACCGTCGGAAAGCAGCCGGACCATCGGCGAGTCGGTCCACACCGGAATCCCGGCACGCACGACTCCGGCGAACAGACCCGCCGCCAGGGCTTGACCGCCGGCCACATACTCCTTCCTCAGAGCGAGTCCGCCGACGCCGATCGACAGCGCTTTGGCCACCCGCCACACCGCCTTGCGCGGCACCCTCGTCAGCAGGTTGAGCCACTTGTAGTCGGCACCGGTGACGGGCATGGGCAGCGGCGCTTCCATAAGACCCGGACGCAGTCGCGGTCGTTCGGACCCGAGCTGCGCCGCGTCGAACGGCTTGCATTCGCAGGTCCGACCGACCGCCGACCCACCCGGCAACTCCGGGTGGTAGTCCGAATAACCCGGTGCCCACATGAATTTCATGGGCGTTGTCCGCGAGAGCATGGCCACCGCCGCCGACCCGTGATCGAGGAAGGCGGTGCCGCGCTCGCGTGGCGCGGTGTCTCCGACGACCGAGGCCACATAGGTCGCGGCCACCTCGGTCGTGTCCTCGGGCTGCGCGCTCGTCAGCACCGGGTTGCCGGGGATCCAGAACGCCCCGCCCGAGCGGGCGGTCGAACCACCCACGTACTCCGACTTCTCGACGACCAGGGTGCTCAGACCCAGCTCGTGCGCGGCAAGCGCGGCGGCCATACCGGTACCGGCTCCGATGACCAGGAGGTCGACGGTGTGTGTCGAGGGTGCGCTCATCGGGCCGACTCCGCGGGCGCGCCGGTTCCGGAGACGAAGGTCATGTCCTCGGCATCCGGTTCACGCATCATCGTCCAGTAGTCGACCAGGCGCCACGGGCACGGCACGATGGCCCGTCCGCTGCTGTTGCGGTAGTAGCTGTTGACCGGCCCGCCGGTGTGCACCCAGACCGTCTCGTCGAGGGCCTTGTCGACCTCGGCGTTGTACTCCTCGAGCACTTCCTGCCGCACATCCATCGATGCGTAGTCGTGCTCCAGCAGATACTGGAGGCACTCCACCACGTAGTGGACCTGTTCCTCACTCGTGATGTTGTGTCCGGCCCCGTGATTGGGCGCCGAGTTCGGACCCGAGGTCACGAAGAGGTTCGGGAAGCCGGACACCTGGACGCCCTTGTACGCGCGCGGGTCCTCGCCGCCCTTCCAGACATCGGCGAGCTTCTCGCCGTTCCGTCCGACGATGTCGATCTTCGTCGTGAAGTCGAGCGTGAAACCGGTGGCCAAGATGATCACATCCGCCGGGATGAACTCGCCCGTGGTGGTGTGCACACCCTCGGGGGTCACCCGCTCGAACGAGGCGCGGTGTAACGACACATGGTCCCGCTTCAGTGCTGCATAGAAGCCGGGATCCTTGACGATCCGCTTGGCGTAGGGGCGGAAGTCCGGCGTCAACTTCTCGATGAGGTCGGGACGGTCCGGGAAGCTGTCCCGCAGATACTTCTGGGCGTTCTTCAGGACCATGTCGTTCTCGGCGGACGCGGAGAAGTGGCTGGCCGCCCACTCGGGGTCGACACGCGGCAAGCGGTAGAGGTTGTCCGAGGCGAACCAGTAGGAACGCAGGCGGAACCACTGGTTGTAGAACGGGAGATGTTCGAGCGCCCAGCGCTGTCCGGCAGGAACGTCGTGAACGACGGTGCGCTCGGGAACGATCCAGTGCGGGGTGCGGACGATCACGTCGAGGGCCGACACCTTGTCGACGATGCTCGCCACGACCTGGACCGACGTGCAACCGGTTCCCAAGACGATGACTCGCTTGCCGGTGACATCGAGGTCGGCATCCCACTCGGCGGTGTGGACGACGCGACCGTCGAAAGTGTCCAGGCCCGGCACGTCGGGGATGTTGGCGGAGTTCAGCATCCCCAGCGCCAAGATGACGGCCTTGGCCCGGTGATGCTCGACGGCGCCGGCGCGGTCGCGGGTCACGACCTCCCAGACCTGATCCTCCTCAGACCACGTCATGGACTGCACCGAGGTCTTCAGCCGAATATGTTCGCGGAGCTCATGCTTGGCGACCACGTCGAGCAGATACTGCTGGTATTCGGGGCCCGTCGGGTAGTACCGGGACCAGTTCGGGTTCAGTTCGAACGAATAGGAGTAGTAGTGGCTCGGCGTGTCGACGGCCGCGCCCGGGTAGGTGTTGCGGGTCCAGGTGCCGCCGATCTCGTCTCTGGATTCGAAGACCGTGTACGAGAAGCCCGCCTGGCCCAACTTGATCGCGGCGTTGATACCGGTGATACCGGCGCCGACGACGATCACCTCGAAGTCGGTCGGCGGCGTCGCGGTCACCGGCACATACCGCTCGTCGGTGACGAAACCGGCCTGTTCGCGCAGCAGCGGGATGAACTCCTCGTCGACCTCCTGCGAGGTGGCCACCCGGGCCATCGCGCTGAAGAGGTCGGGCGCAGGTACTTCCAGCTGCGCAACGAGATCGGAGCCGGTGAGGATCTCCAGCGCCCGGGCCCGGACGTCGTCGACCACGTCCTGCGGATACTGCCCGGCAGGTAGGGCGCCCGGCGTCGGGGTGCCGTAGTGCGTTCCGGGACGGGAGTATTCGAGCCTGGCTCCGAACTCGTCGAGAAGTGCGGTGTCCCCGGTGAGATGGACGAGTGACATGAGCAGCGGCGCGGGGTCGCACTCGGTGAGGATCTCGCGGAGAGCGTCCGGATCGACACGGGCCCCGTCGGATGTTCCGTCGGATTGAACCCCTGCGGAGATGGTCTCGGTCATGATTTGCCTTCCGGGAGCGGCACACCCATGCGGGTGAGCATGTCTCGTGGGTCTGGTGGTGGGAGAAGGTCCAGGAGCTGGCGGCCACGACGATGGGCCGCCGCCGCGCACATCTCGTCGTCGGAGTGAATCCAGAACTCGCCCTCGGCGATCTGCTCGATCATGTGCTCGGCGGCATCGAGCGGATCGAGGCCCTTGGCCACGTTGTCGCGCTGCATGGCATCGAAGACCGCGTTGGCGGTCGGGTTGTCGGTCGGCGCCTCCCGCTGAGCCGCGAGGAAGATCTGACTTCGGACCGAGTGCGGGATGATCGCGCTCACTTGGATCGGGGCTCCCACGATCGACAGGTCCTGGTGCAGGCATTCGGTCATCGCCAGCACCGCGTGTTTGCTCACGATGTAGGGCCCCTGCACCGCAACTGCATTGAGTCCACCGACCGACGACATGTTGGCGATACACGCCGGCGATCCCGCCCCGAGCATCCGGGGGACGAAGGACCGGAGGCAGTAGAACACCCCGTCGACGTTGATCTGCATGAGTCGGCGCCAGCGTGCGTCGTCGATCTCCCAGAGCAGACCGGCCGATTCGATCCCCGCGTTGTTGATGAGCAGTTCGACGCTGCCGTGCCGGTCGAACACCGACTCGGCCAGCGCCTCGACCTCGTCGGGGTGACTGACGTCGACGCCCCGCCCTTCGGCCCGCCCACCGGCCGAGGAGATGTCGGCGGCCACCGCGGCAGCGCGATCGGCGTCGACGTCGGCGACGACCACCGTCATCCCGAGCGACGCCAGCCGGCGCGCGAGTCCCTCGCCGATACCCGCGGCCGCCCCGGTGACCACCGCCGTGCCGGTCGAAAAACGTTGTTGTGCAGCAGTACCCATCGTCGTGCTCACTCCTAGAGCCCGGTGGGGCGGATGTTGGGATTGCTCCACGACGGCGGCTCGCGGCGAGGTAACTCGTCGCGCCCGTCCAAGGTGCGGACAACAGTGTCGGTCGCCCACGGGTAGTGGAGACTGAACGCGATCAATCCGGTTCGTTCCGCCGCGGGTGTCGTACACATCTCCAGCACGGTTTGCGCGAGGTATTCGACGGGTTCGGTCTCGTAACCGTCGGGCAGCAGTGCCGCCGCACCGGGCGTCCGGATGGCAGTCGACGGACCGACGGCATTGACCGCGATGTTGTCGTCGAGCAATTCTGCGGCGAGCCCCTGGGTGAACCGGTGCTGCGCCGCCTTCGTCGCCGCGTAGATGACGTCGCCAGAGGTCTTGTTGTAGTCACGGAAGGGTCGGATCGGACTCATGCCGGTGGACGACCCGATGTTGACGATCCAGCCGGCGCCACTCTTCCGCATGTGCGGTATCGCTCTCTGTGACAGCAGGAAAGGAACCTTCAGATAGTGCTCGACGGTGCGGTCGAAGGTCTCCTCGCTCATGTTCTCGATGCTGCTGTAGTCGGCGAACCCCGCATTGTTCACCAGGATGTCGATGCCGCCGGCGGCCTCTGCCACAGCATCGACGAGGCCGTCACGGTCCACCGGGTTCTCCAGGTCGGCCGGGATCGCGATGGCGGTGCCGCCCGCTTCCTCGATCGCCTGGACGGTCTCGGCCAGCGACCCGGCGAGCACGTGGTTCTCACCGTTGCGCACCGACGGTGACGGCTTGGCCGACCGAGCTGTGACGACCACCGTCGCACCTTCCGACGCCAACCGGCGGGCGATCCCCCGGCCGATCCCGCGACTGCTGCCGGTGACCAGAGCGACCTTGCCCGTCAACCGCCGGCCCGCCACTTCTTGTGTCATGACCACCTCTACGCACTTCCTGTGTTCGACTTCACATCTCGCCCTATGCTCGGCGGTCCGCCGCGGCGGCGGGCCGTGCCGGTCCACTCAATGGGAGGGCTGGTTCGCTGTCTGCGCGAGGACGTCGCGCATCATCTGCCAGACTTTCTCCCGCGCAGGAGGTGTCAGCGACAACTGTGGAAAGGTCAAGAACCCGTGGAACAATCCGTCGAACCGGTGCTCGATGACCGGGACACCGGCCTCGCGCAGGCGGTGCGCATAGTCCTCTCCGGCCGAGCACGGCGGATCGAGTTCGGCCGTCGCCACCACCGCCGCCGGTAGCCCGGCGAGCGACGCCGCGCGCGTGGGAATGATCCGGGCGCTGTCACGCCCGTTCGGCGCGTACTGATCCCAGTACCATCGCATCGCCTTCGTGCTGTTGTAGTAACCGACTCCGTAGCGCCGATACGACTCGGTGTCGAGGTCGTCGTCGATGACCGGGTAGAGCAGGACCTGAGCGACGATCGCCGGGCCGCCCCGGTCGCGCGCAGCGATGCTCGCGGTAGCGACCAGGTTGCCGCCGGCGCTGTCGCCGGCGACCGCGATCCGGGCAGGGTCTCCTCCATAACCGGCGATGTTCTCGGCCGTCCAGCAGATCGCCCGGTACATGTCCTCCATCGCCGCCGGCGCCGGGTTCTCCGGCGCCAGACGGTAATCGACCGACACCACGACGGCGTCGACCTCGGCCGCCATAGCCCGGCAGAACTCGTCGTGGCTGTCGAGATCGCAGAACACGAAACCACCGCCATGCGCGAACACCACGACCGGCCGGGCATCATCTCGACGATCGTCGGAACGACCGTGCGGTACGTAGATTCGCACTCCGAGAAGGTCGCCATCGGGTCCGTCGATCGCGACGTCACGGGCGACCGCCATGTCGGGTTGTCGTGACAACGGCGCCCGCCGGGACACGATGATCTCACGCAGTTCGGCGGGATCGTGTTCGGTCACGTCCGGGAACCCGGCCTCCAGCGCCGACAGCATCGCCTCGACATCGGGATGTAGATCGGTCCTGCGTTCAGACATGCTGCAGCCCCTTCGTATTCACGAGATCGCGAAGCCCTTGTAACCGGCCTCCGCGACTTCGGCGCAGATTTTCCCGTAGTTGCCGAATCCACCGATGTAGGGCATGAACACGCGCGGCTTGCCCTCGATGTTCGCCCCCATGTACCACGAGTTCGCGGTGGGGAAGAGCGTCCCGGCAGCCTTGGCGTTACACTCCGCGACCCAACTGTCGACGGCTTCCTTCTCCGCCTCGATCGTCGCCGCGTTGTGTCCGTCGACATGGGCGATACACGCTGCGATCCAGTCGATGTGTTGCTCGGCGCCGAGCACCATGTTCGCCAGCACGCTCGGGCTTCCGGCACCGGTCACGAAGAACATGTTCGGGAACCCGTTGACGGCGAGACCGAGGTAGGTGCGCGGTCCGGCCGACCACTCCTCGACCATGGTCCGACCGGCCCGACCGCGAATGTCGATGCGGGACAGAGAACCGGTCATCGCGTCGAACCCGGTGGCGTAGACGAGCATGTCGAGCGGGTACTCCTGCTCGGTCGTACGCACCCCGCCGGGGGTGATCTCCTCGATCGGGGTGGCTCGCAGGTTCACCAGGGTCACGTTGTCGCGGTTGTAGGTCTCGAAGTAGCCGCTGTCGGTGACGATCCGCTTGGTTCCGATGGGGTGATCGGTGGGGATGAGCAGGTCGGCGACCGCCGGGTCCTTGACGATCTCCCGGATCTTCGCCTCGACGTACTCACGGGCGGTGTCGTTGGCCTCCCGGCTGATCGTCTGGTCCGGGAACGCCTTGGCGAACAGATAACCGCCGCGATGCCACCACTCGTCGTAGACGCGTTTGCGTTCGGCGTCGTCGACCTCCATCGCGCCCTTCGGGTACGGGGCGTTCGGGGTGCCGCCGCCACTCTCCCGGGACAACCGCCTGCGCTCGGCGTAATTCGCCTTGACGTCGGCGATCATGTCGTCGGTGAGTGGCCGATTGCCGGCGGGGATCGAATAGTTCGGGCTGCGCTGGAAGACCACCACCTGCTTCGCCGTCTCGGCGATCACCGGGATCGACTGGATACCGGATGACCCGGTGCCGATGACACCGACACGTTTGCCGGTGAAAACGACTTCGTGGTGCGGCCATTCGCCGGTGTGGTAGTTCTCGCCCTCGAAAAGGTCTCGTCCGGGGATGTCGGGCCGGTTGGTCGCGGAGAGCACCCCGGTCGCCATGACGACGAAGCGCGCCCTCGTGGTCAGGCCGGTGTCGGTGGAGATCGTCCACCGGGCGGAGTCCTCGTCGTACACGGTCGAGGTGACCCGGGTGAGGAAGTCGTAGTGCTTGCGCAGATCGAACCGGTCGGCGACGTGTTCGAGGTACGCCAGGATCTCGGACTGCGTGGCGAATCGTTCCGACCAGGTCCACTCCTGCTGCAGATCGTCGTCGAACGAGTACGAATAATCGATGCTCTCGACGTCACACCGCGCGCCCGGATAGCGATTGTGATACCACGTCCCGCCCACGCCCTCGGCTGACTCGAACCCATGGACGGTCAGGCCCTGTGCGCGGAGCTTGTACACCGCGTAGAGACCGGAGAGTCCCGCGCCGATGACCACCACATCGTGATCGAAGTCCCTGATCGTCACGATGCCACTTCCTCCTCTTGGGCCACTTCCTCGTCCTGGGCCGCTCTGCGTGCCGCCGCCTTCGCCTCGCGCGCCCACATCCACTCATGACCCCAGTAGCTGTCTGCGGTGATCTCTTCTGCGGTGTAGTAACTCTCGTCGACGAGCTTCCCGCCGGTGCCGTACTCGATGTCCCAACCACCCGGAACGCGAACGTAGAAGGACACCATCTTGTCGTTGGTGTGCCGCCCGAGCGTCGAGGACACCGGGAAGTCGCGCGACATCACCTGGTCGTAGGCGCGCCCGACGGCGTCGAGTTCGTCCACCTCCACCATGACGTGGATCAGACCGGGATCACGGCCCTCGAGACTCGGCATGATCGCCAGGCTGTGATGGCGCTGATTGATGCCGAGGAAGCGAATGCGCAACGGGCCGGCGCCGGGGGGCGACGGCATCCGGAAAGCGCCGCGCGGAAGGAAACCCAGCGTCTCGGTGTAGAAGAGGTAGGACTCGTCGAAGTTCGTGGTCGGCATGACCACGTGCCCCAGACCCTGCTGGCCCGTCACAAATTTCTGACCGTATTTCGTGATCACCGGGCTGTGATCGAGAGCAGGCCCGTGGAACATCTCCAGCGGCGTGCCGCCCGGATCCTTCAACGAGATGCCGGCTTCGATCTTGCGGGCGTCACAGAGGTCCTGCGACATCGGCGCGTACTCGATGCCCTCGGCGTCGAGCGTGGACATCAACCGCTGCAGGGAGAGGTGGTCACGGACCTCCCAACCCACCGCACTGACACGGTTGACATCGGCGTGCTCGACGGTGATCCGCGACGGCCGCTCGTCCATCCGGAAGTGCAGCGCGTCCTTCTCAGGACCCGAGCCGGGCGCGAAACCCAGTACGTCGTATCCCAATTCTCGCCAGCGATCGATATCGGTGGCCAACACCCGCACGTACCCCAGGCCTTTGATCTCAGTCATAACGTCCTGTCCTCGACTCGTCCGGATCAGATCAGAACTCGAAGCGGTCCGGCAGGGACCTCGACTCCGAGCGACGACAACGCCGATGCGTGATACGTCGTGCTGGTCACATGAATCGCATGGTGCAGACCAGCGTGGGCGTCGCGCCAGAAACGCTGTAGCGGATTGTCCATCCGAAGAGCGTTTCCGCCGGAACGATCGAACACGTCATCTGCGGCCCGCACGGCACGCCATGCCGAACGAACCTGGTTGCGTCGCACGGCTGCCCGGGTCTCGAAGTCGACGTCCCGCCCGGAATCGACGAGGTCCCAGACCCGATCGACGTTGCTCAACAGCTGTTGCCGGGCCGCATCGATCTCTGCGGCGGCTTCGCCCAGCGCGTGCAGGACGTAGGGGTCATCTTTGATCTTGGTGCCGTTTGCGTTCACTCGCTCGCGCTGGTAGTCGACTCCGGCGGCGAGCACGCCCTCGCAGATACCGATGGTCGCCGAGGTGATACCGAGTGGGAACATCGTCGACCACGGCATCTTGTACAGGGTCTCGGTGACGCCGTATTCCTTGGCCGCGGTGCCGTCGATGACTTCCCGCGACTTCATCACCCGGTAGTCCGGGATGAAGGCATCGGTCACCACGATGTCCTTGCTGCCGGTGCCGCGCAGACCGACGACGTCCCACGAGTCGTCGATGATCTCGTAGTCCGACCGCGGCAGGATGACGTGCAACCCGGTCGGGGGCATCAGGGGCTTGCCGTCGTCACCACCAACCATGGCGCCCAGGAAGATCCAGTCACAGTGGTCGGTTCCCGACGAGAACTGCCAACGGCCGGTCATGCGGTACCCGCCCTCGACCGGGATCGCGACGCCACCGGGCATGTACGGAGACGCCTGCCAGGTGTCGGAATCGCCGCCGAGGACCTCGTCCTGGACCTTCGGGTCGGCGAAGGCCAGCTGCCAGGGGTGCACACCGACGATGCCGCCGACCCAGCCGGCGGAGCCGTAGATGCTTCCCGTCTTCATCACGGTCTCGGCGAATTCTCTCGGATGGGCTTCGTACCCGTCGTATCTCTTGCGCTGCAGGAGCCGGATGATCCCGGACCGCTTGAGGCCCTTGGCGACATCGTCGGACAGGCGGCCGAGTTTCTCCGACTCCTCGGCGCCGGAACGCAATTCGTCAGCTCCGTCGATGATCTTGTCGAGGACTTCGTAGCTCATGGTGTTCTCCTGGTGGGTGTCTCGTCGACCGCAGGCGGTCAGGATGTCGACTCGGCGGAGGCGGACGTCAGGTTCGGCGCGAACGCGCTGCGCCCGGCTGCGAGATTGTCGTCCACCTCTGCCTGCCACGACTGCAGCGCGCGCTCGGTGTCGATCTCGTACTCGAAGCGGTTGACCATCTCCGGGGCCACGTCGTCGACGTCGACATAGAACTGCTCGTACCAGCGGCGGAGCTGGTAGACCGGACCGTCCTCCTCGCAGAGGAGCGGATTGTCGATCCGCGACTTGTTCTTCCAGATGTGCACGTCTTGCTCGAAGCCGATGGCGACACCCTTGGCCACCGCCTGGGCGATCTGCTCCGCCTGCTCGTCGGCGAGTCCGGCGGGCTTCTCGACGATGACGCCGTACTGAAGCCGGAACGAGGTCGCCGAGATCGGGTAGTGACAGTTGATGAGGTAGATGTTCGGCCCATCCTCGTGGTCCCGGCCGCCGCTCCACAGCTTGTCGATCATGTAGGACGGCCCGTAATAGGTAGCGTCCGACTGGCTTTCGGTGCTGTAGTTCGTGCTCTGACTGACCCCCGCCGCATCCGGACGTGGCCGTGTCCGCATCGACTGCGTCGCCGTGTGTCCCTCGAACACATTCCGGAAGTACGTCGGCATTCCGTAGTGGACGTAGAAGAAGTGCGCCATGTCGACGACGTTGTCGACGATCTCGCGACAGTGCGACCCGGTGACCTCGATCGAGTTCCAGACCCAGTCCGTCCACCCCGGATCGCCGTAGGTCGGGATCTCGGGGATCGCGAGCTCGGCCGGTGGCTTGCTGTTCTGTGGATCGTGCCAGACGAACAGCTGTCCGCTGACCACCGAGGTGTGCCAGGACCGGGTCCGGGCGATCGGCGGGACTCGCTTGGCGTACGGGATGGCCGCACACTTGCCGTCGCCGCGCCACCGCCAGTCGTGGAACGGGCAGGCGATGGTGTTGCCCTTGATGGTGCCCTGCGCCAGGTTTCCACCCATATGCCGGCAGAACGCATCGAGGACATTGATCGTGCCGTCTTCGCCTGCGAACACGACGAGTTCGGTACCGAACGCGGAGACCTGGTGAGGCTGGCCGTCGGCGAAGTCACGCACCAACCCGAGGCAGTGCCAGCCGCGCGCGAATCGCTCCGGCGGCGCTCCGGCATCGATGACCCTTACCTCGTCGTTGATTTCGGTGGTGGAACTCACTGGGCCTCCTGATCGGATTCTCGCGACATCCGTCGCTGCATCGCGGTGTGCTCAGCTTGGCAACGGAAGGCCCACTTGTGACGTGCGTCTCCCATCGAATGGGAAGCCGATTCAGAACCCGGGCGGCCGGTTTCAGTATTCGATCTCGATGGCGTCGCTGACCGGCTCGGCCTGACACGCGAGGACATACCCCTCCGCCACGTCTTCTTCGGCCAGGATTTCGTTGTGCGCCATGGTCACCTCCCCCGATTTCAGGACGCATACACACGCGCTGCAGGCGCCCTCCCGACACGAGTAGGGCGCGTCCAGGCCGGCCGCGAGCAGCGCGTCGAGCAGCTTCTGCCGTGCCTTCCATTCGACCGTGCGCCGTTCGCCGTCGAGATCCACCTCGACCGCGCAGACAACCTCACCGGCGTCGGAGCCGGTGGTCTCGTACGACTCGACGTTGTCGAACGGATTGCCGTGCAACGACAGGAATCGCTCGGTGTGGACGTGGTCATGTGAGAAGCCGACCTCCGCACACACGTCCACGGTGAGATCCATCAGCGGGGTGGGTCCACAGACGTAGACGTTGCGATCGGTCATCGGCCGCAACAACGCAGACAGCCCCTCCCGGGTCGGGTATCCCTGGACCGACTCCAGTATGTGGACCACGGTCAGTCGCGTGGCGAACCGCTCGGTCAGCGAACGAAGTTCGGCAGCGAAGATCACCGACTCCTCGTCGCGATTCGCGTAGACGAGGAAGACGTGACCGGGACCGCTGAAGAGCAGCGACTTGGCAATGGAGATGACCGGCGTGATGCCGCTGCCGCCGGCGACCAGCACCACAGGTTCCGTCAGCGAGCGCGGACCGAAGGTGCCTGCGGGCGGAAGGACCTCGAGCTCGTCCCCCACTTCGACGGTGTCACAGATCCAATTCGAGCCGTGCCCGCCGAGAACGCGCTTCACCGTGAGCTTCACGTGGGTGTCCGCGTGCGGTGAGCTTGCCAGCGAGTAACACCGCGCACTGCCGTTGCCGGCGTCGGGTACCCGAACCGTCAGGAATTGACCGGGGGCATAGTCGAATTCGTCGGCGTCCTCGGGCCGGGGACGCACAACGATCGACCGGGCGTCGGCGGTTTCGTCGATGACCTCGACCACGCGGACACGTCGACCACGACCTCCTTCGGCGGTCGCTCCGACTGCCGGCAGCGTCACCACATCGGCGTCGGCGATCGCGTCGCTGGACATGAGCCTCCTCATCGGTTCTCGTGCGGGATCGCGGCCGCATTCTCGCGCGAACCGTCCGTGACCACGCGGACATTCCGCGAAGGATAGACAGGCGGATCCGCTCCGTTGGGGGCTCGTTCCGCTGGCCGGGAGCACGAGGCGACAGGAGGTCGCCTCGCCTGAGACGGTCGGTGTCGCTGAACAGCGGTGGCGGAGGACGTCCGCCGGCGCGGGGGTATCGTGATCAGTGTCACATCAAGGAGGTCAGGTGAGGACGACACAGACGGGTGACACCCCCATTTCGGTGGTAGATCGGGTGTCGACGGTGCTCGAGGCGTTCAACGGAGCAGGGCCCATGACCCTGGCCCAGGTGACCGCCCGCACAAAGCTGCCGCGGTCGTCGGTCCATCGTCTACTCGAGCAGCTCGCCCAGGCGGGCTGGCTGGCGCGGTCACCCGACCAGACCTACGAGCTGGGGGTCAAGGCCTACGAACTCGGGCAGGCCGCACTCAACCAGAACCGCTTGCTCAGAGGGGCCCGGCCGGTGATGCACGCGTTCGCGCAGCGCACCGGCTACACCATGCAACTCGGCGTCGTCGACGGCGCTGACACGGTCTACCTCGCAAAAGTCAACGGGCGACTGTCGGGCCCAACCCCGACCGCCGTGGGCCAACGAATCCCAGCACACCTGACCGCGCTCGGGAAAGTGGTACTCGCCTACGCGGAGACATCGCCGCGACGCATCTCACCTCGAGGTCTGCACACAGACGAGGACGGTGAACTCGTCCGGCGCACCGCGCTCAGCATCACAACGGCGTCGCGATTCGACAGTGAGCTCGCGCAGATCCGTGATCGTGGTGGCGCGTTCGATCGGGGAGAGGCTTTCCCGGGGATCGCCTGCGTCGGTGTGTCGATCGGGCCCCCCGACCACATCTACGGCAACATGGCCGGCCTCTCCATCTGCGGTCCGGTGGGAGCCATCGATCATCGCAAACTCCTCGGCCCGGTCCGAATCGCAGCGCGCGAGATCTGGGACCGGTGCGTCGCAGCCGATCTCGCCGATCACTGATTCGAGGTTCCCTTTGTCGCCACCGCCCACCTAGCGGGAGATGTGGGCGACGCGACCCTCCGTACCGAGGCACGATCGAGGCCCACAGCCCTCGTGTACCGGACGGGGCGACGAGAAGGAGGAACGGATGAATCGATTCGACGGCCGACGTGTCCTGGTCACGGGCGCGGGTTCGGGGATCGGCAAGGCCACCGTGCTGCGACTGCTGTCCGAGGGCGCGAACGTGGTCGGGGCCGACGTCTCGAGCGACGGGCTCGCCGCAACCGCGCAGGCCGCAGCCGACGTCGCGAAACCGGACCAGTTCGTCTCGCGCGCCATCGACATCGGTGACGAGGATTCGGTGCGGGACGGCGTCGCTTTCGCCACCGGCCACCTCGGCGGACTCGACGTACTGGTGAACGCCGCCGGAATTCTCCGCAGTGGACACACCGAGCAGGTCACGCTGCAGGAGTGGGATCAGATCATCCGCATCAACCTGACCGGCACCTTTCTGATGATCCGGGAGTCGCTGCCGGCGCTGATCGAATGCGGCCGCGGCGTGATCGTCAACTTCAGTTCCACCTCGGCCAGCTTCGCGCACCCCTACATGGCCGCCTATGCGGCCAGCAAGGGCGGCATCCAGTCGATGACGCACACCATCGCGCTCGAGTTCGCCAAGCAGGGGATCCGCGCCGTGTCGGTGGCGCCCGGCAGCATCTCGTCCGGCATGACCTCGGCCCCGGGGTTGCCGGAGGACTCCGACGCGTCGCTGTTCATGAAGATGCAACCGGTGGTCCGGATCGAGAACTCTGAACCGTCGGCCGTCCCCGGCATGGCCGGACCGGAGAAGGTCGCCGGCGTCGTGGCCATGCTGGCCTCCGACGACGGGGCGTTCATCAGCGGGACCGAGATCCGCATCGACGGCGGTAGTCACCTCTGAAGCGGGTTCGTCGATCGACCTGAACCGGACATGAAGCCGGGCCGTGGCGCGCATTCTGCCGCACCACGGCCCGGAGTCTTTGTGGAACATTGCGTTCCGGAGCAAGCCCCAGATCGTTTCGATGTCAGGCGGGTTCGGCTGCCTGTCCCGCGTCGGCGAGTTGTGAGGCCATGTCCGCGACGGCACGGTAGGCCATGACCATCCCGGAACCGAGCGGTGTCCCGGGACCTGGATAGACCTCCCCCGAGATCGAAGCCGTGGAGTTGCCGGCCGCATACAGCCCGGGCACCACGCCGTTACCGTCGGTCCGGAGCACCGCACCGTCGCCGGTGATCACCGCCCCGCCCTTCGTGCCAAGATCACCGAGCACCATCCGGACCGCGTGGAAGCGCGATCCGTCGAGGGCGACCAGGCATTGGGCGGCCGTCTGGGCACCGAGGAAGAACCGGCCGTATGGGTCCTCGCCACGCTGGAAGTCGTCGTCGCTGCCCTGCGCGGCCATCTGGTTGAAGCGATCCACCGTTGCGGTGAGCGCCGCGGCGTCGATCCTGATCGCGGACGCCAGGTCGTCGATCGACGATGCGGTGTGCCACAAGCCGGCCGCGGTCATCTCCGCTCGGTCCGGGGAAGGCGCACAGATCGCCGGGAGGTCGTCGCCGGATCGGTCGTCGAAGATGTACCAGAACCCATCGCCCTTTCCGGCCAGCATCCGTTCGCGCATCGCGCGACCCATCTGGTCGTACGGGAGCAGTTCGTTCGCGAAGCGGCTGCCCGTCTCGTCGACGATGATCCCCGCCCGCAAACCGAGCGTGAACACCGCGTGGCCGTTCGGGAAGAGGGTTGCCGGGCACCACCACGACTGGTCGAGCAGATCCAGTGCCGCGTCGACGCTCCGGAGCATCGCGAGGGCGTCGCCCGATCCCGTGTCCGGGTGCGAGGAGGTCCACTTCGACGAGGGCATCTGCTGAAGGTCGTGTCGCAGCTCGGCGTTGCGTTCGAAGCCACCGGCCGCGAGCAGGACCCCGCCCCGCGCCTGAATGCTGCGTTCGCCGTTCGCACTGCGGACCACGACGCCGGTGACCCGACCTGACTCGTCAGAGATCAGGGACTCGGCGGCGGTCTCCGTGTGAAGCTCTGCACGTCCGGATTCGTCGAGGGCCAACAGCATCCGCGCGATCCAGGCCTGCCCACCGTCGAGCACAGTACGGTCCATCTCGATGCCGAACTGATCGGCCGGGACCATCGGGCGGACGTCGTGGACTCGGGCCCCCACCTCGTCGGCGGTGATCGGTTTGGCGAAAATGCTCCGCCCGTAGTCCTTTCGGCCCGGCGCCGCGTAGTAGTCGGGGAACGGCCGGTGTTCGAGCGGGATCCCGATCTCGTTCTCGAGGAACTCGGCAACCACCGGACCGGTTTCGATGAACGTGCGCTGCACGTCGGGATCGGTCCGGTCGCCGACGGTGCCTCGGAAGTAGGTGAGCCCATTCTCCACCGAGTCGTCGACGCCGTCGCGCGCGAGGACGTGGTTGCCGGGCAACCACACACTGCCGCCCGAGTAGGCCGAGGTCCCGCCGAACCGGTCCGACTTCTCCACCACACACACCGTCAGCCCGCGCGACGTCGCCGCGAGCGCGCCGGCCAGTGCGGCCCCGCCCGACCCGATGACGACCACGTCGAAACTGCTGTTTCAAGTCATTGCGCACTCCGTGTTCTTGCGCCGCACCGGCCGTCCCGGCGTGCGCGGATGTCGATCTCATGCCGGCCGAGCTCCTGATCGCCACCGGCAGCGGCCACGCTAATGGCCTCACGGTGACCCATACCGCGCCGTTCCCGCTCAGTGGTCCTCGTCACCCTGCGGGCTGCACCGGCCCGACGAATTCCAGTTCGTATCCGTCCGGGTCGGCGATCACTCCGATCGTCATGCCGTACTCGGGATACTCGGCGGCCTCGGTGATCACCTTGCCGCCGAGCCCGCAGGCCTGGCGCATGATCTCCGCCGGGTCGTCGGTGTTGAGGACGAACTTGCGCAGCATGTCACCGTGATCGGCGGGTTGGGAGACCGCGCCGTCGGCGGGCAGGATGAGTTCGAGGCCCGCCGAACCCGCGCGGACGATCGCCGCGGTGAACGAGGGCGTGGTGAACTCACGCTCCATCTCGAAACCGCAACCTTTCGTGTAGAACTCGACCGACCTCGTCAGATCGCCGACCCGGATCGCGGTGAGCGAGAGGGTGACCGCACCTTCGCTCATCGCGTCTGCGACCCGCCGTTGAAGTCGAGGGTCTGGCCGGTGATGCCGCCTGCCTCGTCGGAGGCGAGGTACGCACAGAACGCCCCGACCTCGATCGGGTCACCCAGCCTGCCGATCGGAATGGTCTTCAGGATTGCTTCGAGCATCTCCGGCGGCATCTTCTCCTCGAGATTCTTCTGATGACCCAGAGCCACGATGTTGGCGGTGATGCCGTACTGGCCGGTTTCGGCGGCCAGATGCCGAATGAACCCCTCGATACCGCTCTTCCCAGTCGCGTACATCGTCTGGTTGATATTCTGACCGGTGCGCGCCGAGCCGGACGAGATCTGGACGATCCGCCCCCACCCGGCGTCGCACATTCCATCGATCGCGGCCTTGATGCAGTTCATCGCGCCGAAGATGTTGAGGTCGATGGGGGCTCGCCATTCCTCGGGCGCCAGGTCACGGAAAGGCTTGATCATCCGGCCTTCCGCAACGCCGGCATTGTTCACCACGATGTTCACCTGCCCGCCGAGCTCGGCTTCGGCGGCACGGATGCTGTCGACGGTGGCGTCGTAGTCGACGACGTCGAAGGGTGCGGCTACGGCGCGGTTGCCTTCCTCGACGATCGCCGCGGCGACCTTCTCCGCGCGGTCGGCGTGCAGGTCGTTGACGATCACCGAAGCTCCTTGCCTGGCGAGAACTCTCGCGATTCCCTCGCCGACACTCTGTCCCGCGCCGCTCACGAACGCGGTCCGTCCGGTCAAATCGAACACCTGATTGCTCCTTCTGTCGCCACGCGATGGCCCACCTGCGCTGAGCCACGTCGTTCGCCGCACAGTAGTGCCGTTCCCGACCTCTGCCGGTCGGTCCGTCCCATTGAGCGGGCGACCCGAACGCGCCCTACCGGGGACAATGAGCAGACCCCAGTGATTGGATACAATTTCTGATCCGATCTTGTTAGGGTCGGCGACATGACGTCAGAAGGAACCAGTACCCAGCCCGATACCGATGCTCCGTCGGTTCTCACCTCGGTGACCGATGGCGTCGCGCGTCTGACCCTCAACAACCCGCGACGCAAGAACGCGATCAGTCTCACGATGGCAGCGGCGATCGACGAGTTCTGCGACCGGGTGACCGACGATCCGACGATCGGAGCCGTGGTCGTCGACGCGGCGGGCCAGTACTTCTGCAGCGGCGCCGACACCCGCGATCTGGCGACCTCTTCATCAGATCCCGCCTCGCCCGAGGCGGTCTCACGCACGTCGGCGGTCTACGGCGCGTTCGTGCGGGTCGGGTCGCTACCCGTGCCGACCATCTCCGTGGTGGTGGGCGGCGCAGTCGGAGCCGGACTGAATCTGGCCATGGCCACCGACATCCTCGTGACCACACCGGACGCGATTCTCGACAGTGGGTTCCTTGCGCGCAGCATCCATCCCGGTGGCGGACACCTGTCCCTGCTCGGGCGAGCGGTGGGCTGGTCGGCGACGATCGCCATGGCCGCCTGCGGACAGAGCCTCACCGGCGCCGACGCGGTCGCGAAGGGTCTCGCACACGCCGCCGTCCCCGCCGAGGAACTGCCCGCACTCGTCGACGGGCTGACCGGGCCGGCCGCACGCGATCCAGAACTGACCCGTCGGATCATGACCAGCGCCCGACTCGAACTCGGTCCGCCGGCGGTCAGCTGGTCGTCGGCCCTGGAAATCGAACGCGGAGTGCAGATGTGGTCGATGTCCCGAAAGGGGCAGCAGGCCTGGTCGTCGCGGGGCCCGAAGCAGTGACGACCACCTCCTCGCCGCGGCGCTCGGTGACCGCCGACGAACTCGACACACTCCGGGCCGACGTTCGCGCATTCCTACGCGACCAGATCGACAGTGGCGGCATCATCCCCGACGTCGACAGCTGGATGACCGGATTCGATCCCGAATTCAGTCGCCGCCTGGGAACGCGTGGGTGGGTCGGTATGACCGTGCCGACCGAGTACGGCGGCCACGGCCGCACGCCGGTCGAACGTTTCGTGGTCACCGAGGAGCTGCTCGCACACGGCGCCCCCGTGGCCGCCCACTGGATCGCCGACCGCCAGATGGCACCGGGCATCCTCGCGAACGGAACCGAGGAGCAGAAGCGGCGATACCTGCCCGGGATCGCCTCCGGCACGATCTTTTTCGCCATCGGCATGAGTGAGCCGGACGCCGGTTCCGACCTGGCTGCCGTTCGCACGCGCGCCGTCGACAATGGTGACTCGTGGACGGTCAGCGGCACCAAGGTCTGGACCACCGGCGCCCACCTCGCGCACGCGATGGTGCTGCTGGCACGCACCGACGGCGTCCCCGATGACCGACAACAGGGGCTGTCCCAACTCGTTGTCGACCTCCCCCACCCGGACATCGAGATCCGGCCCATCCGGAGCATCGACGGGCAGGCGCATTTCAACGAGGTCATCTTCCACGACGCGGTCGTCGACAAGTCGGCGCTACTCGGCGAACGCGGCCGCGGCTGGGCCCAGGTCATGGGCGAACTCGCCTTCGAGCGTTCCGGACCGGAGCGGTACCTGAGCACGATGCCCCTGCTCCGCGCCTGGGCCGGCCAACTGCGTGCACATGGCGCGACACCGGAGCAGCGCACGACACTCGGAACGCTCACTGCCGTGGCGTGGGCACTGCGCGGAATGTCGCTGCAGGTGGCCGATGAGCTGTCCGCGGGGGGCAAGCCAGATGTCCTCGCCGCGATGGTCAAGGACCTGGGCTCCACCTTCGAGGGTGATCTGGTCAATGCGATCCGCAGCTCCTCCGGGACCATCGCCCGCCGCGACGGAGGCACCCCGTTCGAGCGCCTGCTCGCGCAGAGTGTCCTACACACACCGGCGTTCACCCTGCGGGGCGGAACGAACGAGATCTTGCGCGGGATCGTCGCGCGTGGATTGGGGATTCGATGAGCGACCTGGCAGATGAGTTGATCGCGGCGACCCGCTCGATGCTGGACCGCATCGACATCGACACCGAGACCCCCGCTCGGGGGGTGTCGGACGCACTCTGGGCTGCGCTCGTCGAGGCGGGTTTCACCTCGGTGGACGTCCCGACCGAGGCCGGCGGTCACGGGTGCGACACCGCCGACGCGATCGCGGTGCTGTCCACGGTGATCGGGAGCGGCGCGCTCGTCCCGTTCATCGAACATGCGATGCTCGCCGCGTGGCTGTCCGGCACGACCGGACAAGATCTCGGCCCGGACACCGCCACGCTCGGGGTGGCCGACGCCGGATTCGTCGTCGACGAATCCTTCGAGCCACTGCGCGTGACCGGCACCGTCCGCGACGTCGTCCACGTGTCCCCGGCGTCATCGCTCGTCATCCTTGTCCCCGAGACCGAGAACTCCGGCGCCCGCGTGGCGACCATCTCGCTGGCCCACGACGGCGTGTCGGTGACCGGAGGGAGCGACCTCCTGGGCGCCTCGATCGGCACCGTCGCCCTGGGCTCTGTCCCGGCGACCACTGCGGACTGCCTGGTCACCGCCGCCGACCTGAGACAGCGCGGTGCGCTCGTCTATGCCGCCGCGATGGCGGCAGCTGCCGGAACGGTCCGCGACCGGACCGTGCACTACGCGTCCGAGCGAACCCAGTTCGGCAGGCCGCTGGCCAAGTTCCAAGCGATCCAGCAACGACTCGCTTCGATGGCCGCATCGACGACGATGATGCAGATCGCGTCCCGCAGGGCCGTCGCGGCCGATTCGGGTGATCCACGCGTCGCGCGAACCGCCACCGCGGCAGCGAAAGTCGTCACATCGCTCTACAGCCACGAGGTCGCCGCGGCGGGCCATCAGATCCACGGTGCCATCGGCTTCACCTCCGAGCACCCGCTCGGACGCTCGACCACCGCGTTGTGGGCGTGGCGCGACCGCTACGGCACCGAGCACGAGTGGGCGGACGTGATCGCCGCACAGATCCTCGACGACGATTCCGACCCGTGGGACCTGATCACGGGAACCGCAACTACTTCGGGCACCGAACCCGTATCGACAGAACGGACTTCGTAGTGAGCACGACGATTTCGGTCGGCGACGACACCGCGCCCGAGCCGACGCCCGCGGTCGACCCGCGGGGGGCGTGGCGAACCGCCGACACCGCCGAGGACAACGGTGTACTGACCGGCGTCCGCGTCCTCGATCTGAGCCGGGTGCTCGCCGGGCCCTACTGCGCGCAGACGCTCGCCGACCACGGTGCCGAGGTGATCAAGGTCGAGGCTCCCAGCGGTGACGAGACCCGCGGTTGGGGACCGCCGTTCGTCGACGACGGCACCAGCAGCGCCTACTACAACAGCCTGAACCACAGCAAAGAGAACATCTGCCTGGATCTGCGGACCGAGGAAGGACGCGCGATCCTCGCCGACCTTCTCGCGGGGGCCGACGTGGTGATCGAGAACTTCAAGGCGGGCACCATGACCCGCTGGGGCTTCGATTACGAGACGGTCCTCGCCGAGCGGCATCCCGGCCTGGTGTACTGCCGCATCACCGGCTTCGGCGTGGACGGACCTATGGGCGGCCTTCCCGGTTACGATGCGGTACTCCAGTCGTTCGGCGGCCTGATGAGCATCAACGGTTACCCCGACGGCAGTCCGCTGCGCGTCGGCGTCCCCATCGTCGACATCGTCGCGGCGAACATGGCGGTGAGCGGCATCCTGCTGGCTCTGCTCGCGCGCGAACGCAGCGGGCGCGGACAACTCATCGACATGACCCTGCTCGACTCGGTCATCTCGCTTCTCCATCCCCATGCGGCGAACTGGATTGCCGGCGGCGGAGTCCCGCAGCGCACCGGGGACTTCCATCCCACCGTCGTGCCGTATCAGGTCTTTCCCGCCCGCGACGGCGATTTCTTCGTCAGCGCCGCCAACGACCGCCAGTTCCGGTCGCTGGTCGAGACACTCGGCGTCGCACATCTCGCCGACGACCCGCGCTTCGCCTCGAACAAGGACCGCTATGCCCACCGTAAGATCCTCGCTGCCACATTGGGAGGACGCATCGCCGAGTACGATCGCGCCGACCTCGCCGCCCGCCTCGAAGCCGCCGGGGTACCCGCCAGTTCGGTGAACACCATCGACGAAGCCCTCACCTCGGCACAGGTCCGGCACCGTGGCCTGTTCCTCGAGACCGACGACTATCGCGGTGTCGGCGTGCCGATCTCGTTGAGCGACGCAGGTCACCGGTCACCACGTCCGGCAGCGGCCAGGGGCGCGCACACCGGTGAGGTCCTCGAAGCCATGGGATACGACGCCGAGCGGTTGTCGATGCTCCGCACGGCGGGGGTGTTCGGCGACGCATGACCGGAGTTGCGATGGGCGACGGCTCGGGCAAGCCCGCGGTGTCACGCGCGGCCACTCGCGTGGTCGCCGAACTCGAGCGGATGATCGTCACCGGCGAACTGCCTCCCGGACAACCGATCCGACAAGAATTGATGGCCGAGCGCCTCGGTGTCAGCCGGCTGCCCGTCCGTGAAGGACTCCGCCAGCTCACCTCCGAAGGACTCGTTCAACATGAGCACAATGTCGGCTACACCGTCGCGCGGCTGAACCAGTCGGAGTTCGACCAGATCTACCTCATGCGAGCCGCTCTCGAGCGTGAGGTCCTGGCCGTGCTGCCCAGACTCGACGATGCCGCGCTCGACGAGATCAGCGAACTCCGCGACCTCGTCGCTGAAGCGGCCGAGGCCGCCGACATCCTCGAGATGCGACTGCGCAACCAGACGTTCCACTTCGCGGTCTTCGAACGGTCGCCCCTGTCCCTGGTGGTCGCGGAGCTGCGGCGGCTCTGGAACCTGGCCATGCCCTATCACGCCGCCTACCTCTACGACGCCGACGTACGCCGCAAGGTGTGCGCCGAGCACGACGACATGGTCGAGGCACTCGTCGCCGGTGACAACAACCGATTGATCGAGCTGATGAACGTCCACCGCAAGGGCGGTGAGACGAGCACGGGCGTGATGCTGAACGCCACGTCACCGAGACACACGGGCGAGCGACCGAACCTGTGACGCCCCGTCGACGACCACACCCGAACCCCCGCAGTCGCCGGGCAACCTGCTGCACAACATGACCGAGGTGACACCAGAGATGATCGCGAGTACACCGCACGACGCCGGCCCGCCCTGGGATCCGGACGTCGCCGTGATCGTTGACCGGATGATCGCGGCAGGCGCCCCCGCGTCATGGCAGCGCGGCGTCGAGAAGACCCGGGAGATGCTCGAATCGATAGTGCGGCCACCGGGTCCGGACATGGCCTCGGTGGAGGACGCGACCGCCGACGGCCCACACGGGCCGATTCCGTTGCGGATCTACCGCCCCCACGCCGCGCCGGCCGTCGGTGCGGCCGCGCTGGTCTGGTATCACGGCGGCGGCATGATCATGGGTTCGCTCGACTCCTTCGACCGACTCGCTCGCGATGTGGCCCATGCCACCGGCGCGGTCCTGATCAACGTCGACTATCGCCTCGCTCCCGAACATCGTTATCCCGCAGGCAATGACGATGCCTATGAGGCACTCGAATGGACACACCGCCGCTCGGAGGATCTCGGCGTTGACCCATCGCGAATCGGGGTCGGTGGCGACAGCGCCGGAGGCGGACTCGCCGCATCCACCGCGCTACGCAGCCGGAACACCGGTGGCCCGCGAATCGCCCAGCAGGTGATGTTCTATCCGGGTATCGCACGCCGCGACGACACCGCGTCGATGCGAGAGTTCGGCGACAGCGTGTTCCTCACCGCCGAGGACATCGACTGGATGAAGAACATGTACCTGGGTGAGGACCCCTCACAGGACGACGAATACGGCACGCCGGCCATCGCCGAGAGCCTGGCCGGTCTCCCGCCGGCGATCATCGCCGTCGGACACGGCGACCCGATCCGCGACAGCGTCGAGCGCTACGGCGACCGGCTGCGCGGTGCGGGAGTCCAGGTCGCACAACTGCGGTATCCCGGTGTCGGACATGGGTTTGCGATGCAGACCGCGTCGGTGGCGCGGGCTCGCCTGGCGATGGCCGAGGTCGGCGCACTGGTCGCCGCGCGATTCGCCTCCCAGACGTCCTGACGTCGGGAGGCGAATCGGTGCCGCGCAGAGCCGGTGGCAGCGAGGAGGGTCAGGCCCGAACCGGCGCCAGCAGCTTCTTGAGTGGCACCGACGTATCGGCCAGCATCGCCGCGGACGGACGGAACCCCCGAGCAAGAGCCGACCGGAGCGCGACGAAGTCGGCCGGCGAGTTCAGACACTCGGCCGCGACCAACGCGTCGTCGGTGAAGTACAGCGCTACGCGGCGACGCGGACGTTCGGGATCGACCCGTACGAGCACCAATGTGTGCCCGCCGATGAGTCCCACGATCTGCAGTTTCTGATCGCCCTGATCCGACCAGAACCACGGCGCGCCGCGCGGCGGGACCTCCGTGCCGGCGATCACGCTCGCCGCGGCGGCTGCCTGTTCGGTGGCGTTGTCGACCGATTCCAGTCGGAACCGCCGACCGCTCTCGGAGACATGGATGGTGCAGTCGCCGATGGCGAGTGTCTGTCCGTCCGACGCAAGGCAGTTGCCGTCGACCACGACACCGCCATCGGTGTCGAGACCGAGCTGATCGGCGATCTCGGTGCGCGGACACGCTCCTACGCCGACGAGAACCGTTGCAGCTCGGATCAACCGACCGTCGTCGAGGCGAACCCCGATCAGACGTCCGCCGTCGGCGACGATCTCGACCGGCACGGCTCCCAGTTCGACGTCGGTCGCCATCGCCCGGTGGGCGGAGAGCAGGGTCTCGGCTGTCGACGGCCCGACCGCCCGTGCAAGCAGACGGTCGCCTGCTTCGATCACCGTGACGTCGGCACCGAGACCGCGGGCGGTGGCGGCGACCTCGAGCCCGATGAAACCCCCGCCGATCACCGCAACCGGACCCCGTGCCACTCGCGACAGCAGGCGATGCGCGTCGTCCATCTCTCGGAGCACCAAGACGTCGGGATGGTCCGCCCCCGGCAGGTCGAGGGTTCGTGCGCGCGCCCCGGTCGCCAGGACCAGTCGGTCGACCGAGAGTGTCTCCCTACGGTTCTCGCGGATCATCTCGAGCATGTACCCGCCCTCGGCGCGCGCGGCCCCGGTGACCTCGGTCCCGGTGCGGAGCTCGATCCGGTTGGCACGGTAGTACGCGGGATCTCGCAGCAGCACCGAGTCCGCGGAGACCTCCCCCGTGAGCATCGCCTTGGACAGCGGCGGCCGCTGGTACGGCAGGTGGGTCTCCTGCGAGATCAGCGTGATCTCTCCGGTGAATCCGACCGCCCGTAACCGGTCGGCGAGGTGCACCGCGGCGTGCGAGGCGCCGACCACCGCAACACTGCGCGGGGTCGACGCCTCGGAACCGGTGGAGTGGTCAGGTCCGACGGTCACGTCAGACCTGCTCGTCCGGAATGGTGACATGAACATCGACGCCCTCGGACAGGATGAGCTGACAAGAGAGTCGCGAGTTCTCCTCCCGATCCGAGGCCGTGCACTCCAGCATGTCGTCCTCGTCCTCACCCGGTGCGGCGAAGTTGTCCATCTCGGCCGCGTCGAGGTAGACGTGACAGGTCGCACACGACAGCGTCCCGCCGCATTGACCGACGATCCCGGTGACGCCGTGACGGACTGCTGTCGCCATCACCGAGTCACCAACCGATGCGTCGATGATCTTCTCGGCGCCGTCTGGTTGTGTGTAGAACACCTTGGGCACGAGGTCCTCCTACCAGGTGACGGGGAGGTTGGTGACCGGCTGAGTGAGGTTGGTGTCGTCGACGACGACCTCGCCGGCGAGTCTCAACTCCGGGAAGCGCTTGAACAGTTCGGCGAGACCCACCTGCATCTCCATCCGTGCCAGCGGCGCGCCGAGGCAGTGGTGCAGTCCGTAACTCAGGGTCAGATGGGGATTGTTGGGGCGGGTGACGTCGAAGGGCTCAGCATCACTCTCGATCACGATCCCGTCGTGATTGGTGGATGCCGGGTCGACCAGGACGGCCTCGCCTTCGGCGATGAGGTGCCCGTCGATCTCCACATCCTCGGTGGCGACGAACGGTACCAAACCGCTCCCCCCGGCGATCTTGTCGTCGATGGCGAAGCGACCGAAACGAAGCACCTCTTCGACGGTCGTGGGTGCCAAACCGTCCGGGTCACCCAAGAAGACGTTGAGCTGATCGGGGTTACGCAACAACGTCAGTACGCCCAAGCAGATGAAGTTCGCGGTGTTGTCGAATCCGGCGATCACGAGAAGCATCGCGATGGGCAGGATTTCGCCGTCGGTGAGGCTGTCGTCCTTGTCGCGGGCATTCGCGAGGTCGCTGATCAGATCCTCGCGCGGGTCCTGTCGGCGTTTCTCGATCAGCTCGACGATGTATCCGAACAGCTCGGCCATGTTCGACATGACCTCGTCCTCGGACATGTTCGAGGTGGACAAACTCGCCGAACTCCACTTCTGGAACTTCGCCCGGTCCTCCGGGGGCACCCCGAGCAGGTTCGAGATCATCTGGATCGGGAGCGCGACAGCGTATTCGGAGACGAGATTGACGGGGTCGAGGTTCTCGCCCCTCTTGTCGATCATCGCATCGATCAGCTGGTTGGCATACTCGATCGCCGAATCCCGCATGGCCTTGACCCGCTTCGGGGAGATGGACCGCTGCACCAGCTTTCGCAACTTGGTGTGGTGGGGCGGGTCCTCGAACTGAAGGGTCGACTTCAGGAAGTCGGGAAATTCGACGAAGTACGGGACCACCCGCTCGCCGGTGCGGAACGGCTTGCGGACGAACCGTCCGTCACCGAGCATCTCGCGGGCAGCTGCGTTGCGGTGGATGACCCAGACGTCCCCGCCGTAGGGCATCGTCATCTTCGTCATCGGGCGATCGGCGGCGATCGCCCGGTACCGCGCGGCGGCCTCGTTCGGCGGAACGGCGGCGAACGGATACTCGGTGTTCGTCGTCGGGGTGGCTTCGGTTGTGCTCATGTCGGTACTCCAGAAATCGGGGCTGTTCGGACGGTCAGGAGACCGGCATCTGGGCGGGTGCGACGATCTGCGGGATCGCGTCGGGGGTGACGGCCATGATCTGTTCCCACTGCTCGGCGACGGTCTCGACCGTGAGCGAAGGATCGTGGATGCCCACGGTGTTCACGAGGGCGAGCCGGTTCACGATGCCGCCTGCGACGTTGAACACCTCTCCGGTCGTCTCGCACGACGGGTGCACCAGGAACGCGGCCACCGGGGCGACGTGCTCTGGGAGCAGCTGAGTTCGCATGTACTCCATGATTTCCGGCGAGAGCGTGTCAGCGGCGGCTTCGGCCATCCGGGTACCTGCGCCGGGGGCAATGGCATTCACCTTGACGTTCGCTTCGAGGCCCTCGAGCGCGAGGTTGCGGGTGAGGCCGAACAACGCGCCCTTCGACCCGCCGTAATGCGACATGCCGGGGTTTCCCAGCATCGCCTGCGAGATCGTGTTGACCACGCGCGGGGCCGGCGACTCGAGCAGATGCGGCCACGCGGCGCGCAGCAGCCGCATCGGTCCGAGGTAGTGCACGTCGAGGTGGCGCTGGTACTCCTCGTCGGGCACGTCACGGAATGGTGCCGCCCGCACGATTCCCGCGTTGTTGATCACGGCGTCGAGCCGGCCGAAGTTCGAGATCGCGGCGTCGACGAGCGCGGTTGCACCCTCGTCGGTCGTGATGTCGGAGTTCACCGCGACCGCCTTTCCACCGGCTGCGGTGATCTCCGCGACGACGTCGGCGGCCGGGTCACCCGATTCCACCCCGGAGCCGTCGGTGGTCGAGCCGAGGTCGCCGACCACGACCGAGGCGCCGCGCGAGGCCAGCAGGAGCGCATGAGCGCGGCCGATGCCGCGGCCCGCGCCGGTCACGATCACGACGCGATCGGTGAAGTCGAGTTGTGCTGTCATTTGTCGTCCTTGCCTGGGTCGAAACGGTGGAGATCGGTGGGGTCGAAGCTATGAGAGTTCCCTGCCGGGGTGCCCGGGTCACGGGCGCGTCTGGCCGCCGTGGTTCTTGACGTCGGCGACGAAGATCCCGCCGAGAGCTTCACGGGCGGACTTCTCGAAGTCGAAGACCTCGTACCCGACCGTCATGTAGAGCGTGCTGCGATCGGGTCCGCCGAGCAGGCACGCGGACGCAATACCCCCCTCGAGGGGCATCGGGACTGCGTCGGTCAGACCGTCCTCGGTGAAGCGGGCGACGTAACCGCCACCCGGCATGGCTGCCCAGACCCCGCCTTCCTCGTCGAGCCCGATGCCGTCCGGCATGAACGGGCAGGTGGCGAAATCCCGTGCATTCGATAGGGTTCCGTCGGAGGTGCGGTCGATCACGGTGATCTTCTGCGCCATCACCTCGGCCACGAAGAGCTTGGTGCCGTCGGCGCTGATCGCGATACCGTTGCCGCAGTTCATCTCCGGGATGCCCGCGGGTTTCGAGACGGTGCCGTCGGGGTCGACGACGATCAGCGGCGAGGTGATCGGGGTCTCCCCCTGGAAGATGTCGAAGCCGAGTTGGGTGATGTACGCCCGGCCCTCGGCGTCGACGACCATGTCGTTGACAGCCTTGATCGCGAACTCGCTGACGTCGGCGTACTCGGTGAGATCGTCCGGCCCGTTGCCGCCGTGGACGAGGACCTTCTGCTCGTGCATCGAGTTCACGATGAGGCGTCCGTCCGGCAGCCATCCGAACCCGCCCAGGACGATGGGGACGTCGGTGTTCGCGGCCCGCCCGGTGGCGTCGACGACCACGGTCGCGTTGCCCTCGGCGTCGAGGGTCTTGAGCGTCCCGGTGTACATGTCCGAGAACCAGAAGGCACCGTCGTGCCAGCGCGGGCATTCCGGCCAGGAGTACCCGGTCGAGATCTTGCGGGCCTCGAAGGTGGGCGCGTCCGCGGCGGCAACGGCCGCTGCGACGGTATCGACGGGACTGGTCATCGGTGAACCTTCCGTGGGGTCGAACTGTTGACAACTGTTGTGCGAGAGTCGGTACGAGCGTCCCGGCGGTCGGCGGCGCGGGCCGTCACGGCGTGATCCGTTTCCGCCGCCCCGGCTGCTCTCGACGTTCGGTTTGCGTCGTCCATCCCCCGCCCGGCTCGTCGCCGGAAACCGTGAACTGGGTCACAGGGATGCGCACGGGACGAACACTAGGTGCTTGGCGGCGGGGCGGTCGGGGGCGTCCCATTCAGTGGACGCCGACCGCCGCCCCGCGCCGCTTGGAACCGTTCAGTCGGGGACGGTCTCGGGGTAGACCTGCGCAAACCACGCTCGCTGTTCGTCGTCGAAGGTGCCGAGTTCCATCGCCCGCCGGCCCCAGGCCTTGATCAGATCCAGGAAACTCGTGACGTCATAGACATCCTGCTGTTGCGAGAACTTCCCGTCTCCCGCGTAGGTGAGAACGCTGATGTGCGGGGCTCCGAATCGACTCCCGTCACCGGGATCGCTCATGACGTTGTCCAGCCGTGCCACGATCGTCCCGTTGGTCTCGTCGATGACGTGCCAGTACTCGGGGAAGCTCTCGGTGTGTGAGCCCGGGAACGTCGCCAGGCTCGGTTCGGCCCACGCCCAGATTCCCTCCTTGCCCTTCAGTTCCCCCGCCATCTGCTCGTGATAGACGACATCGTCGGTGAACAGGTCGAGGAAGTCCCGCCAGCTCCCCTCCCCCGAACCCGCACGATTGATGGTGGCGAACCACGTCTGATACGCGTCTTCGAGTTCCTGTCTTGTCCATGTGTTTGCCATACGTCGGACGCTATTTCCGGAGGTCCGCTCGCCGCGGCCCCGGTGTCCGGTCACCGGGAGAAAACGAACGACGTTTTCGCAGCGCAGACTTCGGCATCGGGTCCTGTCCCGGTCAGCGGAAGTGTCGCTCGACGCCGACCGCCCCCCGCGATCGAATGCAGTGGACTTCACACGATGTCAATCTCCTCATCCGACAACAGCAGAGGGCCAATCCGTGTCGTCACTTTCCCACTCAGACAACAACAGTCAGATTCAACCCGAAGTCGTTGATTCCTGGCGAGCTCCGGGATGGTCGCCTCGAGTCTGCTTCGGGCTCGCCGCGATCGTGGCACTCCTCGAGGTCTGCTCCATTTCCTACATGATGGTCTCGACAGCGCTACCCGCCATCAGTCGCAGCTTCCAGACCACGCAAACAGCGTGGATGGTGACAGCGTTCATGCTGGCCGGCGCAGTTGTCTCGCCCATCGTGGCCAAGCTCGCGGACCTCCATGGCAAACGATTGATGTTGCTTGTCTCTGTGGCGATCGCCGCGCTGGGCGCACTGGTTTCGGCGATGGCGGTGAACTACGCGATGATGGTTGCCGGACGTACCCTCTTCGGCTTCTTCGTCCCGTGCATGTTCCTGAGCTACCTACTCATCCGCGATGTGTTCCCGGCCCGCACCGTTCCGCTTGCCATCAGTATCGTCACCAGCGGCCTGGGACTCGTAGCGATTCCCGCACCGTTTCTGACCGGTTGGCTGATAGACACCTTCGGTTTTCGCAGCATCTTCTGGTTCATGTTGTGCGCAATGGTGCCGTTCGCCGCCCTGGTGCGCCTTCTGGTCCCGGAATCTCCGGTGCGCGTGCACGCTCGAGTCGACACGGCTGGGGCCGCCCTGCTCGGCGCCGGTATCGCGGGCGTTCTCGTTGCAGTGAGTTTCGGCCCTTCGTGGGGTTGGGCATCGGGCTCGACGCTGGCGTTCCTGCTCGGCGGAATCGCCCTTCTGTGCGGATGGTTCGTCTCCTCCCGCGTGCTGCCCGAGCCGCTGATCGACACATACGTGCTCGCGCGACGACCTGTGCTGCTGACGACGTTGATCGCCGGTGTGGTTTATGGCGTCTCCGGACTCACCGGCGTGTTGCTACCGCTGTTGATCATGACTCCACCGTCCCTCCAACTGGGATATGGCTGGGGTTACGACACCACGACCTACGGCATCTACAAACTTCCCGTCGTCATCGCGATTGTGGTGGGCGGTCTACTCGTCGGCTGGCTGGTGACGCGCGGCCTTCGTCCGCGCCTCACTGTTGTTGTCGGGCTTGCGCTCAGCGCGTGCGGATTCGGATTGTTGGCTGTCGACCATCACTCGTTGCTGACCATCGTGATCGGCGCCGGACTATGCGGATTCGGGCAGGGAATGGGATACGCATCCGTCCCCAATCTCCTCATCGAATTCGTCGATCCCAGACACCAGGCGACAACGGCAAGCGTGATGTCGGTGAACCAAGGAGTGTTCACTGCCGTCATCACCGTGGTGGTATTCGCGGTACTGAACAACTCTCACATAGCCGTGGTGGCCGAGGGCGCGAGTTTCTACGACTCGTCCGGATTCACCACGGTTTACCTCTTCATCGCCGCAGTCGCGGTGGCAGGGCTGCTGATGGCGCTGACATTGCCGAGACCGGTAGGCGCTGCCCACCGTGATCTCGCTTCGAATCACGCTGACAACTGACCAGCAACAGCTCGGGATCGAAGGGTGACCCGCCCATGCGAACGTTCACCAGCCTCGACGAGATGAGATCGGCCATCGGGGAAGAACTCGGTCCCACCGCCTGGCTGGAGATCTCGCAGGAACGCATCGATGCGTTCGCGAACGCGACCGGCGATCACCAATGGCCTCATGTCGATCCAGACAGGGCGGCGGCGGGCCCATTCGGGACCACCATTGCACACGACAATCTGACCATGTCGTTGCTGTCGTCGCTGATCGGAGGCATCTTCGCGATCGAAGGTCCGAGGCTGACACTGAATTACGGAATCAACAGCCTTCGGTTTCCGAACCCGGTCAGAGTGGGTGCTCGTGTCCGCGCGAACGCGGTGTTCACCTCGGTCGAGGAAACACCGAAGGGCGTCCGACTGATCATCACCACCAGGGTTGAGATCGAGGGTGAGACCGAACCGGCCTGTGTAGCCCAGAATCTGCGGCTCCTGATCTTCTGAGGGAATCGACGAGACCGTAGGCGAATAGCGCTCTAGGACAACGAAAAGGGACCGTGATGACAACTTCGACACACTCGGCAGTCGACTGGATAGGTCGCGATCTGGGCTCGCGCACCGTGCACTGGGACGAACGCGACGCGATCTTGTTCGCATTGGCTGTCGGTGCGCGCGCCGATGATCTCGACCTCGTGTACGAGCGGGAGCTCCGCGTGCTCCCGACCTTCGGACTCACCCTCGGTCAGTGGGCCCCGGACGAGCTCGGCTCACAGGGAGCGTTTCCCGTCGGGACGTCGCTTCACGGCTCCCAGCAGCTCATCGTCCACGACGAGCTGCCGCCCGCGGGTCAGGCGACGCTTTCCGCACGAGTCGACAACGTGTGGGACAAGGGTTCGGCGGCGATCTTCGACGTCAGGGTGAGCTGTGATCACTTCACCGCCGTGTGGTCCATCTTCGCCCCGGGTTGCGGCGGTTTCGAAGGCGACCGCGGACCGGGTGTGGCTGTCGCCGAGGCGCTCTCGCCCGCAACCTCGGTGCGCACCGCAGAGAACGCAGCGGCGCTCTACCGACTGTGCGGGGATCGTCACGCAATCCATATCGACCCGGCGGCCGCACGTGCGATCGGCCAGGACCGTCCGATCCTGCACGGCCTGGCCACCCTCTCCACCTCGGTCGTGGCACTGGCGCGGCATCGTGGCGCTCATCCCGCCGATCTGGCCTCGCTCTCGGGACGTTTCCGGTCTGTGGTTCTTCCGGGCGACGAGCTTCGAATCGACGTCACCGACTCGCTGACAGGTGGATTCGTCGTGTCCGGACCTCAGGGAGTCGTCATCGACAACGCGGTCGCCACCTTCGGGCGCTGACCGGAGGGCTTGGGCCGGCGATGCGATCGCCGACCCAAGCCATGATGACGAATCGGTCTATCCACCAATTGTCGAGTCCAACGGGTTCTTTCGGAGTCTGTCACCTGTGTCGGAGTCCTCGATCGACAGACCTTCTGCATCAATCCTCGGGAGCAATCGGTCGAGCTTGGCCGGCAGCCACCACGACCGGTTGCCGAACAGCGCGAGCGTTGCGGGCATGATCAGCATCCGCACGACGAATGCGTCGGTGAGTACACCGACGGTCAGCGCGAGAGCGATGGAGCCGACGAGGCTGTCGCCGCTCAAGCAGAATCCCGCGAAAACTGCGGCCATGATCGCCGCCGCTGCGACGACGACCGGACCCGACCGCGAGAAGCCCTCGATGATTGCTTCCTTGGTGTCCAGACCACGGGAGTGTGCCTCGTGGATCCTGGAGCCCGGCACTGGCGATGTACGGCAACGGACCGGCGGGGATCGTCACCGCTGGCTGGCGATGACGTCCTCGGGCGCCCAGACCGCGCGCATGCTCGTGATCTTGAGGTCGTCATCAAAGGTCATGACATCGATGGGCTCGACGACAACCGTCTGGTCGGGCAGATGCGAGGTGACGCGGAAGTGGAAGGCCGCGGTCGACCCGCCAGATCGGACGGTCAGCAACTCCGCAGTCGAATCGATGGAGTCCAGCGCGCTGTAGAACTTCTCGATCTGCGCTCGACCGACTTTGATCTCGGAGCCGACCGGATCCTCGAGCGTCGCATCCTCGGCATACAACGCGGCGATCTCGGCCGACGTACCAGTGCTGACTGTTGCTATGTACCCGGCAACAGCATCACGGATCTGGTTGGTTGAGGGAGACATGAAACTCCTGTCGAATCGTTTCGCGCATCCACCACGGCCTCTGCGCGACCCCATAGAAGGGCTCACGTCATCGAATCAGCGGGTTCGGCACGGCGACATACCGTCGTCCGCTGGGCGGGACATCACCGCCGGCCCCTCCCAACGCACACTGGATGATCTACGGCGCACAGTCGAGGCAAACCGACGCACGGTCGACGGAATCGGGTGCACGGTCGACGGGAACGGGGTGCACCCCTGGCGCCCCATTTCTGAAACGTGTTCTAATTCAGGTAGAACACGTTCCACCTGCGCGCACGAAGGGGACCCCATGGCCGGCTCGACCGAACCAGAACAGACCAGTACCGAACCCGAGACCTTCGACGTCGTCGTCGTGGGCGCCGGCGGTGCGGGCCTGAGCGCGGCGATCACCGCAGCTCAGAAGGGCTTGTCGACCGTTCTGATCGAGAAGTCACCCTACTGGGGCGGCTCCACCTCACGCTCCGGCGGCGGCGTGTGGATCCCCAACAACTCGGTGCTGCGTCGTGACGGCGTGACCGACACCCCCGACAAGGCACGCGAGTACGTGCACGCGATCATCGGCGAACACGCACCCGCTGATCGCATCGACGCCTACATCGACCGCGGGCCCGAGGCCCTCGACTTCCTGATGGCACACGCGCCCCTCGACCTCGAGTGGGTGAAGAACTACTCGGACTACTACCCGGAGGCGCCCGGGGGCCGAATCGGCGGCCGCTCGGTGGAGCCCCGGCCTTTCGACGCGCGCCGCCTCGGCGACGACCTGAAGACCCTGCACCCGCAGTACACCAAGGCGCCGCTGAACATGGTCGTGCTGCAGTCGGATTACCGCTGGCTCAACACCGGCCTGCGTCACTGGCGCGGTCCGCTGCGGATGGCGAAGGTCGGCAGCCGGTTCTTCTGGGCGCGCAGCCGCGGCAAGAAGCTGATCGCCATGGGCGCCGCACTGGCCGCCGAACTCCTCATCGGCGTCCGCCAGGCCGGCGTCCCGGTGCGGTTGAACACCGGCCTGGCCGACCTCATCACCGAGGACGGCCGCGTGGTCGGCGTGATCGCCGAATCCGACGGCAAGCGGGTCGAGATCCGCGCGCGACACGGCGTGATCCTGGCGTGCGGCGGGTTCGAACACAACGACGAGATGCGCAAGAAGTACCAGCGCGACCCGATCGGCTCCGAGTGGACCACCGGCGCTCCGAGCAACACCGGCGACGGCATCAACGCCGGCCTCAAGATCGGCGCCGCGGTTTCGCTCATGGACGATGCATGGTGGGGCCCGACCATCCCGCTGCCGCGTGGCCCGTGGTTCGCGCTGTCGGAACGAGCGGTTCCCGGCACGTTCATGGTGAACACGCGCGGTCAGCGCTACATGAACGAGTCGTTGCCGTATGTCGAAGCGGTGCACCAGATGTACGGCGGCGAGTTCGGCCAGGGCGAGGGGCCCGGAGAGAACGTGCCGTCGTGGCTCATCTTCGATCAGCGTTGCCGCAACCGCTACCTGTTCGCCGGCATCAACGCCCGACAACCGTTGCCCAAGAAGTGGTTCGAGTCCGGTGTCGTCGTCAAGGCCGACAGCATCGCCGAACTAGCCGAGAAGATCGGCGTACCGGTCGACGCGCTCACCGCGACCACCGAGCGGTTCAACGGCTTCGCCCGCAAGGGTGTCGACGAGGACTTCGGTCGTGGCACAAGCGGCTACGACCACTACTACGGCGACATCACCAATAAGCCCAACCCGAGCCTCGGCGAGGTCAGCAAGGGCCCGTTCTACGCGGTCAAGATGGTGCCCGGCGACCTCGGCACCAAGGGCGGCATCAACGCCGACGCCTCCGGTCGCGCGCTGCGGCCCGACGGTTCGGTCATCGAAGGTCTGTACGCAGCGGGCAACACCAGCGCGCCGGTCATGGGGCACACCTACGCCGGCCCGGGAGCGACCATCGGACCCGCGATGGTCTTCGGTTACCTCGCCGCCACCGACATCGCCGCCAAGGCGACCGCGACCACAGGAGCCTGAGCCATGCCGATCGATCCCTCCGTCGCCCTCGGTGCCGAACTGCCCGAGGTGAGCTTCGAATGGTCGGCGTCGGACGCCGCCCTGTACAACCTCGCGGTGGGCGCCGCCTCGGACCCGATGGACACCACCGGGCTCGAGTACATCCATGACTCGACGCCGAAGGTGTTGCCCACCTTCGCGACCGTGGCCGCCGGGTTCCACACCACCGAGCCCCCGAAGGTCTCGTTCCCCGGCGTCGACATCGACCTCGCGAAGGTCGTCCACGGCAGCCAGCAGGTGACCGCCTATCGGCCGCTACCGCCCAGCGGAAAGGCGACCACTCGCACCCGGATCGCCGAGATCCAGGACAAGGGCTCGGCCGCCGTCATCGTGCAGGAGTCGGTGACCTCCGACGACGAGGGCCAGACGTTGTGGACCGCACGCTCGTCGATCTTCGCCAAGGGCGAGGGCGGTTTCGGGGGCGAACGCGGCTCGTCGGCCAAGGTGGACTACCCCGACCGCGAACCCGATCATCGCCTGTCGGTGACGACCTTGCCCCAGCAGGCGCTGCTCTACCGATTGTGCGGCGATCGCAATCCGCTGCACTCCGATCCCGAATTCGCCTCGCGCGCGGGCTTTCCCCGGCCGATCCTGCACGGTCTGTGCACCTACGGCACCGTCTGCCGAGCGATCGTCGACGACGTCCTCGGTGGCGACGTGGCCGCGGTCGCCGACTACTCGGCATCGTTCGCGGGCGTGGTGTTCCCCGGCGAGACCCTCGCAGTCGAGGTCTGGGAGGACGACTCCCGGCTGTTGGCCACCGCGACCGTCGTCGATCGGGACGGTGCCAAGGCCCTCGGCAATGTGGTCCTCGCCCGGCGCTGACCGGACCCCGGGCGCAGCCCGCACACATCCGGGCGCAGGCGGGCGACGTCTCGGCGCGGGGACAGTACGCTACTCACGCGGACCGGGAGGCGGTCCGCATGTTCCACGTCGCATACCCCGAGGAGACGCCCATGAGCGATTCGCTTACGCCCCTACTTGCCGACAACCGCAGCGCCCTGGTGACCGACCTCGTCGGTGTCATCGACGCGGAGGTGGCCGACCAGTCGGGTCTGAGCGGCGCCGCTGTGAAGACCGCCTACTCCGCGGTGCAGAAGGTGAAGCCGGGTGTCGTGCACAGCGCCACGGACCAGATGGCCGAGGATTTCCTGCGGGCGCTCGCGCCGTTCTGGGATTCGAAGCCCGCCGGTGTCGCCTTCGGCGATCATCTCTCGGCCAACGGCGATGCCGCGGCCGAGGCCCTGCTCTCGGTCACCGACGATCAGGCGAAGACAGCCAAGCCCTCGCTTGCCAAGGCGTACAACTCGCTGCGCGGCAAGGCGAAGAACTACGTCGTCGCGGCACTCCCCCGGCTCGGTGCCGCCGTCGAGCGGCACGCCGCCTAGGAGTCGGTGCGCGCGTCGTCGGCGGTCAGGAGTCTCAGACCGCCGACGACGCGATGGCCACCAGGGCCACGACGACGCCGATCAGGGCAGCCAGCATCGACAGCACCCGCCACACGTGGACGCGGGCGGGCGAGATGTCGGTGGCGGCGGGCGCCGCGGCTGTGGTCGATCCGGCCGGGGTCGACGCGGCTGGAGTAGAAGCGATTCGGGGTGAGGCCATGACCTGTCACCACTTTCGGTCGTCCGGGGCGAACATGGACCGGCGCGGTCTCGCGTTCACCCGGTTTAGATACTGCAGTGATAAATGTGTCACAAGTTACTCGCGTTGCGTCGTCGCGCACCTAGCGTGTCGCGATAACGAAATCGCAACACGGACGATCCAGAACCGATCGTCGTCCTGACCGAGCGAGTCCCTTCGCAGACCCGGAAAGCGCAGGACGCCTGATGAAACTGCCGAACGCCATACGCCTCGACGCCAGGTCCGCCTGGCTCGTCCTCATCGCCTGCCTGTCGGTCAGCATGGTGGTCGCCGCCATGGCCGCTCTCAACACCGCGCTGCCCGACATCGCCATCGACACGGGCGCCGACGCGGGTGAGATGACCTGGATCGTCGACGGGTACACGCTCGCCCTCGCAGCCCTGCTGCTGCCGGCCGGGGCGATCGGCGACCGGCTCGGTCGGCGCGAGGTCCTCATCGCGGGACTGTTGCTCTTCGGTCTCGCGTCCCTCGTCGCCATCTGGGTCGACAGCCCGACGCAGCTCATCCTCGCGCGATGCTTCGCCGGTGCCGCGGCCGCCCTCATCATGCCGACGACGTTGTCGCTCATCACCTCGGGCATGCCGGAGAGCAAGCGCGCCGTCGGGATCAGCATCTGGTCGGCCATCGCGGGCGGTGGCGCGATCGCCGGCTTCCTCGTGACCGGATTGCTCCTCGAGTTCTTCTCCTGGCACTCGATCTTCATCACTTTCGCCGCGTCGTCGGCCGTCGCGGCGGCGCTGTGCCTGACCATCGGGACCTCGAAAGACAGTGACCCCGGCCGTTTCGACATCCCGGGAACCCTGTGCTCGGTCCTGGCGATCACCGGCGTCGTCCTCGGGCTCCTCGAGGCCCCGCACCGGGGCTGGGCCGACGTCGTCGTCCTGACCTGCCTGATCGGCGGAGTGCTGCTCGGCGCAGCATTCGTCTTCGTCGAGTTGCGCTCGGCCTCACCGCTCTTCGACGTCCGGCTGCTCGGCAACCGCGCCTTCGGATCGGGGGCGCTGTCGGTCGCGGTCCAGTTCCTCGCGTCGTTCGGCATGTTCTACCTGCTTCTGCAGCTGCTGCAGCTCGTGTTCGACTACAGCCCCCTGCAATCGGCCGTCGCACTGATGCCCTTCGTCGCCGGGGTCGGTATCACCACCCTGATCGCGAACTGGATCGCCGTGCGGCTCGATTCACTCAAGTTCGTGATCGCCGGCGGCGCCGTCCTCTCGGGAATCGGTCTGATCCTGCTCGGGTCGTTCCGGTACGAGACCTACTGGACGCTGGCCGGGGTGGTCGCGGTGATCGCCGTCGGCATCGGTCTGGCCTCGGCTCCCGCGACGACGGCCATCATGTCCAACACTCCCCTCGACAACCAGGGGATCGGCTCGGCGGTCAACGACACCGCACGCGAGATCGGCGCCGCGATCGGCATCGCGATCGCCGGGAGCATCGTCGCCGCCGGATATCAGTCGCGGATCGGCGACACGGCGCAGCTGGCGCGCGAACAGCTGACCGCGGCTGGTCAGCAGCGGATCGCGGCCGGTGACACCGCGGGCGGTCAGGCCATGATCGAGCAGGCCGGACAGGCCGGCACCCTGATCGAGCGGTCCCTGGCCGAGGCCACCGTCGTCGTCGACCGGTTGTCGGGTCAGGCCGCCGAACTCGCCGACAAGATCGCGGAGGGCAGCCGGGAGGCGTTTTACCAGCCCTTCGAGACGGCGTCGCTCGTCCTGGGCGGGATCATGCTCGTCAGCTCGGTGGCCCTGCTGTGGCTGACGCCCCGGCGCGTGGTCGAGGTGCCGCCGACTGTCGACGAAACCGGCCAGGAGCGCGACGACACCTTCGCCCGCGACTGACACCGACGTCGGTCTACCGGGTCACGTAGCCTGTCCCGGTGGTACTGACCGCGGACAGCGTCGCCGGCACGGTGGTGGGCGTCGCCGCCCTGCTCGTGGTGATCGTCGCGACCGTTGTCGCTCAGCGCATTCCGGCGGTCGTGGTGGCAGCGCCGGTCGCCGCGCTGCTCATCGTGCTCGGGCTCGCCGACATCGGGCAGGCCGCGGACGAGATCACCACGATGGCGCCGACCATCGGGTTCCTGGCGGCGATGCTCGTGATCGCCGACGCCTGCGCCCGGGCCGGGGTGTTCACCTGGATCGGGTCACTCCTGGCGCGCTGGAGCCGGGCCTCACCTCATCGGCTGTTGCGCATCGTCTTCCTCGCGGCGGCGGTGACGACGGCGGTGCTCAGCCTCGACACCACGATCGTGTTGCTGACGCCGGTTGCCGTGGCCACCGCGCGGCGGATCGGTGCGCGGGTGACCCCGGTGGCGTTCGCGAACGCTCACCTGGCCAACACGGCGTCCACGCTCATGCCGGTGTCGAACCTGACCAATCTCCTGGCGTTCTCCGCGACCGGGCTGAGCTTTCTCGGATTCACGGGCGTGATGCTGGCGCCGTGGGTGGCCGCGATCGTCGTCGAGTACCTCATCTTCCGGGTCTACTTCACCGACTCACTCGCGCGCACGGGTCCCGCGTCCGGTTCGAGCCTCGACGAACAACCGGCGGAGGATCCTCCTCGCCCCACCCTGATGCTGGTGATGCTCGGTCTGCTGCTGGTCGCCTTCGTCGTGACCGAACCGCTGGGCATCCCACTGGCCGCGGTGGCCGGCGTCGGTGCGGTCGCGTTCACGGTGCCGCGACTGCTCGACGCCCCGCTGCCCACCCTGCGGGAGACCCTGACCGCCCTGAACATCCCGTTCCTCGGGTTCGTGGCCGTGCTCGGTGTCGTCATCCTCCCGGTCCGGACCGGCCCGATCGGCGACTGGATCGGCGGGCTGATCCCGGGCGAATCCACATTGGTCGCGCTGCTGGCGGTCGCCGCGTTGGCCGCGATCCTCGCCAACCTGGTCAACAACCTGCCGGCGACCCTGCTGCTCATCCCGCTCGTCGCCCACGACCCCGGCCTGGTTCTCGCGACGCTCCTCGGCGTCAACCTGGGCCCCAACCTCGCCTACTTCGGATCGCTCGCCAACCTCCTGTGGCGCGACATCATGCATCGCGACGGGTCGCACGAGGGCAGGGGCGCCCCGACCTCACGCGAGTACGTACGCCTCGGCGCCCTCACCGTGCCGGCGACGCTCGTCGTCGCGGTGGTCGCTCTCTGGGCCGCGCTGCGGCTGACGTAGTCGGCAGGTGGGCAGGCCGCGGAGCCGCGCAGCATCGTCAGCCCGGTCCGTCTCTAGAAAGGCGGTGGGTTGGCGTCGTCCCAGCGCTTTTCGGCGCGTCGATTGCGTCGGAAGACGTTGTCGCGCAGCTCTTTCAGTTTGTCACGTGCTGGATGATCGGGTGGCCGGCTCGGGGTGAGCCGGTTGAACAGGTCGCGCCCGTTGTAAGCGTTGCCGACGAACATGTGGCCGGTGGGTGTGGTGAACCAGGCCGTGAGGAACTCGTCCTGGTAGTCCTGCCAGCTGGTGAAGGTCTTGATGCGATGGTGAAACCGGCACAACGGTTTGAGGTTGCGCGCATCGGTCGGACCACCCCGACGCGGGTCGGAGTGGTCGAACGGATCGGTGTGGTCGAGATCGATCTGCCAGACCGGCGCGTTGCAGCCGGGGAAGGTGCAGCACAATTCTCCCGCACGCACCAGCGCCTGGAGCTTTCTCGACGGGGCGTACCGCGTCGCGGGATCGGTAGTTGCCACTGGCGGGCCGGCGCCGGCGGGCCCGATGTAGGTGCGTCGGGCCTCGGCGAGCAAGGATCTGGCCGTGTCTGCGTCGATGATGCCGTGGCGGTCGAGGAACGCGGGGTCGTCGTCGAGTCCGATCAGCGTCGACAGGTTCACCACGATGTGGAAGGTCGCGCGCGGAGCGTGCGATGGAGACGTTGAGGCATCCGCAGTCAGTGCCTCGAGGTCTTGTTCCGAACCGGATTTGGTTGCGGCAGCAGTGCAGTCGTCGCACCGGCATGCCAGCGCGGCTTCACCGCGGGCTAGTGCTTTGAGGGCGTCGGCGCGGCGCTGAGGGAAGTTCCGCGGGTCATCGGCGTGTACTGCGGCGGCCATCGACGACAGGCGGGCGTCGAACTCGGCCGCATCGGCGACCGGCAGCGTGCCGGAGATCCGGGACTGCCCGGGCGTGAACCGATCAGGGGTGACCGTCACCTTCCGGTCGGTCTTCACCCGCTCCTTGCGTCGACGGACCGCCTCGGGCGCCCACTTCGCGACGATGGCGTCGACCAGAGCGGTGAACCGTGCCGTCGACATCGGTGCTCGGGCGAAGATCGCCTCGGCCAGATGGGCATCCACGGTCTGCATCTCGTCGGCATCGGTGATCAGGTCGGTGCGTTTGAGCGCGATCAGGAAGCGACGCTTGTCGATCCGGCCGCACGCCAGCGCGTGCCCGGTGAACGACAGCCGGTAGCGCAGCGCGTCACCGGCCTCGATGAGTTCTTTCGCCTCGGCTGATGTCACCGTCAGGGTGGCACCGACTTCGGCGATGGCCTGTTCGAGCCCGTCCGGCCCGAACTGTTCGTAGGGGTTCTCCCCGGCCGCCACCCGCGCCGACAGGTTCTCGAAGGCCTCGATGGAGTCGAGCTCACCGCTGTGCACCTCGGCGCGCCGCTGCGCGTAGTCCATCTCGCGCTCGTCGTGAATGAGGCTGGCGACCATCATCATCCGATGAGCCGCCGACGCTGCCAGTCCGGCGCAGTGATTCAGGACCTCGATGAGTTCGGAGGCGGAGAGTTCGTCATCGGCACGCAGGCGAGGTTCGACAGACTCACTCAGTGAGCCCACTGAAGTAGTGGATCCGGCCCCCGCCCCCGATGACATACTCCAAGAGTACTCGAACATCTGTTCGAGTCAAGGGTCCTTTCGATGCACGCCCGGCACACGCCTGCGGCACCCAACGTGCCTGTGTCACTGCACATCCGTTTCATTTGGGCGGCGGGGTCCAAGGCGTGATGTGGTGGGCCGAGTCAGCCCGATCCCCGCTGCAACGATCAGTCCTATGCCGGCGAGGGTGATCGCTGTGAGGCGTTCTCCCAGTACGAGACTGCCGAGTATCGCGCCGATCGCCGGATCGAAGGCGAAGAGTGTGGCGACGACGACTGGGCCGGCGAGTCGCAGGCCGATGAAGTCGAGCAGGAATGCGACGCCGACACCGATGACTCCGATGGCAGTCAGCGTCAGCCATGTAGTGCTCGAAGCCGGTGGGGTGTGGGTGATGGCGACGGGGGTGAGTATCAGGCCGGAAAACGCTACGGCCAGTGCCAGTTCTCCGTAGCCGGCACGAGACCCGAGGTTGTGCGAGAGCAGTGTGTAGAGCGCAAGCGCGGCCGCTGCGAGAGCTCCGGCCAGGACGCCCCAGAGTGTTCCCGCGATCGCCTGGTCGGGTCGTGTCACTGCCAGGACGCCGGCAAGGGCGAAAACCGGCCATATGAGTTGGCGGCGGTCTCGGATTGCCACCGTCGCCAGGACGAATGGCCCGAGATAGAGCAGGGAGGCCGCCACGCCCAGCGGAAGGCGGTCCACGGCCGAGTAGTAGAGCACGTTCATGCCGGCCATTGCGGTTCCGAGGCCGACGATGAGTAGCCAGGTTCTCGGAGGGCGGTGGGACAGAGTGGGCCGCAGTAGTACGAGCAGAGCCAGGCCGCCGATGACTTGCCGCCACGCGGCAACGCCTGTCGGACCCATGTCGGTGAAGAGCGGCGAGGCCATTGCCGCCGAACCCTGGATGGCCAAGCAGGAGCCGAACACTGCAATCGCACCGAGGGCTCGGGCACGCGTTCGATGCGTGGTAGGTGGCGGTTCGGAACCGCGGGCGCCGGCGGATCCGACTGCCGGGTCACTCATTCCGGACTTGCTGAGGCGCGTCGTGCGCGGAACTGCCTCGACTTGTGTTGACCGCCGCACAGGCGCATCGAGCACCAGCGCCCCGTGCCCGGTCGCGAGGTGTCCCAGAAGACCCATTGGCAGGAAGGGTTGGCGCAAGGCTTGAGTCGAGCAACCGAGCCCGCGCGTTGAGCGACGTACAGGTCGAGGGCCATCTCCGCCAAGAGCGTGTGCAGATCGTGCCCGTCGCGGGTGAAACCGTTCGCGCCGAGAAGGAGTCGCAGGCTCGTGCTCCATTCCGGCGTCGCTTCTGGGGTCGAGTCGTGTTCGGGCAGAGCCCACAGTGTGGCGCAACCGACGAGCTGCCGCATCGCCGCGCGGACCAGACGCATCTCGGCCAGCGCTGACTTGTCGACACTGACCTCACCGCCGACGTCGGGTAGGCCGTGAAGTAGTTGTTGCGCCTGTTCGACATCGGACAACCGGTCGCGGTCGCGGTACAGATCCAGAGAGTTCATGAAGCGGCGCACGCGCTCCAGTCCGTCGGGCGCCCTGGCTGATGGGTCCCAATCGGCAGGACGTTCCGTAACCATTAAATGACACTAACAGGTTACGCAGTCGAACAGCACGCACCCGGACTCCTACGACGGCCCACGCACACTGATGCGCGCCGTTTCCTACCATGACCACATGCTCGCCGCACTGTTGTCCTTCGTCGTCACCGCGACGCTGATCGTGCTGCTTCCGGGTCCGGACACCCTGGTGGTCTTGCGCGGGGTGGTGCGCGGTGGACGCTCGGAGGCACTGCGCACCGCCGCCGGCATCGTGTGCGGTCTGGTGGTCTGGGTCACCGCGGCCGTACTGGGCTTGTCGGCGTTGCTGCAGGCCAGCGAGACCGGGTACGAGATCCTCAAGATCGTCGGTGCCTGCTACCTGGTGTGGATGGGCATCAGCTCGGTCCGCGCGCTCCTCCGGGCCGCGCCCGACCTCGCCGCGGCACATGAGACCGTGCCGCCGACGGGCCGGTCAGCCGGTCTGATGTTCTCCGGTTTCACTGCCGGACTGCTCACCAACATCCTCAATCCGAAGATCGGCATCCTGTTCATCAGTCTCCTGCCCGGCTTCGTCCCGGACGGGTACTCGATGGGATGGACGACTCTCGGGCTGGGGGCGATCTACATCGCGCTGACCGCGGCGTACTTCACCGTGCTGGTCGGCGCCGCCGGGCGTATCGCGAAATGGCTCCAGAGCGCACGAATCCGCCGTCGCGTCGAAGCGATCGGCGGAGTCGCGTTGATCGGGCTCGGAGTGCGCCTCGCACTCGAGGGTTGATCAGACCGGGGCGGTCTCGTGCGCCGCGGCCGCGGCCTTGGCCCAGCGGTAGTCGGCCTTGCCGGCCGGGGTCCGCTTGACCTCGTCGACGAAGACGACGGTGCGCGGGACCTTGTAGCGGGCGAGACTCTCGCGGCAGTGGTCCTGGATCTCCTCGAGCGACGGCTCGTCAGCGCCGTCGGCGACCTTGATCACCGCGGCAACGCGTTGCCCGTATCTCTCGTCGGGGACCGGAACCACCAGCGCGTCGGCGATCGCGGGATGCCCGTGCAGGGTCGCCTCGACCTCCTCGGCGTAGACCTTTTCCCCGCCGGTGTTGATGCACTGCGAACCGCGTCCGAGGAACACGATCGACCCGTCGGCCTCCACCGTGCCCATGTCACCCAGGATGGAGATCCGGGTTCCGTCGGCAAGCGTCGGGAAGGTCTTCGCCGTCTTCTCCTCGTCCTTGTAGTAGCCGAGCGGAACGTTGCCGATGCGCGCGATGTAACCGACCTCGCCCGAGCCGGGCTCGATCTTGTTGTGCCGCTCGTCGACCACCATCATCCGGTCGGTCGGCGGGACCTTCAGGTTCCCGTTCTCGTCCATCATGATCTCGCCGTCGTTGCCTGACTCCGACGCGCCGAAGTTGTCCCGCAGCACCAGATCCGGCTTCACCGCGAGCATGCGATCGCGCACGTGCTGAGACCAGATCGCACCGCCGGAGGTGATCGAGAACATCGACGACAGGTCGACCGAGTCCTTGCGCTTCTCGAGTTCCTCGACGAGCGGCATACCCATGGCGTCGCCGACGATGAGGATGATGTTCACCTTCTCCTTCTCGACCTCGGTGACGATGGCCTCCGGGTCGAAGTCCCGCTGGATGACCAGTCGCCCACCGAGAGTGAAGAAGGTGAACAGCGAGTACGACGCGGCGCCGTGCATGAGCGGAGCCGCAAGCAAGAAGGCAATGGGCGGGAAATCCTTGACCGCTGTACCGATCTCGTCGAGATCCTTCCGCGCCTCACCGTAGGGATTGCCGCCGGAGAGGGGTTTGCGGAAGAAATCGTCGTGCTGCCACATGACCCCCTTGGGGTAACCCGTGGTGCCGCCGGTGTAGAGCAGGTACAGCTCTTCGCCGTTGCGCGCCTCGAAGTCCCGGGCGTCGGGCTTGGACTCGGCATCGGCGAAGGAGACGATCTCCACGGTGCGTCCATCGGGCAGCGCAGCCGCCGCTGTCGCCAGCTCCTCGACGATGTCACCGATCACGAATACCGTGCGCACGGTGGGGATCTCGGCGAGCAGTTCGGCGACACTGCGCTGATGCTCGGGTAGTTCGACGATGATCGCGCGCGAATCAGAGTTGTCGAAGATGTACTGCAACTCGGCGTTGGTGTAGCGGTAGTTGACGTTGACCGGGACCGCGCGGACCTTCAGCAGGCCGAGCAGACTCGTCACGTGTTCGACGCTGTTCTTCAAGAAGAGCGCGACGTTGTCGAACGCGCCGATACCCGATCCGGCGAACAGGTGGGCCACCTGGTTGGACAGGGTGTCGAGTTCGGCGTAGCTGATCTGCCTGCCCTGGTAGCTGAGCGCGATCCGCTCGGGCACCGAGTCGGCGACGGTCTCGAAGACATCGGCGAGGTTGAACTTCATCGTGCGCGCTCCTTGTTGATGCGGAGTGGGTTGGGGGTCGTGTGCCGTACCGGTCTACTCATGCCGTCAGAACCAATCCGCTTGTGGGGACGCCGGTCCCGGCGGTGACGACGATCTTCTCGGCGCCGTCGACCTGGTTGACCGAGGTCCCGCGGATCTGACGGACGCCTTCGGCGATGCCGTTCATCCCGTGGATGTAGGCCTCACCCAGCTGGCCGCCGTGGGTGTTGAGCGGCAACCGTCCGCCGACCTCGAGTGCCCCCGGCTCGCGGACGAAGTCCTTGGCCTCGCCCCGCCCACAGAAACCGAGCTCCTCGAGCTGCAGCAGTGTGTAGGGGGTGAAATGGTCGTACAGGATGGCCATGTCCATGTCGTCGGGACCTAGGCCCGACTGCGACCAGAGCTGCCGGCCGACGAGTCCCATCTCGGGCAGACCGGCCAGCTCGTCGCGGTAGTAGCTGGTCATGATGTATTGATCGGCCGCGCTACCGGCTGCCGCGGCTGCGATCACCGCAGGCCTGTGCGGCAGGTCCTTCGCACGTTCTGGGGACATGATCACCAGTGCGACACCGCCGTCGGATTCCTGGCAACAGTCCAGCAGGTGTAGGGGTTCGGCGATGTACCGCGAGTTCTGGTGGTCGTCGAGTGTGATGGGCTTGTCGTAGAAGAACGCGGCCGGGTTGACGGCGGCGTGCTTGCGGTCGACGACCGCGATGCGGCCGAAATCCTCACTGGTCGCGCCGAAGTCGTGCATGTATCGCTGTGCGATCATCGCGACGAACGCGGCCGGGGTCGACAAACCGTGCGGGTAGGTGAACGCGTTCTCCGTGCCGGATGAGTTCTCCTGGTTGGCGACCGCCGAGTTCACCTGCCCGAACCGTAGTCCGGATCGTTCATTGAACGCGCGATAGGCCACCACGACGTCGGCCACCCCGGTGGCCACCGCCATCGCCGCCTGCTGCACCGTCGCGCAGGCGGCCCCGCCGCCGTAGTGGATTCGGGAGAAGTAGGTCAGATCACCGATGCCGACGGCACGGGCCACCGAGATCTCGCTGTTGGTGTCCATCGTGAAGGTCACGAGGCCGTCGACGTCGGCGGGTGTGAGGCCGGCATCGGCGATTGCCGCGCTCACCGCCTCGGCGGCGAGCCTGAGCTCACTTCGACCCGAGTCCTTGGAGAACTCGGTGGCACCGATCCCGGCGATGACGGCCTGACCGGACAGGGACCCCATCAGACGGCCTCCCCTCGGCTCGTGGAGGCAGCCGCGTCGTCGACGGTCAGCGTGACCGTCGAGATGACATGCTTGCCCAGCGAATTGGTTCCGGTCACGGCAACCGACACCACTCCGTCATTCACCTCGGTGACCTCACCGGCGAACGTGACGGTGTCGTAGGCGTACCAGGGCACCCCGAGCTTGAGTGAGATCGACCGGATACGCGCGTTCGGGCCGGCCCAGTCCGTCACGAACCGCTCCACCAGGCCGGTGTCGGTGAGGATGTTGACGAAGATGTCTTTGGAACCCTTGGCCTGTGCGAGGTCACGGTCGTGATGCACGTCCTGGAAATCCCGGGTCGCCAGGGCGGTCGCGACCACGAAGGTCGGCGTGGCCTCGATGACCAACGGGGGCAGCACTGTTCCGACCGCAACCGGATCGGTGGCGACGCTCGTCATGCGGGTTGTCCTTCCGTGCTGGGGGCTGGCTCCCACGCGTGAAGCGTCCAGGCCCCGGTGCCCGCGGCGTCGTCGGCCGGGAAGTCGATGAAGGTGGCTCGCACCGGCATGCCGATCGAGACGGCATCCGGGTCGACACCGCGCAATTCGCCCAGCATCCGCACACCCTCGTCGAGTTCGACCAGGGCGACGACGAACGGCAGTTGACGGCCGGGCACCTTGGGTGCCCGGTGCACGACATAGCTGTAGACCGTGCCCGTTCCGGTGGCGGTGACGTAATCGGTTGCAGGAAAGGTGCCGTCGGGTTGGCGTGGTTTCCAGGTGGCCGGCACCGGCGGATGGCGGAGCGCACCGTCGCCGTCTCGCTGGATACGCAGCTCGTGCGCGGCCACACCCTCCCAGAAGAAGGCCGTGTCTCGCGACACGCTGGGTGTGAGCAGCTTCGCCGGGTCGAGGTCGGCGGGCACGTTGCCCGACGATTCCTGTTGCGAATCATCATCTTTGGTCGGTGGCCGGAACTTGAGGATGCGAAACCGCATCTCGGCGACGACCTCGCCGGGTCGCTCGTCACCATCCACCGTCCAGACGTTGCGCGTGGTGAAGAACCAGCCCTCGCCGAGCGCGGTGTTCTTCGGCCCGACGACCTCGACGAGTTCGGCCGAGAGCGCGACCTTCTCCCCCGGACGGGTGTAACGGTGATAGACGGTGTCGCAGTTGGTGGCGACGACCGAGGTGAACCCGGCTTCGTCGAACAACTCGCTCGCCCGGCCGAGCGGGTCGTCGGCGGTCCGGATACCGTGCAGACCGCGCATGGTCCACACCTGCGCCATGGCCGGCGGCGCCACGACGCCCGGGTGACCGGCTCCCCGTGCGGCCGCATCGTCGGTGTAGATGGGATTCGCGTCACCCATCGCCTCGACCCAGTTGTTGATCATCGGCTGATTGATCGGGTCGCGTCCCGTCACCGGGGCACTGGGCCCGGCATCCATGATCGCCTGGGCGGCAGCACGGATCGCGGCGTCGCCACCGAGCTCGGGGGCGCTCACCGCTTGGCCCGAGGGAGTCCGAGACCCGCGGTCGCGATCATGTCGCGCATGACCTCGTTGACGCCGCCGCCGAAGGTGATCACCACGTGCCGCTTCTGCTGGACGTCGAGCCATTCCACCAGCGCCGCCGTCTCCGGGTCGGTGAAATCGCCGTAACGCCCGACGATCTCGTTGACCATCCGGCAGACCGACTGGATGCGTTCGGTGGAGAACACCTTGGTTGCCGCGGCATCGGCCATCGAGATCGCCTCACCGGTGGACGCCACCTGCCAGTTCAGCAACTCGTTGATGCGCCCGTAGGCGTCGATGACCGCCAGCGCGCGGCGCACATCCGAGTGTTTGGCGATCACCGTGCCGTCGGGTCCGGGCCGTTGCGCCCACTGGCGCACCCGCGCGGCCAGGCCGTCGATACGACCGGCAGGCCCGAGCATGACGCGTTCGTGGTTGAGCTGGGTGGTGATCAACTTCCAGCCGTCACCCTCCTCGCCCACCCGCATCGACACCGGGACCTTGACGTCGTTGTAGTACGTCGCGTTCACGTGATGGGCGCCGTCCGCCGTGATGATCGGCGTCCAGCTGAATCCCGGATCGGAGGTGTCGACGATGAGGATGGAGATGCCCTTGTGTTTCGGGGCGTCTTTGTCCGTTCGCACGGCCAGCCAGATGTAGTCGGCGTCGTGACCACCGGTCGTGAAGATCTTCTGCCCGTTGACGATGTAGTGATCGCCGTCGCGGACGGCGGTCGTGGCCAGGGAGGCGAGATCCGTCCCGGCCTCGGGCTCGGTGTAACCGATCGCGAAATGCACCTCGCCGGCGAGGATCGCAGGCAGGAACTTCTTCTTCTGCTCCTCGGTGCCGTGCACCTGCAGCGTCGGACCGACGGTCTGCAGCGTGACCGACGGGAGCGGAACGTCCGCGCGCACGGCCTCGTTGGTGAAGATCTGCTGTTCGATCTCGCCGAAACCCTTGCCGCCGAATTCCTTCGGCCAGCCCACGCCGAGCCGTCCGTCGTCGCCCATCCGCTTGATCACCTTGCGGTACGTGGGCCCGTGGCGCTCGGTGAGCATCGCCGCAGCCTCGTCGGGGGTGACGAGATCGGCGAAGTACTCGCGTAGTTCGGCGCGCAGCGCGCGCTGTTCGGGAGTAAGATCAATGAACATCGGGCACCTCTGCGATACGGGTGTCGTCTGCGGGGACGTCGGTGATGTCGGCCAGTTCGTCGAGCCGCACGCCGGCGCCTCCGACGAGCCGGGCGAGATCCTTGGCGAGCGAGAAGTAACGGTGCAGCGGATAGGTGATGTCGACGCCGATCCCACCGTGCAGGTGCGTCATGGTGCGCATCGTCGGCGGGATCTCCTCGGCCAGCCAGTACGCGGCGATCGCGAGATCCGTTGCCGCGTCCAATCCTTCGGACAGACGCCACGCGGCCGCGGTGGTCGACAGTTCCATCGACCGGCCCACCACGTAGATGTCGGCCAGTTGCTGGCCGACGGCCTGGAACAGCGCGATCGGTTTGCCGAACTGTTCGCGGGTGGAGACGTGATCGGCGGTCAGACGGGTGGCGCCGGCGACCAGGCCATCCCCGTAGGCACAGAGTGCGAGCCGGTACCGATCGCGCAGGACCGACAGGTCGCGGACGACGATGTCGGCGTCGTCGACGGGTACGTCATCGAAGGTGACGGTGTACTCACCCCATCCACTCGACGCCGGGGTGCGGGTGACGGTGATCCCCTGAGCATCTGGCGACACGGCCACCACTCCGGCATCCGTGGCGACCAGCAAGAGCGCCGCCCCGTCGGCGTGCAGGACGCCGACCTTGGTTCCGGTGAGCCGTCCGCCGCGGACGGTCGTCGAGGGCGTGGCGGTCAGGGCGTCGCCGTGCTCGCCGATGGCGACCGACACCCAGTTGCCACCGGTGAGGGCCGCACCATGACGCGCCCACACCGACTCCGCGTCGGCCTTGGCGAACACCAGGGCAGCGGTGAGCGACCCGAGCGCCGGTGTCACCGCCGCGGCGCGGCCCATCCGACGCAGCAGCGGGAGGAGGCCCGACTCGTCGACCTCGTCTCCGTCGAGCGCAGCCGGGAGCGGCAGCGCCAGCAACCCCGCGTCGACGAGTGCTCGCCACCCGTCTTCGTCGAAGCCGCCCCTGGTCGTCTGTTCGGAGCCGGAACCGCGACCGCCGAACGTCGACTCCCAGTCCGGCTGTCGTCGTGCGAACACGTCTTCGGCGACGTCGCGGACCGCGATCGCCGTGCCGTCCAGGGCAAAGTCCACCCTGTGCCTCCCTCACCAGAAACCGTCGAGAACTAGAACCTGTTCTAGTTGTATCAGAGTCCTCGCGCAAGGGGGTCGGAATCGTCGCTTATCTGCGCTTTCTCCTCCCCGGGTTCGGTCAGCCCCGCGGCAAACCGAGAATGCGTTCCGCAGCTGCGGTCCGCAGGATCTGCGTCGTGCCGCCGGCGATCGACAGGCAACGGTTCTGCAGCACGGATTCGGCGGCCTCGGTCGCCGCCACACCGTCGATGCCGACCAGCTGCAGGGCCAGATCCGGCACGGACTGACGGTGCTCGACGCCGATCAGCTTGCGCACGCTCGACAGCGCACCGGGGTCGAGACCGGCGAGCTGTCGTGTCGCGGCGCGGGCATCGAGCACGCGGCCGACATGCGCATCGGCGAGCTGGGCGCCGAGCGCTGCCAGCTCGTCGTCGGTCAGCGGCCTCGACATTCCCTGCACCTGCGCGAGCAGCGCCTCCATCTCCTTGCCGAGGCCGGTACCGCCCATCGCGACCCGCTCGTTGGCGAGGGTTGTGCGGGCCAGCCGCCAGCCGTTGTTCACCTCGCCGACGACGCAGTCGTCGGGAACCACGACGCCGTCGAGGAAGACCTCGTTGAAGTTGGCTCGGCCGGTCAGCTCGCGAAGGGGCCGGATGTCGATGCCGGGCGAGCTCATGTCGACGAGGAAATAGGTGATGCCCTTGTTCTTCGGCGCCTGGGGATCGGTGCGGGCCAGGCAGATGGCCCACTGGGCGTTGTGCGCCTGCGACGTCCAGATCTTCTGGCCGTCGAGTTTCCAGCCGCCGTCGACCCGTTCGGCGCGGGTGCGCAGAGCCGCGAGGTCCGACCCCGCTTCCGGTTCACTGAACAGCTGGCACCACACGATGTCGCCGGCCAGCGTCGGGGCGACGAAACGTTCGCGTTGGGCGTCGGTGCCGTGCTGCAGGATGGTGGGGATCGCCCAGGCCCCGATCACCAGGTCCGGACGCTCGACCTCCGCACGGTCGAGTTCGGTGTCGATGAGCAACTGCAGCGCCGCGTCGGCTCCCAGCCCGTGGGGCGACGGCCAGTGCGGGGTCAGGTACCCGGTCTCGGCCAGCAGCCGGCGACGATCCCCTGCGTCGGCCTCGGCGATCCGCGCGACGGTGGTCTGGACCTCGTCGCGCCGGTCCTCGACCTGCGAGAGATCCAAGCGGAACCGGCGACGCATCCCCGCGACACCGAGCTGCGCGAGCTCCACCGCATGGGAACGCGCGTTCTGCAGTGTCGACGCGGCCGCGAGTGCGGAACGCAGGTACAGATGGGCGTCGTGCTCGAAGGTGAAACCGATGCCGCCGAGCACCTGGATGCAGTCTTTGGCGTTGGCGACGGCGTCCTTGCCGACGATCACCTCGGCGGCCAATCGGCTGATCTCGAGCTGATCGTGCGCGGTGGCCCGCTCTTCCTCTGTCGTGGCGGCGAGCAGGTCGTCGACGGCGCGAGCCGCGTCCCACGCCACGGCGGTGACCCGCTCGCTCCGGCACAGCATCTCGGCGCAGATGTGCTTGATCGCCTGGAAGGACCCGATCGCGACCCCGAACTGGGTACGAACCTTCGCGTAGTCGACCGCGGTGTCGAGTGCCCAACGCGCGACGCCGCTCTGATAGGCGGCCAGGGTGGCCGACAGCAGGCCCTCGACGAGGTGGGCGTCGGGCACCTCGACGAGTGTCTCCGCCGAAACCCCGGCAAGCCGCACCCGGCTGACCGACGCGGTCCCGTCCAGCGCGCCCTGCGGTTGCGCCTCGACCGTGCCTACGCCCGGGGGCACCACCCACCAGCGGGCGTCCCGGCCGGGAACGTCCAACCGGACCAGCACCGCAGCCCCGTCGACGTAGCCGCTCACCAGCCCGAGGTCGAGGGAGTCGGCGAACGGTGGCACCTCGCCCGCCGGCGACCAGCTCGTCGCGGGCGTCACCACCGGCACCTGCCCGGAGAGCACATCGCCGAGGAGTTGGCGGGCAACGGCATCGCCGCTCGTGCCGAGTGCGATCGCGGCCGTCACGGTGGGTCCGACGGGACCGGGAACGAGCTCGGCACCGCATTTCTCGACCATTGACGCAACGTCGACGAAACTCGCGCCGAGCCCGTCGGCGTCTTCGGGAACCGCGGCGGCGAACACTCCGAACTCGGCCAGCCGGCCGAACAGGCCGGTCCACTGATCGCGGGGTTTGTCGATGTCGGAGCGGACGAGCTCGGTCACCTGCGCGCTACGCGCCCACGACTCGATACTCTGGCAGACGGCTACTTGCTCGGACGAGGTGGCGATTGTCACGACGAATCCTCTGTATGTCGAGTTGTGACGAATAATTAGAACCTGTTCTAATATGCCATGGGTGGATCGCGATCGGGTAGCCACCTGGATCCACCCGCCCGACCCTGATCACGTGAGGATGTTCGAGAGCACATGGCCCGTTCTGCACCCGGCAATGCCGCGGTCGAGGCCCCCAACGGGGCCGCGGCGTCCGCCGCCTCGCCCGAAGCCGGCTCCACCGCGCAGCGCGAACGCCGCCGCCGCATCCTCGACGCGACACTCGCGCTGGCCTCCAAGGGCGGATACGACGCCGTGCAGATGCGCACCGTCGCCGACAAGGCCGATGTCGCCGTCGGCACGCTCTACCGCTACTTCCCGTCGAAGGTGCACCTGCTGGTGACCGCACTCGCCCGCGAGTTCGAGCGGGTCGAGTCCAAGGTCGACCGCTCCCAGCTGCGAGGCGACACCCCGATCGACCGATTGCGCCACGTCCTCGACATGATCACGTTCGCCATGCAGCGCGATCCCCTGCTGACCGAGGCGATGACCCGGGCGTTCATGTTCGCCGACGCCTCGGCCACCGCCGAGGTCGATCAGGTGGCGGGCATCATCGACCGCCTACTCGCGGGCGCCATCGTCGACAACGGCGAACCGACCGAGGAAGATCTCGCTATCGCCCGTGTGCTGTCCGACGTCTGGATGTCGAACCTCGTGCAGTGGCTCACGCGTCGCGCGTCGGCCACCGATGTCACCAACCGACTCGAGCTGACGGTTCGTCTGCTGCTCAAAGATCGCCTGCACTAGACCGCGACATCCCGACTCGCACGGACGCTCGACGGTCCGTGCGCATCGGCGCGTCACGAACCATCTGACGTCACAACTATCTAACGACGGATCGTCTCGGTTGGGGGCTTCGGGCCATCTCGGTTACCTTTGTTAAGTCTGAGACTATTGTTAAGTAAAGGGGCTAGAGGTGCGATCCTCCTGGATGAAGCGACTGAGTGTCGTCGGGTGTGCGGTAGCTGTCGCGGTCACCGGATGGGCACCCGCCGCCCTCGCCGACCCCGCACCGGACCCAGACCGCGCCCGTGTCGACACCGTCATCCACGATTCGGCACAGCAGTCGACGCTCATCGTGTACTCGGCGGCGATGCGAAAGCTCATTCCGGTCAACGTCCTTCGGCCCAAAGACACCACGAAGCCCCGTCCCACACTGTATTTGCTCAACGGAGCCGGTGGCGGCGAGGACTCGGCGACGTGGGCCGCCAAGACGCAGTACGCGAAGTTCTTCTCCGACAAGGCCGTCAACGTCGTGACCCCCATCGGGGGAGCCTTCTCCTACTACACCGACTGGCAGCACGACGACCCGGTCCTGGGCCGCAACAAGTGGACGACCTTCCTCACCAAGGAACTACCGCCGTTGGTGGACAAGGAATTCGACACCACCGGAGTCAACGCGATCGCCGGCATCTCGATGGCGGGCACCTCGGTCCTCAATCTCGCGATCGCAGCCCCGAAGCTCTACCGGGCCGCGGCCGCTTACAGCGGATGTGCGCGGACCAGTGATCCGCTGGGACAGGCCTACATCCGGATGGTCGTGGCCGACCGCGGGCAGGGCAACCTCAACAACATGTGGGGACCCGTCAACTCGTCGGGCTGGCGCGACAACGATCCGTACATCAACGCCGCGAAGCTCCGCGGCACCAAGGTCTACATGACCAGCGGCACCGGTACGCCCGGTCAGTTCGACCGACTCGAGGCCCCACTCGTCGCCGGCGACCCGCTCACCCTCGCCAACCAGATGGTCATCGGCGGGATCATCGAGGCCGCGGTCAACGAGTGCACCAAGCAGATGGCCTCCCGGATGCGGGCGCTCAAGGTACCGCACAAGGTCACCTTCCGCCCGAGCGGAACCCACTCGTGGGGGTACTGGGAGCGCGACCTCGAGACCACCTGGCCGATGATCGCGGCAGACCTGAAGTGACCGATGGGACGACGAGACTCTGGGCCGACGATCTGACGGTGGGCCAGACCTTCGCGTTCGGCACGCACCACGTCACCGAAGATGAGCTACTCGACTTCGCCCGCGCATGGGATCCGCAGGATTTCCACGTGGACAAGGCCGTTGCCGAGCGTGGCCCCTACGGCGGACTCATCGCCAGTGGGCTGCACACCATGTCGATCTACCAGAAGCTCAACGTCACCGGGGTGCTCGACAATTGGCGGGTGATCGCGGGCAAGAGGCTCGGAGACGTGGAGTTCCTCCGCCCGGTCCGTCCCGGTGACACCCTGACCGGATCGACCGTCATCGACGCGATCGAGTTCGACGACCGCGACCGCGCTCTGGTCACCTCGTCGGCCGAACTGCGCAACACCGACGGCAAGCCGGTGATGCGGACCGTCGTCGAAGCCTATGTGCATGCACGGCCGGGTCGCACGCACACCTGACCTCTGACCCTGTGCGGCGGAGTGGTTTTCGACCTTCGGGTCAGCCCACTCCCGGCACCGGTACCTGCGCTCCGGTCACCGCACTCGAGGCGTCGGACACGAGGAACGCGATGGTGTCCGCGATCGCTTCGGGTGAGACCCACCCGGATCTCGACGAGTCCGGCTGACTCGCCCGGTTGCCCGGGGTGTCGATCACCGACGGCAGGATCGCGTTCGCGCGGACACCGTCGGACTTGTACTCGGCAGCGAGAGCGCTGATGAACGCCCACACCGCCGCCTTCGAGGTGAGGTATCCGGCCGCGCCGGAGAACGGCGCGAAGGCCGCCTTCGCCGAGACCCCGACGATCGAACCGCCGCCCGCCGCCACGAGTTTCGGGATCGTCGCGGCCGAGAGCAGATACAGCGGCCGCAGATTGAGGCGCAGGAGGCGTTCGAACTCGTCGACCGGGGTCGCGTCGACACGCTCCCCCATCGCGAACCCGCCGACCAGGTTGACGACCGCGGTGACCGGAGCCGCGGGATCGCTCGCCGCCCTCTCCACCACCTCGTCGACCGAGTTCTCGTCGAACAGATCGGCGCGCAGGGTGACCAGTCGGTCGGACTCGGGCAGCCGCGACAGTTCACTCTCGGCGACCCACGGCACCACCACCCGCCATCCGTCGTCGAGCAGCCGACGCGTCACCGCCGAGCCGAGCCCGCCGGTCCCGCCCGACACGATCACCGTCTTCGCCATCCGACACATCCCATCTCACCGGTCCGACACCGCACGACACCCGCCGGCGTGCCGCCGACCCTACTTCACCCGCGCGGCCGCAGGCTCCCGTCGGGACGAGCCTACGATGGACCTCGATGACCGACGACCGTGTTCCCGTGAGCGACGAGAGTCCGCGGGACCACGACACACCCGGCACATCCCCTGGAAGCCCTGCCGATGCCGGGATGTTCGCGTCGCTGCGCATCCCCAACTACCGCCTGTTCTTCGGCGGTATGGCCGTCTCGATGACGGGCTCGTGGATGCAGGCTACGGCCCAGGCCTGGCTGGTGCTGTCGCTCAGCGGATCGGCCTCGGTCCTCGGACTGATCGTCGCGCTGCAGGCACTGCCCGTCCTGCTGATCGGCCCGTATGCGGGCGTGATCGCCGATCGTGTCGACCGCCGGCGCCTGCTGATCATCCTGCAGTCGATGATGGGGTTGCTGGCGGCGGTCCTCGCCGTCGTCACCCTCACCGGCGTCGTACAGGTCTGGCACGTCGGGGTTCTCGCGGTGTTGCTGGGATTCGGGCATGCCTTCGAACAACCCGCACGCCAGGCTTTCATCCACCAGATCGTCGGCAAGGACCTGATCCGCAACGCCGTCACGCTGAACTCGGTGATGGTGAACGCCGCCCGGGCGGTGGGTCCCGCGGTCGCCGGGGTCGTCCTCGGCCTCGTCGGGTCCGGCCTGTGCTTCGCGATCAACGCAGTGAGTTTTGTGGCCGTGGTCGCCGCTCTCGTCGCCCTGGACGCCGCCGGGATCACCTCCGAGACACCGATTCCGCGTGCCAGAGGCCAACTACGCGAGGGTCTCCGATACGTCCGCGCGCACCCCGCGCTGTGGATCCCGCTGGTCACGATGGCGCTGGTCGGCACGCTCACCTACAACTTCCCGGTCACCCTGCCCGCCGCGGCCGACTTCGTGTTCGACGGCGGCCCGCAGGCCCTCGGCTTCATGACCTCCGCGATGGGCGTCGGCGCGGTCGTCGGCGGACTGGTGGTCGCAGCCCGCGGCACCACCGGCCTACGACCACTCACGTTGGCGGCGTTCGGTTTCGGTGTCACCGTTGCGGCCGCGGCGCTCGCGCCGAACCTACCGACGGTGATCTGTGCCCTGTTTCTCGTCGGCTGGCTCAGCGTCGCGTTCATGTCGACCGGCAACGCCACGCTGCAGCTCAACTCCGAACCACACATGCGGGGCCGGGTCATGGCGCTCTGGTCGGTGGCGTTCATGGGATCGACGCCCATCGGCGGTCCCATCATCGGCGCGATCATCGAGACATCCGACGCGCGTGTGGGTCTCGCGGTGGGCTCGGTGGCGTGCTTCCTCGCGGCCCTGCTCGCCTTCGTCGCGAGCCGGCGCACCCGTGAGCGCGCCGCCTAGACGAGCGGGCGGCCCGTCCGCACCCTCGCCCGGACATCCCAGAGCAGCATCCGGAAGCCGATCTGGGACAGCCACAGGGGCTTTCGACGTTCCTGCTCGACCAGACGCCCGACGTAGTCGTCGAACCAGCGCTGGTCGTCGTCGGTCCACTCCACTCGCAGCGCGACACGGAACGGCTCGGGCAGGTACCCGATGGTCCGTCGTAGCTTGACCGGTCCGTACTTCTCCTGGATCGCGGTGGGCGCGTAGCCGAAGTTCGCGATGTCGAGCAGGAAATCCCTGATCTCGTCACTGATCTCGATGCGGGAGACCTGATCGTCCCAGTAGGCCGTGAACTCGTCGCGGGTCGCGGGCCATGCCTCCGCGGGCATCTGCAGCGTGGTGCCGCACACCTTGCCCTGCTGGTAGAACGTCTCCCGGTCGGTGCCGCGAAGCGGTCCGTGGACGCGCTCGTAGATGTCTTCCCAGCCGTAGTAGAGGCATGCCGCCACCCAGAGTTGGAGGTCGGGATTCATCGCGTTGTACTGCACGGGACTGTTCTCGTCGGAGCGCACCTGCGCATGCTGGCCGTTGACCGCCTGACGGTAGCGGCGCCGATCGTCGGCGTTGCCGAGCATGGCCACCGCGAGATACGAGGCGGTGGTTCGGGCCCGCTTGACCGGGTGCTTGTCCAGCCGGCCGTTCTCCACCTTGCTGTGTGCCACGCCGTACCCGACCGCCGGGTTGGCGAGCTGCATGATGACGTTGGTCGTACTCATCGTCTGCCCCATCGACAGCAGCGACCTCGCGAAGAAGCTGCTGTCGAGATTGTCCATCTCGGCTCGCGACATCCGGTTCTCGCGTTGCGTCATGACCCGCCCCATTCTGATAACGCACGTTGTCTGATATTCGCATCAGCTTAGCGCGAGTCGCCGCGCCGGTCGACAACATGGGCGGAGCGGCCTCGCCCGACACGACGAACCCCGGCTCACACGACGGTGAGCCGGGGTTCGGCAGCGGACGTCCCGCAGGGGTCAGTAGGTGTAGAACCCGCGACCGGTCTTGCGACCGAGGCGGCCGGCGTCGACCATGCGACGCAGCAGGGCCGGCGGTGCGTAGTGCGGCTCGGCGAACTCCTCGTAGAGAGATTCCGCCGCCGACAGCGTGACGTCGAGGCCGATCGTGTCCAGCAGGGTCAGCGGTCCCATCGGGTAACCGCAGCCACCCTTCATCGCGGTGTCGATGTCCTCGGCGGAGGCGTAGCCCGAGTCGAACATGCGGATGGCCTGGCACAGGTATGGGATGAGCAGCGCATTGACGATGAAACCCGACCGGTCCCCCGCGTTCACCGGGTTCTTGCCCAGGGTGTCGCGGACGTACGCGGTGACCGCGTCGGCTGTCTCGGGAGCGGTGGTGAGTGTGGAGATGATCTCGACCAGCGGCATCACCGGCACCGGGTTGAAGAAGTGCACACCCACGACGCGCTCGGGGGTCTTGGTGGCGGTCGCGACCTTGATGATCGGGATCGATGACGTATTGGTCGCCAAGATCGTGTTCGGGCCTGTCGCCGCTTCGAGGTCGGCGAAGATCTGGCGCTTGAGCTCCTCGATCTCCGGGGCGGCCTCGATGACGAGCTCACGGTCGGCGAGGTCGGCATAGTCGGTGGTCACCCGCAGACGGGCGAGGGCCGCGTCCGCGTCGTCCTGACCGAGCTTGTTCTTGCTGACGGCCTTCGCCAACGACTTCTCCACGCGGGAGCGCGCGGCATCGGCGAACTCCAGCTTGACCTCGACGATCACCACATCGCTACCGGCCTTGGCGCACACCTCCGCGATGCCCGCTCCCATGGTGCCTCCGCCGATGACGCCGATCTGTTGCACAGTGAAACCTCCGATTCGAGTGATACGACAAACGGTAGTCGGTCGCGGCCGAGCCGCGAACCCGGGCCGGTGGTCGCCGTGAAAGGCGATTTCGCGGATTGAGCCGTGCCGCATCACGCCGCCCGCTAGCGTGACTCAGATCACGATCGGGGGATGCGATGATGCCACCTGGGTTCGATGTGTCACGAGCGGCCGGTCCAGGACCGCGATGGCGCCGACGATTCCGTGTCGCCGTGTGCCTGGCCGCCGGTGCCACGCTCGCCTCGACAATGCTGGTGGCGGCACCCGCCGGCGCCGCCAACCATCTGTTCCCCGACATCTCCGAGGTGTCCGTGCCCCAGGCGGAATGTGGTCCCGGGTCGCTGCCCGAACCCGGACTGCAGGGCGATGTCAGCGCCGAGGATCGCCTGTCCGGACGCAGCATGCGCGGCTACCGGTGCAACATCACCCGACTCGGCGGCGTTCGCGGGGCGGGCGGCGGCATCGTGTCGGCGAGCTTCGAACACTGCAGCTACACCGGCAGTCTGTTCCCCGGCAACAACTGGGTGAACCCGCCCGGGGTTCAGGTGATCGACGCCTCGAACCCGCGCGCGCCGCGAGTGGTCGGTTCGCTGACCGATCCGGCGATGCGCGGCGGCACATGGGAGACGTTGAAGGTCAACAAGGAGCGAAAGCTCCTGGCCGCCACGTCGGTCCCGTTGCTGTGGGGTGGCGGCTTCTTCGCCGTGTACGACATCTCCGACTGCGCCCGCCCCAAGCTCCTCAACAAGGGCCCGGGCACCTCGACCCCGCTGCCGTTCACCTCGCATGAGGGCGGCTTCTCACCCGACGGCCGCACCTACTGGGCCTCCGGGGTGTTCCCGGGGCACCTCAGTGCCATCGACATCTCCGATCCCCGGTCACCCCGGGTGATCTGGCAGGGGCTGCACTCCTTCCTCGGGCACGGATTCGGCGTCTCACCGGACGGCAACCGGATGTACCTGTCGAACATGGCGGGTGTCACGGTGCTCGACATCAGCGACGTCCAGAAGCGTCGCCCGCACCCCCAGGTCCCGCATGTCGCCGCCTACCTGTGGCCCGACGGCCAGCTCAACCAGCACTCGATCCCGATCACCTATCGCGGACGGCCCCACATCGTCACCTCCGACGAAGCGGGTTCGGGCGGGGTCAAGATCTTCGACGTGACAAGGGTCAACCAACCCCGCTACGCAGCGCAGATCAAGCTCGAGATCAATCTGCCCGAGCATCTCGACACCAACGTGCGGTCGTCGACCGGCGGGTCGTTGTTCAGCAGCAATCCGCACTACTGCGCAGTCGACCGGCCGAACGATCCCACTGCGCTCGCCTGCGGCTGGGAGTCCTCGGGCATCCGCGTGTTCGACATCCGCGATCTCGATCGAATCCGCGAGGTCGCCTACTACAACCCACCGGCGCGCACGGGCACCACCTTGCTGGAGACACCCAACTCACCGCATGTCGTCGGCTCGCTGCTGGGCGTGCCCGCCGTCGAATTCCTCAGTCTGGGGATGTCGATCGCGAACGGCAAGGTCAGGTTGAACGAGATGGTCGGCCCCCGAAGCGGAATGGTCGTCGGCGGCGACATGTCGACGGACTGGTGCATGTCCCCGCCGGAGTTCCGGGGCAACGAGCTGCGGGTCACCTGTTCCGACGGCGGTTTCCAGGTCTTGCGATTGAGTTCGGCGGTGTACACCCCGCCCCCGGACCAGGATTCGACGATCGGGTGAGCGTGCTCCGCCCCGGCGCTCCGCTGGTCCGGGTCGCCGTTCTCACCGTGACCGCGGCCTTGCTCGTCGTCATGGGCTTCGTCGCGGGCGCGGTGTGGCAGGGTCGCGGTCCGGACTCGCCGTCGATGAGTGTCTCCGACATCGGATTCGCGCAGGACATGTCGACCCACCACGACCAGGCGATCCTCATGTCGCGGACGATCGGCGCGATACCCGGCGTCTCCCCGCAGATCCGCGGTGTCGCCGACCGGATCGTCCACACGCAGACCGCCGAGACCGCCACCATGCGCGGCTGGCTGCAGTTCTTCGACGAGCCGATGACCCCGGCGCAACCGATGGCCTGGATGCCCGGCGGCGACACCCACGGTGACGGCCATCGCGGAGGCGGAGTCGACCATGCCGACCCGCCGATGCCGGGCATGGCGAGTGTCGACGAGATCGGCCGCTTGAGCGCCCTGCCGCCTGCCGAGGCAGAAATCCTGTTCCTACAGCTGATGATCCGGCACCACCGCGGCGGGATGGAGATGGCCCGGTCTGCATACAACGACGCGCGGACCCGTTCCACGACAAAGGATCTCGCACTCATGATGATCGGCGACCAGGGAGACGAGATCGGCCAGATGACGATGCTGCTCAAAGAGCGCGGGGCCGAGCCACTGCCGACCTGACCGACCGTTCGACGCTAGTCGGTCTTCGGATGCAGCATGAACATCTCCCAGACCTCTTTCTGGTCGGCTGCCCACGGGTCATAGACGAACGGGGCGTGCCGCATGGCCATCCCGGCCTTCCGCGGTGTGCGATCGGCCTTGAAACCGTTGCAGGACTTGCACGCCGCGACCTGGTTCCCGAATGTGCTCGGCCCGCCCTGAGACACCGGCACGATGTGGTCGACCGTGTCGGCCGGGCCGTCGCAATAGGCACAGATCCACTGGTCGCGGCGCAGGATCGTCGCGTTCGAGGCATAGGAGTCCATCGTCTTGCCCGCGAACGGGCGGTAGGCGTCGCGTTTGATCGCCACCACCTTGTGGATGGGCAGCGACACCGTCGGCGAATGCACGACACGAACCAGCGGGGTGCCCTCGACGTTCCGCGCGACCTCGGTGGTCAACAGCACCGCGGCGCGGCGCCAGGTGACGCGCGCCAGTATCTGTAGTCCGGCATTGGTGACGAAGATGGTCATGGCAGCTCCTCGATGCGTTGGCGAGTGAATGCGCCGACCATCGAGGTTCATGACCTCAGGAACTGGTGACGCTGGATGTGATCGGTCCCGACCGACCAAGGGCCCGTGGCCCGTATCGGTAGTCGGATTCGGTCATCCGCCACTCGCAAGCGAATGCCCTGACACCCATCGACATCTGCGTCACCTCCTCACGTTCTCTCTGGCCTGCTCTTTCGCCACGATAACCGCGTGCAGCACACCCTGCCACCGTTTATCCGCGGCGTGTTCGGAAGTTCACCCAGTTCACACGGGCCGTTTCCACGTCCACCGTTCGTCGTAATCGCTGTCGGGCACCGCCGGGCGGACGCCGTCGCGCGCTACCGTCGGACGGTGTCCACCCAGCACGCCCCGCACGACGAACCGCCTCCTGCGGTTCGAGACGGCGACATCGCTCTGGCGATCCTCCTGTGGCTCGTGCATGCCGCCTTGGGGTTCGCCACGTTCGTCGCCGCCATGCTGACCGCTTTCGGCACCGACGTGTGCGCCTATGAGGCGTGCGGCAACCCCGAGTGGGTCGAGGTCGCCATCGTCACCGCGATGGCGTCGGGGTGCGTACTCCTCGTGGGCTCGGTGGTCGTCGGCATCCGTCGGATGAGACGGCGGCGGCCGGCGCTGCCGATCGCCGCCTGGGGCTGCTTTGCCCAGCTCGTGATGATCCCGATCGTGCTGGCCATCGGCGGTCAGGCCGGCACTCTCGACTGACCGCTCAGAAGATCTCCGGCAGATCCTGCGACACCGTGTTCGGGTATGTCGCAGGTCGCTTCTCGAGGAACGACATGACGCCTTCGTAGACGTCGCCGGACTGACCGCGGTAGAAGATCGCTTTCGAGTCGGCGTGATGGGCCTCCAGTGGGCTGGGCGCCCCGGCCATACGCCACAACAGCTGTCGCGTGAGAGCCGCCGACACCGGTGCGCTGTTCGCGGTCATCTCGCGCGCGATGGCGATGGCGGCGTCGACGACCTGGTCCTTGGGAACGATCTGCTGGATCAGCCCGCGCTCCAGGGCCTCGTCGGCCTGCACCATCTTGGCTCCGATCGTCCACTGCAGGGCCGTCGGCAGTCCGACCAGACGCGGGAGGAACCAGCTCGACGCGGCTTCGGGAACGAGGCCTCGCGCCGCGAAGACGAACCCGAACTTCGCATCCTCCGAGGCGATCCGGACGTCGGCGGGCAGCGTCATCGTCACCCCGACACCGGCCGACGGTCCGTTCACGGCCACCACGATCGGTTTGAGCGAGGCGAACATCCGCAGCGTCAACTTGCCGCCCTCGTCCGCGGGCACCTCACCGGAGGTGACTGCAGACGAGGCATCGAACGACGACCCGCCCGCCTCGAGATCAGCGCCCGCACAGAACGCGCGTCCGTTGCCCGTGATCACCACGGCGCGCACGGAATCGTCGGCGTCGGTGTCGTCGAACGCGGCTCGCAGCTCTTCCCCCATCTGCAGGGTGAAGGCGTTGAGCCGATCGGGCCGGTCGAGCCGGAAGATCGCGATCTCCCCGTCCCGCTCGACGGTGATGGTGGGCTGGTCCTGTCGGGACTTGCGCCCGACCTCTGATGTATCGCTCGTCACAGGACCGATGCTATCCGGCGCTGGGACACTCCGCGTCGACTGTGTCACTCCTCGGGCGGCCACGACGACAACGGCGGCGCCACCCTCATCGGGTGACGCCGCCGTGGTGTCAGATCAGCTCAGACGGGCTTGTTTCTCAACTCGCGTCGGCCTCGCCGGCCTTGGTGAGCTCGATCGGGGCGTCGGGAACCATACGAGGCTTCTCCGAACCCGCGAAGGTGAACTTGGCGTCCTCGCCCTCACCCTCGCCGTCCCAGTTCTCCACGTCGACGAGCACGATCTGTCCGGGAGCGATGTCGCCGAACAGGATCTTCTCCGACAGCTGGTCCTCGATCTCGCGCTGGATCGTACGACGCAGCGGACGTGCACCGAGCACCGGATCGAATCCGCGCTTGGCCAGCAGCGACTTCGCCCGGTCGGTCACCTCGAGTGCCATGTCCTTGTTCTTCAGTGCACCCTCCACGCGCGTGAGCATGAGGTCGACCATCTGGATGATCTCCTCTCGCGTCAGCTGGTGGAAGACGACGATGTCGTCGATGCGGTTGAGGAACTCGGGGCGGAAGTGCTTCTTGAGCTCGTCGTTGACCTTCTGCTTCATCCGGTCGTAGTTCGACTTGGTGCCGTCGCTCGACGAGAAGCCCATGCCCACGGCCTTCGAGATGTCGCTCGTGCCGAGGTTCGAGGTGAAGATCAGCACGGTGTTCTTGAAGTCGACCGTGCGACCCTGACCGTCGGTGAGCCGACCGTCTTCGAGGACCTGCAACAGGGTGTTGTAGATCTCCGAGTGGGCCTTCTCGATCTCGTCGAACAGCACCACGGAGAACGGCTTGCGGCGCACCTTCTCGGTGAGCTGGCCACCCTCTTCGTACCCGACGTACCCGGGAGGGGCACCGAACAGACGCGAGGCGGTGAAGCGGTCGTGGAACTCACCCATGTCGATCTGGATCAGGGCGTCGTCCTCGCCGAACAGGAAGTTCGCCAGCGCCTTGGAGAGCTCGGTCTTACCGACACCGGACGGGCCGGCGAAGATGAACGAGCCCGACGGACGCTTCGGATCCTTCAAACCAGCACGGGTGCGGCGGATCGCCTTGGACACCGCCCTGACGGCGTCTTCCTGGCCGATGATCCGCTTGTGCAGCTCGTCCTCCATGCGGAGCAGACGGGTGGTCTCCTCCTCGGTGAGCTTGAACACCGGGATGCCGGTCCAGTTACCCAGGACCTCGGCGATCTGCTCGTCGTCGACCTCGGCCACGACGTCCATGTCGCCGCTGCGCCATTGCTTCTCACGCTCGGCCCGCTCGGCGACCAGCTGCTTCTCCTTGTCGCGGAGGCTGGCGGCCTTCTCGAAGTCCTGCGCGTCGATCGCGCTTTCCTTCTCCTTGCGGGCGTCGGCGATGCGCTCGTCGAACTCGCGCAGGTCTGGCGGTGCGGTCATGCGACGGATGCGCATGCGCGCACCGGCCTCGTCGATGAGGTCGATCGCCTTGTCCGGCAGGAACCGGTCATTGATGTAGCGGTCGGCCAGCGTGGCAGCCGCGACCAGCGCACCGTCGGTGATCGACACGCGGTGGTGCGACTCGTAGCGGTCGCGCAGACCCTTGAGGATCTCGATGGTGTGCTCGACCGACGGCTCGCCCACCTGCACGGGCTGGAAACGACGCTCGAGGGCGGCGTCCTTCTCGATGTACTTGCGGTACTCGTCGAGGGTCGTCGCACCGATGGTCTGCAGCTCTCCACGGGCCAGCTTCGGCTTGAGGATGCTGGCGGCGTCGATCGCGCCCTCGGCCGCACCTGCGCCGACGAGCGTGTGCAGCTCGTCGATGAACAGGATGATGTCGCCGCGGGTGTTGATCTCCTTGAGCACCTTCTTCAGGCGTTCCTCGAAATCACCGCGGTAGCGGCTGCCCGCGACCAGCGAACCGAGGTCGAGGGTGTAGAGCTGCTTGTCCTTGAGCGTCTCGGGGACCTGACCGTTGACGATGGCCTGCGCGAGGCCCTCGACCACGGCGGTCTTACCCACGCCGGGCTCGCCGATCAGCACCGGGTTGTTCTTGGTGCGACGGCTCAGGACCTGCATGACCCGCTCGATTTCCTTCTCGCGCCCGATGACCGGGTCGAGCTTGCCCTCGGAGGCAGCGGCCGTCAGGTTGCGGCCGAACTGGTCGAGGACGAGCGAGGTCGACGGCGTACCGGACTCGCTGCTCCGGCCGCCGGTGCCGGCTTCCTGCGGCTCCTTGCCCTGGTATCCGCTGAGCAGCTGGATGACCTGCTGGCGGACCCGGTTGAGGTCGGCGCCGAGCTTGACCAGCACCTGGGCGGCAACGCCCTCGCCCTCGCGGATGAGGCCGAGCAGGATGTGCTCGGTGCCGATGTAGTTGTGGCCGAGCTGCAGGGCCTCGCGCAGCGAGAGCTCCAGCACCTTCTTGGCGCGCGGGGTGAACGGGATGTGCCCCGACGGTGCCTGCTGTCCCTGGCCGATGATCTCTTCGACCTGACTGCGGACACCTTCCAGGGAGATCCCGAGCGACTCGAGTGCCTTGGCGGCCACGCCCTCGCCCTCGTGGATGAGGCCGAGGAGGATGTGCTCGGTACCGATGTAGTTGTGGTTGAGCATGCGCGCTTCTTCTTGGGCCAGAACCACAACCCGACGCGCGCGGTCGGTGAACCGTTCGAACATTGTTCTCCCTCACATTGCTAGCGCCCCGGCCGCCGCGGAGACCACCACGGAGGTCCCGGAGGACAACCGGTGCGGATAGACGACGACCAGCCTGCTTCCACTCTAGAGGTCGTCTCGGGTGCACCTGCAGTTAACGCCTGCGCAGAGTGCATGGATCCACCGATGCGGCGGGGATGTGCCCTGTACAACTGCGCTGGCCGGGGCTGTGTTCCCGGGTCGCTACGCCGAGAGCGAACAGGCCCGGCAACCCCGTCTCCAGCGGCATTCCCTCGTCATGACCGCAGCACGGAGAGGATGTTGCCGGAGGGATCGGTGAACCAGGCGCCGGAGGGCCCATCCCGATCTCTTCCTCGTCGGAGAGCCAGATGATCTGGACCCAGTTGCCGTCGGCGTCCCGGGTCGTCGCCGGACAGAAGTACCGAACTGCTGGTTGCGGTGGCCCTGCCGATACAGACCGGGCGCGGATCACGAACTCATCGCCACGTCCGGTGATTCGCCCAAACCGCCCGCTTCACCAGTGATCGGACTAGCGTCGTAGCCCATGAGTCACGGCGCCCGTCGTCTGTCCTTCTCCGCTCCGGCCGACCCCGACTCGGTGAGCGAGCCATCGCCCCGCTCAGGCAGGGTCAACCTGACGGTCTTCATCGCCTCGGCTGTCATCGTGGTCGCCTTCGCCGTCTGGGCGCTGGCGACTCCGGCGGCGGCCGAGTCGACGATCAACGACGTACGCGATTTCATCAGCCGCTGGTTCGGTTGGTGGTACTTCGTCCTCGCCACCGCGATCGTCGGTCTCGTGGTGTTCCTCGGCCTCAGCAAGTACGGGCGCTACCGACTGGGGCCGGAGGAGTCGCGTCCGGAGTACAGCCTCTTCACGTGGACCTCGATGCTGTTCGCCGCCGGCATCGGTATCGACCTGATGTTCTTCTCCGTCGCCGAGCCGGTCACGCACTTCCTGAACCCGCCGTCCGGTGCGGCGGAGACCAACGCGGCGGCGCGGGAAGCGGTGACATGGACCGTCTTCCACTACGGCGTCACGGGCTGGGCCATGTACGCGCTGATGGGTGGCGCACTCGCCTACTTCGCCTTCCGGCACAACCTCCCGCTCACCATCCGCGCCGCGCTCTACCCGATCTTCGGCAAGCGTGTGGAAGGACGCTGGGGTGACGCGATCGACGTCGCCGCGGTTCTCGGCACGATCTTCGGTATCGCGACGTCCCTGGGCATCGGCGTGGTGCAACTCAACTTCGGCCTGAACGAGATCTTCGGCATCCAGCAGGGCAAGGCCGCCCAGATCGGCCTGATCGTGCTGGCGGTCGTCATCGCCACCGCATCGGCGACATCGGGTGTGGACAAGGGGATCCGCCGACTCTCCGAGATCAACGTGATCCTGGCGATCTGCCTGCTGGTCTACATCACGGTCGCCAAGGATGCGGACTTCCTGCTCAACGGTCTCGTCCAGAACGCAGGCGATTACGTCTCCACGTTCGCCGACCGCACTCTCGACACCTTCGCCTGGGATCAGGTGAATCCGCAGCCGGGCAACGACGCCCGCGGCTTCGTCGACGGTTGGACCCTGTTCTTCTGGGCCTGGTGGGTGGCCTGGGCGCCGTTCGTCGGACTGTTCCTCGCGCGCATCTCGCGCGGACGTACGTTGCGGCAGTTCATCTTCGGCGTCCTGGTCGTCCCGTTCAGCTTCATCCTGGTGTGGATCTCGATCTTCGGCAACAGCGCCCTCCAGGTGGCCCGCGGTGACAAGGATTTCGCCGAGACCACCGCCTCCACACCCGAAGCCGGCTTCTATTCCCTGCTCGAGCAATATCCGGGTTCGACGCTCCTCATCGGGATCGCGACGATCACCGGCCTGCTGTTCTATGTGACCAGTGCCGACTCCGGCTCTCTGGTCATGGGCAACTTCACCAGTCGCCTCGACGACCCGATGGCCGATTGCGCTCGCTCCCTTCGTATCTTCTGGTCGGTGGCCATCGGCCTGCTGACCCTGTCGATGCTGTTCGCCGGGGGCGGCGACGGGTCCATCCTCACCCTGCAGGCCGCGACGGTGATCATGGGCCTGCCGTTCTCCTTCGTCCTGGGGCTGATCGGCATCTCGCTGCTACGCGCGGTCCGCAACGAGTCGGTGAAACTCGACAGCTTCCGGACCACCCTGCCGAAGGTGATCGCCGTCGGGCGCGGGCCCACCGAACACGGCAGCTGGCGGCAGCGACTCATCGGGACCCTGCGCTTCCCCGGCCCGGTCGCCACGCGGAAATTCATCACCACGACGGTGATCCCCGCGATGTCCGAGGTCGCCGACCAGTTCACCCGGGAGGGAATCACCGCGACGGTCGACGAGTCGGGGACCAACGAGGGTCTGCCTTCGCCGCGTCTGCGGGTCGAGCTCGCGGATGTCGCATGTTTCGACTACTGCGTGTGGCCGGTGTCCGCGCCGACGCCGACCTACGCGGTCCGGACACAACGATCCGATGACCGGTACTTCCGATGCGAGGTCTATCTCACCGAAGGCTCCCAGGGGTATTCGCTCGTCGGCTACACCCGCGATCAGATCATCGGGGACATCCTCGACCAGTACGAGCGACACCTCGGCTACCTCCATCTCCGAGACGCCGCCGCGGACCACCACGACCCCGCCCCCGAGCCGGGCGCCGGCGACGGTACCGTGCCCGACAGCGACACGGACATCCCCGACATCGACCCCGAAGGAGCTCCCGCTCGATGAGCGACACCCTCTACATCGACGGCCGATGGTGTTCGGCGATCGCGGGCGGCACACGTGAGATTCATTGTCCGGCCGACAATTCGGTGGTGGGCACGGTGGCCGAGGCGACCGCCGCCGACACCGAGACCGCCATCGCCGCCGCGCGCCGCGCCTTCGACTCCGGACAGTGGAGCGAGACCCCGGCCGCCCGGCGCGGCGACCTCTTACTGCGCATCGCCGATCAGATCGACTCGCGCCGAGAGGAGTTCGTCCGCGCTGAAACCCTCGACACCGGTAAACGGCCCTACGAGTCGGACATCGACATGACCGACATCGCGAACTGCTTCCGCTACTTCGGGAAGCTCGCGGCCGCCGACGCCGGACGTGTCGTCGACACCGGCTCGCCGGACGCCGACTCACGGATCGTGTACGAACCGGTCGGCGTGTGTGGACTCGTCACACCGTGGAACTACCCGCTTCTGCAGGCGGCGTGGAAGGTCGCCCCCGCCCTGGCCGCGGGCAACACCTTCGTCCTCAAACCGGCCGAGCTGACCCCGCACACGTCGATCCTGCTGATGGAGGTCCTGCACGACCTCGGACTGCCCGCGGGCGTCGCCAACCTCGTCCTCGGCGCGGGCGCCGACGCCGGGGCCCCACTGTCGTCGCATCCCGATGTCGACCTGGTCTCGTTCACGGGCGGCCTGGTGACCGGACGGATCATCGCCCGCGAGGCGGCCGCGACCGTGAAGAAGGTGGCCCTCGAACTCGGCGGCAAGAACCCCAATGTGGTGTTCGCCGATGCGTGCGCCACCGAGGACCTGCTCGCGGCGGCCGTCGACAACGCCTTGAACGCGGCATTTCTGCATTCGGGGCAGGTCTGTTCGGCCGGGGCGCGGCTCATCGTCGAGGAGTCGGCACATGACCGGTTCGTGGACGAACTGGTTCGCCGTGCCGAGCAGATCCGTCTGGGTCTCCCCTACGCCGAGGGGACCGAGACGGGGCCTCTGATCTCGAGCGCGCACCGCGACAAGGTGCATGCGTATGTGGAACAGGCGCGCTCGGATGGGGCGGTCGTCGTGACCGGCGGCGCATTCGCGACCGGCGACCACGGGTCGGGCAGCCTCGATGACGGCTGGTTCTATCTGCCGACCGTCATCGACCGCGCCGATCGTTCGATGGCCTGTGTGCACGACGAGGCGTTCGGCCCCACGGTCACCGTCGAGACGTTCACCTCCGAGGACGAGGCGGTGACCCTCGCCAACGACACCGTCTACGGCCTGGCCGGTGCGGTGTGGTCGGCCGACGCCGCCCGCGCCCGCCGCATCGCTCGACGCATCCGGGCAGGCACCGTGTGGGTCAACGACTTCGGTCCGTACCTCCCCGAAGCCGAGTGGGGTGGTTACGGCCAGTCGGGCTTCGGCCGCGAGCTCGGTCCGACGGGCCTGGCCGAGTACCGCGAGGCCAAGCACGTGTACGAGAACCTCCGGCCGGGCGTCACCGGCTGGTTCGCCGACCGGGAGGATCAGCGGTGACCGGGACCCACGACACCGAGGTCTACGACTATGTGGTGGTCGGCGGAGGCTCGGCCGGTGCTGCGGTGGCGTCGCGACTCTCCGAGGACGCCTCGGTGACGGTGTGCCTGCTGGAGGCGGGACCGTCGGATGTCGGCGACGACGCGATCCTGCGGCTCGACCGCTGGATGGAGCTACTCGAATCCGGTTATGACTGGGACTATCCCATCGAGTCGCAGGAGAACGGCAACGACTTCATGCGGCATGCGCGCGCCAAGGTCCTGGGCGGGTGCAGTTCGCACAACAGTTGCATCGCCTTCTGGGCGCCCCGGCAGGACCTCGATGCCTGGGAGCGCGATTTCGGTTGTGCCGGATGGGGTTCCGAGGAACTGTATCGCCTCTACCCGCAGATCGAGACGAATGACGCCCCGGGCGATCATCACGGTCGCAGCGGGCCCGTCCACATCATGACGGTGCCCCCGAACGACCCCTGCGGCGTCGCGGTACTCGACGCCTGCGAGGCGGTCGGCATCCCACGCGCCGAGTTCAACAGCGGTTCGACGGTCGTCAACGGCGCGAACTTCTTCCAGATCAACCGGCGCCCCGACGGTACGCGGGCGTCGTCGTCGGTCAGCTACCTGCACCCTCACCTCGATCGACCGAACCTGACGGTTCGCACGGGTTCGTGGGCCAAGCGAGTGGCCGTCGAGAAGGTCGACGGGGAGCTGCGCGCGGTCGGTGTGGACATCACCGACAACGCCTTCGGACGGACCACCAGGATCGGCGCCGCGCGAGAGGTGATCGTCTCGGCCGGGGCCATCGACTCCCCGAAGTTGCTCATGCTCTCCGGGATCGGCCCGGCCGACGACCTCCGCCGGCACGAGATCGACGTTCTCGTGGACGCACCCGGGGTCGGCGAACATCTCCAGGACCATCCCGAAGGGGTCATCGGCTTCGAGACGACGCGACCAATGACGCGGCAATCCACCCAGTGGTGGGAGGCAGGCATCTTCACCACGATCGACGACGGCCTGGACCGCCCGGATCTCATGATGCATTACGGCAGTGTTCCGTTCGACATGCACACGCTGCGGCAGGGTTACCCGACCAGCGACAACACCTTCTGCCTGACGCCGAACGTGACCCACGCGCGTTCCCGCGGGACGGTCCGCCTGCGCTCCCGCGACTTCCGCGACAAACCGCGGGTGGATCCGCGCTACTTCACCGACGCCGAGGGTTACGACATGCGGATCATGATCGCGGGCCTGCGCCGGGCGCGCGACATCGCCACCGCCGCACCGCTCGCGGAATGGATTGCGCGGGAGTTGTATCCGGGTCCCGACACCACATCCGACGCCGAGTTGGCCGACTACATCACCCGCACCCACAACACCGTCTACCACCCCGTGGGCACCGTGCGCATGGGACCCCCCGACGACGACATGTCGCCGCTCGATCCCGAATTGAGGGTCAAAGGCATTGTGGGACTTCGGGTCGCCGATGCGTCGGTGTTCCCCGAACACACGACCGTGAACCCGAACATCACCGTGATGCTCGTCGGCGAGCGGTGCGCCGAGCTGGTCGCCGCCGACCGCTAGGACTCAGAACGAGTCGATGATCCGGTCGAGGACCGCGGCGACCTGCTCGGTGGCGGTCCCGCGATCCTCCGCGGCGGCGGCATACAGCGCCGCCTCGTCGAGCGCGCCGATGGCGACGTGTGCGAGAGGGCGGGTCGGCTGCTCGGTGACCTGACCGGCGGCCATGGCCGCGCCCAGCAGTCCCTCGACGAGCGAGAATCCGAATTCCTCGCCGCGAGCGCGCCATTCACTCCACCCCATTACCGAGGGCGCCTCGACGAGGGTGATCCGGTGGACCTCGGGTTCGGTGCACAGGTCCAGGAACAGGCGCATCCCCGCCTTGAGAGCGGCGATCGGATCGTCGTCGACGACACCGGCCACCGCATTCGCGATCTGCTCGACGACCCGCTGTTCGGTGTCGTCGTACACCGCGACGAACAGGCCCTTCTTGTCGCCGAACTGGTGGTACAGCGCGCCACGCGTGACCCCGGCCTCCGTCACGATCTCCTGTGTGCCCACCTCGGCGAAACCGCGCGCGCCGAAGAGCGTTCGGCCGGCGGCGATCAGCGCGGCGCGGGTGGCCGCGGTCCGCTCGGCCTGGGTGCGACGGTTGACTTTCATACAGGTTGCACGTAACTTTCATACTCAGTGTTCGTAAGTTCGACCAGTCTACGAGAAGCGGACCTCGCCATGACACCAGCACTGCCGACCGTCGACCTGCCCTCCGGAGTGGTGGAACACGCCACGTACGGGCCGGCCGATTCCGCTCTCCCACCCATCGTCTTCGTGCACGGCGCCGTCGTCGACCACCGCCTGTGGGAGCCCGTGGCCTTGATGCTCGCCGACCGCGGGTACCGGTGCCACGTACCGCTGCTCCCCCTCGGGTCGCATCGCATCCCCTGGGGGCCGGAGGCCGATCGTTCGCCACGCGGCGCGAGCCGTCTGCTGCGCGAGTTCGTCGACCGGTTCGACCTGTCGGCCGCGACACTCGTGGCCAACGACACCGGCGGCGCCGTCACCCAGTTCGCCCTCGACGACGACCCGCGGTTCGTGAGCCGTCTGGTCTTCACCAACTGCGACGCATTCGATCTGTTTCCCCCACAGCCGTTTCGGCTGTATTTCGCGATGATGCAGCGGCGCGCCCTGCTGAAGCCACTGGTCGAGGCGATGCGGTTGCGCGTCCTGCGACACTCGCCGCTCGGTGTCGGCCTGTTGCTCAACGAGCCCGACCCCGGCCTCACCGGCTCGGTCTTCGAGCCTCTACAGCGCGATCCCCGTATCCGCGACGACTTCAGAACGTTCCTCCGGAACATCAGTCCCGCCGAACTGGCCGCGGTGACCCCGCGCATGGCTCGTCTCGACCTTCCGGTCCGGGTGGTGTGGGGACGCGACGACCGTTGCTTCACGCCGGCCCACGGGCGTCGGTTCGCCGCGGTGTTCGGCGACGGTTCCGGTGCGCCGTTCGTCGGCATCGACGATGCCCGGACGTTCGTGTCGCTGGATCAACCGGCCGCGCTGGCCGAGGAGATCATCGCGCTCACATCGCCGGGCCGCACGGCGACGTCATCGCCGGAAGAACCCGCGCACGGACAGGACTGACCGGGGCCGGCGAGAACTCGCCGAGAATTCTTCGCCGTTGGGCGTCGGATTCCGCGGGCCGCACACGACGATAGAGACGTGAGCAGCGACCAACCGGTTTCGATGGCCCGGGGACCTGAGGGATTGCTGGCGGTCTACGACGAGGCACTGCCCCAGGTGTACGGATTCGTGGTCCGCCGCTGCACTGATCGCCGGACCGCCGAGGACGTCACCTCGGAGACGTTTCTGGCCGCGATGGACTCCGTCCGTCGTCGGCGTGACACCGAGCCGACGACGCCGTGGCTCATCGGGATCGCCCGGCACAAACTCGCCGACCACTGGCGCCGTGCCCAACGCGTGCCCGAACCGGTCGATGATGTGCCCGACCAGGGAACCGACCCGTGGGACACCGAACTCGACCGGATGGTCGCCCATCACACCCTCGGCCAGCTCTCGCCGATCCACCGCGCGGTCCTGACACTGCGCTACGTCGACGACCTTCCCGTCGGCGACTGTGCGCAGATCCTCGGCCGCACGGTCGGTGCCACCGAGGCACTGCTGACGCGGGCCAAGCGCGCATTCCGCGCGGCCTATCCCGAACCACAACCCCAGACCAGCGGGAGAGGAGGTCACGCATGAACACCCGGAACAGCACCGACGTCGGCGCGTCACGGGATCCGTTGCACGCCCTGCGCGCTGCCGAGACACCCGGCTTCGACGCCCCTGTCGCTCCCGACCGCGGTTTCGCCGCCGTCTTGCGTGACCGTCTCGAACGCGGGGTGTCACTACCCGAAGGAGTCATCATGTCCACCGCCACCCAGCTCGACGAACCGGCCACCACCGAGACCTCCGCGGTGTCCCGAACCACACCCGCCACGGTCGAACGCCCCGGCGCACTCCCCTATCTCGTCGTCGCACAGCCACAGGCGGCGATCGACTGGTACACCGACGCGTTCGGTGCCCGGCTGCGCGGGCAGCCCGTCGTCATGGAGGACGGGGTGATCGGCCACGCCGAACTCGAAGTGGGCGGCGGCGCAATCTATCTCGCGGCCGAATTCGGCGACCTCGGACTCCGTGCACCCGCTCCCGGACACGTCTCGGTGAGCCTGATGCTCGGCGTCGACGACACCGATGCCGCAGTCGCGACCGCAGCCCGTGCCGGCGCGGCGGTGACCCGCGAGCCGTACGAGGCACACGGCTCACGGACCGCCGTCATCGTCGATCCCTTCGGACACCGCTGGATGCTGAGCGGTCCGTCGACGGCACCGGCGCCCGAGCGTGTGCACCAGGGGGACATCGGCTACATGTCGCTCAACGTCCCCGACGCCTCGCGGGCCCGACGCTTCTACGGCGACGTCCTCGGCTGGGAGTTCGACGCCGACGGCCGTCGCGTGACGAATGTCGGACACCGGCTCGGCATCTTCGAGACCGAGGGCGCCCCGACGATGTTCTGCGCGTACGCGGTCGACGATCTGCAGGCCGCACACGAGCGCATCGTCGCCGCGGGCGGGCGGGGCGAGTTCGGGTCGAGTCCCGACGGGCACCGCGTCGTCGACGCCGTCGACGACCAGGGGGTCCGCTTCGCGGTGTACGAAGCGCGGTCGTCGGACATCCGGCCGGACCAACATGCCCGTGCGGCCGGTGCGATGACCTACCTCACGGTGCTCACCCCCGACAGCGGCCGGTTCCGCGAGTTCTACGGCGCCGTGCTCGGGTGGTCGTTCCACGGCGGGCGCATCGACGACGGCTGGGAGGTCGACGACAGTCGCCCCCAGGTCGGTGTCGCGGGCGGAGCCGAGGCCTCGGTGTCGGTACCGATGTGGGTCACCGCCGATGTGATGGCCGCCGTCGAGCGGGTGCGTGCCGCAGGCGGCACCGTGCTCGAGGAGCCGACAACCGCGCCGTACGGTATCTCGGCACGCTGCACCGACGACCAAGGCGCGGAGTTCTACCTCGGTCAGCTGTTCTGAGGGTCGGTCAGGCCGACAGCAACCCGACGACGAGCACCACGGCCGCGGCGGTCGTCAAAACCGACCGCACGACGTTCCACGGGACCCAGACCCCGGTGAACTGCGACCACACGCGCCCGGCCTCGTCCCCGGGGACCTCGCCCGCAGCGTCGAGACGGTTGTTGGCCGGAACGTTGACGGCCATGGTGATCACCACGCCGAGGGTCGTCAGCGCCGTCGCCGCGACGACCCACCAACGCAGGCCCGAATCCCAGGACGCCCAGGTACTCGCGCACCCGAAGACCACCCCGCCCGCGAAGATCACCGCGAACAGCGGATTGAGTATCGCGCCGTTCATCCGTTGCATCGCCGGCACCGCCACGGCCGCCCCGGCCCGGTTCAGCCCCGGGATGACGGCGTATCCGAAGCCGGCCAGCACCCCGGCGCTGAGCCCGGTGCACACGATCGTGAGAGTCACCAGCACATCTCGCAGCAGTTCCATGCCGACAGTCCACCGCCTCCGGCGCCAGAACACCATGCCCACACGGTGAAATGTCCCGTTCTGTGGTCCCGCTCCCGGTCCGGTACCGCAGGCGACTGTCATGATTGACTCTTGTCCATGTCGTCTCGCTCCCGGGTCCGGGCACTTCTCGCGCGCTCGCCGTTCGGCATCGGGACCGTCGTCCTGCTCCTGTGTGCGGCACTCGTTGTCACCGGCGGCGTGGTGCTCGCCTCCGGCAGCACACAGGCCGACGACACCGAGTACGCCTACGGGGAGCTCCGTGACTACCAGCGCGCCCCGGCCGAAGGCTGGACCATCGTCGGACAAGAAGGCCTGCCCGGTTACCGCGGCGAGGTCACCATCGAGGTCGCCGACTCCTCGGAAGAGGGTTGGCTGGTCGCTTATCCGTCCGGACTGGGGCGCTCCTATGTGATGGTCGATCGTCGTACCGGAAAGCTGCTCTGGGACAACCCGATCAACGCGGGCCTGGGCGACTGCGCCGTCAACGAGGCCGGCCAGGTGGGCTGCGCGGTGCAGCTCGGCGATCCGCTCGACGACGGCTTCTACCTCGTCGACGACCAGGGCGTGCCGACGATGACCTCGCAGTACATGGACACCAAGACGGTCGAGGGGCTCGGCACCAACTTCCTCCGGGTCAACCGCGTCGGTCACCAGGTGTCGCTGAACACCCCGACCGGCAACACGCTCTGGGCGCGCACCTTCGCCGCCCCGGTCGTCTCGGTCGAGGTGACCGGCGACATCGTCGTCATCAAGACCGCCGACGCCAGCCAGCATCTGGTCAACCCGGTCGACGGCGACGACCGCATCGGTTGCGACCAGTGCACCATCAGGCTGTACCCCTCCGGGGTCACCGTCGATCACCAGGCGTACGGCGAGGAGAAGGTCGTCACCTACGCCACGATCAACGGCCGGGTCGACGCCGAACCGGTCGCGACGGCCGAGGGGCTGGGCGTGCTTCCCGGCCCGTCCACCCTGCCGGTCCTCAATGCGGCCAACCGGGTCTTCGTCGCCGAAGGGCAGTACGAGGTCCGCGACCCGGCGCGACCGGATGCGCTGTGGCAGATCCGCGACCGTGAGCTGTCCAAGGCCAACGCGATCACCTGCGGATCGCTCGTCAACTTCGGTCGCCTCGACGGTTCTCGCTCCACCTATGCTCTCGCCGACGGGCATCACATCGGTACCGGCCCGGCTCCCGGCCCGCAGCAGACGGTCCTTGCCAACCCGCGGTGTATCGGGTCGTCGGGTACCACCATGGTCGTGTCCAACCAGGGACAGTTGACCGCCCTCACCCCAGAGAACACCATCGCGTGGGAGCGCGGGCTGTCGTCACCGGGTCTGGTCCGGGTGATCGACGGCTACATCGTCGTGAGCGAGGGCAGCACCCTGTCGATGTTGCGCCCGAACTGACCCACACCCGACGGTCCGCACGGCGCCATCGACAACGGGGCTCACACCTTTTGTGCGCGGTCTCACAATACCGGGATGACACTCCCGCTCACCTGCAAAGACACAGAAATGGCCTGCGGTCCAGTCCTGCATCGGTCACAGGAAGGTAACGCTTTGCTCACGGCGATGTGTACGGTCGGCTCGGTTGCAGAAGCACGAACCATCAGATGTACACGCGAGGTCGATCAGTTTTGGGTAAGCACTCCAAGCCACGGAAGAGGTCCCGCACACCGCTGTGGGCCACAGCCCTCCTGCCGGTAGGCGTCCTGGCGGGCGCAGCCACAGCGGGAGCCGAGCTCTCCAGCCACACGATGGCGCCCACGCCGGTCTCCGCACCGCAGCCGGCCGCCGAGACGGCCACGACGACGCCGGCCCTCACCCCCGCGGTCCAGGCCCGCCCGATCCTGCCGAGCCCGCCACCACCGCCCGTCCGGCCCGCCAGCGTGACGACGGGCGCGGTCCCGGCGACGAACTACGAGGCGTACGAGTCGGCGGCCACCGACGTCAAGAGCACCCACCCGCGATGCGGCATCGACTGGAAGGTGATCGCCGGCATCGGCCGCGTCGAGTCCCACCACGCCGACCAGGGCAACGTGACGCCCGACGGTGCGCTGCGCAGTGCGATCTTCGGTCCGCGACTCGACGGTTCGCTCGCGGGCAACGAGGTCATCAGCGACACCGACGGCGGTTCGCTCGACGGCGACCCGGTCTACGATCGGGCGGTCGGACCCATGCAGTTCCTGCCCTCGACATGGAAGATGTATGCCGCCGACGGCAATCACGACGGGAAGTCCGACCCCCAGAACATCTTCGACGCCGCGCTCACCACTGCGAACTACCTCTGCGACGAGAACCTCGATCTGCGCGACTCGTCGTCGCTGGTCACCGCCGTCCTGCGCTACAACAATTCGATGGACTACGTGAACAAGGTCCTCGGTTTCGCCCGCGAGTACTGATCGCGGCACCCGCCGCACTCAGCTCTGCGTCAGAAATGCCTGCAGCGCAGCCGAATACATGGGCACGTCGGCCGCACCCATGAGCTCTCGCGCCGAATGCATCGCGAGTTGTGGCGCACCCACGTCGACGGTCGCGAGCCCGGTGCGCGACGCGGTGATCGGCCCGATCGTCGACCCGCACGGCAGATCCGCGCGGTGGACGTAACGCTGCATCGGCACACCGGCCGCGTCGCAGGCCAGAGCGAAGACCGCCTCGCCCATGGCATCGGATGCGTACCTGAGGTTCTGGTTCACCTTCAGGACCGGCCCGCCGCCGATGGAAATCCGGTGTCCGGGCTCGTGACGTTCGGGATAGTTCGGGTGTGTGGCATGCGCCATGTCGCCCGACAGGCAGAGGCTCGCGGCCATGGCCTGGAGGAAGTCCGCGCGGGATCCGCCCCGCGCCAGAACGATTCGTTCACAGATCGAGCCCAGGAAGTCCGACGCCGCGCCACGTTCGGAACCGCTGCCGACCTCTTCGTGATCGAACAGCACCAGCATCTTCGTGTGGTTCGACGACCCGGCGTCGAGCAGCGCCCGCAGTCCGGCATAGCAGGTACCCTGATTGTCGAGACGTGGTGCGCTGAGCAGGTTCTCGCCGGCACCGATGATCGCCGACGGAGCGACGTCGTGGGTCATCAGTTCCCAGCCGAGCAGCGTGCCGGGATCGATCCCGGCGTACTCCGCCACCCAATCGAGCACATCCGGCGCCGCGTCGTCCAGACCCCAGACGCCGTTCACGTGGCGCTGGGGGTCGAGTGCCACGCCCTTGCGGTCCTCGGACAGGTGGATGGCGAGCTGCGGCACGCGAACCACGGGCTCGGTCACGTGAACCAGCGTGTGCGCCACCCGATCCCCGGCGCGATATGCGAGCCTGCCGGACAACCCGAGGTCGCGATCGAGCCAGGAGTTCAGCCAGGCCCCGCCGTACGGCTCGAGTGCGATCATCGCGATACCCGCCGACGACCGGTCGGGATGCTGCTTGAGACGCAGGTTGGGACTGTCGGTGTGGCCGCCCACGATCCGGAACGCGGACGACTCCCCCGCCTCCCACGCGATGATCGACCCGCCACGGATCACGTAATACCGCGCCGATGTAGCGCCCAGTTCGGCACCGGACCACTCTCGGTCTTCGAAAAGCCGTGTGTATCCGGCACTCTCGAGTTCTGCGGCGACTGTCGCGCACACGTGGAACGGCGAGGGCGAGGCATCGACGAACGCACCGAGCCCACGTGCGGTCGCGGTGGTCGGCAGTGTCGGGGATGCCGGCATGTGTGCTCCGGAAGTGGGGCGCGGCGTACTCACACCGAGGCGAGAACGGAGTCGATCACCGAGTAGAAGAGCCCGAGACCGTCGTCGCTCGGACCGGTGAGCGGCTCGGTGGCGTGCTCGGGGTGCGGCATCAGCCCAACGATCCGCCCGTTCGGGCTGGAGATCCCGGCGATCTCGAGGGCCGAGCCGTTGGGGTTGCGTTCCGGGAACCGGAACACGACCAGGCCCTCCCCTTCGAGTTCCTCGAGCTTGCGCTGCGACGCCACGTAACGGCCCTCGCCGGACTTCAGCGGGATCAGGATCTCCGCGCCCTGCTCGAACCGGGTCGTCCACGCGGTGGTGTTGGACTCCACGCGCAGCCATTCGTCACGGCAGATGAAGTGCAGTCCCTCGTTGCGGGTCAGCGCACCCGGCAGCAATCCGGCCTCGCACAGCACCTGGAAACCGTTGCAGATACCCAGGACCGGCATACCCTTGCCCGCGGCCTCCACGACCGAACCCATCACGGGCGCGAACCGTGCGATGGCCCCCGCGCGGAGGTAGTCGCCGTAGGAGAAACCGCCCGGGACGATGATCGCGTCGACGCCCTTGAGGTCGGCGTCGCCGTGCCACAGCGAGACCGGCTCGGCACCCGCGAGCCGGACCGCGCGTGCGGCGTCGACGTCGTCGAGTGTTCCGGGGAAGGTGATGACCCCGATACGTGCTGTCATGGCTGCCCTCTACTCCGCGACGCGCGACACGTTGAAGTTCTCGATGACCGTGTTGGTCAGGAGCTCTTCGGCGATGCGCTCGAGCGTCGTGTCGTCGACTGAGTCGTCGACCTCGAGTTCGAATCGCTTGCCCTGACGGACGTCGCCGATGCCGCTGAACCCGAGCCGGCCCAGGGCACCGACGATGGCCTGGCCCTGCGGGTCGAGAATCTCGGCTTTGGGCATCACGTCGACCACCACTCGCGCCATGGACCGCTCCTCAAATGTCTGCTGGTCGGTTGTCGCCTGATCGGTACTTCCGCCGATCAGTTCACGCCGGTCAGCTTACCGGGTGCGCCAAATCGCCTCAGAGCACGGATTCGATGGCGGCGATGACCGCCGGGTCGGTGGGCTCGGTGCGCGGCCGGAAGCGGTTGACGACCTCACCGTCGGCGTTGACGAGAAACTTCTCGAAGTTCCATTGGATGTCGCCCGCCTCGCCGTCGGCGTCGGCGTGCCGGGTGAGTTCGGCGTAGAGCGGGTGGCGACCGTCGCCGTTGACATCTGTCTTCTCCAGCAGCGGAAACGTCACACCGTAGGTCGCCGAGCAGAACGTGGCGATCTCCTCGGCGGTGCCCGGTTCCTGCCCCATGAACTGGTTGCAGGGCACTCCGACGACGGTGAGGCCCTTGTCACCGTATGTCTTGGCGAGCTCTTCGAGGCCCGCGTACTGCGGGGTCAGTCCGCACTTGCTGGCGACGTTCACGACGAGGAGCGGCCCGCCGAAGTCGTTCAGCGAGACGTCGGAGCCGTCGAGTGCAGAAACCGGGATGTCCTTGATGTTGGCCATGAACGCCAGATTAGACGGCCGACGAGGGCTCGGCGGGAGACGGGCATCACAGCACTCGTCGGCTATGCGCAAGGTCACCCTTAATTGCGTTCCTGCAATAGTTGCGTTCGGGTTAGCATTTCCGGGTGCCCAGGGAGTGTGGAGTGAGCAGAGGCGCCGAGGACTCGGTGAACGCTGCGTCGTCGGCACTCAACACATTCCTGGACCGGCTCATCGACCTGAGCCGGCCCGAGGCCCTGGAAAGCCTCGCAGCCACGGAGATCACGTTCTCCCAGTTGCGAATCCTCTCCGCCCTCGGTTGTCACACCGGACCGATGTCGGTCAACGCGATCGCCGAACAGGTCCAACTGTCGCTGGCCGCCGCCGGACGGACGGTGGACAAGCTGGTCTGCGGCGGGCTGGCCGACCGTCGCGAGGACCCGACCGACCGTCGGGTCAAGCGCATCTCCCTCACCGACGGGGGCCGGCGCTACCTGGAGACCCACCTGGCCGTGAAGCACGAGACCGTCCGGCATTTCGTCGCCAACCTGCCGGCCGACATGCGTGACGAGCTCTGCGCCGCACTACGTCCGATCGTCGACGACGCCGTCGACCACTTCTGTCTGCCCGATCGAATAGGAACACCCGAATGACTTCATCCACCGGTGGCCACCTGCACGAAGGCCCACCAGACACCAAGCTGGACCGGCACGTCCTGCTGGTCGCCGGCGTGGTCGTGCTCGGCGCGATCATGTCCATCCTCGACGTCACCGTGGTCGCGGTCGCGCAGAACACCTTCCAGCAGGAGTTCGGCACCGACGCCGCAGGCGCCGCCTGGACGGCGACCGGTTACACGCTCGCCCTCGCCGCTGTCATCCCTCTGTCGAGCTGGGCGGCATCGCGTTTCGGCACCAAGCGGGTGTACCTCGTCTCGCTGGTGCTGTTCACCCTGGGATCGGTGCTGTGCGCGCTGGCGCCGAACATCGGGATGCTGGTCTTGTTCCGCGTGATCCAGGGACTCGGCGGCGGCATGCTGATGCCGGTCGGCATGATGATGCTGACCAAGGCCGCCGGACCCGAACGGGTCGGCTCGGTCATGGCCGTTCTCGGTATCCCGATGCTGCTCGGCCCGATCTCGGGTCCCATCCTGGGCGGCGTCCTGATCGAGCAGCTGAGCTGGCACTGGATCTTCCTGATCAACGTCCCGATCGGCATCGGCGCCCTGATCTTCTCCTGGATCGTGCTGCGTGACGACGCCGAGACCACCCGGCCGTCGATCGACGTCGTCGGATTGCTGCTGCTGTCGCCGGGCCTGGCGCTGTTCTTGTTCGGTATCTCTTCCAGCGCCGAACACCGCACCTTCGTCACCGGTTCGGTTCTGATCCCGACGATCATCGGCGCGATCCTGATCGTCGCGTTCATCTTCCACGCCCTGCGCAAGAAGAATCCGTTGCTCGATCTGCGGCTGTTCGCCAACCGGACGCTGAGCGTCGCCGTCGTGACGATGGTGCTGTTCATGGTCGCCTTCTTCGGTGCGGCACTGCTGTTCCCGCAGTACTTCATCGGCGTGCGCGGCGAGTCCACCCTGACCGCGGGTCTGCTCCTCGCCCCACAGGGCATCGGCGCGATGCTGACGATGCCCATCGCGGGACGACTCACCGACAAAGTGGGTCCGGGCAAGTTCGTGCTGTCGGGCATCGTCCTGATCGTGCTGGGACTCGGGACGTTCATGTTCCTCGGCGCCGACACCTCCTACTGGCTGATCTGCGGTTCCCTGTTCGTCCAGGGGCTCGGTATGGGCATGACCATGATGCCGATCATGTCCTCGGCACTGGCCACCCTCAGCAACAAGCAGGTGCCCGACGGTTCGACGTTGCTCAACGTCATCCAGCAGTCGGCGACGTCGATCGGCACAGCGGTGATCTCGGTGATCCTGGCCAGCAGCCTCGCGAGCAAGCCGGAGGCCGGTCTCGCGATCATGGCGAACACCTCCGACGCGCCGCTGCCGCCGGGCGTGCCGAATCCGCTGCCGGAGTCGTTCTTCGAGACCGCTGCGGACGTGTTCTCCAACACCTTCACGATCTCGGTCGTGCTGATCGTCCTGACGCTGATCCCTGCGTTCTTCCTGCCCCGCAAGAAGATCGCGTCGCCGCTCACCGAAGAGGACATGGACCGCGGTCCGATCATGATGCACTGATCGCTCCCTCTCCCCGCTGGTTGAGCTTGTCGAAACCCGAAGCCCCGTTCGACCAAGTCGAACGGGGCTTCGTCGCACACGGGTCAGGTCAGTTCTCGAGCGCGCCCGACTGCTGGAGGATCCACGCCAGCTCGAAGGCGACCTCTTCCCACTGCTTGTATCGGCCGCTCACGCCGCCGTGTCCGGCCGACATCTCGGTCTTCAGCAGGATCGGGTTGTCCGACGTCGACTTGTCCTGGAGTCGCGCAACCCATTTCGCAGCCTCGGTGAACAGCACCCGGGTGTCGTTCAGAGAGGTCAGCGCGAGGATCGGCGGGTAGGGCTTCGACTCCACGTTCTCGTAGGGCGTGTAGGTCTTCATGTACTCGTAAACCTTCGGGTCGTGGAGCGGATCTCCCCACTCGTCCCACTCGATGACCGTGAGCGGCAACGACGGATCGAGGATCGAGTTCAGCGCGTCGACGAACGGCACCGACGCGAGGATGCCGTTGAACAGTTCCGGGGCCAGATTGGCCACCGCGCCGACCAGCAGCCCGCCGGCCGAACCACCTTCGGCGACCATCTGTTGCGGTGTCGTCCAACCTGATTCGACGAGGTGCCGTCCCGCGGCGACGAAGTCGGTGAAGGTGTTCTTCTTGCTGAGCTCCTTGCCGTTCTCGTACCAGTAGCGGCCCATCTCGCCGCCACCGCGGATGTGGGCGAGGACGAACACCATGCCTCGATCGAGCATCGACAACCGGGCCACCGAGAAGTACGGGTCGATACTCGCCTCGTAGGAGCCGTAGCCGTACAGCAACAGGGGCGCAGGCCTGGCCGCGTCGGTCTCCTTGCGCCGCACCACCGACAGTGGGATGCGGGTGCCGCCGTCGGCAACAGCCCACTCACGGGACTGCACGTAGTCGGCCGGATCGTAACCGCCGAGGACGGGCTGACGCTTGAGCAGCGTCCGTTCACCGGTGGCGACGTCGAGTTCGAACAACTCGGCCGGTTCGATGAAGCTGCCGTAGCCGATCCGCAGCTTCGGAGCGCTCCACTCCGGATTGGCCGCGAGGCCCGCCGAACTCAACTCCTGATCAAAAGCCACCTCGACGAAGTCCGACTCCGCCGGGATGCCGTCGACCTGCCGTAGATCGGCGATCGCCAGGCGCGGCAGCGCATCCCGCCGGTAGGACAGGACGAGGTGGTCGGCGAAGGCGTCGAGGTCCTCGATGCGTCGCTGCGGGTCGTGTGCGATGAGCTCGCGACGGGCGGACGGGTCGTCGACGGGTGCGAGGTCGATGGCGAAGTTCTCTGCCTTCTGCCCGTCCCGGACATCGTTGTGCACGATGACGAGGTAGTCGTCACCGCCGATGACCGCATGCTCGACGCTGTACTCCACACCGTCCACACGTGTTGCGACGCTGACGAATTCGCCGGTGGGATCGTCGGCGGGGAGCAGGTAGCTCTCCGAGGTGATCTTCGATCCGACCCCGATGACGAGATACTTGTCGCTGCGGGTGGTGCCCATGCCGACCCAGAACCGCTCGTCGGGCTCGTGGAAGACCTTCACGTCGTCGGTTCCGGCGCCGATGTCGTGGCGCCACACCGTGTCCGGACGCCACGCGGCGTCGACCGTGGAGTAGAAGACGTGTCGGGCATCGGCCGACCACACCGCACTCCCCGACGTGTCGGGAACCTCGTCCGGCAGCAGCTCACCGGTGCGAAGATCTTTGATGCGCAGCGTGTATCGCTCGTCACCGACGACGTCGGTGCTGTAGGCGAGCCAGTCGCCGTCGTCACTGACGGTCAGCGCGCCCAGGCTGAAGAAGTCGTGTCCCTCTGCCTCGACATTGGCGTCGAGCAGGATCTCCTCGCCGGGGAGCGGATCGTCGCCGACCTCCGGGGGTACCCAGTCGTCGTCGGATCGGATGGGGCACCGGCAGGACGTCGCATACTGCTTGCCCTCATGGGTACGCCCGTAGTACCAGAACCGCCCGCGCCGGTTGGGCACCGACATGTCGGTTTCCTTGGTGCGGCTCTTGATCTCCGCGAAGATCTGCTTACGCAGGTCGGCCAGCTGGGCGGTGTGCGACTCGGTGAACGCGTTCTGCGCCTCGAGGTAGGCGATCACCTCCGGATCGTCCTTGTCGCGCAGCCATTCGTACTCGTCGACGAAGGTGTCGCCGTGATGGGTGCGCTCGGTGGGCACCTTCTTGGCTACCGGCGGGGTCGCCGCGGTCCGCTCATCGGTCACGAGACCACCTCCGCGCCGGGCCAATCGGCAAAGGACTTCTGCGAGATCCATTCGTAGGCATCGATGTAACGCTGACGGGTGCGGTCGACGACGTCGTCGGGCAACTCCGGCGGAGCCTCGTCGGACGCCCTGTCCCACCCGGATTCCGCACTGGTCAGCCAGTTCCGCACGATCTGCTTGTCGAAGCTCGGCTGCACCGTGCCCGCCTCGTAGGTCGCGGCTTCCCAGTAGCGCGACGAGTCGGGGGTGAGCACCTCGTCGGCGAGGACGAGACCCCCGTCGGGTCCGCGACCGAACTCGAATTTGGTGTCGGCGAGGATGATCCCACGGTCGGCCGCGACCGCCGCGCCGCGTCGGTAGATGTCGAGAGTCGCCGCGCGCAGAGCCTGTGCCAACTCCTCACCCTCCTGCTCGACGACCCGCTCGAAGCTGATGTTCTCGTCGTGCTCGCCCTGGGCGGCCTTGGTCGCCGGCGTGAAGATGGGCTCGGGCAATCTGCTCGCCTCCGTCAGTCCCGCCGGGAGCTCGACACCGCACACGGCGCCGGTAGCCTCGTAGTCGAGCAGACCCGAGCCGGTCAGGTATCCACGGGCGACACATTCGACCTGCACCATGGGCAGCCTGCGCACCACCATCGAACGCCCGACGACGCGAGCCGGGATCCTCTCGTCGTCCGGGCCACCCGCGAGGTGGTTGGGCACACCGAGTTCGTCGAACCAGAAAAAGCTCATCGCCGTGAGAATGCGTCCCTTGTCGGGGATCGCGGGACTCAGGACGTGGTCGTAGGCGGAGATCCGGTCGGACGCCACCAACAGCAGGGTGTCGGCGTCGATCTCGTAGATCTCGCGGACCTTCCCCGACGCCAGATGGCGGTAGGACTGCAGTTCAGGACGCATGGACTCGACCCTAGAGGGTGGGGCGCACCCGCGGGGCGGCAGGGACCTTCCGCGGTGCGCGCCGTCAGGGCACCTCTGACATCCTGGACCGATGGATGCGCCGCCCCACATCACCATCACCTACTGCACCCAGTGCAACTGGCTGCTGCGGGCGTCGTGGATGGCGTCGGAGCTGCTCAACACCTTCGGCACCGATCTCGGCTCGGTCACGCTGGTCCCCGGCACCGGCGGGGTGTTCGTCATCGACGTGGACAGGACGCGGATCTGGGAACGCAAGAGCGACGGCGGGTTCCCCGGCGCCGCCGAACTCAAGCGACGCGTCCGCGATGTCGCGTTCCCGGACTGGAACCTGGGGCATGGCGACCCTTCGTGACGCTCGCTCCTCAGGGAGCGGGACGACGCTGCTCCCTGAGCAGCTCGGCGGGGCGGCGCGTCTCCCTGAGCAGCGGGGCAGTGCTGCTCCCTGAGGAGCCCCGGAGCTTGCGGAGGGGCGTCACGAAGGGTCTGCGGAGAGCTAGAGAATCGGCGCGGGCGCGTAACCGGCGGCGTCGGGGTACTGCCCGATGATCTTCTCCGCAGCCGCGATGACATCGGCGACCTGCTGCTCGGCGGCTCCCACGAAGGCGGTCTTGTCGGCGAGCAGCGCGTCGAGCTGCACACGGTCGAGCGGGAGGCGGTCGTCGGCGGCGAGGCGGTCCAGGAGGTCGGGTTCGCGTCCCTCCTCGCGCATCGCCAGCGCCACCGCGACGGCGTTCTCCTTGATCGCCTCGTGGGCGGTCTCGCGTCCGACACCCGCGCGCACCGCAGCCATGAGGACCTTGGTGGTCGCCAGGAACGGCAGGTAGCGGTCGAGCTCATTGGCGATCACCGCGGGGTAGGCGCCGAACTCGTCGAGGACCGTCAAGAAGGTCTCCATGAGCCCGTCGATCGCGAAGAACGCGTCGGGGAGCGCGACGCGACGCACCACCGAACAGAACACGTCGCCCTCGTTCCACTGGGCGCCGGCCAACTCCGCTGCCATCGACCCGTAGCCGCGCAGAACCACGGCGAGTCCGTTGACACGCTCGCAGCTGCGGGTGTTCATCTTGTGCGGCATCGCCGAACTGCCCACCTGACCGGGCTGGAAGCCCTCGGTCACCAGTTCGTGACCGGCCATCAGCCGGATGGTGTGCGCCAGCGACGACGGCGCGGCAGCGACCTGCACCAGTGCCGAGACGACGTCGTGATCGAGTGAGCGCGGGTAGATCTGGCCCACCGACGTGAAGGAGCGGGCGAAGCCGAGGTGGTCGGCGACGCGCGACTCCAGGTCGGCGAGCTTGACCGCGTCGCCGCCGAGGAGGTCGAGCATGTCCTGCGAGGTCCCCATCGGTCCCTTGATCCCGCGCAGCGGGTAGCGGTCGATGAGGTCGCGCAATCGGGTGAGCGCGATCATGAGTTCGTCGGCGGCGGAAGCGAATCGCTTGCCCAGAGTGGTGGCCTGGGCGGCGACGTTGTGGCTGCGGCCGGCCATCACGACCGAGGAGTAGTCCGCGGCGCGGGCGACGATCCGAGCCAACACCGCGACACCGTGGGCGTGGACGTGCTCGAGCGACCGCAGGATCTGCAGCTGCTCCACGTTCTCGGTGAGATCGCGGCTGGTCATGCCCTTGTGGATCTGCTCGTGTCCGGCGAGGGCGTTGAACTCCTCGATGCGCGCCTTCACGTCGTGGCGGGTGACCCGCTCACGGTCGGCGATCGAGGCGAGGTCGACCTGCCCGACCACGCGTTCGTAGTCGGCGATGGCGTCGGCCGGGACGTCGATGCCGAGGTCCCGCTGGGCCTTGAGCACCGCGATCCACAGCTGCCGTTCGAGTTCGATCTTGGTGCTCGCCGACCACAGCTCAGTGAGCTCGGCGGAGGCATAGCGGCTGGCCAGGACGTTGGCAATGGCGGGCTTCGACACCCGCCCAGTGTAGGTGGCCGTCGATCAGATCCTCAAAATCGGCGAAGGGTCCACGTTCCTGCCACGGCTGAACTCAGAAGGCGATGCACGTGCCGTTGGAGCCGTATCCCTGGCGGACGCGGACGAACGTCGGCGGCGAGACCTTGCCGTTCTGCACCGCGTACAGATACTTGTCGCCGATGCGATGGGGCACCCAGGTGGTCGACGCCAGCGCACCCTGCGGTAGGTCCCGCCCGACCAACCGCGGTGGCACACCGGCCCTGACCTCGTAGAACTCGACCCACCCCGACGAGTTGACCGGCATCGTGAGCGGATACGTGCACCCGGTGCCGTAGACGGCCGACGAGAACGCCGCGGATGCATCGACGCGGCCGGCCGGGGCCGCGTGGGCCGAGGGCGCGAGCGCCGTCCCGACGAGACCCAGCGCAACGAGAACCGGTACGCCGAGAGCCGTGACGATCCCGGCCCGCCGTCGTCGACGAGGCACCGATCCCCCGCGACCGCTCCGCGCCACCGACGCGCTGTCCACGAATTGCTTGTTCGCCGGCATCCGATCCCCTCCGCCGAATGGTGACCTGACGCCCCATCGTGTCATCGACCGTCGCCTCGTGCGGCTCTTTCGGGAGCTTTCCGGGGTCGTCGGTCGCGAGCCTTTCACTCTCGCGGGGCCAAGACGTCGACGACGTCGAGCAGGGCGTCGCGCACCGCGTCGACGGGCCGGACCGCCGTCTGTCCCAGGGCACCGACGATGGCGCCGTCCTCGATGCCGATCAGCTGGGCGATGTGGACGGGGTCGGCCACGCGATGCGACTTGACGAGCACCTCGCAGTGGTGGAGCGCGAGCGACTGTCCGCGGACCGCGACGACCTCACGCAGACGCGGATAGCGGGCGGCGAGTGCGATCATCTCGTACCTGGCGGACAGCTGCTGGATCGTCGTGTCCGATCCCACGAAGACGTCCGCCAGAGCACTCGCCGTGGCGCTGCTGCCCCTGTGCCGACGCGGAAGAGCGTTGCAGCGCGCGGCGACTGCGATTTCGTCATGGCTGCACAGATTGGCGGCAGCCTCGGCCATCAGGTCGTCGAGCGAACCGAAATAGTAGGTCGTCGACGCCAGCGGGAGTTGCGCCCGTTCGGCGACCGCGCGATGACGCACGGCGTCGAAGCCGCCCTCGAGCAGCAACTCGCCGGCGGCCTCGATCAAGCGGGACCGCCGACGCGCACCCTTGGGTGTCGCCGCCGACGTCATCATGTGTTCATGCTGCCAAAGGGTCGGTACCGCCGTATTGCTTTTACGAAAGCAGCGCGCCCGCAGTCGTATTCCCGTATAAGTACCGGCCATCCTCGGCGGGGTCGCGATTCGATCGCGGACGTCAGTCGGACGTCGGACACGGGGTTTGGCCGGTCCCGCCCCCGGTTAACGTGAGCGCATGCAGTTCGACGGCCTCCACGCTGTCGCCGATTACGCGGCGCTCTACACCTGCCTGCGGCAGGTCGCGTTCGCCGACTTCCTCCGCGAACGCCTCGGCACGTTCGCCGTCCGGTGCGACCCGACCGCGCGGACGGTCGACTTCACATCCCTCGACACCACCGGGCCGGCCGGTCGTCGCGTCGTGCGGGCGCGCGCCACACTCATCGCGGTGATCGAGCCCGCGGCGATCGTGTGGGGCTGGGCCCATCCCCGCGGGGATCCGTCCGGACCCGCTTCCGCCTTGCGGGAGGCGGGCGCCCGGTTCGGCATCGACGACTTCGCCGTCCCGCGAATCGAGTTGCCGCCGAAGCTGTCTCGCGACGAAACCGCGGACCGGCGCACCGAGGCCGTCGACGTCGTCGCCGCCGCGGCCGTCGAGAGCACCGGCATCAGTCCCTACTGCACGGCACGCCTCGACGAGGGGGACGAGAGGACCGACGGGGACGACAGCGATACCGGGGACACCGGTCGGGGCGGGGACCTCGCGGTGTTCCTGCTCGACGACATCGTCCTGCCCGAGCCGAGCTTCGCCGACTTCGCGACCAGAATGCCGTCGATGATGAGATCACTTGCGGTCAACGATCATCGGGTCGCCATCCACGGCATGGCCGCGCGGCAGGGCTGGCACATCAACTGGCGAGCCGGCACCGACGGCGGCCGGTCCCCGATCTGCGATGTCACCGACGGCATCTCCGTCGCGCACGTCGAGTTCGACCGCCGCGCCCGTCCCGTCGACTTCCACTGCGACCTCGCGGACCGGGCCTGACCCGCCACCGGCGACCCGTCCGCGTGCGACCATCGGGAGATGCCGACCACCGATGGCGACATCCCCCTCCTCGTCCGGGCGATCGAGCTCGCCGCGCAGGCCCGTGCCCGAGGCGACCATCCGTTCGGAGCACTGGTGGCCGCGCCGGACGGCTCCGTCGTCGCGGAGGGTCGGAACTCCGTCGACACCGATCGAGACCCCACCGGTCATGCCGAGACCAACGTCGTCCGGGCCGTCGGCCATCTGGATCCGGCCGAACTGTCCGCATTCACGCTGTACACCAGCACCGAACCCTGCGCGATGTGCGCCGGGGCGATCTACTGGGCGGGCATCGGAACCGTGGTGTACGCGCTCGGCGAGGACGAGTTGCGGTCGATGACCGGCGACGACCCGGCCAACCCCACGCTGGCGATGCCGTGCCGGCAGGTCTTCGAGGCGGGGACTCGGAGTATCACCGTGCGCGGCCCGTACCCGCTCGACGCGGCGCGCGAGGTCCACGCCGGGTTCTGGCACCCCGGCTCCTGACGCGGACCACCGCCGCGGAGTCACCAATACGCATCTCGCGCAGCGCATCGAGTACACGCTCGGTGTCCTCCGAACAGACCCCACCGAGGGCGGGAATGAGACAGATCTCTCAGATACAGGCGCGCCCGCGAACGTGACGTTGCCACGGAGCGGGGGTCGGCGATTACCCTGTTGACTCGATGACCGACGTGCCAACCCACCCCCGCGACACCGACGAGCGCACCTCCGCCCGACCCGGGCACTACACCGCTGCCCGCGTCGGACGTCGTGCCGTGCTCGCAGCCGGACTCGGGGCGACGGCCCTCGGGGTCGCGGCGTGCGCCGATTCGGCTCCGCCGACCTCGGTGCAGGCCCGCAACATCGAGGGCCGTGCGGACGACGAACTGCCCGTCGAGGCGTCCCCGCCACCCGTCACGAGTGGCCCACCCCTGGTCACCGGGAGCTTCCGTTCCGCGCGGATGGGTGGCCGCGACACGCGCTGGGCTGTCGCCCGGCCGAACGGGGTCACGGGCAGGCTCCCCGTCGTCGTCGTCCTGCACGCGCTGAACACCAACGAGAAATCGATCTTCGGACCGAAGCTCGAGATGCAGACGGTGATGCAGCAGTACGTCGACGCCGGCAACGCGCCGTTTGCCCTCGCCGCCGCCGACATCGGCCGCAACTACTACCACCGGCGCACCGATGGCACGGACGGCGGCGCGATGGTGCTCGACGAATTCCTGCCGATGCTCGCGAGCAACCCCGACCTCAACCTGTCCACCGACCGGATCGGTCTGTTCGGATGGTCGATGGGCGGTTACGGCGCCCTACGGCTCGCCGCCATGCTGGGGTCCCCGCGCGTCGCGGCGGTCGCGGTGAGCTCGCCGGCGATGTGGGCCGATCCGCGCAACTTCCCGCCGCGCGCCTTCGACAGCCTCGCCGACTACCAGGCCAACTCGCTGTTCGGTGCACAGCCGAAGTTCGCGAAGATCCCGCTCCTGATCAACATCGGTTCGAGCGACCAGTTCTACACCTACACCCGCCAGTGGGCCGCGGGCCTGCGTCCCCCGGCCGCCTTCGGTACCGCGGCGGGCGGTCACACCAACCGGTACTGGCGCAGCGTCCTGCCCGAGCAGGTCGAGTTCCTCGGCCGCAATCTCGCGGTCTGACCCACGTTCGCTCACTGATTCCGTTCCCGCTCACCGGATTTCGGTGAGCGGGAACGGATCCGGTGAGCGGCTCAGATGCTGATGCGACCTTCGAGGGCGTTCCGGCCGATGTCGGTGCGGAAGTGTGAACCGGGGAGTTTGATCTTCTCGATGCGCGCGTAGGCCTGTTCGCGGGCCTCGGCGAGGTCGGCGCCCGTGCCGACCACGGCGAGTACACGTCCGCCGGCGGAGACGATCGCGCCGTCGGTGTTGCGTGCGGTCCCGGCGTGCAGCACACCCGTGGCCTCGGCACCGGTGATGACGTCGCCGGTGCGCGGCTTGCCGGGGTAGTACTCGGCGGCCACCACGACGGTGACGGCGGCACCCTGCCGCCATTCGAGTGGCGGCAGGTCGGCGAGGGTTCCGGTTGCCGTCGCGTGCAACGCCCGGCCGAGCGGGGACTCGAGGAGCGCGAGGACCGCCTGGGTCTCGGGATCGCCGAAGCGGCAGTTGAATTCGACGACGGCCGGTCCGTCCTGCCCGATCGCCAGACCGGCGTACAGCAACCCGGAGAACGGAATTCCTCGCCGAACCATCTCGGCGGCAACGGGTTTCACGACCTCGTCGACGATACGCCCGGTCATCTCATCCGGGAGCCAGGGCAACGGGGTATAGGCACCCATGCCACCGGTGTTGGGCCCGGCATCGTTGTCGCCGACGCGCTTGTGATCCTGCGCGGGCAGCAGTGGCACGACGGTCTCCCCGTCGACGAGACAGAACAGCGACACCTCCGGCCCGTCGAGGAAGCTCTCCAGCAGGACGGGATGGCCGCTCTCGAGACATTCGGCCGCGTGGTCGCGGGCGGCGTCGCGATCGGTCGTCACCACCACGCCCTTGCCTGCTGCGAGGCCGTCGTCCTTGACGACCCAGGTGGGGCCGAAGCGGTCGAGCGCGGCATCGAGACGCCCCGGGTTGTCGACGACCTCGGCATGCGCGGTCCTCACACCCGCCGCGTTCATCACGTCCTTGGCGAAAGCCTTGGACCCCTCGATCTGTGCGGCCGCGGCACTCGGGCCGAATGTCGCGATACCCGCGGCGCGCAGGGCATCGGCGACGCCGACGACCAACGGAACCTCGGGCCCGATGACGACGAGATCGGCGCCGAGCTTCTGCGCGAGCGCCACGACCTCGTCGCTCGACACGGCGTCGACGGCGTGGTTGGTGGCGATCGCCGCGGTTCCCGCGTTACCGGGGGCGACATGCAGATCGGTGACCGACGGATCGTTCCGGAGGCCGAGGAGGAGGGCATGTTCGCGGCCGCCCGAGCCGATCACGAGTACGCGCACGCCCATGACTCTAAACGGTGGCCCTCCGAAGGGGTCCGGGGTGCCGGACGGCGCAGCGTCGCTCAGCCGGCGTCACCCAGGCCCACGAGGGCGCGGTCCCGGCGCCGCGCACCGACCACCTCGTCGACGACGACCATGGCCACCGGCGCGAGGGTGGCTATCGCGATCGCCACGATCACCGACACACCCACCGTGCACAGGATCATCGCCGACGCGAGGACACCGACGACCGCGACCGCCTGGACCACGCTGGTGGGGTCGAATCCGAGCAGGTAACCGGTCAGCACGACGATACCGAGGCAGTAGACCGCCAGCGGCGCGACGACACTGGCGACGACCACCTCGTCGGAGACGCTGGCGTGGTGCTCGAGGTAGAGCGCCGCGACGTGCAGCCCCACCCCCACACCGACGGCCGACATGAACAGCACGATGTGCCCGTACCCCCACGGGAACGCCTTCTCCCGGTGGGCGTGCAGCACCTCGCCGCTGGGGATCACGCTGTAGATCCACCACATCGCGAACGTGGCGGTCATCGTCGTGAAGCCGAGGAGCGCAGTCTCGAACGTCCACCCGAATCCGGCGACCTGCGCCCCCAGGAGCGCGACGACGCCGACCACCCCCTCGCCGAGGGTGACGATCGTCAGGAGGCCGTATCGCTCGGCGATGTGATGTGCGTGCCAGGGCGTCCGCCCGGTCCGGGTCTCGGCGATGTAGGGCCCCATCATCTCGATCAGGACACCGATGAGCATGCCGCAGACGGTCATCACCAGCGGCATGTCGGCGACCAGCACGATCACCCACCACACCTGCGCGAGCACGGTGGCGCCCGCGTAGACCAGACAGGCACGACGGTGCCGTTCGCTCTGCGACGCCGCCCTCAACCACTGGATCACCATGCCGACGCGCATCACGATGTAGCCGAGCACCAGGACCCGGTTGTCGATGTCGCCGCCTGCGGCGACGGAGGTGAACACCGCGGGCATGCCCACCGCGATGATGGCGACGCCGATCATCTGGATCAGGGTGACGACGCGGAAGACCCAGTCGTCGGTGTCGAACGCGGACGCGAACCACGCGAAGTTGATCCACGCCCAGATGGCCGAGAAGGTGCACAGGAAGAAGCCGATGAAGGTCGCCGCGTAGTGGCCCTCCGCGAACTGGTGGCCGGCCAGGGTCGTCGCCACGGAGAAGCCCACGACGAAGACCAGGTCGTAGAACAACTCGAGGCCGGTGGCGACGCGACCGTCCTGGTGCGGATCGCGACCGGTCATCGGCCGGATGCGGGATCGAGGCGGGCGGGATCGGGTGGCCGAACCGGTGCCGCGGTCGAATGGTGTCGTGGGATCGTCGCCCGTTGTCACATCGCGACTGTAGAGCGTGCCCACCCGAGCGCGACAAGGGGGACGTGCCGGGTGCACGTCCCCCTGTCGTTCGAACCGCCTCCCGTCGAGGACGGAAGACTCTGTCAGCCGACGGGTCGGGTCAGGTCGTACATGGTCACTCCGTCGACGGTGACCGCGGTGTAGTTCTCCTGCACCCAGCTGCTGATCTGCGACGACGGGTCGGACGAGTCGCCACCCATACCGTCGCCACCCATACCTCCGCCACCCATACCGCCACCGCCGATGAAGTAGTGGATCTTTCTCGCGGCGACGAGCTCCTGGAATTCGGTCAGCGTCGGCGAGGGGTCGCTGCCGTTGAAGCCGCCGATCGGCATGACCGAGTATCCGGTCTCCAGTTGGTAGCCCGACGCGGACTGCGAGCCCACGGCCGCCGCGACCCAGGTGTAGTCGTCGGCATTCGCGGTGAGCTTGTCGACCATGGCCTGCGACGGCGTCGAGCCGCGGAGCAAACCGCCGGCCCCGTCACCGCCGCGGCTGATGCTGCCGCCCGGACCCCCGACCCCGGGCGCGCTCCCGGGCATTCCCTGCTGTTGCCGGCCGGGACCGCCCTGTCCACCGGGACCGCCGGGTCCGCCGAACGGGCCGCCCCGACCACCCGGTCCACCGGCTCCACCCGGCCCGAACTCACCCTCGACGCGGGGACCCGCGGTGACGATCGATCCGCTCTTCTCGGTGGCGATGGTGTCCACGGTGTAGGCCACGGGGCCTGCCAGACCCGCGGCGATGGCGCCTATCAGCGCAACTGCCGCGATGCTCCGCCGGTTCGCGAACACCATCGCGATCGCGGCCACCAACCCCACGGCCAGTACGGCGAACCGCAGCCAGGGCACGAAGTCGGGTGTCCGATTCAGCAGGACGAAACCCCAGATCGCAGTGATCGCCACCGAGATCCCCAGCGCAGTCCGCACCCACAGCCGATCGCGATGCGACCAGCACACCGTCGCACCCCCGGCGACCACCGCGGCCACCGCGGGAGCGAGTGCCGCCGTGTAGTACTGGTGGAAGATCCCGGCCATGAAACTGAACACAGCCATCGTCACCAGCAGCCACAGGCCCCAGACGACGAGGTAGGCGCGCCGCGGATCCGTACGCCGGGCCCGGCCGATCAGCACCAGCGCGACGACGGCCAGCACGAGTCCGGTCGGGATGAGCCAGGCGGTCTGCCCGCCCTGCGCGGGTTCGAACATCCGCAGCCAACCGGTTTCGCCCCACGCGCCGCCACCGCCGCCGGGGCCACCCGGTCCACCGGCCATGCCCTCCATCGCGTTTCCGCCACCGCCGGGGACGACGGCTCCGGTCTCGTTGCCGTTGAGCCGGCCGAGACCGTTGTAGCCGAAAGTCAGTTCGAGGATCGAGTTGTTCTGTGAGCCACCGATGTACGGGCGCGACGAGGCGGGCCACAGTTCGACGGCAAGAACCCACCAGCCGGCACTGACGATCATGGCGCCGAGCGCGGCGAACAACTGCGCGATCCGTCGCGCCCATCCGCGCGGACCGAACGCCAGGTAGGTCACCGCCAGCGGCGGAACGATCAACATCACCTGCAGCTGCTTGGTCAGGAAGCCGAAGCCCACGAAGACCCCGGTGAGCACCAGCCAGCGCCAGCGACCGTCCTCGAGACCCTTCATCATCGCCCACACCGCCGCGACCATCAGCAGGATGAGCAGTGCCTCGGGGTTGTCGAAGCGGAACATCATCGCCGCGACCGGGGTGACAGCCAGCACGGTTCCGGCGAGTATTCCAGCCCAGTGGCCCAGGTACTTTCGCGTGATCAGGTAGAGCAGGGCCACCGAGGCGACACCCATGAGCGCCTCGGGAACGAGGATCGACCAGGAGTTGACGCCGAAGATGCGAGCGCTCAGGCCCGGAATCCACAGCGAGGCGGGCGGTTTGTCCACCGTGATCGAGTTCGCCATGTCCGACGAACCGAAGAACCAGGCCTTCCACGACTGCGATCCGGCCTGGATCGCCGCGGAGTAGAAGGAGTTCGCCCACCCGTTGATCGACAGGTTCCACAGGTAGGCGATGGCCGTGCCGAGCAGCAGCGCGGCGACCGACACCCATTGGGCCCGTGAGCTCGTCGGGTTCGGTTCCGGGAGGTCCGATCCTGCCGGGCCGGGTGATGTCGCCGGCGGCGACGGCGTGACTGTCGTGCTCATGCGGCAACCTCCGCGGTAGGGCCGGATGCCTTACGGAACACCCAGCGAAGACCGACGAACCGCGTGAGCGTCGCCACCAGATTCGCGGTCACGAGGATCATCAGTTCGATGTGCTTGGTCGCGTCCGGCGCGACCGAGTGGAGGACCAGCAGCGCTCCGGACGTGACGAGCCACCCGAACAGGAACACCCCGAGCCCGAACAGCTGGTGCCGCAACGCGTTGTCGCGGCCACGGATGCCGAAGCTGAACCGACGGTTGGCCGCGGTGTTGAGCACTGCGGTGATCCCGAGCGCGACGACATTGGAGATCTGGGCTCCCAGGAAGGCGTGCAGGGCCAGGAACAACACCGCGTACGCGAGCGTCGACGCCAGCCCCACCACACAGAAACGTGCGAGCTGACCGACCAGACCATGGGGCACGCCGTCGATCTGCGGTCCGGCGGCACGGTCGCGGCCGATGGAAGCCCGCAGCTGCGCGATCGGCAACCGTCCCATCGCGAGGGCGAGGCCCACTCGCGCACAGCCTTTCAGATCCGCGATCGCGGTCGGCACGATGTCGACGGTGCTGTCGGGATCGTCGATCCAGTCGACGGGCACCTCGGCGATGCGCAGGCCGATCTGCTCGGCCAGCACGAGCAGTTCGGTGTCGAAGAACCAGCCCGTGTCGGCGACGAAGGGCAACAGTTCGCGGGCGATGTCGGTGCGCATCGCCTTGAAACCGCACTGGGCATCGGAGAATCTGGCGCCCATCGCGGTACGGAGCATCAGGTTGTACGAGCGGGAGATGAACTCGCGTTTGGGTCCGCGGATCACCCGGGACGACCGATTGAGGCGGGTACCGATGGCGATGTCGGAATGCCCCGACACCAACGGCGCGATCAGCGGCATCAGGGCGTTGAGGTCGGTCGAGAGGTCCACGTCGCAATAGGCGACGATCTCGGCGTCGCTGGCCCGCCACACCGCGTTCAGCGCGCGACCCCGCCCTTTCGCCTCGAGATGGACCACACGGATGCCGTCGATCTCTGCGGCGAGCGCGACGGCGATGGCGAGCGTGTCATCGGTGCTGGCGTTGTCGGCGATGGTGACCCGCGACGGGTACGGCACGTGCAGTCGTAGGTGGTCGGTCAGGCTCCGAACCGACGAGGCGATGTCGGCCTGTTCGTTGTAGACGGGGACGACGATGTCGAGGACCGGATTCGACGTCGAGGTGTCGGCGAGTGTGTACATCTGCGCCGTCCGGCCCGGCGGTGCTTCTGGGATCATGCGATCACAGTGGAATCCAGAACTCGGGCCACCCTGCGTGCACGCTGCCAGGTTCCTGTGAGCGGTTGCGCTCGGGAGCGGCGCGTGTGGACGGCCTGACCTCGGTGTCCGTGGTCGCCACTACATTGGGCCGCATGACCGCCACCCTCGCTCCCGACCAGCTGACCGTCGCCAACCGTGTCATCACCAGCCTGGCCGGCGACGGTGCCAGATTGCGCGAGGACCAGCTCCGCGCGGTCACCGCGCTGGCCGCGACGCCCGACGCTGCGGCGACGGGCGCCCGGGTGCTCGTCGTCCAGGCGACCGGATGGGGCAAATCGGCGGTCTACTGGAGCGCGACCGCGATCATCCGCGCCGGCGGGGGTGGCCCGACCCTGATCGTGTCGCCGCTGCTGTCGCTGATGCGCGATCAGGTCGCCGCGGCCGGGCGCGGTGGACTGTCGGCTGCCACGCTGAACTCGTCCAACGTCGACGAATGGTCAGCCATCGAGGCGCAGCTGCGAGCGGGCGACCTCGACGTCCTGCTCGTGTCGCCGGAACGGCTCGCCAACCCGGGATTCGGCCGTCGTGTCCTCGACGCGCTGGCCGGCAGCCTCGGCTTGCTCGTGATCGACGAGGCGCACGCCGTCTCCGACTGGGGCCACGACTTCCGGCCGGACTACCGCCGGGTCGCCGACGTGCTGCGCACGGTCAACCCCACCACCCCGGTCCTCGCGACCACCGCGACCGCCAACGCCCGCGTCACCGAGGACGTCGCCGCGCAGCTCGACGCCGGCAGCACCTCCGGGCCGACCCTCGTACTGCGCGGGCCGCTCGCACGAAAGTCGTTGCATCTCAACGTGCTCGACGGGTTGTCCCCCGTGCAGCGTTACGCGTGGGTCGCACAGTCCCTCCCGCAGCTCCCCGGTTCGGGCATCGTCTACGTCCTCACCGTCGCCGACGCGGACCGTCTCGTGGAGGCCATCCGGGCCGTCCACGGGGACGCATCACCCGTCGCCGCGTACACCGGGCAGCTCGACGCCGACCGCCGCCACGAACTCGAGGATGCGTTGTTGCGCAACGAGGTGAAGGCGCTGGTCGCGACGTCGGCACTCGGGATGGGTTACGACAAGCCCGATCTCGGTTTCGTCGTGCACGTCGGTTCGCCGCCGTCACCGGTCTCCTACTATCAGCAGGTCGGTCGTGCCGGACGCGCGCTCGACGACGCCGTCGTCATGCTCCTGGCCTCGCAGACCGACGACCGCATCTGGGACCACTTCGCCACCGCGACGATCCCCGACCCGGACAAGATGCGCGATCTGCTCGCCGCACTGGATGCCGCGGACGAGCCGCAGTCGGTGGTGCAACTCGAGGCGGCCACGCGATTCCGGCGCACCCGCATCGAGCTGATGCTCAAACAGCTTGCGGTGGACGGGGTCACCGACCGCACCCCCGATGGCTGGGTCGCCACGGGCACACCCTGGACCTACGACGCCGAGCACTACGACGGCGTGCTGGCCGTCCGCCGTCGCGAAGCCGACATCATGCGGTCCTACATCGCGGGACGCACCTGCCTCATGCGGTTGCTGACCGAGTCACTCGACGATCCGCAGGCGGCGGACTGCGGCCGGTGCTCGGTTTGTCGGGGGACGCTGAGCGAGGGACTCACCGGGGCCGTGGACGACGAGATCGTCCGCACGGTGACCTCCACACTGCGCCGGAGCGCACAGACCCTCGAACCTCGCAAGATGTGGCCCGGCGGCGACTTCGGCCGTCGCGGAAGGATTCCCGCCGACCTGCTCGCCGCCCCCGGCCGGGTGCTCGCACACGCCGACGCGCCCGAGTGGGTGGAGGTGCTCGCCGCGGCCCGAAACGGAGACGAGCGGGCGCTGGCCGAACTCGGCGACGCCGCAGTCGCGACGCTGTCGGCGTGGGTCCGCGAGACGGGCGTGCGCGCGGACCTCATCGTGTCGCTCCGGCTCACCGGTACCACGCTGGCCGAGACCCTGGCCGAGCATCTGCGAGCCGTCGGCAAGCGTGAGGGCAGCATCTTCCCGGTGCGTATCGGGGATCCGCCCGCCGATGCGACGGGAGCCGTCGAGGCAGCCTACTGGCGCGACCACCTCGGCGATCCGCCGGAGGTCGCGGGCCGCAACGTGATGCTCGTGGTCGACGCCAACGGTTCCGGGTGGCCGATCACGCTGGCCGCCGCCGCGCTCCGCGAGGCCGGCGCGACCGCGGTCCTACCGCTGTTGATCCACCGGACGGTCTGATCAGTCGGAGACGTACTCGCCGTAGCCCAGCGAGCGCAGGCTGGCGCGGATCTTCTCGGCCGCGGCGTCGAGGTCCTCGGGGCTGACGTTCTTGTTCGCGTTGGCGAGGTCGAAGGTCTCGAGCGAGAGCGCCGGGAAGACATGGACGTGCACATGCGGCACCTCGAGACCGGCGATCAGCAGGCCCATGCGGGGGGCGTCGAACGCATCCTTGACCGCGCGGCCCACGTTCTGGGCGACCTCGCCTAGATGTGCGAATGCGGCGGCATCCATCTGCTCCCAGTGGTCGACCTCGTTACGCGGCACCACGAGGACGTGCCCGGGGGTGACCGGCTCGATGGTGAGGAAAGCGACTGCCTGACCGTCCTTCCAGACGAATCGACCGGGAAGATCGCCGTTGATGATCATGCTGAAAACCGATGCCATGGGTCCGAGTCTAGGGGGTGAACCCGCGCGCCCGACCGTCTGCGATGCCGAGCCCGCGAGTGTTGCGCCCGGGGGTGTCGGAGGTCCATGACATCCTTTCGGTGTGAGTGGGCCAGATACTTCCCGATCGGGACGCGGCGTTCGATCCGGCGTCGGATCCAGCGACGTCCTCGCCCGCGCGCAGCGTTTTCCCCGGTTGCGGTACATGGGGTCGAAGTACCGGTTGCTCCCCCACCTCGAACGCACCTTCGCCGAGATCGGCGGGTCCACCGCGGTCGATGCGTTCTCCGGATCGGGCGTGGTGTCGTACCTGCTCAAGGCGCAGGGTTTCGAAGTCCTCAGCAACGACTTCCTCAACTTTCCGCACATCATCACCCGGGCGTCGGTGGCCAACTCGAGCGTCCGCCTCGAGCCCGAGCTCGTGGACGAGATCTGCGGTCCCGCCGCCGACGACCGCGATTACATATCCCGCACGTTCGACGGCCTGTACTTCACCACCGAGGACCGGGCGTTCCTCGACTCCGCGTGGTCACACATCGACGCGTTGCGCGGTTATCGACGCGACCTGGCGATCTCGGCCCTCGTCCTGTCGGCGGCGCGTAAACAACCCCGCGGCGTGTTCACGTTCACCGACTCCACGCGCTACGCCGACGGTCGTCGCGATTTGACGATGTCGCTGCGTGACCATTTCCGTCTCCGTGCGGCGGCGGACTACAACGCGACGGTGTTCAGCAACACCCGCGCCAGCCGCAGCGTCCGCGGGGACATCTTCGACCTCGAGCTGCCGTGGGCGGCACCGCCCGACCTCGTCTACCTCGATCCCCCGTATGCGCCGCCGACCGATGACAACGACTACATCAAGCGCTACCACTTCCTCGAAGGCCTGTCGGCCTATTGGCAGGGCATGAGCATCATGGAGAACACCAAGACCAAGAAGCTGCCCAAGCGGTTCACCCCGTTCGCCTACAAGCGCACCATCGAGGATGCGTTGCTCCGGACCTTCGAACACTTCGGTGACGCGGGTGCGATCGTGCTGTCGTATTCGTCGAATGCGTTGCCGGGCAAGGACCGTATCGTCGACCTGCTCGGCAAGGTGAAGCCATCGGTCGAGGTCATCGCGATCGATCACAAGTACAGCTTCGGCACGCACGCCGCGGCCACCCGTCGTGACGTCAGCGAGTACCTGTTCATCGGCCGGGACTGACCGGACCGGATCAGACGAGACCATGAGCACCGCCGGAGACTTCGATGATTATCTGAAATCGTTGGGACGCTTGACGTCCCACGTCGACCCGACGACGGCCACACCGGAGGCCGAACGGATCGTCGCGGCCACCGCCCGCCTCGGCGGACTCCTCGACACCGACATCACCGGCCTGGCCGCATGGGTACGTGACAATCCCACCGACGTACCCGTCCTCGGGCTCGCGGTGGGACTCTCGCAGGAGAAGCTGAAGAACGCCCTGCGCGACCGGTTCGACACCAGCGGATGGCATGCGCTGGCCCGCAGCCAGCCCGTCGAGCTCGTGACCTGGCTCGACACCGAGTTCGACCTCGTCCGGATGCTGCGGACACAACTCACGCGCACCTTCACCTTCGCCGACATCCTCGTCGCGCGGGCGGGTACCAGAGCGACCGCCACACGCGCGGGGGCGTCGGGCCGGCGCATAGAAGACGAGATCGAGGACATCGCCCGCGACATCGGACTCGACTACGTCACCCGGTCCCGATTCGCCGGTCGCAACGGGCGGACCGCTCCCGCCGACCTCATCGTCGGCGACCCCGCGTCAGCCGACATCGTCGTGGCGGCAAAGGGATTCGATTCGACCGGCTCGAAGCTCACCGATGCCGTACGCGAGATCGAGGAGATGGCCGAGGTGCGCCTGCCCACACAGCTGGTGCTCGCGGTGATCGACGGCATCGGCTGGAAGTCACGACAATCCGATCTCCGCCGCATCCATCAGTTGTGGGCGACCCGGCAGATCGACGGGATGTACACGCTCGTCGGACTGGACCGGTTCCGCGAGGATGTCACCGAGTTCGCGAAGCTACGACGACTGATCGACTGACACGGATCGGGCCGCAGCGTTCATGATTTCCTGAATTCAGGATCGGATGTACTATAACCGCCATGAACTTGGTGGCCTCCACCCATCGCGATGCGTTGACGAGGTTCGGTCACGCGCTGTCGGATACGACGCGCACGCAGGCGCTGTTGCGGCTGCGAACCGGCTCGGCGTACCCCGCTGACCTGGCGACGGCGATCGGGGTCTCGCGGCAGACACTCTCCAATCATCTTGCGTGCCTGCGTGGGTGCGGCCTCGTCGTCGCAGTCCCCGAGGGGCGTCGGACGCGATATGAGCTCGCCGACGAGAAGATCGCGCATGCATTGGGGGACCTGCTCGGCCTCGTGCTCGCCGTCGATCCGGCGTGCTGTGCCGACGCCTCCGCAGACGAGTGCTGCTGATGACGTCCGAGCTCGGCCTGCCGTCGATGAGAGGGCCCGCACTCACGATCGACAGAAGACGGGTGCTGCAGCGGAGGATCCGCTGGTTCGTCGCCGCAACCATCACCTACAACGTCCTCGAAGCGGTCATCGCGATCGGCGAGGGCATGCGGGTCTCATCGGGTGCGCTGATCGGCTTCGGCCTGGATTCGGTGATCGAGGTGTCCTCTGCGGCCGCGGTCGCCTGGCAGTTCACCGCCGAGGATCCGCAACGACGCGAGAAGCCGACGCTGCGGATCATCGCGTTCTCGTTCTTCGCGCTGGCCCTTTACATCACAGTCGACTCGCTGCGGGCCCTGTTCGGCGTGAACGACGATGCCCGGCACTCGACGATCGGGATCGCGCTCGCGGCGGTCAGCCTGGCGGTCATGCCGGCACTGTCGTGGGCGGAACGTCGCGCCGGCCGCGAGCTCGGTTCGCTGAGCGCGGTGGCCGATTCGAAGCAGACCCTGCTCTGCACGTACCTGTCCGCGGTGTTGCTCCTCGGCCTCGTGCTCAACAGTTCGCTCGGCTGGTCGTGGGCAGACCCGATCGCCGCTCTCGTCATCGCGGCGATCGCCGCGCGGGAGGGGATCAACGCCTGGCGGGGTGACGGGTGCTGTGCGCCGGGTGTCGGCGCGACCGCCACAGTCACCCCGACCGACCACGGATGTGACTGCTGCGCAGACGGTGATGAGGGCCCTCGGGGTTGAGTCCTCAGGCGTTGCCGGCCACGCGCGCCATCGGCAGCCGCACCCAGAACGTCGCGCCCGCACCGGGACCGGTGTCAACGCCCACCTGGCCGCCATGCGCCGCAACGAGGGCGGCGACGATCGACAGACCCAGGCCGCTGCCGCCACCAGCACCGCGTTGCCGGGACTCATCACCCCGGTAGAACCGTTCGAAGACATGCGCGGCATCCTCGGCCGTCAGGCCCGGTCCCGTGTCGGCGACGCTCAGCACCACCTGACCCGGATCCGTGCTCTCGTCCACTCGCACCCCGACGGTGATGGAGGCGTCCGCGGGCGTGTGGTTCACCGCGTTGCCGATCAGGTTGCGCAACACCTGCACCAGTCGGGGTCCGTCACCGGACACCACCGGCGGCCGGTCGCCGGTCACGACGTCGAGCCGGATCTCGCGATCGGGTGCGGCGACACGCGCACTCTGCACGGCATCCGCCGCCAGCGCGAGGAGATCGACAGGCGCTACGTCGAGTGGACGCTGAGCGTCGAGGCGCGCCAGCATCAGCAGATCCTCGACCAGCAGATTCATCCGCCCGGCCTCGTCGTTGATACGCCGCATGGCGTCGGTGACATCCGGAACCCCGCCCTGCGAGTACAACTCGGCGAAACCCTTGATCGAGGTCAACGGTGTCCGCAGTTCGTGGCTGGCGTCGGCGACGAAGCGTCGCATCCGCTCCTCGGACGCACGGGCCTGCTGTTCGGACGACGCCGTGGCGGCGAAGGCGTGCTGGATCTGCCCGAGCATCCGGTTCAGTGACTCCGACAGACTCCCCACCTCGGTGTTGGGCGGCGCGACCGGCACCCGCCTCGTCAGGTTTCCCTGGGCGATCTCGTGTGCGGTCTCCTCGACGCGTCGCAGCGGACGCAGGCTCCGCCGGACGAGCAGATATCCGAGCACCCCGATGAGCAGGGTGACGAGCGCGCCGATCGCGAGTTGCAGACGGATCAACCTGCTCACCGTGTCGTCGATGTCGGACATCGGCGTGGCCACGATCGAGCGCCCGAAAGCGTTGCTGACCTTGATGACCCGCCACTGTGGTCCGTCCCCGTCGACCGACGCCACGGTCTCGGGGCCCGCATCGTCGGCGGTGAGGGAGGCGAGGTCGGGGGAATCGTCGAACTGGTTGTAGACGCTGTCGGTCGACACACCGCCCGGGCCGTACACGACCGACTCCACGTAGTACGGCGACGGAGGCCGGCGGGGACCCGGCGGGCCGGGACCGTCGCCGACGAACCCACGCGGCTGCGCCCATGAATTGACCGCGTTCTCGAGCCCCTCGTCGGTGCGCGAGATCAGATCCTGACGCATCGACGACGTGACCGCGACCCCCGAGGCCAACAGTCCGACGACGACCAGCAGCACGGTCAGCGCCACCAGCGAGATCCGCAGCGGCACACCGCGGGCACGCACCCCCCGAGCGGGGGAACTCACCTCAGTCACGAGGCTCACGCATGACATAGCCCACCCCACGGAGAGTGTGGATCAGGCGCTTGTCTCCGGTGTCGAGCTTCCGACGGAGGTAGGACACATAGGATTCGACGACGTTCACCTCGCCGCCGAAGTCGTAATTCCAGACGTGATCGAGGATGCGGGGTTTCGACAGTACCGTGCCCGCGTTGACCATGAAGTACCGCAGCAGGGTGAATTCCGTCGGCGAGAGCTGGACCGGCTTCCCGGCCTTGAACACCTCGTGGGTCTCGTCGTCGAGTTCGATGTCGGCGAAGGCGATCCGCGACGACGCGCGACGCTGATCGTCGAATCCACTGCGGCGCAACAACACCTGCAGACGTGCGACGACCTCCTCGAGACTGAACGGTTTGGTCACGTAGTCGTCGCCGCCGATGGTGAGACCGTTGATCTTGTCCTCGAGCGAGTCCCGGGCCGACAGGAACAGTGCCGGCGCGTCGACCCCGTCGGCGCGGAGCCTGCGCAGGAGCCCGAAGCCGTCCATCCCCGGCATCATCACGTCGAGCACCAGGACGTCCGGTTTGCTGGTGCGGCAGCGGTCGAGCGCGGCGGGACCGTCGGCTGCCGTCTCCACGTCGTACCCCTGGAACTTCAACGACACCGACAGCAGCTGCCGGATGTTCTCCTCGTCGTCGACGACGAGGACCTTCGCTCCGCGCGCGCTGCTCTGCTTCGACGGTTCACTCACACGATCAGACTCCCAGCATCGCCTGGTACCTCTCTGTCGGCACGCTGGGAACTTCCTGTGAGGGCTGACCTGCGACGACGTACGTCCTCACGGCTGCTCCCCGCCTACCCGCCTCTTCACGCATCCGGTTCACCGTACGCCGCGGCGATCTCCTCTGACCCCCGCCAGCGCGTGAAGGTCGGGCTCTGCGGCCACCCGACGGGCGAGTCCTGCCATTCCTCCTGGCGCCCGTACGGCAACACGTCGAGAAGCCCGAACACGAACCCGAGCTGTTCGGTGCCGCGTCCGGCCGAGTGCCAGGTGCGGTACACGGTGTCGCCATCCCGGAGGAACACGTTGACCGCGAAACCCTCACCCTGCGCGGCGTCGACGTCGGCGGAGAAGGTCGTTCCGGCAGAGGAATACCAGTCCATCCGGTTGCCGACCCGTCGTTTGTAGGCGAGCGCCTCGTCGATGGGTCCGGGGGTGACGATCACGAAGCGGGCGTCGTAGTCGGCGAGGTAGTCGAGCCGGCTGAACTGAGTGGTGAACCCAGTGCAGCCCGGGCACTGGAAGGTCGCACCGTCGTTCCACATGTGGTTGTAGACGATGAGTTGCGAGCGCCCGTCGAAGACCTCGGCAAGGCGGATTGGCCCTTCCGCACCCGTGAGGATGTAGTCGTCGAGCTCGACCATGGGGAGCCGACGACGCTGGGCCGCGACGGCGTCGAGCTCGCGAGTGGCCGCCTTCTCCCGTCTGCGCAGGTCGGCCAGCGCCGCTGCCCAGGTCTCGCGGTCGGTCACGGGGGGTCGTGCGTCGCTCATGTCGGTGCCTTTTCACTCCGGTGACAGAACGTTCACAGAGGCAGACCGGAACCAGCGGCCGAAGTCATCGGAGCCGTCCCTGCGGCGCCTCGCCGGCCGGAGCGCACACGATTAGACGAGGAGTTCGTACGCATGTTGGAGTCGACGCACGTGCTCGCGGACCTCATACAGTTCCCGGCGTGCCGCGCGCTGAGCCTTCACGCCGCCCCGGCCGGACTGCAGACTGTCGACCAACGAGTCCGCGACGCGTTCCAACTCATCGACCAGCACCCGGGCTTGCGCCTGTGCGACGGGATCGACAGACCCTCGCGACCGAACCATGGCCGTAATCGTAGGTTCTCCGATCGTTCACCGCCGGCCATCACCATCAGTGCCCATGGGGGAGACGAAGTACCAGGACACCGGGAGAGCACAGGCCATGATGCTGCTGGACGAAGTGGAACGGCACACGCGATTTCTGGTGTCGCGCATCGAACAGTCGGGCCGACGGAGCCGCGACATCACCGGGGAGATCGCCGAGTTGCGGGAGGCCTATGACACGGCCGCGGCGCTGAGGTCGCACTATGAACTTCACAGATCACCGAGACACGCCCTCGGGACCGGACGCCACGACACGCGAGGGGTGTGAGGGCACACCGGCATTTCGACGGAACCGGGGCCCGTGACTTCGTGCCGCTGCTGGTGGAGCGCCGGGCCAACAAAACACTCGGCGGTACCGAAGTCATGGCCGACCCCGCTACCGTTCCACCGCACACCGGGGAGTGACTCGGGCCGGTCAACCGGCCCACCTGAGGCCGTCGCCGATGGTCAGCAGCATCCGCCGGCCGGGGTGAGGACGTTGCGCAGAGCTTCCAGCGACTCCGGTCTCGCCCGGTAGTAGACGTTCATTCCGCGCCGTTCCGGCGAGACCATGCCGGCCTTGCGCAACTGACCCAGGTGGTGGCTCGTCGTGGCCTCGGTGAGCCCGACCGCGGTCGCGAGGTCGCACGTGCAGATCCCCTCGCCGTCGTCGGCGAGGAGGATCGAGACGAGTTTGATGCGCACAGGATCGGCAAGCGCCTTGAGCCGTAGCGCTATCTCGAGCGCGGCTGCATCGTCGAGAGGCGCAGCCGACACCGGTGCGCAGCAGATGGGGGCACTGATGTCGACCATCGGCAAGGTCTTCGGCATGACTTGAGTTTACGCCAAGCTATTGACATATGTCGAAAAGGTGGCACCCTACAGAGGTAGTTCGATATATGTCTCACAGGTGAAAGGCTGGTTGTCATGTCCCGTATGCAGCTCGCACTCAACGTCGACGATCTCGATGCCGCGATCGAGTTCTACTCCAAGCTGTTCGACACCGCTCCGGCCAAACAAAAGCCCGGGTATGCCAATTTCGCGATCGCCGAGCCTCCGCTCAAGCTGGTGCTCCTGGAGAACCCGGGCCGGGGCGGCACGATCAATCATCTGGGAGTCGAGGTCGAGTCGAGCGAGAAAGTGCACGCCGAGATCGCGCGGCTGTCCGGCGAGGGCTTGTTCACACAGGAGGAGATCAACTCCACCTGTTGCTTCGCAACCCAGGACAAGGTGTGGGTCACCGGCCCGGCCGGCGAGAAGTGGGAGGTGTACACGGTGCTGGCCGACTCCGACACCTTCGGCACCAGCCCGAAGCTGTTGGCGGAGAACAGCGTCGAGGATGCCGGACAGGGTTCGGTCTGTTGCGGCGAGACCGCCGGTACCACCGATCCCCGGCCGGCTTGCTGCTGAACCAGCGGCGCAAATCTTGTCGGTGGTCGCACGTATGTTTGACTCATGCAGTTCGGGGGCGGCGGCACGAACACATCGGGCGAGGAGCCCGAAGACGAGTTCCCGCTGCCTGCGGTGCAATTCGACAACGAACTGTCGGCCGCCGAGCTCGTCGACGTCATCACTCACTGCGCGTCGATCACCTCCGCCGCGTCGTACCGACTCCTGAGCGCGGCGAGCCTGCTCCACGAGGAGCGCGAACTAGACCACCACCTCCGGCGCACCGAACACCACGACGGTCAAGCGTCGTCGGCGGATGAGCTCCACCGCCGCGCCGCCGAGGCCAACTCGGGGATCGACCCGTACGCCGAGTTCGGTCCCGACGGGTTCGACCAGGCCACCGCCGAACTGGGTGCGGCCCTGATGATCACCGCAGCGCAGGCGCGTGAACTGATCCGTACCGGCGATGTGCTGCGGTATCGGTTGATGCTGACCGGGAACGCGTTGGCATGTGGCCGTATCGACCAACGCCGGTTCATGATCGCGGTCACGCGCACCGACTTCGTGTCCGATGCGGACATGCAGCGGGTCGATGCGCATCTGGCCGAAGCGATCCTGGCGCGTCCACCGATGTCGACAACCCGCTTCACCACGCTGGTCGACTCGATCGTCGCCACACACGCGCCCGACGCGGTACGCCGACGCCGCGAACGCGCCACCGACGACCGCAACATCACCATCGGACCCGACCGATTTCAGCCCGGACAATCCCGCATCAGCGGCAGTCTGCCCGTCACCGACGCCGCCACCCTCGATGCCCAACTGAACACGATGGCCAACTCGGTCCATCCCGAAGACCCACGCACAACACGACAACGACGCGTCGATGCCCTGATCGCGTTGGCCTCCCACCGCACTGTCCTGCCGTGCCGTTGCCCACACTGCGCATCTCCACCCGCACCGGTCGACCTCGACAAACCGGAACCCGAGACCTTGCCGACGCCAACCGAACCCGCCCCACCTCCCGCCGTCGCCGGACCCCACGCCCCAGTGCCGAGCTTCCACATCGTGGTCAACCTGTCGACACTGCTCGACCTCGACGACGACCCGGGATTCCTCGACGGCCACGGGCTCATCGACGCCGACACCATGCGATCCCTGCTCGACGGAGCACGACGGTCGTTTGTCGTCGGAACCGACCCGCCGATCGCGACCGCTACCCGCTACACCCCCAGCCGAACACTCCAGACGCTGGTTCGGTGCGGCGAACCGTGCTGCACCTTCCCCGGCTGCACGCAACCGGTATGGACGACAGATCTCGACCATACCGTCCCGTTCGACCACCACACGCCCGCAACCGGCGGCACCACCACACAGCGCAACCTCAAGCCGCTGTGTCGTTTTCACCACCGAATCAAGACGTTCGGGATGTGGCAGGACTACCACGACGACTACTGCAACGCGTGGTTCCGGTCCCCCACCGGACACACCTTCGTCGGCAACGCCTTCAACGGACGCGACCTGTTCGGCTACCTCGTCCCCCGACAGCCACCCGATCACCCCGCACGACGCCGGCTCAATGAGATGCGAGAAGCCCGCACCACCACCCACCGTCGCGAACTCGACGCGTGGGAAGCCGCCAACCCACCACCGTTCTGAACATCTGATGCTCACAACGCCGAAGGCCGGCCACCCTTGCGGGTGACCGGCCTTCGGTTGAACTGCGTTGAGAGACGCAGGGATCTGATCAGTTGGTCAGAATCCCATCCCTGACGGAGTCAGGTCAGAATCCCATGCCGCCCATCTCGTCGCCGCCCGGCATGGCCGGGGCAGCGTTCTTCTCGGGCTTGTCGGCGACGACGGCCTCGGTGGTGAGGAACAGAGCCGCGATCGAGGCTGCGTTCTGCAGCGCCGAGCGGGTGACCTTCACCGGGTCGTTGATGCCGGCCTTGAGCAGGTCCTCGTACACACCGGTGGCGGCGTTGAGGCCGGTGCCGGTGGGCGAGTTGAGGACCTTGTCGGCGACGACGCCCGGCTCGAGGCCGGCGTTGATGGCGATCTGCTTGGCCGGAGCCGAGAGAGCGACCTTCACGATGTTGGCGCCGGTGGCCTCGTCACCCTCGAGCGAGAGAGCGTCGATGGCCGGCTCCGACTGCAGCAGGGCCACGCCACCGCCGGCGACGATGCCCTCTTCGACGGCAGCCTTCGCGTTGCGGACGGCGTCCTCGATGCGGTGCTTGCGCTCCTTGAGCTCGACCTCGGTGGCCGCGCCCGCCTTGATGACCGCAACACCGCCGGCCAGCTTGGCCAGACGCTCCTGCAGCTTCTCACGGTCGTAGTCGGAGTCGCTGTTCTCGATCTCGCCGCGGATCTGCGCCACGCGACCGGCGATGGCGTCGGGATCGCCCGCACCCTCGACGATGGTGGTCTCGTCCTTGGTCACGACGACCTTGCGAGCGGTGCCGAGCAGCTCGACGCCGGCGCCCTCGAGGGACAGGCCGACCTCTTCGCTGATGACCTCGCCACCGCTGAGGATGGCGATGTCGGCCAGCATGGCCTTGCGGCGGTCACCGAAGCCCGGAGCCTTGACGGCGACGGACTTGAAGGTGCCCTTGAGCTTGTTGACCACGAGGGTGGAGAGGGCTTCGCCCTCGACGTCCTCGGCGATGATCAGCAGCGGCTTGCCGGCCTGGATGACCTTCTCCAGCAGCGGCAGCAGATCCTTGATGGTCGAGACCTTGCCCGAGACCAGCAGGATGTACGGGTCGTCGAGGACGGCTTCCTGGCGGTCGGCGTCGGTGACGAAGTAGCCCGAGATGTAGCCCTTGTCGAAGCGCATGCCCTCGGTGAGCTCGAGCTGCAGGCCGAAGGTGTTGGACTCCTCGACCGTGATGACGCCTTCCTTGCCGACCTTGTCCATCGCCTCGGCGATCAGCTCGCCGATCGAGGGGTCGCCTGCCGAGATACCGGCGGTGGCAGCGATCTGCTCCTTGGTCTCGACCTCCTTGGCGCTCTTCAGCAGCGACTCGGTGACGGCCTCGACGGCCTTCTCGATGCCGCGCTTCAGACCCAGCGGGTTGGCGCCGGCAGCGACGTTGCGCAGACCTTCGCGAACGAGGGCCTGGGCGAGAACGGTAGCGGTGGTGGTGCCGTCACCTGCGACGTCGTCGGTCTTCTTGGCGACCTCCTTGACGAGCTCGGCACCGATCTTCTCGTACGGGTCCTCCAGCTCGATCTCCTTGGCGATGGACACACCATCGTTGGTGATCGTGGGGGCGCCCCACTTCTTCTCCAGGACAACGTTGCGACCCTTGGGTCCCAACGTCACCTTGACGGCGTCGGCGAGGCTGTTGAGGCCCCGCTCGAGGCCGCGACGGGCCTCTTCGTCGAACGCGATTTGCTTGGCCATGGGTAAGTGATCCTCCGAAGGGGGTGACACTAGGTTCGTATGGCCGGAACTCGGTGCCCGCGACGGACGACCGGTGTGTCATTCGGTACCGGTCTCACCGTCCCGACCTGGCACTCACAGTCCGTGAGTGCCAACCTCGTTTTTAGCACTCGGCCTGTACGAGTGCAAGGTCGCCCCCATCGGCCCCGATCACCGACGAACCCCCCGGCCCCTGACACCCCCGCGATCATTCAGCCCGACGAACCGAGCTGACTGTGTTCGGCGATAGAGATAGGGTCAGCGGCGTGGAGTTCCTGCTGATCATCATCGTGGCGCTGCTCGCGATCATCGCGGTGGTCGTCATCTTCAATTTCCTGGGCAACCGCAAGGCCCGCCAAGCCGAGCAGGACGCGCTCCGTGATCGCACCTACCGCCCCGGCGACCCTTTCTCGTCGGCCGACGACGACTCGGTCTACGGCGACCCGCGCGACCTCAAGCCCGGCGATCTCGTCGAACTGCGCGGTGAGACCTACGCGGTGCGTGGCACCCTACGGCTCACCCAGGACGGTTACACGTGGACCGAGAACTTCCTCGACACCGGTGTCGGGTCCAAGGCCTGGATCTCGGTCGAGGACGACCCGGACCTCGAGGTCGTCCTGTGGCGCGAGCTCTCCGGTGTGGCCGTGACTCCCGGACCCGACACCCTCGAGGTCGAGGGCCGCAGATACCAGTCCGAGGAAGCCGGGTCGGCGCGCTTCACCTCCGCGGGAACCACCGGCGTCGCGGCGTCGGGCCGGATGGCCTACCACGACTACGAGGCCGGCCCCGACCGGTTGTCCTTCGAGGACTACGGCAGCGGGTGGGAATGCGCCCGTGGCGAGGTCCTCTCCCGCACCGACTACCGCATCTACCCCACCAACCCCGCTCCGGAGACGCACTGAGCACGACGTTCACCTTCGACGCCGTCCCGACCGAGACGTCCTGAGCACGGAGATTTTTCACACGCATGACAGACCATTCCGAACACCCCGGTGACCCGACCGCGCAACTGGCCGTCGCCTACGCCGACACCAGTGCCGCGCAGCTCGGATTCTCACTCAGCGCTCCGTTGCAGGAGCCGCTGGCCCAGGAGGACGCCGAGATCGACGGCATCACGGTCTCGGTGCGACTGCTCGGCGCGAGCCATCAGGTACTCGTCGACGACGGCGCGCAGCGCATCCTGGAGACCGTCGCCTGCCTGCCCGATGTCACGTCGGCTCTCCCGGAGAGCTTCCAGGAGAGCGGTTACTACTTCAGTTCGCGCGTGGAGCGGGCCACGGCCGATCAGTTGGCCGCGTTGATCGAACAGCTCACCGTCCGGGTCTCGGAACAGATGGCGGTCGGGCATCCGTGCGTGATGGGCAGGTTCCCGGGCGAACCGCAGGCCGTCACCGCGATCGTGTCGGAGTCGTCGGAGGAGATGATCTCCTGGCACACCTGGCACACCTATCCGCAAGCCGGTGAAGTGGTGATCACCTCCAGCCGGATCGACCGCGGCCCGGTGGCCCGCCCATGACCGACCAGCCGCCGCCGGGCGGACCGCCGCCCGATCCGCGGCGCAGGCTCAACAAGATCCGCAACATCATCATCGGGGTGATCGTCGTCATCACGATCTTCGCGCTCGTCGGCGCGTGCGGTGCCCGCGCGCTCGGCGGCGGGGGCATCGGGGGTTCGGCGCGCAACTACATCTCGCAGAACTACGAGCGGAACACCGCACTCGACGAGGGCGACGTGGATGCCTATGTCGCCGACGGGAATCCGTCGCAGGTCGCCGCGGAGATCCGAGACGCGGAGCGTCCCACCGATCAGCGAGGCGGCGCCGCCGGTACGGGCAACGTCTCGGGGTCCCAGTTTCTGCAGTATCCCGACTACCTCGTCGGACTGTTCCCGTACGGCGCGGACAAAACCCGCGTCATGCTCAGCCGCGACTATCGGTCGGGCTACAACCACTACCACAGCTACGTCGGCGTCTTCTGGGTTCCCACACCCAGATATGCCGGCGGCGGCAGCGGTTACCGCGGCGGTGGAAGTGGCGGTGGCGGCAAATGACACCGACCGGTCCGGCATCCGAATCCGATCTCGTCCGAACTACCCACGGAGATGACCATGCTCGCTGATATCGCCGAGAACGCCTACGCAGCAGGCGCCTACGCCGGTGTCGGCGTGATCTTGATGATCGTGTCGTTCGCGGTCCTCGACCTGCTGACCCCCGGAAAGCTGCGTCACCAACTGTGGACCGACCGCAACCGCAACGCCGGGATCCTGGTGGGCTCCAACCTGCTCGCGGTGGCCATCATCGTCACCGCCGCGATCGTCGCCAGCGAGGGGCGCCTCGTCGAAGGCCTCACCTACACCGCCGTGTATTCGGTGATCGGACTCGTCGTCATGGGTGTGACATTCCTCGTCATCGATGTGCTGACCCCCGGCAAGCTCGGCGAATTGCTCGTCCATCCCGAGAGCCATCCCGCCGTCTGGGTCCAGGGCGTCGCACACATCGGCGTCTCGATCATCATCGCCGCTTCCATCCTGTGACACCGCACTCCCCCGCTCGGCCGTGACCGTCGACGACCCCGCAGCACCGGTCGGCGATCTCTCCACCGACACCCTGGCCGAGCGTCCCCGTTTCGCGCGGACGGCGCTCCTGGCCGTCGTGTTCGTCTGCGCCGCCTGCGGTCTCGTATACGAGCTGGCACTCGTATCGCTCGGATCGTTCCTGATCGGGAACACCGCGACCCAGGCGTCGATCGTGCTCGCGGTCATGGTGTTCGCGATGGGCGTGGGTTCGCTGGCCGCCAAACCGCTGCAACCGCAGTCGATCACGTCGTTCGCCGTCATCGAGTTGCTGCTCGCCCTCATCGGCGGACTGTCGGTGATGGCCCTCTACGCCGCGTTCGCCTACCTCGAGCTGTACACCCCCGCGCTCATCGTGGTGGCCTTCGTGCTCGGGCTCCTCATCGGTGCCGAGATCCCGCTGCTGATGGTTCTGCTCCAACGGATTCGACGCCAGGAGGCCGGGTCGGCGGTCGCGGACATGTTCGCCGTCGACTACATCGGTGCACTCATCGGCGGCCTCTGTTTTCCCTTTCTGCTGCTACCGGTCTTCGGTCAGTTGCGCGGCGCGCTCGTCGTCGGACTCGTCAACGCGGCCGCGGGATGCTTCCTGGTCTTCGTGATCTTCCGCAGGTCGTTGAGCCGTACCCGGTTGGTCACCCTGTCCGCGGCGGCGGTCGCCGTGGTCGCGGCCCTGATCGCCGGGTTGCTGCTCTCGTCCCGTTTCGAGGTGACGGCACGGCAGGCCCTGTACCGCGACCCGATCGTCGCCGCCGAACGCAGCGCCTATCAGGACATCGTGATCACCGAGAACCGCAGCGGCGCAGGCGTCGACACCCGGCTCTACCTCAACGGCGACCTCCAGTTCGCCTCCGCCGACGAGCATCGATACCACGAGGCGCTGGTGCATCCGGCGATGTCCGGCTCGCACAAGTCGGTGCTGGTTCTCGGCGGCGGCGACGGCCTCGCGTTACGCGAGGTCCTCTCCTATCCCGACGCCGGACAGGTCACCCTGGTCGAACTCGATCCGGAGATGATCCGCCTCGCCCGCCAGGACGAACGTCTCGTCGCGCTCAACCGCGGCTCCATGACGAACCCGCGGGCCGAGGTCGTCGCCGCCGACGCGTTCACCTGGCTCCGCGGCACCGACCGTCGTTTCGACGTCATCATCGTCGACATGCCCGACCCCGACGACTCGGCCACCGCCAAGCTGTATTCCACCGAGTTCTACACCCTCGTCCGCGCGCACCTGGCCCCCGGTGGCCGTACCGTGGTGCAGGCCGGGTCACCGTACTTCGCGCCGAAGTCGTTCTGGTGCATCGCATCCACCATGCGCGCCGCCGGACTGACCGCGACGCCCTACCACGTCGACGTGCCCGCCTTCGGCGACTGGGGTTTTCACCTCGCCGGCGCGGAGGGCCCCGTCACCCCGACGGTCGACGCCCCGGGCCCGCTGCGCTTCCTCGGCCCCGAACAGCTCACCGCCGCAACGGTGTTCCCGCTCGATCGGCAGCCCATCGACCTCCCTCCGTCGACCCTGATGGACCCACGGATACTGAGGTACGCACAAGGCGAGTGGGCTACTTACTGATCGGACCGCGCAAGCGTCCGCAACCGCTCGAGTTCGTCCCACAGCTCGAGTTCCCTTGCACGATCATGGCTCTCCGCTGAAGAGTCCGACACCTGACCACGGTCGATGTAGGCGCCGCTGGGCGCCTGCGGGTCGCCCAGGATCGCCGATGCCAAACGCCTGCCGCCCACCGGCACGCGATCGACCAGACCGGTCAGCGCCAACCCGGGGAGAACCCACCGGTTCGCCCATCGCTGCGGCGCACTGGCCGCGCGCGCCAGTCCCGTCCCCGGCACGAAGGCCGGGTTGTACGAGACGATCTCGACTCCGTCGGGCAGTCTGCGCGCCCACTCGTGCACGAGGTGAACGGCAGCGAGTTTGCTCGTCGAATAGGCGGTGCGCCCACCGGCACCGCCGGTTCCGCCGAATGCTCCCGGGCGCGCGAGCCGCGCCGGTGACATCCACCGGGGAGCCGGAACGAGTCCCAGGTTGTGCCGGAAGTCGCCGAAATGGGTGTCACTCACCGTGATGGTGATCCGCGCGCCGTCGACGAGCTCCCCCGCGAGCTCACCGATCAACAGGTGGTTGGCGAGCACGTTGACCGCGAAGGTCGTCTCGAGTCCGTCGGCGGTGACCTGGTCGTCGTCGACGAACTGGATGCCCGCATTTCCCGCCAAGCCGCGCAGCGGCGGCACCACACCGTCGTCGAGCATGACCCGGATTGCCGATGCGGCGGCCAGCGTGCTCGTGATGTCGGCGAGATCGGCGGCAACGACCCTGACCCGAGCGCCGTACTCACCGAGGTGCGCGGGCAATTCACCGCCTCGGGCGAGTACGACGAGGTGGCAGTGCGCATCGGTGGCGAGCACATGCCGTGCGGCGACCAGACCGAGGCCACGCGTGGCGCCTGTCATGACCAGGGTCCACGGGACGTTGGCGTTCGGGTGAGTGTTCACGACAAGACCTGCCTGTTGAGTTGACATTGTCAACCACAGTGAACGCCCTTGGGTTGACGCTGTCAACTGTATGGTGGTCCGATGACCACCCGAGCCGAGAGCGCGGCCCAGACCCGGCAGGCACTCCTGGCCGCCGCAGGCTCGCTGCTCGACCGCGGCGGACCCGAAGCGGTCACGCTCCGCGAGGTCGGCAGCGGCGCCGGGGTGTCGCGCACAGCGGCCTACCGGCACTTCGACGACAAAGACGACCTGCTGGCCGCCCTGGCCGCAGAGGCATGGGAGCTCGTGGCCGACGCGCTCGACGCCATCGTCGCCGATGCGACACCGACCGCCGAGGAGGCAGTGCGTACGGCGCTTCGTGGGTTGTCCGACCTGGGAATCCGACGTCCACACCTCTACCGGTTGATGTTCGCGTCACCCGCCGGAGCACCGGCGATCCCCGGTGCGGTCCGAGCCCAGGACGGACTCCTGGCGCTGGTGGGCCGGATCGTTCCTCCCGACGCGGCCCGCCACCACGCGGCCCTCCTCCTCGCCGTGGCGCATGGGCTCACCGATCTCGACACACACGGCCATCTCCCGCAGGCGAAATGGCACGCCGACCGGGACACCCTCCTCGAGCTCGCGGTCTCGACCACCGCCCGTGCCGCACGGAACACCGATGTCTAGCAGCGTCGCCATCGCGCTGGTCATCCTCGGGCTGCTCGCCTGCGTGGGTGCGGTCGTCCTGATCCGCACCCGCAGGGTCGTGCGGACACCTGCCGAGCGGGCCGTGCACACGGCGCTACACACCGCGTCACTCGCCGCGCGCTCCCTGCGTACCGGACTGTCCGCGGAATCGGCCCGCGAGGCGCTCCCGCACCTGCACACGCTCACCGCTGCCGAGGCCGTCGCCCTCTACGACGGCGAACCCGCCCGGCTCGCCACCGAATCCTCGGGCGACGACCTGTGGGACACGGAGATGCTCGGGCACGCCGACGGTGCCGCGGCATCGGCGCTGGCCGATCTGCGACGTGTACTGCTCACCGACCCCGGCGGAACCGAGTCACCGGTTCGTGCCCTCGTCGCACAACCCCTCGTCACCGACGACGCCGGGGTCGGGGTCCTGGTGGTCGCGACGACCCGGAGGCCCGGACCCGGAATGCTCGGCGCCATCGCCGAGGTCGCCCGCTACGCGTCGAGCCAGATCGAGCTCGCCGACCTCGACGCCTCCCGTGCCCGGCTCAACCGCGCCGAGGTGCTGGCGCTGCGTGCCCAGATCAGTCCGCACTTCATCTACAACGCGCTCAACACCATCGCGTCGTTCGTGCGCACCGACCCCGACCGCGCTCGCGAACTCGTCCTCGACTTCGCCGATTTCACCCGGTACTCGTTCCGGGCCGCCGGCGAATACACCGTCCTCGCCGACGAACTCCGCAACATCGACCGGTACCTCACCCTCGAACGTGCACGCTTCGGCAACTCGCTGGACGTCCGGCTCCACGTCGCACCCGAGGTGCTCAACGTGGTCGTCCCCTTCCTCGCACTGCAGCCCCTCGTCGAGAACGCGGTCCGACACGGGCTCGCCTCCAAGGGCGGGGGCACGATCACCATCACCGCCGCCGACGAGGGGTCGGACTGCGTCATCACCGTCGAAGACGACGGCGTCGGCATGGACCCCGAACTGCTGAGAAGCGGCGCGCTCGACGCTCTCGACCACAGCGAGGGCGCCCACGTCGGCCTGACCAATGTCGACTACCGCCTGCGCGCCGCGTTCGGCAACGACTACGGGCTGGTCGTCGAGACCGCCGTCGGGGCGGGCACCAAGGTCGGCATGCGGGTCCCGAAGTTCCGCGCCGGGATCCGAGCGTGACGGCCCCGTTTCTGCCGGTGGCCGGTTGCGTGAGCGGTAAAGTGCGGGCTGTCGTCGAAGCGGGAGGTGGCCGATGACCGGATTGGTGGTCCTCGCGGTCGACGACGAACCGCCCGCCCTCGACGAACTGCGCTACCTGCTCGACCGGCAGGACGACGTCGGCGAGGTGTTGTCGGCGTCGGACGCGACCGGGGCGCTTCGCGAGCTGAACGACCACCGCATCGACGCGATCTTCCTCGACATCAACATGCCCGGACTCTCGGGACTCGAACTGGCCGGGGTACTCGCCAAGTACGCCTCGCCACCGGCCATCGTGTTCGTCACAGCTCACGACGACAAAGCCGTCGACGCCTTCGAGGTGGGCGCCGTCGACTACCTGTTGAAGCCCCTTCGCGAACAACGTCTCACCCAGGCCGTCGAACGGGTGCGTGCGAGTCTGGACAACCGCGGACGCACAACCGAACCGCCGGCGCCCGCCCACCGCGCCGAGCGGCACCTCAACTCCGAGGACGTCATCCCGGTGGAGATGAGTGGGGTGACCTCGCTCGTGCGCCGCGACTCGATCTCCTGGGTCGAAGCCGTCGGCGACTACGCCCGCCTGCACTCGGACTCCGGCGCACACCTGGTCCGGATTCCGTTGTCCACACTCGAATCACGCTGGCAAGAGCGCGGATTCGCGCGCGTCCACCGGTCGTACCTCGTCGCACTCCCGATGGTCACCGGACTCCGCACCGCAGGCGGCGGCACCGTGGTGTGCGTACGAGCCAACGGCGCGTCCGCGGCCGTCGAACTACCCGTGAGCCGCAGGCAGGTCCGCGAACTCAAGGACCGTCTCATCCGGGACCCGCTGCGCCACTACCGTTCTCCCGCCGGCCGAAGCGATGCCTGAGCAGCCTCCCCAACGCGAGCGGGTGGTACTGGCCGCCCGGCGCGGCGCGCGGATGGTGCGCACCAGGGTGGAGGTGCAGGAACAGACCGAGGTCGGCGACGCACTGGTCCGTGGCCTGATGCGCGCCCAGCTCGGACTCGGCCTACGCCTCGGAGGCGCGTTGCTCGTGGTCGCCGCCACGATCCCGATGGTGTTCTGGCTCATGCCGAGCGTCGCCGACGCCGACGTCTTCGGCATCCGCTTGCCCTGGCTGGTGCTGGGACTGCTCGCCTTTCCGCTCCTCTACCTGACCGGCCGGCTCTACGTACATCTCGCCGAACAAGCGGAACGCGACTTCATGGGACTCGTCGACGATGACATCACCGACCCCGTCGGGAGCGACATCAACGACTCCGTCGGGAGCGACATCACCGACTCCGTCGGGAGCGACATCACCGACCCCGTCGGGAGCGACATCACCGACCCCGTCGGGAGCGACATCACCGAGGACCCGCGCACATGACCGGTGATATCGATGTCGTCACCGCGGTCGGGCTGCTCGTCGCGGCGGTCACGACCGTCGCCGTCGGCGCCTGGGGCGGACGCTTCTCCCGGACCACCTCGGACTTCCTGGTCGCGTCCCGGACCGTCGGGGCACGCTGGAACGCCGCCGCGGTGTCCGGCGAATATCTGTCGGCCGCATCGTTTCTCGGCGTGGCCGGACTCGTCGCCAAATACGGTGCCGACGCTCTCTGGTACCCCGTCGGATTCACCGCGGGCTACCTCGGCCTACTGCTGTTCGTCGCCGCGCCACTGCGACGCTCCGGGGCATACACCGTGCCCGACTTCGCCGAGTTCCGCCTCGCTTCGCCCGCGGTGCGGAAGACCGCGATGGTCGTCGTGGTCGTGGTCTGCGTGCTCTACCTCATCCCGCAGTTCCAGGGCGCGGGCCTGACCCTGAACATCCTCCTCGGCGCACCCGTGTGGGCCGGAGTGGTGGGCGTCGGACTGATCGTGATCGTCAACGTCGTCGGTGGCGGCATGCGATCGATCACCTTCGTGCAGGCCTTCCAGTACTGGCTCAAGCTGACCGCGATCGCGGTCCCCGCATTCGTGCTGATCGGTGTCTTCGCCAACGACCCGGCCCCGGTGGGCGAACTTGCACCACCCCGCATCACGGTCGCCACCACCGTCGACGTCACCACCGATGTGTCGGTCACCGTCGCCGAACCGACGGGCGTGCGGGTCACGGGCACCCTCGACGGGGTCGTCGTGGACGACGCACCGATCACGACACCCGGTCGACATGTCATCGCCGCCGGGTCGACGATCATCCTCGACGCCGGTGCCGCGACACCCGTCGTGGCAGGCGCCCCGGTGCACGGCTCGGAATGGATCTCACCGGGTGGTGGATTCGGCGGCAAGCACCCTCTGTATCAGGTGCTCTCGCTCATCATCGCGACGTTCCTCGGCGTGATGGGACTCCCACACGTACTGGTGCGGTTCTACACCAACCCCGACGGGCGGTCGGCGCGACGTACTGCGCTCGTGGTCATCGCCCTGCTCTCGCTGTTCTACCTGTTCCCCATCCTGCTCGGCGTGTTCGCGCGCCTCTACGTACCCGAGCTGCTCATCACCGGAACGGCCGACGCCGCGGTGTTGCTGTTGCCGAGCGCCGCGATCAGCGGGGTCGGCGGGCAGATCCTGGCGGCCCTCGTCGCCGCCGGGGCGATCGCGGCGTTCCTCGCGACATCGTCGGGGTTGCTGGTGTCGGTCGCGGGAGCACTCGCGACCGACGTGCTACGCGGGCGGGTCCGCGACTTCCGCGTCGCGGCGGTCATCGGCGGACTCATCCCGATCGGTCTGTCGCTGGCAGCCGCATCGCTGGAACTCTCGCGGACCGTCGGACTGGTGTTCGCCGTCGCGGCGTCGACGCTGTGCCCGCTGCTGGTGCTGGGTATCTGGTGGCGTGGGCTGACCGCAGCCGGAGCGATCGCGGGACTGGTCGTCGGCGGCGTCTCGTCGGGATCGGCGACGATGCTCGCCATCGCGGGGGTCGTGGACGACGCCGCGCTCGGGGGCTGGCCGGCCGTGGCGATCGGTTACCCCGCAGCGGTGACCGTCCCGCTCGCCTTCGGCACGATGGTGCTGGTCAGCAGGGCGACGCGCCGCAGCCTGCCACCCGACCGCGCGCGGATCTTCGCGCGGATGCATGTTCCGGAACGCGTCGGGATGGGGCTGGACCGCACACCCGGGCGGGTGGCCGATGACCGATCGGACAGGTGACCGCTCGCCGTTCGTCGTGGCCCATCGACCGCCTGTCGCACAGTCCGCAGGCTTCGGCGTGTGACCCAGGCCACCTGATTGTCTGTGATCTGCACCTCATTCAGGCTGACTGTCGTAGAGCCATCACACATGTGGCCACGTCACCCTGGGAGGAAACGTGTCGACCGTCGACCAACCACCACCGGCGCCACACGCGCCGACCGGCGAGGAATTTCTCGCGATGCAGGCCAGCCCGGAGTTCCAGGAACTACGGCGAACCCTGCGGAAGTTCGTCTTCCCGCTGACCGCGTTCTTCCTGATCTGGTACGCCGTCTACGTGCTGCTCGGCGCCTTCGCGCATGACTTCATGGCGACCCGGGTCTGGGGCAACATCAACCTCGGCCTCATCCTGGGCCTGCTGCAATTCGTCAGCACCTTCGTCATCACCGGCATGTACGTACGCTTCGCCAATCGCAACCTCGATCCGAAGGCCGAGGCGATCCGCAACGAGATGGAAGGCGGTCCCTCGCTGTGAACATCCCCGCTGCAGACATCTCTGTACACACCACCGACGTGACCGTCCTCGCGGCGACCGTCGGTAGCCCCGTCGCCAACATCGGTATCTTCGCGGCGTTCGTCGCCGTCACGATGTTCGTGGTCATCAAGGCCAGCAAGAACAACAACACCGCCGCCGACTTCTTCACCGGCGGCCGCGGATTCTCCGGACCGCAGAACGGCATCGCGATCGCCGGCGACTACCTGTCGGCGGCCAGCTTCCTCGGCATCGCCGGCGCCATCGCGGTCTACGGTTACGACGGCTTCCTCTACTCCATCGGCTTCCTCGTCGCGTGGCTCGTGGCGCTGCTGCTCGTAGCCGAATTGTTGCGCAACACCGGCAAGTTCACGATGGCCGACGTCCTGAGCTTCCGGCTCAAGCAGCGCCCGGTCCGTCTGGCCGCGGCGATCTCCACCCTCGCGGTGTCGCTGTTCTACCTGCTCGCCCAGATGGCCGGCGCCGGCGGCCTCGTCGCACTGCTCCTCGACATCGAGGGACGCGTCGGTCAGTCCATCGTCATCGCAGTCGTCGGTGCGCTGATGATCGTCTACGTCCTCATCGGCGGCATGAAGGGCACCACCTGGGTGCAGATCATCAAGGCAGTCCTGCTCATCGCGGGCGCCGGCATCATGACCTTCATCGTGCTGGCCAAGTTCGGCATGAACCTGTCATCGATCCTCGGTGCGGCACAGGACGCAGTGACCGATTCGACCAGCGAAAAGGTCGCTGCGCGTGATGTTCTCGCTCCTGGCGCCCAGTACGGAGGATCGCTGACGAGCCAGATCAACTTCATCTCGCTCGCCATCGCACTCGTCCTCGGCACCGCGGGCCTGCCGCACGTGTTGATGCGCTTCTACACCGTGCCGACCGCCAAGGAGGCTCGCAAATCCGTGGTCTGGGCCATCGCCCTGATCGGCGCCTTCTACCTGTTCACCCTGGTGCTCGGTTACGGTGCGGCCGCCCTGGTCGGACCGGACAAGATCCTCGACGCCGCCGGCGGACAGAACTCCGCGGCACCGCTGTTGGCGTTCGAGCTCGGCGGCGTCGTCCTGCTGGGCATCATCTCGGCGGTCGCCTTCGCGACCATCCTCGCCGTGGTCGCCGGCCTCGCCATCACCGCATCGGCGTCATTCGCCCACGACATCTACGCCTCGGTGATCAAGCGCAACAGGGCAAGTGAGGCCGACCAAGTCCGCGTCTCGCGGTACACCGTCGTCGTCCTCGGCATCGTGAGCATCATCCTCGGCATCCTCGCCAACGGCCAGAACATCGCCTTCCTGGTGGCACTGGCCTTCGCGATCGCCGCGGCCGCGAACCTGCCGACGATCGTCTACTCGCTCTACTGGAAGCGGTTCAACACCCGCGGCGCCCTGTGGAGCATGTACGGCGGCCTGATCTCCACGATCGTGCTGATCATCTTCTCCCCCGCCGTCTCCGGGTCGTCGACCGCCATGATCTCCGGCGCCGACTTCGCCTGGTTCCCGCTGGCCAACCCGGGCATCATCTCGATCCCGCTGGCCTTCGTCCTCGGCATCGTCGGCACGCTGACGACCCCGTCGGACAACGGCACCCCGGAACGCAACGCGGAGATGGAGGTTCGCTCCCTCACCGGCATCGGCGCGGAGAAGGCCGTGCAGCACTAGGCCATCGACAAACCCACCTTCAATGGACAGGCGCATCACCGATTCGGTGGTGCGCCTGTCCATTGGTGGTGGATCTGTGGATGTGGGCGTCGGGATGGAAGGCACTTGTCTCTACGCTGTCCCGCATGGGGGTCACCGACACTGAGTCGCGCTGTGCAGTCATCGAGGAAGAGCGGTTCGAGCAAACCCAGTGGTTGTGGACCGCGACTCCGTGCCGAGACCGAAACACGCGTTCGTGACCGCCTGGCGAACGAGCAGGCACTGGCGCGCGGTGTGCGCTATCGACTGCTCGGTGGGGGGGCGGCTAAGGACGCGACGGCGAAGCGATAAAGCTAGTCCAAGGTCAGCGAATCCACCGGCTGCGAGCTGCATGCGTCACACAGAGTTTCACGAGGACGCGCTAATCGCTTTCTCGATCACGATCACTGACCCCTAAATGCACTACCGAATCGATCGCCAAGCCTTCGACGAGATGTTCACCGAAGGTCCGCCCCAGGGAGTTTGCGCATGGCTGGGAGCACGAAGACACGGTTACATCGACCACCACCACTTCGGGAATCCCGAAAGATTCCCGGAGTATTGGTTGTCGAGCAACCCGGTCGGAGCGTGACCAATGACGGCACCCGCCCCCGAGCTATACCGGACAGGGTGCTACGTCCGGTTGGGCGGCCCGCAACCCTGTAATCTAGAAGCGCCGAACCGTGCGGCGATCCCGGCCAACACGATCATCGCGCTCGGCCCGAACGCGCCGGCAAACGCGGCGGACGACATGCTGAGCCGGTGGACGCACGACGCCTGGAATAACGTGGTCCGGCTCGATGCGCGAGGCCTCAAAAGGCCTATATGTTCGAAACTCCGCCAGACTGGTTGAGTTATTCTGCACCGAATGACGCCTCCTAATCTGGACGGAGCGGCCGGCCACGACAGTTTGAATAGGACACCAGCGATCGCCACCGAAATAGTTGAGAACCGACGATCTCACCCACCACTCTTTCGTTCGCTCCCTCACGCCCCGTATACCCTGTGCTCTCGCGGCCGACAATTGGTACCTCGACGATATCGTCGCCGAACCGGGCGGTGATGGTCACCTCGGTGGCCACGGCCGCTAGGTAGTTGGCCAGCGTCGACAGCAACAGGTCCTCGCGTGCTCCAACCCCGACACCGCGGCCTGTCTGAAACCCATGCACTGGGCCAGCTCGGTCTGGGTCAGCTGCACACCCTCGTTTAGGGTGACGCCGTAACGATTGTGTTGCTTATCGTGCCAATTCCGACGACAGTCGCCTCAACGACATCTCCGTCGTTCAGGTAGTGACCGTAGGCCGCGGCTGTTCCCGCGGGCGTCCCGGTCAGGACGACATCGCCGGGCTCGAGCGTGATCATTGAACTGAGTGACGCGATTTGCTCGGCCAACGTCACGATCATCTGCGACGTGTTCGACTTCTGTCGTGTCTCACCGTTGACCGTGAGCCGCAGGCCGAGTTCGGTGTGATCGTGAATGAAGCGCGCAGGCACGATCCCGGGCCCCAGCGGGGTGAGGCCTTCGCCGTTCTTCGCCGCCATCCAATCGATGCCGAAGACGGGGTGCCGCATCATTTCGGGGTCACGCACCGAGAAGTCGTTCGCCACGGTGTATCCCAGGACTGTGGACAGTGCATCGTCGCGTGAGATGTCACGTGCGCGGCGACCGATAATAGCCGCGAGTTCCACCTCCCAATCCAGCATGGTGGCCCCGTGAGGTCGCACGACGTCGCAACCGTGTGCGTTCAGAGTGGTTGCCGGCGAGAGAAAATGGAAAGCCCGCTTGCTCGCCTCGGCGCCCATCTCGGCGACGTGATCGGCGTAATTGGCTCCCGCGCAATAGATTGCGGGCCTCCGCACCCCGGCGGGTGCGAATGACAATGACGACGGATCGCACCAGTCGAGGCCGTCCGAATCGGGGTGCTCGAGACGTATACCGATCGAGTCGACAACCGCATCCCACTTGTCGATGAGTTGGGCGAAATCGTCCGCCGGGGTGTCGACCAAGACATCGACGGGCACGACCCCGCGGGATTCGAGGACCACCGGGCGAAATGAGCCCGCTAGGTTCGCTATGGAGAAGCTGGACATGAGGGACCGCCTTTCGTGCGGAAGTTACTGAGAACGCCGGGCAGCAGTGCCGGCGTGGTCGACCGTCCAAACGTCATCGCTGTCTGCAATAACCCTGACGCCGTACTGGTCTCGTGCCATCTCGGATGTCACGTACCCGGCGCGCACGTCAGCCAACACAGCCTCCGGATCGCGGGTGAACGGGTCGCCGTATCCGCCGCCTCCACCCGTTTCGATGCGATAACCGTCCCCGGCGCGCAACTCCAGGCTGTCGACCTTGCCAGACGGTTGTGGGAGGAAGTCTGCTCCCTCCCGCCGGATTGACAGACGATTCGGATGCGCAGGTCCGCCCCCGTCGATCCCCCAGGGGGCCTCGACTGTACGGTCCATGAAGCTGTTTAGTTTCACCTTGCTGTGGCTACGAACGTCGAGTCGCGTACCGAGCCCACCCCTGTTGCGCCCCGGCCCTCCCGAGTCCGGGCGCAGCTCGTAGCGCTCGAACAGCAATGAAGGATACTTGATCTCATTTGATTCGATCGGGGTGTTGTGAGTGTCGCCGTCGTTGATGCAGATCGTGGCGCTCTCGCCGTCCTTAGTGGATGTCGCGCCCCAGCCACCACCCTGTGCTCCCCCGAAGAAGACAAACAGCCGTCCGGTGTCACGGTCGGTCCCGTACAAACTGCCGACGGCGAGATCGGCGTGGTGTCCGGCAATGGACCGCTCGGGCATCGCCGTGGCAAGTGCCTTCATGATGCAGTCGACCACAGTCATCGGGAAGGTCATCCACCAGCGCATTGCTGCCGGCTTGGTCGCGCTGACCACAGTGCCAGGCGGTAGCACGACCGAGACCGGTTCGAACGAACCAGCGTTGACCGGGTAGTCATTCGGCGATGTCAGACACTTGAATGCGACCTGTGCGGCCGATATCCCTGCGGTTTCCCCGGAGTTGAAGTAGCCGGCGACCTGCGGCGCCACCTCGCTGAGGTCGATGGTCATCTGGTCGTCCGCGACGGTGACGGTGACCGTGATGGGGATGGGTACCCCCGGCGACACCCCGTCGTCGTCCATGGCAGTGGAAGCCCGGTACGTGCCGTCTGGGATCTCTTGTACCGCCCGACGCGCCAGAGCCGCACTGCGCTTGAATGTCTCGGTCATCGCCAGGCTGATCGTGTCGGCACCGTGCCGCTGGAGCAGTTCGGTCATCCGCGCTTCGCCGGTGCGAATCGCGGCCACCTGGGCGCGAAAGTCGCCCATCGCCAGATCGGCGAATCGGACGTTCGTCTCGATGATGCGGGTGATCTCGTCGTCTTGCACGCCGCGTTTGAACACCTTCACGATCGGCATCTGCAAGCCCTCGCTGTAGATGTCCTGCGTCGTGCCGCCGAGCACACCCCCGACATCTGCCCAGTGCGCCATCGACGAGGCGAAAGCGACGAGTTCACCCGCGTGGAAGATCGGCAGGGTGAAAATCATGTGGTTGAGATGGCTGCCCATGATATAGGCGTCGTTGGTGAGCAGGATGTCGCCCGGTTCGATTCCGTCGCGGCCGTAATAGTCGATTTTCGCTTTGACGGCACGCGACAACCCACCCACGAACATGGGCAGCCCGAGTCCGATGGACACCGTTTCACCCTCGGCGTTGAACAGACCGACCGTGAAGTCCTGTGCCTCGTAGATGATCAGGTTGTACGCAGTACGCATCAGGTTGGTCTTCATCTCGTCCGTGATGGAAACGAAGGCATCCCTGATGATCTCGGCAGAAATCGGGTCCAACGCCGTGGCGGCCGACGGAAGTGATGATGTGGTCATGTCAGTGTCCGATCGTCAGGTTGAGGTTGCCGAAGGCATCGACAGCAACCGAGTCGCTCGGTCGGAGCAGGGTGGTGGTCGTGTCCTCTTCGATCACCGCGGGTCCGACTATCACGTTCCCGGCGAGCAGTTCGGATCGAATGTAGACCGAACTATCGACGGCAGTGCCTTCCTCGAAGATCAACGATCGCGATCCGCGTTGTGCGTCCTGCGGCGGCTCCGCCGTTCCCAGGCCGATCTTGGCCTGTTCGATACGCGGCATCCGCCCTAACGCGGACACCCGTACCGACACAATCTCGGCGGACTCGTCTGCGGCCGAGTGGTTGAACCGCTCCTGGTGGGCCTTGTCGAACATCGACTTCAACACGGCGAGATTCGAGGGGCCGAGATCGACCCCGCTGATGTCGACCGTGATGGAGTGCTCCTGGCCGACGTAACGCATGTCGACCGCGCGGAGAAAGGTCATGTGGGAGTACCCGACGTCGCCCTCCGACATCGATTCCGCGAGTTCGCTTTCGAGCGACGATAACTCGGCCTCGAAGTCGGTCGCGCGCAAACCATCAAGGCGACGGATGTTCGTGACAACGGTGTCCCGGCGGAGATCGGCCATGAGCATCCCGAGCGCAGAGAAGACTGCCGGCGCTTGCGGGATGATCACCCTGGTGATCCCCAACTCGCGCGCCACGAGGGATATGTGCAGCGGACCATTGCCACCGTAGGCGAACAACGCGAAGTCACGCGGGTCGAGACCTCGCTCGGTGGTCACCGCACGCACTGCATTCGCCATCGATGCTGCAGCGATGGAGAGAACCCCGGCAGCGGCTGAGTTGCGGTCGAGTCCGATACGAGTCGCCAGTGATTGGACGGCGACGCCGGCAGCGTCGCCGTCGAGTTGAAGTCCGCCCGACAGACTGCCCTCGCCGGAGATGAATCCCAGCACCACCGCTGCATCGGTCACCGTGGGTTCGGTACCCCCCTGTCCGTAACAAGCGGGCCCGGGTGCAGCGCCCGCGCTTTCTGGGCCGACATGCACGCCCCCGGCGGCGTCTGTCCACGCAATGCTGCCGCCACCGGTCCCGACCTCGACGATGTCCAGGCACGGAATCTGCATCGGCAGACCGCTCGCGTAGCCACCGACGAAGTACTCTGCCGCCGTGGGGAATGAGAGATCCCGAATGACCGATGCCTTCGCGGTGGTTCCACCCATGTCGAACGCGATCGCATCCCGTAGACCAAGCGACCGGCAGACCTCGATCGTGCCCACAACCCCCCCGGCCGGACCCGACTCCATCATCTGGATCGGCTCGGCGGCTATGCGCGCCACGTCGGACAGGCCACCGTTGGACTGCATGATGGCCAGCGATCCGCGATTTCCTGCATCGGCCAGGGTCGACTGCAGACGAGTGAGGTAGTCGCTGACGGTCGGTCCCACGAAAGCGTTGGCAGCCACCGTCGATGTGCGCTCGAACTCGCGATACTCACGGCTGACTTCATGAGACAGACTGACGTACACCCCGGGAAGTTCGGCACGCAGGATCTCGCCCATCGCAACCTCGTGAACCGGGTTGCGATACGCATGGAGGAACATCACCGCCACCGCGGTCAGTCCACGCCGCCCGATCGATCGCGCGACCTCCCGTGCCGCAGCCTCATCGAATCCTTCGATCACCGCACCGCTCGCGTCGAGTCGTTCGGGCACCTCGAAGACGTTCTGTCGACCGATCAGCGGTCGGTGTTGGACGAATGCCAGGTTGAAGGCATCAGGTCGATTCACCCGACCGATCTCGTACACGTCACGGAACCCGGCCGTGGTTATCAACGCCGTCGCCGCACCTTTGCGCTCGATCAGGGCGTTGATGACCACAGTGCTGCCGTGGATGACCATCTCGGGCTCAGACATCGGCACCCCGGTCGCATCCAGGCCGCTGGCGATACCCCGGATCAAATCATCGGGAGTACTGAGTGACTTTCCGACATGCAATTGCTGGCTGGCATCATTGAAGGCGACCACATCGGTGAATGTCCCGCCGATGTCGACTGCCACTCTAGTTCCCACGAATCTTGTCTCTCTCTGCTTGGTAGGTGCGTGTCTGACCTACACGCTGGTCGTAATGTCCTAGGAACAGCGGTGTGTGCGGAGAAACTCGCGCAGCCACTGGTCCCACACGCGTCGAGCGGCCTCGGCCGCATCTCGAGGAGATCTGACGTCCGTCACCAAAGCGGCCACGCGGAGATCTCCCTCCACATGCGGGTCGCTGAAGGAGTGTTCGACGACGAGGCACTCCCCCGCATTCCTCAAGTCGGCCAACGCGATTTCGAACTCGTTGTCGTCAGAGCCGACTCGGGCCGACAGTTCGGTGACGAACAATGCGCATTCGGCTGGTTCTTGCAGCGCAGAGCGGAGTCGTTCAATCATCTCGACACGCCATTCTGGGCACGTGAGCTAAATGATCCGGTCTGCCTCGGACTGCCGTCATTCTCGTCGAGCGTGGGTTCGTTGCTGCTCAAGGGGACAGCTCCTCCAACGACCGGTCACGAGTTTCCACTCCGAAGACACCGGCGATCACCGCCGCAGCGACCATGGCGAGCAGAAAGGCAGCAAAGATCGAACCCGCGCCCCACGTGCCGTTCAGGAGCCACGCCACGAACAGAGGCGAGAGAATCGATGCCAATCGGTTCATGCTGCTGCACAGCGAGGTTGCGAACCCACGTATGCGGGTGGGAAACAGTTCGGCGGTGTACAGGTACAGCATCCCAGCGGGCACCGTCACTCCTACGGCCAGAATCACTGCCGCGCAGAACAGGAGCTTCCAATCCGTCACGCCGAACAGGGTGATACCCACGAAGCCGACGAGCGCGCCCACGGCGCCCGTCACAACGCCCCCGACGAGCAGGCGAACTCGACCCGTGCGCTCGATGAGAACCGCCCCCACGTAGACCGCCATCAACTGCATGATGCCCAGCGCGACAGTCAAGGTGAGCGATGAACTCGGGGACAGGCCACCGACCCTCACATACATCGTCGGTAACCAAATCGAGTACCCGTAGATCACGAAGAAGACCAAGAACCAGATCGCGCAAAGCATTACAGTCCTGGGTCGGTAGTTCTTCGCGAACACTTCCCATATGTTTCCGTCAGTCGAAGGTGTCGACACGGTTTCGATGGAAGGCTGCGGCAGTGCAACGCCGCGTGCGACTGTCTCGGCTTCGATGCCCGAGACGATTCGTTCAGCTTCTGCAACATCTCCGCGCTCAGCGAGCCAACGGGCGGACTCCGGCAGGCTGAACCAACACCAGACGGCCAGAAGAAGAGGTAGTGCGCCGAGTCCGAGAAGGACCCGCCATCCGAGTTCATCCCCGAAGGTGCCCACCGTGGCCAACGCCACCAGCGGGGCCGCGAAAAGGCCCCAGCTGAAGGCGGATTGATAGATGATGGCAATCCGACCGCGGTTCTTTCGGCCAAGATACTCGTTGATCAAGGTGCCTGCGATCGGCACTTCAGCGCCGAGACCCAACCCTTGCAGAGCGCGCAGAATCAACAAACTGTCACCACTCCACGCGAAAGCTGCCGCCAGGGACAGGCTTCCGAAGACAACCAAGGAGCCGATGAACGCCTTCCGGCGACCGATCCTATCGGCGAGTGCGCCTATGCCCAGCGCGCCGAGCAGCTGACCCACGTATCCTGCGCTGATGATTAGGCCTGCTTCGGTAAGGCTGATGCCCAACGACGGCATGATGTAGGCGAGTACGACCGCAAGTGCGAGTGCATCGAAGCCATCGAAAAAGGTCCCGATGCCCAGCTTGCTTGCGAGCCGATAGTGGAATGGGCCGGTGGGCACCCTGTCGAGACGGGCGCCGACGGACGGCACCACGATCCGGTCGGAGCCTTCACCGTCTCCCGCAACCGGGTGAGCGTCAGTGGTCACTGGTGTGCAATCCCTTCTCCATCTGGCTCTCATCGGCCAGGCGTGGCAGCAACGGATTGGCCGGAACGGTTGAGATCCTCGGCGGAATGGACCTCTGGTGAGTCTCGCTCTGTGATGCGTCGCTGTGATGTGAGTCTTACTCCGCCAGCGATATAGGGCAAACTGATTCTGGTGATGTAGTACATTCATTAGATTGATACTGATGGTGAGGAATCAGCCCATGAAGGACTCTGCACTTGCCCGCGTCGACTTGAACCTGCTCGTCTCGCTCCAAGCGCTGCTGTCCACGAAGAGCGTGTCCAAGGCAGCCGACGCCGTGGGGCTCACTCAGCCGGCAATGAGCAACGCGCTCAAGCGGCTCCGGCGTCTACTGGACGACGACTTACTCGTACGCCAGGCCGGGGGGTACGCGCTGACCCCCCGGGCACGAGACCTGTACGCACCGTTGGATCAGGCGCTCGCGTTGCTCAACCACGAGGTCGTCTGGCCGGAAGAGTTCGATCCCGCCACGTCCATCCGAGAGTTCACCATCGTCGCCACCAATGCGGCTGCGGGAGTCTTCCTCCCCCCGCTGACCCGCAGGTTGCAGCTGTTAGACGCGTCGATGAGCCTACGACACCTACGGCTCGACGGCGACATCGACGAGATGATCGATCACCATGACCTAGACGTCCTACTCGTCCCAGACGGAGTGCGAACGTCCCATCCGAGGGAACGATTCTTCGACGAATCATGGGTGCTGGTGTGCTCGAGGGGCCATGGGGTATCCGATGATCCCCTCGACGTGCACGAACTGGCCAAGCACTCGTTCGCGGTCTTCGACGCGGGGGGCATTCGGACACTGGGCGATCTGGCCATCGCGGCAGCGCTTCCGACCCACAAGGTCGTGGCTCGCACCGACGACTTCCTCCTGCTTATGGCACTGATCACCGAGACCGACCTGATCGGAGTGGTGCAGGAGCCGATTGCGCGACGCTTCTCCAACCGGGATCTGGTGCAGATACTCCCCTCCCCTGTTGCACTTCCACCCCTGCGAATCGACCTGGTCTGGCCCCCTGGATCGACCAGTGACCTGGGACGCGCCTGGCTACGCGAGCAACTGCACGAGATAGCCCGCGCGACACCTGAAACCTAGTGTGGGGCTTACGCGTCGGGCTGCGACAGCGACCGATCTCGGCCCCGACGCCCCACCGGTCTGTCGATACCCTCGCGCTCTTGCCGCGGGGGAAGAAGGTCACACGACTGCTACGTCATTCACGTGTCGCCGGTCAGTCCTCGACGCTGATCGAGCACTGTGCCGAGATGATCAGCGGCCGACCGTACCGAGGACGTGTGTGCGGACGGGTCGAACCGCGCCGGGGGGCCGGTCACACTGATCGCGGCGACCACTTCGCCACCGGCAAGCCGCACCGGCGCCGCCACACACACTATGCCCACCGCAGACTCCTCGTACTCGAACGCCACCCCCTCGGCCATGATGCGGTCGAGTTGCCGGTTCAGTACACCCGGTTGCACGATGGTTCGCGGCGTGTGGCGGCGGAGCGCGCCTGCCAACACGGTCGACCGCACCGACGGATCTGCATTCGCCAACAGGGCTTTGCCGATCGCCGTGCAATGCAACGGCATACGTCCGCCCAGCTTCGACGGAGCCCTTGCTTGGCGGTGCCCTCCGATCTTGGAGAGGTACACCACCTCGATCCCCTCCATCACCCCGAGATGGACCGTCTCGCTGGTACGAACGTACAGATCCTCGAGAAACGGAATTGCCAACTCGACCAGGCTTCTCTCCACTGATGCGCGCATACCGAGCTCGAACAGCTGCCCGCCCAGCAGATACCCGGTACCGGCGCGATCAAGCAACCGGACGGCCACCATATCGCGCAGAACGCCGTGCAACGTACCCTTCGCGATACCGGTCCGCCTCTGTATCTCGCTGAACGGCAGTGCACTTTCGTCGATCCGAAACGCGTATAAGACCGTCATGACCTTGCCCAGGACAGTCGATACATCGAAATCCGGACTGTCGGGCGACGATCCTGGGGTTGGCGCCGGGTCCCGCTGACCTGTCACGGCTCCATCGTATGCGAGGTTCGGCTGAACCGAACGCAATACTGGCCAGCTGGACGTTCGGGCGCGATGGTGGTGCGACCGGATCAGTAGACCGGGCAGACATCGACGCTGGGATCGAACATGAGTAGCCCCTTCCACCTACGCGATGCGCACGCGTCCGAGGACGCGGTCTCGGCCGCCGCAGCACGCCTATTGCTTGCTGAAATGTCCCGCGTACCAGCACAACCTGTCCGGGATCTGATCGGTTCGGATGACCTGGCGAGCGCATACACCGTCCAATATCGGATCGTAAACGAGCGCCTCGCGGCAGGCGCCACGATCATCGGGCGCAAGATCGGGCTGACCTCGCCGGCCGTTCAGAGACAACTCGGCGTGGACCAGCCCGACTTCGGCGTCCTCTTCGACGACATGGGTTACTCCGACCGCGATGAGGTCCCACTGTCGCGGCTGCTGCAACCTAAGATCGAAGCCGAGATTGCGTTCATCCTCGGGTCCGACCTCGACGACGAATCACTCGACGTCGAGGCCGCCGCTGCGGCCGTCGCCTACGCAGTCGCAGCAATCGAGATCGTCGACAGCCGAATCGCGGACTGGGACATCACATTCGGAGACACCGTTGCCGACAACGCCTCCAGCGGACTCTACGTGCTCGGCACCGATCGCATATCGCTCGACGAGTTCTCCCCGGTCGAGACGACGATGCGGACCTGGATCGACGACCGGGAGGTGTCGACGGGTACCGGTGACGCCTGCCTAGGCGATCCGCTGAATGCGCTGGTGTGGCTCGCTCGCACAGCTCGCCGGTACGGTCAGCCACTACTCGCCGGCCAAGTCATTCTCTCCGGCGCGCTGGGCCCGATGGCTCCCGTCACCGGGCCATGCACCGTCCGCTCCGAGATATCGGGCCTCGGGTCCGTATCAGCCACCTTCGTGAAGGAATGACCACCATGAGCCTCCCCAAGACCCGGGTCGCGATCATCGGCTCCGGCAACATCGGTACCGATCTGATGATCAAGGTGCTGCGACACGCAAAACATCTCGAAATGGGAGCGATGGTCGGCATCGATCCAGCTTCCGACGGCCTGGCCCGCGCAGCGAGATTGGGCGTACCCACCACCTCCGACGGGGTACAGGGCCTGCTCGAGCTCCCCGGGTTCGACGAAATCGACATCGTCTTCGACGCCACGTCCGCCAGTGCGCACGCGAGAAACAACGAGGTCCTCGCGCCACTCGGAAAGCGAATGATCGACCTCACGCCCGCCGCTGTCGGCCCGTTCGTGGTCCCGGCTGTCAATCTCAACGAGCACGTCGACGCACCCAACGTCAACATGGTCACCTGCGGCGGCCAGGCGACGATCCCGATCGTGGCAGCGGTCGCCCGGGTCGCGACGGTTCCCTACGCCGAGATCGTTGCCTCCATCGCCTCGAGATCTGCCGGCCCGGGCACCCGAGCGAACATCGACGAATTCACCGAGACCACCTCACACGCCATCACGAGTGTCGGCGGAGCTCAGCGCGGAAAGGCGATCATCGTCCTGAACCCGGCCGAGCCGCCCCTGATCATGCGTGACACCGTGTTGTGCCTCGTGGACGCACCGGACGAGACCGTGAGACAGGCGATCCGGGAATCGGTCGAGGCGATGATCGCCGAAGTCGCGGGATACGTACCCGGTTATCGCCTCAAGCAGGCGGTACAGATCACCGAGATCCCGTCGGATCAGCCGGTGCACACGCTACTTGCCGACTCTTCACAGACGGTTCCCACTCATCAGGTCAGCGTCTTCCTCGAGGTCGAGGGCGCCGCCCATTACCTACCTGCCTACGCGGGGAACCTGGACATCATGACATCGGCTGCAGTGCGATTCGCGGACAGCGCGGCCGCCCCAACATCTCTCTCCGGAACGAGGGCCCGATGAACGCCACACAGCTCTTCATCCAAGACGTCACACTGCGTGACGGGATGCACGCAGTCCGTCATCGGATCTCGCCTGAATCGGTGGGTCGGATCGTCGCTGCTCTCGACGCCGCCGGTGTTGATGCCATCGAGGTCGCGCACGGTGACGGCCTGTCCGGTGGGAGCCTCAACTACGGCCCGGGAAGCAACACCGACTGGAAATGGCTCGAAGCTGCCGCAGCGAACATCAAGCATGCTCGCCTGACCACACTGCTGCTGCCCGGCATCGGCACCATCAACGATCTTCGGCACGCTTACGAACTCGGTGTCAGGTCGGTACGGGTCGCCACCCACTGCAGCGAAGCCGACGTCGCCGCTCAGCACATCTCCACCGCGCGAGAGATGGGCATGGACGTCTCCGGCTTCCTGATGATGAGTCATATGACCTCTGCACCGGTCCTCGCCGAGCAGGCGAAGCTGATGGAGAGCTACGGTGCGCACTGCGTGTACGTCACAGACTCAGGCGGCCGACTGACCATGGACGGTGTGCGCGATCGGGTACAGGCCTACCGCGACACCTTGGACGACTCCACCGAGATCGGCATTCACGCGCACGAGAATCTGTCGCTCTCCGTAGCAAACTCGGTCGTCGCCGTCGAAGCCGGCGCTGTACGTGTGGATGCCTCCCTCGCCGGACATGGCGCGGGCGCGGGCAACTGCCCCATCGAACCGTTCATCGCCGTCGCCGATCTCTACGACTGGAAGCACAACGCCGACCTGTTCGCGCTCCAAGATGCCGCCGACGACATCGTCCGGCCACTCCAGGACCGCCCGGTCAGGGTGGACCGCGAAACCCTCACCCTCGGCTATGCCGGTGTCTATTCGTCATTCCTACGGCACGCCGAGACCGCCGCCCTGCGCTACGGCCTCGACGTACGGGAGATCCTCCTAGAGGTCGGACGTCGCGGCCTCGTCGGTGGCCAGGAAGATCTCATCGTCGACATCGCGCTGGATCTCCAGGCTGTCCGCTCCGCCGACTCCACTGCCTGACGCGCCGATCGACGATCGTCACCCGCACTCCGGATCGGCAGCCGTCGGAGCCCGTCGACGACCCGATCGTCGTCCTGGGCCGGGGAATCCGCCGAGGTGAAGTAACCCCCCGACGCGGTTCGGGGCACACCTGCAACGGGGTGTTGTAGAACGTACGCGCCGGCATCGTGCTGTCGCAGAGAGAATCTGAGCCGGCACCCCGGAATGGTCACTCGTCGACGCCCATCCCGCGACGAGAACACTACTCGCACAACCAGTACCGTTGCGAGAGCGGTGCAGCGTCGCACAATGTCACGCACCCATAACGTTGCGCGGCAATATGATTCGACCCGCCTCTACTCTTGACATGGACCTCGAATGGAGACAGACTGTCCACACGCCCACGGACGGATGTCCGCCAGGCGGACACCTCTCGAGGCCAGCTGATGCGACCGCCGGCACCATTCATCCCACGTAGCCATTCGCGATCATCTATCGGACTGCGGCGACCAAGTCGCGTTCCGCGCTCGCCATCGGGGCACAACCGAACGGAAGGACATGGACGGTGCGACCCATTGACATGAGAACGACGCCCGCGGGTCACTTCACCTCCCGATGGGGGGAGCCCGAGTACACCGACTGGCAGGACGAGTCGATGTCCTGGAAGACAAATTGCTACATCGGCGACTGGTCCTTCATGTGGGAACGCCAGTACACCGGAAGTCAGGTGTTGGAGTTCTTCTCTCGGTATACCGTGAACAGCTTCGCCAAGTTCGAGACAGGCCAGTCGAAGCACGCGATCCACACCAACGAGGACGGCAAGGTAATCCACGAAGGAATCTTCAGTCGTGTTGGCGAAGACCGATTCATCCTATTTGGACGCGGCTCTTTCTTGATGGACCACTATCTCGCCACCGAGAAGCACGAGAACCCCAAGCTCGATGTCCATTCCGAGGAACTGGACCTTTTTGTTCTTCAAGTGTCCGGGCCCACGGCATTGGCGACGGCGGAGGCAGCCACCGGCCAGGACCTGAAAGATGTCAGGTTCATGCGCTCGATCCCGGTCACGGTTGCCGGTCACGAAGTTCGCGCGCTGCGTCAGGGCATGGCCGGCGGAATCGGTTTCGAGTTCCAGGGCCCGCGTGAACACATCGACGATGTTCGCGAGGCCCTCATCGACGCCGGACGACCTCATGGGATTCGCGAGCTCGGTGGTCGCAGTGTCTTCATCAATCACCTCGAAGCGTGCTTTCCGACGATCATCGTCGACTACCTTCCCGCCATATTCGGTGACGATATGTCCGACTATCGGGAGCACTTCATGGCGTCGCTACCGCCGGCGTCGCGGACCTTCAACATCGCCGGCAGCTTCGAGTCCGATGATCTCAGCGATTACTATCGAAGCCCGATCGAACTGGGTTGGGGCAGAGTCGTGAACTTCGATCACGATTTCGTCGGCAAGTCCGCTCTGCAGGTCGAGAAGGCCAATCCGCGGCGTACGATACGAACGCTTCGCTGGGACGCCGACGACGTCGCAGACGTCCAAGCATCGCTGTACGAACCCGGAGAACCGTACCGCTACATGGAGATGCCACGAGACCAACGCGGTTACGCGTGGAACGACACGGTGCTGCAGGACGGTGAGCAGGTGGGTATCGCCACATCACGGGGGTACAGCTACTACTTCCGCGAGATGCTCTCCTTGGCCGTGGTCGATGTCGGGGTGAACATCGGCGAGCAGGTCGAGGTGTTGTGGGGTGAACCCGGCCGGCGCCAAAAACTGATCCGCGCAACTGTGGCCGGCGCCCCGTATCTCGACGACAGCTCGCGACGAACCGACCTCCGGGAACTCGCGACCTAGTAGGACCGGCCACGGCTCGAACCGCCGGCCGTGGAGGCGTTCGCACGTCGAGTGACCTCCACCTGATCAGACGAGCCCCGCGCGAGGCGGCATGCCGAACCTCTGCGTGCCGCCCGATGCGCTGGTGCACACCATGACGCGCACGACAGCGCGAGCGAGAGTTGCAGTGCGAAAGTCTAATTGACGGTCACTCGTGCAACGACATTCGACACCGGTCGCAGTCCGCGACCGACAGGAGACCACGTGGACAACAATTCTGCAATCTCGGGCGCCCTCCCCCTCGAAGGGGTTGTCATTGCCGACTTTTCGCGGGTCCTCGCCGGCCCGTACGCCACCATGCTACTGGCCGACATGGGCGCCACCGTCATCAAAGTGGAGAGTCCTGCAGGTGACGACACCCGCAGCTGGGTCCCACCGAAGCGACCCGACGGGGTGTCGACCTACTACGCTGCGATCAACCGCAACAAGAAGTCGATCGTGCTCGACTTCAGGGACGACGACGATCTGGCCGTCGCCCAGGTATTGACCGCCCGAGCCGATGTGGTCATCGAAAACTTCAAACCCGGTGGCCTCGCTCGCTTCGGCCTGGATTACGAGTCCGTGCGCGAGCGCAACGGCAACGTCATCTACTGCTCGATCAGCGGGTTCGGCAGCGCCGAAGGCGCCGGCCTGCCCGGCTACGATCTCATCGTGCAGGCAATGTCCGGGCTGATGAGCCTGACCGGCGATCCCGACGGACCCGCCTACCGCGCCGGGATCAGCGTCTTCGACGTCATGGCCGGGCTGCATTCGACGATCGCGATCCTCGCCGCGCTGCGCCACCGTGAAAACACTGGTCAGGGACAGGGTATCGAGACCAGCCTGCTCGCCTCGGCCATGAGCGGTCTGGTCAACCAGACGTCGGCCTACGTCGCCGGTGGAGTCACTCCCACCCGAATGGGCAATGCACACCCGAGCCTGTTCCCCTACGAACCGCTACCCACCGCCGACAGCGACCTGATCATCACCGCGGGCAACGACAACCAGTTCCGCAAACTCGTCGAGGTCCTCGGCGTCCCCGAACTCGCCGACGACGTGCGCTTTGCCACTAATGCCGACCGTACCGAACGGCGCGACGAGTTGCGCCCGTTGCTGATCGATCGGCTCACAACCCGACCTGCGGCACACTGGTTCGACAAGCTCAACGAGGTCGGCGTACCCAACGGACCGATCAACACCATCGCCGAAGGTGTGCACTACGCCGAGAAGCTCGGCCTGCAACCGATCGTCCAGGTCGGTCCCGAGGGCAACACCGTGCCCGGCGTGCGCAACCCCATCAGCTTCTCCACCCTCACCCCCCGCTACGACCTCGCCCCGCCCGAACTCGGACAGGACACAGCCGAGATCCGGTCCTGGTTGGCTGCCACCGCATCCCCTGGAGCACCCGCATGACCACCCCCGACACCACACCGCAATACCCGACCTCCCTCGGCACCTCCAGCCGACACGAGATCAACCTGCTCGGACACGACCTCACCGGTGACCTGATGGGCAAGGTCAGCTTCGGTGAGCTCGCCTTCTGGTTGGTCGCCATGCGTCGTCCCAGCCCCGGGGAACTCCGAGTGTTCGAATCGGTGCTCGTCGCGCTGGCCGACCACGGGTTCACCCCCACCGCCATCGCCGCCCGCGTCACCTACCTCAGCGCGCCCGACTCCCTGCAGGGAGCCATTGCCGCCGGCCTACTCGGTGGCGGATCCCGTTTCCTCGGTGTCACCGAGGATTGCGGCCAGTTTCTCCACGCCATATTGCAACGCCACGACGGTGCGCTACCCACCACCGACGAAGAATGGGATCAGATGGCTCTGGACGCCATCGCCGTCCAGAAGAACCTCGGCAAACACGTCCCCGGCCTCGGCCACCCCAACCACAAGGACGGTGACCCCCGCACCCCGGTCCTCATCGGCATCGCCGCCCAAGAAGGACTCCGCGGCCCACACCTGCAGCTGTTCGAAGCGATCGGGCGGATGAGTGAACGCGGAGTCGGCCGGAAGCTCCCCCTCAACGGCGCGGGTGTCTGCGGCGCAGCACTTGCCGACCTCGGCCTGCCCGTCGAGCTGCTCCGCGGTTTCGCGCTCCTGGCGCGCTGCGCCGGCCTTCTCGGCCAGTTGGCCGAAGAACGCCGCAACCCCATTGCCAACGACATCTACATGAGCGTCGACCGCAACGCCGTGTACGTCGACCCCAGCAGCCCGATTACCTGACACACCAGCCCGGAGGAGCCTGCCATGGCCTTCGTCTCAGAAGAGAACATCACCGACCTCGCCCTCGAACGCTGGGCCACCTCTCACAGCCCACGCATGGCCGAACTGATGACCACGCTCGTGCGCCACATCCACGACTACGCCCGCGAGGTCGAACTCACAAGCGATGAATGGGTGACCGCGATCGAGTGGCTCACCGAGGTCGGACAGATCAGCGATGACAAGCGCCAGGAGTTCATCCTGGCCTCCGACGTCGTCGGACTCAGCATGCTCGTCGTGCAGCTCAACAACCGATTCGATGACACTGCCACCCCCGCCACCGTCCTCGGGCCGTTCCACATAGACGGGTCACCCCCGGCCCCTTACGGATTCGACATGTCCGACGGCATCGAAGGGACCCCTTTGTTCGTCACCGGCAGAGTGATCGACACCGAGGGCACACCCATTCCCGGTGCCATCCTCGACGTCTGGCAAGCCGACGCCACCGGCACCTACGAGGCACAGATCCCCGACATCGACGAGGCGCGACTACGCGCTAAGTACGCCGCCACCGACGATGGAACCTACTGCGTTCGCACCATCGCGCCCCTCGGCTACACCATCCCCATGGACGGTCCGGTCGGGATGCTGATGCGCAACACCGATATCAGCGAGTACCGCCCGGCCCACATCCACTTCATGTTCGACGAGCCCGGCCACCGCAAACTCATCACACATCTGTTCCAACATGGCACCGACTACCTCGACACCGACGTCGTCTTCGGCGTCAAAGACGAACTCATCGTGGAGTTCTCCCCACACAGCGCTGGCAAGGCTCCCGACGGGACCCACCTCGACCGCCCATTTCTCGTGGCCCACCATGACTTCGTCCTCCAACGGGCGAAGTGACGGCGGTCCGGCACGTCCACGAAACATCAACGGGCGGAGCGAGCCCGAGCGAGCGCCAATGCGCGCGCATCCTCATCGGGAGTCTGCATGAGAACCGGCTTGGAGGAACGTGGTGGCTGAGCGCGGGACCGGGCCCGACTTCATCGATGCGCTGGCACGCGGCTTGAATGTGCTCAGGGTATTCAGTGCAGACACACCGGCACTGTCACTGAGCGAGGTCGCGAAGAAAGCCGACCTGGCCCGTCCGACGGCCCGGAGAATACTGCTGACACTTGTCGAGCTCGGATATGTTAGGCCCGGCGCGGGTGGCTACGCACTCACCCCGCGGGTGCTCGAACTCGGCATGGCCTTTATCGGCGCGCTCAACCTGTCGGACATCGCGCGCCCGCATATGGAGGACCTCGTACTCCACACCGGCGAATCGAGCTCCATGGCCCAACTCGACGGATCCGACATCGTCTACATCGCCCGCGTCGCGGTGCCCAAGCTGATTGCGTTACGCGTCGACATCGGTACCCGCTTTCCGGCAATGGTCACGTCGCAGGGTCGCGTCCTCCTCGCCGACATGAACCCCGACGAGGTACGCGCGGCGCTTGCCGAGCCAACGCGCTCTGGCTTACCCAACCCCACTTACACAGACCTAGTGGTGAGCGAGCTGCTGGCGCAGACTCGCGAACGTGGTTGGGCACTGGCCGATCAAGACCTCGCGCCAGGGGTTCGGTCGATTGCCGCCCCGGTCCGCGACAACCGCAATCACGTGCGAGCCGCCATGAACGTCACCGTCCATGCAACAGAAACGTCGATCGAGACCCTCACCGGCGACCATCTACCGCGCTTGCTCGCCGCCGCCGAGGCCACGACAACCGAGTGGGCGGCATGGCAGGACCGGCCCATCCACGTGGTTCGACGGCATCATCCACGCCCCCACGATGCCGGTTGAGACCTCGAGCCGTGCTGAACCGTCCGAGGCCGACGGCGACCTGTTCCAGGCCATTGTTTCGACGTCGGCCGTGTCCTGGTGGCGCGCAGGTCTGCGACGAGGAAGCAGGCCACTTGCCACTCAGTGGCCACACCTTCCTTCTCGGCCGCGCGGATCCGCCATATCATTCGGAAAAGTCCACAGGTCGGAACGTGTCTACATCTGAGTCTGGACCACCAGAGAGGGCTTCCCCGCAGACGCCAGCACGGTGCGGTCCGCTCCGTGCGGCACCTCACGTCGGGCTGGAGCCTGCCCTCGTACGACGATTCGCACGACAACAGCAGCTCCGGGAAAGACGGTCGCTGGATCAGCGTTCCGGTCGTTCATTAGGTGAGTGATCTGTCGCGCGAAACCATCATCTACCCCGAAAGTGTTCAATGAAATCTGCTGCCGTTGCCCCACCGATCTCTACACATGCCGGTGCCGCATATGCCAACCGCACCGATCTCGCTCGGCTGCTGATCAAATGCAGGGACCGTCCCGGTCTGGTGGCGGCCGTAGGCGGCTTCCTAGCGACCGTCGGTGCCAACATCGTTACTCTCGACCAGGTTTCGACAGCAGTTGACGGCGGCGAGTATTTTCAACGCACCGAGTTTCACCTCCCCGGCATCGCCGCGTCCGTGGAAGACCTGAGGGCACAGTTCGCCGCAGAGGTGGCCGGCCGCTTCAACATGGATTTTCAGCTCAGGGTGTCCTCCTCCCCCAAACGAGTGGCCATCATGGCGTCGAGGACCGACCACTGTTTACTGGACCTGTTGTGGCGCAACCGCCGCGGTGAACTGGACATGAATGTCGTGATGGTCATCTCTAATCACCCCGACCTGTCCGATGATGTCCGGCCCTTCGGTGTGCCGTTCTTCCATGTTCCCGCCACCAGGGACAACAGGCCAGAGGCAGAAGCTCGGCTCCTCGAACTCCTGACGGGGAACGTCGATCTGGTTGTACTGGCGCGGTATATGCAGATCATCACCCCTGAGTTTCTCGAATCGGTGCAGTGCCCGCTGATCAACATTCATCACTCGTTTCTTCCGGCGTTCATCGGCGCCGGCCCGTACCGCAAGGCCAAAGAGCGTGGAGTCAAGCTGATTGGAGCCACCGCGCACTACGTGACCGCAGACCTCGACGAGGGTCCGATCATCGAGCAGGATGTGGTCCGAGTTGATCACCGGCACAGCACCGCCGACCTGGTGCGTCTGGGGGCCGATGTGGAACGCTCCGTGCTCTCCAGAGCTGTGCGTTGGCACCTCGAAGACCGAGTGGCTCGACAGGGTCGCACAACGATCGTCTTCTAGAAAGGAAAATCGTTGTCAGCCATTGTGATCGACGGCAAGCAGGTAGCCGCCAAGGTGCGAGCCGAGGTCGCTGCCGGGGTGGCAGAACTGAGCGACGGGGGCGGAAATGCACCGGGCCTGGCCACGGTACTGATCGGCAACGATCCCGCATCCGAGGTCTACGTGCGCAACAAACGCCGAGCCTGCGTTGCCGCGGGGATGACGGATCTACACCGACACCTACCGGAGAACACCGATCACGCGCAGGCAGCCGCGTTGATCGACGAACTCGCCGCCGATCCCCTGGTATCCGGCATCCTGCTGCAGTTGCCCACTCCGCCCTACATACGGTCCCACGAGCTGTTGTCGATGATCCCGCATCGCAAGGATGTCGACGGGTTGACGCCGGTCAACGCGGGATATCTGGCACAAGGCGTGTCGAGCGGACTGCGGCCGTGCACTCCGTCCGGTGTCATGATGCTGCTCGACCACTACGGCATCGAGTTGGAGGGGGCCGAGGCGGTCGTGGTCGGCCGATCGAGCCTCGTCGGCAAGCCCATGGCCCATCTCTTACTAGAGCGCAACGCCACCGTCACTGTCTGTCATTCTCGCACAATAGATCTGGTGGCGGTATGCCGACGCGCTGACGTCCTGGTGGTGGCCGCGGGGATCCCGGGCCTCATCGGAGCGGATGCGGTCAAACCAGGGGCCGCGGTCATCGACGTCGGCATCCACCGCGGAAAGGAGGGACTGGTCGGCGACGTCGATGCCCAGTCGGTCATCGACCTGGCTGGTCACCTCACCCCGGTTCCGGGTGGAGTGGGCCCGATGACCATCGCCATGCTGTTGTCCAACACCCTGACTGCTGCCGTCAGACAGCAGGCACCCGAGGAAGGTCCGGTCTTGAACCGCTTGACCGGCCGGGCGGCCGTGCCACACCCGAATGAGGAGATGAAATGACAACCAGCGTCGGAAACACCGGGAAGCTGATCGACATCGGTGGGGCCAATGTCTTCGTACACGAGCGAGGGCATGGGCACGCACTGGTGCTGCTGCACGGTGCGGGCCCAGGGGCTACTGGTATGAGCAACTTCTCGCCCAACTACGAGCAGTTGTCGAAAGACTTCCGGGTAGTGGTACCGGACATGCCAGGTTGGGGCGCAAGCGATTCGGTCGCAGCTGCCGGCGACCCGGTCCAAACCGTGGTGGCCCTGCTCGATACCCTCGGTATCGCGACCGCCACGCTGATCGGTAACTCGATGGGGGCCATGACAGCGCTACGCACCGCGGCCGCCCACCCCGACCGCGTGAGCAGCATCGTGACCATGGGCGCCACCTGCCCAGGTCCCAACGTCCACTCGCCGGGAAACGGACCGACGGAGGGCATCAGGGTGCTGGTCGAGGGCTATCAGGACCCGAGCCCTCAGAACATCAAGCGGCTGGTTCAGATCATGTGCTACGACCCTGCCTTTGCCACCGACGCACTGGCCCGAGAGCGATCCGCTGCGGCTCTCGAACGGCCCGAGCACCTGAACGAGTTCCTGACCAACCATGGCCCGCCCGGTGTGCGCGAGTATGCGACCCTCAGCGCGAAGCTGACCGAACTGCTCATGCCCGTGCTTGCCATCCATGGTCGAGACGACCGGGTGGTGCCGTTCGAGAACAGCCTCCGTCTGGTCTCGATGGCTCCCGATTCACGATTGCTGTTGATCAACCGCTGCGGGCACTGGGCCCAAATCGAGCACGCGGACGAATTCAATTCGGTAGTCCGACAATTCGTCACGGCCTCTAAGACATGACTCGCGCGCGGACCGGCTACGCATAAGAGTCGGCAACCGCGGCCAGCAACTCCTCACGGAGCCACACACGCCCAACATCATCCACAGCTCTCGGATTGCACCCATGTCGACGCCGAGCTTGGCCGCCTTGATGGCGAGCGGGTGGATGTGCAGCATACCGAACCGCGCGAACATGCGGGCGATTCAAAGTCTGGATCAGAGCCAACGCTTCGGACTCGGCCACCAGGAACGGAACCGCCGCAAACATGTTCTCCATACAGACCAGAACTCGCCGGCTGATCCTGAGGGCATCCGTGTCCGCGTACGGTGCGACGTTCTGACCGTCCAGCTCCAACACGATACGGGAATCACTGCTCAGCCTGTCGATGGTCATGTCACCTGGACTCTTGCCCACAGCCGAGGTGACCACTACCTACTGGCCGTCGTACCGATGTTCCCTGGGCAACGGGGCGCCGAAGGTGTCCGGAAGAAGCACGACCTCGGTCTCCGACCAAGTCGGACCGCGACGCCAGCGGCAGGACTTGGATGGACACCGCGGGAGCGCTTGTCGCGGTCTTCTCGAGCAGCGGCGGCAACACCACCGCAATGGTCGTCGCGGTGGCGCGATACGGAAACGTGGATGTGACGTAGACGGATTGAAGGACGGCGATCCCAGGACGTCGCTGAACCACCGCGCGGAAGGTGGTCGGCTGCCCGTATCACGCTGCGCTCCTTTAGGAGTAAAGAAAGCCGGACCACAAGATTCAGGTCGATCCGGGCCAGCACCCCGACGTCCGTTCCCTCCATATTGGGGTCGTAGGCCCTGCCATGCACGCACGAACCGAGGCCCGGCGTGCTTCTCGGCCCACCAGCAATCCGTACCGGTATCAGTAGTTCCACGGATGTGGCCCACACCACTTCCGCGCTAGCTTGACGTCTGTGCGGGCCCCGACCCCGCCAGCCCCGAACACATCAGCTTTGTTCACCGGCCGATCCGGTCCGTGACAGAAGCGAGTACGCATCGCGAGTATCTCGCGCCATCTACCGAACTGAGGCTTTGACCATGACGTATACCGAAGAGTTCACTGCCAACATTCCGCATGATCCTGGCCAGGACGCTGACAGGGCGCTCGCCGAAGCCAAAGAGGAGACGACCGCCGACAATGGTAGGCGCAGGGCCTGGCCTCGGTACGAGGAAGCCGTCATGGGCCTCCGGAATTACTGGTACCCAGCATTTTTCAGCAACGAACTTGAGGACGGAGAGACCCGCGCGGAGACCATCTGCGGTGAGCGCATCATGTTCAAGCGAGTCGACGGCGAGGTGTACGCCATCGAAGACAGGTGCATCCACCGCGGCGTCCCGCTGTCCGCCCGGCCGGAGTGCCATTCCAAGAACACCGTCACCTGTTGGCTGCACGGGTTCACGTTCGATGTCCGAGACGGCAAGGTCGTTCAGATCTTGTCCCACCCAGAGAGCAAGCTGGTCAATCGGGTGTCGATTCCGACCTACAAAGTTCGTGAGTTGGCAAGCACCGTGTTCGTTTACATCGGCGACGGCGAGCCGGAGCCGATCGAGCACGACCTCCCTCCGCTGATGCGGCGCTCGGAGATCGACGGAGATTTCAAACTCGCGTGGCGGCCACTCGTTCGAATCAAGATCAACGGCAACTGGCGAACCGCAGCCGAGAACGGGTTCGACGACCCCCACATCTGGCTGCACCACGACGCCGATCTGGTCACGAGAGGCGACATCGCCGTGCCTCTTGGCATGTGGGATCGACCCCAGGACCGCATTCTTCGCGAAGAAGACGGCCATCCAAAGGGGGTCGAGGTGCCTGCCGGCGCCGCCGGTATCGGGAACATGACCTGGCGGGTCATGATCGAGGACCAGGAGATCGCCGCGACAGTCCCGCCTGCCATGGTCGAGGCGATGGCGAAGGGCGAGCCGATGAGCCCAACCGATGTCAAGTACATCGAGGAGATCATGGAGATCTCTTCGACCACAGCCACCGGTTGCTGGCTGCCCGGCTTCTTCATGGGCGGATTCGGTTTCCCGCGAATGGATCTCGCGCATTTTGAGTGGTACGTGCCCATCGATGAAGATCACCACATGTACACGATCCTCTACGCAGGCCTGGTGAAGAACGACGAAGACGAGGCAGACTTCCACGCCCGGATGGATGAGTATGGCCCCTTGGTCTTCTCGGTCAAGGATGCAAACGTCATCGGCTTCAACAATGCCGACGTCTTCGGCCGCGAGGAGATCCATCACGCATACGCCAACGAGGACTGGTTGAGTCGCGAGCGGCTGTTCGCAGCGGACGGTGGCGGTGTTCTCCTGTGGCGCAAGATGGTTGACAAACATGCGAGGGCCATTCAACCGAAGAAGCTCGGATTCCGGACGCGCCCGAGGCCGGAAGAATCCGAAGTCTTCTACACCGATGAGGAACACCGTTCCTGAGTCGCCCGCATCAGCTCTACCGATCACCCAAGGAGGTTCGACATCGTGGCCAAGGTCCTGTTCGTAACGCCGGACGGAGGTGAGACCGTCGCCGTCGACGCGGAAGAAGGCAACAGTCTCATGCAAGCAGCTCTGGACAACGGCATCGCCGGGATCACGGCAGAGTGCAACGGCACGCTGGCGTGCGCGACTTGCCACGTGTACGTCAGCGCTGTCGATGTCGAACGGGTGGGCCCGCCCGCGGCGGACGAAGACGACATGCTCGAGTTCACGGAATCGCCCCGCACACCAGAGAGTCGTTTGAGTTGCCAGATCATTGTGACCTCCGATCTCGACGGGGCCGTGGTCCAGTTGCCCGCGGAGCAGTGAGATGATATCCAGGATCGTCGTCGCCGGCGCCGGCGAGGCCGGCTGCCAGACCGCCGCGTCGTTGCGCAGTGCCGGATTCGACGGACACTTGGTACTCCTCGGTGACGAGGGCATTCCGCCCTACCAGCGTCCACCGCTGTCCAAGGGTTATCTGGGTGGCGACTCGGACGACTCGGGCCTATGGCTCCGGTCTGCTGAGTTTTACGCTCGCAACGCCATCGAGTTGCGGTGCGGGGATGCGTTGACCAGGATCAATAGGCACGACCGCACAGTGCAAGTGTCATCCGGTGAGGCCATCCGCTATGACCATCTGGTCTTGGCGCTCGGGGCTCGGAGCCGTTGGCTGGATGTGCCGGGTGCCCGATCACCTTCGGTGCTCGCCATTCGCACGCTCGCCGACGCCGACCGACTCAAGGAGTCCCTCGGGACGGCGAATGCCGTCGTCGTGATCGGCGGAGGGTTCATCGGTCTCGAAATCGCCTCAACTGTCGCTGAATCCGGGCGGGCGGTGACTGTTGTCCAGGCCGGTCCGAGGGTACTCAACCGGGCGATATCGCCGATAACCTCTGCGCACCTCCTGGCTTCGCATCGCCAGCGCGGCATCGAGTTCGTCTTCGACAGTGGTGTGGCAGCGATCGAAGCCTCCGGGGACGGCGTCACCGGAGTTCACCTCACCACGGGACAGCGCATCCCGGCGGATCTGGTCGTGGTCGGGATAGGCGCCGAACCGGTGACCGGGCTCGCCGCGAGTGCAGGCTTGTCCGTCGATGACGGCATCGTCGTCGACCGGTTTCTGCGAACGTCCGACCCGCACATCTCTGCCGTGGGAGATTGCGCGAGGTCCCCCAACATATTTGCAGAGGGGAGATCTGTTCGGTTGGAGTCCATCCAGAACGCCAAGTCCCAGGCGAAAGCCTTGGCCACGGGCCTTGCGACCGATACCTGGGCTCCGTCCACCGATGTTCCGTGGTTCTGGAGCGATCAAGCCGACATGAAGCTGCAGATGGTAGGGCTTCAGAGCGGCTCAGGAACCACGCTTTCGCTGCCCACCACCCATGGCTCGAAACTGGCAGTTGCATGCTTCGACCACGACGACGTTCTCGTCCGCGTCGAGTCGATCAACAGTCCCGCCGACCATCTGATAGGTAAAAAAATTCTCGCACAACGCATCCGGGTCACGCGCTCGGAACTCGTCGAGGCGAACGGTGATCTTCGAGCGGTAACCGCCAAGGGTCACAAGCCACCGTCCGTGCCGGCTGATCGAGCGGCCCACATCGCGTGACCTCGCACATCAATCTACCGGCGTCGATCGACACGACCGCGAGGCTCTCCGGGCCACCGCGGGCCGGCAGACTTGCGGCTCTGCGGGAGTTGCGGGGTGTACACACGCTACGGAACACGGTCGCATAGCGGTCTGAGGAGGGAAAGTGGAAAAAAGAACCAACCAGCGGGTGGCGATAGTCACCGGCGCGGCGCGCGGTATCGGCCAAGCGGTGGCTCTGGGCCTGGCGCGGCGAGGGGCGCGGGTAGCGATACTCGATGTCATCGAAGGCGATGAGACCGTCCAGAAGGTCAAAGACGGGGGTGGCGAGGCGATCGCGGTGCCAGTGGATCTGACCGACCGCGAAGGGGTCGAACGCGCCGTGGCCGAGACCCGCGACCGTCTCGGCGACGTCGACATCGTGGTCAACAATGCTGCTGTGTCGAATTCGATCCCCTTCACCGACGTCACGCTCGAAGAATGGCGGCGTGTCATGTCGGTGAACCTGGATGCGCCGTTCATGCTGTTGAGCGCTACGGTGCCCGGCATGATCGAGCGCGGGTGGGGTCGGATCGTCAACGTCGCCTCGTCGTCGATATACACCACGATGCCGGACAAGGTCCCCTACATGTCGAGTAAGGCCGGGCTCTTGGGACTGACTCTAGGGATGGCCGGCGAACTCGGCCGGCACGGCATCACGGTGAATGCAGTGTCACCCGGTTTGACCATGACACCTGCACTCGACGCGCAGGTCCTCGACGGAAGGATCCCGAAGGATGCCGTCGAGGCCATGTGGGCGCAGCAGGCAATCGCTCGCGTACCGTCCGTTGAGGACGTCGTGGGGCCTGTCCTTTTCCTCACCGGCGACGAATCGGCGATGGTGACGGGGCAGTTCGTCACGGCCGATGGCGGCATCACCCGGCACCTGTGAGGTGAGCGGGTCGTGTCCGCACGACGCTGGATCGAAGGCGATGCCTTCCCCTCTGACTCTGGAGCCGCCGCGCAGGCACGGCTTGTCCGTCCGGAACGGGGCGGTGGCAAGGTTGGGCTGCGTCCGTGGTCCGATATCACTCGGTCGTGAAAGGCCGGAGCGGTAACGTGGCGTTTGGGAGCTAGACGCTATGCGCCCGTGGTCCCGTGTGTGCGGATTTGCCCTTACAACGCGCCGCCGATGGTGTTCGACGATCAACGAGGTGTTTCGGTTGTATGCAAATAACGTGCATTCGGCAGCCCGGCGGTCGCTCTCATGACGCTCTGCTCACGCGACGGCCTTCCCGGCGCCGCGGATCGATTTGTCGGCCGTGGTGTCGAAGTGCAAGCTCTGCAGACCTTCCTCGCGGAGCATCGCCTGGTGACGCTCACCGGCCTCGGCGGGATGGGCAAGACGCGCCTCGCGTTGGAGGTCGCGCAGGCAGTCGTCGGTGAGTTCCGGGACGGTGCAGTCCTTGTGGAGCTCGCAGGTGTGCGGGGCCCGGGCGCGGTCAACCGCGCCGTCGCGGATGCGCTCGGCTTACGCGACGACTCCCTGGATGTGGGCCTTGCCATCGTGGGGAGCGTAGCGAACCGCGAACTTCTGCTCGTCCTTGACAATTGTGAGCACGTGATCGGTGAGGCAGCCGACCTAGTGGGGGGCCTGATAGCCGGCGCGCCTCGGGTGAGCGTTATGGTCACCAGCCGCGAAGTACTCGCGGTCACGGGAGAACTCGTGGTCGAGATCGCGCCGCTGTCGCTGCCCGAGTCCGACGAGCCCGACGAGGTGATGCGGTCCGACGCCGTGGCGATGTTCGTCGACCGTGCACGCCTGGTAAGGCCGGATTTCGAGGTCAACTCGCAGAACCGTCCGCAGGTTGCCGAACTATGCCGTCGGCTGGATGGGATGCCACTGGCTCTGGAACTCGCGGCCGTACGGTTACGTGCAGTGTCGGTGGACGAGATGCTGTCGCGCCTCGATGACGTGCTGTCGCTGTTGGTTCGCGGAGGTCGGACGCGTCCACGCCGGCAGCAGACTATGCGCGCGACTCTCGATTGGAGCCATGAGCTGTGCTCGACTTCCGAGCGACGCGCCTGGGAGAGGCTATCGGTGTTCACCGGAGGGTTCACCATCGACGCTGCTTGTTACGTGCTCGACGCCGACGCCGACATCCTCGACCTGCTGGAAGGACTGGTGGACAAGTCGATCGTGAGCCGCGCCGGAGCCTCGGAGCCGGGGCAGGACCGTTATCACCTCCTCGAGGTGATTCGACAGTATGGCGCGGAACGTCTGGAGCGCTGCGACGACAGGACCCGTATCCGTCGCGCGCACGCCGACTATTACCGGGGCATAGTGTCTTCGGGCGCGCCCGAGGAAGCCGAACTCGGAGATCTGTACTGGTTTCGAATGATTCGCAGAGAGATGGCGAACATTCGCACCGCGTTGCAGTTTTTGATGACCGAGGGCGACCAGACCCGGGCTGTCGACGTCGTCACCGCACTGCAGCCGTACTGGTTTCACACCGCTGGTGCCACGCGGGAAGGAATGCGCTGGGCACAAATCCTTCTGGAGCAGTGCTCGCTGTCGAAGACCCACCTCCTGCAGATCCAGTCGCTACTGAAAATCCTGGAGTGTTTGCTCGGTGATTCCGCCTCGGCAGGCCGCGTGGCCGAGGCGATTCTGCAGTGGGAAGGCACACCCGAGTATACCGCGCTAGCAGGACAATTCATGCTGGGCGACGCTTTGATGGCTAGGGCTGCCAACGACAACGCCGGAGCGATCGCGTTCGCTGAGGCGGCGGCAGAGCGTGCCCAGTTCGACGAAGATCCGCATACCCGCATGCATGCTCTGCTGGTGGGCGCCACAGTCGCCCTGGATTTGAACGACGATGCCCAGTCAGCGTCATTCTGCACCAGACTCGAGGAGACAGCAGACGCGCACAAATCGCACCTCATGAAGGCGAATGCGAAATGGATCGCAGGTGTTCTGAAGCAACGACATGTCGCTGATCTGGTTGCTCCGCGTGCAGAACTCGCCGAGTCCATCGCGCTGTTTCAGTGTTTCCCGGGGGCCTCCTTGTCCGCCTGCTCAGTCGCGGCCACCGCCTACGTAGCCTCGGGATTGGGTAAGAACGAGCATGCCGCAACACTTCTCGGTGCGGTCGGCCGGATGTGGAACGTCCGCCAACTCCCGTTGACGCGCGACACAACCAGGCGAATGACCCGGCAGACCGAAGCGGACTGTCGCCGGCTGCTCGGCGATGACCGTTACGGAAGTCTTGCCGCGGCGGGTGGAGACCTCGATGACGCTGCCGTGCTGCGATTAGCCGCCGAGGCGTTGCGCGAGGACGTCGTCCGCCCCCGGGGCCCGGCGGTCCCGGGGGCGGACGCGCACCCGCTGTCCAGACGCCAGTTCGAAGTGGCGAGGTTAGTGGCCGAGGGTTTGACCAACAGTCAGATCGCCGAGCGGTTGGTCATTTCGCACCGCACCGCCGAGTCCCATGTCGCCAGCATCCTGCTGAAGTTGGAGTTTCGATCACGATCCCAGATTGCGGTGTGGGTGAACGAATTACTCCATCACAGCCCCTGAGGTCGCGCCCTCGGCTGCTGGATCAGCCGGCTGAGAGCGCGCCAGGCCGAGACGCCGGGCCGCGGATTTCCCGATGGCGAGTGCCCGACCGACCGCTGCGACCAGTGCATCGGGATCCGGTCCGCTCATCGCGCGCCAGGCGATGTGTCCGTCGGGTCGGACCAGAAGGCACCCGTCCTCCTCGATTGCACACCGTTGTGCCCACTCGCCCAGCGGGTCCCGGTAGCCATGGCTCGCGCCGATGAAGCGGGCGACCACGGGTAGGCCGTACAACGCCTGTACCCGGTCCAGGGCGGGCAACCATCCCGCACCCCCGCGACCGGTGATCAACGTGAACTGACCGCCGCCGACCAGATCGACGGTCGACACGCGGCGCCGATTCCGCTCCACCCATGCGTGCGGAAGGTGTTCGCCCGGCGCCGTGGAGGGCACGTAAATCAGATCGTCCACCGTGCCAGGGTCGAGCGGTTCGACGTCGTGGCTGGTGGTGTCCGTGGCGTTCGGATCGTCGTAGCGATAACCCAGCTCGACGCCATGCGCATTGAAATTGAAGTCCATCAGTTTCCGGAACTCCGCAACTGCGGCCCGGGCCTGCTTGCCCTCCGGTGAATCGGCATCGATTCCGGCGACGACCTGTTGCTTCTGTTCACTGGTCATCTCCGGCTTCAACCCAATGGCTGTGCCGAGCGAAAACACCTCCGTGACAGACTGATACGCTCGATCGACGGCCCGGCGGCCCACCGGTGCACGCTCATCGGAGTAGGTTTCCAGCAACGCCGCGCCGGCGACCCCAGTGAGGACCAATTGGAGCTTCCACGCGAGGTTGTAGGCATCGGCAATCGACGTGTTGCTTCCCAACCCATTCGTCGGTGGGTGCCGATGTACTGCGTCGCCCATGCAGAACACCCGTCCCGCAGAGTACCGCGGGGCTGCCGCATGGTTCACCGACCACGTGCTCACGTTCTTGACCTTGACCTCGACGGTCGGATCTCCTATCGAGGAGCGGACCTTCTCGATCACTTCGGCGTCCGTGGGGACACGTCCAGCGGGGTCAACCCATCCGCACACCCACTCGTTCCACGGCGCGACCATGGTGAAACTGCAGAACTCGAAATCGATCGGCCACATGCACCACGCCGGCCGGTAGGAGAAGTACTGCGCGAGGTCCACCTCGACCCAGGCATACACGGTGCGTAGGAGGTCCAGTTCGCCGCTGACGGAGAGTCCGATCTGCTCTAGCACCCGGCTGTTGGCTCCGTCGGCGCCGATGACGTACTCGGCGCGGACGATGTACTCCTGACCGGACGTGCGTTCCAGGACGCTGACGTCGACACCGTCGCCGTTCTGCGTGAGACGCAGGAACTCGTTCTGGTACCGCAGATCGACGAGTCCGGTTTGGAGTGCGGCGTCAGCAAGAATCGGTTCCAACACGTTCTGGGGAACGTTCAGCGGCAGGTGCCTGCTGGCCGCGCGGTAGCGCCGCTGATCCTCCAGTCCGGCACCCCAGGCCGGTACCCGTGCTGCCTCCGGGCCGGAGAGCGTCAATGCGAACAAGCTGAACGGCGCTTCAGCCAATGGCACAGCCCGTTCCTCGACATCATCGATCACGCCGAGATCGGCCAGTATCTCCAGAGTCCGCTGGTTGGTGATGTGCGCACGCGGCGTGTGTGCCAGACCGGCATAACGGGTGATCACGACGCTCGGAATCCCCATCCGCGCCAGGGCGAGTGCGGAAGTCAGCCCCGCCGGTCCGGAGCCGACGATCAACACGCGGGCGTGCTCAGACCTCGGCGGAGCTGAAATGACATCTGGAGTGGTTGACATCTGACTCTCTAGTTCTTGCATGTCGCTCGGCTGCAGCGACTGACGGGTTGGGGTGTGGTGTGGTGGCCGGACGACTCACCAGGCGACGACTGTGGCCAGCGGTGATGAGTCGCCTCTGACGAGGTCCTGATAGAAGGCGGGTAGGGCATCGGGACCCAGTTCCTGTCCGGATAGCAGCAGCGGGTCCAGCGATCCCACGGCCAACAGCTTGAGGTACGCGGCCCACTGGTCCGCCAGAGACCACAGGCCGGGTCGGGAGTCCGCGTCTGGCCGCGCCAATATGTGCATGAGTGACAGCGAGGCGTTCTTGAGCATCAGACCATCGTTGAGCTCCAGGGACACCGGCTCGGGGGTGCGCGCCGCCCCGATGACACGCCCGAATCTGCCTACGGCGTCGATGGCGAGCTGAAGCGACTCGCCGTTGCCGCCGGCGAGATCAACAGTGAAGTCAGCTCCGCCGTCCGCTGAGACGGCCCCTCGCCAGCCGTCGCGGTCGTCCGGCGAGAACACCGCATGAGCTCCCGATCTCAGTGCGAGATCCCGCCGATGCGGATCTGGGTCGATGCCGATCACAGGGACGGCACCCGCGGCCCGCGCAGCTTGAACCGCGAGCTGACCGATTAGACCCAGCCCGACGATCACTCCGGACTCCCCGAGCTCTACCCGGGACCGGCGAACGGCGGCGATGGCGACATCGGCGACGGCGAAGAACAGGGCCTTTCGCGGATCCGTGCCGTCAGTTACCCTGAAAACCAATTCCTCGGCGGCCGCTACCCGGGTCGCGTGGCATCCGTAGCCACCGTTGGTGGTGAACACGGTCTCGCCGATTCGAGTCGGGTCACAACCGTGCCCGACATCTTCGACGCGGCCGATCAAGGAATAACCGGGATGGAACGGAAAGCCGGCCCCAGGGAACGGGAATCGGCTCTTAGTCGACAACCAGGCCCGCTCGGTTCCCGGACTCACGAGAGTGAGCGCGGTGCGGATCAGGACCTGACCGGGCCCCGGCGCGGGTTGGCTGAAGTCTTCGACCGTCGCGATCATGGGCTCAGGCCAGACCACCCGGCGGTCAGATCCGCCTGTCATCTTCCAGACCCACTCATCATTACAGCGCCGGCCTCTTGGGGAACGAGGTGCCATCAGCCATCTGATGTCCCCAATTGCTCGTCACCACATAGTGCGCCGGGGTCCACGTCTCGTCGTCCACGAGCGCGCCGTTCCAGCCGTATTCAATCTGGAATCCGGACGGTGTGACGACATAGAACGAGATCATGTGATCGTTGGAGTGCTCGCCCATATCCATCGCCATCTCTGCGGCGCCGGACTTCACCTGGTCGAGAGCGCGACCGACATCCTCGAGCTTGGTCACCTCCAGCATCAGGTGACCCAACCCGGTGAGATTCGGGATGCTGGCGACAGCTACCGAGTGATGACGAGGGTTGATGTGCATGAAGACTGCATCGGTGCCCATCACGTCGATGGTGTCGGTCGGTCTGAACCCAAGCACATCTCGATAGAACTCCACCGTCTTCGCCGGCTGCTGACTCGACAGGAACAGATGACCCAAGCCCAGCTCGTCACATACGAAGGTGACCCCGCGGGGTGATGCGAAGGGTGCGAAGTCACGGGTGAATCCGAGGTAGAACTCCAGAACCAGTCCATCGGGATCTGTCACTGTTGCCAACCGCCGGACCCGGCGTTCTTTGGCCAGTTCGTCGTCTTCATTAGCGTCGTACCCGTGATGGCGTAGATGTGCGACCAATGCCTCGAAGGTCTCTGTGTTGGGCATCTCCCAGCCTGCCGCGAGCAGCGCGTCCGGACCGGGGGGCCCGTCTACCACCGCGACGCGGTAGATGTAGTCATCGGTTCGGAAGTACGCCCTGTCCTCGCGAGATTGGGGTACCTCCTGAAGTCCTAGTACATCTCTGGCGAACGTGCGCCATTCGCTGACCGGACCTCTGACGACGACGTAGCCCAGGGAAGAAATGCTCATGAGTGTTGCTCCTTTGTTTGTAAGCACTGTCGCACCCGGCGTTCTATTCGTCTAATAGATAGGCTGAATCGCCTCCATTCACTAGCCTGATGGCGTAAGCGGCCCTCGACCCCCATCTCGTTCATGAGCGACCGGCCTGGGCCAGCACCGTGCCCGACTCGTCAGTCGATCTACGCCAGGTCTCCCGTTGTCGAGAGCGACCGGCTGATTCCCTTCGCCGCGGTGCGAACCGCGGATTCAAGCCGGTCCAGTCGCATGGTGTGAGGGACCAACAGACCCAGTGCGGCCTCGACGTCACCGGATGGACCGGTGACCGGGGCCGCGACCGAACAGACCCCCGGCGTGAGTTCTTCACGGCTGTGCGCGACGCCTGCTCTGCGAACCTCGGCCAAGCTCGCCATAAACCGGCCCGGTTGCACGATTGTTCGCGGCATGAGCCGCGGTAATCCTCGTGACACGTATTCGCGTGTGAATTCCGCCGGCGCATACGCGAGCAACACTTTGCCCGCAGCAGATGCATGCAATGGAGTTCGTCCGGCGACCTGGGTCAGGTTCACAACGGACCGATCGTGCGACAACTTTTCGATACATAACGCCTCCGACCCGTCCAGCACCATCAACTGGACGTTCTGCGATGTCGCAGCAAAGAGGTCGTGCATGCAGGACAACGCACGAACGCGCAACGTGTGTTGCACGGATGCAGAGGCAGCAACCTGCCACAGCCGCTGTCCGATCCGGTACTTCCCGTTCGACTGCCGCTCCAAGCCGCCCCACTCGACCAGTTCCACGATGAGTCGGCGCGTGGTCGAGACCGGCAGACCGGCGATATGGGCGATGTCCGAGAGCGACAGTTCGGTGCGGGACACGTCGAAACAGTCCAGGATCGTCAGCAACCTGCGAGCCACGGAAGCTCCCGGTTCACCAACCCCGCCCGACATACATTGTCCTCCCATGCCTCTCGATGGTTCCAGGCTTGCACGCCGACCGTGACGCAGCAAGCACCCGCTTGAGCATGATGACGCCACCGGACCATGATAAATACTGTTGATGTTGATGATTCATGCTATTCATTTGAAATATGCCGTGCGGGCCGATTGACTCGGTAGACGGCCGTGGTCAGCACCCACTCTCGCTACCTGGCAACCAAAGTGCGGAGGGACCTGTTGTGACCACACATATCCTGGTGATCGGTGGCGGTATGGGCGGACTCGCCTGCGCCGTGTCGGCGTTGCAGGCCGGCGCGTCATGCACCCTCATCGAGAAGGGTCCGCGACTCGGCGGCTCGGCGGCACTGTCGAATGGCATGTTGACCACTTACGGCGATCTCGACCGGTTTCGGGCGTGCGCACCCAACGGCGACGAGCAACTACAGACACTCGTGTGTGAGTCCCTGCCGGATGCGGCAGCGTGGTTGCAGACTCTTGGGGTCGAGTTGCAAGTGCTTCCAACAGTTTTCGATCGATACGAAGGCTGGGCTCTGTCGCCACAGCAACTGATCTCGCGGGCAGCGTCTACAATCGCCGACCTGGGCGGGACCGTCCACAGCGGCACCTCGCTGGACCAACTGGCACTCGGTGACAACGGCGAGGTAACTGGTGCATATGTAATCGACGACTCCGCTACCCGACGCAAAGTCGCCGCGGACGCAGTGGTGCTGGCCACCGGCGGTTTTCAAGGTAGTCCGGAACTGCTGGGTCGCTACGCCGGAATCGACGCCAGTTCGGTCGCACACCGATCGAATCCGTGGAGCACCGGTGACGGCCTGACGGCCGCGGTCGCCGTCGGCGCGGGCACCACCGGGGGCCTTAGCGGCTTCTACGGACATGCCCTCCCCGCTCCACCTGCGCGGCACACCGCGGAGACATTCGCGGACCTCTCCCAGTACTACGGATGCAAGTCGGTTGCGATCAACATGGCGGGGCACCGCTTCATCGACGAGACGGCCGGAGCGTTCGAAGAGAACGTCAACGAGGCACTTGCCCGGCAGCCGCGCGGCCTCGGCTTCTACGTCTTCGATGACGCGACGGCACAGGAGCCGACCTCGACGGCCATCACTGCGCCGCCGTCCGTGATAGCCGCTCGCGCCAAGAAGGCCGGTGGTGTCGTGCTCACTGATCCGACACTGGAGGGACTGGCCGCGCGAATCGGCGAGCTAGGGGCTCCACCGGCGGTTGTCGCTGCGACGCTTACGAATTTCGCGGCGGCGATGGCCGGCGGCAACGCCGCCGGCCTCCCCGTCTCACGTACCGGTATCGGCACCACCCTGGCCCACGGGCCGTTCACCGCGGTCCATGTGCAGTCAGCCATCTCGTTCACCACCGGCGGAATCGCGGTCGACGACCAGCTACGTGTAATGCGCAAGTCCCACTCCAGCGCCCCGCGGTCAGCCTCCTGGATCACCGATGCGAGGGACTTCCGGTTCACTCCTATCTCAGGTTTGTACTCGGTGGGGGCCGACATCGGCGGTGTCAGCAGCTCTGGGTATGCGGGCGGCTTGGCGACCGCCCTGACCACAGGACGTGCGGCGGGCCTCAATGCTGCCGCAGATCGTTGAATTGCTCGTCCGCTGAGCAGCAATGAAAGGCCGCGTCCCCGTCTCTATTCGATCACAGTGGTCTCATGACGCAAAACGGCTCCGCCGCATCACCATTGAACATGATCCAAGATGAGCTCAGCATCCGCTCGCTCATCGATGACTGGGCCTTGTACCGCGACACAGGACAATGGGGCCGGTTCTCTCAGATCTGGCACCGCCGCGGTCGAATGTCCACGACCTGGTTCAGCGGAACCGCCGCGGAGTTCATCGAGGCCAGTAAGCGGGCGCACGACAACGGTCTCGACGTCATCCACACCATGAGCGGAACCTCGGTCCGCATCGTCGGGAGGCACGCCGTCGCACAGACCAGAATGGCGATCACGCAGCGGGCCGCATTGCGCGACGTCGAGGTCGACGTGACCTGCCACGGTAGGTTCTTCGATTTCCTTGCCGCAACAGACGACTTCGGCACGGACGTCCACCGAGGTTGGCGGCTGGTGCGACGGCAGCCCATCTACGACCGCGACCGGATGGACTCTGTGATACCAGGCGCCGAGCTGTCGTTCGATCCTGTAGTGCTGTCACGGTTTCCCAGCGAATACAGATATCTTGCCTACTTGCAAACGCTCCACGGGCACAACGTTCGTAGTGACATGCCGGTGACCCGCGGAGCGGAAGTGGATCAGTTATACATCCAGGGTGATTCGTGGCTGGCCGGTGCGACGATTGAGGAGATTATCTGACGAGCGACAGACGTGGCTGCCGTCTGCGACCATCACCGCGTCACTTTCACTTCCCCGCCCACCGGGCATTGTGCATCGCCGAGATCGCGACGCACACCCTGCACAACATCCTCCCTATCCGCCGTGCCGTAGTCCGTCACCCGCACATGTGGGCCCACTACGGCGGCGGCAATAATTGCCGAGTCGGTGGTCCCTGATCCCGACACCGCGATCATGACGTCGCCTGATCCCACGACGGCGCTGTGACCTCGCCGGCCACGTGGACCCGCAGACCGAGATGCATCAAACGCATCGCAGCCATGGGTCGACGAAGCGCCGTTGCGCTCGTCCTCGTCGTGGTTCCGCTTGCCGGATCCGATAACCGGAACGGAAACGCTACCGCGAGAAGGACGGATCGCGGTTCAGGCGTCCTGGATACGCGCGAACGGCTGGGCGGCCTCGAGTTCGTAGGCCAACTCCAGCAGGGTGCGCTCCTGGCCGAGGTCGGCGGCGAAATGGACGCCGATCGGCATTCCCGACTCCGCTCGTCCGAGCGGGAGACTGATCGCCGGGGTTCCCGCGGTGTTGTTGGCCGGGGTGAACGCGATGAACCGGGTCAGGCGGTCCATCGCCTCGTCGAATTCGACTGCGGGGTCGAGGTATCCGATTTCCGGGGTGGCGTGCACGACGGTCGGGGTGAGGATGACGTCGAACTTGTCGTGCAGTCCGCGGAACGCGTCGGTCGACCTGTGCAGGCCACGGACCGCGCCCGGCAACCGATAGAAGTGGCGCAACGCGTTTCGCGACAGCCCACGGGTGAACGAATCGACCTTCGAGCGGTCGAATCCCTTGTCGACGACTCTCTTCCCGAACCGGTCGAGCGCGAACGCCAGCAACGACCAGTAGTCGATGAAGTCCTGCACGTAGTCACGATCCACGGGCAGCGGCACCATCTCGGTGCGGTGGCCCAGCGACTCGACCAGGTCTGCCGCCTCGGTGAGGCACCGCTGGGTGTCCCGGTCGAGGAGAGTCCCCGTCAGCGGCTCGGTGATCAGCGCGACCCGCAGCCGCTCGGTTCCGGGCCCCTCGACCATCCCGAGCGGCGGCAATTCCGGCGCCGGCCGGAATCCCTGTGTGTCGGCGAGGAATCGGGCGGTGTCGCGCACCGACCGGCTGACGATCCCGTTCGACACCAGATCGATGGGTGCGTCCTTGGTCTCCTTGGACGGTTCGACGCGCCCGCGGGTCGGCTTGAGGCCTACGAGACCACAGATGGCGGCGGGGATCCGGATCGACCCTCCACCGTCGTTGGCGTGGGCGATCGGCAGAGCGCCGGCTGCGACCAGTGCGGCCGAACCGCCCGACGAGCCACCCGACGAGTAGTCGGTGTCCCACGGATTGCGGGTGGGTTCCCGGTCGACGAACTCGGTCGTCGAGGTGAGCCCGAAGGCCGGCATCGTCGACGCGCCGATGACGTTGACCCCGCTGGCCAGGAACTGGTTGGTGAACGCCTCGTTGGCCTCGGCGGGCCGCTGCGGCACTGCCGCCGAACCGTGGCAGGTCGGCAGGCCGGCGAAGTCGGTGTTGTTCTTGATGATCGACGGCACGCCGATGAACGAGCCGAGCGGGAAGTCGTTGTCGACGGCGCGTTTACGCGCACGCTCGCGGTCGTCGAAGGCGATCGCATTGAGTTGCGGATTGACGGCGTCGATGCGGGCGATGGCCGCTTCGACGGCCTCGGCGGCCGAGATCTCTCCGGAGGCGATGGCGTCGGCGATCCCCGTCGCGTCGAGGTCGCCGAGCGCGTCATCGGTGAACGCGTGCACGTTTTTCATGCCCGGACCCTATCGTCTCGGGTCGTCTCCTGACATCGACAGGACGTCGGCGATCAGTGCGGAGACGTGATCGTCGTCGATCGGGAGCCCGAAGACCGCATGGTGGTAGAGCGGCGCGATCACGTGATCGAGGATCTGACGCACCGAGGGCGTCGACTCGTCGCGCGCGCGAGCCCGGTCGATCATCTGCTCGGCTTGCTCGCGACGGATCTCCCAGCACGGGCACGCGTCGACGAGGCCCTCACGCGCCGAGACCATCGCCCGCAGGTAGGCACGGCGCTTGGGCCGACCGATGTCGGCCGCGATGATCTGGGCCCATTCGGACAGATCGTCGGCGAGCCTCCCGGTGTCGGGGAGGGGCTCCCCCTGCGTCAGGGCCGCGACCGCCACCTCACCGAGCAAGGTGTCGATCGTCCCCCAGCGCCGGTAGATGCTGGTGGGGTTGACGCCGGCGAGCTCGGCGACCTCCGGGATCGTCATCGTCTCGCGGCTTCCCGCACCGACCAGCTGCCCGACTGCTGTGTAGACCGCCGATTGCACGCGAGCGCTGCGCCCACCGGGGCGCCGGGGCGGCGAAGCGGGGCCACCGGTTGTCGGTTTCTCAGGGATGCGGGCCGTCGTCATAGACGCCATTATTGCAAAGCCGATTGCTTTTGTGTGGCGGTCCGGGCTACTTTCTCAATGCAACTCTGTTTGCTTTAAGGAGACCTCGTGGCGCCACTGCACCCCCATCGCGCGTTCTGGTTGATCGCGGCGACCTACATGATGGTCCTGTTCGCATCCGCGGCACCGTCGCCGCTGTATCCCGTCTACCAGGAACTCTGGGGATTCTCCGCGCTCACTCTGACCCTCGTCTTCGCGGTGTACGTGGTGACCATGCTGTTGAGTCTCCTCACGGTCGGGTCGCTCTCCGACCATGTCGGCCGACGGCCCGTCCTCGCCGTCGCGCTCGTCCTGTTGATCGCGAGCATGGTGCTGTTCGTCGTCGCCCAGGACGTCGGCACCCTGCTCGCCGCGCGGGCTCTGCAGGGCCTGGCCACCGGAGCCGCCATGGGCACGCTGACCGCGACGACGGTCGATCTGCAGCCCTCGGCCCGTACCGGGTCGACGATCATCGGCGCGGCCCCGGCGATCGGTCTGGCGAGCGGGGTCGCCGTGGCCGGTGTGCTCGTCGAGTACGCACCTGCACCGCGCGTCCTGGTCTACGAGATCATTCTCGGACTGTTCGCCGCATTGCTGATCGCGCTGCTCGTCGTCCCGGAGACCCGCGAGCGGGTCGGCTTCGACTCCCGACGGCACCTGGCGGGCACGCTCGCGCCGCAGATTCGCGTACCCCGCGAGGTCCGCACGGTGTTCCTCGCCTCGGTCCCGACCCTCGTCGCCACCTGGTCCCTCGGCGGCCTGTACCTCTCCCTCGGCTCCTCGGTGGTCTCCCGCGTGTTCGGAGTCGACAACCACGGCGCGGCGGGTGCCATCCTGTTCGTCTTCTTCGCCTGCGCGGCTGTCACGTCCCTGCTCATCACCGATCGTCCGGCGTCGGTCAAGGCGGCGTTCGGATTCCCCGCACTCGCCGCCGGTGTCGTGATCTCACTGGCCGGGGTCCTGTCGGCATCGCTGCCCCTCTACATCGTCGGCTCGATCATCGCCGGCTCGGGCTGGGCCGCCACGTTCCTCTCCGCGATGGACAACATCACCGCCGCGACCCCACCCGCCCAGCGTGGTCAGGTCTTCTCGTCGGTGTTCGTGGCGAGCTACCTCGCGTTCAGCGTCCCAGCCGTGATCGCCGGAATCATCGTGTCGCACATCGGGTTGCGCGCCACCATCATCGGTTACGTCGGTTACGATCTGGTGATGGTGTTGGTCGCGGCGACATTCGCGGTGACGGTTCACCGCCGGGCGACGTCGGCGACCCGCCCTGCCGCGAACGGCTCTCCTGCGCAACCGGAACCGGCCCGCAAGGGCTGAGTCAATCCACGACAGGCGGTCGCCAGCCGACCATCCGTGTGGCCAGCTCCGCGTAGAAGTCACCCATCTCCTCGGGCGAGAGTGAACTCCCGTCGCGATACCACCGCGCGACGTCGATCCCCATGGACAGGACGGCATTGGTGGTCGCGAGCGAGTCCGCGACATCGAACCCCGCGTGTTCGATGCCGGCGTCGACGATCGCCCGAATCCGCTGGGTGATCTCCCGGCGCATCGCCATCACGGTGTCGAGATGGTCGGCGGCCAGGGCATTGAGTTCGTAGTTCACCACCCGACCCCAGACGTGGTCGCGGGCGTGGTGGGCGGTGAACGCGTGGACGCAGGCCCGGAGACGTTCGCTCGGCGGCGCCGCGGGATCGTCGGCTTCGTCGATGGTCGCGAGGATGGAGCGGTGACCGGCGTCGGAGATCTCGAAGAGCAACTCTTCCTTCGACCGGAAGTGGACATAGACGGCGGCAGAACTCATCTGAGCACCGTTGGCGATGTCGCGCGTGGTGGTCGCGTTGAAGCCCTTGGCCGCGAACGCCTCGACGGCGGCACGCAGCAGCCGGGCCCGGGCGGCCACGGGCCGCACCTCGGGTGCCGGGTCGGCGGACGGGACCACGTTCATCCCCTGTCGTTCGGAATCGGAAGCGGAGTCGGGATCGGACACTGGGTCCGAGCCGGCGGCGGCGATTGACAGCGTCGGGCCGGCGCGGCATCATGCAACCTACCACTAAGCAAGCGCTTAGTCAGTGGTAGATCGGCGGGGTTGGATCGGCGGGTCGAATCGGCCGGACTTAACAGCAGGAGCGCCTCGGCGGAGGCCGTCGCCCGTACGGACATCCTCGACAGGAGTAGAGAAGAACCCATGCAGCTGAAATTCAGTCCTGAAGAAGAGGCCTTCCGCGAGGAGTTGCGCGGCATCTTCGCCAAGGTCCCCGAAGACGTCCGCAAGCGGTGCGAGGAGGGCAAGCTCAACTACCCCGAGGACCTCGTCACCACCACCCGCATCCTCAACGAGCACGGCGTGGCGACGCCGAGCTGGCCCGCGGAGTACGGCGGCAAGGACTGGACCCCGATCCAGCACCACATCTACCGCGAGGAGATGAGCCTGGCGTTCGTCCCCGACATGCTCCCGTTCAACGTCGGCATGATCGGTCCGGTCATCGCGCAGTTCGGGTCCGACGAGATGAAGGAACGCTTCCTCGCCAAGACCGCCAATCTCGACATCTGGTGGTGCCAGGGGTTCTCCGAGCCCGAGGCCGGGTCCGACCTCGCGTCTCTCAAGACCCGCGCGGTCCGCGACGGCGACCACTACGTGATCAACGGTCAGAAGACCTGGACCACGCTCGGCCAGTTCGCGGACTGGATCTTCTGTCTCGCCCGCACCAATCCGGACGTGAAGAAGCAGGCCGGCATCAGCATGTTCCTGTTCCCGATGGACACCCCGGGCGTCGAGATCCGTCCGATCCAGCTGATCGACGGCAGCTACGAGGTCAACGAGGTCTTCTTCAACGACGTCCGCGTCCCCGTGGAGAACATGGTCGGCGAGGAGAACAGCGGCTGGACGCAGGCCAAGTTCCTTCTCGGCAACGAGCGCAACGGCATCGCCCGGGTCGGTTACACCAAGGCCAAGCTCGCCCGTGCCAAGGAGTTGGCCAAGCAGACGCGTACCGCCAAGGGGACGCTACTCGACGATCCGCTGTTCGCGGCACGTCTGGCCGAGGTCGAGAACGAACTGCTCGCGCTCGAGCTGACCCAGCTGCGGGTGGCCGCGTCGTCGGCCGACGGCAAGCCGAACCCCGCGTCGTCGCTGCTGAAGCTGACCGGTAGCCAGCTGCAGCAGGCCGCGATGGAGCTGATCGCCGACATCGCCGGCCCCGACTCGCTGCCGGTGGCGCAGCTCGACGCGTCGGCACCGAACGGCAGCGCCGAGGTGAGTGCACCGGAGTGGGCACAGCTCGCCTCCCCGACCTACCTCAACTACCGCAAGGTCACGATCTACGGCGGCTCGTCGGAAGTGCAGCGCCAGATCATCGACAAGGCCGTCCTGGGCCTCTGAGCCCCGGCCACGACTCTTTTCAGACCTTCACCTAAGGAACACCATGGATTTCGAGCTTTCCGAAGAGCAGGGGATGCTGCGCGACACCGTTCGCGAAGTCCTCACCAAGACCTACGACGTCGAGACGCTCCGCAAGGTCACCGACACCGACCTCGGCTGGAGCGAGAAGGTGTGGAAGTCGTTGGCCGAGATCGGCATCCTCGGCCTCACCTTCCCGGAGAACGAGGGCGGCATGGATGCCGGCCCCGTCGAATTCACCAGCGTCATGACCGAACTCGGACGCGCACTGGCGCCCGAGCCCTACCTCGACTCGGTCCTCGTCCCCGGTTCGCTCCTCGCGCTCGCCGACGACGCCACCCGCACCGAGCTGCGCACCGCGCTGGCATCCGGCGAACTCCTGATGGCCTTCGCCCACACCGAGCCCGGCGACCGGTGGCCGGAGGCCCGGGTGGAGACCACCGCGTCTGCCGACGGCGTGCTGAACGGCACCAAGAGCCTTGTCGGACACGGCGATTGCGCAGCCAAGCTGATCGTGTCGGCGCGCGACGACAGCGGGGTCGGCCTGTACCTCATCGACGCCGACGCCGAGGGTGTCACCCGCACCCCGTACCGGACACACGATCGTCGGCGCGGCGCGCAGATCGAGTTCAACGACGCGAAGGCCACGCGTCTCGGCGATGGGGACGCCTCGCAGACGATCTCCGACGCGGAGGTCGGCATCCAGACGGCGCTGTGCGCCGAAGCCGTCGGCGCGATGGAGCGCAGCCTCGACCTCACGGTCGAGTACCTCAAGTCGCGCAAGCAGTTCGGTGTCACGTTGTCGTCGTTCCAGGCACTGACCCACCGTGCCGCCGACATGTACGTCCAGCTCGAACTGGCTCGCAGCCTGAGCCTGTACGCGACGTCGGCGCTGGCCGACGGCATCGCCGACCCGATCATCGCGTCACGGGCGAAGCTGCAGATCTGCCGGTCCGCGCGTCTGGTCGGCCAGGAAGCGATCCAGATGCACGGCGGCATCGGCATGACCGCCGAGTACCCGATCGCTCACTACGTGAGCCGCCTGACCGCGATCAGCCACACGCTCGGCGACGCCTCCGAGCATGTCACCCGGCTCGCGGAGAACGTCGACTCCTACAAGATGCTCAGCGTCGGCTGACATCCCGACTTCCGGACACGCGCCGGAAGGGGTGCCGCGGGCCTGTCCCCCGGCTACTGTCCTTCAGCGAAGGTCCTGTGCGCTCCTCGCGTGCGGGCCCTTCGCTGAAGTCGTTGTCGGGCGGCAGCCCGCCGAAGTCGTTGTCGGGCGGCAGCCCGCCGAAGTCGTTGTCGGGCGGCAGCCCGCCGAAGGTGTCGTGAGCCGAGAGGGAACCGGATGGAACTGTTGCGGGACAACCTCGCCGCGGGCGCGTCGTTCAGCCTGGTCGCAATCGCCTTGCTCGTCCTCGGATTCGTGGCGCTCGACCTCGTGACGCCCGGCCGGCTGCGACAGCTGGTGTGGGTGGAGCACAACCGCAACGCGGTGTTGCTGACCACGTCGATGGTCATCGGTCTGGCGATCGTGCTGGTGTGTTCGGTCATCGACACCGAACTCCTGGAGTTGTGGCGCGCACTGCTCTACACCGCGGCGTATACGGTGCTCGCGATCGCGGTGATGATGTGGTCGTTCGTACTGATCGACTGGCTCACGCCCGGCAAGCTGGGCACGCTGCTGTTCGACGGCTCGCCGCGTGACGATGCTGATCCGGGCGTCGGCCGCAGTGCCGCCGACGACCATCCCGCGGGTTGGATCACGGCCGCGGTCTTCGTGGCCGTCGGCGCCGTCATCGGCATGACCCTGCTGGTCTGAGTTCGACGCGACGCCGCTGGTCCACGCACTTTCCGGGGTTGACTCAAGCACCCGAAGATGCTTATTGACCCTCGGCCAACAAGCCCATAGGGTGGGCGACCATGACCGCAGCACTCATCGAGGAATCCATCGACATCGACGCCACGCCCGAGCAGGTGTGGTCGGTGATCTCCGATCTGAAGCGCATGGGCGAGTGGAGCCCCCAGTGCAAGAAGATGATCGTCCGCGGCGGCACCGTCGAGTTGGGGACCAAGACCATCAACATCAACCGCCGGGGCCCCCTGGTGTGGCCGACCACCTCCAAGGTCGTGCGCTTCACCCCCAACCAGGAACTCGGTTTCCGGGTCGCGGAGAACCACACCATCTGGAGCTACACCATCACCCCGAAGGACGCGGGCGTCACGGTCACCGAGCGGCGCGAGGTCAACGGGTCGACCACCAAGGTCTCCTCGGTGCTGGTGGACAAGCTGTTCGGCGGTGCCGACTCCTTCGACGCCGAACTGAAGCTCGGCATGGCCGAGACGCTCGGCAAGATCAAGCGCGCCGCCGAGTCCGAGTAGCCCTTCGAGACGCTCGCTCCCCGGCAAGCGGCAATCAGGTTCCGGCGAGCTTGTCGATGAGCTCGGGGAGGTCGGCAACCGAGTCGATGACGTGGTCCGGGTAGGGCCCGAATTCGTCACGCTGCAAGGCACGCAGCGCCTCCTCGCGGAACTTGCCGGTGCGCACCAACACCCCGACCAGTGCCGCCGCCTGCGCGCCCAGGACGTCGTTGTGCAAGTCGTCGCCGACCATCACGACCTGGGTGGGTTCGAGTCCGAGGATGTCGGTCGCGGCGCGGAAACCGACCGGTGACGGTTTGCCGACGGCCTTGATCTTTGTGCCCGAAGCCTTTTCGAGACCCTCGAGGTACACGCCGGTGTCGATGCACAGACCGCTGTCGGTCGACCACGTCATCGACCGGTGCATCGCGATCACCGGCACCCCGTCGAGGAGCATCTGCAGCACCGTCGACAGCGTCGAATGGGTGAACACCGAGCCCGCTCCGCCGAGCACGACGACCTCTGCCGTCGACGGGTCGTCGGTGAGTTCGACGCCGGTCATGTCCTCGGCGATGGCCCCCTGGTTGAGGACCCAGACCCGTTTGCCCGGATAGGTCGACGCGACGAACTCCGCGGTCAACTTGGCCGCGGACAGGATCTCGTCCGGATCGACCTCGAAACCGCACTCGTCGAGGGCCCGGGCGATGTCCCCGCGCGACCGGGACGTCGTGTTGGTCAGGAACATCCGCGGGATACCGCGGTCGGCTAGTTCGGAGACCGCCTCGACCGCACCGGGCAGAGCCTTCCACGAGGTGACCATCACCCCGTCGATGTCGAACAGCAGACCCAGTGCCATGCGCACGAATGTAGTCCCGCAGTTGCCGCGTCGCAGAACAGGCCTCGCGCGGAACCCCGACGTCGGGGACACGCCGAGGGCACCTGGCATGCTGTGCGCATGCGTACCGTCGTAGAGCATCAAGGCGTCGTCGCGGCGCTGTTCGGCGCTCCCGAACCCGTGCTGATGAAGGTCCCCGACGCCATGGGGCTGGCGACGTCGACCGACGTCGACGCCCCCCTGTCCCTACCCGGTTTCGACAATTCGGCGATGGACGGATTCGCGGTGCGGTCGCTCGATCTGGCGGGCGCGTCCGCCGACCGTCCCGTCGTCCTGCCCGTCGCCGCCGACATCCCGGCGGGCCGCACCGACGACCTCGAGCTCGAGCCGGGTACCGCGCATCGCATCATGACCGGCGCACCGCTGCCCTCCGGCGCCGACGCGGTGGTGCCCGTCGAACTCACCGACGCGGTCGTCGGCCCGGTCGCCGCCGCCGCGACGGTCACCTTCACCGGGCCCGTCCACGCTGGCAAACACATCCGGCGGGCGGGCTCCGACATCGAGCGCGGCACCCGCGCACTCCCCGCCGGGACGGTGATCGGCGCACCCCAGATCGGTCTGCTGTCCGCGCTCGGCATCGCCGAGGTCACCGTGGCCCGACCTCTGCGCGTGGTGGTGCTCTCCACCGGGTCCGAACTCATCGAGCCCGGAAATGCGTTGCGCCACGGTCAGATCTACGAGTCCAACGGGGCCATGCTGACCGCGGCCGTCATCGAGGCGGGCGCGACCGGACGCCACCTGCACTTCGTACCGGACAACACCGCGGACTTCACGGCCCGTCTGGACGAGGTCGCCGACGAGGCCGACCTGATCATCACCTCCGGCGGAGTCAGCGCCGGTGCCTTCGAGGTGGTCAAGGACGCGTTGTCGGCCACGGGGACCGTCGAATTCGTGAAGGTGGCCATGCAGCCCGGGATGCCGCAGGGCTGCGGCCTGTACGGATCCGCTCGCGGCGCACAGGTGCCGATCATCACCCTGCCGGGCAATCCCGTGAGCGCACTGGTGTCATTCGAGGTGTTCATCCGGCCGGCGCTGCGTGGCGCCATGGCGCTGCCGCCGAACCGCGACCGGGTCTCGGCGCGGCTCGGCGCCGACATCCGCTCGCCGCGGGGCAAACGGCAGTTCCTGCGGGGTGTGCTCGCCGCCGGGGAGTCGGGCGCGGGCGTCGTGGTGGACCCGATCGGCCCGCCCGCCTCGCATCATCTGCGTTATCTGGCCGAGGCAGATGCCCTCATCGACGTGCCCGCCGACATCGACGAGGTCGCCGCGGGATCCCCCGTCGACGTCTTGCTCCTGCGCTGACGAGCGGGCGCCCGGACGCGGCGCTCTAGAGTGGACGCCAGCGCACCCGTCGTCGAGGTGCCCCCCATCGGAACCGGCCTGCTGACAGGCCAGAGGAGGTTGATCGTGGCCCGACGTCCGCGTCCGGACGGCAACGGCGACATCGGTCGTGTCGCCCATTTTCTCGACCTGGCCCGTGAAACCGTCCCTCCGGTCCATCCCGCGGGTGTGCCGTTCGTCGCCGGCCCGGCGGCCGTGGCCCTGCTCGGCCGGCGGCATCGCTGGATCTCCCGGCCCGCTCTGCTGGCCGCGGGCGCGTGTGCTGCATTCTTCCGGCACCCGGCCCGTGTCACCCCGAGCGAGCCCGGCGTGATCGTCGCGCCCGCCGACGGGACCATCGCCCTGGTCGACGAGGCGGTGCCGCCCGCCGAGTCCGGGCTCGGCACCCAGCCGCTCCCCCGGGTCTCCACATTCCTGTCGATCTTCGACGTCCATGTGCAGCGGGTGCCGATCGCGGGCACGGTCACCGCCGTCACCCACACGCCGGGCGCGTTCGTCTCGGCCGACCTCCCCGAAGCGAGCCGGGACAACGAGCGCACGACGATGACGATCCGCACGAACGGCCCCGGCGGACACGAGCTCGCCGTCGTCCAGATCGCCGGCCTCATCGCTCGCCGCATCGTGTGCGAACCGCAGGTCGGGGACAGCCTCCGGATCGGGGACACCTACGGTCTCATCCGGTTCGGGTCGCGCGTGGACGTCTACTTCCCCGCGGGCACCCGCCCTCGTGTGTCGGTCGGTCAGCGCGCGGTCGGTGGCGAGACCCCGTTCGCGTACCTGGACCAGTGACCCGAGCCGCCCGGTGAACCCGACCGAGATGAACTCGTCCGGCCCGAAACCCAGTGGGCGCCGATCGGGCTCGCGGACCTCCCGCACCCCGACGGCCCGATCCGCCCGACGGCACGCGAAGGCCTCGCACACCGTCCCGCAGCCGCCCGAACGCCGCCGGTTGCGTCAACAGGCGCAGGCGAGCCGCGTCGTCATCCCGTCGTCGTTGACGATCCTCGCGATCTGCGCCGGACTCACCGCGATGCGCGCGGCCACCAACGGCGACATCAACGCCGCCATGGCGCTCGTGGTCGCGGCGGCCTTCCTCGACGGCATCGACGGCCGCGTGGCCCGATTGATGGGCGCGACGAGCCGCATCGGCGCCGAGATCGACTCCCTCGCCGACGCGATCAACTTCGGGGTCGTCCCGGCGATGATCATCTACTTCCACCTGCTCGACGGCCAGGATCTCGGCTGGGTGCTGGCCCTCGTCTACTGCTGCGCGATCGTCCTGCGGCTGGCCCGTTTCAACACCCTGCTCGACGACGACGAGGCCCCCGCCTACACGCGGGACTTCTTCGCCGGCGTACCCGCACCGGCCGCGGCGATCGTCGCCCTGCTGCCGATCGGTATGGAACAGCAGTTCGGCGAGGGCTGGTGGACGTCGCTGCCCGTCGTCGGGGGTTGGCTGGTCGTCGTCGCGTTCCTCGCGGTCAGCCGCATCCCGACATCGTCGTTGAAGACGGTGTCGATCCCGGCCCGCGCCATCGCCGGCCTGCTGGTGCTCGTGGCCGCGGCCGCGGCGCTGCTGGTCACGTTCCCGTACGTGTTGATGATGATCATGATCGCCGGATACGCGCTGCACATCCCGTTCGCGTGGCGCGCCCGGCGCTGGGTGGCCTCCCGTCCCGAGCACTGGGACGACAAGCCCGCGGTCCGCCGGGCACAACGACGCGCGCTGCGCACCTCGTCGCCGAACGGTCGGCGTCGCCGGCCAGTGCTCAACTCGCTCGGCCGCCTGGGCCTGAACCGTCCGACGGGACCGGCACCCGAACCGGCCGTCGCCGGACCGGCCACCACGGGGCCGGGCACCGCGGGGCCGGGCACCACTGGGCCGCGTCCGACCGAAAGCGAGTCCGAATGACCACACCGGCCTCCCTCACTCTCACGGCACGACTCAATCCGTCCGCGGCAGAGGCACGCCGCGGGATCATCCGGGTGCACCCCGAGGTGTTGACGGCGCTGTCGTTACGGGAGTGGGACGCGGTGTCGATCACCGGCGCGCGCGTCACCGCCGCGGTCGTCGCGGCAACCGAAGCGTCCGCACCCACCGGCGTCGTGCTCCTCGACGAGATCGCGTTCTCCAACGCCGGTGTCCGCGAGAACTCGGCGGTCGTACTCGCCCCGGTCGTCGTGCATGGTGCGAGCCGGGTGGTGGTGAGTGGTTCGGTGCTGGCCACCCAGTCGATCACCGAGTCGACGCTGCGCCGGGCGCTGCTCGGGAAGGTGCTCTCGGTGGGCGACGCGGTCTCCCTGCTCCCCCGCGACCTCGGGCCGGAACTGGCGGCCACCGAGGCGACCCGCGCGCTGGCCCGCTCGGTGGGCATCACGTGGACCACCGAGTTGCTCACCGTCACCGCTGTCGAGCCCGGCCCGTCGGTGGAGGGTCAGGTGTCGGCTCCGGTGAGCGTGCAGACGAACACCGCCGTGCTGTGGTCCACCACCGCCGGCGAGGTGTCCCCGCTCGCCGATCGCGCGCGGAGCACCTCACCCGGGATCCCGGGCGCACTCGGCATGGTCGCCGACGCCGGGGCCCACACCCGGTCGGCACCCGCGGCTCCGCCCGCCCGGCCCGTCGACGATGTACCCGTCCGTCCGGTGTCGGAGCTGGTCGGCGTCGACTCCCAGATCACCAAGCTCACCGAATGGCTCGCGATCACGCTCGACGAGCCCGACGTCCTGCGCACCCTGGGCGCCATGCCCCGGCTCGGGGTCCTGGTCACCGGCCCCGCGGGCGGCGGCAAGGCCACCCTGGTCCGGTCCGTGTGCGCACACCGGACACTGGTGACCGTCGACGGCCCCACCGCCGGGGCGACAGAGGCCAACGCCCGCCTGCGGCTGGTCACCGATGCCGTTGCCCGTGCGCGGTCCGGCGGCGGCGTCCTGTTGATCACCGACATCGACGCGCTGCTCCCGTCGGAGCCCGAACCGGTCGCGGCTCTCATCCTGGACGAACTGCGGTCCGGCATCGCCGACGGGCGTATCGCGCTCGTCGCCACGACCGCCGAACCCGTACGGCTCGATGCCCGCCTGCGCGACCCGTCCCTGTGCGATCGCGAGCTCGTGATCGGCCTCCCTGACGCGGCGACGCGCGCCCGCCTCCTGACGGCGATCCTGTCCGACGTGCCCACCGAGGGCGACCTCGACCTGACCGCGGTGTCGGCCCGCACACCCGGTTTCGTCGCCGGCGACCTGGCCGCACTCGCACGGGAAGCGGCACTGCGCGCAGCCACCCGCGCCAGCAGCGAGAAGTCCTCTCCCGCACTGCGCACCGAAGATCTCCTCGGCGCCCTCGACGTCATCCGGCCGGTGTCACGGTCCGACTCACCCGAGGTCGCACTGGGTTCGATCACCCTGGCCGACGTCGGGGACATGGTCGAGACGAAACAGGCGCTCACCGAGGCCGTCCTGTGGCCGCTCCATCACCCCGACACCTTCGCGCGATTGGGTGTGGCCCCGCCACGCGGCGTGCTGCTGTTCGGCCCGCCCGGGTGCGGCAAGACATTCGTGGTGCGAGCGCTCGCGGCGTCGGGTCAGTTGTCGGTGCACACCGTCAAGGGCGCGGAGCTGATGGACAAGTGGGTCGGGTCGTCGGAGAAGGCGGTCCGCGACCTGTTCGCCCGGGCCCGTGAGTCGGCGCCGTCGCTGATCTTCCTCGACGAGGTCGACGCGCTCGCCCCGCGCCGCGGTCAGTCCACCGATTCCGGCGTCGGCGACCGTGTCGTCGCATCGCTGCTCACCGAACTCGACGGCGTCGAACCCCTGCAGGACGTCGTCGTCCTCGGCGCCACCAACCGCCCGGACCTGATCGATCCGGCGCTGCTTCGACCGGGCCGTCTCGAACGTCTCGTGTTCGTACCGCCGCCGGATGCCGACGCACGCGGGGACATCCTGCGGGCGACCGGACGGGACGTGCCGCTCGACGGCGTCGATCTCGACGACCTCGCCGCCGACCTCGAGGGTTACTCGGCGGCGGACTGTTCGGCACTGCTGCGTGAGGCGGCACTGTCGGCGATGCGCCGGGACATCGACGCCGCGGCGGTGACCGCCGCCGATGTCGAGGAGGCCCGCCGCCGGGTCCGGCCGTCGCTGGACCCCGCCCAGGTCGAGGATCTCAAGGCCTACGCCGAGCGTCGTCTGGACTGAGCAGCGACCACCGTCGACCGGGTGCCCGTTTTCGTCGACTGTGCAGACATATCCGTCGACCGGGTGCCCGTTTTCGTCGACTGTGCGGAAATTTTCGTCGACTGGGTGCCCGTTTTCGACGACTGGGCAGACATATCCGTCGACTGGGCACGAGATACGGGCAAGGGCGAGCTTCAGCTCCCTGATCCGACGTCTCGCACGGATGGTCACATGTCGTCGCGCTGCAGGAAGGTCGGTGCGGACCGTTGACGGATGGTCGCGGCCGGTCCTCTTCCTCCGGATCGGACCATCCAATGGAAGACGATGCCCAGTCGACGAAAATGCCTGCCCAGTCGACGAGACTTCCTGCCCAGTCGACGGAATCTCCTACCCGGTCGACGGAAATCGACGCCCACCCGACGGGATCTCCTACCCAGTCGACGGAAATCGACGCCCAGTCGACGGGATCTCCTACCCGGTCGACGGAGCTGCCGAGATGAGAAGCGCCGGGTGAGTCCCGGAACACACCCGGAATAACCTCCGATAGTTGTTGGTTGCAACGATCACGCTATATCGTTGCATGTATCAACCAATCGGGTGCGCCGCAGCGCGCGCCGATTCGTGGCCCGCCCCGCCTCCTGTCGTCGCGGGCAACTTTCTTTCTCGGAGGTTTGTTTTATGAGTGCACCCGCTTCAGCGGTGGCGCCGGTCAAAGACGTACCGATGACGCATCGCCAGAAGATCGAGGCCCTCGTCGGCCTCCTTCTCGGCATGTTCGTCGCGTTCCTGTCCTCGACCGTGGTGTCCAACGCCCTTCCCACGATCATCACCGACCTGCACGGCACGCAGGATCAATACACCTGGGTCGTCGTCGCCACCCTGCTGGCGTCGACCGCCACCACCCCGATCTGGGGCAAGTTCGCCGACATCGTGAGCAAGAAGTTGCTGGTCCAGGGTGCGCTGGTGCTGTTCACCTTGGGTTCGGTACTCGCCGGACTCTCGACATCGGTCGACATGCTGATCGGTTTCCGCGTCATCCAGGGCCTCGGTCTCGGCGGGCTGCAGGCACTGGTCGTCATCGTCGTCGCGACGATGTTCAGCCCGCGTGAACGCGGGCGTTACCAGGGCCCGATGGCCGCCGTCATGTCGGTCGCGACCGTTGCCGGGCCGCTCATCGGCGGTGTCATCGTCGACACCAGCTGGCTCGGCTGGCGCTGGACCTTCTACGTCTGCGTCCCGCTCGCGATCATCGCGCTCCTCGTCATCCAGCGCACCCTGAACGTCCCGGTCGTCCGCAACAAGGTCAGCATCGACTACGGCGGCGCACTGCTGATCGCCTCCGGCGTCAGCACGCTCCTGATCTGGGTCACCCTGGCCGGCAAGAACTTCGCCTGGGCGTCGCCGACCTCGTACGGGCTCGTCGCGCTCGGTGTCGTGCTGCTGCTCGTGGCGGTGTATGTGGAGTCGAAGGTGTCCAGCCCGATCATCCCGCTGCACATCTTCCGGGACCGCACCACGACACTGGCCACCCTCGCCAGCGTCGGCGTCGGTGTCGCCCTGTTCGGCGGGGCCGTGTTCCTGGGCCAGTACTTCCAGATCGCACGTGGTTACTCGCCCACCGCAGCAGGTCTGCTGACCCTCCCGATGGTCATCGGGTCGATGATCTCGGCAACCGTCTCGGGCAACCTCATCACCCGCTACGGACGCTGGAAGCGATTCCTCGTCGCCGGTGCCGCGATGATGACCATCGGCTTCGGCCTGCTCTCGACCATCGACGCGCACACCGACATGGCCCTGGTCGGCGTCTACCTGTTCGTACTCGGCTGCGGCATGGGCATGACGATGCAGAACCTGGTCCTGGCGGTCCAGAACAACGTCACCCCGGACATCCTGGGTGCGGCGACATCGACGGTCACGTTCTTCCGTTCACTCGGCGGTGCCGCCGGCGTGTCGGTCCTGGGTGCGGTTCTGTCCAACCACGTGACCGACCTGATCGGCAAGGCCCTCGGTGCACTCGGCATCGGCTCCGGTCAGACCGGCGGCGGCAGTGCCGGGCTGGCGAACCTGAACGAGCTGCCCGCTCCGATCGCGGCCATCGTCCGGGGCGCCTATGGTGACGGCACCGCGCGGATCTTCCTCGTGGCGGCGGTCATGGCCGCCCTGAGTTTCATCGCCATCACCCTGATCAAGGAGGTCGCGCTGAAGACGATGAGCAGCGACGAGGAGCGTCGCGCGCAGGCGACGGCGGTCGTCGAACCCGCCGCGGTAGCCGCCGCACCGGGTGCCGACGCAACGGCTGATGCCGTCGCTGCCGACGACACCCGAACGGGCGACCCCACCAGCACGCGATGAGCACCATCGCGGTCGGGGTCGACCTGAGTCCCGAATCCGAGGCGGCCGCCCGCTGGGCGGTCGCCTCGGCCCGTGCCGGGGACCGCCTCGTGTTGGTCCACGGTTTCGCGGCGGCGACCGGTTTGACGCCGCTCGCCGAGTTCGAGTTCGAGTTCGACGTGGTCTCGACTCGGGATTCCGCGCTCGTCCACGTCGGCCGGCTGGCCGAGTCCCTCCGAGCCTCCCGCCCAGAACTCGACGTCACCACGCTCGTCGAGCACGATTTTCCGATCCCGCTTCTCACGCGGTTGTCCCGGGAGGTCGACCTCCTGGTCGTCGGCCATCATCGCCTCGGGGTGATCGAGCGCCTCACCACCGGCAGCATCAGCTCGGCGCTCTCGGCACGATCGCAGTGTCCGGTCGTCACCGTCCCCCACGGCCACCTCGCCGCGAGCGGTCCGGTCGTCGCGGCGATCGACGCGGCCGCGCCGTCGGACCTCGCACTCTCCACCGCCTTCGAATACGCACGCGCCATGCACGGATCAGTCGCCGTGGTCTGCGCGATCCCGGACGCGGCCACACCCGCTCAGATCGAGGCCGTGTACGCCCGCGGCGAAGCCCTGCTGGTGCCGTGGCGCGCACGGTTCCCCGAGTGCGAGGTGACGTTACAGCTGGTCAACGGGGATCCGTCCCGGGCGGTCACAGACGCCGTACCGCAGGCATCGCTTCTGGTGTTCACCCGCCCGCGCGCCGGCGCGACGCTCACGACCTGGGCCGGTTCGGTGGCCCGCGCCGCGCAGCACCACACCCGCTGCCCGATCGCGATCGTGGACCACAGCCCCGTCCACTGACTCGTCGCGCAAACCCTCTGGCTCTCGTGCCGGCTCAGATCGGCGCGCCCACTTGGACATTCGGTCCCGGTGAAACTACGCTGGTTAGGTCGTTGACACAGCGCGGAGAGGTGGGGCATGGCACGGCCATCCAAGCCGTTGATCAGTCGTGACGCGGCGGTGATGGCGTCCATCGACATCATCGACTCCGAGGGACTCGACGCGTTCAGTCTGCCGCGGCTCGCCAAGCATCTGGGCGTGCGCGCCCCGTCGCTCTATCACCACTTCGACGACAAGAACGAGATCCTCACCGAGGTGGCCCGCTACATCGCGGGCAAGGGAGTGCGTCGCCCACGGATGAAGCCCGGCCCGGATTGGCCCGAGTTCTTCGTGGGGCTGGCGCTGAACTTCCGGCAGTCGATCCTCCGGCATCGCAACGCCGCCCCGGTCCTCCTCCGGCATCTGCCGCGCGACCTGTTCACCTCGACGTACGAGGACACCGCGCAGTTCCTCCTCGACTCTGGGGTGCCGGTCGATCTCCACGTCCAGATCCTCGATGGCATGGAGACGTTGTCGATCGGCGCGGTTCTCATGGAGGCGACACGACCCGCCCGGACGAAGGCCACCATCTTCCCGAACGTCTCCCCCGAGTCCCAGCCGCTCCTGGCCGAGGCGCTGTCGAGAAACGAACTCACCCAACGCCAGCTGTTCGAGACGATGGTCCGCAGCTTCCTGCACGGCATCATCCGCGATCACGGTCTGCCGTCGTCCGACGACGAGGAGTCCGCGGTCGCGGGCTGAGCCTGGCCGAGACCCGCTGTCGCACAACCTGTGCGATCAGAGATCGAGCACGAGTCGCGGTGAGCGACTGCGCGACACGCAGATCATCATGCAGTCGTTGGCGGCCTGCTCGTCGTCGGAGAGCACCGAATCACGATGGTCCGGAACACCGTCGAGCACCACCTGCTCGCACGTCCCGCAGGTTCCCTCGCGACACGAGAAGTCGACGTCGGCGCCATCGTCGAGCAGGGCGTCGAGCACCGACCGGCCGGGCGGCACCGTCACCGTGCGGCCACTCCGCTCGAGCACCACATCGAACGTCTCATCGGTCGAATCGGTGGCCACCGCAGATCTCTTGGGCGTGAACCGCTCGATGTGCAGTTCGATGTCGGGCCGAGTGGCGCACACCGCCTCGATGGCCACGAGGAGCGGTTCGGGCCCGCAGCAGTACACGGCGGTGCCCGCAGACGCCCCGGCGATCGCGGACCCGAGGTCGAGGAGCCCGTGCTCGTCCTGGGGGCGCAGCTGGACACGATCCGGATGTTGTTGCGCGAGCGACGTTCCGAAAGCCATCCCGGCCGCGGTCCGTCCGCCGTACAGCAGCGTCCACTCCGCACCTTGCGCGTCGACCTCGTCGATCATCGGCCGAATCGGGGTGATGCCGATCCCGCCGGCGACGAAGAGATACGACGGAGCCTCGACGAGCGGAAAGTTGTTGCGCGGCCCCTTGACCGCGACCAGGTCGCCGACCGCCAGATCGTCGTGCACGCGTCGCGAACCTCCGCGGCTCTCCGGTTCGCGTAACACCGCCACCCGCAGACGATCCCGGTCGTTGACGTCGCCGCACAGCGAGTACTGGCGGATCAGGTCGTCACCCAGGATGAGGTCGAGATGCGCTCCGGGGTCCCACGCGGGCAGCGGCCTGCCGTCGGGGTCCACGAGGGTGAGGGACACGACGCCGTCGGCTTCGATGTCCTTGGCGTCGACGCGCAACTTGTCATGGTCCAGCACCCGCTGGTTCGGGCTGTTCTCGTTCACGCCCACGTCTTCCTCTGCAGTGGCCTCGTCGAGGGCCTCACCAGTGCGATCGTGCTGCTCATCGGAATGCCGGCGGCGGGCTCGCGGTGGTCCCGACCTGGTAGCAGGAGTGCACGTCCTCCTGCTCGAAGGCGAGCAGCCGGCACATCCGGACCGCCCCGGCGTCGTCGGGGTCGATCCGCAACTGCGACAGCTGAACTCCCGACTCCCGCTGATGGGTCATGGCCGCGACGAGCAGCGCGGCGCCCAGACCCTGGCCGCGCGCCCCATCGGAGAGCACGAGGGCATGGACCGGTGCGGTGCGCAGCTCCATGTGGGGACGATGGTCGGTGGAGAACCAGACGAATCCCACGACACCCCCGTCCTCGGTACGGGCGTCGACGACCTTTCCCTCACCGCGACGGAGGTCGGCGACCACGCGATCCCGATGGCGTGCGGGCAGGTTCGCGGACTGCAGCACCGCGGCGATCCCCTCGTCGTCCGGCTCCAACGCCCGCGGTTCGCCGAAGGTGATGCCGCCGGGTGCTTTGACGCCGTCGAGTGGGAGCGCGAACGGCCCGGTGAGGTGTCGGACCAACGTCCATTGCCGGCTCACCGCCGGGACGCCGAACCTCCGGGTCAGTCGACCCGACGCCGGATGTGTGGCGTAGGACCAGCAGCGTAATGCCTTGGCCCCGGTGGAATCCCAACCATCGGGGGCCGTCAGATCCAGTCCCACCTCCTCGACGAGGAGCGTGGTGATCCCCCGGGACCGGTAGTCGGGATGTACGACGTAGGACACCGTGCCGACGCCTTCGGTGTCGCCGGGGCGACGGTCGACCGAGAGATGAAGGTAGGCAACGGTCACCATCGGGGCGTCCTCGAGCGGACTGAGGTCGCGGCGAGCCCGAATCGGCAGGTGGGACACCGTCCGTCCTTCACCGGACACCTCCTGAACGGTGTGCGGAGCGATCGCCGAGAATCCGGCCTCGTCGTCGTATTCTGCTGCTACTCGGCAGAGTTCGAGTACCTCGTCGAGTTCCTCACCGATGAGTTGCGAGCGCCATTCGTATGTGATCATTCCTGTGCATTCCTGTCCGGGGGCTGGAGGACACCGTCGTCGACGAGGCGCTGGTACCGGTCCTCGTCGAGTCCGAGCACCCCGACGGCGATCTCGCGGGTGTCGGCACCGGGCGCCGGCGCCGGACGAAGGGGCGCGTCCGGGATCGACGTGAAGCGGGCCACGCGTACCGCGGTGGGCAGCGGGGCCGAGAGCAGCGGATGCTCCAGTTGCGCATAGGCGTCCCGTGCGAGCAGGTGGGGATCGGTGAGCAGTTCGGGCAGCCGCAGCATCGCACCGGCCGGCACGCCTGCCTCCTGGAGCGCCCACATCGCGTCGGTGGGTGTCCGGTCGGCGAGCCAGCCCGAGAGCACCTTGTCGGCCTCGGTACGGTTCTCGATCCGTCTCGCGACCGAGTCGAAGCGCGGATCGTCGGCGAGGTCCTCGCGGCCGATCAGCGTCGCGAGACTGCTCCAGTCCCGGTCGTCTCGAACGGAGACCGCAACCCATTCGTCTTCTCCGGCACACGGATACAGTCCGGCCGGTGCGGCGAACGGGTCGTCGTTGCCCTGCGCCGAGACCGAACCGGCGGCCAGCGATTCGCGTGCGAGCTGGCTGCCGAGAGCGACGAGGGCGGTGTCGGCCTGCGCGATCTCGATGTCGATCCCCTCTCCCCGTACGGTTCTGGCGATCAGCGCAGCGAGAACGGTCACCGCGCCGACCTGCCCGCCGATGTGATCGGGGTAGACGGTCGAGCCGTCGCTGAGACCGGTGTCGTCGTCGGAGTACCGCCACAGGGCCGACACACCGCACGCGGCGCGGACGAGGGGACCGTAACCGAGCCTCGTGTTCCACGGCCCGGCACTGCCGAATGCACTGCCCTCGGCGACGATGATGCGCGGATTGGACTGCCGCAGTTCGTCGTAGCCGATCCCCATCGCGTCGAGGGTCCCGGGTTTGAAGTTTGCGAGCACCACGTCGGCCTCGGCCGCGAGCCCGCGGAAGAGGTCCTTGCCCTCGGTGGTACGCAGATTCAGTCCCAGCGAGCGGCGATTGCGGTGACCCCAGGCGACCGACGGTGACAGGGTGCCCGGGCGTTTCGACTGCCGCAGGCCGTCGGGGAACTCGCGGTTCTCGACCTTGATGACGTCTGCACCGTGATCGGCGAACTGCCTTCCGAGTTCGGCTCCGAACACGACGACGCCCAGATCGAGGACGCGCAGCCCGGCGAACGGGTGCGTCCCCGGGACCGCCGGTTCGGTCTCGGGCCGCCAAGCCGGGCTCTCCCCGGACCAGGTGTGGTCGGTGGAACCCGTGTCGGCGTCCGGGGCCCGATGCCGAAAGCCCGCCCGTCGTCCGCCGAGCGTCGCATAACCGGAAGGGATGCGCGCGTCGACGCCCGGCGCGATCTCCACATCGACAAGTGTTCCCGCGGCGGCGAAGTGGTCGTTGACGAGCACCTCCCCGATCCGCAGGACCCCGCCGATCGGGATTCCGCGGGCAGCGCCTTCGGCGACCAGCTCATCCCGGGTGTGGTGGGCGAACATCTGCTCGATGAGCGGGTGCAGGCGGTCCGCGGCCGCGAAGCGCGCCGGGATCGTGTCGTACTTCGGGTCGGCGAACTCCTCGGGTTCACCGAGCCAGGCGAACATGGCACGCCATTGACGTTTCGCGAGAAGGCAGATCCGCACCTGCCCGTCCGCGCACCGGAGGACGGGATAGAAATTGGCCGCGTCGGGTCGGTCACGGGGGAAGTCGTCGCGCCGCCCGGCCGCGGCCGAGCCCTGGACGCCGAAGCCAGGGTCGAAACCGTGCACCACCGACTCGAATGTGGAGATGTCCACCAGCTGTCCGGCGCCGGTCCGGATACGGTCGTAGAACGCCAGCAGCGCCGACCAGGCCGCGTGCACACCCACGGACTGCTCGACGAGACCGGCCGGCGGCAACAGCGGATCGCGACCGGGCTCACCCGAACGCGACAGCACTCCACTCATCGCGTAGATCACCGATTCGGTGGCCTCCCAATCGCGATACGGTCCGGTCCGGCCGAAGCCGCTCACGGTCACCACGACGAGTGCGGGATTCGAATCCCGGAGCTCGGCGGGCGAGATCCCGCATCCCGCGGAACCCGAGGACACCGATTCGACGAGAATGTCTGCACCGCGGACCAGCTCGCGCAACCGGAATCGTCCCGATTCGGCGTCGAGATCGAGGATCACGAGGTCCTTGTTGGCGTTGTTGAGCGCGAACGGGATACTGATCCCGGCTTCGACCGGTTGCGCGTGACGAGACCGCGAGCCCCCTGGCCGCTCGACCCGCACGACCTCGGCGCCGAGGTCGGCGAGGAGACGGCCGCATGATTCAGCGAGGCCGTCGGTCACGTCGACGACCCGGACACCTGTGAGAGGCAGACCGTTCATGTCACTCCTGTCGAAACCGTGTGTGCGGGTTGAGCTTCAGCTGTGTCTTCTACCGGGCGGAAGTCAACGGGTGCCGAAGTAGACCGACTTCGTGGACAGGTAGGGCGTGAGTCCTTCCGGGCCCAGTTCCCTGCCGAGACCGGAGGCCTTCACGCCGCCGAACGGTGCCGCGAGGTCGAGTGCGTAGTGATTGACCCCGACGGTTCCGGTCCGGATCCGGTCGGCGATGCGGAGTCCGCGGGCCTCGTCCGCAGTCCATACCGTCCCGCCGAGGCCGTAGACCGAATCGTTGGCGATCCGCACCGCATCGTCCTCGTCGGCGTACTCGGTGACGGTGAGCACCGGCCCGAATATCTCCTCCTGCGCGATCGACGCGGAGTTGTCGACGCCGGCGAACACCGTCGGCTCGACGAACCAGCCCTGCGGTTGGTCGGTGGGAACCCCTCCGCCTGTCGTGATCCGATATCCGGCTGCGCGACCCGCGGCCACATGCCCGAGCACCCGTTCGCGCTGAACGGAGCTCACGAGCGGACCGATGGCGGTCGACTTGTCGAGCGGGTCTCCCACGGTCAGTGCACGTACCGTCTCGGTGACCGCGTCTACGACCTCGGCGTACCGCGACCGCGGAGCGAGAATGCGCGTGCTCGCGTGGCATGTCTGACCGTTGTTGACGAGCGAGACGTCGAGAAGGTTGCGGGTGAACTCGTCGAGATCGGCGTCGTCGGCCACGATCGCTGCCGACTTGCCACCGAGTTCGAGTGTCACCGGCCGCAGCAGCCGCCCGCACACCTCGCCGATCGCCCGGCCCGCCGCGGTCGATCCGGTGAACGCCACCTTGTCGATCCCGGGGTGCTCGACGAGGTACGCGCCGGCCGCACGATCCGCCGGGACGATGTTGAGGACACCCTCCGGCAGCCCGGCCTCCTGGGCGGCGTCGGCGAAGACGAAAGCGTCCAAAGCGGTTTCGGGAGCGGGCTTGAGGACGATCGTGCATCCCGCCGCGAGGGCGGGGGCGATCTTCATCGCCGCGAGCGGCTGCGGGTAGTTCCACGGTGTGATCGCCGCGACCACGCCGACAGGTTCACGCCGGACCACCGTCCGGCCTCCGAACACACCCGGCCGCACGTCATCGGTGTCGGCGTCGCGGATCAGGCCCGCGTAATACGAGAGCATCGCCGCGGGGCCGTACCCGTTGGTGGGTTTCGACAGCGCGATGGGCATGCCGTTCTCGCGGGTGACGAGCTCGGCCGTGTCACGCGCCCGCTTCTTCAGAGCGTCGGCGAAGCGATCGAGGAGGTCGGCGCGGTCGCCGGCCGAGATCGACCGCCAGGGCCTGGAGAGGGCCGATCGCGCGGCCGCGACCGCCCGATCGATGTCGTCGTTCCCGCCGAGCACAGTTCTGCCCAGCACCTTCTCCGTCGCGGCCTCGATGACCTCGAACCCGCCCCCCGAGGTCGACGGCGTCCAGCGTCCGTCGATGAACAACTCGTCTCGATCGACCATCGTCACTCTTTCTGAAGTGTTGTCACACAGGGTTTCTGCAATACGGCGCACCACCGCTTCGGCGGTGTCACACCGTGTCGGCGTGCCCGAACAGCACCGAGCTGACCAGCGGGGCCATCGGGCCTCCGATGAACAACGACGTGCGGGCGCCGGCGACCTGGTTGGTCGACGTGCCCCGGATCTGTCGAACGGCCTCGACGGCCAGGTTGAGTCCGTTGATGAACGAGTCCGCGATGTTGCCACCGCTGGTGTTCACCGGGAGCTTGCCGTGCGGCGCCGTGAGGTTCTCGACCGTCATCACGGTTCCCGCCGCCTCGCCAGGTGGGCAAAGACCGTGGTCGATGAGAGCGGCGACGGCCGGTCCGCTGAAGTTCTCGTAGACCTGCACCACGTCGACGTCGTCGGGGCCCAGGCCGGCCGAGGACCAGAGACGTTCCGCGACACCGGGTTTACCGTTGTTCGCGGGTCCGAATCCGGCGGTCGAGTACTGCTCGTCGTTGTCGACCCGTTCGCAATAGCCACCCGGCGCGCCCTGCGAGCCGGCCAGCACGAACGCCGGATCGCTCCGCAGTTCGCGCGCACGGTCGGATGCGACGAGCACGAGCGCGACGGCGCCATCGCTCTCCCGGGAACAGTCGTAGAGATGGAACGGTTCGGCGATCAGACGGGACGACTCGTAGGCGTCCTCGTCGAGCGGCCTGCCGTACCCCTGCGCGGTCGGATTCTGCTGCGCGTGCTGGTAGGCCGCCAACACGAGCGAGCGCATCGCCGATCGGGGGACGCCGTCGTGTTCGAGCATCCGCTGGGTGCGCATCGCGCAGATCTGCGCCGGCGAACCTACACCGTGGGCGAGGAAGTGCGGGCCGTAGTGGTATTTCGCGTAACCAAGGCGGCCGGTGCCGTCCTGCGACATCGCGCGGTAGACGACCACACACTGCGCCTGTCCGGTCGCGATGGCGACGGCCGCGTTGGTGATCGCGGCCGCGACGCTACCGCCACCGCCGCCCCACATCATGTTCGACCAGCGCAGCTCATCGATCATCAGTGCCGCGCCCAGGATCGGACCGTCGTTGGAACCACCTGCGTAGGAGACGAATCCGTCGATCTCGCGTGGTGACACACCCGCGTCGGCGCAGGCGTCGAGCACGGCCCGGATCGTCATCTGCTGTTCGGTCATCGGCGATTGCCCACGCTTGTAATGCATCTCGGCGACGCCGACCACCGCGGCCGCGCCTCGGATTCCGGTGTTCATCGGGCGTCTCCCTCGGTCTGTTCGGCTCTCCGCCAGCGAAGCAGTGGCCACGGTTCGCCGTCGCGCCGCTCGAACGTGCCCACCACCCGCTCGCCGATGCGCGGGGTCGACTCGGGGTCGTCGACGAGCATCCCCAGCACACGACGACCCCCGGCGTCGGCCAGTTCCACCAGCACACTGATGTACGGCAACGCGTCGCCGTACTCCTCGATGTAGGGGTACCAACTGCGGCTCCAGCTGTAGACCGTCCCGACCGGCTCCACCCGATGCCACCCCAGGTCGAACGAGTAGCAGGTGCCGCACACCGATTGCGGACTCCAGATCCAGGTCGCGCAGGAGCCACAGCGCTGCAGGCGTAGTTCCCCGGCCAGGAGACCGTCCCAGTACGGCTGATCGAGCTTGTCGTCCGCGGGTCCCCACGGCACGTCGACGGATGTCATGCCACCGACTCGGGTGCGAAGTTCTCCAGCGCTCCCGCATACCACTCGCCATCCCGGAGTTGCCAGATCGAACGGAGCCCGATCTCTCGGCCCTCGATGACGTAGACGGTCTCACCGATCATGCGGTCACCGTCGGCCCGGACACCGACGATCCGGTGGCCGTCGACCGCACCACGTGGGACGTCGACACCGTCGAACACGGCGGGCAGGTTTTCCGGGATCATGTCGGCAAGTGATGCTTTGAATTCACCGGCCACGACATGACCCACGTGCCGTTCATAGCGCCGGCGGAAGTTCTCCAACTCGGACATGGTCTCGCTCCTCACCGCCGACAGGACTCGGCGTCATTTCAATAAACCTTACGTCTTTAGTTAAATCGCGTCAATCGAGTCGCGCGGTGCCGTCTGCCCGGATGCGCACTTCCCGCCCGGCCACATCGGCGCCGGCGAGCTCTGCGAGATCGCCGTCGTCGGTGACGACGGCGAGTGTGCGGCCTCCGCCGGCGACCCGCGCGGCCAGGAAGGCCTTCTCCGGCAACCCCGTCCGATCGTGGACGACGGTCCAGGTCTCGATGGCGGCGACCCCTTCGTGGGACTCGACCACCGCTGTCGCGGGCTCCGAACCAGCATGCAGCCGGCGCACCTCGTCCGCGGCGTCGTACCGCCGGAAACCGGAGGCGGGAGGCCGGGTCGAGTACACGCCGAACGCGTGCTTGGTCAGGTAACCGCTGTTGGCGGTGACCAGTCCATAGGCCCCCGGGGACCGGCGCAGCGCGGTGGCCACAGTCGCGATGGCGTGGGTGCTGTAGTTGTTCCAGGGACCTCCCGCGAACGTCAGCCCGCCGGTGCACGTGAGAGGACGTGCCGGATCGTCGGTCCGCACCCCGAGTTCGGTGGCCGCGACCTGCACCGCCGACGGGAAGCACGAATAGATGTCGAGGTGCTCGACCTCGTCGATCCCGATCCCGGCGAGTGCGAGTGCCCGCCGGGCTCCCAACCGGATCGGTGCCGACCGATCCAGGGCCGGGCGGGCCGCGACCGCGTCGGTGTCCCGGGATTCGGTGCCGCTCTGGGGAAACACCCACGCCGAGGTGGGCACACCGAGTCGTCGGGCCGTCTCCGCCGAACACATGAGCAGCGCCGCACCCTGGTCGACCATGTTGTTGGAGTTCAACAGCTTCGCGTACGGCGTCGCGATCAGCCGATTGGAGTCCGACGGCGTGGTGAGCTCGGCGGGCGTGTACGTACGCCGTGTCCACGCATGCGGATTGGCGGCGGCGACCTCGCTGAACGACGACCACAGCTCACCGAGCCGCTTCTCGTGATCGGCGATGCTCCGGCGCGCCGCGATGCGCAGCGCCTGTTCGAACAGCGGGTAGACGAAGGACGGCCGGTCCAACCCGATCCGGCGCTCGCTCTCGGCTTCCATGGGGACGTCGGGGACCAGGATCTGCGCGGACGGGACGGTGTCGTCCTGGCGCGTCCACTCCGGGCGTTCACCCTGTGCACGCAGCTTCATCCGAGTCCGCCAGGACTCCGCGCCTCCGATGAGGACGACGTCGGCACGCCCGGCCGCGATGTCCTCGGCCGCGCCGTTCACCAGCACCTGCGGCGTACTGCCGCCGTTCCCGGTGTATCCGGTGTGGCGCGGACTCGCACCGATCCGGTCGGCCACCAGCGCGCCGGGATCACGGTAGCGCCACGACAGCAGCCCCACGACGCGTATCGAGTCGACCAGCGGGAGCAACCGCGCGGTTCCGGCCTCGACCGCCGCTTCCCGGGCAGCGTCGGCGATCAGATCGATCGGTTCGACACCTCCGTCGCGGGAGGTGATCTGGCCGCCGCCGACGAGAACGGGGGTACGGGGATCGATGGTCATGACTGCGCTGCCTCCAGGTCGACGACACAGCCCGCGGCTGCTCCCAATAAATCTAACAACCGTAGATAAGTGCCCGCAATCCAACCCCTCGTGGATCGCGGGCCCACGGCGTCAGATGCGCGGGAGCACCGCGGTCGGAGCGTCCTGCCACGCGTTCGCCGGACCCACGTCGGCGGTCCGCGCGCGTCCGTCGGCGCGGATCTGGTCTTCCTCGACCATGCTGCGGCGGATGGCCTCCTGAGCGGAGGGTGGCAAGGACGGCAGGAGGTCGATGACCCGCTGACGGTGGCGGGCGATGGCCTTGCGTTCGGGCATACCGGGATTGGGCTGCACCTGCGGGATGATCTCGGTGAAGTCCTCCTTGGTACCACCACCGGAGATACCCGCGGCCTGCATTGCCTCTTCCTGCTTCTGGACGGCCTCGTCCTTTTCCTCGGACATGCCGATCGGACCGAACCGGTCACCGGAGAGGAACTGCTTGACCACCGGCTGCTCAGAGGTCAGCAGCTGCTCACGCGGACCGAACATCACCAACTCCTTGCGGAACAACATCCCGATGTTGTCCGGGATCGTGCGCGCGATGTTGATGTTGTGCGTGACGATCAGGATCGTCGCATCGATCTGGGCGTTGATGTCGATCAACAACTGGCTGATGTAGGCCGTACGCACCGGATCCAGACCCGAGTCCGGCTCATCACACAAAATGATCTGCGGATCCAACACCAACGCGCGTGCCAGGCCGGCACGCTTGCGCATACCGCCGGAGATCTCACCGGGCAGCTTGTCCTCGGCACCGGTCAGACCGACGAGGTCGATCTTCTCCATCACGATGTCGCGGACCTCGTTCTCCTTCTTCTTCGTGTGCTCACGAAGCGGGAACGCGATGTTGTCGAACAAGCTCATCGACCCGAACAGGGCACCGTCCTGGAACAGCACACCGAACAGCTTGCGGATCTCATACAGTTCCTTGGCCGAGCACTGCGTGATGTCGGTGCCATCGATGATCACCGACCCCTGCTCCGGGTGCAGCAGACCGATCAGGGTCTTCAAAAACACCGACTTACCCGTACCCGACGGACCCAGCAGTGCAGAGACCTCGCCCTCCGGCAGGGTCAGGGAGACATCACGCCAAATGTTCTGCGAACCGAACGACTTCGTGAGCCCCTCGACACTGACCTCAACACCCATTGTCTTCCTCCAGATCTCGTCGTCAGTTGCCCGGGACCGGCGGGTCGGCGGGTGCGGGTTGCTCGGCGGGCGGATTGCCCGGGATCGCCTGTTCGCCGCCAGCGGGGTTGTTGCCGGCGTTGTCGGCATCCAGGTTCGACCCCGTGCTGCTGATCGCGGTGATCAGCCAGTTCTGGCTCTTGTCGAGAGTCACCCGGTAGGTCGCCGTGGACTCGATCCCGCTGGGAGCCTGGACGTTCTTCGTCTGCACGTTGACGAACGCGACGACTTGGTATGTGTCACCGTCGACCGATTCGACCTTGGCCGCAATCGGCTGCGCCGTCGAGGACCACTGGAGCGGGCGCAGAAGCTGTTCCATCTGGGTCGACGCCCGCCGGAGTCGTTCCGACAGCTCCGGGGACGTGCCCTTGGTGAGGAGGGTCCGCCATTCGTCGGGGTTCTCGAAGCTCATGTCGGCGGCGCCGGTGGCGTAGTCGAGTGCCACCTTCTCCGCGGCGGCGTCGGCGGCGGCCGCCGCGTTCAACCGGTCGACCTCTTCGGACGCGCTCCGCCACTGCCAGCCGAGCAGCGCGATCGCTGCGACGACGAGTACCGCGACAACACCGATCAGTATCGATCGCAACGACACCGAGGTGGCGGTCAGGGCTCGTGCCCTGGTGCGTCCGGTGCGATCCGAAGTGGTTGCCGTCGTGGCGGTTTCTGTGTCTTCCGACGTCGTCTCGTCGGTGTCGGCCTCGGTGCCCGTGTCGCTGGTGATGGTCTTCGTCATCGCCGGTCTCCTGTCGATGTCTGCTTGTTGATCTGCGCCGGAACGCTTGTCATGTCCACTGCGGAATCCCACGTCGTCGTTGCGGGGTCGGTCACCGTCACCCCCCTGCCGGGATGCGGATGTCCAGTGCTCCGGAATCGGTCGCGTTGATCAGGTTGTCCAGCACCCGGCCCACATCGACGGTCCGCAGGGATGCCGCGCCGGATCGGGTGGCCGGCAACAGGTTGTCTCCGATGATCTTCAGGTCGGCGCCGCTGTCGTCAAGGAATTTCTGCAGAGCCGCCACCAGCGGCGTCGCCCCCTGGGTGATGCCGGTGTACATCGGTCCGCTCCAGTCGATGGCGTCCTTGACACCCGACTCCAGCTCGGCGAAGCCGATTCCGAATCCTGCCAGGTGCGGCGTCGTCGCGCGCATCAGACCCGGTATCGCTCCCGATCGCATGAGCAACGGCTGCATGGTCGCCAGCAGCGTGGTCAGTTCGTCTGCACGAGCCGTGAACTCTGCTGCCAGCAGGCGCCCGGCCCTGTCGAGATCCTCGATGACCTCGATCCCGTCGGGTAGTCCCATGTCGAGCTCGGCGAACACCCGCTGGACCTTGTCCGGATCGGTCTGGCCGAGCACCTCGGTGACCTGCTCGGAGAGATCCTTGAAAGTGGCCGCATTGGAGACGTTCTCGCCACTGATGTAGGCGTTGTCGGCGAGATACGGGCCTCCTGCAGTCGTGGGCATCACCGCGACATAGGCCTCGCCGAGGGCCGAGAGATTGTCGACCCGGAAGTTGCTCTCGACCGGGATGTTCTCGGTGTCGTCGTAGTTCCAGGTGATCTCGGCGCCGCGCGAGGACTGCGAGATCTCGGTCACGTGACCGATTTCGATGCCGCGCAGCAACACTCGGGAACCGACCAGGATCCCGTTCGTGTCCGGCACCGTGATGGTCGCGTGCCGGGCCGATGGCGAGTTCACATGGAGTCCGACACTGAGGATGTACGCGATCGACAGGCCCGCGATGGCCAGCATGGCCACCACCGAGACCCGGGTCTTGGTGATCATCGGATCGCTCCCAACATCCGTAGCAGCATCTTGGTGTCACCGAGCAGTTCCTTCTTGCCGGCGGACTGAACCGAGGGGGCCTGAACCGAGGCGATGTTGACCGATGGCCTCTTCGCGAACGGGATCAGTGTGTCCTCCAAGAACTTCGCCATCGCCGTCCCGGTCGCGGGCGCCTGGTCCCACATCCCCCGGCCGGCCTCGGCGGCATCGGCCGCCGAGTTCAACAGCGGCACGAGGAACAGGCCGCCGGTGAACACCGACCCCACGGAGGGCAGCAACGTGCTGATGTGGCGGACCAGCGAATAGGAGACAGTCCTCCAGTAGTGCTCGGCCTGCTCGGAGAACACGTTCTCGATCTCGTGCCGACTGTCGGAGAAGGACCCGGCCACCGCGTTCAGGCTGTTGAGGGTGCGATCCAGTTCCCTGGTGTTCCGCGACAGATCGTCGAGGTCCTTCGACACCGTGCCCGCGATCTTCCGCACGTCGGAGACAGGCGGCATCGTGCGATTCAGGGTTGCCATCGTGTCCTGGACCTTCTGGATGCTGCCCCCGTTGATGAAGTACGCCAGGACGGCGATGGTGTCCTCCAGCGGTGGCGGTGAGGTCGTTCGTCCGCGGGGGATCACGCTGCCGTCCCGCAGGAGCTCGCTCCCGCCGCCCTCCGTCGGTGGCTGCAATGCCAGGTACGTGTCACCGAGCGGCGTGTTCTGCCGGATGATCGCCGAGGAATCCGCGGGAACCGGGCGGTCGTCGGTGAGTCCGACGACCACGTCCACGCCGTCGTCGGTGGTCTCGGTGGATTGCACCCGGCCGACCTGGATGCCGTTCATCATGACGTCGGCCCCGTCCGGCAGGTTGAGCACGCTCGCGAACTGAAGTGTCACCTCGTAGTCCAGCGGCACACTGCTCTTCACCGACGGCAGCCGGTTCGGACTCAGCGCCGAACAGCCGGTGAGTCCGACCACGACGGCGAGCAGCGCGGCCAGACCGAACACGGTTCGTCTACCGATCATTTCCCCAGACCCGCCTTCTGCAACAGGATTGACAGTGCGTTGACCGGCGCCGACTCGCCGCCCCCGACGTCGACCTTCGGTGCCACGTAGGGCACCGAGAGTGCGCCGGCTGCCGACTCCTGCTGGCGCATGGCCGCGGCGACCGACGGTGTCATGGCCACGAGTTGCCCGAGTTCGGGCGCTCGCTTGGCGCCGTAGGCGATGATGTCCTCCACCGGCCCGTGCAGGAGTGGCCACAGGATGTCGTCGCCGTAGTTCCGTTGGATGTCGTACATCAGCGCGATCGTCCAACCGATCCCCCGGCAGAAGCGCGCGACGTCGTAGAACAGGGTCGTCCCCAGCTGCGTGACCGAAGGCATCTGGTTCATGATCGACATGATCTGATCCCAGTTCTTCACGGCGTCGTCGGTCAGGGGCGCCATGTCCCGGATGGACGAGCCGATGTCGGCGACGAACGCGTCGGGGTTCTGTGCCGCGCGGGCCGCGTTCTCGAACATCCGCGACGCCTGCGGTCCGGTCCCGGCAAAGGCCCGGTCGGCGCCGTCGAGTGCGGTCTCCAGATCATCACCACCGTTGTCGGACAGCGACTTCAGGAAGTCCGACGCCGACGCGGCGACCTCGGAGATGCTCTTGGGCGTGAACGAGTTCTCGACGCCGATGCACGCGCCCTCCCTGAGGGCGGGACCGCCGGCGTAATTGCCCACCAGTTCCAGGCTCCGATCCGCCAGCAACGACTTGGATCTGGTCACGGCCTTGACGTCGGCCGGATACGTCCGTCCGGGCTCGAGAGAGAACGTGACCCGCACATGGTCGCCCCGACTCTCGATCCGATCGATCTCACCGACTCGGATTCCCATCTGGGTCACCGGGTTTCCCTGGTACAGGCCGATCGTGTCGGCGACATCCACGCAGAACCCGTCGCCGCCGGGTGCGGTGTCGTCGACACCGGTGGCCCACGCCGAGGTCAGCCCGATCGTGGTGACCACGCCGAGCAACACCACCACGGTCCCCAGCGAAATGGCGAGCCGCCGTTTCGAGGAGCCAACGATCGCGCTCATCAGCAGTTCCTTCCGGGGATGGGGATGCACACGTTCTCGGTCCACAGCGTGCCGCCGCCGACCTGTCGCATGCCTTCGGGTGTGATCCACTGCGCCAGCTTCTTCCGCGTGGCCACCAACCCGTCGATGGCCGGCCCGAGCTGTTGTTGCAGACGGATGATCGTGTCCTTCATCTGATTCACGTGACCGGAGACCAGCTCACTGTGGTTGAGGTAGAACCGCATGAAGGGTGCCAGCTTCATGAGGACGTTCGCGAACAGCTTGTAGGCGTAGTTGAAGCCCGCGGAGTTGACGTGGTACGTGCTCACGACCATGTCGATCTTCCGGATCAGCTCGAAGACGAATTCACGATTTCCGTTGAAGGTCTGCAGGTACTCCGAGGCGAGTGCGGCGACGTCGTGGACCTGGCCGCGCTGTCTGTCGAACACGGACGTCACGGACTCGAGTCCGGCCACGATGGAACGCAGCGAGGTGTCGTTCCCATCGAGGGCGCGAGCAACCTGATCGAGGTTCGCGTTGACCTCTCGGGTGTCGACCGTGTCGGTGGTGCTCGGAACGGCCTGGATCACGTCGCCGATCGAGTACGGAACGGTGACGCGTCCGGCCGGGATCGACGACGTCAGCGGTTGCCGGCCGAGCGGGATCATGGTGATCGCGTATCCGCCCACCGGCGTGAGCATCCGGACCTCCATCTTTGTCTGGTCGCCGACGAAGGTGTCCTCGTCGATGCGCGCGGTGACCATCACCCGGTCGGGTCGGAGGGCCACCTCCGACACCTTGCCGATACTGATGCCTGCAACGCGGACATCCTGGCCGGTCTCGATCGCGGACGCGTCGGTGACCTCGAAGGTGATGGTCTTCTGGCCGGGTGGACGCAGATAGATGATGGCGAGGGTGCCGAGCAGGGCCACCACCACGACCAGGACGATCACGCCGAGCACTCCGTCGTGGGACGTGAACCTGCGGATTCCTTTCCGGTTCATCGATTGCACAGGACCACCTCGCTGCCGGTCATCAGGATTCGCACGTCGGACGGGATGTGCGCGCGACCTTTCGCACATTGCTTGCTGAATGAGGCATGCGTGTCGATGCCGCGCAGTCCGGCGAGTGCGTTCGGCATCAGCTGGAAGGACTTCAACGCTTCTTGCATGGACGAGAAGGTGGTCTTCAGAAACACGTCGACATCGAATTCCTCGTTGACACCGAGCGCCACCAGGAGCCTCTCGATCGGTTCGAACAGTGCGGGGCCGGCGCTCGCGGTCACCGCGAACTCGTCCAGCACGGTCATGGCGTTGCTGATGGGCAGATCGACCGCCTCAAGGAAGCCCATGACCTGCGGTGACCGGCCACCCATGGTGTCGGCGATACGTGCCAGATTCGACGTGAGGGTGGAGATGAGCTGCTGTCGGTTCTCCGCGAACCGCGCCAGCTTCTGGGTGCTCTCGAGCATGGGCCCGAGCCCGCCGCCGTCACCCTGGAGAAGTGCGATGGCGTTCTCGCTGAACTGGTTGACCTCGTCGGAGTTCATCGTCGTCAGCACCGGTTGGAGTCCGTTGAACAGTGACGTGATGTCGAAGGAGGGAACGGTTTGTGAGGTAGTCGCGTGGCTCACCATGCGGCCCGGTGTCTTTCCCGGCTGCAGATCCAGGTAGCGCACGCCGGTGAGGTTCTGGTACTTGATCGACAGGGTCGAGGTCGACGTCAGCTTCTGCCGATCGTCCATGGTGAATTCGACTGTCGCGAAGGGGCTTCCGTCATCGTTTCGCTCGAGGTCCACCGAGACGATCTTGCCGATCCGCTTACCCCGGAATCGGACATCCCCATTGTCGTGGAGGCCCGACGCGTCGGTGAAGTCGGCACGGTAGGTCACCACACTGGCGTCGACGGGATTGCGCATCGCGTTCACCACGAGCACGAACAACATGACCGTGACCGCCGCGACCACCGCGACCTTCGCACCGGCGACCACTGTGCTGCGAGACGCCATGTCAGTTACCTCCCGCCCGTTGGCCGGCCATCGACTGCATCCGTTCCAGCGGGCCCGAGACGGCGGGGACGCTGTCGAGTAGGAGGCGCAGCTGTAGGGTCCTGCTCGCATCGTCGCCTCGGAAAGTGTTGCGCAACTGCTCGATAACCTTTCGTGTCTTCGCCATCGACGCACCCCCGCCGATCATCTGAGGTACCGGGTCGATCAGGTATTTGAAGGAGGTGACCAGGGGCGTCAGATCGGCCGCGTGCGACGCGAGCAGTGTTCCTGCCGCACCGAACAATCCACCGGAGGCCACGTTCAGAGATCGGTCCATGAGTTCGTGATAGGCCTCGTCCACTCCGCGAGAACCATCGGGCATCTTGTTGAAGACGCTTTCGGTGATGGCGTGGAGGCTCTTCATCGCCTCCCGGTTGAACCCGGGGAATGCTTCGGCCAGGTCGTTCATCTCACCCAGCAGCGTGCTGGGCAGGTGCCGTTGGGTTCGGGCCACCTTGTCGGTGAAGATGATCGCTGTCTCGATCAGCGGCGAGAGGCCGTCGGCGTAGCGCATCACCTCGTCGAGGCTGTCGATCATGTCCCTCGTCAGCGTTCCGTCCACGACGATCGAACTCCGCTCGATCATCGTCGACATGGTGAAATCAGGTGCGGCGGAGCGGCGGAGGGTCTGTCCGTCGGAGAGTCGCGCCCCGCCCGGCATCGCGATGAGGTTGACCGCGGTGACGCCGAAGTAGTTCTGCGGCCGGTAGTCGACCTCGAACGAATCGGTGAGACTTCCGGCGGCTGCGGCGTCGAGCACCACGTCGACGTGGACGACATCGGGTTCGGTGGAGTCGATCGCCGTCACCTCACCGACCTCGGCTCCGCGCAACAGGATCCGGCTTCCGCTCTCGACACCCGGACCCAGTGCGGGCAGCACCAGATGGAGGTCGGTGCCCTTGGGCGCGGTGGCGCGCGGATAGACCACGGCGAACACCGTGACGATGACGGCGAGTACGGCGACTGCGATGACGCCGGCGCGAACCAGTGTCCGTGTCTGACCGCGAGCGTCCCCGCGGAGGAAGTCCTGACTGCTGTATGACGACACGTCAACCCCTGAACGGAAGGACCGGATTGAGGCCCCAGATGGCCACGGTCATGAGGAAATTGAGGACAACGATGGCTACCAGGCTGGCCCGGATCGCCCGCCCGGACGCCGCACCGACACCAGCCGGCCCTCCGGACGCGAAATACCCGTAGTAGCAGTGGATGACGGTGATGACCGCACAGAAGATGAGGGCCTTCGCCACCGATGCCAGCAGGTCGGGTATCGACACGAACTGGGCGAAGTAGTGGTCGTAGGTGCCCTCGGGCTGGTCATGGAAGAGCTTCACTATCAGACCGCCCGTCAGGAAGCTGACAACCAGGGCCATGAGGTAGCTGGGCAGGACCACGAGCATCCCGCCGATCAGACGGGTCCCGACCACGAACGGGATCGCGCGCAGGCCCATGGTCTCGGTGGCGTCGATCTCCTCCGAGATACGCATCGCACCGATCTCGGCCGTCATGCGACAGCCGGCCTGGGCCGCGAATCCGATACCGGTGATGATCGGCGCGACGACCCGGATGTTGCCGAACGAGTTGATGATTCCGGTCAAGGCACCGAACCCGAGGAGGTCGAACGCCATGAACGCCATGATCGCCACGACCGACCCGACCGCGATACCCAGGAAGAACATCAGGCTCACGACGCCGCCGTCGACGATGATCGAGCCGCTGCCCCAGGCCATGTCGTTCATGGTCTTCATCGTCTGCTTGCGGTAGTGCCGGATGGTGGTCGGCAGCAGCGCGAAGGTCTTGCCCACGAACACGACGATCTGGCCGAAGGTCGCGAATGCCTCGGTGAATCGGCCGGTCACCGACCTGCCGAACCGGTTCATCCGGCCCGGGCGCGGAAGTGTTTCTGTCGTCATGTCGTCACGCCAATCGGGCCGGGAAGAACATGGCCTGCAGCTGACTGACCGCCATGTTCGTCATGAAGATGCACAGGACACTGAGGACGACCGAGGCGTTGACCGCGTTGGCGACACCCTTCGGGCCGCCCTTGGCCTCGAGTCCCCGCAAGCTGGCGATCACCACGACGATGAATGCGAACAAGACCGACTTGAGAACCGAGAACATCAGATCCGTCGGAGTCGCGAAGGTACCGAAGGACTGCCAGAAGCTGGCGGGGACCACGTCGTTGACGTTGGCCGAGATGGCCAGTCCGGCAGCGACTCCGGACGCGATGATCATCACGCACAGAGCCGGCGCGATGGCCAGCATCGCCAGGAATCGGGGCACGATGAGCCGCTGGACCGGATTCACGCCGATGACCCGCATGGCCTCGATCTCCTCCCGGATCGACCGCGCCCCGAGGTCCGAGGCGATCGCCGATGCCGCGGCGCCGCTCATCAGGAGGCCGGCCGCCATGGGTGCTCCCTGGTTCACCACGCCCAGGCCACTGGCGGCTCCCGCCAGCGAGTTCGCGCCGACCTGGTCCATGACGCCACCGACCTGCACAGACACCTCAGCACCGATCGGTACCGCCATCAGAAGCGCCGGGAGGGCGGTGACCTTGAACAGCTTCCACATCTGATCGATCACCTCCGCACCGGCCAGGCGCAGCGAGATCGCGTCGGTGATCGCGAAGCGGATCATCTCCGCTGCCAGTCGTGCCGAGCGACCGATGGTCGCCAGACTGCGGGTGATCCGGTCGCTGGCGCCGCCGCCCACCCTGCGGAGCGCGTCGACCGACCTCGCTCCTGGACTGCGCTCGACCAGAGCACTGACAGTCATGTGGATCCTCTCGAATTCGCGGATACCGTGTCCGCCTCGGTTTCTGTGCCACCGGCCGGGCCGGGTGACGCTCGCAGTGCGCGCCACCGGACTGAGGCGCGCATGTGGCCTGTGGCCTAAAGCCTTTAGCTCAACTATTGTGATCCCCGCCACTTGCGATCGTTAAGAGGCTAGCAGACATAAGACGTATCATGTCAAGTGTCAGCAGCTCAGATAGTGGCGGCGAACCCATCCTGCACGAGGGCGAGTCCCCCGCACCGGCCATATGACCAGGTCAGGACACACGCGGCGTCCAGACCCTCCGAGCGCGGCACCGGAGCCACGCACGGCACGGCGCCCATGACGTACGAGGACGAACGGTCACGCTCGCCCGCTGTCGATCACGGGTTATCTAATCCTTGTAGTTGGTCAGCCCATCATCCGCCGCAGGACCTTCTCCATGGAACGGCCGTAGGGCGGATACGTTGCGCCGAAGTCCGGACGAGCAGGTTTGCTCAGAACCGACTTTCGGTGACTGAAAGTGTCGAACCCGTTCTTGCCGTGATAGTTCCCCATACCCGATGCGCCGACCCCGCCGAACGGGAGTTCCGGCACCAGCAGTTGGTACAGGAGGTGATTGACCACGACCGAACCAGACGAGGTCTGCTCGACCACGGCATCCTCGACAGCCTTCGACTCCGTGAAGAGATAGAGCGCAAGCGGTTTGGGCCGGGCGTTGACGAACGCGGCGGCGGCAGCGATGTCCGGGACCGAGACGAGCGGCAGAATCGGACCGAAGATCTCTTCCTGCATCAGCTCCGAGCCGAGATCGGGGTCGGTGACCAGCGCCGGCTTGATCGTTAGCCTGGCTTCGTCGATCTCGCCGCCGAACTGCTCCCCGCCATGGGTGCTCAGAACGCGCCGCAACCGGTCGACGTGACGCTGATTCACGATGCGGGTGGAGTCGTAGGCGGCGCGCAGCGGCAGCTCCTCGAGCAACCGCCCGACCAGCGCCGGCCGCACCGACTCCTCGACGAGGACATAGTCCGGGGCGGTGCACGTCTGGCCCGCGTTCACCGACTTCGCCCAGGCGATACGTCTGGCCGCGACGTCGATATCGGCGTCGGCAGCGACGATCACCGGACTCTTACCCCCGAGTTCGAGCGTGACCGGGGTCAGATTGCGAGCACTCGCCTCCATGACCGCTCGGCCGACCGAGGTCGAACCGGTGAAGAACGTGTGATCAAAGGGTTGGGCGCCCAGCGCGGCGCTGACCTGCGCGTCACCGAGCACGACGGACACCGCTTCGGTGTCCAGGTATCGCGGCAACTGTTCGGACAGCAGCCGGGCAGTCGCCGCGGAGAGCTCCGACGGCTTGACCACCGCGGCGTTGCCCGCGGCGAGCGCACTCACCAACGGGTGAAGTGTCAGCAGAATCGGAAAGTTCCAGGCGCCGAGGATGAGCGCGACACCTTTCGGCTCGGAGACCACCCGTGCTTTTCCCGGCGCGGTCGCGGCACTCATCCGCACCTTCTCTGGCTTCATCCAACGACCCAGATTCGCGACGGTATGCCGGATCTCGTGCCGGACCGGTGCGACGTCGGCCATGAAGGTCGCCATCCGCCCCCGCCCGAGATCGGCTTCGATCGCGGCCGCAATCGCCGGCTCGCACTCGTCGATGAACCGCAGCAGCCCCTCGAGCTGGGCGAGTCGCCACGACAGCGGTCGCGTACGACCGCTGTCGAACGCGGATCGCGCCCCGGCCAGTGCCGACCCGGATTCGGTGGCCGCCGTGCTCGTCGACATCTCGGTAACACTCATCGTGGCTTCGCTTTCTGATGCTGCGGGGACCCACCCCGGGCTGAAGTATGGAGCGATCGTACACAGTGTTCAGACGTGATGTCAATCACTTCAGAGGATCATGTGGGGCGCTCGTCCCAAAGACCATACATCTTGTATGGAGTCCTCGTCTGCCCTATCGTGAGCTCCATGATCGATTGGGCCGACATCGCACACTCCGAGACGCTCGAGATCTCGGATGGTGGCGGGGTCCGCCGCCTGATGCTGTCGCGCCCGGGCTCTCTCAACGCCTTCGACGAGAAGCTCCAGAGCGACTTTCGCGAGGCCGTCGCCGCAGCTGCGACCGATGACACCGTGCGGTGCGTTCTCATCACCGGTCGAGGTCGCGCATTCAGTGCGGGAGCGGATCTCGCGCTCGACGATGTCGGTCCGGAAGTCCGGCTGGCGCCGCGGACCGAGCGTGAACTCACGCGGTTCTACAACCCGATCGTCCGAGGGTTGCGCGAGATGCGAAAGCCGGTCGTGGCCGCGGTGAACGGTCCTGCGGTTGGCGTCGGTTGCGCCGTGGCGGTCGCATGCGACCACGTCGTCGGGGCGAGGTCGTCGTCGTACACACTGGCGTTCTCGCGTGTGGGGCTCACACTCGACGGTGGTGCATCGCTACTCGTCGGTGCACGGGTGGGATTCGGCCGCGCGTCGCGGATGGCCCTGCTGGCCGAACGGGTCGATGCCGACACCGCGTTCTCCTGGGGGCTGATCGACGCGGTGGTCGACGACGCGGTTCTCGCCGACCACGCGGAGTCCGTTGCCCGGAAACTCGCTGCCGGACCCACCGAGGCCTACGCCGCGACCAAGCACAGTCTGAACGCCGCGCTTCTCCACCGCCTCGAGGATGCCTTCGAGATCGAGGTCGCTGGCCAGACCGCCCTTGTCGACGGCCCCGGTTTCCGAACCGCGATCACCCGGTTCTCCACCGGCGCGAAGGGCTGAATGCGACTGTGCTTCAGCGCTTTCCGTAGATCGCCGCGTACATGAATCTCGCCACCATGTCGGTGACCGCGTCGATGTCGTCGAGATGCGTTTCCCCGGCGAGCGATCCCGCGATGGTGCGCTCGATGGTCCACAGCAGCGTGGCCGTGTACTCGCGCGCAGGCGGGCCGGCCGGCGCCAACCCTCGTTCCCGGTCAGCGATGATGATCGACTCCAGGGTCGTTTCCATGGCATTCATGGCGGCGAGGTACTCGGCGCGCAACTCAGGCAGGCGCGGCCATTCGTGCACGGCGTTCTTGATCACGGCGCCCGCATGCCCGTCGAGATGCAGCCACTGTCCGACCTGCTCGAGCAAGGCCGACGGGTCCTGCCGGTCGACGTCGGCGACCGCGGTCAGCGCGGCGACGATGTCGGCCGCCGCCTGACGGAACAGAACGACAAAGGCGTCTTCTTTGCTCCGGAAGTAGAAGTAGAAGGACGCGCGAGAAATGTTCGACTGCTTGAGGATCTTCGCGACGGACAACTCGGCCAAGGTCTCGGTGAGCAGTAGTTCGCGCATGGCCTGGAGGATGTTCTGCGCCGTCTCGGTTTCCACCGCAGGGTTGTCTATCGCGGGCAGCAGCTCCCGCCTCGCGTCGGCGGCATCACTCGTCTTCTTGCGTCGACCCTTCGGCACCGTTCGGCCGCCGTAGATGGCCGCCTCGTTGATCGCGCTCAACGAAGTGGTGACACTCGCCGCCGCGGGGAGCCGGTCGTCCAGGCCCCGCGTGCTGACGTAGAAAGCTCGCTCGGAGCCGCCGACCAGCATCGCGGCCAGCATCTCCGCGGGAGCGCCGTCGGGAGCGCGTCCCTCGGCTCGCTCGAACCTGATCTGTTCCGCGACAGCCGCGACGAACTGCTCGAACATCCGCTGCCAGGCCGCCGCAACCGCGGGCTTGCTGTGCATGTGCTCGATGACGGCGCAGATGACCGCGCCGTGTCGCGACCACATCTCGAGCGTGTGATCGAGACTCGAGCCCATGCGACGCGCCCGGTCACGTCCGGGATCGGTGGACCACGGCGCGTCAGCTCCGTACGACTCGTCGAACACTCGTCCCAGAAGCGCCACCAGGACGTCGTACTTGTTGGCAAAGTAGTGGTAGAAGTTGGCCCGGGACAGACCGGCCGTCTCCAGGATCTGAGCAACGGTCAGATCCTGGAGGGAGGTCGACGCGAGCAGTTCCTCGGTCGCCCGGAACACCGCGAGTTCGGCAGAGGAACTCCCGTCGTAGTCACGGGGGCGCCGTCGTACAAAGGAACTCGAAGCCATAGCCGCATCATACTCGATGTCCGGACACGACGTCTGCCCGCGGGATTGTCACGTCACGCGCGACCGCACCGCACTCACTCCGCGGAGCAATGCCGCGTCGAAGTCGTCCGGGCACTCCAGCATCGGATAGTGCCCGACGTCGAGCTCCACGAGCGTGCTGTCCAGACGCTCGCGCACCCACCGTGCACCGCGAACCGACAGCGCCGGATCCGCGGTACCGATGATCTGGGTCACCGGTACGGAGAGACCCTCGAGCAGATGCGTCTGTTCGGTGCACATCAGCGTGCGCAGAGCAGCGCGAGCAGCCCAACTCGGCGTCTGCAGCGAGATCCGCTGCAGCCAGTCCAGGATGTGCGGGTCAGGCGCGGCGCCTTTGAACGGATCACCGACGGCACGCCGTCGCAGGGAGATCCGGTCGGCGTGCTCGGCCGCGAGCAGACTCTCGAGAGGACCCTCGGGGGGCACACCGAAGGGGAAGTTCGCAAACCGGGCCGCCGCAACGCCGTTGGTGGCGACCAACACGAGAGACTCTGTGAGATCGGGGCATTCATGTGCCAGGCGGAGGGCGACCATCCCTCCCAGCGACCAACCCACGATGGCGGTTGCGCCCAGGCCACGCTGCTCGATGACCTCGAGGGCATCGCGGTACAGGGAGTCGATGTCGTAACCGTGCAGGGGTGCATCTGATCGTCCGTGTCCTCGAAGATCCATGGCGACGACCCGGTGACCGCTCTCGGCCAGCACCCGTATCTGCCGGTCCCACACCTCGCCGCTGAGACTCCAGCCGTGGATCAGCAGGACGCCTGGACCGTCTCCGACATCTCGGACCGAGATCCGGATGCCGTCCCGCGTGTGCACGAAGTGCTGAGTCATGACGCCGCTTCCGCAGGTCGACGCGAGTCGGCGAGTGACAGGCCATCGGCGGCGAGCCGGGTCAGTGACGCCGCGGGGAGGAAACGCGATCCGTAGTGTGCGGCCAGCTCATTCGCGCGCGTCACGAAGCCCGCGACTCCGCCCTCATAGCCGTCGATGAACTGCAGCACTCCACCTGTCCAACCCGGATACCCGATTCCCAGCAGCGATCCGATGTTCGCGTCGGCCACCGACTCCAGAACGCCCTCTTCCAAGCACTTCGCAGATTCCACGGCTTCGACGAACAGCAGGCGCTCCTTGAGATCGGTCAGGGTCGGTACCTGTTCCGCGACCGGGAAAGCCGTTCCGAGGCCACTCCACAACCCGCTACGGCGTCCCTCGCTGTACTCGTAGAAGCCGGCGCCGGCCAACCGGCCCGCCCGATCGAACTCGGCCAGCATCCGGTCGAGCACCGCTTCGGCGGGATGTGCCACCCAGTCGCGCCCGTCGGCCTCGGCCGCATCGCGCGATGCGTCCCGAACTCGCCGCAGGAGTTCGAGATTGAGTTCGTCGGCGAGTTGCAGCGCGGGTGCGGGGTAACCCGCCTGGGTCGTGGCCTGCTCGATCATCGGTGCCGGCACTCCCTCGCCGAGCATGGCGAGCGCTTCGTTGACGAAGGTGCCGATCACCCGGCTGGTGAAGAAGCCGCGACTGTCGTTGACCACGATGGGTGTCTTGGCGATCTGACGGGCGACATCCAGGGCCCTGGACACCGATTCGGCAGACGTCGATCCGCCCTTGATGATCTCCAGCAGCGGCATCTTGTCCACGGGACTGAAGAAGTGCAGGCCGATGAAGTCTGTGGGATTCCCAACGGTGCCGGCCAAACCGGTGATCGGCAGGGTCGACGTGTTCGACCCGATGAGCGCACCCGGCGCGAGGACGGGTTCGACCTCCTTCAGAACTCGGGCCTTGAGACCCGGGTCCTCGAAGACGGCCTCGATCACCAGGTCCGCGCCCTCGGCGTCGGCGACGTCGTCGGTGGCGGTGATCCGGTCGAGGATGACCTCTCGCTGGGCTTCGGAGAGCGCTCCCGCGCCCACCTTCTTGTCGAGCACTTTCCGCGAGTATTCCTTGCCGCGCTCGGCGGCTTCTACGCTGACGTCCTTGAGTACGACGTCGATTCCGGCTGCGGCGCACTGGTACGCGATACCCGCACCCATCATCCCGGCGCCCAGAACCACCGCCTTCGTCGCCTTCCACGGGGTCCGTGACGCGTCGCGGCCGCGGAGTCCGTTCACCGTCTGGGTGTCGAAGAAGCGGGCCTGGATCATGTTTTTCGAGATCTGCCCGACAGCGAGATCGACGAAGTACCGGGTCTCGATCCGTAAGGCGTTGTCGAAGTCGACCTGGGCACCCTCGACAGCGGCCTTCAGGATGTTCTTCGGCGCCGGGTAATTCGCGCCTTTGAGGTCGGCGCGCAGCGTTGCGGTCAGGAGGGGCAGGGACGGGTGCAGCGGCTGCGTCGGGTCACCCGGGGCCCCGCCGGGTATCGCGTACCCCGGCGCATCCCACGGCTGCCGCGCACCCGGGTTGGCCAGGATCCAGGCTTTCGCCGCCGAAGCCAGATCCGCCGGCGAATCGACGAGTTCATCCACGATGCCGAGTTCGAGTGCGGCCGTCGCGCCGATCTGGCGACCGGTGAGCAGCAGCGACGACAGCGCCTTCTGGACGCCCAGCAGTCGCACGCTGCGGACGACGCCCCCGGCACCCGGCAGGAGACCCAGGGTCACTTCCGGAAGGCCCAGACGAACTCCGGCAGAATTCACCGCGATGCGATGGTGGGTCGCGAGCGCGAGTTCGAGGCCACCACCCAGCGCCGCACCGTTGATCGTCGCCACCACCGGCACTCCGAGACGCTCCAGGCGTCGGAGCAGCCCGCGATTCCGTTCGACGAACACGGTGAATTCGTCGATGTGGGACCGATCGGTGTTCACGAGGTCATTGAGGTCGCCACCGGCGAAGAATGTCGATTTTCCGGAAGCGATGACGACACCCGCGATGTTCTGGGCGTCACCGATCTCGTCGAGGGCGTCCGAGAGCGAGGCGACGAATCGCTCGTTCATCGTGTTCACCCGCTGTTCCGGGTCGTCGATGGTCAGGGTGACGATGGCGTCGTCGTCGATGGTGCGTCGGATCGTGCTCTGCGTCATGGCCGTTAACTCTCTGTGGGTTGTCTGCGGGATTGTCTGGCGTCGTGAGCGGCGATCAGAGCGCCTCGACCACGGTCGCGATCCCCATTCCGCCGCCGACGCACAGCGTCACAAGTCCGTATCGACCGCCGGTCCGGTGCAGTTCGTCCAGAACCGTGGAGACGAGCATCGCCCCGGTGGCACCGAGCGGGTGCCCCATCGCGATCGCTCCGCCGTTCACGTTCACCTTCGCCATGTCGAGGCCGAGGTCGTCGACGAAATGCAACACCACCGAGGCGAACGCCTCGTTGATCTCCACGAGGTCGATGTCGTCCACGGTGAGACCGGCTTTCGCCAGCGCCTTGCGCGACGCAGGAGCCGGCGCGGTCAGCATGATGGTCGGATTGTCTCCGGACACCGCGGTGGAGACGATCCGCCCGCGCGGAGTCAGGCCCAGTTCTCCCCCGACTTCTTCGCTCCCGATCACGACCAGCGAGGCGCCGTCGACGATTCCTGAACTGTTGCCGGCGTGATGGACGTGATCGATCTTCTCGACGGTCGGGAACTCCTGCAGCGCAACGGCATCGAATCCCGCTGCGCCGAGCTTGGCGAACGACGGCCGCAGTGGGGCGAGGGTGGCGGTGGTGGTCCCCTCGCGGATGGTCTCGTGCCGGTCGAGTACCACGGCCCCGTTGATGTCGCGTACCGGTACGACCGAGGCGTCGAATCGCCCGTCCGCCTCGGCTTTGGCGGCCAGTTCGTGCGAACGCACCGCGTACGCGTCCACGTCGTCGCGGGTGTACCCGTCGAGTGTCGCGATCAGATCGGCACCGATACCCTGCGGCACGAAGCTCGTAGCCAGATTCGTTGCGGGATCGTCCATCCACGCGGCGCCATCGGAGCTCATGGGGACACGGGACATCGACTCGACGCCACCTGCGAAAACCAGGTCCTCGAATCCCGAACGTACCTTCTGCGCGGCGAGATTCACCGCCTCGAGCCCGGATGCACAGAAGCGGTTGACCTGCACCCCCGCCACCGTGCGGGGAAGCCCGGCCGCAAGTGCCGCCGTGCGCGCGATGTCGCCGCCCTGCTCGCCGACCGGAGTCACGACCCCGAGGACCAGGTCGTCGACGCGAGCGGGATCGAGTGAGGGATTCCGTTCGAGGACTGCCGACAGCAGGCAGGTGGTGAGGTCGATCGGCTTGATCGTGTGCAACGATCCCGAGCTCTTGCCCTTACCGCGCGGCGTGCGGATCGCATCAAAGATCAGTGCCTGGGTTTCCGACATTCACAGTCTCCTAGTCGTTCAGCGGGCGCTCGGGCGCCGTCGTCGAGAGCAACATACATCACGTTCATACACTCTGTATACCACCGGGAAGGCATGTCCCGAGACCATCAGCGGTGGAAGGTCGCGACCTCCGCGATGGACTGCCTACTGGTGCGGTACGCGTTGACCGGCGCGTCCCCGTCGGGGTAGCCGAACGAGATACCCACGACCACTTGCCGTTCGGGGTTCAATCCGAGGTGCTCCCGGATCACCGGCGACTGCGTCGCCAGCGCCGCCTGAGGGACGGTCGCGATGCCGAGTGCGTGGGCCGCCAGGATGAAGTTGCTCACGAACAATCCACAGTCGACCGCACCGTAGGGGCCCAACGCGGCCTCGGTCGTGACGATCGCTACATGCGGCGCGCCGAAGAAATCGAAATTGCGCAGCATCTGTCGCGCCGAACCGGCCCGGTCCGACTTCTCGATACCGAGACTCGCATAGAGCTGCAGACCACTCTCTCGGCGTCGCTCCTGGTAGACCCCGTCGTAAGCCGCCGGGAACTCGATGTCGGGATTCTGTGCCGGCCCATTCGCGATCGCAGCCCGCAGGGCATCGCGCAGGCCCTCGGTGGCTCCCCCACTCAGCACGTCGACGTGCCACGGCTGCGTGTTGCACCACGAGGGAGTCAGACGGGCCACGTCGAGCACTCGCTCGATCTCGGACGGGGGTACCTCACGCGGGAGAAACTCGCGGCAACTCCACCGGGACCCCAGCAGCTCACGCAAGGTCCGGTGCGGCAGCGATTCCGGAGGCGACACCGCCGATGATTCCTTCGAGCCCTCGGACAGCTGCGACATCGATACTCCTCGTTCGTTACGGGCGGGTATGGCCGCGCGCCCGTCAGACAGACCGGGGGCAGACCGCGACACTGACCGGCAGACATGCGGCCAGACAATAAGTGTAGACATAGTGTTCAGTCGGGTCTACCCTGCGTTGTAACGACGATCACACGAGGTCGGCGTACCGATCACCCACCTAGGAGGCGCGATGACCATCACCGAGCCACATACACAACCGATGAGTTTCCGCGGCGATCTCGACGTTCCGCCGGGACTGCCGCGCGGTATCGACTTGGGACGAATTGCGAACAAGGACAAAGCGATCGCCATGTACGGTCGCGACCTGGTCGAGAAGCTGACCGACCACGCTCTGCTCGCCGACGACTATGCCTACGCGGCGATGCTCGACTTCAAGGACAAATCCCACAACTCGACGTGGCGCACCTTCGATCAGGCCCTCGATCACGGGATCGACGCGATCGACGACCCAAGCCCCGGACTGATCGCACTCTTCGACCAGCTCGACCACATTCCCGACTGGGTCGATTTCGACCAGCTCTACCGCGGTGCCGTCGCCTTCTGGCGGGCCGGGCCCATCGTCCCTCCCGTTCTCGCCTGGGGCGCGATAGCCGGGGGCTTCTCCATGTACAGCGCGACGCGTCCGGTGCTGTTCAGTGGTCGGCTCCGCGAGCAGGACAAGGTGGGCACCCGGCTCATCGAGAGCTTCCGGTACGTGGTCGCCGCATACACACCAGGCGGGATGGCGCGCTTCGAGGAGGGTTTTCGTCTCACCGCGAAAGTCCGCATGATCCATGCCGCGGTTCGTCACAGTCTCGGGCGATCCGACCATTGGGACTGGGCCGGCTGGGGCATTCCGATCAACAACTTCGACAGCATGGTCACCCAGGCAGGCCAGTTCGGTGTGAAGTTCACCGATGCGGTCCAGTCCTCGGGAATCCGGTTCAGCGACCGTGAACTCGACGACATCTTCGCCCTGAGCCGCTACGTGGGATACGTGATCGGCGTTCCCGAAGACATCCTGCACACGGATTACGAGGATGCTCGTCGCAAGACCGATCTGCACACGCTGGTCGAACTGCCGCCGGACCAGCTCTGCCACGACGTGGTCCACTCGATCATCGAGTATAGCGTGGAGAACCCGCCCGGCGACGTCGAGGTGCTGCCGGGACCGGTGGCCAAGTTCATGACGAACGAACGTCGCCTGAAGCTCGCATATGGGTTGTTGCACTCGTGGATTCCGCCGCACGTCATGGATGCTCTGGGCGTCGAGAAGACCGGTTGGCGGCATATCCTGCCGACGATCAGCCCGCTCGTCACCCTTGCCGATCGTGTCGGACGGGTGCTACCGCACGATGACGAGAAGGCCGCGTTCACCATGCTGCGTCAATTCAACGACGCGATCAAACTCCCCGACGGTGCGAACAAGGAAATGGCCGTGGCCAACCCCGACGAGGTGCACGCGGACATCGCCGCGAACAAGGGCGGCATGCCGGTGGTCGCGAAGAAGTGAGCGACAAGTCAGCAACCCCACCCCTGGCAGGCACCCGGATCATCGAGCTCGCCGGGATAGGCCCCGGTCCCTTCGCCGCGATGATGTTGGCGGACATGGGTGCCGAGGTCATCACCGTCGACCGACCCGGGGGAAACCCCTGGGCGGTCGGCGGTCACGGCATCCTCTTCCGGAGCCGACGGCACATAGCCGTGGATCTCAAGTCCGAGGCGGGTGCGGCGGTGGTGCGGCGTCTGTGTGCCGACGCCGACGGTCTCATCGAGACGTTTCGGCCCGGGGTCGCCGAACGTCTCGGGGTCGGACCAGAAGACTGCCGGCACCACAACCCGAACCTCGTCTACGGCCGCATGACCGGGTGGGGCCAGAGCGGTCCGATGGCATCCCTGCCCGGTCATGACATCAACTACATCGCACTCACCGGCGCCCTGCATCAGGTCGGACGAAAGGGCGGGCCCCCGGTTCCGCCCCTCAATCTCGTCGGCGACTTCGGAGGCGGCGGAACCTTTCTCGCCTTCGGGATGCTCGCGGGCATCCTGTCCGCCCGCGCCGGCCATGGCGGTCGGGTCGTCGACGCGGCGATGATCGACGGCGCCTCGGCCCTGATGGCGATGTTCCATTCGTACCGGGCAGAGGGCAACTTCGTCGAGGAACGCGGAGCCAACCTGCTCGACACCGGTGCCTTCTTCTACGACGTCTACGAGACCCGCGACGGCAATTGGGTGAGCATCGGCGCCATCGAGAATCAGTTCTGGGTGGAACTCTGCGATGTTCTGGATTTGCCCGACTCCATGAGGCACGACCACCTCGACCCCACTCGCTGGGACGAGTACCGGAAGATCCTGGCCGAGCGGATCGCGCAATCCGACCGAGATGAGCTAGACCGAGCCTTCGCGGGCCGAAATACCTGCTACGCACCGGTTCTGACGCTCTCAGAGACGGTGGAACATCCGCATCACCTGGTCCGGGAGACGTTCGTGACGGTCGACGACGCGGTGCAACCTGCGCCGGCACCTCGCTTCGACGGTCGGCCGCCCACGGTTCCCCGTCCGCGGCGCACACCAGGCGCCGACACCCTCGAGGTGCTCGGTGAGACCGGCTTCTCCCCGACCGAGATCGAGTCCCTCCTCGCCGACGGCGTGATCGACTCGACTCCATGACCTCGGTGGTTGCCCGGACGGCCTACAGACCCAGTGAACGACCGACGATCTCACGCATGATCTCGTTGGTGCCACCGTAGATACGCTGCACCCGCGCGTCCCGCCACCGCCGCGCGACGTCGTACTCCTCCATGTAGCCGTATCCGCCGTGCATCTGGAGGCAGGTGTCCAGCGCGTTGAACTCCAGCTCCGTGGTCCAGAACTTCGCCCCGGCCGCCTCGGCAGCGGTGAGTTCGCCGGCGTTCTGCGCCTCGATACAGCGGTCCACGAACACCCGGGCGATCCCCACCTGTGTGGACAACTCGGCCAGGGTGAAGCGATTCGCCTGGAAGCTCCCGATGGGTTGACCGAAGGCCTTGCGCTCCTTGCCATAGGCAATGGCGGTCTCGACCGCGTACTCGGCCTGAGCGACCGCCACGACCGCCATCGACAGCCGTTCCTGGGCAAGGTTGCCCATCATGTAGCGCAACCCCTTGCCCGGTTCACCGAGCACGTCCGACTCTGCGACGAGGACGTCCTCGAAGAACAACTCCGCGGTGTCCTGTGCCTTGCGGCCGATCTTCTGCAGCTTGCGACCGCGCTGGAATCCGTCATGGTCGGCGGACACCACGAACAATCCGAATCCACCGCCGTCGTGCTCCGGGATCCGGGCGGCGACGATGATCAGGTCGGCCTGGATTCCGCGAGTGATGAAGGTCTTGGAACCGTTGAGTCGCCAGCCACCGTCGACACGGGCCGCGGTGGACTTGATCGCGCGCAGATCCGAACCGGTACCCGGTTCGGACATGGCGATGGCGATCGCGGTCGCACCGCTGACGATGCCGGGCAGCCAGCGTCCCTGCTGTTCCGGCGTCGCGATGTCGAGGAAGTACGGGAGCACGATGTCGTTGGTCAACGAGAAGCCGTCGCCGACGGTCCCGGTGCGGACCACTTCCTCGTTCAGCACCGCATTGAAACGGAAGTCGCGCAGTCCCCCGCCGCCGTACTGTTCCGGAGCCGCGAAGCCGACCAGACCCTGATCGGCTGCCGCGGTCCAGAAGTCACGACTGACCTCACCGGCTTCCTCCCAGTCGGCCGTGTGCGGCACGGCTTCCTTCGTCAGGAAGGACCGGACGGTGTCTCGGAACTGGTCGTGTTCGGACTCGAAGAGTGTTCTTCTCATGATGTTGTGTTCGCCAGCCCTCAGCGGAAGAGGGACTTGCCGATGATCTCCTTCATGATCTCGTTGGCTCCGCCGTAGATTCGCTGCACGCGTGCGTCGACATAGGCCTTGGCAATCGGGTACTCGGTCATGAAGCCGTAGCCGCCGAACATCTGCAGACACCGGTCGACGACGCGACCCTGGACCTCGCTCGCCGCGAGTTTGGCCATCGCGGCCCGATCGGCGGTCAGGTCACCGGTCGTGTGTCGGAGCAGGCAATCGTCGACGAAGGCGCGGACGACCTCGGTCTGCACGTAGGCGTCGGCGAGTGTGAATCGGGTATTTTGATTGGCCGCCAACGGTTTTCCGAATGCGGTTCGGGTCGTCACATAATCGCGCGCGAGTTCGACCGCACGTGCCGCTGCAGCGGTACTCGCCACCGCGATCGTCAGTCGCTCTTGCGGGAGGTTGGTGACGAGTGCACGGAAACCTCCACCTCGCTCACCCAGCAGGTTCTCCTTCGGGACCCGCGCGTCCTCGAAGAACAACTCGGCGGTGTCCTGCGCGTGCATGCCGATCTTCTCCAGGTTGCGCCCACGCTGGAAACCCGGTGTGTCCCGTTCGACGACCAGCAGCGACAGACCCCCGTGGCGGTCGCCGTCGCTCTCTGTTCGCGCGGCGACGATCACCAGATCGGCGTTGATTCCATTGGAGATGAACGTCTTCGAGCCGTTCAGCACGAAGTGACCGCCCTCCTCTTTCGCGGTCGTGGTGATACCGGCGAGGTCGGAGCCCGTCCCCGGCTCGGTCATCGCGATGGCCGCGATGAGATCACCCGACGTCAGGCCGGGCAGCCAGCGCCGCTTCTGATCGTCGTCGGCGTAACGCTCGAAATACGGGACGCAGATGTCGTTGTGGAGGTTGACCCCGAACGACATCACCCCTGCGTCGGCGACCTCCTCCGCGATGATGGCGTTGAAGCGGAAGTCATCGGTGCCGCCGCCGCCGAACTCTTCGTCGACCGACATCCCGAGGAATCCGTGCGAACCGGCCTTCTGAAAGAGTTCACGGGGGATGCGCCCCTCCCTCTCCCAGTTCTCGTACCCCGGCACGACTTCGGTGTCGAGGAATCGGCGGAAGCTCTCTCGAAAGGCTTCGTGCTCGGACTCATACACACTTCGTGCGCTGGGGCGATTCGAAGTAACTGTCATCTGTCTGTCCTGTCTGTCGGTCGAGGTGAAGGAAGGCGCGGTGAGCAGCCGGCGGCGAGGATTGTGATTGACGCCACGTCTGAACACATTGTATGGTCTGGTGTATGCCAGAGTCCAGTTTCCCCCGCCTCGCCCCCGAGTGGAGCGGCGCCCCCGACGGCTCTTTCCGGCCCGACGCCGACTTCACCGACGACCAGCTCGCGTCCGCGCTCGAGCACGCGAACCTCCCGATCCTGCTGGGGTCCTTGGCGCTACTGACCGGAGACGATCGCTGGATCGAGGATCCGTTCTTCCCCACCCCTCCCCCCGACCTCGGCGACCACGACACAGGAGGCTTCGAACCCGAAGTCGCCGAACGAATTCGGCGTGAGGCCGGGACAACGCTTCGTGCGTGGCGCGACGGCCACCTCGACGTGGCGGACGCACCGGAGCCCGAGCGACTGTCGCAGATCCTCTCGGTGATGCTGGCCGAACAGCTCCCCGACGACTACGGGCAGCTCCTGGGCGAGGAGATGGGCCTGTACCGTCGCCATTCGGTGCCGCAGACTGCGCCAACAGATGGCTTCCGAGTCGCGATCATCGGTGCGGGGATATCCGGACTGGCGATGGCAATTCGCCTGCAGCAGGCCGGCATCGACTACGTCCTCATCGACAAGAACGACGACGTGGGCGGCACGTGGCACGAGAACGTCTACCCGGGTTGCGGCGTCGACACGCCGAGCTACCTGTACGCGCTGTCGTTCGACCCGAACCCGGAGTGGTCCAGCTACTTCGCGCCGCAGGAGGAGCTCGCAAGGTATTGGCGGACGCTGGCCGAACGTCACGGCGTACTCGACCACACGCGGTTCTCGACGGTCGTCGATCAGGCCGAGTTCGACCCGACCACCAACACGTGGGCACTGGATCTACGATCAGTGCGCAGCGGCGAGGTCGAAACCCTCACCGCCACAGTGGTGGTCAGCGCAGTCGGACTGTTGAATCAGCCAAGCATCCCCGACCTGCCCGGGCTGTCGGATTTTGCCGGTCCGGTGCTGCACACCGCCCAGTGGGATCCGGCCGTCGATCTCGCGGGCAAGCGGGTCGCCGTCGTCGGCACGGGCGCGAGTGCCATGCAGTTCGTTCCGGCCGCCGCTGAGGACGCCGCGGAGGTCCGCGTGTTCCAGCGGACACCGCAGTGGGCGATGCCGCACCCGCTGAAGGGCCAGTCGGTCGACGACTCGGCCCACTGGCTCAACAAGCACGTACCCTTCTACCTGGCCTGGTATCGAGCACGACTGTTCTGGCGGATGGGCGACAAGGTCTGGCGCCTCCTGCAGGTCGATCGCGAGTACCCCCATCTCGGGCGCGCGATCAACAAGGGCAACGACCGGCTCCGCGCCATGCTGACCGCGTACATCGAGCGTGAATTGGCCGACCGCCCAGACCTTCTCGCGAAGAGCCTGCCCGACTACCCGCCTTATGGAAAGCGACTGCTGATCGATGCCGGCTGGTTCCGGACTCTTCGTCGCGAGAATGTCGATCTCGTCACCACCGGAATCAGCACTGTCACAGCGACCGGGGTCCGTACCGATGATGGCGCGGACTACGGCGCCGACGTACTGGTTCTGGCAACGGGTTTCAAGTCGGTGGATGTGCTCGGGTCACTCACGGTCCGTGGGCGTGACGGACGGACCCTCCGAGAGGTCTGGGGTGCCGACGACGGTCGGGCGCACCTGGGCATCTCGGTGCCCGGATTCCCGAACTTCTTCTGTCTGTACGGCCCCAATACCAACACCGGTCACGGCGGCACGGTCATCGCCGGCACCGAGATGCAGGTCCAGCACGTGACGGCGTTGATCAGCGCGATGGTCGATGAGCGATTCGACTCGATCGAGGTGCGCCCCGACGCGTTCGACGCCTATAACCGCGAGCTCGACGAGGCCCTCGAGGACACGGTGTGGCACTTCGGCGGTACCACGACGTACTACCGCAACGCGCGGGGACGGATCGTCACCAACAGCCCCTGGCGGTATGTCGACTACTGGCGTCGCGTTCACGAACCCGACTTCTCCGAGTTCATCACCACGCGCGGCATCGAGACGACAGCGCAGGAATCGTCCGGCGGCACCGGACAACTCACCCACTGAGCCCGACCCGCCCCCACCTTCTCGTCCCATCGCAATCGAGGCAGAACACGATGACACACGCACCTCAGGCCCCGTCCGCACCTGTTGCCGCCCCGGGTATTTCCGCCACCACGCTCGTCGGGGCCTTCCAGGCCACGGCCGCCAGTCGGCCCGACTCCACCGCCCTGAGCGCATTCGGTGAGGAGCGATCGCTCACCTGGTCCGAATACCGCACGGCGGTTGAGGAAGTGGCCGCCGGACTCGCCGATCTCGGAGTCGGACACGGCGACACGGTCGCCATCATGCTCCCGAACAGCCCCGAGTTCCACATCGTCGACATGGCCGTCTTGCACTTGGGCGCGACGCCGTTCTCGATCTATCTCACTTCGGCGCCGGATCAGATCAGCTATCTGTTCGACAATGCCGGAAACTCCGTCGTCGTCGCCGACTCCGCTTTCCTCGACATCCTCCAGCGCACCGCCGCACCCGCCGTCAGGCACATCGTGGTCACGAACCCGGCCGGCGCATCCATGGTCCATGACAACGGCCCCGCGACGATCACGCCGCTCGATGAGCTCCGGAGCCGCCGCCCCGCGGGCTTCGACTTCGAGAAGACCTGGCATTCGGTTCGCCCCGACGATCTGGCCACCCTCATCTACACCTCGGGCACCACGGGGGATCCGAAGGGTGTCGAACTCACCCACGCCAATCTGATGTTCGTCATGTACACCTGCAACCTGCGTTTCCCGTTCGCCGTCGACGGTGCGGCCGTCAGCTACCTGCCCACCGCGCACGCCGCCGATCGCGTGTTCTCGCACTACCTGGCGACCGTGACGGGCTGGCCCATCACCACTGTTCGAGATGCGACAACCGTTTTCGGCGCGGTCGCCGAAGCTCACCCGACCTGGTTCCTGGGCGTGCCGCGGATCTGGGAGAAACTCCGGGCGGGTCTCCTCGCACGATTCTCGGCGCTGCCGGACGGACCGCGCGATGCGACTTCGGCCGCGCTGGAGGCAGCGATCCGCCTGGTACAGATCGAACAGCGCCGAGAGCCGGTTCCGGCAGATCTACACGATGCCGTCAGCGTTGCCGACGAGCGCATCTTCGCCGACCTCCGGGCACAACTCGGACTGGACCGCGTCGCACTCCTCATGACCGGAGCGGCGCCGATCGCGCCGGCGGTGCACGAGTTCTTCCTCGCGCTCGGCTTGCCGCTACAGGAGGGCTTCGGAATGTCCGAGACCGGCGCTCTGGGCTTCACCAACGTGCCCACCGACATCCGCGTGGGCAAGGTGGGCCTGGCCCAGCCCGGCACCGAGGCCAAGCTCGCCGACGACGGCGAGCTCCTGTTGCGCGGCCCGCACGTCATGCGGGGCTACCGTAAGGCCCCCGAGAAGACGGCCGAGGCGATCGATGAGTTCGGCTGGCTGCACACCGGCGACATCGCGCAGATCGACGACGAGGGATGGGTCACGATCGTCGACCGCAAGAAGGAACTCATCATCAACGCGGCGGGCAAGAACATGTCCCCGGTCAACATCGAGGGGAAGTTGAAGAGCGCGTCACCGCTGATCGGTCAGGCGTGTGTGGTGGGTGACCGTCGGCCGTACAACGTGGCCCTCATCGTGCTGGACCCCGATGCGGCACGCACTTTCGCCGCCGCGCACGGTCTGGCCGACGCCACACCGTCGGCACTCGTCGGCAACGAGTCCCTGCGCACCGAGATCGACGACGCGGTCGCGCGGGCCAACGCGCAACTCTCCCGCGTCGAGCAGGTCAAACATTATCGACTCCTCGCCGACGAATGGCTGCCCGACTCCGAGGAACTCACCCCGACGATGAAGCTCAAACGGCGTGGCGTTACGACCAAGTACGCCGAGATCATCGAGGACATCTACGCCTCCTCGGTCCGCTGATCCGATCCCGCGCGCCGAAACCGGTCGTGGACGTAGGTCCCACGACCGGCTTCAGCGGCGACATCAGGCCTCGTCCTCGATTCCCGACACGCGATCCGGGAACTCCGGCACCCGCTTAGCGAGGAAGGCGTCGACGCCCTCCTGCACATCCTCCGAGAGACCGCGTCGGTAAAGCACCTCCGATTCGGCTCGGTGGGCCTCCTCCGGGCTCGACGCACCAAGCGCTCCCCAGAGCAACGACCTCGTCAGTGCGACCGACACCGGTGCCGTCCCGGCGACCATCTCCTCGGCGATCTCGAGAGCCCTGGCGAGCACCTGATCCGCGGGCACGACCTCGCGCACCAGTCCACGCTCAAGAGCCTCTGCGACCGGCACCATGCGTCCGCCCAAGGTCCATTCCGCTGCCGTCGAGATGCCCACCACGCGGGGAAGGAACCAGGTCGAACACGCCTCGGGAACCAGACCGCGCCGCGTGAAGACGAAACCGAACTTCGCGGTGTCCGCGGCGATCCGGACGTCGGCCGGCAGGGTCATGGTGACTCCCACCCCCGCGGCGGGTCCGTTGATCGCCGCGATGACCGGCTTCTTCGACCGGTAGATGCGCAGGGCCACCTGCCCACCGGAGTCCGGCGGAGCCTCGCCGTCGGCTCCCTTCTCGTCGGGGAGGAAGGTGTCACCGCCACTGGCGAGATCTGCTCCGGCACAGAATGCCCGGCCGGTGCCGGTCAGGACGACCGCGCGCACCCCGTCGTCGGCGTCGCAGGTGTCGAAGGCCTCGATCAGCTGGACGCGGATGTCCTCGGTGAATGCGTTGAGCCGGTCGGGACGGTTCAACCGCACCACGGCGACGGCACCGATGCGTTCGACGACGACCACCCCGGTCTCGACCGCGCGGGCCGCCTCGGCCGTCATCGTCCGGTCCATTTCGGTGCGCGCTTCTCGGCGAAGGCCCGCGGGCCTTCGCGGGCGTCGTCGCTGGCGAAGATCGTGCGGATGGCCGAGGCGTTGATCTCCCAGGACTCGTCGTCCCAGCCACGCTGCGCCTTCGACGTCTCGTACATCACCCGCTTGCTCTCCGACACCGCCAGCGGGGCGTTGGCCGCGATCTGCGCGGCGAGTTCGAGAGCGACGGCAAGTGTCGTCCCCGCCGGTGCGACCCGGTTCACCAGCCCCAGTTCGTAGGCCCGGCGAGCGGACACCGGCGCACCGGTCAGTGCGATCTCGGCGGCGACCTTCTGGGGCACCTGTCGGTGGATGCGCAGCAGTCCCCCCGCGGCTGCGATCAGACCGCGTCTGACCTCGGGCAGACCCACCGACGCCTCCTCGTCGATCACCGCGAGATCCGCCGCCAGGACGATCTCGGTGCCCCCACCGAGCGCGAAACCGTTCACCGCGGCGATGACCGGTTTGCCGATGTGGTGCCGAACGATCCCGGCGAAATCCCATTCGCGGTGCTCCGGGTCGCCGATCCGCCTGCCTGCCGCGATCTCCTTCAGGTCGGCGCCGGCACAGAATGCCTTCCCCGCACCGGTGAGCACGACAACGCGCACCTCGGGATCGAGTGCTGCGCTCTCGAGAGCGGCGCCTGCTGCTGACGACAACGCGGAGTTCACCGCGTTCATCGCCTCGGGCCGGTTGAGGGTGATGATCGCGATGTGTTCGCGCACCTCGTACTCGACGACGGAGTCGCGTACGGAAGCGGTGTCGCGTGCTGTCATGGGCATCCTCCTGGGTTCGTGATCCGCACTCGTGGACAGGAGGGTCACACGGCCCGGCATCGACATAAACCTTATTCTGTTAGATTAAATTCGACAACCTCGCCCGACCTGGTCGCGGGGTCGTGCGGATGAGAGGAGATCCATGGACGCGCAGACGTCCGGTCCGGCAACCCCTCTGCTGGACCTGTTCCGACTGGATGGCGCAGTGGCAATCGTCACCGGCGCGGGATCGGGGCTGGGCGCCGGATTCGCCCGCGCCCTCGCCGAGGCGGGAGCCCATGTCGTCGTGTCCGGACGCCGGCCCGAACCCCTCCGCGCCCGCGCGGCCGAGGTCCGGCGGCTGGGCGGACGCGCACTGGACGTTCCCGCCGACGTCACCGCTCCCGAACAGTGCGACTCCGTGGTCCGCGCCGCGATGGACGAGTTCGGGCGGGTCGACGTCCTGATCAACAACGCCGGACTCACCCACACCGCGCCGGCGACTCGGGAACTCCCCGAGGACTTCCGGGCGGTGCTGGAGGTCAACCTGCTCGGCAGTTACTGGATGGCGCAGGCCTGCGCCCGGGTTATGCAACCCGGATCGAGCATCGTCAACGTCGGCAGCATGCTCGGTCTCGTCAAATTCGTTCTCCCACAAGCCGCGTACTCGTCCAGCAAGGCCGGTGTCATCGGACTGACGCGCGATCTGTCCCACCAGTGGTCCGGGCGCAAGGGCATCCGGGTGAACGCGATCGCACCGGGTTTCGTCGACACCGACATGATCGCCGAGATGTCCGACGCGGCGCGCGAGGACTTCCTGCACGGATGCTCGCTCGGACGGATGGGAACCCAACGCGAGATGGACGCGGCGGTGTTGTTTCTGGCGAGCCCCGCCTCGTCGTACATCACCGGGTCGACGCTCGCGGTCGACGGCGGCACCTCGGGACACTGACCCGCTCCCCGGACACCCGACCACCACGAACCGGCGGCCCGCGCGCCACCATCACCTCAACAGGAGAACACCATGCAGACAGACCTTTTCGACGCCGATCACGAGCTCTTCGCCGAGTCGGTCCGTGGCTTCGTGACCAAACACGTCGTCCCGAATCTGGAGAAGTGGGACGCCGAACGGCTCATCGACCGGGAGACGTGGCGCGCAGCCGGCGCCCAGGGCATCCTCGGTCTCGCCGTGCCGCTGGAGTACGGCGGGCCCGGCGAGAACGACTACCGCTTCCGGGTGGCCATCCAGACCGAGATCGCCCGGGTGGGCGCCTCCGCACTGCAGTCCGGCTTCTCGACGAACGACGACATCGTGTTGAACTATCTGCTCCGGCACGCCGACGACGAGCAGAAGCACCGGTGGGTGCCGGGTTTCGTCACCGGTGACACGATCGGCGCCATCGCCATGACCGAACCCGGGGCCGGGAGCGATCTGCGCTCGATCACGACGACGGCCAGGCGCGACGGCGACCACTGGATCATCAACGGCGCCAAGACCTTCATCACCAGTGGCATCCTCGCGGACCTGGTGATCGTCTTCGCCAAGACGGGGTCGGAGGGGCGATCGCGCGACTTCAGCCTCTTCGTCGTCGAAGACGGGACACCCGGTTTCTCCCGGGGTCGCAAACTCGACAAGGTCGGGCTGCACGCGCAGGACACCGCGGAACTGTCCTTCGAGGATGTACGAGTGCCTGCCGCGAATCTCCTCGGCGAGGAGGGTGCCGGGTTCTCCTACCTGATGCAGAGCCTGCCGCTGGAGCGACTCGGGATCGGCATCGCCGCACAGGTGTCCGCCGAGGCCGTGTTCGACTGGACCCTCGCATATGTCAAAGAGCGCACCGCCTTCGGACAACCCGTGGGACAGTTCCAGGGGCTCGGCTTCACGCTCGCCGAACTCCGTACGGCAGTGGAGGTCTCACGGGCGTACATCGACCGCTGCGTCCGGGGGTACAACAGGGGAACGCTCACCGCGGTCGACGCCGCCAAGGCAAAACTGTGGGCGACCGAACTCCAGGGACGCGTGATCGACGCCGGAGTCCAGTTCCACGGCGGTTACGGCTACATGATGGAGTATCCGGTCGCGAAGGCCTTCATCGACGCCCGCATCCAGCGAATCTACGGCGGCACCAACGAGATCATGAAGGAGATCATCCACCGCGATCTGATGCGGGGATAGGCACCGTGCCGGACGCGTCGGTCGGCGCGTCCGGCAGGCTCACCGCTCGGTACGGGCAACCGGCACGGCAGTCGGCATGAAGGCGGGAAGTACGAAGTTCCGCAACATCTCTCGATGCTGGGGATCGTCCGGACGGTCGAAATCGAGCCGTCCGACGAGGATGAACTGGACCAGCGCGATCCACTCGGCGATCTTCGCCTTGTCCAGGTCGCGCCGGATCTCGCCGAGATCCATCGCGCGTTCGATGACCGGGTCCCACATCTCTGCGGTCAGACGTGCTGCCAGACCGGAACTCCCGACGAGCGATTCGGCCATCTGCATGTGCTCCGGGCTCACCAGGACCCGGATCAGCGGATCGCGGCGGCCGCGCTCGACGAGGAAGATCAGGCCCTCGACGAGCTGATCGGCGAACGTGTCGTGGTCGAGCAGGAACTTGCGGGCCTTCTCGAACAGCAGACGCGAACGTCGTTCGATGAGCGCCGACATGAGCGCGTCACGGTCCTTGAAATACCGGTACACCGTCGGCCGTGACACCCCGGCCTCCCGGCCGATGTCGTCCATCGTCGTCTTCGCGACGCCGTACCGCTGGAACACGCGCTCGGCGGCCACCATGATCTGCTTGCGGGCCTCGTCGACGTCCTCGCTGAGGACGTTGCCCGTCTTCCTACGCGCCACGTCTACCTCCCGGAACGATGATACAAGAGACAGATCACGTTCTGTGTCCGCGTATCGTCAAAACGGGGACGACGCCGCCATGTTACGCGCGAATGGGTCGTGAAACGCCGAACGGCCGGGCCGTGGCAGATGCACCACGACGCCGGCCGCCGGATCTCAACGAACGCGATCGAACCTGGTGTCGACGTCCTTGTACTCGTCCCGGATGACCGTCTTGGCGATCTTTCCGCTGGGTAGACGGGGCAGCGGGTCCTGGCGGATGACCACGTAACGCGGGACCTTGAAGTCGGCGAGCACCTGCTTGCAGTGGTCGACGATGGTCGTGGCGTCCATGTCGTCGGAGACGGTCACGATCGCGGCCGGGGTCTCCCCGAACCTGTCGTCGTGCGCGGCGATGACCGCGACCTCTTCGACCCCGTCGATGGCGCCGATGGCGATTTCGAGCTCCACGGGTGAGATGTTGATACCGCCGGAGATGATCAGGTCCTTGAGCCGATCGACGAACTGGACCCGACCCTCCTCGTCGGCCACCCCGAGGTCTCCGCTGTGCAGCCAACCGTCCTTGATGGCCTGCGCCGTCGTCTCGGGGTCGTTCCAGTAGCCCGGCGTGACGCCCGGACCGCGGACGACGAGTTCGCCCTCCTCACCGGGCGCGGCCGGCACTCCGTCGGAGTTGAAGACCTTGACCTCGGTGAAGATGGAACCGGTGCCGCATCGATCCGGGAACTCCAGGGCCTCTTCGCGGATCGTCGCCGTGGCCACTCCCCCGGCTTCGGTCATGCCGTAGATCTGGCGGAGGAGCACACCCTTGTCCGACCACCGCTTCAGCAGCTGCGCCGGTACCGCCGCCCCGCCGACGATCGCGGTCTTGAGCGAACTCAGGTCCGCGTCGGCGAACTCCGGGGCGCGCGAGATGGCCTCGAAGATCAGCGGGACACCGAAAATCGCCTGCACGGAATGCTTTTCGAGAAGCGCGACGGCATTCGACGGGTTGAGGTCGGGTTCGACGACCAGCGTTCCGCCCAGGACGGTGGTGATCAGGAGTCCGTAGACGAGGCCCGGGGTGAACGCCAGCGGGAGCACGAGGAGGGTTGTCGTACCGGGACGGAACCCCTCCTCGGTGAGTGTGTTCTCCAAGACGATCGACATCAGCGTCCGGTTGGTGAGGATCACCCCCTTGGACAGACCCGTCGATCCGCTGGTGAACAGTACGGTTGTCGGCTCGTCGGGCTGGAGATCCACGCGGAAGTCGTCAGCCGCGCCCGCGCGCAGGTCGTCGAACTCGGCGAAGGGCGCCACCGAGAACGGTGCGCCCACCGCCGAGGTGTCTTCGGCGAGCTGTTCGAACCCGGGGGCGACGACCACGACACCGATCCCGGCGTCGTCGACGATCTTGCGCAGTTCGGCGGGACGGTAACGGCTGTTCAGCGGAACCAGTACGCCGCCGGATTTGAGCACACCGAGCGCCGCGGCCGGCCACTCCAGCGAGTTGGGGCCGAGCAGGCCGACGCGATCGCCCGGCGCGACGCCCTTGGTCTCGACGAGCAGTCGTGCGATGCGGCTGCTCCAGTCCCGCAACGTGCGGTAGGAGATCTCCGCGCCGGAGAACACCACCGCGGTGGAGTCGCCTTTGGTGCGGGCCCACCAATCAAGTGCCTTGCCGATCGTTGCGGTCATGTTCGTTCTTTCTTCTGGTACCAGGGGATCCGCGCGAGAATGCGGGACATCCCCGGGCTCCCCGTCTAACGGATATAGGATAAATCGGACCTCGGGGCGGCGGGGTCGCTTTTCACGACCCGGCCGCCACCGTCAGGCGTTCAGTTCTGCACGTCCCTGCGCGACGAGCTTCTTGGTCTCCCGGCGGAAGACCTGATTGGCGATCTCGTTGCGTCCGAGCAACATGTCGCCCGCGTCGGCGCTACCCATGCCTCGCTGCGAGTCGCGCAACAGCGGAAAATCCTCCTGGTGCAGCACCGCGAGCAGGATCTCCCAGTTCTTGTTCCACAGTCGCTCCCAGCGCTCGGGGTCCATCCCGCTGTCCTCGACCCTGGGAACCATGAGCCGCTGTTCCATCCGCGACTTCGTCGGATCGGTCGGGTGCGGCCGGAAGGTGAGCAGCTGGAAGTGATCCGGCTGGCGGAGCAGGGTGCTGTTGGGCAGCAGGAAGTGCGTCTCGATGACGTACTTGTCCAGCGGGATGTCGCCGGGATCCTCTTCGAGGAACCGGTCGATCGACTTGCGCGGCGCGATGAACCGGCAGTGCCGGCCGAAGTCCTCGAAGGCCATCACGTTGGTGTGGATGATCTTCCCGGCGGTGTTCGGGTGCGCGTACTGGATGTGGTAGCCGTCCAGGAACGCGTCCTGCATGATCTTCCAGTTGGTGGGCTCGTCGAAGCCCGCCGACCGGAAGCACACCAGCTTGTCGAGTTCGTACTCGGCGAGAATCGGATCGATGTCGGGACCGAGCCAGGCCGCGACGTCGATCTCGGCATGCGCGTTGTCCACGACCCAGATGAACCCGTGCCGCTCCTCGGTCGGGATCTCGATCAGACCGTGCTCGGAACGATCGACCTCGCCGAAGGTCGAGTCCCGGGTGATCGTCCGCAGGGAGCCGTCCGGATCATAGGACCAGCGATGGTATCCACACGAGAAGATCCGGCACCGCCCCTTCTCGCTCTGTTCCAGCAACGCTCCGCGGTGACGGCACAGATTGACGAATGACCGGACGCTGCCGTCCTTCTGACGCACCACGATGATGTTGTTGCGCGGCATCTGAACGGTGATGAAATCGTTCGGACGCGAGATCTCGCTTCCATGCGCGACGATCGACGGCACGCGACCGAAGATGTGATCGCGCTCGTCCTTGGCGAGTACCGGGTCGGTGAACTCGTCGGGTTCGAACTGGACGAGGTCGTCGAACTTGTCCGTCGTGTCGTTGCGCAGGAGCTCGAGCGCGCGTCGGATTCGATCCTGGCGAGGAAGCGAAGTGGTCATGGTTCCCTCCGTGATGGAGCGGTTGTTGCGAGTGGGTGCGTGCTCGCCCGGGGCGGGACGACACTCCTTAAACCTACAGTAATAAGTTTTAACGGGCAATCGACCGACAGCGGCCGGCGCCTGACGTTCCACCGTGAAACCGGTGCGGCGGGCGAATGGCGGACAACCCGCCGCACCGGTGGACCATCAACCGCCTGTGGAGAAGCCCCGGGTCAGGATTCCGGCGTGAAGCGGATCGGCATCCGCACACAACCCCGGACCTGGCTCGCGTGGAACACCGGCGGATCGGATTCCACCAGCTGGTAATCCGGGATGCGGCGGTGGATCTCCTCGAGAGCGATCGTCAACTCGATGCGGGCCAGGTGCGAGCCCAGGCAGCGGTGCGCGCCGCCGCCGAAAGCGAGGTGGCGGTTGGGCTTTCGGGTCAGGTCGAGTTCGTCCGGTTCGTCGAACTCGTCACCGTCACGGTTGGCCGAGCACAGCATGAGGATGAGTTGCTCGCCCTCGGCGATCGTCACGCCACCGAGCTCCACGTCCCGCGTGGCCCGGCGTCCCGGCACCACGGCGGCCTCGATGCGGAGAATCTCCTCCACGGCCGTCGGGATCATGTCCGGGTCGTCGATGATGCTCTGTCGCTGCTCGGGATTGTTGACCAGGTGGACGATCGCCCAGGCCAGTGAGCCCTGGACGGTGTGCAGTCCGGCGATGAGCAGCAGGAAGAACATCCGATTCAGTTCTTCGTCGGTCAAGAGGCGCAGTCCGTCCTCCATCTCCACCTCGGTGTGGATGAGCTGCGAGGTGACATCCTCACCCGGAGTCGCGCGGCGCTCGTCGACCATCTTCTGGAAGTAACCGAGCATCTGCATGCCCGCGATTCCGCGCGCCTCGAGCGACTCCTCCTCGGTGCCACCCGGCTTGCCGAAGAGGACGACGTCGGTGGCCTCGGTGAACAGCGGCGCATCCTCGATCGGCCAGTCCATCAGTGCCAGGAAGATCCGCGCCGGCAGTTCGTGGGCGAACTCCGAGATGTACTCGGCCTCACCCTTGCCGGCGAAACCGTCGAGCAGATCGTTCACGACGACCCGGATGCTGTCGGACAGGGTCTTCATGCGTGCGGGGCCGAACAACGGCTGCAGCGCCTTGCGGTAACCGGTGTGTTCCGGCGGGTCCAGCTCGATGGGGATGAACTTGCCGAAGGCCTCGTTCGTCACCAGGTTGTTCGGATAGCTGGAGAAGGTCTCCGCGTCGCGCAGGACCTCGTGGATCTCGTTGTAGCGGGTCACGATCCAGTGACCGCCGTGGGCGGTCGAATACACGACGGGACCCTTGGCGGCGAGATCGGCCGCCAGTTCCTGGAATCGATCGATCGGGGCTGCGATGGACTGGTCGTACACGTCGAAGTCGACGGTGACGTCCTCGCGAGACCGTTCCGTGGTTGTCATCACTGGTCCTTGCTGTTCGGGGAGTCGGTGGGCTGCAGCGCCAGTGCCCGTTCGGGACACATGGACACCGCCTCATTCGCGAGAACGGCCTCCTCCGAGGTGAGGGCGCGCTCGGGCACCACGGGGTCGCCCTGGTCGTCGGCATCGATCAGATCCGGGGCGACCCCGTAGCACAGGCCGTGGCCGGCGCAGGCGACGCGGTCCACGGTGAGTGTGCTGGGCTGGGGGGACGACATGGTCAGGCGTTCGGGTTCTTCTGGTCGAGATCCTCGGGGAACCACATGCCGACACGGGAGAGCGTGCCGCCGTCGCCGGAACCGATGACCTGACCGGACATGTAGGCCGAGTCGTCCGACGCGAGGAACAGCGCGATCTTGGCGTTGTCGTTCAGTGACGGCGGCCGGTTGAGCTTGAGCGGAATCGGGGACACATACGGATCCCACGGTCCCGCAACCTCTTCGTAGGACTGCCCGACGACCGGCGAGCCCGCCGGCATCAGGAAGTTCGGCGACATGCCGTGGACCGGCGCGATGCCGTTGACGCGAATGCCGTAGGGGCCCAGGTCGAGACTCAGTCCGCGCACCAGTCCGTTCACGCCGGCCTTGGTGGCCGAGTACAGCGCGATCTGGTGGTAGGCGACGAACGAGGCCGCCGACGACGTCGCGATGATGGTGCCACCACCGTTGCGCTTGAGTGCCGGGACCGCGGCCTGCGCGGTGAAGATCACGCCGCTGAGGTTCACGCCGACGACGTTGTTCCAGTCCTCTTCGGTGAGGTCTTCGAAGTCGACCTGTTCACCCCCGGCGACGCTGGGAACGCCGCCGCGGGAGACGACTCCGGCGTTGGCCCAGGCGATGTCGAGCTTGCCGAAGTGGGCGACGGTCTGCTCGACCGCAGCGGTGATCTCGGACTTGCTCGCGACGTCGGCGGTGATGGCGATGGCGTCGCCGCCCTGCTGCTCGACGAGTTTCGCGGTCTGCTCGGCGCGATCGGCATCGATGTCGACGATGGCGATCTTGGCACCCTCGGCGGCGAACAGCTGTGACGACTGCCGGCCGAGGCCGGAGCCCGCGCCGGTGATGAGAGCGACTTTTCCTTCGAGTTTCATGACGATTCCTTGTTCGGGTGGAGATGGGTACTTCTGATGGATGGAGCGGCGCCGGAGATGTGGATGCGACGAGGAGTGTGCGGCGGCGGCCGAGAAGACCTCGGGGGACGAGGATTTCACGGCGATCACGAGGTGGGCGGATGAACGGGAGGCTGTCCGTGATGTGACGCCCGCCACCTCTGTGTCACCACGGTAAGCAGAAAAACATGAGACGTCAAGTGATATTTGTCAGCAGCTTGGCTAGCTCAAAGTAGCTTCGCGACAACAGCTTGCGAACTACATCGGAACGGATCGGGCGCGCCACGGCCCGGGCGTGACGACCTCGGTGAGATCACCACGCCCGGAGTGTTGCCCGGCCGGAATCGGTCAGGCGGACGGCTGCGGCGCCGGCAGGTGAACGGTCTTCAGCTCGAAGAACTCCTCGAGCCCCTCGGGGCCGCCTTCGCGTCCGACACCCGACTGCTTGTACCCGCCGAACGGGAGCGTGAAGTCGATGACCGAGGCGTTCACGTTCACCGTCCCGGTCCGGATACGTTGCGCCAGTTCGAATCCGTGCTCCTCATCGGCGGTGAAGACAGCGCCGGACAGGCCGTAGACGGAGTCGTTGGCGATCGCCACCGCGTCGTCCTCGTCCTCGTAGGTGATGATCGAGATGACCGGACCGAAGACCTCTTCCTGCGCGATGGTCATGTCGTTGCGCACGTTGTCGACGATCGTCGGTTGTACGAAGAAGCCCTGATCGCCGACGCGCTGCCCGCCGTAGACGATCTCGGCGCCCTCCTTCTCCGCCGCCTTGATATACCCCTCGACGCGGTCCCGCTGCCGCGCTGAGGTGAGCGGTCCGAGGAAATTCGTTTCCTCCCAGGGATTTCCGATGGGGATCATCCCCAGCGCCGCCTTGTAGGCCTCGACGACCTCGTCGTGGCGGGCACGCGACACGAGCACACGGGTCAGGGCGATGCACGCCTGGCCGGATTGCAGGCAGCCCGCCATCGGCAGGTTCTGCATGACGGTGCCGAGGTCGGCGTCGTCGAGGATGATCGCGGCCGACTTGCCGCCGAGTTCCAGCGACACCTTCGCCACCCGATTGCCGGCGAGATTCATGATCCGCCTGCCCGTCTGGGTGCTCCCGGTGAAGGTGATGTGGTCGACACGGGGATCGGTCACGAGCGCCTCGGAGACCTCGCGGTCGGCGACGAGCACGCTCAACACACCTTCGGGGATCACACCCTCGTCGACGAGTTCGCCGACCACGTCGGCGAACACCGACGGCGACAGCGGAGCCTCCGGCGAGGTCTTCAGCACCACCGAGCAACCGGCCGCCAGAGCCGGGATCACTTTGAAGGCGATCGTGCCGATCGGACCGTTCCACGGGATGATGGCCGCGACCACACCGCTGGGCTCCCTGAGGATGCGGGAGATGCCGCCGTCGGCCCGCGTCCGCTCCTCGCGGAGCGTGACCTTGCGCGCCTCGTCGGCCACGGCGCGGAAGAGGCCGACGGTCATCTGCTGGGTCATAGCGCTCACCGGGACCGGCACCCCCACCTCGACGATCCCCAGCGTCGTCAGTTCGGCGGTCCGTGCCTCGAGCCGGTCGGCGATCGTGTCGATGATCGCGGCGCGCTCGGCGATGGGCTTACGCGCCCACTCGCCCGCGTCGAACGATGCCCGCGCAGCCGCGACCGCGCGCGACATGTCCTCGGCCGTCGCGGCACGCACGCGCGCCGCGGTGCGTTCGAAGTAGGAGTCGACGACCTCGATCCACTCGTCACCGCTCGACTCGACCCATCGCCCGCCGATGAACACCCGGTCGCGATCGGACACGGTGGCGAGCGGGTCGGTCGCTTGTTCTGTCGTTGTCATGAAAGCCAGTTCTCCTCGATGAATACGCCGGGGGTCAGCGCGGACCTCACGGGGCACCGCTTGTGAAGCGGGTCACAGCACAGAGTAATAACCGAATGCCTTTAGGTCAACAGCGGACATGTTGTGTCAGCTGTATCGCAGCCCGGGCGCGTGGAACCGTGAGGTGGGAACGGTGCGGACAGGCGGGTGAGCGCTACTCCACGTTGACGAGATAGAAGACCGACGACCCGCCGCCTGCGGCCTGAGGTGACGCGCCGATCTGGACCCAGTAGGTGGCGCCGTCCTTCGTCGCCGACAGCACGACCACCGATTGACCACCCTCGGTGGAGCGGTGCGACTCGGCGAACCCATCGTCGACGAGCTTGTCGGTCGCGGCGTCGAGCTGGTTGCCCGCGTTCACCGGGCCCTGCACGGTGACCTCCCAGCCGTCCGCGCGACTCCCGCTGGCCGAGAGCACATGCCCGTCGATGAGCGGCACTTGCGCCGCCGGGAAATCGGAGGGAAGGGGAACGCCCTGGGGTCCGGCATGTTCCTCGTCACTGCACCCCACGACGAGACCGAGAATCAGCAGGACCGCGGCAATCATCACGGCGGGACGCCGGAGCCAGTCGAACCGGAACATACGGGCAACGGTAAAGTAGCGGGCGCGGGTGTTCGCCCGTGACACCCCGCCGGGAGAGAAAGACGGAGTGCCCTTTTGATATCTGTGTTGGCTGCGTTGGCAGTGTGCGCACTGTTCGCGCCCGCAGTCATCCACTGGATGGGTACCCGGGGTTTCTACGTACTCGCCCTGGCTCCCCTCGGCGGTCTCATCTGGGTCGTACTCAACTGGCCGCCCGCCGACGCTTCCGCAGCCCGTGTCGAGACGTTGACCTGGGTCCCGTCGCTGCAGATGGACATCGTCACCCGCTTCGACACCCTCACCGCCATCCTCTCGGTGCTGATCCTCGGCGTGGGGGCGCTCGTCCTGTGCTACTGCGCACACTACTTCGACGACGCCCGGCCCCGCGTGGCGCTGTTCGGCGGCGAGATGGTCGCCTTCGCCGGCGCGATGTTCGGTCTCGTCATCTCCGACAACATGCTGGTGCTCTACGTGTTCTGGGAGCTCACCACCGTCCTGTCGTTCATGCTCGTCGGCTTCTACGGGGTGCGTGCGACCGCGCGTCGATCCGCAACCCAGGCACTGCTGGTGACCACCTTCGGCGGTCTCGCGATGCTCGTCGGGATCATCATGCTCGGCGAACGGTCGGGCACCTATCTGCTCTCGGAGATCATCTCGTCGCCGCCGACAGGCGTCTACGTCGACGTGGCGGTGGTGCTGCTGCTCATCGGCGCGCTCACCAAGTCGGCGATCGTCCCGTTTCACTTCTGGCTGCCCGGCGCCATGGCCGCGCCCACCCCGGTCAGCGCCTACCTGCACGCCGCGGCGATGGTCAAGGCCGGCATCTACCTCATCGCGCGCCTGGCGCCCGCGTTCTCCGACGCCCTCAGCTGGCAGGTCGCCGTCGTCGGCCTGGGCATGCTGACCATGGTGCTCGGCGGCTGGCGGTCGCTGCGCGAGCTCGACCTCAAGCTCATCCTCGCCTTCGGCACCGTCTCCCAGCTGGGCTTCATGGCGGTTCTGGTCGGTGTCGGCGATGCGAACGTCGCCATGGCCGGCATCGCGATGCTCGTCGCGCATGCGCTGTTCAAGGCCTCGCTGTTCATGGTGGTCGGCATCATCGACCACGCGACCGGTACCCGCGACATCCGCAAGCTCGCCCGCCTCGGGCACCGTCTCCCGGGGCTGGCGATCACCGCCGCCGTCGCCGGCGCGAGCATGGCGGGTATCCCGCTCACGCTCGGTTTCGTGGGCAAGGAGACGGCCTTCGCCTCGGTGTGGGAGACAGGTGCCTATGTCTCCTGGCAGGCGCACACGATCGACATCGTGCTGCTGGTCGGCTCGATCATCACCTGCGCGTACACCCTCCGATTCCTGTGGGGCGCCTTCGGCCGCAAGGTGCGCAACACCCCGAGTCCGGCCGTCGCGAAGATGCACGTCCCGTCGTGGGCGTTCTACCTGTCACCGGTGGTCCTCGCGGCCGCCGGTGTGGCCGCGGGCGTGTTCAGCCCGCAGCTCGGTGACCTCTTCGAGCCCTACGCCGAGACGCTCGACGACTACGGACACGAACTCGAGCACCTCGCGCTGTGGCACGGGTTCGGTCTGCCGGTGGTGTTCTCGATCATCGTGGTCATCGGCGGTGCCCTCCTGTTCTTCGGCCTACGGCGCATCCGCGACCGCATCTTCGGGTTCCGGCCCCTCGTCAACGCCGACCGCATCTACGACGCGACCCTGCGCGGGGCGGACACCATCTCGCTGCTGCTGACCCGCAACACCCAGCGCGGATCGCTGCCGGTCACGCAGGGTGTCATCCTCTGCACCGCCATCCTCCTGCCGACGATCGTGCTGTTCGCGGGCGCACGGGACCGGCTGCACATCGACTACACCGCGACGGCCGTGCAACTGGTCATCGGCGGGTGCATCGTGGCGGCGTCGCTGGCCGCGGTGCTGCTGCGCAACCGCCTGGCCGCGACCCTCGTCGTCGGCATCACCGGCTACGGCTGCGCCATGCTGTTCGCGCTCTACGGCGCCCCCGACCTCGCGCTCACCCAGTTCCTGGTCGAGACGCTGACCCTGGTGATCTTCGTGCTCGTGCTGCGCAAGCTCCCGGCGGAACCAGAAAAGCGTCATGCCACCGGGTTCAAACCGCTCCGGGCACTCATCGGTATCGCGTTCGGCGCGATGCTCGTCCTCATCGGACTGTTCGCGGCATCGGCCCGCTCGACCGAACCGCTCCACGTCGACCTGCCCGAGGCCGCCTACGAGTTCGGCCACGGCGCGAACGCGGTCAACGTGCTGCTGGTCGATGTCCGCGCCTGGGACACGCTCGGCGAGGTGTCCGTGCTCATCGCCGCGGCCACCGGTGTCGCGTCGATGGTCTTCCGCAACCGCCGATTCGGTGCAGCGCCGCGCGTCGCAGACGCGGCGCGGCTGCAGTCCGGGGACGGCGACGACGATGACGATCACGTCCCACCGGACCGGACCACGTGGCTCCTCGGCTCCGGTCTGCGCGATCCCCGACACCGGTCGATGGTCCTGGAGGCGACGACCCGACTCCTGTTCCCGACGATGGTCGTGTTGTCGATCTACTTCTTCTACGCCGGCCACAATGCGCCGGGTGGCGGTTTCGCCGGCGGCCTGACGATGGGGCTGGCCCTCGTGCTCCGCTACCTCGCGGGCGGACGCTACGAGCTCGGCGAAGCCCTCCCGATCGAGCCCGGCCGGATCCTCGGCGCAGGCCTGGCCGTCTCGACGACGACGGCGATCGTGTCGATGTTCCTGGGCGCGCCGGCCCTGTCGTCGGCGGTCTTCGAGATCACCGTCCCGGTCCTCGGTGACATCAAGTTCGTCACCGCGCTGTTCTTCGACCTCGGCATCTATCTCATCGTGGTCGGTCTCGTCCTCGACGTGCTGCGCAGTCTCGGCGCGCGCCTCGACGTGGAGACGACGATCGCGCGCGACACGGCCCGGATCGAGGCGTCGCGCGGCGATGCCGAGGGTGCGACCGGCGAGCAGGTGGCCCGATGAACACCAATCTCTCGCTGATGCTGGTCGTCGGTGTGATGGCCGCATGCGGTGTGTACCTGCTCATGGAACGCAGCCTGGTCCGGATGCTGTTCGGGCTGCTCCTGGTGGGCAACGCCCTCAACCTGATGATCATCGTCGTGTCCGGCGGCATGGGTAACCCGCCGATCATGGGCCGTTCGTCGGAGAACCGGGCGGCCGACGCCGATCCGCTCGCCCAGGGCATGGTCCTCACCGCGATCGTGATCATGATGGGTGTCGCGGCCTTCGTGCTGTCCCTGGTGTACCGCCTGTTCGTGATCAACCGGGACGACGACGACGTCGAGGACGACGTGGAGGACGTCAAGATCCTCAGCGGATCGTTGGGCACCGCACCCGACCGCGACCGAAGCGACGACCCGGTCACCTTCTCCGACACCCCGACCGGTGACTACTTCGACGACGAGGGCAACCCGCTGACCCCGGAACAGGCCGCCGCCCGGCACGCCGCGCTGCACGAGACCGACCTCATGCCGACCGACTCCGACGTCGTCGACGAGATCGGCGCCCAGGACGAGGAACCCGACACCGACACCCCCGCACAGAGCGACTCCCGGGAAGCCGGACCCGAGGTACACGGCCCCGGCGAGCTCGGTCCGGAGGAAGTTGGCCCCAAGCGCGACGACACACCGCCGGAGAGCACCGGCGCCGGAGCGAACACGGTCGGCGCGAACGACTCCGAGATGCCGGACCGGGACATGCCAGACGCACACGAGGACGACCGGAACGGGGGTGACCGATGATTCCCGACGAGTCCTGGATTCCGGTGCTGATCACCCTGCCGACGCTCGTCCCCCTCGGCGCCGCCGCCCTGTCGCTGCTACTCGGCCGCAGTCCGCGCTTCCAGCGCACCGTCTCGATCGCCGCGATCTCCGTCGCGTTCATCGCATCGTGCCTGCTGCTGTTCCTGACCGAACGCCACGGGACCTTCGCCGTCGCCATCGGCGGATGGGGCGACAAGGGATACGCCAACGGCCCGCTCGGCATCACGCTCGTCGTCGACCAGCTGGCCGCGCTGATGCTGGTGGTCTCGACGATCGTGCTGCTGTGCGTCGTCGTGTACGCGATCGGCCAGGGTATCCGGGACGGCACCGCGCAGCAGCCGACGTCGATCTTCTTGCCGACCTATCTGATCCTGACCGCGGGTGTGTGCAATGCCTTCCTCGCCGGCGACCTGTTCAACCTGTATGTCTCCTTCGAGATCCTGCTGACCGCGAGCTATGTGCTGCTGACCCTGGGGGCGAGCGCCGAACGCGTGCGCGCCGGCGCGTCGTATGTGATGGTCTCGATGGTGTCGTCGCTGATCTTCCTGGCAGGCATCGCCTTCGCCTATGCGACGACCGGCACCCTCAACCTCGCCGAGATGGCCGTTCGCCTCGACGACGTCCCCGACGGCACGCGCAACGCGCTGTTCGCGGTGCTGCTCGTGGCCTTCGGCATCAAGGCGGCCGTGTTCCCGCTGTCGACGTGGCTGCCCGACTCCTACCCCACCGCACCGGCACCGGTCACCGCGGTGTTCGCCGGCCTGCTCACCAAGGTGGGTGTGTATGCGATCGTCCGGGCTCATTCGCTGCTGTTCCCGGGCGGGTCGCTGGACACGATCATGCTGGTCGCGGGTCTGCTGACCATGCTCGTGGGCATCTTCGGCGCGATCGCCCAGTCCGACATCAAACGTCTGCTGTCGTTCACGCTCGTCAGCCACATCGGATACATGATCTTCGGCATCGCGCTGTCCTCCGACCTCGGGATGTCGGCGGCGATCTACTACGTCGCGCACCACATCCTGGTGCAGACGACGCTGTTCCTGGTGGTCGGGCTGATCGAGCGACAGGCCGGATCGGCATCGCTCCGCCGTCTGGGCGGGCTGATCGCCAGTCCCCTGCTGGCCGTCCTGTTCCTGGTGCCCGCGCTGAATCTCGGCGGAATCCCGCCGTTCTCCGGCTTCATCGGCAAGGTCGCGCTGCTCGAGGCCGGCACCCAGGACGGCTCGGTGCTGGCCTGGATTCTGGTCGCCGGATCGGTGATCACCAGCCTGCTCACCCTCTACGTCATGGCCCGCATCTGGACCAAGGGCTTCTGGCGCCCGCGCGCCGACGCACCCGAGGGCGACCTGGCCGACAAGGGCCCCTCGGCGCTCATCGACGAGAGCTCCGATGACGCGGCGTTCTCCGACCGCGAGGACGTCGGCCGGATGCCGGTGATGATGGTCCTGCCGACGATGGCGATGGTCGCCGCAGGTCTGGTGCTCACACTGTGGGCCGGTCCGATCTTCGACTTCACCGACAGCGCCGCCACCGACGTCGTCGACCGCGCGGTGTACGTCGACGCGGTGCTCGGTGCGGGGGGTGTCCGATGAGCACACCCAGCACACCCGATCGCTCTGAGCGAAACACCGTCGGGCCGCGGAAGCGTCGCGCACCCGTGGTGTCGACCAAGGGACCTGTGCTGTCGCTCGTCATCAACGTGTGGCGGGTCTCGCTGCTGTTCATCTTCTGGAACCTCATCGGCGCGCTCGTGTGGTTGCGGATGCACATCCGGTTGCCCAAATGGCTCGGCAGCGACGGCCGCGAGGTCGCGGTCCGCTTGTGGACCATCGCCTGGCTCACCTTCGTCTGGGTCCTGTTGTGGGGCACCATCTCCTGGGCCAACGTGCTCGGCGGCGTCCTGTTGGCGACTCTTGTGTTGACCGTCCTGCCGCTGCCCAGGGTTCCGGTCGAGGGGCGTATCCACCCGCTGTCCGTCCTGCAGCTGCTCGGCCGGTTGATCGTGGACTTCTTCAAGTCGAGCGTCCAGATCGGCTGGATGGCCATCCGTCCCGGGCGGCCACCGCTCGGCGCGGTCGTACGGGTGCGCGTCGCGATCAAGTCGGACATGGTGCTGACGCTCGCCGTCGACTACCTCAACCTCGTGCCGGGCACGATGGTCCTGGAGATCGACCATCGCCGGCGGATGCTCTACGTGCACGTCTTCGACGTCCGCTCGGAGAAGAAGGTGCGGGCCTTCTACGATCAGGTCGCCTACGTCGAGCGCATGTTCATCCAGGCCTTCGAGCGCGACAGCGAATGGCATCCGAGTCCGTTCCACGGCATCGACGAGGAGTACCACCACGTCCGCGAGGTGGACCGGTCGGTGGACACCGAACCGGATCGGCGATCCACGGGCAGCGAGCCGGAACGGGGGACCTCATGAATTTCGTGTGGACGATCGCCACCGCGATGCTGCTGATCGCCGCCGTCCTGACGATGGTCGGCATACTCCGCGGACCGACGACGCTCGACCGGCTCGTCGCTCTGGATGTCCTGATCGCCCTGTGCATGTGCGGTCTGGGTATGTGGGCTGCCTACAGCCGTGATTCGACGGTCGTCCCGGCGATCGTCGCCCTGTCACTGCTGAGCTTCGTGGGGTCGGTGTCGATCGCGCGTTTCCGAGTCCGGGACGACCAGACATGATCATCGACATCATCAGCGCGACGCTGCTCCTCATCGGCTGCCTGATGGCGGTCACCGCCGCCATCGGTCTCGTCCGGTTCCCCGACACGTTGAGCCGCATGCACGCTGCGACGAAACCGCAGACCTTCGGACTGCTGCTGATCCTCATCGGCGCGATGCTGCGTCTCGGCGACAACGTCGACAGCGGCATGCTGGTCCTCGCCGGGCTCTTCGCACTCATCACCGCACCGGTGGTGGCCCATCGCATCGGTCGTCTCGCCTATCAGGAGCAGCGTGCCCGAGACGGTCTCATGGACCGGCGGGACATGGAGTCACCCGACCGCGATTGAGGCCGATGTCTGCACGGGAGCGCGGGCTCCGCTCGCACCTCGGGTAGCCGGGGCACCCGCGCAACGCACGCGTCTAGGCTGAGATGGCGATTCTCACCCGGGGTCGCGTCCGACAGCTTCGAGGAGACAGCGTGGTCATCGCAGGTCTGATTCTCGCCGCGATCGCGGCCCTGGTCCACGTCTTCATCTTCTATCTCGAATCGATCGCGTGGACCAGCGAGCGCGCTCGCGCGACGTTCGGCACGGGAACGGTGGAGCAGGCGTCGGCACAGAAAGAGCTGGCGTTCAACCAGGGCTTCTACAACCTGTTCCTGGCGATCGCGGTCGGCGTCGGCATCGGTCTGTACGCGGCCGGACAGGAGACGGTCGGTGTGACACTGGTGTTCACCGGCACTGCCTCGATGACCGCCGCAGCGCTCGTACTGTTGCTCACCAGCCGGGACAAGTCGGCGGCAGCCCTCAAGCAGGGTGTGATTCCCGCACTGGCGATCCTCGCCCTCGGTCTCGGAGTGGGCCTCTGATCCTCACGGACCGTCGAGTTCGGCGACCACCGAGGCGACGACGTCACGCATCGACTGCGTCCGCCGGTGTACGGCGCGCTGGCGCTGGTAGCTGGCACCCCGCTCGATGATCCGCTCGACGCCGGCGAGTTCGTCGACGCAGTCGAGTTCGCGCGCAATGGGTTCGAGGCGTTCCAGCAGAACCCGCAGATCGTCGGTGACGAGCTTCTCGCGGCAGTCGGCGTCGAGGATGACGATGGCGTCGAGCCCGTATCTCGCGGCGCGCCACTTGTTCTCCTGCACGAGCCAGGGAGCCATGGTCGGCAACGTCTCCCCCGCGGTGAACCGCCGGTCGAGGTCGACGACGAGACAGTGGATGAGCGCGACGACGGCGGAGAGCTCACCGAGGTTCGTCATGCCGTCGCACACCCGGACCTCGATGGTGCCCAGGTGTGGGGAAGGTCGGATGTCCCAACGGATCTCGTTCAGGTGGTCGATGATCCCGGTTGTCATCTGGTCGGTGACGAACGCCTCGAACTGCGACCACGTCTCGAACTGGAACGGCAGTCCGGCAGTGGGGAGTTGTTGGAACATCATGGCGCGGTTGCTGGCGTAACCGGTGTCCTGTCCCGCCCACATGGGCGACGACGACGAGAGCGCGAGCAGATGCGGATAATAGTTCAGCAGTGCGTCGAGAACGGGTAACACCTTGTCGCGGTGACTGATACCCACGTGGACGTGGACGCCCCAGATCAGCATCTGCCGTCCCCACCACTGGGTGCGCTCGATGAGTTCGGCGTAGCGATGGCCCTCGGTCAGCAGCTGGGTCGAGTACTCGGCGAACGGATGGGTGCCTGCGCCGTACAGATCGACCCCGAGCTCCTCGGTGAGTACACGCACGACGCCGAGCGTGTCGGTGAGGTCCGCGATCGCCTCACCGGTGGTGCGGCAGATACCCGTCACCAGTTCGACGGTGTTGCGCAGCAGTTCCTTGTGGATCTTCCCGGCGCGTTCGGGATGCTTCTCACCGACGGCGGCGAAGAGCGCCGCCGCCGAGTTCGACAGGTCGCCGGTCACCTTGTCGGTGAGGGCGAATTCCCACTCGACCCCGAGGGTGGGGGTCGGCGACCCGTCGAACTCGATGGGTGTCATGTGTGCCGTGATCGCCGGTCAAACCCGTCCCTAGCTCTGCTCTTCGATGACGCCACACGCGATGCGGGGGCCGGCGTCACCGGTCTTCAGAGTGTCGGGATTGGGTCCGCCCGGGTACTTGTCGGCCGGGATGTTGCCGAAGTTGTCCGGCTTCTCGTGGATCATGATCGACTTGCCGATCAGCTGCTGGAGCGTCACCGCGTCGGTCGTCGTGACGGTCCGTCCGGTGTGGTCTTCGAGGATGTTGATCGAGACGAGGTCACCGCTGGAGGGGTGGCTCGTGTTGCCGTCGACCTGCAGGTGACCGCCCGCGGAGGTGAACGCCTGCGATCCGCCCGAGCCGGCGTCGCAGCTGCCGTTCTCGTGGATGTGCATGCCGTGGAATCCGGCCGGCAGATCACCGGCGTTGACCTGGACGCTGATGGTGACCGGCTTCTCGCTCTCGGTGGCCGCGGAGATCGTGGCCTCGCCGACGACCTTGCCGGAGGTGTCCTTGATCTCGGCGACGGCGATCTGGCCGTTGGGCTCGCCGTCGACGTCGTCCTCGGCACCCGGGGGCAGCGGCTGGTCGGTGACCACCGACGGTGTCGTGCCCGGCACATCCGTGGGTTCCTGGTCGGGACTGCACCCGGCCAGTGCCACGCCGATCAGGCCCGCGGAAACCAACGCGGCGAGGGCGCGCGGGGCGGCGAGTTTGGAACGTCCGGACATGTCACTCCTTGTTTCACTGACGATCGTTTACAGACAGTCGTTTGCACTCTACGAGCGGTCAGGCACCGCTGACCGCGGTCACCATGATGACCGGTATGCCGCCGCGGCAGCGGGTGAAGGTGGTGGGGCGTTCCTCGACCGCGACCTCCCCGCCGAGTGCCTTCGCGACCTCGTCGGCCTGCGCCTTGTCGGCATCGTCGTCGTGGAAGACCGTGTTCTCGCTGAACCCGCCCGCGGTGTAGTTGCCCGGCTGGGCCATCTGATAGCCCTTGCCCTCGAGGAGTTCGGTCACATCGGAGGCGAGTCCCGCGACCTGGCCGGCGTTGATCACGCACAGCCGCTTGTCGGTGGACACCGCGGTGGTCGAGGGAGCCGCCGAGGTGGTGGGTGTCGACGTCGACGTGGACGCGGCCTCTCCCGGCGAATCGTTGCCCGCGGTCGCCGCGGAATGCCAGCCGAGACCGATGAAGACGACGGCGACTGCGAAGAGCATCATCGCCCCCGCGCGCAGCGGCAGGCGATTGGGCTCACGGTCTGCATTCATCACCGACGACCTTAACGCACATCGCGAAGGCGACCGGGCTCAGCGTGTCAGGTGATCTCGAAGCCGAGACGGCGCGCGGCGCGGGCCTTCTGGCGTGATGCACGAAGGCGCCGAAGCCGCTTGACGAGCATCGGATCCGCGGCGAGCGCCTCCGGGCGGTCGACGAGCGCGTTGAGCACCTGGTAGTACCGCGTCGCCGACAGTCCGAACAGTTCCTTGATCGCCTCTTCTTTGGCGCCGGCGTACTTCCACCACTGACGCTCGAAGGCGAGGATGTCGTGCTCGCGCCGGGTCAGACCGTCGGAACCGACTTCATGCGGATCGAGAAGTCGCCCAGCGCCGTCTGCCCCTGATTCCGCGTTCTTGTCGGGGGTGGGTTGATCGCCCTGCTTCTGGCTACGCGCAGCTGCGCCGTCCATCTCACTCCCTCACCGATACCGGTCGACGATCCTCACACCGCCTCTGACGTGCATCGATGCGAGCTCGATACGGCCAGACCGCCTCCGCGGCGGAGGCAAATGACAGCGGTGTGGTTCGCAGACAATCTAACCACGGCCCGACGATCGGTTCGCGCTGTGACTCGCCACGTCTGCGACTATCCGCGGCACGGGTGGCGGAGCCCACTGTTAGGCTGCCCTCACTACATACGCGATCGGGGGACATCATGATCTCAGGCACGTCACGGAGCAGCGGGCCTCGCCGGGCACTCCGCCGGACGGCGGGCGCTGCGCTGGCGACCGCGGTCCTCTCGATCGCCGGCCTCGGCGTGACGGGTTCGGCGGTCGCCGCACCGCCGGATGTGTCGCCCGGTGACCGCGTGGTCGTGATCGTCCCGGGCCAGCAGCTGTATGCCGACGCGCAGCAGAACGAAGAGACCTTCCGTCCCCTCGCCGACGCCGTGCGCTCCGCGGGGTACACGGTGGTGTTCGCACATGCCGCGGGTCGCGAGGTCGACGCCGACGCACGGCTCATCGAGAAGACGATCGCCCCGCTCGCGGGCACCGCGCGGTCGGTTGGCATCGTCGCGCACAGCGCGGGCGGGTTGGGCACGCGTCACTATCTGAAATTCCTCGGCGGCTCCGAGGTCGTCGACGAGTACATCGCGATCGGCACAGCACAGTACGGTTCCCCCGGCGGCTGTTCGCAGCCGCGCGACGGCGGTTACGACACGTGCATGTACGCCGACGCGATCACCGAGCTGAACCGCGGCGACGACGCCCCCGGACCCACCCGGTACTCGGTCGTGCAGAGCGACGGCGAATGGACCGACGGACGTCTCGACGGGACGGCCCAGTGCCGCGCGTACTCGCCCGTCCCGCTCGCGAACACCGGCTTCGACCACACGATCGAGATGCGCGACGCGACCGTCATCGCCAACGTCGTGACCTCGTTGCGGGGCTCCTGCGCGGGCCACGTCGTCACCGAGCCGGTCGACTCGTTCGACTGGCAGTCGACCCTGTTCCCGGGCATCCCCGGGCCGGCGGGCGAGGCCATCCGCGACGCCGTACCCGGCGTCGTTCCTGCCCCCTGAGCAGCGCTAAGGTGAGCGCCATGGCGATTCTCCCGATCTGCATCGTGGGCGAGCCGGTACTCCACCAGCCGACCACGCCGATCCCTCTGGACGCGGACGGCCGTCCGTCGGACGAGGTCATCACCCTTCTCGACGACATGTACGAGACGATGGACGCCGCCCACGGCGTGGGCCTCGCGGCCAATCAGGTCGGCGTGGGCTCGCGCATGTTCGTCTACGACTGCCCCGACGGCGATCGCTCGGCAACCCGTCGTCGCGGCGAGGTCATCAACCCCGTGCTCGAGACCTCCGAGATCCCGGAGACGATGCCGGACCCCGACGACAACGACGAGGGCTGCCTGTCGGTCCCCGGCGAGCAGTTCCCCACCGGCCGGGCCGATTGGGCGCGCGTCACCGGCGTGGACCGGACCGGCGCCGCCGTCGACATCGAGGGCACCGGGTTCTTCGCCCGCATGCTGCAACACGAGGTCGGCCACCTCGACGGCTTCCTCTACGTCGACGTACTCGTCGGCCGCAATGCGAGGGCCGCGAAGAAGGCCATCAAGCGCAACCAGTGGGGTGTGCCCGGCCTGACCTGGGTGCCGGGTGAGGTCGAGGACCCGTTCGGTCACGACGACTGATCGTGACGTGAAGGTCTTCCGGTCCGGTGCGGTCGTCGGCGATCGCGTCGTCGTGCGTTACCTGCTCGGCGAGTCGACCCCGGCGGACTGGCGCGGAGATCCCGGAGCCGCTCAGTCCGATGTGACCGGCATCCTGATCGACGACGCCGACCCCCTGCGGTTGCGGCGCGACGGTGAGGAACTCGCCATCCCGTCGGCGGCCATCACCTCGGTCCGCCTCCTGTCGGCGAAGCCGGTGCGCAACAGTGAGATCCGCACCCTCGAACAGGTCGCGGCGCGCTCCTGGCCCGGAGTGGACACCGATCGGATCGACGGCTGGTTCGTGCGTTCCGGGTACGGATTCAGTCGGCGCGCCAACTCGGCCGTCCCTCTCGATCGGCACGCCCACCCGGACGCCTCGACGCTGCGACGGATCGCGCGCTGGTATGCCGAGCGAGACCTGCCCCCACTGCTGTCCTTGCCGGAGCGACTCATCCGCCCGGCGGCCATCGGCGGTGCCGAGGGCGTCGAGGTGCAGATGCTGACCTGCCCGATGCCGCGACTCATCGAGTCCCTCGGCGGGCACCGCCGCGCCGCGGTACGACTCGGGAACACCCCCGACCCATCCTGGCTGACGTCCTACGCGGGCACCCGCCCCACGGATGATCGACACCCCGACGCCGTCCGTGAGGTCGTCGAGGCAGGTGAGGGTCTCCTGGCCTTCGCCTCCTCCGAGGACGCCGGCGCGATCGGGCGCGGCGCGATCACCGAATCCCAGGACGGGACACTGTGGTTGGGCCTGTCGGCGATGTGGACCGATCCCGCACGACGCCGCACCGGCCTGTCCTCCGCGGTCGCGGCCGAGCTCGTGGCCTGGGGTGCCCGGCACGGCGCCGACGCGGCCTACCTGCAGGTCGAGTCGACCAACCGGGTCGCGGGATCGTGGTATCGCCGTATGGGTTTCGGCCTGCACCACACCTACCGTTACCTCACCCCCGACGTGCCGCCAGACGCCGAGGCCGTCTGATGCGGATCGCCACCTGGAACGTCAACTCCGTCCGCGCCCGGTCGGAGGCCGTGGTCGCATGGGCCGAGACCGCCGAGGTCGACGTCCTGGCGCTCCAGGAGACCAAATGCCACGATGACGCGTTCCCGCTGATGAGCTTCCTCGCGGCCGGTTACGACGTCGCCCATGTCGGGCAGGGCGCCTACAACGGCGTCGCGATCGCCTCACGGGTGGGGCTCGACGAGGTGGAGGTCGCCTTCGACGGCGTACCCACCCACCCCGTCGACGGGCAGCCGATTCGCGAGGCGAGATCGATCTCCGCACGCTGCAACGGAATCCGCGTGTGGAGCCTGTACGTACCCAACGGTCGCACGCCCGGCGATCCCCACTACGCCTACAAGCTCGCGTGGCTCGACGCCCTGCGCGACCACATCGGGCTACGTCTGGCGCACGACCCGGCGGCCGAGATGATGCTCGCGGGCGACTGGAACGTGGCGCAGACCGACGACGACGTGTGGGATCGTTCGTACTTCGAGGGACGGACCCACGTCACCCCGCCCGAACGCGCGGCGGTCCAGGGTTTCCTGGACGGCGGTCTCGTCGACTCCGCATTGCCGTACGCGCCCGGCTACACCTTCTGGGACTACACCCAGCTACGGTTCCCGCGCAATGAGGGAATGCGCATCGACTACGCGTTCTGCTCCCCCGCGCTCGACACCCGCATCGTCGGCGCGCGGATCGACCGCGGTGCCCGAAAAGCCAAAGGCGCCAGCGATCACGCGCCGGTCGTGTTCGACATCCTCGACTGACCCACGCCGATCCGTTCCCGCTCACCGGGTCCGTTCCCGCTCACCCGAATCCGGTGAGCGGGGACGGAATCAGTGAGCGGACGTTCAGACTTCTCGGCCTGCGGGACCGCAACCGCCTGATCGCCTGATCGCACAGAAGTCGGCAATAGGTTGTGCACAACTCAATTGCGTGCTACTTTTCAGATGTGAACGAGTTGGCGCTGGACCAGCAGCTGTGCTTCGCCCTGTACAAGGCGTCGCGCGCGACCACCGCTGTCTACCGCCCGCTGCTCACCGAGCTGGGGATCACCTACCCGCAGTATCTGGTGATGCTGGCGCTCTGGGATCGCGACGGGTTGCACGTGAGCGAGCTGAGCGACCTGCTCGAATTGGACAGCGGCACACTCTCTCCGCTGCTCAAGCGCCTCGAGGGTCAGGGCCTGATCGACCGCCGCCGTTCACGCGGTGACGAACGCCGGGTCGCCGTCCACCTCACCCCGGCCGGCGAGGCCCTGCGCGCACGCGCGCGTTCGGTCCCCAGACGTCTCGTCTCGTGCACCGACATGTCCCCGGAGGCGATGAACGAACTGCGTTCGACCCTCGACGATCTGACCGCTCAACTCAACCAGTGGACCTGAACCACATCACCCACAAGGAGAACACCATGAAGGCGATCTACACCGCAGAGGCAATCGCGACCGGCGACGGGCGCAACGGTCACGGCCGCAGCAGCGACGGACAGCTCGACGTCACCCTCGCCTCGCCGCCGGCACTCGGCGGCACCGGCGAGGGAACCAACCCCGAACAACTCTTCGCGGTCGGGTATGCGGCGTGCTTCCACTCCGCCCTGCGCCTGGTGTCCAAGCAGGCCGGCGCGAATGTCGAGGATTCCTCGGTGGGTGCGCAGGTGAGCATCGGTTCCCTCGACGGTGGGGCGTTCGGCCTGGCCGTGACCCTCGAGGTGACCCTGCCGCATCTCCCCCATGAGCAGGCTCAGGAACTCGCGGACAAGGCGCATCAGGTGTGCCCGTACTCCAACGCCACCCGCGGGAACATCGACGTGACCATCACGGTCAGCGACGACTGACCTTCTAGCGCAGAGCCTCTCGCGGCCCGGTCCGACACTCCCGTCGGCGCCGGGCCGCTCAGGCGAAGGACTTGCCCACGATCCAGTAGGCCTGGGACTTCACGGACTTCTTGGGCAATCGGTAGTCGCCCTTGAACAGTCCGGCGACCGCACGAGTACTCGTCGAATCCAGTGCGACCCAGCCGAAGTGGTCCTGAGCGTCGAAGACACCGGCGCGGACGGCGTCGACCAGGGCGGCACCGCTGCGCTCACGCGGGATCCAGTGGACGGTGTCCTGTTCCCGGGCATGTAGCGGCAGCGACTTGTCGCTCTCGTGCTGGTATTCGAACCAGACGGTCGCCGCGGGCGAGGCCGGACCCAGTGCGTCGAGCAGTGAGTTGATGGCGGGGAGCGACGCCGTGTCCCCGGCGATGAGCCAACCGGCCGGCGCCGGGTCGGGCACCGCGAACTTGGAGCCCATCAGGGTTGCGCCGATGGTGTCCCCCGCCTGCGCCTGCTGGGCCCACCGGGCCGCGGTCCCGTCGTGGATGGCGAACTCGATGTCGAACGAGTCCGATGCCGGGTCGGGGTTGACGAGCGTATATCCGCGCTGATGCATCTTGCCGCCGTCGGCGAACCAGAGCCGCACCCACATCGTCGGGTGCGGTGTGCGATCGGTGAGCAGTCCACCGCCGGTGAACCGAAGCCGCAGATAGTGATCCGTCACGGGCTCGGTTCCGGTCACCGTGAACGTGTAGTCGTCGGCGCCCATCAGCTTCATGACCGCGCCCTGCCAGCCGCGGCCCTTCGTCGACACGTCACTCATGTGCATTCCTCTCCCTACAGTGCCTCCCCGGCCCGGTGACCGGGCCGGAGAGACGCTGTCATTCTCGTGGCCATCGGCAGGACACGACGCACCACGGAAAACCCGGACCTACGCGAAGGTTCCGTTCTCGACCATCTGCCGGGTCTCGAGGCGGCGGATCTTGCCCGATGTGGTGCGCGGGACGGAATCCGGGGCGACGAAGATGACCTCGGCCGGCATGATCCCGCACGCGGACGCGACCTCTGAATTGACCTCTGCGCGAGCCTGATCGGGATCGGAACCCTTGTACTCGGCGAGGATGACCAGACCCGGACGAGCCGACCCCTCGCCCCGCGCCATCGCGACGACGCCGCCGCGCCGCACGCCGGCGACCTCGGCCGCGGCCCGCTCGATCTCGATCGGGAACAGATTGCGTCCCGCGACGATGATGACCTCCTTGGCCCGGCCACAGATCACGAGGCGGTCGTCTACGAGGTAACCGAGATCGCCGGTCGAGAACCACTCGCCCGGACCGAGGTCGGCGTTGCCGAGGTAGCCGCGCATCATCGAGGTTCCACGGATCTCCACGTGGCCCACATTCCGCCCGTCGATCACCGGCACGTCGACGTTGGGTTCGACGATGCGAACCTGCATGCCGCCCAGCGGCTTTCCGAGGATCGCGTAGCGACGCCGGATGGGCTCGCCGCCACCGGGCGGGGTCACGCTGACCTCGTCGTAGTGTGCGCCCTCGCCGACTGCGGGCATGGTGACCGCGCATGCGGACTCGGCCATGCCGTATGCGGGTGCCGCGGCCGCACGTTCGAAACCGAACGGGGCAGTCGCCTCGAGGAATTTGTCGAACGCGTCGGCGTCGATCGGCTCACCGCCGCTGATGGCGACACGCAGATGCGACAGGTCGATGTCGCGCAACAGCTTTCCGTACCGACCGAGGATGTCGTAGGCGAAGTTGGGGGCGGCGGTGACGGTCGTCTTGGTCTCGGTGAGCCACTGCATCCACTTGAACGGCGCGGCCGCGAATGCGGTGTTGGGGACGATGTAGGTCGAGATGCCCGTCGTCATCCCGGCCAGCAGGAACATGAGGCCCATGTCGTGGTAGAGCGGCAGCCAGCTGAACCCGGTGTCGCGCGTGCGGTGCAGGCCGAGGCGGCTGACCAGTTCGATGGCGTTCGAGTAGACGGCCGAGGCGGGCAGCACGGCGGTCTTCGGGTCGCCGGTGGAGCCGGCCGTGCCCTGCAGGACGGCGACGGTGTTCCCGTTGACGTTGCGGGCGACGAAGTCGGTGGTGTCGGCACCGAGACCGTACTCACCGACGCGTGCGATGCGCAGACGGTCTTCGACCTTCGACAACAGATCGAGTTGCGCGCCGCTGCCCAGCACCGTCCCCACACCGATGGAGATGAAGCGGGTGTAGGTGTTCTGTGCCCAGCGCTCCTCGTCGGCCCCGCGGATCGGACCGGGCAGGATGCTCACGGGCACCCCGGCGAGCCAGGCTCCCTGGATCGCGGCGATCAGGTCCACGGTGGGGTCCCCGATCAGACCCAGCGCCTGGGGCTCGTGCAGCTCGCTGTCGGCGAGCAACTGAACCGCGATCTGCTCGGCGCGTGCATGCACCTCACGCCACGGCGCGGTCACCCACTCGCCGGTGTCGGAGTCCAGGACGGAGAGGCTGGTGTCTCCGGCCAGCATCGCCTCACGCACGGTGGCCGCCAATGCATTGGTCGAGCCCGCTTCCTCCAGGATCACACTGTTCTGCGACATTCTCGTTCCCGTCTTCGCCAACCCGTGGCGTCGGTCTACTGGTTCGTTCCGGTCTGGTTCGCAACCGGATGGGTCATACCGCGTGTCGTACCCGACCTCCGGTATCGCGAACGGAAGCGCCCGCGCTATTTGGGTAGGGTAGCCTAATCTTCCTCGGACACAAGACCCGACGTCATTCGTCGAGCGTGCGTGATTCATGTCATCCGATGGAATCACCCGCGAAAACTTAGGCTAACCTAATTTGCGTTGGAGAGCGGGAGCCCCGGCCGCGATGCCCAGAGATTGGGCCGAGCGAATAGTTAGTATAACCTACCCTAAATGCGGGTTCCCCAGCCTGAGTAATCATGTCCCCGAACTGCGAGAGGCACGCTGGCTGATGGCCACGAATTCCCAGACCACGGACCTCCCCTCCTCGGCAGACGTCATCGCCGAGGTCGCCACGGTCCTAGGCGTGGCACCGGAATCGATCGACCCCGATCAGGACCTCATCGCCCAGGGGCTCGACTCCCTCCGGATGATGCGACTGGCCGGGACCTGGCGCAAACGCGGCATCGACGTCGACTTCGCCCGTCTCGCCGCACAACCGACCATCACCGCCTGGACGAGCATCGTCGCCGCCACACCGACCGAGACAGCCACCTCCGCCGCGGGTGACTCCGGGCCAGATGTCCGCGCCGAGGTCGCCGCCACCCTCGGGGTCACCCCCGAATCCATCGACGTCGATGCGGACCTCATCGCCCAGGGACTCGACTCCCTCCGGATGATGCGACTGGCCGGGACCTGGCGCAAACGCGGCATCGACGTCGACTTCGCCCGTCTCGCCGCACAACCGACCATCACCGCCTGGACGAGCATCGTCGCCGCCACACCGACCGGGACGACGACTCCCGCCGGCCGACGGGCCGAATCCCCGGTTCCCGACGGGCCTTTCCCGCTGGCACCCATGCAGCACGCTTACTGGATCGGCCGGTCGGACACGCACGCGTTCGGCAATGTCGCCGCCCACCTCTACATCGAGTTCGACGGTCGCGACGTCGACCCGGACCGTTTCACCACGGCGATGGCCGCCCTCATCGAGCGCCACCCCATGCTGCGCGTGCGTGTTCTGCCCGACGGCACCCAGGAGATCGGGCCCGCGCACCCGGAAGCCATTGCCGTTCACGACCTCCGCACGCAGTCGCCGGAGATGGTCGAGCAGATCCTGAGCGAGAAACGCGCCCACGGGACGCACCGCACACTCCCGGTCGAGGAGGGCGCCGTCGTCCGCGCCGAACTGAGCCTGCTGCCCGGAGATTCGGCGCGGGTCCACCTCGACGTGGACATGATCGCCGCCGACGCCATGAGCTACCGCGTGCTCGTCGACGACTTCGCACGCCTCTACCGCGGTGAGACACTGGAGGATCTGGGGATCACCTTCGCGACGATCACCGCCGACCGCACCGCACGCGAGGTCCACGCCGACGACCGCGCCTGGTGGCGTGAGCGGATCCCGTCGATGCCCGGACCTCCCGAACTGCCGCTGGACGACAAGGCCGCGCGCGGCGAGGCCGAACCGCACACCGTCCGCCTGCATCACTCGCTGTCGGCATCGGACTGGAAGCGACTCGAAGAGCACGCACATCGTCGGGGCGTGACCCCGGCAGCCGCCGTCGCCGCGGTGTTCGCCGAGGCCGTCGGAACGCATGCGGCGAGTCCGCGCTTCCTCCTCACCGTTCCGCTGTTCGACCGCCCGCAGGTCCACCCGGATGTCGAGCAGGTGGTCGGCGACTTCACCTCCTCCCTCGTCATCGGCGTGGACCTCACCGAACGGGCGAGCCTCGCCGAACGCGCCCGCCAGATGCGGACGTCGATGCACGAGGCCGCGGCGCACGGCTCGATGAGCGGACTCGACGTTCTCCGCGAACTGAGTCGAGACCGCGGCGAACCCGTGGTCTCGCCGATCGTCTTCACGAGCGCACTCGGACTCGGTGATCTGTTCTCGCAGCGGGCGACCGAGGTCCTCGGGGATCCCGCGTGGATCGTCTCGCAGGGTCCGCAGGTCCTACTCGACGCACAGGTCACCGAGGTCGCGGGCGGTCTGCTCCTCAACTGGGACGTTCGCGCCTCTGATCTCGAACTGGGCACCGCACGTTCGATGTTCGAGTACTACGTCCGACTGCTCGGCCTGCTGGTGGACGGCGAGTGGGATGTGCCGGCACCCGACCCGGTGTCCGCCGACCTTCGCGCACAACGGCTCTCGGTCGAGGCACCGCTGCCCGTCACCGACGTCTTCGACGGAACCCTGCACGGCACCGTCTTCGCGCGTGCCGCCGGTCGGGCCGGTGAACCGGCGGTGATCACCGAGCGCCGCACATGGAGTCATGGCGACCTCGCCGACGAGGCGCGTCGGGTGGCCGGCTCGCTCAGCGCCGCGGGAGTGCGCGTCGGCGACACGGTCATCGTGAACCTGCCCAAGGGTGGGGACCAGGTCGTCGCAGCGCTCGGCGTGCTGGCCGCCGGAGCCGCCTATGTGCCGATCTCGCCGACCCAACCGCAAGCGCGACGTGACCGCATCGTCGAGGTCGCGGCCCCGGCCGCGGTGATCACCGATGCCCCCGGCACCTGGGACCAGAACGGCGACCGTGTACGGACCGGCGGTGGCCCAACGGTTCTCACTCTCGACCAGGCGCGCGAGTCCGAGCCGGCCGACCCGGTCGAGGTGAACGGCGACGCGCTCGCCTACGTCCTGTTCACCTCCGGTTCGACGGGTTTGCCCAAGGGCGTCCAGGTCCCGCATCGCGCCGCCGTGGCCACCATCACCGACCTCGTGGACCGGTACGCCATCGGCGCAGGCGACCGCAGCCTGCAGGTGTCGTCACTGGAGTTCGACCTGTCGGTGTTCGACATCTTCGGCCTGCTGGCCGTCGGCGGGGCCGTCGTCGTACCGGGCGACGACGAGCGGACCAAGGTCGACGACTGGGCGCGTCTGCTGACCGAGCAATCGGTGAGTGTCCTGAACTGCGTGCCGTCGATCCTCGGCATGCTCCTCGACATCGCTCCCCTGCCCGGCTCGCTCCGCATGATCATCATGGGCGGGGACAAGGTCGAGGTGTCGTTGCTCGACCGCGTCGCCGCGCAGTTGCCGGACTGCCGCGTCGCCGGCCTCGGCGGAACCACCGAGACGGCGATCCACTCCACCATCTGCGAGGCATCGGACGTCCCCTCGGGAATGGCCTTCGTGCCCTACGGCATCCCGTTGCGCGGAGTGCGCTGCCGGGTGGTCGACGACCTCGGCCGCGACCGCCCCGACCTCGTGCCCGGCGAGTTGTGGATCGGCGGTGCGGGGGTGGCCGACGGGTACCGCGCCGACCCCGACCGGACCGCCGACCGCTTCGTGCTCCACGAGGGCGAGAGGTGGTATCGCACCGGCGATCTGGCCCGATATCTACCGGGTGGGTTCCTGGACTTCCTCGGCCGGGCCGACCACATGGTCAAGGTGCGGGGTTACCGTGTCGAGCTGGGCGAGGTCGAGGCCGCGTTGCTGGGGCTGGCCCCCGTCGGCGCCGCGGTGGCCTGGTCCGACGGGCGCGATCTGCGCGCGGCCGTCGTCCTCGCGGACACATCCGCGAGGACCGTCGATGAGGCCTGGCTCCGCGACGCGCTCGCCGAAGCGCTACCGCCGCACATGGTTCCGCGTTCGGTCGGCATTCTGGACGCCTTCCCGCTCACCTCGAACGGCAAATACGATCGCAAGGCGATCGCCGCCGGTGCGGACACCACGGACGACGAGGCCGACGCCGTGGCGCCGCGGACCCCGGTCGAGGAAGCGCTCGCGCTGATCTTCGGCGAGGTCCTACCGGTCCCCCCGCGAAGTGTCACCGAGGACTTCATCTCCCTCGGTGGCGACTCTGTGCAGGCGACGCGGGTGGTCGCCCTCTCGCGACAGTGGCTCGACACGCCCCGGTTGTCGGTCGCCGACGTCTTCACCCGCCGAACCATCGCCGGCCTCGCCGAACGAATCGCCGAAGTCGGCGGCACACGAGCGACATTCGTGGCCGAGACATTCCTCGAGATCATGAAACTCAGCGACGAACAGGTGGAAGCCGAGATCGCGCGCGGTTAGCGCGCCGGACTCCGCCGGCCATCAGCACAGCGAACCATCTCCCAGAGCAAAGGCATCATGACCATTTCCTCCGCCCCGACGTACGACCTGCACTCGGTCGATCTCGACGACGTGTCGCACGCCGCGACCGTCCACGGATGGCTCACCCACCCCAAGGCCAAGTACTGGGACATGCTCGAGAGCTCGGTGGCCGACGTGGAGAAGATGATCCGCGACAGCGCCGAGGCCACGGCCGGCACGCCGTACGGGATGCGCCTGGGATATCACGACGGCGCCCCGCAGTTCCTGTTCGAGCTCTACGACCCCGCCACCAGTGAGCTGGCCGACCCATCGAGCGGATACGTCCCCGCCGACGGCGACATCGGTATGCATCTGCTCGTCGCGCACGCCGAACAGTCCCTGCCCGGTTTCACCGGCGCCGTCATGCTCCACATCATGCGGACCGCGATCCTCGAGGTCGGCGCCGCACGCGTGGTCGTCGAACCCGACGTCCGCAACAAGGCCGTGCACCGCCTGAACGCGAGCGTTGGGTTCCGCGTCGACGGTGACTACCCGGTCGGCAACAAGACCGCGCACCTCAGCTATTGCACGCGCGCCGACTTCCTCGAGGTGACCGACAACGGCAGCACGGTCGGTGCCGTCGAGGTCACGGACCTGGGGGCGTAGTTCCGTTGACCATCCAGGAATTCGCCGTACGCCCCGCGGGCGCGTCGGGTCCCGCGACGTATCGCCAGGCGTATCACACCCGCATCGCCAAGAAGATCCTCGCCGAGTTCTCCCACGAGCGAGCACTGTCACCGGTCGAGACCGGCGCCGGCACCTACGCCGTCCGATCCGTCGACGGCCGCACCGAATACCGCTTCCGCGCCGAGCGACTGGCGCTGGACAGCTGGGCCATCGACGAAACGACGCTGCGTCGCGTCCGTGACGGCGAGGACCTCCCCCTCGACGCGATAGCCCTCGTCGTCGACCTGGCCCCCTTCCTGGGCATCGGACCGCAGGCGCTGCCCGAGTACCTCGAGGAATTCATCAACACCCTCGCCATCAGTACCGAGCGGCCCGACGACCGACGGGTCACCGCCGCCGATCTCGCCCGATCGGACTTCCAGACCATCGAGAAGACGATGACCGAGGGCCACCCCTGCATCGTCGCCAACGCCGGGCGGCTCGGCTTCAGCGCCACCGACATCGAGCGTTATGCCCCCGAGGTCGGCAACCACTTCCGGCTCGTATGGCTCGCCGCGCGTCGTGAGGACTGCGATGTCGCGACCGTCAGCGACGTCGACTACGACGCCATGCTCGTCGACGAGCTGGGTGCCGACACCATCGATGCATTCGCGAACGTGCTGCGCGACAAGGGTTGTGACCCCGAGGACTACCGATACCTGCCGGTGCATCCGTGGCAGTGGGCGGAGAAGGTGCAGAAGCTGTACTCGGCCGACATCGCCGACCTGCGGATCGTCGAGGTCGGCGAGAGCCCGGACCTGTACCAGGCTCAGCAGTCGATCCGCACCGTGTTCAACGCCACCACGCCGTCGCGCAACTACGTGAAGGTCGCCCTCTCGATCGTGAACATGGGCTTCACCCGGGGTATGTCGGCCGACTACATGCGGACGACCCCGCTGATCAACAACTGGGTCCGAGGTCTCGTCGCCGACGACCAGTATCTCGCCGCGATCGGGTTCGAGATGATCTTCGAGGTCGCGGCCATCGGTTACCGCAGCCCGACTTTCACCCCGATCACCCAGCCCGGCTCGGAGTATCGCAAGATCCTGTCCGCACTGTGGCGTCAGAGTCCGGTGCCCATGGTGGCCGCCGACGAACAGTTGTCCACGATGGCGGCGCTGCTGCACGTCGACCACCTCGGCGACCCGCTCGTCGGCGCCTTCATCGAGAGGTCCGGGGTGCCGGCCTCCGAGTGGCTCCGCCGTTATCTGCGCACTTACCTGCATCCCATCGCCTATCTGCTCTACCGGTACGAACTGAAGTTCAGCCCGCACGGCGAGAACCTGATCCTCGTTCTCGCCGAGGGCATCCCGGTACGCGCCATCCTGAAGGACATCGGCGAGGAGGTGTCGGTCTTCGGCGAGGCGGCAGGTCTGCCGGAGAACTGTGCGCGGGTGCGCACCACCGAGCCCGACGAGATCCGGAATCTCGGGGTCCTCTCCGACGTCTTCGACGATTTCCTCCGCCCTCTCGCCGAGATCCTGCACACCCACGACATCGTCGACGACACCGAGTTCTGGTCTCTGGTGGGCGAGAGCCTGCGCGAGTTCGTCGCCGCTCATCCCGAACTCGAGGATCAGTTCGCCCGCTGGGATCTGTTCGCGCCGGAGTTCGGCGCCGTGCACATGAACGGTCTGCAGCTGCGCAACAACAGGCGCATGGTCGACATCGAGGACTCCTACGCGTCCTTGATCGACGCGGGTCACCGGTTGACCAATCCCATTGCCGCGCAGGGTGGCCGGTGATCGACGTGAGTGCCACCCATCTGAACGACCACCCGGATGTCGAGGTCCTGCGCGACACGCACGGCATCCCGCACGTCCTGTCCTCGAGTGCGATCGGGGCACTCTACGGGCAGGGCCGCGCCTGCGGGCAGGACCGGCGCTGGCAGATCGAGTTCATGCGACTCCGCGCCGAGGGTCGCACCGCCGAGGTCTTCGGCGAGTCCTGCGTCGAATGGGACACCTTCGCGCGTCGCGCCCGGCTCGACGCCGCGGCGAAACGGATCTTCGAGGCGTCGTCCGTTCGTACCCGCAGTCTCATCAGCGCCTACGTCGACGGCGTGAACAGCACCCTCGATGGCGCCGATCCCGACTGTGTCGCACCGGAACTCGCGGCGCTCGACCACCGGTCGCGTCCGTGGCGACCTTGGACGCCCATCTCGGTGTTCATCATGCATCACGTGCTGTTCGGCCGGTTCACCACCAAACTGTTCCGACTCCACGCCTGTCGCACCCTCGGTCTGGACGCGCTGCGGTTCTGGGACTTCGAGACCCGCGAAGTGGACCCGACCGTCCCGGCGATGCCCGACCAGGCGTTCCTGGACGAGATCCTGGACCTCACCCGGCCCGCGGCACCCGATCGACCCGCCCCCGCCATCGACCTCGGCGACCCGATGTCCGGCAGCAACGCGTGGGGAGTGTCGGCGGAGCGGAGTTCCACCGGCTCACCCATCGTGGCCGGGGACCCCCATCGCTTCCTCGAACTGCCCGGCATCTACCAGCAGTTCCACCTGGCGTCGACGGATCCCACCGGGTCGTTCGACATGGCGGGTTTCGCCTTCGCCGGTGTCCCGGGCGTCCCCCACTTCTGTCAGGGGGACGAGATCGCCTGGGGCATCACCAATGCCATGGGCGATTACCAGGATCTGTTCATCGAGCGGTTGACCCGTGACGAGTCGGGTGACGTGCTCGTCGAGATCCCCGGCGGGGACCTCGTCCACGCCGCGGTCCATACCGAGTCGATCATCGTCCGGGACGCCGAACCCGTTCCCGTCCAGGTGATCACGACACCGAACGGCGCCGTCGTCTTCGGCGGTCCGGACGAGGCGTTCGCGATGAGCATGCGCTCGCCGTTGCTGTCGGACGAGGTCACTTTCGACGCGCCGATGGACCTGCTGTTCGCGCGGACGATCGCCGATGTGGAAGCTGCGCTGGCCAACTGGGTCGAACCGGTCAACCGTGCCGTCATCGCCTCCGCCGACGGCACGGTCGCCACCCACGTGGCAGGCAGGGTGCCCGTGCGCGCACCGGAGAACTACTGGCTGCCCGTTCCGGGATGGGACGACCGTTACCAGTGGCGGGGTTACGACACCGGCTCGCTGGGTGACCCGGACTTCGACGCCACCCTTCACGGCGGCGTCACCGTCACGGCCAATCAGCGGTTGTCGGATGTGCTCCCCCTGCAACCGGTCACCAGCGAGTGCGTGGAACCGTTCCGCGCCGACCGCATCACGACCCGTCTCGACGAACTCGATTCCGTCAGCCCGGCCGACTGCGGAGACATCCAGGGCGACATCCGGCTCGAACAGGCCGAATCAGTCCAGGAGTTGCTCTCCCGTATCCGTGCGCAGACACCCGAGGCCGAGGACATCCGACGACGGCTCGTCGCGTGGGACCGCACGATGGATGTCGAGAGCACCGACGCCTACCTCTACGCCGAATTCCGCACCCAACTCGTGCTGGGGGTGGCGAGCACCGATGTGCTCGCCCCGCTGCGCGGGCCCCACGGATTCCCCTCCGTGTTCCAGCCCTGGTTCGTGCCGGAGCCGCGGCTCGCGACCGCATTGACCTCGGTGGTCGCCAACACCGCCGGGATCGGCATCGACATCGAATCCGTGGCGGTCGCCGCCCTGGACTCGGTGGTCGCCCGGATCGCGGCCTTCGGGGCGACGCCGACGTGGGGCAGTGTCCACCTGCTGGCACCGATCCACGGATTCGATCTCGTCGGCGCCTCGCCACGGTATCCGGAGTTGTTCGCCGGACTCCGGCCCACACCACTCCCGCTGGCCGGCGACGCCGAATGCGTCTTCGCCAACGCCGCGGCGGTCGGCACCCACATGTGCATCACCGGCGCGGCAGCACGATTCGTGTGGGACCTGGCCGATCGCGGTGCGAGCCGGTGGATCGTTCCCCTGGGGGTCAGCGGAGACCCGCGGTCCGATCATTTCCAGGACCAGGCGCCGCTGTGGGCCCGCGGCGAACTCGTCACCGTCGTCCGCGACTGGAACGCACTGCGCGCCGCAGCGGATTCCATCGCCACATCGACCGAGGGAGAGCCATGCCTGCGCTGACCGAGGCGCGACTGACGTTGCTGCGCCGCCGGATCGCGGCGAACGCCGACACCGCCGCCGACACCGGGCCCCGTACCGCCAACGTGCCGTTCGGGGAGTTCGGCACCGCCGAGCGTCGGATGTGGCGCATCTACGAGCTCGATCCGCAATCGTTGTCGCACAACATCGGTCTGGTGTTGGAGTTCGGCGGCAGCCGTTCCGTGCGCTCCGTGGTGGAATCCGCCGAGCTGCTCGTCGAGCGGTTCGACGTCCTGCGCTCGGTCGTCGAGGTCGACGCCGCGGGCGTCCCGCGGCGCCGTGCCGTGACACGCTCGGGGGCTTGGGACAGGACCGGATCGGTGTGGACGTGGGGGTTGCCCGACGACGCCGCAGCGGACACCGAAGCAGCGGACACCGATGCGATCGCCACACGCCTCACCCGCACGGCGTTCGACCTCGTCGCCGAACCTCCGGTCCGCATTCACGTCTCGGGATCGAACGGCGACGTCACCATGATCTTGGTGGTGCATCACCTGGCGGTCGACGACACGTCGTGGCCACTGCTCCTGGGCACCCTGGTCTCGGGTTCGTGGCCCGGCGACACGGCCGCCGAGAGCCGGCCGGACACCCCCGATGCGGCGGCCGCGGCGGACGCGGCCGAGCGCGCGGTGCGTCATGCAATCGACACCTGGGCCGCCGACGATGTCCGCCACCCGTTCACGGGCGAACTGCCCACCGAGAGTGCAGCCGAGAGCTGGCTGTCACCGATGGACGACCGGGAGGGCGTCAAGGTCACGGCCCCGGTTGCCGACGACTCACTCGCCGCCTTCGACCGCGTGTCCCAGACCGTCGGCGCGACCCCGAACGCGCTGCTGATCGGGATCTGTTCGCTCGCGGCGTTCGCGCTGACCGGTGCGGCCGATCACGTCCTCGTCGTCCCCGCCGACAACCGCAGACGCGAACAGTCACCACAGCACATCGGCTACTGCGGCAACATCATCCCGATGCGATTCCGCGTCGACCCCGCGTCGACCGTCGAGCAGGCGCTGCGAAGCGCGGCCGCGGAGATCTACCGATCGATGGAACACTCCGGCACCGACTTCGGTCCCGTCCTGACCGCGCTGCGGCAGGGGGGCGGCAGATTCCCGATCATCGAGATCATGGCCTCCGTTCGCCCGGCTCCGCTGCGCGGTATCCCGCAGCCCGCTGACGCACCGGTGACCTGCCGGTCGGTCTTCAACGGGATCGCCAACTATCCGCTCTCGATCGCCTTCGAGGCCGACGACGACGCCACGCACGTGGAAGTCGACCATCAGCCAGGCGTCGTTCCCGACGAGATCGCCTACCGGAGCACCGAAGTGCTGACAACCCTCGTCGACCTGGTCCCGGACTCGCTGGGCCTCACCGTCTCCGCACTGCTGAACGCACTCGACGAGCGCGTCGCACAGAAACTCACCGTCCGATGACCGGCCACCCGCCGCATCACTCCGCACCAGATCCAACAGGGGGGAACCCAGTGTCCGAAGACCGCCAGTCCGTGTGGGGTGCCTCGCGATTCGCCCGACCAGGCGCCGGCTGGGCCGACGTCGGCCGCGGCCTGGCCGAGGTCGCCGCCGCGGTGAGCGAACACCACCACGGAGCGCCTCTCCCCGGCGGCGATCCCGTCGCGGTCCTGGCGGGCGTGACCGCGCTGCTCGGCCCGCACGGCATCCCCGAGAACGGGATCGGCGAGTCCGAGGCCCTGGAGCGACTCGCACGCCTCGTCGCCGAGTACGGTCTCGACCTCACACATCCCATGGCGGCTGCACACCTGCAGCCCGCTCCCCTGTCGGTTGCGGTCGCGGCCGATGCCCTGGCCAGCGCGACGAATGCCTCACTGGACACCTATGATTCGGGTCCGGCCACCCTCGCGCTGGAGACCTGGACCGTCCAGTCACTCGCCCGCATGGCCGGTTTCGGCGAACACGCCGGCGGGGTCTTCAGCCCCGGCGGGTCGATCTCGAATCTGCTGGCGCTGATGATCGCTCGCGATCACACCGCGGCGCGACGCGGTGTCGACGTCCGCCAGGACGGCGTGGCAGCACTACGCCGACCGGTCGTCTTCTGCTCACGCGTCGCCCACTTCTCGGTGCACCGTGCGTGCGCGGCACTGGGTCTCGGCGAGTCCGCGGTCATCCCGGTCGAGGTCGACTCGCACCACCGTATGATCCCGGAGGCACTTGAGGCCGCGATCCGCGACGCCGGCGCCGTCACCCCGCTGGCGATCATCGCCACCGCGGGCACCACCGACTTCGGTACCGTCGACCCGCTCACCGAGATCGCCGACATCGCCGAGCGCCACGAGATCTGGATGCACGTCGACGCCGCGTACGGTTTCGGATCGCTGTTCTCCGATCGGCTCTCCGGACTCCTCACCGGCGTCGAGCGCGCCGACTCGGTCACCCTCGACCTGCACAAGGTCGGGTGGCAGCCCGCGGCCGCCAGCCTCATGCTGCTCTCTGATGCCAACCGCTTCGTGTCCCTCAACCGCTCGGTCGCGTACCTCAACCCCGACGACGACGTCGAGGCGGGTTACAGCGGACTCCTGGGCCAGACCCTGCAGACGACGCGGCGCCCCGATGTGCTGAAGGTCGCGGCCACGCTCATGGCGTACGGCCGCCGCACCCTCGGCGAGATGCTGGAGAAGTGCAACGACCTCGCCGTGTACGCCGAGCAGCGCGTCGCGACCGAACTCCAGCTCGAGCTCATCGCCCCGGTCACCCTCACCACCGTGGTGTTCCGGTACCGGTGCAGTGACCTCGACGCGGTCAACGGCGAACTGCGCCGCAGGCTCATCACCGACGGCAAGGCACTCATCGGACGCACCCAGGTCCGCGTACCCGGCGAGGACGAGCCCCAGACGTGCCTGAAGCTGACCCTGCTCAATCCCGAGACCGCCGAGAGCGACATCGACGACCTGTTCGACGAGCTCCTGCGCGTCGCGCTCGAGGTCGAGTCCGAAGGCAGCGCCGCGCCGGGCGGATCAGCCCCCGCCGGCGGCGCTCGTTCCCACACCGAAGAGATGGTGAGAGTACCCGAATGACCCGTGTCGAGACCGTAGATGTACTGGCGATCGGTTGCGGCCCCTTCAATCTGGGCCTGGCCGCACTCGCCTCCACGCTCGACGACGTGAATCTCCTCGTCGTCGACTCACGCGACGAGTTCCGGTGGCATCCGGGTCTGATGTTCGACGACGCCACCCTGCAGGTGAGTTTTCTGTCGGATCTGGTCACCCTGGTGGATCCCACTCACCCGCTGTCGTTCCTGAACTACATGGCCGACATCGACCGCATGTACCGATTCCTGGTGCGCGAGGACTTCTTCCCCACCCGCATCGAGTACGAGGCGTATCTGCGGTGGTGTGTCGACAGGTTGGACTCGCTGCGTTTCGGCACCACGGTCGAGGAGGTGGTGTGGGATGCCGACGCCGACGCCTTCCGCGTGGCCATCCGCTCCGGGGCCGTCGTCTCGACGGTGATCGCCGCGCACGTGGTGGTCGGCATCGGAACCGAACCGTTCGTACCGCAGGCGCTCTCGTCCGAATCCCCGGCCGTGGTCCACAGTTCCGAGTACCTGTTCGTCCAGGAGAAGGCACTGGCCGCCGACACCGTGACCGTCATCGGCTCCGGTCAGTCGGGCGCGGAGATCGTCGTGGACCTGCTCGAGTCGAACCTGCGCGGCGGACCGGCCGTCCGGTGGTGGACGCGCACACCGTGGTTCGCGCCGCTGGACTTCACCAAGCTGTCCCTGGAGATGACCACACCGGCGTACATGGAGTACTTCCACAGTCTGCCCGAGGCCGCACGCGACCGTATTCGCCCGCAGCACTGGCAGTTCCACAAGGGAGTCTCCACCGACACCCTCGAGCGGCTGCACGATCTGCTGTACCGCCGGCAGCTGCAGGAGAAGCTGAACCCGGTGCAGCTGCGGATCTCGGTCGAGGTCGAGGGGATCGAGACTCTGGCCGACGGCAAGCTGCGCGTCCGCGGACGCCATCTCGACACCGGTTCAGAATTGGCCCACACCACCGACATGGTCATCGCCAGTACCGGCTACCAGGCCCGCCAGGCGGACTTCCTCGCCCCCATCGATGCTCTGCTGCACCGTGATTCGCGTGGTCGCTTGGTCATCGGCGCCAATCACGAGATCGAGACCGACGATGCGCTGACCAACCGCATCTTCGTGGCCAACGCGGAAGAGCATTCGCACGGCGTCTCGGCCCCGAACCTCGACATCGGTGCGGTCCGCAACGCCCGCATACTCAACACCGTCCTCGGACGTGAGGCCTACCGCGTGCCGAAACACACCGCGTTCACCAGCTTCGGCGCCTCAGACGACGACGACATCGTCACCTAGCCGCACGAGCCACCACGGCCCGATCCGCCTCGCGGGTCGGGCCGTCGTGGTTGCACCTCTGATCCCTGATCCGAACGAAGCGACCCACCCCTGCTCCCTGAGGTGCGAGGAGCGATGGCGACGAGCCACGAAGGGCCCGGCGAGGTACGTCGCGAGACCCTTCGAGGCTCGCTTCGCTTGCACCTCAGGGAGCGGAGAATCGGGTCGAAAACGAACTCGCCCTCCGCATTCCGCGGAGGGCGAGTTCGTCAGACCGGGATCAGCTGGTGGCGGCCGCGAACGACGGCTTGAGCAGATCCAGGACGTACGGGATCGAGTTCGGCGACGGCGAGTTGAGGCCGGTGATCTGCGACTGGGTCATGAACGTGACGGCGTTGTCCTGCACTGCCTTCAGATTCTTGTAACCCGGCAGGTTGCGCAGGGTGTCGGCCTGCTGCGGGGTGGCCGTCGCGATGATCAGCACATCGGCGTCGAGCATCGGGACGTTCTCGGTACTCAGCGCGAATCGCGGCTGGCCGGTGCGCTGGTACTCGGCAACCAACTTGGGCGCCATCTTCATGCCCAGATCGGTGAAGAGCTTTGCGGCTCCGTCGTTCTCGTCACCGAGCACGGAGATCTGATCGTTGCCGTACATGAACGCGAAGGCGTAGGTCTTGCCCTTCAGCCCGGGGAACTCCTCGGCCACGTCCGTGACCTTCGCCTTGGTGGCGTCGATGATCTCGGTCGCCTTCTCCGGCTCGTGCAGCACCGTCCCCATCACGGTGACCATGTCCTGCCAGGGATCGATCTCCTGGCCGCTGACGGAGTTCACCGTCGGGGCGAGCTTGGAGATCTGCTGGAACTCGGGGCTGTCGGAGGCGAAGCCCGGCGCGAAGATCAGATCCGGGTCGAGCTTGGCGATGGTGGTCGCATCGTCGCCCTTGGTCGGATCCACGAAGGTCGCGTCGGCGAGCTTCTCGCCGTACCAGGGCTGCAACTCGCCGGTGGCCGACTTCGAGTAGTCGTAGTAGCCGGCCGGCGTCACGCCGAACGACAGAGCCACGTCGGTCCACTGATCGCCCAGCGTGACGATCCGTTCCGGGGTGTCGGGGATGGTGACCGACCGACCGTCGGGCAGGTTCAGTTGCACCGAGCCGCCCTTCGAGTCATCCGAACTCGAACAACCGGCCACCAGGCCCGCGAACAGGAGCACGCTCGCCATGAGCGCGCCGAGACGATGTCGTGAAGTCACGTGAAGATCTCCCAGTGGTTGTCGGTGTCGTTCGGATCGGCGATGCCCGGACCACGGCCGGTCAGCGGCGACCGGCCGGGAACGAGGCGGTTGGAGTCAGGCGTTCAGAGCGAGCAGGGCAGCAGGAGGAAGCCCGCGATGGTGCAGACGCTCTTGTTGGAGAGCTTCCACTTGGAACCGGTCCACACCCAGGTGAGGGCGCGGTTCTGGCTACCCCGGCCGACGATGCTGATCTGCAGCGGCGCGGTCAGGGTGTTCCCGTTGAGCTGCACCGGATTGATCATCTGGTAGCTCAGACCGACGTTGCCGTAGGTGGTGATCGCCGCCGCGACCGCGTCGATCTGACGCAGGGCGCGCTCTCCGCCCTCGAGTTCGGAAGCACGCGCGGCACGGTTGCCCCGCGAGTTCATGATCGTGTTGACCTTGGTGTTCAGCTGTCCCGGCGTCAGCGCGGTCGGTCCGGCGGCGGTCTGCTGCGGCGCCGCGGTGGTGCCCGGTGCGGGAGCAGGGGCCGGCGCGGGCGCGGGGCCGGCTCCGACGGTGCCGCCGCTCTCGGGAACGTTCTCGGCGGCGGGTGCCGCAGCCGGTGCCGGCGCACCCGCGGGCGCGGGCTGTCCCGGCGCGGGCTGCTGGCCTGCGACGGCCTGCTGCGGCAGCGCCGTCTGCGCGGAACCGAGGTTGACCACGGTCGGCTGAGCAGCGTTCGCGGAGTCGTCGCGCTCGCTCACCACGATGCCCACCACACCGATGGTGACGACGATCGCGGAGATGATGGCGGCGACGCCTGCCGACGCCAACACGGTGGGGATGCTGATCCCGCCCGACCGGCGCGACGAACCGGTGTCAGGTTCGTGGTGATCGCCCACGTACGGGTCCTGGTAGTTGACGTCGTTGCTCATGTTGCTCTTTCTCCGTGTGAATGTTCGCCCCCGCCGAGCCGTTGGCCACCATGTATGTTGCGGCCGTCGACCTCGGATTACAAGGCAAGCCTAAGCTCGCTCCCCCGTCAGGTCGACGGGAGGGCCTCCTGAAGCACCTCGTCGAGCGTCGCCACGAACCTCTCGGCATAACCGGGAAGGGCCTGGGAGTCGGTCACGACGCCGAACGTGGTGGAGTGTCCGAGGATCAGGGTGGTCACCGACAACGAGTAGCCGGCCAGCGGCGACAGCGGCGTCAGCGTGACGATCGACTTCCCGAGAACCGACCGCACCTTGGAGAATCCCGGGTTGATGCCGATGTGGATGTCTGGGTGCATGTGCGACATCGACGCATTCACGATCGCCCGCTGCAGTCCCCAGATCGGGGCGCGCGGCAGGTCGTCGGCCGCGGCCAGGAACAGCTCGGGCTTGCGCTCGGCGATCGTCCCCAATTCGCTTTGTGCACGCTCGATCTGACGTGCGAGATCCGGCTCGTTGCCGAGCAGGTTCAGCAATGCCACCGACACCGCGTTGCCCGTGTGCCGGAACTCCTCGTCGAGAGTGACGGGCAGGGTCACCCGGACGACGTCGGGCTGTGATTCCGGGCGCTGGGAGCGGGCCCAGTCGAGCCCGGCCGGCGGGTTGAGGCTGATGGTGCGCCCGATGGCGGCGAGCAGGAACTCGTGGACCGTTGCGTCGTTGCGCTTGGCCGCCTTGCGCAGCGTTCGCGTCGATGCGGTGTACAGGGCGTGTTCGCGCTTGCCCGACTTGGTGAGCGAGGGCCAGGCACGCTTCTTGCCTCCCCCGGCCGCGTGCTGGTCTCCGTAGGCGGCCTTGGCCTCGGTCAGCTTCTCCGGGTCGATCCCGCTGATGCGGAAACGCGGGCTCGTCGCGAAGCGCTCGAACTCGGCCAGGTCCTCGGGTCCGCCGTCGGCGAGCAGTGCCGCGAAGGCCGCACCCGCGATGCCGTCGGAGATGCTGTGGTGCACGCGAAGCAGCAGCCACTGCCCGACGCCCTCCGCGCCCGCGGACGGGGTGAACACGGTGATGTCCCAGAAGGGGCGCGGCCGGGGCAAGGGGGTCTCCAGCAGGGCGGACACCCGTCGCTGCAGATGGGCCCGATCCATGAAGCCCGTCTCCGAGACGTGCTGGCCCGCGTCCCAGCCGTCGTCGGCGAGCACGACCTCAGGTGCGCGCCACCGCCCGTTGCGCACACCCATGCGGAAGATGTCGAACAGTCCGGCACGCTCACGGACGCGAGCGCGCACCTCATCGAGACCGAGCAACTCGCCCTCGGTGTCGAGCTGCAGGATCATCGACCAGTGCATCGGTGCGCTGTCTTTGTCCATGTGCAGGTAGGTGTGGTCGGGCCGAGCGAGTTCGGTCACGCGCGCATCGACCGGGGTGCTGGCTGAACTGTTCATGGATGACCGCCTGGGAGGAGACGACGCGTCAGAGCGTCGGGGTGTCGGAACCGGTGGACCCGGTCGGGACGAACATGGCCTGGTAGCGCTCCGTGTCGGGCTTCATCGCGGCAGCGACGAGCTCCCACAGCACCTCGTCGGTGCCACCACCGACTCGTGCGAGTTTCATGTCCCGCCACCAGCGCTCGATGGGGACACCGGTCTCGAGGTAGCCGATCCCGCCGAAGATGTGCAGGCACTCCGACGCGACCTCCTCGCCGAGGTTGGCCGCGGTCGCCTTGAGGGCTGCCGCGGTTCGGAGGTTGATCTTCCCCTGAGCGGCAACACCGTCGAGTGAGTAGCTCAGCACGTCCACACGCGCCTGCAGATCCGCGAGACGCAGCCGCAGAGCCTGGTGGTCGTAGAGCCGTTTGCCGAACTGTGTGCGGTCCATCATCCGGGCGAGCGTCACACCGATCATGACGTCACATGCGGCGGCGATCTGGGCGGCCACCGAATACCGCTCGTGCGCCAGGCCCCAGCTGATGATGGCCAATCCGGTTCCGGGACGGGCGATGAGCGCCTCCTCCGGAATCCAGGCGTCGATCGTGACGGGTGCGGTGTCCAGCGGGCCGGCACCGAGTTTCCGGTAGGGCTCGCCCACACGCACCGACTCGATCGGGACCGCGGCCAGGGCGACGTTGCCTCCGGTCTCGGGTCCGTCCTCGACGCCCCGGCAGACCACGAACACGTGGTCCGCGATCGGTGAGAGCGACACGAACTTCTTGTGCCCGACGACGCGGTAGCCGCCGTTCTCCGGCATGACCCGCGTCTCGGATTTCTGCAGATCCGACCCGCCCTGCTCCTCGGAGGCGCCGATGCACAGCACGACCTCGGCGGTCATCGCCCGCTGGGCGAGATCCTTGAGGTAGTCGTTACGTCCGAAGCGCCGGAGGATGGCGATCGCCGAATCATGCAGGCTGACACCGACACCCATCGCCGCCGAGCCCAGCGAACCCAGACGGCGGCCGAGGGCGAAGTGGTCGTGCAGATCGGTGAGCTTGCGGTCCTCCCACTTGCGGGTGAAGACACCGGCCTCGCCGAGGTGCTCCAGGAGCGGCCGAGGGAAGTGGTGATCCCGTTCGGCCTGTTCGGTCCAGGCGGTGACCTTCTCGTCGAAGGCGGCGTCGAGCACATCCGTGTAGGACTGCACTACGTCGATTCGGGCTGGGGTGTCCAGGCTCATGTCGGTTCGGGTCATCTCAGGCCGGGGTGCCGGCCTTCAGCCGGATGAGGTCCTCGAGATCCCCGACGGTCTTGGACTCGAACAGTTCGCGCTCGGACAGCTTCACACCGAGACGCTCCTCGATGGCCACGACACCGATGGCGAAGGCCACCGAGTCCAGGCCGAGGTCGTCGATCAGCCGCGAGTCGCGGCTGACGTCGCCGAGCGCGAGGTCGAGGTCCTCTTCGAGGATGCCGCGCAGGGCTTCGGTGATGTTGTCGGACATGTGGTGACTCCTGAGATGGTGATGTTCGGTCGAAAGTATCGGGTGATCAGCGCGGGACCACGTAGGGGGCGACGCTGCCCAGCTTCTCGCACGTCTCGGTGAACTCGCGCTCGGGCGTGGACTCGGCGACGATCCCCGCCCCGGCACGCAGCCACGCGCCCGCGCCGGAGGAGAAGATGGTGCGGAGCGCGAGGGTCGCCTCGAGTTCGCCGGTGGACGACACGGTGAGGATGGCGCCCGAGTACAGGCCACGGCGCCGCGGCTCCAGGCGGTCGATGGCCTCGACGGCGGGCGTCTTCGGGATGCCGGAGGCGGTGATCGACGGGAAGACGACTTCGAGCGCACGCCAGGGTGTCTCGTCGGCGGCGAGGACACCACGGACCGTCGAGGCCAGGTGCTGGACGCTGCCGCGCTCGCGGACCTCCATGAATTCGCTCACCGCGGTGGTGCCCGCGGTGGCGATCGAGGCGATCTCGTCGAAGCACGCACGCACCGACATCGCGTGCTCGGCGATCTCCTTGGAGTCCGACAACAGCTCGGCCCGCGCGGCGGCGTCCCGTTCGGCCGAGATCCCGAAAGCGCGTGTGCCGGCGAGTGGTTCGGTGACGACCGTCCGGTCGTCGTGTACCGCGACGACGAGTTCGGGACTGAATCCGGCGGCCTGCAGGTCACCGAGGGAGAGCAGATAGCTGCGTGCGGGGTTGTTGTCGGCGCGACCACGGGCATACGTGGCCGGGATGTCGACCTCGAACGGGATGTCCACGGCACGCGACAGGATCACCTTCTGATACTGCCCCGCATGGATCTCGGCGACCGCGGTTGCCACCCGCCCGCGATAGTCATCGGGGTCGGAGTTCACATCGACGGGTCGCGATTGCGTGGACACCGTTGCGGTGGAGGCGATCTCGAGGAGTCTACGAGCCAGGTCGGCGGGCGCCGAACCGGTGTCGACGCCATCGGCATCGACGAACGCCTCGAACTCGGGAACGATGAGGTGGGCGAGCACGGTGTCTTCGGGGACCCGGTCGAGGATGCCGTGATAGGGCGCACAGAAGTCGAAGCCCACCCAGCCGTAGACCCGCCAGTCCGGGATCGAGAGGGACGCGGTCGCATCGGCGAGCGCATCGGCGGGATCGCCCCGCCACGCGGTGGTCGTCCGGTTGCCCTGATCGTCGACGATGACCTCGCCGCGGGTGATCACAACCCGGGCCCGGACACCGGCCGCGAAGGTCCAGCGACGGTCGCGCTCATAGACGACGTGATCACCGAACTCACCCGAGGCCGCCCAGGCTGCGGTGATGCGCGCGGCGTCGGACTCGCTCAGCGGCGACGCCGGCGCCGGCAGGTCGACGAACTCCGCGGTGTGCGATTCGGTTGTCAGCGACATGTCCTTCGTTCCTCCGGTCGTGATGCACTCGAGCACCGATGATCTTAGGGAATCTTAGGGCAGCCTAATCAAACCAACCCCCCGGGGTCGAGAGCGGCCCCGCGCACGCACTCCGACCGGTAAGGTTACCCTATCCTGGCTGTGTTTGAATGGCATCATGCCGACGCACCCCGACCCCGTGACCGACCTGCTCGACGGCTTCGCACCGCACACCGATGCGCTGGCGCAGATCTATCGGGACGCGAAAGTCTTCCGTGACCGCCCTCTGTTCGCCGCATTCGACCTCGCGGCCGAGCGGGCACCGGATGCGCCGGCCGTCACCGACGCATCCGTCGATGGCCCCCGCACGCTCACCTATGCGCAGTTCCGCTCGGAAACGGTGCGCCGCGCTGCCGGTTTCGTCGACGCCGGGCTGCTGGCCGGCCAGCGCGTCGTCCTGCAGCAGAACAATTCGCTCGACTTCGCGGTGACCCTGTTCGGACTGCTCCGCGCGGGCATCGTCCCGGTGATGACGTTGCCCGCCCATCGGATCACCGAGATCGCCCATCTCGCGGCCGGTGCGGGGGCCGTCGCATACATCACCGAAGACGGTCGGCGGGGGTACGACTTCCGCGAGCTGGCAGCCGAACTGCAGGCGCGTGTACCCGGGGTCGCGCAGGTGTTCGTGGCGGGTGACCCGGGATCCTTCAGCCCGCTCCCCGACGCCGACCCCGACGTCGTCGACCTCCCGGCCGATCCGGACCCCGACCTACCCGCACTGTTCCTGGTGTCCGGCGGCACCACCGGACTGCCGAAACTGATCGCGCGCACGCACAACGACTACGACCTCAACGCCCGACTGTCGTCGGACATCGCGAAACTCGGACCAGACGACACCTACCTCGTGGCACTGCCGGCCGCACACAACTTCCCACTGTGCTGCCCCGGCCTCCTGGGCACCCTGGGTGCCGGCGGGCACGTGGTCTTCGCCGACAACCCCAGCCCCGACAACACCTTCGACCTCATCGAGCGACACCGGGTGACGGTGACCGCCCTGGTGCCGGCGCTCGCGCAGTTGTGGTGCGCCGCAACCGAGTGGGAGGCCGCCGACATCAGTTCGCTACGGCTCCTGCAGGTCGGCGGTGCCAAGCTGGCTCAGCCCGATGCGGTGGCCCTCGACGCCGCTCTCGGCGATGTCGTCCAGCAGGTGTTCGGCATGGCCGAGGGGCTCATCTGCTACACCCGCCCCGACGAGTCGCGCGAACTGATCCATGAGGTACAGGGCTCGCCGATGTCCGAGTTCGACGAGGTGCGCGTCGTCGACGAGAACGGTGCCGACGTCCCCGACGGCGAGGAGGGCGAGCTGCTCGTCCGCGGTCCGTACACGATCCGCGGCTACTACCGCGCCGATGCGCACAACGAGAAGTCCTTCACCCCTGACGGCTTCTACCGTTCCGGCGACAAGGTCACCCGTCTCGCGTCGGGCCACCTGGCGGTGACGGGCCGGATCAAGGACACCATCGTGCGCGCGGGAGAGAACGTCGCGGCAGACGACGTCGAGGAGAACCTGCTCGCGCATCCGTCGATCCGGCAGGTCGCCGTGGTCGGCCTCCCTGACGATGCCCTCGGCGAGAAGATCTGCGCCGCGGTCGTGCTGTCACACGAGCACCCGCCGGCCCAGCCGCTCGAACTCGCGACCCTCCGCACGTTCCTCGCCGAGCGAGGACTCGCGTCGTTCAAACTCCCCGACGTGGTCCGCATCGTGACGACGCTTCCGATCACCGCCGTCGGGAAGATCGACAAGAAGGTGCTCCGCGAGACCCTGCTGTCCGTCGACTGATCCCCGCTGTCAGACGGGCGCGAGCGTGACGACGCCCGGGTGAGTGTCGATGTAGTGCTTCGTGAAGGAGCACACGGGACGCAACCGCGCCCCTTGATCTCGGGTGTAGTGGATGACCGTGCGGGTGAGCCGCGTGGCGAGCCCGTGGCCGCTGTACTCGTCGTAGAGCACGGTGTGCAGAACGGTGATCGTGGTCTGTCCGTCGACGGTCTCCGTCGAGTACCCGACCACGCCCACGAGGTCGCCCGCGACCCACAGTTCGAATCGGTCGCGGTCGGGATTGTGTACCACCTGCGATATCTGCTGCAGGATCGATTTCGCCGACTGCGGTGGCCGCTGGCGATACTTGCGTCGCACCTATCCCTCCTCACTCCGAGATCCGTTCACCACGCCAGCGATGGATGGCCGGCACCAGGCGCCGACACACCATCCTGTGATTCGGGTCACACAGTACCTTACGGAACCGTAACTGCCGAGAGGCACGCCTCGCTGCCTCGGATCGATACGCATCCGGTCTCCGTGCACGACTCCGCCGGGTGACCCGTTGTAAGGTGGCGGACGCATCACAACCACACCGCGGGGGCTCTCACGATCACCGAGGGCTGAGATGGCGACGGGCGGTCGCCGACCGCTCGAACCTGTCCGGGTAATGCCGGCGTAGGGAGAACCGCCATGGGCACACGTGTATCTCGCACCCGAATCAGCACCGCACCCGCGGACTCGGGGTACCTCACCCTGGGCCCCATCGAGGGCAGCACCAAGCACTATCTCGAGGTGGACCACCTGCGCGTCCCGCAGCGCCGAATCCACCTCACCAACGGCGAGCACCTCGACGTGTACGACACTTCCGGTCCGTACACCGACTCGGGAGCGCATATCGACATCGACAAGGGCCTGCCTCCGACCCGCGACAGCTGGCACCGGCCCGACCCGATCGACGGGGCGAGTACGCAACTCGCCTGGGCGCGAGCGGGAATCGTCACCGATGAGATGAAGTACATCGCCGCGCGCGAAGACGTCGACGCCGAACTCGTCCGTTCCGAGGTCGCAATCGGCCGCGCGGTGATCCCCGCCAATCATCGGCACCCGGAGTCCGAACCGATGATCATCGGCAAACGGTTCGCGGTGAAGATCAATGCCAACATCGGGAATTCGGCGGTGCGCAGTTCCGTCGCCGACGAGGTCGAGAAGATGGTCTGGGCCACTCGCTGGGGTGCCGACACGATCATGGATCTGTCCACCGGCGCCGACATCCACACGACGCGCGAGTGGATCCTGCGCAACTCCCCGGTCCCGGTCGGCACCGTGCCGATCTATCAGGCCCTCGAGAAGGTCGACGGCGACCCGGCTTCGCTGACCTGGGAAATCTACCGCGACACCGTGATCGAACAGGCCGAACAGGGCGTCGACTACATGACCGTGCATGCGGGCGTGCTGTTGCGCTACGTTCCCCTGACCGCGCGGCGGGTCACCGGCATCGTCTCGCGCGGTGGCTCGATCATGGCCGCCTGGTGCCTGGCCCACCATCGAGAATCGTTCTTGTACACCCACTTCGACGAGCTGTGCGAGATCTTCCGCCGCTACGACATCACGTTCTCCCTCGGGGACGGCCTGCGGCCCGGTTCGATCGCCGACGCGAACGACGAGGCGCAGTTCGCCGAACTCCGCACCCTCGGCGAACTGACGTCGATCGCCAGATCCCATGGGGTTCAGGTGATGATCGAGGGCCCCGGCCACGTTCCGATGCACAAGATCACCGAGAACGTGCGCCTCGAAGAGGAGCTGTGTGACCAGGCCCCGTTCTACACCCTGGGCCCCCTCGCCACCGACATCGCTCCTGCCTACGACCACATCACCTCCGCGATCGGCGCTGCGATGATCGCCCAGGCCGGTACTGCGATGCTCTGCTATGTGACCCCGAAGGAGCACCTGGGGTTGCCCGATCGCGACGACGTCAAGGTCGGCGTGATCACCTACAAGATCGCCGCGCACTCGGCCGATCTCGCCAAGGGCCATCCGCGCGCGCAGGACCGCGACAACGCGTTGAGCAAGGCGCGCTTCGAGTTCCGCTGGACCGATCAGTTCAACCTCGCACTCGACCCGGACACCGCTCGCGCCTACCACGATGAGACCCTGCCCGCCGAGCCCGCCAAGACAGCGCACTTCTGCTCGATGTGCGGCCCCAAGTTCTGCTCCATGCGGATCTCGGCGGATGTCCGCGCCTACGCCGAAGAACACGGCCTCGTCACCGCCGAGGACATCGACCGGACGATCGCGGAGGGCATGGCGGCGAAGTCGGCCGAGTTCGCCGAATCCGGCAACCGGGTGTACCTGCCGCTCGAGACCGTGGGCGGCGCCTGATGTACCCGGTCGACGAAGAACGACGCCCGGTCGACGAAGTACGACGCCCAGTCGACGAAGTACGACGCCCAGTCGATGCGAATCGACGCACGCTCGACGAGGAGGCCTTCGCGGGGCTCCCCCTCGCGCGGCTCGGCTCCGCCCCCGTACGGGTGCTGACCATCGCCGGTTCGGACTCCGGCGGCGGTGCCGGCATCCAGGCCGACATGCGCACCTTCGCGATGCTGGGCGTGCACGGCAGCGTCGCCGTGACCGCGGTGACCGTCCAGAACTCCCTGGGCGTCACCGGTTTCCAGGAGATCGCCCCGGGCACCGTCGCGGCGCAGATCGACTCGGTCATGCGTGACATCGGGGCCGGTGCCGCCAAGACCGGGATGCTGGCGTCGGCGCCCATCATCGACGCGATCGTCGACCAGTGCGGGGCGAGCGGCATCGGCCGGGCCACTTCGGTTCCGCTCGTCGTCGATCCGGTGTGCGCTTCCATGCACGGCAATCAGCTGCTCGCCGACTCCGCCCTCGACACGTTGCGCGACAGACTGTTCCCGCTCGCGACGGTGGTGACCCCGAATCTCGACGAGGTGCGGCTCATCACCGGCATCGACGTCACCGACGCCGCCTCCCAACGTGATGCCGCGAAGGCACTGCTCGATCTGGGGCCGCAATGGGCGCTGGTCAAGGGCGGCCATCTGCGGTCGTCGGATCACTCACCCGATCTGCTCTACGACGGCACAGAGTTCGTCGAACTCGATCACGAGCGCATCGACACCGTGCATGACCACGGGGCCGGGGACACCCTCGCCGCCGCCATGACCTGTGCACTGGCACACGGTCATCCGGTCCCCGAGGCGGTGACGTTCGCCAAGAACTGGGTGACGAGGTGTCTGGCCGCTGCGTACCCGCTCGGGGGCGGGCACGGCCCGGTCAACCCGCTCTGGCGGCTGGGCGGGTCCGCGAACGCGCGCGCCTGACCGGGGCAACCGGTCAGGCGCGTCTCGTCGCGGTCAGGCCGCGGCGGTACCGAGCGCCTTGGACTTCAGGTGCTCGAACTCCTGCGGCGTGATGGCGCCGGAGTCGAGAAGCGCCTTCGCCTCGGTGATCTGTTGTGTCGGCGACGTGCCGGCCACGGACTTGATGTACTCATCGGAGGCCTGCTTGGCCTCGCTGTAGGCCTCCCGCTGACGCTCGGCCATCCCCTTGCCCTTGGCCAGCAGGTACACGATGGCCGTCAGGTACGGGAGGATGATCAGGAAGATCACCCACGCCGCCTTCTGCCAGCCCGACGCCGCCTTGTCACGGAAGAGGTCGGCGATGATGTGCCACAGGACGATCAGGTATGCGACGAACGCGAAGATGACGATCGTGTACCAGATGAAGTCCCAGAACGAGTCCCACATGGGATGTCTCCTTGGTCTAGAAGAAGCGGGGTCGTGCGTTGTCGACCCCTGAGCCGGTAAGAGCATGTCACAGCAATAGGCTCGGCAGAGCGGCCACAGCGAAAGTTGTCCGTGAAATCGTGGCATCGTGACATGAAGTACACATGGACCACCCGAACATGACACTCCCGAAGGGCGACATGGACTCTCAGGCTGCACCGACCGAGGTGGAACTCGGACTCGACACGTTCGGGGACATCACCGCGAATTCCGACGGCACTCTGCGCACGGGAGCCCAGACCCTGCGCGACCTCCTGGATCAGGCCGTCCTCGCCGACGGGGTCGGCGTGGACTTCCTCGGTGTCGGTGAACATCACCGCGACGACTACGCCGTGTCGGCACCCGAAGTGGTGCTGGGGGCCATCGCGGCGCGCACCACCCGGATGCGGCTGGGTTCGGCTGTGACCGTACTCAGTTCCGACGACCCGATCCGGGTGTTCCAGCGCTTCTCCACCGTCGACGCACTGTCGTCGGGGCGCGCGGAGGTGATCCTGGGACGCGGTTCGTTCACCGAGTCCTTCCCCCTCTTCGGCCACGACCTCGCCGACTACGAGGAACTCTTCAGCGACAAGCTCGCGCTGTTCGCCGAGCTCCGCACCGGCGAGCCGGTCTCGTGGTCGGGTTCGACCCGCCCACCGCTGCAGGCCCAGAAGGTGTACCCCGAGCTGGCGACTCCCCCGCTGCCGACGTGGATCGCGGTCGGCGGCAGCCCGGAGTCGGTGGTCCGCGCGGCGTCGTACGGGCTGCCGCTGATGCTGGCCATCATCGGTGGTGATCCGCTGCGGTTCCGTCCCTACGTCGATCTCTATCACCGCGCGATCAAGGAGATGGGTAGGCCGACGCTGCCCGTCGGGGTGCACTCCCCCGGGCACGTCGCCGAGACCGACGCCCAGGCGCGCGACGAGTTGTGGCCGCACTACCGCGAGTACGTCGGGCGGATCGGCCGCGAGCGCGGGTGGCCACCGCCCACCCACATCGAGTTCGAACGCTCCACCGGACCGGGAGGCTCGCTCTACGTCGGATCACCCGAGACGGTGGCGCGCAAGATCGCATCCACCGTCCGCGCACTGGGTTTGAGCCGCTTCGACATGAAGTACTCGCACGGGACGCTCGGCCATGCAGAACTGATGCGGAGCATCGAGTTGTACGGTACGAAGGTCATCCCGCGCGTACGGGAGCTGCTCAGCGCCGAGTCAGGGTGAGCTGGAAGTCGCCGGCCGGGTCGGTCCACGTCGCCTCGACGGACAGGCCCGACGATTCGAGTTCGCTCTGCAGCGCACCCGGTTCGAACTTGGTGCTGATCTCGGTGTGGATCTCCGTTCCGGCGGGCACCCGCCACGACCGTCCGAGCGCTCCGAAGTACGCATCGACGTCGCGGCGGGCGCGTAGCCACATCTCGATGCGGTGCTCATCGGGGTTCCACCGCGCGATGTGCTCGAAGTCGTCGACGTAGAGTCCGCGCGCATCGAGGCCGGTGCGCAGCACCTCGATCATGTTCCGGTTGAAATCCGCTGTGACTCCCGCCCTGTCGTCATATGCGGCCACCAGACGCCCGGTGTCCTTGATGAGGTCGGTGCCGAGCAGGAAGTAGTCGCCGGGCGCGAGTGACGCGGCGAGCCGTCGGTAGAACCCGGTCCGCTCGTCGGGCACGAAGTTCCCGATGGTGCCGCCGAGGAACACCGCGAGCCGAGGCCCATCGGACGCCGGCAACTCGAGATCCGGTTCGGTGAAATCGGCGACGACCGGCACGACGTCGATCTCGGGATAGTCGGCGGAGAGCACTTCCGCGGTGATGGTGAGCATCTCGGTGCTCACGTCGACGGGCACGTAGGTCAGGCGCCGGTCGGCGCCCATGGCCGCACTGAACGCGTCGAGCAGCAGGCGCGTCTTGGTCGAGGTGCCCGATCCGAGCTCGACGATGACCTCTGCCCCGGTCGTCGCTGCGATCTCCGCGGATCGTGCACGGAGGATGGCGGTCTCGCGACGCGTCGGGTAGTACTCGTCCAGCCGCGTGATCTCGTCGAACAACTTGCTGCCGCGTTCGTCGTAGAGCCATTTCGTCGGCAGGGTCGGCGGGTTCTGCCACAGGCCCGACAGTGCGTCGGCGGCCAGACCGCTGGTGGTGGTCCCGGAATCGACGCTCGCGTCGCTGTCGAGGGTCATCGGGCGAGCCGCAGCCCCGAGTAGACCCAGCGCGACGGCGCCGGGAAGAAGTTCCGATACGTGATGCGCTCATGGCCGACGGGGGTCACCGCACCGGCACCGCGGAGCACGTGCTGATCGGACATGAACTTGCCGTTGTACTCGCCCACCGCGCCGTTGGCCGGCACGAACCCGGGATACGGGAGGTAGGCGCTCGCGGTCCACTCCCAGACGTCGCCGACCATGGCCGAACCCGCGCGGCCGGGGTGACACCGCTGTGGATCGAGAAGCATGCCACGCTCGTCACCCAGCGAGGCCGCGGCGATCTCCCACTCGAACTCCGTGGGCAACCGGGCGCCGGCCCACCGTGCGTAGGCGTCGGCCTCGTAGAACGAGACATGCAGGACGGGCTCGTCGAGGACGAGGGGGCGTCGTCCGGACAGTGTGTAGGTCGTCCATTCCGCGTCCCGGTCGGTGGACCCGGCTCCGGCCTCGTTCCGCCAGTAACCCGGGGCGTCCCAACCGGTCTCGCGGATCTTCGCCCAGCCGTCGGACAACCAGAACTCGGCACGGCGATAGCCGTCGTCGGCCATGAACTCCAGCCAGTCCGCGTTCGTCACGGTGCGGTCGGCGATCTGGAAATCCTCCAGGTACACGCGGTGCCGGGGCCCCTCGTTGTCGTAGGAGAATCCGTTGCCCAGCGCGCCGATCTCGTGGACGCCACCGCCGAATTCCCGCCAGCCCAGCGGTTTCGGGGCGCCCGGTTCGTCCGGTTCGCGGTCGACGTACACCGGGGCGAACACGTTCGTGGAGAACAGATGCTTGATGTCCATGAGCAGGAGCTCCTGGTGCTGCTGCTCGTGATGGCACCCCAGCTCGACGAGCTCGAGGGTCGCGTCGTCGAGACTCCCGCGTTCGAGCCGGTCGACCATCGCGGCGTCGACATGTTCGCGGTAGCGCGTCACGTCGCGCACCCCCGGTCGCGTGACCAGGCCGCGATCGGGACGCGGATGTCGTTCTCCGACAGCCTCGTAATAGCTGTTGAACAGATACCGGAAGGACTCGTCGTAGACCCGGTAGCCGGGATCCCGCCGGAGGATGAACTCCTCGAAGAACCAGGTGACATGCGCGCGATGCCATTTCGCGGGACTGGCCTCGGTCATCGACTGCGGCGTCTGGTCTTCGGGTGACAGCCTTGCTGCCAGCGTGTCGGTCAGCGCGCGGACATCGACGAACCGCTGCACGGCGTCGCTGCGGGAGTTCTGCGTCGGCGTGGCGCCATTCACAGGCACGTCATGCGCGGACTCGGGACGGATCGACGGTTCGGTGATGCTCACTGGAATCCTCCGTGGCAAGAAAGGAGTCGCCGGCGACGTCTTCGCCGATCTCCGCATCCATCGTCACGACGGTTTTCGATCCTGTCAACGAACCCGGCCGAACACCCCGCATTACGCGGATCGTCAACCAAGGGTTGACGCTCTCCAGATCGTCAACCTATAGTTGACGCATGCCTGATACACCCGTCACCATCCGTCTCGACGACCTCATCACCGCGATCCGCAAGGTGCACGACGACCCGCTCGACCAGTTGGCGGACGCCGTCCTCGCCGCCCAACACCTCGGCGACGTGGCCGACAGCCTCATCGGCCACTTCGTCGACCAGGCACGACGCTCCGGCGCATCCTGGACATCGATCGGCGCCAGCATGGGGGTGAGCAAGCAGGCAGCCCAGAAACGGTTCGTCGACCGCGTATCGAACTCGGACACAGCACAGCCCGCCGCCGACGACAACCCGTTCTCCCGCTTCACCCCCCGTGCGGCGAACGTCCTGATGACCGCGAACGCCGCGGCAGCGGCCGACCGGGCCGAACACGTCACTCCCGCACACATCGCGCAGGCACTGACCGCCGAACCGAAGGCTCTCGTGTTCGCCGTGCTGTCCGACTTCGGTGTCGACGCGACCGCCTGGACGGCCGCGGTCACACCTCTGGTTCCGGGTGCGCGCGACATCCCCGACGCGGAGGCCACCACCGTGGTGCCATACGACGAAGCGGCCAAGGCCGTACTCGAGTCGACCGTCGGTGTCGCGGTCGAGCTGGGCCACAACTACATCGGCACCGAGCACCTGCTGCTCGGCATGTTCGCCGACGACGGGCTGGCCCGCGCGCTCGGCGGATTGGGACTGACCCCCGAGGCGATTCGCGGGAAGATCGTCGAGACGCTCGCTCAGGTCATGGAGCAGACGCCGCCGTCCGACTAGCGCACCGGCCGGCGGGGGCGCGAGGGAATGGTTGCACTGCAACCCTTGTCCACGACGCTCGGACCGAAGGGTGCGTGGAGATTTCGGCGGGACCCGACGGAGGTCCGGCAACTAGGATTCGATGCCATGGGTCATGTCATCGTCCACGCATCCTCGGTACCGGCGGGTCACGGCCCGCATCCGGCAGCCAGCCCGTTCGACCGGCGTATCAGCGACGTCCTCGATGTCACGGCTTTCGAGGTCTACCAGGTGGAGCTTCCTCCGGGTGCCGAAACCGTCGACCACGACCACGTCGACGATCGCAACGATGACGTGTACGCCGTCATCGCCGGGAGCGGGTGGCTCGTCATCGACGATGAACCGACGCCGATTGCACCGGGCCACTTCGTCTCCGTCGACCTGCGCACCCGCCGCCGTCTCCGCGCTGGACCGGACGGGCTGACCGTCATCGCCATCTGCGCCGAACAACGACACCGAGAGGGCTCTCCGACTGCCGATGGCAGATGAGTTCGCCGGTCGGCAAGCCTCGGCGAATTCACCCGCGCGTACTGTGCCGACCCCGGCCTGCCCAGGCGTCCGCTATTCCGGGGTGTCGGAGATGTAGTGCACGGCAGCCTCTTCCGCGGAAGCTCCGGCTCCGTCGATCCCGGCGTCCTCGGCGACGGCCTCCGCCTCGGTGTCGATATCCGAGCCCGCATCCGGGGCGATCAGACGGCCGGCCCGGGTGTCCCCGACCTCGTCGTCCTCTTCGAACTCATCACTCCGATCGGAATCGTGTGCGCGCCAATCGGTCCGGGCACGCTCGTCGGCGGTGATCTCGTCCAGCGGGTCCGCCGCCCCGACGTCGGGCTCCTCCTCGGCGAGCCGCTCGTCGAGCGTCTCCCCCTCGGCCTGCTCGCGGGACGTCAGCCCGTGCACCGCCCCCTTGGGCTCGTAGTCGGGCGGTGAGTAGCCCTCGTCGAGGACGTCGTCGACCCCGCGGTCGTCGAGAGTGTCCTCCGGCTGCAGCTGGTCGTCCTCGTCGAGGCTGTACTCGCCGTCCGAGCCCTCGGGGGTGCTACCGATGTCGTCCTTCATTCCTGCCACGATGCCAGCCCGCAGGTCGGTCCGCCAGGATCGCAGGTGTGTGCGGGAGGACCACGTGTCGCGCCCGGGGGCCGGTTCGGCGAAACGACCGGCGGCGACACTTCCGATCGGCGAGAATCACCAGGGTGATCGAGGAATTGCAGGCCGAGGCCCAGGCCCTGCTCTCGGCCGGTGAATACGACCACGCGCTGGCCGAGTTCTCCGTGCTCCGCGAGATCAGGTCACGGCGCGAAGGACCCTATTCGGCGAAGTACCTGTCCAATGTGCACGACTGCATCCGATGCATGTCGCATCTCATGCTGTGGTCGGACGCGAGCCACCTGTGCCGCGAACTCCACGGGAAGTATGTGCGCACACATGGGCGCGGCGGGATCGACACCGTCGACGTCGCCAAGCACTGGGCGTGGGCACTCGTGCATCTGCACGACTATCCGCCCGCGGTGCGCCTGTACCTGCTGACCGCCGACGCCCTGTGGGACTCCGACCCGGGCCAGGCGCAACGTCTGCTCGGCGCCGCCGTCCTCCATCGCCACGACACCGACCCCCTGGCCCTGATCACGCCCGGCCTGATCGACGGAGTCGGTCTCCGGCACGCCGACGAGGAACGCGAGATGATCGCGCGACTGGTGGCCGCCCTCACCGACACCGATGCGGTGTCGACGAGCACGGCCACCATCGACGGCCTGGCCTTCGCCTGAGCCTCAGACGACGTCGCGGCGTCGTCTCCGCATGATGTAACTGTCTGCGCCCATCCGGCCCGCCGAGGTGTACCCGACGGCCAGCAGCCCGGCGATCAGCGCGAGCGGCCATTCGTAGCCGCCGTCCATGTTCCAGAAGCCGGCATCCCAGTGCACGAACACGATCGCGCCGATCATGTCCGCGATCAGCAACGTCGCGACGATCGGCAACAGCAGCCCGAGGATCAGCAGGATGCCGCCGACGAGCTCCACCCAGGTGGCGTAGTAGGCCGCGAGCTCCGGGTACGGGATGTCCATCCCGGCAGGTCCGAATCCCGCCTTGGTCGCGTCCATGCCCTGCGTCACCAGCTTCTGCCACCCGTGGGCGATGAAGATGATGCCGAGTATCAGGCGCGCGAGAAACTGCGCCACACTGCCGAATCCGCTCATTCCGTACTCCTCGCATCGATCGGGCGGGCCGGCTCTGCCGCCGCCAGGTACTCTCACAGTGTCCGGGACAGCATCGCCCCGTCGCGGGCGATACGCCGAAATCGAGACATCGCCACCCAACCGCAACCGCCTCGTAACCGGTCGCAGCGCGTCACCGACGCGGCTCGACGAGGCGTGCGGCGGCACGTCGGCCCGCGAGGGCAGAACGGAGTAGGAGTCGAGAGTGCCCGGAAAGTCTGGCTGGGGTTCGCGAGGCAACTCCGGGCAACCCGTGTTGGGTGCGCCTGACGACGTCCTCGATCCGTATCTCCCCGACAACGGCAACCTGGGTTTCCGGATCTCGCGCTACGACCTCGATCTCGAGTACAAGGTCGCGAGCAACCGGTTGGAGGGCACCGCGGTGTTGACCGCGACCTCGTACGCAGAACTCAAACGATTCACCCTCGACCTCGCCGGCTCGCTGTCGGTGCAACGCGTCTCGGTCAACGACAAGCGCGCCCGCTACAGTCACCGCCACCACAAGCTCACCGTCACCCCGGATACACCGCTGCCACCCGGGGGCGCGATGACCATCACCGTCCGCTACCACGGCACCCCGCGGCCGATCCGCGGGCCGTGGGGAGAAGTCGGCTGGGAAGAACTGACGGACGGCTCGCTGTGCGCGAACCAGCCGAACGGTGCGGCGTCGTGGTTCCCCTGCGACGACCACCCGAGTGCCAAAGCCCCCTACCGGATCTCGATCACGACCGACAGCCCGTACCACGCGCTCGCGAACGGCGTCCTCGAGTCCAAGCGTGTCCGGGCGGCTCAGACCACGTGGGTTTACGAGCAGGTCGAGCCGATGCCCACCTATCTCGCATCGATCCAGATCGGCCAGTACAAGCAGGTGTCGTTGGCGTCCAAGCCGATTCCGGTCGCAGGGCTCATCCCGTCGCATCTCGAGGACAATTTCGCGATCGACTTCGGCAAGCAGACCGAGATGGTTTCGGCGTTCGTCGAGATGTTCGGCCCCTACCCGTTCCCCCAATACACGGTCGTGGTCACCGAGGACGAGCTCGAGATCCCCATCGAGGCACAGAGTTTCTCCACCTTCGGTGCCAATCACTGCGACGGCAGCAGGCACGCCGAGCGGCTCATCGCCCACGAACTCGCGCACCAGTGGTTCGGCAACTCGGTGACCGCGGCCCGCTGGCGAGACATCTGGCTGCACGAGGGTTTCGCCTGTTACGCCGAATGGCTGTGGAGTCAGCACTCCGGCGGCCGCAGCGCCGACGAGTGGGCGCGCCACTACTACGACAAGCTCGAATCCTCGCCCGTGCGTGTGCCTCTTGCGGACCCCGGTCCCCGCAAGATGTTCGACGACTGGGTCTACAAGCGCGGCGCCCTCACCCTGCACGCCTTGCGCCTGACGATCGGCGACGGGGACTTCTTCGCACTGCTGCAGCGATGGACGGACAAGTACCGCTATGGATCGGTGACGACCGAGGACTTCATGGCCCTCGCCGCGACCCACTCGTCGAAGCCGCTGAAGCAACTGTGGGACGACTGGCTGTTCACGCCCGAGCTGCCGCCGTTCCCCGGTCCTTCCTGACCCGTTCGATGACCACAGATCCGACTCCGCCGGGTCCCGCTGCTCGTGACGTCCCGGGTGAGTCGACCGGACGATCCCTGGGACGGGTCACCGTCGCGACGGTGATCGCCGCAGCATCGGGATACGTGGTGCTCCTGCTGGCCGCCCGCCATCTCGGGGCGGTCGGCTACGGCGTGTTCGCCGTGTTCTGGGCCGCATACGGCCTGGTGACGGGCGCTCAGAACGGCCAGCTCCAGGAGACGACGCGAACCGTGCGGACCGCTGATTCCGAGGGTGTCGGCCGGTCCCGTCCGCTCGTCGTGAACACCATGATCGGCGTCGGCCTCGCGGTCGCCGTCGGGGCGTCGTCACCGCTGTGGGCCGGAAAGGTGTTCACCGACGAGCTCGGGCTGTCCATCGCGCTTCTGGCCCTGGGAGTGGCGAGTTTCGCCGTGTACGCGCACCTGTGCGGCGCGCTGTCGGGCACTCTCAACTGGTCCACGTTCGCGGTGCTGTTGTCGGTGGACGCACTCATCAGGCTGGCGGGCGCGGTCGTCGCCGTCGCTGCCGGATGGGACACCACCGCCTTCCTCGTCATCACCGTCATCGGATCGGTCTCGTGGTGTGTGTTGCTCGCGACGTCGTCGACGGCCCGGCGCACCATCGGGATCTCCGGTGACGTGGCGTCGGGCAGGCTCGTCGCCAACACCCTGACCGCCATGGCCGCCGCGGCCGCGAGCGCCGTCCTGGTGATGGGATTCCCGGTTCTGATCAACCTGACCACCAACCTGCGCGGAAGTCCCGACGCCGACGACACGCGGGTCATCGGCGCACTCATTCTCGCGGTGACACTCACCCGGGCACCGTTGCTCGTGCCGCTCAACAGTTTTCAGGGCGTGTTGATCTCGCGCTTCGTCGACCGACGGGATCGTCGGGTCCGGTCGCTAGGCGCGCCGCTCGGGGTGGTCGCGGTCATCGGCGGCGTCGGCGTACTCGGGGCGTGGCTGGTCGGTCCGTGGCTGTTGCGGTCGGTCTTCGGTGCCGACTTCGATCTCGACGGCGTCGTGGTCGCCATGTTGACGGCGGGCGCCACCTGTCTCGGGCTTCTGACCGTGACCGGTGCCGCCGCGATCGCCGCGGGCGCCCACCGCTGGTATGCGGCCGGCTGGTGGGTGGCGACCCTAGTCGCCGTCGCCATGCTGCTGCTCCCACTCGATGTTGAGACCCGGACGTGCGCGGCGCTCGTCGTCGGGCCGGTCGTCGGGCTGGGCGTGCATCTGATCGGCGTGCTCCGGGCCTGAGGCTGCCCACCCGCTGCGCGGACGACCTAGTTCGCGGATGAACCGCGCAACCGGCCGAGCCTCGCCCCGACCCGCGCCTGCAGATGGTTCAGTCTCGACGTCGCGTGCCAGCGGGCGGCCCGAGCCGCACGGGACCAGCCACGATCCGCGCACCGCTGCGCCTCGTGGGCGAAGAACCGGTTCTCCTCGGCGAAGCGCCTGCCGTCGACGGCCTGGACCGAACTCACCGAGGCACGGTGCCTGCGGTAGGAGAACACCACTTCGGGATCATGGACGAGAGACCCACCGGCAGTGGCGAGGTCGACGAGCAGAGCGAGGTCGAGGACGATCTCGAGGCCCGGACGGAACCCGACCTCCCGCACCGCCGCCGTCCGCCACAGCAACGAGGGAAAGTACGTCCAGTTGCCGTGGTACAGGCTCGTGGCGAGGCGCTCGCCCGACAGTTCGACGGCACGCGAGGGTGCCAACACCGACTTGATCCGGTCGCCGAGCGGTGCGACGGTGCGTCCGTTCTCGTCGATGACGTCCACACCGGGCGCGATGACGGCCGCGTCGGGGTGATGCCGCGTCAACATCCGGACGGTCGACAGGTAGTCCGGATGCATGATGTCGTCGCACCCCATCACCACGAACCAGTCGGCAACGACGAGGTCCACACATCGCCGGAAGTTGCCGTTGACACCGAGGTTGGTCTCGTTCCGCAGGTACTCGACACGGGCGTCGTCGAGCGAGAGGAGCCACTCGGCAGGTGCGGGATCCGGAAAACAGTCGTCGACGACGACCAGCCGCAGATCGGGGTCGGTCTGTTCGAGAACACTGGTCACGGCCTGCCGGAACTGGTCGACGTCGCCATAGAACGGCATCATCACGTCGATCGTCACCGGCCAAGACTAGCCGGATGGACACACACCGCCCCGCATGAGGCGTGCCGGGCGAGGAAGCCCATGCCGGACCGGGTTAGGGTTGTTCACCATGGCCGATCCGATCACCAATGCCGACGTGTGGCTGGTGGTACCCGTTTTCAACGAGGGTCAGGTCATCCGCGAAGTCGCGGCCCGTGCGCGTGAGACGTTCCCCAACATCGTGTGCGTCGACGACGGCAGTTCGGACAACTCGGCTGCCGAGATCCGGGCCGCAGGCGTACACCTCGTGCGGCATCCGGTGAACCTCGGACAAGGGGCTGCGATCCAGACCGGCGTCGAGTACGCGCGCCGACAGCCCGGTGCACGATTCTTCGTCACGTTCGACGCCGACGGCCAGCACCGAGTCGAGGACGTCTCCGCCATGATCGGGCGCCTGCGTACCGAACCGGTCGACATCATCGTCGGAACCCGGTTCGCCGAGGGTCGCAGCGAGTCGGTCCCACTCCTGCGCCGAATGGCGTTGCGCACCATCGTATTCCTGAGTCCGCGGACGCGCCGGCTCGGATTGTCCGACGCGCACAACGGACTTCGGGCGTTCAACCGGACCGTCGCCGAGGAACTCGACCTGCTGATGAGCGGGATGAGCCATGCGTCGGAGTTCATCGCGCTGATCGATCATCATCACTGGCGGGTGAGTGAGCAGCCCGTGACGATCCTGTACACCGACTACTCACGCGCCAAGGGGCAGTCGTTGATCAACGGGGTCAACATCGTCGCCGACGGCCTCTTTCACACCCGGATGAGGAAGTGAGCACATGATCTGGTTCCAGATCCTCGCGATCCTCGGCCTGGTCGCCCTCGTCGGGTTCTTCGTGGTCAACCGGGGCACGGCGCGCGCATCGGCCGGGGTGAAGCTGCTGTTCGTCGCGTTCGTCGGCTTCGGCCTGTATGCGATGCTTCGCCAAGACGACGTCACCTGGGTCGCGAACAAGATCGGCATCCAGCGCGGTCTCGACCTGGTGCTGTTCCTCCTGGTCATCGCCTTCGCGTTCACCACGGTCTCGACTTATCTGCGGTTCCGCGACCTGGAGGTCAAGTACGCCCGACTCGCCCGCGCCATCGCATTGCAGAACGCCGAGAGCGACAATCAGCGCGGCACCGACGACGCGGCGTAGCCGGCGCCGACGGGAGACGACCCCTTCGCCGGCGCATCCGGGTCCCGCGACTCGGCCACCTGATACATCGTGGCGACGATCGAGGCGTAGAGCACCAGTTCGCCGAAGTTTCCGAGCCAGAAGATCGACGTGCCGGCGGCTGCCGTGACGAGCATGACCAGCGATCCGAGGCAGAGCCAGGGCGAACCGGCGGATCGCCACAGGCAGACCCCTGTCGCGATGAGCAGTAGCACCGTGCCGAGGGCCGGGAGAGGTGGCCCGGCAACGGCCGCGTTGGCGTATCGCATCGCATCGCCGTCGGTCGTCGGCGTCAGTTCCAGGGCGAGGAACAACTCGACGATGCCCATGACCACGAACGCCGTGACGAGGAGCGCCGCGGCAGCGAGGACCGAGCGTCCCCACCGCACACCCAGTCGTCGCGCCAGCACCGCGGCGGCGACCACGATCAGCGGCGTTATCAGCGCATGAATCCAGAAGCGCGGCAGATTGATCGAATACAGGGCGTCACCGAAACCGATCACGCGCCCGAGGGCGACCGCGACATTGTCGAACGTCAACGCCACCCCGAGCAGGACCACCAGCCAGGCCACCGCCCCGCACGACCGTCTGAGACGGAACGCGCACACCGACAGCGCGATCATCGCCACGCCTATCGCGGCCATGATCACCGAATTCCCCAACAGTCCCGACAGCATCCGCGCACAACCTCCCGATCACTCAGCCTACTGATCGATTCGGAGAGATGCCGTCGCCGGACTGCCCCGACGCGGATATCGGCAACCCCTTGCGTCTACGTATACATCTACATATAGTGATCGACATGCCCAACAAAACCATCTATGTCTCCGACGACGACATCAAAGTCCTCGAACGTGCTCAGCAGGTGTCCGGAGGCAACCTCTCCGGCGCGGTGGTCGAGGCACTTCGCGCCTACGTCCGGGCGGCCGACTACCGCGACGCCGGTTACGAGGAGGTCGTCCTCCGTGACGGCCCCGACGGCGTGCGGCGCAAGCGATTCTTCGGTCGCCTGCTCGCCGAGGAGACCGAGTTCGACGAGAACACCGGCAACGCAACACAATTGACCGCATATGAAGGCCGCACCGGAAAAGTCGTCCTCGCGGTGCACTACGTCGACTGGGTCAACTACGGGGTGACGCGTAAGCAGAAGACCGGCAACTGGCTGAAGGACCTCACCGGAATCCCGAGCGTCCGCAGCCTGTTCACGGCAGAACTTCCCGACTGGGGCGACTACTCGGTCGAGATCGTCGACGACATCGAGCAGCTGAAACCACTTGTTCCCGAACGCTTCTTCGAGCGGACGGCCGCCGCATTGCGACCCGAGATCGAAGACCTCGACGTGTAGTCCGCACCGACCCGAACAGCACCGCCCCGACGACGTCCACCAGGGACGTTCGTCTATCCACTCATGCATATATGCGCATGTGTGAATGATTCAAACCCGCATCACATCAACCCAGGAGAGCAGACCCATGACATCACCGGCAATCGACGCTCGAGGACTCACAAAGTCCTTCGGCGATCACCGAGTACTCGACGGCATCGACCTCTCGGTCCCCGCCGGCACCGTGTTCGCCCTCCTGGGCCCCAACGGGTCGGGGAAGACGACGACGGTCAAGATCCTGTCGACTCTGTCGCACGCCGACGCCGGCGAGGTGTCGGTGGCGGGTCTCGACGTTCGTACCGACCGCGATGCCATCTGCGCGAAGATCGGCCTGACCGGGCAATTCGCTGCAGTCGACACCCTGCTCACCGGGCGCGAGAACCTCATGATGATGGCCCGGTTGCGGCATCTGCCGAAGGCGGAGGCCCGAGAACGGGTTGAGCGGCTGCTGACCGATTTCGACCTCGTCGACGCGGCCGACCGTCGGGTCGGCGAGTACTCGGGCGGTATGACCAGGCGGCTGGATCTGGCCATGACGCTCGTGGGTGAGCCGTCGATCATCTTCCTCGACGAACCGACCACCGGCCTCGACCCGAGATCACGCCGGGCGGTCTGGGACACGGTTCGCGACCTCGTCGCCCGTGGTACGACGATCTTCCTCACGACCCAGTATCTGGAGGAGGCCGATCACCTCGCCGATCGGATAGCAGTCCTCGACCGGGGCAGCATCGTCGCCGAAGGCACCGCCGCGGAACTCAAGCGGCTCGTGCCGGGTGGACACATCAAGATCGCGTTCCCCGACCCCGGCGAACTCGACCGTGCCCGTGCGCACTTCCCGTCCGCGGTGGACGCGCAAGAGGAGAACACCCTGGCCGTTCCGGGCGGCGACGGGATCAACGCCATCCGCGACATCCTCGCCACCCTCGACAACGCGGGCATCGAGGCAGCCGGCATCTCCGTCCACACTCCCGATCTCGACGACGTGTTCCTGACCATCACCGGCCGTGCGGCCGTCACCACCCCCTAGGAGATCCCATGTCCACCATTGTCGAACACACCCTTGCTGATTCCGCTGTGATGGTGCGCCGCAATCTCATCCGGCTGCGTCGCTATCCCACGATGATGTTCTCGACCATCGCCATGCCGGTCGTCATCCTGCTGTTGATGACCTTCTTCTTCGGCGGGGCGATCGAGAGCGCACTGTCCGCCGACGGCCCCCTCGACGGAAAATACATCAACTACCTGCTGCCCGGCCTGCTCCTGTTCGTCCCGTCCTTTCTGACGGTGGCCGTGGCGGTCTCGGTCAACCAAGATGTCACCGAGGGCATCATCAACCGCTTACGGTCGCTGGCGACGCCGCCGACGGCGATCCTGGCCGGCCACTTCGTCGGTGCACTGATCCAGGGCGTCATCGCCGTGGCCTTGTTGCTCGCCGTCGCCTTCGGACTCGGATTCCGTTCGAACGCGGGCTTTCTCGGATGGTGTGCGGCCGGTGGCCTGCTACTCCTGCTGACGGCCGGCCTCGTGTGGATCGCCGTCGCGATGGGCGTCATCGCGCCGAACCCGGAGAGCGCCAGCAACATGCCCCTCCCGCTGCTGTTCCTGCCCTACCTCGGCAGCGGGCTCGTGCCCACTGACAGCATGCCGAACGGGGTCCGTCAGTTCGCCGAGTACCAACCGTTCAGCCCCATCGCCGACACGCTGCGCGGGCTCCTCATGGGTCTCGACATCAGCGACCGTTGGCCCTGGGCGGTGGGATGGAGCCTGGTGTTCCTGATCGGCGGCTACCTCTGGGCGGTCAGCGCGTTCCGGCGATCGACGACGGGCTGAGTCCTGCCGCATCCGAATCGTGTACGGCTCTCTCGCCGTGCACGATTCGGCGTCATCGGCCTTCCGCGTTCCTCGGTTGCCGAGCTGTTCGACTACTGCTCGGCCAGCGAACGCAGGAACGCGGACACCTCATCGTGGACCGGTAGCAGACCGGAGGCCCGTGCTTCGGACAACCCGGGCGCCGCGGTGTCCTTGGGGGACAGCTCGAACTCCAAGGCCGAACCGTCGCGGGCGTGCGTCGGCCAGTCGATGCCCAGTTCCGGGTCGAGCGGGTTGATGCCGTGTTCACCGGCCGGGTTGTACCCGGTGGAGCAGAGGTAGGTGACGGTCGAGTTGTCGGCGAGGGCGCAGAATGCGTGGCCCAGCCCCTCCGACAGGTAGACCGCACGACGATCCACGTCGTCGAGCAGCACGGTGTCGTAGGTACCGAACGTCGGCGAACCGACCCGGATGTCGACGATCACGTCGAGGATGGCACCCGTCGGGCAGGTGACGTACTTCGCTTGTCCCGGAGGGACATCGGCGAAATGTACGCCGCGCAGCACGCCGGCCGCGGACACGGACAGGTTGACCTGGGCGAGGTCGAAGCGGTGGCCGATGACCTCGCCGAGCACGTCCGCCTTGAACGCCTCCGCGAACAGACCCCGCGCGTCGCCGTGCTGCACCGGGGTGAACTCCCAGGCACCGTCGATGGTGAGGGGTCGAACCTTCATGGAGAACCTTTCGCTTCAGAAACCCTTGCCGCGCAGCAGGAGTTCCAACAGATAGTCACCGTAACCGGACTTGCGCAACTTCTCGGCGCGGGTGCGAAGCCCGTCGTCGTCGATGAAGCCACGACGCCATGCGATCTCCTCGGGGACGGCGATCTTGAGTCCCTGGCGTTGTTCGACGGTGCGGACGAAGTTGCCGGCGTCGAGGAGGCTGTCGAAGGTCCCGGTGTCGAGCCAGGCCGTACCGCGTGGCAGCACGGTGACCGACAGCTTGCCGCGTTCGAGGTAGTGGGCGTTGACGTCGGTGATCTCGTACTCCCCGCGTGCACTGGGCTGCAGGTTGCGGGCGATCTCGACGACGTCGTTGTCGTAGAAGTAGAGGCCGGGGACGGCGAAGTTGGACTTCGGTTGTGCGGGCTTCTCTTCCAGCGAGATGGCGGTTCCGCCGGCGTCGAAGTCGACGACGCCGTAGGCCTCGGGGTTGGCCACCCAGTAGGCGAAGACCGCTCCGCCGTCGACGTTCTCGAAACCCTGCAGGCGATTGCCGAGACCCGGCCCGTAGAAGATGTTGTCGCCCAGCACCAGTGCCACCGACTCGGTGCCGATGTGCTCGGCGCCCAGGACGAAGGCCTGCGCCAGCCCGTCGGGTGAGGGCTGGGTCTTGTAGGTCAGGTTGATGCCGAACTGGTCGCCGTTGCCCAGCAGATTCTCGAACGCCGGGGCGTCGTGCGGTGTGGTGATGATGAGGATGTCGCGGATACCGGCGAGCATCAGGGTCGACAGCGGGTAGTAGATCATCGGCTTGTCATAGACCGGGACGAGCTGTTTGCTCACCCCCTGCGTGATCGGGTGCAGCCGCGAGCCCGTGCCACCGGCCAGAATGATCCCTCGCATGCCGATCAGCCTAGTGCCCGAAGCCGGGTGCGCAGAGTCATGAGGCGCCCGCCGCCGGGACGTCACGCGGCCGCCAGGTGTGCGCGCCCGGCGGGTCCGGTCCGCTCGTCGGTAGAGTGACGGCGTTCGTTGACGTCGACGAAAGGCCTGACGTGCGTGTTCTCGTGACCGGTGGTGCCGGGTTCATCGGCGCCAACTTCGTGCTGCGTACCCTGGCCACCCGCCCCGAGGTGTCGATCCGGGTCCTGGACAAACTCACCTACGCCGCCAACCCCGACACCCTCGCCCCGGTCGCCGACACCGTCGACCTCGTCGAAGGCGACATCACCGACACCGCCCTGGTCGACCGCCTCGTCGCCGAGACCGACCTCGTCGTCCACTTCGCCGCCGAATCCCACAACGACAACTCCCTGGCCGACCCCTCGGCCTTCGTCCACACCAACCTCGTGGGCACCTACACCCTGCTCGAAGCCGTCCGCGCCCATCAGGTCCGCTACCACCACATCAGCACCGACGAGGTCTACGGCGACCTCGACCTCGACGACCCGGCCCGCTTCACCGAGACCACCGCCTACAACCCGTCGAGCCCCTACTCCTCCACCAAAGCCGGCAGCGACCTACTCGTACGCGCCTGGGTGCGGTCCTTCGGCGTGGCCGCGACCATCTCCAACTGCTCCAACAACTACGGGCCCTACCAGCACATCGAGAAATTCATCCCCCGCCAGATCACCAACGTCCTGACCGGGGTGCGTCCCAAGCTCTACGGCGACGGCCGCAACATCCGCGACTGGATCCACGTCGACGACCACAACGACGCCGTCTGGACCATCATCGACCGCGGCCGCATCGGCGAGACCTACCTCATCGGCGCCGACGGCGAAGTCGACAACCGCACCGTCGTGGAAACCATCCTCGAACTCCTCGACCAACCCACCGACGCCTTCGACTTCGTCACCGATCGCCCCGGCCACGATCGCCGCTACGCCATCGACTCCACCCGCCTACGCACCGAACTCGGCTGGCAACCCACCTACCTCGACTTCCGCGCCGGAATGACCGCCACCATCGACTGGTACCGCACCAACACCGACTGGTGGCAACCCACCAAGAACGCCGTCGAACAGAAATACGCCACCACCGAACGCGTCATCGGCTGACACGACATTCCCCAGCGGCGCGTGGTCCGTTCTCAGGGTCGCCGCATACGGTGGTGGTCATGCGCGTACTCGTCAGCGGCGGCGCGGGCTACATCGGCTCGCACACCGTCGTCCAGCTGGTCTCCGCCGGACATGACGTCGTCATCGTCGACGACTTCAGCAACGCCAAACCGACGGTCGTCGGCAGGCTGGAGGCTCTCTCGGGTCGGTCGATACCCGTCCACGCCTTCAATCTCGCGGACGTGGACAAGACCGAACACTTCTTCGCACACGAGGACATCGACGCGGTGATCCACTTCGCCGGTTACAAGGCGGTCGGCGAATCCGTGGCGAAGCCGCTCGACTACTACCAGAACAACCTCGGTACGACGTTCGCGCTGCTGCGCGCGATGGAGCGGCACGACGTGCACACGCTCGTGTTCTCCTCGTCGGCGACGGTCTACGGCGCCGAGCCCCAACTGCCGATGACCGAGGACCTGCCGACCTCGGCGACCAACCCGTACGGCTGGACCAAGGTGATGATCGAGCAGATCCTGCGCGACGTCGCCGCCAGCTCGGACGCCTGGCGCATCGCGGCACTGCGCTACTTCAACCCCGTGGGAGCTCACCCGAGCGGGACGATCGGCGAGGACCCGTCGGGCATCCCCAACAACCTCATGCCGTTCGTCGCGCAGGTCGCGGTCGGCCGGCGCGAGAAGTTGTCGGTGTTCGGCGACGACTACGACACCCCGGACGGGACCGGTGTCCGCGACTACATCCACGTCGACGACCTGGCCGCGGGTCATGTCGCCGCGCTCGACCGGATCAGCACCGGCGACACCGGCATGTCGACGTGGAACCTCGGTACGGGGCAAGGCGTCTCGGTGCTCGAGGTCGTGCACGCGTTCGAGCGGGCCAGCGGACGACCGATCCCCTACGAGGTCGCCCCGCGTCGTCCCGGCGACATCGCGGCGTCCTACGCCGACCCGACTCGCGCGAACGAGGACCTGGGCTGGCGCGCCGGCAAGACCATCGACGACATGTGCGCCGACACCTGGCGCTGGCAGTCGGGCAACCCGAAGGGGTATCCGGACGCCTGAGGCGCTCCTCGGCCGCTACTCAGGCGGGCGCGTGCGGATCGTCGGGGTCGACGATCTCGTCGGTCGCCCAGCCGATGTAGCGCTGGGCGGAGGTCTCGACGACTCCGCGGGCGTTGTCGTCGACCACGACGCCGAAAGCGTCGTAGAGCCGGTCGAAGCGGAGTTCGCCGATACGGTCGACGATCTCGCGGACCAGCCGCGGCGACAGCGGGATCATGTTCGGATAGCTGCGCATGAAGGTGACCATGCCCGGTTGCATCACCCCCTTGATGGTGTCGCCGGTCAGGATCGCGCCACGCCCGTCGGCCGCGTCGGGTAGGAGAAGGACCGCGCTACCGGGAAAGTGCCCGCCGCACCGGACGAGTCGCACCCCGCCGGGAAGATCGGCGGTGCCGGTCCAGAACTCGATCACCGGGTCCGGGCGGGTCACCCAGCGTCGGTCGAAATCGTTGTAGTACAGCGGCACTCGACCGAATCGATGGCTGAGGGACACGCTGGCACCGACGAGGTGCGGGTGGCTCGCGGCGATGGCGGCAAGCCCACCGTGCTGCTCCAGCCACTCGACCAGCGCAGGCCCGATGAACCCCGGCGGCTCCCACAGGATGTTCCCGTCGGATGTGGCGATCACGAAGCCGCGCTGCCCGATCCCGACAGACGGCCGCAGCGTCAGGGCGGTCAGGCCGGGCTCCACCTCCTCGGCGGTCAGGGCGTTGTCGGCGTTCTCGTCCAACGGCGTCCAACTCGGCCCGCTCTCGGGGAGCCACTGCCGGTCGTCGTCGCAGATCGGGCACATCGCGGGCGGCGTCTCGCCGGGCGGGTACTCGTTGGCGCAGAAAACACACATCCAGGGCCGCATGTTTCGACGCTAACCCCCCGGCTCCCTGAAGTGCGAGCGCAGCGAGCCTCGAAGGGCTGGGTGAGATGGGTCGCGAACCCTTCGTGGCTCGTCGCTATCGCTCCTCGCACCTCAGGGAGCTGGAGATGTGCAGTTCCCTCGGATCAGCCGGCGGGCGGCGGATAGACCAGGTCGTTCACGCGATAGATCACCGCGTCGCCGCGGCGGAACACCTCGGTCAGACCCGGCGCACCGTTCTGCCGCAACGCCAGGAACGGGTCACCCTGATGTCCGCGCGCCGGGTCGGGCATGCCGCGCTGGAACTCCCAGTAGCTCGGGGGCGAGTCGATCACGTAGTGCACGTTCATGTCTCGCACTATCTGATCGATCGCCGGGTCGGCGCCGATCTCCGACACGCCCCAGAACAGGTCGCGCTGCCGCTCGGAGAACTCGTTGGCGCGATAGAACGGGAACATCGGGGTGACCCCGGTGACGGGATACAACCACCCGGTGCCCTGGTCGAGATTGTTCAGGACGAGCACGTCCTGGGCGTCGGGTTGCGATGCCAGCCATTGGTAGGCGGCGAGATCGTCGGGGCCGACGTATTTCCCGCCCCGCTCCTTCGACGCGATCTGGGCGTTCGGTGGGTACCGCACGACGGCGGCGCCACCGATCAGCGCAAGCAGCACCACGTACGACGCCGCGACGACCCACCGCGCCCGTGCCGGGGTCGCGCGGGCGGTGTCGGACGGTTCGAGGCGCCGTCGGATGAGTCCGGCGATGCCCAGGACGGCCGCACCGATCGCGACACCCGCCGCGGCCGCCGAGATGATCGCGACGACGAACGTCAGGCGATGCGGCGAGTTGTAGAAGTAGCCGCCGATCACGCCGAGGGGGTTGGACAGCGAACCGAGCGACACCATGGCGTTGGCGGTGACCAGCGCGAACACGAACCAAGCGGCGAGCCCGGCCCAGCATCGCAACCAGGCCAGCACAGCCAGGCCGAGCAGGGTGAGGACGATCAGCGCCCAGTTCGGGAAATGATCGAGTTCCAGCGGGATGGTCCCGTTGAACGCTCCCCTGGCAAGACCGTCGAAGACCCCGATGGTGTCCTCACGGAAGTCGAAGAACGGGAGTTCGTTGGTGTCGGCGACCCGAATGGTGCCCAGCACCACCGGCGCGATGAGAACCAGCGTGAAGACAGCCGTGGCCGCGAGGGCCGCGAGATCACGCAGGCGGCCGGCGACCGGACGCCACAGACCTTCGCACAGCCACCAGAGGCCGACGATCACGCCGACGACGATCAGCGCCGACGGGTGGGTGGCGGTGACACCGGCGACGGCCAGCGCGGCGGGCAATACCCGCGAACGGTCCGACACCACGCTCATCACCAGGACCGCGGCCACCGGGGCCAGGCTCACGCCGACCGCGTTGGGCACCGACGTCAGCTGCACCTCGACGTAGGGCAGCGACGGGAACAGTGCGCTCAGGGCCCCCGCGGTACCGGCGATCAGTGCGGAGGCATCGACGTCGTATCGGTGGCGGGCGAACCAGTAGGCCAGCGACGCGACACCCAGCGGTACCGTGACCGCCAGCACCGCAGGCGAATACGCGTTGTACAGCTCGACCGGGTCGGCTCCGGTCAACGGAAACAGCAGGGCACCCAACGCGTGCCAGGTGTTCGGGTAGTAGTTGAAGCCCTGGGTGTCGTAGTTCATCAGCTCGCCCATGCGCATGGCCGAGCCGATGCCCGTCTCGTGTATCCAGCGCAGAGAACTGGCGTGCCACAACGAATCCCACACCTGGGAGATGTTGTCCAACCCGGCGAACGCCGTCTTGACGAGCGGGCGGATGCATGTGACGGCGATGATCAGCCCACCGAGACCGAGTCCCGCGGCGACCCGCAACGCTGCGGTGCGGCCCACGCGCGGCTCGTCGGACACCGTTGCCGCCGGCGCCAGACGCGTGCCCCACCGGGTGCGCAACAACCGCGAGTAGATCCAGGCACCGCCGATCGCGAAGAGGAGGCCGACCAACGCGGAGACGGCGTTCCACTCGAAACCGACGACCGAGTACAACACCGTGAGGATCGAGACGAGCGCGAAGGTGATGGGCGGCCCGGCTGCGAGAGCGACCGGCCACGGCAGGTTCATCCGCCGGCCGACGAACGCGCCGGGCAGGATCAGCACCAGCGCGGACACCACGACGATCCATGCACCAAGCATCATCGCCCGCGCCTTTCCACACTCACCCGCTGCACACTCCCCGTCGCATCCGCGGCCACTGCCTGCGGTGCCTGACCAAACTCCCAGCAGGTTACCGGGTGCTCGGGGCGAGGCGTCGTGTCACCGTGCCCGGCCGGCTCCTACGTCTGCGGTCGACGCGAGCGTGACGTGCGGGTCACGCGTGAGTTCCGGCCCGTGGCGTCGATGCCCGACGAGGGTCACCGCCAGGCACGCGACGGCGGCCACGGCGCCGAACCCGAACATCACCGGATATGTGATCGCCGTCCACGTCTCCGAGATCCAGGCCAGCACCGCAGGCACGGCGAAGCCCAGGTAGGTCACGCCGTAGTAGACCGCCGTGAGTCCGGCAAGATCGTCGGGCCCGGCGATGCGCTGCACCTCGAGGAGACCGGCGATCATCGCCATGCCATAGCCACAGCCGAGCAGCGTCGACGCCAAGAGCGCGACCCAGACGGTCAGCACGTGGGCGGCAACCGCCGCGAGAACCATCCCGGCCACGAGCACCACCAGGGCGACGACGACTCCGCGGAGACTCCCCGGCCGGTCGATACGCCGGCCCAACGACTGGATGCCGAAACCGGCGGTCAGACCGAGGACGCAGCACAGGCCGGCAAAGGCGATCGGCGCTCCCGCGGTACGTGCGGACATGAGGGCGGGGACGATCGCATAACCCGACGCCGCGGCCCCGAAAACCCAGGGTGCGAGCGGCATCACGACGAACAGGAAACGACGGTGGGCCGCCGACGGGATGCGTAGATCGTCACGCAGACGACCCGGCGAAGCCTGCCTGGGACGCGTTTCCGGTACGAGCACGATCAGGTTCGCCGCCACGACCGCGACGGCGATGTTGATCAGATACGGCAGGACATGCGGCCAGGGGCCCCACTGTGCGAGAGCACCGGCCACCCCCGCGCCGACGCCGAAGCCTGCGGTGAGGCTCATCGCCGCGCGGCCGGCACCGGCACCGGTTCGTGCGCCGTCACGGTCGGAGAGTTCCTTGATCCAGCTACCGCCGACAGCCATCGAGAGACCCAGCGCGATACCGCTGCACACGCGCCCGGCGGTGAGGAGCGCCACCGACTCCGATCCCGCGGCCAGCAATCCCGAACCGAGGGCCGCGAACAGCGGGGCGGGGAGCATGAGCGGTCGTCGACCCAGCCGGTCCGACAGTGGTCCACCGATCAGCAGCGCGGGCACGATGCCCAGGACGTAGGCGAACAGCAGGGCGTCGACGACCACCGGCGACAGGTCGGAGATCTGCCGGTACATGACCAGCAACGGCGTGAACTCGTTGCCGCCCCACGCAGTGGTGAAGACGGCGAGCGCGACGGCGGGCCACCCGAAGCGGGTGCGGTCGGCACTCATGAGCCCGCTCGCAACGAGTCGTTGCCGGGAAGGTCGTGAACTGCGGTGAGGTGTCGAGCGAGGAGGCGGTCGAAGTGCTCCGAGTCACCCGCCTCGATGGCATCGAGCAGGTCCTGGTGGTCGTCGAGGATGCGAGCGGCCACGCGCGCGTCTCGGTGCACCGACGCCGTCGTCATCCGACGGTGCCGCTCCCCCAGCGTCGAGTAGAAGCCGGACAAGAGCGGGTTGTCGCCTGCTGCCGCGATGAGCTGATGGAACTCGGCGTCGATTCGCGCGAACTGCTGCATGTCGACGGTATCGGCCCGGCGGTGGGCGGCGAGATTGTCGCGCAGGCGGGTCACGAGGTCGGCGGCTGCGGCCGGGCGGGACACGACCGATCGGACGGCGTGCCGCTCGAGCAGCAGGCGGGCGTCGACGACGTCGCGGATCTCTCGGTCGCCGATCGGGACCACGAGGGCCCCACGCTTCGGGTAGAGACGCATCCAGCCCTCCGTCTCCAGACGCAGGAATGCCTCCCGCACCGGAGTACGGCTCACCGCACACCTCGCGGCGATCTCACCCTCGCTGATCAGCTCACCGCCGGCGATCTCGTTTGTGAGAATTCGCTCCTTGACCTCGGCATATACCCGCTCAGCAGCGGATTCAGAGGTCGCATGCAACATAGACACAAGTTGTACCTTACCAATGATCATTGGGGCCTTCACCTGGGCCGACCCACCTTCCGTCCCGATCCCAGACGGTGAGACACTTAATCCGGCCGTAACGAGCGTCACCCCGCTCACACGCGCCCGGCCCGCCTCCGCTGAGCACACCTCGCTCGCGTCGATGCGGATCACTTCTAGCTCGCGGGCAGCGTGGCCGGCGAGACGATGCAACCCGCATATTTCGCGGCATTCCAGGAGGACCCGTGACGAGCACGGAGGACACACGTATGGGTGAGACCCCCTACACCGAACCCACGATCGCCGATCACCCCATCACCGACGAAGAGATCTTCTTGGCGCACGTCGGCGGCAAGCTCTCGGTGGAGCTGCGCGCACCCATCGACACGCAGCGCGACCTGTCGATCGCCTACACGCCGGGCGTGGCCCAGGTGTCTCGCGCGATCGACACCGACGCCACGCTGGTGAACAAGTACACCTGGACTGATCGCCTGGTGGCCGTCGTCAGTGACGGATCGGCCGTCTTGGGACTCGGCGACATCGGCCCGCGCGCCTCGCTGCCGGTCATGGAGGGCAAGTCCGCACTCTTCCGCAGCTTCGCCGGACTCAACTCGATCCCGATCGTCCTCGACACCCAGGATCCCGACGAGATCGTCGAAACCCTCATCCGCCTGCGCCCGAGCTTCGGCGCGGTGAACCTCGAGGACATCTCCGCGCCTCGTTGCTTCGAGATCGAGCGTCGTGTCATCGAGGCCCTCGACTGCCCGGTCATGCACGACGACCAGCACGGCACCGCGATCGTCGTCCTCGCCGCCCTCAAGGGTGCGACGACCCACCTCGGCCGCGACCTCGCCGGCCTCAAGGTCGTGATCTCCGGCGCCGGCGCCGCGGGCGTCGCGTGCGCGAACATCCTTTTGGCAGTGGGCATCTCCGACGTCGTCGTGCTCGACTCCAAGGGCATCGTGTCCGAGGGAGGTGACGGCCTGAACGACTCGAAGACCGAGCTGGCCTCACGCACCAATCCACGCGGACTGACCGGCGGCGCGGTCGAGGCACTCGCCGGCGCCGATGTGTTCATCGGCGTCTCAGCGGGTCTGATCCCCGAGGAGCTCATCGCCTCGATGAACGACGACTCGATCGTCTTCGCCCTCTCGAACCCCGATCCGGAGATCCATCCGGAGGCCGCTGCCAAGTACGCCGCGATCGTCGCGACCGGCCGCAGCGACTTCCCGAACCAGATCAACAACGTGCTCGCGTTCCCCGGTGTCTTCAAGGGCGCCCTCGACGCCGGCGCGCGCCGCATCAGTGAAGGCATGAAAATCGCTGCGGCCGAGGCTATTTTCTCGGTCGCCGCCGACGACCTGCGCGCCGACCGCATCGTCCCCAGCCCGCTCGACGACCGGGTCGCCCCGGCCGTCGCGGCCGCTGTCGCCGACGTGGCCCGCGCGGAGGGGCACTGCTCCTAGTCGCTCGACTCCGACCGGCAGACCTCAACTCGACTCCCAGACCTCGATCGAAGTCTGGCAGTCGAGTTGAGGTCGATCGGTTCCTGACGGCTCGCTCGGCTCAGTAGTTCTGGTCCTGCCAGGTGCACAGGCACACCTCGTTGCCCTCGGCATCGGCGAGCACCCAGAAGGCCGGGGCGTACTGGTCCGTGAGGAGCTGACCGCCGGCGGTGATCGCGGCCTGCAGACGCTCGTGCAACTCGTCGGTCGGAATCCACAGGTCGACGTGCATGCGGCTGCGTTGCGGGCGCGGCTCGTCCATCTGCTGGAACCAGACGCTGGGTAGGCGGCCGGCGGGATCGACGAGGTCGACGGGCTCGCGCTCGGCGGCGTCTCCATAGCCCAGGACCGCTTTCCAGAACGGCCTGATGGCTGGGATGTCGAGGGCGTCGATGGCCAGGTTGAACTGGGTCACCGGCGCGGACACCGGTTCGAGGCCGAGGTCGGCGGCGATGCCGGTGATCCGGTTCGCAAGCGCCACATCAGCTTCGGTCAACTGGTGGGCACTGTGTGTGGTGAGCACGAGATGCACTGTCCCGTACCGGAGGTCGATGTCCGGGTGATGGTTCGCTTCCTCGGCGGCATCGATGATCTTGGCGACGAACTCACCACCTCGCACCATCGAGCCGGTGTTGTAGGCGGCTGCGAGCCTGTCGGCGATGACACGCCAGGGCTCGGCCACCATCTCGGCGGCCTCGGCGGTGGTGAGCGGTGTGCGAGTGGACCCGGTCATACCGTCCCATGCTGCCCCGTTCAGCCGGATGACGAAAGGGGGGCCGGTCAGCGCCTGTTGGTGGTCGCCGCGGCGAGTGTCGTGATTGCCGCGTGCGTCGCGGGTAGGCAACCGCGACGCGCGTCCTGGTCGAGGACGGTGCCGGCGCCGATCACGGGGTCGTAGTCGAGACCGATCACGCCGCCGACCGAGCCGGACACCACGTTGACCAGCATGTCGGCGAGCCCGTCGTTGTGGGTGGCCGGTAGCTGAGAAGAGATGACGACGATCGTCTTCTCAAGCACCCCTGCCCGGTCCCATTCGGTGAAGACGACGCGGGCACGGTTCAGCAGGTCGGGCCGGGCCGCGATGACGAGTACTGGTGTGAGGTTCGGGAGGTCGTCTTCGGCGAGTTCGGGAAGCAACGTGAGCGGATGCGCTCCGGCGTCGACGACGGGAACCGCGCCCTGCCGCCACGTCTCGACGACAGCGTCGGTGGCCGTCGCCTCCTCGGGTGGCAGCCACAGACCTGTCCCCGACGCCGTGCGCAGGAGTTCGGGGTTACCCGACCCCCGGAGCCGCAGCTCGATGTCACAGTCGTTGCCCGACGCGTCAACCCACCACGACAGCAGCCCGAGCGTCGACGACGCCCGATGCTCCGCGAGCAGCGCCGACACCACAGACGTACCAACACCTCCGGCCGTCCCGCACACGACGACGGCCCGCTCGGCCCAGGCCTGCGGGTCGCCGTCGCGTGGTGTGGTCGGGTTGGTCATCTGCGTTCTAGGGTCTGGATGTCGAGAGCATTAGATACGCTAGGAAACGATCATGTTCGCGCCTGCGCCGTATCCTTGACGTACCGCAACGGGGCCGTTGGCTGAGTAAGGCATCACGGCAATGTTCGCGAAGCCAAGACCAGTCGTAACTTCCCAGCTCTTCGTTGTCCCCCGCCGGGGGCCGAACGACGCGGGGACCCACTTCTGCACATACAGACCCCGAATGCTCGTAGTTTGGGTCAGTAGAAGTACGCGGCAATTGAGATTACGCTTCCAGGTCAACCCATCGCCCGTAAATCCATGCGACGAAGCAGTTACGCGAACGACCCCGCTCTTCTTCGGAACACTCTGCCACCTAACCGACAGAGCTCCCCGACAGAATGAATGGTCGCCGAACGTGCCAAACGTCGAACTGCTCGTCTGCAGGATATGTAGCGGCGCCGCAGATGCAGTTCCAACACCAGCCAAACTTGCGACAGCGACGACCACGAGAGAAAGAGCTGTCACGACAATCTTCTTCATAAGGAAACCTTCCAGATACTGACATCTCACACGATGACGCAGGCTTCGAAAAGTCGCCGCTCGCTTCACCGTAACGGCGACTTTGGGGTGACCACTTGGGAGCCGACCCTCGCACGAGGGCGGCGGTCGCCCCGGTTTGCGGGTCGACTCCGTCCGAATCACTTCAGAAAACGGAGCGCCCTACAAGCGAATCGGCTAGACACTTTGCGGGGTCGACAAGCTACGGCACCAACATGTAGTGCGACACCCCGTACGACTGCATAACGCGGACGGGGTTATTGCGCGCGTATGAGACAGCTTGAAACTGAACGACACCGGACCCAGTCCTGATGTCGTGGACCACCTTCTGTCCACGGCGCGGCCCGAAATCGGCGTTGAAGAAGTTCCACTTGGCATACGCCTCAATGCTCGTATGCACTGTGCCGATCAGAAGCTTGCACACCGGCTTCCGCTTCCAACTCGGACCGTTCCCTATAAAGCCTGAGGACGTGAGCGTCACCCGAACGACCCCGCGCTTCGCTGGGGCGGGGGTCAACCCGACGTGCAGAACCCCTCTGCAATAGGAATGATCACCAAAGGTTCCCATTGTGTCCCCGGTAATGCCTATCCGCGGCAACTGTGGCGCAGCATCGCTCCTACCACCTCCAATAACAAGACCCGCAGCTATCACGACCATGGCGACCACTAGGCACAGCAAGCGTTTCATATGATCAGAGTCTCCAGTTCTCAGTAGTGTGCGGCAGAAGAGTGGCCGCGCTCGGCCGGCCACAGAACGTCACTCCCGGGGATTGCGTTCTTCAGACTGTCGGATTGTGCGCGTGTCCAGTTGCGGACGGAGTCCTCAACATTGGGACCGAGCACAGAATATGGTGATCGGGCCTGAACCCCAGACCATTGGAAAGTCGAAGCTCCGATCTGTGCGTCAACGTCGCCACGGTGGTTCACCACGTAGTCCACCGCCGGGAGCCCCGAGCGGCGCGCATGATCTGCCGACAAATGAAACTCGAACTGGTTTGGTCCTTCGGCCTCTGGAAGGGCGTGACGCGGACCATTCGGTCGCCATGGCTCGTTGGGGTCCGCACCGGGATCACCTGCTCCAAGCGCATATGCGAGAGCTCCGCCTGCCGTCCCGGCGATCGCGAACCCGACCGCAGCCCCGGCAGCCCCGGCGCCGATACCGCCAATAGCGGCGCCTGCCCCGGCCCCGATAGCTGCTCCCGTCACACCCATCACTCCACCGAAAAAGGGAGACGAACCGATGAGAGCACCCGCCACCGCACCAACCGGTGCCCCAACTACCGCCCCCACAACCGCCGACGGAATACCAAGCGCAACAGCACCAGCGGTACCACCGGCCATCACACCGATGATCGTCGCAGCAGCGCGACGAGTCGCCTCGTCCTCGGGAACACCGGCAGAGATCAGACCCTGCGCAATCTTCGCCTCACCATAAGCCGACCACGCATTGATCGAGTTCACATCACGCTTCGACATGCCCGCAGGGATGTCGGTGACGAAGTTGCCCACACGAATCTTCTCCGGCGGCGGCGCAATCGGCCGAACCGGCGGAGCAACACGCGGAGCCACCCGATTGTTGATCAGCGGAGAGTAAGGCTCGTCATAGGAATACGACCCCGGCGCGGTGTACGCCTGATACGGCGCCTCCACCGGCGGACCAGGAATGCTACCCGGACCGGGAACCACCACCGGCTCGACAGTCGCCTCAGCACCGCCACCACCACCCGGCGACACATCACCAGGACTCGTGCCACCCTGACCCGGAGCCGTATCGCCCGGACTGGTTCCCCCCTGCTCCGGCACCGCAAACGCCGCACCGGCACCCGCAGTGATCGACACCGCGACAACCGCCGACGTCACCGACAACAACGGACCACTCGGCACCCGACGCTTCCGATGCCGACCCCGACCATGACTCATTGCTCGATCACTCAACTCTCCACTTCGATTAAGAACGGGCCGTCGGCGCGCCGGCAGTTTCGGCCGGCCAGAGGATCTCACTTCCAGGGATCGCACTCTTTAGGCTGTCCGACTGTGAACGCGTCCAGTCACGGACTGACTTGTCCGCATGTGGACCAAACAGCGCGTAGGGCGATCGAGCTTGCGCTCCAGTCCGTTTGATGGTTGATCGACGCCTAAGGCACCGTCATGAAGAAGGAGGGTCCAGCAGGGGATTGCGGGATGCGAACGGCACTGTTGGCGGCATAGGTAGTGATGCCCATCCAAGCGGGGCCGGAGCCGGTCACGACGTGCCACGTCTGCCTCTGCCCTGGTTTCGGCCCAAAGGAACCAACTGTCCACTTCTCCACATCGAGTCCTCGAACGCTCGTGGCGGCGGAGCGAAACAGGAAGCGACAGTTCGGATTCCGATTCCATGACGGGCCCTGGCCCGAAAATCCATGTGACGTCGCGGTGACCTTGATAACACCACGCTTCTTAGCAACAGCGTCGACTCGGTATGTAATGGCACCGCGACAGAAGGAATGGTCACCGAACGTACCAAACGTCGTCCCGTTTGTACTGAAATTCTGCAACGGGGCAGCAGATGCCTGCCCTACGCCGACCAGAACACTCAAAGTAGCTATCACGACTACTAATGTGGACACGAAAACCGTTTTCACTTCATACTCTCTTGTTGATCGGTCGCGATTGACGTAATTGTTTCTGCGCACTTCGTATCATTTCCTATCGGGCGCTAGTGCCGTCGGCCTCTTCGGGCCACTGCACATCACTACCAGGGACCGCATCCTTGAGAGCCTTGGACTGCGCCCGAGTCCAGTCACGGACGGATCTCTCGACGTGTGGCCCCAACACCGAGTAGGGCGAGCGTGCCTGCATGCCAGACCATTTGAAGGTCGAGGCTCCGACGGTCGCGTGGACGTCACCGCGATGATTCACCACATAGTCGACAGCCGGCAGTCCAGAGCGACGCGCATGTTCACTTGTCAGATGAAATTCGAACTGATTCGGGCCAGACTCCGGCAGCGCGTGACGCGGTCCGCTTTGGCGCCACGGCTCGTCAGGGTTGGCGCCCGGATCGCCAGCGCCTAGCGAGTACGCCAGAAGACCACCCGCGGTACCCCCGATCGCGGCACCGACCGCAGCCCCCGCAGCTCCTGCTCCGATTCCACCAACTGCTGCACCAATTCCAGCTCCACCGAGGGCGTTGATGCCTGATGTAAGGCCACCTGTCGTGACGGCGCCGACGATCGCACCCGCCACCGCACCAACCGGTGCCCCAACTACCGCCCCCACAACCGCCGACGGAATACCAAGCGCGACAGCACCAGCGGTACCACCGGCCATCACGCCGATGATCGTCGCAGCAGCGCGACGAGTCGCCTCGTCCTCGGGAACACCAGCCGAGATCAAACCCTGCGCAATCTTCGCCTCACCATAAGCCGACCACGCATTGATCGAGTTCACATCACGCTTCGACATGCCCTCAGGGATGTCAGTGACGAAGTTGCCCACACGAATCTTCTCCGGCGGCGGCGCAATCGGCCGAACCGGCGGAGCAACACGCGGAGCCACCCGATTGTTGATCAGCGGAGAGTAAGGCTCGTCATAGAAATACGACCCCGGCGCGGTGTAGGCCTGATACGGCGCCTCCACCGGCGGACCAGGAATGCTACCCGGACCGGGAACCACCACCGGCTCGACAGTCGCCTCAGCACCGCCACCACCACCCGGCGACACATCACCAGGACTCGTGCCACCCTGACCCGGAGCCGTATCGCCCGGACTGGTTCCCCCCTGCTCCGGCACCGCAAACGCCGCACCGGCACCCGCAGTGATCGACACCGCGACAACCGCCGACGTCACCGACAACAACGGACCACTCGGCACCCGACGCTTCCGATGCCGACCCCGACCATGACTCATTTCACTTCTACCTCTCTAGGCGCCCGAACAGGCTGGGCGGGAACTCATTCGACGGACCGGATGGACTGGATGTAGGACTTGCCGCCGGTGGTCGTCGTACGAATGACCTGGCGGTAGGTGATGGGTGCCGCGTCGGGCTGCAACTCGGTGAGCACCACCGAGTACTCGCCGGGTCCGCGGTCGGAGACGGTCAGGCAGTGCTTGGTCCCCAGCGGTCGCTGGTTGATGTACTGCTGCATCACATACTCGGAGGCCACTGCACCCGGCGCCGCTACAGCGCGAGCCGCCTTCGCCGACCGCAACACGTAGTAGGCGTGGTTGAAGGCCCGGATCGCCCCGGCACCCGACTCCTGATTGCCGGAGTCGTCACCGTCGGACACGGTGGTCCCCGACCCGACAGGCTTCCGCGTGCACGCGGGCTCCTGTGCCACCGCCGGCGTGGACGGTGTCGGCCCCACGGACGTCACGTCGGTGCTGGGCGTCGACGCCGTCGTCGACTCAGGTCCGTCGCCACGAGCCAGGACGACACCGAGAACTGTGGCCACAATCACAACAATCGCCGCTGCCGCACCCGCGATTCGTAGTGGTGAACCGACTCGCGGGCGCCTCTCTCCCCGTGTGCTCGAGCGGCCCTTCCGCTTGGCCCGCACCGACTTCTCGGCCTCGGCCAGGAACGCGTCGAGCTCGGAGGAGGGACGTGGCGTCGCGGCTTCCGGCGCTTCGACGATCGGCCGATCGGACCGCCCGATCGCCGGGACCGGGCGTTCGAGAACCGCAACGGCAGCCGACTGAGGAGGGGCCTGAGCTGGGCCTATTGAGCGGTGTCGGGCCAGGTGAGCGGCCAGGTCGGCGGCGGGGGTCGATTCGACGGCGGGCCACGGCGGGACGTCGGCAAACCACAGAGCGGGAACGCGCGGCGGCACCAAAGATCCCTCCCCCCGGCCGGTGATCATGTCGTCGTGAAGTTGCGCTCAACGACGACACGACGCAGGGGGTCCCCCGAATACGTCGGCAATGCCGTCGCTGACCTCGGGTCACCCTACAACAGCTCTCAGCAACGTCTCAGCTGTCGTCCACAGGGGTGACACGCGCGTCGGGCCGCAGGTCATGCACGACAACCACCCGCTCGCTAAGGTCGCGAATGTGCTTCTCACGGCCGCGGTCGTTCGCGGGGTCGCCGACGGAACAGTCGACCTCGCCTTCCGGCGATGGGGCGATCCACGTATTCATCCGGGATCGAGCTTCATCGCGCTGACGCACGTGATCGAGGTGACGTCCATGCAGCGCGTCGACCCCGAACAGATCACGCTCGACGAAGCGCGCCGCGCAGGATACGACGATGCCGACGAAGTCCGGGCCGCCCTCTGCGTCAACGTTCACAACCCGACCTACCGCATCGGCCTGCGGTGCATCGGCGAGGACCCGCGGATCGCCCTGCGCGCCGATGACAACCTGTCCGACGACGATGTGGCCGAGATACGGACACGCCTCGACCGGATGGACGCGCGGTCCAAGCGCGGACCGTGGACTCGCGAAGTCCTCGATCTCGTCGCGCGTCGTCCGGGTGTGGTGTCCACCGATCTCGCGGCCGAACTCGGCCGGGACAGAGCGGGTTTGAAACAAGACATCACGAAGCTCAAGAAGCTCGGCCTGACCGACAGCCTCGTCGTCGGTTACGAACTGTCGCCGCGTGGCGTCGAATTCCGTCGGCGGGACGTCGAGTAGACGCCGAAACGGCATGCAGCGCCGTCTACTCGGCGACAATTCTCCCATGAACCGCATCCGAGCTGGAGTCACGTCGGCATTGACCGCGGTGGCGGCAATGGCCCTGAGCCTAGCCTCGGGCACCGCCCACGCCGTGCCCTTCCCGGTCACCACCGACGCCGCGACCGCCATCGCCACCCGATACCTCAGCCCGGCGTCGGAGTCGCCCGCCGGCGCCAACCGGTTCGACTGCCGCGACCGCGAAGGGCGCAACCCAGTCGTTCTGCTGCACGCGACGGCCATGAACCAGAGCGCCAACTGGTCGTACCTCGCGCCCACGCTGGCCAACGCGGGCTACTGCGTGTTCAGCCTCACCTACGGTCAGACCAGTTGGAGCGGCAACACCGGCGGCCTAAGCAACAAGGAGCAGTCCGCCCGTGCGGTCTCGGCCTTCGTCGGGCGGGTCCTGACCGCCACCGGCGCATCGAAGATCGACTTCGTGGGTCACAGCCAGGGCGGGGCGATCGCCCAGCTCGTCACCCAGTTGCCCGGCCGGGCCGCGCAGGTCGACACCATCGTCGGACTGTCCGCCTCGAATCGCGGATACTCCCGCGTCGGTTCGATCACCGATCGGCTGCCCGCGCGAGCTCCCGGCCAGAGTTATTGGGGTCCGCGGCATCCGTCAATCGAGTACGTCAACCTGGCGACGCGATTCGACGAGATCTCGACTCCCTACGTGCTGACCCTGATGCCGCCGGGACCGAACATCGCGAACACCGTGGTCCAGGACGTGTGCCCGTCGTCGAAGATCGGTCACGTCGGCATGGCCTACTCCCCCACGGTCGCTGCACTCGTGCGGAACGCACTCGACCCGGCACATCGGGTGCCGGTGGTGTGCGGACCCGACTTCCCGCTCTGATCGCCGCAACCGTGGTCGAAATGAGGTCGCACGCGAGCTGATTCCGTTCGCGCGACCTCGATCGAAGTCGCGCCGACGAAACGAGGTCGCGTGCGACCTCGTTTCGGGGTCGCAGGCCCGGCGAGCAGCCCCGAGCGGGCCCGAGTTTTGCGCGTCTCGCGACGCTCGCTAGACTCGTCTGCGCTGCCTCGCGCGGCACGCCGCCCTAGCTCAGTCGGTAGAGCAATTCACTCGTAATGAATAGGTCAGGGGTTCGATTCCCCTGGGCGGCTCCATGGTGACCAGGCGATTCGCTCCCCAACGGATCGCTTTCGTCGTCTCTGGCGCCCGTCAGCCACTCCCCGCCAAGTGATGGTGGACGAACGTGATCGCCATCGCGCCGTCTCCGACTGCCGACGCCACTCGTTTCACCGAGTTGCGACGCACATCCCCCGCAGCAAGGAAACCGGGCACCGACGTCTCCAGGTAGAACGGGGCGCGGTCCAGCGACCAGTTCGATGTCGGCAGGTCGGGACCGGTGAGGACGAATCCGTGGTCGTCGCGGACGATCGGCGTGCCGGCTGCCCACTCGGTGGCCGGGTCTCCGCCGATGCAGACGAACAACCGCTGCGTTTCGACGACCTCCACGTCCCCGGTGCGGGAGTCCTCGATGTGGATGGCGGTCAGACCCTTGTCACCCTCGAGACCGATCACCCTCGCGGAGGTCCTGATCTCGACGTTCGGCTGCTGCACCACCCGCTTCTCGAGATAGTCCGACAGCGTCGCGGACAGTGTCGGCCCGCGCACCAACATGGTGACGCGCTTGGCGAACGACGACAGGTTCATGGCAGCCTGACCGGCCGAGTTCCCTCCGCCGACGACGAACACCTCGAGATCGCTACACGTGGGCGCCTCACTGGTGCCCGCCCGTAGAACAGGCCCGACCCGATGAACTCCTCCTCGCGATCGAGCCCGAGCCGCCGCCATTCGACGCCTGTCGCGCATACGCTGGCGCGGGCGACGACGCTCGTGCCGTCGCCGAGCGTCGTATGTACCCGATCACCCTCGAAACGTGTGCTGAGCCCGTCGCGCATCAGCAGTAGTTCGGCTCCGAACTCGACCGCCTGCTGACGAGCTCGCTCGGCCAGGTCGCCGCCCGAGATGCCGCCCGGGAATCCGAGGTAGTTCTCGATGAGACTGCTGTAACCGGCCTGACCACCCACCGCTTCGCGTTCCAGGACAGCGACACTCAGCCCCTCCGAGGCCGCGTATACCGCCGCGGACAGTCCCGCAGGCCCGGCCCCGTAGATCGAGACGTCGTACTCCTGGAGCTTGGGGTCACTGACCCATCCCAGGCGGCCCGCGATCTCGGCGACCGACGGGGCACGCAGACGGGTTCCGTCCGGCAGGTCGACGATCGGCAGACCGGCGTCGGCCAGCGACAGCCCGAGCAGGTGCGTGCAGTCGTCGTCGGTGTCGATCGGCGTCCACGTGAAGCGGACCACGCTGCGACTGAGGAAGTCACGGATCTCGAACGCGTGCCGACACTGACTGCGCCCATAGATCCGGACGACGACGCACGCGTGCATGCTCGCGCCGACGGACCCTCGCTCCGACGGTTCACGAATTATCCTGTGCGGCAGGGTCACACGATCGTCGATCATCGGTTACGTCTGCCGTCGGGTGAGCTGCTCGACCCAATCCGCAGGCACTCGCGACCGCGGACCGGGCACACCCTGATCCGTCGGATGCGACGTCGGTGCCGTGAGGGCAGGACCGGCGAACATCTCGCCGGTCGAGAAGTCGTAGAACCAGTCCTCACCGGGTTCGAAACTCTGGATGACCGCGTGTCCGGTGTCCGCCGCGTGTCGAGAAGCGTGGCGGTTCAGCGAGTCGTCGCAGCAGCCGACGTGCCCGCATTCGGCGCAGCGCCGCAGGTGAAACCACCACGACTCCGCCGCCTCACACTCCACACAGCCCGGCCCGCTCGGGCCGACCGTGGTGTCGATCGAATGATCACCCATCATCAACTCCGTTCTCGCGTAACCCCTGAGGGTCCGGATACCGGGCCGGCGGAACGGTGAGGGGAGGCCGTTCCGCCGGCCCGGAGCATGAATCACTCGGCGATGAACTTGAGGATGTCGGCGTCGAGCTGCTGCTGGTACTCACCGTAGATGCCGTGCGGCGCACCGGGGTAGACCTTCAAGGTGCCGTTGCTGACGAGCTTGATGGTTTTCTCGGCGGCGGCCGCAATCGGCACGATCTGATCGTCGTCGCCGTGCGCGATCAGCATCGGCACGTCGATCGCCTTGAGGTCCTCGGTCTGATCGGTCTCGGAGAAGACCTTGACGCAATCGTAAGCGGCGGAGAGGTTCGCCATCATGCCCTGACGCCAGAAGTCGTCCTTGGCGCCCTGGGACACCTGCGCGCCGTCCCGGTTTGCCCCGAAGAACGACTCGGCGAGGTCCTGGTAGAACTGCGACCGGTCGGTCAGCACCCCCTTGCGGATGCCGTCGAAGACCTCGATCGGGGTGCCTTCCGGGTTGTCCGGGGTCTGGAGCATGAGCGGAGGGACCGCGCCGGCGGTGATGACCTTGACGACTCGCCCCTTGCCGTACTTGGCCGCGTACCGCACGACCTCGCCACCGCCGGTCGAGTGTCCGATGACCACGAGGTCCCGGAGGTCGAGAGCCTCGACGAGTTCGGAGAGGTCCTTCGCGTAGGTGTCCATGTCGTGTCCCACAGCGGTTTTGGAGGATCGGCCATGGCCACGACGGTCATGGGCGATCGCACGGTAGCCCGCGTCGGCGAGGAGCTTGAGCTCGACCTGCCAGCCGTCGGACGACAGCGGCCAGCCGTGGCTGAGGAGCACCGGCTGCCCGGAGCCCTGCTCGGTGTAGTAGATCTCGGTTCCGTCGGTGGTCGTGATGAACGGCATGGAATCCTCCTGGTCAGCGCGTGTTCGCTCGACTCCAAGACTCGTCCGTCGGGGCGTCCGTGTCGTCGATGCTGCCCGGTGGATCCTGCTTCCGGCTAGCCGGTATTGACACCCGCCGCGCCGGCCATCGGTATCGCGGCACGGATCGTGGTGCCGCCACCGGGCGGGCTCGTGACCGAGAACTCGCCCTCGACGGCTTCCACCCGGTCGCGCAACCCGACAAGCCCCGAACCCGCTGCGGGATCGGCGCTTCCGATCCCGTCGTCGACCACCGACAGCATCAGCAACCCGTCTTCGACGTGAGCGGAGATCAGCACCTCGGTCGCCCGCGCATACTTCGCGGCGTTGGTCAGCGCCTCGGCCACCACGTAGTAGGCGGCCACTTCGACGGCTTCGGGCAACCGGCCGCTGATCGACGCGGTCAACGACGCGGGTACGGGCGAGCGTCGGGCCAGCGTCTTGAGTGCCGGGGCGAGACCGCCGCGGGAGAGGATGGCGGGGTGGATACCGCGAGACAACTCCTGCAGGTCCCGGTGTATCTGAGCCAGCGAATCGATCAGCCCGTCCAGTCTGTCGCGTAGTGCCTTCTGCTCCGGCGGGATCGAGGACTGTACGGCGCGGATGTCGAGGCCCAGGGACACGATCCGTTGCTGTGCGCCGTCGTGCAGGTCCCGCTCGATGGAGCGTCTCGCCTGGTCGGCTGCGGCGATGACGCGTGCACGTGAGCGCGCCATCGCCGCCCGGGACTCACTGTTGTACACCGCGGTGGCCACCAGGTCCGCGAAATCGGAGAGCCGCAGGCGAAGGTCCGTCGGGGCGGCTCGCTGCGTCGTGCCGACGATGACCGCTCCCCACGGCTGGTCGTCGACCGTGACGGGGACGCCGATACCGAACCGTATTCCGCGCTCCGCCAGCCGATCACCGATGGGTCCGGTGGCATCGGCATAGTCGAGGGTCGCCGCCGAGCCGGTCCGGGCGACGAGGGTCGAGACATTGTTCCCACCCAGCGCCAGTCGCTCCCCCGCGGCCACACCGGCCGAATCCACTCCGGCGCCGTCATCACGTGCGGCAAGGATCTCGCAGTCACCGTCGGAGGTGAACCGCACCGCGGTGACATGCTCGACGCCGAGTTCGTCGGCGACTTCGGTGGTGACGGCCCGACAGACGTCCGCGGGCTCGGCGCGTGCGGCGACCAGGGTCGCGACGCGTCGAAGTGCGGCCTGCTGACGACCCAGCGCAACCGTGCGTTCGTACAGTTCCTCACGGTCGCGTGACGCGGCCAGGAGCGCCTCGAGGCTGGGCACCATGCGTGCGACCCTGCGCCGGTCCGCGGCGTCGAGATGCGCGGGCACGAGAAGTGAGCCGACGGACCGTCCATCGTCGAGCAGCGGAATACGCCGTTGCCCCAACGTGTAGGGGGCGTCCGGTTCGGCCAAGGTCGCGCCCGGAGAGGGCAATTCGAGCACCCTGCTCAATCGCGCGCTCGCCGCCGTCAGCGCCTCCGGAAGGTCGGCTGCACGCAGCACTGTGCGCGCCAGCGCGGCCGACAGGTCGGCCTCGCGGCGGCGCTGATCGGATTCGAGTGCCCGCGACCGTGACTGACCGACGAGGAGATTGGTGAGCAGGGCGAGAACGAGAAACACCACGACGGCGGGTGCGAAACTCTCGCTGCTCTCGCTGACGTGGAACCAGACGTACGCCCCTGCGCTGGCGATCGACGTGGCCACGGCGAGGCCGAAGCCCCACCCCGCGGAGACCACCAGCACACCGAACAGGAAGATCGCACCGAACGCGTTCTCGGGCGACACGTGCTTGAGCAGACGCACGATCCCCACCTCGCAAGCGATGAGCACGATCGCCGTCACGACGCCCCAGCGGAGTGGCGGAGACGTCGGCCGGACCACGATCGCGGCGACCCGATCCCACAGCGGCCCGTGGTCGGAGTTCCCGCTAGCAGGAATGCCACGCGCACCGATTTCTGACACGCTCGACAGTATGAATGCCGCCCCTCTGCGCTGCCTCATCGTCGACGACAGCGCCGACTTCCGCGGCTCGGCACGTGACATGCTCGAAGCCGGCGGCATTACGGTCATCGCGACGGCGTCGACGCTCGACGACGCGGTTCGCCAATCCCGATCCACCCGGCCCGATCTCGCGCTCGTCGACATCGACCTCGGCGGCGAGAGCGGCTTCGACGTCGTCGAGGCCCTCCACGAGCTCGACGCACACCCCGCACCGGCCATCGTCCTGGTGTCGACGCACGACGAGGACGAGTTCGCCGACATGATCGATGCCAGTCCGGCGATCGGATTCCTACCGAAGTTCGCGCTGTCGGCGGACCGCATACGTCAGCTACTCGCCGGTCGGGGGTGACCGGACGCGCCGCCGCTCGTTCAGGCCGTGGCGTCGAGAAAGAGGATGACGGCCCGCACCCGCCGGTGGTCGTCGGCGGTGTCGGCCAGATCGAACTTGGTGAGGATGCTGCGCACGTGCTTTTCCACCGTGCCCTCGGTGATCCACAGCCGACGGCCGATCCCGGCATTGGACAACCCCTCGGCCATCAGGGTCAGGACTTCTCGTTCCCGCCCACTCAGCACGTCGAGGGGATCGTTGCGTCGCCGTGCGGCGACGAGCTCGTGGACCAGCGCCGGATCCATCACCGTCGCCCCACCGGCGATGCGGTGGACCGTGTCGACGAAGTCGTCGACATCGGTGACCCGGGTCTTGAGCAGATAGCCGATCCCTTTGCCGCTCTCGAGCAGTTCCAGGGCCTGGTCGACGTCGACGTGCGCGGACAGCACGAGGATCGCCACATCCGGATGCTCGCGCCGGATCCGAAGGGCGGCGTCCAGACCCTCGGTCGTGTGGGTCGGTGGCATCCGGATGTCGACGAGCGCCAGATCGGGCCGACCCTCGGCCACGACGGTCATCAGCTCCTCGGCATCGCCCGCCCGTCCGACCACGTCGAAACCGGCGGTTGACAGCAGACTCGCCAACCCCTCGCGCAGCAGGACGTCGTCGTCGGCGATCGCGACTCGAACAGCCACGTCAGCACCAACCGGTGCGACGGCACGTATCGGTCGATGCACGACGGTGTCCGACCACGATCGTGGTCCGGGCCCGGAGTGTCATGCGCGTTCCTTCGTGACTCGGCGCCCACCGGGCGCATCCACCCGGCACTGTAACCCGATGCCGGTCTCGAAAAGGCGCCGATCGGACGGTCTTCGCACGTCCGGGGCGCACGGATGAGATCATGATCACCCGACACGGTGGACGCGTACGGATACGGGGAGTGTGCACCTGTCAGTGGTCTGTTCGTCTGACACGTCCCGACGACCGGATCGCCTATGATTTCCTCGAACAAGGGGGCCCGGGTGGCACGAACACACCGGCGGGGTGGACACCACGCCAGCACGACGACGGTCGTGCGACAGGGGGACACGAGATCGCGTGTCGCGACATCGCTGACCCTCGCGGCGGTCTCGATCGTGACCATCGTCCCGACCACGGTCGCCGCCACCGACTCCGCCGGAGTGATCGCGGGTCTCACCGGCGACCGACCGGTACCGGCGTCCCCGACCATGCAACGAGTGGACACGGCCGCCTTCCTCGACTCACCCCGAGAGGGTGCGATCGTCCTGGTGACCCCCGATGAACGCAACGGCACGCTGATCACCCGGAAGTTGTCACTGGGAGATGACCGGCAGTCCCTGATCGTCGAGTACCCGCGGTCCATCGGTCCGGTCGCCGCCGGCCGCTCCCACAAGATCGAACTGGTGTCCCCGACCTTCGACTCCGCGAAAACCGTTGCGATGGAGAAGAATCTGTCGGCGATGATGGCGTTCGGCGGTGTCGGCGATGATCGGCCGACCGTGATCTACACCGCGTCCGCGCAGGGCGACGAAGTGGTGGTACCCGCGGTGGAAGACGCGTTCGGCGGCACCGAGCTCGCCCCGCCGCCGTTCGTCGTGCTCGCCGAGCAGCCACAGGGACCGTGGACCGTTCGGACGTGGATGACCGTGCTGCGCTACCTACGAGCACTGGCCGGCATCGAAACCGAACCCGTGCGCGAACCACCCCGCGACGTACCGGCCCCCCGCGATCCGGTGATCGTCGACCGGGGCGACGGCACCGTCGTCGTACCCCGGGACACCGGTGGCGATCCCACGCCGACGACGACTCCCCCCGATCGCAGCCCGATCGTCCCCCGCGACCCCGTGCCCGGCCGGGGCGACAGCTCGACGGAGCGGCCTGTCGTGGACCGGCAGTCCCCTGTCGGCGAGCCGGTGTCGGAACCCGGCAGTGACCGCGACGACCGGTCCGACACCGACGGCGACCCCGACACCGACGCGAGGGATGATCCGGGCACGAGCAGCGAGACCCGCGGCCAAGAAGCCGACGACACCGAGACCGGCACCGACTCGTCGGGCTCGGACTCCGAGTCGTCGGAGGACAGCGCGGCCTGAGGTCAGGCCGACTCCGCGAAGACGCATGCCAGCGGGACCGACGCGGCCGGAGTGAGCGGCGTGGTCAGCATGACCGGCGACTGGGCCATGAAACGTGGTGTGGCGCCCCGATGTTCGTCGGCGGCATGCACGGTGAACGGGTGGACCAGGTAGACATCACCGGGGCGACCCGTCGCGTGGGCGACCGGACGGTCACGGCTCGCCTCGTCGAGGAGCGGCCCCGCATCGAAGGGGCTCATCCCGTCGTCGTCGAGGACGCGCACGCTGTCGAGGTGCGACCCGCGGCGGAGTCGTGTCGGCGCATCGTCAGGTCCGACCTCGGACAGCAGCGTCAGCACCAGAGCGGTCTGCGGACGTCGACTGACACACCATGTTCCGTCCGCACGCAGGGTGTTGGCGTCGATATGCCATCCCCTGTCGTCGATCGTCGGCGGGACCGGGAAGCGGACCGGGATGTTGCCCAGCACCCGACGAGGTTCCCAGGCTCCGGGCCCGCACACCGCGTCGAGCGCCTCGGTCAGTTCAGGGCTGTCTGCAAGCGACGCGAACGGGCCCCGGCCGGTCATGTCCGAGGCCCACTTCACCGCCTCCGACCACCCCGACGGATCGTCCGCGGACAGCCCGAGCTGCGCCCACAGATACGCCCGCGCCTCATCGGCGACCGGGCGCAGTGCGGGCCGTTCGATTTTGACGAAACCATTCTCGACGAAAGCCTCGATGTCGATCATGATCGCCGATCGTCGCACCGGAGCCGATCAGACGCGAGTCATTTTCCCGCGGGCGCGCGCAGGGCCTGATCGATCAGAACCTCCGCAGCGGCGCGGGCGTCGTCGGCCGCCCGGGTCGAGCCGGCGATGGCGGCGGTGGTCTGCGCCCCCTCGGCGAGTATCGACAGTTGTGCGCCGAGTCCGTCCGGGGCGCCCAGCTCGGCGACGAGTCCGGCGACGTACCGCTGGAAGTCGGCCTTCTGGGCGCGGACCGCCGACGCCACCGACGGCATCTCGGCGCCGAGTTCCCCGTATGCGTTGATGAAGGCGCACCCACGGAACTCGTCGGTGCCGAACCACTGCAGCAGAAAGTCGAAGACGGCCAGCAACTTCTCCCGTGGGCTCGACAAACCGTCGGCGCACGCGAGGATGCCGTCGTTCCACTGGCGGGTGCGGCCGTCGAGCACGGCAAGGATCAGAGCCTCTTTCGACGGGAAGAACGAGTAGATCTTCTTCAACGACACCCCGGCGGCGTCGCGCACCTTGTCCATTCCGACAGCGTGCACCCCGTGGGCGTTGAACAACCGGTCAGCGGCACGGATCACCTGCTCACGCTGATCTACTGCGTCGGTCACGACACTCCTCCTCGAACGAATCCGGTCCCCGGGGTTGCGCGGGGAACGATCGTTCTCTACTGTAGCAATCAGCAAAGAGAACGAGCGTTCTCGCCGCACTGGACCTGCACCGCCTATCAACCACCGATCCGATCGGGTCGTCTCATCAGAGAGAAGTGATCGCAATGGGTTACATCACCGTCGGCACCGAGAACTCGACCGACATCGAGCTGTACTACGAGGACCACGGCACCGGTCAGCCGGTTGTGCTGATCCACGGTTACCCGCTCGACGGCAACAGCTGGGAGCTGCAGGCCCGCGAGCTCATCGACGCCGGCTACCGCGTCATCACCTACGACCGCCGAGGCTTCGGCAAGTCCAGCAAGGCCGGCACCGGTTACCACTACGACACCTTCGCCTCCGACCTGAACACGGTGCTGGAGACCCTCGATCTGCGCGACGTCATCCTCGTCGGATTCTCCATGGGCACAGGAGAACTCGCCCGTTACGCCAAGAACCACGGCACCGAGCGCGTCGCCAAGTTCGCGTTCCTGGCGTCGCTCGAGCCGTTCCTCGTCAAGACCGACGACAACCCGGAGGGCGTCGACCGCTCGGTCTTCGACGGCATCGCCGCGGCCGCCAAGCAGAACCGCTATGCCTGGTTCACGCAGTTCTACAACGACTTCTACAACCTGGATGACAACCTCGGCAGCCGAATCACCCAGGAGGTCGTCGACGCGAACTGGAGCACCGCCGTCGGCAGCGCGCCGGTCGCCGCATACGCGGTGGTCCCGGCCTGGATCGAGGACTTCCGTGATGACGTAGTCGCCGTGCGTGATTCGGGTAAGCCGACGCTGATCCTGCACGGCACGGCCGACAACATCCTCCCCATCGACGCCAGCGGTCGCCGCTTCCACAAGGCATTCCCGGAAGCCGATTACGTCGAGATCGCCGATGCCCCCCATGGCCTGCTCTGGACTCACGCCGCCGAGGTCAACGAGGCGCTGCTGGGATTCGTTCAGAAGTGAGCGTCCCCGCCGGGGCTCGTTGAGAAGAGAGCGGCCCCGCGCGTGAAGCAGGACGGCCGCCGGATGGTTCACCCATCCGGCGGCCGTTTTCTCTGCGATCGCCTATTTCTCGACCACTCCATCGCCCTGGGCGTCGGCGTCGGCATCGGCGTCGGACGCCTCGATGTCCTTGTTGTCCGCGAGCGGGTCGTAACCGGGTACACCCTCGAGCACCGTCAGCTCCTGGTCGATGGCGGCCGAGACCGCCTTGGCCTCGTCCTTGACCTTGCGGATGAAGTCCGACATCGCTGCTCCCTCGCTCGTCATCAGTTCGCGGCCCGAGACCGTGACCTCATGATAGGTCGCGGCGGTGCGATCACCCGTGGGGACGGGGTTCTCGCGTACGTCAGCGACGGAACATGGCCGAGTAGGGCCCGGACAGCGCCGGGTAGTACGCATCCCAGTCGATCGTCGCGACATCGCGGCCGGACTCGGCGGCCACCAGACGATCGAGGTAGTACTCCCAGCCGGGACCGACGTTCTCGGCGGACTCGGGTCGGGGCAGCCCCTGCGCGAAGACGAGCGTGGTCGTTCCGTCTGCTTCGCTGAGGTCCAGCTCGAGCAGCCACACCTCATCGCCGTGGTCGCCGGTGGTGGTCGATTGCACCGCAAGCCGTTGCGGCGGCGTGCATTCCAGAATCGAGAACCGTTCGGATTCGACGTCGTCGCCTTCGGCGGTCATACGGAAGTCGACCGACCCGGTCGTCGGGTCGCCGGTCCATGTGCCGATCCACCGTTCGAGCCGGGACGGTTCGGTGATGGCCGCCCACACGGCGTCGATCGGTGCGGCGAACGTACGCTCGAGAACCACGTGCGGCACCCCCGCGCGGATCTCCCGGCGTCCCGTCGCCGCGATGTCGGTACTCATCCTGTCTCCTTCTGTCTGTGTTGGGAATCCGGCGTCGGCCGGGCGCCGTCGTCGACGCCCGCCTGCTCGCGCTCACGCACCGTGCGCCGAACCTCGAGATCGAGCGCGTCGAGATGGTGCTCGCCGAACCTGGGAGTGGCGGTGCCGCTGTCCACCGCGTCGAGGAACTCGCGCACCTCGGCGAGAGCTCCGGACACGAGCTCGTAATGGCGTTCACGTCCGTGGTCGACCGCGGTCACGACCCCGGCCTCACCCAACACCCGCAGATGGCGAGAGACGGCGGGACGGCTGATCGGATGCTCGGCAGCGAGGTCGACGACTCGCGCGGGCCCTCTGGCCAACCGCGTGATGAGCGAGCGTCGCACCGGGTCGGCGAGCGCCTCGAATCCGTCCACACACTATTGGTAACACATCAGTTACCAATAGCCAATGGGTTCATCCTTCAGAGCGGTACAAGGTTGTGCCAGGCAGCGACTAGACGTCGGCCCGCCGCTTGAGCGCCAGACCGATCCGGGCAACCATGTCGTCCACCGCGAACTTCGGTTTCACGTTCATGTCGAGAGCCTCGCGGCAGGCCAGGACCGCCTCGACACACTGCAGGAGCTGTTCGGGTTTCGCGTAGCCGGCGAGTGGGATCGAGATGTCGTCGGCCTTGTCCGGGTGCATCGCGGTGACCTGGGCACCCACACCGACGACGAGCGCGTCCCGGAAGAGCGCGGCCAGATCGACCAGCGCGCGGTCGAGGACATCTCGGCCCACGCGCGTGGCCCGGGACTTCTGTCGCTTCTCGAGTTCCTTGAGCGCGCCCGCACTGCCACGCGGCATGCGCGCAGTGCCTTTTCCGGTCCCGCCCGCACCGAGAGCGGTCTTCATCTCCTCGGTCTCGGCTTCGTCGAGCTCCGCGGAGATCGCCTTCGCGGCCTGTTCCGCCGAGCGCACCAGCTCCTCGGCAGCGGCGTAGGCCGTCGAGTCCCGCGAGGCGGCGCGCGCCAGGCCGAGCGCCTTCTCCCGTTGCGAACGAGCGTCCGGATCGGTCGCGAGCCGGCGCGCACGCCCGATGTGACCGCCACAGACCGATGCGGCCCACCGCGCCTGCTCCGGGTCGAGTCCGTCGCGTTCGATCAGGACCCGTTCGATGTCGGCGGTGGTCGGAGTGACGAGCGCGACGTGCCGGCACCGCGACCGCAGCGTCACCGAGATGTCCTCGGGATCGACCGACGGCGCGCACAGCAGGAACACCGTCCGCGACGGCGGCTCCTCGACGACCTTCAGCAAGGCGTTGGCGGCCTGCTCGGTGAGGCGATCGGCGTCTTCGACGATGACGATCTGCCAGCGGCCTGTCCCGGGACGACGCGCCGCCGCCTGCACGATGTCGCGCATGGCCCCGACCGCGAGGCTCAGACCCTCGGGGACCACATGGCGTACATCGGCATGGGTCTTCGCCATCACCGTCACACAGGCGCGGCACTCCCCGCAGCCGACGTTCGCGGCATCGGGCGCCTGACACTGCAGGGCCGCGGCGAAACAGGTCGCCGCGACCGAGCGTCCACTCCCCGGCGGTCCGGTGAAGAGCCATGAATGCGTCATCGACGCACGGGACCAGCCGGCGTCGACCGCCGGGATCTCGTCGTCGGGAAGGAACAGATCCGCCGACGAACCCGCATCGAGCCGCTGGGCGAGGGCTCGCGCGGCGCGAGCGGCGGCACGCAGATCGTCGGCGATCGCCTCTTGCCCGGTCAGTCGATCGAAGACATTTGTCACAGCAACACCCTAATCCGCAGTTCGGACACGTCCGAGGCACGGAACCGTGTTTAACGATTGCAAGCAGCCAGCTACCGTAGTCTTCGTGGTTCAACAACGGTCGCGGTGGTCAAAGGGCCTGCATCTGGCCCGATGGCTGATTCATACGCCGTGGCCGATTCTCGCGCTGGACATGCTGCGGGCCAACCTCGTGGGTGCGCTGTTCACCTTCGCGTTCCTCCGCTTCGGCATGCCGATCCAGGATTCGATCAGTCTCGACGAGATCACCGCGCTGAACCAGGTCATCTTCGCGGCCTATCTGCTCATCGCGATGGTCATCGGCGGGTTCGCCAGCATCCAGCTGTCGCTTCCGGTGCTGATCTGGCATCGACGACGGACACGGCTCGACAACGAAGCCGCACGACGCCGCGCGCTCGCCCTCCCGATGCTCCTCACCGCGGTGAACGCTGCCCTGTGGGTGGTCGGCGGGACGTTGTTCACGCTGGTCAACCTGACTGTGTCGTCGAAGAACGCGTTCATCGTCGCGATCGCCAGCGCGATCGGCGCGATGGTCACGTGCGCCCTCAGCTACATGCAGGCCGAGAAGGTCCTGCGCCCGATCACGGTCGCCGCGATGGCGAACAACCCGGACAACGCCATCGCCCCCAGCGTCACCACCCGGATCACCGCATTCTGGGTCATCAGCGTGGTGGCCCCGATGCTGGTGATCATCGGGATGATCGTCCTGCACCGACTGGGGATCATCGAGGCCGACTCGACCGGCCTGGAACGGCCCATCTTGTGGATGGCCATCTCCGCGCTGGCCTTCAGCGTGATCGCCATCGTGCGCGTGGTGGCCGCGATCAACGATCCGATCAAGCAGTTGCGGCGCGCGCAGTCCAAGGTCAGCGAGGGAGACCTCAACGTCGCGGTGAAGATCTACGACGGCAGCGATCTGGGTCTGCTGCAGGCCGGGTTCAACGACATGGTCGCCGACCTCCGCGAACGCCAACAGCTCCGTAACCTGTTCGGCCGGTACGTCGGCGAGGATGTCGCCCGGCGGGCCATCGAGACGGGCACCGAACTGGGCGGCGAGGAACGCTACGTCGGGGTGCTGTTCGTCGACATCGTCGGTTCGACGCGCCTGGCCGTCAACCGGCCACCGCGCGAGATCGTCGAACTCCTCAACGAGTTCTTCCGGGTGGTCGTCGGGGTGGTCGGACGACATGGCGGTTTCGTCAACAAATTCCAGGGTGACGCGGCGCTGGCCATCTTCGGGGCGCCGCTCGACCTCGACGACTTCGCGGGGCGCGCGCTCGCGTCGGCACGCGAACTACGTGCCGAACTGTACGAGACGCTCGGCGACACCGACATCGGTATCGGGGTGTCGGCCGGCAAGGCGATCGCCGGTCACATCGGCGCGGAGCAGCGCCTGGAATACACCGTCATCGGCGACCCGGTCAACGAGGCCGCACGTCTCACCGAACTCGCCAAGGACGAGCCCACACGCGTCCTCGGGTCGGCGCGCGCAGTGTTCCTCGCTTCCCACGAAGAGGCCGAGCACTGGGAGATCGGCGAGGGCGTCGAGCTCCGCGGCCGTGGCATCGAGACACTCCTCGCCCGGCCGCACCTCGAACCGCATCGGAAGGACTGAGTACCGCTTCCCGGCGGTTGGGGCGATGCCTTCGGACCGGGGACCAGCGGTTCTGCGGTGTCCCTACTCGGCGTCCGGGGTCGCCTTCTTCGCCGCCGTCTTCTTGGCGGTCGTCTTCTTGGCGGTCGTCTTCTTGGCCGTGGTCTTCTTGGCCGTGGTCTTCTTGGCGGTCGCCTTCTTGGCGGTCGTCTTCTTGGCGGTCGTCTTCTTGGCGGCTGCCTTCTTGGTCGTCTTCTTCGCAGCCTTCTTGGCCGGGCCTCGTGCCCGTCGGTCGGCGAGCAGCTCCATCGCACGTTCCGGCGTGATCGTGGCGACCTCGTCACCCTTGCGCAGGCTCGCGTTCGTCTCACCGTCGGTCACGTACGGGCCGAAACGTCCGTCCTTGATGACCATCGGCTTGCCGCTGACCTCGTCGTCCTTGCCCAGTTCACGCAGCGGCGGCGCAGCGGCCTGCCTGCCGCGTCGCTTGGGCTCGGAGTAGATCTTGAGGGCCTCGTCGAGCGTGATCTCGAAGAGTTGCTCCTCGCTGCCGAGCGAGCGGGAGTCCGAACCCTTCTTCAGGTACGGCCCGTAGCGGCCGTTCTGTGCGGTGATCTCGTCGCCGGACTCGGGGTCGACGCCGACGACACGCGGCAGCGACAGCAGCTTGAGGGCGTCCTCCAGGCTCACCGTCGAGATGTCCATCGTCTTGAACAGCGACCCGGTGCGCGGTTTCGGTCCGGCCTTCTTCGCAGCCTTCTTGGCGGTCTTCTTCGCCGCGGGCTTGGTCTTGGTGGCCGTGCCACCGCCCGGGGTGTCCAACGGGACGACGTCGGCGTCACCCGAGTCCGAACCACCTGCGCCACTGCCGGACCCGCCGTCACGCGGTGTCGGGCCGGGCGGGATCGTGACGGGCGCATCGCCGTCGTCGTCATCGTCGTCCGAGGGCAGGATCTCGGTCACGTACGGGCCGAAACGCCCTTCCTTCGCGACGATCTCGTGACCTGTCGCCGGATCGGTACCGAGAGAACGACCCTCTTGCGGTGTGGCGAAGAGCTTTTCGGCGACGGCCAGCGTCAGCTCGTCGGGGGTGATGTCCGCGGGCAGATTGGCGCGCTGCAGATCCGGCTCGGCATCGGGTGACGCCGAGACATCGCGCTCCAGGTACGGCCCGAAACGGCCCACCCGCACGTAGATCGGGCGACCTTCCTCGTCGTCGAACAGGCGGATCGAGTTCACCTGCCGCGCATCGATCTCCTCGAGATTGACGCCGACGAGCTTCTTCAGACCGCCGTGCTGAGCGATCGCCGACTGGGCAGAACGGCTTTCGCCCTCCGCGCCGCTGCCGTCCTCACCGAAGTAGAACCCCGACAACCACTTCGTCCGGTTCTCGTTGCCGGTGGCGATCTGGTCGAGATCGTCCTCGAGCGTCGCTGTGAAGTCGTAGTCGACGAGGTTCTCGAAATACGCCTCGAGCAGCCCGACCACCGCGAAGGCGATCCAGGACGGCACCAGCGCGTTGCCCTTCTTCACCACGTACCCGCGGTCCTGGATGGTGCCGATGATCGACGCATACGTCGACGGCCGGCCGATGCCGAGTTCCTCGAGCACCTTCACCAACGACGCCTCGGTGAAACGCGCCGGCGGATTGGTCGAGTGGCCATCGGCGGTGAGGTCGGTCGCGGTGAGCGCCTGCCCCTCCGTCAGCTGTGGAAGCCGGTTCTCGGCGTCGTCGGCCTGACCTCCGGTCTGCTCGTCGACCGTCTCGACGTAGGCCGACAGGAAGCCGGGGAAGGTGATCGTGCGACCCGACGCGGCGAACGTCGCGCGCTCGCCGGTAGACGCGGTGCCCGCGATCCGCAGGCTGAGTGTGGTGCCCTTGGCGTCGGCCATCTGCGAGGCGACGGTGCGCTGCCAGATGAGCTCGTAGAGCCGAAACTCGTCGGACTCGAGCTGGCCGGCGACCTGGCCCGGGGTGCGGAAGGACTCGCCGGCCGGACGGATCGCCTCGTGGGCTTCCTGGGCGTTCTTGACCTTGCGGGTGTACTGCCGCGGCGTGGGGTGGACGAAGTTGTCACCGTAGAGCTCACGGGCCTGCGCGCGGGCGGCGTTGATCGCCGACTCGCTCAGGCTCGTCGAGTCCGTACGCATGTAGGTGATGAAACCGTTCTCGTACAGTCGCTGGGCGATGCGCATGGTGCGGTCGGAGGTGAACCGCAGCTTGCGGCCGGCCTCCTGCTGCAGCGTCGACGTCATGAACGGCGCGTACGGGCGACGGGTGTAGGGCTTCTCCTCCACCGAGGTCACGCTCATGGCCGCGCCGCGCAGGCCGGACGCCAGACTCTCGGCGCGGTCGGCATCGAGAACGATCACACCGTCGGACTTCTTCAGCGCACCTGTGGACTCGAAGTCGCGTCCGGTGGCCACACGTGCGTCGTCGACGTTGACCAGTCGCGCCTTGAAGGTCTGCGGGTTCGAGTCGTCGGTGCTCTCCGCGTCCATCGTCGCCGAGATGTCCCAGTACTCGGCGGACACGAACGCCATGCGCTCGCGCTCTCGCTCGACGATGATGCGGGTCGCGACGGACTGCACCCGGCCCGCCGACAGCTTCGGCATGACCTTCTTCCACAGCACCGGCGAGACCTCGTAGCCGTAGAGGCGGTCGAGGATACGGCGCGTCTCCTGGGCGTCGACGAGGTCGATGTCGAGGTCACGGGGATTCTCGGCGGCCGCGCGGATCGCCGGTTCGGTGATCTCATGGAAGACCATCCGCTTGACCGGGATCTTGGGCTTCAGCGTCTCGAGCAGGTGCCACGCGATGGCCTCACCCTCGCGGTCACCGTCGGTGGCGAGGTAGAGCTCGTCGACGTCCTTCATCAGCGCTTTCAGTTCGCTGACGGTCGACTTCTTGTCCGGGGACACCACGTACAACGGTTCGAAGTTGTCGTCGACGTTCACGCCGAGGCGCGCCCAGGGCTGGCCCTTGTACTTGGCCGGGACGTCGGCGGCGCCACGCGGAAGGTCGCGGATGTGCCCGCGGGAGGACTCCACCACATAGTTCGACCCGAGGTAGCCGGCGATCTTGCGGGCCTTGGTCGGGGACTCGACGATCACGAGGCGTCGGGTTACCCCACTCGAGCGGGATGCGGTGCTGGTCTCTGCCACCGGGGCGTCCTTTGGTTGACTGGGTGGAGAACTTTCCTGCGTGTCAGTTCAGGTGCGTTCGTTGGGTTTGTACCTTATGTATAGCGCCGTTTGCACATCAGAATTCCGTGGCGGAGCGGCCGGCACCGCCGACAGCCTGCCATGCTCAGGCGTTTCGCCAGCTCACAGCGTTGTACGTGAGATCGCTAATGATCGTCCACCGGAGGCCAGTCCGCGACGGCCTCTGCACACGGCGGTACTCCGACGTACTCGTGCAGACGTGTGAGACGGCGATGCCCGGCGATCCGCAGCGCCGGTGACTGTCCGCGGGTGCCGACGAGGGTGGGCGCGATCCCCACGCGCATCAGCGCGGTGGCCAGGGCGGCGTGCGAGTCCGGCGCGTGCGGGTCCAGACCGAGCTGGTAGCGGCCGTTGTCGGAGTGTCCGGCTGCGATCACCCAGAGCCGAAGCGCGCGGTACGTCGGGACCCAGCCGGCGGGCATCGCCTTGACCGCGCCCGACGACCAGGCCCGGTGCAGCGCGTCGAGCTCGTGGCATGCCGCGGTGCGCGCCAACGGCGTGCCCTCCTCCGACGCCGTCACCTCGGCGTCGAGACCGGCAGTAAGCATCTCTTCGACGATGTGCGCGGCCCGCCACCTGTCCGCGACCACGATCGAGACCCGCGTACCGGAATCGGAACGCACGGCTTGCCCGTGCGCGGCGAGCAGGCCCGCGAGATCGGTGTACGCGGGCTGTTCGGTCTCCGCAGAGAAGAAGGACAACTGGCCCACGAATCGAGGTTATGTCGTCTGCGGCCCGCGGGCGCGCTTTCCGACGGCGGTTCGCTCCACCGAAAATCAGTGAGATCGGCGGTCGCGGCCGCGTCGCGACAGCCCTCTCCACACAACAAACCGCTCCCGCCTCGACGAATCAAGACGGGAGCGGTGGTTTGCCCCGACTGCGCTCAGCAGTCACGCGGGGGGTTCTCAGACGGCGCGGACGCCGGTGGCCTGCGGGCCCTTGGTGCCCTGACCGACCTCGAACTCCACCCGCTGGTTCTCCTCGAGGGTGCGGAAACCGGCACCCTGGATCTCGGAATAGTGGACGAACACGTCGTCGGAACCCTCATCGGGCGCGATGAAGCCGAAGCCCTTTTCCGCGTTGAACCACTTCACAGTTCCCTGTGCCATTCTTGCAATCCTTTACATATCAACTGTCGCGACGCGACGGGTCATCGCGTCGTGGCCGGTTGACCGCCATACCTCAAAGAGCCCCGCGAAGATCTGCTTCGATCCGCCAAACTAACCTCAGTACCACGGCTGCAACGCGCTTGTCGCCCACCCGGAGGTGGGTCGCGAAAGCTGCGGCCGCGACCAGTCAATCATGTTCGCCCCACCAGCGATAGTCGCTCGAACCAAAGAGAGTGAAAACCTCGCCAAACTTCAACCCGACGACACCAGTCGGTAACACCGCAACCGGTCGAACCCGGTCGCATCGACACTATTTCGAAGAGTTCTCACTATAAGATGCAGTACTCCAAATTCGGCACGGGACTACTCGCCCGGACCCTAGCCGGCTCCGACGCCGATCCGTCACCGCTCACCCACCTCTCGGTGATCCCGTCGCGCCCAGCATCTTTCACCGAGTGGCCGGACTGGGTACCGCAGGCACTGCGCACAGCCTATGCAGACAACGGCATCGATTCGCTGTGGACGCATCAGGTTCGAGCGGCCGACGAAGCATTCCGTGGAAACCATGTAGCTATTTGCACAGGCACCGCATCGGGTAAATCCTTGGCTTATCAAATGCCCATTCTGACGGCATTGCTGAACGACAACAATGCGACCGCGCTATACCTGGCTCCGACAAAGGCGCTCGGAGCCGACCAGATCCGATCGGTCACCTCCGTCATCGCCGGCCGGCCCGAGTTCGGCCACCTACAGCCGTGCGCGTACGACGGCGACACCGATCCGGAGATCCGCCAGTGGGCACGAGCGCACTCACGCTGGATCTTCACCAACCCCGACATGCTGCACATCGGCATCCTGTCCCACCATCACCGATGGCGGCAGTTCTTCCGGCATCTCCGCTTCATCGTCGTCGACGAGTGCCACCACTACCGAGGAGTGTTCGGGTCGCATACCGCCCTGGTCATGCGACGTCTGCTCCGGATCGCCCGCGCCGCGGGAGCGAACCCGACGGTCATCGGAGCGAGCGCGACGGTCGCCGAACCCGCCGAGGCACTGGGCCGCCTGATCGGCGAACCGGCCGTTGCGGTGACCGAGGACGGGTCGCCACGCGGTGAGCGGACGGTCGCCCTGTGGGAACCCGACTTCCTACCGGTGATCACCGGAGAGAACGGCGCGCCCGTCCGACGATCCGCGGGAGCCGAATCCGCGCGTCTGCTGGCCGATTTCGTGATCGAGGGCGCGCGCACCCTGTGCTTTGCGCGGAGCCGTCGAGGTGTGGAGCTCACCGCGTTGAGCGCCCGGCACCTGCTGTCGCAGAGCGCGCCCGAACTCGAGTCCCGGGTCGGCGCCTATCGCGCAGGCTATCTCGCCGACGACCGGCGGCGCCTCGAGAAGGCGATCTCCGACGGAGAGCTGCTCGGGGTGGCGACGACCAATGCGCTGGAACTCGGTGTCGACATCAGCGGCCTGGACGCGGTGATCGTGAGCGGTTACCCCGGCACCGTCGCGTCCTTCTGGCAGCAGGCCGGACGCGCCGGACGTCAGCGCGAGTCCGGGGACTCCCTGGTGGTCCTCGTCGCTCGTGACGATCCCCTCGACACCTACCTGGTGCACCATCCGGAGTCGCTCCTCGGCAAGCCCGTCGAGGCCACGGTGACCGACCCCGCCAACCCCTACATCCTCGGTCCGCATCTGCTGTGCGCGGCGATGGAGAAGGCACTGTCGGAGAAAGAGATCGACGCGTGGGATGCCCGTGAGGTCGCGGAGTCCCTGGCAGCCGACGGACTCCTGCGCAAGCGCAAGTCCGGCTGGTACGTCACCGCAGGCGTCGAACCACACGCCGACGTCGACATAAGGGGCGGCATCGGCGGGCAGGTGCTCATCGTCGACACGACCACATCTCAGCTGCTGGGCACCGTCGACACCGGCCGCGCGATGTCGACGGTGCACCCCGGGGCGGTCCACATCCATCAGGGCGAGACCTACCTCGTCGACGAACTCGACCTCGATGACGGACTCGCGCTGGCACATCCGGAGGACCCGGACTGGACGACGTCGGCCCGCGAGACCACCGACATCACCATCACCTCGACCCTCGCCAGCCGCCGGTTCGGTCCGCTGACCGTCGCCTTCGTCGAGGTCGATGTGACACATCAGGTGGTCGGATATCTGCGCACCCTCCGTACCGGCGAGGTGCTCGACGCCGTCGAGCTCGACATGCCCGAGCAGACCCTGCACACGCGGGCGGTGATGTACACGCTCACTCCGGAGACGCTCGCCGACGCCGGGATCGACGAGACGCGACTCCCGGGTTCGCTGCACGCGGCCGAGCACGCCGCGATCGGCCTCCTTCCGCTCGTGGCCACCTGCGACCGCTGGGACATCGGTGGACTCTCCACCGACCTGCATCCCGACACCGGGTTGCCCACCGTGTTCGTCTACGACGGCTACATGGGCGGTGCGGGTTTCGCCGAGCGCGGCCACTCGGCCTTCCTGACCTGGATCGATGCCACCCGGGACGCCGTCGCGAGCTGCGGATGCGAGAGCGGATGCCCGTCGTGTGTGCAGAGTCCCAAGTGCGGGAACGGCAACGACCCCCTCGACAAGAACGGCGCAGTCGCCGTCCTCGAACTGTTGCGTCGGGAATACTTGGCCCATGCATGACGAGGCATCGGACCGGGGGATCTACACCCACCGTCAGATCACTCGACCGTCGCGCGCCTTCTTTCTGCTCGCCCGGCCGACGCAGAACACCGACAACCTGCCCTCCTCCATCGGCGAGCGCGACGTGTTCTTCTCCGAGGAGGAGGCACTCGACGCGCTCGACCTGCACTACGCCTGGTGTGCCGCCCGATCCGGCGGTTTCACCGATGTGGTGACGTCCGCGCAGTGGTACCTGCAGACGGCGATGGTCGGGCCGCGGGTCACCGCGTCACTGGGTGAGGTGTACCTCGCCTCCTCCGATGCGCATTCCGGCGAGACGTGGGCGGCGGCCGGAGGATTCCTGACCGAGGGCGAACTCATCCACTGGTCGTCCTTCGTCCGGTCGGCGCGGTCGTGGATCCCGGTGAACACGGGTACCGAACCCTTCGAGCTCGCCTACCGAGGCGACACCGATGTGCATTTTCATCAATTGTGGTTCGCCCCCATGCAATCCATGCGCGTGTATCCGAAGCGGATCGTCGTCGGCGAAGACGACTGAGCGCGGGCATCACTCCACCGGCCCGGCTCTCGCCTGCGCAGTGGCAGCACGAATCCCGAACCCGCCCAGGTCGACAGGGATGCGCACGGTGACGACCACATCGTCACCGTCGGTCCGGCACTCGACCAGATCGGCAGGGGGCTGCTGCTTCCCGGCCAGGTCGCGCGCACTCCGACACGGGTCGGCGCCGCCGCCGACGTGCTCGACCGCTGCGGCCAGTGCCGCCAGGTCGGCCGCCGACTGAGCCCGGTGACGGGCGAGTACCGCTCCCCCGATGTAGATCACCAGGACGAGAACCGCTGCCAGCGCCGCGATCCCGAACGCGCCGAGGATCGTCGCATTCCCGCTCTCATCGGTGAGCAGACCCGGGCGGGCACTCACCGTTCGACACCGGGCGCGAACATCACCTGATCCTCACCGCCGGGTTCCTTTGCCGCGACCGCCGAGGCGGACAGCGTCAGCCCGGGCAGCAGCGCAACCCCGGTCCGCACCTCGACGACCACGTGATCCGCGCTCTCGGAGATCGACATCCGCGCGGAATCGCCCGCCACCCGCAGGGCCGTGTCCTGGGCAGACGGGTCCCCCGCAGCGGTCAATCGTGCCGCCTCGCGGGCGGCGTCGGTGCACCGGATCTGCGCTGTCACCCCGGCGATCGCCCCGACGGCGAGCAGTACCACGACGACGATCGCCGCGATGGCGTACGCGGCCTCGACCGTCACCATCCCCGCCTCGTCGACGACCACACGTCGACGGGACGCGGCCCCACCCACACGTCGCAACGCGTCTCGAGGTCTCATCAGCCGACCGAGGTGTTGAGAGCCTTCCCGATGATCCCCGTCAGTGCGCTCACGATGTTGTCACCGGTGACGACCGTGTAGAGGATGGCCCCGAACGCCGCCGCCGCGATGGTGCCGATCGCGTACTCCGCGGTCGACATCCCGTCTTCTTCCGTCATGAGCCGGGTCATGTGCGCGCCGAGGCGGTCGAGCGTCCCGGGGGTTGCGTGCGCGTCCGGTTCGATCATGAGGACCGGCTCGGTATCAACGTCGTGGCTACGGATCATGGTGGGTGACATGGCTTCTCCTGCGGGAGTCGATGGGATGTTGCAGTTACTTGGACGCACCGCGACGCCGAATGGATCCCTCGAATCCCGATGAATGTGCCGCCGGCACCTCTACGACGTTGCCCACACCCCGAGCTCGTTGCCGCTCGGGTCGGTGAAGTGGAACCGGCGGCCACCCGGAAACGTGTACGGCCCGTTGACGATCTCGCCGCCGGACGCCCGAACCCGATCCGCCGTCGCATCGAGATCCTCGGAGTACAGCAGTACCAATGGGCCCCCGCGGGGCGCGGCTGTGTCGCCGGCGGCGAGGCCGCCGACCTCCGGCGCATCGGCACCGGTCGGGTTCACGATCCCGGCATAAGCGGGTCCGTAGTCGTTGAACTGCCACCCGAAGGCGTCGGCGTAGAACGTCCGAGCGGCGTCGAGATCGGTGACGGTCAGTTCGACGTAGTCGATGGCGTGGTGCCGGTGTCCTGAGTCGGTCATGCCGCCATTGTGCGGCCCGGCACCGACATCGCGGCTCAGATCGAGCCCATCACCGACGATGCCAGTCCGACTACGACCGGAACGATGCCGAGACAGATGAATGCGGGCAGAAAACACAGTCCGAGCGGGCCGCTGATGGCGACCCCGGCGCGTTCGGCGGCGGCCAGGGCGTCGTCGTGGGCGCGGCGTCGGACGTCCTCGGCCAGTTCGGCGAGCCCGCCGGCGAGTGACGAACCCGCACGGGCCGAACGCCGAGCCATGGCGGCGAGCGCTTCCAGGTGATCGTCGTCATCCGATCGAGCATTCGAGTTGTCGAGCAGCGCCGACCATGCCGCATCGGGATCGGCACCGAGTTGGAGGAGGTCCGCGACCCGCGACAGGGGTCCGCGCATGGACGCGGGCGCACGCTCGGCGACGACCGACGCCGCGGTACCGACCGGCAAGCCGGACCGCAGGCACACCGCGAAGAGATCGAACGCGGATGCCACCGCGAACGGGTCCTCGGCGCGCGGGCCGGCTCCCAGCCAGCGCGGCGAACGGTCCCGTCCGGGTGGCGGGTCGATCACGCGGTACAGATGCCATCGGGGGGACGGCCAGATCCACAGCGCCACCCCGCAGATGCCGACCACCAGCGCGATCTCGGTCGATCCACTGCTCACCGCGTGAGCACCTTGCCGGTGATGCGCTCCGACCAGGCGACGCCGGCCGCGGCCAATGCGGTGCCCGCGACCAACAGAACGCCACCGAGACCACCGCCGAGCAGCACCTGGATCGGTTGCGCCCCGGTCGCCTGGCCGAGGGCTATGCCCAGCAGCGGGAGCCCAGCCAGGACGGTCGCGGTCGCTCGTGGGCCCGACAACCCGGCGCGCGTACGGTCCGCGAATCCCCGGCGTGCCTGCAGGTCCGAGCGCACGGCACCCAGCATGTCGATCATCGGCAATCCTCGTTGATCGGCGGTCTGCCATGCGATTCCGATCCGGTGCCACGACGCGTGGCCCGACGCCCCGTCCGCCGTGCCCGGTGCGTCGATCACCGAACCGCCCAACGCAGCCCGAAACGCCATGGCCTCCAGACCATCCGCGATCTCCGACCGGCTCCCGGCCGCTTCGGGCACCCGGCGCCGCAACTCCGTCACCGCAGCCTCGCAGGCGCGCACGGGCGGTGCACCCACCGACAGCTCGGCGATCATCAACGACAGCGCGAGCAGCATGTCGTCCAATTGTCCGTCGAGGCGTCGCTCGGCCCGCCGCTTCCGCCGAATCCACAGCACCACCGTCACCGCGATCCCGGAGGCAACGCCGGCGGAGGCCCCCGCGGCCAGGAGCACCACGAGCGGTACGGCCACCGGCACGAGGAACACCGGTGCCGCGGACCGACGCCCGGACGCAGCGTCGCAGACCGCCGCCAACCGCCTGCTCGCCACCGGCGGCGTCCACAGCACGATCGCGACGCCGGCGGCCGCCAGGACCGGAGCGACCGGAGACGTGGTCCAACTCATCGCGGCGCCTCGCGGCCGGCCACCATCGCGTCGAAGTGTCGTCGGTGGTCGGTGAAACCGTGGTTGCGCAGCCAGATCGGCACGATCGACACCCGCCCGTCCGCGTCGCGCCGCACCACGCCGATCTCGGCCAGACCCCGGGTGCCGTCCGCATGCCGCGCCACCCCGAGCACCACCTGCAGGGCCGCGCCCAACTGGCTGTGCAGCGCGTCCCGCGCCATCCCGCCGAGCGCGGCGAGCGCCTCCATCCGGGCCGGCACCTCCGAGGTCGAGTTCGCGTGCACCGTGCCCGCACTGCCGTCGTGGCCGGTGTTCAGTGCGGTGAGCAGATCGATGACCTCCCCACCGCGGACCTCGCCGACGATGATCCGATCGGGCCGCATGCGCAGTGCCTGCCGCACCAGCGACCGGACCGGGACCTCCCCCACCCCTTCGACATTCGCCGCACGTGCCACCAGCCGGACGACCTGCGGGTGCTGGGGAGCCAGTTCGAGTGCATCCTCGACGCAGAGGATTCGTTCCCGCGGATCCATCGCACCGATCAGGGCGTTGAGCAGGGTGGTCTTGCCCGACCCGGTACCTCCGATCACCAGAAACGCGAGGCGGTGACGGAGCAGGTCGCCGATCACGGGCACCGTGTCGGCCGGGATCGAGTGGCCGTCGATCAGCGCGGTCAGGTCCTTGGACGCCGATCGCAAGACGCGCAACGAGATACACGTTCCGTCGGCGGCCAGCGGCGGGATGATCGCATGCAACCGCACCGTGTATCCCCGGCGTCCCACGTTCGACAGCTGTCCGTCGACCCACGGCTGCGCATCGTCGAGCCTGCGGCCCGCACTCAGCGCCAGACGTCCGGCGAGCCGTCGTACCGAGGCCTCGTCGGGGAATCTCACAGCGGTCGCCTCGAGTCCATGGCCGCGATCGACCCACACCTCCGAGGGTCCGGCCACGAGGATGTCGGCGATGCCGGGTTCGGCGAGGAGTTGCTCCAGCTTTCCCGCGCCGGTCAGCTCTGTCTGCAGAAAACGCAGGGCCGCAAGCAGATCCGTGTCGCCGAGAACGCCACCGGCCTCTGCCCGGATCGCCTCGGCGATGACCGCCGGACTGGGGTCGGCAGCGTCGGCCGCGAGTCGGGAGCGGACGCGGTCCAGGAGGTCGTCGTCGGCGAGCCCGACGTCGCGCAGCTGGGTCATGACGGTTGCCGCCGACGCTGCATCGCACGCCTGTGTACGACCCCGGCGGCACGAGCGAGCGGGCTGCGACGACCGAGTCGTAGCGGCCCACTCTCTGATCGCGCCGCCAGTCGCGGGTCGGGACGGTAGGCGGTGAGCAGAGGTAATCCGATGGCCTCGGCCACCTGCCGGGGACGCAGTCCCCCGGGCGCCGGACCACGAACCACCAGTTCGACGGCCACCTCGTCGCCGATGACGCGGTCGACGACCCGGCGAGCACCCGCGCATCCGCTCACGGTCGCGGTGGTGACGACGACGACCACGTCGGCCGACGAGATCGCGGCCCGCACGACGGGCCCGTCGGATCGAGGAAGGTCCATGACAACGAGGTCGCCATGCGTGTGCCCTGCGTCGATGACGGCCGTGACCGCGTCCGTCGTCAGGCCCAGCGACGGCGCCCGCTGGGATGTCAGGACCGACAACCCGTCGCGCGCGCGGGGTAGCGCCTGGTGCAGGGCGGTGCCACCGACGACGCCACCGTCCAGCGAGAGATCCTGCCACCGCAGACCGGGAAGCCGCTCGAGTCCGAGCAGCAGGTCGGCCCCGGGCCCCAGATCGTCGAGATCCAGCAGGAGCGTCGGCGAATCCGCCTGCGCGGCGGTCAGCGCGACCGCCGCGGCCAGGGTCGACGCTCCCGAGCCGCCATGGGCTCCGATCACCGCGACGACCCCGGCGGGGTGACGCCGCGGTACCCGCGAGTCGGTCAGCGACCGCACCAGCCGACCCTCGTCGGCGGGAAGAGTGGCGGCGTCGTCGGCGCCGAGATCCATCGCCATACGCCAGGTGTCGGCGGCCGGGTCCACGGCCGACACCAGCACGAGGCCGCTCCGCCGTGGTGGACGTAGGCGTGCGAGCACAGCGATCGCGGTGGGGTCGGCCACCACCGCCCGCGCGGTCAGCCACTCGCGACGACAGTCGTCGGCACGCCCCCCGACCATGCGGTAGCCGGCTGCCGCCGCGCAGCGGGCGACGTCATCGTGGAGATCGGGATCGACCAGAACGAGGAGATCATCGGGCATGGCGACGATCATGCGGCCGTCGAGGCGTCGAGGGCCTTCCGGAAAACCGGTCTGTGCACTACCGCCGAGGCTGTGCACAGGCATTCGGCCCAGAACGCGGAGGACGGTATACCTGACCCCAGATAGAGGACAACCCCGGCCAGGGGGGGAGGAGGCCGGGGTCGTCACGTTTCAGCCCCGGGGGGTCGGGCTGAAACGCACCGGTATGAGAACCGGGTACCGATGACTATACACACGCGCTCGGATTCTTTGCAACCACAACAATATCTTTCGTGAATGTCCGTACTACTCCCGGGTAACAACGGCGGTAATCGTTGACGGAACACGATTTGTTATCCGTTAACGCATTGTTTTCCATCTGGTTTTTGCAACGTTGCTGCAACCTCCGCCGGGGTACCGATGGTCGCCGGCACGGTCGGCGCCCCGGTGGAGGCCGGGCCGGAGTCCGAAACAGCCCGACATCCGCCATGTCGCGAAGTCGACTGTGAGACAACATCTCTGATACGAGGCACCACTCCACTCAACATTCCGGCGCCGAACGCTTGATGTGACCGGCATCACGGTGTACAACAGTGGTTACGGAAACTCGGAAGGCCAAGTTCGATCCGGAAGAGAAGGAACGGACCCCCACGCCGAGCACTTCCCAGCACGGGCGGCAAGCACCCACGCGGAGCACGCCGCATATGGCAAAAGTGTTGTGCGCCTGCGACATCGCAGCCGGGACGACCGACCGCCACCACTCGTTGCGCGACGTGCCGTCTTCCCGACAGGCGCCAGGCCCCGGGCGGAATGGCCACGTTTGGCAGCACGTGGACGGTCACGACACCCCGACTCGCGGTCAATCGCCGAGGCGGTGACCACAGCCCACCAAGCACGCTTGGTAACTTGAGTCCGTGCTACGCGGGCGGCAACCGCGTCGTTTACGACGCCGGCGGCCGCCCGCAGTGCTGTCCGGGGGTCCCATGCCGGCCGGGCCGCTGTGTGCACTGTCGAGCCGGAGACCTACCCGGCGCGGGCCGCGTCCGCTATCGACTTCGCCTCCGCCGCACCCGCTTCCAGCGCCTCGCAGCAGAACACGATCCAGTCCCGCAGGCCGGACGCCGTGCCGGTCGCGAACCCCGCGGCCAGTTCGCGATACTCGACGACCCGTTTGAACCAGGTCACCTCCGGCACCCCGAGGCAGTGGGGGTCGAGACCGGTCGACGCTCCGACGAGTCGCGCCACGCCTCGCGCCACCACGCCGTTGGCGGTGGGGAACGCCTCGAGGCCGAGCAGTTCGCCGTGCACCACGGCAACGAGGATCGGGGCCGGGACCGTCGTCGCACCGGTTGTCAACTGCCCCAACAGATCGAGACGCTCCGCCACATCCGTCCCACCTCGGGGGCGACCCAGCAGATCGGGGTCCGTGACGATGTCGGCAGCGGCAAGCGTGTGCAGCCGCGCAAGCGCCTGCGCCGGCGCGCGCCGGACCACGGCGGTCAACGACACCAGCGAGTCGCCGTCGAGCGCCTGGGAGACCCGCATCGCACCGGCCAGGATCGGATCGTCGAAGTCCCCGTCGCGACGGAGCTCGACGCTTCCCCCGTCGATCGCCGCCGAGGAACGACCGGCCCGCCAGGAGGCCTCGGTCGCCGTTTTGTCCCATCCGCGCAGGTTGGCGGGGTGCCGATGCACCGCAGACAGGGCGTCGCGAGCGCGGTCGGCGGCGTCGGCGACGCCGGGCAGGTCCAGGAGTGGCGCCAGAGGGTCGGTGGTCACCCTCCGACGATAGTTGCGTCGATGATGCACAGGAGTCGACGCCCCTGACGTTCCTCACCCTGCGTCCACCACCGGCCGAAGTCCGTCCCGGCGAGAACCCCGCGTTCTCGGGCGCTGAGAATGCGTCGGCCCGCATTGTTAGTGGCCGTTTCAGAAATCGACGGGCGGATTCCGGGTCGTCCCGCCCGTCGGTTAAACGACCGAAAGGCGTGGCGACCGTTCGTCGTCTTCCACACGCCGTTCATCGCGCAGGACATGCGCTCGCATACCGGTGGTTCCATGCCCGACGACGACGTGACTACGCTCACAGTGATTGCCCGTCCCGACGTCGGGTCACCTTACTGTGGTGTGTCCTCCGTCGACAGCGAAAGGCTCATGTCACCGATGTCCTCCACGTCCGTCAAGGCATTCCCGCCCTCCGACGAGTTCGCCGCCCAGGCCAACGGCACCGCCGAGATGTACGACCGCGCCGATGCCGACCGTCTCGAATTCTGGGCCGAGCAGGCCCGGCGACTGGACTGGGCCACCGATTTCACCGACACCCTCGACTGGTCGGATGCCCCGTTCGCGAAGTGGTTCGTCGGTGGCAAGCTCAACGTCTCGGTCAACTGCGTCGACCGCCACGTCGCCGCGGGCAAGGGCGATCGAGTGGCCATCCACTGGATCGGTGAACCCGGCGACACCCGCGACCTCACCTACAGCCAGCTCCTCGCCGAGGTCAGCAAGGCTGCCAACTACTTCGCCTCCATCGGGCTCGTCGCCGGCGATCGCGTCGCCATCTACATGCCGATGGTTCCCGAAGCCCTCATCTCGATGCTCGCCTGCGCCCGCCTGGGACTCACCCACTCGGTGGTCTTCGCCGGCTTCTCCTCCGGAGCTCTGCGCTCGCGCGTCGACGACGCCGAGGCCAAACTCGTCATCACCACCGACGGCCAGTACCGCCGCGGCGAACCCGCACCGCTGAAGACCCAGGTCGACGAGGCGCTCGGCACCGGCGACGACGCCGCGGCGTCGGTGGAGAAGGTTCTGGTGGTGCGCCGCACCAACCACGACCCCGACCTGAACTGGGTCGAGGGCCGCGACGTGTGGTGGGAAGACACCGTCGACGAGCAATCCGACACCCATGAGGCGGAAGCGTTCGACGCCGAACACCCGCTGTTCCTGCTCTACACCTCCGGAACCACCGGCAAGCCCAAGGGCATCGTGCACTCCTCGGGCGGGTACCTCACCCAGGTCAGCTACACCTTCCACTACGTCTTCGACCACAAGGAGGGTCACGACGTCTTCTGGTGCGGCGCCGACATCGGCTGGGTGACCGGCCACTCCTACCTCGTGTACGGACCGCTGTCCAACGGCGCGACCGAAGTCGTCTACGAGGGAACCCCCAACTCCCCCAACGAACACCGCCACTTCGAGATCATCGAGAAGTACGGCGTCACGATCTACTACATCGCCCCCACCCTCATCCGCACCTTCATGAAGTGGGGCCGCGAGATCCCCGACGCCCACGACCTGTCGAGCGTCCGCCTCCTCGGAAGCGTCGGCGAACCGATCAATCCCGAGGCGTGGAAGTGGTACCGCGAGGTCATCGGCGGCGACAAGGCCCCGATCGTCGACACCTGGTGGCAGACCGAGACCGGCGCCATCATGATCTCGCCGCTCCCGGGCGTGACCGCCACCAAGCCCGGATCCGCCATGAAGCCACTGCCCGGCATCAGCGCGAACATCGTCGACGACCAGGGCAACCCGGTCGGCGCCGGGGAACAGGGCTACCTCGTGCTCGATCAGCCGTGGCCGTCGATGCTGCGCGGCATCTGGGGTGACGAGGAGCGGTTCCGCGAGACCTACTGGTCGCGCTTCGCCGAACAGGGTTGGTACTTCGCCGGTGACGGCGCCCGCTACGACGACGACCACGCCCTCTGGGTCCTCGGCCGCGTCGACGACGTCATGAACGTCTCCGGCCACCGCATCTCCACCGCGGAAGTCGAGTCCGCCCTCGTCGGGCACTCCGGTGTCGCCGAGGCCGCGGTCATCGGCGCCGCCGACGAGACCACCGGTCAGGGCATCGTCGCCTTCGTCATCCTCCGCGAGGGTGTCGAGAACACCGGCGACCAACTCGTCGCCGAACTGCGCCAGCAGGTGTCGGTGGAGATCTCGCCGATCGCCAAGCCACGCGAGATCAACGTCGTCCCCGAGCTGCCCAAGACCCGCTCGGGCAAGATCATGCGCCGCCTGCTCAAGGACGTCGCCGAGGGTCGCGAACTCGGCGACACCTCGACGCTCGTCGACCCGTCGGTGTTCGAGGCGATCCGCGCGAAGAAGGCCTGATCCACCCGGCCGAACGCTCCCCAGGGAGCGTTCGGCGTCCCGATGCGCCACCGGCGAACTGTCGCCGGTGGCGCATCGCGCGTTCGGGACTCCCCGACCCACCCATGGGTGGGCCGCCACCTCAGCGGCGCGCGCATGGCAACATAAGCCCATCAGCCGAACAACGGAGGATTCTGTGAGCCCCAACGAGCACGGCCTGCCCGACGCGGGCCGGGACTCCGTCCCGTCGATCCCGCTTTCCGACGCCAACGCCGGCCGGAACGGTGAGCCGACGATCGGAAGCCTGGTCAAGGACGCGACCGCCAGTGTCTCGACCCTGTTCCGGTCCGAGGTCGCCCTGGCCAAGGCGGAGTTGGTCACCGAGGCGAAGAAGGCCGGTGCCGGCACGGGGCTGCTGATCGTCGCCGGCGTGATGGCGCTGTACTCCAGCTTTTTCTTCTTCTTTTTCCTCGCCGAGCTGCTCGACGAGTGGGTCTGGCGCTGGCTGGCGTTCCTGATCGTGTTCCTCATCCTGGTTCTGGTGACCGTGGTCGCCGCGTTCGTCGGCTACCTGTTCTTCAAACGGGTGCGGGGACCGAAGAAGACGATCGAATCGGTCAACGAACTGCCGACCGTCCTGCCGAACCGTCACGCAGAGCACGAGACCACGCACCCGAGAATCCCGCCCGCGCGCGAAGGCTGAGTCGTGAGCGTGGCGCCCGACCCCTCAAGCGTTCGGCTCCCCGGCGACTGGGAGCATTTCGACGTCCGCGCCAACGGGGTCCGGTTCCACGCCGTCCAGCCGGCGGGCGTCCCCGCAGACGACCGGGAACTCGTGTTGTTGCTCCACGGCTTCGGCGAGTTCTGGTGGAGCTGGCGACACCAGCTCACCGCCCTCACCGAGGCGGGTTACCGCGCGGTCGCCGTCGACCTCCGCGGTTACGGCGACACCGACAAACCGCCACGCGGGTATGACGGTTGGACCCTGGCCGGTGACACCAACGGACTCGTCCGCGCCCTCGGGCACACCACCGCGACTCTCATCGGCCACTCCGACGGCGGCCTGGTCTGCTGGGCGACGGCCACACTGCATCCGCGCGTGGTCGACCGCATCGTCGTGATCGCGTCGCCGCATCCGCGCGCCCTTCGACGCCGAGTGCTGCGCGACAGAGCCCAGCGGTCGCGGTTCATGCCCCTGTTCCTGCGCAATCAGCTCCCACGTGCCGGGGAACGCCAGGTCACCCGGGACGACGCCGCGTTCGTCGCCGACTACTTCGCCGAACGGTCGTCGCCGGAGTGGCGCGATGACGCCGACTACGCGCAGACAGTCGAACTGAACCGTTCGGCGATGCTGATCCCCAACGTCGCGCACTGCAGCCTGGAGTACCGGCGCTGGGCGTTCCGATCCCAGTTCCGGCCGGACGGGGCCCGGTTCATGGATCTCATGGACCAGCGGCTCCACCTACCGGTGCTGGCGCTGCGGGGCCGCGACGACCCGTACATCCTCGACGACGTCATGGCCGACAGCCATCGCTGGGCGGCCCATCAGACCTACCGGCAGGTGGATCGAAGCGGGCACTTCGCGCATCAGGAGCAGCCCGCGGCGGTGACCGAACAGATCCTGGACTTCCTGGGACACGAACCCGACCCGGCCGCCGACATCGCGCGCGTCCACCAGCGCAAGATCAGGCGAGGACGCAGCTCTGGGTACTCACCCGCTCGTTTTGTCGCTCGGATTCGTCGAAGTCGGAACGCACCTGACGGGCGGTGAGCACGAAGCCGGTCTCGTCGGCGGCGTTCTCTGCGGCACCGAACACCACACCGAGCACCTCACCGTCCGAGTTCAATAGCGGGCCACCCGAATTGCCCTGCCGGATCAACCCGCGAACCGCATACACCTCGCGGGTGACCTGCCCGGTGCGATAGATGTCGTCACCGGTGTGGGAGAACACCGATCGAACCCGGAGCGGGCTCACGTAGAAGGGGCCGGCCTCGGGGAACCCCAGCGCGATCGCGTCGTCGCCGGTGGCAGCGGGCCGCGACGCGAACTTGAGGGCGGGGGCTCGCAGGCCGGGGACGTCGAGCACCGCGATGTCGTTCTCGCTGTCGAAGTGGACGACCTTCGCGGGCAGCTGCGCGCCGGCAGAGGTCTGCACCTGCAGACGTTCGGTGCCTGCCACGACGTGCGCGTTGGTCATCACGCGCTCGGGCGAGACGACGAACCCGCTGCCCTCCAGAGCCTGACGGCAACTCGGCGCGACACCCTCGATCTTGACGACGCTGGGCCGCGCCTGCCTCACCGCCGGCAGTCCGGCCAGCGCCGGGTCGGGCGGCTCCACGGCGGTCGACGGGGTGCTGACGAACGGGAACTTCGGGAGCCCCGAACTGTCGAGCAGCGCTTTGAAATCGTCGGGGATGTCGTCGACCCACTGCGGCGACACCTCGTCGACGGCGCTCAGCACTTTCGAGTCGCTCACCGCGCCCGCGATCGCCGGATCGGCCGACTCACGCAGCGGTATCGCGACCAGACCGGCCGCGAGCAACACCGCGATCACCTGCAGCAACGATCCGACACCGCTGTCGACGGCGCGTAGCCCGGGCGACCGGATGCCGCCCCGCGCGGCGCGTCCCAAGACCATGCCCGCGACCTCGCCGACGACCACCAGCACCACGAGTACCAACACGCCGACGAGCACACGCGCCTGCAGGTCGTCGAACCGCTCGATCAGCCTCGGCGCGAGCAGAACCCCGGCGACCGCACCCAGCGCGACCCCGATGAAGGCGAGTGCCGAAGCGACCGCGCCCGACCGGTAACCGCTCGCCGCGGCCAGCAGCGCGATGGCGATGACGATGATGTCGACCCATGCGGAGCTGCTCATCCCGCGCCCTCCGACTCGGCGGTCCGTACGTCGACCGGGGTGCGACCGTCGGGATGCAACTGCTCGAACCCGGACTCCTGCGCACTCCCGGCGAGTTCGATCATCTTCTCCAGCGAACGGACGTCGTCTTTGTCCCAAGGCCGGTCCCAACCGGCCACCTCGCTGATCGCGGCGATCAACCCGCCGGTGAAGCCCCACACGAGCAGATTGTCGACGAAGAACGCGGGACCCTTGTAGACGATGCCCACCGCCTTGCGGCGCACCTGGAAACGGTTGTCCGGGGACAGCAATTCGCGCAGATTCACCCGGTCCACGCGAGCGGTCTCGCCCTCGTCGACGACGCGGACGTCACTCGGCCGGTGCCAGTACCCGATCACCGGCACCACGTCGAAACCGGACACCCCGACCGGGAAACTCGGCAGAGTCGCCAGGATGCGCACACCCGATGCGTCGAGACCCGTCTCCTCGGTCGCCTCACGCAGGGCGGTGCCGACCGGGAAGTCGTCACCGGGATCGGCGGCACCACCGGGGAAGGCGACCTGCCCGCTGTGCTGCCGGAGCGTCGACGCCCGTTCGGTGAGGAGAACCTCCGCATCGGCGGGCAGCCCGCCCGGATGGTCGTCGGCCGACTCCCACGAACCGGAGAACAGGACGAGCACCGCCGCCGAGCGGGTCTTCGTCGGCAGCATCGACGCCCATCGCGACCGGTCCCCGCCGCGGTTGTCGACACTCCTCGAGACGGCGGCGACGTCGGCCGTCAGCGCGCGCAGCCACGGCGGGATCTCCTCCGCCGGGATCAGTGGTCCCGGCTCGGCGTCCGGGCGCGGGGTCATGCGCGCACACCCAGGTGTTCGTCCACGGCGTCGGCGATCTCGTCCGGACTGTCGAAGACCCCGGGATAGACCTTCGCGACCGTGCCGTCGGCGCGCAAGAAGACGGTCGACGGGAACACACGGGGCGCCTTGATGGCAGCGGCCACCCGGCCGTCGAGATCGAGCACGGACGGCAAGCGAACTCCGATCTCGGTGAGCAACGTCAGCGGGAAGAAGGGATTGCTGCCGCCCTCCTTGGCGTGGAGCGCCAGCACGGTCACACGGTCACCGGCGCGGGCCGCGTACTCCTCGAAATACGGCAACTCGGTCTTGCACGGACCACACCACTGCGCCCACACGTTGATCACCAGGGGTTTGCCCGCGGTCGCGGCCCCGAGGTCGTAGGGCGCACCGGTTCCCAGACACGGTTCGACGACCCCGGCGAGCACCGAGCCCGCGGCCTCCGGGAGGCCGGTCGTCGGGCAGTCGGGCAGGGCGGCATCGGCTCGCGCAGCGGCGACCCTCGCCTCGTCGACGGGCGCGTCCTGCGGCCGGGCACCACTCGCCGACGGCGGGGCACTCGACATCGGAGTCGAGTCGCCGCCGCGCGGCCAGATGGCCACGATCAACGCGATCATCACGACGATGAAGACGACGGTCCACCGCGCGGCTGGCGGAAAACGGGACGGCCGTTGCGCCGGAGCGGGCGGTGCATCGATCGGCCCGCTCGCTTCGCTCCCGGCGCCGGGTTCAATCGGCCCGCTCGCTTCGCTCCCGGCGCCGGCCACCTTCGGCCCGCTCGCTTCGCTCCCGGCGCCGGGTTCTACGTTCGCATCGCTCACGTCGCCGCGACCCCCGCGAGCGCCAGCAGGTGTTCGGTCTCCGGGCCCTTCACCAGAGCCGCCGCTTCCGCCTTGTCCATCGGACCGGTCCCCACCGACGGGCAGTCCTTGGCCAGGATGCAGACGCCGCACGCGGGTTTGCGCGCATGACACACGCGCCTGCCATGGAAGATGATCCGGTGCGAGAGGTCGGTCCACTCCCGGCGCTCGATGAGTTCACCCACCGCGTGCTCGACCTTCACCGGGTCGGTCTCCTCCGTCCACTGCCAGCGTCGGACCAGACGGCCGAAATGAGTGTCGACGGTGATCCCCGGCACGCCGAAGGCATTGCCGAGCACCACGTTCGCGGTCTTGCGTCCGAAACCGGGGAGCGACACGAGATCCTTCAGGTTGTCGGGGACCTCGCCGTCGAAGCGTTCGACGAGGGCCTGGCCCAGCCCGATGATCGAGTTCGTCTTGTTCCGGTAGAAGCCGGTCGGCCGGATCATCTCCTCGAGCTCGGTCCGATCGGCTTCGGCGTAGTCGCGGGCGGTGCGGTACTTCGCGAACAGTGCGGGCGTCGTCTGATTGACCCGCACGTCGGTGCACTGGGCGGACAGGATCGTCGCCACCGACAGCTCCAGCGGATCGGTGAAATCGAGTTCGCAGTAGACATGCGGGAACGCGACCTTCAGCGTCCGGTTCATCCGTCGCGCGCGCCGGACCAAACCGAGATGGGTCTCCTGTTTGCGGACCGCGGCCGGGCCCGCGGACGCCGCCTTGCGTGCGCTCACCTGATTCAGGTTAGCGATGTGTTCCGCATATGCCGCCGCCGCAGGTGACCACGGACCGGCCACCGGGCCGTGCGACCGTGCCTGCGACCACAACAGCGCAGCTCATGGCCCTGAAACGGACCTTCGGACGGGACCGATGGCTGCGACGGAGAACACGTCGCCGCAACCTACGGTCAGGTAACAAGTCAGTGACGTCGGCCCCTCGGATGAGGATTCCGCGGGGTCCATTGTGTTTACTTGTCCCCATGCATGGTCTCGCGGCGCTGCTGTTCCCAGCTGTACTCATGCTCTTTGCGATGGGCATGGACAAGGTGCAGGCACGGATCGACCGCTCGTCGGTCACCCGCGACGACGTCGAGGACTTCCTCGACGCCGCGGACGCCCAGAATGTCGACACCCTCGCCCGCGAGGGGATGCCCGCGGCTCTCGACGAGCTCCGCACCCGCCGGGTGACGAGGTCCGAGCCCGTCGTCGAGCGTGCCGAATCGCCCAAGCGCGCCAGCTGATCCGACGGTCACCACACCGGACGCCACCAGGCACGAACGCCTCGTCGACATCTCGCTCGCCGGACACACGCGCAATGCAGGTTCAGTGACCCATTCAACACATATGCTGGGGCGCGGGGTAGCGTATCCAAGGGCGCGCGATCTCAGACGTGGCTGTGGCAAAGATTCGAGAAAGGTTCCCTAGGTGGAAGAAGTACTGGCGCGGGCGGGCATATTCCAGGGCGTCGAGCCTTCCGCCGTCGCGGCGCTGACCAAGCAACTTCAGCCCGTCGACTTCCCTCGCGGACACGTGATCTTCCACGAAGGCGAACCCGGCGATCGGCTCTACATCATCATGTCGGGCAAGGTGAAGGTCGGCCGACGCTCCCCCGACGGCCGCGAGAACCTGCTGACGATCATGGGACCGTCGGACATGTTCGGCGAGCTGTCCATCTTCGACCCCGGCCCCCGGACGTCGTCGGCGACGACGGTCACCGAGGTCCGCGCGGTCTCGATGGACCGTGACGCGCTGAAGGCGTGGATCAAGGATCGCCCCGAGATCGCCGAACAGCTGCTGCGCGTGCTCGCGCGTCGTCTGCGCCGCACCAACAACAACCTCGCCGACCTCATCTTCACCGACGTCCCCGGTCGCGTCGCCAAGCAGCTGTTGCAGCTCGCGCAGCGCTTCGGCACCCAGGAGGGCGGTGCTCTCCGCGTGACGCACGACCTGACCCAGGAAGAGATCGCCCAGCTCGTCGGCGCGTCACGTGAGACCGTCAACAAGGCTCTCGCCGACTTCGCCCAGCGCGGCTGGCTGCGTCTCGAGGGCAAGAGTGTGCTGATCGCCGATTCTGAACGACTGGCACGCCGCGCTCGCTGAACTCCTACCCAGAAGACCCACACCAACGAAGCCGCCCACTCCTCAGAGGAGTGGGCGGCTTCTGTTGTGATGCCCCTCAGGCCTGTCGCAGATACTCCAACTGGGCCTTGACCGACAGCCGGGCGGCCGGCCACAGCTTCTTGTCGACATCGGCGTAGACACGACGGACCACCTTCATCGGTTTGGCCTCGCGCGCGGAGACGCCCATGTCGTCGAGTGCCGCGACGATCTGATCGATGCGGTCCTCGCGGTGCGCCTTGTAGTAGCGGGCGACGGGCCCCAGGTCGGGGTGGTCGGGACCGTGCGCCGGGAGCAGCGGCGCCCCTTCGCCTTCGACGATGAGCCGGTTCAGCGAGTTGAGGTAGTCGCGCAGACCGCCGTCGGACGGATCGAGAACGGTCGTGCCACTTCCCAGGATCGTGTCGCCGGTCAGCACAGCCCGCTGGCCGTCGTGCTCCACGACGAAGCTCACCGAGTCGCCGGTGTGCCCGGGGGTGTCCAGTACTGTGATGCGCAGGCCCGCCACCTCGATGACCTCTCGATCGCGCAGGGGTGCGGCCTTGCGGCAATGCTTCTCCAGACGAGCGCGCACAGGTGCGCCGGTGCGCTTGTGCAACCGGGAGATGCCACCCGTGTGGTCGTAGTGCCGGTGCGTCACGAGGACAAGTGCGACACCCGGGAGTTCGGCGAGCCGACGGGCGTGGGCCTTGTACTTCGGCGGACCGGGGTCGACGACCACACACTCATCGCTGCCGGGCGCCCGCAGAACGTAGGTGTTCGTGCCGTCGAGCTCCATCATCCCGGAGTTGTCGCACAGCAGCACCGATGCGAAGGGCGTCACCTCCCGCAGCACCCCGTACGCGGGGTGGGTGGGGGCAGCCTCGTTCTGTGAGCTCATGGTCTCCGAGACTATCGACTCCGCTCACCCCTCGTTCCGTAGCCCGCCGATCGGGCGGGTGTGCCGAGGCCGCGGCTCAGTTCTCGGCGACCGCGGAGCCGTTGGTCATCCCGTCGACGCGGGTGGCCCCCTCACCGTCGACGATGGTCGGCGCCACCTGATCCTGCAGGCTGCGCAGCAGTGCCGCCCCCTGGGTGATCACGCCGGTCATGATCTCGTTGACGCCCTCCGCACCGTTGTACACGGTCAGATTCGCGGTGCTCAGCCCCTTGGCCACCTCGCCGACCAGAGTCGGCAGCGCTTCGATGAGCTGCTGGTCGAGTGCGATCCTGTTGTGCTGGGCCGCCGCCGCGGACTGGATCTCGACGGCCTTGGCCTCCGCCTCGGCGATGATCCGGCGCCGGAGCGCCTCGGCCTCCGCAGGCTTGACGACCTCCGAGATCAGCTCCTGCTCACGCAGTTCGGCCTGGGCCTGGGCCAGCAGCGACTGCTCGCGGATCACCTCCTGGTTGACCCGCGCCTGGGCGAGCGGGCCCGCCTGGGCCGCTTCGGCATTGGCCTTGTCGGTCTCGGCTTTGATGGAGGCGCGCTTGATCGAGGTCTCCCGCTCGTAGTCCGCCTGATTCCGCAGCGACTCCTGCTGCGCCTTCGCCGACTCCTGGTCCGCGCGAGCACGTTCGACAGCTGCCTCGCGCTGCACCTTGGCGATGTTGGGCGCGGCCAGCGCGTTGATGTAGCCGGAGTCCATGTCGTCGATCGACTGGATCTGGAACGAGTCGACGACCAGACCGATCGAGCCCATCTCACGCTTCGACGCGTCGAGCACCTGGCGCGCGAGGGTGTCGCGCTCGCGGATGATCTGTTCGACGGTCATCGACCCGACGATCGAGCGCAGATGGCCCGAGAAGATCTGTCCGGTCAGCTGATTCATCTCGTTCTCCTGCTCGGAGATGAACCGCTGACCGGCGTTGACGATCGACATGACGTCGTTGCCGACCTTGTGGGCGATCACGGCCCGCACGTTGAGCTGGATGCCCTGGGTCGTCACACAGACCTCGCGGATCGTGGCCTCGTGCAGCGCCATCGACAGGAACCGGACCTTGCGGAAGAAGGGCATCACCCACTTCCCGTGCCCGACGACCACGACGAACGGCGCATTGTCTTCGTCGGATTTCGCACCCGAGATCAACATGGCCTCGTCGGGTTCTGGGACGTAATAGCCGAGCATGCAGTTCTCCTGGTGGCGTCGTAGGTCGGGTGGCGTCGTCGTAGGTCGAGACAGCAGGGTGTCGCCCCGAACGGTTGGGTGTCGGTCCCAGATACTGCCCCATCGCGCGTCGCACGAGAATCGGTTGTTCACATGGTGTTCCCGGCCGCCCTCACAGCTCCGGGGGCTGCCACCACTTCTCGACGTCCAGGATCCGTCCGGGGGACTCGGCGATCACGAGGATCGCGGCGTCGACCTCGATCGATTCCACTCCGCGAGCGAGGAACCGTTCTGTCCCGCCGGCGAATCGCACCTCGACCTCTCCGAGTGACTCGCCGCCTGCGATCGACATCGTCACGGTCCCGGTGCGTCCGACGAGCTGCGAAGGTGCCATCTCCCGCCTCCCACCGAATGCTGTGATCCCTGGCGAAACCCTATGCCACAGCGGTTCGACGCCGGTCCCGCGCGCCGTCGGCCACCACGTAGACCGCCGTGACGACGGCGATGACCGCCGATCCGAGGACGAGGACGCTGTATCCGAAGGCGCCGACCACGACACCGGCGAGAGCCCCCGCCGCCGCGCCGGCAAGGCTCATCGCGGTGTCGGAAACGCCCTGTGCGGGGGCCCGATGCGCGACGTCGACGCTGTCGGTGAGCAGTGTCGATGCCGCCACCGTCGACGCCGACCATCCGATGCCCAGCAGTACGAGGGCCACCACGAGTCCGGCCTGCGAGCCCGCGAACACGAAACCCGCGACACAGCTGACGACGAGTGTCGCCTGGCCGGCGAGGATGACCGGCGTCCTGCCGACACGGTCGGCGAGGAGACCCATCACCGGTGCGAGTGCGTACATCCCGGCGATGTGGGCGCTGATCGACAGTCCGACGACTGTCACCGACGCCCCGCCGTGATGCATGTGGACGGGAGTCAGCGCCATGACACCGACCATCACCGCGTGCGCGGAGACCACCGCAGCCGTTGCCGCACGCGCCGACGGTGATCGCAGGATCGCCGAGAGCCCCTCCTTCAGCGGAACTCTCGTGTGTGTCACGCCTTGCGCACCGGTGGCCACGACGAGCGGGTCAGGACGGAGTCCGGTGAACAGCACCGCGGCCGCCGCGGCACAGCCGACGGCGCCGAGCAGGAAGGGTCCGGAGAGTTCGGCCATCGAGAACCAGTCCGCGACCGTCGCGCCCAGGGGCACCAGGGCGGGTCCGACGACCGCGCCGATCATCGTCATCCACACGACGAGCGACAGGTCCCGCCCCCGTGTCTCCGGCGCGGACAGATCGGTCGCCGCGAAGCGGGCCTGCAGGCTCACCGCGGTTCCCGATCCCACCCCGGCCATGCCCACGAGCATCAGGGGGAACCATTCACGATCGACGGCGAACGCAACGGTGAGTGCACCGGCGGCGGCGATCAGCATTCCGGTCGTCAGCGCCGGTCGGCGACCTCGACCCGCGGCGACCGACGCCAGCGGGAGACCCGCCGCCGCGGCGCCGAGCGTGAGCACGGTCGTCGGTACGCCGGCCAGCGAGTCGGTTCCCGAGAGTTCTTCGCCCAAAATGGCGCCGAGCGCGAGGGCGCCACCCATCGACACCCCGCCCAAGATCTGGCCCACACACAGCAGGACGACTGTGCGTCGCTGGAGGCTCGCCCGATCCGGCGCCATCTCGCCTGTGTTCACCATCCGAGCATCGACGGTCGGGGGCCGGTGCGCCAGCACTTTTCGTCGACGACCCGCCGGGTCATCCGATGATCAGGTCGTACCCCAGCTTGCCGACCATCACGACGACGACGCCCAGCAACACCCACCGCACGAACGAACTGCCCCGCCCTATCGCCATGTGCGACCCGATCTGGGCGCCGACGATGTTCGCGACGGCGAGGCCCAGCCCCAGCAGCCACAACACATTTCCCTGGAGTCCGAACACCGTCAGGGCGCCGAGGTTGGTGGCGGTATTGATGACCTTCGCCATCGCCGAGCTCTCCAGGAAGCTGGTCCCGACCAGAGCGGTCAGGCTGATGATGAGGAACGTCCCGGTCCCCGGACCCATCACCCCGTCGTAGAAGGCGACGACGACGCCGGCCACCACGAGACCGGCGATCGTGGACACGCGCGAGCGCGGTCCCGCCGACGCGTCACCGCCGAAGCCCGGGTTGAGCGCGACGAACAGTCCGACACCGACGAGCATCACCAACACGATCGGCGTGAAGATCTCGGTGGGCAGCGAGATCGCCACCACCGCTCCGAGCGCGGAGAACACGAGCGCCGCGACGAAAACCGGGATGAGCCGCCGCAGGTCGATGCGCACGTGTCGTACGTAGCGCCAGGCGGCCGAAGCGGTACCGAAGACCGCCGCCAGCTTGTTGGTTCCCAGCGCGGTCGCGACGGGGAGCCCGGGTTGCGCGATCAGCATCGCGGGGATCAGCACCAGTCCCCCGCCGCCGACCACGGCGTCGACCCAGCCCGCAGCAGCGGCGGCGACGATCAGGAGTGCGACGTCCAACGCGGACGTCAGGCCACTTCGACGATCAGTTCCACCTCGACGGGCGCACCGAGCGGCAACTCGGCGACGCCGACCGCAGAGCGGGCATGCACCCCGGCGTCACCGAAGATCTCGCCGAGGACGTCCGACGCGCCGTTGATCACCGCGGGCTGGCCGGTGAATCCGGGAGCGGACGCGACGAAACCGACGACCTTGACGACACGCACGATGGAATCGATCCCCACGAGCGCGTCGATCGCGGCGAGTGCGTTGAGCGCACACACCCGTGCCGCGGCCGTGGCGTCTTCCGGTCGAACGACACCCTCGGCACCCTCATGCACCTTGCCGCGCACCGAGAGTTCGCCGTCGACGATCGGGAGCTGACCCGAGGTGTAGACGAGGTTGCCGGTCCTCACCGCCGGGGTGTAGCTCGCCACCGGTGGTACGACGCTGGGCAGTGAGATGTCGAGCTCTGCGAGCTGGTCGCTCCACTGGTTCGGCATGATCAGCCCTTCGGGCGCTTCAAGTAGGCGACGTGCTGCTCGCCGGTGGGACCGGGCAGAACCGAAACCAGCTCCCAGCCGTCGGCGCCCCACTGATCGAGGATCTGTTTCGTGGCATGGGTCAGCAGCGGCACCGTCACGTATTCCCACGCGGTCACTTCAGTCATGGACTCACCCTATCTGGCGAGGGTCAATGGATAAGGTGTTGCGGTGGCCAATGAACAGGGCTCACGATCCGGGGTGGGTGAGGCGCCCGATCCCGGCGTGACAAACGATTCCTCCGCTGCCGGCGACAACGAGTGGCCGGACGCGGCCGCGCGCGCCCGCCTGCACTTCGTGTCGGGCAAGGGCGGTACCGGCAAGACCACCATCGCCGCCGCGCTGGCCCTCGCCCTGGCCGCGGACGGCAAGAAGGTCCTCCTCGTCGAGACGGAGGGCCGCCAGGGCATCGCGCAGGTCTTCGACATCCCGCCACTACCGCCGACCGACACCCGCATCGCGACCGCCGAGGGCGGTGGCGAGGTGTCCGCGCTGGCCATCGACATCGAGCACGCGCTGCTCGAGTACCTGGACATGTTCTACAACCTCGGCTTCGCCGGCCGGGCGATGAAGCGCATCGGCGCGATCGACTTCGTCACGACCGTCGCACCCGGCCTACGTGACGTGCTGCTCACGGGCAAGATCAAAGAGCGCATCATCCACACCGACAAGCAGGGGAACCGGGTCTACGACGCGGTGGTCGTGGATGCACCGCCAACCGGCCGCATCGGCAACTTCCTCGACGTCACGCAGGCGATGGCCGATCTCGCGAAGACCGGTCCGATCCGTAACCAGAGCGAGGGAGTCGTCCGACTCCTGCACTCCGAGGAGACGATCATCCACCTGGTGACGCTGCTCGAGGCGATGCCCATCCAGGAGACCGTCGAGGCCATCACGGAACTCCGCGGCAAGAACCTCAACCTCGGCAGCCTGATCATCAACCGCGTGAGCACTCCTCACCTGCCCGCCGAGGTGATCGACGAGATCGCCGAGGGTCAGATCGATGCCGGTCGCGTCGAGGACGCGCTGACCGCCGGTGGGCTCAAGCTCGCCGACGGCGACCTCGCCGGGCTGCTCACCGAGACCATCGAGCACGCGACCCGCCTCCAGGCGCAGCAGATCGCGAAGGCACAGCTCGACGAGGTGGAGCTGCCGATGCTCGAACTGCCGTCCCTCGGCGACGGCGTCGACCTCGGATCCATCTACGAGCTGGCCAACCTCCTCCAGAAAGCGGGTGCCTGATGCCACTCGACCTCAAGATGGGCTCGGTCCTCACCGACCCGGCAACTCGCGTCGTGATCTGTTGCGGCGCAGGCGGAGTGGGTAAGACGACCACCGCGGCCGCGATGGCCATGTACGCCGCGGAGCAGGGCCGGACGGTGGCCGTCCTGACGATCGATCCGGCCCGACGCCTCGCGCAGTCGCTCGGCATGTCGGAACTGACCAACGATCCGCAGCCGGTGAAGATCGACGGCGCGGGCACGCTCGACGCGATGATGCTCGACATGCGTCGCACCTTCGACGAGATGGTGCTCGAATACTCCACCCCGGATCGGGCCGAGGCGATCATGCAGAACGCCTTCTACCAAACCGTCGCGTCGTCGTTCTCCGGCACGCAGGAGTACATGGCGATGGAGAAGCTCGGCAAACTCCTCGAGCAGGACCACTGGGATCTCATCGTCGTCGACACCCCGCCGTCGCGGAACGCCCTCGACTTCCTCGATGCGCCACAGCGACTCGGGTCGTTCCTGTCCGGACGGTTGATGAAGGTGCTCGTCGGCGGCGGCCGCGGGGTGGGCCGGATGGTCACCGGCGCGATGAGCCTGGCGATGCGCGGGGTCTCGACCATCATCGGCGGCGAGATGCTGCGCGATGTGGCGACATTCGTGCAGTCCCTGGACTCGATGTTCGGCGGCTTCCAAGATCGCGCGGCGAAGACCTACGCGTTGCTCAAGCAGCCGGGGACCCAGTTCGCCGTGGTCGCGGCCGCAGAGGCGGACGCGCTGCGCGAGGCGGCGTTCTTCGTCGACCGGTTGTCGGAGGAATCGATGCCGCTCGCGGGGCTCATCCTCAACCGGACGCACCCGAACCTGACGTCGATCCCGGAGGAGTCTGCGCTGGTGGCGCTCGAGTCGGTCACCGACGAACTCACCCGAGGCGTCCTGCAGATCCACGCCGACCGGGCCGCCACCGGGAAGCGTGAACTCCACCTGCTGCAGAGATTCACGGCCTCGCACCCCCGCGTGCCGATCGTCGGGGTACCGGCACTGCCCTTCGAGGTGGCCGACGTGACCGCGCTGCGGGCCGTGGCCGAGCAGATCACCGGGCGGGGCTGATCCGGTAGGCGAAGGCGTTCAGACCGCGTCGCGATGACGCCGGCGCTGGGCGGCGAAGAACGCCGACCACGACGTCACCTCGGGGTGCTGGCGGAGCAGTGCACGCCGTTGGCGCTCGGTCATGCCGCCCCACACGCCGAATTCGACGCGGTTGTCGAGGGCGTCGGCGCCGCATTCGAGCTGCACCGGGCAGTGGCGGCAGATCGTCGCGGCCTTGCGCTGCGCCGCTCCTCGTACGAACAGATCGTCGGGGTCTCCCCCTCGACAACGCGCCTGCGCAACCCACGCCAAGCGATCTTCTTCGTTGGAAACTGCCGCTGTAGCCATCCGCCACCCCTACCTGTCGTCTCCGCGTCGCTACGAGTGCGCCTCAACGTCGCTGCTCAAGCCACATTTACAGCCAACTGTTACGTGAGTCACATTCTGCACTCAATTTAGGGATGTGTGCTTGGGTGCGCAACCCCTGGAGCCAACAAAGTGGGACAAGCGTGCAATCTCATCTGTTCGGACGGACGCCTGCGAGGGGTTCGGCGGGCCGGGTTCACCGGCACCGAAGGGCGAGGCAGGGCGATGTTCGGTGACAGCGCACGTATCCTGTCGGGGTGATGTCGAAGAAACTGTGGTCGCTGGCCTGGGCGAGCCTGCTGGCCGGAGTTCTCGTCGCCGGCCTTCTCTACCCCGTGGCCAGCGGAATCGGGGTCGTCTCCAACCGAGCGGCGGCCGCTGTCGAGAACGTCTCCTCCGAACTGCTGAACGGCACGCTGCCGGAGGTCACCACCATGACCGACGCCGACGGCAAGCCGATCGCCGTGCTGTTCGACCAGTACCGCTACCAGGTCGGCTACAACGACATCTCCCCCGACATGATCCGGGCGATCATCTCCGTGGAGGACCGACGCTTCCTCGAGCACGACGGGGTGGACTGGAAGGGCACCATCCGTGCCGCGCTGAAGAACTCGTCGTCGGGCGAGGTCCAGCAGGGTGCGTCGACCCTCGACCAGCAGTACATCAAGAACTATCAGCTCCTCGTGCTCGCACGGACCGAAGCCGACCGCCAGGCCGCGGTCGAGACCACCCCGGCGCGCAAGCTGCGCGAGGTGCGGATGGCGCTGACGCTCGAGCAGAGCCTCATCGACCAGGCCAAGCGCGACAAGGGACTCGACGACGCCGCCGCCAAGCAGGAGGCGAAGAAGCAGATCGTCACCCGCTATCTGAACGTGGTGCCGTTCGGCAACAACGCCTACGGCATCGAGGCCGCGGCCCAGACCTACTTCGGCATCCCCGCCAAGGATCTGAAGGTCGAACAGGCGGCGCTCCTCGCCGGCATGGTCCAGTCCAGCTCGGCGCTCAACCCCTACTCCAACCCAGAGGCCTCCCTCGAGCGGCGGAACCTCGTGTTGGACACGATGATCGACAACTTCCCGGAACGTCGCGCCGAGCTGATCGCCGCGAAGGAGAAGCCGCTGGGCGTCCTCGCCCGACCGCAGACCCCCACCCAGGGGTGTATCGCCTCGGGCAACAACGGCTTCTTCTGCGACTACGCACTGCAGTTCCTCGCCGAGAACGGAATCTCCCGCAACTCGGTCCTGCGCGGTGGGTACATCATCCAGACCACCCTGGACCCCGAGGTGCAGCGCGCGACGACCCGCGCGGTGAAGTCGCAGGCCAGCCCCACCGCCGACGGCGTCGCCGACGTGATGAGCACGCTCCGGCCCGGCAAGAAGTCGCACGACGTGCTGTCGATGGCGTCGAGCCGCGACTACGGCCTCGACCTCAACCGCGGCGAGACCATGCAGCCTCAGCCGTTCTCGATGGTGGGCGACGGCGCGGGGTCGGTGTTCAAGATCTTCACCGTCGCCGCGGCGATGGAGAAGGGACTCGGCGCCGGCTCCAACATCCCCGTGCCGGGCTCGATCGCGGTCGAGGGCATGGGTAACAGCGGCGGCGCCAACGGCTGCCCGGCGAACGCCTACTGCGTCAAGAACGACGGCCGGTACCCCGCGTCGATGTCGGTGACCAACGCCCTCGCGCAGTCGCCGAACACCGCGTTCGTGAAGCTCCTGCAGCAGGTCGGCGTGAAGCCTGCGGTGGACATGGCCGTCCGGCTCGGATTGCGCTCCTACACGATCCCCGGGTCCTCGGGCTACGGCGAGAAGAGCATGGCGCAGTACGTCAAGGACGGGAACTTCGGCTCGTTCACCCTCGGCCCGCTGCCGCTGAACGGCCTCGAACTCGCCAACGTCGCCGCGACCATCGCGTCGGGCGGCACCTGGTGCCCGCCGAATCCCATCAAGTCGATCAGCCGGATCAAGCGCGACCAGTACGGCAACCCGGTCATGGGACCGGACGGTCGTCCCGCACTGACCTCGATCCCGTTCACCACGCCACCGTGCGAGCAGGTCGTCGACGAGGGTCTCGCGCACACCCTCGCCAACGCGATGAGCAAGGACGACGTGGGGGCGGGCACCGCGGCAGGTGCGGCCGGATCGGCCGGTTGGACCCTCCCGATGTCCGGTAAGACGGGCACCACCGAGGCGCACCGGTCCTCGGCGTTCGTCGGCTTCACCAACCAGATCGCCGGTGCCGCCTACGTCTACAGCGACGGCCCCAACCCGCAGGGCGTCTGCAGCAGCCCGTTGCGCTCCTGCTACGACGGCGACCTCTACGGCGGCATGGAGCCCGCCCGGACGTGGTTCCAGGCCGTCCGGCCGGTGGCCACCAAGTTCGGGCCGGTGAACCTACCACCCATCGATCAGGAGTACTGGAACGGCAGCGACCGCGGGCGCATCCCGCAGGTCAGCGGTCTGACCGCGAGTGAGGCCACCTCCCGGCTGCAGGCCGCGGGCTTCAAGGTGAGCGAACTCGACGTCGACAGCGGCCGCCCGCAGGGAACGGTGGTCTTCACCGCGCCGTCGGACTCGGCCATGCCGGGCAGCACGGTCACCATCTACGTGTCCAACGGTCGCCGTGCCGGCGGCGGGGACGGCGGCGGCCCGACCGAGACGACGGTCGTGGTCCCGGGCGTCGGACCGGTGGTGATCCAGCTTCCCGGCTGACGCGGCCGACACGTCGTCGCCCCCGTGGTGAACGACGGCCGGGCCACTCCCTCGGATGCGTATTCTGGGGGGATGCAGCACTCCGAACTCGACATCACACGCCTCGGCCTCCCACGCCTCGGTCCGTCCGGTTCCGGGGTTCCCGTCCGTGCCCTGGCCGGGGTCGCCGGACTCGCCGCGGCCGGGCTGTTCTACTCGACGGTGATCGAGCGCAACGCCTTCGCACTGCGACACACGACACTGTCGGTCCTCGAACCCGGCGCCTCGCCGCTGCGGGTCCTGCACATCAGCGACCTGCACATGATGCCCGGACAGCGGTTGAAGCAGGCATGGATCGCCGAGTTGGAGGCGCTGGAGCCCGACCTCGTCGTGAACACCGGCGACAATCTGGCCCACCCGCAGGCCGTGCCGTCGGTGATCCAGGCGCTCGGCGGTCTGCTCTCGCGGCCGGGACTGTTCGTATTCGGGTCCAACGACTATTTCGGCCCCAAGCCGAAGAACCCGCTCAAGTACTTCAAGAAGGACCATCAGCGTACGCACGGCGAACCGCTTCCGTGGCAGGACCTTCGAGCCGCGTTCACCGAACGTGGCTGGCTCGACGCGACGCACACCATCCGCGAACTGGAGGTCGGTGGGGTCCGCGTCGTTGCGGCCGGTGTCGACGACCCGCACATCGAACGGGACCGTTACGAGACGATCGCCGGGCGCCCCAATCCGCTCGCGCACCTGCGGCTCGGCCTCACCCACTCGCCGGAGCCGCGCGTTCTCGACCGGTTCGCCGCCGACGGCTACGACCTCGTGATGGCGGGTCACACGCACGGCGGTCAGCTGTGCCTGCCGTTCTTCGGTGCGCTGGTGACGAACTGCCAGATCGACCGCTCCCGGGTGAAGGGCGCGTCGAGCTGGGGATCGTCGATGAAGCTGCATGTGAGCGCCGGACTCGGTACGTCGCCCTACGCACCGGCGCGGTTCTGCTGCCGCCCGGAGGCCAGCTTGCTGACACTCACGCCGGTCTCCCACGGTGACGCCGACTACGACGCCGACCAGTCACTCCCCCAGCTGGCCCGGGAGACCATGTGAGCCTTGACCTTCGAGAACATGTGAAGGTCCTGGCTTTCGACACCTTCGGTACCGTCACCGATTGGTTCACCGGTATCTCCGACGCGGTCCGCACGACCGTCCCCGACGTCGACGCCGCGGCATTCGCCAAGGAGTGGCGGCGACGCTACGGGCCGATCCTCGCGCGGGTCGAGTCGGGTGAGCTGCCCTGGCGGCGTCTCGACGACCTGCAGACCGAGACGTTGCACGATGTCGCGGCGGTGTTCGGCGTCGACCTCGACGACGAGCAGGCCGCGACCCTCGTCCATGCCTGGCGGACGATCCCCGGGTGGCCCGACGCGGCCGACGGGCTGCGGCGCCTCAAGCGGGACTTCATCATCTGCGCTCTGAGCAACGGCACGGTCGCGCTGCTCACCGACATGGCCCGGCACAACGACTTCCCGTGGGACGTCGTCGGCGGGTCGGACCTGTGGCGGCACTACAAACCCGCCCGCGAGACCTATTGCGGGCTGGCCGAACTGCTCGAGGTCGAACCCGGCGAGGTGATGATGGTCGCGACCCACCAGAACGATCTCGACGCGGCACGGTCCTTCGGGCTGCGCACGGCCTTCGTCGAGCGTCCCCACGAGTGGGGCGGTGAGTCGAAGGACGATTCCGGGTCGCCGGACAACGACGTCCACGCGACGGATCTGCTCGATCTCGCGCGGCAACTCGTCGGCGACGCATCGTAGGCGCGATGACGCTCGACGACCTGGTGCGGTGGGAGGACTCCGGGGCGGGTTGGCGGGTGATCCACGCCGGCCCGGCAGGAGTCACGCTCGTACTGGTCCGCTGCGACGGCGGAGAGGAGGTCGACCGGGTCGTCGTCGACGATCCGGCGATCATCGCGCACGTCGGCGGCCGCTCGTCGTCGGAAGACCTCGCCTGACCGGCCCCTGGGTCGCATTGCCGGATTCCGGGGAAGAACGCAACCTGATCCGCCCGGACAAACGAGGAGACCCTGACCGGATCTCTCCGGGTCAGGGTCTCTACTGCTTCTCAACCACAAGAAGAATTCTGGATTCGCAAGCTCATCCATCTGTCGGGGTGGCGGGATTCGAACCCACGACCTCTTCGTCCCGAACGAAGCGCGCTACCAAGCTGCGCCACACCCCGTGTGTAGCCTGCGATAGCTTATACCCGCCCCCCGCCGAGTACTAAATCGCCTGGTCATGATTGTCCAGATGTGCCCGAACATCTGCGAAACCCGGCCGGAGCACCCATCCTTGATGTGGTCCATCCGTACCAGAGCCGCCGCGTCGACGGCTCGGGCCATGGAGTCGGCGCACCACCCACTGAAAGGACACGCCTACCATGAGCGCTTCCCCGGATCAGCAGGCCGACAGGTCTGCCAAGCAGGGTTTCGCATTGGGTATCTCCATCGTGGCCGCGGCCCTGCTGTTCGTGGCCGGTCTGGTCTCGGTCTTCCAGGGCATCTCGGCCATCGCGAACGACGACCTGTTCGTCGTCGGGCGCGAGTACGTCTTCCAGTTCGACCTCACCACCTGGGGCTGGATCCATCTGATCCTCGGCGTCGTCGCCCTGCTGATCGCCGGCGGACTGGCGGTCGGCGCCGACTGGGCACGGATCTCGGCGATCGTGATCGCGTCGCTGTCGATCATCGCGCAGTTCCTCTGGCTGCCGTACTACCCCGCGTGGGCCATCCTGATCATCGTGCTGGATCTCATCGTGATCTGGGCGGTCTCCACCTGGAATCCGAACAACGCCTACAACCTGTGACGCGGGCCCGGTGACGGGGCTGCGAGGGAGCGACCCATCCACGGTGCGTCACGGATCCGAATCGTGTGGTGACGCGGCTCCATCCGGGAGCGGCGGTACGACGAACGGCACGAAAGGAACCTCATGCGCATCACCCGCTCCCTTGCAGCCCTTGTCGCCGGCCTGATCGTCGGTCTCGGCTTCGCGGCCGGAACCGGAACCGCACAGGCCGCACCGCTGGCACCGGTGGCGAAGGTCGAGGTGGACCGCTATCTCGGCACGTGGTGGCAGCTGGCCACGGTGCCGTCCTTCTTCGGCGTCACCTGCGCGCGGGACACCAGCGCCACGTACACGAAGATCGACGCGAAGACCATCGGGGTGGACAACCGGTGCACCGGCCCGACCGGCATGAAGGGCGGCATCGTCGGACGTGCGACGGTCGTCGATCCGACGACGAATGGGCAGCTGAGCGTCCGCTTCCCCCAGACGCCGGGAAGCATCAATCCCGGCAACGCGCCCAATTACGTCATCGCTTACCTGGAGGACGGCGAGAACCCCGACGCGCCGTACCAGTATGCGATCGTCGGAGATCCCAACCGCGGGTCCGGGTTCCTGCTCTCGCGCGACAAGGTGGTGCCGGATTCGGAGCTGCGTCGCCTGACCAAGGAAATCGAGAAGGTCGGCTACAACCCGTGCACGTTCCTCGTGTCACCGACCACCGGCGGGCGCAGCGACTACTCGCCGCTGTGCTTCGTGTGACTGTGCTTCGTGTGACCACCGCCTGATCCCTGCCGACACACACACCGGCGCAAGCACGAAGGTGCTTGCGCCGGTGTCGTTCGGAAGCGTCTGCTCAGCTGGCCGCGGCGTCCGGGGCCATGCGTCGGAACTCGTCGGGCGTGCAGCCGAACTTGGAGCGGAATCGATTGCGCATCGTCGCCGTCGAGGCGAATCCGGAGGCGTGCGCGACGGCCTCCAGCTTGAGATTCCCCGGGCCGGTGAGCAGGCCCTTGGCCCATTCCAGCCGGCGGTCGGCGATCATCTCGGCAAGAGACGTGGGGCTGCCGGCCAGCACCCGGTACAGATGCCGTCGACTCACGTGCAGCTGCCGCGCGACGATCTCGACACTGAAGTCCGGGTCTCGGAAGTTGCGCTCGATGAGGTCGGTGACCGCGGCACGCAGATACCGCTCACTGGTCCGCAAGTCCGACAGCGCGGCGCCCGGGAACGACTCCGGCACAACACGTATCGCTTGCTCGTCACGACCCTTCAGACCTACGGTCACGTGATTCCTTCCACACGAGAGATGACTCCCACCCGATACCTGAGTTTATCGACGGTCACATCTGCGGTCTTGGGCCTTTGGTCCCAAATTCAAAGACCTCCGTCTCGGGATTGCGCTGCGCCAGGCGGCCTTTCCGTGCGCGCCGCGCGCTTCTTGTGGGTCGGCCGTCCAACTCCTGTCCGTTCGAGTCCGTGGTCGCGGCGGCCGCCCGGCGTAGGGTGTGGTGCGTGATCACCCCCGGGAGTGGGCCCGGTTCCGTCGACCCGGCCACGCGCGGCGCCGTTCTCCGCGCCGCTGCCCTACGAATCGCCGACGAGGTGCTCTTCCCCGCGGCCGCCGACGTGGACCGGTCCGGGGTCGTTCCCGCGTCCCACTGGCAGGCGCTGTCCGACGCCGGCCTCTACGGGATCGCGGCACCCGCCGAAGCCGGCGGACCGGGCCTGGACCTCGCCGAGGTGACCGAGATCCTCGAAGTTCTCCTCAGCGGTTGTCTGGCAACCGCTTTCACCTGGCTGCAGCACCACGGCGTCGTCATCTCCCTGGCACGCTCCGCCAACACCCGCCTACGGGACGAACTGCTCGACGCGACCGTCGCCGGCCGGCTGCGTGCCGGGGTCGCCTACGCCGGGGCCGTGCCCACCCCGCCGCGCATGAGGGCCTCGCGGGTCGACGGCCGGTGGGTCTTCTCGGGCGACGCGCCGTTCGTCAGCGGCTGGGGCGTCGTCGACCTCCTGCAGATCTCCGCGCGCGACACCGACACGGACGACGTCGTTTCGGTGATCCTGCCGATGGCCGAGCTCACCGACCCACCTCGGGAGAACATCCGCGTGGAGTCGATCGACCTGTCCGCCGCGTCGGCCACCAACACCATCTCCCTACACATCGACGGGTTGCCGGTCGAGGACACACGGGTGGTGAGCCGGATCGGCCTCGTCGACTTCTTCGCCGGCCAGAACGTGGGCATCCGTCTGAACGGCACCCTTCCCCTGGGGCTGGTCCGCCGCTGCACCGCTGTCCTCGACACCGCGGGCCATTCGCAGCAGGCGCGGCGGCTACGCGAACGGGCAGACGTCGCCCGGCTGGCACTCGACGACGCCCTGCCCGACGCCGCGGCCCTGCTTGCCGCGCGAGCCGACGCGGCCGGTCTCGCCCTCGATGCGGCGGCAGCGCTCGTCGCCGCCGCCGGCGGGAGGGCGCTCGTCCGCGGCAACGACTCCGAGCGGTTGTTCCGGGAGGCGGCGTTCGTCCTCGTCGCCGCGAGCCGCCCGGAGCTCAAAGACGCCCTGCTGCAACGGTTCAGCGACTCCGGCTAGCCGGTGTCGGCCGCACCGGCGGTTGTCGTTGCGCGAGCGGCGAAGTCACGGAGGAACAACGCCTCGGCGAGCGCGATCCGCTCGATCTCCGACGGGTCGACACTCTCGTTGGGCGCATGGATCAGACACTGGGGCTCTTCCACACCGAACAGCATGATCTCGGCCTCGGGAAAGGTGGTCTGAAGGACGTTGCACAGCGGGATCGACCCGCCTTGGCCCTGGATCAGGACGTCGGTGCCGTACGCCGTCTGCAGGGCGTCGGTGAGCGTCTCATAGGCGGGACCGCTGGTGGATCCGACGAACGGCGAACCCACCGCCTCGCGTTCGAAACTCACGCGCGCGTTCCAGGGTGTGACGCTGCGCAGGTGTTCGATGAGCGCGTCCTGGGCGTAGACGGCATCCATGCCCGGCGGGACCCGCAGGTTGATCCGTGCCCATGCCCGCGGCTGGCCGGCCGCCGACGATCCCACCACCGGTGGACAGTCGATGCCGAGGACGGTGGCCGCGGGCCGGGCCCACACCATGTCCGAGACCGATCCCGAACCCACGAGGTCGACACCGTCGAGAACCGTCGCATCCGAACGGAAACGCTCGGGCGGATAGGCGACACCGGACCATTCGGCATCGGCGTCGAGACCGGTGATCGTGGTGTTCCCGTGCTCGTCGCGCAGCGTCGCCAGCATCGAGATGAGGGCCGCGAGCGCGTCGGGAGCCGCGCCGCCGAACATCCCCGAGTGCATCGCCGATGACAATGTCTCGACCGTCACGTCGATGTTGGCGATCCCGCGCAGCGTCGTGGTGAGACTCGGAGCACCGGCCGCGAAGTTGCCCGAGTCGGCGATCAGGATCGCGTCTGCGCGCAGCAGTTCCGGGTTGCGGACGGCAAAATCCTCGAGGCCACCGGTCCCCTGTTCCTCCGATCCCTCGCCGACGATCTTCACGGTCACACCCGCTTGCCCGGCCAGAGCGCGCAGTGCGGTGAGGTGCACGGCGATGTTGCCCTTGCAGTCGGCGGCACCACGTCCGTACCAGCGGCCGTCGCGTTCGGTGAGTTCCCAGACCGGAGAATCCCATTCGTCCTCACCCAACGGTGGCTGCACGTCGTGGTGGAAGTACAGCAGGACCGTCGGCGCTCCCTCCGGACCGGGGATGCTGCCGGTGATGGCCTTGCTGCCGTCACTGGTGACGTGCGCGGCCACATCGTCGACGCCGAGTTCGCGGAAGGCGCGAACCACCCAGTCGACCATCCCGTCGCATTCCTCCGCCGGGAACTGCTGCGCATCGTGGACCGAGCGGAACCGCACCATCTCCGCCAGGTCGGCCTTCGCCCGGGGCATGAGTTCGGCCACCCGGCCCCGCAACGTCGCGTCGTCCATTCGTCTCCTCTCGCACCGCACGGGACCCGCCGATCATCACCGGGTCCGACAGGTCAGCGCTTTCCCTCCCCCGCCAAGTCGTACACCTCGAGGTCGCCACGGCCGATGGCGGCCATCATGTTCGCGTGGTCGCCGTCGTTCAGGTCGGCGTAACCGAGCGAGAACTCGGCGATCGCACCGCTGAAACCCTTGGTGGCACCCAGGTATCGGGCGATCTCGAAACGGCTCGCGGTACGCGCGTGGGCCTGGGCGAGAACCATCCCGCACAGCTGGGCGTACAGCTTCATCCCGTCCGGGCCGAGTGCCTCTACCACGACGGACCCCTTGCCGTCGCGCAGCTGACGCACATAGAAGTCGCGACGCTCACCGTTCTCGTCGATCCCCGTCGACCAGCCCAGGAACAGGTCGCTGGCGGCCTGGAGCAGTCGCTGCCCCTCCACCACCCGCTGTCCCTGATTGTCGAAGCCGGACGCGGGCACGTGGTCGGCGAGAACGGACCGCTGCGCCTCCTTCACCTGCAAGAACAACGGGTCGTCGATGTTCTTGCCGGTGAGCAACACGATCCAGGCGCGCGTGCCGACGCTACCAACGCCGACCACCTTGAACGCGATGTCGACCATGGAGAACTGCGCGAGGAGAGACTGCACGTGCAGCGGCAACGTGTCGCGGTAGCTGTCCACCCGTTCCCGGATCCGGTCGGCGACGACATCGGCGGTCTCGGCCGGGAAGCGTTCACGCAGCGGCACGAGCAACGGCGGGTCGCTGCGGATGCGCGCGGTCCCCGCGTCGTCGATCACGCAGAGCTTCGCGAGTGCCTGCGCGCTGTCGCGGTGCCGCGCCTTCTGGAGCGCCTTCTGCGTGCGCTCGCTCATGGAGGTGTCCAGTTTGGGTCCGAACTCACGGATGAAGTCGTCGACATCGATACCCGCGTACCAGCATTCGAGCGTTGTCTGCCCGGCGCTGCGGATGATGGTGCGGCGGTATGCCTTGGCGACGGTCTTGGCGACCTTGCGGTTGATCCCGTCGTCGAATCCGTTGTTGCGACCGGCGATCGCAAAACTAGCAGCCAGCCGCTTGACATCCCACTCGAACGGTCCGACATGCGTCTCGTCGAAGTCGTTGAGATCGAACACCATTCGTCGCTCGGGACTGAAGAACAGGCCCAGATTGCTCAGATGGGCGTCGCCACAGAGCTGGGTGATGATCCCCGTGTCCGGTGTGCGCGACAGGTCGTCGGACATCACGGCCGCGGCACCCCGGTAGAACGTGAAGGGGGTGGCCGACATCCGGGCGTGCCGCACCGGGATGAGGTCGGCGACACGGCTCTGTGCCTGGACGGCGAGGATGTCGAGCGGATCCCTGCGCTCCGAACGGTCCGGGATCGCGGCGAGTTCGTCCGCGCCGGGGAGGGTTTGCGTGGGAGTGGCCACCAGAGGCTCCTTCACATCGGTGCGGCCCGCGGGGCCGCGATCGACCCGGGCGCCGGCCGGAGCCCGGTTCTGGTGAAGGTCTCGCCTCGTGGTGCCCGGGTCCCTACGGTTCGCTGCCGCCGGCGAACCGACACCACCGCGATCACTGATACGACACGAACCAGGGCGAGGGGCGCACCGCCAGCGTGGTCTCCGGCGAGAACGTCGGCTTGTCCTCCGTGTAGAAATTCTTCCAGCCCATCCACACCCCCATGGGGAGATCGGTGATCAATCTGCGCCACGTTTCCATCTTCACGTCGGGGGCACCGTGCCCGTCGGCGTGCACGACGACCTGCAACTCGTCGCGATCGGTGACGATGCGGCCCCGGTCGACGAGCATCCCGGCGTCGAACTGGTGCAGCACCAACAGTTTCTGTGGCAGGTTCCGGCTCCGAACGAGTTCGGCGAGCCATGCCGACGTCCGATTCACCTCGTCGGCACCGACCGATCCGATCTGCGTCAGGTGCACCTGGTCCGGCTTCAACCGCCATTCCGGGTCGAGTGCCAACCCCACATGCGGTTGCGCGAGCAGGTCCGCATACCGCCGCGCCTGCGTCAGGAAGTCCATGCGGCCCGGCTGGAGATCGAGGGTCACATACACCCCGGCGCGCCCGGCCGCCTCGACCCACGGTCGGAGCGTCTCGGGATCGACCATGTTCGTGTAGGCCGAACCCGGACCCGGTTCTGCGGAGGCCACCGTCGCGATGATCTCGAACGCAGGCACCACCGGTTCGGCACTCACCCGCTGATAGTCGGCGGCGAGGCGTCGGGCGCGTTCGATCGAGGCCGGGATGTCCTGACGGCCAAGCGGCCCCAGTGCGGGCGCGTCCGGCGAACCGTACAGCGCGACCATCCGGCGCCCGGGGAACACGACCTGCCCACCGCCGGGCAATTGTGGTGTGTTCCGGGCCTGTTCGACACGACGGGTGAACTCCGCGGTGCTGCCGAAGTCGGACCCCACCGCCCGTATCGCCGCAGATCCGGGCGCGGCCGAATCGAGCGCGGCCGAATCCAGCGCGGCGACGGCTTCGGCGGTCGATCGCGGATCGGGAACGGGCAGTTCGACGACCCGCGCCGCCGATCGTGCGGTCAACGTGGCGTCGACAGGGGCATCGCGGGTCATCATAAACAACGGATCGGGACCCCGGCGTGCCGCGTTGCCGCGGAGAGAATCGAGATCGACCGTCGCACGACCGTCGTCGATGCCGTCGACACGGCCGAGCCGGACCTCGGTGGTCACGCCGAGCCGACGCAGTTCGCGGGACACATCGGGCGCGGTGCGCGGTGTCACCGCCAGCACCGGCACATGTCGCTCGCGCGCCGCGCGGTCGGCCTGGTCGCGCACCGCCGGATCGTCGGCGGCCCCGGCCCCCAGCAGGATCGCCTCGTCGGAACGCGCGTACAGCTCCCTGCTGAGCAGGACGGATTGCGGTTCTCCGCCGCCGAGCACCTCGACACCCGGCGCGGGACTCGACATCGCGCCGACGCCGTCGGAGGGCTCGCCCGTGGCCGATGCGCTGACGACGAGCGCGACGACCACGCCGACGATCGACGTCCCGATCACTCGAGCTCTCACGCGCGTCCTTCCGTCGTGGGGCACAGACGGTCGCCCAACCTAGCAGCGCACGCGGCGGGGTTCGACGGCCTGCCGTCGGCGGGTCCGCTGACCGGCATCGACGACGCCTGCGTGTGACCCGCTTCACGACTGCAACAGGTTCTAGTTGTAGCGTGAACGCCGTGGACTACTGGGGTGTGATGGTCGGGTTGGGACTCGTGGCGGCGACGGTCGGCGTGGTCGCCTTCGTGCGCTATCGCGAGCGGGAGGCCGTGACACTGCAACGGCACACTCAACTGGCTCGCGAACTGCGCGAGCTGGCGGGCACGGACGAGGTGCGGCTCGCGGCGGTCGACGAGTTCTCGCTGACCATCTACCAGCGTCTTTTCTACACCTCCGTGGTGGCACCCTGGATCCGCAGCGCGGCATGGGCGCTGTTGGCAGCCACCCTGACCGGTGCCGGGGCGCTCGCGGTCGAACCCCTCGACGGCGTGTTCGCGACGGTCAGCCAGATCGCCGCCATCGCGGGCTGCGCGATCTTCGCGGTCGCCGCGCTCGTGTGCGCCGGCGTCGCGCTGTATCACTCGGCGACGACGCCCCGGGTCTCGTTCAGCGACTCCTACGCCGCACAGGAGGACGACGCGGAGCCGGAGGCTTCGACGCCGAGCCACGCCGACAACTGATCCCGGCGCACCCGCAAACCACAACGAACCCCGCCGGGATCGGCGGGGTTCGTTGCTGTGAGAGGGTCAGACGAAGGCGATCAGACGGCCTGCGCCTGCCACATCCAGTGCAGCTGTTCGAGTTTCGACGCGAACGAGATCAGCAGATCTTGGGTGACGGGGTCGGCCGACTCGGTGAGCTCGATACGCTCACGAAGACCGGCTACAACGGCCTTGAGGTTGGCGACCACGGCTTCCACCACGTCGCTGTCCTTGGTCCAGCCTTCGCCGAATCCCTTGGTGTGAGCGGTCTTCGCCACCGTCTCGGCACGACCGTCCGGGCTCACGCCGATGGCGGTCGCGCGTTCGGCAGCCGCATCGGTGAACTCGCGGGACACCGTGACCAGCTCGTCGAGGTCGAGGTGCACCGAACGGAACTGCTTACCGATCACGTTCCAGTGGGCCTGCTTGGCGATGAGGGACAGGTCGATCAGGTCGACGAGAGTGTCCTGCAACGCCTTCCCGGCGACGGCCTGCTGTTCATCGGTGAGAGTGCTGGTAATCGGAGTGATGGTCATGATCACGAACTCCCTTCTTTCTGTGCCGTGCAGTCCGGGCTGAGACTGCTACTGCGGCAAAACGTTCTCCTGGGCCACGATTCAGAGCGAACCTCTAGGTCAGACGGTCCCTGCCACCTCTGAATCGATGGTGCCCTCGGTGGCCTTCGACCTGGACGCCAGTACCGGGTCGGGCCGACGATCGGTTCAACCCACCCCGCGCCCCGAACATTCCGGAATCGATGGTCGAGCGCACGTGATCGTCACAACATCGGGGTGACGCGAGGGGTGTGTGAGGAATACGCGGTTCGGTCGGGCCTAGCGCCCGCGGATCATGCGGGTCGGCTTCATCCGCGTCGAATCCGGCAGCCACCTGTTGACCGGGCGGCGCAGCGTGCAGAGTGCCGCCACGACGAGCAGTCCGAACTGCAGGTAGCTCAGGACGACCATGATCGACGACACATCCGGGTACCGGAACAGGAGGTCGACTCCCACCGGGATGCAGAGGAGGTGGACGACCACTGCGGCGAGAAAGAAATTACGCAGGTGCCGGCTGTGGTGGGTGGCGGCGGCGACGAGGCAGGCGTACTCGATGGCGAGGACCACGATGATCATCACCAACATGAACGGCGGAAAGAAGCCCGCCAGGGTGTCCACCTCGTTCTCGGGCGCGGCATTGGCGGGGTCGGCGGCCACTCCCTCGAGTAGTCGCGCGCGCAGGTCATCGGTGATGGTGCCCAGGCTGAAGAACCCGTAGAGCACCAAGACGACCCCGATGACGGCCGCGGCCCACCAGGCGATCCGTGCGTGCAACGCGAGCGCCGCCGGGGGTGTCCCCGGATCTGTCGGCCGCGGCGGGTACAGCGCTGCCTGATCGCGATCACGCGACGAGCGTTCGAGGGCGGCGAGGTCTTCGGCGTCGAGTTCGGCCTGGGTGGGGATGCGCTCGGGTTCGCCGTCGGCGGGCTCGCCGGAAGCGCTGCTGCCCGGCCCGTGCGGATCGTTCATGCCCCCGATCCTTTCATCCGAGCGCTGTGCCCGACAGGGTCCGGCCGCGCTACTTGCGGAACTCGCCGAGGACGAACTCCATACCGGGCAGGAACGTGCCCAGCATCGGGACGACGTGATTCACGATCGACTTCGTCAGGATCGGCGGTGTGGGATCGGTGACGAACGTGACGTCGGCGCCCTGGGCCCGCCAGTCCGCGGCGAGTTGCGCGACCTGCCCGTAGGGGATCACGTCGTCGTGGAGTCCGCCCTCGAGGAAGACCGGCGCGTTGGGCTTGAGGCGTCCGATCCGCTGGTCTCCGACCACCTTCGCAAGCTCCGGCGTTCGTGAGATGAGCGACGACAGCGTCTCGCCGGTACGCGTCCAGGTCTGGACGCGCCGGAACCCGAAGGCCGGGATGATGTCGCCGATACAGCTCGTCGCGAGCTGCTCGAGCGCGGCTTTGCCTGCGGGATTGGTCTCACGGTCGACCACGTCGGCGACCTCTGGGTATCGCTCGGTGAGGCCGTTGACGGCGAACCCGATGGCGCCGGCGATCGTGCTGCCGTCGATGGCCGGGATGACCTTCTCCAGGTCGGCCGGCGGCGCACCCGCGTAGGTCGCGCGCACGTTCAGTTCGGGTGCGTACGTCTGGGCCAACTCGGCCGCGGAGGCCGCCGCGCCGCCGCCCTGCGAGTACCCCGCGAAGCCGACGGGCGCGTTCGCAGGTGCACGGGAGACAGCGAGTGCGGCGCGCGCGCCGTCGAGCATCGCGTGCCCGCTCTCGGCCCGGTCGACGTAGGTGTGGACGCCGGGAGTACCCATGCCGATGTAGTCGGTGATGAACACCCGGACGCCGTGGACGAGCATGTAGTACATCTCGGGCGCGGTGTAGTTGACGGAAATGCTCGGCTGCGTGATGTCCACCGCCAGCGGGAATCCCATGAGCTTCGACGCCGCGCACTGATCGCCCTGCCCGATCGTCCCCGGGCCGATGACGACGGTCGGGCGCGGCCCCTTCCCACGCCATGGTGCGGTCGGCTCGATGACGGTCCCGGTGACGGCGGTGGGCTTTCCGTCCTGCAGGCTCGAGGTGTACATCACCTTGCGCGCCGTGCCCGGCCACTGGCCGGGCATGCCCGGGATCTGCAGGAGCAACGGGCTCGGCTGGCTACGGATCACCGATCCGGGATCGACCGCATAGGACCGCGGAGGCGTGTAGAAGTCCGCGGCATCCGCCGCGCCGACGGCCGCGGGCACGAGCGAGGCCGCGCACGCTGTGACCAAGACTCCGACTGCGGCCATCACGCGCGTTCGGCGGACGCCGAATGATCCGGACCTGCTGTTTCCCCGCTTGCCACTCATGACCGAGTAACCTACCCCACAGTAACTTGAGTCATGTGACTGGGGTCGCCGCCGGCTCACGTCTGCGCCGGATCCCCGGGGCCCCCGGGAGATGGTCAGAGCGACACGACGACCACCACCACTTCCCCACCGGCCGAGGGCCGACCCGCAGAAGAGCGGTCGGTGCCGGAGGCATCAATCCAGTCCTCGTCGACGTCTCCGGAGGGCTATCGCTGACGCGCCCGACGTGATCATCGGGTCGGGCTGATCTTGAGCATCCTTCCCAGCGTCGCCTGCCAGAGTGAGCCGTCCGCGGTGATGGTTCCGGTCAGTTCCAACGGCTCGTCGACCGGCCCGGTCCCGACGCGGTGTGTCGCGACTCGGCGACCGGTCTCGAAGTCCGTTGCGATGTAGTCGATCGGGCCCAGTTGCTGCGGGCGGCCCGCGACCAGCCGGCCGTAACCGAGGGCATGGATGAGTCCGTCGGCGCGGGACAGCTTGGGCAGCGTCGCCAGTCGATCGGCGTTCTCCCAGACTCGCCGGCACCCTTCGGCATCGACGTCTATGCGGGTCGCGCCGCCGACGAACGGGGCATCGGCCGGGACGGATGCGCCGCGCACAGCCATCGGCGGGTACTGATAGCCGTACGTGCTGGGGATGACCAACGAGTCACCCCATGCCATCGGCGAGTTCTCGGTGCCCGGCCCCGACGCCGAGAAGGCCGGAATCCGGCAGACCTCAGAGCCGTCACTGCTCTGCAGGACAAGGAGATGCGGTTTCTCCGCATTGTCGACGATGGCCACCCAGCCGTCTCCTCCCGGACCGAAATACGTAGGGGTCGTACCCGACCCCCAGGTGAGCTGTCCGGGTTTGCGTGCGGGTCCTCGTTCATAGGCGTGACGCCAGACGACCCGTGGCGCCGCACCCGGATCGGCCCGCATCTCGTACAGTGCGTGGGTCGTCAGGATCGACGCCCCCGTTCGCCGGATCGACAGACCGTTGCCCAGTTCCTCTCCGGCAGGCAGCCGGGTCGAACGGACGGCGTTGTGCCGGTCCACCGTCCCGACCACCCCGCGCGTCGTCGCGAACCACACCCGGTCATCGAAATCCGGTGCGAGACCGGTGATCGCGTCACCCGCAGGTATCACATGCCCGACGTCGACGCGATCGTCGACGAAGACTCGCCACCCCCGCGGCGTCTTCGCATGCGCGACACGAAGAATCGACCCCGACCCGTCTGCGACGACCACCCGGTCGCGGTCGTCGAGGTAGCCGTACACACCGCCCAGCAGTCCACCCTTCGTCAATTGCGTGGACGCCAGGGGTTGCGCGGTCCTGGGATCGAAGAGGACTACCGTCGGTGCCGCGGCCGCGGGCGGCGAGGTCCCGATGAACTGCGTGCACAGGGCGACAGGCATACCGTCGCGCCCCACAAAGGTCGCCGCGCAGGCGCCACCGGGGACCGAGGAGGCGGCTACGCGCGCGCCGGCGCCGGGCCCCCGATGCCGGGTCGAGTCGGTCGAGGCGAGGTCGCCGTGCATGAGCGAGGTATCGGCCGGTCCGAGGCCCGCGCCCGGGGAGGCGGGTTGCGCTGCAGTGGGATACGCGATCGTGATCGCCATCGCGAGAACCCCGGTGACCACCGCCGGCCAGGCCCACTTCATCTGCGTCATGAGTGGTCAAGCTACCGGACGTCCCTGCTCCCTGAACCGAACAGTCTGACGAGGTGGCCGCTCGATGATAGTCGACGTTACAACACTCCGATCACCCACAGAGATGGAATCCGCATGAAGCACAATCACTTTCGAAGCGAAAGACCACCTAGATGCATCGCGACGCCAGTTCGTCGGTCGGTCGGTCGGGCTCGACGGGAAGGCTGAGCCGCGCCGGAGTCTCGACACACACTCAGCCGTTGCGAAGCGGTAGTGCCGCAGAAGCGACGATGAGCATGATCGAGACAATCGGGAGAGCGGCGACGGAGACGAAGTCCAGCACCGCAGCACCCGTCGCTGAGCCGACCGCAATTCCCGCCTGGTAGGCCACCACGTACACGGCCGAGGCCACATCCTTGCGGTGCCGACTCGACCGCAGTGCGGCGGTGTTGAGCACCACCGGCATCGCCGCGGCGGCACATCCCCAGACGACCACCCCCACCGGGATCACCGGCGGGATCGCCACCGCGCACAGAGCACAGACCAGGCCGGTGACCACCGCGAACCGGACCCGGCCTGGATGCGCATCGAGCCAGCGGCCCGCCAGGCAGACGCCGAGCAGACCTGCGATTCCGAACGCCGCCAGCATCGGTGACACGACTGCGTATCCGTACCCGCCGCGCAGGACCAGGGGTTCGAAGAATGCGTAGCTGACGTAATGCCCGGTCACCATCAGCACCGTGATCGAGCCCACGAGCGCAATCGGCCCGACATCGCCGGCGCCTCCGGTGGCCGCCGGGGAAGCCCGATGCGGCGGAACCGACGGCAAGACCGCACACAGCGCAGCCGCACACACTGCCGCTGCCGCTCCGATCACCATCGAGGTTGCCCGCCAACCCATCACATGCGCGAGTGCCGCGGTGAGCGGGGCGCCTGCGACAAGCGCGAGGGTTGATCCGACGAACACCGCGGCGCTCGCGCGAGCGACGCGGTTCGGGGGACTCAGCCGCGCCGCGACCACCGTGGCCTGCGACCACACGATCCCGTGAACGGCCGCCGCCGGCGCCCGCCAGGCAGCGGCAGAGGCGAAGTCGTCCGAGAACACGAAACCCACCTGCGACACCGCAAGCACAGATACACACAGCACCAGCACCGTGCGCTGGTCGTACCGCCGGGTGACAGCGAGCAACGGCAACGTCACAGCACCTGCCACCACCGCGTAGACGGACAGCAGGAGGCCGATGCGAGCTGGTGGACAGGCCAGACCGGCGGCGAGCTCGGATTGCGCCCCGATCGGAAACAGCTCGGCGGTCAGATAGACGAACAGCGCTGCACCGAGCGAGCCGTAGCGCAGGAGCGTCACCGGACCGATGACGACTCTCGGAGGAAGCGAGCGACCTCGCCCGCCCAGACCGCGGCCTCATCGGGAGTGAAGATATGTCCGGTATCGGGATACTCGACCACTTTCGCGCCCCGAATGCGCGCGAAGGTGCGGGCCGTCGACGGCGCGATGATGCGATCCTGTCCCGAGACGACGACCAGCGACGGCACCTCGATCCGGTCGAGCAGATCGGTCACGTCGGTCCGCCCCGCCAGCTCTGCGTGCGCTGCCCCGCCTGCCGGATATCCATCGACGACGGCCGATACAGCTCGCTCGTACTCCTCGAGCGTCAGTTCGCCTAGGAGATCCGGTGTGAGTGTGGTCGACACGAGGTACCGGCCGAGGGCATCCCACTCCTCGTGCTCCGCGAGTGTCCGCCACACCGCGGTGAACGCGTCGGACTGGGCGTCGGCGTGCGCCAGTCCCACGGTGAGGACAAGAGCACTCACGTTCTCGGGGTGTCGCGCCGCGGCGGTCACCGCGACTGCTGCACCGAGGGACAGGCCCACGATCGGAAACCTCACCCCACCCGCACGGATTCCGGCTGCGACCACCTGATCAGCAAGCACCTCGATGTCCAACGGACCGGCGACGGGCGGCGTGTCGCCTGCACCCGGGTAATAGGGTCCGACGAACTTGTGCTCGCGCGGGGACCGGTCGATCAACGCGGCGAAGTTCTCCCGTACCCCGCCGCCCGCGCCGTGGGCGAGGGCGACCACCGGGCCATCACCCGACTCGACAACGTCGACGCCGGTGAGGATGTCTGCGACTTCTGTCTGCGGAATCATGCCGGAAACGTAGGCGTTGACGCCGGGGTGAATGTCAAACCCGCCGCGAAAGCAGGAGGTCAAGGGTGCTGATCGGCGAGCTGGCACAGCGAACCGGGACGACGCGACGAGCGCTGCGCTACTACGAGGAGCATGCGCTGCTCATACCGCACCGGGACCCGAACGGTTACCGCCGATACAGCGGCGAGGCGGAGCTGCGAGTACACCAGATCCGCGGGCTCCTCGCCGCCGGCTTCTCGACCGAGGTGATTGCGCGACTCCTCCCCTGCGCGGTCGGGAGATCACCAGAGATCCAGCTGTGTCCGAGTGTGGCCGCCGAGATGACACAGGTACTCGCGAGGGTCGAGGCCCAGCTCGCCGACCTCGATCGACAACGCGGCTCGATCCGGCGACTGCTGTCCCCGAGGGACGCGAGCATCGCCACCGAGTAGCCGGTTCCTGCCCACTGCTCTGTCAGATGACCAGGCCCAGAGCCAGCACCACGATCAATCCGGTCACCGAGAGGATCGTCTCCATCATCGACCAGGTTTTGAAGGTCTGCCCGACCGTCATCCCGAAGTACTCCTTGACCAGCCAGAAGCCTGCGTCGTTGACGTGGGAGAGGAACACCGATCCGGCACCGATCGCGAGTACGACCAGCGAGACCTGGCCCGAACTCAGGCCGTCGACGAGCCCCAGGATCAGCGAGGACGCGGTGATGGTCGCGACCGTGGCCGACCCGGTCGCGAGCCGAATCAGCGCGGCGAGAGTCCACGCGAGCAGGAGGACCGGGACGTTCGCACCCGTCGCCCAGTCGGCGAGGAGGGTGCCGATGCCGGTGTCGACGAGCACCTCCTTGAAACCGCCGCCTGCGGCCACGATCAGGAGGATGCCCGCGATGGCGGGTAGAGCCGCACCCGTGCACTTCGCGATCGTCTCGCGATCCATCCCGGACCCACGGCCCAGCGTGAACATGGCGACGATCACCGCGATGAGCAGTGCGATCAGCGGCGTGCCGAGGATGTCGAGAACCCGACGCACGGGCTGACCCTCGTCGGAGACGAAGATCTCGGCGAGCGCCTTCCCCAACATCAGGACGACGGGGAGCAGCACGCTGAACATGGTGACGGCGAAGGACGGCCGCCGTGTCGTCTGCCCGTCGTCCGGGTCGAGGTCGAACGTCGTCGGTGCTTCCACCGTCACCCACCGTCCGGCAAGGGTGCCGAATAGCGGACCAGAGACGATGATCGTCGGAATCGCCACTGCCACACCGAGTGCGAGCGTCAGACCCAGGTCGGCGCCGAGGGCGTCGATCGCCACGAGCGGACCCGGGTGCGGCGGAACGAATCCGTGCATCGCCGACAGTCCGGCGAGTGCGGGGATGCCGATCGGTATCAGACCGAGGCCGGATCGCCGTGCGACGAGGTAGATCACCGGCATGAGCAGCACGAGGCCGATCTCGAAGAACATCGGCAGACCGATGATGGCACCGACGAGGGCCATCGCCCACGGCAGCATGCGCGGAGATGCGTGTCCGACGATGGTGTCGACGATTTCGTCGGCACCGCCCGAATCGGCGAGCAGCTTCGCGAACATCGCGCCGAGGGCGATCAGGATGCCGACTCCCGCTGCGGTGGTTCCGAATCCGGCGGTGAAGGACTCGAGCACCGTCGGGATGGACTCGCCCGCGACGATGCCGACGGTGGCGCCGCCGCCGATCAGCGCGAGAAACGGATGCACCTTCGCCACGGTGATGGCGACGACGATGACGGCGACACCGGCCAGCGCCGCGACGACGAGTTGCCAACCGGGAGCTACGGGTTGGGGCAGATCCGCACCGGCGGCGAGGATCGAGGTGGTCGACGGCATCATCGGATGTCCTCCCCGGCGAGCGCGTCGACCGCTGCATCGACGATCTCGTCGACGCTCTGGTCCACGTCGATCGCGAACCCGCGCTCATCAGCGCCAAGTGGTTCCAACGTCTCGAACTGCGACGTCAGGAGAGCCGGCGGCATGAAATGCCCCGGCCTCGACGCCTGCCTGCGCGCGATCACTTCGACCGAGCCGGCCAGGTGTGCGAAGACCGCGGTGGGAGCCTGGTCGCGCAGCCGGTCGCGATACTCGCGCTTGAGTGCGGAACAACTCATCACCCCGCCATGGTCGTGCTCGGCCAGCCAGGTGCCGATCGACTCGAGCCAGGGTCGGCGATCGTCGTCGTCGAGCGGTTGTCCGGCCGACATCTTGGCGATGTTCGCCGCCGAATGGAAGTCGTCCGCGTCAGCGAAGGGCACGCGCAATCGTTGGGCCAGCGCGGCTCCGACCGTGGATTTCCCGGAACCCGAGACCCCCATGACGACCATCGGTGATCGCATGTCCACTCCTCACTCCTGTGTGCTGCTGATCACGTAGGCTGCCTTAATAGTCATACTTTTGCAAGTATTCTGCGTAAATCAGCACATGTATGTGCTCGCGAGGCGGTAATGAGAAGATGAACCGGTGAGTCAGGGCACACCAGGGATCGGAGAGCGGCACGACGAGATCCTCGCCGCCATAGGTCGGCGCATCGTCTCGGGCGCGCAGCCCGCGGGCAGCGTGCTGACCCTCGACTCGATCTGCGCGACCCACGGGGTCTCCCGGACGGTGGCGCGGGAGGTGATCCGGGTCCTCGAGTCGATGGGCCTCGTCGCCTCGAGACGACGCGTCGGGATCACCATCCAGCCGCGCACCCGGTGGAGCGTGTTCGATCCCCGGCTCATCCGGTGGCGTCTCGACGACTCCGATCGCGCCGAGTTCCTGGCCACCCTGTCGGAGCTGCGCCGCGGGTTCGAGCCGGTGGCGGCGGCGCTGGCCGCCGAGCGCGCGAACGAGCACCAGTGCCGCATCCTCGCCGCGGCGGTGTCGGACATGTCGGTACACGGCCGCACCGGCGACCTCGAGTCATACCTGTTGGCCGACAAGGTGTTCCACCGAACCCTACTCGAGGCGAGCGGCAACGAGATGTTCCGTTCGCTGACCGGCGTGGTCAACGAGGTGCTCGCCGGGCGCACCCATCACGGAATGATGCCCGCGACGCCGAATCCGTCGGCGATCGCGTTGCACGACGACGTGGCCAGAGCAATACGCCTCCGCGACCCGGAGGTCGCGGAGGCGTCGATGCGGGCGATCATCCTCGAGGCGGCGGCGGCGGTCTCCGAGGAGACCTCCGTGCAGCCTGAGGGACTCTAGACCAACAGCTCGGCGATCTGAATGGTGTTGAGCGCTGCGCCCTTTCGAAGGTTGTCCCCCGAGACGAAGAGCGCGAGCCCACGGCCCTCGGGCACACTCGGGTCCTGGCGGATCCGGCCGACCAGCGATACATCCTTGCCCGCGGCGGCCAGCGGCGTCGGCACGTCGGCGAGCTCCACACCGGTTGCCGCACCGAGGATCTCCTGGGCGCGCGTCACCGACAGCGGATTCGCGAACTCGGCGTTGATCGACAACGAGTGTCCGGTGAACACGGGCACGCGCACGCAGGTACCGCTCACGAGCAGTTCCGGGAGGCCGAGGATCTTGCGAGATTCGTTGCGCAGCTTCTGATCCTCGTCGGTCTCCCCCGAACCGTCGTCGACGAGCGAACCGGCCAGGGGCAGCACGTTGAAAGCGATCGGCGCGACGTACTTGTTCGGCGCGGGGAAGTCGACAGCCGATCCGTCATGGACCAGCTTCTCGGCCTCACCGGCAACCGCACGCACCTGACCGGCGAGCTCCTCGACGCCGGCCAGACCGCTGCCCGAGACCGCCTGGTAGCTGGAGACGATGAGGCGCTGCAGGCCGGCTTCGTCGTGCAGCGGCTTGAGCACCGGCATGGCGGCCATGGTGGTGCAGTTGGGGTTGGCGATGATGCCCTTCGGCGGGTTCTTCGCCAGTTCGCCGTTGACCTCCGAGACCACCAGCGGCACATCGGGATCCTTGCGCCACGCCGACGAGTTGTCGATGACGGTGACCCCGGCTGCGGCGAACCGCGGTGCCTGCTCGCGCGACATCGTGGCGCCCGCGGAGAACAGCGCGATGTCCAGACCCGACGGGTCGGCGGTCGAGGCGTCTTCGACGACGATCTCGCCGTCGCCCCACGGCAGCTTCTTGCCCGCCGAACGCGACGACGCGAAGAACCGCACCTCGTCGGCCGGGAAGTTGCGCTCGGCCAACAGGGTTCGCATGACGGCGCCGACCTGACCGGTCGCGCCCACGACTCCGATACGTACGCCCACTGTTATCGCCCCGTTCCGGCGTAGACGACGGCTTCTTCTTCGCCGCCGAGATCGAACGCGGCATGCAGAGCGCGCACCGCGTCGTCGAGTTCGGTGTCGCGGCACAGCACCGAGATACGGATCTCCGAGGTGGAGATCAGCTCGATGTTGACGCCGGCCTCGCTGAGTGCCTCACAGAACGTGGCGGTCACGCCCGGGTGCGACTTCATACCCGCTCCGACCAGCGACACCTTGCCGATGTGGTCGTCGTAGAGAAGATCGGTGAAGCCGATCTCCTGCTGCAGCTTGGTGAGCTTCTCCACCCCGAGAGGTCCGAGCTCGCGCGGGAGGGTGAAGGTGATGTCGGTCTTGCCGGTGTCGATCTTGGAGACGTTCTGCAGCACCATGTCGATGTTGATCTCCGCGTCGGCGACGGCGCGGAACACCCGCGCGGCGTAACCGGGCTTGTCGTCGAGCCCGACGACGGTGATCTTGGCCTCGCTGCGATCATGTGCGACGCCGGTGAGAATGGCTTCTTCCACGGGAATGTCCTCCATCGATCCGGTCACCACGGTGCCGGGTTTGGTCGAGTACGACGAGCGCACGTGAACGGGAACGTTGTAGCGGCGGGCGTATTCGACGCAGCGCAGCATCAGCACCTTGGCGCCACAGGCGGCCAGCTCGAGCATCTCCTCGAAGCTGACGGTGTCCAGCCTGCGTGCGTCGGGCACGATGCGCGGGTCCGCGGAGTAGACGCCGTCGACGTCGGTGTAGATCTCGCAGACATCCGCCTCGAGTGCCGCGGCGAGCGCGACCGCGGTGGTGTCCGACCCGCCGCGACCGAGGGTGGTGACGTCCTTGGTGTCCTGCGAGACGCCCTGGAATCCGGCCACCAGCACGATCTTTCCCTCGTCGAGGGCGCTGCGGACCCGGCTCGGGGTCACGTCGATGATCTTGGCCTTGCCGTGGCTGCTGGTTGTGATCACGCCGGCCTGCGAGCCCGTGAACGACTGCGCCTGCGCACCCATCGAGCTGATCGCCATCGCGACGAGCGAGTTCGAGATCCGCTCACCGGAGGTCAGCAGCATGTCCATCTCGCGAGCCGGCGGCGCCGGGTTGACCTGCTGGGCGAGGTCGAGCAACTCGTCGGTGGTGTCTCCCATCGCCGACACGACCACAACGACGTCGTTGCCCTGCTTCTTGGTCTCGACGATGCGCTCGGCGACGCGACGGATGCGTTCGGCCGTTGCGACCGAGGATCCGCCGTACTTCTGCACCACGAGGGCCACGTCGAGTTACCTCCCGCCGGCCAGAGTGCCGGTCGATAGACGTCAACTTGCCGGGACAACCTTACCGGGGAGTCTGAGGATGCCCTGACCTGGTCTCTGTGCGCACCCGCCGTAGCGAACCCATCTGGGCCGCGGCGACCCGTTCCGCTCTAGGATCTCTCGCGTGGCCTCCTCTACCGACGTCGGCGACACGGGACGCCGTTCCGGTGTCGAGGCCGCGTCGCCCGCCGAGTCCCCGCCGGGAGTCCGGCGGTCCGGGGCCGGCACAACCGGTCGGCTCTCATCGGCGAGGACGGCGCTCTTCGGTCCGTTGACCTCATCGTCGACCCTCTTCCGGCGCCACCGCTGGTGGATCGACGCCCTCGTCGTGTTCCTGGTGATCCGCGCCATCGGGATACTCACGCTCGCCCGGTTCGCCGACCTACGGGACACGACGCTCGGCGCGTCGCTCACCGTGTGGGACGGACAGTGGATGCTGGCCATCGCCACACATGGCTACGACGGGGTGCCCTACGCGCTCACCGATGCGCGCGGCATCCACACCGTCGACACCGCCTATGCCTTCTTTCCCGGCTACCCGTACCTCGTCGGCGCGATCGCGAAGCTCCCCGGCATCAGTCCGTTCGGCGCCGCGATCTCGGTCAACCTCGTCCTGGGATGCGTGGCCGCCGTCGGCGCCGCCCGCCTGGGCATGGTGTGCGCCCGTGTGATGGCCCGACGGTCACTCCTCGGATCGGCATCCGAGCGCGGCACCGGATGGTTCTCGGCCCGGCGGTCGCCCATCGGCCCGGCACCCGAACGCGGAACCGGGCTGTTCCTGGTGGTGCTGTTCGCCGCGACACCCATGTCGATCGTGTTGAACATGGCCTACACCGAGGCGCTGTTCTGTGCGCTCGCCGTGTGGGCACTGGTCGGCGTTCTCGAGCGGCGATGGCTTCTCGCCGGCACGATGGCCGCGGTCAGCGGACTCTGCCGACCGACAGCCGCGGTCGTCATCGGAGTCGTGATCCTCGCGGCGATCCTGTTCCTGTGGCGGTCCGGTGACTCCGTCACCCGCCGCACTCGCGCCCATGCGGCGGTCGCGATGGTCATCAGCCCCCTCGGATACCTCGCCTACCTCGGGGTGGTCTGGGCGCACACCGGATCACCGACCGGCTGGTTCCGCATCCAGACCGAGGGGTGGGACACCGAGTTCGACGGGGGTGCCGCCGCTCTCCGGTTCGTCAACGAGATGCTCGTGCACTCCGCCGAGATCGCGCCGGTGGCGACGTCGTGGATCGTCCTCAGCACGATCGCCATGCTGGGCGTCGCGGTCTGGGCACGATTGCCGTGGCCGGTCCTGCTGTACGGCTCGCTGCTGGTCGCCCAGATCGTGCTCTCGAGCGGGCTGATGATGAGCCGGCCGCGGTTGCTGCTCCCCGCCTTCGTTCTGCTGATCCCGCTCGCGATGGCGCTGGCCCGGATGCGGCCCGCGGTCGCCGGCCTCGTCGTCGTGCCGATCGTCGTCGGCAGCTCGTGGTTCGGCGCCCACATGCTCACGGTGTTCCCGCACGCCATGTGACCTGCCCGCCCGAGTCCGTGCTTCCCGACGTGCGAGGAGCGGGGGCGGGCCGTCACTCGGCCGAGGCGGCGAACCCCCGGCAGAGGTAGTCGATGCCGACGTCGAGCCGGGCTCGGGGATCGAGGAGACGTGCGGCGTCGCGTCGCCCGGCGAGGCGGGCGAGATGCGACGGGACCCCGACCTCCGATTCGCCCGAGATCACCTCGGCGAGTCCGGCGGACGGCAGCAGCGCGTCGTCGTGGAGCAACTGGTCGCTGACCGCGACGATCGCGACGCCGTGGACGAAACTCCACACCGACAACGCCATGTCGGTGGCACGTTCGATATCCACGCCGAGGTCGAGGAACCCGGCCGCGAGCCAGTCCAGACTGGTGAGCGAATCCTCCCCGTAACTGTGGCGGAGTGATGAGTAGGCCAGCACGACCCACGGGTGGCGCGTATACAGCTGCCACTCGATGTCGACGGCGGCCTGGACCCGGTCGCGCCATCCCGGGGCGGTGTCGACGGGGTACGGAAAACGGCGACCGACCTCGGAGGACATCGCCTGCAGCAGCGCGTCTTTGTCGGCCACGTGTCGGTACAGCGACATCGCACCGACCCCGAGCCGGTCGGCGACCCGCCTCATCGACAGCGAACCGAGCCCGTCCTCGTCGGCAACTGCGATCGCGGCATCGACGATGGTCGCCGGCGACAGCTTCGAGGTGTCGGACGTCACTTTCGAGTTCCTCCTGCTCAGGGCGGGAATATTGCGATTGCGTACAGCGTACTCACACCCGTACCCTGACCCGCGTACACCGTACACCGTACGCCGTGCCGCGCCTGCGGCTGCCGTAGAAGTCCGCCAGGCACGAGCCTGCCGTTGAAGGAGGAGATCATGTCCGCCCAGCTCGACCCGTCGAATCGGCTCCACCCGAGCACACCGGGTTCCGCCGACCGACGTACGTGGCTGGGCCTGGCCGTACTCACCCTGCCGGTGTTCCTGGTCTCGATGGACGTCTCGGTGCTGTACCTGGCCATCCCGTCCATCACCGACGCGCTCGCACCGTCGGCGTCCGAGCAGTTGTGGATCCTCGACATCTACGGCTTCCTCATCGCAGGTCTGCTGATCACGATGGGCAACGTCGGCGACCGCGTCGGCCGCCGGCGCATACTCCTCGCCGGTGCGGGCCTGTTCGGCGTCGCCTCGGTGATCGCCGCCTTCGCCCCGTCTGCCGGTGTGCTGATCGCGGCGCGTGCGCTGATGGGCGTGGGCGGAGCGACCCTTCTGCCGTCCAGCCTGTCCCTGATCGCCAACATGTTCCCCGATGCCCGCGACCGTGGCCGGGCCATCGGCGTGTGGACAGCGGCGTTCGCCGGCGGCAGCGCGGTCGGGCCGGTCATCGGAGGCGTGCTGTTGCACCACTTCTGGTGGGGTGTGGTGTTCCTGATCAACGTGCCGGTCCTCGTGATGCTGTTCGTGTTCGGACCCCGTCTGATCCCGGAGTACCGGGCAGCCTCGAGTGAGCCGTTCGACGTGCTCGGCGTCGTGCTGTCGATGGCCGGAATCCTCCCGCTGGTCTATGCGGTGAAGACGGTCGCCAGTGAGGGCGCCAGCGCCGGCGTCATCGCCGCAGGGGTGGTGGGCGCGGCCCTCCTCGTCGCGTTCCTGCTCCACCAGCGACGCATCGCGGCACCGCTTCTCGACCTCAAGTTGTTCGCCAACACCCAGTTCAGCGCGGCGGTCGGTGTGGCGCTCATCGGCATGATGGCCCTGGGCGGGATGTCCTACCTCACCGGCGTCTACCTGCAGTCGGTGATGGGCCACGACGTGCTCGCCGCGGCGATCGCGGGCCTGCCCATGGCCGTTGCGGTTGCGGTGTTCTCGGTCGGCGCCACCAAGGTGGCCTCGATCGTGGGAACGCGCCTGGCCTTCCTGAGTTCGATCGCCCTCGCGGCGGCGGGCAACCTCGGATTGCTCGCGCTCGGCACGTCGTCACCGGTGTGGGTGTACATCCTGTGCACCACGATCGCCGGCGTCGGCTACGGCATCCAGTTCAGCCTGGTGTCGGTCGTGGTCGTCGGATCGGTTCCGCCGGAGCGGTCGGGCGCCGCCTCGGGCATCTCGGAGACCAGCTTCGAACTCGGCACCGCGATGGGACTCGCCCTGCTGGGCTCGCTCGCGACGCTGGTGTTCCGCGCCGGCAACGACGGCTGGTCGTTCGGCGACACCCTCGGCGAGACACTGCACCGCTCGACCGACATGGGACCGGCCGGGGAGGGCCTGGCCACGGCGGCCAAGCAGGCGTTCGTCGACGGTATGCATGCGGCCTCGCTCGCGACCGGGATCGCCCTCCTGGCCCTCGCGGTGGTCCTCCTCGTCGTTCTGCGCGATGCCCCGGCGGACCCCGATGCCCAGGTCGCCGAGGTGCGCGTGCCCGACGCCGAGGCAGCCGCACCGGCTCGCGCCGACTGACGCTCACCCGCCGGGTTCGGCGGCCGCGGCTACCCTCGGGCTGATGCACGAACTGATCTCGGGCCGGTGGAGCGCACGCGGCTACGACCCGACCGCGTCCATCTCCGTCGAGGACGTGGCGACCATCGTCGACGCCGGCCGGTGGGCTCCGACGTGGGGCCGCGTGCAGCCGGTGCGATTCGTCGTCGGCCGACGCGACGATCCGACCTTCGCCGCCCTGACCGGCGTACTGACCCGGGGTAACGCCGGTTGGGCACCTCGCTCCGCCGCGCTGATCCTGGTGTGCACCACCGACGATCCCGACGACGCCACAGCGCACACCTACGCGGCGGTGGACTGCGGTCTGGCCGTCGGGCAGATGATCCTGCAGGCGCAGGCACTGGGTTTCAACGCGCATCCGATGGCCGGGTTCGACGCCGAGACCGCGCGCGACGCCTTCGGCATCCCCGCCGACAAGCGGCCGCTGGTCCTGCTCGGCATCGGAGCGCTGGCAGAACCGTCGTCGCTACCCGAGGACATCCGCGCCCGCGACGAGAAACCCCGAACCCGTCTGCCTCTCGACGAGGTCGCTTTTGCCCGGCGATGGGGAACGTCGGCCTTCCCGGAGCTACCGGCCATGTAGATACTGGTGTGACCAAAGAGGTTTATGTGGCAGAAGCGACTTGTGGTACTTCTTCTGCATGACTGCCTCACCCCTCCTACGAGGTTTCCGCCGCCGGCCGAGGACACACCTCGCCGCCGCCGTCGCCGTCGCGGCGCTGACCGCGACGACGATGCTGTCCGGCCCGGCGCCCGCACATGCCGACGACCCTTTCAGCCTCGAATTCGACGGCGCGGCAGGCACGATGCCGTCGGCGCTGAACCACGAGACCGGCGCCGGCGGGTGGGGCAACAACGAGGTGCAGAACTACACCGCCGACAGGCTCAACTCGCGACTCGACGGCAACGGCAACCTGCTCATCGAGGCGCGTCGGGCCGCGACGGGCGGTTGGACCTCGGCCCGGCTCACCACGAAGGACAGTTTCGAGTTCACCTACGGCACGATCTCCGCGCGGATATCTCTGCCGCAGGGTCGCGGACTGCACCCGGCGTTCTGGCTGTTGGGCAGCGACATCGACTCCGCCGGATATCCGGCCGTCGGCGAGGTCGACATCGCGGAGACGATCAACACCGCGGACTGGGTGCGCGTGGGAGCCCACGGTCCGACGACCCTCGGTACCGCCACCGGCTCGCTCGGCATCTCGCTCGCCGACCTGATTCCCGGATTCCCGCTGCCGGGACCGCTGGCCGGCCGCTGGGAACGCGGTCACGACCTCACCGGCATCGACCCCGGCGACTTCCATGTGTATGCGGTGACCAAGACGTCGTCTCAGATCCGGTTCACCATCGACGGCAACGCGGTCCACACCATCAACCGATCCTCACTCACCGGAGACGAACGCTGGGTCTTCGACAAGCCCATGTACGCACTGCTCAATGTCGCGGTCGGCGGGAACTGGCCCGGCCCCCCGTCGTCGACGACCCCGAGCCCGGCGACCATGACCGTCGACTGGTTGCGCTACACCCCGTGAGCGGGCGACTCCCGCTGAGGTGACGCCGAACGATCCCGTCGACTGTGCGTCCAATTCCGTCGACCGTGCATCGTATCCCGTCGACTGTGCATCGAATTCCGTCGACCGTGCATCGAATTCCGTCGACCGTGCGTTCACGCGCCGTCGCGACCGACGTCCCGCACCCACTTCGCCCCGAGCCGACAGGCCCGGGGCGAAGTTGCGTGTGGGGTTGCGGGACAGACGTTTACGTGGCCAACACCTTCTCGTCGTCGGTGACCGACGCACGCATCGTCTTGTCTTTCGTCTCGACGATGAGGATCGTGCACACGACACTGACCGCCGACAATCCGGCGAGCAGTACGCCCACCCAGATGGCGCCGGGGCCGGCGATCAGCGGTGCGGCGATCAGCGGCGGGATCGCTCCGCCGAAGATGCCGGCGAGGTTGTAGCCCATGCCGGCGCCGGTGTAGCGATAGCGCGCCTCGAAGAGTTCGGGCAGGAGCGCGCCTGCCGGGCCGTAGGCGATCCCGAAGATGAGCAGCGTCCCGATGAGTCCGACGATGAACGCGAAACCGCCGCCGATCTCGAGAATCGGGAACAGCAGCAGCGACCACGGAATGGCGATGGCGCAGGACGTGAGGATGACGCGGCGTCGGCCGACCCGGTCCGACCACACCGCCGATGCCGCGGTCGACAGACCGAAGACGACGGCGGCACACATCCCGGCGGTCAGCACGAAGGTGCGGGACAGCTCGAGCGACTTCGTGCCGTAGTTGGTGAGGAACGCGGTGCCCATGTAGAAGAGCGAGAACAGGCTCGCGAGCGCGCCTCCGGCGATCAGGATCTCCCGCCACTGGTGGCGGAACGCGTCGAGGAACGGCAGCGCCGGGCCGTTCTCGGTCCCGGAGTCGGCACCGCTGTGCCGCTTCACCTCTTCGAAGACAGGGGTTTCGGCGACGGCGAGGCGCACCCACAGGCCGACCGCGACGAGAGCGAAGGAGAGGATGAACGGAATCCGCCAGCCGTAGTCGAGGAACGCCGAACTGGTCTCACCCAGCGTCAGACTCGCGATGAGGAACGTCAGGCTCGACAGGAAGAAGGCGAAGGCGGGACCGAGTTGCGGGAACATCGCGTACAGGCCGCGTTTGCCCGCCGGCGCGTACTCCGCGGTGAGCAACGTCGCGCCGGCCCATTCGCCACCGACGGCGAAGCCCTGCAGGAATCGCAGGCACACGAGCGCGATGGGTGCCGCGACACCGATGCCCGACTCGGCGAACCCGAACACGCCCGTCTCGTAGCCCGGGAGCAGGCCGATGGCCACGGTCGCGAGGCCCATGATCAGCAGGGTCCAGACGAGGGTTCGTTTGCGGCCGATCCGGTCACCGAAGTGGCCGAACAGCATCGCGCCGACCGGGCGGGCGAAGAAGGCCACCGCGAAGGTCGCGAACGAGGCGATCGTGCCGGTCACCTCGTCGGCTGCGGGGAAGAACACGGTGGGGAACACCAGGGCGGCCGCGGTGCCGTAGATGAAGAAGTCGTAGAACTCGATGGTCGTGCCGATCGAGCTCGCGGCCGCCACACGGTGGAGACTCGTGCGCTTGTGTTCGGGCGGTTCGATGACCGGCGGCTCGGCGGGGATGGTCGTCACTGGTGTTGATCCCTTTCTGCATGCGGCCGCGTGGGGTGGGCGGCTCGTCGTGCTCGGGCACATGTCCCGATACCTCGGCCGTCGTCGGGATGACGGAAGTCACCACGACGGTCGACTGAGAGGCATCTCACAGTCTGGGAGTCGGGTCGCATACGCGGCACCCCCCGAAGAGGGGGGTCGCGATTTACCCCCGGACCTGCAGCTTTGGTCACTTCGTCGCCGGGGAGTACAGTCAGGCGCATGCAGCGCGCACTCCTTCTCGGTTGCCGCGGCGGGGTCTGAACCGACCGGCCCTCCGTCGCGGGGCCCAATCACGCGCCGGTCACTTTCCTTCCAGACACGGAGAATGACCACCGATGGCACCAGCAGACACCTTCACCTCCGGCGCTAGCCGAATCGTCGAGCCCGCCGGCCCGATTCCCGCCGGGCAGCCCACATGGAATCCCCAGCGCAGTTCGGCGATGCCCGTCCACCGATATCGCCAGTTCGCCGATGAGGTCGAGACCATCTCGGTTCCCGACCGCACCTGGCCCGACAAGGTCATCACCAAGGCACCGATGTGGTGCGCGGTGGACCTCCGCGACGGCAACCAGGCACTGATCGACCCGATGAGTCCCGCGCGCAAGCGCCGCATGTTCGATCTCCTGGTCCGGATGGGCTACAAGGAGATCGAGGTCGGTTTCCCGTCGGCCAGCCAGACCGATTACGACTTCGTCCGCGAGATCATCGAGGACGGCGCGATCCCCGACGACGTGACGATCCAGGTCCTCACCCAGTGCCGGGACGAGCTGATCGAGCGCACCTTCGACGCCTGCCGCGGTGCGTCGAACGTCATCGTGCACTTCTACAACTCCACCTCGGTCCTGCAGCGTCGCGTGGTCTTCCGCGCCGACAAGGCAGCGATCACCAAGATCGCCACCGACGCCGCACACAAGGTCCTCGAGGTGCAGAAGGACTACCCCGACACCAACTGGCGATACGAGTACTCGCCCGAGTCGTACACGGGCACCGAGCTGAGCTTCGCCAAGGAGGTGTGCGACGCGGTCACCGAGATCATCGCCCCCACTCCCGAGCGGCCGATGATCCTCAACCTGCCGGCGACCGTCGAGATGGCCACCCCCAACGTCTACGCCGACTCGATCGAGTGGATGCACCGCAACCTGGCTCGTCGCGACTCGATCATCCTCAGCCTGCACCCCCACAACGACCGCGGGACCGCGGTTGCCGCAGCCGAACTCGGCTACCAGGCGGGCGCCGACCGCATCGAGGGATGCTTGTTCGGCAACGGCGAGCGCACCGGCAACGTCTGCTTGGTGACCCTGGGCATGAACATGTTCAGCCGCGGCGTCGATCCGCAGATCAGCTTCTCCGACATCGACGAGATCCGGCGCACGGTCGAGTACTGCAACCAGCTCAACGTGCCGGAGCGTCACCCCTACGGTGGTGACCTGGTGTACACCGCGTTCTCGGGCAGCCATCAGGACGCGATCAACAAGGGTCTCGACCAGATGAAGGTCGACGCCGACAGCTCCGACACCGACGTCGACGACATGCTCTGGGCTGTCCCGTATCTGCCGATCGACCCCAAGGACGTCGGCCGCAACTACGAGGCCGTCATCCGCGTGAACAGCCAGTCCGGCAAGGGCGGCGTCGCCTACATCATGAAGGCCGATCACGGCATGAATCTGCCGCGACGCCTGCAGATCGAGTTCAGCCGCGAGATCCAGAAGATCACCGACGGCGAGGGCGGCGAGGTCAATCCCAAGGAGATGTGGGATGTCTTCGCGGAGAACTACCTTCACCCGGTCTGGCCGCTGGAGCGAATCCGCCAGAAGGTCGACGCGGCCGAGGTCGACGGCGGGGACGACCACATCACCGCGGTCGTGAAGGTCGAGGGCAACGAGCGTGAGATCGCGGGATCGGGCAATGGTCCGCTCGCGGCATTCGTCGACGCGCTGGGCAGTGTCGGGTACGAGGTCCGGGTGCTCGACTACAGCGAGCACGCACTGACCGCGGGCGGCGACGCCAGCGCGGCGGCATACGTGGAGACCGAGGTCAACGGTGAGACCGTGTGGGGCGTCGGCGTCGCATCGTCTATCACCACCGCGAGCCTGCGTGCCGTGGTGTCGGCGGTGAACCGCGCGTACCGCGTCACCTCGACCGCCCCCGCCGACGAAGAAGCAGCACCCGGCACCTGGGCGCCCTGAGCTCCCGGCGCTGTCCCTGAGCCGGTCCCTCCCCGCTGATCAGACCGATCAGCGGGGAGGTGACAGCAACCCGGAACAAAACGGACCCGGGTATCATTTACCGATCATGAAGAACATCGGTTTCCTGTCGTTTGGCCACTGGTCGGACGCGTACGGTTCTGCGGTCCGCACCGGCGCGGACACGTTGCTGCAGTCGATCGACCTCGCGGTCGCGGCCGAGGAGCTCGGTGCCGACGGCGCCTACTTCCGTGTCCACCACTTCGCGCGTCAGCTCGCCTCGCCGTTCCCTCTGCTGGCGGCGATCGGCGCGAAGACCAGTCTGATCGAGATCGGTACCGGCGTCATCGACATGCGTTATGAGAACCCGCTGTACATGGCCGAGGATGCCGGGTCCGCCGATCTGATCTCGGAGGGCAGGCTCCAGCTCGGCATCAGCCGGGGATCGCCCGAGCAGGTCATCGACGGCTACAAGTATTTCGGGTACGTCCCGCAGGAAGGCTCGACCGACGCCGACATGGCGCGCCAGCACACCGAGGTGTTCCTGCGGGTCATCGAAGGTGGCGGCTTCGCCACGCCCAACCCCCGCCCGATGTTCCCCAATCCCCCGGGCCTGCTGCCCATCGAGCCGCAGTCACCCGGTCTGCGTGACCGGATCTGGTGGGGTGCCGGTTCGCGGGCAACCGCGGAGTGGACGGCGCAACAGGGCATGAACCTCATGAGTTCGACGCTGCTGACCGAGGACACCGGCGTGCCCTTCCATCAGCTGCAGGCCGAACAGATTCAGCGGTTCCGCAAGGCGTGGGCCGATGCCGGGCATCCGCGTGAGCCTCGGGTCTCGGTCAGCCGCAGCATCTTCGCGATCGTCGACGACCGCGATCGCGCCTACTTCGGGCGCGGCGGTTCGGAATCGGATCAGGTGGGTGTCATCGACAACACCACTGCCCGGTTCGGCCGCAGCTACGCCGACGAGCCGGACAAGTTGATCGAGCAGCTGCGCGAGGACGAAGCGATCGCCGCCGCCGACACCCTGCTGCTCACCGTTCCCAATCAGCTGGGCGTCGACTACAACGCGCATGTCCTGGAGTCGATCCTCACCCACGTGGCACCCGCCCTCGGGTGGCGATGACGGCGCGCGCACGAAACCGCCACATCGAGACGACCGGCTGATCTAACGTCACCGGGGTGTCCGGTGTCGTCGGCCGGCATCAGCACAGGCCCCGACTCTCTCGACCCCCGCGAACGGAGCAAGCCGCATGTCCGAAGTCATCGTCGTCGCCACCATCTCGCCCAAGCCCGGCGAGGAGCAGGCGGTTCGTGACGCCGTGCTCACCGCGATCCCGCAGGTCCATGCCGAGCCGGGTTGCGTCAAGTACGCGCTGAACGAGGCCACCGGCGACTCGACCGACCTCGTGATGATCGAGCGCTGGGAGTCGATGGAGGCCCTGGCCACCCACGGCGGTGCCCCGGCACTCACCGAACTCGGCAAGGCGATCGGCGGCCTGCTGGCCGGACCCCTCGACGTGAAGACCTTCACCCCGGTTCCCGCCGGCGACGCCGACAAGGGCGCCATCTGACGCACGCCGAACTCCTCGCCCGGACCGTCTGGGCGAGGACTTCGTCGTGCCCGAATTCTTTCCACCTGGTTGATTCCTCGCACACGAGCGTGCTACACCGGTATAACGATCGTTAGATAAAGTGATGCGCGCCATGCCGCGCGTCGATCCGACGTACGCCACGCCCGAGAGGAACCCCTCATGCCCGAAGCCGTCATCGTCGACGTCGTCCGCCTCGCCTCCGGAAAGGGCAAACCCGGCGGCGCGCTGTCGGAGACCAAGCCCGTCGAGTTGCTCGCTTCCGTCCTGCGGTCGCTGGTCGAGCGCAACGACATCGATCCGGCGATCGTCGACGACGTCATCGGCGGTTGCGTCGGCCAGGCCGGCGAACAGGCACTCAACATCTCGCGGACGGCGTTGCTGTCGGCCGGCTTCCCGGAATCGGTGCCCGCCACGACCGTCGACCGCCAGTGCGGTTCGAGCCAGCAGGCCGCCCACTTCGCCGCGCAGGGCATCATCGCCGGCGCCTACGACGTGGTGATCGCCGCCGGGGTCGAGTCGATGAGTCGCGTCCCCATGGGCTTCACCACCGCCGGCCGCAGCCCGTATGGGCCGAGCATCGCCGCCCGCTACCCCGACGGCCTCGTCGGCCAGGGCATCTCGGCGGAGCTGGTCGCAGCGAAGTGGAAGTTCGACCGCGATGCGCTCGACGCGTTCGCCGCGCAGTCCCATCAGCGGGCCGCGGCGGCGGCCGCCGACGGCTTCTTCGACCGGGAGATCCTGCCCATCGAGGTCGCCGACGCCGATGGTAAGACCTTCACCCACTCGGCCGACGAGACCGTCCGCGCGTCCACCACGCCCGAGGGCCTGTCGGGCCTCAAGCCGTCGTTCTACACCGAGGACTTCGCCCAGCGGTTCCCGGAGATCAACTGGCACATCACGCCCGGCAACTCGTCGCCGCTCACCGACGGCGCATCGGGCGCCCTCATCATGAGCGACACCATGGCCTCCAAGCTCGGCCTCACCCCGCGAGCACGGTTCCACTCGTTCTCCGTGGCCGGCGACGACCCGATCTTCATGCTGACCGCCCCGATCCCCGCCACGCACAAGATCCTCGAACGTTCGGGGCTGTCCATCGACGATCTCGACGCCTACGAGGTCAACGAGGCCTTCGCGTCGGTGCCGATGGCCTGGGCACACGAGTTCGGCGCCGATCCCGCCAAGCTGAACCCGCGCGGTGGTGCCATCGCGCTGGGCCACGCACTCGGATCGTCGGGCACCCGCCTGCTCGGAACGCTGGTCAACCATCTCGAGGCCACCGGCGGGCGCTACGGCCTACAGACAATGTGCGAGGGCGCGGGTATGGCCAACGCCACCATCATCGAACGTGTCTGACGCGGCCAAGACGGCTCCCGCGCGGAAGCTCACGATCGACACCGAGGGCCTGGACTGGCGGCGGCGCGAGCCCGTGCCGCTGCCGGCCACCCTCGTCGCGGCCAAACACGCCTTCTACGAACGCGGTTACCACGGCACCTCGATCCGCGACATCGCCTCGCGCGCCGGGGTTTCGCTGCCGACGCTGTACTACCACCACGACAACAAGCTCGGCATCCTCGTCGAGCTGCTCGAGGCGGCGATGACGTCGGTGCTGGCGTGGGTGGGCGCGGCCATCGAATCGGGCCGCACGCCGAGCGAGCAGTTGTCCAATGCCATCGAGTCGATCGTCCTGCACATGACCAGCGACCTCGAACTCGCCAGCGTGGCAAGCGAATTCCGCCATCTGGATGTCGAGGACCCGCGCCGCGAACCCTATGTCGCGATGCGGACCGAGACCGAGGACCTGCTCGCCGACGTCATCGCGCGCGGCGTCGAGTCGGGCGAGTTCCACTTCGAGGAGGACATCAAGGATGTCCTCCGGTATCTCTTCGGCGCGTGCCAGGCGGTCACCACCTGGTATCGACCGTCGGGTGCTCGCACACCCGCCGAGGTCGCCGCGTCGTACGCGCTGATCTCCCTGCGCGTCGTGGGCGCGCGGGACTCCACCGAGAACGACAACTGACCGACCTGCACCTTCCACACCACCGACTCTCTGCACCACCGGGACAGACTCACGAAAGGCAAAGCCCATGAAACGCACCATCTTCGAAGCCGAGCACGAGGCCTTGCGGGACACCGCGCGCCAGTTCCTGCAGCGTGAATGCGCCCCGTACACCGAGGAGTGGACGCGCGCCGGTCAGGTCGACCGCGACGCGTTCAAGAAGGCCGGCGAGGCCGGTCTCCTCGGCTTCAACATCCCCGAGGAGTTCGGCGGCGGCGGCGCGATGGACGACTTCCGGTTCAACGCGGTCGTGGTCGAGGAATTCGCCAAGTTCGACGGCGCCGCTCCCGGCCTGAGCCTGCAGAACGACGTCGTCGCACCGTATTTCGTGCACCTGGCCAACGACGAGCAGAAGAAGCGCTGGATGCCGGGCATCGCCACCGGTGAGACCATCCTGGCCGTCGCCATGACCGAGCCGGGCGCCGGTTCGGACCTGGCCGGCATCAAGACGTCGGCGAAGCTCGAGGGCGATCACTACGTCCTCAACGGCAACAAGACCTTCATCTCCTCCGGCATCAACTCCGACCTCGTCGTCGTGGTGTGCCGCACCAACCCGGACCCCGAGGCCGGCCACAAGGCGTTCTCGCTCCTCGTCGTCGAGCGCGGCATGGAGGGCTTCGAGCGCGGCCGCAAGCTCGACAAGATGGGCCTCAAGGCGCAGGACACCGCCGAGCTGCACTTCAACGACGTGCGCGTGCCGGTCGAGAACCTGCTCGGCCAGGAGGGCATGGGCTTCTACCACCTCATGCAGAACCTGCCGTCGGAGCGTCTGTCGATCGGTATCGGTGCCATCGCCGGTGCCCGTGCGATCTTCGACGAGACGCTGCAGTACACCAAGGACCGCAAGGCTTTCGGTCGTCCGATCGGCACCTTCCAGGCCAACCGCTTCACTCTCGCCGAGATGGCCACCGAGCTCGACATCGCCGAGGTCTACATCGACCGCTGCCTCCAGGGCGTTCTCGACGGCGAGCTGAACGCCGTGGACGCCTCCAAGAACAAGTGGTGGTGTACCGAGTTGGCCAAGCGCGTCATCGACAGCTGCCTGCAGCTGCACGGCGGCTACGGCTACATGAACGAGTACCGGGTCGCCCGCGCGTACACCGATGCGCGTATCCAGACGATCTTCGGCGGCACCACCGAGATCATGAAGGACATCGTCGGCAAGAGCCTGGGCGTCTGACCACCAGCGCCTGAGACAGCCGGACGACAGCCCGGGGCGAGCATTTCGCCCCGGGCTGTCGGCGTCCGGCGGTCAACCCCGGCCGTCGCTCGCGGTCTGGAGATGCTCGACGACCCGCTGCACCGCCGAGCGTGACCGTGGCCGGGACAGCGCCTCGTAGACGCGTGCGGCGCGAACACCCTTGATCACCAACCGTTTCACCCCGGGGTGGCGTACCGCGAACCTCGGCATCAGTGCGATCCCGTGACCGCCGGCCACGAGCGCTTCGATGGTGGTGAAGTCCAGCATCCGCTGGGTGACCCGGGGTGCGACGCCCGTCACCGCCGAGATCGACTGCAGCACATCGTCGACGGGGAATCCGCCCTCGACACTGATCCAGTCGTGTTCGGCCAGCTCGGTCACCGCGACCTCGTCGCGGGTCGCCAGTTCGTTGTCGTCGGCGACGATGACGTCGACGGGTTCGCGCATCAGCTCGGTCACCCGCACGCGCGGCACATTGACCGCCGGGGTGCGCTCGTCCCGATGCGTGACGACGACGTCGAAATCGGCGAGAGCCGGTGCGGCGTCGTGATATCCGACGTCCAGATGCACCGCGTGTACGTCGATGCCCGACTCGGCCGCCATGTCCAGGACCGACGGCAACAGCAGTGTCGACCCCGACGGGAACATCGCCAGCCGCACCCGCGCCTTGCCGGACCGATACGACGACATCTCCTCGTGCGCGCGATCCACCGCAGCGATGACATCGTCGGCCCGCAACACGAGTGCGCGTCCCGCCTCGGTCAGCCGGATTCGACGCCCGTCCGGCTCGAACAGTGCGACACCCGCCTCGTCGGCCAACACCTTCAGTTGCTGCGACACCGCCGACGGTGTCATGTGCATCGCGTCGGCGACCGCCCCGATGGACTCGCGATCGGCGAACTCACGCAGCAGCCTCAGGCGACGGACCTCCATGCAGCAACGGTACTCATCGAATCCCGATACCAACGGAGGTGTCGCAGACTCCGTGACGACGCCCTCGAGCGACTCAGTGACGCGGCCCTCAGGCCACCATCACCGGCCGGTGTCGAACCTCGTGACGGTAGATCACGCAACCGAACAGCGCCGATTGGATGATGTCATCGGCGAGATAGCTGTCCACGTCGAGGGGTTCGCTGATCGTGCCTTCGTCGATGTAGGTGCTCACCACGGGCGCCAGGGATTCGGCCGTCAGTCGGTAGACCTCTCCGCCGATGTCGGTGATGACCACGGACCCCACGCCGTCCCATTCGTCGATCCGCGCCCAGTGTCGGACACCGCAGCCCTCGACCGCCTCGATCAGGAGCCGCTGGACATAGGGCAGCACGTCTCCACGCCGACTCGCCCGGACGGTCGACAAGGCGGCGCGGTACGACATCCCATGGGTATGCGCGAACGTACGCGCAATGCGTTCCTCGGCCGCTCCCGCGGTGGGGATGGCTGCTGGTAGTTATCGCGGTGCCGATCGTCGGAACGGTGACGTGGCTGATCTTCGGCCGTCCCCGTGCTCGGCGTGCGAGCAGAGCTCGACGTGACCGTGGTGAGCGTCTCCCGTCGCGGGCGGTGGTATCAGAATTTCCGGAGTATGACCGGCCGGGCCGGTTTGTTCCGCAGGACCCGGCCGCTGATGCCGAGTTCTTGCGGCAGTGCCGCCAGCGCGGAAGAGCAACGTCGCGAGGCTGAGATGCAGCGCCGACGCCGCCACACCTGACCCCTCTTTGTTTGTGGAGCGGCGCTGGGTCTCGGTGGTGGTCTAGGTGATGCGACGCAGCGTGCTCGGAATCGGTCTGACAACTCTCGCGTCGTTGATGATTGCATGCGGCGGCAGCGAGGAAGCGACCGGTGGAGGTGCCGCTGAGTCGAACGCCGGCAACGCTACTGACAGTCGGTGTGCTGACGCCAGGCTCGCTGCCGATAAGTCCGCGGAAGACTACAGGCTCGCACGACTCAAGTACTTGCAAGCCGAACCGGTGTACTCGCCGTTCACCCCGGCCCAGCGTGCGGCAGCCGAGTTCACTCTGCATCGCAGATTCGTCGAAGTAACCCCGGCGGGGGCACAAGCCAAATTCGCGGGCGAAGTTTGCTCCGACCTCGCTTGGCTAGGAATTATACCTTCGCCTCAAATGGCCACTGCTGCACTGGGTTGGGGCTACACCAACTGCGCCACCACTGTGTAAATGCAGTTCATGATCAAGGCGCCGGCACGGTCGGAGTTGGCCACGAGATACCCTCGCTGTTCGGCAGGTCCGCGTCTGTCAGTTGTCCTGAGAGTCCATGCACGTTTTGAGGCGGCGCAACCCGTCTCGGATGCGCGATTTGGTGGTGGGTAGCGGTGTTGCGGTGCGCTGCGCCACTTCGGGATAACTGAGGCCGGCAAAGTACGACATCTCGATGCTGCCTCGCTGCAGATCGGTGAGTTGCCCCAAGCACGTGTGCAGGGTGTTTCTCTGCGCCGCCTGCACAACCACTTCCAGCGGAATGTTGCTCGGAACTTCGGGCTCGGCATTGCGCACGCCGTATTCGGAGATTCGTTCGGTCTGCATACCCTCGGTGCGGACGCGATCCACCGCCCTGCGATGGGCGATCGTCATCATCCAGGTGATCACCGACCCACGAGCCGGGTCGTAGTCCCCCGCGTGCACCCAGTACTGCAGATACGCTTCTTGCACGATTTCTTCGGCGTATTGACGGTCGCGCACCACCCGTACAGCAAGGCCGTAGATGCGTGAGCTCGTCAGATCGTAGAGGCGGGTGAATGCCGCCCGATCCTGCGCAGCCACCGAGGCGACGAGCTCACGCAGCAGTTGTGACTCGCTGTCGCCGCCGTCAGGGCTCCTGCTGGTTTCCACTGATCCCACTCTCAACCGGTCGCCACCGAGCCGGTGGACGGGTTCGTGCCGGCACTGGCCTCGTTCACGGTGCCGACCGACAACACCCTCGATCTGGGCGCCATGTCAACGGCAACACATTCGCAACGACATACGGGCGGGGTCCTCGAACACCATCCATGTTCCTCTCGACAGCGCGGCGGTCGGACATTAGTTCGTTCGACCCGCGGCAGTTCGTTACAACTCACGGCCAGGTGTAGCGCAACGCAGATGCCCGTCGATGGCACAGTCACATCTCGGCCCCTGGTGGGGTCGGTGCTGGGCCGCGTCGGCGCCACGTCCCGATCCATTGATCTACTGTCGTATTTAGGATCGTTAATTGAGGAAACGTGTCGTGACCAGAGAGGGTGTGTTGTGGGAAGAATTGCTCGCGTCGAGTGGGTTGACGATCTCGATGGCAAGCCGGTCGATGCTGATGAATGTCAGCGGGTGGAATTCGAAGTCAAGTTTCCCGGGCGGAGGGGAATCCGGTATGTGCTTGATCTGCGCCCGTCGAACGTGGCGAAGTTTGAAAAAGACCTCGGAAAGTACCTGGAAAAAGCTGCCCCGGTCCGTGCCGCGAGTTCAGCGTCGGGTCGGGTGTTGCCTGCATCGGCGACCGCCGCTGAGCGGACACGATTCATTCGAGAATGGGCCCTGCAGAACGGCTACGAGGTGTCCACGCGAGGGCGTATCCCACAGGCGATTATCGATGCGTTCAACGAACGCCAGTAGCGCTGAACGGCGTCGGACTACGTTGGCTTGCCTGCAGGCGTGTCAGGTCTGAACGAGGCAAGCCCGAGGCCCTGATATCCGGCGACGAGTCGGCGATACTGACGGCGATTGCGGGCCAGCGGCGTGTCTGTGACCCATGTCGGGAGGCATCGGTAGGCGATACGAAGCATCTGGACCACCACCGCAAACTCGACGTCATGGCGACGGGTCCACATCATCGGCATGAGTGCGCGGACACCGGGATGCATGATGCCGAACCCAAGCACTTCGGCGAGGTGGCCACCGATGGGGCGGATCAGTCGCCACAATGGATCGAGGACCGCAGGCAGAAAGGGCGGACGGGGTAGCCGCCGCAGTCGGGCGCATGCATCCAATGTGGTCTGAGTGACTTCCAGCTTTTCCGCCACCATGAAGTCGTAGTAGGCCTGAACCTCACCAAAGTCCTGAAGAAGCCGAGCTTTACCCGGAAGCTGGAGCCCCTCACCCTTCTGGCGGAAGTAGTCCCATATAGCCTGATCCTCTTCAGCGCTTGGCTTTGCTCTGGTCACGGCGATGTAGGTCCCGCGATAAACGAAGAACGTGCTGTACAGAATCCAATTCCAGTTCTCAGGTTTGAGAGCGCTATAGCGTAGACCGTCGGGGCCGACGCCCTTGACGTCGCGATGCAGACTGATCAGTCGGTCCATCTCGCGTCGCTGCTCGGCTTCCTCGCCGAGAAATACGAGCTGGTCGGAGGCGGCACTGCGCATCCCCCGCCCCCAGGTGTCGTCTCGGATCCGCCCGGTTTCGACCAGAGCAGCCGAGACCTCCGGTAGCAGCGTCTGATCGAACAACCCCGCGGCGAACAGCGCAACAAAAACCGTGCCGGCTACCTCGTTCATGCGCTCGACGACGGCAGGCACGTCTTCGTTCTGCCCGCTCAGAAGCGCCGAGTCAGTAGGCACGCGCACTGGACAGCTCACGATCTGGCCCCTTCCGCAAGTTCCGTGCCGGATGGCACCAGAATCTCTGGTGTCAGAGTGCACCAGATGACTCCCAGGGTCAAGAGAATGCGCCACAATGTCCCTGTGAGCACTTCGAAACGCAGCTATGGGGGCGAGAGCGAGGGACAACGTCGAGCTCGTCGGCGCGCAATGCTCTTCGAGGCCACGCTTGACCTGCTCAATGAGGGAGGCGCGGCCGCGGTGACTAAGCGATCGGTGTGTGGCCGGGCTCGCCTGAACGACCGCTACTTCTACGAGCACTTCGACGACCGAGACGCCTTGCTCACTCAGCTCGCCGACGACACCACCGCAGCGTTCCTGGATGTCCTCGTCAGAGCCGCAATGGCGCCGGCGCCTGGTCTTCGTCACCAAATCCGGGCGGCTGTTGCCGCAGGGATCGATTTCCTCCGTATCGATCCTCGCCGAGCTGCGCTCTTGCTGAACGCGCCAACGTCAACCGTCCTCCAGCAGGCTCGGACCGCAAGCGTCCGCGCCATCGCGACGGTCATGGCAGAAATGATCCGGAAGCTGCTCGGCGCAGATGCGCCACCCACACCCGACGCCGAGATGGCCGCATTCGCAATAGTTGCCGGCGCAATCGAACTTTCGGGTGGGTGGTTCCGCGGCGAACTCGAGACCGATCTCGACCATCTCTCCGAGATCATCACCGCCACGCTTCAGAGCAGTATCGACCTCACTGCCAGCCTCGCGGCTCAGGCCCGCCCTTGAACGTCTAGACGAACCGTTCCACCGAGTTCGACTCCCGCCGCGGCGAACAGCTGCGCATGTGGGCGCTCTACGCCTGGTCATGCTCGTTCCCATTCCGTGCGACGCCCGCGTCGATTGCCGCACTGAATTCGTGACCGGCCAGATCGCGCAGATCCTGGGGACCTTGCCCGTCAGCGCCTCGTAGACAACGCGGGTGCCTCGCCGGCTCGGGTGGCTGTGCGCACAGCACTGACAGCAGGATACAGATCCATCCCCCGAGGTGAGTCCGGAATGTCTGGCCCTCTTGCGCCGTTGTGGGAGGCATGGCATCACAAGACATCACCCTGGAGACCTTCGAGGACACCATCGCCTCGGACGGCATCGTCCTGCTCGACTTCTGGGCCGGCTGGTGCGGTCCGTGCCGACAGTTCGCACCGGTTTTCGAGAAGGCCTCCGAAGCCCATTCGGACATCACCTTCGGCAAGATCGACACCGAGGCCGAGCAGCAGCTCGCAGGCAGCCTCGGCATCCGTTCGATCCCGACCCTCATGGCGTTCCGCGACGGCATCCTGGTCTTCAACCAGCCCGGCGCTCTTCCCGCCGCCCAGCTCGAGGAGCTCATCGGCGCGGTCGAGGGTCTCGACATGGAGGACGTTCGCGCGAAGGTCGCCGCCGCGCAGGAGTGACCCCGGCAACATTCAGCAAAACTGAATAGTCCATCCGTCTAAATTCGATTGTTCTTCACTTCGCACGCGCTGACGATGGGTTCATGTCCACTCGTGATCGGTTACTCGCGCTGTTCGTCGTCTTCCTCTGGGGATTGAACTTCATCGCGATCCGACTCGGGTTGGACCACTTCCCGCCGTTCTTCCTCGCCGCCCTGCGGTTCGCCGTCATGGCGATACCCGTGATGGTGTTCGTGCGGTTTCCGAAGGTCCGCGTGAAGTGGTTCTTGTTGTATGCCACCGGTTTCGGGACGGTGCAGTTCATGATGCTGTTCCTCGCGATGGAACTGGGCATGCCCACCGGGCTCGCGTCCCTGGTGTTGCAGACATCCGCCCCGTTCACCGTGGTGCTCGGTGTGTTGTTCCTGCGCGAGCGCATGACCGCCGGCCAGGTGATCGGCCTTGTCATCGCCCTCGGGGGAATGGTGCTCATCGCAGTCGATCGGGTGCACGGCACCGACCTCGGCGTCGCCGCCCTGCTCCCGATCGGCCTCACCGTTCTCGGTGGACTCAGCTGGGCCGCCGGCAACATCGGCGGACGTCTGGCACGCCCGGACGATTCCTTGCGGATGACACTCTGGATGGCCGTCGTCGCCACTCCCCCGCTCTACCTGGCCAGCCTCGTCATCGAGGGACCCGCCGCCGGTTTCGAGTCCCTGACCACCCTGAACACCGAGACCGGGCTGCTCGCACTCGGTGGACTCGCCTACCTCGCGATCTTCGGCACCGTGATCGGGGCGGGCCTCTGGACGACGCTCCTCGGACGCAACGACGCGAGCCGTGTGTCGCCGATGTCCCTGCTCGTGCCGGTGGTCGGCATCTCGGCGGCCTTCGTGTTCCTCGGCGAGGTCCCGACCGTCGGTGAGATAGTCGGTGCCGTCATCGTGGTCGCCGGATGCGCTGCCGGGGTGATGGCCCGACCGAGATCGTCCGCGCGGCGTCGATCGCCGGTCTCCGCGCAGACGACGAACGTCTCGACAGCCGACGCCCAACCCGAGCCGGTGTGCGCCGCGAACGGGGTCCGCTCAGGCGCCTGAGGTCGGACCGCCCTGCGGGACTGCCTTCATCGCCTCACGGACCGCCACGCACATACGGTCGACCGCGGCGCGCGCCCCGGGACTGATGAGCGTCATGTTGACGAAGGCGTGGATCATCGACCCCTCGCGCCGCACCGTGACTGGTACCCCGGCCTCTTCGAGCCGCCGCGCATAGGCGAGACCTTCGTCACGCAGCGGATCGAACCCCGCGACGACGACGTGTGCCGGTGGGAGACCACTCAGGTCGTCGGCGAGCAGCGGCGAACAGCGGGGGTCCTTGCGTTGCGCAGCATCCGGCACGTAACGGTCGGAGAACCATCCGATGCCGGCCGCGGTGAGGAAGTACCCGGTCGCGAACTCTCGCCTCGACGGGGTGTCGGCCGACTGGTCGGTCACCGGGTAGATGAGGAGCTGGAATGCCGGGGTCACCGACTCTCCGCGAACCTGGAGGGAGACCACGGTGGCGAGGTTGCCACCGGCACTGTCACCCGCGACGACGATGCGCTGCGGATCGAGACCCCATCGCGGGGCGACGTCGACGGCGAAGCGCCATGCCGCGACCGCGTCCTCGACAGCCGCGGGGAAGGGATTCTCGGGGGCGAGACGGTACTCGACAGACAGGACGTCGAGCCCCGTGCCGTGCGCGAGACGTCGAACGAAGGCGTCGTGACTGATCCGGCTGCCGGTGACGAAGCCACCCCCGTGGAAGTAGAGAAGCAGCCCCGACGACTCGGTCGACGAGCGGTAGCGCGTCGCCGGGATCGGTCCGCCCGGGCCGTCGATGACGAGGTCCTCCTCGACCGCCAGCGGCGGCAGGACCTCGGCCATGGAGACGCCGCTTTCGTCGGTCTGCAACCGGGACTGCGCCACCTCGCCCTGGAACGGATTGAGCCCGGGGACGTTGTCGTTCGCCCAGCCGATCGCCGCGAGTTCGGGTGCCACTCGCTCGCCGTCGGAGTTGACCGGAGCGCGGCGGCCAAGAACGGCCAGGACTCCCTCGGGGATCCTCGCAGTGGCGAGCAACACCCCGCGCTGGATTCGGGCGGGCAAGGACAGGCGCATGTAGGTGTCGCGGCTCACAGCCGCAGAGCCTACGCGTCGCAGACGAGCGGCACGACCATCCTCGCCGGAACAGCCTGTGACACACTCGTGCGCATGCCCGACCGAGTCTCTTCCACCGGTTCCGCAACCCGCAGCAACGCACGAGTTCCCGCCCGGACGTCCGTGGCACTGGGCGCTGCGGCCGCCGCCCGCTGGGCGTCACGGACCGCGGGCCGGGGCAAGGGGTCGATGATCGGCGGGTTGGTCGCCGCCAAGATCGATCCTCAGATCATGCGGCGCCTCGCCGCAGGCAAGCGGACCGCGATCGTCACCGGAACCAACGGTAAATCGACGACCACGCGGATGACCGCCGCCGCGATGGCCGAGTTGGGCGATGTCGCCACCCAGGCCGACGGCGCCAACATGGACGCCGGCATCATCGCGACACTCACCCTCAGCCGTACCGCTCCGTTCTGTGCGCTGGAGGTCGACGAACTGCACGTCCCCCATGTCAGTGACGCCGTCGACCCCGAGGTCCTGGTCCTGCTGAACCTGTCCCGCGACCAGCTCGACCGTGTCGGTGAGATCAACATGATCGAGCGCCGCCTCCGCGAGGGCATCGCGCGTCACCCCGAGACGACCGTCGTCGCCAACTGCGACGACGTTCTCGTCACCTCCGCCGCCTTCGACGCGCCGAACGTCGTCTGGGTCGCGGCAGGGGCCGGCTGGGTCGGCGACTCCGTCAGCTGCCCCCGCACCGGGGAGCCGATCATCCGCACCGACGCAGGCTGGCAGTCCACCGGTGACGAGAACTTCCGGCGCCCCGATCCGCAGTGGTGGTTCGACGACGAGAACATCTACGGCCCGGGCGGATTCAGCGCGCCGCTGAAACTCGCCGTCCCGGGTAAGGCCAACCGCGGCAACGCGACCCAGGCGGTGGCCGCGGCCGTCGCGATGGGCGCCGATCCGGCGGCCGCAGTGGCCGCGGTCGGCACGGTCGGCGAGGTCGCCGGCCGGTACGGCATCCATCAGATCGGAAATCACTCGGTCCGAACACTTCTCGCCAAGAACCCGGCCGGATGGCAAGAGGCGCTGTCGATGATCGACCAGGACGCCGACGGACTGGTCATCGCGGTCAACGGTCAGGTCCCCGACGGTGAGGACCTGTCGTGGCTGTGGGATGTGCGGTTCGAGGCGTTCGAGACCATGCAGGTGGTCGCGGCAGGCGAACGGGCCGCCGATCTCTCGGTCCGATTGCTGTATGCGGGTGCAGAACACACCACCATCCCCGATCCCATGGCGGCCATCGCCTCCTGTCCGCCCGGACGTGTCGAGGTGTTGGCCAACTACACCGCGTTCCGCGACCTCGGAATCGCACTGGAACGCGCCGCACGTTCGCGAAAGGCGGAGCAGTGAGCGAATCGACCCTGCGCATCGGCCTCGTCCTCCCCGACGTGATGGGCACCTACGGTGACGGCGGCAACGCCCTCGTCCTCAAACGGCGGGCACTCATGCGCGGCATCGACGCCGAGGTCATCCACATCACGCTCGACGACGCGGTCCCCGACTCGCTCGATGTCTACACCCTCGGCGGCGCCGAGGATTACGCCCAGCGACTCGCGACCCGGCACCTCACCCGCTACCCCGGACTGCAGAAGGCGGCCGCCGCCGGACGCCCGGTGCTGGCGATCTGCGCCGCCATCCAGGTGCTCGGCCACTGGTACGAGACGTCTGCGGGCGAACGCGTCGACGGGATCTCGCTGTTCGACCTCACGACGGCGCCGCAGACCAAGCGCAGCATCGGCGAACTGCTCGTCGAACCGTCGCTGCCCGGGTTGACCCAGACTCTCACCGGTTTCGAGAACCACCGCGGCGGAACAACTCTCGGCCCCGACGCCGCGCCGCTGGGCCGCGTGCGCCACGGCGTGGGCAACGGTGTGGGCGACGGCACCGAGGGTGTGGTCCAGGGCAGCGTCCTCGGTACCTACATGCACGGTCCCGCGCTGGCGCGCAACCCCGAGCTCGCCGACCACCTTCTCGCCACCGCGGTGGGCGTGGAAACCCTTGCACCACTGGAACTCCCCGAGGTCGACCGGTTGCGCAAGGAGCGTCTCGCGGCGGGTCGCCGCCGGTAATCCTCCCCCTCCCCGAGGCGAGCAGCGTCAGTGCCCACTCGTTCCCGCTCACCGGATCCGTTACCGCTCACCGAAATCTGGTGAGCGGGAGCGGAATCAGTGAGCGGCAGTGCAGGGTCAGGTAGAGCTCACCCACCCTGGATCCCCGCCGATGTTGCTGCGGCGGTGAGGACGTCGACGACCATCGGTATCGTCAATCTCCCGGTGAAGGTGTTCTGCTGACTGACGTGATAGCACCCGAACACCTCGAGCTCGGTGCCGTCGCGGACGAGTGTCGTCGAGACCCCGTGGCCGAACTTCGGCAGCGGTTTCGGCACGGTCCATCCCAGCTTCGCGAACGTCCGCAGCGTCGACTGCCAGCCGAATCCACCGAGGGTGACCACCGACCGGACGGTCGGCGCGAGCAACTCGAGTTCGGCGTGCAGCCAGAACGAACATGTGTCCCGTTCCTCGACGGTCGGCTTGTTCTGGGGCGGCGCGCAGTGGACCGGCGCGGTGATACGGGTGTCGAAGAGTTCCAGGCCGTCGCCGATGGCGACCGAATGCGGCTGATTCGCCAGGCCGGCCAGGTGGAGTGCGGCAAACAGCACGTCACCGCTGCGGTCACCGGTGAACATCCGGCCGGTGCGATTACCGCCGTGCGCCGCCGGTGCGAGACCCACGATGAGCAGTCGCGCGTCCGCCGGGCCGATACCGGCCACCGGTCGGCCCCAGTACTCCTCGTCGGCGAAGGCACGACGCTTCTCGACGGCGACGAGTTCGCGCCAGGCGACCAGCCGCGGGCAGGCGCGACAGTCGATCAGATGCGCGTCCAGCTCCGCGAGGTCGCGGAAGCGTCGTCGGGTGCCCATCCCCCGACACTAACCGCCGTTCAGGCAGCCGCTGATCCGGGCCGAGCGCTCCTAGGCCAGCTCGTCGAGCACGATGCACCGGTCTCGCGTGCCGTCGACCGCGAACCAGCCCGCTTCGAACTGTTGCCATCCCTCGAGATGCTCCCGTTCGCCCTCACCGTCACGGGCGACGGTCCGCGCGAGCCGGTCGGCGGCGGTCCCCCCGTCGAGCCAGAGTGCGTGTCCCAGGCGGTCGGCGATCCGGCGCCGCGCCGAGGACACTCCCTCGATGATCAACAGCGGTTGCCATTCGATCCACACGCGGGGTCCGGGCGTGGGGGTGCCGTCGCGCCACACGCGCGGCCGGTAGCGGTAGTCGCGTCGTCGCCCGAAGGGATGCAGCACATCCGACTCGAGTTCGGGCCACCATCCGACGGGGTCGTCCCACGTGGCGAAATCGTCTGTGCGCACGAGGGTCACGCCGACGCCCCGGGCGCGCAGTTCGGCGACGAGCAGATCGGCAACCGTCGACTTGCCCGCACCCGACGGCCCGTCGATCGCCACGATGCCTGCGTCCAGACGATCCGCGAGCTCGGTGAGCCGCGTGCGGATCTCCGACGTCACGACACCGGGCGTGGTCACCACGCGGATGCGCCCGCGTTCATACTCGGCATGCGGGTGAGCGGTGCGGTGATCGGCGCCTGCTCGACGCGGGTGACCCCGGTGCGCCCGGTCCGCAGATACTCGACGATCGCAGCCTCGAGCGGCGCGTTCGCCCGGCCCAGCTGGGCGTGATCGCCGCCCCCGACCGTGATGAGGTGACTACCCATCTGCTGCCGCATCACCAGCGATCCCCGATACGGGGTCTGCGGGTCACCGATGCTCTGGATCTGCAAGGGCCGCACCGCGAGTCCACGGTTACCGATGTCCACCGGCCGGGTCAGTGCCGGCGCGCCGGCGCAGGCGATGCCCGACCGGTAGGCGAGACCGGGTGCGTCGAACGGGTCGCCCGTGACGTAGTTGGCGATGAACGCCTCGAAGCCCAGCGACGGCTGGGCGGGCACCCGGTTCTCGTTGCACAACACCGCGGCCTGCATGTCCTGCGAGACCTGGGCCGCCGCGAGTGCCTCGGGTGAAGGTTTCGGCAGCTTGCGGCCGGGGTCGGCCGTCATCAACGCGATGGTGGGCCACGAGTTGCGGTCGGGAGCGAACGCCCGGGTGAGCGCAAGCAGCGTCGACGTCAGCTGCAACGAGCCGGGCCGCAGCAGCGTGGCCACGAAGTTCTCGAATCTGGCGCGGGCATCCGCGGTCAGGTCGGTGCCGGCGATGTACTGCCTGGCGAACGCCCGCAGGCCTGGCGGGACGTCGCCGACCTGCGCGGGCGGGCCCAGCAGCGACGGCGGAACCCCCGCCTCGGCACTGACCCGGTCGCTCCACTCGCGGTAGACGGCCAGCGGCGTCTTCCCCAGGTGATACACGGAATCGTGGCGTGCGATCCACGCCATCATCTCGTGCACCCGGGTTTTGTAACCGGGCGTCTGCGCGGCGAGCAGGCTGTTCCAAACCAGACCCGGATCGAATCCGGAGTCGAGCACCATACGGTCGACGCGCTGCGGGAACAGCGTCGCGTAGGTCGACATCAGCAACGTGCCGTAGGAGATGCCGTAGAGGCTGACCTTCTGCTCCCCGAGGAGCCGGCGGACGACCTCCATGTCTCGGGCGGTGTTCTCGGTGGTCAGCGACGCGCCCAGCCCGGGGGTCCGTCGCTCGCACCGATCGCGGTTGACCTTCCCCAGCGCCGTCATCAGTTCCGGCTCGTCGCCGGTGATCGGGTCGCACCGCAGTGCGGTACCCGAGACGAGTCCGCGCGGCTGCACCGCGACCAGGTCCCATTCGTCGAGCATCGCCGCGGGCGGGCGGACCTGGCTGAACATCGCGATGCCGTCGCCGCCCGGACCGCCGGGGTTGCCCATGATCACGCCGCGGCGCCGGGACTGATCGCGCGCGGCCATGCGGCTGACACCGATCTCGATCGTCTTGCCGTCGGGCTTGCTGTAGTCCAGTGGGACTTCGACGGTCGCGCAGCGGACCTCGGGCGCCACGCCGTGCACCGCCGGACACGCGGTCCACTCCAGGTCGTCGGGTGCAGCGCCCGCGGACGGCGCGAGAGCACCCGTCCCCGTACCCACCAGGGCCGCGACGGTCACCGCCGCCAGACCTGCAGCCACACCCCGGATACGACGGCGCCCCCGCTTCAGCGAAATCACCACCTGACAGTAGCCGTCCGGTTTGCCGGGCTCACGTCGGGCGCGAACCTCAGGCCAGGATGCGACGCCCCGACAGTGCTCGGCCGAGGGTCAATTCGTCGGCGAACTCCAGGTCGCCACCCATCGGCAGCCCCGACGCCAGACGGGTCACCGACAATCCGGGGAAGTCCTTCAGCATCCGCTGGAGATACGTGGCGGTCGCCTCACCCTCGGTGTTCGGGTCGGTCGCGACGATCACCTCGGAGACATCGACGCCATCCGCCTGATTGGCCAGGCGCCGCAACAACTCTCGTATGCGCAACTGGTCGGGGCCGATACCCGACAACGGGTCCAGCGCACCGCCCAGCACGTGATAGCGACCGGTGAACTCCTTGGTCCGCTCGATCGCGTGGACGTCCTTGGGCTCTTCGACGACGCAGATCTTCGTCGCGTCCCGGCGCGAGTCGGAGCAGATGCGGCACAACCGATTCGCCGAGACATTGCCGCATTCGGCGCAGAACACGACGTCGTCGCGCACCCGACCGAGAGCCGCGATCAACCGGTCGATGTCGGGCTTCTCCCCGGCGAGCAGATGGAACGCGATCCGCTGCGCACCCTTCGGACCGAGACCGGGCTGTTTGGCCAGCTCGTCGATCAGGTCCTGGATCGGTCCTTCATACATGGAGTGCCTGGATCTCTACTCGTCGCTCGGGAGGTGGCGCGCGCAGCGCGTCAGCCGCCGAGCCCGGGGATGCCGCCGCCGAGTCCGCCGGCCAGCGGGCCCATCTTCTCGCTCGCGAGCTGCTCGCGCTTCTCCGAGAGGTCGGCGAGGGCGCCGAGCAACAGGTCCTGCAGGGTGTCGACGTCATCGGGGTCGACGACCTTGGGATCGATGGACACCGCGGTCACCTCGCCGGTGCCGTTGCCGGTCACGGTGACCAGGCCGTTGCCCGCAGTTCCGACGACCTCCGCCGCGGCGATCTCGTTCTGCGCGGACAGGAGCTTCTCCTGCATCTGCTGCGCCTGGGCCAGCAGGCCTGCCATGGGGTTCTCTCCACCCTGGCCGCCGCCGAACAGTGCGCTGGGATCGAATGGTTGCGTCACCCGGTCCAGGGTAGTCGCAGCGTCAGCGCAGCAACCGATCGACATGCGCGGCGATGTCCTCGACGGTCGACTCGTCGGACGGGCTGATCTCGAACGACAGCACCTCGTCGCCGAACAACCTGCCGGCCCGCGGGGTCAGCGCGAACTCGAAACGGTCGTCGACCCGACGCCACTGCGTGATCCCGCTGTACACGGGGGCGCTGGCGCCGGTGGTGACGCAGTACTCGTCGGCACGCGGGCCACCGGTCAGGTCTCGCTGGATCTGGAAACACGCCAGCGACTCGTCGTCGATGAAGACCACGGCTTCGCAGCCCAGGTCGGTATGCCGCTCATACGACGCTCGGATGGTCATGCGGCCAGCGTAGATCGTCGCGGGTCAGGCAGGGTGCCGGTCGAACACCGTCCGCCGGCTCTCGAAGCGGCGTTCCTCACCGGTGAGCGGGTCGTCGAACTCCAGGACATGCGCGATCAGCCGCAGCGGCGCCGAGAAGTCGCCGCGGTCGGGACGCTCGGCGAGTTCGGGCCGCACGTCGGGATAGAGCGGGTCGTCGACGATGGGCACGCCGATCGACGCCATGTGCAGGCGCAACTGATGCGTCCGGCCGGTCTGGGGTCGTAACCGATAGACGCCCTGTCCGGCGATCTGGTCGAGAAGGGTGATCTCGCTGACGGCGTTCACCGGTCCCTCGACCACCCGGGCGCGCAGGTCGCCCGCGGTCTTCTCGATCCGGTCGCGGACGGTGACCGGGTCGGCGAGGGTCTCGTCGACGGGTGCCAGCGCGCGATACTCCTTGCGCGCGATCCGTGCCGCGAACAGTTCCTGGTAGGACGCCCGTACCTGGGGACGCAGGGTGAACAGCAACACCCCCGCCGTCAACCGATCGAGCCGATGCGCAGGCGAGACGGTGTCGGAGCCCAGCTCCCGGCGCAGCCGCACCAGCGCGGTCTGGGTGACGTGCCGGCCGCGCGGCATCGTCGCGAGGAAGTGCGGCTTGTCGACGACGACGATGTTCTCGTCGCGGTACAGCACCGGGAGGTCGAACGGGATCGTGACCTCGTCGGGCAGATCCCGGTACAGATACAGCGAGATGTTCACCCGCGACGGCGCGTCGAGCTCGACGGGCCGGCCGTCGGCATCGACGATGTCGCCGGCCGCGGCGCGAAGGTCGAGGTCGCGCCGTGTCAGACCCGCCAGACTCGACGACGCCAGCAGCGCCTCGCCGACCGTCAGCTCGGGCCCGGACCGCAACACCACGCGCGTCGCGTCCACGCCGTCCCGGATCGGGAGCGGCGAGGGCCGGGCGCGGCCGCGGCGGCGTCGGACATGATCCGAGCGCCCCGCATCGTCCATCGGTCCGGCCGGGACGCGTCAGCCCTCGATGCGCTTCTTCAGGTTGCCGAGCACCTCGGCCTGGATGCGCTGCAAGCCCTTCGGCGCGAACGTCTTCTCGAAGAAGCCGCCGACGCCGCCGGCGCCCTTCCAGGTGGTGGTGGTCGTGACGCGCGAGCCGCTGCCCGCCGCGGCGACGCGATACGTGGTCACCATCGTGGAGTTGGCGTCGCGCTCGGTCACGGTGTCCGGGGTGACGCTGACGGTCGCCTGTACGTCACGCTGACGCTTCGACGTCGCCTGCAGAATCCAATGCACGACGGTGCCGTCGCCCTTGCCGCCGCTGATGACCTTGTAGTCGCGGTACTGCTCGGGCAGGATCGCCGGCCGCGTGGTCTCGTAATCGGAGAGGGCAGCGACGACGGCATCCGGTGCGGCGGCGATGTCGATCGACTGCGAAGCGGAAACCTGACCCACGATGGACACTCCTCGGGACGAAACGATTGGCGACTGAACTGATCGAGTCCTAGGCTAACCGGGTGAGCAATGGCTTGGAGATGGGGGCCGCGGCATTCGACCGAGGGGTGTCCACCCTTCTGGCCAGCTACCGCGCCATTCCTCCGCACGCGACGGTCCGCCTGGCGAAGAAGACTTCCAACCTCTTTCGCAAGCGCGCCGTCAACCCGCATCCGGGATTGGATGTGTCCGGACTCGATCGGGTGATCTCGGTGGATCCGGAAGCACGCACCGCCGATGTCGCCGGAATGTGCACGTACGAGAACCTGGTCGCCGCGACCCTGCCGTACGGACTGGCGCCACTTGTGGTCCCGCAACTCAAGACCATCACGCTCGGCGGCGCGGTCACCGGACTCGGCATCGAGAGCACCTCGTACCGGTCCGGCCTGCCGCATGAGTCGGTCCTCGAGATCGACATCCTCACCGGCGATGGCGAGATCCTCACCGCGACCCCGACCAACGAGCACGCCGATCTCTTCTACGGGTTCCCGAACTCCTATGGCACGCTCGGCTATTCGGTCCGCCTGCGCATCGAGCTCGAACCCGTGCAGCCCTACGTGGCGCTGCGCCACATCCGCTTCTCGACGATCGCCGAGCTGCAGTCGACGATGGAAGCGATCGTCACCACCAGGACCCATGACGGCGAGCAGGTCGACTACCTCGACGGCGTCGTGTTCTCCGCCGACGAGTCCTATCTCACGCTCGGCCGTCAGACCGACGAGCCGGGCCCGGTCAGCGACTACACCGGGATGGACATCTTCTACCGTTCCATCCAGCAGCGAGAGACCGACCGGCTCACCATCCACGATTACCTCTGGCGCTGGGACACCGACTGGTTCTGGTGTTCGCGGGCGTTCGGAGCCCAGAACCCGAAGATCCGCCGCTGGTGGCCCAAACGCCTCCTGCGCAGCAGCTTCTACTGGAAGCTGATCGGTCTCGACCAGCGGTTCGACATCGGCGACCGGCTCAACGCTCGCAAGGGCCTCCCCCCGGGCGAACGCGTGGTGCAGGACATCGAGGTCCCGATCGAGCGGACCACCGAGTACGTCGAGTGGTTCCTGGCGAACATCCCCATCGAACCGATCTGGTTGTGCCCGCTCCGACTTCGCGACCCCGCTCTTCCCGGCGCCGATGCGATCCGCCCGTGGCCGCTGTATCCGCTTGCCCCGCACCGTACCTACGTCAATGTGGGCTTCTGGTCGGCCGTGCCGGTCACCCCCGGCGATCCGGGTCACACCAACAAGATCATCGAACGCAAGGTCGCCGAACTCGACGGCCACAAGTCGCTGTACTCAGAGAGTTTCTACCCGCCCGAGGAGTTCGACGAACTTTACGGCGGGGAGAGTTATCGGCTCCTCAAGAAGCGGTACGACCCCCGCGGCCGACTGCTGGACCTCTATGCGAAAGCGGTGAAACGCCAATGACCACCTTCAAGGACAGCACACCGTCGAGTGTGGATTCCCACCCCGGCAGAATGACTCTCGCCGAGATCTTCGAAACCCTTCTGGGCGGCAACCTGTCGATCCGGATCTCGGCCTACGACGGCAGCTCGGCCGGCCCCGCCGACGCCCAGTACGGTCTCAACCTCAAGACCCCTCGCGGTACGACGTACCTCGTCACCGCCCCCGGCGATCTCGGACTGGCCCGCGCCTACATCGCAGGCGATCTCGAACTCATCGGCGCCCACCCCGGCGATCCGTACCCGGCACTCAAGGCGCTCGCCAGCAATCTGCAGTTCCACCGCCCGTCCCCGCTGGCGCTCGCCCAGATCGCCCGGTCCCTGGGGATCGAGCACTTCAAACCGATCGCGCCGCCGCCCCAGGAGGCCGTCCCCCGCTGGCGCCGGTTCGCCGAAGGCTTGCGGCACAGCAAGTCTCGTGACGCCGAGGTCATCCACTACCACTACGACGTGTCGAACACCTTCTACGAGTGGGTACTCGGACCGTCGATGACCTACACCTGTGCCGTCTACCCCGAACGGGAGGCGTCGCTCGAAGCCGCGCAGGAGAACAAGTACCGGCTGATCTTCGAGAAGCTGCGCCTCAAACCCGGTGACCGCCTCCTCGACATCGGTTGCGGCTGGGGCGGAATGGTCCGGTACGCCGCACGCCGCGGCGTGCACACCATCGGCGCGACACTCTCCGCCGAGCAGGCCGAATGGGCACAGAAGGCCATCGCCGACGAAGGCCTCGGCGACTTCGCCGAGGTGCGCCACAGTGACTATCGCGACGTCCCCGAGAGCGGTTTCGACGCGGTGTCGTCGATCGGCCTCACCGAACACATCGGCGTCCACAACTACCCCGCCTACTTCGGGTTCATGCGTGACAAGCTCCGCCCGGGCGGCATGCTGCTGAACCACTGCATCACCCGGCCCGACAACGCGAGCCGCACCAAGGCCGGCTCGTTCATCGACCGTTACGTGTTCCCCGATGGCGAGCTCACCGGCTCCGGCAAGATCATCTCCAAACTGCAGGACATCGGTGGCATGGAAGTCATCCACGAGGAGAACTTCCGCGAGCACTACGCAATGACGCTGCGCGACTGGAACATCAACCTCGTCGAGCATTGGGACGAGGCCGTCGCCGAAGTCGGCGAGGGGACGGCCCGCCTATGGGGCCTCTACATGGCAGGGTGTCGAATCGGCTTCGACCGCAACATCATCCAGCTCCACCATGTCCTCGCGACCAAGCTCGACGAGGACGGCTCGCACCAGGTGCCGCTGCGGCCGTGGTGGGACGCCTGACCGACGCCCCACCGGGGTGCGACCGCGCTACTCCAGCGGTCGTGCCCCGAGTTCGGACTTGAGCAACTCCAGCGCCACCTGATCGGGATCGAGGCGCTGTTCGGGACTGCCGGTGCGCGCGTCGGCGACCATCTCCGCACGTTCGTCGGGGGGGATGTCCTCGTCGGCCCGGGGCGGTTCGGGCTCCTCCGGCTCCGCGACCGGTTCGGGTGCCGGAGCCGGTGCCGCACCCTGATCGCGTGCGCGGCTCGGCCGCGAATACGACTGACGGGCCTTGCCCTGCTGTTTGCCCGGTGCGGCGCTGGAACCGCCGGCCGGGGCGGGTGCACCCGGCGCTTGGTGGACGGTCCGGACATCGAGTTCGGTGCCGAACACCTCGGTGAGGGCCTCCCGGATGATCGTCACCGCATGCGGGGCCGACAACCGGCCGACAAGGACCTCGACCGGATGGGACAGGACGACCGTCGAACCGTCGACGTCGGCGATGACCGCGGCCGACAACATCGGCTCTATGCTCTTCGACCGCTCCCGGACCGCGGACCGGATGTCCTGGTACCTCTTGCGGACGGCGTCGACGTCCAGCCCGCCGGTGGGCTCGGGTTCCGGTTCCGGTTCCGGCGTCGGCTCGGGCGCGCGGACCCGTGTCGGCATCGCGTCCGGCGGCGGCACCTCGTACTCGTCGACGGGTTCGTCGGGCAGCGGGACGTCGTCGTACGGCATCGACGATCCCGGTTCGGAAGCCTGCGCCGGCGTCGGACGTGAGGGTGGCTCGGGCGCTGTCGGCGTCCGCGGACCGGTGACGGGCTGCGGGTCGGCCACGGCCTGCAACGTGGCCTGATCTGCCGACGGCTCGTCCCCGACGGGTTGCTCGGCGACCGGTTCGGCTGCGCCGGCCTCGACCGCCGCGTCCTCCACCGCCGACGACGTCGCCGCCTGTTCGACGACCAGCTCGTCGAACATCGACTCGGTGTCGTCGTCGATTTCGAGAGCACCGGCGTCGGGAGCATCGGCGTCGAGAGAGGACTCGGCTGGCGCGTCATCGACGGTCGGCGCGTCGACTGCCGCAGCGGTCTCCGGGGTCTCGACGACGGGTTCGACGACCGGCGGCGTCTCGACGACCGGCGGCGTCTCGACCACAGCAGGTGCCTCGACCGGAGCAGGTGCCTCCACTGCAGCGGGTTCCGCGCGCGACGGTTGCTCCACCGCGGCCGCGGCCACCGGCTGCTCGACCGGTTGTGGCTGTGCGGACGGTGCCGGTGCGGCGTCGGCCTCGGCGACCTCGGCCGCGGCGCGTTCGGCTTCCTCGGCCGCCTTGGCCTCTTCCATCGCCTTGCGCTGTGAGGGGCGGACGAACTTCGGTTCGGGTTCGGGCTCGGCCGGTGCCCCGGGGATCGGGATCGAGGTGGTCCCGATCCCCGACTCCAATCGCTCGAGCCGCTGCAGCAGCGCTGCGTCGTCGGCGGACACCGCGGGCAGCAGCATCCGCGCGCACATGACCTCGAGCAGGAGTCGGGGCGAGGTGGTGCCGCGCATCTCGCCGAGTGCGTCGTGCACGATCTCGGCGAAACGCGTCAGCGACGCCGGTCCGAGGGTCTCGATCTGCGCACGCATACGCGTGAGCTGGTCTCCCGGCGCTTCGACCAGACCGCGATCCGCGGCGTCCGGAACCGCTTGCAGCAGAATCAGATCACGCAATCGTTCGAGGAGGTCGACGGCAAACCGCCGGGGATCGTGCCCGGCGTCGACGACCCGCTCGACCGTCCCGAACAGGGCCGACCCGTCGGCGTCGGCCAAGGCGTCGACGGCGGTGTCGATGAGCGCGACGTCGGTGACACCGAGGAGCGCCAGCGCACGCTCGTAGGCGACGCCGTCGTCGTCGGCACCGGCGAGCAGCTGGTCGAGGATGGAGAGCGAGTCGCGGGGCGAACCACCGCCCGCGCGGATCACCAGCGGGTAGACCTCGGGTGCGACCGTGACGCCCTCGCGTTCGCAGATCTTTTCCAGCAGTCCGCGCATCACCGGCGGCGCGAGCAGCCGGAACGGGTAGTGGTGGGTGCGCGACCGGATGGTGGGCAGCACCTTCTCGGGCTCGGTGGTCGCGAAGACGAAGATGAGGTGCTCGGGCGGCTCCTCCACGATCTTGAGCAGCGCGTTGAAGCCGGCGTTGGTCACCATGTGCGCCTCGTCGACGATGAACACGCGGTAGCGCGACTCGGCCGGTGCGTAGAACGCCCGGTCGCGCAGTTCGCGGGTGTCGTCCACGCCGCCGTGACTCGCGGCGTCGAGTTCGATCACGTCGAGGTTGCCGGGACCGCCCGGGGCGAGCGCCACACAGGATCCGCACTTGCCGCACGGTCGCGACGTCGGCCCCTCGACACAGTTCAGCGACCGGGCCAGGATTCGGGCCGACGACGTCTTGCCACACCCACGCGGACCCGAGAACAGATACGCGTGGTTGATGCGGCCGGAATCGAGCGCGTGGCTCAGCGGATCGGTGACGTGCTCCTGACCCACGACGTCGGCGAAGGTAGCCGGGCGATAGGTGCGATACAGAGCCACGCGTCGAGACTACCGGCGAGGCACGACATCCGATGACCCTGCCTCACACTGTGCGGGCGGACCCCTGATCGGGTGTCTCACCGACGGGTTCCCCGTCGGTTCCGACCAGGTCATCGGCCATCTCGGCGAGTCGATCAGCGCCCGCGGAGATGCGCCCGGACCTGTCCTCTGACTCGGCGCCGCCGCGGCCCGCGGCGCCGGGCCCCGGATCCCGGTGCTCGTCTCCGGACCCGCCGGCGCCGATGTCGCCCGTGGGCAGCCCGCCGTCGGCGATCACCGCCGCCGCGACCCCGGGCGGGATGACGGGTTCGATCGTCGGAGTCGCGGGCCTGCTGCCGACCATCCGGAGTCCGATGACGGTCGCGGCCAGCACACCCAGGTAGGCCCAGAGGTAGGGGCTGACGGTGAACCAGTTGAGCCACGGGATGCCGGTCTTGACGTACAGACCGGTGTAGTAACCGTCGGGGATGAGTGCGGGCACATGAGTCGGCCAGACGAATGCGAGCAGGACGAGAGCCGTCACGCCCGCGCCGGCCCACACCCGCGCCGACGCGGCACGTCTCGTGTCGAGGGCCAAGTGGACCCCGATGACGAGGATCGGCACGAACCAGACCCAGTGGTGCCCCCACGACATCGGCGACACCACGCAGGCCGTCATGCCGACGATGCTGATCGCGAGCAGTTCCTGGCCCTTGCGGTGCGCGTAGGTCGCCACCGCGAAACCGATCGCGAGCGCGATGAGGACCAGCGCCAGCCACAGCAGGGTCGGCGGGTTGTCGGTGTCGAGGTGGTTGGCCAGCATCCCGCGGATGGACTGGTTTCCACGCAACTGCGCCGATCCGACGCGGTCGGATTCGAAGAGTTTGCCCGTCCAGTACGACCACGAGTCCCGCGGCAGGACGGCGAACCCGATGAGCATGGTCGTCGCGAAGCCTGCGAGCACACCGAAGAAGGCGCGCCACTTCCGTTGGACCGCGAAGTAGCCGGCGAAGATCAGCGGCGTGAGCTTGATCCCGGCCGCGACCCCGGTCCCGAAGCCCTTCAACCGGCCACCGCGCCTGCCGCCGTCCGGACGGGTCAGGTCGGCCAGGATGACCAGCATCAGGAACACGTTGATCTGGCCGTACCAGATCGTCGTGCGCACCGGCTCGAACAGCATGGCCACCGCCACGAGCGACATCGCGATCACGCGTAGCGGCCAGGTCACCGGACGGCCGAGACTTCGGAAGCTCAGCATGATCACCAGATACAGCGCGGCGACGATGCCCGCGGTCCACAGCGGGCGCGCGAGGTCGAACGACAGCCATGCCAGCGGACTGAACAGCAGCGCCGAGAACGGCGAGTAGGTGTAGTCGAGGTCGTCGACCATCTTGACGTCGTAGAGGCTGACGCCACCGGTCACCGACCGGGCGCCCGCCTGGTAGACGGCGAGGTCGATCTGGTTGTGGAGAAGTCCCCAGAATTGAGCGCCCAAGGGTACGACGACGTCCTGGAGCGCCAGAGCGATGACCCCCACGACGGCGAAACCGGTTGCGAGAAGAACCGGCCTGGGCAGATTCACGATTTCAAAGCCTGTCACATCAGAGCGTGCTTACCAGCGCACTCGCCGAGGAATGAGAGCAATCTAACGCCACGACCCCGCGCGCCCCGGTGTGTCGGGGGGGCGCCGGGGCCCGGCACGGGTGGGTGCGGTCGGTCAGCTGTGCCGCGCGAGCAGCGTTTCCGCCGACGCGAGCAACACGCACGTCGACACCCCGTCCATGGCGGCCCGCAGGTCGTCGGTGTCGGGGAACGTCGGGGCCAGACGGATGTTCTGGTCGTGCGGATCGGTCTTGTACGGGAAGGCCGAACCGGCACCGGTCAGCGCGATGCCGGCCTCTTTGGCCAGCTCGATGGTGCGTCGCGCCGCACCGTCGACGACGTCGAGGCTGATGAAGTAGCCGCCCTCGGGCTCCGACCACGACGCGACCTTCGACTCGGCGAGGCGGTCCTCGAGGATGTCGAGGACGAGCCGGAACTTCGGGGCGAGGATCTCGCGGTGCCGGGCCATGTGCGCCCGCACGCCGTCGGCGTCGCCGAAGAACTTCAGGTGGCGCAGCTGGTTGACCTTGTCCGGACCGATGGTCTTGAGCGACAGGTACTTGCTGAACCAGGCGAGGTTCTCGTCCGACGATCCGAAGAACGAGACGCCCGCCCCGGCGAAGGTGATCTTCGACGTCGAGCCGAGGACGTACACGCGGTTGGGGTGCCCGGCGGCTGCGGCCATCTCGAGGATCGGCAGCGCGGCGGGCGGATTCTCCACCAGGGTGTGCACCACGTAGGCGTTGTCCCAGTAGATCCGGAAATCGGGGGCCGCGGGCATCTCCAGCAGGCCGCGGGTGACCTCTTCGGAGAAGGTGACGCCGGTCGGGTTGGAGTAGGTCGGGACGGCCCACATGCCCTTGATGCTCGGGTCGTTGGCGACGAGTTCGGCACAAACCCGTACGTCCGGACCGTCCGGCAGCATCGGCACCGGGATCATCTCGATCCCGAAGCTCTCGGTGATCGCGAAATGCCGGTCGTAGCCCGGGGCGGGGCACAGGAACTTGATCGGCTGCCGTCCCCACGGCTCGTCGGAGTCGGCGGTGCCGTGCAGCAGCCCGAACACCGTCAGGTCGTGCATGATCTCGAGGCTCGAGTTGCCCAGTGCGATGAGGTTGTCGGGTTCGACCGCGAGGAGTTCACCGAAGATGCCGCGCAACTCGGGCAGCCCGTTGAGCCCGCCGTAGTTGCGCGTGTCCGTACCCGCACCGTCGCGGTACTCCTCGCCCGGAAGGGACAGCAGGCCGTTGGACAGGTCGAGCTGCTCGGGAGCCGGCTTGCCGCGGGTGAGGTCGAGCTTCAGGCCCAGAGCGCGCAGTGACTCGTACTGCTCGGTCAGATCCGCCTGGGTGTCGCGGAGCTGGTCGGCACTCATCGAGTGGAAGTTCAACGTGGGCCCTCTCGCGGCTCGACGCCGGTGCGGGTGGCCGACGCCGCAGACCTAGAAAATGTGTATCGGATATAGGGGACCCCGCGCACCCGAGAGAGCCCGTTGACCCTTGCTGCCTTCCGGCCCTGGGGGAGTTCACAGGATGCACGCCGCGCGGGATCCGTCGTCCAGTGTAGCGAGGGGTTCCGGCGGGTTCAGCCGGGGTCCTCGATAGTGCGGTCCGGCCGGCGCCGACACCGGGAACGACGAAGGTCCGCCGTGCACCCGGCGTGCGGGTGTCACTGCGGACCTTCGGTGGCGGAGGATAGGGGATTCGAACCCCTGAGGGCTGTTAACCCAACCCGCGTTCCAGGCGAGCGCCATAGGCCACTAGGCGAATCCTCCAACGTCGAGATGATAGCCGCCAGGCGCGCGCACACCCAAACCGTTCGGTCACGCAGCGACGGACGCTAGGGTTGCGGACATGCCCGATTCCTCTCCCATCGTCGTTGTCGGAGCCACCGGAGGGCAGGGCGGCGCCGTGCTCGATGCGCTGCTCGACGCCGGTTTCCCGGTCCGCGCCGTGGTCCGAGACGCGGTCTCGACGAAGGCTGCGCGTCTCGCCGATCGCGGCGTCGAACTCGCGGTCGGGGACATCGTGAGTGGTGTGGGACTCGCCGACGCGTTCGCCGGTTCCGCGGGTGTCTTCGCGCTCACGACGCCGTTCGAGTCCGGAGTCGAGGCGGAGATCGCTCAGGGCACCGCGCTGATCCAGGCGGCGACGTCGGCGTCGATCCCCTACCTCGTGTTCTCGTCGGTGGCCTCGGCCGACCGGCAGAGCGGTGTTCCCCACTTCGACTCGAAGTTCGAGGTCGAGAAGATGCTCGCAGCCACCGACATCCCGCACACGATCGTCGGCCCGGCCTACTTCTTCGACAACCTCCTCGGGGGCGCCGACGCCCTGGCCGCCGGGGTCATGCCCATCGCGATGCCCGCGGACAAACCGCTGCAGCAGCTCTCCCGACGCGACCTCGGCCGACTGGTCGCCGAGCTGTTCGCAGCTCCGGATGTCCACATCGGCCAACGCATCGACCTGGCATCCGACCAGCCGACCCCCAACGAGATGGCGCGGATCATCAGCGAGGTCCTCGGGACCACGGTCACGGCCGAATCCTATGACCCCGAACGCATCTCGTCCGACGACATGCGTGCGATGTTCACCTTCCTGGGCGGCCGCGGGTACGAGGTCGACATCCCGACGCTGCATCGTCGATTCCCCGACGTCGGGTGGCAGAGCTTCGCGAACTGGGCTGCCGAGGCACTGCCTTCCTGACCGGAGGCCCCTGACGGGGATCCGTATGACGTTGCACCCGGATTCCGGACTCGACGTCATACGGATGGCGCCGGTCCCTCATCCGTCGGATCGGCGGTTGCCCTTCTCGTCCCAGTGCTCGGCGACCTTCTTGCTCGGCTGCACGCGTGGCGGTTCACCCGGCATCTTGGGGTAACTGGGCGGATAGGGCATGTCCCCCAGTCCGTTCGCGTCGTCCTCCTGCACCATCTCGAGGAGCTTCTCGACGCCCCGGCGGTGGTCAGCGATGTCGGCCCACGGGTCGCCACGTTCGGCGAGGAGCTTCGGGACCGTGGCCATCGTGCAGTCGTCGGGGTCGACGTCGGCGAGTTCGGCCCACGTCACCGGCGTCGACACCCGACCGCGAGCGCTGCGTCGAACCGAATACGGTGACGCCATCGTCCGGTCCCGGGCGTTCTGGTTGTAGTCGATGAAGATGCGTTCTCCGCGTTCCTCTTTCCACCACGAGGTGGTGACCGCGTCGGGATCGCGGCGTTCGAGTTCGCGGGCGAGGGCGATGACACATCGCCGGGTCGCGATGAAGTCCCAGAGCGGTTCGACGGGCACGTAGACATGGACTCCGCGACCACCCGAGGTCTTGACGAAACCGGTGAACCCGAGCTCGTCGAGCAACGGTTTCAGTCCCTCGATCGCCACACGCCGAACGTCGTCGAAGGTCGTGCCGGGCTGCGGATCGAGGTCGATGCGGAGCTGGTCGGGGTGATCGTTGTCGGGATGCAGCGTCGGCCAGGTGTGAAATGTGACGGTCCCCAGGTTGGCGCCCCACACCAGGTCGGCGGGCACCGTCGGCCGGATCGCGTCACCGGTTCGCTTGGAGGGGAACACGATCGGGGTCGACTGCACATGCTCGGGACGCTTCTTCGCGATGTGCTTCTGATAGATCTCCTCGCCCTCGACACCGTCGGGGAAGCGCTGCAGGAACGTCGGCCGGTCGCGGGCCGCACGCATCAACGGCCCCTCACTGTCGTCGCCGACCCCGAGCGCCACGGTGCGGTAGTACCCCACGAGGTCGCGCTTGCGGCCGCCGTTCTCACCGAGCTCGGGGAAGTAGATCTTGTCCGGGTTGCTCAATCGGACGGCGACCCCGTCGACGTCGAGTTCTTCTGCGGGAGAACGAGTTGCCATGGGTCACTGCCCTTCGAGTACGTCGTGGAGGTCGTAGGTGAGGGGGACCTCGAGCTGGTCGTAGCCGCAGCTCTCCGGATCCCGGTCGGGGCGCCACCGCAGGAACTTCACGGTGTGCCGGAACCGCTGGTTCTCCATCTGGTCGTAGGCGAACTCGGCGACCAACTCGGGCCGGATGGGGATCCACTCCCCCGACTTCTCCGAGCGCCACCGCGTCGGTTCGCCGGGCGACGCCTTCTCCGGGTCGAGCCGCATCGGCTCGAACATCTCCTGCAACTCGACGCGTTTGGCGTCGGAGAACGCCCCCGCTCCCCCGACCATCCGCAACTCCCCGTCGTCGCCGTACAGGCCGAGCAGCATCGATCCGATTCCGGTGCCGGACTTGTGAATCCGGTACCCGAAGATCACGCAGTCCGCTGTCCGCTTGTGCTTGACCTTCAGCATCTCGCGCTTGTTCTCCACGTAGACACCGGAAAGTCGCTTCGCGACCACCCCGTCGAGTCCCGCCCCCTCGAAGGCCGAGAACCAGTCCTCGGCGACAGCGGGATCGGCGGTGACCCGGCTGACGTGCATCCGACGGTCGCGACCGCCCGGTCCGACGGCGCGCAGAAGTGCCTCCCGCCGGACCTCGAACGGTTCGTCCTTCACACTCGTCGACTCCAGCGCGAGGGCGTCGAAGCCGATGAAGATCGCCGGGGTCTTCTCGGCGAGCATGTTCACCCGCGACTCGGCGGGATGTATCCGTTGCGCCAGTGAGTCCCAATCCAGTCGGTGGGTGTCTCCGATGAGGGCAGGCACCCCGAGCTCGCCGTCGAGGACCACCTTCTCCGGCAACTCATCCTTGGCTGCGGCGACGATCTCGGGAAAGTACCGGGCCAGGTCCTTGCCGCCGCGCGAACCGATCGAGACCTCATCGCCGTCCCGGAAGATCAGGGCCCGGAAGCCATCCCACTTCGGCTCGTACGACCAGTCCGGCGAGCCGTCGGGTTGCGGCGGCACGCTGGTCACCGCCTTGGCCAGCATCGGCGCGACGGGCGGCATGACCGGGAGATCCATGGACGTCATCGTTCCTCACTTCTCGACGAGACCGCAACGCCCCGCGCCGCTGGGTCACCGGCGGCTGCACGCGGCGCCGGACCCCAGGACAGACCCGGCTCGGCCCCGGTTCTCATGGGTGTGGGCGGTAACCTCGACGCGATGTCGACACACGCACCCGCGGGCCGCTACGCGCCCTCCCCGTCGGGCGACCTCCACGTCGGCAATCTCCGCACCGCGGTCCTCGCATGGCTCTTCGCCCGCACGACCGGGCGTCGCTTCCTCATCCGGATGGAAGATCTGGATCGAGCCGTCGCCGGGTCCGATGCCCGTCAGCTGGCCGATCTGGGCGCGCTCGGCATCGACTGGGATCCGCCGGTGGTCCGGCAGAGCGACCGCCGGAACACCTACCGCGACATCATCGGCCGATTGCACGACCAGGGCCGGACGTTCGAGTGCTTCTGCACCCGACGCGAGATCCTCGAGGCCCCGTCCGCGCCCCACGCGCCGCAGGGCGCCTACCCGGGGACATGCCGCGATCTCACCGGGGCTCAGCGCGACGAACGCCGCGCGCACCGGCCCCCGGCCATCCGTATCCGCGCCGACGTCGCCGAGTTCGAGGTCAACGATGTGCTACACGGCACCTACACCGGTGTGGTCGACGACTTCGTGATCCAGCGCAACGACGGCACACCGGCGTACAACCTGGCCGTCGTCGTCGACGATGCCGCCCAGGGCATCGATCAGGTGGTGCGCGGCGACGACCTGTTGTCCTCGGCGCCGCGACAGGCCTACCTGGCGACGCTGCTCGGAACCCCGCCACCGATCTACGCGCACGTTCCGATGGTGCTCAACTCCGCAGGAGTCCGCCTCAGCAAGCGGGACGGCGCCGTGACGCTCGCCGACCTCGCCACCGAGGGGGTCCCGTCGTCGACCGTGCTGTCGCGGATCGCGCACTCGCTGGGGCTCGGTGGTCGGGACGAGCCGGTGGACCTCTCCCTGCTCGCCGACCGTTTCGATCCGGCAGCGCTGCCGCGGCAACCCTGGATTCTCACGGCCGACGAGTGGGCGTAGCGCCCTTCGTGGCTCGCTCCGCTCGCACCTCAGGGAACTGGGGCGGCCTCGCTCGCACCTCAGGGAACAGGGCCTCTGTTCCCTGAGGTGCGAGGAGCACTGGCACATCACCCTCCGCTCCCTGAGGTGCGAGGAGCGTTAGCGACGAGCCGCGAAGGGTCGGCGACGCACGCTCGCCCGCCGTCTACGCCGTGGTCGACAGCAGGCGCTGGAGCACGTCGTTGATCGTGATCAGCCCCACCGCGCGTCCGTCGTCGGTGACGAGCGCGAGGTGGGCGCGCTGCTCCCGCATGGACGTGAGCGCCTCGTACACCGGCTGGGCCGCCTCGATGACCAGGACCGGCCGCATGAGGTCGGCGGCCGTCGTCCCGGGCGGCGCACTCAGGCTGTCCCGCACATGGACGACACCGCGCACCGGCGACCCGGTGGCGTCGTCGCGCACCAGCAGACGGAGATGGCCCGATGTCCTTCCGGCCGTCTGGATCTCGTCGGTGCCGGCGGTCGGACCCACGACGCCGAGGTGGTCGTTGGGGGTCACCACGTCTCGCACCGTCAGCGATTCCAACTCCAGCGCGCTCGTCAGGTGCGCGTGATACCGCTCGTCCAGGGTCCCGACCGTTGCCGAGTGTTCCACGAGGTGGCGCAGCGCGTCGCTGTCCTGACCGGTGGCCACCTGGTCCACCGGCTCGACGCCGACGCGCTTGAGGCACCAGTTGGCCAGGTGGTTGAGCTGCACGATGAGCGGCCGGGTCACCCACATGAAGGCACGCATCGGCAGGGCCAGCATGATCGCCGACCGTTCGGGATGTGCGATGGCCCACGATTTGGGTGCCATCTCACCGACCACCAGGTGCAGGAAGGTGACGATGATGAGCGCCAGCACGAAGCCCACCACGTCGGCCGACCAGTACGGCAGCCCCCAGTCGACGAAGAGCGGTGTGAGCCAGTGGTGCACAGCCGGTTTGGTGACCGAACCGAGCGCCAGGGTGCACACCGTGATCCCGAGCTGGGAACCGGCGAGCAGCACCGACAGTTCCGAGGCGCTGCGGAGCGCGGCGCGGGCGCTGCCACTGGAGGCGGCCGCGTCCTCGAGGCGGTGCCTGCGGGCCGCGATCAGCGCGAACTCGACCGCGACGAAGAACGCACTCGCCGCGATCAGGGCCACGGTCACCACTCCGACGATCAACGGGTCATCCATGGTCGCCCTCCTGTCCGGTCGTGCCGCCCGAGCCCTCGGTGCCGATGTCCGAGGCGTCGTCGACGACGGTCATCGACAACAGCGCGGGGACACGCTTGTCCACCTCCAGCACCGTCGCGCGCACCGTGCGTGGTGGTGACTCGTCGTCCTCGAGCAGGTCGGCCGGGTCGGGTTCGATGTGGATGACCACGCTGTCGCCTACTTCGGGTAGCCCGACGAACTCGGCGATCACCAGGCCGGCCATCGTCTCGTAGTCGCCTTCGGGGAGTTCCCAGCCGATGGTTCGGGAGACCTCGTCGACGTGTGCGTCACCTCGCACACGCCATCCGTCGGCGGTCTCCTCGATCGCCACCGACGCCTCGGGGTCATGCTCGTCGTCGATCTCACCGACGAGTTCCTCCGCGATGTCCTCGGCGGTGACGACGCCGGCGAAACCGCCGTATTCATCGATGACGACCGCCATCTCGTCGTGTGCGTCGGCGAGGTTCTCCAACACCTCGGGCAGTGGCAGCGTCGAGGGCACCACGACCGCGCGACGACACAGGTCGAGCGCGGTTGCCGACGGATCAGCTTGTGGCGGCGACTGTTTCAGGGCGTAGGTCCACTCGAGGAGATCCTGGAGGTGGACCACACCGCGCACCTCGTCGTCGCCACCGGCCAGCACCGGGTAGCGGGTGTGTCCGGTGCTCATCAGCGCGAGGACGTCACCGGCCGGCAACGTCGCGTCGACGTGGTCGGTGTTGGGACGTGCGATCATCGCGTGTTCGGCGGTCCGCGTAGGGAATTCGAGGACGCGGTCGAGCAGCACCGACAGCTCGTCGGGCAATTCGCCTGCGTCCCGGGACTCCGCGACTATGTGTTCGAGGTCCCGCACCGACGCAGAGTGCTCGACGTCGTGGACCGGCTCGATGCGCAACGCCTTCAGTAACAGGTTGGAAGCCTTGTCGAAGAGGGAGATCAGCCAGCCGAAGACCGCCAGGTAGATGGTGGTCGACCGCGAGAGCCACAGGGCCACCGGCTCGGGCCGCGCGATCGCGAGGTTCTTCGGGAACAGCTCGCCGAACACCATCTGCACGACAGTGGAGAAAAGGATCGCGATGATCGTGCCGATGGCCACGCCGACGCCCACCGGGATGCCGACCTCGCCGAGCAGTTCGCCGACGCCGGAACCGATCAGCGGTTCGGCGACGTAACCGACGAGCAGACCGGTGACGGTGATGCCCAGCTGAGCGCCGGAGAGCATGAACGACGTGCGGCGGGTGACGGTGAGTGCGCGTTTCGCGGCGGCGTCACCGGCCTCGGCACGGGATTTCAGGCGGGAACGGTCGACCGCCATGTAGCCGAATTCCTGGGCCACGAAGTAGCCGGTCAGGGCGGTGATCAGAAAGACCACCAGAATTCCGAGTCCGATCCCGAGGAGCGTCAGCATGTGACTGGCCCGGGGCCGGCACCGGGCGGAATACCCGGGTGGATCGATTCACAACAGGGGGCCGACTGGTGTCGTCGTCGGCGTTTTCGGCGCTTTCCGCGTCTCATCGTCTCTCTCGCTGGTGCTCGACTGTTCATACCGGGTGCCGAGCGTCGGGGCGTGTGCGTAAATGTCCGGTATGTCGACCCAACGTACCGAATGTGTCCAGGGTTCCACAGCACGGCACCGAGAGGCGGCACCCCGTCTCGAGCGCGTGGTGTGTGGCCTCGTCCGATTCACAGTCCGCACCCCATTGTGTCGTAGACCACTATGGCGTAGCCTTTGGCCCAACCATTTGCAGACCGAATGATTCAACTCTTAATTGGCCCAGCCAATGAAGGAAGGTGCACCGTGCAGATCACCGCCGCCGTCGCTCACGGCCCCAACGAGGAGTTCGCCCTCACGAACGTCGATCTCGCCCAGCCACGGGCAGACGAGGTCGTGGTCGAGATCAGAGGGGTGGGTCTCTGCCACACCGACATCGCCGCACGCGACGGCGTGTACGGGTTGCCCTACCCCCTCGTCCTCGGGCACGAGGGCAGCGGCGTCGTCGTCGAGGTCGGCTCCGATGTCACGTCCCTGTCCGCCGGCGACGAGGTCGCCGTGTCCTTCAGCAGTTGCGGCCGGTGCCGGCCCTGCTCGAATGGCCTTCCCGCCTATTGCGCCGAGTTCACGGCGGAGAACTACATCGGGAGCAGGCCGGACGGGTCGTCGACGATCTCCGACGGGGACTCGGTCGTACACGGACACTTCTTCGGTCAGAGCTCGTTCGCGTCCCACGCCCTAGTCCGCGAGAGCAACGCGGTCAAGGTCGACACCGATCTCGACATCTCGCTGGTCGGCCCACTCGGGTGCGGAATCCAGACCGGAGCCGGAGCCGTCATGCGGTCGATGGCGTGCACAGCCGGTAGCGCACTGGTGGTGCTCGGCGGTGGTCCCGTCGGTCTCGCCGCCGTCATGGGCGCGGTACTCCGGGAGTGCTCGACCATCGTCGTCGTCGAGCCGCTCGCGGCCCGCCGGGACATCGCCACCGAGCTCGGCGCGACACATGTCATCGATCCGGTCGGCGCCGATCTGACCGCCGAGCTCTCCGCGATCGCCGAGGAGGGCGTCGACTACGTCTTCGACACCACCGGACGGGTCGACGTGATCAACGCGGCGGTGGCGGCGGCTGCACAGAATGCGACCGTCGGCCTCGTCGGCGTACCGTCCGACTTCTCCGTCGACCTCCCGGTCAACATCGTCGGCGCGATGCAACGGGGTCTCACCATCCGCGGGATCGTCGAGGGCGACAGCGACCCGCAGACCTTCATCCCCGAGCTGCTCGAGCACCACGCCGCGGGCCGGTTCCCGTTCGACTCGCTGATCACGACATATCCGTTCTCACAGATCAACGACGCGGTCGCGGCACAGGAGCGCGGCGAGGTGACGAAGCTGGTGCTCGTTCCCGACGCCTGATCCGAGCGCACCACTCACCCATCACGACGCCAGGAAGGCCTTTCATGATCCGCCCCGAAGACGCAGAACTGCACCCCGTTGACCCGTCGCTGACGACCTGGACCGAGACGATCGGGTTCTGGTTCGCCATCCCCGAAGAGCAGATCTACGGGAACGTGTATGTCCTCGCCCGCCCCAACGTGGGCGCCGCGATCTCGTCGATCAACGTGGTGCAGGGCATCAACAGATACCCCTTCACCGTCGACATGACGGATCCGCAGATGCACTGCCCCTGCCCGGACTCCATGCTCAATTTCTCTTTGCAGAGCGGCCTGGAGGTCGATGTGACCGGACCGCCCACCGACTACCACTTCCGATACGAGAACCTCGCGGGCACATGCTCGTTCGACATGCAGCTGACCGGCGCGATGCCGGCATGGGATGCCACCGATCCCGCGGAGAACCCACTGCTGTCCGCACCCGACGGTGACCACGAGGATCTCGGACTCGGGGATGCCTGGGCGGGCGGTCATCTCGACTTCGTCGGACGCGTCCGCGGCGAGCTGACCCTGCGCGGCAGGCGATACGAGATCGACGCCATGGGCGGTATGGACCGCAGCTGGGGAACGCGCAACGAGCTGGGCACCACCGCCATCTCCTACATACACATCCCGTTCGACGAGGACCTCGGGATCCATCTGGTGACCGGCGCCGACCTCGTCGGTGGCGAGGTCGTCTACGGCCCACTGCGTTTCGGATACATCCACGACCGCGACAAGGTTCTCGGCCTCACCGAGGCCTCGGTCACGGGACATCAGCAGGGGCTCAGTCCCTTCCAGAACGAGATCACGGTCACCGACCAGACGGGGAGGACGATCACGGTGCGCGGTTCAGCCATCGCCAGCGCCCCCTGGTACACGTTCAGCCCCGCCTACGCGACCTTTCAATCGTTGATGCATTACGAACTGAACGGCAAGCACGCCTTCGGATTACAGGCCGATGTATATGGCATCGAATTCCTCGCCGACCGCACCTCCCGGCACGGGAGCCTCACCGCCGAGTCCTTCGGTCCCGGCATCTAGTTCCCGCCTCGCACCGGACCGATCAGGAACACCGATCAGGAAAGACCATGACCCAGACCCTCTCCCAACCCGCCACACCGGCGACCGAATTCGTCACCTCGGTTCGCGACAGGTTCCCCACCGACCCCGCCGGCCAGCGTGCCATCGACCGAAAGATCGCCCGTCGTGAGGGCCCGGGGTGGACTCCGCTGACCCTGGACGAACTCGTGGACGCGGTTCGACGCCTCGTCACCTCGCAGGTCGGCGCCGGCACGAACGTCGAGATACGCAACCCCTCGTGGTTGACCGGTGGCGCGTCCAAGATCCAGATGGCCTTCGAGCTCGTCACCGACGAATCCCAGGAGCCCACGCCACTTCTCCTGCGGATGGATCCCCCTGAGTCCCTCAACGCCACCATCAAATCGAGCGAGTTCGACGTTCTCCGCGGCGTACGCGGCGTCATACCGACACCGGAGGTCCTCTGGGTCGACGACGACGCCCGTCATCTACCCGAACCCGGCCTCATCTGCGGTTTCGTGGACGGTGTCACCAAGCCGACCCGGGCATCCTCGGGTCAGGTGAGCGGACTCGGCACGAACTTCGGCAAGGCTCTGCGTGCGCCCCTCGGCACTCAACTGATCGACCACCTCGCGGCACTTCACACCGTCGATCCCACCTCGTGGGCGTCCGACGCGCTGACGCTTCCCACCGTCGGAACCACCGAGAGCGCGTTGTCGCGCCTCAACTTCGACCGGCAGCTATGGGCTCTGGACAAGCTCGACGCGTCGCCCGTCATGGAACTCGCCGCGAACTGGCTGGCGCGCAACCTACCGGTGCTCGACCGGGTCAGCGTGGTCCACGGCGATTTCCGAAGCGGCAATTTCCTTTTCGACGAGAGCACCGAGACCGTGACCGCATGGCTCGACTGGGAGTCTGCGCATCTCGGCGATCGCCACTACGATCTCGCGTATTGCTCGCAGGATCTCTTCGGACACTATGACGAATCGGGTGAGAAGTTCCTGGTCTCCGGCTTGATTCCCCGCGACGAGTTCTTCGAACGATACGAGCAGGCATCGGGTCTGAGTGTCGACCGCGAGCGGTTGCGCTGGTACTCGATCTATTCCGGTTTCTCCTCGACCGTTAAAACACTCGCCACATCGATGCGTATCGCGCAGCTGGGCCGGTCACACCAGGACGTGCTCCTGGCCCGGCTGGAGGGCACGGTTCCGATCCTGCTGGGGCAGCTCGGACGTCAACTGAGGGAGGTCATCTGACCATGGATTTCACCACGATCACATTGAACGCGGCGGCAAAGGCCATGGAGGACGCGGTCATACCGGCACTCGCGGCCTCGGGCCAGCGTCAAGCTGTCGAACAGGCCCACCTCGTGTGGGATGCGATCCGATTCGCACGAGATCGGGTCGATCTCATCGGCGAACGACGTCGCACCGAGGCACTCGACCTCATCGGCCTGATCGGCCGGCTGGCCGATCTCGATGTCGCACACGAGGTGGGGACGGCGGATCGACTTCACCGCATCCACGACGAGTCGCTCGCGGTGGTTGCCGATCCGGAGACGACCGCCGAACGCTACGCGGCGCTGATCAGAGAACTCGGCGACGAACTCACCTCGATGCTCGAGGTCGCCGACCGAGCGGGTGACCAGGACCGGTCGACGATCGAACGGCTGGTTCTCGACCATGCACTGCAACGCCTCGAACTCGACCGGGCGTGGCTGCTGCCGATGGGCTTCGACCCGGAACCGTCGACCGTCGCCGATCTGCGCACTCTGCTGGGTCAAGGAGTGTCCGCGTCGTGACCGGTCCCTTCAGATGAGGTGAAGTGCACGCCGGAGGGCGTCGGTGTCGTTCCAGACGGGTAGGCGGATGTGGGTGCTGAATCCGTGTGACACGGAGAAGGACGGTCCGTCGGCGATCCTGATTCCTTCGGATTGCGCCTTCACGGCGTAGTCGATCGCATCGGAACGGATATCGATCCACAACCCACTTCCGCCACTCGGCATGGTCACGTCCCAATCCGTGCGGGACTCGTCGATCACACCGATCGTCCTGTCCCGGTGGGCTATCAGGAACTCACGTCGACGGTCGATCACCGAGTGCGCATTGTCGAGGAGCTCGGCGGCGACGCACTGGTCGATCACCGAGGTGGTCACGTCCACGGTTTGTTTGAGATCGGCCAGCCGCGCGAGGGTGTGCGGGTGGCCCCGAATCCACCCGACCCGGAGACCACCCCAGACGAGCTTCGACATCGTCCCCACGGTGACCAGGCGCTCGGGCGCGACGAGACCACTCAGGCCTGCGTTCTGGGTGTCGGGGTCGTAGACGAGATCGGCGGCGCTGCGGTCGTCGATCACGAACAGGTCGTGGGCGTTGACCACGGATGCGAACCGGCTCAGCATCTCCGACGTCCTGACCTGCCCCGTCGGACTGTGCACGGAGGACTGCACGTACACGGCGTCGGGGCGGGGTCCCGCACCGACCGTCAGCTCGGCTGAACCTGCCGGATAACCGTCGATCCGCAATGACCGGCGGACGCTGACGAGCACCGCGAGCAATCCGCGGTAGGTCGGTTCCTCGACGAGAATCCTGCTGCCGGCGTCCGTCATGGCGAACACGATGAGCCACAACGCCTGCTGTGCCCCGGCGGTGATCAGGATCTCGTCGGGGCTGGTGACCACACCGGTCGAGGTCAGGTGACGGGCGACTGCCGCCCTCGTCTCGGGCAACCCGTACGCGGTGTGCCCGTCGGTCCCGAGATGCGAGCGCAACGATCTCTGCGTGACGCTCTCCAGCACAGATGTCAGCGATCCATCGGCCGGGAGTGACTGGATCGAGAGATCGGCCGTGACCGGGGGCGCCCCGTCGGGCACACGCGCCGCGCCCGGCTGCCGAAGGCGGCGTCTGTTCATCGACACCGTCGATCCGCGCCCGACTTCGGCTGTGACATAACCGCCGCCGGCCAGGATCTCGTAGGCCGTCGTCACTGTCCCGCGTGACACACCGAGTTCGGTGGCGAGGGATCGCTGTGCGGGAAGCCGCATCCCGGTGATGACCTCTTCGGACTCGATGAGATGCGCGATCGCGGTGGCGAGTCCGATGCTCAGCGTGCCGTCGTTGGTCCGCCATGATCCGAGAACGGCAGACAGCTCCCGAGCCGAGAGCTGCGAACCGAGATCAGGCATGTCCCGATCCTTCCACACCCCGGGCGCCCTGATCGGCGTCCGCCCGAGCGGACCCCGGCGCGCCGCCGGGACACTGCTCGCCCTTCGCGGTCAGTGGCGCGGCCCGACGTCACGGCAACGGCAACACGTCGTGGACGCTTGCGGCTGACCGTGATTCATCTATCGGTCACGGTCGCAGCAGAAGCCCCACGAGCGCGACGACGACCAGAACGACGACCGCCAGCAGGAACACCAGCGGGGTCACGATGACACCGCACACCGTCCGACAGGCGCCGAGTGCCGGACGAACGCTGCTCGTCACCATGGCCGGCGACTGGGTCGGTACCGTCGCGGGCGACTGGGTCAGCACCGTCGCGGGCGACTGTGATCCCGGCCGGAAACACTCATGCCGTGACATCGGCGGCGTCCTCCTTGCGGGCCGTCTCGTCGATCACCTCGTGATGCAACGAGTACCGGTAAGAACCCATGCCGAGCAGGCAAGCGATCGCCAACGCAACCATGATGACGATCGGTACGACGCCGGCACTGTAGGAGCCGGTGAGCCCGTAGATCTGCCCGAGGAGGAAGACGCCCGCCGCCGATCCCATGGCGAAGAGGAAGTACACGAAGCCGAGAACGCGACCGTAGGAGTGCTTCGGGAAGTATCGGCTCGTCATGTATGCCGCCATGTCACCCTCGGCACCGAGCGCGAGCCCCACGAGCACCGCTCCGGCGAAGAGCAACGGGGCGCCGGTGGAGGAGATGAGGAGGACTACGCCGACGGCACACAGGGCGAAGAGGACCGCCCCGATGAACGGTGCGAACGCGCGATCGAGCAGGTAGCCGACGACCAGTCGGGCGAAGACCGACGAGAGGCTCAGGACCGAGAGCACCGCGACGGCGAGTGATTGGTCGACTCCCTTGTCGGTCGTCATGGGCACGACCTGTGACATCAGACCGAATGTTGCCGTGGAGACCAGGAAGATCGCTGCGCTCAGGAGCCAGAACTGGCGGTATCGCCGCGCGATCGAGAGGAGCGGTTCGCCGGCCTCCTGCCCGCTCGCGCGCGCTTGCTCCCGTTCCGCGTCGTACGACGCGGGCATGCGGGTGACGAACACGTATACGGCGGTGGGAATCACGGTGCACAACGCGCCGACGACGAGGAACGTGCCACGCCACCCGACCATGCCGAGCACCCAGTTCGCGAGGTACGGGATGAGCACTCCGCATGCGCCCATGCCGGCCATCAGCAGGCCGAGGGCGAGTCCCCGTCGGTCGGCGAACCACGCACTGACGACCGTGGCGTGGGCGACCGGGTTGAGTGCACCGGCACAGGCACCGATCAGTATGCACAGCAGATAGAAGACCACCTGACTGTTGGGCAGAGCGGCCATCAGCATCAACCCGATACCGAAACCGAGTGTCATCGGGATCGCGGGAATCCGCGGGCCGTGGCGGTCGACCAGAATACCCAGGACGACGATGCTGATGCCCGTCAGGATCGTCTCCACCGAGAAGCCGTTGGTGATGACGCTGCGGTTCCACCCGAAGTCGTCGGCGATCTCCTTGCCCAGCACGTTGAACAGCACGTTGACCGTGCTGCTGCCGAACAGGAGTGTCACGAATCCGGTGGCGGCGTACCACCACCGGATGAGCTGGCGTCCTGATGCCCCGGTCGCGCCTGCGGTCGCTGTCATCGACTCTTCCCTCTCTCTCACCCGCCCTCGCCCGATGTGTGGCGAGTCACACCATGGGTAACATATGGACTGTCCAAATGTAAATATCGGACCAGACTGCGGTGCGATCCACCAACCTCCGCCCTCTATTGCCCCACTGCCGCACAAGCGTTAGTGTGATCTGCAAATGGTCAGTCCTAATGACCACAACGTTGGGCGGATGCCCACCACACGAAAGGACACCGAAGTCTGATGGCCGAGTTCAGCGACATCACCTACGAAGTCGACAACGGGTTGGCATGGATCACGATCAACCGGCCCGAGCGATACAACGCCTTCCGCGCACAGACGGTCGACGAGCTCGTCCTCGCCTTCAAGAAGGCTTGGGCCAGTAGCGAAGTCGGTGTCATCGCGCTCACTGGTGCCGGCGACAAGGCTTTCTGCGCCGGAGGCGACCAGAAGCAGCGGATGGAGACCGGTGACTACGGACCGTCGGCCAGCGGACTGTTCGAGGTGGAAGCGCTGCATCGTGTCATCCGCGACGCACCGAAACCCGTCATCGCCGCGGTGAACGGGCTCGCGATCGGCGGCGGGCACGTCCTGCACGTGCTGTGCGATCTCACCATCGCCGCCGACACGGCCCAATTCGGACAGAACGGTCCCCGCGTCGGCTCCTTCGACGCCGGCCTCGGCTCGGGCTACCTCGCCCGCGTCGTCGGTGAGAAGCGAGCCCGCGAGATCTGGTTCATGCTCCGGCGCCTGTCGGCCGAGGAGGCACTGGACTGGGGTCTGGTGAACCGGGTCGTGCCGGCCGCCGAGCTGCGCAACGAGGTCCGCGCCTGGGCAGACCAGATGCTCGACTTCTCCCCCACCGCACTCAAGGTGCTCAAGCAGTCGATGAACACCGACACCGAGCACTTCGTCAGCATCGGCACCATGGCCTACTCCACCCTCGAGATCTTCGGCGAGACCCCCGAGGCACAGGAAGGTATCACCGCGTTCAACGAGAAGCGCAAGCCCGACTTCTCGCCTTACCGGGGCAAGTGAGTGCTGCTCTCTCCGGAGCAGCGCGAGTTCGCGGCGGCAGTGCGGGACTACTGCCGTCGCGAACTCGCAACTGTCGCGCAACGAGACGCGGTGACCGACGGGGGCACGCTCTCGAACAGCCCGGGAGTCCTCGAGACGATGGCTCGAAACGGCTGGCTCGGGGTCTCCCTCCCCGAGGAATTCGGCGGGGGTGGAGCCGGTTTCGTCGACGAATGTGTCTTCCTCGAGGAGTCCAGCCGTGGCCTCGCGCCGATCACCGGGTACTCCACCGGTCTGACGGCGGCACAGACATACCTGCGCTGGGGCAGTGGATCCCAGAAGAAGACCGTGGTCAGCAACCTTGCCGCCGGCCGGCTCGAGGCGATAGCTCTCAGCGAACCCGGCGCCGGTTCCGACCTCGCAGGCATCCGTCTGAGCGCCCGCAGGGACGGCGACAGCTATGTCCTCAACGGCCAGAAGACCTGGATCTCGGCCGCACATGTCGCCGAGCACATCCTGGTGCTCGCACGCGAAGACACTTCGGGTACCAGACATCAGGGTATGACGCTGTTGATGGTGCCCACCACCTCGGACGGGCTCACGATCCGCGGGATCGAGACCATGGAAGCCCACACCTGCAACGACGTCTTCTTCACCGACGTGAAGGTCCCCTCGTCCGCAGTCGTCGGGACGCCGCGGGACGGGTGGAGACAACTGATGCGAGGCCTCAGCGTCGAACGCCTCATCATCGCGGCGATGAGTGTGGGTGCAGCGCAACGTGCGCTGGACGACCTGATCGCCTACACCGGCAACCGTGAGCAGTTTGGCACGTCGATCGCGTCGTTCCAGGCGCTGCGGCACCGGATCGCCGACCTGGCCACCGACGTCGAGATGGCCCGCGTCTTCGTCTACGACGTGGCGGCGAAGATCGACGCCGGCCTCGAAGACGACCTCGCGCGGGAGAGTGCAATGGCCAAGATGCGCTGCACCGAGGTCGCCAAGAACGCCACCCTCGAGGCCATGCAGATGATGGGTGGCGCCGGCTACGCCCGCGAGTACGGGATGGAAGGCCAGGTGCGCCGGGCGCTGGCACCCCCGATCTACGGCGGTACCAACGAGATACAGCGCGAGATCATCGCCAAGGCGGTCGGCCTGTGACAGGCCCGGCGCGCACCCGACCACGCAACAGTGAGGAAATACGATGACCGAGAAGACGACGACATTCTCGCCGGACCTTCTGTCCGGCAAGAGAATTCTGATCACCGGCGGCGGCACGGGTCTGGGCCGTGGGGTTGCGCGGCATCTCATCGACCACGGCGCCGAGGTGCACCTGTGGGGACGGCGCGAAGCCGTCCTCGCCGGAGCCGCGGAGGAGGCATCCGTATCCCGTCCCGGCAATGCTCACTTCCACACGGTCGACGTTCGCGACTACGACAACGTCGACCAGACGATGGACCGCATCTGGAACGATCACGGGCCGTTGACCGGTGTGGTGAACAACGCCGCCGCGAACTTCATCGCGCAGACCAAAGACCTGAGCCCGCGCGCTTTCTCGGCCATCACGAGCACCGTCATGAACGGCTCGTTCCACACGACGCACGCTGCCGGGAAGCGCTGGATCGCCGACGGACTGCCGGGTAGCGTGCTCTCCACCCTGACCACCTGGGTGTGGACGGGCTCGGCATTCGTGGTCCCCTCGGCTATGGCCAAGGCGGCGGTCCACTCGATGACGATGTCGCTGGCCGTCGAATGGGCCAAGTACGGTATCCGGCTGAACGCACTCGCCCCCGGGCCGATTCCGACCGACTATGCGTGGGAGATGCTCAATCCCACCGACAAGAGTTCTGTCGGCGCCACTCAGGCCGATCAGATCCCCGCCGGACGTACGGGAACGATCGACGAGCTCGCGAACCTCACGATGTTCCTCCTTTCAGACGCCTGCGACTACCTGACCGGGCAGACCATCGCGATGGACGGCGGCCAGATGCTGGCCGGACCGGGCACTTTCGCGGGACTGACGAGTCTGAGCGATTCGGACTGGCAGCAGATCAAGGAGAGCAGCAAAGCAGCATCCGAGTCCAGCAAGGCCCAACGCAGCGTGTGACCCGCGGGGTCGGACACGAGAGAAGGGGCGCATCCGGGAGGGTGCGCCCCTTCTCGTCTGTGTACCCGGTGGTGTCGACCGGACCGGCCGGCGGATGCCCTACAGCGACGGACGGTATTCGTACTTGCGGCTGCGGGTCAGTGCGAACTCGAAGATGCCCGAGCCGCGCACGCCGTCGATCTCGAAGGCGCACAGACGGTCGGTGAGGGCCGAGTCCAGCGTGCGCGGGGACACCGACCCGTCGAGCGGATACCGGTCGGACTCGACATGATCGACGCCGTGCGACTCCCCGTGGTGGCCGCCGTATCCCGCACCCGCCATGAAGCCTCCGCCGGCGCGTGCGTCGGCATGCACCCGGTACCGCTCCCCCGCCGCCGTCGTGACCGCCACATCGCCCTCGACGAGATCCTGCTCGTCGTCGAACACCAACGCGTGACGGACGTCGACGATCGGGTCGACTCGCCCGTCCTCGTGCATCACCGCACCCTCGAGCAGCAGTCGTTCATGCGCCCGGGTTTCGACGAGCAGGAAACCGATGGAGTGGCTGGGGAACTGGGCCTGGTACCAGATGTGCAGGCCCTGTCCGCCCGACATCGTCCGGACCCCTCGGGACCGGTCGCGCTGCCCGTACCAGCCGTCGACGTCGTACTCGCGGTCATCGATCCGAAGGCTTCCCTCATACCGCCCGGACTGGAAGAGGTGGTCGAAAGACGTGCGGGCGGCCGTCGTATTCTCCACCGCGACCTCGCCGAACCACGCTGGGGTGCGTGATCGCCAGGTCACGTCGAACTCGGCACCGATCGGATTCGGGCCGAGCCGCAGGCGCCACACCTCATTGGGCTCGACCACCTCGAACCGGAACGGTCCGGCACCGTCGCCGCCGGTCGCCTCGAGAAGGCTGGAGTATCGGAGATTGCGTTGCTCATCGGGGCCGGTCACGACGACGAACCCGTCGACGGTCCCGGCCGGCGGGTACATCCCGAAACCCATGATCACCGACGGCGACAGGTCGTCGGTGGGGTGCATGTTGAACATCAACCGGTCGAAGAAGCCCTTCGGGAGGTCCTGCGTCTCCGGGTCGACCAGTCGGTCGTGAAATGTCGTCGTACCGCCTTGCTTCGCCATCTGGGCTCCTAGCTGTCATGGTCGGAAGTCGCTGACGCCGCCGTCATCGGTGCGTGGTCATCGCGGGACCGGAGTTCGCCGGCAACCCCGCCGCGCGGCGCGCGTCCGCGAGAAAACTCTGAACGAGTGCGGGATCCTCGTAGTACGGGTCGCCGATTCCGTCGACGACGCGGCGGCGGCTGTACTCGTAGAGCACCGCCAGCTTCCACAACGCGAACGCCGTGTACCAGGCCAGGTTCTCGACGTCGCGTCCCGTTCGTTCCTGATAACGCCGTGCCAGTTCGTGTTTCGACGGATAACCGTCCTCGAGCAGCGCCGCGCTCAGCTCTGCCGTGGGATTTCGCGGCGATCCCGGAGCCGGGACCGTCGCGAGGAGGTACCCGAGATCGAGCAGGGGGTCACCGATCGTGGCGAGCTCCCAGTCGAGGACCGCCGCGATCCGACCCGGCGCCTGCGGTGCGAGCACGACGTTTCCGATGCGGAAGTCGCAGTGGATCAACGCGGCTCCCGACTCCGCCGGCGTGTTCGAGCGCAACCACGCATCGACGTCCGCGAAGTCGGCGGGTGCGTTCCCGTCGCCGTCTGCGATCAGCCGGCGCATCCGTTGGAGGTGCCGAGCGTTGAATCCCTCAGGGCGGCCCATTTTCTCGAGACCGGCGGCACGCCAGTCCACCTCGTGGAGATCCGCCAGGGTGTCGACCAGGCCGTAGCCTATCGATCGCCGGTCGCCGGGGTTGTCGAGCGGCGCCGGAGTCGTGGTGGTGACGACGTGACCGGCGGCGAAACCCATCACGTAGAAGGGGACGTCGAGCACCTCTCCCTCGCGGGCCACCGCGAGCACTTCCGGAACCGGCACGGCCGTCGGGTGCAGCGCGGTGAGCAGAGTCGCCTCGCGCATCATGTCGTTCGCACCCGGCGGGGTCGGCGGCGGCGGCGGCCGACGCACGACGACGCTGTCGGAACCGTTGCTCACGAGGAAGGTCAGATTCGAATGACCGTCCCCGATCGGGGTGGCCGTGATCGGACCCGACAGCACGCCACGCGACTCCAGGAACTCTCGCAGGGCGCTCAGGGTCTCGGTGTCCCAGTCCCAGGCCATACCTGTCACCGCCCCGTGAACACCGGAGCGCGCTTGGCCTTGAAGGCCGCCAATGCCTCTGGCATGTCCTCGGTCCGCGTGAGCAGCGCCTGGCCGCGGTTCTCGAGTTCGAGGGCGGCTTCGTACGACCCGATCTCGGTGTTGCGCTGGATGGCCCTCTTCGACATCCGCACCCCACCCGGCGAGTTCTGCGCGATCTGGCGCGCCATCGCCATCGCCTCGTCGAACAGCGACTCGGACGGATGGACGTGATTGACCAGTCCGATCCGGAGAGCTTCGTCTGCTTCGACGATCCGTGCCGTGTAACCGATCTCCGCCGCGTGTGCGGGACCGACGAGGCGAGCCAGGTTGTAGGACGTCCCCAGCTCACCCATCGAGAGTCCGACCTTGACGAAAGCCGCGCTCATCTTCAGCGTCGGTGCGGCCAGCCGGATGTCGGCGGCGAGGGCGAGAGCCATTCCGCCGCCGGTGGCCGGTCCGTGGATGGCCGCGATCACCGGGAACGGCAGGTGCCGGATGGACTGGATGCCTCCGGTCGCGGTCTCCTGGAACTTGAGGAACTCACGCACCCCCATCTCGGTGATCACATGGATCTCGTCGAGATCGAAGCCCGCACAGAATGCGCGCTCGCCACTGCCGGTCAGGATGAGGGCGCGCAGACCGCTGTCCCGCAGTGCCCGGCCGGCCTGGAGGTACTCGTGGAACATCGCGACCGTCTGCGAGTTCATCCGGTCCGGACGGTTGATCCTGAGGACACCGATTCCCGGTTCGGATTCCTCGAACGTCAGGGTCTCGAGTTCGGGAAAGTTGAAGGTCATGCTCAGCCTGCCTTGACGTCGATGGGCGTGCGTTGGGACGTGTCCCGGTTCGGGGACCCGGATTTCAGCGGCCCCGGAAGACCGGGGTGCGCTTCTCCTTGAAGGCAGTCAACGCCTCGGCCATGTCCGGGCTCCGGGTTAGGAGCGCCTGGCCCCGGTTCTCCAGCTCGATCGCCGCGGCATACGAGCCGACTTCCAGGTTGGCCTGCAGCGCACGCTTGGAGAGTTGCACGCCTCCCGGCGAGTTGGCCACGATCTGCTCCGCGAGGGCGAGAGCATCGGCCACGACGTCGTCGGTGCTCACGGAGTTCACCAGACCGAGGTCGGCGGCCTCCGCCGACTCCACGACCCGTCCCGTGAAACAGATCTCGCTGGTCTTCGCCGGGCCGATCAGTCTGGTCAGCAGCCACGAGGTCCCGAGGTCACCGGCCGACAGGCCGATACGGACGAAGGCGGCGTTGAACTTCGCCGAGGTCCCGGCGAGCCGGATGTCGGCAGCCAGTGCCAGCGCCAGTCCACCACCGGCCGCGGCTCCGTTGACGGCGGCGATCACAGGTACGCGCAGCGATCGGATCGCGGTGAGCGCCCGGGCCGCGCGCTCCTGCTGGTCGAGCATGCCGAGTGCGCCGAGGTGGGGGAGTTCGTCGGCGTCAGCCAGGTCGTAGCCCGAACAGAATGCCTTACCGGCACCGGTCAGGATGACGACGCGACACTCGTCCTCGGTCTCCAGACCCCATGCGAGCCGCTCGAGTTCGATGAACATCGTGTTCGTCATGGCGTTGTAGCGGTCCGGGCGGTTCAGCGTGACGAGGACAACCCCGGGCTTCACCTCTTCGGTCAGCAGTGTCTCGAACTTCTCTTCCAGTGTCTTCATGACCGAGCTCCTCTTGGGCTTGTTCGTGCTGCAGTCACCGGACCGGGCGGCAGCTGGTGTTGACGGTCGTTCAGCGAAAGTCGGGGGCGCGCTTGTCGACGAAGGCCGAGATGCCCTCGGCCGCCTCACCGTTCTCGAACAGCGACTGGATCTCGGCGACCTCGAAGTCGGCGCCCTCGGCGAGCGGGAGATCCGATGCGGCGTCGACGGTGCGGACAACCGAGAGCTGAGCCGGCAGCGACGGGCCGACGAGCTCGTCAGCGAATGCCAGCGCAGCCTCGGTGACATCGCCGTCGGTCAACCGGTCGACCAATCCGATGCGGTACGCCTCGTCGGCGGGCACCTGGCGAGCGGTGAGCATGATGTCGAGCGCCCGGCCACGTCCGACCAACCGGGGCAACCGCTGGGTTCCACCGGCGCCCGGGATCAGTCCGAGCTTCACCTCGGGGAGCCCGAATCGGCCCTTGCTACCGGCGACGCGCAGGGTGCAGGCCATGGCGAGTTCGAGTCCCCCGCCGAGGGCCACGCCGTCGACCGCGGCGATCGAGAGCCAGGGCGCCGCCGCCAACCGATCGTTGACCTCACGCATCTTGTCGCCGTAGGCGGTGAACGTCTGGGCGTCGATCGAGGACAGGTGCTTGATGTCCGCTCCGGCCGCGAAGAAACCGGGCAATGCAGAGGAGATGACCATGACCTTGACGTCACCGGCCTTCTCTGCGGCGTCGATCGCCAGGTGGACACCGTCGAGTAGGGGGATCCCCAGTGCGTTCGCCGGTGGTCGGTTCACCACCACCGAGGTGATCCCCGGCTTCACGGTGTTCCAGGTGACGACGTCTTCGGCTCGCTCTGCCATGTGATCCTCGCAATCGGCCCATAAGTCGTCACCGCTCGGCGACGAGAACTACCTCCGAACTTAACGAGACGCCTGCCATCAAGTCAACCATTATTTTGGTCCTACCAAATAACCAAGACAGGACCCGTGCAGCTAGAAGTCGCCTGAGGCCGCGCCGTACTGATAGATTAGGTACGACCAAAAGCACAGAAAGCAGGTGCCATGCCCGAGTCGTCCTCGTCGAGCACGGTTGCACGTCATCCCGTCCAGCTCCAACCGATGCAGGTTCCCAAAGCATCCGACGTGCTGGCCAACGACCTCCGCGAACGAATCCTGCGCGGGGACTTCCCCTCCGGTACCGCGCTTCCACCCGAACGCGAGCTCGTCACCCAGACGCGGATGAGCCGTACCACCGTCCGCGAAGCCCTGCGCATCCTGGAGGTGCAGGGGCTGGTCGTCATCAAGACCGGCCGCTCCGGAGGCGCGTTCGTCCAGCAGCCCGGCGGAGATTCCGTTGCCACCTCGGTGAGCCTGTTGATCCGCGGCCAGCAATTACGCCTCACCGCCTTGCTCGAGACGCGTGAGGCCATCGAGCCGGCCTGCGCGAGCCTGGCCGCGAAATACCGCACCGACGATGACCTCGTCGCCCTCGACGCTGCGAACACCGCCGTAGGCGACGCGTCGCTGCCTCTCGAGTCGTTCCTGCAGGCGAACGTCGACTGGCACCTGGCGGTGGCCGCGGCGAGTCACAACGAACTGCTGACCGGCTTCATGAGCGCGCTCTCCAGGGCGATCTACAGCTCGACGGAGAACACCGCCTTCGTCGACGACGAGGTCCGCAAGACCACACACCGCGCCCACAAGAACATCACCGATGCGATCCGGGCCGGCGATTCCGCGGCCGCGATGCGTCGCATGACCAAGCACGTCCACGGTTATGCCGAGGCTGTCGTCCAGGTCGAGGAGCGTACCGAGATCGATCTGGCTGCCGACGCCTGAGTCGAGAACGTCCGCGGCAGCGGAGGACCCGCGGGCCGCCTCGCGGGGTTCAGACCGCCGCGGCCGACAGGTGCGTCCGCAGTCCGTCGAGGATCGCCGCGGTCGTCGCACGCGTCTGCTCGTCGGTCAGACCCCATGGCGGCGCGATCAGGTCGAGATGGTCGAAACCGTCCGGTATCCGCGCGAGAGCATCCGCGAGATCACCGGGTGCGCACGCGATCGTGATCGTATCGATCATGTCGTCGGTGACGGCCCGCACCAGGGCCTCGTCGTCGCGATCGCGGGCGGCCTGGCGGATCACCTGCTGCTGGGCGGTCCAGCCGTGGAGCTCGAAGAGCCGGTCATAGACGCGTGACGCGGCGTACTGGCCGATGGCGTAAGCCGCCTGTCGTCGCGCGAGTTCGACATCCTCGTCGACGGCGCACATCCGGATGCCCATGATCGTGACATCCGATGGTTGGCGTCCGGCCCTCTCCGCACCGACCGCGATCTCCTGCGCGACCGGGCCCCGGACGTATTCCGTCGTGAACATCGGGTGCCCGACCAACCCGTCGGCGTGCTGACCCGCGGTCCGCAGCATGTGCTTGTTGACGCCGGCGATCCAGATCGGGATCTCGGGGCGTACCGGCTCCGGGACGTCCGCAGTCGGGACGACATGGACGTGGTAGAAGCGGCCGTCATGATGGACCGGCGCCTCGTGCAGATGCCACAGCGATTTGAGGACCGCCAGGAGCTCGGCCATCCGTGCCGCAGGGGCCTCACCCGTCACGCCGTGCCAGGCCTCCATCATCTTCGGGGTGCCGTTGCCGAGGCCCAGGATGATCCGGCCGCCCGAGAGCTCGTCGAGGTCGCGGGCCTCGGCGGCCCAGATCAGCGGGCTGCGGCCGACGCCGTAGGCGATGTTCGATCCGATGCTGATCGTGCTCGTCCCACCGGCGAGGGCCGACATCGGGATCGTGGCGGACCTGCTGTAGAGCTCGCTCGTCCAGATCGCCGCGCAGCCGATCTCCTCGGCCTGGCGGGCCAGCTCGACCATCGAAGCGAATCGCCCGGGGCCCGAACCGATTCCGAAGGCGTTGATGCCGAACGTCGTCATCTGCGTCGTCCTCTCGTGTGTCTGATCAAGCACGTCGGGGGAAGCGGCCGAAGTCGGGTGCCCGCTTCTCCTTGAAGGCCTCGCGGCCCTCCTTCGCTTCCTCACTGGCGTAGAACAGCAGATTGGTGTCGTGCGCGAGCTGCTGGACGCCGGCGAGACCGTCCTCGGCCGCGTGGAAACTGGCTTTCATCAATCGCAGTGCCAGCGGGGACAATTCGAGCATCCGACGGCACCACGCAACCGTCTCGGCCTCGAGGTCGGCGAGCGGGACCACAGTGTTGACCAGTCCCATCTCGAGTGCCTCCGCCGCGTCGTACTGGCGGCACAGGAACCAGATCTCCTTGGCCTTGCGCGCCCCGACGATGTTCGACAGCAGCCCGGCGCCGAACCCGCCGTCGAACGATCCGACCCGCGGACCGACCTGTCCCAGTCGCGCGTTGTCCGCGGCGATCGTCAGATCGCACACGATCTGCAGAACATGTCCCCCGCCGATGGCGTATCCGGCGACCATCGCCACCACCGGCTTGGGCAGCCGGCGGATCTGCACCTGGAGGTCGGTGACGTGGAACCGCCCTACCGCGTCGGGTTGATCCGGCTCGGACAGGTAGCCGGTGTCGCCGCGCACCCGCTGATCCCCACCCGAGCAGAACGCCTTGTCGCCTTCCCCGGTCAGGACGATCACCCCGATGGAGGGGTCTTCTCGCGCATGGGTGAGGGCGTCGCCGATCTCCACAAGCGTCTGCGGCCGAAATGCGTTGTGTACCTCGGGTCTGCAGATCGTGATCTTCGCGATCCCATCGGCGGTACGGGAGTAGTCGACGTCCTCGTATCGGCGGACCACCGACCACTCCACGACCTGCTCGTCGTGCTCGACTCTGGGCATGAGCGCCTAGGCCATCGTCAGGCCGCCGCTGACCGACAGCGTCTGACCGGTGATGTAGCCGGCCTCGTCAGAGGCGAAAAAGGCCACCGCTGCCGCGATGTCGGACGGCTGGGCGAGTCGCTTCATCGGGACCGACCTCGTCATCCCGCCGAGGACCTTGTCCGCGTCCTGACCCGAGTTGTCGGCGAACTTGCGGAGTGCGGGGGTGTCGGTCGGACCCGGGCACACGCTGTTGGCGGTCACACCCTTTGTCGCGACCTCGCGAGCCAGGGTCTTCGTGAACGCGATCGTCCCGCCCTTCGCACCCGAGTAGACAGCCTCCAGCGAGGAGCCCACCCGGCCGGCATCCGAACCGATGTTGATGATGCGCCCGAACCCACGCTCGACCATCCCGGGGACCACCGCGTGGTTCACCCGGAGCGAGCCCTTGAAGTTGATGTCGAGGATCTTGTCCCAGAAGTCCTCGTCGGTGTCGACGAACTTCATGAAATCGTCCCAGCCGGCGTTGTTCACCGCGATCTCGATCGGACCGAGTTCCTGGGTGATCTTCTCCACGGCGGCGTTCACCGAGGAGGTGTCCGTCACGTCGATCGGCACGGCGATGGCCTCTCCGCCCGCTGCGACGATCTCCTTGGCGGTCTGCTGGGCGGCCTCGAGATTGAGGTCGGCGACCGCGACCCGGAATCCGGCCGCGCCGAGCTTGCGGGAGATACCCTCCCCGATGCCCTGGGCTCCGCCGGTGACAAGTGCGACTCGATTACTCATGGTTTTCCTTTCGGGTGGGTGTTCTCGGGACCGGCGACCTACGATGCGGAGCGCACCGCACCGGCGAGTTCGTCGCGGAATTCCGGGGCCGCGATGTCGATCAGGCGACGCTGCCGTTCGGCGAGCGGTTGACCGCGCAGGTGCGCGATGCCGTGTTCGGTGACGACGCAGTCGACGTCGGCCCGAGCGGTGGTGACGACACCTTCGTCGAGCGTGAACTTGATGGACGATCGTCCCCGCATCGTCGAGCGGAGAGCGACGATCGACCGCTTTCCGGTGAGCGCGGCCGCGCGGGCGAAGTCGACCTGTCCGCCGATCGCGCCGAGGTATGTGCCACGGCTCATCTCGGCCCCGACCTGACCGGTCAGGTCCACCTCGATCGCGAAGTTCACCGCGACGAGCGACGACAGGCGGGACAGCACCGGGGGCGTGTGGGTGTAGCTGGTGGGCGCGAACAGTACGGGCAGTTCACCGATACGTGAGTACAGATCCGCCGAGCCGAGCGCAGTGCCCGCGACCGAGAGGCCGACATCGATCTGCTTGCGCGCCCCCGTCACGACTCCCTTGTCGATCAGTCGCAACACTCCGTCGGTGATCATCCCGGTGTGGACACCCAGGTCCTTGTGCCCGGTCAACGCGTCGAAGACCGCCGAGCCGGTGGAGCCGATCCCCACCTGGATGGTGTCGCCGTCGTCGATGAGGGTCGCGATGTGCGCCGCGATGGAGCGGTCCAGGTCACCCGAGGGGCGCCGATCCTCCTCTTGCAGTGGGCGGTCGGTCTCGATCGTCGCGGCGAAGCGGCTCAGGGGCACCCGCGGCGAACCGGCCACCACCGGCATCTGCCGGTTGACCTCGGCGAAGAGGAGCGAAGTGTGTTCGATCGCGTCCGCCATGTAGTCGACACCGATCCCGAGGGAACACATTCCGTCGCGGTCGGGTGGCGACACCTGCAACAGGCCCGCGTCGCACGGGAGCCGGTGTTCGGCGAACATCCGCGGAAGCGCCGAGTAGTGACAGGGCACGACGTCGAGCTGGTCGGTTGCGCCCAGATCGCGGAGCGCACCCAGGCCACCGTAGGACACCATCATGTCCGTCGGTGAGATCGAGTGTGCCAGCTGATCATTCCAGCTGAGACCGGTGAACAACCGCAGCGGCCCGAGCCGCGGGGCCTGATCGAGGAGCTGGTCGACGAGCGGTCGCGGCTCGGCGGCGGCCTGGCTCCACCACACACCCATCCCGGGCCGCAGCCACTCACCGAAGGCGACCATCAGTCGACCCGTTCGATCAGGGTTCCTGTTCCCAGTCCGCCGCCGCAGCACATGGTCACCAGTCCGAGGTGATCGTCCCGACGCTCCATCTCGTACAGGAGGCCGGCGATCAGGCGTGCGCCGGTCGCGCCGACGGCATGGCCGAGTGCGATGGCTCCGCCGTTGACGTTGACGCGCTCCATGTCCGGCTGGAGTTCGCGCTGCCAGGCGAGCACGACCGAGGAGAATGCCTCGTTGACCTCGAACAGGTCGATGTCGTCCACCGAGATCGAGTTGCGTTGCAACAGCTTTCGGGTCGCGGGAATCGGACCGGTCAGCATGATGATCGGGTCGACGCCGACGGTCGTCTGATCGGCGATGCGCGCCCGGATGCGGAGTCCGTGGCGTTCGGCGGCCTCACGGGAGCAGAGGAGCACGGTGGCCGCACTGTCACAGATCGGACTGGACGTTCCCGCGGTGACGCGACCGTTCTCCGACCGGAACACGGTCTTGAGGCCGGCCAGTGACTCCATGGACGTGCCCGGACGCACCGTTTGGTCGCCGGTGCGGACCTCGCCGTCGAGCTCCATCTTCACCATCTCGTCGGTGAAACGCCCGGCAGCGATGGCGGCGGTGGCGAGCTCGTGCGATCGCACCGCGAACGCGTCCATCTCCTCGCGGCTGATGTCCCAGCGTTCGGCGATGAGTTCGGCGCTCTCACCCTGCGTCACGAAGTCGTACCGCTCGCGCAGTTCGGCGGGCCACGGTTCCCCGTAGAGTTCGCTGATCTTGGCCGGCGAGTTCATCGGGACGTGGCCCATGTGCTCGACACCACCGGCGATGATCACATCGTGTACACCCGAGGCGATCAGTGCGGCAGCGAAGTTCACCGCCGTCTGCGCCGAACCGCATCGGCGGTCGAGGGTGGTGGCCGGAACCTCCGCGGGGAATCCGGCCTGCAGCCAGGCGTTGCGGCCGATGTTGCGGGACTGCTCACCGAACGGTGCGGTGCAACCGATCACCAGATCGTCCACCACACCCGGATCGATACCGGTGCGCGACACCAGGTCCTGATAACAGGCCGCGAGCATGGCGTTGGGGTGGGTGTCGCGGAACCAGCCCTTCTCGGGATGTGACTTCCCGATCGGGGTGCGTACCGCCTCCGCGATGACGACCTCTCGTCCTGAGCTGACGAACGGTCCGGAGATGCGTGTGGTCATCAGATCACCGTTCCGCCGTCGACGGGGAGGATCTGACCCGTGATGTACCCGGCCGCAGCCGACGCGAGGAAGACGAAGGTGGGCGCGATCTCGCCGGGATATGCCCATCGTCCCAGCGGGATACGAGCGAGTGTCTTGGCGGCCAACTTCTCGTTGGAACGGATGTTCTCGGTCATGGCCGTGGCCGCCAGCGGCGCCACCGCGTTGACCGTGACGGACTGCCTCGCGAGTTCACGGGCCAGAGATTTCGTCAGGCCGATGATCGCGGCCTTGGCCGCGCCGTAGTTGGCCTGACCGATGGTGCCGGTGAGGCCGGCCGCCGACGTGACGTTGATGATGCGACCGGTGCCGTCATCCGGCAGATGGTCGAGCGCGGCGCGGCTGCAGTGATAGCTGCCCATCAGATGGGTGTCGAGGACCCTGCGGAACTTCGTCTCGTCCATGTTGGCGAACATCGCCGGTGCGATGACTCCCGCGTTGTTGACCAGGATGTGGAGAGTCCCGTTCCCGAGTCGGGCAGCGGCCGCGGCCGCGTCGCGCGCGTTGTCGGCGTCGCAGACGTCGAGCGCGAACGGCTCAGCGGTGCCACCGCGTGCGACGATCCGCTGACTCACCTGCGCCGCCGCGTCTTTGTCGATGTCGGTCACCAGGACCGCGGCGCCCGCGGCGGCGAAGGCCTCGGCCACCGCAGCACCCACTCCGCCGCCCGCGCCGGTGACGAGCGCCGTGCGCCCGGTCAAACCGAAGACTCCCAGCCCGGCGGAGTAGGCGGCGTCGAGGTCCGTGTCGTCTGCTGTGGTCATCAGTAGCTCCTGGGAAGTCCGAGGACATGCGACCCGAGGTAGTTCAGGACCATCTCCTGACTGATGGGCGCGATGCGGGTGAGCCGGGCCTCACGGAAGTAGCGCGACACGTTGTACTCCTCCGAGTAGCCCATTCCGCCGTGCGTCTGCAGTGCCCGATCGGCCGCGTCGAAACCCGCATCCGCGCACAGGTACTTGGCCGTGTTGGCCTCGCGCCCGCAGGGCTTGCCGTTGTCGTAGAGCCAGGTGGCCTTGCGCAGCATGAGTTCCGCGGCGTCGAGCCGTGCCAGCGAATCGGCCAGCGGGAATTGGATGCCCTGGTTCTTGCCGATGGGCCGACCGAAGACCTCACGGTCGTTGCCGTATCGGACGGCGGCACGCAACGCGGCCCGCCCGATCCCGAGAGCCTCGGCAGCGACGAGGCAGCGCTCCGGGTTCAGGCCGTCGAGGATGTACTTGAATCCCTGGCCTTCTTCGCCGACGCGGTCCTCGACCGGGATCTCGAGACCGTCGATGAACAGTTCGTTCGAGGTGACCGCGTTGCGGCCCATCTTCTTGATCGGACGGATGTCGACCTTGTCGCGGTCCAGGTCCGTGAGGAACAAGGTCATCCCGTCGGTCTTGCGGGGCGACTCGTCGAACTTCTGGGTGCGCGTCAGCAGCAGGATCTTCTCGGACTCAACGGCCTTGGAGATCCACACCTTTCGCCCGTTGACGATGTACTTGTCGCCCTCGCGCTTGGCGAACGTGGTGATCTTGGTGGTGTCGAGACCGGCACCCGGCTCGGTGACCCCGAAGCACACATGCAGATCGCCGTTCACGATCCGCGGGAGCGTGCGCTGCTTGAGTTCCTCACTGCCGTGGACGATCACCGGGTGCATGCCGAAGATCGACAGGTGCATCGAGCTCGCACCGTTCATCCCCGCGCCGGAGGCGGCCACCTGCTCGAGCAGGATCGACGCCTCGGTGATCCCGTATCCGTGGCCGCCGTACTCCTCGGGAGTCGTGATGCCGAGCCAGCCGCCCTCGGCGAAGGCGTCGTAGAACTCACGAGGGAACTCGTGCGCCGCATCCTTTTCCGCCCAGTACTGATCGTCGAACTTGGCGGCCAGCTCGGCCACCGCGTCACGGATCGTGGCCTGGTCGTCTGTCAGCTCGAAATCCACGTCGATCCTCCGTCTCTCGCGTCTTCGCAACTATACCAATGGACTGACCAAAAACAAGTACTCGTACTCACCACCTCATACCGCCTCGTCCAAGAGCGATGCGGCGATCCGCTCGTTCCACACCGCCGGGGCGCCGAACAGCGTCCGATCGAGCTTGGCGCGCTTGTAGAACAGGTGGAGGTCGTGCTCCCACGTGTAGCCGATGGCCCCGTGCACGGTGAGTGCCGAGTCGGCCAGATCGGCGACCGTCTTGGTCACCTGGGCCTTGGCGACAGCGGCGATGACCGCGGCGTCGTCGAGTCTCGCGTCGACCGCGGCGGCCGCATACAGGGCGGTGGAGAACGATGCCTCCACGGTCACCAGCATCTGCGCCGCAGCGTGTTTCACCGCCTGGAAGGAGCCGATGAGTTGTCCGAACTGTTTGCGTTGCTTGCTGTAACCGACGGCGAGTTCGAGCATCCGCTCGGCGCTGCCCAGTGCATCGGACGCCACGAGGACGGCCGCCACGCTCGCGACCTCCATCAGGTCATCACCCTCGACGATCTCGCCGGCGGGTGCGCCGGTGAGGTCGACACTGCCGACCGCACGCGAGCGATCGAGCACGTCGTCAGCGGAGACCACCGCGTCCGACGCGGCGACGCGCGCGATTCCGCGGCCGCCGGGGACGGTCACCGGGACCAGGAACACGTCGGTGTCGGTGGCACCCAGGACATGGCCCACCGCCCCGTCGAGACGGGAGCCGTCGACCGTGACCGACGGCGCGGCACCCGGGATGCGATCAGCCGGGATCGCGATGGTGTATCGGGTCTCGCCCGCCAGCTGCGCGGCCAGTTCCTCCTGCGTGAGCAACGGCGCCACGAGTGCGGCCGCGGTCCACCGCGTGTTCGGGACCGCCGCGCGGCCGAACTCGCGGGAGGCGAGCGCCAGTTCGAGCACGCCGCCGCCCTGACCGCCCGATTCCTCCGCGTACCCGACACCCCACCACCCCTCGCTGATCAGCGCAGCGGTGAAGGCCGCAGGATCGCCTGTCGACTGCAGTTCACGAACCGTGTCGGTGGGGAACTTCGCCGAGATCCACTCGCGGAGCGAGGACGCGAACAAGTCCTGCTCGTCGGACAATTCCCAGTGCATGCCGTCTCTCCTCAGCTCACCGACGTGCCGTGCACGACGTCTCGAATGGCATCCACCGCGTCCGGGTTCTCCGCACTCGACAGGTCGCCGGGGTCGGCCCCGACCGCCGCCGCACGTATGGCACGGCGCAGGATCTTGGCCGATCTGGTCTTGGGCAGGGCACTCACGATCCACACCTTCGACGGCGCGAAGGGTTTGCCGAGACCTTCGGCCACGATCTGCCGGAGTTCGTCCGACACACCAGCGGTGTCGATACCGGGGCGCGGCACCCAGAAGGCCCACACCGTCTCGCCCTTCTTGGGATCGGGGATCCCGACCGCGGCGGCCTCGGCGACCGCGGGATGAGTGGTCAGCACCGACTCGACCTCGGCGGGCGCGAGCCGCTTCCCGGCCACGTTCATGACGTCGTCCGACCGGCCCAGGATGTACCAGCGTCCGTCGTCGTCGACGAGCGCGAAATCTCCGTGACACCACATGCCGTCGAATGTCGACCAGTAGGACTCGAGATAGCGCTCACGGTCCCGCCAGACCCCCCTGGTCATCGCAGGCCAGGGCTGGCGGCAGACCAGCTCTCCGATCGAACCGCGCAATGGTGCCCCGTCGTCGTCCACGACGTCGACGTCCATACCGAGCGACGGTCCGCCGAGCGAACAGCTCGGGATCGACTCCACCGGGTACGGGGCCAGGAACGAACCGCCGACCTCGGTGCCGCCGGAGAAGTTGATGACCGGAACCCGACCGCCGAAGACCTCGGCGGCCAGCCAATCGTAGGAATCCGGGTCCCAGGGCTCACCGGTGGAACCCAGGACACGCACCGAACTCAGGTCACGCGTTGCGATGTCCTCGAGCGGCGTGGATTTAAGTGCGCGGATCAGTGTGGGCGAGACCCCGAGCATCGTGATCTGGTGACGCTCGACCATGTCCCACAGCCGGCATGCGTCGGGCACGTCGGGCGAACCCTCGTACAGGACCAGGGTCGCCCCGTTGGCATGGGTGCCGAACGCCGCCAGCGGACCCATCACCCATCCCATGTCGGTTATCCAGCAGAACTTCTCGCCGGCCGAGATGTCGAAGGAGTACGCGACCTCGGTCGCGACCTTGACGGTGAAGCCGGCGTGCGTGTGCACCGCGCCCTTGGGCCGACCGGTCGTGCCGGAGGTGTATCCGAGCATGAGGGTCTGCATCGCCGGGAACGGCCGGAACTCATGCGATGTGCGCCCGTCGGCGAGCAGTGTCGCCCAGGGCGTCACCGTGATCGCCCCGCCGGCGGTGATGGTGGCGCCGCCGACGTTGTCGACGACGATGACCGACCGCACCGAGGGGGTCTGGGCCAGGGCCTTGTCCAATTCGCTTGCCATACCCACGGTTCGGCCGCGACGGACCGTGCCGTCGGCGACGACGACGGCCGCCACCTCCGCGTCGTTCAGTCGCGAGGCGATGGCCGGGGCGGCGAACCCGGAGAACAGGGGCACCAGGATCGCGCCGATACCGGCGGCCGCGTAGCAGGCCACGACCGCCTCGGGAACCATCGGCATGTAGATGGCGACGGCGTCGCCCTCACCGATACCCAGCTCGGTCAGACCGGAAGCCACCAGCCCCACCTGGTCGGCGAGCTCGCCGTAGGTCAGCGTGCGTACGGTCCCGTCCTCGGCCTCGTGCACGATCGCCGGCCGGTCGGCCCCGTCGGCGAGCCACCGCGTGATGCACGCGTCCACGGCGTTGAACGTGCCCCCGGTGAACCAGTCGGGGAACTGCAGGCCGTTCGAGATGTCGAGAACCTCGTCGTAGGGCGTCGGGAACGGAATTCCGAGGTCCTTGATCGCCGCGTCCCAGTACCAGGACACATCCGCGGTCGATCGGCGGCGCAGCTCGTCGATCGAGTCGATTCCGTGGGTTCGGGCCAGCCGCAACACATTCGCGCGTGCGAGGTGCTCAGCGGTCGGATTCCACACATAGGAGCTCATGACGTCGCCTCTCTCAGCTCCGCGGCATGCCGAGAACGCGCTCGGCCGCGATGTTGCGTTGGATGAATGTCGAACCTCCGGCGATGGCGGTGCCGCGTGCCTGGTATGCGAGCCGCAGCCACCGTTGCTGAGGTGAGTCCGGATCGTCCGTCGAGAGTCCGAACTGGCCACCGAGTTCCCCGATCGCCAGACCGAAGTCGGCGATGTCCTCCACCAGCGGACAGAAGTACAGCTTGCCGATGGAGGTGACCGGGCCCGGTGGTTGACCCGACGCAGCGCCCGTGATGACCCGCTGACCGATGAGGTAGTGGGTGAGTGCGCGTCCGTACAGATCCGCGATGGTCTGTCGCACAACGGTGTCGGAGGCCAGCGGTTCGCCGTTCTCGCCGGTCGTCGACTTCACCTGCTCGATGAGGTCGCGCACGGCGCGCGTCGTGTTGACGCGTCCGGTCGCGATCCCCACCCGCTCGAAGGCGAGCGTCCCCATCGCCACCTTCCAGCCGCCGTCGACCTCACCGAGGACGGCGGAGTCCGGTACGAACACCTCGTCGAGGAAGACCTCGTTGAACTCCGCCTCACCGAGCATGTGCTCGAGGGGGCGCACGGTGACGCCGTCCGCGGACATCGGCAGCAGGAAGTAGGTGATGCCCTTGTGTCGATCTCCACCGCCGGTGCGGGCGAGCAGAATCGCGTTGTCGGCGATCTGGGCGCGCGACGTCCAGATCTTCTGTCCCTGGATGGACCATCCGCCGTCGACCTTCGTCGCCTTCGTGCGCAGCGACGCCAGGTCCGAACCCGACTCCGGTTCGGAGAACAGCTGGCACCAGATCTCCTCACCCTTCAGGATCGGTTCCAGATAGCGCTGTTTCTGGTCGTCGTTGCCGAACGCCACGATCGTCGGGCCCGCGAAGTCCTCGCCGATGATGTTGAGCCGCTCGGGTGCCCCGGCTCGGTCCATCTCCTCGTTGAATATGGCCTTGATCTTCGCGTCCGCGCCTGCGCCACCGTATTCGGCCGGCCAGGACAGGCCGGCGAATCCGGCGTCGTAGAGCTTCTGCTGCCAGGCGGACCAGAATTCACGTTTGTCCTCGAGCCGCATCGGCTCCGGCCACGGAAGGGTCGGCAGCGTCTCGGTCAGCCAGTCACGTACCCGCGTCCGGAACCGGGCCTCGTCGGGCGAATCGCTCAGATCCATCGGAACCTCCACATCGTTACGGACCAACGCTACAATAGGTCAGACCAAAAAACCAAGGGAGGTTCTGATGGGAATCCTCGCCCAGCGAGACGAGGCCGACAGGGTCCTCGACGAGGTCTCCTTCGACGTCGAGTCGGGGAAGATCCGCGAATTCGCCCGCGCGACTCATTCCGAAGACCCGGTGTACGTGGACACAGAGGCCGCGGCGACGGCCGGGTTCACGCACGTACCGGCGACGCCGACCCATGTCGTGGTCGCCGGACATCACCGCAATCAGGCGGAATTCGTGGCGAGATTGGGCCTCGCCATCGAACGTGTCGTGGTCGGTTCGGTGGAGTGGGAGTACACGCGACCACTGGTGGCGGGTGACCATGTCGTCGGGACCCGCCGCGTGGTCGACGACACGACGCGAGAGGGCAAGAGAGGCGGGACGATGCGGCTTGTGACGCTGGAAACGACGTGGACCGACGACGCCGGGGACACCGTCATCGTTCAGCGGGAAGTCCTGATCGAGAGGGACGCACAGTGACTCGCACGGAAACCACACGCGATCCGCGGACCTGGACGGTCGGACAGAGTCTGCCGCCGCGGACCATCGGGCCGATCACTCAGACCGACATCGTCCGTTTCGCCGGCGCCGGTGGCGATTTCAATCCCCTGCACCACGACGAGCCATACGCGCGAGCCGCCGGACTGCCCGGCGTGATCTCGATGGGACAGATGCAGGCGGGCATGCTGGCCGCGTGGGTCGCCGACCTCGCACTGGTCGAGCACCTGCTCAGGTACTCGGTTCGGTTCGCGTCCCCGCTGGCCATCGGCGAAACCCTTGTCCTGCAGGGCACGGTCGAGTCGGTCGAGGAGGGCATCGCCGAGATCGCGCTCGCCGCCAACGCCGGGGATCGCATAGTCGTCTCGGGCACCGCGCGCGTCCGGACCGCCGCACCATAGTCCTCGCGTCCCGGTACCCGGCGAACATCGGTCGTCGACTCCCGGGTACCGGCGGCGCGACGGACATGTTCCGACACATCGCCGGGTCGACCTACTGGCGGAGGACGATCTTCCCGAACTGCGTGCCCTCTTCGAGGAGTCGATGAGCGGCCGCCGCCTCCTCGAGGTCGAAGGAACGAGCGATGGCCGGTGGCCGCAGACGCCCCTGCCCCACGAGTTCGAGCAGACCGCGGAAATCCTCGAGGCCACCCATGGTGGTACCGAGCAGGTTGTACTGGCCGAAGAAGAACGATCGGACGTTCATGTCGGCCGTCTCCGCCACGTTGGCGCCGAGGACGACGAGTCTCCCACCCGGACGCAGCGCGCGCACAGACCGTGACCAGAGGCCCACCGGGTCCAGCACCACATCGAAACCGACACCGCCAGGGGATATCTCGGTAGCCTGGTCGGGCCAGTCGGGATCGGAGTGCAGGACACCCGACACCGCACCGGCCTCGCGCGCACGGTGCAGCTTCGACGCCGACGAGGCCGTGACGTACACGTGCGCGCCCACCGCCGAGGCCACTTCGAGCGCCATCGTCGCGACCCCGCCGCCTGACCCGACGATCAGCAGGGACTCACCCTCCTCGAGGGCGGCTCTGGTGATCAGCGCACGGAATGCGGTCACGCCGACGAGCGGCAGGGCGGCGGCCTCCTCCCACGAGTAACCGGCGGGTTTGGGCGCGAGACACTCCTCGGGAACGTTCACGAACTCCGCGTAGGTGCCCCACACGTTGTCGCCGATGATGTCGAAGTCTGCGGAAGGGGCATCGGTGCGGTCACCCCAGAACAGCGACGGAAGGATCACGACCTCCTCGCCGGTGTCTGTGCGGACTCCTGCGCCGTCGGCCCCCGGTACGTGCGGCAGCGGTGAGTGATACTGCCCGCGGCGGACCAGGACATCGTGCCAGTTGAGCGCACTCGCATGCAGCCGGACGGTCACCCACCCCGCCGGCGGACGGGGCTGGTCAACCTCCCGGAGCACCAACTCATCGGCCGGACCGTACGCGTTCATCACCACCGCTCTCATACGTCAACTCTGGATGATCACGGTGGCGACCGCACAGGGTTTGCCCGCCGAGTTCTGCGCCGTCACCGCGACCACAGCCAGTGACCTGCCGCGATGCTGGACCTCGGACCGGAATGTGGTGGTGCCCGCGGAATCCGCGGGCCGCAGATAGGCGATGTCGATGCTGGTGGTGCGAAGGTCACCGCGCGCGTCGACCGCGGACATGGCGGCGAACTCCGCCCCGCAGATCAGGATGCCGCCGTGGACGTTCCCCATCCCGTTGGCCGCCAGTGGATTCGGCCGCAAGTCGACGACCCCCGGCCCCGACTCGCGGACACCCAGGGCGTCACGGACGGTTACCCCGGCAGGCGGTACCTCGCGCGCAAGTGTCCCGCCGGTCGGGCGGTGCGGCAACGGGATCAGATGTGAACGCTGCGTGATGAGCGCGACGACACGGCCCGTGTCGTCGCGGACCTCACCTCGGGTGGTGCCGCCGCGGTCGTCGCGGCCGATGAGTTCGCCGACCACCGCGAGCGGGTTGCCCCCCAGCGGCGGATCCGCGAGAAAGTCCATCCGGATGCCCAGGCTGACAGGCCATTTCCCCACCGGCGTGGCGGCGGCGATGACATATCCGGTGGCGTCGTCGAGCGGCACCCCCAGTGCTCCGCGGGCCACCCCGGCGCGGGGGTCGGCGAGTCGTGACGTGGCGGCCATCGCGAGTTCCGCCACTTCCGTCGACATCGCGATGGCGGAGATGTCGAGCAGCGTCTCGGCGCCCGCCACGACGAAGTCGGTGACAGGGATGGGCGTCCGGTTCAGAGCGCACCCGCCGCCGACGGTTGGTCGAGCTCATCGGCGACGCGCTTGCGCAGCACGTGCTTCTGGATCTTTCCGGTCGCGGTCATCGGCAGCTCGGCGATCGGGATGACCCGTTCGGGAGTCTTCTGGATCGCCACCCCACGGTCGGTGAGATACGTCCGGAGCTCCTCGACCGTCGGCGCCTGGTGTCCCTCCCGGGGAACGACATAGCAGCAGACCTTTTCGCCGAGCTTCTCGTCCGGCATGCCGACGACCGCGAGCGCAACCAGGTCGGGGTGATCGGCGAGCTTGTCCTCGACCTCGCGCACGCTGATGTTCATCCCGCCACGGATGACGATGTCCTTGGTGCGCCCGGTGACCCGCACGAACCCGTCCTCGGTCATCACACCGACATCGCCGGATCGCGAGAACCCTTCCGGGGTGAACAGTTCCGCGGTCTCGTCGGGACGGTTCAGGTACTCGATCATGTGCGACGGTCCGCGATATGCGATGTCGCCCTCGCTTCCCCGGGGCACCTCGTAGCCGTCTTCGCCGACGATCCTGACCTCTGCACCCGGCAGCGCGGCTCCGTCCGAGGACACCGCACGCTGTGGGTCGTCCTCGATGGTGCAGGTCGTGGTCGACAGGTTCTCGCTCCGCCCGTAGAGGGAGAGGATGCTCGCGGTCGGCAACTTGGCCGCGGCGTTCTCTACCACCGCGGCCGGGATCGGGGAGCCCGCGCAGGTCCACACCCGTAGCGACGACAGATCCGCCTCCGGGTGCTCCTCCGCCGCCGCCATCAGCGTCTGCAGGAAGGTCGTGGCGGTGACCGCCGCCGTGCAGCCGTACTTCTCGATCTCGGCGAGCCCCTGCACCGGGTTCCATTCCGCCATGACGTGGGTGGACGCACCGGCGAGCAGCGGGATGAGGACGCTGGTCACCAGGCCGGTGGTGTGGGTGATCGGGGACGGGCCGAACTGGACGTCGGCCTCGGTGTGACCGAATGCGACCGTCAGTGCCCGGGCCCCGGACGCATAGGTGTTGAACGTGTGCAGACAACCCTTGGGGCGGGACGTGGTTCCCGAGGTGTAGACGATCACGAAGGGCTCGTCAGGGTGCACGCGGAAGTCGATCTCGGCGTCGATGTCCTCGGCGGCGACATCGGAGACGACGATGTCTTCGAGCACCGACACCCCGCGCTCGGCGAGAGCCCCGAGGTCCTCCTGCGTCGCTCGCACCGCGACGATGGATTCCAGGGTCCCGCCCTCCCGGCGGATCTCCTCGAACATCGACACGTAGTCGAATCCCCTGAAGGACACCGGAGCGATCGCGAACTTGATTCGCGCATCCGAGACCACATGCGACACTTCGTCTTTGCGGTAGATCGGCATGATCGGCACCATGACCGCGCCGACCCGTGCGAGGGCAGCGGCGATGACGACGAAGGCCGCCCAGTTCGGGAGCTGGACCGCGACCCGGTCTCCCGCCGCGAGGCCACGACGTTTCAGTCCGAGGGCAAGTCGCTGGGACGTGTCGTAGAACTCGGCATAGGTCAGCGTATGGGTGCCGTCGGTGACGAAAACCTTGTCGGGATTGGCTTCCGCGCGGGAGCGCAAGAGCTCGGTGAAGTTCTGATCGGTCCATTGACCGCCCGCGTAGAACTCATCGACCTGTGCCTGGGTGTATCGGCCGAGGTAGTGCTCGCTCGTCATGACGCCATCCTCCGTTGGTCAGTCGCACACATCGTCCAAAGGTTAGAATGGTTGGACCATATGCGCAAGCGTCTGCCAGACAAGGAGAACGCCTGCAATCCTCCCTAGCGTGCGGAACGCGTGAATATCCCCCGAAGGAGGTATCGCGTGGGGCATGAGGGTGATTTTATGGTCTGACCTAACTAACCATTGCAAATCACGGCGAACTGCCTGATTCTGGTCGTGACGCCGTTCACACGGCCGAGCGACATGTCGGCCGGCTGCTACCGAGGAGCGAGATGACAACCATCGACTACCGCGAGTTCTACATCGACGGCGGCTGGCAGAGCCCCACCGGCCCGGGCCTGCTGGACGTGCGGTCCCCCACGACCGAGAACACGATCGGCAGCGTGCCGGCCGCTTCTACCGCTGACATCGACCGAGCGGTGGCGGCGGCACGGGCGGCCTTCGACGCGCCCGACGGATGGGCGACCTGGCACCCCAAGCAGCGTGCGGAGGTCCTGGACCGCTTCGCCACCGAACTCGAGGCGCGCGCCTCGGAGACGTCGCGTCGCGTCGCGCTGCAGAACGGGATGCCCATCTGGCTCGCCGAACAGTTCGAGGGCGGCTTCCCGGCCGTACTCCTGCGCTACTTCAGCCAGATGATGGTCGACGCCCCGGCGGTCGACGAGCGCGCAGGGTTCCTCGGGGGCACCGCGCGGGTCACCCGGCACCCCATCGGCGTCGTCGCGGCGATCGTGCCGTGGAATGTGCCACAGGCGATCTCGTTCCTCAAGCTCGCGCCGGCACTGGCGGCCGGGTGCACCGTGGTGCTCAAACCCGCCGAGGAGACCGTCCTCGACGCCTTTCTCATGGCCGAGGCGGCTGCCGCGGCCGGCCTGCCTGCGGGCGTCCTCAACGTGGTGCCCGGTGGCCGTGACATCGGCGCCCACCTCGTCGAACACCCGGGGGTCGACAAGGTGTCTTTCACCGGTTCCACGGTCGCCGGACGCACGATCGCGGAGGTCTGTGGCCGACTGCTGCGGCCGGTCACCCTGGAACTCGGCGGCAAGTCGGCAGCGATCCTCCTCGATGACGTCGATCTCGACGCCTCGCTGGAGTCGCTGTTCGGTGTCACCTTCCTGAACAACGGCCAGATCTGCTGGCTCAACACCCGGGTGTTGGCGCCGCAGTCGCGATACTCCGAGGTGGTGGATGCCCTCACCGGCCTCGCCGAGTCCCTCAAGGTCGGCGACCCGCTCGACCCGGCGACGAAGATCGGGCCGCTGGTGTCGGCGCGCCAGCGTGAACGGGTCGAGGGATACATCGCCAAGGGCAAGAGCGAAGGAGCGCGCCTCACCACCGGTGGTGGCCGTCCCGCCGGGATCGACCAGGGATATTTCGTGGAGCCGACGGTCTTCGCCGACCTCGACAACAACGCCACCATCTCGCGGGAGGAGATCTTCGGTCCCGTGCTCAGCGTCATTCCCTTCGCCGACGAGACCGAGGCACTCGCGATCGCCAACGACAGCGAGTACGGGCTCGGCGGGTCGGTGTGGTCCGCAGACGTCGAGCGCGCCGCGACAGTCGCCGGTCGGGTGAAGTCCGGCACGGTCGGGGTGAATCATTACACCAACGATCCGGTCGCTCCCTTCGGCGGGATCAAGAACAGCGGAATGGGACGCGAGCTCGGGCCCGAGGGTCTCCACACCTTCCAGCACCTGCACACCGTGTACCTGCCGCCCGTCGGCTGAGACGGTCTCGACGCAGGGCACCTGTAGACTGTGCCCTGCGTCACAGTTCGGTGAGGAGCTCATGGTCGATGATGGTCGAGAACCCGGGTACAGGCCGCACGACAACCAATGGGTTGCGCCGCTATCTGACCCGCCTGCAAAGTGCCGGCGATGAGGCGACCGGCGTGGTCGCGTGTCGCGAGGCCTGCGCTTCCCTCGGTTTCTCCAAGGCGATGTTCTCCTGGGTCGAGGGATCCTCGTGGACACCGGAACACGTGTTCGTGGGCCCCGACGTCGGCGACGAGTTCGACGCGCTGCGCACCGCGGTGGACGGCACGTCGGTGCCGTTGATGCGTGCACCGCGGGAGGCAGACCTGGTGAGGTATCGCCGGCCATACGTGCTGGAGCGAGGCGGCTATCACCGCGATGCGTACCGCCCGCTCATCGATCTGTCCGATCCGGCCGCCTATGCCGCGGCCCCGATCATCGCCAACGGCCGCACGGTCGCGATCCTTCATGTGGATCGCGACCGCAGGCCGATCACGGACAACGATCTCCAGCTGCTCCTGCTGGCCACCCGCATCTGCGGTTCGGTCATCACCACTGCCGAGAACAGGCGCCTCCTCCGCCGTGACGCCGACACCCTTCAGCGGCTGTTCGACGGGGTCCTCAATCCGACCCGTCCGACCCGCGTGGGCGCCTTCGGTGCCGCCACAACAGACGACGGCCACACTTTCCGTCTTGCCGACGATCCGGCCCCACAGCTCAGCGACCGCGAGCAGGCGGTTCTCCGACTTCTGGCCACCGGGGCAACCAACAGGCAGATCGCAGCTGACATGTTCATTTCCGAGGGAACCGTCAAATCCCATGTACGCCATATCTTCCGGAAACTCGGCATCGATTCGCGAGCGCAGGCGGCCGCGTTTCATCGCGAGTCCCGCATCGGTACGGCAGCGGAGCGGTGAACACCGGACCAGGCCTCAGCGGACTCCCCGACCACGCAGTCGCAGCCATACTCGATGCGCGCGACCGCACCGAGCTCGGCCGACGGTTGTGCGAGGCCGTCGCGGAGGTGGTCCACACCGAGTGCGTGATCCTGGTGGAGATCGGAACCACTGACGTCCGTGAGATCGCCCGTCACGAGACGCTCGACCGCCCCGGGCTCGACAGTTCACCTCCGGTCGAACCGTCGCTGACACCCGCGGTGCGCGATGTGGTGAAGGCCGCCGACGGACGGACATGGTCGCTCGTCGATGTACCCACATCGGGGCACCGTGCGGTTGTGGTCATCCCACGGACACTCCCCACGTGGGAGGCCGATGTGTGCGGACTTCTCGTCGACCTCACCGTCGCCACCCTCGACCGTCTCGAGAGCGAGGACATGGTGCGCGCTCACCGGACTCGGTTACGCGCGTTGAGCGACGACATCAGCGAACTACACTCCCAGCCGCGCGAGTTTCACGACGGAACCAGAGCGTCGGAGTTCGCCTCAGCGGCATCACTTCTCACCGATCGCGAGCGAGATATTCTGGAGCAGCTGCTCGATGGGGCGTCAAACGCGACCATCGCCGAGACCTTCACCCTCTCCATCGAGACGGTCAAGACCCACGTGAAGCACATACTGCGGAAGATGGGTGCCGCCAACCGTGCGGAGCTGATCTCGAGATCAGGATGACGCTGTCACGAGGAGGAATCGGCGACCTCCACATGAACCTCGTCCTGATCGGAGATGATCAGCTGACAGGACAACCGTGAGGACGAACGGGCACCGTCCAGGAACTCGACGAGTTCTTTCTCCTCGTCGGTCGGCGGGTCGAACATCGCCGAGGACTCGTCGTTCAAGAAGACGTGACACGTTGCGCACGAACAACTCCCACCGCACTCGGCGACAATTCCGGGCAGGTTGTTGCGGACTGATCCGTCCATGACGCTGCGGCCTGCCGGCACCTCCACGGACTGTTCACTGCCGTCGGGCAGGTGGTAGACGACTCGCGCCATGTTCGGCCTCCTGGTGTGTCTCCGTCGAACGGGGCTCGGGCTGCCCCCAGCACGATTGTCACTCTTTCGGCATGTCTCGGCGTCCCCCCGACGGGTGTGATCGGTTGTCCGACAGAGGTACACGACCCTGCACGTGGACCCGGCGGCCCCAGGCGTCGTCCTCGAATCACTCCGCGGACATCGCGGATACCACCTCAGGGTGATGCGGCGCGTGTGACGTGGCCAACAGACTTGGGTCACACAGCTCATCGTGACCGCACCAGATTGGACATCCGAATGACCTCCACCGCGCAGTCCCCGGCCGATGTGACCATCCCGGACGACATCGCCCGACAGATCGTCCTGCCCGACGGGCACCGGGACGACGCTCGCCTCTTCGAGGCCTACCGCTGGCTCCGGGAGAACAATCCCCTCGGCGTCGCCCGCGTCGACGGGTACGACCCGATCTACCTCGTCAGCAAGCACGCCGACATCATGGAGATCGAACGTCAACCACACGTGTTCACCAGTGCGGGCGGGGAGAACAAGGGCGCTTTCAACCCGATTCTCGCCAATCAGGCCGGCGACGAGTTCACCAAGTCGATCAACAACGGCAGCCTGCGGATCCTGGAGACTCTCACCTATCTCGACCCGCCTGAGCACACTGTCGTCAAGGACATCGCCGCAGACTGGTTCCGCCCGGGAAATCTGAAGCAGTGGGAAGACACGATCCGCCAACTCGCCAGTGAGTCGGTGGATCGGCTTCTGGCCGGGGACGGGAAGATCGACTTCGTCAAGGACTTCGCACTGCAGTACCCGCTGCACGTGATCATGAGCCTGTTCGGCGTCCCCGAGTCCGACGAACCCCGGATGATGTCACTGACGCAGGAGTTCTTCGGGACCGCCGATCCCGACGCCGCGCGCGACGATGTCGAGCCGCTCACTCCGGACGCCGCCGCCAAACAGTGGGTCGCGACGATCCAGGATTTCTACGCCTACTTCGACGGGCTGCTCATGGACCGCCGCACGAACCCGACAGACGACCTCGCCTCGATCATCGCCGTCGCCAAGAATCCCGATGGCGAGTACTTCCCGAAGGAGGTCGCCTACGGCTACTTCATCGCGATCGCGACCGCCGGGCACGACACCACCTCGTCGACGATGGCCGGGGCGATCCACGCTCTGTCCCAGAGCCCGGAGTTGCTGGCCAGGGTGAAGTCCGACCTTTCCCTCGTACCCAACCTCGTCAACGAGTCGCTCCGTTGGGCCTCGCCGGTCAAGCACTTCATGCGGACCGCACTCGAACCGTATGAGCTGAGCGGTCGCGCCATCGAACCCGGAGACCGGTTCATGCTGCTCTACCAGTCCGGCAACCGTGACGCCGATGTGTTCGACGCGCCGGATGTCTTCGACATCGACCGCCGCCCCAACAGGCACATCGCGTTCGGCTACGGTCCGCACATGTGCATCGGCCAGCACCTCGCGAAAATCGAGTTGCGGATCATGTTCGAGATACTGCTGCCGCATCTGGACGCCGTTCACCTCACCGGGGACCCCAGGTTCATCCAGACCAACTTCGTCGGCGGACTGAAGAACCTCCCTGTCGAACTCGAGTTCTCCGGCCGATGAGTCCGACCGACCGACCGATCGTCATCGTCGGCGCCGGCCATGGCGGCACAACGCTCGCCGCACTGCTCCGGCAGTCCGGTTTCGACCGACCTGTCGTGATGATCGGTTCCGAGCCGCACCCGCCCTACCATCGGCCACCGCTGTCGAAGAAGTTCGGCGGTCCGCAGGTGTGCCAGCCGCTGCGACCTCCGGAGTTCTACGCCGACAACGCCATCGAACTGCGGACGGCTACGACGGTCACCGGGATCGACCGGCTCGACAAGTACGTGCAGCTGTCGACCGGGGACCGGCTCGCGTACTCGTCACTCGTCCTGGCCACCGGATCAACCCCCCGACGGCTCTGGGTGCCCGGCGCCGACACACCCGGTGTGTTGACGCTTCGGACGATCGAGAACGCCGGCGCACTCGGACATGCACTCGACCGCCGCGCCGGACTCGCCATCGTCGGCGGCGGTTATGTCGGCATGGAGGTCGCCGCGGTCGCCCGGTCGAGGGACGTACCCGTGACGATCATCGAGCGCGAGGACCGTGTCCTCGCCCGGGTCGCGAGCCCGGAACTCTCCCGACGCCTGACCGACTACCACCGTTCGCGTGGCACCCATATAAATGTCTCCGCCGTGGCGACCGCGATCCGGGAGCGCGAGGGACGCGTCGGCGGTGTGGAACTCGACGACGGTTCGCTCGTCGAGGCCGACACCGTGCTGGTCGGAGTCGGGGCCGTCCCGAACGACCGCCTCGCCCACGACGCCGGGTTGGCGTGCGACACCGGGGTGATCGTCGACGAGTGCGGACGGACCAGCGACCCTTCGGTATTCGCGATCGGAGACGTCGCACGCCGGCCCGTCCACGGCGTGGACGGTCTGGTCCGACTCGAGTCGATCCCCAATGCGACCGAACAGGCACGACAGGTTGCCGCGGTGGTCGTCGGCGAGCCGCCACCAGATGCCGAGGTGCCCTGGTTCTGGTCCGATCAGTTCGACCTGAAGCTGAAGATCGCGGGTCTGATCGCGCCGGGCAGCCGGGTGGTCACCCGACCGGGCACGAAGGAGGGCTCGTTCGCGATCTACCACGTCGCCGGCGACGACACCGTCTGTGCGGTCGAGACAGCGAACTCACCCGGCGACTTCATCGCAGGCAAGAAGTTGATCGCACAACGCTCGCCCGTGTCCCCCGCCCGCCTCGGCGACCCGTCGGTGTCGCTGCGCGATGTCAGCCGGGCCCTGCCGGTCGGATCGTGACACGGACCCCATCACCACCACAGGAGAGAACGATGAAAACACAAGCGGCGCTGCTCACCGGACTGGGCAGCGATTTCACCGTGGCCGAGATCGACATCGACGGACCGCGCGCCGGTGAGGTCCTGGTCCAGATCGAGGCGGTCGGGATCTGCCACACCGACCTCGCCGCTCGCGACGGCGTGCTGCCGGTCGAGTTCCCCGCTGTCGTCGGCCACGAAGGTGCCGGCCGGGTAGTTGCCGTCGGCGACGATGTCACGAAGGTCGCGGTCGGCGACAAGGTCGGCGTCACCTTCAACAGTTGCGGCCGGTGCACCACCTGCACCACCGGCCGGCAGTCGTACTGTGAACGCTTCAACGAGGTCAACTACGGCGGTGTACGTGCCGACGGCAGCAAGCCGCTGAGTCGTGACGGCAGCACCGTCGGCGGATTGTTCTTCGGCCAATCGTCGTTCGCTCGGCACGCGCTCGCCAATGAGCGCAACGTCGTCAAGATCGACGACGACATCCCGTTCTCACTGCTTGCTCCGCTCGGGTGCGGTGTCCAGACGGGCGTCGGCGCCGTGACCAGGTCCCTGAACGCACAGAAGGGGTCGGCCATCGCGATCGCCGGCGGCGGCTCGGTGGGTCTGTCTGCGGTGCTCGGAGCGGTGATCCGGGAGTGCGCGATCGTCATCGTCGTCGAACCGAATCAGAAACGTCGCGACCTGGCCCTCGACCTCGGGGCCACCCACGCGGTCGATCCGGCGGGCGGTGACGTCGCGGAGCAGATCCGCCAGATCGTGCCCAGGGGTGTCGACCACGTCGTCGACACCACCGGCATCCCTTCCGTGATCAACAGCCTCATCGGCGCAGTGGCCGTGCGCGGAACCGTCGGTCTCATCGGGGTGCCCTCCGATCCCGCCGCCGGCGTCGACCTGAACATCATCACCGCACTCACCCTTGGTCTGACCATTACAGGTATCATCGAGGGTGACAGCGTGCCGGATGATTTCATCCCTGAACTCGTCGAGCTGTACCGCACCGGGCGTCTCCCGCTCGAGAAGCTCGTCACCACGTTCGAGTTCGCCGAGATCAACCGGGCGGTGGCCGCCCAGCACGACGGCGACGTCGTCAAACCGGTGCTCGTCTTCGAGGAACGGTGACACGTCCGGCCGCACCCTGAACCGGTACCTGACCCCGCGACGCCCCTTCACTTTCCGCGGGGTCAGGTACCTTCCAGTTCCGTTCGATCCGGCCCTGTCCCCACCCCCGCCCGAGACATGCCTGCACTGCGGGACATCCCTCGAAAGGGGTAATCGCCGCGGCAGAAGCGATTACGGGCTCGCCGGGTGCCTACGGTTGGCCGAACGGTACAAGGGAGATTCGAATGACCAAGATCTGGCCGTGCGACGACGAGGCGAGTGACCGCTTCCCCATCTTCACCCGCGCCAACACCGGGGAGGTGTTCGTCGATGCGGCGACGCCGCTGACCTGGAGTCTCTACGGCCGAGGCGTGTACGAGAACGGTTACCGCGACGCGCTGTGCCGCATCGGCGCGTTCACGCCCGACGACTTCCGCCCCGAATGGGAAGGCGAGATGGTCGGTTGTTTCGGCGGTTACGTCTACATCAACGTGTCCGCGTCGCGGGTACTTGCCGTCCGCGCCCCCGGGATGACCTGGGAGGCAATCGATCAGTCCTTCTTCGGCGACCAGCCCGATGTGCCTCCTTACCAGCCGCATCCCCTCGACGAGAACGAGGCGTGCACCGAGCGGATGGGCGCTTGGATGAATTCCCTGTTCGGCGCGACCTCGGTACCCGAGATCGACGAGCATCGACGACAGATCGATCAGATCATCGCCGAACGTCCCGATCTCGGCGCATTGAGCGCCGCCCAGCTGATCGAGCGCTTCCGGTGGCTCGTTCCCCGGATGCGAGAGATCTTCGCCACCCACATGGTGCAGACCTACAGTTCCAACATCGTCACCGGCGCCATCGCTCAGGGCGCCACTGCCGCGGGAGCCCCCGAGCTGATCTCCGGTCTCACCGCCGGAGTGGGGAACGTCGACTCGGTCGTCCAGTCCATCGACATCTGGAAGCTGTCGCGTCTTGCCGGGAAGTCCGCCGTGGCAGCCGAATTCGACAAGGGTGTCGACGGGGTGATCGGTCGCCTGGAGGCCCTCGGCCACCCCGACGCCGAAGCCTTCCTCTCCGCATGGCGCCGCTTCCTCGACCGCTGGGGGTTCCTGGGACCCAGCATCTGGGAGCTCCGGTCCCCGACCTACGAGCAGAATCCCGAGATCCCGCTCCGGATGATCGATCGCGCACGGGGAGTCGCCGACGAGAACTCTCCGGAGTCACGGGCCCGCGAACTCGAGTCCGAGCGGGCCAAGGCCGTGGCTCTGGTGTCCGAACGTCTCGCGGGGACCGAACTGCACGACGCCTTCGTCGCGGCGGCGAACGTCGTGCCGGTCTACATGCCGGCACGTGAGGCGATCAAGGTTCAGTGCACCCGCATGATCGAGGAAGCACGCAAGACGATGCGCGAGTTGGGCGGTCGACTCGTCGTCGACGGAACCCTCGACCGCTGGCAGGACGTCCTGCTGCTCATGAACGACGAGATCGACGAGTTCCTGCGGGACCCGGCGCAGTGGAAGGACATCGTCGCCGAGCGCAAGGAGAAGCTCACCCTGCTCGAATCACTCACTCCGCCTTTCGTCTTCACCGGTCGACCACCGACTCTCGACGAGTTCACGCCGAACAGCTCACGCTCGGACTCTGCCGCAGCCCAGGGCACGGTGCTCACCGGGATCGGCGCCTCTCCGGGCACCTACACCGGCCCGGCACGTGTCATCACGTCGCTTGACGACGAGGGCGACTTCGAGCCCGGCGACGTACTCGTCGCGAGGACCACCGATTCGTCCTGGGGACCCCTCTTCCTCACCGCGGGAGCAATCGTGTGCGAGACCGGGGCCGCGATCTCCCACGCCGCGATCGTCTCGCGCGAACTCGGCCTGCCCTCCGCCGTGTCGGTGGCGCGTGCGTCATCGCTCATACCGGACGGCACCATCGTCACGGTCAACGGTGACGACGGAACCGTGCTCGTCCACTGACATGAACGAGCAACGAGCACGGCTCGACATCGGCAGAATCGAGGTTCCCCGGCCCGCCGATGTCTTCGCCGACCTCATCCGCGACAAGATCGTCGACGGAGATCTCCCGGTCGGCACACAATTGCCACCGGAGCGAATCCTGGTGCAGGAGAGCGGTCTCACGCGGTCGACCGTCCGGGAGGCCCTCGCCCGGTTGCAAAGGCAGGGGTTGCTCGTGACCCGACCGGGTCGAGGCGGCGGCTCGATCGTGTCGCGGCCCACCGCGTCGGCCTTCATGAGTTCGGTCGATCTCCACCTCCAGGGCTGGGCACCCGGAACGCAGATGCTCTTCGAATCACGGCAGGTCATCGAGCCCTGGTGCGCCTACTTCGCCGCCGAGCGGCGCACCGACCGCGACATCGCCGCGCTCGAACGCATCAATGACGAATCCGCTCAGAGCATGTCGGACCTCTCGGCGTTCATCGACTGCAAGATCCGGTGGCACACCGCGCTCGCCACCGCAGGCCACAACGACCTCCTGTCCACGTTCATGGAGGCGGTCTCGCGAGCGATCCTGCGTCAGACCGACACCGAGGCCCACCGCGACCCGGCGGCGATGGAGCGGTCACTGCAATCGCACCGCGAGGTGACCGCGGCCATCGAAGCCGGCGACTCCACACTCGCCCATCAGCTGATGACCAGACACGCACACACACCGCCGCTCATCCAATCCACCGAGGACTCCGAGTCGTCGGATTCTGATTACTGCACGTCGTGGCCCCGGCGCCCGGCGTGACGACAGCACGCCACCACGAGGGGACTCCCATGCTCGAGCTCAACGACCGGCTCCGTCACGACATCTCCGGCGGGTTCGCCCGCGAAAGCCTCGCTTACTGCGCCATCGTTCCCGGTGAGGCCATCTACCTGCTGTACACGTGGGTGTCGGGCGAGGACGTCGCCGGATACGCATTCGCGATCTACGAGGACGGACCCGAGCCGTCGCTCTTCGTGCGCGAGGAAGGGATTCCGGCGCGCGGTCAGAATTTCGACGACTTCCGAATCGGGAACCTCGAGGTGCATGTCGGCGACGATTTCACCACGGCAACAGCCGCTTACAGCGGTGCGGACGTGGCCATCTCGATGGAGTTCGAAGCCTTCCACGAGCCCTTCGACTACGACTCGAACATCGGGGGTTGCCCGCGGTACCAGGCGACCAATCGGTACGAACAATCCGGGTTGATCCGCGGGGAACTCACCCGGGATGGGAAGACCAGCGCATTCGAGGTACCGGGTCACCGCGACCACTCGTGGGGGCGGCGCGACTGGGACGCGATCCATCACTACAAGTGGCTGTCCATTGTCGGCGCGGACCGGGCGGCGAACATCATGGTCGCACTCGTGGAGGGCGAGACCATCTACAACGGCTATGTGTTCGTGGACGGACAACTCTCGCCAGTCGTCTCTGCGAAGGTCGACACCAAATATGACGACGACTACTTCCAGCAGGCGATCGTCGCCGAGGTCGTCGACGAGGCCGGACGGACGACCGCCATCGAGTTTCCCGACCACTACGCAACGGCCCGGTGGGACATATCGCCCACTTTCAACTTCACCGACACGGGCATGTCGGGAACACTCGCCGGCGGACCCGTGAGTGCCTACATCCAATACACCTGGCCGCGGGCATATCTCGATCATCTGCTCACGAGGGCCCCCTACGCCACTGCGTGAACCTCGACGTCGTCCTCCGGGTCCCAGGAAGGCCCGGGGGTGATCCGCGTCTCTGCGTGCAGACCCTTGCGGTTTTGGTCACACCATTCTATGGTTGATATTTAGAGTGATAGGACCACTCCCGCGGCCTCCGGGCCTGCCACGCCAGTGAGCGAACGGATCCCCATCATGCTGTGCCTTGCCGAAATCGCACCTACCCCCGCCAATCACGCGCGAGCCGACGTACGGCCCGCATTTCGGCCACGAGTCCACCGGCGGTACGGGTCAGAGCGCCTCACCGACGATCTCGTCGTCCAGGCGTTGGACACCTACCGGATGGTGACCTTGCGACTCTCCGCCGGGTCGCCGAGCGTCCCGGGGGCGCCGGCGTGGCTGCGTTCGCAGCGGCTGTTCGACGTCGATGACGTCGAGCAGTTCATCGCGCGGTCGTGGGCAGAGTGCATCGCTTTGCTCGACCGCCCCGGGAACCTGCCCGCGGGCGCGATCGCAGGTCTCGTCGCCGTGCTGACCCGGCTGCGCGACCTCGAGGCCGCGACCGTGGCCCAACGGCGGGCCACCACACTCGACCTCCATCGCCGCGCCGCCGATGCACTCGGGGTCGTCTCGCGCAGTTCGTCTGTGGCCGAGCTGTTCCGCGCGATACCCGAACAGGCCGCACGACTCGGTTTCGACCGGGTCCTGTTCTCCACGGTGTGCTCGGGCACCTGGCATCCGCAATCGGTGTACTGCCGCGACGGAGCGGAGTGGGCCAACGGATACCTGACCGATCCCACGATCGTCTTCAGTCTTCCCAGCGCGGCGACACACCGGCACACCGTGAGAGTCGACGCCCCGACCATGCTCCGCCGGTCCGAGCCCGAAGCCGGGTTCCGTCTCTGGAAGCGCTCCCGGTCGAAGACGTTCTGGATGGTCCCCGTCGTCGACGCGAATCGTGTGGTGGCCATGATCCACGCGGACTGCCACCAGTCCGAACACCTTCCGACGCGTGCCGAGATCGAAGCGCTCGAAGACTACTGCCGCCGAATCTCCGGTCTCATCGTTCGCGAGAGCCTGAGAGCCGGTCCCCCGCGGAAGACAGACCAGCACGCGCACGGGCCCATCGGCATCGCGGAGGTGATCGACCAGACGCGCGAGGTCTCCCGCTCGGTGGCAGATCGCGGCCGCCTGCACGTCGTGGACGACACGGCCGGTTGCGACTTCCGGACCGTGCTCTCCGGCCGTGAGATCCAGGTGGTACGGCTGATGGCGGAAGGTTTGACCAATGCGCAGATCGGCCGCCGCCTCACGATCACCGAGGGAACCGTCAAATCCCACGTCAAACGAATACTGAAGAAGACCAGCTCGGCCAATCGAGCTGAGGCGGTGGCGAATTGGTTCAATTCGCAGCCGCAGGCGACCGGATGAAAGGCTCACGTGTATGACGACCGAACTGCTGCTGATCAGGCACGCGCGCCCGCACGCCGTCACCCACGATCCGGCCGGCGCCGATCCAGGGCTGACCGACGAGGGGGTCGCCCAGGCGCAACTTCTGGCCGACTACCTGTCGCGCAGACCGTACGGAGAGGTGAGCGGGCTGGTGAGCAGCACGATGCGGCGCGCGAGAGAGACCGCCCAGCCCTTGCAGAAGGCCCTCGGATTGCCGGTGACGCTCGAGGACCGGATCGTCGAGGTCGACTCCGGGTGGAAGAACTACGGAACGGCGATCGACCAGTACCCCAGTAGGCGTGCCGGCTGGGAAGATCTGAACTCGGGGCGGTTCGGCGGAAACACGTTCGACCTGGGCGCCTTTCGCGATCGGGTCGTCAGTGGTTTCGATACCGTGATCGACAACGCGGCACCGGATTCGGTCGTCGCCGTCGTCTGCCACGGCGGGGTGATCAGCACGTTCCTGTCCCATGTCCTCGGCACGACGAAGATGTTCTTCGTCGACGTCTCCTACACTTCCGTGACGCGACTCGTGACCGACGGTGACGGTTATCGCGAGGTGGTGTCGGTGAACGAGACCAACCACATCGAACGCGCACTCGTCTGATCGAGCCGGGATGCGCCGATCCACCGGACCGGCGCATCCCGACCGACCTAGTTGACGGTGACCTTCCCGCTGCTGCCGTCGACGGTCACTATCGTTCCGTCCGGGATGCGCGTCGTACAGTCCTGTACCGACACCGCTGCCGGGATGCCCAGTTCGCGTGCGACGATCGCGGCGTGGGAGATGGCGGCCCCGGTCTGGCAGACCACGGCGCCGGCCGAGAGGAACAGGGGCCCCCACGACGAGTCGGTGGTCATCGCCACCAGTACGTCACCCGGTCCGAGCTCGACATCGTCGAGTAGGGAGTGGACGACGCGAGCAGGTCCGGTGTGGATGCCGGGCGCGACGCCCAGACCACCGATGATGTCCCCGCTCCGTACCGCATCGACGATCGCGTTGTCGCGGTCGTCGAACTCTTCGATCGGCGGCGGCGCACCCTCCAGGATGAACGGGGGCCACTTGCGCTCGAGGACCTCCAGGGTGTGCTTGCGCTCGGCGACCACCGAGTCGAACGCGGCTGGATCGTCGAGGAAGGCATCGGCTTCGTCGTCCATGACCAGCAGCACGTCCTCCCAGCGCACGAGCACTCCTCGCGAGACGAGCCTGCCGCCGAGTTCGCGCATCGTCATCCGCGCCTCTTCGCACAGCCGCGTGCATTGGACTTTGGTCGCCTCTCTGGCGGGCAGGAAGACCGTCGCCGCGTGCGCCGCCGCCTCGAACTGCGCACGGGTCTCGGGATCGAGTTTTTCGGCGATCGCCGCCACTGCCGCGTCCCGCTCGGATGCCGAATGGGCGGTGCGCGCATACGGGGACTGCTCGTCACCGACCCGCCTCGCGTGATCGAGCATCCGCAGCGGGATCTCGGGGTTCGACCGGTACGTGGGTGATCGACCCTCCCAGACACTCGGGCCCAGAAAACCCCAGTTGTCCAGGAACGCCGTCCACCCGTCGACGAACTCACGGGTCGCGTGCGAGTCCGGGGAGTCGACGAGCCCGCGCACGACGTCGATCCCGGCGTCGAACGCGGCCGAGAGTTCCGCGCTGTTCCTGACCAGCCGGGACAGATCCCACAGGTCGAACGACTGCTGTGCCGAATCGACATCGCCCAGGCCCGACGTCGTCTTGGAAACCAGCTGAGACTCTCCGACGGCGTCGCCCACCTGCGCGATGAGCCCGGTGATGATGTTGCTGGCGTAGAGGTGGACGATGTGCGTCGCGAAGACCGGGCGCATCTCGGGGACGAGACTGCGGTAGCGGTCCAAGAGTTCCTGATCGCTCAGTCGGGACAGGTCCGGCCGCTGCGCGATCACGGTGTCGATCCGGGCGCGATGCTCGGCCAGTTCCGGAACCTCGGTGGCTCCGAACAGGGACTCCATCCACGCGACCATTCGCTCGGACGCCTGTTCGTTCTCGTCCGCCGGGTGCGGCGCGTACGGCCGCACGTCGGGATGTTCACCGAAGAGCGATCGGTCGATGGCCTCCGCGGTCATCCCCGGAGTGCGCACGGCCAGCACGCGGGAGATCGACACGTTGATGTACACGTAACCGCCGAAGCAGCCGACGACCTCGCACTCCCCCTCGGGACGGAAGTCCTCGGGGGTGAACACGCCGATCTGGTACAGACCGTCGCGATAGCCGGCGTCGTAGACGCCGCGACCGAACGCACTCCACGTGAGTGGGGTCGCCGCGTCGCTGAACACCTCACCGGTGTTCGCCCGGGTGAAGATCGGAAACCGCTGGCTCGGTTCGTCGTCACATGGCCATTGAATTGTCATGTCAGCTCCTCGCATTCGTCTGCGACCGTCACCGTGGATGGACCGTGGCGGGCAACGGGTCGGTACGCAGCAGCGTATGGCTCACCACACTCCGGCCCTCTTGTTGTGATCTGCGTTACCTCTTAAGAGGCAACGTCGGCTCCGGTGGTGTCGGACGGGTTCGATGCCGCCGAAACTGGCGTCCATGATCAGAGCAGAAGACGCCGAGTTCCATCCCCCGACGACCGACGCGCGCATGTGGACCGAAACGAACTACTTCGGGTTCGAGATCCCGGAGGTGCCGCTTCACATCGGCTTGTATGCGCTGTTCCGCCCCAACCTGGGCGTGGTGAACTCCGCGGTGTTCGTCAACTCACGCCGCGTGACGTCGGCCTGGGAGATCGATTTCTGGGACAGCCGGGCGTACCTGCCGATGCCCGAATCCGGTAGCCTGCTGGACTTCTCGTTGGACAACGGGTTGTCCATCACGTGTCTGGAGCCGAACAAGGTGTGGGACCTCCACTATGACAACGGCGAATCCCTCCGTGTCGACGTCCGGTACGAGGCCCTGATGGAGGGTTTCGACATCCACGATCCGGCGATGGACCCACGGGCCAAGCAGTCGGTGGGAGACCTGTCCGGCAGTGCCGCCTACGCCGGCCACTTCGACATGACCGGAAAGGTCACCGGGGAGGTGACTCTCAACGGTGTCACCCACGCGGTGGACTCGATGTCGACCATGGACCACAGCTGGGGCGTGCGGGAAGAGAAGCAGCTCGGCACCATGACCTGGCTGCAGGCACACTTCGATCACGACCTCGCCGTGCACTCGATGTTCGCCTTCGACCCCACCATCGGTCCCGACCAGACCGTCGTCGCCGAGATCACCCACGGCTATGTCCTCGACCACGGCAAGGGAATCGGGCTGCGGGACGGGCGCGCCACCATCCGACGCCGCGGCATGTACGCCGACACCATCGACCTGCATCTGACCGACGCGGACGGTCGCGAATGGGAGCTCTCCGGTACGGCACAGACCCAGTTCCCGTGCCAGTTCTGGCCCGGGTCGATGGCGTTCATGGTCCTGCCGCGCTGGACCATGGGCGACCGGACCGGCTACGGGACCAGTACCGACTTCCTCGACCTCCATCACTTCACCAGGCTGTACAACTGAGGAAGCTGCTCGACCCAGCGGCACTCGAGCCGTCGTCGACCGTCACCTCGCCAGGAGGTGGTCGAGGTAGGACCGCGGCCAGGTGTACTCGACGTAAGCACGCACTGCGTGCCCGTCGAGTTCACCGGTGAACATGGTGTCGGAGAAGTTGAAGGTGGGACTGACATCCCAGCGCGCGAGCGTGTGCCGCGTGTCGAGATCCAGGATCTTCGTACGTCCGGCCTCGTCGACGATCTCCGCCCGCACGACGTCCTGGACGAAACCGTCTCCGTATGTGGTGCTGATCGCGGCACTGACCACGGGTGACTGCACCCCGTCCAGATACAGGTATCCGTTGACATCGACCTCGCCCTCGGCGAGCGTCCACATCAGGTTGGTGGAGCAGTCGGGGCCCGATGCCGCGATCCACTTGTAGTGGTGGATGGCATCCCAGTCGCGGGTCCCCCACGAATGGTCACGGTGACCGGGGCCGTCGAAACTCCGGACCTCTCCCTGCCATTCCAGCTTTCCCACGATGCGTCCGGTCTGTTCGTATCTGTTGTCCGCGAGATACCCCGGGGTGCCGATCGCATTCGACCCGTAGTCGAAGGCCGGGTGGATCGCCTCGAAGGCGAACTCGACCGACAACTCGGCGGACTCGAACGCGGCCTCTGCGGTGCGGAGCGGTTGTCCCACTTTGAGACTCGCGCCGTCGACGTTCCAGTTGTCGAAGTCCTGACCGCCGACCTCGAGACCGTCGCGATGGTCGAAGAAGACCGGGTCGGGACCGGCGCCGTGGAGTACGAACGCCCGTCCTCCCTTCCCGGCGTCGTCGACCCAGGTGTACCAATGGCCCATCAGACCGTGCTCGGGGAGGATGAGACAGTACGCGACACTCTCGCGCGCGAATCGTCCGCTGATCTCGTGCCGGAGATGGTCGGTGCTTGTCAGAGACATGGTGGCTCCGTTTCGTGTTGTCGGGATGTGCCGTGTTGCGGCGGTCACCAGGTGGCGCTGCGCCCCAGGGGGATGAATGCCTCGCCCATCACGAACGCCGGCGGTAGCAGATCCTGGGCCTGGCCGTTGGTCAGTGGGAAGTAGGCCTGCGCGGTGAGCGGATCGAGCTCGTCGAACTGTTCCTCCTGCACGAACTGATCCCAGAGGCCGACGGGACGCGCGAACGGCGCCATCATCTCTCGCGTGTAGACGAGGACGCCGGCCATGATCCGATCGCGACGGCTCATGCTCGCGATCCGCCGGTACAACCGGGCCACGCCCCTCCGGCACCGATCGGTGATGTCCTGTTGTTCGTCTCGGTCGATGATCGTGAGTTCCGTGCTGTCCCAGCGATCCTTGCGGTACACCGCGAAGTGTGTCAGCGACTTCCAGTAGTCGGCATGATCGACCGTGAAGGTGGTGCCGATGTCGTTGATGTTGAACTCCGGTGCGGTGCTGTCGAAGATCATCGCCTGGGTGACGCAGTACGGCAGCTCGCCCGCGGCGTCGTCGACCCAGGGGTACAGCTGCTCACGGAGGAAATGATCGCGAACCAGCATCACACGTCCATCGGCGAGCTCATACGGCCCGCTGGTGTTCGTCGCCGATCGGGTGTCGAACATGAGGAGAAACCCGAAAACCTCTGTCGCAGCGTTGAATTTCCGACAGAAGTCCTGATGCTCGGCGTCCTCCACAGGTCTGCGTTCGTCGGCGAATCGTTCGATCCAGTCCTGGTCGAGTACGCGTGGCTTGTAATCCCGGCCGGAGATGAAACCCCGTCCGGATCCGTACACGCCGTGCTGGATCCGCCTCTGGAACTGTATGGCGGAGTTGAGTTCGTGCAGTCTGTCGTACGGTTTCTGCAGCCCGAGCGACGTCAGCAGACCGCGACCCATGAGGGTGCAGATGTTGACCCAGGCCCGCGTGTTGTTCAGTTTGTCCGCCGGCCGAGAGGAGTGGGTTCGCGCCAGTTCGACCAGACCATCGGCTCCCCCGGCCGCCTCGGTGACGAGATCGTAGAGGTGCGGGAACTTCAGCCACTGCTGGACGAACGCCACGGTCTCGTATTCCTGACGAGGGATCAGTCCGGACTCACCTTCGGTCGAGCGACGGGCGAGAAGATCCCAGAGATTCCAGCCCGAGTACGCCAGGTAGTCGTCGATCTCCTCGACCGACAGGCGGTTGGGTTTCACGTTCTGATCCGTTGTGTCGACGATGCCGGACCGCAGAGTCGCCAGAATGCTCGTGTCACCGTCGCTGCCGAGCGGGTGCACACCTCGATACCTCTGCAGCATCACCTCGAAATCGATGTCTGACATGACCTCTCCGATCTGCTCGTGCGGCTCGCGGCCGGGTGCCGCAGCCGGTGAGGCACATGCAACCAGGCAGCGCCGGCACGCTTCGGAGTCGACGGAGCCGGGAGTGGAGGTTTCTACATTCGCCCCGGGTGCGCGGGGACCCCGGGACGGCCGAACGCCCAGGATGCCTGTGACCTCGAACACACTCGAACGTGGGTTTCTCCACCCTTCCGGACCGGCGGCAGGCCTCGGGTTCAGCCGTACGGGCGGGTTCAGCGGCCGGGCGGGTTCAGCTGGTCGGGCGCGACCGGCCCAGTCGCTGGGACCCGCGGGCCCGCGGATCCCAGAGCGGATGGGCCCGGTTCCGGAGCGCGATGATCGACAGCGCGGTGTGGACCGAGAGTTGGGCGAACGGATCGTTCAACACGTCGAGGCCGGTCAGCTTTCGCACCCGGGCCAGTCGCTGGCGGACGGTGTTCTCGTGCACCGACATCACCGCGGCGGTCCTGCGTACGTTGTGACCTCCGCGCGAGAACTGGGCAAGAGTTGCCATCAGCGTCTCCATGTCGCTGTCGGACTGGTCGGTCCACAGCGGCCCGAGGGTGTGCTCGACGTAGCGGCGGATCGCGGCGATGTTCCCGTTGGCCACCAGGATTCGCGCCGGACCCAGGTCCCGCACGCTGAGGATTCTCGTGTGCTCGGCGGTGAACCGCTCGAGACAGGCCACGATCTCCAGGGCCTCCTCATAACCGTCGCTGATGGCAGTGACGCCGACCGCGCCCGATACCCCGCATTGGATTCCGGTCTGCGGCATCGAAGCGGCCAGGCATCGGCACACATCCTCGATCAGCCGCGAATCTCCGACTCGTTCGGACCGCCCGGCGTCGACGATGAGTGCCGGACCGCGCGGGGTGCGCGCACCCAGGACCCGGCAGTCGAGCATGTCTCCCATCGCCCGGGTGAGGACATCGATGTCGTCGATTCCGGACGCACCGACCGAGTCGTCGACCGCGACGACCACACATGTGCTCTCCGCATCGATTCGCAGCTCGGACGCGAGTTCCGCTGAGCTGCGGTCGAGTTCGGTGCGACGCAGAAGTCGCTCGACGAGCCCACGGGTGCGCTCGGAGATCGATCGGTGCACGGCGTGGTGGAGGCTGCGATGACGAGCGAGATACACACCGCCGCGTTCGAGGAGGAACCGGTCGTGGCTGCCGAACTCGCGGTCGCCCTCGACCATGACGAGCCAGTCGCAGGGCTCCCCCGTCTCCGGGTCCGAGACCGGCTCCATGAGGCACCGGCGTGCCACGCCAGACGCGGTCCGGACGATTCCCAGACGCGGACACCGTTCTCGCGAAGCGGATTCGACGCCCTCGGCGTCGACATCGGAAAGGTCGACATCGGGAAGGTCGACATCGGGGGCATCGGCGGTCCCACCGGTCCGCGCCGACATCGTCACGTGTCCCCCGTGGTCGTACAGCCACAGGTCGAGATCGGTCAGTTCGGTGATGGCGGTGAAGAGTTCGGTGAAGCCGCAGCCGGCACCCAATCGGTCGGCGAGGCGAACCTCGATTTCGTGCCGCCGCAGCAAGAGTTCGTACCGCCGCGCCGGGTGGCCACCGGCTTCCCGGGCGATCGGGGCGTCCGAGGGCGGTGACATCGGATTCAGACGGTGGTCAAAGCCGACTGGAGTGCAGCGATCACGCCGTCGTCGACGCCCGCACGCTCCGCGAGGTACCCCCGCGCACCGCCGTAGGCCGTTTCCAGATGCCTGAGCAGTGCGCTCATCGACTCCGGTGGGGACTCGAACAACACCCGGGCGATCTCAGGATCGCGCTGCGCCTCGACGAACAGGTGGGCGTAGGTGTCTATCCGGTTGGGACGCAGAATCCCCGTCAGCGCGAAGTCGCCCACCACCTGCTCGTCGGGGACGCCGAGCGCGGACAGGACGAGTGCGATCAGGACCCCGGTGCGGTCTTTGCCCGCGGCACAGTGGACCAGAACCGGCAGTCGATCGGCGTCTGCGATCACCCGGATGGCGTCGCCGAGTTCGGCGGCCCGGTTCTCGACGAGTCGGGTGTAGAAGGCTGTCATGTCCGCGACACCGAACCGCGCCATCTCGCCGGACAGCAGCATCCGCATGTAGTTGGTGTCACTCCCCTCACCCCCCTCCTCGATGGGGATCGTGACGAGTGCGGCACCACACACGTCTGCCCATGCCGTCGGCGCGCGGGACATCTCCCCGGGTGCACGCAGATCGATCACCGTGCGGATTCCCAGACCCCGATACTGTGCATCCGCGGTCGCGTCGTAGATCGCATACGAGTCCGGACCGCCGGGCAGGACGAGTGCCTCCGACCGCAGGACGCGCCCGCGGGCGACAACCGACCCGTCCCGCGTGCGATATCCCCCGATGTCCCGAAGGTTCGACGTTCCCGGGAGCGGGATCCGGCGGTCGGTGTCGGTCATCGGGTGCGCGCGTCCGCGGAGTCCCCGGATTTTCGTATGCAGTAGGCGATCAGGTGATCGACGTCGCGGCCTGCCGCCAGTGCCGGGTCGGCCCGAAGGCACTGGGCCAGACGCGAATAGAACACCGTCGGGAACACCCCGAAAGTCGGGAAGATCTCCTCGTCCCCACCGGCAAAGGGTGCCCACCGGTCGAGGAACCGGAGCATGCCGAGTGCCTCGTCGCGTTGCTTCGGCTGCCGCACAGTACTTGTCATGATTCGTCCTCCACCGATCCTCGTCGCGTTCCCGCGCCTTCCAGAGTAGAACCCCATACCCTATTTGGACAGACCAAATAGAGTGCGGCAGCTCACATCAGTCCTCGACCGACAGCGCCCGTACCGGACAGCGGCGCACCGCATGTTCGACCTGTTTGCGCTGATCCTCACCCGGCGTCTCGTCGAGCACCTCGAGCTCGCCGTCGTCGTCGATGGTGAAGACATCCGGGGCGGCGTACTCGCACTGCCCGTGGCCCTCACACAGATCCCAGTCCACGTGGATTTTCATCGTCTACTCTTTCTCGACGCGGACATTCAAGCGTTTGAATGCGTGGAATTGATTGGTGTGTAACCGATCTGGCTCGCCAAGAGGCTTGATCCGCAGACCACGATCGAGCATCTGCCCCAGGAAGGCCACCGCCTCGGCACGCGCCAGGTGCGATCCCATGCACGCGTGGATACCCCAGCCGAAGCCGACGTGTTCGTTGTCCTCGCGGTCGATCCTCACCATGTCGGGATCGCGGAACATCGCCGGATCCCGGTTGGCCGCCTGGAACCAGCACACGACCTTGTCGCCGGCCTTGATCGTCCGGCCGTCCCACTCGACGTCCTTCGAGGCGGTGCGCCGCATCGCCCGGATCGGGGTGATGTAGCGAAGCATCTCCTCGATCGCGGGCTTCAGCAGCGACCGGTCGGCGACGAGCTTGTCCCACTGGTCCGGGAACTCGTCGAACGCCAGGATCATGCCCGTCAACAGATTTCGCGTCGTCTCATTGCCTGCACCGACCAGCACGAAGTAGTAGGCCGCGAGGTCCTCCCACGGGAGCGGCTCACCGTCGAGTTCGGCGTGGACGAGTTTCGACACGATGTCGTTGCGGGGCTCCCGTCGCCGCTCGTCGCTGAGTTCGCGGAAGTAGGCGAACATCTCGGCTCGCGCCCGTTCCTTCTCGTCCGGCCGCACCATGTACTCCGGGTCGTCGGAGACCACCCGGTTCGTCCAGTCGAGCAGCAGCCCGCAGTCCTCGAGTGGTACCCCGAGGACCTGGCCCAGCGCCTGAATGGGCAGGAGCGCCGACGCCGAATGGACGAACTCGACCTCGCCGCGTGCCTCTATGTCGTCGAGGATCGCGCTGACGGACCGGTCGATGACGTCCTGCCACTCCTTGATCCTCACCGCCCGCAGATGGGGCGCCGCCAGTTTCCTGAGCTTGCCGTGACGAGGGGGATCGGTGTTGTGCACCGTGCTCGTCCCGCCCTCGACCTTCCGGCTGAGGATCTGGGTGCCGTCACCGTTGATGAACGTCTCCGGGTCGGTCACGACGCGGATGACGTCGTCGTACCGCGTGACCGACCAGAAACCAGGCCCCTCGGCCTCGTCGTTCCAGTGCAGGGGTTCGTGCTCGCGGAGTTGCGCGAGCATCATGTTCTCGGTGCCGTCGATGAACGGCCCCAGGTCCATCAGGTCGATGGACTGTTGGTCGACAGTCATTCGGTCCTCACAGGGTCAGTCGGACGAGACGTGCGGGAATCCGTTGCCGAAGAGCAGCACCGGGGTCAGGATCTCAGCGGCGCGCGGGCTCGTCAGCGTCGGCCACGCGGCCTCGGCGTTCGGGTGCAGGGTGTCGAAGCCCTCGGCGACGAACTTGTCCCACAACCCAACTCGTGACGCGTGCGGGAGCAGGAATTCGCGGGTGTAGACCATCACGCCGTCGCGGATCTTCTCCTCGGTCGACTTCTTCGCGAGGGTCTTGTACATCTGCAGGGTGCCGGTCTGGCACTGCGCGGAGATGCGCGCCATCTCCTCCGCGTCGAGCACACGCAGTTCGCTCATCGGCGTCGTCATGGTGTCGCGGGCGAAGACCACTCCACTCTCGAGGTATTCGAGGTAGTTCGAGGGCTCGCTGAAGGTCGTCTGGATCTCGTTGACCGTCGCCGAGACCTTGTCGGCCGAGAACACCATGACCTGGGTGACGCAGTACGGCAGCCCCTGCGCCACCCCCGCCCACGGATATGCGGTCTCGTTCAGGAAGTGGTCCCGGACGATGGCGAACCTGCCGTCGGGAAGCGGGTACGGGCCGGTGTCGGCCATGCCCGCGCGGCAGTCGTAGTGGAGCATGAAGCCGAAGAGCTCGGTGCGCGCGTTGAACTGTCGGAACGCCTGCAGCGCGTCCGGATCGTCCAGCGGCCGGACCTGGTCGACGAGCGACTGCAGGACGTCCGCGGCGAGTACGGGAACGGTGTACTGCCGGCCGGAGACGAAACCGGGCCCGTCGCCCCAGGTCCCGTGCTGGAGGCGCCGGCCGAACTGGATCAGCGTCTCGACGTCTTCACGCCGGCTCTGGGCCGTGTCCTGCCCCAGCTCGATCGCGATACCGCGACCGAGGATCGGGCAGACCGACGCCGCCCAGTTTCGGGTGACGTTGATCTTCGTGCCGACCTCCCGGCTGGAGGTCTTCGCCAGGTCGAGCAGCCCGTCGATGCCGATCTCGTCGGTGAGCATCCGGATGAACCGCGGGTAGTTGTTCCACTGCTGGACGAACGAGACGGTCTCGTACTCCTGGCGCGGGATGAGCCCGGATTCGCCTTCCGAGGCCCGTCCGAGGATGAAGTCCCAGAGGTTCCAGGCGGCATAGTCCAGCCAGCTGTTGATCTGTTCGTCCTCGAGGGTCGTCAGTCGGACATCGGTCGAGGTCGTGTCCATGAACGGCAGTTGCACGCGTTCGCGCATCTGGCGGTCGCCCTCCACACCCTGGGGCACCTCCGCCTTGAACGCCTGCAGGAAGGGTGTGGGGTCGAAGTCCGCGGGGGTCTCCGAGGCCGGGTTGGTCGTCGACATGGTTGCTCAGGCCTTCTCGTCGACGAGGAACACGAGACCCGTCTCGCCCGACGTGTCGAGTCGGACGGTGGTGCCGTCGGCGGGGATGGTCTCATCGCGCGAGGTCTGGATGCCCTCGGTGAACTGTGTCGACATCACGCACGGGATACCGAACTCGCGGGACAGGATCCCGAGGTGGCTCTCCGGGGCACCCTGCAGGGTGATCAGGCCGGCGACCCCGGCCATCAGCGCCGGCGACATGAAGGTGGTCGTACCACCCCGTGAGATCACGACGGTGTTCTCCACGTCCGGCCCGTCGATGAAGTCCAGCACCTCCTCCGGCGAATCCAGGAAGCGGATCTTGCCGGTTGCTCCCGTAGCCGAGGTGAAGGCCTTGACACCCGCACCGATCTGCTTGCCGGTGACAGTCTCACTACTGGTCATCGTGCTTCTCCTACCATTGGGGCGACGTGTCGCGAATTGTTAGACCAATTGGTCAGATCATGTAGCGGATGTCACACTTGGGTCAACCTGTTGGCCATGACTCACCGCTATTTCCCCCTTTCGGGGTAGTCCGGGGAGAGACACGGGGTGGATAGGAGAGATCGATGAGCTGGGATGAGCTGGATCTCGCGGTCGGTCGGGCCGTCGAGGCGATCCAACAGGCCGCCCTGCAGCTGGCCGTGACACCGTCGCGCGTCACCAGCGGGGTCACCACCCCGCAGACCGCGCTGGAGATGATCACGGCGCTGGAACGGGGTCTGTCCGACCTGCCGGAGGGCGCCGAGCAGCGGGCGGCCACGCTGACCCTGCGGGCGGCGCGCGCCGACATGCTGTCGGTTCAATTGGCGCGGCAGCGGTCGGCGATGGCACGCGTCACCGAGCAGATCGCCCGGATCCGGTCGGCGCGGACACTCGACGACCTCGTCGAGTCGGTGCCGATCGAGACGTCGGGGCTGGGCTACGAACGGGTGATGTTCTCATGGGTGGAGAACGAAAGGTGGGTGCCGCGGAGTTCACACACCATGAGCGGACCCCGGGAATCACAGGCGATGATGGCCGCCGGCGGACCGCCGTATCAGCCGATCCGTGAACTCTTCGAGGTGGACGTCGTGCGCAAGCGACGACCCATCCTCGTGCTCGACGCGCTGTCGAGTCCGAGAGCTCATCCGCAGATCATGCCCGTCTCACAGTCGGTGACCTACGTAGCCGCGCCGGTGGTCGCTCGCGATCGGGTCGCCGCGATGGTGCACGCCGACCGCAATGTGGATACCGGACTCACCGACGAGTTCGATCGCGACCTCCTCGCGCTGTTCTGCGAGAACATCGGCGTCGCGCTGGACCGCCTCCTCGACACCACGCCGCAGACCGCCGACGCACTTCCCCCGGGGGTCCAGGCCGGATGGCTGGACGCCTTGACCGACCGCGAGCGCGAAGTTCTGCGGCTCATCTCGATGGGGTTGACCAACGCACAGATCGGCGCCCGGCTGTACATCAGTGAAGAGACCACCAAGACTCACGCCAAGAAGCTGATGCGCAAGATGGGGGTACCGAACCGGTCCCGGGCGGGCGCGATGTACCACCAGTTGTTCGAGCAGAGCGCGTGAGGTGCGGCGGCACCCGGTCCGGGCGCCGCCGCACCCACTACAGGTGGATCATGCCCTCGTTGCTGGCCCAGAAACGACCGAGCAGATCGAACGCGCGCCCCTCCTCGACGATCGGCCCGTATCCTCTGGCGATCGCGTCGTCGAGGTCGTAGAAACCCTCGGCGAGCATCTGGTCCCAGATCCCCGCGGCCTTACCGATCGTGCCGACGAAATCGGTGTAGTAGACGTGACTGCCCGCCAGCACCTTCTCGCGCGTCGACATCGCGGCGATGCGCGGGTAAAGGGCGGCTGCACCCTGTTCGGCCCGGATCGCGATCGGCTCCAACTCGTCTTCGGCGAGTAATCGGATCTCGGAGACCGGTGAGTCCTCACGTTCACGGAGGTACACCGCGTACCCGGTCAGGTGCTTGAGGTAGTTGGCGGGTTCGGTGAACATCGTCCCGATGTCGACCACTCGACTGTTGATCTCCTGCTCGCCCTCGAAGAACATCACGAGCGTCACCGACCACGGCAGGTCGCCGACCGCATCCGCCCACGGGTAGCCCGGATCGTTGAGGATGTGATCGCGGACCAATGCCCAGCCACCGCCGGGCAGCGGGTAGGGACCTGTGTCGGCGACACCGTTACGGCAGTCGAAGTGCAACAGGAACGACGCCAGCTGTGTACTGCCGTTGAAGCGTTGAAACGCCTTGCGCGCCTGCGGGTCGTCGGGGAGTGCGGTCTTCTCGTCGATGAACCGGGTGACCCACTCGTCGTCGAGGAGCGGCGCCTGGTATCCGCGCGCCGAGGTGAACATCGGTCCGGTGTCCCCCCACATCCCCCGGTACAGGCGCCGAGTGAACTGCATCGCGCCCTTCAGGTCATCCGCACGCTCGCCCGCGGTCTCCAACCCGAGGTCGACGGCGATCGCCCGTCCCAGAGCAGACGGCACTCCCGCTGCCCAGATGTGCAACGGGTTGAGCTTGGTACCGATCTCGTGGCGGATTCGCGAACCGATCTCCCGGAGTCCGTCCACACCCACGGCCTCGGTGATCATCCGATGAAAACGCGGATGCCGCTGCCACTGCAGGAACGTACCCATGACCTCGTACTCCTGACGGGGGACGAGGCCGGACTCGCCTTCACTGATCCGGGCGGCCAGGATGTCCCACAGATTCCATCCGTAGTAGTCGAGGAGGTCATTCGCCTCGGCCGTGGTCAGGTCGCGGGCAAGTGACTCGTCGGTGAGTTCGAGGACCCCGGTGGACAGTCCGGCGGCCTTGATCTCGTGCCCCGCAGTGCCACCGGGCACGCCGTTGGCGTCGGTCGGGACAGAAGCGGTCGCGTCCTCGGCCCCCTGTTCCGGTCCGCCCTCGACCGTGGCAGCGTCGGCGAGCCCCTTCGCCAGGACGACCCCACGCGGCGGCGCCGAGATGTCCAGCCGGACAACGGTTCCGTCGGCCGGGACGATCTCGCCCCGAGTGTTCTCCTCGCCCGCGCCGAACGCGACCGACATGATGCAGGGAATTCCGTACTCGCGGGAGACGATTCCGAGGTGGCTCGTCGGCGCACCCTGCAGGGTGAGTATCCCCTTCGGTCCCGCGACGAGCGCGGGGGTCAGGAAGGTCGTGGTCCCACCCCGGGCGATGACGATGTGGTCGTCGACGTCGTCGCGGTCGACGAATTCCATCACCGCCTCCGGTGAGTCCAGCCAGATCGTGGGCCCCTCGATCACCGCGGAGTCCTCGATCACCGCGATGCCGGTACCGATGCGGACGAGGGTCTCGGCGTCGTCTGACGCTGCGTTCGTGGTTGTCATGACTTGTTCCCCTTCGACGCGAATGTCGGGATCGGCGGCGTCATCGGACCAGCGAGTCGTCGAGGACTCCGACGCCACGGTTGACCGTGAGCACCGCACGGTCGGCGTCGGAGTCGAACCGCTCGGCGAGCATCGTCTTCTGCTGCTCGACGAAATCCGGTCGCCACCCTTCTTCGATGTGGATACGCCCCGGGCGTCCGGCGACCAGGCAGGGCCCTCCGGCGTCGTGTGACTGCAACCCGCCCGCCGGCCATACGGCGAGCGCATCACGATGATCGGCCTCGATCTCGGTGACACGATCGAGTTCGTCGACGAGGACGAACCTGGCCGAGGTGTAGGAGTAGTGCTCGAGGTCGCGATCGATGTCGACGCTGATCGAGCGGATCGGCGACTGCTCGCCGTCGCGGTCGACGTACCCGAGTTGGTAGTGCTGGTCGAGGGCGGCGCCCTCGAGGAAGTTGATCGCGATGTCGGGGCCCGACTGGACGTTGACCCAACGGTATTGGTGGATGGCGGTCCAGTCCCTACGGCCCCACGAGTGGTCACGATGGCCGGTCGTGTCGAATTCGATCATCCGATCACCGATCCGGAGCGTTCCCTTCGCGAGACCACTCTGCTCGAGCCGGTTGTCGGCCAGCCAGTTGGGGCACCCGTCGGCGTTGTCGTGGTAGGTGAACGGCTTGGTGGTCGCCTCGAATCGGTAGTCGAGGGCCACGTCGCCGTGCTCGAACCGCACACGCGCATCCTCGTGGGGCACGCCGTGCCGAACGGAGATCTGTCCCACGGTCCAGTCGTCGAAGTCGGCATCGGGAGCCATGGCGACTCCCTCGGTGTGGAACTGCGCGATGCGCTCGTTGTTCCGGCCGAACACGAGACCCATCGAACCCGCCTTGCTCTCGCCGTCCACCCAGGTATAGGCGATGACGCCGATGTCCTCGTCGGGCAGGAACAGGATGAAGATGAGGCTCTCGCGCTCGAGGGCGGAGTTCTGCAGCTTGTGCCTGCGGTCGTCGCGGTCGGTCAGTGTGAATGCGTGTGTCATGTTGTCCTCTCGAACCCGTTGATAGGCGAACTCGTTGGGGCGAACCCGGTGTGGGCGTGGGTCAGGCAGGTGTGATCGAAGGGAAGCCGGCGCCGGTGATGAAGACGGGGCCCAAGACGGCCGCGGCCTTGCCGTCGGTGAGGTGTGGCCACGCTTTCTTCGTCAGCTCGGTCGGTGCGTCGAATCCACCCTTGCGGATCTCGTCCCACAGGCCGGCCCGCTGGGCGATGGGCCGGATGAAGTCGTGCGAGTACACGGTGATGCCGTCCCATATCTTCTCGTCGACACTCTTCCGCGAGTACATCCGGTAAAGGTCGAGCACTCCCTTCTCGGCCTGGGCCGCGATGGAGCGCATCTCGTCCCGGTCGACCACGCGCAGTCCCGACATGGGCGTGTCCTCGGTGTCGCGTGCGAAAACGACGACCCTGTCGAGGCTGTCCAGGTAGGTCGAGGGCGTGGTGAATGTGGTGCCGATGTCATTGATCGTCACCTCGATGTCGTCGTCGCGGAACACCATCACCTCGGTCACCGCGTAGGGCATCCCCTCCGCCACTGTCGCCCACGGGTAGTTCGACTCATGGAGGAAGTGATCGCGCACGAGTGCGAAGCCGCCGCCGGGGAGCGGATACGGGCCGGTGTCACCCATGCCGAGCCGGTTGTCGTAATGGAGCATGAACCCGAAGAGCTCGGTCGTCGCGTTGAAGCGGCGGAAGGCGGCCCGGTAGTCCGGGTCCTCCACCGATACCGCTTGGGCAACAAGGGGATCGAGGATATCGCGGTCCAGGTGCGGGAGTTTGAACCCGCGACCGGAGGCGAGTCCGGGACCGTCGCCCCAGGTGCCGTGCCACAGGCGGCGGCCGAACTGGATGCAGGTCTCGATGTCCTCACGGTGCGCGGCCGGGTCGACGAGCTCGAGGGTGACGCCGACGCCGCGCCCGAGGATGGCCATCAGCGCGCACGCATAGTTTCGGAGGTGGTTGACCTTGGTACCGACCTCCCGCTTGGAGACGCTGCCCAGGTCCACGAGACCGTCGACGCCGATCTTCTCGGTGATGGCACGCATGGCGTCGGGGTAGACGTCCCACTGCTGCAGGAAGGACAGGCTCTCGTACTCCTGGCGCGGGATCAGGCCGGATTCCCCCTCCGTCGACCGTGAGGCGATGAGTTCCCACAGGTTCCAGGCCATGTAGTTGAACCAGCTGTCGATCTGGTCGTCGTCCAGGGAGTCCGGACGGATGTCGGCAGCGGTGGTGTCGACGAACGGATGCGGGTCACGCCGCCGCAGGATCGCATCGCCTTCGGGCCCTCCCGGAATCTCCGCCATGAACTTTTCGATGAACGCCGCGAAATCCACTGCTTCTTCGGTCGTGTCACTCATGTTTCTCCTCAAAAGGACTGATCATTCACATCAAATGACCATTTGATCGGTGACGTCAGGGTGCTCCACTCCGCCGTAGGAGCACATCCCCCGAAAGGGGGAAGTGTGTGTCGCGTCACTCTCAGGGCTTCCCGTGAGCGGTGTCATCGCGCTAGGTTACGGCCAACCATTAAACGGTCAGACCAATCAGACGGAGGTAAACGTGACTGGTGTCTACTCCTTCGATCACGCCCACCACGTACCCGCTCGTGAACTCGGCCACCTCCTCGGAGGCAAGGGAGCCGGACTGGCGGAGATGACGAACGCGCTCGGCTTCAACGTCCCGCCGGGATTCACCATCGCGGTACCGGTGTGCCGGGACTACCTCGAGAACGGGTGGCCCGCCGAGCTCGAATCCGATCTGGACGGACACGTCCGCCGCCTGGGCGAGATCATGGGCCGCCACCTCGGCGACCCGGGCGATCCCCTACTGGTCGCCGTCCGCAGCGGCGCACCCGTCTCGATGCCGGGAATGCTCGACACCGTCCTCAACCTCGGACTCAACGACGAGACCGTCGAGGGACTTGCTCGCAGTTCCGGTGACGACCGCTTCGCCTGGGACAGTTACCGCCGCTTCCTCGAGATGTTCGCGAACACCGTCATGGGCGTCACACCCGAGTCCCTGCCGGAGCTCCCGGAGGGTGCCGACACCGAGGATTTGCGAACACATGTCGTCGAGCTGAAGCAGCGGATCGCGGCTGAGGCGGGCCGCCCGGTGCCGTCCGACCCCGGGCAGCAGCTCCGGGAGGCCATCGAGGCCGTCTTCCGGTCCTGGGGCTCCGACCGTGCCCGTGCCTACCGCAGGCACGAGGGCATCGACGAGAACATGGGCACCGGATGCAACATCCAGGCGATGGTCTTCGGTAACCGTGGCGCCGACTCCGGGACAGGGGTCGTCTTCACCCGCGACCCGTCGACCGGCGAGGCCAGGCCGTTCGGCGACTACCTACCCTGCGCGCAAGGTGAGGACGTGGTGGCCGGCACGACGAGAACCAAGCCGCTGGCTTTCCTCGCCGAACACCAGCCCGACGCCTACGCCGACCTCCTGACCGCCCTGCGGCGTCTCGAATTGCACTACCGCGACGTCTGCGATGTCGAGTTCACCGTCGAGAACGGCCGGCTCTGGCTGTTGCAGACCAGGATCGGCAAGCGCGGCGCGGTGGCCGCCGTACGCATCGCGGTCGATCTCGCCGACGACCCGGACATCGCACTGACTCCCGCCGAGGTCCTCGATCGGGTACCGGAGGCACTCCGGGCACGGGCGCGGGCGGAGGTCGCCGCCCAAGCTCACAACCCCGGCGAGGAGATCACCCTGTTGGCGAGCGGTCTCGGTGCGTCGCCCGGACGTGTCACCGGCCGCATCGTCCTGACCGCCGATGATGCGATGTGCGCCGACGACGACGTCATCCTGGTCCGCACGAGCACCAGTCCCGAAGACGTCGCCGGCATGTCGGCCTCGGTCGGAATCCTCACCACACGTGGAGGTCTCGTAAGCCATGCGGCGGTCGTCGCCCGTGGTTGGGGGGTCCCGGCCGTGGTCGGCGCCGATTCACTGGTCATCGACGGCGACGAGGTCCGGTCCGAGGACGGGGTCGTGGTCCGCGCGGGTGAGGTCATCACCATCGACGGCGCCGCCGGTTGCGTGTGGGTCGGCGAAGTCGCCGGCTCGTCGGAGGAGATCGAAGGAGCTGTCGCCGAGCGGCTTCCGCAACTCGAGCGCATCGAGGACTGGGCACGCGAGCGTCAGGCGACACCGGCATGACAGTCTCCGGGCCGGGACACGTGGTCGTCGTCGGCGCCTCCCTCGCCGGTCTGCGTGCCGTGCAGACGGCCCGCGAGGTCGGATTCACCGGCCGCCTCACACTGATCGGGGACGAGCCCCATCTCCCCTACGACCGGCCCCCGTTGTCGAAGGAGTTCCTCGCCGACGGACCGCAGACCTCCGCACACGAGTTCCCGGAGAGTGCCGATCTCGCCGGCACCACCGGCGTGGACCTCCAGATGGGCACCCGGGCAACGGGTCTCGATCTCGCCCGGCGCGTCGTGCACACGACCAACGGCGACGTCGACTACGACTCCGTGTTGATCGCCACCGGGGTCCGGGCCCGACGGCTCCCCGGGACCGACCAGCTGCGCGGCGTGCACGTACTCCGTGACCTCGACGACGCGCGGGCCATCCGTGACGGACTCCGGCCCGGCGCCCGGGTGGTGATCATCGGCGCCGGCTTCATCGGCGCCGAGGTGGCCTCGGCAGCGGTCAAACGTGGGCTCGAGCCGGTCATCTTGGAAGCGGCACCCACTCCTCTCGTCCGGGCCGTCGGTGAGGCCGCCGGAGCGGGTCTCGCCCGCATGCACGCTCGCAACGGCGTCGAACTGCGTTGCGGAGTGGCCGTGTCGGCCGTCGTCGGCGACGATCGCGTCGAGGCAGTCCGGCTCGCCGACGGTTCCGAGATCCCCGCCGACCTCGTGGTGGTCGGCATCGGCGCGGACCCGTCGACCGAATGGCTCGCGGACTCGGGCCTGGAGATCGCCAACGGTGTCGTCTGCGACGAGACCTTGCGCGCCCACGAGTCCGTCTGGGCTGCCGGAGACGTCGCGCGGTGGGCCAATCCACTGTTCGACGTGCCGATGCGACTCGAGCACTGGACCAATGCCGGTGAGCAGGCGGTCCACGCGATGGAGAACCTCCTGGCCCCCGGTGACGCCACCCCCTACGGCCATGTTCCCTACTTCTGGTCGGACTGGTACGGGCACCGCATCCAGTTCGCCGGCCTCGCGATCGGCGAGCCGCATGTGGTCAGCGGTGGCTGGGACTCCGATGAACTCGTCGCCCTCTATCGCGACGGCGACCGCCTCATCGGCGCCCTGGCGGTCAACCGGCGCGGTGACATCATGAAGTACCGGGTTCAGATCTCCCGCCGCGGCACCTGGGACAAGGCACTGGCTTTCGCCGATAAGCGCAACGCGGCCGCCGCACTGTGACATCGCGACCCGAGGAGACCTTCATGCAGCACCATGACGACGTATTCATCGGCGGCCGCTGGGTGCGGTCGCACTCCCCCGACCGCACGTCCATCCTCAACCCTGCGACGGAGGAGATCTGGGCGTCGGTCCCGGACGGGGACGAGCAGGACATCGACGACGCGGTCCTGGCGGCCCGGGCGGCGTTCCCGGCCTGGGCGGCGACCGCCCCCGCCGACCGTGCGGCCGTGCTCCGCCGACTCGCCGACGAGCTTGACGCCCGCGCCGACGAATTGTCCCGCATCATCACGACCGAGAACGGCACGCCCATCGCCGAGAGCGGGGCGGCACCCGCGCACAGCGCCGCCCACCTGCGCCTGACCGCCGGCCTGGCCGAGACGCTCGCCGCACCGGATGATCGGCCGAACCCCATGGCACCGGGCCACACCGTCGTGCGCCGGGTGCCGGTCGGCGTGGCGGGTCTGATCACACCGTGGAACTTCCCCCTCGGTCTGATCATGATCAAGCTGGGGCCTGCCCTCCTCGCCGGGTGCACGGTGGTCGTCAAACCCGCTCCCGAGACTCCGATGGCCACTCGGGCGTTGATGGATGCCGTTGTCGCAGCCGGTATTCCAGACGGGGTGGTCAATCTGGTCACGGGTTCGACGCGGGCCGGGAGCGCACTGGTGCGGCACCCGGGCGTGGACAAGATATCGTTCACCGGCTCGACGCAGGTGGGCCGCTGGATCGCACGAGAGTGCGGAGAGCGGCTGCGGTCGGTGACGCTCGAACTCGGCGGCAAGTCACCCGCCATCGTCCTCGACGATTTCGACCGCGATGTCTTCGCGAAGAACCTGCTGCGGGTCTCCATGCGGAACACCGGGCAGACCTGCAAGGCCTGCACCCGGTTACTCGTACCCGCCGATCTACACGAGGAGATCGCCTCGCTGGCAGCGGACATCGTGTCCGCGGCACCGATGGGCGATCCGTTCGACCCGGCGACGTTCTTCGGTCCCCTCGTGTCGGACCGACAGCGAAGCCGCGTCGCCGGCTACCTCGCCTCGGGCCACGCCGAGGGCGCGAAACCCGTGACGGGCGGCGACGTGTCGACGCGCTTCGACCGGGGCTTCTTTGTCGAACCGACTGTCTTCGCCCATGTCACACCGGACATGACGATCGCACGCGAGGAGATCTTCGGTCCGGTCCTGTCAGTGATCGCCTACCGCGACGTCGACGATGCCGTCGCCATTGCCAACGCATCCGAATACGGCCTCGCGGCAACGGTGTTCGGCACGGACCCGGACCGTGCGAGCGCTGTGGCGCAACGACTCGAGACGGGCAACGTCGGCATCAACCACTACGGGTCCAACGCGGTCGCACCCTTCGGCGGGCACAAGGACAGCGGCCTGGGAACCGAATTCGGCATGGAGGGCCTCACCGCCTACCTCCAGTACACGTCGATCCACTACCCGTCCTGAACATCGAGAAGAGAGTCTGATGAGAGCAGCAGTCATGTGGGGTCCGGGCAAGCCCTTCGAAGTCCAGGAGATCGATGTGGCGGCGCCGGCGCCCGGACAGGTGGCCGTCGACCTGCACACCTGTGGTGTGTGCGCCTCGGATCTGTCCCTCACCACCGCGTTCGGACAACCGACCCCGGTGGTCCTCGGACACGAGGGGGCGGGGGTGGTGTCGGCGATCGGTGACGGCGTCGACACGATCGACGTCGGCGCCCATGTCGTTCTGGTCTGGGTCCCACCCTGCGGGAAGTGCGCGCCCTGCCGGCGTGGTGACGACTACTTGTGCGCCAACCGTCGTTCCTCGGCGGACAAGCGCGCCGGGAAGGGCGCGGCGTGGGCGTCGCCGCTCAGCGTCGGCGGCACCACCATCCACCAGGGCATGGCCACCTCGACCTTCGCGCAACGCACCGTCGTACCCGCGAACGCAGTCGTGCGCATCGACGACGACGTCCCGTTCCCGGTCGCGGCGATGATGGGCTGCGCGGTACCGACCGGCGTCGGCGCGGCTCTCCGCAGCGCGCACGTGCAACCCGGTGACGATGTCGCCGTGATCGGATGCGGTGCAGTCGGACTGAATGCGGTCATGGGTGCGGTGGTCGCCGGTGCGGCTCGCGTCGTGGCCATCGACCCGATGCCGGAGCGGCGGGCGTTGGCGATCGAGGTCGGCGCGACGGAGGGTGTCGCACCCGACGGGCTCGCCGAACTGTCCGGACTCGACGTGGTGATCGACGCCGTCGGCGCTCCCACCACGGTCGCGGGAGCGTGGAAGGCCGTTCGGCGGGGCGGCACGGTGACGGTCGTGGGCGCCGGCCGTCCCGACCAGACCGTCGAGATCAACGCCTACGAACTGTTCCACGACGACAAGAAGCTGACCGGGAGCTTTCACGGCGGCATCAGCATGCACCGCGATCTGCCGATGCTCGTCGGACTGTGGCGTGCCGGACGCCTGCCGGTCGAGAAGCTGATCACCGGGACCGCGGACCTCTCGGAGATCAACGAGGTCGTCGCCAAACAGCAGTCCGGTGAGGCCCTGCGCATCGTTCTCACCACCCAGCCCTGACCAGATCGGAAGGAAGAACATGGGAATCACGCTCCTCGACAACGGCGCCGAGCGCCGGCACATCTTCTACGACGCCGACGCGCATCCCGACGTCCGCGAATCACTGGCCTACCTCGTGCCGATCCCGTCCGCCCAATTGGGCATCATCTTCTACACCTGGGTGCACGCCCAGGGACCGGACGGGCAGGCCAGGGCGGGTTCGGCACTGATCGTCTTCGGACCAGGCGTCGGAGAACCGATCTTCGAGGTCCACGACAACATCGGCGTGCCGGACTCCATGGGGTTCGACGACTGGCGGGTCGGGCCGGGCCGGTTGACGCTCTCCGACGACATGATGAAGTCCACCATCGCCTTTCACGGTGACCGCGTGTCGGTCGAGTACGACTGGACCGGGCTGAATCCGTCCTTCGGATTCGCCGCGAACCGCAACGGCTGCCCGCAGTGGCTGGCCTGGGACCGCACCGAACAGGGCGGTCACGTGGTGGGCACCCTGGCCATCGACGGCACCGAGCACGCGCTCGACGGGTTCGGTCACCGAGACCATTCGTGGGGCATGCGCGACTGGGGCGGCGCGACGCACTGGAAATGGTGGAACATCCTGACCGAGGGTGACACCGCCATTCACGCGATGGAACTGCAGTACTTCGGCAAGACCACCCTCCACGGGTACGTCCAGAAGGACGGCGTGATCGCGACGATCACCGATATGGACGCCGACATGACCTTCGACGAACGATTCGTGCACACGGAGGTCCGCGCGACGATCCACGACGACGAGGGTCGTCGCACTGAGGTGACGTGCCGACAGGGAGCCGACCTGCAGTGGCCGGTCAGTCCACGGCTCTGGATCCACGAGGCGGCGATGTTCACCACGGTCGACGGCGTGGAGGGCGTCGGGTACATCGAATGCGCCTGGCCGCCCGAGTACATCGCCCACCACCGCACCGACGGAGTCGGTGTCGGCGAGCGCAACGCGCTCACCCTCGACCGCGACTGATCCCTGGAAGAAGGAAACGATGAGCTACACGGACAAAGACGAGTTCGAGGTCCTCCACGCACTGCGGATCAAGGGCATGACCCAGCCCGACGAGATCGCGGAGGCCACCGGTCTCGACGTCGACCTGGTGACCGAGGTCCTCGACACCGCCGTAGAACGGGAGCAGGCGCGCAAACGGTCCGGCGGTCGGGTGCAGGGCTACATGCTCACCGCAGGCGGACGCACCCGCCACGAGGACCTGCGCGGCGCGCATGTCCCGGGTGACACGGCCGGATTGTCGCGCGCCTATGACGCCTTTCTCGGCCCCAACCGGGAGTTCAAGGCGCTGACGACCAGATGGCAGACCGAGGCCGACGGTGACACCTCGGTCGTGCTGCCGGGTCTGCTCGCCATCGACGAGAGTGTGGCCGAGGTGCTGGACCTCGCCGGCGCGTCGGTGCCCAGGATGACCACCTACCGTCCTCGCTTCACCCGGGCACTCGAGGCGTTCCGGAGCGGCGAGACCTCGGCCCTCGCGCGCCCGATGTCGGGTTCCTATCACGACGTCTGGATGGAACTCCACGAGGACCTGTTGCTGACCCTGGGCCGGGCGCGCACCGACGACGACGAGTGACGCGGCCGGCGCGCGGGCCGTTTGTGGAAGCGCGATCATGATGCGGGGGAAGCGATTTCCCCCGCATCATTTTTTCTCGCACGCCAGTGCGAGGACGCGCTGCGCCTGCTTGAGGTGCGGCAGATCGAGCATCTTTCCGTCCAGTGAGACGGTCCCGACGTCGACGGAGAAGGCCTCGACCACCCGGGTCGCGTACTCCACCTCGTCGGCAGACGGGGTGAACGCGGCGTTGATGATGTCTACCTGCCCCGGGTGGATGGCGATCCTCCCGCTGAAACCCTCGGCTCGCGCCCGCCGCGAGGACTGCTCGAGCCCCGCCTCGTCGCGGATGTCGACATAGAGCGTCTCGACCGCCTCCACGTCGGCGGCACGAGCGGCCATCAAGGTCAGCGACCGCACCAGCTGATAGGTGTTCGCCCACCCGCCGTCCGGCGCGAGGTTGGTCGACGCGCCCAGTGCCGCACTGAGGTCTTCGGCACCCCACGTGAGCCCGTAGAGCCGTTCGATCCCCGCAGTCGCGAAGTCGCCGAGACGAAACGGTGCGATCGCGGTCTCGGTGGCCACAGGCAGGACGCGGATCGCTCCCCGCGCGATACCGTGCGCCACCTCGAGAGCTTCGAGGTAGTGGTGGACCCGGATGACGTCCGCGGGTCCGTCGATCTTGGGGATCATGACACCGGCGGGACCGGCGGGCACGACCGCGGCGAGGTCGAGCAGTGCAGAGTCGGTGTCGATCGGATTGATTCGCACCCAGAGCCGCGGGCCGGCCTCCGCACCGCTCCGGCTGCCGATGAACTCGGCGACGAGCTGCCGGGCGACGGTCTTACGGCCCGCGCTGACCGCATCTTCGAGGTCGAGGATCATCGCATCCGCGGTCGAGGTCTCGACCTTCGACAGCTTCTTCTCGCTATCCCCCGGCACGAAGAGAAGCGAACGGATGGGTGTCGTCATGCCGGCTTCTTCCGCTGGAGTCCACTCCGCTTGCACGAGGCCACGAGTTCGTCGTGCTGGTTGAACGCCTGATGCAGGAAGGTCACGATCCCCTGATCGGGACGTGACTTCGAGTCACGCAGTTCGATGACCTCGGTCACGACGTGGATGGTGTCCCCGTGGAACAGGGGCTTGGGGAATCGCACCTCGTCCCATCCGAGGTTGGCGACCGCGGTCCCGAGCGTGGTGTCCCCGACCGAGATACCGACCATCAGACCGAGCGTGAACGCGCTGTTGACGATGCGTTGGCCGAACGGCGTTCCCTTCATGTACTCCTCGTCGAGATGGAGCAACGCGGGATTGTGGGTCATGGCGGTGAAGAGCACATTGTCCGTCTCCGTCACCGTCCGCCGGATCGGATGGTCGAACTTCTGCCCCACCGATAGCTCATCGAACCAGACTCCAGGCACAGTCAACTCCTCGCACTCGACAGTTCTGCAAATGGTACGACCATAAAACGGTAGGGTCAACCTACCCCTCTCTCGTCGGCTTCGACGTTTTCCCCGTGCTCTCCGCGTGCCCGAGAGATGATTCTCGACGGTGATCGGGGGAGCAGAGGAGCGGGAAAGCATGAGAACTGACGCCGACGACGGACGAGCCGAGAGCCCAGTGGGTCGATGAGCGACGCGTTCCTGCGCGAGCAGGTCGCCGACGCCGCCCGGCGGCTGGCTGCCGAGGGTCTGCTCATCGGGACGTCGGGCAACGTGTCGGCGCGAACGGGCGACCGAGTCGCGGTCACCGGCACAGGTGTCGTCCTGGCCGAGTGCTCGACGGACGACGTGACCGTGGTTACCCTCGCCGGCGACGTCGTGCTCGGCGAGGTCCGGCCCTCGTCCGAGCTCGGTCTGCACCTCCGGGTGTACGAGCGAACCGATGCGCAGGCGGTCGTGCACACCCACGCACCGTTCAGCTCGGCGGTCGCGTGCGTCGACGGCCTGACGTCGCTGCCGGTGCTTCATTACCAACAGCTGGGTCTCGGCGGGGCCATACCCATCGCGCCCTATGCCACGTTCGGCAGTCCCGAGCTGGCCGAGACCGTCGCCGCCGCGCTGGCCGGTTCACAGGTGGCGCTGATGGCGAATCACGGGTCGGTGGCACGGGGTTCCGGGCTCGCGCACGCCGTCGACAATGCGCTGCTGTTGGAATGGCTGGCCACTCTATATCACCGGACCAGCAGCATGGGTCGCCCTCGCGCACTCACCGCCGACGAACAAGAAGCCGCGATCACCCAGGCGATCCGGCTGGAGTACGGGAGCCCGAAGGAGAACCGAACGTGAACACCGAACTGCCACCGCCGCTTTCGATCGCCACCGTCGGCGTCCAGGTGCTCGACATCCACGTCATCGGGATCGAGTCCATACCCGAGGGTTCCGACGGCGCGCTGGTCGAGACCATCTCCTTCTCCGCGGCCGGTACCGCGGGCGGAACGGCCCTCGTGCTGAGTCGGCTCGGTGCAGCGGTCCGCACGTTCGGCGCGATCGGCACCGACCCCATCGGCGGGTCGCTGACCGATCTGCTGGTGGCCGAGGGCGTCGACACACGCGGGCTCGTCGCCAAACCGGACATCCAGACCTCGTCGTCGGTGATCCCCGTGCGCCCCAACGGGGACCGTCCGGCGTGGCACTGCATCGGCGCCAACGCCCGGTTCGGCCTCGACGACCTCGGGCCGGACGCGCTCGACGGGCTCGATCATCTACACCTCGGAGGCCCGGAGTTCCTCGGCGGACCGGTCGCGGCCGAACTCCTCGGCCGAGCTCGCGACCGCGGTATCACCACGTCGGTCGATCTGCTCTCGGGCGGCGACCCGGGTCTTCTCGAGTGGATCGGCGAGGCGCTGCCGCATATCGACCACCTGTTACCCAACGACGAGCAGGTCCGTGGCCTGACCGGGTCTGGCGACCTCGAAGCGGGTGCGCGATCGCTCCTGGCGCGCGGCGTCGGGTGTGTCGCGCTGACCCGAGGAGCCGACGGCGCTCTGGTCGTGACGAACAACGAGGTGGTCTCGGTCCCCGCTTTCGCGGTGGACGTCGTCGACACGACGGGGTGCGGCGATTCGTTCTCCGCCGGGTTCATCACCGCGCGGCACCGGGGGTTCGACCTCGCCGCCGCCGCCGAGTTCGGTTGTGCCGTCGCGGCGCACGTCGCACAGGGCATCGGCACCGCGGCGAGTTCCTACGACTTCGCCGCGATCGAGACGTTCGTGGAGGCGCGTCGGCCCTCGTGAACCCAGCATGAGCGGCGCACCTGTTCGGTGGTTCCCGCTGTGTGGTGACTGCCGCTGTTTGGTGATGTCGCCGTCGGGTACGCGACCACCGATCTGTTGTCGACGCAGGAGGTGGCCGCCATGGCCGAGGAGAACGTGCAGGGATCCACGATCGTGATCGCCGGGGCGTCCAGCGGATTCGGGCGCGGCGCCGCGGTGCGGCTCGGTGAGGTCGGCGCCAACGTGGTGGTGGCCGCCCGTCGGGGCGAGGCGCTCGACGAGGTCGTCGCCGAGATCACCGGCAAGGGCGGCTCCGCGATCGCGGTGGCCACCGATGTCAGCGATCCCCGCGCGGTGAGTCACCTCGCCGCAGCGGCACTCGAGCGCTTCGGCGCCATCGATGTGTGGGTCAACAACGTCGGCGTGGGAGCAGTCGGTTACTTCTGGGACATCCCCGTCGAAGACCATGCCCGGGTCGTCGACGTCAATCTGAAGGGGCTGATCTACGGCGCACACGCAGCGCTCCGTGTGTTCCGTGCTCAGGGCCGGGGCACGCTGGTGAATGTCGGGTCGGTCGACTCCGAGGTGCCGCTCGCCCTGCAGAACACCTATGCGGCAACCAAAGCCGCGGTCCGCAGTCTCGGCCACTCGCTGACCGAGGAATTGCGGATGTCCGGTGACGACGCCATCCGGGTCGGGACCATCCTGCCGTGGGCGGTGGACACACCGTGGTGGACCCACGCCGCCAACTACACCGGCCACGAACCGCGCATGGCCGCGATGGACGATCCGCAGATCGTCGTCGACGCGATCGTCGCCGCGTGCACCGATCCGAAGCTCGATCAACCGGTGGGCTACAAGGCCAAGGCCGCGAGCGCCTCTCATTCGGTGATGCCGGGTATCACCGAACGGTTCTCGGCGGCGGTCGTGAAGTCGGAGACCGAGAAGGGAGCACCCGTGAAGGCGCACCCGGGGGCCATTCACGACCCGAATCCGGACAGCACCGGGGTGTCCGGCGGAATCCGCGAACGGATGGTCGCCGAGGATTCCCGCTAGTAGGGCAAGATCCGAAGAATCCTTGACTCGAATGCATGTTCGAGTATCGTGGAGGCATGTCATCGGGGGCGGGGGCCGAATCAACATCGGTGGACTCATCACAGCACTCGGTCGAACCACGTCTCCGTCTCGACGATGAACTCTCCGCGTCCGAACTCGTCGAGGTGTTGAGTCATTGCGCCGGGCTGGCGGCAGCGTCCGCGCATCGGATGATGGTCGTGGCCAGTCTCATTCACGACGAACGCGAAATAGATTATGCGCAGCAGCGCGCCGAGGTGCACACCGGTGAACTCGACTCCATCGAAGCCTTCGAGAACCTGTCGGCACGAGTGGCGGCCGGGGAGGACCCGTACGAGCGGTTCGGGCCGAACGGGCTCGAGCAGGCCATCGCCGAAGTCGGTGCCACGCTCACGGTCACACCGGCCGAGGCGAAAGGTCTCATCGAGGCCGGTGACGCGCTGCGCTACCGGCTTGCGTTCACCGGACACGCTTTGGCGTGCGGACGGATCGACAAGCGCCGTTTCCTGATCGCGCTCAAGCGCACCGATCTGATCACCGACGCCGATGAGATGCAGACCGTGGACGCGCATCTGGCGGAGGCGATCTTCGCGCGTGCACCGATGTCGACGGCACGGTTCACCGCCATGGTCGACGCCATCGTCGCGCAGTGGGCGCCCGACGCGATCCGCCGACGCAAAGAGCGGGTGGCGGGCGATCGCAAGGTGACGGTCACGCCTGATCGGTTCACACCCGGGCAGTCCCGGATCTCGGGCACACTGCCCGACGCCGATGCCGCCGAGTTCGATGCCCGGCTGTCGTCGATGGCCACCGCGGTCCATGCCGGTGACCCACGAACACTGCCCATGCGACGCGCCGACGCCCTCAAAGCCCTCGCCCGCGGCGAAACCGCCCTCACCTGCCGGTGCGACGACTGCGCCACCACCGCCACCGAAACCGATGCAGTAGATGATCTCGACGCGGAGACGCCCCAGGGTGCCGACCCTGCGGTGGATTGGCCCGCGCCCGCTGCAGACGCCACCAACGACGTGACTGTCGACGGTGCATCGGCTACCGACCCAGGTGTCTCGCCGTTGCTGTCACCGCAACCTCCGCGCGCGACCTTCCACATCGTGGTGAACCTGTCGACCCTGCTCGGACTCGACGAGTATCCCGCGTTCCTCGACCGGCACGGCATCATCGACGCCGCCACGGCTCGAACGCTGTTCACCGAAGCCCGCCGCACCTACATCCATCCCACCCCGGCCGAACCCGACGCCCCATCGGCCCCGACACCGGTTGCCGACGCCAACAGTTCAGTGACCCGGTACGCCCCGTCGAAGAAGCTGCAGGCCCTGGTGCGTGCGGGTGAACTGTGCTGCACCTTTCCGGGCTGCAATGCGCCGGTGTGGCAGATCGACCTCGACCACACCGATCCGTTCGACCACGCCGACCCGCGACGCGGTGGCCGCACCGATGCGCGCAACCTGAAACCCTTGTGCCGGTTTCACCATCGCATCAAGACCTTCACCAGCTGGCAGGACCACCAAGACGAATTCCACACCGCGTGGTTCACCACACCCACCGGGCACATGTTCGTCGGCAACGCCTACAGCGGGCGGGATCTGTTCAACCGACTCACCCCGACCCGGCGGCCCGATCACCCCGCCCGCGCACGGCTGGATACACTGCGCGACAACGATTTCCGACGACAGCAGCGCGCCGAGAAACGCTGGGACGACGCCAACCCGCCGCCCTTCTAGAAGTCGGTCACGGCCTCTGTGGAGCCCCGTAATACCGGCGCAGGAACTCGTCGCGGTACTCGGTGTACGTCCCGTTCTCGATGGCTTCGCGGGCACGGTCGACGAGGGTCACGATGAACGACACGTTGTGCAGCGTCGCGAGGGTCGGGCCGAGTCCTTCCTTCGCCTTGAACAGGTGGTGCAGATACGCGCGGCTGTACTGCGACGAGTAGTTCTCGATCTCGGGATCGAGCGACCGGAAGTCACTGCGGTACTTGGCGTTGGTGACGTTGTACCGGCCGTCGAGGGAGTAGATCGCCCCGTTGCGTGCCACGCGAGTGGGTGACACGCAGTCGAAGGTGTCGACCCCGTTCTCGATGGCGGTGAAGATGTCGTCGGGTTCACTGATCCCGAGCAGATGCTTCGGTGCGTCCTCGGGCAGTTCGTCGTTCACCCACCCGACGATGGTGCCGAGATTGTCCTTCTCCAGTGCGCCGCCGATGCCGTAACCGCCGAAACCCTTGCCGCCGGCCGCGCGATCAGCCTCACTCAGTGCGACGAGATCCCGCGCGGCCTTACGACGCAGGTCCTCGTATTGGGCACCCTGGATCACACCCCACAGCGCCTGCTGTGGGCGGTGAGCACGCTCGACGCTCAGCCGATTGTGTTCGGCGAGACAGCGAATCGCCCACAACCGAGTGCGCTCCAGCGAATTCTCCTGGTAGACGCGGGTGTTCATGAGGGTGGTCAGCTCGTCGAAGGCGAAGATGATGTCGGCCCCGAGCTGGTGCTGGATCTGCATCGACACCTCGGGCGTGAACCGGTGCGCCGAACCGTCGAGGTGCGACTTGAAGGTGACCCCGTCGTCGTCGACGCGCGAGAGGCGTTCCTTGCCGTTCGCGGTGAGGTCGTCGTCAGGGGTCCCGGTGGCCTCCATCGAGATGACCTTCTTGAACCCCGCACCGAGCGACATCACCTGGAATCCGCCGCTGTCGGTGTAGGTGGGTCCGCGCCAGTTCATGAATGCACCCAGCCCACCCGCGGCATCGATGATCTCCGGTCCCGGCTGCAGGTACAGGTGGTACGCGTTGGCGAGCACCGCCTGGGCGCCCAATGCGGCGACGGACTCGGGCAGGACCGTCTTGACGGTGGCCTTGGTGCCCACCGGGACGAAAGCCGGGGTGTGGATCTGTCCGTGCGGGGTATTGATGGTCCCCGTCCGCCCTCGGGTGCCCGCCAGGGTGGTGCCGACGGTGTAGGTGGGGTCGGCGACTTCGGTTCCGGTACTGCTCACCCCGAGCATCTTCCCAGGTCGAGGCGTACCACCCAAACCGGCGGTGGCGAGCGGCGCCGATCTCGCGAACCCCATTCGCTACCGTGGTGAACCATGTCGCGCAGAACACGCCACGCAGTTGCCGCACCGATCCGACTCCGTAGCTCGCTGAGAGTCGCGGGAGCAGCGCTCGGGCTGTCGGTGGCGATGATGACACTGGCCGCATGTGGCGGCGAACAAGACGTCACGGCTGCGTCGTCGACGCCGGAGACCAGCGCGGCCGCCAGCGAGTCGGCCTCGGACCGGCCCGCAACCTCACCACCGGTGGTCCCCGGCCGCAAGCCCGTGTCGACGGCCACGTCCAGCGCAGTTGCGTCCGACGACACGGACACCACCTGCGGAACCATCCCCGGACCCGACGGATCGCTGCGGGTACTCATCCTCGCCGGGGACGTGGCCTGCGACTCGGCGAAGAGCATCGCCACCCAATACGGGCCGAAGATCGCCACGGGCCAGCAGCAGTCGGTCGCCGGCTGGACCTGCGCGCCGTCGCAGGTCGAAGGGATTCTCGCCGCATGCCAGAAGGGCACCGCGGTCATCGGCTTCGCCCCCTGATCGGAGTTGGGACCAATCGTCAAGGGTTGACAGTTGACGGCTCCGGCGAAATCGAGGTCCTCAGGTAGTCGACCACAGCTCCAGAGCAGATCCCACCCGCGGCCCTACTGGCGACTGGCAGTTCAGAGCACCGTGCGGCGGTTTCGCGACACTGATTCGAGAAGGCCCAGGAGAAGGCTCAGGACGATCAGTACAGCGAGTCCCCCAGCGAACGTGATGGTGGTGAGCACCACTCTGGCACCTAGACTGATGGCTGCAACAGTTCGACGCACAGCAGGTTCCTTTACGGTCGACAAGGGAATGGCTTGCGCTCTCGTTTGTTGCGACATGTACCGCTACAGCCGCGCGTACTCAGCAACGTCGCGTTCGAAATCCGCAACTTGCTCTGCACGTAGAGTGGGACGCGTGAGCGCGATCGCGTCGATGTAGTCGGATGTAGATGCGAAACAACGGCAACCGCTGTCCAGAGTCTTCTCGAAGGTTGACTGAGCCACTGCGCGTGCCACGTGCGCGACATCTGCGGGTGTGTATCCGTCGGTCGCAGATACCAGATGAGAGAGATCGACATCTGCTGCGTGAGTGTCCAGATACCGCGACCACAGTGCCTCCCTTGCCGGAGAATCCGGAAGCCCGACAGGTAGGACGTAGTCGAACCGACCGTGCCTCAAGAATGCCGAGTCCAGATCGCGGATTGAGTTTGTCGCGCAAACCAATACCCGGCCGGAACGATCGCGGAACTGCACCAACGACTTGAGGAGCTCGTTCACAACGGCCGTACTGGCGGGTTCGCCGACCTGACGCTGCGAGGCAATCTCCTCGACCTCATCGATAAAGGCCACAACGTTCTCCAGCTCGCCGAGCCGCGCGAACGCATCGCTGAGCCCCGCCGCCAGACCGCCGTCGCGACCGGCGAGACGGGATGTAAACAGTTCTACGAACGGCCAGCCGAGGCGGCTGGCGATACCTCGCGCGAATGTCGTCTTCCCAGTGCCGGGCGGACCAAAAAGCACGATTGCCCGTGGCGGCACAACTCCGTGTTCCGCGGCTTGCTCGGGCAACGACAACGGCAGGACGATTCTTCGCTCGATCAGCGCCTTCTCGCGAGTCATTCCAGCGATCTGATCCCACTCTGCCGAAGGAGGAACGTATCCACCCATCCTGTTCAATATTGCGGCGGACTGAGGCGACACGGTCTCCTGCTTGTCGAAGTACGTTACGCCGCCCCTCTTGACGAACCCAGAGTTCACGAATGCGGTTGTGCCGGTCTCACCCTCTGGGAGCAGGGCGGTGATTCGCCTGACGCCGTGTCCGAGGACCCGGTGTTCGAGTTCGCTCAGCAGACTGCTGCCGAGTCCTCTACCTCGCCAGTTCGGATCAAGCGAAAGTCGTAGCACCCATGCTCGATCGGCATCAACTCGACTTACCGCGACGCCTATGATGACTCCCCTGTTCACTGCCACGACCGCCGGATGGCGCTCCTGCAAACTCGCTACGACATCGGCCGCACCAAACAACGGTGGCTGCGACGTGGTTGCGGAATCACCATCGAGGCGGATTGCTGCTTCCAGGTCCTCAGGGGCAAAATCGCGAAGATGCCAGTCCATTGGGATAGTTCCCCCGTTCCGTTGAGTTTCCGCACTTCGCCGCGGTTGAGGCCGGGCGAGCAGGAGAATTGATGTCGTTAGGTGTCGTGTGGTGAGAGGGTTCGACGGTGTGCGACTGATCTATCCTCGGATCAGATATGACAGTCTCCGGAACGCGTTCCGCTTCGCACTCCGGAAATCGAACTCGATATCACTCGATAATTGATGTTGTTTCGACACCGATATGAGAGCTGCCCATCTTCCACGTGGCGCAGATGTTCGTGGTCGTGCAACACTTTCCAACCTGCTGAAGCAGACAGTATCGAAAAGAATCAGGGCGATCTGATGACATGTCGTTTGTTGTAGTGTTTGATCCATTCCTCGAGGTGGGGTGCCTCTGCGCCGACGGTGGTGCCATCGCCGTGGCCGGTGTAGACCTTGGTCTCGGGGTCGAGGGTGAAGATCTTCTCGGTGATCGAGGCGATGATCGTGGGGAAACTGGAGTACGAGCGGCCGGTCGCGCCCGGACCACCCTGGAACAAGGTGTCGCCGGAGAACAGCACCTTCGCCTCGGGCAGATGGATCACCGACGACCCCGGCGAGTGACCGGGGGTGTTGATGATCATCAACTCGGTACCCGCGACGCTGATCCGCTGACCGTCCTCGAGGTCGGAATGCGCGACGTCGGGATGGGTGTCGTTCCACAACATGTCATCACCCGGGTGCAACAGGATCGGCGCGCCGGTGGCCTGCGACAGTTCCGGGGCCACGGTCACGTGATCGTTGTGCCCGTGGGTGAGCACGATCGCCTTGACCGTGCGGTCGCCGACGCCGTCGAGGATCGGCGGCGCCGAATGCGCGGCGTCGATGATGATCACCTCGTCGTCGTTGCCGACGAGCCACACATTGTTGTCCACATCCCAGGTACCGCCGTCGAGGCTGAAGGTGCCCGAGGTGACGACGTTGTCGATCCGCAGCTCCGACATCAGAGTTCCACCACCGAACGCAGCACCTTGCCGGCTTCCATCGCCGAGAACGCGGCCTCGACATCGTTGATGCCGATGCGTTCGGTGACGAACTTCTCCAGCGGCAGACGGCCCTGCTCGTAGAGATCGATGAGCATCGGGAAGTCACGTTCGGGCAGACAATCGCCGTACCACGACGACTTGAGCGCACCACCACGGGAGAAGAAGTCCACCAGCGGCAACTCCAAGGTCATCTCCGGAGTCGGCACACCGACCAACACGACGACCCCGGCGAGGTCGCGAGCGTAGAACGCCTGCCTGTAGGTCTCCGGGCGACCGACCGCATCAATGACGACATCAGCGCCGTTACCGCCGGTCAGTTCCTGCACCGCGGCGATCACGTCGTCGACCTTCGAACCGTCAATGGTGTGGGTGGCACCAAGGTCTTTCGCCCACTCCAGCTTCGACGCATCACGGTCGATCGCGATGATCGTCGTCGCACCGGCCAACCGCGCCCCGGCGATCGCCGCATCACCGACACCGCCGCAACCGATGACCGCGACCGAATCACCACGACCCACGTTGCCGGTGTTCATCGCCGCACCGATACCGGCCATCACACCGCAACCCAACAGACCGGCCACCGCCGGATCGGTGTCGGGATTGACCTTCGTGCACTGCAACTCATGGATCAACGTCTTCTCAGCGAACGCCCCGATCCCCAACGCCGGAGTCAGCTCGGTGCCATCGGTCAGCGTCATCGAAACGCTGGCGTTGAAAGTGTCGAAGCAATACCACGGACGACCCCGCTTACACGCACGACACTGCCCACACACCGCACGCCAGTTCAACACCACGAAATCGCCGACCTCGACATGAGTGACATCCGAACCCACCGACTCGACCACACCCGCGGCCTCATGCCCGAGCAGGAACGGATACTCATCGTTGATGCCACCCTCACGGTAGGCCAGATCGGTATGGCAGACCCCGCACGCCCTGATCGCCACCACCACATCACGCGCACCCGGATCCGGGATCACCACATCGACAACCTCCGTCGGCGCCTTCTTACTGCGCGAGATGACTCCCTTGACTGTCTGCGACATGCGATGTTCCTTCCGCAACTGCGTTGTTGGCGGTGCGTGGCTTGTGTTCGTTCGCTCGAAAACCGGAGCAGGGGGACGTTGTTACACGAGTCCTCGAGACCTGGTCCCGGTCGCTCGGGCTGATCGCGGCTGCGTCCTATCCGGCCCGATTCTGTTATCCCATCACCGTGCCACTGGACTCGGTATTGACCGGGCGCCGGCGGGAGTAGGCCCCGAGGTCGACTTTGAGTCCGGTCCGCTCGCCGTGGTACTGGACAGGGTTGGTGTCGTGGTCGTGCCCGGCTTCCACGGCCAGGATGATGTCCCGCATGAACTGACCGGCGACAGGGGCGTTCTTGAATTGGTTGCCGCTCGTGCCGATCGCGACGTAGAACCCGTCGAGCCCTGTCCGGTCATAGATGGGTGTCCAGTCCGAGGAGACGTCGTAGACGCCGGCGATGCCCCGTGGGCGCGGAGGTACGCCGAGCTCGCCGAAGCGGCGCGCAGCGCGGATGACCTGCGCCTCGAACGCGGTTTGAGTTGGGTGGAGGTCGGCGACATCTGGGTCGTCGATCCACGGCAGGGGATCGCACTCGGGCTCGGTGCCGCCGATGTAGAAACCGTCGCCGGGTGCTCCACGCATGTACGTGCCGAGGTCGAGGTCTGCGATCACCGGGCCGATGCGGTCTCCGTCGTTGAAGCCCGAAGGCGCCGTCACATAGTGCACCTCCTGTCGCATCGGCCGCGTCGTGATCGAGAAGTCATCTCCCACACCGGCCAGTTCGTTCAACGTCGACGACCACGGGCCGGCGACGTTGACGACGACGGGTGCGCTCACCCGTTCCCCGTCGGCCAGGTCGACGCCGGCGACGCGGCCACCGGACCGGCGCACGGCCGTGACCTGACTTCGAAAGATGAACTGTGCGCCGGCCCGGCGCGCGGCAGTGGCCAGGTTGGCGGCGGCCTGCATGGGGTCGTCTATGTAGCCACCGTCGGGCGTCCACAGAGCGCCGAGCTGGCCCACTGGATCGTCCCAGAAGCTCTCGTCGTCGAGCCGTTTGGGAGGCCAGAATCGGCCCGGGTCGAGGCCGGGGATTCGGCCGGCGAGGGTCGTCGCGTCCCACAGCTCGTATGGCACGCCGGCCCGGTCGAACAGGGGCATGACCTTTTTGGTCGGCGCCACGTCGACGTCGAGGAACGCCATTCCTGTACGACGGAAGCCGGCCATCCCTGCGGGGTCGACCATGCCGAGGTGGCCGGCCCAGTCCTCCCAGCAGTGCTTGGATTCCCATGCCGCCGCGACGCTGGGGAAGATCGAGTAGTTGAACCGGACCACGGCGCTCGAGGCACTCGTAGAGCCTTGGCCTGGTCCGGGGAGCCGGTCCACGACTACGACCCGTAGGCCGGCGCGTGCAAGCTCGAGGGCCGTCGACGAGCCGATGACGCCGGCTCCGACGACAATGACGTCCACACTGAGATTCACCCGACAAGGGTCCATCGGCGGCAGCCCTCCCGGGAATAGTCGGCTGTCAAGGAATCTGATGACCGACCGCGACACTAGAAGTGTCGGCGCGCTCGGGACCAGCACCCTGTGTACGCGCACGACGCAGGTGCCTCTCATCCGTTTCCCAGCGCAAGGCTGTGAGGGTGTTCCGGTGAACACCCACCCCTGCGTTCAACATGCACAGACAGGTCATGTCGTCCGGCGGCTTCGCCGCGACCACGAGGCAGGCGCTGTCCAGACCTGTTGCGCCGACCGCACTTTCGCACACTTCTGGCTTGCCGACCTTCGACTACACGTTTTGAGGATCTGTGAACTGGTCAGCTGTGGGAGTGCAGTGGTCTGTTGGCAAGTGCAAGTGCGGCCTCACCGAGTGACTCGTTCTGCGAAGGGTGCGCATGAATGAATGCAGCGACGTCCTCCGGGTAGGCCTCCCAGTTGACGATGAGCGAGGCCTCACCGACTTGCTCGCCGAAGCGGCTGCCGATCATGTGCACTCCGACGATTGGTCCGTCTTTCTCACGTACGAGCTTGACGGTGCCTGCGGTCTGGAGGATCTGCGACTTGCCGTTGCCGCCGAGGTTGTACTCGACGATCTCGACGTTGGTCTCGCCGAACCTGTCCTTGGCCTGCGGCTCGGTGAGGCCGACGCTGGCCAGCTCAGGTTCGCAATACGTGACGCGCGGGATGGCGACGTCGAGGATCGGCTGTGGGTCGAGGCCGGCGATCTCCTCGGCCACGAAGATCCCGTGCGCGAAGCCGCGGTGCGCCAGCTGCAGGCCGGGCACCAGGTCGCCGACGGCGAAGACACCCTTGACGTTGGTGCGCAAACGCTTGTCGGTAGGGACCCAGCCACGGTCGAGCCTGACGCCGGCCTCTTCGAATCCCATGCCCTCGCTGCGTGGGCCGCGACCAACGGCGATGAGGACCACATCGGTGTCGATTGTGTCGCCGTTCTCCAGTGAGACGGTGGCGCTGCTGTCAGCCTGCTCAACGCTGTTGACCTTGACGCCGGTCTTGAAGGCGATCTTGCGCTTGCGGAATGCGCGCTCGAGATGTCTGCTCAGCGACGGGTCCTCCAGCGGGACGAGTGACTGCAACCCCTCGATGATCGTGACGTCGGCGCCGAAAGACTTCCAGAGGCTTGCGAACTCGACGCCGATCACGGAACCGCCGATGATCACAACGCGCTCGGGGACCTCGTTCATCTCGAGGGCTTCGTCGGAGGTGACGATGCGCCCGCCGATCTCGAGGCCCATAGTTCGAGCTGTCGAGCCGGTCGCGAGTATCACGTTCTTACCGCTGAACATCTCACCGTTCACCTCGACGGTGCCGCCACCATCGTTGTCGGTCGAGACGAGCTTGCCCTCGCCCTCGACCATCGTGAGGTTGTCGGAGGACTTGAGCAGTCCTTGCAGGCCCTTATAGAGGCGCTCGACGATTCCGGACTTGAATGCGTTGACGCCCTTCATGTCGATACCGTCGAATGTCGCCTTGACACCGAACAACTCGGACTCGCGAGCCGCGTCGGCGATCTCGGCGGAGTGAAGCAACGCCTTGGTAGGTATACAGCCGTTGTGCAGGCACGTGCCGCCGAGCCTGTCCTTTTCGATGAGGGCAACCGAGAGGCCCAGTTGGTTGGCGCGGAGGGCGGCGGCGTAGCCGCCGCTCCCGCCTCCGAGGATCACGATGTCGTACACCTCTGGCATGTCAGGGTCCCTACTTGTCGGGTCAGCGCGGGCACGAGGAGCGGATTCAGGCCAGTTCTCGACGCAAGCGCCTGTCTACAGGTCGATTGTTTGATGGACCGTCTCGGAGTTCGCCCATATGCCCTGTGGGGCAGGGCATATGGGCGAGGCACGCGGACAGGACGACGAAGTCCGAGAGCTGCGCTCGTCGCAGCGCACCAGGCCCAGGCCCAGGCCCTCAGGCCAGCACGAAGGCCTCGCCGGGGTCCCCCAGAAGGCGCCCTAGCGTCGCCAATACGTTGGACCCCAGCTCTCCGTCGACCAGTCGGTGATCGAACGACAGCGCGAGCTGCGTGATTTTGCGGACCCGGACCTCCCCGTCGACGATCCACGGCGTGTCCCGAACGTTGCCGAACGCCAGGATCGCCGCCTCGCCGGGGTTCAGGATGGGCGTGCCGGCGTCGACCCCGAGCGCACCGATATTGGTGATCGTGACGGTCCCCCGCGCCATTTCCTCGGGCGAGGTCTTGCCGGCGCGCGCAGTGGCCACCAGCTCGCTCATCGCGTCTGCGAGGCCGCGCAGGGAGAGGTCGTGTGCGTCCTTGATATTGGGGACGATCAGACCGCGAGGGGTCGCCGCAGCCAGCCCCAGGTTGACGTAATGCGGCTCCACGATCTCCTGAGCGGCCTCGTCCCAACGCGCGTTGATGCCGGGGTAGCGACGGATGGTCATCAGAAGGGCGCGGGCCACGAGGACCAACGGCGTGAGACGCACACCGGTCCAGTCCCGGTCGGCCTTCAGCCTGGCGAGTAGATCCATCGTCCTTGTCACGTCCACGGTGAGAAAGAGCGTGACGTGCGGCGCGGTGAAGGCCGATCTCGTCATGGCCGCGGCCGTCGCCTTGCGTACCCCCTTGATGGGAGTCCTTGTCTCGCGATCGCCCGACTCCGCAGCCAGTCGCGAGGTCGTCTGGGTGGGTCGGGCCCTGCCGGCCGCGGCCTCGACGTCCCGGCGGGAGATGACCTCGCCGTTCGATGCGACGACTGAGGTCAGGTCCACGCCGAGTTGCTTGGCCAGGAGGCGGACGGGCGCCTTGGCGCGAGCCGCGCCAAGCCGAGGGCCGGCGATGGTCTCGTCAGATTCGTGCGTCACGGCAGCCTGTGCCGGGGCGGAGTGACTCCTGCGGGCCAGTCGGCGAGTCCGAGGAACCGCTGCGGTAGGTCCGGGTCCGACAAGCACCGACGGTTTCTCCTCTGGCACCTCTTCAGACTCGCCCGCACCAACGGCGGAGGATGCTCTCTCCCCCGTTGCACCCGAAGGTTCGTTCCCGTCCTCGATCGAGATGATGACGGAGCCGACCGAGACGGTCTGCCCGGGGTCGACATGCAGGACCGAGACTGTGCCGGCGACCGGGGATGGAAGCTCGACTGCGGACTTCGCCGTCTCGATCTCGAGGAGGGGCTGGTTGACCTGCACCGTGTCGCCGGGGGCAACCTGCCATCTGAGGATCTCGGCCTCGGTGAGGCCCTCACCGACGTCGGGAAGCTTGAATTCGAACACAGGGAACTCCTAGAAGTTCAGGCTGGCGTCAACAGCTTCGAGAATCCTGTCGACGTCAGGGAGGAACTCGCCCTCCATGTGAGCGGGCGGGTACGGAAGGTTGTAGGCGCCGACCCTGAGGACGGGTGCCTCCAGCTCGTAGAAGCACTCCTGGGTGATGGTCGCGGCGATCTCCGCACCGATCCCGAGGAAGGTAGAAGCTTCGTGAACCACCACGACGCGATGTGAGTCGGTCGCAACCTTGCGCAACGTCGGGATGTCGAGCGGGGAGATGGTACGCAGGTCGACCACGCCGACCGAGAAGCCATCCTCCTGCGCGGCGAGTGCCGCGGCCAGGGCCGTGGCCACGGTCGGCCCGTGGGCGACCAGGGTGCAGTCGGAGCCTTCGCGTAGGACCGCCGCCTCGTGCAGGGATCGGGTGGGCTCGTCCAGGACTTCCGCCTTGTCCCAGTAGCGTCGCTTGGGCTCGTAGAAGATGACCGGGTCGTCGGAGTCGATGGCCTGCTGGATCATGTGGAACGCGTCGTCGGGGGTAGAGCACGACACGACCCGCAGTCCGGCAGTGTGAGCGAAGTACGCTTCGTTGGACTCCGAATGATGTTCGACTGCACCGATGCCGCCGCCCACCGGGATGCGGATGACGATCGGCAGGGCGAGGTGCCCCTGGGATCGGGCCCGCATCTTGGCGAGCTGGCTGACGATCTGATCGAAGGCGGGGTAGACGAAGCCGTCGAACTGGATCTCACAGACCGGCCGGTACCCGCGCAACGCCAGACCGATTGCGGTGCCGACGATGCCTGACTCGGCCAGCGGGGTGTCTACGACGCGCTCGGCGCCGAACTCCGCTGCCAGTCCGTCGGTGACGCGGAAGACCCCACCGAGGGTGGCGATGTCCTCACCCATCAGGAGGACCTTCTCGTCACGAGCCATCGCGGCGCGCAGGCCCGCGTTGATCGCGGCGCCGAGGGCGTATCGGGTGCCCATGTCAGGCCACCGTCCGGTCGTGACGCGCGAGATGCTGCGCCATCTCGGACTGCATGACCGGGTGCGGTTCGGCGTAGGTGTGCTCGAAGACCGTCGCGAGGTCTTCGCCGCGCACCGACTTGCACTGCGCCCGAACCTCGACCGCGAAGTCGTCGGCGCAGGCTTCGAGGTTGGTGAAGTAGCGCTCGCTGACGCCTGCGTTGCGGAGGAGTCGCTCGAGCCGGGTGATGGGGTCCTTCGCCTGCCAACCGGCGAGCTCGTCATCGGTGCGGTAGCGCGTGGGGTCGTCTGAGCTCGAGTGCCCGGCCAGGCGGTAGGTCTGGGCCTCGATCAGGGCCGGCCCCTCGCCCGCTCGGACTCGAGCGTTGGCGTACTGGGTCACGGCGTGCACGGCGAGCGCGTCGTTACCGTCCACGTGGTAGCCCGCGACTCCGAAGCCTGCGGCGCGGACATGAAGGGGGGTACGCATCTGCGTGGCAGTGGGGGTCGAGATCGCCCACTGGTTGTTCTGGCAGAAGAAGATCACCGGGAGGGTGCCGGCGGCCGCCCAGTTCAACGCCTCGTTGACGTCACCCTGGCTGGCCGCTCCGTCCCCGAAGTAGGTCATCACGACGTCGTCGGCACGGTCCAGCCGGACACCAGCGGCGTAGCCCGTGGCGTGGAGGGTCTGGGTACCGAGGACGAGCGAGTTGATGTGCACGTGCGAGTCTGCGGGGTTCCAGCCCGAGTGCGTTGCCCCACGCCACTGCCGCATGACGTCGGCGGGCCGGATGCCTCGGCACAGCAGCACCGCGTGCTCGCGGTAGCTCGGGAAGACGTGGTCGGTGTCCCGGAGTGCGCGTATCGACCCGACCTGGGCGGCCTCCTGTCCCCACGACATGATCCACAGGTGCAGCTCCCCTTGCCGCTGGAGGGCCAGCGCCTCGTGGTCCAGTCGACGGGCCAGCACCATGTCGGTGTGGAGGCTCTTCGCCAGCTCCAGATCGACGCCGATCTCGCGGCCGGCAGGTGTGAGCTCACCTTTCTCGTCGACGAGCCGGAATGGAGCTGTCGATGCCTGGTCGTCTTGGCGGGCGGTGACGAGAAGCGTCCCGACCGCATCGATGGTCGCGGCCGTGTTCACGGGCGGAGTCCCCTCGGCGGTGATGGCAGAAGGTTCGATGGCGAGAGTCGTTGCGGTGGTGGACAAATCATCCCTCCCGTCCGGCGGCGAGTCGCTCGTCCACGATGCGCCGTGCGGCCTGCGACGTGGTGAGGTGGGTGTCGATCGCAGAGCGGAGCACCTCGCCGACCGTGTGCTCGATACGCCGCACGCGAGCCAAGACGTCGTCCCGGTCCTCGTTCGTGAGTTCGCCACCGACCTGTATCAGACCGCCGGCGTTGGCCAGGTAGTCGGGGACCCACAGGATCGACCGGTCCGTGAGCGCCTGGGCCACACTGCCGTCGGCGAGCTGGTTGTTCGCCGCGCCGCAAACCACCTTTGCCCTCAGCTGAGCAACACTGGTCACGGTCAGGCTCGCGCCGAGCGCACATGGCGCATATACGTCCAGCTCTTCGGTGAGCACCGAATCCGCCACCCGGACAACCGGATCGCGCCCCACGAATTCGGTCAGTGCGTCAGCTCGCGGGTCGGAGACCACGATCCGGGCTCCGACCGACTGGAGCAAGTTCACGAGATGCCGTCCGACCTTGCCCACGCCTTCAACCCCGACGACCTTGTCAGCCAGGCCGTTCTCACCCCAGGTCGCCGTCGCCGCGGCTTGCATCGCGGAGAAGACTCCGAGAGCCGTCGCGTAGCCGCTGTCGCCGGAGCCGCCGGCGGCCGTGGTCCGTCCCACCACGTGGGTGCTGGTACGCCCGATGATGTCGAGGTCCTCGGAGGTCGTGCCCACGTCGGCCGCCGTGTAGTACCGGCCGCCGAGAGACTCGACGAACTTGCCGTAGGACTCGAGAAGACCCTCGGTCCGCTGGGTGGCCGGATCGCCGATGATGACTGCCTTCGCACCGCCGAGGGGCACCCCCGCACCGGCCGCCTTGTATGTCATTCCCTCGGACAACCGAAGCGCATCGGTCAGCGCGAGCGACTCGTTCGCGTACGGGTAGAACCGCGTTCCGCCCAGGCCCGGCCCGAGGGTGGTGTCATGGATCGCGATGATCGCCTTGAGACCAGTCCGCTCGTCTCGGCAGAACACGACTTGTTCGTGGTTGGCGTCGCGTAGTTCGTCATCTCTGTCGAAGACGGCGAGGGGCGCGAGGGGCTGGTCGAGAACGCTTGTGTTCATGGGGGCGCAACTTTCAATCGACTGACCATCCGAGTTCGTGTCTCGTCAGGCCAAAGGGTGACTGTCCGGCGGATCTCGCCGAACACTTCGCTGTCTAAATGATGGGAATTTTGAACAGCCGAGGTCTAGAGACGGCTGTCGCGGGATTCGGTGACCTTCCGCGACACGCGTAGCGCTCCCCCGTTATCCGGTGAATCTGAGTGCGGTCGTCACCGTCCTCGGAGCCGGCGTCGTCGGGGCGTCGCCGGTCAATTCCTGTGGGACACCAGGGCAGTCGAAGCTGGGCAGAACGACGCCATCCGGTCGATGTCGAGTCCAGCGGAACGGATCGGTGGTGGGTGACGAATCGGCGAACCCGACGCGCTGATCAGCTGATCGCGACCGGCGACGGCACAGACCGGCCGCGATCAGCAGGGACGGCGAGCGCTACTCGGCCGCGATGATCTTGCCGGGATTGAGAATGCCGTGCGGGTCCAGCGCCGCCTTGACCGCACGCTGCAGGGTCATGACTGCCGGCGGCAGCTCCTGGGCGAGTCCGTCCATCTTCAACAGACCGATGCCATGTTCTCCGGTCACCGTCCCGCCGAGCATCAGCGCCTCGTCGATGATCTCGCGGAAGGCTCGCTGTGCCCGCACCCTGGCCGCGTCGTCGTCACGAGGCGTCACCAGCAGGGGATGCAGGTTTCCGTCCCCGGCGTGGGCGATGTTGGCGATCAGGGTGTCGTGTTTCTTGCCGATCGCCTCGATACGGGCGAGCATCTCCGGAACCGCTGCCTTCGGCACACAGACGTCCTCGGTGAGTACAGGGCCGAGACGCTCCAGGGCCGGGTAGGCCAGGCGTCGCGCCTCGAACAGGGCGTCCGCCTCTACCTGGTCGGTCGAACGGGCCGCCCATGTGGCGCCCGCGCGCTCGAAGCAGTCGCGAATCGCGTCGGCCTCTTCTTCGCCCGCGTCGCCCGGGACGTCACAGCGCGCCAGCAGAACAGCGTCGGCCGCGACGGCGAGACCCATCTTCTTCCACCGGTCGACGGCCTCGAGGCAGTGCCGGTCGATGAGCTCGAGGGCGGAGGGGACGATACCCGCCGCTCCGACGGCGGTGACAGCGCGCCCGGCATCCACGATCGACGAGAAGAACCCGGCGACGGTGCGCTCCGGCTCTCGTTGCGGGCGGAGCCTCACCGTGACTTCGGTGATGACACCCAGCGTGCCTTCGGAGCCGACGAGTAGTCGTGCGAGGTCGTACCCCGCGACGCCCTTTGCTGTGCGCCGACCGATCCGGACCAGCTCACCTGTGCCGGTGACGACCTCGAGTTCGAGCACATAGTCCGCCGTGACTCCGTACTTCACGCAACAGAGGCCCCCCGCATTTGTCGCGACGTTGCCGCCGATGGTCGACCACGGCGAGGAGGCGGGGTCCGGCGGGTACCAGAGGCCGTACTCTGCCACCGCGGCGCGCAGGTCGTCGTTGACGACGCCCGGCTGCACGACAGCCAACCGCTCAACGGGATCGATCTCGGTGACGGCTGCCATCGCCTCGGTGGACAGGACGACGCACCCATCGACAGCGTTCGCCCCACCGGACAGCCCGGTGCCCGCCCCACGCGACACCAGAGGAACGCCGAACTCTATGCAGGCGCGCACTACTTCCTGGACTTCTTCGGAAGTATGGGGTCTGACGAGAACGAGCGGCACCCCGTGGGGTGCCCACTCGGCCTCGTCGTGGGCATATCCCTTCATCACCTCGGGATCCAGCTGGATGCGATCAGCGTGGAGGCGCTCCTGAAGGCGTTCGATCAGCATTGGCACCCTTCGCGGTCTGTGATGGTCGCTCACGCTGGACTGGTCCAGCAGTTCCGCATGAAGCTCAGGAACGAGGGTTGCAGACCGGTGAGATGGGTGTCGCCCAACACCTGAGTGGTCAGCGATAGCCCTGAGTCGGTCGTGCGCAGGGACTCGACGAGCTGGGTGAATCCCCGTCCGAGCATGCGATAGATCGGCAGCTCCCCCGTCATCTCCGGCCCATTGATCGTGAGGTGAAGCCGCTTGCCCGTGAGGTCGAGCGCCTTCATGGCAAGCACGAGAGGTGTGCTCTCCGACGAGGCCAGGCCTGGACTGCCCGCGCCGTAAGCCGCGAACAAGGGACAGCCCGTGAGCAGGGCGTACAGCGTGAAGAGTCCACCGTAGGAGTAGCCGAACAGCCCGTGACCCTCGGGGGCGACCCGATAGCGACGGGCAATCTCCGGGTGGAGCTCGTCGGTGATGAAGGAGAGGAAGGCGTCGGCACGCGTGTCGGCGAGCTGGTCGAGGTAGGCGTCGGCTTCCTCCTGCGTCATCAGCTGGTTCTCGATCGCAGTCTCCAGCGAGGACCGCATCGCCGGTGGAATCGGCTCGCCGGGTGGCACCAGATCCCGGTTGCGGACGCGGTTCCAGTCCTCAGCGTCGGCCCCGGAATAGCCCACGGTCACCTGAAGGTATGGCGCGATCGGAAGTGCCGGGTCGCTCTGCATCACAGCCAGCGGGGCCGTTTGCCCAACGCTGTAGTTGCCATCCGTGATGTAGAGGACTGGGTAATCCTGCTCGTCCTGGCCGTACGTCGGAGAAGTGGTCACCCAGATCGCGAACCGGGCACCGACTGACGTCGAGTCCATCTCGAAGTACTCCGTCGAGCCGAACACCTGGTCGACGGTCATCGTCGGGGCGGTCACGCCCCCGTGTCGGTTGCGGTTCGTCGCGTCCTCGGTCATTTCGAGCTCTTGCTCCTTCAGTTGAGTCGGTTCTTGACGGCCTCGCCGCCGCGCATGATGAGGTCCAGATGGCGACCTTCCGCGGCGAGGAGGCCGATGTCGGTGAGTGGGTCACCGTCAACGACGATCAGGTCGGCGTGCGCGCCCGGTTGAACGCAGCCCAGCTCGCCCGTCTGCATCAGGATCTCCGCGCCCACCGAGGTGGCCTGGCGAAGGAGCTCGAGCGGGGTGAAGACCTCGCGACGGAGCTCGAACTCACGCGACTGTTGGGGGTAGAAACCGGCGAGCAGGTCGGTACCGTAGGCGAGCTTGACGCCGGCGCTGCGCATCGTTTCCAGTCCGGCCATCGAGTCCTCGTAGATGGTGCGCAGCTTGTCCATGCGGTCGGCCGGTAACCCCATCTCCAGGCCTTGCTCGACGAGGGAGTAGAGACAGACCATCGTGGGCACGACGTACGCGCCCCGATCCGCGACGAACTTCGCCGTCTCGGCGTCGATCAGGGCCGCGTGTTCGATGCAGCGGACGCCGAAGTCGACGGCCCGGCGCGTCGACTCGCTCGTCAGGCAGTGCGCAGCGACATAGGTGCGGCGCTCGGCGCACTCCTGGACGATCGCGCGGATCTCGTCCTCGCGGAATTGATTCATCCAAATCGGGTCGCTCGGAGACATGACGCCACCGGACGCGACGATCTTGATGCAGTGGGCCCCGCGGCGCAGCTCCTCGCGGGTGGCCTTGATGCACTCGTCGACACCGTCGGCGATCACGCCCGCCCAGTTCATCGCATCGCACGAGCAGTACCCGTGCGTGTGGTGTTTTTCGTTGGGTGTGCGGTAGTCGACGTGACCGCCGGTCATCGACAGAATCTTGCCCGCATAGAAAAAGCGCGGCGCCCGGATCAATCCGTCGGAAATGGCGGCGGACAGGGGGTAGTCGCCTCCGCCGATGTCACGCACCGTCGTGAACCCGCTGTCGAGTGCATGGCCGAGCTTCTTGATCGCATATGCGGTCCGGTATGGCGCATCGCGGTCGTTGAGTACGCGCGGATCGAGATCCGAGAAGTACGAGTGCACGTGCATGTCGATCAGACCCGGCATCAGTGTCTTGCCCGCGACGTCGATCCGTTGTGCGTCGTCCGAACGAATCGGACGGTTCGAGATCTCGCGGATGCGACCATCCGCCACGAGCACCGCCATCCCGTCAGCGCACTCCTCGGACACACCGTCGAAAATCCGCGCGTTCTCCAAGATGATCTGTGTCAATGTCGAGCCTCCTTCACCACTGGCATTGACACTCGATCATCCTGCGGATCGCGGTACCAGACCAGCACCACGGTGATGGCAAGGACTGCCGTCGATGCGACGAAGGCTGGGAAAGCCAGTCGCGAGCCAGTGGCCTCGGTGAGTGATACCGCGATGAAGGGCATGAATCCGCCGACGATGACCGTCAGGTTGTACGCGGCAGCCCCGGCGGTGACACGGACCTCGGTGGGGAACAGCTCGACCACGTTGATGACGGCCGGAGTGATGAAGACAGACAGTGGGATGACGAAGATCAGGGCGCCCAGCAATCCGAGCGCGAACGTGCCGGTGGAGCCGAGAAGGAAGGTCGGCACTACGGCCACGGCCATGACACTCGCGCCGATGACCAGTATGGGCTTGCGGCCCAACCGGTCGGCAAGCCCGCCCGACAGCAGTATGCCCACGATGATCACCAGGCCGGCAATGGTGTTGATCGTCAGCGCCGATCTCGCCGAGAAGCCGTTTGAGAGCATGAATGCCATGTAGGCCGCGACGCTGACGTAGATGGCGATCGAGTAGAACGACCCAAAGCCCAAATACAGGAAGATGGCACGCCGGTTCTGTCGCATGGTCGGCCAGAAGCCCCCCGTGCTCGGGCTTGGCTCGGCATCCTCGCCGTCGCGCTTCTCGTGCAGTTGCCTGAACTCGGGCGTCTCTTCGAGGGAACGCCTGATGTAGAGGCCGACGAATCCGAGAGGGAGAGCGGTGGCGAAGACCACGCGCCAGCCCCACGACTGCATCGCTGCGGCCGGCAACGCCACGGTGAGCACAGTTCCCAGCAATGAACCCAGGACCGTGGCGCAGAACGTGCTCACGCCGAGAAAGCTGATCACGCGAGCGCGCTTGCCCGCCGGGGCGTGCTCGTAGAGGAAGGCCGCAGCACCTGCCAGCTCACCGCCGGCTGCGATGCCCTGGCAGATGCGGGCGCAGATCAGCAGGATTGGTGCCGCAATGCCAATTGTCGTGTACGACGGGATCAGCGCTATGGAGAACGTGGCGACCGACATCATCGTGATCGTCACGTAGAGGATGTGGCGTCGCCCGTACCGGTCACCGATCCGCGCCAGGATCACCCCGCCGACCGGGCGCACTACGAACGCAATCCCATACGCTGCCCACGTGTTCAGCATGGCTGCCGTGGGATCGTCGGACGGAAATATGGCGACGGAGATGAACGCCGCAACCACGCCATAGATCGCGAACTCATACCACTCGACGAAGTTCCCGATGGATGCCGCGACCACCGTGCGCCGCAAGCTGGGTTCCTTCACCGTGCTCAGAGACTCTTTCACGTTCTCACTTCTCACGAGGCATCTCTCACTAGGTCTCGGGTCAGGAACCAGCTGATGGTGTGGTCTCGTAGGTGGCGCCTATTACCACCGCGGCGACGACACACGGCTTGCTGCTCCGGTTCACCCACCGGTGCACATTGCCGACCTGCACGATCACGTCTCCGGTGTTCAGCTCCTTGGTTTGTGAGTCGCTGAGCTCAAGAGTGATGGGGCCGTCCACCACCACAACCAAGTCGATCGTCTCCGACGTGTGCATGCCGTCCGTGCCGGGCTCGACGGTGGACAAAAGGCCAGGAAAGGCCTCTTCCAGCTCCGCGAGCTGGCTCTCTGTCGGGTCGTCGATCGGAGCGGCGGCCTGTCCCGGCTGCAGAGTGAGTAGCACGAAGCGCCAGCCGTCGGTCGGCGGGAAATGGCTGTGCCACAACGGTTGCGATCCATCACGAGGCAGAGTGCGTTCGTCCGCGCCCCAGATGTGGTGCATGGCCACACCGGGTAGTGCCTCGGCCGATCGCGCCTCGATCGAAGAATCTTCGACGAATACGGCATTGCCGTTCTCGTCATTTGCTGACACCACTCGTCTGAGCATGATCGTTTCCTTCGTCTGGGTCATCGATTTGCGGCCGTCATCGGGCGGCGATGCACGATCTCTGATCGGTTCTCGTCACTGGCTGCATGAAGTGTGATCCAGACAACGCCAACCGGCCATAGCGGTATGTCATCCCGTAGGCGCGATTTTGTCGACAGCTGTCGTGTCGGTGAGCGGACCTCAAGCCCTTTGCCCCGGTCATCCAAGCGTGCGGCTCGGCCAGAGCGTGCGATCCGTACCGACACGAGCAGAGGGTGTAGCCGAGGACGCAGCCGTCACCGGATCCACCGTGGCTCCACCATCGGATAAACCGCGGGAGGGCGCGCGGTACCGCGACGCCGTCTCGCGCGCGTCGAATCATGCAGTGGTGCACTGACATTGACCGGGACAGGTCGGTATCGTCGGCACACGCCGCAGGTCAGCTCGCGTGCGTCGAACCCACCGATACGACATCCGTCAACCTCGGCCCGTCAAAGCCCGATAGCATCGGCCTACTCGCGCGAACCCGGTAGTCGCACAACGGTGCGACGGGCATCTGAACCAAGGAGCGGTACGGTGACATCTCGCACCGGAGAGAACTTCCTCGGGCCCGACCGACGTCATGGGCCATCGCCGATGGCGACCGTAGGTTTCGACACCGTGCAGTCGATAGTGGACGACCTTGCCAACCGTCTTCAGAGGTCAGTCGCAGTGGACGACACATCCATGCGGCTGATGGCGTCGAGTCGCCACTTCGGAGAGGAAGACGAGCTGCGATCCAGCTCGATCCTCAATCGCGAGATTCCCAGCTCGCTCGTCGAGCGCATCTTGGGCATGGGCATCGCGGATTGGACGGAGCCCGGGTGGATCGAAGACTCCGAGCTGGGCCTGAGACGCAGGTTGTGTGTGCCCGTCCGATATCACGGCTTACCGCTCGGGTACATGTGGCTCATCGAGTGGCCCGCCCATCCCATCGCGCCCGAGGATGTCGAGCGGGCCGTTGCCGCCGCCGGCCAGGCGAGCGCACTCCTCTTCCGCAGTCGGCTCATGCACGAGAGGTTGAGCAATCGCCACGAGGCCATGCTGCGCGAGCTGGTGTCCTCAGACGAAGCCGCGCGGTCGCAGGCGGTCGAAGACCTCCGGGCCGAGCAGGTCTTTCCCGAGCATGCACAGCCGTATCAGGTGCTGGCGGTCCGGACGTCGACTTCGGCCGACACCCCGACGGGCGACCCCGAGTTGCAACAGGCGGTCCGCGAGATCGCTGGACGGCTGCCACCCGGAACTGCCATGGCAGTCGCAGGTCCGGCGCGTGCCTGGCTGCTCCTGGCCGGTCCAGAGCCATGGTCCGACCTACGCATCAAGTCGTTGAAGAGCCAAATCGCTGACCGCCTGGCCACGGGAACGTCAGGCGAGCCTGGGGTCACCTTCGGTCTCGGCGACGTGGTCACGGAGCTGAGCGGCCTGCATCTGTCATACCGTCAGGCGTTGATGGCGGCCCGCGCGGCGGACCTCGTGACGTCATTCTCGCCGTTCGCGAGGTGGGCAGACCTCGGTCCCTATCAGCTGCTGTTACGGATGAACAGCAGCGATATCGCGGCCGTGTCCTCCGTCCCGGCCCTCCAGGCCCTCCAGGCCGCCGACCACCATGGGACTCTTCTCGAGTCCCTCGAGTGCTTCCTCGACGAGGCCGGCGACGTCCGTCGCGCCGCGAGCGTCGCTTGCGTGCACCGCGCCACGTTTTATCAGCGTCTCAAGCGCATCGAGGACGTGACAGGGTGTGACCTCAGCTCCGGTTCCGACCGTCTGATGCTGCACCTCGCGCTGAAGATCCGCACTCTGGCACCCAAGTCCGGGCCACCCGGTCCATGATTCCGAGGTCTGATCGGGACTGACGGTTACACACGGCCCGTCGCGTCCCCCGCGACAAGACGATGGGGTCGAATCGCACTTGACCCTCACGTGACGTCAGGCAGCAGGGTTGTCGATGTGAGCGAGGAAAAGCACACTTCGGAGATGGACACCCGTGACCTGACCGTCGGCGTCGTCGCCGGCATGGTCGGCGTCAGCATCCGCACGCTGCACCACTACGACCAGATCGGTCTGGTGGTCCCGTCGGGTCGGACACCGGCCGGCTACCGCGTCTACGACGACGCCGACGTCGAACGTCTCCACCAGGTCCTCACCTACCGAGAGCTGGGCTTTTCCCTCGAGCAGATCGCGACCCTGCTCGACGACCCCGATGCGGACCCGCTGAGTCATCTGCAGACCCAGCGTGCGCTCCTCACCGACCGGATCGACCGCTTGCTCCGGATGGTCGCATCACTGGAGGAGATGATGAACGCCAAGAACGAGGGCATCTCGCTGTCGGCGAGCGAACAGGCCGAGATCTTCGGGGACGACTGGCCCGGCGAGGAGTACGCCGCCGAGGCCGAGGAGCGCTGGGGGAACACCGAGGCGTGGAAGCAGAGCCAGAAGCGGACCGCCCAGTATTCCAAGGAGGATTGGCAGCGGATCAAGGACGAGACCGACGACCTGGAACGACGCCTGGCAGACGCCATGCGCCGCGACGTGACACCAGGCTCGGCCGAGGCCAATGGCCTCGCCGAGGAGCATCGGGCGCAGATCGGCCGCTTCTACGACTGTGACCACGACATGCAGGTCTGCCTGGCCGACATGTACGTCGCCGACCCGCGCTTCACCGAACATTACGACGCGCAGGCACCCGGCCTGGCTGTGTACTTGCGGGAGGTGATTCGCGCGAACGCCGAACAGCGCCGATGAGGTTCGATCGGCACCCGTCCTCGTCGGTGGTGCATTAGATTTGCAGTTCATGACCACTGACGAGGGCGTCCACAACCAGTCCGGCGGAGCACGCGCTACGACCAACATCGGCGATGCGATGTCGCTGCGGACCGTGTTCACCCGAACGGGCGAGGCCACCGAACTCCCCAAGTTCTCGCTCAGCGACTCGATGTTGTTGCCGGAGACGGCTTATCAGATCGTCCACGACGAGGCGATGCTCGACGGCAACGCGCGGCTCAACCTGGCGACGTTCGTCTCGACGTGGATGGACGGTGAGGCGCAGAAGCTGTACGCCGAGACCGTCGACAAGAACATGATCGACAAGGACGAGTACCCGCAGACCGCGGCGATCGAGGATCGCTGCTGGCGCATCCTCGCCGATCTGTGGCACAACCCCGACGTCGAGAGCGCGATCGGCACCTCGACCATCGGTTCGTCCGAGGCGTGCATGCTCGGCGGGCTCGCCCTCAAGCGGCACTGGCAGACCCGACGACGTGCCGAGGGCAAGTCGACCGAGAACCCCAACATCGTGCTCTCCACCGCGGTGCAGGTGTGCTGGGAGAAGTTCTGCAACTACTTCGAGGTCGAACCGAAATGGGTACCGATCAGTCCCGATCACCTCGTGCTCGACGGCCATGAACTCGAGAAGTACGTGGACGAGAACACCATCGGCGTCGTCGCCATCATGGGGCAGACCTACACCGGCATGTACGAACCGGTGACGGCGATCGCCGCGAAGCTCGACGAGATCCAGGCCGACACCGGGCTCGACGTGAAGATCCACATCGACGGCGCGTCGGGGGCGATGATCGCACCCTTCTGCCAGCCCGACCTGGAGTGGGACTTCCGGGTCGACCGCGTCGTCTCCATCAACACCTCCGGCCACAAATACGGTCTCGTCTATCCGGGCGTCGGCTGGATCGTCTGGCGTGACACCGAGGCACTGCCGGAGAGCATGGTGTTCCACTGCTCGTACCTCGGCGGCGACATGCCGACCCTCGCGCTCAACTTCTCGCGGCCGGGCGCGCAGGTTCTGCTGCAGTACTACATGTTCCTGCGGCTCGGTCGCGACGGCTTCACCCAGGTCCAACAGGGTTCCCTCGATGTCGCGCAATGGCTTTCGTCACAGATCGCGCAGATCGACGGTCTGGAACTCGTCAGCAAGGGCGACACGATCCCGGTCTTCGCCTGGAAACTGAAGGCCGGACACACCGAGAACTGGAACCTTTACGACCTGTCCGACCGGTTGCGCATGAAGGGTTGGCTTGTTCCCGCATACCCGATGGCCGACGACCTCGCCGACCTGACCGTGCAACGAATCGTCGTGCGCGCCGGGCTGAGTCACGATCTCGCGCGAGCCCTCATCGCCGACATCAAGGCCGAGGTCGAGTTCCTGGACCGACTGGAGAGTCCGATGCCTCGCGAAGGCGACGGGTCACACTTCCACCACTGAGCCCTACGGGAACCGAAACCCTCAGGCCAGCAACGCCTGCGCCACGCGCTCGAGTGCTGCCACGCGGCTGCCCTTGACCAGCACCGCGGCCCCGTCGCCGAGTTCGGCGAGTTCGGCCACCGCCTCATCGACGCCGGCCGCGTGCCGGGCGGTGTCGCCGTAGCTGTCCTCCGCGACGGCGATGACCTCGATGCCCAGCTCACGGGCCTCCAGCGCGATCGCCTCGTGCTGGGCGGGTGAGTCGGCACCGAGTTCGGCCATCGTGCCGAGCACGGCCACGCGACGGGACGCGGGCAGCGCGGCCAACGACCGCAGGGCCGCCGACATCGATGTGGGGTTCGCGTTGTAGGCGTCGTTGAGGACGGTGACACCCTGCGGCGACGTCGCGAGTTCCATTCGGAGACCGGACAGTTCGGCGGCGGCCATCCCCGCCGCGATCGCCTCGACGGGGACCCCCAGTCCACCGCCGGCTGCGGCGGTCGCGAGCGCATTGGGTACCTGGTGTTCGCCGCGCGCGCCGAGGCGGACGTCGGTGGAACCCCACGGGGTGTGCAGGCGGAACGAGGCGCGCAACTCGTCGTCGACGACGATGTCCGACGCGTACACGTCGGCATCCGGTGACAGTCCGTACCGCAGCACCCGCGCCGAGGTCCGGTCGGCCATCGCCGCGACGTAGCGATGGTCGGCGTTGAGCACGGCGATCCCGTCGGACGGAAGGGATTCGACCAGTTCACCTTTCGCGCGGGCCACCGATTCGATGTCGCCGAACAACTCCAGGTGCACACCCTCCACCCGGGTGATGACCCCGACCGTCGGACTCGCGATGGAGCACAACAGCTCGATGTGCCCGATACCGCGAGCGCCCATCTCCAGGACCACGGCCTCCACGTCGTCGGCCGCGGCCGCCAGCGTGATCGGCAACCCGAGCTCGTTGTTGAACGACTTCTCGCTGGCCGCGGTGCGATAAGTCGTGGCCAGCACACCGGCCAGCAGATCCTTGGTCGACGTCTTGCCCACCGACCCGGTCACGCCGACGACGCGATCGGGGATACGCCGCCGCACCGCACGGCCGAGGTCGGCCAGGGCCAGCGCGGTGTCGGCCACGCGGATGGCCGTCCCGCCGACCGGCTCGGCATGCGTGGTGAAGTATGCCGTCGCGCCACCCGCGAGGGCCGCCGGGATGAAATCGTGCCCATCGCGCTCGGCCACGATCGGCACGAACAGCTGACCTGGCCGGATACTGCGCGAGTCGATGCTCGCCCCGTCGATCTCCACGTCCGGTCCGATGAGCTGCCCGCCCACCGCGGCCGCTAGCTCGCTCGCTCTGAAATGCACGGTCTCACGCTAGCCGAAGCTCCATACACGACGAGAACGTGTTTGCACCGGCCCGTATCGTGACAGGCATGTCTTCTCGGCTGCTGCGTCTGGTGGTTCTCTACGGTGGCGTCTCCGCCGAGCACGATGTGTCCCGGGTCACCGCAGCGCACGTCCTCGCAGCGGCAGATCGCACCAAATACGACCTGGTCCCCATCGGCATCGGCAAGGACGGCACCTGGCTGCGCAATGACAAGGCGATCGCCGCGATCGACGACGGCACGCCGCTGCCCGACAGCCTCGAGGTCGCCGGCACGCAGGTCGAGCCGCTGACCGAACTGCGCGGTCACGCCGCCGAGGCCATCACCGTCGTGCTGCCGCTGCTGCACGGCCCGCACGGCGAGGACGGCACCATCCAGGGGATGCTGGAGCTGTTCAAGCTGCCGTACGTCGGCGCGGGAGTGCTCTCTTCGGCCGTCTGCATGGACAAGGCGATGGCGAAGATCGTCGCAGCTCAGGCGGGAATTCCGCAGTGCCGCTGGGTGGAGTTCCGCGACGGCGTCGACGACCCGGAGACGATCACGAAGCGGGCCGTCGACGAACTCGGACTCCCGGTGTTCGTCAAACCCGCGAACCTGGGCTCGTCGGTCGGCATCACCAAGGCCCACGACGTGTCCGAACTCGATTCCGCGATCGACCTCGCCCTGCGCTACGACAACGTCGTCATCATCGAGGAGGCGGTGACCGGCCGCGAGATCGAGGTCGCGGTCCTCGGTGACACGGCGCCGGAGACCTCGGTTCCCGGCGAGATCCAGCCCGGCAGCGACTTCTATGACTACGAGGACAAGTACGTCACCGGCGCCGCCCGGCTCGTCATCCCGGCTGACGTGTCCGACGCCGCGGCCGCCGAGGTCCGAGAGCTCGCCGCCCGTACCTTCACGGCGATGCGGTGCAGCGGCATGGCGCGTGTCGACTTCTTCTACGAGGAGCCAGGACGCGGGTGGCTGCTCAACGAGGTCAACACCATCCCCGGCTTCACCCCCGGTTCGATGTACCCGAAGCTCTGGGAGGCCACCGGGGTGACCTACCCGGATCTGATCGACCAGCTGGTCACGTTCGCGCTCGAGGTGCATCGTCGACGCGTCGGGTTCTCCACCGAACACTGAGCCACCCGCGGTCGGCGGGTTGTAGCATCGCAACCGTGACCGACTCCCAGGCAGCCCGGGCGCTGCGAGTGCTGGTCTATTCCGACGATTCCCAGACCCGCGCGCAGGTGATCGGCGCTCTCGGCACCCACCCCGATCCGGCGATCCCACCCGTGAGCTTCATCGAGGTCGCCACGGCCCCAATGGTCTTCGCCCAGCTCGACGCGGGCGTCATCGACGCCGTGATCGCCGACGGCGAGGCGTCGCCCGCGGGCGGGATGGGCGTGGCGAAGCAGATGAAGGACGAACTGGACCCCAGCCCTCCGGTGCTGGTCCTGCTCGGTCGCGCCGACGACCGGTGGCTCGCGGACTGGTCCCGCGCCGATGCCGTGGCCGTCCTACCGGTCGATCCGATCGGCATGCCCCGGGCGTTCGTCGACATGATGACGGGAAACGCCGAACTGTAGAAAACAGTGACTCGCGCCACGCACTCACCTAGGCTTGTGTTGTAGCTCACAGTCGTACTGGCGGACCAGAACGTTCAGCCGCGCGACGAGGACGAACACCCGAGCCGGCAGCACCGACCAGATGCGCCCCGGCCGCCACAAGCGAGGAGGGGTCCGCGCTTTGAACGCCTACGTGCCGATCATGATCCTCGGAACAATCGGCGTGGCGTTTGCCGTTTTCAGTGTCTTCATCGGTGTCGCGATCGGACCAAAACGGTACAACCGCGCCAAACTCGAACCCTACGAGTGCGGTATCGAGCCGGTCGAGCAGAGCCTGCTGTATCCGGCCACGGTCCAGGGTGCCGGCGGTACGGCGACCGTCGGTTCGGTCCAGCGCGTGCCGGTGAAGTACTACCTCACCGCGATGCTGTTCATCATCTTCGACATCGAGATCGTCTTCCTCTACCCCTGGGCCGTCGCCTTCGACTCCCTCGGATGGTTCGGCCTCATGGCCATGCTCTTGTTCATCGTCAATGTCTCCGTCGCTTACGCCTACGAGTGGCGCCGCGGCGGACTGAGTTGGGACTGAGAGCTTTTCAACGGATCAACACGGCCAGGAGGTCACTCATGGGACTCGAGGAACGACTCCCCAGCGGATTCCTGCTGAGCACCGTCGAGGATCTGGCCGGCTTCATGCGCAAGGGTTCCCTGTGGCCCGCGACCTTCGGACTCGCCTGCTGCGCGATCGAGATGATGGCCACCACCTCAGGGCGGTACGACCTCGCGCGCTTCGGCATGGAGGCCTTCCGCGCCTCACCCCGGCAAGCCGACCTGATGATCGTCGCCGGCCGGGTGAGTCAGAAGATGGCACCGGTGCTGCGACAGATCTACGACCAGATGCCCGAGCCAAAATGGGTTCTCGCCATGGGCGTCTGCGCATCGTCGGGCGGCATGTTCAACAACTACGCGATCGTTCAGGGCGTCGATCACGTGGTGCCCGTCGACATCTACCTGCCCGGATGTCCCCCGCGTCCGGAGATGCTCCTCCACGCGATCCTGAAGCTGCACGAGAAGATTCAAGAGATGCCACTCGGCGTGAATCGCGAGGAGGCCATCTGGGCGGCCGAGCGGGCCGCACTGCAGGCGACCCCGACCATCGAGTTGAAGGGCCTGCTCCGATGACCACGCCCGCGGGCCATCAGGACCCCGAGAACCCGGCGCCGCCGCCCCCTGACGCCGAGGTCATCGGCGTGCGCCACGGGCTCTTCGGTCCGCCGGGTTCTGGTGACACCTCCGGCTATGGCGGACTGGTCCGGCCGGTCACGCTGCCGCCCAGCTCTTCTCGGCCCTACGGCAGCTACTTCGACGACATCGCCGACGCGCTGGCCTCCGAACTCGGCGACCTCTACGACGCCGCGGTCGAGAAGGTCGTCGTCTTCCGCGACGAGATGACCATCCACCTCGCCCGGGAACATCTCGCCACGGTCGCCCTGACATTGCGCAATGCACCCGAACTGCGCTTCGAGTTGTGCCTGGGCGTCAACGGAGTCCACTACCCGGACGACGCCGGACGCGAACTGCACGCGGTCTACCCGCTCGCATCACTGACGCACGGCCGACGGGTACGACTCGAGGTGGCCGCCCCCGACGCCGACCCGCACATCCCCAGCATCTGCGACATCTACCCCACCAACGACTGGCACGAGCGCGAGACCTACGACTTCTTCGGCCTCGTCTTCGACGGCCACCGGTCGCTCACGCGCATCGAGATGCCCGACGACTGGGAGGGACACCCGCAGCGGAAGGACTACCCGCTTGGCGGTGTGCCCGTCGAATACAAGGGGACCCGCGTCGATCCGCCGGACCGCAGGAGGTCGTACAACTGATGACCGACACGCACACCCGCACGTACACGGTCTCCGGGCAGGACTGGGATTCGATCGTGTCCGACGTCCGCACCCGCGCCGAACAACAGCCCGGCGACGAGCGCATCGTCGTCAACATGGGCCCACAGCACCCGTCGACGCACGGCGTGCTGCGCCTGATCCTGGAGATCGAGGGTGAGACGGTCACCGAGGCGCGCTGCGGAATCGGCTATCTGCACACCGGGATCGAGAAGAACCTCGAGTACCGCAACTGGACTCAGGGCGTCACCTTCGTGACCCGGATGGACTATTTGTCGCCGTTCTTCAACGAGACGGCCTATTGCCTCGGGGTCGAGAAGCTGCTGGGTATCACCGACGACATCCCCGAGCGCGCCACCGTGATCCGCGTGATGCTGATGGAGCTCAATCGGATCTCCAGCCACCTCGTCGCGCTCGCGACCGGCGGCATGGAACTCGGTGCGGTCACGGCGATGTTCCTCGGATTCCGAGAACGCGAGATGATCCTCGACCTGTTCGAGCTCATCACCGGCCTCCGGATGAATCACGCGTTCATCCGTCCCGGCGGGATCGCGCAGGACCTGCCCGACGATGGCGCCGAGCGCGTGGCCGAGGTGATCGGACTCCTGCCCGGTCGGCTCGACGAGCTCGGAGATCTGCTCAACGACAACTACATCTGGAAAGCGCGGACACAGGGTGTGGGTTACCTCGACCTCACCGGATGTATGGCGCTGGGGATCACCGGGCCCGTGCTGCGGTCCACCGGATACCCGCACGATCTACGCAGATCCCAACCCTATTGCGGTTACGAAGATTACGACTTCGACGTCATCACCGAGGACACCTGCGACTCCTACGGCCGGTACCTCATCCGGGTCCGGGAGATGCGCGAGTCCATCCGCATCGTCGAACAGTGCCTGGAGCGGTTGCGTCCCGGCCCGGTCATGGTCGCCGACCGCAAACTCGCCTGGCCCGCCGACCTCGCCCTCGGCCCCGACGGTCTGGGCAACTCGCCCGAGCACATCGCGAAGATCATGGGCACGTCCATGGAGGAGCTCATCCACCACTTCAAGCTCGTCACCGAGGGGATGCGGGTCCCGGCCGGCCAGTGCTACGTCGCCGTCGAATCGCCTCGCGGTGAACTCGGTGTCCACATGGTCAGCGACGGCGGCACGAGGCCGTACCGTGTCCACTTCCGCGACCCGTCGTTCACCAATCTGCAAGCGGTGGCGGCGATGTGCGAGGGCGGGATGGTCGCCGATGTGATCACCGCCGTCGCAAGTATCGACCCCGTGATGGGAGGCGTGGACCGATGACCGATCCCGTGTTCGTGGACCTGTCCACCTCACCGCCACCGGAGGGTTCGCTCCCGACGACGGCCGCGCCCGTCCCGACGATCAGGTTCGACGGCCCCGCCGCCTATCCCGACGACGTCACCGAACGACTTGCCGCCGAGGCGGCGCCCATCATCGCGCGGTACCCGCAGGAGCGGTCGGCGCTGCTCCCGCTTCTGCACCTCGTGCAGGCCGAAGACGGTTTCCTGACCCGCGCCGGGATCGAATTCTGTTCTCGGCAACTGGGTCTGACGCCCGCGCAGGTCAGTTCGGTCGCCACCTTCTACTCGATGTACCGCCGCACCCCCACCGGGGAGTACCTGATCGGTGTCTGCACCAACACTCTGTGCGCGACCCTCGGTGGCGATGAGATCCTCCGGCGGGTCTGCGACCACCTCGGCGTCGCACCCGGAGACACCACCGCGGACCGGCGCATCACGATCGAACACGTCGAGTGCAACGCGGCCTGCGACTTCGCGCCCGTGGTGATGGTCAACTGGGAGTTCTTCGACGACCAGACACCGGAGTCGACCGTCGAACTCATCGAGGACCTGCGAGCAGGCGTCCCCGTCACCCCAGCACGCGGGACCGGCGCCGTACGCAGCTTCCGGGAGATCGGACGTGACCTGGCCGGAGTGGTCACCGGTCAGGTCTCCCCCCTGCCGACCGACACACCACCCCCCGAGCACGAGCCCGAACCTCCCGACACCCCCGTCCTCTCCCGGCACTGGCACGAAGCCGAGTCGTGGACCCTGGAGAATTATCTGCGACACAACGGGTATCGCGGCCTGCGCATCGCGCTGGACACCCCACCCGACGGCGTCATCGAGATGGTCAAGGCCTCAGGGCTCCGCGGCCGCGGCGGGGCGGGCTTCCCGGTGGGCATGAAGTGGTCGTTCATCCCCCAGGGTGACCCGAGTGTCCCCCACTACCTCGTCGTCAACGCCGACGAGTCCGAGCCGGGCACCTGCAAGGACATGCCGTTGATGCTGGCGTCGCCGCATTCGCTGGTCGAGGGGGTGATCATCGCGGCCTACGCCATCCGGGCGCACCACGCGTTCATCTACCTGCGCGGCGAAGTCGCCTCCGTCCTCCGCCGAGTCCGCGACGCGGTCGACGAAGCCTATGCCGCCGGCTATCTCGGGACCGACATCCTCGGCACCGGATTCGACCTCGAGCTCGTAGTCCACGCCGGCGCCGGTGCCTACATCTGTGGCGAGGAGACCGCGCTGCTCGACTCGCTCGAGGGTCGTCGCGGCCAGCCACGGCTCCGTCCGCCGTTTCCCGCGGTCGCCGGCCTGTACGCGAGTCCCACGGTGGTCAACAACGTCGAGTCGATCGCCAGCGTCCCGCCGATCGTCCGCAACGGAGTCGACTGGTTCCGGTCGATGGGTACGGAGAAGTCGCCCGGGTTCACCCTGTACTCGTTGTCCGGGCACGTCACCCACCCCGGCCAGTACGAGGCGCCTCTCGGAATCACGCTGCGCCAGTTGCTCGATCGAGCCGGCGGTGTCCGCGCGGGTCACGAACTCAAGTTCTGGACGCCAGGTGGGTCGTCGACGCCGATCCTCATCCCCGAACACCTCGACGTCCCGCTCGACTACGAGGGAGTCGGCGCCGCCGGATCGATGCTCGGCACCAAGGCCCTCCAGATCTTCGACGAGACGACGTGCGTCGTCGGTGCGGTACTGCGCTGGACGGAGTTCTACGAACACGAGTCCTGCGGCAAGTGCACACCGTGCCGCGAGGGCACCTACTGGCTGGCACAGCTGCTGCATCGTCTCGAGCACGACGGTGGCACCGCGGCCGACCTCGACACCCTCGCCGACGTCACCAACAGCGTTGTCGGCAAGTCGTTCTGCGCTCTCGGCGACGGCGCCGGCAGCCCGATCGTGTCGTCGCTGAAGTACTTCCGCGACGAGTACCTCGCTCACCTCGACCACGGGTGCCCGTTCGATCACTCGGCGTCGACCGTCTGGTCGGGAGGTGCACGATGACCCTCACCCACGGCAGCGATCCGTCCACCGCGGCCGACAACCTGGTCGGCCTCACCATCGATGGTCGCGCTGTTCGAGTACCGAAGGGCACCTTGGTGATCCGGGCCGCCGAGCAGATCGGCGTCACCATTCCGCGGTTCTGTGACCATCCCCTCCTCGACCCGGTCGGCGCCTGCCGCCAGTGTCTCGTCGAGGTGGAGGGCCAGCGCAAACCGCTGGCGTCGTGTACCACGGTGGCCACCGAAGGCATGGTCGTGCGCACCCAGCTCAGTTCCGAGATCGCCGCCGACGCCCAGCGCGGGGTGATGGAGTTGCTCCTCATCAACCATCCGCTCGACTGTCCGGTGTGCGACAAGGGCGGCGAATGCCCGCTGCAGAACCAGGCGATGTCGACCGGCCGCAGCGAGTCCCGGTTCGACGGCGTCAAGCGCACCTTCACCAAACCCGTTCCGCTGTCGTCGGAAGTGCTGCTCGACCGGGAACGCTGCGTACTGTGCGCCCGGTGCACGCGGTTCTCCACGCAGGTCGCCGGTGACCCGCTCATCGAACTCGCCGATCGCGGTGCGCTGCAGCAGGTGAGCATCTACGCCGACGAGCCATTCGACTCCTACTTCTCCGGCAACACCGTGCAGATCTGTCCGGTCGGCGCACTGACCGGCGCGCAGTATCGCTTCCGCGCACGACCTTTCGATCTGGTGTCGACACCGAGCGTCTGCGAGCACTGCGCGAGCGGTTGCGCACAACGCACCGACCACCGACGCGGCAAGGTGCTCCGGCGCCTCGCCGGCGACGATCCCGAGGTCAACGCCGAGTGGAACTGCGACAAGGGCCGATGGGCATTCGCGTACACCTCCGCGGCCGACCGTCTCACGTCACCACTCGTCCGCGACCGACACGGTGAGCTGCGCGAGGTGTCCTGGGCACACGCCATCCGAGTCGCTGCCGAGGGGTTGACGTCAGCACTCGGGAATGTCGGTGTGCTCACCGGCGGCCGGTTGACCGTCGAGGACGCCTACGCGTACTCCCGGTTCGCACGGACCGCGCTGCACACCAACGACATCGACTTCCGCGCCCGCGGGCACAGTGCCGAGGAGGCCGACTTCCTGGCCGTCGTGGTCGCCGGCCGGGGACTCGTGACGACCTACGACGACCTGTCCGCGGCGCCTGCGGTGCTGCTGGTGGGTTTCGAGCCGGAGGAGGAGTCGCCGATCGTCTTCCTCCGTCTGCGGCGGGCGGTGCGATCGTCTCATCAGCGCGTCGTCACCGTCGCCCCGTTCCTGAGCCGCGGTGCAGCCAAACTCGATGCCCGCCTGGTGCCCGCCGTTCCCGGCACCGAGGCGCAGATCCTCGAATCCGAGGTGATCGCCGGTCATCTCACGTCTCCCGGCTCGGTCATCATCGTCGGCGAACGGCTCGCGACGAGCCCGGGCGCCTTCGCCGCCGCCGCGGCGCTGGCCGATCGGACCGGCGCGCGTCTCGCGTGGATACCGCGGCGTGCGGGCGAGCGAGGCGCCCTCGAGGTCGGCGCGCTACCCCACCTCCTGCCCGGCGGCCGACCGGTGGACGACGACACGGCACGCAGTGCGGTCGAACAGATCTGGAACTCCACGATCGATCGTCGCCCCGGACGCGACACCCGTGGCATCGTCGACGCCGCCCGCCTCCATGGACTCTCACTCGTCGTCGCGGGTGTCGACCTCGACGACCTCCCCGACCCGACCGCCGCGGCCGAGGCAGTTGCCGAAGCGCCGTTCGTCGTCGCGCTCGAACAGCGTCACAGCACCGTGACCGCCCACGCGGACGTCGTGTTCCCGGTGGCGGCGGTAGCGGAGAAAGACGGCACGTTCGTCGATTGGGAGGGTCGCCCGCGCGCTTTCACAGCGGCGCTCACCACGAGCGGCCACCTGCCCGATCACCGCGTCCTCGACGCGATCGCCCGGCACATGGGTGTCGAACTGCACTGCGACTCGGTGCACACCATCCACACCGAGCTGCGACAGATCGGGGCGTGGACGGGCAACCGACGCCACGTCACACCGTCGCAGACGCCCACGTCCCAACCGGCCTCGGGGCAGGCGGTGCTGGCGAGCTGGCACATGCTGCTCGACGACGGTCGGTTGCAGGAGGGTGAACCGCATCTCGCCGGGACCGCGCGTCGTCCCGTGGCGCGGCTGTCGGCGACCACGGCCGCCGAGGCCGGGATCGCCCCGGTCGACGCGGCGAGCCGGCTTCGGGTCAGCACCGCCGACGGGTCGATCACGTTGCCAGTGGAGATCACCGCCATGCCGGATCGGGTCGTGTGGTTGCCGCTGCACTCGGCGGGCTCCCACGTGCATGCGGCCCTGCGTGCGCAGGCCGGGGACCTGGTCGCCCTGGCACCGGGGTCGCCCGCCGAGGACGGAGGTGTCGCATGACCCTTGCCATCGACTACCCCACCCTGGACGACTTCGGTACCGATCCCCTCTGGCTGATCACCGCGAAAGCCGTTGCGGTGTTCGCGTTCCTGGTGGTCAATCCCCTCGTGGCGATCCTGCTCGAACGCAAGATCATGGCCCGCATGCAGTCCCGCCTCGGACCCAATCGAGTCGGACCGCACGGAATCCTCCAGAGTCTCGCCGACGGCGTGAAGCTCGCCCTCAAGGAGGGGATCATCCCGTCGGGTGTCGACAAGGTGATCTACCTTCTCGCGCCGATCATCGCGGTCGTCCCCGCGGTGATGGCCTTCGCGGTGATCCCGTTCGGACCGATGGTGTCGGTCTTCGGGCATCAGACGCCGTTGCAGCTCACCGATCTTCCCGTCGGCGTGCTCTACGTCCTCGCCGTGACCTCGGTGGGTGTGTACGGCATCGTGCTCGCCGGGTGGTCGTCGGGGTCGACGTACCCGCTGCTCGGCGGATTGCGCTCGACCGCTCAGGTGATCTCGTACGAGATCGCGATGGGGCTCACCTTCGCCGCCGTATTCCTCGACGCCGGGACGATGTCGACGTCGGGAATCGTTGCTGCACAGGAACACCACTGGTACGTGCTGTTGCTCCTGCCCTCGTTCGTCATCTACGCGATCTCCATGGTCGGCGAGACCAACCGTGCCCCGTTCGACCTGCCCGAAGCCGAGGGCGAGCTCGTCGGCGGATTCCACACCGAGTACTCGTCGCTGAAGTTCGCGATGTTCATGCTCGCCGAATACATCAACATGGTCACCGTCTCCGCGCTCGCCACGACGCTGTTCCTCGGCGGGTGGCAGGCACCGCCGCCATTGAGCGCTTTCGACTGGGCCAATTCCGGCTGGTGGCCGGTGCTGTGGTTCACCCTGAAGGTCTGGGCGTTCCTGTTCGTGTTCATCTGGTTGCGCACCAGCCTCCCACGCCTGCGCTACGACCAGTTCATGAACCTCGGCTGGAAGGTCCTCATCCCCATCTCCCTGACGTGGGTGATGGTGGTGGCGATCATCCGGGCATCGATTGTCGGTGAGGAGGCCGATCTGCTCCGCGCGATCGTGTCGGCGGGTGCCGGCCTGGTGGTCACCGGCCTGATCGCGTACTCGATATGGCACCTGATGCGCGTTCCGGATCCGCCCGACGACCCCGCCGACCCCGCGGCCCCGATCGACTTCGATCCCATGGCCGGCGGCTTCCCGGTCCCGCCGATGCCGGGTCAGATCATCTCCACCGGAACCGATCACGAACCGACACCGAGCAGGGAGACCACCGATGCCTGACTTCCTGAAGCCGGTGAGCGGACTCCGCGTCACCTTCGGCGGCATGTTCACACCCACCATCACCGAGCAGTACCCCGAGGAGAAGCGGCCCACCGCTCCTCGCTATCACGGTCGACACCAACTGAATCGGCATCCGGATGGTCTGGAGAAGTGCATCGGCTGTGAGCTGTGCGCCTGGGCGTGCCCGGCCGACGCGATCTACGTCGAGGGCGCCGACAACACGCCCGACGAACGCTACTCGCCGGGCGAACGGTACGGCAGCGTCTACCAGATCAACTATCTGCGGTGCATCGGGTGCGGGCTCTGTATCGAGGCATGTCCCACACGTGCACTCACGATGACGAATGACTACGAACTCGCCGACGACAATCGCGCCGACCTCATCTACGAGAAGGATCGGCTGCTAGCGCCGCTACCTCCCGGGGCCGCGCCGCCACCACACGACATGGCGCCGGGCTCCACGGAGGAGAACTACTACCGCGGCGAGGTCGGCGCCGACGGGCGAGTGACCCCGTTGCCGACACCGACTCTGCGTGAGGGCCTGCGGGAGTCGCGGCCATGACCCCGGTCCCTGTGACGTTGCTCGCCGAGGAGGCGGTGCGCACCTCCACCGGCGAGGCCGTCCAATTCTGGATTCTGGGCGCCGTGGCCGTAGCGGGCGCGCTCGGCGTCGTCTTCGCCACCAAGGCCGTGTACTCCGCGATCTTCCTCGCAACGACGATGATCATCCTGGCGGTCTTCTACGTTGCGCAGGGCGCCCTGTTCCTCGGCGTCGTGCAGGTGGTGGTCTACACCGGCGCGGTGATGATGCTGTTCCTCTTCGTCATCATGCTCATCGGCGTCGACTCGTCGGATTCACTCATCGAGACCTTGCGCGGACAACGACTCTCCGCCGCGCTCATCGGCATCGGATTCGGTGTGCTGCTCATCGCCGGGATCGGCAGCGCCACCGTCGGAGTCGTGACCGGCGCGACCGCACCGGGAACCCTGGCCGCGGGCAGCGACTCCAGCGTGGAGGCCATCGCCGAACTGATCTTCGTCCGGTACCTGTGGGCGTTCGAACTGACCGGCGCGCTGCTCATCGCCGCGACCCTCGGCGCCATGGTGCTCGCACACCGCGAACGATTCGGCCCGCGCCTCACGCAGAAAGAGTTGTCGCAGGCCCGTTTCCGAAGCGGCGTCAACCTGACCCCGCTACCGACGCCCGGTGTCTACGCCCGGCACAACGCGGTCAACGTCCCGGCTCGGCTGCCTGACGGCTCCCCGTCAGATCTGTCGGTGAACGCGATCCTGGCCGCGCGGACCCTGCGCCGACGACCGCCGAATCAGTCGGGCGACGAGTCATGAATCCCGAGAACTACCTCTACCTCTCTGCGCTGCTGTTCACCATCGGCGCCGCCGGGGTCCTGCTGCGGCGCAACGCCATCGTCGTGTTCATGTGCATCGAGCTGATGCTGAACGCGGCCAACCTCGCATTCGTGACGTTCGCGCGGCTGAACCAGTCCTTCGACGGCCAGGTCATCGCCTTTTTCACGATGGTCGTCGCCGCCGCCGAGGTCGTGGTGGGCCTCGCGATCATCATGACCATCTTCCGATCGCGCCGCTCGGCGTCGGTCGACGACGCGGATCTGCTGAAGCGGTAGAGGAGGATTGGTGAACGCCGAACTGACCGCGTCACTGCTCTGGGCGATTCCCGCACTGCCACTCCTCGGCGCCGTGATCCTCCTCCTCGGTGGTCGTGCGACGGATCGCTGGGGTCACCTGCTCGGCACCGGGCTGGCGATCACGTCGTTCGCGGCCGGACTGCTCATGTTCGCCGGGATGGTGTCACGGCCGGCCGAGAACCGCGAGGTCTCCGACATCATCTTCAGCTGGATCCCCGTCGGGGAGCTCCAGGTGGACTTCGGTTTTCGCCTCGACCAGCTGTCCATGTGCTTCGTCCTGCTGATCACCGGTGTCGGGTCCTTGATCCACGTCTACTCCATCGGTTACATGGCCGACGACCCTGACCGCCGCCGCTTCTTCGCCTACCTCAACCTGTTTCTCGCCGCGATGCTCGTCCTGGTTCTCGCCGACAACTATCTCGGCCTCTACCTGGGTTGGGAGGGTGTGGGCCTCGCGTCGTACCTGCTCATCGGCTTCTGGCAGCACAAACCCTCCGCCGCCACGGCCGCGAAGAAGGCGTTCGTCGTCAACCGGGTCGGTGACATCGGGCTCGCCGTGGCACTGATGATCATGTTCGCCACGTTCGGCGCCGTGTCGTTCACCGCGGTGTTCGACGGCGCATCCCAGGCCGGCGAGACCACCCTGACCGCACTGGGTTTCATGCTCCTGCTGGCGGCGTGCGGCAAGTCCGCGCAGGTGCCGCTGCAGTCGTGGCTCGGGGATGCGATGGAAGGCCCCACCCCGGTGTCGGCGCTCATCCATGCCGCCACGATGGTGACCGCAGGCGTCTACCTGATCGTGCGGTCCGGACCCATCTTCGATCTCGCGCCCGCCGCTCAGGTCGGCGTCGTCGTGGTCGGCGCGGTGACCCTGCTGTTCGGTGCCATCATCGGCTGCGCGAAGGACGACATCAAGAAGGCGCTCGCCGCCTCGACGATGAGTCAGATCGGGTACATGGTCCTGGCCGCAGGCCTCGGGCCCGCCGGTTACGCGTTCGCGATCCTGCACCTGCTGACCCACGGGTTCTTCAAGGCGGGCCTGTTCCTCGGTGCCGGCTCGGTGATGCACGGGATGAACGACGAGACGGACATGCGCCGCTACGGCGGGCTGCGCACCCTCATGCCGATCACGTTCGTCACCTTCGGGGTCGGGTACCTCGCCATCATCGGCGTGCCCCCGTTCGCCGGCTTCTACTCGAAGGACCACATCATCGAAGCCGCGTTCGGCGCCGGCGGGGCGAAGGGCCTTCTCCTCGGCGGTGCCGCACTTCTCGGCGCCGGGATCACGGCCTTCTACATGACTCGGGTCATGCTGCTCACCTTCTTCGGGGAGAAGCGCTGGCACGACGGCTCCGACGCCCCCGCACCCCACCCGCACGAGGCGCCGAAAGTGATGACCGGCCCGATGGTCCTCATCGCCCTCGGTTCGGTTGTCTCAGGCGGAGTCCTGGCGTTCGGCGGGGCACTCGAACACTGGCTCGAACCCGTCGTCGGCGAACACACCGAACACCACCTGATCCCGGTCTGGGCGATGACCGCGATCATCCTGGTCGTGGTGGCGATCGGAGTCGGGGTTGCCTACCGGCAGTACGCGACACGTCCCGTGCCGGTCGTCGCCCCCGATGACGTCTCGGCGCTCACCGTCGCCGCCCGCCGCGACCTGTACGGGGACGCATTCAACGAGGAACTGCTGATGCGTCCGGGCCAGCGATTCACGGCGGGGCTCGTCGCCGTGGAATCCGACGGGGTCGACGGGTTGACGAGCGGGGTCGGCCATGCGGTGACCGGTACGTCTCGTCGAATACGGAGTTGGCAGAACGGATACGTGCGGTCGTACGCACTGTCGATGTTCGCGGGGACCACCGTGATCGTCGCACTCGTGATGGCGGTGAATGTGCTGTGAACATTCCTTGGCTCACGGCCCTCTGGCTCACTCCCGCGATCGGCTCGGCGCTGGTGCTGGCGATTCCCGCGACGCGGGTCGCGGCAGCCAAGTGGTTCGCTTTCGCGGTGTCGGCGGGCGTTCTGGTCCTCGCCGTCGGGCTCACCATCGGCTTCGATCCGTCCGGCGACCGATACCAGTTCGTCGAAGACCTCAGCTGGATTCCCGCGTTGGGCACCCGATATGCGCTCGGACTGGACGGCATCGGACTCGTCTTGATCCTGCTGACCGCCGCGCTCCTGCCACTGCTGCTGCTCGCCGGTTGGCGGGATGCGGATCCGTCCGGTTCGCTGGATGATTCGGGTGGCCGTGCGCAGAAGGGTCCGCACATCTACCTCGCGTTGTTCCTCGCGACCGAGGCGATGGTACTGATGAGTTTCGTCGCGCTCGACGTGCTGCTGTTCTACATCTTATTCGAGGCCATGCTGATCCCGATGTACTTCCTCATCGGCGGCTTCGGCACCGGACCCAATCGGTCCGGCGCCGCAGTGAAGTTCCTGCTGTACAACCTCTTCGGCGGTCTGCTCCTGCTTGCGGCGGTGATCGGACTGTACGTGGTGACCGCGCAGAACGGCGTCGGCACCGACGGGGGCGGGACGTTCGCTCTCACCGACATCGTCGCCGCCGTCTCCAGCGGACAGATCGACGATTCGACCGGGCTGGCGAAGCTGCTGTTCCTCGGTTTCATGTTCGCGTTCGCGGTCAAGGCTCCACTGTGGCCGTTGCATTCGTGGCTCCCCGATGCGGCCGTTGCCGCGACTCCGGCGTCCGCGGTCCTCATGATGGCAGTGATCGACAAGGTCGGCACCTTCGCGATGCTCCGCTTCTGCCTGCAGTTGTTCCCCGACGCGTCCCAGTACTTCGCACCGTTCATCTGTGCCCTTGCTGTGGTCAGCATCGTCTGCGGCGCGGTCCTCGCGATCGGACAGACCGACGTCATGCGCCTGATCGCGTATACGTCCATCTCCCACTTCGGGTTCATCATCCTCGGCATCTTCGTCCTCACCGACCAGGGTCAGACGGGGTCCGCGTTGTACATGGTCAACCACGGGATCTCCACGGCGGCACTGTTCCTCATCGCCGGCTTCCTCGTGTCGAGGCGGGGCAGCCGATTGATCGCCGACTACGGCGGGGTCCAGAAGGTCGCGCCGGTCCTGGCCGGGACCTTCCTCGTCGCCGGCCTGGCCACGTTGTCACTACCCGGCCTCGCCCCCTTCATCAGCGAGTTCCTCGTTCTCATCGGCACTTTCACCCGCTATCCGGTGGCAGCGGTTCTCGCGTGCTCGGCGCTGGTGCTGTCGGCGATCTACATCCTGTGGACCTACCAGCGGATGATGGGCGGTCCGCCGAAACTGGCCGACGTCCGGTCGTCGTCGATGCGTGATCTCGCCGGGCGCGAGCTGGCTGTCGTTGCGCCCCTGATCGCGTTGCTCCTCGCTCTCGGGGTCTATCCGAAGCCGATGATCGATCTGATCGACCCTGCCGTGCAGAGCACGCTGACCACGGTCGGCGTCACCGAGCCTGAGCCACCGGTGCACTCGGACCCCGACGGCACCAGTGCGGAAGCGGAGGGACACCGATGAATTCGACCGGGGGTGCAGCACTTCTGGCGGCGATAGAGACACCCGACGTCGAATACGCCGCGTTGTCACCGATGCTCATCGTCTTCGGCGCCGGGGTCGTCGGGGTGCTCGTCGAGGCGTTCGCCCCTCCTCGGCTGCGCTACCGGTTACAGCTGACACTCTCGCTGGGCGCACTCGCCGTCGCGATGGCCGCGCTTGTCACCGTGTCTGTCGCGCAGACCGAGGGCGGCGCGAACGGCCAGATCGCCATGTCGGGAGCGGTGCTCCTCGACCGCCCGACGCTCTATCTCCAGGGTCTGCTTCTCATCGTCGCCATCGTGGCTGTCGGGTTCATGGCCGAGCGCCGACTCGAGCGAGTCGTCGCGCCGGTCACCATGCGAACACTGGCCGGGGCAGGCAACGGTGACGAGCCGCCTGCCCGCACTCTGAACGGCGGCGGCGTGGACGCCGACATGTTCACACCGTCGGGCGCCTCGGTCCCCAACACCGACGCCGAGTTCGAGGCGACCCGTGCCGGCGCAGTGACGACCGAGGTGTTCCCCCTCGCCCTCCTCGCGGTCGGCGGGATGATGCTGTTCCCCGCCTGCGGCGACCTCCTGACGATGTTCGTTGCGCTGGAGGTGTTCTCGCTGCCGCTGTACCTGCTGTGCGGGTTGGCGCGGCGTCGACGCCTCATCTCGCAGGAAGCGTCTCTGAAGTACTTTCTCCTGGGCGCCTTCTCCTCGGCATTCTTCTTGTTCGGGGCCGCCTTCGTCTACGGCGCCACGGGCTCGTTGAACCTGTCGACCATCGGTGCGTCGCTCACGACGGTCACCGAGTCCGGCGGCGACACCACACTGGCACTCATCGGCCTGGCCCTCCTCGCGGTCGGTTTGTTGTTCAAGGTCGGTGCGGTGCCGTTCCATTCGTGGATTCCCGATGTCTACCAGGGCGCCCCGACCCCGGTGACGGCGTTCATGGCCGCAGCCACCAAGGTCGCCGCCTTCGGCGCCCTGTTGCGAGTTTTCTACGTCGGTTTCGGTGCCCTGCGCGACCAGTGGGAACCCGCTCTGTGGGCGGTCGCGATCGCGTCCATGGTGATCGCATCGGTGATGGCCGTGACGCAGAACGACATCAAGCGGATGCTCGCCTACTCGTCGATCGCCCACACGGGCTTCATCCTGCTCGGACTGATCGCGTTCGACGAGGCAGGCCTCGGGGCGACCCTGTTCTACCTCGCCGCCTATGCATTCACCACGCTCGGAGCCTTCGCGACGGTGGCCGTCATCCGCGAACCCGACACGGATGCAGCGACTTCCGCGCGCAGAGCCGCCGTCCAGGGCACCGCGACCCCTGTGCGCAACCCACACCTGTCCGGGCGCGAAGCCACCGACCTGACCCAGTGGTCGGGGCTGGGACGTCGCTACCCGCTGGTGGGTGCGATGTTCGCGGTATACCTTCTCTCATTTGCCGGAATCCCCTTGACCAGTGGCTTCATCGCCAAGTTCGACGTCTTCGCCGCGGCTGCCGGCGCCGGAGGTGGTGTGTTGGTCGTGGTCGGTGTCGTCAGCAGCGCCATCGCCGCCTACGTCTACATCAAGATCATCGTCGCGATGTTCTTCGACGACGTCCCGGTGGACGGTGCCCCACACGTCGTGAAACCGAGTGTGCTGACGACCTCGGGCATCGCCGTGTGCACGCTGATCACCGTGGTGCTCGGCATCTTCCCGCAGCCGCTACTCGACCTCGCCGACTCGGCGGCAGTGTTCTTGCGTTGAGTGCCAGTCCCCTCATGTTGTTGTGAGGTACGTACACGGACCCGTGGCGGTCGCTGGGCCCAGGTGCGGCAGTAGTGTCCGCAATGCGACGCAAACTGCCGCAACGTCTGATGCGACATCCGGTCAGGCCGCGTCGTCGAGCGATGGTGCTTCAGTTGCATGCCGGACGGAGTCGGCGTTGCGGCACTATCGCGACGGGTGCAGGAGCAGGTGCGGGTGGTGTCGCCGATGGACTGATCGGCGGCAGCTTCGGGAAGCAGATTGGTGGGTTGTTCGATTGGGCGATAACTGGACTCTCTACGACCGACTCGGTCGGATGGCGGTTGTCCAAGCGCGGGTGACGGACCCGCGAACGCTGGCGGGCGACGTACGACTGGAGATCGGTACCGCCGACTACCAGACCGACCAGTCGGGTTCAGAACTCGGACTGTTCTCTGTATTCGTCGCGGGCAGATCCGCTGACCCCGGCTTTCGGGACAACGTCGTCGTAGTCCTCACTCGGTTTGTCGTCGATGCGACAGTTGACATCAACGACCTCTTCGACCACGCGTTCAACGCAGCCCGTGCATTCAACGAGTGGACCGAGCAGCGTGCCGATCGCTATCCGATCGGCACGCGGACCAGTGGGGCGACCGTGCAGGCCGGCAGTTACCTCGACAGTTCCGGGAGATGGTTGTACACGGTCAACAAATACGCGGCCTACCAACGCGCGAACGTCGCGTATCTGCTCCAGTGCACCGGCACTACGGCATCGACCGACCTGACGACGCGGTCGACAATGATCGATACGGTCGGTTCCGCACGTCTCGAGGATTGAGGAGGCGACATGGTTTCACGTGCGGACGGGGTGTCGAATCTCGAGGAAGCTCTTGCCTCACGAATCGACTTCGTCGCCGACCCCCAAGACAGAACGTGGTACGTCGGTGAGGTCGATGATCACCCGATCTTTGTACGAATGGGTGACTTTCCCGACGAGGATGCATACTCGCTCTATCTCGGGCACGGTCGGTGGATGGACTTCAGCCGCGTGCCGGACAACTGGACGATCACCACGCCGCCGAACGGGTGGCCTAACTCGGCGAGACCACGGTTACCCAAAGGCGAGTTTCATGGCTGATGTGCCCGGAGTCATCTCTATGTGAACCTCTCGGATCGGGACGCGCTCATCCAACTGGACCGAACCCGCCGTCGGACGCGCACGCCGTTCTGACTCGCCTTCACGCCGGATAGAGGCGACTCCACACCCGTCTCCCCCGACTACATTCCGGCAACCGCCGCATGCGTGCCATCTACCTGGCTCGCTCGACGCAAGCCGCGACGCAGCATTCCCTTCCCGGATACTCGGCCCACCCACCATGCCATCCTGGAATCCGTGGATCTCATCAGGCACCTGCGCTTCTTCGTCGCCGTTGCCGAGGAAGGGCACTTCGGCGAGGCGGCCGCCCGGCTGGAGATGACCCAGCCTCCGGTCTCCCAGGGTCTTCGCCGGTTGGAGAAGCACCTCGGAGTCCAACTCATCCGGCGAACGACGCGCGGCGCGGAACTCACCGACGCCGGGCGAGAACTACTCCCCCGCGCGCGCCTCCTCATCGACGATGCCGCGCGGTTCCACGGAGAGGCGCGACGACTCCGGGACCGCAGAGAGGTACTCCGCTGGGGCGCAGTGTCTCTGGTGGGGACGACCCTCACCGCCACTCTGGCGCAACGTATCGCGCGGATCTCCTCGGGACAGGAGATGGCGAGCGCGTCGACGGTGAGCCTCATCGACCAGGTGTCCTCCGGCTCGCTCGATCTCGCCGTCGTCGAAGCCCCCTGTGTCACCGGCCCGCTGATCGCAGGGCCCGTGGTGGTCGTGCGACGCTCCGTCATCGTTCCGGCATCCCACCCGGCGGCGACCGCTGAGCGCCCTCGCCTTCGGCATCTGGCCGGGCTCGACTTCTGCCACACGCCGCGCTCGTTCAACCCGCCCGCTCACGACCAGCTCATCGACAGACTTCGCGAATCCGGCCTCGATCCGCATCTGCTCCCCGTCGCCTCCTCGGATCAGGTACTCGCCGCTGTCGCCGCCGGTCGCGCCTTCGCGTTGACCGCCGAACCCGGTGTCCTTGCCTCGGTCGAGGCGGTGCGCGCTGTGTCCATCGGTCGGGACGCCACCGCATTGCGCCTGCGGGTGGTGCACCGCGAAGCCGCCGTCGGCGAGGTCGCGGAGGTCGTCACCGCGGCGCTCTACAAGATCGGCAAGGCATCGTGAGCGGGGTGGGTTCACTTCCCTCGACCGTCCGATCGGACCTCGACCACACCGTCGGTGGACTGTTCAACGACGCCGGCTGTTCCGGCTGGCTGCATGCGCGCACGATCGGGCCGGCTCCGGTCGAGTACTGCTTCGACGCCGACGCCCCCGTCGTGCTCGCATCCGTCTACAAGTTGGTGGTACTGATCTCGTTGTGCCGCATGTCAGATCGCGGTGACATCGATCTCGAGTCATCGCTCACCGTCGATCCCACCCGGTGGGCGCAGGGCCCGACCGGCCTCGGCCTCTTCGTCGACCCGGTGACCATCTCCTGGCGCGACCTCGCGACGTCGATGATGACGGTGTCCGACAACGTCGCGGCCGATGTCATCCTCACCCACATCGGATTGCAACAGATCCATGATGACCTCACCGCTCTCGGCATGACACACACCCGGATCGTCGGCGGCGTCGCCGAACTCCACGATCGTCTGCAGCGAGAGACCGGAACCAGCACCGTCGCAGAAGCTTTCGCGGCGTTGGCCGATCCGGATTCCGATGTGTCGGTCAGCGCGTACGACGCCGCGTACTCGAGTTCGGCCACGCCACGTGAATGCACGTCACTCCTGGATGCGGTCTGGACCGACCGTGCTGCGTCGACGGCGTCGTGTGCGTTCATCCGACAGACGATGCGGAAACAGGTCTTCACATCGCGCCTCGCGTCAGGGTTCCCGTTCCGGCGTGTCGACGTCGCAGGCAAGACGGGAACCCTCGTCGCCATCCGCAACGAGATCGGCGTCATCGAGTTTCCGGGCGAACTTCCCGTCGCGGTGGCGGTGTTCACGATGAGCGCCAGGTCGGAGATGGCGCTCCCCGAGGTCGACCGGGCGATCGGCCTGGTGGCACGGGCGGTGGTGACCGAACTCCGCTCGCCGGACGACACCGAGAACAGTGGGCGGTGAACTGGTCCGATAGCGAATCGCTATCGACCGATCGCGCGTCGCATCTTTGCATCTCCGCGGCCGCACTAGTTGGCTCGCAGCATGCGTCGATGGTGGGCACTGGTGTGCGTGTGCGTGATGGTCGTGGGGACGGTCTCGGGGTGCTTCCTGTCTTCGGAGTCACCGGAGGACACCCTGCGGTCCTTCGCCGCATCGCTGCAGAAGGGTGACGCCGATGCCGCCGCGGCGCTCACCAACGATCCGGCTGCGGCTCGGGTCGCGATCTCGTCGATGTTCGATGGCATGGGCGCGACACCCAAGCTCTCCGTGACGGGGGAACTCGTCGACGACAAGAAGGTCAGCGGCACACTCGACCACCGGTGGCAGATCCGTGATCGCGCGGTCGCCTATCAGACCTCTGTCGTGCTCGCCGATACGGATTCAGGGTGGCGTCTCCAGTGGCAGCCCTCAGTGCTGCATCGACAACTCCGTAACGGTGACACCTTCTCCTACAGCGACGACCGGGCCTACCGCACACCTGTGCTCGACACCAGCGGTCGTCCACTCATGACCTGGCAGACGGTGACCCTGGTCGATCTCCAACGCGCCCAACTCGGTTCGGCTGAGGCGCTTGCGCGTGCACTACGCCCTGTCGAAGCGGGTATGACCGCCGCGGGAATCCGCAAGAACTTCGACGGCAACAACGCATCACAGCAGACAGTCATCCGGCTTCGCGAGTCCGACCTCACACGCGTCAAGTCGTCCGTGGAAAAGATCCCGGGAGTCTCGCTCACCGAACAGGGTGCGCTGCTCAGCGCGACCAAGGCCTTGCATTCGCCGGCGATGGCCGGCCTCGAGGACATCTGGCGGAGAACGATCGACGCCACGGCAGGGTGGTCGATCCAGATCGTCGACGCCGAGGGCACCCCCACTCATCTCGTCGACTCCGCGCAGCCCGGCACGACGCCACCCGTACGCACCTCCCTCGACCGCGACATCCAGTCCCGCGCCCAGCTCGCCGTCGACGGCGAACGGCGTCCGGCGATGATCGTCGCGATCGAACCCTCGACGGGTGGGATCGTCGCTGTCGCACAGAACAGCGCTGCGGACAGGTCGGGTTCGGTGTCGCTGTCGGGTCTGTACCCGCCGGGTTCGACCTTCAAGACCATCACGACCGCGGCGGCACTCGACGCCGACGCCGTGCAGCCGACGTCACAGGTCAGGTGTCCTGGTCGGGCAACGATCGAAGGACGAACCATCCCGAACGAGAACGACTTCGACCTCGGGACCACAACACTTCCCACCGCATTCGCCCGGTCCTGCAACACCACGATGGGTGCGCTCGCGAACACCTTGTCCGACGACGCCCTGACCACGATGGCGCGCCGCTTCGGCATCGGCGCCGACTACGCGATCCCGGGCCTGACGACCGTCACCGGCTCGGTGCCCCGCGCCGACACGCCCGCGCTGCGCGTCGAGAACGGCATCGGTCAGGGAACTGTGACGGTGAGTCCGTTCGGCCTCGCCCTGGCCGAGGCGAGCCTGGCACGCGGCGAGACCGTCACCCCGTCCCTCGTCGCAGGTCAGAGCACCACAGGCGACGTTCAGCCGCAGCACATTCCCGACGACGTCGTGCGCGCCATCCGGAGCATGATGCGTGACACCGTCACCCGAGGAACGGCGACCACTCTGCGCGACATTCCGGGCCTGGGAGGCAAAACCGGGACCGCCGAATACGGTGACAACAAGAACCCGCACGGATGGTTCGCCGGAATAGTCGGTGACCTGGCGTTCGCCACGTTGGTCGTCGGCGGCGGATCGTCGAGTCCGGCGGTCGAGGTGACCGGAGAGTTTCTGCGACCGTTGACGAACTAGCTTGCCCCGCAGATGGAGGATGGAGAACCAGATCCGGCAGATCCCTCACTCTGCATCCAGATGCTCACCTCACCGGTTCCAGATCCTTGCGGTACAACACCTTCCCCGACGCGTCGACGAGTTCCACACTCAGTACCTTGGTCCTCCCGTCGATGAACACCTCACCGAAGTGCTGAAAGCCCTCGGCCGGTGAGACATTCGATTCGGTGGGTGCATGGACGAATTCGTATTCAGCGCCGAACGTTCCGTCGAGCGGGCTCTCGGGGAACGCTCCGGCGTGCAGCGGTCCGGCGACGAACTCCCAGAACGGCGAGAAGTCCTTGAAGCCGGCTCGGTCTGGCTCGTAGGAGATCGCGGCGGTGTAGTGGACGTCCGCTGTCAAGAAGACCACGTTCTGGACCTGCTTCGTCTCCGACAGGATGCGTCCGAACGCGATTTCCCGCCCCAGCGGATCGCCGTTGTCCCCCTGTGCCACGGCCTCCATCGCCTTCGGACCGTTCGGCGGTGTCGTGTTCTTGTCTCCGACAACGATGCTCAGCGGCAGGTCGTTGGCGACGACCTTCCACGTCGCGCGCGAACCCTTGAGCCCGTCGATGAGCCACTGCGTCTGTTCGGCTCCCAGCAACCCGTCGACGTTGTCCTTGGACCACGCATCGGGATTGGGGTCCTTGAAACTCCGCATGTCGAGGACGAACACATCGAGGAGCGGTCCGTAGGGCACTCGGCGGTACACGCGGTCCGACGCGCCGATCTCGACAGGTTGCCACTCCTGCCATGCCTGACGCCCTCTGCGCGCCAACACGTCGACGCTCATCTCGGTGTAACCCTCACGCCCCTGGCCGACAAGACTCTCACCGGGGAACCAGTTGTTGACGACTTCGTGGTCGTCCCACTGCACCAGCTGGGGGACCGATCCGACGAAGCGTCGAAAGTGCTCGTCGGTGAGGTTGTAGGCGTAGTTGCCGCGGAGCTCCTCGACTGTCTGTGCCACTTGCTCTTTCGCCGGGCTTGTCACGCTCCGGTAGATCTTGCCGTTGTTCTGCTTCTGCGTGGGTTCGACGGGGTTGTCGGCGTAGATGGCGTCACCGGAATGAATGAAGAACTGCGGATTGCGGTCGGCCATGGTGGAGAAGATCGTCATGCCGCCCATGTCGGGATTGATCCCCCACCCTTGGCCCACCACGTCACCTGACCATTGGAATCGGATGTCACCGTCGCGCACCGGAGCGGTGGTGAACGTGCCGGTCACCGGTTCGCCGAGCGCGCCGCCCTCGCCTTCGAGAGTGACGCGATAATGCACGGTCTGCCCCGGTTCGAGTCCGGCCACGCGCAACCGGCCGGTGCCGTCGGACGCGGGTGTCAGTTGTGGACCCCGCAGTTTGCGTGCGTTACCGAATGATTCGTTCGACGCGGTCTCGACGATCAGAGTCGCCGGGCGGTCCGACCGAGCCCACACCAGTGCCCCGCCGCTCGTCACCTCGCCGGTCGCCACTCCGTGTGTCAGCACCGGCCGATTTCGGACCAGGCTCGTCGACGACGGCGTCGAGTTCGACGATCCGCACGCCGCAATCGCCGCCCCGAGTGGTACCAGGAGTGCACCCGCGCCGGCACTGCGCAGGATCGTTCGGCGGGAGACGTCACGAGATCCGTTGGTTGCAGCCATGCGGGCCACCCTCGCGCACCAACTCCACGCGACGGTGAAGTCCGGGTGACGTCCCGGTGTCCAGCCCCGCCACGCGGACCAAGGACCCCTTGACCGTTCGGTGCGCGTGGGCTCAGATGGACGGATGGGTGACGAACTCTTCGAACACAAGACCAAGTCCGAACTCACTCGCGAAGAAGCCGCGCAGCGACTTCACGAGCTCGCGGACGCGATAGCGCGCCACAACGAGGTGTCGTTCGTGGAGAACAACAAGACCGTCCGCGTCGACATCCCGCCGAGGGTCAAGCTGAAGGTCGAGATCGAGCGCGGGGCCGAGGAATCCGAGTTGGAGATCGAGATCACCTGGTAGTGATCCGCTCCGGGGAACGGCGCAGCATGCGCCCGTGAGAGGCGGCCGCCAAGTGTTTCGCTCACTCTGAGGCTGAACGTCGTCGCTCGTCTCGGTACCCCTTAGCTTCGACGGCAGGTGAATTGCCGCGAAGGAGAACCATGACCGAGACCGCCACCCGCCTCAACGACGTCGACATCGCTGCAGTAGGCCAGCTCGTCGAGGCCATCCAGGCCGATGCGACCAAAGCACAGACGACGTGGGCAGCACACGTTCAATGGAATGGCGCATTCGCGTCAGAGGCCAAGGTGCGCACCTTCTCGCCCGTGGCGTCGGACGAGCCCGCCGCTCTCGGAGGTGGCGACGCCGCCCCGAACCCCGTGGAACAGCTTCTCGGCGCCCTCGGCAACTGCCTTGCAGTCGGTTATGCCGCCAACGCGACACTCGCCGGCATCGAACTCAAGGACCTGCGCATCGACCTGAAGGGCGATGTCGATCTCCACGTCTTCCTCGGCCTCGAGGAAGGGCACGCCGGTTTCAGTTCCATCAGCGCCAAGGTGACCATCGAGTCCGACGCCCCGCGCGAGAAGCTCGACGAGCTGCACGCGAAGGTCAAAGCCAGCTCGCCGGTCGGACACACCCTGGCCAGCGCGGTGCCGGTGGAGATCGTGTTGAACTGAGTTTCGGAGTTCTCGGACTCGGCGACCGTCTGGTCGAGATCCGAAAGAAGCTGGGCGAGTGCAGGGACCACGTGCGCTCGCCCAGCCTTGTGCCGTGCTGGTGCGCAGCGGTCAGAGTGTCGTATCCCCGTCCTCTTCTGTGAGTATCAGGTGATCGAGGCCGCTTCTCGACAGCGGGCCGCCGAATGTGGCCGGAAGAATGAGCCACTACCACAACCGATTCAGCGCAGAAGGAATCTGCACCACATCATACTCAGCGAGGTGGAGCGTCGGAGGTTCGAAGGCGACCTCGACGATGTACCGGCATCTCCTCTCTGATGGACCCGATGCCGGGCGCTGTCGAGGCGTTCCAGCCAGATCTCGAGAATGGGGAGCAGGTCGTCGCGCACCTTCGAGAGTTGGCGGAGTCGTAGACTCGCCTTGTGCCCGCTCCCGCCGATCCCCTGGTTCTTGGTCACAAGCTCGTAGCGGTCCTCGAGAGCGGAAGGCGCACAGCCACCTACAAGCTCGCGGTGCTGGTGGTACTACTCGACCTCGCAGTCGAATCGGTTCCCGAGACCCCAGACGCGAGTGTGGACATCGATCTCGACGAACTCACCAGCCGCGTCATCGAGCTGTACTGGCGTCAGATGCGTCCCCTAGACGGCACCCGGTTGCGGCAATCCAACGATGGCCGAGGGGTCATCTTCGACGCCGTCGCGAATCTGCGGTCCCAGACAATTGCGCATCGGGAGCGCGCAGTCGGCCTCTTCGCGACACGGGACTCGAGCGCCTACCTGATCGCCCACGCAAGTGTGAAGCGCACCCTCGTCCGGTACCCGCTGAAACTGTTGCAAAATCTCACTTCTGACGACGACAACGAGCGTTTTCTCTATGACGACTCGTGGATGGGTACCGACTCGCGGAAGGCGGTCGCCAATCACGGCAACAGGCTCACCCTGTTCCCCGGGGTCTGCCTCACCCTCGCACGTCTTGCGCCGCTGCTGAAGCCTGCTTTCCAACTCGCCTGGATCGACGATGTCCGTCGCATGAACAAGACCATTCTCGACGACGGTCCGGACCTCGCCGGTCATCTCTTCGGTACCGACCGAGTGTCGCTACAGCGAGCCGGTGACGCTCTCGTCGACGAGTTCGGCCCGTCGTGTTTCTACTGTGGGACAACGACAACGCGCATCCGGCACATCGACCACGTCTTGCCGTGGTCGCGCGTAGGCATCGACGGATTGGCCAATCTCGTAACCGCCTGTCGGAGTTGCAACATCAACAAGTCCGACCGTTTGCCGGCTCCGCTTCACGTGCAGCGCGCCCTCGACCGAGGACGTTCGACGCTCGACGAGATCGGCGCCGACATCAACTGGCCGAGCCAGTACGACCGCGTCGTCGCAGCTCGTCACGGCCTCTACGCCACGCAGCCGGACAGCACACCGATCTGGCTCGGACGCAACAACATCACTACGTTCCCCCGCACCGACATCAACTGGCGTCGGCCGGGAATCCGCAACAGTGGCCGGTGAGTCTTTCCTGGATTTCGCTCATTCCGGGGACAATCCGGCCAAGATTCGGGCCATCAGGTAGCCGGAGACCCGCAATTCACCGTTCTGCCCGTTCCGGGGATAGTCGGAGTGGATGTACGCACCTTCGCGTTCGACGCCGTCGGCGGTAGTCCTGCTGCCGACATCGAGCTGCTCCAGCTTGGTCAGCGGCGGCGCCGGACCGTTGCCGACTCCTCCCAATCTGTCGATGAAATCGCTCGTGCCCATCATCACGTACCCGTGCCCGTCCTTGAGACCGAGTTCCGGTTCGTCGTTGGCCTCGAATCCGGGCGAACCATAGAAGACCGCCTCGTCAACCGGATGGCCACCGGGATCCTGCAGTGCCAGTCCCTGGGTTAGAGACCCGTAGGAATGCCCCAACGCCACGATATGCGGGTCGTCTTTGGTCGACGTGGCGTCGATCGCCCGGTAGAAGTTGGCGAGATCGGTCGCCCCGTCACTCGCCCTGTCTTGTTGCGCGACTTCCAGCCACGGGACGCCGAAAGGTCGGCTGCTGTCTTTGTCTGGTGGCTCAAAATCGAGCCAGGAGATCGTCGAGACCTTCTCGTTGCCGCGGCCGGCATTTCGTAGCTCGTCCAGGGTCTCATCTCGAAGCGCAGCGGACTCGCCGAGCATCGAGCCGAAACTGTTACGAATGTTGGTGTCCAAGCCCGGAGTTGTCACCGAGACGTGGTCTGCGTCGTCGGGATTCCCCAGTGCAACCGCCGCCTTGCCCTGTTCGGCCGAGAACATTTCCATGACAAGCAACATTCGACCGAGCGGATTGTCCGGGCTCCACTCGTCTGTTCCGATCAGCTCTTGCAACTTCTTAACGTCATCGATCTTTTTCTCGACCTGCTCGAGTTCCGCATCCTCATTGCTGAACAGACCCCACAACTTGATCTGCTCCTTCAGCTGATCGCGACGATCCTCGAGTTGCTTCAACACCGGGTTGAGTTGGGCCACATTCGCCTCGTGCCGGACAGCGGAGGGGATGCCGTCGACGTTGCCCAGTAGCTCGGGACGATCGCGCAGCAGTTCCGCTTGCTGCTCGGGAGACAGCGCGTCCCAGTAGGCCTTCACCTCGTACGGGGTCTTGTCCTTGGGCGGTTCGAGGGCGGTCAATCCGCCCTGGTCGGCGCCGGCCTTCATCGCATCGTCGACGGTGGCGGCTCCATCCGACGTGATCTTGCCGTCACGGATCGCATCGAACACCCGGGCGGCGTCACCGTCGACGTCGGCAGCCTGGGTGATCAGGGCTTTCGCGGCTGTCTCCAGGGACTTGCGCAATCCCTCACGGGCCTCGTCGTCCTCCCGATCGGGCGTCGGCACTGCGGTGACGGACCCGTCATTGTGGATGGTCATCGACGCACCCGCGGCTTGCGCGCGAAGGCCGGCCAACCGAACTTTCAGGTGATTGACCGCCGCAGACGTCTCGACCGCAAGTTGTCTCGCCGCGCCCAGGACGGCGGCCTCGTCGCGGAGGTCGTCTGCGGTGAGAGTGTAGAGCTGGCGAGCGGAGTCTGCTCCCTCGCTGTACCAGCCCGGGAGCCGGCTCGCTGTTCGGAGTGCTTCGTCCACCTCTGAAACAGTCGTCACCCGCTTACTGAGCGAGTCGGCCATCGTGTCCAGCGCGCCGGTGTTCCAGGCATCAATGGTGGCCAGATCCATCGTTTTCAGCCCTCACCTGCTGGAGACATGCCCGTCTGCAAACTGGGTGGAGTAGGCATCGCCGGGCCTTCGGGGCGCCGGCACGGTGTCCGGATGGAGAGCACTCCGGCTTTGAAGGACATGAGCTTCATCGAACCGTTCTCTGAATTCGTGAAGCGAATTTCCCTATTGCCCGGCTCGTTCTTGAACGACGACTCGTGGGTGATCCCACGATCCCTGGCGGCGGTACGTACCAAAGTAGCCGCCTGGGGCCACGCCTGCTCGCTGATAGGCACATCCGAGACTCGCGCATCCAGTTGGACGGTCATCCCATCGGTGTCCAACCACTCTCCGGAACACGGCCGACGGTGGTCCGGGTAGTGATCCCCAGGTTCCATCGTCGACTCAAACCGAACCCCCGGCGCGATCGCCTCGATCTGCTCGACCAGCGAGGCCCGCACCGCCCGGTACTCCTCAAGCGTCGCCTCCAGACTCGGCAACTCACGAAGCTGCCCATTCAACTCCGCAATACGCTCAGCCGACACCTCCTCGGCCGGACCGAACGTCGCCTGATTGACCGCCGAACACCCGGACACAAGCGCACCCGCCACCAACAGCACACTCACGAAACGTCCACGCATCAACGAGCCCCCTGACCCTGTATGGCACCTCACCCGAACGGGGTACGACACGAATGATCAACCGCGCGCATCCGAAAGACAAAGCAACCGGTAATGCGCCTCGCGCTTCCCGTCCACCACGCCCTCGGCCCCGTAGTAGAGCATCAGCGTCGAGTCAGCGGCACCGGCGTTGATGCAATCCTGTTTCGCGTCGGGGTGGTTCTGTGGCAGCGGATCGTCGACACGCGCGTCGACCTTCCTTGCCCCTTGTTCAGTGCACGCCACACGGTGCGGCCGCTGGGGTGGCATCTCTGACGAGATGCACTCGCCCCGTTGCACATTGTTGATAGACGTCGTTGGATCGAGGTCCTTCGGTCCGACGCACAGGGCTGCGCGTTGCGGCGACGTCAGCGTCACCGTGCGCTCGACCCCGTCTACCTCGACGCATCGAGCCAACTCCGTCAGCTCGACCACCTCGTAGACCCTGTTCACAGCACGCGGGGACGAGCACGAGACGCGGTCCACCACCGTGCCCGCCGCATTCCACACCACGCAGTCCCCTACCGCGAACATTCGTTCCCTGTCCGCGCCGCTCTGTCCGTCGCGTAACGCCGTCATGAGCCCGGCGGTGAGAATGATTACACCGAGGACGACCCCTCCACCGATCAGCAGCGCGACCATGCAGCCGCTTCCCTGCTTCTTCGGTGGCGGAGTGCGGCTCATAGGCCCGCCGGGACCTGGAAACGGGCCGGGATGCTGTGTGGGCCAGGGAGATCCGAGATTCGGCCGAAGACCCTGCGTGCCGGTGTTGAACAGGCCACCGACATAGGGGGCCTGGCCTGGATGGCCGACAGTCGGGTGTTGCCGCGAATCGGGATTGGGGTGGTGAGGAAATCCCGGCGGTTGGGGCGAATTCACACGGCGGACAGTAACAGCGCCGGGCGGCCACCATCCGGGTCCGTCCACAGGCTCTAGAACGTACGCGTCCCCGATCACCGCCCCACGGTCCAGGCGTATCGTCGCCGTGTGACCGACCGCATCACCGAAGAATCAGCATCCGAACACAGCGCAGGTCACGCGCTACTCGACCACCCGGCTCTCGCGGCCCTCACCGGGCCGCACGCGCACTTCGCGGAACGCCACGGCGCGGCCCTACGGTACGACCCCGATGTCTGCCCGATGGCCGCTCTCCCGGATGACCCGACCGCGCAGGACTGGTCCGACGCTGCCGAACTCGTCGGTCCGGGCGGTTCCCTGTTCCTGCCCGTCGTCGCCGACCGTCCGCCCTCCGGCTGGGAGACCACGATGGACCGGCCCGGCGTCCAGATGATCGATACCGGCGTGGTCACGCGACCAGACGACGAAGCCGTGACGCTGACGACAGCGGATGTGCCGGAGATGACAGATCTGGTCCGACGCACCAGGCCCGGTCCGTTCCGTCCCCGAACCATCGAGATGGGCACCTACATCGGCATCCGACGCGCCGGTCGGCTCATCGCGATGGGCGGTGAACGACTCAGGATTCCCGGTCACACCGAGATCAGCGCCGTCTGCACCGACCCCGATCATCGTGGACGTGGACTCGCGTCGCGCCTCGTACTCGCTCTCGCACAGGGGATTCGGGATCGCGGTGACGTCCCGATCCTGCACGCGGATGCCGGGAACACCGTCGCCATCCGACTGTACGAACAACTCGGCTTCGACGTTCGCGCCGAGGTGCGGTTCCGGGTGTTCACCGCCCCGCGGTGAACACTCCCCGAGGTCACCGCCGTTTCAACGACTTCGCCAGCGGCGCAATCTCATCGAGGTAGATCGAGGCCAGCACACCCGATTCGTCGGCCATGTGCCGCACCCGGTCGGCCTCCGCCCGATCCCACTCGGTGGCGACGACGTGCTCGAAATCGTCGATCCCGCCGACACGGTCTAGCCACGCCTGCTTCTCCTGGCGGTGCTGTATCTGCGCGACGATCTGCTCGTAACCGGCGAAGGCCTCCAGGCGCCGCACGAGTTCATCGAGCCGGCCCGACAGCAGGAGCGACTTCTCGGCAAAGGTGGAGATGACGTCCGGGTCAGCGGCCAGGTGCCCTGACGGCGCGTCGCCGAGTAGGACGAACTGGTCGCGGAGGCCGACGGCCGCGTTCGCGATGGCGGTGACCTCACCACCCAGGTCAACGCGCACGGAGTGACGATCGAAGAAGTCGAGTCGCCACGCGGGGAGGTCACTGATGCGATCGGCGACCGCCGCGGTCGTCCACGCGATCTGGCCGACCGGGTCGGATGAGAAGTGGTCGAGTTCGCCCGCGTCATGTTCGTGACGGCGAACCCGGCCTGCCGCATCGTCGGGTCCGGCGTCTCCTGCCTCGACCGGCAGACCGCGCCAGATGTCCAGCGCGAGGACGATGAACCCGCCGGCATCGCTCTGCACGTCGTCGGAGCGATCGCTGTTCAGTCGCCGCCGAATCGTCTGACACGACTCCCAGCGTCGGGCCTGGGCCAGTCGAAGCGTGTCGGCGAGGTCGCCCAGGGGGTCTGCCGAGGTTGTCGCGGGTCCGCGCGACGCCATCGGGTTGTCCGATTGCGACCGTGCGTCGGACCTCCGGGTGCGGAGGTCGTCACGCATGCCCGTGAACATCGCCGAGAACGCGCCGATCGCCATGCCCAACAGCACGACGAGGGCCGCCGCCATGACCACCACGAAGACGGCGATCAGGACGTACATCATTCATCCAGTAGACCACGCATCGCGAAGGCGGGGCACGGACTCGCAAGCGCTGACCGGGGACCCCGCGTGCCGTCGACCGCCGAATGTCGTCGGTACGGTCATCCCTGGTTCCTGGGGCGGTGGGACGCACGCGGATCAGCGAAACCGGACCAAGCAAGCACTTGGTTTGCTAGGTTCTGCGGCGATGGGATTCCTGAAACAGACCACTCCGGAGATCGACTTCGCAACCTGGAGTCAAGGCAGTCGGGCGGAGAAGATCCGCCCGATGGCGCGACACTGGGCCGAAGTGGGGTTCGGGACGCCGGTCGCTCTGCACCTGTTCTACGTCGGCAAGATCCTCGCCTACATCCTCATCGGCTGGGCGGTGGTCGTCAGCACACCCGGCATCGACGGGTTCTTCGACATCACTGCCTGGTACAACGAGCCGATCGTGTTCCAGAAGGTCGTGCTGTACACGATGCTGTTCGAGGTCGTGGGCCTCGGCTGCGGGTTCGGCCCGTTGAACAACCGCTTCTTCCCGCCCCTCGGGTCGATCCTGTACTGGTTGCGTCCGAGAACCATTCGGCAACCGCCGTGGCCCCGCATCCCGCTGACCGCCGGCGACAGCCGCACTCCCATCGACGTCGCGCTGTACGGCGCGCTCATCATCGTCATCCTGATCGCGTTGTTCAGCCCCGGCACCGGCGACGTTCCCGAACTGGGCACCACCGTGGGCGTCCTTCCGGTCTGGCAGATCTGGACCATCCTCGGCCTCCTCGCCGCCATCGGCCTGCGGGACAAGACGGTGTTCCTCGCCGCCCGCGGCGAGGTGTACGGCGCGCTCACCGTGACCTTTCTGTTCAGCGGCGTCGACATGATCATTGCCGCCAAACTGATCTTTCTGTGCATCTGGTTGGGCGCCGCTACGTCGAAACTGAACAAGCACTTCCCGTTCGTCATCGCCACGATGATGTCGAACAATCCGATCTGGCGATCTCCGAAGATCAAGCGCAAGTTCTTCGAGGACTTCCCCGACGACCTCCGACCTGGTCGGCGTTCACGCTGGATCGCCCACTTCTCCACCGCGGTCGAAGGACTCGTCCCACTCGTGCTGTTCTTCTCGCACGGTGGTTGGGTCGCTGCGATCGCGGCGGCGATCATGCTCATCTTCCACTTCGGCATCCTCTCGTCGATCCCGATGGGGGTGCCGCTCGAGTGGAACGTCTTCATGATGTTCGGCATCCTCGCGCTGTTCGTCGGACATCCGGGGATCGGACTCGAGGATCTTCGATCTCCTTGGCCCCTGGTGCTCTTCGCAGTGTCCGTCGGAACCGTCATCGTCGGAAACCTGTTCCCGCGCAAGGTGTCGTTCCTGCCGGGCATGCGGTATTACGCGGGCAACTGGGACACCGGGTTGTGGTGTATCAAACCGTCGGCCTCGGCGAAGATCGAGAAGGGAATCGTGGCCATCGCGTCGATGCCGGCCGCCCAGCTCGAACGGTTCTACGGCAGTCCCGAAGCCGCGCAGATCCCGCTGTACATGGGATATGCGTTCCGGTCCTTCAACAGTCACGGTCGGGCGTTGTTCACGCTGGCGCATCGTGCGATGGCGGGTGTCCCGGAGGAGCAGTACGTGCTCACCGACGGCGAACGGATCTGCAGCACCGCGATGGGTTGGAACTTCGGCGACGGCCACCTGTCGAACGAGCAGCTCATCGAATCACTCCAGCAGCGTTGCCGATTCGAGCCCGGTGAGGTTCGCATCGTCTTGCTCGACGCTCAACCGATTCATCGCCAGACACAGGAATACCGCCTCGTCGATCCTGCGACAGGCGAATTCGAACGCGGTTACGTGCGCGTCGCCGACCTCGTCACACGGCAACCGTGGGACGACCAGGTTCCGGTCACGGTGACGTGGCGGGCCGACGGCGTCGTTCCGGAGCGGCCAGATGGGGCAGTTTCGTCCGATTAGCGGGCACACTGCCGCGACGACGTCGGTCGGTACGCCATGCCTCATCGAGCAACCTCGGCAACCTCTTTGGTTGTCCGCCCACCGTCGACCGACCGCTCCGGCGCCCCACGATTGACCACCCACGTGGCCCCGCAGGCCATTGCCAGTCCGAGAGCCGTTGTCCACGTGAACGGTTCGTCGTACATAGCCGTTCCCCACAGGGCGGTGACCGGCGGCATCAGGAACATCAGGGTGTTGACCGAGGTCACCCCCGATCGTCGGAGCAGCACCCAGTACAGGCCGTAGCCGCCGAGGGTCGACAGGAGGGTCAGCCACGCGATCGCCAGCCAGAACGTACCGGCCATCGGCGGCACGGCCACCCCCGCGACAACACTCGCGGCAGAGAAGATCACCGCCGATGCGCCACAGTGGATGGCGAGGATGACAGTGGGTGCTGGCGCGTCGATGACACGCCGCTCCAGGAAGGTCGCCACCACCAGACTCGCCATCCCGAGCAGCGGCACCAGGTAGGCCCACCACGGCGCCCCCGCAGACGACGAGGCGTCCGACCACGTCACCAGCACCACCCCGGCCGCACCGACCAGCAGACCCCACCATTGACGGCCACGTGTCACCGCGCCGAGGATCGGGCCCGCGAGTGCGGCGACCACCAACGGTTGCACACCGTCGATGAGCGCGGTGGTGCCGGTGCTGACCCCGAGTGAGATCGCCCAGTACACGGTCACGGTGTACCCGCACTGCGACAACACCCCGATCACCAACTGTGAACCGAACTGCCGCGGCGACATCGGTCGTACCCGTCGCCGACGGGACAGCACCCACACTGCCGCTCCGAGAACGGCGGCGATGATCAGGAACCGCCACATCAGGATCGTCAGGACCGACGCCTCGCCGGCTCCCAGTTTGGCTCCGATGAAGCCCGACGACCAGCACACGACGAAGACCGCGGACATCGCGAAGGTCAGCCACCTGCTGGGTATACCGATCGGTGAAGTGCGCATGCGGCCGACTTTACAGATCGGTGTAGTATTTGTCAGGTGACGACGACCCACGAGGTGGAATGGACCCCCAAGGCACGGCAGATCCTGCACGCCGCGTCCGGGTTGTTCTACGAGCGCGGAATCCATGCGGTCGGGGTGGACACCATCGCCGCTGAAGCCGGGGTCACCAAACGCACGCTGTACGACAGGTTCGGGTCGAAGGAACAGCTTGTCGTCGAGTACCTGCGGGCGCGTGACAAGGCGTGGAAGCTCTTATTACAGTCGCGGCTGGATGCCGCGCCGACCTCGCCCGCAGCCCAGCTCGCGGCCGTGTTCGACGCCACGCGCGACTGGTCCGCCGAACGCGGCCACAAGGGTTGCGCAATGATCAACGCGCACGCCGAGATCAGCGATCCGGACCATCCCGCGTATCCGATCATCGTGGGGCAGAAGCAGGAGATGCTCGAGCTCCTGACCCGCATCGCCGGCGCCACCCCAGCCCCCCGAGAAGTGGCGCGCCGACTGTTGATCCTGCACGAGGGTGCCCTCGTCAGCGCCGGCCTCGGCGTGGAGCCGGAGGCATTCGACATCACCCGCGATCTCGCGCTCCGCGTACTCGCCGACGCGATTTGACGATCTCTTAACGCGTTATTGTGTTCCGCTACAACGGGTTGCGGAGTAGATCTGGTCCGGTGACATTGTTCGACCAATTGCCCTCCCTACAAAGGATCACCGTGACCAGAACGTTCGACAGACAGATCTGGGGATCAACTCTGCGCGCCGCGGGCGCTGATGTGGTCGCCGGAGACATCTCGCTGCGCGAAGAATCGTTGCATCGCCGAATCGCTTTCTACCTCGACGACGACGGGCAACCGGTGTGTCAGTCGCTGTGCCCGACGTCGGCCTGGTTCCCGACGCTGGTGACCCGCCTCACGTCGGTCACCGTCACCCGCGGGCGCGCTGTCTTGCACGTCGATGCCTCGCTGCCGCTGCACTCGTCCCTGCTGGACGTCGCTTTCCCGGGCACACCCCTCGCCGGCGCGGCGATGGCCGACATCACGGTCGTCGACCTCTCCCGGCACCGCCGAACCCTGCACGCCGAACTCCCGGCGCATCTCGTCGTGACGGGCACGATCGCCCTGGCCCTGTCACCGGTGCAACAGACTCCGGCCCCTTCGACAGCAATCGAGGAGCCCACCGTCGTCACAACCTGAGCGATCGCGGACCGAACCCGGCGGGCAGAGGCCATAATCGCGGCATGCGAGCGGGTGCGGTGTCACGGCTTCTCCCTGGATGGGGTGTGTTCCGCTCGTACGACAGGTCGTGGCTCAAGGGAGACCTCGTCGCCGGCGTCGTGCTGACGGCGCTGCTCATCCCGGCGGGTATGGGGTATGCCGAGGTCGCAGGTCTACCACCGGTGACCGGTCTGTACGCGACGGTGATCCCCCTCCTCGTCTACGCGGTCGTGGGCCCCTCACGCATCCTCGTGCTCGGCCCCGACTCCTCGCTGGCACCGATCATCGCCGCATCGATCATTCCGTTGGCCGCCTTCGACGCCGAACGCGTCGCGCTCGCAGGCGTACTCGCCATCGAGGTCGGGCTGATCCTGGTGATCGGTGGCCTGCTCAAGCTCGGCTTCGTCACCGACCTGCTGTCCAAGCCCATCCGCATCGGCTACCTGAACGGGATCGCTCTGGTGGTCATCCTGAGTCAGCTGCCGAAACTGTTGGGATTCAGCGTCGACGGGGATTCTGTGCTCGAGGAGGCGACGGGCATCGTCACCGCGATCGGCGCGGGCGAGACGAGAGCACTGCCGTCGGCCATCGGCGTCACCTGTCTGGTCACCATCTTCGCGTTGCGTCTGTGGCGCAGAGCGATTCCCGGTGTCTTGATCGCCGTCGTGGGTGCGATCGCGGTCGTCGGGGCCTTCGGATGGTCTGACGATCTCCCGGTCGTCGGCGCGATGCCTCGTGGCCTGCCGTCACCGTCGCTGGAGGGGATCACCGTCGACGACGTGATCAGCCTGATCGGCCCGGCGGTGGGCATCGCGCTCATCGCGTTCGCCGACACCAGTGTGCTGTCACGGACATTCGCGGCGCGTGCCGGTGACACCGTCGACGGTAGCCAGGAGATGTCGGCCATCGGAACCGCCAACATCGCCACCGGATTCCTCAGCGGCTTCGCCATCTCGGCGTCGTCGTCACGCACACCGGTCGCCGAACAGGCCGGGGCCAAGACCCAGCTGGCCGCGGTCGTCGGTGCGCTGCTGATCATCGTCTTCATCTTCGCCGCCCCGGGGGTGACCGCCTATCTGCCGTCGGCCGCACTGGCCGCCGTGGTCATCGCCGCGGCGATCTCGCTCATCGACATCTCGGGGATCGTGAAGTTGTTCCGCGCCAACTGGGTCGAGGGAGCACTGTCGGTGGCGGCGTTCCTGGGCGTCGCGCTCATCGGTGTCCTGGAGGGCATCCTGATCGCGATCGGACTGTCGTTCATCGCCTTCGTGAATCTCGCCTGGCGCCCCTATCGGACCGAGCTGGGTCGGGTGCCCGGCCTCCGCGGCTACCACGACGTCACCCGCTACCCCACGGCTGAGCGAATCGAAGGAGTCCTCATCGTCCGCTTCGACGCCGCATTGTTCTTCGCCAACGGCGGCATCTTCGACGACTTCGTCCGCGGCAAGGTCAGGGAGGCGCGATCGGCTGGGAGGCGGGTGCACACAGTGATCGTCGCGGCGGAACCCATCGTCGACATCGACGCAACGGCTGTGGACGAACTCGTCGAGCTCGACGACTATCTCCGCTCGCACGGAATCACCCTCATCCTGGCGGAGATGAAAGATCCGGTGCGCGAACAACTTCGCCGCTACGACCTCCGTATCGACGGAAAGCCGCGGTTCGACGATTCGCGGTTCGCACCGACGACCGGTGCGAAGATCGACGAGATCACCGGGACCTGGCGCAGCGACATCGATCCGACGGAGCCGGGCCCCCGTGACGCCGGGGAAGAGTGGCGAAACGGGAGCCCGGACGACGATCGTCAGCTGTAGAAGGTGACGGTCTTGGTCTCGGTGGTTCCCGGCTCGCCCCAGTATCCGCGGATCACGGCCTTGTACTGGGTGTCCTCATACGCTGTCGCGAGGCTCCGGCAGGTGTTCCCCGCGTTGCCACCGGCGTAGGTGTTCCGCTCGGTGAAGTCGAAGCTCGGCCCCGGGCGACTGACCGCGGTCAATGTGACCCGCACCGTACGAACGCCTTCGGTGTTCCAGGCGAATGCGCAGAACCTGTCGCCGCCGTCGTCGTAGCTCGCTGTGCCGCCGTGGGTGCTGGTGGAGAACGAATTTGCCTGCGCTGCAGACGTTCCCAATACGGTCAGCACACCTGCGGCGCCGATCGAGATCGCGGCCATCGACATTGTGATTGCAGATCGTTTCATGCCGGCAACCCTAGGTGCGCTCATCGTCGTATCGGACGTGAACGACTCACTCTTCACCCACGCTTCACCAGCTGCTCGACATCGCGCCACGTCTCGCACGTTCCCGGGCAGTCGGTGATCTCACCGGCGCCGGTGACACATGCCCGTGACGGTCACCGTCCCGAGCGTGCGTGTCGCAGAGCGGATCCGGCCGCGTGGAAGCCGCACAACCCGTGGATGCCCGCGCCCGGCGGGGTGGCCTGAGAGCAGATGTACACCCCTCGAACACCGGTCGCGTACGGGTCGATCGCAGCGCGAGGGCGCAGAACGATCTGCAGCCCGTCGTTGGCTCCGCCGATGATGTCCCCGGTCGCGAAGTTGGGGTTGTAGGCCTGGAGCTGTCCGGTACTCCAACTGGTCGTCGCGACAACGCGGTCGCGGAAACCAGGCGCGAAACGCTCTATCTGCGCGACGATCTGCTCGGTCGCATCTCCGTCGAAACCGCGCGGCACGTGGGCGTAAGCATAGATCGGGTTGATCCCGCCGGCGCTGCGCGTGGGGTCGGCGACGTACTGCTGGCCCAGCAGTACAAACGGTCGAGCCACCGTCTTCCCCTCGGCGCGTTGCCTCTCGGTGTCTGCGATCTCGGCAAAGCTCCCGCCGAGGTGGACTGTTCCGGCGCGCGAACATGCGGCGTTGGTCCACGGGATGTCCCCGTCGATCGCGAAGTCGACCTTGAAGGCCGACGACCCGACCCGGTACCGACGGTACGACCGCCGGATACGCGCGGGCATCTCGTCGCCGTACAGCGAGAGTATCTGCGCCGGAGACAGATCCAGCATCGTGATGTCCGCGGGCGGGATGTCGGCTCGAGATCTCACACGAACACCGGTCTCTATCTTGCCGCCGCTGGCCTCGAGCGCCGCGACGACAGCCGCTGTGATGGCCCCCGAACCTCCCTCCGCGACCGGCCAACCGTACCGGTGTCCGCTGGCGGCGATCATCAGTCCGAGGGAGCCGGTGAGTGGTCGGTCCAACCGGGAGAACAGGTGCGCGGCGATCCCTCCGTAGAGCGCTCTGGCGCGTTCGGTGCGAAACCATCGCGCGAGGATCGTCGCGGGCAGAACTGCGCGAGGTCCGAAAGCAGCCAGGCGGAACGGATGACGAGGCACGTTGACGATCGGACGGAGCAGATCCTCACCGAGGTCGTCGAAATGTTCGGCCAGGTCGCCGAACATCGTGCGCCAGCGACCACCGTCTGCGCCGAGACCGTCTGCAGTCGTCGAAATCGACTGATACAACAGGCCTGCGTCGCCGGAGTCGAGCGGGTGGGCGCAGTCGATCTCGGGCCATTTCCACACCAGGCCGTGGCGCTCGAGCCCCACTTCGGACCAGAACGGCGAACCGACGGCCAGCGGGTGGAACGCCGAGCAGTGGTCGTGGATGACGCCGGGCACCGCGAGCTCGCCGGATCGGGCACCCCCGCCCACCGTGTCCGATGCCTCCAGCACCTGGACGTCGACGCCTTCACGGGCCAGATGAAGAGCCGCGGCGAGACCGTTGGGCCCGCCGCCCACCACGACGGCAGTGCTCACCGGCCGCCGCCTGCCATCGGGACACCGCGCGACGCCGCGCCGGAGTCGGACATCCGCGGTTTCCGCATCGCCCCAGGATCGTCGACCGCACGGCGGGCGTCAACGTCGCACTCGGTCCGGGGGATCAATGTGGCGCCGACGACGATGCTGCCGAGTAACCTGGGGTGAGCCCCGCGCCAGGACCCGATCCGCGCTCCACCACCGACTTTCGTCGTCACTCACCGAGGAAACGCCACCGATGACTTCGTCCTCGCACCAGAGTTCGTCGTCCGAGGGCATCGAACGCGCGGACCTCTCGGTGGCGCCATGGCGGGCGCTGCTCCCATGGCTGAACGGTTATCGTTCCGGTCCGGCGATCTCCGTCGACCTCGTCGCTGCCGACGGCGACGTGAGCGGCAACAGCTGGATCGAGTCGTCGCCTGCACGCACCATCGATCCCGCGGGACTCGACAGGTTCTGTGAACGCGTCGCCGATCGATATCTCCGGGATCGATCCGACAGGCGGTTGAGTCTCGACTTCCCCGTCGTGTCGCCCGACCTTCGGATCGACGACCTGCCCGCCGGCTCGGACACACGAAAAGCGCTGACTCGCACCATCGGCGACATGGAGAGCCTGCTCACCCACTCACCGATCGGTGTGATGGCGGAAGGCGTCGGCGCGTCGGCGATACACGAGACGATCGAGGCCTTCGTCCGACTGTCCGCGCTGACCGACCGTCCGGGGGTGGACGCGCAGGCGACTGCGGCGGTCAGCGATTTCGTGGAGTCACTGAACGGTCGCGAGCGCCTCGTGCTCGGCGACCGTGTGCTCGCGGCGCGTCCGAGCACCCAGTCGGAGTTGGCCGACATCATCGGGACATCCCGGGAGCGGGTGACCCAGATCGACCGAGCGATGCGCGCGCGCATCCGTCATCTCGTCGAGGCGAGTCCGGGTCTGGCGGACCTCGCCCGGGCCATCACCGACCGTGCGACGCCCGTGACCGACGCAGAAGGCATCTGTCACGCCGTTCCGTTGGCGAGCACCCCGGTGGGCGACACCGGCGCCGAGTTCTGGCGGCTCGCCGCCGTTGCGGCCGGACTCCGCGCAACCGACGAATGGATCATCCGGGGCTCGTTGCGGTCGGTGGCCGAGACAACGCGTTCCGTCGTGGGCGACGCGGCCTCACCCGAAGGGGCCGCCCCGGTGCACCGCGTCGCTGCGCAGCTCGGCCTCACCCGCGATGCGACACGACACTGGTTGAAGCGCACGGGCTTCGCATTGCTCGACGATCACGCCATCGCCGCGACCGCGTCGACCGGCGATCTCGTCGCAGCTGTTCTCGCTATCGCTGATGAACCACAGGATTTCGACCAGATCAGCGCGGCACTCACGGCATTTCCTCGCGCAGACGCCAGCATTCGCAACGCCCTCGTCGCCGACCCGCGGATCATCAAGACCGATCGCACCCATTACGGGCTCGTTCGATGGGGCGGGACCCGCTACGAACCGGTTCATGTCCAGATCGGCAAGATCGTCGACGCCCGAGGTGGACGGGTTCCGCTCGACGACATCGTCGCAGTCATCCGCAACCGCTACGACGTGAGCGCCGCCAGCATCCGGGCGTACGCGGGCGCAGGCGAGTTCATGACCTCGAACGGAGTTGTCAGCCGACGCGAACGCCCCTTCCGTCCCCGCAAGACCCCGGCGCGGACGCGAGGATTGTTCCGCGACGGCGAGACGACCCACTGGGCGACGACCATCACCGGCGCGCAGGTCCGCGGATCGAACTTCAACATCCCCAGTGCGCTCGCCGGTCTCATCGGCGTCCGACCCGGAACGCCCGTGACTCTCGACTCACGGCTCGGGCCGCAGTCGTTCGTATGGGCTTCTGTGCAAGCACGATCGGGCTCGATCAACCGGTTCGTCGCCGACATGGGCCTCGCCGACGGCGACCCGGTGTTCCTCGACTTCGCGCCGAATCGATTCGACGTCCGACGCGCAGGCACCCGGAGCCGCTCGATCGCCGCGGCCATCCTCGATCAGCTCGGCCGTAGGCCGCAACGGGTGACGCGGTCCGAGATCGCCGACGTTCTGATCGAATCTCTCTGGTTGCCAGATGGTTCGGGAATCGAAGCGGTCATCGAGCAATTGCGGCTCCGAAAGGACACCACTCTGCTCGAGCTCGTCGAGAAGTGGCAGTCCTCCTCACGACGCGGCGGATAGCGTCCACGAGGGCGCGCCGAACGGGGCGTCGACGCAGACACACGCGCCCGCCGCCGCGCAGGCCATGATGACGATCATCGTCTCGCGACTGTCGAGTGTCCCCCGGATCGGAACGCGTGTGCCCCGACGAATCCTCCCGGCGCGCACGATGTCACGCGCCTCACGCAGCAGGTCCGCTATGGGTTCGACGCTACCGGCGGAGTGGTCGGAGACGAGCCCGCCCACCGGGGCAAGGTGCGCTCGACTCCCGAGGTCGACAAGGGTGAAGCCGTCGGCGACGTCGTAGAACGGATAGAACGCGTCCGCGGGCACAACGGCTTCGACGATGTCTTCCAGAGTCGTCCCGTGGTCGGCGTGGGCGAGCAAGAAACCGATCTCGAGGTCTCGGATGACCTCCGTCACCGTCGATGTCGACAGGTCGATCGGAACGACCACCGCGCCGAGGTCGACGAGCGAGTGCCACGCGAGGACGAACTCCCAGCCGGTGCGGATCGCCAGGCCGACTCGAATGCCCGGTTCCAGACCGCACATTCGTAGCTCGCCTGACATCCACCCGGCCGACTCGGCGAAGCGCTCGAAGTCGATGACGGCGTCACCTGCATGCACTGCCGCGCGGAGTCCGTGGGTGCGCTGCGCCTCATCGAGCAACGAGGGTGGTGCTACCGGAGGTCTCACGCCGAGTTAGGTTACCTTTACCTCACCCAAACTTGTCAACCCGCTCTACTTAGCTTTTCACTAATCTCCCGTTTAGGGTACGTTCAGCTCGCGCTGGCCATGTCGACGCACCGCTCAGGTAGCGGCGACGGCCGCGTTCAACTTCGACGCGTGACGCGACTTCCGGCGTCGACGAGAAGAACGAGGAGAGCACGAGAGATGACACAACGAACCCTGCGGGCCGTCGGATTGTCCGCACTCATCGGCGGATCGGTGTCGGCCGCACTGCTTGCCGGCGCCGCGTCGGCCGGGGCGGACGCCTTCGTCCGACTTCCGGACGGCACCGCCACCGGCGAGGGCATCCGCATCGTCCGGTCCGACGAGAGCGCACGCGTCTCGGCGTCGATGGCCGCCAACGGCGTGTCACGCACGACCTGGGTCAGCGGCCAGATCACCCTGTACGCACCCCACCTGAAGCCCGCCAAGGCCGGTCCGAGTGCCGGTGCCGCCGGTGAAACCACGCTGCCGGGCAGCAACGGCACCGCGACCAACGGCGCGGCCGCAACCCTGTCGACCGGCTACATCGTCGGGTGCCAGGTGAACATCAAGGGCCTGCAAGGTGGGCTGTCCGGAACGATCACTCCCACCGCTCCGACGGTGTCGGGCAGCCTGACCGTCCCACTGGCCGCCGGTGACGTGACATTCGTGGTGCTGACCAGCAAGAACATCGAGAAGCCCGGCACCTACCACCTCGGCTACGACGATGCCCAGATCGATGTCCAGAACTGTGGCGGGTATGCGCAGGCACGCGCGTTCACCACGATCGAGACGACCGGCGAGGTGCATCAGAAGGTGAATCTCTACGGCAAGCCGTTCTCGATCGGCTGATATCGCCGTTTCCTTCCCACAACCGTTGCATCACAATTACATTCGCCGAATCGAGGCTCTCATGACCATCACCGGACAACGACTCCGACGCGCCACCCTCGCCGGAACCGCGGTCGCCTGCGCGACACTGTTCCCCCTGACGGTCGGCGCCACCGCAGACGCCGACACGACGACCAAGCTGCCGGGGCAGACACTGACGAAGAAGCTCGCCGACGGCACGACCGTCACCATCACCCGCTCCAACGAGTCCGCACGCGTGAACCCGTCGATGGGCGGTACGCCTCTGCACCGGAATGCCTGGGTCTCAGGCAAATACACGGTGTCGAGCTCCGATCCGGCCGCGCAGCTCGGCGTCGCCGCCGGATACGTCGTCGGTTGCCAGCTCACCCTCGGCGGCAATTCCACCACCAAGGGCGGCGGCACCGCACCGCAGTACGACCTGCAGAGCGCCACCGTCACCGCCGAAACCGGCGCCGGAGTGACCATCGGACCGGGCCAGGCAGCCAACTACGTGATCAACGACCGCGAGTACAAGGACGCCTTCGGCGCCGCGGGACACTCCTCTTCGATCAGCTTCACCGGCGGCAAGGGCACTCTCGCCTACACCAACGAGACCATGATGGTGAACGGTTGCGCCGGCTACGCCCAGGCACGGTCGTACGCCAAGATCAGCATCGCCACCGAGCGCGCGACGCAGAGCGTCACCCTGTGGGGCAAGCCCTTCAGCCTCGGCTGACGGGGAGTTCGCCTACTGATCACGTTGCGTGTATTTCCCGGCTTCCGGATTGAAACGCAACGCGATTGGGCGATCACCTACCCAAGAATCGTTACCCCCGGGGGAAGCCCCAGCCAGGGGTGACGGGTCGTTTCGACCCTCTCACAACAACCACTGGTCACGCCTTGGCGTGGCCAGTGGTTGTGTGGCGGGCACAGTGCGACGCAGTGTTGTTCACCGCACGGTTCAGGCCGACTCCATTGTCAGGACAGGAACTGCGGATGAATCACGGAGACTGAGGAACACAACTCTACCTAGCGGGGAATTTCGTCCACAACGGACCGAGTGAAGCTTAGTGCCCGCTGACATATCGCTGCGGTGTTGGTTCCGCGCTTTGTATAGTCGTTGACCGCAGTTACTACTACCGCTTTCCCGGAAACAAGGTAGGTCGCGCAACGATACTTGGTCATCGATCCAATTGCGACTCTGCGGCCATCTATCGAAGTATCCGCGAGCCACTGCATTCCAGCAGCGTTCCGCCCTTTATAACCGGTCAGATCAAACTCGCCTGGAAGAAGATTCGCAACGAACTGCTCTGCAATTATGCGTGGTTCGCCGGCCGCCTTCCATGAACAACCACGAGCCGTCTGGCGGTCTGATTTGGCCACGTCAGCAACAGACCGTTCATCGAGACCGTTTGCTCTCAAAGTCTCACCAGTCACAGCAGTGCAGGATTCGTAACTCGTGCCGTCGTTGTTAGCATTCCAGCGATTCGGGAAATTTGTAGCAAACGGCAGTACGTTCCCCGATGCATCGGTTTGACGAACTGGCACTGACGACGAGGAGGCAGGAATCAAGGGGTCTCGGTTCGCAACAGGTTGCCCTTCAACTGCGCATCCAGTAGCAGACAAGCCGACCACGGCTGCTGCAAGCAGCATAGAGCTTCGCGTAAGAGGCACGATTTCAGATCTCGATACCTTTGGCGCCAGAAAGATCGGCGTCCGCTAGCGCTCTTAGCGCGGTGTGACACTTTCGCGCTAGCTCCTCCGCGCTATCCGATTGCTGTTCAACGGTCTCCACCAACGCCCGCACTGAAAAGCGCAGCGCCTCGTAGAGGCCGTCCCCCTCCACGCAGTGGCCGAAATAGTTGCCGTCGAGGACTGCCTGAAGATCCATCGCGGCTGTTCGAAGCGACTCCGCCGCATCCCCAGCCACAGCCGCGCGACGTTCCCATTGGGTGCGCTCCGAGCGGAGGACGTAGGCGCGGGCGGGTGGGATCGGGGTCGGGGCGGGGCCGGGTAACGATTGGTCCGGGTACGGTGCGGTCACTGCTCCCCCTCGCGCGCTCGTGGTGGCTCCCCAGCCACATCGGGGAACAGACTAACCCGTCGTGCGGTGATCGTCGCCAGCCGAGCGCTCGCTGTGTATCAGCCCGGGGTGGACTCCAGATACGACAATGGCCTCCCGTCTGCGAAGACGGGAGGCCATTCTCTGGCGGTGGCGGAGGGATTTGAACCCTCGGTACGGGGTTACCGCACACAGCATTTCGAGTGCTGCACCTTCGGCCGCTCGGACACGCCACCGCCGAAGACTGTACCGCAGTCAGTCGGTCAGGCTTAAATTGCCTGGTCAGAGTGGCCGTATCGGGTGCAGCGAGACTCTAGTGGCCGGTCAGCTTGTTCTTGACGTCGTCGACCTTGCCCTTGACGGCGTCGGCGGCGTCGGCGATCTTCTGCTTGCCCTGGGCCTGCGCCTGATCGCCCTTGCCCTCGTTCTTGAGGTCGTCGTTGTCGGTGAGGCTGCCGGCGGCTTCCTTGCCGCGGCCCTTGAGCTCTTCGGCCTTGTTCTGTGCGTCGTCAGTGGTTCCCATGAAGCCTCCTCGTTAGGGTTCGGCCCATCGGCCGAGTGGAAGTGCTCGGCGACGTTCGTCGCGCCATGGCTCGACGCCACCGCCGCCGCTCAGGAGCTGACTCCTGTTTCCCACCGTGCCACAGACCGTATGGGTCTGCAGAACCGCAGGTCAGCGGCTGTTGAACTTCTGGGACACCTCGTTGATCTTGTCCTTGGCCGTGCTGAACGCCTCTTGGACCTTCTCGTTCTCGGCCAGCTCGTTCAGCTTGTCCTTGGCGGTACCGAGGGCGTCCTGGACCTGCTTGCTCTCCACGAACTCGTCGATCTTGTCGCGGGCGGTCCCCAGTGCTTCCTGCACCTTGCCGCTCTCGGCGAACTCGTTGATCTTGGTCTTGGCGGTGTCGAAGGCGGCGCTCACCTTGTCGGCGGGTTCGGTCATGACTGCTCCTCGCAGGTCGGGGACTCTCGACTCCAATCTGCCAGAGCGGCCCGACGCCGACCATCGGTCAGGACCCTGAGATCTCACCGATCTTCAGCGCCACCGACCCCGAGGGTGTGGGTCAGTGGTCGCGGCGTGCCGCGAAGAAGTCGACCATCAGGGCGCGACATTCGTCCTCGAGCACGCCGCCCTTCACCTGCGGCCGATGCGAGAGCCGGGGATCGCGTACGACGTCCCACAACGAGCCCACAGCGCCCGTCTTGGGCTCCCAGGCGCCGAACACGAGGGCCTCCACCCTGGCCAGGGTGATGGCCCCGGCGCACATCGTGCACGGCTCGACCGTGACCGCGATGGTGCAACCCGGCAATCGCCAGCCGTCACCGAAGGCCCGGGCCGCGGCGCGCAGCGCGAGCACTTCGGCGTGGGCGGTCGGGTCCCCGTCGGCTTCACGACGGTTGGCCGCCCGCGCGAGCTCGACTCCCTCGGGGTCGAACACGACAGCCCCGATGGGGACGTCGTCGGATCCGGAGAGCGCCGCCGCATCGAGCGCGGAACGGATCATCGATTCCCAGCGGCGCGAACTCATCGGGTGGTTGCCGACGTACCCGGTCAGTGGCCGAGCGAGTCGAGGACCTTACCCAGCTCGTCCGCGAAGCCCAGTCGGGCCGCGATCATCCCGAGCTGCTCGTCGGCGTACAGATCGGTGTCCCCGACGATGATGCTCATGACCGCGTCGGGCAGACCCAGATCGGCGAGCACGCCGAGGTCTCCCTCTTCCCACGGGTCGATCTGATCGAGTTCGTCCGGGTCGATGTCCGGCACCTCGACGTTCAGCGCGTCGAGGACGTCGACGGCGATGTCGTAGTCCACCGAGGCGGTGGCGTCGGACAACAGCAGATGAGCGCCCGACGGGGCGGGGCGGATGATGACGAAGAACTCGTCGTCGACGTCGAGCAGTCCGAACACGGCGCCAGCCGAACGCAGCTCACGCAATTGCGTCTCGGCGTCTTCGAGATCGGTCAGGGCGGACGGCTTGAGCGCCGACACCTTCCACCCGCCCTCGTCGCGGACCACCGCCACGGCAAAACCGTCGATGTCGTCGTCCGCGTCCTGCGCGTTCGACCCCGACTTCCCAAATCCGGCACCGGCCATGCAGCAAACCGTAGCCCCTATCACCTGTACTCCCAAGTCCCGGTTCACCGGTCCCGACCGGTGTGGGAACGTGTCAGGGTGACTGCCGACCCGTCATCCAACTCCCCCGTCCTCGCGAAACCGGTGTGCGTGCTGGGTCTCGGTCTGATCGGCGGGTCGCTGCTACGCGCGCTGCACGACGCCGGGCACGAAGCGTTCGGCTACAACCGATCCGCTGCCACCGTCGACGCCGCCACCCGGGACGGTTACGACGCGTCGTCGAATCTCGTTGCCACACTTGAACGTGCAGCCATCTCGGACGCACTGCTGGTGCTCGCGACCCCGGTGACGACGATCGAGCCGCTGGTGACCGCCATCGCCGAACACGCGCCGAACGTCCTGCTAACAGACGTCATCAGCGTCAAGCAGGAAGTGGAGCGGGTGATCGGCCGGCTGCACCCGAACGGACGGTACGTCGGCGGACATCCGATGGCGGGAACGAACCGCTCCGGGTGGTCGGCGACCGACGCCACGCTCTTCGACGGTGCGATGTGGGCGGTGACCACCACCGACGAGACCCGTGCGGCGGACTGGTTACCGGTCGCATCGCTTGCGGTGGCGGTCGGCTCGCGGGTGGTACCCGTCGCGCCGGACGCGCATGACCGCGCCGCAGCCGCGATCTCGCACCTACCCCACCTCACCGCCGCGGTGACCGCTGCTGTCGGCGCAGGCGAGAGCGGCCTCGCGCTGCGCCTGGCCGCAGGCAGCTTCCGAGACGGAACCCGGGTCGCCGGCACCGCACCCGATCTGCAGCGCGCGATGATCGAGGCGAACGGCATCGCCGTGCTCAACGTTCTCAGCGAGACCATCGACCGACTCGTTGCCGCGCGCGACGAGCTACGCGATTCCGGAACCGTCGAGGTACTCATCGACGACGGGCACCGCGCACGGTCGGCCTACGAGCAGTTGCATTCCGGCACCGCCGAGGTCATCTCTGGTGTCGAGATCGGCGACGGAGGCTGGCAGCAAGAACTGCGTCGACAGGCCCACCAGGGTCGGGTGTGGGTGGGGTGAGGTAGCGAGCGGCTCCTCAGACCCGGCGCGCGAGACCCGGATAGTCGACGACGAACCCGTTGTCGTCGACGGTGATGGTGGTGGTCGCCAGCGGCGACACGACCTCGAAACCGCCCTGAACCGCGGTGTAGGACATCGTCGCCGACTTCACCTCACCACTCGGCAGATACATGTAGGCGACCGGGACCTCGACGGCCTTGGCCGACGCGGCCGAGACATCGCCGCGACGGATCGGCAGGGAATTGAACATGGGTGACAGGGCAAGCTCGACGTCCTGCGCACCGTCGAAGTCCGATCGGGTGGTCTCCCCGTCCGGGCGGCGGATCAACCACGTGCCCTCGTCATCACGGGTGATGCCGAACTGGGTCTCCCCGTCCGCACGCACCAGGTGCACCGTCAGGCGCTTGACGACACCGGCATCGGTGGTCTGCAACTCATACGACGCCGAGAACGCCTCGTGGTCGGCGGTCGCGGCGGCGATGATCCGGCCGTACGCCTTGAGTCGGGTGCCGGACACGACCAGGCGGACCTGCTCGAGTCGATCGGTGTCTTCGCCGCGCCACGTGAGCATCGTCTTGAACTCGTCGTTGGCGGCGGAGGTCTGCCCGCTGTCTGGGGCTGATTGCGGAGAACTCACGTGACCAAGGTAGCGAGCCGGGCCGCCGATCACACATCGGACGAGCAGGTCATCCCGGTGACACGCCGAATCCGAGGGAACGAAATGCCGAACATCAGGCGATGCAGGACGCCGTTCGACGAGACGACGTCGGGGTCACCGTGTCTTCCACGACCACCTCGCCGTCGACGGTGATGGAGCAACTCACAGTGCTGCCCGTGCCCGCGATCACCAGGAGACGCAGCGGGTTCATTCCCCCGGTGAACTCGACGGTCCATGGATTCCTCGGCGCGAAATCCGATCGCAACCCCGCATCGTCGACGTAGAGGATCGTGGCCTGCCCGTCGATCGTGACCTCGTACGTCACCGGCTTGTTCTGTGGATCGATCCGCTCGCCGGGCCCGCCGGGGAGGTTGCCACCCGGGTCTTGCGGGGTCAGGCTCGGCGGTTCGAAGGTGCGCGGGATCGGCATCGTGTCGGTGATGAGGGGCGGGTCGGCGACGACTTCGTCGGGTTCCGAGCCACGAAGTCCGGCGAAACCGAGCACCGCGATCACCACCAAGACCACCATCCCGAGGGACAGCATCAGTGTTGCGGTGGACAGCTTCGGCAAGCCGGAGGTGGAGCCGGCGCTCGATGCCTCCGCCTCTCGCGCGGCAGCGGCGGCCCGATGCTGCTCGGCTCGCTCAGCGCGCTCGGCGGCGTTCAGCTCCGTGTTCGTCGGCTGGCCGGGACGGAACATCGGCGTGCCGTCGGCGGCGTAGCCGAGTGGCGGATACAGCCGCGACGACTCGGGCTGTCCGTAGGCGTCGTACGGGCCGCCGGCGTACCCCTGCGCGATTCGGGTCGGTCCGTGCGGACCGTCGGTGCGCCGCGGTTCAGTGACACCCGGGTTCGGCCCGCCGTACGGCTGTCCCATCGTCGGCCTCCGGTCGAGATCTCTGTCGTCGTCGACGACGTCGGGAGCCCCGGGTACGTCCCGGGAGGCGGTCGCGTCGTCAGTCCTCCCCATCGACCTTACGGCGCGTCGCAGCGACCGCACCCACGCACGACGATGAAGCCGCAGGACCGCGGCGATAGGACGCCTACACGAACCGGTTGGGTGAATGACCCGCGCTGGTGACTCTCGGACCTCCGGCGAGCGACCACCCGACGATCAGATCGGGCTGATTCGACCACCGGACTCCGAGATGACTCCGGGATCGGCTGCACAGCAACAGACCTCATGGGGCGAAGTTCGGCACCGAGTGACCAGGGTTCCGCGTGGCCGCGCTGCCGCCCCACCCCCGATACACGGGGGCGGCAGCCCCCTGACAAGCCCCACCGATCGAAGTTCACTGTCGTGAACTGAAAGTACTTTCACATACTGGGCAGCCGCCCGCAATACTTCGGCCGTGCAACGGCACAAGTGACATCAGGGTCCGGTTCACCTGCGAGTGACGCTCTCTGATCCCCTTTCACCATAAGCCCTGGACGGGGGCTTGCCGCAAGGCCCCCTGAACGGTGCAGAATCGCTGTCTCACCTGCCGAGAGTCCCCTGCCGCCTGCCGATACGGAGCTTCATCTGTGCCGTCCTCGATCCCCTCTTCGACCCCACGTCTCGACCCGATGCCCCATGCCGACCGGGTCTTCGACCTGCCCGAGCACCTGACCGCCAAGAACGACCCCGGCCTCATCGCCGACGACACAGCGCATTTCACTTCGATCGCCGCCAATCTCCGCAACTCGCTCGACCATGCCGAGAGCAGACTCGACGAGCTGCGCCGAGCCGCGGGTGGCAAAGGCCGGCGAGCTGTCGACCGGGACTTGGAGATCCATTCCCTGAATTCACGGATCCGCACCCTGCGCCGGTTCCGGCTCGACGTGTGCCTGGGACGACTGGTCGGCGACAACGGCGAGATCGTCTACATCGGACGGCTCGGTCTCACCGATGCGCAGGGCGAGACGCTGCTCATCGACTGGCGGACACCGCTCGCCGCGCCGTTCTTCGCCGCGACTCACCGGGACCCGATGGGACTCGTCAGTCGACGCCGCTACCGCTGGACCCACGGCCGGATCACCGACTACTGGGACGAGGTGTTCGTCGACGACCCGGCTGTTCTCGCGCAGCATGCGGCGCTCGACGACCAATCGGCCTTCATCGCCGACCTCGGCGCCAGCCGCTCACCGCGGATGCGGGATGTGTTGGGCACCATTTCCGCCGACCAGGACACGATCATCCGTGCCGGGTCACACGGCGCCCTCGTCGTCGACGGTGGGCCCGGTACGGGAAAGACGGTGGTCGCACTGCATCGTGCGGCCTACCTCGTCTACGCCGACCCGCGACTCGCCGGAAACCGTGGCGGACTGCTCGTCGTCGGACCGCACCGACCGTATCTGGCCTACGTCGCCGACGTACTGCCGAGCCTCGGCGAGGAGAGCGTGCAGACCTGCACCCTCGCCGACCTGGTCACCGAAGGTGATTGCGCCACAACCGAAGTTGACGATGATGTGGCGCGATTGAAGTCTTCTGCACGGATGGTGAGTGCCATCGAGCCCGCGGTCAGGTTCTACGAGCAACCACCCACCACACCGTTCCGGGTCGAAACCCCCTGGGCGGAAATCACTCTCACCCCCACCGATTGGGCCGACGCCTTCGACGCCCCGGAACGCGGCACGCCGCACAACGACGGTCGCGATGAGGTGTGGGAAGAGCTGGTGTCGATCATCGCCGACCGGCACGACGACGACGTCCCCTACGGTCCGCTGCGGCGTGCCCTCGCGGCGAACGTCGACCTGGTGGCAGCATTCTCCCGCGCGTGGCCGATACTCGACGCCGCCGAGATCGTCGGCGACCTGTGGTCGGTGCCCGCCTACCTGCGTATGTGCGCGCCATGGCTGTCATCCACCGAGACCGCGGCTCTGCAACGCAAGGACCCCGGCGCGTGGACCGACGCCGACCTTCCTCTCCTCGACGCCGCGCGGCGGCGGATCGGCGATCCGGACGCATCAGCACGACGTCGCACAAGGCAGGCCGAGCTCGATGCCGGGCGCGAGCGGATCGACCAAGTGGTGGAGGATCTGATCGCCGCCGAGGTCCACGACGACGGCGAGGGCGTGATGTCGATGCTCCGGCACGAGAACCTCCGCGACAATCTCGGCGACGGGACGATCGACGACCCGACCGACACCGACCGTCTCGCCGGCCCGTACGCGCACATCATCGTCGACGAGGCGCAGGAACTGACCGATGCCCAATGGCAGATGCTGCTGAGCCGCTGCCCGTCGAAGAGCTTCACCGTGGTCGGCGACCGCGCCCAGGCACGACGCGGGTTCGTCGAGAGCTGGGAAGAGCGGATGCGGCGGGTCGGCTTCTACGACGTCACCATGACCGGCCTGACCATCAACTACCGCACGCCCGAGGAGATCATGGGTGCGGCGGCACCCGTCATCCGCGCCGCACTTCCGGACGCCAACGTTCCGACTTCGGTGCGGAGCACCGGAATCCCGGTCACCCACAGGCGACGATCCGAGCTCGACGACGTTGTCGACGAGTGGACGTCCACCCACCCCGAGGGGACGGCCTGTGTCATCGGCGAACCGGACTTCCCCACCACCGACCGGGTCCGGTCCCTGACTCCCACTCTCGCGAAGGGCCTCGAATTCGATCTCGTCGTCCTCGTCGACCCGGACTCCTTCGGGGCCGGCATCGAAGGCGCGGTGGATCGGTATGTGGCGATGACACGCGCGACCCAGCAGCTGGTGATCGTTCGCACGTAGGAGTCGAATAGATACCACGCAAAGAAGCCCGCCACCGTGAACCGGTGGCGGGCTTCTGCGAGTGCGCCCGTAGGGATTCGAACCCCAAACCTTCTGATCCGTAGTCAGATGCTCTATCCGTTGAGCTACGGGCGCGTGCTGTTCAATTGTGTCGTGCTGTTCAGTTGTACCGCGGTCGGCCGACTACGGCTGGCGGAGGCGAGAGGATTTGAACCTCCGGTCCCGTTTTAGCGAGACAACTCATTAGCAGTGAGTCCCATTCGGCCGCTCTGGCACGCCTCCTCGGCGGAGTCCTTTCGAACTGCCGAGTCGAAAGGTTACACACCCTGCGCGCTGACAAGCAAACCGTTTGGTCAGAGCCACTTTTTGCCTGTTGCGGACCGGGGCCTACATTGGTCGGGTGAGCTTGCGAATCCGCCCCGATCTGGACGACCTTCCCGTGTACGTACCGGGCAAGACGTTTCCGGGAGCCGTGAAGCTCGCGAGCAACGAGGTGACCGAGGGCCCGCTGCCCAGCGTGCTGGACGCGATCGGCGCCGCCGCTGCCGCCGTCAACCGCTACCCCGACAACGGTATGGTCGCGCTCACCGCCGCCCTCGCCAAGGAACTCGGTGTCACCGAGGACGAGGTGCAGGTGGGTTGCGGCTCGGTCATCCTGTGCCAGAACCTGATTCTCGTCACCAGCGGCCCGGGCGACGAGGTCGTCTTCGGCTGGCGGTCTTTCGAGACCTACCCCCTCGCCACCCGCGTCGCGGGCGCCACACCTGTGCAGGTGCCCCTGACCGGTGACCTCACCTACGACCTCCGCGCGATGGCCGACGCCGTCACCGAGCGCACCCGACTGATCTTCGTGTGCAACCCCAACAACCCGACGGGCACCGTGGTCGAGGCCGATGACCTTCGCGAGTTCCTCACGCGCGTACCGTCCGACATCGTCGTCGCACTCGACGAGGCGTACTTCGAGTACCTGCGGCTGCCGTCGAACCAGACGTACGACGCCCTCGAACTCCGCCGTGAGTTTCCCAACCTGGTGATCCTGCGGACCTTCTCCAAGGCCTACGGCCTCGCGGGTCTGCGCGTCGGGTACGCGGTCGCCGACCCCGAGGTCATCACCGCCCTCGGCAAGGTCCATGTCCCGTTCTCGGTCAACAGTGTGGCGCAGGCCGCCGCCCTGGCCAGTCTGGAAGCCGGCGAGGAACTCCTCGCCCGCACCGACGCCGTCGTCGCCGAACGCGGTCGCGTCACCGAACGTCTGCGTGCCGCCGGGTACCGGGTCCCGAACTCGCAGGCGAACTTCGTGTGGCTCGACCTGGGTGCCGCGACGATGGACTTCGCCCGCGCGTGTGTCGAAGCCGGAGTCGTGGTCCGTCCGTTCGACGGCGACGGCGTTCGGGTGACCATCACGCATGCCGAGGAGGACGACGCGTTCCTGCGGTTCGCGGAGAGCTGGGACGGCCCTCGGAACTGAGCGTTGCGGCCGGCCTACAGGCCCCGGGCGATGGTCGGCCAGAGCACCCCGAGGTCGCGCTCCCAGTAGGCCCAGGTGTGGGTGCCGATGAGACGGAAGCCGTCGGTGTACGGCACCCCGGCGGCGCGCAGTGTAATCGCGAACTCGAGCGAGCAGCGGTAGGCCCCGAGTTCCAGCGCCGACGACGACGCCGTCACGACCTCCCGCGGGCCCTCCTCGGGTTCGATCTGGCGCCTCAGGTCGAGTGGGCCGATCGCGCCGGAACCGGCGGCGATGAAGATGTTCTTCCCGCGCAGCCGGTCGAGATGCAGGCTCGGATCGTGTGCGCGCCACCCGGCCGACCCGAACGGACCCCACATGTTGGTCGCGTCGCCGCCGTCGCGCCCGACGGTCGTGCGGACGTATGCCTCGTTGAGCGGACCCGACACGGGTGGACACCCGCTGAGCGATGCGACTCCGGTGTACAACTCGGGATGGCGGATGGCGAGCGAGAAAGCTGCCTGCCCGCCCATCGACAATCCGATGACGGCATTGCGGCCGTTCCCGTCGAACTTCGCGTCGATGAGCGGTGGGAGTTCTTTGCTGAGGAACGTCTCCCACATCGGTTTGCCGAGCGCGGCGTCCTTCTTCTGCCAGTCGGTGTAGAAGGTGCCCTTGCCGCCGGTGGGGAGCACGACATTGACGTTCTTGTCGGCGAAGAAACGGCCGGCCCGCCCCTTGGTGATCCAGTCGCTGACCTCGCCGTCGGCGCCCGCGCCGTCGAGCATGTAGACCGTGGAACGCGGCGTCGAACCGCCGACCGGGGTGAGGACCGACAGCTTGATGCGTTCGTTCATCGCCGGGGAGAAGACCCAGATGTCGGTGCGCAGGGCGCTCAGCTTCTCGGCCTTGGCGATCCGAGCGACCTGCTTGGGTGCGGCGTCGGCGAGCGCAGGGGATGCCAGCGCTCCCACCAGCAGGCAGACCAAGCCCGCGATCAATCGCCTCGACATTCGTCTACTCCCTCACCGGCAGTGCCCCCCGAGTGCACCCGGACCTCGTCGTGTCACCACGTGCAAGTCCGCGCCGACCGGATGGGTCCGACGCGGACATCTAGACTCCCTAGACTACCCGGCGCCCACCGGAGTGGAAGGTCACGACTGCGACACCGCGTATCGCCGGGTGTCGCCGAAAGAAAGTCGACATGCACAGTTCATCAATCGTTCAGCCCGGCAGCGAGCCCTTGGACCGCAACCGGCCCGACCTGCGTCGACCCGACCGAACGCTCACCCGGGAGGCGCATCGATGAGCCAGGGGCTGGGGCCGTCGGACTTCGCGTTCGTCGCGGAGGTCGGGGTCCGATGGTCGGACATGGACGCCTTCGGCCACATCAACCACGCCCGGATGGTGACGCTGATGGAGGAGGCGCGGATCGCGTGGTTGCTGAGCGCGGGCGAGGCGTACGCACCGCTCATCACCAGCGCGATGATCGTCCACGTCGACATCCGCTACCAGGCACAACTGCGTGACGACGATTCGCCCTTGCGAATCGGTATGTGGATCAAGAAGTTCCGTTCGGTGGACTTCACCATCGGATATGAGATCCGCGGCGCCGACGCCGATCCCGGGAGCCGCCCCGCCTGTGTGGCGAGCACGCAGATGGCCGTCGTCGACATCGAGAAGCACACCCTGCGCCGCCTGAGCGCCGACGAGAAGACCTACCTCAGCAGTTGGTCACGAGGGCTCGTAGCGGGCGGGTAACTCTCGCGGTACAGCGGGAGAAATGCGGGCGATGTTGCCCTGCAACACATCCCGGTAGATCCGCAGCTGCTCCTCGCCGCTGCGGACCTGTTCGGTGAGTCGCTTGGCGTTGTCGACCGAGATCTCCCGGTCACCCGACCGCGCGATCAACGCGTCGATGCGGTCGTCGATCGTGGCCGCCTTGTTGTACTCCGACAAGACCTGGAGCTCCACCGCCGCGGACTCGACGACGTGAGCGACCTCGTTGAGCGCCTGCACGCGATCGATGAGTTCGGTCCACACCGGCCGCAACGTGGTCTCGCGCTTGTCGATCTGGGCGGCGAAGGTGCGGTCGAAGCCGCCGTTGCGCTTGGCGCGATCGAGGTCGATGCGCACTGCGCGCAGAGCGATGACGTCGGCGGCGATCTCGGCCACCTCGGCATGCAGATTGACCTGGGTGCGCTGGACCTCGAAATGATCCGACCGCCAGGCCGGGTTGTTCAGGATGCGGTCGTAGTAGTGCCCGGTGATGTACAGCAGCGTCTCGTAACCGTCCACGAAGTTCGCGGCCCGGGGGACGCCCGGTTGGGACTCGCCGCCCTGGCCGCCCGCCGATCGCGTCTCACGTGTGCCGAAGAGGAACTGATCCGCCCACTGCCCCGCCTGGGTGTTGCCCGACTTCGACGCCACCTGCCCGACCATCCCGGCGATCCGGTCGAAGGCCGCGGTACCGGCCCTCCGAACGTAGCTCGAGGCGTTCACGTTGGGAGTCGGGGTGCACAGCAGTCCGGCGAACAACCGCTCGCGTTCCTCGATCTCGAGGTAGACGTTCTCCCGACGCTCGCGACGAATGGCCCGGGTCCCCGAGGCGAACACACCCTTCGCGGACACGATCTGTTTGCGCGCGTCCTCCCGGCGCCGGTGCAGGCCGTTGAGCCGGTTGCGCATCACCGCCGCGACCACGCTCGGGACCATCGGATTCGACAGCTGGTGCTCGATCTGGACGATCGCCCGCTGGAGTCGTCGTAGATCTCCGAAGCCCGACGACGTCGACGGCATGGGTCGCCCGGTGGAGATACGGCGCACGACGATGGCGCGTCCGCCGGGCGTGAGGTAGCCGGATGCGATGAGAAGTGCCGCGGTGTCGGACAGTTCGCGGCGCTCGCCCGGTATCGCCGAACGGTCGCACCACTCGCGGATCTGTTCGCTCGTGCGGGCAGGCATCATCCGGTGCCCACCAACGCTGTTGTCGACCATGCCACCGCCGCCTTACCTGGATAATCGATGCCCCTACCGGTCCGCGGACACCGATTCCGATGCTACCCGCGGCGCTCGCATGCCCGGTGTGGGCGAGATCTCGTCGCCTGTCGTACCTGCGGAATCACGGGGAGTGGTGTCACGATGACCACATGACAGTGCCCACCGACTCGTCAGAACCCTGTGGCGTCGAGCGTGTGCGTGGCCAGATCTGGGAGAACGGCGAACCGGTGGACGGGTTCGACCTGGAGTCGATCTCGGGGTGCCTCGAGAAAGAGGACACCTTGATCTGGGCCGACGTCGAATGTCCGTCGCACGACACCCTCTCGCGACTCGCCGCAGAGCTCGAACTCGACTCCTTCGCGATGGAGGACACCGTCGCGGCGGCCGAACGTGTCAAGACGGTCACCTACTCGGGACACACCTTCGTCATGGTCTACGCGGTCGCACTCCATGACGACGACGCATCCGATGACGACGAGGACGGCGATGACGAGTCGTCGAAGGGCACCGAGTTCCGCGCCTCCGGACATGGTCGCGCGCGGATGTTCGACCTGCACCGCATCTCGATCTTCGTCAAGCACAACGCGCTCATCACCGTCCGGCTGACGTCGGCGGTGGACATGGACGAGGTGGTCCGGCGCTGGTCGGACAGCGGTGCGATGCAATACGGGATCGGGTCGCTGGTGCACGGCCTGCTCGACGTCGTCGTCGACGGGCACTTCGACGCGGTGCAGCGCCTCGACGACGAGATCGAGGACCTCGAGGCCCTGCTGTTCGACGAACGCATCCCGGGACGCGAACTCCAGCGCCGCACATACGACCTGCGCAAGGATCTCGTCGTGCTGCGCCGCGTGGTCCTGCCGATGCGCGAGGTCATCGCCGGGATCCAACGGCGACGGTTCGACAACCACGCCCCACCCGAACTCGACCCACACTTCTCCGACCTCTACGACCATGCCCTGCGCGCCTCGGAATGGACGGAATCGTTGCGGGACATGATCACCACCGTTTTCGAGACCAACCTGACGCTCGCGGACGCGCGGTTGAACACGGTCATGAAGAAGCTGACCGCATGGGCGGCAATCATCGCCGTCCCCACGGCCATCACCGGTTTCTACGGACAGAACGTGCCGTTCCCCGGTTTCGAGAAGGCGGCCGGCTTCATCACCAGCGCCACCTTGATCCTCTTCCTGGTTGTAGGACTGTATGTTTCGTTCCGTCGTCGCGATTGGCTCTGACGACACGCCCGTCATCCTGAAGCGCTGTGCCGCAGCATGATCGAAGTGCCGGCGCCGATCACCTGAAGGCACTGCCCGACATTGGTAGCGTGAGTGCGCACACCACCGACGGAAGGCACCGATGGAGTCACCCGCCATCACGATCGACGGACTCACCAAGAAGTTCGGCGACCTCACCGCGGTCGACGACCTGTCGTTCACCGTCGCACCCGGCCGGGTCACCGGATTCCTCGGACCGAACGGATCGGGCAAGACCACCACGCTGCGCATGCTGCTGGGGCTGGTCGAGCCCACGGCGGGGCGTGCGCTGATCGGCGACCGTCCGTTCCGGCAGATCCCGCAACCCGCGCAGCACGTCGGTGCAGCGTTGGAGGCGTCGAGCTTCCACCCCGGGCGGACCGGCCTCGGACACCTCAAGGCACTGGCCCCGCAAGTCGGGGTGCCGACATCGCGGTGTCGTGAGGTGCTCGACTTCGTCGGCCTGTCGCAGGCCGCCGACCGGCGCGTGGGCGGTTACTCGATGGGCATGCGGCAACGCCTCGGCCTGGCGACCGCACTGCTCGGCGACCCCGGGATCATCCTCCTCGACGAGCCGGCCAACGGCCTCGACCCGCAGGGCATCGTGTGGCTGCGCGGCCTGCTGCGTTCTCTCGCACACGAGGGACGGACGGTGCTGGTGTCGAGTCACGTGCTCGCGGAGGTGCGGAGCACCGTCGACGACGTCGTGGTGATCGGTAACGGCAAGCTGGTCCGCGCGTCGACGCTGGCCGACTTCGAGGCGCTGGCTGAACACGCCGTCGCCGTGCGCACTCCGGCGCGCGCATCGTTCGCCGCACTCGCCGCGGAGCGTGGGTGGCGGCTGGAGGACACCCACGACGGCTTCCGCGTGCACGGCGTCACCGCGGCCACTGTCGGTGCCGCCGCATTCACAGCGGGGGTCGAACTCCATCAGCTCGCCGACGTGGGCGCCGATCTCGAGGCGGTCTTCCTGCACCTGACCCGATCGTCGGACGCGCCGACGAGTTCCTTCACCGGGCCTCCCCTGGCCGGGCCGGCGACGGGAGATATCCGATGAGGGCCGCACTGATCGCCGAGTACCGCAAGTTCACGTCGACGCGGATGTGGTGGGTGCTGCTCATCGCGATGGTCGCCTACCTGGGTTTCATCGGTGCCGCGCTGGCGTTTTCGATGACCACCGAGGATGCCATCGAGCAACCGACCGCGCTTGTCGGCGGCGATCTGGCACGGTCGGTGTACGCGCTCACCAGCCCGATCGGGTACGTCTTCGCACTCGTGATCGGAAGTCTGGCGGTCACCGGCGAGTTCCGACACAAGACGATCACCGCGAGTCTCCTGGTCGAACCTCGACGCGGAATCCTGTTGGTGGCCAAGCTGATCGCCGGGATCCCGATGGGACTGTTGTACGGCGTGCTGGGCACGCTGGCGGTCGTTGCGACTGCGGCGCCGATCCTGGCCGGGGCCGGAGACGGCGCCTTCCTCGGTGACAGTGCGACCCTCGAGGTCATCGTGTTGTCGATGCTGGTGATGGTGCTGTGGACCGCGATGGGTGTCGCGTTCGGCTCTCTCGTGTCGAATCAGGTTGCGGCCATCGTCATCCTGCTGGCGTTCACCCAGCTCGTCGAACCGGTTGCCCGCATCGCGCTGGCGTCGTTCGATGTGACGTCATCGGTGTCGAAGTTCCTGCCCGGTTCCGCAGCCGACGCGCTCGTCGGGTCGAGCTTCTTCGCGACCATGGGCGGTGGCAGCGACGACCTGCTGCCGCAGTGGGCCGGTGCGGCGGTCATGCTCGTCTACATCGCGGCTTTCGCGATCATCGGCCGATACACGACCTTCCGGCGGGACATCGCCTGAGTGTGGCCGGGGACCCGGCGCCATTTCGAATGGTAGGCGGGCCTGCACGAAGCGCCGACCCGGCTCAGAGGCGCTCGATTCGTTCCCGCTCACTCGTTCCGTTCCCGCTCACGCGGGAAATGTGAGCGGATACGGAACGAGTGAGCGAGAGTTCCAGGCCCGTGTCAGAGGTCGGCGTACTCGACGACCAGCGGAGCATGATCGGACAACCGGACGTCCGGCGCGGCTTCCTTGTCGACCGCCACCGCGCGAGCCCGCCGGGCCAGCGCGGGCGAGGCGAGTTGGTGGTCGATGCGCCACCCGACGTCCTTGACGAAGGACTCCCCCGCCCAGCTCCACCACGTGAGCGGTCCGGGACGATCGCCATGCAGTGCGCGGACCACGTCCACCAGTCGGCGCGGACCGGTGATCTCGCCGAACCAGGCGCGCTCCTCGGGCAGGAAGCCCTCCATCTTGCGGGCCGCACGCCAGTTGGTGACGTCGTGTTCGAGGTGCGCCACGTTGAGGTCACCGAGGAGAAGGAACTCCCGGCCGGCGCGTCGCGCGGCGAGCCGGTTGCGAGCCAGCTCACGGGCGAACCCGGCCAGGAAGCGTTGCTTGCGTGCATGTTTGGCGCCGTCGTCGGGCGTCTCGCGCAACGAGCCGGGTCGCTGCAACTCGGCCGGTAGCCCGCCCTTGGGCAGGTAGATGTTCGCGACGGTCAGCGGCCGATCGGAGAGGTCGACCTCGATGTAGCGACCCTCGTGAGCGAAGGCGGCCAGTCCTCGGGCCTTCGGCGCATGCGTCATCCAGGTACGCACCGCTGCCGGCTCACTCCTGGTCAGCACCGCGACGCCGTTCCGTCCCGCGATGGAGCCGACGTCGATCGACGCGTGATACCCGTCGAAGTCGCCGACATCGTCGACGCCACAACGCAACTCCTGCAGGCCGACCACATCGGGCTGCCGTTCCGCGAGCCAGGCGTCGAATCCACGACGCCGCGCGGCCCGGATCCCGTTGACGTTGAACGACGCAACGGTGAATCCGCCGGTGCCCATCACCCCTGCCTTCCACGGTCTCGCCTCCGCCCAGGCCGTGTCAGCGGCGGCGGATCAGCAGCTTCACGAAAAAGCCCCCACCCGGAAACAGGTGAGGGCCTCTGGCGGAAGCGGAGGGATTTGAACCCCCGGTGGTTTTACCCACGCTCGCTTTCAAGGCGAGTGCATTCGGCCGCTCTGCCACGCTTCCCTGACGAGCAAGGGTACACAGCAGACCCGCGTCGGACTTCCGGAGGCACGCGTGCGAGCTGTGACACCATCGAACGGGTGAAAGCCATCGTCGTCGAATCCGAGAATCTGTCCCTCTCCGATGTGCCCGACCCGACTCCCGCTGCCGGTGAGGTGGTGATCGATGTGGTCGCCGCCGGTGTGAACCGCGCGGACATCCTGCAGCGCGCGGGCAACTACCCGCCCCCGCCCGGGGCGTCCGAGACCCTCGGCCTCGAGGTGTCGGGACGAATCTCCGCGCTCGGCGACGGGGTCTCCGGATGGTCCGAAGGCGACGAGGTGTGCGCTCTCCTGGCCGGCGGCGGTTATGCCGAGAAAGTGGCCGTGCCCGCCGAGCAGCTGCTCGCCGTCCCCAAGGGCGTCGACCTCGTGTCCGCTGCCGCGCTGCCAGAGGTGGCGTGCACCGTGTCGTCGAACATCTTCGACACCGCACACCTCACCACCGGCGAACTCCTCCTCATCCACGGCGGGTCCAGCGGTATCGGCACGCACGCCACCCAGATCGCGCACGCCATGGGCGCACGCGTCGCGGTGACCGCGCGCACCCGGGACAAGCTCGAGCGTTGCCGCGAGTTCGGCGCCGACCTCCTCATCGATTACTCGACAGAGGACTTCGCCGAAGTCGTCAGCGAGGCCGGCGGCGCGGACGTCATCCTCGACATCATCGGCGCCAAGTACCTGAAGTCGAACCTGAAAGCGCTGCGCACCGACGGACGCCTCGTCATCATCGGGATGCAGGGCGGCACCAAGACCGAGATCAACCTCGGACATCTGCTCAGCAAGCGACTGTCGGTGATGGGGACGACCCTCCGCGCACGCCCGGTTCACGGCCCGGGAGGCAAAGCCGAGGTCGTCGCATCGACGCTGACACGGACCTGGCCGCTGATCGAGGCCGGGACGGTCGTGCCCGTCGTCGACCGCGTGTTCCCGCTCGCCGACGCCGCGGCCGCGCACGACCACCTCAACAGTGGAGACGTGATCGGGAAGGTGCTGCTGAGCGTCGAGAACTGAGCGGGGTCAGTCGGCGACAGGCGGTTCCGCGGCGTCGACCGCCGCGCGGATCTTGCGGAATGCGACACCGAGCGCGGCGAACTCATCCGGGCTCATCGCGTCGACCACGAACTGTCGGATCACCCGATCGCGGATGCTGACGTGATCGGCGAGAGTGCGCCGCCCCTGATCGGTGAGACGGACGAGGCGGTGCCGTCCGTCGGCCTTCGACTCCAGGCGCTGGATGTCGCCGTCGTTGCTGAGTCGGGCGATCATGCGGGACACGGTGCTCACCCGCATGTGGACGGCGTCGGCGACCTCGCTGACGCCTGGTTGCCGCGCGCGGCAGACCGCCTCGAGGATGCGGAGGTCCGCGACGGAGAGACCGCGTTTGGCGAATTCGTCGTTGACGCGCGCGAAGAGCGCCCATCCGCCGTCGACGAGGTTCAGCCAGCTTTCGGCTTCCGCGACTGTGAGCGACCGGGGCGGGCCCTTTTCTGGACCGTTGATGAGATTTGCCGACACAGCACGCCAACATACATTGTCGTGAACTCAAACAACACCATAGTGAATCCCGACCGTCGGATCGGGCACGATTTTCAGGCCAGGGAGCCCAGCGTGCGCACGAGGTGGTCGACTTCGTAGGGAGTCGAATACGGGGCGAGGCCGACGGTCACCGCCCCGCCGAAATCGGGCGCCCCCATCCGCGCGAGCGCACGGTTCGGTACATCCGCGAGCGCGCAGACACCGTTGTCGGCGAGTCGACGGACCACCTTGTCCGCGCCGACCGACTCGACGGTGAAGCTCGCCAGCGGCACGCGGGTCTCCTCGGTGCCGACGAGGTTCACGTGATTGAGCTGCGACAGCGTGGTCACCAGGTAGTAGGTGAGCCTCTGCAGGTACTCGTAGACGCCGTCCATGGATGTGACGAGACGCCGGCGCCGCTTGCCGATTCCGTGTTCGTCGAGTCCCGCCAGATGCTCCACCGAGGCCACCAGCCCGGCCAGCATCGCGCCCTGATGGGGTTCGGGCTCGAGCCGCGCCGGTCCCCTGGCCCCCGGGTCCATCGACATCAGCTTCAACCGATCGATCAGGTGGGGTTCGCGAAAGGCCATCGCCGCCATACGCGGGCCACCCCACCGTTCGGCCGACACCACCAGAACGTCGGCGCCCAGATCGTGGATGTCGAGGCTGAGGTAGGGCGCGGCATTGGTCGCGTCGACGACGAGCAGTGCCCCAGCGGCGCGGGCAAGAGGTGCGATCTCGCTGATGTCGGTGATGGCACCCGTCGTCGACGAGGCGAGGGTCACCGCGACGACCTCGGTGTCCGGGGTGATCAGGTCACCGAACTGCCAGGCCGGGAGCTCACCGGTCTCGACATCGACCTCGGCCCAGCGGACCCGTCCGCCGTATCGGTCCGCGGCCCGCAGCCAGGGCACGATGTTCGGTTCGTCGTCCTGCCTCGTCACCACCACGTCGCCACTCAGCCATGCGTGCGGCGCCAACGCCTCGGCCAGCGACGACAGCAATGCGTACCGCGAAGGCCCCAGGGACACGCCGGCGGCATCTCCGCCCACCAGATCGGCGATCGCCCGTCGCGCACCGTCCGCCACCTCGGCGCTCGCCCGCGCCGCCGGGTACACCCCGCCGGGAGCAGCCGCCAGGTGCCGGAAACTGGTGGTCACCGCGGTCGCGACCGAATCGGGAACCTGCATTCCGGCCTGGGGGTCGAGGTGGATCCAGCCGTCGCCGAGCGATGGAATCAATCCACGCACATAGGCGACCTCGAAAGCCATGGGCACGAGGATAGACGTCGGCCATCGGCGCTTTTGCGGTGTCCGGGCACAATGGACCCCATGGCTATCGAAGGCACCCAAGGACCCGGCTCGACTCCTGGACCATTCGGCACCGCCGGCGACTCCGAGAACGTCATCGTCGTCGGCGCCGGCGCGGAACCACAGTCGGGCGACGAGGCGTCGGACTCGACGAGCGTCGCGGACATGGTGGAACAGCCCGCCAAGGTCATGCGCATCGGCACGATGATCAAGCAGCTGCTCGAAGAAGTGCGGGCGGCTCCGCTCGACGAGGCGTCGCGCAACCGGTTGCGGGAGATCCATCAGTCGTCGGTCCGCGAGCTCGAGGAAGGCCTCGCCCCCGAACTGCGCGAAGAACTGGAACGGTTGGCACTGCCCTTCTCCGACGAGGGGACGCCGTCGGATGCCGAGCTGCGGATCGCGCAGGCACAGCTCGTCGGCTGGCTCGAGGGGCTCTTCCACGGCATCCAGACCGCGCTGTTCGCCCAGCAGATGGCCGCGCGCGCCCAGCTCGAGCAGATGCGCCAGGGGGCGCTGCCGCCGGGAATGCCCGCGGCGGGTGGCGGACCGGGACACAGCACCGGGCAGTACCTCTGACTTCGGGCCGGGTCAGGTGGCATCGACACGGTTCCGCGCTGTGCTCGCGACCTGCTCAGCCGGCAGGGGTCGCTTCGCTCGTCACCGGCTCAACCAGCAGAAGAGCCGACAGGTACGCTGACTCCTCGTGTCAGCGGTAGTAGACGACGACGCGATTCCCGCGCGTCCCGAGGGGTCCGATTCGCGCAGCTTCGCGCGCGCCGTGAAAGACCTCGGCGACGGGCTCGGCAGCCGCGAACTCTGGTTCCACCTCGGTTGGCAAGACATCAAGCAGCGTTACCGCCGCTCGGTCCTGGGGCCGTTGTGGATCGTCATCGCGACGGGTGTCACCGCCATGGCGATGGGCTTGCTCTACGGCGAGCTGTTCGGCATGGACATCAAGGTGTTCCTGCCGTATGTCGCCCTCGGATTCATCTTCTGGAACTTCATCCAGAGTTCGATCCTCGAGGGCGCGGAGGTCTTCTCCAAGAACGAAGGCCTCATCAAGCAGTTGCCCGCGCCGGTGAGCGTCCACGTCTACCGGGTCGTGTGGCGAGCCCTGATCATCTTCGCGCACAACGTCGTCATCATCGTCCTGCTGTTCGTCATCTTCCCGCCGCCGCTCAACTGGACTGTGACGCTGATCGTCCCGGCACTGATGCTCTACGTGCTGAACTCGATCTGGGTGACCATCGTCTTCGGCATCCTGTCGACGCGGTTCCGCGACATCGGCCAGCTGCTGACCACGGTGGTGCAGCTGGTGTTCTTCATGACACCGATCATCTGGACCACCCAGAGCCTGGGCAACACAACAGGCGAGACATCGTCGCGGCTGAAGCTCGTCGAGCTCAACCCGATGTTCCACTACCTGGAGATCGCACGTGGGCCGCTGCTCGGCGAGCCGGTGGAGTTCTATCACTGGGCCGTCGTCCTGGGCTGCACGGCCGTCGGCTGGGTGCTGGCGATGCTGGTGATGCGCAACTACCGGGCCCGCGTGGCGTACTGGGTGTAGGGACGGAATCGAGATGGCCAAGAACAGCAACCCCGTCGACGATCGGGTCCGGGTCGACACCTGGGACGCGTGCGTCGACTTCCCCATCTTCGACGCCAAGACGCGCTCGCTGAAGAAGTCGGTCATCGGCGCGGCCGGCGGAGTCATCGGGTCCACCGAGTCGAACGTCGTGGTCGTCGAGGCGCTCAAGGACATCAACCTGCATCTGAAGCACGGTGACCGTGTCGGTCTGGTCGGACACAACGGCGCAGGCAAGTCGACGCTGCTGCGTCTGCTCTCCGGCATCTACGAACCCACGCGCGGCGCCTGCCGCGTCCACGGCCGCGTCGCACCCGTCTTCGACCTCGGTGTCGGCATGGATCCCGAGATCTCCGGCTACGAGAACATCATCATCCGCGGCATGTTCCTGGGCATGACCCGCAAGGAGATGCTCAAGAAGATCGACGACATCGCGGAGTTCACCGAGCTCGGCGACTATCTGCAGATGCCGCTGCGCACCTACTCGACCGGCATGCGCGTGCGAATCGCCCTCGGCGTGGTGACCTCCATCGACCCCGAGATCCTCATCCTCGACGAGGGTATCGGCGCAGTGGACGCCGACTTCATGCGCAAGGCGCGGGGCCGGCTGCAGGCGCTCGTCGAACGGTCCGGAATCCTGGTGTTCGCCAGTCATTCCAACGAGTTCCTGGCCCAACTGTGCGATCGCGCCCTATGGATCGACCACGGCCAGATCCGCATGGAAGGCGGCATCGAAGAGGTGGTCGGCGCATACGAGGGACCCGACGCCGCGGCTCACGTTCGTAGGGTGATCGCCGACATCGCGAAGTCCGACACACAAGGGAAGCCGGAGTGACCGACGGCGACGCCGGCCAGAAGGTGATCGCGGTGGTGGTCACCCACCGTCGCGTCGAGCTGCTGGCGGAGTCGCTCGCCGTGGTGTCAGGACAGGACCGCCCCGTCGACCACCTCATCGTCGTCGACAACGCCGACGAACCCGCGGTGGCGGAACTGGTTGCATCACAACCGGTTGCGACGACGTACCTCGGTTCCCAGCGCAACCTCGGCGGCGCGGGCGGATTCGCCCTCGGCATGCTGCACGCACTCGCTCTCGGTGCCGACTGGGTCTGGTGCGCCGATGACGACGGGCGCCCCGACGGGTCGACAGTGCTCTCCACGCTGCTCGACTGCGCCGCGCGACATCGGCTCGACGAGGTGTCCCCCGTGGTCGCCAACCTCGACGACCCGGATACCCTCGCCTTCCCGCTGCGTCGTGGACTCGTGTGGCGGCGGAAGCGGTCGGAACTCTTTGCCGACGGTGAGACCCAAGACGATGACTTGCTGCCGGGCATCGCGTCGTTGTTCAACGGCGCGCTGTTCTCCGCGTATTGCCTCGAGCAGGTGGGTGTTCCGGATCTGCGACTGTTCTTCCGCGGCGACGAGGTCGAGGTGCATCGTCGCCTGGTTCGATCGGGCGTGCGCTTCGGAACGTGCCTGCGCGCCGGCTACCTGCACCCGGACGGGTCCGCAGAGTTCCGGCCGATTCTCGGCGGCCGCATGCACACGCAGTACCCGGACAACGCCACCAAGCGCTTCTTCACCTACCGCAACCGCGGCTATCTGATGAGCCAGCCCGGGCTACGGAGACTGTTGCCACAAGAGTACGCGCGGTTCGGCTGGTTCTTCCTTGTGCAGCAACGTGATCCGAAGGGATTCGCCGAGTGGGTTCGGCTGCGGGGCCTCGGTCGCCGGGAGCGGTTCACCCGGCCCTGAGTGCGCTTTCCGACTGGAGAGCCTCCGGGCAGTGACCAAGGTCGCACCACCGTTCGGCAACAATTCGACGTACTGCATCGGCCAATGTGCGATCCTGCACTCATGGGGGGAGCCGTACGGGTGCGATGCGACGGGTGCAGCAGGGAGATCACGGTGACGGTCACCGGCGGACGACGGATCTCCGCAGTTCAGCGGGCCGTGGCCATCGACAGGGAACTCAGCGCCGCCGGCTGGCTGACGATGGGCCTCACGGACTTCTGTCCCGACTGCACCAGTGATGACGACACGGAGTCGACGACGCGGCCGCAGCTGCGCATCGTCCGCGACTAGTCCGCCACTGCGCTGCACTCGAACCCCGGTCGTCAGGGAGCGGGACGGCGCGGTGTCATGCCGAACGCCGAGATCGCGCCCAGCGCAGCGATTCCGGCGAGAACCCACCACGCGGTCACGAATGAGTCATGCACATCGGTGTACACGACCGAAGTACCGAGGATCGCGACCAGCAGGCTGACCCCGAATGACATGCCGATCTGACGACTCATGTTCACCACCGCACTGCCGGTCGCCGCCTGATCGGCGGGCAGGTCGGCGGTCGCCGACGACAGGATCGACGGCAACGCGAATCCCACCCCGACGCCGCCGATCAGCCAGCCCGGCAGGAACTCGGTAGCGAAATCCGGTGTGGCATCGACCGACAACGCGACGAGCACGATGCCGAGTCCGAACAGGGCGCACCCGATCGCGACGAGCACGCCGACCGGCACACGAACACTGAGGCGGTGGGAGACGGCCGCGAAGATCGGGACCATCAGGGGCCCGGTCGACACCGCGAGACCTGTCGCGATCGGTGAGAAGCCCCAGACCTGCTGCAGCCACAGGATGTTCGCGAGAAGCGCGCCGGCGAACGGGATCGAGAAGAGGAGCATCGTCACGTTGGCGACGCTGAACGCACGCACCCGGAGCAGAGCCGGGGCGATCACCGGCTCGTCGTGGTGCATCGAACTGACGACGAAACCGACAAGGGCCACAACGGCGATCACCCATGCGCCGGTGATCCGGAAATCCGACCAGCCCCACTCACTCCCCTGGACCAGTCCGAGCGTGAGCGCTCCCACCGAGACGACCAGCAACGCCGCGCCGAGTGAATCCGGAAAGCCGCTCACCGACTCGTTACGCGGACGAGCCAGCACGACCGCCCCCGCGACGAGGGCGGCCACACCCACCGGAATGTTCACCAGGAAGACCCAGCGCCAAGAGGCCTCGACCAGCAATCCGCCGACGGCCGGCCCGAACGCTGCCGCGAGCGCCCCGGTGGCCGCCCAGATACGCACCGACCGGGCACGACGCTCCGGTGGGATCGTCGACACCACCAACCCCAGACTCGCGGGGGTCAGGATTGCCGCGCCGAGCGCCTGCAGGGCCCGGAACGCCACCAGCCACCACACCCCCTGCGCTGCCGCACATGCGGCACTCGCCACGGTGAAGATCGCCAGACCGAGAAGGAATCCGCCCTTGCGGCCATATCTGTCGACGATCCGCCCGGCCGGGACCAGCAGTGCCGCATACAGGATGGCGTAGGCGTTCAGGACCCACGACATCTGCGACAGCGTCGCGCCCGCGAAGTCGGCACCGATGTCGTCGAAGGCCACGTTGACGATGAACACGTCGAGGCTGGCCATGAACGCGGCCCCGGACAGGATGAGCAGGACGATGCCCGGACGCGCGACTGCCGGTGCCGGCGTCACCGGATCGCGTTCGCTGCGAGCGACGGTCATCGGACCGGCCATCCCAGGACGCGTCGGCTCTGACGTGCGGAGGCGAGGAGCCGACCGCTGCGGTCGCGCAGCGTGGTGTCGTCGACCGACCAACCGCCAGATGTCGAGGTGTTACGCGTGTGGACGAGGACCGGCGCCGGAGTGGCATCGTCCAGCGGCGCCGTCACGTGCAAGGAGAGCGTGACCGTCGGAAGTGCCAGCGGCGCTGTCAGAGTCGGGAAGACCGCGGGCGGCAGACAGTCGGCGAGCAGGGCGAGGTACGCGGCGTCGACGACCATCGGGGTGCGGGTGCTGATCCAGGCCCGCATCCAGGGCTCGCTCGCGCCGGTGAGCGGCAGCGGACCGTCGACGGGCCGCAGATCGAGATGCGCACCCATCGGCACGATCTCCGGCGGGATGACGAAAGGGTCCAGACCTTCCGGGCCGGGAACGCCTGCCACCCGGTCCACGACATCCGTGGGTCCGGGCTCCCCCACCCGACCGGCCATGACCGAGGCTGTCGCGATCTCGTTGCCCGCCTGGGTGACCGCGACGTCGACGACTTTCGTGTGCCGACCGACCTCCCGGACCGACGGCGTCAGGATCAGTTCCCCACCGTCGGGCTTGCCGACGAATCGCAGATCCGCGGAGCGCACCGATGCGCGCGGTACTGCTTCGGCAGCCACCCGGACGGCCAGGGCCGCGATGGCCCCGCCGTGCGGTCCCGACCATCCCCACCAGCTGGGATCGATGGTCGCCGACCATCGGCCCCCGGACATCGGGGCCGCACCGAAACTGTCCATCAATCCGTCGTCGGCAGGCATCTGCCTGCTGAGTTGCGTCACGAAACTCATGCAATCAGGTTGAGTTGCATGACGCAACCCACTAACCTCGGCCTCATGCGTCGCGCCTCGTTCGCCGAGATGAACTGTTCGATCGCCCAGACACTGGAGATCGTCGGCGAATGGTGGACACTGCTCATCGTTCGCGACGCGATGTTCGGCGTGACCCGGTTCGACGAGTTCTCGTCACGCCTCGGCATCGCCCGCAACGTCCTGACCCAGCGGCTGGACACTCTGGTGGAGCACGGCATCCTGACGAAGGAGCCGTATCAGGACAACCCGGTGCGCCACGACTACCGCCTCACCGGGAAGGGCCGGGACCTCTGGACGGTCTTGGCCGCACTGCGTCAATGGGGCGACAAGTGGACAGCCGAGGGCGGCCCGCCGGTGGTGTCGACCCACTCCTGTGGACAGACCATGACCGTCGAACCCACCTGCTCGGCGTGCGGCGATCACATCGCGGTCGACGACCTGCGCGTGCACGCCGGCCCCGGCGCGACTGCGGCCAATCCGCTCGCCGGGCGTCGCTGAGCACCTGCTCCGACCTGCTACGATGGCGAACTCCATGCCGCCTAACTAGAACGTGTTCTACTGTGAGGGCAGTTCTACTTGCCGTCCCGAGGAGCATGATGCGGTTCACGTTCGCCGAGGCCATGACCGATCCGTCGTACTACGCGCCGCTCGCGCAGGCCGCCGAGGCGGCAGGGTACGCCGGTTTCACCATTCCCGACTCGCTCGCCTACCCCGAGGAGTCGGACGCGAAGTACCCGTACACCCCCGACGGCAACCGCGAATTCCTCGACGGCAAGGCGTTCATCGAGACGTTCATCCAGGCCGCGGCGCTCGGGGCGGTCACCTCGACGATCCGCTTCACGCCCTTCGTGGTGAAGCTCCCGGTGCGGCCGCCGGCACTGGTGGCCAAGCAGGCCAGTTCGGTGGCGTATCTGACGAACAACCGGTTCGCGATGGGCGTCGGCACCAGCCCTTGGCCCGAGGACTACGACTTCATGGGCGTGGACTTCCGCCGCCGCGGTAAGCGGATGGACGAGTGCATGGACATCATCCGCGGCCTCACCACCGGCGAGTACTTCGAGTTCCACGGCGAGTTCTACGACATCCCCAAGATCAAGATGACGCCCGCGCCCACCGAGCCCATCCCTCTGCTCGTCGGCGGGCACGCCGATGCCGCGCTGCGTCGTGCGGTCATCCGCGGTGACGGCTGGATGCACGGCGGCGGACCGCCCGAGGAACTCGACACCCTTCTCGACCGAATCGCCGAGATCCGCAAGGAGGAGGGCAAGACCAACGACCCGTTCGAGATCCATGTCATCTCGACGGACGCCTACACCGTCGACGGTTGTAAGCGCCTGGAAGACAAGGGGATCACCGACGTCATCGTCGGCTTCCGGTTGCCGTACGTCATGGGTGAGGACACCGAGCCGCTGCAGACCAAGATCGATCACCTGAACTGGTACGCAGACAACGTGATCGCCAAAGTGAACGGCTGAATTCGGGGTCCGCCCACCGCACTCGACTCGCCGCACCGACCCGACGCGCCACCGCTCCCGTTGTTGCACCACCCCGGACCCTGGGGCAGACTGCACGAGCGGACAAGAGCGCACACCCCGGTGAGTGGACGCCTCGGGCGGGAGGACAGCGATGACCGATTCGGCCGGTGGGTCGGTGTCGTCGCCGCTGAGCAGGCGAGGGTTCTTCAGAGTCGCCGGTACCACACTCCTCGGCGCGTCCGTGGTGGCCGCATGCGGTGGCGGATCGTCGGACACCGCCAACACCATCAAGGCGGCCATCGCGGGTGAGCCCGACCAGCTCGATCCCCAGAAATCGAGTTCCTACTTCACCTTCGAAGTTCTCGAGAACGTCTTCGACACCCTCGTCGAACCCGACGAACAACTGCAGATGCGCCCTGCCCTGGCCGAGAGCTGGGTGGTCGGTCCCGACGGCCTGAATTGGGACTTCACCCTGCGCGACGGGGTCACGTTCCACAACGGCGACCCACTCACCGCAGCCGACGTCGAGTACTCCTTCCGACGGATCATCGACGAAGAACTCTCCAACGCATACAAACTCGATGCCATCGCCTCGATCACCGCACTCGACGAACGCCGGGTCAGATTCACCGTCAAGGCACCGACACCCAACCTCCTCACCAGCATCGGCGGGTTCAAAGGACTGGCCATCGTCAACCGGCGCAACGTCGAATCCGGCGAGATCGCCACCAAACCCGTGGGGACAGGCCCTTTCAGGTTCGTCTCCCGCTCCCCCGGCGCCTCGATCGTCCTCGCGTCCAACCCGGACTACTGGGGTGGCGCACCCGCCGTCGACGGAGTCCACTTCAGCTTCATCTCGCAGGGCACCACCGCGGTGTCGGCACTGAGATCCGGTGAGATCGACTGGACCGACGCCATTCCCGCTCAGCAGCTGAGCATCCTGCGCCGCGACGACACACTCGATGTGGGAACCGTCGTCGCCAACGACTACTGGTACGTCACGATGAACTTCGACGCCGAACCCTTCGGGGACACCCGGGTCCGGCAAGCCGTCGCCTACGCGCTCGATCGCGAGTCGATCGCCCAGGTCGTCGGATACGGGACCGCGACACCGAACCAGCTCGCCATCCCGTCGACCAGCCCCTGGTTCGCCCCCTACGACCGCTACACCGCGGGCCCCGACCGCGACGCTGCGATCGCGAAGTCCAGAGATCTGTTGCGCCAGGCCGGTATCCGCGGCCTCGACATGCGGCTCATGGTCACCACCGAGTATCCGGAGACGGTGACCGCCGCTCAGGTCATCGCCTCGAACCTGCAGGATGTGGGCATCTCGGTGACGATCGAACAGCTCGACTTCGGCGCATGGCTCGACCGTCAGGCCGCCGGCGACTTCGACGCCCTGCTGCTCGGCTGGCTGGGCAACATCGATCCGGACGACTTCTACTACGCCCAACACCATTCGGAAGGCACGTCGAACTCGCAGAAGTACTCCAACCCCGAGGTCGATGCGCTGCTCGACCGCGGCCGAACCGAGCTCGATGTCGCGACACGAAAGCGGACATACGCCGACGCCGCGAGCATCATCGCCGACGACGTCAGCTACCTCTACCTCTACAACCCGTCGTCGACGCAGGCCTTCGTGACACAGCTGCAGGGGTACGTCGTCCGCCCCGACAAGGCCATTCGGTTCCGCAACGCCCGGCTGGAGAGGAGCTGAGATGACCGCACTGCAGTCACCGCTGTTGCGTTTCATCCTCGTGCGGTTGCTCTACACGGTCGCAGTGCTTCTCGGCGTGATCGTCGCGGTGTTCTTCCTGATGCAGATCGTCCCGGGCGATCCGGTGCGCATCGCCCTGGGTACCCGCTACACGCCGGAATCCTACGAGGCGCTACGCAGCGCGTCGGGCCTCGACCAACCGCTGGCCACCCAGCTGGTCAACTACGTCGGCAATGCCTTCACCGGTGATCTCGGAGTCAGCTTCCGCAACAGTGAACCGGTCACGACGATGCTGTTCGAGAGGCTCCCCGCCACCATCACACTCGCGACCGCGGCGATCGTCGTCGCGCTGCTCATCGCCGTTCCGCTGGGATTCTGGGCCGCCTTGCGCGAAGGTCGTCTGGCCGACAATGTCATTCGCGTCGTGAGTCAGTTCGGGATCTCGGTGCCCGACTTCTGGATGGGCATCCTGCTGATCGGGTTGTTCTCCACCGCGCTGGGTTGGCTACCCTCCGCCGGCTATCAACCCTTCGTCGACGACCCGCTCGGTTGGCTCGAACACCTCGTGCTGCCTGCGATCACGGTCGGGGTGGTCACCGGGGCGATCATGACCCGGTACGTGCGCTCGTCTGTGCTCGACGTGGTCAACGCGCAATTCGTCACCACCGCGGAGTCCAAGGGCCTGAGCGCCAGAAGGGTCATGCTCGACCACGTCGGCCGCAACGCGCTCGTACCCGTCCTGACGATTTCCGGCATCCAGTTCGCCGGCCTGCTCGGCGGTGTCATCGTCGTGGAGGTCGTGTTCGCCTGGCCGGGGTTGGGTCTGTTGGTGTACGACTCCGTCGCCGCCCGCGACTACCCGGTCCTGCAAGGCGCGATCCTGCTCATCGCGGTGATCTTCTTGCTCGTCAACCTCGTCGTCGACATCCTCTACGCCGTCATCGATCCCAGGATTCGACTGTCATGACCCTCACCTCACCCGATCCTCCCGAGCCGGGCACCTCAGACGAGACCGCCGCCGGGGCGTCGACCACCGGAGCGCCGACCGATTCGGCCTGGCGGCTGCTGTTGCGCAACCGCACATCGGTGATCGGGCTCGTCATCATCGCGGTCGTGGTGGTCTGCGCGGTGTTCGGTCCGCTCATCGCTCCCTACGGCGCCAACGAGATCGACGTCCCGAACGCGTTGCAGGCGCCGAGCTGGTCGCACCTCTTCGGCACCGACGATCTGGGGCGCGACGTCTTCTCGCGCGTCGTGCTCGCCGCATCGGTGAGCATGCGGGTCGCGGTCATCGCCGTCGCGATATCCCTCACCGTGGGTGTGATCCTCGGTATGGTCGCGGGATTCGCCGGCGGGGTGCTCGACACCGCGCTCATGCGAATCGTCGACGTCGTGTTCTCCTTCCCGGTCCTGCTGCTCGCTCTCGCCATCGTCGCGGTCCTGGGGCCCGGGGTGACTTCGGCGATGATCGCGATCGGCGTCGTCTACATCCCCATTTTCGCGCGCGTCGCCCGCGCAGACACGTTGCGAGTGAGGCAGACCCAGTACGTCCAGGCCGCACGCACCATGGGTGTGCGAACCCCGGCGATCCTGGCACGTCATGTGCTGCCGAACATCTCGGGTCCGGTCATCGTCCAGACCTCGATCTCGCTGGCCTTCGCCATCTTGTCGGAGGCGGCACTGTCCTTCCTCGGCCTCGGCGTCCAGCCGCCCGACCCGTCATGGGGCCGGATGCTCTTCGACGCACAGGGATTCATCACCACCGCGTGGTGGATGGGCGTCTTCCCCGGTCTGGCCATCCTGGTGACGGTCTTCGCGTTCAACCTCGTCGGCGACGGGGTCCGCGACGTGCTCGATCCGCGTCAGCGCACGCTGCTGCGCAACCGCGGACACGAGCGCAGGTCACCGACGGTGACAAGGCCTTCGACCGGACAGCGTCGCGAACCCGACGGTTCGGTCCTGCGCGTCGATGATCTCATCGTCGGGGTCGGCCCACGAGAGGTCGTGCACGGCATCAGCTTCTCCGTCGCGCCGGGTGAAACCCTCGGCATCGTCGGGGAGAGCGGATCGGGGAAGTCGCTGAGTGTGCTGTCTGCGACCGGACTGTTCGACGCCCCGAGCGCCTACGTCCACGGATCGGCGGTCCTCGGTGACACCGAGATCGTCGGCGCCACACCGTCGAAACTACGTGCCCTGCACGGTTCACGCGTCGGCTTCGTCTTCCAGGACCCGTCGTCGAGTCTCAATCCTCTACTCACCGTCGAGCAGCAACTCACCGAGGGACCGCGCCGCCACCTGGGCCTCACGCGAGCCGAGGCACGACAGCGCGCGCTGAAGCTGCTGCGGGACGCGAACCTCCCCGATCCCGAAAATCGTCTGCGCTCATACCCACACCAGCTGTCCGGTGGCCAGCGACAGCGGGTGATGATCGCCATCGCACTCGCCTGCGACCCCGAACTACTCATCGCCGACGAGGCCACCACCGCACTCGACGTCACCACACAGGCACAGATCATCGAACTCGTCGCCGAGCTCCAGCGCGAACGGGGAATGGCAGTCCTGTGGATCAGCCACGACCTCGGCGTCATCGGCCGGATCGCCGACCGGGTGATGGTCATGCGAGAGGGTCGGATCGTCGAGAGCAGCGACGTCGCAACGCTCTTCGACGCCCCGGAGGACGACTACACTCGCACGCTGCTCGATTCGCGTCCGCTGCTGAGCAAGGTCGTCGAACGCGACGGCGCCCCAGCCTCTGCGAAACGCACCGACGACAACCCGCTGCTACGCGTCACCGAGCTGGGCGTCGACTACGTGGTCCGCGGCCCGTCGGGGCGTCAGGTGGTGCACGCCGCCGACGGGGTGGATCTCGACGTCGCCCGCGGTCGCACCCTGGGCATCGTCGGCGAATCGGGTTCGGGTAAGTCGACGATCGCGGGTGTCATCACCGGACTCATCACCTCCGGCCAGGGGACGACGGTCCGGGGCAGCGTCACGGTCACCGTCGACGGCCGCGAGGTGGAGGCCGTCGGAGTCGGCGGCTCCGACGAAGCGCTCCTCCGCCGCCGGGTCGCGATGGTCTTCCAAGACCCGGCCGCATCACTCGACCCGCGCATGACCGTGGCCGCGTCGATCGCCGAACCGCTACGCACACACGGGCTGGCCGACGGCCGCGACGGGATACGCCGCCGCGCCGAACACCTGTTGGCCGACGTCAGCCTCGATGCGTCGTTCCTCGACCGCTATCCGCACGAGATGTCCGGCGGACAGCGACAGCGGGTGAGCATCGCGCGTGCGCTGGCCTCGGACCCCGAGATCCTGATCCTCGACGAGTCGACGGCGTCGTTGGATGTCTCCGTGCAGGCCAGCGTGCTGGATCTGCTCGCCGAGCTACAGCGTGAGAAGAACCTCACGTACTTGTTCATCGCGCACGATCTCGCCGTCGTGGAACAGATCAGCGACACCGTCGCGGTGATGCAGGACGGCCGGGTCGTCGAGAGCGGGCCGGCGTCGGTGATCCTGCACGACCCGACGACCGACTACACCCGAAAGCTGTTGGCGGCCATTCCACCCGAGGTCCCCCAGCGGGCCTGACCGTTCACTGTGCGTCGTTTCGCGTCGACTGGGCGTCGTTTCTCGTCGACCGTGCGCCCCTGGCTGTGCCCGAACTCCGGGCCCGCCCGTCGGCGCAGTGTTCCCATGACGTTGTCGGCTAGGGTGTCAGCGTGTCTCGACCCGACCCCGGTGACCACGTCCACGACGAAGAAGGACCACACCACGAGGACTACGCAACGCGGCATGCGCCCATGCCGATCGAGCTACCTCTCGACGACGAAGAGGCGTCAACGAATGTCGACCTGAAGACCCAGCTCGTCCGCTTCGTCATCACCGGCGGCTTCTCCGGGCTGCTGGACTTCGGGCTGACGATCCTGTTGCAGTACGGCCTGGACATCCCCTTCTGGCCGGCCAAATCGGCAGGTTTCATCCTCGGCACCACCGTCGCGTACCTCCTGAACCGTCGTTGGACGTTCAGGGCCGAACCGAGCAAGGCACGGTTCGTGGCGGTCGTCGCCCTGTATCTGGTGACCTACTTCGTCAACGTCGGCATCTACACGGGCCTGTCCCATGCTTGGCAGGAGACGCTGCTCTATAGCTTCGCGGCTTACGTCGTCGCGCAAGGCACTGCGACGGTCATCAACTTCGTAGTCCAGCGCATGGTCATCTTCAAGATTCGCTGACAACGCACGGTCGACGCCGAACGATGCACAGTCGACGACTAGAGACGCACGGTCGACGATTTGAGACGCACAGTCGACGGATAACGACGCACGGTCGACGAGGGGCTCAGAACTCCTCGTCGACGTCGGAGTCGCGGGCGGCGCGTTCACCACGGTCGAGCGTGGCGAGATCGGCGAGGTCGGCGTCGTCGAGCGAGAAGTCGAAGAGGTCGGCGTTCTCGAGCTGCCTGCCCGTGTGCGACGACTTCGGGACGACGCTGATCCCGTGCTGGACCGACCACCGCAGCGCGATCTGAGTGGGCGACTTGCCGTACTTGCGCGCGATGCGGAGGATGACCGGATCGGCGAGCAGCCCCTCCTTGCGACCCGTCGGGTGCCACGCCTGCGCGTGTATGCCCTTTTCGGCCATGAACTCTCGGAGTTCGGTGCGCGGCAGCACGGGTGAACACTGGATCTGGTTGATCACCGGCCACCGCCCTGTCTCGTCGAACAGCATCTGGAGATGGTGCTGTTTGAAGTTCGACACGCCCGGCGTGCGGACATATCCCTCGTCGGCGAGGGTCAGCAGCGCCTTCCATGAGTCGACGGTGCGGCCGAGGCTCGGGCACGGCCAGTGGATGAGGTAGACGTCGATGTGGGCCACCCCGAGGCGTCGCGCGCTCTCCTTGGCGGCGTTGATCGCCTCGTCGAAGCCCTGGTCGCCACCTCCGAGTTTCGTCTGGACGATCAGCTCGTCACGGGGGACCCCGGCACCGTGCAGTCCCATGCCGACGCTGAGTTCGTTGCTGTAGCGGGGCGCGGTGTCGAGCAGTCGATAGCCGGCCTTGATCGCCGCCCCGACCGCGCTGACGCAGGGTCGGCCGAGCATGTTGTAGGTGCCCAACCCCACCATGGGGATGGCGGTGCCGTTGCTGAGCTCGACCGAGGGGACGTCCACCGCATCAGGATATGTCGACAACCGCGTCCTGCGCCGCCGGTCGATCTGGAACGCTGGGCGGATGGGCACCGAAGACTTGTCGTACGACGACATCGTGGTCGGCGCCGGGCACAACGGGCTCACCACGGCGGCCTACCTCGCCCGCGCCGGACGCCGTGTTCTCGTACTCGAGAAGGCCGACCACATCGGTGGCGCCACCGTCTCGGCGACGCCGTTTCCAGGGCTGTCGGCGCGGTTGTCGAGGTACTCCTACCTGGTGTCGTTGATGCCGCGCGAGATCATCGCCGACCTCGACCTCGACATCGAACTCATCCGACGCCGCTACTCGTCGTACACCCCGATGCCCAGGGACCCGGGGCGCGGGATCCTCGTCGACAACCTCGACGACGCTGCGACGGCCGCGTCGTTCCGGCAGGTCACTGGCTCTGACCTCGGTTTCACCGCGTGGCAGTCGTTCTATCGCCGGATCTCGACCGTCGCCGCGCGCGTGTTCCCCACGATGACGCAACCACTGCGCACCGCGGCCGAGATGCACGAACTGGTCGTCGGCCCAGGCGAATCCACCCCGGACACCTCGACCGCCGAACTGTGGGAGGCGCTCACCACCCTGCCGCTGGGCGCGCTCCTGCGCCAGTACTTCGACGACGACCTCGTGCGCGGGATCGCCGCGACCGACGGGCTCATCGGCACCTTCGCCGACCTCGACGATCCGTCCCTGCGCCAGAACATCTGCTTCCTCTACCACGTGATCGGCGGCGGTTCCGGGGACTGGGATGTGCCCGTCGGCGGGATGGGCGCGGTGTCGGGCGCGCTCTACCAGGCGGCGACGTCGGCCAGCGCCGAGATCAGGACCGGCGTCTCGATCACCGGCGTCGATCCCGGCGACGGAACCGTCGAGACCGAAACCGGAACCGTCCGCGGATCGATGATCTACGCCGCCTGCGCGCCGCAGGTGTTCAACACCGTCCTCGACGGCACGCCGATCACCTGTGACACCCGGGCGCGCGGGTCACAGCTCAAGATCAATCTCCTCCTCGACCGGTTGCCGCGCCTGCGCGACGACTCGGTGTCACCGCACGCGGCGTTCTCCGGGACATTCCACATCAACGAGTCGGCGGAGCAGTTGCACGCGGCGTGGCGTCAGGCGTCCAGAGGCGAGGTACCCGAGCTACCGCCGTGCGAGATCTACTGCCACACGCTCTCCGACCCGTCGATCCTCGGTCCCGAACTCAGCGGTCGGCACACGCTGACGTTGTTCGGTCTGCACATGCCGCCGGAGGTGTTCGACGAGCCGGGCGCCGTCGACCACGCGGTGGGCGCGACCTTCGCGTCCCTCAACGCGGTACTCGGCGAACCGATCCAATCGGTCATCGCCCATGACCTCGACGGTCGCCCGTGCATCGAGGTCAAGACGCCGCAGGACCTCGAGGACACGGTCGGTCTCCCCGGCGGCCACATCTTCCACGGCGCACTGCAGTGGCCGTGGGCCGAGACCGCGACCGAGGTCGGCCGCTGGGGTGTGGAGACCCCGCATCCGCGGGTACTGCTGTGCGGGGCGGGTGCGCGACGCGGCGGCGGGGTGAGCGGCATCCCGGGTCGCAATGCCGCTGCCGCGGTGCTGGGCGAGGACGCGCTGGGGCTACCGCGGTAGGTCTGTCAGACGCGCACCTTGTCGAGGGGAACGGCCTGCGCGTTCGGTGCGGTCTCCCGGGCCGTTCGTCGCGCCGGTAGCGACACGAACGGTGTCGGCCACCAGAACCACCGGCCGGACAGTCGCGCGATCGCCGGCATGACCAGGGTCCGGACGATCAGTGTGTCGATGAGGAGGCCGATGGCGACGGTCGTGCCGATCTGCGCGACGTTGTGCGCGTAGCTGGCGAGCATCGCCAGCATCGTGATCCCGAACGTGAGACCTGCCTGGGTGACCACACTTCCCGTTCCGACCATGGCGCGGATCAGTCCGGTACCGCCGCCGGCCCCGTACTCCTCGCGAAAACGACTGACCAGCAACATGTTGTAGTCGGCGCCCACCGCCACCAGGAAGGTGAACGCGATGGGCGCGACCGACCAGTGCAACGGATTGCCGATGATGCCCTGCCACAGGAACACCGACACTCCCATCGCGGACAGATACGACAGCCCGACGGTCCCGATCACGGCCAGCGCTGCGACCAGACTGCGGAGCAGGAACAGGACAACGCAGAACACGAATGCGAAGGCGGCCACGACGATGGCGATGAAGTCCTCGTGCGCGAACGACTCGATGTTGAGGAGCGTGCCACCGGGTCCGCCGATGCTGACGGTCGATCCGGCCAGCGACGTGTTCTTGATCGCCGCCAGCGAGGTGGGGATCACTTCCGCGCTGACGTCCATCGCGTCCCGGCTGAAGCCCTCGCGCTGCGGGGTGACGATCATCCGGGTCGCTTTGCCGTCGTCGGAGAAGTAGTACGGGATGCCGCTCTGGAAGAGCGGACTCTCCAACGCCTGGCTGGGCAGGAAGAAGCCCCCGGCTGCGGGACTACCCGTCGAATACGCGCCGCTGACCTCGTCGAGGAAGTCCGTGATCTCGCCGACCTGCGGTAGCAGGGCACCGAGTGTGGTGCGCAACGGGCCGATGAGTTCGCGGATCTGTGTGACCGCGGCACGCAACATCGGGATCTGCTCGGCCGCGGTGGGCAGAGCGCTGCTCAGGGACCGGGTGCCGCCGGCAAGATCCCGGACCGATTCCCGCAGCGCCGGAACGTCGTCGAGCACGGACAATCCGGTCAGCGCGGTGCGACACGCGGCGACATCCCGGCACTGCGGGATCGATCTGACGAGTCCGCGCATCGGTGCGATTCCCGCCGAGAGTTCGTCGACCTTGCTCAGCGTCGAATCGCTTGTCCGCTGCAACGCCGACGTGGCGTCGGACAGCGAGCCCGCACCTGCCGCTCCTTGCCGGAGCGCGGTGTCGATTCCGTCGATTGCGGTGTCGAGGTCGTCGACAGTCGCGCCGATCGCATCGAGGTCGGTGATGCGGTCCCGCAGAAGCGATGTCATCTGGCCGAACCGGTTGCCGATGTACCCCGCCTGAGAGGTGAGGGTGCCCTGGTCGAGCGTCTGCCCGAGCGGGCGGGTGATCCCCTGGACCGCGTTCACGCCGTCGATCGAGGCCACCGCGTCGGTCATCTGCGCGAGCGCGACCAGATCGGCCGGATTGCGCATATCGTGGTCGGATTCGACGATGAGCACGCTCGGCGCCATGATGTTCGCCGGCAGATGCCTGTCTGCGGCAGCGAATCCCACGTTCGCCGGCGAGTCCGCCGGCTGGGCGCGACGCTCGTTGTAGCTCGGCGCGTACATCGCGAGCGGGATGATCATGACCGCGAGAACAGCGAGTGCCGCGGCCAGGACCGGCCCCGGCCAACGTGCGACGGTCGTCCCGATCCGGCGCCAGCGTCGCGGCGACGCCGACTCTCGCGGCTCGACGAAGCCCAGTCGCGTCGTCACCGCGAGCACGGCCGGTCCGAGCGTGAGGGCCGCGGCGAGCGTGATGAGAATGGCTATGGTGCAGGGCAATCCCGAGGTGCTGAACATTGCCAGACGCGTCGCGGCCAGACAGGCCATCGCACCCGCAACGGTCAGCGCCGACGCGATGACGATGTGCTGGACACCGGCCAGCGCGTCGTAATAGGCGTCTTCCCGGTCGCGACCCTTTCGGCGGGCCTCCTGATACCGACCCACCAGGAAGATCCCGTAGTTGGTGCCGGCGCCGAGGACGATCACCGCCGACAGCGCCGCGGCGAAGATCGAGACCTTGATGACGCCGTTCTCCGCCAAGAAGGAAATGGTGGCGCGGGCCACGGCCAACGCGAGACCCACCCCGAGCAGCGGCACCATCGCGGTGACAATCGACCGGTAGACCAGCAAGAGCACAGCGCCGACCAGCAACGCGCACACCGACACCAACAGGATGATGGAGTCGTTGATGGCGACCATCTCGTCGTTGACAACGGCCGACGGTCCGGTGACGTGCACGTCGACGCCGGGTGGTGGTGTCGTCGCCGCGATCGTGTCACGTGCGGACTGGGTCGATTCCATGGCCAGGGCGGTGCCCATGTTGCCGGCGAGGTTCACCAGGACGTAGGCGACGTGACCGTCGGAACTCTGCGCCGCCGGGACCAGGTCGGGGTTCGACCACAGGTCCATCGCGGAGTTGACGTGTTCGGTGTCCGCGGTCAGCTTCGCCAACACCTCGTTGTAGTACGTCCGGGCCTCCGAGCCCAGGGGTTCGTCACCCTCCATCAGGACGTAGACGAAATTGTTGCTGCCTCCGCCGCCGAAGTACTCGCCCATCTTGACCAGCGCCTGCACCGACGACGCCTCGTCGGGCAAGAATGATTGCGCATGCTCGGTGACCGTCGACTCCAGTTGCGGTACAACGATGTTGAGCCCGCCGGCGATGAGAAGCCAGATGACGATCACCGGCAGCGAGCAGGCGTAGAGGAATCGTGCGAACCGTGGCCTCGATGACTTGTGGCGCATCATCTCCAGGCGCACGGGGTGCCGGATCTCCGCGGTGAGTCCGTGTCGTAGTCGAGTGAACCGCCCATGTACGTCGGTCATCTGTCGCCCCCCGTCGTCCTCTGCACTACGCCACCGGGACCAGACAATTGGCCACGCTGCTGCCGTCTGCACCCGAGCCGGCTTGCCGTGCACGCTCGAATCCGTTGACCCGCACCGCACATGACACCGCGCCACTGCCCGACGACTGCGTCAGGACACCGACCGACGTCGTCAGTTCCCGCGTCCGGAGAACCACACGCCACGGAATCGACACCTTGTCGTCGACGACCCGCCCCCCGGGCTCGATGTACGACACCCGCGCAGACGATCCCTCCGGTCCGGTCACGACGTACTCGATCGACTTGTCGCGTGCGGTGCCGGCCTGCGGCGCCGGTGGTGAATGCCCGATCGCCCGGTCGGGGATCTCACTCAACCGCAGCTTGCCCACGTACACGCCCGACACGGTCATCACGGCGATGACCACGAGCACGATCCACCACGAGACACCGCGCGCACCGGATTTCTTCATCGGACCCCCATCGACTACGAGGCTGCGACGTGCGCCGACCTGAGTGTTCAGGGGTCCGCGCGCGATCAGCCTGCCAGTGGCAGGGACTCTATATGTGACATCGATCGTTGGCAAGGTTCGCTGATTCGGCGGTGCCTCGGCGAACGGCTCGCGGGCCGGGTGGTCGACGGAGTTCCGACGACGTCGTTGCCGAACTCGGGCATTTGGTCAACGCCGTCTTTGATGTTCTTATTGGTTAGGTATGCCTATCTAGACACCCCGAGGTAGGCCAGACCTGTATCCGGAGAAGAAGGTTTGTTTCTGATGTCGTTGGCTGCTCGCCTGACCGGCCCGTTTGTCGTAGCCACCGTCGCCCTGGGCCTGCTCACAGGCTGCGGGCAATCCGAGACAGTCGGTTCCAGTACCTCCTCCGCGACCGGTGAAGGCAAGACGTCGTATCCGTTGACCGTCGAGAACTGCGGAACCACGCAGACCTTCGACAGCGCTCCCGACCGAGTCGTGTCGCTGGATCAGGGTTCCACCGAGATCCTCCTGTCGCTCGGCCTCGCGGATCGCGTGGTCGGCACCGCGTCGTGGACGGATCCGATACGGGAGAATCTGGCGGAGGCAAACGCCGAGGTTCCGCGGCTGTCCGACAACGCCCCGAGCTATGAGTCGGTGATGGGCGCCAACCCTGATTTCGTATCCGCGTCGTTCGGACGTCACCTCAAGCAGGAGGGCGGAGTCGCCACCCGCGAGCGGTTCGCGGAAACCGAGGTCGACACGTACCTCTCGCCCACCGACTGCGACAACGGGGAATCGATCAATGCAGGCGGTAAGCGGACCGAGCAGCTGAGCATCGATTCGCTGTATCAGGAGATCATCGAGCTGGCCATGATCTTCGACGTGCCCAGCCGTGGTGCAGAGTTGGTCGACGAGCTCAAGGCTCGCATGACTGCTGCCACGTCGAAGATCAAGAAGGACGGTCGTAGCGTCGGCTTCTGGTTCGCGGACACCAAGACTCCCTATTTCGCAGGCGGTTTCGGCTCGGGCCAGTTGCTCGCCACCACCGTGGGCGCCCGCAACATCTTCGCCGGGGTGTCTGACGATTGGCCGGCCACCACGTGGACCGCTGTCGTAGAACGTGATCCGCAGATCCTGGTACTCGGCGACCTGAGCCGCAATCGTTTCCCGGGCGATCAGATCGCCGAGAAGAAGCAGTTCCTGGCGACGGACCCCGTCACCAAAGTGATGCCCGCGGTGGCCGAACAGCGGTACATCGCACTGCACGGGGCGGAGATGAACCCGTCGATCCGGACCGTCGACGGCGTCGAGAAGATCGCCGACTGGCTCTCCCGCAACCCCGAGTGAAAGTCAGACGTGAGGGTGCGTCCGGCCCCGCGGCCTGGCCGCACGGAAAGACTGCGCTGCTGCTGGTGGCAGGCGTGCTCGCCCTGCTGGCCTCGATCCTGTGCGCGGTGTCGCTGGGCGGCGAGGCCGTGTCGCTGGTGAACGTCCGCGACATCCTCACCAACCACCTGGGCATCACGGACATCGAGGTCTTCCCCTACAAGGACGCCATCGTCTGGCAAGACCGGATGCCCCGGTCGGTGGTGGCCGCGGCCGTGGGTGCGGGTCTGGCGATGTGCGGCGTGCTGTTGCAGTCGCTGCTGCGCAATCCGCTGGCCGATCCGTTCCTGCTCGGCATCTCCTCCGGCGCGTCGACCGGTGCGGTGGTGATCGGAGTCCTCGGCCTGGGCGCGGCGACGCTCGGGATGTCGGGTGGCGCTTTCATCGGTGCCCTGATCGCGTTCGGGGCCGTGCTGCTGCTGGCCCGGTTCGCGGGGGGCAGTACCGACCGGGTGATCCTGGCCGGCGTGGCGATGACACAGCTGTTCTCGGCACTGACCTCGTTCGTCATCTTCGCCTTCGCCGACTCCGACGAGACACGCGGAGTCATGTTCTGGCTTCTCGGTTCCCTCGAGGGCGTCCGCTGGGACGACGCGTACCTGACGGCCACTGTTGCGCTCATCGGACTCGCATGCTGTTGGGCCGCGGCGCATGTACTCGATGCCTTCACCTTCGGAGACGAGGTCGCGGCGTCGCTGGGCATCCCCGTCGCCCGAGTCCGTGGGGCCCTCCTGGTACTGACCGCACTCATCACCGCCGCTCTGGTCAGCGTCGCCGGCGCGGTCGGTTTCGTCGGCCTCGTGCTTCCGCACGCGGCCCGCTTCATCGTCGGCCCCGGCCACGCGCGGCTGGTACCCGCCTCGGCGTTGCTCGGCGCGATCTTCCTCGTCTGGGTGGATGCCCTGTCGCGGGTGGCGTTCCATCCCACGGCGCTCCCCCTGGGTGTGGGCACCGCCCTGATCGGTGTCCCCGCGTTCATAGCGATCATGTTCTCCAGAAGGGGACGCGCATGACCCTGCATGCCGACCGCGTCAGCTGGGATCGCAACGGCACCCTCGCCGTCGACCAGGTGAGCGTGCAGCCCGACCCCGGTCAGACCGTCGGATTGTTGGGGCCCAACGGCTCTGGGAAATCGTCACTGTTGAAGCTGCTGGCCGGCTTCGCCAAACCGACCTCGGGCAGCGTCGGACTCGACGGCCACGAACTGGCGTCGATGCGCCGCCGCGATGTCGCTCGTGCGGTGGCGGTGGTGGCACAGCACGCCGACACCGATGTCGACGTGAGCGTCGCCGAGGTCGTCCGTCTGGGCCGAATCCCTCACCGCGGCACCTTTGGTGCCGACCGGACCGTCGACGATGCTGCCGTCGCAGAAGCGTTGGCGCACACCGGACTCACCGAGAAGTCACATCGGTTGTGGCATGAGCTGTCCGGTGGCGAGAAGCAGCGCGTTCAGATCGCCCGAGCGCTGGCACAGCAGCCGCGTGAGCTGCTGCTCGACGAGCCGACAAACCACCTCGACATCCACCACCAGCTGGAGTTGATGACCCTGGTGACGAAGCTGCCGGTGACGTCGATCATCGCCATTCACGACCTCAACCTGGCCGCGACGTTCTGCGACCAGGTGATGGTCTTGCAGGAAGGCCGGGTCGTGGCCGGAGGATCACCTCGGGACGTTCTCACCGCAGAGCTGATCGCCGACGTGTACCGAGTGCGCGCCGAGATCGCGGATACCGACAGCGGACTGCACATTCGGTTCGTGCCCGGCCGACCGTAGTGGTGGGCACGGCGCTGATCGCCCGTTTCGGCCTGACGGCCGGTCTTGCCCAGGCCTCGCCGGTGGTGCGCCTCCTGGTGCTCACGCAGCTCGCGTTCAATGTCGGCTTCTTCATGGTAGTTCCGTATTTGTCCGTCTATCTGAGCCGCGACCTCGGCCAAGCCACCGCCATCGTCGGCGCGGTGCTGGGGCTGCGTACCGTTTCGCAGCAGGGGCTGTTCTTCGTCGGTGGCGCGGTCGCCGATCGGATCGGCACCAAGCCCACGGTCCTGACCGGATGCACGGTGCGGGTGGCAGGGCTGCTGCTGTTGGGACTGAGCCCGTCACTCGTCGGGGTCTTCGCGGGCGCGGTGTTGACGGGTTTCGCGGGGGCCCTGTTCTCTCCCGCGGTGGAGGCCGCCTTGGCACGCTCGGCCGCGTCGTCAGGCGAGTCGTCGACCTCGGCTCGGCTCGATGCGTTCGCCCTCTTCAACGCTTTTGGCCAGATCGGGGCATTCGCCGGACCGCTGATCGGAGCGGCGTTGCTGTGGGCCGACTTCGCGGTGCTGGCTGTCACCGGTGCGGTCGTCTTCGTGGTCATCGGCCTCGCGCACCTGCGCTGGCTTCCCTCCGACAGTCCGACGCACGCCGGACAACCGGCCATGGAGGGTTTGTCGGAGGTCGTGCGCAACGGAGCATTTCTCGGATTCGCCGCCACGATGGGGATGCAACTGGTGGCGTACAACCAGCTCTACCTCCTCGTTCCGCTCGAACTCGAACAAGGCTGGGGCGATCAGGCACCGCTCGGCGTCCTGCTGGCGGTGGCGTCCCTGACGGTGGTGCTCGGTCAACTGCGGGTCACCCGGTGGGTCGGCCGACTGCCGACACGGACCGCCCTCTCGCTCGGGCTCGGCATCACCTGTCTCGGGCTGGTTGCCGCCGGGATAGGGGCCGGGATCGGAGGTCCCATCCCCGTGATCAGCGGTACCGCCGGCTTCGTCGTTCTCTTGGCGTTCGGCCAGATGATCACTTCGCCCACGGCCCGGGCAGCGATTCCGGGCCTGGCCGGCGACCGCCACCTCGGGTCGTACTACGGAACCTACGCCTCGGTCGGCGGGCTGCTCGTGCTGCCGTTCGCGTCCCTGATCGGACTCCTGATGGACACCGTGGGTGACGGCCCCGCCGGCCGCATTGCCCCCTGGCTGACGCTCGCCGTGGTGACGGCGGTCGCCGCAGTGATCATGAAAACTGGTCTTCTCCAACGACAACCGGCCTGACCATCGCCTGTCTACGTGGAGGTCAGTGCGGATACGAGCGCCGAGACCAGCCTGGGCACCGCGGTTGGATCCGCCGACGCGTGCGCGGGATCCAGTTGCCCGATCGACATCCCCCGGCAATCGGGGTCGTGCAGGAGCGTGACGAGGGCCTGTTCGAGGATCGCGATCGTCGGGCCACTGTTTCGCCCGTTCACGTTCTCGGCGATCGGCGCGTCCAGAAAGTCGAGCACGTCGACGTCGAGATGCACGACGAACGGACCGGAGGAAAGAGCGCTGCGGGGGCGCTCCCCGGCGAGCGCCATCGCGGCACACAGCCCCACGGCGACCGTACAACTTCCGCCGAGCACGAGCAGACGCTGCTCCGCTGCGAGGAGGTCGGCCGCAGCTGCGGAGAGCTCGAGGAGTGAATCGGCCTCGGCGGCCAAGACGCAACACGGCGGGTGCCCGTTCGACGCCCACACAGTAGGCGCCGGCGCTACTGGGCACCCCCAACACCGTGATCTTCATCGAGTTCTCCCGAGGTCCCGGTTCAGTCACCCTCGATCTTCTGCGAATTCGCCCACCGCCGTCCCGGGTCGCCACCCCACGCATCCCAGGCCACACGCCCGGCCGTCGGGAAACCGTCTTCGCCGTTGGTGAATCCGGTTGTGTCCCGGTCCACCTCGTGACGGGAGAAGTAGTTGCGCATCTTGCGGATCTGATCGTCGTCGACGTCCTTGCCGTCGGCCAACTGGTGGGCCCGATGGCGACCGGTGTCGGTGAATCCCTTCCCCGCCTTTCCGTCGTCGATCCATCGGACCGCGCGCCGGGCCGCCTCCTGGACGTCCTTGGGTGGCTTGTGGCTCATCTGCCGGGCTCCTCTCGTCGGGTCATGTGCACCCCGCGTGCCCGTCCGAGCGAATCGTGAAACCCACCGAGATCATCATCGAACGTTGTTCTGAGCGCGCTCGGCAGGACGCGAAGTCGCCATCCCCGCCGCTGTCTGCTCGGTGATCACGCAGGCGCCGCGAGGAGTGGGCCATAATCGCGAACATGCAGAAGCCGGCTTGCCCCATACGACGCCGGACCGCGCCCGAGGTCCGCGAGGCGCTGCTCGTCGCGGCGTCGGCCGAACTCGACGAGGCCGGTCCCGAGAACGCGAGTCTGCGCGCCATCGCCCGCCGGGTCGGTATCACGCACCAGTCGGTGACCCACCACTTCGCGGATCGTAGGGCGCTGTTCACCGCGGTCGCGGTGCGTGGCTTCGACAACATGTACGCCGAACACACACGCGCTCTCGAGCAGTTGCCCGACGACGCACCGCTGGGTGAGGCCGTCGCCACGCTGGGTCAGGTCTACGTGCGGTTCGCGCGCGCCAACCGAGCGACCGTCACGCTGATGATGGGCTCGCGTCTCGTCGACAACAAGTCGCCCGAACTGATGGCAGCACGCGCTCGCGGGTGGGAGCTGCACACGCGCACCGTCGCCGACGCCGCCGATCACGGATGGGGCGGCGGTGTACCCGGCAACCTCATCGCGGTCGCGACCTTCGCCATGGCACACGGCCTGGCGGCCCTGGAGACCGACTTCGCCGACCGACTGCCCGACGGCACCGGAATCGAGGATCTGCTCTCACTGGTCAACGCCGCGATCATCACTCCACCGCAACGCGATTCCTGATCGCTGCGCACCTGCACACGGCCGGGAAGAACCGGAGCTTGCGGACCGTTGAGCGGCGGTACTCTGGTCCCGTGGGCGCCGACGCAGATGCCGATGACGGCACCGACTCCCTGAGCCTCGAGCAACAGGTGTGCTTTGCTCTCGCGGTCGCGAACCGCGCCGTGCTGGCCGTGTACCGGCCGGTCCTCGAACCCCTTGGACTCACCCACCCCCAATATCTGGTGATGCTGGCGCTGTGGGACCGCGATCGGCGTCCCGGCGAGGACAGCACGCCGCCATCGGTGAAGGCCATCGCGGAAATGCTGCAGATGGACTCGGCGACGCTGTCGCCGATGCTCAAGCGACTTGAGACCCAAGGACTGATCGACCGCGCGCGCCGGAGGGGTGACGAGCGGACCCTGGAGGTGCACCTCACCGAGCAAGGGCGTCGTCTGAGAGACAAGGCCCTCACGGTGCCGCCCGCGGTGGTTGCCCGGCTGGGCGCCGACATGTCGGAACTCGAGGAGTTACGCGACGTTCTGACCAGGATCAACGCCGCCGCTCTGGCGGCAGGTGCGCTCGCGTCCGAACCATAGCGAGGGAGTCATATCCGCTCCCCTGGCCTGAACACGTCAGGACGAGGAAGTTAGTGGCATAATAATTAGGGCACTAATTATTAATGGCAGAGTGCCGGTAGCACCCGAAACGATGAGCAGAAGGCGGATATCCCATGGCGACACTGATGGATCACGCGGCGACGCAGCGACAGGTGAAGCCGAGTCCGTGGCAGTACGTCAGATACGCGTACGGCGGCCGCCTGCCGCAATCGATGATCGGGTGGGTGAGCAAAGATCTGGCCGGCCCACGGGCATCAGTCCGCATGGTCGTCCGATGGGCGATACCGTGCGTCCTCCTGGTGCTACCGATGCTTTTCGTGCCGGGACCGATGGGTGTCCGGATCACGATGACCATGCCGATCCTGCTGTCGTACCTGTTCTTCTCGATCGCGCTCAACCGCGTCTACCGCCGCTACCGACTGGTGCAACACGGACTCGATCCTGAGCTGATCAACAAACTCGAACGAGAGCGGAACTCCGACATGTACGACGAGTACTTCCGGAAGTACCGCGGGCAGTCGCGGTGACCGATCCGTTCCACCGTGGGAGAGACTCGTAGCGGCCCCTTCTTCCGGGGGTGGCGAGTCGCGTCGCCGGGCACGATCCTGAGCTTCTCGCACCGATGAATCCCAGTCGGTAGCGAAGATCCGAGTCTGCCCTGCGACGGAAGGCGCTTCCCATGAGTACGAGTCGGTTCCCCCTGGCCGAGATTGCCGATCTGCCCGCTGATCTCCGCGAACGGATCGAGCCGATTGCGGAGAAGTCGGGTTTCGTCCCCAACATCTTTCGCGCACTGGGACACCGGCCGAACGAGTTGCGAGCCCTTCTCGACTACCACGACGTGCTGATGGACCAGCCGGGACCTCTGTCCAAAGCCGAACGCGAACTGGTCGTGGTGGCCTCGTCGGGAGCGAACAGCTGCATCTATTGCGTCGTCGCCCACGGCGCCATTCTGCGGGTTCGCTCCAAGGACCCCCATGTGGCCGATCACGTGGCCACCAACCCTGCTGGGGCAATCCTGGACAGTCGTCAGCGCGCGATCGTCGATCTCGCGCTCGCGCTGACAAGGACGCCAGAACTGTTCGCGGACAGCGACATGGCTCGAGCACGGTCGGCAGGCCTCACCGACGACGAGATATGGGACGTCGGCGCGATCACCGCGTTCTTCGCCGCGTCGAACCGGCTCGCACACCTGACCGCGGTCACACCCAACGCCGAGTTCTACGCCATGGGCAGGTGACCCGGGGCCGTGGCCGCCGGGAAGTCAGAGCATGTGCACCTTGCGGTAGATGCGCGCCGCGGGACGGGTCAGTAGGCCGACGTCGTCGAGAAAACCCATCAGGTGCGCGCAACCCGAGCGGACCATCGACTGGAAATGGTGGTTGCGTCGCATCTCCCCCACCGCGCGACGATGATCCAGGCCGGCGTCGGCGTAGGCCTTCGGACGGACGAGGCTGACGAGGATGTACGACACGGCCATCGCGGTGAGGACCGCACTGAACTGCCGGCGAGCCCAGTTGGCCTCCCGCATCGACTGACGGACCTCTTCGCGGGCGAACCGCATGTGCCGCGACTCTTCCAGGACGTGAATCTCGTTGACGGTGCGCACGAGCGGCAGCACGCGCTCGTCGCGCATGCACCCGCGCTGCAACACGTCGAGCACTTCCTCGGCGGCCAGGATTCCGGCGTACGCGACCTCGCTGCCCGCCACCCGCATGAACACCTTGCCGAAGCGGCCAAGACGCGGATGCGGCGTGTAACTGGTCCCGCTCAGCTTGTGTGAGGTCTTGGCGAACATGAGCGAGTGTCGGCACTCGTCGGCGACCTCGGTCAGAGCGAACTGGAACTCGGGGCGGTGGTAGCTCCCGAGATACTGGTCACGGATGACCATCGCCTGCAGCATCATCTCGAACCAGATGCCGATGCTCATGATCGACGCGGTCTCGTGCCGGGTGAGGGCGATCCGCTGCGGTTCGGTCATCTCGTTCCAGTACGCGGTCCCGTACAGCGTCGACCATTCCGGGCTGCAGCCGTACTTGTCCGGGTCGAGCGGCGCATCCCAGTCGATCTCGGTCAGCGCATTGCGCGACAGCCGCGCCGCTGATGCCAGCAGCCGCTCGGACACCTCGTCGACGCCGTCGTCGGACCGGCTGGGTTCATCGATGACCAGATCCCTGAGTGCTTCCATGCCGGACTCCTCGCCGTACGCGCGTGCTCAACCTTGTGATGCATGCCACCACGGATGGTGCCATTCGTCAATGGTGCGTTTTCCGATGGCTGTGGCGCGTGCGGCCGGACGGTCGGTGCGGCAGGCCGGCCCAGGTACCCTCTTTAGCGATGTCTACTGAAGAGTTGTTGCCGATCACCACCCGCAAGCTGGTGGGCTGGTCTCGCACCACCCCGATCGAGGGTCACGTCCTGTCCACGCCGTATCCCGAGGTCATCGCCGAGGCGGTGGCGCGGGTCGCCGACGACAACGCGGACAAGCCCGATTACCTCAAGCGCGGCGTCATCGCCCGAGGTCTCGGCCGGTCGTACAACGAGTCGGGCCAGAACAGCGGCGGGCTGACGATCGACATGACCCCGCTCACGCGGATCTACGCGATCGACGACGAGTCGGCGACGGTCGACGTCGACGCGGGCGTCTCCCTGGACACGCTCATGCAGGCCGCGCTCCCCCACGGCCTGTGGGTACCGGTCCTTCCGGGCACCCGCCAGGTCACCGTCGGCGGCGCGATCGCCCACGACATCCACGGCAAGAACCACCACAGCCAGGGCAGCTTCGGCAACCACGTGGTCGAGATGCAGCTCCTGGTCGCCGACGGGCAGATCCTGACGCTGACCCCCGCGGGCTCGAGCGACGACCCCGATGGCGAACTCTTCTGGGCGACGGTCGGCGGCATCGGCCTGACCGGCATCGTGCTGCGTGCGCGAATCCAGATGAAGCGCACCGAGAGTGCGTACTTCATCGCCGACACCGCCCGCACCGGGTCGCTGCAGGAGACCCTCGACCTGCACCTCCAGGACGGCTTCGAGGACGGATACGAGTATGCGTCCGGATGGTTCGACACCATCAGCGCGCCCCCGAAGCTCGGTCGGGGCACGTTCTCGCGCGGCAATCTCGCTCGCGTGGACGAACTCCCGGAGAAGTACCGCGAGAACCCGTTGTCGTTCAACAACAAACCGCTCGTGCGGTTCCCCGACATCTTTCCGCGAGGGCTGGCCAACAAGTTGAGCTTCTCCGCGGTCGGCGAGGCGTACTACCGGATCGGGCCGCCCAGCGAGGGCAAGGTCAAGAATTTGGCGCAGTTCTACCACATGCTCGACGTCTTCGGTGACTGGAACAACGCCTACGGTCGCGGCGGCGGCTTCTGCCAGTACCAGTTCATCGTGCCGACTGGCAACGAGGGCGAGTTCACCGCGCTCATCGAACACATCCAGGCGTCGGGCCACGTCAGCTTCCTCAACGTCATCAAACTGTTCGGCGAGGGCAATCGGGCGCCGTTGAGCTTCCCGTTCAAGGGTTGGAACGTGTGCCTCGACTTCCCCGTCAAGGCCGGTCTCGCCGAGTTCCTCAACGACCTCGACCGTCGTGTGATGGCGATGGGCGGGCGTCTCTACACCGCCAAGGACTCGCGCACCTCCGCGGAGAGCTTCCACGCGATGTACCCCGAGATCGACAAGTGGATCGCCACGCGGCGTCGAATCGACCCCAACCGAGTGTTCATGTCGGACATGGGCCGCCGACTCGAACTCGCCTGAGCACCAGCAATTTCCGACGCACCCGTGCGCACCCGACCTGCACGTCACCGAAAGCGAGTACACACATGATGAACGCCGTGGGCGTCCCCCAATCCATCCTGGTCCTGGGCGGTAGCTCCGAGATCGGGCTCGCCATCACCGCCGAATACCTGAGCAAGGGACCGGCCCGGGTCATCCTCGCCACCCTGCCGGGCGACCCGACCGCCGCGGCCGCCGTCCAGACGGCCAAGGACGCCGGCGCCACCGAGGTCACCCAGATCGACTTCGACGCCCGCGCCACCGACACCCACCGCGCCGTCATCGACAAAGCCTTCGCCGACGGTGACGTCGACGTCGCCATCGTCGCCTTCGGCATCCAGGGCGACGACGAACAGGCCTGGCAGGACCACGGTCTCGCCGTCGCCGAAGCCGAGATCAACTACACCGCCGCCGTTTCCGTCGGCGTCCTGCTCGGCGAGAAGATGAAGGCCCAGGGCCACGGCCAGATCATCGCGATGAGCTCGGTCGCCGGTGAGCGCGTCCGCCGCAGCAACTTCGTCTACGGCTCGACCAAGGCCGGCCTCGACGGCTTCTACCTCGGACTCGGAGAGGCGTTGCGCCCCTTCGGTGCTCGCGTCCTCGTCATCCGACCGGGCCAGGTCCGCACCCGGTTGTCGGCACACGTCAAGGAAGCACCGCTCACCGTCAACAAGGAAGACGTGGGCCGCCTCGCCGTCGCCGCAGCCACCAAGGGCAAGGAGATCGTCTGGGTCCCCGGGCCGTTCCGCTACATCATGATGGTGCTCCGCCACATCCCGCGGCCGGTCTTCCGCAAGCTGCCGATCTGACGCTGCAACACCGAGTCTGAGTGGGACGTGATGAACCGACCTGACCCTTCGAGGCTCGCTCCGCTCGCACCTCAGGGAGCAGAGGGGGACGCACCCACCGCACCCCAGGGAACAAAGGGAGACGCACCCACCGCACCTCAGGTAGCAGGCGCGTCCGGATACGGGCGCGCGGCACTGGGGTTGCTGGTCGCCGTCGTGGTCGGCGGGGTCGTGTCGATGGCGGGCCTGACGGCGATCGACACCGTCGACTGGCCGGCGTTCAACTCCTCGAACGTCACCCGGTCGCTCACGACCGCAGGACAGGTGCTGGCCATCGCCATCCTGGTGGTCGCCGCGTTGCTGTACCGATACGGCAGAGCCCGCCTGCTGGTGCCTGCGCTGTCCGCGGCCGCGATGTCCGGGTTCGTCACGGTGACCATCGGGATGCCCCTGGGCGCAACACGTCTCTACCTCTTCGGGTTGTCGGTCGACCAGGAGTTCCGCACCGAGTACCTGACGCGGATGACGTCGAGCCCGCATCTGGCGGACATGACCTACACCGACCTGCCGCCGTATTACCCGGCCGGATGGTTCTGGTGGGGCGGCCGATTCGCCAACCTCCTCGGGCAGCCCGGATGGGAGGCGTACAAATCCTGGGCGATCGTGTCGATGGCGGTGGCCGCGGCCGTCGGCGTCGTCCTCTTCATCCGGATGTTCGGCGCCGATCGCGGTGTGGCCCTTGGCCTCGCGGTCACGACCGTCACGCTTCTGTACGCCTCGCCGGAACCGTATGCCGCAATCCTGGTGCTCATCGGGACGCCGATGCTCATCACACTGACCTATGCGCTGCGGGGTCGCACGCGCGCCGCCGAGGGACCGACCGGGCCGTTACGCGGCACGACGAGCTGGCCTGCGGTCGTGGCTTCGGGTGTGTTCCTGGGGATCTCCGCCGCGACCTACACCCTGTACACCGGACTCTTCGCGCTCACCGCGATCGTCCTCGCCGGCTACTTCGTCCTGCAGGGCTGGTTTGCCGCGGGCAACAAGGCCACCCTGTCCGCCACCGTGAGGTCTCGTCGACGCGCGGTCGCGCTGGCCGTCATCGGTCGGCTCGTCGCCGTCGGGGTCGTCTCCGGCCTGATCGCACTGCTCGTCTGGGCGCCCTACCTCTGGGCCCGGATCACCAACACCCCCGCCAGCGGCGGTACGGCCGAACACTATCTCCCCGAACGCGGTTCGGTCCTGCCGCTCCCGATGTTCGGACTCGATCTGCTGGGCGCGATCACGATGGTCGGGCTCATCTGGATCCTGCTGCGATTCCGCACGCGCACCGTCGCTGTCGCCATGGGCGCCGTCGTCGCCACGGTGTATGTGTTCTGCCTGCTGTCCATGCTGATGACCGCGCTCGGGTCCACGCTGCTGTCGTTCCGTCTCGAGCCCATCCTGGTGGCGGCGCTCAGCGCGGCCGGCGTCTTCGGCGTCGTCGACATCGCGCGCTGGGCGGTCCGCCGCCTGGGCGACGTACGCGTGGTCGTGGGTGCGCTCGCGGTCCTGTCCGCGATCGCGATGGCGCAGGGCATCCCGGGTCATCTCGCCACCGAGATCACCACCGCCTACACCGACACCGACGGATACGGCGAGCGCGCCGATGCCCGTCCGGCCGGAGCCGAATCGTACTTCGGCAAGCTCGACGAACTGATCCGCGAGCAGACCGGTAGGCCTCGCACCGAGAACGTGGTCCTCACCGCGGATTTCGGCTTCCTCTCGATCTACCCCTACTGGGGTTTCCAAGGACTCACCTCGCACTACGCGAACCCGCTCGCCGAGTTCGACAAGCGCGCAGCCGCCATCGCCCGCTGGGCGGAGACCGAGAACGCCGACCAGCTCGTCGACGCGCTCGACCGGTCACCGTGGGCGCCGCCGAATGTCTTCCTCTTTCGTTACAGCGCTGACGGTTACACACTGCGGCTCGCCGAGGACGTCTACCCGAACGATCCGAACGTGAAGCGCTACACCGTCACCTTCGATCCGACGGTGTTCGACGATCCGCGTTTCCAGGTCACCGAGGTCGGGCCGTTCGTCCTCGTCGTCCGGAGGTGAACCGGATGCGCCTACCGTTCGACCGCACCCGCCCGATGACGGTCACGAGCCTCGACGGCGAGTCGTCGACAACACATTTCGTACACACCGACGTCGTGAATTGGGTTCTGCTGGAACAGGACGGGCAACTGACCCTCATCGACGGCGGATATCCGGGTCAGGCCGATCAGGTCGTCGACTCCATCGAACGGATCGGTCGCTCGCCCCGAGACATCCGCGGCGCGCTGCTCACCCATGCCCACGTCGACCATGTCGGCGGCCTCGCCCGACTGCAGGCGCGGTTCGGCTTCGACGTGTACATGGACCGCGTCGAGGTGGATCATGCGCTGCGCCGGCACATCCAGCAGGCCGATGCGCGGGATCTCGCACCGCAAGCGGTGAATCCCCGGCTGTGGTCGTGGCTCGCCAAGACCATTCCACTCGGAGTCCTCGATCGCTCAGGGCTCGCCGAGGCATCGCCGTTCCCCACCGATCGGCAGCAGCCTCTCGACCTCCCCGGCGCGCCGGTACCGGTGTCGAGCCCCGGCCACACCGACGGTCACAGCGCCTACCTCGTCGCGGACGGACGAGCCCTGGTCTCGGGTGATGCGCTGGTCAGCGGCCACGAACTCTCGCGATCCACCGGGCCGCAGTGCATTCCCTCGCTGTTCCAGCACGACGAACCCACCGCCCGTCGTAGCGTCCAACGGTTCATCGATCTCGACGCCGACATCCTGCTGCCCGGACACGGTCCTCTCCATCGCGGCAGCGTGGCCGCGGCAGCACGAGAGGCGCTGTCGCGCTGAACCGTGCGGTGCGGCTGGACCGCTAGTCCTCGAAGCCGACGAAGGTGGTGGCCTCGTCGACCGACTTGCGTTCGGAGATCACCGAATTGGCGGGGAACGTCTCGTCGGGCCAACCCAGCGCGATGCTCTTCATGATGACCTGGTCGTCCGGGATTCCCGCGTGCTCCCGCACCACCGGCGACTGCATGATGCCCTGACTGTTGATCACCGCACCGAGCCCGCGCGACCAGGCTGCGTTGACCAGCGCGGTGGAGACCGCGCCACAGTCGAAAGGCGTGTCGTCGCTGCCGTCCAGAATCCGGTCGTAGGTCACGATCACGCAGACCGGGGCGTCGAACTGGCGAAAGCCGCGCACACCCAGTCGAGCCGCATCTCCGTGTCCTCACGAGCGATGCCCATGGCTCCGAACAACTGCTTGGCGACCTGGACCTGGCGGTCGCGGTGCGGGCCGGTGAACTTCTCCGCACCCGTCCGGAACTCTCGCGAATGCGGCACACCGGCCAGATTGCGCTCGGTGTTGCCCGCCCGGATGAGGTCCAGCGGTTCACCAGTGATGACGTGGAAGTTCCAGGGCTGGGTGTTCATCGACGACGGGGCGCGCATGGCGAGGGCGAGGATCTCCTCGATCAGCTCGCGCGGGACGGGGTCCGGCTTGAATCCCCGGATGCTCCGACGGCCCATGATCACATCGTCGAACTGCACGTCAACCTCTCCTCGAACGGTCCGAGACGCCCCGTTGGCCGGGTTCCGGCCTGGTCCCGGACGCGACCGGCCGACTCCACTGTACTGAGCGCTGGTGTTACCCCCGCCACGTTCCGTCCCTCCGACCGTGCCGAGCGCACTTACAAAGGGTAGGTTTACCTGAATAGCTGACGGGACCGGGGGAGGGGCCGAGTTCCGCACGGCGTGGCATCGTCGCCCGGGCTCGAGCACCGCGGCCCGCCCATGGCCGTAAACACTCCCGTCACTTGGGGAAGTTCGAGGACATGACCAACGACAACTGCCTTGATACCAGTCTGTCTCCCACACCCGGCGCACCCGAAGCCGACGAGACGACCACCGTGGCCGCGCGGTGGCGAGCCATTGCCGCGAGCCGCGGCGATACGGTCGCGATCCGGACCCCGGAGCAGTCGATCACCTTCGTGCAGGCGGCTTCCCGCGTGGAGCACCTCGCGCAGGAGATCGCCGCCTCGACCCCGGCCGACACCGCCGTGGCCGTGGCCATCGAGTCCGACATCGACTCGGTCGTCGCGATGCTCGCCGCCCTGTGCTCGGGGCGTCCCCTCGTTCTCCTCGACCCGTTCCTGCCCGACGATCGGCGCGAGACCGTTCTCCGCCTCTCCGACGCGCGCCTGGTGGACTCCGCGGACCGCGGCGCGGCGATCGCCGGGTCCGCACCCGAAGACCCGAGGGTTGTCGAGCCCGACGACCCGGCCGTGCTCCTGTTCACGTCGGGTTCGACCGGCACCCCCAAGGGCGTGGTGCTGTCCCAGAAGATGCCGGTCAATCACGCGCGTGACGGCCGGCGGTTCATGGGTCTCGGCCCCGACGACCGAGCAGCAGTGCTGCTCCCCCTGAGTTTCGGCGGCGGCCTCGACGCCATGGCGATGAGCCTCCTCAACGGTGCGACGATGCTGCTGTGGGATGTCCGGCGCCGCACCACCACCGGGTTGCGCGACTGGCTCGCCGACGAGGGTGTGACCACGGCGCACTGCACACCATCACTGTTGCGTTCCTGGGCACGGGAACTCACTGTCGACGACGCCATCGGGAGCCTGCGACTGTTGTCGACCTGCGGCGAACCGACGCACCGCGGCGACGTGCTCCTCGCCCGCGACACCCTTGCTCCCACCACGGTCTTCTGCTGCTGGGCCGGCGCCTCAGAGGTCGGCAACCTCGCGTTCAATCTCTTCCCGCCGGAGCGGGAGGTCGAAGACGGGGCCATCCCGGTCGGCACCCCGGCATCGGACAAGGACGTCCGGATCGTCGATGAGAACGGTGACGATCTGCCCGCAGGCACGACAGGTGAGGTCGTGGTCGAATCCGGGCACGTCGCGTCGGGATATCACGCCGATCCGACGATGACCGCAGCGCGCTTCGAAACCCTCCCCGACGGTCGAACCCGCTACCGGACAGGTGATCTGGGTCGTTTCAACGACACCGGCGAACTCGTGCTGCTGGGTCGCGGTGACGATGCGATCAAGATCCGCGGCTATCTCGTCGAACCGCTCGAGGTGGAGGCCGCGATCCGCGCCCTACCCTGGACGACCGACGCCGTGGTCACCGCGAACCGGGACGAGGGGCGTCTCACCGCCCACGTCGCCGTCGACCCGGAGAAGTGGTCGCCGTCACCGGCAGAGATCCGCCGCGAACTCGGCAAGTCGTTGACGCCGTGGATGATTCCCCGCGACATCGTCATCGTGGCCGAGCTCCCGCGCAACGAACGCGGCAAGGTGGATCGGGCGGCGCTGCCTCCGCCGGCCCCGCGGCCGGAGCACGAGCCGCCGCGCGGGATGACGGAGATGGCGTTGCACCGATTCTGGTGCGAGATCCTCGGACTCGACACCATCGGCCGCAACGAGGATTTCGTGGAGCTCGGCGGCGACTCACTGGCCGCGGCGAAGATGCTCGCGGAGGTCCAGCATCACCTGCAGCTGGACGTGAACACCGCGATGCTCGCGGAGGCGCCGACCATCGCCTCGTTTGCCCAGAGCATCGAGTCGGCTGCGAAGCAACGGGCGAAGTCCGCGACCGGTGCAACGCTGGTCCCCCTGCGCAAGGGCACCGGCACCCCGATGTTCCTGATCGCCGGAGCCGGGAGCCTCGCCACGAGCCTCACGCCGATCGTGCGCGCACTCGCCACCGACCTACCCGTCTACGGCATCCAATCCAGGGGAGTCGAGAAACGGGGTCGTGCAGACCATTCCGTGCGCGCCGCCGCGCGCCGCGCGATCACCGACATCCGCTCGGTCCAACCGCACGGGCCGTACCAGATCGGCGGGTACTCCCTCGGCGGATTCGTCGCGATGGAGATCGCCGCCCAGCTGACCGCGGCGGGCGAGCAGTGCGGTCCGGTCATCGTGCTCGATTCGCTGTTCGACCCGGCTCTCGCGCGCCGTGTGCGAGGCGACAAGGTCGGCATCGCCGCACGACTCCGTTCCCGGCGCGCGGCGGCCACGGGGAATCAGCTACCCGACCGCACCGGTGACGACGAGAAACCGGCGGCCGCTCCATTGCCCCAACGCGTGATCCAGGAAGCGGTGCTGGCCGTGCTCGTCCGTACCGCGGGGCTCGTCCGATTGTCGACGCCCGTGCAGTGGGTCGTGTTCTTCCGGCTGGGCACCCGCATGATCCGTCGATACCGGCCGCGTCCCTACGACGGTGCGGTGGCGGTCATCCGCGCCCGGACCAACCCCGACGATCCCGGACTGTGGCATCAGATGTCGTCGGGCGAGGTGACCTTCCGAGACGTCGGCGGAGACCACATCTCGATGATCCGCGCCCCGCACGCCGCGGACACCGCCCGTGCGATCGACGAGGCTCTGGGGTCGGTCGAGCACTAGCCGCGGCTTCCGGCGGCGAGCCCGCCCGCCCCCTCCTCAGGTGCACACCCACCCCCGCCCCCGCTCCCCGAGGTGCGAGCGGAGCGAGCCTCGAAGGGCGCGCTGCGTGAGGGCGCTGACCCCTTCGCGGCTCGTCGCTTGCGCTCCTCACACCTCAGGGATCGGCGGAGGGATGCGACTCAGCCCTCTTCGGCGCGCGACTTGATGTTCGCCAGACGGCGATCCCACCCGCGCCCGATGGTGTCCAGTTGCCTTGCCACCCGCGACAACTCGGCCCCCACCGCCTCGTATCGGATCTCACGCCCGGCACGGGACGACGTCACCAGACCCGCCGCGGTGAGCACCCCGAGATGCTTCGCGATCGCCTGCCGGCTGATCGGGAGTTCGGCCGCGAGCCGCGATGCCGACGCAGGTTCGGAGCCCAGTTTGGTGAGGATCTGCCACCGGCTCTCGTCGGACAGCGCCGCGAAGATCTCGACCGGGGCGAGGTCAGGCATGGACGCTTCCACGCGCGAGGTAGGCGCGTGCCAGGTCGAGTTCGATGGTCCACCCCTCGTTGTTGCCGTCGAAACGCGCGCGGCGTTCGGCAACCGTTCCGGGTAGCGACGCGAAGCCGGACTCCACGACCTCGAGGACAACACCGGAATCCGACGGGGTGATCCAGAACTCGACGAGCGTCGAATCCGATCTGGGGTCAGCGGCATCGGCAAGCCAACGGAACGCGGCATAGCGCGGTTCGTCGAGTTCGACGGTGCGAAAGGTGAAGGCGCCGTGTACCGGATCGTGGATGGTTGACAGGTCTCCGTCGCGTTCGATCCGATGATCGGTGATGGCCTTGTCGTTGATGAACCAGCCGGGTTCACTGATCAGCGACCACACCCGATCGGCGGGTGCGTCGATCTCGATCCGCCTCTCGATCCGGTCGAATTCGGCTGTTGCCGAATCGGTCACGTTGCTCGCTTGCGTGTTCTCACTCATCGGTACTCCCTCGCTGCGGTTGTTACTACTGCAACCCTATGGTTGCACTAATACCGTCACGCCGCAACGGTTCGGAGCAACAGAACCACCTTCTTCGCAGATGTGTCGAGACGCAGATCGGGCCCTAGCCCCCGGCCGGAGCGGATTGCCGGGCAGGCTCGGCCGGGAGGTGCCGAACCGGGCAGCCACCGGCGAACGTGCCGAGCTTCTCGATGTCGAAGCCGTTCGGATAGCTGCGAATTCGCGGCATGTCCGACACGTGCTGCGGCGTGCGACGGGCCGGCAGGGCAGCCACCAGTCGGCCACGCGCCTTGAGTCCACCGATCGACAGCAACCGCGCGACACGTCCGGGTCGCCGGTAGCGGAACGACTCGAGCAACGCGTCATCCATCAGCGATCGACTGAAGACGTCGATCGCCGGCGCGAGCGGCCTGGGATAGAACGACGCGAGCAGGCTCTTGGTGGCATCGGCGACGCGGCGACCACCGTCGTCGAACGCGAAGTGCTCGCGCTCGTAGGCATCCATCAGGGTCTCGAAGCCGCGGTAGTCCTCGGGGATCTCCTTGATCCCCATGTGCCGGCCGAGGGTGCGGTAGTAGTTCACCGACGCGGTCACCTCGTCGTCGGTCAGGGCCCGCCAGCCGTAGTCGTCGATCCAGCGCTTCGGGACGACCACGAATGTCGACAGGACGTACCGCATGTCGTCGTTGCTGATGTCGTACATCCGGTGCATCTGGTTGATCCGTCGGATCGCCGACTTCCCGCGACTGCTGTCGAAACCGTCCAGGAGCGGCACCTCCAACAGGAGCGAGGTGTCGTCGTAGCGCTTCTGCGTGTCGGCCGTGAAAGCGCGCGTCTCGTCGAGCAGCCGACCGATGCTCGGCACCGCGTACGTGCGGAACAGCGCGAAGCTCAGCGCTTGATTGATGTCCCACGGGAAGTCGAAGGTCGACAGATTTCGGTAGATCTCGTGGAACTGCGTCTGCGGATCGAGTCCCTGGTTACGGGTCGCCTTGCCCATCGCATCCTCCTCGGTGAGTGCCACGTCACTGTAAGTCGACTTATAGAAATGTGCAAGGCGTCACACATACCGCTGTCATCGCGACGCGGAGGTACCTCGGGCACCGCTGTCGGTTCGTGCAGACTGGGCTGATGGCCCCCGGCAAGAAGGCGAAACCGTCGGAGTACACACAACGGCGCTACCTCGACGCGGGACTGGCCATTCTCGCCGAGCGCGGTCATGCCGGCTTGAAGCTGGCGGCACTCTGTGACGCGACCGGCACGACGACCGGGAGCTTCTACCACGCGTTCGGCAGCTGGGCCGACTTCCGATCAGCCCTCATCCGCTTCTGGCATGACGAACAGAGCCAGCGGTTGATCGCCGACGCCCGTGACATCGCGGACCCCCGAGAGCGCCTCGACGTCCTCACCGGTATCGGCCTACGGCTACCGCACGCAACAGAGGCTGCGATCCGGGTGTGGGCGGCTCACGACCCCGAGGTCCTCGCCATTCAGCAGACCGTGGACCACGAGCGTCGCGACATCATCGCCGCCACCTACGACGAGGTGATTCACAACCGCGACGAGGCCGAGGAGTTCGCCACCGCGGCAATGTATCTGCTGATCGGTTTCGAGAGCGGCACGCTACATTCGCACCAGGCACTCGCCAGGGGTTTCCGCACGATCCTCGACCGCGCTCTCGAATCAACTCGCGACTCAACATGACTCGGCCCGCCGCGAGGTGTAGCGGCAAACCCTCCACGGATGGACACATCCACCCGCCATTCGGGTGAGGGTCTGTCCATCGGTGGTGGGTTCAACCAGGGTCAGTCGACGAGTTCGGCGAGCCGTCGGATCGCGAACTCGTAACCGCGGATTCCGTACCCGGCGATGACCCCGGCGGCGATCGGTGACACATAGGAGTGATGCCGGAAGGCCTCGCGCTTGTGCACGTTGCTGATGTGTACCTCCATCACCGGAACCCCGGGGACGACCAACGCGTCGGCGAGTGCGACCGAGGTGTGGGTCCACCCGCCGGGATTGATGACGATGCCGCTGATCTCCCCCACGGATTCGTGAATCCAGTCGAGCATCTGACCCTCGTGGTTGGTCTGCACCGCACGCAACCCGAAACCGAGTTCGGAGGCCGTGCGCTCCGCGAGATCGACCACGTCGGCAAGGGTGTCCGAACCGTAGACGGCGGGCTCGCGAGTGCCCAGTGTGTTCAGATTGGGCCCGTTGAGCAGCAGGATCGGCAACGGCTCGGGCGCGGCGGCATCGGACATGGGCTTCACCTTACTGGCCCTGACCTGGCAGTCGGCGCGTGTGAACGTGGCTGCTGACGGAGGCGGACAGGACGGATCGTGCCGGTAGCGCCACCGACCGGTGCGAGACAGCCCACGGGCTACCATCTCTCTTTGTGCCAGCGCAGACCGTTCGACGAGCGAGAATCGTCGCCATCGTCACCGGCCTGCTCGGGTTTCTGCTGGCCCTCGCGACCCCCCTGATGCCGGTACAGCAGAAGACCGCCGAGATCGACTGGCCGCAGAACGGACAGATCGGTTCGGTCGCCGCGCCGCTCATCGGTTACATGCCGGTCGACCTGGACGTGTCGATCCCGTGCAGCGCCGTCGGCGACCTGCCGCCCGGCGGATCGGTCCTGCTGTCGACCACCCCCAAACAGGCGGAGAAGTCAGGCGAGCGCGGCCTGTTCATCCGCAAGACCGGTGCACCTGACGCGCCCGCCGACCGGCAGGGCGTGGAAGTCGTCATCCGCAACGTCCCGCTGGTGTCGGCGACCCTGCAGGACATCCGCGACCAGGGTTGCCGCGAGATCGTCGTCCACGCCGACTCCGACGCGGTGACCGCCGAGTTCGTCGGAATGACCAGCGGCGTCAAGAACGACGACGGCGAGGACGAGCCACTCGCCGGTACAACAGAGGACAAAGAGGCCTTCAAGTACTGGCCCGACCAGCGTCCCCAGGTGACCGGACTGTTCACCGACCTCACCGGCCCGGCCGCCGACATCGCCGGCCTCGACGCCCACGTCACCGTCGACTCGCGCTACAACACCGCCCCGACGATCTCCAAGTGGCTCGTCGTCATCGTCGGCGTCGCGTCGACCCTGCTGTCCCTGGCCGCGCTGGCAGCACTCGACGCCACCGACGGCCGCCGCCACCGGCGTATCTTCCCCGCCCGCTGGTGGCGGTTGAACGCCCGGGATTACGTGGTGATCGGCGCGCTCATCCTGTGGCACATGATCGGACCCAACACCTCCGATGACGGCTACCTGCTGACGATGTCGCGAGTCGCGCAGGACAGCGACTACACAGCCAACTACTTCCGCTGGTACGGGGCTCCCGAGGCACCATTCGGCTGGTACTACCAGGTCTTCGGACTGCTCAGCCATGTCTCGGTGGCCAGCCCGTGGATGCGGATACCCGCCCTCCTGTGCGGAATCCTCGTGTGGCTCATCGTGAGTCACGAGGTGCTGCCCCGGCTCGGACGGGCGGCCCTCACCCGCCCGATGGTCGCCTGGACGGCGGCCTTCACCTTCCTCGCGTGCTGGTTCCCCTTCAACAACGGCCTGCGTCCCGAGCCGATCATCTGCCTCGGAGCGCTGCTGACCTGGTGCTCGGTGGAACGCGCGATCGCCACCGGGCGGATGCTGCCGGCCGCGGTGGCCTGTCTCATCGGCGCCTTCAGCATCGCCGCGGGGCCGACAGGCCTGCTCGCCGTCGCCGCCCTGATCTCCGGTGCGCGACCGATGATCATGGCGTTGATCAAACGCGCCCGTGCCGTCGCGGCGACGTCGGGCAGTTCCTTGCGGTGGTCGTTCGTCGCACTCATCGCGCCGATCCTCGCGGCCGGCACCTTCGTCGTCTTCGTCGTGTTCTCGAACCTGACACTGCGGTCGTTCGCCGAGGCGTCGAGCATGAAGTCGGCGCTCGGACCGTCGATGAGCTGGTACAACGAGATCGGTCGATACTCGGCGCTGTTCGCGTTCTCCGCCGACGGCTCCATCGCCCGCCGTTTCGCGGTCCTGGCCATGATCCTGGGTCTGGTGGTGTCTGCGGCGGTCCTCATCCGCAAGAACCGCATTCCCGGCACCGCCATCGGCCCGACACGACGGATCGTGGCGATCACCTTCGCGTCGCTGGTCTTCCTCATGTTCACACCGACCAAGTGGACACATCACTTCGGAGTGTTCGCGGGTATCGCGGCGGCGCTGGCCGCGATCGCCGCCATCGCCGCGAGCCAGCAGTCGATGCACTCGCGGCGCAACCGGACCCTGTTCTGTGCGCTCGTCCTGTTCATCGGAGGACTCGCGTTCACCGCACCCAACTCGTATTACTACTACTCGGCATGGGGTATGCCGTGGGGCGTCGAGCAGGTCGCGATCGGCGGCATCATGCTCGGCAGCGTGCTGCTCTATGCGGCGCTGGCCCTGCTGCTGGTCGCGCTGTGGTTCCACTTCCGCGAACCCTTCACCGGAACCGACCCCCACCCGCACCTCGTCGACGACGCCGCCACCGGCGCATCGCACCCGCGCTGGTACCGGCGGCTGTTCGCGTCGATGGCCGCGGCCCCGCTCGCCTACCTGGCGATGGCGGTCGTCGTGTTCCAGATCGTCACCGCGATCTTCGCGGGTATCCACCAGAGTTCGTCGTACTCGGTACCGCGGTCCAACCTGGCCGCCGTCGCGGGCAAGCCCTGCGGGATGGCAGACAAGGTCTGGGTGGAGTCCGATCCCAACCGCGACATGCTCCGGCCCGTCGACGCCACGCTGGACAATCCGCTCGGCGGCCCGCCGCCTGCCCCCGGGACCGCACCCACCACCTCCGGCTTCTCCCCCAACGGAGTCCCCACCGACCTCGCCTCGACTGCCAGCGAGGGATCGCTGGGCGTGCTGTCGGGCAACGTGTGGGCCGACCCGGACATGGTCAACTCCAACCCCGGTGGCACCGGCGGCGGCGAGATCGCCGAGCCCGGCGTCAACGGCAGCACCGCGGCCCTGCCCTTCTTCCTCGACCCCGCATCGACCCCTGTCATGGGCAGCTACTCCAAACTCGACCAGGTCCCGGCACGGATCACCTCCGGGTGGTACGCCCTGCCGTCGGACTGGCGCGACCGTCCCCTGCTGACGATGTCGGTGGCCGGCGAGTACGACAACCCGAACGTGATGCTCGAGTACACCGCGCAGCCGCTCGGACCGGACACCCGCGACGGGGACCTCGAGGCCGCGGGCGAGACCGAGCTCATCGACCCGGGACCGCGGCCGGCGTGGCGCAACCTGCGCTACAACACCGACGAACTGCCCTCGGACACCACCGCGGTACGGATCGTCGCCACCGACGACAACCTCGCCGAGGACCGCTTCATCGTCCTCACCCCGCCGCGCGTCCCGCAGATGGACACGCTGCAGGACGTGGTCGGCGACACCGACCCGGTGCACGTCGACTGGACCTCGGGCCTCGCGTTCCCATGCCAGCGGCCGTTCACCCACGACGTCGGGGTCGCCGAGATCCCGAAGTGGCGCATCAAACCGGGGTCGGATCTCGCGGCCGCGGTCTCCGCATGGCAGAACAGCTTCGGCGGCGGCCCGCTCGGCTGGATCGAGGTCTCCCAGGAGGCGACGGCGCTGCCGACGTATCTGATGGCCGACATCGGTCGCGACTGGGGCGCTCTCGAGCGCTACGAACCGTACGGCGGCGTCGACACCCTCGCCGAGATCGAGGAGGGCACCCGAACCCGCAGCGGGTTGTGGAGTCCCGCGCCGCTGCGGCACTGAGCGGTCCGGGGTGGGCGCTAGGTGGCCCGACACCCGTCGCTTACGATGAGGCACCGTGCCTGTGACAGCCCCGACCTCTGCCGAAGATTCCGCCGGGCCTTCGTCGTCGGGAGCCTCGACCGGGATCTCCACGGGCACCGTGCGACTGATGGCCGTCGTGGCCGGTCTTCTCGGCATCGTGCTCTGCGCACTCACTCCGCTGCTTCCGGTCAAGGCCGTCGACGCGTCCTTCGACTGGCCCGCGGGACAGGACCTCGGGGCCGACACCTCGTCGGTCATGGCCCCGCTCATCGCCCAGACGCCGCGGACCCTCGACGCCCGCATTCCCTGCGCGACCCTGGCCTCCGCACCCACCGGGGTCGTGCTGGCGACCATGCCCACCAATGCACCGAAGTCCAAGTCGTCGGCCCTGTGGGTCACCGCCACCGACGCGGCCGTCACCGTCACGTTCCGCAACTCCGTCGCCGCCACCGCACCGCGCGCCGATCTGACCCGTTGCCGTGAACTGCGCATCTTCTCCGCACCCACCGGACCCGGGGCCCAGTTCGTGGGCCTCGGTGAGCCGACGACACTCGATCCCGATCGTCGACCGCAGGTCGACGGGATCTTCAGCAACCTCGATCCGGAGCAGGCGAGGGCCGCCGGTGCCGCGGGCATGCAGGTGCGGGTGAGCATCGACAACCGCTATGAGTCGTCGCCGTCGATCTCGAAGATCATCGTGATGGTGCTGGGCGTGATCGCGGTGATCGTCTCCGTCCTCGCACTCGGCGTCCTCGACCATCGGGGCGGGTATCACCGACGCGTCGGTGCACGCGGCCGGGCGTGGTGGCACTCCCTCAAACCGCGGGCCACCGACCTCGTCGTCACCGCGATCCTGCTCGTCTGGAACTTCCTCGGCGCCGGATCGCCCGACGACGGTTACATCCTCAACATGGGCCGCACCGCCGACGGGTTCGGCTACCTGGCCAACTACTACCGCTTCTACGGCATCCCCGAGGCGCCGTTCGACTGGTACTACAGCTTCCTCGCGACGTGGTCGTCGGTGTCGCCGTCGCTCCTGTGGATGCACATCCCGCCGCTCCTCGCCGGACTGGCGTCGTGGTTCGTCCTCAGCCGCGTGCTGCTCCCCCGCCTCGGTCCGGCCGTACGCCGCAGCTCTTGGGCGACGTGGGCCGCGGCGATGACCTTCACCGCGTTCTGGCTGCCGTTCTGCAGCGGGCTCCGCAGCGAGGGCATCATCGTGCTGTGCTCGGTGCTGACCTGGTGGGCTGCCGAGAATGCCATCGCCACACGACGATTGGTCCCGGCCGCGATCGCCGCACTCCTCGCCGGGTTCACCCTCGCCCTCGCCCCGCACGGCGTGATCGGCGTGGCCATCCTGCTGGTCGCGGCCCGCTCGTTGCTGCACGTCCTCATCGACCGCCGGGACCGGTTGGGCGGGTCGCGCTGGACGGCGACGGCGGCACTCGTGGCGCCCATCGTCGCCGCCGGGACGGTCGTGCTGGTCGTGGTGTTCCGCGACCAGACCCTCGCGACGGTCCTCGAGGCGATCAAGATGCGCTACACGATCGGGCCGGTCATCTCCTGGCACCAGGAGTTCCTGCGCTACTACTTCATGTCCGTGGTGACCGACGACGGCGCACTCACCCGGCGCGTCCCACTGTTGCTGCTCCTCGCCGGGTTGTTCGTGACCGTCGCGGTCATGCTGCGCCGCACGCGGATTCGCGGCGTCGACCCGGGACCCGTGTGGCGTCTCGTCGGCGCGGTCGGCGTCACCCTCTTGCTCTTCGCGTTCACCCCGACCAAGTGGACCATCCAGTTCGGCGTGCTCGCGGGTCTGGCCGCGGCGATCACCGCGGCGGCGACGATCGCCGTCGCCCAGTCGGCCGCCCGCTCCGCCCGCAACCTGACGGTCTTCGTGTCCGGCCTGCTGTTCGCGATGGCCGCCGCCATGGCCGGTTACAACTCGTGGCCGTTCCTCTACGAGTACGGCATCTCGTGGTTCGACCGGGCCCCGGTGCTCGCCGGCTTCCAGGCCTCGACCCTCTTCCTCATCCTCGCCGTGATCGCCGCCGCCTTCGCGGTGTGGCAGCACCTTCGCCTGGACTACGTGACCAATCGCGGTCTCGCACACGTCGACACCGGCCCCGGCGAGACCCGGGCCGACCGCCGCCGGCTCTTCCTCGCCTCGTCCCCGCTCGCGGTGATCGCCGGTCTGCTCGTGGTGGTCGAGCTGTTGCTCTTCGTCAAGGCCGCCGTCACCCGCTACCCGGCGTCGACCGCACTGGCCGAGAACCTCGACACCCTGCGTGGCGGCAGCTGTGGGCTCGCCGACGATGTCCTCGTCGAGCTGGATCCCAATGCGGGCATGCTGACACCCGCAGGCGGCGCGAGCATCAGCGACGCACTCCGCGGACAAGACCCGGTGGGGTTCTCGCCCAACGGGATTCCCGACGACCTGCAACCCGAGCCCGGCAGCCAGCGCCCCGGCCAGATGAACGTCTCGGCGAGCATGGCCCGGCCCTTCGCGATCACCGGCGGACTCGGCGCCGGAACCACCGGGGGCCGCGGCCCGGAGACCGTCAACGGGTCGAACGTCAAGCTGCCCTTCGGTCTCGACCCCGCCACCACCCCGGTCCTGGGCAGCCACGGGTATCCGGGGGAAGCGCGACTGACGACCGGCTGGTACGACCTGCCCGCCGACCGGGCCGCGTCGCCGCTGCTCGTCTTCAGCACCGCGGGTGCGGTGTCCACCGTCGACACCTTCGGAGTGCGCAACTTCGGGCAGAAGCTGGTGGTGCAGTTCGGACGTCCGGGGCCCGACGGCTCCTTCGAGCAGGCCGGCCCCGACGTCGCGCCCATCGATCCCGGGCCGGTAATCCTCAACATGCCGTGGCGCAACATGCGCGTCCCGATGGCAGCCGCACCGCCCCGGGCGACGGTGATGCGACTGTCGTTGCAGGACAACAACCTCGGCGACAAGCAGTTCATCGGGATCACCCCGCCGCGGGCACCGCGGATGCAGACGCTGCAGGACGTCGTCGGCTCGACGGCGCCCACGCTCGTCGACTTCGGAGTCGCCGCACACTTCCCGTGCCAGCGGCCGCTCGGCATCTCCCACGGGGTCGCGCAGGTGCCGCAGTGGCGCATTCTCGGCGACTACCCGCTGACCAACTCGCAGTCCAAGACCTGGCAGGCCGGCGTCGACGGCGGTCTGCTCGGCATCTCGGAGGCGACGACGTCGGCTCAGGCGGTGTCGACGTATCTGAAAGACGACTGGGTCCGGGACTGGGGGGCGCTGGAACGGCTGACCCCGCTGGCGCCAGGTGCACCCGGCGCACGGATCGACACGGCACAGACGACGCAATGGGGCTGGTCGCGGACCGGCTCGATCAGGGTGGAGCCCCAATCCGATGAGTGAGTCCCACAACCCCGGCACGAGCGAGACCACCGGTGCGGCAGCCGTTCCCACCGCGGACACGAGATTCACGTCGCGCCTGCCCGCACCCAAGGTCGTCGCGACGATCACCGGTCTCCTCGGCTTCTTGCTGGCGATCCTCACCCCGCTGCTTCCCGTCGACCAGTCGACCGCGGAGCTCCGCTGGCCCCAGGGCTCAGGCGTCTCCGATGTGGCGGCGCCACTGGTCTCGTTCGTGCCGATCGACATGGACATGTCGGTTCCCTGCTCGTTGGCCGCACGCCTCCCCGCCCAGGGCGGCGTCCTGCTGTCGACGACGCCGGAGGGTGGTCAGGACGCCGGGGCCCGCGGGCTTTTCGTGCGCGCCACCGCCGACAGCGTGACCCTGACCGATCGCAACGTCGCGCTCCTGAACGCCGACCGCGCCGCGGTGCAGTCGAACCCGGAGTGCCGCATCGTCATGCACGCCGACGGTGAGGGCGTCAGCGGTCGCTTCGAGGGCCTGCCCGAACCGACCGCGGAGTCCGGCGGCACCTACAGCTTCTCCCTGCCCGACCACGAGATGCGCCCGCAGATCGTCGGCGTCTACAGCGACCTCCCCGCGAACGCCTCGCGCGACGGTCTGACGCTGCGGGCCACCATCGACACGCGCTACGTCTCCACCCCGACCGCTCTCAAGCTGGCCGCCATCGTCCTCGGCATCGTCATGACGATCGTGTCGCTGATCGCTCTCGGTGTGCTCGATCGCCGGGACGGTCGCAGCCACAAGCGATTCCTGCCCGCCGGATGGTTCACGATCCGACCGCCCGACATCGCGGTGTTCGCGATCCTCGCGTTCTGGTGGTTCGCCGGCGCCAACACCTCCGACGACGGTTACAACTTCATCGTCGGACGGATCACCGGCGACGCCGGCTACGCCGACAACTACTTCCGCTACTTCGGCGTGCCCCAGGACCCGTTCGGCTGGCACTTCCAGGTGATCTCGGCGATGACCGAGATCAGCCTCGCCGCGCCGTTCATGCGGCTGCCGGCATTCCTGCTCGGGCTGCTGGGCTGGTGGCTGATCAGCCGCGAGGTGATCCCGCGCCTGGGTCGGACGGTCCGGCACAGCACTCCCGCGGTGTGGTCGGCCGCGTTCGTCTTCCTCGCGATCTGGCTGCCGTTCAACAACGGTCTGCGTCCGGAACCCGCGGAGGCCGTCGGCGCCCTGCTCACCTGGTGTTGCGTCGAACGAGCCATCGCCACCCGTCGCCTGCTGCCCTACGCCATCGCGGTCGTGACCGCCGCCTTCACCCTCGCCCTCGCTCCCGGCGGTCTGATGGCGGTCGCCGCTCTGCTCGCCGGAATCCGTCCGATCGTCAAGACCCTGGTCTCACGGCGTTCGCGTGACGGCTTGCTGCCGATGCTGGCGCCGATCCTGGCCGCGGGCACCGCGGTGCTGTTCCAGATCTTCGCAGACCAGCCGCTCGCCCCGCTCATCGCGGGCAACAAGGTCGCCTCCGATGTGGGCCCCACGCTCGAATGGTGGCAGGAACCGATCCGGTACTACTACCTGATCCTGCCCACCGCCGACGGGACCCTCGCACGCCGCTTCGGCGTCCTGGCGATGATCCTGTGCCTGTTCGTCGTCCTGTTCCGCCTCTTACGGCGCGAGCACCCGAACGGCGTTGCGCGAGCCCCGATCTGGCGACTCGTCGCGGTCACCTTGGGCACCATGTTCTTCATCGCGTTCACACCCACCAAGTGGACCCATCACTTCGGCGTGTACGCCGGTATCGCGGCGGGTCTCGCCGCCGCGGCCGGGGCCCTGATGGCACCGGCGATCCTGCGTTCCCGGCGCAATCGCAGCTTCTTCGCCGCGGCCGTACTCGCCGTCACGGGCATCTCGTTCGCCGGCACCAACGGATGGTGGTTCGTCGGCAGCTACGGAGTGCCCTGGTGGGACCGCCCGCCCACGGTGGGCGGCATCACCATCGCCTGGCTGATCCTCGCCGCCGCCGTGGCCACCGCGCTGGCCGGACTGTGGTTCCACTTCCGCGACGACTTCGTCGACGAACAGACCCGCACCCGCGGCAGCGACAAGTGGTACTCGAAGCTGAAGTTCTCACCGCTGCCGGTCATCTCGGGTCTGATGGTGTTGTTCATGGTCGCCTCGTTCGCGAAAGGCGCCTACGAGCAACGGGATTCGTGGTCGTGGTTGAAGTCCAACGCTCGCGCGCTGACCGGGAACTCGTGCGGCCTGGCCAACGACGTCCTCGTCGAGGCCGATCCCACAGCCGGGCTCCTGCAGCCCGCCGCCGTCGACGGCAGGCCCGCTCCCGGTCTCGCGGCCGCGCTGGCCGGCACGAACGACACCGGGTTCACACCCAACGGCGTCCCGGACAAACTGTCCGTCGACGCGACCGAGAGCACCGAGTCGTCGAGTACCTCCGGTGCGCAGAACAGCGCCCAGACCGGAGCGGGCTCCGACGAATCCGGCGACAGTTCGTCGGCACAGGGTGGCACCGAAGGCGGGCAGGGCGCCCGCGGGATCAACGGATCGACGGTTCGTCTGCCGTTCGGACTAGACCCGGCGGTCACCCCTGTGCTGGGCAGCTACGGCTCTCCGTCAGGCACTGGATCGCTGACGTCGGACTGGTATCAGTTGCCCGAACGCTCCGATGAAGCACCGCTGTTGACCATGGCGGTCGCGGGATCGGTGGAAGCCGTCGACGGGATCGGGGTCGTCCATGCGGGCCAGAAGGTCACCGTTCAGTTCGGCCGCACCGGCGCGGACGGTCGCGTGACGCCGGTGGGCCAGATGTTCCCGATCGACATCGGGGAGACCCCGACGTGGCGCAATCTGCGTTTCCCGCTCGCCGACGCACCACCCCGGGCGACCGTGGTCCGGGTGCAGGTCGCCGACACCGCGGCGGCCCCGTCGGAGTGGGTGGCGGTGACACCGCCGCGCGTGAGCACGCTGGCCACACTCGACGAGGTGGTCGGTCGGACCGATCCGGTCTTCATCGACTGGCTGCCCGGCATGGTCTTCCCGTGCCAACAGCCGATGAAGGTCCGCAACGGCGTCCTCGAGGTGCCACAGTGGCGGATCATGCCCGACGCCGAGGCGACCCGGAAGAACAGCCAGACGTGGATGTCGGGGACCGCCGGTGGTCCGCTCGGCATCACCGAGGCCATGCTGCGTCCCACATTGCTGCCGACGTACCTGCGTAACAACTGGGGCCGAGACTGGGGCGGGCTGCAGCGCTTCACCGAGATCATCCCGGCACCACCGGCCGAGCTCGACCTCGGAACAGCGCGGCGCCCAGGGCTCTACGACCCCGCTCCGATGCGCTCGAGCGGCTACTGAGCAACGATCGGGTGGGCATGGGCGCACCCTCGCCGACCTGCGGTTACTGCTTCCCGCGGGTCGGCGTGGCAAACACCCGCGCGCCCGTTCGTTACCGCACTGTGACCTGCCGTCTCGGTTCCGTCACTCATGCCCGCGAGTCCTCGTCACCCCGGTGCGGCGGGCCTAGCGTCGAAGTATGCCGAAATTCACCGCACCAGGACTCAGCAATGAAGCCGCCGACGAGGTCGCCGGCATCCTGCAGGAGCGTCTCAGCGCGCTGAACGACCTGCACCTCACCCTCAAGCACATCCACTGGAACGTCGTCGGCGCGAACTTCATCGGCGTCCACGAGATGATCGACCCCCAGGTCGAGCTCGTCCGCGGATACGCCGACACCATCGCCGAGCGCATCGCCACACTCGGGGCATCCCCGAAGGGCACCGCCAAGGCCATCGAGCAGGACCGCTCGTGGAGTGACTACTCCATCGGACGCGACACCGCACAGGCGCATCTGGGCGCTCTCGACCTGGTCTACGACGGTTTCATCACCTCGCATCGCGACGGGATCTCGAAGATCGGCGACATCGACCCCATCACCGAGGACATCCTCATCGGCCAGACCGCCGAGCTGGAGAAGTTCCAGTGGTTCGTCCGTGCTCATCTCGAGAGCTACACCGGTGAGCTGACCCACGCAGGTGCCAGCGGCGAGAAGGAAGCCGCCGACGCCGCACGCTGACTCGGCACCCACAGAACCGAGTAGCGGGTCACCACACCCCCGGACCCGCCCCGGAACCGCGGTCGCGACCTCCCGCCCCCCTTGGTCGCGGCCGCGGTAACTCTCCCCCCGCCCCTACCATCCGCGGAGGCATCCCCGCCGCCTGACTCGACCTTCGTGCAAGGACACAGCTGAATAGCGTTGAGCCGCTAGGTACCTCAGGGACCAGCGGCTGCTGCCCCATGTCCGGACACCCCGTTTGTTACGCTGGCCACAGGCGTAATGCCGTGTGAGCAGGATGTGAAGCAAGCGCGTCCATCAGATCGATCGGGGCTTCTGCTCCCGACGGGGAGGCACGTGTGTCCGAGGCGCGATCATTCACCCTGTTCGACGATCTGGAGCTCCACATGCAGTTCGCGCCGGTCTGCCGGCTGTCCGACGGCGCTCTCGCCGCCGTCGAACTGCAGCTCCGCGGACCCGCCGGAACCCGGCTCGCCACTGCGGCAGCGCTCAAACGCGCAGCCCGGCTCGTCGAAGAACATCCGGTGCTTGACGAACGCAAGCGCCAGATGGCCACGTCGCCGCGCGCGCAGTCGCTCGCCAAGATCCTGCCGCTTCTGGTCTCGCTCGACCTCGACCTCATCGACAACCTGGACGACGAGACCGCCCGCACGCTGGAACGTCACGTGATGGTGATCCTCCCCGATGCCGTCGAGCGCAGCCCGCAACGCACCCTGGCACGAGTCGCCCGGGCCCGCGCGGCCGGGAAGATCATCTGCGTCGACGGCCTCGTCCGCAGCGAACACGCGGCGACACTGCTCTCCCTCGTCGAACCCGACATCATCATCACCGGTTCCGAGCTCCTCGCGCCGCACACCGGCATCGACGCCGCCCACCTCGCACACGCCCTGGCCGCGCACACCGAGCGCAGCCACGCCGTCGTGATCGCCGAGGGCGTCGACGACGAGGCCCGCCGAATCACGGCCCAGACGATGGGCGCCGCATTCGGCATCGGCGATCTCTACCCGGCCGTGACCGATCCGGCGGTGCTGGCCAGTCGCACCGTCGTCCCCCTGCCGGACATGCCGGTCTGGACCACCCCCGGCCCCGACAAGTCGACGCCCTACCGGATCGCCTCCACCTCGATCTCTCCCCGACTGGGCAACAAGCGCCTCCTCATCGAGATGAGCAAGGCCCTCGAGGAGCAGGCCGCGATCGGTGGCGCCGCCATCGTCCTCGGTACCTTCCAGTTCGCGGAGCACTTCACCGACCGGACGGCCACCCGCTGGCGCGAGATGTCGGACAAGACCGGCCTGGCCGGGGTGTATGGCGTCGGTCTGCCCGACGTGCGCGACGGCAACGTGCACCGGGCCCCGCTCGACGAGTCCGACGACCTCATCAACGAATGGAACGTGGCGGTGCTCGGCCCGCACTTCGCAGCCCTGCTCTCCGCTCGGGACCAGCACGATGCAGGCCCCGACCTCGAGCGCACCTTCGAGTTCGTGCAGACCTACGACCGCATGACCGTCACCCAGGCGGTGCACTCGATCCTGATGCGATTCGCCTGATCCCGCTCGCGCGCGGCGTTCCGTAGAGCCGATGGGCGTCGACGCGCATCGCCGCTACGAGATCCGGTCAGGGGATTTGGGTTTGTCACAGCATGCCTGACTACGATGCGCCTGTGCCGAAGTCGCCTGAAGTGTCCGCTGGCAACGCCGACACCACCGCCGAAGCCGCTGCGCACCGCACGTCCGGCGGACCCCGCTCCCGCAGCGTCGCCCTTGTGGCCACGGTCGCCGGTCTCGTCGCCGTCGCGGCCGGGATTCTGACCCCGTTCCTCCCGGTCAGCACGTCCACGGCAGCGATCACGTGGCCTCAGCCGACGACCGACGGATCGGCGTCGGTCACGGCCCCGCTGGTCGCGCAGACCGCACGCGACGTCGCGATCTCCATCCCGTGCCGAGTACTGGCCTCCACGCCCGACGACGCGACCACCGTCGTCCTGTCCACGATGCCCGCGGCGGCATCGAAAGCGCGCGACACCGGCCTGTTCGTCGTCGCCGACGCCGCGGGCGTCACCGTCAACAACCGCAACAAGACCCTCGCCTCGGCTCCGCGTGAGGCGATCACCGGTTGTACCGAGTTGCGCATCTTCTCCGACGCGGCGGTCACCGGCGCACAGTTCACCGGCCTGGCCCCGGGGCCGGCCACAGCAGGCGGCAGCGATGTCGGCCGCGCCGAACCGGCGTCGAATCCGCAGATCGCGGGTGTCTTCACCGACTTGACGGCAGACCAGGTGCGTTCGGCTCCCGGCCTCGATGTCCGGATTGAGATCGACGACCGGTTCGACTCCTCGCCCACCGCGCTCAAATGGATCGTGATGATCGTCGGCGTCATCGCGGCGATCGTCGCGCTCGTGGCGGTCGGCCGGCTGGACCGCATCCACGGCTATCACCGCCGAGTCGGCCGTGGCCTTCGGTGGCGCACGGTGTTGCGCCCCGGGCCCACCGACATCGGCGTCACACTGACTCTCGTGGTCTGGCAGTTCCTCGGCGCGGGCTCACCCGACGACGGCTACATCCTCAACATGGGTCGCAATGCCGCAGACGCCGGGTATCTCGCGAACTACTACCGCTTCTACGGCATCCCCGAGGCGCCGTTCGACTGGTATTACAGCTTCCTCGCCTACTGGTCGTCGATCTCGACGACCGGTCTGTGGATGCGGCTGCCGTCGCTGCTCGCGGGCCTGGCCGCCTGGTTCATCCTGAGCCGGGTGTTGTTGCCGCGTCTGGGCGGCGCGCTGCGGCGGTCGCAGTGGGCGATGCTCACCGCCGCCGCGGTCTTCCTCGCGTTCTGGCTGCCGATGGCCTCGGGTCTGCGCAGCGAAGGCATCATCGTCCTCGGAACGCTGCTGACCTGGTGGGCGGTGGAGGTCACGGTGTCGACCCGGCGGATGCTCCCGGCGGTGCTCGCCGCGTTCACCGCCGCGCTCACCCTGGCGCTCGCACCCCACGGCATCGTCGCGGTCGCGCTGCTGATCGCCGGCGCCCGGCCGATGATGCGCATCCTGATCCGGCGCCGCACCGAGGACGGGGTGCTGCCCCTGCTCGCACCTCTGACCGCGGGCCTGGCCCTGGTGGTGATCATCGTCTTCCGCGATCAGACCCTGGCCACGGTGTTCGAAGCGCTCCGGGTCCGATACTCCGTCGGCCCCACACTCGCGTGGTACCAGGAGCTGCTCCGGTACTACTTCCTCGCGGTCAACACCACCGATGGCGCACTGGCGCGACGTATCCCGGTGCTGCTGTTCGCCGTCTCGATGTTCGTGGTCCTGGCCATCATGTTGCGGCGCAAACGAATCGACGGGCTCGACCCCGGCGCGGTGTGGCGGGTGCTCGGGGCCTCGCTGCTGACGATCCTGTTGCTGTCGTTCACGCCGACCAAGTGGACGATCCAGTTCGGCATCTTCGCGGGACTCGGTGCGGCGCTGGCGGCCGTGGCGTGCGTGGCGATCGGGCAGGCCGCGCGACGGACGCTGCGCAACCTGTCGATCCTCGTCGCCGGTCTGCTGGTGGCGTGCGCAGCCGCGGCCGCCGGCAAGAACGCGTGGCCGTGGCCCTACAACTTCGGCATCGCGTGGTTCGACAAGGCACCGGTGGTCGCCGGTCTGCAGGTGTCGACCGTTCTCCTCGCGCTCGCGGTCGTCGCCCTCGTGTTCGCGATCTGGCAGCACCTGCGTATGGACTTCGTCGACGAGACCGGCCTCGCGCACGACCGGGGCAAGGCACCGGCCGGGTGGCGGATCGGCGTCGCCTCCGCGCCGATCGCGATGATCGCCGTCCTCATCGTCGTGTGCGAACTCGCGGTCTTCGCCAAAGCGGCGGCCGGCCGTACCGACACCTTCACGATGCTCTCGGCCAATGTCGACGCGGTGCGCGGAAACACCTGCGCGATGGCGGATGCCGTTCTCGTCGAACCAGATCCGAATCAAGGGATGCTCACGCCCACGGACGGCAGATCGGCGTCGGACACGCTCGAGGGAGAGTCCGCCGGCTTCACCCCTCAGGGCGTGAAACCCGATCTGACACCGCAGGCCGGCGCTCAGAAGCCGGGCGCGATGAACACCTCGGCGGACCTGTCGAAGACCTTCATCGTGTACGGCTCCAATCCCGGCACGACCGGCGGTACCGGGCCACGCGGTGTCAACGGCAGCACCGCCGCGCTCCCCTTCGGTCTGGACCCGGCCACGACCCCGGTGCTGGGCAGCAACGAGACCTCCACCGGTCAGGCGACTCTCACGACCGGGTGGTACCGCCTGCCGGCGCGCGACTCGTCGCCGCTGATCGTCATCACCGCCGCAGGCGCCGTGTTCAGTCTCGACCGGGACGGGGTCCCGATCTTCGGGCAGTCCCTCGAAGTCCAGTTCGGGCGCGAAACCCGGGGCGCCGCAGGAAAACCGGAGTTCGTGCAGGTCGGGGCACCGGCCATCCCGATCGACGCCGAGCGCACGAATCGCCCGTGGCGCAACCTCCGCATCCCGATGGATCGCGTGCCCGCCGACGCGACCACGATGCGCATCGTCGCACGTGACAACAACCTCGACCCCGACCAGTGGCTCGCCGTCACACCGCCGCGCGCGCCGGTGCTCGAGACCCTGCAGGACGTCGTCGGCTCCACCGACCCGGTTCTCGTCGACTTCGCCGCGGGCGCGGTGTTCCCGTGCCAGCGTCCGATGACCGCGCACGCGGGCGTCTTCGACGTCCCGGACTGGCGGATTCTCCCGGAGTCGTGGATTGCCAACTCGCAGTCCAAGACCTGGATGGCCGCCGAGGACGGTGGACTCCTGTCGACGGTGGAGGCACTGACCCGGCCGTCGACGATGGCCACATATCTCGACAACGACTGGTATCGCGAGTGGGGCAACCTGCAGCGACTCAACCCGGTGGTGCCGCAGGCCCGGCCGGCGGACGTGATGACCGGAGGCGAGACCACGTGGGGATGGTCCCGACCCGGCCCGATCAGGGTGGTGCCCGAAGATGACTGACACCAGTGACGCCGTTCACGGCGGTGACACCGTGCGAGACCGGGCGGGCGACGTCCCGCCCGAGAGTTTCGCCGAACGCCACGCCGGCAGAGCGCGCATCATCGCGATGGTCGCCGGTACGGTGGGCATCCTCCTGGCCCTACTGAGTCCGTTCCTGCCGGTCGACTACACGAAGGCCGAACTGTCCTGGCCGCAGCAGGGTTCGGTGGCGAACGTCGCGGCGCCCAACGTCTCGTTCGTGCCGGTCTCGATGGACGTCAGCGTCCCCTGCGCGCTCGGCGCCGCACTGCCGGCGTCGGGTGGTGTCCTGCTGTCGACGGTGCCCGAAGGTGGTGCAGAGGCGAGCAAGGTCGGCCTCTTCGTTCGCGCGACGTCCGATTCGTTGCAGGTCGTGCAACGAAACGTCGTGCTGCTCAACACTCCCCGTACCGTCGCCCAGGCCTCGCCGGACTGCCGGATCGTCGTCGAGGCCGACACGGACGGCACACGTGGGTCGATCCAGGGGGCACCCGACGGCGAGGGTGTCCTGCACGCCTTCGACCTGAAGGACCCCAACGCGCGTCCGCAGATCATCGGTGTGTACTCGGGTCTGCCGGCGAACGTCAGCACCGAAGGACTGTCGTTCCGGTCGACCATCGACACCCGATTCGTCTCCACGCCCACCACTCTCAAGTTCTGGCTGCTGGTCCTCGGTGTGGCCTCGACCCTGCTGTCGCTCATCGCGCTCGCGGTGCTCGACGCCCGCGACGCGCGCGGTCATCACAAGATCTTCCCCGCCGGTTGGTGGCGCGTGCGTCCGGTCGACGGCGTCGTCGCGCTGGTACTACTGATCTGGCTGTTCGTCGGCGGCAACACGGCCGACGACGGTTACCAGGTGACCGTCGGCCGAATAGCTTCCGAGGCAGGCTATCTCGACAACTACTACCGCTATTTCGGTGTCCCGCAGGACCCGTTCGGCTGGCACTACCACTACCTGTCGGCGTGGATGGAGATCAGCACCGCCACACCGTGGTTGCGTCTGCTGCCCTTCATGTTCGCGTTGGCGTCGTGGTGGCTGATCAGCCGGGCGGCCATCCCGCGTCTCGGACGGGCGGTACGCGAGTCGACTCCGGCGATGTGGGCTGCCGCGCTGGTCTTCCTCGCCGCGTGGATGCCCTACAACAACGGGCTACGCGTCGAACCCCTCATCGCGCTCGGCGCGCTGTTCACCTGGGTGTGCGTCGAACGGGCGATCGCCACGGGCCGCTTCTTCCCGCTGACCGTGGGCATCATCTCGGCCGCGTTCACCCTGACCATCCACCCCACCGGCGTGATCGCGGCGATCGCCCTCGTCGCCGGTATCCGGCCCCTGATCAAGCGGTTGGCGGTGCGCCGCAGGCGTGATGGCCTCTGGCCACTGCTCCTGCCGATCCTGGCCGCCGGGCTCGCGGTGATGTTCGAGATCTTCGCCGACCAACCGCTCGCGCCGATCCTCGAGGCGGTGTCGGTGAACGGGCAGGTCGGCCCCACCAACCAGTGGTGGGAAGAACCGATGCGCTACTACATGCTGATGAACCCGACCGCTGACGGCGGCATCGCCCGTCGCTTCGGGATTCTCATCGTGTTCACGTGCTTCATCCTGGTCGTGGTCATGTTGCTCAACCGGCGCCGACTGCCCGGAATCGCCACCGGACCGACCTGGCGACTCGTCGCCATGGTCGCCGGTTCCGTGGTCCTGATGGCCTTCCTGCCGACCAAGTGGACCCACCAGCTCGGTGTCTACGCCGCCATCGGCGGTGCGCTCGCCGCGGTCGCCACCGCGTGCGCCGACCGGACGATCATGCGACGCAGGCGCAATCGGACGCTGTTCGCCGCCGCATGTGCATACGTTCTGGCCCTGGCGTTCTCCGGACGCAACCAGTGGTGGTACGTCGGCAGCTACGGAATCCCCTGGCGTGACGCCGTTCCCGATGTGAAGGGAATCCCGCTGTGGACGGGCATCCTGGCCGTGGCGGTGGCCCTGACGATCCTGGGTCTGTGGCAGCACTTCCGTGACGACTACGTCGACGACGCGGTCCGCGCGGGTGCGCCGCGTTCGGTGTTCGCCCGGCTTCGCAGCCCGTCGATCATCGTCGTATCCACCATCATGTTGCTGTTCACGCTCGTGTCGTTCGCGAAAGCGGACTGGACGCAACGCAACTCGTGGTCGTGGCTGAGCTCCAACGTGAACGCACTGCAGGGACAACCGTGCGCCCTGGCCGACGCCGTACTGGTGGAGAGCGACCCCACCACAGGGCTCCTGGCGCCCGCACGTGTTGCCGGCCAGGACAATCTGTCACCCGGATCGGCCCTCGCCGGCATGGGGATGGTCGGGTTCGACCCCAACGGGGTCGCCTCGGATCTGTCCGAAGAGACCGAGGAGGAGTCGGAGGACTCGTCGACGGGCACCTCGACCGCGGAAGTCGACCGCACGCAGACCGATCCGACCGACGACGACAGCAGCGCGGATGCCGACACCGCCACCGGGTCGAGCGACACCAGCGGCGGACAGACGTCGCAGGCGGGCGTCAACGGTTCGACGGTGAAGCTGCCGTTCGGCCTGGCCCCGAGCAAGACGCCCGTACTCGGTACATACAACTCGCCCACCGGCACCGGACGTCTCACCTCCGACTGGTATCAGCTGCCCGCGAACCGGACCGACGCGCAGCCACTGGTGACGATGTCGGTGGCCGGTCAGGTCGAGTACATCGACGACCTGGCCGTCGTGCGGCCCGGTCAGCGCGTGCGCCTGCAGTTCGGACGTGTCGCACCCGACGGCGCGGTGACGCCCGCCGGGCAGATGATGCCGTTGGACATCGGCGGCGCACCGGAGTGGCGCAACCTGCGATTCCCGCTGGACCAGGCGCCGCCCGGCGCGACCGTCGTGCGCGTGCTCGCCGAGGACACCTCGACGCAGAGTGACCAGTGGCTCGCGCTGACCCCGCCACGGGTGACGTCGATGGTGACCCTGAATTCGCTCGTGGGCAGCGAGGATCCGGTCCTCATCGACTGGGAGGCCGGACTGGCCTTCCCGTGTCAGCGGCCCGCCCAGGTCAAGTACGGGGTGCTCGAGACGCCGGAGTGGCGGATCTCCCCCGACCGTGAAGGAGAGCGCGTGAATTCGCAGCGCTGGATGGCCGGCGACTCCGGGGGTCCGCTCGGGATCATCGAGAACGAACTGCGACCGCGCGTCTACCCGTCGTATCTACGCAACGACTGGGCCAAGGACTGGGGCATGCTCCAGGGTCTCACCCCGATCCTGCCGCAGACCGACGCCGAGCTGACGATCACCACCGACACCCACAACGGGCTGTGGACCCCCGGACCCATGCGGGCGGTGAAGAACTAGGGGCGCCCACTCAGGGCGAACCACACCCACCACGGATGGACAGACGAACCCCCGATTCGAGGGTTCGTCTGTCCATTGGTGGTGGGTGTGCCGACCAGCGACCTAGATCGGCATCAGGAAATGCTTGCGCGGGGTCTTGAGGACCTGCTTGTCGCGCAACTGTGCCAGCGCCTTCCGCAGCTGCAACCGGGTCTCGGCCGGTTCGATCACCGCGTCGACGTAACCGCGCTCGGCGGCCAGATACGGGGTCGCCATCATCGTGTTGTAGAAGTCGATGAACTCACGACGCACCTTGTCGGCCTCGGCAGCCGAGAGTCCCTCTGTCTGACGACGGGTCAGCACCGCAGCCGCCGACTCGGCACCCATGACCGCGATCTTCGCCGTAGGCCACGCGAAGTTGATGTCGGCGCCCAGGTGCTTGCTGCCCATGACCGCGTAGGCACCGCCGTAGGCCTTGCGCAGCACGACGGTGACCTTGGGGACGTCGGCCTCGACGTAGGCGTACAGGAATCGACCGGAGCGGCGGATGGTGCCCTTCTGCTCCTCCGCGAGACCAGGGAGGATCCCCGGGGTGTCCACCAGGAACACGAGCGGGATGCTGAAGGCGTTGCAGATACGGACGAACCGTGTGGCCTTCTCCGACGAGTCGGTGTCGAGCACGCCCGACATCACGCTCGGCTGATTGGCCACCACTCCCACCGAGCGGCCGTCGACGCGCGCATAGCCGGTGATGATGTTGGGCGCGAACAGTTCTCCCACCTCGTGGAAGGCGCCGTCGTCGAACAGCTTGATGATGATGTCGTGCATGTCGTACCCGGCGTTGTCGTTGTCGGGCATGAAGTCGTTGAGTGACAGGTCCGACTCGGTGATCTCGGGCTCGAGACCCGGGTTGATCACCGGCGGCTGCTCATACGCACTCGACGGCATGTACTGCAGGTACTCGCGCACCCAGTCGAAGGCCGCCTTCTCATCCGGGGCGACGTGATGGATGTTGCCCCACCGGGCCTGGTTGTGCGCGCTACCGAGATCCTCGGCGGAGATCTCCTCACCGTTGACCTGCTTGAGGACATCGGGTCCGGTGACGAACATGTACGACTTGTCCTCGACCGCCACCAGGATGTCGGTGTTGGCGGGGGTGTACACCGCGCCGCCGGCGCACTTTCCGAGGATCACCGACACCTGCGGGGCGAGACCCGACAGCAGGTCGTTGCGGCGTCCCATCTCGGCGTACCAGGCCAGCGAGGTGACCGCGTCCTGGATGCGGGCGCCGGCCGAGTCGTTGATACCGACCATCGGGCAACCGATCCGGCCGGCCCACTCCATCAGCGACGCGACCTTGCGGCCGAACATCTCACCCACGGTGCCGCCGAAGACCGTCTGGTCGTGGGAGAACGCGGCGACCGGGCGGCCGTGCACGAGGCCGTGGCCGGTGACGACGCCGTCGCCGTAACCGCTCTCGGCGGCGCCGGGCATCTTGGCGAGGGCACCGATCTCGACGAAGGTGCCGGGATCGAAGAGCATGTTCAAACGCTCGCGCGGCGAACAGATTCCCTTCGCGGCGCGCTTCGCGAGCGCCTTCTCCCCTCCCGGTTCGCGGGCTGCCTCCAGTTTCTGACGGAGGTCGGCGAGCTTGCCTGCGGTCGTGTCAGTCACGGTCCTTCTTTCTACTTCCCCAACCGGGCGACCCGGTCGGCGAGATCCGCACCGATCTTGGCGATGTACGGCTCGTCCACGATCGAGAGGTGATCGCCGCCGACGTGGATGATCTCCAGGTCGTCGACGACCTCACCCCACCTGCCGTCCTCGTCGATCTCGGCCCACTGCGGCTCGAGTTCGACTGCGCCCGCGTGCATCTTGTCGGCGCGGTACAGGACGACCTTGCCGTCGTAGGGTTCGGGCGCGATGCTGCTCAGCACACGGTTCTCGATGAACGACGTCCGCTGGTGCTCGATGATGCCGCCGGGGATCTTGGTGCCCGACATCGACATCATCTCCATGATGATCGCGAACTGACCCTCGTCGTCCGCTTCGACGAGCCGGTCCATGGGGATCGGGACGTCGGGATCGAGGTCGTAGTTACGGATCGCGAACTCTTTCCAGCGCTCGAGACGGGCCCGCTTGCTGTCGGGGGTCTCGGTCATGTCCTCCCGAGGCCGCACCACGTCGATGAGGCCGACGAACGCGACCTCTTCGCCGGCTTCCCGGAGGACCTGCGCGACGCCATAGGCCAACGCGCCGCCGAAGGACCAGCCGACGACGACGTAGGGGCCGTGTGGCTGCAACTCGCGCAGACGCGGAATGTATTCGCGCACACGCTCTTCGATCGAACCCTCGATCCCACGGTCGAAGCCGATCACCGGCTGACCCTCGGGCAGCCGCTTGAGCAGCGCCTCGTAGGACGACGTGTTGCCGCCCGCCGGATGGAACAGCAGGATCGGCGTCGGATCGCCGGCGGCGGGGTCGTAGACCTTCTTGTCCTCGGGCACGAGGCGCAGGTAGCGCAGGAACCCGTCGGTCGACGCCCCGGCGTCGAGGTGGTCGCGCACGTAGTTCGACATCTCCTCGATCGTCTCCGAGTCCAGGATGTCCTCGACGTCGATGTCGCCACCCGTGCGCTCGTTGAGGCGATCGGTGAGCTGCTGCGCCACGTCCTCCGACAGGACCGGCAACTTGTTGAAGATGCCACCCGCGGACTTCTTGGTCACGACCGCGTAGGTACCGAAGGTCAGTCGCTCGGCCGCATCACGGGGCGGCACATCCGAACCCGCGGCCTCGGCCACGGCCCGCTGCGACGTGATGTCGGTCGCGGGCTTCGGAGCTGCCGCGGCGGGAACGGTCGATTCCTTGGCCGGCATCTCGGGTTCCGGTGAGGTCGCGACGGCCTGCTCGACGTCGGCCAGATCCTCGGCGATGTGGCGCTTCGGTTCCGGCGACTGCTCGGTGGGCTCGTCGGATTGGCCGGCCGGTGCGGAGCTCGCCTGCTCGCCGCCCTTGGCGTTCTGTTCGTCGATGTAGGCGTTGAGCGCCGCCGTGTCGAGTTCACCACCCGCGGTGGCGTTCTGCGCGAGGTCGTCGAGCTGATCGCGATGCGTGACCGCGAACTCCACGAACTTCTGCACGTCGGCGAGATTGGCCTGCCGCATCGCCTGCAGCTGGAGCTGGGGGATGTCGAACTCGTACTCGACGCGGTTCTTGATCCGCACCGCCATCAGCGAGTCGAGCCCGAGCTCGATGAGGGGGATCTCGCGCGGTAGATCCTCGGGGTCGTAACCCATGGACTCCCCGACGATGAGCGCGAGCCGATCGCCCACCGACTCACCGGATTCGGGGCTCCAGCGGTTGCCGATGTCGTCGACGACGTCGTCCTCGACGATCACCGTGTCATCGGCGAACACCTCGGCGCCCGAAGGCTTCTCCGCCGCGGGTGCCTGCGTGACCGCACCCGCCGCGTCGTCGAGATCACCCGTGACCGCGGCCTCGAACAGCAACTGGAAGTTCTTGTCCGCCTTGGCATGAATACTCACCGCGGCACCGCCGGGGTGCGGGCTGAGTGTGGTCGTGAGGGTTCCCGTGCCCGGGATCTCGCCGTGCGCGACCGAGGCACCGACACCGGCATTGGTCAACACCTGCGCCGCCGCGGCCCGCACCAGTTCACGCGGATCGGTCACAGCCGAGGCGTTGACCTCCCACGCATGACGGCCGTCGGGCAGCGCGACGTGCGATCCGGGCACCGATCCCGCCGAGCCACCCGAGGGGATCTTGGCCGTCAGCCAGAACTCCTTGCGCTCGAACCGGGTCCGCGGGATCGCCGCGTAGTCGCCGGTACCGAACAGCGATGCGACGTCGACCGGATGGCCGTGCACGTACAGCTTCAGAAGGGCGTTGACGAGACCGTAGCTCTCGTCCTCCTTGCGGCGCAGCGTCTCGATGAGCTCGGCATCGTGGAGTCCCGCCGAGAACGTCACGGCCGCAACGGAGATCAGGACGGCCGGGTTCGGCGACAACTCCAGGAACGTGCGGTGCCCGTTCTCCACCGACTTCGCGATCGCCTGGCTGAACCACACGCTGTGGCGCAGGCCCTTGGTGAAGTACTCGATGGTGTGGACCGGCTCGTGACCGGCCCGGTAGAAGACCTCGCGGTCGACCGAGCTGTAGAAGCCGGTCGTGGGACGCAGCGGAGTGATGCCGGTGAGCTCGTAGGCGAGTTCACCGAGGAGCGGGTCCATCTGCGAGGTGTGGCTGGCGCCCTTGGTGGCCAGCTTGCGGCCGAGCTTGCCCTCGGCCTCGGCCCGTTCGACGATGGCGTCGACCTGCGACTCCGGACCGCCGATGACGGTGTGGGTCGGAGCGGCATAGACGCAGATCTCGAGATCCGGGTAGTCGACGAGGACGTCGTTGATGTCCTCGGCGCTGTACTCGACGAGCGCCATCAAACGGATGTCGTCACCCTGCAGCATCGACTCGCCCTCGCCCATCAGGCGCGAACGCTGGCAGATGACGCGCGTCGCATCCTCCAGCGACAGACCGCCGCTGATGTAGGCCGCCGAGGCCTCGCCCATCGAATGGGGCACGAGCACACCGGGTTCCGCGCCGTGGTGCCGGAGGGTGTCGGCGAGAGCGACCTGGATCGTGTAGATGCCGACCTGGCTCTGCTCGATGCCGTAGGTCTGTTCGTCGTCGACGAACATCTCCGCGATCGAGTACCCGAGCTCGTTCTGGACCAGCTCGTCCACACGGTCTACGTACTTGGCGAAGATCGGGTTCTCGGTGTAGAGCTGCTTGGCCATCTTGCGGTGCTGCGAGCCGAAGCCCGAGAGTAGCCAGACGGCCGAAGCGGAGTCGGGCGAATCCGACGAGTAGACAAGCGGATTGCTCTTGCCCTCGGCCACCGCACGGACACCGGTGATGGCGTCGTCGAGCGTCCGCGCCATGACGACGGCACGCGAACGTCCGTGGTTGCGGTGCGCCAGTGACCGGCCGATGTCGGCGAGCGGGGTCGAACGAGCCTCGTCGGACTCCAGCCACTCGAGCAGGTCCGCCGCCGTCTTGCGCCGACGCGACGGCAAGAAGCCCGAGATCACCAGCGGCACGACCGAGCCATCGACCGCACAGGGCGCGAAGCCGGCGGCCGGATCCGGCGCGGTCTCCTCGATCACCGGATCGATGTCCTTGGCCTGCGCGGCGAGCACGGCGCGCTCCGCCTCGGTGAGGTAGACGTCGTCGTCGTCGAGATCGGGTTCGTCGGCGAGGGACGCCGACGCGGGCAGCTCGGATGCGCCCGCATCACCTGCGGGAGCGGACGCCGGTTCGAGGTCGTCGGGCCGCACCTCGCGCACCACGAGGTGGGCGTTGGTGCCGCCGAATCCGAATCCGGAGACACCGGCGACGGCATGCCCGGAGTAGCGCGGCCACTCGGTGGCCTCCGGGATGACCTTCAGGTTGTTGGCGTCGAACTGGATGTAGGGGTTGGGCCCGCTGTAGTTCAGCGACGCCGGGATGGTGTCGTGCTGCATCGCGAGCACGACCTTGGCCAGCGCGCCGGCGCCCGCCGCCGATTCCATGTGGCCGTAGTTCGTCTTCACCGATCCGAGCAGCATCGGCGAACCGGGGAGGCGCCCACGACCGACGACGCGACCCAGGGCGTCGGCCTCGATCGGGTCGCCGAGGATGGTCCCGGTGCCGTGCGCTTCCACGTAGTCGACGGTGCGCGGGTCGATCGCGGCGTCGGCGTAGGCATCCCGCAGCACGTCGACCTGCGCCTCGGGGTTCGGCGCGGGCAGGCCGTTGGACCGCCCGTCGCTGTTGACCGCCGACCCGGCGATGACGGCCAGGACGTCGTCGCCGTCGCGGCGCGCGTCGGACATCCGCTTCAGGACGAACAGACCGCCGCCCTCGGCACGGATGAACCCGTCCGCGTCGGCCGAGAACGCCTTCACGTGTCCGTCGGCGGCCTGAGCGCCGATCTTGTCGAAACCGAGGGTCGCCGCGGGATTGATGATCATGTTGACGCCGCCGGCGAGGGCGAGGTCGGACTCTCCGGTACGCAGGCTGCGGACGGCCTGGTGAACGGCCACCAGCGACGACGAGCACGCGGTGTCCAGCGCGATCGAGGGCCCGCGGAAGTCATAGAAGTAGGACACCCGGTTCGCGACGATCGCGGTCGAGGTTCCGGTCAGCGCATAGGCGGCCGTGTCCTCGGCACCCTCACTGAGTCCGAGCGTCGCCAGCAGCTGGTAGTCGTTGGTCGACGACCCGATGAACACACCCACGGGCGCACCCTTGAGGTCGCTCGGCGGGATGTGGGCGTGCTCGAGCGCCTCCCAGGTCAGTTCGAGCGCGAGACGCTGCTGCGGGTCGACCATCTCGACCTCGCGCGGACTCATCTGGAAGAAATCGGCGTCGAAGGTGCGGACGTCGTCGAGGTAGCCGCCCTTGGTGTTCGCCGACTCGAGGATCTCCACGAGCCGCGGGTCGGACCGGAACTCGCTCCACCGATCGTCGGGCAGGTCCGAGACACCGTCGACACCCGCGATCAGCGCCTCCCACGTCGACTCCGGCGTGGTGCCCGACTTGGGGAACCGCGTGGACAATCCGACGATCGCGATGTCGTCGTCGGCGCTGCGGTCCCGCCGCCAGAAGGTGTCGGCGTCACCATCGACGCCCTCGTCGGGATCGCCCTCGATGATCCGCTGCGCGAGCGTCGCGATCGTCGGATGGTTGTAGACCACCGTCGCCGTCAGGATGACGCCCGTCTTGTCCTCGACGTCGGCGGCCAGGGCCACCGCATCGCGTGAGGAGAGTCCGAGCTCTTCCATCGGCCGGTCGACGGCGATCTGCTCCACGGGCAGACCCGTCGCCTGAGAGACCCAGTCGCGTAGCCAGTCACGCAGCTGGTCGACCGTGAGATCACCCACGGTCTCGCCGTCGGTCCCGACAGCCGGGAGATCGTCGTTGCGCGGCTCGTCGGTATTCAGTTCAGACATCGCTTCCAGACTACTGATCTCGGGGCACCTGAACTGGTGCCGGGTGCATTATGAGCCCGCCGGGAGCGCGGGCGCGGCAACTCGGCGCACTCTCCCGCCCCGGTTCTCCTGTCCCTACTCCGTGTCCGGGAACGCCGTCTGCTTGTAGCCGCCGCGGAGGCTGCCGTCGATGTAGGCGGCCCGCGTCGCACGGCGTGCGATCTTGCCCGACGACGTGCGCGGGATCGATCCGGCCGGAACGAGGAGGACATCGCGGGACATGACGCCGTGACGCTGCGCGATGGCGGCGCGGACGGTGTCGGCGACCTCCTGCGGGTCGGCCTTGCGGCCCGGTCCGCGCTCGGCGACGATGACCAGCTGCTCGGAGGCGTCGTCGGCATCGGGCTTGATCCCGCTGCCGGCGAACTCGAACACCTCGGCCGGCAGCTGGTTGGCCGGCACCGAGAACGCCGCGACGAAGCCGGGACGCAATGCGTTGCTGGCTTCCTGCGCGCTGTACTCGAGGTCTTGCGGATAGTGGTTGCGGCCGTCGACGATCACGAGGTCCTTGACGCGGCCGGTGATGTAGAGCTCGCCGTCGAGCCACACCCCGAAGTCGCCGGTGCGCATCCACGTCGCGTCCGCCGGGGCGCCCTCGGAGTGACTGTCCGTCGGCAGCGGGTTGACCAGCTTGTTGCGGAAGGTCTCCTCGGTCTCCTCGGGCTTGTTCCAGTAGCCCGCGCCGATGTTGAGCCCGTGCAGCCAGATCTCACCGACGTGACCGTCGGGTTGTTCGGTTGCGGTCTCGGCGTCGACGATCGTGGCCCACTGGCTGACGGCCACCTGCCCGCACGACACCTGGGCGACCGCGTTGGGCGCGTCGGCGTCGACGAGGGTGAACCGTCCCGCGTTGAGGTCGTCGCGGTCGACGTAGACGACCTTGGCCTCGTTCTCACGCTGCGTCGCCGACACGAACAGCGTCGCCTCGGCCATGCCGTAACAGGGCTTGATCGCCGTCTTGGGCAGGCCGTACGGGGTGAACGCCTCGTTGAACTTCTTCATCGAACTGACGGTCACCGGCTCGGAGCCGTTGATCAGGCCGATCACGTTCGAGAGGTCGAGCTCTTCGCCCTCCTTCGGCAGGCCGCGCGCGGCGGCGTGCTCGAAGGCGAAGTTCGGGGCGGCCGCAAAGGTCTCCGCGCCGTCGGCAGCGGCGGCGAGCTCCTTGATCCAGCGGCCGGGACGACGCACGAACGCCTGGGGGCTCATGATCGTGATGTAGCGGCCACCGAGTGCAGGCAGGATCACGGTCAGCAGGCCCATGTCGTGGAACATCGGCAGCCAGGTGACGCCGCGGGCCTTGCGGTCGATCCCGATGGTGTCGGAGATCTGCAGCACGTTGGCGGCGACCGCCTGGTAGGTGATCTCCACGCCGGCTGGGACGCGCGTCGACCCCGAGGTGTACTGCAGGTAGGCCACGGTCTCTTTGTTGTGGTCCCGACCGGCGACCGGCGCGACCCAACTCGAGCCGACCGAATCGGGCACCGCGTCGACGGCGATCACGCGTGGACGCTCCTTGGCCGGCAGCGGCGCGAAGAAGTCGCGCACGGCCTCGGCGGCCTTGGTGGAGGTCAGGATCGCCGTGGGCTTGCAGTCGCCGAGGACGGCGTGCAGGCGGTCGGTGTGACCGGGCTCGTCGGGCGAGAACAGGGGCACCGCGACATTGCTCGCGTACAGCGCGGCGAAGAATCCGATGACGTACTCGAGCGACTGCGGCGCGAGGATGGCGACCCGGTCACCCGGCTTCGTCACCTGCTGCAGACGCGCCGCGACAGCGCGGAGTCGCTTGCCGAACTGCGACCAGGTGAGGTCCTGCGGTTCGCCGTCGCGTTCGCGGCTGTAGTCGATGAACCGGTAGGCCAGCGTGTCGGCCTGCTCACGGACGTTCTGCTCGACGTAGTCGACCAGCGTCGCTTCCTCGGTGAAAGCGATGTTCCCCGTCTCGTCGAGGAAGTCTTCGAGTTCAGTACTCAGCATTCATTACTCCTGTGGCCCCTCGTGGACTCCCCCACGCGAGCGCGGTCCGCTGTTGAGGTCCCTTCGGCGACACCACCCAGCAGTCCTGCCGTCCACGCCCTGTGCCGACCGCGGGATACGGTAGCGCACGTCCAGTTACCCAACGAAATACTCGCGTTCGTTCTGCTCAACTACGGAAAAGCGCACGTCGCCCGTCGACGCGCACCTGCGGGTTCACCGACCCGTCACCTCGGTGTTCACACGCGAGACCGTCGGCCATCCTACTCCCCCTTCAACTGCGCCAGCACAGGCGCGAACGCATCCATCTGCGTCGGGAAGACCCCGACGTAGGACATGCTGGTGCGGCGTCGCACCTCCCGGATCTGCTCGGCGATCTCGTCGAAGGTACCGATCGCCAGGTAGGGCGAGGTCAGCACGTCGTCGACGGTGAACTCCGCATCGAGCGCGATGTTGGGCGGATAGCCCTGCTCCAGCGCCTGCAGCGCCATCTCCGCGGTGGCCACCCGATCGTCGGTGATGACGATGACCGCGATGGTCCAGTTCAGTTCGATCTCGTCGAACCTGTCGCCTGCGGCCGCCCGGATACGGTCGACGCGCTCGGCGGTCTTCTCGATGGTCATGTCCGACAGCTTCATCTTGCCGTCGAGAGTCGTCCCCGGGGCGACCGAGATGATGTCGGCGTGCTTCGCGGCCAGCGCGAGCATCTTGGGTCCGCCGCCGCCGACCGCGATCGGCGGGCGCGGGCCCTGCCGGGGTCGAGGGCTGCCCTCGAGTCCGTTGATCTTGTAGAACTCGCCGTCGAAGTCGACGGTCTCGCCGCGCATCAGGCCGTCGAGGATGGTCAGCGCCTCGTCGAGGCGGCGGATGCGGACACCCGGTGACTCGAACTCGATGCCCGCCTTGTCGAACTCTTCCTTCATCCACCCGGCGCCGATGCCCAGTTCGAGCCGGCCCTTGCTCAGCACGTCGATGGTGGTTGCCTCTTTGGCGAGCAGGGCGGGATGGCGCCAGCCGTTCGCGAGGACCGAGGTGGCCAGCCGGATCGTGCTGGTGGCCTGCGTCAGCGCACCCAGGGCCGCGATCGGGCCCACCTGGTTGCCGAGATGATCGGGCACCGCGAAGGTGTCGTAGCCGTACTCTTCGGCGGTCTGCGCGAGCTTGATGAACTTGCGGGCGCCGCCCTCGTCCTTGTTGCCCTCGCCACCCGCACCGAACCGGAACTTGCGCAAGCCGGACGAAGTGCCACCCGCATCGCTCGGGGGTTGCGTCATCGCTGTCCTCTCGTCGTGATCCGGGTTCGGCAGGCCGCATGCGTCGCCGGCGCCGCCCGGGGGTACCCCGGGCCAGCCCAACACGTTAATGCAGCGTGACGGCACCACCAAACGGATCGGCGCATGCCGCGGACGAGGTTACCGGCCGGTTAGTTCGCCGGTCCCATCGGACGGGGGTCGGGTGTGTCCGGCCGGCAGAATCCGGCGAGTCGAGCCCGGTCAGTTGTGAGCCGGCCGGGGCGCGTCGTCGATCAGGTCCTTCGACCAGTCGTACATCCACTGGGTCGCGGTCTGCCCGTCGTTCTCCCAGTACCGCGGGGTGGCGTACATCGCGTGAATGGGATTCGACGCCGCGTTCGCCAGCCTCGACACGGCGGCCAGCGGATTGGTGATCGTCGGCGAATCACAGATGAGATCGCCAGGCGCGCAGATCGATTGCACCCGATCGCGGAGGTCGCCGAACCCGCCGTCACGCGGGCCGGTCATCGTGATCCCGGGGACGAGGTTGCCCATCCCGCCCAGTGCGATCTCCGCGCCGACTCCGTCCGGGCTCGGCGCGATGTCGTTCTGCTCACCCGGTTGACGCCGGCCGTCGGCGATGAGTCCGACGCCGAGAACGAGATCCTGATCGCCGTCTTCGAGGACGCCGCGGCCGTTGCCGATGTTGCTCGCCAGATCGCCCGCGATCACCGCACCCTGACTGAAGCCCATGATCACGTAACGGGTGAGCGGGCAGCGCTCGTTGGTCGAGATGATCTTGCCCGCCGCACGCTTGTAGCCCTGGGTGCGGGACACGTTGTAGTCGGCCTGCCGATCACCGAGGTTGGTCGGATTACGGAATTGGGCGGTGTAGGGAACCGTGTAGATCTCGCTGCGGGAGGACTCGAAGTCGTTCGACAGCGCCCGGGAGACACGCAACATCAGCGAGTTCGGGTTCGCCGACGGCGCGTACGGGTCGTCGCGCGCGCTGGACTCCCACGTCCCGGGGATGACGACGGTCAGGACGTCGGGACAGTCGGCCGGTTGGGCTTCGGGACGTTCCTTCGACGGAGGCGTCGTCGACGGGCCGCCGGGACCGATCGGCGGCGGCCCGGGCGCGAGCCAGACCAGGACGAGCACGACGATGAGCACGATCGCGATGACCGCGAGTGCGAGCAGGAGCAGGGTGAACCTGCCGATCCGGCGGACGGGACCCTTGCGGGTGCGGTCCGCGGCCGAGCGACGGGCCGCCACGTCAGCAGTAGTGCTGTTCTGCCGCGCGAATGACCTTGTCGGCCTTCACGTTCGCATCGTCGACATTCTCGGCGCCCGGTCCGACGGAAGCGGTCACGAAGGCCTTCACCATGCTCGGATCCGTCCCCTTCTGCTTCGCGCCGCACACATACTTCGCCATCGTGAGGGCGACGGAGTTGTCGTTGTCACCCATGAACGTGACGTTCTGCTGCTTGAGCGCAGCCAGATAGGCGCGCGCCTTGTCGTCGAGCGGCGCCCCGCTGGGGCCCGGGAAGCTGGCGGGCACCTTGGTGCTCGGATTGGGCGCGGTGTCCGGCAGGGACGAGGTCCCACCCGGCGCGGTGGCGGTGGTCTCCGTGGACGGCGACCCCGGCGTGCTCGACGACGACTCGGCGGCCGAGTAGAGCGACGTGGTGGTGACCGGGTTGTTGGTGATGGGAGCACTCGCCGTCGAGTCGTCGGCGCAACCCGCGATCGAGCCGAGCGCGAGAGCGAGGCCCGACGCGGCCAGCACCAGCCGAACACACTTCGTTGTCATCGCCACTTCCTGCCGAACCTTTCGGGTCGAGATTCCCGCCCCGGCGTCGGGTATTTCCCGTCGAGGCTCCACACGTCCGACCTGAGGCCGGCTGCGACGCAGGGGCACCCTGCATCGCACACCACGTCAGGCTACCGTCCACCACACGCACTTTCGGTCGCCGCACCTGCACGACCTGCGGAAACGTGCCGATTCCTCAGCGAAGTTTCAGGACGCGCACACGTCCGCCCGAGTTTCGGGGGCGCGACTCGCACCCCCGACACCCGGATCACCGCGGCCATCGGTCCCGGTTACGTCACTTCAGGACTTTGGTTCCCTCTTTGGCGGTCCACGTGATGCGACCGCGCTCGAAGTAGTTCACCCGGCCCTTGCCGTCGCGTGTCGGCAACTCGTCGGAGACCGGCTTGCCCAGACGTCCCGCAGGTCCGCCGGCGGCCACATACGCGCCGCCGATGGCACCGGTGACGATCTTGGGGCCCTTGGGTCCGGTGAACATCCGACCGCCGGCGAAGTCCTGCGCCTTGCCGCCGGCCACCGCGTACGACGGGGTGAGGCAACCGCCGAGCGCGGCCTTGTTGGCGTCCCACGCCTTGCGGAACGCGTTGTCGACGCGGCACGCCACCTGATCGCGGGACAGGCCGAGCGCCGCCGCGGCCTGTGGCCAGGCCTGCATCATCTCGAACTCCCAGTAGGGCCAGGTGTGGGTACCCGACGGTCGGTAATTGGCCTGTCCGGGAATCCCCTTGCGATTCAACTGGATCGCGAACTGCTGTGATGTGACGCGGCTGAGCATCTCGAGTCCGACGCCGGAGTAGTTCGTGGCGAGCATCGGGATGTCGGACGGTTTGTCGTGGGGTCCGACCATGCCGTTGCCCGACGAGACGTAGAGGCTGGTCCCCTGCAACTTGTCGACGAGCAGGTAGGGATCGTGTTCCTTCCACGCCGGATCGGTGGGCGGACCGAACATCTTCATCGAGTCGTAGCCGCCGCCGTCGCGCACGGCGAACTGGATCGCCTGCGGCATACCGAACGAACTGAGCTGCAGGATGCCGGAGAACGACGCCGCGAACTTGTAAAAGCCCGGGTTGCGCGCCGCGAGCATCATCGCCGCCGACCCACCCATCGACAGACCCTCGATACCGCGGACGTCGGTCGACCGCCAGTCGTTCTCGAGGATGGGCGGCAGTTCCCGCATGAGGAACGTCTCCCACTTGTAGTTCTTGCCGCGGTCGGGTTCCTTCCAGTCGGTGTAGAAGCTCGACTCGCCGCCGATGGGGAGGATGACGTTGACGTTCTTGTCCTTGTAGAAGTCGACGATCTTGGTGTTGATGATCCAGCCGCTCTGGTCGTCCTGCGCGCGCAGGCCGTCCAGCATCGTCAGCTGCGGGAACTTCTCCTTCGGCTTCGCGTGCCAGTCGCGCGCGAGCAGGATCTGGACCTGGATGTTGGTGTTCATGGCCGGCGAGTAGACCCACAGGGCCACCCGACGGTCGGTGTACCAGTAGGTGTTGGTCACCTTCGCCGGCTGTGCGGCCGGGATGGAGGCCGGCGCGACCGGGGCACGTGAACTCGGCGGCGCGGGGGCCGGCGCGCCGGGGGCTGCAGGGGGCGCCGGGGCGGCCGGCGCGGGTGCGGGAGCGGGTTCGGCGCCGGCGAGGCCCTGCCCGATCACGATCCCGGTCACCGTCAGGATCGCGACGGCGAGGACCGCGAGTACGCCAGGCCCCTTCACACCGCCCGACGCCGGACCCATCGACCATCCGCCCGCCGGACGGACACCCCGAGACCGCGTTCCGCTCGGGTCTTCACCACTGTTTCGCCGCATCACGCTCCAGAACTCCTTCGCCCCTGTTCACTGACGCAGGTCGCGTCGCGACTGATTTCTCACCAGTCACATACGCATCATCAATACCAAACGCCTCAGGAGTTTCTTACACGGCCGAGGGGCGCACTGTCCGCACGCCACGCTGTGACACGTGGGATTTGTGTGACAGTTGATATCGACGCGGCTCGTCGTACGCGTCCCGCAAAGGCCGCCTCCGCCGGTGGACGGTTCCCGGTACCGGGCCCCGACACACGACGACGCCCCGCCCGGTGATCCCGGACGGGGCGTCGTAGAACCGGTGGAGACCGGCGGTGTCAGATCAGCGGAAGAACCCGCGGTTCTTGGCGTTCCAGACCATGTCCTGCCAGTAGCCCCAGGCGTGGGTCCCGTTGGCGTAATAGGTCATGACCGGCACGCCCTGCACGAAGGCGGAGGCCTCGAAAGCCTTCGACTGCGTGAACGCGAGGAGTTCCAGCGTCGAACCCTTGAACAGGTCGTCGAACACGTTGGGCAGTGCGTTGTAACGACCGAACAAGCCGTTACCCGAGCCGACGAAGACCTTCATGCCGCGCATCAGGCCGATGTTCCAGAAGGGATCGTTCTGGAACCAGCGGATGCTCCAGGGCGGGCCCCACATCGCGTCGATGTTCCACGGCTTCGGATCGACGTCGAGCATCGCCAGGCGCAGCGCGGTACGCATACCGGGAGCGCTCAGGAAGTTGTAACCCGACAGCGAGCCCGCGCGGTCGAAGTGCTGACGGTTCTGCGCACCGATCACCAGGGCCGCGTTACCGCCCATCGACAGGCCCATGACCGCATAGCGCTTGGACGCGCCGACGCGGTAGCCGCGACGGTCGAGTTCCTTGATCAGCGTGTTGGTGATGACGCAGTTCCAGCGGTACCGGTAGGGCTGCCGGTTGAAGTTGCTGGGGGCATCCCAGTCCGTGTAGAAGCTGGCCGGTCCACCGATGGGTTCGACGACGTTGACGCCGGACTTCACCATCTCCTGGACGTTGGTGTTGATCTCCCAGCCGCTGTAGTCGTACTGGGCGCGCATGCCGTCGAGAAGGATGACGGTCTTGTAGTTGCCGGGCTTCTTCCAGGCGCGGACCTTGACGTTCGGCATCCCGCAGCCGTTCACCCAGAACTCCTGCTTGCCGACCTGGGTTCCGCCGATGCGGGCGTTGGCCTGCCCGGCGACCACGCCGGTGAGTCCGACGACTGTCAGCAAGGCGATGAATGCGGCGATGAACCGGTTACCCATCCGGTTGCGCGCAGGCTTGGACGCCTGGGTGGCAGCTTCACGCATGTACAGAATCTCCCTCTTCAGCCGATCGATCAGGAACTTCACGGTTCCCTACGTCAACCGGTCCTTTGTGCGTCACACATATCTCGTCCCCCGGCGCATTGCGCGGAGCGACGACGGTTCATGGGTCGATCTCGCATGCGATTCACCGTCGGCGAGCCTATTCGATGCCCCCGGACGTGACAAACCATGTGATTGCGATCACAACCCCCGTCACCGAGACGTTCCGGCACTTCAGAACACCTTGGTCACGACCGACTTATCGGCCGCGCTGCCCCGGACGTTACCGATCCGAGATGTTGAGTAGCAACTCCACAGGTTCGGCCGGGCGTTTTCTCGGGTTCTTCTTGGGGTCCTGTGCACCGCGGCCGCCCGCTACTCCGGGTTGACCGGAGGCGGCATCTCCAGCCCGCAGCGCGCGATCTCGTACTCGGGTTCGCGCTGGATGCGGTAGTCGGTGAAGGTGAACGACTGGCGCAGGTTGTGCTTGAACCGCTCGAAGGACCACGGCGCCTCGAACGAGGCGAACCGGTCCCGCGTCTCGGGGCACTGCAGGGCGACCTGCGCCTGCCGGACGAGGTCCTCGTCCAGGTAACCGGGCAGGACGGGGCGGCGAGGGAAGGCGCCGGCCTCGGCGACCACCCACTCGCTCGGCAGGATCTTGTCGTGTCCGATCCGCCCGTCCTCCAGGCGTTCGGTGTGCGCGGCAAGCGGATACGCGAGGCCCATCTGATCGATCACGCGCACGTCCAGCGGCGCGTTCATGCTCGTCATACCGAGATTGAGGAAGTAGACCGTCACCTGCCGCTGCGCGCCCTTGGGCATCACGGGGGGCAACTGCGCCACGTACCACTCGTCGTAGTTGAACGACGGCAGGATGACGCCGCCGTCCTTGTGGTACTTGTCTATCTTCTCCACCATCGCGCTCATGCGCGGGTAGTCGAGGTAGTCCTCGGCGGTCACCGGGTTCTCGTTGCCCATGTTGGTGACATAGAAGCGACGTTCGTCGACGATCCCGCTGCGGCCGATGTCGATGCCGGCATTCGGCAGGACGTTGGAATACGTGGTGGCGGCCCAGACCACGACCGTCACCCACATGCCCGCCATGGCCACGGCGCCGATCAGCTGCGCGCGCGTCCGACGCCGATCCGGTTGCGCCGCTGCGTCATCGACCGATCCGGTCGACGCGTCGACTACATCATCGGCGATGACCGAGTCGGCGTCCCTGGACGTCCGGCGGCGGAAGGCCGCGCCGACGTGGGCCGGAACGGTGAGCGGCACGACCATGAGGGGCAGCAATGTGACGAACAGCGGAACCAGCAGGACACGTCCGTGCATGAAGTCGCCGCCCTGGCGCATCCAGTAGACGATCAGCACGATGCCGGCGAGTACGACCACGGTCACGACCGCGGCCGGCGTCTGCAGCCGACCCGACCAGCCTCCGAGCCGGGCCCGCCACGACGGTGCCGGGGTCTGCGCGGCCACGCCATCCGCGTCGTCGTGAACCCCAGGTGTGGTCGGGACGGTGCCGGCCCGGAGGCGGCCGCCGATGATGAGGAGCACCCCCGCCACCGCGGCCAGCACGAGTGGTAGGACGAGGACGTAGGGCCCGAAGAGGTTGGTGAGGTAGGCGAAGCCCTGTTCCCACTTCGAGCCACTCGCGTCCTTGGCGACGGCCGGGTTCGGAACGAGGAGAGCGTAGTAGCCCATGCGGAAGATCTGATATCCGACGGGCAGCGCGGCCGCGACCACGACCACGCCGGTACGCATCTTCCAGCCCAGCGGGGCGAAGAAGACCAGTAGCAGGACCAGACCGCCGAGCACCGTCAGCTCGGGGCGGACCAGGGGCGCCAGGCCCGCGGTGAAGGCCAGCGCGAGGGTCGCGACCGCTCCGCCGCGGCCCGGGGCCGCGCCGCGCCGCGCCCAGGCAACGAGCTGACACCACAGCAGCGCCGCCCAGAGGATGCAGAGTCCGTTCTCCAGTCCGCTGGTCGCGAAGTCGCGTGCGGGCGGAAGGGCGATGTAGACGATGGCGCCGAACGGCAGGAGAAGCGTCCAGCCGTCACCGGTGAGGCCACCGATCCGCGTGCCGAACAGTCGGGCGCTGCCGTACATCGCGATCGGGATCGCGGCGACCGAGCACACCAGGGCGACCCACAGGGCGACGTATTCGAGTTGGCCGTCGGTGATCCACGCCCAGAACCACAGCAGATAGGTCCACGCGGTCGAGGTGTTGGCCTCGACCCGCTCGCCAGCGTTGAAGACCGGACCGTTGCCCGCGAAGAGGTTACGCAGCGTCCGCAGGACGATGAGACCGTCGTCGGCGATCCAGCGTCGCTGCCACGCACCGATCGCGAAGAAGGTGGTGACGGTCGCGGCGCCGATCAGGAAACTGGCTGCCGCCAGTCTGTTGTGCCGGAGTTTCGGTGGGCGGAGCCCGGATTGCGACCCATCAGTTGACTGCATAGACCGCGACACCCACGCATACTAACCAGGCGACGGCGAGCAGTTGCAGGACTCGGTCGCCGAGGGCGATCTCCTCGGGTTCACCTGCGGCGCCGCCGTCGACATCGACCGCGTACCGCAGGATCGCGACCGTGAACGGCACCATCGAAACCGCGTAGGCGACGTTCGTGTCGTGATCGGAACCCTTGTCGAAGGCCCACAGGCCGTAGAAGATCACGACCGCGGTGGCCGACAGCGTCCACACGAAGCGCAGATAGGTGGTCGTGTAGTACTCGAGGGCCTTGCGGATCTTGGCACCGGTGCGTTCGGCCAGCTGCAGTTCGGCATACCGCTTGCCTGCGGCCATGAACAGCGAGCCGAAGGCCATCACGAGCAGGAACCACTGCGACAGCTCGATCTCGGCGGCGACACCACCGGCCACGGCACGCAGCAGGAATCCTGACGAGACGATGCAGATGTCGATGACGGCCTGGTTCTTCAGCCCGAAGCAGTAGCCGAGCTGGATCACCAGGTAGATCGCGATGACGACGGCGGTCTGCCAGTTCGCCAGGAACGCGATGCCGATCGAGCCCGCGAGCAGCACCACCGCCAGGATGTAGGCCAGCGACACCGGGACGACGCCCGCGGCGATCGGGCGGAACCGCTTGGTCGGGTGATTGCGATCGGACTCGACGTCCATGGCGTCGTTGACCAGATAGATGCTCGACGCGGCGAGGCAGAAGGCGACGAACGCGATCCCGGCGTCGCGCAGCACCGAGACCTCGGTGATGTTGCCCGCGGCCAGCGGTGCGGCGAGGACCAGGACGTTCTTGACCCACTGCCGCGGACGGACGGCCTTGATCAGCCCGGCGCCGAGGTTCTTCGGCGGTCCGAGGACCTTCCCGTGCTCGATCGGCTCCTCGCTCATGCACTCTCCCTGTGTCGTGTCACCCGCGCGATGACGGGGGACGCGGCAAGACGCAGCGGACCGCCGGGCACCGCGGCCGTGAGGCCGAGCCGGGCCAGGACGCGCGCCGCGCGACGGGCACGTCCGGATGCCGGGTCTTTCCGGGTGGGTTCGAGCAGCACCTTATCGCCCACGATGACGGCGGCTGCGCTCGCGGCACCGATCGCCGCCCCGGCGGTGACGTCGCTCGGGTAGTGCACACCGAGCACGAGCCGGGACAGGAGCATCGGCGGCACCAGGACAGCCGGCAGCACCTTCGGGTCCCAGCCGGCCGCGCGGCCGATGAGGATGGCGGCGGCGGTCGTCGAGGTGGCGTGCGACGACGGGAAGCTCAGCTTGCTGGGGGTCGACACGCCGATGGCGATCGCCGGGTGGGCGGGGCGCGGTCGGCGCACGATCCGCTTGATGACGACCGACGCGGCGTGCGCCCCGAAGGCGCCCACGCCCGCCTCGATCCAGCGCTGCTGCGCGCGCACGTCACCACGGCGGCGGGCCACTGCCCAACCGGCACCGGAGATCGCGAGCCAGCCCAGGGCGTGCTCGCCGACATGCGACAGCCCACGTGCCGCCGAACGCACTCCCGGGCGCGTGCCGACACCCGCCTGGATGGCGACCAGGGCCTTCTCCTCACCCGACAGCGGGCGTGGGATGTCGTCGGCCGGAACCTTTCCCGTCACCGCAACATCGTCGGCCGGACTACTCGATTCCGAAGACACCCGCCCAGCTCTCCTTCGATGTCAGATCCTGATGCGCAGACCGGTACTGCTGCTTCATTTCCGGGAACTTCGCCTGCAATTCCTTGACGAGGGCGAAGTGCTCGCGTGCCAGTTCGATCATCTTCTCGCGGTCGCGCTGCCGGTAGACGACGCCGCGGCCGTCGGCGGTGGTGACGGTGACCCCGTCGACACGCCCGAGCGAGAACCACCGCGCCTCGATGGGCGGGAAGTTGGCCTGCGGTACCTCGTGGTGCCGAGGGTCGGCGGGCCGAACGTTGTTCAGCACCGACGCGGTCAGCGCCTTGATCTTGCTGACTGGGTTCAGCGGGATCGAGGACCCGAGATGCGTTGCCTCGCCCGATGTCCGGGGTAGCTCGGTGGCCGACGGCAGGACCACGGCGTCCGGATACTGCTTGCGCATCTGGGCGACCTTGGGCAGCGCGGTCGGCAGCAGGCTGCGGATGTGATCGGGCCCCGCGAGGAAGTCGCGGATCGCCTCGTTCTGGATGGCTACCGTCGAATACTCAAGGCAGAGCAGATGTTTCGCAGTCGCTTTGGTCATCGACCGCACGATACCCTTGATCGGCCCGTCGTGATGGATGGAGGCAACGACCAAGCGGTTGCGCAGATGGAAGTACGCCTGCCAGTCGATGGCGTCGTCCTTGTCGCTCCAGGCCATGTGCCAGATCGCGATTCCCGGCACCGTGGCCGTCGGGTAACCCGCCTTGGCGGCCCGCAGCGCGAATTCCCAGTCATCCCATTTGATGAACAGCGGCATCGGCAGACCGATCTGCTCCGCGCACTCGCGCGGGATCATGCACATCCACCAGCCGTTGCCCTCGACGTCGATCCGCCGGTGCAAGTTCTTCGAGTTCTCGCGGTCGCGCAGCGGATGCTTGGAGAAATTGTGGTCGTACTCGACGAACGGGGCCGCGGTCCACATGAAGTTGTCCCGACGGATGACCTCACCCATGCAGTGCAGGTGACTGCGATCCTGCAGGTTGAGCATCTGTCCGCCGACGAGCATGGGCGTCTTGGCGAATCGCGACATGGCCAGCGCGCGCAGGATCGAGTCGGGCTCGATCGCGATGTCGTCGTCCATGTACAGCACGTACGGCGAATCAGTGAGCCGCAGTGCCTCGTACATGATGCGTGCGTAACCGCCGGAGCCGCCCAGGTTGCCCTGGTCGAAGATATGCAACCGGTCGCCGAGTGCCGCGGCGGCCTCGGCGTAACCGGGTTCATCGACGACCTTCTTGGTGCCCTGGTCGGGCATCATCACCGCGTCGATCACCTCGTCGACCATCGGGTCGGAGGTCAACGCGGCCAACGCGTTCACCGCGTCGGTCGGACGGTTGAAGGTCGGGATGCCGACCGTGACACGCTTGGTCTCCTCGTCGGGCGTCGGCGCGTCGATGGGCGCGTACCAACCGGCAGAGACGATTTCGGTGTCGGTGTCGGTGGTGACGTCGAACCAGATCCACCCCCCGTCTTCGAACGGACCCAGGTCGAGCTCGAATTCGGCTACGCCGCGGCCGGTTTCGTCGGTGTCGACGAGATCGCCGCCGATGCCGATGCGCGACCCGTCGATCTTGGAGCGATAGAGATCCACGCGGCACGTGCCGATGACCTCGACGCGGAGAACGACCGACTCCAGGATGCTCCAGCGCCGCCAGTAGGCCGCGGCGAAGGCGTTGAAGTAGGTCTCGAAGCTCACCTCGGACTCGGCGCCCAGAAGCACCGACGTACGGCTCGGTGCGTGCGCGCGACGGTTGTTGCTCTCCGACTCCTCCAGGTAGAGCGAGCGGACGTCGAGCGGCTCACCCGCCCGCGGGAAGATCACCCGCTGCAGAAGGGATTTCGCCTTCGACGGCCCGGTGCCTGCGTCGGGGATGTCGGACTGGTTCACGGGAGTCACCGTCATCTATTCGGCTCCTGCGGGGTCGGCCACCAACGGCGCACCGTCGCTCAGGTGCGGCGCCAGGGTGTTGTCGAACATGGTGAGCGCGCTCGCGATCGCCATGTGCATGTCGAGGTACTGGTAGGTGCCGAGGCGGCCGCCGAACAGCACATTGGAATCGGCGGTCTCGGTCCGTGCGAGCTCCCGGTACGCGGTGAGCATCGCCCGGTCCTCGGGGGTGTTGATCGGGTAGTACGGCTCGTCGTCGTTCTCGGCGAACCGGCTGAATTCCCGCATGATGACGGTCTTGTCGTCGGGATACGAGGCGCGCTCGGGGTGGAAGTGCCGGAACTCGTGGATACGCGTGAAGGGGACGTCGGCGTCGTTGTAGTTCATCACCGGGGTGCCCTGGAAATCGCCGGTGTCGAGTACCTCGGTCTCGAAATCCAATGTCCGCCAACCGAGACGGCCGGCGGAGTAACCGAAGTAACGGTCGAGCGGCCCGGTGTAGACCACCGGTGCGTCGGGGCTGTCGGCGCGCAGCTCGTCGCGGACGTCGAACCAGTCGGTGGACAGGCGCACATCGATGCGCTCGTCGGCGGCCATGTTCTCCAGCCACGCGGTGTATCCGTCGACCGGCAGTCCCTCGTGGGTGTCGTTGAAATACCGGTTGTCGAAGGTGTAGCGGACCGGCAGACGCGTGATGTTGCCCGCGGGCAGTTCCTTGGGGTCGGTCTGCCACTGCTTGGCGGTGTAGTGCTTGATGAACGCCTCGTAGAGCGGCCGGCCGATCAGGCTGATCGCCTTCTCCTCGAGATTGCGCGCCTCCGCGGTGTCGATCTCGCTCGCCTGCTCGGCGATGAGCTTCCTCGCCTCGTCGGGGCTGAAGTACCGGCCGAAGAACTGGCTGACGAGTCCGAGTCCCATCGGGAACTGGTAGGCCTGCCCGTTGTGCAGCGCGAACACCCGGTGCTGATAGTTGGTGAAGTCGGTGAACTGGTTGACGTACTCCCACACCCTCTCGTTGGAGGTGTGGAACAGGTGGGCGCCGTACTTGTGGATCTCGATGCCGGTCGTCGGTTCGGCCTCGGAGTACGCGTTGCCGCCGAGATGGTCGCGCCGGTCGAGGACGAGGACGCGCTTGCCCAGCTGCGTCGCGGCCCGTTCGGCGACGGTGAGGCCGAAGAATCCGGAGCCGACGACGATCAGGTCATAGGAGCTACTGGTTGCCACGGGTCCTCAGGGTAACGGACCCTCCCTGAGGAATCTCCGAGCCACGGGGTGGCCACGCCACCGGGACGAACCGTCTCCGGGGCGACCCCACGATTGTCGGTGCGGCGGCGCCACACCGTACGGCATAATGGGACGTCTGACAACGGGTGTGTTCGACGTCAGCCCCTTGCTGTCACTCCGGCCAGGGCGCCGAACCACGTCTCACAAGGAGGCAGGGGTGACCGAACTGGCGGACTTCGGGGCGCAGATGACGCGCATCGCGGGCGAGATGCGCAAGGAGAGCGACGACACCGAAGCGGCGCTGCGCGCGATGACCAAGTTCGCGGTGGATGCGGTTCCCGGCGCGGAGTACGCGACCGTGACACTGGTCACCAAGAATGTCATCGAGACTCCCGTGATGGTCGGCGACCTCGGTGGAGAGGCCGACCGGTTGCAGCGCGAACTCGGCGAGGGGCCCTGCCTGCGCGCGGCGGTCGGGGTCTCGACCATCTGCATCGACGACATGCGTGAGGAGTCGCGCTGGCCGTCCTTCGCCTCCTCGGCATCGGCCCTGGGCATCCGCTCGATGGCGTGCTTCTACCTCTACATCGACGGCGACGACTCCGCCGCACTGAACCTCCACAGCACCGAGGCCCATGCTTTCGGCGACGAGGCCCTGCTCCTGGGTGAGTTGTTCGCCGCCCATGCCGCGACCGCCTTCGGCGCGGTCAAGGAGAAGGAGCAGCTCCGCGCCGCCCTCGGCACCCGCGACATCATCGGCCAAGCCAAGGGCATGATCATGGAGCGCTATGGCCTGGACGCGGCCGAGGCGTTCGCACTGCTCGCCCGGCTCTCGCAGGACACCAACACCAAACTCGTCGACGTCGCCGCCCAGATCGTGGAGGCGGGGCCAGGCGACTGACGCCTCAGCGGAAGGCGTCGCGCTTCGGGAAGCCGAGCACGGGCATGCCACCACGATCCTGATAGCGCTGGAGCGCCTTGCCGACGAGGACACGGGGTCCGGTCGCAGGGGTGAAGAACATCATCCCCTTCTCGAACAGCTGGGTGACCCCGGCGGCGTCGGGCGTCAGCGCAGGCACGCCGAGCGCCTGTCCGAGAGGACCGGTGATCCCGCCCAGATCGGCGAACCGTCCGTTCATCGCCGAGGTCGCCATGTCCAGGATCTTCGACGATCCGGGCACGAGTTGCTCGGCGAGCTGGTTGAGGCTGCCGAAGTCGATCCCACCACCGCCGGGCGACGCAGGCCCGGTCGGCGGCTTGACGATGCGCGGCGGGGCCGGCTGGCCCTGGACGGAAAACCAGGACGACTTGAGTTGCAGCTTCGTGCGCGCCTCTTCGCCGGTGACCTCACGGGTGCCCGCCGAGCCCACCGCGCGCACCTTGATCGCGCGTCCGTGCTCGGCGCCCAGGCCGTTGGCCTCGATGACCTCGAATCGCTGCAGGGCGCCGACGCCGAAGGCGGAGCCGATGCTGCCGGCGCTGACGGTCGCGCTCCAGTTGTGGTTCGGCGACACGGTGTCGCCCTCGTCGATCACCGCGGGGAATCGCCCGCCCGCGGTGAAGCCGCCGGTCGATGCGGAGAACTCGGTGAAGGCGGGCTGTCCGTTCTGCAGCAGGATCTGCCCACCCGTGGCGTCGGCGGCCGCGTTGGTCCGCCGGTCCTCGCCCGCGACACCGCCGTAGACCTGCGAGTTCTGGGTGTCGTCGATCTTCTTGCCGCCGGCGATGGCCGCCAGCGCATAGGTTCGGGCCGCCACGGCTTGCGCCTGCAGTGCTGCCGCACCGCCGGAATCGCCCCAGGCGGGCAGACTCTCGCGCGGGATGACGCCCTTGACGTAGTCGTCGACGTGGATCCGGTTGACGACACGTCCCCCTTCGAGGCCGAGTGCGCCCCGGTAGGCCTTGTTGGATCCGCAGAACTTGAGGAATTCACCGGCAGGCCGGTTGGGGGCCATGCTGAGCGGTTCGACGAACGTGGCGGGTACCGATCGCACCGCACCCCCACCGCACCCGCTGAGGATCGTTGCTGTGCTCCCGGACAGGCTGACCGCCTGTCCGGGAGCCACTGCCTGACCACCGACTCGCATGCCGGCGTCCGCGTGCACATTCACCGAGTTCTGACCCGTGAGGGCCACGACGATCTCGGGCCTGTCCACCTTCCCCGCGGTGGTGCCACCGTAGTAGTGACGCAGGATCTGCTGTGCCGTCCAGCCCTTTCGGGCGTAGCCGTACGCTCCCCATTGCCCCATTCCGCGGCCGTGGCCATGACCGTGCCCGATCAGCGTCACCGTCGACCCGACCGAGAGTTCGACCTCTGGGGTCGAATCCGATGAACTCGCGACAGCGAGGCCACCGGCCAGCAGTGCGGGCGCAAGCCCGGCCGCGGCCCAGGTCAACGCGCGATTGCGGGCCCGTGCGGGCCGCGCGACGCTCGCCGTCCATTTCGGCAGACGCCGTGTGGGTCGGACTCTGGTCACTGCAGAACACATCCTTCGGTCGCGACGACACCAGCCTCGAGTGCCGCTCTCTGCGAGACTCGTAACGCTTGTGACTGATGTGACGATTGGGACTTAAGTGACCCTAGTGAAACCACAGACCGATCAACAACCCGAGGGGATCACAACCGAGTCACGAGTTGCCCCACCGATCGTGACCTCTCGTTCCACAGGGCGTGAGTCACATCAATCACTTTTGCCCCTTCGATAACAAGAGCATCACGAGTTACCTGACTGCGGCGTGTGCCACTCGACCTGCGATCGCCGTGCGGTGACGATGACCGCCGTACCGAAACACGCTCGATGCCGCTTCGGCGGCTCGGGCTGCGTCGATCTCCACGATCGATTTCCACGGCTGACCGGATCTCGACCACGCCCCGGACCCACCCGGTCGCGGTCCGACCAACCTGCAAGGAGACCCCGTGCGTTACCCCAGACCGAAACACTCGATCGCGCTCGCGGCCATCGCCGCCGCGGTCGTCGCCACGCCGTTCGTGGTCGTCGCGAGCGCGAACGACCCCCAGCTCGTGGACAACAAGCAGAAGGTCGCCGACACCGAGATCGAGCAGGTGCCGTTGCGGGAGCTGCCCGCCGCCATCGTCGACGTCGCGACGTCTGGACTGGCGGCTGCCGGCGTCTCCCTTCCGCCGATCGATCCGAATGCGTTCCCACTCCCCGATCTGACCGTCCCGCTCCCCCGGGGTCTCGTCCCCGGTGGTACCGGCGATTCCGCGACGCGCACCACCTCCGCCTCGCCGACATCGACTGCTCCCGAGACGTCGGGGTCGGAGTCGTCGGCATCGGAGTCGTCGACCACCGAGTCGACCGCACCGGACTCCTCTGCAACGGACACCTCTGGACCGGAGTCGTCACCGACGTCCGACACCCCGACGCGCACCCCGTCTCCCCGCCGCCCCGCTCCCGGCGCCTCGACGAACACACCCTCGACGCCCGCGATCCCCACCATGGCCGACGGGCGCGAGGTCGGGGCCGCGGTCACGCACATCGTGCGCGACGCCCCGATCAAGATGGTTGCGTTCACCTGGGACCGGCCCGCCGACGTCGACCTGACACTGCGAGCGAAGAACCCGGACGGCAAGTGGGGCCCGTGGACCGCACTCGAGCAGATCTCCCGCGGCGCGAAGGTCGATGCCGAGAACCCCGTCGGCACCGAGCCGGTGTGGGTGGGTGACGCACGCGAGGTGCAGGTGGCCGCCAGCAAGGACGGGCTGGCGATCCCCGCGGCCCAGACCCAGGGCGGTGATCTCGCCCAACTCGCCGTCGGCACCGCGAGCAAGGTGGTCACCACCCTCGCGACCACGGCGTTCAACGCCCTCAAGGCCACGCTCATCAGTCCGGAGAGCCTGCTCTCGCTGGGTTCATCCCTGCTCACCCCGCTGACCGGCGGCCCGCAGGTGGTGGCGCGCCAGCAATGGGGCGCCGATGAATCGATCCGGTGCTCGCAGCCGGTGTACTCACCGCAGATGCGGGGTGCGATCGTGCACCACACCGCCGGGAGCAACGACTACACCCCGCAGCAGTCGGTCGAGATCGTCCGCGGCATCTACGCCTATCACGCGCGCAGCCTGAACTGGTGCGACATCGGATACAACGTGCTCATCGACAAGTACGGGCAGATCTTCGAAGGCGCGTTCGGCGGACTCGACCGCAACGTCGAGGGCACCCACACGGGTGGCTTCAACAAGGACACGGTGGGCGTGTCGATGATCGGCAACCTCGAAGAGGTTCCGCCGACCGCGGCCATGGTGTCGGCGACCGGCCGATTCCTTCGCTGGCGCCTCGGCAAGGCCGGACTCAACCCGGCCGGCACCGCGACGCTGACCTCGGAAGGGTTCGCCGGCAGCAAGTTCGCGGCCGGTACGCAGTCGAATCTGCCGATGATCGCCGGGCACCGCGACTACAACAGCACCAGCTGTCCTGGGGTGTTCGGCTATGCCGCCCTCACCCAGATCCGGGCACTCGCCGGGGGCGCGGCCCCCGCGCCCGAGCCGGCTCCCCCGGCTGACCCCGCCACACCGGCACCACCGCCGGGCGAGCCCGGGGCACCGGCTCCGGCCCCCGCGCCGCCTGGCGAACCGGGTGCACCAGCGCCCGTGCCGCCCGCGGCCTGAGACACCGCGGCCTGAGACACCGCGACCGCCACCTCCGTGAACGATCGCCGGCGAGAACCGGCGAATCCCCACGGGGGTGGCGATCTGTCCGGGCGCTGCGCAGGTGGGCCGGGGATCAGCTGCCGGGGAACCAGCGTTCGAGGACCCGGGCGACACCGTCGTCGTTGTTCCCGACCGTCACCTCGTCGGCGGCGTCGATGGCCGCCGGGTGTCCGTGCCCCATGGCAACGCCGTGACCAGCCCACGTCAGCATCTCGACGTCGTTGGGCATGTCACCGAAGGTGATCACGGCGTCGGCCGGGAGCCCGGCGAGTTCGGCGAGGCGCGCGAGCCCGGAGGCCTTGTGGGTGCCGGGCACCGACAACTCGATGAGCCCGTTGTCGGTGGAGAACGTGACCTGGGCGAGGTCGCCCACCATCGGTGTCAGGCGCTCGGCCATCTCGCCGCTGGCCATACCGGGCTTGCGCACGAGCAGCTTCACCGCCGGATGACCGAAGACCTCATCATCGCCGACCTCGACGTGGTCGGGGTTCAGCCACGCGTGCTCGTACCCCGCGCTCGCCACGAAGGGCGCCGTGGCGGCGTCGTTCGCCGACTGCCCCGCCCGCTCCGCGGCGATGCCACACCCCGGGATCTGTTGGTACGCGATCTCACCCAGCTTCAGCAGGACGTCGGGCTCGAGGTTCGCCGACCACAGCACATTGTCCTGCTCGGCGTCGTACAGGATGGCGCCGTTGGCGCACACCGCATATCGGACGAAGGCGTCGGTGTCGGCGAACTGATCGGTGATCTCGGCGATCCAGCGCGGCGGGCGCCCGGTCGCCAGCACGAACTCCACACCGGCGGCGCGCGCCGCGGCCAGCACCGACAACGTCCGGGCGGAGACGCGGTTCTCGTCGTCGATGAGGGTTCCGTCCACGTCGCTGGCGATGAGTGTGGGTGGACCGAATGTCATGTGCGTCTGCTTCCTCTCGACCGAGCCTTCTCGGCAGCTCCCCTGGACTTCGCGGCGGCCCGCTGTGCCCGCGCCTCGGCTTTGCGAAGTGCTTCGTCGGCCTCGATCACCGCGGCCTCCTGGGGTGTCGGAGCCGAGCCGCCCAGTCGCGACGGGACCCAGAACTCTCCGGGCGGATGCGCACCGTAGGCGTCCTGCACCTCGAGGAGCATGGTGGCCATGGTGTCTCGGAGCCTCAGCGTCTCACGCTCGGGTGTCTGATCGGGACCGGGGGTGAACGGCATGCCGAACCGGACGTGAACCGGGAGTCTGCTGCGGCCGATGTTCCGCCGACCGCCCTTGGTCCACTGCCGATGTGCTCCCCACACGATGGCCGGCACGATCGGGACGCCTGCCTCGGTGGCCATCCGGACCGCGCCGCTCTTGAAGTCCTTGAGTTCGAAGCTTCGACTGATCGTCGCCTCCGGATAGACGGCGACGATGTGACCGTCACGCAGACGACCGACCGCCGCCTGATACGCCTCGGCCCCACGAGAACGGTCGACCGGCACGGTCTTCGTGTGGTTGACGAGGAAGCGCATGATCGCGACGTCCATGACCTCGGACTTGATCAGGAACCGCGTCCTGCGTCCGGCACGCTGGACGCCGAGCGCGAGGGGCAGGAAGTCGAGATATCCGGTGTGGTTCACGCACACGACCGCGCCACCGGAGTCCGGGACGTTGTCGATGCCGGTGAAGTGCAGGTCGAGGGCCTGAGCGCGGGCAAGGCCGTTCGCGATGATCTCCAGGGCGCGATACACCGGCTCCCGGTCTGCGTGCCCCCTGCGGTTCATGGATCAAGATTACCGGCGAGGCACGACGGGCCGATCCGCCCGACGACCGACGCCGGTCGAGCGACCGACGGTCAGATCACGCCGGGGTCGTCCTTGCGACGTTCACGTTTGGCAGCGCGTTCGGCCTGCTCTTCGGCGTCCATGCGGTTCGCCTCCTCGAGCGTCGGCGCCGAACCACCCAGACGGGCGGGAACCCAGAACTCGCCCTTCGGGTGCTCGCCGTAACCGTCCTGCAGTTCGAGCAGCTTGGCGCTCATGACCTCGTGCAGCCTCGCCGTCAGCGCATCGGCGTCGCCGGTGGGTGCGATCGGCTCGCACACCCCGATGGAGATCGGGAACCCGGTGCGGCCGAGTCGCTTGGGGTGGCCCTTGGTCCACACACGTTGCGCGCCCCAGATCACGGTGGGGACGATCGGCGCCCCGGACTCGAGGGCCATGCGCGCCGCTCCGGACTTGAAGGTCTTCAGCTCGAAGCTGCGGCTGATGGTCGCCTCGGGATAGACGCCGACGAGTTCGCCGCGCTTGAGGTAGTCGACCGCAGCCCGGTAGCTCTCCGCACCCTGTCCGCGGTCGACGGGAATGTGCTTGAGCGACCTCATGATCGGACCCGACACCTTGTTGTCGAAGACCTCTTTCTTCGCCATGAACCGAACCTTGCGCCTGCCCTGCAGGAACGCGGGGATGCCCGCATAGGTGAAGTCGAGGTACCCGGTGTGGTTGATGGCGACGACCCCCGGCCCCTCGGCCGGCACATGCTCCACACCCGAGACCTTGAACTTCAGTCCCTCGGCCAGCCACAGCAGGCGGGCGGTGGTGATCACGGCGTCGTAGACGGGTTCCATGGCAGAGAGCTTAGCGATCCCCCGTCGGGCCCTTGTCGTCATCGGTCGCGCCCACCCCCACGGTGTCTCCCCCGCCGGTCTCGACGATCGCGAACACGAGGTCGACGGCGGCGTCGGCCAGTTGCGCGGGCGTTATGTCCAACCGACCGTCGACGTAGTCGAGGTAGAGCACGACCAGGGCCCCGGCCAGTGCCGAGGAGACGACCGCGAGTCGCGCCGGAGGCATCGACCGATGGTCGGCGACCAGCGCCAGCACGGCTTCGACGAAGCCCGGGACGGTCGCCGCCCGGTGTGCGCGCAGAACATCGTCGGCCAGCGGTTCGCGCAACAGGATCCGCGCACGCCCGGGGTCGGCCTCGAAGAAGTCCCGGCACGCCTCGAGCAGCGACCGCACCCGGTCGCGGCCGTCCTCGGCGCGAGCCTCGCCGGTCACGTGCGCGAGCAGTTGGTGGGTCACCCGGTCGTACACCGCTGTGACCAGCTGCTCCCGCGAGTCGAAACTCTCGTAGAAGTAGCGCGGGCTGAGATTGGCCTCGCGGACCACCGCCCGCATCGTCACCGCCGCGGCGCCACCCGTGCCGAGCAGTCCCTCGGCGACCGACAGCATCTGTTCGCGCCGTTCATCGGACCGATCGGCGAGCGTCTGTCCACGCCAGAGCCTGCCTGAAGTCATCGGTTCATCGTCGCATCCTCCGACCTCCGCGGACCGATTGCCGGCGCGACGAGCAGGTTCCCGGGCGATGCAGGCAGGCGCGGCGCGGCGCGTCACAGGTCGCATCCCCAGGGCCCGCTCACCTCCGTGCGAGGTCGTGAGAACGATCACCGCGACACCTGGTGGGGACTCATGGCCCACGCGGGGCTCGAGTGCGTGTCGATACCCTGGAGGCCTGTAGTGCACTGCCGCGCAGCCCCGCGCACACATGAAAGGCCCCCTTCGTGCAGATCACCAGCATCGGTCATGCCGGTTTCCACATCCAGACCACCGCCGGATCGATCCTCTGCGACCCCTGGGTCAACCCGACGTACTTCGCCTCCTGGGTGCCCTTCCCCGACAACTCCGAACTCGACTGGAAGTCCCTCGGGGACTGCGACTACCTGTACGTCTCCCACCTGCACCGCGATCACTTCGACGAGCGCAACCTGCGGGAGAACGTGAACAAGGACGCCACCGTTCTTCTCCCCGACTACCCGGTGCCGGATCTGCGCCGCGAACTGGAGAAGCTCGGCTTCACCAAGTTCGTCGAGACCACCGACTCGGTGAAGACGACCGTCACGGGCGACAAGGGTTCGCTCGACGTCATGATCATCGCGCTGCGCGCGCCTGCCGACGGCCCGATCGGCGACAGCGGCCTGGTCGTCTCCGACGGCGAGACCGTCTGCTTCAACATGAACGACGCCCGACCCATCGACCTCGACGTGGTCGACGACGCGTTCGGGCACGTCGATGTCCATCTGCTGCAGTACTCGGGCGCCATCTGGTACCCGATGGTCTACGACATTCCGCGGAAGTCGAAGGCCAACTTCGCCTCCCAGAAACGTCAGCGCGGAATGGACCGCGCGCGTTCGTATATCGAACAGGTCGGCGCGACGTGGGTGGTCCCGTCGGCCGGCCCGCCGATGTTCCTCGACGAGGATCTGTTCTATCTGAACGACTTCGGTTCGGGTGACAACGCCGACACCACATCGATTTTCCCCGACCAGGAGACGTTCCTGGAGCAGATGCGCATCCACGGCACCGACGACGGCGAGAAGCACCGCGGTCTGATGATGGTGTCGGGCTCGGTCGCGGACTTCACCGGACCGACCCTCAACGAGGTCACCCACCCCTATGCCCCCGCCGACGTGTTCGGCGAGAACAAGCGCGCCTACCTCGAGCGCATGAAAGAGAAGTTCGCGCCGGTCATCGCCGCCGAGAAGGAGTCGTGGGCGCCTGCCGAGGGCGAACCGCTGCTCCCGGCGCTGCGGGACCTCTTCGAACCGATCATGCGCCAGTCGGACCTGATCTGTGACGGCATCGGCTACCCCGTCGGGTTGGTCATGACGCCGGGTGGCGGGCCGGCCAACGACGCCACCGAGACCGTCGTAATCGACTTCCCGAACCGCATCGTGCGTGAGCCGAAGGAGGGCGAGGGCAAGTACCGCTACGGATTCCGCATCGCCACCGAACTCGTGCGGACAGTCCTGCGTGACGACGAGCCCGACTGGGTGAACACGATCTTCCTGTCGACGCGGTTCACCACATGGCGTATCGGCGGATACAACGAGTTCCTCTACACGTTCTTCAAATGCCTCACCGACGAGCGGATCGCCTATGCGGACGGTTGGTTCGCCGAGGCGCACGACGACTCGGCGTCGATCACCAAGGACGGCTGGGAGATCCAGCGTCGCTGCCCGCACCTCAAGGCAGACCTCGGCAAGTTCGGGGTGATCGAGGGCGAGAAGCTGACCTGCAATCTCCATGGCTGGCAATGGGATCTGTCGTCGGGACGATGCCTGACGTCGAAGGGGCACGAGCTGCGCGCGAGCAAGCTCGACTCATAATCGATCGGATCGTGGACCCGGTGACCTCCGAACGCACATACGGCGGCCGTTCGGTGAGCGATCGAGCCGCCGAACGCCGGCAACGCTTTCTCGACGCCGCACTCATCGAGTTCACCGAAACCGGTTATGCGAAGTCATCGGTGACCTCGATCTGCCGGGTTGCCGGACTGTCGCGTCGGCAGTTCTATGCCGAGTTCACCGACCGCGAAGAACTCCTCGTCACGCTGTACGACTCAGTACAGGGCGCTGCTCGGCTTGCCGTCTCGGAAGCGTTGGCCGGCTGCCCCTCTCGCGATCTGCGAGATCTGTCGACCGCCGCGATGCGCGCGTACATGGACTCGGTGGGCTCCGACCCGCGACGCGCCGCGGTTTCCTTCGTGCAGATCGTCGGCGTCAGCTCACGCGTGGAACGTCACCGACTGGACGGCCGCGAGGAGTGGGCGGACTTCTTCGTCGCCGCGATGGCCGACTTCGCCGACCGTCCGGCGACCGAGAGGCAACGCCACCTGGCCATCGCGTTCGTCGGCGCGCTCACCGGCCTGGTCCACAGGTGGAGCGAATCTCCTGATCCCGACACCCTCGACGACGTCGTCGCGGTACTCGCCGACATCCTGCTCGCCTTCATCACGCTCTGAGCCTTCCCGACACAACGGTCGTTGTGTCCTCGGACACACCCGGTGTATGTTCTCCCGAAGTGTGAGACACCTACGTCTCACTTTTCGGAAGGGACGCCATGCGGGGATGGAAACGTCACGGATCTCGGATGTTCGTGCGCTTGACGATCGGTGTCGGGTTGCTTGCGCTGATCGCCGGCGGACCACTCGGCGCAGCAGCGGCCGATGCCGCCCCGGCGTCGGTACCGGTGGCGCCGGTACTGCCGTTCCCGGTGCCACCCGCGATCCCGGAGTTCGACACGGACTTCTACCTGCCACCCCCGTCGGTGGTCGCGGCCAAGAAGCCCGGTGAGCTCATCGCCGCGCGCCGTGTCCATGTCGCGGCCCTGTCGGTGATCCCGGTCATCGTCGACGCCTGGCAGATCTCGTATCGGTCGACGAACACGAGGGGCGAACCGATTCCCGCGGTGGCAACGGTTCTCAAGCCGAAGGGGCCGTCGAAGCCGGGTCCGTCGAAGCTCGTGTCCTGGCAGTCCGCGGAGGACTCCACCGCGATGTACTGTGCGCCGTCGTACGCACTGCAGCAGGGATCCATCCCGGGACAGTTGACCGGTTCGGTGGACTCCAGCTTCGAGGTCCTGCAGATCACCTCCCTGGTCGGCGCCGGCTGGTCGGTTGTCATCCCCGACCATCAGGGTCCCGAATCAGCCTTCGCCGCAGGTCCTCTCGCGGGTCATATCACCCTGGACGGCATCCGGGGCGCGCGGAACTTCGCACCCCTGGGACTCAAGGACGACCTGCGCGTGGGGCTGATGGGTTACTCCGGCGGGGCGATCGCCACCGGGTGGGCGGCCGAACTGCACTCGCGCTACGCACCCGAACTCCCGATCGTCGGCGCGGCCGAAGGCGGTGTGCCCGCCGACATCCGGGCACTCGTAGATCTCGCCGACCGGAACGCGGCGTCGGGTCTGATCATGGCCGGCATCATCGGGGTCAGCCGGGAGTATCCGGAGCTCGACCGCTTCCTGCAGCGACACATGAACCCGCTCGGCAAGGCTCTGCTGGCGAGCAAGAATCCCCTGTGCCTCACCTATCAGGCAGCGCTCGCCCCCTTCGTGAACATCAAGGGCCTGGTGAATCTGCCGGGCGATCCGCTGGACTACCCGGTACCGCGAAAGGTGTTGGGGCAGCTGAAGATGGGTGCGGATTCCGGAAGCGGTTCCACGCCGGCGTTCCCGATGTTCATCTATCAGTCGAATCCCGACTGGATCGCCCCGGTAGGCCCGGTCAACGATTTGGTCCGCACCTACTGCGCTGACGGTGCGAGTGTGCGATACGTACGCGACCACTTCAGTGAGCACGTCACCCTTGCCGTCGAGGGTTTCGCCCCGGCCATCGTGTGGCTGCGGGACCGCCTCGACGGCAAGCCCGTACAGACCGGCTGCGCCACGCGCGACCAGGGATCGATGGCGCTCGACCCTGCGACGTGGCGTGCATTTGTCAATCTCGTCGGCAACAACCTCGCCCTGGCGATCAATCAGCAGTTGGGTAATCCGCCGCGGACGCCCTGATCGCCACGTGTGTGAGCGGTGGATGTTTGTCTGCCGCACCACTGGGTAGTCACCGTTCGGCGGAGAAACCGGCCCGAGACGATCGTTACCGACCCGTTGCGCGCAGACACGATCCGACGTCGATGGGCGCGCATCGGGCCGACGGTGGCAATCCGATTCATACGATGTCACCAGGACTTTCGGCCGGAGCACGACGGCCGGACGCCGCACACATCGACCGTGAGGAGAACATCATGGCCCAGTACCGAGTAGTGGACGCCAATGAGAACGTCGTCGAGGAGAAAGAGTTCGACGACGCGACCGGCGCCTATGACTGGTTCAAGACCGTCGCCGCCCCGGATGACAGTCTGGGCACCGTCATGCAGGTGCACGACGACGGCGAGTGGAAGAACTTCGAGGTGTCCGATGGCGGCACCAACGCCAGTCCGTCGGCCGACGCCGACTGACACCGCAGCCGAGCACACGCCTCCGCGCCCCGGGAGTACATCTCCCGGGGCGCGGACGTGTCTCCGGCCAGGGGGTCTCGGGACCGGGTGTTGGGAACTGGGTGTCTGGGGAGGTGAGACGTCAGACCCCGAACGCCGCGGGGTAGACGATCGTCCCGCTCGGGACCGGTCGGGCGTCGTCGAGCGCGAGCGCCATCATCGCCTCGTCCGGAACATCGAACGGGGCGCGGATTCCGAACCGCGAAGCCCGTTCGAAACCGAACCGCGGGTAGTACTCGGCGTGGCCGAGCACCAGGACCAGGTTCTCGCCGAGTCGGCGCGCGGCCTCGAGCCCGGCCCGGATCGCCGCCGACCCCGCACCCGTACGTTGGCGTGAGGGCCACACCGCGCAGGGGCCGAGCGTCAGAGCGGGCTCTTCATCGACGCGACAACGGGTGTACAAGGCGTAACCCACGATGTGCCCATCGGACTCGGTGACGATCGACAGTCCATCGATCCACGCGTCCGGATCGGCGCGCAGTGCGTCGACGATGCGGGCCTCCTCGGCGGTCGGGAAGGCCGCGATCAGCAACTCGCGGATGACGGCCGCATCCCCGCCGCGCTCGGCCCGGGTCACCCATGAGTTCACGGCACGACTCGCACGCCCGCCCGGCCGGTGATCACCGGCCGCATCCCTGTGCCGGTTGTCCGTCGAATCGACGGTCGAGGAAGCCCAGAGCCTCTGCGCTCCATGGGATGAAGGCGCGCGTGTGGTTCGATCCGCGGTACTCGGAGAAGGTGGTGGGCACACCTCGGGCGCAGTACGACCCGGCGAGCCGGGCGACGTCGGCGGTGAGCATCACACCGTCGCCGGTGCCGTCGGAGTTCCCGACCCCCAGCATCATCGGGGTTCGCGGCGTTCCCAGCGTTCCCATCACGTTCTGGGAGATCGCCTGCCGCACACCGGGAACGGCGAGTAGTCCGCTCACCGAAGGGACGAGGAGCTGACGATCGGTGAGGCCGGGATACTTGTCGGCGAACGCTTCGATGCATTCGCCGGCGACCTGGCGGAGTACCCGTGCACCCTTCGGCGAGAGGTAGGACTGCAGATCGATGCGATAGGTCTCGGCGTAGACGGCCATGAGCGCCGGGATCACACCCGCCCAGTTCTCGCTGCCGTTCACGTATCCGAGGTTGTTCGCCGGGTTCACCAGCACGCCTCCGGCCGCGGCGCCCACGATGTTCAACTCGGGCGCATACCGGGGAGCGAGCTCGGCTCCGAAGCCGGTGGGGACCGAACCACCGGAGTAGCCGAACAGTCCGACCTGGGTTCGCGCGGGAGCGCGCAGGTGACCGAGCGCGGCCCGGACTCCGTCGAGTGCCGAGTAACCGGATTCGCGCGCCATCGTCCAGCGCAGACCTGTGCCCTCGTAGTCGGGCGCCGCGACGGTGTAGCCGGCTGCGAGCAACCCGGAGATCAGGGTGATGTCGATCGGCGCCTCCTTGGCGTTACCGCCGCGCAGCGTGTACGACGGGTCGCACTGCGAGCCCAGCGCGTCGTAGAAGGAGTGATAGGAGATGACGCGTCGAGGTGTTCCGTTGCGCGCACCGGGTGGAGAGATCACTGTGGTGACGGTCGATGCGGGACCGCCGAACTGATCGGTCGTGCGGTACAGAATCTGCGTCGCGACGATCGGCACATCTGTTCCGCGCCAGCCCAATCCGACCTGGCGCGTGCGCAGTGCACTCCCCGGAGTACGCGATTCGTAACCCGCCGGCGCGTCGTAGAACGGGTCCTCCGATGGCAACTGCGAGGGAGCGGCCACCGGAGTGGGAATCGGCTCCGCCGGAGCGGACGGGGCGAGGACCGATACCGAGGCCGCGGCCCCGAAGACCGCGGTCAGGGTGACGATGCTGCGGAAGAAGGGACGCATGACCGGTAATCATGCCCGGCACGGGAGGCCCGCAGGCAGTTTCATACGGACTCGTCCCGGACCCGAGGTCACGGCGCGCGATCGGGTGCCGGGGCTTCGCCCGCACGCTCGACCGCCTCGACCACCGGCGACATCGCGACCACCACCGCCCCGACCACGGCCGCGACGAACGCGACCACGGCGACCACACCCCACCCCGGCCGGGTGGTGTCGCCGAGCACCAGGATGCCGATCACGCCCGGCACGACCGTCTCGCCGACGACCAGCGACGCCGACGCCGCACTCACAGCGCCCTTCTGCAGCGCCACGGTGAACATGTAGAAACCGCCCGGGCCGCACAGCACGATCGCGTACAGGGCCGGGTCGGTGAGCATCTCACCGAGGTCGAAGGGGTCGAGGCCGTCGAGGATTCGAACCGCGACGGCGAGGACGCCGAACAGCACACCGCCGGACAGGCCGGCCAGGACGGCGACCCGGTTGTGCATCCGCGGCAACACCGCGGCGCCGAGGCCGAGGATCACCGCACCGGCGCCGAGAACCGCCCAGTGCAGCCACCATTCGTGTTCACGCCCCTCATCGCCCGCGGAGATGCCCAGCAGCACGAGCGACGCCACGACGACCCCGATCGCGATCCAGTCGCGTCGCGAGAGTCGCGCGTTCAGGAACAGGGTGGCGAGCACCACCGTCACCACCAGATTCGCACTGACGATCGGCTGCGCCAGGAACAGCGGGATCATCCGGGCGGCCACCATGTTGCCGATGAATCCGATACCGTCCAGCGCCATTCCGGCGATGAAAGCCACTGTCAGCATCGCGGTGATGGTGGACCGCAAAGACGGTGCCGCATCGGGCGCCGCGCCCGTGTCCACACTTTGCGCGCCCCGCGCCTGCAGCACGGATGCGGTGCCGTACGCCAGTGCCGCGAACACCGCCGCGAGAATCCCGATCAGCATGATCGAACAGTAGCCGCCTCGGACGCCGACGATCGGTGGGTTCGGTACCGCCCGTCGCACTGATGTGACGTCAGGCGCGTCGACTCAGTCCGCGGTACTCCCTGTTGCCGACGATCGGCCCGGGCGGCCACCGCCGAGAAGCGGCCGCGTCCCGGGCTCGATGCCCGTGTCGTCGAGGGTCAGCTGCTCGACGGCGATGGTGCCCGGTAGGTAGCTGTAACCCTGGGGCGAGGTCACGAGCCGACCAGCGTCGACGCCACGTACGCGCCACACGTCGACGGGACCGCCAGTGTTGTTCATCTGTACGAACCAATCCCGCTCGCACTCGTTCCAGGCCAGAAAGCAACCGTTCTGTTCGGGACTGCGGCTGCCGGCAATGCCCGGGGCCGCACCCATTCGGCTCACATCCAGGCCGTGAGTCGCGATGGACGCGTGGTTGCTCGTCGAAGAGACGTGGAAGAACTCCACTTCATCACCTGCCTGGTCGATATCGGGGGAACGCGGTGAGAGTAGTGGCGCCCTGATCATGGGTCCACTGAATAAGGCTGCGGATCACTGACTCTCGCGAATCGGCTCGACGAGGCGGCCGGAGAATCGGGTGCGGCGTTGTCAGAGGCCACCGACAGATACTCGAGTCCTGCGCCACCCCGATAGCCATTGCGAGACAACGGATCATCGGGTACCATCGAACATATATTCGAATTCGGCCCCGGGAGGTGACCTCCATGTCCGACGCGACACACGTCGACACCGGTGTGCCGTGCTCTCGTGCGGCCGAGTTGGTGTCGCAGTTGCATGGGCTTCTCGACGAGCTGCAGACGGTGGATCTGGGCGCATGTTCGGATACCGAGTTGGTAGAGGTGGCGGCCGGCACCGAGCGGGCGATCGCGCGGTTGACGGTCGCCGGTGACCGTCAGATCGTCGATGCGCAGACTCGTGATCTGCCGCGGAAGACCGGCTGCCGCACCCTGATCCAGTTCATGACCCACCGGTTGCGGGTGTCGAACCCGGCACGCCGCCGCCACCAGTTGGATGCCACCGCCGCCCACACCACCCTCGGCGGTGACCTCCTTGCACCCGAACATCCCCGACTGGCTGCCGCGTTCGCCGACGGTGCGGTCGGAACAGCACACGTGCACGCGGTGATCGACGTCCTCGACCGTATCCCCAACGCTGTGGCCCACGATGTGGCAGTCGCGGCCGAGCGGCAGATGACCGAGATCGCCATCGCCCACACCCCCGCCGAGATCACCCAATTGGGTGCCCGGCTGCTGGCCCATCTCGACCCTGATGGTGAACTCGCCGACGACTCCGATCGCAAGCGGCGCCGTAACCTCTGGATCAACCGGCAGCGCGCCGACGGCACCGCCAAACTCTCCGGCACCCTCACCCCGGAACTGGTGGCCCGGTTGTCGATGATGCTCGCCGTGTGGGCCCGGCCCGGCATGAACAACCCGACCGATCCCCAATCCCCCTGCGGGTCGGTCGAGGATGCCGACGCGGAGGCTCTCGCGGCGGCGGTCGCACGCGATGACCGTTCCCCGGCGCAGATCAACCACGACGCACTGAACGCATTGTTGGCAGCAGTGTTCGACGACGGACTCCTCGGGCAGTCGCATCGTGGCCTGCCGGTCCAGTTGATCATCAAGGCCGACCTCGCCGATCTCCAGCGTGGCGCCGGGGTGGCGACCACCGCCACCGGAACTCTGCTGCCGATCACCGAGGTCATCCGGCTCGCTGCCGGCGCCCAGCCCTGGCTGGCGGTGTTCGACCGGGTCACCACTGTGCCGTTGTACTTCGGGCGTGGCCGGCGGCTGGCCTCCCGCGGACAGCGTCTTGCCTCGTTTGCCCGCCCGGAAGGCGCGGTGTGTTCGGCACCCGGATGCGATCAACCCGCCACCCAGGTGGACATGCATCACGCCGAAACCGATTGGGCTGACGGTGGTCTCACCGACATCGACCACCTCACCCCGGCGTGCCCTCGGCACAACCGGATGGTCGGAGACAACCCCGGCCAGTACACCACCCACATCGTGCGGTCCGGGCCCGACACCGGCCGGTGCGCCTGGCAACTCAACACCCACACCGGTGCGCCACCGAACCCGATCCACATCAACCGCAGCCCCGACATACCGGCACAGCTGGCGAAACATCTCGCCCAGGTGCGCAACGACATTCACGGACCAGACCCGTCCGGCGATACCGCACGCCTGGACCTGCGCGAGGTCATCAGCACACCCCTGACCACGCTATCGGCTGTCGAAGCGCAGCTCGTCGAACTCCTGTCACGACTCTGACCGTCGAACAGACAGTTCGGCGTGCGGGTGTCGCGGCTCGCCGCCACAGCATCCGCTCACTGATTCCGTTCTCGCTCATCGGATTTCGGTGATCGGGAACGGATCTGGTGAGCGTATCAGCAGCGCCCGACCCTTCGCGGCTCGTCGCTTACGCTGCCGCACCTCAGGAGCAGCCCTACGACGCGGCCGTCACGTAGGCGTCGGCGAACTCTGCACCCGCCGGGATGGGCTGGATGCAGTCGACCAGCATCTGATCGGGACCCTCGACGATGAAGTGCCGCTGTCCGAAGTCCTCGTCGCGGAGTTCGAGAACCGGACGCAGCCCGTGCTCGGACGTCAGTCGTCGGTAGAGATCATCGACGTCATCGACCTCGATGTTGATCAGGACACCCTGGGACCGTCGTCGGAATCCCTCGGGAACGGTCGGGTGTCCGGCGTCCACAAGGGCGAGTTCGTAATCGCCTGTCCGCATGCTGACGTACCAGTCTGCGGCGAAGGTGACCTCGAAGCCGAGCACCTCCCGGTAGAACGACGACGCCGCCGTCACATTGTCGGACATGAGCACCGGATACACGCTGGTCACTGACATCAGAGCCTCCTTTACGTACTGTGTGTTTGTATAACACCGGACTATACATACGCTGAGTACGTAAAGGAACCCCTGTGCCCCGAGCCTCCGCCGAAGCTGCCGCCGAGACCGCCCGGACGATCCTCGCCACGGCGACACGACAGTTCGCCGATCGCGGATTCACCGCGGTGTCCCTCGACGACGTCGCCGAAGCCGCCGGTGTGACCCGCGGGGCGGTGTACCACCACTTCCGCAACAAGAAGGCGCTGTTCGCCGCCGTCGCCGCGGCGCGTCAGATCGAGGTGGGCAACGCCGTCGTGGCGGCGGCCGAGGCCGCGGGTGACGACCCGGCGAACCAACTGGCGGCCGGCTCACACGCCTTCGTCGACGCCATCACCGATGGACCGGCGGCACGAATCCTGCTCATCGACGGACCGTCGGTCATCGGATGGGAGGAGTGGCGCAGGCTCGACGAGGCGAGTTCCGTTGTCCACCTGCGTGATGCGCTCACCGCCGTCGGGGTCGATGACGATCTCGTCGACGCGCTTACCGCACAGCTCTCCGGAGCAATGAACGAGGCCGCGCTGTGGCTCGCGCAGCGACCGGGCGACGACGACGCCCGCGCCCGGACACACCAAGCTCTCGACCGGTTGCTCGCTGCCATCGTGTGACTGGGGCCATCATGCGACTGGGGCCATCGTGCAACTGGGGGGCTAACCGAAGACGGCGTCGGCGATCTCGGCGCGGAAGAACTCCAGACGTGTTGCGGTGACGGGATCTTCCCAGCGCGCGGCCCACCGGGTGGGAATGGTGATCCCGCCGAACGTGCGTGGCTCCGACAGGTCGACGACGAACGGATACCGTGCGAATCCCTGGCCGAACGGATCGCCCCACCGCTGCATGTGAATGCGCCGGAGGTCGCCCGCCGCAGTGCACTCGATCGTGACGGATTCGGTGTAACCCCCGGGAAGTGTCCAGACCACCTCTGCGGACGCCGCGTCCACCGCCCTCCACGAAGCACCGGGGAGCGACGTGGGCACCAGCACGCTCTCGCCAGCCAGCCGGCCGGCGGCGCTCCGGCTGACGTCGGGGCCCGTCGCCGTCACGACCGGGACCAGACCCACCATCTTCCAGCGCATCTCACCATCGGACCCGGTGAAGCGATCAAACCCCTGGACCGACAGGCCACCCACACGGGTGCGCGCCGCCCAGATGAAACCGTGCCCCGCGACGATCAGCTGATCGGCATGAAAGGTCCGCCAGGAACGCAGGAAGATCGAGCCACCCATCGTCAACCGCACTCGCCGGGCGAGAGGCGAGCCCGCCGCGATCGAGCTGGTCAGCCATCGCCGGACGGGGTCGGGCAACGTTGCGCACATCTCCGGGCGGAAGACCTCGCCGTCACCACCGGTCGCCTCGAGGCCGTGCCACGCGGACGCGATCGACCGTGCTGCCCGCGGCACTGTCGTCATCGCGGCGCTCATCTCCGTTCGACCTCCCGCGGCGGATGCCCGAAACCGCCTGGAGCGTTGGTGGCGTCGGCCGTCTCGACCGCGGTCACCGCACCCGACGACGCGAGCACGACTCCGCCGAGGACGGCGGCCCCGAACGCCACGATCGCGACCGGACCCCATCCGGCGCGAGTGACGTCGCCGAGGAACGCGATGCCGACGGCCCCCGGCAGGACAGTCTGGCCGACCACGAGCGCGGCCGCCGCGCCGTTGACCGATCCCGTCTGCAACGCCACCGTGAACAGGTAGAAGCCGCCGATCCCGCTGAGCAGCAAGGCGTACAGGGCGGGATCGGTGAACAGGACGGACAGATCGAGCGGATTGAGTCCGTCGAGGATGCGTGAGGCGACGGCCATCACCCCGAACACCGCGCCGGCGATCAGACCGGTCACCGCGGCGATGTGCTTGCGCAGCCTTCGCATCACGACCACACCGAGCAGGATGAGCGCGGGACCCGCGATCAGCACCGCCCAGTGCATCCACGAGGTGTGCTCGACCCCCTCGCGACCCGCCGACACCGCCAGCAGCACCAGCGACAGCACGACCACCCCGCCGGAGATCCAGTCGCGCAGCGTGAGTCCCACCTTCAGGACCACCATGGCGAGGAGCGCGGTGGCCACGAGCCGCGCGGAGATGATCGTCTGCGACAGGAACAGCGGGATCAGCCGCGCCGAAGCGATGGTCGCCACGAAACCGATGATGTCGAACACGAATCCGACGAGGAATGGCGCTGTGAGCATCGTGGCCGCCGTCGAGCGCAGCGACGGGTGCGCGGACGCCGATCGTCGTCGCTCCTCACGGATGGCCGCACGCTGAGCGACCTGCTCGGCGCCGAGAGCCTGGAGAACCGCCGCGGCGGCGAACGCCAGCGAACCGATCACCGCGATGACGATGCCGGAGGTCACGACGCGCGCTCAGTTCACCGCGACGTCAGCACATCGGTGCCGACGAACCGGGCGAGTTCGTCGGGCAACCGGACCGAGCCGTCGGGCTGCTGATGGTTCTCCAGGATCGCGACGAGCCAGCGGGTCGTCGCGAGGGTGCCGTTGAGGGTCGCGGCGGTCTGCGGCTTGCCGTTCTCGTCGCGGTAACGGATGGAGAGCCGACGCGCCTGGAAGGTGGTGCAGTTCGACGTCGAGGTCAGCTCGCGATAGGTGCCCTGCGTGGGAACCCACGCCTCGCAGTCGTATTTGCGGGATGCCGACGATCCGAGGTCGCCACCGGCGACATCGATCACCCGGTAGGGCACGTCGATCGCGGCGAGCATGTCCTTCTCCCAGCCGAGCAGGCGCTGATGCTCCGCCTCGGCATCCTCGGGGCGGCAATAGATGAAGCCCTCGATCTTGTCGAACTGGTGCACGCGGATGATGCCGCGGGTGTCCTTGCCATAGCTCCCGGCTTCGCGGCGGAAGCACGTCGACCATCCGGCGTACCGCTTCGGGCCGTCGGACAGGTCGAGGATCTCGTCCATGTGGTAGCCGGCCAGGGGCACCTCCGAGGTGCCGACCAGGTAGAGGTCGTCGTCCTTGTCGAGGTGATAGACCTCGTCGGCATGCGCGCCGAGGAAGCCGGTGCCCTCCATGACCTCCGGGCGCACCAGCACCGGCGGGATCATCAGGGTGAAACCGTTGGCCGTCGCCTTGGCCGCGGCCATGTTCAACAGTGCGAGCTGCAGTTGGGCGCCGAGGCCGGTGAGGAAGTAGAACCGCGAACCGGAGACCTTGGCACCACGCTCCATGTCGAGCAGGCCGAGCGCCTCACCGATCTCCAGGTGATCGCGCGGGTTCTCGATCTCGCGGGGTTCTCCGACGTGCTCGAGGACCACGTAGTCGTCCTCGCCGCCGGCGGGTGCACCGTCGGCGACGATGTTCGAGATCGCCCGGTGTGCCTTGGATGCGGCCTCGTCGGCCTCGGACTGGCGGGCGACCGCGGCCTTGACCTGCTCGGCGAGTTCTTTGCCCTTGGCCAGCAGCGCCTGCTTCTCGTCGCCCTGCGCCTTGCCGACCTGTTTGCCGAGGGCCTTCTGCTCGGATCGCAGCGCGTCCGCGTCGACGATGGCGGCCCGTCGAGCCGCATCGGCGTCGAGCAGGGTGTCCACCAGGGCCGGGTCCTCGCCGCGGGCGCGCTGTGAGGCCCGGACCAGATCGGGGTTGTCGCGAACAATCTTCAGGTCGATCACGCCTTCAAACCCTACTTGAGGACGACGTGTCGACCGGATCACGCCACCTCGACCGAGCCCGCCCGGTCAGCTCCACAACCGTCGCAGGTCCGTCCGGCCGAACATGGTCGCCGCGGCGTCGGCCGACGGAGTCCCGCCGTACGGGTCGGCGCCCGCGTCGACGAGGACCCGGACCACGTCGTCGAAGCCCTTGAACACCGCCCCGGCGAGCGGTGTCTGTCCTTTGTCGTTGGCGAGGTCGGCATCGGCGCCGTACCCGAGCAGGACCCCGACCGCAGGCGCGTGTCCGTGATAGGCGGCGAGCATGAGCAGCGAATCGCCGGACTGGTTGCGCAGGTCCGCCGGAACACCGGCATCGAGATAGCCCCTCAAGGTCTCCGCGTCACCGGATCGGGCCATGTCGAAGAGCCTGGTTGCCAGCTCCACGACCTCGGGGCTCGGGACGCCGGCATCGGGACGATCGTCGGGATGGGCTGCCACGCCCGCGAGTGTAGGCGCGCGGCAGGACATCCCCGCCAGGATTTCGTAGCGACAATGCGCGCTATAGGCCCACTTTCGCTACGAATCGCGGGGGGTGCGGAATTGAGCCCGCTTCCAGTCGCCGTTGATCTCGTCGCGCTCGCGGACCGCCTCACGGAAACCGGCGGTCGCGGCACGCTGCTGGAAGGCGTATCCCTCTCGGGTGTGACGTGAGATCCCGTCGAAGACCGTGCTGATCATTCCCGAGTTCGCGACGCCCTGGGCCAGGAGTGCGCTGTTGAGTGCCAGTTTGGCCATCACGAGCTGGTTGACCGGCATCCGCGCGATCCGTTCGAGGAGATCCTCGGTGCGGGCGTCGAGTTCGTCGGCCGGCGGCGCCTCGACGGCCAACCCCCACTCGTGCGCCTGCCGACCCGACAGGCAGTCGCCGGTGAACAGCAGTCGTTTGGCGCGCTGATCGCCGAGCCGATGCGCCCACATACCGGCCGCGGGGATCCCCCACACCCGGGTCGGCGGGTACCCGATCTTGGTGTCGTCGGCGCAGATGATCTGGTCGGCGTAGAGCGCGATGTCCGTGCCGCCTGCGACCGCGAAACCGTGCAGCTTGGCGACCGTCGGCTTGTTCGCGTGGAGCAGGCTGGCGAAACCGCGGTTGAACCTGCTCATCATCGCGTAGTCGATCATGGGATCCCAGGTGCGGTTCGGGTCGTGATTACGCGCCTGCACAACGGGATCGAGGACGGTGCCGGTCCGGGGATCGACGGCTTGCGACGGATCGCCACCGTTCTCCGCGAAGATCGACAGGTCGTATCCGCCGCAGAAACCCTTGCCGCGCCCGGACACGACGATCACGTGGACACCTGGGTCGACGTCCGCGCGTTCCACCGCATGCGCCAGCTCGACGGGGGTGTCGACGGTGATCGCGTTGCCCTGGTCGGGTCGGTTGAAGGTGATGCGGGCGATCCGGCCGGTGACATCGTAGGTGAGAGTGCGGTATTCGCTGCTCGATCCACTTTCCGCGCGTCCGGCGAACAACGAATCCTCACCGTGGCGGAGGTCGTCGCGCCACGCGGCCGGACGCTCTCCGGCATTCTGTTCCGAGTCAGCCACGTGCGGTCACCTGCGACGTCTTCGGCGTGACGCGTTCGATGACGGCGGTGGTGTCGACGCCCGGGGGAAGGGTGCCGAACACGTCGCCGCGGTCGTTGCCGAGCCGACTGACGACGTAGGCGTCGGCCACGGCCGGGTGGCCGTACCGGACGAGCAGGCTTGCCTGCAGGGTCTGCGCCATCCGGCCGACGACACGGCGAGCCCGATACTGCATTCCGTCGAGGTCGGCGAACTCGGTTCGCAGGTCGGCGATCGCGGCGTCGAGGGTGCCGATCCGCACCGGCCGCACGGTCGAGTTCGTCGAGGAACTCCTCCACCGCGTGAGGCTGTTTTGCCATGGCTCGCAACACATCCAGTGCCGCCACGTTGCCCGAGCCCTCCCAGATCGACATGAGCGGCGCCTCCCGGTACAACCGCGGCATCCGTGACTCCTCGACATAACCGTTGCCGCCCAGGCATTCCAACGCTTCGGCGGCGTGAACCGGTGCGCGTTTGCACACGTAGTACTTGCTGACCGCCAGCGAGATCCGCCGTAGCGCATCGGCCCGGTCGTCTCCCGCCACGACCTTGTCGGTGAGTTCGGCCAGCCAGAGCGCCGTCATGGTCGCCCCCTCCGACTCGACGGCCAGATCGGCGAGGACGTTACGCATCAGCGGCTGGTCGACCAGCGTGCCGCCGAACGCAGAGCGATGGCTCGCGTGATGAGCTGCCTGCACGACCCCGGCGCGCATGCTCGTCGCCGAGCCGAGCGTGCAGTCGAGGCGGGTCATGTTGACCATCTCGATGATCGTGGGGACCCCGCGTCCCTCGTCACCCACGAGCCACGCCACGGTGTCGTCGTACTCCACCTCACTGCTGGCGTTGGAGTGATTGCCCAGCTTCGCTTTCAGTCGCTGGAGCAGAAAGGTGTTCCGACTGCCGTCGGGCAGGACCCGGGGGACGAAGAAGCAGGACAGGCCGCCGGGAGCCTGGGCCAGGACGAGGAAGACGTCGCTCATGGGTGCCGATGTGAACCACTTGTGTCCGGTGATCCGGTACGTTCCGTCACGCTGCGGGATCGCCGTCGTCGCGTTCGCACGAACGTCGGAACCGCCCTGTTTCTCGGTCATGGACATGCCGGCCGTCAGGCCCGATTTCGAGAGCGGCGCCCTCAACCCCGGGTCGTAGATCGACGAGACCAGAAGCGGTTCGAACGATTTGGAAAGCTCCGGGTTCGCGCGCAGCGCGGGGATCACGCCGTAGGTCATCGACAACGGGCAGCCGTGCCCGGCGTCGACCTGCCCCCAGACGCTCGACTTCGCAGCTCGTTCGAAGTGCGCGGTGGGACTCGGCTCGGCCCACGCTGTGCCGCCCAGCCCGAAGCCCATACCCGTCCGCATCAGCTGGTGATAGGCGGCGTCGTAGTCGACCTCGTCGATGCGGTTGCCGTACCGGTCATGAGTCCGGAGTTCGGGCGGATGGGCCTCTGCGAGGTCGCCCCAGCGCATCGCCTCGGCGCTGCCCGCCAGTCGGCCGATGCGATGCAGGTCCTCGAGCATGTGGTCAGCACCCGCTCGGTGGACGGCCTCGGTGATCGCGGGATGGTCGGCGGCATCGTGGTCGACGAGCTCGGGGACCTGATTGGTGACGGCGTGTGTGGGCATGCCGGTGCCTTCCTGGGTGGGCTGTTCGCGCCACGATATTACATTTCTCTTCCGTTTGCTGAGCTTCTGTAATACGTGTTCCTGCCGCCGGGGAACCGGCCCCTGGCTAGCATCGGACCGTGGCCGGCGCACCCGTGGACATCCCCCGACTGACGGCGCGATCGGTCATCCTCAGTGGCCTGCTGGGCATGGACAGGCCCGAAGCCCCGGTGCGCAGGATCCTGGCACTGACCACCGAACTCGGAGTCCGTCAAGCCACTGTCCGGGTGGCGCTCACCCGACTCGTCGCGGCGGGCGACCTCGAACGTGCCGATGACCTCTACCGCCTGTCACCCCGCCTCGTCGAACGACAGCGGCGACAAGACGACGCCCTGCACCCGGCCACGCGCGACTGGAACGGTCAGTGGGATCTCGCCGTCGTGACCGTGGGATCGGAGACCTCGTCCGACCGCGCGGCGCTCCGCGACGCGCTCCTGCGAGCCAGGTTCGGCGAGCTCCGGGAGGGCGTCTGGTCCCGGCCCGCGAACCTGGACGTCGACTTCGCACCTGAGGTACGACGACGGTTGAGCATGTTCCGCGCCGTCCCCGACGAACCGCCCGCGGAGCTCGTCGGCCGGCTCTTCGCACCGGCGTCGTGGGCCGAGTCGGCCGAGGAGTTGCTCCTCGCGCTGGCGGCCGCGCCCACGGTCGCCGACCGTTTCGGCGTCGCCGCGGCCGTGGTGCGCCATATCCTCCGCGATCCGCTCCTGCCCGGCGAACTCCTGCCGCCGGGGTGGCCGGGCGACCGCCTGCGAGCCGGATACGAGGACTTCCGGCAGGAACTCACCGGACTCGCCGCCCGCCTGCTCGCGTCCGAACCGGCGTGACGGCACAACCGGGGACTGTGCCCGGCTGACCCGGCCAGGCATGATGGATCCCGATGAACGCGCCCGACCCCGACCCGACCCGCCCCACCGCAGCCGACGACCAGTGGTCACCGGCCGCGACGACATCCGACGACCCCAGGTCGACGAAACGCCGGCGGCCCGGGCGTCCGGTCCGCAACCCGGTGTATGTGGTCCTCGCCGCGATCGTCGTCGGCGCGCTTGTCGCGGGCGGTATCGCCTTCGCGATGGGCGTCTTCGACGACAGCGGCAGCGTCGGAGGCAGCAACATCGGGGAGGGCGAGCGTCTCACCCACAACGCCTTCACCAAATCGGTGGCCGGCGACTGCCTGGATTGGCCGGCCGGCAATCCGGGTCAGCCGCTGAAGGTCGGCTGCGAACAGAAGCACCGGTTCGAGGTGGCCGGGGGCGTCGACACCGCTCTCGTCCCGGGCGCCGAGTTCGGTGAGGACGCACCGTGGCCCGGTGCGGAACGATTCGCGACGATTCGTGACGAGCAGTGCCCCGTCATCGTCGACCAGTATCTCCAGGGCAGACTGGACCCGCAGGGGCGCTTCGCGGTCGGCATGATGTACCCGTCGCAGGCGCAATGGGACAAGGGCGCACGGCAATTGCGCTGCGGTGTCCAGGAGAACGGCGCAGACGGGCAGCCCGCGCAATTCTCCGGTCGTGTCGCCGATCAGAACCAGTCATACGTCTGGCCCGAGGGCACGTGTGTCGGCATCGACCCGGAGACCCGCGCCCCCACCGGTTTCGCGGTGAACTGCGCTGAGCCCCACGCGTTCCAAACAACCGGCATCGTCGACCTGTCGGTCCGTTTCGGCGATCGGATGTCGAACAAGCCGTGGCCCGCCACCGGGGCCCAGAACAACTATCTGGGCTCGATCTGCCCCGTGCAGGCCGAACGTTTCGTCGGCGGCAAGAAAGCCCTCGACTCCACCACGCTCAACGTCCAGTGGTCGGTACTGAGCGAACCCAGCTGGCTCGCGGGAAGCCGAAAGGTCGTCTGCTATCTGGGTCTTCCCGACAAGCGCGGCGGCTTCGCGACCATCGTCGGGGACGCCAAGGGTGGGGCGTTGCTGATCAACGGCCGAGCACCGGTGGCACCGCCGGAGGCACCGCCGGGACGTGCGCTCCCGACCCCGGTTCCGTTGCCTCCGGGGATCGCGCCGAACCCCGACCAGGTTCCGGCACCGGCGGGCTGATCCGGTGGCCGTGACGATGTCCGACGACGAGTTCGACGGGCTGGTCTCCGACGCGCTGGACACGATCCCGTCGGAACTCACCGACGCCATCGACAACGTGGTGATCCTGGTCGAACCGTTCAATCCCGAGGAGCCGGAGATCCTCGGGCTGTATCACGGTGTCGCACTGACGATGCGCGACCACGACTACGGCGGCTACCTGCCCGACACCATCACGATCTACCGCACCCCGCTCCTCGCGATGTGTCATTCGCGCGACGAGGTCGTGCACGAGGTCGCGGTCACCGTCGTGCACGAGATCGCGCACCACTTCGGCATCGACGACGACTGGCTGCATGCCAACGGCTGGGGCTGAGCGACACGTCAGCTGGTCGCCGGGTCGGCGGAGGTGGCGTCAGCCGTTCGGCGTCCGATGTTTGAGCAGGGCGGCGATGCGGTATGAGGGAGTGCAGATCGAGCAGCCCCTCTATCTCAGGAGTACGTCCATGTCCTCAGACGCCATTGTCATCCTCAGGGACGACCACAAGGAGATCCGCAAGTTGTTCCGTGACTTCAAGTCGCAGGGACCCAATGCCACCAAGACCAAGGGCAAGATCGTCGACAAGATCATCGAGGCCCTCACGGTGCACACCTACATCGAGAACGAGGTGATGTACCCGGAGATCCGCAAGCGTGTGCCGGAGCTCGAGGACGACATTCTCGAGTCGTACGAGGAGCACCACGTCGCCGACGTGCTCGTCGTCGAACTCGCCGCGCTGAGTCCGGATGCCGAGCGCTTCGACGCCAAGACCACCGTCCTGATCGAGAACGTCGAACACCACATCGAGGAAGAGGAGGACGAGTGGTTCCCCAAGGTGCGGGAAGCCCTCGGCCGCAAGGACCTTCAGGCGATCGGCGAGGAGATGCTGCGTCGTAGGGAGAAGGCGCCCCGGCGTCCGTCGCAGCCGTCGGCGCTGAAGAAGACGGTCGACGCGATCATCAAATAGCGCTAACCCATCGGTTCGTCGACAAGTGGCTCGTCGACGACCTCGAACGGTGCCGACTTCGCCCCCCACCGCCGGCACACCCACACTCCGTCGGCGTATTCGAGCTCGATGGAGCCGGTGTTGCCGAGGTGCGTGGCAGCCGCGAAGCGGGAGTCGATGCCGGACAACCGCGCCGCGATCAGCCGGATGGCCGCGCCGTGACTCACCAGGTAGACGTCACGCTGGTCTGGCCCGGTCAGGTACATGTCGGCGAGATCCTCGACCGTCGGCAGGTAGCGGTCGTAGACCATCGCCAGCGACTCGCCACCGGGAATGCGGGCATCGAGGTCGCCGTCATGCCAGCGCTGCATGATGCCGTGGAACACCTCGTGGGCTTCACGGTCGGTATGGTCCTCGAGGTCTCCGGCCTGGACCTCGTGCACGCCGTCGACCGCGGCGGTCTCGACGTCCCAGACCGAGCCGATCAGTTCGGCCGTCTGCCTGGCCCGGAGGGCGCGCGAGCTGAGCAGCACCGCGGGCTGTTCGAGGGAGTTCTCGAGTCCGAACCGAACACCCTGGCGCGCACCGAAATCGGTGAGTGCCGCGCCGGGCAGGGCGGTGTCGAGCCTACGCATCACGTTGGAGGTGGTCTCGCCGTGGCGGACCAGGTGCAGGCGTGCCATCAGATGCCTCCTCGACGCATCGACTCGACCCAGACGAGGGACTCGGTGTGATCGGGCGGAGCCGCACCGGTGGTACGCACCGCCGGCCATGATCCGAGGAACACCACCCGCTCACATCGACGATGCAGTGCGGCAAGGGCTTCGGCGACCGCGGCGTCGTCGATGTGGCCGACCGCGTCGAGGAAGAATCGGTACCGGCCCGCGATGCTGCGGCCCTGCGCCTCGTCGCGCTGCGGGCGGGACTCGATTCTGGTGAGATCGATTCCGCGTGAGGCGAACTCGTTCATCGCCGCCATCAGGCTGCCGGGTTCGTTGGACAGATCGAGGATCACCGAGGTCCGGTCGGCACCGGTTCTCGGCGCCGGAATCCCGGGCCGGCCCACCAGGAGGAACCGCGTGGTCGCATCCCGGGCATCGGCGACGCCGTCGGCGAGCACGACGAGTTCGGACAGTCTGGCCGCGAGCCCGGTGGTGACCGCCGCGTCGGCTTTTCCGGCCGCAACGTCTTGTGCCGCCGCGGCATTGGAGGCCGAGGTGACGAACCGGGCGTTGGGGAAGAGTTCACCGACACGTTGCCGCACCTGGGCGGAGGCGACCGGGTAGGCGGCGATCGTAGCGACATCGGCGGGTTCGATGGGGTCGGCAGCGGCGATCGTGAAGGAGATGTCGAGCACGGTCTCGGCGAATGCCTGCACCCGGCCCGCGGGCCCGTCCGCGGCGGGGGGCACGAGCGCGTCCATGGTCGCGGGGACCGACCCCTCCAGCGAGCTCTCGATCGGGACACACCCGAAGTCCGCTTCGCCCCTTCGGATCATCTCGATGGTCGCGGCGGGACTCTGCGCGGCCACCCGCTCGACTGGGCCTGACAGATCTGGGCCGGACAGATCTGGGCCCGCCAAGCCCGGGTCGTGTGCGTCGAGGATCGCATCGAGTGCCATCTCGGTGAAGGTTCCGGGGGGTCCGAAGTACGCGATCACAGGCACCCCACGAGCCTAGTGGACATCGACGCGGCGCCTCGGGCGGGCGGTGCGCCCCCGGACTTCCCCCGTTGACGCCTGCGTCCGGAGAATTTAGGTTAGGGTTACCTTTCAACTGCACGCGTTCCCGCGACGCCGACCGGAGAGACAGTCATGACGAAAACGACGACCGCCCGCCCGACGGATGCCGAGATGATCCAGACGGCATGTCGTCGGGTCGGATCCGCGATCCTGGCCGTCGAAGGTGCCGACGCGACACCGGTCGACGTCGTCCACCTCTTCGAATCGCAGGCATTCGTCCTCGTGCCCACCACGGGAGAGGCCATGCGGGCCGTCGACGACGCCGAGGGCGTGCCGGCCATGCTCGAAGTGACCGACTGGGCGCCCATCGACCTGCGGGAACGCGTCCGCTCGGTGATCTGGCTGAACGGCACGCTGCACGAGGTCCCGCGGGATCTCGAGCGCGACCTCGCCATCGAGATCGCCGCCGAACATCCCGACGACGGTCTCCTCGACATCGGTCATGGTGCGTCGATGCTGCGACTGCAGGTCGACACCGCGGTCATCGCGTCGTCGGACGGGGCTGCGTCGGTGTCGGCCACCGAACTCGCCGATGCAGATCCCGACCCGTTCTGGGAACACGAGGGCAGCTGGCTCGAGCATCTCGACTCCGATCACGCCGACATCGTCGGCCAGCTCGTGCGGAAGCTCCCCGAGGACCTTCGTCGCGGTCGGGTCCGGCCGCTGGGCCTCGACCGATTCGGGATCCGTTTCCGCATCGAGGGACTCGACGGCGACTCCGATGTACGCCTGCCCTTCGCCCGGCCGGTCTCCGACGTCTTCGAACTGTCGCGCGCACTCCGCAATCTGGCGGGTTGCCCGTTCCTCAACTCGATGCCGGACTGACACGGCATCTCGTGGCGACGGTGCGCCATCTGCGCACCATCACCACCCGTCGCGGGGTCCTAGGCTGGCCGGCATGGCCTTGCGCGAGTACCTGAAGCCGCCACCCCACGGCATTCCGGTCGTGACCGACCGCACCGAACGGCGGGGCATCGTCGTCGAACTGATCATCGTCGGGGTCCTGACGTTCGCCTTCTCCGCACTGTCGGCGGCGCTGGCGCTCCTCGAGGCCGAACTCGCGGGCGGGATCGGCCAGCAGACGGTCGCGCTCAACCCCAGTCGCTCGGACCTCGACCTCATCGATGCGGTCCGCCAGGTGATGTCCGGGCTGCGTCTGTTCGCGATCGCATCACTCGGTGTCTACCTCCTGTGGCGGAGCGGACTCGGATTGTCCCGGGTCGGGCTCGGCCGCTGGACACCCCGTCGCGACGTCCCGGCCGGACTGGTCCTCGCGGCGATCATCGGGTTACCCGGTCTCGCACTCGTCGCGGTGGCGCGGGCGATGGGCCTCAACGCGAGCCTCGTGCCGAGCCAGGCCGACACGTGGTGGGAGTGGCCGGTCTTGATCCTCATCGCGATCGGCAATGCGGCCGCCGAGGAGATCGTCGTCGTCGCGTACTTCATCACGCGTCTCAGACAGCTGGGCGTGTCCGACGGCAAGGCGCTGGCGTCGAGCGCGATCCTGCGCGGCGGGTATCACCTCTACCAGGGGTTCGGGGCCGGGGTGGGCAATCTGGTCATGGGCGTCGTCTACGGGAGGTATTACCAGGTCACCGGCCGTGCGTGGCCGCTGGTGGTCGCCCATGCGGTGATCGACGTCATCGCCTTCGTCGGCTATGCGCTGCTGCGTGACCACCTCTCCTGGGTCGGGTGACCCGCGGCGGGCGTCAGAGCCCTGATCCTCGAGCCGGAACCTTTGAAACCGGTGAGATGATTCGGTAGATTCGTCTCATGACCGTCGATGCGCCCACCGGCCAGGCCCGGGCCGACCATCCGTCAGCCCCCCGGCGCCACCGTGCCGCCGAGGCGCGCGGCCGCCGGATCGGCAAGATGCTGAAGGTCTACAACCGGCTCCGGGAACCGTCCGAGGCCGAACTCGCCGACCTCGGGCGTCGCTACCTCACGCGTGACGAACCCGCCGCCGCTCTCGTGCGGGCGATGCGCCTGCCCCGCGAATCCGAGGGTCGGGTCACGATGCGGCAGTTCGAGCGCGCGCTGTCGGGGGACATGCCGTCGGACGCGCCCGAGGTGCTGCGCGAGTTCTTCGCGATGGTCGAGGACACCCCCGACTGGGTCGATCCCGACCTGTGTGAACGAGGTGCTGCTGTCTATCGGCGCTTCGGGCAGAACGCCAACGACGTTCTCCTCCAGCTGTCGCTCATCGGCGGCTACCGGTTCGGTGGACCCGCGGACCTTCTCGTGGCGACCGGCGGCCTGACCGGCAACACGGTGATCCGGCGCCTCGGCGAGACCCAGACCTGGGCGATCGCCGTCGGCGAACCGGGCGGGATGGCCCGAGCCGGCGAGGGCTGGCGGCTGACCGTGCATGTCCGCCTCATGCATGCGCTGGTCAACGAACGGTACGAGCACAACGGACGCTGGGACGTCGAGCAGTGGGGTCTGCCGATCAACCAGTCCGACCTCGCCGCGACCCTGAATCTCTTCAGCGGCGCCCTCATGATGGGGGTCCGCGCGCTCGGCGTCCCCGTCAGCCGCGACGATTCACGTGCCCTCATGCATCTCTGGAAGTACGTCGGTTGGCTCATCGGCGTCGACGAGGACTGGCTCTTCGACGCCGAACGCGACCAGCATCAGCTCAGTTACGCAGTGTTGCTCGCTCAAGACGACGTCACCGCCGCCGGCGCCGCCTTGACAACCGCCATCGTCGACGCCCAGCGAAAGCTGCACTACCACCGGCTGCCGGGACTGTCGGCCCGCTACACCCGCGCGCGACTGCTCAGCATGCTGCAGGGATTCCTGGGCGTGCGCGGCATGCGCGATCTCGGTCTGCGGCCCACTCTCCCATGGGCTTTCGGCGTGGCCTGGGTCCGCAACACGATCACCTATCAACTGATCGCGCGTACACCCGCGGGTCCGCGCTATCTCGAATGGACCGGCGCCCGTGCGCGCCGCCGCGCGCTGTACCGCCACTTCGGTCCGGACGCGCCGGAGATCGGGTCGCTCGCGCAACGCTGACGGGTCGCGGGATCGACGGCTCCTGCTCCTGACTGTTGACTCCCGACCCCCCTGGCCCCCGATGCCGCGTGCCCCCGAAATGAGGTCGCACGCGACATCGTTTCGTCGACGCGACTTCGATCGAGGTCGCACGGACGGAATCAAGTCGCGTGCGACCTCATTTCGGGCGCCGCACGGAGTCCACTCCCGCTGCGAATATTCGATTTCGCTGGGTGGTCCCCTCGCCTACGGTGGTGCGATGGTCGACACCGGGACGATCCGCGAATGGCACCACGACGCAGGCTGGGGTGTCATCGAGTCATCGGCACTGTCGGGCGCGATTCATGTGGACTCGTCGGTCATCCGGCTGCGGGCCGTTGTCGACCTGGACGGGATGTTCCGGCCGGGGTTACGTCCGGGAACCACAGTCGAATTCGACCACGCGATCGCTTCTCCTCCGGAGAAGGGCTGCCGCCACGTCGCATTGGCTGTGTGGCCATTGCAGTCGTCCGCGCCCGCGATGCCGCGGGGCGCCTACCGGGGTGCACTGTGGCACAGTGTCGGCTCCCCCGGCCCGGACGGACTCACGACGATCGAGGAGACGATCGCCGACGACCCGTACGCGACGCATCCGGAGACCTCTCTCCGGCCGAACACCTCTGGCACCGTGCGGTTCTGGCGGGACGAAGTGGGCTGGGGTGTGCTCGACTCGGAGGCCACACCCGGCGGTGCGTGGGCGCACTTCAGCGCGATCGTCGGTACCGGTTACCGCGCGCTCACGCCCGGGCAGCCCGTCGAGTTCCAGTACGAGGCCCCGGGCCAGGACGGATACCCGTTCCGCGCCAACAACATCCGGGGCCGATGAGACCACCGGGTGCCGATGAGGCGCGCAGACGGTGCCCCGCTCACTCCGCGCGGGGCGCCGTCTTCCCGCCCGAACCGGTGGCGCGCGCCAACAGGTAGAGCGCCAGCCCGACGGCGATGAGGATGCCGGCGCGCAACCATGTGTCCGCGCTCTGCTGGGTCATGAGGACGATGCACGTGATCACAGCGAGCACCGGGACGATGGTCGGGGCGCGGAAATGGTCGGTGTCCGTGCGGTCCCGTCGAAGGACCAGCACGGCGACGTTGGTGCTGATGAACACGAACAGCAGAAGCAGCACGACGGTCTCGGCGAGAGCCGCGACGGTTCCGGTCGCCGACAGCACCATGGCGACGGCGGTGGTCGCGAGAATGGCCGCCCACGGGGTCTGTCGACCCGGCAGAACGCGGCCGAGAGTCGCAGGCAGCAGTCCCTCGCGCGACATCCCGAAGGTGAGCCGCGACGACATGATCATCGTGAGCAGGGCCCCGTTGGCGACGGCGATCAGCGCGATGAGCGAGAACAGCTTGTCCGGAACCCCGACGTCGGCGATCGAGACCACCTCGAGGAGCGGTCCCGACGACTCGACGAGACGCTCCGGCGGCGCGACCACGGACACCGCGAGCCCCACCAGGACGTAGACGACGCCGGCGGTGAGCAGCGCGCCGAACAGCGCCTTCGGATAGACGCGTCGGACGTCGCGGACCTCCTCGGCCATGTTGGCCGAGGTCTCGAAACCGACGAATGAGTAGTACGCGAGAAGCGCCGCGCCCAGCACCGCGAGCGCCGGCGTGGTGTCCTCGGTGAACTCGATGACACGATGCGGCTCGCCGTCGCCGCGCCCGAGCACGATCGCGGCCAGAACGATGATCAAGACGAGGCCCGAGACCTCCACCACGGTCATCACCACGTTGGCGCGCAGGGACTCGGTGATGCCGCGCGCGTTGAGGGCCGCGATCACGACAAGGAACACCAGCGCCGCGAGGGTCGTCGGCACGTCGAGAAAGACCTGCAGGTAGTCCCCCGCGAAGGCGAGGGCCAGGCCGGCCGCGCTCGTCACCCCGGCGGCCAGCATGCAGAAGCCGACGAGGAACGAGATGAGGGGATGCCCGTACGCCCGTCGTGCGAACACTGCGGCACCCCCGGCCCGCGGATATTTCGTGACGAGCTCGGCGTACGACGCCGCGGTCAGCATGGCCATCGCCAGGGCGAGGGCCAGCGGCACCCAGATCGCACCGCCGACCTCCCCGGCCACCTCTCCCACCAGTGCATAGATCCCGGCGCCGAGGACATCACCGAGAATGAACAGGAACAGCAACTTGCCGGTGATGGCACGGCGTAGCGGAGTGGTCTCGCGGTCGTCCGCGATGTCGCCCGTCTCGGCGACCTGCTTGTCGGTCATGGCGCCTTCTGTACCCCGTTCGACCGAAAACGAGACCTGGCGGGCCGCGCGATGCTCGGCACATCCCTCCGCCCGACGTCCCCGCCGACCTCCCATGCGTACATTTGATGGGATGAACGAGCAGGACCCGCCGATGATCCGGCGTCCTCGCCCCGGCCCGCCGATGCCGTCCGGGCGCCCGGCGGGCCCACCACCCCGCCCCGGCCAGGTACCCGGGCCCGCAGGCCACCGACCGCCGCCGGCCTCGGGCGGACCGTCTCCCCATCCCCAGGCCATGCCGCGAATCCCGGCACGCGGCTCTGTTCCCGGACGCGGACCCCAGCACGGCGCGCCCGGCCCGCGACCGAACCCCGCCGCAGGTGCCAGTGCCGGTGCCGGCTACGCACCCACCCAGAAACCCGAACCGATCCCGGCGGGCGACCGGTCTCGCGGGCCGGTGCGAAACGACCCGCGCAACCACGGCCGACCACCGGGGCCCCCGCCCGCGCCGCCGCGCCCGACACGGCAACCCCGACAACCGCGCCAGCCGAGGACCAGAGGCCGCCGGGCGGCGCGCATCGGCAAGATCCTGATGATCCTGCTGCTCGTCGTCGTGCTCGGAGGCATCGGGCTGCTCTTCTACTACGACTCGAAACTCGACCGCATCGACGCGCTGCCCGCCTACGCGGGACGCCCGTCGGACACCCCCGGGACCAACTGGCTGATCGTCGGCACGGATTCACGGTCGGACCTCACCGATGAACAGCGCCGCGATCTGGCCACCGGAGACGCCGACGGCTCGCGCACCGACACGATCATGCTCGTCCACAATCCGCCGGGCGGCGGCAAAGCCGTCGTGGTGAGCATCCCGCGCGATCTCTACGTCGAGGTCCCCGGACATGGCAGCCTGAAGATCAACGCGTCGTTCGGTATCGGTGGGCCCGCGCTCCTGGTGCGGACGGTCGAAAATCTCACCGGCATACGTATCGATCACTACGCCGAGATCGGGTTCGGCGGGTTCGACACCCTGGTCGACTCGATGGGCGGGGTGGACATGTGCATCGACCAGCCGCTCAACGATCCCAAGGCGGGCCTGCGGCTGGCCAAGGGTTGCCACCGCCTCAACGGCCGGCAGGCCCTCGGGCTCGTACGGACGCGCGCCTTCCCGCGCGCCGACCTCGAGCGCGTGGTCAATCAACGAAAATTCCTCGCCGCTCTCGTGTCTCGCGCGACCAGCCCGACGGTGTTGCTGAATCCGTTCCGCCTCTTCGGTTTCATCGGAGGCGCGATCGACTCCCTCACCGTCGATGAGCGAGATCACATCTGGAACCTGGCGTCCCTCATGTTCGCCCTGCGCGACCCCATCACCACGACCACGCCCGCCGGTGAGAGCACCTTCACCGACGAGGGCCTCGCGCTGCCGGTCAACGAGCAGACCGAGCAGTTCTTCGCTCTCCTCCGCGATGGTCGACCGATTCCCGACGACCTCCTCGTCGACGCCGGGGGTCGGCCGTGAAAGGGTCGCCAAACGCAGGCGAGACTTGCCTTAGTTAGCCCGAACTTGCTGGTACAGGCCATTTTTGATCCCTACGATGGGGTGCATGACCGAACACACCAAGTTCCATCAGCTCCTGCATGACCAGATCAGCAACGAGTTCTACGCCTCGCAGCAGTACATCGCGGTCGCCACGTACTTCGACAACAACGACATGCCGCAACTGGCAAAGCTCTTCTACCGCCAGGCCGTCGAGGAGCGCAACCACGCGATGATGATCGTGCAGTACTTCCTCGACCGCGACATGGAAGTCGAGATCCCCGGGATCCCGGCGCCCAACAACCGGTTCGAGAGCTACCGGGCGCCGATCGATCTCGCTCTGGCACAAGAGAAGACGGTCACCCAGCAGGTCGTCGACCTGGCCAAGTCGGCCCGCGACACCGGCGACTACCTCGGCGAGCAGTTCGTGCAGTGGTTCCTCAAGGAGCAGGTCGAAGAGGTCGCCACGATGACGACCCTGCAGACGATCGCCGAGCGCTGCAACGGCAACCTGTTCGACCTCGAGAACTTCGTCGAGCGAGAATTCAACGGAGACAAGACCTCTGACGCCAGTGCTCCCCCGGCTGCCGGTGGGAACATCTGACGCAGAAGCGCCCTCGGCCACGTTAGGTCGAGCGAAGCGAGCCGCGAAGGGCCTGGGAGTCGAACTCTCCAGGCCCTTCGTGGCTCGTCGCCATCGCTCCCCGCACCTCAGGGAGCAGTTGTCGGACGCCACCAACACACCCCGCACCTCAGCGAGCAGCTGTGGGACGCCATCACACACCCGCACCTGAGCGAGCAGTTGTGGGACCCACCTACACTCCCCGCACCTCAGCGAGCAGTTGAGGGACCCCACCAACACACCCGCACCCCACGAAGCGGCGATCAGCGCAGCGTGACCTGACGGCCCCGGATTCCATCGCGCGAGCTGCGCTGGTCGATGGTCAGGGGCGAGGTGTCCGCGAGCGCCTCGCCGAGGTACCGGTCCAGCTCATTGAGACCTGCGTACCACTCCTCGTGATGCATCTCGTTGTCGAGATCGAACACGGGGACCAGCAGGCCATGGGTGCGGAACGATCCGGCGAACCGCGACCCCTCCCCCATCGTCAGCCGACCCGCCGCGTGCAGGCGCGCCATCGCCGACATGAGGTCGTCCTCGGGTTCGGGGCGAATCCACCTCAGGTGAGCACGCTCGCCGGCATCGACCCACCACGGCGCCCCGGCCCCGCTGTCGACGACGAGCCGCGCCGTCGGCAACACCGACTCGTTGGCGCGCTCGAACATCGCCGCGATCTCCGGGGGCACGTCGGTACCCTCCACGAACCACCAGCCGAAGTCCTGGTGCACCGTGATGTCCAGCGTCGCATCGGTCTTCAGTACCTCGTCGAGAGTGGGTGCCTCATCGGCGGAGTCGAGATCGAACTCGCTGCCTGCATCGGCATGCGCAGCCCACGCGACGGCCGCGGCCAACTCGACGGTGAGTGCCGAGCGGTCCGGATCCGTCTGCAGGCCGACGAAACCCTCTGTGGCGCCGTCGGCTTCACGCGCGAGAGCCGGCACCGCCCCCGGGAGGATGGTGACGATCGACACCTCGTTGCGAGTGTCGGCGGGCTCGGCCAGTTCCAGCCGCGCGGTCGCCGAGGCGACGAAGGTGCGCAACGCCACGAAGTCACACTCGGACGCCAGTCCCGCGAAAGGACGTGGCGGCGGCGCCAGGGCCGCGGCCTGACGCGCCTTGCGCGCGGCCACCCGCTCGGCTCGATTGCTTCCCGGACGTGGTCCGCTACCCCGCTTGCTCTTCTTGCCCATTCACCCACTCTCTCATGTGGGGACGCGGCAGCCGAGGAGGTCGTGCGCGACGGCGGTCGTCGAGGGTCAGTCGACGGTGACCAGCCAGTCGCGCACCTTGGCCGGATGATTGGTGGCGACCCACCGGACGCCGAGGTCGGCGCAGAGCTGCACGTCGACGAGTTCGTCGACCGTCCAGCAGTAGGTGACACGGCCGGCCGCCGCCGCGCGGTCCACGAGATCGGGGTACTGGCGCAGCGTCATCACCGAGGGACCGATGCCGGTGGCCCCGACGGCGGTCGCCGCGCCGCCCCCGAGGACGCGGGCGGTGTCCCCGAGCAGGATGGTCGGCAACATGGGAGCGTGGCGTCGAATCCGCCACACCCCCGCGGACGAGAACGAGATCACCACTGCGCGACTGTGATCAGCCGACGGCGGGGTGGCCACCCCGAACTCGTGCAGGATCTCCAGGAGCTTCTGCTCGACGAGGCTGCCGAAGCGCACCGGATGTTTGGTCTCGATGAACAACCGGACCGGCCGACGCCAGTCCAGGGTCAGCGTCAGCAGCTCACGCAGCGTGAGGATGGACGCCGGGCCGCCCGCGGCATGCCAACTGCCGAAGTCGAGTTCGCGCAGCTGGTCGAGGGTCATCTCGCTGACGATGCCCGTGCCGTCCGACGTGCGGTCGATGGTTCGGTCGTGAACGCACACGAGCTCGTGGTCGGCGGTGAGCCGTACGTCGCACTCGAGTCCGTCCGCGCCCTGGGCGAGGGCCAGTTCGTACGCCGCGAGTGTGTGTTCGGGGCAGTCGCCCGACGCCCCGCGGTGCGCGACCACCGCGGGCTTTCCCGATCGCGAGACCTTCTCGGCCGCGCCCGTGTTCGCGCCTGCGCTCATCCGACTGCCACCCACCGTTTCGTCGGGACCGGGACCGCCGCAGCGGCATCGAACAGTATCCGTATCCGGCGGGACATCCAGAACGCGAACGCGGCCGAGACCGTCGCGCTCACGATGACCATCGTCAGCGCGTTCGCGCCGGTCTGCAACGACTCGGACCGCCACGCGATCAGCCGGGCCACGATGGCCAGTGCGGCGGTCAGATTGACCAGGATCCAGGCCACCCACAGCTTGCGGAGCCGCCTGTCGACGAGGGCGCTTCCGGCACCGCCGTCCCGATCGACCCGCGCGGCGGCGACCTCCTTCAGCACCAGTGGTGCTCCGATGAGGTTGATCCCGGGAATCCCCGCGAGTGCGGCGACCCACCCGGGCCGTCGTGGGTCCGTCAGCCCGGCCGATTCGTAGGTGTCGGCGCGCAGCTCCAGCACCCAGCGCATGAAAGCCCAGGTGGCCAGGACGAATCCGAGGAAGGCGACGACCCCGGTGAAGATGGTCAGCCAGTCCGAGGCCACGATCAGCAACTCGGGCAGCGGAGTGTCGCGGTTGACGACGAGGAGGATGTAGCGGACCAGGTGCACCGCCGCCGACACCGCGAGTGCGGTGCCGACGACCATCAACGCGAGCACGAGGCGGGCACGGGACGCGTCGAGTCGGCGGTGTGCCTCCGCCGGGTCGGATGGTTCGTCGTGGAGTCCCCAGGTGGGTATGTACACGTACCGCGGGATGAGCCGGGGTCCCCGGAAACCCGCGGGCCCGCGTCGGGCGGGTATCGCCTCGGGGGGACGCCGCGCGATCCACCGCACGTCACGACTGCGGTAGAGGCCGCCGGTGTGCGCCGGAGCCGATCCTCGTCCGGCCGGCGGTGTCGGCCGTGAGCGTCCAGCCGAGTCGTGGGCCGGCGCACGACCCATCTGCGCGGTCGGCGTCCGGGCGGGGTCGTCCACGACGCTGAGCGGGCCGCCGCACCGGGGGCAGCGCTCGCGTCCGGGACGATGCGGCGCCTGGATGCGGCACCGCGGGCACAGGTCGATCATCGCGGGGCGTCGCCCTCGGGCTGCGTCGGCCCGTATTCGACGGGCTTGCCGTGCTCCTGCCAGGCCAGCATCCCGCCTCGCACGCAGATCCCGTCGTAACCCATCTGCGACAGGTACTGCAGGACGCGCATCGACCGCCCACTCGAGTGACACACGACGTACAGGTCGCGGTCGGGATCGAGTTCGTCGATTCGGCCCGGGACCTCGGCGAGCGGGATGTGCATCGCGCCGCGGATGTGCCCGGCCGCCCATTCGTCGTCTTCCCGGACGTCGAGCATGACCGCATCGGTCTTCTCGGTGAAGTCGTTCGGCAGATCGGTCACCGGCACCTGCGTGATGTCGCCCATGGTCACGATTTCCATGGTGGCACAGACGCGGGCCGGTGCGGTGCCGCGTGTGCACGACGAGCGTCGCGGCGCGCTCGCCGGCCAGGTGTGGACAACCCCCGCGACTGGACTATGTAGACCTACATAAATTTATCCACATGCTGCTGCTGGACAAATGTCCGACGCTCGCAACCTGACCGTCAAGTTGGGGATGAGACTGTGGAATTGTGGAAAAACGCTGGCCAGTGGCCGTGCCGATGTGACAGCCGTCACCGGTTTGACCCGATGTGCGCGTAATTAATTCACGACAGTGCAGTCGCCCGATTCCGGTGTAGTTCCACTTCACAGAAGAACACCTGTGGATAACGTGGGGACAAACCCCTTGGGGAAACCGCCGAAACGGGTCTGGTATCGGACTCAGCGACGGTGCAAGAGCGCCGTTCGCATCCCCGGGGCGCGGTCGAGTGCGGCAAGCACACCCGATGTGACGCTCTCCGCGACCCCCGCCACCGACGTCTGGTTGCCGACCAGACGCATCAGCAGCGGCTTCGGCGTCTCGACGATGGTGATCTCGGCGTCCGGATACCTCTCGGCCACCACCGAGCGCATCACGCCGATACCGTCGACGATGCCGAGTTCGGCCGCCCGGCGCCCGATCCACACGTCGCCGTTGAAGAGCTCTTCGTCACCCGCGTCGAGCTTCTTGCCGCGGCGCTGGCGCACCCACGCGATGAACGCCTCGTGCAACTGTCCCTGAAGCCCCTTGAGCCATTCGACATCCCCGGGCTGCTCGGGTGAGAACGTGTCGAGACGGGCCTTGTTGTCGCCGGTCGCATAGAGCCGTCTCTGTACGCCGAACCTGTCGAGCACCGCCGAGAAGCCGAACCCCGACGACACCACCCCGATGGATCCCACGATCGAGGTGTGGGCGGCGAAGATCTCGTCGGCGGCGCAGGCGATCCAGTAGCCACCGGAGGCCGCGACGTCTTCGCAGAAGGCGAGGACCGGTACGCCCTTCTCGGCGGAGAGCTGACGGATACGTTCGGCGATGTACTCCGACTGGGCGGGAGATCCGCCCGGCGAGTTGATGACAACCACGACGGCACGGAGCCGCTCGGTGGCGAAGGCCTTCTTCAGGACCGGTTCGACGGACTCGGTGTTCACCCCGGGCCTACCCATCCCGGCCATGCCGATCGGACCGTCGAGACGGACCACCGCGACCTGCTCGGCACGAGATCTCGCGAACTTCTTGCCCATCGCACCCAGCACTCCTGTAGTCATCCACCGAGTCTAACGACGCGCACCGACCGCCGGTTTCGGTCGATCGGTGTCGCGCGGTGGACCTTCGAGCGCGTTCGCGCACCGTAGACTCTGGCGGGTGCAGGTGAGGTGGCTCAGCGCATTCCTCGATTTCCCCGCCGACGTCTTCGGCAGCGAGGTGACCTTCTGGCGTGCGATCGCGGGCAGCACGGTGTCCCCACCCCGTGGGGACCACCGGGAGTTCGCCTCGCTCGAGCCGTTCAACGGCGACGCACACCTCCGCGTCCAGCGCATCGCCGCCGGGCCAGGCGGGATCCACCTCGACATCCATACCCCCGACCCGGACGCCGCGGCCGCCGAGGCGCTCGCACTCGGGGCGACATCGGTCCGCGACGCCGGCACCCATCACACGCTCGAGTCGCCGGCCGGTTTCGTGTTCTGCCTCGTCCCCTGGACCGGCGAATCCGGACGCTCACGCCCCATCCGGTGGCCAGGCGGCGCGATCAGCATCGTCGACCAGTTGTGCATCGACGTCCCGCACCATGCCTTCGACGCCGAAGTCGACTTCTGGACCGAGCTACTCGACAAGCCGGCGAAGCAGCGCGGGCATCCCGAACTCGTCGCCCTGCGCCGCGACCCGTCGATGACGCTCGGAATCCTCCTGCAGCGCAGGCAGGATGGCGTCGACGAAGAGCGCGGCGAGCCCGCGCGAGCCCACCTCGATCTCGCCACCAACTCGGTGGCCGATGAGGTTGCACGCCACGAGGGGTGGGGCGCGACGGTGGTCGAGCACTTCCCTCACTGGACGATCATGGCCGACCCGGTCGGCATGCTCTACTGCATCACCGCCCGCAATCCACGCACCGGCGACTGAGGGCCGCACACCGATCAGGTGCGCGCCAGGAAGTCGCGCAGACGCTCGACCTCGGCGTCGACCTCGCGACGCTCGGCGGCGCTCACCGAGCGCAGAAATTCCACCCGGGGCGCCTCATCGCTTCCCAGATGCCATGTACCGGAGAGAAACCCGTCGATGAACACGAATCCGGGTGACCGCCCGTTCGGGGTCACGGTGCGCCGGTACATCTCCGGGTCGGCCACGCGGATCCGGTCGGCCTGCGCCCCGATCACATGGTCGAACGGAGCGATGAGGCGTACCGGTGCCGGGAGATCGGGCTCGGCGACCGGCAAGCCGTCGAGGTCGAAGAGCACCTCCCCGTGGGGGCCGGTCAATCGCGCGAGCTCCCAGTCGGCCTCCAGCTTCTCGACCAGCGGCCGTAACCCGCTGAGCCCGGACCACATCTGGATGGCCTTGAGGGTCGCCGGCCCGAATCCCCGGAGATACAAACGGATCAGATCCGCACGTGCGTCGTCGTCGACCACAGCGGGTTCACCCGGTCCGACCCACTCGTCGAAGAGACGGTAGGTGGGACCCCCGTGGCCTCGCCACAGCCCGCGCGGGGGTACCTGGACCAGCGGTAGCCCGCATCGGGCGATCCCGGTCAGCGTGGACGGGTTCTCCCCGGGGTGTCGTGCGGCCAGCTCCTTCCCGAGCTGAGTGCCGGTGACCTCCCGGCCCGAGAGGACGTCGGCGGCGTCGGCGAGCACTCGCGACGCATCAGCCGCCACCAGCCGCGGTATGTATGCCTGATCGAGCTCGCGCTGCAGGATCGGTCCCGCCAACGGACGAATCCAGCGCGCGTCCTCGGCGTCGAGGAGGAATACCGTGGAGCGAAGCAGTGCGATGCGCACGACCTCGCGATCGACCATCAGATCGTCGAGCTCCCGGGGCTCGAAATCCTCGATCCGGGACCACAAGCCGAAGAACGCCGCCCGCGGATCCTGTGACTGCATCCCTACGCAGCGGTCGAGGACCTCGATGGCATCCTCGTCGACCCGGGCGAGGAGGTGTTGCCGCTGGAGCAGGGTCCGGTTCCACTGCCGGAGCGTGATCGCCTCGCTCACGACAGCACTCGGCGTCGCCGGAGTCTCGTGCGCCGTGTCGGCGGTGTCACGTCAGCCGGGGTAGCCGACGCCGGTCGCGGCGTGACAGCGATATCCGTGCGGATGCTTGGCGAGGTACTGCTGGTGGTGGTCTTCGGCGTAGTAGAACCGGCCGTCGCCGGCTTCGGCGAGCGGCGCGATCTCGGTGGCGATGGCGCCCTGCCCTGCCGCGTCGAGCGCGGTCTGGAAGGTCGCAGCCGTCCGGCGCACCAGCACCGCATCGTCATCGGACAGGGTGTAGACGGCCGATCGATACTGGGTACCGATGTCGTTGCCCTGCCGCATCTCCTGCGTGGGGTCGTGTGATTCCCAGAAGATCTTCAGGACGCCCTCGAGGTCTGTGACGGCAGGGTCGAACACGACCAGCGCCGATTCCGTGTGCCCGGTGCGGGCGGTGCAGGTCTCCTCGTAGGTCGGGTTCGGCGTGAAGCCACCCGCGTATCCGACGGCGGTGGTGTAGACCCCCGGGACCTGCCAGAAGATCTCTTCGATGCCCCAGAAGCAACCACCCGCCAGGATGACGGCCGCGAGTCCGTCGTCGAAGCGCCCGATGCCCCCGTCGGCGTAGGAGCCGTCCGCCTCCGGCCGCCCGCGCATGGGCGTACCCAGCACCAGGTGCTCGCCGGGAACCGTGATCTCGGTGGACCGGCCGGGCAGCGCCGCGTCGGCTGCGACGAGATCCTGCTTGCGCGAACTGGCGGAGAAGAGCTGGTCGAGCCAAGACATGAAACGAGTCTACGCGCGTCGCCTCGCTCCGAGACCGACGTCGAATCCACACGCGACCTGACACGAGTTGAGTCGATCGTCCCAGTCTGTTTATGATGGCGGTCACACCCCGGCTGATGTGATGCCGATCACTGCAACTCCCACAGAGAGTAGTGTCCGAAGGCGGGGCGGGTTCTGACCGGCAACGAGAGGCGACGATGGCGACGCACGCGACCGGAGACCTGCGCGGACACTTGCAGCCGTCCCGCACCACCCCGCGCGTCAACTACGACGTGGCGAGAAGCTGTCGCACCATCGCATTGAGCATCTTCGCCCTGCTCGTCGTCATCCTTGCGCTCACGCTGATCTGAAGATCCTCCCCTCCCGAGCATCGCTCGCGGACCATTTCGCCGGTCCGATATCTCAACCGCACTTCATGTTTCTTGCGCCCGGATTGTTGCAATCACCCATGCTTCTGCGGAAGGGTGGAAGCATCCGCGTGGCACCGACACAGCAGCCGGTTCCGCGCGTGGACAGGGAAAACGAGCAGCACCTCAGAGAGGAACATCGTGGCTGAATACACCTTGCCGGATCTCGATTACGACTACGCGGCACTGGAACCGCACATCTCCGGCAGGATCATGGAGCTCCACCACAGCAAGCACCACGCCACCTACGTCAAGGGCGCCAACGACACCCTGGAGAAGCTGGCCGCAGCCCGCGACGACGACAGCATCGCCGGCAAGGTCTACGGACTCTCCGCGACCCTGTCGTTCCACCTGGGCGGTCACACCAACCACTCCATCTTCTGGAAGAACCTGTCGCCCAACGGCGGCGGCGAGCCCGACGGCGACCTCGCGGCCGCCATCACCGAGCAGTTCGGTGGCTTCGACAAGTTCAAGGCCCACTTCACTGCCGCCGCAACCACTCTGCAGGGTTCGGGCTGGGCGATCCTGGGTTACGACACGATCGGCGGCAAGCTGGTCATCCTGCAGCTCACCGACCAGAGCGGCAACATTCCGGCTGCGATCATCCCGGTCGTGATGCTGGACATGTGGGAGCACGCCTTCTACCTCGACTACCAGAACGTCAAGCCGGACTACGTCAAGGCGTGGTGGAACGTCGTGAACTGGGCCGACGCCGGCGAGCGTCTCGCCCGCGCGAAGAGCCAGGGCAGCGGCCTGGTCGTGCCCGCCTGAGCGCGGACACCCCCGAACGCCCAACGGCGCCGGTCACTTTCGAGTGACCGGCGCCGTTGTCGTCGGCTGCATCCGCATTCACAACACCAGCGTCACCGCTGTCGCCACGGCGCACGCCAGCACGATCACACCGAGAGCCAGGGCATCGGCGCGTCCGGGACCGGCGGGACGTGCGGTCAGTCGTCCGGTTCCACCGCGCGCGGTGATCGCCTCGGACATCTCCGCGCTGCGTCGTAGGGCCGACGACATCGCCGCGGTGATGAGGTCCATGATCCCCATCTCCGCCGACGGATGATCGCTGCGGCCCCGGGCCGTGGGACGCAGGCGGTGGGCGGCCCGCAGCATGCGCAGTTCCTCGATCAGCAGCGGAAGGCCCCTGAGGCACAAGGCGATCGCCACCGCCCACTCGTCGACGGGTAGGCGCAGCCACCGAAGCGGGCGCATCAGTCGCGCCAGTGCGGGGGCCACGTCGGCCATGGGGGTCGTCCAGATGACGAGGATCGAGCTGGCCACCAGGACGAGCGCCAGCGTGATCGCACGCAGGAACACCAGGGCGCCGGGCAGGCCGGCGAACGAGACGTTGACCGCGACACCGATCCCGATCAGTCCCCAGAACCACCACGGCGGGCGCGGAATGGCGCCCAAGGGTATTCCGGCGAGCAGCGCGGTCAGCACCACCACCGCGGCGACCATGCCCAGGGCCGGCCACGACGGCAGCACCCAGGTCATGATGCCGAGTATCAGGACGATCACCAGTTTGGTTCCGGCCCAGAGCCGGTGCACGAACGAGTCGCCCGGCACCTGCCGGAGCGGAACGGTACGCATCGTCATCGGACGCCCCCTTCCCATCTCGGAACGTCGTCGATCGGCTGATGCGAATCCGGCAGCAACCGGCCGTCGACCAGGCGAACGCGCCTGGTGCACACCGAATCCAGGGATTCGAAATCGTGCGAGATGATCACGATGGTCATCCCGCCGGCACGGAGTCGCGCGAGCAGCGCGACGATCTCGTCGCGGGCAGGCGGGTCGAGCCCGGCCAGTGGTTCGTCGAGGACGAGCATGTCGGGGTTGCGGGCGATGAGCCCGGCGAGCACGACCCGCCGCATCTGCCCGCCGGACAACGCATCGACGTTGGTGGCAGCCATCTGACGCGGTAGCCCCACGAGTTCGAGCACGCGCGCGACCTCGGCGGTGCCGACCTTCTCGCCGCCGGCCGCCATGATCTCGTCGGCGACGGTGACCTTCTGCAACTGCAGGCGCGCGTGCTGAAATCCCAGCCCGACGGCACCGACATGGTCGGTCACCGGTTCCCCGGCATCGAATCCCGCTGCGGGCGTGACCTTTCCGGACACACCCAACAAATGGCACGTGCCGGTCCCGGGTCGCAGGAGGCCCGCCATGATCCACGCCAGCGTCGTCTTGCCCGACCCGTTCCCGCCGACGATCAGCAATCCCTCGCCCCGATACACGGTCAGCGAGATGCCCTCGAGTGCGACGACCTCCCACGGCGATCCCGGCAGATGGGCATAACCGACCTGATCGAGCACGAGCAGCGGGCCGCCGATCCCCGTGGTGTCCGCCCTGTCGCTCGTCGGACCCGAGGCCCGCGACTGACCAGCACCGTCGAGTTCGGCAGTTGGGCCCGGCATCCAGTCGGGGGGATGTGGGACGAGTCGGCCGGCGTCGAGATGGATGACCCGGTCGGCCGCCGCGGCCTCGCTGCCGCGGTGGGTGATCAGCACGACCGCGATGCCGCGCCGTGCCGGAAGCGCGGCGAGCAATGCGAGCAGCTGGCCACGCCCGTCCGGGTCGACCATCGACGTCACCTCGTCGGCGATCAGCAGCTGCGGCTCCCGGGCCAGCGCGCCGGCGATGGCCAGACGCTGCTGCTGGCCACCCGAGAGATCGGTGGTCTCCCGGTCACCGAGGCCCGCAAGACCCACCTCGTCGAGCAGCGCATCGACATCGACGTCGACGCCCGGCGGGAGTCCCCACACGACGTCGTCCGCCACCCGCGAACCCAGCATCTGGATCTCGGGGCGTTGCAGGACCAGTGCGGTGCCCCCGTGGACCCCGAGACCCGGGAGCCCGGGGCGGTGCACCGAACCGGTCGTCGGAGCGCGTCCGGCGAGGATCTTGGCAAGCGTCGACTTGCCCGAGCCGTTGGCCCCGACCACCGCGACGAACTCGCCGCGGTCGATCCGCAGGTCGATGTCGTGCAGCACAGGCCGTGCTCCCGCCGAGTAGGCGAAGCCGATTCGTTCGGCGACCAGGGGCAGCGGCGCGATCTCGTCTCCGCTCGCGGAGACCGCGCTGTCCACTGCGCCGCCCGGACGTGCCGCGTCGAGTGTGTCCTCGCTCGGTACATCACGCAGCCGGGCGATCACCGACCCGAGGATCCACCAGGCCGCCAGCAGCGACATCACGGTGCCGAAGGTGCCCGACACCCAGACCCACACCCACCAGTGCGAGGCGATGCTGCGAGCCATCGCATCGAGCGCGTCGGCGATCCCGCCGGTCGCTCCCCAGCCGTGAAACCACTTCGCGACGCCGTGGATGGAGTTGGTCATCGCCTCGATCGTGAGTGTGCGCAACGGGACCAGCACGAGCAGTACCAGTACCGAGATGCCGCCGATCAGCGGGGACGCGACGAGGGTGGCGATCACAAGAGCGCCCACTCCCCGACCGCGGCGTTTGATGTCCCCGACGAGACCGCCGACCAGGGCCGATCCCAGGACGGTCGCCATCGCGCCGGTCCCGGCCATCGCGAACGCGACGGCGGTCGTCGCCACCGTGGCGGTGACGAGAGCACGTGGCCTCGTCCGGGCGGCGATGAGTGCGAGCGGGACCGGTGCGAGCAACCCGGCCGCCTGGGCGAGCGGGATGACCGACGCGATGACCACCGCGGCGACGGTCAGGCCGCCGAAGATCGCGACGGACGCGAACTCCATGGGCCGCAGCGCGGGCGAGTTCTTCACCGGTCCAGTGTGCCTGGTGCGCCGCCCGGCCCGGCCGGCCCAGCCCACGCCCGACCCCTCCGTCGGTCCTTCGCATGTTAAAGAACCATCACAACACGGTGATTCGAGTTGTCGGCATCACGTCCCGGGTGGATTCTTTTCTCACCGGGTAGGGCTTCGGGCCTGTTCGCGAAACCGCAGGTCCCCCACCCGGATCGGAGGAGGGCAAGATGCAGTCGGTCCCGATCGGCCTCACCCCGTTCCAGCACGACGGCACGCTGAACGGAATCCTCATCTCGGGTCGCTGGCCCGAGTCGACTCTCGAGTGGACCCAGACCCTCGTCGGCTCGGTGCGGATCGCCTGCCGTCCCGGGTTCCTGCCGACGACGACGATCTTCGGCGTGGTCGAGGAACGACCCGACAGCAGCGACGCCGACACCGTCGGGATGATGGTCGCGATCGGCAACGTCGTCGACGACAGCTTCGTCGAGGCCGGGCGGTTCCTGAACAATCCGCCCGCCCTCGTGATGCTGCACCCGCCGTCGCAGACCCGGCCGTCGTTGCCCGAGTGCTCGCAGGTGGCGTCGGGCTGTGTCCTGCTGCCCGGGCTGCCCGAGCTGGGATTGGAACACCGCGCGGGATGGGCCGAGGCCGAAGCCGACGGCACCGTGGTGAACCTGCGCAACCAGGTGGGCATCGACCCCAATGCCGATCCCGACACCGCGGTGCTCGCCATGCTCCTCGCCGCGTAGAGCACCCTCGCGTCGCGCAACGGCCGGCCGAACAGTCCGGATACGGGTATCCGAACAATCCGATGCGCCCGCCCTACCTGCGAAGATACGGGTCTTCCCGAAGTTGAACTTCGGGGTTAGGTCTCACTAACCTGGCGATCGTGTTCACCGCCCTCCTGCTCAGTTTCGGCGTCATCTTCGTCGCCGAACTCGGCGACAAGTCACAGCTGATGGCGATGACCTATGCGCTGCGCTACCGGTGGTGGGTTGTTCTTCTCGCGATCACCGTGGCCACGACGGCCGTCCACGCCGTCTCGGTCTTCTTCGGCCACTTCCTCGGGATGTCGATACCCACGTCGTTGCTCTCGATCCTCGGTGGCCTCGCCATGCTGATCTTCGGGCTGTGGACACTGCGCGGGGACCGCCTCGACGACGCGGAGGCAACCCGGGCCACCCGCGTCGGCGCCTCGGTGTTCTTCGCGGTCATGTCGGCGTTCTTCCTCGCCGAACTCGGCGACAAGACCATGCTCGCCACCATCACCCTGGCCACGGACAACGACTGGTTCGGCGTCTGGATCGGCTCGACCCTCGGCATGGTCGCCGCGGACGCCCTGGCCATCGGGCTCGGCGTTCTGCTGGGTCGACATCTTCCCGAACGTGTCATCGCGATCGGCGCCGCCGTACTCTTCTTCGTCTTCGCAGCCTGGCTCATCGTCGACGGCCTGATCGGCGCCTCGGTGCCCATGATCGCAGGCACCATCACCGCGGTCATCGTGATCATCGGTGTCGGCGTCGTGCTCATCCGCCGAGAGCATCGTCTCGCGGGCGAGACGACCCGAGCGCTCGTTCGGTGAATCGTGGGGCTGATCGAGGCCCCCGCACGAGGTCTGACTATCGTCGAAATGCAGCACCGGCCGGTGCCGCGTCGCCGGAGCCGGTGACGCCCACCGGCGACAGACGGGTCGGGTACCTCGAAAGGACTACTTCACACATGGACGTTTCAGGCGCTTCCGTTCTGGTCACCGGCGGGGCTTCGGGCCTCGGCGCAGCCACCGCACGGCGGTTCGCCGCTGCCGGCGCCACGGTCTTCGGCCTCGACCTGCAGGCCTCGATCGACAAGGCCGCCCCGACCGACGGAGTGACCCTCGTCGCCGCGGACGTCACCGACGAGGACCAGGTCCAGGCGGCCATCGACACGATCGCCGAGTCGGGCGCCCCGCTCCGCGTGGCGGTCAACTGCGCCGGCGTGGGCTGGGCAGCGCGCATCCTCGGCAAGAAGGGCCCGCACGAGCTCGACCTGTTCCGCAAGGTCATCGACATCAACCTCATCGGCACCTTCAACGTCATGCGGCTGGCCGCCAACCGCATGCAGGAGGAGTCCACCATCGACGGCGACGGCCAGCGCGGCGTCATCATCAACACCGCCTCGGTAGCGGCGTTCGAGGGTCAGATCGGCCAGATCGCCTATGCCGCATCGAAGGGCGGCGTGCACGCGATGACCATCTCCGCGGCTCGTGACCTCGCTCGCATCGGCGTGCGTGTCTGCACCATCGCCCCCGGCACCATCAGCACCCCGATGCTCGCCGGCGTGACCCCGGAGTTCCAGCAGACCCTCGCCGAGGCGATCCCGTTCCCGCAGCGCCTCGGCGAACCGGACGAGTACGCACAGCTCGCCGAGTTCATCGTCGAACACAACTACCTCAACGGCGAGACGATCCGGATGGACGGCGCCATCCGCATGGCGCCCCGCTGATCTCGACTCGACCCAGGGGGTCGACGCCTGCGCAGGGAGCCGGTTCGGCCGTTCAGCGGTCGGCCGGCTCTTCCGTCTCCCCACGAACTCCCAGTGCACGCGCGATCCGGACGAGCGGTGCCGCGTCGCCTTCCAGACCGTCCCCCTCGGCCGGGAGGAGATCGCGCACGTCGCCTCCGCTGCCGCCTGCGCGCGCATGCTCGTCGACCGCCGACCTCAGCAACCGCGCCTGCACCTCGGGGTCCGCGTACTCGAACACGGGCGGTAGGTGACCACTGATCTGCGTCAACGCATCTCGGATCTCGACCACCCGCCGGTGCAACCGCGTCGTCGGCGTGTGGTGTCCGGGCTCCGGGAGCACCACTTCGGGTACGGCCGCGGTCAGCAGCCGCCACAGCGGCACGAGCTCGGCGTCGAGACGTCGCCGGCGCCGGTTCGCGGTCATGGTCTGCACGCGTGCGTAGACCATCGGGTAGCTGATCCCCGACAAGAATGCGACGACCCCGACCACCGCGACAACCCGATTGGTGGTCAGAAGCCACGGTGAGCGAACGACGTTCGTGGCGGACACGATGACGAACACGATCTGGCAGACCGCTCCGAGCGCAAGGCAACCCAGCCCCGTCATCAGCAGACCCAGCGACACCCGAAGGTAGCCGTCCGCGGTCGCGTAGAACTTACGCACACTGTTGACGCAGGCGAGGAAGCCGTAGGTGAGGTATCCGCTGGCGATCAGCATGAAGAGCGCGAAACCCCAGTTCTGAACCGTCCATTCGTCGATCGTGGCGGTCCGGATCTCGACAGGTATGACCAGCATCGTGACCTGCAGACCGATCAGCGACATCACCAGCGGCAGCGCCTCCCAACCGGCCCGGCGCTCACGGGTCACCTGCCCGGGGAAGAAGAACACGACGACCAGCGCCGCTACCCCGACCGCGAGCAAGGCGTAGAACGCCACCCGCGACGCCCCCGCGAACCCGACGGCGTTCAGCGCATCGGCCACCGAGTCGTCGACGACGACGAACGCCAGCGTCAACGCAGCGACGGCCACCATCATCGCCAAGGGCTGCAGTCCCCAACCGCCGCGTCGGATCTGGTCGAGCCGCCAACAGAACGCGAACGCGAAGATCACCGCGGCGGCCGCGTTGACGGCCCCGATCCCGACGTCGACACCGGACGCGATGTGAAAGACCATCGGACCCCCGCCCTCGACAGCGCTCACAACCATCCGCGATGACCACCCAGCAGTTTCTGCAGACCGCGCAACTCGACGTGGTCGGTGGTGCTCCCGACACCCGTGCTGGCGTCCTCGGCCCAACTGAGGATCATCGACGCCAGCATCTCGGCCTCCCATTCGGCGTCGTCGGCGTAACAGGTGCGCCGCAGCGCGGCCGCGGACTCGTCCTGTGTCAGCGCGGCCAGACCCTCCGCCGAGACCTCGCCGAGGATCTGATGTCCGGCGACGAGATGGCCGAACTCGTGGATGACGATCTGGTCGCGGTGCAGTCGCGAGGTGTTGGCCTGGTAGAAGAAGTAGTCCGCGTCCGTCGCCGCGAGCCAGATCCCGTTGGGGACACCGGCCGGCAGCGGGTGGGCGATGAGACGGATGGGACGGCCGCGGCGTTCGCCGTACCGATCGCACAGTTGTGTCACGTCGAGAGGCAGATCGAGATCGAGACCTCTCAACGTGGAGCGACACAGCGCGCGTAGCGCACGTTCCGACCGACGCATGGGCTCATCGAATCATGCGCGCCCGCAATGACGCGATCCACGTCCACAAAGTACGTCGAATCGCGCCACCGCGCAGACCGCCACCGTCACCACCGTGATCATCGTCATGGCACTTCGTCCTGGGCCGACACCCCTCGGTCCAGATGTACGAGTGTCTCGATCGGATCGGCGGGGATCAGTCCTCTGTACGGTCTCCGACGACCCGGAGTCGTGAGTCGGCCGACGGCTTGCTGTCGCTGAGGCCCGCGGCGATGACGTCCGGGGGATCCTTCGGCAGACCCTGCTGCTCGCGCAGCACCTTGATCAGCTCGTTGACCACCGTGACCGAATCACTCGAGAGCCCGGCCAGCCGGAATGCCGCCAGCTGGACGTTCGTGTCGGCCTGCAACCGCATCAGATCGATCTCGTCGCGAGTGCGCTGCGCCGCCCGGTCCTCCAGAAAGTAGTGCACATCGACGCCGAATGCGGCCGCGATGCCCTCCACCGTCCGGAACGACGGGGACTTGGCCTTCCCCGACCGCAACTGACTGAGATACGACTCCCCCAGCCTGAATCCCCGCTCGGTCGATCGCGCCGCGATCGCTTTCGCGCTGTACGCCCTACCGTTCGGACCCGGAACGGTCCGGAACAGTTCCTCGAGTCGCCGAGCGAACAGCCCGGGATCGAGAGCATCCGACTCGCTCGTTTTCGAACGATCGGAGTCGGTGCGTCCGGTGTCGCCCATAGGCTTCTCCGCCCCTCCTGAAGTCATGACAATCTTCTCCGAAACGCAAAATTTGAATTTGCAAACATTAAAGCCCGCTGCATACGGCCGTGGCAACGGTCGCTACGATCAGAAAGTACCGGACCGCCACACTCAGTGCGTATCACCTGTGAAGATGGTGTAACGATCGTTAGTGTGGCGTTCTTCACATTGTTGGGGGTCATGGGTTGCCGACACGCATCGGGCGGGTGAACATTCGGGTCCGGCACGCGACGCGGCGCCGCCCCCGACGAGCACCGCGCGCTCTCGATCTACTCCTCCGACTGTACGCCTGACGAACCATGACCCACCGCGTCCCCACACCTCCCTCCGACCGCTCAGCGCGCCGGACCCTGGCAGCGCTCGTCGCCGTCCTCGCCGTGGCCGCCCTCATCTCCTTGGCGCCCGGAGTCGCGTCGACGGCCCCGTCCGATTCAGCGGCCGGCGGCTCGGATTCGGCCGGATCATTCGATGACCCGGGCGCCGCCGACACCGACACCGACACCGACACCGACGAAGAGAACCCGACCGGTACCGACGAGACGGACGCGGCCACGGACGCGACCGACCCGGAGGACGATCCCGACAGTTCGGGGACAACCGGCGCCGGGACAACCGGTGCAGAAACGACCGACCCGGAGACCACCGCCCCGGAGACCACCGACGAACAGAACCCGTCGCACCCGTGGCATCCGGGCCACGACGACGACTGCGAGTCGACCTCCGAGACCACCGAAACAACCGAGACAACCGAGACAACCGAGACCACCGAAACCACCGAAACAACCGAGACCACGTCAACCGGCGGTGCCGACCCCGACACCCCGACCCGCCGCAGCCGCATCTCGGACGCGTCACCGCCGTCGACGACCGGCCCGTCCTCGGAACCCAGCGGGTCGGATCCCGACGGGGTCCCCTCGGGCCCGCGTGAGGTCCCGACCGCCGATCCGCCGAGTGGGACGCCACCGGGTGCGGGCGCCGGGGCGACGCCGCCCGGCCCTGGCCGGGCGCCCGCGGCCGACCGACCAGAACCACGACCCGCCGACGCCGGCGATGACGACGTCGCCCCAGATGACAGCAACCCAGACGGCAGCGACACCGACGACAGCGACACCGACGACAACCGCGCAGCGACCGGGGGTGCGGATGGCCCGACCACCGGGCCGCCCCAGGCCTCCCCCGGGCCGACCGACGACTCGACCCTGACGGCGATGCGCACCTTCCTCGTCGGTGTCGCGCCGGGCGCGCTGCTGCTTCTCGGAGCGGTGGCGCTGTTCGGCAGCGGCGCGTTCCTCGACTCACTGCGCTCGATGCGACCCTGACGGGCCGCGAGCCCCGCGCTCAGTCGGCGGGTTGCCGCGCGAGCAGGTCGCGCTCGTGCGGCACCTGCTCGGCCGCCCCGTCAGAGATCCACTCGCGCAACACTTTCGTCGCACGCACGTCGTCCTCGTTGTATTCCAGGAGCCGGGTTCGCTGTTCCTCGTCGGCGCGACCGCCACCGAGGGCGACCGCCGCCCGGTACCACTCCATCGAGGCCTCACCGCTGGCGTCCTCGTCCCGCCAGGCGAAGCCGGCAACGGGCGCGACCCGTTTGAGTCCCTTGCCGTGCGGGCAGATGAAGTTCTCGCCGACCGCCTCGTAGATGTCGACCCACTCCGGCGACGCGATGAACGCCTCCACCTCGGCGCGAGAGGGTATCCCCGGTGCGCCGGCGAAACGGTCCGCCGAGCCCAGCAGCCACCGGTTCTCGGCCTGCTGCGAGTAGCAGTACGCCGCGAACGTCTGACCGGCATCGTGAGCCGCGGCCCGCTCGGCCATCAGCCATCCCCAGAACTCGGCGAACGAGCGCGCCTCGTCGCGGGTCGGCAACGGGTCCCAGGTGACGAACGGTCGGTAGACGACGGGTACGGACGCATCGGTCGTGTCGGTGCGCAGCGTGCCCCACAGGTAGGCGCCGTGTTCGCCGTAGCTCTCCATGTCGACGTCGATCTCGATGTCGGCACGGTGGACGCGGGGCGAGTCGAGCCGACGCACCAGGTCGGTTCCGGTGAGCCACGCGATGGCGCCGATGACGGCATCGCCGAACCGCACCCCGCCCGGCCAACCCTCCGGAGGCGCGCCGCGCTGGGCGGCCAGCTGGTCGATGGTGGTGATCCCGGCCTCCATCAGTGCCGCGCCCTGGTTGCCGGTCGCGACCAGGCTCACGTCGTGCCGGGCCTCCAGCTCCGGCCCGCATTTGACCCACCACGGGCAGGACCGGCACTCGGAGATCCGCCGGGGTTCGGTCTCGACCTCCCCGGCGGCTACGGCCAGCCGGTGGTCGAGGACCTGCTGGTAGTCGTCCAGCATCGCGCCGGTGTCATGGACGACGATGCAGTCGGCGTCGACGCCGATCACGCCGCCGCGTAGACCGGACCGGTCAGTCGACGACGCCCTGCCCATCTCGACGAGCATCGCGGTCAGTTGCGCGAGGCGCAGGTTGTCACGCCGGTTGGGTCTTCCGGTGCGATACGGGTCCGGTGACGGCGCCCAAGTCCAGAACGGACTCGTGACGAGGGTGGGCGGACGGCTGGCGGGGTCGGGCACTGCCTTCGCGGGCTGGGTCACCCGGTGATTGACGACGATGACGGGGACGTACCCGTCGCCGTGCCGGACGAGCAGCTCGGCGTGCCCGCGTCGGCCGTGCGTCTCATCGGTCGGCAGCGTCGCGTTCCAGACCCACGACGCCCCGCTGTCGCAGGCTCCCAGGGTGGCCGCCACCCGGTCGGCGGTGGTCATTCCCGGGTCGACGATGACGAACGCGCCGGGTTGGTCGCTGTGTACCGCGCGGAGGAGTTCGCGGACTGCCGCGCGGTGATCGGCGGCCGCCTCCTTCCGGCGTTGCACACCCGGCGGGTCGGTTTCGGCGCCCGGTCGGCGGTCGTGGGAGAAATCGAGGGCAACCCGATGCTCGCAACCGGCCAGATCGCGCGGCGACAACACCACAGGGGCCACGCCATCCCTTTCTCGGCTCGAGCGGTCGGACACGTGGTCGGATACAACCACATGTCATGCTTGTACTTGTTATCACGCACGGCCGGCGGCGGGAGCAGCACGAGCGCCGGAACCGCAGCGAGCGGACCGGGGAGTCGCAGCGGTCTTCTCGGCAGCAGCGAAAGGTCATTCGATGGGATTGTTCTCCTCCGACGGCAGGACTCGTGCTCAGCGCAAGGCTGAGGCGAAGGCACTCAAGGCAAAAGCCAAGCTCGAGGCGAAGTTCGACGCCAAGACCCGACGGAAGGAACAGAAGGCTCGTCGCAAGACGGAGCACAAGTACTTCCAGAAGGAGATGAAGGCCGAGCGCAAGACCGCCAAGCAGCTTGCGAAGTCTCAGCAGAAGATGAGCAAGGCCGAAGCCGAGAAGCTCACCGCGGAGGCGAAGGCCGCGGCCGATGCCAAAGCTCTGAGTCCGACCAGCGTGAAGCGCTACCTCACCGTGGCGCGCCTCGTCGCGCCGATCGCCGCCCCCATCGTCTACCGCGCGGCCGTGGCGGGGCGGGCACAGATCTCGGCGTTGCAGGCGAGCCGCGCCGGCGTGTCCCCGGAGGTGTTGCGCCAGTACAGCGGTCACGGCGCGACCCTGTCGGCGCGCATCGCCACCACCCGCACGGCGTTGGACAAGGTCGTCGCCCAGGACACGAGTCCCGACGCCAAGGACTTCGTCGCCGCGATGACCAAGCGTCTCGACAACCTGGACCTCGCGGTCGAGACCGCGGAGACGATGTCGGCCGGTCAGCGCCGGACCGCCCATCAGTCCATCGACGGCGAGCTCGTGGCGATCGACGCAGACATCCTGGCCCGGCTCGGCGTCCGTTCCTGATCGCACGCCCGCGAGGCGTGGGATGCTCACCGACCCTCGCGGCGGCCCCGTGCCGACCCACTAGGATGGTCACCACGCGTCGCGCGGCGCACCGAGGTTCCTCACCGGGCGCGCGCAGGACACAGCAAGGGAGCGCCGCATGACCGAACCGGAGCCGAACGTCACGCCGTCCGGGGGCACGCCTTCCGAGAACGCGCCGTCGGCGAGCACGACACCCGACACCGGCGAGCAGACCCTGTTCCCGATCCCGGACGACTCCGTTTCCGACACGTCGCAGCCTCCTGCAGCGGCGGCCGCCGACACGTCGTCGGAGTCGCCGACACCGGCCGGGAAGAAGACTCCCGAGAAGAAGGCCGACAAGGCTCCCGCGAAGAAGGCGGCCAAGAAGAGCCCGGCAGGCAAGAGCCCGGCCAAGAAGGCACCGGCGAAGAAGGCGGCCGCCGGCGTCGCACCCGCCAAGAAGTCGGCGGCGAAGAAGGCACCCGCGAAGAAGGCCCCGCCCAAGTCGGCGCCGCCCCCACCCGAGGCCCCGGTGACGCCGGCGACCCCGGACCGCCCGGCAGTCGACGTGGTAGCCGAATCCGACGCCGCGCGTGCGACGTTCGCACAGCTGCGGTCGGGTGCACCCACCGAACCGCCGACGACCAACCTGACGCCGGCATACGCAGGACTCGCGGCGGCGGTCGCATTCGTCGTCTTCGTCGTCCTCCGCCGCGTCCTGCGCTGACCTCGGCCCTCAGCGAGGCGGCGGCGACACCTCCACGCCTCCCGACTCGTGTTCGGGACCGGCATTCGGATGCTCGGCGGGCAGCCGACCGCGGAACCGGGCGGCTTCGCTGACGCGGGGCTCGCCGACACTGGAGTGCGGCGGACGACGATAGGGACCCGGCTTCGGACGTGCCTTTCCTCCCGGGAGTGCGAGTCGCGCGATGGTCCGATGGACCTGCCCCCATTGCTGACCGAAAGGCCCTGTGTTGTAGGGCAATCCGTAACGCTCGCAGATGTCCTTCACCTTGGGGGCCACCTCCGAGTACCGCGTACTCGGCATGTCGGGATACAGGTGATGCTCCACCTGGTAGCCGAGGTTCCCACTGATGACGTGGAACAGCGGACTCCCCTCGATGTTGGCCGCACCCACCAGTTGTCGGACATACCAGCCGCCGCGGGTCTCGTCCTCGACCTCTTGCTGACTGAATGTGTATGTCTGGTCCGGGAAGTGGCCGCAGAAGATGATGGCGTGCGCCCACACGTTCCGGATGATGTTCGCCGTGAAATCCGCGGTGAGCGTGCGGAGGAAGGTGCTCTCGGCTCCCGGCAGCACACGGTCGGCGGCGGCGGCGACGGAATTGATCCGCTTACCGCCGACACGACGCAGTGCGGTGCCGATCCGGGACGTCGCCGGCTGGCGGATACCGCCGCGGGTCGCGGCCTGGGTGAGCAGGAATGCGCCCGCGCTGATCGCCGGCCAACCGATGTAGTCCTTGACGACCTGTCGGCGCATCTTGACCGCGATGCCCTTCAGGTCGGCGATCAACTCCGAGGTGGGTTTCTCCCCGCGGCGGATCGCCTCGAGGTCGAGGTCGTGGAGTGCGACGCCCCACTCGAAGAACGCGGTCAGCAGCACGTTGTAGAACGGCTGCAACAGGTAGACCGGATGCCACTTCTGATTAGGGTCGATCCGCATGATCTCGTATCCGAGATCCTTGTCCTTGCCGCGGATGTTGGTGAAGGTGTGGTGGATGTAGTTGTGTGAGTGCTTCCACGCCTCGGCGGTCGACGCGGTGTCCCAGTCCCACACCGACGAGTGGATGTACGGATCGTTCATCCAGTCCCACTGCCCGTGCATGACGTTGTGGCCGATCTCCATGTTCTCCAGGATCTTGGCCATGCCCAGACACGCGGTACCCGCGACCCACGCACCTCGCGATCGGGAGTTCAGCAGCACGATCCTGCCCAACGCGGCGAGCTGACGCTGGGTGGCGATGACCGTCTTGATGTAGCGGCGGTCGCGGTCGCCGAGGTCGCCGTAGACCTCGTCGTGGATCGCGTCGAACTCTTCGGCCAGGCGCTCGATCGTCTCGGCGTCCAGGTGGGCCAGCGGGCTCGTGACACGCCGGCCGGAATCGGTGGCTGTCATATGTTGTCCTTCCGGTCAGAGGTCGACATCGACGTCGCCCTCGGCAGTGTTGACGCAGATACGAATGCTCTGCCCTTCTGGGGAGCTCACCTCGCCGGTGCGCAGATCGCGGATGTTGCCTTGTTTGAGCACCCCCGTACAGGTGTGGCAGATGCCGATCCGGCAGCCGAACTTCAGCTCCAGACCGTTCTCCTCACCTGCGACGAGGATCGGGGTACCCGGTTCACACTCCACTTCGGACTTGCTGCGCAGGAACCGGACGGTGCCGCCCTCGCCCTCCCCGGCATTCCCTCCGATGATCGGTTGAAACCGCTCGAGATGGATTCTGTCGGCGACGCCCTCGGATTCCCAGTGCTCGACGAGCGCATCGAGCATCTCGCCCGGACCGGAGCACATCGTCTCCCGCTCCCGCCAGTCGGGACACAGCTCGTCGAGGTCGGAGGCCTTGACGCGACCGTCCCGGCCGGTGATCCGCAGGATGAGGTCGAAGCCGTCCTGGCGGTCGTCCATCGATTCGAGGTCGGTCCGGAACATCACCTGCTCGTCGCTGTGCGCGGAGTGGATGGCGACCACGTCGTCGAGGCGATCGCGGTGGTCGAGGTCGCGCAGCATGCTCATGATGGGGGTGATGCCGCTTCCCGCGCTGATGAACAGCATCTTCGCCGGGAGCGGATCGGGGAGGGTGAAGACGCCCTCGATCTCGCCCAGCCGGACGATCTCACCCGGCCGGATCCCCCGGACCAGGTACGGCGACACCGTTCCCTCTTCGACCAGCTTCGGGGTCACGGAGATCAGTCCGTCGCGCGGCTCGGGGTCCGACGTCAAGGAGTATGCGCGCCAATGGAACACACCGTCGATGACCACACCGAGCCGGACGTACTGCCCCGGTTGATGGCCGGGCCACTCGTAGCCCGGTCTGATCCAGACGGTTGCCGCGTCGACACCCTCCGGACGGACCTCCTCCACCCGGCCACGCAGCTCCCGCGTGGTCCAGAGCGGATTGACGAGTTCCAAGTAGTCGTCGGGGTGGAGGGGGTTGAACAAGTGCCGGATCGCACCGAGGAACCCTCGCCGCAACGGCGACACCTTGGGAGTTGCACCGCGCTCAGCCATGGGCACGCGCCGGTGAAAAATCGATTCTTGTCACGAGACCTCGTCCGGATGGTCGTGGATCGTCTCTCGTTCCTACGCGCTGCTGCATAGTCGAACCCGAGCTGTACCGCGACCATACGTCGTCGGGCGCCGGGCAGATGTTCACTCGCCGAGATCCGCGCTCCCGCAGCGGAACCCGACGCGAAACGACGCCCTGAGGGCGGATGGCGGCGGCAGTGGACAAACCGGACCGACCGCGTGAGATGGCAACCACGCCGAAGCCATTACCCAGTGGAGAGCCGGGTCACACCTCGTCGTCGTACGCCGTCACCCGGATGCGTGCTCGCCCTGACGGGTGACCCGATCCAGGATCGCCCCGGCCACCTCCCGAGGACGCGACTCGGGCAGCCAGTGGTCGGCACCGCGCAGGACGATGAACTCGTAGGGCGCCTCGACCCACCCCGAGGTGAGTTCGGCACCGACCCTACCCAGGGCGATGTCGGCGTCACCCCATACGAAGGTGGTCGGTACGTGCACGCGTCTCGGGGCCGCCTCGCTGTCGGGCAGGAACATCGCGCGGTACCAGCCGAGGGCTCCCGGCAGCGCCCCGTATTCCCCGATCTCGCCGGCGACGCGCGAGGCGAACGGTTCAGGGAGCCCCATGCGGGCGCCGAAATCCGGTTGGGTACGCATCGCCCATCCGAGGAGGCGTTCGGGTACCACCGGGATCTGGAAGGCCAGCATGTACCAGGATCGGCGGAACTGTCCTCGCGGCATGGCCTGGGCGAAGGCCCCCGGGTGCGGGACCGACAGGGCGGTCAACGTCCGCACGCGGTCGGGATGGTGCGCCGCCATCGTCCACGCGACCGCCGACCCCCAGTCGTGTCCCACGACGTGTGCCCGCTCGATGCCGGCCGCATCGAGGAGGGCGAGCGCGTCGGCGACCAGCTCCGACTGCCGGTACTCGCGTCGTCTCCTCGGCCTGGCTCCGGGCGAGTACCCGCGCTGGTCCGGAGCGATCGTGCGGAACCCTTTGTCGTGCAACAGTGGGACGACCTTCTCCCATGACGAGGCACGCTGCGGGAACCCGTGGAGGAGCAGTACGGGCTCTCCGTCGATCGGTCCGGCGTCGAGGACGTCGAACGTGTGGGTTCCGCGCGTGAAACCGTCGATCCGGGTTGCCATCGGTCGATCCTTCCTCATACCGTCGCGAGGACGCGCGCCGGACCGCCTGTGCCGCCGGCAAACCGCGGTGCCCCGACGATCACGGTCGACCCCGAGACCGGAACGGCATCCAGGTTGGCCATCGCCTCGACCGCATATCGTCCACTACCGAGGATCGCGGTGTGCGCTCCCGTCGCACCGCGGATGTCGACACTGAGCGTGTCGGTACCGATCGCCACGACGCCGCGTTCGGTCACCAGCATGCCGACGGCGTCCGACGAGAACCCCGCCGCATCCGCGCCGCCGGTTCGCGATTGCCATCCGGTGTGCAGGGCCACCAGCGCACCGCGCGGAATCCGGCCGTGGCGAGTCTCCCAGTCCTCGACATCACGCTCGGTCAGCAGTGCCCGGGGATCGGTGCGCGCGCGTCCGGCGATGCTGACGATCACCAGCGGTGCGATCAGGTCGGCGGGATCGATCCGGTCCACGGTGATGCCCCGTCCGATCTTGTGGGCAGGCGCGTCGACGTGCGTCCCGGTGTGTTCGGCGAACGAGACCCAATTGGTCGCGAAGCCCGAATCGCCTTTCCTCACACGGGATGTCGGCACCGTGACCATGGGCGGATTGCCCGGCCACACCGGAAACGACGGCGAGAGCGTGTGGGTGAGATCGACCACGCGCCGCCCGCCCGGGCTCGGCACCGCACCCGAGGGTGCGGCGAGTCCGACTCCGGCCGCCATCGATGCCGAGACACCGGTCGCCACACCGGCGGCCACGCGCAGGGCAGTGCGCCGGGTTAACCGGCGCGCCTCGTCGTGCGCGTGCTCGACGATCGCGTCGTCGCACACGTCGGTCAGCCGGCCCAGCGCACGCGCAGGATCCGATCGGCGCCCTCGCCGTCGCTCGTCGTCAGCACCAGCGATCCGTCCGGGGCGACGACCACTCCGCGCAACCGTCCGTGGACGTCCTGCAACGCCTGTGTCTCCGAGACGACACGCCGGCCGTCGTCGGAGAGCTTGAGGAAGACCAGACGCTTGCCCTTCAGCGCGGTGAGCACGAGCCCGCCGCTGTACTCGCCCCACCCGGTCTCCGGGAGGAATGCGATGCCCGGCAACGCGATCGTCTCGTCACCCGAGCTCCAGACCGGGCCGATCGCGCCGGGCACCCGAACCGGGTCGGTCATGGGCACCGACTCGTCGTAGATCACCGGCAACCTGTCGGGCTTGTAGCCGTAGTTGCCGCCCGGGACGATGAGGTTGAGTTCGTCATCGCGTGTCGTGCCCTGTTCGATCGCGTAGACGCGCCCCGAGCCGGGTGCGACGGCGACACCTTGGACGTTCCGATGCCCGAGGCTGTAGATCGGACTGCGCGGGTTCGGATTCCCCGGGGCCGGGGTTCCGTCGAGCCTGATGTGCAACACCTTGCCGCCCAACGACGTCCGCGACTGCGGTATCCACGGGGTCGCATTGTCACCGGTGCCGACCCACAGCGAGTCGGCGGTGGCCGCCAGCCCGCACCCGCCGTGCCGCCCGGAGGAGTTGACCGGGATACCGCTGAGCACGGTTCGCTCGCGGGCCATCTGAGTCCAGTCGCTGCCCACGCGCCAGGCGACGACCTTGATGGTCTGCCCGGTCTGTGGGAACTCGATCGGCGCGTTCGACAGCGAACCCGGCGCGCCCGGCGCACCGGGAACCGTGGCCTCGGCCTGGCATGAGTAGACGCGCCGCGTCTGCTCGAAGTTCGGGTCGATCGCGAGGCCCATGAGCCCCGACTCGCCCTGCGCGAAGATCCGCGAGAGGTCCGCGCGGACATCGACCCGTTGGCCTCCGGGCCGGACCGCGACGAAGCGGCCCGAACGTTCGCCGGTGAGGATCGTCCCGTCCGGTGCGACGACGACACCCCAGGGGATGCTCAGGCCGCCGGCGACCGTGGTGACCCGCAGCGGCGGCGCCGCGTCGGCAGCGGGTGCGGTCACCAGGGTGCCGGCGAGTGCCACGGACAACGCCGCGGTCATCAGGCCCAGCCGTGTCCGGCGGTGTCGGGTAACGGGGTCTCTGCGCGTGCGGCGGCTCCGGGTCACGCGGCTACCGTAACCAGAACGCCCTCGTCGGGGCAGGACAACGGCGGCCTACCATGCCCTCAGCGACCCGGAAGATACTTCAGCGCGCGCACCGCGGTCGGGGTGATCGCGCGGTAGATGCTGGTGGGGACCACGGGCATACGGTCGATGCCGATGAATCGCTGCTCGGCGATGGTCTGCGGCTCGGTGTACTTGAGCAGGCCCTCGTCGCCGTGGCGACGACCCATTCCGGAGATGCCCATGCCGCCCATCGGCGCCGCGGTGGAGGCCCAGGCCGCGGCGTAACCCTCGTTGATGTTCACCGTCCCGGCGCGCAGCTGCTCGGCGACGGCCTGTGCCTCGGCGCTGCTCCCCGCGAAGACGCTCGCGTTGAGGCCGTAATCGGTGTCGTTGGCCAGTTTGATCGCCTCGTCGGTGGAGTCCACCGGGTAGATGGACACGACCGGGCCGAAGGTCTCGTTCCCGAAGCAGACCATGTCATCGGTGACGTCGGCGAGGACCGTCGGCTCGAAGAAGAACGGCCCGAGGTCGGCGCGGCGTTTGCCGCCCGCAAGCACTTTCGCACCCTTGGCGACGGCGTCCTCGACGTGCGCCTCGGCGGTGTCGATCTGCGCGGCCGAGGCCAGCGAACCCATGTCGGCGGTGAAGTCATAGGACGCGGACAGTTTCATCGACGACACGAATGCCGCGAAGCGGTCGGCGAATTCGTCGGCGATCTTCTTGTCGACGTAGATCCGCTCGATCGAGATGCACAGCTGCCCGGAATTCGAGAAGGCCGCGCGGGCGGCGCCACGAACGGCGTTGGCGATGTCAGCACTCGCGGTGACGACCATGGGGTTCTTGCCACCGAGTTCGGCGGAGAATCCGATCAGCCGACGCCCGGCCTGTTCGGCCAGGGTGGCTCCGGTCTCCGACGATCCGGTGAACATCACGTAGTCGGTCGAAGCCATGATCGCCTGTCCGACAACCCCTCCGGGGCCCGGGACCACGGCGTACAACTCACGCGGCAGGCCGGCCTCGTAGAGCAGTTCGGCCAGTGCCAGTGCGCAGTACGGGGTTTGGCTGTCGGGCTTGATCACCACGGCGTTGCCGGCGATCAGCGCCGCCACGGCGTCGGACACGGCAAGGGTGAGCGGGTAGTTCCAGGGGCTGATGATGCCGACCACGCCCTTGGGCAGGTAGCGCACACGCACGCTGGTCGCGCCGGGCAGCATTCCCTTGACCTTGCGGTCGGCCAGCAGCTTCGGCCCGTTGGTCGCGTAATGCCGCGCGGTGATCGCGACGTCGATGACCTCTTCCTGGGCGTAGATGCGGGCCTTACCCGTCTCGGCCTGCGCGATGTCCATCAACGAGGTGGCATTGCGGTGGACGAGATCGGAGAAGCGGTCGATGACGGCAGCCCGTTCGGCCGGTGTGCGCGCCGCCCAGCCCTCCTGCGCCTGCCGGGCGCGCGCCACGGCGGTCTCGAGGTCGGCGGCGGTGGCCACCGGGATCGTCGCCATCTCGGTGCCGCTGAAGGCCTCCAGCACGGAGCGGGTGGGGCGACTCGCGGCGTCGTCGATGGCGACGAGCGCACCCAGGCGAGCGAAGTAGTCGGTGGTGGGCTTCGGCATGTCGGTGCTCCTCAGCGCGGGCGGTCGGATGGAATAGGAAGGACTGTCGAGGTCAGTTCGCCGGCGTGACGAGCACGATGCCGTCGTCGTCGGAGTACACGATGTCGCCGGGGGTGAAGGTCTCCCCGCCGATCGTCAGCGGAACGTCCCGCTCACCGGCGCCGGTCTTGGTGGACTTTCGCGGGTTGGTACCCAATGCCTTCACACCGATCTCCATCCCGCCGATGGTCTTCGCGTCGCGGATGGCCCCGTTGACGATGATGCCGACCCAGCCGTTGGACCGGCCGAGTTCGGCGATGATGTCGCCGACGAGGGCGGTGTGTACCGAGGCGTCCCCGTCGACGACCAGGACGCCACCGGGGTTGGACTCGCCGAGAATCGACTTGAGCAGGGCGTTGTCCTGGAAACACTTGACGGTCGTCACCCGGCCGACGAACTCACGAGTGCCGCCGAACTGCCTGAACTGGGTATCACAGCTACGCACGTCGGCGCCGATCTCGTCGACGAGGTCGGCCGTCGGGGTGAAGGTCAGCTCACTCATGCGACCAGTTTAGGTGTAACCGCAAGTAGCTGGTTACTCGCGGGTAGGGTCGGGGCCGTCGGCGTGCGGTCGACAGGCGTCGTCGATGATCTCGGCGACGTCGTCGGGCCGTTCCGAGACGAGAAAATGCCGGGCCCGGGGCAAGACGGCGACCTCGCCCGCATTCAGCACCTCCGCGTAGCGGTGCTGCTTCCACTCCCAGAACCGACGCCAACCGGGCAGGTTCGACGACGCGACCACCACGACGACCGGGACCCGGGGCATCGGCCTGTCCCGCCGCAGCCCCCGCAAGGTCTGGTTCATCGCCCCGAACGCGGCGTTCTCGACGAGGAGCGCGAGCAGATGCGGCGGTTGCCCGAAGATTCTCGCGCTCCAGTGCCGCTGCAGTTCTCCGCGTCCCTCCGGCGGCGCGGGCACCACACGGGTCCAGACGCCGAGACTCGGCCAGCGGCGGATGCCCACGCGACTCGTGACCGCTCGCGCCGCCCCGATCAGGCGGTGGGCGTTGTCGACCCGGAACGACAACGGGACGAGGCGCCACGGCATCAGCACGAACGACCCGTCGAGCACGACCACACCCGCCGTCCGGTCCGGATACTGCCGCGCGAACGCCTCCACATAGAGCGATGCGAGCGAATGACCCACCACCACAACGGGTTCGCTGACACCACTCGCGTCGAGCACCGCGACCATCCGCTCGACCTCACCGAGCAGCGACGGGTGATGGCGCCGACCGATGGGACTCGAGAGGCCGTACCCGGGGCGGTCGTACCGGAGGACCCGCCACGACGACGACAACCGGGCCACCAGGGGATCCAGGTCGAACCAGTTGCTACCCAACGCCGCCATCAACAGCAGCGGCGAACCGGACCCTTCGTCGAGCACATGCAATCGATGGTCACCGGCGGTGACGAACACACCCGGCACGGCGGCGCCTGCGGCGGGTGTGGTCTCGTGCACCTGAACCAGTGTGCCCGAATTCGTGCGGCCCGGTTGCCCGGTGCCGAGTTCTCAGCGCCGAGTTCTCAGCGTTCGCGCTGCGAGTCCATGCATTTGCGGAGACGCTTGAGCCCGTCCCTGATCCGCGACTTGGTGGTGGGCAGCGCCGTGTCCGTGCGCTCGGCCACCTCCGGATAGGTCAGGCCTCCGAAGTACGACATCTCGATGCTCTCCCGCTGGAGCGCCGTGAGTTGGCCGAGACAGTTGCGAAGCACTCCCGACTCAGCCGCCCGCACCACCGTTTCGAGCGGAATGTTGCGCGGCGCTTCAGGTTCGGCGGCTCGCACCCCGTACTCGGACAACCGCTCGGTCTGGGTGGACTCGCTGCGGACGCGGTCGACGGCACGTCGGTGGGCGATGGTCATCATCCAGGTGATCACCGAACCGCGAGCGGGGTCGTAGTCGCCGGCCTTCAGCCAGTACTGCAGGTAGGCTTCCTGGACCACTTCCTGGGCGTACTCCCGGTCACGCACGATGCGGACGGCGAGACCGTAGATGCGCGAACTCGTCAGGTCGTACAGACGCGCGAATGCCTCCCGGTCCCCGACGGACACCGAAGCGAGGAGCGTGCGCAGTGCCTGCGCATCGCCCCCTCCCCCAGGGACGGCCTCCGTGACCGTGTTGCCCTCGTCCGCCGCCACGGGTTCAGATGCTACGGGGTCGGAGAAGTGACATGGGTTCCGGCGACGACGATGAGTCGTAGCCGTGATGGGCGTTGCAGGCCCTGTCCATTCAGAGACGACGCGTCCATCGGGACACGCGGGTGGGCTTCTCGGCCGCCATCGGGATCCTCTCGTCATACGTCGGGGGGTCGGTGGCTATGTCGTTCCGGGAACTCTTGCCGTTACAGAACTCGGCGTGTTGTAGCGCAATCGGTGGCACCCTGGTCATACGACCGGCTGACGATTCGCCGGTCTGCCTGCACCTCGGACCCGACGCCATCGCCGTTCGGTGATCTAGGGTGGTATTTAGAATCGCTAATCTGGAGGTCGGGGTCGTGAAAGGTGTGTGGTGATGGCTAGGACGACTCGAGTCGAGTGGGTCGACGATTTCGACGGGAAGCCGGTCGACGACGACGACTGTCACCGCGTCGAATTCGAGGTGAAACTGCCAGGGCGTCGGGCCGCTCGCTACGCGCTCGATCTCCGCACCGCGAATGTGGCGCGATTCGAGAAGGACATCAGCAAGTACATCGACAAGGCCACGCCGGTCCGCGGCAGCGGTCCGCTGCCGGCCCGGGGGTCAGCGGGGTCGGCCTCCTCGTCGGAGAGGTCACGGCAGATCCGGGAATGGGCCATCGACAACGGCTACGAGGTATCGGCCCGCGGTCGTATCCCGCAGTCGATCATCGACGCATTCAACGACAACCACTGACGGTTCGATCTTCGACTAGGCGTCCTGCGGCTTCGCCAGCGGGAATGCCAGGGACTCCCGGATCGACTGACCGGTGATCAGCATGACGACGCGGTCCACACCCACTCCGAGTCCGCCGGTCGGAGGCATCGCGTACTCGAGCGCCTGCAGGAAGTCCTCGTCGAGTTCCATCGCCTCGGGGTCGCCGTCCGCGGCGAGGATCGACTGTTCGGTCAGCCGCTGTCGCTGTTCCACGGGATCGGTCAACTCGGTGTAGGCCGTGCCGAGTTCCACGCCCCATGCGACGAGGTCCCATCGTTCGGCGACTCCGGGCTTGCTGCGGTGGGCGCGGGTCAGCGGCGACGTCGACGTCGGGAAGTCGGTGTAGAACGTCGGGAACGTGGTCCGGTCCTCGCCGAGGTGTTCGTAGAGTTCGAGCACGATCTGACCGGCGTCCCAGTCCGGTCGGTGGTTGATCTCGAGGCGGTCGCACACGGCACGCAGTGTCTCGACGGAGGTCTCGGGGGTGATCTCCTCCCCCGCACCCTCGGACACCACCTGGTGGACGGTCTTGACCGGCCATTCGCCCGAGATGTCGACGCGCTCCTCGTTGCCGTCGGCATCGGTCCGCACGATCACCGGTTCTCCGTAGGCAGCGGTGGCCGCATGCTGGATCATCTCGCGGGTGAGGTCCAGCATCTTCAGGTAATCGCTGTGCGCCTCATAGGCTTCGAGGCTGGTGAACTCCGGATTGTGACTGAAGTCGACACCCTCGTTGCGGAAGTTGCGGCCGATCTCGAAGACCTTTTCCACGCCGCCCACGCAGAGCCGCTTGAGATAGAGCTCCGGTGCGATGCGCAGATACAGGTCGAGGTTGTAGGCGTTGATGTGCGTCTGGAACGGCGTGGCGTTGGCGCCGCCGTGGATCTGCTGCAGGATCGGCGTCTCGACCTCGAGAAACCCTCGGGCGGCGAGGAAGTCGCGCAGCGATTTCACGACCAGGCTCCGCGTGGCCAACAGCTTGCGGCTCTGCTCGTTGATCGCGAGGTCCACGTATCGTTGCCGGACGCGCGCCTCCGGATCGGTGAGCCCCGCCCATTTGTCGGGCAGCGGGCGAAGGCATTTGCCGTTGATCCGCCAGGCGTCGATGAGGATCGACAGCTCGCCCGTGCGGCTGGTGCCGACGATGCCGCGCGCCTGTACGAGGTCGCCGAGATCGACATCGGTGCCGAAGTCCGGGGTCCCGGGGATGACGCGGGAGTCCTCGACGAGGAGCTGCACCTCTCCCGACCAGTCGTGCACGTCGGCGAACACCACCTTGCCGAAGTCGCGGAGACGGGTGACGCGCCCGGCCACCGTGACCACGGTTCCCTCGGGTTCGGCTTTCGCCTGCGCGATCGTGTGGGTGGGCTGATCAGCCGGTGGGTAAGGGTCGAATCCGCGCTCGACGAGCCGGTCCATCTTGTCCAGCCGGACCCGCACCTGTTCCGGACGGTGGATGACGGCACCCTCGGGAGTGGAGGCCTCGGTCTCGAGTTGGGCGATCAGGGCAGGAGCGTCGACGCCGGGCGGAATCGAGGGCGGCCCTTGGGTGTAGTGCTTGGCACGACCGAAACGGGGCAGCGTGATGAAGCCCTCGGTGACGATCGCGGCGAGTCCGACCCGCGGCAGGATGCGACTGTCCTCGAAGCACAGATACCGCGACTGCCAGTCCGGCATGTACTTCGCGTTGGACTTGTAGAGCGACTCCATCTGGAAGAAGCGCGAACCGAACATCAGGACCGAGTACCCCATGCGCATCACCGGTCCGGCGCCGATCTGCGGCCCCTGCTCGAAGAACGCGCGGAACGCGGCGAAGTTCAGGGACACCTCGGTGATGCCGAGTCGCTCGGAATCGCGGCACAATTCGGCGACCATCGTCTCGACGACACCATTGGGTCCGTGTCGGTCGCGTCGCATGAGGTCCAGCGAGACCCCTCGACGTCCCCATGGCACGAACGACAGCATGCCCACGACCTTTTCGGCAGCGGTGCCCTCGTCGATCACCGCCTCCACCAGCAGGCAGTCGCCGTCCGCGGGATCGCCGATACGTGAGAGCGCCATCGCGAAGCCGCGTTCCTCGTCGGTGTCGCGCCAGTCATCGGCGCGCGCGACGATCTGCGCCATCTCCGACGGTTTTCCGTCGATCGAGCTTGTCGAGATCTTGGAATGGCGCCGGATGCGGACGCCGACCCCGGCTCGGCGGGTGCGGGTGACCGCCTGCCGGACCGCTTTCATCATCGGTCCGCTGAGACTGAACTCGCGAGTGTGCAGGATGGCCTCGTCACCGATGTTGAGCGAGACGAAGCCGGCTGCGTCGTATGCTGCCGCACCGCGCGGACTCGAACCCATGGAGGCCGGGTGCCACCCGTATTTCTCGCAGAGGGTGAGGAATTCGGCGATGGCGTCGGGCCACGACTCCGGGTCGCCGATCGGGTCGCCGCCCGCCAGGCCGACGCCGACCTCCACCCGATAGGTGATGGCCGCCCGGCCGTCCGGTGAGAACACCACGGCCTTGTCGCGGCGCGTCGAGAAGTAGGCCAGCGAATCGTCGTCGTTGAAGCGGGTGATCAGTGCCCGGATGAGGGCTTCGTCCTCGGCAGTGATCAGCCACCGCAGCCGCTGCGAGCGGAACAGCACGAACGCCGCGGCGATCAGCGCGAGCGCTCCGAACAACCCCAGCAGGCCGTTGACCAGAACGTGGGTGTGCCTGCCGTCGAAAGAGGCATCCTGATCGATCGCCCCGAAGGCCACGACCCGGTTGAACGCATACGGCAAGCGGTCGCCGCGGGTCAGGGTGTGCGGGAACGCCCACACGAGCGCCCAGCCCAGAAGCGTGGCGACGGCCAGGCCGGCGACGAGGGTGGCGAACGCGGCCGGGATCGCACCCTTTCGGACGCGTGTGTAGAACTGGCGGTAGGTCGCCAGCAGGAACATCAGCGCGATCGCGTCGATGACGAGGCCGATGTAGATGTTGGCGCGGTCCCACGACGTGACGCCGAGGTCGTCCTCGAGCGAGGGCACCAGGTAGAGCACGTTGCCCACCATGAACAGCACGAGGTAGGCGACGCTGATCCACCAGGCGATCCGCTTGCGCGCCGACAACGCGACGGCGATGAGTGCGAGGACGAACGCCCAGGCGAAGCTGGTGTCCGGCAGGGTGATGATGTAATCGTCGACGTAGCGCCGCGGGTCGTGGATCAGGTGGCGGAGTGCGGGAAAGAGGCTGGAGACCAAGGCGATTGCGGCCAGCACCCCCACGACCGTGCCGGCGACATGAGGCGCGTTGCTCCCGAACCCGGTGGGGCGTCTGATCTTGTCCAGCAGCGCGAGCGACCGCCGATCGGCTGCGGTGGGTGTCCGCGGCGGGACGTCGTGGTGTCCGTCGCGAGCGCTGGGGTCGACCGGCGCGAGGGGGGTGTCGGTGGCCATGCGTAAACGGTAGACGGCCACCGCGGCGAGTCCCGGCACTCCACGCGGATTGGCCCCGTCCGGCACAGATCTGTGTCAGAAGGCGGGGTGGCGACCGGAGGTCACGCGGCGTCGAGGTGGCCCGTCGGTCGGCGTGCGGGCATGATCGGGGCGGTGTACGACGTGACGATCAGGGACGACTCCATCCGCCTCGGCCAGTTCCTCAAGCTGGCCAACCTCATCGAGTCGGGCGCGGAGGCCAAAGAGGTGATCGCCGACGGGTTGGTCACGGTCAACGACGAGGTGGAGACCCGCCGCGGCCGTCAACTGACGGTCGGCGACGTGGTGGCGGTCGGTGGAATGAGCGTGCGCGTGGCGTCCGAGGACGCCGGACCGTCTGATTCCTGAGGTGCGTGGAGCCCGTCGAGGTCGACGAGCCGCGACGGCACGCTACGAACGAACGCCGAACCGCCTGAGTTCGGCGGGGGTGATCAGACGTTCGGCCTCGGCAGGGAACATCGTCGTGTCTTCGCGACGGCCCCCGAGTCGTCCACCGGTGAGCGAGTTCAACAGTGAGCCCCGTCGGGGCGAGTGAATTGTGTCAGCCAACTTCATGACCAATCACTTCCTGGTGCTTCATATTCGTTACAACGGACTTGAACTTTGTTCTACTGTAGCGGCGGATTCGGGCCGTGTCGCCGCACTTTCGAGTGGCTTTCGCCACGTCCCCCGGCGAGGCCGACATGCCTGAACACCGCGCTCCGATGGTCGGAGGTGGCGAGTGCCGCATACGTCGGCTAGATCGATGATGACACGGTGATCGTTACCGTCGTGGGAGCGACGCGGCCTCTACCAGCATCGATGGCTGCGATTCGTTTGCGTGAACGACCGCGGGCGCCGGCGGGGTCAGTCGGCGACGTGCGAGGCGCGCGTGCGCCGGCGCCGGATCCGCTTCACGACGAACCACGCCACCATGAGCGCCAGGAGTACGAGCACGACGTTGGAGAGAAGCCCGCTCCACCGGTCCAGTACCGGTGCGATCGCGGGACCGAACCCGAAACCGAGTCCGACCCACAGTCCGTTCCACACGCCCGATCCCAGCGTCGTATAGGCGGTGAATCGCCAGAACGGCATCTTCTCGATGCCGGCGGGAATGGAGACGAACGAGCGCACCAGGGGAACGCACCGGCCGAGCAGGACCGCCGCCCCGCCCCATTTGACGAAGTAGGCCTCGGCCTTGTCGAAGTCGTCGAAGTCGAGAAGCGGCAGGCGACCGACCAGACGTCGCGTGCGATCGCGGCCGAGCGCCGCACCGATCGCGTACCAGATCCAGGCGCCGACCACCGATCCCACGGTCGCTGCGATCCATGCGAGCCAGACGTTCATCCGGCCCTCGTAAGCGAGGAAGCCGGCGCCGGGCAGCACGGCTTCCGACGGGATGGGCGGGAGGAAGGTTTCCAGCAGAATCGCCACGCCGACACCGACCTCGCCCAGCGTGTCCATCAGGTCGAGGATCCAGCCGATGAACCCGCCGTGGCCTTGGGCTGGGTCGGTCGCGGCGAGTATGGCGGGATGCGTTGGCAAGGATGGCGTCCGTCTGTCCGGGGGCGGTCAGGTCACCGCCGGACGGCGACCACGTCGACGCCACTTTAGCCGGATGTCCGAATCCAGCACCCGCGCCGCAGGTCAGAGCGTTGCAGTCCCGAACCCTGCGAGAGGGGTCGTCAGGCCAGGCCGGCGAGGAAACGGTTGGCCCACGTCACCGCGGTGACACCCGGCTTCACCTCGAAGTCGCCGTAGGAGCCGTGCGATCCCGACTGCAGGAATCGGTTGAACGATGTGATCTGGTCGCGGGCACGGTCGTCGCCGAGTTCCTGCACGATCTCGCCGGGACCACCGAGGGTCAGCAGTTCGGTCAGGATCGCACCGGCCTCGGCCTGGTACTGCGTGATCTGACTGGGGGTGGGGTCGCTGGTCTCGGCGAGGTAGCCGACGATGCGCGTCAGGTAGTAGTCGCGCGGCACGTTGCAGTACACGTCGGTGGGCTCGCAGATCGTGAAGGCCCGCGGCAGCACCCAGCCCATCCCGTCGAGACGCGGCCCGCCGCTGCCCTCGCCGCGTAGCGACGGTCCCACCAGGTTGTCCTCCCTCGACCGTCGCGGGTCGGAGATCAGCACGACCCCGGCCACCTGACCGGGTCGGATTGCCGCGCGGCCGGTGCCGATCTCGCTGGCGAGGTCACCGGCGGCGTCCGCGCCCTGGCTGTAACCGACCAGCGCGATGCGGGTGCCCGGGCATCGGCGCAACATCTGCAGGGCGAGACCGGTGGTGTTCGCGACGGCCTGCGCCTTGGATTTGCCGTAGATCGCCTTCTCCCAGGGAAACGCGGTCGCGTCGTATCCGACGAACTGCACGCGCGTCTCGGGCCCGAGGCCCGAGGTGACGTCTCGGAGCAGACCCGGACTGACGCCGTTGGCCCATGTCCCCGGAACCGCGAGAACGTAGATCTCGGGACACCCGCGCGGGGCGGCATCCGCCCGGGGAGCCGTGACACCGACTCCGCTCAGCACCGCACACAGCACCGCACACGTGATTGCGACGATCCGACGCATGATCCCCGTTCCCTTCATCCTCACCCGCTCGCCCGAAGGAGCCGGAAGCGATACGGCGAGTGTAGGACGGGCGTGCGCAGGACGCGTTGCGGGACTCACAACACCCCAGCGACACCGATGACCGCCTCCCCGTGATGCAGGCCGCGGCAACGACGAGACGCCGTTAGTCTGACGGTGTCGGCGAAAGGACGGATGACACATGGCGGCTCGGGAGGCGCGTCCGAGCGACGATGTCCGTCCAGCGCTGCGGATCTCGGTGTTGGGCCCCGTCACCTGCTCGCTGGGTGCCGAGCCGGTCGACCTGGGCCCGCGTCGGCAACGGGCCGTCCTGGCACGACTGGTGGCGGGGCGCGGCCGGGTGGTCTCGACCGACCGGCTCATCGACGACCTCTGGAACGGGGAACCCCCGCCCAAGGCCTTGGCGGGCCTCCAGGTTCAGGTGTCCAACCTGCGACGCGTCATCGAACCGTCCCGTCCGCCTCGCGCGCCGGCGACGATCCTCGTGAGTGAGCAACCCGGCTACGCCCTGCACCTACCGGTCGACAGTGTGGACGTGTGGGAGTTCGAGGCCGTCGTCACCGAGGGTGACACCGACGGTGAGACCGCGGCCCGACTCGAAAGACTCGACGCCGCGCTGGGTCTGTGGCGCGGCGAACCCTACGGTGCCCATTCGGCGGAGACCTGGGCGCAGCCGGAAGTCGCCCGGCTCTCCGACCTCCGACGGTCGGCGATCGAGCAGTGGGCGTCGCTGGCGGTCGACCATGGCCGCGCAGCGCAGGCGGTGCAGGTGCTCGCCGCGGAGTGCGACGACCAACCGACCCGGGAAGAGTTCTTCCGGCTGCTGGCACTGGCGCAGTACCGGCTCGGCCGGCAAGCGGACGCCCTGTCCACTCTGCGCCGGTTGCGGTCGTACCTCGCCGACGAACTCGGCGTGGATCCCGCGCCGGCGATACAGCAGCTCGAACGCGACATCCTTCAGCAGTCGCCTGCACTCGAGGCCGCGATCGCGCCCCCGACTCCGACACCCCAGGCCCCGACACCCCAGACCCCGACACCCCAGGCCCCGACACCACGGAGGTCGACGCTCACCGAGGGCCCACCGTCTGATCACCGTGAGCCCGCCGGACGCGAGGAGGAGCTGGCGTCACTTCTCGGGCACGCCGAGGGCGTGATCGCGGCCGGCCTCCGCGTCGTATGGGTGAGCGCGGAGGCAGGTGGCGGCAAGAGCACCCTCGCGCAGTCGTTCGTCGGCCGTCTGCGCTCCAGCGGGTGGACCACGGCGATCGGCCACTGTCCCGAGGTCGACGGCGCCCCCACCGCCTGGGCGTGGCGAGAGATGTTGCAGCAACTCGAGACCGACGAGCGGACAGCCGATACCGGGCTGGACAGCACCTTCGACATCGCCCGACGGGTGGTGCAGGCGTGCGGGGCACACCCCGACTCGGCGGGGATCGTCCTCGTACTCGACGACGCGCACCGAGCCGATGGCGCCACCCTGCAGGTATTGCGCCAGCTGGCCACCTGGATGGTCGGCTCGCCCGTGTTGCTGATGGTCACCCACCGGGCATCGGAATCCGGCGTGGACCTGCTGGCGACCACCGCGTCACTGGCCGCCGTGACGGTCGACCACATGGAACTGAAGGGTCTCTCCGACAGCGGTATTCGCGAACTGGCCGCGTCGGTCGGGCTCGACGCCGGAGATTCCTCCCTGCTCGATCTGTTGCGTTCCAGGACCGACGGCAACCCCCTGTTCGTCCGAGAACTGGCCAAGCTCGTCGCGTCCCGTGGGCCGTCACAGGCTGTCGAGACGGTGCCCAGTGGCGTGAAAAATGTTCTTCTGCAGCGTATCTCGCGACTCCCGGCCGAGGTCGCCACGGTACTGCGGCTGGCCTCCCTCTTCGGACGCACCGCACCGATCGACGGTGTCCTTGCTCTCTGGAGCAGGTCCGCCGAGCCGGTCGGCGCCGAGGACACCGTCCTCGACGCCATCGACACGGCCGCGGCCGCCGGCCTGCTCACGGCCGACGCCGAACGGATCCGCTTCATCCACGTTCTGGTCCGAGATGCCGTCTACGACAGCGTTCCTGCCCTGCGTAAGCGCCGATCGCACTGGCAGATCGTGCGTTATCTCGAGCAGACCGATGGGGTCGATCCCGACGAACTCGCCCACCACGCCGCACTCGGCGCCAGCTCCGACACCGCGGATCATGCGATCGGGCTGGTGACCGTTGCGGCCCTCGCGAGGTTCCGCACCGACTTCAAGGCAGACTCGGCGGACTTGTGGCGCTGCGCCGTGCACCTGCACGAGATGGCCGGTCACGCACGCCCGGACGCCGGCGTGAACGCACGGTCGGCGTTGGTCGTGGCGCTGACCCACCTGGTGACAGCCCTGGCGTTCCGCGGCGACGACACCGACGAGGCCCGGTCGCGCCGCCGCCAGGCCCTCGCACTCGCACAGGACCTGGGCGACGACGACCTGATCATGGCCGCGCTGACGTCGTGGCGTGCACCGGTCATCTGGACCACCCGCCGCCAGCGCGTCGCCGATACGGAATTGATCGCGGCGATGACGGGTGCCCTCGCCCGCGCCTCAGGTGAGGACCGAGTGCACTTGCTGGTGTCGGCGGTCTTCGAGCTCGAAGGCATCGACGACCGGCGGGCCATCGAGCTGGCCGAGCAGGCCGTGGTGGCCGCCACCCGGTGCGGCGATCACGCAGCACTGTGTGCGGCGTGGAACGCGCGCGTGTACACCGCCCTGGGGCCCGACCTCAGCCGGGCACTGCCGCAGTACACCGAACAGTTCGCGCGAGCCGCGAGCGACTCCGGGATACTGGCCTATCAGGCCGCGGCACACTTCTTCTCATTCCTGGCGCGGGCCGCCGAGACGGACCTGCCGGGAGCCGTCGCAGAGGTGCAACAGGGCCTGCGGTCGGCGTCGAGCGGCCGGGCCGGCGAGCTCGTCGTGGTGTTGTCGGCCTTCTCCGCAGTGCTGGAGGTCCTCGGGGGTGACATCGACCGGGCCGAGAGCGAGTACCGCGCTCTGACCGAACGCCTGCGCACCGCGGGGGCGGTCAACTCAGCCGAGATCGGGTTGGTCGGCGACATGGTCGTCGGGTGGTTCCGGGGCTCGCTCGCACATCTCGTCGAACCTCTCTCGGTGGTCAACGAGATCGCGCCGCAGATGATCTCGTGGGTCTACGTGATCGCGTTGCTCGACGCAGGCGAACACGAGACGGCACGACGTGTCGCGTCGACCGCGCCGCCGATCAGTCGTGACTTCTACTGGACGGCGATGTCGGTGTTCCATGCGCGGGCCCTTGTCCGTCTCGAGATGACCGAGGCGGCCGCCGAGCTGTACGACGAATTGCGCGGCTGGTCGGGCACGATCGCCGGCCTGAACTCGGGGTCAGTGGCCTTCGGACCGATGGACGTGGTGCTCGCCGAACTCGCCGACCTTCTCGACGACACGGCCGCGGCGGCCGAGCATCGCCGGACCGCGGAACAGGTGCAGGCCGCGGTACGAGCCGGACTCACCCACCTACGCCGGCGATGACCGCCTCCCGCTTGTCGAAGCTCCGCGCGAGCAGGGAGAGCAGTGCGCGGACGACCGGCCCCGCTTCTTGTTTCATCTTCGCGAGTTCGCGTTCGTCGGCATGCCTGAGCACCCTGGGCGCCTCGAACCTCATGCTCGCCCCTTTGCGAGCGGCCTTCTCCACGCGATCCCAGTCCGCGACGCTGACGTAGCGATCGACGATCGGGAACACCACCTTCTCCTCGTCGGCGATGTGTTCGCTCAGCAACTGATGTACCTGGTCGAGGGTTGTGGCCAGGTCCGTCGCCGCACCGGCGTCGGCCGCCTCGGCACGCGCGAATGCCGCCGTACGGGCACCGAGCGTGCCGAGCAATGCGTCGAGCTGGGTATGGTCGTCCTCCAGATCGTGCACGTCGATCGCCGCCCCCGCCGACGCGACCAGAATGGGCCAGACGACCTCGTCCTCGATGGTGTGGTGATGGTGGATCGACACATTCAGCTGCGTCAGGTAGTCGACGATCGCCTCACGCCGTCGGCGGTCGCACGGTTCACCGACGGCGATGCGTGACACGATCTCCGCGAACCGACGGGTGTCGTCGAGCATTCCGCGGTGCGCGATCTTCATGCCGGTGAGGTCCGGCACGGGCGTTGTGGTCGTGCGTGTTGATGAACGGTCTGCCATGGGAATCTCCTGCATTCGTGGTTGCTGAACTGCTGCAACCACTGTGCGCGGCACGACTTACCCGTGACTTGGAGTCATCTTGCCGCGGAGTCCGGTCGGTCTCGGGTGCTCGCCGACTCCTCGATGATCGCCGCCAACTGGCTCAGCGATACGAGGTGGAGGTCGGCGTCCGCGGCTCGAGGTCGATCGGCGTGGTTGTGCCCCCACGGTCCGCGCCGCAGCAACGCGGTGCGCAGACCGCACTGAGCGGCGGGCAGGATGTCGTTGTCGAGCCGATCCCCCACATAGAGGACCTCGCTCGCGGTCACGCCGGTGGCGTCCACCAGCCGATCGAAGAACTCGGGTGAGGGTTTGGCGACGCCCCACTCCGCCGAGGACACCAGTGAGTCCACGTCGCAGCCCAGAGCCTGCAGCTGGTCGACCACCGATTCCGGTTGATTACCCGCGATTCCCACCCGCAGACCGGCTGCCCTCGCTGACGCCAGGCAGCCGAGCGCATCCGGGTACAGGTCGTCGGCCGTGACCGCCACGGGCACGGTCGGACGATCGACTCCGAGGATCCCCCATGCGTTGTGATGGGATTCGCCACGTTCGATCAATGTGCCGATGACGCCCATCAGCGCGAACGGCGTTACCCCGGCTGCGCGCGCCACGACGCTCCACATGCGGGACTCGTCGACCAGCGTCTCGCCGACGTCGAACACCACCGCGCGAACGCCGGCGGGCAGTCGCTGCCGATCAGCCATGTGCCGATGATGCCACTGCTCCTCGCCGACGACGGGCGGGGCGACACCGCGGCGACGCCTACCCGTCGAGCAGGGCCTCCAGCGCCTCGAATGCCCGACGCCACCCGTCGGCGGCGTACACATAATCCTCGGCCGAGATGTTGCCGCCGGTCTGGCTGAATCGGAGTTCGGTGCCTCCCCCGACAGCGACGAACTCCGCGCTGAGCAGTTCGCGCTCCGGACCCGGCTCGTCGGTCATGGTCAAGACGAGCCTGCTCGGACGCTCGACCTCCACGTACTCCCCGCGCCAGTGGAACTCGGGCATGTTCTCGCCGAGGATCATCGTCGCCGTCCAGGTGCCGCCGGGACGGACGTCCAGGGCGACCGAGTCGATCGGCACCTCTATCGCGCTGCCACCCCACCAGGTCGCGAACCGGGTCGGTGTCGTCCAGGCGTCGAACACCCGCTCTGGAGCGGCGCCGAATGTATGGGTGAGTCGCGCTCCGGGTGCCTCGGTCATGTCGGCCTGCCGTTCTCTCCGTCGATGCCCGTCGGCCATCGATACTCCGTGCGGATGGGTTCATCCATCGGTACAGACGCGGCGGGCAGCCGAAACTCATCGCCACCGTCGAGACGAGAAACTCCCGCTCACCCTGTGCGGATGAGCGGGAGTTCCCGACGATGCTAGTCGGCTCAGCGCTGAGCGACCTGCGTCGGCACGATCGGCGCCGGCAGGTCGGACTCCCCGACGAGGAACTTGTCGGCGGCCGCGGCGGCCGAACGGCCCTCGGCGATCGCCCACACGATCAGCGACTGTCCACGTCCGGCGTCACCGGCGACGAACACACCCGGCTGGCCGACGGCGGCGAAGTTGTTGTCGCGCTTCACGTTGCCGCGGGCATCGTAGTCGACGCCCATCTTGTCGAGCAGATCCTCGCGTTCGGGTCCGACGAAGCCCATGGCGAGCAGGACCAGATCGGCCTCGAGCTCGAAGTCCGAGCCCTCGACCTTCTCGAAACGTCCGTCGCGCATGACGACCTCATGTGCGCGAAGGCCGGTGACCTTGCCGTCCTCACCCATGAACTGCTCGGTGTTGACCGAGAAGACGCGCTCGCCGCCCTCTTCGTGAGCCGAGGAGACGCGGTACATGAGCGGGTACGTCGGCCACGGGGTCGACTCGGCGCGCTCGATCGGCGGCTTCGGCATGATCTCGAACTGGTGGACGATCTCGGCACCCTGACGCAGCGACGTGCCGAGGCAGTCCGCACCCGTGTCGCCACCGCCGATGATGATGACCTTCTTGCCCTTGGCCGAGATCTGCCCCTCGACGGTGTCGCCGAGCTGAACCCGATTGGCCTGCGGCAGGAACTCCATCGCCTGGTGGATGCCGTCGAGCTCGCGCCCGGGGATCGGCAGGTCGCGACCGATGGTCGAACCGTTGGCGAGGACGACCGCGTCGAAGTCGGCGCGGAGCTGCTCGACGGTGATGTCGACGCCGACGTTGACGCCGGTGCGGAAGACGGTGCCCTCGGCCTCCATCTGCGCCAGACGGCGATCGATGTGGCGCTTCTCCATCTTGAACTCGGGGATCCCGTAGCGGAGGAGGCCACCGATGCGATCGGCCCGCTCGAACAGCGTCACGTCGTGCCCGGCACGCGTGAGCTGCTGCGCCGCAGCCAGTCCCGCCGGTCCGGAGCCGACGACGGCGACCGACTTGCCCGTCTTCTCCGACGGCATCACCGGGGTCACCCAGCCATTGTCGAAGGCGTTGTCGATGATCTCGACCTCGACCTGCTTGATGGTGACCGGCGGCTGATTGATGCCCAGCACGCACGAGGCCTCGCAGGGCGCCGGGCACAGGCGACCGGTGAACTCGGGGAAGTTGTTGGTCGCATGAAGACGCTCGATACCGTCACGCCACTGGTCCTTGTAGACCAGGTCGTTCCACTCAGGGATCAGGTTCCCCAGCGGGCAACCGTTGTGGCAGAACGGGATACCGCAGTCCATGCACCGGCTGGCCTGGGTCTTGAGGTGCCCCTTGTCGAAGTCGGTGTAGACCTCTTTCCAGTCCAGCAGCCGCAGATCGACCGGCCGGCGGTCGGGCAGCTCCCGTTCGGGGTGCTTGAGAAATCCTCTGGGATCAGCCACGTGCGGCCTCCATGATCGCTTCGTTCACGTCTCGCCCGGTCTTCTCCGCGGTGGAGATGGCCAGCAGCACGCGCTTGTAGTCGCGCGGCATGACCTTGGCGAACTTGGTCTGGGCGTTGTCCCAGTCGTCGAGCATCGCTGCGGCGACGGGGGATTCGGTCTCGGCCCGATGCTCCTCGATGACCGACGCCAGGAACTCGATGTCCTCGTCTTCAAGCGGCTCGAGGTCGACGAGCTCGGTGTTGAGGTTGTCGGGCAGCTTGCCTTCCGGGTCGTACACGAACGCCATTCCGCCGGACATACCCGCCGCGAAGTTGCGGCCGGTCTCACCGAGGACGACGACCCGCCCACCCGTCATGTACTCGCAACCGTGGTCGCCCACACCCTCGACGACGGCGGTGACACCCGAGTTGCGCACGCAGAAGCGCTCGCCCACGATGCCGCGCAGGAAGATCTTCCCGGCCGTGGCACCGAACCCGATGACATTGCCGGCGATGATGTTCTGCTCGGCGACGAAGTCCTCGGGAGCGTTACGCGCCGGACGGACCACGAGTCGACCACCGGAGAGACCCTTGCCGACGAAGTCGTTGGCGTCACCCTCGAGGCGCAGCGTGATGCCCTTGGGGACGAAGGCACCGAAGCTGTTACCGGCCGAACCGGTGAAGTCGATGATGATCGTCCCATCCGGAAGACCCTGGGCTCCATAGGCCTTGGTGACCTCATGGCCCAGCATCGTGCCGACGGTGCGGTTCACGTTGGCGATCCTGGAGCTGAACGACACGCGGGTGCCGTGATCGATCGCCTCACGGCTCTGCGCGATGAGCTGCTGATCGAGCGCCTTCTCCAACGCGTGGTCCTGCACGCCGGAGCAGTACAGATCCTGATTCATGAACGGCGATTCCGGCTGGGTCAGGATCGCCGACAGGTCGAGCTTGCCCGCCTTCGACGACTTCCAGTGCGCCAGCGCCTTGGTCGTGTCGAGCGCCTCGACATGACCGACCGCTTCCTGCAGCGTGCGGAAACCGAGGCGTGCCAACAGTTCCCGGACCTCTTCGGCGATGAACATGAAGAAGTTCTCGACGAACTCGGGCTTGCCCGCGAAACGCTCACGCAGCAGCGGGTTCTGGGTGGCCACACCCACGGGGCAGGTGTCGAGGTGGCACACGCGCATCATGATGCAGCCCGAGACCACCAGCGGCGCAGTCGCGAAGCCGAACTCCTCGCCGCCGAGCAGTGCGGCGACGACGACGTCCCGACCGGTCTTGAGCTGGCCGTCGACCTGCACGACGATCCGGTCACGCAGCCCGTTGAGCAGCAACGTCTGCTGGGTCTCGGCCAGACCGATCTCCCAGGGCGCACCGGCGTGCTTCATCGACGTCAGCGGGGTGGCACCGGTGCCACCGTCGTGACCGGAGATGAGCACCACGTCTGCGTGGGCCTTGGACACACCCGCCGCGACCGTGCCGACGCCGACCTCGGAGACCAGCTTCACGTGGATGCGGGCCTGCGGGTTGGCGTTCTTCAGGTCGTGGATCAGCTGTGCCAGATCCTCGATCGAGTAGATGTCGTGGTGCGGCGGAGGCGAGATGAGTCCCACGCCCGGCGTCGAACCACGAACCTCCGCGACCCACGGGTACACCTTGTGCGGAGGCAGCTGACCGCCCTCGCCGGGCTTGGCGCCCTGCGCCATCTTGATCTGGATGTCGGTGCAGTTGCTGAGGTAGTGCGAGGTCACACCGAACCGGCCGGACGCGACCTGCTTGATCGCGCTGCGTCGCCAGTCGCCGTTCTCGTCGTGGGTGAACCGGCGCGGATCCTCGCCGCCCTCACCGGAGTTGGAACGACCGCCGAGGCGGTTCATGGCGACGGCGAGGGTCTCGTGGGCCTCCGCGGAGATGGAGCCGAAGCTCATCGCGCCGGTGGAGAACCGCTTCACGATCTCGCTGGCCGGCTCGACCTTCTCGATCGGGATCGGGTCGCGATCGCCGAAGTTGAAGTCGAAGAGTCCACGCAGCGAAGCCATCTGGGTGGCCTGATCGTCGACCAGCTTCGTGTACTCCTTGAACACCTTGTACTGCCCGGTGCGGGTGGAGTGCTGCAGCTTGAAGACGGTGTCCGGGTTGAACAGGTGGTACTCGCCCTCACGACGCCACTGGTATTCGCCGCCGACCTCGAGTTCGCGGTGGGCGCGCTCGGACGGACGCTCGGAGAACGCCATGGCGTGCCGCACGGCGACATCGGCGGCGATCTCGTCGAGGCCGATGCCGTCGAGCTGGCTGTTGAGGCCGGTGAAGAACTCGTCGACGGTCTCCTGCGAGAGGCCGATCACCTGGAAGAGCTGTGCACCGGTGTACGAGGCGAGGGTCGAGATGCCCATCTTGCTCATCACCTTGAGCACACCCTTGCTGGCGGCCTTGATGTAGTTCTTCTGCGCGGTGGCGAAGTCGACGTCGCCGAGCACACCGCGTTCGATCATGTCCTCGATCGACTCGAAGGCCATGTACGGATTGACCGCTGCCGCACCGAAACCGACGAGAGCGGCCACGTGGTGGACCTCGCGGCAGTCACCGGACTCGACGATCAGACCGGCCTGGGTGCGCTTGCGCTCGCGCACCAGGTGGTGGTGGACGGCAGCGGTGAGCAGCAACGACGGGATGGGTGCGTAGGTCTCGTCGGACTCGCGGTCGCTCAGCACGACCAGGTTGACGCCGTCGTCGATCGCCGCGCTGACCTTGGCCCGCACCTCGTCGAGCGCCTTGCGCAGGCCCGCACCGCCCTCGGCCACCGGGTACAACCCGTGGACGTGGACACTCCGGAAGCCCGGCATGGCGTCGTTGTCGTTGATCTCGACCAGCTTCGCGAGCGTGTCGTTGTCGAGGACCGGCGACGACAGCTCGATCTGACGGCACGACTCGGGACCCGGGTTCAACAGGTCGGCCTCGGTGCCGATGGTGCCGCCGACGCTGGTGACGATCTCCTCGCGGATCGCATCCAGCGGCGGGTTGGTGACCTGCGCGAACATCTGCTGGAAGTAGTCGAACAGCATGCGCGGACGCTGGGACAGCACGGCGATGGGCGTGTCGGTGCCCATCGACCCGAGTGCCTCCGCGCCCGTCTTCGCCATCGGCGCGACGAGGAGGTTGAGCTCCTCGTTGGTGTAACCGAACACCTGCTGGCGCAACGCGACCCGATCATGGGCCATGTGCTGGTGCGGCGGTGCCTCGATGTCCTCGACGGCGACCAGGCCCTGCTCGAGCCACTCCGCGTACGGGTGCTCGGCGGCCAGCTCGTCCTTGATCTCCTCGTCGTCGACGATGCGACCGGCGGCCGTGTCCACGAGGAACATGCGACCCGGCTGCAGGCGCATCTTCTGGACGACGTCGGAATGGTCGATGTCGAGCACGCCGACCTCGGAGGCCATCACGACGAGGCCGTCCTTGGTCACCCAGATGCGGCTCGGGCGCAGACCGTTCCGGTCGAGAACGGCTCCCACGACGGTGCCGTCGGTGAAGCAGACCGACGCCGGTCCGTCCCAGGGCTCCATCAGGGCCGAGTGGTAGCGGTAGAACGCCCGGTGCTCGGGCTTCATCGACTCGTGGCGTTCCCACGCCTCGGGGATCATCATCAGGACCGCGTGCGGCAGGGTGCGCCCGCCGAGGTGCAGCAGTTCGAGCACCTCGTCGAACCGCGCGGTGTCCGAGGCGCCCGGGGTGCAGATCGGGAAGATCTTCGACTCCGCTTCGGCTCCGAAGACCTCGGTGTCGATGAGCGCCTCACGGGCCCGCATCCAGTTCTCGTTGCCGGTGACGGTGTTGATCTCACCGTTGTGGGCGACGCGCCGGAAGGGGTGCGCCAGCGGCCACGACGGGAAGGTGTTGGTCGAGAAGCGCGAGTGCACGAGACCGAGCGAGCTCTCGACACGCGGGTCCTGCAGGTCGACGTAGAACTCCCGCAGCTGCGGGGTGGTGAGCATGCCCTTGTAGACGAAGGTGCGTCCGGAGAGGCTCGGGAAGTACACCGTCTCGCGGCCCGGGCCGTCGGCGCCGGCGCCCTTGTTGCCGAGCTCGTTCTGGACGCGCTTGCGGACGACGTAAGCCCGGCGCTCGAGCTCCATGTCCTCGGCTCCGCCGACGAACACCTGACGGAAGGTCGGCATCGCGTCGCGGGCGAGTGCGCCGAGCGAGTTCTCGTTGGTGGGCACCTCGCGCCAGCCCAGCAGGGTCAGGCCCTCGGCCTCGACGATCTTCTCGACACCCTCGCAGGCCAGGCGCGCATCCTCGGCGCCCTGGGGCAGGAACGCGATGCCGGTGGCATAGCTGCCCTCGGCGGGCAGCTCGAAGTCCACGGCCTCACGCAGGAAGCGGTCGGGGACCTGGATCATGATCCCCGCGCCGTCACCGGTGTTGGGCTCGGCGCCCGCGGCGCCGCGGTGTTCGAGGTTGACCAGCGCCATGATCGCCTTGTCGACGATGTCGCGACTGCGTCGGCCGTGCATGTCCACGACAAATGCCACGCCACAGGAATCGTGCTCGTTGCGTGGGTCGTAGAGACCCACCGGTCCCGGAGCCTGCTTCATAGTTCGCCTCACTTTGCGCGCGCGGGGTGCACGCACTACCCGTCGTCAATGTCTGGGGCCACACCCGGCCGTGTCGGACCGCGGACCTCGATGTCCACGGTGTCGTCGTCATCCACCCCCATCGGGGCTGACCTGGGCAGAGCCGACGATCACAGGCGGCGGTGTGTCCCGGTCAGCGCCGTTGCTGACGGTCCCTTCGGGTCGCATCATCGGGACCCGAACCACCCTGCTCATCGCAGCTGAAACGCGCAGCACGCCAGGCCGCCCGCGAGCGGCCGTATGAGCATTGTGAGACATTTTTCCACGCGGAGGGCCCACTATCGAAATCCGGCTACCACAATGACACCGCCGGTGCACGTCAGAGCGGGATCCAGGCGATTCGGCGCCCCTCACACGGCGCGGAAAACGGTGTGAGACACGACCCGTCTGCGAATGCGCGAGGCGAAGGCGGCATGGGCCCCAGAAGGCTCGGACGATCAGGAGGCCGATCACCCGCGCCGATCACCCCGGGTGCTCTACCGTCGAGTGATGAGCGTCACCGTTCCCGCCGGAGAGCCGGTTCCCGCCCCAGCCGGGCGGCAGCCGGCCGAGGATCAGCCGTTCGGCCGGCTCGGTGTCGATCCGCACGGCTCGCGGCGATCTCGCGCGGTGAACGCCTACCTGGCGCGTGTCACCTGGCCGATGATGGCCGCGGCCGGTGTCAGCCACCCCAGGGTGACCGCCCAGATGATCCGACGAACCCGCCCGCGACTGAACCAGACCATCGAACGGCTCAGCCCGGCACCGGCGAACACCGTGGTCACGGTCGTCCGACAGCGGTTCGAGGGGCATCAGGTCCGGGGCGAGTGGGTGACCGGCCGGCGGGCGCATCCACCGCGTCCGGGGTCGCCCGTCATCTACTACCTGCACGGCAGCGGATATGTCGTGTGCTCACCGGGAACCCATCGGGGGCTCGTGGGTCGCCTCGGCAACCAGACCGGACTGCCCGCATTCACCCTCGACTACCGTCTCGGACCCGAACACGCCTGGCCCTGCGCGGGCGACGACACGATCCGCGGTTACCGGTGGCTGCTCTCGCAGGGCTACCGCGCCGAGGACATCATCGTGGCCGGCGACTCCGCGGGCGGCCACCTGGCCCTCGACCTGATCGCCGACAACCATGCGACGGGGACGCCGCAACCGGCGTCGATGGTGCTGTTCTCCCCGCTCTTCGACCCGACTTTCGATCTCGCTGTTCGAAATCAGCGCAGCGGGGTGCGCGACCCGATCATCAACGCGGTGTCGGCGCGGAAGATCCTGCGGCTCTACACACGCGACGCCGATCCCGACCATCCGCGAATGCGCATCCGCCTGACGCCGGACATGACGTTGCCCAAGACGCTCATCCAGTACGGCGCCCTGGAGGTCATGGGGGCAGACGCCCGCGCGACACACGACGAGATCATCGGTGCCGGAGGGGTGTCGGTGATCCAGGCGTGGCCCGATCAGGGGCACGTCTTCCAGCTGATGCCGCGCCTGTCGTCGGAAGCGCGTCAGGCGGTCGCGACGGCCGCCCGGTTCATCACCGTCACCGCGCCGGCACCCACTCGCTCCAGGCAGGCCCCTGCTCACTGAGGTGCGAGGAGCGCCGGCGACGATCCACGAAGGGCCACCGCGTCACCTCCCGATGCCCTCCGTGGATCGCTCCGCTCGCACCTGGTGGATGAGGGTTGCGCCGACGGTGTCTGCGTCAGGCCGGGTCCGCCAGCCACGCGCCGTGCAGTCCTGCGGGCACCCGGATGGGTAGATCCACGGTGGCGACCGGACCCGCGGACGGATCGTCGGCGGCGAGAAGGTAGAAGTACGAACGCATGTCGGCGGGGTCGGTGCCGATGGCGCCCCAGTGGTCGCGGTCGGCTCCCGGGATGTAGATGGGTTCACCGATGGCCGTGCCCGGACTCCAGAACGTCTCCGTCCCGGCGTCGAGATCGTGGAACCACAGACTGTCGGCGTCGGCGGTGTCGCGCGGCCCCTTGGCGACCGTGGCGACGCGACGATGGTCCCGGGTGAGTAGACGGTCGTCGACGCGGGGGAACTCCATGTTGAATACGTTGTCGCTCAGCGTCTGCCGAGAGATCTTGCCGTCGGGGCGGATGAGCGCGCGGGTGAGGGCCGAAGTGGCCCGGCGCGGTTCGTCCGCGAAACCACCGGGGTAACTCCACTCGACGTAGTCGACGATGACGCCGTCCTCGGGGTTGTTCCCGTCGAAGGCGTTGGCGAAGTGCCACACCCAGAACGGGTCGGTCTGCACCCAGCGCACGGGCCCACCGTCGCGCGGGATCAGTGCGATGCGGGTGCCGGTCTCGGGACGCCACGACAACAGTGATCCCCCGGTCATCACGGCCTGGAGATCGAAGATCAACGGGCACACGAAGAGTACGACGTACCGGCTCGTCAGTGCCATGTCGTGGATCATCACCGATTCGTCGAGGCCGTCGACCGGCGTCGGCCCGGACACGGTGTGTCCGTCGGCCGCGACTGTCGACCAGGTGAGGTACGGCGCTTCGAGGCTGTAGTTGAACAGCACCATCTCGCCCGTCGCCGGGTCGATCTTCGGGTGGGCGGTACTGCCCACTCGCATCGCCCCGTCGCAGTCGGTCTTCGCCAGTGTCGCGAGCGTCGCCGCATCGAGGAGGTAGGGCTGATCGGATTCGGCCATCGCCATCAGCCGGCCGCCGTGGCGCACGATGTTGATGTCGGGCAACTCCCGGAAGGTGCCGGCGAGCTCGGGACCCACCTCGTCGGCCGAGGGTGTGTAACCGTCGGTGATACCCGACCAGATCGCATGCCCGGCAGCCTCTTCGGCGAGGACCATCGGGGTGCGGACGAAGCGGTTCGAGTAACTCACCCGGCCGTCGGCGATGCTGATCCGGTGGACCATGCCGTCCCCGTCGAGCGGATAGACGAAGGAGCCGATCGGGTCGAACCGGGGATTGGGTCCGTTGCGGAGGTAGCTGCCCCGCAGATCGGCCGGGATCTCACCGCGCACGGTGAGGTCGGCGACGTCGACCTCTTCGCGCTGCGGTGCGAAGACCCCCGTCAGATGACTGTGGTGGGTGAGGTCGACGGGAGCAGGCGGGGTGGGGGGTGTCGTGGTGGTCATGCGTGGTTCCTTCTGGGTGGCTGGGTGGCGGGCTGTGCCGGGGGGTCGTCAGCCGGCGTTCTGCGGTGCGCGTTCGGCGGGAGCGTCCGGTACGTCGCCGGCGATGGCCTTGGTGCGCTTGACGGCGAAGATGATGAGAGCGATGGGGACGACCCAGTTCAGCAGGACGTTGCCGGGATGGTTGCCCGCCACCGACGCCGAGGACGCCAGGACGCCTGCGACGAGATGGGCGCACCCCATGAGGGCGATGGCACCCGCCCACAGCAGGCTGATCTTGCGGTTCTTCTCGCGGAACGCCGGCGTGTGCCAGAAGGCCGGGTCGACGGTCTCACGTGCGTACTGTTCGGTGAACGGGACGGTGAAGGCGGAGATCGCCATGACCGCGGCGAGGACGAACGCCGATCCCCCGCGTCCGAAGTACACGAGGGCCTCGTCGACCTGATGGTCGCCGACCATGCCGATGACGGCGATGATGCCGAACAGGATGACTCCGGCGACGTCGATGATCTTCCAGCCGCCCTTGGTGCGGACGGTCTCGTAGATGGTGACGGCCAAGGCCAGTGCGCATGCCGCGAGCGCGGCCAGCGTCACGTGATCGGCGCCGAGTCGCTCGGCGGCCCAGGCGAACACGAACCATGGGGCGAGCCCCAGGATCATCGACTTGGCGTTCACAGTTGTCTCCTCTGAGGCTGCAGTCGCGGCACGGTGCCGTCGGCCGACTGTGCGCCGCACCGATGTCGCGATCATCCGCGTTTTGACGGAGATTTCGCTGCCATTCGGGAGGATCAGGTCAAGTCTGACGCGATCGTGGGCATCCGGCGCCGTGGCAGCCGGGAGAAAAGGCGCCGCCGACCTGCCAGGTCGGGGGTTTGGCAGGTCGGCGACTAGTCGGGTTATCGCGTGCGACCCGGGAAGCGTTACGTGCGCGCCTCAGGCGACAGCAGTCTGGTCACGCAGCGAAGGCCGCGGCCGTCGCCGCGGTGTCCTCGAAGAGATGCATGCGCGTGATCTTCCCCGCCACGACGGTCAGTCGCATCGCGACGTCGGTGTGGAAGGGTCGGCCGGTGGGTGCTGCGACGTGGTCGAACGTGGCGAAGACGACGGCCTCCTCGCCGTCTATGACCACGGCCCCCACCGACACCACGCTCTTGCCCGGCTCGAGCGCCGACCACAGGGCCCGGAAGTAGTCCGGCACCTCGCTCCGGTGCGACCGCTTACCCGCCCAAGGCGTCAATGACGCCGTTCCGGGCACAACCCAGTCGATCTGCTCCGCGAACAGCTCCCCCAGCGCGTCAGCGTTCTGCGCGCCGAGCTGTTCCAGGAATGCCGTCGTCGTCTCGGCGGTGGTGTTCATCAATGCCCCTGTCGTGCGGTTCTTGGATTCTGTATCGGTCGATACAGAACCACGTTAGCAGATCTGTAGTGATCGATATAGAATCGCGGCATGGGACGGCCCCGCAGCTTCGACAGAGACATCGCGCTGGACAAAGCCATGCGCCTCTTCTGGGAACACGGCTACGAGCAGACCTCGGTCAGCGACCTCACCCGAGAGCTCGGCATCTCCGCCCCGAGCATGTACGCGGCATTCGGAGACAAGCTCGCCCTCTTCAACGAGGCGGTCGCCCGCTACGAGGCCAGTCCGGAATCCGTGACCACGGCCGGGACCGCAGGTAGTAACCCGCGAGAGGTGTTGCAGGCGATGTTCGACCGAGCGACGCGCGAGTACGCGAGCGCAGCGCATCCGCGCGGATGCCTGGTGAACAGCTCGCCAGAGTTGTCCGGTAATCGCGCCCAGAATCGTGCGATCACCGCCGCTCGGTTGCGGGAGGTGACAGACGACGAGACAAACTGCGACACAGAGACCTTGGCGGCGTTTACCCATGCGCTGCTCATCGGCCTCTCGGCGTATGCGCGCGACGGCGCGGACGAGGAGCAGTTGCGCCACGTGGCCGATCTGGCCTTGCGAGTCGTCGAGAGCTGAGCGCGGGGCAACACACGATCGGTATTCACCAGGCTGCGCACTTGCCGGCCGGCGGCATTCACTGGTCCTCGTTCACCAGCCGAGCGAATGCGCGTACTCGGATCGCAGTGCGGTTTTCCCGGATACCGGGAGAACCCCAACCTGATCACGTCGCGTGACGATCAACGGCCCGGGGTGCGGTCACTCTCGCCCCACCGCGATGGACGCTGACCGAACTCCGACCCGTAACCCTGGCGGTCGGCCGCCCCGGCGAGCTTACGGTCGAGGTCATCGGACCAGTCGCGAGCCGCCTGCGCGTCGAGCACCGCCAGGCGTGTCTCGATCGGGACCTGTTGCATTGGAGCGCAAGACGCGAGGAGCGACTCGAACAGAGCCCGTAGACGCCGCTGCACCTGCACCTGGCCGGTGCTGTGACGCCGGATCTCATCGGTCCCGATGGCGACGTGGTCGGCCCAGCTGCGTCGGGTACCGCGCACCGCGCCACCCGATTCCAGCGGTTCGCCGGCCAGGCGCGGAGCCAGCAGCAACAGCAGGTCCTCGGTGTGGTCGAGCGCCTGCACCACGACACTCGGGTCGTTGCTGCCCGCCGACATCGCCTTGAGCGCGATGTCGGAGATCGCCTGGAGCGCTGCGGCCGGGCTCACCGACGGTTGATGAGTGTCACCGAACAGCAGACAGCCCAGTACGCGGCGGGTGTCCACCCGCGTCGGGTCCCCGACGATCTCGACCACCGGATGGTCGAGGGGTACGTGATCGCCGACCGCGACCAGGACGTCGATCCGCACGTTCCACGTCGAAGCCTGGCGTCGGAGACGATCGTCGTTGACCGCCAGCAGGATTCGACCCCTGGAAGTCACCTCCCCCGCCCGGATCACCGAGCGGACCGGGTTCGGCGCCACCTTGTCCCCGTCCGGCGTCGGCCCGGCCTCGTCGGGAACCGGCCCGACGTCGCCGCCTGCACGCTCGTGCGGGAGCGGCATCTGGCGCAGCACGGCCGAGCGCCCGTCGTCGGCGATCCACTGCAGCAGCCGCGACGTGTTGAGGATGGTGCCGACCTTGCCTACGAGCGCGATGAACAGATAGGCGCTGATCGTGGTGAGCAGGAACGCAATCGCCGTCGACAACCCGGGCGTCGGTTCATCGGGCCCGCCGACCGAGAGGTCGATCGCGATCATGACGCTGTAGACGAAGGTCGCCAGGAAGAACCCCGTCGACCACCGCATCACCGGTTCTTGTTGCAGCATGGGGATGACCCGCACCGAGATCGACGACGCACCGAACTGCATCGCCAGGGTCACCGCGGTGAACACCAGACCGGTGAGGGTCGCCATCGAACCGGCGATGACGCTGAGCAGCGTCGCCAGCGTGCCCGGATCGACCTCGAACTCGAGTACCTCGTCCACGCTCACGGTCGCCAGAGCAGCGACGATCGCCAGCGTGACCAGCACGACCGGGAGACGCCAGATCGGCACCGAACGCAGGGCGCGGCGTGTGCGCCGCCACCGGATCGCGGTCGCCAGCGCTCCCGGCACCCGCTCGGTCACCACCGCCACCGGGGCGGCGGACACCGGCACCGGGACCGACACCGGTACTGGCGTATCGGGCACGCCGAACCGACCGGCGACCGCCTCCTGGACGACGATCTTCCACCGCATCAGCGGCTCGCGATACCGCCTCTCCCGCTGGATCGCCCGCGCGATGGTGCGCGGCCGCGTCGTGTACCGCCAGCGCGCCCAAGGTGATCGCGGGCGCGCCAGTCGAACGGCACCGAACCACAGCAGGACCGGGATGAACATCCCGATCAGACCCGTCCACACCTTGCCTTTGAGAAGGGTGACCACGGCGAGGATCACGTTGAGGACGACGACGCCCGCGGCCACCATCCGGGCGACGAGGCCGGTCTCGTTCCGGATCTCCCCGACGATCTCGAACGCACTGAACGGTTGCAGCCCCACCAGGAACAGCAGACCGATGGCGATGGCGACGAACACCGCGTCGATCGATGCTCGGCCCTCCTCGGACCAATAGACGTCCCGCAGATGGAGGATGAGGGCGAACTCGTCGAGTACCAGTGCGGCGCCGATGCCGAACAACGTGGCCAGGACGCAGTCCATCACCGGGGTGCGCAGAGGATCCACCGCGACGAACCCGAAGCCCGACAACAACATCAGCATCATCCCGAAGAACACGTGATGCACATGCACCCCACCGGGGGTCACGTTGCCGGGCCACCAGCTGACCTCCGCACGGATCATCCGGACACTGAACCGGATGAAGAGGAAGGTCAGGACGAACGCGAGGAGCAGGAAGAACAACGGCAGACGGCCGGTCTCGACGATCCTCTCATCGAACCACCGCGTCATGCTCCGACCCTAGCGGGACCAAGGTGCGCACTCGTGGTCAATGGCGACCATCGTCCCGCGACCGTGGCTCACGGCGCATCGTCCCGCGGGCGGGGGTTCGCCGGTCCGCCGTTCCCGCGGGCGGGTTCATCTGTCCGCGCCGGTGGCTCCGGCCGGACGCGTTTCTCCGAGGTGAGCCGCGAGTGGGCTTGGGCGTGCAACGCGGTGATGTCGGCCGCCGCCACCGGCGCCGTCGCCGCACCCAGCGAGGTGCCCGGGAGTCGCGCACGCAGCTCGGCGATCAGAGCTGCCGCCTGGCCGGGAGATCCGGCGTCATCGTGGATCAGGCAGACACCGAACTCGTCGTCACCGAGCCGTGCCAGCACGGTCTCGTCGGGCAGCAGGTCGACACAGCTCCGGGCGCGCTGCGCCATGAGCTGCTCGCCGGCCGGGTGAACGGCCGCCCCGCCGGTGGCCGCCGTGTCGTCCACCGCCCCGGCGCGTTCGACGTCGAAGGCGATCACCGTGACCGCCGTCGTCGACCTGCGACGACCGTCGAGGGCTCCCCTGGTGGCGAGTTCCCATCCGGCACGGTTGAACACGCCGGTCACCGGGTCGGTACACACCGCGGTGAGCAGTGTCCGGGTCAGAAGTCCGAACGACTCGGCAGCCGCCGGGATCGCGACGGCGACGACGATGTATGTGCTGAGGTACTTCGGGGCGGGCGCCACCGCGAGCGCGACGACGCAGGCTGCTGTCAGCAGACCGACCAGTACCCACGCCTGCCGTCGCGGGTGGGTTGCGCGCAGGTACATGGCCAGGAACATCGCGGCGACCATGCACAGGAACTCGGCACTGATCAGCTCGTGGAACGCCATCACCGCCGGGGTGGCCGCACACGCCGCGAGCACGGCGGGAAGCGGACGCTGCGGGCGCGCCGACAGCCACATCAGTGCCGCGACCCCCAGGCCGATCGCCACGAACCCCCCGGTCGGGTCGGACAGGGTCGCCGAGTCGTCCACCGGGAACAGCGTGAGCCCCACCCCGATCGCGTACAGCAGCGTCGTCACCAGCAGATACACCCGCAGCACGTGCAGCGGTGACCGCGGGAGCGGTCCGCTCAACGCACCCAGGTGCACATCCGGTCGGTACATCCCCCACTCCGATCCTCGATCTCGGTTCCCCGAGACGAGGTTGCCAAATCGCGCTGCCCTTCGCGACCGGCGCGGAATCCGACGGCGATCGGTCCCACCTCCATTCGGGGACGAGAGCGCCGTTCAGCCTGGTCCGCCGGTGTCTCGCACATATCCTGAGCCGATGAACAGCCTCGTCACCGTGGTGGTCGTCGACGACCACCCGTTCTTCCGCGACGGAGTGTCGCGCGGCCTCACCGCGAGCGGCCGCGTGCGCGTCGTCGGCGAGGCGGGCGACGGTGCGGCGGGCCTCGAGCTGATCCGGCGTGAGAACCCCGACGTCGCGGTGGTCGACCATCAGATGCCGATCATGACCGGTGTCGAGGTGGCCCACGCCGTGACCCGCGACCAGTTGCCCACCCGGGTACTGCTGCTCTCCGCGGTCACCGACGGGCCCATCGTCTTCCGCGCCCTTCAGGAGGGCGCGGCCGGTTATCTGTCGAAGGACGCCGACCGGGACGAGATCGTCGGCGCGGTGACGCGAGTGGCGCGCGGCGAGACCGTGGTGCCACCCGAACTCGCGGCCGGCCTGGCCGGGGAGATCCGGGCACAGACCCAGCGTGACACCCCGGCACTGAGCGAACGAGAACGCCAGGTGCTCACAGGATTCGCTCGCGGACAATCGATTCCTCAGGTAGCGGCCGAGTTGTACATCGGCGCCTCGACCGTCAAGACGCACACCCAGCGGCTCTACGAGAAGCTGGGCGTCTCCGATCGGGCCGCCGCCGTGGCGGAGGCGATGCGTCGCGGACTCCTCGAATAGGCCGGCCGACAATGCGCACTCGCCTCGACATCGACGGCGCGGCAGGACATCTGGGCTTTCCGGAGTTCGCCGACGAGCCACGCATCCACGGCATCCTGATCGATCACGCGATCCGCGGCATCCGGGTTCAGGTGGTGCTCCGGCTGTTCCTGTCGCTGTTCGTACTCCTCGCCGTCAGCCTCGACCCACCTGCGCACGCCGCCGCCTTCAGTGTGGTGACCGCGGCGCTCTACGCGGTCTGGTGCATCGGTGGCGCGGTTGTCGTCGTCCGGCGTCCGGCGATGATGGCGCGCTACGCATGGGTCGCACTGCCGATCGACCTACTGCTCCTCACCGCGCTGGCCGTGGTGGCCAGTCAATCCGACGAGATCAGCTGGACCACAGACGTTCTGATCAGTGGATTCGTCTTGGTGCCGATGATCGCGGCGATCGCGTTGCAACCGACCGTCTGTGCCGTCGTGGTGGTCGCCACCGCGCTCGTGTACGCGGTGTCCAGCGCCCTCGCCCGGTCGTCGAACGGTGAACCGTGGTCGGTCGTCGTCTTGCGGATACTCGTCGTCACCGCGCTGGCGATCGGCGCGATCCTGTTGTCCAGGCTGCAGCGCTCGCGCGTCACGACCATCGGATCGCTTGCCGCCGAACGGGCTCGGTTGCTCGATGCCACGATGGAGATCGAAGAACGCGAGCGGCGCGATCTCGCCGACAACCTGCACGACGGCGCCCTGCAGTACGTTCTCGCCGCGCGGCAGGAGCTGGCCACGCTCCGCGCCTCCGCCGACCCGGTCACCCTTGATCGTGTCGACGGGGCGCTGCGCGACGCGGCGCAACTGTTGCGGTCCACGCTGAGTGAACTGCACCCCGCGGTGCTCGAGCAGTCCGGGCTCTCCGTGGCGCTGACCGATCTCGCATCGTCGTTCGGCAGCCGCGCCGGAGCGCCCACCGTCTCCGTCGACACTGCCGGCTGGCCGCCGGGGCTCCGTACCTCGGTCGATCCGCTCATCTTCGCCACCGCTCGCGAACTGCTGACCAACGTCGCCAAACACGCCTCCGCGACAACCGTCGAGGTCACCGCGGAGTTCGACGACGGGCGAGCGCGGCTCGTCGTGGTCGACGACGGTGTCGGTCTGCCCGCCGACGTCGACGTCGAGGAGCTGATGCGTCAACGACAGGCCAAGGGTCACATCGGACTTGCCTCGCGACGAGTGCGGATCGAGGGGGCCGGCGGCACGATGTCGCTCGCCGACCACCCCCGCGGCGGCACGGTCGCCATCGTGGACGTACCCGCCCGCGAACAGTGAGGGCGTGTCCCCCGATCGGTGGATGCACGGTTCACCCCCTGCATCACCCGGTCAGCGGAAACCACACACCGCCCGCGGCGAGCAGAGTCATTGGTGTCACCGAAACAACCCCACACCACCGGGAGCACACCATGAAGATCACCACCCGCATCGCCACCGCAACACTCGGACTCGCCGCCGCAGCCGGCATCGCACTCGGCGCCGCCGGCGCCGCCCACGCCGGGACCCTTCCCGTCACCCGGCCCGGCGAACCCACCGTCGCCATGACCATCACCAACCACACCGACAAGCCCGAATACCTTCAGGGCGCCAACGCTGATGGCGGCCAGTGGGTCAACGCCCCCCAGCACATCCTCTACCCCGGCGCCACCGAAACCATCACGGCCACAGCGCCCTACAACAACCATCTCGACGTCAACGCCATCTACCGCATCGGACTGTTCGGCCCCACCGCCAACTACCAACTCACCAACCACCACTACAACGTCAACACCGACATGAGCGGCATCTGGGGACCCCACGCACAGCAGTACTGGATGAACAACCACATCGACACCGGCTACCCCCAGGTCAACGTCGGCTTCGACCAGTGGTGAGGAATTCTCGAAAGGAGGATGAGGGAACGGTTCGGGGGTGGTGCTCCGCCCCCGAACCCTGCCCCTTTCACCATAAGCCAGGAGTAGGGGCTTGCGGCAAGGCCCCCGTGGCCGTGCACAATCGCTCGACGACCGACACACGGGAGGCGATCGATGGCAGATATGGCGGACACACCGGAACGGTTCCGGGTCCACGAGTCCGGGGCTTACTTTCACGGCACCAGAGCCGATCTCCGCGTCGGCGAGTTCCTGACACCGGGACACCGGTCGAACTACCGTCCCGAGCACATTTCCAATTACGTCTACATGACCAAGGTGCTCGACGGTGCGGTGCTCGCGGCCGAGATGGCGGTGGGTGACGGTCGGCCCCGGGTCTACGTCGTCGAACCAGAGGACGACGTGCATGACGACCCGAACGTCACCGACAAGAAGTTCCCCGGCAACCCGACCCACTCCTACCGCAGTGCGCAACCGGTACGGATCGTCGGCGAGATGACCGACTGGGTGCCCCATTCGCCCGAGTATCTCGAGCGATTCCGCGCGGGACTGGAAGCACTTCGGCAGCGCGGAGACGCGGTCCTCTACGACTAGGTACGATGGTTCTCGTATGTTCCGGCGCGGAGACACGCCGGGCGATGTGAATGTGGAGAGAGGTGCGCGATGGCCGATGCCGACGGACATCCCGACGTCGACGAGTTCGATCTGTCCGCGGTGCTGCATGCACTGTCGGACACCAACCGCCGGAGCGTGATCGCGCAATTGGCCGCCGAACCCCAGGGGGCCGAACAGTTCTGCAGTGTGTTCGGCCTCCCCTGGGCGCCGTCCACGCGGACTCACCACTTCCGCGTCCTCCGCAAGGCCGGGCTGATCTGGCAGCGTGACGTCGGCAACGGCCGGATGACCAAACTGCGTCGCGACGACATGGATCGGGTCTTCCCGGGCCTGCTCGATGCGATCCTCGCCGCCGACACCGCGGATCGCGCGCCGGCCGGTTGAGATTGCGACACCTCCCCGGCTGCGCGTCAGATCACCACGTGACCGGCAACGACACCGGACGGTGCACCAGTACCCCGGTCTCGAACTCGACCTCGGTGGGATCGACGGCGAGCCGGAGTCCGGGGAACTCCGACGTCAGTCGGCCGAGCACCTCCACGATCTCCATCCGCGCCAGTGCCGCACCCATGCAGTGGTGCATGCCGTACCCGAACTGGAGGTGCCGGCGCCCCGAGCGCCGCACGTCCACCGTCCACGGATCCGGGTAGACCGCAGCATCCCGATTCGCCTCGTGCGCATCGGCATACACCACGTCACCCGGGTACAGCACGCCGTGCTCGAGCGTCACCTCAGTGGTCGTCACCCGCGGGAAGGTCGAGATCCGGCCGAGCGGCAGCAGCCGCAGCAGTTCCTCGACTGCGGCCGGTATCTCGTCTGGATTGTCGACCAGGTGGTTCCACAGCTCCGGGCGGGCCAGCGCGACGTAGGCGATCTTGGTGACCACCGACAGAATGTTCTGATCACCACCGACCAGCGATCCGAGCAGGATGGCCGCGTACTCGCCGTCGGTGACCGGCGGCGAGACCGTGTCACGGGCGGCGAGAAGGTCGCTGATCAGCCCGGGCTCGACCGGCCGGCGTCCGGCGACCAGGTCGCCGATGTAGGTGTAGAGGGTCCAGAAGTCCTCCAGCAGCTGCGGTACGTCGGTGTCGTGGGCGAGCTGCATCTCCCGCGAGAGGTGGCGGAAGTAGGAGATGTCGGAGGTCGGGATGCCGAGGTAGTCGACGTTGACGCCGATGGTGAGCGGATCCAGCAGCGTGCCCACCAGGTCGGCCCCTCCCGCCGCGTACTGCGTCCGCAGGTCGGCAACCGCGGCGTCGAGCACTCGTTGGACACTCGGGATACGGCGGGCGATGGTGGCAGCGCTGTACGCCGATGACACGAAACCCTTCAACCGACCGTGATCGGGATGATCGAGGTTCAGCAACATCTCGGTCGGCATGATCGTCGGCAGGAAGGTAGGGCCGTCGTCGACGTTGGTCTCCGCCCGCGCGAAGGTGAGATCGGTGAGGACCTTGTGAACGTCCGCGTAGGACGTCAGGTGCGCGGCCGCGTGCCCGCTCGGCAGACGAATCTGCTCGAGTCCGCCCGCCGTCCGTTCGGCGATGGCGGTGTACATCTGCGGTGGTGAGATGTTCGGGATCTCACGTAGGTCGAACCGGACGGATGTGTCTGTGGCGCTGGTCATCTCAGATCTCCTTGTTCGGCGGGACGGTCGGTGGTAGCGGTCTCGGCGGTGCGGCTCTTCCGGCTGCGCACCACCACGATGGCGATGGTGACCACGACGAGCAGCGCGATCAGCACACCGACGGTGGTGACGAAGGCCGAGCGATAGACGTCCGGATGCCCGAACTGGCCGGCGGCGGTGTCGTCGGCTGCCGCCCCGGTGAGATGCGCGCCGACCACGGTGGAGAGGACCAGTGCATAGCCGGCGACGAACACCGCCTCGCTACCGATCCGGAAGAAGTTCAGCAGGCCCGCCGCGGTCCCCGACCGCTGCGCCGGCACGACGGAGAGGGCGTGACCGTCGACCAGTCCGATCGGGAGGCCGAAGCCGAAGCCCAGCAGGATCATCGGGACGATGACCCAGGCGATCGAGCGTCCCTCGGTGAGCAGCAGGACACCCGCGTTGCCCAGCAGGAGGGCACCGAGGCTGAGATAGACGACCACCCCGACGGTGAGCGCGCGGACACGGGTGATCAACTGCGCCACCGCAAGCGGTGCCACCAGGACCGGAATCGTCATCGCCAGCATCACCAGACCAGAGGTGCCCGCGGACAGATCCTTGATACCGCTGAACGCCGACGGCAGGTAGGTCAGCAGCGTCACGAACCCGATGGAACCGGCGACGGGAACCAGGCACATGGCGAGGAACTCCCGGTTGCGGAGCAGCGACACGTCCAGGATCGGCGCCTTGTCCCCGACGACCGCACGCGCGGCCGGGAGCACCCGGGATCCGACGGCGGCCGCCGCCAGGATCACCGCGTGCACGATGAACACCCCGCGCCAGCCCGCGAACGACACGAGCGCACCCGAGATGGTCGGTCCGAGAGCGAGCCCCAGGCCGTTCACCGTGCCGAAGATGGCGAACGCATGCGTGCGTCGGTCGCCCTCGAAGGCATTGGACAGCATCGAACTCGACCCCGTCAGGATCGCGGCGGCGCCGATGCCGGCGACCACCCGGGCGGCGTCGAGGACCAGGAGTGTGGGGGCAGCGGCACTGAGGACACTGCCGACGGTCACGAGAACCGCTCCCGCGGCGAATGTGGTGCGGTGGCCGATCCGGTCGCTCAGCGCGCCCCACACGAGGGTCGCGAGCGCGAAGGCGACGTTGAACCCGTTGACGACCCATTGCAGTGCAGTGGGATTCGATCCCAGATCACGTGAGATCAACGGTAGTGCGATCGCGGTGCCCGCGATCGCCGTCGGGGTGACGAACTGCGCCGCGAGGACGATCGGCAGCGTCCATCTGCTGGGCGCCTCGGACTGCCGTTCGGTCGATGTGCCGGTGGCTGATGCGGTCTCGTCGGTCGTGGCCGACATGGGATCTCCCTTCGTTCGGTCATATGGATCGATCGGTCGGAGTACGACTAGCGACATCGTAGCTACGATGTTATTAGTAGGTACCATCGCTGTCGTACGGGTGCAACAGGAGGACTCATCGAGATGGCCAGTTCCAGGAGTCGGACCGACGTCGTGATCGTCGGGGGTGGGCCGGTCGGGATGCTGCTGGCCGCCGAACTCGCACAGCAGGGCACCGCGGTGACCGTGTTCGAGACACGGACCGAGGTCGACGAGCGGCCGCGGGCCGGTACGGTGCACGCGCGCTCGATCTCGCATCTCACGCGGCGCGGGTATCTGCCGTCTGTGCGCGCCGACGACATCGTCCGGAACGCAGGCATGACGCGACGCACCCCGTTCCAGTTCGCCGCCCAGCCGGTGCTCTCGATCACCGCACCGGCGGTCGAGGCCGCGCCGATCGCCGGCATCCCGCAGGCCCGCCTCGAGGCCGCGTTCGAGCACAGGGCCCGAATCAGCGGCGCACGAATCCTGCGTGGCCACACCGTGACCGCCATCCGACACGGGGACGCGTCGGTGACGGTCGACGCCGTGGCCGAGCAGGCCGGCGACACGGTCACGATCGACGCGAACTGGGTGGTCGGCGCCGACGGCGCGCGTGGGCCGGTCGCCGCGGCCGGCGACTTCCCCACCCGCACCTACCCCGCCACGATGAGCGCGATCGCCGGGCTGGCGATCGCCCCGGGGCCCGACGCACCACCGCCCGGATGGCACCCGACCCCGTCCGGGTGGACACTGCACAACCCCAATCCCGGCGGGCCCGCCCGGATCATCGCGATGGACTTCTCGGGACCCGCGACCATCCGGGACGTCCCCGGGACCGATGACTATGTCGATCGCCTTGGTGCCGTTCTCGGCAGAACTGTTGATCTGCAGAAGATCTCGCACCTGACCCGGTTCAGCGACCACGGTCGGCTCCGGACCCGGATGCGGGACGGCCGGCTTCTGCTCGTCGGTGATGCCGCCCATGTGCACTACCCGCTCGGCGGACAGGGACTCAACACCGGGATGCAGGACGCCTTCACCCTCGGGTGGCGTCTCGCCCGGGTGAGCAGCGGTGCCGCCGACGACTCGATGCTCGACGACTGGTCGCGTTCGCGGGTCGGGGTGGCCGAGGCGGTCGTCGCCAACACCGTCTTGCAGTCGCGGATGATGGACCCGGCGAAGACCGACCTCCGCGATGCGGTGGTGACCATGCTGGCCGTGCCGGCGATCCACGACGCGGTCGCGGACCTCATCAGCGGACAGTTCCAAGCCGGGTTCCAGCACGACCTCGTGGTGACCGAGGACGACGGCACGATCCACACGCTGGCCGAACTGCTCTCCGCGGGGCGGTATGTGGCGGTCCGGCCGGACGCGAGTGCCCCGGTACCGGGAGCGGGCCGAGCGGTACCCGGGCGGGTGGTGGTCACCGGCAAGGTGACCCCAGAGCAGCCCTGGGTGAGTGCGCTGATCCGACCCGACGGTTACCTCGAGGCCGTCGGGTAGGTTCACGCCACCAGGCGTGCCGCGACCGCCGCTCGGACGTCCCGGACAGCCTGGGCCGCGTCCACGAAGCGGATCGCGGTCCAGCCGGCTTCCCGTGCGGCCGCACAGTTCTCCTCGAGGTCGTCGAGGAGGATGCAGTCGGCGGGGTCGACGTCGTTGCGGCGGGCAGCGAGATCGAAGATCTCCGGATCCGGTTTGCGGACACCGACCTTGCAGGAGTCGACGAGGTCGGTGACCACATCGTCGAGCCCGACCATCGGCCGCCAGTACGCCTCCCACTCGACGACGTTGTTGCTGAGGATCCCGACTCGCAGACCCTCGCCGGCGAGTTCGATCGCGAGATCGCGCACCGGCTCGTTGACGACGTGCCCGGTGAACCACTGTCTGCCGAAGTCGGGTTCGCTGCGGGACAGGTCGAGGTCCGGGTCCTCGGCCCGTAACGCCCGATGCAACCGGGCGACCCAGTCGCGTTCGTCGAGCAGCGCCAACTCGATGGGCGCCAGCGGGGGTAGCCCGTATTCCTGCCCCACGACCCCGATCGCACGCTTCAACGCGTCCGACGGGATGCCGGTGTTCTGCTCGTAGAGACCGAACAGGTCGTCGAGCGCCGGCGAGAGGACCCCGCCGAAGTCGAACCACACGAACGGTCCCCGACGGCCGGCCGTCTCCGTGTTTCTCGATGCTGCGGTCACTGGACCATCGTCCAGACGTCGACCGGGAGGAGTTTGAGATGCACCCAGCCGGTGGCGATCACGTCGCTGTCCTGGGTCAGTTCGATGTCGGCGAGCGCACCGCGACCGTCGTCGTCGGCTTCCACGGTGGACCGTGCGACGGTGTCGCGTTCGAACTCGCCGAACTTCGTGAACTCGATGCGCAACCGATGCATCACCATGCGGCTGGTGTCCAGGCCGAGCGTTGCGTTGGCCGCTGCCATCGCGACCTGGCGGGCGGCCTCGAACTGCAGCATGCCGGGCACGTGGTCCAGCGCATGATCGAACAACGACGGGTGGTTGGTGTCGATGATGGTGAGGGCGTTGAGTTGTGGGCCGGCCAGTTCGGGATTGGCGAGGATCGCGTTGCGCGGGTTGTGGCGACCGACCGAGTTCGGGCGCATCCGCGCGACGTGACTCACCGGCGGGATGGTGTGCTCCGGCGGGAGGCCCAGGCTCTCACGTCCGCGTTTGCGGATCTTCTTCCACGCCGCCGACGGCATCCACTGGTAGGTCATCGCCTCGCGGGCGGCGACCCGTCCCTCGATGGAGGCGACCATCTCCAGTGTGAGACCGATGATCTGGCCTTCACGCAGCTTCTCGTGGACCACGTGCGCTTCGATCACGCAGTGTCCGGGGCAGGCACCGATCCGGAGGGTCTCCTCGTCGAGGATCTCGAAGTCGGCGGCCCCGAAGATGAACTTCTCGGATCGGTCGGCCCCCACGAAGGTGTGGGCGTAGTAGATCGCCACCTGGCGGAACACCTCGATCAGCAGGAGCGGGTCGTAGGTGGTCGCGGTGCCTCGGTGATCGCTGAAGTACGAGTGGTTGCGCGGTAGTTGCGCTGCGAAGGTCGCCCCGTCCGGTGTCTGTTGGGCGTCGGTCAGGAAGACCTCGGCGATGGATTCGCGATGGACGATGCCGCGCGGGATGTTGCGGTCGAACGACAGTTCTTCGAGTGTGATGGACACGTCGTGCCTTTCTGTTGTCGGACTGCTGATTTCGGACGTCGTACTCGTGGTGGATCTGCTAGCCGGTGCGGACGGCGATGTCGTACGCCCAGCCGTTCACCGAGTTGCGGGGTGGATCGAACAGTGAGGTGAGCCCGTGGACCTCGGACGTCGCGGCGACGCTGTTGCGATCCGTGTAGAGCGGGATCGCGACGGCGTTGTCGAGGATGTATCCGGTGACTCTGTCGAACAACTCCTTTCGCGTGTTCTGATCGGTCGCCCGGGTGGCATCGAGCAGCCAGCGGTCGACCTGCGGATCGGCGAGCTTGGAGCCGCCGACGATGGAACCGAGGGTGATCCCGTCGATCTGGCCATAGGTCAGATCGGGTTTGGTGGAGCCGAAGGCCCGGTTCAACTGCAGCGACAGGTCGAGACCGCCGACCTGCCGGGGGAACGCCTGATAGTCGTTCTGCGCAAGGAGGTCATAGACCTGGGCGTTCTCGACGTACTTGAGTTCGACGTCCACGCCCAGGTTCTGGCGGAGTTCGGCTTGCCACGCCTTGAGGACATCGTCCTGCGGATAGGTCGGCGTCGTCGCGACGAGCCGGATCGTCAGCCGCTGCCCGGCGTCGTTGCTGCGGATGCCCCCGTCCTGGCCCGAGGTCCGCCATCCGGCTTCGTCGAGCAGCTTCTTGGCGAGGGGCAGATCGGCCGGTGCCGCGTCGTCGTACTTGGCGTCGAAGTACTTGCTGTCCGGGGAGATCAGGCTCCACGCACGCTCCTGACTACCCTTCGTGACCGACTCGACGAGCGCCTCGAGGTCGACGCCACGACTGATCGCCCGCCGCACCCGCACGTCCCGGGTCGCACCGTCGGTGACGTTGAGCATGATGACGGTCGTCGATGCGGCGGAACCGGTCTGGGCGTACTGGAAGCCGGACACGTCCTCGAACAGCGGGATGTCGGTGGCCTTCACCGTCCCGATCGCGTCGACCTCACCGCTGCGCAGCAGGCCGGCGCGCGTCGAGGCCTCCGGGACGTACTTGACCACGACGTCGTCGACGTGAGCCGGTCCCGTGTGACGCGCGGTCGCCGGACCCCATTGGTAGGCGGGGTTCTTCCGGAAGTGGATCTCCTGGCCCTGTACGACCCGGTTCAGGATGAACGGCCCCGAGCCGATCATGTCCGCTCCGCTGGTCAGCGTGGCCTTGTCACCGCGCAGAGTGCTCGGCGCGACGATCGCGCCGCTCAGCCCGGCCAGGGTGGACAGCAGGTCGGCCCGCGGCTGGGAGAGGGTGAGTCGCACCGTGGCGGGATCGACGACCACGACGTCGGACACGCTCGAGTACTGGAGGAGACCGTTGGTCGTCCACGACGGATAGTTCGGGTCGCGCAGGGCGTCGAGATTCGCCTTGACGGCTGCGGCGTCGAGCTTCTCGCCGTTGGAGAAGGTGACTCCGTCGCGGAGGCGGAACTCGTAGGTTCGTCCGTCCGGGGAGATCGTCCACGACGACGCCAGCCAGGGGTGGAAGTTCTCGTCGGCATCCTCGGAGATGAGGCTGTCGTAGGTGTTGCGCAGCACCTGCGAGGCGTCGAACGCCGATCCGTAGTGCGGATTCAGGCCGCGTTCGGGGTACTTGTCTAGGGCGATGGTGAAGGTGCCGCCCGGTGCGGGCTCGCCCGACGGCGCCCCGCCGCCACTGCCGGGTTCGGGGTCGGCCGCGCAAGCGCCGACCACCAGCAGGCCGACGACCGTCGCAAAGGTGACGATGACGCGGCGGAGTCTGTTGTGTGTGAGGGTATTTCGTGTCTGTCTGCTACGCACGGTCGGAACTCTTTCGGGCAGGGGCCGGATCGGCCGGGTCGGTGCGGTCGGCGGCCGACCGCAGGGTGGGGATGGCGTCGAGAAGTGCTCGGGTGTGGGGGGAGGACGGTGACGCGAACACGTCGCGGGCAGGCCCTTGCTCGACGACGCGGCCGCGGTGCAGCACGAGCAGGCTGTGACACAGCTGCCGCACGACGGCGAGGTCGTGGGAGATGAAGACCAGGGCCAGGTCGCCGGTCTCGGCCAGTTCCCGCAGGAGGTCGAGGATCTGCGCCTGAACCGAGATGTCCAGTGCCGAGACCGGTTCGTCGCACACGATCAGTCGTGGCCGGGCACCCACCGCGCGGGCGATGTTGACCCGCTGGCGTTGCCCGCCGGACAGCTCGCGCGGATGGCGTCCGGCCACGTCCGCGGGCAGGTGAACCGCGTCGAGCAGCCTTCGGACCTCGGCGGCACGGGATGCGGAGCCGGACCGCCCGGACGGGAGGCCGGCGGCGCCGAGCGCCTCGGCGATGACCTCGCCGACCAGGTACCGCGGATCGAATGACGCCACCGAATCCTGTGCCACCAGACCGATCTGGCCGACATGAGCCGCTGCGGGGTGCGGCGCACCGAGGAATCGGAGTTCTCCGGCGTCCGGACGGGTGAGACCGGTGAGCATCGACGCGATGGTCGACTTCCCGGACCCGGACTCGCCGACGATGCCGAGGACCTCCCCGGACCGGACGTCGAACGAGACATCCCCGACCGCCGTCACCGGCCGTCCGAGGACGCGGTAGGACTTGGTGAGCCCGGCCGCGGACACCACCGGGGTGCGATCGTCGGCCACGACCGGCGGTCTCGCCGAACCCCGCGGCACCGCATCGATCAGGGCTCGTGTGTATCGATCACGCGGATCGTCGATGACCTGGCGGACGGGTCCCGATTCGACGATGCGCCCCTCACGCATGACGAGCACCCGATCGGCGACCGCCGACACCACGGCGAGATCGTGGCTGACGAGGATCACTGCGCGACCCGCCCGCGCCTGCGCCACGATCAGGTCGAGGACCTGTGCCTGGACGGTCACGTCGAGCGCGGTGGTGGGCTCGTCGGCGATCACGAGGTCGGGGTCGCCGGCGAGGGCGGCGGCGATCAGCGCACGCTGGCGCTGCCCGCCCGACAGCTGGAAGGACCGCTGCCTGCGCCTGACCTCCGGGTCGTCGAGACCGACCGACCGGAGGAGATCGTCGACGCGGGCCGCGCGTTCGCGCCGGGACACCCTGGGACCGCCGGTCAGACCCTCGGCGACCTCACGCCCGATGGTCCGCAAAGGGTCCAGCGCGGTCAGCGCGTCCTGCAGGATGAGGCCGACACCCGCGCCGCGCAGGCGTCGCCAATCCTTTTCGCCATGACCGGACACGTCCTCGCCGAGGATCTCGAAGCGGTCGGCGCGGACGTGTGCCGTGTCGCCGGCCAGACCGACGAGACTCCGTGTGGTGACCGACTTCCCGGAACCGGACTCACCGACGATGGCGAGGACCTCACCGCGGTGGATCTCGAGATCCACCCCGGTCACCACCTCGGGTCCGGAACCGAATGCGATGCGCAGGTTGGTGACCCGGACGAGCGCGTCGGTGACGACACCCTCGTGGGCCTCGGGGCGGGCCACGGTGAGCGTCATCGCGCGACCCTCCGCTCGAACCGGCGCTGTGCCGCGCGGCCGAGCACCGTCGTCGCGATGACGGTCGCGGTGACGGCCACACCGGGGAACAGCACCGACCACCACGCGATCCGGAGATCATCACGAGCCTCGGCCAGCAGTGCTCCCCACTCCGGCGTCGGGGGCTGGGGTCCGAAGCCGAGGAAGCTCAGCGCCGCCGCGCCCAGGATCGAGGTACCGAGTCCCAGGGTGACGAGGACGGGCAGTGTGCCGATCGCGTTGGGCAGCGTGTGCCGCAGTACGATTCGCCACCGAGATGGGGTGAGGAGACCGGCCTGGGCGACAAAGGCCGAACGGTGGACGAGCGAGGTCTCGGCGCGCATCACGCGTGCATAGCGCGGTGCCGAGGCGATCCCGATGGCGACGATCAGGTTCGCTGTCCCCGACCCGGTCAGCGTGATCAGGACCAAGGCCAGCAGGATCTCCGGGAAGGCGCCGAGCAGGTCGAAGAACCGGGAGAGCACGGTGTCGACGACGCGGTTGCCGAGACCGGCGACCAATCCGGCGGGCACGCCGATGGCCACGGCGAGCAGCGTCGCGGCGACACCGATGAAGAGCGAGAGTCGCGCGCCGTGGACCACACGGGTCCAGACGTCGCGGCCGAGTTGATCGGTGCCGAACGGGTGGGTGAGCGACGGAGCCTGGTGAGAGATCGCCAGATCCGTGTGCAGGGGGTCGCCCGCCGCGAACACCGAGGGGACGGCAACCGCGAGGGCCAGCGCGACGAGAAAGCCTCCGGCCGCCCACGTCCCGGCCGTGCCCGGCAGGGTCAGCGCGGGCCACCGTCGTTGCGACAGCGACAGACTCGTCATCGGACACCCTCCTTCAGGCGGGGGTCGATCAACACGTAGGTGAGGTCGATGAGGATGGTGACCGTCAGATAGATCACCGCGGTCAGCAGGGCGACGCCGAGGACGACCGGGAGGTCGGAGTAGGTGACCGCCTCGACGGTGACGGTGCCGAGTCCGGTACGCCCGAACACCTCCTCGACGACGACGGTGCCGGTCAGGAGTCCGCTGACGGCCCAACCCGCCAAGGTGGCGGCAGGCAGCAGCGAGTGCCGCAGTCCATGGGTCAGGCGCAGACGGGTCGCGGAGATCCCGCGAGCGCGGGCCGTCACCGCGAACGGTTGCTCCAGCGCGCGTTCCACGCCGCCCCGCATGACCTGCGACAGCACGGCCGCGATGGGGAGTGCCAGGGTCAGCGCGGGCAGGATCAGGCGCTGGAGTTCGGTGCCCGAGGTGACCGGCAGTACGCGCAGGGTGAATGCGAACACCCAGATGAGGATGAGGCCGACCCAGAACGCCGGTGCCGACGCGACGGCGAGCTCCACGCCGCTGACCGTGCGCGAGAACCAGTTTCGCCGACCCGCGGTCAGCACTGCGAGTGTCGGGGCGATGAGCACGACGAACAGGAGGGCGAGGCCGGCGAGCTGTGCGGTCGCCGCGAGCTGTTCGCCGAACAGGACGTCGGTGACGGCCTCGCCGCGGACGTAGGAGTAGCCGAGGTCGCCGTGCAGCACGTCGCCGAGGTAATCGAGGTACTGCACAGCCAGGGGTCGGTCGAGACCCCATTCCTGCTCGACCTGAGCCCGGAGGTCGGGGTTGCTCGATTCGCCCATCACCGCGGTGACCGGATCACCGGGCGCGAGGTGAATGGCGAGGAAGGCGAGAGTGGCCGCGGCCCAAATGGTTACGAGCGCGGACACTGCGATCGCGAGCACCCGCCGTGGGGCCGAGCGTCGTCCCGGTGCAGTGATCGGCACCGTTGCGGCGCCGGCCGAGCCGGTCGGGGCCGTAAGGGTGGGCGTGTCGGTGACGAGCCTGCCCGCCGCGGTGTCGGCATCGGAGAGGCCCCGGGTGGCGGTCATCGCTCGATAGGGGTGCCCACGATGCTCCCCCACTCGGTCCACGATCCGTCGTACACACGCACACGGGGATCGGAGAGGATGTCGGTCACCACCAGCCACCCGAGCGCGGCACGATGCGAGAGTCGGCAGTAGAACACGAGTTCCGTGGCGTCGGCGGCGTCGAGGCCGGCGATCCGGCGGCGTAGTGCGTCGGCGGGCAGCACCCGGCCGGCGGGGTCGAGCAGTTCGTTCACGTGCAACGGACGTGCACCGGGGATGTGACCGTGCCGCTGCGCCCCGTGATCGATCGGCTCGGTGTCCGGCGCGACCCGCTCGCCCGCGTACTCCTCGGGAGTGCGCAGGTCGACGATCACGGACTCGGAGTCGATCGCCCGCCGTACCCCGTCCCGGTCGATCACCGCGGACGACAACGGCGTCACCAGCGGGAGCGCCGACGCGGGCGTTCGCCGCTCGACGGTCGGGGAGGTGCCCGTCGGTGACCCGTGTCCGAGTTCCCACGCGGGAAGGCCCCCGTCGAGGTAGCGCAGCTCACCGCCGACGCCGACGACGCGCGCCACCCAGATTGCGTAGGCCGCGAATTGCGCTGGGCGCCCTGCGAAGACCACGATCCGGTCCTCGCCCGCACCCAGCACTCGCAGCCGCTCCGCGAGGTCCGCGGGGTCGGCGAACCGACGGCTGGTCTCGTGCCACAGGAGGCGCTTCCAGAACACGGAACGCGCGCCGGGGATGACCCCCGGGCCGTCGACATGTTCTGGATCGTCGGTGACCTCGATGACGACGACGTCCGGGTCCGACAGACGTCGCGCGAGCCAGTCGACGCCGACGAAGGCGGAGGCCTCCGGGTCGGGCGACTCCGAGGCGACAGCGCTCGGATCGACGGTGTTCACAGCGTTGGTCACAGGACCTCCTTCCTCCGTTCGGGGCCCGGGAAGTCGGGCAGTTGAAACATAAGCAGTCGGGCGGTCCCCGGTGAATACAAAAATCACGAAGGGTTGAAGTATGTTCTCACGTCGCGCTGATCACATAACTTTCCTGCAGCCGCTTCACCGACTCCCGCCCCCGATGCGAAGGACAGCCGCCGATGCCCGACCGCCGCGACGATCTCGTGTGTTCCGCCTCTGAACTGGTACGCCGACGCCCGCCCGGGCTCGTACTGCTCGACGTCCGTGTCGATGCCGGCGGCCGCGCGGACCGCGAGAACTACTTGCGCGGCCATCTCCCGCGGGCGCACTTCGTCGACATCGACGCGGACCTCGCCGGGGAGGTCACGCCGGCGTCCGGCGCGCGGCCGTTGCCCGAGCCCGCGGCGTTGACGGAATGCCTGCGCCGGTGGGGGCTGTCCGACGACAGCACCGTCGTCGTCTACGACGACTCGAGATCCGCTGCGGCAGCACGCGCCTGGTGGGTGCTGCGGTGGGCCGGACTGTCCGACGTCCGTGTGCTCGACGGCGGCCTCCGTGCCTGGATCGCTGCCCGGGGTCCGATCGCGATCGGTGAGGAACCGGACGGCGACGGCGACATCGAGGTCACCGGTGGTTCGATGCCGGTGGTGGACACCGACGACGTGGCACGGTTGGTACGCACCGGCGTCGTCCTCGACGCCCGCCCCGAGGCCGACCACCTCGGACACGGCCACATCCCGGGTGCCGTCGCCGCCCCCGTCTTCGACGACCTCGACGCCCACGGCCGACTCCGCGACCATGCCGACCTGGAGGCGCGCTACCGCACGTTCGGGGTCACCGATCGCGGGATCGAATCCGCCTCCTACTGCGGCAGTGGCGTCGCCGCCGCCCTGCAGGTCCTGGTCCTCGAGTCCCTGGGTGTCCGGGCTGCGCTCTATCCGGGCTCGTTCTCCCAGTGGTCCGCCGATCCGGCGCGCCTCGTGATCCGTGGGGCGCTCGCCGGGGCCCCGACCTCGGTCCCGGTCGGAGGGATCGCATGAGCACGGGCCGCCATGTCATCCTCAACGCCAACCTGATTCCGGGGGGCACCATCGGCAGTCCGTGGCGACGGGCCGCACCCGACGGCGAGCACTTCGTCACCATCGAGCACTACGTCGACGTCGCACGGGTGGCCGAACGCGGCCTGCTGGACGCGGTCTTCCTGGCCGACTCTCCCGACCTGCAGGCCAAGGACTGGAATTCCCCCAGCCGTCTGCTCGACCCGTTCATCGCGCAGGCGGTCCTCGCGGCACGCACCGAACGGATCGGACTCGTCGTCACCGCGACGACGTCGTACAGCGACCCGTACAACCTGGCCCGCCAGTTCGCCTCACTCGACGCGGTCTCCCACGGGCGCACCGGCTGGAACGTCGTCGTGACCGGCGGGGATGCGGCCGCCCGGAACCACTCGCTCGACGCGGCCCTGCCCAAGCAGCAGCGGTACGAGCGGGCCGCGGAGTTCCTCGAGGTCGTCACCGCCCTGTGGGACTCATGGGAACCGGGTGCACTGGTCGCCGATCGGGGCTCCGGCCGGTATCTCGATCCCGCGCGGATCCACCCGATCGACCACAAGGGCGCGCACTTCCGGGTCGAGGGGCCGTTCAAGGCACCACCGCTGAGCGACGGCCGGCCGGTGGTGATCCAGGCCGGTGCGTCCACCCATGGCGTCGAACTGGGTGCCCGCACCGCGGACGCGATCTACTCCGCGCACACCGATCTCGAGTCGGCGCAGCGTCGGCGCGGGGAGATCCGGCGACTGGCCGCCGGCGCCGGCCGCGACCCCGACACAGTCAAGCTGCTGCCCGGTCTGATCATCGTGCTGGCCGACACCGAGGAGGGTGCGCGCCGACGGGAGCGCGAACTCACCGATCTGATCCCGGACCACGTGCAGATCGCGAATCTGGCCGCCCGTCTGGACATGCACGCCGATGACCTCGATCTCGACGCGCCGATCCCGTGGGACAAGATCCCTGCCGAGGCCGAGGTTCCCGGGTCACGAGGCCAGCGGGCGGTCTTCCTGGAATTCGTCCGGCGCCGTGGTCTCGACACCCGCGGCGCCGCCCGCCTCCTCGCCGCCGGCGGCGTCCACGTGACGGTGGTCGGGACACCGAAGCAGGTGGCCGATCACATCGAGACCTGGTTCCGCTCCGGTGCCTGCGACGGGTTCAACGTCATGATGGACGAATTGCCGTCCGGACTGGAACTGTTCGTCGACACGGTGGTACCGATACTGCAGCGGCGCGGGCTCTTCCGCACCGAGTACGCGACCACGACTCTCCGAGGACACTACGGCCTGTGAGCACCCACCCGTGACCACCACGACGATCGCCGCGCCCCGTTCCTCGCTGTTCGTCCAGGTGCGCACCGGACCGCCGACCGCCTCGGTGTACCGGTCGGCCATCGACCTCGCCGTCGAGGCCGAGCGCCTCGGATTCCACACGATCTGGTTCGCCACACGCCATTTCGGGGCGCACTCGGCGGCACTTCCGACGCCGTTCCCCCTGCTCGCCGCGGTGGCCCAGCACACCGACCGGATCCGGGTGGGCAGTGGCATCGTCGCGCTCCCCTTCGAGAACCCGGTGCGGCTCGTCGAGGACGCGGCGGTCACGGACGAGCTGAGCGACGGCCGGCTCGAACTCGGCATCGGCAAGGGGCTCGGCTTCGGCCTGTCGGCGACGACGTATGCCGGATTCGGTCTCGTACAGGCTGATCGGGAGGCGCTCTACACCTCGCGGCGGGAGGCTCTGCATCGTCTTCTCGAGACCGGCCGGGTGGCGCCCGGGGTGCCCGTGCATCCGGACCCCCGGTCGCTGCGTGCGCGGGTGTGGCAGTCCACCGGCAACCCGGAGACCGCGCGGCACGCCGCACGAGCCGGCGACGGCCTGTTGGCGCACACCGCTTCCGAAGCCGCCGGCCGCGGCGGCGCCGACGAGTTGATCGAGGCCTACCTCGACGCGTTCCGCCCCGACGGCCCGGGACACCCGTCGCCGCGTGTCGGTGGCACGATCGCCGTCGTCCCGGGGAAGTCCGACACCGATGCACGGGAGATCTTCGACCTCGACATCGCCACGAGTCCGGCCTACTACTCCGACAAGCTCGACGATCGTGATGCGGCGACCTACCGCGACGATCTCGCCATCCACTGCGGAGACGCCGGCACCGTGGTCGACGCGGTCCGCGACAGTCCCCTCGTCACGAGATCCACGGACTGGCTGTTCCATGTCCCGCTCGCGCTCGACCACGCCCGGTATGGGGAGTGCATGGCGCGGATCGCCGAGCAGATCGTCCCGGCGTTGTCGGTCCTGCGCGCCCAGCACATCTGAGATCGCTTCGCCGACAGAAGGTTCGCGGAACCCTCAGTCGAGGAATTCGCGGTGCACGGCGCCCGCGACGGCCGCGACGGCATCCGCGAGCTCCGCGATCGCGTCCGGATCGTCGGGCAGTTGCGGCACCGCGATCCGCAGCAGGCCGTGACCCAGCGGGTCGACGAAGGATCGCGCTCCCGAACCGACGTGTATCCCGCGGCGCGCCAACTCGATCAGAGCACCGGTCTCGTCGCGCACCTCCGCCCACAGCACCAGGCTGTTGGGACCCGAGCGGGCGCGTACCCCGCGTGCGGTCAACTCGGTGCGCAGCGCCTCGCGACGATTCCGGTAGCGCGTGCGCGCGGTCTCGATGACGGTGTCGGTCTCGGGGTCGGCGACCAGATGCGCGAGAGCGTTCTGCAGGATGCGGCTGTTGGCCGCGATGCCGTGGACGCGGAGCCGGATCGCCCGGTTGATGAGTTCATCGCTGCCGCCGATGACACAGGTCTTGATGTCCATGCCGTAGGCCTTGCAGTAGCTGCGGACACGGACGGTCCGGTCGGGGAGATGTTCACCGAGTGACGGCGCCTGGGCGCCGGCAAGCGGACCCACGGCATCGTCCTCCACGATCCACGGCGTGCGGTCGGCGTCGGCCACCAGCGCGACCAGTTCCGACCGACGGCCCGGGGTGAGCGTCCCACCCGCCGAATAGCCGCCCTCGGGTTGCAGCACGATCGCGGCGGGTTCGGCGTCCAGCGCGGCGGCGAAGGAGTCCGGGCGGGCGCCGGACTCGTCCGAGGCGATGCCGACCACGCGGTACCCGACCTCGGCGAGGGTGTCGAGGAAGCCCGGCATCACCGGCTCCTCGACGGCGACCACCGAGCCGGCGGGTGCCGCCGCCTCCACGGCCAGCAGCAGACCCTCCGACCCGCCACCCGCGGCGACGAAGGACGCCGCCTCGAAGGGCCAATCCCCCACCACCGCGTCGTGAAGCCGGCTCGTGATGTACTCGCGCCCAGGATGATTGAGGTGATCGGATCGGAGTCCGGCCGACAGCGCACGCGCGAGATCGGGCTGCAGCGTGTAGTCGGGGCTGCCAGTGAGCAGGTCACGGTCGGCCCAGGACGGGGTGGCCGCGGCGGAGTTCACGACCACCGTGCCACCTCGGCGATTCGTCTCGATCAGGCCCTCCCGTCGCAGTTCACCCCAGGCCGAGACGATCGACCGTGTACTCAGCCCCGAGCGATGCGTCAGTTCACGGATGGTCGGGAGGCGGGTGCCGACGGCCAGCTTGCCGTCCCGGATCAGGCGTGCGGTGACGTCACGAACCTGGTCGGACGTCCGAGAGCCGTTCGCCGACAGTGAGGACACCAGCAGATCCGTGCCGTCCGTTACCGTCATCGGTTCACCGGGGAGATCACGGGGACAGTATGCCCGTTATGTGATCATCGGTCGAGAGTTTGGTTGCATCGAGACGAGAACATACCGAACGGGAATACCTCGGCCCTGGTGCCGCTGTTGACTTCATCCGAACTTGAAGTTGCAGCCTGTGTTCGTGATCGCCACCGTCTTCGACCGCCACGGCCCACCGGAGGTCTTACGCCTCGCCGAACTGCCCGATCCCGAACCCGGCTTCGGTGAAGTCCGCGTGCGCGTTCGGGCAGCCGGCGTACAACCGTTCGATCTCGCGGTGCGCAACGGCACGATGCCCTGGGTGACCGCGGTGTTCCCCCAGCAGATCGGTCAGGAGTACTCGGGGATCGTGGATGTCGTCGGCGATGGGGTCACCTCGGTGGCACCGGGAGACGCGGTCCTCGGCTCGACGATGCTGCGCGGTCAGGCGTCGATGGTCGTCGTGTCGGCCGACACGCTCGTCCGCAAGCCCGCCGACCTCGACTTTCCCACTGCAGCGGGCTTGGTCGCCGCCGGGCAGACGGCAACCGGGGCCCTGGACGAACTCGGCGTGGAGTTGGGCGACGTGCTGCTGGTCCATGCCGCCGCGGGTTCGGTGGGAACCCTTTCGGTGCAACTCGCACGGCTCCTCGGCGCCACCGTCATCGGGACCGCGAGCAGAAGCAACCACGAGTACCTCCGCGACCTCGGTGCGATCCCCGTGGCCTACGGCCCCGGGCTCGTCGACGAGGTTCGGGCCACCGGCCTCACACCGACGGTGGCACTCGACGCGGCGGGACGAGGGGCCGTGTCCGCGTCCGTGGAACTCGGAATCGATCGAGCCCGGATCGGCACCATCGTCGACGAAGAGTCCGCGTCAGCGCTCGGTACGCGTGTGGTTCGCGCCCCGCGAGATCCGGGGCGTCTGGCCCGGGTGGTGGATCTGGCAGCCCAGGGCCTCCTGACGATGCCGGTCAGGACCTACCCGTTGACGGACGTCGTCGAGGCGCATGCCGCGGTCGAGACCGGCCACGGGCGAGGGAAAGTGGTTCTGGCGATCGACCTTCGCGACAGGGATCCCGGGAAGTAGCTGAATGCCGAGCTTCCCCTCGCGTCACCCGCCCGGACTGATGACGTAGTTGCTGAATCCGCCGTTACGGTTACCGATCAGCGCCAGCGCGTCGTTGACCTCGTCGAGTGAGTACACCTCGTGTTCGAAGACGTCGAGGTTCACCATGCCGGATTCGGCCATACCAGCCATCATCTGACCGTCCGAGGTCGACAACCAGCAAGACCCGATGACGCTCTGGCCGTGGGACATCATGGCATTGAGGTTGAGCGGCACGTCGCCGACGACTGCGCCGATGTTCACCAGCTGTCCGCCACGGCGCATACCGGCAGCCGCGTCGATCATGACCTCGGCCGGCGCGCCCGGGCCGAGTGCATCGATCACGATCGACACCCCGTCGCCTCCGGTGAGCGATCTGGCCCAACTCGACACAGAGGCGGTCCCACCCTTCGTCGAGTATGTCTCGATGCGTCCGGGAGCCAGTTGCCGCAGACGCTCGAGCAGTTCCTCGTCGCGTGCCACAGCGAAGACCTTCCGCACCCCGAGGCCGAGAGCGAACACAACGACCGACAACCCCAGGGTCCCCGTCGCTCCGGTGACCAGCACTGTGCTGAGCGGACCGGCACCCGCCGCCCGGAGCGCTTTGAACCCCGTACCCAAATAGCCCCAGCGAGCGGCAGTCTCGTGCGAAACACTGTCAGGAAGTGTGACGATGCTGGTCTGGGGCGCGGTCATGTACTCGCACATTCCTCCATACGGATAGTCGTCGAGAAGCTGGCGGGACCACCGTCCGATACCGAAATAGCCTGCAAAGGCGTAATATTCGCAATCCTCGAACCTGCCCAGTCGACAGACCTCGCAACCGCCGCACCATCGGCCGGGATTCACATACACCCGCTGGCCTACTTCGAGGCCGTGGACCTGGGCCCCCTTGTCAGCGATCACCCCCGACGGGTCGAGCCCGAAGATCGCAGGCAGACGGGGCAGGCTCAGGTGCGGGTACCACGACTGCAGATTGGCGAGAACGTTGCCGAGATTCGGCACGATCCCACACGCTTTCACCTCGACCAGGACATCGGTGGGGCCCGGCGTCGGGATCGGTACTCGCTCGACCGTGAGCGGCTCGCCGGGAGCGTGCATGCGCGCTGCCCTCATGGTGCTGGACATAGTGACCCTTTCAGAGGAGAGGACTGACCGCCGCGCGCCGTGCGCGCCCGCCGAGGATGGCGACGTGGAGGCTCCGGATGACGGAGTGCTGTGACCTGCGCTACAGGAAGCGATCGGTCCCACTATCGCAAACCCGGAAGCGCTTGAAAACGTCGAATTCGCAATGAGAAGCATTAGAAATCCAAACCATGCAGCCGACTTGCCGTCGTCTCCGTGGCGACGGCCCGGCGTCGAGCACAAACCACTGGGCCCCGTCTCGCAGGAGACTCGACAGCACCGCCGACGCCCTAGAAGAGTTCGGGTGCCGCGTCGATCAGAGCCGCTGCGCGTCGCGTCGGGGTCGAATTGGAGGGCCAGGCCAGGACGACGTGACGTTCGTCGGTGTTGTTGGCGATCGGCAGGGCAACCAGGGGCCGCCCTTCATAGCTGACCTCAACAGGCCAGCGCTGCACGAGGATGGAGTAACCGAGTCCGCGGGCGACCAGGCAACGGACCAACTCGATGTTGGGTGTGATGTGGCGAATGCTGGGAGTCAGTCCGTTACTCCGCAGGATGTGTGCCGCGTTGCGGGCGCTGGGCACGTCGAACATGATCATGGGTAGGTCCGCAAGTTGACTCAGTTCGACTGAATCACTCTGTGCAAGTGGGTGTTCGGCCGCCAGGATCACGTAGGGTTCGGTGGTCTTCACCTTCGTGGTCACCAGGGAGGCGCTGCTGTCGTCACCGTAGAGGAACGCGACTTCGCATCGCCCATCGAGTAGCGCTTCGTGCATCTCGTCACCAGCACCCTCGATGACGTTGACCTTCAGGCCTGCGTGCCTGCGAGCGAAATCGTCCAGCACGGGTGGAATCACGAACGGCGCCAACGTCAGATAGCAACCGATCGTGAGTGTGCCATGAAGTGCCGCGCTGTACGAGTGAGCGTCGCGCTCCAACTCGCCGGCGGCTTCGAGAAGGCGGCGAGCGTCGGCGAGTATTCGAGCCCCCGCCTCGGTCAGCAAGACGCCCTTGGCCCGGCGTCGGACGAGCAGCTTGACGCCGACCCGCTTCTCCAGATCAGCAAGCGCCAAGGAGACCGCGGCTTGCGAGGAGTGACACGCCTCAGCGGCTGCGGTGAACGATCCCAGGCGAGCCGCTGCCTCGAAGAATTCGATCTGGCGCAGAGTGAACGACGGCGACATAAGCATTTCCTAGGTTTGAGGTTGGAAAGACTAGTTTCCCATATCTAGTGATGGCTGTCATATTTGGTGACAGTCAATGATCTTCAACACATAGGGGCTACCATGTCGACTTCGTTCGCGGCAGACGTGCAGGTCAGCGAGCTCGCGGCAGACCCATACAGTGCGTACGCGCGGCTGCGGGCCGAGGAGCCGGTGGCATGGGTGCCGTCGGTCAATCGCTACCTGGTGACGCGCTTCGAGGACGTCATGTTCGTCGAACGGCACCCCGAACTCTTCAGCTCGGTCGAAGAACCTTCGCTGATGACGCGTGCGATCGGGGCCACGCTACTGCGCCAGGACGGCGATGCGCACCGGCGCATCCGCAAGGCGGCCGAAGGGCCGGTTCGGCCCAAGACGATCAAGACACGGTGGATGCCCGCGTTTCAGGCGAACACCGATGCACTGATCGATTCGTTCATCGCCCGCGGATCGGCAGACTTGGTAGCCGACTTCGCCGCGCCGTTGGCCGCAGAGAATCTCGCGACGATCCTGGGCCTGCGCAACGCCACGGCCGCCGACATTCAACGGTGGTCGCAGGCGTTCATCGACGGGTGCGGAAACTACGCCGACGATCCCGAGGTGTGGGCACGGTGCGCGACTGCATGTGAGGAACTCGACGCCGCCGTGACCGAGATGCTGCCGACCGCGAGGGCGACCGACGACCCCACCGTGTTGTCGTCGATGGCTCACGCCGAGGGCGGTCTGACCGACGATGAGATTCGCACCAACATAAAGATATTCGTCGGGGGTGGCGTGAACGAGCCTCGTGACGCGACGGCAGTGGCCATCTACGGCCTCCTGAGCAACAGCGATCAACGCGCCGACGTCGTCGACGGGCGGGTCAGCTGGCGCAAGGTGTTCGATGAATCGGTGCGATGGGTGTCGCCCATCGGCATGTACCCGCGTCAGGTCACTGAACCGGTGGAGCTCGGGGGGACCGTTCTCCGGCGTGGCGACCGGATCGGCGTCGTCATCGCCTCTGCCAACCGCGATGATTCGGTGTTCTCTGATCCGGACGTCTTTGACATACACCGTGATTCGGGATCTCACCTCGCATTCGGCGGCGGCCCGCACTTCTGCCTGGGCACATGGGTTGCCCGGCTCTCGATAGCGGACATCGCCCTGCCGACCCTGTTCGCGCGGATACCGCGACTGACCCTGAACCGACCCGACACGGTCGCGATGGCCGGGTGGGTCTTCCGCGGACCGGTACAGCTGCCGGCGACCTGGAAGGACTGAGCCATGCCCACCATACGATTCGAGCAACCTGATGGCCGTGTCGACACGATCGAGGCACCGGTCGGGATCAGCCTCATGAAAGCCGCCGTCGGCGCGGACATCCCCGGCATCCTCGCGGAGTGCGGCGGTCAGGCCATGTGCGCGACCTGTCACGTGCATGTCCGCGTCGGCGAGGATCGATTGCCTCCGGTCGGCGAAGACGAGGACGAGATGCTCGAATGCGCGACCTCACCGCGTGTCTCGTCGAGCCGGCTGAGCTGCCAGTTGCCGGTCACCGATGAGGTGGACGGCATGCTCGTCTACGTACCGGCCGAGGACCTGTGACCACGCCGGTGGTGATCGTGGGCGCCGGCCAGGCCGGCACCACCGTCGCCACGACCCTGCGTGAGCGTGGGTATCCAGGCCCGATCACCGTCATCGGGGACGAGACCGATCTGCCCTATGAACGTCCGCCGCTGTCGAAAGGGTTCTTGTTGTCCGGCCCGGGCCAGGACGATGACCTCGCATTTCGGAGCTCGGACTACTACACGAACAAGGCAATCGACCTACGTCTGAGCACGAGGGTCACCCGGATCGACCGCGACAACCAGAGGGTTGTTCTCGATGACGGCGACACCGTCTCGTACTCACATCTGGTGCTGGCCACGGGGACCAGCCCCATCATGCCGCCGCTGGAAGGGGTCGGACACCGTGGAGTTCTCACCCTGCGTTCACTCGCCGACGCCCATGCATTGCGGACCGGTCTGCGAGATGTCCGGCACCTCACCGTGATCGGGGCCGGATTCATCGGACTCGAACTCTCCTCGACTGCCACGAAACTCGGTGTCGAATGCACGGTGGTCGATATCGCCGACCGCGTCCTGGCGCGCGCCGTGTCTCCGCGCATGAGCCACTATCTCGCCGAACGACATACCGCTGCAGGGGCCGAGATCGCGCTGAACACAGCCATCGCGGCCGTCCACGACGACGGCTCGGGGTCGGTCCGATCGGTGAGCACCGTGACCGGCGAGAAGATCAACACAGATCTTGTCGTCGTCGCGATAGGCGTGCGACCCAACATCCGCCTCGCAGCCGACGCCGCACTGCCGGTTGCCAACGGCGTCATCGTCGATGAGCGGCTTCGTACCACTGACCGCGCGATCTTCGCTATCGGTGACTGTGCGCAGTTCCCTGACTCCTTCTCCGGCAGAGACATTCGGCTGGAATCGGTTCAGGCCGCAACTGATCATGCTCGTCTGGTCGCCGCCCAGATCCTCGGAGAGGAGGTCGACCCGTACGGGTGCCTACCCTGGTTCTGGAGTCACCAGGGGCCGATGAAACTCCAAATCGCCGGGTACGCGACCGACTCCGACCTCGATGTGGTGCGTGGCGATCCTGCCACGGGCAAGTTCTCTGTGTTCCGCTATCGCGAGGATCGGCTGTGCGCCGTCGAATCAGTCAATCGCCCGGCCGATCATGTCAACGCCCGACGGATGTTGTCAGCCCGACTCTCACCGGACCCGCTCCGCGTCGCGGACCCCGCCGTCGACCTACGCGCGCACCTGCACGCCACGGCTTAGAGCACAACAAGGAACCCCCATGGAAATCAACTGCGTCTTCCCTCCATCCCTGTCGACACCCGACCACATCGCCCTGGCCGAGGACCTCGGTTATCAACGCGCCTGGGTCTACGACGTGCCGGTCTCCTATGCCGACACGGGCGCCACGCTCGCGCTTGCGGCTCACCGCACCACCACGATTCGCCTCGGGGTGTCCGTCTTCACACCCCATCTGCGGCATCTCACAGCCAACGCCGGACTGATCGCCTACCTGACCACCATCGCTCCAGGACGCTTCGACACCGGTGTGGGCGCAGGCTTCACCAGCTCTACCTATCTCGGGCGCAAACCGTCGAAATGGGCCTATGTCGAGGAGTACGTCCGCGCCCTGCAGGTCCTCCTCGCCGGCGGCGATCTCGAATGGGAAGGTGCCACGGTGAGCCTGATGCACAGTCCCGCATCAGGTATCAGCTACCCCATCGACACGCCTATCTGGATCGGTGCCCACGGCCCCAAGGGATTCGGGGTCGCGCAGCGGCTCGGCGCCGGAGTGGTCACGAATCCGACCCACGGCGACAATCCGGTTCCCTTCGCAGGTGCTTGCCAACTCACCTACTACGGAACAGTTCTCGATGACGACGAAGCCATCGACTCGCCTCGCGCTGTGGATGCCGCCGGCCCCGGGGCCTCACTGGCCCTGCACATGGGTGAGCACGGGCCGCTGGCCGGCATGCCCGAGGCCGAAGCCTACGCCAGGGAGATCGCAGCGCTGCCCGAGAACCGCCGCCACCTCGAGCTCTATCGTGGGCATCTCATCGAGCCCAACTCGATCGACAGACGCTACATCACGGCTGATGTCATCCGACGAGGGACGATGACAGGAACCCGCTCCGACATCGCCACCACCCTCAAGCGACTCGAAGATGCCGGCGCCAGCGCCGTGCTCTACCAACCCGCTGGGCGCGACATCCCGAGAGAACTTCGCGCGTTCCGCGAAGCCGCCGAACTTCGTCACGCCGTCACCGCAACAGCCAAGGAGGCACATCATGCGTAGAGTCGTCACCGGCCACGACGAGACCGGACAGTCGATCATCGTCGACGACGGAACACCACCTCGTACACACGATTTCGCGGCTTTTCCCGGATTCTCCTCGACAGTCGCGTGGTCCACCGACCCGCACGACCCGGTCAGCACCATCGGAGCGGACCCGACCCCCGCCGTGACGTCTCTGTTGCCCGGTGTCGGCGAAACGCGTCTGCTCGTTCTGACGCTTCCGCCCGACGCCACCATGGGCGAACCGACCTTCGACGGTCCCGGTTACGTCGCCGAACAACTCCAGTATTCGCCGGGACTGGCCGAGACGTTCGAACCGGACGGAATGCACCGCACCCCGACGATCGACTACGCCATCGTGCTCACCGGACGTCTCACGCTGGAACTCGACAACGGTGTCACCACCGATCTCGACCCAGGGGACATCGTCGTCCAGAACGCCACCCGCCATGCGTGGCGTAACCGCACCGACCAGTCGGTCACCCTCGCCGCGGTACTCATCGGCAGCGAACAGGAGAACTGAACTCATGCCCTACTTCACCAAGGTCGGCCAGGTTCCGCGCAAGCGCCACACCGTCTTCCGTCAACCCGACGGCACTCTGTACTGGGAGGAGCTCATCGGCGAGGACGGCTTCGTCGGAGACACCTCGCTGCTCTATCACCGCTATCCACCGAATGCGGTCACCGCCATCGAATCCGTCGCCGGAACCGACGACGCCCTGCGACCCAACAATCCCGTCACTCCGATCCACCTCAACCTGCACGGGTTGACCACCGGCGGTGACGCGGTTCTCGACAGGATCTTGCTGCTGGGCAACGACGATGTCCGCATCAGCTATGTGATCGCCACCCACGACAGCCGGCTCTACAAGAACTGCACCGGCGACGAAGTCGTCTACGTGGAGAGCGGACACGGCTCGTTCCAGAGCACCTTCGGGGCGTTCGACATCTCCGCCGGCGACTACATCATCGTGCCCACCTCGACGATCCATCGATGGATCGTGACCAGTTCCGAACTCCGCCTGCTGACCGTCGCGGCCACCGGCCACATCGACCCTCCAGAGCGCTACCTGTCCGCGCGAGGGCAATTCCTCGAAGGCACGCCCTATTGCGAGCTCGACATCCGACGCCCGGTCGAGGTCTTCCAGGACACCGGCACCGATGTCGACGTGATCGTGCGTAGCCGGACGGGGTTGACCAAACACACCCATCGCCACCATCCGTTCGATGTCGTCGGATGGCACGGCGGAATGTACCCGTGGTCGGTCAACATCGCCGACTTCGAACCCATCACCGGCAGTCTGCACCAGCCACCACCGATGCACCAGACCTTCCAGGCCCAGGGATTCGTCATGTGCAACTTTGTTCCTCGCATGCTCGACTACCACCCCGACGCGGTGCCCATCCCGCCGTTCCACTCCAACGTGGACAGCGATGAGGTTCTCTTCTACGCCAAGGGGAATGCGGCCACACGCCGCGGCACCGGTGTGGCGACCGGGTCGGTCACCGTGCACCCCGCAGGCTTCATCCACGGCCCACACCCCGGCAACGTCGAACGGGCCATCGGGGCACAGAGATCCGACGAATACCAGGTGATGGTGGACACCATGCGGCCGCTCGACATCGGCGTACAAGCTGCCGCGCAGTGCGCCGACCCCGAATATCCGTACACGTGGGCGAACCTGGAAGGACAACCGGCTCATGCGTGAACTCCTCCCGGTCCCGATGCAGGAGACCATGGGCGGTGATGTGTACTCCGGAATCGCCCGTGCCTCAGGGCTTCTGTGGTGCGGGCGGGAGCGCGCCGAGCCCGGGATCGTCTCCGACACCGCGCTCGTGTTCTGCCATCCCAGCTCCAACTTCGTCGGCCACTACGCCCTGCGGGCTACAGCGGGTCTGGGGTACGACGCCGTCGGTGTGGTCACCCGCTACGGGGGCAACGACACTCAGGTGATCCTGGAGAACTGCGTCTCTGATCTCGGTTCGGTCATCTCGCACCTACGCGAGAATGAGGGCTACCGCCGAGTGATCCTGGTCGGCAACTCCGGGGGCGGTGGACTGTCGGCGTTCTATCAGCAACAGGCCGAAAAGCCCACGGTCACAGACGCACCCGGTGGCGGGGGACCCGATCTCACGACAGCGGTCCTTCCGCCCGCCGACGCGCTGGTGATGCTCAACGCCCATGCCGGCCGGGCCGCCCTGTTGCAGGGGTGGCTGGACCCGGCGATCCGTGACGAGGACGATCCGTTCGGTCGAGATGCCGATCTCGATTTGTTCGCGGCCGGCCGTCGTGCGCCCCTGGATCGAGGGTGGGTCGAGCATTATCGTCAGGCCCAGGCAGATCGCGCCGATCGGATAACCGCTTGGGTCAGAGCTCAGCTCACCAGGCTCCACGACGAGTACGGGGATGCGGTGCCCGACCTGCCGTTCCGCATCCACGGCACGTGCGCCGACCCACGATTCGTCGACACGACCCTCGACCCCTCCGATCGCGAGCCGGGGACCCTGTGGGGAGACGCAATGTCGGCGAATCTGCGGCCGGTCACCCTCGGCAGTACCTCGACCTTGCGGTCCTGGCTCTCCCAGTGGAGCGTCGCCGACACCAACGCGCACGGCCCCACCTGCCTCGAAGACGTCAGCGTCCCCGTCATGGTCGTCTACGGGACGGCCGACAAGGGCTGTTTTCCCTCGATGGCTCGGGAGCTCTTCGACGCGTCGTCACACCCCGGCAGAGAACTCCTCGCGGTGGAAGGGACCGGCCACTACTTCGAAGGGCCACCCCAGCGTCTGCCGGACACCTTGCAGGCGATCACCACCTGGGTCGAGAAAGTCACCGCATGACCGAGTGGTCGCACACCGCACTGACCCCGACCGGTTTCCTGGAACGAGCCGCCGCCGCCCACGCCGGTCGAGTCGCCATCATCGACGGTGAGAACACATGGACCTACCGCTCGATGCTCGACGCCGCGTCAGCCATGGCCGGGACCCTGCGCACCTTGGCCGGGTTCCGCCCCGTGGCCGTGCTCGCCCCCAACACCGCCGGGATGTTGCTCGTACACTTCGCCATTCCGTGGGCAGGAGTCCCGATGGTTCCACTGAACACTCGATTGGCTCCCACCGAGCTCGCGGCACTGCTCGAACACAGCCGATGCAGTGTGCTGCTGTACGACCCGGTTTTCGAGGAACTGGCCACCACCGCACTCGCCCATCTGACGTCTCCGCCGCAACCGGTCATGCTGTCCACCTCGGCAGGTGCGATCAACCCCGAACTGCTCACCGGTCGACCGGGTCGTGTCGAGGTGTCCGACGAGAACGCCCTCCTGTCGATCAACTACACCTCCGGGACAACCGGAAAACCCAAGGGCGTGATGTACAGCCACCGCGGCGCCTACCTTCAGGCCCTGGCGATGACAGCCCAGCTGCATCTCGACACCCGGACGTCCTACCTGTGGACACTGCCGATGTTCCACTGTCACGGTTGGTGTTTTCCGTGGGCCGTCACCGCCGTCGCCGGAACGCATGTCTGTCTGCCGAAGGTCGACGCGGCCCAGATCTGGCACTCCATCGCAACCCACGGCATCACCCACCTCAACGGCGCGCCCACCGTGCTGACACTGATCGCCGATGCTGCCCAGGCGCATCCGCTGGCTCAGCCGATCCGCGTTGCCACCGGCGGCGCACCTCCGTCCCCGGCGTTGCTACGGCGAATGACCTCGCTCGGCTTCGACCTCACCCACCTCTACGGGCTCACCGAGACCTATGGACCGGCTGTCATCTGCGACTGGCGGCCTGAATGGGATGCCGAGGACCCCGGCCGGAAGGCAGAACTCCACGCTCGTCAAGGCGTCGGAAATGTCGTCTCGCAACCGCCGCGGGTCATCGACGCTCTCGGGCGCGACGTCCCCTCGGACGGGTCGACCATCGGCGAGATCGCCCTGCGCGGCAACAACGTCATGCTGGGGTACTACAAGGATCCCGGCGCCACGCGGGATGCCATCCGCGATGGCTGGTTTCGCACCGGTGACCTCGGGGTCCGCCATCCGGACGGATACATCGAGTTACGCGACCGCAGTAAGGACGTCATCATCTCCGGTGGCGAGAACATCACCAGCGTCGAAGTCGAGAATGTCATCGCCGAGCATCCCGGTGTGGCCGAGGTCGCCGTTGTCGGTATGGCTGACGAGAAGTGGGGTGAAGTACCGGTTGCCTTCATCACCATCCGCGACCCCGACAACCACATGGTCAGCGAAGCCGACATCATCGATCGGGTTCGCGGGCAGCTGGCCCGGTACAAGGCGCCGAAGCGCGTCGTCATCGTCGACGATCTCCCCAAGACCTCGACGGGAAAAATCCAGAAGCACCTGCTGCGGAACAACAACGGGTGACGGCGAACCACTCCCTCACGGCGCACCCTTCATCTCGATCCCCCTTTCGTTCACCGGCACTTCGGCGAGTTGTCGCCGCCCACTTGAGAGAGAAACCATGCCCCAGACAGTCCGTGGAGTCATCGCACGCGAGGCGAAGGCCGCCGTCGAGCTCGTCGACATCGTCATCCCCGACCCCGGTGCCCGTGACGTCATCGTCCGGGTCCAGGCGTGCGGTGTGTGCCACACCGACCTGACGTATCGCGACGGTGGCATCAACGACGAGTTCCCGTTCCTGCTCGGCCACGAAGCCGCGGGCGTGGTGGAGACCATCGGCTCCCAGGTCACCCACGTCCAGGTCGGCGACTTCGTCGTCTTGAACTGGCGCGCGGTGTGCGGTCAGTGCCGTGCGTGCAGACGCGGCCGCCCGCAGTACTGCTTCGACACCCACAACGCGTCACGGAAGATGACGCTCACAGACGGCACCGAGCTCACCCCGGCGCTGGGCATCGGCGCGTTCGCCGACAAGACCCTGGTCCACGAGGGCCAATGCACGAAGGTCGCCCCCGATGCCGATCCCGCCGTCGTCGGGCTGCTGGGCTGCGGGTTGATGGCGGGCATGGGCGCGGCGATGAACACCGGCAACGTGGGTCGTGGCGATTCGGTCGCCGTCATCGGCTGCGGAGGAGTGGGCGACGCCGCCATCGTCGGTGCTCGCCTGGCAGGCGCATCGACGATCATCGCCGTCGACCGAGACGAGCAGAAGCTCGCCTGGGCGGCGACGCTGGGAGCCACTCACTGCGTCGACGCCTCGCATACCGATCCGACCGCGAGAATCCAGGAGATCACCGGCGGGTTCGGAGCCGACGTCGTCATCGACGCTGTCGGGCGACCCGAGACGTGGACGCAAGCCTTCTATGCGCGTGACCTGGCCGGCACCGTCGTCCTCGTCGGCGTCCCCACCCCGGAGATGCGGCTGGAGATGCCGCTGATCGACTTCTTCTCCAGGGGAGGTTCACTCACGTCCTCGTGGTACGGCGATTGCCTTCCTGAGCGCGACTTCCCGATGCTCGTCGACCTCTACCAGCAGGGACGTCTCCCCCTGGAGAAGTTCGTCACCGAGCGCATCACGCTCGACCGCGTCGAAGAGGCCTTCGACTCGATGCATGCGGGCGACGTCCTGCGCTCGGTGGTCGAACTGTGAGCGCCACCTGCCGCCACGCGGTTCTCGTCGAACGGGTCACCGCGCGATCGTCCGCGGCTCCTCGATCCCGGCTAGCTTGTCGGGATTGCGCATCGCGTAGATGTGTGCGATCACGCCGTCGACGAGATGGAAGGTGAACGCGCCCTGGAGTTTCCCGTCGAAGTACACGAGCATGCCCGGTTCGTGGTTGAACACTGCCACCTCGGCCCGGTAGTCGGCAGTCGCCGCCCCGAGCCGCGCGAACCCGGTGAGCAGGCGAGCCACCGGCAGCGCACCCTGGATGGGCTTCTTGACCGCGGAGGCCTTGCCGTCGCTGTCGGCGGTGAACACCACGTCGGGCGAGAGCATCGCCATCAGGGACTCCACCTCGCCCGACTGCGCGGCCGCGAGGAACTCCTCGACGACCGCGCCCGCACGATCGGCATCGACCCGTTCGAAACGGGGCCGCCGGGACTGGACATGTGACCTGGCGCGGTGCGCGATCTGACGGACCGCAGCCGAGGATTTCGACACCATCGTCGCGATCTCGGTGTAGGAGAAGCCGAACACCTCACGCAGGACGAACACCGCGCGTTCGTCGGGGCTCAGCGATTCCAGCACCACCAGCATCGCCGTCGACACCGACTCGGCGAGTACGACGTCGTCGGCCAGATCCCGGTCGTCGAGCAGAATGGGCTCGGGAAGCCAGGGGCCGACATACTCCTCACGTCGTCGCGATCGGGACCTAAGAGCATTGAGTGCCTGTCGAGTGACGATCTTCGCGAGGTAGGCCTTCGCGTCGGCGACACCGTCGGCATCGACCTCGGCCCACCGCAGGTAGCTGTCCTGCAGGACGTCGTCCGCGTCGGCCGCGGACCCGACGATCTCATAGGCGACGGTGAACAGCAGTGGCCGAAGTTCGGCGAAACGTTCTGCACGACGGTCGGATTCGCTACCGGTCATCGCCACTCCGTCCTGGTCGACCCGCCGGTCATCGCGACACCGGTTCGCGCTCGGTCGTCGTCGTCTTCGGCCCGTGGAACCAGCTGAACTTACCGGGCCGTGCGCCCTCACGCCGGATGTTCTCCACGGTTTCGCGGCAGATCAACTCCTTTGTCCAGGCCGCGAGGCGGCCGGTCACCACCGCACGGGTGGGCGAATCGTCACGGCGCGTGAACTGAAGGGTCGCGGCGTGGCGGCCGATGCTGGCACACTGCGCGACGAAACCCTGGTCGACGGCTTTCGGCTGCTGCCCGGCGATCTTCGCGAGCACGGCGTCAGCGGCCTGCGCCCCCAGTGGCTCGGCAGCCTGACAACTCATCCGCAGAGCAACACCCTCCGCCACGACCGCGTCCCCGGCGCCGACGATCCGATCGTCGTCGATACTGGTCAGGGCCGCATCAGTGCGCAGGCGGCCGAGCTCGTCGGTGGTAAGGCCGCTGTCGGCCGCCAGTTCGGGGGCCTCGAAACCGGTGGCGAGAATCGTTGCCGCGCTCGCCAGTTCCCCACGCTCACCGTCGATGTCGACGACCACGGTCCGCGGCGTGACCTCGACGACGCGACCGTCGTCCACGACGTCGACACCGAGTCGGCTCAGTTGCTTCTCCGTGACGCGGCGGGCACGGACACTCGCCGTGGTCGCGATCCCACCGCCACCCACCAGCCGGACGTGGCGACCGCTCTCGGCGAGTTCCGCGGCGACCTCGACCCCGGTGAGTCCCCCGCCGACGACGGTGATCATGTCGTGGGCGGCGAGGCCCTCGACGCGGTCGCGCATCCGCTGAGCGCCGGCCCAATCGGCGATGAACAGTGCATGCTCTGCCGCCCCCGGGATCTCCGGCGTGCGGTGGCGTGTCCCGATCGCATAGATGAGGTGGTCGTAGTCGAGACAGGCACCCGAAGCGAGACGCACCCGGCGTCCGGCGGTGTCGATCCGCGTGGCGGTGTCGACGACGACGCGAACACCCTGGGCAAGCAGGTCATCGAAGCCGACCTGCGGATCGCCGGTCCCCAAGACGAACTGGTGCAACCGTATGCGCTGGACGAAGAACGGCTGCGGGTTGACGACCGTGACGTCGACGGCGGGATTGCGTCGTAGCCTGTTCGCCGCCATCGCGCCGGCGTAACCCGCGCCGAGGACGACAACCCGCGCCCGCTGGCCGCCGACCTTCTCGTCGTCGATCCGGGTGATGTCGGTGGTGTTCATGGTCCTGCCTTCCGTCGGTGTCCGAGGTGCTCGTCCTCAAGACACCGACGGCGGCGCGAGTGTGACAACCAGGTGAGTTCGCCGGCGCGGCCGTTCCCGCGGATCCGCTGTCACCGACACCCTTGGCCGTCCGGTTCAACGCTCAGAGAGTGGTCGCGATCCCGCCGTCGACGGGGATCACGGCACCGGTGAGGTAGCTGCCGGCCCGGCTGGCGAGGTACACCACCGACCCGACCATGTCGTCGGACCGGCCGATCCGCCCCAGAGGTGAGGCGGCCGCGACCTCGTCCCCGAGTTCGGACAGGATCGGCGCCATCATCTTCGACTCGAAAGGCCCCGGGGCGATGGCGTTCACGGTGACGTGGCGGGGGCCGAGGTCGCGGGCGAGATGGCGGGTCAACTGATGGACGGCGGCCTTGCTCGACGAGTAGGAGTACGACGCGGTGCGGGGCACGCGAATCCCGTCGACGCTGCCGATCATGATCACGCGCGACGGGTTCTCCGCGCTCGCGGTCCGGGTCAACAACGGGAGCAGCGTCTGCGTCAGCACAAAGGGTGTCTGGACGTTGAGTTTCAACACCCGATCCCAGGCGGAGTCCGGGAACTCTTCGAGCGGGGCGCCCCACGTGGCCCCGGCGTTGTTGACGAGAACATCGAGAACGTCGGTCTCGGACCGCACTTCCTCGGCGAGTGCCCGAGCACCCTCCGCCGTCGACAGATTCGCCTGCAGCGCAGTCAGACCCGCCTCCCGCGCGGATGCGAGGGCGTCGTCGTTGCGGCCGGTGATCAGCACCCGTGCGCCGCGGTCACGCAGGCCGTGGGCGATCATCGCACCGATACCCGACGTTCCGCCGGTGACCAGGACGGTCTTGCCACTCACATCGAACAGATCAGGGGTCATCGTCGTGTACACCTCGGTGTCGTCTCTCCAGAAGGCGGCCGTCGCCTACCCCCGATCATCGGTCATGGCACTGTTCATCTGCCACCGGTTCTGGAATTCCGCGGTTGGCGGCGCTCAGCCGTATCCAGCCGCCCGCAGCGCCGCGAGCAGCTGGGAACGCGAACCGGCGTCGAGCCTGCGTCGAATGCGGGCGACATGGTGCTCGACGGTCTTCGCCGAGATATACAGCCGTTCACCGATCTCCCGATAGGTGAACCCCTGCAACAGCTCTCGGGCGACCTCCGCTTCTCGATCGGTCAGGGGACCGCCGACCGGCTGGGCGCGTCGGAGCTCCTCGCCCGCCGAACGCGCCGCGTCGAGCAATCCGGCCGCAGTGGCCGAGTCCCCGGCGCGCGATGCCGCCAGGCCAGCCAGACGGGCTGCCTCCCAGTTCGATCCGACACCGCGCAGAGCCTCAACCGCGTCGGCCACCCCGTCGACGGGGACGGAGCCTGCCCGGTCGAAAGCGAGCGCAACCCACGCACGGGCGCCGGTGGCCAGAGCCGCCGCGGTCGGGCTCCGGCTGCCCGCCGCCTCGAGCCGATTCAGCCGATCGTCGGCGGCCGGCTCGTCGCCGGTGAGGATCGCTGCCTGCACCCCCGCGAACTGCCACGGCGCCGACCAGGTGGCGGGCAGGCCCAATCCGTCGAGCAGTCGATCCGCAGTCGCGACATGGCGCGCGATCACCGTTGCCCGGCCCAGTCTGGCGCCGGCCTGCCAGAACTCGGCGAGGGGCCTGAGAAGATACAGATCCACCTCAGTCGCGGCGAGAAGCGACAGAGCCGGTTCCCACAACGTCGTCAGGGCCGGGACATCGCCGTTGCGGCGCGCAAGACCTAGACGGAGAGAATGCAGCCGGAAGCGTTCGGGCATGCCCGTGGGCTCATCCACCGGTAGGAGTCTCGCAACAGCCTCCAGATCGCCCGTCGAGAGCGCGAGCTCGGCGTCGAGGAGAGCGCCCACCGCCTCCGGTGCCGAGCGTCGGATCGTCTGCGCCGCAATCGTGTTGCCGTCATTCAGGGCCAGGGTGGTACCGGCGTGCAGAATCCGCGCCGCCATGGGACCGCTCCGTACCGTTCCTCTCGAGGAGAGCCCGCGCACCAACTCGTCGACCGCGCCCCCGGAGCCGACCGCACCGGTGACGTCGAGCGAGCCGAGCAACCCGCGGATGGCCAGGGCCCCTGCGGCACGACTGCCGACCGGGGGAAGACCGCTCCCGGCCTCTGCAACCGCGGTCGCAGCACCGTGGTCTCCGACCGCCACCAACGTGGTGACCGCCGACAAACCTTCCGCCGCAGCGGCTTCCGGACCGAGCCAGCGATACAGGTCAGCGGCGTGGGACGCCAGCCCGCGGTGCACGGCCACGGCAGCCGCCACGTCGACCCACCGCCCGACCCCACGATCGGACGCGGCGGCTGTCTCGAGTCGGCGGTCGGCGACCATGCCGGCTCCGTCGACGTCTCCGGATACCAACGCGCGCTGGGCCATCATCAACCGGATGTCATCGCGTCCGGGTTCCACACGATCGGCCGCCCGCAGCAGGACCACAGCGCGGGCGGCGGTCGCCTCCTCGGCGCCGGCCAGCAGCACATCCACCAGACGCGGGTCGGCGACGCCCGCCTCCGCCGCGAGCAGAGCGTCGTCGGCGGACAGGTGGGGCGATCGCAGCCGCGCGATCGCGGATCGCCGACGGAGATCATCGATCCTGTGGTCCCCCAGGATTTCTCGCAGAGGACCGGCGGCGGCGGAGACGAATGTGTCGGCGCCCCTCAACAGTCCGGTTCCGCGCGCCCGGTCGACCGCGATCACGGCGGCGCCGCGGTCGATCGACGCCGCCTCGGCGACGCTGTCGGGATCGACGGGTGCCCGCACCGACGCCAGCGCCAGCACCGACAGGGTCGACGGGTCCAGACCACGCAGCAGACGATGATGCCGGTCGCGGGCAACGCTTTCGGCGATGGCGGCCTCGTCGACGCCGGCCGCGGCCTCGGCCGTCGCCTCCCGGATCGCGGAGAGCGCGGCATCGACCACCGTGCGCGCACCGCCGCACCTTCTGCGGATGAGCGATGCCGTCGTCGGTTCGAGCGTCAGTCCGGCCCGCGTGGCGCGCGTGAGTACTTCCGCGGTGCTCACGGTGTCGAGTTCGAGGGCGGCGCCTGAAAGTCGGGCACGTGCGACCAACCGGGTGACGTGCGGGTGCGCGTCCCGGGGTTCGGTGGTGGCGACCAGTGCGATCCGGCCGGCGTCGAGCATCGTCATGGCTGTCTCGACCAGCTCACCCGGCCAGGCGTGGATGTCGTCGGCGAGCACGACCAACAGTCCGTGCTCGAACGGCACCTCGCCGGCGGGCATGCCGACGCTGACCCGGACACCGCGTCGATCCAGCAGTCCGTGCACATCCTTCAACAGCGCCGATCGACCGCTCCCGGGCGTTCCGATGAGTACCGCGCACAAGGGGATTCCGGCCTGAGCGCGGTCGAGGATGCCGCTCACCCAGGACGACGCGGGCGATTCTGCGGTGGATCCCCTGCGGTCGCCGACCGTCGGACTCGAAAAGGTCACCGATCAGGCCCCGGGCGTCAGCAGACGACGCCGGTGACGCCGCACAGCACCTGGCCGGTGCCGTCGAGGACCCGGCCGGGTACCTCGAGGACCCCGCCGGGGGTGACACCGCCACCGGTGTTGCCGCCGGTGCCCGGATCGGGGACCTCGGGCTCAGCCGGCGGATTCTGATCGGGTATCGACGGTGTGCCGGGGTTGTACGGCACCGAAGGCGCCGCGGGTGCGGGCGCCGGGCGCCCGGGAGTGGTTCCGGGGGCGGGAGCGCCGCCCGTCGGTGCGTTGGTGGCAGCGCGGCCCGGTGTGCCGGCGCTGGCGCCGGGAGCCCGGGTGCCCGCGCCGGTGACGGGAGCCGCCGAGGTGCCGGGACGTGCCCCCGCCACGGTCGTCCCCGGTGCGCTGCCCGGGTTCTGCGACGAGGTGGCCGTCGTGGTCGCCGCGCCGGCGGGCGGTGGTGTCGCTTCGCCGACGGAACCGACGAGGCCGGTGCCCACCGACAGGCCGGTGGCGGTGACCAGCGCCAACGCAGCGGCGCCGAGAGTGATCAGCGTGCCGCGCTTGCGCCGGGACAACCGCGGGGCCGGCTCGGTGACCGGCGTACTGGGCGCCGGGATGATCTCGCGCAACGGCCGGTCCTCCGGGGACGCCGCGGCGATCGCGCCGGCGGCAGCAGCCACCGGCAGGGCCGTCGTCGTGGGTTCCCGTGCGGCAAGGGCGGCGGTGGCCAGCAGAGCGCCACCAGCGGCAGAGGCCGACGCGGGTTCCGGGTCGAGAACGACCGGCAGTCTGAGCGTCGAGGACAGGAGTTCGGTCACCAGCGGGATGGCGGCACCGCCACCGGCGAGGAGCACGGCGGCCACTCCGACCGGACCGACGCCGGAGCGGTCGGCGCCGGCTGCGGCGAGGGCCTCACGTACCAGGGCCACCGACTCCAACAACGGGGCCCGCAGAAGTTCCTCGACCTCGTCGCGGACAATTCGGGCCTCGGTACCGGTGGTCCCCACGCGGACGTCGACGACGGTGTCGGTGTCCACCGACAGCGACTCCTTGGCACGCCGGCACTCGTTGCGCAGCCGGCCGAGGTCGTCGAGGACGGCGCCACTTCGAACGGGATCACCCATCGCGAGCTCGACGGTCGCATCCGCACCGGTAACCGTCAGTGTGTGCCCGAGAAGCAGGCGGTCGAACTCGTTTCCGCTCACGGTGTCGAGGTGCAGTGGGCGTCCGAGGGCGTGCGGTTCGGCGCCGGTGGCGAGGACGGTCACGGTCAAACCGGATGCGCCGAGGTCGTAGGCCACGACGATCCCGTCGGCGAACGCGCCGCCACTGTGCTCGACGGCGGCGAGCACCGCGCGTGATTCCGGAACCCAGCTGACGGCGGCAGGAAAGACGGGGTCACGGGCGTCGAGGGCGGTGCGGGCATCCTCGACTGCCTGATCGTTCCAGGTGTCCGGATGGACGACCGTGACCTGTGTTTCGGCGCCTTCGTCCAGGTCGAGGCGGGTGATCAGTTCGACCACCGCGTCGGCGTAGATGTCCGCGGCGGCGCGCGTCTGTCCGTGATCGTCGATCATCGGCACCGGGTCACCCACCCGCTCGATGAAGTCGGCAACACCCACGAGCGCGGTGGTCTCGAGGGAGATCGAGTTCTCCCAGGACTGCTCCGAATCAGCGACAGCGACACTGTTCGCCGTTCCGATCTTCACACCGATCCCGATGGCCATGGCGGTCAACTCTCTGTTCGCACCTGCAGACGGTGGTCGATGACGGTGCGCCTGCCACGCCGTGGCGCGCTGACCGTCGATGTCCGGTTGTGCCCCGGTCCCGAACGGTGCACTTCAATCAGTGTGTCGCGGATGACCCCCGAGGCGTTAGCCCCGAACGGTTATTGGGGGAAAACACCCGATCCCCCTATCCCGCACGGCCGCGTCGACACCGATCCCCTATGGATCGACCCCCCATCGCCCGGTGCGGACAGGACTGGGGCTTTTCCCCGATGCCGTACGCCGCGCCGATCCATAACGTCGTACTCGACACGGGATCGAACTCCGATCTCCCCGACGCAAGGAACGACGCCATGCCGACCAACGCGGTTCTCGACTTCATCCTCGGTCTGCTTCGCGACGAGGAATCCTTCAATGCCTACTGCAGCAACCCACAGGGCGCGATCGATCGCGCCGGCCTGAGCGGCGTCACCCCCGCCGACATCTCCGCCGCGGCGCCGCTCGTCGCCGACGCGGGCCTGGCAGCCGGAGGTGGCGGCGGTCTCGGCGCCATCATCGGCGCCGGCGGCGGTGTCATCGGTGGCGGTGTCATCGGGGGCGGCGTCATCGGCGGTGGCGTGATCGGCGGCGGGGCCGGCGTAGGACTGGGCGGCCTGAACCTCGGAGACGTGAACTTCGGGGACATCAACGTCGGCGGCGGTGACGTCAACATCGGCGACGTGAACCTGGGCGGGTTCGACCTAGGCGGACTCGACCTCGGCGGAATCGACCTGGGCGACATCGACTTCGGTGGGCTCATCGGCGGCATCGGGCTGGGTGGCGTGGACCTGTCGGGACTGACGCTCGCCGACCTGGACCTCGGGGGCATCGCCTTCGGGGACCTCGACCTCGCGGGGCAGCTGGCCGTCGCACTGGGTGCGGCGCTGTCCGCCGGACTGGGTGCCGGCGGAGCAATCGCAGCACAGTTCGGTGCGGCACTGGGCGCGGCTCTCGAGACCGTGGTGGGCGGCGCACTCGAACTCGGCGTGGGCATCGGTCCCGTCATCGCCGGGGCGCTGGCCGGGGCGATCGGTGCCGAGGGCGCGCTGATCGGTCAGCTCGGAGCCTCTCTCGACGCACTTCTCGCCGCGGGCGCCGACCTCGGACTCGGGCTCGGCGGCGGGCTCGCCGCGCAGCTGTCCGCCGTCCTCGGGCTCGGCGGCGAACTCGCCGGCTCGTTCGGTGCGACGCTGGGCGGTCTGCTCGGCGCCACGATCGGTGCGGGCGGCGCCCTCGGCGCCGATCTCGCCGCTGCACTCGCAGCCGGCCTCGGTGCCGGCGGCGCCATTTCCGCCGTCCTCACCGGTGCACTCGGCCTCGGCGCCGAACTGTCGGGTGACCTGACCGCGGCACTCACCTCGACGCTCGACGTGGCGGGCGACCTGTCCGCGACGCTGGCCGGGCTACTCGACGCACAGGCCATCGCCGATCTCTCCGGCGAGCTCGGCGCGACCCTGACCGGGGCACTGAGCTCCACCCTCGCCGCGGGCGGCACCGCTGCCGCATCGGTCGGTGCCGCACTCGGCGTTGCGCTGACCTCCACCGCAGCGGCGGCCGGCGGGCTGGCGCTCACCGGTGCGGCCGGCGTGAACGCGCTTCTCGGCGGCGCGCTGACCGCGGCACTGGGAGTGGGCGGCGGCGCCCAGGCAGGGCTGGCCGCGACACTGGAATCCGTGCTCGAAGCCGGCGGCCTGGTCGACATCGAAGCAGTCCTGGGCGCCGGTGGCGACCTCAGCGCGACCCTCGCCGGTGCGCTGGCAGCCGGACTCGAGTCCGGCGGTGACATCGCCGGAGATCTCGGCGCAGCACTGGGCGGCACACTCGCCGCAGCACTCGAAGGCGGCCTCGCCGCCGACCTCACCGCCGGACTCGGCGGTGCCATCGACGCCGGACTCGGCGGTGCCATCGACGCCGGACTCGGCCTCGGCGCGGGACTCGGCGGTGCCGTCGAAGGCGCCCTCGGAGCGGGACTCGGGCTCGGAGCCGGACTCGGCGGTGCCGTCGAAGGCGCCCTCGGAGCGGGGCTCGGCCTCGGAGCCGGACTCGGTACCGAACTCGGCGCAGCGCTGGGCGGGTTGCTCTCCGCCGGTGCCGGACTCGACACCGCTCTCAGCACGGTGCTCACCGGCGTCCTCGGTGCCGCCGCGGGCGCCGATCTGGGCGCGGCACTCGGTGGCGCACTCGAACTGGGTGGCGTTCTCGGTGCCGACCTCACCGGCCTCCTCGAGGGCGGACTTGCCACCGACCTGGCCGCGCAACTGGGCGCGATCGTCGGCGGCGGTGGTGACCTCGCGGCCGAACTCGGCGCCACGCTCGGCGGCGTGCTGGGCGCCTCCACCGGTATCGAGGGAATCCTCGAAGCCGCGGCCGGTGCCGGCCTGGACCTCGGCGAGTTGCTGGCCGCCGACCTCGGCGGTGCACTCGGTGTCGACGGCGCACTGATCGCACAGCTCGGCGGCGCACTCGACGCCGCACTCGACGCCGGCGCAGGGCTCGGTCTCGTGACCGAGACCGCTGCCGATCTCACCGGGACCCTCGAAGCCGTGCTGGCCGCGGGTGGCGATGTGGGCGCCGACCTCGGCGCTTCGCTCGGTGCAGTCCTCGGTACCGCACTCAGCGGTGAGCTCGGCGGCTCGCTCGCCGGCCAGCTGGCGGGCGGCGCGGAGCTGCCCGCGGCACTGAGCACCGTGCTGAGCACGGCACTCGACGTCGACCTCTCGGCCACCGACGGGCTCGTGGCCACACTGGACTCGACCCTGGAGGCGACGGGTGGTCTCGGCGGGGCGCTGACCGGCGAACTCGAGGCGATCATCAACCCGAGCCTGATCCTCTCCCCCGAGGGCACCATCACCGTCGGCGGACCGCTCCTGGTCACCGAAGGGCTCGGCGGCACGGTCGTCGACGGCCTCACCGGCAACCTGGGCGCCGGGACCCTGGCCGGACTCGGCACCGTCGCCGAAACCGGCGGCGACCTGGTCGCCGGGGTGGACACCACCCTGCAGACCGGGCTCGACGGTGCGTTGGCCGGCGTCGGTCCCGTCCTCGGCGGTGATCTGGGGCTCGACACCGAACCTGGTGTGGGCGGCGATCTCGGACTGGGCGGCGACCTCGGACTGGGCGGCGGCCTGGGACTGGGCGGGGCACTCGACACCGAGCTCCCCGCGGACGTCACCTCCGACCTGACCACGGCGATCGCCGGCACCGCCGGTGGTGCGGTGGACGCGGCCGGTTCGATCGGCACGGGCGGCCTCGAGAGCACGGTCGGCGGCGCCCTGGAGACCACCGTCGGCGGCTCGCTCGAGAGCACGGTCGGCGGCTCCCTCGACACGACGACCGACATCGTCGGCGGCGTGACCGGTGGACTCACCGGAGGCGCCGAAGCCGGTGGCGACGCAGAAGGTGGCCTCGACCTCGGTGGCGCAACCGATACCGATGCCGGCCTCGGTGGCGCACTCGATACCACCGTCGGGGGCGTGGCAGACACGACGGCCGGCCTGACCGGTGGACTCACCGGCGGGCTGACCGGCGGACTCGGCGGTGCACTCGGTGGCGACACCGACACCGGGATCGGCGTCGACACCCCTGACGCCGGCCCCGACGCCGACTGACCACATCACCCGACGGTATCCCGCCCCGGGACCGCCTCCGACCAGCAATCCTGGACGGGGCCGGCCCCGGGGCGGTCCTCGTCCCGCGTTCCGTCCCCCCGATGGGGGCCCCACAGACGCCGACTCACCGCTACCGTGAGGACACCATGACCACTCCTCCCGCCGAACCGCCACGGGTCGGTCGGCACGCCGCCGACCGGGACGCCCCCGCTCCCGCCGGACCCCGTCGCGCGGCCCACGCCGCCACTCCCGCACCGACATCCGCGGCACAGGTTGTCTCGGCGACACCGGCACCGACCCCGGCACGGATCTCGGCACCCGGTGCCCAGACGCACTCGCAGGCCCCGGCCACGATCGGCGATCTGCTGTCCACGATGGCGGATGTGGCGCGGGAGGCCGGCCGCAACGACCTCGTCGGCCGCCTCGAGGGCGCACGCACCCGCATCACCGATCCACGACTGCGGATCGTCGTGGTGGGTCAGCTCAAACAGGGCAAGAGCTCCTTCGTCAACGCGCTGCTGAATCTCGACGTCTGCACCGTGGGCGACGACGAGACCACCGCGGTGCCGACCGTGATCTCCCACGCGCCGCAACCGTCGGCACACCTCGTCGTCGACGGCCCGTCTCCCGACAACCGCATCCCGGTACCGATGGATGCGATCGGCGGCATCACTCCCGACTCGCCGCTCGCCGGTGGCCGCGAAGTGCTCCGGCTCGAGGTGGAGGCGCCCGGCCCGCTGCTCGCCGACGGCCTCGTACTCGTCGACACGCCCGGCGTCGGAGGCCACGGGCATCCCTATGCCGCAGCCACATTGGGCATGGTCGCCGCGGCGGACGCGGTGCTCGTCATCTCCGATGCCAGCCAGGAGTTCACGGCACCGGAGATGTCGTTCATCCAGCAGGTGATCGGCCTGTGCCCGACCGTCGCGTGCCTGATCACCAAGACCGACCTGTATCCGCACTGGCGGGCCATCGTCGACGCCGACCGCGGGCATCTGCAGACCGCCGGCATCGACATCCCACTGCTGCCGGTGTCGTCGGTACTGCGCGCGCACGCACTCCGTCTCGGTGATGAGAAGCTCAATGCCGAAGCAGGATTCCTCGATCTCTACCGCTACCTGCGCGAGCGCGTGGTGTCCACGGCACAACAGGCCACCCGCAGCACGGTCGCCACCGATCTCCGCGTCGTCAGCGAGCATCTCGCCCTCACCCTCGGCAGCGAGCTGGCCGCACTGCGTGACCCGGACACCGCCGGTCGCGCGGTCGGGGCGCTGCAGGGCGCCAAGTCCGATGCCGAGGCGATGCGACGCCAGTCGGCCCAGTGGCAACAGACCCTGGCCGACGGGATCGCCGACCTCGCCGCCGACATCGACCACGATCTGCGCGACCGACTGCGGGCCGTCACCCGCGAAGCCGAAAGGGCCATCGACGAAGGCGATCCCGGCGTCGACTGGGAGCAACTCAGTGAGTGGCTTGCGGATCAGACCGCGGCCGTCATCGGCGACAACTTCGTGTGGGCCCACGAGCGATCGGTCTGGCTGGCCGAGAAGGTCGCCGACCATTTCGCGGCGGCCGGCCAGAACTCGCTGCCCGACATCGACGTCGCCGACATGACCGGTGTCCTCGACTCGGTGGCCGAACTCGCCGAACTCGACAGCGGCCGCGTCGGCGTCGCCCAGAAGGTCCTGATCGGCATGCGCGGTTCCTACGGCGGTGTGCTGATGTTCGGTCTGATCTCGACGATGGTCGGCATGGCCCTCATCAATCCGGTGTCCGTCGGCGCCGGACTCCTGTTGGGTACCAAGGCCTATCGGGATGACAAACAGTCCAAGGTCCTCGAGCGCCGGGCCAAGGCGAAGGTCGCGGTGCGCGCGTTCACCGATGATGTGAGCTTCCAGGTCGGCAAGGAGTCACGTGACCGGTTGCGGGTGATCCAGCGCGTCCTCCGCGACCACTTCACCTCGGTGGCCGAGCAGACCGCCCGATCGATCTCCGAATCCCTCTCCGCCGCACAATCGGCCGCGACCGTCGCCGAGTCGGAACGAGCGGGACGCGTCGCCGAACTCGAGTCCAGGCTCACGGCGGTCGCCGCGCTGCGCAAGGCCGCCGACCATCTCGACCGCGAGTTGACCCGCTGATGGCCGGTGTCGATCGTGCGAGAACACTGCTCGATGCCGCCCGCACCGCCCTCGCCGACGACCCGCACGCCCGTGCCGACCTGGACCTCTGCGAACACCGGCTCTATCAGCCGGTGCGGGTCGCACTCGCGGGCTCGCTGAAGGCCGGCAAGTCGACCCTGCTGAATGCCCTTGTGGGCCAGGACATCGCGCCGACGGACGCAACCGAGTGCACCCGGGTCGTGACGTGGTACCGCAACGGGCAGTCGCCGTCGGTGACCGCGCACGTCGACGACGGCAGGGCCGTACCGATCCCGGTGACCCGGATCGGCGGCAGGCTCGGATTCGACTTCGGCCGGCTCACCGCAGACCGCGTCGACCGCCTCGACGTCGAGTGGCCCGCCCGCGCCCTGCACTCGACGACGATCGTCGACACCCCGGGCACGGCGTCACTGTCGACGGAGCTGTCGGCGTCGACGATTCGGCTACTCACCCCCGAGGACGGACAGTCCGGCGTCGATGCCGTCGTGTATCTGCTCCGCTCGCTGACCGCCACCGACACCGCGATGCTGCGTCGGATCGGCACCGCCATCGGCGGCTCGTCCGGACCGCTGGGCGTCATCGGGGTCGTCTCGCGCGCCGACGAACTCGGTGCCGGCCGGATGGACGCGATGATCTCGGCGCATCAGATCGCCGGACGGTTCGCCGGTGAACTCGAACGAACCGGGTTGTGCCAGGCGGTCGTCCCGGTCGCGGGATTGCTCGCCCTCGGCGCGCGAACGTTGCGCGAGGTCGAGTTCCGCGCGCTCGCGCAGCTGGCCGCGACCCCGGGCCCCGATCTCGAGTCGGCTCTGCTGTCGATGGACCGGTTCACCCGGCCCGACATCCTGCCGGCCATCTCGGTCGATCTGCGTCGATCTCTCGCCGAACGTTTCGGGGCCTTCGGGATCCGAATGGCGGTGACTCTCATCCGGTTCGGCGCGACCTCGTCGTCGGCGCTGGCCACCGAGCTCGTCGAACGCAGCGGGCTGTCGGAGTTGGGTGCCATCATCGACACCCAGTTCGCCCAGCGGGCCGATCAGCTCAAGTCGCACTCCGCACTGGTGACCCTCGACCATCTGCTCAGCGGCTCGTCGTCGGCGAGTGCGCGTGAGGTGCGGGCCGCGGTACGGCGCGAACTCGCCGACGTCCACGGATTCCGGGAACTGCGTCTGCTGAGCACGATCCGTGCGGGTGGACTCGATCTCCCGGCGGACCAGATCGGTGAGCTGACGCGGCTGATCGGCGGGTCGGGCATCGATCCGACGACACGCCTGGGGTTACCGACCGACACCGACGCCCACCGGATTCGCGACGCGGCTGTCGATGCCGCTCGGGCTTGGCGCGCGCGTGCCGCCCATCCCCTGCTCTCCCCGACCGCGGCATCGGCGTGCCAGGTGGCGGTGCGCAGCGCCGAGGGCATCGTCGCGATGATCGGGGCGGGCAGTCCCGCGCAGACCGGAGGCGCGCATCAGCGGGGGGTCAGCGGAGGGTCGCACCGATTGAACGGGTGAAGCTCGCCGCGGTGGCGATCACGGCGACCACCGCCGCGGCCGCCGGTGCCCACTGAATCGGGGTCGGCAGACCGGCGTCGGTCAGCGCCGCAGCCGACGGGTTGACGGTCAGATGGAATCCCACCGCGGCGGCGACGGCCAGCACCGCCCCGATCGTGAGGACGGTGCGGCCCGAACGTCGGCTGTCCCACAGCCGCACCGCACCGAACAGCCCGGCCGCCACGATGGCGAGCGCCAGACCCGCACCCGCCCAGAGCGAGATGTCGACCGCGCGGGCGGCGTCGGTCCCGCTCTCGGGGTGGCGACGCACGAGGTCGGCCGCCAGGACCGCACGGATGTCGGTGAGCGCCACCGCGACCATCGCGACGGTCGCCACGACGAGCACGACGGTCACCACCCATCCGAGGACGACGTATCCGACGGCGCGCGCGCGTTCGATCGGCTGTTGCGGACGCAGCGGCGTGATCGCGACGCGCGGGCGGGGCGGTGGTGAGGCGCCGGCGTTGGACATTCCTCGATGGTAGGCCCACGCCGACCCGTCCCCGGGAGAACCGGGCAATGACACCGCCCGGAGAGGCGCCCTCGGTCTGGGCCGCTCGCGGTCGGCGCGCCTACGGGCCGGCGGTGGCTCCGGTCAGCGGCGGCGACGCGGCCAGCTTCTCGTTCTCCTCGTCGGTGAAAGTGCGTGCACGCGAGAGGAAACGGACTCCCTCCGGCGCCTCGAGGCTGAACCCCGCACCGCGCCCCTTCACGACGTCGAGGATCAGCTGAGTGTGCTTCCACAACTCGAACTGGTCGCCGTTGATCCAGACCCGCACGGCCGGAATGGGTTCGGGGAGTCCGATCTCGCCGACCAGCACGTCTCGCTGGCCCACGCGATACTCCCCGACCGGGTAACACATCGGCGCCGAGCCGTCACAGCATCCACCGGACTGGTGAATCATGAGGCCGCCGTGCAGCTCCGACAACTTGGTCAGGAGCTGCACGGCGGAGTCTGTGGCGACCACGCGATCAGGAACACTCTGCTCGGCGGTCATCGTGAATCACCTTCTGTTCGCTTGTTCGTTCACGCTTGCTCGAGGAGCGCCACGCCCTCCGCTCCCTGAGGTGCGAGGAGCGCGACCCCCCGCTCCCTGAGGTGCGAGGAGCGCGACCCCCCGCTCCCTGAGGTGCGAGGAGCGATGGCGACGAGCCTCGAAGGGCTCAGAAGAAGCCCTTGGCGTTCTGAGCGTATCCGACCAGCAGGTTCTTGGTCTGCTGGTAGTGCTCGAGCATCATCCGGTGGTTCTCGCGTCCGATGCCGGACTGCTTGTACCCGCCGAAGGCCGCGTGCGCCGGGTAGTCGTGGTAGGTGTTCGTCCACACGCGTCCGGCCTGGATCTCGCGGCCGGCCCGGTACGCGGTGGCGCCGTCGCGGCTCCACACGCCGGCGCCGAGACCGTAGAGGGTGTCGTTCGCGATGGTCATCGCGTCGGCGAAGTCCTTGAACGTGGTGACCGCCAACACCGGGCCGAAGATCTCCTCCTGGAAGATGCGCATCTTGTTGTTGCCCTGGAAGACGGTCGGCTTGATGTAGAAGCCGCCGGACAGGTCGCCGTCGAGCTCGGCCGGCCCACCGCCGATGAGGACCTCGGCTCCTTCGTCCCGACCGATGGCGAGGTAGGAGGAGATCTTCTCGAACTGGTCGTTCGATGCCTGCGCACCCATCATCGTGTCGGTGTCGAGGGGGTTGCCCTGCTTGATCTTTCCGACGCGGTCGACGGCCTTGGCGATGAACTCGTCGTAGATGTCCTGCTGGATCAGCGCGCGGCTCGGGCAGGTGCAGACCTCGCCCTGGTTGAGCGCGAACATCGTGAAGCCTTCGAGTGCACGGTCGAGGAAACCGTCGTCGGCCGACATGACGTCGTTGAAGAAGATGTTGGGGCTCTTGCCACCGAGCTCGAGGGTGACCGGGATCAGGTTCTCCGACGCGTACTGCATGATGAGCCGGCCCGTGGTGGTCTCACCGGTGAAGGCGATCTTGCGGATGCGGTTGCTCGACGCGAGCGGCTTGCCGGCCTCGACGCCGAACCCGTTGACCACGTTGAGGACTCCGGCGGGCAGCAGGTCGCCGATGAGGTTCACGAGGTAGAGGATCGACGCGGGGGTCTGTTCGGCGGGCTTGAGGACCACCGCGTTGCCGGCGGCGAGCGCGGGTGCGAGCTTCCACACGGCCATCAGGATGGGGAAGTTCCACGGGATGATCTGCCCGACGACTCCGAGCGGCTCGTGGAAGTGGTAGGCGACGGTGTCCTCGTCGACCTCGGAGATCGAGCCCTCCTGGGCGCGCAGCGCGCCGGCGAAGTAGCGGAAGTGATCGACCGCGAGGGGGATGTCGGCGGCGAGGGTCTCGCGGACCGCCTTGCCGTTGTCCCAGGTCTCGGCGACGGCGAGCTTCTCGAGGTTCTCCTCCATGCGGTCGGCGATGCGCAGCAGGATCAGCGAGCGCTCGGCGACCGAGGTCTTGCCCCACGCGGGTGCGGCCTTGTGCGCGGCGTCGAGGGCGAGATCGATGTCTTCGGCGGTCGAGCGAGCCACCTCGCAGAACACCTTGCCGTCGACCGGCGACGGGTTCTCGAAGTACTGACCCTTCACCGGCGGGGTCCACTGTCCGCCGATCCAGTTGTCGTATCGCGACTCGTAGCTCATCACCGAGCCGTCGGCACCCGGCTTTGCGAAGACGGTCATGGTTGCTCCTTGCGTGTGGGCCTCAACTGAGGACGCTCTGCGGATGTCACGCGGGCCACCTGAGCGACCCGATGTGATCTGCTCCACACAGTAGGGGCGCGTTGGTTGCACGAGGGTTGCAACGTGAGCAACCAACCCGGGTCGACCGCGTCAGGCGCCGTAGCGTCTGTCCAGCAATCGGATACGCCCTCCGGCCACCGCGCGGTCGGGATGCCCCGCGGGCAGGCGGTGTTCGAGGCGACGCCACGCGGCGAGGTCGTCGCGGCCATGGGTGGACGACGTCCACCTGCGCAGGGCGGACACGCCGCCACCCGAGATGACCCGCGACCGCAGGTCTTCGCGCAGCTCCTCGAAGATCTCGACGATCCCCGGAGCCGTCGATTCGGCGAGGAGACCACCGCGTCCCAGATCGTCGACGACCGACATCAGATCGGTCCCGGTGGCGATGCGTGAACGGATGTCGTCGACGTCGGAGGACATGTCCAGCGTGAGCCGGTAGGGCCGGCTCGCCACCACGTCGGCCCCCAGGTCGCGGCGCAACCGGGAGATCTCGGCTCGGACGGTCACCGGGTCGAGTCCGTCCTCGGCGAGTTTCAGCGCGAGCTGCTCGGTGTTGAGTCCCTCCGGAAAGGCCTGCAGCAGAACGAGTATCTCGGCGTGTCGACGCGACGGCGTACGTGCGCTCGCCGCGTCGGCGGCCCTGCGCCATCGCGCCGGCCCGTCGCCCAGCACGGTGAGGTGCGCGGCGGCGGTCCGCGTCGGGGCCGGGACGAAGGTCGACGGGTCGGCGAGATCGACGGCTCCGGCCTGCAGTTCCCGTTCGACGGCCGCGACCACCGACCGCACCGCCGCGAGCGCGAACGGCGCCGCGACCTCACGCCCGCCGGTCACGTCGATCACGCCGATCACGTGCCCGGTCAGCGGGTCGTGCACGGGCGCCGCCGCGCAACTCCACTCCTGCACCGGACCGGCGAAGTGTTCGGGGCCGACGACCTGCACGCCACGATCCACCGCGAGCGCCAGGCCGGGAGCATTGGTGCCGACGACCTCCTCGCTCCACACCGACCCCTCGACGAAGTTGATGTGCCCGGCGCGGTCGCGGGCCGCCGAGTCTCCCTCGATCCACAGCAGGCGCCCGGCCTGGTCGGTGAGCGCGACGACCACCCCGGTGTCGGCGATCGCGTCGACCATCAGGGACTGCACGAGCGGCCGGACCGCCGTGATGGGATGCGAGGCGCGGTACCGCGCGAACTCCTCCGCCGACATCGCGGCAGCGCGCTCACCTTCGCGCGCGGCTTCGGTCGGGTCCACACCCCTGGTCAGCGACCGCGCCCATGAATCGCGCACGATGGAACGCACCGCATCCGCAGGTGGGGTCACGCCGGACAGGAAGTCCTCATACGCCCTGCGGATGCGTGTGGCACCCCCAGCCGCGTCAGTCATGCACCCTCCATGGTTCGTCCATGTGCCGACGATTGTGCCCGTCCGACTGTGATGTCGGCAACATCCGCGCAGTTCGACGCGCCGCCGGCCGCCGCGCCTTGCACAGTCGCCCTCACCCGAAGCGCGCCGAGAACGTCCGCGGCGTCATGCCGGTCACCGTCCGGAAGTCCCGGACGAAGTGCGCCTCGTCGGCATAGGAGAGCTCGGCGGCCAGCGTCGCCAACGGTCGGGTGTCGTCCCGCAGGCGTTCGGCGGCTTCGTGGAGTCGACGACGCTGGATGAGCCATTTGGGGGTCAGGCCGAGGCGGCGGCGCGTCAGCCGCTGCAGACTGCGTTCGGTGAGATGGAACCGATCGCAGATCTGGGCCACCGCGACCACCGACGAATCGTCTTCCACATACTCGACGATCGCGTTGATCAGCCGGCCGTCGTCGTCGAGCGGGAGTCGGGTCCGCAGCCAGTTCTCGACCAGGTCGGTCGCCTCCCGCTGGGTCGCCTCGTCGTCGAACCCGGTGGCCATCACCGAGCGGATCGCGAGCTCGAGTTCGGCGCCGCGGTCCCCGAAGACCACGGACAGCTCGTCGAATCGATCGGTCCACGAACTCACGTCGCCGACGAGCAGACCCCCCGCACCGGGCGTCAGCATGACTCCGACAGCCCACCCGTCACCGCTCAACACCGTCTCCGACAGTCCGCTGTTGACGCCGTAGAACCGCGCGTACGTGTTGCTGACGACGATGAGACAGACGGGGTACTGCAAGACCCGCTGCGGCGACTCGGCTCCCGGCGGGACCGACCAGACCGGAACCCAGAAGCGCCGCACCATGTCACCGACGTCGGGGCTCGGGGTCCAGCGGCCGATCCGGTAGGTCGCGTCCGCGGGGTCCACGAGATGGGCGCGCTCGACGTCGTCGAGTCGCGTCGATCCCGGCTTGTCGGGTTTCATCTATCACCGTCCAGTGCTGTCGCGGTTGACTTCCATCATGACCGCTGTGAACGACACCTCACCACTTCTCGCCCACTACACCCGGCTCGCCGACGGCCTCGCCGGCGTCCTCGATTCCGTACCCGCCGAGACCTGGACCAACGCCTCCCCGTGCGAGGGCTGGTCGGGCCGCGACGTGGTCGCCCACATCATCGACACCCAGCGGGAGTTCTTCTCGCGTCACGATGTCGACCTCGGCCCGGTCCCCCCGCTCGACGACCCGGCCGCCGCCTGGCGCGCCCACCGCGACACCGTCGTCGGACTTCTCGCCGACCCGGCAGTCGGCGACCGCGCCTTCGACGGACACTTCGGACCGACGACCATCGGCGAAACCCTCATCCGCTTCTACGGTTTCGACATGATCGCCCACCGGTGGGACATCGCGCGCGCCGCGGGTGTCGGACACACCTTCACCGACGACGAGCTGACCGAGATGGAGACGGCGGTCGACGGCTTCGGCGACGCGCTGTATTCCGAGGGGGTCTGCGAGCGCGTCGAGATCCCGACCGGCGCCGATCGGCAGACGACGCTGCTCGCGAAGCTGGGTCGTCGCACGTCCTGAGCTTCGCGACGAATGCTCCCTGCGGTGCGAGGGGGCGGCTCCGCTCGCACCCAGGAAGCAGGAGGGTGAGCCGACCTCAGGGAATCCAACCGTTGTGCCGCGGATATCGCGCCCGGAGATAGCCGTAGACGTAGGTGCTGACCAGCAATGCGATCCCGGCGTAGACCGACGGCCACAGGAAGACGTTGTCGAGCGAATCCCGGACAGCGGCCACCGCCCAGCCGATCACGAAGAGGACCAGGGCGATGGTCGCGAGGATGCGGATGACGAGCACGACGGTGGCGAGTACCGCCCATACAGTTTCTCGGGTCCGAGCCGACCGTCCGCCCACGCCGTCATCGTAGTGCCGCGCGCACCGCGAGGTGCTGGTCCTGGTCTCACATTCCACCCCGCGCCCCGTCGGCGCGTGGAGAATGGGGGGATGAAGACCATCCTCAATGTCATCTGGCTCGTCCTGTGCGGACTGTGGATGGCGATCGGCTACGTCGTCGCCGGCATCATCTGCTGCATTCTCATCATCACCATCCCGTTCGGGATCGCGTCGTTCCGGATGGCCAGCTATGCGCTGTGGCCGTTCGGGCGCACGGTGGTTCGCAAACCGACCGCAGGCGTCGCGTCGACCATCGGCAACATCATCTGGATCGTCGTGGCCGGCCTGTGGTTGGCCATCGGTCACATCACCACCGGCCTCGCGATGTGCTTGACGATCATCGGGATCCCGCTCGGCATCGCGAGCTTCAAGATGGTCCCGGTGTCGCTCCTGCCGCTCGGTGCCGAGATCGTTCCCACCGATCAGCCGATGCCCGGAGGCGTGCCCGCGCGACTGTGACCGACCGTACGTTCCGCGGATCCACCGGGCACCCATCCGGGTATGACGTCAGATCCGAACAGTGAGCATGACACTCACGATCCGGCCCGGCTCCGGCCGGTCGCCGGGCCTCCGGCACCGCACGTCATACTGCTTGCCGCGACTTCCTCTCTCACGGACGCTCGCAGGAACGTGATGGTCTCCCGTCCGCGACGGCGCGGGATGGGACATCTGAAGCTCGGACGACCAATGGCAGCAGGAGGTGCGTGATGTCTGATCATCTCGATCCCGACGCTGCCGAATTGCTGGAGATGGCTCCGCTCATCGCCCTGGACGCCCTGTCCGCCACCGAGTCGCGGGACGTGGAGGTTCGGCTCGCCGCTGCGCCGGACGAGTTCCGAGCGCTCTTCGACAAGCAGGTCCGCGCGACGCGCGAGGCCCTGGCCGCCATGAGCAAGATCACCGCGACCCCTCCACCGCCGACGCTGCGCGACCGCGTGCTCGCCGCCGCGCGTGCCGAGGCCGGCCTCGACGAGCCGGATGCTCCGCCCGTCGTTCCTCAGGTCGCCGCTCCTGCAGTGGTCCGGTCCCCCTCCGTCGAGCGGGATGCGCCCATTCCCGCACCGGACGACCCCGACGACCTCGCGTCGCGCCGGCGCCTACGACGCCGCTGGTCCTATCTGGCGGCCGCGGCGGTGGCCGCGATCGCGATCGGTGCTGCGGGCTGGGCCATCGGATTGTCGAGCTCCGACCCCGAGCCGGCCCCACCCCTGGCATCGCCTGCCGAACAGGTCTTCTCCGCCGACGATCTGCGGTCGCGGGCCGGCCCCGTCGCCACCGGCAACGCCACGGTGTACTTGGCGAACTCCGCCGACACCGGTGTGCTGGTGATGAATTCCGTGCCGCCGCCCAAGCCGGGCACCGTCTATCAGATGTGGCTCATCGGTCCGGACGGCACGCGTTCGGCCGGCACGATGACCGACAAGGACGTCGAACCCGTCACCACCGCCGTGCTGTCGGGGATCAACTCCGCGTCCGCGCTGGCGTTCACCGTCGAACCGCCCGGCGGATCGGCACAACCCACCACCACTCCGGTGGCGCAGTTGTCGCTGCTCTGACCCCGGACGACGACGTCACCGGCCACCGATGCTCCCTGAGGTGCGAGGAGCGCAGGCGACGAACCTCGAAGGGCGCTCACTTCAGCAGCGCGCGAATGGACTCGATGCTGTCTGCCTGGGCCGCGGTCTTGTCCGGCCGGTATCGGACCACGCGCGCGAATCGCAGCGCGACACCGCCCGGGTACCTCGAACTTCGTTGTGCGCCATCGAGTTCGATCTCGACGACGATCTCCGGACGTAGGTACACCGCGTACCGGTCACGGTGGGTCTCGTGCTTCGGGAACTCCTCGGTCTGCCAGCGGAGCAGCTCGTCGGTCAGGCCCTTGAACGTCTTGCCGACCATCACCAGTTCACCCGTCTCGGGATCGCGGGCTCCGAGGTGGAGGTTCGACAGCCAACCCGAGCGCCGCCCCGAGCCCCACTCCGCACCCAGCACGACGAGGTCGAAGGTGTGCGTCGGTTTGACCTTCTGCCATGCCTTTCCGCGACGGCCGGCCACGTACAGGCCGTCGAGCGACTTCACCATCACACCTTCGTGACCGTCGGCCATCGCGGCGTCGAAATGGCTGCGCGCCTCCTCGGCGCTCGGGCGCGTCACGGCCGGTATGCGCAGGTGTGGGGCGATGGAGTCGATGGCGGCGAGCCGCTCGGACAACGGGCGGTCGATGAGGTCGGTGCCGTCGAGATGCAGACAGTCGAAGAAGAACGGCTTGAGGAGTCGTTCGGGTTCACCCGCCGCGGTCGGCCCGGAGCCGAACCGGCTCATCGTGTCCTGGAAGGACCGCGGGCGGCCGTCGTCGGAGAGCATCAGGGTCTCGCCGTCGAGGATCACCGAGTCGCACGGCAGTGCGGCGATCACCGAGACGAGGTCGGGCACGTTGGCGGTCACGTCGCGAAGTGTCCGGGTGAAGACCGAGACCTCGGTTCCCTTGCGGTGCACCTGGATGCGCGCTCCGTCGAGTTTGTAGTCGACGATCAGGTCGGGCCCGAGGAGCGCGAGAGCGGCATCGAGATCGTCGGCAGGGGTCGCGAGCATGGGCTCGACGGCACGGCCCACCTCGAGGCCGACCGCGGCCAGCGCCTCGGCGCCGAACCGGGCGAGGGCGGCGGTCTCCGGCAGCGAGCCGGTGAGCATGTTCGCCCGGCGCACGAGCGTCAGTTCCTGGCCGGTGACCTTGGCGATGGCGTCGGTCATGACACCCGCCAGCGCCCCCTGCCGCAACTCGCCGGTGAGCAGTGCGACGAGGAACTTCTGCTCGGCCTCGGTCGACTCCGCGAACAGGGACGCGATGATCTCACCGCGACGCTTCGTCGAACCGGGGCCCGAGGCCGACGCGAGTTCACCGAGCGCGGCGTCGACAGCCGCGACCTCCAGTGACGGCGAATCCGCCGGTGCCGCGATCAGTTTCGACAGCGACCGCCAGCCGACGCCCAGACGACCCTGCGGGATCTCACCCGAGAGCCATGCGACGACGATCGGCAGTTCCGCGTCGGTCGTCGCCGAGAGCGCATCCGCGAGCACCGCCGTCTTACGGGTCCGCGACCGGTCGCGCGCCACGTCCGCCGACGTCTGGACGACATCGATCAGCTTCACGTCGCCTCACCTGCAGCCGGACGAGCATTCACGCGTTCGACGGTACGCCGGGGCCCCGACAATCGCGGCCGACCATGGCCGTGAGTCAGACCTCGGTGAGGTCGACCGACTTGGTCTCGCGGACGCTGAGCAGCGCGATCATCGTGGCGACCGCGGCCACCGCGAGATACACACCCACCCAGCCGACGCCGTAGTCGGCGACGATCCAGGTCGCGATGAACGGGGCCACCGCGGCGCCGAGGATCGAGGCGACGTTGTAGGAGATACCCGAGCCCGTGTAGCGGACGTTGGTGGGGAACAGTTCCGGCAGGATCGCGCTCATCGGCCCGAAGGTGAGACCCATCAGGGTCATACCGAGGATCAGGAAGAACAGCATCATCCCGTCCGACATCGACGACGGGGCGAGCAGCCACTGGAAGCACAGGCCGAACACGATGATCGCGGCGGTGATGATGATGAGGAACGCGCGGCGCCCGTAGCGGTCGGCGAGACGTCCCGAGATCGGCACGCACGCGGCGAAGAAGAGCACGGCCACCAGCTGGAGCTGCAGGAAGTCGACGTAACTGATCGACAGTTTGATGCCCGACGCGTCGGTCACCTTGCCGGTGCCGTAGGAGATCACCCAGGTGGTCACGATGTAGAACAGCGTGTAGGTCGCCACCATGATGAACGTGCCGGCGATGAGCGGACGCCAACTGGTCTTCACGACCTCGGCCAGCGGTGCCTTGACCTTCTTGCCGTCGGCGACGGCCTTCGCGAACACCGGTGTCTCGGTGAGCTTCAACCGGACGTACAGGCCCACCGCCACCATGATGGCGCTGGCCAGGAACGGGATTCGCCAACCCCAGGTCATGAAGGCATGGTCGGAGGCCGAGGTCTTGGCGTCGAAGTCGAGTCCGATCATCAGCAGCAGGAAGGTCCCGTTGGCGAAGAAGAAGCCGATCGGTGCGCCGAGCTGCGGCCACATCGCCGCCCATGCACGTTTGCCCTTCTCGGCCGTCTCCGTGGCGAGAAGTGCTGCGCCCGACCACTCTCCGCCCAGCCCGAGGCCCTGGCAGAAGCGCATCAGCGCGAGCAGCGCCGGTGCGAGGTAACCGACCGAATCGTAGGTGGGCAGCAGCCCGATCACGAACGTAGCTATACCCATCGTGAGCAACGACCCGACCAGCGTCGCCTTACGCCCGATGCGATCGCCGAAGTGGCCGAACAGGATCGAACCGATGGGCCGCGCCACGAACGCTAGGCCGAAGGTCGCGAACGACGACAGCAGCGCCGCGGTGTCGTCCCCCTTGGGGAAGAACAGCACCGGGAACACCAGGACCGCGGCTGTCGCATAGATGTAGAAGTCGAAGAACTCGATGCTCGTCCCGATCATCGACGCGATCACGATGCGGCTACGGGGTACCGGCGCCTGGTCGGGATGATCGATGTTGCGGACCGCGGAATCGCTCATCCGCGCGACGTTACGCCTGCGCCGGCGGACATACGTTTCGACCCCTGAGAAAAGGCTGAGCGTCGGGCGGCGGGGCATCCCGTCAGTTGATTTCAGCTGCCTGGTGGGGGTGTTCGTGTCCCGGTTCGCGGCACGCCCGCGCGTGGACACCCGTAGGGTCACAACACCGGATGGAGGAGCGAGGATGGGGCCCAGGGTCTCAGACACATGCCCCGCCCCGAACTCGCTGTCATCGACACTGTCAGTCAGGAGACTGGCTTGGTAGAGGTAACCCGGGGAGGAGCGCCGATGAGTTCACAGGTGGAAACAGGCAATTGGTCCGAGGGGTTCCGTGTGCGGGCTGCGCAACGGTCCGAGGCAGCTGATCCGCAGTGGTCGGCCGGCAGTCGGCTCGACCCGTCGATCGTTCGGAGCCTGCAGAAGTTCCAGGTGGGCGAGAGTGGCGACGGATCTCACCTAATCGCCAACGCCGCCGCCGCAGGCGACCGCGACTACGAGGCCGCCGTGCGTCTCTTCGTCGCGGAAGAACAAAACCACGCACGCATGCTGGCGCTGCTGCTGCGCGCCGGCGGGGCGCAGACAAAACGATGGCACTGGTCCGACAGCGTCTTCGTGCATCTTCGGCGACTCTTGGGACTCCGGCTCGAACTGATGATCCTGACCATCGCCGAGGTCGTCGCGTTGCGCTACTACCGTGCGCTGGCTGAGGGCGGGGGCGATCGTCTCCTTGTCGACGTGTCCGAACGCATCCTCGCTGACGAGGGTCATCACGTCCCGTTCCAGATTCGGCGTCTGCGGCTCGGCTTCCGCGACACACCGGCGCCGGCTCGGCTCGCGATCAAACAGGTGTGGCGTGGCATGGCTGCGGCCGTGATCGTTGTCGTTGCGCTGGACCACGGTCGGGCCATGCGTGTGTGCGGGGTATCGCGGCGAGAGTTCGTTGGCATCCGCACCCAGGTCACCGGCACGGCGGCGTCCGCCGAGGTGACTATCACCGGGACCGGCGACGAGGTATTTCGTTCGCTCTCGGGCGAAGCGACCGAACTGCCTCGGGCCGCCGTCGTCGGCAGCCCCGACGCGCTCGAGCGCTTCGAGCTTCTGACCCACTGCGCCTACACGTCCGCACTGGACCTCGCCGCGATCAACCGGCAGCGCATCGCCGCCACGGTGGCCGGGTAGCGAGTGGCCACGACACAATGGCCCAACCTCCCCGACGAGGTCGGCGCCGAAATCAACCGGATTGCCGCCGTTCTGCTGCAGCGCCTGCCCGCCTACACCGAGGAAATGCTCGAGTACATTGTCGAACGTATTCCCGAGGCGACCACGGACGATGGTCTACGCGGGCTGACTCTGGCTTCCTGTTCATCGAACCTCGAGGCCGCACTATCGATGGTGCGCAACGCGATCGACGTTACCGCGGCGTCGGCCCCGGTGACCGCGCTGGAGCACGCACGGGCAATGGCGGCCCGCGGTTACAGCGTCGACGTGATGCTGCGCCATTACCGTCTCGGTCACGCGTACTTCACCGAACGGATCCTGGCGGGAGTTGGCAGGTTTGTGCCCGACTCTGCGCTGGCGATGACCGTGGTAGCCGAACTGCAGAACTACGCCTTCGGCTACGTCGATCGGATCTCCAGCGAGGTCGCAGCCGAGTATGTCGCCGAGCTAGACCGCATCCAACACCGGGTCCGCGCGGCTCGCACCGATGCCGTGCGCAGGCTACTCGCCGGGGACAGGGTCGATCTCGGCGGAACCGAAGGCACGCTATCGCACCGTCTCACCGGATGGCAGACAGCGTTCATCTGCTGGACCGAACGCGACGATATCGATCTGCAGCGGATCGGCAAGACGATCGGCGGACGTCTGGGCTCGGAACACCCGCTGCTGCTCCCCGACGGTACTCAGACGCTGTGGGGGTGGGTTTCGACCCCGGGCTCCCCCGATGTCGGCCCGGACTCTCTGGCGTCACTGGGATCCGCCATCCCCAAGTCGGTTCGGGTCTCGCTGGGTAACCCGGCCCGTGGCCCGGTCGGCTTCCGCGAGTCACATGCCCAGGCACAGCGTGCCCGCCGGATCGTCGAATTGGGAAGCCGAAGCGCTCCGGTCACCTCGTACGCCGAGATGGCCCTCGTTGACACGATGAGCGGCGACCTCGACCTGGCTCGGGCCTTCGTCGCCGCTGAACTTGGCGAATTGGGCGTCGTCGGTGTCCGCGAGGCGGAGGAGCGCCGGGCGCTGCTGGCAGTGCTCGACGCACAAGGAGGTCTAGCCGCGGCGGCAACAGTGTTAGGTGTACACCGCAACACAGTGCTACAGCGGATGCGCCGGGCCGAGGAGCGTCTGGGGCGGACCGCCTCCGGCCGAATCGTCGAACTCCACGCGGCGTTGCACCTGGCCGAAACGCTCGGAGCCGCGGTGCTGGGCAGCACCGAAGAACTAGCGTGACCTAGTGTGCGCCCCGCACATTCGTATGGGCGCGCGACCCCTCGCGCGCGATCCGCGGCATTCGTAACTTAGTGACCATGGTCACGCCTATCAACCTCGATCCTGGCGGCAACCCAGGTAACGCCCGGCCGATTCAAGCTCTCCCTGATCCCGGAGAACGAATCCCCACCCTGTCCTGGCCCATCGTCGCCCTCTTCGTCGGCTCCATCGCCGCTTTTGCGGCATCGACATGGGCGGCGGTGACCGACCGGCTCCCAGCTCTGGTGACGATCGGGATCAGCGGGGCAGCCATCTTCGTGCTCTTCACCGTCCTTCACGATGCGTCCCACTATTCGATCAGCACACACCGCTGGGTCAACGTGGCCTTCGGCCGGGTCGCGATGTTCTTTGTCTCGCCACTGATTTCCTTCAAATCCTTTGCCTTCATCCATATTTCGCATCACCGCAACACCAATGATCACGATGGCAGCGACCCCGACCACTTCATCAGTGGCGCCTCAGTCTGGAAGGCACCAGCTCGATTCGGAGTGATGGACGTCCCCTACCTCTCGTTTGTGGTGCGGAACGCCAAGAGCCGACCCCGAGCGGAACTGATCGAGACCGCGGCGCTCCTGACGATGAGCGTCGCAGTGATCATCGGGTGCGCGCTGACCGGCCACTTCTGGACCCTGGCGCTGGTATACCTGATCCCGGAGCGGGTAGGCATGTTCGTCCTCGCATGGTGGTTTGATTGGCTACCCCATCACGACCTCGAAGACACCCAGCGTGAGAACCGGTATCGGGCCACCCGTAATCGGGTCGGCGCCGAGTGGATCCTCACCCCGCTGCTGCTGTCGCAGAACTACCACCTGGTCCATCACCTGCACCCCTCCATCCCGTTCTACCGTTACGTGGCCGCGTGGCGACGCAACGAAGACCAGTACCTCGAACGCAATGCCGCTATCGGCACTGCTTTCGGGCAACAGCTCACCCCGGACGAGTACCGCGAATGGAAGCAGCTCAACGCCAAGATGGGACGTCTGCTGCCGCTGCGGCGGGTCCCGCAGGGCACGGGCCGGCGTGCGGACTTCCATCCGATCCGGGTGGCCGGTGTGGACAAACTGACCTCCGACAGCGTGCTGATCCAGTTCGAGATTCCGGATGAGTTGCGCGAGGCCTTCACCTTCGAGGCCGGGCAGCACGTCACCGTCCGCGCCACGATCGACGGCATCGCGGTGCGGCGCAACTACTCCATCTGCACCTCTGCGCTCTCGGGCCGGTTCGCGATCGCCGTCAAGCGCGTTCCCGGCGGGGTTTTTTCCACCTACGCGGTGGAACAGCTCAAGGCGGGAGACACCCTGGAGCTACTTGCCCCGACGGGATCTTTCGGGACCGAGCTGGATCCGGTGTCCGACAAGCGGTACGTCGCCGTTGCGGTCGGCAGTGGTATTACCCCCGTGCTCTCGATCGTGCAGACTGCGCTTGCGGTCGAGACGACGAGCCATTTCACGTTGATCTACGGTAACCGCGACGCGGCGAGCACCATGTTCCGCCGTGACCTCGATGACCTTGAGGCCCGCTTCGGCGACCGGCTCCGGATCATCCACATCCGTTCACGCGACCCGCAGCACCCACCATTGCTCAGCGGGCGGATCGACCGGGACAAGCTCGAGCACTGGCTTGGCGCCGAACTCACACCGGCCTCGATTGACGAGTGGTTCCTCTGCGGGCCGGTGGACCTGGTCGCCGAGGTGCGAGAGATCCTCATCGAACACGGCGCCGACTCCGAGCACGTCCACGTCGAGGTGTTCCAGGGTTACGGAAAGTCCATTGCCACCGATGGATTCGCGACCGCGAAGGTCACGGTCGGGCTGGCAGGACGCAGTCACGAAGTGTCCCTGGCTGCGGGCGAAACCGTCCTCGAGTCCGCTCTCAAGGCCGGTTTGGATGCTCCCTACGCCTGCTTGGGCGGGGCCTGTGGCACCTGCTCGGCGAAAGTCACCGGCGGCGCGGTGTCGATGGAACAGAACTTTGCACTATCGGACGCCCAGATGAAGGCGGGTTACGTGCTGACCTGCCAGTCGCGCCCAACCACACCGTCGGTCACTGTCGAGTACGAGGGATAACCCGAGATGCGAACACTGCAGAACAAGGTCGCGATCGTGACCGGCGCGTCACTGGGAATCGGCGCGGCCATTGCCGAGGAGCTCGCCCGTGCGGGCGCGCACGTCGCGCTCGTGGCGCGCGGCCCTCAGGCTCTGGACGAACAGGTCGCCAGAATCGGCGAGCGCGCCCACGCCTATCCCTGCGATATGGGCGACCCCGACGCAGTCGGCACGATGGTCGCCGATGTCGAGCACGATCTCGGGCCGATCGCGATCCTGGTCAATAACGTCGGCACGGGGACCTTCAAGCCGCTCCAACAGATCGAACCGCGGGAGATCTCGATGACCCTCAGCCTTCCGCTCGGGGCAGCCCTGCATGCCAGCCGCGCCGTGCTGCCAGGGATGATCGCACGCCGCGAAGGGCACATTGTCAACCTGACCAGCCCCGCCGGGTACTTTCCGCTGCCGTTCATGGCTCCCTACACCGCGACTCGACATGCCATCGTCGGCCTCTCGCACAGCCTGCGCGAAGAGGTGGGCCGCTACGGGATCGGGGTGTCCCTGATCTGCCCATCGGAGGTCAACACCGGATACTTCGAGCGCAACGACGCTGATATGGGGTGGTACCCCAGGATGTCGCGGTGGTTCCCGGTTCTTGAACCCTCCGAGGTCGCGGAACGTGCGGTCTGGGCTATCCGCAAGAATCGCCGGGAGCTCACCTTCCCCTGGCAGCTCACGGTCGTCACCTCGCTCTACCAGCGCTTTCCGGTCTTCGGTCTGGGCCTGCTCAAATTGCTCGGTCTGTTCCGCCCCCGACTGACCCCGCCGTCTTAGCCCACCGACCTGCGATCGGGCACCAACCCGGTCCGCCGAGGCTGCTGGCGCTGGACATGCTCGGAATCACAGCATGGCGGGTCCGCCATCCGGTTGTTCACCACCGGTTCGGCTCTGGCGGGGTTCCTGGTCGGAGGCGCTTCACGGGCTCGTGGACGCAGGATCGGTTTGAGTGCTGGGTTCGCGTTGGGCGACAAATCTGCATGCTCGTTACCCCGGTACCGACCTCGCTCGGCCCATCCGACGCGGCAAGGCGATCAGTATCGCAATGGGACGCTTCGGACACCGCATCAGGCGCCGACATCACATCAAGGCTCGCCGCCTCGCCCGCGCGCCATTCGATGACACCCTCGTCCATGGCCTTGGCGTCAGTGCCTTAATCGCGCAACCACTGCGCGGCCTGCCGCGTCAGTCGGCAGAACTCGCCGCGACAGTAAACGACAACGGTCGCGCTGGTCGGTATCTCACCGTGACGCTCAGGCGTTCGGCCAGCGGAAAAGTCGCGTGGGGAAATGCACCGACTCGTATTCGGACAGGCCGGACGCGTCAGCGACCGCCATCTCCGAGGTAATCACCGACGGGTCGATCGTGGGCCGCCACCGGCAGCGTCGGCCGTCGACCAATACTCGTCGAGCGCACCCCGCAGGACCGGTGAACGGGTTTCCGCACGCAGGATGCCCGAGTGGGTCACGCGTTTCGACCCCGGAGAACTGCTCGAGCCAGCCAACGGGCAGGCTGATCGCGTCCCTAACTCAGCTACCCCGCTTGATCCACTCCTCGAGGTGGGGAGCCTCTGTGCCGACGGTGGTGCCGTCGCCGTGGCCGGTGTAGACCTTGGTCTCGGGGTCGAGGGTGAAGATCTTCTCGGTGATCGAGGCGATGATCGTGGGAAAACTGGAGTACGAGCGGCCCGTCGCGCCCGGACCACCCTGGAACAGGGTGTCGCCGGAGAACAGCACCTTGGCCTCGGGCAGATGGATCACCGACGACCCCGGCGAGTGACCGGGGGTGTTGATGATCGTCAGCTCGGTCCCACCGACGCTGATCTTCTGGCCGTCCTCGAGGTCGGAATGCGCGACGTCGGGGTGGGTGTCGTTCCACAACATGTCATCACCCGGGTGCAACAGGATCGGCGCGCCGGTGGCCTGCGACAGTTCCGGCGCCACGGTCACGTGATCGTTGTGACCATGGGTCAGCACGATCGCCGTCACCGTGCGGTCGCCGACACCGTCGAGGATCGGCCGCGCCGAATGCGCGGCGTCGATGATGATCACCTCGTCGTCGTTGCCGACGAGCCACACATTGTTGTCCACATCCCAGGTACCGCCGTCGAGGCTGAACGTGCCCGAGGTGACGACGTTGTCGATCCGCAGCTCCGACATCAGAGTTCCACCACCGATCGCAGCACCTTGCCGGCTTCCATCGCCGAGAACGCGGCCTCGACATCGTTGATGCCGATGCGTTCGGTGACGAACTTCTCCAGCGGCAGACGGCCCTGTTCGTAGAGGTCGATCAGCATCGGGAAGTCACGTTCGGGCAGACAATCGCCGTACCACGACGACTTGAGCGCACCACCACGGGAGAAGAAGTCCACCAGCGGCAACTCCAAGGTCATCTCCGGAGTCGGCACACCGACCAACACGACGACCCCGGCGAGGTCGCGAGCGTAGAACGCCTGCTTGTAGGTCTCCGGGCGACCGACCGCATCGATCACGACATCAGCGCCGTTACCGCCGGTCAGTTCCTGCACCGCGGCGATCACGTCGTCGACCTTCGAACCGTCAATGGTGTGGGTGGCACCAAGGTCGGTGGCCCACTCCAGCTTCGACGCATCACGGTCGATCGCGATGATCGTCGTCGCACCGGCCAGCCGCGCCCCGGCGATCGCCGCGTCACCGACACCGCCGCAACCGATGACCGCGACCGAATCACCACGACCCACGTTGCCGGTGTTCATCGCCGCACCGATACCGGCCATCACACCGCAACCCAACAGACCGGCCACCGCCGGATCGGTGTCGGGATTGACCTTCGTGCACTGCAACTCATGGATCAACGTCTTCTCAGCGAACGCCCCGATCCCCAACGCCGGCGTCAGCTCGGTGCCATCGGTCAGCGTCATCGGCACGCTGGCGTTGAAAGTGTCGAAGCAATACCACGGACGACCCCGCTTACACGCACGACACTGCCCACACACCGCACGCCAGTTCAACACCACGAAATCGCCGACCTCCACGTGGGTGACATCCGACCCCACCGACTCGACCACACCCGCGGCCTCATGCCCGAGCAGGAACGGGTACTCGTCGTTGATGCCACCCTCACGGTAGGCCAGATCGGTATGGCAGACCCCGCACGCCCTGATCGCCACCACCACATCACGCGCACCCGGATCCGGGATCACCACATCGACAACCTCCGTCGGCGCCTTCTTACTGCGCGAGATGACTCCCTTGACTGTCTGCGACATGCGATGTTCCTTCCGCAACTGCGTTGTTCGGGGTACGTATGCGACGTGTGTTCGCGACTTCGGCGCGCACTGTGGCGGCGCCAGAACACATCGCCACAACCTTATCGGTACGGTCGATCTCGGTCTACTCGGAGTAGCCACAGTCCACTGCGATTATCCGGCGCGATCCACTCGTCTCACCCTAAGCTCGGGCCGGTAGATCCGACCCGGTTTCGGTCATCGCGGACACCGTGGCGGTCGACACCCACATTGATCGGTGTTTCGGGACGGACGAGGCGGGGCACTCCCCGTAAGAACGCTGCGCATTTCGACCGCGAGGAGGTAACCCATGGCAGAGAACAAAAAGGACCCCGGACCTTCGGTCAAGGACGACGAACTCTACGAGAAGCTCCGCGACGAGGGGAATTCCAAAGAGAAGTCCGCCCGCATCGCCAATGCCGCCGCCAACACTTCGCGCTCGGACGTCGGCAAGAGCGGCGGCAAGTCCGGGTCGTATGAGGACTGGACCGTCGACGAACTCAAGAAGCGCGCCAAGGAACTCGACCTGTCCGGTTATTCGGATCTGAAGAAGGACGAGCTGATCGAGAAGTTGCGCGATCACTGACCGGCACGCACCGGCCGCGAATCCGCAAGGTCTGAGAACGCACCGAAGCCGCCGATCCCTCGGGGTCGGCGGCTTCGATGTGTAAAGGGACGGTGCCGGTCAGTGCGCCTCTCGGCAAACAGGCCGCTCGAAGCGGCAAAAGGGTGGGACCCGGGGCAGTGAATCCGTCACCGTCGAGGGATACAACCGCACCCCTCGGCGAGTTATTCCGCGGCGCTCATGAGGACTTCTCACCGCACGATCCCGGCTTCGGTGAATGCGGTCAGCGCGGTCTCGGCGGTGGTCCACAGCGCGGCGATGTCGGACCGAGCGCCCGCCGCCGAGCCCGGGTTCTGCAGTGCCAGGCCGTTGCGGAACGTGAGCACGTTGTAACCCACATCAGCGGCGCGCAGCATCGGCCCGGTCGCGCGACCGGCGCCCGCGACCCGGTCGAGTCCCTCTCCCACGACGTAGAACCGGAAGATCGGACCGAGGTCGACCCCGTACCACCGGTTGGTCGCGTCGACGATCGACTTCCCGTGCGCAGCAATCGCGTCGACGATGAAGAAGAAGTCACGCGCGTTGTTCGTGGTCGCTCGTGCGTCGGCAGTCGCGTAGGCCAGGTCGACGGTGATGTGTGAGTTGTATCCGGCCATCGCCACGCGCTGTCCGGGCACCCGGCAATCGGCCGCCATATCGAAGTAGTTTCGCCACTGCGCGGGAACCGGACGTCCCGAGAACTCGTCGTTGACCGCGTCGAGAAAGCGGTTCAGCAGTTCGAGACTGATGACCGGTGCCCATCGCGGGGTCTGGAAGACCCGCGGGTTGTTTTGAAGCGGCATCACCGCGTCGCGTTCAACGGCGGCAAGTCCCAGCGCGAACAGCCCACGCCGGTCCCGGTGTTCGGTGAGGATGTCGACGATGCCGTAGAGCTTGGTGACGTTACGCCGCAACTGGACCAGCGGGAGGTCACGAGAGCTCTCATCAACGGTACTGAGCTCGACGATCCGTGCCCGGTCGGCGTCGTCGAGCGGGGCCCCGCATGCGCGGGCCGGTGCCGCGTGCGCGGGTGTCGGCACGGCGACGACTAGTGATCCGATGAGACCGAGTGTCAGCAGTGCCGACGAGAGTGCTCGCATAGGACCCGGGGGTACCCACCTGCCCGAGTTCGAACCGCCCGCCCGGGATTTCGTAGCGCCAGTGCGCAAATGGCGCGCATTCGCGCTACGAAATCCCGTGGGTCAGGGCAGGAGCCCCTCCCGGCGGGCGGTCACCACCGCCTCCAACCTCGACGACGCCCCCAGCTTGCGCATCGCGTCCTTCATGTAGCCCTTGACGGTGTACACAGTGACACCGAGCGTCTCGGCGATCCGCGCGTTGGGATACCCGAGAGCCGCGAGGGACAGCACGTCCTGTTCGCGTCCGGTCAGTTCGACGTGCGAGGTCCGTGCCGTTTCCGCTGCAACGAGAACCTCGGTGATCGCGGCGATCTCGTCCGCGAGGCGTGCGTCGTCGACCGTGTCGGCCAGCGTGCGCAACCGCGCGTACGCCGCCGTCATCCGGTCGCGCAGTTCGGCCTCGTCCTGCGCCGCATGTTCGAGCCGCGCGCGTGACGCCACGATCTCGTGTTCGACGGTCCGCGCCTCCATGGCGAGGACGTCGAGCATCCGGCCGCCGATCGGGTCGGGAGTGTGGAAGGCGCCGTAGATCACCGCGACCGGGGTCCGGTCGACGATCACCGGGGCCGCCATCATGGCGCGGAGTCCCTCACGCTCGATGATCGTGTTGTAGCGATGCGTGATCCGCGGGGTACGGAGGTAGTCGTCGACGACCATCGGCCGGTTCAGCGACACGACCTTGCCACCGAGTCCGTGCCCGAGTTCGACCGACACCCCGTTGAGTGCCCCGACGGTGGTCCCGGCGAAGTGCTGTAGTCGCAGGTGGGACGGTCCGTTCAGCACGCCCGCGAACGCCAGCGGAACCCCGCTGGACTTGCGCACCCGGCGCAGCGCGTCGGTGACGATCCCGCTCATCGGCTCGGGCATCTCACCTCACTTCTCCCCCTCTTCGGAGGGTGTTCCAGGGGCCGTCCGCGGAGGACACTGTGACTCAGCTTACTCAGTCAGGAGCGAGGTTCAGGATGACACAGGCCACCACGACCCCCACCGAGATGGTCGAACGCTGGATGGCGATCTACGGGGCGCCCGACGCCGACGCGGCGGCACTCCTCGTCGACGGGCACGACCCCGATGCCGTCGCGTTCACCGTGATCGAAGTCGATCCCGATGGCGCTGCCTCCGGCTCGGCGAGCCCGGTCACCACCGATGTCACCTACGGCGAGCTCGCCGAGCGGTCCAAGCGGCTCGCCGCGGCTCTCGCCGAGATGGGCGTCGGTCGCGGCGACACCGTCGGCGTCCTCATGGGCAAGCGCGAGGAGCTCGTCGTCTCGCTCCTGGCGATCGCCCGGCTCGGCGCGATCTACATCCCCCTGTTCACCGCGTTCGCCACACCCGCGATCGAGATGCGTCTGGCTGCCGGCGCCGCGAAGGTCGTGATCACCGAGCCGAGTCAGGCGGACAAACTCACCGACATCGACGGGATCACCACGGTGATCGCCGGCGAGCAGTTCGAGGAACTGATCTCCTCGCACCAGCCGATCGCCGAGTCGGTCGCGGTCGGTGGCGACGGCACGCTGATCCTGTTGTTCACCAGCGGCACCACGGGCGCGCCCAAGGGCGTTCCGGTCCCGGTGAAGGCGCTGGCCTCGTTCGTCGCCTACATGCACTTCGGCCTCGACGTCCGCGCCGACGACGTCTTCTGGAACGCCGCCGATCCGGGCTGGGCCTACGGCCTCTACTACGGCGTGCTCGGTCCGCTCGCCGCCGGTCGCCGCAATCTGCTGCTGCGCGCCGGGTTCACCCCCGAGCTCACCGCGCGGATCCTCGGCGAGCTCGAAGTCACCAACTTCGCCGCCGCACCGACCGTCTACCGCGCACTCAGCAAGGACGCGCGCATCTCGGGCTTCTCGCTCCGGCGGGCGTCATCGGCGGGCGAACCCCTGACCCCGGACGTCATCGATTGGGCGTTGCGCTCCATCGGCACCGAGGTTCGCGACCATTACGGTCAGACCGAGCACGGCATGTTCATCAACAACCATTGGCACGACGACGTGTACGAGCCGCTGGTCCCGGGCTCGATGGGCAAACCCATGCCCGGCTTCGCGGCCGGCATCGTCGACGGTCAGATCGCCATCGATGTCCCGGCCAGCCCGCTGATGTGGTTCTCGGGCTACCTCGACGCCCCGGAGAAGACCGCGCAACGCTATTCGGCCGACGGCCGGTGGTACCTCACCGGTGACACCGGACGCGTCGACGACGAGGGTCGGTACTTCTTCACCGCGCGCGACGACGACGTGATCATCATGGCCGGGTACCGCATCGGCCCGTTCGACGTCGAGAGTGTCCTCATCACCCACCCGTCGGTGGTCGACGTCGCGGTCGTCGGGCGCCCGGACGAACTGCGTGGTGAGGTGCTCGAGGCGTTCGTCGTGGTCGCCGACGGCGTCGAGGGCTCCGCAGCACTCGAAGCCGAGTTGCAGCAGCTGGTCAAGACGCAGTTCGCGGCACACGCCTATCCCCGCACGGTTCACTTCGTCGACGCACTCCCGAAGACCCCGAGCGGCAAGATCCAGAGGTTCCTGCTGCGCCGGCGCTGACCGCTCCGGCCTCGGGGTCGCTCACCGGTCCGGGTGCGTCCCCTCGACGAGAGCCCGGACCGAGGCCGGCGGGACGTCGCCGCTGTCGGCGACCGGGGCGTCGTACACCGTCCGCACGGGGACCACGCCGGTCCACTCCGCGGACTCCCCTCCCGGCCCGCCGGTACGCGCCTTGGCGATCCACCGGCCGTCGATGATCGGCAGCCGCAGGGCGACGGTCGCCGCCAGCTCCTTGCGGCTCGTCGGCCGGACTTCGGCGACCCGTCCGGGAATGAGCTTGTCGGACAGCATCTCCAGAGCCGCCCGAGCATCGTCGGCGACTTCGAGGACTCCGCGCACAACGGCCGACCGATAGTTCGCCGAATGGTCGAAGAGGGTGTCGGCGACGACGAGCCCGTCGAGGACGAACACCGTGAAGGTCACCGGTGCACCCGCGGCCACGTGCCGCAGTGCGCCCGCCCCGGTGGATCCGTGCAGCAGGATCGAGTCGCCGTCGCGGGCGAAGAGCATCGGCACCGACCACGGCAGGCCGTCCACGACGGTGCTCAGGGTTCCGGTCTTCGCCTCGTCCAACAGGTCGTCGAGCACCGCACGGTCGGCGGAGCGTTCGGGCTTGCGGGTGAGGGAGCCGAGGGGGCGACCCTCCCCTCCGCCGGCTGTTCCATCACTCGTCATGCGGCCATCGTCGTCGGCGGTGAGACCGCATTCAACCGATTTCCCGCAGCCGGGACAACGAGGACCGAACCTGTCCTCTATCGCTCATAGCGTGGTTCTCACACCAACCGAGAGGAACCCGAGATGAGCACCTACACCCCCGCGGAACTGAGCGTCGAGGTCACCGGCGAGAAGAAGGAACTCCTGACCTTGTTGCAGGACCAGCGCAACATGCTGAAGATCACCGCTCGCAACCTCTCCGACGACGACGCCCGCAAGCAGTCGACCGTCAGCACGCTCACGATCGGCGCGCTCATCAAGCACCTCGCACACGGTGAACAGAACGCGGCGCGGATCATCATCGAGCGCGATGAGAACGCGGAGTTCGACATGAGCCAGGCGCTCACCGAGTACGAGATGTGCGACGACGAGACCCTCGCCGGCTGGCTGGACGCCTACGACCGCGCGGCTGCCGAGCTCGACCGGGTGATCGCCGACGCCGCGAGCCTCGACGAGCTGATCCCCCAGCCGACGGCGCCGTGGGCACCCGAGCGCGAGTGGTCGTCGATCCGGACGATGATGCTCCACCTGCTGCGGGAGACCGCGCACCACAGCGGCCACGCCGACATCATCCGCGAAGCACTCGACGGACAGAACACGATGGGCGCGATCTCGGAGGGACAGGACTGGGCGAAGGACTGGGCGGACGCCGACTGGGCCCAGTAGTCCCGCGCAGGCGACAAACCCCGGCCGGCACCGCCACCTGCACAACAACCGGGATTCGCAACTGATTTCGCAAACCACCCATCCGGTGGGGAACCTGATCCGAATGTGTCAGTGAGGCTGCCAGACAGGGCAGCTCACCCACCGTGAAGATTGGATCAACGATGATCAAGCGAGTTCCCCGTGTAGCAGGAGCGGTGACCGGACTGGTCCTCGCCGTCGGCGTGATCGCCGGTTGTTCGAGCGACGACTCCGGCTCGTCAGACGAAACCACCAGCGCCGCAACCGGAATGTCGTCGATGAGCGCGTCGGTCGACCCGGCCGCGAACCTCGTCGGACCCGGCTGCGCGGCATACGCCGAGGCGAATCCCTCGGGCCCCGCGTCGGTCACCGGAATGTCCAGTGTCCCCGTCGCCACCGCGGCTGCGACCAACCCCGAGCTGAAGACGCTCACCCAGGCGCTCTCCGGACAGCTCAACCCCGACGTCAACCTCGTCAAGACCCTCAACGAGGGTGAGTACACCGTCTTCGCACCCACCGACGACGCGTTCGCGAAGCTCCCCCCGGAGACCGTCGAGCAGCTCAAGACCGATTCCGATCTGCTGAGCAAGATCCTTACCTACCATGTGGTTTCGGGTCAGGCCACGCCGGATCAGATCGTCGGTGAGCACACCACACTCGAGGGCCAGAAGGTCACCGTCACCGGTTCCGGCGACAACCTGAAGGTCAACGAGTCCGGAGTCGTGTGCGGTGGAGTCATGACCTCCAACGCGCAGGTCTACCTGATCGACACCGTGCTGATGCCCCCGGCCGGTATGTGAGTCGGCTGCACCCCTGGCTGACAACACGTTTCACAACGATTCCCGGCGACACACCCCGTCGCCGGGAATCGTCATGTCCGAACCGATCTGATGATGTCCGAACAGGTTGTGCGCGTTCAGTTCTGCGAGGCGCCGGCGGACGCGCCGGCGCGTCTCCGCGAATCGTCGAGCGCCGTCACCTGAATCGGCACACCCGTCATGTTCGCCATCCCGGCAAGACGTTCGAGGTCGGCCGGGTCGGAGGAGATGAGCGCGTTGACGTTCACGCCGCCGGTGCCGAGATCGTTGCCCGCGGCCGCATTCGCCTGCGTCCAACCGCCGGAACCGTTGTGGCCCCATCCATGTGGGATCGCGACGACGCCCGGTTTGATGTCCTCGGTAATGGTGACCGGGAGCGAGATCCGGCCGTGGCGGGACTCCACGGTGGCCAGATCGCCCTCGGCCAGTCCGCGAATCGTCGCATCATCCGGATGCATCCGTGCGGCGTGTGATCGTCCGCCGCGGAGCAGCATCGGGGCGTTGTGCTGCCAGCTGTTCTCCGAGCGGATCTCACGCATCCCGATGAGACGCAACGGAAATCCCGAGTCGAATTCGACCTCGAGTCGCTCGATCTCCGCCATCAGCTCTGGCGCACTGAGACGGATGCGCCCGTCGAGAAACGTGATGTTCTTCGAAAGCTGTCCGGGCGCAAGGCCATCGGCGACCACAGCGCCATGTGGATGCTTCTCGATGAGCCGCCGATAGCTGAGGCCGCCGCGCCGCAGCCCGAACCGGTCACCGCCCAGCCCCAGTCGGATCACCAGATCCGAAACACGGCGCGGCGTCACCGGCCGGCCGAGCCGGCGAGCAAGCGTGTTGGTCGTGTGCAGCGATCGGATCAGCAGGTTCTGCGACGCCAGCGCTCCGACGAGTTCGTTGATCACCGTCCACTCCTCGCGGGCCTCGCCCTGCGGCGGGATCACAGCTTCGGTCGCCTGCTTGAACGGTGTGGTGAACAGAGCCTGGAACGGCAGCAGGAAGTCCTCGCGCTCGTACATCGTCGTCGCCGGCAGGATGTAGTCGGCGTGGGCGTTCGTCTCGTTGCGGTAGATGTCCAGCGAGACCATCAGGTCGAGTTCGTCCAGCGCGGAACGCAACTCGTCACCGTTGGGCACCGACAACACCGGGTTGCCCGCACTGACGAAGAGTGCGCGTAGCTGCCCCTTGCCGGGAGTCGTGATCTCCTTGGCCATCAACGACGCCGGAGCGGTCCCCAGTACCTGCGGGAGGTTGCCGACCCGGCTGCGACGTCCCGCCCAGCGGAAGCTCGACACCTTCTGCAGCGCAGCGACTCCCAGCTTCTGCCCGGGAATGCCGAGATCGCCGAACATGGACCCGCCCACGACGTCGAGGTTGCCTGCGACGAGGTTGACCATGTCCAGCAGCGCTGTGGTCAGCGTGCCGGTCCGCCCGAGCGAGGTGCCGACGCGCCCGTACACCGCGGCCCGCTCTGTCGACACCAGCAACCGGGCGATCTCACGGACCCGCCCCGGATCGATGTCGGTGCGTGCGGCGGTCACCTCGGGGGCGTACGCCGCGACCGTCGTCTTGAGATCGTCGACGCCACGCGCCTGCCGCCGCAGCCGGTCCTCGTCGGCCAACCCTTCATCGAACATGACGTGCAGCAACGAGAGCAGGAACAGGGCATCGGTGTCGGGTGTGATCGGTTGCCAGTCGAATTCACGCGCGGTCTCCGTGTGGCGCGGGTCGACGACGAGCACCGTTCCTCCGCGCGCGGTGATCGCCCGCAGCCCTTCACGGATTCGTGGCGAGCTCATCACACTGCCGTGCGACACGATCGGGTTGGCGCCGATGATCATCAGGTAGTCGACGCGGTTGATGTCGGGGATGGGCGCGGTGAGCGGATTGCCGTAGAGGAAGTGGCTGGCGACGAACCGGTTGTTCACGTCCTGCGATCCCGCGGAGTACACGTGCGGGGTGCCGAGCAGGTTCATGAAGATCGCGGTCCACAGGGTGTGTCCCGTGGAGAACGTAGCGGGGTTGCCGAAGTACCAGCCGATCGAGTCGGCACCGTGGGTCCGGTGCACGCCGGCGAGGCGGTCGCCGATCTCCGACAGCGCGGTGTCCCAGGTGATGGGTTCGAAGTCGCCGTCCGGCCGACGGCGCAGCGGGTGCCGCAGGCGGTCGGGGTCGTTGACGATCTCGGTGAACGCGATCCCCTTGGGGCACGCGAATCCCTTCGACAACGGGTGGTCCTTGTCGGGCCGCAACGAGATCAGCCGATCGTCCTCGACGGTGGCGATCATCCCGCACAGCGGCTCGCAGATCCGGCAATAAGTGTGCTTCTCCAACGCCATGATGCGTCCCCTCGACTCGGAAAACCGCGGCATGAAAGTGGGCCGGCCAGCGGTTCGATGTGATTCCGTTCACATCTGAGGACAAGTGTTGCATGATGACAGCAACCGAGGCATCCCTCCCGAGGAGGTCCATGTGACCGACAGCGACATCACCGATCCGACGACCGGCACCGGCCCGGAGAGAACCGGCAGGCCGTCGGCGGACGATCCGCCGCCACCCCTGCAGGACGTGATCATCATCGGCGCCGGCCTCTCGGGCATCGACTGCGCGTACCGCCTCCGCGAGCAGAATCCCGACGCCGAGTACCTGGTCCTCGAGCGTCGAGCCCGGATGGGCGGCACGTGGGATCTGTTCCGCTACCCCGGCGTGCGCTCCGACAGCGACATCTACTCGCTCAGCTACCCGTTCGAGCCCTGGCGCAAGCCCGGTGCGCTCGCCCAGGGCGAGGACATCCGTCACTACATCGAGCACACCGCCCGCAAGTTCGGCATCGACGAGCACATCCGCTACGGCAGGCACGTCGTCACCGCGGACTGGGATTCGACGACCGACACGTGGACGCTGGGCGTCGAGGTGGACGACGGGACACAGACGCGTCTGGAGACCCAGCGCGCACGGTTCGTCATCTTCGCCACCGGTTACTACGACTACGACAACCCGTACACCCCCCGCTTCACCGGGGCGGATGAGTTCACGGGCACGATCGTCCACCCGCAGCACTGGCCCGAGGATCTGGACTACCGGGGCAAGCGGGTCGTGGTGATCGGCAGCGGGGCGACGGCTGTCAGCCTGATACCCAGCCTGGCCCAGCAGGCCGAGCACGTCACGATGCTGCAGCGATCACCGTCGTACATCTTCTCGTCGAAACAGAAGCAGTACCTCGCCCCGCTGGTGCAGCGTCTGCTGCCACCGGGCGCCGCGCACAAGGTCATCCGCACCCGATACGCGACGCAGACCGCCGCCATCGTGCACCTCACGCACCGATTCCCGTCGCTCGGGCGCAAGCTGATCCAAAGCAACGTCGTGGCGAATCTGCCCGAGGACTATCCGGTCGACGTCCACTTCAATCCGGCCTACAACCCGTGGGACCAGCGCATGTGCATGGTCCCCGACGCCGATCTGTTCGATCACATCACCGGCGGGTCGGTCGAGATGGTCACCGAACACATCGACCGGTTCGACGAATCGGGCGTCGTGCTGACCTCGGGACGCCACCTCGACGCCGACATCATCGTCACCGCCACCGGTCTGCAGCTGCTCGGTTTCGGCGGCACGCGGCTGCGCGTCGACGGTGCCGAGGTCAAACCGCACGACCGCTTCGTCTTCAAGAGCTACCTGATCGAGGACGTGCCCAATCTGGCGTGGTCGGTGGGCTACACCAACGCGTCGTGGACGCTTCGAGCGGACATGACCGCGCGTGCGGTGGCCGATCTCGTGAAACACATGCGCGTCAACGGGTACACGCACGCCTACCCGCACCTCGGCTCCGAGCCCATGGCCGCGCGACCGCTGTGGGACCTCAAGGCCGGTTATGTCGAACGGTCACCGGACGCGCTGCCGAAGTCGGGCACCCGCGGCCACTGGCAGGTCCGGCACAACTACTACCGCGACGCCATCGACCATCGTCTGAACAAGGTCGAGGAGTCGATGGTGTTCGGGCGGGTCTGACCCACTCCCCGGCGTCGGACGGGGCCGGGGCAGACGGCGGGCATCTCGGTACGTCCGTACTATCGCGCGCATGAGTGGTCTGACTTCATCGCTACGACAGGAATCCCACGACCCGGTTGCCGGCCACGCCCGGCCGCGTCTGCGGCTCGCCTTCATGCTCGCGGTGGTCCTCGGCACGGTGCTCTCGCTCGTCGCCGTCGCACCGACCGCGCAGGCCGACCGGATCATCAACGGGCATCTGGTCGGCGGCAAGATCGAGGAGGCCTACGCGCAGACCGGTGGCTTCTTCAAGTGGGGTGTGCCCGTCGGGCCCGAGCGCGCCGCCGCCAAACGCGGTCGCTACCAGAGCTTCTCACGTGACGCCTCGTTCTACTGGCATCCCGCTGTCGACGGCGGCACCGCGCACCAGGTGGGTGGCGCCATCCGTACCCGCTGGGTGCGGGCCGGAGCCGAGCGCGGTGCCCTGGGTTTCCCGACGACCAACGAGTACAAGTCGGGCAGCGGACGCAGCAACGATTTCCAGGGCGGTGTCGTCACCTGGTCGAAGGCCGGCGGCGCGCAGATCGTCTGGGGCCAGATCCTGCGCAAGTGGCAGCAGACCGGCGGTGCGGGCGGGTACTTCGGCGTCCCCCTCGGCGGCGAGTACCGGACCGGCGGCCGGTTCGCCCAGGACTTCCTCAACGGCACCATCTTCTGGCCCTGAACACCCTTGGGCTTGAACACCCTGGCCCCGAACACCACCGGGCACGAAGCACCCCGGGTACGAAACACCCCGGGTACGAAAGTGAGAACCGCTTCTGTTCACTAGGATGTCCTAGTACCGTCGGGGCATGTCCACGGCACTCACCTCCGCGAACACCATCGACGGCATACTGCGCAGGTCGGCCGCTCGGCACCCCGATCGCACGGCCCTGGTCTTCGAGGACCGCAAGCACACCTACCGCGAGCTCGACGACGCGGTGAACGGCGCGGCCGCCGGATTACTGGCGCACGGTCTTCGACGCGGCGACCGGGTCGCCGCATACGGAACCAATTCCGATGCCTACGTGATCGGATTCCTGGCGTGCTGCCGCGCCGGACTCGTACACGTGCCGATCAACTATGCGCTGCGCGGCGAAGAACTCCGCTACCTCGCGGCCCAGTCGGGTGCACGCGCGGTGCTGGTCGATCCGGCGCTGGCCGGCAACCTCGACGAGGTCCGCGGCGACCTCGCCGACGTGGAATGGGTCATCCCGTTCCGCGACGCGGCCGATTCGGTCCTCGCGTCGTCGACGTCGGGCGAGGTGCCCGATTCCGGTTCCGGGGCCGACGGCGCCGACCTGGCTCAGCTGCTGTACACCTCGGGTACCACGTCGAAACCGAAGGGCGCCATGATGACTCATGACTCATCAGGCGCTCATCAGCGAGTACGTCTCGTCGGTCATCGCCCTGGACTTCGCCGCGGACGACAATCCGCTGATCGCGATGCCGCTCTACCACTCGGCGGGCATGCACGTGTTCCTGTTGCCGTACCTGTCGGTCGGCGCGACCGTCCGACTCATGGCCACCCCCGACATTCCCGAGATCCTGCGCCGGGTCGAGGCCGAGCGCATAGGCTCACTCTTCCTCGCACCGACCGTCTGGGTGCCGCTGGCCAACCATCCCGACCTCGACACCCGCGATCTGTCGTCCCTGCGCAAGGCGCAGTACGGTGCGTCGATCATGCCGGTCACCGTCCTGAACCGACTCCGCGAGCGCTTCCCCGGCCTGGGGTTCTACAACTGTTTCGGACAATCCGAGATCGGCCCGCTCGCAACGGTTCTCCGGCCGGAAGAGCATGAGGACCGAGCCTCGTCGTGCGGGCGCCCCGTGTTCTTCGTCGAGACACGGGTGGTCGACGCCGACGGCAACGACGTGGAACCCGGCGTTCCCGGCGAAATCCTCTACCGGTCACCGCAGCTGTGCCGCGGCTACTGGGAGAACTCCCCGGCGACCGAGGAGGCGTTCCGGGACGGATGGTTCCATTCCGGCGACCTGGTGACACGCGACGCCGAGGGCTTCATCACCGTGGTCGACCGGATCAAGGACGTCATCAACACCGGCGGCATCCTCGTGGCCTCGCGCGAGGTGGAGGACGCCCTCTACACCCATGCGGCGGTGTCGGAGGTGGCCGTCATCGGCGAACCGGACGACAAGTGGATCGAGGCGATCACCGCGGTCGTGGTCCTTCGGAGCGGCGAATCGGTGACCGAGGAGGCGCTGATCGAGCACGTCAGGTCGCAGATCGCCCCGTTCAAGGTGCCCAAGCGGGTGCGCTTCGTCGACGAGCTGCCCCGCAACCAGAGCGGCAAACTGCTCAAACGCGAACTCCGCGCCCGGTGACAGCACCGCGACACCCCGGCGCGCTCTCCGAATGCGTTGCCGCTCATCGAACCCGACTGGCCGTCAACGGAACCGGTGAGCGGTCGGACGGTCGGGACAGGTTCGCAGTACGGTGACAAGCGTGACTCGATGGCACCGCAGGGCTCTGACATTCGTCGCGTGCGCGGCGGTCGCGATCGGGGTTTCGGGGACTCTCGCTGCGGGCCCGGCAACCGCCTCACCGCCGACCGTCGGCGACGTCGGCTCGGTCGTCGCATCACGGGACCTCGCACCGCAGTTCCGGGTGCCCGGTTCGGCTCGCGCCACCGTGCTGACCTACGTCACCACCAACACGTTCGGTCAGAAGGCCCTGAGCACCGGGACGGTCTTCATTCCGTCGGGAACGGCTCCGCGCGGCGGCTGGCCGGTCATCTCGTGGGCCCATGGGACGTCGGGCCTCGGCGACGACTGCGCGCCGTCGGTGCGAGGTCCGGGCCTGCCCGAACGCGACCTGCCCTACCTCGCGCGATGGATGCAGCAGGGCTACGCAATCGTGGCGAGCGATTACGCCGGGCTCGGCACCCCCGGCCTACACGCCTACCTCGACGGGCGGACGACGGCCCACAATGTCGTCGACATGGTGCGCGCCGGGCGCGAGTACTCGTCGAATCTGCCTGTCGGCCAGCGCTTGTCGCGTTCGTGGGCCGCGGTCGGCCAATCCCAGGGCGGGGGCGCCGCCATCTACACCGCGCGCCACGCCACCGCGTTCGGCGGTGACGAGCTCGACTATCGCGGCGCGGTGGGCACCGGCACACCGGCCTACATCGAACGCCTCGTGCAGGTCGCCGGACCCGGGGTGCCGCCGATCGCGATCTCGCCCGCGCTCACCGCCTACGTCAGCTACATCGCCGCGAGTCTTCGGTACGCGCACCCGGAGCTGGGCATCGACCGCCTGCTGACACCCACCGGCCGCAAATACCTGGCCCTCGCCGAGACGCAGTGCGTGGCCGAGTTCGAGGACCGGCTGCGGGGCGTCTCGCTCGGGGACTTCTTCAGCGCACCGCTCACCGGATTGCCGGGATTCGCGGCGACCCTCGCGCGATACATGGGCATGCCCGAGAACGGGTTCGACAAGCCGTTCTTCATGGGTCACGGCCTGTTCGACACCGACGTGCCCTACCCCACGACGGCCGCCTACGTCGCCGCGCTCACGGCCAATCGCCAACCGGTGACGTTCCGGACCTATCAGAGCGACCACAGCGGAACGCTGATCCGGTCTCAGGCCGACGCCATCCCCTTTCTCGGCCGACTCTTCGCGCGCTGACTCGCACCCTGTCATCGCGGTCTGAATCAGGCTGCCGCACAGTCTCTCCGACGATGCGACGCAACAAAACGGGCACGAATGGGCGCACCCCGCTGGCCGCGGGATGTTCCCCCGTGGCAGGATGGTCACACCGGTGAAGCAGTTGCCGTCATGTCTTTGTCAGGACGGATCGCCCTCAGGCGGACCGTCCCCAGGAGAGAGGGCCGCCACCGATGCAGGCAGACAATCCTGAGGCTGTGATCGTCGACGACAGCGGTTTCAGTGCCGGACGCGCGCTGATGTCGGTGGTCTCGGTCGCGCATGAAGAGCTGGTGATCCTCACGGTGGAGGGCAGCATCGACGTCCTCACCGCCCCACAGCTTTCCGACGCCGTGTCCCAGGCCCTGAGCGGCCGACCCCGCGGTCTCATCATCGACCTGACATCCACCGAGTTCCTGGCGTCGGCCGGCATGGCGGCACTCGTCGCGGCGCACGAGGCGATCGCGCCGAGCGGCCTGTTCGGGGTCGTCGCCGCGGGACCGGCGACCACCCGGCCCCTGACCATCATGGGGCTCGACCAGACCATGATCCTGTACCCGACGCTCACCGCAGCGGTGACGGCCATGACCTGCCCTGAGGGAATGGTCGACCGCCCGGCTGGATGACCCCATGGCGTTGATCTCACCGGCACACCGGCCCGGACCCGGGGACTCCGACAGCGCCCTCGAGCTGTCCGTCGCCGCCACTCCCGAGTCCGCGTACTCGTTCCGCCTGCGTTTCACCCAGTGGCTCGACGCGGCGGTCAGCGTCGACGCCGAGCGGCGCAGCGACATCATCCTCGCGGTCTACGAAGCCGTCGCCAATGCGGCCGAGCACGCGTACGCCGCGCAGGAAACACCCGGCTCCATCGGGGTACGTGCGCGTGTGACGCCGGCGGGCGAGCTGGAAGTCGCGGTGACCGACACCGGTACCTGGAAGCCGGGACACTCCGATCAGTTCCGGGGGCGCGGCCTGGCACTGCTCACCGCGCTCAGTGACGACTCCGAGGTCACGACCGGCCCATCCGGTACCGCCGTGACCCTCCGCTGGCAGCTGGTGCGCGACGGCGCGCGCGTCTGATCCGGGCATCGATGCGACCGCCGGTTCGGGTTCCCGTCGGGCGAACCCCCGCCTGAGTCTGCCGGTTGGCGACCATCGGGGTACGGTTCGGGCAGGAGTTCAGGCTCGAGTCTGATCAACCGACCAAGTCTGTCGGCGAAGTCGCCTAACCTGAACCCGAAGGCAGGTTCGGGGCCGGCCATCGCATAGCTCTTGTCGAGCCGTTCTCCGATCTGACACCGCAGACATGCGCATGCAGGTCAGCGCGAAGAAGGGAGTCGACATGACCGACTTCACCGTGGACTCGAACATCGACGAGGCCTGGCGCACGTTCGCACTGCACGTCGGCGACCGCCTGTCCCACCTCGACACCGGGGACACCCTCACCATCCAGCAGGATCCGACGATCCCCGAGGGCCCCCACGGCATGCTCCGGTTCACCATCACCGGTTCGCGTCGGCTGCGCTGCACCATCGACGACGCCGACCTGCACCCCACCCCGCAACACTTCGACGAGCATGTCGAGATGCTGGCCGCTCTCGGCTGGCGGCGACTGCGCAACGACACCCACATCTTCGAGGTCGGCAGACGCCGCGTCGACCAGCTGGCCCATGTGACCGTGCAGACCCTCCGACAGGTGTGGGAGGTCGTCCACCCGGCGTTCCTCGACCACAGCCCTGCGGCCCGGCCCGAGCCGCAGATCGAGGTGGCCGTCCAGCCCTTCGACGCCGACCACCTACGAGCCCTGCTCGTCGGGTCGCTCGAGGACCTGACGGGTTGCCGGATCCAGACCGATGTCGACGGCGACATCGCCCTCCCGACCAAGCCGGTCTCCTCGTGGCTCAGCCCGCGTTCCGACGCGCCACGGCTGGAGTTCTTCGCGCGTCTCGCAGGCGACATCACCGACCGGCGACGCGCCGCCGACGTGGTGGCCGCCCAGCCGACGATGGGTTCCGCGGTCCGCGTGCACCTGCTCGAGAACGAGGTGTTCGCGACCCTCACCGTCGAATGCGCCGTCTACCATCCCCACAATCTGAGCTCCGCGCTCGCCGAGTGGTTCAGCTTCCTGGCCGACTGCGCGCCCAGCGTGATCGCCAAGGTCACCGAGGGTTCGCCCGTATCGATCACGAAAAGCGACCGGCTGCCCGACGCGTTGCAGACGTTGCTGGAGCTCGATCCGGACGGTCGGTCGCTCAGTGCACGAGAGGTCGCCAAGATCTGCGGGCACAACCAGACCGACATCCTCTCCTACATCCACACCAGCGAGGAGCAATACCTCACCTGGCGTCGCTCGGCTGTCGACGCAGCAGCCGCGTCGGACTCGGTGGAAGCCGATGCGTGCCGCCTCGAGGCCGACGCCTGGCAGGCCACCACGCACAATCTCCGGGCCGCGCTCCGGGTCGTCGTGCTGTCCGATGACGACACCGCCGACCGTCGTCCGTCGGCCAAGTGAGCCCCACTCGCCGGTGATCGCTGGGGCGCGCACCTCGTCCCCGCAGGTGATTCCCCGTCGCGTCGACGCACGCCGCGCGGCGCCCCCGGCACCGCGGTAGATCCGTCCCGGGTGTCCGCGCGGCGTCGTAGTATTCGGATCCCGGTCCGCACACGTCCCGCGCCGCTCGACACCCAGGAGGAGACTGCATGTCCCCCGATTTCGACGCCGTCCTCGAGGCGGCCTGGCGGGACTTCGCCGACACCCTCTCCACCCGCGTGCCCCGGCTCGTCCCCGGACAGACGCTCGCCGTCGTCGAGGCGGCCGCCGGCGGTTGGCGTCGTCGGATGACCTTCGCCGTCGTCGAGACCGCCGGCGCATCGGTCCGGCTGCGGTGCACCATCTCGGCGGGAGACCTGACCTGGACCGACAAGGACCGGTGGATGCGCCAGGCGACCTACATCGTCGACCGCGGGTGGTGTCGACTCGAAGGCCGCAGCGCGTTCTGTTACGAGGTCGACCCGGTGCGTTTCGGCGACCTGTCCGCCGCCGCGGTACGCGCACTCCGCGAGGTGTGGGGTGTGATCCATCCGTCGTTCGTCAGCATCAGCGACCCGTCGTTCGCGCGACACCATTCGACCACGCCCTCGACCGAACTCGAGGCCGGCGAACCCACCGATGCCGGTCGGGGCTCCGTCGACGCCGAGACCATCCGCTTCGCCTCCCTCACGCGGCCCGTCGACGCACCGGTCGAGGGCGGGGTGGTGCCACAGTCGCAGGACCATCTGGTCGAACTCGTCCGAGCTGCCATGGCGGCTACCGGCCGGCCCGTGGTGGTCAGCCCCCGCAAGTCCATCTTCCTGCGGGCCACACACACCTCTCTGCTGCGACCGGCGCGCGACGGCCGTGCGCTGGAACTCGTGACCATCCTCAGCTCCACGGTGCCCGCCCCCTCGGTGGTGGGCTCGATCGTGTCGGAGTTCTCCCCGAGGTGGCCCGAGGTCGCTCTCGTCGTCCGCAACGGACTCGTCTACGCGCAGCGCCGGATCGATGTCGCCGTGTTCAGTCCCGCCAACCTCGTCGCCGCACTCCGACGCTGGGATGAGTTCACCCAGGGCGCCCGACGCGACATGGTCCGGCGCCTCGAAGCCGACGAGAACCACAAGCTGCCAAATCGGCTCCGAGGTGATCGCCTCCCCAGTGCGCTGCAGGTTCTCCTGCGGGTGGCCCACCGCGAGGACTCGAGCCTCCCGCCCGGCAGCGCTCTCATCGCCTGCCGCAACGACCCCGAGAGGGTGCACGAGTTCTTCGACATCTGCGCGGCCGAGATGCGGGACTGGATGGACAGTCTCGTCCTCGCCCGCAGGGCGGAGCTCGGCGACGAGGAGATCGCCCTGTGCGAGGCCGAGCACCGCGCCTACGCGCGGCTCGCCCGAATACTCCTGAGCGCGATGGAGTTGGCGGGCGGATCGTCGGAGCGGTCGATCGAGAGTTGAGTCGGGCGCCTCAGTCCGCCGAACCGTAGGACAGGTGCACCACCCCGTTGTCGAAGACATCCGAGCCGACCAGCGTGAGCGGGACGTCGGCGAGTCCGTCGAAGAGCCGGGCCCCGGATCCGAGGACCACCGGGTAGACCAGCAGGTGCAGCTCGTCGATCAGCTTGTCGCGCAGCAATGCCCGGACCAGCGTGCCGCTTCCGCTGATGTAGAGGTCGCGGTCCTGTTTGAGCTCGGAGATCCGGTCGGCATCGTAGGGTCCCAGGACCTCGGAGTTCTGCCAACCCTCGGCGGAGTCGAGCGTCGATGACACCACGTACTTGGTGGTGTCGTTGAAGAACGGCGCACCCGGGTCGTCCTCGGCCGTCCTGGTGGACCAGGCCGGTGCGAACATCTCGAACGTGTTCCGGCCCAGCAGAATCCCGGTGCAGTCGGCCATGAACGAGTTGAGCACCTCGCCCATCCCGTCGGCGAATCCGTACGGCATGGTGAAGCTCGGGTCCTCGTAGCTGCCGTCGAGGGTGATGAATTCGTGGACGTGGATCTTGCCCATGGTCTGTGCCTCGCTTGTGTCTCGATGAGTGGGTGTCACGATGTCAGACCGGGGGCCCGCCGGAAAGTCATCGGCAGATCTCCCGCCGGCTGAACCCCCCACCCGCCGGCTGAACCCCCCACCCGCCGGCTGAGCCTGTCGAAGCCCCCGTGCGTCTGGTAACTCTGGATCGACACACGAGCCGAACAAGGGAGTTCCATGGACATCGCGGGCAAGGTGGCCATCGTCACGGGCGGTGGCGGTGGCATCGGCGGTGCGATTGCGCACGCGTTGGTCGACGCGGGCGCGAAGGTCGTGGTCACCGACCTCGACGAAGCCACCGCCCACGACGTGGCCGCCGCACTCGGCGAGTCCGCGGCGGCCATCGGCGGCGACGCATCGAGCGACGAACACATCGATGCCGCGGTCCGGTTGGCGGAGAACAGCTTCGGGCCCGTCGACCTGTACTTCGCGAACGCCGGCGTGGGCGTCGGCGGTGGGGTCGACACCGAGGAGAGCGTCTGGGACCTCACCCTCGACATCAATCTCCGTGCCCACATCCGTGCCGCGCGGCGGTTGGTCCCGGGATGGGTGGAGCGCGGCAGCGGTTACTTCGTCTCCACGGCGTCGGCGGCGGGTCTGCTCACCCAGATCGGCAATGCGCCCTATTCGGTGACCAAGCATGCTGCGGTCGGTTTCGCCGAGTGGCTCAACATCACCCATGGCGACGACGGCATACGCGTGAGTTGCCTGTGTCCCATGGGCGTCGACACCAAACTGCTCCGGTCCGACGACGACTCCGTCACCGAGGACCAGAAGCTGATGCGACGTGCCGTCGAGACCGCGGGCGCCGTCCTCACCCCCGGGGCGGTGGCCGCCATCGTCCTGGAAGCCGTTGCCGACGAACGGTTCCTGATCCTGCCGCACCCGGAGGTCCTCGAGATGTACCGGCACAAGGGGGCCGACTACGACCGTTGGCTCCGAGGAATGCGTCGCTACCAGACCGCGCTCCGCGGTCAGTGACCGCCGACTACTCGAAGTAGCGTCGGGGGACGTCGACCAGCATCGTCGTGATGTCGGCGTCGCTGACGCCACGCTCCCGTAGCGCCGGCAGCACCTCCTCGCTGATGTGCCGATAGTTCCACTTCGGCAGCGCCTGCTTCTTCGCCTCGTGATCGAACCAGTCGATGAAGCACGCGGCGTCGTGCGCCAGCGCCATCCGGTCGGCGTAGCCGCGTTTGCAGAGCTCGACGACGATGTCGACGCGCTGGTCGAAGGGCAGCAGGAGATCGAGTCCGAAGCGGTCCATGCCGAGGATGGACCCCGCATCGGCGAGCTTCATCAGGTAGTCGATGTCCACGCTGTCACCGGAGTGCCCGATGACCACCTTGGTCAGGTCGGCGCCCTCTTCGGCCAGCACACGTTGTGCCACCAGGCCCGACTGGCTGTGCGGGTCGGTGTGCACCGTGATCGGCGCCCCGGTCTGCGCACTCGTCTGCCCCACGGCGCGCATCACCCTTTCGACGCCCGGCGTCAGACCCTGGGATTCGATGGCGCACTTGAGGAATGCCGCCCGCACGCCGGTGTCCGCAATACCTTCGGTGAGGTCGCGCACGAACAGCGTGACCAGGGGTTCGGGGACGTCGAACAGCATGCCGGGACCGGCGTAGTGGAACTGGAACGGGATGTCGTTGTAGGTGTACAGCCCGGTGGCGACGACGATGTTGAGGTCGATCTGCTCGGCGATGCGTTGGATGCGGGGGATGTAGCGGCCGAGGCCCAGCACGGTCGGGTCGAGGATGGTGTCGATCCCGAGCTCTTTGAGTTCCGTCAGATCGCGTACCGCCTCGGCGACCTTGGCGTCCTCGTCCCAGTCGTCCTGATAGTTCTGCCGGAACTCCTCCCCGACGATGAAGACGTGCTCATGCACCAGCACGTGCCCGAGGTCGGCCGAGTCGATGGGGCCGGTCGCGGTGTGAACGGTGGCCATGGAACCCTCCTCACCGAGAGGCCGCGTCGCCTCCCGCTGCGCCGAACCCTAATCGACGGGCGCGGCCCGGGACCGCGTTTCGGCGGGCGCGACATGCACCGATCCGCATGGGTGTCAGGCGGCGACGCGACCGTCGGTGGCCTTCTCCATCACCCAGTACGAGGTGCCTGCGACGACCGCCCCGGCGAGCCAGGACAGGTCCACGCCGCCCAGCGCGACCGCGACCGGGCCCTGCAGGACGGGCAACATGCCGTACATGAACAGCCACGTCGCGACGACCCCCAGCGCGAGGGCGACCAGCGCTGTCGGCCGCACCATGGGCAGCACGCTGTCGGCCGGCTTCGCGAACAGGCTCTCTGCGTCGACCTGACGTCGGGCGATGAGGAACCAGTGCACCAGAACGACTGTGCCCCAGGGGCTCAGCCACCCGACGATCGACACCAGCCAGCTGTCGATGGTGGTCGCGAAGTCGCTGTTGAGCACGAAGTAGACGACGATCGCCATAGCGACCACACCGATGATGACGTTCAGCACCCGCCGGTCGACGCGGATGTCGAGCGCCTGCGTGGAGACGGTGCACGTGTAGATGTTGAGGATGTTGGTGGCGAGCGGTCCGTGGACCACGAGCAGCAGGACCGGCAGCGCCAACGCCCCGTAGGCGTCGACGATGATCTCGCCCGGGTCCGCGGAATCGCTCAGGGTCGCCAGCGAGGCGCCGAGTACCCCGAGCCACACGACGGGGATGAACTGGCCGAGCGCACTGGCCAGGAAGAGCTTGCGCGACGGCACATCCCGTGACACGAACCGGGAGTAGTCGCCGGCGTAACCGAGCCATGTGAGGCCCCAGCCGATCCCGATCGCGGTCATCACCGCAGTGATCGCACCGACATGGGCCGATCCGGTGAGTTCCGGGGTGGTGGACCGTCCCCAGTCGACGTCGAGCCCGACCCAGGCGACGACGGTCATCACGAACAGGATGGCGACGGTGGGCGGCACGGTCCAGCGCTCGAACGCCGAGATGGCGCGGTAGCCGAACCACGCGATCGTCACCTGCATGACCATGATGACGGCGGCCACCACGATGCGGGCGGCGTTGTTGTCCAGGTCGGGGTCGACGAGGCCGAGCTCGCCCAGCAGCGCCATCACCAGGTCGAGGACGATCCAGGTGTTGACCGCACACCAGCCCATACAGACGAGCGCCTGCACCGCGGCCGGCACGTATGCGCCGCGGCGACCGAAGACCGCGCGCGAGAGCACCATGCCGGTCACCCCGGTGCGCTGCCCGATGACGACGAAGACGCCGAAGATCGTCATGCCGATGACGTTGCCGGCCACGAGGACGGCCACCGTCTCCCACAGCCCGAGGCCCATCGTGACGCCGAGTGCGCCCAACACCCAGTTGATCGGCGCGATGTTGGCCCCGGCCCAGATCCAGAACTGGCCGCGCACATCGTGGGTCTTGGCGGATTCGGGGATGAGTTCGAGTTCGGCCTCGGCGTGCAGAACCGAATGGTCGGGGCCGGGGGCCGGCGAAGGTGCGGCATCGGTTGCGGTCATGGAGTCCGTCCAGAGTGGTCGGCCCGATGGGTTCGGGCGCGATGGTCATGTCGCGCGACGATGCGCTGTGTATACATCTTCATCCGTCCCAGGTGCCGACGACACTGACAGAATGTTCGTTCGCGACCGTATCGCCACCGACAGACTGTCGCACTCACCGGTGGGGACAGCCGCTATCACACGCCACCGACAGGCCGAGGCTTCCACATTGGCCTCGGAATTCATTGCGCGCCTGGAGCTTACGCGCTAGAGTAGAACATACATTCGATTCGATCAGCTGGGGGGTGACGATCATCATGTTCGACGGTTCTGCTCCGGGCGACGCCGACACTCCCTCGCCCCGGGCAGTCGAACTCACCGTGGAACTGCACCGGCTCCTCGACGAACTGCAGACCGTCGACCTGTCCCCTTGCACTGACGCCGAGCTCGCCGCGGTGGCCGCCGACACCGAACGCGCCATCGCCCGGCTCACTTTCGCCGGGGACCGACAGATCGACCGCGTCGAGGCGCGCGATCTCCCCCGCAAGACCGGGTGTCGCACCCTGACCCAGTTCATGACCCACCACCTGCGGGTGTCGAACCCGATGCGCCGCCGCAAGCAGATGGACGCCACCGCAACCCGCACCAGCCTGTGCGGTGACACCCTGCCGCCCGAACATCCAAGTCTCGCCGACGCATTCGCTGCCGGCGCGGCCGGTAGCGCGCACGTGCACGCCGCACTCGATGTGCTCGATCGCATCCCGGTGGCGGTGGGGCATGACGTGAGGGTCGCTGCCGAACGACAGATGACCGAGATCGCCGAAGCTCACACCCCCGCCGACATCACCCAGCTGGGTGCACGGCTGATCGCCCACCTCGACCCCGACGGCACCCTCGCCGACGACACCGAACGCACACGGCGACGCAACCTCTGGGTCAATCGCCAACGCGCCGACGGCACAGCGAAACTCACCGGCACCCTCACACCCGAACTCGCCGCACGCGTGACCATGCTGCTCGCCGTGTGGGCCAAACCCGGCATGAACAACCCCGGCGACCCCGACTCGCCCACAGGGTCATTCGAAGACGCCGACCCCAACACCCTGGCCGCCGCCGCCGAACGTGACGCCCGCACCCCCGCGCAGATCAACCACGACGCCCTCAACGCGCTCCTCAAGGCTGTCCTCGAAGACGGACTGCTCGGAAAATCCCATCGCGGCCTACCCGTACAGCTGATCATCAAAGCCGACCTCGACGACCTGATCCGCGAAGCCGGACTCGCCACCACCGCCACCGGCACCCTGCTGCCGATCGCCGACGTCATCGACCTCGCAGCCGATGCCCAACCGTGGCTGGCCGTGTTCAAGAACCAGACGACGGTGCCGCTGCACTTCGGACGCGGCACACGCCTGGCCACCCGCGGACAACGCCTGGCCTCCTTCGCCCGACCCGACGGTGATGTCTGCTCGGCACCCGGCTGCGATCAACCCGCCACCCAGGTCGAGATGCACCACGCCCACCAGGATTGGGCCGATGGCGGCCTCACCGACATCGACGACCTCGCCCCCGCCTGCCCACGGCACAACCGCATGGTCGGCAAGAACCCCGGCCAGTACACCACCCGCATCGTCCGTCACGGACCCGATGAAGGCCGCTGCGCATGGCGACTGAACAGCGAACCAGGAGCACCACCCAACCCCGAGCACATCAACCGCCGACCCGACATACCGAAGCGGCTGGCCGCACATCTCGCACATGTGCGCCGAGACATCCACGGACCCAACCGGTCCGACGATGCCGCGTGTCTCGACATCCGTCAGGTCATCCCGCCTTCGACGGTCGGCTTGTCACCCGTCGAGCGATGCCTGGCCGAGCTGCTGACGCGACTCTGAGCGCCGGGCCGCCACCACGTGGACTCGGCCTCGGCCCAGCGGGCGCGGGTCAGCGGCGACGGTCCTGTGACGGCGGCACACCATATCGCTTGCGATAAGCCGAAGCGAACCGGCTCGGGCTCGAAAATCCCCATCGCGCAGCCACTTCGGACACAGTGCTGACACTGTCCGGCGAGGTGAGCTCGGTGTGCGCACGGTCGAGCCGGATGTCCTGCAGGGCACGGGTCGGGCTCGACCCGACGTGTTCGGCGAACCCCTCCTGCAGACGGCGCAGGCTCGTCCCGCCGAGTTCGGCCATGTCCGCCAGACGCCAGTCCCGACCGGGATCGTCGTGCAACGCGTCGAGCACCCGCTTGACCGTCCGCGGCCGCAGACCAGTGCCTGCGTCCGGAGGCGACACCGCGAGCAGGAAGGCACTGCTGATCGCACTCGCGAGTTGGGGTCCGACAAGCGGATTGGACAACAGATCCGCTGGCTCACGGATCTGGGCCGACAGTGCGCGCACGAGTGCAAACCACGCCTGTTGATCGCGTCCGGAGAGATCGATCTGATCCGGCAGCACCAACGTCGACCGCAACGCCGACGCCCGCACCCGATCGGCCTCACGCTCCAGGTACTCGGCGTCGAACTTCACCCCGACCACGTCGCAGTCGGCCGACCACCTGGTGATGACCGAAGGACGACCGGCGGTGAACACGGTGGCCTTGCCCTGCTCGGATGTCGTGCGAACCGAACCCGCGCGGGAATCGAGAACGCCCCGGATCGGGATGTTGACCTCGTACGCCCCCGGATAGTCACACGCGATGGACACGTCGGTCCCCCAGTTGAGCCGGCCGATGGTGACCGGACCCAGTTCGACCGTCTGCAGCATCAGTTCCAACCGGTCGGGCGCCGAGAGGGCGGTCAGTTCGTGCGGGAAGTACACCTCTTCGACGGCCCGATGCGCCGTCTCCCAGTCCTTCGTGTGGGTACCGCTTCGCGTGGACATCGTTCTTCCTCGTGCTCCGGTCCGGGTCCGCCGGGGTGTGCCGACCCCCTGATTCAACCGGTGATCCATGCCACTCGCCAGCAATGCCGAGATCGCACTCACATTTGCCGCGGGATGCGTACCGGGATCGCGCTTCGCGTATCGCCCCGGGACGGGCCGATCCCTAATGTCGCCAGACACCACACATCACCAATCACCAATCACCAATCACCAATCACCAATCACCACGACCGCAACACCTCGAGGAGACGACGATGACCAGCACACTCTCGTGGATCGACGACATCACGATGACCGAGCTCGAACGCAATCCGTATCCGGTATACAAGCGGCTGCGGGCCGAGTCGCCCCTCGCCTATGTGCCGGTCCTCGGATCGTTTGTGGCCACCACCGCCGACATCTGCCGGTCGATCGCCACCAGCCCGGACTTCGAGGCGGTGATCACCAAGGCCGGTGGACGCACCTTTGGCCATCCCGCGGTGATCGGCGTCAACGGGCACATCCATGAGGACCTGCGTTCGATGGTCGACCCCGCGCTGCAACCCCAGGAGGTCGACCGGTGGATCGACGACCTGGTCCGGCCCATCGCGCGCCGCTACCTTCGCGACTTCGAGGACACCGGGCATGCCGAACTCGTCGCGCAGTACTGCGAACCGGTCAGTGTCCGTGCACTAGGTGACCTGCTCGGCCTGCAGTCGGTGAGCTCGGACAAGCTGCGGGAGTGGTTCCACAAACTGTCGAACTCGTTCACCAACGCCGGAGTCGACGAGAACGGTGAGTTCACCAACCCCGAGGGTTTCGCCGAGGCCGACGACGCCAAGCTCGAAATCCAGTCCATTGTCAACCCACTGATCGACAACTGGATCGAGAACCCCGACGACAGCGCGATCTCACACTGGCTGCACGACGGCATGCCCGAGGGCCGGACGCGCGACCGCGACTACATCTATCCGACCCTGTACGTCTACCTGCTCGGCGCGATGCAGGAGCCCGGACATGCGATGGCCTCGACGCTGGTCGGCCTGTTCACTCGCCCTGACCAGTTGGAGCAGGTCGTCGACGAACCCGGTCTGATCCCGCGCGCCATCTCCGAGGGAATGCGGTGGACCTCGCCCATCTGGTCGGCGACGGCTCGCATCAGCACCAGGGACGTGGAGGTCGCCGGCGTCGAGTTGCCGGAGGGTTCGGTGGTGCTGATGTCGTACGGGTCGGCCAATCACGACGACTCCATCTACGAGGCCCCGTCCGAGTACGACATCACCCGGCCACCACTGCCGCACCTGGCTTTCGGCGCAGGCACTCACGCCTGCGCGGGCATCTATTTCGCCAACCACGTCTGCCGGATCGGGCTCGAGGAGTTGTTCGAATCGATTCCGAACCTCGAACGCGACCACAACAGCGACGTCGAGTTCTGGGGCTGGGGATTTCGAGGTCCGACCTCGCTGCACACGGTGTGGGAGGTGTGACAATGCCGGATTCTCCCGCCTTCACCGTCCAGGCCGGCCGTTCCTCCGTGCCCTGCGGGACCGGACAGAAGATGCTCGACGCATTCCTGCGGAACGGGGTCTGGATCCCCAACTCCTGCAATCAGGGCACGTGTGGCACCTGCAAGGTGCGCGTCCTCGGGGGGACGGTGGACTCACCACCGGTCGATGACTGCGTACTGTCCACCGCCGAACAGGATCAGGGCTATGTGCTGTCCTGTCAGTCGACCCCGACCTCCGACGTCATCGTGGAACCGCCCGCACAGGAGGCGGGCACGCGTCAGCACGTCCTGCGGGACCTCGCCGGAACCGTCAGCAGCATGACAAAAGTCGCCGACGACACCGTCGCGGCGACAGTGCTGCTCGACGACCCGCTCGAGTTCACCGCGGGCCAATACGTTGAATTGTCGATACCGGGCACCGACCAGACGCGTCCCTATTCGATGGCCAACCCGCCCAGTCGATCCGACGAACTCGAGTTCCACATCCGCCGCCAGCCCGACGGCTTGGCCACCGACGGGTGGATCTTCGCCTCACTGAGCGTCGGGGCATCGGTCACCCTGACCGGCCCTTGGGGCGACTTCTGTTACGAACCCGCCGATTCCGGCATCGGCCTGGTACTTCTCGCCGGCGGCACGGGTCTCGCGCCGCTCAAGTCGATCGCCAGGACCGCGCTCGACCTCGAGCCCACCCGGGAGATCCACGTCTACCACGGCGTGCGTACCCAGGCTGAGCTCTACGACGTCGACTTCTGGCGCGCACTGTCGACCGAGCACCCCAACCTCCGGTACACGCCATGCCTGAGCCGCGAACCGTGGTCCGGACGCACCGGATATGTCGGTGACGCGCTGATGGAGGATTTCGAGTCCTGCCGAAACCACGCGGCTTACCTCTGCGGCCCGCCCGCGATGGTCGAAGCGGGAGTCAAGGCACTCAAACGCAAGCGCATGCCTCCGCGTCGCATCAAACGGGAAAAGTACACGCCCGCAGCCACATTGGTGTCGATCTGAACCTGCCGCTCAGGCGACGTCCTCGATGTCGGCTGCCGAGGCACCGGAGATGATGTCGAGGACGCGCGGGTACTCGGCGGCGTCGGATGACACCACCGAGCCGTGGTTGCCGCCCTCGATCAGCACGGCCTCCGCCTCACCCCCCTGCTCGACGACGGCGTCGACGTAACGTTGCGAATTGACCGGCGACACCATCCGATCGGCCGTTCCGTGGACCGCGACGACGGGTGTGTCCGGATCGATGTTCTGGATGGGATCGACCATCGTGTAGCGCTGCGGGATCTGCCGCGGCGTACCGCCGAGTGCCGTCACGATGCGGTCGTCACCGTGGGTCGCCGCGTAGACCATGTCGAGGGGCCCGGCGAGGGACACGACCCGGGTGGGACGGAAGACCGGTCGTGCGCCGACCTCGTCGTCGTCCAGTTTGTGCCGGGTGCCGCCCCAGACGGCGAGCTGCGCTCCGGCGCTGTGCCCGACCACGAGCTCGTCATCGGTGTCGATCTGCGGGAACTCCCGATCGACCACGGCCACGTGGTCGAGTGCGGAGGCGACGTCTCGGAACGTCGTCGGCCATCCGCCTCCCGAGCCGACTCGCCGGTACTCGATGTTGTAGACGGCCATGCCCCGGCCGGCGAGGTCCTGCGCGAGCGGTTCGAAGATGTCCGCGCCCAGCGCACTCTGCCACGCGCCGCCGTGGATCAGGACGACAAGCGGGATCGAATCGACTCGCTGCTCCCCCGCCGGCAGATACAGCTCCGCCCAATTCTGTTCGGAGTCACCGCCGTCCGGCGTCGGATAGTCGAAGTGATGCACGCTCACCTCGTCGAGGTACTCGGCGGCCGGCGCCGGACTGCTCGACGTGGCGGCCGGCGCGCCCGATCCGGCATCGCCGCACGCGGTCACCCCCGCCACCAGCACGGCGAGGAGTGCCGTCATCCGCCGTCGCCGAACGACAGTCCTCGCCACCGCGGGCGATCTCACCGAACGCTCAGCGGTACCGGCGTGATCGACGGACCGCTGCGCACGGTCGCGAGGATCGGACCCCAACCCGTCCAGAGGTTCACCGGCACGGCGACCGTCGCGTCGGCCGGCAGCGTGATCACCGACGGGCTGACCGCCGTCCGATCGGTGAACGTGTCACTGCGCTCGACCGAGAGCCGCAACCGCTGGGCCCGGCCCTCGGATCGGACACTCACACCGGTCGGCGTGGTCCCGAGGGACACGGCAGACCCCGGACCGACCGCCAGCTGCGTCGTCTCGGTCGACAGCGACCGGAGCGAGTTCTCGGTCGCCACCGCGAATTCCGCGGTCGACAGTGCCGACGAGCTCACGCGGAGACCGTGGCGTATCGGATCGACATCGATCGCGGCCACCGCGCCCGCGGGCACCTCGAGGTCGCCCAGAGCCGCAGCACCGCCGGCGCTCAGCACCGTCGCATTGATGTCCGCGGTGCGGCCGGCTTCGACGCCGTCGACGACGAGCCGGAAGGTGCGTCCGGCAGGCACCGTGAACGTCGCAGAGTTGTCGTTGTTGAAATGGACCTTCTTGTCGACGCCCGCGATGGCGCGGCCGGCGAGGTCGGTCACGCGCACGTCCCAGTCGACGTCGCCGGCACCCCGTGCGCCGCCGTTGGTGTCCGACACCATGACCACCGTCTCGTCGTTGCGCAGATCCGGGTCCTGGTGGCGGGCCAGAATCGGCGCCAACGGGACCAGCATCATCCTGTTCTTCGGCGAACCCTGGAAGAGCAGGGTGGGCTCAGCGGGATTGGTGGCCGTCGAGTAGTACCAGCTGTTGGCGGCCGGGTCGGCCACGATCATCTTCTCGACACCCGGGAAGTTGTTGTCGTACACGACGATGCCGCGCTTTCCCTGTCCGAGGTCGCGGATGGCGATCGGGTTGATCGCATGTCCGGCGGACTGCTCCTCGTCGGTGTAGATCGCGAGAACGTAGTTGTCGTTGCGCGCCCACGCGGACCTCAGTTGCGACAACCCCTGCGTGACCGTGACCTCTGACTGGACGAGGTCGGTGGGAGGGAAGCCCTGCGTGATGAACATGCGGGCGATGAGCTCGTCGAGCGGCGCCGACGGCCGGATGCCGTAGACGGACTGCCAGGGCAACGCGAGCGGGAACGGGCTGAGTCGTCTGGTCGAGTACAAGCCGGCGAGCGCGGCCATGCCGAAACAGTGCCCTCCCGTCATCGAGTCGTTGAACTCGTCCTGCAGGAGTTCGGCGACGGTCGTCGGCGAGCACACGCCGAGCACGACGCGTGCGCAGACCTCGTCACCGAAGACGGCACGCATCCCGTCGATCGACAGGCCCCGCGTGTGCTCGGGGGTGTTGGGTCCCCAGTTCTCGAACGAGAACCCGTCCCGCTTGACCTGGAAGTCCGATCGTGCGACCACCTTGCCGGACTGCGGGTTCACCACGGGCGCGGCGTCGGAAGTGCCCGCTGCGACGAACGAGAAGGTCGTCGCCAGCGTCAGTACGAGAAGGGCTGCCGACAGGCGGATCGACCGGTGAGAGCGGTCTTTACCTATGCGCATTGCTGAACATTAGCGGGACAAACGGACTTCCTGAACAAATCCTGAGACAATAGGAGTCGCATTTCTGGTGTTGTCCCAGAATTGTCGGTCGGCTCCCAGAATCACCGGTCAGCTCACGCCAATGACCGCATGTACGCCATCACGACATCCCAGTCCTCGTATCTGGGTTGCGTGAAGAAGATGTGCTCACCCTTGAACTCCTTGACGCCGTGCATCTCCCGGTCATCGATGATGTAGTCGCCGCTGTTCAGATTCTTGTGATGGGACAGAATCAATCGTTTGTAGGCCGGCGAGTCCTCGTCACCGCCGATGTATTTCTTCACCCAGAGCAGTTTGTCGGTCCAGGCGCTCGGGTTCTCCCAGGGTGCGGTGGACAAGATGTAGGTGTCGAACAGTCCGGACAGCTCCCGGAAGGCCTCGATCGCCCCGGGCAGCGGGTCCATCAGGGCGAAGATGCCCGGAACGTGGTCGTAGTGCCCCGCGTACTTCTCGCGGTCCTCCGCGCTCAGCCGGTCGACCCCGGACTGGAAGTCGACGAGGGTGTTGTCCATGTCGACGTAGAGGACCTTCTTCTTCGGCAACGGATTCTCCGCTGCCCGACCGGTGTCGATCGTCGAGGTCACGCTGACCGCCTTTCCCTGCCGGCGTGTCATTGACGCCACCGACCTGAGTACCACCTGGCGTCAGGACGGTGTCTGCCGGGCCAGCGTCCGTCGTGCGATCCGCGCGACCGCCTCGTCGATCAGGCGGCCGGCGCTGTCGGTCGCCGCGGCGCCACCCGCGGCGTCGAAGGCGGTCAGGATGTCGCGCGCGGAGGCGACCTCGGCGTCGGTCGGCGCCATCCCCGCACGGGCGGGGGCGATCTGTCGCGGGTGGATGCAGGCGCGGCCGAGGAAGCCGAGAGCGGTCAGCCGCCGGGTCTCGTCGGCGAAGCCGTCCGGGTCGTCGATGACCGGCGACGCCGCGCCGAGCGGCGGCCTGATCCGCGCGGCCGCCGACGCGGCGACCACCTGCGAACGTGCCCACAGCAGTTCGTTGCCGAGCACGGAGGTGACACCGAGGTCGGCGGCGAGATCGACCTCGCCGATCTGGACGAAGTCGACCCGTGGTCCGGCCGCGATCGCCGCCGCGTCCAAGAGTCCCGCCCCGGTCTCGATCAGCGGCGACACCGGTGTGCGGGGTCGTCCCCCCTCGGCCTCGAGCTCGGCCAGGATCGCGTCCACCCGGTCGAGCGTCGCGGCGTCGTCGACCTTCGGCAGCCAGATGCCGTCGGCGCCGGCTCGCACCGCCATGGTCAGGTCGTCGAGGAGCTCGGCTCCCGGGTTGACCCGCACCCAGACGGGCACGCCGTCCCGGTCGCGGTTCTCCAGCCACCCGCCCACGGCGATGCGGGCCGTGTCCTTGGCCCACACCGGCACCGCGTCCTCGAGGTCGAGGACAACGGCGTCGGCCCCGGATCCGACCGCCTTGTCGAAGCGCTCGGGCCGGTCACCCGGGACGTACAGGAAGACCAGGGCCTGCGTCATCCGACCGTGACGGTGCCGTTGACGAGCGCCTTGGCGATGACGGTCCGCATGATGTCGTTGGTGCCCTCACCGATCGACATCAGCGGGGCGTCACGGTAGTAGCGCTCCACGTTGAACTCGGTCGAGTAGCCGTATCCGCCGTGAATACGCATCGCCTCGAGACTCGCGGTGATCGCGGTCTCGGAGGCGAAGTACTTGGCCATGCCGGCCTCGCCGTCGACGCGGGCCCCCGAATCCGCCTTGGCCGCAGCCCAGTACGTCATCAGGCGAGCGGCCTGCAGCTGGGTGGCGATGTCGGCGAGCTTGAGCTGGATCGCCTGGAAGTCCGAGATCGGCTTGCCGAAGGCGGTCCGCTCCCGCGAGTAGTTCAGCGCCGCGTCGTACGACGCCTGCGCGATACCGACACTGCGTCCGGCGATGTTGAGGCGACCGATCTCCAGGCCCGAGAGCGCCTGCTGCATACCGCGGCCCTCGACGCCGCCGAGCAATGTCGACTGCGGGACGCGCAGCTCGTCGAGGAAGATCTCGCAGGACTCGGTGCCCTTGTAGCCGAGCTTGCCCAGATCGCGCTGGACCTCGAACCCGGGGGTGGTGGTGTCCACCAGCAGAATGCTCATGCCCTTGTGGGCAGGCGACGTCGACGGGTCCGTTTTCACCAGCACCGGAAGCACATTCGCGTGACGTGCATTGGTGATCCAGGTCTTGGTCCCGCGGATGACGTAGTCGTCGCCCTCGCGGGTCGCGGTCGTCTTGATGCCCTGCAGGTCGGTGCCCGCCCCCGGTTCGGTGAGGCCGATGCCGGTGCGGCATTCACCGCTCGCCAGGCGGGGCAGCCACTGTTGCTTCTGGTCCTCGGTGCCGTGCCGGGCGATCATCCAGCACGCCAGGTTGTGGCTGCCCAGGATTCCGGCGATACCCATCCAGCCGCGGGCCAGCTCCTCGTAGACGAGTGTGAACGACACCATGTCGAGTTCGAGTCCGCCGTATTGCTCGGGGGTGGTGATCCCGAAGAGCCCCATGTCGCGCAGGCGCGCGACGATCTCCGTGGGATAGCGACCGGTGCGCTCCCACTCGTTGGCGACCGGGATGATCTCCTTGTCGACGAGCCGGCGCAGGGCGGCGCGGAAGTCGCGCTGTTCCTCATTGAAGCTGAAATCCATTGTGATCCTTGCTCTCAGGCGTGACCGAACGGGTTCGCGACGGCAAACCCGCGTCGAGGTGGGCGTGGTGTGTGTCAGCCGGCGGCGACGATGGCCGTCGCGAGGGTGGTGATCGGTACGACCGACGACGCGTCCTGGAGACCGAACACCGCGTCGACGAGGTCGTCGGACGCGGCGCCTCCACCGCTGTTCCCGCGGAACTTCGCGGCCACGGCGGCATCGTCCATCGGCCGGCCCGAAGTGCCTCGGCTGCACGGTACTTCGCCGACGATCCGGGTGCCGTCGTCGAAGGTGATGACCGCCCGGCCGGCGGCGTCGGCAGCCGGGCGGCCATCGGGCACGGTGGTGACCTCGACGAGTCCCGCGGTGGTAGCGACCTCGGGGCGCACGATCGAGTCCGAGGCGTAGGTGTCGACGGTGACAGCACCGTCGTGCACGAGCGCGGCGACGCTCCAGGGCAGGTCGAACTTGGCGTCGTAGACGCTGCGCGGGCTGCGGGTACCGGTGCCCGGGCCACAGACGATCTCGACGCTGTCGGGGTGTACGTCGACGGCGATACCCGCGATGTGCGAGGCGGCCACGTCGCGCCCCTGTTCGCTCGCGACGGCGAGTGCTGCGCCGACCGCGTCGAGCGCGGCATGCATCAGCTGGCAACTCGGGTACGGTTTGATTCCGATACCAGCGCTCTCCCAGCGGGTTCCGAGGTCGGCCACGATGAGGTCGGGGTCGACGTCGCGATCGGCCAGGGCGCGGTACAGACCGCGACGGCCTTCGAGCACCGACTCGGGTCCGCTGGCACCAGCCACCGCGAGCCGCGCCGCCACGACACCGCTGAAGCCCGCGTTGCCGGGGTGCAGCGTCTTGGTGTTCGCGCCGGTGTCGAGGAACTCCAGGAGTCCTCCCGACGACGACGCGGCGATCCCGATCGCGTTGGTGAGTACATCGGCTCCGGCGCCGTAGAGCAACCCGGCGGCGACGGCACCGGCGAGCGGACCGACGACAGCGGTCGCGTGCAGACCGCGCGCATGGAACCCGTGGGGCGCGGCCGCGCCGAGACGACACGCGACCTCCAGCCCGGCCACCAACGCGACCACGGCTTCGGTGCCGGTCGCGCCGACCTCCTCGGCGACCGCCAGCACCGCCGGGGCCACGACCGTGGTCGGGTGCACCAGCGCACCGGCGTGCGTGTCGTCGAAGTCCAGGGTATGCATCAGCACGCCGTTGGCGAACGCCGCCGCGGGAGCCGAGATCGCCTCGGAATCCCCGAGGGGATGAGCCTGCGCGGGACCGCCGAGCCCGCGGGCCACCGTCAACCCCGGACCACCCTGGTCGAGGCGCCGGGCCCCGATGCCGTTGCCGACGCCGTCGAGCAGATGGCGAAGCGCGGCGCGGCGGGTGCTCTCGGGGATGGCGTCGACGCTCAGGCCGGCAGCCCAGGTCGCGAGCCGGCGGGCGGTCACGACGAGGCCTGTTCGACGGCGCCGAAAGCGCCACCGTCGACGAGACCCCGGACGTCATCCGCGCTGTAGCCCAGCAGACCCATCACCTCGTCGAAGTTCTCGTTGCGATGCGGTGCCCGACGATACTCGGTCTTGTCGGTCCCGAAACGCACCGGCGACGTCACCTGCCGCACCTCGCCCCACACCTCGTGTTCGGTGGTGGCGATGAGGCCGCGAGCGAGCGTGTGCTCCTCGGTGAGCGCCTGCTCGACGTCGTTGATCGGGCCGGTGGGAACCCCCGCTTCGGTCAGCAAGGACACCCAGTGATCCACGGTCGACTCGGCGAACCGCTTCTCCAGGATCGGCAGCAGCTCGTCCTTGTGCTGTCCACGCGCGGCGAAGTCGGTGAACCGCGGGTCGTCGAGCAACTCCGCCAGCCCGATGGCTTCGGCGAGACGCACCCAGAACTTCTCCTTGGCGCAGCCGACGACGAACCAGCCGTCGGCGGCCTCGAACGCCTGGAACGGCACCAGCGACGGGTGCGCCGAGTTCTTGGTGCGGCCCGGACGATAACCGGCGTTGAGGTGCCACGCGGCCGGGTAGGTGAGCATGGAGACCGCGGTGTCGTACAGCGACACATCGCAATCCCCGCCGATCCCGTCGCGTCGCGCGGCGTGCAGGCCGGCCATGAGACTCAGGGCGGCGACGAATCCGCCGGAGAAATCCACCAGGGACAGACCGGATTTCGTGGGCGGCCCATCGGGGTCTCCGGTCAGGTCCATCCAACCGGCCAGACCCTGCAGGATGTAGTCGTAACCGGGCTGGCTGGCGCGTGGACCGGTCATGCCGAAGCCGGTGAGGCTGCAGCAGACGATCGCTGGATTGAGGTGTTTGAGATCGTCGTAGGTGATCTTGATCTTCGCCGGGACATCCCCGCGCAGATTGGAGTAGACCGCGTCGCTGGTCCGCACGAGGTCCTCGAACACCCGGCGGCCGCCGGGGGTCGCGAGATCCAGTGAGAGACTGCGCTTGTTGCGATTGAAGGCCTCGAAGAAGAGCGAGTCCTCACCCGAGTTGTACGGCGGGACATACCTTCCGACGTCACCGCCGGACTGTGGCTCCTCGATCTTCAACACGTCGGCACCGAGATCGGCGAGGTGGACGCTGCCGAACGGGCCGGCGCCGTACTGCTCGATGGCGATGATGCGGACGTCCTCGAGCGGCTTCATCCGACACTCCCCTCGCTGGACGCGGTGCGCTCGGTCAGCTCGGTGAGCTCGGTCAGCTCGGTCAGCGAGGGTGCCTTGACCTCGGGGAAGTAGTTCTGCCCGATCCCGCTCTCACGCGTCGCCACCATCACCGAACGCTTCCAGGAGATGACGACCTCGCCGTCCTGGTTGATCCCGCGGGTGACCATCGACACGATCCCCGCGTAGGGACGCGACTGGGACATGCGCAGGTCGGTGCAGATGCTCTCGGCGTAGATGGTGTCGCCGACGTAGACCGGGTGGGCCAGTTTGACGTCGGTGAACTGCAGGTTCGCCACCGCGTTCTGGCTCATGTCGATGACCGAGAGTCCGAGCACCAGCGCGATGGTCAGACCCGAGTTCACGATGACCTTGCCGTCGGTGATGGGATTCGTCGCGGCGAGGTGGGCGTTGAAGTGGTTCTGGTTGGTGTTCATCGACAGGCACGTGATCCATGCGTTGTCGGTGTCGGTGATGGTGCGGCCCATCGGGTGTTGGTAGACGTCGCCCACGACGTAGTCCTCGAAGAAGCGTCCGAGAGTGGCGGGATGGGTGGTCAATGGTCCTCCTCAGGGTGCGGCGTCGTGGAGAGCAGCCGACGAGCCGTGACGCGGACCACCATAAACATCTGATCTTTCGGTTGTCAAGGTGCGGCCCAACCTGGCGATACCCCGAATTTACATCCAGGTGTTGCCGAAACCATCCGATGTATTGCATGATGCTCCGGAGCGCAGCTATGGCTCAGATCACTCCCGTCATCGGGTGCGAACACTGCCGAAGACGTCGGGGTGACGGCATGGACAGAGGAAGCGAGTTTCGATGAAGCGAATCGGCGTGGATGTGGGCGGCACGTTCACCGACCTGGTCCTGTGGGACGACGACGGGACGGTCACGGTGCACAAGACGCCGTCGACCAACCACGATCCCTCGATCGGCACGATGGACGGGATCGGGGTGCTCGCCGAACGCGCGGGCATCGACGTCGCCGACATCGAGATGTTCTTCCACGGCACCACCGTGGCCACCAACATCGTGCTGGAGCACAACGGCAGCGACGTCGGCATGATCACCACCGACGGCTTCCGGGACATCCTGCACATCGCGCGTAAGAAGCGCCCCCTGAACTACTCGAACTATCAGGATCTTCCCTGGCAGAAGTGGCAGCTCGTGCCCCGCCGCAACCGGCGCACGGTCGCCGAGCGGATGGATGCGGCCGGCAACGTGCTGACGCCGCTCGACGAGGACGCCGTCCGGCGCGAGGTCGCCCTGCTGCGTGAACGCGGGGTCGAGGCCATCGCGGTCGCCTTCCTGCACGCGTACCGCAACCCGACGCACGAGCAGCGCGTGCGTGACATCATCGCCGAGGAGTACCCCGGGGTCTTCGTCTCGCTCTCCAGTGACGTCGCGTCGCAGTACCGCGAATACGAGCGCTTCTCCACCACGGCCCTCAACGCCTTCGTCGGTCCCAAGACCTCCCGTTACATCGAGAACCTCGCCGGCAAGGCGAAGGACGCCCGGGTCGGCGAGGACGTGCATCTCATGACCTCCGCCGGCGGTCTCGTCACGTCCCGCAGCGCGAGTGAGGTGCCCGTCTCGCTGCTGACCAGCGGCGTCGTCGCCGGTCTGCTCGGCGGCTGCTTCATCGGCAAGGCGTCGGGATACCCCAGTGTCATCACGCTCGACGTCGGCGGTACGTCGGCCGACATCGGTGTCGCACCCGACGGCAAGCTCCGCATGAAGCACCTGCTCGACACCCGGATCGGCGACTACCACGCAATGGTCCCGATGGCCGAGGTCGACACCATCGGTGCCGGCGGCGGCTCGATCGCCAGCATCGACGAGGGCGGCATGTTCCGCGTCGGACCGCGCAGCGCCGGGGCCATGCCCGGACCGGCCTGTTACAACCGCGGCGGCACCGAGCCCACCTCGACCGACGCGATGGTCGTCATGGGCTGGCTCCGCGAGGACAGCTTCCTGTCGGGAACCATGGAGGTCAAGACCGAACTCGCCACCGAGGCCGTCCAGACCCACATCGCCGACAAACTCGGCGCCGACATCGAACACGCCGCGATGGGTATCTTCCAGATCCTCGCGCACTCGATGACCGAGGCCATCTCGCTGCACTCGGTACGCAAAGGCTATGACCCGCGTGAGTTCTCGCTGGTCGCCGAGGGCGGCGCCGGCCCCCTGTACGCATGGCAGATCGCCGAGCACCTCGGCATCCCCCGCGTCATCGTCCCGGGCCATCCCGGCATCACCTCCGCGGTCGGACTGCTGACCACCGACGTCCGCTACGAGGTGCCCACGACGGTGTGGACCTCGTCGGCCGATCCCGATCTCGAACTGCTGCGCCGGGAGATGGACCGCCTCGCCGAGCAGGCGGTCGCCCAGTTGCAGGCCGACGGCATCGCCGACGACGACATCACGCTCGAGCGCAGCGTCGACTGTCGTTATGTCGGACAGGGTTACGAGCTGCGCGTGCCCGCACCATCCGGTGAGATCACCGCCGAGTGGGTCGAGCAGACCGCGGCCGCCTTCCACGAGGTCCACGGCCGCACCTACTCTCAGCGTTTCGACGACACGCCGGTTCAGCTGGTCAACATCCGCGTGACCGGTGTCGGCGCCGTCGAGCACATCCGTATCTCCGAGATCTCCAAGGGCGACGCGGACGCCTCATCCGCGATCAAGGCCACCACGCGGGCGCTCTTCTGGAAGAACGACTCGGCCGATCCGGAATGGGTCGACACACCCATCTACGATCGCGCTCTGTTCGAGGCGGGCAACACCTTCGAGGGTCCGGCCATCGTGCAGCAGTTCGATTCGACGACCATCGTCGGCATCGGACAGAAGGCCACGGTCGACGCCGTCGGTCACATCATCATCGAGAGGAGCGCCTGACATGGCGAAAGCCCTGATGCCCACGGACGGCGTTTCGCTTGCCGCCGAGGCCAACCGGACCTGGAACACCGTCGAGGTCGATCCGATCACCCTGCGAGTCATCGGTGGTGCACTCAACTCGATGGCCAAGGAGATGGCCCAGGTCCTCTACCGGATGGCGTACTCCAGCCTGATCCGCGAGTCCGAGGACCTCGGCGCCGGCATCTTCGACGTCAACGGTCGCGAGCTGTGCGAATCGGATTCGACTCCGATGCACTGCGGTTCGATCCCCGCCTACATCCGCGGCGTCAACCGCAAGCTCGCCGGCACCTACAAGCCGGGTGACGTGATCCTGCACAACCACCCCTATCACGGCGCCGCCCACTCCCCCGACTACGGCGTGATCATCCCGATCTTCTGGGAGGGTGAGCACATCGGTTTCGCCGGGTGCACCGGGCACGTCTCCGACATCGGCGGCAACTTCCCCGGCCTGTGCATGGACGTCGTCGACGTCTGGGCCGAGGGCAAGCTGATGGACTCGATGAAGATCTACGACGGCGGCGTCCGCAACGACATGCTGATCCAGCACATCCTGGACAACGTGCGGACCCCGGAGCAGAACCGCGGTGACCTCGAGGCTCTCATCGCCTGCTCGCGGATCGGCGAGAAGCGGTTCATCGAGCTGCTCGAGAAGTACGGCCTCGACGTCGTCATGAGCGCCGCAGACCGCTGGATGGACTACTCGGAGGAGATGCTGCGCAGTCGAATCCGGCAGATCCCCAACGGCAGCTACGAAGCTCCGATCGGCTACCTCGACGACGACGGCAAGAACCGCGGTGTGCCGCTGAAGGTCGCGGTGCGCGTGCAGATCGAGGACGAGGACGTCCTCATCGACCTCACCGGTTCCAATGACCAGGTGCCGACGGCGTTCAACGTGCCGTTCGAGGGTTCGGTGCTGCCCGTCGCGGTGAGTGCGATCCGCACCATCCTGCTCGACGAGTACCTCACCGAGGAGTTCGTCCCGCAGAACGACGGGTGTTTCCGTCCGGTGCGCGCCTACGCCCCGGAGGGCACGATCTTCAACCCGGACTTCCCGGCGTCGTGTTTCGCTCGGTTCTCTCAGGTCAACCGCATCTTCGACTCGATCAACCTGGCGCTCGCACCGGTGTTGCCCGAGCGGGCGATCGCCGGTTCGTCGGCAGCACTGTGCGCGATCGCCTACTCGGGTCTGGCCGAGGACGGCGAGTCGTACTGGGTGTACATCGAGATCAACGAGGGTTCCTACGGCGCCCGCAACGGCAAGGACGGCATGGACGCCGTCGACGCCCTGATGGCCAACACCCGTAACAACCCGATCGAGGAACTCGAGCTCAACCACGCGATGCGTGCCGAGCGCTACGAGCTCCGCGACGAGTCGCCTGCTCCCGGCCAATGGCGCGGCGGCATCGGCAGCGTGCGGACCTGGTACATGCAGACCGACACCTTCCTCGGTTCCGAGGCCGACAACCGCACCGACCCGCCCGCCGGCGCTCTCGGCGGCGGCGACGGTGCATCGGGTTCCTTCATCCGGAACCCCGGCACCCCCGAGGAAGAAGTGTTGTTCTCCAAGGTGACCCAGGAGGTCATCCGCGAGGGCGAGCGTCTCGAGATCCGGATGCCGTCGGGCGGTGGGTTCGGCGATCCGTTCCTGCGTGACCCGTTCGCGGTGCTGTCCGATGTGTGGGACGAATACCTGTCCGCGGAGGAGGCTCGCCAGGATTACGGTGTCGTCGTGAACACCGACGACTGGACCGTCGACGCTGCGGCCACCGAGCAGCTGCGCTCGTCGCGGGTGGCGTCCTGAGCAGAGACTTCGGAGGGGCCGGTGATTCTGTCGCCGGCCCTTCCGGCATGTCCGGGATGCGCTCTGCCGAAATCGTCTCGGTCGCTGATCAATTGAACACGGTCATCTCGTGGGTGCCCGAGCAGTTCGGCATCGACTCCAAGGTTGCGTCCGGCCCCCTGTCGGGTGTGCGGATCGGCGTGAAGGACAACATCGAGGTCGGCGGGGTGCTGTCCACCTGCGGCTCGGAGTACTTCGCCGACCGGGTGGCATCTGCCGACGCGGCGTGCGTGACCGCGTTGAAGAAGGCCGGCGCCGTCATCACCTCGACGCTGAACCTCGCCGAGTTCGCCGTCGGGGTGACGAGTCAGAACTCGGCGTCGGGCGGGTCGGTGAACCCTTGGGATGCGTCCCGGGTGCCGGGCGGTTCGAGCGGCGGGTCGGGCGTCGCGGTCGCAGCGGGAGTCGTCGACGTGGCGCTGGGTACGGACACCGGCGGGTCCATCAGGTTGCCCGCCGCGTGCTGCGGCGTGACCGGCCTGCGGCCATCGGTCGGCATGCTCGACATGACCGGGATCTTCCCGGTGAGTGCCGATTTCGACACTGTCGGACCTCTGGCACGTTCGGCGGCACAGGTGCGAGAGACGTTCGCGGTCCTCGCCGAAGCCGACCCGGAACCCCTGCGGACCGGGCCGCTCCGCATCGCGCTGCCGTGGCCGTTCGTCACCGACGAGGTGGACCCGGCTGTGCGCGACGCGGTCGGCGCCGCCGCGGGCCTGCTACGTCAGTTGGGCCATTCGATCGTGGAAACGCCGGTGCCACTCAGTGAGACGGCACAGGACGTGGTCTACACGTTGATCTACTCGGACCTGGCGACGACCCACGCGGAGCGATTGCGCGACGAGCCGAGCCGGTTTCAGCCGGCGACGCGCGAACGAATCCGGCTGGGACTCAGCATCTCCGACGAACAGGTGGTCGGCGCACTGCGGCGGCGCGACGAATTCCGCTCCGCCATGCGAGATGTGTTCACCTCGGTGGACGCGGTCCTCACCCCGGCGATGCCGGTCGACGTCCCGCTGCTGGGCGGGGGTGGCGCCGTCGTCGAGCAGGCGCGTCGGATGGGACAGCTGACCTACCCGTGGTCGTTGCACGACGGTCCGACGCTCGCCCTGCCGGTGGGTGTTCATCCGTCCGGGATGCCCATCGGCGCCCAGATGACCGCCGCCCACGGCGCCGAGGGCACGCTGTTCGCACTGGCCGAGCACTTCCAGGAGCACACCGACTGGCACCTTCGACGCCCGCCGGTGCACGTGGACGTCTGAGGGCTCGCCTCAGTTCTGGCGTCGGAGCAGGTCCATCTGTTTGTAGACGTCCCCGAGGTGGTCGAGGTGGCGGCGCATGAGCGTCATCGCGGTCATGGAGTCCCGCGCCTCGACCGCTTCGAGGATGGCCCGGTGGTCCTCGTCGACGCACTTCCAGAAGTCCTCCGGCGCGGTGTCCCGGCTGAATCGGCTTCCGATGACCCGGAACACCGGCACGGTGATGAGGTCGAGGAGGGGGTTGTCGGCGGCGCGGAGCAGCACCCGATGGAATTCCTGGTTGTTGGCGTACACCTCGGGACCGATCTCGCCGGACGGATCGAAGATGGTGGCGCGCAACTCTTCCAGATGGGTGTCGGTGTGGCGGTAGGCGGCCACCCCGGCCGCGGGCACCTCGGTGAGTTGCCGGACCTCCATGAGTTGGTCGACGGTCACGCCCTCGGCTGCGGCGAGAAGTGTTACCCCCGCCTCGAGATGCGCGCTGAGCTGACTGATGTCGGGAGTGGCGACGAACGTCCCACCTGTCACCCCGCGGGTGGTGTGGACCAGGTTCTCGCTGGCGAGGGACCGGATGGCCTCACGCACGGTGCTCTGCCCCACCCCGAACTCGGCGCGCAGATCGGTGTCGGGTGGCAGTCTGGTGCCCGGAGTCAGCTCACCGGCCAGGATGCGGACCCGAAGCGCGTCGGCCACCACCTGATATGCCGGGCGGCGGGCGGACTTATTCGCTTCTGTCACAACGTCTTCCGATCAGCGGTGGGTTTGCTCAAACCTACCAGATCGATGACCTGGAGACGACGCTGCAACAACAGCTTTCGACTGCGGCCGGCCGAGCGTGCACCGGCGGCGTCGGCGCTTGCCGACTGCCAGTGGTGTGCGCTGTGGCGGGCGTCAGGCGGATCGTCGGCGCCCGGCTCGTCGATTCGACGCCTCGACCTCCGCGATCGCGATGCGGAGCATCTCCCCGAAGCGGCTCCAGTACGCGGCCTCGTCGTCGTAGAACCGGATGGTCCGAGGATCGGCGGCCGCCAGCCGGGCACCGTTGGCCCTGCTCTGCCAGTGTTCCCACTGGTCGTCGCACACCTGGAGATAACCGGTGAGTGTGGCGGCGTCGTGGTTTCTCAGTGCGGCGATCCTGCTCGGCATCGAAGTCCCCCTCGTCGGCGTGGCTCGGTCACACGCTATGCCGTGGGTACGACAATCCCCTGCACCTGCGTCGGCGCCTTGCCCCACGAGGTGCGTCGCCCGCTCTCTCACCTCAGTAAGCCGGAGTCTCAGCGCTACCCGCCAGAGGTGCGGGGCCGGGTGTGAGCGGTCCAGGCTTGGCCGTCGTGGTAGCGATCCGCGGTCGCATCCTGCGGGTCCGGGTACCACCCGCCGCAGAGACCTGCCCCGCCGGCCGCCGCGGTGCGCGTGGCCGCCGACCTGCGGGACACGAGGACGACGATCCCCGCGGTCCCGGCACCGAGGATCGCCAACAGCACCACGAGCACAACGAGCAGCAAGAGGATCGACATGCGTCGACCGTATCGAGCGTGCGTCGTGCAAGACGGGCGAATACGTCGAATGACAGACCCCCGCACCGCGCCGAGCCATGACAATTCGGTGCAAAAGTAGTCGTACTCGGTGCCCGTCATCACGGGTGCCGCGGTTGGATCAGAGCAACACACCGCCGGATACCTCGATGCGTTCACCTGTCACCCAACGGAACTCGCGGGACACCAAGGCTGTGATCGCGTCGGCGATCTCATCTGGGTTGCCCACTCGCCCGAGCGCGGTTTGCCCGGACAATGCCGCGCGCATGGCTTCGTCATCGCGCATCGCTCCGCCGTTGAAGTCGGTTGCGGTGGGACCGGGCGCAATCGAATTGATCCGGATGCCCCGAGGGCCCAGTTCAGCAGCGAGGCTACGGGTGAGTGCTTCGAGGGCTTTCTTTGATGCCGCGTATACGGAGGTTGCCGGGCTGACGTGTCGGCTCAGCGAACTCGATACGTTCACGATGCTTGCTCCTTCTGACATGTGGGGCAGGAAAGCCTGGGTGACGAAAAGCGGTCCGCGGACGTTGACCGCGAACATGGCATCGAAGTCGTCGGCCGTAATGGCGCCGAGCGGCGCGAACAGGCCCACCCCGGCGTTGTTGACCAGCACGTCGATGGTGCCGGCGTTCCACTCCCGCCTGATGCCGGCGAGCGCAGCGACACGTGCCGCCTCGATGGAGGAGAGGTCTGCGACATCCACCTGGACCGCGATGGCTTCTCCGCCCGACTCGTTGATGTCGTCCACGACTTCACCCCCACCGCCCCGCGAGGCCGCGACAACTCTGATCTTGTTTCTGGCCAGGGCGAGTGCGGTTGCTCGTCCTAGTCCACGGTTGGCACCGGTCACGAGGGCAATACGGGTCATCTCATCTCCCAGATAAATAAGTAAATAGATACTTACTTGTAAGGTAGATCGAGCCGAAATGCCCGTCAATCCGAAGCAGGGGGATGACCCATGGCCCGCGATGCCGAAGCCACCAAACTGCGTATCCTCGCTGCGGCAACCGACGAGTTCTCCGCGCACGGATTTGCGGGTGGGCGGGTAGAACGGATCGCTGCGAAAGCCGAGAGCAACGTTCGGATGATCTACGCGTACTACGGCGGCAAGAATGGTTTGTTCGATGCGACCCTGGCCGACGCGCTGCGTCGCATGGCCGAGAACGTCCCGCCGCGCCCTGAGGACCTCGCCGGTTGGGCCGGAGACGTCTTCGACCACCATCAGCGTTTCCCCGAGGTGCTCCGGTTGAACATGTGGGCTCAGCTCGAGCGGCCGGATTCCTCGGCTGAGCCCAGCGAGATCTATCGAAACAAGGCGCTCGCCGTCGCGACGAATGCGGCTCAGCCGCTGTCGGCGGTGGACGTCCTGGTCTTCATCTACGCCATCGCGCAGGCCTGGCAGTTGTCGCCCAAAGGGCTTACCGATCTTGAGGAAACCTCGGCCGACGATGGGGGCGTTGCTGCTCGCCGGCAATCGGTGGTCACCGCCGTCGAGCGAATGTTGCAGGCCAACTCCTGAGTCGGGGACGCTCATCGTTCACCCGATCGGGGACCATTCGCTCAGCAGTGCACCGACACCGCCATCAGAACGGCGGGGAGCTGACCATCAGCGATTTCCTTTGGAAGTGTGGAGTGGCGCGATCCGGACGAAGTCCTGACCGTAACCCTGACGGACTGAGGCCGTAATACTGTGTGCTACCTCGTAATTCGACGATATTGCATACGATGCCAAGTAAAGCGCCTGCATACCTTCAGGGCAGCCACTCCTCCCGGTCCCGGGCGTGGTCCTACGCGCCGACGACGACCTCGTGTGAGGTGCCATGGTGGGCTTCGTGCTCAGGGGCACTCTGGCCATCATCTCGCTACTGGTCGTCGCGACACCTGATGGTCCTGTGTACTCCAGTAAGGTCGGCAATCTTCTCGCGATGGACGCGGAGTCTCACAGCGACGAGTACACGCGCAAGTGCACGGTCGTTGCGGACTCCGCCTCAACGGCCGCGAGTCGGGCCGGCTACCGATCGGCGGCCGAGATCTATGCGTCGAGTCGTTGAGATTCAGGGGCGCCGGCCCTGTGCCCGTCTGTGCACTGCGGGGCCGTACGTGCGCTCTGCCGATGCACTGACCTGAGATTGTGGTCGTCAGGCCTCGACGGTCCTCACCGGCACCCCCAGCCGCTGCGCGCGCCGGATCATGGTGCGCGCGTTGTCGATGGCCGCGCATCCCGGGTCGTTGTTGAAGTACACGTAGACGTCGCAGGCATCGTCGTATGCGTCGGCGAGGCGTCGGAGCCAGCTGTCGATGGCGCGGACCCCATAACTCATGGGGCGCTTCGCTGTTCCGTCGTGCAGTCGCAGGTAACCGAAGTCGGCCGTGCGCCACGACGGGGTGAGCATCCGGTTCTTCCGGTCGGCCCAGCACAACGCGGCGTTGTGCTGTTCGAGGATCTCCCGGATCTCGTCGGTCCACCAGGAGTCGTGGCGGGGTTCGACGGCGACCTGGACGGTCGTCGGGAACAGGGCGAGGGTCTCGGCGAGAGCAGCCGGCTGTGCCTTCAGGTTGGGCGGCAGTTGCAGGAGCACCGGTCCGAGCCGGCCGTCGAGTCCCTCGGACCGGTCGAGGAACCGCTGCACGGGCTCGGCCGGTTCGTTCAACCGCTTGATGTGGGTGAGGTAGCGGCTCATCTTCGCGCCCATGCGGAAGTCGCGCGGCACCGCCTCGGCCCAGTGCTCGAAGGCTGTCTTCTCGGGCAAGCGGTAGAAGGTGTTGTTCACCTCCGCGGTCGGGAAGTGCTCCGCGTAGTGGTTCAGCCACAACCGTTGGGGCAGCTTCTCGGGATAGAACGCGCCGCGCCAGTCCTTGTACTGCCACCCCGACGTACCGATGAACAGCATCGCTCCACCTATCCGCTCGCGACGGGTCTACGAATCCCGCCGGCCGCTCGCCAGGCGTGTGGGTGTCGAATCACGGACGGCGGGTACCCGTCGGCGGAACGTTGCAATCATCGACTGGGAGTGACACATGACCAAGCTCGCGATCATCTACTACTCGTCCACCGGACACGGCACGACGATGGCGCAGGAGCTCGCGTCGGCCGGGGAAGCCGCCGGGGCCGAAGTGCGCGTCCGCCACATCGCCGAGACCCGAGACCCCGAGACCTTCGCCGACAACCCGGCCTGGTCGGCCAACTACGAGGCCACCAAGGATCTCCCCGCCGCGACGGGCGACGACATCGTCTGGGCCGACGGCGTGATCTTCGGCAGCCCAACCAGGTTCGGCAGCACGGCTTCTCCGTTCCAGACCTTCATGGACTCGCTGGGCGGCCTGTGGGCGCAGGGCAAGCTGGCCGACAAGGCCTATGCCGCGTTCACCTCCAGCCAGACCGCCCACGGCGGTCAGGAGACCACCCTCACCGGGCTCTACACGTCGCTGATGCACTTCGGCGGCGTCCTCGTCCCGCCGGGGTACACCGACGGCCTGAAGTTCGCCGACGGCAATCCGTACGGCGTCTCGCACGTCACCGGTCCGGAGAACCAGAACGAACTCGACGACGCCACCAAGGCGGCGCTCGGCCACATGGCGCAACGTGTGGTGCGTATCGCGGGACTCCTCGCCGGCTGAGTTACCGCTCACAGAATCCGTTCCCGCTCACCCGATTTGTGTGAGCGAGAACGGAACTTGTGAGCGCGACGAGGACCGGAAACGGGTTGACAGCGGTGGCCCAGGGGTCCACCATCGGTCCTCGTGTCTGTCAGTGTGTCGCCCTCTGGGCGTGAGGAGGTCGTCGGCGTCGTGCGCGCCGACGGTTGAGCACCCCGCCCCGACCGGCGCGCGTCCCCCAGTTGTGGACCGCGCCCGTCGAATCGTGCTCTCTTCTCCCTCCTCCGACACCTGAGGTGTACCCACCCATGCATTCTTTGACCGAAGCCCAGATCCGCTCGTCGTTCGTCAACGCCTCGCTGCGCGAGCGCAAGAGCCTGACCCTCCCGCCCGACTTCGACGACTTCGACTGGGAGAGGCTCGATTTCGCCGGTTGGCGGGATCCGAAACTCCCGATGGTCGGGTACGTGGTCATCCCGACCGACGATGACGTCGTCGGGATCATGCTGCGACTCGGCGGCCGCCAGCCCCGCACCCGTCCGCTGTGCTCGTTCTGCGAAGACGTGCACCTTCCCAACGAGGTCGCCTTCTTCAGCGCGAAGTTCGCCGGCGCATCCGGACGCAAGGGCAACACCGTGGGCACGTTGATCTGCTCACACTTCGAGTGCTCGGCCAACGTCCGCGCCAAGCCGTCGGCGATCTTCTCCACCGATGACCCCGAGACCGTCCGGCAGCAACGCATCGCCGCGCTGCGTGGACACCTCGCCGGTTTCGCCGAGCGCGTGGCGAGTGGCGACAGCTGAGGACCCCAGGGACCTGGATCGGCAATAGTGGACCCATGACGTCGTTGTTCATCCGAACACTCCAGACCCACCAGTGGCTGTACGAGCACTCGGGCGGCCTCGTCGGGCATCGACTGCTCATGGGCAATCCCACGCTGCTGCTGCGCACGATCGGGCGTCGTACGGGCGAGGCGCGGTGCAACGCGCTCACCTACGCCCGGGACGGTGAGGCCTACCTGGTGGTCGCGTCGAACGGCGGTTCACCGCGGCCACCCGGTTGGCTCGCCAACCTCAAGGCGCACCCGCACTGCGAGATCCAGGTCGGACGCCGCCGCGTGCAGGTCACGGCCCGACCGACGTATCCCGACGACCCGGACTACGCCCGTAGGTTCGTTCTCGCCGACGAGGTGAACAACGGTCGCTACGCGGCATATCAGAAGAAGACGTCACGCCCGCTGGCGATCGTCGAGCTGACGCCGCGTTAGCGGGATGCCCCGGGCTGGGCGATGACATCCACCCGGATCGTCGGTCGGTATCTGTAGGAGACCCCGACGACCCGAGGACAACAATGCGCACGCTGGCGATCACCCAGAACATGACGCTCGACGGCTCGATCGAGATGCTGACCAACTGGTTCGACCCCACGGTCGACGCGCCCGATCTGATGGCCGAGTCCCATCGGCAGGACGCCGACGCCGACGCCCTGCTCGTGGGCAGGCAGACCTTCGAGGACTTCCGCGGTTTCTGGCCTCATCAGACCGATGACGCCACCGGGATCACCGAGTACCTCAACAGCGTCGACAAATACGTGGTGTCGAGCACGATCACGGACCCGGAGTGGCAGAACTCGACGGTGCTGTCCGGCGACGTCGTCGACAAGGTGACCGCGCTGAAGAGCACCGACGGCAAGGACATCGTCGTCACCGGCAGTATCAGCCTGTGTCACACGCTGATCGACGCCGGTCTGGTCGACGAGTACCGATTGTTCGTCTACCCCACCGTCCAGGGATCGGGCCGCAGGCTGTTCCCCGAGGGTCTCGAGATCCCCGAGCTGCGACTCGTGGAGACGAAGAGCTTCGAGCTCGGGGTCTCGCTGCTGCGCTACCGGACGGTGTGAGCCCTCAGGATTCGATCTCGGCCCGCGCATCGTCGCGGATGGTCGGCAGGTCCAGTCCATACGTCTGCCCGCCGGACCGCTCGTAGTCGACGAGCCGCGCGGCGGCGCGCTCGAAGAGGCGACGAGCGCCGACGGTGTTGCCACGTCGGTGATGAGTCAGGCCGACGCACAGTTGCGCGAGTCCCTGCCAGAGCGGCCGCTCCTCCGGTGGGCACGACTTCCACCGCGTCTCGTAGACCTCGTGCGCGGAGAACGGTCTCCCCTCGTCGAGGAGCTGCCGGGCGAGCGCGATCGTCTCCTCCGGAGGCAACGGATCCTCCGAGACGGGTTCGACGCCCTGTGCGCCGTACGGCAGCGGACGGCCGAGCTCATCACGCGGCCGCGCCTGGCGAGCGCGGCCGTCGGGATCGCGGTCGCGGTCCTTGTTCATGCTCCACACCTCCGGCTCTCGGCTCGGGTTCACTGTGGCAGATGCTGCTACGTCGGAGCGCATCGTCCCCGACCGGCCAAAACGAGAAAGGTCAGGTCGCTGTCCGCAACCTGACCTGGTGATGCTCGCTCGAGCGAAATCGCTCTCGGTGGGCGAAGGGGGACTTGAACCCCCACGTCCCGAAGGACACTGGCACCTGAAGCCAGCGCGTCTGCCATTCCGCCACTCGCCCGTGGCCACCGATGTTCCGGTGGGCGTGTCGTCGAACTGGGTGCGTCCGGCGACTGGACGACGATAGCAGCACGCCGCCACCGAAACAAAACTCGATCTCCGACGTTGCATTTGTGCAGTACGTCGGGTTACGTCGGACGTCGGAAACAGGCGATTGGGACAGATGGTGCACACGGTGCTCCAGTTGCCTTGGTGGCACAGTTGGCCGTTGTTGTCGCTATCATCAAACAAGGCCAGATGCACGGCGACACGCTCTATTGCCGCGGAAGGAGGTCTCGGTGGGGATCCTGCAACGACTAGAACGCAAGCTCGAGGGTGCGGTCGACGACGGTTTTGCACGCGTCTTCGGTGGTCAGGTGGCCCCGCAAGAGATCGAGAACGGGCTGCAGCGAGAAGCCGAGGAGTCGCTCGAGAACCTCGGTGACGGTACCGTCCTTGCGGCCAACGCCTATACGTTGCTGTTCAGCCCGACCGATCATCAGCACATCGCTGCGGAATACGAGCTGAACCGCAAGACTTTCTCGAAGCATTTGGAAAACTTCATCAAGGACAACGGATGGCAGACCTACGGCAAGGTCGTCGTAGAGTTCGAGCAATTGCCGTCCTTGCACACGGGGATCTTCCGCGCTCGCGGCACGGTCAACCCGGATGCGCGGCCCCGACCGGTGGCTGCGCGTACGGAGCAGCCGCAGGATGCACGAGCGCCGAAGGCCCCCAACCCGCCGGCCGGACCTCCGGCACCTGTTGCTTTCCCGCCGAACGCCCCCGACCAAGGAGCCCCCAAGATGACTCAGAACCCCGGATACGACCAGCGCAGGGGCGCCGATCCCGCCTACGACCCCTACGGTCAGGGTGCGGGCCAGCAGGGCTCGGGACAGGGGTACGACCAGCAGGGCTACGACCAGTACGGTCAGCAGCCCGGGTACGACCAGCAGGGTTATGACCAGCAGGGTTATGACCAGCAGGCCTACGGTCAGCAGCAGCCCGGCGGATATGACCAGCAGGCCTACGGCCAGCCCGCCGGGTACGGACAGCCCGGCTACGAGCAGCAGGGCTACGGCCAGCAACCCGGCGGCTACGAGCAGCAGGGCTACGGCCAGCAGCCGGGGTACGGACAGCCCGGCTACGAGCAGCAGGGCTACGGCCAGCAGCCCGGCGGCTACGGGCAGCAGGGTTACGACTACCAGCAGGGCGGCTACGACCAGGGTTACGGGCAGCAGCCCGGATATGACCAGGGTTACTCGCAGCAGCCCGCATACAACCAGGGTTACGACCAGCAGGCCTACGGTCAGCAGCCGGCAGGCTACGACTATCAGGGCGGTTACGACCAGGGTGGCTACGGCGCCGGACGTCCGGCCGCCGGCTACGCACCGTCGTCCATCACACTTCTCCTCGAAGACGGCAGCAACCGCACCTTCCAGCTGCACGAGGGTTCCAATGTGATCGGTCGCGGTCAGGACGCCCAGTTCCGTCTCCCCGACACCGGCGTCTCCCGCCGTCACGTCGAGATCCGCTGGGACGGGGCCACCGCCATGCTCACCGATCTCAACTCCACCAACGGCACCACGGTCAACGACCTGCAGGTCAACACCTGGGAACTCGCCGACGGCGACCGCATCCGCGTGGGGCACTCCGACATCACCGTACGGTTCCAGTAGCAGGCGCGACCGCCGGACACAACGCCCACACGACGCGGGCGGCAATCGTTACCGGCCGGAGCGGTTGATACGGAACTGTCATATGCGAATGACCGGGTTCGGCGGATCTCCCCATAAGATGCAGTCGGGTCCGCCCGTTGCGATCGGCTTCGCCGACGATCGTCTTCGCAACCGGTACGACCGACCGAGATGTCACGCGCTGGAGGTGGACACGACATGCAGGGCTTGGTGCTGCAGCTGACCCGCATCGGGTTCTTGTTGCTGCTCTGGCTTTTCGTCTTCGCCGTGATCCGCACGCTGCGCGCCGACATCGCCTCCGCAGGCGGCCTGCGCATCCCCCGGTACTCGGGCGGCTCGGAGAAGCGTCGGCGCGGTGGCGGTGTCCGAGGCGCGGCCCGCTATCTGGTCGTCACGCACGGCGCCCTGGCGAACACCCGGATCAGCCTCGGACAGCAGCCGGTACTCCTCGGACGAGCCGATGATTCGACACTCGTGCTGACCGACGACTACGCCTCCGAACGACACGCACGGCTCTCTCGACGCGGCGACGAGTGGTACGTCGAGGACCTCGGCTCCACCAACGGCACGTACCTCGACCGTTCCAAGGTGACGACCGCGGTCAAGGTTCCGCTGAACACGCCGATCCGCATCGGCAAGACCGTGATCGAGTTGCGCCCGTGACACTTGTGTTGCGCTACATCGCGCGCAGCGATCGCGGTCTCGTGCGGTCCAACAACGAGGATTCGTTCTACGCCGGCCCCCGCCTGCTCGCGCTCGCCGACGGCATGGGCGGGCACGCCGCAGGTGAGGTCGCCAGCCAGCTGGTCATCCGCGCGCTCAGTTCGCTCGACGACGACGAGCCCGGCGGCGACCTGCTCAGCCAGCTCGACCGCGCGACGCGAGCCGGCAACGAGGCCATCGCAGCCCAGGTGCACGAGTCACCCGAACTCGACGGCATGGGCACCACCCTCACCGCCATCCTGTTCGCCGGCAGCCGGATCGGCCTGTGCCACATCGGTGATTCGCGCGGCTACATGTACCGCGACGGCGTGCTCACCCAGATCACCCGTGACGACACCTTCGTCCAGACCCTCGTCGACGAAGGACGCATCACCGCCGAACAGGCCCACACCCACCCGCAGCGGTCGCTGATCATGCGGGCGCTGACCGGCACCGAGGTGGAGCCGACACTCACGATGCGTGAGGCCCGTGCCGGCGACCGCTACATGCTGTGCAGCGACGGCCTGTCCGACGTCGTCAGCGAGGAGACGCTCGCCGAAACCATGGGATCCATCGCCGATCCCAAGGAATGTGCCGACCGCCTCATCGAACTCGCGCTGCGTGGCGGTGGCCCCGACAACGTCACCGTCGTGCTCGCCGACGTCGTCGACACCGAATACGGCGATTCGCGCCCCATCGTCGGCGGCGCCGCCGGCGGCGGGAACGAAGAGATCTACACCCCGGATCCGGCCACCGCTGCGGGACGCGCCGCGGCACTGCGGCCACCACCGGCCGAGCCGCAGCGTCCGACGGTGCTCTCCGAGGAGCAGCCGGCGTCGAAGCAGAAGAGCAAGTGGCGCCGCTGGATCGTCGCCGGGGTCGCGCTGACCGTCGTGGCCGCGCTGGTCGCAGGCATCTTCGTGGTCCGCGCGATCGTCCGCAGCAACTACTACGTGGCCGCCGACGACTCCGGTGACGTCCTCATCTACCAGGGTTCACCCGAGAAGGTGTTCTTCCTGTCGATGAGCAATCCGGTTCAGCGCGTCTGCGTCGAAGACCTCGACCAGGAAAAGCCGACGTACACCTTCATCTCCTACGAAGACAGCTGCGAGTTCCCGCTGAACGTCGACGACCTGGTGTCCGGGCCTGCGCAGTCGGTGAAGAACGTGCTGATCAGGGACAAGAACGAGCAGCAGATCCAAGGCGTGGTGACCGACGAGCTTACGTTCCGCTGCGACAATGCACCCTCGGCGACGCCCCCCACCGGGGCGCCCCCGTCAGCGAGCACCCCGGCACCCGAGTCGACGCCCGGCACCGACCCCTCGGCGCCGGCCCCTCGTGCCACCGCGGCACCCGCCCCCGGCGGACCGCAGCAGGGCACGACCGGATCGGCCGCCCCGGCCCCCGCGCCCGCACCCGACCAGGACGCCGCCACGAGCTGTCGGCAGCAGGTGCGATGACTCAAGCCGCGCCCGCCCCGCACGCACCGCCACGCCAGCCCGCCACGAGCACCGGCCGCAACGCCGAGCTGCTGCTCCTGGTGTTCGGTATCGGCCTGGTGACGGTGGCGCTCCTCATCGTCCAGGCCGCCCAGGGCCAGAACCTGACCTGGGACATCCTGAAGTACGTCGCCGCTTACACGGCGCTGTTCGGGGTCGCCCACCTGGTCGTCCGTCGCTACGCACCGCACGCCGATCCGATCATGCTGCCCGTCGTCGCCGTGCTCAACGGGCTGGGCCTGGTTCTCATCCACCGCCTCGACCTCGGCACCGGCAACACCGGGGAGTCGGTGAACGCGACCGAGGTGACCAACAACGCCGACCAGCAGTTGTTGTGGGCCGTGCTGGGCATCATCGCGTTCTCCGCGGTGCTCATCCTGATCCGCGATCACCGCACACTGTCGCGGTACGCCTACACCCTGGGTCTGGGCGGTCTGGTCTTCCTGATCATCCCGGCGATCCTGCCGAGTGCCTTCTCGGAGATCAACGGATCCAAGAACTGGATCATCACGCCGTTCTTCTCGATCCAGCCCAGCGAGTTCTCGAAGATCCTGATCATCATCTTCGCCGCCGCGGTGCTGGTGTCCAAGCGCGACCTGTTCATCACCGCGGGCCCGCACATCCTCGGCGTCGACCTCCCCCGCGCCCGCGACCTCGGCCCGCTGCTCGCGGCATGGGCCATCGCGATCGCCGTGATGGTGGTCCAGAAGGATCTCGGTACGTCGCTGCTGATCTTCGCGACGATCCTGACGATGCTGTACGTGGCCACCTCGCGCGTGGAGTGGCTGGTCCTGGGCATCGGACTGTTCGCGATCGGCGCGGTCTTCGCGTGGTCGATCTTCTCGCATCTGCAGACCCGTGTGTCGGTGTGGCTCAACCCGTTCGAGGACTTCGACGGTTCGGGATACCAGATCGGCCAGAGCCTGTTCGGGCTCGCCACCGGCGGTCTGTTCGGCACCGGCCTCGGGTCGGGCCGACCCAACATCGTGCCGTTCGCCAACACCGACTTCATCATCTCGACCATCGGCGAGGAACTGGGCCTCGCAGGGTTGACCGCGATCCTGCTGCTGTACATGATCTTCATCCACCGCGGCCTCCGGACCGGGATCGCGGTCCGTGACAGTTTCGGCAAACTCCTCGCCACCGGCCTGGCGTTCACCATCGCGATGCAGGTCTTCGTCGTCGTCGGCGGTGTCACCAAGCTGATCCCGCTGACCGGTCTGACCACACCGTTCCTCTCCTACGGTGGGTCGTCGCTGCTGGCCAACTACATCCTGGTCGCGTTGCTCATCCGGATCTCGAACGCCGCGCGCGAGCCCGATCCCGGCAAGAAGCGGCCCGCGGCCACCCCGGTCGAGTCGCTGCCCACCCAGGTGGTGAAGCGCCGATGAACAAGCCGATCCGGAACGTGTCGATCGCGGTGATCGTGATGATCATCGCGCTGCTGGCCAACGCCACCTACGTCCAGGTGTTCAAGGCCGAGGCCCTCAAGACCGACACCCGCAACAACCGGGTGCTGCTCGATGAGTACTCACGTCAGCGCGGACTGATCACCACCGCCGACGGCACTGTGATCGCCCTGTCGGTGCCGACGGACAGTCGACTGAAGTTCCTGCGTCAGTATCCGCGCGAGGGCGCCGAGGCGTTCGCGCCGGTCACGGGCTACTACTCGTTCCAGTACCTGGCCAGCCAGATCGAGCTCTACGAGAACGGCATCCTCAACGGTTCCGACGACCGCTTGTTCGGTCAGCGGTTCATGGACATGTTCTCCGGTCGCGACCCCCGCGGCGGCAACGTCGTGACGACGATCAACCCGAAGGTGCAGCAGGCGGCCTACCGCGCCATGCTCAACGGTCCGTGCGACGGACCGTGCCGCGGCGCGGTGGTCGCCTTGCAGCCCAACACCGGCAAGATCCTGGCGATGGTCTCGACCCCCAGCTACGACCCGAACCGACTGGCGAGCCACGACCAGGAGGTTCGCGAGAGCAGCTGGGAGGCGTGGAACCGTCCGGGTGACACCGCGCAGCCGATGCTGAACCGTGCGATCAGCCAGCTGTACCCGCCGGGATCGACGTTCAAGGTCGTGACCTCGGCCGCCGCGCTGCGCGACAACGTCACCCCGAGCATCCGTCTCACCGCGGCACCCAGCATCCCGCTGCCGGGTACCAACGTGTCGCTGCCCAACTACGGCGGGGAGACCTGCCCGGGCTCGTCGGGCGGCACCGTCACGCTCGAGACGGCGTTCAAGTACTCGTGCAACACCGCGTTCGCCGAACTCGTCACCGAGAAGATGTCCGACGCGATCCCGAAGTTCACCGAGACCGCGAGTCTCTTCGGCCTCGACCAGCCCGGGCCGGACATCCCGATGCCCGTCGTCGATTCGACCGTGGGACCGATTCCCTCACTCGACGTTCTCGCACAGGCCTCGATCGGCCAGCGCGACGTGCGGCTCACCCCGCTGCAGAACGCGATGATCGCGGCGACCGTCGCCAACGGAGGTGTGCGCATGCAGCCGTACCTGGTGGATAAGCTTCAGGCCGCGGACCTGCGCACGTTGCAGACCACGCCGCCGACCACCGCCAACAAGCCGATCACCCCCGAGCAGGCCGCCGAGCTGACGTCGATGATGATCGAGTCCGAGCGGTCCACCGCCGGTGGCGGCGGGCCGGTGTCGATCGCGTCGAAGACCGGTACCGCGGAGAGCGGCTCGAGCACGGACACCCCGTTCTCGTGGTACATCGCCTTCGGCCCGTCGTCGAACGCACAGATCGCGGTTGCGGTCGTGGTGGAGAATGGACAATTCGGTGCGGATTCGGTCGGCGGGACCGTCGCGGCACCGATCGGACGAGAAGTGATCAATTCACTGGTGGGAGGTGGCAGTCGATGACCCTGCAGAACGGCACCACCATCGGTGATCGTTACCGGCTCATCCGCCTGATCGCGACCGGCGGCATGGGGCAGGTCTGGGAAGCCCTCGACACGCGTCTCAACCGGCGTGTCGCGGTAAAGGTCCTCAAGGCCGAGTACACGAACGACCCGGAGTTCATCGCGCGCTTCCGCGCCGAGGCCCAGACCACCGCGAAACTGAACAACCCCGGCATCGCGAACGTCTTCGACTACGGCGAGACCCCCGACTACAACGGCGGCGACCCGCTCGCGTACCTGGTCATGGAACTCGTCGACGGCGAGCCGCTGAACTCGGTGATCTCCCGGCTCGGGCGGTTGTCGCTGACCAACACCCTCGACATGCTCGAGCAGACCGGTCGCGCGCTGCAGGCCGCCCACAGCCAGGGACTCGTCCACCGCGACGTCAAACCCGGCAACATCCTGATCACACCGATAGGTCAGGTGAAGATCACCGACTTCGGCATCGCCAAGGCCGTCGACTCGGCGCCGGTGACCAAGACCGGCATGGTCATGGGCACCGCGCAGTACATCTCTCCCGAGCAGGCCACCGGCGACGAGGCGACCGCCGCGTCGGACGTCTACTCGCTGGGTGTCGTCGGCTACGAGGCCCTCACCGGTCGCCGGCCGTTCCTCGGCGACGGCGCGATCACGGTGGCGATGAAACACATCCGCGAGTCACCGCCGCCGCTCCCGTCGAACCTGCCGTCGGGTGTTCGTGAGCTCATCGAGATCACCATGGCCAAGGACCCGCGACAGCGCTACGCCAACGGCGGCGAGTTCGCCGATGCCGTGGCCGCGGTGCGGGCAGGCCGCCGACCACCACGACCCGGTGCGATCGCCGGCGCCGTGGCCGGCGCGGCCGGAGCCGCGGCTCTCGGCGGTGCGGTCGCCCGCGCGTCCACTCCGCCGACCGGTGCGGCGTCCCGGCCGATCACCCCGCGGCCCACCTCCCGCACCCCGGTCGCACCGCCACCGGACAACAGCTGGACGACGGGCCAGAAGGTCCTGGCCGGTGTCGCGGCGGCTCTGCTCGTCGGCGCACTGGGCCTGATCGGTTTCTATTTGCTGAGCAGCGGCAACGGCGGTGCCGCCACCCCGCCGCCGAGCTCGCCGTCGACGGTCGTCGAGACCACGACGACCGTCGAACCGACCGAGGAACCCGACGAGCCGACCACGACGCGTCGAACCACCCGCACCACCACGAGCGAAGAGACCACCACCACCGAGACCACGGAGGAGACGACCACCCTCGCGCCGACCGGGCCACCGGACGGGCCGCCGGACACCGGTGCCGCCACCGGAACGCCGTGCTTCCCAGGAGTGCCGTTCTCGCCGTTGTGCTGATGGGCGGCGGTCCGCCGACCGCGGTATGGACGGACCACATGCGATGACAGAGTGTTCAGATAACAGATCCTGAGGGGCGAAGCACCGAGGCCGATGTCGACACCACACCACCTCTCCGACCGCTACGAACTCGGCGAAACGCTGGGTTTCGGTGGCATGTCCGAGGTGCACTACGCGCGCGACCTGTTGCTGCATCGCGACGTCGCGGTCAAGGTGCTGCGTGCCGATCTCGCCCGTGACCCCTCGTTCTATCTCCGGTTCCGGCGCGAGGCGCAGAACGCGGCCAAACTGAACCACCCGACCATCGTGCAGGTCTTCGACACGGGCGAGGCCGAGACGGAAGACGGCCCGCTGCCGTTCATCGTCATGGAGTACGTCGACGGTGACACCCTGCGGGATGTGTTGCGCGCCAACGGTCCCATCTCGCCCCGGCAGGCCATGACCTGGATGGCCGACGTCGCCGCGGCCATGGACTTCTCGCATCGCAACGGCATCGTCCACCGCGACATGAAGCCGGCGAACGTCATGATCGACAAGTCCGGCGCGGTGAAGGTGATGGACTTCGGCATCGCCCGCGCGATGAGCGACGCCACGTCGACGATGACCCAGACGTCGGCGGTGATGGGCACCGCCCAGTACCTCTCACCCGAACAGGCGCGCGGGATCAAGGTCGATCCGCGCAGCGACATCTACTCGATGGGTTGCGTCCTGTTCGAGCTGCTCACCGGGGAGCCCCCGTTCACCGGGGACTCGCCCGTCGCGGTGGCCCACCAGCACGTGCACGAGGACCCGCCGTGGCCCTCGCACGTGCGTCCCGAGATCCCGCGCGAACTCGACTCCGTCGTCCTCAAGGCGATGAGCAAGAACAAGGACAACCGCTATCAATCGGCCGCGGACCTTCGTGCCGACCTGATCCGTGTCCTCGCCGGAGGCAAGCCCTCCGCGCCGATGCTCCTGTCCGACGAGGAGCGCACCGAGTTCATCGACACCGGGCCGCGGCGCCCGACACGGTCGGAGACAACCGGACCGCGGCGTGCGATCACGCCCCGGGTCGGCAACGGCGGGAACCACCGGCGTGACGAGGACACCGAGGACCCACCGCGGCGCCGGTCCCGAAAACTCATGGCGGGTGCGCTCGCCGCTGTCGTCCTGCTCGTCAGCATCCTGTTCCTGTGGTCACCCTGGGGCTCGAGTTCGGCCCCGGAGGTGTCGGTGCCCGCGGTGTCGGGACTCAGCTCCGGCGATGCCGAGTCGTCTCTGAAACGAGCCGGTTTCGAGGTCCGGGTGCTCGAGGAACCGAGCCTTGACGTCGCGGCCGGGCTCGCCACCCGATCGACGCCCGGTGAAGGTGTGCTCGCGACCGAGGGATCCGAGGTCGCCCTGTATGTCTCGTCGGGCCCTCAGCGGGTGCGGTTGCCGTCGGACCTGGTCGGCAAGACCCCGACGGAAGCCATCGACCAGTTGGAAGTCCTCGGATTCACCAACGTCAAGACCGACCGGGTGGACTCGTCGGCCGAGATGAAGGACAAGGTGGTCTCCACCGCACCCGCAATCGGGACCGAGGTTCCGGTCAACGGCGCCATCGTCGTGAACGTCGGCAACGGACCGCGTGAGGTGACCGTCCGGGATGTCGTCGGCATGAGCGAGGATCGCGCGCGTTCGGTCCTCCAGGAGCTCGGGATGATGGTGGTCGTGGTCGCCTCCGACTCCGATCGTCCCGCCGGCGAGGTCATCAGCACGTCGCCCGGTCCCGGGTCGACCGCCGAACAGGGCAGCACCGTCCAGATCAGCGTCTCTCGGGGCAACCTGTTCACCGTCCCCGACCTTCGCGGCAAGACGCCCGCCGAGGCACAGGGCGATCTCCAACGCGCCGGCTGGGAGCGGTCGACGCTGACGCGTCAGACGCGGAACGTGCCCCTGGGCAGCCCCGACAACGGACGGGTCGTCGGGCAGGAACCGAACCCCGGGTCGAAGGCGCGCAAGAGCGGATCCGTCACCATCATCGTCGGCCAGGCCAGCCTGCTCCCGAACTGACCGGTCGCTCGGCGCTCAGCCGATGGCGGTGGCCATCTCTGCCTCGAGGGCGGCGACGCGCGTCTCGTCGATGTCGATCCCACAGGTCTTGAGCCAGTTGGCGAGCATGCGGTGACCGCCCTGGGTGAGCACGCTCTCCGGGTGGAACTGCACACCGTGGATCGGCAGCTCACGGTGCGCCATCGCCATGACGATCCCCGATTCGGTGCGGCCGGTCACGACCAGCTCGTCGGGGATGGACTCGGGCAGCACCGTCAGCGAGTGATACCGGGTGGCCGTGAACGGGTCCGGAAGCCCCGCGAGCACACCCGCATCGTCGTGGAAGACCAGGGAGGTCTTGCCGTGCAGCAGCTCGGGCGCGCGGTCGACGGTGCCGCCGAACGCCGCGCCGATGGCCTGATGGCCGAGGCAGACCCCGAGGAGCGGCAGCTCCTCCGCTGCGGCGACCTGCACCATCGGCATGGTCGCGCCTGCTCGCTGAGGCGTACCGGGTCCCGGACTGAGGAGCACGCCGTCGAAACCGGCGACCGCCTCCCGTAGACGCTCGGGGTCGGCGGGTGAGAGCTGAGGGTCGTCGTTGCGCCAGACGACGGCCTCGACGCCGAGCTGGCCCAGGTACTGGACCAGGTTGTAGACGAAGCTGTCGTAGTTGTCGACCACCAGAATGCGACTCACGCACAAAAGGCTACCGCCGAAAGCGGGTGCTCCCGTCGGCGACCTGGTGAGATACCGTAGATCTCGAGTGTTTTCCAGTGGGGACGTGTGTCATCGCCTCCCACTCGCGTACGACCGCCCCGGCGGTGCCGCACAACAGAGGAAGTCATGCCGAAGTCAAAAGTCCGGAAGAAGACCGATTACACGATCAACCCGGCGAGCAGGACGCCGGTCAAGGTCAAAGCCGGCCCTTCCAGCACCATCTACGTGGGTGTGATGCTCGGCCTGATGCTGCTCGGGCTCGCCTGGCTCGTCGTCTACTACTTGGCCGCGACCCCGACCGCGTACGGCGGCGAGGGACAGATCCTCCACTGGATGGCCGAACTGAACTCGTGGAACTTCCTCATCGGCTTCTCGCTCATGGTGGCGGGTCTGTTGATGACCATGCGCTGGCGCTGACACGTTTCCCGTGAAACATCGCTCTCAGGAGTCTGAACTGCGGAAACACAAGCATGTAAGTTATGCACACTGTGGAAATGACATGTGTGTAAGTAGTCCCCACTGTGAGTAACCCCTGTGGATAACTCGCCGGATTCGTACACACACGCCTGGGCCACCCCTGTCGGGGCGGGTATCGCCGGCTGCGTCGGCGGGGTGATCCTGATCGTCGCGGCGGTCGTCGTCACCGGCGATCCGGCCGGGGCCGTCCTGATGGGTGTGGCCGGCCTGCTCCTGGCGGTCCTCGGCGCCTACACCCTCCGGGTGCGTCCGCGCCTGGCGATCACCGACGGGCCGGTACCCGCGTTGATGATCCGCACCCTCCGCGGTCCCCGGACGTATTCGCGAGGCAACATCGAGCGGATCCGATTGCTGTCCATCAGACGCGTGGGCCGCCGCGTCGGGCAGTTGGAGTTCGACGTACTCCCCGAAGGTGCGTCGGCGACGCCGGCGAATCAGAGAGACGGGATGCCCCGCGAGGACACGCGGCTCGTCGTCTTCAGCCGGTGGGATCTCGGTACCGATCTCCTGACGGTCGCCGACGACCTGCGCGACGCGGGTTTCGTCGTCGACGAGGGGTAGTCCCCTCGGGTCCCTGCGGCGCGAGAGCGACGGGACTCTTCTGATCCCCGAGGTGCCAGGAGCGCTGGCGACGAGCCACCAACGGCTCTTGCGAGCTATCTCACGAGGCCCTTCGAGGCTCGCTTCGCTCACACCTCAGGGAGCAGGGGCAGGTCTTTCACTTCGCTCACACCTCAGGGAGCAGAGCAGGGCCGGGTCAGCGGATGTAGGTCAGGCCGTCGTAGGTGACACCTGCGCCGATACCGAGGCCCAACGCCAGAACCAGGAGTGCCGCGAGGGCGATCCAGCCGACGCGGCCGGCCGACCGCGGATCCCGACGCCCCGGCGGCAGGACGGCGTCGGGCAGGTAGACGATGGCGGCCGTGGCGGCAGCACCGAAGGCCAGCCCACCGAGGTGACCGAGTACGGAGATGCCCGGTAGGGAAAACGACAGCACCACGTTGAAGCCGATGATGAGCAGCACCGGGACCGGCGAGACGCGGGCCTTGAGGATGATCACGAGCATCGCGCCCATGAGCCCGTAGATGGCTCCGGACGCCCCGGCGGTGAGTGCGCGGTCGTCCTCGAACAGCATGACCGCGGCGCTGCCCCCGAGCAGCGCGATCACATAGACCGCCAGGTACCGGGCGACTCCCAGGGCGAGTTCGAGGTCGCGCCCGAGAATGTAGAGCGAGAGCATGTTGACGGCGACGTGCATGACGCTGAAGTGGAGAAATCCTGCTGTGAGCAGCCGCCAGTACTCGCCGGCGGCGACGTCGCTCTTCAGCAGGTCGCCTGCGCTGAAGATCGACGCGGCACCGGGATCACCGACCCCGGCCTGCAGGACGCACAGCGCGAAGATCAGCAGATTCGCCGCGATGAGCGCATAGGTCGCATACGGCTGGGTAGCAGCACCGCGGGTGGGCGCCATCGTGCGGACGCCGATTCGTGGACCCGCCGACGACGGTGTCCGCTGGACCCCGTCGTTGCGTAGGCATTCGAGACAGTGCTGCCCGACTGACGCCGGACGCAAGCACTCAGGACACGCCGGCCGTCCGCAGCGGCTGCAGGACAGGCCGGTGGGACGGTCGGGATGCCGATAGCACACCGCCCCGTGCGGGGCGGTGTGCTCCGGAAAGGTCAGTTGACCTCGATCTTCTCGATGACGACCTCGTCGAGCGGGCGATCGCCGCGATCGGTGGAGGTGGTCGCGATCGCATCGACGACCTGCTGCGACGCGGGATCGGTGACCTCACCGAAGATCGTGTGGCGGCGGTTGAGGTGCGGGGTCGGTCCGACGGTGATGAAGAACTGCGAGCCGTTGGTGCCCGGGCCCGCGTTGGCCATGGCGAGCAGGTACGGGCGATCGAACTGGAGCTCCGGGTGGAACTCGTCGCCGAACTGGTAGCCCGGGCCGCCCGTGCCGGTTCCGGTCGGGTCGCCGCCCTGGATCATGAACCCGGAGATGACCCGGTGGAACACCGAACCGTCGAAGAACGGGCCGGAGTTGCCGCCGGACGCGTTCGGCTTGCTGTACTCCTTGCTGCCGTCGGCGAGTCCGACGAAGTTCTCGACCGTCTTCGGTGCGTGGTTCGGGAACAGGTCGACCTTGATGTCGCCGCGATTGGTGTGGATGACTGCGGAGGTTTTCTGTGTAGTCATGTCTCCATCCAACCACTTGCCCGTGTTCGGGTGATCCGTGATGTTGCCGAGGTGCGCAAACGTGCCCGGGGCGGGGTGGCACCGTCGCACACCGGCTGGCACTCTTGGGCCATGCCCAAGAACTATCTGCTCGCCGCACTGGGTGTGGTCGTGGCGTCCGTATCGGCCGGTATCGGTGCCGTCGTCGTGCGTCGCGCACGACGCGTGGTGGCACCGGTGTCCCCGACCGTCCCGCGCATCGAAGAGGTCCGCGAAGCGCTCGCGGAGAGCACGGAGTCGCAGGCGTCGTGACCCCCGGCCGTCGATCCGCACCCGACCGTCTCACCACCGACGGGTAATTTGGACCCGTGACCTCTGACGACGAGCGCTCTCCGAACCAGCCGACCCGGTCCGGTGGTGCGGACGAGCGTGGCCGCGACTCGCGGTCGACGCCAGAACCCCCCACGGTGTCGGGGAGCCCGGCGCCCTGGGAGCGGGTCCCGAACGCGCCGGTCAGCAGCCCGGTTCCGCCTCGACCGTCGGATCGCCAGAACGCCGGGGGTCCCGGACCGCGGCCGGGTTTCGCCCCGCCACCGGGGCCGGGCGGGCCGCGATCACGGCCCGGTCCCCCACAGTCCGGTCCTCGCGCTCCTGTTCCCGCACGCACCGGCGGTCCCGGACCGTCCGCGGGACCTCCCGGCCCCAGGCCGGGGGGTGCTCGTCCCATCCCGGACGGGCCGGTGGGTGGTTCCAGCCCGCGGCCCCCGGCTCCCGCCGGACCTCCCGGACGTCGGCCGCCGCCCGGGCAGCGGCCGGGCCCTGCAGGTCCTCCGCTCGGGAAAGGCATTGGCGCGCAAGGAAACCGACCGGGCGCGCCCGCAGATGTCGTCCGGCCGGGTCAGGATGGCCCCGGGTCGGATGCCCGCGCCCAGCAGACCGTGGCCGGCGCCGGGGTGCTGGCCGATCCCACTGATCGGCCCGGCGTCGATCCCACTCGTGTCGACGACCGGCCGACGGGCAACGACACCCCGACGAGCTTCACCCCGGCGACACAGGCGTATTCAGCACACCCATCCACCAGCACGAATCCGGAGGACAACGTGGCTCCACAGTCCGGTGCCGGTCCGCGTATCAACCGGACGGCGTTGTGGGCGTTGGCGTTGTCGATCCTCGGGATCACCTTCGTCGTCGGACTCGTACTCGGTTACCGCGCCCGCACCCAGATCCGGCAGCGTCGCGAGGCGGGTCTCCCCTTCGCCACCGCAGCCATCTGGGTCGGCTGGGCGTATCTCGGAGTCTTCGTCTTCGGGTTGATCGTCTACGGCTGGATACTGTTCGTCGCCTGACGCCGACGGGTCCCGGTCGAGTGCGTCCACGGCATGGCCGAGAGTATTTCCAGGGCGGACGCCACAGCGCCGACCCCGGTGATCAGAAGTAGCCGTTGCCGGGCAGCGGTGTGCCGTTGACCCGGAGGTCACCGATGGCCACCGCTTTGTACGACGTCGGGTTGTGCAGCGTGATCGTGCGGATGTTGCGCCAGTGCCGGTCGAGGTTGCGGGTACGACTCGCCGACGACGCGCCTCCGACGTCGAAGAGCGCGGCCGCCGCCGGCAGAGCGATCCGATCGACGTGGACCTTGACCCGGGCCGCGGCGAGCGACGCCTGCGCGAACTGCTCGACATCGATCACCCCGCGGCGTGCCAGTGCGTTCGCGGTCTCCACCTGCCGCGCGGCCGAGAGCACCGCGTCGCGGGCCACGTGCGCGGTGGCGTCGATCTCGCCGATGCTCTCCAGCAGGATCGGGTCGAGACGCGGTGTGGGGGACGGCGCGTGCTCGAAGGTCCGGGAGCGTGACGTGAGCAGCCCGACCGCGTCGTCGGCGACCGACAGGAGGATGCCTGCGATCAGCGCCTGCAGGAACAACTGCAGGAGCGGGCCGTCGTTGGCCACGGGCGGGGTGTCCTCGCCGGCCAGGTCGACGAATTCGAGGATGTCGTCGGCGGTGACGCGCACGTCGTTCAGCAGCGTCGTGCCTGTTCCTGTTCGGTGCTGACCGATCCCGTCCCAGTCGTCGACGACGTCGACACCCTCGCGGTCGACGGGGACGACGACTTTCACCAATCGTGGGCGCAACGCGTCGGGGGCCACCGCCAGCACGGCCACGTAGTCGGCGAAAGCCGTTCCGGTGCTGTAGAACTTCTCGCCGCGAAGCCGCCAGCCGTTCCCGTCGGGGGTCAGTTGTGTCGCGTACTGCCGGGAGCCGGCCGTCACACCCCTCTCACTGGAGGCGTTGCCGATGATCGCGCCGGCGGCGACCCGTTCGCTCCACCGGGTCCGGATCGGTCCCACGGGCAGGCGTTCCACCTGTTCGACGAACCAGTAATGAGAGCGCAGGATGTGCGCGGCGATCGGGTCCGCGCGTGCCAGGTCGATGATGAACTCGAAGAGTTCGACGCTGCCCGCCCCGCCGCCACCTGCCTTGCTGTCGAGGGTCAGTGCGGTCAGGCGTGACCGGCGGAGCAGCGCCACAGCTTCACGCGGATCCTGGCCCAGCCGTTCGCGTTCGGCGGCGCCCGCGGCGATCTCGGCGAGCACGTCACGACGGTCGGTCACCACACGTGCGGCCGCGGTCATGCCGGCACCTCGGCGAATGCGCCACGGTAGCGCGAAGCGGGGTGGGTGTCCGGCAGGCGATCCTGTCCGGTGAGCTTGGCGCGCGACGTGCCCTCGGCGTAGTCGCGCTTGGCGAGCCCGCGCTCCCGCAACACGGGAAGCACATGCTCGGCGAACTCGATGTAGCTGCCCGGGATCGTCGCATTGATGACGTTGATCCCGCCGACGCCGGCATCGCGCCACTGCGCGAGACGGTCGGCGATCTGCTCGGGGGTCCCGACGACCCGCCCTGTCCGGCTGCGCAGTTGGGCGAGATCGCGGACCGTGGGCTCACGGTCCGGCACGGCCTCGCGCAACCACAGCAGGAAGCTCTGGGAACCCTCGGTGTGGATGTCGCCGATGGGGGTGTCGAGGTCGTAATGACCGAGATCGACACCGATCCCGCCCGCCGAGTGGGCGATGATCGTGCTCGGGTCGATGAGTTCGTCGAGTTCACCCGACTTGCGCGCGGCCTCCTCCTCGGTGCTCCCGACGACGAACGACAGACCCTGGAAGAAGTTCAGCTCGTGCGGATCCCGGCCGCCCTCAGCGGCCAGACGCCTGGTGTCGGTGATGAGTTCACGCGCCGCGTCCGGCGACGGGGAGAGGATGAACTGTGCCTCGGCGTTGCGGGCGGCGAACCGGCGTCCGGCAGGTGAGGATCCCGCCTGGAAGAGCACCGGGGTGCGTTGCGGTGACGGTGACACGAGATGCGGACCCTCGACGCGGTATCGCTCGCCGACATGGTTGATCTTGTGGACGCGGTCGTAGTCACCGTGCAGTCCCGCGTCCTTGTCCTGGATGAGTGCCCCGTCGTCCCACGAGCCCTCCCACAGTTTGTAGACCACGTCGACGTACTCGTCGGCCCACGCATACCGGTCGTCGTGCTTGGTGATGCCGTCGTATCCGAAGTTGCGCCAGGCGTTGTCCGACAGGCTGGTCACGATGTTCCACGCGATCCGCCCCTTGCTGAGGTGATCGAGTGTGGAGATCTTGCGCGCGAAGTCGAACGGATGTTCCTGGAGGATGGAACTGGTGATCGCTATGCCGAGATGTTCTGTGTGCGAGGCGATTGCGGACGCGAGCACGAGTGGGTCGTTGCTGGGTATCTGCAGCCCGGAGTCGACGAACTTCTTCCAGTCCCCCTGGTAGTCGTCGTACAACCCGACCACATCGGCGAAGAAGATGAAGTCGAACCTGGCCTCTTCCAACGTCTTCGCGAGATCGATCCAGTGATCGAGATCATTGAACCGATGCTGCCGGGCTTCCGGTGCGCGCCACGCCCCGTGCAGGATGTGAGACGTCGTGTTCATGACGAACGCGGCAAAGTTCAGAGGTGGCGCGGACATGATTGCTCCTGATCGCGAGACGTGGGACACAGCGCGACGTTACGGATGACCACGCACATCCGACGACTTCGGATCACGCTGGCCTCAAGTGATGCCCGACGCGCCCGGCACGCCCTACGTTGTGGTGATTCGCGTCCTGACGCCGACCCGGGCACCGTCGTGTGTGGTCACGACGGAGGCCCCGTCACCGGTGGCGTCCGTAATCTGCGCTGTCTGAGGAGAAGTCTGTGCTGCGGAGAACATCTGTGTTGCAGGGGAGTCGGCGTTCCCGGGTGCTGCAAGCCACCGGGATCGCGCTCGCCTGCGCGGCACTCATCGCCGGGTGCGCCCAGCCTCGGACCGGCGACGGCACGTCCACCGGGGTTCCGGCGACCCAGGGACAGTTCGTCTCCGGCGGGACCATCTCCTACGGGCACGAGCAGGAGCCACCGTGCGTCCACGGCGGGTGGGTCCAGAACGCCTACCTCGCACGCCAGTACCTCGACAATCTGGTCTCACTCGACGACTCCGGCCGAGTGGTCCCCTGGCTGGCGACCAGGTGGGAAGTCTCCCCTGACGGCCGCTCCTACACCTTCCATCTGAAGCCGGGGGTGAGGTTCAGCGACGGCACCCCGCTCGACGCCGAAGCCGTGCGGTCGACGTTCGCGTCGTATCTGAATCCCGACCGGCCCAACGGCACCGTGGTGTCCTATATCGGCAAGTACTTCGACTCCGACGAGGCGCTCGGGCCGCTCACCTACCGGATGAACCTGAAGTCGCCGTACTCGCCCCTTCTCACCGTTCTCACCCAGGGCTACTTCGGAATCCAATCCCCTACCGCCCTGGCGCGCGGACCGAAGGAGAACTGCACCTCTCCGGTCGGATCGGGCCCGTTCATCATCGAACGCTGGGATCGCAACCGCAGCATCACCTTCGTGCGGAATCCGAACTACAACTCACCCCCGGCGAACGCGCGGAACCAGGGGCCGGCCCACGTCGACAAGCTGATCTGGAAGTTCCTGAAGGATCCGGTACTCCGCTACGGATCGCTCCGCAGCGAGTCGTCTGACGTGATCTACAACGTCCCGACCATCAACTGGGCCGACGCGACCAGCAAGTACCAGGTCAGCCGCTACGTCACCCCCGGCCGGCCGAATGCGATCACCCTCAACGTCGACCACGCGCCGTTCGACGACGTGCGGGTCCGTCAGGCGTTCGCCTACTCGGCCGACCGGCGCAAGGCCGTGGAGACGGCGTTCCTCGGCGTCGTGCCCTACAACGCCAACGGCGCACTGAGCCAGAGCACGCCCGACTACGATCCGAAAGCCGGTGACTATCCGCATGATCCGGCCGCGGCCGGCGCGCTTCTCGACGAGGCCGGGTGGACGGGTCGCGACGAGGACGGTATCCGCACCAAGGACGGTCGACGACTGACCGCCCGGCTGGTGTACGCCGCCGACGCGATCGTCGGGCCCGAGGGCGCGGCGATCCTGCAGGCCGTCGCCCACCAGGCGCGGGAGGTGGGTTTCGACATCCGGCTCGTCCCGGCGACCCAGAGCGCCTACTTCGGCGGCCAGTACGTCAAGGCCCCGACGTACGACGCGTACGTCGGGTACTGGACCAGTCCCACGCCGGGCCTGCTGTACATCAACTGGCGGCAACGGCTTCCGGACAGCCCCAACCCCCACAACACCGCGTACTACAACGATCCGCATCTGCAGAGCCTGATCGAACAGGGCAACGCGTCGTCGGATCCCGCGCAGGCGCGGGTGTTCTACCGCGATGCGCAGCGCCTCATCGGTGACCAGGCGCTGTCGATCGGCCTCTACACGCAGACGACGTCGTTGGCGGTCTCACCCCGCCTGCACGACGTCTGGATCGAGAAATCACAGGGCGAACCGGTGTTCGCGGATGCGAGGTTCGTGCGATGACCCTGATCGACGATGCGACCGTCGCACCGGTCCGGCGACAGGCGCGTGCCCCACGCGGCCTGACGCGCTGGGCGGGCAAGATCGGGTCCGCGGTGTTCGTGCTGTGGGCCGCGGCGTCCATCACGTTCCTGCTGCAGGTCCTCGCCCCGGGCGACCGGGCGACCCTGTTGCTCAACCTGTCGTCGGGTGAGAGCCGGGAGCGCACACCCGACGAACTGGCGCCGATCAACGACCAGTACGGCTTCCTCGACTCGGTGTGGACCCAGTACGTGCACTACCTCGGCGGTCTCCTGCGCGGTGACCTCGGGATCTCCTACCAGCTCCAGCAACCGGTCACCGAGGTCATCGCCGACCAGGTCGGGCCGACACTCGTCCTCACCCTCACCGCACTGGTCGTGGCCTGGCTGTTCGTGATCGTCCTGACGACGCTCACCGCGGGCCGGCGCGGCGCGGGGGGTGCCGCCGGATCACTGATCGAGACCATCAGCGCCGGCCTCCCCCAGTACTGGGTGGGATCGATCCTCCTGGTGGTGTTCGCCATCAACCTGGGGTGGTTCCCGGTCGAGAGCGGCAGCGGGCTGTGGGGACTCGTCCTGCCGGTCCTGACACTCGCGATTCCCCTGTCGGGGTTCCTCGGACAGATCGCCCGCGACGAGTTCGCCCGTGCCCTCGACCAGCCGTTCGTACTCACCGCTCGCAGCCGAGGCCTGGGCGATCTCGCGGTGCGGTACCGACATGTGTTGCGGCACTCCGTCCTCCCGGCGGTCACGGTGTCCGGATGGGCCATGGGCGCGCTGCTGTCCGGTGCGGTGATCGCCGAAACCGTCTTCGCCCGGGCCGGGATCGGTCAGACGCTCGTCGCGGCTGCCAGTGCCCGTGACGTCCCCCTCGTGAGCGGCATCGTGTTGTTCGTGGCCTTCGTCTACACGATCGCCAACCTCGCGGTGGACTTCCTCTACACCGTCATCGACCCCAGGATCGAGGTCCCATGACCCTCACCAATCCGGTACGTCCGGGCGCGACCCCGGAGGTCGTCGCCGCGGTCCGCGGTCCCCGCCCCCGGCCCTCACCGGGTGTCCTCGCCGCGGGGGTGGTGCTGGTCCTGCTCGCGGTGGCCGCGATCGCCCCGAACCTGCTGGCGCCGTACAACCCGCTGGCCGTCGACCTCGACGCCACGCTGCAACCACCGAGCTGGTCACACCCGTTCGGCACCGACCTCTCCGGGCGAGACCTGTTGAGCCGCATCATCGCCGGCACTCGACAGTCCCTGCTGATCGGACTGGGCGCGGTCGCGCTCGCGTCGGTCCTCGCGGTCGTCCTCGGACTTGCCGCCGGATTGTCGGGTCGCGTCGCGCATGTCCTGGCGAACCGGTGGATCGAAGTGATGTTCGCCTTCCCCACCGTGCTTCTCGGACTGCTTCTGACCTCGGTGTTCGGACCCGGCCAGTACACCCTCATCCTGGCGATCGGGATCGGCATCGCACCCGGATACGCGCGCATCGTCCGCGGGCAGGTACTGGCCGTCCGCAACGCCCCGTACATCGAGGCCGCGACCGCCCTCGGGCACTCGCGTGGACGAATCCTCCTGCAGCACATAGCCCCCAATGCCCTGCGGCCGATGATCGTGACCGTCACGCTGGGCGTCGGCCAGGCGATCATCTGGGCGTCGGGGCTCGCCTACCTCGGCCTCGGTGTACCGCCACCGGCACCCGAGTGGGGCGCACTGCTCGACGCCGGCCGTACGTACATCACCGTCGCCTGGTGGCTGGAGATCTTCCCCGGCCTCGTGATCGTCGTCGTCGCACTGGCATTCACGACCGTCGGCCGCCACCTCGGCCAACGCCTGGAAGGAGACCGCCGATGACCGTCGACACACGGGACGGCGTGACCACCGAACTCGCGCGTCCCGGTACCGACAGCGTTCTCGCCGAGGTGCGTGACCTGCGGGTCTCGTTCGCCGGCAAGGAGGTCGTGCGCGGGGTGTCGTTCCGGGTCGACGCCGGGCAATGCCTGGCGATCGTCGGCGAATCCGGATCGGGGAAGTCGGTCACCGCACGCACCCTCATCGGATTGACCGGCGAGGGCGCCCACGTCGACGCCGCGGCACTGCGATTCGACGGCCGTGACCTCCGCCGGCTGACCGACCGCCAGTGGCGCGCGATCCGGGGCCGGGAGATCGGTTTCGTCCTCCAGGACGCGCTGGTGTCGCTCGACCAGCTCCGCACAGTGGGCAGTGAGATCGGCGAGTCGCTCGCCGCGCACGCACGTGGGAGATCGTCGAACCGACGCCTGAGGCGGGCGCTGCGGGAAGAGCGCGTCATCGAGCTCCTCGATCTCGTCGGCGTCCCCGAACCGCGAGTGCGCGCCCGACAGCGGCCCCACGAACTCTCGGGTGGTCTCCGGCAGCGGGCCCTGATCGCCTCTGCCCTCGCCCAGGACCCGAAGCTGGTCATCACCGACGAGCCGACAACCGCTCTCGACGCCACGGTCCAGGCGCAGGTGCTCGACGTCCTGGCCGACGCGAAGCGACGGGGCAACGGCATCATCCTGATCTCCCACGATCTGGCCGTCGTGTCGCGCCTCGCCGATCGCGTCGCCGTCATGCGGGCCGGTGAGATCGTCGAGTACGGCAACACCACGGAGATCCTCACCTCGCCCCAGCACGAGTACACGCGCAGCCTCATCGCGGCGATACCGTCGCGGAGTTCGAAGGGCACACTGCTCGTGAGCGGCGAACATCTCGACGCACCGGCGCCGCCTGCCGGCGATGGCGCACCCGCGCTGCGGGTTCGCGATCTGCACAAGTCCTTCCGCGGCAGGAACGCCACGCCCAGGGCGGCGGTCTCCGGCGTCGGTTTCGATCTCGCGCCCGGCCGCACCCTCGGCATCGTCGGCGAATCCGGTTCCGGCAAGACGACGACGGCGCGGATCATCCTCGGCCTCACCGAGCCCGATTCGGGCACAGTGGAACTCAACGGCCGCCCGTGGTCGGTGCTCAGCGACGCCCGGCGCCGCGAGTCACGGCACCTGATCTCGGTCGTCTACCAGGACCCGCTCAGTTCATTCGACCCGCGGTGGAACGTCGAACGTATTCTCTCCGACAGCATCCGGGTCGGCAGTCGTGACGAACGAACCGACGTCGAGCAGCGCATCACCGAACTCCTCGACCAGGTGGGTCTGCCGCAGGAGTACCGACACCGGCATCCGTCCCGACTGTCGGGTGGACAGCGTCAGCGCGTCGCGATCGCCCGGGCGCTGGCACCCAGGCCCACCGTCATCGTGTGCGACGAACCGGTCTCCGCGCTCGACGTGTCCATCCAGGCGCGCATCCTGGACCTGCTCGCCCGTCTGCAGGCCGAGACCGGGGTGGCGCTGGTGTTCATCTCCCACGATCTCGGCGTGATCCACCACGTCAGCGACGACATCGCGGTCATGCGAGCCGGGGAGATCGTCGAATACGGCTCCGCCGACGCCGTTTTCGACGATCCACAGCACCCGTACACCCGGGAGCTGCTCGCCGCGGTACCACGGATCGAGGTCGGCTGAGTCGCGCACGGTGCCGGCTCCGGCACCCGCACCTTCGTCACTCAGGGGCCGGTTGCGCCCATCACCCGGGTGCCGAGCGCCATCACGCGGGTGACCGCACCCGGGGCCAGCCGCTTGGCGCGCCAGGCGATCTTCGCGTCGAGCTGGGGCATCACGTAGAGACGACCCCGATCGTTGGCGTCGAGGGCCTTTCGGGCGACGACCTCCGGTGCCATTCCCTTCTCGACCCGCTTGGCGGCGAACTCCGCCGGGCCGGGGGCGATGCGTCCGTCGCGGGCGACGTTGGTCGTGACGAACGTCGGACAGACCACGGTCACCGCGATTCCGGTGCCCGCCATCTCGGCCGCCAGCGTCTCCGAGAGGGACATGACCCCGGCCTTGCTGACGCAGTAGGGCCCCATCACCGGGGCCGAGTTGAACGCCGCCGCCGACGCGACATTGATGATCCCCGCCCGGGACTGTGTCCGCAGGAGGGGTGCGAACACCTCGCACCCGTGGATCACCCCGAACAGGTTGATACCCACCACCCAGTTCCAGTCGTCGAGGCCGATGTCACCGACCCTACGACCGCCCGCCCCGACCCCGGCGTTGTTGACGACGAGGTCGGGGTTCTGGCCGAAGTACTGCTGCGCCGCGCTCGCCAATGCCTCGACGTCGCCGTAGCGCGCGACATCGCACTCGACGGCCCGCGCGAAGCCTCCGGCTCGCTCCACCAGCGCGACCGTCTCACGCGCGCGGTCCAACGAGAGGTCGGCGCAGATCACCGCCCCGCCGCGTTGCGCCAGTTCGAGCGCGAAGGCCCGTCCGATGCCGCTTCCCGCACCGGTGACGACCGCCCGGGACGATCTGGAGATGGCCCGATTCACAAACATGTGCGTGTCATCCTCGCTGCGTGGTCGAGGTGCTCGCGAGCACCTCGGTGATGAAGGTGGCTGCCGCGCGCAACGCGGCTGCCGCCTCGGGGATCCGCGTCGAGGCCTGGAACACGTGCGCCTGACCGGGCCACACCTGCAGGGTGCTGGCCGCCCCGGTCGCCGAGAGCGATCGATGCAGGTGCCTCGCGTCGGCCTGCAGCATCTCGTTGGCCCCGGTCTGGATGAACGTCGGCGGGAACCCGTCGACGTCGTCGAACGTGAACGCAAGCCGCGGGTCGGTGGGATCGGTGTCACCGACGTACAGGTCGATCAACCGTCTGCAGTCCGCCGCGGTGATGAGCGGATCCGGGGTCAGCTTCTCCTGCTCGCTGGCCAGCGCCAGCGTCAGATCGATCAGCGGGGAGAAGAGGACGAGGGCCGCGGGTGTGCGCGACCCGGAACGGGCGAGTTCTGACGTCAGGTCGATGCCGAGATGCGCTCCGGCCGAGTCACCGGCGACGATCACCTCGTCGGGGTCGACGCCGGCCCGTCCGAGCACGAAGTCGTATGCGGCCCGGACATCCTCGGCGGCCGCCGGGAACGGGTATTCCGGCGCGAGACGGTAGTCGACCGAGAACACCGGCAGTCCGGTGCGATCCGACAACCGCGACACCAGCGCCCGGTGGCTGCGGGCGGAGAGCAGCACGAAGGCACTTCCGTGCACGTACAGGATGACCGGACCGTCGCGTCGAACGCCCGGCGCCGCAACCCATTCGCCCCGAACCGCACCGCTGCGTACCGGCTCGATCAGGGTGCCCGGGACCACCCGGTCGAGTGTGCTGGGTGCGGCGACGATCGCGCGTAGAGCGGCAACACCGATGGGCGACAGCGGAAGTCGTCGCATGAGCGGTCGTATGGTCAGGCGCGTCAACATCTGTTCTCGCCGCGCTGGGGCGGAGGCGATGGGCAGGGTCACCGCAGGTCGGCCCCGTCCGTGGTGTGTGCGCCGGCCCGGCCGGCGATCGCGAGGTCGAGGTCCCCCGTGGCCACGTAATCGTGGAGGTCGATGTCGGCCAGCATCTTCCGGAACGTCGTGGCGAAGCCGGGGTACATCGTCGCGTTGAACCCGTCTTCGGTGAGATACCAGCTGCGGCATCCACCACTGTTCCACGTGGTCCCGGCGAGTCGTTCCTGCAACCGGGCGTTGTAGTCCGCCTGCGCCTGTGGATCGACATCCAGCCAGGTGAGACGCCGGTTCGTCATCACCGAGATCAGCTCGACCGCGTAGTCGATCTGGGCTTCCATGTACACCAGCGCCGAGGTGTGGCCCGGTCCGGCGTTGGGGCCGAAAGTGAAGAACAGGTTGGGATACCCGGACACGTTGACGCTCTTGTAGGCGAAGGCGCCACGGGCCCACTCCTCGTTCAAGGACCGCTCTCCTCTGCCCACGATCTCGATCGGCGGGGAGGTCTTCGTGACCTCGTACCCGGTGGCGCAGATGATGACATCCGCCCGGTGCTCGACGCCTTCACACGTCATGACCCCCGACTCCCCGATCCGCGCGATCGGCCAGGTCACCAGCTGACAGTTGTCGGCCTGGAGCGCGCGCAGATAGTCGTCGGAGACGAGCATGCGTTTGCATCCGGGCCGGAAGTCAGGGGTGAGGAGTCGTCGGAGCCACGGGTCCTTCACCTGTGACCGCAAGAAGATCTTGCCCGCCAGCGACAGGATCGATGTCAGCACCGTGTTCCACACGAGTCCGAGGGCACTGAGCTCGGTGACCCCGAACAGAACCGATCGGGTGAGTCGTCGGAGGACGGGCAGGGCGGCGAACAAGCGCGCGACGGCCGTCGGAGTGTCCACGTTGTAGCGCGGTAGCACCCACCCCGGCGTGCGCTGATAGACGACGACCTTCCCCGCCCGCCGGGCCACCTGCGGAATGAGCTGTACAGCTGTCGATCCCGTTCCGATGACGGCGACGGTCTTCCCCGTCAGGTCCTGATCGGGATTCCATCGCGCCGCATGGACGACCTCGCCCCCGAACTCGGTCAAGCCGTCGATCGGAGGTAACGCCGGATTGGCCAGGGGCCCGTAGGAGGCGATGACGTTCCGCGCACGGAACACACCCTGATTCGTCGTGATCTGCCAGATGCCGTCGTCTTCGCCGAATCTCAGCGACGACACATCGTGACCGAACCTCACGAAGCGACGCACGTCGCGCTTGTCGACCACGTCGAGGATGTAGTCCTGGATCTCGGCGCCGTCCGCATACAGCTTGCTCCAGGTCCGCGGTTCGAACGAGTACGAGTAGAGCAGGGACGGAACATCGCACGCCACACCCGGATACACGTTGTCCCGCCAGGTCCCGCCGACCTCGTCACCGCGCTCGAGCACGACGAAGTCGTCGATCCCTCGCTCGCGGAGCCTGATCGCGGCCCCGATGCCCGAGAAGCCGGCGCCGATCACCGCAACCGTGAACACGCGGTCGCCCGCCTCGTCGTCGCCCACCCCGTTCGCCGCCGACATCAGTCGGTGGTCCGATACGTCAGCTCGTGAGACCACGTCGGGCGGGTCGGCCACTTGTGGCGGGGAATCCGGTTCGCGTAACCGATCATCGCGGACTCGATGCGAGACCACACCGGGTGCCGTTCCATCACCAGCCGCGAGTATCCGCGGACGATCTTGTAGTACCGGTTCGACTCCAGCCGAGGATCCCGTTCGCCCGCTTTGCGATAACGGTCCATCGCGACCGAGAGCCGGTCGCCGTCGAGTCCCATGGCATACAGCTCTTCGCGCATGCTCCCGATGATGGGGAGTGTGGCGATGACGCTCCGCAGTGACACGACCCGCATGCTGTAGGCGAGCTTGAACAACACGAGCGCCGTACGTCGGGCCCGCGCTCCGGACAGCATCCCCATCACGTGGAAACCCACTGCGAGATGGCGGGATTCGTCGTTGTTGATTTTGTTGAGGACGACCTTCAGCAACGGGTCCTCGACCTCGTCGGTCAAGAACTTCAGCAGGGCACCGTCGAGGGCGACCTCCAGCATCGGGATGATGGTGGCCTGGTACTCGAACGGCGCGGTGTCGGCCATCTTGTCCATCGTGTCCAGCGAATGCGAGATCATCACACCCGGCAGCGGGATCTCACCCTCCTCGAGGAGGTTCCACCGCTTCATCAGTGCGAGTTCGGCGTTGGCGTGCTTCTGTTCCTCGGCGTGGAAGTACCGGTAGATCTCCTTCAGTTCCTCGGTCGGCGCGTGCAGCGCCAGACCCGCGAAGGCGCGGGCGCCCACGTGCTCGATCCACATGAGATCGGACATGAACGCCTTGAGATCGTCCCGCTGCTCTTCGCGGATGAGATCCGCTCCGGGAGCATCCCAGTCGATGTCGCTGAGCATCCACTGACGCGCTTTGATCGTGGCCAGCGTGTCGGCCAGATTCAGATTCGTCACGACCCCACTCCTTTCGTGTTCACGAGGTCCTGCTGCGTTCGAGGTACGCGCGCCGCTGTGCCGAATCGAACGCGCCGTAGTCGGCGCCGCCGACAAATCGCTTGAGGCGCCACATGATCGAGGAGGGAATCACTTCCTCGAAGATTCCCATCGGGGCGAGGTAGCGCGGCACCGTCACCTCTCCGCGGGTGTGGGCCGCACTGGCGACGATGGCGGCCGCGACCTGTTCGGGTTGCAGCGTCGGCTGCAGGCGTAGACGGACCCCGGCGGTCAGCTCGGTGTTCGTCGCCGCGGGCATCACCGTCGTGAGGGTCACCCCGGTGCCGGCCAACTCCGCGCGGATCGCCCGGTCCAGCGCGACGACGCCGAATTTCGACGCGCTGTACGTGGCGATCCCGGGTGTCGTGATCTTGCCCGCCATCGACGACACGTTGACCACGTGCCCACGTCCGCGCCGGACCATGTCCGGCAGCACCAGGTGGGTTCCGGTCAGGACCGCACCGAGGTTGATGGCCAGCTCCCGTTGCAGGGCTTCGAGGTCCTGGTCGACGAAACGTCCCATGTGCTGGATACCGGCGTTGTTGACGAACATGTCTATCGGCCCGCGATCGGACACCGTACCCACGAAGTCCTTGAACGAGGTCTCGTCGGTGACGTCGAGGTGCAGCGCGTTCACCCTGCGTCCCAGCGACTTCGCGGTTTCGGTCGCCGCGGCCAGGTCACGGTCGCCGATCCACACCGTCGCGCCGCGCTCGGCCGCCGCGGCGGCGGTGGCGGCTCCGATTCCCCGAGCTCCCCCGGTGATGCACACCTGGGCGCCGGCAAGCGCGATCACAGCGGGCTGCCCACGGGATGGCGCAGCGCGAAGTAGGCGATCAGCCGCGCGCCGCCGTCGGCGGTGAACAGCAGCGCCCGGCCGAGGTACACACCGGGGACCAGTTCGACGATCTCGTCGCGGGTCTTGCGGATGGGGAAGGTCCGGACCCCGGGGTTCTTGTATTCCGGCACGCCGTAGTCGAGGGCCCGCACCTGCACGCGGGGTTCGATCAGCCCCTGGCTCGGCCCGTGGTCGAAGTGGAAACCCTCCATCTCCCGGCCGACCAGCCGAAGCCCCGTGTAGCCGAAGGTGATGATCGGCATGACCACGGCTGCGATGGGCGACAGGCGGTTGAGGCCGGTTCCGGCCGCGAGATCGAAGCTCTTGCCACGCCAGGTGGGGTCGATCTTCATCAGCGGGTTGGCCAAGCGAGCCTCCGGGATACCGAAGAGCTTGCCCACGATCTGGCCTTCGAGCTTGCCGTCGAGGTTCTCCGGTTCGGTTCCGGCGCCGAACAACATCGACAACGAGTCGCGATCCTGCCTGCCGCCGAGCTCGCGGACGAAATCCCAGGTGTCGATGCGTGCGCGGCCAGGGCTGTGTTCGGCGAGCGTCCGCAACTCGGCCAGGACGCCGAGGGCCGTCTGCCTCGGGTCGTAGCCGACAGCACCGGTGTCTCTCAGTTCCGCACTCATTCGTAGTCCTCCGAGGGGGTGGGTTCGGTCCCGCGCCGGTGCGACGGTTGTCCCGACATCCGCCGGCTCGCCGTACCGAATCAGGTACGTCTTGGTACCACTTCGTACTGGTACGGCACTGTGCCAGATCGTCCGACGCCCTGTCAACGATGCGTCGAAGTGGGTCGATGCCAAGATGGACGGGTGAAAACCACGAGCCCGGACCGCAGCTACGGCGGCCGGTCCGCGCCCGAACGGGCCGCGCGGCGGCGGGCCGCACTCGTCGATGTCGCCATCACGGCGATGTCCGAGAGCCGGTGGCGATCGGCGACCGTGGCGAGCCTGTGCGGCGAGGCCCAGCTCAACAAGCGCTACTTCTACGAGAGTTTCGCCGACCTGGACGCGTTGGCGATGGCGGTGATCGACGACATCTCCGCCGAGGTCACGGAGGCGGCCGTCGTCGCGTATGTGGCTGCACTGCAACGGCCTCAGCCCGAACAGGCACGCCTGGCCGTCGACGCCATCATCGGCGTGCTGGGTACCGACCGCCGCAAGGCGCGCGTCCTGCTCGGTGGCGCGGCCGGCACCCCGGCGGTCGACGCACGACGCACCGACGCCATCGAAGGCCTGACGGAGGTGCTGATCGAACACGCGCGCACCATCCACGACGTGCGCCTCGAGGTCGACTCTCTCGCACAGACCGCTCCTGCCTTCGTCATCGGCGGTACGGCGCAGGCGATCCTGTCCTGGGCGGAGGGAGCTCTGCGGGTGACCCGGGAACAGCTCACCGAGGACCTCGCGGCGCTGTGGCTGACGCTGGGCACGTCTGCTGCCGAGATCGCACGCGCACGGCTCGGAGAATCGCCGGAATCAACCGACCCGGTCTGAGGCCGCGTGTCAGACGCGCCCGTTTCGGGCATGGTGGAGACATGCCGGACAACGAAGATCCCAGTACCGAAGCCACGTGGACCACGACGGACGACGAGGTGAAAACCGACCCCGACATGCGCAGCGACCCCGACGAGGAACACGGACCGTCCTCGGCTCTGCCCACCGCGGGGGACACCGAGATCGGCGAGACCGAACGAATCCGGGAAGACAGGGCGTCCTACGACGGCGCGCAACCACCGGCGGACCACACCGATGAGGGTCACGCGGTCGGCGGATCGGAGGGCACGACCGATGGCCAGTGACCAACCGGCAGGACAGAAACGGACGATCGTCATCACCGGTGCCAGTGACGGTATCGGCGCCATCGCCGCACGCGAACTCGCCGGCCCCGACACCGAACTGGTGGTCGTCGGACGGTCCGCGAAGAAGCTCGCACCCGTGGCGGCCGACACCGGCGCACAGCAGTTCACGGCCGACTTCTCCCGCCTCTCCGAGGTGCGCGAGCTCGCCGACGCCATCAACTCCGCGGTCGGCCGCATCGACGTGCTGATGAACAACGCCGGCGGCACCTTCGACCACAAGCAGCGAACCCATGACGGCCACGAGCCGAACTTCCAGATCAACCATCTGGCCCCGTTCCTGCTCACCCACCTGGTCCGCGACCGTCTCGTCGCGGCCGACGGGTCGCTGGTGCTGAACACGTCCAGCGTGGGCAACCTCGCCGGCGACGTCGACCTCGACGACCTCGACTACGAGAAGCGCAGAGCGCTGTTCATGAGGCCGTACGGATCGGGCAAGCTGATGAACATCATGTTCACGCGCGGTATCGCGAAGCGATGGATCGGCGACAAGATCTATTCCGCCGCAGTGCATCCGGGGCCTGCTGCGACCAGTTTCGGTCGCGACTCGCGATTCGTCGGACTGGCCTATCGCTCGCCGCTGACCAAATTGGTCACCATCACTCCCGACCAGGGCGCCGCCCCCCTCATCGCGCTTGCCGAACGCGGGGCGGATCCGTCGCTCAACGGCGTGTACTTCAGCCGACACAAGGCCAATGGCCTCGAGAACCCCCAGGCGAAGAATCAGGGACTGATCGACGGCCTGTGGAAGCGCTCGGCGGAACTCACCGGACTCGCCTGACCGGGCCACAGAGCTGAACAGAGCATCTCGAGGCGGTCGGTCCGACCGGATCACCGCTGCCGAAGTAAGGAGAACCGCATGACTCGCAACATTCTCTTCATCATGACCGGCGCCGACACCTGGACGCTCAACGACGGATCGGGCCACAAGACCGGGTTCTGGGCCGAGGAGGCCGTCGCACCCCTCGAGGTGTTCCGTGCGGCCGGATACCAGGTGACGGTCGCGACGCCGGGTGGCGTCCGTCCGCCCGTCGACGAGGGCAGCCTGAGCGTGGACAGCATCGGCACGCCCGAACGGGCCGCCGAGATCCGTCACGTCGTCGAGACCGCACCGGAGCTGCAGAAGCCCATCGCGTTGGCAGACGTCCGCATCTCCGACTACGACGCGGTGTTCGTCCCGGGCGGCCACGGTCCGATGGAGGACCTGGCCGACGACGCCGATGCCGGTGCACTGCTGATCGCCGCCGACGACGCCAAGCTGCCGCTCGGCGTGGTGTGTCACGGGCCTGCGATCCTGCTGGCCGCGACCAACAATGACGGTGTCAACGCGTTCGCGGGCCGGACCGTCACCGGCTTCAGCAATGCCGAGGAGGAGCAGGCCGGGCTGGCCGACAAGGCGCCGTGGCTTCTTCAGGACCGACTGACACAAGCGGGTTTCAAGGTGACGCTGGGCGAACCGTGGTCCGTGCACGTCGAGACCGACGGCAACCTGCTGACCGGGCAGAATCCCGCGTCGTCGGAGTCGCTCGCGCGCACCCTCCTCGACCGGTTGGAGAACGTGCCCCAGGGCTCGAAGTAGCCGGTCACCAGACAGCAACGCCCGCTCCTCGGGGAGCGGGCGTTGTACTGTCCGGGACCTGTGAGGTCAGTGCCGAGAGTCGTAGGGCAGCAGCGCCATCTCCCGCGCATTACGGATGGCCGTCGCGACCTGTCGCTGCTCCTGCGGCGACAAACCGGTGAGCCGTCGGCTCCGGATGCGGCCCTTGTCCGACAGGAACTGCCGGAGCAGTGCCACGTCCTTGTAGTCGACGGGATTACGTCCGTCGACGCGAATCCCCTGTGCGGCGAGCAGGTTGCGCTTGCGCTTCGACGGTTCCTCGTCGCGTCGGCGGATCTTGCGGTTGGCCATGTCTACTCCCTGCTCTGATCGATCGTGCTCACCAGCTGGACTTCTGGATACCCGGGAGCTCACCGCGGTGCGCCATCTCGCGGAACCGTACACGCGACAACCCGGCTTTCCCGATGTACCCGCGAGGACGTCCGTCCACGGCGTCGCGGTTGCGCAGCCGGGTCGGACTCGCGTTGCGCGGCAACCGTTGTAACCGCAGCTGTGCCTCTGCTCGCTGCTCCGGGCTGGAGTCCGGCGACGCGATGGCACGCTTGAGTTCGGCGCGGATGTCGGCGTAGCGCGCGACGATCTCTCGTCGTTGCTCGTTGCGGGCGATCTTCGACTTCTTCGCCATCAGCGGTCCTCCTTGAAATCGACGTGCGCTCGGGCGATGGGGTCGTACTTGCGGAGCACCATGCGGTCGGGATCGTTCCTGCGGTTCTTGCGGGTGACGTAGGTGTACCCCGTACCCGCGGTCGAACGGAGCTTGATGATCGGCCGGATCTCGTTGCGCGCCATCAGACCTTCTCTCCGCGCGCTCGGATCGTGCGGAGGACCGATTCGATCCCGTGCTTGTCGATGGTGGATATCCCCTTGGCGCTGACCCGCAGCGTCACGTAGCGACCCTCACTCGGGACGTAATACCGGCGACGCTGGATGTTCGGGTCCCACCGGCGCGACGTCCGCTTGTGCGAATGCGACACCTGCTTGCCGAAGCCCGGTTGCCGGCCGGTGACCTGGCACCTCCTGGACATGCTGCCTCCTTATCGACAACGATTGGCATTAACTGAACGGCCACGGTACCGTCGGCAGAGCTTAAATGGAAATCATTCCCAATAGAACGGAGGGTGGCCGTGATCGACGACGGACCCGCGTACCGTCCGGGCAACACCAGCGATGGTCGGACGCCCGTCATCCTGGTCACCGGACTCGACGCGTCAGCAGTTCATCGGGTGGGAGACGCACTCGAAGCCGGAGGCATCCGCGGCGGCACCGTACAGGTACATCACGACCTCACACAGGTGGAGGACGGCCGCGTCGTCCGCACGCTGAGCTGGCGCGGCGCCGATGGGCGCAGCCACCACGACGTCTGCATCGTCGAACTCGCTCACGGGTGCATCTCGTGCACGCTGCGCGAGGATCTCTTACCCCTGCTGCGACGCCTCCACCGCCGGCCCTCGGTGCACCGGATCGTCCTGACCCTCGACCCGATCCTGGAACCCGAGCAGGTCGCGTGGTCGATCGACAACGTCATCGTCTCGGACATGCCCGGGTTCGACGACGGCCCGGCATCGATCGAGGTACGGGTCGACGCCACCATCGCCTGTGTGGCAGAGGATGATTGGCTGACGTCTGCGACCGGGGACCTGTCTCTCGCGGAGGGGGGCCACATCGCCTTGGACGACGACCGCACCCTCGCGCAGGTCGCCGTCGGACAGGTGGCTTTCGCCGACGCCCTGGTCGTGGCGGCGTGTGATCCGTCGTTCCGTGATGCGTGGGAGTCGGCACGCCTCGTGGCCGTCCTCAAGCGTCTGTCGCCGCATGTCCCGATGATGTTCGAGCTCCCTCAGCGCCCGATGACTCCTGTTCTCGCCGAACAGCTCCTGGCCGCGGTGCGCCCGAACGGGCGGCGCGGACGCGTCGACGATCCACACGATCCGCTGCTGCCGGGCGAGCCGCCGCTCGACTCCGACTGCGGGGTCTCGTGGGTCGAGTTCTCCAGCGACCGTCCGTTTCACCCCGGCCGCTTCCACGACGCGATCGACGCATTGCTCGACGGTGTCGTCTGTTCGCGCGGACGTCTCTGGCTCGCCACGCAACCGGACGAGGCGCTGTGGCTGGAGTCCGCGGGAGGCGGTCTCCGTGTGGCGCACGGCGGCCCCTGGCTGGCGGCCATGACCGAGGAAGAACTGGCGCACGTGCCGGCCGAGCGTCGTGCGATGGGAGCGCTGCGGTGGGATGAGACATTCGGCGATCGGCACACCTCGATCGTCGCGCTCGTACATTCCGGCGATCCCGCGGACATCGAGGAAGCGCTGCGCGCGGCCTGTCTGAACGAGGTCGAGTTCGCTGCCGGACAACAGTTCTGGTCGACCTTCGACGACCCGTTCGGCGAGTCCCATGCCGACCCGTGCGACGACCTCGAGCTCACCGAACCGACGGTGGACGCGGTGCGCGGCATCGACTCCCCCGACCCCCGCGACAACTGACGCCCCCCGACACCGCTCACCACCACCCCGGAAGGCCGACCCATGAAAAAGGGCATTCATCCCGACTACCACCCCGTCGTCATCCGCGACGGCTCCACCGGTAAGGAGTTCCTGACACGCTCGACCGCCACGTCGTCGACCACCGTGACATGGTCCGACGGCAACGTCTACCCGCTCATCACCGTCGACGTGACGAGCGATTCGCACCCGTTCTACACCGGGGTCAACACGATCCCCGACGTCGCCGGTCGCGTGGAGAAGTTCCGCCGACGCTACGCGCATCTGGAGCGCAACAAGTCCTGACCGTGACCTTCTCATGAATCCCGTTCTCGCTCAGTAGTTTTGCTGAGCGGGGAACGATCTACGCACGCGGTTCCGGCGACCAGGTCAGTTCTTGTCCGGCTTCGGTTTGCCGTTCCCGTTTCCCCCGTTCCCGTTCCCGCCATTGCCGTTCCCCCCGTTGCCGTTCCCCCCGCCCCGGCCAGGGTTGCCGCGGTCATCGGCTCCTGCGGGAGCGGATTGTTCGACCGTGGGCTGAGGGATCTGAGCCGGGGTCTCGACACCGGTCACCGGCGGTTGCACGGTGGTGTCCGGTGTGGACTCGGCGGCCGGGGTCGACGCAGGTGCATCGGTCGACGGGGCCGGTCCGGCGTCGTCCGCGGAGTTGGTCACCAACGCGATGGCGACGAGCACGACGGCCAGGAGCGCGACCACACCCCCGAGCAGCGCCAGCGAGGTACGCCGCGACGGCCGTGATGAACCCTCCGTCTGCGGGGGTCCGGGAGGCGATGGGGGTCCGGGAGGCGATGGGAGGTCCCCTTGTGTCGACAACGGGGCGGTCATTGTCGCGGTCGGGCGCGGACCTATCGGAGTCGGCGGGACCACAGCGGGAGTGTCGGCTGCGGGGTCAGCAGTCCGCAGCGCCGCCATCATCGCGGCCGCGGTCGGGAACGGCGGATCGTCCGGTCCCGGCCGCATCGCCTGGTCGATCGTCTCGCGGAGGCTCGGCGGGAGGTCGGGTCGGATGTGTCCCAGGGGCGGGGGTGGCGAGTGCAGGATCGCGTACGCGACGGCAGCGGGGTTGTCCTGGTCGTAGGCGCGGCTGCCGGTCAACGCCTCGTAGGCGACCACCGCGACGGCATACAGATCATCGGCGGGTGTGGCAGCCCGGCCGAGGACGCGGTGGGGGCTGAGGTAGCCGATCGTGCCGACGACGTCGCCCGTCGCGGTGTGTGCCATTCCCGCGGTCTTGGCGATGCCCAGATCCGCGACCTTCACCCGGTCGTCGGCGACCAGCAGGTTCGCCGGCTTGATGTCACGGTGGAGGACCCCCGCGGCGTGCGCCGCGGCGAGGGCCGCGAGAACATCGTCGACGATGGTCCTCACCTGCTGAGCCGTCAGAGGCCCCGCGGCCATCAGATCCTGCGCGGTGGTGCCGCTCAGCCGTTCCATGACGATGTACGGCGTGCCCTCGTGCTCGCCGTAGTCATAGACGGCCACGATGTTGGGGTGGTTGAGTGCAGCCGCCGCTCGGGCCTCACCGGCGAAGCGATCCTGGTCGGTCACCGCGGACTCGCTGCCCAGGCGCAGCAGCTTGATCGCGACGGGCCGGTCCAGCGTGCGGTCCCAGCCGTCGTGGACGACGGCCATCCCGCCGCTACCGAGAATCCCTCGGAGCTCGTAACGCCCGTCCAGTAGGTCGCGGTCCACCGATCCACGGTAGCGGGAGGTGTGGCCGGTCAGTCCGGCAGCAGCCGATCGACGAGAGTCCGCACGATGTCGTCGAGCGACTCCTCCGGGAGGAGCGGCCCGGTCAGCTGATCGAGTAGCAGGCCGTCGACCGCGTAGTGGAAGAGCGCGATCTCCCGAGCGGTTCCCGGCAGCCCGGCCTGCTCGTTGAAGGCCACGTCCCCGGCGAACCCGGCTCGGCGCCATTCGACGATGATCTCGCCGACCTCGGGCCGACGACTGCCCTCGAGCCTCAGCTCCACCAGCGCGATGGTGACCTCCCGGTTCTCCATGAGCCGCTCGACGATGTTGCGGAGGTACTCGGCGAAGAGTTCTCGGGTGGGTTCGCGACCGGCGCGATCGGCGATGAACGCCTCGCTGGGGGCCAGGCGCTCGTAGATGCGCTCCACCAGGCCCTTCCAGAGTGCGGACCGGTTGCGGAAGTAGTTCGTCGTCGTCCCGCCCGGCAGTCCGGCCGCGCGATCGACGGCGCGGTGGGTGAGGCCGCGGGCACCCGATGCGGCCAGGACCGCGAGTCCTGCATCGGCGATCGCGCGTCGTCGCTCCTCGTTCCGGGCCATGGATTAACGATAGCCCAACCACTACATGTGGTGTAGTTTGCTGTTCACTACAGATGAAGTGATTGGAGATCTACATGCGTGAACTCGTGTACTACGTGGCGGTGAGCCTCGACGGCTACATCGCGGGACCTGCCGGCCAGTTCGACGCCTTCCTCTTCGAGGGCGACCACATGGACGCGATCAACGAGGACTACTCCGACACGCTCCCGACGCATTTCGCCGCAGCACTGGGAGTCGCCCCACGCGGCGACCGATTCGACACGGTCCTGATGGGTGCCGACACCTACGCGGCCGGTCTGCCCGACATCATGAGTCCGTACCAGCATCTGAACCAGTACGTGTTCACCCACCGCCCCCACGATCCGGTCGACGGGGTGACGTTCACCGAGCGCGACCCCATCGACGTCGTCACGGAGTTGAAAGGTGCGGAGGGCAAGGACATCTGGTTGTGCGGCGGGGGACGTCTCGCCGGCCAGCTGATCGGCGAGATCGACCGTTTCGTGCTGAAGCGACAACCCGTCCTGTTCGGAGACGGCATTCCGCTCATCGCCCCCGGGACCTACGCTCCCCGACGGTTCGATCGGGTCAGCAGCCGGGAGTTCGACTCCGGAGTGTCCTTCGTGGAATACGTCGCGTCGTAGAAGTGACGCGCGTCGTAGAAGTGACGCGCGTCGTAGAAGTGACGCGCGTCGTAGAAGTGACGCGCGCCGTGGAAGTGACGCGGCCTGGGGAAAGAATTGTGGAGCCTAGGAGATTCGAACTCCTGACATCTGCCTTGCAAAGGCAGCGCTCTACCAACTGAGCTAAGGCCCCGTGCCGACCGAGACACGGTCGACGGGTGCGAAATGGATGTCCGGAAACATCCGTCGCAGTGGGCCTAGGAGGACTTGAACCTCCGACCTCTTCGTTATCAGCGAAGCGCTCTAACCGCCTGAGCTATAGGCCCTTGAACCGAGGAGTGAGATTACCCGACCGATGCCCCAACCAACAAAACGGGTGGTCAGGGCCCCGTATCAGTCGAGGTCTGCGAGCGTCACCTCGGCACCGCCGACGAGGTCGGCACAGATGTTGTAGATGTAGCTGCCGATGGTGGCGAGAGCGGTCAACAGGATCGCGTTGATGGCCCCCAGAAGCGCTGCTGCGCCGAAGACGGTGCCGGCCCCGATGACGTCACCACTCGTGCTCGACTCGTCGGCGACGAGCGTTCCGAAGCTGTTGTTGACCTGATCCCACACGCCCATGCCGTCGAGGATCAGGTACAGCACGGCGACGGAGATCATCCAGATGAAGAACCCGACCACCGACAGCACGGCCGCGATCTTGAACGTCGCCCACGGATCGATACGACGAACCTGGACCGAAGCCCGCAGCGCTGTTCCCGCCGCGAGCACCTGCCGCGGGGCCGAGCGCGGTGACGCCTTGGCCGAAGCCGCGGTGGGCGCCGGTGATCCCTCGGGTGGCCGCTTCAAGTCGGCGGTGTGGTGGATCTGGTCGAGGTCCGGCAGATCGTTCTCGGGTAGGTGCCCGCGGTCGATCGTGCTCGTCGGCGATTCGACGAAGCCGGGTTCCTCGGTGGCCGTCGCACCCCCGGGCCGGCGCGGGTTGTCCAGTTTGGTCACCGGTGCCTGCTGGCCGCTCATGCTGGCGGCAGCGGTTCCGCTGTTGGTCACGACCCCGCGCGGCGGCGGGCCGCCACGGTTGTCCTGAGGCGGGCCGCCACGGTTGTCCTGCGGACCGGGGCGGCCTTGGTCGTCGCGTGAGAACGACTCGGTCGGCGCGGTCGACCCGTTGTCGGCCGGCCCACGCTGCCACGGCGGCACCAGTCCCCCGCTCGGGGTCCCAGTGCCGGGGCCCGCCGGTCCTCCGGCCGGGCGCCCGTTCTGGTCCTGTTGCGGTTCGTTCGGTGTGCTCACAGGCATTCCCTCACTCAGGCGTCACTGACTCTTGCCTCGATCGGCGTCGGCTCGACGGGTGGTCCGGCTGGACGTTCACCGTCACCGACTGGTCGAGAAACAGTGATGCTCACCCTATCGCCTACGACGAGACCTCGGTCTCGTCCGGTTCGTCGGCGTTGCGGGCGATGGCGATGACCGTGGTGCCCTCGTCGATGTTCATCAGACGCACGCCCTTGGTCTGCCTGCCTGCCTTGCGCACCGACTTCGCGGTGGTGCGGATGACTCCCCCACCGGAGGTGATGGCGTACAGCTCCGAGTCGTCGTCGACGATGAGCGCACCGATCAGTTCGCCGCGCCGGCGGTCGTGGGCGATGGTCAGCACACCCTTGCCGCCGCGGCCCTGGACCGGGTAGTCGTCCATGCCCGTCCGCTTGGCATATCCGCCGGATGTCGCCACCAGGAGGTAGGTGCCGTCGCGGACGACGTTGAGCGACAACAGGGTGTCGTCGGTGTTGAAACGCATGCCCTGCACACCGGAGGTCTGCCGGCCCATCGGACGCAGTGCCTCGTCGTCGGCGTGGAAGCGGATCGACTGTCCCTTCTGGGACACGAGGAGCAGATCGTCGTCGGCACTGCACAGTTGGGCACCGACGAGCTCGTCCTCGCCGCGGAGGTTGATCGCGGCGATACCGCCGGACCGGTTGGAGTCGAAGTCCACCAGACGCGACTTCTTGACCAGGCCGTTGCGGGTGGCCAACACCAGATAGGGAGCGTCTTCGTAGGTCTTGAGCTGGATGACCTGTGCGATGCGCTCCTCCGGCTGGAAGGCCAGGAGGTTCGCGACGTGCTGGCCGCGCGCCGTGCGGTTGGCCTCGGGCAGTTCGTACGCCTTGGCCCGGTAGACGCGACCCTTGGTGGTGAAGAACAGGATCCAGTCGTGGGTCGAGCACACGAAGAAGTGCTTGACGATGTCGTCCTGCTTCAGGCCTGCACCCTGGACGCCCTTACCGCCGCGACGCTGGCTGCGGTAGAGGTCGGTCTTGGTGCGCTTGGCGTAGCCGGTCTCGGTGATCGTGACGACGACGTCCTCACGCGCGATCAGGTCTTCGTCGCTGACGTCGCCGTCGGCCGCGATGATCTTGGTCCGACGATCGTCGCCGTACTTGTCGACGACCTCTTTCAGTTCGTCGCGCACGATGGCGCGCTGCCGCTCGGGCCTGTCGAGGATGTCCTTGTAGTCGGCGATCTCGAGTTCGATCTCGGCGAGTTCGTCGACGATCTTCTGCCGCTCCAGTGCCGACAGTCGGCGAAGCTGCATCGCGAGGATCGCGTCGGCCTGGATCTCGTCGATGTCGAGGAGGTCGATGAGGCCGGTGCGAGCGGTCTCGGTGTTCGCCGAGCGACGGATCAAGGCGATCACTTCGTCAAGCGCGTCAAGGGCTTTCACGAGACCGCGCAGGATGTGGGCGCGCTCCTCGGCCTTACGCAACCGGTACCGCGTACGACGCACGATGACGTCGATCTGGTGTGCCACGTAGTAGCGGATCATCTGGTCGAGACGCAGTGTGCGCGGCACGCCGTCGACGATGGACAACATGTTGGCGCCGAAGCTGGTCTGCAGCTGGCTGTGCTTGTAGAGGTTGTTCAGCACCACCTTGGCGACCGCGTCACGACGCAGCGTCACCACGATGCGCATACCGACGCGGTCCGAGGACTGGTCCTCGATCCGGCTGATGCCCTTGAGTTTTCCTTCGTTGACCTGCTCGGCGATCGATTGGATCAGGTTGTCCGGGTTGACCTGGTACGGCAACTCGGTGACCACCAGCGTGGTGGCTCCCTTGTTCTCCTCGATGTCGACGACGCTGCGCATCCGGATGCTTCCGCGACCGGTCGTGTAGGCGTCCTTGATGCCCTGGCTGCCGACGATCAGTCCGGCAGTGGGGAAATCGGGTCCCTTGATGCACTCCATGCACGCCGCGAGCGTGGTCTCGTCGTCGGCGTCGTGGTTCTCCAGTGCCCAGAACACCGCCTCGGCGACCTCGTTGAGGTTGTGCGGGGGCATGTTGGTGGCCATACCGACCGCGATACCGCCGGAACCGTTGATCAGCAGGTTCGGGATGCGCGACGGCAACACCGTCGGCTCGTTGGTCTTGCCGTCGTAGTTGGGGACGAAATCGACTGTCTCCTCGGTGATGTCACGCAACATCTCCATGGCGAGCGGCGTGAGACGCGCCTCGGTGTACCGCATCGCGGCCGCACCGTCGTTGCCGCGCGAACCGAAGTTGCCCTGACCGTCGATGAGCGGGTAGCGCATCGACCACGGCTGAGCGAGTCGGACGAGGGCGTCGTAGATCGCGGTGTCACCGTGCGGGTGGTAGTTACCCATCGTCTCCGCAACGGGTTTCGCCGATTTCACATAGCTGCGGTCCGGCCGGAAACCCGCGTCGAAGGATGCGTACAGAAGGCGACGGTGCACCGGCTTCAGGCCGTCGCGCACCTCGGGGAGCGCTCGCCCCACGATGACGCTCATGGCGTAATCGATGTAGCTCTTCTGCATCTCCTGCCCGAGGTCGACAGGTTCGATGCGATCGCCTTCGCCTCCGGCGGGCGGCAGTGTGGTGTCAGTCATTGTGTGTTCTTTCTGCGATCACTACGAATCGAGACGATCCGTGATCAGACATCGAGGAAGCGAACGTCTTTCGCGTTGCGGGCGATGAAGCTCCGGCGTGCGGCGACGTCCTCACCCATGAGGATGGAGAACAGTTCGTCGGCGGCCGCGGCGTCGTCGAGCGTCACCTGGCGGAGCACACGCACGGCCGGATCCATCGTGGTCTCCCACAGTTCCTTGGCGTTCATCTCGCCGAGACCCTTGTAGCGCTGGATGCCGTCCTCGGTGTTGATCTTCTTGCCCGCGGCACGGCCGGCCTCGAGCAGCCCGTCACGTTCGCGGTCGGAGTAGGCGAACTCCGGCGCCGACTTCTGCCACTTGAGCTTGTACAGCGGCGGCATGGCCAGGTACACGTGACCGTGCTCGATGAGCGGCCGCATGAAGCGGAAGAGCAGCGTGAGCAGCAGGGTCGAGATGTGCTGGCCGTCGACGTCGGCGTCGGCCATGAGCACGATCTTGTGATAGCGCAGTTTGCTGATGTCGAACTCGTCGTGGATGCCCGTACCGAAGGCGGTGATGATCGACTGGACCTCGGTGTTCTTGAGCACCCGGTCGATACGTGCCTTCTCGACGTTGATGATCTTGCCGCGCAGCGGAAGAATCGCCTGATACATCGAGTCGCGGCCCGACTTCGCGCTGCCGCCTGCGGAGTCGCCCTCCACGATGTAGACCTCGCACTTGCCCGGGTCGTTGCTACGGCAGTCGGCCAGCTTGCCCGGGAGACCACCGATGTCGGTGGCGGTCTTGCGACGGACCAGGTCACGAGCGTTGCGCGCGGCCATCCGGGCCCGCTGGGATTCGACGATCTTCTTGATGATGGTCTTCGCCTCGGCCGGATTGGCCTCCAGCCAGTGACCGAGGTGCTCGCTGCAGACCCGCTGGACGAAACCCTTGACCTCGGTGTTGCCCAGTTTGGTCTTCGTCTGACCCTCGAACTGCGGATCGCTCACCTTCACCGAGATCACCGCGGCCAGCCCCTCACGGATGTCGTCACCCGAGAGGCGGTCTTCCTTCTTGTCCTTGATGAGCTTCTTGTCCACCGCGTACTTGTTCACGGTGAGCGTCAGCGCGGCACGGAAGCCCTCCTCGTGGGTTCCGCCCTCATGGGTGTTGATCGTGTTGGCGAAGGTGTGGACCGACTCGGAGTAGCCGGCGTTCCACTGCATCGCGACCTCGACCTCATGGCCTTCGCCCTTGCCCTGGAAGCCGATCACCGTCGTGTGGATCGACTGCTTGGTGCGATTGAGGTGCTTGATGTAGTCGACGAGTCCGTCGGGGTAGTGATAGGTGCGCGTCTTCGGCTTCGCCGCGGCCGCAGCCTTCTCCTCCTCGGACTTGATCTCCTCGGCGGCCTCGGTGAGGTTGCTCTCCTCGTCGCCATCGGCATCACCCGGCGGTTCGATGGCCTGCGGGCGCTGATCGGTCAGCGTGATGGTCAGGCCCTTGTTCAGGAAGGCCATCTCCTGCAGGCGACGAGCCACTGTCTCGGCGTTGAACCGTGTGGTCTCGGTGAAGATCTCCGGGTCCGGCCAGAACCGCACGGTGGTACCGGTCTTGCGGGTGGCCGATCCCTTCTCCAGCGGGCCGGGCTTGGCGTAGGAGTAGGTCTGCTCCCAGTGGAAGCCGTCGTTCTCGATCTCGAGCTCGACGGTGGTGGACAGCGCGTTGACCACCGAGATGCCGACGCCGTGCAGACCGCCGGACACCGCGTAGGCGTCGGAGTCGAACTTTCCGCCCGCGTGCAGCTGGGTCATCACGACCTCGACGGTGGGGACCCCGGTGCGGTGCATACCGGTGGGGATACCGCGACCGTCGTCGACGACCTGGACACCGCCGTCGGCGAGCAGGGTGACGTCCACTCGCGACGCGAAACCGGCCATCGCCTCGTCGACCGAGTTGTCGACGACCTCCCAGATCAGGTGGTGCAGTCCTCGTTCGCCGGTGGACCCGATGTACATGCCGGGCCGCTTACGGACGGCTTCCAGACCTTCGAGGATGTTGATCGAGTCGGCGCCGTACTCCGACGGCTTCTTCTTGCTCTTCTTCGGTCCGGTGTCGTTGGTGTCGGCCACGAGGTGCGTCCGCTCCTGTTCTGCTCATCGACGGATCAGGTGGTCTCCGGATCCGTCGTCGATCCTTCTCGAGCAGGGGCGCGCAGCCGTGCGCACACAGGAATACCCGGGATCTATCCGGGTAGCCTGGAGGCAACGGTCGATCTGCCGTTCACACCCCTCTCGGGACAACTCTTCCCAGTGTACTGCCTGACTCGCCCAGGAACGTGCATCCGGGCCCGCCAACAGGCCCTCAGAACGACTTTTTCGGGTTTGTCCCGGGTCGGTTGTGGCCTGGGGAAGATTCTGAGCCCACGGGCCCACCAACCAGTAGGGTGCCGACTGGCCCGCCGGCGCCTGCGTTCAGCCGTAGGTGTCGCGCGGCCCGCGACCGCGGACGTGGCGTTCACCCTTCCGCCACGACGGTCCCTTCGGCCCGATGATCCGCAAGGACGTCACCTGACCGTGTCCGATGGCCGCGGCGATCTTGGCCAGGATCTGCGACTGCACGTACCGGAGTTGCGTCGCCCACGCCGTGGATTCGGCCTGCACGTGAAGAACGTTGTCGCGCAGGACAACCGGCTGGGCGTGAGCGGCGATGTCGGGGCCCACGATCTGCTCCCACATACCGAAGAGGGTGCCCTCGCCGATCTTCTCCTGCCATCCGCGGTCTTTCGCGAGGCCGCCGACGAGACGACCGAAGGGTTGCGGATCCCGGGCATCGGGGCCGGATCCGGACCAGCGCCGACGCCCCTGGGAGCCGCGCGGGACGCGGCGTACCGGCGACGCGCGGCCCCGGCCCACTGATTTCCCTGCCGCCCGGGCCTGCGCCCTGGCCTCCTCGAGTGCCTTGCGGGCGCGCTCGTAGCCGCCGAGTTCGCCCGGCGGCGTGGGGCGCGGCGCGGGCTCGACCGGTTCCGATCCCGGGCCACCGCCGGGCGCGCCGCCGTCGCGACCCTGAACCTCGTCGTCACTCATCCGATGCCCCCGTCGGTTCTGCGGTGTCGACCACGACCCGGGAACGACGTCCGGCCTCGTCGTCGATGACGTCGACACCGACGCGACGGCCGCCGATCTCACCCGGGATGTCCTCGGCGACGGCGGCGGTGATGAGGAGTTGCTCGGCACCTGCGGTGAACTCGACGAGCTTCGCGCGGCGTTTGGCGTCGAGCTCGGCGAACACGTCGTCGAGCATGATGACCGGTTCGACGCCCTCCGCGCGGATCAGCTCCACCGAGCCCAGTCGTAGCGCCAGCGCGAGGGACCACGATTCTCCATGTGAGGCAAAACCTTTCGCGACGTCGCTGCCGAGGACGATGTCGATGTCGTCGCGATGCGGCCCCACCAGGCACATCCCCCGCTCGATCTCCTTGTCGCGCAACTCCACCAGTCTCGTGGCCAGCACGTCGCCGATCGCTTCCGGTGTGGTCTCCTCGAAGTCGATGCCGCCGGACGCGCGGTACCGCAGCGTCGCCGGACGGGAATGCGGTGCGATCGAGGCATATGACCCGGTGAAGTGCGGTTCGAGCTCACCCAGCACGGCGAGGCGCGCGGCGGTCACCTGACCGCCCAGTTCGGCGAGCTGACCGTCCCAGACATCGAGGGTGCTGATGATCGAATCAGCCTGTTCCCCACCGCGTCTCATGGCCGACGCGGCGGTCTTGAGCAGCGCCGAACGCTGCCGGAGGACCCGATCATAGTCGGCACGGGCGGCGACCCACCGCGGGCCGCGCTGGGCGACGAGCTCGTCGATGAAACGTCTGCGGTCGCTGGGGTCGCCACGGACGAGTGAGAGATCCTCCGGTGCGAACAGGACCGTCCGCAGGATCCCCAGCAGGTCGCGGGGTCGTCGTGCCGGGCTGCGGTTGATGGCCGCCTTGTTGGCGCCGTCGGCATTGATGCGGAGTTCGGCGGTCAACTCGCGACCGTCGTTCTCGACTGTCGCGGTGAGCAGCGCCGAGGTCGAACCCGCATGCACGAGGGGGGCGTCGGAACTCACGCGGTGCGAACGCAGAGTCGCGAGGTAGAACAGGGCCTCGAGCAGGTTGGTCTTGCCGAAACCGTTGCGGCCGGTGAAGACCGTCGCTCCGGTCTCGAGCTCGAGGTCGGCGGCCCGCCAGGACCGGAAGTCCCTCAGATGGAGTTCACGAACGAACATTGAGTCGCTGTCGTTGAGAATCGGGACGACGAGGGCACGGATGCCGGCGCGGTCCGTCAGCCCGGGAGGCGGACGGGCATCAGCAGATAGCTGAACGCGCTCTCGGGTGCGACGAAGGCCCCGGACTCGTCGGCGACCGCGTCTTCGCCACTCGCGGGACGCAGCACCGCGGGACGGCTGGGCGTGGTGAACCCGAAGTCCACCGCATCGGCGTTGATCGCCGACAGTCCGTCCTGCAGATAGCCGGGGTTGAAGGCGATGGTCAACGGCTCCCCCTGGAACTGCACGGGCAGCTCCTCCTCGGCCTTGCCTGCCTCGTCACCGCCGGCGGTGAGGAGCACGGATCCCTCGGTGAACTCCATGCGGACCTGTGCGCCGCGCTCGGCGACCAGGGCGACACGGCGGATCGCCTCGATCAACGGTGCGCTGTCGATGGTCGCGACCGCGGTGTGACTGGCCGGGAGCAGCTGACGGAACTTCGGGAACTCCGCGTCGAGCAGTCGCGTGGTGGTCTTCTTCGTCTCGCCGAGGATGCCCAGGATGCCGTCGGAACCGATCGCCGCACCGCCACCGAAAGCCAGCGACACCACGCCGGTGCCCTCCGAACCCGCGGTCTTCGCGCTCTCCGAGAGGGTCTTCGCCGGCACCAGAACGGCACCCTTGGTATCGGGATCGGAAGGCTCCCACTGTAATTCACGAACAGCGAGGCGGAACCGGTCGGTCGCGGCGAGAACGACCGAGTTGCCCTCGATCTCGACGCGGACGCCGGTCAGCATCGGGAGGGTGTCGTCTTTGCCCGCGGCCACCGCGACCTGGGAGATCGCCTCGGCGAACAGCTGCGAGGGGATCGTGCCGGTGATCTGCGGTACGTCGGGCAACTGCGGGTAGTCCTCGACCGGCATGGTCGGCAGGGAGAACTTCGCGCTGCCGCAGGTGATCGCCACCCGCGAACCGTCGAGGGTGACATCGACGGGCTTGTTCGGCAGAGCCTTGGTGATGTCGGCCAGGAGCCGGCCGGAGACGAGCACCTGTCCGGGCTCGGCGACCTCGGCACCGAGATTCTCCTGCGCGGAGACCTCGTAGTCGAAGCCCGAGACGGTCAGCCCGGTCTCCCCGACGTTGAGCACCACACAGCCGAGGACCGGGACGGGCGGACGAGACGGCAGGCTGCGAGCGACCCAGGCGACGGAATCAGCGAACTCGTCACGCGCGACACGAAACTTCATGCTGGGAGGTTGCCCTTCTCTCGTCTGATTCCCGCCTGGACCACCGATGCCTGGACCACTGAGTCGACGCCTTCGTCGGCCGGCCGGTCATCGGTGGATCCCACATCCGGGAATCCCACTGTAGAACGCCGCCACCCATGCCGGGATGGTTGGGGCCAAGTCGACCCGTCGTCGACGCGGGGCCGGCCGGCCACCACTGACAGGCCTCTGTGCACAGTCCTTTTTACAAAAGATTCTCTTTAGAGAAGGATCCATCTCAGTAATAGGTCCTGTGGAATCTGTGGACAAGCGCGGTATCGGGCCTGTCCGGACGGGTGCGGGCGTGTGGATGACCGGTGGAGCAACGTCGAGCGGATCCGACCCCCGGTGTGGAGTTCTCTTGTTGTTCGCGATCCGTCCACTGTTGCTGCACACCCCGACCCCGGTTATCCCAAGGGTCGTCCACAGGGTGTGATCCCGAGAAATCACCGGATCCGGGGTCTTCGATTCGACGGGCGGACAGCGATTCTGGGCTTCAGACTCTCGACCCGAGACACAGACTTGTCATCCGATTCACCGTCTCGGCCACGAGGCTGCGGGGATCGTGGCCGCAGACGATCGCACCCCCGGGCCACGTGGGCGTCGGGGGTGCGAGAGGGGGCGGGAGAGGCGCGGGAGCGAGGAGTGGGATCTAACCCACGGCTCGCTGTTTGATGCGCGCGGTGAGCTCCTGGACGTGGTCGTACACACGACGCCGCTCGGCCATCTCCTTGCGGATCTTGCGTTCGGCGTACATCACCGTCGTGTGGTCGCGATCGAAGGTCTCCCCGATCTTCGGCAACGACAGATCGGTGAGCTCACGACACAGATACATGGAGATCTGGCGGGCCTGCGCGATCGATCGGGTCTTGCCCGGGCCCCGCAGCTCCTCGATGGAGATGTCGAAGTACTCGGCGGTGATGGCGAGGATGCTGGCCGCGCTGACCTCGAGCGTGCCCGAGTTGGGCAGCAGGGCCTGCAGAACGACGTCGGCGAGCGACTTGTCGAGGGCGGCGTCGTTCAGCGAGGCGAAGGCGGTCACCCGGATCAGCGCGCCTTCGAGCTCGCGGATGTTGCGCTCGATCTTCGACGCGATGAGTTCCAGTACGTCGTCGGGCACCGCGATGTTGTCCATCTGCGCCTTCTTGCGCAGGATCGCGATACGCGTCTCCAGATCGGGCGGCTGGACGTCGGTGATGAGACCCCACTCGAACCGGGTACGAAGCCGGTCTTCAAGTGTCGCAAGCTGTTTCGGAGGACGATCGGACGAGATGACGATCTGTTTGCTCGCGTTGTGCAGCGTGTTGAAGGTATGGAAGAACTCTTCCTGGATGCCTTCTTTGCCGACGAGGAACTGGATGTCGTCGACGAGCAGGACGTCGACATCGCGGTAGCGCCGCTTGAACGCGACCCGTCGGTCGTCACGCAGCGAGTTGATGAAGTCGTTGGTGAATTCTTCGGTGGAGACGTACTTGACCCGCATGCCCGGGAACAGGCGCTGGGCGTAGTGACCGGCCGCGTGCAGCAGATGCGTCTTGCCCAGGCCGGATTCGCCCCAGATGAAGAGCGGGTTGTAGGCACGGGCCGGCGCCTCGGACACCGCGACCGCCGAGGCATGTGCGAAGCGATTCGACGCGCCGATGACGAAAGTGTCGAAGGTGTACTTGGGGTTGAGGTTTGCGCCCGGGGCCGGAGGTGTCGACGTCGGGCGCTCGGCGAAGTACGACGCCCAGTCACCCGAGGGACGCTGGGAGTCGGCGGCCGGTGCGGCCGCCAGACCAGCGCCCACCGGGGCAGAGGAGTAGTCGACGGCGGCACTCGCGACCGGCCGGGTATCCGGAACCGCAGGAGCCTCGGGCACCGGCTCGTCGTTCCGCGGCGTCGCGATCCGGACCCCCAGGTCGACGGGTTCGTCGAGGTGACGGCTCAGGACCGAACGGATGGTTTCTCGAAGGTTGCGTTCGATCTGCTCCTGCACCAGTGCCGTCGGCACGGTCAGCAGGGCGAAGCCCTCGGTGAGAGTGAGGGGTCGAACCAATGACAGCCACGCCTTCTGCTGGCGTGTCAGGGGTTCGTGGTCGCGTGCGGCTTCGTCGTCGTTGAGTTCGGCGACGACTTGCTGCCACACCTCGCCGAATGTGTCGCGGTCTGAAGTCAC